>NZ_CP035042.1 GCF_009834345.1 Billgrantia tianxiuensis | reverse complement strand
GTCATCGCGTCTGGCTACGGGCTCCCCTTGGCTTCGCTACGCATGGGGGAAGCCGATTTCCCAGACCGTCACCCTGCCAGCCTCACCCACTGTCTAGCCACTGTTTACAAAGAGCTTTTCCACACACCCAAAGAAAACCTAACCTATTGTTTCGAATATGATTTTATTACTTATCAACAGACGTCGCCCACAGTATTAATCACAACAACCCACAAAAATCAGGAAATTACGCCGTTCGCCGGCCCCGCTTCCAGTCGCGCCATGGAGCGTAACAATTGCGTCGGGCAGCCGAAGTCTCTACAATTTCCGGTCTTGAACCGAATCTGTCCCTGGTTCCTATCGGGAGCCAGGGCGTTCCTGTAACGACGTACCGTCAAAAACCACGTGGGAATCGAGTGTTATGAAACGTACTTTTCAACCCAGCGTTCTGAAGCGCAAGCGTGTCCACGGCTTCCGTGCACGCATGGCTACCAAGAATGGTCGTGCCGTTCTGGCCCGCCGCCGCGCCAAGGGCCGCAAGCGTCTGAGCGCCTGATAGCGGATTGCGCGTGTCCGGTCATGGTTTCCCCAAGCAGCTGCGCTTGCTGACTGCCGGGGATTATCGATACGTTTTCGATCACGCTACATTCAAGGTACATGGCAAGGGGCTGATGGCCCTGGCGTGCCCCAATGGACTGGACCACCCCCGCCTTGGCCTGGTCATCAGCAAGAAGAACGTCCGCAGGGCCGTGGACCGCAACCGCCTCAAGCGGTTGACTCGTGAATCCATTCGTCTTCAGCAATGCTCGCTACCCGCCGTCGATATCGTCCTGCTGGCGCGGCGCGGCGCGAGCGAGCTGGACAAGGCCACGCTGCATCGCCAGCTTTTCGGCATGTGGCGGCGCCTGGAGCGTGATGCACGAAAAGCGATGACCTCCTGACCGGATGCGGTACTCGTCTCCGCCCCGATAGCCTGCTCGGCAGGCTATCGCCCTCTTTCACATGGCAGCGGATTCCGTTCCAGCGGCATGTTCACTACCCACCGGGCAGAACCCTCATGGACGTAAAACGACTCCTATTGCTGATTCCACTGGCCGTGCTCACCTATCTGCTAGTCGTGCAGTGGAACCAGGACTATGGCCAGGTTGCTCCTGAGCCCGAAGCTCCCACCATCACGGCACCGGCACCCGGTGAAGCGCAAGCGCCCGACGATGACGGCCTGGCGGTTCCCGCCGCTCCGCAAGCGGAGCGCGACGTGGCCAGCGAAATGCCAGCCGAGACGGAGCAGGCGAGCGGAACGCGCGACCTGATCGCGGTCATGACCGACGTGCTCGACGTTCGCATCGATCCCCAAGGCGGCGACATCGTCTATGCGGCCCTGCCGCGGCACCGCATGACGCTGGGCTCCGATCGCCCCTACGTGCTGCTCTCGGACAACGAGACTCGCAGCTATGTGGCCCGCTCCGGCCTGCAGGTGGATGGTCACGGGGGCCGCATCGCGTTCACCCCGAGTCCACCAGCTATCGGCTGGCCGACGGCGAAGGCCGCCTCGACGTCGATCTGCACGGCGAAGTGAACGGAGTCGACGTCATCAAGCGCTTCTCCTTCGCGCGCGGCAGCTACGCCGTCGAAGTCAGCTACTACCTGGCCAATAACACCGAGCAACCGGTCACCGCGCGCTTCATCGGCCAGCTGGCGCGGGACAACAGTCCCGATCCCTCCAGCGGCGTGGCCATGGGCATGAGCTCCTACCTGGGCGCCGCCTACTCGTCTCCGGACGAGCGCTACCAGAAAGTCGGGTTCGACGACATCCAGCGCGGTCGCTTCAATAACCGTGATGTCCAGGGCGGCTGGGTCGCCATCATCCAGCACTATTTCGTCTCGGCCTGGGCGCCGCCGCAGAACCAGCAGAACCTGCAGTACGCCACCACCGATTCACGCAATCGCAACGTGGCGGCGTTCGCCGGCCCGGTGACCACGGTGGCGGCGGAAGGGGAAGCCCGCCTGGGCGCCACGCTCTACGTGGGCCCCAAGGTTCAGGACTATCTCGAACAAGTGGCGCCCCACCTGCGCCTGACCGTCGATTTCGGCTGGCTGTGGTTCATCGCCAACCCGCTGTTCTGGCTGCTCGACCAGATTCACAGCCTGATCGGCAACTGGGGCTGGTCCATCGTGCTGCTGACCGTTCTGGTCAAGCTGGCCATGTGGCCGCTCTCCGCCAAGGCCTACAAGTCCATGGCTCGCATGCGCAAGCTGGGTCCCGAGATGCAGCGCCTCAAGGAGCAGTACGGCGACGACCGTCAGAAGATGTCCCAGGAGATGATGAAGTTCTACCAGAAGGAGAAGATCAATCCTCTGGGCGGCTGTCTGCCGATTCTGGTGCAGATGCCGGTGTTCATCGCCCTGTACTGGATGCTGCTGGAGTCGGTGGAGCTGCGCCATGCGCCCTTCATGTTCTGGATTCAGGACCTGTCGATGAAGGATCCCTACTTCATCCTGCCGATCCTGATGGGGGCCTCGATGTTCGTGCAGCAACTGCTCAACCCGACGCCGCCCGACCCCATGCAGGCGAAGATCATGAAGATGCTGCCGATCGTCTTCACCTTCTTCTTCCTGTGGTTCCCGGCCGGCCTGGTCATCTACTGGGTGGTCAACAACATCATCTCGATCGCCCAGCAGTACGTGATCACGCGCAAGATCGAGAACGACCCCAGCGTCGGCAAAGGGGTGAAGGCGAAGTAACCTCGCCCCCGCACGACACCAGACCCCTGCCTCGGCAGGGGTCTGGCGTTTGTACCGTGCGAAACGGACAATGCCGCCATACCGCTGCAATCGAGAGGACGCCGCATGGCCGACAGGCTCTACCAGCAGGACACCATCGCCGCGCTGGCCACCCCGCCCGGGCGTGGCGGCGTCGGCATCATCCGCGTCTCGGGCCCCCTGTGCGCGGCGATCGCCGAAGCCGTGGTAGGCCATTGCCCCGAGCCGCGGCGCGCCCACTACGGCCCCTTCCGTGGCGCCTCGGCGACAATCGACGAAGGCATCGCCCTCTTTTTCGCCGGGCCCCACTCCTTCACCGGCGAGGACGTGCTGGAGCTGCAAGGCCACGGCGGTCCGGTGATCATGGATCTGCTGCTGGAGCGCTGCGTGCAGCTCGGCGCCCGCCTGGCCCGGCCGGGGGAATTCTCCGAGCGCGCCTTCCTCAACGACAAGCTCGACCTGGCCCAGGCCGAGGCCATCGCCGACCTGATCGAAGCCAGCTCGCGCGCCGCCGCCGAGAACGCCCTGCGCTCGCTTCAGGGGGAGTTCTCGCGGCGGGTGGAAACGTTGGTGCAGCGGCTGATCGAGCTGCGCATGTACGTGGAGGCGGCCATCGATTTTCCCGAAGAGGAGATCGACTTTCTCGCTGACGGCAAAGTGGCCGAGATGCTCGGTGCGGTCCAGACGGAACTCGTCGAGGTACGCGCCGCCGCCGGCCAGGGCGCGCTGATGCGCGAAGGGATGAGCGTGGTGATCGCGGGCCGTCCCAATGCCGGCAAGTCGAGCCTGCTCAACGCTCTCACCGAGCAGGAAACCGCCATCGTCACCGAGATAGCCGGTACTACCCGCGACGTGCTGCGCGAACACATCCACCTGGACGGCATGCCGCTGCACGTGATCGATACCGCCGGGCTGCGCGACACACCGGATGCGGTCGAGCGGATCGGTGTGGCCCGTGCCTGGGCCGAGATCGAGAAGGCCGACCGTGTGCTGCTGCTGGTGGACGCCGCCACTACCGACGCCACCGATCCCATGGCGATCTGGCCCGAGTTCGTCGCGCGCCTGCCCGACTCCTCCCGCCTGACCCTGGTGCGCAACAAGATCGATGCCAGCCACGAGGCGCCGACGGCGGACTTGTCCACATCCCCGCCGGTGATTCGGCTCTCCGCGCGCACCGGAGAAGGTGTGGATAACCTGAAGGAGCACCTCAAGACGGTAATGGGCTACTCCTCTACCACCGAGGGGCGCTTCTCGGCACGGCGAAGGCACCTGAATGCCCTCGACCGGGCGCAGCGCGCGCTCAGCAACGGCGAGGCGCAGCTGTCCGGCTATGGCGCCGGCGAACTGCTGGCGGAGGATTTGCGCGACGCCCAGCAGGCGCTAGGCGAGATCACCGGCGAGTTCAGCGCCGACGATCTCTTGGGCGAGATCTTCGGCAGCTTCTGTATCGGCAAGTAGCCGGCCCTGCCAGCTCAGCTCCTACTCCTCCACCCACCAGCCGCCCCCGTAGCGGGTCGTCTCGCCCAGCAGCGGCGTGACCCGCGCCATGGCGGCGGCGAGGCGCTCGTCCAATCCCCAGGGCGGATTCACCACCAGCATGCCGCTGCCGTACATGCCGCGCTCCTCGCCCGGCTCGCGCAGCGTCAGTTCGCTGCGCCAGATCTTGCGCAGGCCGCCGTCGCGCAGTCGCTCGAGCAACTCGAGGTGACGCGCCGCCGGCAGCAGCGGATACCACACCAGCACGACGGCATGACGCACCTTTCGCATCGTCGTCAGCAGCGTCTCGGCGACTTCGCCATATTCCGCCTTGCGCTCGTAGCTGGGATCGATCAGCACACACAAGCGTGGCGTGGCCACCGGCAGGCCGGCGAGTAGGCCGGCCAGACCGTCGGCGTGGAGCCGCCTGACGTTGGCGGGAAGCCGCTGCAGGGCCAGATGCTCATGCTCTCCCGGATGAAGCTCGAACAACTGCAGCCGATCGTCCTGACGCAGCCGCTGGCCTAGCCACCAGGGCGAGCCGGGGTACTGCTCTAACCGGCGTGAATCGGTCTGCACGCTGGCGATCGCCTCGAGCCAGCTCGCCAGCAGCGGCTCTTCGGCCAGCCCCCGGCGCGCCTCCCACAGCGGCAGCACGCCTTGGCGGTATTCCCCCAGGCGCTGGGTCTCGCTGGCGTCCAGCGGATAGAGACCACGGCCGGCATGGGTATCGACGAAGGTGATCGACGCTGCCTTGTGCAGCAGATGGTCGACGACCGCATGCACGGTGAGATGCTTGTGGACATCGGCAAAGTTGCCGGCGTGATAGGCATGCTGATAGGAGAGCATGTCGGGTCAACCGTTGTGAATAAGATGGAAAAACCTGGGCCCGCCAGCGAGTGGCGGGCCCAGGCAGTAGTGCCATGCAGCCGCTTACTGGAACTGCGACTCGATCGGCGACAGGGTGATCTCGACGCGACGGTTCTGGGCGCGGCCCTCTTCCGTATTATTGCTGGCAACCGGCTGGCTGGGGCCGTAACCGGTCATGTAGAGGCGGTTGCGCGCCACCCCGGACTGGGCCAGGTAATTGCCGACCGACTCGGCCCGCCGCTCGGAGAGCCGCTGGTTGTAGCTGACGCTGCCGGTGCTGTCGGTATGGCCGGCAATGTTGACCCGGGTGTCGGTGTACTGGGTCAGCACGTTGGCCACGTCGTTGAGCGCGTTGCGCGCCTGCACGGTCAGTTCGCTGGAGTCGAAGCCGAAGGTCACGCTGCTCGGCATGTTGAGCACGATGTCGTCACCACGCCGCTCCACCTCGACTCCGGTGCCGCGCATGCTCTCGCGCAGTTGCTGCTCCTGGCGATCCATGTAGGCGCCAATGCCGGCACCTGCCGCTGCACCTACGGCCGCGCCGATCAGCGCACGGTCGCGACGGCTGGTGCTGCCGCTGCCGGAAAGTGCACCGGCGGCGGCACCCACGGCCGCGCCGACGCCGGCACCGGTCATGGTGCTGGAACGCTGGGTCTGGCCCGAGTAAGGGTCGGTCGTAGCGCAGCCGGCCACCAGGATGGCAGCCGCCAGAGGAGCAACGAGTCGGGAAGCTTTGAACATGGACACTCTCCAGGTCAGGGAAACGCGATCATTCTGCGCCGGACGCGCTTACGAGCGCCAGCAGCTCGTTCAAGAATAATAGACCTTGGGGTGAAGCCTGAAGCCTCTGCGCATCTTCCACGAGAAGTCCTTTATTCCGTGCCGTCTCGAGCCGCCGCTCCAGCACCGCAAGAGGCCGCGCCGTATGCGCCTGCCAGTCACGCATGGCCACGCCCTCGACCAGGCGCAGTGCGTTCATGGCGAACTCCAGCGGCAGCTCGTCGTCGCCGACTTCGATGTGGCCGGCGACGAAGCCGCGAGGATCGTGGCGACGCCGCAAGTAGGCTTCGGGCTGGCGCGCCTTCCAGCGCCGCTCGATCCGCAGCCGCCCCGACTCGTCGAAGCCACTCAGCTTGCCGTGACTGCCGGCACCGATGCCCAGGTAGTCGCCGAAGCACCAGTAGTTGAGGTTGTGCCGCGAACGCCGGCCCGGCTGCGCATAGGCAGAAATCTCATAGCGCACGAAGCCCGCTGCCTCCAGCCGCTCGTGCCCCAGATCCTGGATGTCCCACAACGTCTCCTCCTCGGGCAACGCCGGCGGCCTGGAGTGGAACTCGGTGTTGGGCTCGAGCGTCAGCTGGTACCAGGAGAGGTGCTCGGGCGCGAGCGCCAAGGCGCGCTCCAGGTCGTCCAGGGCCAGCTCGGGGGTCTGCTCCGGCAGGCCGTGCATCAGGTCGAGGTTGAGATTGTCGAAGCCGGCAGCACGCGCCTCCTCGACCGCCGCCACGGCGTCCTCACCGCTATGGATGCGGCCCAGGGCCGCCAGTTGAGTCGGCTGGAAGCTCTGTACGCCGAGCGACAAGCGATTGATACCGGCCCCGCGATAGCCGGCAAAGCGCCCTCGCTCCAGCGTGCCGGGATTGGCTTCCAGGGTGATCTCGATATCCTCGGCGAGCGGCAGGCGCCGGGTCAACCCATCGAGGAAGCGCTCGTAGAAGCCTGCCGACATCAGGCTCGGCGTGCCGCCACCGATGAAGATGCTGCCGAGCCGACGGCCAGCCGCCAGCGGCAGATCGGCGTCGAGGTCGTCGAGCAGGGCCGCCAGATACTCGTCTTCCGGGAGTTCGGCGCCTCTGCCCACACCATGGGAGTTGAAATCGCAGTAGGGACACTTGCGCACGCACCAGGGTACATGCACGTAGAGCGCCAGCGGCGGTAGTGCCGATGCGTCACAAGTCAGGCCGGTCATCAGCGTTGGGACGCATCGCGCAGCGCAGCGACCATGGCCTCGAGGGCCCGGCCGCGGTGGCTCAGACGATTCTTCTCCTCGGCCGCAAGCTCGGCGACGCTCAGGCCACGCTCAGGCAGCCAGAACAGCGGATCGTAGCCGAATCCACCCTCACCGCGTGGCCGCTCGAGGATCTCTCCTTCCCAACTACGCTGGACGATCAGCGGCACCGGGTCGTCGGCATGGCGCAGGTAGACGAGGGCACACCAATAGCGCGCGCTGCGCTGGTGACCGGAAAGGCCGTCCAAGGCCTCGAGCAGCTTGGCATTGTTGCGTACATCGCTCTTGGGCTCGCCGGCGTAGCGTGCCGAATAGATACCCGGTTGCCCCGACAGGGCATCGACCTCGAGTCCCGAATCGTCGGCCAAGGCAGGCAGGCCGCTGCTGCGACTGGCCTCACGCGCCTTGAGCAGAGCATTCTCGACAAAGGTGAGGCCGGTTTCCTCGACGTCGACCACGCCGTATTCCGATTGAGGCCGGATACGTAACCCAAGGGCCGCGAAAAGCTGACTGAATTCCCGAATCTTGCCGGGGTTACCGCTGGCCAGTACCAGCTCATCGGTAGGGGACACGATGCCTCCTCGCTAAGAAGTACAGCAGGCAATCATATTACACGAGCCGGGACCTGGGCTGAACCAATCTCTCTTCCGGCCCATGGGCGGCGTTCTGCAATAGAACGGCCAGGAAATAGAACGGCCAGAAACAGTTGGCAAAGCCGGTACAGCACATTGGGCATGCGGGCTTGTTGTACGCATTCCTGTAACCTATCTTTACATCCAGCCTCGGGCAGTGCCACTGCAGGACGTCACTGCAAAATTGCCATGATGCAGGCGCCGGAAGCGCACAAGCTTTCACGCAACCGCTGGACCCCACGAGGTAACGCCAAGCCATGAGGTTCGATCAGCAAAGTCTGTATGACCATGAGTAGTTAAACAATGTTATGGACCATAGGCGACCCAAGACTATCTAATTTAGAAAACGTATCGACAACGTAAAGAAAAGATACCTAACGCTTGCTTTAATATCGAAGGATTCGAAAAGGGACGAGCGATAATGGATAACAAGGCAAGACTCTTGATGGTGGGATCGCTGGGCAACGACCAGCTAGCATTCGTTGAGCGCATGCAGGAAAAGGGATGGCACATCAACACGGCAGATACCCTGTCCCAGGCGGTGGCTCGGCTCAACGAAACCGAACATGAAGCGGGTATTCTTTGCCTGCATGAAAGCCATGAAGACCTTAAGCAGATCGAGCGACTCGTCATTCGCTCAGACATGGAGTGGATGGCGCTGTTGCGCGAACCGGAACTTGACGACCCGGTGCTGTGCAAGATCCTGGGTAGCGTCTTCATGGCTTTTCAGTCGGAGCCCATCGATATCGACCAAGTTGACTGCCTCATGCAACATGCCGCAGCCATGAAGCGGCTCAGGACCGAAGAGAGCACTGCCAAACCCCAGGAAGCGGAGTTCGAGATGGTGGGAACCGTACCCGCCATGCAGAAAGTGTTCGACACCATCCGGCGTGTCGCCTCCGTCGATGCCCCCGTATTCATCAGCGGCGAGTCAGGAACGGGCAAGGAGCTTGCCGCCCGTGCCATTCACGCACGATCGACGCGCGCTTCGGCTCCCTTCGTCGCAGTAAACTGTGGCGCCTTGCCCAGCAACCTGATCCAGTCCGAACTGTTCGGACATGAAAAGGGTGCCTTCACCGGCGCCAGCCAGCAGAAGATTGGGCAGATCGAGGCGGCAGCGGGAGGCACGCTATTCCTGGATGAAATAGGGGATCTCTCCCTGGAACTGCAGGTCAATCTACTGCGGTTTCTGGAGGAGAAAACCATCCAGCGTATCGGTGCCCTCGACGAGATCCGTGTCGATGTCCGTATTCTATCCGCCACCCACGTGAATCTCGAGAAAGCCGTGGAGGAAGGTCGCTTCCGCGAGGACCTCTATCATCGGCTCAACGTGCTGCAAGTCGATATCCCCCCGCTCAGGGAGCGCCAGGAGGATATCGAGATCCTGGCCAAGTTCTTCTTCGACAAATTCATCGAAGAGAAATCCATGAAGGTTCGCGGCTTCAGCCAGGAGGCCCTAGCTCTCATGCGTCAATATCACTGGCCGGGCAATATCCGCGAGCTGATCAACCGGGTGCGTCGTGCCATGGTCATGTGCGAGCAGCGCTTGATCAAGCCCACCGATCTGGGGCTGGAGCGACGCACCCTGAACCGAAACGTCGTCACTCTCGAGGAGGCGCGCAACAACGCGGAAAAGGAAGCATTGATCTGCGCCCTGCGTCGCAACAAGCACAAGGTCAAGAAGGCGGCAGATGAGCTGGGCGTGTCCCGTGTAACTCTCTACCGCCTCATGGAGAAGCATCAACTGACGCGCAACAGCGACACTTCCATTTCCCTCTCGTCCGCCTGACGCCTCCCCCAGAAGGTCCATGCCCCGTACTGTCGGTATATCCCGGTACGGGCGTGGCCTCACACCCTGGTGCGGCTACGTCATATTTTCGAATTGTAAAAAAACGTTTCAGATGAGAAGGCAGTTGGAAGAGGCTTGTCAGTAGAAAGAAGGAAAAACAGCCAACTCATCGTGTAACGCTCTAATACTGCCAGAAAGAGCGGTAACGGCAAACTTAGCGTGACCTCGCCCCAATGGCCCAGGACAAAACCCACGCAACCAGCTGTTGCATATGATTTTTTTCGCGGCATATGAGTCTGTAAAAGTACTTCCATCAGCAGGCTGGTACCAGCAGATGGAACCGATCAGTATGAGAAACTAGATCCAACAAGAATAAATACCGACTTCTATATGCAAAAGACGTATTAACATCTTTGTCATTTATGACCGAGACTCCCATATGCAAAGGATTTTTACATTTTTTTACATTTAGAAGTTCGAATAAAAGGGAGGGGCGAGCATGACAACCATGGATTACCGGATTCTTCTCGTTACCGCCACCAACCCTCAATCGAAGCTGTTCATCGAGCACCTGCAACATCAGCTCGACCATGAAGTCATTGCTGTCGATACCGAAGCCATGCCCTCCATGGCAGAAGATGAGGTGGTACTGGTGATTCTGGATCTGGATCACTTGAGCGAAGCGAGCATGCAGAAATGGCAAAACGCCGCGGATGGCAAGGAAAATGTCAGTCTTGCCGCGTTCAATGTCCGCGACGAAGGGCACGCCGTCGAACTGCTTTCCTCGCTCAACCTACAAGGTATCTTTTACCGCAATGACAGCGTCGATCTGATCTGCAAGGGAATCGAAGCACTTCGCAGCGGGAACCTATGGATGTCTCGCACCTTGATGTCACGCATGATACAGCTCCTGCGTCGGCAGCAGATGAATTCCTATCGTCCCGCATGCGGCCTGACGCAGCGCGAGTTGGAGATCATCGGTCTGCTCGGTACCGGAGCCACCAATTCGGAAATAGCCGAAAAGCTGTTCGTCAGTGAGCATACCGTCAAGTCCCATCTCTACAATATCTTCCGAAAAATCAAAGTACATAACCGACTACAAGCCATGAACTGGGCGAGAAGGAACCTGTTCAGCGTTCCCCCCAGCTACAAGCGAGAATCGAGGCACTGAATCGGTCGGGAAAGAAAAAGAAGAATAGGAGCGCACCCATAGGGATATCCCGATATGGAAACGCAACCCAACATCATACTGGTGGACCGGACTTCCGACCGTTCGAGAAAAATTCAAGTGGCGCTATGTGCACAGGGCTACTTCGTCTCGCCTGCAGAGAGCCTTTCCAAAGCTTGGCGAATCATGGCGAAAAGGGAGTTCGACGTCGGCCTCATCCATCTTCAGGAGGAGGATTCGACGCATCTACCCGAAGTGGAGAATCTCCTTCTCGACAGCGGCTTCGAATGGGTGGCGCTGATCGATCCCCGACAAGCCATGACTTCGGCTCTTCGGCTTGCCCTGGGCCGGATGTTCCATAGCGTCCATCAACAGGAAGATTTACCTGGCCTAGCCTGTCTCTTGCGTCACATCGCCAAGCGGCAAGCCATTGCCTCACGCATCAAGCAGGAGACGAGACTCAACGTTTCCAGAAGATGCATGATCAGTCATACGCCCGGCATGCACCGAGTCTTCGAACAGCTACGCACCTTGGCAGGCGTCGATGCCCCCGTGTTCATCACCGGTGAGTCAGGTACCGGCAAGGAGCTGGCTGCCAGAGCCATCCATGAACTCTCGCCGCGCGCCCAGGCCCCCTTCGTCACCGTCAATTGCGGCGCCATCCCGGCCAGCCTCATCCAATCCGAACTGTTCGGCTTCGAAAGAGGCGCGTTCACGGATGCCCACTGTCGTCGCATGGGAAAGATCGAGGCCGCTTCCGGAGGGACCTTGTTTCTGGATGAAGTCAGCGAGCTGCCCTACGACCTGCAGTCTACTTTCCTGCGCTTCATCGAGAGCCGTAGCATCTCTCGCTTGGGTAGCCACAAGGAGACGAAGGCAGACGTCCGCATCGTCGCCGCCACCAATCGGCATGTTCCCACACTGGTGGAAGAAGGCAACTTCCGGCTGGATCTCTTCTACCGCTTGAACGTGCTCGAGATCCGGATACCACCGCTACGCGAGAGGAAGGAAGACATCAGACCGCTCGTCGAACTCTTCTTCGAGCAGTTCAAGCAGTACAGGCCCCCCGGCCTGGTGGGCTTCAGTCCCCAAGCCATGGCGCTGCTGCAGGAGCACGATTGGCCGGGCAACATTCGCGAGCTGATGAACACGGTCTGCCGCGCCATGCTCATGTCCGACCCGCCCTATATCGAGGCCGAGAACATTCCCATCGGCAACCCAAGCAAGCCTTATCGACCTCCTTCGCTGGAGCAGATCCGCGAGCAAGCAGAACGCAACACCATCATCAGCGCCCTGAAGCGCAACCGGCACAACGTCGCCAAGGCATCGAGAGAAATGGGGATCTCTCGTGTCACGTTGTATCGCCTGATGGACAAGTACGACATCCAACGCATCGACGACCGCTACTGATCGCGGCAGTTATCCAAATCGGGACATCAAGGGGAAGAAAACATGACCAGAATACACACCCTGCTGCTGCCCACCGCCATCGGCCTGGCCCTGGCTCAGGCGGTAGCCGCCCAGGAAAGCGCCGCACCAGGCGGTATCACGTCGCCCGTGGGACAGGCCCCCGTCGAAGCACCGCCGCAGCAGCCGGAGGTGCAGGCCATCGCCGATATCGGCGGGGTGCTAACGCCCCGCGGCCGTCTGGTCATCGAGCCCTCGCTGCAGTACTCCCATGCGGGGGTCAACCGCCTGACCTTCCGCGGCATCGAAATCCTCAGCACCCTGCTGATCGGCGTGTTCAGCGCCGAGGAGGCCGAGCGGGACATCTGGACCGCCGCGCTCACCGGCCGCCTGGGCATCACCGACCGCCTCGAGATGGAGCTTAAGGTGCCCTACGTCTATCGCGACGATACCATAAGAGCAACCGTGCCCGTGGCTGGCGACAGCAGCTTCGATATCGACCGCGACCTGTCCGGTAATGGCTTGGGGGACATCGAACTCACCGCACGCTATCAGCTCAACCGCGGCCACAACGGCTGGCCCTTCTTCGTCGGCAACCTGCGCTACAAGACCACGACTGGAGACGGCCCCTTCGACATCGCCCGCGACTCCGACGGCATCGAGCAGGAACTGGCTACCGGCTCCGGCTTTCATGCCATCGAGCCCAGTATCACCGCGCTCCTCCCCTCCGACCCGGCGGTCTTCTTCGCCAATGTCGGCTACCTCTACAACATGAGCGATGACGTCAACCAGCAGATCACCGAGGATCTCTGGATCGGCAAGGTCGACCCCGGCGATGCGGTACGGCTCAGCTTCGGCATGGCCTACGCCATCAACCCCCGGGCCTCCTTCACCCTTGGCTTCAAGAACGACTTCATAGACAAGACCAAAACCACCTATTTTCAAGATGATCGAACCGCTACTCAGAGTTCGCGCACGCTCAATGTCGGCTCGCTGCTGCTGGGGTGGTCCTACCAGCTCAACCAGGACGTGTCGGTCAACCTGGGCCTCGAACTCGGCGTGACCGACGATGCCCCCAATACCGTGCTCACTCTCAGGATTCCGTTCGGTACCAATGCCTTCTGAGAGCAGCAGGATCGGTGCCAGGCACCGATCCTGCTGCGTTCGCCCTGAGCCGGCTAGCGAGCCAGCGACTCCACGATGGCCTGGCGCTGCTGGGCCGCGCGCAGTGCAGGCAGGTTGTTCACCTGTACGCCGATATCCATATGCTGGCGGATGTCCCGCTCCGAGGCATCGCTGACTACTGCACCAAGGATGGCGTTCTTGGTCACCGTGTGGAACACCGAGGTAAACCCCTTGCCATCGTTTACCACCAGGCCGGAGAAATCCTTCATCCCGGTCAGGTCGATGCCGCCCGGGGTCAGCTCCACGATGGTGTTGCCGCTGCCCTCCCCTACTCGGGAGACCACCTGGCCATCGATGGACTGGTGTTGGCTGATCGTCTGGGACACGATCTCGGCACCCGCCCCGCTGATGACAAACACGGTATCCATCCGTACGTTGTCGACCAGGGTCTGCAGCGTGGCGCCGAAGCTCATGTCGAGCCCGGCGATCTGGAATCCGCCGCGAAGTTCGCTCAGCTCGGCTTCTCCGAGCGGCGTCAGGTAATCGAAATCGGCTGCCTGTATCGAGGCACTTGCCAGCAACAGCGACAGCGACAGCAGCCATGAGCGAATTTTCCCGTGGCAGCTCACTCTCCGCCTAGCATCACCACCCGCTAGTCGCCTGGCCAGCATTCGTTTGGTGATCGAGCGTGCATGCATCTCTCAGCGCCCCAATTCGTTGATCGCCGGCAGTTGCAGCAGCATCGAGGCTACGTCGGCACGGTCGATGCCGCTGCCGATGGGGGCCGATGGCCGGATCTGCCAGTCGCGCTCATGGTTGAAGTTAGCCTTGGCGATTTCTGAATCGGCGCGCGCGCCCAGTACCAGGCCGCTCCAGATCGATTCGAAATGCGCCTTGGGCACTGCCACGGTGCCTACGGCGGGGTCGCCGATCAGCACGTTGCCGTCATCCATTCCCTTGATCACCACAAAATGGCGATAACCCCCAGTATTGATCAGAGTAATGGCAGGGATACCGATGCGGACAAGATCGTCGAGCCCGACCCGAAAACCGTCCGAACTCAGCCCCTGGGCATCGAGGTAACGCTTCATGTCGAGCATCGAAAAGCCCTGTTCCCGGATTTGTTCGACCTCTCCGCCATGGATCATCGCCTCGAAGACCTCGGCTTCCGTGGTGGGCCTGTCGTAGTGGTAGGTAAGCAGCGTCGCCACGGCGGCGGCACCACAGCTGTAGTCGTATTGCTGAGCGACGACGCCATCCCAGCGCATTTCGTGATGGCTTCTGGCTGGCACGGTCACCGAGCCGAAACCACCATTGAGTGCGATCGTCACCGACCCGGCCTGCAGCAAGGGCGCCTGCAGGCCGATGACGAACCAAGCCGCCGCTGCCCCGAGACGCCACAGGCTCCGGGCCATCCTCCGCTCCTCGCCCGTGCGCTCACTGAGGCGCATAGATGCTGATGCTGACCCCGGTCGAAACGGCATTGGCGTGCCCCGTCATGAGATTCATCAAGGTGATACCGGAAATCCGATCCATGGCGTTGGCTTCGATCGTGATATTGCCCGAGACGATCGTATCGGCGGTGAACGAGGCCCCCGTCGCCACGGCCTCCATGTTCTGGATGCTCTGCACGTTGACTAAGTCGCGGAATCCCTCCTTGCCGGTAACGCTCTCCAGTTCGCTGACCTCGATGCGCTGATGTAAATCGAACCCTGCCGTCACGCCTTCCTCCGCCACCGCCAGAGGACCAGCAAGCCCCACCCCGACTGCCAGTGCCGCGCACACCATCCACTCAAAACGCTTCATGACAACGCTCCCTCTCGCCGCTTCGTCAATGGAACCGAGGAAGGGCCGGCAGCCTGGCCACCGGCCCTTCCTCGCGCACAAGCAGTTCCTCAGTTGCCGATGTGGACGTTGCTGTGCGCCGCCACGTTGGTACCCGCAAGCTGCGAGTTGTAGATGCCGGTAGAGAGGTTCATGTTGGCGATACCACCAAAGGTACCGGCACCTGCCGCCATGGAGGCACCACCGGTAACCAGCGAGGCGCTGCCACCGTTGCCGCCGGTGCCGCCATTGCCGCCGTTGCCAGCGGTGGCAATAGCATCGCCGCCGGTACCGGTACCGCCGCCGCCGCCGCCGCCGTTACCGGTGGAGCTGCCGCCGGCCCCAGCCACGGCATCGCCCCCTGCTCCGCCTTCTCCACCGGTACCGGTGCCAGTGCCGGTGCCAGTACCGGTGCCACTACCGGCACCACCGGTACCGGCTGCCACGGAGGGAGATGCGGTGGCGTCTCCACTGCTGCTACCGCCCGCCGAGGCGGAGTTGTTGTTCTCGATGTCATCTCCGGCGAAGTTACCCGCCAGCCCGCCCGAGGCACTGCTGTCGGCACCCCCGCTTCCGTTGCTGCTGTCGGCGCTGCCACCCTGGCCGGCGCCCAGGCCAAGGCCCAGCCCCAGTCCGGCACCATCACCGCCATCGGCGCCATCGCCACCGACCGCAACGGAGCGACCGCCATCACCGCCGGTACCATCGCCGCCGGCACCGCCGACACCCACACCGGCACTCACTCCCAAGGCATCGCCACCGCTGCTGCCTGAGCCGCCGGTCGCTCCGTCACCGGCATTGATGTTGATGCGCGAACCGGTCACCGTGGAACGCAAATCCTGAATCGCCACCACGCTGGTGCTGGTGTTGTAGGATTCACTCATGGCCCAGGCATCACCACCGGCGCCGGCTGCACCGCCAGCTCCACCCATGCCGCCGGCCCCGCCGTTCCCGGCACTGCTGGTCGCGCTGCTGTTGGCGTAGATGCTTGCTTCACTCCCGGCATCGGCGCCATCGTCCATATCGCTGGCGTTGTTCCAGGCGCCGGAACCGGAGGCACTGTTGCTGCTGCCACCGCCGCCACCATCGCCGCCATAGCTGCTGCCGCCACTACCACCAACGGCCACCGCGTCAGCATGCGCAAACGAAATGGCCATCACCAGAGCCAGCAGCGAAGATCCCGCTATCGCATAGTGCTTTTTCATGTCTTTTCTCCCTTATCATGCATGATGAGTGCTCCTAACCATGACCATGACGCTCACGCATTTCGCTCGGATTGGTCCTAGGAAAATCCGTTTTTTCTTGCCTTCGTACCTGTCGTACATGCAGAACTCATGGTCGTAGAATAGATGGCACTCTTCATGCCATAAGGGATGCAGAAACTTACAAAACAATAACATATGAATTTTTCACATTCAGGAAACGGCTTTCCTGACATGCCATTCACGCAAGTACACGAGCAGATTCATCAGGAAAGGTTTCGCCAATATGACAGCTAATTTCCGAGAATCATCAGCTCAAGGCACAAGCTGTTCAATCTCATTGGTTTACGAAAAGAACACCGAGTAACCAATTCTTTACACTGCAACAAGACAGGCAAGAGCGGCCAGTGTTGGTAGAGCAAGCCTGAACCGGGAAACTCCTAATTCTTATGTCCCGCTCGGTAGGGGAGACGTTGTCATCAGCACTCTCCGTCGAACTATACTGAAGAAAAAGTAACTTTTTTGAGAGTACTTCATTGAGATCCAACTCTCCCAGGCAGCCTTGGCCTGATAACATACTGATATTTTCCATAAAAATTCGAACGGCTCACAAGTGTCAGCCATATGAAACATGTTCGGAAAAGAAAGATGCAATTTTCAGCTATCACAAGGAGCCGAGACATGGTCTGGCAATGTATCCTTCGTGAAACAGAAGGAGAGGATTCAGAAGAAACTCCGTGAACCTTGCTTAATCTATCCTTTAAGAAATTGTAACAATCCCGCCTTTCAAGTGAATTTTATTCAAGAAAATTTCATAGTCTACGAAATGCATCGATTTTGCAAGAAGCCTGCCTGCGTTACATATCCTTGAAAAATATATTTTTTCTACCCGAAAGTATGAGAAATCTCATTCATTCCAACTAAACAATACATGCTGAAACATAACTTTACATACGGGCTTTAATTGAACCAAGATGTCCCATGCTTTCCATGAGATTTGAAGAAGGTCACACCAAGAAAAGCATACTTTTTAGGGGACAACGGGCATGGAACTTGGAAGAGGGATTATCCTGCTAGCTACCGAAAGCAACCCACAAACGCAGCTCTTTGTCGGTTACGTTCATCAGCAATTGCAGCGTGACTTGTACATCGTGCCACCAGAAACGCCTGGTGAAGCGTGCAGCCTCGTTGGAGAAGACAGCGACTCGCGAACTGTCGTCCTGCTGGACATCGATCATCTCGAAGAGACGACCATGCAGGCATGGCAGGCGCAGTATCACCAGCAGCCGGGCTGGATATTGACGGCCTTCAATCTCAGGAACGAAGACCACGCCGCTCAGCTGTTGAGCCTCATGCAGCTGAAAGGTGTCTTTTACCGTAGCGACAGCCTCGAGCTGATCTGCAAGGGCCTTCAGCGCCTGCTGGCTGGAGATTTCTGGCTGTCACGCTCACTGATGACGCGCTTGATTGACTTTTATCGACGTCAGCAGATCAACTGCTACCGTCCCGCTTGCGGCATTACGCAGCGCGAGCTGGAAATCATCGGCTTGCTTGGCTCCGGCGCTTCCAACACCGAAATCGCCGAACTCCTTTACGTAAGTGAGCATACGGTGAAGTCGCACCTCTATAACATCTTTCGCAAGATCAATGTCAGCAACCGCATGCAGGCTGTGAACTGGGCCCGGCAGAACCTGGGACCGCCTCCCCCGATGCCGCTTCAACGCTACGACCGAGCCTCACCCAATCACTGATTCGAGAGCGAAGGACAATGGCTTTCTTTCGCAAGAAATTTCCAATGGCCCTTTTCCTGGTGGCACTTGGTTCCCTTGCCTTGGCCGAGGTGGAGACACCAAGTTCCAGCCTGCCTACAGCCCCGAGGGAGCCGCAAGTGCCTCAAGGCGCAATCGAAGAGGAAGAAGCGCTGGAAGAGGGAGAGGCAACGGAAGAACTGTCGCGCCAGTTTCGCCTGGGCGAGCCCGGACTGTCAGGCGTGATCGTCGATCGCACCATCACCATGATGGGCAAGACTTTCTACCGGCGTTTCAGCCAGTTGAGCTCGGAAAGCCACATTCTATCCAGCACGACACTGTCCGTGCACGAACGCCCCGACGCGCGTTGGGGAAGCCAGGTCTGGGTCGCGGAGAACAATCGCATTCTCTTCCAGGCCGCGCTCCCTCCCCGATTGAGCGATATCGACCGATATGCCGAGGCAGCCGTGGAACAGGTGGAGCAGCTCCTCGTGCAACGCAGCATCATGCAGGCGCTCGAGAGCGACCCGGACCTGGCCGACGAGGAAATCTAGCGGAAAGGATGCACTAGAAGGAGAACACCATGAAACAACATCCACGTTCACTACTGCGGAAGCTCTCTCTTGTCGGGCTGCTCCTATCCTGCTCGGTGGGCACTCAGGCGGGAGAACTCATCTACCGTCCCATCAACCCTTCGTTCGGAGGGGATCCCCTGCTGGGCAACCACCTGCTCAACAAGGCTCAGGCACAGGACACGCACAAGGATCCCAACGCCCCGGATTTCGGTCGCTTCTCCGAGGTCGACTTTTTCCTTCAGGACCTGCGCGCCGATCTCATCAACCGTGCTATCGACGATGCGCTCGATCCCAACAACCCCGGGGGAAGCGAAAGCGTCATCGACAATTCTTCGCTCAACGTCAGGTTCGTCAATGTAGGTGGCGGCGCTTTCCAGATGGTGATCACCGACAAGAGAACGAACGAAGTGACACGCATCGATTTCGGAACTCCATTTTAAGGGGCCTGAACATGAAAGCACTCAGAATCGGTTGCTTGTCCGGGCTGATCTTCCTTGGTGGATGCGTCAGCATGGTCACCTCGCCCGAAGGGCTGGAGGGAGCACCGGCTACCCTCGTTCCTCGAGCAGGAACCTATCTCGACCTGACCAGCCTGCCACGCCCAGCGGCTCCGATACTCACGGCCGTCTATGACTTCAGGGACCAGACTGGCCAGTACCGTCCCCAGCCTGCCAGCACCTTCTCGACAGCGGTGACCCAAGGCGGAGCCGCCATGCTGAGCTCCGCGCTAGCGGATTCGGGCTGGTTCGTGCCGCTGGAGCGAGTCGGGTTGCAGAACCTGCTCACGGAACGGCGCATCATACGTGCGAACCTGGAAAGAAACGGACGCGAACACGAGCTGGGCTCTCTCAACGCGGCCCGCATCCTGATGGAAGGGGGGATCATTGCCTACGACTCCAACATGAAGACGGGCGGCGTAGGCGCCGAGTATTTCGGCATCGGATCGTCCGGTCAGTATCAGGTCGATCAGGTTACCGTCAACCTCCGCGCCGTGGATATTGCCACCGGCGAAGTCCTGGCCAACGTAACCACCAGTAAGACGGTTTATTCCTATGAGGTTCGTGCCGGAGTATATCGCTTCGTCAGTTTCCGTCGCCTACTGGAGGCCGAGGCAGGGTATACGCACAATGAACCCGTACAAATGGCGGTAATGTCGGCCATCGAATCCGCCGTCATACATCTCGTTACACAGGGAGTCGATCGAGGGCTATGGAACCTGGCCAACCCCGGCGACCATAATCACGAAATTCTCATGGCCTATCGAGAATCGGCTCCCCCCATGCTATGAAAACGCTAGAGTTTCAAGGCGCCATATTCTGGCGCCTTTTTTTTACATTACTGGGGACAGAAGGTTAACTTTTTGCGTCAGTTAGAATCATTCTTTCAGCAGCGACCCAGGTGCTAAAAAATTAATACTGAAATTGGAACTTATGAATTATGGAAGGAGTTTACTCGCAAGCCGACACTGTTACTGAACGTAAAAGCCACAGAGTAAGTCGCCATGAAAGACTACGGAATTGTTACACTTGCGATAGGGATGACTCTGCTGGCAAACGCCGCCAAGGCGACCGATCTCATGCCGGGATCTGAGCTCTATTCAGAGCCATCAGGTACTCTTTCTCACCAAAATGCCACGATTTATCAGGCTGGCTACGGCAATGATTCCGTCATCGTACAGAACGGTAGTTACAATAGCGCACAAATCATTCAGCAAGGCTCGGCCAATATCGCCAGTGCCAGGCAGTTGGGAACGGCAAATGAGGCTCGGGTAGTACAGGGCGGCGCTCAGCTGGAGGCTTCGATTCTGCAGAAGGGTCACGGACACGATGCCGAAATCGTGCAGGCCGGATACGGCAAGGAGGCCACCATCAATCAGCATGGCGTATACGGCAGCGCCGAGATTCACCAGCTGGGGACCCATCGTACCAGTCCCATTACTGTTACCCAGTTCTCACGTGGGCAGGCCGCCGTACAGGTCTATCGATATTAAGGCTTAGAGGCTTTACTCCTGACTCACGGGGAAGATGCAGGAAGCATGACCAACGAAAAGGGATGTAAAGACGCTTGAAACCGTAAGTGGGAAAACGGAAGTGATAGTTTGGCTATCGTTTCTCGAACACCGCCCTGGCGGCATCGGCTCAACCAGGGATTTCAACGAGAGGGAATGAAAAATGAAGTTCAAGATGACTGTAATGGCAGCGGCTATTGCCTTCTCAGGTACGGCTCTGGCCAATGGCAATGTATCGAATGTCGACCAGGTAGGTTACGACAACGATGTGAGCGTATCCCAGTACACCCAAGGCTGGGGTGGGAACAACACCTCGGGCGTCAGCCAGGACGGTGTCGGCAACGGTGCGACCGTTCATCAGCAGGGCTGGTGGGGCTACAACGTTTCGGACATCGATCAGGAAGGTCTGGGTAATGATGCCGACGTCTTCCAGAATGGCACGAACAACAGTGCCGCCATTACCCAGTCCGGCCAGTTCAACTCATCCGATAGCCAGCAGATCGGCACGCAGAACGTTCTTGAAGTAAATCAGGAAGGCGCCAAGAACAGTGCCTCCACCTACCAGAACGGTTGGAACAACTTTGCCGATATCAGTCAGAGCGGCTTTGCCAACAGCTCCGACACGGTACAGGATGGCAAGTACAACATCGCGCAAGTGCGGCAGAATGGGGTCAAGAATGCCTCCGATATCACCCAGTCTGGCATTAACAACTATGCCGACGTCGATCAGGACGGCCGCTTCAACGACTCCACCATCGTACAGGCAGGTACCGGAAACGTTGCCGAAGTCCTTCAGCGCGACACGAAAAACACCGCCGACATCACCCAGGACGGCAAGTACAATACCGCTACTGTCGATCAGAGCAACTTCAACAACGATGCCATCATCGTTCAGAACGGCCGCAACCACTACTCCGAGGTGACTCAGAGCGGCTACAACGATCTGGCCGACTCCTTCCAGTCCGGCAACGGTCATTACTCTTCCATCACACAAGCGGCCTCATCCGGTTACCTTGGCGGCCTGATGAGCCTTGCCACCAACACGGCCACCCATGTGCAGATGGGCCACAACAACGCCGCGACCACCTCACAAGTGGGTGGCGGCAACACCGCTCACGTCTTCCAGAACTGAGCGCGCCTGCGGAAAGGTCCTGCCGAGGCGGGACCTTTTTTGCGCACTACAGCAAAGGAAACTCAAGTAAGCACGACGAGCCGAGCGCCGGTTGCGTAGACCGAGACACCTCGCCGCCTCAACGACCCTGTCACGGCCATCCGCTGCGAATGCCGAACTGATGAGACATAGGCTGATGAAACGCTTGCTTGATGCTGTGCCTCTCTGCGCGATTGCGCTCCTGCCCCTGGCGGCCTTGGCGGACGCCTCGATCGACTCCCAGCGACAGGCTCTGGTACAGCAAGCCGTCGAGAGTGGCAAATGGGACACGTCGATCATGTCATTGCGCTCGCTATACGAGCGTACGGGCAATGTATCGGTACGCAGTGACCTGATTGCCCTGCTGATCAGGGCCGAGCGATTCGAGGAGGCCCTGTCGGTCTGTGCCGACTGTTACCCCGCGGAGTTCACCTCACACGAGCTGCTCGACCTTGGGGGCGCGGCACGCAGGCAGGGAGAACTCGACCTCGCACTGGAATTCTTCACGACCCTGACCCACCGCGAGCCCGAGGAACCGGCCGCCTGGCTGGGCCAGGCCCTGGTCTACGTCGACCAGGGCCGCTACGTGCTCGCCGAAAGCACACTGAAGCGCCACGAGATACTTGCCGGCCCCACGCTGGAAGCGATGGAGGCGAGAGGCTACCTGGCCGCCGAAACGAACGATGCCCTGGCCGAACTGCAGGCACGCCAGGCTCTGGTCGAACGCCAGCCGGAGCGCGTCAACGAAATACGTGCGCTCTACCGCCTCGCGGTGGGCCTCGGTGCCAGTGAGCCTGCCCGCGAACTGCTCGACCGCCACCCCGACCTGTTCAATGCCAGCGATGCGCTATGGCTGCATTACTACGAGGGGGTAAACGACATCCGCCTCGGGATCCATGTCGATGATCACCGAAGCATCGAGCGGGGCCTTGGCCGGCTCGACCAGGTGCTGGAGTCGGAGGATGTGGACCACGATCTTCGCCTGCTGGCCGAGCACGACAAGATCGTGGCGCTGGCACATTTGCGCCGCTTCACCGAAGCCGAGGCGATGAGTCAGCGGCTGCTCCTGCAGTACGGCTCCCTGCCCAACTATGTGCTGCGGGCCAGGGCTCATGCCCTCAGCGGGCTGGGTCGCCCCGAACAGGCCATCCCGATCTACCACGCCATTCTGCGCGACGAGCCGCAGCGGGGCGACGACCTGAGCGATCCGCTCTACGAAGGGCTGTTCTTCAGCTATACGGATGCGCGACGCCACCGCGAGGCACAGCGCCTGCTGGCAGAGTGGCGGCGCGCCGAGCCTCTCTATCGCAGGGACTTTACCGGCACGACACAGATCGAAAATCCCAACCTGCAGAAGGTGCTTCTGCTCGACACCATGCTCATGGCCTGGCGCGGCAATGAGCACGAGGCGCACGCGCAGGTCGACGCCTACCTCGCCGAAGCACCTGCCAACCCTTATCTGTGGCAGCTGAGGGGGACATTAGCCGCTGGCGTGGCTGGCCCGAGCAGGCCCAGGCCGACTACCAGCGTGCCGCATCGCTGCTTGGCCCCGAGCAACGCGACACGGCACGTCATGGCGAGCTGATCGCCAGGCTCCAGCAAGGCCGTTGGAGGGGCACGGTCGGACAGGTCCGCCATGAACTCGACAGCGCCAAGCCCAGCGTATCGAGGGACAACCTCGAACGAGAGTGGCGGGAGCAGCGCGCAGCGGAGCTCGCCCTCTCCGTGGAGCGCAGCGATGGGCAAGGCGGCGGTAGCACTCAGGCCTCACGGGAGTGGCTCAGCGACGTCGTGTTCCGCTCGCCACGCAACGACAACGGCTCACGCTACTATGTGCAGCACCGCCACCAATACGGCACCTTCGACGAAGGGTCGCTGCGGGCGGGATACGCCATCGCAGGCTATGAATGGAACCTGTTTCCCAGCCAGCTGACGCTGTCAGCCGGGCATGGCATGCAGCTCAATGACGAGCCGCATTTCGGCGCCACATTGCGCCACGATTTCACCGATCACCTCGCCGTCACGCTTGGCGCCGAATACAACAGCCTCACCACTCCCCTGCGCGCCCTCAACGACGAGGTCCACGCCGACCGTTATCGCGCCGCCGTGACCTATCGTCACGACGAAAGGCGCACGCTGGGTACGGAGCTGAGCCTGACCGACTTCGACGATGGCAACCTGCGTCGCAACATCCTCGGCTACTGGCAGGAGAGGCTGTACCAGCGCGACCGCTGGCTGCTCGCCGCAACGGGCTGGATCGGCGCATCGCGCAACGACGACGTGCAGGCCAGCTACTACAACCCCGAGCGCGACACCCACCTCAGTGGGGAGCTGCTGCTCGAGTACGCCCATCCCCTGGGTTACCGCCAAACCTTTACCCAAGGCGTCACGCTCGGTGCCGGTCGCTACTGGCAGCGTGGCGAAGCCAGCGAAGAAACCTGGAGCCTCGGCTATCACCAGCGCTGGGAGTTCCTGCCCAGCGTCTCCCTGGAGTATGGCATTGCCCGGGAGCGGGCCGTGTACGACGGCCAGGCGGAACACGACACGGTACTGACAGGAGCCTTGGTGTGGAGATTCCCATGAGCGCCAGATCGGCCCTTCTCTTCGGTCTGCTGGTCATCGCGAGCCTGGTACAGCCGGCCCTGGCGGCACGGGAGCCTGGCGATTACGTAGTGATCAGTTATCACGACGTGGTCGACCTGAGCGTATCGCCGGGGGTGGCCCTGCTGCCGCAGACGATCACCCGGCCCCGCCTCATCGAGCACTTCAACCTGATCCGCTCCCGCGGCTACCAGCCCGTTTCGTTCCAGCAGGTACTCGACGCCGAGGCCGGCATTGCTGCGCTGCCTGACAAGGCAGTCCTGCTGGTCTTCGACGATGGCTACCGAAGCTTCTACGACATCGTCTACCCATTGCTCAAGCTGTATGGCTATCCCGCGATTACGGCCGTGGTGGGCAGTTGGATCGACGTGCCCCCGACAGGCCGAGTCCCCTACGGCGAAACCCTCCTCGAGCGCGATCGCTTCATGACCCGCGAACAGCTGCGGGAGCTGCACGACGATCCGCTGGTCGAGATCGCCTCCCATACCTACGACCTCCACTACGGTCTGATGGGCAACCCGCAAGGCAACCAGCAGGCCGCCGCCGTCACCAGCCGCTGGCAACCCTCCGGCTACGAAAGCGAAGCGGACTATCTGCAGCGTATCCACAGCGACATGCGCAGGGCGAGTCACCAGTTGGAGGAGATTACCGGAACGGCGCCACGCATCATGGTATGGCCCTATGGCGCCTACAGCCGAGCCACGCTGGACATCGCTGCCGAACATGGCATGCCCCACAGCTTCAGCCTGCTCAGCGAGCCCAACCGGATCGGCCAGGGGACAGCGGTCATGGGCCGCTATCTGATCGACCAGGAAACCAGCCTGCAGACCTTCGAGGAGATACTCGGCAATCGCATCTGGGAGCGGGACGAGCTGAGGATCGTCCATGTCGATCTCGACTACGTCTACGATCCCGATCCCATCCAGCAGGAAGCCAACCTGGACCTGTTGATCGACCGGATCTACCGCTTCGGCATCACCACGGTCTATTTGCAGGCCTTCGCCGACCCCAACGGCAACGGGGTGGCCGAGGCCCTCTACTTTCCCAACCGCCATCTCCCCATGCGCGCGGACCTGTTCAACCGGGTCGCCTGGCAGTTGAAGAAGCGTGCCAACGTCAAGGTCTATGCCTGGATGCCGGTCCTCGCGTTCGACCTGGGCCCAGGCCACGAATACGTGACGGATGCGCGAACCGGGCGGGTCGCGAGCGAACATTACCTGCGCCTGTCGCCCTATTCCGCGACCAACAGACGCATCATTGGCGAGATCTACCAGGATCTCGGCAGGCTGACCAAGTTCGACGGCCTGCTATTCCATGACGATGCCTACCTCACCGACTACGAAGACGCCGGCGAGGACGCCTTGGAAACCTATGAAACGGCGTGGAACCTGCCCCGCGATATCGACACGATGCGCCGGGACGCAACGCTGGTGGACGATTGGACACGCAGGAAAACCGCTTTCCTGACGGATTTCACTCTCGAACTGGCGCAGTCGGCCGACTACTACCGTCAGGCGGACAACAAGCGATTCACGACGTCACGCAATATCTACGCGCTTCCCATCATCGAGCCGCAGAGCCAGGCGTGGTTCGCCCAATCCGCGGAGAATTTCGCCGCCGCCTACGATTACGTGGCGGTCATGGCGATGCCGTACATGGAAGAGGCGGACGACCCTCAGCGCTGGCTACAGGAACTGGCGCAGGACTCCCTGGCGAACGTGCCGGCCGAGCAGCTCGTTTTCGAGCTGCAGACCCGAGACTGGCGAGACGAGAGCCCCATACCCAACGAGACCCTGACGAGTTGGATCGACACCGTCAAGCATGCCGGCATCCAGCACATCGGCTACTACCCGGATGATTTCCATAACAATCAACCCGACATGAATGCCTTGCGGCCGCACTTTTCCATAGGACGAAGATTTGGGGTGAGCAAATGAATATCATCGACGCGCTCTCCATCTTCACCTTTTCCTACCCTAGCGTCATGGCGACGGTATGGATCTGTGGGGGAATCTATTTCTATCTCCACTGGGAGAGGAAACAGCCATGGCCGGATTGCTTTCATTGGGATGCCGAGTCTCCCAAAGTCACCATTCTGCTTCCCTGCTATAACGAAGGCGCCAACATAAACGAAACCGTAGGGCATCTCTTCCAACAGAATTATCCCAACGTCGAAATCATCGCCATCAACGATGGGAGTACCGACGATACGGCAGACAAGCTGGAGGCCTTGAAAACGTTCTCCCAAAGCCTGCGGGTCATTCACCAGTCCAATAGAGGCAAGGCAAGCGCACTCAACCATGGCCTATCCGAAGCCACAGGAGACATTATCGTAGGGATCGATGGTGATGCCATTCTCGACTACGACGCCATAGGCTACATGGTAAGTCATTTCGTTCAGAGCCCCCATGTCAGCGGCGTTACCGGCAATCCCAGGGTTCGCACACGCTCGACTGCAATTGGCAAGATACAAACGGGAGAGTTCTCCTCGATCATCGGCTTGATCAAGCGGGCCCAGCGAATCTACGGCATGGTCTTTACCATTTCAGGCGTCGTATGCGCCTTCCGTCGCAGCGCCCTCGAGGCCATCGAAGGCTGGAACACCGACATGGTGACGGAAGATATCGACATCAGCTGGCGACTTCAGCTCGCGGGCGGTCAGGTCAGGTATGAGCCGCGGGCCATCTGCTGGGTCTTGATGCCTGAAACGCTGCGCGGCCTGTTTCGCCAGCGGCTACGCTGGGCCCAGGGTGGCGCGGAAGTCTTCCTGAGATACTTTTCGCAAACGGTGAGGTGGAAGAACCGTCGTTTCTGGCCACTACTGCTGGAATATATTGTGAGCGTAGCCTGGTGCTACTCCGCGTTCTTCATGATCTGTCTATGGCTGATTGCCCTGCCTTATGCTTCGCCATTGACGGACTACCCCAATCTTCTTTACTCATACTTTGGCGGTGAACTCATACTGATTGGGCTCACCCAGTTCATCGTTAGCTTCACGATAGACAGCAGATACGAGAGGGGAATGTTGCGCTGCGCTTACTGGTGCATTTGGTATCCCCTTGCCTACTGGATGTTGAACATGGCCACCGTAGTCATTGCCTTTCCCAAGGCCCTAAGGAGGCAAAAGGGTAGGTTTGCCACTTGGACAAGTCCGGACAGAGGAGAAATCTTCCATGAATAAGCTCGCTCCCGTCGTCATCCACAACCCCGGTAAAAAGAACCTGGTTTACAAGGCAAGGGATGGGCTCATGGTTGCCTTGACCTTCTTCCTGTGGGCTGGGCTGTTTTCCAAATTCTACCTGACGATCTTCGAAGGAGAGATGCTAGCCCTAAGCATGATCACGGTGACGCTGGCCAAGCTCATCGTCGTGGGGTTCTTCGTGACCTTCCTCGTCTTTCACTGTTGGGCGATCTATAACCGCTACCTCTACAACCAAAGCAGGTAGCGCGCTGGCAAGCGTAGTTGAACCAACCTTTAGGCTGGCCTGAAGGGTAGCCGCCAGGGAGGGCGGCTATAGCACAGCGATTCGCCTGCGCAAGCATTTGTACAGTGGTTCCTTAGCGAACGCGTAGCCTCACCACACTATCCTGCCCACTGGTGCTGGAACGGCTGACGCTCCCCCCCTTGCGAACCTCCACCGTCAAAGCACCCTCGCGACTCGTCTGGCGCACGCTGGCTTCCAGCGCTTCTCCTTCGTAGATACGTTCGATGGGAACGGTTTCTTCCAGCTCATGTGTCGTCGAGCGATCTGCGTCTTCTATCGTCAACGAGGCTTGAAACCGCGTGCCGGGCTCACCATCGAAGAGCACTTGAATCGTGTTTGCCGAACCGCCGTGAGAATGCTGCGCTTCCATTGACATCCGGTTCTCTCCTGCTGCGCCAAGGCCAGCGCTCATCCCTGTCAGCCCTGCCACAAGAAGCAAAAAAAGTCTTTTCATGACGCCCTCAGCTGTAACTCAGGCTGACCCGTTTCTCGACCAACAGCGCCAAGGTATCGCCGACATGCTCGGCAGTGGTATCGATTCGCAATAGATGAGGGCGCTCCTCGTCGCGGAATTCCTCGAACAGCGCCTGCTGCCGTTCGAGCACGTCAAGGCTCATGGCCGGGTCGCTCCCCTGCCGCTTGGCGCGCTTGGCGATACGTGCACGCAGGGTTTCCTCGTCGGCCTCGAAGCTGACGATGAGCACCGGCAGGCCGCGCGCCTCGCCCTGCTGTCGTAGCAGCTGCCGCTGGGCGTAGGTCAGGCAAGTGGCATCGATGCAGGTCGGAATGCCGGCGTTGAGCAACAGCCCGGCCAGGCTGGCCAGACGATGGTAGGTACGCTCGGTCGTCTCCGCACTGAAGATATCCACAGCCGGATCCTGCACTGCCGCCTGTGGAGAAAGTCCGAAGAGGCGCCGCCGCTCGGCATCCGAGCACAGTCTCACGGCCCCCAGCCGCTCGACGATTTCGGCCATGAAGCGGCTCTTGCCGCTGCCGGACACGCCGACACCGATGATCAGCGGAGGAAAGCGAAAATTGGAGACCCGCTCGGCCAGATCGAGATAGCGCCGGCACTCGGTCATGATCTCGGCGACCCGAAACGCCGGCTCGCGCTCCGGCTCCCAGTGCTGCAGTGCTCGCCGGGCACCGGCAAGCGAGCGGCATACCGCGAACACCGAAATGAGCCGGGTGAGCGCGTAATCGCCCGAAAGCCGCAGGTAACGGTCGAAGGCATAATGGGCAAGCCGCGTCTCATCGCGCACGTACAGGCCCACCAGCAGCGATACCAGGTCGAAGCCCGGATCGAGGCAGCGCTTGGCCAACGGATCCGTGGCCTCGAGATCGAGGGCATTGGCCATCACCAATCGCTGGCGATCGCACAGCGGCATAGCCTGGCGTCCCGCGACCCAGCTCGGGCGCGGCTCGCCGCGCTCTTCGAACCAGGGTTCGAGTCGCAGCATTTCCTGCGCCAGCCAGTCCTTCAACCGCAACAGGCAGCGCCGATCCTCCTCGCCCGTCAGCCGCGCCTCTAGCGCGCTCACCTCATCTTCGACCAGCGCGCGCGTGGCGGCCAGGCAAGCCGGCGAGGCCACGTAGGGAAGATCGTCGACGAAGGTGCGATGGGACGCCACCAGCGAATCGATCAGTTCATCCACGCCGATGGCGCTCGATGAAGAGGTCGGGCAGGGTGCTGAAGTGGCGTCCATGTTCACTCCCGTTAACGGTTGAGCTTGATCAAGGCTGGCGTACCTGGGCAAAGGCCTTCTCGGCAGCGTCCAGCGTCCATTGAATGTCTTCTGGCGTATGGGCACTGGACATGAAGCCCGCCTCATACGCCGAGGGCGCCAGGTAGACGCCTTCGTCCAGCATCGCCGCAAAGAAGCGACGGAAGGCATCGGCATCACAAGCCGTGGCCTGGGCGAAGTTGTCGACCCGGGACTGTCCGGTGAAGAACAATCCGAACATCCCGCCGGCACGCTGGGTGATCATGTCGACGCCGGCGGCATCGGCACGCTCCTGCAGGCCGTGGCAGAGCGTCTCGACGCGCTGCGCCAGGGCATCGTGGAAGCCGGGCTCGCGCAGCTTGGTCAACAGCGCGATGCCCGCCGCCATGGCCAGGGGATTGCCCGCAAGCGTACCTGCCTGATAAACCGGCCCCAGCGGTGAGATCTGCTCCATGATCTCACGCTTGCCGCCGAAGGCCCCCACCGGCATGCCGCCACCGACGATCTTGCCCAGACAGGTCAGGTCGGGCTCGATGCCGTAATGCGCCTGGGCACCGCCCATGGCCACCCGAAAACCGGTCATCACCTCATCAAAGATCAGCACACTCCCGTATTCGGTGCAAACCCGGCGCAGGGTTTCGAGGAAGCCGGGCTGCGGCGGGATGCAGTTCATGTTGCCGGCCACCGGCTCGACGATGATGCAGGCGATCTGGCTGCCAATCTCCTCGAAGCAGGCCTCCACTTCGTCGAGATCGTTGTAGGAAAGGGTGATGGTGTGCTCCGCCAGCGCAGCGGGCACGCCGGGTGAGCTAGGCTCGCCGTGGGTCAGCGCACCGGAGCCGGCCTTGACCAGCAGCGAGTCGGAGTGGCCATGGTAATTGCCCTCGAACTTGACGATTTTGTCACGCCCGGTGAAGCCGCGTGCCAGGCGTATCGCCGACATGGTGGCCTCGGTACCCGAGTTGACCATGCGCACCAGGTCGATCGACGGAATCATGTCGCAGATCAGGTCGGCCATGGTGGTCTCGATCGCCGTCGGGGTGCCGAACGAAAGACCGTTGTCGAGCCGGCTGCGCACGGCACCCAACACATCGGGGTCGGCATGGCCGGTGATCATCGGGCCCCAGGAACCGACGTAATCGACGTAGCGTTTTCCTTCCACGTCGAACAGATAGGCCCCCTGCGCTCGCTCGATGAACACGGGCGGCCGCTGCAGTCCCTTGAAGGCGCGCACCGGGGAGTTCACGCCGCCGGGAATATGACGGCAGGCCTGTTCGAAGAGCGTTGCGGATGTGGTCATGTGAGCCTCATTGCGGTCGCGAGTGTGATGGCGTTCCATGGCAGGAGGGGCATCGCTTGCCGCCTCCGCGTTGTGGATAACTTCTTGGATAACCTTGGAATGCGCGGTGAAGTTCCGGTGATTTTCGCTCATTGAGGGGGTAGGGTCACGCCCTGCCCGGCGCCGTGAACTCCCTCTGTCACGGCAAGGCGGCGCGGCAACGATTGTGCCTTGCCCGGCTGCCAGGCGTGCGCCAGCGCCTGCCAGGCAAAGCGCTGGGCTCGCTCGCAGGCAAGCTGCAACGGATCGCCCGCTGCCAGCCGCGCGGCAAGCGCCGAGGCCAAGGTACAGCCCGAGCCATGGAAACTCCCCTCCAGGCGCCTCCAGCGCCAGGCGAAGCGTCCTTCGGCGCTGTACAGCGCCAGCTCGACCTCGTCGCCAGGAACGCCGACATCGGGATCGTCACTGCCGCTCACCAACACGGCACGACAGCCGAGCGAGAGCAGGCGCCGGGCTCGTTCACTGTCATCCTGGGCTTGCGGATCGGCCAGGCGCGCGAGCTCGAGACGGTTGGGCGTCAGGATATCCACAAGGGGAAGCAGCCGGGCGCGGAAGGCATCGACCAGGGCGGTTGTGGATAACTCCTTGCCGCCTCCTGCCTTGAGTACCGGATCAACCACCACCGGCACCCCGGGATGCGCCTTGACGACGTCCACCACGGCATCGAGCGTCTCGAGACTAGCCACCAGCCCGACCTTGATCGCCGCCAGACGAAATTCACCGAGCCGCCTAGCCATGTCACCGATCAGATTGGCCGGAACCGGCACCACCCGGTGCACATCATGGCAGTCCTGTACCGTCAATGCCGTGGGCACCGTCACTGCCCAGCCGCCGCAGGCGGATATCGCTTCGCCGTCGGCGGTGAGTCCCGCTCCACCGGTGGGGTCGTGGCCGGCCAGCACCAGCACGACCGGGAGTTGTTCGTTCATTTCACTCGCCATGGTCAGAACGGCTTGATCACGACCAGGATCACGATGACCAGCAAGGCAATCACAGGTAGTTCATTGAACCAGCGGAAGAACACATGAGAGCGCTGGCAGCGACCCGCGGCGAACTGCTTTAGATAGACCAGGCAGACATGGTGGTAGGCCACCAGCAACACCACCAGCAGCAGCTTGACGTGCATCCAGCCCATGCCAAGCCAGTGGGGCATGAGGTAGAGCAGCCAGATCCCGAATGCGATCACGGCGATCATCGACGGGGTCATGATGCCCCGATAGAGTTTGCGCTCCATCACGAGGAAGGTGTCAGCGGCCTGCCGTTCCCCCTTGTCACGCGCCATGGCGTGGTAGACGAACAGGCGCGGCAGGTAGAACAGCGCAGCAAACCAGGTCACCACGGACACGATGTGCAGGGCCTTGATCCACAAATACATGCTGGCTCCTCGGGCGGGTTTCTCAAGTAGAGTGGCGATAGCCGTCTGAATCGGCGACGGAGATCGCTGCACAGATCATTTCAGCGAATAGTAACGCTCGATGGCGCCGCGGGTGATGATACCCGAAATCCGCTTGTGCTTCGGACGCCGGCCATACTCCACGTAGAGAGCGTCGACGGCCTGGTCGTTGAGTCGCGTGAACGCCTCCGACAGGGTCGCCTGCAAATGAATCGGCGCCATCTCCAGGCGTAGGCCCGGCACTTCCAGCAGGTCGATCAGCGCCTCCTCGGGAGCGATCTCCTCGAGCTCCTGATCGTCGATCAGGGCACGGGCCAGGTCCGCGGCCTTGAGCGCCAGCGTCGGCTTGTCGTCGGTCGAGCGCAGGATCAGGATCCAGGCCGGCTTGGCATCGAGCAAGGCACGGGCCTGGTCGCGCGTCACCATGCGCGGAGTGGTGACGAAACTGCGCTCCATCACCGCCGGCACCGACACCCGCGAGAGCGCCTGCATCAGCGGCTGCTGCAGCGGATGCAGGCCATGGCGGGTCATGCTGATGAAGAAACCATCGCAGCGGCACAGCTGGCGTGCCGTCAGCCCCGATACCACCACTGCCAGCATGCCCGGCAGGATGATGTTGGGGTTATGGGTCAACTCCAGCAGCGCCATCAGCGCGGCCAGCGGTGCCTGCAGCACGGCTCCCATCATCGCCGCCATACCGAGCATGGCATAGAAGCCGGGCTCCGAACCCAACTGTGGGAAGAGCCAGGCTCCCACCAGATCCGCCAGAGCGCCGGCGGCGGCACCGACCACCAGCACCGGGCCGATGATGCCGATGGGAATACCGCTGGCCACGGTCACCGCAGTGAGCAGCAGCTTGGCCACCACCAGCGCCAGCAGCACGTCCACGGCCAGGTCGCCTGCCAGCGAGGCATCCAAGCTGTCGTAGCCGATACCCTGCACGTCGGGGTACCACCACGCCACCGCCGCGGTGGCCAGCGCCACCAGCATCAAGCGCAACACCACCGGCAAGCCGCTGATGCGCTCGCTTCTCGCCACATGAATGAAGAGTCCGGCCAGCAGGCCGATGAACAGCGCCGTGATCACGATCCATGGCAAATTCGCCAGCGAACCGAGACTGACGCTGGGCACCTGAAAGGCCGGCTCCGAACCGTAGACCAGCATTGCCACCAGCGCGCCCATGGTCGAGGCCAGGATGACCGGCATGAAGCCGGCGATGGTGTACTCCATCATCACCACTTCCATGGCGAAGATGACCCCGGCGATCGGCGTGTTGAACGACGCCGAGATTCCCGCCGCCGTACCGCAGGCCACCAGTACCCGCAAGCTGTTGTGAGGCAGGCGCAGCTGCTGGCCAAGGCCACTGGCCGCCGCCGCGCCAAGATGAATCGCCGGCCCTTCGCGGCCGGCGGAGAGCCCGCCCAGCACCGTGGCCACCCCCACCCACCACTGGTTGATCCAGTTGCGCAGGGGAAAACGGCCCTGATGATATGTCAGACGTTCGATGACGTGGCCGACCCCCAACTTTCGGGCCGCCGCCGGCTGGCGCCACAGGAAGATGCCGATCAGGGTCACGGCAACCAGCGGCAGGCTCGAGCGCACCAGCGGCGTCAACCCCTCGAAGGCCTCATGATCGCCGCCGGGCATGAACAAGACTCCACCCAGTTCGAGCAGCAGCCGGAAGGCGACCATCACGGCACCGGTGAGCAGCCCGGACAGCACCCCCAGTACACAGAGTTGCGGCAGGGCATCGACGCTGGCCAGCTTGCGGCGAAAACCTTCCAGACTGAAGGTGGGAAGCGAGAGGCGCGGCACGATTCGTTCCTGTGCTGATGGTTCCTTGGACGCGATGGCAAGCGGTTGGGTCGCCAGCCTCTCTCTTGTGTATCATATCCGGACAGGGCGGTCCCGTTGACGATCGCCCCTGCCAGACCAACTTCGGAGGAGTCGCGTTGTGATCAAGGTCGGAATCGTCGGCGGTACCGGGTATACCGGGGTCGAGCTGCTCAGGCTGCTGGCCCAGCATCCCGAGGTCGAGGTCGAAGCCATTACCTCACGTTCGGAAGCCGGCGTTCGCGTCTGCGACATGTACCCCAACCTGCGCGGTCACTACGATACGCTCGCCTTCAGCGAGCCCGACCCCCGCCGCCTTGGCGCCTGCGATGCCGTCTTCTTCGCCACGCCGCACGGTGTCGCCCATGCCCTGGCTGGCGAACTGCTCGCCCAGGGCACTCGGGTGATCGATCTCTCCGCCGATTTCCGCCTGCGCGATGCCGAGGAGTGGGCTCGCTGGTACGGCCAGCCACATGGCGCCCCGGAACTGCTCGAGGAAGCCGTTTATGGGTTGCCGGAAATGCATCGCGAACGCATTCGCCAGGCGCGCCTGATCGCCGTGCCCGGCTGCTACCCCACGGCGGTGCAGTTGGGACTGCTGCCGCTGCTCGAGGCCGGGCTGATCGACGCCGAGCACATCATTGCCGACTGCAAGTCCGGTGTCACCGGGGCCGGCCGCGGCGCCAAGGTACCCTCGCTGCTGGCCGAGGCCAGCGAGTCGATGAAGGCCTATGGCGCCGCCGGCCACCGCCACCTGCCTGAAATCCGCCAAGGCCTCGGCGATGCCGCCGGTGGCGCGGTGGGCCTGACCTTCGTGCCGCACTTGACTCCGATGATCCGCGGCATCCATGCCACCCTCTACGGTCGCCTGAAGGGTGAACCGGGCGATCTCCAGGCGCTGTTCGAGCAGCGCTTCGCCGAAGAGCCCTTCGTCGACGTGATGCCTGCCGGCAGTCATCCCGAGACCCGCAGCGTCAAGGGCGCCAACGTCTGTCGTCTGGCCGTGCATCGCCCCGGCGATGGCGACACCGTGGTGGTACTGTCGGTGATCGACAACCTGGTCAAGGGTGCCTCGGGCCAGGCGGTACAGAACCTCAACCTGATGTTCGGCTTCGCCGAAAATGCCGGACTCGCCGTACCCGCGCTGATGCCTTGATGGTGCGACAGCGCCTCCTCGGAGACCTGCCGACGGCTCAGCCCCGAGCGATGCCGTCGGCGAGTCCTTTGCCCTTAGGCGAGCCCTTTTCCTGATGAATAGTTGACCGTTTTGCTGGGGATTAGGGATAATCGCGTGTTACCCATTCATTCAGCTCAAGGAGAAGGGCCCATGAGCGGTGCACAATCCTTCGTGCCCACTCCCATGATGCTCTCCGAGGCTGCCAGCAAGCGGCTCAAGGCGCTCATCGAGGAAGAAGGCAAGCCCGACCTCAAGCTGCGCGTCTATGTGACGGGAGGCGGCTGTTCGGGTTTCCAGTACGGCTTCGACTTTGCCGAATCGGTCGGTGAAGACGATACCCTCATCGAGTTCGGCGAGGTCGCCCTGGTCGTCGACGAACTCTCCTACCAGTACCTCGTCGGCTCCACCGTCGACTACGAAGAGGGGCTGGCCGGCGCCCGCTTCCTGGTCCAGAACCCCAACGCGACGACCACCTGTGGCTGTGGCGCTTCCTTCATGGTGTGATTCTCTAGCCTACACCGCCAGAACAGCACAGAATCGGCCCAACTTGACGCTTCCCTGTGGACTCGCCATGGTTTAAAGGCGTAATGCCACAACAATTCACCATGGGGAAACGTATGAAACGACACGTGAAGACGGCCACCCTGGTTACCGGCATCGCCTGTGGACTGGGTCTTTCCAGCCTGGCTGTCGCCAATGAAACGCTCGACGTGGTCACCGACCCGAGCTTCGTGCCCTTCGAAATGATGGATCAGGAAACCGGTGAGATGGTCGGTTTCGACATGGACATCATTGCCGAGGTAGCCGAGCGGGCCGGCTTCGATTACGAACTGCAGACCATGGACTTCAACGGCATCATTCCCGCCGTCCAGACCGGCAACGTGGACATCGCCATCGCCGGTATCACCATCACCGAGGAGCGCGCCCAGATCGTCGACTTCTCGGATCCCTACTACGACAGCGGCCTGAAGATCCTGGTACGTGCCGACGAGGATGGCGTCGAGGAGATCGAGGACCTCGAGGGCAAGACCATCGCCACCAAGGTCGGCTCCACCAGCTACGACTTCCTTCAGGAAAACCTCGGCGACAGCGCCGATATCACTCCCTACCCCGGCAGCAGCGACATGTACATGGCCCTGCTCGGTGGCAGCGCGGACGCCGTCTTCTACGACGCTCCCAACGTCGCCTACTTTGCCCAGACCCGCGGCGAAGGCCGGACCAAGGTCGTCGGCCCGCTCTACGAGGGCCAGCAATACGGCATCGTCTTCGTCAAGGGCAGCGAATGGGTCGAGCCCGCCAACGAGGCCTTGGCCGAGATGCGCGAGGACGGCACCTACGACGACATCCATGCCAAGTGGTTCGGCGACACCAACGACGAGTGAGTCATACCGCGCATCGATATAGCGGGGCCGGCCGGGCAAGTCCGGCCCCGCCGCGCTGTCCCACTGTCCCGGGCGCTCTTGCCCCGCCAAGCCCCCTGACGGGAGAATCCACGTGGATGTCACCTTCCAATTCGACTGGGAGGCGGCCTTCGCCTCCATTCCCTTCCTGCTGAAAGGGATCCCCTACACCCTGCTGATCTCCTTCGGTGGACTGGCCATCGGCTTTCTCATCGGCATTCTCTTCGGCCTGCTGCGCATCAGCCCGCTCGTCTGGCTGCGGGTACCGGCGATCGCCTATATCGAGATCTTCCGCGGCACTCCGGTACTGGTACAGGTACTGTTCATCTTCTATGGCCTGCCCCAACTTCTCGGCGGGCCGATCAATGCCCTGGTCGCCGGCATCGCCGCCATCGCGGTGAACTCCGGCGCTTACATCTCGGAGATCGTGCGCGGCGGCGTGCAATCGATCGAGCGTGGCCAGCGCGAGGCGAGCCTGTCGCTAGGGCTGTCGCGGGTACAGTCGTTTCGCTACATCATCTGGCCCCAGGCCTTTCGCCGCATGATCCCGCCACTAGGCAACCAGGGCATCATCAGTATCAAGGACACCTCGCTATTCTCGGTGATCGGGGTTGGCGAGCTGGTCCGCCAGGGCCAGGTCTACATCGCCACCACCTTCAACGCCCTGGAAGTCTACTTGATGGTCGCCCTCCTCTATCTGGCGATAACCCTGAGCCTGTCATTCGCCCTGCGCCTGCTCGAGCGCAAGGGCCTGGTCGGACAATAAGGAGCGCGACATGAGCCGAGACGAATCCCTGGCCGACACCCAGCCCATCGTGCGCCTTGACAGGGTGAACAAGCACTTCGGACAACTGCACGTGCTCAAGGACATCGTGCTCGAGATCCAGCCTGGCGAGGTGGTGGTGGTTATCGGTGCCAGCGGCTCGGGCAAGTCCACCCTGATCCGCTGCATCAATGGCCTCGAGGAGTTTCAGGCCGGCCACATCGAAGTCGATGGCAACGAACTGCTACCGAACGGCAAGAGCGGTCGCGCGCTGCAGAGAATCCGCACCGAAGTCGGCATGGTGTTCCAGCAGTTCAACCTCTTTCCACATCTCAGCGTGCTCGATAACGTCACGCTGGCGCCCATGAAGGTGCGCGGCTGGAGCCGAGCCGATGCCACCGAGACTGCCTACCGCCTGCTCGAACGCGTCAGCATCGCCGACCAGGCGGACAAGTACCCATCCCAGCTCTCCGGCGGGCAGCAGCAGCGCGTCGCCCTGGCCAGAGCGCTGGCCATGGAACCGCGCCTGATGCTGTTCGACGAACCCACCTCGGCGCTCGATCCGGAAATGATCGGTGAAGTGCTCGATGCCATGCGAGAGCTTGCCCGCGAGGGTATGACCATGGTCATCGTTACCCATGAGATGGGATTCGCCCGCGAGGTCGCCGATCGAGTGGTCTTCATCGATCGCGGAGAGATCGTCGAGCAAGCGGCACCGGACACTCTTTTCGACTCTCCACGGCACGAGCGCACCCAGAGCTTCCTGTCGCGGGTGCTCAAGCACTGAGGGGCCCACAGATAGCCGCTGCTCTCCACCCTGGCAGGCCCTGTCGCACTCGGCAGGGCTTTTTTTCGGCCTGTGGATAAGAATTTTTGCTCTACCCTCGATTCATCGCTCCAAGCGGCATGGTTGCCGCCTTCTCGTTCGCCTCGCGTGACTGTTCACAGTCGCGGTGACAAGCCAGGTAGGCAACGGTGGAAAAAAGGTGTAGCGTCCGGGCTGTGGAAAAGCTTGGCGTTCATCCACAGCCCCCGCACCGGCAACTCTCAGCTCGTCACCCTCTTCTCCGCATAGAAGTTAACAAAGCAAACCGTTAACTTGGCTGGAATTTTTCTGCTTATCCACAAATATTGTCCACACCAGTAGTCACAACCACAGCAGAACTTCTTTCTTTTTAGATATTCTGTTTTGGTTATCTGGGAGGAAAACGAGCCTGCGGGCAGAGGCGGTGTGGAAAACCCTGACGCTTACCCACAGGAGGTTTATACTGGCAGGCTGTTTTTCGTCACTGGCAACATCCGCGCACTAGCGCAACGAGGTGCACCTTGGAGTATCCCGACCGCTTTGACGTCATCGTCATCGGCGGCGGCCATGCGGGAACCGAAGCCGCTCTGGCCTCCGCCCGCATGGGCTGTCAGACCCTGCTGCTGACCCACAACATCGAGACCCTCGGGCAGATGTCGTGCAATCCCGCCATCGGCGGCATCGGCAAGAGCCACCTGGTCAAGGAGATCGACGCGCTGGGGGGAGCCATGGGCCTGGCCACCGATCTCGGCGGCATCCAGTTCCGCGTGCTCAACGCTCGCAAGGGACCGGCCGTGCGGGCCACCCGTGCTCAGGCCGACCGCGTACGCTACAAGGCGGCCATCCGCGGCATGCTGGAGAACCAGCCGAACCTGACGATCTTCCAGCAGGCTGCAGGAGATCTGCTGGTGGAAAACGACACGGTGCGCGGGGTAGTCACCGAGACCGGCATCCGCTTCCGTGCCGAAACCGTGGTGCTGTGCACCGGCACCTTCCTCGGCGGCGTGATCCATATCGGCCTGGATCGGAGCCGCGGCGGGCGTGCCGGCGATCCTCCCTCCAATGCCCTGGCGGAGCGTCTGCGGGCGCTGCCGTTCCGGGTCGACCGGCTCAAGACCGGCACCCCGCCACGGCTGGATGCCAAGAGCGTGAATTTCACCGTGCTCGAGGAGCAGCCAGGCGACAGCCCGACGCCGGTGATGTCCTACCTGGGACGTCGCGACATGCATCCGCGCCAGGTGAGCTGCCACATCGCTCATACCAATGAGCGCACCCACGAGATCATCTTCGCCAACCTCGACCGCTCGCCGATGTATTCGGGCGTGATCGAGGGCGTCGGGCCGCGTTACTGCCCGTCGATCGAGGACAAGGTGCACCGCTTCGCCGACAAGGCGAGTCACCAGGTGTTCATCGAACCGGAAGGGCTCGATACTCACGAGCTCTACCCCAACGGCATCTCCACTTCGCTGCCCTTCGACGTGCAGCTGCAGGTGGTGCGCTCGATCAAGGGATTGGAGAACGCCCACATCACCCGGCCCGGCTACGCCATCGAGTACGATTTCTTCGATCCCCGCGATCTCAAGCACTCGCTGGAAACCAAATTTATCCACAACCTGTTTTTCGCCGGGCAGATCAACGGCACCACCGGCTACGAGGAGGCCGGCGCCCAGGGGCTGCTCGCAGGCCTCAATGCCGCGCGTCGCGCCAAGGGGCTCGAGGCCTGGTGGCCACGCCGCGACGAGGCCTACCTCGGCGTACTGGTCGACGACTTGATCACCCTGGGCACCAAGGAGCCCTACCGCATGTTCACTTCACGCGCCGAGTACCGGCTGCTGCTGCGTGAGGACAACGCCGACCTGCGCCTTACCGAGGCCGGTCGCGAGCTGGGCCTGGTGGACGAGGCGCGCTGGGCTGCGTTCAGTACCAAGCGCGAGGCGATCGAGCGCGAGGGCGCCCGGCTCAAGGCCAGCTGGGTGCAGCCCGGCACGGCGGCAGCGGCGGCCATCGAGGAGAAGACCGGCAAGCCGCTGTCCCGCGAGTACAGCCTGCTTGACCTGCTCAAGCGGCCCGAACTCGGCTATGGCGACGTGGCGCACCTCACGGGCGAGCCCGTCGACGACGAAGCCGTGGCAGAACAGGTCCAGATCCAGGCCAAGTACCAGGGCTACATCGACCGTCAGCAGGACGAGATCGACAAGCTCAAGCGCCACGAGGCCACGCCGCTGCCGGCCGATCTCGATTACGCCCAGGTCGAAGGGCTCTCCCATGAGATTCGCCAGAAGCTCGCCGAAGCGCGGCCCGGGACCTTGGCGCAGGCCTCACGGATCTCCGGCGTGACGCCGGCGGCGGTGTCGATCCTGCTGATTCACCTGAAGAAACGTCGCCTGCTCGAGGACAATCGGGTGGCCAACGGATGAGCGATGTCATCACGTCAACGGTGACAGCACGGCTCGACGAAGGGCTTGCCGCGCTTGGCCTCGATATCGACGGCACACAGCGCGAACGGCTGCTGCGTCTGGTCGGGCTGTTGCACAAGTGGAATCGCGCCTATAACCTCACGGCGATACGCTCACCGGAAGAGATGGTGACCAGACACGTGCTCGACAGTGCGGCGGTTCTGCCCTTCGTCGATGAGGGCGCACTGCTCGACGTAGGCGCCGGTCCCGGTCTGCCCGGGCTGGTGCTGGCGATTCTCGAGCCGGGCCTCTCGGTTACGCTGCTCGACAGCAACGGCAAGAAGGTGCGCTTCCAGCGTCAGGCGGTGTTGGAACTGGGGCTTGCCAACGCCACGCCGGTACAGGCTCGTGTCGAGGCCTTCGCAGCACCGGAAGGCGGCTATGCCCAGGTGATCTCGCGGGCCTTCGCCAGCCTGGCGGACTTCGTGCGGCTGACCGACCATCTGGTGGCGCCGGGTGGCCGCTGGCTGGCCATGAAGGGGCCGGCTGCCGACGAGGAACTGGCCGACCTGGACGCCGGACTGGCCTTGCGCGAGCGCCACATGCTGGCGGTGCCTTTTACCGCGGGGGAGCGTCAGTTGCTGATCGTCGAGCGAACCGATTCCAACCCAGGCCGCCAGTGAGCGTGCCTTCGACGCAAGGAAGTCGCCCGTGACCCAAATCATCGCCTTGACCAACCAGAAGGGCGGCGTGGGCAAGACCACCACCGCCGTCAACCTGGCCGCTAGCCTGGCAGCACTGGACCGCCGCGTGCTGTTGGTCGACCTCGATCCCCAGGGCCATGCCACGATGGGTAGCGGTGTCGACAAGCACTCGCTCGAGGGCAGCGTGCTCGACCTGTTGCTGGGCGAGAAGAGTGCGCCCGAGGTGATGTTGGATTGCCCCACCGCCGGTTATACCCTGCTGCCGGGCAATGGCGACCTGACCGCCGCCGAGGTGGAACTGCTCGACCGTGCCGAGGGGCGGGAGCGCAGTCTGACCGAGTCCCTGGCCAGCGTCGCCAGCGAATACGACGTGGTGTTGATCGACTGTCCGCCCTCACTCAACATGCTCACCGTCAACGCGCTGACCGCCGCTGACGGCGTGCTGATCCCGCTGCAGTGCGAGTTCTACGCCCTGGAAGGGCTCTCGGCACTGCTCGACACCGTGGAGCAGATCAAGGACAGCGTGAACCCGAACCTGGCGATTTATGGCATCCTGCGTACCATGTTCGATGGTCGCAACAGCCTGACGCGGGACGTTTCCAAGCAGCTGCGCGATTACTTCGGCGAAGCGCTGCTCAAGACCACAATACCGCGCAACGTGCGGGTGGCCGAGGCGCCGAGCCACGGCCTGCCGGTGACCAAATACGCCCGCTTCTCGCGTGGCAGCCAGGCCCACCGGGTGCTGGCCAAGGAACTGATTCGTCGCCTGTCGCTGTGACGCGACCGGTGAAAACCGCCTGTCGTGATCCGCTCGTTGTGATGAGGGAATGCTGATGACGCGTAAACGCGCCCTGGGCCGCGGCCTGGATGCCCTGATCGGTGCCGGCGCCCGTCGCCGCGAGACTCTCGAGCTGCCCGAGGTGGAAGGCCAGCCCGATGACGAAGACGAGGCCAGCGTCGCCCAGCCCGCTGCCGTCGAGGAGCGGCTCGAGCGCCTGCCGCTGGGCCAGCTCTCGCGTGGCAAGTACCAGCCGCGCCGCGACATCCAGCCCGAGGCGCTGGAGGAATTGGCCGACTCGATCCGTGCCCAGGGCGTCATGCAGCCCATCGTGGTACGGCCGGTCGGTGAATCGCGCTACGAGATCATTGCTGGCGAGCGCCGCTGGCGTGCCGCCCAGTTGGCCGAACTCGACACCATCCCGGCAGTGATCCGCGAGGTCAGCGACGAAGTTGCCCTGGCGCTGGCGCTGATCGAGAACATTCAGCGCGAGAACCTCAATCCGGTGGAGGAGGCGCTGGCGCTGAAGCGCCTGATCGACGAGTTCGAACTCACCCAGCAGCAGGTCGCGGATGCCGTGGGTAAATCTCGCGCCCAGGTCACCAACCTGCTGCGCCTGCTGGCGCTCGACCCCGAGGTGCAGACGCTGCTCGAGCGCGGCGATCTCGACATGGGACACGCCCGCGCCCTGCTCGTGCTGCCCGCCGCCAAGCAGCGCCGCGCGGCGCATGAAGTGGTCAACAAGGATCTCACCGTGCGCGATACCGAGGCGCTGGTGAAGCGCCTCGCCCAGGGGGAGCCGAAGAAAGCCGCCGCCCCGGCGCCCAGCCCGATGTGGCACGCCTCGAAACCCGTCTTGGCGAGCTGCTCGGGGCGCCGGTCAAGATCCAGCACGGTCGTGGTGGCAAGGGACGTGTGACCATACGCTACTCGAGTCTGGACGAGCTCGACGGTATTCTCGAGCACATTCGCTGAGTCGACCGGCCTGCTGCCGCTGTCGACAATTGCTCCGCCTTTGGTCGCAAAGCCGCGTCATTCGTACGTAAAAGCGCCTTGTTCGGTTGAACCGGTTGAGGTGCTTCCCTATAATCCGCCGTTGTTTGCCTGAGCGACACGCTCGATTCAGTCGGCGCTTGGCCGCCTCAAGTCAGGGCAGGACTGTCAACAGATGCACCGACACACTGCCAGAAGACGCGGAGGGGTTGCCATTGCCCGGCTGGTACAGGTGCAAGGGCTCGTCACGCTCGCGATGACAGGCATCGGCGCGTTGATGTCGGGTAGCGGCGCAGCGCTGTCAGCTCTGCTGGGCGGGCTGGTTAGCCTGATTCCCTCCCTTTACTTTGCTTGGCGCATCGGCTCGGTTCGTGGAGGCAGACAGGCACGTCGCTTCGTCTCGAATTTCTACCGGGCCGAGGCGGGAAAGTTCGGTTTGACGGTGGCACTGCTTGCCGCGGTGTTCGTGACAGCGCCTCCCTCAAACCCAATTTACTTCTTTGTCGCATATATGGCGGTTCTGCTCGCGCACTGGCTGGCTCCTTGGCTCATGCGTGACAAACCGGCTCCCTGAATCGAGGTAACGACAGCATGGCAGCAGGAAGCGAAGTCACGGCAACGTACTACATCCAGCACCACCTACAGAACCTGACCTTCGGCCGTCACCCCGAAAACGGCTGGTCGTTCGCCCACTCCTCGACCGAAGCACAGGAGATGGGGTTCTGGGCCATCCACGTGGACACCATGGGCTGGTCCATCGCCATGGGCCTGCTGTTCATCTGGCTGTTCCGCAAGGCCGGCAAGATGGCCACCACCGGCGTTCCCGGCGGCCTGCAGAACGCTGTCGAAATGGTCATCGAATTCATCGAGGGGCTGGTTCGCTCCGCCTTCCACGGCAAGAATCCCATCATCGCCCCGCTGGCGCTGACGCTGTTCGTGTGGATTCTGCTGATGAACACGCTCAAGATCATTCCGGTCGACTACTTCCCGGAGCTCTTCGCTCGTCTCGGCGTCGAGTACATGAAGATCGTACCCACTACCGACCCCAACGCCACGTTGGGCATGGCCCTGGGGGTATTCATCCTCATTATCTACTACAGTCTCAAGGTCAAGGGCGCCAGCGGCTTCGCCAAGGAGCTGTCGCTGACCCCCTTCAATCACTGGCTGCTGATCCCCTTCAACCTATTGCTGGAAGTGATCGGCCTGCTGGTCAAGCCTTTCAGCCTCGCCATGCGACTGTTCGGCAACATGTTCGCCGGCGAGGTGATCTTCATCCTGATTGCGCTGCTGCCGTTCTGGGCGATCTGGGTGCTGGACGTGCCGTGGGCCATCTTCCACATCCTGGTGGTCACCCTGCAGGCCTTCATTTTCACGGTGCTGACTATCGTGTACCTGAGTGCCGCCCACGAGCACCACTGAACCGAGCAACGCTTGAAACGCTTCAACCCCTAACCCGCTGAAACCTCAACTCAATACCAGGAGTAACATCATGGAAATGGTCTACATTGCAGCTGCCATCATCATCGGTCTGGGCGCTCTGGCCACCGGCATCGGCTTCGCCATCCTCGGTGGCAAGCTGCTCGAGTCCACTGCGCGTCAGCCCGAGCTGGGCGACCAGCTGCAGACCAAGACCTTCATCATGGCCGGCCTGCTCGACGCCGTGCCGATGATCGGCGTCGGTATCGCGATGTACCTGATCTTCGTCGTTGCCGGTTAACGACCTGCCGAGCGCCAAGGCGCTCGGTTTGCTCGTTTCCGGTCGCCACGAACCTGTCAGAGGTACATTCCCGTGAATATCAACATGACGCTAATCGGGCAGACGATCGCCTTTGCGATCTTTGTCTGGTTCTGTATCAAGTATGTGTGGCCGCCGATCAGCACCGCGCTTCACGAGCGCCAGAAGAAGATCGCCGATGGTCTCGATGCGGCCAGCCGGGCGTCACGTGACCTCGAGCTTGCTCAGGAGCAGGCGGCTCAGACGCTGCGTGAGAGCAAGGAGCAGGCTTCGCAGATTCTCGAGCAGGCCCACAAGCGCTCCAGCCAGATGATCGAGGAAGCCCGCGAACAGGCTCGCGCCGAAGGCGAACGTCTGGTCGCCAGCGCCCGCGCCGAGATCGACCAGGAGATCAATCGCGCCAAGGAAGAGCTTCGCGCCCAGGTGGCGACGCTTGCCATCACCGGTGCCGAGCGCGTCCTGGAAGCCTCCGTCGACGAGAAGGCACACCGCAAGCTGCTTGACAAGCTCGCTGCCGAACTGTGAGGGAGGTGATCCATGGCGGAACTGTCTACCGTCGCACGACCCTACGCCAGGGCAGCGTTCGAGTTCGCACGCGATCACCAGGCGCTGGAAAGCTGGTCTGACTGGTTGGGCAAGCTGGGAGCTGTCGTTGCCGTGCGCGACGTACAGAAGCTCCTCGCCAGCCCCAGTCTGACCACCGAGCGCAAGGTCGAGCTGATCGTCGAACTGGCCGAGGTCGAACTCGATGAAGCGTCACGACGCTTCCTCGACACCCTGGGCGAGAGCGGACGACTGGCCACGCTGAGCGCCATTGCCGAGCACTTCGAGCAGCTGCGCGCCGAGCACGAAAAGCGTATCGAGGTCGTCGTCGTCTCGGCATACGAACTCGACGACAAGCAGCAGAACAAGCTCGCCGGCGCGCTCAAGAAGCGGCTGAATCGCGAAATCTCCATTACCACTCAGGTGGATCCGAAGCTTATCGGGGGCGCCATCCTGCGCGCCGGCGACACCGTCATCGACGGGTCGGTGCGCGGTCGACTGAACCGCCTCTCCGAAGCCCTTACCGCCTGAGTCTGAGGGACATGGCATGCAGCAACTGAATCCTTCCGAGATCAGCGACATCATCAAGCAGCGAATCGAAAAGCTGGATGTCGCATCCGAAGCCCGCAATCAGGGCACCATCGTCAGCGTCTCCGACGGCATCGTGAAAATCCACGGCCTCGAGGACGCGATGTTCGGTGAGATGATCGAATTCCCCGGCAGTATCTACGGCATGGTGCTCAACCTCGAGCGCGACTCCGTAGGCGCGGTGGTGCTGGGCGACTACCTGCAGCTGGAAGAGGGCATGACCGCCAGCTGTACCGGCCGCATCCTCGAGGTGCCGGTGGGCCCCGAGCTGGTCGGCCGCGTGGTCGATCCGCTGGGCAACCCCATCGATGGCAAGGGCGACGTGGGCGCCAAGCTGACCGACGCGGTGGAAAAGGTCGCGCCGGGCGTCATCACCCGCCAGTCGGTGGACCAGCCGATCCAGACCGGTCTCAAGGCGATCGACGCCATGGTGCCGATCGGCCGCGGCCAGCGCGAGCTGATCATCGGCGACCGTCAGATCGGTAAGTCGGCCATCGCCGTCGACACCATCATCAACCAGAAAGGCAAGGGCGTCATCTGCGTCTACGTGGCCATCGGCCAGAAGCAGTCGACCATCGCCAACGTGGTGCGCAAGCTCGAGGAGCACGGCGCGATGGAGCACACCATCGTGGTCGCTTCCGGCGCCGCCGATCCGGCCCCGATGCAGTTCCTGGCGCCCTATGCCGGCTGCACCATGGGCGAGTACTTCCGCGACCGTGGCCAGGACGCGCTGATCGTCTATGACGATCTGACCAAGCAGGCCTGGGCCTACCGTCAGGTCTCCCTGCTGCTGCGCCGTCCGCCGGGCCGTGAAGCCTACCCGGGTGACGTCTTCTATCTCCACTCGCGCCTGCTCGAGCGTGCCGCTCGCGTCAACGCCGACTACGTCGAGAAGTTCACCAATGGTGAAGTGACCGGCAAGACCGGCTCGCTGACCGCGCTGCCGATCATCGAGACCCAGGGCGGCGACGTTTCCGCATTCGTTCCGACCAACGTGATCTCGATCACCGACGGTCAGATCTTCCTCGAGACCGACCAGTTCAACGCAGGTATCCGTCCGGCCATCAACGCCGGTCTGTCGGTATCTCGCGTGGGTGGTGCGGCACAGACCAAGATCATCAAGAAGCTCGGCGGCGGCGTGCGTCTGGCACTCGCTCAGTACCGTGAGCTGGCGGCCTTCTCCCAGTTCGCCTCCGACCTGGACGAAGCCACCCGCAAGCAGTTGGAGCACGGTCAGCGCGTTACCGAGCTGATGAAGCAGAAGCAGTATTCGCCGCTGTCAGTGGCCGAGATGGGGGTGTCGCTGTACGCCGCCAACGAAGGCTTCCTGGATGACGTCGACGTCAGCAAGGTGCTGGACTTCGAGCGTGCCCTGCACGAGTACATGAGGTCCGAGCATGCCGAACTGCTCGACAAGATCAACCAGACCGGCGACTACAACGACGAGATCCAGCAAGGGCTGAAGCAGGGTCTCGAGCAGTTCAAGGCCACTCAGAGCTGGTAAATCCGCCGGCCCGCCCCGACGGGCGGGCCCTGGACATCTTCTGAGGGCCACGAACGAGGTAGATCGCTATGGCAGCTGCAAAAGAGATACGCACCCAGATCGGGAGCATCAAGAATACGCAGAAGATCACCAGCGCCATGGAAATGGTCGCTGCGTCGAAGATGCGTAAAGCGCAAGATCTGATGAAGGCCAGCCAGCCTTATGCCCGGCAGATCCGCAACGTGGCCAGCCACCTGGCCGACGCCAATCCCGAGTACAAGCACGACTACATGGTCGAGCGCGACGAGGTGAAGCGGGTCGGCTACATCGTGGTTTCCACCGACCGCGGCCTGTGCGGTGGCCTGAACGTCAACCTGTTCAAGGCCGTCATCAAGAGTGCCGTGGCATGGCGCAACGAAGGGGCGGAGCTCGATTTCTGCGCCCTGGGCAGCAAGGCCGGCGGCTTCTTTCGCAACTACGGCGGCAATCTGGTCGCCGCCAAGAGTGGCCTGGGCGAATCGCCCGAAATGGAGGACCTGATCGGCAGCGTCAAGGTGATGCTCGATGCCTACGACGAGGGGCGGCTGGATCGTCTCTACGTGGTATACAACGAGTTCGTCAACACCATGACGCAACGCCCGGTGGTTCGCCAGCTGTTGCCGCTCGATCCCAACATGGGAATGGATGCGGAAGACGAGGACAACAAGCGTCCCGGTAGCTGGGACTACCTGTATGAGCCGGATGCCAAGGCGCTGTTGGATAGCCTGCTGGTTCGTTTCATCGAATCCCAGGTGTATCAGGCGGTGGTCGAGAACGGAGCCTGCGAGCAAGCGGCCCGGATGATCGCCATGAAGAACGCCACCGACAACGCCGGCAGCCTCATCGACGATCTGGAGATGGTCTACAACAAGGCCCGTCAGGCCGCCATCACCCAGGAAATTTCCGAGATCGTCGGCGGCGCCGCTGCCGTATAGCGCCCGGGGAGAGCCCAAGGCTCTCCCGGCAAACAGGTTTCATTTGCAGGTATTTGAGAGGATCGCAAGATGAGCGGACGTATCGTACAAATCATCGGCGCGGTGATTGACGTCGAGTTTCCGCGGGACTCGGTTCCCAAGGTCTACGACGCGCTCAACGTCGCCGACTCCGAGACCGTGCTCGAGGTCCAGCAGCAGCTGGGCGACGGCGTGGTGCGTACCATCGCCATGGGCTCCACAGAGGGCCTGAAGCGCGGCCTGGAGGTCGTCAACACGGGTGCTCCCATCTCCGTGCCGGTGGGCAAGGAGACCCTGGGTCGCATCATGGACGTGCTGGGCCGGCCGATCGACGAGGCCGGTGACATCGGTGAGCAGGAGCGCATGCCCATTCACCGTCCGGCACCCACCTATGCCGAGCAGGCGGCTTCCAACGAGCTGCTCGAGACCGGCATCAAGGTCATCGACCTGGTCTGCCCGTTCGCCAAGGGCGGCAAGGTCGGCCTGTTCGGTGGCGCCGGCGTGGGCAAGACCGTCAACATGATGGAGCTGATCCGCAACATCGCCATCGAGCACAGCGGTTACTCCGTGTTCGCCGGCGTTGGCGAGCGGACCCGCGAAGGTAACGACTTCTACCACGAGATGACCGAGTCGAACGTTATCGACAAGGTATCTCTGGTTTACGGTCAGATGAACGAGCCGCCGGGCAACCGTCTGCGCGTGGCCCTGACCGGCCTCACCATCGCCGAGAAGTTCCGCGATGAAGGCCGCGACGTGCTGCTGTTCGTCGACAACATCTATCGTTACACCCTGGCCGGTACCGAGGTATCCGCACTGCTGGGCCGTATGCCCTCCGCGGTGGGCTACCAGCCGACCCTGGCCGAGGAGATGGGTGTGCTGCAGGAGCGTATCACCTCCACCAAGGTGGGCTCGATCACCTCCGTGCAGGCGGTCTACGTTCCTGCGGACGACCTGACCGACCCGTCGCCGGCCACCACCTTCGCCCACCTGGACGCCACCGTGGTATTGGCGCGTTCGATCGCCGAGCTGGGTATCTACCCGGCCATCGACCCGCTGGACTCCACCTCGCGCCAGCTCGATCCGCTGGTCGTCGGCGAGGAGCACTACGACACCGCCCGCCGCGTGCAGGGCGTGCTGCAGCGCTACAAGGAGCTCAAGGACATCATCGCGATCCTGGGCATGGACGAACTGTCCGACGAGGACAAGCAGACCGTGGCCCGCGCGCGTAAGATCCAGCGCTTCCTGTCGCAGCCGTTCTTCGTCGCCGAGGTGTTCACCGGCTCCCCGGGCAAGTACGTGTCGCTGAAGGACACCATCCGCGGTTTCCAGGGCATCCTCGACGGCGAGTACGACAACCTGCCGGAGCAGGCCTTCTACATGGTGGGTAGCATCGACGAGGCCGTCGAGAAAGCCAACCAGATGAAGTAATCCCGTCCATTGGGGGACTTCGCTATGGCGAAAAGCTTCACATGCAACATCGTCAGCGCCGAAGCCTCGATCTTCTCCGGTGAAGTCGAGCAGATCGTGGCCTCGGGCATCATGGGCGACCTGGGCATCCTGCCCGGGCACGCCCCGCTGCTGACCGAGCTCCAGCCGGGGCCGATTCGCGTGATCCATGACGGCGGGCAGGAAGAGAACTACTACGTTTCGGGCGGCTTCCTCGAAGTGCAGCCCGATGTGGTGACCATCCTGGCCGATGCGGCCTCCCGTGCCGGCGATCTCGACGAGGCCGCCGCCGAGGAAGCTCGCCAGCATGCGCTGAAGGCATTCAACGACAAGTCGTCGGAGCTGGACTACACCCGCGCCGCCGCCGAACTCGCTGAAGCCGTGGCTCAGTTGCGCACGATCCAGCAACTGCGCAAGAAGGGCGGCAAGGGCTGATTCCAGCCTGGCTGCCATGAAACGCCCCCGAACGCTGTTCGGGGGCGTTTTCGTCTCTGTTATCATGAGTGCGCTGGACCGGAAGTGCCCGAGCCATACTCATGCCGCCACGCGGGGTTTCTCATCCTTGCGTCAGGGTCTCAGGAGAATGCCATGTCGTTGAGCGAACAGCTGCAGGAACACAAGGAAACCCTGATTCTCGCCGTCGAGCAGGACGATCGAGAACGCCTCGACCAGTGGCTTCCTGAGCTGCGCGCGGCAGACCTCTCCGAGATTCTCGAGGAAATGGCCGAAGAGGACGGCGATCTTCCTACCGTACTCAAGCTGCTCGACTGCCTGCCGTTGGAGCGCCGCGCCAATGTCCTTGGCTATCTCACCGGCGAGGTACAGGTCGAGGTGGCGGCAGCCATGTCCGACGAGCTGCTGCTCTCGGTGCTGGAGGAGATGGGCTCGGATGAGCGAGCCGACCTTTTCAACCTGCTCGACGAGGATCGTCAGGAGACGCTGCTGCGGCGCATGGCGCGCCAGGAGCGCGAGGACCTGAAGCGGCTGGCAAGCTACGAGGAGGGCACCGCCGGGGCGATCATGACCTCCGATTACGTCGCCATCCCCAGCGGCATGACGGTATCGCAGGCGATGATGCGGGTACGCCAGACGGCCCCCGACGCCGAAACGGTCTATCAGCTCTACATCATCGACCCTGAGGGCAAGCTGGCAGGCACGCTGTCGCTGCGCCAGTTGATGGTGGCGCGTCCCGGCGCCAAGGTCGACGACCTGATGATCAAGGACGTGATCAGCGTGCCGGTGGATGAGGCTCAGGAGGAAGTGGCCCGGCTGGTGGCCCGCTACGACATGCTGGCGGTACCGGTCATCGATCACGATGAGCGCCTGGTCGGCATCGTCACCCATGACGATGCCATGGACGTGGCCGAGGAGGAGGCCACCGAGGACTTCCACAAAGGGATGTCCATTGGACAACTCGAGGACGGTGTCAGCCGGGTGCCGATCTGGAGCCTCTATCGCAAGCGCGTGACCTGGCTGGTACTGCTGGTGTTCGCCAACCTTTTCTCCGGTGCTGGCATCGCCTACTTCGAGGACACCATCGCCGCCCAGGTGGCGCTGGTGTTCTTCCTGCCGCTGCTGATCGGCAGCGGCGGCAACGCCGGCGCCCAGGCCGCCACGCTCACGGTACGCGGCATGGCCACCGGCGACGTCGGCGTCAAGGACTGGGGCAAGCTGCTCGGCCGCGAGCTGCTGGTGGCCGGTTCCCTGGGCCTGACCATGGCCTTGGCGGTGGCGCCCATCGGCGTGATGCGTGGCGGCGAGGCGGTGGCCATGGTGGTGGCGGCAAGCATGGTGACCATCGTACTGTTCGGCAGCCTGCTCGGCATGTGCCTGCCGTTCATCCTCAACCGCGTGGGCTGGGACCCGGCCACCGCCTCGGCACCGCTGGTGACCACGCTGATCGATGCCAGCGGGGTGGTGATCTATTTCACCATTGCCACGGCGGTGTTGACGGGACTGTGAGCAATGACAGCCTGAGCACGCCCTGTGGCCTACGGTGCCAGGGGCGAGCATGCTGAGAGCGCTGCGGCGGCGGCTGCGTCAGGACCTGCTGCTGATGGTTCTGTTAGCGGCATTGCCGCTGCTGCTAGTGGCGCTGCCCGAGCAGGCAGGCAGCCTGCACCATCTGGTGCACTGGGATACCTTGGCGGCTTTGTCGGCGCTGATGGTGCTATCCCGCGCGCTGGAAGAGAGCGGCGCCTTGAGCCGGGTTGGCCGTCGCCTGGTATCGCGCACGGGCAGCGAGCGCAGCTTGGCACTGGTTCTCGTGCTGTTGTCTGCCGCGCTGTCGGCGGTAGTGACCAACGACGTTGCGCTGTTCATCGTGGTACCGCTGACTCTGGGGCTGCGCTTGGTGGCCACATTGCCGATTGCGCGATTGGTGGTGTTCGAAGCGTTGGCGGTCAACGCCGGCTCGGCGATAAGCCCTATCGGCAATCCCCAGAACCTGTTCCTGTGGCAACAGGCCGAGGTCGGTTTTCTCGCTTTCAGCGTGGCCATGGCGCCTCTGTCGCTGGGCCTGCTGGTATTGCTGCTGGCAGCGATACCGCTCGCTTTCCCCGCTCATGCCATCGAGCTGTCGCCATCAGGCTCGCCGCCGCCGCTCAAATCCAGGCTGGCTGGGTTATCGCTGGCCCTCTATGTGCCCCTGCTGCTGCTGATCGATGCCGGGCTGGCACTGCCTAGCGCCGTGGGGATCGTCGCACTCTACTTGCTGTTTCAGCCTCGCGTGGTGCGCTACGTGGACTGGCTACTGCTATTGGTCTTCGTGTTGATGTTCATGGTGCTGGGCCTTGCCGTCAAGCTCGGTCCGATAGCCCAAATCGTCGAGCACCTTGCTACCTGGCCCGGCGGCATGCTGACGGCGGGAGCGGTGCTTTCCCAGGGTATCTCCAACGTGCCGGCGGCGATTCTGCTGGATGGCTTCACCGACGACTGGCGAACCCTGGCCTGGGGCGTCAGCGTGGGCGGGTTCGGTCTTGCCATCGGTTCGATGGCGAATGTCATCGCGCTGCGGTTGGCCAGGGAGAAGGGGCTGTGGCGTGAATTCCATCGCTGGTCGCTGCCGATGCTGCTGCTGGGCTGGCTGATGGGCCTGCTGCTGCTATCGATCTGAGCCCAGGCCGTGAAGGGCGACGGAGATGAGTCGCGGGGTCAACGCATCGCACTGGCGGCACGAGTGACGAACAGTACCTCGACATGGCCCAGCCACTCGATGTCGCTGGCCTGAGCCTTCAACTGGCTGGCCAGGCATTGCGGCGGCTGATGGATCGTATCGGAAATGATCAATGCCACGGATACCTTGCCGTCCAGGTAGTGCAGCTGCAGGTCGGTCAGGTTGCGCCAGGCGGGATGATGATTCCAGCGTGCATCAAGGGCGGACGTCACTTCCGGCCTCAGCGGCAGGCCGGGGAAGCGACTGGGGTCGCCCTCTCCAGCGTCGTCCTCGGGATCGATATGAAAAGTCACATCGGTTAGGGCGGGAAAGGCGCGGCGCAGGCGGCGGCTGACCTCGTTGCCGATTTCGTGGGCCTCGGAGACGCTCACCATGGGACCCACCACGATGTGCAAGTCCACCATGACCCAGCCGGCCGACTGGCGGGTGCGCAGGTCATGGACGCTCTCGACGCCGGGTACGGCGCAGGCTACTTCGTGCATCGTCTGCTGGGCATCGGCGGGCAGCGCGGTGTCGACCAGCTCGCGAGCCGACTCCCACAGCAGGTCCCAGCCAACCTTACCCACCAGCAGGCCGACGATTACCGCTGCCACTGCATCGAGCCAACCGGCGCCGTACTGGGCGCCAACCAGGGCGATCAATACCACGGCGGTGGAGAGCACATCGGAGCGCGAATGCCAGGCGTTGGCCTCGAGCAGCTTCGACTGTACCTGCTTGGCCACCCGCATGGTGTAGTGGAACAGTGCCTCCTTGGTGAGCAGGGCCATCAGGGTCAGCAGCATGGCCCACACCCCGGGAGCAGCGATCTCGGTGCCGGCAAGCAAGCGCTGCAGGCTCGACCAGGCGATGGCACCGGCGACGAAGATCAGCACGCTGCCCAGCAGCAGGGTAGCCAGGGTTTCGATACGGCCATGGCCGTAGTGGTGGTCATGGTCCGGTCCCTGGCGGCCATAGTGGGTGGCCACCAGCACGAAACCGTCGGTGATCAGGTCGGAGAAGGAGTGGATGCCATCGGCCACCAGGGCCGCCGAACCGACCAGCGAACCCACGGCCACCTTGGCGCAGCCCAGTAGACCGTCGAGCCAGGCAGCCACGTAGGTGGCTCGCTTGGCATCGCGACTGTTAGCGGTCTGGTCCATGGTGGCGATCATGTGGCGTGGAGCTCCGTTATGCTTCCGTTCGACGGGCTATCGGTTACGTCTCGATCAGCCGGCGAGAGGCGAACGATTCTCTTTTCATTTTTCCATTTCTACCATCCAGTTTGAAGCGCAAGGGGCGCAGCGGGCGCTGGCAGATCGGAGCTATCGACGAGGGCTCGTTGCGGCAACCATTTTTTGCCATCGAGACGCGGCGGACAAGCGGCGAGCGTCCGTGTATCCTCTTCGCGTCCTGCCGTGCGTTTGCCGTCAGGCTGCGCATGTCCTCGCCATAGGAGATCGCCACATGGATTGGCTTCAGGTCGTCGTACTGTCAGTGGTCCAGGGACTGACCGAATTCCTGCCCATCTCGAGCTCGGCTCACCTCATCCTGGTGCCCGTGCTGACCGGGTGGACCGACCAGGGGCTGGTCTTCGACGTGGCGATGCACCTGGGTAGCCTGCTGGCGGTAGTGTTCTACTTCCGTCATGATTTGCGACGCATGAGCGTGAGCTGGGTAATATCGTTGCGTGGAGGCACCACGGGACAGGACGGGATCGATCGAGATGCCCGGCTGGCCTGGTGGGTGCTGCTGGCGACCATCCCGGTCTGTGCGGTCGGTTTTGCCTTTCACGACGTCATCGAAGTCAGCATGCGATCGCCGATCCTGATCGGTGTTTCCCTGATCGGCTTCGGCCTGCTGCTGGGCTATGCCGACTGGCACAAGAGTGAAGGGCGAAGTGAGTATCAACTTACCTTTCGCGATGCCATGTTGATCGGCCTTGCCCAGGTACTGGCGCTGATCCCCGGCACGTCGCGCTCCGGCATTACCATTACCGCAGCGCTGCTGCTCGGCATGAGCCGCGAGGGAGCGGCGCGCTTCTCCTTCCTACTGTCTATCCCGGTAACGGCCCTGGCCGCTGGCCTGGAGATCGTTGGGCTGGTGCAGATGCCGCGTGACATCGACTGGTCGGCGATGGCGGCTGGCGTGGTACTGTCGGGGGTGAGCGCCTACCTCTGCATTCACTATTTCATTGCCTTCATCAAACGGATCGGCATGCAGCCCTTCGTTGTCTATCGCATCGTGCTCGGGCTATGGCTGCTGTGGATCTTCTGGTAGCCATGCAACACTCGTCGAGGAGTCCTGTTACCATGAACCCTGCTCTGCGTCCTGTGGTGATCTCTCTGCTGCTCTTGGGGCTGCTGCTGACCGGCTGCTCCGAGAACGATCGCCCGCTCGATTCGCCAGTCCGGCTGGAGGGGGACATCTTCGGCACCTTCTACCAGGTGACCGTCGCCGACAGCCTGACCCAGGGCCGGGCGCGCGAGCTGGAGGAGGGGGTGCTCGAGGTGCTGGAGCAGGTGGATGCCGCCATGTCGATCTATCGCGACGACTCGGAGCTGATCGCCTTCAACCAGTCGCCGGTAGGCGAATGGCAACCGCTGTCCAACGAACTCATCGAGGTGCTGGCGATCAGCCAGTCCGTCGCCGAGGCAAGCGGCGGTGCCTTCGACATGACCGTCGGTGGGTTGGTCAACCTGTGGAGCTTCGGCTCCGAGGCACGTCCGCGCGAAGTGCCCGATGACGAGACCCTGCAGGCGCGCCTGGACGAGATCGGTCCCGACAGCATAGAGGTCGACGAGAACGCGCTTCAGGCACGCCGGCTACGCGACGTATTCGTCGATCTCGGTGGCGTGGCCAAGGGGCACGCTACCGACCGGGTCGCTGCCTACCTCGACAGTGAGGGCATCGAGCATTACCTGGTCAATCTTGGCGGCGACCTGATCGTACGCGGCTACCGCGACAGAGAGGGCGAGCCTTGGCGCATTGGCATCGAGGCGCCGTTGGACGATCGCCAGGAAGCCACCCATATCGTGCCGCTGCACGACATCTCGGTGGCAACCTCCGGTGATTACCGCAACTATTTCGAAGAGAATGGACAACGCTTCTCGCACACCATCGACCCGCGTACTGGACATCCCATCGAGCATCGGGTGGCATCGGTCACGGTGGCGCATCCTTCCAACGCCTGGGCCGACGCCTGGGCCACGGCAATGATGGTGCTGGGTGAGGAGGGGCTGGCGCTGGCACGCGAACAGGACCTCAAGGTGCTTTTACTGGTGCGCGAGGGCGAAGGCTGGAGCAGTGTGGCAAGCCCCGGCTTTGCCGATTTTCTCGGCGGGGGACTGAGCGACGAAATGGGCCTGGAGGTGCGCTGAGCCGCCGCGTCGAGAACGGTGGCACGCTACCTCGTGCGAGGCGTCACTCGTGAGTGACGGACGAGTTCCCTGGCCCGATGACTGGAGCCATTCGAATGGACAAGGAGTCTTCGATGACCCTGGATGTAGTGATTCTTGCTGCCGGGCAGGGCACACGAATGCGATCGACCCTGCCCAAGGTGCTGCATCGCCTGGCCGGCAAGCCAATGGTGCGTCATGTGCTCGATACCGCGCGCAAGCTCGAGGCGGAACGCCTGCACGTGGTGGTGGGCCATGGCGCCGAGCGGGTGCGCGAGGCGCTCGCCGACTATCCGGTGCGTTTTGCCCTGCAGGCCGAACAGAAGGGCACCGGGCACGCGGTAGCGCAGGCGCTGGATGGCTTGGGCGAAGGCAAGGTGCTGGTACTGTATGGCGACGTGCCGCTGATCCGTCGCGAAACCCTGGCCAAGCTGCTGGAGGAAGTGGGCGAGTCGCGCATGGCGCTGCTCACCGTGACACTGGATGACCCGACCGGCTATGGGCGCATCCTGCGCAACGCCGATGGCCAGGCGGTGGCCATCGTCGAGCAGAAGGATGCCAGCGAGAACGAGCTGGCCATACGCGAATGCAATACCGGCATCATGGCCATGACCGCGGCCCAGCTCAAGCGCTGGCTGCCGCGGCTCTCCGCCGACAATGCCCAGGGCGAATACTACCTGACCGACGTTATCGCCATGGCCGCCGCCGAGGGGGTGACCATCGCTACCGCCCAGCCTGCCGACCCGCTCGAGGTGGAAGGGGTCAACAACCGCCTGCAGATGGCACGCCTCGAGCGTGCGCATCAGGCGCGCATCGCCGATGAACTCATGGTTCAAGGGGTGGCGCTGCTCGATCCGTCGCGCATCGACGTGCGCGGCCGCCTGAGCTGCGGTCATGACGTGGAGATCGATGTCGGCTGCGTGTTCGAGGGCGATGTGGAACTGGGCGAAGGCGTGCGTATCGGTGCGCACTGCGTGATTCGCGACAGCCATATTGGCGCCGAGAGCGTGATCGAACCCCACAGCGTGATCGAGGGCGCCGTGGCGGCCGGTCATAACCGCGTCGGGCCCTTCGCCCGACTGCGTCCCGGCACTCGCCTGGCGGTAGGGGCCAAGGTGGGCAACTTCGTCGAGACCAAGAACGCCGAGGTGGGCGAGGGCAGCAAGATCAACCACCTGAGCTATGTCGGCGATGCGCGGCTGGGGCGTGAGGTCAACGTCGGGGCTGGCACCATCACCTGCAACTACGATGGCGCCAACAAGCATCGTACCGAGATCGGCGACGGCGCCTTCATCGGCTCCAATACTGCCCTGGTGGCCCCTGTCAGCGTCGGTCGTGGCGCCACGGTCGGCGCCGGTTCGACCATCAGCAAGGACGTGCCCGACGACGCTCTGGCCGTCTCCCGTGGACGCCAGATCAGCAAGACCGGCTGGGTGCGTCCGACCAAGAAGACTCGAGACTGATCGACAAGCGCGAGGAATCGTCATGTGTGGAATCGTCGGTGCCGTTGCCCAGCGCAACGTGGAAGGCATCCTGCTCGAGGGCCTCAGGCGGCTGGAGTATCGCGGCTACGATTCGGCCGGCATGGCCGTGCTCAACGCTGCCGGCGAGCTGCAGCGTCGCCGGGCGCTGGGCAAGGTGGCTGCGCTTGAGGCCATGCTCGAGGAGGCCGCTCTACCGGGGCGTTGTGGCATTGCCCACACCCGCTGGGCGACCCATGGCAAGCCCAGCGAGGAGAATGCCCATCCGCACCAATCGGGTAACCGGCTGGCGCTGGTTCATAACGGCATCATCGAGAATCATGAGCCACTACGCCGTGAACTCGAGGCCGATGGCTACGCCTTTTCCTCGCAGACCGATACCGAGGTGGTAGCTCATCTGCTGGAGCGTGAATACCGTCATGGCGACGGCCTGCTGGCCGCCGTGCAGCGAGGGCTCGCGCAACTCGAGGGTGCCTATGCCCTGGCGGTGGTACACGCCGATGAACCCAATGTCGTCGTCGGCGCGCGCAAGGGCAGCCCACTGGTAGTGGGGGCAGGCATCGACGAGGCCTTCCTGGGCTCCGATCCGCTGGCCCTGCTGCAGGTCACCGATCGCTTCATCTACCTTCAGGAAGGCGACGTGGTGCGCCTCGCCGACGGTGGCAAGATCGAGATCTTCGATGCCGAGGGTCAGGCCGTACAGCGTCCGATCCAGACTTTCGAGCACGGCGACGGCGCGGCCAGCAAGGGTGAGTATCGCCACTTCATGCAGAAGGAGATCTTCGAGCAGCCCGCTGTGATCGCGGCGGCCCTCGAAGGCCGGCTGGGTGAACGTAGCGTGCCGTCCGAGTGCTTCGGCCCCGACGCCGAAGCGCTGTTCTCGCGGGTAGAGCAGCTGCATATCGTGGCTTGCGGCACCAGTTATCACGCTGGCCTGGTGGCCCGCTACTGGCTGGAGCGCTATGCCGGTATACCGGTACAGGTGGAGGTGGCTTCCGAATACCGCTACCGCACCGTGGTGGTACCCGACAACACTCTGTTCGTGACGCTGTCGCAGTCCGGCGAGACCGCCGATACCCTCGCGGCGCTGCGCTTCGCCCGTGAGCAGGGCTATCTCGGCAGTCTGGCGATCTGCAACGTACCGGGCAGCTCGCTGGTGCGTGAATCCGACCTCACCCTGATGACCCAGGCAGGGCCGGAGATCGGTGTCGCCTCCACCAAGGCTTTCACTACCCAGTTGACCGCGCTGATGCTCTTCACCCTGGCACTGGGGCGGGTCAAGGGGCTGGACGCCGAGACTCAGGCCGAAGTGGTTGCCGGCCTGCGTGCCCTGCCGCAGCTGGTGAGCAGGGTCCTCGAGCTGGATGACGCCATCGAGTCCCTGTCGACCGAGTTCGCCGAGAAGCACCACGCGCTATTCCTCGGGCGCGGCGCGCATTTCCCCATCGCCCTGGAGGGAGCCCTCAAGCTGAAGGAGATTTCCTACATTCACGCCGAGGCATATCCCGCCGGGGAGCTCAAGCACGGGCCGCTGGCGCTGGTCGACAGCGAGATGCCGGTGGTATCGGTCGCCCCCAACGACGAACTGCTCGACAAGCTCAAGTCCAACTTGCAGGAAGTCCGGGCGCGTGGCGGCGAACTCTTCGTTTTCGCTGATGAACGGGTTGGAATCGAAGCGCAGGAGGGCGTGCGCGTGTTGTCGCTGCCTCACGTTCACGATGCCCTGGCACCTATCCTCTATACCGTCCCGCTGCAGCTGCTGAGCTATCACGTGGCGGTGCTCAAGGGCACCGATGTCGACCAGCCACGCAATCTGGCCAAGTCGGTCACGGTGGAATGAAGCCGAGATAATCCGTCTTACTTTTCTCGATTCTTGTCGTTAAACTTCGATCTTGAACTAGGCAGTAACAAGTGACTTGTTACTGCCTAATTTCAATTAAACGAAGAACGAGAAAAGGACATCGCCGTGGGGAAAGGACAGAGTCGTCAGGGAAGTTTCCTGAAACGCTTGTTGGTGATTACCGTAGGGCTTGCACTTGTCGTGGGCCTGGGAGCTCCCTATTGGTTGGGCCAGCAGGTGGAAAAGAAGTACGCCGAGTATCTGCAGCAGTTGCAGAGTCTCGGCTATATCCAGGTCGAGAACCTGACTTATGAACGTGGCTGGTTCGACGCACAGGCCAGTTATGAACTCGTTCTCGAGCCCGAGTTTTCCCAGGCATACGAACAGCTCATCGCGACGGGTACCGGCGTGGAGTTCGAGGAAGAGCCGCTGCGGGTCTTCGTCAGCGACAGCATCACCCATGGCCCCTTCATGGGCGCCCTGGCCAGCCTCGATGGACGAATCGACGGTTCGGGTTGGCTGTTCGAGCAACTGATCCAACTGGAGGAGAGCGAGGCAGTGTCTCGCTATACCGCCAGGGTAGGCTTCGACCAGGTGGTGACCGGAGAGTGGGCGCCCATGGCGATGACGCTGACGGCAGGACCGATGCTCAGCGATATCGGCCTGGAGATGCGCTACGAGATCGACTACCTGGGCGGTGAATTCCGCTACGATCCGGCCGGGGGAGAATACCGCAGCACCAGCCGCTTGGGACAGGCCCGGCTGGAGGAGCCCAGCGCCGTGCATACCTTCGAAGGCGCCACGTCGAACCTTGTGGCCTCCTTCCCCCAGGGCGTACTGCGTGAGGTCACCTTCACCTCGGACGACGGTCCGATGCTGACGAAGAGTCGTGACCCGGCGCAGGCGGGCGATTCGCGGATCGATGGACAGAACATCGAGGTCCAGCTCGACTTCGATGAGCAGGGGCGTTTCGAACGCTTCGCGACCCGTTTTGCCATGCAGGGCTTCGAGGCTGAGGAGCCTGAGCTGTTCCTGGCCCTGCAAGGCATCGAGGCCGACTTCACGGCGACTCGCCAGGGCGAGGCCAGCTGGTACGGGCAGCTTGGGCTGAACCTCGATGGAATGACGATGCGCGAGCAGCATTCGCCGGGCTTCGAGGCGCAGAGCGTGAATTTCCGCCTGGGCCTGGAGCCGGAATCCGAGTCGCACCTGCGAGTTGCGCAACTGGTAGCCGCAAGCGATCTTCGCATTCAGGGCATGAACGATCCGATCGCGTTCCATGTCGAGTCGAGCTATGGGCAACTTTCGCGTGAGGCGTACGACACGCTATGGCAGCTAGTCTACGAAGCGATCGACGTCTTCAGTCTGGACGACCCCGACGCCGTGCTCCCCGTGTTCGAACGTATGGAGCAAGCGGGCGAGGCGCTGATGGCAGGTCGCTCTTCGCTGACCTTCAAGCCGGTCACGTTCAGCATGGGCGATGCTGGCCTCGACCTGGAGCTGGAGGCCGATCTGGCACTGCAGGAGATGTCGAGCTTCGATGAAAGCAGTCTGCTCGCTCCCGAGAACCGTCTGGATCTCAGCGTGGAGGCGTCTGCCATGCTGCTGCACCGGGTAGCCCGCGAGACCCTGCGGCAGCAGTACAACGGGATGATCAGTGGCAACGAACTCGACGCCATGGCCAAGGAAGTGGTGGCAGGCAGCCTGGAACCGATGCTGGAACTTGGCGTGGTGCGTCGCGAAGAAGGCGAGCGTTATTCGCTCGCGGTGCAGCTACGCGATGGCCAGTTGCTGGTGAACGGTGAGCCTGGCGAGTGGCTGCTGGGTCAGTTCTGACCTCCTGCAGCTGCCATTGACGCTGGGTGGGCGCCTAGCGCTCCACCCAGCCGCGGCGGATCAACGGAGCGAACAGCAGGCGATAAAGCCGCATGGCGACGTGATGATAGAACGGCAGGATCAGCCAGGTGCGGCTGACGCCGACCAGCGAGGCCATGACGGCGGCCAGCAGCAGGGCGCCGAACATGTCCTGGGGGAAATGCACGCCGAGGAAGACCCGGGCCCAGGCCACCGGGATCGCCAGCAGCAACAGGTAGCGACCGATACGCCGCGTACCGGCATGCAGTAGCAGGCTGAAGGCCATGGTCAGCATGATCGTCGCATGGTTGCTGGGGAATGCGGGAGTCGGGGCGTGTTCCAGGAACGTCTGGCCGACCGGGACCATGAAGGGTCTCGGGCTAGGCCAGAGGTGGCCAACCAGCCAGCTTGCTGCCAGGGCGAGCAGAGTAGCGACGAACGCCTCCAGCAGAGGGCGCTTCAAGCGCTCGCTACCCCGCAGCCAGCCGACGACCAGCAGGGCCGGCACCATCCAGATCAGGTAGACGGCCAGCAGTTCGGCCATCCACAGCAGGCGAGGATCGCTGTCAGGGGCGGCGTTCAGCCAGGCAAACAGGGCAAGATTCAGCGTGTTTTCCATGTGTCCTGGGCGCGTTGGGGCGCCGTTTCCTCGTGCATTCAGGCGGGAAGCTCATGCTGCCACTCGCCAAGCGGCGTTTCCGATGATTTTTGTTACAGGAGGATGACAAGGATGTCCAGACTGTATCTGGGTTTGCCCATGTGGGCCAACTCCGAGTGGTGTGGCTCCCTATATCCACCATACGGAGGCCAGGAGAGCTGGCTGGCCGACTACGCCCAAGTCTTCCCTGCCGTGGAGGGCAATACGACCTTCTACAGTGGTGCGCCCAGACCCGAGACGGTTGCTGCCTGGTCGCGGTTGGCGCCGCCACACTTCCGCTTCTGCTTCAAGCTGCCAGCGTCGCTGACCCACGAGCGGCGCCTCCAGAGCATTGAGGCAGACTTTGACGCCTTCATCGATTCGCTTGCCCCGCTGCACGATCGGTTGGGCCCCCTGCTGGTACAGCTGCCGCGGGATTTCGGTCTTGCCGAGCTGCCGCGACTCGAGTCGCTGCTGGCACGCTGGCCGCAGGGGCTCGCCTGTGCGGTTGAGGTGCGTCACCCTGAGTTTTTCCACAAGGGAACGGCCGAGGTGGCGCTGAACCGCCTGTTGATAACTCATGGCGCAAACCGCGTGATGCTCGACGTTCGCGCGCTGTTTTCGACCTCGGCCATGGGCAGCCCAGCCCTTGCACACGCTCAAAGCGAAAAGCCAAGATGCCCATTACACGTGCTTTCCACGGGCGAGCAGCCGCTGATTCGCTTCATCGGACACTTGGATGAGTCCATCAACCTGAATTATTTCCAACCTTGGGTGAAGCAGCTCAAGCTGTGGATAAAACAGGGGAAAACCCCTTTCTTGTTTGTGCATACCGCCAACAATCGGTACGCCCCTCAGCTGGCTAGGCGGATCCACCAGGCACTTGCCGACGAACTCGGCTTGCCGCCGCTGAATGAATTTGCCGGCGAGTGCCAGTCCCAGCTTTTCTAATACAGCATTTGCAGAGCCACGGCACGAAGAACGCCAGTTGCTGGCCTTCGAGCGTATGATCGGATAGATTTGCCGACATTCGAGCCAAAGACAAACCTATATTCTGTGTTTTTGCGCTTGAGACATATCAATAACCGGATACACAACAACAGGTGAACCATGTCTAAACTCGTTCATGCGCAGTGGTCATCGAAGATGACCTTCGTGCTTGCGGCCGCCGGTTCGGCCGTGGGGCTGGGCAATATCTGGCGTTTTTCCTATATGGTGGGCGACAGTGGCGGTGCCGCCTTCGTACTCGTCTACCTGGCCTGCGTGGCAGTGGTCGGCCTTCCCGTTCTGGTAGCCGAATGGCTGATTGGCCGGCGTGGCCAGAAGAACCCCATCAATGCCATGGCGGAGTTGGCCAAGGCCAACGGTCAGCCGAAGGCCTGGGCGCTGATCGGTGTCAGCGGGGTACTGGCGGCGTTTCTGATTCTCTCCTTCTACAGCGTGATCGGCGGCTGGTCGCTCTCCTATACCCTGAATTCGGTCACCGGCGCCTTCACCGGGCAGGATGCCGATGGCGTTGGCGCCATCTTCACGGGTTTGCTGGGCAGTCCGGGGCTGCTGCTGTTGTGGCATACAGCGTTCATGGCCCTGGTGGTGTGGATCGTGGCGCGTGGCGTAACCAAGGGCCTGGAAGGTGCAGTTCGCACCATGATGCCGGCGTTGGTGGTATTGCTGGTGGTGCTGGTGGGCTACGGCATGACCACCGGTCACTTCGGTGAGGCGCTCGCTTTCATGTTCCGCCCCGACTGGAGCGCTCTGACGGGCGGCGTCGTGCTTGCCGCCATGGGCCAGGCTTTCTTCACCCTGTCGCTGGGCATGGGCATCATGATGGCCTACGGCTCCTACCTGGGTGAGGACGTCAACCTGCTGGGCACCGCGCGTACGGTGATCATTCTCGACACCGCCATCGCCCTGCTGGCCGGCCTGGCGATCTTCCCATCGTCTTCGCCAACGGCTTGAGTGCGGGTGAAGGGCCGGGGCTGATCTTCGTGACCCTGCCGCTGGCCTTCGGCAACATGACCGGCGGCATGCTGCTGGGACTGATGTTCTTCCTGCTACTGACCTTTGCCGCACTGACCTCTGCTATCTCCCTGCTCGAGCCGGTAGTGGAATTCGTCGAGGAACGTACGCCGCTGACGCGTGTCATGGCCACTCTAGTAAGTGCCGTGGCGGTGTGGTTGCTGGGTATTGCCGCGCTGATGTCATTCAACGTCTGGCCCGAGCCGGTGATGATGGGGCTCAACGTGTTCGATCTGCTGGATACCTTCACCAGCAAGATCCTGCTGCCGCTGACCGGGTTGGGAGCGATCGTGTTCGTCGCCTGGTGTCTGGATCGTCGCAGCGTGGCCGCCGAACTCAATCTGGGCGGGGGCAGCGAGCAGCTGTGGCAGCTGGTGGCCCGCTACCTGGCGCCGCTGGGGGTGATACTGGTGTTCGTCAACTCCCTGCTGGGATGACCGCTGTGGTGGCTACTCAGGTGACGAACCTAGAGTGACGAACCCACCTGGCCCCGAAGTCGGGGCCGGATAGCGCCTTCTTTACGGCCGCCTGCGGGCGGCCGTTTCAGTGTTTCTCGTCGTCGTCCAGCTCGGCGATGTCGCGCTCCAGCTGCTTGAATTCCTGATGCAGTTCGATGCCGCGCCGGGCGCGCAGGTTGCGCTGTGCGGCGCTACGAGAGCGCTTCTCGTGTTCGGCGACGTTGATGCTCATGAAGATGTCGAGAAGTTCGTTCTTGACGGTAGTGACCCGTTCGACCTTACTCATGATCGACTCTCCCTTCTTCTTCTGTGCCTTCTCTTCTCTGGTGCAAGATCAAATCACAGCATCTTTACTATACCCTACTTGACAGTTTCGTGACGAAGTGGGCCATTCCACGCTCGTACAGGGAAACTCCCCCAAGCGAGTCGGGATCAGGCATACTGACCTCTGCGTTCGTCAACCAAGGAGTCCAGCGTGAGCCGCGCCCTGTTCGATGAAATGAGACGCCGCATGGAGCATTTCCGCCGCTCCGAGCAGAAAGTGGCGCGCTTCGTGCTGCGTAATCCTGACGAAGTCATCCACATGCGCATCGTCGATCTGGCCACCGAGGCCAAGGTCAGCGAGCCGACCGTGGTGCGCTTCTGCCGGGCCCTGGGTTGCAACGGCTTCCAGGACTTCAAGCTCAAGCTGGCGCAGATGCTGGCCTCGGGCAGCCAATTCGCCCAGTTCTCGATGAACGACGACGACTCCGTCGCCGAATTCTCCCAGAGCATCTTCGACTCCACCGTGGGCACCCTGCTGTCGGTGCGCGACCGGCTCGACAACGATGCCCTGAGCCGGGCGATCCAGGCCCTGGCGATGGCCAACCGGGTCGAGTTCTACGGTTTCGGCGCTTCCGGCGCGGTGGCCTTCGATGCCCAGCACAAGTTCTTCCGCCTGCAGATCTCCACCGCTGCCTATGCCGACCCGCACATGCAGAACATGTCGGCGGTGACGCTCAAGGAGGGCGACGTGGTGGTGGCGATCTCCCAGACCGGCCGCACCCGTGCCCTGGTGGCCAGCGTGCGCCTGGCGCGAGAAGCGGGCGCCACGGTGATCGGCCTGTGTCCCAGCGGTTCGCCGCTGGCCGAGGAGGTGACCCTGCCACTCTACATCGACGTGCACGAGGACACCGAGATCTATACACCGATGAGTTCGCGCATCGCCCATCTGGTGCTGGTCGACGTGCTCGCCGTGGGCGTGGCCAAGACCCGCGGGCCGAAGCTCGCCGAGCAGCTCAAGGCGGTCAAGAAGAGCCTGACGCCGTTACGGTTTCCGGAGCAGGAAGGCAAACCCTGAAGTGAGCGTCGGCGACGGCAGGCTGAGCACAATATGCTAAGCTGGGCGCTCATTTTTCCAGCGGCAGACCCCTTCCATGGATGACGTCACGGCGATTCTCGATCAGTTGAACCCGGCCCAGCGCGAGGCGGTGAGCGCCTCCCAGGGCAACATGCTGGTGCTGGCTGGGGCCGGCTCGGGCAAGACCCGGGTGCTGGTGCATCGCATCGCCTGGCTGATGCAGGCCGAGGGGCTGTCGCCCTATGCCGTGCTGGCGGTGACCTTCACCAACAAGGCGGCGCGCGAGATGCGCACGCGCCTCGAGGCGCTGCTGGGGTTGTCGCTGCGCAATGTCTGGGTCGGTACCTTTCACTCCATCGCTCATCGCCTGCTGCGCACCCACTGGCAGGACGCGCGGCTGCCGCAGCATTTCCAGATCATCGACTCCGACGACCAGCTGCGTCTGATCAAGCGCCTGCTCAAGGATCACCAGATCGACGACGAGCGCTATCCACCGCGTCAGGTGCAGTACTTCATCTCCGGTTGCAAGGAAGAGGGGCTGCGCCCGCATCAGGTCGACGTGCACGGGGATGCCTACATGGCCCAGATGGTCGAGCTCTACGAGCGTTACCAGCTCACCTGCGAACGCGGCGGCCTGGTCGACTTCGGCGAACTGCTGCTCAGGAGCCTGGAGCTGCTGCGTGACACGCCGGCGCTGCTGGCCCACTACCAGGAGCGCTTCGCCCACGTGCTGGTCGACGAGTTCCAGGACACCAACACCCTGCAGTACGCCTGGCTCAAGCTGCTCACCGGCATGAAAACGCCGATGACCGTGGTCGGCGACGACGATCAGTCGATCTACGGCTGGCGCGGCGCGCGGATCGAGAACATCCGCCGCTTCGAGCAGGAATTCCCCGGCACCCATACCGTGCGCCTGGAGCAGAACTACCGCTCTACCAGTGCCATTCTCGATGCCGCCAACGCCCTGATCAGCCACAATGCCGATCGCATGGGCAAGGAGCTGTGGACGGCCGGAGCCCGCGGCGAGCCGATCTCGGTGTATGCCGGCTTCAACGACCTGGACGAGGCGCGCTTCATCGTCGACACCATCAAGGAGAAGGTCGACGAGGGTTACCGGCGCCGCGACGTGGCCATTCTCTACCGCTCCAACGCCCAGTCGCGGGTACTCGAGGAGACCCTGATCCGCCAGGGCATGCCCTACCGCATCTACGGCGGCCAGCGCTTCTACGAGCGGCTGGAGATCAAGAACGCCCTGGCCTATCTGCGCCTGCTGCTCAACCGCGACGACGACGCCTCGCTGGAGCGCATCATCAACGTACCGCCGCGGGGCATCGGCACCCGTACCGTGGAACAAGTGCGCGAACGCGCCCGCCTGGCCGGCGTGTCGCTGTGGCAAGCGCTGCACGACGGTCTGGCCGACGGTTCGCTGAAGGGGCGGGCCGGGGCCTCGCTGCAGCTCTTCGCCGATCTCATCGAAGGGCTCGACAACGACACCGCCGGCATGTCGCTGCACGAGATCATCGATCATGTGAACGAGCGCTCCGGGCTGGTCGAGCATCATCGCAACGAGAAGGGCGAGAAGGGGCAGGCCCGGGTCGAGAACCTGGAAGAGCTGATCAACGCCGCCCGCGCCTTCACCCAGGGCGAATCCTTCGACCCGCCCGAGGCCGGCGAGGGCGCCGTGGCGCTGGAGGCCTTCCTCGCCGAGGCGGCGCTCAACGCCGGCGAGCACGAGGCCGATGAGTTCGAGGACAGCGTGCAGCTGATGACCCTGCATTCGGCCAAGGGGCTGGAGTTCCCGGTGGTGTTCATCGCCGGGGTCGAGGAGGGGCTGTTCCCGCACAAGATGTCGCTGGAGGAGCCGGGCCGCCTGGAGGAGGAGCGCCGCCTCTGCTACGTCGGCCTGACCCGCGCCATGCGCAAGCTCTACCTCACCCACTCGGAGATCCGCCGCCTGCACGGCAAGGAGACCTTCCAGCGGCCGTCGCGCTTTTTGCGCGAGATACCCGCCGAGTATCTGGAAGAGGTGCGCCTGCGCGGCCAGATCTCGCGGCCGGTGACGGCCATGCGCCCGGCGGTGGGCCTCTCGCGCCAGACCTCGGTCGACGGCGGCGACGACCTGCCCAGCCTGAGCCTGGGCCAGCGGGTGCAGCACCCGGTCTTCGGCGAGGGCGTGATCCTCAACGCCGAGGGTGAGGGACCCCGCGCCCGGGTACAGGTCAGCTTCGAGGGGGAGGGTGACAAGTGGCTGGTGCTTGGGTTTGCCAAGCTCACCCCTCTCTGACCCTACGTTGACGTCTACGTCAAAAGGTGGCCTTGCTGCCCAAATGGTCATTAAGCATACTCACAGGCGGACACATCGCGCTTGATTAGACGCGACTCAGAATAACCACTGGAGTCATGCTCGCCATGCAACGCCGTAGATTCCTCAAGACCGCCGGCCTGGGCGCCGCCGGTGTCGTCGCCGCGCCCTTCGTTTCCACCGCCAAGGCGCAGGAAACCATCACCTGGGACATGGTCACCTCCTGGCCGACCAACTTCCCGGCCCTGGGTACCGGTGCCAACGATTTCGCCAAGCGTATCGAGCAGCTCTCCAACGGCCGCATGCGTATTCGCGTGCACGGTGCCGGCGAGCTGGTGCCGCCGCTGGAAGTGTTCGATGCGGTAGCCGCCGGCACCGCAGAGATGGGCCACTCCGCCGCCTACTACTGGCGCGGCAAGGTCGCCGCCTCGCAGTTCTTCACTGCCGTGCCCTTCGGCATGAACACCACCGAGACCAACGCCTGGCTCTACCACGGTGGCGGCCAGGAGCTATGGGACGAGGTTTACGGCAAGCACAACCTCAAGCCGTTCGCCGTGGGCAACACCGGCGCTCAGATGGCCGGCTGGTTCAAGAAGGAGATCAATTCGCTCGAGGACATGCAGGGCCTCAAGTTGCGCCTGCCAGGCCTGGCCGGTGAAGCCATGAATGGCATCGGCGTGACCACCGTGAACATGCCGGGCGGCGAGATCTTCACCTCGATGCAGACCGGCGTGCTCGACGCCGCCGACTGGGTCGGCCCCTACAACGACATGGCCTTCGGCCTGCACCAGGTCGCCGACTACTACTACACCTCGCCGTGGAACGAGCCTTCCGCCGTGCTGGAGGGTACCGTCAACCTGGATGCCTGGAACGGCCTGCCCGACGACCTCAAGGCGGTGGTGACCGAGGCGGCGCGTGCCTCCAACCTGGCGATGATCAGCGAGTTCGCCTATCGCAACGCCCAGGCATTGGCCACGCTGGTGGAGGAGCACGGCGTGCAGCTGCGCAGCTTCCCCGACGACGTCATGGAAGCGCTCTACGAGTCCTCGCAGCGCGTCATCCAGCAGCAGGTGGAGAGCGACCCCGACTCGGCCAAGGTCTACGAGTCCTACCTGGCGTTCCAGCGCCTGGTGCGTCCGTTCAACGACGTGGGCGAGTTCCATTACCTCAAGACCCGCGAGAGCGTCGGTGTCTAAACGCCGAATGGAAGCGAACAGGGGCGCCATGCGGCGCCCCTGTTGCATTTGAGTCGGGTCAACTGGCCTGATGCACCGCGCGGATGCGGCCCTTGTCGTCGAGCGCCACCATCACGAAGCGGGCTTCGGTGACCTTGTGTAGCTCGCTGGTCTCGCGCTCGTGGGGCTGGCGTATCCACACCTCCACGTCGATCTTGATCGAGCTGTGGCCTATCTCGCGCACGGCAGTGAAGATGTTGACCATCGAGCCGATGCGCACCGGACACAGGAAGTCCATGGTCTCGATGGCGACGGTGGCGGTGCGGCCATGCGCCTCACGGCCCGCTGCCAGCTCGGCGGCCTGGTCCATGTGACGTACCAGCCAGCCACCGGGAATGTCGCCGTAGAGGTTGGTATCCTGACGATTGGCCAGTAACTTGAGAGTCAGTTGTCCCTGAGGTGCGGGAACGTCGTCGAGGTCGGTCATGGAGTGTCGTAAGCTCGGCTTGTTGTTGTGGTGGCGATTGCGGTGGCGATATTGCATCGCAGCGACTGCTGTGGGCCATCTTATACGCCAAGGCTTACCCTCACCAGAGCTGCGACAACCTGTCATCGTGAATGCAGTCAAACGACTGCGCCTGCCCAGGCGGTTTCGCAAGCCTTCACGAAACGCTCATTGTCTTCCTGTAATCTTCGCTTGTTCGACGGATGCCTCCTTGCCTGGCCCGTGTTCGCCACGTTGTCGGCATCTCCCTTCATCGTCTACCCGGTATCTAGGAGTTCAACATGATCTTCCTGCGTGAAGCGCTTGGTCGGGCCAGGCTACGCGTGGCGGGCCTGTCGGCACTGTTGGCACTGGTGTCGCTGACCGTCCAAGCGGACGAACCGGTCGGCACGCTGGGGATCGTGGGTTCCGATACCATGGCGGGGCTGATGCTGCGCTGGGGCGAGCAGCTCGGTGAACGCCACCCTGGCATTCGTCTGCAGCTGCAAGCCAGCGGCTCGTCCAGCGCCCCGCCGGCACTGGTGGCGGGCACCACCCGGCTGGGTCCCATGTCGCGACCGATGAGCGAGGAGGAGCGGCATGCCTTCGAGCAGCGTCACGGCTATGCCCCGGTCGAAGTGGAAGTGGCCCGGGATGCGTTGGCAGTCATCGTCCATCGCCACCATGCATTGGAAGCGCTGCGCCTGGAGCAGGTCGATGCGATCTTCTCGCGCACGCGTCGCTGTGGCGCCGAGAACGCCCTGGCCCGCTGGGAGCAGCTCGCCGGCGCTGGCCTCACGGGACGCATCGAGCTGCATGGGCGCAACCCCGCCTCGGGCAGCTACGAACTCTTCCGCCAGCGCGCCCTGTGCGGCGGCGACTACCTGCCGCGTCTCAACGAGCATCCCGGTTCGGCAGCCATCGTGGCGGCGGTTACGGAGAGCCGCGAGGCGATCGGCTATGCCGGCCTCAATCACCTGACTCCGGGAGTCAAGCCACTCGCCCTCGAGGATGCCGAAGGCAACCGGGTCCTGCCAGGGGCCGAGCAGGTCCGCCAGGGCGCCTACCCGCTGAGTCGGGCGCTATTCCTGTACGCCAACCTGCCTCCCGGGGAGGTGCTGTCGGGGCCGGAGCGTGCGCTGCTCGAACTCATTCTCTCCCCGGAGGGACAGCGTACGGTCGGCGAACTGGGTTTCGTGGCGCTGGCGGAGGCTGACCTGGCGTTCCAGCGTGAACGGCTGGGATTGGACGTCTCGCCGCCGTGATGCTGTCATCCAACTGTCATCGAGTCGTTATACGCTGCCGATCATGATAGAGCCCACTTCCGCTTCCTCCTCTCGGTCCCTGTGGCGTCGGCAGCGCGATCGGTTGGCTACCGCCCTGATCATGGCTGGAGGCATCGGTGTAATAGTGGCCGTGCTCGCCATCGGCGTGTTTCTGGTGCTGGAAGTCCTGCCGGCCCTGCTGGGGGGTGTCTTCGACCCGGCGCGCATTCGCCTGGAACTTACACCCATGGCCTGGGGCACGCTGAAGGCGGCCCTGTGGGCGATGCTGTTTGCCATTCCCCTGGCCTTGGGCGCCGCGATCCATTCGGCATTGTTCATGTCGCAACGGCTGCGCAGTCGCATGAAGCCCACCCTGGAGATGATGGAGGCGCTCCCCGGGGTGGTGATCGGCTTCGTTGCCGGACTGGTGGTGGCGCCCTGGGTGGAGCGGCACCTGGCCGGCTCGCTGGCATTGCTGCTGGTACTGCCCTTGGGCGTGCTCCTGGCCGCCGCCATCTGGCGCCGGCTGCCTGCGACCTGGCGGCGGTACTTTTCGCTGGCACGTGCCGGCCTGTGGCTGGTGCCCTGGCTGATGCTGCTGGTGTTCGCCACCTTCTCGCTGGCGCCCGGGCTCGAGGCGCTGCTGTTCGACGGCAGCCTGCGTATCTGGCTGAACCGCGAACTGGGGCTCGACTATGCCACGCGCAACGCCATGATCGTGGGACTGGCCATGGGCTTCGCAGTAATGCCGAGTGTCTACGCGCTGGCCGAGGATGCGCTCTCCGGCGTGCCGTCTCGACTCGGCGAGGGCGCCCACGCGCTGGGGGCCACCCGCTGGCAGACGCTGTGGCGGGTGGTGTTGCCGGCGGCGGCTCCCGGGATCTTCGCCGCGATGATGATCGGCACGGGGCGCGCCGTGGGCGAAACCATGATCGTGCTGATGGCCAGTGGCAATACCGCCCTGATGAGCCTGAGCCCCTTCGAGGGCATGCGCACCATGGCGGCAGGCATCGCGGTGGAGTTGCCCGAAGCGGTGCCGGGCAGCGAGGCCTATTTGCTGCTGATGCTGGCGGCCCTGCTGCTGTTCCTGTTCACCTTTCTGGTCAATACCTTGGCCGAAGTGGTGAGAAGCCGGCTGCGGCGCCGCTATCGCTGGCTCGACGGTGCGCCATGAGAGCGAACCGCGCCAAGCGTCGTCCGATCCGCTCGGAAGGGCCCTGGGCCTGGCTGGCTGCCGGTAGCGTGGCGCTGTCGCTGCTGATGCTGGGCGGGCTGTTGCTGCTCCTCGCCACCCGTGGGCTGGGCCACTTCTGGCCCGCGGCGGTAGCGCAGGTCGAGATGGAGGATGGCCGGCTGCTGTCCGGACGCGCAGTGCGTGAACTGCCGCTGGAGCAAAGCGCAGGGCGTGAGCGGCTCTATTTCACTGCCAACCGCGATCTCGACGGCCAGGTATGGCACTGGCTGCCGGTGAACGACATCGTCGCGAGCGAGACTCCACAGGACCTGATCGTGCTGGAGCGGAGCCGGTACGGGGAATTCATCGGCCGGCTGGTGGCACTGGGCGACGCCGAAAGCGTGCAGGAGCCGCAGGCACAGGAGGCGACCTGGGAGCGACTGCAGGCACGCCTGGCGACGCTACAGGAGCTGCGCGGCGAGCGCGAACGGCTGCGTCGGGAGGTGATCAGGCCGCTGATTAGACGGCTGGATGTCGACCCGAGCGATGCCCAGGCGCGGCAGGCGCTGGCCGAGGCCAACGAACGGGTGCGTGCCCTGCAGGAGGCGATGCGTGGCGAAGTAGCGCTGCTCGAGAGCGTCGACGGGCGGCGCCTGGTACAGCCGCTGGAAGAGGTGCTGCGCGCCTGGCGACCCAACGCCATGTCGACGGTCGAAAAGCTGGGGGCCTGGGGGCGTGGCGTATGGCGTTTTCTCGCCGAGGGGCCGCGCGATGGCAACGCGGCCGGTGGCGTATGGCCGGCTATCTTCGGCACCGTGCTGATGGTGCTGCTGATGTCGTTGCTGGTGACCCCCTTCGGCGTGCTGGCGGCGGTCTACCTCAACGAGGTGGCACATCAGGGCCGCTTGACGCATCTGGTACGCATTGCCGTGCGTAACCTGGCGGGGGTGCCGTCGATCGTCTATGGCGTGTTCGGCCTTGGTGTGTTCGTCTACGGTATTGGCGGCTCGCTGGACGAGTGGTTTTTCAACGATGCCCTGCCTTCGCCCACCTTCGGTACCGGAGGGTTGCTATGGGCCTCGCTGACTCTGGCACTGTTGACGCTGCCGGTGGTGATCGTGGCCACCGAGGAGGGGCTGGCGCGGATCCCCGTGCAACAGCGTGAAGGCGCCCTGGCGTTGGGTGCCACGCGGCTGGAGACCCTGACCCGGGTGGTACTGCCGATGGCGGTGCCGGCCATGCTTACCGGGGTGATTCTGGCAATCGCTCGCGCTGCCGGGGAGGTGGCGCCGCTGTTGCTGGTTGGGGTGGCCAAGCTGGCGCCCCAGGTGCCGGTGGACGGCGAGTTCCCGTTCCTCCATCTTGAGCGCAAGTTCATGCACCTAGGCTACCACATCTACGATACCGCCTTTCACGGCAACGATGTGCAGGCGGCCATGCCGCTGGTCTACGCCACTGCGCTATTGCTGGTACTGGTGATCCTGGTGCTTAACCTGACTGCCATATTCCTGCGCCATTATTTCCGCGCGCGTCACGGCGTGCAGCCGCGCCCATGTTGAGGAAACGCCCACCGATGACCATGCCGCCGCGCTTTCAGCCGTCCGCCACGGGTTCGATCATCGACTTCGCCCCCGAGGCCAGCTGCTTCCAGATCGAGGGGCTGAGCCTGGCTTATGGCGACAAGCGGGCGCTGCGCGATATTTCTCTGCGCGTCCCCCGGCATCGTGTCACGGCGTTCATCGGCCCGTCGGGTTGCGGCAAGTCGACCCTCCTGCGTGCACTCAACCGCCTGCACGACCTCAACGAGGAGGTGAGTCACGAGGGCAGGATCCTGCTCGAAGGAGAGGACATCCACGCACCGCAAGTGGCCGTGGACGAATTGCGCCGACGCGTCGGCATGGTGTTCCAGGTACCCAACCCCTTCCCCATGTCGATCTACGACAACGTGGCCTTCGGCCTGCGTCTGCAGGGAGGACTGACGCGCCGGCGCATGGACGACATCGTCGAGTGGGCGCTGGATGCCGCAGCGCTGTGGGGGGAAGTGAAGGATCGCCTGCGCGCCTCGGCCTGGTCGCTTTCCGGCGGCCAGCAGCAGCGCCTGGTGATCGCCCGCTCGCTGGCGGTACGCCCCGAGGTGCTGCTGCTCGATGAGCCGGCCTCGGCGCTGGACCCGATCTCGACGCTCAAGATCGAGGAGCTGATTCGCGGATTGAAGTCGCAGCTGACCTTGATCCTGGTCACCCACAACATGCAGCAGGCGGCGCGGGTCTCCGACTACACCGCCTTCCTGCAGGATGGCGAACTGGTGGAGTACGCCCCCACCGACACCCTGTTCACCAACCCCAGCCTGCGCCGCACCGAGAACTACATCACCGGTCGCATGGCCTGAACGGGAACGTCTACCGCGACCCGAGGAGAGCACGATGGACATCACCAGCGAAACTCATAGCCAACACATTTCCCGCCAGTTCAACCAGGAGCTGGAGGCGCTCAAGACCCAACTGATGACCATGGGCGGGCTGGTCGAGCAGCAGGTCCAGGAGGCGATCCAGGCGCTGCTCGACAGCGACAGCCGCCTGGCCGAGAAGGTGCGCGACCGAGACCGAGACGTCAACGCCATGCAGCTCAAGATCGACGATGAGTGCACGCGGGTCCTGGCCCGGCGCCAGCCGGCCGCCTCCGACCTGCGCCTGGTGCTGGCGGTGATCCGTGCCACCGCCGACCTGGAGCGGATCGGCGACGAAGCGAGCAAGATCGCACGCAACGCCCTGACGCTGATCGACAGCGGCAACAACGTGCGCGGTCTGGTCGAGGTGCGTCACATCAGCGAGCACGTGCGGCGCATGCTGCGCGATGCGCTGACCGCCTTCGCACGCTTTGATACCGAGCTGGCGCTGCAGGTAGTGCACGAGGACGACTCGGTGGACGACGAGTACGGCAGCGCCATGCGCTCGCTGATGACCTTCATGATGGAGGACAGCCGCGCCATCGGCCCGGTACTCAACGTGATGTGGATCTTGCGCGCGCTGGAGCGGGTCGGCGATCATGCCGACAATCTCGCCGAGTACGTCATCTACCTGGTCAAGGGGCTCGATATCCGCCACATGGACCCCGACCAGATCGATGAAGATGCGCTGACGCGCAAGGAGTGATGGGAAGAGGATTCCGATGCTGGATGCCTTCACGGCGCTGTCTCGCGGGACGCGGCTGGTCTACGGCCGCGGCCTGCGTCGCTACGTCTACGCCCCGATCGCCGTCAACCTGACGGTCTACTCGGCCATGCTCTACTACGTGGTAAGCCACTTCGGCGGCTGGCTGGAAAGTTGGATGGCCCTGGTGCCGGCCTGGCTCGGCTGGCTGGAATGGCTGATCTGGCCGCTGTTCGTGGTCAGCCTGGTGTTGATCGTGTTCTTCACCTTCACCCTGGTGACCCATCTGATCGCCGCGCCCTTCTACGGCTTCCTGGCGGCCAAGGTGGAAGTGCAGGCCACCGGCCGGCCGCCGCTCGACGATCGCGGCCTGGCGCGTACCGCGGTGGACGCCCTGGGGCGTGAGCTGGTCAAGCTCGGCTACATCCTGCCGCGGGCCCTGGCGTTGTTCATCCTCAGCTGGGTGCCGGCGCTCAACGTCGCCGCGCCCTTCCTGTGGGCGCTGTTCTCGGCCTGGATGATGGCCATCACCTACCTCGACTACCCCATGGACAACAACAAGGTGAGCTTCGCCGACATGCGTCGTCGGCTCGCCTCGCGTTCCTGGCAGACCCTCACCTTCGGCGGCTGGGTGACGCTGATCACCTGGATCCCGCTGGCCAACCTGTTCCTGCTGCCCGGCGCCGTCGCCGGCGCCGTGCTGATGTGGGATCGCCACTATCGCGGCGAGCGTGATATCGCCGCGACTTGAGGGGCCGCTAGCCGAGCGTTCTCATGCGGGTCGACTCACAGGTGGCGCTCCATATCCATGGCGGTTGCCTGCACGGCCTGACCGGCCGGAGTCAGCATCAGGCTCATGACATAGTAGAGTACGGCACCCAACAGCGAGCCGGTGAACCAGCCATAGTCATAGAACCAGTACATGGTCCCGGTGGCCAGCGACAGCAGGGTCAGCGAGACGGGAACGCCGAAGGCGATGAAGCCGGCCAGGTTGAAGGCGGGGTAGACCCGGCCGTCCTGGTAGAGGCTCGGTACGTCGAGCCGCTGGCGCTTGATCAGGAAATAATCCACCGCCATGACGCCCGCAATGGGCCCCAACAGACTGGAATAGCCCAGCAGCCAGTTCGAGTACATCTGCTCCAGCGAGACGCCGGCACCGATCACTCCCGCCTTTTGCAGCAGGTCGTAGCCCATCAGCAGCACGCCCACGAGGCCGGTCAGCAGCACGCCACGCGTATGGTCGACCAGTTTGGGCGCCACGTTCTGGAAATCGTTGGTGGGCGAGACGATGTTGGCTGCCGTGTTGGTCGAGATCGTGGCCACGATGATCAGCACCATCGCAATGCCGACCCAGAACGGATTATCGATCATGCCGATGAGGTTGACCGGGTCAGCGATGGTTCGACCGACCAGGGACTCCGAGGCGGCCGTCATCACCACGCCGAGGGCGGCGAAGAAGAACATGGTCAGGGGCAGGCCCAGCACCTGGCCGACGATCTGATCCTTCTGGCTTTTGGCAAAGCGACTGAAATCTGGGATGTTGAGCGATAGCGTGGCCCAGAAGCCCACCATGGCCGTCAGGCCGGCGAGGAAGTAGCCAACGACCGAAGCGCCTTCCGGACGCGAGGGAGGCTGTGCCAGCAGTTCGGTCATCGACATGTGCGGCCAGGCCCAGAACATCAGCCCGATGCCAACTGCCAGCAGCAGGGGGGCGGCCAGCGTCTCCAGCCACTTGATCGATTCCGCCCCGCGGATCACCACGTAGAGATTCATCGCCCCGAAAACGAAGAAGCCGATGACCTCGCCGATGCCCCCCAATGCCTGCCAGGGCGGGAAGAGCGCAGCGAGCAGCAGGTGAATGGCTAGGCCGCCGAACATCGTCTGGATGCCAAACCAGCCGCAGCCGACCAGGGCGCGAATCAGGCAGGGCACGTTGGAGCCGAGGATGCCGAACGAAGAGCGCAGCACCACCGGGAAGGGAATGCCGAACTTGGTTCCGGGAAAGGCGTTCAGCGTCAGCGGAATCAGTACGATCACGTTGGCCAGCAGTATCGCCAACAGGGCCTCGCCCACGCTGAGCCCGAAATAGGCGGTCAGAACGCCGCCTAGGGTATAGGTGGGCACACAGATCGACATCCCGACCCAGAGCGCGGCGATGTTCCATCTCGACCAGGTCCTTTCACTTGCCTTGGTGGGTGCGATGTCGTCGTTGAACCGTGGACTATTGCGTAAGTCGTCGCCTACCTCGAGTTCGATCAGGCCCTTCCTGTCCAACATCCTCGATGACTGGGTCATTGTTGTTCTCCGTCACTCGGTGCATGAGCTCATTGTTGTGTTGGTCTTGGTCTTGCCGGCAAGAAGCAATATGTATGCCCATTGCCATTCGATTGGCTGACTCCCGCGCCGAATCGTCCAGCTCGATACACTTTCCGAATGCTAAGTTTATGTTTTAAAAGCTGACTATAAAGACAGCAATGTTAAGGGTGAGCTGGGCAAAGACTACTGAGGAGGTTTCCGCTCCCCACGGAAAAGCGCCTCATGACAGACTAGTCACTTTCCAATTTGGTTCAAGATTCCTTAACAGGCTAATTTTAATTACCAAAATTAAAACATAAACTTTTGATTTAAAAAGCAAAATAAAAATACAGCATAAGTTCATAGTTGGGGCATTCCTCCTTCGCTCTGGTGCAAACGCCTGATGAGGCGATGATTTTTCCTTGCTCGACAAGAGCTTGAGTCAGGCCATGGCGAATTCAACGTTTGAGTCTTGCTATCCCGTGGGAGAGCAACTAATTTCAAAAAGCTGTCTGTTGAGTCAGCTTTTTGAAATTGCCCGTGCCGATGCGGAAAGCGCAGGCTGACAACAATCACAACAGGATCGAAGAGATGCAGAAGATGACGATTGGCCTGATTCAGATGGGCCTCAAGACCAGTACCGACCTGGAGCCCGCGGCGATTCGCGATGCCATGAACGAGGCACACCTGCCGCTGATCGAGCAGGCTGCCCAGGCCGGCGTGCAGGTGCTCTGCTTTCAGGAAGTGTTTAACCAGCCCTATTTCTGTCCCAGCCAGGATGCGAAGTGGTATGCGGCCGCCGAACGGGTACCGGATGGCCCCACTTGCCGAATGATGCAAAAGCTTGCCGCCGAGCATCGCATGGTGATGGTCGTACCGATCTATGAGGAGACCGTGACCGGCGTCTATTACAACACCGCTGCCGTGTTCGATGCCGACGGCAGCTACCTGGGCAAGTACCACAAGACCCACATCCCCCAGGTCGCCGGCTTCTGGGAGAAATTCTTCTTCAAGCCGGGCAAGTCGGACTGGCCGGTCTTCGATACCGCCTACGGCAAGATCGGCGTCTACATCTGCTACGACCGCCACTTCCCCGAGGGCTGGCGGGCGCTGGCACTCAACGGTGCCGAGGTGATCTTCAATCCGTCGGCGACCGTGGCCGGATTATCCCAGTACCTGTGGGAACTCGAGCAGCCCGCGTCCGCCGCCGCCAACGGCTGCTTCATTGCCGCCATCAACCGTGTCGGCACCGAGGCGCCGTGGAACATCGGCGAATTCTACGGCAGTTCCTACATCGTCAATCCGCGCGGGCAGATCGAGGCCCAGGCCAGCGACAAGGCGGACGAACTGCTGGTTCATGAGATCGACCTCGCGATGGTGCGTGAGATACGCAACAACTGGCAGTTTTTCCGCGACCGTCGCCCGGAAGCCTACGGGCGTCTCACCGACGGCGAATGAAGACAACAACGAAAGGGAGAAACGCGACATGAGCCTCTTGATTCGTGGCGGCACCGTGGTGACCCATAGCGATAGCTACCGGGCCGATATCCTGTGCGCCGACGGCAAGATCCAGGCCATCGGCCTTGGCCTCGACGCTCCCGCCGGCGGCGAGGTGATCGATGCTGACGGCCTGTACGTCATGCCGGGCGGCATCGACCCGCACACGCACATGCAGTTGCCCTTCATGGGCACCGTGGCCAGCGAGGACTTCTACACCGGCACTGCCGCGGCGCTCGCTGGCGGTACCACCTCGATCATCGACTTCGTGATCCCCAACCCCGGCCAGTCGCTGATGGAGGCGTTCGGCACCTGGCGCGGCTGGGCCGAGAAAGCCGCCGCCGACTACGCCTTTCACGTCGCCATCACCTGGTGGGACGACAGCGTGAGCGAGGAGATGGGCACCCTGGTGCGCGAGCACGGCGTCAACAGCTTCAAGCACTTCATGGCCTACAAGGGCGCCATCATGGCCACCGACGATATCCTGGTGCAGAGCTTTTCGCGCTGCCTGGAGCTTGGCGCGATACCCACGGTGCACGCCGAGAACGGCGAACTGGTCTACCACATGCAGCAGAAGCTGTTGGCCGAGGGCATGACCGGGCCCGAGGCGCACCCGCTGTCGCGGCCGCCACAGGTCGAGGGCGAGGCGGCGAGCCGCGCCATTCGCATCGCCAGTACCCTTGGGGCCCCCATCTACCTGGTCCACGTCTCGACCCGCGATGCCGTCGACGAGATCGCCTACGCCCGACAGCAGGGCCATCCGGTCTACGGCGAATGCCTGACCGGCCACCTGGTGCTCGACGACAGCGTCTATCAGGATACCGACTGGGGACGTGCCGCGGCCCACGTGATGAGCCCACCGTTCCGTCCCAAGGGGCATCAGGAGGCGCTGTGGCATGGCCTGCAGTCGGGCAATCTACAGACCACCGCGACCGATCACTGCTGCTTCTGCGCCGATCAGAAGGCCGCCGGGAAGGACGACTTCACCAAGATTCCCAACGGTACCGCCGGCGTCGAAGACCGCATGGCAGTGCTGTGGGATGAAGGTGTCAACAGCGGCAAGCTGTCGATCCACGACTTTGTGGCGCTGACCTCCACCAATACCGCCCGCATCTTCAACCTCTACCCGCGCAAGGGCTCGATACAAGTCGGTGCCGATGCCGACCTGGTGGTGTGGGATCCCAGCGGCACCCGCACCATCTCGGCCGAAACCCATCACCAGAACGTCGACTTCAACATCTTCGAAGGCAGGACGGTGCGCGGCATTCCCCGTCATACCGTGAGCCAGGGCAAGTGGGTATGGCGCGATGGGGAGCTGCGCGCCGAACGCGGTGCCGGCCGTTACCTGGAGCGCCCGGCCTACCCTGGCGTCTTCGACCTGCTCAAGCGTCGCGCCGAACTCCACGCACCGCAGGCGGTAAAGCGCGATTAAGGACGCCATAACCGGCGGCGTCCAGCCCGGCGACATACAGCCAAGAACAACGAGGTAACGACCGTGACCCACTCTTTGAACCACCTGCCCCGGGTCGGTGAAGCCCCGGCCTATGACGCGACCCGGCTTGCCGAGGGTTTCAGTGACCTGCATCCGCCGCTCAGCGAACGCCAGGCGCAGATCGAGAGCCAGCGCTGCCTGTACTGCTTCGATGCTCCCTGCATCGAGGCCTGCCCGTCGGACATCGACATTCCGCGCTTCATTCGCCAGATCGGCGAGGGCAACATCAACGGTGCCGCACACACCATTCTCGAGCAGAACATCCTGGGCGGCAGCTGTGCGCGGGTCTGCCCCACCGAGATCCTCTGCGAGCAGAGCTGCGTGCGCAATCACCACGAAGAGTGCCAGCCGGTGCTGATCGGGCTATTGCAGCGCTACGCCACCGATCACATGCGTTTCGACGGGCACCCGTTCCGGCGTGCCGCCGACAGCGGTCGTCACGTGGCAGTGGTCGGAGCCGGCCCGGCGGGGCTCTCCTGCGCCCATCGCCTGGCGATGCTCGGGCACCGGGTGACGATCTTCGAAGCCGAGGCGAAGCCCGGCGGGCTCAATGAATACGGCATCGCCCGCTACAAGATGACCGACGATTTCGCCCGCCGCGAGGTCGAGTTCCTGCTCGGCATCGGCGGCATCGAGATTCGCTACGGCCAGCGGCTGGGGCGCGAGTTGGATCTTGCGCAGCTGCGTGACGACTTCGATGCGGTGTTCCTTGGCCTGGGGCTCGGTGCCAGCCGCGAGCTGGGCCTGGCCGGTGAAGCGGCCCCGGGGATGATGCCCGCCGTCGACTACATCCGCGAGCTGCGTCAGGCCGACGACCTTGCCGGGCTGCCACTGGCCCGCCGTTGCGTCGTGATCGGCGCCGGCAATACCGCCATCGACATGGCGACGCAGATGTCTCGGCTGGGTGCCGAGGAGGTCACGCTGGTCTATCGGCGTGGCCTCGAGGCGATGTCGGCCACCGGCCACGAGCAGGAGATCGCCAAGGCCAACGGCGTTCGCATGCTGACCTGGGCCAGGCCCGCGAAGGTGCTACTCGATGGCGAGGGACGGGTGGCCGGCATGCGCTTCGAGAAGACGCGCGACGAGGCCGGCCGCCTGACAGGTACCGGCGAAACCTTCGACCTTGCTGCCGATGCCATCTTCAAGGCCATCGGCCAGGGCTTCGATGGCGCCAGCCTCAGCGACCCGCTGGCGGCAAGCCTGGTGCGCGACGGCGAGCGAATCCAAGTTGACGACGACTTCCAGACCTCGCTCCCCGGCGTCTATGCCGGTGGCGACTGCATCGCACCGGGGCAGGATCTCACCGTACAGGCGGTGCAGCACGGCAAGCTTGCCGCACGCGCCATCCACCAGGCCCTGATGATCCAGCAGGAGGCTGCATGAGCGCATTCACCAATGAATCGAGCCGCGAACTCGTCAATGGCGTCGACCTCTCCGTCGACTTCGCCGGCATCAAGGCACCGAACCCCTTCTGGCTGGCGTCTGCCCCGCCCACCGACAAGGCCTACAACGTCGTGCGGGCCTATGAGGCGGGCTGGGGCGGCGTGGTGTGGAAGACCCTCGGCGAGGATCCGCCCGCGGTCAACGTCTCGTCACGCTACTCGGCCCATTTCGGCAAGAACCGCGAAGTGCTCGGCTTCAATAACATCGAGCTGATCACCGACCGCTCGCTGGCCATCAATTTGCGTGAGATCACCGAGGTCAAGAAGGCGTGGCCCGACCGCGCGCTGATCGTGTCGCTCATGGTGCCCTGCGAGGAGGCCGCGTGGCGTCACATCCTGCCCTTGGTCGAGGCCACCGGGGCCGACGGCATCGAGCTCAACCTAGGCTGCCCCCACGGCATGCCGGAGCGCGGTATGGGCGCCGCCGTCGGGCAGAACCCGGACCTGATCGAACGGGTCACCCGCTGGTGCAAGCAGTACTACTCCAGGCCGGTGATCGTGAAGTTGACTCCCAACATCACCGACATCCGCGCCCCGGCCCAGGCCGCCCTGCGCGGTGGCGCCGATGCGGTATCGCTGATCAACACCATCAACTCCATCACCAGCCTCGACCTGGACGCCATGGTGGCCCGCCCCACCGTCGGCAGCCAGAGCACCCACGGCGGCTACTGCGGCAGCGCGGTCAAACCCATTGCGCTCAACATGGTGGCGGAAATTGCCCGCGACGCGCCCACTCGCAGCCTGCCGATTTCCGGTATCGGGGGGTGTCCAACTGGCGCGACGCGGCGGAGTTCCTGGCGCTGGGTGCCGGCAGCGTGCAGGTGTGCACCGCTGCCATGCTGCATGGCTTTCGTATCGTCGATGAAATGAAGGACGGCCTGTCGCGCTGGATGGCGGAGAAGGGCTACGGCTCGATCGAGGCTTTTTCCGGCCAGGCAGTGGCCAACACCACCGACTGGAAGCACCTCGACATGAACTTCAAGACCATCGCCCATATCGACCAGGACAAGTGCATCCAGTGCGGGCGCTGCTACATCGCCTGCGAGGACACCTCGCACCAGTCCATCGCCAAGCTGGTCGATGCCGGCGGTGCGCGGCGCTACGAAGTGATCGAGGAGGAGTGCGTGGGCTGCAACCTGTGCCAGATCACCTGCCCAGTGCAGGACTGCATCAGCATGCTGCCGCAACAAACGGGCAAGCCCTACATGAGCTGGGAGGAGGACCCGCGCAACCCGTTCCGCAAGAGCGCCGCCAGTGCCCTGTAGCATCGTCGGCGACACCTTCGGGAGGTGTCGCCGTTCCCTCGACCCTCAGGGGGAGAGGCCGATCCCACGCAGGATCACGGCGGTAACCGTCTGTACCGCCTTCTCGAACTGCAGGTCGTCGAGGGGTGGTCGTCGTTGAGCAGGGCAATCTGGTAGTTAAAATCGGCGTAGTGCTGGGTCGAGGCCCAGATCATGTAAAGCAGATAGGAGGGCTCCACCGGCAGGATGCGCTCGTTCTCGATCCACTCACGAATCTTGGCTTCCTTGAGCTTGGCCCACTCGTAGAGATTCTCGCGCAGCTCTTCCTTGAGAATGGGAGCGCCCTGCATCACCTCGGCTGCCCAGACCTTGGAGCCGTGGGCACGGCTGCGGGAGTGCTGCATCTTTGCGCGAATATAAGTGGCAAGTACGATGCGCGGGTCGTCGTAGAGTTCGAAGCACAGGGCATCCTGTTTCCACACCTCGAGGAGCTCCAGGAGCACTTCGCGATAGAGCTCCTCCTTGGTGGAGAAGTAGTAATGCACGTTGGACTTGGGCAGTTCGGCGAGCTTGGCGATGTCGCCCATCGATGCCCCGGCATAGCCTTTTTCCGCGAAGACGCACTCGGCGGCAAGCAAGATTCTTTCCCTGTTCTGACGCCTGATCTCGTCCTGTTTCCTTGCCATTCAGGAGTCCCTTGCAGTGCCCGTGCCGTGTCGTTGACGCAGCCTGTACGGCCAGGCGGGACACGAGAAAAATGGTTTAAAAACAACCTGCTAATACAGAGCATACACAAGAATGGGGCACAGCGACAGTCGTCAGCCGGTGGCCAGCTCGGTCGCCATCAGGCGGGAGGCGGGGAACACGCAGCGGAACAGGGCGCCCTGGCCGGGGTGGGATTCGATTTCCAGGTAGGCGTCGTGGCGCAGCAGCACGTGCTTGACGATGGCGAGCCCCAGCCCGGTGCCCCCGCTTTCGCTGCTGCGTCCCTTGTCGACCCGGTAGAAGCGCTCGGTGAGACGCGGAATGTGGACCGGATCGATGCCCTCGCCGTCATCCTCCACTTCCAGGCAGGCGCCCTTGGGGTGCGGTTTCCAGCGCAGCACGATGTGGCTGCCTTCGGGGGTGTAGCGCACCGCGTTGGAGGCCAGGTTGGACAGCGCGCTGTGGATCTCGCTGTCGCTGCCGAGCAGGCGGCGCTTCTCCTCGAGCTCCACGCGGATCTGCTGGCGGCCGGCCGCCAGCGCCTCGGCGTCGCGGCGTACTTCTTCCAGCAGCGTGGCCATGGCCAGCGGCAAATGGTCCTCGCCGCCGCGGTCGATCTCCAGGCGTGACAGCAGCAGCAGGTCGTTGACCAGGTTTTGCATGCGGGTCGTCTGCTCCTGCATGCGAGAAAGCCCCTGAGCGAGCCGTGGCGGCAGCTGCTCGGCATAGGTGACGTAGGTCTCGAGGTAGCCGGCCAATACCGTCAATGGCGTGCGCAGCTCATGGGAGACGTTAGCGACGAAATCGCGGCGCATCTCCTCCAGGCGATGCAGTCGGGTGATGTCGCGTGCCATCACCAGGCGCTCGTCGTCGCCGTAGAGCGTGATCTGGAACTGCAGCACCATGCGTTCGTCCACCGGCGAGGGGAGCGTCAACGGCTCGCGATAATCGCGGGCGTTGAAGTAAGCGACGAAGCGCGGGTCGCGCACCAGGTTGGTGATGTGCTGGCCGCGGTCATGGGCGGCCTTGAGGCCCAGCATGCGCTCGGCGGCGCTGTTCCACCACTCGAGGTCGCCATGCTGGTCGAGCATTACCACGCTGTCGCGCATCGCTTCGGAGGATTCCTGGATGCGCTTCAGGGTTGCCTGCAGGCGATGCTGGGTATGCCGCTGGCCCTTCTGGTAGCGGTAAAGACGGTCGAACAGCTCGCCCCACAGTCCGGTGGCCGCGGGCGGTTCGCTGTGGGGGTTGCGCGCGAGCCAGCGGCGCAGGGCGTGGAGCTGCTGCAGGTGATAGGCCAGGCGCAAGGCGAGGCCGGCGGCGAGCCCGAGCCCGGGAGCGCCCAGCAGCCAGCCGAACAGGGCGCCGGCGGCGGCGAGCAGGCCAAGGCGCCAGAGTTCATGGCTCCAGGGGCGCAACGTCAGACCTTGTTGGAGAATCGATAGCCGGTGCCGCGAACGGTCTGGACCAGATGCTGGTGGGCATCGCCCAGGGCCTTGCGCAGGCGGCGGATATGCACGTCCACGGTACGCTCCTCGACATAGACGTTGCCGCCCCATACCTGGTCGAGCAACTGGCTGCGGGTATAGGCACGCTCCTGGTGCGTCATGAAGAACTGCAGCAGACGGTACTCGGTGGGGCCCATCTCCAGCGCCTTGCCATCGGCACTGACGCGATGGCTGACCGGGTCGAGTACCAGGCCGTCCACCTCTACCGGCTCCTCGACTCCCTTGGGCGTGGTGCGCCGCAGTACAGCCTTGAGCCGGGCCACCAGTTCACGCGGTGAGAAGGGTTTGGTGATGTAGTCGTCGGCGCCAGCCTCGAGGCCCTGGATCTTGTTGTCCTCTTCACTCTTGGCGGTGAGCATGATGATCGGCAGTTCGCGGGTGGCTTCCTCGCGCTTGAGCCGGCGTGCCAGCTCGATGCCGCTGGTGCCGGGCATCATCCAGTCGAGCAACAGCAGGTCGGGCTGGTTGTCGACGATCATGCTGTGGGCGCTCTGCGCGTTGGCAGCCTCCAGCACCCGATAGTCGGCCATCTCCAGCGCCACCGCGATCATCTCGCGGATCGGCGCTTCGTCATCGACGATCAGAACGGTCTTGGCGGTCATCCCGAAGCCTCGCGGTCAGTGACGGGTCGGTGACGATCTCACCACGTCATCATGACACTTGGATGACAATGCCGCCATAGCCGGGCTAGATCCCGACCGGGGGCCACAGGCTCAGGCAGATGCCAGCGAATACCAGCAGCCCCGCCCAGTGATTGTTGAGGAAGGCCTGGAAACAGCGATCGCGCTCACGATGGCGGATCAGGAACTGCTGATAGAGGAAGGTCGCGGCCATGCCCGCCAGTCCCAGCCAGAAGAACACGCCCAGCTCGAGGCGCAGCCCGACCCAGCCCAGCAGGCCCAGGGTGACCAGCTGCAGCACTCCGATGGCCGCCTTGTCGGCACGGCCCAACAGCACGGCGGTGGACTTGATACCGATCTTGAGGTCGTCGTCGCGGTCGACCATGGCGTACTCGGTGTCGTAGGCCACCGTCCAGGCCACGTTGGCGGCGAACAGCAGCCACGCCTCGAGGGGCACGTCCCCCAGCACCGCACCGAAAGCCATCGGGATCGCCCAGGAGAAGGCGGCGCCGAGGAACAGCTGCGGCAGGTGGGTATAGCGCTTCATGAACGGGTAGACGAAGGCCAGCGCCACTCCCACCAGCGAGAGCAGGATGGTGAACAGGTTGGTGAACAGCACCAGCACGAAGGCCGAGGCGACCAGGGTGGCGAACAGGGCCTTGGCCTCTCGCTCGCTGATACGCCCGGTCGCCAGAGGCCGGTTTCGGGTGCGCTTGACGTGGCCGTCGAAGTGGCGGTCGGCGTAGTCGTTGATCACGCAGCCGGCGGCGCGCATCAGGTAGACCCCGGCGACGAAGATTAGCAGCAGGTGGCGCTCGGGAACCCCGGCGGCGGCCACCCACAGGGCCCACAGCGTGGGCCACATCAGCAGCCAGGTGCCGATGGGGCGATCCAGCCGCATCAGGTGCAGGAAGTCCGGCAGGCGGGCAAGCCCCTTGGGGCGCATCAGGGAGCGATCCATCGTGTTCTCCTCAAACGATCGCGCTCATCCTAACGCGATGGCAGCGCCAGATCATCCGCCATCTGGTCGAGGAAGAACTCCTGCACCAGTACCGCGAAACGGCCGTGACGAAACACCGAACGACGCCCCCAGGGGCCGTCCAGCGGATGGAAGGGGGCCGGAGCGGCGGTGACCTCGATGGGGCTACGCTCCAGGTCGGGTTGACGAAACAGCCAGCTGCCCAGCGAACGCTCGCCCAGCCGCTCGAGGCGTTGGCCGCGCAGCTGTGCCAGCGGCGCCACCGAGCGCGCCACCACCCAGGGGCGTTCGTCGAGACATAGTGCCACTTCCCGCAGCCAGGCAAGGCGGCCATGGGGCTGGCCCAGGGCTTGGGCTTCGTCGAGGCTTGGCTTGCCCAGGCGCTGGGCGAGCAGGCGTACGCGGAAGGAACGCCCCGCCCCGGCGTCGATCAGCCGGGCGGTGAGCGAATCCCGCGTGGCCACCCAGGCCCACCAGGCCGGACTCATCGCGGGTTGGCTTGCGGCCAAGGGGCGCCAGATGGGAGCGCGAGGGGGCTTGGCGTGGCGCTCCGTGTCGTTCCGGGTCACCGGCACCTCCGGGTCGAATATGGGGCGCATAGTGTAACATGCGGTCCTGACGCACTTGCGCGCGCCATGCAGCGTTTCGCCCGTGGTATGGACAGCGTTTTCCAAGGAGGCCCATGAGCGCACCTCTCACTATCATCGGTTCCGGGATGGCGGGCATCGGCCTGCTCAAGCAGTTGCGCATGCTGGATGCCGACTGCCCCGTGACGCTGATTACGGCCGATAGCGGCGACGACTATTCCAAGCCGCTGCTCTCCACCGGTTTCGCCAAGCGCCTGGCCCCCGAGAAGCTGGCGGCACGCTCGGCGCTGGAGGTAGCCGCTCAGCTGGGCGCGGTGGTACGTACCCATACCCGGGTCGACGCCATCGACGCGCAGGAGCGTTGCCTGCACATCGGTGAAGAGCGCCTGGCCTACGGTGAACTGGTGCTGGCTACCGGTGCCGCCCCGAGCGTGCCATTTGCCATCCCCGAGGCGCTTGCCGACCGCGTTTTCAGCATCAACGACCTGGACGACTATCGTAACTTCCATGCCGCGCTCGAGGCGTTCGGCCAGCGAGCCCGGGTGGCCATCATCGGCGCCGGCCTGGTGGGCAGCGAGTTCGCCAACGACCTGGCGGCGGGTGGCCACCGGGTTAGCCTGGTGGCGCCGGAGCAGGCGCCACTGCCGCGTTTGCTGCCGGAGCCGTTGGGGCGGGCGCTGGGTGAAGCCTTTGCCGCGGCCGGTATCAGCCTGCACCTGGGGCGTGGTGTGGAGCGATTGGAACGGGTCGGTAGCGATGTCGGCGTGGCACTCGACGACGGCAGCCGGCTCGAGGCCGACCTGATGCTGGTAGCGACGGGGCTGCGTCCCCGCATCGAGCTGGCGCAGGCCGCCGGACTGGCCGCAGGGCCAACGGGGATCCAGGTCGACCGCTACCTACGAACCTCGGCACCTGGCATCCATGCGTTGGGCGATGTGGCCTGCGTGGCTGGGGTCAACGCCATGTATGTCCAGCCGCTGCAGGCCAGCGCCAAGGCATTGGCGCGCACGCTTGCCGGCAGTCCTACCCAAGTGAGCTATGGCGCCTGGCCGGTACTGGTGAAAACCCCTCTGCTGCCGGTGGTGGCCCTGCCACCGCTGCAGACGCCGGCTCGCTGGCGGATCGAGGGTGAAGGAGGTGATCTGGCTGCTCTCGCCGAGGACGTAGACGAACGTTTGCTCGGTTTTGCGTTGACAGGAGCGTGCGTGAAGCGGAAAGTTGAGCTGGCGCGAGCGGCGCCGCCGTTGCTAGGCTAGTGACGTCAACGTTTCGGCCGGTTTTTTTGCCGTGCCAAACGAATGTCAGCTCGCTTGACGCTTCAAGAGCAAGGGAAGACCCAAAACAGAAGAACCCAAACAAAGGGAACGGGGCTCTCCCGGGGAAGTGACAGGCGGCACGAGCGTGACCATCGATGAATAACAACTCACCGGCATCGGTGCCGGGACATAGCCAATACCAGGAGGGCTTTATGCGTAAGCCAGAACTTGCTGCGGCAATTGCCGAACGCGCAGAACTTTCGAAAGACAAGGCCAGCCAGGTGCTCAACGTCATCCTCGACGAGATCACCGGCAGCGTGGCCCAGGGGCAAGACGTTTCACTGATCGGGTTTGGTACCTTCACCGTGCGCGAGCGTGCCGCACGTACCGGCAAGAACCCGCAGACCGGCCAGCCGCTGGCCATTCCGGCCAGCAAGACCGTTGCCTTCAAGCCGGGCAAGGGGCTCAAGGACGCCGTCGGCAAGCGCTGATCCTGTCAGCGGTTCCTCTCGTGGCGCGGCCTGTCCCGTCAGGCCGCGATACCTCATTCCCTCGCTCGAATCGGATTCGACATGAAGCTGCGACTGATGCTGTGGCTGTTGGGGGTGATGCTCAAGCGAGCCCTGCGTCGCAAGCCGGGTTTCCGCCAGGCCCTCACCGACGCGCGGCGGCTCGACTGGGGGATCGCCACCGAAGATCTCTCCATCGCGCGGCACTACCGCATGTCGCCACAGGCGATCCAGACCGGGGCGGGACTGCCGGTGGATCTCGACCTCGAGCTGCGCTTCGCCGATTCCGCCAGCGCCATTCGCGTGCTGCGCAAGCCGACCCAGCAGGCCTTTCTCGACGGCATGATGGCAGGTCAGGTACGCCTGGTGGGCGACTCGGCCGATCTGAAGAAATTGCAGAAGCTGCTCAAGCAGCTTTGACCGCCTCCCGACAGACTTTCACGGCGTGACGTGACGTGGACATTCCCCACCAGCGGCTGGTCTATTTTCGTGTCACCCTCGAGTCCGGCTCGGTACGCCAGGCTGCCGCGCGGCTCGACATCGCCCCCTCGGCGGTGAGCCGGCAACTCAACCTGCTCGAAGAGGCGCTGGGGGCTACCCTGCTGGAGCGCAAGCGCAGCGGCATCCGTCCTACCCCGGTGGGCGAGATGCTGCTGGAATACTGCGAGCGGCGCGGCGCCCTCGACGAGAGCTTCATCGCCTCGCTGGAGGCCTACCAGCGGCTGGAGACCGGCACCGTGTCACTGGTGGTGGGCGAAGGTTTCGTCGGCGACCTGATCGCCAAGCCGCTGCGCGAGTTCACCGAACGCTATACCGGTATCCAGCTCGACATTCACCTGGCCGGCACCTCCGGCATCATCGAGGCGATCATCGATGAACAGGCCCATATCGGCCTGATGTTTCATGAACGTACCCACCACCAGCTGCGCTTCTGGGTCTCGAGCCCGCAGCCGCTGATGGCCATCCTGCCGCCCGAGCATCCGCTGGCCGAAGAGACGGAGCCCCTGACCCTGGCTCAACTGAGCGAGGAGCCGATGGCGATGTGGGATCCCAGCCACCAGGTGCGGCAGATGGTCGACCAGGCCTTTCACCAGGCGCGGCTGCGTCCGCGCATGAGCATGAATACCAACTCCATGGCGGTGTTGGCGCAGTACGTGCGCAGCGGCATGGGCATCACCCTGCTGCCGGCCTTTGCCGTGGCCCGCGATCTCGAAGCGGGAACGCTGGTGGCGCGTCCGGTCGACGACCCCCTGTTCCTGCGTTCCCAAGCGCACATGGTCACCCGCATTGGGCGCCAGCAGCCCAAGGCCAGCGTGCTGCTGCTGCGCCACCTGCAGCGCTGGATGCAGGCCTTCCGTGGCGCCGAAGCGCCCTCCCTCGAGAGCGCTTCGGGGGGCGGCGATCAGCCCACGCCGTTGCCGTAGCCCATCGCCACGCTGGCTTCGCCGGCGGTCTCCACCCACACGCTCTGGGGCAGGGTGTACTCACGCAGGCCGTCGAGGCCGCTGGAGCGGCCGAAGCCGCTGTCGCCGAAGCCGCCGAAGGGCGACATCACGCTGATCGCCTTGTAGCCGTTGATCCACACCGTGCCGGCGCGCAGCTGAGCGGCGACGCGGTGGGCGCGGGCCGGGTCCTGGGTCCACACCGCGCCGGCGAGGCCGAAGCGGGTGGCGTTGGCCAGGCGTACGGCCTCCTCTTCGTCATCGAAGGGCATCGCCACCAGCACCGGGCCGAACACCTCCTCATGGGCTATCTCCATCTCGGGGGTGACGTCGACCAGCATGGTGGGGGCGAGGAAGTAACCCTGTGCCTCGTCGGGCAGCCCCGCCGGGCGGTTGCCACCGGCGATCACCCGTGCCCCAGCGGCCACGGCAGCCTCGATCATGCGCGTCACATGGGCATACTGGCGGGCGTTCTGCAGCGGCCCCATGCGGGTTGCCTCGTCACCGGGCAGGCCGACTTCGATCCCGGCCGCGGCACGTGCCAACCGCTCGGTCACTTCCTCGAACGCTTCGCGCTGGACCAGCAGTCGTGAGCCGGCCACACAGCTCTGTCCCGCCGCGGCGAAGATCGCCGCCTGGGCACCGGCCACGGCGTCGTCGAGCCTGGCGTCGGCGAAGACGATGTTGGCCGACTTGCCGCCCAGCTCCAGCACGCTCGGTACCAGCCGCCGCGCTCCGGCCTCGGCGATCAGCCGACCGCTTTGGGGCGAGCCGACGAATACCAGCTTGCTGATGCCTTCGTTGCCGGTGAGTGCCGCGCCGGTGCTCGGCCCCAGGCCGTTGACGATGTTGACCAGCCCCTTGGGCAGGCCGCCTTGCTCCAGCAGCCGGGCGATCACCACCGAGGTGAAGGGGGTGAGTTCGGAGGGCTTGAGCACCACGCCGTTGCCGGCGGCGATGGCCGGGGCGAGCTGCCAGGCGCAGGTGAACATTGGCGCGTTCCACGGTGTGATCTGTCCCACCACCCCATAGGGCACGTGACGCACGTAGTTGAGGTGGCTGGTGGGTACCGGGATCACCTCGCCGTGCTGCTTGTCGCACCAGCCCGCGTAGTACTCGAACATCTCGCGCACCTTGCCGACCTCGCCGCGGCAGTCGCGGATCGGCTTGCCGGCCACCACGCTTTCGAGCTGGGCCAGCGCCTCCTCGTGACCTTCGAGGCCGCGCACGGCGGCGTTCATGCGCCGGCCGCGCTCGCTGGCGGTGAGCGCCATCCACGCCTGCTGCGCCCGGGTGGCGCTAGCGACGGCGCGCTCGACCAGGGCCGGGCCGGCATCGCGGTAGTCGAGCAGCGCCTCACCGGTGGCGGGATCGACCAGCGTGATCGTCTCGCCTTCGCCCGGGCAGGCGGTACCGTCGATCCAGTTGGAGCGAGGCGTTGCGCCCTGCAGCTCGAAGCCATCGAGCAGCGTCGAGAGACGCTCCCGGGCCTGTCGATTGAGACGGTTCATGATGCGCTCTCCTCGGCGGGGGTGGCGGCAGCCAGCCGTGCGCCGGCGATACGGTTGAAGTCGTCGCCGTCGGCGGGGTGCTCGGGGTCGGCGTGCCACGCCTCGACCACGGCTTGGAGCAGGCCCGGCGGCATGTCGAGGCGCTCGGCGGCGGCGCGGGCCAGGCGCAGGTCTTTGCGCATCAGGCCGGTGGTGAAGCCGGAGTCGAAGCGTCCGGAGAGGATCCACTCGGGGAAGTTGACCTCGCTGACCGCGCTGCGCCCCGAGCCGCTGTTGAGTCCGGCCAGGCAGGCGGCGGGGTCGACCCCGGCACGGGCGGCCATGGCCACCGCCTCGGCGGTGGTCAGCAGGTGCGCGGCGCACAGGTAGTTGTTGGCCAGCTTGACCACATGACCGCTGCCTGGCCCGCCGACGTGGGTGTAGCGGGCCGACATCGCCTCGAGCATCGGCGCCAGGCGTTCGATGGTGGCCGTCTCGCCGCCGAGCAGCATGCCGAGCTTGCCCGTCGCCGCCCCCTTGGGGCCGCCGCTGACCGGGGCGTCGAGCCACGCCAGCCCGGCGGCCTCGACCTTGGCGGCCAGCTCACGGCTGACCACCGGATCCGAGGTCGAGGTATCGACGATGACGCTGCCCTTCGGCGCCAGGCCGAGCAGGCCGGGGGCGGTCTCGATCACCTCCCGCACCTGGGCCGAGGTGGGCAGCGACAGCAGGTAGACGTCGCTCGGTGGCAGTTCGTCGGGGGCAACCACCGACAGCCCCTTGTCGGCCAGGCGCTGGCGGGCGCTGTCGAACAGGTCACTGCCGGTGACGTCGAAGCCGGCGGCTTGCAGGGTCAGGGCCATGTTGCCGCCCATCTGGCCGAGGCCGATAACGCAGATTCTCATGGTCGTTCCTCAAGAAGATGCAGGATGTCGTGTTTGGCAGGCGCGTCGATCCGGGCCGCAGCAGCGCTGCGGCCATGGAAGCAGTGGCGAAAGGCGCCGTCAGTCGTCGAGCAGGGTCGTGACCAGCGCCTGCCAGTACGCCACGCCGAGCGGGGCGATGGCGTCGTTGAAGTCGTAGTGGGGTTGTGCAGTGCCGCGCTCTCCACGCCGTTGCCGAGCCAGATGTAGGCGCCGGGGCAGGCCTCGAGCATGAAGGCGAAGTCCTCCGAAGCCATGCTCGGCGGCAGGTCGCGATGCACGCGGGTGATGCCTGGCAGCGTCTCGAGCACTCCGGCGCAGCGTGCCGCATGCTCGGGTGCGTTGATCGTGGCGGGATAGCGCGACTGGTAGTCGAGTTCGACCCTGAGGTCGTGGAAGCCGGCCAGCGCCTCGACGGCCTGGCGAAAGCGCCGCTCCAGATAGTCGCGCAGCTTGCCGTCGAAGCAGCGCAGCGTGCCGCGCAGCTCCACCGTCTCCGGAATCACGTTGAAGGCGTCGCCGGCGTGAAACTGGGTGATGCTGAGCACTGCGCTCTGATGGGGCGACGTCTCACGGCTGATCAGCCCCTGCAGATGGCTGGCCAGCTGACAGGCGGCCAGGATGGTGTCGCTGCCCAGGTGAGGCATGGCGGCATGGCAGCCGCGCCCGCTGAGCCTCAGGGTGAAGACGTCGAAGGCGGCCATCACCGCGCCGTCGTGCACCGCCGCCTCGCCCACGGCGAGCCCGGGCCAGTTGTGCAGGCCGTAGACGGCTTCCATGGGAAAGCGCTCGAAGAGCCCCTCCTCGACCATCACGCGACCGCCGCCCTCGCTCTCTTCCGCCGGTTGGAAGATGAAGACCACCCGCCCGGCGAAGTCCGGGTCGGCGGCCAGCGCAAAGGCCGCCCCCAGCAGCATGGTGGTGTGGCCGTCGTGGCCGCAGGCGTGCATCTTGCCCGGCACCTGGGAGGCGTGGTCGAAGCGGTTGGCCTCCTCGACGTCGAGGGCATCGATGTCGGCCCGCAGCCCGATGGCGCGTCCGGGGCCGCGCCTGCCGTCGAGCACTGCCACCACGCCGGTGCCGCCGCCCAGCCCGGTAACGACCTCGAGGCCGGCCTGACGCAGCAGCTCGGCGATGCGCCTGGCGGTACGATGCTCCTCGAAGGCGGTCTCCGGGTGGCGGTGGAAGTCGTGGCGCCAGGCCGTGAGGCGGTCCGGCGTCGGCAGCAGGCTGTCATCCATGAGCGGCTCCTCAGATAATCAGATGGGCAATGAACGCCGAGGCGACGAAGGTGCCGGTGAACACCAGCAGCGAGACGATCACCAGCTTCCAGCCGGTCTGGCGGAACATGGTGAACTCGCGGCCGGTCAGCGCCAGGCCGGCATAGGCCAGTACCGGCGTCACCACGGCGAGGAAGTTCACGTGGGCGAGTTGGCCGACGATCCAGGCGTTGCCGGGAAAGAAGGGCAGCGTCATGGCGATGCTGACCAGCGAGACCCAGGCCACGCTGGGCAGGTAGAACGGGACGAAGCGGCCGATGACCAAGCCGAGCATGACCATGGCGTAGAGCAGGATCATGCCGGGCAGCGCCTGGAGCAGCGGGGCGCCGTTGATCATGTTCGAGAACCAGGCCGCCACGCACACCACGGCCAGCAACAGGGCGGTCTTGCCGAGCTGCTGCTCGGGGCGCAGCTCCTCGAGAGCCTCGGCGTTCAGTGCGGAAGTGGTATCAGCTTTCATGGCGAACCTCCTGCAGGGGGGCGCCGCCCAGACGCTTGTAGAGCCATTCGGCCGCGGGCAGGGCGATGAACAGGGAGACGTAGAGGCCGGTGGCGTAGGTCAGCAGGTTGCTGGCGCCGGAGAAGGCCAGCAGTTCGTCGCGCAGATGGGGCGCGGCTTCGGCCAGGGCGCCGGAACAGGCCGCTACCATGCTGCCGCTACCCACGCCGCAGGCCATGGCCAGGGCGCGGATGTCGAGGACGTCCAGCGAGGCCAGGTAGCCGGCCATCAGCGCGAAGTAGAGGGTGCCGAACATGGTGCCCACCACGTAGACCCCCATGATGCCAATCCCCTCGGGGCTTCTCAGGCCGTATTTGTCGGAGATGATGGCGATGTTGGGTTCGCGGGCGATGGAGTAGGTGGCGCCGATGGCCTCGCGTCCCATGCGCAGCACCAGCACGGCGAAAGGCAGTGCCAGCAGCATGGTGCCGAGGTTGCCGAGTTCCTGCAGGATCAGCGCGGGTCCGGCGGCGATGATTTGCTCGATGGCCGGACCGATGGTGGAGCCGAACTTGGCGATGAAGGGCAGGATGGAGATCATGATCAGCGGGCCGGCGGCGTTGCTGACCCGTTTGGGAATGATCCGCTGCATGCCCGAGAACAGGTGCGGATTGAGCAACACACCGATCAGGAAGGCGTAGAACAGCGGCAGCAGCAACAGCGTGCCGGGACCGAGAGGAATGCGCAGGATGCCGATCGCTTCGGCCAGCAGCGACGCCAGCACCACCGTCAGGTGCAGACGCCAGTCGAGTAGCAGTTTCATGTCCATGGAGTTGTCCTTGTCGTGGTATGGGACACCTCCGAGTATCGAAAGGAGAGTGTTCCAATGATAGGCGGCCTATGTTCTGATTTTTGGCACACTCGCTGCGGTGCCCGGCGTTCCAGGCCGGCGCGAGGTGCCTGGCGCCGGCAAAGGCGTTGGACTTATACGAAAGTCGAGTGTCGAGTAGAATGATCGTGGCCATCCAACAATAAGCCGAGCATCCATGCCGACTTTGCTCTCCCTGTCGCTGCGGCGTCTGTGGACGCTGGACAAATTTGCCTACAGCCTGCGCGTGTTCCTCGCCTTCAGCGGCGCGCTGTTGCTGAGCTGGGCACTGGCCGACATTACCCTGGTGATCCCGCTGTTCCTCGGCGTCATCGCCAGTGCCCTGTCGGAGACCGACGACAGCTGGCAGGGGCGCTTGCAGGCGCTGGCGGTCACGCTGCTCTGCTTTGCCACCGCCTCTCTCGTCGTGCGCTGGCTGTTTCCCTGGCCGTGGCCGTTCGCCCTGGCCTTGGGAAGCGCAACCTTCGTGCTGGTCATGCTGGGCGCCATCGGGCAGCGCTACGCCACCATTGCCTCCGGCACGCTGATCCTGTCGCTCTACACCATGATCACGATCGAGCACCATGGCGGCGTGCCGCAGCAGGGCGACTGGAGCCAGACGCTACTGATTCTCTCGGGGGCGGCCTGGTACGGTGCGATCTCGGTAGTGTGGTGTGCGCTCTTCTCACGCCAGCCGGTCAAGCAGAGCATGGCTCGGCTCTATCGCGAGCTGGGCAAGTACCTGATACTCAAGTCGACGCTGTTCGAGCCGCTGCGCGGTGTCGACGTCGAGGCGCGGCGCCTGGCGCTGGCACGGCAGAATGGCCAGGTCGTGGAAGCGATGAACCGGGCCAAGGAGATGCTCTTTCGCCGGCTCGAGGGGCAGCGCGGCAGCAGCAAGCTCAATCGCTACCTGCGCATCTACTTCATCGCCCAGGACATCCACGAGCGGGCCAGTTCGTCGCACTACCCCTATGCCCAGTTGACCGAAGCCTTCTTTCATCACGACGTGCTGTTCCGCTGCCAGCGCCTGCTCGACCAGCAGGGCCAGGCGTGCAAGCGACTGGGCAAGGCGCTGCTGCTCAACCGCCCGTTCGAGCACGACCAGAGCGAGCTGGCACTCGCCGATCTGCGCGCCTCGATCGAGCACCTGCGGGCGATGCGCAACCCAGCCTGGCGCGAGCTGATGCATCCGCTCACGGCCCTGGCCGACAACCTCGCCACCCTCGAAGGGCAACTGGCCTCGGCCGACAATCCCGACACCGACGACGCGCCGGGCGACGTCAGCCTGTTCGATCGTTCGCCCGGCAGCATCAAGGATGCCTGGGAGCGCATTCGGCTCAACCTGACGGTGGCTTCGCCTACCTTCCGTCATGCCATTCGCCTGCCCATCGCCCTGCTGGCGGGCTATGGCCTGCTGCACCTGATCCACCCCACCCAGGGCTTCTGGATCCTGCTGACCACGCTGTTCGTCTGCCGCCCCAACTTCGCCGCCACCCGGCGCTTCCTGACCCAGCGCATCGCCGGTACCGTGCTGGGGCTGGTGGTTGGCTGGGCGTCGATCACGCTGTTCCCGCACCCGCTGTTGCAGACGCTGATCGCAGTGGTGGCCGGGGTGACCTTCTTCGCCATGCGCGAAAGGCATTACGTGATCGCCACCGCCGCCATCACCCTGCTGGTGCTGTGCAGCTTCAACCAGGTCGGTGACGGCTTCGACCTGATCTGGCCACGGCTCTTCGATACCCTGATCGGTGCGCTGATTGCCGGTGCGGCGGTATTCTTCATCCTGCCCGACTGGCAGGGCAGGCGCCTGCATCGCGAGGCGGCCAGCGCGCTCACCGCCAGCCGTCGCTACCTGGAGGAGATCCTGCAGCAGTACCAGAGTGGCAAGCAGGACGACCTCGCCTACCGGCTGGCGCGGCGTAACGCCCACAATGCCGACGCCGCGCTGTCGACGATGCTGTCCAACCTGCTGCAGGAGCCTGAACACTACCGCCGTCGCGATGCCGACGAAGGCTTCCGCTTCCTGGTGTCGTCCCACACCCTGCTGGGTATCTCTCGGCGCTCGGCGCACATCGCCACCGGCTGGAAGACGCCGGAGCCGATCGGCTGCTGACCGTTGCACGGCACGTGGCGGACTATCTGGGCCAGCTGGCGGATTGCCTGGCTCGGCGCGAGGCGATGGGCGAGGGGGAAGCGCTGCGCACGGCGCTGACGGAGGAGCTCGAATTCGAGTCCCAGGCGCCGGAAGAGGGGGGGGAGGAGCGCTACTCGCCGCTGCGCACGCAGCTGCAGCTGCTTGTCCGCCAGTTGGGGCCACTGACCGAGGCCGCCAATCGGCTAGTCGTCAGCGATGAGCCTCCGGCTGCCGCGGCGCTCGAGGCGTCAACGCGATGACCCGGGCTCATACCTGCCCGTAGCGCCCCGCCTCCTCGCCCAGCCAGCGGCGAATCAATGGCTGGCTGGCGTCCGGATGGCGGGCCAGCAGCGCCTCGGCCAACGGCGCGACGCGTTCGAGCAAGTCGGCATCGCGCTCCAGGTCGGCTATCTTCATCTGAGCGAGCCCTGTCTGACGCGTGCCGAGTACCTCGCCGGGACCGCGCAGTTCGAGGTCCTTCTCGGCGATGCGGAAGCCGTCGTTGGTCTCCCGCATCACCGCCAGGCGCTCGCGCGAATGGGCCGACAGCGGCCCATGGTAGAGCAGCACGCAGAAGCTCTCGCTGGTACCGCGGCCGACCCGTCCGCGCAGCTGATGCAGCTGCGAGAGCCCCAGCCGTTCGGGATTCTCGATGATCATCAGGCTGGCGTTGGGCACGTCGACCCCCACCTCGATCACCGTGGTGGCCACCAGCAGGTCGAGTTCGCCGGCCTTGAAGGCATCCATCACCGCGGCCTTCTCGGCCGCTTTCATGCGTCCGTGTACCAGGCCGATGGCCAGCTCCGGCAGTGCTTCGGTGAGTTCGTCGCGGGTCGCCTCGGCGGCCTGGCATTGCAGCGCGTCGGACTCCTCGATCAGGGTGCAGACCCAGTAGGCCTGGCGGCCCTCGGCGCAGGCGTGGCGGATTCGCGCGACCACCTCGGGGCGGCGTTCGTCGGGCACCACCACTGTCTTCACCGGAGTGCGCCCGGGCGGCAGCTCGTCGATGATCGAGACATCGAGGTCCGCATAGGCGCTCATCGCCAGGGTGCGCGGGATTGGAGTGGCGGTCATCACCAGTTGGTGGGGCGTGAGCCCGCCGGCCTCGCCCTTCTCGCGCAGCGCCAGGCGCTGGTGCACGCCGAAGCGGTGCTGCTCGTCGACGATGGCCAGCCCCAGGCGCTGGAAGTGCACGTCGCCCTGGAACAACGCGTGGGTTCCCACCACCATCCGCGCGCGGCCGTCGAGAATGGCGGCCTTGGTGTCGAGCCGTGCCTTGCCCTTGAGCTTGCCCGAGAGCCATGCCACCTCGATGCCGAGCGGCGCGAACCACGCCTTGAGCGTGCGATAGTGCTGCTCGGCGAGGATTTCGGTGGGCGCCATCATCGCCGCCTGACAGTCGCCGGCGATGGCCGATAGCGCCGCCATCGCGGCCACCACCGTCTTGCCCGAGCCGACGTCGCCCTGCACCAGGCGCAGCATGGGCACCTCGCGGGACAGGTCCGCGCCGATCTCGTCGAGCACGCGGCGCTGGGCGGCGGTCAGCGTGAACGGCAGCTGGGTGAGGAAGCGCGCCTGCAGTCCGCGCCCGCTGGGCAGCGCCGGGGCACCGTCCTCCTGAATCTTCAGGCGTACCTGCTGCAGGCTCAGGCGATGGGCCAGCAGCTCCTCCAGGGCCAGACGCCGCGTGGCCGGGTGCTTGCCGCTGGAGAGCCGTTCGGGGTCGGCGTCGGGGGGAGGCTGATGGAGGACGTGCAGGCAGTGGTGCAGCTCAGGCAAGCCGAAGCGCGTGCGCAGCGCCTCGTCGATCCAGTCGGGCAGCGCCTCGGGAGCCTCGTCGAGACGGGCCAGCGCCTGTTCGATCAATGCCCGCAGGCGCGCCTGATTGAGCCCCTCGGTGGTGGGATAGATCGGCGTCAGGTGATCTTCCACCGGCGGGGTGTCGGCGCTGAGCAGACGGTATTCGGGATGATAGATCTCGAGCCCGGTAGCGCCGGCGCGCGCCTCGCCGAAGCAGCGTACCCGGATGCCGGGGCGGAACTGCTGCTGCTGCGCCGGAGAGAAGTGGAAGAAGCGCAGGCTGATGATGCCGGAGCCGTCGCGCAGGCGCACCAACAGGCTGCGCCGGCGCCCCTTGACCACGTCGCTGGCCGAGACCTCCCCTTCCACCACCGCCTCGTGACCGGCCCGCAGGGTACCGATCGGCGTGATGCGGGTGCGATCCTGATAGCGTAGTGGCAGATGGAAGAGCAGGTCGGCCACGGTTTCGACGCGCAGGCGCGCCAGCTTCACGGCTACCGCTTCCCCGACGCCCTTCAGGGCGGTGACCGGCGCGTCGAGGTCGCTCATGCCGGCTCGGGAAGCGCCTCGTGACACTCGGTGATGGCATCCGTCACCGCATCGATCGCCTTGGGCCGTGGGAAGCTGGCACGCCAGGCGATCGCCACGGTACGCGATGGGGCCGGTGCCTTGAACGGCCGGCTGGCGAGCAGCCCGCTCTCGTAGTGCCCGGTGCCGATGGCCGAGCGGGGCAGCACGGTAATGCCGAGCTTCGAGGCGACCATGTGGCGGATCGTCTCAAGCGAGCCGCCCTCGGCGGTGAGGGTGTTGCTGGGGCTATTGAGCTGCTGGCTGATGGCGGGGCAGGCCTCGAGGATCTGGTCGCGAAAGCAGTGCCCCTCTCCAGCAGCAGCAGGCGCTCCTTGAGCAGATCCTCCTTGTCGATGGTCTTGCGCTGGGCCCAGGCGTGGTCGGCCGGCATCAGCACCTCGAACTGCTCCTCGTAGAGCGGCTTGGTCACCACGTCGGTTTCGGTGAACGGCAACGCGATGATGATGGCGTCGAGTTCGCCGCTGCGCAGCTTGCGCCGCAGGTTGGCGGTGAAGCCTTCTTCGATGTAGAGCGGCATCTGTGGGGCGCTGCGGGTCAGCGCCGGCACCAGGTGCGGGAACAGGTAGGGACCGATGGTATAGATCGCGCCGATGCGCAGCGGGCTCGCCAGCTGGTCCTTGCCGGCATTGGCCAGCTCCTTGATCACGCTGCTCTGCTCCAGCACGCGCTGCGCCTGCTCGACGATCTTCTCGCCCAGCGGTGTGACCTGCACGGTGGACTTGGAGCGCTCGAACAGCGCCACGCCAAGCTCCTCCTCGAGTTTCTTGACCGCCACCGACAGGGTGGGCTGGGAGACGAAGCAGCGCTCGGCCGCCCGTCCGAAGTGGCGCTCTTGCGCCAAGGTTACGATGTAGCGAAGTTCTGTTAGAGTCATGTCTGGTGCCCCGTGGGCATCCTCTCGGACGATAGATGACTTTCAATAGGGACTTTTTATCAGGGGGCGAGAGAAAGTTGAAGAACACGATACTGATTCTAGGTTGTGGCGACATCGGAATGGTGCTGGGCCGAGAGCTGTTGGAGGCCGACCACCGCGTGATCGGCGCGCGCCGTAGTACGGCAGCGCTGGAGGGAAGCGGCATCGAGCCGTTGCCGCTGGACCTGCACGATGAAGAGGCGCTGGCGGCACTGCCCGACGTGGATTACGTGGTCTATATCCTGAGCGCCGACCGCTTCGATGAAGCCGCCTATCGGGCCGCCTATCCCGACGGTCTCAAGGCGGTGCTGCGCACCTACGAGGGACGCAACGAGGCGCCGAAGCGGCTGTTCTTCGTCTCCTCCACCAGCGTGTATGGCCAGAAGGAGGGCGAGCGGGTCGACGAGGAGACCCCAGCGGAATCCGCGGGCTTCGCCGGGGCACTGATGCGCGAAGCCGAGCAGGCCCTCCAGCAGAGTTCGCTTCCCGGTACGGTAGTGCGTTTTTCGGGAATCTACGGACCGGGCCGGGATCGCCTGATCCGCCAGGTCCTGGAGGGCCGTATCGCGCCGAAAACGCCGCCCATGTACTCCAACCGCATTCACCGTGACGACTGTGCCGGTGTGTTGGCCCATCTGATCGGTCTCGCTGCGGCTGGCCAGTCTCTCGATACGCTCTATCTGGCCAGCGACAGCGCGCCGGCACCGCTGCACGAGGTCATGGCGTGGCTGGCGACACAGCTCAAGGTGGAGTCCACCGAGGTGATCCAGGCGCCGCTGCGCAAGCGCTCGAGCAAGCGCTGCGACAACGCCCGCCTGCGTGCGACGGGCTATGCGTTCCGCTATCCCAGCTACCGTGAGGGATACGCTCAGGTGATGCAGGAGGGCGGCTTCCTCGCCGAGCCGGTCTGACAAGCCTTGACGAAGGAAGCGACAACGCGGGCTGCCACGCCCCGCGTTGTCGTTTGCGTATGGTCGTTTGACGGTAGCGCGGGGCCATCAAAAGGTGTAGGCGACGCCGATCGACATGCCGAGGCCGAACTCATCGCGTTTTTTCAGCGAGAGACGGTCGCGTTCGGCGCGCAGGTCGGCCCGCAGGTCGGCGTTGCCGCCGCTGCGTGAGGCTTCGAGGGTGGGGTTGCGGCTGCCGTAGTAGGCCACTCCCAGGTCGCTGATGAAGCGCCAACCCGGCTGCCAGGCCGGCGACGATTCCCAGCCCAGGCCCAGGTAGGGCGCGACGCGATTGTGTTCCACCTTGCCCCTGAGGTCGCCCACCTCCGCGGCGGAGTAGCGCGTGCCGTTGATCGTGTAGCCGCCACGGCCGTCGCGCTTGCCTTCGAGACGGGTCTCGGGATTGGCGAACAGCAGCCCTCCGGAGAGGCGGAAGCCGCTGCCCGCCAGGGGGTACCAGTCGACCAGCGCTTCGACGGCGTGGTTCTGCTTGCGCTTGAGCTCGTATTCGACGCCCTCGAGCGTGCGGTCGTCCTTGAACTCGGATTCGCCATTGACCCCCAGGCGCAACGCCAGCTGCCGATCGACGGCATAACCGACACCCGCCCCCAGGCCGAAAGTGCCGAGCTTGGAGTAGACGAAAGCGCCCGACTCCGTGGGGCTCTCCTGGGCCATGCTGCCGGCGGAAGAGAACGCGGCCAGCCAGGCCGCTGCGATCATGAGTTTCTTCATGGTGTTTCCTCGATGATGGGCCGGTCGCCTGACCGACCACGACGAGGCGTCACGATAGGCTCGGCGCAGCCGATCGGCATGTCCCGGAGGTCAGGCCCGGCACATGTGACGACTCGCATACGCCGCCTTCAGGCGGGCCTGATATGCTGCCGGGGTCGGCATCGCTTGCGCTCCGTCAAGCGCGGCCCCGGTGCCTCGAATTCAGGAGTGTGGGTGGATGACGGCCGGAACATCGGTATCGGATGGGTGGGGAGGGCTCCGCAGGGGACGACATGCCCTGGTACGTTTCTTCGTCTCGTCTACCGGGCTGTTCCGGGCCATTTGCCTGGTCGCCTGTGCGGCGATTTATGTGATGCACCGGGTCCACGACGAATTGGCCGTGGCGGAGGAGCTGGTCCTCACGTTGAGCGGCGAAACCCTGGTGCGCCAATGGCTCGGCGACGTGGTGGCAGGGCTGCTGTTCAGCGAAGCGATGGTGATGGCTGGCTTCGTCGCTTTCGCCGCGGCGTTCTGTTTGGCGACGGCGCCACATGCCTACCGGCTTGCCCGCACGCGCTGGCTGTTGGTCGCGCAGATTTCGATAGGCCTGCTGATCAACGAGGAGCTGTTGCTGATCGTGGCCGCCGAACTGCCCTTCCTCTACCCCCTGGCCAAGGCCTTCGCCTGGCTGCTGGTCCAGGCTGCCCTCAAGTCGCTGCTGTGGGGCGCGATCCTGTTGGCGGCGGATCCTATGGAGGCGTCCCTCGCAGCCGCCGAGGCCGCGGGGATCGAGCTGCCGTCGATCAGCCTGGCGAACCTGCTGGTGGTGGCCATCCTGATGTTCTTCATCTGGCAGCTGTTTGCCTTCTGCCTGGGCTGCATGGCCATGGTCGAGCGGCGTCACCGGGTCAGGCTGGCCAAGGCCCACGCCGAACTCTCGGCCACGCGCCAGCTGCTGGCCGACAGCACGCGGGCCAGCGAACGGCTGCGTATCTCCCGGGACCTGCATGATGGCCTCGGCCACCATCTGGCGGCGCTCAACCTGCACCTGGACCTGGCGGCGCGCCAGCCGCAGCGCACGCAGGCGTCGCTGCAGACGGCCCAGGCCATTGCCCGGGAGCTCTATCAGGAAGTTCGGAGGACGGTCGAGCGCGAGCGTCTCGAGGCGCCGATAGACCTGTTCAGCAGCCTGCAGACGCTCTGCTCGGGGATGCCCGAACCGCGCATCGAGCTGAGCTACGACCCACGCTGCCGGGTGCGTGACCCGGCCATGGCGCATGTGATTTTCCGTGGCGTACAGGAGGCGCTCTCCAACGCCGTGCGCCATGCGCGTGCGAGCAAAATCGAGGTCTGCGTGACCTGCAAGGCCAGCGGCATCCATGTGGCCGTCGTCGACAACGGCTACGGTGGGGCCAGGGTCGTTCCCGGCAACGGCCTGACCGGCATGCGCGAGAGAATCGGGGAGGCTGGCGGCAGCCTGTCGATCGAGACACGACCCGGAGCCGGCTATCAGGTTGGATTCTGGCTTCCCGCAAAGAGAGAAGAGACATGATCCGTGTGCTATTGGTGGACGATCAGCAGCTCGTGCGCAGCGGGATTGCCGGCCTGCTGGCGCTGACTCCGGATATCGAGGTGGCGGGCGAAGCCGCAAGCGGGGAGGAGGCGATCGGCCTCGTCGACGAGCTGGCGCCCGACGTGATGCTGCTCGACGTCCGCATGCCGGGCTTCGGCGGTATCGAGGTCCTGGCCCGACTGAGCGAGCTGGGGCGACTGCCGCCGACCATCCTGCTCACTACCTTCGACGACGACGAGGCGTTGCTGGCGGGCGTGCGCGCGGGCGCGCGCGGTTTTCTGCTCAAGGACATTTCGCTGGAACGGCTGGCCGAGGATATCCGCCGGGTCGCCACGGGTGGCTCGGCCATCCGGCCATCGATCACCGAACGCGTGCTGGCCGGGGTCCGCGAGACGCGGATCGACTTCGACTGCCTCGATCCCCCCTGTCGACTGACCGTGCGGGAAACCGAAATCCTGCGCCTGCTGGCCAGCGGGCTCAACAACCGCGAGGTGGCGCACGCCCTGGGCACCGCCGAGGGGACGGTGAAGAACCAGGTGTCGAGCATTCTCTCCAAGCTGGGCGTACGCGACCGCATGCGGGCAGTGCTGCGAGGCATCGAGCTGGGCTGGCTATGAGCCAGCGGCAGCGGCCGCGTTGCGGGCTAGAGCGCCAGCCGATAACCCAGCGTCAGGGTCTCGAAGCCCTCGTTGGGCGACCTGATACCGGCATTGGAGTAGTGCGTCAGGCTCAGGGCGAGCTCGCCCGCTCCCAGCGGTGCCCCCAGGGCCAGGCGATCCTGGAACTGGAAGGCGCTGCCGAGCTCGCGCGATTCGAGACGCGATTCGAGGAACAACGCCGCACCGATGCCGCCTTCGACGAATACGCCGCGCTCGCCACCAAAGGTCCAGCGCAACGCCGGTGTCACCAGCCAGGCCGCGTTGTGCTGCTCCTCGCGCCCCTGCAGCAACAGCAGGCCGGTGCCCAGGCGCAGGGTCAGCGGCGGTGGTAGGGGCTCGAAGGCAATGAACGTATCGAGTTCGATGCGTGCGACGGCGGTCGATTCGCTGGTGATGCCGCCGTCGAGGTAGAGATCGGCGAGTCCGGCAGGGCTGCCGATCAGCGCTAGTCCGGCCAGTAGTCCGGCAGCCACGTTCTTCCTGCGATTCAAAGCGTTCTCCCTTTTTCTTTTTGCGCCAATCTGGCGTTGGCTGATCTGGCGCACCTTCATCCCTGAAGGTCACCCCCGTGATACGGCCAGGGTCCGGTAGTGCGCGCCTCGCTCATCGATGATCGATCTCATCAGTTCGATCTGATTATAGGTCCATGCCAAGTCCATGGCGGGAAGACCTTCCAGCAGTTGGGTGTCGGCGCGCCGCAGCAAGGTGACGTGCGGGATGTACCTGGCGGGAGGTGCGCCGAGGCCGCTTGCCTCGAGAACTCCCCAGAGCCTGCCGTGCAGTCGCTCGAGGGCGGGGTCGGGCCGGCTGGCGCCGACCCAGACGATACCTGGGCGGCGGAAGCCGCCCCACCGGTCGATGTGCCACTCGCCGGGTTCGATGGTCAGGCCCTGCACCCACTCGACGAGCTCGGTGGCCTTCGCCTCCTCCACTTCGCCGAGAAAGGCGAGCGTGACATGCAAGCTCGCGTCGGGCATGCGTCGCCCGCCGCACTGGGCATGGGCGATATCCGCCAGCGCCCCGAGCCGCGTTCGCAGCTCGGGCGACGGCATCAGGGCCAGGAAGAGCCTCACGGCTCTTTAGTCGCCGATGACCATAACGGCTTCCGCCTCGAACTGCGCCCCCTTGGGCAGCGCCTTGACGCCCACCGCGGCACGGGCCGGGTAAGGCTTGGAGAAGAACTCCTCCATGACCTTGTTGACCACCGCGAAGTTGTCCAGGTCCACCAGGTAGAGGTTGAGCTTGACGATCTCGCCCAGCGAACCGGCGGCTTCTTCGCACACGGCCTTGAGATTGGTGAAGACCTGACGGGCCTGGGCCTCGAAGTCGTCGGAGACGAGTTCCATGGTGGCCGGGTCGAGGGGTATCTGGCCGGAGAGGTAGATGGTGTTGCCGGCCTTGATGGCCTGGGAGTAAGGACCGATGGCGGCGGGTGCCTTTTCGGTGTTGATCACGGCCTTGTTGCTCATGACGGTCTCCTTTCGATGTCGATGCGTAACGAGGGTCAATGCAAGGCCCATTCGCCGCGCCAGGGCGGCGAATGGGCCGGTAACGGTTCAATTGCCGACGCGAGTGATCTTGCCGACGTGCGAGAGGTTGCGAATACGCTTGATGATGCGCGCCAGGTGCACCCGGTCGCGTACCGCCAGGGTCAGGTGCACGATGGAGAGCCGGGCATCGCGCTCCTCGATGCCGATGCGCTCGATGTTGGCGTCGGCATCGGTGACCAGGCTGGCAAGCTCGGCCACCAGCCCACGGCGGCTCTCGATCTCGATGCGCAGGGCCACCGGGAAGTCTTCGGTGCTCTCGTCGGACCACTCCAGAGCGAACAGCTTGTCGGGGTCGCCCTTGAGTTCGTCGAGATTGCGGCACTCGGTGCGGTGCACCACGATGCCCTTGCCCACCGACAGATGACCCACCACCGGATCGCCGGGCAGTGGATGACAGCAGCGGGCGAACTTGATCACCATGCCCTCCGCGCCGCTGATCACGATCGGCCCCTGGGCGGCGAGGGCGCGTTCGCCGGCCTCGGCCGCGTCGCCGTGCAGCAGGTCGACCAGGCGCCGCGCCACCACGTGGGCCACCCGCGTGCCGAGGCCGATCGATTCCAGCAGGCTCTCTTCGTTCTTCAGCGTGAGCTCGTCCAGCAGCTCCGGCAGCACGTGTTCGGGCAGTTCTTCCAGGCTGGTCTCGAAGTCGGCCAGGGCCTTGTTGAGCAGGCGTCGGCCGAGCTGGACCGCCTCGGTCTGCTGCTGGTGCTTGAGCGCGTGCCGGATCGCCGAGCGCGCCTTGGCGGTGACCACGAAGTTGAGCCAGGCCAGGTTGGGGCGCGCCCCGGGGGCGGTGATGATCTCCAGCGTTTGGCCGCTCTCCAGGCGGGTCGAGAGCGGCGCCAGGTGACGGTCGATGCGACAGGCGATGCAGCTGTTGCCGATGTCGGTGTGCACGGCGTAGGCGAAGTCGATCACCGTGGCGCCCTGGGGCAGCTCCATGATGTCGCCGCGGGGCGTGAACACGTAGATGTCGTCGGGGAACAGGTCGTTCTTGACGTGCTCGATGAACTCCAGCGAGTCGCCGGCATGGCGCTGCATCTCGAGCAGCCCCTTGACCCACTCCCGCGCCCGGGCATGGCTGCCCTCGGCGATGGGGTGATCGGTCTGGCCCGCCTTGTAGAGCCAGTGGGCAGCGATGCCGTTGTTGGCCATGGCCTCCATCTCGCGGGTACGGATCTGCACCTCGATGGGCATGCCGCCGCTGCCGAACAGCGTGGTGTGCAGGCTCTGGTAACCGTTGGCCTTGGGGATGGCGATGTAATCCTTGAAGCGCCCCGGCACCGGCTTGTACAGGTTGTGCACCACGCCGAGGATGCGGTAGCAGCTGTCGACGTCTTCGGTGATGATGCGGAAGCCGAACACGTCCATGATCTCGGCGAACGGCTTGCGCTGGTCGCGCATCTTCTTGTAGATCGACAGCAGGTGCTTCTGGCGGCCCACCACGGTGCCGGATAGGCCCTCGTCGTCGAGGCTCTTCTGCAGCGTGGTCTGGATCTGGCGGATCGCCGAGCGGCGATGGCCGCGGGCGCTGGAGACGGCGCGCTTGATGCGTTCGGCGCGCATCGGGTGAAGCGCCTGGAACGACAGGTCCTCGAGTTCGACGCGAATGGTGTTGATGCCCAGGCGACTGGCGATGCGGGCGTAGATCTCCAGCGTCTCGCGGGCGATGCGGCGCTTCTTCTCCGGGCGCAGTGCGCCCAGCGTTCGCATGTTGTGCAGGCGGTCGGCGAGCTTGACGATGATGACGCGAATGTCCTTGGACATCGCCAGCACCATCTTCTGGAAGTTCTCGGCCTGGGCGACGGCCTTGTCCTCGAAGGTGATCTGGGTCAGCTTCGAGACGCCGTCGACCAGCTCCGCCACCGGTTTGCCGAACTGTTCGGCGAGGGCCTCCTTGGAAACCCCGGTATCCTCGATCACGTCGTGCAGCATGGCCGACATCAGGCTCTGATGGTCCATGTGCATGTTGGCGAGGATGTTGGCCACCGCCAGCGGGTGGGTGACGTAGGGTTCGCCGGAGCGCCGGCGCTGCCCGTCGTGGGCCTGCTCGGCGTAGTAGAAGGCGCGCTTGACCTGCTGGATCTCGTCGGGAGGAAGGTAGCCGCCGAGTCTGTCGGCCAGGTCGTCGATGGTGAACATTAGCGCGCCTTGAGTGACAGCCTTACTCCTCGATGGCCATGCCCGGCTCGCCTTCGCGGCGAATCCGGACCGGGGCCTCGATCGGCTCGTCCAGTACGCTGTGATCCACCAGGCCGGCGGCGATCTCGCGCAGCGCCATCACGGTGGGCTTGTCGTTCTCCCACGGCAGCTGGGCATCGCGAGAACCGCGCGACAGCTGACGCGCACGCTGGGTGGAGATCATCACCAGCTTGAAGCGGTTTTCGACGTTTTCCAGACAATCTTCGACGGTGACACGCGCCATATTGGGTACTTCCCGAAACTGTTAGGGGCCCCGGCCACGGCCGGCAACCGAAATGGAACAGGACAGACTAGATTACTCGACGCCCGGCGGCTGTGACAAGCATTGGCAGCTAGGGCAGGCGCCTGCGGCTGGGCTCATGACAGCGCCTCGGCTGACTATGACAGCAGCGCCGCCAGCAGCGGGCCGTGGCTCTCCTGCACCCGGGCCAGACTCAGGCGGCGGCTGATCACCAGAGCCTGCAGCTCGCGCAGGGCGGTGGTGAAGTCGTCGTTGATCACCAGGTAGTCGTATTCGTCGTAGTGCGACATCTCGCTGACGGCGTCGCGCATGCGCCGGGCGATGGTGGCATGCTCGTCGGTGCCGCGGCTGGCCAGGCGCCGCTCCAGCTCGTCGCGCGACGGCGGCAGGATGAAGATCGACACTGCATCGGGCAGCTGTTCGCGCACCTGGCGCGCGCCCTGCCAGTCGATCTCGAGGATCACGTCCTGGCCGGCCTCGAGCAGGGCTTCCACCGCCGGCCGCGAGGTGCCGTAGAAGTTGTCGAACACGCGTGCGTACTCGAAGAATTCGCCGCGCGCGATCATCGCTTCGAACTCGGCAATCTCCACGAAGTGGTAGTTGACCCCATCGACCTCGCCGCGGCGCCGGGCCCGGGTGGTATGCGACACCGAGACCTGGATGCCGTCGAGGCTCTCGATCAGCTCGCGCACCAGGGTGGTCTTGCCGGCGCCGGAAGGCGCGGAAACGATGAAAAGCGTACCTTGGGACATATCGGGCTCCGGATCGCAAATGCCCCCGTTCGCGCGAAGCGAAAGGGGGCGAGCGTCATGGCTGCGCATTCAGGCGGAACAGTATACCTGCCCGGCCAAGGGCGCGTCATGGGGCGAGGTGCAAACCGTATCCGCGCCTCATGCCATCGGTAGCGGGTTATCGAGCTCTTCGGCCAGCAGCTCCAGGGCATACTGGGCGGCAACGGAGTTGCCGCTGTCATCGAGCGCCGGCGACCAGGCGCAGATCGACATCCGTCCCGGCACGATCGCGACGATACCGCCGCCGACGCCGCTCTTGGCCGGAAGCCCGACGCGATAGGCGAAGTCGCCGGCGGCGTCGTACATGCCGCAGGTGGACATGATCGCGTTGAGGCGTCGCGCCAGGCCCGGCGAGACGAACCGTTCGCCCATGGTGCGGGCTTCGCCTTCGGCCGCCAGGAAGTTCATGGCCACGGCCAGGTCCGCGCAGCTCATGGCCAGCGCGCAACTGGAAAAATAGCAGCGCAGCACCGCGTCGACGTCGTTGTCGATGTTGCCGAACGCCTTCATCAGGTAGGCCATGGCAGCGTTGCGCGAGCGATGCTGCCACTCCGACTCCAAGACCTCGTCGTCGATCAGGATCGTGGCATTGCCCGCCAGGCGTCGGGCGACGTCCTGAAGATGCTTGTCAGGCGTGGCGAAGGCGCTGACCAGACGATCCGTCACCGCGATGGCGCCGGCATTGATGAAGGGGTTGCGCGGCTTGCCCCGCTCCGCCTCGAGCTGTGCCAGCGAGTTGAACGGCATGCCCGACGGGTTGAGGCCCACGCGCTGCCACAGCGCCTCGCCGTGGGTGCGCAGGGCAAGGGCAAGCAGCAGCACCTTGGCGATACTCTGGATCGAGAAGGCGGTTCGGGCGTCGCCGGCGGCGTAGACCTCTCCCGCATTGGTGCAGATGGCGATACCGAGCCGCCCGGGATCCTGCCGGGCCAGGGCCGGTATGTAGCTGGCGACGTGCCCGTTGCCGAGCCTTGCGCGGGCTCGTGCATGAATGCTCTCCAGCCAGCGCTGCATGTCCCTGCTCTCCGCCGGGGCGAGCTTGACGGAGGCTTCCGGCCTCGGGACATCGAGGCCGGAAGGAAGTGCGGGCCGTGGCGCCATGTTACTTCACTGGCTGGCTAGCGGACGGCGGCGGCGCGCCATAACGCTTGAGGCGCTCGATATCCTCGGGCTCGATCTCCCAGGCGGCGGGATCGATGTCGAGATCGGCGAACTTCTTGGCATCGAACACGGGATGGCGGATGCCGGCGCGGATCTGCTCATCGAAGTCGCGCATGATGCGCAGCCCCGGCTTGAACAGCATGAGCAGGGCGATCAGGTTGGCCAGTGCCAGGAAGCCCATGGTCACGTCGGCGAAGGCGAACACCGTGCCCAGGTCGGTCATCGCGCCCCAGGCGCACAGCACCACCACCGCGATGCGGAACAGGTTGAACAGCGTGACGTTGCTCTCGCTGAAGAAGTTGAGGCTGTTCTCGCCCAGGTAGTAGTTGTAGAGGATGGTGCTGAAGCCGAACAGCAGCAGCGCCACGCTGACGAAGCTGCGGCCCCACTCGCCCACGTGGTCGGCCAGCGAGACCTGGGTCAGCGCTACGCCACCGATATCGGCACCGCTGGCCGGGTCGTAGGCGCCGCTGAGCAGTATGATGAAGGCGGTAGCGGAGCAGATGACCAGGGTGTCGAGGAACACCGAGAAGGCCTGCACGATGCCCTGGTTGGCCGGGTGCGGCACGTAGGCCACGGCAGCAACGTTGGGGGCGCTGCCCAGGCCTGCTTCGTTGGAAAACAGGCCGCGCTTGACGCCCATCATGATGGCGGCGCCGATGCTGCCGCCAATGGCCGGCTCGAGACCGAAGGCGCTGTTGACGATCAGCAGGAAGACTTCAGGAATGCGCGGCAGGTTCATGCCCAGTACCACGACGGCGATCAGCAGGTAGCCCACCGCCATGACCGGCACCAGCACCTCGGCCACGCGCGCGATGCGCTTGATGCCGCCGAAGATGATCAGGCCGACGATCACGGCCATGCCGAGCCCGGTAAAGACCACCGGGATGCCGAAGGCATCGTCGAAGGAGGTGGCCACGGCGTAGGACTGCAGCGCAGTGAAGCCAAAGCCGAAGGTGACCAGCAGCAGCACCGAATAGAGTGCGGCGAGCCACTTCCAGCGTTGGCCGAGACCACGCGCGATGTAGTAGGCCGGGCCGCCGCGGTAGGTGCCGTCCGGCTGGGCGGTTTTGTAGGCCTGGGCCAGGGTGCACTCGAGATAACTAGTGGCCATGCCCATCAGACCGACCAGCCACATCCAGAAGATAGCGCCGGGGCCGCCGAGGGTGATGGCGACCGCCACGCCGGCGATGTTGCCGCCGCCGACACGGCCCGCTACCGAGAGCAGCAGGGCCTGGAAGGAGCTCAGGTGGCCGTGCTTGTCACGCTTGAACGCCTGGCTGGCGCCGAGGATGCGGAACATGCGGCCGAAATAGCGGAACTGGACGAAGCGAGAGCCCAGGGTAAAGCCGATACCGACGGCGATCAGCAGGCCAATGAGTACCTTGCCCCAGAGCAGGTCGTTGAGCAGATCGAGCATCAGGCGTTCCTCCGGTCGAGCGAGACGTGGGGCAGCACGGACCGGGGAGTGGTGGTGGATATCGTTATTCTTGGCATGGAGCTGGAACCTCTTGCTGATGTTTTTCGACTGGGCCCGCCGTAAGCGGGCCGGATGTCATCGCAAGTTCCATGCCATCTTGGGAATTGCTTTCAAGCCTTTGTTTTAGTGAGAAAATCTATGTGATGCGGGTTTTCGTGTCGTCAGCGGGTGCTATAACCAGCGTTCTCGAAGCGCCGGTGTGAGCAAGCCAAGCCACTGAATCAAAAGGACAAAAAGCAGACTATAACCATGGTTATCGCTATGCGCCTGGTTATGACCCTTCGCTGCGACGCTTCTTCAAGCGCTTGCTCAGGGCAGGCTGCGAAATACCCAGCCAGCGCGAGGCGATCGACTGGTTGCCCTCGGCGCGACGCAGCGCCTCGTCGACCAGTGCCTCGGCGAGCGCCTCCAAGGTGGGCAGCGGCTCGTCGGCGGCGAAGACGGTTCGTGCGCCATGCTGCCGCTGGGGGAGATCCACGCCCGGCTGGCCGATGGCCCGCTTGAAGGCATCCATGGATAGCGTGCGGCTGCGGTGCAGGCTCATGGCGTCGTAGGCCATGGCGCGCAGCTCTCGCACGTTGCCGGGAAAGGCGTAGTCGCTGAGCAGTATCGTCAGCTCGGGAGGATAGCTCGGCTTGGGCTTGCCGAGTTCCTCGGCCGCCTCGGCCAGGAAGTGATCCAGCAGCAGGGGAATGTCCTGCTTGCGCTGGCGCAACGGGGGAATATGGACCTGATGCGTACGCAGCCGATAGTAGAGATCCTTGCGGAAGGCACCCGTGCGCTGCTTTTCGGCCAGGTCGTGGTGGGTGGCCACCAGCACCCGGGCCTGCAGGCGCTTGGGTCGGTCGCTACCCAGCGGATAGTACTCGCCCTCCTGGAGCAGGCGCAGCAGCTTCACCTGGGAAGCCGGGCTGAGGTCGCCTATCTCGTCGAGAAACAGGGTACCCGCCGCGGCCTGCTCGATCATGCCGGCGCGTGGTTGGTCGGCACCGGTGAAGGCCCCGCGCTGATGGCCGAACAGCGTATCGGCGAAGACGTTGTCGTCGAGGCCGGCCACGTTGACGCATACCAGCGGTCCGCTGCGACCGCTCAGGGTGTGGGCGGCCCGTGCTATCAGCTCCTTGCCCACGCCGCTTTCGCCGGTGATCAGGATGGGCTGGCGGGTCAGCGCCACCGATTCCAGGTACTGGAAGACTGAGCGCATGGCCTTGTCGGCGGTGACGATATTCGCAAAGACTTCGGGGTGCTCCAGGGTGTCGCAGAGCACGCGCCGACGCAGCGCCTGGTTCTCCCGGCTCAGCTCCTGCAGACGAATGGCCCGGCGGATGCCTTCGATGAGCCGGCTCTCCTCGTCGGTCTTGACGAAGTAATCGAAGGCCCCGAGCTTGATGCAGTTGACTGCGGTTTCCACCTGGTTGAGGCCGCTGATGACGATCACGCCGACGTCGGGATACTCCTCGACGATGCGCGCCAGCAGCTCCTCCCCCGACGGGTGGGGCATGGTCAGGTCCAAGGTCACCAGGCCGATGTTCTCGCGCGCCAGGATCTCCATGACCTCACGACTGTCGTGGCAGCGGTGGATATGGTTGATGCCCCCGCTGCGCTCCAGGGCAATGCTCAGGCTGCGCAGGAAGGAGGGTTCGTCGTCGACGAGCAGAACACCGAAAGCGGGGTAGAGGGTCTGGGTCATGGCGTACCTGGCTCCTGTTCGCGGTTCGACGTTTCGCCGGCTGGTGCCACACCGGGCGTTGCGCGCTTCGCGGTCGGCAGCGCCAGGATCACCCGGGTGCCGTGGCCGGGTCGGGAGTCGAAGGTCAGGCTGCCCTGGTGCTCGCTGACGATACCGGCGGAGACGGAAAGGCCCAGCCCGGTGCCGCCGCATTCCCGGCGGGTGGTGAAGAAGGGATCCGTCAGCCGGTGCATGGCCTCGGGAGCGATACCGCGGCCCTCGTCATACACCTCCAGCAGCACCCGTCCCTCGGCACGATCGTGACGCGTCGTCAGGCAAATGCTCTGGGTGGGGCATTCCAGCGCCTGGCAGGCATTGAGCACCAGGTTGATCACCACCTGCTCGATGCGCTGGGCGTTGCCCACGAGGGGCGGCAGGTCGTCGGCATAGTGCGCCTCGAAGCGGCCGGTCGCCTTGCGGATCGAATTGTCGACCAGGCGCACGGCAGTGGCCACCACCTCGTTGAGGTCGAAGACCTCGCCCAGCGCGTCGCCGCCCTGGCGGGCGAAATCCTTGAGATCGCCGACGATACGCTTGATGCGCCGGGTGCCCTCCTGCATGTCGTCGATCATACCGGGAATCTCTTCGCGCATGCGCGAGTAGGGCAGGCCGCCGAAGGGGAAATCGCCATGGGCGCGGTAGTGCGCCTCGAGGATCGGCTCGGCGTCGGCCCAGGCGTCGCGCAGCACCGGCAGGTTGAGCAGCAGCAGGCTGCTGGGATTGTTGATCTCGTGGGCCACGCCCGAGACCAGCACGCCGAGCGAGGCCATCTTGTCGGCCTGGATCAGCTGCTGCTGGTGTAGCCGAAGCTCCTCGGTGCGGGCCGCCACCTCGCGCTTGAGCATGCGGTTCCAGATCACGATGGCACCCAGAATCAGCAGCAGCAGCGCGGAGAGCGCCGCGCCGATCTGGCCGACCTTCTGCCAAGGGATGCCCTCGCGGCCCTCCAGTGGCCCCAGCCACTTGTCGTAGATCGCCTGGTGGCGGCCGGTATTCTTGAGAATGGCCAGCCCCTCGCTGAACTTGGCCAGCAGGTTGGCGTCGCCCTGGCGCACCGCATAGCCATAGCGTAGCGAGAAGGGTCTCGCCACCGGCACCAGGTTGGTCAGGCCCAGCTCGCGGCTGAGGTAGAGCGCCGGCAGGTTGGCAACCAGCGCATAGTCGTGCTGGCCGGCGGCCAGTGCCCGCAGCGCGTCGGCATGGGTATCCACGGGAATTACCAGCGCACCGATGTCATGTTCGATCAGGTAGTCGTGCATGATGTCGCCGCGCTGGACGATCACCTCCTTGCCGCGCAGCTCCTCGACTTCCACCACCGGGTCGCCGCGACGGGCGAAGATCGACTGGTGGACGATGGCGTGGGGCGGGGCGAAGTCGAACCGCTCGGTACGCGCCTCGGAGTAGGACATGCCCTGGAGGATGTCGATCTCGCCCCGCTCCAGCCCACGGCGCACCTCGCTCCATGGCTTGAGTTCGATGCGCACCTCGATGCCCATCACCTCGGCGATGGCCCGGGTCAGCTCCACGTTGTAGCCGGCCGGCTCGCCGTCATCGTCGAGAAACTCGTAGGGCGGGTGGTAGTGATCGCCGCCAACGACGATGACCTCCCTGGTGTCATTGGCCGCGCCCGTTTCGGCCTGCCCCCAGCCCGGCAAGGGCACGACGAGGCAGGCGGCCAGTGCCAGCCGCCACATCCACCGCGTGGCGCTGGGAGATAGCCTTCGACAGGGCCGCGCCCGGCTCGCCTTCATGGTCGTGTTACTCGATATTCTGGATCTGCTCTCTCATCTGCTCGATCAGCACCTTGAGCTCCACCGCGCAGCGGGTGGTGCTGGCCACTGCCGACTTGGAGGAGAGGGTGTTGGCCTCGCGGTTGAGTTCCTGCATCAGGAAGTCGAGGCGGCGCCCCTTGGGGCCCTTCTGGTCGAGCTGGCGTGCCACTTCGCCGACATGGGTCTCGAGCCGGTCGAGCTCCTCGTCGACGTCGGCCTTCTGGGCGAGCAAGACCAGTTCGGCCTCCAGGCGCTGGGGTCAAGTTCGGCCTTGACCGCTTCGAGCCGCTCCAGCAGCAGGGCGCGCTGGCGCTCGAGGATCTCCGGCATCAGCCGGCGCACCTCGGCAACCTGCTCGCGCACGCCGGCCAGGCGCTCGCGAATCAGCGCGGCGAGCTTGTCACCTTCGCGGGCGCGGGCTTCGATCAGCTCGTCGAGCGCGGCCTCGAACAGGGCCGTGGCTTCCGCCTTCACCTCGTCCAGGTCGACACCCTGCGACTCGAGCACGCCGGGGTGGTCGAGCAGCGAGAGGGCGTCGGGCATGGCGACCTGGGGCAGTGCCTCGCGAATCTCGCCCAGCGCTGCGGCCAGGGCGACCAGCCGGGTGTGGTTGACGGCCAAGGTCTCGCTCACGTCGGTGGGTTCGAAGCGCAGGTGGCACTCCACCTTGCCGCGCGCCAGGCGCGTGCGCAGCGCCTCGCGAAAGGCGGGCTCGAGGTCGCGCAGCGCCTCGGGGAGCCGGAAGAAGGGCTCCAGGTAGCGCTGGTTCACCGAACGCAGCTCCAACTGCAGGCTGCCCCAGTCGCTCTCGCGGCTCTGACGGGCAAAGGCGGTCATGCTGTGTACCTTGCTATGGGCGACCATGGCGACTCCTCGTTCGATCGGCTGCGCCGTTGCCGGCCAGCCCGGCGACATCTCGGACAAGGAGTGTAACCGATTCCCCGGCCCGACCGTGTAGAATGGCCAGCCATTCGATGCCTCGCCGCTGCTGCGACATCGTCCCGATCGTTCTTCGTCTTTCGAGAGGTACCATGGCTTCCCAACCCTCACGCCCGAGCGGGCGGCGCCCCGACCAGCCCCGCGAGATCCGCCTGACCCGCGACTACACGCGCCACGCCGAGGGCTCGGTGCTGGTGGAGTTCGGCGACACCAAGGTGCTGTGTAACGCCAGCGTCGAGGCCGGCGTGCCGCGCTGGCTACGCGGCAAGGGGCAGGGCTGGATCACCGCCGAGTACGGCATGCTACCGCGCGCCACCCACACCCGTGGCGGCCGCGAGGCGGCCCGTGGCAAGCAGGGCGGGCGCACGTTGGAGATCCAGCGCTTGATCGGGCGTTCGCTGCGCGCCGCGGTGAACCTGAAGAAGCTGGGCGAATTCACCGTCACCGTGGACTGCGACGTGATCCAGGCCGATGGCGGCACCCGCACCGCCTCGATCACCGGCGGTTGCGTGGCGCTGGTGGATGCCATTCGTTACCTGCAGCGCAAGAAGCTGATCAAGGGCGACCCTTTCGTGCAGTTGATCAGCTCGGTCTCGGTGGGGCTCTACAAGGGCGTGCCGGTAGTCGATCTCGACTACCCCGAGGACAGTGGTGCCGAAACCGACATGAACGTGGTCATGGCCGAATCGGGCGGGCTGATCGAGGTGCAAGGTACCGCCGAGGCAGGGGTGTTCTCCCGCGAGCAGCTCAATGCCATGCTCGAGCTGGCCGAAAACGCCGGCGCCCAGCTCTTCGAGCACCAGCGCGAGGCCCTGGGCATTCGTCGTTGAGATTGCCCCAACGCATAGCGCCGGCATCAATGCCGGCGCTATGCGTTCCGGGAAAGCCCGGCCGCGACGAAGGGGCGTGCTTACAGCGTCAGGTCATACTCGACGAACAGCGGGGCGTACTCGCTGAAGGTAGCGTCGTAGTCGATCCAGGCGTCGACCACGTGACGGCGCAGGTTGGGCCCGACGATCTGGTAGTCGATCCGCCAGCCTTCCTGGCGCGAGCGTGGCACTTCCTGATCGAGCTTGGGCCAGTAGGTATACTCGCCGGCGTCGCGGTTGATCTCGCGGAAAGTGTCGATGAAGCCGGTGGGGCCGAACACCTGATCCATCCAGGCCCGCTCCTCGGGCTTGAAGCCCGGCGTGGTCTGGTTGTCGGCCCAGTTCTCCAGGTCGATGGTCTTGTGGGCGATGTGCCAGGTACCGCAGATGATGTACTCGCGCCGCTTGCGCGCCATCTTGTTCAGGTATTCCTGGTACTGGGCCATGAAGGCCTGCTTGGCGGCATAGTCGCTGCCATCGGGCATCAGGAAGCTGGCAATGCTGAAGCGGTCGTAGTCGGCCTGCAGGAAGCGCGCCTCATGGTCGCACTGGGGGAAGCCGAGGCCGTACATGATCGCCTTGGGGATCTTGCGGCAGTAAAGACCCACGCCGGAGAAGTCGTCCTGTTCGGCGTCCAGGAAGTAGCCTTCGTAGCCCTCCGGGTACAGAATGCTGTCGTCGAGTTCGAAGCTCTTGGCCTTGAGGTTCTGAACGCAGATGACGTCGGCATCCTGTTCGGCCAGCCAGTCGAGGAAACCTCGTCCGACAGCCTCGCGGATTCCGTTGACATTGATGGTGGCAATTTTCATACATGGTCCCTTTGACGTCGCGCGTGTATGATACCCGACGTTTCGACGTTTGGGTAAATGGCCCGCACGGATATTCATGGTAGGACACAGATTCCACATCCATGGACGTGTAAACCGGGCGTGTGAACAGCGCTTTGAACAGAGCCTTGAACAAGAGTCTTATGAATAGCAGGGGGAGCGCCGTGTCGGCCAGCATGCAAGCCTACCAGCGGGAGTTCATCGAGTTCGCGATCGAACAAGGCGTGCTGAAGTTCGGCGAGTTTACCCTCAAGTCGGGCCGCGTCAGCCCCTATTTCTTCAATGCCGGCCTGTTTCGTACCGGCAGCGCCCTGGCGCAACTGGGGCGCTTCTATGCCAATGCCATCGAGGCCAGCGGCGTGCCGTTCGACGTGCTGTTCGGCCCCGCCTACAAGGGCATTCCGCTGGCAGCCACCGCCGCGGTGGCGCTGGCCGATCATCACGGTCGCGACCTGCCCTTCGCCTTCAACCGCAAGGAGGCGAAGGACCACGGCGAAGGCGGCAACATCGTCGGCGCCGAGCTTGCCGGGCGCATCCTGATCATCGACGACGTGATCACGGCGGGCACCGCCATTCGCGAAGTGATGGCGCTGATCGAAGCCGCCGGTGCCGAGGCCGCCGGCGTGGTGATCGCGCTGGATCGCCAGGAGCGTGGCCAGGCCGAAAAGAGTGCCATCCAGGAAGTCGAGTCGCGCTACGGCATGCCGGTGATCAGTATCGTCACGCTGGACATGGTGCTGGCCTACCTCGAGGAGCGGGGCGGTGAGGCTTTCGAGCGGCACGCCGAGGCGATCCGTGACTATCGGGCGCGCTATGGCGTGAGTGTCGATCGAGATTAGTAAGGGTGAATGCGTGAACGCCTGTAAAAGGAGCCAGTCGATGAAGACCCTCGTCAATCACATTGCCAAGGCCGCCCTGGCGGGCGGCGCGCTGCTGGTCGCGGCCGGTGCCCATGCCGCCGGTGGTTTGGACCTCAATCTGGGGCCCGACGCCGTGCAGTTCGAGGCCGCCGGCGAGATCACCCATGGCATAGCCCTGGGGGGTGGCGTGATTCACAGCGACTATCGCGAGGACGCCACCATCTACCATGCCCAACTGCTGGGCGTGCAGCGCAACCGCGAACGCGACGTGGGTATCGGGGCACGCTGGACCCAGTTCGATACCGACTACGGCAATGGCGGCGGTCTGGGCCTGGGCGGCTACGGCTACGTCTACCTGCCCCAGGCGCCGGCTGTCTCGCTGGGCGGCTACGGCTTCTACACACCCGGTGTGGTGACCAGCGGCGATCTCGACGACGGCTATGAGGTAGGCGTGCGCGCGCGCTACGCCTTCACGCCCAACGTCGACGGCTATGTCGGTCTGCGCCAGGCGGCGGCCGACTTCGACAACCGCCACGGTAACCGTACCCTCGATCGTGGCGCACAGGTCGGCGTTCGCCTGAGCTTCTGATCGCTCGTTCACCGAGCCAGCGGGCCCCTGCGGGGGCCCGCACGCGTTCCGGCAGGCTTACTCATGCTCGATGTCGTGCTGTTCGAACCCGAGATCCCGCCCAATACCGGCAACCTGATTCGGCTATGTGCCAATAGCGGTTTTCGCCTGCACCTGATCGAACCGCTGGGCTTCGTGCTCGACGACAAGCGCCTGCGCCGTGCGGGGCTCGACTACCACGAGTGGGCCGCCGTGCGCGTGCACCGCGACTGGCTAGCCTTCGTCGAGGCCGTGAAACCGGAGCGCGTCTTTGCCGTTTCCACCCGCGGCCGCACCGGCTACCATGAGCCGAGCTATCGTCCCGGCGACGCCCTGCTGTTCGGCCCCGAGACCCGCGGGCTGCCCCAGGCCATGCTCGACGCTCTGCCGCCGGAGCAGCGCCTGCGCATCCCCATGCTGCCCGACAGCCGCAGCCTCAACCTCTCCAACGCCTGCGCCATCCTGGTATTCGAGGCCTGGCGTCAGCTCGGCTTCGCCGGTGCGGCGGAGTTCGACAGGCCAACCGAGGCACGCCCATGAGCATTCAGCAGCGCCTGGCCAAGCTCAACCCTCGCCAGCAGGAAGCGGTGCGCTACATCGACGGCCCCTGCCTGGTGCTGGCCGGCGCCGGTTCGGGCAAGACCAGTGTGATCACCACCAAGATCGCCTACCTGGTTCAGGTATGCGGCATGAGCGCACGTCGCATCGCCGCGGTGACCTTCACCAACAAGGCGGCCCGCGAGATGAAGGAGCGGGTGGGGCAGATGCTCAAGGGCAAGGAGGGCCACGGGCTGACCGTCTCGACCTTCCATACCCTGGGGCTCAACATCATCCGCGGCGAACTCAAGGCGCTGGGGTACAAGCCGGGTTTCTCGCTGTTCGACCCGGAGGACGCCAAGGCGCTGCTGCGCGACCTGATGAACAAGGACGCCCAGGTCGACGCCGAGCAGATCAATGCCGTGCAGCATCAGATATCGGAGTGGAAGAACGACCTGGTGCTGCCGGGCCAGGCGCTGTCCCATGCCGCGGATGAGGACGCGCAGTACGCCGCGCGGGTCTACGAGGCTTACGTGCGCCACCTCAAGGCCTACAACGCGGTGGACTTCGACGACCTGATCCTGCTGCCGGTGGTGCTGCTCAAGGACAATCCGGAGGTGCTGGCGCGCTGGCGGCGCAAGATCCACTACATGCTGGTGGACGAGTACCAGGACACCAACGTCTCGCAGTACCTGCTGGTCAAGCTGCTGATGGAGGAGCGCAAGACCTTCACCGTGGTGGGCGACGATGACCAGTCGATCTATGCCTGGCGCGGCGCGCGGCCCGAAAACCTGGTGACCCTGGGCGAGGACTTCCCGCGTCTCAACGTGATCAAGCTGGAGCAGAACTATCGCTCCACCGGCACCATCCTGCGTGCGGCCAACACGCTGATCGCCAACAACCCCCACGTCTACGAGAAGACCCTGTGGTCGGAGATGGGCCAGGGCGCGCCGATCCGCGTGGTGGTCAACCGTCACGAGGAGGCCGAGGCCGAGCGGGTGGCCAGCGAGATCCTCACCCGACGCATCAAGGAGCGCGCCGAGTGGCGCGACTTCGCCGTGCTCTACCGCGGCAACTTCCAGGCCCGCCTGCTGGAGCTGAAGCTCCAGCACTACCAGATTCCCTACAAGCTCTCCGGCGGCACCTCGTTCTTCTCGCGCAACGAGATCAAGGACGCCATGGCCTACCTGCGCCTGCTGATCAACCCGGCCGACGACAACGCCTTCCTGCGCATCGTCAACGTGCCGCGCCGTGAGATCGGCCCCGGCACTCTTGAGAAGCTGGCCAACTACGCCACCGAGCGCGGCGTCTCGCTGTTCGACGCTTGTCATGAACTAGGCCTGGAGCAGCAGCTGCCGGCGCGAGCGGTGGAGCGGCTTTCGCGCTTCACCCACTTCATCGACGGCGTGCGCCGGCGCATGGACGAGGGCGACGCCCTGGTGGCAATCCGCGGCATGCTGCACGAGATGGACTACGAGGCGTGGCTCTACCAGAACGCCAGTGCGCCCACCATCGCCGAGCGGCGCATGGCCAACGTCTGGACGCTGATCGACCAGCTCGAGAAGTCGATGAGGCGCGATCCCGAAGAAAGTGGAGAGCAGATCGAGGCGGAAGAGAGCGCCGAGACCGACGACGTAGAGGCGGCCATCTCGCGGCTGGTGCTGCGTGATATCCTCGAGCAGCAGGCCGAGGAGGACGACACCGACCGGGTGCAGCTGTTGACCATGCACGCCTCCAAGGGGCTCGAGTTTCCCCACGTCTACCTGATGGGGCTGGAGGAGGAACTCTTGCCCCACCGCAACGCCATCGAGGCCGGGACCGTCGAGGAGGAGCGGCGCCTGGCCTACGTAGGCATCACCCGGGCGCGCCAGACCCTGACCCTGACGCTGGCGCGCCAGCGCAAGGCCTTCGGCGAACTGATGGACTGCGTGCCGAGCCGTTTTCTCGACGAGCTGCCGCCGGACGACCTGGAGTGGGAAGGACGCGCCGACAAGGAGGACCCGGACAAGAAGCAGGCGCGGGGCCAGGACGCCATCGCCGGGCTGCGCTCTTTATTGGGCTGAGGGCTCTTTACTGGGCTGATGGCTCTACTGGCCTCTACTGGCCGAGGGCTCGCTACTTAGCTGAAGACTCTCTACACAGCTGAAGGCTCTCTACACAGCTGAAGGCTCTCTACACAGCTGAAGGCTCTTGTCCACCAGCACAAACGGGGCGCCATCTGGCGCCCCGTCGTCACTTCATTTGCCTGCAAGTGCGGCTTACTTGACGGGCTCGACCAGGAAGTCCACGGCGGCACGCACCTCGTCGTCGGACAGGTTGGTGTGCCCGCCCTTGGGCGGCATGGCGCCGATGCCGTTGATGGCGTGGTCGTACAGGGTCTCGATATCCTGATCGATGCGGCCCTCCCACTCACCAGCCTCGCCACGGCGCGGAGCGCCGGCGGCACCGGTCATGTGGCAGGCCATGCAGGCCTGGTTGTAGATCGCCTCGCCGTCGATATCGGAGGCGCCGTTGGCTTCTTCGTCACCCGTGGCCTCTTCATCTGCTGCGGCATCTTCGGTCGCCACGGCGGCTGCTTCTGCGTCCTCTTCGACGGGACCCTCTTCGCTCACGGCTTCTTCCGCCGCGGCGTCATCGCCACCGGTTTCCGGCACGTCCATCACCGGCTCGAGCAGGTGGGCGGTCGCGGCGGCCACCTCCTCGTCGGAGAGATTGGGGTTGCCGCCGCGGGCCGGCATGGCATTGAAGCCGTTGATGGCGTGATCCAGCAGGGTCTCCCAGCCCTGATCGATACGCTCGGACCACTCGCCCTCTTCGCCGCGACGCGGTGCACCGGCGGCGCCGGTGTCGTGGCAGGCCGCGCAGACCTGGCCGTAGATGCCGGCTCCATCGACGCCGCCTTCGCCGTTGTCAGCGCCGCTTGCAGCGGCAGCAGCCGTGCCGCAGTCCTCACCCTGCAGGCAGAGCTGGCCTACCGGCTTCAGACGCTCGGCAATGGCGTCGCGGTCCACTTCGGCCATGACGGACGCAGCGCCCGCGGTCAGGCCAATGGTGGCCAGACACCCCAAGATCAGTTTGCTGGATTTCACTCTCACCACCTCTCGACGGTCCTGTAATCGTAATCTGTTGGCGATGTCGGCTCGCGACGGCCGGAGCGCCACGCACACAATGGGCGATAGTATACCGATATCGCAAACTGCTGGAAAACGCCGTTGCCCACGCCTTTGGCATGAGAGGGCGTGGCTGGTCAGCGTAGCGGCCGGCGGGTATCGTAGGGGCGACCTTCGATGTGTTCCTGGCGACGCGAGGCCCGCGTGTACGATTTCATCATCCTCGGTGGCGGCATTCTCGGCCTCTCCACCGCGATGCAGCTCATTGAGCGCTATCCCGACAAGAAAATGCTGCTGCTGGAGAAGGAGAGCGGTCCCGCACGGCACCAGACCGGGCACAACAGCGGCGTGATCCATGCCGGTGTCTACTATACCCCGGGCAGCCTGAAGGCGCGCTTCTGTCTCGAGGGCAACCGCGCCACGAAGGAGTTCTGCGAGCGTCACGCGATTCCCTACGATGTCTGCGGCAAACTGCTGGTAGCCACCAACCAGCAGGAGATGCAGCGCATGGAGGCGCTATGGGAGCGCACCGCCGCCAACGGGCTGGAGCGGGAATGGCTCTCCGGCGCGGAGCTGAAGGAGCGCGAACCCAACATCACCGGACTCGGTGCCATCTTCGTACCCTCCAGCGGCATCGTCAGCTACGCCCGGGTGGCCGAGGCCATGGCCGACGAGTTCCAGCGCCGTGGCGGTCAGATTCGCTACGACCATGAGGTTTCGGCGATCGCCGAGCGCACCGGCGAGGTTCTCGTTGGCACGTCACAGGGCGAATTCAACAGCCGCTACCTGGTGACCTGCTCCGGACTGATGGCCGACCGCATCGTGCGCCTGCTGGGGCGTAACCCCGGCTTCACCATCTGCCCGTTCCGCGGCGAGTACTATCGCCTGCCCGACCGCCTCAGCGACATCGTCAGTCACCTCATCTACCCCATCCCCGATCCCTCCATGCCCTTCCTCGGGGTGCACCTGACACGCATGATCGATGGCTCGGTCACCGTGGGTCCCAACGCGGTGCTGGCGTTCAAGCGCGAGGGCTACCGCAAGGGCGACGTTTCGCTGCTCGACATGGCGCGCATGTTCAGCAACCCGGGCATCCTCAAGGTGCTGGGGCGCAACCTGAAACCCGGTCTGCACGAGATGAAGAATTCGCTGTGGCGGCGCGGCTACCTGGAGGAGGTGCGCAAGTACTGTCCCAGCCTGACGCTGGACGACCTCGAGCCCTGGCCCGCCGGCGTGCGCGCCCAGGCCGTTTCCCGTGACGGCCGGCTGATCGACGACTTCCTGTTCGTCAATACCAAGCGCACCGTCAACGTCTGCAACGCCCCGTCGCCAGCGGCCACCTCGGCGCTTCCCATCGGCCGGCACATCCTGGAGAAAGTCAGCGAAATGGTGCGGGCGAGCTGAGCCTGGTGAAAGGCCGCCAGGCTGGACAGTTTCGGCCCCGGCGGTTACGATGTTGGCCGCTTCATGCAGCGCAACGCGCTGCCGGCGTGCGGAGTCGACAAGGCTTCCAGCGCCACCTTGCATAAGCGCCCGTAGCTCAGTTGGATAGAGTGTTGGCCTCCGAAGCCAAAGGTCGCAGGTTCAAATCCTGCCGGGCGCGCCACGAATTCGAAGCCCCACGGTTCTGCCGTGGGGCTTCTTTCGTTGGTGCTCAGCTCAGCTGCCGGCGCCAGCGGTTCTCAATGGTATCGAGTTCGGCGGGACCGTAGCGGGCTTCGGTGTGGCCGCCGTAGTGCGCCCATAGCTGGTCGCCGAGGTCGTAGTGCCACCATTCGCTCGGCAGATTGGTGAAGCCCTGCCCGGCCATTACCCGGTACAGCAGGCGGCGGTTGTCGCGCGCGCTGCGCTGCGCCGGGCTCAGCGATTCCAGGCGCTCGAAATGGTCGGCATGCGAGGCGGGCAGCGCCTCGTCGAACAGCGTCCCCATATCCAACGGCAGGCCGTCGGCATCGCACAGGGTGACGTCCACGGCGCCGCCGGTGAGATGCGGGCTCGGCGCTGCCGGATCGCGGCTCGGCAGCGAGACGAACTCGCGGGTGCGCTCAAGCAGCTCCTCCTCGCCGAGCTCGGGGTGGCGCAGGTGGATCGCTTCGTGCAGCGTATCGAACAGGTACTGCTGGACCCGCCAGGGGCGCCAGCCGTCGAGTACCACTAGGCCGAAGCCCTCGGGTAGCGCCCGGGCTGCCGCCAGCAGCGCCCGGTAGACCCCCTCGCGTACGAAGCACTCCGGCACGGCACCGGGAATGCCCAGCCGGGCATAGGCGGGAAACACCTTGATCGGCGGCGGCGCCAGGCTCATCGGCACCAGGCGTTCACCGTTGTCGCGAATCGGCAGGCGGCTGACCGACTCCCAGCCGGGAAACGGCTGGCTGGGTACGGCCTCGGAATCAGGCAGGGTATGACGGGGCATGGGTCTATCCAATGGCAGCGGGCAGCCAGAGTGTCAGCTGCGGAAAGAGAATCAGCAGGAGCAGCACGCCGATGGCCGTCAGCACGAAGGGCCAGATGGTGCGGAACAGCGCGACGATCTCGATGCGGCTGACGGCGGCGGCGACGAATACACAGGCGCCCATGGGCGGCGTGATCAGGGCGATAGTGATATTGAGCGTGATGACGATGCCCAGGTGCACCGGGTCGATGCCCGCCATCATCGCCACCGGGGCGAAGATCGGCGTGAGCAGCATCAGCGCCGACACCTCCTCCATGAACATGCCGGTGACGAAGGTGATGGCACTGAGCAGCAGCAGGATCAGCACGGCATTGTCGATGTACGGAGCGAGCAGCGACACGAACTGGGCCGGCACCTGGGCGTAGGAGAGCAGCCAGCTGATGGTGGCCGAGGCCGCCATGATCAGGAAGATCGCCGAGGTGAGGCGGGCCGTGTCCAGCAGGGCGCTCCAAAAGTCGCCGAGGCGCAGGCCGCCGAGCAGGATACCGCACAGCGCTACGTAGAGTGCCGTCAGCGCACCGGATTCGGTCGGCGTGACGAAGCCGAGCACGATCCCCGCGACGATGATGAACGGAGCGATCAGTGCCGGCAGTGCGGCCAGCGCGGCGAGGCCGAGTTCGCCGAGGCGCGGCAAGCCGCCGCGCTTGGGCAGCCCGTGGCGCCAGGCGTACCAGGCGTTCATGCCCATGAAGGCGACCCCCAGTAGCAGCCCCGGGATCACGCCGGCGAGGAACAGGTCGCCCACCGAGGTGTTGGTCAGCGAGGCGTAGAGGATCATGAAGATGCTGGGCGGGATGATCGGCCCGATCAGCGAGCTGCCGGCGGTGAGGCCGGCGGCGAAGGCGCGCGAGTAGCCCTCCTTCTGCATGGCCGGTACCAGCAGCGAACCCAGCGCCGAGGTGTCGGCCACGGCGGAGCCGTTGACCCCGGCGAAGAACACGCTGGAGACCACGTTGACATGGCCCAGGCCGCCGCGCAGGTGGCCGACCAGCAGGCGCGCCAGGCCCATCAGGCGCTCGGTCAGCCCGCTGGCGTTCATCAGGTTGCCGGCCAGGATGAACAGCGGAATGGCCATCAGCGAGAAGACGTTGATGCCGCCGAAGAACTGCTGCGGCAGCATGCGCGCGATCATCGCAGGGTCGACGAACAGGAAGCCGACCACGGCGGTGACGAGCAAGGCAAGGAACAGCGGCAGGCCGAGCAGCACATGGGCGAGGAACACCGCCAGCATGGTGAGGATCATGCGACCTCCTCGGTGATCGTCGGCAGCGGTGCCGGGCCGTACCACAGCGCGTGCCAGGCGAGCAGGGCGAAGCCCAGCGGCAGCGACATCAGCGGTATCGTGCGACTGATGCCGAGCCCGGAGGTGGTGAACATGCCCACCGACAGGGCATAGCGGTAGCTGAACCAGGCGCCGCCCAGGGCCAGAACCAGAGTGAGCAGCCACTGGTAGAGGTTGAGCACCCGCGCCAGGGCACGCGGCAGCAGCCGCTCGATCAGCGCCACGCGCATGTGGCCTCCCTCGACCCATACGGCACCGGCGGCGAGCATCACCGTGGCGATGATCAGGAAGCGTGCGAGCTCATCGGTCCAGATCGGCGCCCCGCCGGCCAGGTAGCGCATGAAGACGCCGTAGAGGATGGCCGCCAGGTTGATCAGCAGCAGCGTGGCCGCAAGCGTCAGGATGAGTGTCCGGCTCACGGCCAGTACCCGTTGGCGAAGCGAAGGCATGGAAAACTCCGGCCGTCACGGGCGAGGGCCGGGTGGCCCTCGCGACATTGCGGGGTGGGTTCAGTCGAGCAGCTCGGTCATGCCGGCATCCTCCAGCGCCAGGTCGATCCAGCGCTGGTCGATGCCGCGCTCGCGCAGCCACTCCAGATAGGCCGGCTGGCCCACGTCGCGGAAGGCGGCGATGTCATCCTCGGAAGGGCGGATCACTTCCATGCCCTGCTCCTCGAGGAAGGCGATGCGCTCCTCCACCTTCGCCTCGTTGTGCTCACGGGCGTTGCGGTTGGCCTCGGTTACGGCTTCGAGGAAGGCCTCGCGGGTGGCGTCGTCCCAGCCCTCGATCATCTCGGCGTTGCCGACCAGGAACTGGTTGGAGTACTGGATGTTGGCCAGGGTGAGATAATCCTGCACCTCGTAGAGGCTGCCGAGGATGATGTACATCGGCGGGTTCATCTGCCCATCGGCGACCCCGGTACGCAGGGCCATGTAGACCTCGGTCCAGGGAATCGGCGTGCCCGAGGCGCCGAAGGACTCATAGAGCGCCACCTGGCTCGGGTCCATGGCGCGGAAGCGCAGGCCCTCGAAGTCGTCGGGGTGGGTGATCGGCTTCTTGTTGTTGGTGAAGGCGAGGAAGCCGCCCTCTTCCACCACGGCGAGCATCTCGATGCCGGCGCGTTCGTGCAGGGCGCTCTCGATCTCGTTCCAGTACTCGCCTTCGTCGAAGAAGCTGCGTGCCGCCTCGAAGTCCTCGAACAGGAACGGAATGGCGCTGACGAAGATCTCCTCGACCAGGGGTGACACGCCGGCGAACGAGGCCACGTTGAGGCTCGGCGTGTTCATGGTCTGCTCCATGCGATCCTCTTCCTCGCCGAGCATGCTGTTGGGATAAAGCTCGAGTTGAAGTTCGCCGCCCGTCTTCTCCTCGACCAGTTCCTTGAGGTTGGTGGCAAAGACATGCACGGCGTTCTTGTCCGGGTCCGGGGCGCCGTTGTAGCTCAGGTTGATGGTGGTGGCCGCCTGAGCGGTGCCGGCCGCCAGGGCGCCGGCCAGCAGGCCGGCACTGGCGAGTCCCTTCAGCACGGAGGGCAGGTCGCGGGTCATGAGGGTTCTCCTTGTGTTGTTGTTGACGACAAAGGGCCGATGTCGTGCGCCTGGCACGGCATTCCATTAGCAGACTAGAAATTGATGCGTTGACTATGCAATACCGCAAGCGTTGCTTTTGCAGCAACGCCTGCTACGACGCTTGCTACGACTCGGCCAGTCTGGGAGCGTCGCCTCGGAAGAAGCGCATGCCTTGGCGTAGATGCTCGACGCAGGCTTTGGCCGCCATGGTGAGCTCGCGCCCTTCCAGGCTGACGATCTGCGCTCGGGCGCCGTTCATGACCGGGTAGGCCATGGGCAGGGCGAGGATCTCGCCGCGCTGGATCTCGTCGCTCACGGTCAGCTCGGGCATGAAGGTCACGCCGATGCCGGAGCGCACGAAATTCTTGAGTACCGCAACGGAGTTGGTATGCAGGCGGGCATCGAGATGGATCCGCTCCTGGTGGGCCACCATGTTGACCATCTGGCGCATGCCGAAGGGGTTGTCCATCAGTGCCAGGGGTGCGCCCTGCAGGTCACGCAGCCGTACCGGCCGTGCCAGTTCGGCCAGGTCGTGCCCCGGCGGCACGATCAGGTCCAGCGGCTGGCGGGTTTCCACGTGGCAGCGAATCAAAGGGTCCACCGGCGGCGCGTAGAGCAGCGCCAGGTCGACCTCCATGTCCTTGAGCAGCGACATCGCCTCATTGACTCCCGCCATGCGGATCTCCACCTCGATGCCGGCGAAGGTGGACATGAACGCCTCCAGCGGTGCGGCGATCAGGTCGGCGATGAAGCCCTCACCCACGGCGATGCGTACTTCGCCGCGGGCCAACCCCTGGATCGCCATCAGCTGAGACAGTACGGCCTCCTCGGCGGCGCGCTGAGAGTGGAAGTGGCGGACCAGCAGGCGTCCCGCCTCGGTGGGGCGCATGCCGCCTCCGTGCCGCTCGCACAGCTTGATGCCGAGGTCTTCCTCCAGCGCCCTGAGCTGACGGCTGATCGCCGAGGCATCCACGTCGAGCCGGGCGGCGGCGCGGCGTAGCGAGCCTTGGCGGATCACTTCGTTGAGATAGGCAAGGGCACGCTGATTGAGCATGCGGGGCTCCGGTCGGGATGGCGACGACATGATACCCGATGAGCCCGGAAGGCTAGCGCTACGCAGTACCATGGGGCGACATTGTGATTTGTCCGATAACGACACTCGCAGCGCCTGGTTGCGACACCGGAAGGCCGCCCATCTAGCGGCTTTTTCGCGAATGACCGATTTTTAACGTATCCCGGAGCGACATCTTGGAATATTGTGAAGGGTAGGCTTGCCTGATCGCGACACATCAAGGCGCTGCCCCCCAGACCCTGACAGCAACAAATGCCGATAACCATAACGACTTACGGCATCGGAGTATGACCATGTCCATGTCCACCCAGGCTGCATCCCACTCCCAGGCCTCGTGCAAGGAACCGGCGCCCCAGACGCTGGGCTTCCTGCTGTTGGAGAACTTCACCCTGTTCTCGCTGGCCTCGGCCATCGAACCGCTGCGCATGGCCAACCAACTGGCGGGGCGCGAACTGTATCGCTGGTTCACGTTGAGCGTGGACGGTGGCCCCATCTCGGCCAGCGATGGGCTGCGGGTCACGCCGGATGGCGCCATCACCATGCCGCTGGCGCTGGACATGGTCGTCGTCTGCGGTGGCGTGGGACCGGCGCGTGCCGTGCAGCGCGAACATATCAGCTGGCTGCAGTCCCAGGCCCGCCTGTCGCGCCGGCTGGGCGGTATCTGCACCGGCAGCTGGGCGCTGGCCAAGGCGGGGCTGCTGGACGGCTATGAAACCAGCGTGCACTGGGAGTGTCTGGCGGCGATGCGTGAGTCGTTCCCCCGCGCCGTGCTCACCACCCGGCTGTTCTCCATCGACCGCGACCGGGCCACCGCCTCCGGTGGCACCGCGCCGCTGGACATGATGTTGACCCTGATCGGGCGGGAACATGGCCGCGAGCTTTCGGCGGGCATCTCCGAGATGTTCATCTGCGACCGCATGCGCGGCGAGAACGACCACCAGCGGATACCGCTCAAGCATGTGCTGGGCACCACCCAGCCCAAGCTGCTGGAAATCGTCGCGTTGATGGAGGCCAACCTGGAGGAGCCCATCGGGCTAGAGGAGCTGGCCGATTACGTCGATGTCTCGCGGCGCCAGCTCGAGCGGCTGTTCCAGAAGTACCTGAACTGTTCGCCTTCGCGCTATTACCTCAAGCTGCGGCTTACCCGGGCGCGTCAGCTGCTCAAGCAGACCTCGATGTCGATCATCGAGGTGGCCTCGGCCTGCGGTTTCGTCTCCACGCCGCATTTTTCGAAGTGCTACCGGGAATTCTTCGGTCTGCCGCCGCGGGAAGAGCGGCTGGGTATGAGCCCGCTGCGCCCCCCGGTGCTTCCCGAGCAGCCGTCTCAGGGCCTCCTGCTGCAACAACCGCTCGAGCTGCAACCCGTGCCGGAGCAGCCCATTTCCGCTGCGCTGGTAGCGCTCGACAACGCCCGTGGCGAACCGACCTACGCCAGCGTACGCCTGGACCATTGATCTGAACCTACCATGGCTCGTGGCCATGTACCGCGAGCCATTCCCCATCTTCCCCGTTGGTGTCGCCGTCTCCCGCTGAAGCGGGAGACGGGTTCTTCATGCTCGCATTCCCTGCGTCGCTACTGGCGATGCGGTGCCGCTGGACTGTGCCGCTAGTCGCAGTCACGACAGAGATGACGCTTTTGGAATTATCGTCGTCGCTTCCAGAAGTCGGGGGTTGCCTGGCCGGCGCTATGCTGCCGTCAAGCCAACCCGATCTGGAGCACGCCCCATGACTCCCCAAGACCTGCACGACGACGCCATCGTCATCGACGGCCTGATTATCGCCAAGTGGAACCGCGAGCTGTTCGAGGACATGCGCCGCGGCGGACTTACCGCCGCCAACTGCACCGTCTCGGTGTGGGAGGGTTTCCAGGCCACCGTCGACAACATCGTCAAATCGAATCAGTTGATGGCCGAGTGCAGCGACCTGGTGCGCCCGGTGCGTACCACCGCTGATATCACCCGGGCCAAGGAAGAGGGCAAGACCGGCATCATCTACGGTTTCCAGAACGCCCACGCCTTCGAGGACCAGATCGGCTACGTCGAGATCTTCAAGCAGCTCGGCGTCGGCATCGTGCAGATGTGCTACAACACCCAGAACCTGGTGGGCACCGGTTGCTACGAGCGTGACGGCGGCCTGTCCGGCTTCGGTCGCGAGATCGTCGCCGAGATGAACCGCGTGGGCATCATGTGCGACCTCTCCCACGTCGGTTCCAAGACCTCCGAGGAGGTCATCCTGGAGTCGAAGAAACCGGTCTGCTACTCACACTGCCTGCCGTCCGGTCTCAAGGAGCATCCGCGCAACAAGTCCGACGAGGAGCTGCGCTTCATCGCCGAGCACGGCGGTTTCGTCGGTGTGACCATGTTCACCCCCTTCCTGCGCGCCGGCATCGACGCCACCGTCGACGACTACGTCGAGGCCATCGAGTACGTGATGAACATCGTCGGTGAGGACGCCATCGGCATCGGCACCGACTTCACCCAGGGCCACGGCAAGGACTTCTTCGAGTGGCTGACCCACGACAAGGGCTACGCCCGTCGCCTGACCAGCTTCGGCAAGATCATCAATCCCGAGGGCATCCGCACCATTGGTGAGTTCCCCAACCTGACCGAGGCGCTGCTGCGCCGCGGCTTCAGCGAGGCCCAGGTGCGCAAGATCATGGGCGAGAACTGGGTGCGAATCTTGAAAGACGTTTGGGGTTCTTAACCGGCCTTCGGGCCTATTGCGCTTGCGATTACTGCGTTGCGAAGTCGTTCGAAATGCTCATGGACAACAGTCCACTCCGCTTTCTCTCGACTTCGCGCCTTGTTCTCGCTGCGCTCATGACGGCCCGGACTCATTCGTGAGCCAAATCGCCAGCGCCAAGAACAACGATTTTTGAGGAATTAAGACCGTGACCAAGATGGCCCCTGAACTGCCCATCGAAGTGAATAGCGAAACCGGCGTGTGGACCACCGACGCCCTGCCGATGCTTTACGTACCGCGGCACTTCTTTATCAACAACCACACGGCCGTCGCCGAAGCGCTGGGTGTGGATAAGTATGCCGAGATTCTCTACCGCGCCGGCTACAAGAGTGCCTGGCACTGGTGCGAGAAAGAGGCCGAACTGCACGGCCTGGAAGGCGTCGACGTGTTCGAACACTACATGCTGCGTCTCTCCCAGCGCGGCTGGGGCAAGTTCGTGACCGAAGACATCGACCTCGATGCCGGCACCGCCCGGGTACGCCTGGAGCACAGCGCCTTCGTCTATCAGCTCGGCAAGACGGGGCACAAGGAGGAGTACATGTTCACCGGCTGGTTCGCCGGCGCCATGGACCAGATCCTTGCCGCCCGCGGCAGTGCCCTGCGCACCGTCGCCGAACAAACCCAGAGCGCCGCCGAGCCCGGCTGCGACGTGGGCATCTTCATCGTCAAGCCGTTGCCCGACGCCCGGGGTTGAGGAGGTTTCCATGGCATTCGAAGCGATCTTCCAGCCGATCGAAATCGGCAAGCTGACCATCCGCAACCGCGTGGTCAGCACCGCCCACGCCGAGGTCTACGCCACCGATGGCGGCATGACCACCGAGCGCTACGTCAAATATTACGAAGAAAAGGCCAAGGGCGGCTGCGGTCTGTGTATCTGCGGCGGCTCGTCCGTGGTCTCCATCGACAGCCCCCAGGGCTGGTGGAGTTCGGTGAACCTGTCCACCGACCGCATCATTCCGCACTTCCAGAATCTGGCGGATGCCGTGCACAAGCATGGCGGCAAGATCATGATCCAGATTACCCATATGGGACGCCGCTCGCGCTGGGACGGCTATAACTGGACCACCCTGCTCTCGCCCTCCGGTATCCGCGAGCCGGTGCACCGCTCCACCTGCAAGACCATCGAGGAGGAGGAAATCTGGCGCATCGTCGGTGACTTCGCCCAGGCGGCTCGCCGGGCCAAGGAAGGGGGCCTCGACGGCGTCGAGCTCTCCGCCGTGCACCAGCACCTGATCGACCAGTTCTGGAGCCCGCGGGTCAACAAGCGCGAGGATCAGTGGGGCGGCAGCTTCGAGAACCGCATGCGCTTCGGCATGGAAGTGCTCAAGGCGGTGCGCGCCGAGGTGGGCGATGACTTCGTCGTCGGCATGCGCATCTGTGGCGACGAGTTCCACCCGGACGGCCTCTCCCACGATGACATGAAGCAGATCGCCGCCTACTACGATGCCACCGGCATGGTGGATTTCTTCGGCGTGATCGGCTCCGGCTGCGACACCCACAACACCCTGGCCAACGTCATTCCCAACATGTCCTTCCCGCCGGAGCCTTTCCTGCACCTGGCGGCGGGCATCAAGGAAGTGGTCAGCGTGCCGGTGATCCACGCCCAGAACATCAAGGATCCCAACCAGGCCCAGCGTATCCTCGAAGGAGGCTATGTCGACCTGGTGGGCATGACCCGCGCGCACATCGCCGACCCGCACCTGATCGCCAAGATCAAGATGGGCCAGGTCGACCAGATCAAGCAGTGCGTAGGCGCCAACTACTGCATCGACCGCCAGTATCAGGGCCTCGACGTGCTGTGCATCCAGAACGCCGCCACGTCGCGCGAGTACATGGGCCTGCCGCATATCATCGAGAAGTCCGAGGGGCCGAAGCGTCGTGTGGTAGTGGTCGGTGGCGGTCCCGGCGGCATGGAGGCGGCCCGTGTTGCCGCCGAGCGTGGCCACGAGGTGACCCTGTTCGAGGCCGCGGAGCAGCTCGGCGGGCAGATCACCATCGCTGCCCAGGCGCCGCAGCGTGACCAGATCGCCGGTATCACCCGCTGGTACCAACTGGAGCTGGCGCGCCTGAACGTTGACCTGCGCCTCGGCACGCGTGCCGACGAGGCCACCATCGAAGACCTGCGTCCAGACGTCGTGGTGCTCGCCACCGGCGGCCAGCCCTTCCTCAGTCAGTATCCGGAGTGGGGCTACTCGGAGAATCCCGAGGAGAGCCTGGTGGTCAGCACCTGGGACGTGCTCTCCGGCAAGGTCGCCCCGGGCAAGAACGTGCTGATTTACGACGCCATCTGCGAGTTCTCGGGCGTCTCGACGGCGGACTATCTCGCCGACAAGGGGGCCAAGGTCGAGATCGTCACCGATGACATCAAGCCGGGCGCGGCGGTAGGCGGGACTACTTTCCCGACCTATTACCGCAGTCTCTACGAGAAGGAGGTGATCATGACCTCCGACCTGATGCTGCACAAGGTCTACCGCGAGGGCGGCAGCCTGGTGGCGGTGCTCGAGAACGAGTACACCGGCGCCCTGGAGGAGCGGGTGGTCGATCAGGTGGTGGTGGAGAACGGCGTACGTCCGGACGAGGCGCTCTACTACGCGCTCAAGGAACGTTCGCGCAACCGCGGCCAGGTGGATCTCGAGGCGCTCTACGCCGCCAAGGCGCAGCCCTGCCTCGCCGAGGAAGGCGACGGCTACCTGCTGTTCCGCCTGGGCGACTGCACCGCGCCGCGCAATACGCATGCGGCAATTTATGACGCCCTGCGGCTGTGTAAAGACCTTTGAAAGCTATTGCGCTCGGCCAGGCGTTGTTGAAGTACGGCTCGTCATGCTCATGGAGCAAGCAGTCCACTCCGCTGACTCGCCGAACTTCGCCTAGCCTGGCCGTCGCTCATGACGCTTTCACTGTGCCGGCCTCTGTTGCCGCCGGCTCAGCCCCGAAGCCAATGACAACGACAACGCCAAAGCCAACGGCTTATGAGATGAGGTGAGCACCATGCTCGACACCCTCCTGCCGATACTGATCTTCTCCGCCCTGGCGCTGGCCGTGATCGGCGCCGTGCGGCGCATTCGCCTGTGGCGCCAGGGGCGGCCCGCCCGGGTCGACCTGCTGCGCGGGCTCGCCGCCATGCCGCGGCGCTACCTGGTGGACCTGCACCACGTGGTGGCGCGCGACAAGGTAATGTCCAACACCCACGTGGCCACCGCTGGCGGTTTCGTCGCGGCGGCCGTACTGATGATCCTGGTGCACGGCCTGGGGCTGGCACAGGGGGTGCTCGGCTGGCCGCTGTTGGTGGCCAGTGCCGCCATGTTCGTCGGCAGCCTGTTCGTTGCCAAACGACGGCGCAACCCGCCGGCGCGGCTCTCCAAGGGACCCTGGATGCGTCTGCCGAAGAGCCTGATGGCGTTCTCGCTGAGCGTGTTCCTGATCACCCTGCCGACGGTGGGCATTCTGCCTGCCGGAACGGGCAGCTGGATCCTCGCCCTGGCGCTGTCCGCGGTGCTGGTGTGGGGCCTGGGTGAGATGTTCTTCGGCATGACCTGGGGCGGACCAATGAAGCACGCCTTCGCCGGCGCCCTGCATCTGGCCTTCCATCGCCGCCCCGAGCGCTTCGGTGAAGGCAACCGCTCCACCGGTCTCAAGGCACTGGACCTGGACGATACCAAGGCCCGCCTGGGTGTCGAGACACCCAGCGATTTCACCTGGAACCAGCTGCTCGGCTTCGACGCCTGCGTGCAGTGCGGCCGTTGTGAAGCCATGTGCCCGGCTTTCGCCGCCGGTCAGCCGCTCAACCCCAAGAAGCTGATTCAGGACATGGTCGTCGGCATGGCCGGCGGCAGCGATGCCAACTATGCCGGCAGCCCCTACCCGGACAAGCCCATCGGCGAACACCGCGGCCACCCGCATGGGCCCATCGTGGCTCGCGAGGGCACCGCCTTGGTCGATGCCGAGACGCTGTGGTCGTGCACCACCTGTCGTGCCTGCGTCGAGGAGTGCCCGATGATGATCGAGCACGTCGATGCCATCGTCGACATGCGTCGCTTCCTGACCCTGGAGCATGGCAATACGCCGGGCAAGGGAGCCGAGGTTCTCGACAACCTGATCGCCACCGACAACCCCGGCGGCTTCGATCCCGGTTCGCGCATGCACTGGGCCGCGGACCTCAGCCTGCCCCTGATGCGTGACGTAGGGGAGGCCGAGGTGTTGCTGTGGCTGGGCGACGGGGTCTTCGACATGCGTAACCAGCGCACTCTGAGAGCCCTGGTGAAGGTCCTGCGCGCGGCCGGCGTCGACTTCGCCGTGCTCGGCAACGAGGAGCGCGACAGCGGCGACGTGGCGCGCCGCCTGGGCGACGAGGCGACCTTCCAGTCGCTCGCCAAGCGCAATATCGCGACGCTGTCGCAGTATCGCTTCCAGCGCATCGTCACCTGCGACCCGCACAGCTTCCACGTGCTCGGCAACGAGTATGGCGAGCTGGGTGGCCACTATGCCGTGTTCCATCACAGCACCTACATCGCCGAACTGTATGAGGCGGGCCGGTTGCACTTCGCGCCCTGGAAGGGGGGCTCGGTCACCTATCACGACCCCTGTTACCTGGGTCGCTACAATGGCGAATACGAAGCGCCACGCAACGTGCTCAAGGCATTGGGCATCGAAGTGGCCGAGATGCAGCGTTCAGGGTTCCGTTCGCGCTGCTGCGGCGGTGGCGGCGGTGCGCCGATCACCGACATCCCCGGCAAGCAGCGGATTCCCGACATGCGCATGAATGACGTCAAGGAGACCGGTGCCGAGCTGGTCGCGGTGGGCTGCCCGCAGTGTACCGCCATGCTTGAGGGGGTGGTCGATGCCACCGCCGAAGTGCGCGACATCGCCGAGCTGGTGGCCGATGCCCTGGTGGAGCGCTCCGCTGACTCCGGTGGCGGTAACGATAGCACCCGTACCCCGCAGCCTGTCGCCGAGGCCCGGCCGGTGGTGAAGGAGGTGACACCATGAGCGAGATCATCCGCCGCGATCCGCGCAAGGAGTGGATCGCCCGCAATCGCCTGCATCCCGACCACTTGAGCGTGCTGGCGGAGCTTGGCGAAGGCACTGCCGCGACAGAGTGGATGGGTCCCAACGGGGTGATCCGCAGGAATCCCCATGCGGTGGGCTTCGTCGGACCCAACGGGATCAAGCGCATCGACCGCAGCGGTGTTCAGCAGGCTGCCGCGTCGGGACGCGGAGCCGGCGCCGGTCACAAGCCGGCCGCCGACGAACGTCGGCAGGTCACTATCGAGGCCCCGGCCTTCCTGGTCGCGGTGGTACCGGATATGCCCGGTGGGCGCCTCTCCAGTCACGACCGCGACCTGTTGGGCCTGGCCCGGCAACTGGCCGATGCCGATGGCGAGCGGCCGGGTGCCGTGCTGGCCGTGGTCTTCGGCAGTACCAGTGGTGAGGGCTTCAGCGAGGCCGGCATCGACCGGCTGATTGCACTGGAAGGCGACGATTTCGACGGCTACGCGCCGGAGGCCCGCCTGGTGGCTCTTACCGCCGTTGACGGCGAGTTCGCTCCACGTCACTGGCTGTTGCCCGACTCCAAGCTGGGCGGTGCCGACCTGGGGCGGCGCTTGGCCGCCCGCCTGCGGGAGCGGCCCGCTACCGGCGTCTGGCAGATCGAGCAGGACGATGCTTGCGCGCTGGGCTGGCGCTGTACCGGGCGGGGTGCCGCCGGCACCACCGATATCCAGCGCGCCCTGCCGCGTGTCGTGCTGGCGCTGGCCGAATGCGCCGAGCCCGTTTCCGAGACTCGTCATGCGGTGCAGCCGCTGGCCTTGTCTCAGTCGCTGCCTCCGCTGCTGGGCCGCATCGACGACCTGGGTCAAGTGGCTGTCGACCCGGCCGGCGTGGCCCTGGCCGAAGCTGAGTTCATTCTCTCCGCCGGCAACGGCGTCAAGGACTGGGAAGGCTTCCATCAAGCCGCCAAGGCGCTGGGGGCGACCGAGGGTGCCTCGCGGGTGGCGGTGGACGACGGCTTCATGCCGCGCCACCGCCAGGTGGGCGCCACCGGGACCTGGGTTACCGCGCGGGTCTATGTGGCGGTGGGCATCAGTGGGGCCATCCAGCACCTTCAGGGCATTCAAAGCTGCGACAAGGTGGTGGCCATCAATCTCGATCCGGGATGCGACATGATCAAGCGCGCCGACCTGGCGGTGATTGGCGACTCGGCGAGCATACTCGCGGCACTGGTCGAGATGGTGCAGCGGCAACGTGAGGAGAAGCGTGATGCGGCCTGAAGCGCAAAAAGAGGCGGGACTCGAAGTAGCGGTGCTGGTTTCCGTGGGCCGCCATCCCGTGACCGGTCGTGCCCGGCGTGCCGACCAGGATGCCCGTGGCGTGGAACTGGCCCTGTCGCTCGACAGGGCGCGCATCACGCTGCTGCACGCCGGAGCGCTCGACGAAGAGAGCGAGAATGCCATGCGCGGTTATCTGGGCATGGGCTTTCCCGCCATGACCCTGGTCGAGCAGCCGCAGGGCGCCGATGTGATCCCCGCCCTGGCGGATAAGCTGAATGAAGCACGGCCGCAGCTGGTGATTGCCGGCGAGCGTGCCGAGCGGGGAGAGGGATCCGGGCTGTTGCCCTACCTGCTCGCCGAACGCCTGGGCTGGCCGCTGGTCAGCGGCCTGGCCGATGTGGAAAAGGTCGAACATGGCGTGGCCACGCTACTCCAGGCCCTGCCCCGCGGGCAACGCCGCCGGCTTCAGGTGCGGTTGCCGGCCATCGTGACCGTCGATGCTGCCGCCTCGGCGGCGCGTCAGAGCGCCTTCGGCCCGGCCCAGCGAGGTGAGATCGAGGCCGAGCCGGCAGCGATGACCTGGGACGAGGCCCAGCCGGAATGGAACGTGACGCCGGCCCGCAAGCGTCCCAAGCGGCTCAAGATCGTCAAGGCGGCATCGGCTCGGGATCGCTTCAAGGCCGCCGCGGCCAAGGCCGAAGGTGCCGGTGGTCAGGTGTTGACCGATGTGACTCCGGAGCAGGGTGCCGAGGCAATCTTCAAGCTGCTCAAGGATGAGGGTGTCCTGCGATAGCTCTGCCTGAAGCTCCCAACCAAACGCAACGACCCCGGCCTTGGCTGGGGTCGTTGCGTAGGGGCGCGGGGTGCAGGCAGCCCGCACGGGAAGCGACAGGCGTGTAACTGAGCGGTCGGTCTCTTATCGCTGGCGACACGATCCAACCGGTGGTCTTCTGGGTGCTGCTTGGTTCTTGTGGTGCATGGCTTGTGGCCTTCCCCAACAAGAAGACCCCGGCCAAGGCCGGGGTCGTCGTCGGTTACTTCCAGGAGAGGCTAGGGCTATCAGGCCGGCTTGGCGACCGCCAGCCCGCGCTGTTCTTCCCTCAGCCCCTTGACCAGGCAGAACGCCATGCCTAGCAGCACCAGGGTGAAGGGCAGCCCGGTGGCCACGGCGCCGGCCTGTAGTGCGCCCAGTGCGGTGCTGCCGCCGCCGTAGAGCAGGATGCCGGCGATCACGCCTTCCAGAACCGCCCAGAACACACGCTGGCCACGGGGCGCGTCGGTTTTGCCGCCGGCGGTGATGTTGTCGATCACCAGCGAGCCGGAATCCGACGAGGTGATGAAGAAGATCAACACCAGCAGAATCGCCAGACTGGAGGTCAAGGTGGTCAGCGGCAGGTGCTCGAGCATCTGGAACATCGCCAGCGAGACGTCGCTGATGCCATCGGCCAGGGCACCGATACCGGCAGCTGACTGGTCAAGGGCGGTGCCGCCGAAGACACTCATCCACACCAGCGTGACCAGGGTCGGCACCAGCAGTACGGCGATCAGGAACTCGCGTACCGTACGCCCGCGGGAGACCCGTGCGATGAACATGCCGACGAAGGGCGACCAGGAGATCCACCAGGCCCAGTAGAACACCGTCCAGCCATGGTACCAGGTGGTGTCGTCGCGACCGATCCAGTTGGAGAGCGGCACGATATGGCTGGCGTAGGCCAGGGTGGTGCTCCACAGGTTGTTGACGAACAGCAGCACGCCGCCGGTCACCAGCACGAAGGTGAGCAGCCCCAGGGCGATCACCATGTTGATGTTAGAGAACAGCTTCACGCCGCCGTCGATACCGCGCCATACCGAGAACAGCGCCACGGCGGTGACCACCACGATGATCGCCAGCTGGGTGCCGATGGTGTTGGGCACGCCCCACAGGTAGTTGAGGCCGCCCGCCGCCTGGGAAGCGCCGAAGCCCAGCGAGGTGGCAAGGCCGAAGATCGTCGCCAGCACCGCGACGATGTCGATGACGTGACCGAACCAGCCGCGCACCCGCTCACCGAGGATCGGCGTGAAGGCCGAGCGCAGGGTCAGCGGCAGGCCGCGGTTGTAGGCGAAGAAGGCCAGCGACAGTCCCACCACGCCGTAGATCGCCCAGGGGTGCAGGCCCCAGTGGAACATGGTGGCGCCGATGGCCGCGCTGGCCCCGGCCGAGGTGTGCGCTGCGGCGTTGAGCGGGGTGCCATACCAGTCGGTGTAGTAGGCCACCGGCTCGGCCACGCTCCAGAACATCAGGCCGATGCCCATGCCCGCGGCGAACAGCATGGCGAACCAGGAGGTGGTCGAATATTCCGGCCGGGCCTGGCTGCCGCCCAGGCGGATACGCCCCATCGGCATGGCGATTAGCGCCAGGCACAGCAGCACGAACAGGTTGCCGGCGATCATGAACAGCCAGTCGAAGTACTCGATCGACCAGCCGCGGGCCGCGGTGAGGTGACTGTTGGCGGCTTCCGGGTAGATCAGTGCATAGAGGATGAAGGCCAGGATGGCCAGAGCCGAGAGAGGGAAGACGGGATGATGGAAATCCATCCCCAGCACCTGGGCATTGTCCTGCCCAGGTTTGAGGATCGGGGCATCGTCATGCTTCATGGGGATTCCTCGCGTTGTTGTTGGAGTCCGCAAGCGGCAGGCGCTCCCGGGCGGACCATTGTTGAGTCAGGTGGACGCAGGGAATGTCGTGAAAGCGACCTCCAGCTATCCGCTGGCTCATCGACGCGGCGGTGTGTCTCGGGCAGGCAAGTAGATGTCTCTGTCGGGTAAGTGCCACATGGTGGAGGGCATAGGCTGAAGCGGCGGAATGTACCGTACCATGACAACAAACGATTGGAGCCTGACATGAGCCAAGCCAACCGAGGAGTCGTCTACAAGGGCCCGGGTAAGGTCGACGTCGAATCCATTCCCTATCCGGAACTCGCCCTCGGCAATCGCAAATGCGACCACGGTGTGATCCTGAAGGTCGTCACTACCAATATTTGCGGCAGCGACCAGCACATGGTGCGCGGCCGCACCACCGCGCCGTCCGGCCTGGTGCTGGGCCACGAGATCACCGGCCTGGTGATCGAGTGCGGGCGCGATGTGGAATTCATCAAGCCGGGCGACCTGGTCTCGGTGCCCTTCAACATTGCCTGCGGACGCTGCCGCAACTGCAAGGAAGGCAAGACCGGTATCTGTCTCAACGTCAACCCGGCACGCCCCGGTGCCGCTTACGGTTACGTCGACATGGGTGGCTGGGTCGGTGGCCAGACGGAATACGTCATGGTGCCCTACGCCGACTTCAACCTGCTGAAGTTCCCCGACACCGACCAGGCCATGGAGAAGATCCGCGACCTGACCCTGCTCTCCGACATCTTCCCCACCGGCTTCCACGGCTGCGTGACGGCCGGCGTTGGACCGGGCAGCACCGTTTATATCGCCGGGGCCGGCCCGGTGGGACTGGCGGCGGCGGCCTCGGCCCAGCTGCTGGGGGCGGCCTGCGTGATCGTCGGCGACATGATCGAGGAGCGCCTGGCCCAGGCCCGCAGCTTCGGCTGCGAAACCATCGACCTGACCCAGGACGGTGACATGGCCGACCGGCTCGAGGCGATTCTCGGCGAGCGCGAGGTCGACTGCTTCGTCGACTGCGTCGGCTTCGAGGCCCACGCCTGCGGCTGCAATCACGACAAGGAGGCGCCTGCCACCGTGCTCAACTCGGCGATGCAGATGACCCGGGCCGGCGGCCAGATCGGCATTCCGGGCCTCTACGTGACCGAAGACCCCGGTGCCGTCGACGATGCCGCCAAGCAGGGTGCTCTGAGCATGCGCTTCGGCCTTGGCTGGGCCAAGTCCCACTCCTTCCATACTGGACAGTGCCCGGTGATGAAGTACCACCGTCCGCTGATGCAGGCGATCCTGTTCAACAAGATCAAGATCGCCGATGCGGTCAACGTGCAGATGATCTCGCTGGATCAGGCACCGCAGGGATATGCCGATTTCGACGGCGGTGCGGCCAAGAAATTCGTCATCGACCCGCATGGCAGCGTCGCCGCGTAAGAAGGCATGGCTGTGTAAGGAGGAACCCGAGCTGGCCGCGGCGCGCTGAAGGCGTCGCGGCGAGTCTTTTCGGGGTGTCGACTCGCACGGCAGCGTGGCTGCCGGACGCCCGAACGGGTAATCTACAGGAGCAAACGACGGTAACGGCAGCGGGAGGTGAAAGAGATGATGTACGCCGACTTGATCGATGCGGAGGACTTCCGTCAGCGCCTGGCGGCGCTGGGCATCGACCTGCCTACCGATGCCGACCCCGATACCTGTGCTCGGCTTGCCGCCCAGCGGCAAGCCGAGACGGGAGTGCCCGGTCTGGCGGCGCTGGTCGCCGAGCTGGAAGCCCAGGCCGGCGTCATGCTGCCCGAGGTGCGCGAGGCGCTGATGAACCACCTGCGGCCGGTCGTCGACTAGTCACCGGCACAAGCCCGCAGCGCTGTTAGCGTCTGATCTCCAATCGAACCCGAGTGAAGCGAATCGCCCCCGGCCTTGGCCGGGGGCGATTTCTTTCACATCACGAGGAGTGGTGTGCTTAGCCCCTCACCAACTGCAGGTGGGGAGCGCTGTTCCCGAGGTTCTCCTGCATCCGCTCGCTGTACCAGTCGATGAAGTCGATCACGCCGAACTCGTAGGTCTCCGAGTAGGGGCCGGGCTGGTAGGCCTTGGAATTGATGCCGCGCTGGTTCTCCTCGGCCAGGCGCTTGTCCTGGGCGTTGGTGGCGTCCCACACCCGACGCATTTCATCGGGGTTGTAGTCGACGCCCTCCACCGCATCCTTGTGCACCAGCCATTTGGTGGTCACCAGCGTTTCCTGCGGCCCCAGCGGCAGCACGCGGAATACGATGGAGTGATCGCCCATGAAGTGGTTCCAGGAGTTGGGCAGGTGCAGGATGCGCAGCGAGCCCATGTCGGGGCTGGTCAGGCGGCCCATCAGCTTGCGGCAGGCCGGCTTGCCGTCCATCGTCATCGAGACCACGCCATCCAGCAGCGGGGTGCGGGTCAGCCGGTTGCGCTTGCCGAAGCGCTTGAGCTGCCAGGGAACCTGCTGCTCGTCCCAGTCGGACTGCTTCTTCGCCACCAGTGCCTTGTAGGCGGGCGTGGCGCGGGGATCGTCGGTATCGTCGAACTCCTGCAGCGAGTTGAGCAGCTCCGGGTGGGAGCCGTTGCAGTGGTAGCACTCGCGATTGTTCTCGATCACCAGCTTCCAGTTGGCCTGCTCGACGATGTTCGACTCCACCGCGACCTTGAGGTTGCCCATCTCGTAGGGCTCGAGATAGTGCTCCAGGGTGATCAGGAAGTCGTCGATGGCGGCAGGCGGCTGCTCGGCCAGGCTGATGAAGATGAAGCCGCCGCCGGTGCGCACGTGGACCGGCTTGAGGCCGTAGGCGGAAAGGTCGAAGTTCTCGCCCATGTCGCTGCCGGCGAACAGCAGGCGGCCGTCGAGCTCGTAGGTCCACTGATGGTAGGGGCAGACCAGCTTGGCCACCTTGCCCTTGTCGCTGACGCACAGCCGCGAGCCGCGATGGCGGCAGACGTTATGGAAGGCATGGATGGTACCGCCGTCGCCGCGTACCAGGATCACCGGGTTGTCGCCGACCTGCAGGGTCATGTAGTTGCCCTTGGCGGGGATCTCGCAGGTCATGCCGGCGAACAGCCACTCCTTGCCGAAGATCTCCTGCATGTCCAGGGCGAACAGCCGGGCATCGTTGTAGAAGGGCTGGGGCAGCGAGAAGTTGCGCTCGCGTTCGGCGAGCATCGCGGAGACGGCTTGCCGCGCCGGGTCCAGGGGGTCGTCCAGGGAAGTGGGTGAGATCGGATCCATGGGAATACATCCTCATAGCTGGCCGCGGCTGCGGCATCGGTCGAGTTGTTGGGTGTCGCCAAGGGTTCGGCATTGTGATTGTGTAGGGTGCCGGATACGAGTAGGGCGAGTGTGGATCAGGCGCTGAATGCCCAGTTGTCTGCCGACGACAAGCATGAATGCAGGCGCGACGCGCGGAAGGAGGAAAGACATATCTGATGGGAGTCATGGGCATGTCCGTGTCGCAGTCAGGCAAGTCGGGGCCTTGTCGCCTGGCGCAAAATTCGTTCAACGGCAGGCGGTGTTCCGCAGTCGGAGCCTTCCACGCTGATCAATGCCAGGCGACACGACATGACCATGAACTTTCTCAACCCCGTCACGACCCAGACCTGGACCAACGGCCGCCACTTGGTGCGCTGTGTCAAGGTGATCCAGGAGACCTGGGACGTTCGCACCTTCTGCTTCATGGCCGAGCAGCCGGTGCTGTATTTCTTCAAGCCGGGGCAGTTCGTGACCCTGGAGCTGGAGATCGAAGGCGAGCCGATCATGCGCTCCTACACCATCTCCAGTTCTCCGTCTGTCCCCTACAGCTTCTCGATCACCGTCAAGCGGGTGCCCGGCGGCAAGGTGTCCAACTGGCTGCACGACAACCTCAAGGCGGGTGACGAGCTGGCGGTGCACGGTCCGGTGGGTAACTTCAACGCCATCGACTACCCGGCGGAGAAGATCCTGATGCTCTCCGGCGGAGTGGGCATCACGCCGCTGATGTCCATGGTGCGCTGGTTCTTCGATACCAATTCCGCCGTGGACATCGAGTTCGTCCACAGCGCGCGCACCCCCAAGGACATCATCTATCACCGTGAGCTGGAGCACATCTTCTCGCGGATTCCCGAGTTCAAGCTGCATATCGTGTGCGAGCGCAGCGACGAGCTGGGCGAGATCTGGTCCGGTTTCCGTGGCTATCTCAGTCAGGCGATGCTCGAGTTGATGGCGCCGGACTTCCTCGAGCGTGAGATCTTCTGCTGCGGCCCCACGCCCTACATGAATGCCATCAAGCATCTGCTCAAGGATAACGGCTTCGACATGAGTCGTTACCACGAGGAGTCCTTCGGCGCCACGCCGCTCGAGGTCAAGGAGGAGGCACTCGAACTTGCCGAGATAGCCGGCGCCGAGGAGCCGGACCTGGCCGAAGCGCTGATGGTCGAGTTCAGTGCCAGCGGCAAGAGCGTGCGCATCCAGCCGGGCGAGACGGTGCATGCCGCCGCTGCCAAGCTGGGCTTGCATATTCCCAAGGCCTGCGGCATGGGCATCTGCGGCACTTGCCGGGTGCCGCTCGCTTCCGGTCAGGTGGACATGGAGCACAACGGTGGCATCACCGACGAGGATGTCGCCGAGGGCTACATCCTCTCCTGTTGCAGCAAGCCCCTGGGCGACGTGGTGGTGGAGTACTGATCGGGTCCGGCACGGCTCAGGAGGCCTGGGCCGTGCCGAACAGTTCGTCGACGCTGCACACCTCGCCGCAGCGGTCCAGCGTATAGCCGGGCAGCTCGCGGACGGCCGCCTGAAACGCCTCGCCGCGGATCATCTCGAGCAGACGCTTGACGCTGGGTTCGGTCAGGCTTCTGCGCTGGCACAGCAACAGGTAGTGCTCGCTGGCCAGCGGCAGGAAATCCAGGCCGAACTGGCGTGCGGCGGCCTCGACGCCGAAGCCGACGTCGGCCATGCCGGCGGCGATATAGGCGGCCACCGCAGAGTGGGTGTACTCCTCGAGTTCGAAACCCGGGATGCGCTGGGACGAGAGCCCGGCGTCGCGCAGCAGGATGTCGAGCAGGGCGCGGGTGCCCGAGGCCTGCTGGCGATTGATGAAGCGCACGTCGCCGCGGGTCAGGTCGGCCAGGCCGGCGATCTCCCTGGGGTTGCCCGGCCCCACCATGAGCCCCTGGCGACGGGTGATGAAACGAATGATGCAGTGGCTGCGTGGACGCAGCTGGCGGCGATAGCTCTGCATCAGCGGGCCCTGGGTCGCCGTGGTCGGCATGTGGTAGCCGGCCACGTCGCAGACGCCACGGTTGAGCGCGGCTAAGGCCTCTGCGGGGCTGCAGTACTGCAGGTCAAGCTGGAAATCGTGGGCGAAGCGGGGCAGCAGCGCCACCGCATAGCCGTGGCTGGCGTGCATGCGCAGCACTGGCTCGACCCCTTCGAGCAGTTGCTGGAGTTCGAGATTGAGCTCCGAGCCCAGGCTCTCGAGCTGTGGTCCGAGTCGGGCGGAGACCCGCTGGCGAGCCCACAGCAGCTTGTCTCCCAGCGGCGAGAGGCGAGCCCCGCGACCCTTCTGCATTTTCACCAGGGAGGCGCCGAAGAACTCCGCCCACTTGTTGAGCAGGTTCCAGGCATGCCGATAGGAGATACCTGCCTCGGCGGCGGCTTCGGTCAGTTTGCCGCTGCGATGGATGCCCTGCAGCAGCCCAAACAGCTGCGGGTCCAGGCGGTTACCCGCCTCGTCGGTGAAGGACCAGGCTGGTTCGATTCGAATACGTTTCATATGATGTACATTTCATATTTTGAAATGGAGGCGTAACTGCTACTTTTCATCCTAGAAGGTGCCTGTATTCCGCATCAGTGATTGTTTCAATATATGCAAAATAATTCATAACTAGCAATGACGAACTGGCGCAGCCGATCGAAGTGCCGCCGCAGGTTCGTTGCGAGGCCAGACCATGCCCATTAACGCTTTTCCCCAGTGGACACCGGCGTTGCTGCAGGAACAGATCGACGCCCACAAGCACAGGCCCGGTGCTCTGCTGCCGATCCTGCACGCGATCCAGGATCGTTTCGGCCATATTCCCCGCGAGGCGGTGCCGCTCATTGCCGAATCGCTGCAGCTGACCCGTGCCGAAGTGCACGGTGTGATCAGCTTCTATCACCACTTCCGTACCAGCCCTCCGGGGCGCCATGTGGTGCAGATCTGCCGTGCGGAGGCATGCCAGGCGCGGGGCTCCCGTGCGCTGGAGATGCATGCGCGGGAAACGCTCGGCATCGACTACCACCAGACCTCCGCCGACCGTGAGATCACCCTGGAGCCGGTCTACTGCCTGGGCAACTGCGCGTGTGGTCCGTCGCTGCGCGTCGATGACCGCATTCTCGCCCGGGTCACCCCCGAGCGTTTCGATCGGCTGGTCGACGAGCTGACCACCCAAGTGCTGAAGGTGAGCTGATGACCACGAGACTTTTTGTCCCCCGCGAAACCACCGCGCTGGCGCAGGGCGCCGACGAGGTCGCCGAGCGCATCGTGGCCGAGGCCGAGGCCCGTGGCGTCGAGGTCGAGCTGGTGCGCAACGGCTCGCGCGGGCTGTTCTGGCTGGAGCCGTTGGTCGAGGTCGAGACCGCTGCCGGGCGCGTCGCCTACGGGCCGGTGGCACCCGAGGACGTGGCCGGCCTGTTCGATGCCGGCTTGCTCGAGGGCAGTGTCATGTCGCCCCTCAGCCAGGGGCCGACCGAGGAAATTCCCTATCTGCAGGCCCAGCAGCGCCTGACCTTTTCGCGCATCGGCGTCACCGACCCGCTGTCGCTGGAGGACTATTGTGCCCACGACGGCTTCCGCGGCCTGCGCCGGGCACTTGGCCTCGATTCCCAGGCCATCGTTGACGAGGTCAAGGCTTCCGGCCTGCGCGGCCGCGGCGGGGCGGCGTTTCCCACCGGCATCAAGTGGCAGACCGTGCTCGATGCCCCCGCCGCGCAGAAGTACATCGTCTGCAACGCCGACGAGGGAGACTCCGGTACCTTCGCCGACCGCCTGGTGATGGAGTGCGACCCCTATCTGCTGATCGAAGGCATGGCCATTGCCGGCCTTGCCGTGGGCGCTACCCAGGGCTACGTCTACCTGCGTTCGGAGTATCCCCTGGCCCAGGAGATCTTCAACGAGGCCATCGCCCGCGCCGAGGCCGCCGGCTATCTCGGTAGCGACATCCTCGGCAGCGGCCAGGCGTTCCACCTCGAGGTGCGCCTGGGTGCCGGTGCCTACATCTGCGGCGAGGAGACCTCGCTGCTCGAGAGTCTCGAAGGCAAGCGCGGCATGGTGCGCTTCAAGCCGCCGCTGCCGGCCATCGAAGGCCTGTTCGGCCAGCCCACCGTGGTCAACAACGTGCTGTCGCTGGCGGCGGTGCCCTTCATTCTCGGCGACGGCGGACAAGCCTACGCCGACTACGGCATGGGCCGTTCGCGAGGCACCTTGGCACTACAGCTGGCCGGTAACGTCAAGCGCGGCGGGCTGGTGGAGCTGGCCTTCGGCACCACCCTGCGCCAGCTGATGGAGGAGTTCGGCGGCGGTACTTTTACCGGACGGCCACTGCGTGCGGTGCAGGTGGGCGGCCCGCTGGGTGCCTATCTGCCGGAAAGCCAGTGGGATCTGCCGCTCGACTACGAAGCCTTCGCCGAGGTCGGCGCGGTGCTCGGTCACGGCGGCGTGGTGATGTTCGACGATACGGTGGACATGGCCGAGCAGGCGCGCTTCGCCATGGAGTTCTGCACGGTGGAGTCCTGTGGCAAGTGCACGCCCTGTCGCATCGGCTCGGTGCGTGGGGTCGAGGTGATCGACCGCATCCGCGCGGGCGATAACCGCGAGGCCAATCTCGCCCTGCTCGCCGACCTGTGCGAGACCATGGTGGACGGCTCGCTCTGCGCCATGGGCGGCATGACGCCCTTTCCCGTGCAGAGCGTGATGAAACACTTTCCCGACGATCTGCAGCGCGACGCGCAGCCGCATTGAGCGGGAGGAGGCCAGACATGTTGCACTATTACGATCCCAAGCAGACGTCCGTTCCCCAGCACCTTTTGCCGGAGCGCGACTACGGCACCCCGGCGCGGCTCTCCGAGACGCTCGTCAGCCTCGAGATCGACGGCGTCGAGATCACGGTGCCCGAGGGCACCTCGGTGCTGCGCGCCGCGGCCCTGGCCGACATCAACATTCCCAAGCTGTGTGCCTCGGACAACCTCGAGGCGTTCGGCTCCTGCCGTCTGTGCGCGGTGCAGATCGAGGGCAAGCGCGGCCTGCCTGCCTCCTGCACCACGCCGGTCGAGGCCGGGATGAAAGTCACCACCCAGAATGCGCGGCTGGCCAAGCTGCGGCGCAACGTGATGGAGCTTTACATCTCCGACCACCCGCTGGACTGCCTGACCTGCCCGGCCAACGGCGACTGCGAGCTGCAGGACATGGCCGGTGCGGTGGGCCTGCGCGAGGTGCGCTACGGTTTCGACGGCGAGAATCACCTGGACGCCGAAACCGACGACTCCAACCCCTACTTCAGCTTCGACCCCAGCAAGTGCATCGTCTGCTCACGCTGTGTGCGCGCCTGTGAGGAGGTGCAGGGCACCTTTGCCCTGACCATCGAGGGGCGTGGCTTCGAGTCCAAGGTCTCCGCCGGACAGAGCGAGGCGTTCATGGATTCCGAGTGCGTCTCCTGCGGCGCCTGCGTGCAGGCCTGCCCGACCTCGACGCTGATGGAGAAGGCGGTGATCGAGCAGGGGCAGCCGGAGCACAGCGTGGTAACCACCTGCGCCTACTGCGGCGTGGGCTGCTCGTTCAAGGCCGAGATGCAGGGCGACCGGGTGGTGCGCATGGTGCCGTACAAGGGCGGCGACGCCAACCACGGCCACTCCTGCGTCAAGGGCCGCTTCGCCTTCGGCTACGCCACCCATCCGGACCGGCTCAAGACACCGATGATCCGTGAGTCGATCGACCAGCCGTGGCGCGAGGTGAGTTGGGAGGAGGCGATTGCCTTTGCCGCCGAGCGGCTCAAGGCGATCCAGGCCAAGTACGGTCGCGAGAGCATCGGCGGCATCACCTCGTCGCGCTGCACCAACGAGGAAACCTACCTGGTGCAGAAGCTGGTGCGTGCGGCCTTCCACAACAACAACACCGACACCTGTGCGCGGGTTTGTCACTCGCCCACCGGCTACGGCCTCAAGACGACGCTGGGCGAATCCGCTGGCACCCAGACCTTCGATTCGGTGATGCAGGCCGACGTGATCGTGGTCATCGGCGCCAACCCCACCGACGCCCACCCGGTGTTCGCCTCGCAGATGCGTCGTCGCCTGCGCCAGGGCGCCGAGCTGATCGTCGTCGACCCGCGCCGTATCGACCTGCTCAAGACGCCGCACCATCGCGGCGCCCAGCACCTTGCCCTGCGCCCCGGCACCAACGTGGCGATGATCAATGCCCTGGCCCACGTGGTGATCAGCGAAGGACTCGAGGATCGCGAGTTCATCGCCAAGCGCTGCGACGCGGCGGGCTATCAGGCCTGGCGTGAGTTCATTCTCGATCCGCGCCATGCGCCGGAGAACGTCGAGGCCATCACCGGCGTGTCCGCCGAGCAGGTACGCCGTGCCGCGCGTACCTATGCCCAGGCGCCCAACGGCGCGATCTACTACGGTCTTGGCGTCACCGAACACAGCCAGGGCTCGAGCATGGTGATGGGTATCGCCAACCTGGCCATGGCCACCGGCAACATCGGCCGCGAAGGGGTGGGCGTCAACCCGCTGCGTGGGCAGAACAACGTTCAGGGCTCCTGCGACATGGGTTCCTTCCCCCACGAGCTGCCGGGTTACCAGCACGTCGGCGACCCCGCCGTGCGCGAGCGCTTCGAGGCGGCCTGGGGCGTGCCCATCGACGATGAGCCGGGCCTGCGCATCCCCAACATGTTCGACGCTGCCGTGGCCGGCGACTTCAAGGCGCTCTACGTGCAGGGCGAGGACATCGCCCAATCCGACCCCAACACCCAACATGTGGAGGAGGCGCTGCGCTCGCTGGAGTGCCTGATCGTGCAGGACATCTTCCTCAACGAGACGGCCAAGTTCGCTCACGTGCTGCTGCCGGGCTCCTCCTTCCTGGAGAAGGACGGCACCTTCACCAACGCTGAGCGGCGCATCAACCGCGTGCGCAAGGTGATGCCGCCGTTGGCCGGCAAGCAGGATTGGGAAGTGACGGTGGATCTGGCCAATGCGCTGGGCTATCCCATGCACTACGACCATCCGTCGCAGATCATGGACGAGATCGCCGGCCTTACGCCGAGCTTCGCCGGGGTCAGCTACGCGCGGCTCGACGAGCTGGGCAGCATCCAGTGGCCGTGCAACGAGGTCCACCCCAAGGGCACCCCGACCATGCACATCGAGGACTTCCCCATCGGCCTCGGTCAGTTCGCCATCACCGACTACGTGGAGAGCGATGAGCTCAGCAACCGCCGCTTCCCGCTGCTGTTGACCACCGGGCGCATCCTCTCCCAGTACAACGTTGGCGCCCAGACCCGGCGTACCCACAACCAGGCCTGGCACGACGAGGACGTGCTCGAGCTGCATCCTTCCGATGCCGAGCTGCGTGGCGTGCGTGACGGCGACTGGGTCGGCATCACCAGCCGTGCCGGCCAGACGGTGCTGCGTGCGCGGATCAGCGACCGCATGCCGCCGGGGGTGGTCTACACTACCTTCCACCATCCGGGCAGCGGGGCCAACGTGATCACCACCGACAGCTCAGACTGGGCGACCAACTGTCCGGAATACAAGGTGACCGCCGTGCAGGTCGAGAAGGTCAGCCAGCCGTCCGCCTGGCAGCGCCAGTTCCAGACCTTCGACCGGCTGCAGCTCGAGCTGCTGCGCGGAGGGGACAAGGACGAAGCGGGCCAGGCTCTCAGCGGAGCGCGTGAATGAGTGACGACCACAGCCGCTGCCGGGTTCCGGTGGACGTGCGCCGGACCGGCAGCGCCGAGCGGCTGGAGGACAGCATCGCGGTGGAGACGGCGGTGGCGCTGGTCTACAACGGTATTTCCCATGCCGTAATGATGGCCACGCCGGCCGACCTCGAGGACTTTGCCCTCGGCTTCAGCCTTACCGAGGGCATTCTGCAAACGCCGGATGAACTCTACGGTATCGAGGTGCGCGAGGAGGCCGCCGGCGTCAGTGTGCACCTGGAGATCGCCACCCAGCGCTTCATGGAGCTGAAGCAGCGTCGTCGCAGCCTGGCCGGGCGTACCGGCTGCGGGCTGTGCGGTACCGAGTCGCTGGAGCAGGCGATTCGTCCGATTGGCCGGGTGGCGGCCCCTGCCGTTGACGACGGCGCCATTCAGCAGGCGCTGGAGGCGCTGAAGTGGCACCAGCCGCTTCAGCGCGAAACCGGAGCCACCCACGGTGCCGCCTGGTGCGATCTCGGCGGACAGGTGCAGCTAGCCCGCGAGGACGTTGGCCGCCACAACGCCCTGGACAAGCTGATCGGCGTCATGATGAGGCGCCGTCTTGCGGTGGCGGACGGCTTTGCTTTGGTCTCCAGCCGTGCCAGCTACGAGATGGTGCAGAAATGCGCCGCCGCCGGTATCGGCTGCCTGGTCGCGGTATCGGCGCCCACCTCGCTCGCCATCGAGCAGGCGCGTCAGGCGGGCCTGATGCTGGTCGGTTTCGCCCGCACGGGGCGCCACGTCATCTATCATCAGCCGGCAAGCGGAAGCGTGCCGGCCGTTCAAGCCAGCGGAGGTTGATTTCGCCATGAGCCGCAGCCAGCTCGATTCCCTGATCCACATGGCGAACCAGATCGCCGCCAACAACGCTCACTACGGCGATGCCACGGTCGAGCGCGTGCATAATCACCTGAAGAAGTTCTGGGCACGCAGCATGAAGCGCCAGATCGTCGAATATCTTCAGCAGGACGGCAGTCAGCTCTCGCCGCTGGCCAGGGAGGCCGTCGCGCTGCTGGCGCAGGACCAGGCGGAAGCTCGCCCGGCGAGCGCCTGATCAGCGCGCCCTGCGCTGCCTCATACCCTACGATAGTTCAACGAAAGGAGGTGAGCCCCCTCTTTTGCCTTAGCCTGCCTATGGTATATTCGGCTCATGCGTCTCATGGTTCGGCCGGCGGCCTGACCGACGGGCCATCAGAGCCCGGTTACAGGCCTGTACCGAGGAGTGCGGCTCTCTCCTTATTCCCTGCCCCATGTGACGACGTCCCTACGAAGGGAGTCGCGTCATGTCGTCATGGCGCGGGCCATGGCCGGTCCGATAATTCGATCGACTCGAGTCGACAATAACTCCATTACGCACGGGGCAGGGGCTCATGAACAGGGCATTCTTCCAGGCTGCCGCCTTGACGGCAGGCTTTTTCGCGCTTGTGCCGGCGGCGCAGGCCAATATTCCCGATTCTTCCCATGAACTCGACGGCATGCTGGCCGGCCAGCCGACGCTGTGGCAGGTGCTGGATGCGACGGTCATGCCCGAAGGGCTGACGGCCGACGAAGTCTGGCTCAGCATCGACCTGCGCAGCCGCCAGGTTCGGGTGCTGCGCGGCGAGACCGAGATCAAGCGCATCGAGCACCTCGCCTTCGGTGCCGGCGGCGCCGCGCCGCTGCGCGCCAAGGGCAGCTCGATGACACCGCTGGGCGAATTCCGCGTCGATCGCATCAATCGCGCCTCGCGCTTCGACCTGTTCTTCGGCTTCGACTATCCAACGCCCAGGTCGCCGAGGAAGCGCTGCGCAGCGGCAAGATCAACCTTCAAGAGTACTGGTACATCGAGGAGTATCGGCGACGTCATGGCCGGGCGCCGCACACCACCTCGCTGGGCGGGCTGATCGGCATCCACGGCCTGGGCCGCGGCGACCCCGACGTGCATCGCAACTTCGACTGGACCGAAGGCTGCGTGGCGGTCAGCAACGAGGAGATCCGCGCGCTCGACCCTTGGCTAAGGATCGGCACGCGGGTGGTGATCACGGGTTAGATATGATCTCTAGGTAGGTTGTTCATCCGGAACATATCCGGACAATTGGAGGTGCCAACCAGACCAACCTCCGAGAGGCCCGGATGAAGAGTCACAAGAATGAACGTTTGACGCCCATGGTCGAGCCCTGCTGGTCCACAGCGTCATCGTTGAAGGGCTCCGGCCAGAGGCGGTCGCCCAGGCCCAGTTCGTCAGCGTGTGCATTCGTAGCGCGAACCCGGTTCGTGACCAGTTTTCCTGATGAGGACCTCGACCCCGTTTGGCCCGAACAGGTGCGCGTGATCGGCAAGGTTTCTTGGTCACAGCGTACTGATGCACTAGATGTAGAAGATCTTTTCCTACATGTTGTGCCACAACAAAACTATAGGGGTTGACTCTTGAGAAACGTGACCAGCGTACCTATACAGAGAGATGCAACTAGAATACAGTTGCACTCCCGGCAAGGCAGTCGACCACGGGGGCTCCATGGGTAACAAGCGGCTGGATCGGCTTAAGGAGCGTCCCAAGAATTACACTTGGGATGAGCTGGTTGCCCTGCTCAACAGCCTTGGCTATAGCCTGAAGAAAGCCAAGCGTGGCTCAGGGCGAAAGTTCATCGATGACAAGAAGCAAAAGATCAGTCTTCACGAGCCTCATCCCGAGAATACCCTGAAGGCGTATGTGATTGAGAAAGTTCTCACCGCGCTTGAGGAGCATGGCAAGATATGAAAGCTAACGTATTGGAATATAAAGGTTATCAAGGTTCAATCGAGGTCTCGCTGGAAGACAATGTTCTGCATGGCAAAATACTGCACATTGTTGACCTCGTCACCTTCGAGGCGCGGACCCCAGAGGGCCTTCGAGAAGCTTTCGAACAGGAAGTCGACGAATACCTCGCCTTCTGCGAAGAAGAGGGCGTAGCTCCTGACAAGCCCTTCAGTGGCACCTTCAATGTGCGCGTGGGACCGGACATTCACAAGCGCTTGGCTATGGCAGCGAGTCGTGCCGGCAAGTCCCTTAACGTAACCGTCACGCAAGTGCTTGAGAAGTGGTTGGATGATTGCCCTCAAGGCTTCGAGGTGCTTCACCGTCATACTCATGAGCATAGAGTGGTCCGGATTGACGATGAGTACATGGGGGCAATGGCGCTGACCACTCGCAAAGCACCTACCCAGCCAAAGGTATTGCTGCAATGAGCAAGGCAACGTTCAACCTGAAGCAGTACCGCTTCGAAAATATTTCAGCCACAGGCTTAACCGTTGGTCCCGGCGTGCCTTATGAAATGGAGCTGAAATTCCATATCAGCTTTGACGCCGAAGTGCCCGAAGGGTGCGACTTCGCCGTTTCGATCAAGCTTATCCTCAACAGGCGCAACGACGGCGAGGTAGAAGAGGCGATGAACATCGAAGCGATAGGCGGCTATGCCTTCGAGGAGGGTGTGGAACCCTACGATATAAAAGAGCCTCTGGAGCGCACCTTTGCCGTTAGCCTGCTGTATGGCTGCATGAGGCCTACGTTGGATACCATCGTGAACAACATCGGCTTTGCAGGCTTGGTTCTGCCGTATACGCTTCCCCTGGATGTTGCAGAGAGTGAAGAAGCCGGAGGCCAGTCCAGCTCAGACTGAGCGTCTTCGGAAAGAATTAACCCGCCCATCGAGGCGGGTTTTTTTGTAAGCAATCTCCTACATCACATAGAGGCTGGCTATGGCAATCTAACCGTTCAATAACGTAAGGGAACAACAGGGGAATGCTATGTCTGAAGGCGCAATCATCCTGCTGGTGATGCTCGGTCTGATCCTGTCCGGCTGGGTACTGGCTCTGCTCTACCGGCACAAGGCCAAGCAGAAGGACAAGGAAATCGACCACATACGCAAGTCGGTCGAGCACCTATGGCAATACGAGAAAATCCACGATGCCAGCGAACAGGCTCGACAGCTAGTCAGCCAGGCCGAGGAAGCTGCCCGCCAGACCCGACGGCAAGCCTCCGATATCGAGTTGCAGGCCCAGCAGGCAGCCGAGCGAATGCGTCAGGAAGCCGAACAGGAGAGGCAGCGCATCCTCAGCGATGGGCGTGCCCAGGGCAAGGAGGCCCGGGAGAGGGCCGAGGCTGTGATCGCGCGGGCCGATGAGCAGGCACGCCAGATCATCGATGATGCGCGCCGACAGGCGGAGGAGACCGCCGGCAACGCGCTGAAGGCCGTGGAGGACGCCAAGCTCTACGAGCAGACCGCCAAGGCCATGCGCAACATCATCGAGGGCTACCATGATGACTACATCGTGCCCAATGCTAGCTTGCTCGATGACCTGGCCGAGGACTTCTCCCACAAAGATGCCGGCGAGAAGCTCAAGCAGGCACGGAAGCACAGCCGAGACATGGCCAAGAACGGCCGAGCCGGTGACTGCGACTATAAGGAAGCGGTACGCCGCGAGTACGCTATTCACTTCGCCGTCGACGCCTTCAATGGCAAGGTCGACTCCACCCTCTCCAAGGTCAAGCACGACAACTACGGCAAGCTTCGTCAAGCGATTCTCGACGCCTTCGCCGTGGTGAACCACAACGGCAAGCCATTCAAGAATGCCCGCATCACAGACCTCTACCTACAGGCCCGCCTGGAGGAGCTGAGGTGGGCAGTGGCCGCCATGGAGCTGAGGCGGATCGAGCAGGAAGAGCAGCGCGAGATCCGCGAGCAGATGCGCGAAGAGGAGAAGGCTCGACGCGATATCGAAAAAGCGCTCAAGCAGGCCGAGAAGGAGGAGCGCATGCTGGCCAAGGCCATGGCAGAGGCTCGCAAGCAGTTGGAGAGCGCCAACGAAGAGGAGCGCGCCCAGTTCCAGGCAAGACTTTCCGAACTCGAGCAGCAATTGGAAGAGGCCGAGTCACGTGGCCAGCGGGCCCTTTCCATGGCGCAACAGACCAAGCGCGGCCATGTCTATATCATCTCCAACATCGGCTCGTTCGGCGAAAACGTATTCAAGATCGGCATGACCCGCCGCCTGGAGCCAATCGACCGCGTGCGGGAGCTGGGTGATGCCAGCGTGCCGTTCTCCTTCGACGTACATGCCATGATTTATTCTGAGGACGCCCCGACCCTTGAACGCGAACTGCATCGCCAGTTCGCTGAACACCAGGTCAATCGAATCAATCCCCGCAAGGAATTCTTCAAAGTGCCGCTGGCTGAAGTCCGCGAAGCCATTGAGGAAGAGGGGCTTGAGGTGCACTGGACCATGGCCGCTGAGGCTTGGGAGTACCGCGAATCCAAAGCACTCGCCGAGCGCCAGCTTCAAGCGGTCTCCTGACACTCCATTTCTTTGGCTCCATTGAACCCGCCCGCAGCGGCGGGTTTTTCGCCCGGATATTTTTTGCGCTCTGAGGTAGTCGGGATAGGGAAGGGCAGAGTAGAGAGGCAGAGAGTGCCTCACCATGAGGGCTGGCGGAAGAGCGTGGGAGTCGAACCCACCAGGGACCGCTGGCAGCCCCTGCCAGATTTGAAGTCTGGCCGCCCCACCGGGGGTCGATCCTCTTCCTTGAGCGGTGCCTTGTGACAGGGGCCGTGATAGGGCCGTTGCCCTACGGCCACATCTCGGCGTTGCGTATCACGCGCTCGTCTCCGATGCGACGCGTGTAGCCTACCTTATCAAAGAATTCGAGTATGTGAATGGCCAGCTTGCGGCCGGTGCCGATGCGGTCGCGAAAGGCGGCCGCGCGGATCCGGCCGTGCTCGCGCTCGAGCGACTGCACGATGGCGGCCATCTCGGCCACTGTGGCGGCCGGATAGAAGTGGTCGCGACGGACCTGGTAGAGCCGGCCAAGACGGGCGCAGGCGGTGAGCACTTCACGAATGCGCGCCTCGTCGAGATTCTGGCTTTCGAAGCCCTCGCCCGCGGCGAGGTCGCGTACTCGCGGCGGCTGGAAGCGCGCCATGGCGATGAGCGGTTCGAGCCGCGCCCATAGCGCTTCGTCCTCCTCGCCGAGGCTGGCATGGTGGCCGGGCAGGGCGACGAAGGGGCCGTGGGCCTCCAGTTTGCCGCCCGCGATCAGGCGCTCCAGCAGTTGCCGGCCCGTTGCTTCGGGCAGCTCGGGCATGGCCTGGCGGATCAGTCGGGCGCGCTCGGTGCCGAGCATCGAGGGTTCGCGTTCGTGATTGGCGGCGACGGTGTCGAGCAGCCGGGCCTCCAGTGCCTTGATGGCCTCGGCCGAGAAGGCGCGACTTTGTCCTCGGCTCTCCAGTGTTTCACCGCCCAGCGCCGACACGGCCTCGACCAGTGCCGTCACCTCGACGTTGGCGTTGCGCGCCAGGGCGTGCAGGTCGATGCCGCCGGGGCGACCATGCAGTCCCTCCCTCAGCGCCGGAGTCAGCTCTAGCGGTGCGTCGGCGGCGCACTCGGCCAGCGCGCCGAGCCAGGCCAGCCGTTCGGGGCGGCGCTGGCCGCGCCGCGGCGGGTCGCCTTCCAGCACCGTGCCACCGCCCAGAGTGATTCCTGCCGCAGGGTCACGAACCACGCAGCGGTCGCCCAGGCAGGCGTGCGCCGGCTCATCCAGTATCAGCTGGCCCAGCATGCGCTCACCGGGGGCGAGACGCTGGCCCTCGAGCAGCGCGACACGACCGTTGTAGCGGCCCACGCCGAGGTGCACCTGCACCGGCGACCAGTGCTTGAGCGGGTGGGCGGTGTCGAGCAGCTGGAGGTCGACGTCGAAGCGCTTGGAAAGCGGCGTTTCCAGGGCCTTGGCCACGACCCAGTCGCCACGCTGCACGACCTCGCGGCTGACGTCGGCACCGGCCAGGTTGAGCGCCACGCGGTCGCCCTGGCGAGCGTGGTTACTGTCGCGATGCTGACGGCGCAGGCTGCGTACCCGCGCGCTAATGCCGGAAGGCTCCAGGCGCACCGTATCTCCTCCGTGTACCCGTCCGGCGAAGGCCGTGCCGGTCACCACCACCCCGGCGCCGCTCTTGGTGAAGACGCGGTCGACGGCGAGGCGGAAACGGCCCTGGACGGGGCAGCGTGCTGGCTGGCAGCGAGGGTCCAGAGGCGGTCGCGCAGGGCCTCCACGCCTTCGCCGGTGCGGCTCGAGACCTCCAGGAGCGGCGCGCCATCCAGCGGCGTGCCGGCCAGCAGGGCGGCGATCTGCTCGCGCACCTGGCGGCGGCGCGCGGCGTCGACCCGGTCGACCTTGGTCAGTGCGACCATGCCGCGACCGAGTCCCAGCAGGGTGAGAATCTGCAGATGCTCGATGGTCTGCGGCATCACGCCGTCGTCGGCAGCCACCACCAGCAGCACCGTATCGACCCCGGCGCTGCCCGCCACCATGTGATGCAGGAAGCGCACGTGGCCGGGTACGTCGACGAAGCCGAGTTCGATGCTGTTACCCACCTCGGGATAGGCGAAGCCGGGTTCGATGGTCAGGCCGCGGGCCTTCTCCTCCTTCAGCCGGTCTGTGTCGATACCGGTGAGCCGGTGGATCAGGGCGGTCTTGCCGTGGTCGACGTGGCCTGCGGTACCGACGATCACGGCGAATCTCCGTGGGCCTGTCTGTGGGTGGCGGCATAGAGGCCGGGCAAGCGTTCGAGTTGCTCGAGGAAGGCCGCCTCGTCGGCCGCCGTGGCCAGGCAGCGCAGGTCGAGAGTCAGCGTGGCGTCGCCGATGCGTCCGATGACCGGGCGCGGCAGCCGGCGCAGGGCGCTCTCCAGGCGGCGTAGGTCGCGCTCGCGCTGGCGTCGCTGCCTGGCCCGGGAGCGCCAGGCCAGGGCCCGGCTGGGCAGCCGGTCCACCGGCAGCGAGCCACTGCCCAGCTGGCTGGCGCAGGGCGCGAGCGTCACCTCGAAGTCGCTGAGCAGGTCGCTCGCATGGGCCAGCAGGCGCTCGCCGGTGGCGGCGATCTCCGCCTCGGCGCGAGTCAGCAGCGCCAGGGTGGGGATGTCGCGCTCGGGGGCGTCGCTGTCGCGATAGAGGCGCAGGGTGGCCTCCAGCGCCGCCAGGGTGAGCTTGTCCAGGCGTAGGGCACGCTTGAGCGGGTGGCGCTTGATCGTCTGGATGGCCGTGCGGCGGCCGACGATGATGCCGGCCTGGGGGCCGCCGAGCAGCTTGTCGCCGCTGAAGGTGACCACGTCGGCGCCGGCGGCGATGGCATCTTTCGGCTGAGCTTCGTAGGGCAAGCCGAGGGCGGCGAAGTCGGCCAGCGCGCCGCTGCCCAGGTCGACCAGGAAGGGAATGCCATGAGCGTGGGCGATCTCGGCCAGCCTGGCTTCCGGCACGCTCGCGGTGAAGCCGGTAATGGCGTAGTTGGAGGTGTGCGCCTTGACGATCAGGCCGGTGTGTTCGCCGATGGCGTTCTCGAAGTCGCGTGGGTGGGTGCGGTTGGTGGCGCCGACCTCGCGCAGCTGGCAGCCCGCCGCCTGCATGATGTCTGGCATGCGGAAGGCGCCGCCGATCTCGATCAGCTCGCCGCGTGAGATCAGCGCCTCGCGGCCGGCTCCCAGAGCGCCCAGGGCCAGCAGCACGGCGGCGGCGTTGTTGTTGACCACGGTGGCTCCCTCGGCGCCGGTCAGCTCGCACAGCAGTTCCTCGACCAGACGATCGCGGTCGCCGCGACCGCCATTCTCAAGGTCGTACTCCAGCGCTACGGGATGGCGTGCCGCTTCGCTCATGGCCTGGATGGCCGCTTCGGCGAGCGGCGAGCGGCCCAGGTTGGTGTGGATCACGGTGCCGGTGAGGTTGAACACCGCGCAGGAAGCCGGGCGTGCCAGCTCGGCGAGCCGTTCGAGGGCGGCATCGGCTAGGGTTTCGCTGTCGTTACTACCGGGTGCGGTGGGCTCGGCGGCGAGCCGCTGGCGGGCTTCGTCCAGGGTCTGGCGTACCGCGCGCCGCACGAGGCGGTGACCATGCCGGGTGCGGGCGGCGGCCACGGCGGGGTGGGCCAGCAGTGTATCCACCGCGGGCAGGCTGCGTCGAACGTCCATTGTCGTCTTCAAGTCCATGCCGAGATCGGTCGTTCCCATACCAAAGCGGGAGCGGTCGCTCCTAGGCCAAAGCGGGATCGGGCGTTCCTATGGCATAGCATGTCGGACCGGGAGACGTCCAACCCGGACGCTCAGCCCTCGGCGATCAGCAGTGGATTGAAGCCGCTGCGCCGGTAGCGCCCCTCCTCGCCGAGCAGCAGGTCCAGCGCCAGGCTGGCCAGGTCGTCGGCCAGCGGTTCGACGTCGGCATCCAGCGCGCGGGGAAAGATCTTGAGGTAGCTGCCGCAGTCGCCACAGGCCTCGGCCTGGGCCACGGTGGCGTTGTCGTCTTCCTCGTCCGCGTGCGGTGTCAGGCTCAGGTAGTCGAGTTTGCCGCTCTGCTCGCACACGCTGCAGATGGAGCGCTCCAGGTACCACTGGGTCGCGCACAGGCCGCACTGCAGGTAGCGCACCCCGCTGCAGCTGGCCTCGGTCTCGATCAGGCTGGCCACCGGTGGCGAGCCGCAGCAGGGGCATAGTGTACGAACCTCGGCGCTGGGGCGGGCCGGGGCCTGCGGCAGCCGGTGTGCCAGGCGCAGCCAGGCCACCTGCAGGGCGGCGGCCACCAACGGCATCAGGCCGCGAGTGGGCGCTTCGCCGGACTCGCCGGCCAATACCTGACCGGCCAGTTGCCTGAGCGACTGTTCAGACCGCGTGCGCAGGGCAGCGAGCAGCGGCCGCTGGGCCTCACCGACGTGCAGCTCCAGCGCATCGAGCAAGGCCTCGAGTTCGCCTTGAATATCGATGTCGCCCTGCAACGCCTGGACGTTGAGTGGCGGCATGCCATGCTCGAGCGCCAGGTCGAAGGCCGCCGGTTCGGGCTGCCAGCTCGGCGAGGCCCGTTCCAGCGCGGCCTGCTGGGCATGCGCCAGCAGGGCCATGAAGCCGAGGAACTCCCCAGCGGTTCGTGTCGCTCGGCGAGTTGCTGCAGGCGCCGGGCGCGCCGGGCGAAGTGGTCCTCCCCGGGCAAGCGGACCTCGGGTGGGTACATGATCCCGGTGGGGGCATTGCCGTAGGCGTGGTTCACGGCGCCTCCTGTCCGCTGTGGTCATGACGACGGCTGATCTCGCGGTGCCTGCGCTCTTTCTCCATCTCCTCCTCGTACCACAGGTCGTGATGGTGCCTGGCCCAGGCCTTGCTGACCCTGCCCCGCACCATGGCCTGGAACGAACCCCTGACCCATATCCCCGAATAGATGTGGATGATCAGGGTAATGATCGCCAGCAAGGCGAGGTAGGCGTGACCCATCGAGGCCAGCCGGCGCAGGGTGATCGGCATCGCCTCGCCGACCAGCGGCTGCCAGATCAGCACGCCGGTCGCCAGCAGCAGAACGATGCAGCCCAGCATGATCCAGTACACCAGTTTCTGGCCGGCGTTGTTCTTGCCCACCGGCGGCAGCTTCTCGTCGCGGTTGGCGAGTACGTCGTCGATCTGCTTGAGCCACTGGATGTCGTGGCGGCGGAGCAGGCTCTCCTTGAAGAAGCGCACCGCCATGATGGCGAACATCAGCACCATGAACAGGCCGATCCAGGGGTGCAGGATGCGGGTCATGGTCGGCCCGCCGAACAGCCCCGTCAGCGACCAGAAGAAGGGATGGAAGAACGGCAGCCCGCTGAGTACCAGCAGCACGAAGCTGATGGCCACGAGCCAGTGGTTGAGCCGCTCGCCGAGGCTGTAGCGGCGCAGGTAGGGATCGGATTTGGCCAGGCTCATGGGCGTTCCTCCCTGTTGTCCTGCGCTTCCCCGCTTTCCCGCGCTCTCTGTCGGGCCTCGTCGTCACGCACCGCCTGCTCGTCCTCCTCGCCGTACTCCTTGGGCCCGGCGGTGACGTAGTGGAGGAAGCCGGTCAGCGCGGCCAGCCCGATCGCCGCCGAGGCCAGCGGCTTGGTCACGCCCTTCCAGGCGCTGACCATTGGGCTGATGCTCGGGTCTTCCGGCAGGTCGCTGTAGATCTGCGGCTTGTCGGCGTGCTGCAGCACGTAGATCACGTGGGTGCCGTCAACCCCCTCGGGATTGTAGACGCCGGCGTTGTCGTAGCCGCGGCTCTTGAGGAAGTCGGTGCGGGTCTCGGCCAGGTCGAGCATGTCGTCGCGGGTGCCGAACATGATCGAGCCGGTCGGGCACGACTTCACGCAGGCCGGCTCCAGACCGTGGAACACCCGGTCGGAGCACAGCGTGCACTTGTACGACTTGCCGTCCACTTCCGAGATCCGCGGTACGTCGAAGGGGCAGCCAGTGACACAGTAGCCGCAACCGATACAGTGCTCGGAGTTGAAGTCGACGATACCGTTGGCGTACTGCACGATGGCGCCGGGCGCGGGGCAGGCCTCGAGGCAGCCCGGCTCGGCGCAGTGCATGCAGTTGTCCTTGCGGATGAGCCATTCCAGGTTGCCCTGTTCGTTTTCGTACTCGTCGAAGCGCATCACCTGCCAGGTGTTGGGCGAGAGGTCGAGCGGGTTGTCGTATTCGCCCACGTTGTTGCCGACTTCGTCGCGCAAGTCGTTCCATTCGGCGCAGGCGACCTGGCACGCCTTGCAGCCGATGCAGCGCGACACGTCGATCAGCTTGGTCACGCGGTCGACACCGCCGGTACGCTCCTGGGGCGAGGGCACCTGGCTTGCCGAGCGGGCGATGACGTTCTGCAGATTGATCTGTTCTCCTCGCATCGTGTTCGCCTCCTTGGTCCTTGCCCTGGCCCTATAGCTTGTCGACGCGCACCAGGAACGACTTGTATTCCGGTGTCTGGGTGTTGGCATCGCCGACCGACGGCGTCAGGGTGTTGGTCAGGTGCGACTTCTTGGTCTCGCCGAGGTAGCCCCAGTGCAGCGGAATGCCGACCTGGTGGATGGTCTGGCCGGCCACTTGCAGCGGGCGGATGCGCTTGGTCACTACCGCCACGGCGTCGATGTGGCCGCGTTTGGAGCTGACGCGTACCCGGTCGCCCTTGGCGATGCCCAGCTCCTCGGCCAGAGCCTCGCCGATCTCGACGAATTTCTCCGGTTGGGCGATGGCGTTGAGCCGGTTGTGCATCGTCCAGTAATGGAAGTGTTCGGTCAGGCGATAGCTGGTCGCAGCGTGGGGGAACTCCTCGAAGGTGCCGAAGTTCTCACGGTCCTGTTCGAACACCCGGGCTCCTGGGTTGTGCTTGGCCAGCGGATTGTCCGGGTGCAGCGGGTTGTCGGCGATCGGCGTCTCGAACGGTTCGTAGTGCTCCGGGAAGGGCCCTTCCTTCATGCGGTCGCGGGCGAACAACTGTCCGCGTCCGGTCTGGTTCATGATGAATGGTCCCTGGTTTCCGCCGGGGGCGGACTCGACCGGGAAGTCGGGCACGTCGTTGCCGACCCAGCGCTGGCCGTTCCACCACACCACCGCCTTGTTGGCCGCCCAGGGCGTGCCGTCGGGGCGAGCGCTGGCGCGGTTGTAGAGGATGCGGCGGTTTGCCGGCCACGACCAGGCCCAACCCAGGGTCTGCCCGGTGCCGTAGGGGTCGGAGTTGTCGCGGCGGATCATCTGGTTGCCGGCCTCGGTCCAGCAGCCGGCGAAGATCCAGCAGCCGCAGGCGGTGGAGCCGTCGGCGCGCAGGAAGCCGAAGTCCTCGATCTGTTCGCCGGCGCGCACCACCAGGTTGCGATCTTCGTCGAAGACGTCCTCCAGCGCCCAGCCGTTGTACTCCCGTGCCAGTTCCTCGGGGCTCGGCTCCTCGGGCCGGCGGTAGGGCCAGTGCAGGTTGAGGATGGGATCGGGGAAGGCGCCGCCCTCTTCCATATAGAGCCGCTGCAGGCGTAGGAAGATGCCGGCCAGTATCGCCGTGTCGGGTAGTGCCTCGCCCGGCGGCGGGGCCGCGCGCCAGAACCATTGCAGCCAGCGCGAGCTGTTGACGATGGTGCCGTCCTCTTCGGCGAAGGCGGTGGTGGGCAGGCGGAACACCTCGGTGTCGATGGTGGCCGGGTCGACGTCGTTGTATTCGCCGTGATTCTTCCAGAACTCGGCCGTTTCGGTGCGCAATGGGTCGATCACCACCAGGAACCTGAGCCGCGACAGTGCCGCAGTGATCTTGGCCTTGTGCGGGAAGGCGGCCAGCGGGTTGAAGCCCTGGCACAGGTAGCCGTTGACCTCGCCATGATGCATGCGCTCGAAGGTATGCAGAATGTCGTAGAGGTCCTCGCCCAGCTTCGGCAGCCAGTCGTAGCACCAGTCGTTGGCTGCGGTGGCGGCGTCGCCGTACCACGCCTTCATCAGGCTGACGTGGAAACGCTCGTAGTGGCGCCAGTAGGACACTTCCTCCGCCACCAGAGGTGGCCGGGCGCGTTCGAGGATGTACTCCTCATAGTCCTGTTCGTCCTCGCTGGGCAGCGACAGATAGCCCGGCAACAGATCGGAGAGCAGACCCAGGTCGGTCAGGCCCTGGATGTTGGAGTGGCCGCGCAGGGCGTTGACCCCGCCGCCGCGCATGCCCATGTTGCCCAGCAGCAGCTGGACGATGGCGGCGGTACGGATGATCTGCGAGCCGATCGAATGCTGCGTCCAGCCCAACGCATAGAGGAAGGTCATGGTCCGGTCGGGGGCGGCCGTCTCCGCGGCCATGTCCCACACGCGCTGGATTTTCTCGCGCGGGGTGCCGCAAACCGACGAGACCACGTCGATGGTGTAGCGGCTGTAGTGCTGACGCATCAGCTGAAACACGCAGCGCGGGTGCTCGAGGGTCGGGTCGCGCAGGGCGTGGCCATCCTCGTCGTACTCGTACTGCCAGGTGTCCATCTCGTACTCGCCGTTGTCGGCGTCGTAGCCGGTGAAGAGGCCGTCCTCGAAGCCGAAATCCTCGCGCACGACCAGGCTGGCATCGGTATAGGCGAGTACGTAGTCGCGCTGGAAGCGGCCACTCTCGATCAGGTAGTGGATCAGGCCGCCGAGGAAGGCGATATCGGTACCGGTACGGATCTCGGCATAGTAGTCGGCCACCGCGGCCGTGCGATTGAAGCGCGGATCGACCACCACCAGCCGGGCGTCGTTGTGCTCACGCGCCTCCATCACCCAGCGGAAGCCCACCGGGTGTGCTTCGGCGGGGTTGCCGCCCATGGCGATGATCAGGTCGGCATTGCGAATGTCGACCCAGTGATTGGTCATGGCACCGCGACCGAATGTTGGGGCAAGACCTGCCACCGTCGGTCCGTGTCAGACGCGCGCCTGGTTGTCGAACACCACCATGCCGAGGCTGCGGGCGATCTTGTGGGTGCAGTAGGCCGTCTCGTTGGTCGAGGCCGAAGCCGCCAGCATACCCGTCGTGGTCCAGCGGTTGACCGTGTCGCCAGCGTCGTTCTGGGCCACGAAGTTGGCGTCGCGGTCATCCTTCATGTGCCGGGCGATGCGCTCGAAGGCTTCATCCCAGGTGATCCGTCTCCACTCGTCGCTGCCGGCCTCGCGCACCTGGGGGTAGCGCAGCCGGGATTCGCTGCGAATGTAATCGAGCAGCCCGGCGCCCTTGGGCACAGCGAACCGCGGCTCACCGGGTGGTCCGGGTCGCCCTCGACGTGATAGATGTCGTCGACGTTGTTGATCGCTGCGTCGCCGCGGCTATAAAGCAGCACGCCGCAACCCACCGAGCAGTAGGTGCAGTTGCTGCGGGTGATCTTGGCGCCGGTCAGCTTGAAGTGGCGAATGGAGGCGACGGCGGGCTCCGGAGAGAAACCCATCATGGCCAGGCTGGACGTTGCCATGCCTGCCGCGCCGAGCTTGAAGAATTGTCTGCGTGTTACCCGTAGGGTCATGAGGCCTCCTGCCTGATTCTTCCGCCCTCTTTGTCGTTGGTGTCGTCACTGGTCGCGTTAAGGTCACGATAGTGGCCGGCTCCGGGCCGGTCCATGTCATACAGCAAAGCGTCATACAGCAAAGCTTAGCGGTTACGGCTCGGATTGAGCGGCGCGTATTGTTTCGGTTCGTAACTCTCCCGAGTCAGTCGGAGAATGCTCGGCGCTACTCTGCGGTTCACCATCCTCGCGGCGCCCGCTATCCTGGGCGCCCAGCGGTTCGTCGGGCAGGGCCTGCTCGTCTTCGTCTTCGCGCTCGGGCGACTGGGTCTCGTAGGCCGGGCCGGCATCCGACGCGGCCGGCGGCGTCTGGAACAGCTCGTCGCCCTGGGTCTCGCCGCTACCGCTGCCCTGGTCCTCCTCGCGCATGTCCGAGCCGGTGATACCGCTGGTGGTGCCGGCGCCACCCGGCGTGATGTCGGGCGCTTCGGTGATCTCGGCCGGGTCCATGCCGGCGGCGCTCTCGTCCGGTGTGGCCGGGTCGGCAGCCAGGGCGGTGGTGGCCCAGCCGGTAACCAGCAACAGACAGACATGGCGCAGCATGAGTCGTGTCATGGAATGCCTCCTTGCGTACTGCTTGAACTACCAGCGTAGCCCCTCGAGTCTCATGCCGACAGCGAAGGACGATGCGGCGGCACACTGGCAGGATGACCGCTGGCCTTCCTACACTTGACCCAGGCCGACCCTCGCGAATGCTGGGGCGGTCTTTTGTTATTCGCGTTCGGCCACGTCAATGGAGTGACCTTTTGCGCAGTCTACCGGCTACCCTTCCGATCCTCTTCGTCTGCGAAATCAGCTTCCTGCTCGGGCATGGCTTGATCATGACCCTGCTCGGGGTGCGCATGTCGATGGAGGGCTTCCCTTCGCACATGGCGGGCCTGCTGATGTCGAGTTTCTCGCTCGGCTTCGTGGTGGGCAGCTACCTGCTGGAGAAGCGCATCCGCCATGTCGGCCACATTCGGGTGTTCGCCGCCTGTGCCGGGATCCTGGCGGTGACCGCCATGCTCCACGGCCTGTGGGTCAACCCCTGGGCCTGGCTGGCCTGGCGCCTGCTTGGCGGGATCGCCACCGCCGGCATGCTGATGGTGATGGAGTCGTGGGTCTCGGGCGAGTCGACTAACGACAACCGCGGCCGGGTACTGGCGATCTACATGATTCTTTCGACCCTGTCGCTGGCCGGCGGGCAGTGGATGCTCAACCTGGCCGACCCGGCCGGTCCGGCGCTGTTCTCCCTCGTCGGCATGCTGTTCGCCCTGGCGCTGGTGCCGCTGTCGATCGTGCGTATCCATGGCCCGCGCCAGACCCACGACATCCAGCCGCAGAAGATCCGCCTCAAGGCACTGTTCAAGCGTGCTCCGGTAGGGCTGGTCGGTGCCTTCACCGCCGGGCTGATGGTGCAGTCGTTCTTCGCCATGACGCCCTTCTATGGCCAGGAGATCGGCCTGAGCACGGGCGAGACGGCGCGCTTCATGGCGATTACCACCATGGTTGCGCTGTTCGCCCAGTGGGGGCTCGGGCGGCTCTCCGATCGTATCGACCGGCGCAAGGTGATCCTCGGCATGGCCGTGGTGATGACGATATCGGGCGCGCTGGTGTCGATGCTGGTGCGTATCGACTTCTGGCTGCTGGTGCTGGTGGCCTGCTTCCATACCGCCATGCTGCATACCCTCTATGCCCTTAGCCTGGCCCATACCAATGACTGGCTGGAGCCCGGCGAGATCGTCGCCGCCAATGCCAAGCTGATGATCTGGTATGGCATCGGCTCGATCATCGGCCCGTTCTCGGCGTCCCTGGTCATGCAACTGCTGGGGCCCGACGGGCTGTGGGTCTTCCTCGGCGGAGCCTCGCTCACGCTGGCATTGTTCGTGGCGCTGCGTCTGCGCCGCCGCCCGGGCGTGCCGGTCGAAGAGGTCGAGCAGGAGCCCTTCGTGGCGGTGCCGACCTTGGAGACGCCGCACTTCACCGAACTCGACCCGCGCCTGGAGCCGACCCAACTGGAGTTCCACTTCGAGGAGAGGGGCGACGAGGAAGAGCACGAAGAGAAAGTACGCGAGGAGGCGGCCTGATACTGCCGGGCGCCGGCGGATGCGTCATGATGGGGCAGTCCGAAGAGGAGATGCCGATGCGCTGTTCGTTCGCCCCGTCCTATATGCTGGTGCTGCTGGCCTGCCTGTCTTTTATTCCGGCGGGGCCGGCACGAGCCGAACCCTGTCCCGCACCGGGGCAGTGGTATCAGCCCGGAGGCGAGCGCCTGGATGGCGTCGCGCTGTTCGCCGAGCTGGCCGAGCGCGACGTCGTGCTACTCGGCGAGCAGCACGACAGCATGGACCACCATCGCTGGCAGCTGCATGTGCTGGCCGGGTTGCATGCGCTGCGCCCGGAGATGGCGATCGGCCTGGAGATGCTGCCGCGCGAGGCCCAGCCGGCGCTGGATGCCTGGGTGGCGGGGGAGCTCGATGAGGCGGAGTTTCTCGACGCCAGCGACTGGTATGCCGCCTGGGGCTTCGATCCGGAACTCTATCTGCCGATCCTGCATTTCGCGCGCCTCAACCGCGTGCCGCTCAAGGCCATCAACGTCACCCCTGAGCTGCGTGGTCGGCTGGTCGAGGAGGGCTGGGAGGCGCTTCCCGAGGCCGAGCGCTTCGGTATCTCCGCCCCGGCCGAGGCCCTGCCCGAGTATCGTGAGCGCCTGACCGACATTCATGCCCATCATGCCGATGGTGACGACGGCGAGGAGGGGCTCGAACGCTTCATTGCCGCCCAACTGGTATGGGACCGGGCCATGGCTGCCGGGCTTGCCGAGGCTGCGGCCGAGGGCGGGCTGGTGGTCGCCCTGATCGGCCAGGGGCACCTTCAGTTCGGCCACGGCGTGCCTCACCAGCTCGATGACCTGGGCATCGACGATCATGCCACCCTGCTGCCCTGGCCGGTGGAGGACGCCGAGTGCGAGCCCCTGTCCGATGGGCTGGCGTGGGCGGTATTTGCGCTCGCGGAGTCGCCGCTGCCAGCTCTTCCGCCAATGACGCTGGGTGTTTTCCTGGCGCCCGGCGAGAGGGGCGTGGCGGTGCGTTTGGTCGTGGAGGGTTCGGTGGCGGAGGCGGCCGGGCTCGAGGAGGGCGATATCGTCGTGCGGGCCGCCGGTGAGCGTTTGCTGGAGCCTACCGATCTTACCCGGCTGGTGCGGCGCCAGCCCCCCGGCACCCTATTGCCGCTGGAGGTGGAGCGGGACGGCGAGCGGCGTGAGGTTCTGGCGCGCTTCCCGGCGCGCGACGATACGAGGCACTGACCCAGGTCAGGCGAGGGAAGGGTGGATGCGCTATCGTATCCGGTGTGCCGGCCAGGCCGGTGCCAGCACATTTCGCCCTATGTCGAGGGCTGCAAACCTCTGGAGGTCCGTCTTGGCCATTACGCATTTTGCCGATCTGCTCGCCGAGGCCCGTCGCCAGCCCGAACCGCAGCGGCTACTGTTCGTCTTCACCCGTGCCGAGCTGCCGGATGACCCCACCGAGGAGCAGCGCCGGCGCTTCGAGCAGGGCGAGGGCGGCGTGTTGACCCCGGTGCTGTGCGTCGACAAGGCCCCCGAGGAACTCAGCGATATGTCCTCGCTGGTAGAGGAGTCGCAGCGCACCGGGATCGAATGGGACATCGTCTTCGTCGGCGCGCTGTCGGGCAGCGGTCGGCAGGCTCCCACCAGCGACGAGGCCGAGCATCACCTGCAGCGCATGGTCGAGTCGTTACAGATGGGCAATACCCAGCGCTTCCTGGCGCTGGATCGACAGGGTGAGGCAGTAGCCTTGCAATGAGTCATCGGTGCCACCATAGACTGGTCTTATCGGAACCATGGCGGCAATCAATTTTCGCCTATGGGTTGCGATGGATAAGATATGCCCCGTATTCGGATCACCCACCAATGACATGGAGCATTACTGAATGTCCCTGATCAACACCGAAGTCCAGCCGTTCAAGGCCACCGCTTTCCACAACGGAGAGTTCGTTGAAGTTTCCAATGAGAACCTGAAAGGCCAGTGGTCCGTGGTGATCTTCATGCCGGCCGCGTTCACCTTCAACTGCCCGACCGAGGTCGAGGACGCCGCCGAGCACTACGAGGAGTTCAAGAAGGCCGGTGCCGAGGTCTATATCGTTACCACCGACACTCACTTCTCGCACAAGGTGTGGCACGAGACTTCTCCGGCGGTGGGCAAGGCCAAGTTCCCGCTGGTCGGTGACCCGACTCACCAGCTGACCCGCGCCTTCGGTGTGCACATCGAAGAAGCCGGCCTGGCCCTGCGCGGCACCTTCGTGATCGACCCGGAAGGCGTGATCAAGACCCTGGAGATCCACGACAACGCGATCGCCCGCGACGTCTCCGAGACCCTGCGTAAGCTGAAGGCCGCTCAGTACGTTCGCAACAACCCGAACGAAGTCTGCCCGGCCAAGTGGAAGGAAGGCGAAGAGACTCTCGCGCCGTCCCTGGATCTGGTCGGCAAGATCTAAGGAAACACTGATTCATTGCTGCGCTCGATATCTTGACCACCGGCGGTGCTCGAAAGCCTCACCTAGTACCGCATAGGCTCCGGCTTCTGTGCTCCGGCGGTGGCCAACCTCTCTTCGCTCGCGACATGAATCAGCAGTTCCCTAAGTAGAGTCATCGCGAGGCCACGAGCTGGCCTCGCGTTCCCGCCCGGGCATGTGCTGCCCGGGCGATTTTCCGATACGTGCAAGTCCATGCCTGCGCCGACGCCACGTCAGCGCTGAGAGCATCGTCTTGCCATTTTCCAGCCCAGACATGAAGGAAACCGCTGTCATGTTGGACGACAATCTGAAAAGTCAGCTTAAAGCCTACCTGCAGAAGGTCACGCAGCCGTTCGAGATCGTCGCTTCCCTCGATGACGGCGCGAAATCCCAGGAGCTGCATGGGCTGCTGAAGGACATCGTCGCCCTGAGCGACAAGATCACCCTGCGCCTGGACGGGACGGACGCGCGCAAGCCCTCCTTCGCCCTGAACCGTCCCGGCGAGGAGACCGGCGTGGTGTTCGCTGGCATTCCCATGGGCCACGAGTTCACCTCGCTGGTGCTGGCGCTGCTGCAGGTGGGCGGCCATCCGCCCAAGGTCAGCGACGACACCCTCGCCCAGATCAAGGCGCTCGAAGGTGAGTTCCACTTCGAGACCTACTACTCGCTGTCGTGCCAAAACTGCCCCGACGTGGTGCAGGCGCTCAATCTGATGGCCATCTTCAACCCGGGCGTGCGCCACGTCGCCATCGACGGCGCGCTGTTCCAGGACGAGGTCGAAGAGCGCCAGATCATGTCGGTGCCGAGCATCTACCTGAACGGCGAGCCCTTTGACCAGGGACGCATGAGCCTGGAGCAGATCCTGGCCAAGGTCGACACCGGTGCGGCCCAGCGCGAGGCGGCCAAGCTCAACGACAAGCCGGCATTCGACGTGCTGGTGGTGGGCGGCGGTCCGGCCGGCGCTGCGGCGGCCATCTACGCCGCGCGCAAGGGCATCCGCACCGGTGTGGCGGCTGAGCGCTTCGGCGGCCAGGTGCTCGACACCATGGCCATCGAGAACTTCATCTCCGTGCCCTATACCGAAGGCCCCAAGCTGGCCGCGGCGCTCGAGCAGCACGTCAAGGAGTATGAGGCCGACATCATGAACCTGCAGCGTGCGGTGAAACTGATTCCGGCCGCCGACCAGGGCGGTGAGCACGAGGTGGAGTTCGAGTCCGGCGCGCGCCTCAAGAGCAAGACGCTGATTCTCTCCACCGGCGCCCGCTGGCGCGAGATGAACGTGCCCGGCGAGGCCGAGTACCGCAACAAGGGCGTGGCCTACTGTCCCCACTGCGACGGCCCGCTGTTCAAGGGCAAGCGCGTGGCGGTGATCGGCGGTGGCAACTCCGGCGTCGAGGCGGCCATCGACCTGGCTGGCATCGTCGGCCACGTGACCCTGATCGAGTTCATGGACGAGATGCGTGCCGACGCGGTGCTGCAGAAAAAGCTGAAGAGCCTGCCCAACGTCGAGATCATCCTCGGCGCGCGCACCACCGAGGTGAACGGCGACGGTACCCGGGTCAACGGCCTGACCTATGAAGAGCGCGCCAGCGGCGAGATCAAGCGGCTCGAGCTGGAAGGCATCTTCGTGCAGATCGGCCTGGTGCCCAACACCGAATGGCTCACCGACTCGCCGATCGAGCTGTCGCAGCGCGGCGAGATCGTCATCGACGAGCGCGGCATGACCTCGGTGCCCGGCATCTTTGCCGCCGGCGACGTCACCACCGTGCCCTACAAGCAGATCGTCATTGCCATGGGCGAGGGCTCCAAGGCTGCCCTGGGTGCCTTCGACTACCTCATTCGCCACTGAACCGGCGCGTCCACGACACCCCTTGGGCGAGCGCGCCCTCTACCGAAGACCACGCCTCCGCAGGCTGCCCCTGCGGAGGCGTTTCGTTATCGGGCTAAGAATCCTTCGTTGAAGACAAGCGCCTTCCGCGTCGCACCGCACCGTGCAAGCGCTGGGGGGATGCGCTAATCATGGAGCGAGGCCTATCGATGGCCTGCCATGATTGCCAACAACGAGGGAACGACATGATCCATGACGATAGGCTGGCGTGGCTGGTGCCAGCGGCGTTGATGCTGGGCGGCATCGGCTCGGTTCAGGCGGCAACGCTCGACGATGTTCTGGAGCGCGATCAGGTGCGCTGTGGTGTCAATGCGGCCCAGCCGGGCTTTTCGGCGCTGGACGATGAAGACGTCTACCGGGGCCTGGATACCGATGTTTGCCGGGCCATTGCCGCCGCGGTGCTGGGCGATGCCGAAAAGGTACGATTCGTGCCGCTGAACTCGGTGGAGCGTTTCACGGCGCTGCAATCGAGCGAAGTGGACGTGCTGTCGCGCACCACTACCTGGACGTCGACTCGCGACACGACGCTGGGCATCAATTTCACCGGTGTCAGCTACTACGACGGCCAGGCCTTCATGGTCGCCAGCGACCTGGGAGTGGAAAGCGCCACGGAGCTCGACGGCGCGGCGGTATGCACTCAGTCGGGCACCACCAGTGAGCTCAACCTGGCCGACTACTTCCGCAACCATGGCATGGAGTACGAGCCTGTGGTTTTCGACTCGCCGGAGCAGTCGATAGCGGGCTTCGAGGCCGGGCGCTGTGACGTACTCAGCTCCGACGCGTCCCAGCTTTACGCCCAGCGTATGCAGCTTGCCGACCCTGGGAGCGCCATGGTGCTGCCCGAAGTCATCTCCAAGGAGCCGCTGGGGCCGGCCGTACGCCAGGGCGACGACCAGTGGTTCAATATCGTCAAGTGGTCGCTGTTTGCCATGCTTAACGCCGAGGAGATGGGCGTCACCAGCGAGAACGTCGACGAGATGCTCGACTCCGGGGACCCGGACATCGCCCGCCTGCTGGGCCGCGACGGCAACTACGGCGAAGGCATGGGACTCACTGCCGACTGGGCTTACCGGATCGTCAAGCAAGTGGGCAACTACGGTGAGATGTTCGAACGCAACGTGGGCGCCGGTTCCGATTTCAACATTGCGCGTGGCCAGAATGCTCTTTGGACCGAGGGTGGGCTGCACTATGCGCCACCGGTGCGCTGAGGCATGCCTGGTTGCACCAAGCTGGGGCAACGGTTCAGGCCGGATCGCCTCCGCTGTGAGCGTTGAATAAGAGTTTTGCCTGCACTATCCCTGCCTTGGAACAAACCTTGCTAAGGTGCAGGCACATGCTCCGGCATGCTGCGTTCAAGAACTCCAAACCATCTACGAGGGATCCTACATGCGCGACAACAAGAACAAGTGGGTGCTGCTCACTTCTGCAGCCGCACTGGCTCTGGGTACCGCCTCCCTGGCTTCGGCCAACACCCTGCAGAACACCATCGAGCGTGGCGCTGTGCAGTGTGGTGTGAGTGACGGCCTGCCGGGCTTCTCCGCTCCGGACGATCAGGGCGAATGGCAGGGTCTGGACGTTGACGTCTGCCGCGCCGTGGCGGCGGCGGTGTTCGGCGATGCCGAGGCCGTGCGCTACATCTCGCTGAATGCCGTGGAGCGCTTCACCGCGCTGCAGTCCGGCGAGGTCGACCTGCTCTCGCGCAACACCACCTGGACCACCACCCGCGATACGACCCTGGGCCTCAACTTCGCCGGCGTGAACTTCTACGACGGCATCGGCTTCATGATCAACCGCGATCTTGGCGTCTCCAGCGCCAAGGAACTCGATGGCGCGGCAATCTGCGTTCAGTCCGGCACCACCACCGAGCTCAACGTGGCCGACTACTTCCGTGCCAACGACATGCAGTTCGACCCTATCGTCTTCGATACCTCGGAGCAGACCGTGGGCGGCTATGAGGCCGGACGCTGCGACGTGCTGACCTCCGACACCTCCCAGCTGGCCGCGCTGCGCATCCAGCTCTCCGACCCGGACCAGTCCGTGATCCTGCCGGAAGTCATCTCCAAGGAGCCGCTGGGTCCGGTGGTGCGCCAGGGTGACGACCAGTGGTTCAACATCGTCAAGTGGTCGCTGTTCGCCATGCTCAATGCCGAGGAAATGGGCGTCACCAGCGAGAACGTCGACGAGATGCGCAACTCCGAGGACCCGGACATCGCCCGCCTGCTGGGCCAGGACGGTAACTACGGCGAAGGCATGGGTCTCGACGCCAACTGGGCCTACAACATCATCAGCCAGGTCGGCAACTACGGCGAAAGCTACGAGCGCAACGTGGGCATGGGCTCACCGCTGCAGATCGAGCGCGGCATCAATGCGCTGTGGACCGAAGGCGGCATCCAGTACGCTCCGCCGATTCGCTGATCGTACCGCCCGGGGCATCGCGGGATGCCCCGATCCTCGTACTGCCACGGCCCGGATATCCCCGGGCCGCTGGCGGATACCTGCTTGACGGATCCAGGCGGAGAGTCCCTTCATGTCCGTTCGACCCAAGGCCCATTCGCTGGGCCCAAAACCGCCGTTCTGGCGTGATCGCGCCAAACGTGCGCTGATTTTCCAGGCCCTGCTGATTGCCGCGGTGGTGGTCTTTCTGCTCTACATCATCGGCAATACCCAGGACAACCTGGCGGCGCGCGGCATTACTACCGGCTTCGGCTTCCTGACCAACACCGCCGGCTTCGGCATCGTTCAGAGCCTGATCGACTATTCGTCCCAGAGTACCTACGGTCGTACCTTCGTGGTGGGCCTGCTCAACACGCTGCTGGTTTCTGCGCTGGGCATCATCGCGGCCACCATCATCGGCTTTACCGTCGGGATCGCCCGGTTGTCGCCCAACTGGCTGATCGCCAGGCTGGCCAGCGGTTATATCGAGATATTCCGCAACATTCCCCTGCTGCTGCAGATCTTCTTCTGGTACTTCGCCGTGCTACGCGCCATGCCGTCGGCGCGGGACAGCTATTCGCTGGGTGAGGTGATCTTTCTCAACGTGCGCGGCCTCTACGTGCCGGAGCCGCTGTTCGAGTCGGGGTTCGGCCTGATTCCGCTGGCCTTCGGCGTGGCCATCGTGGCCAGTATCGCCTTGACGATCTGGAACAAGCGGCGCCATGAAGCCACCGGCCAGCGCCTGCCTGCCGGCTGGATCTCCCTGGGGCTGATCGTCGGCTTGCCGTTGCTGGTGCTGTTTGTCACCGGTGTGCCGGTCACCTGGGACGTACCGGAGCTGCGCGGCTTCAACTTCCGTGGTGGCATCACCATCATCCCTGAATTCCTGGCCCTGTGGTTGGCGCTGTCGATCTATACGGCCTCGTTCATCGCTGAGATCGTACGCTCCGGCATCCAGGCGATACCCCACGGCCAGACCGAGGCGGCCCAGGCATTGAGCCTGCCGCAGAACCTGGTGCTGCGCCTGGTGGTGGTGCCTCAGGCCCTGCGCGTGATCATTCCGCCACTGACCAGCCAGTACCTCAACCTGATCAAGAACTCCTCGCTGGCAACGGCCATCGGCTATCCGGATCTGGTCTCGGTGTTTGCCGGTACCACGCTCAACCAGACCGGGCAGGCGATCGAGGTCATCGCCATGACCATGGCGGTCTACCTCACCATCAGCCTGCTGGTGTCGATGTTCATGAACTGGTTCAACGCCCGCGTGGCGCTGGTGGAACGCTAGGAGAGGCGCCATGACGATACAACACAAGATGATAGAGGCGCGTCCGGCACCCAGGAGCACCGTGGGGCCGATAGCCTGGCTGCGTGCCAACCTGTTCAGCGGGCCGGTGAATACCGTATTCACCCTGATCGGGATCTACCTGCTCTACCTGTTGTTGACGCCTACCATCCAGTGGGCCTTCATCAACGCCGACTGGATCGGCACCAGCCGTGACGACTGTTCCCGTGAGGGGGCCTGCTGGGTGTTCGTCAGTGCCCGCTTCACCCAGTTCATCTATGGGCTCTATCCGCGTAGTGAACTCTGGCGGGTCGATGTGACCTTCATCACCTTCGCCGCTCTGATCGCCTGGCTGGCGATTCCGCGGCTGCCGTTCAAGCGCTGGGTGGCACTGGCGACCCTGGTGGCCTTTCCGATATTCGCCTATTTCATGCTCTATGGCGGTCACTTCGGCCTGCCGCAGGTGCCGACCCATCGTTGGGGCGGCCTGATGCTGACCCTGGTGCTGGCCGTGGTGGGCATGGTCGGGGCACTGCCGATCGGTATCCTGCTGGCGCTCGGGCGCCGTTCGCAGATGCCCATCGTCAAGAGCTTCTGCGTGGTGTTCATCGAGTTCTGGCGCGGCGTGCCGTTGATTACGGTGCTGTTCATGGCGTCGGTGATGCTGCCGCTGTTCATGCCAACCGGGGTCAGCGTCGACCGCCTGATCCGGGCCTTTATCGGTATCACGCTATTCCAGAGCGCCTACATGGCCGAGGTCATCCGCGGTGGGTTGCAGGCGATCCCTCGTGGCCAGGAGGAAGCCGCGGCGGCGCTGGGCATGAGCTACTGGATGCGCATGGGCCTGATCGTGCTGCCCCAGGCGCTGAAGATGATGATCCCCGGCATCGTCAACACCTTCATCTCGCTGTTCAAGGACACCACCCTGGTCATGATCATCGGGCTGTTCGACCTGCTGGGCATCGTCCAGGCGGCGCTGTCGGATTCTCGCTGGCTGGGCTTCTCGCTGGAGGGCTACGTGTTCGCCGCGTTCATGTTCTGGGTCTTCTGCTTCAGCATGTCGCGCTACAGCCAGTACCTGGAGCGGAAACTCCACACCGGCCATAAGAGATAGGAATGAGAACAATGACTGAACAGGCAACCCAGGCCGGCACCGAGACCCTCATGGTCGAGATGCGCGGCGTCAACAAGTGGTACGGCGACTTCCATGTGCTGCGCGACATCGATCTGGAGGTCAAGCGCGGCGAGCGGATCGTCATCTGTGGCCCCTCGGGCTCGGGGAAATCGACGCTGATCCGCTGCATCAACCACCTGGAGGAGCACCAGGCCGGCGAGATCGTGGTCGGTGGCGTGCCGCTGACCCAAGACGTCAAGCGCATCGAGCAGATTCGCCGCAGCGTGGGCATGGTGTTCCAGCACTTCAACCTCTTCCCGCACCTGACGGTACTGGAGAACTGTTGCCTCTCGCCGATGTGGGTGCAGAAGAAGCCGCGCCGCGAGGCCGAGGAGCAGGCCATGCGCTATCTCGAGCGGGTGCGTATCGCCGAACAGGCGCGCAAGTACCCGGGACAGCTCTCGGGGGGCAGCAGCAGCGCGTGGCGATCGCCCGTTCGCTGTGCATGCATCCCGACGTGATGCTGTTCGACGAACCGACCTCGGCGCTCGATCCGGAGATGATCAAGGAAGTGCTCGACGTCATGGTGGAGCTGGCGGAGGAGGGCATGACCATGCTCTGCGTGACCCATGAGATGGGCTTTGCCAAGACGGTCGCCGACCGGGTGATCTTCATGGACCAGGGCCAGATCATCGAGGAGAACGCGCCTGAGCCCTTCTTCAACAATCCGCAGTCCGAGCGTACCCAGCTCTTCCTCAGCCAGATCCTGGGCCACTAAAGTGCAGGCTTGCCGGATCCGTAGCTTCTTGCGGATCCGGCACATTCGCATGCTGCCCATACAGCAGCACGCGATTGCGTCCGGCATGCTTGGCGGCATACAGCGCCTGGTCAGCCTGGGCCGTAGCCAGTGCCTGGGCATGACTGGGCTCTTGGTCCGGACACAAGGCGGCGATTCCGATGCTCACGGTGATGTCGATGTGGCGGATTTTCACATCGCAGGCAAGCCGTTGCAGGGGAAAGGGCGTATCGGCAACGCTGGCTCTCAGCCGCTCTCCGAGCTGTAGCGCTTGAGCGTCGTCGAGGCCGCTGACCAGTATGGCGAACTCCTCTCCGCCCACCCGGGCCAGTGCATCCTGCCCACGCAGTTCATTGCTTAGTTGGGTGGCCAGCTGTCTCAGCAGCGCGTCGCCCGCGGGATGACCGTAGCCATCGTTGATTTGCTTGAAGTGGTCGATATCGAGCAGCAACAGGTGGCAAGCGGCGGGCTGCGGTTCGTCCAGCGCCGCGTGCAGTCGTCGCGTCAGCCCCCGGCGGTTCATCACCCCGGTGAGTTCGTCGTACTCGGCGGCGATCCTGGCGCGCTCTTCGCCTTGTTTGCGCCGGGTGATGTCGATGACCAAGCCCGAAATGCCGCTGGGCCGGCCATTTTCGTCTAGGGTCAGTTCAGCGACGAGCTCGTGCCAGCGTGGAAGGACTCCATTGCTGTGCAAGCGGACGTCGAGGCGGCAGCTTTGGCGTGAGCGCGCGAGGCATTCACGTAGCTGGAGCCACAACCGCTGCCGGTCTGTCGGCATGATGTGTGCCAGCAGGCGGCGTAGCGGCAGGCGGGCGTAGCCATCGGGATAGCCCAGCATGAGTAGCAAGGCACGCGAGCACCAAGTCGAGCCGCTGGCCAGGTCGATCTCCCAGATGCCACAGTCGGTCACTTGCTGGAACAGCTCGAGCTGGCGTCGCCGGCTCGAGAGCTGATGGCGATAGATGGCCGAGGCGATCAACTCGGCGGCCACTACCAGCGCCTCGAGTTCGCCTCCCTCCCATTCGAGTTCGCGCTCGCAGTCGTCGATGCCCAGCGTGCCCCACCAGCCGTCATCGATCATGATCGGCACTGTGACCATCGAGCGAATGTGCTGGCTTTCGAGATTTTCGCGTAGCGGACCGTGAGCCATCCTCGCGGTAATGAAATGCTGTGACATGCCGCGCTGGCGCTCTTCGACCATGCGTCGATAAAGGGGGTCGTGAAAGGCAGTGGAAAAAAAGCGGAAGTGCTTGTGGGTGAGCTGGCGGTAGTGTGGTGCGGCTGCCCATTCGAAGACATAGTCCTGAATGACGGCGTGCTCCTGCAGCTCGAGCAACTGAAATATCCATACGCGGCTGGCGCCGGTTGCCAGGCCGATCTCGCGCAGTAGGGTATCGACGCCATCGCCCCAGAAGCGCCCTTTCGTCAACGCCTGGCTGCCCATGGCAAGAGCAGTGAGGAGGCGTGTGGCGACGGGGTGGATCGGTGCCGGCATGGGAAAGCTCATCCATCGGGCGGTGGGCCGATCATAACAGAACTTTACATGAGCTTTACATAAGGAAATGCGGCGAAAGGTTGCCAGGCCTTCAGGAGCGCACCATCAGATGCCCCCTTGTGGTCTCAAGGGGTCGGCGGGACGCGTTACCCGTGCGCTGCCGAGAACGCTGGGCTCGATTTCGATCGAACGTGCCTCGCTGGTCCAGGCCGCCTGGGCATCGTGCACGGCTGGTCGACGCTCGAAGGAGCGGGTCACCATGTCGCCGGGGGCAAAGCCCTCCCGGGGGCCCAAGTGGTACGGCAACAAGCAAAGTTCGACGAGCAGACGCAAGGTGAGTGCCGCGGCCATCCAGAGCCCGGCCCCCACTGCAAGGCTCGGCCAGACTTGGTTCCACTCAACGGCGGTGAGCCAAGGCGAGCGCGGCAGCAGCCACAGCGCGGCGGCAGCCAGCAGGCCGAGTTGGAGCAGAGCGTGAATGAAGAGCAGGACGCCGCGGGACATGGGGCGGCGGGGAAAGAGAAACTGTCGCATCGGGGTCCTCCCGTTGAAGCATCGCAGTACGATGAAGTGACCGACCTCCCTGCCGGTGTCTCGATGCTACCTCAGTTGGAGGACGAGCGTCAGCCGTTACATCGGGAAACCGAGCGTCTGCGCTCAGTCGAGCATAGTGATGCTGGCGGGCAGCAGCGGCTCGCGGGCGCGGTGTTCGCTCAGCAGGCGTCCCTCGAGAGCGGTCAGCATGATCTGCAGCGGGTCGCCATGACTCACCAGCAGGATGGTTTCGTCACGCAGCGTCTGCTCCAGTGAGGCGATGACGCCCTGCATACGGGCTGCCACGCTGGCCACGCTCTCGACACCGTATTCGCAGTGCTCGGGGCTGCGCGCGTCATGGGCCCAAACCTCTGGATAGCGGCTGTCCGGGAGCCCCTCGAAGCTGCCGAAATCGCGCTCGCGCAGGCGTGGCTCGGGTTGCAATCCAAGGCCGAAGTGATCGGCCACTCGCCTGGCGGTCTCGGTGGTGCGCAGAAAGTCGGAATGCAGGATACGGGTCGGGAACGGCCAGCGCCAGTTGGCGAGCAGTTCGTCCAACTGCACCTGGCCTGCTGCCGAGAGTCCATATCCCGCAAGCCCACGGGCCGGAGTGCTGATGATGAGGTGCTCGGCATTGGCCTGGCTATGGCCGTGGCGCATCAGGAGATAGCGGTTGTTGCGTTGGCCCGAAGCGGAATGAAATCGAATTGACATCGTATTGTCATACTACCTAGATTGTTGGTTAGTTTCGTTTGCGATCATTTGGAACCTCCCGTGTTCGCTTTCGAGCAGATGAGCGGCTTCTCCGGGCATCCTCGCTCCCGCCATCGCTGAAAACAACATAATGACAGTGATACAGAGAGACACGCCAATGACAATAGCCAAGCCTTTCTTACCGTCCCCCTGGCCACCCTGGCCTTCTCCTCGCTGCTGCCGCTGGCCCTGCTGCTATCGGCTCAGGCCCAGGCTCAAACCGATTGCCCGCGCGGTGACCTGGATGCCCTCTACTGCGACGAGGATGGTGACATGGTCGCCGACCGCCCCGCCGACGAATCCGAGTGGGCCGATCCCGATACGCTGATCTTCGCCTACACCCCGGTAGAGGATCCGGCGATCTACTCCGACATCTGGCAGCCTTTCATCGATCACTTGCAGGAGGTTACCGGACGCAACGTGCGCTTCTTCGCCGTGCAGTCCAACTCGGCGCAAGTCGAGGCCATGCGCAGCGGCCGGCTGCATATCGCCGGCTTTTCCACCGGCCCGACGCCATTCGCCGTGAACCTCGCCGGCGCCGTGCCGTTCGCCCTGATGGGCTCCGACGATGGCCAGTTCGGCTACACCCTGCAGGTCTACACCCATGTCGACTCCGACATCGAGGAGATGGAGGACCTCAAGGGCAAGCGGGTCGCGCACACCTCTCCCACCTCCAACTCCGGCAACCAGGCGCCGCGCGCCCTGTTCCCGGAGCTCGGCATCGTGCCCGACGAAGACTACGAGGTGGTCTACTCGGGCAGCCACGATCAATCGATGCTGGGCGTGGTCGCCCGCGACTACGATGCCGCGCCGGTGGCTTCCGAGGTGGTCGAGCGCATGGCCGCGCGCGGCCTGTACGACGAGGACGAGGTGCGCCTGATCTACGAATCCGATCGCTTCCCCACCACCTCCTACAACTATGCGCATAACCTGCATCCCGACCTGGTCGAGAAGATCGAGGAGGCCTTCTTCTCCTTCGACTTCGCGGGCACTGCGCTGGGCGACGAGTTCGAGGGCGTGGAGAAGTTCATTCCCATCAACTACCAGGAGCACTGGGAAGTGATCCGCACCATCCAGTCCGCCAACGGCGTGCGCTACACCCGCGAGGATCTGGAACAGGAGTGAGCCTGGCGCGTGGCGCCGGCGCCCCCGGCATGGCCGGGGGCGCACCTGTCCCTTGTACGTGAGGTGGATGAATGCTGGAAATTTCGAAACTGGTCAAGCGCTACGGCCGTGACGAGCCGGTGCTCAAGGAGCTGGATCTGACGGTGGAGGGCAGCAGCGTGGTATCCATCGTCGGTGCCTCCGGGGCCGGCAAGAGCACCATGCTGCGCTGTATCAATCGCCTGGTGGAGCCGACTTCCGGTTCGATCAGGCTCAACGGCACCGAGCTGGTGACGCTCAAGGGGCGCGAACTGCGTCGGGCCCGGCGCAAGATCGGCATGGTCTTCCAGGGCTTCAACCTGATCGATCGGCTGACGGTGATGGAGAACGTGCTGGCCGGTCGGCTCGGCTACGTCAACCTGTTTCAGGCGATCACCCGGCGCTACCCACAGAGCGACATCGAGCGCGCCTTCCAGTTGATGGAGCGGGTGGGTATCGCCCACTACGCCAACAAGCGGGCCGACGAGCTTTCGGGCGGCGAGCGGCAGAGGGTCGGCGTGGTGCGGGCGCTGATGCAGGAGCCCGAGATCCTGCTCGCCGACGAACCCACTGCCTCGCTTGACCCGCGAACCTCCGAGCAGATCATGAAGCTGCTGCAGAGCCTGGCTCACGAACTCTCGCTGCCGGTATTGATCAACATCCACAACGTGGCCCAGGCCAAGGCCTACACCGAGCGCATCGTCGGCCTGCGTCACGGGCGGATGATCTTCGACGGTGCGCCGGCTGATTTCGGCAAGGAGGCGCTCGACGCCATCTATGGTGGTATCGAGACGGCCGAGGAGGAGATCACCGCGGAGCCCGGCCGTTCGACACAAGGGGTGGCCCATGACTCCACCTGACCACGCCGGCGTGCCGCGCACCTGGCGCAAGCCGCCCTTCATTTCCAATCCAGTGCTGCGCTATGGGCTGTGGCTGGCGGTGATCGTCTACCTGGTATGGGCCTTGGGCTCGCTGCCGTTCAACTGGGCGCGCATCAGCGAGGGCCTGCCGCGGGCGGCACGTATCTTCGGCGGCGGCTTTCCGCCCAGCTTCGAGCGCAGCGGCTTGCTGATCAGCGGCTTCAAGGAGAGTTTCCAGATCGCCATCCTGGCCACCCTGCTTGGTGTGGCACTGTCGATTCCGTTTGCGGTGATGGCGGCCAAGAACGTGGCTCCCAAGCCGATCTATCTGCTCGGGCGCGCAGTGATCATCGTCTCGCGCAGCTTTCATCCGGTGATCGTGGCCATCCTCTTCGTCGCGGCGGTAGGCTTCGGGCCGCTGGCCGGTATCCTTACCCTAACGGTCTACTCGATAGGCTTCGTCGGCAAGCTGCTGGCCGAAGAGATTGAGGAGATCGACTGGGGCCAGGTCGAGGCGATGAAGGCAGCCGGGGCGGGTTACTTCGCGACCTTGGTCTATGCCGTGTTCCCGCAAATCCTGCCGCGCCAGGTAGGGCTCTCCATGTATCAGCTCGACAGCAACCTGCGCGCCTCGGCGGTGGTCGGCATCGTCGGCGCCGGGGGATCGGCGGCACCCTGATGAATGCCTTCGGTCGCTACGACTACGATTTCGCTTTCGCCATCCTGCTCACGATCATCGCCGTGATCCTGGTCAGCGAAGGCATCAGCGGCTGGGTGAGGAAGAAGATATGGTAGATCACGCCGGTGCCATGGCCGACCGCGTGTGGCGGCGCTACGATCGCAAGCAGCGCCTGATTCGCTACGCCGTGCTGCTCGTCACCGTGATGGTGGTCTACTGGGCGGTGCGCGACATCGACATCTTCTGGCCCTGGGTATGGGATGCTCCCAACCAGATCTCGAACTTGGGCGCGCGCATGTGGCCGCCCGATCCCTCGCGCTTGGCGGCCATCACCAATGCGCTGCTGGAGACGGTGCACATCGCCACGCTGGCCACTGCGCTGACGATTTTCATCGCGCTGCCGGTCTCCTATATCGCCGCCCAGAACACCACGCCCAATCGTGCCTGTCTGTGGCTGGGACGCTTCATCCTGGTCTCCAGTCGTTCGGTGAACACCATCATCTGGGCGCTTCTGTTCGTGGCCATCTTCGGCCCGGGTGTGTTGGCGGGGATTCTGGCCATCATGTTTCGCTCGGTGGGCTTCATCGGCAAGCTGATGGGCGAGGCGATCGAGGAGATCGACCGTCGGCCGGTGGAGGCCATGGAAGCCACCGGCGCTTCCAAGGCCAAGGTGATCGCCTATGCCATCGTGCCGCAGGTGATGCCGGCCTTCTTCGCCATCGTCATCCTGCGCTGGGATATCAACATCCGCGAGTCGACGGTACTTGGGTTGGTCGGTGCCGGTGGTATCGGAGTGATCCTGCAAGGGGCCATCGACACCTTCGCCTGGCCCACGGTGGCCACCATCCTGATCGCCATCATCGTGCTGGTACTGATCGGCGAAGCGGTGACGGGACTGCTGCGGCGCAAGGTGCTCTAGACAAGAGCTCTAGACAAGGGGCTTGAGGGACAGCCGGTTGACCTTCCTGGCGGCCCTTGCCATGTTGAAGTCGAGAGCCCGCCGCGGGCGTTCCCATATACTGCATCAAGGAGAGGCTATGACAACGTATATCGTGGTCGCCGATGCCGCTCGGGCGCGCGTGTTCACTCGCGATGCGCTCAAGCTCGAGGAAAAGGAAAGTCTGGTGCACGCCGAAGGGCGCCTGCACGAGGGCGATCTGGTCACCGGTACCACGGGAAGCGTCGACGAGTCGACATCCCATACGCGACGTGCCAGCCGCGGCGACAGCGTCGCCCTGGATCATGAGGCGGAGATCTTCGCCAAGCAGATTGCCGAGCGCATCTACAAGGCGCGGGTCGACAACAGCATGGACAAACTGATCCTGGTGGCCCCGCCGCGTTTTCTGGGCGTGCTACGCGACAAGCTCGATGGACCCACCACCAAGCTGATCATCCACACCCTGGACAAGGATCTGTCCAAGGCGCCGCTGAACGATATCCAGGAAGCCGTCAGCGATATGCGCTGAGCGAGCCACGACTTCCGCTCAAGGCGTGGGCGTTCTTGCCGATAAGGTAGGCATGGCTGTGAAGTTTACTTCGCTGCAACATGCTTCCCCTTTCAGCGAGAGCGCCCAATGCATCTCAAATCGATCCGTCAATTCGTGGTCCTGCTGGCCGGACCCTGCCTGTTGGCCGTGGTCGTGGCCCTGGTCGTCTATGGTCTGTTCTCCTCGGCACGTACCCAGCAGACCGTCGAAACCCATACCCGGGAACTGCTCGAGGGAGCGATCGACGAACGCCTGGCGGTGCTGGCCGATGCCGAGGCTGGCCGTATCCAGCGTGAACTCGAACACGCGCTGACCCTGGCCACCCAACTGGCCGACACCAATGCGCTGATGGGCCAGCAGGACGCCAGCGGACGTCGCGCCCTGTCCTTGAGCCGCCGCGAGCTCTCCAACCTGGTGCGTCAGAGCGTGGTCGAAAATCCCTCGTTGCTAGACGCCTTCATCGGCTGGGAGCCCGATGCCTTCGGCCGCGATGCGCTGTATGCCGACCTCGGCGAAGCCGACGGCTACGACGGCAGCGGTCGCTTCATGCCCTGGTGGTATCGCACTGGAGAGGGCCGCGTCGAGGTGCTGCCACTAGGCGAGACCATGGAGAGCACGACCGTGCTCGCCAGCGGTGTGCGCGAAGGCGAGTATTACCTCTGCCCACGCGAGACGCTCGCACCTTGCATCATCGACCCGGCACCCTACGACTATGGCGGTGAGACGCTGCTGGTTACCTCGTTCAACGTGCCGATCGTCGTCGATGGCGCGTTTCGTGGTGTCGCCGGGGTCGACCTGGCACTCGACTTCATCCAGGCACTGCTGCTCGAGGCCAACCAGTCGCTCTACGGCGGGGCGGGCGAAATGGCGCTGGTGGCGGGGCGCGGTGGCCTGGTGGCCCATACCGGCGATGCCGACCGGCTCGGTGCGGCAGCCAGCGAGACTTTCGACGCCGAGGTGCTCGGTGCCATCGAACAAGCCCGCGAACGGGGCGAGAGTGTCAGTCTGGCGCGGGCCGGCATGCTGGAGCGTTATCAGCCGTTCACCATTGGGGCTAGCGAGATGCCCTGGACGCTGCTGATCCGCCTGCCCGAGACGGCCGTGATGGGTGAGCTGACAACGCTACAGGAGGTGCTGGGCGAGCAGCGGCGCGCCGATACCCTGGGCATGGCGCTGGTCGGCCTGCTGCTGGCGGCACTGGGGCTCGCCGCCCTGTGGTGGGTGGGCACGCGCGTATCCCGGCCGCTGCGCCTGCTGGCCGAGCGCATGCGCGAGATCGCCAGTGGCAATGGCGACCTGACCCAGCGACTGCCGGTGCGCGGGCGTGACGAGAGTGCCGAGCTGGCCACCCAGTTCAATGCCTTCGTCGACAAGATTCACGACGTGCTGATCGACGTGCGCGACAGCAGCGAATCGGTACGCGTGGCGGCCAGCGAGATCGCCAGCGGCGGTGAGGACCTGTCGCGGCGCACCGAGCAGGCCGCTGCCAGCCTGCAACAGACCTCCGCCTCGATGGAGCAGATCTCGGCCACCGTCGAGCACACCTCGGCCTCGTCGCGGGAGGCCAACGGCCTGTCGAAGTCAGCCGCCGAGGTCGCCCAGCGCTCTGGCGACACGGTCGGCCAGGTGGTGGATACCATGCAGGAGATCAGTCGCTCCTCGGAGCAGATCGGCGAGATCGTCAAGGTCATCGACGGCATCGCCTTCCAGACCAATCTGTTGGCGCTCAACGCCTCGGTCGAAGCCGCCCGGGCCGGTGAGCACGGCCGCGGCTTCGCCGTGGTAGCGGGCGAAGTGCGCCAGCTCGCCACACGCAGCGCCGAGGCCTCGCGCGACATTCGCGCGCTGATCGAGGCATCCAGCCAGCGTGTCGTCAACGGCACCGAGCTGGTGAGCCGTGCCGGCGAGAGCATGGGCGAGCTGATGGCCAGCGTGAACCGGGTGGCCAACATGCTCGGCGAGATCAGCATGGCAGCTGGCGAACAGAGCGATGGCATCGGCCAGGTCAGCGTGGCGGTGGCCGACCTCGACCGCACGATCCAGCAGAACGCCGCGCTGGTGGAGGAGTCGACCACCGCCGCCGAGAGGCTCAGCGAGCAGGCTGACCGCCTGGCTCGGGTGGTGGGCGGCTTCCGCCTGCGCGATCGCTGACGGACAGAGGGTAGGAAACTAGAGGGTCAGGACACCGGCGGTAGATCGATCTCGTCGCTGCGCCTGACCCCCTCGGTCATCTGCCGGCACAGGCGCAGGAACTCGCGCATGCCGGTGGCCAGGTACTTGTGACGGTGCCAGATGAAGGCGAACTGGCGGCTCAGGTCGAGTTCCGGCGTGGGAATCGGCACCAGGCTGCCACGCCGGAAGGCATCGCGCAGCGCCAGTTTGGATACGCAGCCAATGCCGAGGCCCGATTCCACCGCTCGCTTGATCCCTTCGGTATGCTCGAGCTCCAGTAGCGTGTTGAAGCGTCCGCGCCGGTGCCGTGCGGCCTGCTCCAGGGTCATGCGGGTGCCCGAGCCCTGCTCGCGCATGATCCAGGCCTCACGCAGCAGTCGGTCGAGTTCCACCGGCCCCTGCCCGGCCAGTGGATGGCGGGGGGAGCAGAACACTGATAGTTCGTCCTCCACCCAGGGCTGGGTGATCACGTCCTCTTCCTCGCAGTGCCCTTCGATGAGCCCCAGGTCGAGCTCGTGCTGACGCACGCGGTCGATGATCTCGCGCGTGTTGCGTACCGCCAAGCGTACCCGGCTCCCCGGGTGGCGCTGCATGAAGTCACTGATCAACAGCGTTGCCAAGTAGTTGCCGATGGTCAGGGTGGCGCCCACGTCGAGCGAGCCGATGCCTTGCTGGCCATGCAGGATCTCCTCGATCTCCTCGGCACGGTCGAGCAGCGCCACTGCCTTGGGCAGCAGCTGGAAGCCCAGCGCATTGAGCCGCAGCCGCTTGCCGACACGGTCGAGCAGCTGGCAGTCGAACTGGCGCTCGAGCTCGGCCAGGGCGGTGCTGGTGGCGGACTGTGACAGGGAGAGTGCCCGTGCGGCACGGGAAACGCTCTCGTGCTGGGCGACGGCGACGAATACCTCGAGCTGGCGCAGGGTGAAGTGCATGAAATGGCTCAAATTTGATCTATATCAGGAGTATAGATAAACGATATCCATACAATCCAATTAACAGATATACCTTGCGCTCTTATAATGCAAGCAAATCGTATTGCCCTGTTCATTATTCGATTAAGGAATATTCAGGAGTCGGCATGAGCAAGTTTGCATTGGAAGACGTTCTCAGCGTCCATCACTGGAACGATACCCTGTTCAGCTTCCGCACCACCCGTGAGCGTAGCCTGCGCTTCAAGAACGGTCAGTTCGTCATGATCGGCCTGGAAGTGGACGGCAAGCCGCTGATGCGTGCTTACTCCATCGCCAGCCCCAACTACGAGGACCACCTCGAGTTCTTCAGCATCAAGGTTCCCGACGGCCCGCTGACCTCGCGCCTGCAGCACCTCAAGGTGGGCGACCAGATCATGGTCAGCCGCAAGCCCACCGGCACCCTGGTCACCGATGACCTGCTGCCGGGACGCAACCTCTATTTCCTCTCTACCGGTACCGGGCTGGCGCCGTTCATGAGCCTGATCCAGGATCCGGAAGTGTACGAGCGCTTCGAGAAGGTGATTCTCGTCCACGGGGTGCGCAGCGTCAGCGAGCTGGCCTATGCCGACTTCATTCAGAAGGAACTGCCGGCCCACGAATACCTGGGTGACGAGATCAAGGAGAAGCTGGTCTATTATCCCACCGTGACTCGCGAAGAGTTCCACACCATGGGCCGCCTCACCGACCACATCCGCAGCGGCAAGCTGTTTGAGGACACCGGTATTGCGCCGATGGACCCCAAGCAGGACCGAGCCATGATCTGCGGCAGCCCGGCGATGCTCGACGAGACCAGCGCGCTGCTCGACGACCTCGGCTTCAACATCTCGCCGCGCATGGGCGAGCCGGGGGACTACGTGATCGAGCGCGCCTTCGTCGAGAAGTGAATCTCAAGCGGTAAGCTTGGAGTAGGAAGAGAAACCCCTGGAGGCCTGGCCTCCGGGTTTTTTGCATGTCCTAAGCTGTCTGGCTTCGAGCTTCTGGCTTATACCGCATCCTTGCCGGTTTCGCCGGTGCGGATGCGAATGACCTGCTCCAGCGGGGTGATGAAGATCTTGCCGTCGCCGATCTTACCGGTATTGGCCACCTGGGTGATGGCGTCGATCACCTGCTCGACGAGGTCGTCGTCGATGGCGATTTCCACCTTCACCTTGGGCAGGAAGTCGACCACGTACTCGGCGCCCCGATACAGCTCGGTGTGACCTTTCTGGCGGCCGAAGCCCTTCACCTCGGTGACGGTGATGCCCTGAACCCCGATCTCCGAGAGCGACTCGCGTACGTCGTCGAGCTTGAACGGCTTGATGATGGCGGTCACCAGTTTCATGGTCTGTTTCCTCATGGTCGGGCAGGGTCCGCAGGTCGGACCCGGATGATACGGGAGCGGTTGGCCTCAAGCATACACCGCCCTTGGCAGGAAGAAAAAAGGCTCCCCGCAGGGAGCCTTTTGACAAGTGGGCCGAGGATCACTCCGCCTGCGGCCGGCCGATCGGGGAACCGGCAGCGTAACCGCCTGACTGCGGGCGCCCACTGCCGCCATAGACCCGGGCGACGCTGAACTCGGGATAGGCCTCCATGCCGCATTCGGCCAGGTCGACCCCTTCGTACTCCTCCTCCTCGCTGACGCGGACGCCCATGATCGCCTTGAGGATCAGCCACACCGCCAGGCTGGCAACGAAGACCCAAGCGAAGATGGCCAGTGCGCCGATGATCTGGACGCCGAAGCCGGTATCGGTCGACAGCGGTACCGCCAGCAGGCCCCAGATACCGACCACGCCGTGCACCGAGATGGCACCGACCGGATCGTCGATCTTCAGCTTGTCGAGGGTGACGATGGAGGCCACCACGATGATGCCGCCGACGGCGCCGATCAGCGTGGCACCCAGAGCGGAGGGCGCCAGCGGCTCGGCGGTGATCGCCACCAGGCCGGCCAGGGCACCGTTCAGCGCCATGGTCAGGTCGGCCTTGCGGAACCACAGCTTGGCCAGAATCAGCGCGGCGATGACGCCACCGGCAGCAGCAGCGTTGGTGTTGACCAGCACCTGGGCCACGTTGTTGGCCGAGGCCACGTCGGAGAGCTTGAGCTCGGAACCGCCGTTGAAACCGAACCAGCCCATCCACAGGATGAAGGTTCCCACGGTGGCCAGCGGCAGGTTGGCGCCGGGGATGGCGTGGATACTGCCATCCTTGCCGTACTTGCCCTTGCGCGGTCCGAGGACCAGCACGCCGGCCAGGGCCGCGGCTGCACCGGCGAGGTGCACGATGCCGGAACCGGCGAAGTCGGAGAAGCCCAGCTCGTCGAGCCAGCCCTCGCCCCAGGTCCAGTAGCCGGATACCGGATAGATGAAACCGGTCATGACCACGGCGAAGGCGAGGAAGGCCCACAGCTTCATGCGCTCGGCCACGGCACCCGAGACGATAGACATGGCGGTGGCGACGAACACCACCTGGAAGAAGAAGTCGGCGCGCATGGAGTAGTAGGGAGCATCGTCGCCGCCGGCGGTGACCGCGTCCACGCTGTTCTCGGCGCCGATGAGCACGCCCAGGTTGGGCAGAATGCCGCCAGCGTCGCTCGAATACATGATGGCGTAGCCCACCAGCAGGTACATGGTGCAGGCGATGGCGAACAGGGCGATGTTCTTGGTCAGGATCTCGGCGGTGTTCTTGGCGCGAACCAGGCCGGCCTCGAGCATCGAGAAGCCGGCGGCCATCCACATCACCAATACGCCGCATATCAGGAAATAGAAGGTGTCGAGCGCGTAGCTCAACTCTGCAAGGTCACTCATGGGAGTTCTCCATCGCTCTTGTTGCTGCTCTTGTCTTGAGGGGAGCCGTTACACGGCCTCGGCGCCGCGTTCGCCGGTACGGATACGAATCACGTCCTCCAGCGGGGTCACGAAGACCTTGCCATCGCCGATCTTGCCGCTGTTGGCGGCGCTGCAGATGGCGTCGAGCACGCTCTCGACGCGGGAGTCGTCCACGGCAACCTCGACCTTCACCTTGGGCAGGAAATCGACCACGTATTCGGCGCCGCGGTAGAGTTCGGTATGGCCCTTCTGGCGGCCGAAACCCTTCACTTCGGTCACGGTGATACCCTGAACGCCGTTGTCGGCCAGCGCCTCGCGAACGTCGTCGAGCTTGAATGGCTTGATGATGGCGGTGATGAGCTTCATCGCGTCTCTCCCTGCTGGAAATAGGGCGGCGGGGGTCGCCAGCCGGCTGTATGCCACCTTATGCGCGGATCGTGCCAATCCTTTTTAACTTTCGCGGAAACATAATGTTGCAGAGCCCTCGCGGCATGTCTTGCGCCGCAATGGCGCAGCCGGCGCTGCCGTTGTGCACCAGCGTGGTGCTGGATCGTGGTGCGGCTGCGCCATGAGGGGGCGAGAGAAGGGAATGCGCCATGGCGGGGCCTTGCGTATGCTGTAGAGCAACATGAGCAGGCCAACAGGAGAAGCGCACCATGGCGAATCAGGACCCCATCAGCCGACTGGCGCAACAGCTGGGCGAACGCCTGCAGGGAGCGGCCCAGGCACCGGAGGAATTCCAGAAGGGCGTGCAGCAGATCGTGCGCGGCGCCTTCGACCGCCTGGAGCTGGTGTCGCGGGAGGACTTCGACATTCTGATGGACGTGCTGCAGCGCACGCGGATTCGTGTCGAGGCGCTGGAGCAGCAGGTAGCGGCGCTGGAGCAGGCGCTGGCGGCTCGCGAGACGCCCGTGACCCAGGCCACCCTTACGCCGCCCGAAAGCAACGGCACGGACGAAACCAGGGCCGACGAAGCCGAGCGCTGAGCCAGCGTGGAGAGCCCGTTGCGGCATAGTGCTAGTATCTAGCCCTTACGCTAATGAACTGCGAGGGACCGCAAGATGCTGGCGATCGTTGCCACGCGGGCCGGCCTGGGGCTGGAAGCGCCCGAGGTACAGGTCGAGGTACATCTGGCCAACGGCCTGCCGGGAATGACCCTGGTGGGCCTGCCCGAGGCCGCCGTCAAGGAGAGCCGCGAGCGGGTGCGCAGCGCCCTGGTCAATGCGGGCTTCGATTTCCCCAACACGCGCAGAATCGTGCTCAACCTGGCGCCCGCCGACCTGCCCAAGGTCGGCGGGCGCTTCGATCTGCCCATCGCGCTGGGTATTCTTATCGCCTCCGGCCAAGTGCCCGGCGAAGCGGTCGAGGGTATCGAAAGCGTGGGCGAGCTGGCGCTGGACGGCCGCCTGCGACCCATCAATGGGGTGCTGCCCCTGGCGCTCGCCGCACGCAAGGCCGGGCGCAAGCTGATCGTGCCCAGGGAGAACGCCGACGAGGCGGCCCTGGCCGGCGACCTGCAGGTCCTGCCGGCCGAGCACCTGCTCGACGTGATGGCGCACCTGCTGGGGCAGAAGCCCATTGCCGCGCACCGCCTCGAGGCTCCTCCCGTTGCCGATAGCCGTGAAGGCGACCTGGCCGAGGTGCGCGGCCAGCACCAGGCCCGGCGCGCGCTGGAGATCGCTGCGGCCGGTTCGCACAACCTGCTCTTTGCGGGGCCCCCGGGAACCGGCAAGACCATGCTGGCGAGCCGCCTGCCCGGCATCCTGCCCGAACTCACCGAGGACGAGGCGCTTGAGGTGGCCGCCATTCGCTCGGTGTGCGGTCTGCCGCTGGCCGAGCAATGGGGGCGCCGGCCCTTTCGCGCCCCGCACCACACCGCCAGCGCCGTGGCCCTGGTCGGCGGTGGCTCCTGGCCGCGACCCGGCGAGATCTCGCTGGCCCACCATGGCGTGCTGTTCCTCGACGAGCTGCCCGAGTTCAGTCGTCACGTACTCGAGGTGATGCGTGAGCCGATGGAGTCGGGCCGCATCCATATCGCTCGCGCCAACCACGAGCGCCGCTTTCCTGCCCGTTTCCAACTGGTGGCAGCGATGAACCCGTGCCCCTGCGGTCACCTCGGCGATCCGCGCCAGGCCTGCCAGTGCACCGCGGCGCAGATCCAGCGCTATCAGTCGCGTCTCTCCGGGCCGCTGCTCGACCGCATCGACCTGCAGATCGAAGTGCCGGCGCTGCCGCCGGAGCAGCTCACCTCACGCGAAGTGGGCGAGAGTTCGGCTGAGGTGCGCGCCCGGGTCATGGCCGCCCGCGAGCGGCAGTACGCCCGCGGTGCGCTCAACGCCCACCTCGGCGGGCGCGAGCTGGAAGCCGCCTGCGCGCTCTCCACGGCGGATCGTGCCTGGCTGGCCGGCGTGCTCGAACGCCTGCGGCTCTCGGCGCGCGCCTACCACCGGGTGCTGCGCGTGGCGCTGACGCTGGCCGATCTTGCCGCCAAGCCGCATCCGGAGCGCGGCGAGCTGATGGAGGCGATCGGGTATCGTCAACTGGATCGGCAATTGAGGCAGAGTTAGTAAGGCTGCGGTCTGGGGGCTACAGCGCGGTGGCGTCGAAGGCGCCCTCGATCTCGGTCTGCCACAGTGCACGCTCGGCGTCGGGACGATAGAGCGACAGGATGAGGCGGTAGGGCAGCAGGTCGCGGTCGGAGAGGGTCAGACGGGGGGCAGTGGCTTCCAGGCGGCTCTCCATGCGCCACTGGTGATCGCCGCCTTCGCCGCTCATGGCGGGGCGCCAGTCGAGCACCTGGGGGCCGTCGCTTGCGCCCAGCAGGGCGCGGGTGAGGCTTTCCAGGAAGCGGTCGCTGTCGATCTCGAGGCTATTGTCCACGTCCGGGGACACCAGCAGCAGTACCTGATCCGCGGGTGGCTGCAGGGCCTCGACCTGCATGACCCGGGCGACGGCACGGTCGCTCAGGTTTTGCAGGGCACGGCGAATGGGGTCGGGTTCGGGGGGCTGGGCGGCACATCCGGCGAGAAACGCCAACAGGGCGAGCAGGGCGAGATGTCTCAGCATCGGGAGAGAGGCTCCTGGGCGATGGTCGAGAGGCCTGGTTCCAACTCGGCCAGAAACTCGTCGAGGGCGGCGAACAGCGTGGTACGAATGGGCTCGGCCTCGTTGACGAGATGATGGCGTGCGTCCGGATGGCGATGAATGCGGGCATTGGGGAATTTGCGCTCGAGCACCGTCAGGTTCCACTCCCAGTCGACGGTGAGGTCCTGCTCCCCCTGCAGGATCAGGGTCGGCAGGTCGCTCGACGGCAGGGCCAGCAGCTGAGGCATCCAACGGCGCATGGCGCTGACCCAGTTGAGCGACAGATGGCCCGGTTGTAGCGGGTCGTGCTCACGCAGGAAGGTGGCAAATTCGGCATCGGTGGAGTTCGCGCCGAAGCGTCGCGGCAGTGTCTCGACGAAGGGGCCCACCAGGGTGTGCAGCCAACCCGCCTGGGGCCAGCCGCACGGGCGCACTAGCGGCGCAAGCAGAGCCAGGCCCGACCAGCGCTCCTCGTCCGGCCGGCTCAGGGCGTCGGTGGCGAGAATGGCGGCGCCGGTGCTCTGGCCGATGCCCAGCCACGGGCGAGGGGCCAGGCCCCGGGCGTTCAACTGTTCCTGTAGCGCGTGCAGACATTCGCCGTAGTGAGCGAAGTCGTCGATGCAGGCGCGCTTGCCGCTGGACAATCCATGACCGGGCAGATCCCACAACACCACCCGCCAGCGGCGCTCCAGCAGCCGTTCCAGGAGATGGCGGTACAGGCCGAGATGATCGAAATACCCGTGTACCACGAAGGCCGTGCCGATCGGTTCCGCCGGGCTCCATACCTGGCTCCAGAGCTGGTAGCGCTGGGCATCCACGTAGCCCACGTAGAGCCCGACCTGCTCGGTGAGCAGCGGAGCCAGGCCATAGTGGGCGAGGTAGTCGGCCAGCGATGGCTCGCCCTCGGCGCGAAAGGGCGCGATCGGCCCCAGCGCCTGTAGGGGAGTGAAGTCGGTCATGGCGTTCTCCAACGGATCAAGACAGGCATTTCCCCTCGAGTCCTTTCGTCATTGGCGGCACTGGAGCGTGCAGCAAGTTTACCTACCGACCATGCTGTTGGGTGAGCGATCGCTGCGATAGCTCGTATTTTTTCTGACCAATCGGTCAGAATATCGGATCTTAACCCTATGTCTAGTAGGGTAGACCCTCCTTCGGGTTTACATATGGAAGAGTTTTCCACAAAATTGGCGCCTTCGCAGTGGTATCACCCCCACGAATTGCGGCTGGCCGAGCGTATATCATCGGCCGCCACGCAGGAGGAGACTTCCCATGTCCGAACGTGTCACTCGCCATCGTCTCCAGGTGGCCGCTGAACTGGACCGCTTCATCAACGACCAGGCCCTTCCCGGTACCGGCCTGGATGCCGAAAACTTCTGGGCCGGGGTCGATGCCATCTTTCATGATCTGACACCGAAAAACCGGGAATTGCTCGCTGAGCGTGAGCGCCTGCAGGAGCAACTGGATACCTGGCACCGCGAGAACCCCGGTCCGGTGCGCGACATGAGCGTTTATCGCGCCTTTCTCGAGGAGATCGGCTACCTGGTGGAGGCTCCCTCCCAGGTTACCGTAAGCACCGCCAACGTGGATCGCGAGATCGCCGTTCAGGCCGGCCCGCAGCTGGTGGTGCCGGTGAGCAACGCCCGCTATGCGCTCAACGCTGCCAACGCCCGCTGGGGCAGCCTCTACGATGCGCTCTACGGCACCGATGCCATCTCCGAAGAAGGTGGCGCCGAAAAGGGCGCGAGCTACAACCCCAAGCGTGGCGAGAAGGTCATCGCCTACGCCCGCGGCGTGCTCGACCTGGCCGCCCCGCTGGCCACTGGCAGCCATCGTGACGTGGTCAAGTATGCGCTGCGCGACGGCCATCTGGTGGCGACCCTCGAGGGCAGTCGCGAGACCGGCCTCAAGGAGCCGGGCAAGCTGATCGGCTATCAGGGCGATGCCGCCAGCCCCGAGGCGATCCTGCTGGTCAACCACGGCCTGCACCTGGAGATCCAAATCGATCCCAGCCACCCCATCGGCAAGACCGACCCGGCCGGCGTCAAGGACCTGCTGGTCGAGGCCGCGCTGACCGCGATCATGGATTGCGAGGACTCCGTGGCTGCCGTCGACGCCGAGGACAAGGTCGGGGTCTACGCCAACTGGCTGGGCCTGATGAAGGGCGACCTGGAAGAAGCGATCGAGAAGGGTGGCAAGACCTTCACCCGTCGCCTGCACGCCGATCGCACTTACACCACCCCGGATGGCGGCAGCCTGACGCTGCCCGGCCGCTCGCTGATGTTCGTGCGCAACGTCGGCCACCTGATGACCACGCCGGCGATACTCGACGCCGATGGCAACGAGCTGCCCGAAGGCATCCTCGACGGCATCGTCACCAGCCTGCTGGCCATGCACGACCTCAAGAAGGGCGAAGGCGAGGCGCGTAACTCGCGCCAGGGCTCGGTCTACATCGTCAAGCCGAAGATGCACGGTCCCAAGGAGGTCGCCTTCTCCAACGCGCTGTTCGGCCGTATCGAGGATCTGCTGGGCCTGGCCCGTGACACCCTCAAGATGGGCATCATGGACGAGGAGCGTCGCACCTCGGTCAACCTCAAGGCGTGTATCGCCGAGGCCAGCTCCCGCGTGGTGTTCATCAACACCGGCTTCCTCGACCGCACCGGCGACGAGATGCACACCGCCATGGAGGCGGGCCCGATGATCCGCAAGGGCGACATGAAGAATGCCGCCTGGATCGGCGCCTACGAGCGCAACAACGTGCTGGTCGGCCTGGCCTGCGGCCTGCGTGGTCGCGCCCAGATCGGCAAGGGCATGTGGGCCATGCCGGACCTGATGGCCGCCATGTTGGAGCAGAAGATCGGCCATCCCAAGGCCGGTGCCAACACCGCCTGGGTACCGTCGCCCACGGCTGCCGCGCTGCATGCGCTGCACTACCATCAGGTCGACGTCACCGAGATTCAGCGTGAGCTTGAGACCCAGAGCGAGCCCGCCCTTCTGGAAGAGCTGCTCGACGACTTGCTCACCGTGCCGGTGGCCGAGAAGGCCGGCTGGTCCGACGAGGAGATCCAGCAGGAGCTCGATAACAACTGCCAGGGCATCCTCGGCTACGTGGTGCGCTGGGTCGAGCACGGCGTGGGCTGCTCCAAGGTGCCCGACATTCACGACGTGGGCCTGATGGAGGATCGTGCCACGCTGCGTATCTCCAGCCAGCACATCGCCAACTGGCTGCACCACGGCGTGGTCGATGCCGAACGCGTGCAGAAGACCCTGGAGCGCATGGCCAAGGTGGTTGACGGGCAGAACGCCGGCGACCCGGCCTATACCGCCATGAGCGCCGACTTCGAGGCCTCGACAGCGTTCAAGGCGGCCAGCGACCTGATCTTCAAGGGGCGCGTGCAGCCCTCCGGCTATACCGAGCCGCTGCTGCACCACTGGCGTGCCGTGCACAAGGCCAAGTAAGCTCGGCTACGGGCTACGGGCTACGGGCTACGGGCTACGGGCTACGGGCTACGGGCTACGGGCCGCGAGAAAAGCGCCCCTGTCGGGAGACCGACAGGGGCGTTCTGCTTCGCAGCGACTCAGCATAGCGTCACTCCGACGTAGAGCCATTACTCCAGTGATCGAAATGCTCGGCGTTTTCCCGTGTGATCAACTGCGTGGCGAGCCGAATCGCCTGGCTTTCCTGTCGTCCTCCCGCGGCCAGGTGTCCCAGGCTTTCGCGAATGGCCGTTGCGGCCATCTGGCGTGGGGATTGCGCGGCGGTGGCGACCAGCAGCGCAGGAGACTCCTGTAGCGCTGCGATGCCTTCGGGTGAGCCATCCACCGCCACGATGAACAGGTGCGACTGCCCGGCCAGACGAGCGGCGTTGGCCGCTCCGATGGCCGACGGGTCGTTGATGGCGAACACCGCATCCAGATCAGAGTAGGCGCTGATCAGATAGGTCATGGCCTCGAGGCCGCCGCTGTAGGTGCCACCGCCGTTGTGGTCATCGCTGAGCAGTTCGATCTCGGGGTGCCGGTTCAGCGCCGTGCGACAACCGTTCACGCGATCCGTCACCGACGAGACCGGCGCACCGTTGATGATCGCCACTCGCCCCGTGTGCCCCAATCGCTCGGCCATGTAATCGCAGGTCATTTCCCCCGCCTGAACGTTATCGGTGGTGACCGTGACGTCCGCCCCCTGGGCGTCGATGTCGACCGCCGCCACCACGATGCCAGCCTGCTGGGCTCGCCGAACGGCCGGCCCGATGGCCTCGCTGTTGGCGGCGGCCAGCACGATGATATCCATGCCCGCTTGCGTGAAGGCGTCGAGCTGGTGGACCTGGCGCTCGAGGTCGTAGGCGCTCGACCTGACCTCCAGCGCCACTTCGCCGGGGTGCAGCGCCCGCGCCGAGTCGCCGATGGCCTCTGCCAGGGTGGCGAAGAAGGGATTGCCCAGATCTGCCACGCTGACCCCGATCCTGAGTGGCTCGGCGTGCAGATGGGCGGCATGCAGCGCCACCAGGAGGATAAACAGCTTGCGCACACAGGCTCCCTGATCGGATTGGGTGAAGCGGTAGTGGATCACGCTCGGGTCATGCGACGCCTAGCTCGGTGGCACCGGTCATGATGGCGACCGCATCGGACATGCTGTGCGTATCCGGATGGATCACGGCAGCCCGGCGGCCCAGGCGATGGACGTGAATCCGGTCGGCGACCTCGAACACATGGGGCATATTATGACTGATCAGCACGATCGGCAGCCCCTTGTCGCGCAGTTGTCGGATCAGGTTCAGCACCCGCCGCGACTCCTTGACGCCCAGGGCCGCCGTCGGCTCGTCCAGAATCACCACCTGGCTGCCGAAGGCTGCCGAGCGGGCGACGGCCACCCCCTGACGCTGGCCGCCGGAGAGCGTTTCCACAGCCTGGTTGATGTTCTGGATGGTCAGCAGCCCCAGCTCGGACAGCTCCTTGCGCGCCTGACGCTGCATCTCCGCCTTGTCCAGCATGCGGAACACGGAGCCCAGGATGCCGGGCTTGCGGATCTCGCGGCCCAGGAACAGATTGTCGGCGATCCCCAGCGCCGGTGACACGGCCAGCGTCTGATAGACCGTCTCGATGCCGGCGGCGCGGGCCTCCATCGGGTTGCCGAAGCGCACTGGCTTGCCATGCAGGCGAATTTCACCCTGGTCGGGTATCACGGCGCCGGACAGCGCCTTGATCAGCGTCGACTTGCCCGCGCCGTTGTCGCCGATCACGGCCAGCACTTCGCCGGGGTAGAGGTCGAAATCCGCCCGGTCCAGCGCGGTGACCCGCCCATAGCGTTTGACCAGGCCGGTCGCTTCCAGTATCGGAGTAACGCCAGTCATGCCGAGACCCTCCTGATCCACTGGTCGGTGGTCACGGCGACGATGATCAGCATGCCGACGGTGAACTCCTGCCACAGCACATCGACGCCGGCCAGGGCCAACCCGTTGCGAAACACCCCGACGATCAGGGCGCCAATCAGGGTGCCGAAGATGGAACCTCGCCCGCCGAACAAGGACGTGCCCCCGATCACCACGGCGGTGATGCTGTCCAGGTTGGCGGTGAAACCGGCCTGGGGGCTGACCGAGCCGGTGCGCCCGATCAGCAGCCAGGCGGCGATGGCGCAGATGAGGCCGGCGACGATATAGACCGACAGCAAGACCCGGCGGGTGCGGATCCCGGCCAGTTCGGCGGCATCCTTGTCGTCGCCGGTGGCGTAGACATGGCGGCCCCAGGCGGTCCAGTTCAGGGCGTACCAGACGCCGCAGAACAGCGCCAGCATCAGAATCGAGCCGTAGGTGAAGCGTGCTCCGAACAGCTCGAAGGCGGTGCCGCCCCACTGCAGCAGCGGTGCCGTGGCCGTGATCTCCTGGGAGCGGATGGCTTCGCTCTTCGAGTACCACAGGTTCAGCGCGAAGAAGACGTTCCAGGTGCCCAGGGTGGCGATGAACGGCGGCAGTTTCAGCCGTGTCACCAAGGTGCCGTTGAGTAGCCCGCAAATGGCGCCGGTCAGCAGGCCGACGGCCAGTGCCAGCGACGGCGGCAGGCCGTAATCGACGGCCATCCTCCCCATCACCACCGACGAGAGCACCATGATGGCGCCCACGGAAAGGTCGATGCCCATGGTCAGGATGATCAGTGTCTGGGCGATGCCCAGCGTGCCGATGATGGTCACCTGCTGCAGGACCAGCGACAGGTTGAACGGCGCCAGGAAGCGCTCCCCCACCAGCACGACGAAGGCCAGCACCGAGACGACCAGGACCAGGGCCGGCGCTGCCGTCGGGTTGGCATGGAAAAAGCGATGGATCCGCCGGCCCAGCGAGAGTGCCTCTTCCTCGAATCGAGCCACCTGTCCGACCGAGGTTTCCGCCACATGCTCATGGGCCGTCAGGTCGTGAGGGCCTGATGGCTTGGGTTGTGTCATAACTCACCTGTGGGTAGGTCGGCGCCGGGGGGGGCGCCGACGGACTACGACTGCTTCAGCCCCAGCACGTTTCCAGGCCATCGGCGGAGGAAACCGAAGGTATTCCGGCTACCGGGGCGTCGGTGATCAACTCGACGCCGGTATCGACGAAATCGAGCCCGTTCGATGCCTCGGGTCTCTCCCCGTTCCTGGCGTACTCGACGATCGACTCGACCCCCATGGACGCCATGCGCAAGGGGAACTGCATCGAGGTGGCACCGATGACGCCATCGGCGACATTGCGCACGCCTGGGCAGCCGCCATCGACCGAGACGATGATCACCGAATCCTCCCGACCGGCGGCCTTCAGCGCTTCATAGGCGCCGGCCGCGGCTGGTTCGTTGATGGTGTAGACGAGATTGATGCTGGGATCCTTTTGCAGCAGGTTCTCCATGGCTCGCCGGCCGCCCTCCTCGGAACCTTGGGTCACGTCGTTGCCGACGATGCGCGGGTCGTCTTCATCGCCGATGTCGTTGGGGTCGTTGAGGTCGATACCGAAACCCTGCAGGAAGCCCTGGTTGCGCGCGACGTCGACAGTGATCTCGCTGGTGCTCAGGTCCAGCAACGCGATTCTGGCATTGTCGGCTTCGTCGCCCATCTTGCTTCGCGCCCATTGGCCGATCAGTTCACCGGCCTTGAAGTTGTCGGTCGCCAAGGTGGCATCGGCGGCATCGGCGGGATTCAAGGGGGTATCCAGCGCGATCACCAGGACGCCGGCTTCGCGGCGCGCTCGATGGTGGGCACGATTGCCACCGGGTCGTTGGGGGTAATCAGGATGCCTTGGGCCCCGGAAGACACCAGGTTTTCGATGGCCTGCACCTGGGAGTCGTTGTCGCCATCGAAGCGGCCGGCAAAGGTGCGCAACTCGACACCCAGCGCATCGGTCTGAGCCTGGGCGCCTTCACGCATCTTGACGAAGAAGGGGTTGGTGTTGGTCTTGGTGATGAGGCCCACCAGCACCTCGTCGGCCAGCAGGGTCGGCGTGACGAGGGTTGCCGCCAGACCCAAGGTCAGCGCGGAGAGAGTCTTCTTCATGGTGTACTCCTGAGCGTTGTTGTTGTGGCAGTGGCTCGGGACACCATGGCGGCAGGATACTAACCAACGATTTCACCGCCGCAAGGCGAACTGAAATATTTGAAACATATGTCGCCCGGCTTCAGCGACCAGGCGAAGGAGCGTCAAAAAAGGCTTGCCATTGCTCGGGACGAATCGGTTTCTGCAGGAACGCATCGCCCATGGAGAGCCCATACTCGCGCTCCAGCGCTTCGCGGGGCATGCCCGACGCCAGCACCACCGGAATCATGGGCCACAGGCGGCGCACCTGCTCGCGCAGGTCGACCCCGCTAAGCGCACCGTCCAGGTTGACGTCGGTGAGCACCAGGCCCGTCGACGCGGCATTGTCCCGCAGCCAGTCGAGCGCCTGTTCGGCGTGACGGAACGACGCGACGGAACGGTGGGCGGCGATGAGTTCCGCCGTGACCCGCCTGACCTCGGCGTCGTCTTCGACCACGACCACGCACGTGTCGACAGGTACCGCCACGGCGAGGACGGTCGAGGCCGCTGGCAGGGAGGGGGCCGTGACGCTCTGTACCGGCCAGCTCAAGCGCACCGCCGTGCCCCGGCCCGGTTCGGATTCCATGCTGAACTCGCCGCCGCTCTGGGTGACGAAGCCATAGACGCTGCTCAACCCCAGGCCACTACCCTGGCCCATGGGTTTGGTGGTGAAGAAAGGTTCCAGCACCCGCGCCTGCAGCTCGGCCGGTATGCCCTGGCCAGTATCGCGGACGGTGATCGTCACCGCCGGCTTCTCGCCCGGTGTGAATTCGGTGGCGATGACGAGTTGGCCGCCTCGCGGCATTGCCGCACTGCTGTTCAATGCCAGATTGAGAATCGCATTCTCCAACTGCGAAGGGTCGATATACAGCCGCGTATCCGGCGCCTGCAGCCGAATCAGCAGCTGGGTATGTGCCGAGACGCTATATTCGAGCAACTCCTCGAGCCCGTCGATCAGGGCATCGATATAGACCCACTCCGGCTGCAGGTGCTGCTTGCGACTGAAGGCCAGCAGGCGCTGGACCAGTTGGGTGCCCCGTTCACCGACATCCAGGGCGCGCTCGGTGTAGCGTCGCGCCCTCTCGGGCAGGCCGGCCTGCTGCTCGAGCAGTTGCAGGTTGCCGAGAAGTGCCGCCAGCAGGTTGTTGAAGTCGTGGGCCACGCCGCCGGTCAGCTGGCCTAGCACCTCCATCTTCTGGGCTTGCTGCAGCTGCTGCTCGATCGTGCGTCGGTCACTGAGATCGCTGTAGAGCGTCACGAAACCACCGCCGGGCATGGGCTGGCTGCGAAACTCGATGACCCGGCCATCGTCGTAGTGACGCTCGAAGCTCTGGTAGACCTGATGACGACGGAGGTTGATCGTGCTCATGTCGACCGAGCGGTTGGCCAGCGTCACGTTGCGATGGGGGTGGCGCGCCATCTGGCGCTGCACCTCGGCCAAGGGCATGCCGGTGCCGATCGCGCCGGGCGTCAGACCGAACATGTCCAGGTAGCGACGGTTCCAGGCAATCAAGCGATCGTCGGCGGAAAACACGCTGAGCCCGTCCTGGATCTCGTTGAACACCGTCTCCAGCAGGTGCTTTTGAGCGCGCAGGTCGTGCCCCGCCTGTTCGATGCGCCCGGCGTGGTCGCGAAAGACTTCATAGGCCCTGGCCAGCGTCCCGATTTCGTCATGGCGTGTGATGGCGATATGCTTGGGGGCTTCACCGCCCTGCGCCAGTTGCACCATGTCCTGCGTGACGACCCCCAGGTCGCGTATGGTCTTCAGGTTGCCCATGTAATGCAAAATCACGCCCAGGATCAGCAGCCCGGTCATCAGCATCATCCCGAGCAGCACCCGGTTGACCTGGGCATGCACGGTTTGCTGCTGGATCACGACCTCACGCTGCAGGGCGCCGGCGAAGCCGTTGACCTCGCCGGTCAGGCGCTCGGACCGGGCGCGCAGGCTGGCCAGCAGGAACGCCTTCTGCTGGTTGATCTGCGCCATTCTCGCGGCGCTGTCTTCCGCCAGTTCCAGGAGCCGCCGGTAGGCTTCGGCATGGGGCATGTCGGGGTCGGGTGGCTCCGCCAGGATAGCCCACTGCCCGATCCACTGGTCAGGGTTGCTGAGGCCTTGATACAGCGCCTCCAGGATCTGCCAGCGGGTCAAGGAGGGTGCCCCGCCGAACTCGGCGCCCTGGACGACGATCTGGGTGACCTCGAACTGGGCCGTCAGTAGATCCTCGCGCAGGAAGAGCTCGCTCTCCATCAGGTCGGTCAGGCGATCGATGTCGGCTTGCAGCGCGTTCAACTGGGCCTCCAGCATCTCTCGGAAGGGCCGGTCGCGGATCGAGGCGGCCACGGCTACCAGCGACTGGAAGCGCCGGGTCAGGCGGTCGCGCTCGATCTGCAGCAGGAAGGGTTTGGCGGCCGAGGCTACGTAGGGGGCCAGGGCAGCCAATTGCGCCACTTCCTCGGAGAGCGTCAGTGCGGTGCGAATCTCCGGCAGCGTTCGGGCCTCGAACTCGCTGACGGCATTGCGGGTCTGGGTCAGGCCGAACCAGGCGACCAGCACCAGACCGAGTGCCAACAGCGTGGCCACGACCAGTGCCGCCAGGGCACGGCGCTGCAGGGTCCAGCGCCCCATCAGCGCTTGCGAACCTGGGCCTGGAAGACGTAGCCCAGGCCCCGTTCGGTCAGGATGTAGCGGGGATGCTTCGGGTTGGCTTCGATCTTGCGACGCAGGCGCAGGATCAGCACGTCGATGCTGCGGTCGAACGAGTCGCTGTCGGTGCCGCGGGTGCGCTCGAGCAGGCTATCGCGGCTCAGCACATGATTGGCCGAGGTGACCAGGCTCTCCAGCAGGTTGTACTCGCCGAAGGTGAGGTTGACCGGATGATTGCGGGGGTCGTAGAGCACGCGTCGGGTGAGGTCGAGCCGCCAGTCGTCGAACCACAGGCATTCATGGTCCTGGTCGACGTCCTGCAGCGTCACGCTGAGCTGCTTGGCGCGGCGCAGCAGGGCGTGCACCCGCGCCATCAGTTCGCGCAGGTTGAAAGGCTTCATCAGGAAGTCGTCGGCCGCGACCTCCAGGCCCAGGATGCGATCGGTTTCATCCCCCTTGCCGGTCAGCATCATGATCGGCACCGGGTTGGTCGCGCGGACCTCGCGAGCCACCTGCAGGCCATTCTCGCCGGCCAGCTTCAGGTCGAGCACGACCAGGTCCGCCGGGTCGCGGGCGAGCAGTTCATGCAGGGCCTGGCCGCTGCGCAGAGCGCTGACCCGGTAGCCCTCCTCCTGAAGGACATCCTGCAGCACGTCCAGCATGTCGACTTCGTCGTCCACCACGGCAATGTGATACCGGGCCTGGCTCGTCACGGGGCTGGGTGTTGTCATTGTCTCTCCCGCCAGGGCGCACGCGCCCCATCCTGTCGAAGGAATCCTTGCACCGGCATGTTAATGGAAGATTTCACCGTTGCCGGCATGCTCGACCATTGAACGATTCGGCTGAGGATGTCGTCGAGCAGAGTATGTACGGTTCTTGTGGAGGACGACTGTGCGGAAGGGTTGGCTTGCGTTATCTTGAGCCTCATTTCCACCGTTTCATACTGTCAGGAGAGCCTCATGACCGTGATGACCGCCGCCGCCATCGAGGACTTTCTCGACGAGGTGTTTCCCCAGCGCGCCGGTACCATTGAGGCGGTCGATCACATGCGGGCGACCATGAGTCTGGCCATCGAGGACGAGCACCTGCGTCCCGGCTCCTGCGTTTCCGGACCGACCATGATGGGGCTCGCCGACGTGTGCCTCTACGTGGCGATCCTGGCTCAGATCGGCCCCGAGCCGATGGCCGTGACCACCGATCTCAACTGCCATTTCCTGCGCCGCGCCCGCGGCGACCGCGACCTGATCGCCAACGCCCGCATCCTCAAGCTGGGCCGTCGCCTGGCGGTGGGCGAGGTGCAGCTTTTTTCCGCCGGTGACGAGCGTCCCGTGGCCCACGTCACCGCGACCTACGCCATCCCCGATTCGGACTGACCGTCGGGCCGGCCGCGCAGCACACAGACGGCCAGCGCCAGCCAGCCGGCGATCATCAGCACGCCGCCGAACGGCGTCACCATGCCCAGGGCACCCAGGCCGCTGAGCGCCAGCAGGTAGAGGGAGCCGGAGAACAGTCCCATTCCTGCTGTCCAAAGGCCGAGCACGAGAAGCTGACCGCGTAGCGGCCGGGATGCGCGCCAGGCCAATACGCCGAGCATCGCCAAGGTGTGCCACGCCTGGTAGCGCACGCCGGTTTCGAAGGCGCCAAGCAGGCGCTCGGGCAATTGCCCCTGCAGGGCATGGGCGGCGAAGGCGCCGGCCATGACCGTTACGGCACCCGAGAGCGCCGCCAGGCACCACCAGCCGCGGTCGTGCATCGTGTACTCTCCTGCGGATAGGTTTTGCGCCTACCGTACCGTGGGGGGCGCGAAAGGGCTACAATATCGGCCCGCGACACTCGTCAACGTGGAGAGGACGCCATGCAGATCCAGCTCAACGGTGAGGCCCGAGACCTTGCCCCCGGCCTCACGGTGGCGCAGTTGGTCGATAGCCTTGGCCTGAGCGGGCGGCGTATCGCCGTCGAGCGTAACGAAGAGATCGTGCCCAAGAGCGCGCACGATACCACTCCCCTGGCCGACGGCGACCGCATCGAGATCGTTCACGCCATCGGCGGTGGCTGATGGCTACCTCGTCCGACCGCTTCCCGATCCAGACTCCGCTACAGACACAGGCTCAAACGATGACAGACTTCTTCCAGGATCAGCCGCTGCGGATTGCCGGCCACGCCTTCACCTCACGCCTGCTGGTCGGCACCGGCAAGTACAAGGACTTCGACGAGACAGCCGAGGCCATCGCTGCCTCCGGCGCCGAGGTCGTCACCTTCGCCGTGCGCCGCACCAATCTCGGCCAGGAAGCCGGCCCCAACCTGCTCGACGTGGTGCCGCCGGAGCGCTTCACTCTGCTGCCCAACACCGCCGGCTGCTATACCGCCAAGGACGCCGTGCGTACCTGCAAGCTGGCGCGAGAGCTGCTCGATGGCCACAAGCTGGTCAAGCTCGAGGTACTGGGCGACGACTCGACCCTCTATCCCAACGTGGTCGAGACCCTCAAGGCGGCGGAGGAGCTGATCAATGACGACTTCGACGTGATGGTCTACACCAGCGACGATCCTATCGTGGCCAAGGAACTCGAGCGCCTGGGCTGCTGCGCGATCATGCCGCTGGGCTCGCTGATCGGCTCCGGTCACGGCATCCAGAACCCGCACAACATCCGCCTGATCATCGAGCAGGCGGGCGTGCCTGTGCTGGTCGACGCCGGGATCGGCACCGCTTCCGACGCCGCCATGGCCATGGAGCTGGGCTGCGACGGCGTGCTGATGAACTCGGCCATCGCCCACGCGCGCCAGCCGGTGCTGATGGCCAGCGCCATGAAGAAGGCCGTCGAGGCCGGGCGCGAGGCCTTCCTCGCCGGGCGCATGCCGCGCCGCCAGAGCGCCGAGCCTTCCTCGCCCTTTGCCGGCCGCATCAACGGCTGAATCCACCGGAGCCGCAACGAATCCATGAGTGACCCGCAACGCGATATCGCCACCACCGGCCCGGAAGGGCCGGACGCCCCGCTGCATCGTCGCGGCATCAAGAGCTACGTGCTGCGCGCCGGGCGCATGACCCAGGCCCAGACCCGCGGCCTGGAAGAGGTCTGGCCGCGGCTGGGCCTGACCCTGGCCGACGGGCGGCAGGACCTCGACGCCCTGTTCGGGCGCCGGGCACCGCGGGTGGTGGAGGTCGGCTTCGGCATGGGCGCCTCGCTGGTCGAACAGGCCGAGACTCACCCCGATACCGACTTCATCGGCATCGAGGTGCACGCCCCGGGGGTGGGCAAGCTGCTCGACGAGGCCGACAAGCGCGGCCTGACCAACCTTCGCGTCTATCGCGAGGACGCCCTGGCCGTGCTCGAACAGTGCCTGCCGGAAGCCAGCCTCGATACCCTGCAGCTGTTCTTCCCCGACCCCTGGCCGAAGAAGAAGCACCACAAGCGGCGCATCGTGCAGCCCGCTTTCGTCGAGCTGATCCGTACCCGCTTGAAGCTGGGTGGCAAGCTGCACATGGCCACCGACTGGCAGGCCTACGCCGAGTGGATGGCCGAGGTGATGGCGGCCGCGCCGGGCTACGTCAACTCTGCGACGCCCGAGACGGCACCCTATGTGCCGCGTCCGGCGTTTCGCCCGCTGACCAAGTTCGAGGCACGCGGCGAGCGTCTCGGTCACGGGGTGTGGGACCTGATCTTCGAACGTAGCGAATAGCCAGGCCGGCGCCGACGCCGGCCAGCACCATGCCGACGAGCCCGGTCGGGCCAAGGCGCTCGCCGAACATCGCCGCGGCCCACAGCAGCGTCACTCCCGGCGTCAGGTGCACCAGCGCCGAGGTCAGCGTGACGCCTAGCCGACGCAGGCTGGCGATGAAGAAGCCGTAGCCGCCCAAGCTCGACAGCACCACCAGCCAGCCGATGGCGGCGAGGAAAGAGGGTTCCAGCGTTGGCGGTGACAGCTTCCCTCCCTCCACCACCAGCGCGGCCAGCAGGAAGATTCCCGCGGCTGCGAGCAACTGGGCCAGCAGCGCCGCCGATAGCGGCATGGCGGTCGCCTGACGCACCGCCAGTACGCTGCCGAGCGTGACCGAGATCACCGACAGCAGCGGCAACAGGTAGGCCCACCACGGGGCGGCCAGCGGCTGTTGCATGTCGTCGGCCACGCACAGCGCCACGCCCAGAGTGGCGATGACCATTCCCAGCCAGCCACGCGGCCGCAGGCGCTCTCCCAGCAGAGGGCCTGCCAGCGCCGCTGCCAGCAGCGGCTGCAGGGCGGTGACGAGCGCCGTGACGCTGGTGCTGACGCCCAGGTCGATGGCCACGATCACGCCCAGCAGGTAGCCGCCCATGGTCAGGCTGCCGACCGCCATCTCCCGCCGCATATCGCTCGCCCTCGGCGCCTCGCCGAGCCGCCACCGGCACCATAGCGCCACCAGCAGGGCGGCGAGCAGAAAGCGCCAGGCGAACAGACTGAGCACTGGCGTATCCAGTGCGCTGGCAAGTCGGCCACCGACGAAGCCGGAGCTCCAGCACACCACGAAGCCGGCGGCGATCAGTAGCGACAGGATCTGCTGAGGCATCGTTGTGCTCCTCGGTTACGGGAGCTTGAGCTTGACGGCTATCGAGGCTTCAATGAAGCGATATTGTTTGCAGGCAGGATACAATATGGTTGAAGTCTCGACGGCGACTCTGGATCTCGAACTGCTGCGCAGCTTCCAGGCAGCGGCCCGGCTTGGCTCGCTGGCGGCGGCGGCCGAACAGCGGCACCGCACCGTGAGCGCCATCAGCATGCAGATCAAGCGCCTCGAGTCGCTGCTCGATGCCCGCCTGCTGGAGCGCGGCCCGCGCGGTGTCGTGCCGACCGCCACCGGCGAGGCGCTGCTGCAGGAGGTACGCGAACTGCTGCGTATGCACGACGGCATCGTCGCTCGCTACGCCGGGCGTGGCCTGCGGGGCAAGGTGCGCTTCGGCCTGCCCGAGGATTACGCCCGCGAGCTGCTCGGCGACGTATTGCCTGAGTTCACCGCGCGCCACCCCGAGGTGCTGCTGCAGGCGGTAACGGCCACCAGCGGCGAGCTGGCACGCCAGCTGGAGCGCGCGCGGCTGGACCTGGCGGTGGTGCTGGACCGCCCCATCGCGTTGCCCGGGGGCGAGCCGCTGTGGCGCACCCGGCCGGTATGGGCCGCTCCACGCATCGCCAACCTGACCGAGCGGGACAGCCTGCCGCTGGCCCTGCACGAGGTCGATTGTCCCTACCGGGCGCTGGCCACCGAAGCCCTGGAAAGGCTCGGCAGGCCCTGGCACGCGGTGTTCACCAGCACCAGCATCCACGCCATCGAACGCGCGGTGGAGACGGGATTGGCGATCAGTGTGCTCGACCGCGAGCGTCTGACCCCCGCCATGCGCGAGCTGGGCGAGGCCGAAGGGTTGCCCGTGCTCGGCCGCTGCGAGGCGCAATTGCACTTCGCCCGTACCATCGAACCTGCCTCTCGGCCCGCCGCCCAGGCACTAGCCGAGCTGCTGCGCGAGCGCCTGCGTGGGCGTGGGCCCTGGCGCGGCGCAGGAGCCGGGTGAGGGTGGGTGAGGCGCAGGCAAGGCCCTGACCTTGTAAAAAGCAGCAATGAGGGGCCTTCCAAGCAAAAAAGCGCCTCCAGAGGAGGCGCAGGCAAGACCCTGACCTTGTAAAAAGCAGCAATGAGGGGGCCTTCCAAGCAAAAAAGCGCCTCCAGAGGAGGTGCAGGCAAGACCCTGACCTTGTAAAAAGCAGCAATGAGGGACCTTCCAAGCAAAAAAAAGCGCCTCCAGAGGAGGTGCAGGCAAGACCCTGACCTTGTAAAAAGCAGCAATGAGGGGACCTTCCAAGCAAAAAAAAGCGCCTCCAGGGGAGGCGCAGGCAAGACCGTGACTAGCAATGAGGGGGAGAAACCATAGCGGGAAACTGGCGGTTCCCCTAATGGCCGTGGTGCCTCATCAACACCACGCCCTCAATGTAATCCATTCTCATTATCGCCGTCAACACGAATGCGAATGTTTTTTATTTCAGCTTCCGGCGAGATGCAGCCACAGGGGCAGCGTCGCCATGGCAAGCAGCGTCTGGCCGGTGATCAGGGCAGCCATCAGCTCGGCATCGCCACCTAGTTGACGCGCCAGGATGTAGGCCGAGGTAGCCGTGGGCAGGGCGGCAAACAGCAGGGCCACATCGCGACTCACGGCGTCCAGCCCCAGCATCAGCGCCACGGCGAACACCAGGGCGGGCATCAATACCAGCTTGACCAGATTGGAAGTCCACACGCCGCGATCCACCCGCAGTAGCGCTTGGGGGCGCAGGGCAACGCCCACCGCCACCAGCCCGAGCGGCAGGGCGGCGCGGCCCAGCAACTCCACGGCGGAGCCGCTCCAGCCGGGCAGGCCGATGCCGGAGAGGTTGAGGCCGATGCCGGCCAGGCAGGCGAGAATCAGCGGGTTGCGCACCAGTGCCGCCAGGCTCTTGCCCAGGCTCGAGGGGCCGAGTGTGCCGGCGGCGATGAAGCTGGCGACGCACAGTACGTTGACCATCGGCACCATCAGCGCCACGGCGACCGCCGCCACCGTGGCGCCGGCGGTACCATGCAGGGCGGCCGCGCCAGCCACTCCGACATAGGTGTTGAAGCGCAGTGCGCCCTGAAATACCGAAGTGAAGGCGGCCGGCTCGAGGCCCAGCCTGCGCTGTATGGCCCACAGCAGCCCGGCAAATGCCAGCATGCCGCCGAGCAGGGCGAGCGCCAGACGCACCACTGGCACCTCACCGACGTTGGCGGTGGCCAGGGTAGCGACCAGCATGGCGGGGAAGAGCAGAAAGTAGATGACTTTCTCGAGCTGTATCCAGAAGTTACCGTCCGGCTGGCGCAATCGTCCCAGGACGGCGCCGAACAGTATCAGCAGGAACAGGGGCCCCAGGGCATCGGCGACGCCTTCCATCTCGCTATCCTTATGGCTTAGACCAGGCCGCTGCGACCGTTTAACCCTGCGACAACGGTACACGCCAGGCCGGTAGGAAAATGCTGTTAAGCTTACCCTTTATCGCTGTCCAGTGAAGTGCTGCGTTCGCCACATGCCCTCGCCCTCCCTGCCCGAAGCCAGCGAATCCCGCTTTCCGGGGCTTCGCCTGATGATGCTCGCCACGCTGCTGACGCTCAGCGTGGCATTGTGGTATCTGCTGTCGCATCTGGTGCGCGGCGACAGCGATGTCGACTGGTATCTCGCCGCGCTGCCCTGCGATCTGCACCAGGCCGGTTGCCGCGCCAGCCTAGGCGAGGGGCGCGCGCTGACCTTGAGCGTCGCCGCCTCCGACGGTATCCATGCTCTGGAGCTGCTGCCGCTGACGGTCCGGGTGGAGGGCGTGGAGGCGCGGGCGGTCAGCGTCGACTTCGTCGGCCGCGACATGGACATGGGCTTGCATCGCTTCCCCTTGAGCAAGCAGGATAATGGTCGTTTCGAGGGGATTGGCCAAGTGCCGATCTGCACCGAGTCGGTCATGCCCTGGCAGGCCCAGGTCGTGGTGGAGACTGCGGAGGGCCGGTTGGGCAGCCGATTCGATTTCACGGTGGAGCGGAGTTCGCCATGAAGCGGCAACGTATCTGGGTGGTATTGGGCGCGCTGGTCGTCGTGGTGGCTCTCGGCGGGCTGGTCGGTTTCCAGCAGTTCCAGCAGGCCGACGACGGCAGCCCGAAGGGCGGCCCGGTGGAGCTACCCTCGACCCAGGGCGATTTTTCACTGACCCAGCTCGAGGACGACCAGCTGGCGGTACTGTTCTTCGGTTATACCTACTGCCCGGACGTTTGCCCGATGAGCATGGCCGTGATGCGTCAGGTCATGCAGGGGCTGGAGGAGGATCAGCGGCGGCGGGTGGTCCCGGTGCTGATCTCCGTGGATCCGGAGCGCGACACCATCGAACGCCTCACCGAGTATGTCGGATATTTCGGCGATGACTTCATCGGTGCCACCGGCAGCCAGGCACAGCTCGAGGAGCTGGCCGCCCGGTACGGGGTCATCTGGCGCCGGGTGGAAACGCCCGACTCGGCGATGGAGTACACCATCGACCACAGCTCATCGATCTATCTGGTCGACCGCCACGGTACGATCCTGCAGCGGGTGCTCTACTCGCCGACGCCGCATCCGCTACGTTCGGCGCTTGAGCACGAACTCGGCGGATAGCGGCGCCTACTCACTCCTCGGGGCTTACTCCTCAGGGGCTTCCTCGAGTCGTTCGATCATGGCCATCAGCGCTTGGACTTGGACGCCTTCCCGGGTGTCGTGCAACGGGTCGAGCTGCCAGGTGCTCTCGGCAAAGCCCCACCAGTCCCAGCAACCCTGGGGATTGGCCAGGCTACTGGTGGCCTGGGGATAGAGCACGACACGGCGGTTGGCCGCGGCCCATTCGTTGAGGCCGCTGTAGCGTACGAAGGCTTCGTCGATCTGCTCCTCGGTCATGCTGCAGCCGTGCAGTGCCACGGTCAGGCCGCAGCCTCCCGCCTCGCAGCCCTCCGGAACCAGCACGTAGCCGGCATCGCCCAAGCCGCGGGCGTCGAACGGGGCCTGGTCGAAGCGCAGCAACTGGGTCGACGACATGGCTTGCGCGGGCTCCTGCGGCCCATGCAGCCAGTCCAGCGCTTCGCCCGCGATATCCAGGCCGCAGGCCAGCATATGGGTGCCGCCGCCGATTCGGCATTGGGCCAGCTGGCTTGGCGGAATCCGCTCGTCGGCCTCGATGGGCCAGCCGTGGCCGACGCCGGGGGAGCGAACCACCTTGAGCTGTTCCTCGGGATTTGCCAGCCAGTCGCCCAATTGCTCGGCCAGCGCCAGGCCGAGCGAGGGATCCACCACGCTGTCCTCGTCCCCGTGCCAGACGAAGGCACGCAGCGCGGCAAGCGCTTCGCTCCCGCCCACCAGGCCACGCGCCTGGTAGTCGCGCAGGCGCACGTCCAGGCCGGCAAGGTCGGGTGGCCCGCGACGTGTCGCCATGCACTGCCCAAGTGCCTGGCCCAGGCCGCCCTGGGCGCAGCTCCACGGGCCCGCGGCGAGCACGGCCACGCCCTGGAAGCGTTCCGGCCAGGCCACGGCCAATTGGGTGGCCATGTAGCCTCCCGAGGAGACGCCGATCACACTGGTCGCGTTTGGCTCGACAGCGAGCCGGGGCAGCTCGGGCAATCGAGTCTCCGCTTGGGCGCCGTGGCTCAGCAGCAGCCCGACAGCCAACAGGGTCAAGGCTTTCATGCGGTAGGCGTCATTCCATGACATCGAGCAGTTCGACGCGGAAGATCAACGTCTCGTTGGGGCCGATGGGACCCTGGCCCTGGGCGCCGTAGCCAAGCTCAGGGGGATGAACAGCATCCAGGTGTCGCCCACGCTCATCAGTTGCAGCGCTTCCTGCCAGCCTTCGATCACCTGGTCGACGCGGAAGCTCAGCGGCTGGCCGCGTTCGAAGGAGCTGTCGAAGACCGTGCCGTCGACCAGGGTTCCCTCGTAGTGCACTTCAACGTGAGAGCTGGGGCCGGGGCTGTCGCCGTCGCCGTTCTCCAGCACCTCGTATTGAAGGCCCGACTCGGTCGTGGTGACCTCTTCGCGCTCGGCGTTCTCGGCCAGGAAAGCCTGCCCTTCGGCGAGATTGAGCTCGGCCAGTTCCTCGGCTTCGGCCTGGCGGGCGGCCAGTGCATCCTGCTGGAACTTGCTCAGGGTCGCGGCCATCTCTTCGGCTTCCATGGCCAGGTCGTTGCCTTCGATGAGATCGCGAATGGCGTCGGTGAAAGCCTCGACGTCGAGGTCGGGATACTCCTGGGCAATGCTCTGGCCGTAGGCAATGCCCAGGCTATAGCTGAGACGCTCGTCCTCTGTCTCCGGTGCGGCCAGAACCCAAGGCGCCGCGGCCACCAAGGCAACCAAGGAGGCGGATGTCAGCAGTGTCTTCATGCAGAGTCCTATCGATTAGTCATTGAGCGGCGTGCAACAGTACTCGGACTCTATCAGGGTGGGGCCGGTTCCGCACCCGAGGGGCGGCGCCGGCCACTGGCTCATACCACCAGGGTGGGGCAGTGCGCCGAGCCGGCAACGCGCTGGGCCACGCTGCCCAGCAGCAGGCTCTTCTCGCCGTTGGTGCCCTGGGCGCCGATCACGATCAGGTCGCACTCCCTCTTGCGCGCGAAGCGCACGATGGTGCGCGAAGGGCGCCCGCCCTTGACGAAGGCGCGCAGCCGGGTCGGCTCGGCTCCCAGCTCGACCGCCTCGCTCTTGGCGTGCACGGCGACCTCGGTGGCGTACTCCTTGAGGGCGTCGTCGGGAATGTCGAGCCTCTCCGGGCGCACCATCGAGAGCGATGCCTCCAACAGGCTATGGTGCTTGAATACGCACAGGATATAGAGTTCGGCGCCGGTCAGCAGATGCAGACCCACGGCCTTCTCCAGTGCCTTCAGGGCGCCCTTGGAACCGTCCACCGGTACCAGTATGCGATTGAACATCTCAACGTCTCCTCAGCATCGGGGCGGCCGTTAGCGGAAGGCCAGATCGCGCAGGAACAGGGCGATCTGCGGGAATATGATGATCAGCGCCGCCGACAGGATCAGCATGAAGACGAAGGGCGGCGTACCGCGTATCACTTCCCAGTAGGGTCGCTTGAAAATGGCAATGGCGGTGAAGATGTCGCAGCCGAAGGGCGGTGTCGCCGAGCCTATCGCCACCTGCAGCGTGATCAGCACACCGACCAGTACCGGGTCGAGGCCCGAGGCCGAGATCGCCGGGGCGAAGATCGGCGTCAGCACCAGGATCACCACGATCGGATCGACGAACATGCAGGCGATGAAGAAAGCCACCGAAATGGCGATCAGCACGCCGATCGGCCCTGCCTCGTTGATACCGAACGCCGCCAGCAGGGTCTGGGGGATCTGGGCGAAGGAGATGATCCAGGAGAAGCCGTTACCGACTGCCACCAGAATGAACACCACCGCGGTGATCAGGCCGGTGGACTTGGCGATGGCATACATGTCCGGCATCTTCAGTGAACGGAAGACCACGAACTCGAGCAGCACCGCATACAGTACGCACGCTGCGGCGGCTTCGGTGGGGCTGAAGATACCGCCATAGATGCCGCCCACGATCAGTACCGGGAAGCCCAGCGGCCACAGTGCATCGCGTACGGCGAGGGCTCTTTCCTTCCAGCTCGACTTGGGCTCGGTCGGCACCTTGTGCACGATGGCATAGATGACGCAGTAGACCGAGAACATGGCCAGGATCAACAGCCCCGGGCCGATACCGGCAATGAACAGCTCGCCGATCGAGGTGCCCGAGATGACGCCATAGATGATCATGCCGATGCTCGGCGGAATCAGGAAGGCGATGTCGCTGGAGTTGATTATCAGGGCCAGGGTGAAGGAGTCCTTGTAGCCGGCCTTGAGCATGCGTGGACGCAACGGCGAGCCCACTGCCACCACGGTGGCCTGGGTCGAGCCCGACACGGCGCCGAACAGGGTGCAGGAGGCGGCGGTGCTGACCGCGAGCCCGCCCTTGATATGGCCGACGAAGCTCATGACCATGTCGATCAGCCGTCCTGCCGACTGGCCGCGGGTCATGATGTCGGCGGCCAGGATGAACATCGGTACGGCAATCAGCGCCGTCGGTCGAATGCCCCCCATCATCTGCTGAATGAGGGTTTCCATCTGCCCCAGGCCGCCGAAGGTCATGTAGAAGCCGACGAAGGCTGCCGTCGCCAGCGGAATCATCATCGGAAATCCCAGCAGCAGGAGCACGATCATGATGGAGAGAATGATGGGTGTCATGGTAATGGTTCCTCGCGCCCTGCGTCAGACTTCCGTTTCGGTATCCTTGTAGCCGTCGATGACATGGGTCGACAGATAGACGTCACGGGAGGTGAGATTCTTGATCGCGGTAAGCAGATACTGGATACCGGTGATGGTGAAGCCGACTGGGACCCAGAGGTAGATGATCCAGACGGGGATGCTCAGCGAAGGAAGCACGCGACCGCGACCGTAGAGGGTCTGGATGTAACCGATCGAGTAATAGCAGAGCACGAACATCACCAGCGAGGTGAACAGGCAGATCACGATCATCAGCCAGCGCCGGCCGCCGGTGGGCAAGGCATCGTAGATGGCCGACATGCGGATGTGACGACCATGACGCGCGGCATAGCCAAGCCCGGCGAAGGTGATCATCACGATCAGGATGCGGTTGATCTCCTCGGAGAAGTGCAGGCTCTCGCCCAGGGCGAAGCGGCTGATCACGTTGGCCACGGTGTTGATCGCCATCAGGATCACGCCCAGCGCCAGGATCATCGACTCGGCGCGGCTGATCCAGGTATCGACGATGCCGAGAGGGCCGGGGAGCGTGGAACGGTAGTTCTTTTCCGAATCTTCTTCTGTCATGCGACCGGTCTCCTGGAATCTTCCCTGCAAATGGATGAAGCGCGACTCCCTCGCACAGGGTAAGCAACACGAGGCCGGCAGTGATGTACCGGCTTCAACGCTGTTTGGCCGGGAAGCGCTCAGGCCGGAAACACGAAGGGGCAGCCGACCGGCTACCCCTTCATGCGTTCACGGTGAGTGGCCCGGGGGCTTACTCGCCGGAGACGGCTTCCAGGTCGGCCTTGAACTGCTCGAGCAGCTCGCGACCGCGGTCGCCGGTCATTTCGATGAAACGCTCCTCGACCTGCGGTGCACGCTCGCGGAAGGCCTGGATCTCGTCCTCGTCGAGGCGAGTCACGGTGACCTCGTCGGAGGCTTCCTGGATCTTCGCCAGTGACTCCTCGGCCAGGCCGGAGATGTGCTCGATGGTGTGCTCGTAGGCCGCGTCGGCCGCATCACGCACCAGCTGCTGATCCTCCTCGGAAAGGCCGTCGAAGAAGTCCTGGTTGGCCATCATCGCAGTGGTGAACCAGCCATGGCCGGTGAAGACGAGGTGCGGGGACACTTCGTAGAGGCCGCCGGACTCGATCCAGAAGATCGGGTTCTCCTGGCCCTGGATGATGCCGGTCTGCAGGCCGCCGTACACCTCACCCCAGGGCAGCGGGTCGGTGTGGCGCCGAAGGCGCGGTAGGTCTCGGAGAGCAGCGGGTTGGTCATGGTACGGATGTTCTTGCCGCGCAGGTCTGCCGGGGTGCGGATCGGCTCATCCACGGTCACGACCATCTCGCCTTCCGGATACATCTTGAGCAGCTCGAGGCCCTGTTCGGCGTAGAGCTCCGGGAACGTCTCGTTGATCGCCACGCTCTCGTCGAAGAACTGGAGGACGGTTTCTTCGTCGGTAGGCAGCAGGTAGGGGATGAAGAAGATCTGGGCTTCGGGAATCAGGGCGCCGGTGAAGCCGGGCGACTGGTTGACGAATTGCAGGATGCCGGCCTGGGTCTGCTCCATGATATCGTCTGATTCACCCAGCTCGCCGAAGCGGTAAATCTGAACGGTGTGGTCGGAGTTTTCCTCGATGTATTCCTTGAAGGCGACGGCAAATACGTCCTGAACGTCACCCTCGAATTCCTCATGCGCATAGCGCCAGTTATCGGAATAGGCGGCAGCCGACATGCCAAACAGCAGCGCGCCGATACTGGCAGTGGTCAACAGCTTGGTTGCCTTCATTATTATGTTCTCCTCGCAGGTTGGGCCCGTGAAAAAAAGCAACATCGACAGGCATCAGGCAGCCTAAAATGACTGCACAGCTTTTTTCAGGCTAGCGTGCCCCCTAAAGAGGGTCAAGCTGGCATTCTAGGGTTTGAGCTGCCAAAAGTTGCGCTTTTTTCTGTAATTTCCAGCGACTTGCGAGGTAAATTTCGAGGCTTGGAGCAGATGTGGGTAGCGCTGCCAACTCCTCGGCTTGCTCGGCGAGGCATTGCAGGCGTAGAAGAGTTTCGCGCTCGGCGGCGAGCTCGGCCTGCTGGATCTTCCGGCGGACTTCGGCGATGCCGGTGTTGCGCGAGGCCTCGTCCTTGAGCTGGCGGCGCAGGCTGCGCAGCGGTAGAGTGATCTCCCGCTGCCAACGTCGAATGTCCGTGAGCCCGGGAGGCTCCCGAGTCAGCATGAGACGGTGGCGATATAGCCAGCAAAGCCAGAGTAGTTCGCACACGTCGACATCCGCCTCGTCCTGCAGCCGCAGGCAGGCCGACTCCACCCCGGGACGGGCATAGAATGCCAGCGCGAAATCCCACAGCGGATCGGTCGACAGGCCGGCCCGCAGAGCGGCGGTCGTTGCGGTAGAATCTCCCTTCATAAGATCCTGCGCTCGCCGAGCGGCATCTCGTCAACATGTCGGAGCGGCGATCGCCCCCCTGTTCTGCCAGTTGGAGCCTGCATGATTGCACTGCGCCAGGTTGCCCTGCAACGCGGCACCCAGACCCTGCTCGAGGACGCCGAGCTGACCCTGCATGCCGGTCACAAGGCCGGGATCGTCGGCCCCAACGGTGCCGGCAAGTCCAGCCTGTTCGGCCTGCTGCTGGGTACGCTTGCCCCCGACCGCGGCGAGATCGAGATGAGCGGCGGGCAGCGTATCGCCCACATGGCCCAGGAGGTCGATGCCTTGGATCGCGGTATCGTCGACTATGTGCTAGACGGCGACCGCGAGCTGCGCCAGGCCGAGGCGGCATTGGCGGCGGCACGCGAGTGCGACGATGCCCATCGTGAGGCCGAGCTGCACGGCCTCATCGAGGCGCTGGACGGCTACAGCGCCCCGGCGCGTGCCGCCCAGCTGTTGATTGGGCTGGGCTTCACCCAGGCCGACCTGGAGCGGCCGCTGTCGGCGTTTTCCGGCGGCTGGCGCATGCGCGCCAACCTGGCGCGCACCCTGTTCATGCCCTCGGATTTGCTGCTGCTCGACGAGCCTACCAACCACCTGGACCTCGATGCCCTGCTGTGGCTGGAGCAGTGGCTCACGCGCTATCCCGGTACCCTGCTGCTGATTTCCCATGACCGCGACTTCCTCGACGCGGTGTGCGATCACATCGTCCACTTCGACCGGCGCCGGCTGGTGCTCTACCGCGGCAACTACTCCACCTTCGAGCGCACCCGCGCCGAAAAGCTGGCGCTGCAGCAGGCCGAGGCGGCCAAGCAGCAGGCTCGACGCGAGGAGATCGAGCGCTTCGTGGCGCGCTTCAAGGCCAAGGCGAGCAAGGCGCGCCAGGCCCAGAGCCGGATGAAGATGCTCGAACGCATGGGCGACATCGCCGTGGCCCATGCCGATTCGCCCTTCCACTTCACCATTCCGTCCTCGGACAAGACCTCGCATCCGCTGCTGGTGCTCGACCAGGCCCGGCTTGGCTACCGCGACACCGCCGGTGCGGAGAAAGTCCAACTCGACGAGGTCAAGCTGACTCTGTTGCCGGGGCAGCGCATCGGCCTGCTGGGCCCCAACGGGGCTGGCAAGTCGACCTTGATCAAGTCGCTGACCGGTGAGTTGCCGCTGCTGGCGGGAAAGCGCGTGCCGGGTGAGCATCTCAGCGTCGGCTACTTCGCCCAGCACCAGCTCGAGGGCTCGACATGGCGGCGACGCCGTTCATACACGTGCAGCGGCTTTCGCCCACCGCCAGCGACCAGGCGATCCGCAACTTCCTCGGCGGATTCGGCTTCCAGGGCGACGACGCCTTCGGCGAGGTGGGGCATTTCTCCGGTGGCGAGAAGGCGCGCCTGGCACTGGCTCTGGTGGCATGGCGCAAGCCCAACCTGCTGCTGCTCGACGAGCCCACCAACCACCTCGACCTGGAGATGCGTGAGGCGCTCACCGAGGCTCTGGCCAGCTTCGAGGGCACGGTGATCCTGGTCTCCCACGACCGCCACCTGCTGCGTGCCACGGTGGATGAGTTCTGGAAGGTGGCCGACCATCGCGTCGAGCCTTTCGACGGCGATCTGGAGGACTACCGCGCCTGGCTCAAGGCGCGGCTGGAGGGTGAGCGGCGCGAGGCGCGGGCCGACAAGGCCGAGCGCCAGGCGGAGAGCGCCGCGCCCAAGGAGGACCGCAAGGCGAGCCGCCGCGCCGCCGCTGAGCTGCGCGAGAAGCTGCGTCCGTTGAAGAAGGCGCGTGACCGCGCCGAGCAGGCGCTGGAGAAGGCCCAGGCGGAGCTGGCTGCGGTGGAGGAGGCGCTGGGCGAGGCCGAGCTCTACACCGACCCGACGCGCAAGGGAGAGCTCACCGAGCGGCTGGCCCGCCAGGGCGAGCTGAAGTCGCGACTGGAAGAGCTGGAAGCCGAATGGCTGGCCGCCGAGGAGGCGCTGGAGGTGATGGAGGAAGCCGAGCTTCGCTCGGAGACGTAAGACGCGGCTACGCCGCTCGAAGAGGGAAGACCGGCGCTTCGCGCCTTGAAGATGAAAGCTGGAGCCAAAGATTGTCTTCCCTCTTCCCTCTCAACTCTCCAGCAGAAACGTCACCGGCCCGTCATTGATCAGCTCGACCTGCATGTTGGCGGCGAACTCGCCGCTCTCGACCCGGGGCCAGGCCGCCCGGGCGCGTTCGAGCAGGTAGTGGAACAGCCGCTCGCCGTCGGCCGGCGGCGCGGCGCTGGAGAAGCTCGGCCGCAGCCCCTTGCGGGTATCGGCGGCCAGGGTGAACTGCGACACCAGTAGCAGCCCGCCATCGACCTGCTGCAGGTCGAGGTTCATCTTGCCCGCCTCGTCGCTGAACACCCGGTAGCGCAGCAGCTTGTGCAGCAGACGCTCGGCGGCGGCCTCGTCGTCACCCTTCTCCACCCCCACCAGGGCCAGCAGGCCATGATCGATGGCGCCCACCCTCCGGTTCTCCACCGTGACGCTGGCGCGGCGCACGCGCTGTATCAGGGCCTTCATGCGGCGAGCTTCCCCTTTCTGACCATGAGTTTGCCGAAAGGGTAACACGCCCGGCAGAGAGTGTTACCAGGCGCGGCAAAGCATGATGTCGCAATGCGGCTCGGCGAGCAGCGCCTCGGTGATCGGGCTCTGGCGCCCCAACTGACCGCGGCAGCTCAGTGCCAACAGGTCGGGTGGCTGGCGCCGCAGCCGCGTGATCAGCACCTCCAGCGGGTCGCCCTGCTCGAGTACCAGCTCCACCTCCGGCACGCTGTCGAGCTCACCCATCAGCTGATCGGTCTCGCGTTCGAGCTGGCAGCGCAGCCGCTCCACCTCCCTGTCGCGCCAGCGCGCGAAGTCGCTGTCGGAGCCCAGCTCACGCTCGCCGGGATGTCCCAGGCATGCAGCAGCGTCAGATGGGCCTCGGGAAAGCGCTTTAGCGCCTCGCGCAGGGTATTGCGGCTGGGCAACGAAAAGTCCACCGGCACCAGGATCTCCTGCCAGTCGCGGCTGGCCGGCTGGGTCACCGACAGCACCGGGCAGGGCGCGCTGCGCAGCACGCGGGCGAGGGTCGTACCGGCAACCAGGTCGGGTTGGCCGCGCTTGCGGTGGGAGCCGAGCACGATCATGTCGACCTCGCGGTCGTGGGCTTCGCGAATGATCTCGGCGTAGGTGGCGCCGGCCACCGTCTGCAGCATCACGCTGGGCTCCGGCAACGCATAGTCTTCGCGGACGTCGGTGAGGATGGCCTGCATGTCGGCCACGACGGCCTCTTCCAGATCGTGCAGCACCCGCCGGGGAAGGTAAGGGTCGAGGACGTGGATGACGTCAAGGCGCGCGCCGCTTTCGATCGCCAGGCGGATGGCCCGGGCGAAGGCGGCGCGATTCTCGGCCGAGAGGTCGCACGCGAACAGCAGGGTCTGGGTCATGACGTCTCTCCATTGCGGATGAGCCTGGCAGGACAGACTTCAGCATGGGTGGCACTTGGCCAGGGCGCAAGGAGCGTTTCGCTACCACCAGCGATGAAAATGGTGCACCGGCCCGTGCCCCCGGCCGACATCGAGTCGGCGGCTCTCGGTCAGGGCCACCTCCAGCCACTGCTTGGCCGCGGCTACGGCTTGCGTCAGCGTATCGCCAAGTGCCAGGCGGGCGGCAATGGCCGAGGAGAGCGAGCAACCGGTGCCGTGAAGGTTGGAAGTGCCGATACGGGTGCCTTCGATCCACTGCGAGACGTCATTCTCGATCAGCAGGTCGGGGCAGCTTTCACCGCTGAGATGGCCGCCCTTGAGCAGCGTGGCACCGGCACGCAGCGCCGCCAGCCTGGGCGCCATGGCCGCCATCTCATCGCGCGTGCGTGGCGCGGCATCGCCCAGCAGCACTGCGGCCTCGGGCAGATTGGGCGTAATCAGGTCGGCCAGTGGCACCAGCACCTCGCGTACCGCCGCGATGCCCACATCGTCGACCAGGATATCGCCACTCTTAGCCACCATGACCGGGTCGAGTACGATCCAGCGCGGCCGCCTGGCCTCCAGGGTGTCGCGGAGCGCCTCGGCCACCTCGCGGCTGGCCACCATGCCGATTTTCACCGCATCGATTTCCACGTCGTCGAGCAGGGTGTCGAGCTGAAGACGGATGAATTCCACCGGCATCGGGTACACGCCACGCACACCGCAGGTGTTTTGAGCGGTCAGCGCGGTGACGACGCTGGTACCATAGGCGCCCAGCGCCGAGAAGGTCTTGAGATCGGCCTGTATGCCGGCGCCTCCACTGGGATCGGAACCGGCGATGGTGAGGACGTTGGGAATGGGGCGGTCGTTCGTCATGGCGTCGTCTCGCAAGCGAATACGTAGGTTGGAGGCGCTGGATGCTGAGTTTGTTCGTGGTGGCGCTGGTCAGTGCCACCCTGCTGCCGGGTGGCTCCGAGGTTTGGTTGGCGCGACTGTGGTGCCTGGGAGAGCCGGAGCTTGTGTTGTGGCTGGTCGCCACTTCCGGCAATACCCTGGGCAGCTTGATCAACGTCTGGATGGGGCGCTATGCACGCCGCTTCCAGAACCGCCGCTGGTTTCCTGCCTCGCCCGGGGCTGGCTCGGGCCGAGCACTGGTATCTTCGTTTCGGCGAGTGGAGTCTGTTGCTCTCCTGGGCGCCAGTGATCGGCGACCCTCTCACCGTATTGGCCGGCATCTTTCGCCTGCCGTGGTGGCGGGCCATCCTGCTGATCACCCTGGCCAAGGGACGCGCTACGCCGTGGTGCTCTATCTGGCCCAGGCGTGGCTGGCCCCCCTGTGTAGCTGACCCTATAGAATAGATGGCAGCCAGGTTGCCAGCCCCGGGAACAGGGCCAACGCCACCAGCATGCCGAGCTGAAGCAGGATGAACGGAATCACGCCGCGGTAGATCGCCGAGGTCGGCACCGATTCTGGCGTCACCCCACGCAGGTAGAATAGCGCGAAGCCGAACGGCGGCGTCAAAAACGAGGTCTGCAGGTTCACCGCGATCATGATGCCGAGCCAGATCGGGTCGAGACCCATCATCAGCAGCACCGGACCGACGATCGGCACCACCACGAAGGTGATCTCGATGAAGTCGAGAATGAAGCCGAGCAGGAAGATCACCAGCATGACTACCAGGGTCGCGCCGACCACGCCGCCGGGCAGGGCCTCGAACAGGTGCGTGACCAGCTCCTCGCCACCGTAGGCGCGGAACACCAGCGAGAACAGCGCCGCGCCGATCAGGATCAGGAACACCATGCTGGTGACCTTGGTCGTGGTCTGGACCACCTCGCGCAGCATCGGAAGGTCCATCCTGCGGTTGGCCAATGCCAGCAGGAACGCGCCCATGGCACCTACCGCCGAGGCCTCGGTAGGTGTGGCCAGGCCACCGAGGATCGAGCCGAGCACGGCCACGATCAGCAGTACGGGAGGGATCAGGCCCTTGACGAGCAGTGGCCACAGGCTGCCGGTGTGACCGAGCTCCTGCTTCAGCGCTTCCCGATCGGCGGGCGGGGCGCTTTCCGGTTTCCACCAGGCGACTGCCAGCAGGTAGAGGATATAGGCCACCACCAACAGCAGGCCGGGGATCAGGGCGCCGACGAACAGGTCGCCCACCGACACGGTCTTGGGACTCCACACGCCATGGCGAGCTGGGCGCGCTGGTAGGCGTTGGAGAGCACGTCGCCGAGCAGCACCAGGGCGATGGAGGGCGGGATGATCTGGCCCAAGGTGCCGGTGGCACAAATGCTGCCGGTGGCAAGCGAAGGCGAATAGCCGCGTTTGAGCATCGTCGGCAATGACAGCAGCCCCATGGTGACCACGGTGGCACCGACGATGCCGGTGGAGGCAGCCAGCAGCATGCCGACCAGGATCACCGATATGCCCAGCCCCCGCGCAGACTGCCGAACAGCAGCGCCATGGCATCGAGCAGGGTCTCAGCCACCCGCGACTTCTCCAGCAGCACCCCATCAATACGAACAGCGGCACGGCGAGCAGCGTCTGGTTGGTCATGATGCCGTAGAGGCGGTTGGGCATGGCGCCCATCATGCGTGCCTCGAAGGGCACCGGCACGCCAATCTGCACGAGCAGGTGGCCGAGCCCGGCAAAGATCAGCGCGGTACCGGCCAGGGCCAGGGCAACCGGATAACCCAGCATCAGCACCGCACAGACGGTGAGGAACAGGAACAGTGGCATGAACTCGAGCAGGGTTTCCACGTCACACCACCTCGTCGTGGTCGGAGTGTTGCCCGGCGCCTTGCCGCGCAGGATTAGCACCTGGCGCATTACCTGGGCCACGCCCTGCAACAGCAGCAGCGCCATCATCAGCAGGATCAAGGACTTGAGCAGGAAGACGCCGGGAATACCGCCGTCTGGCGAGCGCTCCATAATGGCCCAGCTGCTTCTCACGTAGCCGAAGCTGGAGATGGCAATGAACAGCACCACCGGAAACAGCAGGAACAGCGTGCCCAGCAGGTCGATCCAGGCGCGTCCACGCTCGGAGAGCTTGCGGTAGAAAATGTCGACGCGGACATGGCCGTCGTGGCGCAGCGTCCAGGCAGCCCCCAGCATGAACACCATGGCATGCATGTACATCACCGACTCTTGCATGACCACGCTGTGCAGGCTGAAGGCATAGCGCATCACCACGATGATGAACTGTACCGTCATCATGATGATCACCAGCCAGGCGATAGAGCGGCCCACGACCTCGGTAAAGCCGTCGAGCCATGCGAGCAGGACCGGATCGCGGTTCGCGGTTTGCATGGTGGGGTCTCGTGTCGAAGCGAATCAGGGACCGCATCATCGCCGATTACGTGGCAGGCGTCATCCCTGGGCCTCAACGTCCGCCCGGCGACATGGGGCCATAGCCTGTGCCAGGCCGGGTGGTGGCGCTAGAGGTTCTGCTGCTTGTGCAGTTCGCTGAGTACCGTCAGGCAGGCCGTAGGCAGCGCCACATCGACGGCGATCGGCAGATGATCGGAGAACAGGTGATCGAGAACGCGGACATCCTGCGCCTTGAGCGAACTGGAGATCAGAATGTGATCCAGTGCCCGGCGTGGCTGCCAGGAAGGGTAGCTGAGCAGCGGGCGCACTGGATGTAGCGGCAGCGAAGCGCAGAAGCGGGTATGCGTATGCAACTGGTCCGGCGTGCAGTTGAGGTCGCCCATGACCACCACGTGTTGCAGCGGCTGGATGATCTCGCTGAGGTAATCCAACTGGCGTACCCGGGCCCGGTGGCTCAGGGCAAGGTGGGCGACGAACAGGTGCAGCGCATCGGGGCCGTCACCGTAGCGGGCGTGAATGGCCCCGCGCCCGGGCAGAGTGCCGGGCAGGCGGTGCTCCTCGACCTGGGTCGGCGCCAGGCGCGACAGCAGCCCATTGCTGTGCTGGGCGAAGCGTCCCAGGTTGCGGTTGAGCTGCTGGTAATGATGCGGAAAACCGCCGCGTGTCGCCAGGTACTCGATCTGGTTGACATGGCTGGAACGAAAGCTGCCGCCGTCGACCTCCTGCAGGCCGACGATATCGAACCGGCTCAGCACACTGCTGACCATGTCCAGCCGCCGCATCCGGTGCGGATGCGGCAGCAGGTGCTGCCAGCTGCGGGTCAGGTAGTGATGATAGGCCGATGTCTGGATGCCCACCTGCATGTTGAAGGTGAGCAGCTTGAGGTGCCCACCTTCTAGGGTTGGGGTCTTGGCATCGACCAGATGCGAGTGCTCGGCAGACACGGTCAGTCTTCACGCTCCTGGCGTACGCGCTCGATCAATGCGTCGGCGACCTGGGGCATGTTCTCCAGGCTGCCGGCACTGCTGGGAGTCACCAGGTAACGGCCATCGACGACCAGGGCCGGCACGCCCATCAGGCGCATGGTGCGCATGCGTGCATGAGCCTGGTTGACCTGGGACTTGACGCCGAAGGCATCCAGCGCCTGGCGGACCTCGTCCTCGCTGACGCCGTACTGGCTGAGGAAGCGGGCAATGCTGTCGGCGTTGTTGAGGCGCTGCCCCTCTTCATGGATGGCGTTGAAGATGTCGGCATGCGCTTCCTCGCGAATGCCCAGCGCTTCGGCCGCATAGAACAGCGCTGCATGGGTGTTCCAGTCGCCGCCCATGGTGGCCGGCATATGCACCACCTTCACGTCTTCGTCCAAGGTCTCGTACCAGTCGGTGACGCTGCGCTGCAGGTTGTAGCAGTGCGGGCAGCCGTACCAGAACACCTCGGTCACCTCGACCTGACCCTCCTCGGCCTGGGTCTTGACGGGCTCCGGCAGCTTCTCGTAGTGCTGGCCCTCGACCAGGTTGTCGGCAGAGGCCAGCGTCGCCAGGCCCAGGCCGGCCACGGCGAAGGCGGCTGACTGGAGAATGCGGAAGGGCTTGAACATGGTGAGGCTCCTTGAAAATCGCCTGTAAGTAGCGGCTTTGTCAGCAAGAACGGGTGTGTCGATCACTTTGAGCGCATGAACCGCTCACGGTTCCCGGTTCGGCTGACGATCCAAAACGGCGAAGGCGGCCAGAGGCCGCCTTCCGTGCCGGCCGTAGCCGGCGAGGTCCGCGGTGCGACGCTCAGTGCAGGCCGTGGATGTAGTTGGCGACGGCCTGCATGTCGGTATCGCTCATCTTGGCGGCGATATCGCCCATCATGTTGCTCGGGTCGTTGGTGCGCTCGCTGGAGGCGAAATCCTGCAGGGTGGACACGATGTACTGCGGGATCTGGCCGGAGAGCGCCGGATAGACGGCGGTATTGATACCGGCGCCGGTCGGGCCGTGACAAGCCGCGCAGGCGGGAATGCCCTTGGCCATGTCGCCGGCGCGATACAGTTCCTGGCCGCGCATCAGCGCTTCCTCGTCCGGGTCGGCCTGACCGATGTTGGCGTCCTGCTGGGCATAGTAGGCGGCCACGTCCCAGGCGTCCTGGTCGGAGAAATCGTCGACCTGGCCGACCATTTCCGGCACCAGGCGGTCGCCGTCGCGGATCTCGATGATCTGCTTGGCGATATAGCTCATCTGTTGCCCGGCGAGGTGCGGGAACGAAGGCGCGGAGCTGATGCCGTTCTGGCCATGGCAGGCCGCACAGCTTTGGGCTTTCTCGCGACCGGCGGCAGCGTCGGCGTCTGCTTCCAGGTCGGCATGGGCGACGCCAACGGCGCCGAGGGTAATTGCCAGGCTTGCCAGTAACTGTCTCATCGCTGTTTCACTATGCCGTTATGGGTTATACCGGTACGCATCCTGGGAGCTGCCCGGGTCTCGCAGATTCCAGGCCGGCCCTGCCCTGCCGCCCGCGGCGCCGCTTGGATCGGTCGCTGCCGGCAAGAGCACGGTGGTACACTAGCGCGCCCAGGTCGCAGACAAAAGACATCGCATTATAACGAAACAAGCCGGCATCGGAAATGCAGGTCAAGAACCCCACGGTGCCCCCTTGATCTTCTTTGGCAGGACGTTAGGCCATGACCCGATTGAACTACCAGACCGCGCGCTTCCTGACCAGTGCGCCCACGCTGGCCCAGTGCCCTGCCGACGAAGGGCAGAGGTCGCCTTCGCCGGGCGCTCGAACGCCGGCAAGTCGAGCGCCATCAACACCCTGACCCGGCAGAAGGCGCTGGCGCGCACCTCGCGCACGCCGGGGCGTACCCAACTGATCAACTTCTTTTCGCTGGGCGATGACATCGGTCGCCGGCTGGTCGACCTGCCCGGCTACGGCTATGCCAAGGTGCCGGAGGCGGTCAAGCTCGAGTGGCAGCGCCACCTGGCCGAATACCTTCAGGGGCGGCGCTCGCTGCGCGGCCTGGTGCTGGTGATGGATGTGCGCCACCCGCTGACCGAGTTCGACCAGACTCTGCTGGGCTGGGCCGACGACCAGGACATGCCGGTGCACATCCTGCTGACCAAGGCCGACAAACTGAAGTCCGGCGCGGCCAAGAACGCTCTGCAGCAGGTGCGCAACCGCCTGCGCGAGTGGGAGGACCTGGTCACGCTGCAGCTGTTCTCGTCGCTCAAGCGCGAAGGGGTCGACGAGGCCTGTGCGAGACTGGATGCCTGGCTGGCCGAGTCCGACGAGGCCTAGTGGTGCCTCGCCAGGCCCAGTTGCCGCAACAGGGCGGGTAGCTCGCGCACATGGTCGAGGCGGTGGATCCCGGGCGGCATCGGCGAGTCGTCCACGTGGGGCGAGATCCAGGCCACCCGCATGCCCAGGCGCCGAGCCGGCTCGACGTCCTCGCGCCAGGAGTCGCCGACATGCAGCGTACGCGCGGGCGAGGCGCCCAGCCGGGCCAGTGCCGCGAGGAACGGGCGCGGGTCGGGCTTCGGCGCCAGCATCTCCCCGGCGGCAATGGCCACCGGGAAGTGGCGGCCGAGCGCCAGGCGCTGCACCGCCACGTTGCCATTGGTGATGCTGGCCAGGCGATAGTGCCGGCCCAGCTCCGTCAACAGTGGCTCCACCTCCGGATAGGGCGTGACCTGGTGGCGCAGCTCCATGAAGCGTTCCATCGCCGCGCCGGCCCACAGCCGCGCCGAGGCCGGATCGAGGCCGTATTCTCCCAGCATTTCCGTGAGTGCGCGTTCGCGTAGCCAGGTGAAATCGCCGCGATGCAGCGGATGCGTGCGTGCCAGCACGCGGCGGTGCTGCTCGAAGCTCTCCAGCGGGAAGCGTTCGCTGAAGCGTGGCGCGGCGGGGCGCCCGCGCGCCTGCAGCCAGCCGCTGAGTTCGCGGTCGAGCCAGGCGTAGTGGCCGGTTTCGGTGGCCACCATCACGCCGTGGTTGTCCCACAGGGTGTCGTCGAGGTCGAAGGTGATGGCCTGGAGCGGCAGTGATTCAGCCATGGTCGGTATCGTGGTTGTCGTCGCGACGCCGGCGGGCCCGGGGATGAGCGGCGTCGTAGCTCGCCGCCAGGTGCTGCCAGTCGAGCTTGGTGTAGACCTGGGTGGTCGAGAGGTTGGCGTGCCCCAGCAGCTCCTGCACTGCGCGCAGGTCCTGACTCGACTCCAGCAGGTGGCTGGCGAAGGAGTGGCGCAAGCGGTGCGGATGCAGGTGCTCGGGCAGGCCGCGGTGGCGGGCCAGTTCGGTCAGCCGCTTCTGGATGGCACGGTGGCCGAGTCGTTGGCCGCGCTTGCCGACGAACAGCGCCGACTCTCCTGGCGCGGCCAGCGCGGAGCGGCAGGCCAGCCAGGCCTCCAGGGCGCGTCGGGCGCTGCGCCCCACCGGCACCTGGCGCGGCTTGTTGCCCTTGCCGAGCACCCGCACGCGGCGCGGCTCCAAGTCGTCGAGATCGAGGCCGGCCAGCTCCGCCAGGCGCAGACCGCTGGAGTAGAACAGCTCCAGCATGGCCTGGTCGCGGTGTGCCAGCGGCGAGCCGTCATGCGGGGTGTCGAGCAGCCGGGTGAGCTGGTCCACGTCCAGCGGCTTGGGTAGATGGGCACCCTGGCGTGGAGTGGGTACCAGCTCGGCGGGATTGTGTTCGAGCACGCCCGCGCTCACCAGAAAGCCGGCAAAGTGCGAGATGGCCGCCCTGCGCCGCGCCAGGCTGCGTGGCGCCAGGCCGCGGCTGCGCTCGGCGCCGAGGAAACGGCGCACCAGGCCGACATCCAGCTCGGCGCCGTCGGCAATGCCGCGTGTGGCCAGGAATGCCGCCAGTGCTTCGAGGTCGCGGCGGTAGGCGCTCAGCGTCGCCGGGCTGGCGGTTCGTGCCAGCTTTTCCAGGCAAGCATCGAGCTGCCGGCGCAGCGGGTCGTCAGCCATGCGATGGGGGCAATCGTGCGGCGCTGGGGCGTGGCGCACCAGCAGCCGTGCCAGCACATCGCCGAGGTATTCGGTGAACAGCGTGTCCATGCTGGCACGGAAGTGGTCGGGATCGGGGCTGGCCAGCACCAGATAGCCCATCGGCTCGCCCAGGGTCAGGCGGGCCAGGGCGCAGGAGCCGGCCTGGCGCGGCGGCCGAGCGTGGGGCAACAGGCGTCCCCAGTCGGTGGGCGTGAGCCGGGTGCAGCGGCTGCTGCGGCCGTCGAGCAGGGCAGCCAGGCGCACGCCGACGTGCTCGTCGAGCACATGGCGCGGTGGCTGTGGTGGCAGCGGCTCGCTGTCGGTGAACTGGCCCGGGCACCACAGCGCCACGGCCGGAATCTGGAAGCGCTCGGCCATTTGCGTGGCCAGCGCCTGGCCCAGGGCGTCGGCATCCTCGGCTTCCAGCAGCGCCAGCACCAGCTCGCGGGTGCGGCGATACTGCACTTCGTTGTGACGCGCCGACTCCAGCAACTGTTCCAGCCGCCACTCGGCCTGCTCCGCTCGTCGGCGCAGGTCGTAGACCAGGCGCTCCAGCAGCGAGGTGGTGCCATGCGCCTCGGGATGAGGCACCTTGAGCTGCTGCAGCAGCCCTTCACGACCGACGAAGAAGTCCGGATGGCGGGCCAGCCACTCGGCGACCCGATCCGGATCGAGGGTCTTGCGCGGTTCGGGGACGGCTCGGGTCATGCATGACTCCTTCGGTTCGGGTGGGCCCGACAGCTCAGGCCAGGGCAATACGCCTTCAAAAACGCGTTCGGCGGGTCCGGTCATCAGCAGCGGGTCATCGCCGCCGGACCATTCGATGCGCAGGTCGCCGCCGCGCAGATGAACGGTGACAGGGCTCTCCAGCAAGCCCTGGCGCATGCCGCTGGCCACCGCGGCACAGGCGCCGGTGCCGCAGGCAAGGGTTTCACCGCTGCCGCGTTCGAACACCCGCAGGCGGATCTCGTGGGGCGAGACAATCTGCATGAAGCCGACGTTGACCCGCCGCGGAAAGCGCGGATGGCGCTCGATCACCGGGCCGAGTCGCTCGACCGGCGCCGTATCGACATCGTCGACGCGCAACACGGCGTGAGGATTGCCCATCGAGACAGCGCCGATCTCGTAGGTTTCGCCGTCGACCTCGAGAGCATGCAGCGGACGATCCTCCGCGGCATCGAAGGGCAGCGCCGCCGGTGCGAAGCGCGGGATGCCCATGTCCACCGTGACCTGATCGTCGTCATTCACCTTGAGCGTCAGCGGGCCGCCCGCCGTCTCCACGCGGATCTCGCGCTTGTGGGTCAGGCGCTGGTCGCGTACGAAGCGGGCGAAGCAGCGCGCGCCGTTGCCGCAGTTTTCTACCTCGCTGCCGTCGGCGTTGAATATCCGGTAGCGGAAATCCATGTCGGGGTCGCGCGGCGGTTCGACCACCAGCAGCTGGTCGAAACCCACGCCGAAGCGGCGGTCGGCAAGCTGGCGGACCTGTTCGTCGCGCAGGCGTGCCCGCTGGGTGATCAGGTCGATCACCATGAAGTCGTTGCCGAGGCCATGCATCTTGGTGAAGTGCAGCAGCATCAGCGCCTCTCTCCGTTCGTTCCCGCGCTCGTGTCGGGCAGCAGCGATTCGCCGGCCCACAGCGCCTCGATGGTCTCGCGGCGGCGCACCACATGGAAGGTCTCGCCATCCACCATGACCTCGGCGGGGCGCGGCCGGCTGTTGTAGTTGGAGGCCATGACAAAACCGTAGGCGCCGGCGGAGCGTACCGCCAGCAGGTCGCCGGGGCCGATCGCCAGCTCGCGCTCCTTGCCCAGGAAGTCGCCGGTCTCGCAGACCGGGCCGACCACGTCGTAGGTGGCGCGCTCGCGTACGTGGCGGGTATCCACCGGGATGATCGCCTGCCAGGCCTGATACAGAGAAGGCCGGATCAGGTCGTTCATGCCGGCGTCGACGATAGCGAAATTCTTGGTCTCGCCGGGCTTGAGGAATTCGACCCGGGTCAGCAGCACGCCGGCATTGGCGGCGATCGAGCGTCCCGGCTCGAACAGCAGGGTCAGGCCGGCACCGTGCTCCCAGCGGGCGAGCCGCTCGAGCAGCGAGGCGGCATAGTCGAAGGGCTGTGGCGGACGCTCGCCGCGGTAGGGCACGCCAAGCCCGCCACCCAGGTCGAGATGCTCCACGCTGATGCCGCGCTCGCGCAGGCGCTCGAGCAGCACCAGCAGACGATCCAGCGCATCGAGGAAGGGGGCGAGTTCGGTGAGCTGTGAGCCGATATGGCAGTCGATTCCGACGACCTTTACGCCCGGCAGGCGGGCCGCCAGCTCATACACCTCGAATGCCTCGTCCACCGGGATGCCGAACTTGTTGTCCTTGAGCCCGGTAGAAATGTAGGGATGGGTGCCGGCATCGACGTCGGGATTGACTCGCAGCGACACCGGCGCCACCTGGCCCAGCCGCTCGGCCACGGCATTGAGTCGCTCTAGTTCGGGGCGCGACTCGACGTTGAAGCATTTGATGCCGACCTGAAGCGCCCGGGCCATTTCGCTCTCCTGCTTGGCCACGCCGGAGAACACTACCTTGGCCGGGTCGCCGCCGGCGGCCAGCACGCGCTCGAGTTCTCCCACCGAGACGATGTCGAAGCCGGCGCCCAGGCGTGCCAGCAGGCCCAGCACGGCCAGGTTGGAGTTGGCCTTCACCGCGTAGCAGATCAGGTGCGGGTGGCTGCCCAGCGCCTCGGTATAGGCGCGAAAATGGCGCGTCAGGGTGGCCTTGGAGTAGACGTAGCAGGGCGTACCGACCGCATCGGCCACCTGGGTCAACGGGACTTCCTCGCCGTAGAGAACGCCGTCGCGATATTCGAAGTGATCCATGGTTCAGTCTGTATCCTCGTCGGCGTCGTTGTCGGCCTGTTCCTGTTGCGCTGTCGTGCCGCTGCCGTAGCGCTCCTCGGCGGCCTGGTCACCGGGTAGGTAGAGCGGCCCCTTCTGGCCGCAGCCGGCCAGCAGCATGAGCAGCAGCGCTGCCAGCGCCAGCGGGCGTATCGTACGTGTCGCTTGCGTGCTCGCCATGCGCATGGTCAGCGGCCCAGGTGCGCCAGGGCCTCGCGGGCGCGGCTTGCCGCGGCACGCACCTGGTCGGGGGCGGTGCCGCCGATATGGTTGCGCGCCGCCACCGAGCCTTCCAGCGTCAGCACCTCGAAGACGTCGGCCTCGATCACCTCGGAGAACTGGCGCAGCTCGTCGAGACTCATCTCGGAGAGGTCCTTCTGCTCGCGAATGCCGAAAGCCACCGATTGACCGACGATCTCGTGGGCATCGCGGAATGCCACGCCGCGACGCACCAGGTAGTCGGCGAGGTCGGTGGCGGTGGAGAAACCGCGGCGGGCGGCTTCATACATGTTTGGCTTGCGCGCCTCGATGGCCGGCACCATGTCGGCGAACGCCTTGAGACAGTCGCGCACCGTGTCGAGGGTGTCGAACAGCGGCTCCTTGTCCTCCTGGTTATCCTTGTTGTAGGCCAGCGGCTGCGACTTCATCAGCGTCAGCAGGCCCATCAGGTGGCCGTAGACGCGCCCGGTCTTGCCGCGCACCAGCTCGGGCACGTCGGGGTTCTTCTTCTGCGGCATGATCGAGCTGCCGGTACAGAAGCGGTCGGGCAGGTCGATGAAATCGAACTGGGCGCTGGTCCACAGCACCAGCTCCTCGCTCATGCGCGACAGGTGCATCAGCAGGATGCTGGCGAAGCTGGCGAACTCGATGGCGAAGTCGCGATCGCTCACCGCGTCCAGTGAATTCTCGGCCGGGCGCTCGAAGCCCAGCAACTCGGCGGTGACGTGGCGGTCGATGGGATAGGTGGTGCCGGCCAGCGCGGCGGCGCCCAGCGGCATCACGTTGACCCGCTTGCGACAGTCGAGCAGCCGCTCGTGATCGCGGGCGAGCATCTCCTGCCACGCCAGCAGGTGGTGGCCGAAAGTGACCGGCTGGGCGGTCTGTAGGTGGGTGAAGCCGGGCATGATGGTGTCGGCCTCGCGCTCGGCGAGCGCGATCAGCCCCTCGCGCAGGCGCTTGAGCTCCGCCTCGACCACGTCGATCTCGTCGCGCAGGAACAAGCGGATGTCGGTGGCTACCTGGTCGTTGCGCGAGCGGCCGGTGTGCAGCTTCTTGCCGGTGATGCCGATCTTGTCGGTCAGGCGCGCCTCGACGTTCATGTGCACGTCCTCGAGCTTCACCGACCACTGGAACTCGCCGCGCTCGATCTCGCCGCGAATCTCGGTCAGTCCCGCGACGATGGCATCGCGCTCGTCGTCGCTGAGCACGCCCACCCGGGCCAGCATGGTGGCGTGAGCGATGGAGCCCTGGATGTCCTGCAGGGCCAGGCGCCGGTCGAAATCGACCGAAGCGGTGAAACGTTCGACGAAGGCATCGGTGGGTTCGCTGAAGCGACCGCCCCAGGACTGGTTGGTGCCGGGGTTTGTGGGACTAGAGCTCATCGGCGTGGGCATCCTGCGTGTTGCGTGCTGTGGCGTTCTCGGGAAACCGCGCGAGGCGGCAAAGTCAGGTATTGCAGTGTACCAGAGTCGGCGTGGCTGGCGAGGGCGGCAGGGCGAGGCGAAGCCGCCAATTTTTCCTGCCTGGCGCGGTGCTTTATGATGAACGTCAATGACCGTCTACCGGCCGTGACCGATAATGTCGCGGCAACTACAGCTGAGCAGGGGCCGCTCGGGCCGCTGCAGGGGAGAACCACGTGCGATCCAACACTACGCTGCGCATTGCCACCCGCAAGAGTCTACTGGCCATGTGGCAGGCTGAACACGTTCGCGATCTGCTGATGGCCGAGCATCCGGGACTCGAGGTGGAATTGGTCGCACTCACCACCCGCGGCGACAAGATCCTCGATACGCCACTGGCGAAGATCGGCGGCAAGGGGCTGTTCGTCAAGGAGCTGGAGGAGGCGATCCTCGACGGTCGTGCCGATATCGCCGTGCACTCGATGAAGGACGTCCCCATGCACTTTCCGGAGGGTCTGGGCCTGTCGGTGATCTTTGCCGGGGCCGAGCCCACCGACGCCTTCGTCTCCAACCACTACGGCTCGCTCGACGAGCTGCCTGAAGGGGCGCGTATCGGTACTTCCAGCCTGCGCCGTGGTCTGCAGATGCGCGAGCAGCGCCCCGATCTGGAAATTCTCACCCTGCGCGGCAACGTCCAGACCCGCCTGGCCAAGCTCGATGCCGGCGAATTTGACGCCATCATCCTGGCCACTTCGGGCCTCAAGCGCCTGGGCCTTGGCGAGCGTATCGCTCAGGAACTCTCTCCCGAAGTGTGTCTGCCGGCCTGCGGCCAGGGGGCGCTGGGTATCGAGTGTCGCATCAACGATCCCGAGCTGATCTCGCTGTTGGCGCCGCTGGACGACCCCGCCACCGCCACCCGGGTGCGTGCCGAGCGGGCCATGAACACCCGCCTGGAAGGAGGCTGTCAGGTGCCCATCGGCGGCTATGCCACCTTTGAGAACGACGGCCAGACGCTGTGGTTGCGTGCGCTGGTGGGCAACCCCGAGGGCACAAGGGTGCTGCGTGCCGAGGGGCGCGGCTCGATCCACGAGCCGGAAGCGCTGGGCGTGCGGGTGGCGGAGGAGCTGCTTGAGCAGGGCGCCGGCGAAATCCTGGCGCAGGTCTACGGCGCCTGAATGACTGGCGGACCTCCCGTGCTGATCTGCCGGCCGGGCGAGCGAGCTGCCGCCCTGGCGTCGGCCATCGAGGCCGCCGGCTTTCCGGTGGCCAACCTCGATGCCATGGAGTTGGAAGCGCTGCCGGAGAGTCCGGCGATGCGCCAGGCGTGGCTCGACTTCGACCTTTTCCACAAGGTGGTGGTGATCAGTCCCTTCGCCGCCGAATGCCTCCATCAGGCTCTGGATCGCTACTGGCCGCAGCTGCCGCTGGGCACGGCCTGGTATGCGGTGGGATCGGCCACCGCCGAGACCCTGCACGAGCGGCTCGGAGTGCGTGTACGCCTGCCGCCGGCCGCGGCTGGCGAGGACACCAGCGAGGCGTTGCTCCAGCTCGCTTCGTTGCGCTCGCTCGACGCTCAGCGCGTGCTACTGGTGGCCGGTGAGGGCGGACGCACGCTACTGGCCGATACCTTGGCGTCGCGCGGTGCGCGAGTCACACGGCTGGCGCTCTATCGGCGACGCCTTCAGCCGCCTCCCCCCACCCTGCAAGAATGTCTTGCCCGGGGTGAGTTTCGCGCGCTGGTGGTGAGTAGCGGAGAAATCCTCGAACATCTGGCAAGATGGTGCACCAGGGCCACCTTGAACCAACCGCTAATCGTGTCCAGTCGTCGGTTGGCTACACTGGCCGACAACTTGGGCTTTCGCACTCCCGTGGTGGCGCCGGGGGCTACGCCGGCGGCTCTCGCCGATGCAGTGGCCATGGCTTGTGGCCAGGAGGATGCCGATGTCGATCAAGACGATCTCGAAAAGGGCTAGCGACAGATGAGCAAGCAGAGCAACGAGCAGGACGAACAGAAGGCGCCTTCCGCAAAGGGCCAGGACGACAAGGGCCGCGAGGCCGCAGCCAAGGACAAGTCCGGCAGCGACGGCGGCAAGCGTCGCTCCCAGGGGAGCGGCAGTTCGTCGCCGGCGCCTGCCGCGGGCAAGGCCGACGAGAAGCCAACGGCAGCGTCCGCCGATGCTTCCGCAAGCTCGAGCAAGCCTGCCCCTGCGACATCCACGGCCACGCCGGGAGAGGCCAAGGCCAGCGACGGCCCCGGCGCTGCCGCGAAGCCGAAAGACGCCGAATCCGCCGCCGCAAAGCCAAAGACTACTGACGCCGCCACCAAGAGCGCCGGCAGCGACAAGCCCGCCGCCACGGGCAAGACCCCGGGCGCGAGCAAGCCCGACGACAGCACGGGCAAGGCGACGGCCCAGGGAGGCGGTGGCGGCTCGACCCTGCCGGCCTCGGGCGATGGCGGCAAGAGTGGCGGCGGTCGCGCCGCTGGCGTCCTGGCCCTGATTCTGGTGCTGTTCCTCGGCATCGGCGCGGGGCTTTTCGCCTGGAACGCCTGGGAGCGCCTCGATGCCCAGCAGCAGCGTCTGGCACAGCTCGAGGAGCGTGCCGGCAGCGCCGCTTCCGCCGATGACCTCGATAGCCTGCGCGAGCAGCTCGAGCGTGGCGAACAAGAGCGCGATGCCGAGCTGTCCGCAGCGATCGAATCCATGCAGGGCGAGTTCGCCAGCTATCGCAGCGAAGTCGACGAGGCGCTCGATCGCGTGCTCGACGAGCTTTCCCGCGAGCAGGACACCGACGAGCGGGAATGGCTGCACGCCGAGGCTGCCTACCTGCTGCGCCTGGCCAACCAGCGCCTGCAGCTCGAGCGCGACGTGGAAGGCGCCGCGGCACTGCTGCGTACCGCTGATGCCCGCCTGAACGAAGCCGACAATCCGGCACTGCTCTCCGTGCGCCGTGCCATTGCCTCCGAGCTGTCGATTCTCGACGGCGTGCCCCAGGTCGACCGTACCGGCATCTATCTGGCGCTCGACGCCCAGCAGCAGCGCCTGGCGCAGCTGCCGCTCTCGCGTGAGCTCGAAGAGATCCCGGCGCGTGCCGGCATCAACGAGGCGCCTAGCGGTGGCTGGCAGGAGCAGCTCTCGCGCTTCGGCGAGGAACTCAAGGAGCTGATCGTCATTCGCCACCACGACGAGGCGCTGGAGGGGCTGGTTACCCCGGAACAGGAGTCCTACCTGCGCCAGAGCGCACGTCTAGTGCTGGAGCAGGCCCAGCTGGCACTGCTGAAGGAAGAGCAGGAGCTGTATGAGGCCAGCATCGACAAGGCGCTGGCTCTGATCGAAGGCTATTACGATACCGAGCGTGGCGAGGTCCAGGCCGTCGTCGAGCGGCTCCAGGCGCTCAAGGGTGAGAACATCCAGCCCGAGCTGCCGGACATCAGCGGTTCCCAGCAGGCGCTGGCCGAATTCATCGAGCGTCGTTTCGGTTCGCGCAGCGGCCGGGGAGATGAGGCATGAGAAAGCTGCTGCTGATCGTTCTCCTCGGCCTGGCGCTGGGGGCGCTGTTCGGCCAGTTGATGGTGTCGGTGCCCGGCTATTGGCTGGTGCGGGTGGGTGACACCTCCTACCAGACCTCCTTCTGGTTCGGCCTGGTGCTGCTGCTGGCGGTGTTCCTCGTCCTGCACTTCGCCCTGCGCCTGTTGATGCGCCTGAGCCATCCCGTCAGCCGGCTCAAGGTGTGGAACCGGCGCACCCGCCACCGCAACGCCATGAAGCGCACCGTGCGCGGCCTGGTGGCCTTGGCCGAGGGGCGCTGGAAGCGTGCCGAGAAATCGCTGGTCAAGGCCGCCGACGATTCCAGCACGCCGCTGGTCAACTACCTCTCCGCTGCGTTGGCGGCCCACTATCAGGGACGCTACGAGCAGGCCGATACGCTGCTCAAGCGCGCCCATCTCTCCACCGAGGGGCAGATAGCGCGGTGGGCCTGATGCAGGTCCAACTGATGCTGGATCGTCAGCAGTACGAGGAGGCGCTGGCGATACTGACCCGTCTCGATCGTCAGATGCCCAACCATCCCCAGGTGCTCAAGCAACTCAAGCAGGCCTACCTCAGCGTCAACGACTGGGACGGCCTGCGCCGGCTGATGCCGCGCCTGGCGTCGCGCCAGCTGATCTCGCCGCAGGAGCGCAACCAGTTGGAGCTGCGCGCCTACAAGGAGCTGCTGGTCCACGAGGCGCGCGACCCGGGCAACGTGGAGCGTATCCGTAACCTGTGGGCTGACATGCCGGATGCGCTGCGCGGCAACGTCGAGCTGGTGGTGCTCTATGCCGAGGCGCTGGTGCGCGGCAATGAGGAGGGCATCGCCGAGCGCCTGTTGCGCCACTCGCTCAAGGAGCACTGGGACAGCCGCCTGGTGCTGCGCTACGGCTTGCTCAACGTCGATCCGGCGCGCCAGCTGGTGCATGCCGAGAAGTGGCTGCAGGAACGGCCCAACGATCCTGACCTGCTGCTCACCCTGGGTCGCCTGGCGCTACGCAATGCCTACTGGGGCAAGGCCCAGGAGTACTTCGAGGCGAGCCAGCGGCAGCGTCCCAGCGGTGTGGTGTGCGCCGAATTGGCACGGCTCTACGCCAACCTTGGCGAGCACAACAAGAGCCAGCTCTACTATCGCCAGAGCGTCGAGCTGCTCGACAAGTCGTTGCCCTCTCTGCCGCAGCCGGCCGAGCCGGCTGCCCAGCCTGAGAAGGACGAGACGAAGAAGAAGGCCGGCTAACGCTGCTGACGTGATGCAGAAGAGCACAAGGGCGCCGTGAGGCGCCCTTGTGTCGGGTGGCGCTGGCGTGCGTCCGTGTCTTCAGTCGGGCAGGGCGAAGGCGACCACCTGGTCGCTGACCTTGGGCAGCAGGATCGAGTTGCCACCCACCGCGAAGGTGACGTACTGCCTGCCCTGGTAGGTATAGACCGCCGGCATCGAGACGGCCGGGGCATCCACCAGATGTTTCCACAGCACCTCGCCGCTCTTCAGGTCGAGAGCGCGCACGCGTGAATCCATCGAAGCACCGATGAAGATCAGCCCCGAGCGGGTGATCACCGGTGCGCCGATGGTCACCGACCCCCACGACTCGGGCATGTAGAAGCCGTGTTTCTGCACCTGGCCGAACGGCTCGTTCCACAGCCGCTCACCGGTGTTGAGGTCGTAGGCAGCGATGGTGCCGTAGGGGGGCTTCCAGCACGGCATGCCGGCCCAATTGAGAAACGTCTCGAGATGGAAGCCGTAGGCCGTATCGCCCTGAGCGTAGTAGCCCCCCGTCTCGCCCGACTGCTCCAACTGCTCGAACTCGTCGCGCGGGATGAGGCGGTAGATCTGTACCACGCTGTTGGAATTGATCACGAACACGCCGCTCTCGGGGTCGACGGCGCCGCCGCCCCATTGTGAGCCGCCGGTCGTCGGCGGGTAGGCGAGGGTTCCCTCGAGGCTGGGCGGCGTGAAGCGGCCCTCGTAGCGCAGCCCTTCGGCCTTGCGGCTGCACTCGCCCAGACCCACCATGTCGGCAAGCCTTGAGATCCCCGGCCACTCGTCGGGAATGACCGGCTCGGGGACGTCGACGAACGGCTGGGTCGGCGCGGCTTCTTCACCCTCGACATCCGAGGCGGGAACTTCGCGTTCCTCGATGGGATAGATCGGCTCGCCGGTCTCGCGATTGAGCACGAACAGGAAGCCCTGCTTGGAGGGCTGGACCAGGGCGGGCACTCGCTCACCGTCCTTCTCGATGTCGACCAGGGTGGGAGGCGCCACGGTGTCATAATCCCAGATGTCGTGATGCACGAGTTGCCGGCTCCACACCACCTCGCCGGTTTCGGCGTTCAGCGCCGTGACCGAGGTCGCCAAAGGCAACTCCTCGGTGCGATCGCCGCCGTAGTAGTTGGGGCTCGGCGAGCTGATCGGAATGTAGAGGAGCCCGGTCTCGGGGTCGAGCGACATCGACGCCCAGACGTTGGCCGTACCGGTCCGGTCGACGACCTCCTCGGGTAGGGCATGAAACGTCCAGCGCCGCTCGCCGGTGCGCGCATCGAGGGCGAAGACGGTGCCGGGCGGCGCGACGGCGTCGGTCCAGTCCTTGCCGGCCCAGCCGAGAAACAGCGTATCGTTATAGACCGTGGGCGGCTGCAACAGCGATAGCGGCCACTTGTCGTTGACGGTGTTCCACTGGTCGACGTCGACCATGCCGTCGTTGCCGAAGTCGGCACAGCGCTCTCCGGTATCGGCATCGACTCCGTAGAGCTTGGCATCCATGGTGCCGATATAGACCATCTTCTGGCAGGCCTCGCCCTCCCGCGGCTCGTCGGCCTGCCAGTAGGCGACGCCGCGATTCTTCATGTTGGGCTGGGTCAGGGCCTCGAGACGCGCCTCGGGGTCGAAGGTCCACTTCTCCTCGCCGCTGCCCGGGTCCAGGGCGATGATGCGATAGAAGGGCGTGCCCAGGTAGAGCGTGTCGTTGACGAACAGCGGCGTGGCCGACCAGACCGACATTGGCACATCGTCGCTGCCATCGGAGACATCGCCGGTATGGTACTCCCAGGCTTGTTCGAGTTCGCCCACGTTCTCGGGCGTGATCTGGTCGGCTGGGGAGTACTTCTGGGCGCGCAGGTCGCCGTTGAACGTCGCCCAGGTATCCGGCGATTCCATCCAGGCATCCGCTCCCGGTCGCGGCAGCGAGGTTTCGCCGTCGCCGCTGGGTGCCTCACCGGCAGGCCCAGTATCGACGCTCCCGCCGGGGCCGGTCGGCGCCACTGAGGAATCTTCGGTGTCGTCCGCTTGCGCTTCGTCGGCGCTGGCATCCTGTTCGGACTCGTCGTCTTGAGTCTCGGTGATACCCTGCGGCTGGCCACCTTCCTCGTCGGTGGAGGTGTCCTCCTGCGCCTGTGCGTAGCCGATGCAGCCCGACAGCAGCAGCGAGGCGAAAATGGCGATGACGTCCTGGCGTGTCATGAAGCGGCCTCCTGACGTTGCGTCATGTGGCGGTCGCGCTTGCCCGTGGCGGGATCGGCAATCACATGGATGAGCCAGGCCACCAGCCCGACCCCCATGCAGGCGAGCAGCCACTCGGCCTGCAGCAGGTAGGCCGCCATGGCCGTGCCCAGCAGGTCGAGCAACAACAGGAAAGTGAGCAGCCCGCCCAGCCAGCGCGGCATGCCGCGTGCCAGGGCCAGCAGCAGCGAGCCGAGGAGCATCAGTGTGGTGGAGGCCAGTACCAGGTAGGTGCCTGGAGTATAGGCAATGCCATTACCTTCGTTGAACGTGGCGGCTGCCGCGAGGATCAGTGAAATGAGCGAGGTCGCGAGCAGCAACCAGGCGCCGTAGGCGGTGCCTTGAGGTTTGCTTGTCATGGTAGTCCCATCCCTTGAACGCCTTCGAAGCATGGTTGGCCTCGCTGACGGAGCGTGGGTAGCGCTTCGCCAGAGTCCAGGAACAGTATAGGCACACCCTACGATTCTTCCTGCCGCCGCTCCGCTCGAATTAGGGCCGAGACGACAACGCCTCCCACCGTGGGGTGGGAGGCGTGTCAGGGTGCGAGAGCGTTTATGGGCGCGTGGGGATCAATCCTTCTCTTCGTAGTCGCCCTTGAACTCGGGGTTCGGCTTCGAGCGTGGATCGTCTTCGCCTTCGCGGCTGCTCTCCCCGGAGCGTGGCTGGCCGCCGGGGCGGCCATCGATATCGAAGTTCTGCCGCATCAGGCGCACGTTGGCCGGAGGCGCCTCGCCTTCCTTGCCCACGCCGAAGTAGAGCGTGGTATGCGGGAAGGGGATCTCGATGCCCTTGGTGTCGAAGTGCAGCTTGACCAGGCGGTTGTAGGCGCGACCGATACCCCACTGGGTGCCGGGCGTGGTCTTGATGCGCACGCGAATGTTCACCGAGCTGTCGCCCAGACCGGTCACGCCGGCCACTTCCAGCGGAGCGAGGATGTTCATCTTGTGGGTTTCGTCGGCGGCCAGCTCGTCGAAGGCTTCGCGCAGGGCGACGATCGCCTCGTCGATGCTCTCGCGGTAGGCGATACCGTACTCACCAACGTGGTAACCGAACTCGCGCATGAAATTGGAAACCGTATCGACACTGGAAAAGGGCACGATGTGATAGGTGCCGTTGAGGTCGCGAATGCCCACTGAGCGAATGCTGAGCCGCTCGGCGGTGCCGGTGATGCCGCCCACCGAGACCACATCGCCGGTGTTCATGGCATTCTCCACCTGGATGAAGATGCCGGTAATGATGTCCTGCACCAGCTTCTGGGCACCGAAGCCAATGGCCAGGCCGAGTACACCGGCACCGGCGATCAGCGGGCCGATGTTGATGCCGATCTCGGACAGCACGATCATCGCGGTCATGGTGATCAGGGCAATGGCCAGGGCGTTGCGAAACAGCGTCAGCAGCGTCTTGGCGCGGGCGTCGGGCTCTCCGGTGCCGGTTTCCGGGTTGAGCTTGTGCTCGATCAGGCTGGCCAAGGCCAGCCACACGCCGATGGCCAGCAGCAGGATCATGGCCACGCTGACCAGGGTGCCGATCAGGCTGCGCCCCGCCTCGGAGGCATACCAGGCGCCCAGGTTGAAAGCGCCCCAGGCATTGAGCACCAGCAGTACCACGGCGACCAGGATCACGGTACGCACCACTCGCAGTGCATTGGGCACGTAGCTGTTGAGCCGTGGTTCGAGCTGCGGCAGCTTGCGCCGTAGATCGTCGGAGAGGCGAATGCGCCGGCCGATGGTCTGGGTCAGCAGGCTGGAGAGCAGCATGCCGACCACCACCACGACCACGGTCTTGAGCGTGGCGAAGAGCACGAAGGGCAGGGCGTCTGCCGGGCGCGTCAGGGTCAGGACCAGCACCATCAGGAAGTAGGCCAGGGCGAACAGGTGCCAGGTGCGGGCGAACAGCTGCAGCGAGATCCGAGTGGCGGTGAAATCGGCGCGAGCCGCCATCTGGTTCAGTTCGTCGCGTATACGGGTGCGGTTCTTGAACACCACCGCCACAGCGTAGAAGAAGGCGGCGAACATGATCAGGGCGCCGACCGCCTGGCCCATTGCCGGGGACAGGTAGGCGCTGATCAAGGGCGCCACGACCAGCAGGCCATAGCCCACCAGGCCGACCAGGCGTGCCAGCCAGCGATTCCAGTAGGAAGCCTCTGCGGCCGAGATGGGCAGCAGCCGGAGGCCTTCATAGCGCGAAGAGAACAGCATGCGCATGGCTGCCTTGATCAGTTCGATGATCAGGAAGGCGTTGAGGAACAGCGAGGCACGGGTCGAAAGCTCGCCGGTCTCGCCGATGGCGAAGGTGGCGATCAGGTTGCCGCCCACGTAGGCCAGCGCCACTACCAGTGCGTCGGCCAGCGCTGCGAAGACCACGCATAGCACTAGGCGAATGGTTGGATTGAGGCCGCTGCCCTCCTGCCGCGACCACTGGCTCAGGCGAGAGAAGAGGGGGCGTGACAAGCGTCGGAACACCAGGAACAGGGCAAAGGTAGCGAGAATGACCAGTCCCAGGTTGATCGCCGCCGTGGCGAAATAGCCCCAATCGAAGGCGGTGGCATCGGTATCGGCCGAAAAGAGAGCCACTACCACCTCGAACAGGTGGCGTATTTCGCCACCGATATCGCTGACGACGCGGCTGGTCAGTTCGGCCAGCTGGCGGGGCAGCGTTATCTCGCCCGGCGCCGGGTCGGTCTCGGCCAACGCCGGATCGGCGGCGGCCTGGCGCCGCAGATGGTCGATCAACTGTTGGCGGGTCTGCTCGTTCTCGAGCAGGTCGGCAAGGGCTTCCGGGGCAGGAACGGCGGCGCTGTCAGCAGGCTGGGCCAGGGCTGGTGAGGCCAGCATGACAAATAACAGCCAGCCGAACAGCCAAGGAAGAAACCGGTGTGGTATCACGCGTGACCTCCATCTCGAGCGTGTCGGCGGGAACGGTGTGTCTTTCGTTCGCTAATGATAAGGCGTTAAGCCCTGGGGGACGAATCGAGGCGATTTAGTTGTGCAGATATTGTACATAAAGATTAATTTGTGTCATATTTTATCTGCGCCCTTCCCCAGGGCGCGATTCCCTGAACGAAGCTCTACATCCCCTTGGCCATCCGCCCCCGGATGGCTTCTTTTTTTGTTTGCACTTGCCGACTCGGCTAGCATCGGCAGGCGAGCGGCTAGGGCTGGGGGATACGCGTGAACATGGGGATGCTGCTGATCGTGGCAATGGGGGGCGCACTGGGCGGTATGGCGAGGTTGGCGGTGTCCGACCTGCTGGCCCGGTGGGCGGGCACGGGGTTTCCCTGGGGCACGCTTGTGGTCAATCTCAGCGGTGCGCTGCTGGCCGGCGCGGTGGCCGGCTGGTACGGCATGGCGCACGAGGCCGGGGTGCCGGTCGGCTGGTCGCTGCTGGTGGTGGGGCTGTTGGGGGGTTATACCACCGTCTCCTCGTTGAGCCTGCAGAGCCTGACCCTGTGGCAGAGCGGGCGTTGGCGAGCGGCGCTGGCTAACGTGACGGCGACGCTGTTCGCCGGACTGGCCTTGGCGGCGCTGGGCTGGTGGCTGGCAAGGGGGCTGGCATGATCGGTTGGCAGCGCTATGTGGCGGTTGGCGTCGGCAGTGCGCTGGGCAGCGTGCTGCGCTGGCTGGTGTCGCTGGGTTCGCTGGCGGCCCTGGGCCCCGCCTTTCCCTGGGGCACGCTAGCCGTGAACCTGCTCGGTTCGTGGCTGATCGCGGCCTTTGCTGCCCATGCCGCCCATCGTAACTGGGGGCGGATAGCGCGCTGGCAGCCGTTCCTGGTGGCCGGCTTCTGTGGCGGTTTCACCACCTTCTCGCTGTTCGGTCTGGAAACGCTGCACCTGCTCGAGCTCGGCCGCCCTGGCCTGGCACTGCTCTACGTCGTGCTCAGCGTGCCGCTGTGGCTGGCAGCGGCCTGGTGGGGTGATCGCTTCGTGCGGGCCCGCCACGGCTAACGGGCCCACGCCTGCTCCCGGCTGCGCTACCTCCCTTTTTCTCTGGCTGTCAGCGCCGGGCCTTGGCCGTCTTCCTTTCCGCTTTGTTTTCCGCTTTGCCGGCCTTGGTGGGCTCTTCTGCCTCGGGGTGGGGCGGAAGTGCTCGCGTACCAGCGCCAGCAGGCCCTGGGTGGAGGCATCGAACTCCTGGCTGCGCTCGTCGATGCGCTCGCTGATCTCGCCGGCGATGCGCTTGCCCAACTGGACTCCCCACTGATCGAAGGAGTTGATGTTCCAGATCACTCCCTGCACGAACACCTTGTGCTCGTAGAGCGCGATCAGCGCACCGAGGTTGCGCGGTGTCAGCTCGTCGAGTAGCAGCACGCTAGAGGGGCGGTTGCCGGGGCAGCTGTAGGGGTCGAGCTGGCTGCCCTCCTGGCTGCCCATCATGAAGGCGTTGGCCTGGGCCAGCATGTTGGTGAGCAGGGCGAAGTGGTGCTCCTCGACGCCGGGCTCGGGCTTGAGCGAGGCAATGAAGTCGATTGGCACGTAGCGGGTGCCCTGATGCAGCAACTGGAAGAAAGCGTGCTGGCCGTTGGAGCCGGTCTGACCCCAGACGATGGGCCCGGTCTTGTAGTTCACCGGGTGGCCGAAGATATCCACCGATTTGCCGTTGGACTCCATGTCGAGCTGCTGCAGGAAGGCCGGTAACTGATGCAGCGCCTGATCGTAGGGCACGATGGCGTGGGTCTCGGCGCCGTGGAAGTTGATGTACCAGATGCCGATCAGCGCCATCAGCACCGGCATGTTGCGTGCGTTGGGCGCTTCGATGAAGTGCTGGTCCATGGCATAGGCGCCCTCGAGCATCTCCATGAAGCCGTCGAAGCCGATCGAGAGCGCGATGGGCAGGCCGATGGAGGACCACATCGAATAGCGCCCGCCGACCCAGGCCCAGAACTCGAACACGTTCTCCTCGCGGATGCCGAACTCCATGGCCGCCTTGCGGTTGGTCGAGGCGGCAACGAAGTGAGCGCCCACATCGGCGCCCTCACCGGCATTATCAAGGAACCAGCGTCGCGCGGTCTTGGCGTTGAGCAGCGTCTCCTGGGTGGAGAACGTCTTGGTCGAGACGATGAACAGGGTGGTGGCCGGGTCGAGGCGCGACAGCACCTTCTGGATATGGGCTCCGTCGACGTTGGAGACGAAGTGGAAGTTGAAGTCGGCCTGGCGATACTTGAGCAGCGCACGGCAGGCCATGTTGGGGCCGAGGTCCGAGCCGCCGATGCCGATGTTGACCACATCGCGAATGCGCTCGCCGCTGTAGCCGCGCCATTCGCCGCTGCGCACCGCCTCCGAGAACTGCTTGATCTGCTCGCGGGTGCGCTGGATCTCGGGCATCACGTCCTTGCCGTCGACCATCAGCGGCCCCTCGCCGAGGTTGCGCAGGGCGGTATGCAGTACCGGGCGGTCCTCGGTGACGTTGATGATGTCGCCAGAGAACATCTGGGCGCGGCGCTGGACCAGTGCCGAATGATCCGCCAGCTCGAGCAGCTTGGCCAGCACAGCCTCGGAGACGTGGTGCTTGGAGTAGTCGAGGAACAGCCCGCCGACGCGCAGACTCATTTTGTCGAAGCGCTGTGGGTCGGCGGCGAAGTAGTCGCTGATACGGTCGTTGGCGGTGGCTTGGTGCAGCCGCTGGAGGGCCTGCCAGGTGACGCTGCGGGTAAGTTGGAACATGGTGTCCTCGCACGGTTTGCGGGCTTGGGCCCGCCTGTCACGCGTTGTTCTGGTTACGCTGCCGGGCCTGCGCTTCACTCCGGATTGCGTGAGGCAACCCAGGCGTCGGCGTCGGGTATGGCCATTTCATAGGGCTTGTCGAGCCAGGGCGAGCTGATCAGGAAGTCGGCACTGGCGGCATTGCACGCCACCGGCACGTTCCACAGCGCGGCCAGGCGCAGCAATGCCTTGACGTCGGGATCGTGGGGCTGAGGGGCGAACGGGTCCCAGAAGAAGATCAGCAGGTCGAGACGCTGCTCGGTGATGCGCGCACCGATCTGCTGGTCGCCTCCCAGCGGACCGCTCATCAGTCCCTCTACCTCGAGCCCGAGGCTGGCCGAGAGGCGCCCGGCAGTGGTGCCGGTGCCTACCAGCTGGTGCGTGGCCAGGGTGTCGCGCCAGCGCTCGGCCCACTCCATCAACTCTGCCTTCTTGCCGTCGTGGGCGATCAGGGCGATGCGCTTGCGTGCCGGCAGGGTGCGGCGCACGCTGCGCCGGGGACGGCTATCGGTCATGGCTGGCCTACCTCGAGTATCTTCAGGGTATTGGTTCCACCGTGGGCGTTCATGTGGTCGCCCCGGGTCAGGATGACATGATCCCCCGGTTCGGCAATCCCCTGTTCCACCAACAGCGCCAGCGCCCGGTCGTTGAGCTCGCTGGCGGCCATCGCCGTGGTGTCGAACGGCAGCGAGACCACCCCGCGGTAGAGCGCCATGCGCCGCTGGGCGATGGGGCTGTGGGCCAGCCCGACGATGGGCAGCCCCGAGCGGATGCGCGAGGCGATCAGCGGGGTGTAGCCGGTGGAGGTCATGCAGGCGATGGCGGCCACCCCGGTGAGGTGGTTGGCGGCATACATGGCCGACAGCGCAATGGTCTCGTCGATGCGCGAGAAGCCCTCGTGGATGCGGTGGCCCGACTCCTGGGCGATGCGCTCGCGCTCGGCGCCGAGGCACACCCGGCGCATCGCTTCCAGCGTCTCCACCGGGTAGTCGCCGGCGGCGGTCTCGGCCGAGAGCATCACCGCGTCGGTGCCGTCGAGCACGGCGTTGGCGACGTCGAACACCTCGGCGCGGGTGGGCAGCGGCGAGGTAATCATCGACTCCATCATCTGGGTCGCGGTGATCACCGCGCGGTTGAGCGTGCGGGCGCGCTTGATGATGCGCTTTTGCATGCCGATCAGCTTCTCGTCGCCGATTTCCACACCGAGATCGCCGCGCGCCACCATCACCGCCTCGGAGGCCTCGATGATGCCGTTCAGGGTGGCGTCGTCGGCCACCGCCTCGGCGCGCTCGAGCTTGGCGACCAGGCCGATCTCCTTGCCCGCCTCGCCCAGCAGGCGGCGCGCCTCGTGCATGTCCTCGGCCGAGCGCGGGAAGGAGACGGCCAGATAATCCACGCCGATCTCGATGGCGGTTGCGAGGTCGGCCTTGTCCTTGTCGGTGAGCGCCGGGGCCGAGAGTCCGCCGCCCTGCTTGTTGATGCCCTTGTTGTTGGAGAGCTTGCCGCCGGTGACCACGGTGGTGTGGACCTGTTCGCCCGCGACGCGCTCCACCACGAGCACCAGGCGGCCGTCGTCGAGCAGCAGGCGATCGCCGGGGGCGACATCGTCGATCAGCTGCTTGTAGTCGCAGCCGACGCGGGTGGCGTCGCCGGCGTCGCTGGCGAGTGCCATGTCGAGCACGAAGGGCTGGCCCTCCTCGAGCACCACGGCGCCGTCCTGGAAACGGGCAATGCGGATCTTGGGCCCCTGCAGGTCGCCCAGGGCGGCGACGCTGCGTCCCAGGCGGTCGGCGATCTGGCGCACGGCGATCAGTCGGCGGCGGTGGTCGGCGGCGCTGCCGTGGGAGAAGTTGAGGCGCACCACGTCGACGCCGGTGCGGATCATCGCCTCCAGCACGCCCTCGCGATCGCTGGCCGGCCCCAGGGTGGCGACGATCTTGGTGCGGCGGATGGGGGTGTGTGGCGGTGGCTTCGGCATGTCTGAGCGCCTCCTGAAGGAAGGGGATGTCGTTAGACTACAACAATATCGGTTTTGCGGTAAGTTTACTACATACCTCTTAGGTGGAAGATGCTCGCTCCATCTCTCGTCAGGCTTGATTATTTTGCGAAGCAGCAAAGCGCCGTCGGGACAGGGGTAGATCTAGCTGGATCGATTCATCAAGTCGCTTATGTTGTAAAGTTACTAAAAAACGCTTGAGTCTGTCGCTTTCCTGCGCCACATTGTGGGTATTGCCATGAGCCGTGGGCCTGCGCGTATTCCATCCAGTGAGCACGACCTCCGCCAATCGGCTCGACTCCATACCGACAGAACACTTACGGAGGAACGAACCATGACGCTCAAGATTGCCATCAACGGATTCGGCCGCATCGGCCGCAACGTGCTGCGTGCCCTGTACGAGAATGGCTACCGCAAGCAGGTCCAGGTCGTCGCCATCAACGACCTGGGCGACCCGGCGCTCAACGCCCACTTGCTGCGCCACGACACCGTGCATGGCCACTTTCCCTTCAAGGTGGAGCACGACGAGGAGAGCCTGAGCGTGGATGGCGACCGCATCGCCATCTTCTCCCAGCGCGACCCGGCCGCACTGCCGTGGAAGACGCTGGGCGTCGATCTGGTCATGGAGTGCACCGGGCTGTTCACCAAACGCGATGCCGCCGCCAAGCACCTCGAGGCCGGTGCCAAGCGTGTATTGATCTCCGCGCCTAGCCCGGATGCCGATGCCACCGTGGTCTATGGTGTCAACGAGCATGTGCTGGGGCCCGAGCACAAGGTGGTCTCCAACGCCTCCTGCACCACCAACTGCCTGGCGCCGGTGGCCAAGGCGCTCAACGACACGGTGGGCATCGAGAATGGCTTGATGACCACGGTGCACGCCTACACCAACGACCAGAATCTGTCCGACGTCTATCACAGCGACCCCTATCGGGCACGTAGCGCCACGCACTCCATGATTCCGACCAAGACCGGTGCCGCCGCCGCGGTGGGGCTGGTGCTGCCGGAGCTGAAGGGCAAGTTCGACGGCCTGGCGGTACGCGTGCCGGTAATCAACGTCTCGCTGGTGGACCTGGTCTTCACCGCTGGGCGCGATACCACCAAGGAGGAGATCAACGCCATCGTCGCCAAGGCGGCGGAAGCCTCCCCGGTGCTCTCCGTCAATGCCCAGCCGCTGGTGTCGATCGACTTCAATCACGATCCCAACTCCTCGACCTTCGACGCCAATCACACCCGTGTGAACGGCCGCCTGGTCAAGGTGATGGCCTGGTACGACAACGAATGGGGCTTTTCCAACCGCATGCTCGACACCGCGCTTGCCATGCAGGCCGCGAGTGACGCCAAGCGTGAAGTGGCGTGAGGTGAGCGAAACCTCTGTCGGTAGTAGGGAAACCGGAGCGCCTCGGCGCTCCGGTTTTCTGTTGTCCAAATCAAAATGCGGCGACAAAAATCCCCGCTGAAGCGGGGTGAAGAGACGCCATGGCCAAGCATCGCTGATGGAACGGCTACCGGCTCATTGCTTGGCGATCCATTCATGGGCCGGGTCGTTCTGGAATCTCCATTCGCGCTTGGGGCCCGCCATCACGTTCAGGTAATAGAGCTCGTAGCCGTGAGGGGCACCCACGGGATGGTAGCCACACGGCACCATGACGCAGCAGCCATCCTCCACCGCCATGGTTTCGTCCAGGCTTCGGTCGTCGGTATAAACGCGCTGAAAGGCAAAGCCCTGAGGGGGATCGATACGATGGTAGTAGGTCTCCTCCAGGTATGACTCGTCCGGCAGATTATCCTCGTCGTGCTTGTGCGGCGGGTAGCTGGACCAGTTACCGGCGGGAGTGTAGACCTCTACCACCAGCAGACTGTCCGCCGGCTCGGTTTCCGGGAGGATGTCCTGGATGTGGCGCGTGTTGGTGCCGCTGCCGCGCGTGCTGCGCTTGATCCGTTCGGGGGCGATCAGGCGTGGCTCATGGTTGCCATGGCCGGGCGCGCTGCAAACCGCCAGTTCGAGGTCGGTGACGGCCTCGACGCTGTAGCTCACCCCATCAGGCAGATAAATGGCATGGGGCGGCATCTTCTCGAAGATCGACATGCGTTCGCCGATGTTCTCCAGCGGTGCTCGCCGCTGCTGACGGTGGCGCGGCCGGAGAGCAGTACCAGGCAGTGCTCGCGGTCTTCGGTGCTGGCCTCGATTCGCTGCCCCGGGGCGAGCCGGTGCACACGAAAGCCGACGTACTCCCAGCCGGCGGACTCGGGCGTGACCTCCAGCACGGTGCCCTGTGCATCGGGCGGCTGTGGGCGTACCAGTAGCATTGCCATGATCCCTCCTCTCGGTATCAGCGAATAGTATCCAGCGCGATACGACGCCCCTCGCGCAGTGAGCGTTCCGCGGCCTCGGCCAGGCGCAGCGCCTCGAGGCCATCCCGGGCGCCGGCCAGCGGGGCGCGCCGCTCCCGCCAGGCATACACGAAGTCATCAATTTCTCGGCGGTAGGCTTCGGCATAGCGCTCCAGGAAGAACCACTTGGGCTTCTCTTCCACCTGGCCGGCTTCGCCGGTAAAGCGCAGCCGTGTCTCGCTCTCGTTCTGGGCCTGTAGCATGCCGGCACTGCCGAAAGCCTCGATGCGCTGGTCGTAGCCGTAGCAGGCGCGGCGCGAGTTGACGATATGGCAGAGGCGGCCACTGCTGGTGGTCAGGGTGACCATGGCGGTGTCGATGTCGCCGGCCTCGCCGATGGCGGGGTCGATCAGGCAGCTGCCCTCGGCGTGGACGTAGGCGATCGGTTCGTCGAGCAGCCAGCGAGCCATGTCGAAGTCATGGATCATCATGTCGCGGAACAGCCCGCCCGAAGCGCCGATGTACTCCGCGGGGGGCGGCGCGGGATCGCGGCTGGTGATGGTCAGCGTCTCGAGATTGCCGATCCGACCCTCTCTCACCGCCCGCTTCAGGGCGGCGAATTGCGGATCGTGCCGACGGTTGAAGCCCAGGGCGCAGGTAACCGGATGCGCCTGCAGCACCTGGAGCGCTTCGCGGGTGCGCGCCAGGTCGAGGGCGATGGGCTTTTCGCAGAGTATCGCCTTGCCGGCACGCGCCGCGCGCTCCAGGTAGTCGGCATGGGTAGGTGTGCTGGAGGCGATCAGCACGGCATCGATATCCGGGGTCTCGAATACCGCGTCTGCGCTCAGCACACGGCAGCCGTAGGTCGAGGCCAACGCCTCGGCGGCCTCGCGGTGGTAATCGGCCACGGCGGCGAGCGTCACATCGGGGTGCCGGTCGATGGCCTGGGCATGGACCTTGCCAATGCGTCCGGCGCCGATCAGGGCAAGCTTCATGACGGGTTCCTCTCTCTCGTTCGGCTATGGCCGCGATGCCGTTCAGGCGCGTTCGATGTCGCTGTCGCCCGCGGCGTGGTCTCGCGCCTTTTCCTGACGCACCCCCAAGGCGATTGCCAGGGTCTGGGTCAGGCACAGGGAGGCCGCCAGCCCGCGGAAACTCTTCACCTCGGCCTCGTGGACAATCAGGGCGACATCGGCAATCCGCGCCAGCGGGCTCAGGCTCGAGTCGGTGATCACTACCAGAGGAATGCCGCGCTGTCGCGCCTCGTTGGCCGCCTGTCGGCTCTCTTCGGCGTAGGGCGAAAAGCTCACCACCAGCAGGGCATCGCGCGCGCCGATGGCCTTGACCTGCTCACCCTGCATGCCGCCGAGGCCGTTGATCAAAAAGGCCCGCTTCTCGATGTGGTGAAACGCATAGGCGGCATAGCTTGCCACCACGAAGCTGCGGCGAGTGCCAAGCACATGCACGATCTCGGCCCGCTCGAGCAGATCGAGGGCGCGCTCCAGGTTCTGCGGGTCGATACGCGCCGGCAACTGGTCGAGCACGTCACGGTTGGCCTCGGCGAATTCCCACAGCAGTTGAGTGCTGTCGGGTGTCTCTCCCGTGGCGCTGCGAACGGCGCGAATGCGCTCGGTGTAGTTGGGCAGCTCGTCCACCAGGCGTGAGCGGAACAGCTGCTGCATCTCCGAGAAGCCTTTGAAGCCGAACGAATTGGCGAAACGGATCAGGGTGGAGGGCGTGACGCCCGCCTGCTCGGCCAGCCTGGCGACGGTGGCGAAGGCCACCTCCTGAGGGTGGTCGAGCAAGAAGCGAGCCGTCTGCTGCAGACGTCGACTCAGGGAGGCGTACTCCTCCGTGACGCGTGCCTCCAGCTCGTTGAAATCCTGCGGTGTCTGATTCATGTGGTGGCCTGCCTCGCCCGGTCGCATTACGGCTCTGTGTCGAGTCGCCTGATCGCAGTCTAGTATCTTGGAATGAATATTCCATTTATACCAAAGTATAGAATAAATGATTTGTTAAATTTCAATAATGGAACCTATATTTCATACGCCGCATCGCTACCGATAGGCAAACGACAACAAGAGGAAACCACCCATGGCACGTCTCATTCACAGGCTGCTCGCCTCGACAATGGCAGCGGCTCTCATGGCGGGGTCGGCCCAGGCTCAGGACAGCTCCCGCTTCATCATGGTGACCCACGGCGTTCCCTCCGACCCGTTCTGGTCCGTGGTCAAGAACGGCGCCGAAGATGCCGCCGAGCAGGTCGGCGCGAGGCTGGAGTACCGGGCGCCCTCTACCTTCGACATGGCCCAGATGCAGCAGCTCATAGAAGCCGCCGTCGCGTCGGCCCCGGACGGCCTGATCGTCTCCTTTACCGACGAGGACGCCCTGGGCGGTGTCGTCCAGAAAGCTGCCGACAACAACATTCCGGTGATTACCATCAATTCCGGTGGGGACGTGGCGAGCCAGTACGGCACCCGACTGCATATCGGGCAGAGCGAATATGAGGCGGGCAAGCAGGCCGCCGAGCGCATGCGGGAGATGGGCGCGGAGAAGGGGCTCTGCGTCAACCACGAGCAGGGCAATCAGGGGCTCGACCGCCGCTGTGACGGATTCAGCGAAGGCTTCGGCGGCAATGCCGAACAGTTGGCCACCTCTCACGACCCGGTCGAGATCCGTAACGCCATCGTGGCCTATCTCAACCAGCACGACGATATCGACGCCATCCTGACCCTGGGGACGCTGACCGCCGAGCCGCTGGTCCGTGCCATGCGCGAACACGGGGCCACGGACATGTTCACCCTGGGCACGTTCGATCTCTCTCCCAGCACGCTCGAGGCGCTGGAGCAGGGCGAGCTGGACTTTGCCATCGACCAGCAGCAGTACCTGCAGGGCTATCTACCGGTGATCTTTCTCGATCAGTTCGTCAAGAACGGCATGCTGCCGGCCGGGGACGTGCCGACGGGCCCGGGCTTCGTGACCCAGGAGAATGCCAGCCAGGTAATCGAACTGAGCAAGCAGGGAATTCGCTGACCGCAACGTAACCGCAATGGCCCGGCAGCGGCCGGGCCGTGGGAGTCGATCATGAAGTCCAACGCATCCCCCCGACCCGCCGACGCGGCGCTGGCACCGCAGGATGAGCGCCTGCGGAGGATCCCGTTCTGGAAGAAGGCGTTGAGCCGCCCCGAGCTTGGCGCGCTGGCCGGTACCATCCTGGTCCTGGGGTTCTTCCTCGTCGTCGCCAGGGAGACCGGCATGTTCACGCCATCCGGTGTCCTCAACTTCCTCGAGGTAGCGGCTCAGTTGGGCATCATCGCCACCGCGGCCGCACTACTGATGATCGGCGGTGAGTTCGACCTCTCCATCGGCTCGATGATCGGGCTGGCCGGCATCCTGATCGCCATCCCCGTGGTGCAATACGGCTGGCCGCTGTGGGCGGCGATTCTACTGGCCTTCTCCTGTGCGGCGCTGGTGGGCGCCACCAACGGCTACCTGGTCAACCGGACCGGGTTGCCGTCCTTCATCGTCACGCTGGGCTTCCTGTTCATCCTGCGCGGTCTGGCCATCGGCATCAGCCGTCTGCTGACAGGGCGCACCCAGATCGGCGGTATTCACCAGCACGTCCCCGGCGACTGGATGGCTGCCCTGTTCTCGGGCGAGGTCGCGACCGGGCTGTTCGGCTGGATGGCGGCGCAGGGCTGGATCGCCACCAATTTCGCCGGCAACCCGGTGGTCACCGGCATTCCGATCTCCATCGTCTGGTGGCTGGGCCTGACCGCCGTGGCGACCTGGGTCCTGCTCTGCACCCCCTACGGCAACTGGATCTTCGCCAGCGGTGGCGATGCCAATGCCGCGCGCAACTCCGGCGTCCCGGTGCATCGGGTCAAGGTCTCGCTGTTCGTGTTCACCGCCTTCTCGGCCACCGTCTTCGCCTGCCTGCAGGTCATGGATACCGGCTCGGCCGACACCATTCGCGGACTGCTCAAGGAGCTCGAGGCGATCATCGCCGTGGTGATCGGTGGTGCCCTGCTCACCGGCGGCTACGGCTCGGCGATCGGCGCGGCCCTGGGGGCGCTCATATTCGGCCTGGTGCAGATGGGGATCTTCTACACGGGGGTGAACACCGACTGGTTCCAGGTCTTCCTCGGCGCGATGCTGCTGGTGGCTGTGCTGTTCAACAATTTCATGCGCAAGAAGGCGATGGAGGCCAAGTGAAATGAGCGAACACACGCCGACAATCGAAATGCGCAACGTCAGCAAGCACTTCGGCAGCGTCATCGCCTTGAGCGACATCTCGATGGAAGTGCACGCCGGGGAGGTCATGTGCCTGCTCGGTGACAATGGCGCAGGCAAGTCGACGCTGATCAAGACGCTATCGGGCGTCTATCGGCCCACCGAGGGGAACTGCTCCTCGAGGGCAAGCCGGTCCGCTTCAAGTCGCCCGCCTACGCCCTGGATGCCGGCATCGCCACCGTCTATCAGGACCTGGCGATGATCCCGTTGATGTCGATCACGCGCAACTTCTTCATGGGCCGCGAACCCACGGTGGGGTGGGGGCCCTTCAAGCGCATCGACTGGAAGCATGCCGACCGAGTCGCCAAGCAGGAGATGGCCAAGATCGGCATCGACGTGCGCGACCCCGGCCAGCCGGTAGGCACGCTCTCGGGCGGCGAGCGGCAATGCGTGGCCATCGCTCGGGCGGTCTACTTCGGCGCCAAGGTCTTGATTCTCGACGAGCCGACCTCGGCGCTGGGGTCAAGCAGGCGTCGGTCGTGCTGCGCTACATCGCCAAGGCCCGGGCCGATGGCCTGGCGGTCATCTTCATTACCCACAACGTGCACCATGCCTACCCCGTGGCGGATGCCTTCACCCTGCTCAAGCGAGGTACCAGCCTGGGCACCTTCCGCAAGGAGGCGATAAGTCGCGAAGAGGTGCTCGACATGATGGCGGGGGGCGCCGAGATGGAGAGCCTCGATGCGGAGCTCGCCGAGTTCCAGCGCAGCGATCAGGAGAGCAAGGCGAAGCGAGACGGCAGGCCGGCGTCCCCCCTGGGCGGTGCCCAGCAGGCCCACGTCGCCGGCAATCATTGAAGGATTTCAGGAGGTTGGTATCGGGCGAGGACGAATACGCCCTGCTCCGTTTCGCGGGTGCCTTCACTCTTTGATTCCCTCGCCTCGGGCTCGCCCCGAGGCGAGCGTACGACATGCGACGTGGAGAGACGACATGCATGATTTCCAACACGACGACAGGCCGCTGGACCTGATCTGCCTCGGTCGCGTCGCCGTCGACCTCTATGCGCAGCAGCTCGGCAGCCGCCTGGAGGACGTCACCAGTTTCGCCAAGTACCTGGGCGGCAGCTCCGGCAACGTAGCCTACGGCACCGCCCGACTGGGGCTGAGGTCGGCCATGCTCTCGCGGGTGGGCAATGAGCAGATGGGCAGCTTCGTGCGCGAGGAGCTCGAGCGCGTCGGAGTCGACACCACGGCGTTGCAGACCGACCCGGAGCGCCATACCGGCCTGGTGCTGCTGGCGCTGAAGGATTGCGAGACGTTTCCCCTGCTTTTCTATCGTCGCGATTGCGCCGACATGGCTATCGACAGTGAAGAGATCGATCCGGCCTTCATCGGCCGCGCCCGGGCCTTGGCCATCACCGGCACCCATTTCTCCACCGAGGCGACTCGACGCGCTTGCCGCAAAGCACTGGACGCGGCCGGCGAACACGGCGTCAAGCGGGTACTGGACATCGACTATCGACCGGTGCTGTGGGGCCTGACGAGCCCTGGCGACGGCGAGACGCGCTTCGTCGCTGATGCCAAGGTCACCGCCGATCTGCAGCGTTGGCTACACGATTTCGACCTCATCGTGGGCACCGAGGAGGAGTTCCACATCGCCGGGGGCAGCACCGATACCCTGGCAGCGCTGCATGCGGTGCGCGAGGTCAGCGACGCCACCCTGGTGTGCAAGCTGGGTGCCCAGGGTTGCGTGATCTTCGAGGGCAGGATCCCCGATCGCATCGAGCAGGGCATCGTGGTCGAGGGTGTCCCGGTGGAGGTGCTCAACGTGCTGGGGGCCGGCGACGCCTTCATGAGCGGCCTGTTGCGGGGTTGGTTGAACGGCGAGGACTGGGCGACCAGTGCCACCTACGCCAATGCCTGCGGCGCTCTGGTGGTGTCGCGCCATGGCTGCGCGCCGGCCATGCCCACCGAAAAGGAGCTGTTCGACTATCTGGCCCGCCGCGACGCGGTGGCGCGCCCCGACAAGGACGAGCGCCTCAACCACCTGCATCGCGTCACCACCCGCTCGCCCAACGAGTGGCCGGAAGTGTGCGGCCTGGCCTTCGATCATCGGCGCCAGCTCACCGAGATGGCCCGCGACGTGCGGGCCGATTTGCGGCGCATTCCGGCGCTCAAGCGGCTGCTGGTACGTGCCGCCGAGAGCGGGGCTCGACAGGCCGGGATATCTCAGCCGGCCATTCTGGTCGACGACGTCTACGGTCAGGATGCACTCAACGATGCCACCGGCCGAGGCTGGTGGCTGGGACGCCCGGTGGAGTTGCCCGGCTCGCGCCCGCTGCGCTTCCAGCATGGCGACGACCTGGGCAGCCGGCTGCGCCACTGGCCGCGCGAGCACATCATCAAGTGCCTGGTGTTCTATCATCCGGACGACCCGCTGGCGCTGCGCCTGGACCAGGAAGCGCGCCTGCGCCAGCTCTACCGGGCCGCCTGCGAGAGCGGCCTGGAACTGCTGCTGGAAGTGATTCCGCCGGCCGACATGCCGGTGGACGACAGGACACTGCCGCGTAGCCTGCAGCGCTTCTATCACCTGGGCATACGTCCCGACTGGTGGAAGCTGCCGACGCTCTCGGACGCTGCCTGGCAGGCGGTCGGCCGGGTCATCGATGCACAGGACCCGCACTGCCGGGGCGTGGTGCTGCTGGGGCTGGATGCGCCCATGGATGAAATGAAGCGTGGCTTCGTGGCCGCGGCTCGCCAGCCTCAGTGCAAGGGCTTTACCGTGGGCCGGACGCTGTTTGCCGCCGCCAGCCGCGAATGGCTGGCGGGAGACATCGACGACGCTCAACTGATCGAGCGGGTGGCAGCCAACTATGCCGAACTGATCCAGGAGTGGCAGCGCCTGCGCCATGCCACTCCCCAGCGGGAGGAAGCACTGACATGAGCACCGTACGTCTGACCATGGCCCAGGCCCTGGTCCGCTACCTGGCGGTCCAGCGCATCGAGAGCGAGGGCCAGGAGACGCCTCTGTTCGCGGGTGTCTTCGCCATCTTCGGCCATGGCAACGTGGCCGGTCTCGGCGAAGCGCTCTATCACGTCCGGGATGCGCTGCCGACACTGCGCGCCCACAACGAGCAGACCATGGCCCATGCCGCCATCGCCTTCGCCAAGGCGCACGGGCGGCGACGCATGATGGCCGCGACCAGCTCCATCGGACCGGGGGCGACCAACATGGTCACTGCCGCCGCGCTGGCCCACGCCAACCGACTGCCGGTGCTGTTGCTGCCCGGCGATACCTTCGCCACTCGCGAGCCCGACCCGGTGCTGCAACAGGTCGAGCACTTCGGCGACCCGACCATAACGGTCAACGACTGCTTTCGCCCGGTATCGCGCTACTTCGACCGCATCACCCGCCCCGAGCAACTGCTGACCAGCCTGCCCCAGGCGATCGCCACGCTGCTCGACCCCGAGCACTGCGGCCCGGCGACCCTGGCACTGCCCCAGGACGTGCAGACCTTCGCCTACGACTATCCCGAGGCCTTCTTCGCCCCGAGGGTTCATCGCATCCGTCGTCCCCAGTCGGACCCCTGGGAGCTCAAGGCGGCCATCGCTGCTCTGGCCGGCGCCGAGCGCCCGCTGATCATCGCCGGTGGCGGGGTGCACTATGCCGACGCCTGTGCGCGGCTCGCCGATTTCGCCCAGGCTCATGGCGTACCGGTGGCCGAGACCCAGGCCGGCAAGGGGGCCCTGCCCGAAGTTCACCCTTGCGCGATGGGCGCCATCGGCGTCACCGGCAGCGAGGCTGCCAATCGCCTGGCCGAGCAGGCCGATGTCATCCTGGCCGTGGGCACGCGGCTCCAGGACTTCACGACGGGATCGCGCGCGCTGTTCGAGCGCGACGACCTGACCCTGGTGGCCCTGAACGTGGGTCGCTTCGATAGTCTTAAGCACCGCGCTTTGCCGTTGACCGGCGATGCCCGCGATGGCCTGGGGACACTCGATGCAAGGCTTGCCGAGTGGCGCGCCAGCGACGCTTGGCGCGAGCGGGCAGACAGCCTCAAGCGGGCATGGGCAGAAGTAGTGGCGCGGGTCACCGCCGACGATGGCCGCGACCTGCCTACCGATGCCCAGGTGATCGGTGCCGTCAATCGCCAGGCCGGCGAGGATGGCACGGTGGTGTGCGCCGCCGGCGGGCTGCCCGGTGAGCTGCACAAGCTGTGGCAGTGCGCTGGCCCCGGCAGCTATCACGTGGAGTACGGCTACTCCTGCATGGGGTATGAGATCGCCGGTGGCCTGGGGGTCAAGATGGCCCGGCCCGAGCGTGAGGTGTTCGTCATGGTGGGTGACGGCAGCTACCTGATGCACAACTCGGAACTCGCCACCTCGGTGATGCTGGGTCACAAGCTGATCGTGGTGGTGCTCGACAATCGCGGCTTCGGCTGCATCAACCGCCTGCAGCAGGTGACTGGCGGCGCCGGTTTCAACAACCTGCTGGCGGACTGTCGCTCGGTGCCGGAGGGGGCGCCCAGGACCGACTTCGCCGCCCATGCCCGCGCGCTGGGTTGCCAGGCCGAGAGCGTGCGCGGCATTGCCGGGCTGGAGCAGGCGCTGGTGCGTGCTCGCCAGGCCAGCGGCACCTACGTCATCGCTCTCGACACCGATCCGCTGCCCAGCACCGATGAGGGCGGCGCCTGGTGGGACGTGGCGGTACCCGAGGTCTCCGAGCGCGAGCAAGTCCGCCAGGCGTATGCGGGGTACAGCAAGGCCAAGCAGCGTCAGCAGCGCTGAATCCATTCGATAAAGGACATGGCGAGCGGCCCCGGCCGCTTCGCCAAGGAGCATGCCGATGAGCCGTGTACGCTTGGGGATCAATCCCCTCACCTGGACTAACGACGACCTGCCGAGCCTCGGCGCCGACACGCCGCTGGAGGTATGCCTCGAGGAGGGGCGCGAGGCCGGCTTCTCCGGTTTCGAACTCGGCAACAAGTTTCCCCGCACGCCCGAGGCGCTCTCCGAGGTGCTGGATCGATTCGATCTGGCGCTGGTCTCCGGCTGGTACTCTGCCCGGTTGCTCGAGCGCAGCCCTGAGGAGGAGATCGCGGCCGTCCAGGATCATCTCGACCTGCTCAAGCAGTGCGGCGCCAAGGTGATGGTGTTCTGCGAAGTGAGTCGCTGCATCCACGGCGACCGGGGCGTTCCCCTCTCGCAGCGGCCGCATCTGGACGATGCCGACTGGCGGCGTCTCACCGAAGGGTTGAACGTGGTGGGCGACTACCTCGGCGAACAGGGCATCCACCTGGCGTACCACCATCACCTGGGCACCGTGGTGGAGAGCCAGCAGGACGTCGAGCGCATGCTCGACAATACCCGCGACGGCGTGGGCCTGCTGCTCGACCTGGGCCACCTGCGCGGCGCCGACGGTGACCCTCTCGCTATCGCCCGGCGCTACGCATCGCGGATCAGACACGTGCACTGCAAGGACGTGCGCTATCCAGTCCTCGAGGAGCTGCGCAATCGCGACAAGAGCTTCCTCGACGCCGTCCTCGATGGTCTCTTCACCGTGCCGGGCGATGGCGACGTCGACTTCCTGCCCACCCTGACCCACCTGCGCGAGACCGGCTACCGAGGCTGGCTGGTGGTGGAGGCTGAACAGGACCCCGAGATTGCGCATCCTCTCACCTATGCCCACATGGGGTATCGCAATCTGCGCGCCCTGGCCGAGCAGGCCGGGTTCCGGATCATCGATTGATCTTCCCATGCTACCCGCGACGTGGTTCATGGCCCCGTTTCGTTCCGCGGACTTGTCAGGAGAGCGGTCAGGATGCAGACGCTGAAGTTCGGTCTTATTGGTACCGGCTACATGGGCAAGGCCCATGCGATCGCCCTTAGGGCCGCTCCCACCGTCTTCCCGTTGCCCGCCCACCCGGTCTGCGAACTGTTGGCCGAGGTCGATGGCGAGCTGGCCGCGCGCAAGGCTCGTGAGTTGGGCTTCGCCCGAGCCACCGGCGACTGGAAGGCGTTGGTAAGCGACCCCGAGGTCGATGTGGTAGACATCTGCTCGCCCAACTACCTGCACAAGGAGATGGCGCTTGCCGCCATTGAGGCGGGTAAGCACGTCTATGCCGAGAAGCCCTTGGCGCTTTCCTCCGCCGATGCTCAGGAGATGGTGGAGGCCGCGGAAAGGGCCGGGGTCAAGACCCTGGTGGGCTTCAACTATATCCGTAACTCGGCCACCCAACTGGCCCGGGAGATTATCGCCAGTGGCGAGATTGGTGAGCTGATCCACTTCCGCGGCCGCCATAACGAAGACTATATGAGCGATCCCGCCAAACCGCTGGACTGGCATGCCCAGCGGGTTACCGCCGGCGCCGGGGCCCTGGGGGACGTGGGATCGCATATTCTCAACATGGCGGAATACCTGACCGGCCAGCGAATCAGCGAAGTATTCGGCCAACTGCAGACGGTGATACCCAGGCGACCTTTGCCTGATGGCAGGGGTGGTATGGGGGAGGTCGAAAACGATGACCAGGCTCAGGCGTTGCTGCGCTTCGATGGTGGCCTGATCGGTAATATCGAGACTTCCCGGGTGGCTACCGGACGCAAGATGGGGCTGGCCTACACCATTATCGGCACCAACGGCTCGATAATCTTCGACCAGGAGCGCATGAGCGAGCTGCAGCTCTACAAGCACGCTGGGCCTGAGGGACGCCGCGGTTTCCGCACGCTGCTGATGGGCCCCGAGCACCCCGACTATGCCGCGTTCAGCCCGGCCGCCGGCCATGGGCTGGGCTACAACGACCAGAAGATCATTGAGATCCGCGATCTGGTGGAAGGCATCGTAGCTGGCAAGCCTCTCTATCCCGATTTCCGCGAGGCCTGGCGGGTCAACCGCATGATCAATGCGATTGAGCGCTCTCATGCCGAGGGCAGGTGGGTGTCCGTCTAGCCCCTGCCCGGCCTTTGCCCCCCATCGCTTACCTTGACTACGCTGAAAAGGTACATCCATGGAATGGGAGGTATGTCATGAAACACTATGGATTGGGATGTCGAAGTGTTCTTGTGGCCTGTGCGATGGCGCTGATGCTGGCCTTGGCTGGCTGCGGTACCACTACCGGTGAGCGTGCTGCCAGCGGTGCCGGCGTTGGGGCCGCCGTGGGCGGTGCCGCAGGTGCTGCCACGGGAGGCAGCGTGGTACGCGGTGCGGCGATCGGCGCCGGGGCGGGTGCCGTGACCGGGGCGGCTACCGACGAGGACGATATCGACCTCGACGATTGATTTGCCACCAGCACGACAGAGCCGAACGAACCGCGCCTGCCCATGGCAGGCGCGGTTCTTTCCGTTTAGCGTCGTTTCCGTCTAACGCTCCATCTGTCTAACGGGATTCGGGGATATGCCAGGTCTCGGGGCAGTCGCTGCTGCGGAACAGGCGCTGGGCGGTGGTGGCGTTGCGCCGCTCGGCCAGCGCTTCGCGACCCTCGCTGAGGGTGTCCATCATTCCTGGCTGTGGATGGCGCACGGTCAGCAGCGTCAGCCCATCCTCGCGGTTGATTTCGTAATCGGCCTCGAGCGAGTCGATCAGCTGCTCGAGCCGCTCGGGCTTGTTGTCGAGACAGAGGGCGAAGCGCATGGCGCTGCTGTCGACCAGATTGGCATGCAGGCCGGCTTCCACCAGCCGGCCGAGAATGTCGTGCTGGCGCGGCTCGTCCATGAAGGCGAAATCGCGCGGCAGCACCTCTATCCAGACCTGCTCTTCACGCAGGATGCAGGAGGGCGCCTCGGCATCGAAACGGCGCTCGGCGTCGATCACGCTGGGTGTGGCATCGGGCGTCTCGAAGGAGCGCACCGTCAGCGGAATCGACTTCTCCTGCAGCGGCCCCAAGGTCTTGGGGTGGATTACCTTGGCTCCATGCCAGGCCAGTTCGGTGGCCTCGGCGTAGGAGAGGCGCTCGAGCTGTATGGCGTTGTCGAAGCGCCTGGGGTCGGCGTTGAACAGGCCGGTGACGTCCTTCCAGATCACCACCTCGCGGGCATCGAGGCAGTGGGCGAAGATCGCCGCGCTGAAGTCCGAGCCTTCACGACCCAGGGTGGTGGCATCACCATGCTCGGTGCCGCCGATGAAGCCTTGGGTCAGCGCTACGCATTCGCTGCCCCTCAGGCGCTCGCGAATGGCGTCGGCGGTGGCGGCCCAGTCGAGGTTGGCGGCCTGATGACAGGCGTCGGTGCGCACCAGTTCGCGGGCATCGTGCCAGTCGGTGGCGATACCGCAGTGGTTGAGCCAGGCCGCGACGATGGTGGTGGAGATCAGCTCGCCGTAGCACACGGTCTGGTCGTAGTGCCTGGCATAGGGGCTGGCTCGGTGCTTGCGGTGCAGTGCGTCGAGCTCGTCGAACAGGGCGTCGACGCGCTCGGCCGGTGAGTCACGAGAATCGCCGAACAGCGCCTCCATCGCCTCGTGGTGGTCGGCCTGCAAGGCCTCGAAGCATTCACGGTAGGCGTCTTCCTTGCCTTCACTGCGGGCGGCGGCAAGCAGCGCTTCCAGCTTGTTGGTGGTCTTGCCCATGGCCGAGACCACCACGATCAAGGGTCGATCCGTGTGCTCCTCGAGCAGCGGGGTCAGGTGGCGTATGGCATCGGCATCCTTGATCGAGGCGCCGCCGAACTTGAATACGGTCGTCATGTCGGGCTCTCCCTGTCTGGTGACGTCGTGCCCTACACCATGGGTCATAACGCCGGCTGGGGAAAGGGGAGGCCGGCACGCCGTGCAAATGGCGGTGCAGATACGAAAAAAGCCCCCGCGGGGGCTTTTTCTTGCTGATGCGCTTAGCTTAGGCGGTCTCTGTAAGCCTCATAGCCGAACGTCTTCACCGTGCGCACCTCGCGGCTGACCTCGTCCACCCGGCAGATCGACGGCAGGCGAATGCCGTTGAAGGTGGTGGTCTTGACCATGGTGTAGTGGGCCATGTCGGTGAACACCAGGCGATCGCCGATGGCCAGCGGTGCGTCGAACGAGTAGCTGCCGATCACGTCGCCGGCGAGACACGTCGTGCCGCCCAGGCGATAGGTATGGGCCTTCTCGCCCGGCTCGCCGGCACCGATGATCTGCGGCCGGTAGGGCATCTCGAGTACGTCAGGCATGTGCGCGGTGGCCGAGGTGTCGAGGATGGCATTGGGACCGTCGTTGTCGACGATATCCAGCACCGTGCAGACCAGGTAGCCGGTGTTCAGCGCAATCGCTTCGCCGGGCTCTAGATACACGGTGAGGTGGGGGTGGCGCTGGCGGAAGCCGCGAATCACCCGTACCAGCCGCTCGACATCGTAGTCGGGGCGGGTGATGTGATGTCCGCCGCCGAAATTGACCCACTGCTTGTCGGCGAGATAGCCCCCGAACTTGGCCTCGAAAGCCTCCAGCGTGCGCTCCAGGGCGTCGCTGTTCTGCTCGCACAGGGTATGGAAGTGCAGGCCCTCTAGCCCCTCGAGGTCGGCACCCATGAAGTCCGCTGCCCGCGTGCCCAGCCGTGAGCCGGGCGCGCAGGGGTCGTAGATGGCCACCTTGCCTTCGGAGTACTCCGGGTTCACCCGCAGCCCGCAGGAGACCTTGCGCGGAGCCGCCGCGACGCTATCGCGGAAGCGCTGCCATTGCCCCGGGGAGTTGAAGCTGATGTGGTCGGCATACTGCAGTACCACCTCCATCTCCTCGGCGGTGAAGGCCGGCGAGTAGACGTGCACCTCGCCGCCGAAGGTCTCCGCACCCAGGCGCGCTTCGTCCTGCCCACTGGCGGTGGTGCCCACCAGGTACTGGCTCACCAGCGGGAAGGTGTCCCACATGGCGAAGCCCTTCAGCGCGAGCAGGATCCGTGCACCGCTCTCCTCCTGGACCTGCTTGAGCAGCTCCAGGTTACGGCGCAACAGTGCATCGTCGACCACATAGGCCGGCGAAGGGCAGGCGTCGATGTCGAACGGGTAGGCCGGCTTGCCCATGTCGCTTGGTGCCATGGCGGATTAGGCCAGCGGGTCGTGATCGGGGTCGAGCTCGACCACCTGCCACGGCAGGCCCATGTCACCGATGCGTTCCATGAAGGGGTCGGGGTCGAGCTGCTCGACGTTGAACACGCCCGCGCCCTTCCAGATCCCTTCCAGCATCAGCATGGCGCCGGTCACCGCCGGCACGCCGGTGGTGTAGGAGATCGCTTGGGACTGCACCTCGCGGTAGCAGGCCTCGTGGTCGCAGATGTTGTAGATGTACACCTTGCGCCGCTTGCCGTCCTTGATGCCGTCGGCAATGATGCCGATGTTGGTCTTGCCCTTGGTTCGCGGACCCAGCGAGGCCGGGTCGGGCAGCACCGCCTTGAGGAACTCCAGCGGGGCGATCCTGGCACCGCCCACTTCGATCGGCTCGATGCTGGTCATGCCGACGTTCTCGAGCACCTTGAGGTGGGTGATGTACTTCTCGGAGAAGGTCATCCAGAAACGGATGCGCTCCAGCCCCTTGATGTTCTGGCTGAGCGACTCGAGCTCCTCGTGGTAGAGCAGGTAGATGTCCTTCTCGCCGATGCCGTCGAAGTCGAACTTGCGCTTCACCGCCAGCGGGTCGGTCTCCTTCCACTCGCCCTTCTCCCAGTAGCGACCCTTCGCGGTGATCTCGCGAATGTTGATCTCCGGGTTGAAGTTGGTGGCGAAGGGGTAGCCGTGGTCGCCGCCGTTGGCATCGAGGATGTCGATGCGGTGGATCTCGTCGAACAGGTTCTTCTGGGCGTAGGCGCAGTAGATGTTGGTCATGCCCGGGTCGAAGCCGCAGCCCAGGGTGGCCATGTTGCCCGCCTCGGCGTAGCGATCGTGGAACGCCCACTGCTCCTTGTACTCGAACTTGGCCTCGTCCGGATGCTCGTAGTTGGCGGTGTCGAGGTAGGGCACGCCGGTCTTGAGGCATGCCTCCATGATGGTCAGGTCCTGATAGGGCAGGGCCACGTGGATCAGCACGTCCGGTTTGAACGACTCGATCAGCGCAACCAGGGCCTCGACGCTATCGGCGTCCACCTGGGCCGTCTGGATCGGACGATCCAACTGAGCTGCGATGGCCTTGCACTTGTCTTCGTTGCGACTGGCCAGGCAGATCTCGCTGAACACTTCGGGATGCTGTGCACACTTGTGGGTGACGACGCCTCCGACGCCACCGGCGCCGATAATCAGGACTTTGCTCATGGGCCTCTCGAATCCAGATCGGGGATGTGTATGAAAGCGTAGGGTCTTATCGGAGTTTCGGCCATCTCGTATGCCCGTGCCCGATGCCACCCCGGTCTCGCTCGTCGCTTGCGCGCAGATAATGGCCCCCTGTGAAGCTGAGGGCAAGTGATTTTCTCGTGACCCATTAGACCAAAGCAGGGGGTAGGGGCGGGGCTGGCCGAAAAGTGAGCGCGCATGCGGGTTCGCTGGGTGTCGCCACTCCCTTTCCGACACTCGTTTGACCATTATCGAGCGTCGATAACCTGCGTTATGAATCTCTATATAAGCTTGTGTTTTAGTATGACGCCACTTAACCACAAGCCGGAGAGGCAGAGTGTGACCCTACTCGACAGTGTAGTGATGCAGGGGCTTGGTCGTCACGCCGTGTTGACGGCGGAGGACAAGGCCCTGTTGCTGGGCCTCGAGCTCAATCCAAGGCGCGTGTCGGCCGGGGAAGTGCTATGGCAGGAGAGTGCGGACGTGGACCTGTTCTGCGTGATCAAGGAGGGCTGGGCCTACTCCTACCGCAATCTTGGCAACGGATCGATGCAGATACTGAAGGTCTACCTGCCCGGCGACATCATCGGCATGCGTGACTTCGGCTTCACGCGCCGGTTGGCCGGTGTGGCGATGATCAATGACGGCGTGATCAGTCCGTTCACACATCAGCAGCTCTTCGAACTCTTTGGACGCTCGCCGGCCTTGGCTGCCGGTATCATGGCGACGGCGGTGCGGCAGCAGGCGATTCTCACCGAGCGGCTGGTTTACCTGGGGCGGTATGCCGCCCATGAGCGGCTGGCGCACTTTCTCTACGAGCTTTATTTGCGCCTCAAGCGGATCGGGGCGGTAGAAGAAAACGGCTTTCATATGCCGCTCTCCCAAGAGCAGATCGGCGATGCCCTGGGGCTGAGTGCTGTGCACGTGAGCCGCACCTTCTCCATGCTGCGCGACGAGGGCCTGGTGATCCGTGATCGCCAGCACACGGTTCTGCCCGACCCGGACGCCCTGGCTCGGCTGGTAGAGTTCAACGGTACCTATATCGACGAAGCCTTGCCCCCCGTCTTCCAGAGCTTCGCTTGACGGCGTCGCTTCATGCCCAGTCGGACCTGAGCCCAGGTGGTAGCAGAAACGAAAAAAGCACCCAGAGGGTGCTTTTTTCGTTTGCTTGATTGGTGGAGGCGGCGGGGATCGGGCTCGCGGTATTTTATAAAATCAACGACTTATAATGACTGTCTGACGAGAAACTGACTACCAGGCAGTACGGCGCGAGACACCTCCCTCTCCTCAGCGGGCTCTAAGCTACGCTTAGGCTCAATTCCCTTTCCTTGGATTGCCCTATAGGTTAGTATGTGTAAATGTGGGGGTAATGATAAGTTGCTGCCCCGAACCAAGATGATTATGCTATGAAGCAGAGAAAGATATGAAAGAACGTTTCGAGAATCCGCCGCTGCGTGAAATTATCGCGGAGTTGACGTGGGATCAGCATGAAGAATATGCGGGGCAGGATCCTTCTGAACCCGTGTATCATCAAGCTTATGAAGAAACGTTTAATGAGTTCCTCGACAAAGTTGGGGAGCGAGGCTATACAAGGTCTGAAAGACTCATACCTGCAAATTTCCCATGTCCGCCAGCGCAAGTGGTTTTGCGGGCAAGGCATTCGAATTACCGAAAGGGTAAGGATGTCGCGTCTAGAACCTTATATCAAATGGGGATGGGCGTATTTACTGTTAATGCCGTGCCACCTTATGAATCATGGGAAGAATTTTCTCCTCTAGTTGAAGATGGACTGGAAGATTTTTTGCATATGTCCCTTCCAGGAGGCCAGCCGGAAGGATTTAGGCTGAAATTAAGGTATATAAATGCTTTCGGCAAGGATTTGGTTAGTGATAAAAGTCACAAAGATTTTTTGCAAGACGCTTTAGGAGTTTCAGTCAATCTTCCAGAGACGGTTATAGATCAAGTAGATGGTCAATTTGAGCTTCCTCTTTTGGATGTTGTCCTGCCTCTGGGCTTTGGCAATATGAAGTTGCGTTTCGCCAAGGGATTGGCAAATGATGAACAAGTTTATATTTTTGACCTTACCATAAGTTACTCGCAGGAATATAAGTCAGATTTAAGTGAAATAATGCAAGCCTTTTCAATGGGGCGTAATAGCATACATCATGTTTTTATAAATATTACAAAGAATTTACATAAAAAAATGGGGCTTAGAGGAGATATGTCATGAATGGTGCGCTTGCGGTACGTACTGAATCGGACTCTTTGCTATTTCACTCGCGTGGCATTTCTTATGACTTAGATGTTTATGAAGATGGTGGGGCAAGCACAGAGAATTTATACCTAGCCTTAGCGAATGAGCGCTTTTTGCTGAGCTGTCGGTCAGTTGACGCGCTTAGTGGGATGACTCTCATCCCCAGATTGCCAATTCATAGAACTTTAGGCTTAAGTTTTGACGAGATTTATGACACAGTTAGCGTCATAAGCGACTCAATAACTAAAAATTTTCATCATGAGTCGAAAAGCCTTCCGAACAGTGAAGCGTTATCAATTTTTGAAGTAAATCTTAGTAAGCACTGTTCTGAAAGATTGGCAATGTTATTCAATTGTCCTGAAGGCTGGGATGGTGACAATGCAAAAACTTTATCTTATAACTCTTTGCTTTTAAGCCTGCAGCTTCTTGGTAGGCTATCACTTAAAAAGCAAGGGGATAAGGCAAGTGTGTTTATGGACCACGATGGATATATTTCTATCGCGTGGCCAACCGATGAAGATGAGAATATGATTGAAATATTCTTTCGGCCAAATGAAATCAACGTTTATACTGACGTAGACGATGAGGATGTTTTTTTTGCAAATGTAAGTGATGGTTTAATACAGCATATTGCGCGTTACATGTGATGGGTCGTTTTTGGTATGGACTTGCAGAAGATTTTGAGCCGCAAATGCTTAGAAGACGATGAAAATCTGTTGTTAGCGTTATATCCGCCTTCATACGATTCTGAAAAAGGCATAGTAACAAAGAGTGCGTTTAAAAATAACGGTACTTCTGTGAGTAGAAAGTCAATCTTAAGCGTGGATGATATTTTGCAAATACTAGACTTTCAGTTAAGTAAACCTGGGAGGCGTATAGAAGGATACGGGTGCATAATGGTGGCTGCAGTTAAGGAAGCTGCTAAAGCAAGTGAGGAGTTATATATAGAAGTGACGGAAGACCCCGTTGCAGATAACGAAGCACATGCTGAGATTATTGCCTTTGATAGTAAGGATAAACAAGGATTAAAGAAAAAAATACCAAATCCAGTCGCAAAAGAGATCTGCCGCTCTTTAAAAATTACGAAAAGATAAGCGGCTTTTAAATTCACAGAATCATGCATAGAGTTTTTGCTCGCTAACATTCCTGCCTGACTGTTCGTTGTAGGTATCCAGCCCGCATAGATCCGCGCCGTGGTTACCACGCTGGCATGCCCCATCTGATTTGATACCCACGCCAGTGGCTCGCCGGCGGAAACCATCATCGAGGCGTAGGTGGGGCGCGTCTGGTAGGGGCGGCGGTACCCACGCCGGCGCGCTTGAGAGCGTAGGTCCACATCGTCTTGCGGATCGCCTGGTCGCCGGTCCAGGGCTCGCCTGTTCGAGGATTGATGAAGCCCCTGCCACTCGGGTGCAGGAAGCTGATGGGCTTCTGTGCCTTCAGTGCCTCGAGGGCGCGGGGCGGCAGGTCGATGGTACGAGTGCCGGCGATGATCTTGGTGGTTTCGGCGAGGCCTGGGTGATGGCTCGCGTAACCTTGAACCGCTTGCCCTTCCAGTCGATATCGTCCCACTCAAGGGCGACAAGCTCGGACGTGCGCAGCCCGGTCCAGAACGCGAATTGTATAACCGGGCGACCGTCTGGTGGTAGCGCCTCGAGGATCGCGGCTTGTTCCTCAGCGGCGAACGGGTCGATGGCCTCCTCTTCCTTCGGCAGCTCTTGGCGCCGGTAGTGCCAGCCGGCCGATTAAACTGTATTAACTCGTCGTGCATGGCGTCATTCAGTGCGGTGCGCAGGGGCCCGATGAGGTTGGAGATCCGCTTGTTCGTGCAGGTGAGCGTGGCTGCCTAGTCGCGCATGTGCCGCGGCGCAGTTTGGCTAGTAGCAGGTGGCCGATTAATTGGCCTTAAGGCGGAGCGCATCTCCCGCTATGAGTTGGGGGCGCGTTTGAGCTGTGCCGAAAGTCGACCAAGTCATGCCCAAAGAAACGAAAAAAGCACCCAGAGGGTGCTTTTTTCGCTTGATTGGTGGAGGCGGCGGGGATCGAACCCGCGTCCGCCGGCACTCGCTCTTCGGCTCTACATGCTTAGGTCCGTCTTTTCATTTAACGCCACTGGCTCCGACGGGCAGGATCCAGCGACGCGATTCCTCGAAGGTTTAGCGATTGACGAGAGGACGTCGCCAACCGCGATCCCATCATTTTTAGCTCGTATCCCCTCCGCGATGAATGGGCACATCGCTTTGGGGCCGGACTAACCGCTAGCAGGTTTTAAGCTGCCAGGGCGCCCTGAGCGTAGGTGTCGTCGTTTGCGACTATTTAGTCGTGATGTTGGATTTACGAGATACATCACGCTCTCGGCATGCACCTAGGAGGTTGTCACCGGCGTCGAAGCCATGTCGCCCCCGTAGCAGGCCCATCATATCAGCATGGGCACTTCTATGACACCTGCCGGGTGGGTTGGTTCCACGCATTCCCCGATTCTTGCCGATTTCGGGGAACCAGCCACGGTGTCATCTACTATGACCGTTCAGGCCTTGACGTGTTCCCGCATGATGCGGCCTTTCTGGCGCTGCCAGTCGCGATCCTTCTCGGTGGCGCGCTTGTCGTGCAGCTTCTTGCCCGTCACCAGGGCCAGCTCGCACTTCACCCGGTTGCCTTTCCAGTAGAGCTTGAGCGGTACGCAGGTGTGCCCCTTCTCCTGGGAGCGCGAGAAGATCTTGGCGATCTCCTTCTTGTGCAGCAACAGCTTGCGCGTACGCGAGGGATCGGCGATCTCGTGGGTGCTTGCGGTGTTGAGCGGCGTGATGTGGCTGCCCAGCAGCCACGCCTCGCCGTCCTTCACCAGGATGTAGGTGTCGGTGAGCTGGGCCTTGCCGGCGCGCAGGCTCTTCACCTCCCAGCCGGCCAGCACCAGGCCGGCCTCGAAGGTCTCGTCGATGTGATACTCGAAGCGAGCCTTTTTGTTCTGGGCGATGACGTTACTGCCGGGACCCTTGCCCTTGCCTTTCTTGTTGGCCATGGAACCTCATGTCATGTTCTTGCCTGGGGCAACGCTTCCTTCGATATGGGGGGAAGCGTGATACCATTCAAGGCGTGAAATAACCGCTCATGATACGCCCTGGGCACTGTGAAGTCAGCGGAGAGCTCAATGCCAATGGTCAATCGGTCCGCCCTGGTGCGGCACACCCCACAGGACATGTTCGAACTGGTCAACGACTTCGAGCGCTACCCGGAGTTCTTGCCGGGCTGTCGGCGGGCGCGGCTGCTCGAGCGCGACGAGTCGCATCTGATCGGCGAGATGACCCTGGGGCGGGCGGGAATCGAGCAGAGCTTCACCACTCGTAACGACCTGATCGAGCCCGAGCGCATCGAAATGTCGCTGGTCAGCGGTCCTTTCAAGCGCCTGCGCGGTCGCTGGCTGTTCCTGCCAATGGGTGAGGGCGCCTGCAAGGTATGTCTGGAGATGGAATTCGAGTTCGCCAACCGGCTGCTGGGCATGGCCTTCGGCAAGCTGTTCCAGCAGGTGGCGGGGCAACTTGTCGACGCTTTCACTCGGCGGGCCGATGAAATCTATGGCCGCTGAGGCGAGGCTCGAGGTGGAGGTCGCCTTTGCGCTGCCGGACAGGCAGCGTATCGTGACGCTCGAAGTGCCGATGGGCACCACCGCCCGCCAGGCCGTGGCTCTGGCGGAACTGGACAGGCTCTTTCCCGAGGTTTCACCCGAGACCTTTGCCGCCGCCGACCTGGGGATCTTCGGCAAGCCGCTGCGCGACCCCGAGACGCATCGCCTGCGTGCCGGCGACCGGGTCGAAGTCTACCGACCGCTCGAACTCGATCCCAAGGAAGCGCGTGCCCGGCGCGCCGAACGCACCGGGCGCTAGCGAAGCAACGGCGTTACATACCCAACGGTTCGCTGGAGGCCGGCTCACCGCCTTGCGGCAGGGTGCCTCCCGCGTCTGGCGCGCGCTCCGGCGCGGCTTGCGGCTGGCTCTCGGGCAGCATGCCGGCGGGGTCGGCACTTTCGGCTGCGGGGCCGATATCGTCCTGCGCCCGCAGCTCGATGTCCTCGGAGAAGTCCCCTTCCTGCTGCACGTTGACCAGGCGGTCGCCGGCGAAGGTGAGCGTCAGCCGACGCTGCTGCACGCCGCCGTAGGCTTCGTCGAGGCGGAACACGTAGTCCCACTGGTTGGCATCGAAGGGCGCTTCCAGCAGCGGCCTGCCCAGCAGGTCGACGACCTGGGCGCGGCTAAGGCCGGGCTGGAGCTGCTGGACCATGCCCTCGGTGATGTAGTTGCCCTGGGGAAGGTCGCGCTTGTAGACGCAGCCGCTGACGACAGTCAGGGCGATGACGAGAGGGAGGGTTTTGATCAGCTTTTGCATTTGTGTCCGTTCTTCACTATCGTGGATTCGGTCGATCATACCCGACCCTACCTGATACTGCGAAGAGCGAACATGGCCGACCAGAACCATGAACTGCGCAAGGCAGGCCTCAAGGTCACCTTGCCCCGAGTGAAGATCCTGCAGATCCTCGAGAATGCCACGGGCCAGCACCACCTGAGCGCCGAGGATGTCTACAAGACCCTGCTGGAAGCTGGGGAAGACGTCGGTCTGGCTACCGTCTATCGCGTGCTGACCCAATTCGAGTCGGCGGGCTTGGTGATTCGTCACAACTTCGATGGCGGCCATGCCGTGTTCGAGATCTCCCAGGAGGAGCACCACGACCATATGGTGTGCCTCGACAGTGGCGAGATCATCGAGTTCTTCGACGAGACCATCGAGCGCCGCCAGCAGGAGATTGCCGAGGAGCATGGCTTCGAGCTCGTCGACCATGCCCTGGTACTCTATGTGCGTCCACGCGGCTCCAATGCCACGCGCCAAGAAGGTTCACCGCGCAAGTGACACGCGTGTGAGTGCCGAATCAGCGCCATGGCGGCCCGATCCTCGATCGGGGCCGCTTGCGTTAGGGGGCTGGCGCGGGTTAGTGGGCGGCACCCTGCTGGCTGGCATCCAGCATTTCCCGGGCATGGGCCAGGGTGCGGTCGGAGAGGTTGACCCCGCCGAGCATGCGCGCCAGCTCGCCGACTCGACCGGCCTCGTCGAGCAGGGCCATGCGCGTCAGGGTGGTGTCGCGCTTGGCCTGCTTCTCGATATGCAGGTGATGGTGGGCCTGGGCCGCCACTTGGGGCAGATGGGTCACGGTCATCACTTGGCCGTTCTCGCCCAGCCGGCGCAGCAGCTGACCGACGATCTCGGCGGTGGCGCCGGAAATGCCCACGTCCACTTCGTCGAATACCAGGCTGGGAATGGTCGAGTGCTGGGCCGCGACTACCTGGATCGCCAGGCTGATGCGTGACAGCTCGCCGCCGGAGGCGACCTTGGCCAGTGGTCGCGGTGGCTGGCCGGGGTTGGCGCTGATCAGGAAGCGTACCTCCTCCATGCCCTCGGCCTGGGGACTCTGGCGGGTTTCCACGGCCACCTCGAAGCGCGCCTTGCCCATGGCCAGGAAGGCGAGTTGTTCCTGCACCGCCTTGCCGAAGCGTCCTGCCGCCTGTCGGCGGGTCTCGCCCACCTGGCGTGCCAGCTCGCGCCAACTGTCGCGCAGCGTTTCCACTTCGCTGCGCAGCGCTTCCAGATCGTGCTTTCCTCCCTCGAGGCCCTCCAGCTCGGCCTGAAGCTTGCGATGCAGCGCGGGCAGCTCCTCGGGCATCACGTGGTGATTGCGCGCGATACGGTGCACCTCGCCCAGGCGCGACTCCACCCAGGCCAGCCGCTCCGGATCGAGTTCGGTGGCGTCGGCGAAGCGATGCAGCTCGCGTACGGCCTCCTCGACCTGAATGCGCGCCTCGCCCAGCATGGCGATGATCTCGGCCAGCGCACCGCGATCGCTGCCCGGCAGCGGGTCGAGTCGATGAGTCGCCTGATGTAGCAGCGTCAGCACGCCGTTTTCATCGTTGTCGCAGCATTCGGCGGCGATCTGCGCCTCGCGCAGCGTCTCCTCGGCATGGGCGAGCTGCTCCTGCTCGTGCTCCAGGGTGGCAAGCTCGTCTTCGCCCAGGGCCAGGGCGTCCAGCTCCTCGACCTGGTAGCGCAGCAGTTGGCGACGCGCCTGCACCTCATCCCCACTCTCGGTCAGCTGCCTCAGGCGACGCCGGGCCGCCTGCCAGCGGCGGAAGGTCTCGCCGAGCTGATTGACGGCGCTGCGGTTGCCGGCGAAGTCGTCGAGCAGGCGCAGGTGGGTCTCTTCGCGCAGCAGCAACTGGTGGGCGTGCTGGCCATGGATCTCGACCAGATGCTCGCCGAGTGCCTTGAGGTCGGCCACAGTGGCCGGCTGACCGTTGATCCATGCCTTGGAACGTCCGTTCGCGGTCACCACGCGGCGCAGCAGACAGTCGTCGGCGGGCAGCTCGCGCTCCTCGAGCCAGCGCCGGGCGGCCGGCAGGGCGGCGATGTCGAAGCGCGCGCTGAGGTCGGCGCGCTCGCAGCCATGGCGCACGCTGCCGGCATCGGCGCGCTCGCCCAGGCACAGCCCCAGGGCGCCGAGCAGGATCGACTTGCCGGCACCGGTTTCTCCGGTGATGGCGGTCATGCCGCCGGCAAGCTCCAGGTCGAGAGTGTCGACGATGGCGAAATCGCGAATGGCAAGCTGCGTCAGCATGGGGCCTCCGATAGCCGCGGCAAGGCTGGATATCCATACACGTTATTGCGTTTTTATACAGTAGTCGAGTCCGGCGCTCAATACATGTCATGCAGTATCGCGGATCACTTGAGATTGTCGTGAGCACCCCCATATAGGCCGCAGACCGTAAGGCTTTCACCGAATCGAAACCGTTCCGACCCCGCAGGGTCGGCGTTGCTTCAGGAGATGCGCATGGCTAAAGAACCCCAGACCCCGCTTGACGATGAGCTGGCTCGGCGTGAAGAGGAGGCCCAGCCGGAGCCGATGGAAGGCGAGCTGGACGACGCGGTCGGCGTCGGGGAGGACGAGGCCGTGGCATCCGAGGAGCCGACGACGGTGAGCGACAATCCCGAGGCCGACATGCTGGCCGCTCAGGTGGAAGAGCTGGAGCAGAGTCTGGCCGAGGCCAAGGACCAGGCGCTGCGTGCCGCCGCCGAGGCCCAGAACGTGCGCCGCCGTGCCGAACAGGAGGCCGAGAAGGCGCGCAAGTTCGCCCTGGAGCGCTTCGTCAAGGAGTTGCTGCCGGTGGTCGACAGCCTGGAGAAGGCGCTCGAGGCCATGGGCGAAGACGCCAGCGAAGCCCATCGCGAGGGGGTGGCCATGACGCTGAAGATGCAGCAGGACGTGCTGGCCAAGTTCGGTGTCGAGACGGTCGACCCTGCCGGCGAGCCGTTCGACCCGCAGTATCACGAGGCCATGGCCATGGTGCCCAATCCCGAGCTCGAGCCCAACAGCGTGATGGAAGTGATCCAGCGGGGCTATCTGCTCAACGGGCGCCTGGTTCGCCCGGCGATGGTGGTGGTCAGTCAGGCCGCCAGTTGAGGCCGGCCGGATAAAACGGGGGCGGGGCTTGAAAAGCTTCCTGGCGCCCCCAGATAGACGTCAACCGCGGCAGCTGCCGCAGAGATGATTCAAGGCAAACGAATTTTTCGAGGATTTCCTATGGGACGCATCATCGGTATTGACCTGGGGACCACTAACTCCTGCGTGGCCGTGCTCGACGGCGACAGCGCCAAGGTGATCGAGAACGCTGAGGGCGCCCGTACTACCCCTTCCATCATCGCCTATACCGACGACGGCGAGATCCTGGTGGGGCAGGCGGCCAAGCGTCAGGCGGTGACCAACCCGCAGAATACCCTGTACGCCATCAAGCGCCTGATCGGTCGTCGCTTCAAGGACGACGTAGTGCAGAAGGACATCAAGATGGTGCCTTACGGCATCGTCGAGGCCGACAACGGCGACGCCTGGGTCGAGGTGAAGGGTAAGAAGCTGGCACCGCCGCAGGTCAGCGCCGAAGTGCTGAAGAAAATGAAGAAGACCGCCGAGGACTACCTGGGTGAGACCGTCACCGAGGCGGTCATCACCGTGCCGGCTTACTTCAACGACAGCCAGCGCCAGGCCACCAAGGACGCCGGCCGTATTGCCGGCCTCGAGGTCAAGCGCATCATCAACGAGCCCACCGCGGCAGCGCTGGCCTACGGCATGGACAAGTCGCGCGGTGACAAGACCATCGCCGTGTACGACCTGGGCGGCGGTACCTTCGACATCTCCATCATCGAGGTGGCCGACGTCGACGGCGAGACCCAGTTCGAGGTGCTGGCCACCAACGGCGACACCTTCCTCGGCGGTGAAGACTTCGACATGGCGCTGATCAACTACCTGGTCGATCAGTTCAAGGCCGACAGCGGCATCGACCTTTCCGGCGACAACCTGGCCATGCAGCGCCTCAAGGAAGCCGCCGAGAAGGCCAAGATCGAACTGTCCAGCGCCCAGCAGACCGACGTCAACCTGCCCTACATCACTGCCGACAACACCGGTCCGAAGCACCTCAACGTCAAGGTGACCCGGGCCAAGCTGGAGTCGCTGGTGGAAGACCTGGTGCAGCGCTCCATGGGGCCGTGCAAGACCGCGCTGGCCGACGCTGGCCTGTCCGCCTCCGAGATCGACGACGTGATTCTGGTCGGCGGCCAGACCCGCATGCCGCTGGTACAGAAGAAGGTTGCCGATTTCTTCGGCAAGGAAGCACGCAAGGACGTCAACCCGGATGAGGCCGTGGCTGTGGGTGCGGCGATCCAAGGCGGCGTGCTGGGCGGCGACGTCAAGGACGTACTGCTGCTCGACGTCACCCCGCTGACCCTGGGTATCGAGACCCTGGGCGGTGTGATGACGCCGCTGATCGAGAAGAACACCACCATCCCGACCAAGAAGACCCAGACCTTCTCGACCGCGGATGACAACCAGACCGCCGTGACCATCCACGTGCTGCAGGGCGAGCGCAAGCAGGCCGGCCAGAACAAGTCGCTGGGCCGCTTCGATCTGGCCGACATTCCGCCGGCGCCGCGTGGTGTGCCGCAGATCGAGGTGGCGTTCGACCTCGACGCCAACGGCATCCTTAACGTCTCGGCCAAGGACAAGGCCACCGGCAAGGAGCAGTCGATCGTCATCAAAGCCTCCAGCGGCCTCACCGATGAAGAGATCGAACAGATGGTGCGCGACGCCGAGGCTCATGCCGACGAGGACAAGAAGTTCGAGGAGCTGGTGGCCCTGCGCAACCAGGCCGACGGTATGGTCCACGCCGCTCGCAAGACCGTGCAGGAAGCCGGCGAGCACGCCACCGACGAGGAGAAGCAGGCCATCGAGAGTGCCGCCTCCGAACTCGAGGAGGCGCTCAAGGGCGACGACAAGGATGACATCCAGGCCAAGCTGGACAAGCTGACCGAAGCCTCCGGCAACCTGGCGCAGAAGATGTATGCCGCCCAGGCCGAGGCTGCCCAGCAGGCCGGTGGCGAAGGTCAGGAAGCTGGCGCCAAGCCGGAAGAGGACGTGGTCGACGCGGAATACGAAGAAGTCAACGACGACCAGAAGAAGCAGTAATCGCCAAGGCGATACCACGGACGACGGTAGCGCGGGGGACGACTCCCGCGTTGCCGTTTCCGCGGATCGGGCAGATCTGCCTAGACCAGGAGGCGCATGGACCCATGTCCAAACGCGATTATTACGAGGTGCTCGGCGTCGAGCGCGGGGCCGACACCAAAGACATAAAGAAGGCCTACCGACGGCTGGCGCAGAAGTACCATCCGGACCGTAACCCGGGTGACGACACTTCGGCGGAGAAGTTTCGCGAGGTCTCCGAGGCCTACGAGATTCTCTCCGACAGCGAGAAGCGCACAGCCTACGACCAGTTCGGCCATGCGGGAGTCGACGGCCAGGCCGGCGGCTTCGGCGGTGGTGGCTTTGGCGGCGCGGGCGCCGGTGGTTTCAGCGACATCTTCGGTGACGTGTTCGGCGACATCTTCGGCGGTGGCGGCGGTCGGCGCAGCCCCCATGCGCCGCAGCGCGGCAGCGACCTGCGCTACAACCTCGAGCTGGACCTCGAGAGCGCGGTCGCCGGCACCACGGTCGATATTCGCGTGCCGCGCCACGTGGAGTGCGACCGTTGCGACGGCTCCGGCGCCGAGCCGGGTTCCACCAAGGAGACCTGCCCCACCTGTAATGGCCTCGGCCAGGTACGCATGCAGCAGGGCTTCTTCGCCGTGCAGCAGACCTGCCCGACCTGTCACGGCAGTGGTGTGCACATCAAGGTGCCGTGCCACAAGTGCCATGGTGAAGGTCGTATGCGCGAAACGCGCACTCTGTCGGTGAAGATTCCCGCCGGGGTGGATACCGGCGATCGTATTCGCTTGAACGGCGAGGGCGAGTCGGGCATCAACGGCGGCCCTCCCGGCGATCTCTACGTGCAGGTGGCGATCAAGCCGCACCACATCTTCCAGCGCGATGGCAAGCACCTGCAGTGCGAGGTGCCGATCAACTTCGTCGACGCCGCGCTCGGTGGCGAACTCGAGGTGCCGACGCTGGACGGCCGGGTCAAGCTCAAGATCCCGCCCGAGACCCAGACCGGCAAGCTGTTCCGCCTGCGCGGCAAGGGCGTCAAGCCGGTGCGCGGCGGCCCGCCGGGCGACCTGCTGTGCAAGGTGGTGGTGGAGACCCCGGTCAACCTTAACGAGGAGCAGAAGGCCTTGCTGCGCGAACTGCAGGAGAGCCTCGACGGCAGCAACAGTCGCAGCCACTCGCCGAAGAAGACCAGCTTCTTCGACGGCGTGAAGAAGTTCTTCGAGGACATGAAGCCGTAATTCAGGCGGTGGCCCGTTAGCCCCCGGCGCCCTTGGCACCGGGGGCTTTTGCTTTGTGGCGGCGAACCACTGGTTCGCCGGCTCGAACCTCTCGTTCCGCTGAGTGCTGCGTGCCGGGGGTGGCGTTGACCCGTCCCGGCGTCTTAGTCTGTTAGCTCCAATACGAATGGAGATCGTTGCTATGCCGATGTCGCGTGCCGAGATCGTCACCGAGTCCGGGGCGAGGCTGATGAACCGGCTGTGCAAGCACTGGGCGCACAAGCTGGAAGTGGAGCAGGGCGAGGAAGAGAGCCGCGTGGCGTTCGAGGACGGTTCCTGCGTGATGCGCGTCGAGCCGGGCAAGCTGCTGGTGGCCATCGAGGCGCTGGACGAAACGGTGCTCGACCGCCTCGAGGGCGTGGTGGACTCCCACCTGCAGCGCATGGCGGGCGACGAGGAACTGGCCATCGTCTGGGAAAATTGAGCGCGCCGACATCGCTCCGACGCGCCCACCTCGGCATGCTGCTGTGGGCGCTGCTGGTGGGGCTGTCGTTTCCCGCCGTGGGGCTGATGAGCGAGTTGCCGCCGCTGTCGCTCACCGCGCTGCGCTTCGCCATTGCCTGCGCCGGGCTGTGGTGGTTGGTGCGGCGTTCGTCCGATTTTCTGCCCGCCTGGCGACTGCTGCCGCTCTACACGCTGATGGGGCTGTGCCTGGCCGGTTTCTTCGGTGCCATGTTCTGGGCCGCCCATCACGCCACCGCGCTCTCCATGGCCACCCTCTACGTCACCGTGCCGCTACTGGCTTACCTGCTGGGGCTCGGTTTTCGCGTCGAGCGGCCGGGCTGGCAGCTGCCGGCCATCCTCGCCCTGGGCGCGACGGGGGCCCTGGGGCTCGCCTTTGCCGAAGCGCGCAGTCATGGCGAAGCCATGCAGCTGGGTATCGGCGAGGCGGTGTTCTTCCTCGGCTGCCTGTCGTCGGCGCTCTATCCGGTGCTGAGCAAGTGGGGGCTGGCGCGGGAGTGGCTGCCCGAATCGGCGGCGGTGCGCACCTTCTGGAGCCTGGGCCTGGGCGGGCTCGCCATCGGCCTGCTGGGTCTTGCCATCGAGCCCGCTAACCAGCTCCTTTCCATGCGCTGGCAGGATCTGGCCCTGGTGGTCTATCTCGGGCTCTTCTCCAGTGCGCTCACCTTCTGGCTGATGCAGCATGCCACGGCGGTACTCACGCCTGGCGCCGTGACCGCCTACGGCTACATGGTGCCCTTCGTTTCCATGCTGCTGCTGTTTGTCACTGCGCCTGAGCAGATCGGCTGGCACTGGCTACCGGGCAGTGCGCTGGTGCTCGCCGCCATCGGCCTATTGCTGCGTCAGAACGGCGAGAACGCCCACGCTCGTTAATCCAGCTCATCGGCATGTGGCTCGCTGCCCGGCGTAGTGGCCAGTCGCGGAAAGTGCCGGCGAATTTCCTCGTAGAGTTCCCGCACATCCTCCACGTGGCGGCGCGAGAAGTGAAACGGCACCAACTGACCGACCCTGGCCGCGGTGGCAATCTCGCCGCAGGCGCGGGCGGTCAGGTGGCCGGTACGCCGGGCTTGTTCGGCTTGGTCCTGGCGGAACGAGGCTTCGCAGAACAGCACCTCGGTGCCTTGGGCAAGCGTGAGCAGGCGTTCGCGGTTCTCGGGGGTATCACTGAAGTCGGTGGCGTAGACCAGGCGCTGGCCCGGCTGCGAGAACAGCAGCAGCTCCGCCAGCTCAGCGACCGGGCGCCGGCTGCCATCGGGCAGGGCGATATCGCCCTCGTCATCGCGCTCCAGCATGCGCTGCTTGAGCTCGCCGAGCCAGGGTCCCGGTGCCCAATCGTGTGCCTCGAGCCTCTCCTTGCGCACCTTGAGCTGGGTTTCCGGCTCATAGGCGAAGGCCAGCACCGGGGTGCCGTGGTCCAGGGTGGTTGCTCTTACGCGAAAGCCGGGTTCGGCATGGACCACACCGGCTTCCACCTCGCGCGGGGAGAGCGCCTTCATCGGCTGGCCTGCCACCAGGCGGTAATGTGCCAGGCGCTCGCCGTGCAGCTCGAAGACTTCGAAGCGGGGTGCCTTCTCCTCCACCCGATCCCACAGGATGCCGCGCAGAAAGCCATCCAGATGGGCGGCGAGCCCGGGTGGGCCGTAGATCCGGCAGGCCGAGTAGTCGCCGATGCGCGAGCGCAGCAGCCATAGGAAGCCGCCGATGTGGTCGACGTGGGCGTGGCTGATGAAGACGTCGCTGATCTGGTGGGCCAGCCGTGCCGGCAGCCGGCCGGGATCGCCCAGGTCGAACAGCAGGCTGCGCTTGCGGTGACGCAGGCGCAAATGCAGCAGCGGGTCGCCGAACACGCCGTTGGCCAGAGTGGCGCGCACGCTACCCAGGCGCAGCGTTGGGCGCGGGCCGGCGAGCCGCTCTTCCAGCGCCAGGGTAAGCGCCGGCTCTTCTTCTCTGTATATAGAGGATGTCCTGGGCGGTGGGGCATGTGCTGCGGTGCCGAGGCCGCCCTCGCAACGACGAACGGCGTCGCGTATCACCAGTCTGCGGGGCGTGGCAGTCAGCACGGGCGCCAACAGTCGCAGCATGTCGTCCTCCAGAGCCAGCACCTCGCCCAGTGCCAGGCTGCTGCCGACGTCGTCGAGCAGTCCGATCTGGCGTCCCTGCCAGGCGTGAGCGGCATCGCGCGGTGGCGGCGTGCCGAGGATGGCCAGCGCTGCCAGGGACAACTCCTGTTCCTTCGCCTCAGCCAGGTAGGCATCCCACGCCGCGGTGCGCCACTCTTTACGCTGTTGCTTGCCGGGGTGCCGGGCCGCGGGGTCGGCCGGCAGGTGCAACGTGGCGAGACCCAATGTGGCCCGCTCGTGTGGATACGGGTCGGGCTGGTGGGCCGGCGCCAGGCGCACCACGGCATCTACACCAGCGGCGCCGGCCAGCGCCGGCAGCAGCTCGGCGCCACCGATGCCGCGTTCCACGCCGGGTGTGTCGACCAGTAGTGCGCCGGGCCCGGCTCGTTCGGCCAAGCGGCGAACCGCCTCGACCAGGGGCAGGCGGAAGCGGGCGCTGTCCAGGGTGGCGAGCGCCTCGAAGGTCTCCAGATGCCAGTCGCCCAGTCGCTCGTCCCAGCGCCCCAGGCACACGGCGCCGGGTGGACCGAAGCCGGGCAGGCCGGGGTCGGCGGTCAGGCAGCGGCACACCTGGCCGCGCCCGGCCAGGGCGGCGGCCGCACTTCGCGCCAGGGTGCTCTTGCCGCTGCCGGGCGGGCCGGTCAGCAGCACGCGCGGATGACGTTCGAGCAGCTCGAGCAGGGCGGCTTCATTGGCGGAGGTGGGTGGCATCGGAGTCGGCATGGCGTTCCTTGCTTGGGGAGCGTCATATCCAGTGTGGGTGATAGTCGCTACCCTGCCCAAGCGCTCGGTCAGGCGGGCCGTGGGTCTGGTATACTGCCTCGATCCCCACTCGTCAGATTTCGCAGGAGTCCGCATGACCCGTATCGCCATCGTCGGTGTCGCCGGCCGCATGGGCCGCACCCTGGTCAACGCCGTGCAGGAGGATGCTGGCGCCACCCTGGCCGGCGGTATCGTCGAGCCGGGCAGTTCGCTAGCCGGGGCCGATATCGGCGAGCTGGCGGGTCTCGGCAAGCTGGGCGTCGCCGCGGTGGATTCCCTCGACGCCATCGTCGACGACTTCGACGTGCTGATCGATTTCACCGCGCCCCAGGTCACGCTAGCCAACCTGGCCTTCTGCGCGGCGCACGGCAAGCGCATGGTGATCGGCACCACCGGGCTTGCCGACGACGAGCTGGCCGAGCTCGACGGCTATCGTGACAGGCTGCCCTTCGTCTTTGCCCCCAACATGAGCGTGGGGGTGAACCTGACCCTCAAGCTGCTCGAGACGGCGGCCCGGGCGCTGGGCGACGAGGGCTACGACATCGAGGTGATCGAGGCCCACCACCGGCACAAGGTCGACTCGCCCTCCGGCACCGCGCTGAAGATGGGCGAGGTGGTGGCCGAGGCGCTGGGGCGCACGCTCAAGGAGCACGGCGTGTTCGAGCGTGTCGGCCAGTGTGGGCCGCGGGATCCCAAGGAGATCGGTTTTGCCACGGTGCGTGCCGGCGATATCGTCGGCGAACACACGGTGATGTTCGCTACCGAGGGCGAGCGCATCGAGATCACCCACAAGGCCTCTAGCCGCATGACTTTCGCCAAGGGCGCGGTGCGGGCGGCACGTTGGGTCGCCGACAAGAACAACGGGCGGTACGGTATGCAGGACGTGCTGGGCTTGGACTAAAGGGGTGGTCGAGAAGGGCAGAATCCTGTAACATCTCCAAAATTTTGGCCGGGCGCCTGAAATACAGCAGTCCAACTGCGCGCTTGTTGCGTGGCCAGCCCCGAGCAAACAGAGACAACAAGCGGGATGAAACCGGTTCCATCGGCTTCGTCCCGCTTTTTTACGAGCCAAATCTGTCGCCGCGACGATAGCCGCCGAGCCTGCGCCCCTCAGGCTCGCATCAGCATGGGAGGACCTTGTCTTGAACAGCCCCGCATTGAGCAGACCCGCGATACTGGCCCTGGAAGACGGCAGTGTGTTTCACGGCACCGCCATCGGCGCCGATGGGCAAACCAGCGGCGAGGTAGTGTTCAATACGGCCATGACCGGCTATCAGGAGATCCTCACCGATCTCTCCTATACCCGACAGATCGTGACCCTGACCTACCCGCACATCGGCAACACCGGCATCAACGCCGAGGATGTCGAGTCGGGCTCGATCGCCGCCGCCGGGCTGGTGATCCGCGACCTGCCGCTGATTGCCAGCAACTTCCGCTCCGAACAGTCGCTCTCCGACTACCTCAAGAGCCAGAACGTGCTCGGCATTGCCGATATCGACACCCGCCGCCTGACTCGCATCCTGCGCGACAAGGGTGCCCAGAACGGCGCGATCCTGGCCGGCAGTGAAGCCGAGGGCGACGACGCCGTTGAGCGGGCGCTGGCCGTGGCGCGGGAGTTCCCCGGGCTCAAGGGCATGGACCTGGCCAAGGAGGTCTCGTGCCGCGAGGCCTACGAGTGGAACGAGGCGGAGTGGGTGCTGGGCCAGGGCAACGTCGATGCCAGTGGCAGCGAGCGTCCCTTCCACGTGGTGGTCTACGACTATGGCGTGAAGTACAACATCCTGCGCATGCTGGCCTCGCGCGGTTGCCGGCTCACCGTGGTGCCGGCCCAGACCCCGGCCGCCGACGTGCTGGCGCGTAACCCGGACGGCATCCTGCTGGCCAACGGTCCCGGCGATCCCGAGCCCTGCGACTACGCCATTGCGGCGATCCGCGAGATCCTCGAGACCAACGTGCCGGTGTTCGGCATCTGCCTCGGCCACCAGCTGCTGGCCCTGGCCGCCGGCGCCAAGACCGTAAAGATGAATCACGGTCACCATGGCGCCAACCATCCGGTGCAGGACCTCGACTCCGGCCACGTGATGATCACCAGCCAGAACCACGGCTTCGCCGTCGACGAAGCGAGCCTGCCGGGCAACGTGCGCGCCATTCACCGTTCGCTGTTCGACGGCACGCTGCAGGGCATCGAGCTGACCGACCGTCCGGCCTTCAGCTTCCAGGGGCACCCGGAAGCGAGCCCCGGACCGCGCGACGTGTCGCCGCTGTTCGACCGCTTCGTGACGATGATGCGCGAGCGCCGCTGAGCGGCTCCCATCGTCTTATCGCCTGATTTCAACGAATCCAGCCGCGGGAACCGACATGCCCAAGCGTACCGACATAAACAGCATCCTGATCATTGGCGCCGGCCCCATCGTCATCGGCCAGGCGTGCGAATTCGACTACTCCGGCGCCCAGGCCTGCAAGGCGCTGCGCGAGGAGGGCTTCCGGGTCATCCTGGTCAACTCCAATCCGGCCACCATCATGACCGACCCGGCCATGGCCGACGCCACCTACATCGAGCCGATTACCTGGCAGGCGGTGGAGAAGATCATCGAGGCCGAGCGTCCCGATGCCATCCTGCCCACCATGGGTGGCCAGACCGCGCTCAACTGCGCGCTCGACCTGGACAAGCATGGCGTGCTCGAGAAGTACGGCGTGGAGATGATCGGTGCCAACGCCGACGCCATCAACAAGGCCGAGGACCGCGACCTGTTCGACCAGGCCATGAAGCGCATCGGCCTGGAGTGCCCCAAGGCCGAAGTCGCCCACACCATGGAGGAGGCCTGGCGCATCCAGGAGTCGCTGGGCTTCCCGGTGATCATTCGCCCCTCCTACACCATGGGCGGTTCCGGCGGCGGCGTGGCCTACAACAAGGAGGAGTTCGAGGAGATCTGCACCCGCGGCTTCGAACTCTCCAACAACCACGAGCTGCTGATCGACGAGTCGCTGCTGGGCTGGAAGGAGTACGAGATGGAGGTCGTTCGTGACAAGAACGACAACTGCATCATCGTCTGCTCGATCGAGAACTTCGACCCCATGGGCGTGCACACCGGCGACTCCATTACCGTGGCCCCGGCGCAGACGCTGACCGACAAGGAATACCAGATCATGCGCGACGCATCGCTTGCGGTGCTGCGCGAGATCGGCGTCGAGACCGGCGGCTCCAACGTGCAGTTCGGCGTCGACCCCAAGACCGGGCGCATGGTGGTCATCGAGATGAACCCGCGGGTGTCGCGCTCCTCGGCGCTGGCCTCCAAGGCCACCGGCTTCCCGATCGCCAAGATCGCCGCCAAGCTGGCGGTGGGTTACACCCTGGACGAGCTCTCCAACGACATCACCGGCGGGCGTACCCCGGCGTCGTTCGAGCCGTCGATCGACTACGTGGTTACCAAGATCCCGCGTTTCACCTTCGAGAAGTTCCCCCAGGCCAACGACCGCCTCACCACCCAGATGAAGTCGGTGGGCGAGGTGATGGCCATCGGGCGTACTTTCCAGGAGTCGCTGCAGAAGGCGCTGCGCGGCCTGGAGACCGGCAACGACGGCCTCGACCCCAAGGTGAGCGAGTTCACCGAGGAGGCCATGCAGCACATCAAGGGTGAGCTGCAGGCCGCCGGCGCCGACCGCATCTTCTACGTCGCCGATGCCATGCGTGCCGGCATGAGCGTGGAGGATATCTTTGCCCTGACCAAGATCGATCCCTGGTTCCTCGTCCAGTTGGAGGACCTGGTACGCATCGAGCACGACGTGGCCAAGCGCTCGCTCTCCGAGCTCAGCGCCCAGGAGCTGTTTGGCCTCAAGCGCAAGGGCTTCTCCGACGCACGCCTGGCCAAGCTGCTCGGCGTATCCGAGAAGGAGTTCCGCAAGACCCGCCAGAAGGCCGGGATTCGTCCGGTCTACAAGCGCGTCGACACCTGTGCCGCCGAATTCGCCTCGGACACCGCCTACATGTACTCCACCTACGAGGAGGAGTGCGAGGCCGAGGTCAGCAGCCGTCAGAAGATCATGGTGCTGGGCGGCGGGCCCAACCGTATCGGCCAGGGCATCGAGTTCGACTACTGCTGCGTCCATGCCGCCTTCGCCATGCGCGACGACGGCTATGAGACCATCATGGTCAACTGCAACCCGGAAACCGTCTCTACCGACTACGACACCTCCGACCGTCTCTACTTCGAGCCGGTGACCCTGGAGGACGTGCTGGAGATCGCCGACAAGGAGCAGCCAGTCGGCGTGATCGTGCAGTTCGGCGGCCAGACCCCGCTGAAACTGGCCCGCGAGCTCGAGGCCGCCGGCGTGCCGATCATCGGCACCACCCCCGACGCCATCGACCGCGCCGAGGACCGCGAGCGCTTCCAGCAGATGATCGACAAGCTGGGCCTCAAGCAGCCGCCCAATGCCACCGCGCGCAGCTTCGACGAGGCCTTCGTCAAGGCCGAGGCGATCGGCTACCCGCTGGTGGTGCGCCCGAGCTACGTACTCGGCGGCCGCGCCATGGAGATCGTCTACTCGGCCGACGAGCTGGAGAACTACATGACCCACGCGGTCAAGGTCTCCAACGACTCGCCGGTACTGCTCGACCACTTTCTCAACGCCGCCATCGAGATCGACATCGACGCCGTTTCCGACGGCCACGAAGTGGTGATCGGCGGCATCATGCAGCACATCGAGCAGGCCGGCGTGCACTCCGGCGACTCCGCCTGCGCGCTGCCGCCCTACTCACTGCCCGCCGAGGTGCAGGACGAGATGCGCGATCAGGTCAAGCGCATGGCCATCGAGCTCGGCGTGGTGGGCCTGATGAACGTGCAGCTGGCGTGGCAGGACGGCGAGATCTACGTCATCGAGGTCAACCCGCGCGCCTCGCGCACCGCGCCCTTCGTCTCCAAGTGCATCGGCACCTCGCTGGCCCAGGTCGCCGCGCGCTGCATGGCCGGCAAGACCCTCGCCGAGCAGGGCTTCACTCGTGAGATCGTGCCGCACTTCTACAGCGTCAAGGAAGCGGTGTTCCCCTTCAACAAGTTCCCCGGCGTCGACCCGATCCTGTCGCCGGAGATGAAGTCCACCGGTGAGGTGATGGGCTCGGGCGATACCTTCGCCGAAGCCTTCTACAAGGCGCAGTTGGGCGCCGGCGAGGCAATTCCCAAGCTCGAAGGCGAGCGCAAGGCGTTCCTCTCGGTGCGCGAACCGGACAAGGCGGGAGTTATCGAGATCGCTCGTTCTCTGCTAGGATTGGGATTCACCCTTTGCGCGACCCGCGGCACCGCCGCCGCCCTCGAAGCCGCCGGCCTCGAGGTGGAGGTCGTCAACAAGGTTTACGAAGGTCGTCCGCATATCGTCGATCTGCTCAAGAACGACGACATCGCCTATATCGTCAATACCACCGAGGGTCGCCAGGCGATCAACGACTCCTCGGTGATCCGTCGTACCGCGCTGGCCCGCAAGGTACCCTATGCCACCACCCTGGCAGGGGCGAGTGCCGTTTGCATGGCGTTGGAGTATGGCAATGCGATCACGGTGCGGCGGCTACAGGAACTGCATGCAGGAGCAACGCAATGAACAAGGTCCCGATGACCGTTGCCGGCGAGGCACGCCTGCGCAAGGAGCTCGAGGAGCTCAAGGGCGAGGCGCGTCCCAAGGTGATCGCGGCAATCGCTGAAGCCCGTGAGCACGGCGATCTCAAGGAGAACGCCGAATACCACGCGGCTCGCGAGCAGCAAGGTTTCATCGAAGGGCGTATTCAGGAGATCGAGAGCAAGCTCTCCAATGCCCAGGTGATCGACGTGACCAAGCTGCCGCAGACCGGCAAGGTGATCTTCGGCGTCACTGTCGAGCTGATCAATCTCGGCAACGACGAGGAGGTGAGCTACCAGATCGTCGGCGAGGACGAAGCCGACATCAAGGCCGGCAAGATCTCGGTCACCTCACCCATCGCCCGCGCCCTGATCGGCAAGGAGGAGGGCGACGTGGTAGTGGTCAGCACGCCGGGTGGCGAGGTCGAATACGAGATATCCAGCGTCGAGCATCGCTGAGCTACGAGCTACGAGCTACGAGCTACGAGCTACGAGCTACGAGCTACGAGCCAGAAAAAGCCCGCGACAGTTTGTCGCGGGCTTTTGCGAAGTTGCTCGCGGCCCGGAGCCCGGGGCTCGCCGCTGGCGCGTCAGCGCCTAGTGGCGCCCGTGGTGATTCTCGAAGCGCTTGACGTTGGATAGCTTGGGGTTGGCCTGAGGGTTCCTGCGATAGAGCAGCGCCATCTTGCCGATGGTCTGCACGCGCTCGGCGCCACTGGCGGCCAGCAGCTCCTCGAGCATCGCGGCGCGATCGTCGCGCTCGGCCAAGGCCAGCTTCACCTTGATCAGTTCGTGATCGGCGAGCGCCCGCTCGAGTTCGGCCAGCACGCCCTCGGAGACGCCGTTCTCCGAAACCGTCACCACCGGGTTCAGGTGGTGGCCGATGCTGCGAAATGCTTTCTTTTGTGCCTGTGACAAGCTCATGGTATCTTGCGTCTTCCCGGTTGCGCGTAACCTGTCATGGTACGGTGAAATGCGCGCTGGCGAAAGCATGGCAGGCCTGGGTCAAGGCCTTGGCCAGCTCCGCGTCATACCGAACCCGGCCTGTGCTTCCAGCCGGCGGTTCGGAATCTTCAGTCAAGGTGATCTGTGGCTCGATCCACTTCCTCGTCCCACGGCGGTGCGTCCGATACGTCACGTCGGCAGCGCGGCGGCAAGCATGGCGCCAGCAAGAGTTCGGCCTCGTGGCTCAAGGAGCACTTCGATGATCGCTTCGTCCAGCAGAGCTGGCAGGATGGCTATCGCAGTCGCGCCAGCTACAAGCTGCTTGCGCTTGATGAAAAGGACCGGCTGTTCAAGCCCGGCATGAGCGTGATCGATCTGGGCGCGGCCCCCGGCGGCTGGAGTCAGGTGGCAGCCGACCGTGTAGGACCGGAAGGGCTGGTCATCGCCTCCGATATCCTCGAGATGGATGCCTTGGCCGGCGTCGAGTTCATCCAGGGCGATTTCACCGAAGAGGCCGTGCTAGAGGCGATTCTCGCTGCCCTCGATGGACGCCCGGTGGACCTTGTGATGTCCGACATGGCCCCCAACATGAGTGGTATGAGCGCCATCGACCAGCCCCAGGCGATGTATCTGGTGGAGCTGGCGCTGGACCTGGCGCGCCAGACGCTGCGACCCGGTGGACGCTTCCTGGCCAAGGTGTTCCAGGGCGAAGGTTTCGATGCCTACCTGAAGGAGCTGCGCAGCAGCTTCACCAAGGTGGTGACGCGCAAGCCGGAGGCCTCCCGCGCCCGTTCGCGAGAAGTCTACCTGCTGGCGGAAGGATTTCGCGGCTGAGCCGACAAGATGGCTCGACGCTTCCCGACCAGCCACGGCTGGTCCGATAGAGACAGACTAACGGCGCAATGGCCGGACAGCACGGCCCAACTGTGTCACAGTGTGGGTCAGGAAGGCTGGGCGGCCGGCGGAACATGCCAGGCCCGCCTGTGGTCAATACTGTGGTTCCTTGTGGTCTACAGTGCCAGGCGTTACGGCCGAGAGATGCTTGCAATGAGGGTGGTCCCTTGAACGATATGGCGAAGAACCTGATCCTGTGGTTGGTCATCGCGGCGGTGTTGCTGACGGTGTTCAACAACTTCTCTGTCGATGGCACGCCGCAGACGATGAACTATTCCCAGTTCGTCCAGCAGGTGCAGAACCAGCAGATCCGCAGTGTGACCATCGATGGTTACACGATCACCGGCGAGCGTGCCGATGGATCGCAGTTCCAGACCATCCGGCCGGCGGCGGAAGACCCCAAGTTGATGGACGACCTGCTCTCCAACAACGTCACCGTGATTGGCCGTGAGCCGCAGCAGCAGAGCCTATGGACCCGGCTGCTGATTGCCAGCTTCCCGATCCTGCTGATTCTCGCCATCTTCATGTTCTTCATGCGTCAGATGCAGGGGGGCGCCGGTGGCAAGGGCGGCCCCATGAGTTTCGGAAAGTCCAAGGCCAAGCTGCTCTCCCAGGACCAGATCAAGACCACCTTCGCCGACGTAGCCGGCTGCGACGAGGCCAAGGAGGAGGTCGAGGAGCTGGTCGACTTCCTGCGCGATCCCTCCAAGTTCCAGCGCCTGGGCGGCACCATCCCGCGCGGCGTGCTGATGGTAGGCCCGCCGGGCACCGGCAAGACGCTGCTGGCGAAATCCATCGCCGGCGAGGCCAAGGTGCCGTTCTTCTCGATCTCAGGCTCCGACTTCGTCGAGATGTTCGTCGGCGTGGGTGCCTCCCGCGTGCGCGACATGTTCGAGCAGGCCAAGAAACAGGCGCCCTGCATCATCTTCATCGACGAGATCGACGCCGTGGGCCGCTCGCGCGGCGCCGGCATGGGTGGCGGCAACGACGAGCGCGAGCAGACGCTGAACCAGCTGCTGGTGGAGATGGACGGCTTCGAGGCCAATGAAGGCATCATCGTCATTGCCGCCACCAACCGTCCCGACGTGCTCGACCCGGCGCTGCTGCGTCCGGGCCGCTTCGACCGCCAGGTGGTGGTGCCGCTGCCCGACATCCGCGGCCGCGAGCACATCCTCAACGTGCACCTGCGCAAGGTGCCGCTGGCCGACGACGTCAAGCCGTCGCTGATCGCCCGCGGTACGCCGGGTTTCTCCGGTGCCGACCTGGCCAACCTGGTCAACGAGGCTGCGCTGTTCGCCGCGCGGCGCAACAAGCGCCTGGTGGGCATGGAGGAGCTGGAGCTGGCCAAGGACAAGATCATGATGGGCGCCGAGCGCCGTTCCATGGTCATGACCGACAAGGAGAAGCTCAACACCGCCTATCACGAGTCGGGTCACGCCATCATCGGCCTGGTGATGCCGGAGCACGACCCGGTCTACAAGGTCACCATCATTCCGCGCGGCCGCGCCCTGGGCGTGACCATGTTCCTGCCCGAGCAGGATCGCTACAGTCTGTCGCGCCAGCAGATCATCAGTCAGATCTGCTCGCTGTTCGGCGGACGTATCGCCGAAGAGATGACGCTGGGGCCGAACGGGGTTACCACCGGTGCCTCCAACGACATCAAGCGTGCCACCGAGTTGGCTCACAACATGGTCGCCAAGTGGGGGCTCTCCGAGGAGATGGGGCCGATCATGTACGACGAGGACGAGTCGCACCAGTTCCTCGGCGGCCCGGGGCAGGGCGGCGGCAAGCTGAAGTCCGGCGAGACCACCACCCGGCTCGACAAGGAAGTGCGCAAGATCATCGATGAGTGCTATGCCAAGGCGAAGCAGATCCTCGAGGAGAATCGCGACAAGCTCGATGCCATGGCCGAGGCGCTGATGCAATACGAGACCATCGATGCCGACCAGCTCAAGGACATCATGGAGGGCCGCAAGCCACGCCCGCCCAAGGACTGGGAGGATGGCGATTCCGGCAGCGGTGCGCCGATCACCGGCGAGGCCGAGCCGAAGGCCGAGGAAGAGTCTGCGCCGCAGCCTACCGACGGCGGCGATAGTGGCGACGGCCACGGTGATGAAGACGAGGACGAGGAGCCTCGCCGTCGTCCCTCCGACCCGCTGGGCGGCCCCGCCGGGTCGTGATGACCGCAGCAAGCCATCAGGCGCCCCAACGGGGCGCCTTTGCCGTGAGACAAGCACGACCCAGGCCTGCGCCACAGGATTCATGACATGACAGATACACCCTCACCGACCTGGCTGCCGTGTGGGCGGCACCGCCTCGATCTCTCCTATCCCCGTGTCATGGGGATTCTCAATGTCACCCCCGATTCCTTCTCTGACGGTGGCCATCATATAGCCGTCGACGACGCCCTGCGCCACGCCGAACGCATGCTGGCGGAAGGGGCGGCGATCATCGACGTAGGCGGCGAATCGACCCGCCCCGGATCGCAGCCGGTCACCACCCAGCAGGAGCTGGACCGAGTGGCGCCGGTGGTCGAGCGCCTGGTATGCGAGCTTGACGCGCTGGTCTCGGTGGACACCAGCAACCCCGATGTGATGCGCCAGGCCGCGGCGCTAGGCGCCGGCATGATCAACGACGTGCGCGCCCTGCAGCGGGAAGGTGCTCTGGAGGCGGCGCTCGGTACGGGGTTGCCGGTGTGCCTGATGCACATGCAGGGCGAGCCGCAGGACATGCAGCAAGCGCCCCGCTATGATGAGCCCATCGAGGAAGCGGTGCATGGCTTTCTGGCCGCCCGTGTGGCGGCCTGCGAGGCGGCCGGCCTGCGCCGTGAACGCCTGCTGATCGATCCCGGTTTCGGCTTCGGCAAGACCGTCGAGCACAACCTGCGGCTGCTCAAGCGCATGGAACGGCTGGCAGAGCTCGAGCTGCCGCTGCTGGTGGGTCTGTCGCGCAAGAGCCTGATCGGCAAGGTGCTGGGCCGGCCGGTGGAGGAGCGCCTATCCGGTGGACTGGCGCTGGCGTCGCTGGCGGTCGAGCGTGGTGCCCGAATCCTTCGCGTTCATGATGTCGGCCCGGTCATGGATGCGGTGAACATGACCTGGGCCGTGCTAAGGGAAGGCTGCGAGCATGACTAGAAAATACTTCGGTACGGATGGCATACGCGGAACGGTCGGGGAGTACCCCATCACGCCGGACTTCATGCTCAAGCTGGGCTGGGCCATGGGCCGGGTTCTGGCCCGCGAGTCGGGGCGCGCCCGGGTGCTGATCGGCAAGGACACACGCATATCGGGCTACATGTTCGAGTCGGCCCTCGAGGCAGGGCTCTCCGCCGCCGGTGTCGATGTCGCGCTGCTCGGCCCGATGCCTACCCCGGCCATTGCCTATCTCACGCGGACCTTCCGCGCCGACGCTGGCATCGTCATCTCGGCTTCGCACAACCCCTTTGCCGACAATGGCATCAAGTTCTTCTCCACCGAGGGAACCAAGCTCGCGGATGCGCTCGAGGAGCGGATCGAGGCGATGCTCGACGAGCCGCTAACCACAGTGGCGGCGGGCAAGCTGGGCAAGGCGATGCGTATCGATGACGCCGCCGGCCGCTACATCGAGTTCTGCAAGTCGACGATCCCCAACCGGGTCAGCCTGCATGGGCTGCGCATGGTGCTGGATTGCGCCCACGGCGCTACCTACCACATCGCGCCCAGCGTCTTCCGCGAGCTGGGCGCCGAGGTCAGCCTGGTCGGGGCCAGCCCAGATGGCCTCAACATCAATCGTGAAGTGGGCTCGACTTCGCCAGCGACGCTGCGCGCCGCAGTGATCCAGCAAGGCGCCGACCTGGGTATCGCCTTCGACGGCGACGGCGACCGGGTGCTGATGGTGGATGCCGATGGCCGCGAGATCGACGGCGACGACATTCTCTACCTGATCGCCCGCGACCGGCATGAGCGCGGCCAACTGGTCGGCGGCGTGGTCGGCACCCTGATGACCAACTTCGGCCTGGCCATGGCGCTCGAGCAGATGGACATTCCCTTCGAGCGCGTCAAGGTGGGCGATCGCTACGTGGTCGAGCGCCTGTTGGAGAATGGCTGGCAGCTGGGTGGCGAGTCCTCCGGTCATATCGTCTGTGCCGACGTGCAGAGTACTGGCGACGGCATCGTCTCGGCGCTGCAGGTGCTGGCGATCATGGTCAACGAAGGCAAGCCGTTGCAGGCCCTGCTTGCAGGGCTGGAAAAGGTGCCCCAGGCACTGGTCAACGTGCGCCTGACACCGGGCAGCGACGCCAAGGCGCTGATGGAGAGCCCGGCGGTCAAGGACGCCGTGGCTGCCGTGGAAGCTGAGCTGGGCGACGAAGGGCGCGTGCTGCTGCGCCCCTCGGGCACCGAGCCGCTGATCCGGGTGATGGTCGAGGGGCGGGCGCACCTCGACGTCGAGGCCCTGGCCGGCCGTCTTGCCGCCCAGGTCGAGGGTGAGCTGGGTTGACATCCGCGACAGCGGTTGTCTTGACCTGGCGCCTCCTATACCATTTCGCTCCACTTTGACGGAGGACGCAGCATGCGAACGCCGCTGATCGCCGGGAACTGGAAAATGAACGGTTCGGCCGCGCTGGTCGAAGAGTTCGGGCATGCCTTTGCCGAGGCGAGGCTGCCGGCATCGCTGGACGTGGCCGTCCTGCCGCCCTTTCCTTATCTGGACGCTGCGCGGCGGGCCTTCGAGGGGACGCCGCTGCGCCTGGGCGCCCAGACCCTGAATCCGCTGCACTCCGGCGCGCATACCGGCGAAGTGAGCGGACGCATGCTCAGGGAGTTCGGCGTCGAGTATGCCTTGGCGGGCCACTCGGAGCGACGCCAGCTCTACCGGGAAGGAGACGAGGCCGTGCTCGACCGGCTGCTGGCCGCGCTGAACGTTGGCATCACGCCGATCCTTTGCGTGGGCGAGACCCTGGAAGAGCGCGATGCCGGCCAGACCATGGACGTGGTGCTGCGTCAGGTGGGTTACGTGATGGCGCGCCTGGAGCCCGACCAGCGCTCGCGTGTCGTCATCGCCTACGAGCCGGTGTGGGCCATCGGTACGGGGCGCACGGCCACGCCGCAGCAGGCCCAGGAGGTCATGGCCGGTATCCGGCAGTATCAGGCCGGCTTCGACCGTGAGCTTGCGGCAGGCCTACGCCTGCTGTACGGCGGCAGCATGAATGCCAGCAACGCGGCTGAGCTGTTGGCCCAGCCAGACATCGACGGCGGCCTGGTGGGCGGCGCTTCGCTCAAGGTCGACGATTTCCTAGCCATTTGTCAGTCAGCAGGTTGAATCCATGCAAGTTGCCATTCTCATGATTCATGTGGCGATCGCCATCGCCCTGGTCGTTCTTATCCTGCTGCAGCAGGGCAAGGGCGCCGAAGCCGGTGCCGCCTTCGGCGGCGGCGCCTCTCAGACCGTGTTCGGCTCGCGCGGCACCGGCGGTTTCCTGTCGCGTACCACGGCGGTGCTGGCGGCAGCCTTCTTTGCCACCTCGCTGACCCTGGCCTACTTTGCCAGCCAGGCGGGTCAGGCACCGGAGGCGGGCATTCCCGATGCGCGACTGATCGAGCAGCAGCGCGGTCTGCCGACCCTTGACGACGATGCCCGCGATGTGGATAATACCGCGCCAGTGCTGGAGGAAAGCGACGACTGAGTCGCGGTTCCGGCAATCAAGCAAGCCGAAGTGGTGGAATTGGTAGACACGCTATCTTGAGGGGGTAGTGACCTTACGGTCGTGCGGGTTCAAGTCCCGCCTTCGGCACCATCTGAAAGGCTGCGATCACATGCGATCGCGAGTCGTCAGAAGCAGGATTGGCACCAGGAAGATGGTAGGCAGGGCTTCGCGGTCGCCTTGACTCGAGCCGGCATCGCGCCTACAATCGCCGACCTGGAATGTTGCGGGGTGGAGCAGTCTGGTAGCTCGTCGGGCTCATAACCCGAAGGTCATCGGTTCAAATCCGGTCCCCGCTACCATTTTCCGGTCATGCTATCCGCAGGATGCATGGCGTCGGAAATGGTACTACAGGTTTCTTGTGAAAGGCCCCTTCCTGCGAAGGGGCTTTTTGTTAGCAGCATACTGTCGGCCCTTGGTCGGCAGCGCTGTCCGGGCAACGCCAATCAGCCACCTAGCTTTCCTGTTCACTCCCGGCCAGGTGCCTGATGCAACGGCTGTAGGAGCTTTCTCTGTGGCACTCAAGGACGCTGCGCTGCATGCGCTGATCGAACCGGTGGTCACCGCCATGGGATTCGAGCTCTGGGGGATCGACTATCGTCCCCAGGGCAAGCACTCCCGGTTGGTGATCTACATTGATCATGCCGACGGTGTGAGCGTGGATCACTGCGCCGACGTCAGTCGCCAGGTCAGTGCCGTGCTCGACGTGGAAGACCCCATTCCGGGTGAGTATCGCCTGGAGGTGTCGTCGCCGGGCATGGATCGTCCGCTCTTCACCCTCGATCAGTTCGCACGCTTCGCTGGACACCAGGTGGCCTTGAAGCTGCGTGTCCCGTTCGATGGGCGGCGCAAGTTCCAAGGGCTGCTGGCTGGCGTCGAAGAAGACGAAGTGCTGCTGCGGCTCGACGGTGAAGAGTACTGTTTTCCTATCGAAAGCATTGACCAGGCGCGGGTGGTACCCCAATTCGAAGACTGAAGTCGCCGGCCAAGGTTGGTGCACAAGAACAGGTTTTCTGGCGAGGCATAGGCATGAGTAAAGAAATTCTGACGGTCGTCGACGCGATCTCCAACGAGAAGGGCGTGCCCCGTAATGTCATCTTCGAAGCCGTCGAAGCTGCGCTGGCCAGCGCATCGCGCAAGCGCTTCGAGGGTCGCGAGGTCAGCGTGCGGGTGCATATCGACCGCACCACCGGCGACTACGAGACCTTCCGCCGCTGGGAGGTGGTGGAAGACGATGAGTTCGAGAATCCCGACGCCGAGATCAAGGAGTCCTTCGCCGCGCGCCGCGAGCCGCCGCTCAAGCTGGGCGACGTGGTCGAGGAGCAGATCGAGAACGCCGCCTTTGGCCGCATCGCTGCCCAGACCGCCAAGCAGGTCATCGTGCAGAAGGTGCGCGAGGCCGAGCGCGCCGAGGTAGTTCGCCAGTATGCCGAGCGCGAGGGCGAGCTGGTCGCCGGCATCGTCAAGAAGACCACTCGCGATGGTCTGATCATCGACCTGGGCGACAACGCCGAGGCGTTCCTGCCGCGCAGCGAGATGATTCCCGGCGAGCGCTACCGCATGAATGACCGCGTTCGCGCCCTGCTGGTCAAGGTCGACGCCGAGGCGCGCGGCGCCCAGCTGATTCTGTCGCGTACCTGCCCGGAACTGATCATCGAGCTGTTCAAGATCGAGGTGCCGGAGATCGCCGAGCAGCTCATCGAGATCAAGGGCGCGGCGCGCGACCCTGGCTCGCGAGCCAAGATCGCGGTCAAGACCAATGACCGGCGCATCGATCCGGTTGGCGCCTGCGTCGGCATGCGTGGTTCCCGCGTACAGGCGGTATCGAGCGAGCTGCAGAACGAGCGGGTCGACATCATCCTGTGGGACGACAATCCGGCCCAACTCGTCATCAACGCCATGGCGCCGGCCGACGTCGCTTCGATCCTGGTCGACGAGGATGCGCATGCCATGGACGTGGCCGTGGCCGAGGACAACCTGGCCCAGGCCATTGGCCGCAGCGGTCAGAACGTGCGTCTGGCTTCGGAACTCACCGGCTGGCGCATCAATGTCATGACCGAGGGCGAGGCGGAGGACAAGCGCGAGCAGGAGATCGATAGCCTGGTCGAGCACTTCATCCAGCACCTCGATATCGAAGATGACCTTGCTCGCCTGCTGGTGGAGGAGGGTTTCACCACGCTGGAGGAAATCGCCTACGTGCCCCTCGAGGAGATCCTCGAGATCGAGGAGCTCGATGAAGAACTGGTAGAAGAACTGCGTGCTCGTGCCAAGGATGAACTGCTGACGCTGGCCATCGCCTCCGAGGAGGAGCTGGATGGTGCGCAGCCGGCCGACGACCTGCTGCAAATGGACGGCATGGAGCGTCACCTGGCCTTCATCCTGGCGAGCCGGGGCATCGTCACCATGGAGGACCTCGCCGAGCAGTCCGTCGACGATTTGATGGACATCGAGGACATGGACGAGGAGCGCGCTGCAGCACTGATCATGACTGCCCGTGCGCCCTGGTTCGAGAACGAACAGTAAACGGGTCACGGGCTGAGGAGGGTCGAGATGTCGGAAATGACCGTTAAAGATTTTGCAGCGAAGGTGGGGCGCGATGTGCCCCGTCTGCTGGAACAGATGAAAGAAGCCGGGCTCGAGCACAAGTCCGAAAGCGATGCCGTGTCCGAGGAGGACAAGCGCAAGCTGCTCGACTACCTGACCAAGAGCCACGGCGGTGGCGGTGCCGGAGCGCGCAACCGCATCACGCTGACGCGCAAGACCAAGAGCCGGATCAAGACCGGTGAGCGTGGCAAGACCATCGAAGTGCAGGTGCGCAAGAAGCGTACCTACGTCAAGCGTGCCGAAGAGGAAGAGGCGCCCAAGCCGGAGCCGATGGAAGAGACTGGGCCGCGCCAGCTCGTCGGCGACATGGCTGAGGCCGAAGCTGCCCGCGAGGCACGCGAAGCGGAAGAGGCCAAGGCGCGTGCCGAGCAGGCCGAGCGCGAGGAGGCCGCCAAGGCCGAGGCGGCCAAGACTGCTGCCGAGCCTGAAATCCCCGTGCCCGAACTCGAGGAGGAGCCCGAGGAAGTCGCGGCCGAGCCGGAGCCGCCCGCGCCGCCCAAGGAGGGCCGTACCGATCGCCGTACTGCGCCGCCCAAGAAGGCCTCGGCCAAGAAGGGGCGTCATGACCGCGACGACGACGACCGTGACGATCGCGAGGAGCGTCGCCGTGGTGGCGGCGGCAAGAAGGTCAAGCGCGCCGAGCGCCGCGGCGGCCGCCGTGGCTCCAGCCAATCCGGTGGCGGCAAGCATGGCTTCCAGAAGCCGACCCAGCCGATCGTGCGCGAGGTTTCGATCCCCGAGTCGATCAGCGTCGCCGACCTGGCCGACAAGATGTCGATCAAGGCCAACGAAGTCATCAAGACCATGTTCACCATGGGTGCGGCGGTGACCATCAACCAGACCATCGATCAGGACACCGCTGCCATCGTGGTCGAAGAGATGGGCCACAAGCCCAAGCTGATCAAGGACGACGCGCTGGAAACCGAGATGCTCGAAGGCATCTCCTACGAGGGCGAGGAGATCACCCGTTCACCGGTGGTCACGGTGATGGGCCACGTCGACCACGGCAAAACCTCGCTGCTCGATTACATCCGTAAGGCCAAGGTAGCTACCGGCGAGGCTGGCGGCATCACCCAGCACATCGGCGCCTACCACGTCGAGGACGAGCACGGCGGCGTGACCTTCCTCGATACCCCGGGTCACGCGGCGTTTACCGCCATGCGTGCGCGCGGTGCCAAAGCGACCGACGTGGTCATCCTGGTGGTGGCGGCCGACGACGGCGTCATGCCCCAGACCATCGAGGCGATCGAACACTCCAAGGCGGCCGACGTGCCCATGGTGGTGGCGGTCAACAAGATCGACAAGCCGGCGGCCGATCCGGACCGGGTCAAGAACGAACTGTCCCAGCACGGCGTCATCTCCGAGGAGTGGGGCGGCGACACCCAGTTCGTGCATGTCTCGGCCAAGACCGGCGAAGGCATCGAGGATCTGCTGGAAGCGATCCAACTGGTCTCCGAGGTGCTCGAGCTCAAGGCCGTGCCGGAAGCGCCTGGCAAGGGCGTGGTGGTCGAATCGCGCCTCGACAGAGGCCGCGGCCCGGTGGCCACCGTGCTGGTCCAGAACGGTACCCTGAAGAAGGGCGATATCGTGCTGGCCGGCCTGCACTACGGCCGTGTGCGCGCACTGACAAACGAGCTCGGCCAGCAGGTCGACGAGGCGGGCCCCGCCATGCCGGTGGAGATTCAGGGTCTCGACGGCACGCCGGACGCCGGTGACGACTTCATGGTCGTGGCCGACGAGAAGAAGGCCCGTGAGGTCGCCAACTTCCGTCAGGGCAAATACCGCGAGGTGCGCCTGGCACGTCAGCAGAAGGCCAAGCTGGAGAACATGTTCAGCCAGATGGGCCAGGACGAGGTGGCCAAGGTCAACATCGTGCTCAAGGCCGACGTGCAGGGCTCACTGGAAGCGATCAAGGGCGCCCTCGAGGAGCTCTCCACCGACGAAGTGCAGGTGGCCGTGGTCTCCTCCGGCGTGGGTGGCATCACCGGAACCGACGCCAACCTGGCGCTGGCCTCGGAGGCCATTGTGGTCGGCTTCAACGTGCGTGCCGACGCCGCGGCCCGTGAGATCATCGAGCGCGAAGGCCTGGACCTGCGCTACTACAGCGTCATCTACCAGCTGATCGACGAGGTCAAGCAGGCCATGAGCGGCATGCTGGCACCGGAGTGGAAGGAAGAGATCGTCGGCGTGGCCGAGGTTCGCGACGTCTTCCGCGCACCGAAGATCGGCGCCGTGGCCGGCTGTATGGTGGTCGAGGGCACTGTCTTCCGTAACAAGAAGATCCGCGTGCTGCGCGACAACGTCGTCATCTACGAGGGCGAGCTCGAGTCGCTTCGCCGCTTCAAGGACGACGTGCAGGAAGTGCGCAGCGGCATGGAATGCGGTATCGGCGTCAAGAACTACAACGACGTTCAGGTCGGCGACAAGATCGAGGTCTTCGATCAGGTCAAGGTCGAGCGGACGCTGTAACCGCAGCGGGAGTGAAGCATGCGCGAATTCAAGCGTACCGACCGGGTCGGCGACCAACTGCAGAAGGAGCTGGCCGTGCTGATCCAGCGCGAGGTCAAGGACCCGCGCCTGGGCATGGTCACCGTCAGCGGGGTCACGGTGAGCCGTGATCTCGGCTACGCCGACGTTTATGTGACCCTGCTCGGCGAGGACAGCCCCGAGCGCATCAAGGAGAACCTCAAGGTGCTCCGGCAGGCGGGAGGTTTTCTGCGCAGCCAGATCGCCCGGCGCATCAAGCTGCGTCACGTGCCGGAACTGCGCTTCCACTATGACGAGAGCGTGGTGCGTGGCCAGCGGCTCTCCTCGCTGATCGACGAAGCGGTCGAGAGCGACCGTGCTCGCCACGCCGACGACGAGCACGAGTCGGGCGACGGGGAGAGCGCGACTGATGGCGCGCCGCCGCCGTGGCCTGCCGATCAATGGCGTGCTGCTGCTCGACAAGCCCAAGGGTGCGTCGAGCAACCATGCCCTGCAGCGGGTACGACGCCTGCTGCAGGCGCAGAAGGCGGGCCATACCGGCACGCTGGACCCGATGGCCACCGGGCTGTTGCCAGTGTGCCTAGGCGAGGCGACCAAGTTCTCGGCGCACCTGCTCGAGGCCGACAAGGTCTATCGTACCCGGGTGCAGCTCGGCGCGGTGACCGACACCGGCGACGCCGAGGGCGAGGTGGTCGAGCGCTGCGAGGTGCCGTCGCTGACGGTGGCGGGCATCGAACGCGTGCTTGAGCGCTTTCGCGGCGTGATCGAGCAGGTACCGCCGATGTACTCCGCGCTCAAGCACCAGGGACGCAAGCTTTACGAACTGGCCCGCGAGGGCAAGAGCGTCGAGCGTGCAGTGCGGCGCGTGACGGTGTATGATGCCCGGCTGCTCGCCTTCGAAGGCGACGCCTTCGAACTTGAGGTGCGAGTGAGCAAGGGCACCTACATCCGCACTCTGGCCGAGGACATCGGCCGGGCACTCGGCTGTGGGGCTCACATTACCGCTCTGCGGCGGCTCGCCACCGGCCCCTTCGACAGTGAAGGCATGCTGCCGCTGGAGGCACTGGAGGCGCTGTCGGGCCAGGATGAACGCGAGGCGGCGTTGCTGCCGGTCGACGTGCTGGTGGCGCATCTGCCCAAGCTTGAGGTCGACGAGCGCGCCAGGCAGCGGCTCATGCACGGCCAGGCGGCCAGCGTCGATGCTGCCGGCGAGAAGACCGGCAAGCTGACGAGGCTCTACTGCGACGAGACCTTTCTCGGGCTCGGCGTGGTGACGGGGCCACAGGAGGTGGCACCGAAACGGCTGCTCAATACGGCAGCCGAGTGAGGGGCGGCGCGAGCCTGTCCCCCAAGGAGAGACGCCCGAGACTGCAAATATGCGTGGTCTCACACATTCACGTTTCAGGCATATTGCTTACTGGAGATACAGATGGCACTTACCGCTGAACAGAAGGCCGAGATCGTCAAGGAATTCGGCCGTGGCGACAACGACACCGGTTCCCCCGAGGTTCAGGTGGCCCTGCTGAGCGCCAACATCGACGGCCTGCAGGACCACTTCAAGACCAACAAGCAGGATCACCACTCTCGTCGTGGCCTGATCCGCATGGTCAACCAGCGCCGCAAGCTGCTGGACTACCTGAAGCGCAAGGACCTGGCGCGCTATCAGGCGCTGATCCAGCGCCTCGGTCTCCGTCGTTAAACGACGCGAAGCTGGAAACGAAGCGGGCAGCCCCATGGGGCTGCCCGTTTTGCGTTTTCAGGGGCAAAAGCGGCGGTATAGGTGGCTCTCACGCGCGTCAACCCCTAAAATGGTCGCCGAGTCAAAACGACCCATACATGTAGAGAAAAGTTGAAGGAAGTCGCCGTGAATCCGGTCAAGAAAACGTTTCAATACGGTCGCAGCACCGTCACCCTGGAAACCGGGCGCATCGCCCGCCAAGCCACCGGTGCCGTCATGGTCACCATGGACGAAACCGTGGTGCTGTGCACCGTGGTGGCCCGCAAGGACACCAAGCCAGGGCAGGACTTCTTCCCGCTCTCCGTGCACTATCAGGAGAAGACCTACGCGGTCGGCAAGATTCCCGGTGGCTTCTTCAAGCGCGAGGGGCGTCCCACCGAGAAGGAGACCCTTACCTCGCGGCTGATCGACCGCCCGATCCGTCCGCTGTTCCCCAAGGGTTTCATGAACGAGGTGCAGGTCATCTGTACGGTGCTCTCCACCGATCGCAACCATGACCCGGATATTGCCGCCATGCTTGGCACCTCCGCGGCGCTGGCGATCTCCGGCGTGCCGTTCAACGGCCCCATCGGTGCCGCGCGCGTCGGTTTCAACGAGGAGAAGGGCTACTTCCTCAACCCCACCGTGGAAGAGCTCACCACCTCCGAGCTGGACATGGTCGTGGCCGGTACCGAGAAGGCCGTGCTGATGGTCGAGTCCGAGGCCCAGGAGCTGCTTGAGGACGAGATGCTGGGTGCCGTGCTCTACGGCCACCAGGAAATGCAGACGGCCATTCGTGCAATCAACGAGCTGGCCGCCGAGGCCGGCAAGCCCAAGTGGGACTGGCAGCCCGCGCCCGAGAACACCGCGCTCAAGCAGGCGCTGGCGACGGCCTTCGAAGCCAAGGTCGGCGAAGCCTATCGCGTCACCGACAAGATGGCGCGTCAGGATGCGCTCGCTGCGCTCAAGGAGCAGGCAGTGGAGCAGCTGGCCGGTGAGGAAGAGGGCCAGTTCGATGCCGAAGAGGTCAAGGGTGCCTTCGCCAGCCTCGAGAAGCGTGTGGTGCGTTCACGCGTGATCAAGGGCGAGCCGCGCATCGACGGCCGCGACCAGAAGACCGTGCGGCCGCTGGCCATCGAGGTGGGCAGCCTGCCCAAGACCCACGGTTCGGCGATCTTCACCCGTGGCGAGACCCAGGCGATCGTGATCGCCACCCTGGGCACCCTGCGCGATGCCCAGCTGATCGAATCGCTGGAAGGCGAACGCAAGGATCGTTTCCTGCTGCACTACAACTTCCCGCCCTACAGTGTGGGCGAGGCCGGCTTCATGGGCGGTCCCAAGCGTCGTGAGATCGGCCATGGCCGCCTGGCACGCCGTGGCGTGCAGGCGATGCTGCCGGAAGAGGCGGATTTCCCCTATACCATCCGCGTGGTCTCCGAGATCACCGAATCCAACGGTTCCAGCTCCATGGCTTCCGTCTGCGGTGCCTCGCTGGCACTGATGGATGCTGGCGTGCCGATGAAGGCACCGGTAGCGGGCATCGCCATGGGCCTGGTGAAGGACGACAACGGCTTTGCCGTGCTCACCGATATCCTCGGCGACGAGGACCATCTGGGCGACATGGACTTCAAGGTGGCGGGTAGCGCCGCCGGTGTCACTGCGCTGCAGATGGACATCAAGATCGAGGGCATCAACGAGGAGATCATGGAGATCGCCCTGCAGCAGGCTCACGAAGCCCGCCTGCACATCCTCGAGCAGATGAACACGGTGATCAGCCAGAGCCGCGCCGAGATCTCCGAGAACGCGCCTTCCATGGCCACCATCAAGATCGACCCGGAGAAGATTCGCGACGTCATCGGCAAGGGCGGTGCCACCATTCGCAAGATCTGCGAAGACACCGGCGCTTCCATTGACCTGGACGACGACGGTACCGTGCGCATCTACGCCGAGGACAAGGTGGCGGCGAAGAAGGCCATCGACACCGTACTCGCCATCACCGCCGAAGCCGAGATCGGCAAGCTCTACCGCGGCAAGGTGGTGCGTATCGCCGACTTCGGCGCCTTCGTCAACATCATGCCGGGGACCGACGGTCTGGTGCACATCTCGCAGATCGTGCCCGAGCGGGTCAACGACGTGCGCGATTTCCTCAACGAAGGTGACGAGGTGGTGGTCAAGGTGCTCGACATCGACAACCGCAACCGCGTGAAGCTCACCATCAAGGAGATCACGCCGGAAGAGAAGGCCGCCTTCGAAGCCGAGCAGGCCGAGACCGCGCTGTAAGCGTACTCGACGCCGTAACGCGAACCGCCCCCATGGCCACAGGCCATGGGGGCGGTTTTTTAGCATCGCGGCTGATCCGGCGACAGGCCTTTGCGGAGGCGCTGTAAACCCTTCCCTGGGCGCTACTTTTTCCTTCCCTGGCAAAAGACCTCCGCTACGTCCTGCCCCCGGCGCCGCTCGTGCCGCGGTACGTGCTTAGCGCTCGATGGCGAGGGCGACACCCTGCCCACCACCGATACACAGCGTGGCCAGGCCCTTCTTGGCGTCGCGGGCGATCATCTCGTGCAGCAGAGTGACCAGCACGCGGCACCCGGAGGCGCCGATGGGGTGGCCCAGCGCAATGGCGCCGCCGTTGACGTTGACCTTGGAAGTATCCCAGCCGAGTTCCTTGTTGACCGAGAGTGCCTGGGCGGCGAAGGCCTCGTTGGCCTCGACCAGGTCGAGATCTTCCAGGCTCCAGCCGGCCTTCTCCAGGCAGCGGCGGGTGGCTGGTGCCGGGCCGATGCCCATGATCGACGGGTCGACGCCGGCGTTCGAGTAGCCGGCGATGCGCGCCAGCGGCTCAAGGCCGAGTTCACGGGCCTTGTCGGCGGAGCAGATCATCACCACGGCGGCGCCGTCGTTGAGCGAGGAGGCGTTGCCGGCGGTGACGGTGCCGTCCTTCTTGAACGCGGGGCGCATGCTGGCGAGCTTGTCGGCGGTGACCTCGCGCGGGTTCTCGTCGGTATCGAAGACCACCGGGTCGCCCTTGCGCTGGGGGATCTCCACCGGCACGATCTGCCCCTTGAAGCGTCCTTCCCTGATGGCGGCGGCGGCCTTCTGCTGGGAGGCGGCGGCGAACTCGTCCATGGCTTCGCGGGTGATGCCGTACTTCTCGGCCAGGTTCTCCGCGGTGATGCCCATGTGGTAGTCGTTGAAGGCGTCCCACAGGCCGTCATGCACCATGGTGTCGATGGCCTTCCAGTCGCCCATGCGCTGGCCGTTGCGCGAGTTGGGCAGCACGTGGGGTGAGGCGGACATGTTCTCCTGGCCACCGGCGAGGATCAGTTCGGCGTCGCCGCAGCGGATCGCCTGGGTCGCCAGGTGCAGCGCCTTGAGGCCGGAGCCGCAGACCTTGTTGATGGTCATGGCGGGCACCGCGGCGGGCAGACCGGCCTTGATGGCGGCCTGGCGCGCCGGGTTCTGGCCTACGCCAGCGGTGAGCACTTGGCCGAGCAGCACTTCGTCGATCTGGTCGGCAGCCACGCCGGTCGAGGCCAGAATGTCCTTGATCACCAGGGCGCCGAGATCACTGGCGGGAATGCCGGCAAGCGATCCCCCAAAGGCGCCGATGGCGGTGCGGCGGGCGGCAACGATCACCACGTCTTTCATTGGAATTCTCCTGAGTCGTTCGCTGACGTTAGCGGGACCAGCATAGGCGACAATTGTGCACTGCGGCAATGCCTCCTGGCGATTGCAGAGAACGGTGCCACAAGCTGCCTCGGCCGATCAGGCGAACTGGACGGGAATGGCGTTGCTGGTATGGCTAACGGCGTTGCCTTCCTGCAGGTAGACCAGGCTTGGCTGGTGAGTTTCCAGTTCGGCCTCGCTGTAGTGAGCATAGCTGCAAATGATGACGCGGTCGCCGGGGCCGGCGAGGTGGGCGGCGGCTCCGTTGATCGAGATGACGCGCGAACCCTCCTCGGCGCGAATGGCATAGGTGGTGAAGCGCTGGCCATTCTCGACGTTGTAGATCTGGATCTGCTCGTTCTCGCGAATGCCGGACATGTCCAGCAGCTCGCCGTCGATGGCGCAGGAACCTTCGTAGTTGAGCACGGCGTGGGTGACGCGGGCCATGTGCAGCTTGGCCTTGAGCATGATGGTGTACATGCGGACGCTTTCCTCGGGCGTGGGAGGCCGCCTTAGCGCGGCAGGGTCAGGGTCAGGTTATCGATCAGGCGGGTCGTGCCCAGGCGGGCTGCGGCCAGCAGCACGGCTTCACGAGTCTCTGCGGTCACCGGTTCGAGACCGACGGCGCGAAGCTCCAGGTAATCGGGAACGAAGCCACATTCCTGCAATCGGTTCAGGCCCGTGGCCAAGGTGGCCTCGACGGGCTCACCGGCCTCGAGTTTCTCGCGCAGCATGGCAAGGGTGCGCTGAAGCTCGGGTGCCGTGGCGCGTTCAGCCTCGTCGAGATAACCGTTGCGCGAAGAGAGGGCTAGGCCATCGTCGGCGCGCACGATCGGCACGCCGACGATCTCGATGGGGAAGTGCAGGTCGGCGACCAGCTTCCTGATCACCGCCAGCTGCTGGTAGTCCTTCTCGCCGAAGCAGGCCACGTCGGGCTGCACCAGATTGAACAGGATGCTGACCACGGTGGCGACACCATCGAAATGGCCAGGCCGCGAGCCACCACACAACCCCTCGCTGACCACCGGTACGCGAACTTGGGCGAGGTCCTGCAGGCCGTTAGGGTAGAGTGTGGCGTCGCTGGGTGCGAACAGCAGGTCACAGCCGGCGCTTTCCAGCTTCGCCTGGTCGTCGAGCAGGGTGCGCGGATAGGCGTCGAGATCCTCCCTGCGCCAAACTGCAGTGGGTTGACGAAAACGGTGGCCACGACCACATCGGCATGGCGCCGGGCAGCTGCCACCAGCGCCAGATGACCCTCGTGCAGGTTGCCCATGGTTGGCACCAGCCCGATGCGCTGGCCGCGTTGGCGGAATTCGCCAAGCGCTTCGCGCAGCTCAGGAATGTCTTGCAGGGTACGCATCAGCGGGCTCCAGAAGGTAGCGAGCGAGAGCTAGAAGCAGTGCTCCTCGGCAGGAAAGCGTCGCGCCTTGACCTCTTCATGATAACGGCGGAATGCGCCGGCAATGTCGTCGGCTTCGGCCATGAAGTTCTTGACGAAGCGCGGCGTGCGGCCATGGGTGACGCCGAGCACGTCATGCATGACGAGAATCTGGCCGTCGGTGTCCGGGCCGGCGCCAATGCCGATCACCGGGACCTCGAGGGCTTCGGTGATGGCGCGGCCGAGGCTTGCCGGCACGCACTCGAGCAGGATGACCGAGGCGCCCGCCTCGACCAGGGTACGGGCGTCTTCCAAGATCTGGGCGGCACGTTCGGCGTCGCGGCCCTGCACCTTGTAGCCGCCAAGCTGGTAGACCGTCTGCGGCGTCAGTCCCAGGTGGGCGCACACCGGCACGCCGCGGCGGGTCAGCTCACGAATGCCCTCGGCCATCCATGCCTCGCCCTCGACCTTGACGATCTCGGCGCCGGCGCGCATCAGCACGGCGGCGTCTTGCAGCAGGCGTTCGGTGGTGGCATTGCTCATGAACGGCAGGTCGGCCATCAGCAGGCTGGGACCCTTGGCACGTGCCACACAGCGGGTGTGATAGGCGATCTCGTCGATGGTGACCGGCAGGGTGCTGGCATGCCCCTGCAGCACCATGCCGAGGGAATCGCCGACCAACAGTACCTCGATGCCGGCATCAGCGGCGGTACGCGCGAAAGAAGCGTCGTAAGCGGTCAGGCAGCTGAAGGTTTCACCTGCGCGCTTGTAGGCCTGCAGCGTGCTTAGCGTGACGGTTTTCATGGCGTGCTCTCGTTGTGTTTCAGGGCGCCTGAGCCGGGGCACGGCGTCCAGTGCTGCGCGTGATTGTTACCAGAATGCGGCAGTCGTGTCGACCGGTAACACCTTGCGCCTCAGTTGCTCCTGCAAGGTAACACTTTGACCTCGCCTGCTGCAGAGTGGGTTCCCGCCAGCTCGGCGATACGACGTCCATCCGGCAACCGCAGCTGCGGTGCCAGCTCGACGAGCGGCAGTAGAACGAAGTCACGTGCCGTCATTTCCGGATGCGGCACGCGCAGCCGCGGCAGCGACAGCGTGTCATCACCGTACAGTAGCAGGTCGAGGTCGAGGGTGCGGGGACCCCAGTGGCGCTGGCGAATTCGGCGATGACGTTGTTCCAGTGCCTGCAACTGATCAAGCAGGGCGAGAGCGGAGAGTCGCGTTCGCAGGTGGGCGACGGCGTTGATGAAATCCGGTTGGTCCTGGGGGCCAACTGGACGACTGACGTAGAGCCGTGATGCGGCAAGGCATCGGGTCAGTGGCAGTGTGCCGAGTTCGTCGAGTGCGCGGCGGACCTGGTCGACCGGGTCGTCGAGGTTACTGCCAAGCCCGACGTAAACATCGATGAACGGCGTCATGAGTTGCCGGGTGAGCTGCGCCGACGCCGTTTGCGTGGACGCCGACGGCGCGTCTTTCCGCCTGGATCGCCTTCGCCGCCGGCTTTCTCGAGCAGGCGCCGCTGTTCGTGCTCGTCGCCTTCCTGATAAGCGGTCCACCATTCGCCGAGGCCAGGCTCGATCTCACCCGCGGCCTCACGCAGGAGCAGGAAGTCATAGGCGGCTCGAAAGCGCGGATGCTCACGAGTTTGCGGTGCGCGCTTGCCGCGACGCTGGGGCAGGCGCTGCTGAAGGTCCCAGATGTCGCGCATCGGCATGCTGAAGCGTTTGGGAATCGAGATATGCTGCAACTGGCGCGACAAGACCTGCTGCGAGGCAAGCTGCAGCGCCGGGATGGGCGGCGTGCCTTCGGCTTCCAGAGCGGTCTGACGGCGCTGTACGGGCCCCCACAGCAGGGCGGCGAAGAGAAAGGCCGGGGTCACCGGGCGTTCTTCGTGGATACGCTTGTCAGTACTGGCCAGGGCCTGCTCGATGAGCGGGGCGGCCCAAGGCAGCTCGGCCATGATTTCCTCGGTTTCAGGAAACAGCATGGCGAACAGGCCGTAATGGCGCAGCAGACGGAAGGTTTCGACACCATGCCCGGCCATGAACAGCTTGAGCACCTCGTCGAACAGCCGCGCCGGAGGAATCTGCAGCAGCAGTGGCGCCAGCTCCTTGATCGGTGCTTCCGAGCCGGGCGCGATATGGAAGTCCAGCTTGGCGGCGAAGCGAACTGCACGCAGCATGCGCACCGGGTCTTCGCGATAGCGCACGGCCGGGTCGCCGATCAGGCGCAGGGTGCGCGTTTCGATGTCGCGCATGCCCTCGGCAAAGTCGTGGATCGAGAAGTCGGCGATGCTGTAGTAGATCGCGTTGACGGTGAAGTCGCGGCGAATGGCGTCTTCCTGAATATTGCCCCAGACGTTGTCGCGCAGCAGCAGGCCATGCTCCGATTGCTGCGCGATATGGTCGCCATGGTCGTCGCCGTGAGTGCCGCGAAAGGTGGTGACCTCGATCACCTCGCGACCGAAGCGAACGTGAACGATGCGAAAGCGTCGGCCAATGATGCGTGAATTGCGGAACAGCTCGCGCACCTGCTCCGGCGTTGCATCAGTAGCGACGTCGAAATCCTTGGGCATCTTGCCGAGCAGCGAGTCGCGAATGCAGCCACCGACCAGATAGGCTTCGAATCCGGCATTGTGCAGGCGATAGAGTACCTTCAGTGCCGGCTCGCTGAAATGCTGGCGCGAAACGGGATGCTGATCGCGGGGGATGATTCGAGGGCCAGACTGCCCCCGGAAGCATCCTGAGGGCCGAAGAGTGTCCTGAAATGTGCACCAGGGCTCTGTAGAAAGCGGGTAAATCCTTTGAACATGCGGCGATTTCGACTCGCAGTGTGCGAAAGTTGTAGAGTGTAGCCGACCACCGACACCTTGCAAAGCGCCGGGCGGATTCACCGCAAGCACATCGTTGGAGCGGGCATAGCAAAAGAGGAGGCCGTTAGGCCTCCTCTGACAAGCTAAACGGTGCTGCGTCCTTGCGGCTGCTTCTTCTTCGTGATGGCGCATCGCCTTGAATACGCACCACAGTCACCAAGAGTCACAGGTAAACAGTGTTGTTGTGATTGTTGACGTTCCTGGTTGCGACCGCCTCGTATTCAAAACAATAATCCAACCACGACGGCATGGATGATATGCCTGCCTTCGGCTTGTTGATGTTGTTGCCGAAGGTGCGCGCTTGCGGCCATTGTTTTTGTTGTGGGCCGGGGTTGGCGCGTCGCGTCCTGATGGATCCGGTGCTTCGCTCGGGTCTTGTTGTTGTTGGGCAAAGCGAAGAGCGGCTTCTCCGAGGCATGTTGTTGTTATTGCCCCTGGCCGCGTCTCTTTCAGCCTGCCGTTGTTTTTGTTGGCGCAGGCTCTGCCTCCCATGATGCCTTGTTGTTCTTGTTGGCTCGGGTGGCAGCCGGATGTTGTTTTTCTTGTCTTGTATGTTGCACGGCACATGCCAACGTCGTTTTTTGTGTATTAAGAACAGTGGGTTATGAGTTCGTCTCCGAGGTGGCCTGGCTCTGCATGGCAGATGTGTTACCCCTGTTGCGCCATGTCGGGGCAAATTCTGGGTGGGAAGGTAACACCTGGTGCATGGCGGTCCGGCCGGGCAAGAAAAAGCGCCTTCGGTGAACCAGTCGAAGGCGCTTGAACGTTAGTCGTAGAGAGAGCTGTAGAGAGCGTGCCCGATAGGTCAGGCGCTGCTGCGTCGCGCCTGCTTCTTGCGCGGAATGCCCAGTCGCTGGCGTCGTTCCCAGAGGCACTTACGGCTGATTCCCAGCTTCTGGGCGAGCTCGGTCTCGCTCATGTGGTCCTGGTGTTCCAGCACGAAATGCTGGAAATAATCCTCCAGCGAGAGGTCCTCCTCGGCATTCTCCTCGTCTTCCACCGCCGGATTGGCGGGCATCGGTCGTGGTTCGGTCGTTCCACGGGGCTGTGATGCCGGGCTGCCTGACAGCCCTAGGTCATCCGGGTGGATCAGGTGGCCTTCGGCGAGGATAACGCCACGTTCCAGGGCGTTCTCTAGCTCGCGCACATTGCCGGGCCAGGGGTAATCGCGAATTTCACGCCGCGCCGCGCGCGATAGGCGTAGCCCCTCGCGGTGGTGACGCTTGCAGGCCTTTTCCAACAGCACTTCGGCGATCCGCAGAACGTCGTCCTCGCGCTCGCGCAGCGGCGGCAGGTCGATCTGCATCACGTTGAGCCGGTAGTAGAGGTCGAGGCGGAACTCACCGGTCTTGGAGAGTGCTCGCAGGTCACGGTGCGTGGCGGCGATCAGGCGCACGTCGACATGGCGCGTTTCCACTGAGCCGATGCGGCGGATCTCGCCCTCCTGAAGTACCCGCAGCAGACGTGCCTGGGCATCCAGCGGCAGCTCGCCGATCTCATCGAGAAACAGGGTGCCGCCATCGGCGGCTTCGACCAGGCCGGTGCGGGCGGCGCTGGCGCCAGTGAAGGCGCCCTTCTCATGGCCGAACAGCTCCGATTCGATCAGCGTCTCGGGAATGGCCGCGCAGTTGACGCAGATGAGGGGCGCATGGGTGCGCTGGCTCTGCTGATGAATGGCGCGGGCCACTAGTTCCTTGCCGGTACCCGACTCACCCTGGATCAGTACGGTGACGTCGGCAGGCGCCGTCTTGCGAATGCGGGTGTAGACCGCCTGCATGGCCGCGCACTCACCGATCATCTGTTGGCGCGAGCCCCCGGCATCGGTGATATCAGGCGGTGCGGCGCGATGCGACGATTGCTGATGCAAGACGCGCGACACGGTTTCCAGCAGCTCGTCATGGTCGAAGGGCTTGGCCACGTAGTCGACGGCGCCCTGCTTCAGCGATTCGACCGCCGAGCGCATGCTGGCATAGCTGGTCATGATCAGCACCGGCACTGGTGCGGCCTGTTCGATCAGGTCGGTGCCGGGCTCGCCGGGCAGGCGCAGATCGCTGATTACCAGGTCGAAGCTGCGCGGCTCCAGCGCGAGCGCCTCATCCACACAGCCGGCCTCGCTGACCGCGTAGCCGTGGCGCTCCAGCAGCCGGCGTAGCGCAGTGCGGATGATAGCTTCGTCTTCAACGATCAGAATCCGGCTCATCGGTATGTTCACCATCCTCTCGTTCGGTGGGCAGCCATAGACAGATGCGAGTACCGCGCTGCTGTCCTGGGGGCGGTGATTCGATCTCGATCCTGCCATGATGCTCGGCCACGATGCTGTAGACCAGCGGCAGCCCAAGTCCGGTGCCCTCTCCCGGTGGCTTGGTGGTGGTAAAAGGCTCGAAGAGGTGCTCGCGAACCCGGTCGTCGAGGCCATGCCCTTCGTCAGTCACGGTGACCTTCAGCATGCTGCCTTCGGGCACGGCATCGATCACCACCAGCCCGCCCGGTTCGCTGGCATCGCGCGCGTTGGTCAGCAGATTGATCATGACCTGCTGCAAACGTTGAGCGTCGCCGAGAACCGTCAAGTCGGCGGAGCAGCGGTTGTGGTAATGGACATCCTCGCCCGAGCGTGCCAACTGGATCAAGTGCAGTGCCTCGTCGGCGATGGTGGCGATGGAGACCGGGGCCAGCGTGGTGCCCTTGACGTGGCGGCCGCCGTGAGCGAAGCCGACCAGCGAGCTGACAATGCGCGAGATACGGTCGGTGAGCTGCTGGATCTGGCGTGCCGTCTCCAGCACTTCGGGATCGTCGGTGTCGTAGCGCAGGTTCTGCGCCAGTGACGAGATGCCGGTCACCGGGTTGCCGATCTCATGGGCCACCCCGGCCGCCAGCTGACCGATCGATGCCAGTCGTGCGGCATGTACCAGCTCGTCCTCCAGCCACTTCATCTCGCTGTGATCCTCGATCAGGATCACGGTTCCGCCGCGCACGTCGTCGTCGGCCTGTAGCTCGGCGCGATGCAGCGTCAGGTAGCGCGTGCCACCCTTGAGTTCGACCGGCTGCTTGTAGAGCTGGTCGCTGGGTGCGGCCAAGGCGCGGCCCAATAGCTCGCTCCAGGGGCTCGGCAGGCCGTCGCGGCGTGCCCCTACCACGCTCGAGCCATCGATGCCGGAAAGATCGGCCAGGGCATCGTTCCACATTAGCAACTCGTCATCGACGCCGAAGGCGCATAGCCCTACCGGCAGTCGGGCGAGAATGCGACGGTGGTAGCGGCGCAGACCGTCGAGTTCACGAGCCAGGCCGGTCAGTCGTGAGCGATAGGCCTCGAGCCGGCTCTCGACGAAGTGGATGTCATCAGTGGGCTCCTGGCCGCTGCGGCGGTAGGGCAGGTAGCGATCGACGATGTCCTGCGCCACCGAGGGGCCCATCAGGCCGGAGAGGTTGGCCTGGATGCGATCGCGCAGCCGGCGCAGGGCATATGGGCGCCCATCGAGCGGCGACATGCCAAGGTCGGTGAGCGCACGCTCCACTTCGCGCTGGGCCACCTCCTCGCCCAGGGCCTGGGCCAGGGGTTGCTTGAACTCCTCGCCGGTGGTGGCGATCAACGGCAGCCGCTTGGGGCGGATCACGGCGTCCACCGAACAGGCCTCGGCGGCGGCGCGTTCACCTTCGGAAGTGCGCGTGGCGAGCGACACGATGATGAAGACGAGTACGTTGAGTGCCAGCGATACCAGGGTTACCACGTACCAGTCTGGCTCCCCGGCGAGCAGCTCCAGACCCGGTGGGATCAGGATCAGGGTGGGCAGGCCGGTGAGCAATGGCAGCCACAGTCCGACGAGCCAGATCAATACTCCCACCACCAGGCCCGACACCATGCCCTTGCGGTTGGCGCCCGGCCAGTAGAGCAGTGCCAGCAGCCCCGGCAGGCACTGGGCCATGCCGACGAAGGCTGCGAGGGCCAGGGTGGTCAGGTCGTGATGGACGCCGACCGTACGGTAGAACAGCCAGCCGCCCAGGATGACGATGGCCATCAGCGCCCGGCGCAGCCAGCGCAGCCAGCGGTAGAGGTTGGGTTGCGCTTCGGGCGGGTGGGCCACCAGAAGGACATGATTGAGAACCATGCCCGACAGCGCCATGGCGATGATCACCATGGTGCCGCTGGTGGCCGCCAGGCCGGCGAGGAAGGCCAGGGCCTGGATCCAGAACGACTCGGACAGACTGAAGGCGAGGTAGGCGGCGCCGATGGTGTCATGCGTACCCAGGCGCTGGCCGGCCCACAGGATAAGCGGCACGGGAATCGCCATCAGCAGCAGGAACAACGGCAGCGACCAGCTCGCCTGCAGCAAGGTATGGCGCGACAGGGTCTCGGCGAAGGTGATGTGGAAGATGTGCGGCATCAGCAGCGCGGCGGCGAAGAACAGCAGCAGCAGGGTGCGCCAGTGGGCGGCGTCGGGCTGCATCACGCTGGCCTGGTAGGCCTGTCCGGGGCCATCCAGCCAGCTTTGTAGATCGGCGGGGCCTGCGAAGACGACGAACAAGGCAAAGGCGCCCAGCGCCAGCATGGCGACGAGCTTGACCACCGACGTGAGCGCGATCACGGCGAGCAGGGTGTCGTGCCGGGCGGTGCCCTTGCCACGGCGAGTGCCGAAGGTCATCGCGAACAGCGCGATCAGTAGACACAGGGCCAGGGCGAACAGGGATGGTGAGGTGGTGCCGGTCATCAGGTAGGCGGCGTCGCCCAGAGTCTGGACCTGCAGCGCCAGTAGCGGCATCACGGCCAGCAGGCTGATCACGGTGATCAGAGTGCCGACCCAGCGCGAGCGAAAGCGGAAGGCGAACAGGTCGGCCAGCGAGGAGAGCTGGTGGGTGCGGGTCATGCGCTGGATCGGTACCAGCAGCACCGGGGCCAGCAGGAAGGCGCCGGCCACGCCCAGGTAGTAGGCCAGGTAGCCATAGCCCGAATCGGCCGCCAGTTCCAGACTGCCGTAGATCGCCCAGGCGCTGGCATAGACGCCGAGCGCCAGGGTGTAGACGGCCGGATGGCGTGTCACCCTGCGGCTGAGCCAACCTCGCTCCACCGCCAGTGCGCAGAGGAACATCAGCAACAGGTAGCCGGCGCCCAGGACGAAGACGCTGGTCAGGCTAGCGCTCATCGAGTTTTCTCTTCTGTTCGAGCCACAGCGTCAGGGCGATCAACACGCCCCAGATAGCGAAGGGGCGGTACCAGGCCACGCCGGGGCTAGACCAGCCGCTCATCAGCAGCGGCGAGAGCAGGTAGCCGCCGAAGACCAGGAACAGCATGATGCGATAGACGTACATGGGGGCTCCTCACTCCCTGCGATGGGCCTCGGGACGGATTCGGCACGGTTCCCAGTGGCCAATGGCCCAGGCAAGCTGCTCCTGCACCGGCGCTGTTCTCAGCTCGACGGGCGGCGCCTGGTCGAGAGAGACAAGGGCGCCATGCAGCAGCGGACGCACCAGAGCGTCCTCGAGCGGCAGCGCGGGGGCCAGGTTCTGCTTCGACAGCTTCTGGCCTTCGCGATTGACGATCAAGGGCAGATGGAGGTAACGCGGCTCGGGCAGGCCCAGCGCGTGCTGCAATTGGCGCTGCCAGGGTGTGTTGTCGAGCAGGTCATGGCCTCGCACCACATCGCTGATGCCTTGGTCGGCATCGTCCACCACCACGGCAAGTTGGTAGGCCCATAGCCCATCCTTGCGCCGGAGCACCACGTCGCCGAGGACGGCGGGATCGAAGCGCTGCTCGCCGAACAGCCGATCCTGCCAGACTACCGGACGCAGGCCGAGATCGCTGCGCAGTCGCCAGGCAGCCGGCTGGCCTGGCGCGCACGGACCTTTACGGCACCAGCCAGGATAGATCGAATGTTCACGCCACTGCTTGCGCGAGCAAGTGCAAGGGTAAGCCAAGCCCAGTGCCTCGAGCCGCTCGAGCGCGGCAGCGTAGGCCGGGGCGCGGTCGTGCTGCCAGAGCACCGGGCCGTCCCAGTGCAGGCCGAAGACCTCGAGCTGGCGCAGGATGGTATCGGCCGCTCCCGCCGGGCAGCGCGGTGGATCGATGTCCTCGATGCGCAGTAGCCACTCGCCGCCGGTGCGGCGGGCATCGAGAAAGCTGGCCAGGGCCGCGATCAGCGAACCGAAGTGCAAGGGGCCCGAAGGCGTGGGGGCAAAGCGGCCGCGGTAGCCGGTCATGATTGGCTCCTGGCAACGGTGTCCGACATGCAAACGGGCACCCAGCGGTGCCCGTTGCGAAACGGCATGACGCTCACCGAAGAGGCATCAGCCGCCGAGCTGTTTTTCCTTGAGCTCGGCCAGGGTCTTGCAATCGACGCACAGCGTGGCGGTAGGACGTGCCTCCAGGCGACGAATGCCGATCTCGACGCCACAGGCCTCGCAGAAGCCGTAGTCGTCTTCATCGATCTTCTCGAGCGTCTCGTTGATCTTCTTGAGCAGTTTGCGTTCGCGGTCGCGGGTACGCAGCTCTAGGCTGAAGCCCTCTTCCTGGGTGGCCCGGTCCGCGGGGTCGGCGTAGTTGTTCGCCTCTTCCTGCAGATGGCGCACCGTGCGATCCACTTCTTCCATGAGCTCCTGTTTCCAGCCCAGTAGGATCTGTCGGAAGTGCTCAAGCTGCTGCTCGTTCATGTACTCTTCACCCGGTGCCGCCTCGTACGGGGTGAATTTTTTGGGCGCTTCCGCTTTTTTGTCTGCTACTGGCATGGGACTGCCTCATTACTTGAGTGACTGCTGATCAATACCCGCCGCACGTCGTGCAAGGTATCTCACGCCAAAGGCATGCTTGTTTATCGGAATTCGACGAGTTTTGCAATACCCCACGAATGCAGGCGGGGCCTCCCAGCAGGCCGAATCGATGGTATGGTTTTTTGACCGCTGAAACGGTAGAAGTGCCCACCGGCGGTCGTTTAATCAGTATTCAGGAGACTTAGATGCCGTGGAATTCGCGCGTTGAACGCGTCGCGCCCTTTCGTGTGATGAGTCTGCTGGAGGCTGCCCAGGCACGCGAGGCGGCCGGGCACGATGTCATCCATCTCGAGGTGGGCGAGCCCGACTTCGCCACCCCCGAGCCGGTGGTGGCGGCTGGACGCGCGGCGTTGGCGGCCGGCCATACGCGCTACAGCCCGGCGGCGGGGCTGCCGGTGCTGCGCGAAGCGATCGCCGGGCACTATGCCGCGCGCTTCGGTGCAGAGGTCGATCCCGCCCGGATCCTGGTCACGCCGGGGGCTTCCGGGGCGCTGCTGCTGGCCAGCCAACTGCTGGTCGGTCGCAGTGATCGAGTGCTGATGGCCGATCCCAACTACCCCTGCAATCGCCACTTCATGGCCCTGGCCGGCGCCGAGGTGGACAACGTGCCCATCGGTCCGCACAGCGGCTGGCAGCTCGATGCCAGCCTCATCGCACGGCACTGGCAAGACGCGACCCGGCTGGTGATGCTCGCCACGCCGTCCAACCCTACCGGCCATATGCTCGATGCGGCACAGCTGAAGGCGGTGGCCGACACGGTGGCCGAGCGCGGCGGTTACCTGCTGGTGGATGAGATCTATCAGGGTCTCAGCTATGACCTCGAGCCGCTGACGGTGGCGTCGCTCACGCCGGATGCCTTCGTGGTCAACAGCTTTTCCAAGTACTTCGGCATGACCGGCTGGCGCCTAGGGTGGCTACTGGCACCGCAGGAGGCCGTGGAGCCGCTGACCCGGCTGGCACAGAACGTGTTCCTCGCCGCGCCTACTCCGGCCCAGCATGCGGCGCTGGCCGCCTTCACCCCCGAGTGCCGAGAGCTGCTCGAGGCGCGCCGCCACGAACTTGGCCGGCGCCGCGATGCGCTGCTGGCGGGTCTCGCCCGGCTTGGCCTGGCGCCATCGCTGCCGCCCCAGGGGGCCTTTTACCTGTGGCTCGACATCTCGCGCTACAGCCGCGACAGCCAGGTCTTCTGCCAGCGCCTGCTGGAGGAGGAGAATGTCGCCATCACGCCCGGGGTCGACTTCGCCGTGAACGGCGGCGAGCACCACGTGCGTATCGCCTTCACGACCGGTATCGCCCGCCTGGAGGAAGCGGTGAGCCGACTCGAGCGCTTCCTGGCGCGTATGTAGGAGTCGAGATGGAATATCCCCGCCTGGTTCCCGGCGTGTTGTTGCGTCGCTACAAGCGCTTTCTCGCCGACATACGCCTTGACGACGGCCGCGAAGTGGTAGCCCACTGCCCCAATACCGGCTCGATGCGGGCAGTCAACGTGCCGGGCTGTCGCGTGTGGCTGGCGCCCAGCGACAACCCGGCTCGCAAGCTGGCCTGGACCTGGGAGTTGATCGAGCTGACCCAGCCCGACGGTAGCGTGGCGCTAGCCTCGGTGCATACTGGGCGTACCAATCGCATCGTCGAGGAGGCGCTGAGCGCAGGGCGGGTACCGGCGCTGGCCGGCTATGCCACGCTCAGACGCGAGGCCAGGGTAGAGGGAGCGCGGCTCGACTTTCGCCTCGACGATGACGAGCGTGGCAGCGCTTACGTCGAGGTCAAGCAGGTGACACTCAAGGAGTTCGATGGCCACGGCTACTTCCCCGATGCGGTGAGCGAGCGAGGCCGCAAGCACCTGCTGGCGTTGGCGGCCCTGTCCGAACAGGGGCAGCGTGCGGTGCTGCTGTTCTGCGTGGCCCACACCGGTATTCGCGACGTGGCCCCTGCGGCACATCTCGACCCGGCCTATGCCGCCACGCTCCGGGCCGTGGTCGAACGGGGCGTGGAGGTGGTGGCGCACGGCTGCGAGGTCGGCTGGCAGAACGGCAGCCCGGTGGCGATCACGCTGGGGGCCCGGCTTCCGGTGTCACTCACCCGCCAGGTGAATGTTGCCCTCGGCATCGATTGAGATCGGCAGCGCTTCCAGGAAGCGCCCTTGGCAGGGGCCGAATACGCATTCGCCGGTTTCCGGCAGAAACAGCGCGCCGTGCATGCCGCACTGTATCAGCTCGCCGCCCGCCTCGAGAAAATCCCCCTCCGGAAGATTGAGCGGTACGCCCTGGTGAGGACAGCGGTTGACGAAAGCGCTGACCTGGTCGTGCACGCGCACCAGAAAGACGTGGCGGCCGTCGGGCAACGTCAGGCCGTATGAGGCAGAGGCCTCGAGCTGGCCCAGCCGAGCGATGATGTCAGCCATGCTCAGCGATCGATATGGAAGCGCTGGATGAAACCCACTTCGGCCGGCTCCTGGTTGCGGTCGTAGCGAACCTCGAGCGCGAAATGCATCGGCTCGTCGTCGCGGATGCGAAACACCGCAACCTGCGACTGTGTACTGCCTTCGCGCAGGGTGCGGAACTGCAGCGGCGTGCGCTCGCCCTGGAGTTCACCTACCGTGCCACTGACCGAAGCGTTGGTCGGGCGCAGTTCGCCATCGACATCCTCGAGCACGCTGACATTGAGCAGCGCCAGGGCGGGACTGCGCTGGATGCCATGGGCCTCGGTCACCGATTCGGGCAGGAAGCTAGTGCTCACGGCACTGTAGTGAATCTGGTAGTTGCCGATCCTCTCGAACTGCTGGGCCTGGCCCGAAAGCGGCAGCAGCCCCAGCAGCAGGACAACGGCCAGAGCACGATGGTACGACAACAGACATTTCAGCATGGCGCTCTCCTTGACTAGGCTGCCGGTCGACGGCTGGCGGTCATCGGCGATCCTGGCGCTCGACGCGGAATATCGCGATTTCACCGAACAGGTTGGGCCATAGCCGCGTGGCCCAGTGGCCTTCGCGGTCGCCGATACCCACGGCCCGGTCGGTGATGCGCAGCCCCTTCTCGCGGCACAGGTGCTCGAAGTCGTTGAAGGTCGACAGGTGGATGTTGGGCGTATCGTACCAGGCGTGCGGCAGCGACTTGGAGACCGGCATGTAGCCGCGAATGCCGAGGTGCACCCGATGACGCCAGTAGGCGAAGTTGGGGAAAGTGATGATGCACTCATCGGCTACCCGCAGCATTTCGTCGAGCATGCGATCAGGACGACGCAGCGCCTGCAGCGCCTGGGTCATGATCACCAGGTCGTATGTGTCGTCCTCGAAGTGGACCAGCCCCTCGTCGAGGTTCTGCTCGATCACGCTGACGCCTTTGGCGATGCAGGCCGTGATGCCCTCCGGATCGATCTCCAGGCCGTAGCCGGTGACGCCCTTGTCCCGCGCCAGGGCCTCGAGCAGAGTGCCGTCACCACAGGCCAGATCGAGGATGTGGGCACCCTCAGGCACCCAGCGATGAATCAGTTCCAGGTCGGCGCGCATCATGCTCGTTTCTCCAGGCCCAGTTCACGGGCGACGCGTGACATGAAGGCGGAGAAAACCGCCTGGTAGCGCGGCTCCGGCAGCAGGAAGGCGTCATGGCCGTGAGGCGAGTCGATGTTGACATAGCTCACCGGCTTGCCGGCTCGTGTCAACGCGTTGGCCAGCTCCCGCGAGCGTGATGGCGGGAAACGCCAATCGCTGGTGAAACTCACCACCAGAAACGTGCACCGGCTAGGAGCGACGGCATCGGCCAGCACGCCGCCATGCTCCGCGGCCGGATCGAAGTAATCCAGCGCCTTGGTCATCAGCAGGTAGGTGTTGGCATCGAACGCGGTAGAGAAGGTATCGCCCTGGTAGCGCAGATAGGATTCGACCTGGAACTCGACGTCATAGCCGAAATTCAGGTCCTCGCTGCGCAGGTCGCGGCCGAACTTGCTGCCCATGGCATCTTCCGAGAGGTAGGTGATATGACCTACCATGCGCGCCAGCTTGAGGCCGCGCTTCGGAGCGGTGCCGTGCTCGGTGTACCAGCCGTCGTGGAAATCCGGGTCGGAGCGGATCGCCTGGCGAGCCACTTCGTTGAAGGCGATGTTCTGCGCCGAGAGCTTGGGCGTGGCGGCGATGATGGCCGCGTTGGCGACCCGCTCGGGGTAGGTCAGGCTCCACTGCAGCGCCTGCATGCCACCGAGGCTGCCGCCGATTACGGCGGCGAAGCGCTCGATGCCCAGGCGATCGGCCAGGCGTGCCTGGCTGTGCACCCAATCGCTCACCGTGACCATGGGAAAGTCGGGGCCCCACAGGCGTCCCGTGGCAGCGTTCGTGCTGTTCGGGCCGGTACTGCCGTGGCAGCCGCCCAGGTTGTTCAGCGAGACCACGAAAAAGCGGTTGGTGTCGATCGACTTGCCCGGGCCGATGTGGGCATCCCACCAGCCGGGCTTGCGCTCGTCGGCGTCATGATAGCCGGCGGCATGGTGATGGCCCGATAGGGCGTGACAGATCAGCACCGCATTGGAGCGTTCGGCATTGAGCGTGCCGTAGGTCTCGTAGACCAGATCATAAGCCGGCAGCGTCCTGCCGCAGGCCAGGGCCAAGGGGTCGTCGAAGTGCGCCGTCTGCGGCGTCACCAGGCCGACCGAGTCATCGGGAAACTCGGGCATGTGTCGTTCTATGTCCAGTCGTTGAGGTCCGCCAGAGGCGGACGGCGCCTCACAGGCCCACCAGGGCGCCGGCGATACCGGCGGCACGGGTCAGTGCGCCGACCACGATACCATCGATGAGGCTGATGGCGATGAAGACCACGATGGGCGACAGGTCGATCATGCCCAGCGGCGGGATGACCCGGCGCACCGGTGCCATGATCGGTTCCACCAGTTGCATGATCAGCAGCGCCCCGGGGTGGCTGGCGTTAGGAGCCACCCAGCTCAGGATGATCATCACGATCAGCGCGAAGAAGTAGATCTTGAGAATGGCATTGGCGATGGCAGCCACGGCGCCGATTGCTACCTGGGTGACGGGAGGCATGCCAAAACCGGCGATTTGCAGGATTGCCACGATGCTGACCGCCTTGAGCACGAAGGCAGCCGCCAGAGTGGCTAGATCGAAGCGTCCCAGCACCGGCCCCAGAAAGCCCTGGAAGGGGCGAACCACAGGCTGGGTGATCTTGACCACCGACTGGCTGATGGGGTTGTAGTAATCGGCCCGCGATGCCTGCAGCAGGAAGCGCAGCATCATCAGGAACAGATAAATATTGATCAGGGTGTTGACCAGCAACAGGCCGGCATTTCCCAGTTGGCCCATGTGGGCTCCTCCCTACTCGTCGAGATGGCCACCCGAACGGCCGGGCGGCACGAAAGCTAACGCTGGCCGAGCTCTTCGGCCATTTCACGGGCGCGGGCGGCGCAGGCTTCCATGGCATCGGCGAGGATGCCGCGCAGGCCGGCCTGCTCGAGATGCTCGATGGCGCGCTCGGTGGTGCCGCCCGGGGACATTACGTTGCGCTTGAGCCGATCCGGGGTGAGGTCGCTCTGCTGGGCCATGCGAGCGGCTCCCAGGGCTGTCTGAATGGCCAGGCGCCGGGCGGTCTCGGCCGGCAGGCCAAGCTTCACGCCAGCCTCCTCCATGGCTTCGAACATCAGGAAGAAATAGGCCGGGGCGCTGCCGGATACCGCAGTCACGGCATCCAGCAGGTTTTCCTCTTCCACCCACTCGACAATCCCCACGGCCTCGAGCAGTTCGCTCGCCAGGGTGCGCTGCTCGGCACTGACTTCGGGAGTGGCGTAAAGACCGGCGGCGCCGGCGCCGACCAGCGACGGGGTATTGGGCATGCAGCGTACCAGCGGCAGGCCGCCGCCCAGCCAGGCTTGCAGCGATTCGGCAGTGAGGCCGGCGGCTACTGAGATGACCAAGGGGCGCTGACGTTGCAGGGTATCGCGTAGCCCCTCGCAGACATCACGCATTACCTGTGGCTTCACGGCCAGCACCACGACATCGGCGTCGCGCACCGCCGCGGCATTATCGGTATTGGTACGGATGCCGAAGCGCTCGTGCAGCGGTGCCAGGAAAGCATCGCTTGGGGAAGTGGCGGTAATGGCGGTGGCCGGGTGGCCATTGTCGATCATGCCGCCGATGATGGCGCTGGCCATGTTGCCGGCGCCAATGAAGGTGACTCTGCTGGCCATTGCGATCTGTCCTTCTTCTGTTATGAGCGTCCGGCTCGCACCGGTACGCATGCATCGTTTAACGACGCGATGTGTTGCGCGCGCCGAAGATGGCCGTACCCAGTCGTACCAGGGTGGCTCCTTCGAGTACGGCGGCTTCCAGGTCGTCGCTCATGCCCATCGACAGGGTATCCAGCGGTGCATCGGGAAAGCGCTCGCGCAGCGACTCCAGCGCTTGGCGCAGCCGCGCCAGGGGTTCACGCTGGCGAGCCGGGTCCGCGGCCGGTGCCGGGATGGCCATCAACCCACGCAGGCGCAGGCGCGGCATCGAGAGTACCGCTTCCGCCAGTTCCTCCAGCTCGTCGAAGGAGACTCCTGACTTGCTGGCCTCGTCGCTGACGTTGACCTGCAGACACACCTCGAGTGGTGCCAATGCCTCGGGGCGCTGATCGTTCAGCCGTCGCGCGACCTTCTCGCGGTCGACGCTGTGGACCCAGTCGAAGTGCTCGGCTACGGCGCGTGTCTTGTTGGCCTGCAGTGGGCCAATGAAGTGCCAGACGATCCCCTCCAGGTCGACGAGCTCGCGTTGTTTCTCCAGCGCTTCCTGTACGTAGTTCTCCCCGAACTCGCGTTGGCCAAGCTGCCAGGCCTCACGGATCATGTCGGCTGGCTTGGTCTTGCTGACCGCCAGTAGCCGTGCGGCATCGGCAGGACGACCGGCGGCTGCCAGGGCATCGGCCAGACGCCGGCGAGCGCTGACCAGCGAGTTGGAAAGCATGGGGTCCGTCATCTCAGCCACAGGAAGTCCGTCCTGTCCGCAAGTCTGTCATACTCACTGGAACCTTAACCGGGGAGCAGGGGAAACGCATGGATATTACCGAACTGCTGGCGTTTTCGGCAAAGCAGAACGCCTCCGATCTGCATCTGTCGGCTGGTTTGCCGCCAATGATTCGGGTCGATGGCGACATCCGCCGTCTCAACGTGCCGGCCCTGGAAGATCGTGAAGTCCGCGAGCTGATCTACGGCATCATGAGCGACCGCCAGCGCCGCGACTACGAGGAGTTCTTCGAGACCGATTTCTCCTTCGAGGTCCCCGGTGTGGCTCGCTTCCGCGTCAACGCCTTCAACCAGGCCCGCGGAGCCGGTGCGGTATTTCGCACCATCCCCAGTGAGGTGCTGACCATGGAGGACCTGGGTTTGGGCGAGGTTTTTCGCCGCCTGGCGCTGCTGCCGCGCGGCCTGGTACTTGTCACCGGCCCCACCGGCTCGGGCAAGAGTACCACTCTGGCCGCGATGATCGACTATATCAACGATCACCGTTACGACCATATCCTCACCATCGAGGACCCGGTGGAATTCGTTCATCGCAGCAAGTGCTGCCTGATCAATCAGCGCGAGGTGCATCGTGATACGCATGGCTTCGCCCAGGCGCTGCGCAGCGCACTGCGCGAAGACCCCGACGTGATCCTGGTGGGCGAGATGCGCGACCTCGAAACCATCCGGCTGGCGCTCACCGCCGCCGAGACCGGCCACCTGGTGTTCGGCACCCTGCATACCACCTCGGCGGCCAAGACCATCGACCGGATCATCGACGTCTTCCCGGGCGAGGAGAAGGCCATGGTGCGCTCGATGCTATCGGAGTCGCTGCAGGCGGTCATCTCCCAGACCCTGCTCAAGCGTCGTAGCGGTGGGCGAGTCGCGGCCCACGAGATCCTCATCGCCAATGCGGCGGTGCGTAACCTGATCCGTGAGGACAAGGTGGCGCAGATCTATTCCGCTATCCAGACCGGCGGCAGCCTGGGCATGCAAACTCTCGATGCCGCCCTGGCCAAGCTGGTCTCCGAGGACGTGGTCAGTCGCGATGAGGCGCAGGTTCAAGCCAGGAACGCGCTGGCCGTTTGAGCATCCGTTTTTTTCGCATGAGCCTCATGGCCAGGTCTGGCTCGAGCATTCCTCAACCTGCCCGCTATCGTCCCCCAGCAAGCTTTGTCGGCCATAATGGCGGTCGTTGCCTGGCCTCTGTCTCAGGGAGCGTAGACGCCGCCGAGCACGCGCGGGCCGGCGGCGCCGGTAACGCTGGGCAGATTGCCGGGCATGCCTTCCAGGCGACGCCAGGCGAGCCAGGCGAAGGCTCCTGCTTCCAGCCAGTCGGCTGGCCAGCCCCAATCGCTGCTGGGCACCAGAGCCGTCTCGGGCAGGCGCTGGGCCAGTCGGTAGAGCAGGTCGCGGTTATGCGCACCTCCCCCGCAGGGGATCAGTGCCGTGGCGACCGGCGCGCCGACCAGCTCACGTGCCATCTCGATTCCCAGAGCCACGCTGGTGGCGGTCAGCTCCGCCAGCGTGGCCTGAACGTCCTCGGCACGTTCCCGCCCCGTCAGGTGTTGACCCAGCCAGTCGAGATGGAATACCTCGCGTCCGGTGCTGCGCGGCGGGGGACGATGAAAGAAGGGCTCGGCGAGCAGGCGCTCCAGCAGCGTTTCGTCCACTCGGCCCGATGCCGCCCAGGCGCCGTCAGCATCGAAGCGGCCGCCGCGGTGCCGCGCGTACCAGGCATCCAGCAGGGCATTGGCCGGGCCGGTATCGAAGCCGATGACCTTGGCATTGCTCTCCCTCGGCGGCAGCAGTGTCAGATTGGCGAAGCCGCCCAAGTTGAGTACCAGTTGCCACTGCTCCGGTTGTCGGAACAGTGCCTCGTGGAAGGCCGGTGCCAGTGGCGCGGCCTGACCGCCGGCGGCGAGATCGCGGCGGCGAAAGTCGGCTACTACCTGGCAGCCGGTCAGCTCGGCCAGCAGGCTGGGGTTGTCGAGCTGTAGGGTATAGGCGGGGCCTTCAGCGTGTCCCCAGGGCGCGTGCTCAATGGTCTGGCCGTGGCTGCCGATGGCGGTAATCTGCTCGGTTGCGATGCCATTGCCTGCGAGCAGATGCCCGACCGCAGCAGCCTGGAGCCGGCAGAAGGCATCCTCGGCGCCGGCCAGCTCGGCGAAGGCGACTCGTTCGGCCTGGCAGAGTTCGAGCAACTGCTCACGCAGCGTTTCGGGCATCGGCTCGGCGTGGGTGGCAAGCAGGCGCGCGCTCCCCGTGGAGTCGATCTCGACCAGGGCGGCATCGATGCCGTCCAGGCTGGTGCCGGACATCAGGCCCACGAACAGTGCCATCTCTATTTTCTCCCTTAGGCTGGGGGGACCGCGAGGCATCAAGTCATGCTACCATCGTGCCCCATTCGATGGACCCTGCCCGCAAGGGCGATCAACGTATTTGGAGTGGGAGACGATGAGTGAGGTCGCAAGCGCGCTGGCGCTGCTGAAACGAGGCACCCAGGAGATCCTGCTGGAGGACGAGCTGATCAAGAAGCTCGAGTCCGGCCGCAAGCTGCGCATCAAGGCGGGCTTCGATCCCACCGCTCCCGACCTGCACCTCGGCCACAGCGTGCTGCTGACCAAGATGCGCCAGTTCCAGGATCTCGGCCACCAGATCATCTTCCTGATCGGCGACTTCACCGGTCGCATCGGCGATCCCACCGGCAAGAACGTCACCCGCAAGCCGCTCACCGAGGAAGAGGTCCGGGTCAATGCCCAGACCTACAAGGAGCAGGTGTTCAAGATCCTCGATCCTGAAAAGACCGAGGTGCGCTTCAACTCCGAATGGTTCAGCCAGCTCACCGCGGCCAAGATGATCGAGCTGGCCGCCCAGAGCACCGTGGCGCGCATGCTCGAGCGCGACGACTTCGACAAGCGCTACAAGTCGGGCCAGCCGATCTCTATCCACGAATTCCTCTACCCGCTGGTGCAGGGCTACGACTCCGTGGCGCTCGAGGCCGACGTCGAGATGGGTGGCACCGACCAGAAGTTCAACCTGCTGATGGGGCGCGAGATCCAGAAGCACTTCGGCATGGAGCCGCAGGTGGTCATCACCATGCCGCTGCTCGAGGGGCTCGACGGCGTGCAGAAGATGTCGAAGTCGCTGGGCAATTACGTCGGCGTCGACGAGGCGCCGGGTTCGATGTTCAACAAGCTCGTCTCCATGCCCGACAGCCTGATGTGGCGCTACTTCGAGCTGCTCTCGTTGAAATCGAATGAAGAGATCGAGGCGCTCAAGCGCGACGTCGAGGCCGGCGCCAACCCGCGCGACATCAAGATGATCCTCGCCCGCGAGCTGATCGGGCGCTACCACGGTGAAGAGGCCGCGGCCAATGCCCACAAGTCGGCCGGCAACCGCCTGGCCGAAGGCGAGCTGCCCGAAGACCTGCCCGAGGTGGAGGTCGACTTCGAGGGCAGCGCTCAGGCGCCCATCGCTGCGGTGCTCAACCGGGCGGGTCTGGCCAACAACAGCGCCCAGGCCAAGGACATGCTGGGCAACGGCCGGGTCAAGGTCGACGGCGAGGTCGTCGCCAAGGATGCCATGCTCGACACCGGCAAGAGCTACGTGATTCAAGCCGGCAAGAAGCGCTACGCCCGGGTCACGCTGCGCTGATCTATTCCACGGCCCCGAGGCCAACTGATTACAAGTCAGTTGCTTCTACCGACGCCCGCCCCGCGCGGGCGTTGTCGTCTTCGGCCCCGGCGCAAAACCATCCACAACCCCTCGTCTGCGAGTGCCTGTGGATAGCTCGCTCGCCCGCGTCTCGTCATCGCATCGTCACGCTCCTGAAATTTTTTACCGCCGCCCCTTGCGGGGCTCGGGGGAAAACCGTAAAGTACGCATCCGCTGCCGGCGACGGGCAACGTTGCAGGCGGTGGATAGGGTGGTAAGTGGTTGTCATGATTTGAATTTTTCGATTCGCTTCGCAAGATTCGCACTTGACGCCCACGGCGGATTCGGTAGAATGCGCCCCACTCGAAAGCAAGTCCGGCAACGGGCTTGCGGTCGCCGGCTCCGGCTGGTCTTCGCGGTCAGGGTCACCTCGGTGACGGCCTCGAAGAGAGTTGACAAACTCCGGCGCTTCAGTAGAATACGCCTTCCTCGCAGGGCGCTGGCGAGGCCCCTCGGTCACCGGATCGACGGCCGCGACAGCAAGCGAGACGCTCCACTCTTCATAGAGCCCGGAGCCGCTCTTTAACAATCGATCAGGTAATTCATGTGGGCGCTTGTCGATGAGGTGGTGAGAAGTCACACCATTTCAAGGCAAGCGACTCGTCGAGACCTTCGGGTCTTTTGAGAAGCTTTGACCTTGAGCCGAGTTTGGTTCGCTTTCGTCCGTTTCTTCGGGAAGGGGCGAGCAAGAACCGCACGATCTTAAACTGAAGAGTTTGATCATGGCTCAGATTGAACGCTGGCGGCAGGCCTAACACATGCAAGTCGAGCGGCAGCACGGGGAGCTTGCTCCCTGGTGGCGAGCGGCGGACGGGTGAGTAATGCATAGGAATCTGCCCGGTAGTGGGGGATAACCTGGGGAAACCCAGGCTAATACCGCATACGTCCTACGGGAGAAAGCAGGGGACCTTCGGGCCTTGCGCTATCGGATGAGCCTATGTCGGATTAGCTGGTTGGTGAGGTAATGGCTCACCAAGGCGACGATCCGTAGCTGGTCTGAGAGGATGATCAGCCACATCGGGACTGAGACACGGCCCGAACTCCTACGGGAGGCAGCAGTGGGGAATATTGGACAATGGGCGCAAGCCTGATCCAGCCATGCCGCGTGTGTGAAGAAGGCCCTCGGGTTGTAAAGCACTTTCAGTGGGGAAGAAAGCCTTCCGGTTAATACCCGGGAGGAGGGACATCACCCACAGAAGAAGCACCGGCTAACTCCGTGCCAGCAGCCGCGGTAATACGGAGGGTGCGAGCGTTAATCGGAATTACTGGGCGTAAAGCGCGCGTAGGCGGCTTGATAAGCCGGTTGTGAAAGCCCCGGGCTCAACCTGGGAACGGCATCCGGAACTGTCAGGCTAGAGTGCAGGAGAGGAAGGTAGAATTCCCGGTGTAGCGGTGAAATGCGTAGAGATCGGGAGGAATACCAGTGGCGAAGGCGGCCTTCTGGACTGACACTGACGCTGAGGTGCGAAAGCGTGGGTAGCAAACAGGATTAGATACCCTGGTAGTCCACGCCGTAAACGATGTCGACTAGCCGTTGGGTCCTTCGCGGACTTTGTGGCGCAGTTAACGCGATAAGTCGACCGCCTGGGGAGTACGGCCGCAAGGTTAAAACTCAAATGAATTGACGGGGGCCCGCACAAGCGGTGGAGCATGTGGTTTAATTCGATGCAACGCGAAGAACCTTACCTACCCTTGACATCCTGCGAACCCTTCGGAGACGAAGGGGTGCCTTCGGGAACGCAGAGACAGGTGCTGCATGGCTGTCGTCAGCTCGTGTTGTGAAATGTTGGGTTAAGTCCCGTAACGAGCGCAACCCTTGTCCCTATTTGCCAGCGATTCGGTCGGGAACTCTAGGGAGACTGCCGGTGACAAACCGGAGGAAGGTGGGGACGACGTCAAGTCATCATGGCCCTTACGGGTAGGGCTACACACGTGCTACAATGGTCAGTACAAAGGGTTGCGAACTTGCGAGAGTGAGCCAATCCCAGAAAGCTGATCTCAGTCCGGATCGGAGTCTGCAACTCGACTCCGTGAAGTCGGAATCGCTAGTAATCGTGAATCAGAATGTCACGGTGAATACGTTCCCGGGCCTTGTACACACCGCCCGTCACACCATGGGAGTGGACTGCACCAGAAGTGGTTAGCCTAACCTTCGGGAGGGCGATCACCACGGTGTGGTTCATGACTGGGGTGAAGTCGTAACAAGGTAGCCGTAGGGGAACCTGCGGCTGGATCACCTCCTTAAACGACGTATCACGCCTCGCGGCAAGTGCTCACAATGAATTACCTGATCGGCCAGAGCAAAGACTGTTTGGGTCGGCGAGCGATCGCCGATGCATCGGTAGCAAGCCGGGTCTGTAGCTCAGTTGGTTAGAGCGCACCCCCTGACCTTTGTGGAAAGGAGGGTGAGGTCGGCCAGCCGACGGCTAGCAAGCTTGCAACCGTACAGTGCCGGGTCTGTAGCTCAGTTGGTTAGAGCGCACCCCTGATAAGGGTGAGGTCGGCAGTTCAAATCTGCCCAGACCCACCAATTTTATCCAGTCCTGCGTTATTTCGTGACTCGCATAGCGGCTATGCGTCGCCACGAAATGCCTTGGTCTGAATAAAATAACCGAACCGACCCTAAGGGGAAGGCCGGAATCAGTGGGGCCATAGCTCAGCTGGGAGAGCGCCTGCCTTGCACGCAGGAGGTCAGCGGTTCGATCCCGCTTGGCTCCACCAAACTTCTCCCCTCAGTCTCATGTTTCGTGACCAGTGATAAGCGCAAGACGTGCTTATCACTGTTCTCTGAACAGTCTGCTCTTTAACAATGTGAATCATGCTGACAAGTTTTCTCCGCAAGGAGAAAACGCAAGAGATACGTCTCAAGCGTATCCGGCAATTGTCGTACGTGATCGCAGACCAGACCCCTTCGGGTTATATGGTCAAGCGATTAAGCGCATACGGTGGATGCCTTGGCAGCCAGAGGCGATGAAGGACGTGGTAGCCTGCGATAAGGCTCGGTGAGGTGGCAAACGACCTGTGACCCGGGCATTTCCGAATGGGGAAACCCACCCTGCACAAGCAGGGTATCCCACACTGAATCCATAGGTGTTGGGAGGCGAACCGGGGGAACTGAAACATCTAAGTACCCCGAGGAAAAGAAATCAACCGAGATTCCCCCAGTAGCGGCGAGCGAACGGGGAGTAGCCCTTAAGCATGTGACTGGTTAGGCGAACGAGCTGGGAAGCTCGACCATAGGGGGTGATAGTCCCGTAGCCGAAAACCTGAGCATGTGAAATCGAGTAGGTCGGGGCACGTGAAACCTTGACTGAACATGGGGGGACCATCCTCCAAGGCTAAATACTCCTGGCTGACCGATAGTGAACCAGTACCGTGAGGGAAAGGCGAAAAGAACCCCGGAGAGGGGAGTGAAATAGATCCTGAAACCGTATGCGTACAAGCAGTGGGAGCCCCTTCGTGGGGTGACCGCGTACCTTTTGTATAATGGGTCAGCGACTTATTTTCAGTGGCGAGCTTAACCGAATAGGGGAGGCGTAGGGAAACCGAGTCTTAACTGGGCGACCAGTCGCTGGGAATAGACCCGAAACCGGGCGATCTATCCATGAGCAGGTTGAAGGTTGAGTAACATCAACTGGAGGACCGAACCAGGACCTGTTGAAAAAGGTTTGGATGACTTGTGGATCGGAGTGAAAGGCTAATCAAGCTCGGAGATAGCTGGTTCTCCTCGAAAGCTATTTAGGTAGCGCCTCACGTATCACCGCCGGGGGTAGAGCACTGTTTCGGCTAGGGGGCCATCCCGGCTTACCAACCCGAGGCAAACTCCGAATACCGGTGAGTGCAGCGTGGGAGACACACGGCGGGTGCTAACGTCCGTCGTGAAAAGGGAAACAACCCAGACCGTCAGCTAAGGTCCCGAAATCCTGGTTAAGTGGGAAACGATGTGGGAAGGCTCAGACAGCTAGGAGGTTGGCTTAGAAGCAGCCATCCTTTAAAGAAAGCGTAATAGCTCACTAGTCGAGTCGGCCTGCGCGGAAGATGTAACGGGGCTAAACCAGGTACCGAAGCTACGGGTTCGTCGAATGACGAGCGGTAGAGGAGCGTCGTGTACGCCGATGAAGGTGGATTGAGAAGTCTGCTGGAGGTATCACGAGTGCGAATGCTGACATGAGTAACGACAAGGGGAGTGAAAAACTCCCCCGCCGGAAGACCAAGGGTTTCTGTTCGACGCTAATCGGAGCAGAGTGAGTCGGCCCCTAAGGCGAGGCCGAAAGGCGTAGTCGATGGGAAACGGGTCAATATTCCCGTACCTCACTGTATTGCGATGGGGGACGAAGAAGGCTAGGTGGGCCAGGCGTTGGTTGTCCTGGTGAAAGCCAGTAGGCTGGGATCTTAGGCAAATCCGGGATCCCAAGGCCGAGAGGCGAGACGAAGGCACTACGGTGCCGAAGTCATCGATGCCACGCTTCCAGGAAAAGCCTCTAAGCTTCAGATACAGTGGGACCGTACCCCAAACCGACACAGGTGGTCAGGTAGAGAATACCCAGGCGCTTGAGAGAACTCGGGTGAAGGAACTAGGCAAAATGGTGCCGTAACTTCGGGAGAAGGCACGCCGCGTTAGTGTGAAGGCCCTCGCGGCTGGAGCACGAGGCGGTCGAAGATACCAGGTGGCTGCAACTGTTTATTAAAAACACAGCACTCTGCAAACGCGCAAGCGGACGTATAGGGTGTGACGCCTGCCCGGTGCCGGAAGGTTAAGTGATGGTGTTAGCCCTCGGGCGAAGCTCTTGATCGAAGCCCCGGTAAACGGCGGCCGTAACTATAACGGTCCTAAGGTAGCGAAATTCCTTGTCGGGTAAGTTCCGACCTGCACGAATGGCGTAATGATGGCCACGCTGTCTCCACCCGAGACTCAGTGAAATTGAAATCGCAGTGAAGATGCTGTGTACCCGCGGCTAGACGGAAAGACCCCGTGAACCTTTACTATAGCTTCACACTGGACGCTGATGTTGCTTGTGTAGGATAGCTGGGAGGCTAGGAACCCCGGACGCCAGTTCGGGCGGAGCCAATCTTGAAATACCAGCCTGGCATCATTGGCGTTCTAACTCAGGTCCGTGATCCGGATCGAGGACAGTGTGTGGTGGGTAGTTTGACTGGGGCGGTCTCCTCCCAAAGCGTAACGGAGGAGCACGAAGGTACCCTCAGCACGGTCGGAAATCGTGCAGTGAGTGCAAGAGCATAAGGGTGCTTGACTGCGAGACAGACACGTCGAGCAGGTACGAAAGTAGGTTCTAGTGATCCGGTGGTTCTGTATGGAAGGGCCATCGCTCAACGGATAAAAGGTACTCCGGGGATAACAGGCTGATACCGCCCAAGAGTTCACATCGACGGCGGTGTTTGGCACCTCGATGTCGGCTCATCACATCCTGGGGCTGAAGTCGGTCCCAAGGGTATGGCTGTTCGCCATTTAAAGTGGTACGCGAGCTGGGTTTAGAACGTCGTGAGACAGTTCGGTCCCTATCTGCCGTGGGCGTTGGATGTTTGAGAAGAGCTGCTCCTAGTACGAGAGGACCGGAGTGGACGCACCTCTGGTGTTCCGGTTGTCACGCCAGTGGCATTGCCGGGTAGCTACGTGCGGACGGGATAACCGCTGAAGGCATCTAAGCGGGAAGCCCCCTTCAAGATGAGACATCCCCGAGGCCTCGAGCCTCCTGAAGGGCCCAGCGAGACCAGCTGGTTGATAGGCCGGGTGTGGAAGCGCTGCAAGGCGTTGAGCTAACCGGTACTAATGGCCCGTGAGGCTTGACCATATAACCCCAAGGGGTCTGCGCATCGCGCGCAATTGACGGATACGACGAGACGTAGCGTCGGCATGATTCCAACCGTTTTCGCCTGACGACCATAGCGAGTGGGAACCACCTGATCCCATGCCGAACTCAGCAGTGAAACCGCTCAGCGCCGATGGTAGTGTGGGGCCTCCCCATGCGAGAGTAGGTCATCGTCAGGCATCTTTTCAGAAACCCAGCTTCGCAAGAGGCTGGGTTTCGCCGTTTAGGGGCCTCCCATGGAGAGTCGCGGGGAGCCGCCCTGGACATCGTCAGGCATCTTTTCAGCAACCCCGGCCAACTGGTCGGGGTTTCGCCGTCTGAGGGGCCTCCCATGGAGAGTCGCGGAGAGCCGCCCTGGACATCGTCAGGCATCACTCCCCAAAAACCGAGTACGACAGTGCTCGGTTTTTTTCATGCCTGTCAGCTCACTTGGTAAAGCTCGATGGGGGTCCCATCGGGGTCACTCAAAAAGGTGAAGCGCGAGCCCGTCAGGGCATCGACTCGAATGGGCTCGGGGGTGACACCGCGCGCCTCGAGCACCTTCACGCAAGCGTCCAGATCGGTGGTGGCCAGGGCAAGGTGGCGCCAGCCACAGGCCTCGGGGTAGCTGAGGCGCTCCGGCGGCTCGGGAAACGAGAAGAGTTCCAACTGGATGCCGCCGGGCAGCCTCAGGTCCAGCTTGTGGCTGTCGCGCTCGGCGCGGTAGGTTTCATTGAGAATCTCGGCACCAAGCACTTCAAGGTAGAAGCGTTTGGCACGGCGATAATCAGCAGTGATCAGGGCGACATGGTGGATGCCCGACAGAGGAAGGGGCGAGGTGGGCATGGTGAGAGTCTCCGGAACGCTATGGGCGCTTGGTAGCGCCCATAGCGATGAGTCAACGGCAGAGCAGCTCGAAGACCTCGATCAGGCTATCCATTTCGTCGTCGGTGCCAATCGAAATGCGCAGGAAGCCACGCAGGGCGTCGGTGTTGAAGTGACGCACCAGGATGCCTCGCTCGCGAAGGCCGACGAAGAGCTGCGCCGCATCGTGCCGTGAGTGGCGCGCGAGAACGAAGTTGGCCTGAGAAGGCAGTACTTCGAAGCCGAGCTCGGCCAGACGGCGAACGGTACGTTCGCGAGTGGTGATGACTCGTTCGCGACAAGCGTCGAAGTGCTCACGGTCCTCCAGTGAGGCGATTCCGAGCGCACTGGCCAGACTGTCGATGGGGTAGGAGTTAAAGGAATCCTTGACCCGTTCGAGGCCTTCGATCAGCTCACGCGAACCGATGGCGTAGCCCAGACGCAGACCGGCCAGGCTGCGCGACTTCGAGAAGGTTCCCGTCACCAGCAGGTTGGGGTAACGCTCGATCAGCGGCACGGCACTTTCTCCGCCGAAATCGACATAGGCCTCATCGACCAGCACGACCTGGTCCGTCAGTCGCTCGAGCAGCGTAGCAATGGCCTCCCGTGGATGGCCATGTGCCGTGGGCGCGTTGGGATTGGCGAAAATGGCGCCGCCGCTCTCGGTGGTGAAGGCATCGAGATCGACCCGCCACTGCTGATCCAGCGGTAGAGCGCGACGCTCGATGCCATACAGCTTGCAGTAGACTGGGTAGAAGCTGTAGGTGATCTCGGGCATCTCGAGCGGACGGTCGTGGCAGAAGAAGGCCTGGAAGGCCAGGGCCAGCACCTCATCGGAACCGTTGCCCACGAAGACCTGCTCCGCTTCCACTCCGTACTCCCGGGCAAGTGCCTGGCGCAAAGCCAGGGATTGAGGATCGGGATAGAGACGCAAGTGGTCGACCGGGTACTCGCGCAGCACTGCCTCGACGCCGGGGGCCGGCGGGTAGGGGTTCTCATTGGTGTTGAGCTTGATCAGCTTCTCGCGTGGCTGTTCACCCGGGACATAAGGCGTCAGCTCGCGCACCGCCGGGCTCCAGAACTGGCTCATGGTGTTTCGTCACTCGTTGGAGGGAACTTTAGGCCATGTTGACCGCTGCGGCCTGACCGCGCAAGCCGGTAGCGTGCTAGCCTAGGCGCTTTCGCGTGGACGCTGGAACCCATACATGACTGCCCAGATCATTGCCACGCTGCTGCCGGTATTCCTGATCGCCGGTTGCGGCACCCTCTACGGCCGTTTTCGTACCCCGGACATACGCAGCCTGAACACTCTCAACATGGAGATCTTCGTGCCCATGCTGGTGTTCGCGGTGCTGGCGGACCGGCAAGCTCCGCTGGCAGAGTACGCGGGCCTGGCGCTGGGGGCGGCCGTCGTGGTGCTGGGCTCGGGTCTGGTGCTGTGGCCGCTGGTCAGGGTGCTCAAGCTCGAGCCCAAGACCTTCTTACCGCCGATGATGTTCAACAATTCCGGCAACATGGGCATCCCTCTACTGGTGCTCGCCTTCGGTGAGGCAGCGCTGCCTGCGGCGGTGGTGGTGTTCATCGTCGAGATGCTGCTGCACTTCTCGGTAGGTCTTTATATGCTCAGCCCGCGCACACCGCTGTGGCGCTTGTTGAGGATGCCGATCGTGCTGGCCAGCCTGGCGGGGCTGGGCGTCAACCTGGGCGGTGTGCCGTTGCCCGGGTGGCTGCTCGAGGCAATGCATATGTTGGGTGGGGTGTGCATCCCACTGATGCTGTTCGCTCTCGGGGTGCGCATGCTCGATATCGACTTCGGCGATTGGAGAACCGGACTGCTTGGCGCCCTGTTGTGTCCATTGTCGGGGCTCGTGCTGGCCGCTCCGATGATCCTGTGGCTGGAGCTGACGGGGCTGCAAGCCGCAACGCTGTGGGTGTTTGCCGCGCTGCCCCCGGCCGTGCTCAACTACCTGGTAGCCGAGCAGTATCGCCAGGAGCCCCATAAGGTCGCCTCTCTGGTGCTGATCGGCAATCTGGGAAGCCTGGTGGTGATGCCCCTCGTGCTGGCCCTGGTGTTCATGCATGTCTATTCGGGCAGTGTATGACCGGTATGCGCAGCGAGACTGTCTGCCAGCGCGTTAAGGGTTTATGCTGTGACCTACGCTAACATACGGTACATGGCGACAAACCCATAGGTTAGGAGTGAGCAAATGCAAGTGAGGACCCTGCTGGCTGGCTCGGCCATGCTGGCTTTCCTGGCCGGTTGTGCAGCCGGCCCGGCTGATGATCGTGCCGACATGGCCATGGACGATGCCGAAGTCGTTTATCAAGGTACCCTGCCTTGCCGCAACTGTGCGGGTATCGACCTTAACGTGGCGCTGCGTGGCGATGAACAGGGTGCACCCGAGGAGCGTACCTTCGATCTGCGTGCCAGCTACCGGGAGCATCCCCAAGATCCGCCAGATGAAGAGTATGCCGGAAACTGGGAAGTGCTCAGCGGTACGGCAGTCGATCCCGACGCCACGGTCTACGAGCTGACGCCGGATGGCGAAGGCCAGATCTACTACTTCCTGCGTGTGGACGAACAGACTCTCGAGCTGATCGATCCTCAGCGTCGGCGCTTCCAGAATAACGAAGCTTTGCAGCTGCAGCGTCAGTAAGTCCTGACGTCAGGCAGTATCGAAGGCGGCCTACTGGCCGCCTTCGCGCATCTGGCCGTCCTGTTAGAATGGCCCGCACACAGAAGCCGGAGAGAGGCCAGCATGGCCAAAGCGAAGAGTGCCTTCGTCTGTACCGAATGCGGGGCGGAGTATCGCAAGTGGCAGGGGCAGTGTTCGAGCTGCCTGGAGTGGAACACCTTGAGCGAAGTGAGGCTCGCTACCTCCCGCCCCGGAGCTGCTGCCTCGAGTGGTGCGGGGCGCTCCGGCTATGCCGGCACCCTGTCGAAGGAGGTCGTCGACCTGGGCAGCGTGGACCTCACCGAGGTGCCACGACTCTCATCGACCTTCGGTGAGTTCGACCGTGTACTGGGCGGCGGCCTGGTGCCGGGGTCGGCAGTGTTGCTTGGTGGGCACCCCGGGGCTGGTAAATCGACGCTGCTGTTGCAGACCGCCTGCAAACTGGCCCAGGCACGCAAAGTGCTCTACGTCACCGGTGAGGAATCGCTTTCGCAGGTGGCGATGCGCGCCCATCGGCTGCAGTTGCCCACCCAAGGGCTGAAAATGCTGGCTGAAACCAGCGTCGAGACGGTGCTGGCCGTGGCCGAGCGCGAGCGTCCCGAGATACTGATCATCGACTCGATCCAGACCATGCACCTGGAAGACATTGCCTCGGCGCCCGGCGGCGTGGCTCAGGTGCGCGAGTCTGCCGCGGTGCTGACGCGCTTCGCCAAGCAGTCCAATACCGTGTTGCTGCTGGTGGGGCACGTGACCAAGGATGGCACCCTGGCCGGACCCAAGGTGCTGGAGCACATGATCGATGCCTCGCTGCTGCTCGAAGGTGGTGCCGATTCGCGCTTTCGCACCCTGCGCGGGCAGAAGAACCGCTTCGGCGCGGTCAACGAGCTCGGCGTGTTCGCCATGCTCGAGCACGGGCTCAAGGAAGTAAAGAATCCCAGCGCCATCTTCCTCTCGCGCAGCGAGGAGCAGTCACCAGGCAGCCTGGTGATGGTGGTGTGGGAGGGCACGCGGCCGCTGCTGGTGGAAGTGCAGGCGCTGCTCGACGAGTCGGCACTGGGCAATCCGCGGCGGGTAGCGGTGGGTCTCGACCAGAACCGCCTGGCCATGCTGCTAGCGGTGCTGCATCGCCATGGCGGGTTGTTCACCGGCGACCAGGACGTCTTCCTCAACGTGGTCGGTGGGGTCAAGGTGCTCGAGACCAGCGCCGACCTGGCGGTGCTGCTGGCGGTTGTATCCAGCCTGCAGAACCGCCCTTTGCCACGCGAGCTGGTGGCTTTCGGTGAAGTGGGGCTTTCCGGCGAGATCCGTCCCGTGCCCAGCGGGCAGGAGCGCATCGTCGAAGCCGCCAAACACGGCTTCACCCGTGCCATCGTGCCGCGTGCCAATGCTCCGAAGCGCTCTCCCGACGGCATGGAGGTCGTCATCGTGGACAAGTTGACCGATGCCCTCGAGGCACTGTGAGGCAACGACGTCCCACTGCGATAGAATGGGGTGTGAACTGCCAAGGAGAACGAGATGAGCGCGATTCGCCTGACACAATACAGCCACGGCGCCGGCTGCGGCTGCAAGATAGCCCCTGACGTACTCGACGGCATCCTGGCCAAGGCCGGGCCCGGGGCAACCCATTCGCGTCTGATCGTAGGCAACGAGGGCCGCGAGGATGCGGCCGTGTACGACCTGGGCGATGGCCGCGGCATGATCGCCACCACCGACTTCTTCATGCCGATCGTCGACGATCCCTTCGATTTCGGCCGTATCGCGGCCACCAACGCCATCAGTGATGTCTATGCCATGGGCGGCAGGCCGGTACTGGCGCTGGGCATCCTCGGTTGGCCGCTGGACAAGCTGGGGCCGGAGATTGCCGGCGACGTGGTGGCCGGCGCCCAGGGTGTATGCCGCGAGCTGGGTCTGGCCCTGGCCGGTGGGCACTCCATCGACGCGCCCGAGCCGATCTTCGGCCTGGCGGTCAACGGCCTGGTCGACCTCGAGCATCTCAAGCTCAACAAGGGCGCCCAGGTGGGCGACCTGCTGTTCCTGACCAAGCCGCTGGGCGTGGGCTTCCTTACGACCGCCGAGAAGCAGGGCCTGCTGGAATCCGGGCACCAGACCCTGGCCCGGGAAACCATGCTGCAGTCCAACCAGATCGGCATGGCCCTGGCCAAGGTCAAGGGGGTACACGCCATGACCGACGTCACCGGCTTCGGCCTTGCCGGGCATCTCTCCGAAGTGTGCCAGGCCAGCGGCGTGGCGGCGCGCATCGATTTTCGGCGCCTGCCGCGACTGGCCGAGGCCGAGGCCTATCGTCGCCGAGGCGCGGTGCCCGGCGGCACTCATCGCAATCGCAACGCCCTGGGAGCGGCGCTGAAGGACATGGACGAGCCGCACTGGCAGTGGCTGTGCGATCCGCAGACCTCCGGTGGGCTGCTGCTTTCGGTGCACCCCTCGTGGGAGGACGACGTCGAGCGCATCGGCCGCGAGCACGGTATCGAGCTGGTGCCGTTCGGTGAAGTGGTCAAGGCCGATGGGCAGGCGCTGATCGAGGTACGCGGGTGAACCTGCCCTTGATCGAGCCCGATCTCTCCCTGTTGCGCCAGGGGCATGTACTGGTCGACGTGCGGGCTCCGGTGGAGTTCGCCCAGGGCAGCCTGCCTGGAGCAGTCAACCTGCCGCTGATGGACGACGAGGAGCGTCGTCTGGTGGGTATCGAGTACAAGCAGCGCGGCCAGCAAGCGGCAATCGAGCTGGGCCAACGGCTGGTCAGCGGCGGTATTCGAGAGGCACGCATCGGGGCTTGGCAGCGCCTGGTTGAGGCACATCCCGATGCGATCATCTATTGCTACCGTGGTGGGCTGCGCTCGCAGATCGCCCAGCAGTGGCTGGCCGAGAGCGGCGTGGAGAGGCCACGCATTCGCGGCGGCTGGAAAGCGATGCGCCAGGCGCTGTGCCAACGCATCGACGCGGCAGCCGAGCAGCCGCTGCTGGTAGTCGGTGGACTGACCGGTTGTGCCAAGACGGCGCTGGTGCAGGCGCTGCCCAACGGGCTCGACCTCGAAGGGTGCGCCCGGCACAAGGGATCGGCCTTCGGCAGGCATCCGCTGCCGGCGCCCAGCCAGATCGACTTCGAACATGCCATGGGAGTGAGCCTGCTGGCATTGCCCGGTCCGCTGGTGGTGGAGGACGAGTCGCGCCATATCGGTGCGGCCAACGTGCCGCTCACCTTCTGGCGGGCGATGGAGCGAGCCCCGCGGGTGCGGGTGGAGATGCCCCTCGATTGGCGTCTGGAGCAGATCCACAAGGATTATATCGACGATCTATGGGCGATCTATCGCCAGCAATTCGGCGAGTGGTTGGGCTGGACGCTGATGCGCAAGCAGCTCTCGAGTGCGCTGGCGAGGCTGAAGAAGCGCCTCGGACATGCGCGGCTGGCACGCCTCCAGCGGCTGCAGCAGCTTGCCTTCCGCGAGCATGAGCGCGGCAATCGCCAGGCCCACGAGGCCTGGCTGGCGCCGCTGCTCACCGAATACTATGACCCCATGTACCGCTACCAGTTGGAAAAGCGCGATCCCGGGCGCTTCCTGCACGTGGGGGACTGGGACAGCTGCCTGGAAGCGGCACGCTCGTGGACGCAAGAGGCCGCACGCCAGCCTAGCGGGCGGCCCCAGCCAGCCTGACGCAGAATCAAGCCGCTGCACTGCGTATCCATTGGCTAAGCAGGCGGTCGAGCAGAGGGGCCAGACGGTCGAAGCGCCGCCCATCGGCCAGGATGCTTTCGGCGGGTTGCGCGTGGGGGCTGGCCTCGCTGCCTTCCGGCTGCTCGTCGTTCGCCAGCAGTTCGCTGACGCTGGCGTGGGTCACTTCGAAATGGCACAGCAGCCCTAGGGCACGCCCCGCATCCCAAGCAAAACCCTGGACCGGGCTGCCCAGGCTGCCGCCGAGCGGCAGAGCATCGTCGGGCAGGGCGAAGACATCGCGATGCCACATGAAAGCGGTAAACCGCTCAGGCAGATCGAAAGGGCTCTCGGGAGCCAGGGTCACCTCATGCCAGCCGACCTCGGCGAAGGTGCCACGGCCCACTGTGGCACCGAGTTCGGCAGCGATCATCCTGGCGCCCATGCCGATACCGAGCAGCGGCTTGTTGCCGTCCAGCGCCTTGGCGATCAGCTTGCGCTCGCGCTTGAGCCAGGGATAGCGGGCATCGTCGAGGATATCCATTGGCCCGTCGAGCAGGATCAGTGCATCGCCATCGGCCAGGCTGGGCGGTGCTTCATCGGCGTAGAGGTGAAAGACGGTGTGACTGTGTCCCATGCTGGTCAGCCAGTCGGAGATCCGTCCCGGGCCGTGATGCGGGCTGTGTTGAAGCAGATGCAGATGCATGGAAACCTCGCCATTCAGGAGTGACACGCAATCAGGGGAGCGGCAGCGTACATGAAACCGGTACTACGCGAACAGATTCTGACCATTCTGGCCGCCATTCCGCCCGGGCGGGTAACCACTTACGGACGTATTGCCGCCATGACCGAGGGTGGCACGCCGCGCCTGGTAGCCCGGGCATTGCGCGAACTTCCCGAAGATCATGACCTGCCGTGGTTTCGGGTGATCACCGCGTCGCGTCGGCTGGCCGATCATCCCGGGGCCATCGAGCAGCGTCAACGGCTGGTCGCCGAGGGTGTATTGTTCGACGCGCGGGGGCGTGTGCCCCCGAAGCGCTGTGGCCATGACTGGGCGGTTTCTCTCATCCTTTCATCTGACCGTCAATTCACGAGGAGAATCCATGAGTCAGCCAAAAGGGGGCTTCCATGAGCGGCTCCAGGCTCTCCCATCGCGTCAGCAGCAGGCCTTCATGGCGGCGCTGTGCGAGCGAATGCTGCCCAACTATACCCTCTATGCGCAGATGACGGGGGAGGGCAACCCGGCAGGCCTGAGAGCGGTACTCGATCTGGTGTGGGAGCAGCTCGCCGTGCGCGAGGCACGCATCGACTTCGAGCGCCAGGCCGAAAAGCTGGCCGAGTTCGAGCCGCCTGCCGAGGACGACAGCTTCGGCATCCGGCGCGCCGTGGAAGTGGTGGTAGCGTTGACCTCGCTGCTCGACACACTGCGTGGCGAATCTGCCGATGCCGTACTCGAGGTGAGCCGCATCTCCAAGGGCGGTGTGCGCGCCTACATCGAGCTGACCGAGGGCGAGGAAGATGCCAGCAGACTGGCGAAGCTGGTACGTGAGCACCCACTCATGGCGGACGAGAACGATTTCCAGGATGCCGTGCTGGAAGCGGTGGAAGGCGAACTCGACCGCGAAGCGTTGAAGGCGCTGCGGCAACTGGGTCGCAACGGTGGCGTGAGCAACCTTGGCCTTACCCTGGACTAGGGGAGCGAGGCCGGCCGGGGGCGGTCTGGTGCACTAGAAGCGAACGCCGCCGATGACCATGGCACCGGCAGCACCGAACACGATCAGGTCGGTCTCGAAGCGTCCCCAGCGGATCCCTACGCTGGGCAGCGCCGCCGGGGCCGTGCCGTAGCGATTGAAGGGAATGTTGTCCTGGTATTCGCCACGGTAGCCGTGCAGTAGTCCGGCGCTCAGCTTGGCGCGCACGGTGAGATTGTCGGTTGGCTCCCAAAAGGGGAACTCGCGGCCGACATACAGGTAAAAGGCTTCCTGGTCGAAGGAGTTCAGGAAGCGGGCGCCGCCGGCCAACCAGCGCTGCGAGTTGTGCAGCTCGATGCCAATCAGCTCCTGCTGGTTGTTATGGTCGGGCTGCGGGTCGAAGTGACGCGTGTAGAGGCTGGTCTGCACCAGCACGTGCTCGATCTCGAGCACTGGCGGCCAGATGGGCTCCTGCTGGGCCTGGGAGGCCGGAGCAACCAGTAGGGCCAGAGCGAGTCCCAGCAGTTTGGCGCGCCACCCCTCACTCATCCATGAATGCCTCACTTCCTCGCTCCTGGGCGCCACGTCAAAGGCGCATCTCGATACCGCGTTCGGCCATGTAGCGTTTGGCCTCGGGGATGGTGTACTCGCCGAAATGGAAGATACTGGCGGCGAGTACCGCATCGGCACCGCCTTCCAGCACACCATCGACCAGGTGGTCGAGGTTGCCGACGCCGCCGGAAGCGATCACCGGGACCGTCACGGCATCGCTGATCGCCCGGGTCACGCCCAGGTCGAAGCCAGCCTTGGTTCCGTCACGGTCCATGCTGGTCAGCAGCAGCTCGCCGGCGCCGTATTCCACCATTTTCTTCGCCCATTCAACCGCGTCCAGGCCGGTGGGGCGCCGGCCGCCGTGGGTGAAGATCTCCCAGCGTGGCGATTCGCCCTCGGCGGAGACGCGCTTGGCGTCGATGGCCACGACGATGCACTGGCTGCCGAAGCGTTCGGCGGCCTCGCGCACGAAGTCGGGGTTGGTGACTGCGGCGGTATTGATCGAGACCTTGTCGGCGCCGGCGTTGAGCATGGTGCGGATGTCGTCGCAGGTGCGGATGCCACCGCCCACCGTCAGCGGGATGAACACCTCACCGGCGATACGCTCGACCATCTCCACCGTGGTGGCGCGATCCTCATGGCTTGCCGTGATGTCGAGGAAGGTGATTTCGTCGGCGCCCTGCAGGTTGTAGCGCTGGGCGATCTCTACCGGGTCGCCGGCGTCGCGGATGCCGATGAAGTTGACGCCCTTGACCACGCGGCCGGCGTCGACGTCGAGACAGGGAATGATGCGTTTGGCCAGGCCCATATCAGCCTCCCGCCCGGGTGTCGGTCGCGGTACCGGTGAGTTCGTCGCACAGCCGCTGCCCTTCGGCGACATCCAGCGAGCCTTCGTAGATGGCGCGGCCGGTGATGGCACCGAGAATCCCTGGCTCTTTCGCAGCGACCAGCGCGCGCAGGTCGTCGAGATTGGTCACCCCGCCGGAGGCGATGACCGGCAGGCCGCCCTCGCGGGCAAGCTGCGCCGTGGCCTCGACGTTGACGCCATTCATCATGCCGTCGCGGGCGATGTCGGTGTAGACGATGCTGGAGACGCCGTCATCGGCGAAGCGCTTGGCCAGGTCTACCGCTTTCACCTGGGAGACCTCGGCCCAGCCGTCGGTGGCGACGAAGCCGTCGCGGGCGTCCAGGCCGACGATCACGTGACCGGGGAAGGCACGGCACATCTCGCCGACGAAGTCCGGCTCCTTGACCGCCTTGGTGCCGATGATGACGTAGGAAACGCCGGCGGCAAGGTAGTGCTCGATGGTTTCGGCGCTGCGAATGCCGCCGCCGATCTGGATCGGGAGCGAAGGCCAGCGCCGTGCAATGGCGGTCACCGCCTCGCCGTTGACCGGCTTGCCCTCGAAGGCGCCGTTGAGATCGACCAGGTGCAGACGGCGAGCACCGGCTTCGACCCAGCGCGCTGCCATGGACACCGGATCGTCACCATAGGTAGTGGCGTCGTCCATGCGACCCTGCTTGAGGCGGACGCACTTGCCGTCCTTGAGATCAATGGCGGGTATTACCAGCATGTCGTGTCCTCTCGGGTAGCGCGGTACGCCGCGACCCCCTGTTGACCGGGCGCGGCTCAGGGCGCCCAGTTGACGAAATTTTCCAGCAGCTTGAGTCCGGCCCGGGAGCTCTTCTCCGGATGGAACTGCACCGCGAAGGTGGCGTCTCGGCCCACGGCAACATGGGCATCGATACGACCATAGCGGGTAGTGCCGAATACGCAGGCGTCGTTTTCCGCCGCCACGTAGTAGCTGTGCACGAAGTAGAAGTGCTCGTCCTGGTCGATGCCCTCCCACAATGGGTGCCCATGGTGCTGGTGCACTAGGTTCCAGCCCATGTGCGGTACCTTCAGGCGCTGGCCATGGTCATCGGTCATATCGGTGGGGAAGCGTTTCACTTCGCCGGCCAGAAAGCCCAGGCAGGGGATGCCGCCGCTCTCCTCGCTGTGATCGAGCAGCATCTGCTGGCCGACGCAGATCCCCAGCAGCGGCTTGCTCTGGCGGGCCAGCAGCTCCTGCACCAGTCCACGCAGCTCGGTTTTCTCGAGCTCGCCCATGCAGTCACGGATTGCCCCTTGGCCGGGCAGCACCAGGCGGGTCGCACCCTGGATACGGCGCGGATCGCGCGTGATGACGACGTGTTCATGGGTCACGTGCTCCAGCGCCTTGGCAACCGAATGTAGATTGCCCATCCCGTAGTCGATGACGGCAATGGTCATGAAGGCTCCTCTCGGGTTCGGTCGTCTGCGCTACAGGCAGCCCTTGGTGGATGGCATTTGTCCTGCCATCCGGGGATCGGGCTCGACGGCCATGCGCAACGCGCGGCCGAAGGCCTTGAAGATGGTTTCCGCCTGGTGATGGGCATTGAATCCCTTCAGGTTGTCGATATGCAGCGTGACCCGTGCATGGTTGACGAAGCCCTGAAAGAATTCCCAGAACAGCTGGGTGTCGAGGCGGCCGATGGTGGCTCGGGTGAACTCGACGTCCATGAACAGCCCCGGGCGCCCCGAGAAGTCTATCACAACCCGCGACAGCGCTTCGTCCAGCGGCACGTAGGCGTGGCCGTAGCGGTGAATGCCGCGCTTGTCGCCGATGGCCTGATCGAAGGCCTGGCCGAGGGTGATGCCGAGATCCTCGACGGTGTGATGGTCGTCGATGTGCAGGTCGCCCACTGCCTTGATGTCGAGGTCGATCAGGCCGTGGCGTGCCACCTGATCCAGCATGTGGTCGAGGAAGGGCACGCCGGTTTCGCAGTTCAGCCGCCCCTCGCCATCGAGGTTCACGCTAACCGTGATCTGGGTCTCCTTGGTGTCACGGGTTACCGTGGCGATTCGCTCGGACATGTCGGACTCTCTCTGGCGCTGGTGCGCGTCGCATGGTGTGGACCCGATGGAAGCCAGGGTGGTTTCCGGGCGGGCAAGCCCCAGTGCTCGTGTCATGGGCCATCCATTATAGAGAATCGCCCCCCCATCCGCTACAATGCGCCCAACGCAGCGGCGTGGCGAAGAGCCACCGCCCAGGGAGAGTTCCATGCCGGTAACGCTTCATTATGTCGACAAGAGCGCCTGGGAGTCGGATTCCCAAGTGCGACACGACCTGCAGCGGATCTATACCGACGCCCCGTTCGAACGGCTGGGCGTGCCGGTGGATACCTTCATTCGCAGGCATCTCGATGCCGGCCATTTCTTTGCCTGTGCGCGCTTCAACGATCGCCTGCTGGGAGCGGTGGCGGTAGACGCCGATGCCCAGGCCTGGTGGCTATCGGAGCTGTGTGTACGCAAGGCCACTCGACGACGGGGGGTGGGGTCGCGATTGCTGGCGCTGGTGAGCGATGCGGCCCGTACCGAAGGTCGTGAACTGCGCACCCATTCTTCACAGCTGCCGGTTGCTGACCAGGTACTGCTGACGCGCCTTGGATACCGTCTGGACAGTACCGGCGACTATTTCGAATTGGCACCACCGCTGCAAGGAGGCGGTAAATAATGAAGCGATTGTTTCAAACGCTGCTTGCCGCCATCGGGGTGTTGGGTGTCGCGGTAGTGGCGGCCGTGGTCTACGTCACGACCTTTCTCGACCCGGAGGATTTCAAGCCGCGTCTGGTCGAGGTGGTGCGCGAGCAGAGTGGGTTGGAGCTGAGCCTGGATGGGCCGCTCACCTGGTCGTTCTATCCGCGTCTGGGAGTCAGTGTCGAACAGGCCGAGGGGCGCCTGCCAGAGCAGAGCACCGATGAGCCGCCTTTCCTGGCATTCTCCCGGGCTGAGGTCAGCCTGGCCTTCGCTCCGCTGCTACGCGGCGAGATTGCCATCGAAGGCCTGACGCTCGACGGCATGCAACTGCGCCTGATCCGCGACGAAGAGGGGCGGGGCAACTGGGAGACCCTGATGCAGCGCCTAGACGAACGCCGTGAGGGCGCCGAATCGGCACTGGCGCCAGCCAGCGCCGGGCCTAGCCTGGAAGGCAGCAACCTGGCCGTGGCGCTCAACATTGCCAGCGTTCAGGTGCGCAATGGGGCGGCAAGATACCGCGACCTGGCGGCGGGTACGGAGTGGCTGCTCGAGGAGCTCAACCTCTCGGGAACGAACGTCAATCCCCAGCGCGCTTTTCCGTTCAGGTCCTCCTTCCGCTTGAAATCCTACCCCTCCCTCGACTGGCGTGAACTGGAGCGCGGTCCGACATTGGCAAGCGACATCTCCCTCGAGGGGCGGATGCGGCTGGCCCTGGCGGAGCGGCGTTACGTGCTGGAGGGGTTGAAGCTCACGACCGCAAGCGACTTGGCGAATATCGAAGGCAGGCAACAGCTCGACCTGAGTGGCCAGCAGTTGACGCTGGACCTCTCACAGCAGCGCCTGCAGCTTCAGGAGGGCAGGCTCGAGGCGGGGCTGCATCACCCCTCCCTTGGGGAGAGCCCCGTGCCTCTGGTGCTGGCCATGGCGCTGGATGCCGACCTCTCCGAAAATACGGCGCAGCTGCGCGACATGCAGCTGACCGGTCCCGATGACCTGCGCCTGAGCGGCCACCTCAACCTTGCCGGTCTCGATCGGTCGCCGACGTACAGCGGCCAGGTCAGCCTGGCGCCCTTCTCCCTTCGCCCATGGCTGTCGCGCCTGGGCAAGATGCCGAGCATGGCGGGGCCACAAGCGCTCTCCGATGTCGCTCTGACCAGCCCGGTCAGGGGCAATCTGGAGCGCATCGAACTGGCGGGCCTGACCATGGTCCTGGATGGCAGCACTTTCACCGGCAGGCTGAGCACCGCTTTCGACGGCAGTCTGCTCGACTTCGAGCTGCAGGGGGATCGCCTCGATCTGGATAGCTATCTACCGCCTGCCGAGCCTGTGGACCAGAGCGCGGTTCGACACGGCTTCCTGGGTATCGGTAAGGCACATGCTGACGATACGGCAGCCCTGGTGCCCGCTGAATGGCTGTCCCAGTTGACTCTTGCTGGAGTGCTCGAGCTGGCGCAGTTGCGTCTCTCGGGCCTCGACTTCACCGAGGTGGGATTGGCGCTGTCGGGCAGCAATGGGCAGCAGCGTCTCGAGCGCTTTGGCTCGGTCTTTTACGACGGTGAGCTGAGCGCCAGTGGAGCGTTGGACCTGACCCGGGAGCCCATTCGTTGGCAGCTGAACCCTCAGCTTTCCCGGGTGCGCCTGGAGCCGCTGCTCCAAGCGCTGGGCGACGACGACAGCCCGGCGCCGCTGCGCGGCCGCCTGACCCTCGCCGGAGAGCTCGAATCGCGCACCAACAGCTGGCCGACGCTCAAGCGCAACCTCAATGGGCGCATGCACGGGCACATCGACGAGGGCGCCGTACTCGACGTCAACGTATCGCAGGAGTTGTGCTCACTGGCGGCCCTGGCCGAAGGGCGAGAGACGAGCCGAGACTGGAGTTCCGACACACGCTTCGAGCGCGCCGAGGCGAGCCTGCGGATCACCGATGGCATCGCACGAAGCGAAGACATCCTGGTTACCATCCCTGGCATCGAACTGGGCGGTGTTGGTGAGTTGGACCTAGGCAGCGAGCGCTTCGATCTGCGCGCGGCTGCTCGCTTCGTCGACGGTGCGGATGCCGCCTGTCCGGTCAACCCGCGCCTGGAGCGAGTCCCACTGCCGGTGCGCTGCAGTGGAGAGCTGTCCGGCGACAGCGGCGAATGGTGTCGCTTTGACCGCGAAGCCTTCCAGGCAACCCTGGCCGAGCTGCTGCGAGACGAAGTCTCTCAACGTGCCGGCGACGAATTGGAGCGCCGGCTGGAGCGCCCACTCGAGCAGCTCGAGGAGCGCCTGGGTGAAGGTGCCAGTCGGGAACTTCGCGACGCAGTGCGTGGTCTGTTTAATTGAATACCCAGTAAGTCAGTCCCTGCGCCGACTCCCTCAGTCGGCGCTTTTTTTCGTCATGTATTCGTCGAGGTGGGTTCATGCACGACATGCCTGCGCCGGTTCTCGCGCCTGCAACGTTCCAGCATCGCCTGCTGGCCTGGTTCGATCATGCCGGGCGTCACGATTTGCCCTGGCAGCGCGAGCGTACACCCTATCGGGTCTGGGTCTCCGAGATCATGCTGCAGCAGACCCAAGTCACGACCGTGATCCCCTATTTCGAGCGTTTCATGACGCACTTTCCTACCCTTGCCGAACTGGCGGCGGCGTCCCAGGACGAGGTGTTGCACCTGTGGACAGGGCTTGGCTACTACGCTCGCGGGCGTAACCTGCACAAGGCGGCTCGACAGGTCATGGAAGAGCATGGCGGTGAATTGCCAGTGGAGAGCCTGGAAGCGCTTGCGGAGCTTCCCGGCATCGGCCGTTCCACCGCCGGGGCGATCATCGCCCAGAGCACTGGTCGACGAGCGGTGATACTCGACGGTAACGTCAAGCGCAGTCTGTCACGGTTGCATGCGGTGGAGGGCTGGCCGGGGCGGCCAGCGGTGGAACGTCGGCTGTGGGCCCTGGCCGAGCACTTCACACCCGAAGCACGGGTGGCCGATTATACCCAGGCGATGATGGACCTCGGAGCCACCTTGTGCCGGCGCGGTACGCCAGAGTGCGGGCGCTGTCCGTTTGTCGACGTCTGCGTGGCTCATGCCCGAGGCGAGCAGCGTCGTTTCCCCGAGTCGAAACCCAAGAAGGTGCTGCCGACCCGCGCCACCTTGATGCTGGTGCTTCAGGATGACGAAGGCCGGGTATTGCTCGAACAGCGACCGGCCAGCGGGCTGTGGGGCGGGCTGTGGGGGCTGCCCCAGTTCGACGATCTTGCCGCGCTGCGCGCCTGGCTCGATGTGCACGCCCCCGGTGCGGTACTCGATCCGGCCTGGCCGGCCTTCAGTCATACGTTCAGCCATTTTCGCCTGGAGATCACTCCGCAGCCGGCTCGGATCGCCGGGCTGGACTCTGTCGGCGAGTCGCGTTGCTGGTACGATCCAGGCAGTCCCGAACGTATTGGCCTGGCGGCCCCGGTGAAATCGTTGCTGGCGTCGCTCGTCCCGTTCACCCTGACGGCACCGACAGAGTCCTGAACGTTCGGCCACCAAGCAAAGGAGATCACCATGGGTCAGACCGTATTCTGCCGCAAGTATCAGCAGGAACTCGAGGCACTGCCGTTCCCACCGCTGCCGGGCAAGAAGGGGCAGGAGATCCAGGCCAGCGTGTCGAAACGTGCCTGGGAAGAGTGGCAGGCATTGCAGACCCGACTGATCAACGAGAAGCACCTCAATATGCTCGATCCCGAGGCGCGGGCCTACCTCAACGAGCAGATGGAGCGCTTCCTCGACAACCGTGAAACCGACCAGGCGGAAGGCTATGTACCGCCCGAGCGCTAGTCGCTCGGTACCGGCTCGGTCATGGCCATCTACATGAAACGAAAGGGTTGACGCTGCGGGTCTGATCTTGTTTAATACGCACCGTTGGCAGCGGCCAGATAGCTCAGTCGGTAGAGCAGGGGATTGAAAATCCCCGTGTCGGCGGTTCGATTCCGTCTCTGGCCACCACACTGCTGGGGTATCGCCAAGTGGTAAGGCACCGGTTTTTGGTATCGGCATTCCCAGGTTCGAATCCTGGTACCCCAGCCACGCCAACATCTATTCCCGATTCTGCAGCTCGCTTGGAATCGGTCCCGAGCCGGCATAGCTCAGTTGGTAGAGCAACTGACTTGTAATCAGTAGGTCCCGGGTTCGACTCCTGGTGCCGGCACCATCTTCGAAGCTGATGGCTCATACGGGATAGCAGCGAATTGTAGAATCAAAACCGCCCATCGAGGCGGTTTTTGCGTTATTGCCAGATTGTTCAGCCGTGCTTGCGCTTCGCCCTCTCTACGAGCCCCGTGCCGACATCGGCAAGGGGCGCGCAGCGTGTGAGGCCCGTTCAGTCGCGGTGGGCCAGGCTCATCAGATAGAGGGCTCCCGCCAGTGCCAGCACCGACAGCGCGAGATAGATGGCCTCCAGCGGGGTCTGGAAGCGTATGTCGACCACGGCACGGAAGAACTCGATGATGACCGCCAGGATGACGACTCGGGCAATCTTGTCCTTGAGCTGATCGAAGGACTTAATGTTGAACGGACTCCCGGCCGCGTGCTCTTCGGCTTGCTCGATGGGCGAGACGAACAGCCGATAGACGCCCAGGCCGAAAATCAGCAGCACGATGGCGACCAAGTAGATGTCCACGGCCATGACGATGCTCGGGACCGCCACCTCGTGTATATCCAGCGTCCCGTCGAAGAGATAGTACTCGGCCGTGGTCAAGATCAGCTTGAGAATGTCCATGGTGCCGATGAGGAAGAGTGCCAGGGCTCCTGCCAGGCTGGGAACGACTGCCAGCAATACCAAGAATCGGGAGTTCCACAGCCAACCCTCCAGACGCCGCTCCCAGCGGCCCTGACGCGGTGGGGGCGAATCCGGTAACTGCGGCATGGCGTTCTCCTGAATGACGAATTACGGATGCGATGCACTGGCTTGGCTACTTTAGCAGGGAGAACGAAACTCCCGCCATGGAGGCTGTGCGACTGCTGCTTGAAAGTGCAGCCCAACGCCACCACATCAAAGCTGCAAGGCCCCATTTGGGCCTCCCACCACGGCCGCACGCCGTTGAACGAGTTGGGACTGAAACTGATCACGGATACACAGGAGGTGATTGGATGACAGTACAGACTTCGTCCAACCGTAAGCTGAAGCAGGCAACCGACTATGCCGTTGCCGATACCATGAGCGCTCAGGTTCGCAGCGACGCGAACCGGTTGCATGATGCGTATCCTACCCGACTGACCAAGCCGCTCGACTCGCTGTGGATCGAGCGCCGCGAGGACGTCGTGCGCGGTAGTGCCGACGAGGGGCCGTTGAGTCAGGCGCAACTCGACGAGTTCGAGCGCAAGGGCTTCCTGTTCGAGCCCAACTTCATCAGCGGGGAGGAACTCGACGAACTGCGTCGGGAGCTTGCTGCCCTGCTCAGCCGCGATGACTTCCGCGGCCGCGATTTCAGTATCACCGAGCCCGACGGCCAGGAGATCCGCTCGCTGTTCGCGGTGCACTTCCTCTCCCGGCGCTTCGCCAGTCTGGCACGCGACGAGCGTCTCGTTGGTCGGGTGCGCCAGATCCTAGGCGGCGACGCCTACGTGCACCAGTCGCGCATCAACTACAAGCCGGGCTTCGAGGGCAAGGGCTTCAGCTGGCACTCCGACTTCGAGACCTGGCACGCCGAGGACGGTATGCCGGCGATGCATGCGGTGAGCGCTTCGATCGTGTTGACCGACAACCACGAGTTCAATGGCCCGCTGATGCTGATCCCCGGCTCGCACAAGTGCTTCGTGCCGTGCCTGGGCGAGACGCCGGACGATCACCATCGCCAGTCCCTGAAGCGTCAGGAGTTCGGCGTGCCGAGCCGCGAGGCGCTGCGTGAGTTGGTTGGTCGCCATGGCATCGAGGCGCCCAAGGGAGCGGCCGGTGGTCTTCTGCTATTTGACTGCAACACTCTGCATGGCTCGAATGCCAACATGTCGCCCGATCCGCGCAGCAACGTGTTCTTCGTCTACAATCGGCGCGACAATGCCTGTGTCGAGCCCTTCGCCGCCCGCCGCCGCCGCCCGAGCTTCCTCGCCCACGGGCCGGATGAGCAGTGGACGCCACAAGACTGACACCTATCGTTTCGATAGCGCCATCAGGGTGGAACGGAGCGCATGGTGCGGTAGACTGTGAGGCTTGTCGTTGAGAAGCGGCACGCATAACGAGAAGGAGAAGATCCGCCATGCGCTTTGTCCCCCGTTTCACCGATGGCCAGGAGTTTCCCCATTCGCTGGGCAAGATCGTTTGCATTGGCCGCAACTATGCCGATCACGCCAAGGAGCTGGACAACCCGATCCCCACCGAGCCGCTGCTGTTCATCAAGCCGGCAACCAGTGCGGTTCGTCTCGATGAGCCGCTCGAGCCTCCTTTCTCACGTGGCGAGGTGCACTACGAAGCGGAACTGGCGCTGCTGATCGGCGAACGATTGACCCACGCCACCTCCGATGAGGCCGAGCGTGCCATCGTCGGCATCGGCCTGGCGCTGGACCTCACCCTGCGCGACGTGCAGACCCGCTTGAAGGAGAAGGGGCACCCCTGGGAGATTGCCAAGTCGTTCGACGGCGCCTGTCCGCTGAGCGATTTCCTGCCGCTGAGTCGTGTGCCGAACTGGAATGCGCTGACCTTCGAGCTGGAGATCGACGGCGAGCTACGCCAGCACGGCGAAGGTTCCGACATGCTGTTCCCGGTGCCCACCCTGGTGGCCGAGATGAGCCGTCACTTCACCCTCGAGCCGGGTGATGTGGTCATTACCGGCACCCCCGAGGGGGTTGGCGAACTGCCGCGTGGCGCCAAGTTGCGCCTGACCCTCACGGGTGGTCTCGAGGTCACGGCGCAGGTGGTCGAGTAACGTCTTGCCCTGAGCGGTACGCAGTACCCAACGACGACGCCCCCGCGGCTTGGCCGCGGGGGCGTCGTGTCGTTTACGCTCGGTGTGTCGCTACTTGAGCCAGGCCTATTCGAGCCAAGTCTATTCAAGATAGGTGTAGCCCTGCAGGCCAGCGGAGAGATCGTCGAGGAAATGCTCCTGTTCTTCCGCCGACAGCCCACTGTCGGCCAGCTGGCCGGCGAGCCGGTCGCGCAGAACCTTGGCATCGAAGTTGACATAGGCGAGCACGTCGGAGACCCGGTCGCCGTGTTGGGCGTGGCTCAGCACCCAGTCGCCGTCCTCGTCCAAGGCGGCGTCGACGGAGTCGGTGTCGCCGAACAGATTGTGAAGATCGCCCAGGATCTCCTGATAGGCGCCGACCAGGAAGAAGCCCAGCAGGCGCTCCTCGTCATCACGCCATTCCGGCAGCGGCAAGGTGGTCTCCACGCCCTGGCCGTCGACATAACCGTCGATGCGGCCATCGCTGTCGCAGGTGATGTCCTGGATCACGCCGCGCCGGCTGGGCTCGCGGTTGAGCCCGGTGAGCGGAAGTACCGGGAAGATCTGGTCGATGCCCCACACGTCGGGCACCGACTGGAACAGCGAGAAGTTGACGAACAGCTTGTCGGCGAGCTTCTCGGCCAGCTCGTCGATGATCTCGCGATGGGCGCGGTTGCGGCTGTCGAGGCGCTCGCGCAGGCGCGCGCAGGCGGCGAAGTAAACGCCCTCCGCCTCGGCGCGCACGGTGATATCGGCCAGCCCCATGAGGAAGCGGTCGTGCATCTCGCTCATGGCCTGCAGCAGGTCGTGCCACGCCTCGACCAGCTCACGCGGCTCCACCGAGCCGTTGAGCAGGTCGTGGACCCGCCACAGCTCGTCGAGCTGGGGGTCGTCCTCGGCCAGGCGTTCGGGCGCCTCGTCGTTGACCCGCTCCTCGCCGATCACGTTGGCGATCAGCACCGCGTGATGCGCGGTGAGGGCGCGGCCCGATTCGCTGATCAGGTGCGGGTGGGGAATCTCCGCCTCGTTGCAGGCCTGGGCGAAGGCGCTGACCACGTTACGTGCATACTCGCGCATGGAGTAGTTGATCGAGCAGAAGCTGCGCGAGCGGGTGCCCTCGTAGTCGATACCCAGACCGCCGCCGACGTCGACGGTGTCGATCGGCGCGCCCAGTGCCAGCAGGCTCTGGTAGAAGCGCGCGCATTCGCGCAGGCCGACCTGTATGTCGCGGATATTGGCGATCTGCGAGCCCAGGTGGAAGTGCACCAGTTGCAGACTGCCCAGCGAGCCGGCTTCACGCAGACGCTCCACCACGGCCAGCATCTGGCTGGCGGTGAGGCCAAACTTGGATTTCTCGCCCCCGGTATCTTGCCACTTTCCCATGCCCACCGAAGCCAGGCGGGCGCGCAGGCCGATGCGCGGGGTGACGCCTAGGCCCTCGGCTTCCTCCAGAATCAGCGGCAGCTCGGAGAACTTCTCCACCACCAGATAGACCCGGTGGCCGAGCTTTTCGCCCATCAGCGCCAGGCGGATGTACTCGCGGTCCTTATAGCCGTTGCATACGATCAGCGAGGGGCCGTCGGCGGAGAGTGCCAGCACGGCGAGCAGCTCCGGCTTGCTGCCGGCCTCGAGGCCGACCCGGCCGTGACCGCGCTCGCGGGTAGCAAGGATCTCCTCGACCACACGGCGCTGCTGGTTGACCTTGATCGGGTACACGGCGGTATAGCCGCCAAGATACTCCTCTTCCTGCATGGCCAGGTCGAAGGCGTCGCACAGCTGTTCGACACGGTCATGCAGGATGTCGCTGAAACGCACCAGCACCGGCAGGCGCAGGCCGGCCTCGCGGAGCTGATCCACCAGTGGCGCCAGCGGCAGTGCCGGACCCTCGGCTTCGCTGCCGAGGGGACGTACCAGGGCGTGGCCATGATCGTCGACATCGAAATAGCCGCTGCCCCACTGATCGATGTTCCAAGTGCGGCGGGCCCGCTGGGCGGGTCCTGAGACAGCTCCCATGGATAGGCTCATGTATCGCTCGCTTCGGGCAGGGGCAGGGCGCCATGTTTCAGGCGTGCCGTGAGAATGGTATGGAACTGCGCTGGGTCATGTGGCGTCAGGTCGTGAGCCGGCGGGTCCACGTAGACCACCAGCAGCCGTGACAGCCAGTAACGCAGCGCGGTCATGCGCAGCATCGTCGGCCATACCTCGCGCTCCGCGGAGGTCAGCGGCCGACGTGCCTGATAGGCCTGGACAATGGCGTCGTGGCGTTCACGGTCCAGGCGCCCGTCGGGGCCGGAGGCCCAATCATTGATCACCACGGCCAGATCGAACAGCAGGTCGCCGGTGCAACCATTGTAGAAATCGATGATGCCACCCAGGCGGTCGCCCTCGAACAGGGTGTTGTCGCGGAACAGGTCGCCATGCAGGGCGCCGTGAGGCAGTGCCGGGGCGGCGCCGAACACGCCCTGGTAGATTTCCACCTCATCCTTCATCAGGGCTTGATCGTCGGGCGAGAGATAGCCCAGCACCCTGTGATGCATGGCCACCAGCCAGCTGAGATCGCGCGGGTTGGGGCGATGCCCGGGGAAGTGCTGTGAGACCACATGCATGCGTCCCAGCGCCTCGCCCAAGGCGCGGCACTGCGCCAGGTTGGGCGTCATGGGATGCCGGCCGGGCAGGCGCGGGAACAGCAGTGAAGGCTTGCCGGCCAGGCTGTGCAGGGCAATGCCTTCGCGGTCGTGCACTGGCCCTGGCACCGGCAGGCGATGTTCGTCCAGATAGTCGAGCAGGTCGACGAAGAACGGCAGTTCCTCGTGCTCGCCCTGCTCGAACAGCGTCAGTACCAGCTCCCGCCGATCGGTAGTGACGAAGAACGTCGTATTCTCGGTGCCTCCGGCAACCCCTTCCAGGGACACCAGATTGCCGACATCGAAACGCTTGAGAAACTCTGCGACCTGTGCGTCGCTCAACGGGGTGAATACGGCCATGTGTCTCTCGCCCAGGTTGCCAAGCCGCCTATTGTAGCGTCTTGGCACTTCGATGCACGCCTGCTGGACACGTTCCGCCATTCACGAAGCCGTAACCCGACCTGGCGGTTAGAAGCGGATCAGCACCCACTGGGGTACGGCGACCCGGTCGCCCTCCTGGCGCTCGAAATTGCCGTCGCCGTCGTGGTCGACGAGGAAGTAGCTGGGCCCGCGACGCGGACGAATCTCGATGGCATAGAGCTGACCGTTGACGCGGTACTCGCGAATGGTGCGATCCTCCTCCTGGCGGATGGTGATGTCGGGCTCGACATCGGCGGACGACTGGGCCAGGGCGGGTGCGGCCGACACCATGCCGAGCCCCAGGGAGAGCAGAGTGACAGCGAGGATGCGGCGTGAAACGTTCATGGTGGGCCTCCAGAGACCGCTTGCGACGAACGCTGCACCGAGCGATTGCCCCGGTGTGCGATTAACCTCAGTGTATGTCGTTGGACCGCGTGATCCCAACGATGGCGGCAAAAGCGGCGCGCAATGCGTATCATGGCTGATCAAGATCACATTTTCTTGCACAGACCCAACGGATGCCGATACATGGCCGCTACGCCCATCGTTCTCGTCGACGGTTCGTCCTATCTCTACCGCGCCTTTCACGCTCTGCCGCCGCTGACCACCTCTTCCGGTCAGCCTACCGGTGCCGTCAAGGGCGTGCTCAGCATGCTCAAACGGTTGATCAAGGACTACCCGGACAGTCCCATGGCGGTGGTCTTCGATGCCAAGGGCAAGACCTTCCGCGATGAGCTGTTCGAGCAGTACAAGGCTCAACGCCCGCCGATGCCCGACGACCTGCGCAGCCAGGTGGAGCCGCTCTATGCCTGTATCCGCGCCCTGGGCCTGCCGCTGCTGTGCGTCGAGGGCGTCGAGGCCGATGATGTCATCGGTACCTTGGCCAGGCATGCTACCGAGGCGGGACGCGACGCGGTGATCTCCACCGGTGACAAGGACATGGCGCAGTTGGTGAACTCGCACATCACCCTGGTCAATACCATGAAGGACGAGACTCTCGACGCGGAAGGGGTCAAGGCAAAGTTCGGCCTGCCGCCGGAGTTGATCATCGATTACCTGGCGCTGATGGGCGACAAGGTGGACAACATTCCTGGCGTGCCAGGGGTAGGCGAGAAGACCGCGCTGGGCCTGCTGCAAGGCATGGGAGGAGGACTCGACACCATCTATGCCGACCTCGACCGTGTCGCCACGCTCGACTTCCGCGGCGCCAAGTCGCTGCCGAAGAAGCTCGACGAGCACCGTGAGATGGCCTATCTCTCCTACCAACTGGCCACCATCAAGACCGACTGCGAGCTACCGGTGGGGCTCGACGACCTCGACATCGCCCATCCCGATCGCGAGGCGCTCAAGCGGCTCTACACCGAGCTCGAGTTCAAGGCCTGGCTCTCCGAGCTACTCTCCGGCAAGGACGAGGGCGTCGATGACGTTGAGCGTGGCGCCGGGGTCGCCGGCACTGCGGCGGCGGGCAACCTCGATCCGGAAGCCCCGACAGTTAGCGTGGCCGCCTGCAAGAATCATCTGATCCTGACCCAGGCCGAACTCGACGAGTGGTTGGCTCGGCTCGGCGCCTGCGAGGCCTTCTGCTTCGACCTCGAGACCAACAGTCTCAACTACATGGATGCCGAGATCGTCGGCGTGGGGCTGGCGCTCGAACCCGGCGAAGCCGCCTACGTACCGCTCGCTCACGACTACCTCGATGTGCCCGAGCAGCTCGACCGCGCCAGCGTCCTTGCCGCGCTCAAGCCGCTGCTGGAAGACCCTTGCCGCGGCAAGATCGGCCAGAATCTCAAGTACGATATCTCGGTGCTGGCCAATTACGACATCCAGGTGCGCGGGCCACTCACCGACACCATGCTCGAATCCTACGTGCTCAACTCCACCGCCACCCGTCACGACATGGATTCGCTGGCGCTGAAATACCTGGGGCAGAAGACGGTGAGCTTCGAGGAGATCGCCGGCAAGGGCGCCAAGCAGCTCACCTTCAACCAGATTGACTTCGAGCAGGCCGTACCCTACGCCTGCGAGGACGTCGACGTGACCCTGCGCCTGCACTGCGAACTGAGGCCACGCATCGAGGCAGAGGGGCGCTTGGCCGAAGTGCTCGATAGCATCGAGCGGCCGCTGATCCCGGTGCTGTCGCGTATCGAGCGCACCGGGGTGGCGATCGACGCCGTGCGCCTGCATGCCCAGAGCCAGGAGCTCGAAGCGCGCATCGCCGAGCTCGAAACCCGCGCCTTCGAGCTGGCCGGGCGCGAGTTCAACCTCGGCTCGCCCAAGCAGCTTGGCGAGATCCTGTTCGAGGAGCAGAAGATTCCGGTGATCAAGAAGACGCCCAAGGGAGCGCCTTCCACCGCCGAAGCCGTGCTCGAGGAGCTGGCGCTGGACTACCCGCTGCCCAAAGTGATCATGGAGCATCGCGGCCTGGCCAAGCTCAAGTCGACCTACACCGACAAGCTGCCGCGGCTGGTCAACAAGCGCACCGGGCGGCTGCACACCAGCTATCATCAGGCGGTTGCCGCCACCGGCCGGCTCTCCTCGAGCGACCCCAACCTGCAGAACATCCCCATCCGCACCGAGGAGGGGCGCAAGATTCGTCAGGCTTTCATCGCCCGTCCCGGCTATCGCATCGTCGCCGCTGACTACTCGCAGATCGAGCTGCGCATCATGGCGCATCTCTCCGCGGACGAAGGGCTGCTCTCGGCCTTTGCCGAGGGGCGCGACATCCATGCCGCTACCGCAGCCGAGGTCTTCGGCGTACCGCTGGAGAAGGTCTCGGGTGAGCAGCGGCGCAGCGCCAAGGCGATCAACTTCGGGCTGATCTATGGCATGAGCGCCTGGGGCCTGTCCAAGCAGCTACGCATCGAGCGCAGCCAGGCACAGACCTACATCGACCGCTACTTCGACCGCTACCCCGGCGTGGCCCGCTACATGGATCGCATCCGCGCCCAGGCCGCCGAGGATGGCTACGTCGAAACCGTGTATGGCCGCCGCCTCTACCTGCCCGAGATCCGCGCCCAGAATCATGCCCGGCGCCAGGCCGCTGAGCGTACTGCGATCAATGCGCCGATGCAGGGCACCGCAGCGGACATCATCAAGCGCGCCATGATCGCAGTCGACGCCTGGCTGCAGGAGAGCGCCTTCGACGCCTGCATGGTGATGCAGGTCCACGACGAGTTGGTGTTCGAGGTTGGCGAAGGGCAGGTGGACGAGTTCATCGACGAGGTGAAGGTGCGCATGCAGGCCGCCGCCGAACTCAGCGTACCGCTGATCGTCGAGGCGGAGAGTGGAGTCAATTGGGACGAAGCCCACTAGGGAAACACTGCACAAATGCCTGCGCGAGCGAATCGCTGCGTTGCGCGGTGCGCGGAATCCTCACATATACCCCATATGCTCCGGTTCCTGTGCTCCGTGCGCCTTGCGCTTCATCTCGCTCGTCGATTTGTTCAGCGTTCCCGAGGTACCCAATCAAAAACGCCACCGCAGATGCGGTGGCGTTTTCTGCTCGGGCTTGTGGCCGAGGCTTAGCGCCAGCCGACGCGATCGAAGATCCGAATCGCTTCCGGGTTGTTCTCACCCAGGATGCTGACGTTGATTTCGTCCTTCTTCAGCTCGCCCCAGGACTCCAGGGTATCGTCCATGTTCACGCCTTCCACCACCGGATACTCGTAGTTGCCGGCGGCAAAGATCTCCTGGGCTTCGTCGGAGGCCAGGAATTCGAGGAAGCGGATAGCGTTCTCGCGGTTCGGCGATGTCGCCACGACGCCAGCACCACCGACGTTGACGTGGATGCCACGATCGTCCTGATTGGGGAACAGGATACCGACCTTCTCGGCCACTTCACGATCGGCTGCGTCGTCGGAGTTGATCAGGCGCACGTAGTAGTAGTGGTTGGCGACGGCCAGGTCGCACTCGCCGGCAGCCACTGCCTTGATCTGGTCGGTGTCGCCACCCTCGGGCTGGCGTGCCAGGTTGTTGACGATGCCCTGGGCCCACTCCTCGGCTCCCTCGGCACCATGGTGATCGATCATCGAAGCCAGCAGTGACTGGTTGTAGATGTTGTTCGATGAGCGGATGCAGATCTCGCCCTCCCAGCGCGGATCGGTCAGATCCTCATAGGAGGTGATCTCGCTGGGGTCGACGTTCTCGGGGTTGTAGAAGATGGCCCGCACGCGCTGGCTGAAGCCGAACCACTTGCCCTCCGGGTGACGCATGGCGTCCGGCAGACGCTCCGCCAGGACGTCGGATTCGATGCCCTGGAAGATGCCGTCCTGCTCGGCGCGCCACAGGCGTCCGGCGTCGACGGTGATCATCACGTCGGCAGGGCTGGCCACGCCTTCGCGCTGGATGCGCTCGATCAACTGGTCGGAATCGCCCTCCAGCAGGTTGACCTTGATCCCGGTCTGCTCGGTGAATGCCTGGTAGAGCTGCTCGTCGACATCGTAATGACGCGCCGAGTAGAGGTTGACTTCGTTGGCGACTGCGGTAGTGGCAAAAGCCGAACCGGCCAGCATGGCGGCCAGCGGAGCGACGAGACGATTACGGTGCACCATGGTTTATCCTCGCGAGCGGGTGGGACGTGCAAATTTAATGATAATACGTTGCATTACGTTGAGCGCTATTGAAGCGTTTTACGGTGAAAGCGTCAAGCCTGCTCCTGACGCCCAACACACAGGGCGTGCCGCGGACCTGACTCGGAGCAAGAAAATGTGGAAATGATAGCGAATGCGAGGCAATTCCAAACGCATTTGCTGGACATTTCGGGTAGGATGATGCCTATGCCTTCCCCTGACCAAGTCGCCTGATTTATGACTAGCCAATCGAAGCCCATGGAAGTCGGACATGCTCCCTATCGTCAGGCCTCGGCGCTGACCATGGAGGGCGTGCATCACACTTTTGGTAGCCTTGCCGCCGTTCGCGGCGTCGACCTCGAGGTAGCGCCCGGCGAGGTCGTCTGCCTGCTTGGCCCCTCAGGCTGTGGCAAGACCACGCTGCTGCGCATCGCAGCCGGGCTCGAGGTGCTGCAGCAGGGGCGCGTGAGCCTCAATGGCGGCGAGATCGCTGTGCCCAAGGGGCGTCATGTGCCGCCGGAAAAGCGCAACGTCGGCCTGGCCTTTCAGGATTCCGCGCTGTTTCCTCACCTCACGGTGATCGAGAACGTCACCTTCGGGCTGAAGGGCGAGCCGACGCGACAGCGTCGCGAGCGCGCCCTGACCCTGCTTGATCAGTTGGGTATGGCGGTGTATGCCGAAAGCTACCCGCACATGCTGTCCGGTGGGCAGCAGCAACGCGTGGCACTGGCCCGTGCGCTGGCGCCGGCCCCCCAGCTGATGCTGCTCGACGAGCCTTTCTCCAGCCTCGATGCGCGTTTGCGTGACCGGATCCGCGACGACACCCTGCACGTGCTAAAGAAGGTCGGCGCCGCCACGCTGCTGGTGACCCACGATCCTGAAGAGGCCATGTTCATGGCCGACCGCATCGCCTTGATGCGTGAAGGGCGCATCGTCCAGATGGGAACGCCTAGGGAACTCTACTGCGCCCCTAGCGATCCTTTCGTCGTGGCCTTCTTCGGCGAGGTCAACGAGCTGCAGGGCGAAGTGCGGGGCGGCAGGGTGATGACCCCGGTGGGGCCGGTGGAGGCCAGTTGGCTGCCCGAGGGGAGCCAGGCGCAGGTGATGATCCGTCCCGAGGCGCTGCGTATCACCGAGCACTTCGATCCGGCACCTGAGCATCGCTACAGTCACGTGATCATGGCCAAGCTGCTGGGCCGCAGCAGTCTGCTGCACATCTGCGCTCACGGCGAAGACGGCAGCGAAGCCCACCTGCATGCTCGTGTGCCAGGCGTATTCCTGCCCGCCGAGGGGCAGCGGATCGACATCCACCTCGACCTGTCGCAGGTCTTCGTCTTTCCCTCAACGGCTCCCTGAGCCGGGACGCGAACGGCGCATGGCCATGCTCAGCAGGACCACCGGAATGATGCCGACGGCGACGATGGCAAGCGATGCCGTCGAAGCCTCGGCGAGCCTCTCGTCCGAGGCCAGGCTGTAGGCCCTGACCGCCAGCGTATCGAAATTGAAGGGGCGCAGGATGATGGTCGCCGGCAGTTCCTTCATCACATCGACGAACACCAAGATGCCGGCGGCGATCAGGCTGCCACGCATGATCGGCGTATGCACCCGCTTGAGGGTGCCGGCAGGGGTCTGGCCCAGGGTGCGCGAGGCCGCGTCCATGCTCGGCGTCACCTTGCCCAGGCTCGCTTCCACGGTATTGAAGGAGACCGCGAGGAAGCGCACCACGTAGGCGTAGACCAGGATGAAGGCCGTGCCGCTGAAAATGAGGCCGACGATCTTGCCGTAGTGGGCGTGAAGCCAGGTGTTGAGCGTATTGTCGAGCCAGGCGAAGGGGATCAGGATGCCCACCGCGACCACCGAGCCGGGAATGGCATAGCCCATCGAGGCGATCCGCGTGGCGATGCGCGTCAGCGGGCTGTCGTGCAGGCGCACGCCGTAGCTCAGGATCACGGCCAGGCCAACCGCAATCAGCGAAGCGATGACGGCCAGTACCAGGCTGTTCCAGGTGAAATCGAGAAAGCGAGTGCCAAACAGCGCATCGCCTCTGGTGATGGCCATCTGGCCCAGCAGTCCGCTGGGAATCAGGAAACCGATCAATACTGGCAGGCCGCAGGCAGCGAAGGCTGCTGCGGCGCGCCAGCCGTGCAACTGGAACTCGGGCAGCTGCTGATAGCGGTTGGTGGTATGGAAATACTTGCGCTTGCCGCGTGACCAACGCTCCAGCAGCACCAGCACGATGACGAAGAGCAGCAGGCAGGCGGCAAGCTGGGCGGCGGCCACCTGCTCGCCAGGCCGAACCAGGTGCGATAGATGCCGGTCGTGAAGGTGTCGACACCGAAGAACTGTACCGCACCGAACTCATTGAGCGTTTCCATCAGCACCAGCGAGACGCCGCCGACGATGGCCGGGCGGGCCAACGGTACGGCGACCGTGGCGAACAGGTTCCACGGGCCGCGCCCCAGCGTGCGGCCGACGTCGAGTACGCACACCGACTGCTCCAGAAAGGCGGCCCTGGCCAGCAGGTAGACATAGGGGTACAGCACCAGGGTGATCAGCGTGGCGGCACCGCCCAGCGAGCGAATGTTGGGAAAGTAGTAATCGCCGCGGCTCCAGTCGAAGATCTCGCGCAACCAGCTCTGTAAGGGCCCCGCATATTGCAGGAAGTCAGTATAGGCGTAGGCGATCACATAGGTCGGAACGGCTAGCGGCAGCAGCAGCGCCCATTCGAAGATGCGCCGCCCCGGAAAGCGGCACATCACCACCAACCAGGCGGTACCGGTACCGATCACCATGGTGCCTAGCCCCACCGTGACGGAGAGGTAAAACGTATTGCCCAGGTAGCGGCCCAGCACCGTACTGGCCAAGTGCTGCCAGACGCCTTGGGTCGGCATCAGAATGTGAGCGAGCACCACGATCACTGGCAGGGCAACGAAGAGCGCCACCGTCAGGATCAGCAGCGTCCAGGGACTCAAGCGGCGATGCACGGAGGAAAGGCCGGTGATAGCGGAACGAAACAAACGGGGACTCCTTCACTGGCCGATGTGACAGCGCAGTAAAATGCGAGGCGATGACGGGTGGAAATGATACCAGTTGGCGCGTGCCACTGCAGCCGGTGAGCGCTGACCGGCATCAAGAAATGCGCCCGTATCCTGGGGATACGAGCGCATGAAGCACCGAAGGAGCGGCGTCTAGTAGCCGAGCATGATCGACGGCAGGCCGGTGACCAGCACCGGGAAGAAGGCCATCAACAGGCAGGCCAGTACGATCAGCGCGCAGAACGGGATCACCGCCTTGTAAAGGTCGATGATCTCGACCCCTTGGGTGCCACGCCCTTCAGGTAGAACAGCGCATAACCGAACGGCGGCGTGAGGAAGGAGGTCTGCAGCACCACCGCCACCATCACCACGAACCACAGCACGTCCACGCCCATCTGATTGACGATCGGCAGCATGATCGGGAAGCTGAGCAGCACGATGCCGGTCCAGTCGAGGAACATCCCCAGCACGAAGACCAGGAACAGCATCAGAATCAGCGCTCCGGTGGTGCCGCCCGGCATGGCCATGACCAGTTCGCTGATCACCGTCATGCCTCCGCCGCGGGAGAACACCCCGGTGAAGGCGGTGGCACCGACCAGCACCAGCATCACCATGGTGGTGGTCTTGCTGGCATCGATCAGTGTCCTGAAGCAGGTGGTGAGCTTGCGGTCGCCGAAGATCAGGAACAGCAGGAAGGCGATGCCCACACCAATGGCCGAGGCTTCGGTGGCGGTGGCGATGCCGGTGAACAGCGCCCCCAGCACGCCGAGGATCAGTGCCATCGGCGGCAGTACGTACTTGGCCAGCATGATCAGCAGTTGACCGGTCGAGGTCTCGGCACGCTCCTCGGCGGGCACCGGCGGCCCATAACTCGGCTTGACCAGGCAGATCAGCAGCACGTAGAGGGCATACATGGCGCCCAGCAACAGCCCCGGCACCAGTGCGCCGGCGAACAGCGCCCCCACCGACACCGGCGAATAGCTGGCCATCAGGATCAGCATGATGCTGGGCGGAATCAGGATGCCCAGGCAGCCGCTGGCCATGATCACGCCGGTACTGAGTTCCTTGTTGTAGCCATACTTGAGCATCGGCGCGAGTGCGATCATGCCCATCACCGCGATGGAGGCGCCGACGATGCCGGTGGTGGCGGCGAGCAGCACCGAGACGATGACCACGGTCAGCGCCAGGCCGCCGCGCAGGTTGGCCAACAGCAGGCGCATCGCCTCGAACATCTTCTCGGTGACCCCGAGTCGTTGAGGAAGCGCGCCATCAGCACGAACAGTGGGATGGCCACCAGGACGTAGTTGTCCATGGCGTTGCCGTAGATGTTGTTGATGATGGTGCCGAGCACGCGGGGGCCGGGGCCGAGATAGGCGCCTATCACCGCCACGCCACCCAGTACGAAGGCCAGCGGATGGCCCATGAACAACCCGACCAGCAGGCCGCCGAACATCACCAGGGTCAGCATTTCCGGGCTCAGGTTCATGCGGCTTCCTCCGGAGCTGCCGAACGGCGCGAATGACGATGGCGATGGCCTGCAGCAGGATCAGCACCGCCGCCAGAACGATCACGCCCTTGATCGGGTAAACGGGTATCGAGACGATGCCGTAGGTGGTCTCGCCGCGGCTGTAGGAGCGCATGAAGAAGCTCCAGCCCAGCGTTACCAGCATCCAGATGAACGGCACGAAGAAGATCAGGTAGCCGAGCAGTTCGAGTACTGCCTGCTTCCTGCGCGACAGCAGGCGCTTGAGCACATCGACCTCGACGTGGGCATGATGGCGCAGCGCGTAGGCGGCCATCAGCATGAAATGAGCACCGAACAGCATCTTGGTGATGTCGAAGGCCCAATCACTGGGTCGCCCGGTGAACAGGCGCAGGGCGATATCGTAGAGCACCACCAGGGTGATGACGGCGATCAGCGGCGCAATGACCCGCCCGAACACCTCGTTGAGCGTGTCGATCGCCTTGGCAATCGCATTCATGGATCAAGTCTCCGAGGTCGGAACGAATGCCGCCCCGGCGCCAGTGGCCGGGGCGGGTAGGACAGCCTTACAGACAGGCTTCGATCTCTTCCAGAGACGGCAGGTTTTCGAAGCTGCGGCTCATGTTGTAGGGCACGGAGACATCGCGCCAGTTGGCGTAGTGCTGCAGGTAGCTGATCATGGAATGGTAGACCTTGGCGTGCATTGGATCTTCACAAGCGCCTTCCACGATCACTTCGTTGGTCACCTCCTGGATGCGCGCCATGTCCTCCTCGCCATAGGTGGAGATTTCCACGCCGGCTTCCTGGAACTTGACGGTGCCCTCGGTCGATTGGCGCTCGGACCAGGCGAGCGACCAGGCCAGGGTGGCGTCGGCGGCGATTCTCAGCTTCTCCTGGGTCTCCTCGGAGAGCGCGTCCCAGGCATCCTTGTTGATCATCACGCCGAACACGCTGGCAGATTGGTGCCAGCCGGGCGTTGCCCAGTATTCGACCACCTCGGCGAAGCCGGCATTGTAGTCCACCCCGGGGGTAGAGAACTCGGCGCCGTCGACGACGCCACGTTCGACGGCCTGGTAGATCTCGCCGCCGGAAAGGGTCACCTGCGAACCACCCAGGCGCTCCAGTACACGGCCCTGGTCACGCCCTGAAAGGCGCAGACGCTTGCCGTCCAGGTCGGCCAGGCTCTCGATGGGGGTGCGGCCCATGAAGCCGGACTCGTTGTTGGTAATGCCGTAGGGCAGGTAGACCATGTTGTACTGGCCGTAGACTTCCTGGTAAAGCTCGAAGCCCCCCCACTGCTGGATCCAGTTCAGGTAGTCGACGCCATTGAACAGGCTGGGCGTGGCAGCGAGGGGAGAGAACGCCGAACTGCGTCCTGCCCAGTAGCCCGGCCAGTCACCAGCGGCTTCGATGCTGCCGGTCTCGGTGGCGTCGAACACCTCGGTGCCGGGCATCAGCGTGCCGCCGGCGCGGAATTCGATCTGAAGTTCATCGCCAGCCAGCTTGTTGACCAGCTCCACCCAGTGGCGATCGATCTGGATCAGGTCCAGGTTGTCCGGCCAGGTCGTGGTCATGGTCCACCGCTCCTGGGCCTGGGCGGTGGTAGCGAAGGCCGCCAGAGCGATGCCGGCAGCCAGGCCGGAGAGTGCGAATTTCGTCTTCATCTTCATGTCGTGCTCCCTTATGGGTCTTGTAGTGTGCAGCAAAGAGAAGAGCCATGCCGAAGCGGCGCGTCCGGAAGCGCCACGGACTCCGGGATCGCCGGGTTGACCGATCGGCAAACATCGACAAGCTAGCATGCAGGCATGACCGGAATCGATAGTCTGCCTTGGCTAGGGTAGCGGCTCGCAGACGGCGGCGCTGGTTATCGGTTACGTTTAATTAAGAAAATGGACAAATAGATGTGCCTGTATTGCAAGGCAAAGTCGCGCCGGAACGGCACGATGGCAGGGGGAGTGTCGCGGTTGGTTGCTAGACCAAAGTCTATCCATATAGCGCTGCAATGAGGCGGCGCCCGGCCTGGGCGCCGCGCTGTCATCAGCCTCCGCTGTAGATCCGGGTGGGGAGCCATGTCGCCAGCGGCTCATAGAAGAACACCAGGCATAGCCCTAGCAGCTGCAGCGCCACGAAGGGGGCCACGCCCTTGTAGATGTCGAGCGTGCTGATGCCGGGTGGGCAAACGCCCTTGATGTAGAATAGGGCGAACCCCACCGGCGGCGTCAGGAACGAGGTCTGCAAGCAGATGGCGAAGAGGATGGCGAACCATACCGGGTCGACCCCCAGGCTGAAGACCACCGGGGCGACCAGCGGCAGGATGATCAACGTGATCTCGACCCAGTCGAGGAAGAAACCGAGCAGGAATACTGCCAGCATGATCGTTAGTACCACCCCGGCAGGACCGAAGGGCAGCCCGGTTATGGCATGGCGGATGACGTCGTCGCCGCCGAGTCCGCGCAGTACCACGGCGAAGATGGTGGCGCCGACGAAGATGCCGAAGATGAACGCCGTGGTGCGGGTGGTCTGATAAAGGGCCTTGGAGACGATATCGGCGTTGAGGCGGCGATTGCACAGCGCGAGTAGCGTTGCCCCCAGTGCGCCTACCGCTGAGGCTTCCGTAGTGGTGGCGATACCCATGAAGATGGAGCCGAGCACGGCCACGATCAGCGCCATGGGCGGCAGCACCGCCAGCATTACCCCCCACAGCGCCCGCAGTGTGAGCGGTTCGCGATTCTCCGGCGCGGGGGCCAAGTCCTTCTTCAGGTAGGCGGCGATCAGGATGTAGGCGACGTACATCACGCCTAGCATAATCCCGGGGATCAGGGCGCCCATGAACAGCCGGCCGACCGAGGCATCCGAAGTGCCCAGGCGATCCGCCATCAGTACCAGCATGATGCTCGGGGGCACCAAAATGCCCAGCGTGCCTACTGAACAAGCAGTGCCGACGGCAAGCGTCTTGTCGTACTTGGCCTGTAGCATGGGGCCGATCGACAGCATGCCGAGCAGCACCACCGAGGCGCCGACGATGCCGGTCGAGGCAGCCAGCAATACGCCGACGATGACCACGGTGACCGCATAGCCGCCACGCAGCCCGCCCAGTACGCGAACCAGAGAGTTCATCAATCGCTCGGCAATGCCGGAGCGGTCGAGCATGATCCCCATGAAGATGAACAGCGGCAGTGCGACCATCAGCTCGTTGGCGACGATGCCGTAGAGGCGTCTGTCGAGCACCCCGATGGTGCCGCCCCAGCTGAACCAGAGGTCGGCATTGAAGGTTTCGACCAGCACGTGGCCGATCACGGCAAAGAGGAAGCCGATGCCGGCCAGTGCCCAGGCCACGGGGAAGCCCAGCAGCAACAGTCCCATGAAGCCGGCGAACATGCCGATGACGAGAATTTCTTGCAGACCCATGTCGATCCTCGCTCAGCGTGTCAGCGATGGTCCACCGGGCGGCGCAGCGGCAGCCTACGGGGAAGTCGAAGAGATAGGTGCAGCAGCGCAGTGCCCGTGACGACAGGGCGAGGGCGATCAGCGCGATGCCCAGGGGGAGTGCGCTCTTGATGATGAAGCGATAGGGCAGGCCGCTCGGAGCCTGTGAGCGCTCGCCTCGCTCGAAGGAGCGGTAAGCGTATTCGGCAAGGCCATCGACCATGAAGTAGAGCACCGGCAGTACCAGCAGCACGATGCCCAGCAGCTCGACCCAGGTTTGGAAGCGCAGGGAGAAACGCTCGCGCAGCACATCGACGCGCACGTGATCGTCGGTGACCACGGCATAAGCGAGGGTGAGGATCATGGTGGCGCCGAAGAAGTGCCAGGAAAGCTCTTCCAGGGCGATGGAGCCGCGCCCAAGGATGAAGCGGCTGAAGACATTGGCAAGCACCACGGCGAGCGTGGCCAGCCACAGCCAGGAGAGCCCCTTGCCGAGTACCGCAATGGCGGAGTCCACGACATGGCTCACACGGTTCGTGGGCAGCTCCGGTGGGAGCGTATGGGATTGTCCGAGATTGGATCGGAGTGGGGCGTAGACATCGAGTGGCCTCTCGTTGCCGTAAACCGGCAGGGCCGCCGGAGGTTTGCCTCCGGCGGCCACCAGTGACGATCAGTTGGATTTGGGTGCGTAGTAGACGCGTGGCAGATAGCCCTTGGCATGCCAGTTGCCATGGACCTGCATCCACTCACGCTGGCTCTCCAGCACGCGGGCGAAGAGGTCGTTTTCTCCGGCCATTCCGTCCAGTACCCGCAGGGTGACGGCTTCCAGCTCGGCGAGGATCTCGGGCGACAGCGTCTGGGCGTTGACACCCTCGGCCTCGAACCCGGCCAGCGCTTGCGGGTTCTCCCACTCGCTCTCGGAGAAACCGAACAGCGTGGCGGAGCGGCAGCCGGTCTCGATCTGGGCGCGGCTCAGGTCGGAGAGTTCGTTCCAGGTCGCTTCGTTGACCAGCAAGTGCGAGGTCGTATAGGTCTGATGCCAACCGGGCATGACGTAGTTCTGGACGATCTCCTGCATGCCCAGGATGCGATCGACCGCGGGGGCGGAGAACTCGGTGGCGTCGATCGTGCCGCGCTCCATGGCCTGGTAGAGTTCGCCGCCGGGCAGCATGGTGACGGAGGCGCCGAGTTCTTCCATCACTCGCCCGCCGATACCGGCAAAGCGGATGCGCAGGCCATCGATCTGGTCGAGGGATTCGAGCGGTTCGGCGAACCAGCCGGCCGCTTCAGGGCCGATGACCCCGCACAGCAGTGCCTTCACGCCATAAGGCTCGTACACTTCCTGCAGCAGGGCGTCGCCATCGCCGAAATAGTGCCAGGCCATGAAGGCGGGGGGCTCCATGCCGAATGGCGGACCCGACAGCAGCGGCAGCACCGGAATGCTGCCCTGGTCGTAGCCGATCCAGGTATAGCCGGCTGGGTAGCGTCCTTCCGAGACCGCATCGAGAATCTCGAAGGGCGGAATCAGCTCGCCCGGCTCGTAGTATCGCAGGTTGATGTTACCGCCTGAGATGGCTTCCAGTGTTTCGGAGAGGTGCACCACCGGGTGCTCAGGCCAACCAGGTGAGACGGAAAGGCGATGGGAACTTGCCAGCGTACACGCTCCTGGGCGTTGGCGGTGCCTGCCAGAGCGGCACCGGCCAGAATGACGGCGGCTGTCGTACCGGCCACCTTGAGGCCAGATGAGGCTTGCATAGACGCGACTCCACTTGTTGTGACGGTGTTGTTCTAGGAAAGGCCTATTCCAAGCGCCGAATTAGCCACGCTTTTACGCGGAAGACAACAAGTGGAAAATTGGTAAGACCAAAATCCATGAGTAATGATGTGCAGCTAAGTAAAATTCAGCTGTGGCGTAACTGGTAGGACCAGTCGCCAATTGTCGTGAAAAGTCGTTAACTCTGCGAGATAAGAGGCTAATGTTTAGGCTGTTCACGCTTTTTCTAGGCCTGGGGTGTGCGACCAATTGTTAACGAGATGCTGGCAGCCAGGGGCATGGAAAGGGCATGGTAAGCGTAGGGGAGAGCGGTGAGGGACAAGGGGCAAAAAGCTATTTTAAATTGGTCTGACCAAATTGAGACGCTTGGCTGGCGCGGCTTGGTATGGCTGCCCTCGGCCGCCGGGACGGCACGCCGTGAAGCCGCTGCCCTGTGGCAAGCCCGGGCCTGGACGTCGCCCCGTTGGGTATCTCTCGCCGAACCCGAGGACATCGAGCCCCAGGCATGGCTGCCGCCGGACAAGGCCCGCACCCGCTTGGGCCTCGAGCACGACCTGATCGTCTTCGATGCCGTAACGGAAGGCGACTTCGATGCGGATGCCTTCGGCGCCTTGAGCGGCACCCTGCGCGCCGGTGGACTGCTGGTGCTGCTGACACCGCCAGGCGGCGCTACCTCCAGCCGTTACATGACCCGTCTGCTGGAACGACTGGTGCATGCGAGCGGTGTCGCGCGGTGGATGCCCGGCAGCCCCCCGCAGCTGCCCGAGCTGCCCGCCGATCCGCCGCGGCGTGAAGAAGAGAGTGGCGATTCCGACTGTCTGACTTCTGACCAGGCGGAGGCGGTCCGGCGCCTGGTCAGGCTGCGGCGAAGGCGTCCGCTGGTGCTCACCGCCGATCGTGGGCGGGGCAAGACGGCGGCGCTCGGTATCGCCTGTGCGCGCCTGCTGGGTTCGGCGAGGCACGAGATCTGGGTCACGGCACCGCGATCGGAAGCGGTCGAGGCCTTGTTTCAGCGTCTCGAGGTGCTGTGCCCACAAGGGCGGCGCCAGGGCAACCGATTCAGCGAGGCGCACGGCGGGCGCGTCGAGTTCGTCGCGCCCGACGAGCTGAGTGCCAGGGTCGAAAGCGGCGAGATGGGTGGTCAGGGCAGCTGGCTGCTGGTAGACGAGGCCGCTGCGATTCCCGCAGCCATGCTGGGGCAGTGGCTCGCGGCCTTTCCGCGCATTGCCTTCGCGACCACCGTGCATGGTTACGAGGGCTCCGGGCGCGGGTTCGCCCTGCGTTTTCGTGAGCGGCTCGAGCGGCAGGCCCCGGAGTGGCGTGAGTTTCATCTCTCGGCGCCGGTGCGCTGGACGGCAGGCGACCCGCTCGAGCGGCTTGTCAGCGACCTGCTGCTGCTCGATGCCGAGCCCCCGCCGGCGATGAGTGCCGCGGGGCTCGAGGTCACGCATTGGGAGCGTCAGGCGCTGGGCGCCGACGAGTCCGCCCTGCGTGGCATCTTCGGCCTGTTGGTACAGGCGCACTACCGCACCACGCCGGCCGACCTGCAGCGCCTGCTCGACGAACCGGCGCTGCGTATCGTGACCCTGGCGGCTGGCGGCCACACCCAGGCCGTGGCCGTATGCGCCGATGAGGGCGGCTTCGAACCCGAGCTGGCAGAGCGGGTGGCGCTTGGCGAGCGGCGTCTGCCTGGCCATTTGCTGGCACAGTCGCTGGCGGCCCATGCCGGCTCGCGGGCGGCACTGACGGCTCGCCTGCGCCGCGTGCAGCGCATTGCGGTACATCCGCAGCGGCGCCGCGAGGGGCTGGGCCGAAGGCTGCTGGAGCACGAGCGGAACGCCGCGCGCAATACCGGCATCGACCTGCTGGGGGCCAGCTTCGGTGCCGAGCCGGGATTGCTGGCCTTCTGGCAGGCGCTGGGCTTTCGCACGGTGCGGCTGGGGCTGTCACGGGAGACTTCCACCGGCGAGCATGCCGTGATGGTCGTCGCGCCTCTTGGTACCCATGGCGAGGCACTGGCCGAGGAACTGGCGGCGCACTTCCAGCGGCAGTTGCCCACCCTGCTGGCCTTCGAACTGGCGACGCTCGACCCCGAAGTGGCGCTGGCGCTGTTGGCCGAGGGGCCGAGCCCGCTGCTGGAGGCAGGCGAGTATCGTGATGCCGCCGACGTCGCCTTCGGCCGGCGCGAGCCAGCACTTGCGCGCCCCGCCCTGCAGGGGCTGGTGCGCCGCGCGGCGGTGGCGGGACGCCATGAATCCGAGCTTGCCTGGCTCGTCGCCTGGGCCTTTCAGGGGCGCGACACGGCCTGGCTGGCGGCCCGTGCCGGCGTCAGCGGGCGGCGTCAGGTCATGGAATGCCTGCGCGATGCCGTGGCGCGGCTGCTCGAGGGCGATTCGGCCTTGTCCTGAGCGGGCTTTTCCCGGCGCCCGCGGCCCGGTAAGGTAGCCCGGTTATCCCCATGCAGACAGATCATGAACGAACATCTCGAGCAACTCGCACCGCAGCCCCTGTGGCGTCACTTCCGCACCCTGTGCAACACGCCCAGGCCATCCGGACATGAGGCCGAGCTGGTGGCCATTCTCCAGCACTGGGCAGAGCGGCATGGATTTGCCCACGACCGCGACGACTATGGCAACCTGCGCATTCGCAAGCCGGCCTCGCCCGGCAAGGAGGGCGCCCCCGGCGTCATCCTGCAGGGGCATCTCGACATGGTGGCCCAGGCCAATGCCGATCACCCCCACGACTTCACTCGAGACCCGATCGAGACCTACGTCGAGGATGGCTGGCTGCGTGCCCGGCATACCACGCTGGGGGCCGACAATGGTCTCGGCGTGGCAGCGGCGCTGGCGATTCTCGAAGACGACGGGCTGGTTCACGGTCCGCTGGAGGCGTTGTTCACCCTCGAGGAGGAGAGCTCCATGGGCGGTGCCCTGCAGCTGGCGGAGAACTGGCTCGAGGGCGACGTGCTGCTCAACCTGGACTCGGAAGATCGCGGCGAGGTGTTCATCGGCTGTGCCGGCGGTGCCGACATCGTGGTGGAGGCCCAACTGCCCACGGCCGACGTGGGACCGGATGAGGTCGGCATGCAGTTGGCGCTGACCGGCCTGGTGGGAGGGCATTCCGGCATCGACATCCATCGTGGCCGCGGCAACGCCAACCGCCTGCTGGTGCGGGTGCTGAGGGCGCTGGAGTCCTATGATATCCGCCTGGTCGACTATCGTGGCGGTACCCTGCGCAACGCCATCCCGCGCGAGGCCTTCGCCACCCTGGTATTGCCGGTAGAGGAAGTTGCCGCCGCCAAGAGTCGCGTGGCGGCGCTGGAGCAGGTGCTGCGCGCCGAACTGGCTGGGGTCGACGAGGGGTTGGCGCTTGCCCTGGCACCGCTCGAGACGGCACCTGTCCAGGCACTCAATGCCCATGCCAGCCGCATGCTGCTGGCGGCGCTCAATGTGGCTCCCTATGGCGTGGAGCGCATGAGCAGCGAGGTGCCGGGCGTAGTGGAAACCTCGAACAACCTGGGTGTGGTCAGTCTCGCCGAGGGGCGCTTCCATCTCTGCGCCCTGGTGCGCTCGCTGCGGGACAGCGCGGTGGAGGACATGGCCGATCGCTTCCATGGCCTGTTCGATCTCATCGGTGCACGCACCCGGGTCGAGAACGCTTATCCGGGCTGGACACCCGCTCCGCACAGTGCCCTGCTGGCGCGCTTCCGCCGCCTGCATGGCCGGCACCTGGGCAGCGAACCGGCGGTAAAGGTCATCCACGCCGGGCTCGAGTGCGGCATTCTGGCCGGCAAGTATCCCGATCTGGAGATGATCTCGTTCGGGCCTTCGATTCGTGGCGCGCATTCGCCCGACGAACGGGTCGAGCTGAGTTCGGTGGAGGAGTTCTGGACGCTGCTGCGGGCGCTGATCGCAGATCTGGCCGGAGATACGGCGGCGGCCGGCGCCTAGCGCCGGCACGTGAAGTGCCGCTCGCCTGGGCGAGCGGCGGTAGCACGCGGCTCAGGCGTGCTGGCGGCTGTGCTTGCCCTCGGCGATCTCCTCGATCAGCTTGCTGCAGAAGGCCTCGAGGTCGTCGGGCTTGCGGCTGGTGACCAGTCCGCTGTCGACCACGACCTCCTGGTCGACCCACTCGGCTCCGGCGTTGCGCAGGTCCTGCTCCACTGAAGGATAGGAGGTCATGCGGCGGCCCTTGGCCACGCCGGCATTGATCAGCACCCAGGGGCCATGGCAGATCGCCGCGACCGGCTTTTGCGCCTCGAAGAAGCGCCGAGTAAATTCGAGCGCCTGGCGGTTCTGGCGCAATGCATCGGGATTGAACAGACCGCCGGGCAGTTCCAGCGCATCGTAGTCGTCGGCGTTGGCCTGCTCGAGGCGGCGGTCGACGTCATAGGAAGGGCCCCAGTCGGTTTTCGCCCAGGCACGGATGCTGTCCTTGTCCGGTGCGACTACGTGGACCGTGGCCCCCTCGCGCTCTAGAGCCGCCTTGGGTTCGCTGAGCTCCGATTCCTCGAACCCGTCGGTGGCCAGGATGGCGACGGTCTTGCCTTTCAGCTTCTCGCTCATTCGCTACCTCCTTGCTCCTTGTGCGAGGACATGGGAATCACTCCCCCTTATCACCTTAAGACGGCAAGGGCCGAAGACAAGGGCAGTGGGGTATCGGACCGTGACTCGATGTAGAGGTATGTGAGAGTCGTCAGTGGTTGACCTGGATGCGAACCACGGGATAGCCCCCTACGGTCACCAGTGGGACATCGGTGTGGCCTCGGTAGTAGTGGTCATATCGAGGAGGGCCGTAATAGTGATGCTCCACGACGCGACGGGCGGGGCGCGAGTGATGGTGGGCGCGATAATGGCGACGATGCTTCGGCGGTTTGCTGCGATTGTCGCGCGCATAGTAGTGGTGATGATGAATCTGGGTGCCATGTGCGGCATGTCTGCCATGGTCGGCACTTGCCGACATGGAGAAGGGCAGCGACAAGGCGACTACCAGGGCGGTAAAGAGTAAGCGTTTCATGGGGGTCTCCTCGAGTGCCTACGACACGTTCCGGTCACCCCTTCTTTTCCCTCATTCCATTATAGTGGTGAAAAGCGGGCATAGTGAACACTGTTCGACTATGCCGCTGTGTTCCGGGTCGCCGTGCGCTCCCCCTCATTCTTCTCTGTGTTGCCGGCCGGCAGGCCTCTTAGCCCAGGTAGGCGTTGAGCATCCAGACCGTCTTCTCCTGCTCGCGGATATAGTCGCTGGCCTGGGAGGCGGTACCTTCGTCGTCGGCGTCCGAGGCCGCTGCCAGCAGATCGCGCTGCAGCTCGATCAGGGTCTGATATCCCTTGAGTATGCCGCGTACGCAGGCTTCGCCGTCATGTACGTCCTTGTCCTCGCCGATTTGCGCCATGGCAACGTAGTCGCTGTAGGCGTGCACCGGCTTGTGCCCCAGGGTCAGAATGCGCTCGGCCACTTCGTCGACCTTGGTCAACAGATCGGTATAGAACTCCTCGAACTTGGCGTGCAGTTCGAAGAACTGAGGACCTTTCACGTTCCAGTGGTAACCGCGAACGTTCATGTAGAAGACCTGGTAGTTGGCCAGCAGAACGTTGAGCTTTTCGGCAAGCTGGCTGGCGCTGTTCTGATGCAGGCCGATGGCGTTGGTATCGCTCATGCGCGTACTCCTTTTCGCGTGCGTGTCGGTTGCGGTTAGTCTATGGCCTCGTCGGTCATTGCTTAAGCAATATCTGGCCATGGTTGCGATAGGCTGTGTGCATGATGACCTGGCCGTGGCCTCTGCTGTCAAGGCGGGTAGGCGTTCGTGCCGCGGCGCCGGGGCTCGCCCGGTCGGGAACCCGTAGGCCCTGCGAGACTCTCAAGAACGGCGGCAATGCCTTGCAAGGTGGGCTGGGCCGCGTAGACTGCGCCCAAGGACGAACAGGAGAATCCCATGCGCCTGTGGTGGATGATACCCGGCCTGGCCTTGCTGGCCGGTTGCCAGGCGACGCCGACGACACTGCCTTCCGCAGAGCCGCGCCCCGCCGCTGAGTGTCGCTGGGAGGCCGGCGACGTCGAGCCTCGCGAGTGGGTGCGACGTGCCCTCGATGCGCTGGAAGCGGAAGATTTCGTGGTTCGTGATACCGAGCTGGCGCTGGGCTGGTCAGCGCCGAGCGTACCCGGACGATACCGGGCTATGGCGACCGTTACGACAGCTGGGAGCGTACCGGCTTCTTTGGCGGTGTGGGTCTGGGCGGCGGCCGGCGCGTCTCCACCGGTGTGATGATCGGCTTCGGCGGTGCCGGTGGCAGTATCACGCAGGATGCCACTCAACTCGAACGTGTCTCGGTAGTCGCCGATCCGGGTTGGGTGCGCGTCAGTCGCGACATTCAGGTCATCGACTGGCGGGGCGAACTGCGCGAAACGCGCAGCGGTAGCGATGCCGCCTTCTGTGGTTCGCTGCGCCAGGCCATGCGGGTCGCCGCAACGAGGGAGACGCCATGATGCGTAGCTTGGTCATCATGTTGCTGCTCTTCACGTTGTCGGGCTGCGCCGCTCCTCAACAACAACCCGAGCCACGTGAACTGGCGCTGGCGGCAGCGCCCGAAACGACATTGCGCGAAGTCGTCGGTCTGCTGATGGAAGAGGGCTATGTGATCCGCCACGCCGATGCCGAGCTTGGGCGCGTCGAGGCGGTACTGGCACGCTGGCCGGGCTATCGGGTCCGGGCCTCGATCACTCCCGAGGGGCAGGGGGCCAGAGCCTCCCTGACGGCAACCCAGGGCAGCAGGCCGCTGCCGCCACATCTGCTCGATCCGCTGCTGGCCGAGCTACAGCGCCGGCTGGGGCTGGCGCCGCGTTGATTACGTCTGAGCCATCATGAGAGATCTGTAGCGATATGACTCGCTTGCTTTGCCTGTTCAGTGCCGGAGTGCGTCGCGCCCGGCTGCCGATTATGTGGGTTCTCGTCTTGTTGCCGGGGTGGGCATTGGCCCACCCGCACGGCTGGATCGACATCCGTATGCGCCTGATCGTCGACGAGCAGGGGCGGCTCGAAGCGCTGCACCAAGCCTGGCGCATGGACCCCTTCTACAGTCTGGTGCTGCTCGAGGAGCTGAGCCGCGGCGAAGGCGGACTGGAGGCGGGACTCGATCGCCTGGGAGGCGAGATCCGCGGCAATCTTGCACCATTCGATTTCTTTACCGAGGCGCGTCTGGGCGACGACAAGCTGAGCTTCGGCGAAGTGAACGAGTACACCGTGATGGAGCGTGGCGGCCGGGTGGAGTTCGTCTTTCTTCTGCCGCTGGACGAGGCCCAGCCGCTGAATGAGGAGACGCTGCAGTACCAGGTGTTCGACCCCACCTACTATCTGGAAGTGGTGCACGAAGCGGAGGGCGATACACCGCAGGAAGACGCCTTGACGATAAGCGGTGCGGTGCAATGCAGCACCCGCATCATGCCTGCCGACCCCGATCCCGAACTGGTGATGCAGGCGGCCATGCTCGATGTGGACGACGAGGCCGAGCCTGGGCTGGGACGACATTTTGCCGAGACCGGAGTGGTGAAATGCGAGTGAAAGCAAGAGCGATGACAAGAACCCCTGCCAGGGCATGGCTGGTCGGGCTCTGTCTGCTGGCGGCTGCCGCCTTGGCGCTGCTGTTCCTCAGCCAGGGCGGGCTGCAGTCATTGAGCCTGCAATTGGTCGCGTGGCAGCGTGATTTCCACCGGGCCCTGACCATGGCCATCACTCAGTTCTCCGGCGCACCCACGACGGCTGCCTGGGCGACACTGCTGGGCGTCAGCTTCGGCTACGGGGTTTTTCATGCCGCCGGTCCAGGGCATGGCAAGGCAGTGCTGACCACTTATTTGCTCTCCCAGGGCGGTGCGGTGCGCCGGGCACTATTGCTCTCCGTGGCCGCCTCGCTGCTGCAGGGGCTGGTGGCCATCGGCCTGGTGGTGGTGCTGGTGCATGGCCTGGGCTGGGTGACCCGCCAGGCAATGGGCAGCGTCGCCTGGGTCGAACAGGCCAGCTTCCTGATGGTGACCATCCTGGGGGCCTGGCTCGCCCTGCGGGCGATTCGTCAGCTACGCCGTTCGCCCGTGAGTCGGGCGGCTCAGCACGATCATGCCCGTGGGCACTCGCATGGCCACGATCATCATTGCTGTGGCGGCCACCACCACGTCGAGCCGAATCAGGCCACCGATTGGCGCACTGCGCTGGCTACGGTGGTCACCATCGGGATTCGTCCCTGCAGCGGCGGCGTGCTGCTGCTGGGCGCGGCTACCCTGCTGGGCCAGTTCGCGGTTGGGGTGGCGGCGGTGATGGTGATGGCATTGGGTACGGCGCTGACCGTTTCGGGCTTGGCGCTGGCGAGCGTCTTTGCGCGCGGCTGGGCCGAGCGACAGCTGATGAAGCAGAACAGCATGCAGCGGGCCGGTCGTCTGCTGAGCTGGGCTGCGCTGGGTGGCGGGCTCGCCATCATGGCACTGGGCATCTCGCTCTCCGTCACCGGCGTGACGCAACCCACCTCGGCACCGCTGCTGGGAGAGCCGCCGGCACGCAGCGCGCCGGCTGAGCGCGCGTCACCCCCTGGTGGTCATCCTTTCGGCGGTTGAACCAACCCTCATGGCTGCAGATTGAGCCCGTCGAGCCGCGCCAGCAAGTGATCGCGCATGCCGGCCAGCTCATTCAGGTCATAGGGCCTGGCCTGGCCGTGGCCCCATACCGGCCCCGGCCAGGCGTCATCGTCGCGTACCCGGGCAACGACGTGAACGTGCAGCTGGGCCACCACGTTGCCCAGGTTGGCCACGTTGATCTTGTCGGCCTGGGTCAGAGCCTTGAGCATGCGTCCCACCTCGCTGGCTTCGTGCCATAGCTGCCGCCGGTCGGCCTCGTCGAGGTCGAAGACCTCGCTCACATCGGGGCGACGCGGGATCAGGAGCAGCCAGGGGAAGCGCGCGTCATCCATCAGCCGCAGTTGGCACAGCGGCAGTTCCGCGACCGGGTAGCTATCTTGGGCCAGGCGGGCATCCAAGCGTACTGACGACATGCTCCCTCTCCTATCGATGACAACGCAATCATCATGACATAACCCGGCACAACGTGCCCGTTGGGAGGCAAGCGAAGCGCCTCGACAGCGGCTACAGTGAGGCTAGAGTGAGAGAGAAGTCCAGTTGGAAAGGAGGTAGGCGAACATGAAACGGCCATTGTTGTTGGTGCTGGCGGTCCTGATGGGACTATCGCTGCTTGCCGGGTGCAATACCATGCGCGGCATGGGCGAGGATATCGAACAGGGCGGTGAGGCGATCCAGCGGCAGTCGTCATCGTATTAGCGGTTATGCAAAGCGGCGGAGGGCTGTTACGCTTAAGTGGCCATTGCTTCACGGAAAGGAATGGATTTCCCAATATCGTTTCAAGGAGATACGACCATGAAGAAAGCAATTGCCCTGAGTTTTGCTCTGCTGATGACCGCCGGCGCCCTGGCGGGTTGCAACACCATGGAAGGTGCCGGCGAGGACGTCGAGCGCGGCGGACAGCACGTGCAGGACGCCGCCAGCTAATTCGTGTGGTCCGGCCTGGCAGCATGCGGGTGACCTGGCAGTCTCCCCGTGTGCTGCCTGATATTCCTCTTCCTATTTCATCCCGTTCATCTCATTCCGTTTCCATTGCAGCGAGACTTTGACGCATGGTAAGCCCGTTCAGGTGGTGCCTGGTTTCCGTTGGCCTGACGCTATTTGCAGGTTGTACGCCCATGTCGAATTCCAATTCCTCCCATGAGCCCGCCCCGAAACCGCCCCAGGTCAGCGAACAGGAGGATGCCTGTGGGGCGCAGCGCGTCCAGGACCGAATCGGCCGGCACTATGACGAAGCGCTGGGCGAATCGATTCGCCGTGAAAGCGGTGCCGCCACGCTGCGTGTCATTCGCCCTGGGCACGCCTACACCATGGAGTACCGCGGCGACCGCATCAACGTTCATGTCGACGATAACGACACCATTACCCAGATCGGCTGCGGCTGATCGCCCTCGCCACTCCTCGCGTCACGCCAGGCGAGTCGCGACTCCTTCGCTTAACGTCCGCCGTGCTCTTCCTGGGCGCGGCGCTCGGCCTCCTCGGCCTCTTTGCGTAGCTTCTTGCGCAACGCCGCCTTTTCGAAGCGCAGTTTCTGCAGCGGTGTCTCCAGTTTGAGCGGCGGCACCGGCGCCGGTTGGCCATTGGCGTCTACGGCGACCATGGTCAGGTAGCAGCTATTGGTATGGCGAATCACCTTGTCGCGGATGTTCTCGGCCACCACCTTGATGCCGATCTCCATCGAGGAGCGCCCCACGTGGTTGACGCTGGCGAGGAAGGTGACCAACTCGCCGACGTGAATCGGCTGTTTGAACAGCACCTGATCGACCGACAGGGTCACCACGTAGTGGCCCGAGTAGCGGCTGGCACAGGCGTAGGCCACTTCATCGAGTTTCTTGAGAATGGCACCGCCATGTACCTTGCCGCTGAAGTTGGCCATGTCGGGCGTCATCAGCACGGTCATGCTCAGTTCGTGCTGGCCGGGAAAGTCATGGGGCAGGCTGCCGGAATCGGCCATGGGCGAATACCTTTTCAATCGTACTGGTTCAATCGTTTGTGTCGCGCCGGCCATTGCTCGACGCGTTCTTGTAACGGCTGTCCTGCCATGGCCAGTGTCCCTCCACCTCGACGTGCAGGGTAAAGGCCAGGAAGGCGCGGATCAGCACGATCACCCCCAGAGTGGCGACCTGCTGGCCAGTATTGACGATGATGACCGTCTTGATGATGTCGCCGGCGATCAGGAAGTCCAGCCCCAGTATGAGCGAGCGGGCGATGCCGTGACGATAGTGCATGAAGGCACGCTGCTCGTGGAACATGCGATGGTGCAGGAAGCGCCAGGAGGTAATGGCGAAGCCGCCGACGATGATAGCGACGCCCAGTACTTCGATGATCAGGGCAATGGTGTCGATTCCGTCCAGGAACAGCGGCATGACGACCCTCGCGGTTGAGATGACGATGGCCCCGGCAAGTGCCGGGGCCGGGAGGATTGATTCCCATCAGGTTAGTCGTCAGAACCAGGTCAGGCCTATTGAGATGATCACACCGGTGATGACCAGTTGGATCAGGCAGTAGCCCATGATGTCCTTGGCTTTCAGTCCGGCGATGGCCAGCACCGGCAGGGCCCAGAACGGCTGAAGCAGGTTGGTCCAGGCATCGCCCCAGGCGACGGCCATGGCCACGCGCGAGACGTCCACGCCGAGTGCCTCGGCCGCCGGCAGCATGACCGGGGCTTGAACGGCCCACTGGCCGCCACCGGAGGGCACGAACAAGTTGACGATGCCGGCGCTGATGAACGACCAGAACGGCAGGGAGGCTTCGGTGGCGAAGGAGATCAGTGCTTCCGACATCGTCTCTGCCAGGCCCGACTGCACCATGATCGCCATGATGCCGGCATAGAAGGGGAACTGGATGACGATCCCGGCGCCGCCCTTGATCGCCTCGTTGAGGCTCTCCAGCAGGCTGCGCGGAGTGCGATGAAGCACGATGGCCAGAAACAGGAACATGAAGTTGACGATGTTGAGGTTCAGGCCGCCGCCGCGCAGGGCGAAGTGATCGAGCAGGAAGATCACCCCTGGGATGCCGACCAGCCAGGCGAGGGTGACGCTGTTCTCCAGTCGCTCGGCCGGGCGCGTGATACGCACCCGTGAGGCAGGACTCTCGTCAAGAAGTTTGGGGTCGATGTAGACGCTCTCCTTGTCGTCGGGGAGCATGGCGCGGTTGACCAGCGGGATGGCAATGAACAGACACACCACGATCGCCAGGTTGAAGAAGGCGAAGATGGTCGAGCCCGTACCGATCACGCCGATTTGTTCTGCGGTGAAATGGCCCTCGGTGGCAATGGTCAGCGGGATGGAGCCGGCCAGACCGCCATGCCAGACCACGAAGCCGGAGTAGGCGCTGGCCACCAGCAGGCGGTAATCGACTCGCACCATGCGCGCCAGTTCCTTGGCGAACAGCGCACCGACCACCAGGCCGAAGCCCCAGTTGATCCAGCTGGCCACCAGCGAGACGAACGTGACCAGCAGGATGGCGTGACCGGCGTGCCTGGCTAACCCGGCCAACCGCTGCAGCAGGCGCTTGACCGGCGGCGAGCTGGCCAGCATGAAACCGGTCACCAGGATCAACAACATCTGCATGGAGAAGGTGAGCAGGTTCCAGAAGCCGTCGCCCCAGTAGCGCATCACGGCCAGCGGCGTCTGGCGCTCCACGCCGATGGCGGCTGCGGCGGCAATGAGCGTTAGCAGCAGCACGAAGATGAAGGGATCCGGCAGATAGCGTTCGACCAGCTTGACGGCGGGTCTTGAAAGCGTTTTTAGCATGGCGGCGTCGCTTCTTCTGGTTGTCTTGAGTGCGTCTGAGAAAAATAGCGCAATCTCATCGGCTTGCCCTAATGAAAAGGGTGTTGCGGCTCAGACGGGACGGTCGGGAATCCGCTGTGCCGTGTCGTCGTTCGCTTGGTGGCACCAGCGGCTGCGTCGATGATGCCAATAGTAGCTGGCCAGTACCAGTGAGCGTGCCGCGGTGAAGATGAGAAACGACAGCCACAGCGCATGATTCACGTAATCGGGGGCGGCGGCCTGCTGGGTCAGCCACCATGCCGGCAGGTAGATGGCCAGCGCAAGAAAGATGCTATTGCGCATCTCGCGAATCGCCGTGGCACCGATGAAGACCCCATCGAGCAAGTAGCTCCATACGGCGATCAGCGGCATGGCCACCATCCAGGGCAGGTACTCGCCGGCCGTCGCGCGCACCTCGGGAAGGCCGGTCAGCAGGGCGATGAGCTGATGGCCGCCCAGAGCGAAGGCGAGCGCCGCGGCGGTGGCGGTGATCAGCGAGAACTCGGTGGCGGCGCGTACGGCCGTGCCGAATTCATCCCAGCGTCGACGCCCCACGGCGCGTCCGGTGGTGGCTTCGGCAGCGTGGGCGAAGCCATCCAGGGCGTAGCTGGTGAGCATGATGAACTGCATTAGCACGGCATTGGCGGCCAGTACGGTATCGCCCTGCGCCGCTCCGCGCGAGGTGAAGAAGGCCATGGCGAACAGCAGCCCCAGGGTGCGCAGGAAAAGGTTGGCGTTGACCTGGAACAGCTCACCGTAGGCAGCGACACGGAATAGCCGCTCGCGCAGGAATCGCCCTTGCAGAAGCTGCAGTTGCCGCAGTACCAGCCAGGCGCCGAAGGCCAGCGCCGTGTAGTCGGCGATCACCGTGGCCCAGGCCACGCCGTCGCTGGTCATGCCGAGCCCGACCACGAACAGCAGGTCCAGCGCGATGTTGACGCTGTTGGTCAGCACCAGGATGGCCAGCGTCACGCGTGAGTTCTGCTGGCCCAGGAACCAGCCGAGGATGGCGTAGTTGGCCAGCACCGCCGGGGCCGAGAGAATGCGAATCTGGGCGTACTCGGCGGCCAGCCGGGTGGCGACCTCGCTGCCGTCGAGCAGCCATAGCCCCAAGGCGATCAGCGGCTGGGAGAACAGGATCAGCAGGGCGCCGATGCCCATCGCCAACAGCAGCGCCTGACCCAGCAGGTTGCGCACCTCGCTGTCGTTCTCGCGCCCCACTGCCTGGGAGGTCAGCCCGGTCGTGCCCATGCGCAGGAAGCCGAAGCCCCAATAGAGAAAGCTGAACAGGGTGGCGCCCAGTGTCACCCCGGCCAGGTAGCGCGAATCCGGCAGGTGGCCGACCACTGCGGTATCCACCAGCCCCAATAAGGGCACGGTGATATTGGAGAGAATGATCGGCCAGGCCAGCGTCCAGATACGGCGTCGGGCGGAAGCCTCGCTGTTCAGAGTCGCCACGGCGTGCCCCGATGGTGAAAAGACCGAGCAGCATGGCGGCTGAAACGACATAACGCAACCGCAGTGCGTCGTGACGGGGTGTCAGGCGTTGGCCATGGGGGGCGGGTAGGGATCGAGCACACGCTGAAGGGAAACGAGACCGGGCTGGCGTACGCTCAGGCCGCGGTAATCAGGTGGTACTTGGCCATCAGTTCGTCACGGGTCTCGCGGCGTTCGGGGTCGAGGGGAATGCAGTCGACCGGGCACACCTGCTGGCACTGCGGCTCGTCGTAGTGGCCGACGCACTCGGTGCAACGGCTGGGATCGATGACGTAGATCTCCTCGCCCGCCGAGATGGCGTCGTTGGGGCACTCGGGCTCGCAGACGTCGCAGTTGATGCATTCGTCGGTGATCATTAGGGCCATGGGGCTACCTCGCGATCGGGCAGGCCGCGTCCGGCCGTGCCCCTGGATAAAGCGGCTCGGGAATTGCCGAGTAATACGGTCAGGTATTGTAATGCTTGCGCAGCGTTTCGGCGACCCTGGGATGCACCAAGCGGGAAATGTCGCCGCCCAGCTTGGCGATCTCGCGCACGATGGTGGAGGAGATGTAGGAGTTCTCCACCGCCGGCGTGAGGAACACGCTCTCGAGTTCGGGGGCCTGGGCGCGGTACATGTTGGCCAGCTGCAGTTCGTACTCGAAGTCTGATACCGCGCGCAGTCCGCGCAGGATGATGCGGGCCTGCTGCTCGGCCATCATGTCGGTGAGCAGGCCGGAGAAACCGATCACCTCGACGTTGTCGAGCCCCGCTGAGACCTCCCGGGCCAGGGAGATGCGAGTGTCGAGATCCAGCGCTGGATTCTTGCCGGGACTGGCCGAGATGGCGACCACGACCTTGTCGAACAGCAGGGAAGCGCGCTCGATCAGGTCGTAGTGGCCGTGGGTGATAGGGTCGAAGGTGCCGGGGTAGACCGCGATTTTCATGGCGCTTCGCTCAGTTGACTCGTTCGAGGGGCTCAGGGTAACCGGGCGTGGCCGAGCCGACAACGCCGAACCGGTCGGGGCGAATCAGTCTTCCAGCTTGCCGAAGGGGTTGTCGACCACGAGAGATACCGGGCGGGCGTAGCCGGGGATGCTGATGGCAGTGGCGTTGACCTCGAGCTCCGGTCCTTCCAGCACGCCCTCGCCGAAGCGGTAACGTACCTCGTAGTGGCCTTGGTCCGCCGCGGCGAGATAGGCCTGGCTGGCACGGCGAGTGGCTTCGCGCCGTTGACGCCAGGCATCGAGGGCGGCTTCGCCATGACGCTTGACCAACAGGCGTTCGGTCACGGCGGGCGACAGCACCACGCCGGTGGCATTGTTGCCACCGAAGCCCTTGGCGTTAATGAAGGCGGCATCGGCCACGAACGGTTGCGGCTCGCGAGAGAACTTCAGCCGCTCGGCATGGACGTCGTCGGCCACCGCATCGAGAGTGGGAATGCCCGGTAGCAGGCCATGGGCGAAACTGCCCAGGGCGCTGGTCAGCTGGTCGCCGGCGGCGCTGCCCTGGGAGTGGCCGACGAAGGCCTTCACCGCTACCACCGGCCAGTGCTCGATGGCATGGGCCTGGGCAACCAGATCGAAGACATGGGATTCGGTCACGCGGTTCTTGGGGGTGCTGGTGCCGTGGGCGTGGAGGAAAGTGCGTTCCCGCAACGCCGTCTCGCCGAGCATGTCGCGTACCAGTGCGGCCGCCTTGCCCAGGGTGATGTAGTTGCCGATGCCGGGCGCTGAGATGGAGCGCTTCCAGCCGTCGGCGTTGACGAACACGCCCGGCACGCTGCCCAGTATCTCGGCGCCGAGTTCCAGCGCCAGGGTATCGTCGAGCAGCAGGACGAACTGGCTGGCCTCGGCAATGGTGAAGCCACAATTGCGCGCGAAGGGGCGGCAGGCGCGCTGATAGTCGGCGTCGGTGAGCAGCTCCAGGGCATCCAGCGCCTTGAGGCTTTCGTCATCGGCCAGCGCGCCCATGGCGCGAAAGCCCTCGATGATCTCCGGCGTCACCGGCGCGTCGGAGGTACCGACCATCACGGCACGCCGCTGTCCGCTGCGGATGTCCTCGACCCCCAGGCGCAGGTTGTAGAGAAAGCTGGCGCAGGCGCCCAGCGCTGCACCGGTACCGCCGACGCTGCCCAGCACGTAGGCATTGAGGAAATCAGCGGGCATCTGCCCGTAGCCCAGCGGCATCTGCTTCGAGGTGGCGCGATTGCCCGACACGAAGCTCTTGAGCAGCCCGCCCCAGCCCTCGTCGTCGAGCTGGCCGATGGAGTTGCCGGCATACACGGCGATCTCGTCGGGGTCCAGGCGGTCGCGCAGGATTTCCCAGTCCAGGCCGCTGCTGGCCAGGCAGTCGCTGGCGGCGAAGATCGACATCGACAGGCCGCGGGGATGGTGCACGCTGCGGTAGTAGCGGCTGGGATCGAAGCCGCTCGGCAACTGGCCGGCGGCACGCACCTGGGCTGGCCGGGTCTCCGGCAGCAGCACGTCGAGCTCGCCGGGAGGTACCGTGACCTCCAGGGTGTAGCGGTCCACCTCGCGCACCTGCCATGTCGGCGACAGCCGCTCGGGCAACTGGCGGCGGCGAATACGAAACGTCAGCTCCGACCCCAGCTCCAGACCGGCGCGGCGATTGGCCGGCAGCCCGTCGTCGTTGAAACGGGGATCCTCGATGCGCCGGATCAGGGTATGGTCGAGCACCTGGTCGCGGCAATTCTCGGCCAGCCGGCTGGCGCCGATGGGATTCCCGGCGGCATCGTACCAGGCACCTTCCCGACAGCTGCCCAAGCCCATCAGAGCGGCCAGGCCGAGCAGCAGCGCTTGCTGCTCGGCTTCGGGAAGGGCGTCGATCACGGTGCGACGAAATGCTTGGTGGCCTGAGGTACGACCGGCGGCGTTGACGCCGCCCATGCCGACGATCACCGGTAAGTGTGACAAGCCGCTGTCCTCGTTATGCTGTTCGTGCGAGTCGGTAATGTAGATATAAGGGAGACGATCATATCACTCGCCTCGGGACGCCGTCATGGGCGTGCGCCGCAACTTCTGGCTGGCAAGCATAAAACATACGTTTGAAACTGGGTGCCGGAAGCGCTATGCTAGCGCTGCTGTTTGAGTCATACGAGTGGGTATGTGGGCGCTTCCTTTCATAGGGGGCGCCTTTTTTTCGCTCCTCACCTGCCGCGCCATGGCTGCTAGAATGGCCAGTTCGTCAGCAGCCGAACCGATTGCCATGCAAGCCACTTCCCGCACTATCGCGACCAACCAGCTCGGCCCGCACCGGGACGTCGCGCGCCGCGTCGAGCGCGCCTTGCGGTATCCTCTGCGCAAGCCCGTGGCCGAGCATACCCGCGAGGCGTTCGCACAGGCTCAGGACTGGTACGAGAGCCGCAGCGGCAGAGGGCAAAGCCCTTTGATCCTCGATGCCGGCTGCGGTGTAGGGCTCTCCACTCGCCAGCTGGCGGCGCGTTACGAGGATCATTTGGTCATCGGCGTGGATCGCAGTGCCGATCGGCTCTCGCGCGATCACGGCGCGCTGGCCGAAAATGCCTTGTTGGTGCGTGCCGATCTGGTCGATTTCTGGCGCCTGGCGCTGGCCGCCGGCTGGCAGCCAGCGCGGCATTACCTGCTCTATCCCAACCCCTACCCCAAGTCGGCGCATCTCAAGCAGCGCTGGCACGGTCACCCGGTGCTGCCGGTCATCCTGGCGCTGGGTGGGCGGCTGGAGCTGCGCTCGAACTGGCGGCTCTACGTGGAGGAGTTCGCCCAGGCGCTGGAGCAGGTCACCGGCACGGTTGCCCTGGTCGAGCCCTGGGAGCCGGCCGGCCACTTCCTGACGCCGTTTGAACGGAAGTACCATGCCAGCGGTCAATCGCTCTGGCGTTTGCAGGCGGACCTACCGCATGCCCCGGAGCTCGTCCCTGGCCCCCTGACGGAGGAGCGCTGATGGCATTCGTCTACTTGGCACTGGCGATCGTGGCGGAAGTGGTGGCAACCAGTGCGTTAAAAGCCACCGACGGTTTTACCCGCCCCGGTCCCAGCCTGGTGGTGGTTGCAGGTTATGTGATTGCCTTCTACATGCTGTCGCTGGTGCTGCGCACCATTCCGGTGGGCATCGCCTATGCGATCTGGGCCGGGCTGGGTATCGTACTGGTGGCCCTGGTCGGCGTACTGGCATACGGGCAGCGTCCCGACCCGCCGGCGGTGCTGGGTATCGGCCTGATCGTGACCGGGGTGGTGGTGATCCAGCTTTTTTCGCGCGTCTCCGCCCATTGAACTGGCGCTTCCGGCGCCGATGGAACTGATTGAAATGATGTCAAGCGTGACTGCCAGGCTGCGCTGCCTGGCTCTCTTCTGCGGCTTGCTGCTGCCCCTCGCCGCTTCGGGAGCTGGCTTCCCCGAGCTGGAGAAAATGACCGAGCGAGGCTTTCGTATCAGCGCCGAGGCCCGGCTGCTGGGCGACGGCGGGCGTTCCGGCGAGGCGCTGGGCGCCATCGAGCCGGAACTCCAGCTGTCGCCGGCCTCGGTGTCCAAGGCCTACCTGGCTGCGGCGGCACTCGACCGCTGGGGCCCTCAGCATCGCTTCACCACGAAGCTGGTCAGCGCCGCCGAACTCGATGGCAACGGCGTGCTGCGTGGTGACCTGATACTCGACGGCGGCGGCGACCCGGCGCTGGCCAGCGAGGATCTATGGCGATTGGCGCAGCGGCTGCACCAGGCCGGCGTGCGCGAGATAGAGGGGCGGCTGGTGGTCAGCCAGTGGCGCTTCGGCCCGGTGGAATGTATCACCACCGACCGCTGCGAAGCCCAGTCGCGCACCGCTAACAGCTACAGCGCGCTGCTGTCGTCGGCTGGTGTCAACCACGGCAACTGGTGTGTCAACGTAGCACCGGGCGCGGCCATCGGCGAGCCGGCGCGAATCACCAGCTGCGACAGCCAGTCGCTGATCCTGGGCATCGACAACCAGGTCGAAACGCGCGCGGCCGGGAGCGGCACCGAGTTCAGCGCCGAGCGCGTCACCCGTGAAGAGGGCGACGTGATGCTGCTGCGCGGTCACATCGCGCGCGACGCCGCGCCGCGTGATGTCTATCGTGCCAGCGGCGATCCCGCCCGCCAGACCGCGCGTACCCTGCTGGCGATGCTCGAGCAGGCCGGCATCGCGGTGGGACAGGGCTATGCCACCAGCATCGAGGCGCCGCCTGCCTCCGCCCGCAACCTGGCGCAAGTGGAAGGCAAGCCGCTGCAGGAGCTGTTGTTGCAGGTCATGAACTACTCCAACAACTTCATGGCCGATGTGCTGGCGCTCAACCTGGTCGATACGCCCAGGGCGAGCCTGCTGCAGGCAGGCGAAGCGATCCAGGACTACGTGGCCGGCTTGCCCGATCATGGTCCGGTGGTCATGCTCAGCGGCAGCGGGCTGACCACCGAGAACCGCACCTCGGCCCGCGGTGCCAATGTATTGCTGGAAAGCATGTTCCACCGCTCGTCGCTGTTTCCCAGCTTCGTCGCCAGCTTCCAGTCGCCGTCCAACGGGGTCGCCCGTTTCATCCGCCGCGGCTCGCCGCTGTTCCAGGATCACATCATGCTCAAGACCGGCACGCTCAACCAGCCTTACGCCGTGCGCGCCGTCAGCGGCTACTTCCGTACCCGCTCCGGGCGCTGGGGTGTGTTCACGGTACTGGTCAACGGCACCGCATCCACGCCTTGGCTCAACTGGGCTCAGGTGCTGGATCCGCTCGCCCAGGATCTCGAGCGCATGATCGAGGCGCATTGAAGTCACCCACTCCGCCAGGCAAGTCAAGGATAGCGATACGATGAAACCCGCACGTACCGGATGGCGCCATCTCATCGATGCCACGGGATATTCGCTCAGGGGACTCAAATTCGCCTTTCGCCACGAGACGGCATTCCGCCAGGAGCTGGCCCTCTGCGTACCGCTGCTGCCGCTGGCCTGGTGGATCGGCTCGGGGCCGGTGGAGTGGATCCTGCTACTGGGCAGTTGCCTGCTGGTCCTGACCGTGGAGCTGATCAACAGCGCCATCGAGAGCGTGGTGGATCGCATCGGCACCGAGCACCACGAGCTGTCGGGGCGGGCCAAGGACATCGGTTCGGCGGCGGTGATGCTGGCCCTGGTCGCGGCCGGCCTGACCTGGGGCCTGCTGGCCTGGCAAAAATTCTTCGGCTGACCGCGTCAAGCGGGGTGCCGCGGCGTTGACCCTTCGTTATGCTGGGGGCAACCCAGCTGCGACAAGGCGTTGCCATGCCTCTACCCGATGACTTCCTGCCCGCCGACGAGCTCCCCCATGCGCTGTTGCCTGCCTTGGAGAGAGTGTGGCAGCGCTTGAACGAGAGTCTGGCGCGGGCCGACAACGTGGCCGAAATGACCGGTCAGGAGCTGCCCTCGGAGAACTGGCTGGGCCTCGCCCCGCAGCGCCGCAGCCAGTTGGCCCGTGTCATGGCCATCTCCGACTTCGCCGGCGATACGCTGGTGCGCTACCCCGACTGGCTGCAGCATCTCGATGCCAGTGGTGAGCTGGATGTCGTTCCCTCAGCCGATACCCTGGCTGCCTGGCTGGCCGAACGGCTGGAGAGCGTCGAGGACGAGGCGGGCCTGCATGCCGCCCTGCGGCGCTTCCGTCGGGCGCGCATGCTGGGCATCGTGTGGCGCGACCTGACCCGCCCGCCCGGCATCGACATGTGGGCCACGGCGGCGGCGGTGTCGCGGCTGGCCGAGGCTTGTCTCGAGGGGGCGCTGGGCTGGCTCGAGCGCCATTTCGAGCCACGTTGGGGGCGTCCGGCGCCGCGCGCCGATGGCAGCGAACAGCGCCTGGTGGTGCTGGGAATGGGCAAGCTCGGCGCCGGCGAACTCAATCTCTCCTCGGACATCGACCTGATCTTCGCCTACCCCGAGAAGGGCGACACCGAGGGCGGACGCACGTCGCTCGAGCATCAGGAGTATTTCACCAAGCTGGGACAGAAGCTGATCGCCGCGCTGGATGCGGTGACCGCCGACGGCTTCGCCTTTCGCGTCGACATGCGCCTGCGTCCGCTGGGTGACGGCGGGCCGCTGGTGGGTAGCTTCAGCTCACTGGCCGCTTACTATCAGGACCAGGGACGGGAGTGGGAGCGCTACGCCATGCTCAAGGCTCGCCCGGTGGCTGGCGACCTCGGGGCCGGAGTCGAGCTGCTCGGCCACCTGCGGCCCTTCGTCTATCGCAAGTACCTCGATTTCGGCGCCATCGAGTCGTTGCGCGAGATGAAGGCGCTGATCAACCGTGAAGTGAAGCGCCGTGGCATGCAGGCCAACATCAAGCTCGGCCCGGGGGGCATCCGCGAGGTGGAGTTCGTGGTGCAGGCCTTCCAGCTGATCCGTGGCGGGCGCGACACCGAGCTGCAGGTCGCTTCGCTGCGCACCGCCCTGTCACGCTTGCCGGCGCTTGGTCTGCTGCCGCAAGAGGTAGTCGACGAACTCGAGCCCGATTACGTCTTCCTGCGTGACCTGGAGCATGCGCTGCAGGCACTGGAAGACCGCCAGACCCAGAGCCTGCCCGACGAAGATCTCGACCGGGAGCGTGTTGCCCTGGCACTGAACATGGAGGACTGGCCGGCGGTCATGGCCAGGCTCGAGGAGGTGCGCGTGCGGGTGCGTCAGCACTTCGATGCGGTGATCGCCGATCCCGAGGAAGAACTCGAGGAGGCTGGCGAAGGCCGGGCCGAAGACAGCCTGTCGCTCAATGACTGGCGCTCCTTGTGGTGCGGCGAACTCGAATCGGCAGAGGCGCAGGACATGCTGTCCGAGGCGGGATTCGTCCAAGCCGAGACGGCGCTGCGCCGGCTGACGACCCTGCGCCAGTCGCGCCAGGTACAGTCGATGCAGCGCATCGGCTTCGACCGCCTGGAGGCGCTGATGCCGCTGCTGCTCGATGCCGTGGCGGCAAGCGATACCCCTGACACCGCACTCGAGCGCGTGCTGCCGCTGATCGAAGCGGTGCTGCGGCGTACCGCCTACCTGGCACTGCTGCGCGAGAATCCCGAAGCGCTGAGCCACCTGATGGGGCTGTGCGGTTCCAGCCCCTGGATCGCCGAGCAATTGGCACGCTACCCCATCCTGCTCGACGAGCTGCTGACGCCGGACACGCTCTACACACCCGCCGACAAGTCGCGCCTGGCCGACGAGCTGCGCCAGGCGCTGGGGCGCATTCCCGAGGACGATGAGGAAGCCCATCTCGAAGCGCTGCGGGTGTTCAAGCACGCCCATGTGCTGCGCGTCGCGGCGTCCGACATCGCTGGCACCCGGCATCTGATGAAGGTCAGCGACTATCTCACCTACATCGCCGAGGTGCTGCTCGAGGCGGTGCTGGCCATGGCCTGGCGTCACTTGGTGCGCAAGCATGGCTACCCGCTGCGTCGCGATGGCTCGCGCGCCGGGGCCGAGCCTGAGTTCCTGATCGTCGGCTACGGCAAGCTGGGTGGCATCGAACTGGGCTACGGCTCCGATCTCGACCTGGTATTCATTCACGATGCCGATTCCCAGGGCGAAACCGACGGGGCGCGGCCCATCGACACGCCGGTCTTCTTCACCCGCCTGGGCCAGCGCATCATTCACCTGCTGACGGCAGTGACCCCGGCCGGCACGCTCTACGAAGTGGACATGCGCCTGCGCCCCTCGGGCAATGCCGGCCTGCTGGTCTCTACCCTCGACGCCTTCGCCGACTATCAGCGCCGCGAGGCCTGGACCTGGGAGCACCAGGCACTGGTGCGTGCCCGGGTGGTGGCGGGCCATGCCCGCCTGGCGCAGGGCTTCGAGGCCGTGAGGCGCGAGATCCTCGGGGGCGAGCGTGAGCGCGAGGCACTGCGCGAGGAGGTAGTGAAGATGCGCCGCAAGATGCGCGAGCATCTTGGCGGCAAGGCCGGGGAGGGGGAGTTCGATCTCAAGCATGACCCCGGCGGCATGGTCGACATCGAGTTCCTGTGCCAGTTCGCGGTGCTTTCCATGGGGCACGAAACCCCCGAACTGCTCCAGTGGAGCGACAACATGCGGATTCTCGAGACCCTCGAAAGTACCGGCCGTCTGCCTGCCGAGGAGTGCCAGCGCTTGCGCGAAGCCTACCTGGCCCTGCGCAGCGCCGCCCATCGCGCCTCGCTGACCCGCGATGCCGCCCGCGGCCGCGATGCTGAATTCCACAGCCATCGCCAGGCGGTCATCGAGGCCTGGCAGCGCCTGCTGGAGCCGCCGGCATGAATCCCTGGCCCCGGCGGCAACCCCCGCCTAAGTTCACGAGCACCCGCTTCAGTTCACGAGTCAGTTCACGAGAGAAAAAGCGATGAACAAGGTACTGATCCTGCACGGCCCCAACCTCAACCTGCTGGGTACCCGCCAGCCGGAGATCTACGGCAGCGAGACCCTTAACGACATCAACAACGCGCTGTACGAGAAAGCCGCCGTCAACGGCTGGGATATCAAGGCGCTGCAGAGCAATCATGAGGGCGCGCTGATCGATGCCATCCATGCCGCGCGCGAAGACGGCACCGCGGCGATCGTCATCAATCCCGCCGCCTACACCCACACCTCGGTGGCGATCCTCGACGCGCTCAACGCCTTCGAAGGCAAGGTGATCGAGGTGCACCTCTCCAACGTGCACAAGCGCGAGAGCTTCCGCCACCACTCCTACGTTTCGCTGCGTGCCGACGGCGTTATCGCCGGGCTCGGCAGCCAGGGCTACCTGGCCGCGCTGGACGCCGTGATCCGCGCCGCCGAACGCGCCTGAACCATCCGCCCGCCGCCGAGGCGGGCAACACGCCACGGGTTTTCCCGCTAGCGAAGTGAGTCGACCAGCTCGCCATTGACCAGAAGCGTCTCGTGGGTGACGAACAGATGGTTGTGGAATTCATCCAGCTGTTCGTCGCCCTGCGGTCGGTTGCGTTCCAGATACTCGATCGCCGCCGTGTGCAGCTCTACCTGATAGGCCAGGAAGGCCGCGTCGAACGCTTCGCCCTCCAGCTCAGCCAAGGCGTCGAAGGCGTCGCGATCATGAACGGCGCCTGTCGGCTCGCCTGGGGGGGCGTCGCGGCCATCGTCCGCCTCCACCAGCCACTCTTCGAGAATCCCGTGGTCCCGCTCCAGGGTGCTGGCCAACTGGGCCACCTCGTCGCGCCCGGCGCGCTCCCTGGCCAGCTCGGCCAGCTCGGCCTGATGCGTGTGCAGGCCGTAGAGGGCGCTTCGCACCTCGTCGGCATCGAACTCCGCCCAGGCGGCGCCACTGACGAGGCATCCGGCGATGCCGATCGTGATCAGGATACCGCGAGTCTGAATGGTCCCTCTCATTGGTTTCCTCCTCATTGAGCGCGGCTACCAAATGAAACATGTCGTTAATTTGCATGAATGACCATTGCTTCCTACGGTAGTACAAGACGCCACGCTTCGGTGCTGCCTATGGATCATTCAATCGAAAAAACTCGTCGACCTCAAAAACCGAATACACCGGAAGAGACCCGGGAGAAACGGCGTGAGCTGGCCGTATTTCTTTTTTTGGCGGGCGTATTGTTTCCCATCCTGGCCGTGATCGTGGTGGCAGGCTACGGGTTTCTGGTGTGGATGTTACAGCTATTTACGGGCCCTCCCGGGCCGCCGGGATAGCGGAAAAAGGGAACCAGCCAGCTCAAGCGCTTACCGGTCCTGATGCATCAGGAAATAGCGAATTGACCGTGATTAACTCGAAGCCCAATACGAACAACAGGCAAACTGGGGAAGAACATGTCGGCTGTAGATGCTTCGCGTCGTGCGCTGTTGAAGGGGCGCGTGCGGCATGAACCGGCGATACGCCCGCCTTGGGCCGTACCGGAGCCATCGTTCATTGAACACTGCACACGCTGCGGCGAGTGTCTCAAGGCGTGCGAGACACAGATCATCCGCCAGGGCGATGGCGGCTATCCCGAGGTCGATTTTTCTCGCGGGGAATGCACCTTCTGCCGGGCCTGTGCCGAGGCTTGCCCCGAGCCGGCTTTTTCGAGAAATGAGCACTCCCCACCCTGGAATCTTTCGGCTCGTATCGTAGATGGATGCCTGGGCGAGCAGGGCGTCTATTGCAAGAGCTGCGGTGAAGTGTGTGAAGTCGGCGCCATTCGCTTCTCCTTCAATGCCTTCCGCGTTCCCGAGCCCGATGTTGATAGCGAAGCCTGCAACGGTTGTGGCGCCTGTGTCGCCCTATGTCCCGTGCAAGTGGTTGAGGTGATGCCTGCCATCGAGGCGACGAGTTGAATGACAAAGGATTAAGACATGGATGACAAGGTGCATATTTCCAGCCTGGTGGTCCAGGCACAGCCGCAACATGTCGACTCCCTCAAGAAGCAGTGTTCCGCCCATGATGGCGTCGAGGTTCCTGTCATCGATCCGCTGGGAAAACTGGTGGTGCTGCTCGAGTTGCCTTCGCAGCGTCATATCGTCGAGTTCATCGACTGGCTGCAGGAGCGGGCGGGTGTGCTGTCGGTAAGCATGGTTTACCACCATATGGAATCTACCCAGGAGCTGGAGCGGGAGGTGCAGGGACATGAAGCTGACTCGGCGTGACTTCATCAGGAATTCGGCGGTGGCGACGGCCACCACGGCGGCGGGCATGACGACGGCCACGCAGGCGCAGAATATCGTCACCGATGCCCAGCATACCCAGTTGAAGTGGGCCAAGGCGCCGTGCCGCTTCTGCGGCGTGGGCTGCGGCGTCAACGTGGCGGTACGCGACAACCGGGTGGTGGCCACTCACGGCGACATGCAGTCGCCCGTCAATCGCGGCATCAACTGCATCAAGGGTTACTTCCTCTCCAAGATCATGTACGGCGAGGATCGTCTCACCCAGCCGCTGCTGCGCAAGCGTAACGGCGAGTACCACAAGGAGGGGGAGTTCACCCCGGTGAGCTGGGACGAGGCCTTCGACGTGATGGCCGAAAAGTACAAGGCCGCGCTGCGCGACAAGGGGCCCAGCGCCATCGGCATGTTCGGTTCGGGCCAGTGGACGATCTGGGAGGGCTACACGGCCAACAAGTTGATGAAGGCCGGCTTTCGCTCCAACCATCTCGATCCCAACGCGCGCCACTGCATGGCCTCGGCGGTATTCGGCTTCATGCGCACCTTTGGTATCGACGAGCCGATGGGCTGCTACGAGGACATCGAGGCGGCGGATGCCTTCGTGCTGTGGGGTGCCAACATGGCCGAGATGCACCCCATCCTGTGGACGCGCATCACCGACCGCCGGCTGTCTAATCCCCACGTGCGCGTCTCGGTGCTCTCCACCTTCGAGCACCGCTCCTTCGAGCTGGCCGACCAGCCAATCATCTTCACCCCTCAGGCAGACCTCGCCATCCTCAATTACGTGGCGCGCTACATCATCGAAAACGACCGGGTGAACTGGGACTTCGTCAACGAGAACGTGCGCTTCATGGAAGGCAACGTCGACATCGGCTACGGCCTGCGCCCCGAGCACCGTCTGGAACTGGCCGCCGCGAACGCCGCTGACACCGGCGGCGCGCGCGACATCGACTTCGAGCGCTACCGGGAATTCCTGCAGCAGTACGACGCCGAGACCGTCACCCGGCTCTCCGGCGTGCCGAAGCGCCAGCTCGACGCCCTGGCCGAACTCTATGCCGATCCCGACACCAAGGTCATGTCGTTCTGGACCATGGGCTTCAACCAGCACACCCGCGGTGTCTGGGCGAACAACATGATCTACAACATCCACCTGCTGACCGGAAAGATCGCCACCCCGGGGAACAGCCCCTTCTCGCTCACCGGGCAGCCCTCGGCCTGTGGCACCGCGCGCGAAGTTGGCACCTTCGCCCATCGTCTGCCGGCCGACATGGTCGTTACCAACGACTACCACCGGCGCTTCGCCGAGGAGATATGGAAGGTGCCGGAAGGCACCATCCAGGCGCAGCCGGGCGCCCATGCGGTGTTGCAGAACCGCATGCTCAAGGATGGCGAGATCAACGTCTACTGGGTTCAGTGCAACAACAACGTGCAGGCGGCGGCCAACCTGGTCGAGGAGACCTATCCCGGTTACCGCAATCCCGATAATTTCATCATCGTCTCCGATGCCTATCCCACGGTGACGGCCGAGCTGGCTGACCTGATCCTGCCGGCGGCGATGTGGGTCGAAAAGGAGGGCGCCTACGGCAATGCCGAGCGGAGAACCCAGTTCTGGCAGCAGATGGTTACCGCTCCCGGCGAGGCGCGCTCCGACCTGTGGCAGATGATGGAGTTCTCCAAGCGCTTCGACATCGAGGAGGTATGGCCTGAGGAACTGCTCGACGCCAACCCGGAGTACCGTGGCAAGACGCTTTTCGAGGTGCTGTTTCGCAATGGCCAGGTGGATGCCTTCGGCCTCGACGAGCTCAATCCCGATTTCGACAATGACGAGTCCCATCACTTCGGCTTCTACGTACAGAAGGGGCTGTTCGAGGAGTACGCCCGCTTCACCCGCGGCAAGGCGCATGACCTGGCGCCCTTCGAGGTCTATCACCGGGAGCGCGGTCTGCGCTGGCCGGTGGTGGATGGCCAGGAGACGCCGTGGCGCTACAACGCCCAGTACGACCCTTACGTGGAGGAGGGGCGCGACATTCACTTCTACGGTCAGGCCGACGGTCGGGCCATCGTCTATGCCGTGCCCTACGAACCGCCCGCCGAGGCGCCCGATGAGGAGTACCCGCTGTGGCTGGTGACCGGGCGCGTGCTCGAACACTGGCACTCCGGCTCGATGACGCGGCGGGTGCCCGAGCTGCACCGCGCCTTCCCCCAGGCGGTGGTCTACATGCACCCGGAGGACGCGCGCGAGCTTGGCGTCCGACGCGGCAGCGAGGTACGCATCGCCAGCCCGCGTGGCGACATGCACTCGCGGGTCGAGACGCGCGGTCGCAACCGCATGCCGCGCGGGGTGGTGTTCGTGCCCTGGTTTGACGCCAGCCAACTGATCAACAAGGTCACGCTGGATGCCACCGACCCCATCTCCAAGCAGACGGACTTCAAGAAGTGCGCCTGCCGGATCGAGGCCGTCTAGGGAGGTTCGCTCATGCGACTGGTCACCATACTGTCATGCCTTGCCGCCTTCATGCTGCCCACCCTGCAGGGGCTGGCAGCCGAGGGCGAACTCGATCCGCTGCGTGCCAATGCCCCTTGCTCGAGGAGCGGGAGCCTGAGCCCCTCTACGGGGTCGAGGATCGCAGCCTGCGCCCGGTGCGCGAATACCCGATGCAGCCGCCTACCATTCCCCACCGCATCGACAACTACCAAGTGGATCTAAACGCCAACCGCTGCATGGCGTGCCATGCCCGCACCCGTGTCGGCGAGACCCAGGCCATCATGGTCAGCGTCACCCACTACATGGATCGTGAGGGCAACTTCCTCGGCGATTTGTCGCCGCGCCGCTACTTCTGCACCCAGTGCCACGTACCGCAGACCGACGCGCCCTCGCGGGTTGGCAACACCTTCGTCGACATGAGCGACCTCATCCGCGGTTCACGCCAAAGAAGCGAATAAGGAGTCGCTATGTTCAAGCGAATCGGTAGCTTCCTCCGGTCCTTCTGGCGGGTCTTTCGCTCGCCCAGCGGCTATTTCAGTCTCGGCTTTCTTACCGTGGGCGGGTTTATCGGGGGCGTGCTGTTCTGGGGCGGCTTCAACACGGCGATGGAAGCCACCAACACCGAACGTTTCTGCATCAGCTGCCACGAGATGGAATCCAACGTCTACCAAGAGATCCTGCCCACCATCCATTACACCAACCGCTCAGGCGTGCGGGCGGTGTGCTCCGACTGCCACGTGCCGCACAACTGGACCGACAAGATCGCGCGCAAGATGCAGGCCTCCAAGGAGGTATGGGGGCACATCTTCGGGGTCATCGACACCCGTGAGAAGTTCCTCGACCACCGTCTCGAGATGGCCTCGCGCGAGTGGCGACGCTTCGAGGCCAACGACTCGCTGGAGTGCCGCAACTGTCACGACGAGCAGTACATGGATTTCACTCGCCAGAGCCCTCGCGCCGCGGCGGCACACCAGCGTGGCCTGGTGGAGGGCGACGCCACCTGCATCACCTGCCACAAGGGCATCGCCCACGAACTGCCCGACATGGCGGGCGTTCACGGCTGGGAATAGCGGCATGAGGCCGCGGGAGGAAAAGGATGATGAGTGACTACAAGGGAATGGGCATGCTAATGGCGGCGCTCAGCCTCGGCCTGGCGACCTCGGCATTCGGCCAGGATGCGTTTCCCGAGCCCAGTACCTCGGTACAGCCGGGCTCGATGGCCGAAGAGGCGGAGATCGGCACCATCGAGGTGCGTGAGGACGACCTGGGAGTGGCCCGCGACGATCCCGAGTACGACATGCAAGGCACCAGCGCGCTCGATGAGCCGGACTCGCGTCAAGAGCGTGACGCGGGCTCCCCCTACGCCGACCTTGAGCCGGACGATCCTGGTCTGGACGAGCCCCGTCAACCGATCCGGCCGGGGCAGATGGAACAGGAGCGCGGCAGGCAGGAGTGACCGGAGCAGGAATCAGAGCTGCGCCAGGGCCGCTTCCAGCCCATGCAGGTCGCGAACGGTGATGGTCTCGTCTGGGAAGGGAGAGACCTCGGGATCCGCCGTGACGCCGACGAAGCGGGTGCCGTTGGAGCGTGCGGCGCGGTAGTCGTTGTAGGAGTCGCCGATCATAACCGTCTCGTTGGCGGCATACCCCCAGCGGGCCATGAGATTGCGTAGACCGGTGACCTTGTCGGGCGGGGAGCCAACGACTTCCTGGAAGAAGTGTGCAAGACCCCGCTGTGCGACGATGCCACGCAGCTCGGCCTCGGGTGTGGCCGAGAGCAGGTAGAGCGGTCGTTCGGTGGCCCAGCGGGAGAGAAACTCCAGGGCGCCAGGAATGGCCGGGGCATGTAGCAGGCGCTGTTCGACGCTGGACTTGAAGCGCGCGCAGAGTTCGCGGATCCGCTCCTCATTGGCCGGACGTCCCAGGATGTGGGCTTCGATATGGCGGAACTTGACTTCACGGGGCTGGCCCCCCTTTCGGCCCAGATAGGCGCAAACGGCTCGATACTGGGACTCTGGCGCATCGGTGTAGAGATCGGCGAAGGCCTGCCGCTTGAGCGTCGCCGAATCCAGTACTACGCCATCGAAATCGAAAACCAGCGCGTAGTGGGGGGAAGGGCCAGTCACACTCGCACCTCTCGTCAGTTCGTCTTCGGTCGCCGGCGCGGCCTTCGGGCCGCGCCGGGGTACGTCAGCTTCGGCTGAAGCGCTTGGTCAGCCAGCCCTTGAGCGGGGTGTTGCCGAGCAGGACCAGCGTGATCACGCTGGTCAGCACGAGGGACAGCGGATTGGTGACCAATGCCAGTAGAAAATCGCCGCCGCGATCGCCTACCGAGGACATCGCCTGACGATAGGACTCGTCGAGCAGCGGACCCAAGATAACACCGAGAATGATGGGGCCCATCTGGAAGCCGAACACCTTGAGCCAATAGCCGAGGATGCCGAAGCCAAGCATCCAGTAAACCTCCATCATGTTGCTGTTGATGGAGTAGGTGCCGACCACGCAGAGCACCAGGATCAGCGGGATCAGGATCGCCTTGGGAACCTCGACGATCTTGGAAAAGATCTTGATGCCGGTTAGGCCGAAGAAGAGAAGAAAGATATTCGCCAGCGCAAGGTTACCCACGGTGAACCAGAAGATGTGTGGCGTCTCGATCATCAGCATGGGGCCGGGATTGAGCCCGTGAATGACCAGGGCCCCGATGATCACGGCGGTCACCGCATCGCCGGGCATGCCCAAGGTCAGCATCGGAACGTAGGCGCCGCCCACTGCGGCATTGTTGGCCGTTTCCGGCGCCACGAGGCCCTCGTAGGCGCCCTCGCCGAAAGGCCGGCTAGGATTCTTGACGGTGCGTTTGGCATGGTCGTAGGCGAACAGCGAAGCGATGTCGCCGCCGGTACCTGGCAGCGCGCCGACGATCACGCCGATCACGGCGGTGCGTGCCGAAAGCGGCAGGAATTTCAGCACCATATTGAGCGGCGGCACAATCTTGTCGACCTTCTGCTTGATCGGCACCTTGCTCAGGTTGTGCAGTTGATAGAGCGCTTCGGCCACGCCGAACAGGCCGATCATCACCACCACGTAGTGAATGCCGCCAAGCAGCTCCATCTGGCCCAGGGTGAGGCGTGGCTGGGCGGTGACCATGTCCATGCCCACCAGGCCGATGACCGCTCCCAAGGCTACCGAGAAAATACCGCGCGACAGTGACTTGCCGGATAACGAGCTGACCAGCAGCAGGCCAAGCACGGCGATCAGGAAGTAATCGCGGGGGGCGAACTGCAGCGCCAGATCGGAGAGATAAGGAGCGGTACCGGCGAGCACGGCGACACCGATCAGCCCACCGATGACCGACATCACGGTGCTCAGGCCGATGGCGCGGCCGGCCTCGCCCCGCTGGGCGAGCGGATAGCCGTCGAAGGCAGTGGTGACTGCCGAGGGAGCGCCGGGAATGTTGAGCAAAATGGCGGTACGCGAGCCGCCGTAGACGCCGCCCACATAGATGCCCACCATCAAGGCGAGGGCATTATTGATATTCCAGGAAAAAGTGAAGGAGATCAGGATCGATACGGCCATGGTCACGGAGAGACCAGGGATGGCACCGATATAGATGCCGGCCAGCACGCCGAGGGCGGTCAGGCCGAGCAGGCCAGGATCGAGCCAGGCCATCAGCAGATACGAAAGGGTGTCGCTCATCGAGGGCCTCGAGGGTCAAGGAAGGTAGACGCGGAAGACCACGGTGAAAAGCACATAGATAATCGCAAGGGCCACTGCGGTGATGACCAGCGAACTGATGACCCTGCCTTGGCGGAGATAGATGAACATGGCAGCCAGAAAAAGGAAGGTGCTGACATAGAAGCTTGCCCAGACGATGGCGGCCAGGTAGATCACCGCAGCGATGGAGAACACCACGATATGAGGGCGGAAATGGTCGTGCAGGAAGACCTGGAACTCATGCAGGGCGCTGTGGATTCTCTCGTCGCGACGCTTGTAGCGATGGCTGGCCAGGATGGCCAGCGACGAAGCCAGCATCACCAGCGCCAGACCGACCGGAAAGGAGCCGGCCGAATTGAGGCGCAGTCCGCCATCAATACGATAGGCTTCGACCAGCACGCCGATGCTCAGTAGCAGCAACAGCCAGTCGAAGACCTTCTCACCCGCCTGCACGCGCTCGATTTTCTTGCTCATCAACGAACTCCAAGGGGGAGGGAGTGCCTCCCCCTGACAGCGGGAAGGGTTAGGGACGTGGAATACCCAGCTCCTCGGGTGTGGCTTCCAGTGTTTCGGCATCGGCCTCGAACATCGACCAGGCTGTGACCGATTGCCAGCTGTCGAGGTACTGCTGGGCTTCCTCACCGCGCAGGTTCAGCGGCTCGGCACCGAAGTTCTGCAGGAACTGGACGAACTCCTCTTTGCCGACTGCCTGCTCATAGGCGTCTTCCAGGATGGTCTTTATCTCATCCGGGGTATCCTGGTGGACGAACACGCCCCAGAACGGCCCCCACGGCAGGAAGGCTTCGATGTCGGGCAGTGCCTCGGTGATCGGCGGCACGCCCGGCAGCGACTCGATCTCCTCGGCGGTGAGGATGGCCAGACCTTTCATCTTGCCGCCACGGATCTGTTCGCCAGCCGCGGCGAGGCTCAGCGGCATGAAATCGATATGACCACCGAGCATGGCAGTAATGCCGGGACCATCACCACCGAAGGTGACGGTACGCACATCAAGCTCATCCACCGCGTTGATCATGGCGTGTACGGTGCTCGGGAGTCCACCGGCGCCAGTGCCGCCCATGCGCAGTTCGTTCGGGTTCTCGTGGGCATGCTCGAGCAGTTCGGCGAAGCTGTCGAAGGGGCTATCGGCAGGTGCGGCAATCACCACCAGGCCCTGGCCGATGATGTTGACGGTATGCATGTCGTCATAGGTGAAATCGGCCAGCCCCATCAGCGGGTAGAGCTGGGGGTTCTCGGCACCGAAGAGCACGTTGTAACCGTCCGGGCGCTGGCGCATGACGTGATTCATGCCTATTACCCCGGTGCCGCCGGGGCGGTTGGTCAATACGATGGTTGTGTCGAGAATTTCCTCCACGTGGGGCGTCAGGCTGCGCACCACATTGTCGGTGGCGCCACCGGCACCCCATTGAATGGTCCCTTGGATGTTGCGCTCGGGATAGTCGGCGAGGGCGCTGCTGGCCAAGGCCAGGGAGCCCAGGGTGACGGCCAGTGAGGTGAGAAGCGGCTTGAACATAGAATCCTCCGGGGGTTTATTGTGATTGTCGCCGGTAAGGCGACTTCCTGTCTTGGCAGGAACGAATCTTGTGTTCGCTTGGCGAACGATAGTGCTTTAGGCGAACACTAGAACTCCCTTCCATTTGTGTCAATGCCAACGAAGGCAACTGCGACGAAGGTTGAATGCCTGCGCAGTACGGCGTGTATCCAAGGAGAAGAAAGCGACAAGTGAGTAAAGGTATCCTTTGTCATTGTTGCGAACTTTAGGACGCCATGCGAACATTGAAACTGTGTTCTAATTACTCCCCGGGCTGGGAGGCTAGCTTTCCAGACGTGTGACAGGCTGCTCATCGCTGCCAGGCGAGAGAGGCCGGGAGATATCGAGGATGCGTGCCATTGCCACGGTCTGCCTGAGCGGCGACCTGAGAACCAAGCTGGAGGCCATCGCCCGTGCGGGCTTCGATGGCGTGGAAATCTTCGAGAACGACCTGCTCACCTTTGACGGCTCTCCTGATGAGGTTCGCCGGCTCTGCGAGCGCCTGGGACTGTTCATCGTGGCCTTCCAGCCCTTCCGCGACTTCGAGGCGATGCCCGAACCGCAGCGTAGCCGCAATCTGCAGCGCGCCGAGCGTAAGTTCGACCTGATGGAGCAGCTCGGCACCGACTTTCTGCTGGTCTGCAGTAATGTCTCACCGCAGACCATCAATGACCTCGACCGGGCGGTGGCCGATCTTCGTGAATTGGCCGAGCGTGCCGCCAGGCGCAACATACGGGTGGGTTTCGAAGCGCTGGCCTGGGGGCGTTATATTTCCGACTACCGGGATGCCTGGGAGGTGGTGCGCCGAGCCGACCATCCCAATCTCGGGGTGGTGCTCGACAGCTTCCACATCCTTTCACGCGGTCATGACCTTTCCACGATCGGCAAGATCCCCAAAGAGAAGATCTTCTTCGTTCAGGTTGCCGATGCGCCGTTGCTGAAAATGGATGTGCTGCAGTGGAGTCGGCATTTCCGCTGCTTTCCCGGCCAAGGCCGCCTGCCACTCAAGGCTTTCATGACCGAGCTGGGCAAGTCGGGATATGACGGCCCTCTTTCGCTGGAAATTTTCAGCGACGCCTTTCGCGCCGCTCCTACTGACGTTACCGCCCTGGATGGCCTGCGATCGCTGATCTGGCTCGAGAACCTGGTCGAAGCCGGACCGTGGGCGAACGAATTGCCGCCCGCGCCGGCCTATCACGGCATTCACTTCATCGAGTTCACTCTCGACGAGGAGAGCGCCGCCCCCTGGGTGAGTTCATCGATGCGCTGGGCTTCCGTCACGTGGGACGCCACCGCTCCAAGAACGTAGAGCTTTGGAAACAGGGCGAGATTCACCTGGTGCTCAACTTCGAGACCGACAGCTTCGCCCACACCTTCCGGCTGCTACATGGTACTTCGGTGTGTGCCGTGGGCTTTCGGGTCGATGATGTGGAACGGGCGCTGGGTCGCGCGCGGGCCTTCAAGGCCCAGCTGTTCCGCAGTCAGGTGGGCGAAGGCGAGATGGAAATTCCTGCGCTGCGTGGCGTGGAAGGCAGCTTGATCTATCTGGTCGACGAGGCGGCTGCCGACGACCTGCAGTGGCGCACCGACTTCGAGCTGTTCGACCAGGAGAGCCGTGACGAGGCGGGCCTGGTACGCATCGATCATCTCTCCTATGTATTGCCGGCCACTCAGCTGCTGGGCTGGCAGCTGTTCTACCGTACCGTATTCGGCTTTGCCGCCGAGGCCGAGAACGAGATCGTCGACCCGCACGGCATGATGATCAGCCAGGCAGTGGTCAGCCCCGACCGCAGCATCCGCCTGCCGCTCACCGTTTCGCAGGCGCAGGAAACCCAGCCGGGGCGCTTCCTCAGCGAGTTCCGTGGCGGGGTGCAGCAGATCGCCTTCGAGAGCCGCGACATCTTCGCCACCGTTGACGAACTCCTCGCCCGGGGTCTGCCGCTGCTCACGATTCCGCGCAACTACTACGACGACCTGGAAGCGCGTCACGGCCTCGATGCGGAGTTCCTGGAAGCCCTACGCTCGCGCAACATCCTGTTCGATCGTAACGAGGACGGCGATTTCCTGCACGCCTATACCGAGACCTTCTCGGGGCGCTTTTTCTTCGAGATCGTCGAGCGGCGTGGCGACTATCAACAGTTCGGCGAGGCCAACGCGAGCATCCGCCTCGCCGCCCAAGCGAAGGCCGGCTGAAACCAGGCAGAGTTGGTAGTGGCTTTGGGACCGACTTTTGAGATTTATGCGAGCTCTTCGAGCGAAGGCAAGACAAGGCAAACGGCGACGAAAAAGCGGAGTTTACTGTTTGTAAATGAGCATTTTAAGGAGACGTTTAACGCCATATTGCCGAGCGCAGAAAGCTCGCCCCCGTTCAGGAGACAGCGTTATGAAATTGGGATTGATCGGCAAGGCCATCATGAACTCCAGCTCGCCGGACCTGCACGTGCGGCTCGGCAAGCTGACTGGTATTCCCACCACCTATGACCTGTTCGATGCCAACGAGGAGCCCATTGATTCCCTGGAGAGCCAGGTGAAAAAGGTAATGGCAGCCGGGTATCGGGGGGTCAACGTCACCTATCCCTGGAAGGAGGATGCCGTGCGCCTTGCCGATCACGCATCCGAAGGCGCGCGGATGGTCGGGGCCGCCAACACGCTGGTCTTCGAGCGGGATGGCATCTTCGCCGACAATACCGACTTCACCGGCTTCATCAGCGGCTTTCGTGCCACTCTCGGCGAGCGTGCGCCGGGACGGGTACTGCTGCTCGGTACCGGCGGCGTGGGCAAGGCGGTCGCCTTCGGCCTGGGCAGGCTCGGTGCCACCGAAGTTATCCTGATGGATCTCGATCCGGCCAAGTCGAAACAGCTAGCCGAGGAGCTGAAGGCCCAAGGCTTCGCTGCCTCTACCATCACTCCGATGCAACTGGCCGAGACGGTGCAGGCCTGCGACGGCTTGGTCAACTGCACCCCCATCGGCCACGAGAAGAGCCCGGGTTGCCCGTTGCCCAAGGAGCTGGTGGCGGCGCACCACTGGGTCTTCGATGCGGTCTACGTGCCGGCGGTGACCGAATTCGTCGCTGCTGCGAAGGCGGTCGGGGCGGCGGTAATGAGTGGTGTGAGCCTGTTTGTCTTCCAGGGCGTCGATGCTTTCAAGCGCTTCTGCGAGGACGAGAGCAAGCGCACCGCCGCCGATGAACAGGCCACCACCCTCTATGCGCACTATCGGCGCGAGCTGCTGGGGGAGTTCTGAAATGCCGACCGCAAGCGCTGCGACTCAGCGCTTGCGGGTTGCCAGGAATATTCCCGCCCCAATGATCAGCACGGCGCCCAGGTAAGTTTCCAGCAGCGGCACGTCGCCGAACACCAGATAGCCCGACACGGTGGCCCAGACGATTTGCAGATAGAGGAAAGGCGAGACCAGTGACGCCGGGGCGCAGCGCATGGCCATGATCAAGCCGAGCTGGCTGATGGCTCCCAGGGTGCCGACCAGCAGGAACAGAGGTGTATCGCCCAACGCAACGGGGCTCCAGAAGAATGGCACGACCAAGGAACTGACCAAGGCGCCGGCCAGGCCCGCATAGAACAGCGACGCTAGCGGGTGGTCGTTGCGGCCGAAGCGACGCGTGGCGAGCTGGTACAGTGCGAAGCACAGGGCCATCCCGAAGGGTAGCAAGGCGGCGGGCTGGGCACGCCAATCCACCGGTCCCACCGCAATCACCACCCCAACGAAGCCTACAGCGACCGCTATGCCGCGTGCTGCCGTTACCCGCTCACTCAGCAACGGAATCGCCAGCAGGGTGACCAGCAGCGGCGAGCTGAAATTGATGACGTACACCTGCAGCAGCGGCAATTCACGGAAGGCCAGGAAGGCGAAGGTGCTGGCGGCGAGCAACAGCAGGCCGCGCACGAACTGCCCTGGTAGCGATTCGACGGAAGCCATGATCTCGCGGCAACGAGGCCAGCCGAGTATGAGCAGATAACCACCCAACACCAGCATGTGACCGGCATAACGGGCCCAGACCACCTGCACAGGGGAGTAGCTCTGGGTCAGCCATTTCACCGCCGTATCGAGCAGCGTAAACAGCAGGCCTGCAGCCAGCATGAAGGCGATTCCGAGCAGGGGGCGATCCGCCTTCAGTGCGGGGACCGTGGTGGTCGAGGCCATGGTATTCCAGAGTGTTATGAAACTTAATGATAGCAGGCTAATAGATGCCGCTCTCGAATGATAGCCGGTCCTGTCCATCTGTTGAATCCCCGGCCACGGCGCGGCGTGCCTTCCCCAGTGCTTGCTGTGCTCTCGCCAGTGGTGAGATGCCCTGCTGGCGCAGCCCCTCGGTTGGAACCTCCAGACTCAAAGGCAGCCTGTCGGGCAATGCGGCCAGCAGGGCCGGCAGGTCGATGTCGCCATCGCCGGGGAAACGGCGCTGCTGTCTCGCCTCGTGGAGGATTTCTTCCATGCTGGCCGGAATTGGCCCGGCCACGTCACACAGTTGCGCATAGTGCATCCAATCGGAGGATACCTCGGTCAGGTCCTCCAAACGGCTGGCCGAGCGGTTGAAATGGAAGGCATCCACCAACAGGCAGGCGTTGTCATGCCCCGCTTTGCGGGTTGCGGCGACGATGCGATGCGCCTGGCGCAGGTTCTTCACTCCTGTCCAGGGCATGAACTCGAGATGGGGGTATAGCCCCAGGGGGCGAGCCAGCTCGCACAGGGCGGCAAAATTGTCTGCGGTTCGCGTTTCATCGTCGTCATTTCCTGCTACCAGCACCTCGCTGGCACCCAGCTCGGCGCCGATCTCGAGAACATGGCGAAAGTCGCGCCTCACCTTGGTGTCGGGCCTGAGGCGTAGGATTTCGATATCCAGCACCCTGATCCCCGTCTCCCGTAGGCGCTGCCGGGTCTGGCGCAGCAGGCCGGCATCGCTGGCCAGGGGGTAGTGGTGCTCCTCTGACGTGGCGGGAATCAGGCGCAGACCCACGGCATCAAAGCCGGCCTGGGCGGCAACCTCGATCATCTCGGGAGGCGACAGCTCCAGGACAGTGAGGGCGGCCAGGGAGTAGAGGCGATCAGGCATTGGCGTACTTCGGAAAGTCGGTGGGGTGGGTGGTGTCCTGCTCTGCACCTGGTTCAGAGGCATGTCGCCCGGCGATATAGCCGAAAGTCATGGCCGGACCGAGGTTGATACCCCCGGCCGGATAGTGGCCGCCCATGATACTGGCCATGTCGGTGCCAGCGGCATAGAGGCCGGCGATCGGCTCGCCCTGGGCATCCACGACCTGAGCGTGCGCGTTGGTCTTGAGGCCGGCGAAGGTGCCAAAGCAGCCGGGCACGACCTTCACCGCGTAGAAGGGGCCCTGCTCCAGGGGCGCCACACAGGGGTTGGGACCGTGGGCCGGATCGCCCTGCTTGAGATTGTAGAGAGTCGAGCCGCGGCCGAACTCGGGATCCTCGCCCCGGGCGGCATGGCGGTTGTACTTGGCGACGGTGCCCTCCAGGCCGTTCGGGTCGATGCCGCATGCCTGCGCTAGCTCGGCCAGCGTCCTGCCGCGCTTGAGATAGCCCTTGCGAATCCAGTGGCGAAAGGGCACCGGGGCCGGGCGGGTGATACCGAGGCCATAGCGGCGCTGGAAGCGGTGGGTGCAAATTAGCCAGGAGCAGACCTCTTCGCCCTCCGGCACCGCCTTGATCATGGCGTCCACGTAGTCGTAGTAGCCGTGGGCCTCGTTGACGAAGCGCCTGCCACTTTTCAGCACGCCGATCAGGCCCGGCTTGCCGCGGTCGATGATATGCGGGAAGTGGCCGATGCGGTCGTTTCCCCAGGGCACCAGCGAGACCGGCGCCCAGGCCACCGGTGAGTAAAGACCGGTGTCGATAACGCCGCCCACCGATTCGCCGAGACGCAGGCCGTCGCCGCTGGCGGTGGAAGGCGGCAGCGGCCAGTGCTCCTGGCCGGTGGGGGCGCGCGGGAAGAGCTCGCGGCGGCGTGACACGTCCCAGGGAAAGCCACCGGCGGCCAGCACCACGCCGCGCCTGGCGTGTAGCGTTTCCTCCCCCTCCGGACCCTCGATCACCACGCCGGTCACTCGCTCGCCATCCTTGATCAGCCGCTTCGCTGGCGCGGCCACCCGTAGTTCCACGCCCAGGTCGTCGGCGGACTTGGCCAGCCGCCCGGTCAACGCCACCCCGTTGACCAACTGCATGGTGCGCCCGTAGCGCGCCAGATCAACAAGATGGCGGCTCACTCGCTTGGCCACGTGGATGAATGACTTCAAGGAGCGCGTGCAGGTCAGGAAGGCGGAGAGGTCCGGCCCGGCCTGGATCGGCATGCCGAGGAAGGCGGTCTCGGGCATGGTCCTGCGCAGCTTTTTCAGCGTTCCAGGTGCAATCTTGCGGCCATCGAAGGGGGCGGCGATCACCGAGCGACCTCCAGTCCCGGCCCCAGGAGTATCGCCGTGGATATCGGCGATGGCGTTGCCGTCGGCGAACTGCAGTGCAGTCTTCTGGTGGAAGAACGCGACCATTCGCGGCGTAGCGTCAAGGAAAGCGTCGATCTTCGTCGCGTCGTAGCGCTCGCCCAGCTCATGTCGCAGGTAGGTACGCACTGTCTCTGGATCCTCCTCGATGCCGGCAGTGCGGGCGAGGGGATTGAGTGGGGCCCACATCCAGCCGCCGGACCAGGCGGTGGCACCACCCAGGGTATCGGCTTTTTCCACCACCACCACTTTCAGGCCGTGGTAGGCCGCGGTGACGGCGGCGGCGAGGCCGGCGGCGCCGGAGCCTACCACCACCAGGTCGTAACGGGGTTCACGCTTGGCCATGTCGGCCCTCACTGGAGCAATGTTCTGGATAATCTAGAACATTGTTCCATTTTCATGCGGCGCTTGTCGAGTCGAAGTACGGTTGGCCAGGCTCAGCGCATCGGCAGCAGACCGAAGAGATCCATCAACCAAATGCCCATGCTCAGGGTCACGAAGGCGGCCAGGGTGGCGGCCATCAGCGCGGCGGCGCTGATGCCGGCCATGCCGTAGCGTTGGCCGAGCAGCGGGTAGACGCTGATCATCGGAGCGCAGGCGAATAGCAGGGCGCCGGCCAGCAGGGCAGGATCCGCCTGCGGCATCAGCAGGAAGAAGCCGAGTATCGCCAAGGGGTGAAAGATCAGCTTGCCGGTGACGATTTGCCCGACGTCGCCCAGCATGCCGCGTACCTGGAGGCCGAACAGGGTGCCGCCAATCACGAAGAGTGCGGCCGGGCCGGCCGCGCCGGCTAGCATCTCGATGACCTGGGTCAGGGGGCGCGGCAGCGAGGTTTCCGTTATTGCCAGCAACAGCCCCAGGGCCAAGCCGATCAGGATGGGGTTGCGCACCAGGCGCACGAAGGTCTTGCGGGCCACCGTGACGATACCGGCACCGCTCTGGCGGCCCGCCTCGGCCAGGATCAGCGCCGCCGGGATGATCAGCAGGTTCTCGATCAGCATGTTCAGGGCCAGGAAGATGGCGGCCGGCGAAGTGCCGAGAACCATGGCGGCCACCGGATAGCCGATGAAGCCGCTGTTGGAGGCGGACATGCCCAGGGCGTGCATGGCGGCCTCGCTGAGGGCCTGCGCTGCCGCTTCAGGGTCAGCAGCAGGGCCAGGCCGAAGATGGTGGCCGAGCCGAGGCCATAGGCCAGCAGGTAGTGGGTATGCAGGACCTGGTCGAGAGAGTTCTGCGTCAGCGCGCGAATGACCAGGGCAGGCAGGGCGAAATAGAGCACGAAGGTGGCCACGCCCTGGAGCTGCTCGCGATTCACTAGCCGGGTGCCCATGGCCAGGTAGCCGGCGCCGATCAGCAGGAAGATCGGCGTGGTGGTGGCGAGTATCTCGAGCATCGAGCCTCCTTGCAGGGCGATTGCGGCCAGGCCGTGAGGGGCCTCACGGCCTGGCGGCAAGCCTGACGCAACGTGAAAGGTCAGGTGAAGAGTTGCGAGGAAGGCGTAGCCTGGGAGAGTTCTTCCGCGGCGGTCACCAGCGCTGGGCCAAGTGCCTTCACGCGCTGTTCGTCGAGCCGCACGCTGGGACCGGCGATGCTCAGCACGCCTTGGGGGTGGCCATCCAGGGGATGGCGCACCAGCGCCGCCATGGCTGCGGTGCCGGGGCCCATGCTGTCGTGGGTCCAGCTATAGCCGCGCTGCCTCGTCTGCTGCAGGTGCTCGAGCAGGGCTTGCTTGGTGCGTGGTGCGTTGGGGCCGAGCGGATGGTCGGTGTCCATGCCTTGGCTATCCACCAGCGCCAGGGCCTCTACGTCGCTGAGCGCCGCCAGCCAAGCATGGCCGCTGGCGGTGCAGAACAGCGGCGCCTCCTTGCCCATATCAGGATCGTAGCGCAGGCCGCTGCGCGCACCCTGAGCCTTGGCGATCCAGGTGAGGCGCTGCCCCTCAATGACGGAAAGGCGCACCAGCTCCCCGCTCTGCTCGGCGAGACGGTCGAGGATCGGCTGTACGATATCGCTGGCGCCGGTGCTGGAGAGGTAGCGAAAGCCCAGCGCCACCAGGCGCGTGGTCAGTTGGTAGCGCTGGCTGGCGGCGTCCTGGCGGACGTGGCCCAGACGGATGAGCTCATGGCAGATGCGATGCGCGGCGCTCTTGGGTATTTCCAGGCGCTCCGCGATGACCAGCAACGGTAAACCGTCGGCATCTTCGGATAGAGCTTCGATCACTCCAAGGGTACGTTCTATCAGGCTGCCCGCCATGGTGACGTCTCGCTGTTGAAATAGGCTATTCTAGAACCTTGTTCAGAATAAGTCGCGAATCTGGTGCCTTAACTGACGGTCGAGCGGATCTCCCGGGCCTTCTGCTGCAACAGCGGCAGGTACTCCTTCATCAGGGTGTCGAGATCGACCCGGGCGGCGTTGGTGCTGATATTGATGGCGCCGAGCAGCTTGCCGTTGGAATCGAAGGCCGGCACTGCCAGCGAGCGTAGGCCCGAGTCGAGTTCCTGGTCGGCGATGGCATAGCCCTGCTGGCGTACCTTCAGGATGCACTTCTTGAGTGCCGCCTTGTCGGTGACGGTCTTGTCGGTGTAGCGCTCGAGCGTTACCCGTTCCAGGAAGGCGTCCAGCTCGGCATCGGGCAGCTGCGCCAGCAGCACCCGCCCCATCGAGGTGTGAGCGGCAGGCAGCCGGGTGCCCACTGAGAGGGTGATGGCCATCAGACGATGGCGGGCGGCGGAGCGCGCCACGTAGATGACATCGTCGCCGTCGAGCACGCCCAGGGAAGAGGATTCGCCGCTCTCGGCGGTAATGTCCTCCAGTACCTGCTGGATCACGCTACGATAGTTGTTGGCGGAGAGAAACGCGTAGCCGAGCTGCAGCACCCGTGGGGCCAGCTCGAAGTTGCGGCCTTGCTTCCTCACGTAGCCCAGGGCGTGCAGCGTGAGCAGGAAGCGCCGGGCGCGGGCGCGGTTCATGTCGGTGCGGCTGGCGACCTCGCTGAGGGTCATGCGGGGATGGGCCTCGTCGAACGCCAGGATGACCTCCAGGCCACTGGCCAGGGCGGTGACGAAGTCCCGGTCGTCGGGGCTGAGAACCTCTTCCTCTGATGCCATTTTTGTTCCGTCGTTGTGCCGTCGTCTTGGATGGTTTGCTCTTTGGGAGCCCTTCAATCTAGCATAATGTTCGAATTGCGAACATATGTACGACTATGGGCTAAGCCATGGCCCGCCCTTGGGAGAGCATGATATGCCTGACACCCTCCTGCGACACCCCTTCATGAGTCAATCGGCACTAACGCAGAGCAACACTCCGGCGCTGGTCGAGGCCATGCTTGCCTTCGAGCTGGCCCTGGCCGAGGCACAGGAGGAGCGAGGCGCCATGCCCGAGGGAGCAAGCGAGGCCATGCGCCGCGCGCTCGAAGTGCATGCCTTCGATCTCGAGGCACTGGCGGCGGGAGTGGCCAGCGGCGGCAACGCGGCCATCCCCTTCGTCAAGCAGGCGCGCGCCGCGCTGCCGAACGAACTCAAGCGATACTTCCACATGGGCGCGACCAGCCAGGACGTGATCGACTCGGCGCTGATGCTGCTGCTCAAGCCGCGCCTGGCCGCGCTGGATGCGTTGCTGCTGCGCTGCCGCACGGCAGCGATCACGCTCATGCAGGCCCATGAGCAGACGGTAATGGTGGGGCGTACCCTGATGCAGCAGGCCCTGCCGATCACCTTCGGGTCAAGGTGGCGCACTGGGCCATCGGGCTAGAGCAGGCGCGTCGCCGCCTGGCGCAGCTCGAGCTGCCGGTGCAGTTCGGCGGCGCCGTGGGAGTCCACTCTGGTTTAGACGGGCCGGGTTGGGACGGGCAGGGCCTCGATTTCATGGACGCTATCGCTCAGAAGCTCGGCCTGGCGACGCCGGTGCTGCCCTGGCATACCGACCGCCTGCCGATCCATGCCCTGGGCACGGCCTTGGACGCCACGGCGGGTGCAGCCGAGAAGCTGGCGCTGGATGTTGCCCTGCTGACCCAGACCGAGGTGGGCGAGGTAAACGAGCCCGGCGGTGAGGGCATGGGCGAGTCTTCCTCCATGCCGCACAAGCGCAACCCGGTGCGCTGCGCCATGATCCGCGGTGCCGCTCGGCAGGTGCACGGCTATACCACGGTGCTGCTCAATGCCGTTGCTCAGCCGCTGGAGCGCGGCTTGGGCGAATGGCACGCCGAATGGTCGCCGCTGGTCGACAGTACTTTGCTGTTGGAGGGGGTGCTGGAACAGGCCGCCACATTGCTCGAAGGGCTCCAAGTGAATCCCGAGGCGATGCGCCGCAACCTGGCGGCGACCGGCGGCGGCATCATGGCCGAGCCGGTGTCACGCCTGCTGGCGCCGGTACTGGGCCAGGATGCTGCCAAGCGGATCAGCGTCGAAGCCGCCGAAACGGCACGACTCCAGGGCATTCCCTACGCCGAGGCGCTCGAGGCGCATGCCGAAGTGGGGGGCGGATTGAAGCGGAAGCCCTGCGCCAGGCAACGGACCCGGCCTTATACCTTGGTAGCAGCCAGGTGCAGGTGCGCCGTGCGGCTGCCTGGCTGCAGCGAGAATAATGTCCTGAAAACCCACCGGTTTCGTTGAACCCAACGAGGGGAGGCCTGGCCTCCCCTCGTTTTTTCATGGGCAGCGCATTTGACGATCAAGGGAGCTTGGCGTTAACTTGTTCGCATCACAAAACAAAGTTCGCTATTCGAACTTTTAACGAGAGCGCCCAGGAGAACACCATGGCCGAATTCCTGAGCCTCCGTGACGCGGTGGCCCGCTACGTCGAAGACGGTGCCACCGTGGCCATGGAGGGCTTCACCCACCTGATTCCTTTCGCCGCCGGTCACGAAATGATCCGCCAGAAGAAGCGTGACCTGACCCTGATCCGCATGACGCCGGACCTGGTCTACGACCAGATGATCGGCGCCGGCTGCGCCAGGAAGGTGATCTTCTCCTGGGGCGGCAACCCCGGCGTGGGCTCGCTGCACCGCCTGCGCGACGCGGTCGAGAAGGGCTGGCCGCACAAGGTCGAGATCCTCGAGCACAGCCACGCCGCCATGGCCTGCGCCTTCGAGGCCGGCGCCGCCGGGCTGCCGCTGGCCGTGCTGCGCGGCTACGTGGGCAGCGAGCTGCCCAGCGTCAACGACCAGATCAAGTTCATCGAGTGCCCCTTCACCGGCGAGCGCCTGGCTGCGGTGCCGGCGGTGCGCCCCGACGTTTCCATCGTGCATGCGCAGAAGGCCGACCGCGCCGGCAACGTGCTGGTCGAAGGCATCGTCGGCGTGCAGAAGGAGGCGGTGCTGGCGGCCAAGCAGAGCATCGTCACGGTGGAGGAGATCGTCGACGACTTGCGCGCCGAGGCCGACTATCACCCCAACGCCTGCATCATCCCGGGCTGGGCCATCAGCGCCATCGCCGTGGCCGAGAAGGGCTCGCTGCCCTCCTATGCCCACGGCTACTACCCGCGCAACAACGCCTTCTACAAGGAGTGGGACGGCATCGCCCGCGACCGCGACACCTTCACCCGGTGGATCGAAGAGAACGTGATGAACGCAGGGGGGAACGCCTGATGAGTACCGTCGATAAATGCCTGGACTACACCTCGGCGGAGATGATGACCGTCACCGCGGCCCGCGCGCTGGAGAACGGCATGACCTGCTTCGTCGGCATCGGCCTGCCCAGCGAGGCGGCCAACCTGGCGCGCCTGACCCACGCACCGGACGTGGTGCTGATCTACGAATCCGGCACCCTGCAGACCAAGCCCGACGTGCTGCCGCTCTCCATCGGCGACGGCGAGCTGGCCGAGACCGCGCTCACCACCGTTTCCGTGCCGGAGATGTTTCGCTACTGGCTGCAGGGCGGCAAGATCGACGTGGGCTTTCTCGGCACCGCCCAGATCGACCGCTACTGCAACCTCAACACCACTCTGATCGGCGATTATCGCGAGCCCAAGGTGCGCCTGCCGGGCGGCGGCGGTGCGCCTGAAATCGCGACGAACGCGGGTGAGGTGTTCATCACCCTGAAGCACTCCAAGCGCGCCTTCGTCGACCGGGTCGACTTCGTCACCACTCTGGGCTTCGGCCGCGACGGCAAGGGCCGCGACGGCGTGCCCAACATCGGCAAGGGGCCGACCCGGGTCATCACCGACCTGTGCGTGATGAAGCCCGACCCGAGACCAAGGAGCTGGTGGTGGTCTCGCTGCACCCGGGCGTGACCCGCGAGGACGTGATCGAAGCCACCGGCTGGGAGATCCGCTTCGCCGACACGCTGGAAAGCACCCCGGAGCCCTCGGCCCGCGAGCTCGAGGTCCTGCGCGAACTCAAAGACAGGACCGCGCGTGCCCATGCCGGTGCGTGACGCCGCGACGGCGAATGAGAGGAGATAAGGTATGACCGACGTATTCCTTTGCCATCCGCGGCGCACCGCCATCGGCCGCTTCGGCGGCACCCTGGCCAGCGTACGCCCCGACGACTTCGCCGCCACCATCTTCAAGGCGGTGCTGGCCGAGGCTCCGGACCTCGACCCGGCCGCCATCGAAGAGGTCTTCATGGGCTGCGCCAACCAGGCCGGCGAGGACAACCGCAACGTGGCGCGCATGTCCGCCCTGCTGGCAGGCCTGCCCACCTCGGTGCCCGGCACCACCATGAACCGCCTGTGCGGCTCCGGCATGGACGCGGTGGGCACCGCCTTCCGCGCCATCAAGGCCGGCGAGATGGAACTGGCACTGGCCGGCGGCGTGGAGTCCATGTCCCGCGCGCCCTACGTGCTGGGCAAGGCCGACAGCGCCTTCTCCCGCGGCCAGAAGATCGAGGACACCACCATCGGCTGGCGCTTCGTCAATCCGCTGATGAAGAAGGCCTACGGCATCGACTCCATGCCGGAGACCGCCGAGAACGTGGCCGAGCAGTTCAATATCTCCCGTGAGGACCAGGACGCCTTCGCCCTGCGCTCCCAGCAAAAGGCCGCCGCCGCGCAGAAGGCGGGCCGCTTCGCCATCGAGATCACGCCCATCGAGATCCCCCGGCGCAAGCAGGAGCCGCTGGTGTTCGATACCGACGAGCACCCGCGCGAGACCACCCTGGAGAAGCTGGCCGGGCTGCCGACGCCGTTCCGCGAGGGTGGCAGCGTCACCGCCGGCAACGCCTCCGGCGTCAACGACGGCGCCGCCGCCATGCTGGTGGCAAGCCGGGCGGCGGTGGAGCAACATGGGCTCAAGCCCATGGCCCGCATCATCGGCATGGCCACGGCCGGCGTCGAGCCGCGCATCATGGGCTACGGCCCAGTACCGGCGGTACGCAAGCTGCTCGAGCGCACCGGCGTGACCATGGACGAGATCGACATCTTCGAGTTCAACGAGGCCTTCGCCGCCCAGGCACTCGCCTGCACGCGGGACCTGGGGCTCGCCGACGACGACCCGCGGGTCAACCCCAACGGCGGCGCCATTGCCCTGGGCCACCCGCTGGGCATGTCCGGCGCCCGCCTGCTGCTCACCGCCGCCCACGAGCTGCAGCGCACCGGCAAGCGCTACGCGCTGTGCACCATGTGCGTCGGCGTGGGGCAGGGGATCGCTACCCTGATCGAAAGGGCTTAGGCATAAGAGCTAAGAGGGAAGAAGGAAGAGAGAAGAGGTCAGTGTCAGGGTTTCTTCCCTCTTCCAGGTGCGAAGCACCGGTCTTCCGTCTTACCGCTATTTTCCAATCAGGCGCCGAGCCATGATTCGACGCCTGAGGATGGGAGAGTGTTCATGGCATTTATCGAGATCGACGGCCGCAGCGTCGCCTATCGCCTGCTCGGCCCCGAGGCGCTGCCGCTGGTGGTGCTGGCGCATCCGCTGGGCATGAGCCAGGCGGTGTGGGACGAGCTGCTGCCGGCGCTGCTGCCACGCTACCGCGTGCTGACCTGGGACCTGCCCGGCCACGGGGCCAGCCAGGCCTGGCCGGCCGAGGGCGGCGAGATCACCCCGGCGACGCTGGCTCGCGAGGCGCTGGCGCTGGCCGAGCATGCCGGTGCCTCTCGCTTCCACTTCGTTGGCACCTCCATCGGCGGCGTGGTCGGTCAGCAGCTGATCAGTGAGCACACCGAGCGGCTCTACTCCGTCACCCTGACCAACACCGGCGCGGTGATCGGCAACCAGGAGCTGTGGACCACCCGAGCCGGGCGCATTCGTCAGGAAGGTCTGGCGGCCTTGGCCGAGGAGATCGTGCCGCGCTGGTTCGCGCCGGCCTGCTTCGAGGCCGAACCGGCACTCCAGGCCGGCTGGTGCATCCAGATGGGCCGCGGCGACGACGAATCCTACGCCCGCCTGTGCGAGATGCTCGGCCGCACCGACTTCCGCGGCAAGCTGAAAGGGCCGCTCGCCGAGCATCCGGGCATCGGCGTGCACCTGCTCGGCGGTAGCGCCGACGTGGCCACCCCGCCGGAGACCCTGCAGGCCCTGGCCGCCGAGTGTGGCGGCGCGCCGCTGGAGATTCTCGAAGGCATTGCCCACGTGCCCTCGGTGGAGGCGCCCGCCGCCATGGCCAAGCGGCTGCTGCTGTGGATGGCCGGCGAGCGTGAGGACGTCGGCGAGCGCGGCGTGAGCTATGCCGAAGGGCTCGAGACCCGCAAGCAGGTGCTCGGCGAGGAGCACGTCGCCCGCGCCAGCCGGAACGCCAACAGCCTCGACGCCCCCTTCCAGCAGATGATCACCCGGCTGGCCTGGGGCGAGCTGTGGAGCAACGACGACCTCACCCGCCGCGAGCGCAGCCTGATCACCACCGGCATCCTCGCCGCCCTGGGCCGCGAGGAGCTCACGCTACACCTCAAGACCGCCAAGCGCATCGGCCTCTCCGAAGCGGAGCTGCGCCAGGTACTGATGCACGTGGCGATCTACGCCGGGGTACCGGCGGCGAACCATGCGTTTGCGTTGGCCAAGGAGCTGGGCTGGGGCGAGGAGCTGGGCTGACTTGGGGCAGAGGCAGGAAGTCGTACACGGCCTCTTGTCCGTTTCTCAAGGCTATCTGTCTCACTGGCTGGGAGTTCGATTATCAGTTCAGGGGGTCTTTGCTGCCTTGAGGGCTTCCAACCTTTCCTGCCAGTCGTCCGGGAAGCCCATGGGCTTGCGGGGAATGTCGGGGTATTCCGCCAGCAGGGCCTGGAGGCGACCGGGCCAGCGGGTGTCCGGGCTGATCTGGGTGGTGAGGTGCGTCAGCATCATCAGGACGGTGAAGAGGCGGCGAGGGACGCCCCTTCCCGCCTGAGGAGCCGGAAAGGCGAGGTGTTTCGGCCAACTGGGCGGAATGGAGAGCTCGCGGTTCCATAGCCGGAAATGATGCGCACAGACATTCCGGATGAAGGTCAGGGTATGCAGCCAGCTTGCGAGCACATGGTGTGGGAGGGCGAAACGCCGTGCGATGGCCTTTCGATCACGATACTCGTCAAGCCCATCGAATAGATGGGATAGTGTGCCGAGGCTCAGCTCTTCCACCATTGCCCAAGAAGGCAAGTGCGCAGGCTGGTCGTAGGTGAGCGCGTAATAGCGTGGGTAATTGTCGCGCTTGCGGCTCTCTTGTCGTGCCCGTTTGATTTCCTCGGGTACCTTCGCCCTCTCGATGCGTTCTATCTCTTTGTGATACTGACGGGTTTCCTTGGCGAGCTTGTCGTTCAGCTCAGTGAGCAACCGTGCATGATCGAAGTGGGCCTTGAAGCACGCGGGCGTCAAGTACCAATGCGTACCGTATGTGCAGGCCATATGGTTGCTGATGCCCGTCCGTACGGCGATCTCGACCTTTTCGATGGCGACCATCACTAGCTGACGAAGGTCGCTGTCGAAACGGTAGACCTGCATGATGTCCGATAACCGAGCGTTCGGTTTGAACCGGTGCTCCGGGTCATCGGGATACTGGAAGGGCCGCATATAAGGGCTGAGCCTGAATGAAGTCGTGACTTCAAGCAGCCGAAGAGCGCGTTCACGGTCATTGATGAGCAAGCCACGCTCGATCAGCAGGTCGAGCTGCTCTCTTGCCGTCAGAGCGGGCTTGGCGAAGCGGATCATCGTGCCACCTCCGGAACGAGGTGACTGGAGCCTTGCATAAGCGCAATAAAAAACCCGCGCAATTTGAGCGTGAGGACCGGAGTCCACATAGGCTTGGCGGGTGTATTGAGGCCAATTCTAGGCGTACCGATATCGGGATGCAAGGTTCCTACGACTGCAATCGCTAGGTATCTTGCCAAGCGGCGGCTAATCGTCGCGAGCGTCGTGGCGCCCATCTTCACGCTCCTTGTGACAGGCACGGGGTCACCAGTGATGATGGTGTGCCCCGTGAAGTAATGTTGCTTGCTGTTATAGCGCTTTAGCAAAAGCTTATCGTAACGAAGGGTTATCAGGCTATTTGTCAATAGCCCTTTGAGTTAGCTTTTCTAGGATTTTTATTAGAGTGCTAATAAGCTGTGCCCCATGGCATGATCCGAACCGGCCTTTGGCCGGTTTCGGCTTTATGGGCAGGGCATTCGCGACCAGGAGAGCAGGGCATGACTCAGGACACCACCACACCGCTGCCGAACGAGTTGCGTCAGGCCCTGCTGGCCTACGGCCTGCTGTGGTGCCTGGGGCTCTACCTGCGCCTTACGGTGCTGGTGGTGCCGCCGTTGATTCCCCAGCTCAAGGCGGTGCTGGGCTTTACCAGCAGCGAGGTGGCGATCGCCACCAGCCTGCCGCTGGTCACCCTGGCCTTCGGCGCCCTGCTGGCCGGCTGGCTACTGGCGCGGGTCGGTACGCTGCCCAGCATGCTGCTGGGGCTCGCCGTCATGGCGCTGGGCAGTGCGCTGCGTAGCCTGCCCGAGGGCTTTATTGCCTTCATGCTGGCGACCGTACTGATGGGGGTGGGCATCGCCTTCATGCAGACGGCGATGCCGGTACTCGCCAAGCTGTGGGCGCCCGGTCGCATCGGCCGCGCCTCGGCGGTGTACACCAACGGCCTGCTGGTGGGCGAGCTGCTGGCGGCGGGCGCCACCGGCCCCCTGGCCGCGGCCTGGCTCGGCGCCCACTGGCAGTGGGCCTTCACCCTGTGGGTGGCGCCCGTACCGCTGCTGATGCTGGCGCTGATCGTCGGCTGCCGGCAGCTTCCGGCCATGGCGAACGGCTCCCGCGCCGCCAGCCTGACCCTGCCCAACGTTCGCGACGGCCGCACGTGGCGCCTGGTGGCCCTGCTCGGCGCGGCGGCGGCGCTCTACTTCACCGGCAACGTCTTCCTGCCGCCGCTGCTCGAGGTGAGTGCGCGCCTCGACCTGCTGGCGTCCAGCCTCACGGCGCTCAACGGCGCCCAGATGCTCTCCTCGGCGCTGCTGATCTTCTACGCCGACCGGCTGATGGGGTGGCCCCGGCCGCTGATCGGCATCACCGCCCTGGCGCTGCTGGCCCTGCCGCTGATGCTGTGGCTGCCGGGCGGCCACGTGGTATGGGCGGCGGGCGTGTTCGGCTTCTTCACCAGTGCGCTGTTCATCTTCGTGCTGGCGCTGCCGGCCTGGCTGGTTCGCCTCGAGGCGCTGCCGCGGCTGATGGCCGGCATGCTGTTCTTCGGGTACCTTCTGGTATTCGGCATCACCGTGGTTGGCGGCTGGCTCAACGATCTCTCGGGAACCGTGGCGCTGGCCTTCCTGCCGACCCTGCTGATCAGCCTGGTCGCCATGGCCGTCACCCCGCGGCTGCTCGCCTCACGCCAGTAGGACAACCCCATGCTCAACGCCCGTATCAAGCTGCGCCATCTGCAGGCCTTCCTCGAGGTGGCCCGCCAGCGCAGCTTCGCCCGGGCCGCCGAGCGGCTGGCGATCACCCAGCCGGGTATCTCCAAGACCATTCGTGAACTCGAGGAGAGCCTCGGTGCTTCGCTGTTCGAACGCACGCCCCAGGGCGTGGCGCTGACCCAGGCGGGCCTGACCCTGCTGCGTCATGCCGGGCCGGCCATGCGCGCGCTGGAAGAGGGCGTGGCAGCGGTCGGCGACGTGCACCTGGGCGCTCACGACCTGCGCGTGGGGGCGCTCTCCACGGTGGAGAGCCGGCTGCTGCCAGAGGCCATCCGCCGTTGGCACGCCGCACCCGGCGGGCAGAACGCGGTGGGCGTCAATGTGGTGGCCGGCGCCAGCGCCTTCCTGCTCTCGCGCCTGCGCCGCGGCGAACTGGACCTCGTGGTGGGGCGCATGACCGAGGCCCGCGAGATCCGCGACCTAGCCTTCGAGCACCTCTACTATGAGCCGCTGCTGCTGTGCGTGCGCCGCGGCCACCCACTGGCCGGCATCGTGCCGCTCGAAGCCGCCCGGCTGGGCGAATTCCCCTGGGTGCTGCCGCCCCTGCAGACCACCCTGCGCCAGCAGGTCGACAGCTTCTGCGTGCGCCACTCGCTGACACTGCTGAGCCAGCGTCTGGAGACGCTCTCGCTGCCCATCAGCCGCCACTACACCTTGGAGAGCGACGCCATCTGGGTCGTGCCCGAAGAGGCCGTGGCCGAAGACCTGGCGGCGGGGCGGCTGTGTCGCCTCGGCATCGAGCTGGAGCCCCGCGGCGGCTCCGTGGGGTTGTGCTACAACGCCAGCATGCAGCCCTCGCTGGCGCTGGAGGCCTTCTGCGAAGTGCTGCGCGAAGTGAGCGCGGAGCGTGGCGCCGGGAGTAGCTGAAAGCAGCCGCTATAATTGCGGTGCAGCATAACCCAATGGTTATGAGGGGGGCCCGAGTCGTCAATTGGCGGGCCTTTGGCGAGAGGTCACACTGGGCGAGACAAGACCACTCTCCCCAAGAGACGACACGCCATGCAAGATCACAACAAGCGCTTCGTGGAGCGCGACCGTAACTGGCACCCCCCGGCCTACGCCCCCGGCTACAAGACCAGCGTGCCCCGCTCGCCGCAGCAGGCCCTGGCCAGCATGCAGCAAGCCACCGCTTCCGAACTCACCGGCCCCGACTTCCGCCACCTGCGCATGGGCCCCCACGACAACGACCTGCTGCTCAACTTCCGCGAAGACCCCGCGCTGGCGGGTGCGGCCGGCCTGCCGGTGGGCGAGCGCATCATCATGTTCGGCCGCGTGATCGACCAGTTCGGCAAGCCGGTGCCGCACACCCTGGTCGAGATGTGGCAGGCCAACGCCGGCGGGCGCTACCGCCACAGGAACGACCGCTACCTCGCCCCGCTCGACCCCGGCTTCGGCGGCGTGGGCCGTACCCTCACCGACGAGCAGGGCTGGTATCGCTTCCGCACCATCAAGCCCGGCCCGTACCCCTGGCCCAACGACCCCAACAGCTGGCGCCCCTCGCACATCCACGTCTCGGTGATGGGCCCCTCGATCTCCACCCGCCTGATCACCCAGATGTACTTCGAGGGCGATCCGCTGATTCCGCTGTGCCCCATCGTCCACACCATCAAGGACCCGGCCGCGGTCGAGACCATGATCGGGCGCCTCGACATGGCCCGCAGCAAGCCCATGGACTGCCTCGCCTACCGCTTCGACCTGGTGGTACGCGGCGAGCTGCAGACCTATTTCGAAAATCAGTAAGCGGGTTCGAGAATCAGTGAGGGGAAATCACATGAAACAGCCAAACAGCGTTCCCACCAGCGAACTGATGCTGCGCGAGACCGCCTCCCAGACCGCCGGGCCCTACGTGCACATCGGCCTGGCCCTGGCCGCCGCGGGCAACCCGACCCGCGACGAAGAGATCTGGAACGAGATGGCCAAGCCCGGTGCCGAGGGCGAGCTGATCGAAGTCGTCGGCACCGTGATCGATGGCAACGGCGATCTGGTGCGCGACGCCTTCCTCGAGGCCTGGCAGGCCGACGCCAACGGCGTCTACCAGCCAGAGTTCGACCTCAAAAAGCCGTTCAACAGCTTCGGGCGCACCGCCACCACCTTCGACCACGGCAGCGAATGGTCGCTGAAGACCGTCAAGCCCGGCCCGGTGGCCCACCCCAGCGGCCAGCTCATGGCGCCGCACATCAACCTGGCGATCTTCGCCCGCGGCATCAACATCCAGCTGCAGACCCGCCTCTACTTCGAGGACGAAGCCGAGGCCAACGCCGCCTGCCCGGTGCTCTCGCGCATCGAATCGCCGACCCGCCGTCAGACCCTCATCGCCAAGCGCGAAGAGGCCGACGGCAAGGTGCGCTATCGCCTCGACATCAAGCTGCAGGGCGAAGGCGAGACGGTGTTCTTCGATTTCTGATTCTCCATCACCGCAGAGAATCTGGCCGAAGAGGGCCGCAAGACACCGAGAGCCGGCGCACGTGCCGGCTCTCGTTTTTTGGCTATTGGCATGACGCAGGTCATGCGACTAAAGGCGAATGAATTAGACCAAAGTCTAAATTTCGGGTACTCTGTTAGCATCCTCATGAAGTAACCGAGATACCCAGCCATGACCACCCAGACGCTTTCCCATACCGCAGTCGCCACCCAAACCAGCGCTCCCCTGATCAAGCGCATCGGCTCTGCCGCGTACCGTTTGCTCGAGCGGATGAGCGAGGCTGCCTACCGTCAGCATGCGCCCCGTCTGCGCAACAACTACTACCTCTAACGGGTAGTGCCTGGCCGAGTCGGCCCGGTAATCAGATACGACGAGAAGAGCCAGCGCCTTGCGCTGGCTCTTCTCGTTATGGAGTGTCGATAGCGCGCGACCCCGTTCGATGAGTTCCGGAAACAGGCGAAACGGCAGATGCCTGCCAATCGATGGAGCCGGAACATGATGAAACTCTACGGAACGCCGCCGACCCGCGTGCTGCGCGTCATCTGGTTGCTCAACGAGCTGGGCCTGGAGTATGAACAGGTCCCGGTGGATCTCATGCAAGGAGAGCACCTCCAGCCAGACTTTCTCGGGCTCAACCCCGCCGCCAAGGTGCCGGTGCTGGTCGACGGCAACCAGGTCATCACCGAATCGGCCGCGATACAGCTCTACCTGGCCGAGAAATATCCACAGGCGGGTTTCATCCCCAGCGCTGTGGAAGAACGCGCCCAGATGTACCGCTGGATTTTCTTCCTGATGACCGAGATCGAGCCACCGCTGTGGCGCATTGCTCGCCATACCTTCATCTACCCGGAAGAGAAGCGCCTGCCCCAGGACGTCGATCAGGCCAGGGAGGAGTGCAGGGAAATGCTGACGGTGCTTGAGCGCCATATGCAGGAGCGCGAGTATCTCGTCGGCGACCGGCTCAGCGTCGCCGACTTCAATGCCGCCTATACGCTGGACTGGGCCAACGAAGAGAACTTGCTCGATGCCGCCCCGCGGCTGAGGGAGTACCTCAAGACGATGTACGCCCGCCCCACGGCACCGCCCACTATCGCCGTAGCGTTCGCGGCGATGGAGAGCTAGGCCTGTCCCAGCGAGGCCATAGAGCGGTTGTCAGCACCGCGAGCCAGCCATTGCGCTGGCTCTCGTCTTTTGGCTTTTCGTTGATCTGGCCTTCTGGCACTAGGCTGGACTGATGTATAGGCTGAAAGGTAGAAGTTATGGCGGCTCGTCCTGAGAGTTGATGAATAGCTTTTTTAGGCAGAGTAAATGTAAATGGAAGAATATCTTTTTAGCGGCGTTGTACTGCCGGAGCGTGCGCAGCTGTCGATGGAGTTTTCACTTGGGTTCTCGCACATTGGCTCAGGTGTTAGTGGGGTGGCAAATGTAAGCATTGTCCTTAATCAAGTTGTGGTGTGGATAGATAGCTGTCATGATTGGAATGTGTTTGATCTGCGTAATGTTGTCAAGACAATAGTTCAAAACCGACTTGCGATGATTAGCTATTTTAAGGGGTATGCATACGAATTCGAAATAATTCGAGTTTTAAATAAGGGGCGAGGTATTGACTATGTGTTTGGTATTGAAATACCTTGCTTAGAAGAAAGAGGACGAGAGATAGATCTGCAAGAAAGCTTGTTTAATCTCCATGACAAGACCGTAGGACCTAACGGTGTGTTTTTGCACCGTTGCTTGGGGGATCTCGTTTCCGCCATGAAGCATGCTGACGACACTGGGTTTTATTGCTATCGTGCTATTGAGTCGTTGCGACATCACTGTGCAGCCACACATGGCTTGTCAACAGCCAAAAAGCCTAGACAGTGGGAAAAATTTCGTGAGATTGCAGGGTGTAGTGAAGAGACGCTGCGCGAGATAAAAAGAGCTGCTGATCCGCTACGTCATGGCGGAGTGGTCGGGGGAGTTCCGAAGATCGTGAAAAATTATTCATCTGTACTTGGGATGTCGTAGATGGATACCTAAAAGAAATCTGATGAGATTTTATAGAGTCCCTGTTATGAAGAAACGAAGCGAATCGGGAATGTGTGGCGCCACGACGGGTGCGGGTATCCCGATTTTGCTACGCTTGCAGAGCGACAGCAGGCGAAACGACTGATGGCCTTCCATAACCCAGACCCAAAAATGCGTGACATCGAGCGGCGTAATGCCCGGTTGCGTGCTAAGTTCTTTGCCAAACTCTTTGACGGGGCCAGGCGTGGATTTCGCAAGGCCATGTCATGCCTTCGGCTCCGTCACCGTCGGCGCCAACATCGAGGCTGAAGGGACAAACTCATGAATCGCCTAAACAGGGATGTTCAAGCATACGAAGCCCGTGCAACCGATGCCGACCTCGACGACCTGCGCGCGCGACTGGCCGCGGCGCGGCTACCGGAGGCCGAGACGCTCCAGCACGCCGCGCCTGACCCACGCCGCTGGGATCAGGGCGTGCCTCTCGCCGATCTCGTCGATCTCGTGAACTACTGGCGCACCGAGTATGACTGGCGTTCGTTCGAGGCGCGCCTTGACCGTATCGGCCAATTCCGCACGGTAATCGAGGGTCTCGGCATTCACTTCCTGCACCGCCGATCTGCGCGCGCCGATGCCACACCCCTGATCCTGACGCACGGCTGGCCGGGCAGCATTGCCGAGTTCATCGATATCGTCGACGAGCTAGCAGATCCGAAGGAGCCGGGCGCGCCGGCATTTCACGTCGTGGTCCCGTCGCTGCCGGGCTTTGGCTACAGCGACAAGCCGACCACTACCGGTTGGGGCGCCGGAAAGATCGCGGCCGCCTGGGTGGAGCTGATGGAAAAGCTCGGCTACGACAAGTTCGTCGCCCACGGCGGCGACTGGGGTGGGGTCATCACCACGGTCCTCGGCGGCAGGTTCCCGGCTCAGGTTCTCGGCATCCACTCGACGTTGGCTCAGGCACCGCCTGGATTGACCATGGATGGGCTGACGGTGGAAGAGCGAAAATGGGCTGAGGATACTCGCGACTTCTGGCTCTATCGCGCGGCGTACGCGAAGCAGCAGGCGACTCGGCCGCAGACCATCGGCTACTCGCTCGTCGACTCGCCCGTCGGGCTTATGGCCTGGATCCTCGACAAGTTCGCCGAGTGGACGGATACCGAAGACAGCCCGTTCGAGACGATTTCCCGAGACAGAATTCTCGATGACGTCACCCTGTACTGGCTGACGCGGACCGGCGCCTCGGCAGCCCGCATCTACTACGAAAGCCACGGCGGGGTTAACACGCTCGACCCCGAACTGCGGGTCGATGTTCCCTCTGCCATCACGATATACCCTCGCGACATCGAGAAGTGCCCGCGCCCCTGGGCAGAGCAGCGTTACCGGCAGATCGTCCGGTGGAGGACGGCTGAACGCGGAGGGCATTTTCCGTCGCTGGAGGTGCCCGAATCTTTCGTCAAAGACCTGCAGGAAGGCCTCGCGGCCGTGTTGGCTGCTCATCGGTGAATGCGGCTGGATCGCGAAAGCCGTGAAGAGGCCGCCCCGAGAGGGCCGGCAACCTGACACGACGAGAAGAGCCGGCCAATGAGCTGGCCGCTCGGCTCGGCCCGACACGCACAGAGCCGAGGCAGGAGGCCTTGACTCTAAATAAGGCGGGTTAAGCGCCTGAGTTATCGGCGAATAATGGGTGTGAATAGAATGTTGTTCACCATCCACGGACGATTTCTATGATCTGGTTGCGAAGCCATATATGAGCAGGGTCATAATGCTTCCTTTCATGCCAGATAATAGATGGCGCGAATGGCTGTATTTTTATAGGCGCTTCAAGTATTTCAATAGGAGCTAATCTGGAAATTCGATGGGCCAATTTTCGTGGAATGGATAGGATTAAATCACTTTCGGCCACAATCATGGGAGCAACCAAGAAGTGAGGGGTCCGTACTGCGATTCTTCGAGTGAGCCCGTGTTGCGCCAACGCTTCATCCACGGCACTCCTGCCCTGGCCGGTGATGATCACCGAAAGATGCGATAACAAGACAAAATTATCGAGCGTCAGTTGTTCGTCGAGTATCGGATGGCCTTGGCGCACCACACAGACAAAATCTTCATCATAGAGTCGTCTGCTGTAAAACCTTGCAGGCAGCCCCTCGAAAGAGCCAACCGCCAGATCAGCGCTACCCTGAGCAATCAAGTCGACGTTGTCGCCCGCTGGGGCCGGCATGACCAGATCAATCCCGGGTGCCAACGAGGAAAGCTTGGCGACTAGCTCAGGCATCAATAAGAGGGCTAAATGATCCGCTGTGGCAACAGTAAATCGACCGGATGCCGTGCCAGGGTGAAATTCCGAAGGTGCGACGATTGCGCGTGCATCATCAAGCAACTTGGTCACCGATGCCGACAATGCGAGCGCTCGTGGAGTTAACTCCCATCCATTGGGTGTTCGCACCAGAATTCGGTCGTTCAACAATCGGCGCAAGCGTCCTAGACTTCGGCTTGCGGCAGGCTGGCTAAGCCCTAACCGAGCCCCCGCGCCTGTGACGCTGCCTTCTTTCAGCAAGGCGTCAAACAGCTTGAGGAGATTGAGGTCGACCTCGCCCATATCCGTTTTTTGCATGCCCGGTATAACCTGTATGCATTTTTCGTATGATGGCGGATTGTATAGTATTCCTCACAACGAATCCATCAAGGTTGACTAGGAGGGGAATGATGAGCACTGCCGAGTTGTTTGTTGTAACAGGCGCTACAGGCCGCACGGGATCTGCTGCGGCAAGAACACTGCTAGATGCCGGAAAACGTGTGCGGGTTGTCGTGCGAGATAAGTCGAAGGGGGATGTGTGGACGGCTCTCGGAGCTGAAGTCGCTGTGGCTGATTTCTTAGACCACGCTGCCTTATGCGAGGCCTTTTCTGGCGCGGCCGGTGCGTACATCGTCAGCCCCCCGCAGTATTCGTCAGAGAATCTGTTTTCACAGGCTGAATCGATGGCTTACACCATTGTGGGGGCGGCAAAGGTGGCGAAGTTGCCCAAGCTGGTTGCCCTCTCGTCAATCGGTGCTGAGCAGCCCGGGGGAACTGGCTGGATTGCCATGAATCGCATGCTTGAGGGGGGCTTGAGCGATGCAGGATTGCCTGTGACATTTCTTCGCGCAGCGTACTTTATGGAAAACTGGGGGGCGCTCGTTAAAATGGCCATACATCAGCGTCGTTTACCCAGCTTTCTTTCCCCTTTGGATAAAAAATTTCCGATGGTCGCAACAGAAGATATTGGTCGCATAGCGGCAGAAACTCTCTGTGAAGACTGGGAAGGTGTGAGAGCTATTGACCTGGAAGGTCCCGCCAGGTATTCCCCGAATGATATCGCGGAGCACTTGTCTTTGAAACTCGGGAAGGAGGTACAGCCTGTCTCAATACCGGAATCAGACTGGGCGCGATCGATAGCAGGCCAAGGCTTTTCATCCGCAGCCATCTCCGGATTCATTGAAATGACTCAGGGGATTAACTCTGGCCATATAGCCTTCCATGAAAGATTGGACGCTGAGCGTCGTCTGGGGAGCATAGCGCTTGATACAGTTGTTGATGCACTGGCTGCTGGGTGAGCATTTACATGCTATCCCGGTCTGTAACGCTCCTGGCGTCACGCTGTGGCGACGGTCTGACACACGACCAAAGTCCAAGCCCGATACGTGAAAAGTCCAAGTAATCCCGCTGATATTGCCTTATGCAGCCGTTAGCTTCGAGGAAAATGAGAAGCGGGCAATGCCATAACAATGCAACGGAGTGACCCATGACGACCCTCGAACTGCTGATCGACGGCCGGGCCAAGGCTGCGTCCCAGGGGCGCACCTTCGAACGCGCCAATCCCTTTACGGGCCAGGCCACCACCACGGCGGCGGCGGCCTCGGTGGAGGATGCCAAGGCGGCAGCGGATGCCGCGGGCCGCGCCTTCGCGACCTGGTCGCAAACGGGCCCTGGCGAGCGGCGCGGCAAGCTGCTCAAGGCGGCGGATCTGATGGAAGCGCGCCAGGCCGAGTTCATCGAGCGCATGGTGGACGAGACCGGCGCCACACCGGCCTGGGCGGGCTTCAACGTGATGGTGGCCGCCGGCATGCTGCGCGAGGCGGCGTCGCTGACCACTCAGATCCAGGGCGACGTGATCCCCTCCAACGTGCCCGACAACCTGGCCATGGGCATTCGCGTGCCCTGTGGCGTGGTGGTGGGTATCGCGCCGTGGAACGCACCGATCATCCTCGGCACCCGCGCCGTGGCCACGCCGCTGGCGTGCGGCAATACGGTGATCCTCAAGGCCTCGGAGCAGTGCCCGGCGACCCACCACCTGATCGGTGAGGTGCTGGTGGAGGCGGGGCTCGGTGACGGCGTGGTCAATGTGATCACCAATGCGCCGGCCGACGCTCCGCAGGTGGTAGAGGCGCTGATCGGGCATTCCGAGGTGGCGCGCATCAACTTCACCGGCTCCACCGGGGTGGGGCGGATCATCGCCGAGAAGGCGGCGCATTATCTCAAGCCGGTGCTGTTGGAGCTGGGCGGCAAGGCGCCGCTGCTGGTGCTGGACGATGCCGACCTGGATGCCGCGGTGGACGCAGCGATCTTCGGCGCCTTCTTCAACCAGGGGCAGATCTGCATGTCCACCGAGCGGCTGATCGTCGATGCCTCGGTGGCCGACGCCTTCGTCGACAAGCTGGCCGCGCGTGCCGCGGCGCTCAAGGCCGGCGACCCGCGCGGCGAGGGCAATGCCCTGGGCACCCTGATCAACGCCGAGTCGGGGCAGAAGCTCAACGCGCTGCTCGACGATGCCGAGAGCCATGGTGCGCGCCTGGCCGCAGGTGGCCGGGCCGATGGGGTGATCATGCCGGCCACGGTGGTGGATGGCGTGACCCCGGCAATGCGCCTCTACAGCGAGGAGTCGTTCGGGCCGGTGGTGGCGGTGATCCGCGTCGAGGGCGAGGAGGAGGCCATCCGTATCGCCAACGACAGCGAGTACGGTCTCTCGGCGGCGGTGTTCAGCCGCGACACGGCGCGGGCGATCAAGGTTGCCGGGCGCATCCAGTCGGGCATCTGCCATATCAATGCGCCGACGGTGCACGACGAGCCGCAGATGCCCTTCGGCGGCATCAAGGCCAGCGGCTACGGGCGCTTCGGCGGCAAGGCGGGTATCGAGGAGTTCACCGAGCTGCGCTGGATCACGATTCAGCTGGGGCCCCGGCACTATCCCATCTAGGCTCGCCCGAAAACTGGCTGCGCTCGGCCATACGGCGTTAAAAATCGGCTCAAAGTACTCATTTACAGCACGTAAACTCGTGTGCGAGCCCAGTCCGTCTTCACGCCGATTTTTGCCTTGCGACCCACATGGATGTGGGAAGTGCGTTGGCCCGTAGGGAACGGGCCTAGCCCTGGCCTTCGCTCGCCGAGTTTTCAGACAGAGCCTTGTGTCTCTCCGGGCGCTTGCAGTGGGCATCAGCCTCCCTTGCGGGCAGCGATGATACGGTCGAGAAGGTCGAGCAGCCACTCGCGCTCGCCTTCCTTCATGAAGCTGTCGAAGCTGTCTTCGCCCGCGGAGACCTTGCGGTTGAGCCGCTCGGTGAATTCCTTGCCCTTGTCGGTGAGGTAGAGGGCATAGGAGCGCCGATCGTTCTTCGACTTGCGCCGTTCCACCACCTCCATGCTCTCCAGCTTGTCGATGGCCGCCACCATGGCGGAACGGTCCACGTCCAGGGCGGTGGAGACCGCCGACTGCGTCAGCCCGGGGTTGTGATAGATGATGGCGAGGATGCTGAACAGACCGGGCGTGATGCCCTCCTGGGCGCAAGCCTCGAAGAACACGTCGAAGTAGACGAGTTGCGCCCGGCGTAGCTTGTAGCCGAGGCGGGACTGCAGCATGGAGTAGTCGATACCGTTCTGGTCGTCGTTGCTCATAGGTTGGTCGGCCCTGAGGTTGGGTGAGCCACGAGGCGGCAAGCAGCAAACAGCCTATCGGATACCGGACGGCGAGGCCTGTCACGGTCTCCAACTTTAGTCGTGTCTCGGCCGTGAGAATCGTCACGGCGACACGGCGTTATGAGCGTATCTTTTTGATGCTGAATGCTTATTCCGCCTTTCTTCGGTTCCCCAAGAATAATGTTATGGTGGCAAAATGTTTGACATGCCAACAGTTTAAAAAAATACTGGACTCCATGTTACCAAGGCTCCCATGCCGAGGGTAGCGAGATGCCCCTTTCGATCCTGACAACGATCACAAACAGCAGGAGCGCCCATGTCTTCCTCCTTTCGCGATGTCCGTCTGGGCACTGCCACTGCCAAGCTGATCCTGCGCGATGATGGAACCCGACTTCTCACTGTCGAGGAACCCCTCGGCGACTACCCCGATACGCTGCTCGAGTGCCTGGAGCGCTGGGCCGACGAGACGCCGGAGCGTACCTTCGTGGCGCGGCGCGACGGTGCCGGCGAGTGGCAGCGCCTGAGCTATGCCGAGACCCTGGCGCGGGTACGCCGCCTGGCGCAAGGACTGCTGAACCACGGCCTGAGCGTCGAGCGGCCCTTGGCCATCCTCAGCGGTAATTCCATCGAGCACCTGCTGCTGTCGCTGGCGGCGATGTATGTGGGTATTCCCTTCGCCCCCGTCTCGCCGGCCTATTCGCTGGTCAGCCGCGACTACGGCAAGCTTCGCCATATCGTCGAGCTGCTGACGCCGGGCCTGCTGATGGTCGACAAGGCGAAGGACTTCGCTCCCGCCCTGGCGGCGGTGCAGCCGGCCGACTGCGACTGTGTGGCGGTAGAGGCCGAAGGCTTCCCCTTGGGCACCTTCGACGAACTGCTGGATACTCCCGTGACTGCGGCGGTGGAGGAGGCCCGTGCGGCCGTCGGCCCCGACACCATCGTCAAGTTCCTGTTCACCTCAGGCTCCACCGGCATGCCCAAGGGCGTCGTCAATACTCACCGCATGCTCTGCGCCAACCAGGAGATGCTGGCCTCGCTGATGCCCTTCATGCGCGACGAGCCACCGGTGCTGGTCGACTGGCTGCCGTGGAACCACACCTTCGGCGGCAACCACAACGTCGGCATCGTGCTCTACAACGGCGGCAGCCTCTATATCGACGACGGCCGCCCGGTGCCGGGCGAGTTCGAGAAGACCATCGCCAACCTGCGCGAGATCGCCCCCACGGTCTACTTCAACGTGCCCAAGGGTTTCGAGATTCTGGTGGACTACCTGAAGCGCGAGGATGCCCTGCGCGAGACCTTCTTCTCCCGGCTCAACCTGATGTTCTTCGCCGCGGCGGGGCTCTCCCAGCACATCTGGGACGAACTCGACCGCCTGGCCATCCAGACCCTGGGCTGCAAGGTGGGCATGCTGACCGGCCTGGGCGCCACCGAGACCGCCCCCTCGGCGATGTTCGCCTCGCTGGAGGAGTCCCGTTCCGGCGTGGTGGGCCTGCCGGCGCGCGGGGTGACGATCAAGCTGGTGCCCAACGGCGGCAAGCTGGAGTGCCGGGTGAAAGGGCCCAGCGTGATGCCGGGCTACTGGCGCCAGCCCGAGGTCACCGCCAGGAGCTTCGACGAGGAAGGCTTCTACTGCCTGGGCGATGCGGTCAAGTTCATCGACCCGGACGACCCCAGCGCGGCATGCGCTTCGACGGGCGCATCTCCGAGGACTTCAAGCTGGATACCGGCACCTGGGTCAGCGTCGGGCCGCTGCGGGCGCGCATCATCGAAGCCGGTGCCCCTTATGTGAAGGACGTGGTGATCGCCGGGCTCGACCGGCCCTATGTGGCGGTCATGGTGTTCCCGGACCTGGAGAAGTGCCGTGAGCTGGCGGGGCTGGGCAGCGAAATCGATGCCGCCACGGTGCTGGCCAGCGAGCCGGTGCACGAGCGCTTCCTGCAGATGCTGCGGGACCTGGACGCCCACAGCACCGGCAGCTCCACCCGGGTGCGGCGCCTGGTGCTGCTCGACGAGCCGCCGCGCCTGGATGCCCACGAGATCACCGACAAGGGCTCGATCAACCAGCGGACCGTGCTGGAGAACCGGGCCGCCATCGTCGAGGCGCTTTATCGCGAGCCACCGCCGCAGGGCGTGTTGCGGCTCGATTGAATCTGCAGAGTAACGGCATGAGCGATACCCATATGAACAATAACAACAGCAAGGCATGTGGTTCCGCGGTCGATGCGAGGGTGCTGCAGCGCTTCAGCCACGAAGTGCTTGGCCTGGCCGAGATACCCAGATGCCCGGCATCGAGAAGCTGGCTACACGAAGCCGTTCAAGGCTTCGCTAATGTCGTGAGCTTCGATACGGCGTGGTGGGGGCAGGTGTATGTGTCCGCACAGGACGCGCCAGCGAAGAACCTGATGCATGGCAGCCTGGGTCTGAGCCCTTCGTTCGCCGAGGAGTGGAACGACATCTCCACCCTCGACCGATTCGCGAACGCTTCGATCTCTCGGTTGGGCCAGGCCGTCAGGGAGTGTCAGGGCGACTGCCCGGAGGAGGCGAAAACGGCGGTGGGAGCGTTCTGCGAACGGCATGACATCTACCATAGCATGGCCGTGACGCTGGATTTCCCTCCCAGCGGGATGCTGTTTTTCGTGTCGATCAACCGAGGCAAGTCCCGATTCGGCTTCGACGATGTCGATGCTCTGCTGATGGAGGAGTTCGTCCGGCACCTGGCTCGCTGTTGGAAAGCCTATTTGATGGCGGTTCGTTCCGATGGCATGTCGAACGACTGGGACGACTATGCGCTCTCGAGCAGGAAGGGGGAGCTGCTCTACATCGGCAGGGAAGTGGGAGCGGCCCTCAACGAGGAGTATGCCGGCTGGCAGGGCTCCCGCCTGCCGGACAATCTTTCCGACATGCTGGGGCATGCGCCCTGCACCTTGTCGCCGGAAGCCGGAGGGGAATCGTGGTGCAGCCCTGCGGTGAGCTGGTCTCCCTGACGATGTGCTCCCGCCGACGCGCTTCCCTGCTCGCTCCGCGGGAGCTCAGTGCCGCGAGGCTCTACTCCCAGGGCAGCTCCTACAAGGAGGTGGCCCGTACGCTGGGCGTCACTCCCGCCACGGCCAGGACCTACCTTCGCAATGCCTATGTTCGACTGGGGGTCAGCAACAAGGTGGAGCTGATCTCGGCGCTTCGTCATCCCGGCGGCGAGTGAGCCAAGCGCTGCCTTCCCCCAGCCTAACCTTCCCCTACGGTTAGAAAAGCTTGGAGATGGATCCCACCAGCGTCGCCGAGCAGACGTTACTGGCGCCGAAGGCGGAGGCGCACTCGGATCTGGAAAGGTCGGTGTCGATGTAGGCCAGGCGCCAGTCCAGTCCCCACTGGCGCTTGCCGATACCGATTTCCCAATCGTAATAAGTGCTGCGCCTGGAGCCGTCATCGTCGACATAAATATCGCGGCTTTGATCCGTCAGGCCGTAGCGGAAGCCCAGCGTCGTCTCGTGAGGGAGGCTGTGTTCATACTCCAGCCAGGCGATGGTGCGCTTGGCATCGGGCTTCATGTCGTCGCTGTACTTGACGCCAAGGGTGACGCCGTAAGCGCTGAGTGTCGCGATCCACTCGCCGAAGTTGAACTGGTTGTCCCGAGGGTATTCGAACTCGATCCGAGTGAAGGAGCCCAGCAAGTTCTCCGTGATGGGGCGGGTAATGCCGAGGTAATAGGCAAATTCCCGGTTGGCATCCGTGCCGAAATCGATATTGGAGGTGAAGATGCCGGCATGACCTCCGCTCTTGCTGTGGACCAGGGTGGCATCGAGCCACAGGGCGGAGTCGTTGCTCGTCATCGAGACCCCGCCGGCACGATAGTCGCTGAGGGCCTTGATATCGAGATAGAGGGAGAAATCGTCGTTGATTTCCCAGGCATGCGCAGAGAAGGAGGCGGCGCAAAAAACGCCGGTAGCCAGCCAGGCCGATGTCTTGTTCATGTCTTTCTACCTTGTTGTTGAAATTATCGGGTCGTGACAGGTCGATAGCTTGTGGAGTACTGAGGAGGCTTGAGCCCACAGGGGGGCGAAAAGCCTCCCAGGGTAGAAGGCCTCCCGAATGCGTGGTGCTTCGCTGCAACTAAGGGGTGAGGTGTGAAATCTTCTCGAGGAAGGCCAGGGTGTCGTCTTCCCAGCCTTCGGCATCGGGCGTGTGGCTGAGTTTGACGATGACCGTTTGGCTCTGCGGGTCGATGTAGACGAACTGGTTGTAGATGCCGATGGCCGAGTAGGCGTCACGGTCAGGGAAGGTCCACCACTGGTACTGATAACCGATGGGGGCGTCTTCCGAGATGCGCTCGTAGCCGGGATCGGAAACGGTGGCGCTTTCCACCCAATCTCTGGATAGCACCTGGACGCCGTTGGCTTCGCCCATGTCGAGCATCATGAGGCCGAAGCGCCCGAGGTCTCGCAGCGTGGCGTTGAAGCCGGCGCCGTAGAACTCGTTCCCGACGGGCTCCGGGCCGTCCATGATCCAGTAGGCGTCGAACTCCATGCCGGCGGGCTGCCAGAGCTTCTCCGTCATGTAGTTGGCCACCGTCGTATTGACGGCACCCTCCAGCACACAGCCGAGCACGCTGGTATCGAGGGTGGAGTAGTTGAACCTTTCGCCGGGCTCGTATTGGCGCTCGGAGGATGAGGCCGCGTAGTCGCACCAGCGGTAGCGGTAAGCGACCAGGGCGTTGTCGTGCACCTCGGTGAGCTGGGTGCTGCCCCCGAATTCATATATCTCTTCCCAGGCCACCCCGGAGCGCATGCGCAACACGTCGACAATGCTGACATCCTCGTAGCCGCTGCCAGCCAGGGCCGGCACATAGTCGGCCACCTTGTCGTCGAGGCTGGCGATGCTGCCATCCTCGACGGCAAAGCCGATCAGGGTAGCGAGGATCGACTTGGAGACTGAGAAGACGGCGTGCGGGGTCGCCTCGTCGAGACCATTGCGATAGCGCTCGTAGGCGATCTTTCCATCCTTGAGAACGAGCAGGCCATTGGTTCTCGTCCCTTCCAGAAACGCCTCGAGGGAAACTTGCTCGCCCTCCAGCGTGAAGGTCCCGTCGATCTCCATCGGCCTTTCTTCCAGGCCCCATGGGGCGGGCGGGGCCTCCACGGCTCGCGTGGAGAACATCTTGTCCAAGGACTGGAACGTCAGGTGGTTGAGGGCGGGATGGAACATGTTGGCCCGGGAGTTGACCAGCGTTTTCGTTGTCCACTCGCTGTCGGGCGCTTGCGAGGGGGATGCCAGGGCAACGGTCGAATAGAGTGCGGCCAGTGCAGCAAGGGCGATGACGTTGTTCTTGTAGGCGCTATGCATGGGTCGTCCTTTCTTGGGTGGAGGGGGACGAGGGTCATGCTAGGGAAGGGGAAGTCGAAAAAAACCTCTGCAGATGCAGGGGGAGTCGCCCAAAGGGATGCCGAGTGGCTCAACCAAGTCTTTGAAGCAGGGTGGGTTTTCCAGCTTTTGAGAGAAAGAGTGGAGCGGGCTGCCGATGCTCACCGCGCCCTCGGCGAGCATTATCTCGGGAAGCTGGTCTTGATACCGGGGTGATGATGGGCAATGCCTCAACTGTCATGTACGGAATGGCGCATAACTGTCTCTGTTGTGTTTCGCCTCGTTGGGCTAGCGTAGCTATATCGCGGCCGATAGCGGGGCGAGCCAATTCGGCGACGCGAATGGCATCCGACGAGAGGAGGGGAAGATGGACTACAAGGCGATCGATATCCGACAGAAGCTTGGCCTGCTCAACGAGCAGTGGTCACCCAGGGTAATTGCCGAGATGAACGACTACCAGTTCAAGGTGGTCAAGCTCGAGGGCGATTTCATCTGGCACGATCATCCCGAGACGGATGAGGTATTCTTGGTGATGAAGGGCAACCTGCGCATCGATTTCCGCGATGGGGCGGTCAATCTGGCCGCCGGTGAGATGTTCGTGGTCCCGAAGGGCGTCGAGCACAAGCCTTTCGCCGAGCAGGAAGCGGAGGTGATGCTGATCGAGCCGCGCGGGATTCTGAATACGGGGCAGGTCGGGGGCGAGCGGACCGCCGAGAACGACGTCTGGATCTGATGCCGCATTTCAGTCAATTTTATTCCGCATGAATTTGTAGATCCGATCAATCGTCTTCCGAACCTCCGGTAGGTTGCGGTCATCCTGATGGATGACCAGCCATTGCTCGTGCCTCAACTCGTCGATCGGAGGGTGAACGCGGCGTAAACGATCCTGCGCATCCCCGATAAAGGTAGGCAACAGCGCAATACCAACGCCTGTGAGGGCAAGGTCAAGAGCGGCGCGAGGCTGGCTGGTTTCACAAACGATGTCTTCTTCACTGATTTCACGGTCCACCCAGCGCGCCGATGGTGTGTCCACAAGCACTTTGATCCAGCGTTCCGGAGCTTCGGCCGCCATGTAGGGAGCAAACTCGACAGGTTTGAGCTTCCGCGCTACCAGAGTCTTCTCCGTGGGTCGCTGGTTCCGAAAACCGATCACCGCCTCCCGGTGCCGTATACTGAGTACTTTCTCGCTGGTAATGAAACAGGGCTTGATGTCAGGCGGCTGGCCCGTGATCAAGTGCAACCGTTCCATCAAAAAAAGAGCCGTCCAGCTGCCGGCGGATATCTTCACGGTTGGCTTAATCTTCGCGCGTGGCTGGGTCAGTCTTTCAATACGAGCCTCTACCTCCTCAAGCCCTCGCAGCAGGGTTTGGCCGTCATCCGTCAGGGAATAGCCCAGCCTGCCTCGTACAAACAATTGGCGACCCAGGCTTCGTTCCAAGGAGAGCATGCGGCGACTGAGGGTAGGAGCGCTCGTGCCGACCCGACGGGCTGCTGCGGACAAGCCCTGCTCACGCGCGACAGTTATGAATAGAGCCAGAGATTCCCAGTCAACATGCTTTTTATCCATGAAAAGGCCTTTTCATTTTTACACTCTAGTCTTGTGGGTGGTGGTTAATATAGTTTCCGGTAAGTGAGTTTTAAGACTTCTTGATGGTTCCTGGGTGGTGCCGAATTTATCACTCGTAGAGTAGTTTTAGGAATAAGAGAGTTGATGATGCAGCTTATTGTTCCCCTATGTCCAGATGCTAGTGGTCGGACCCTTGTGGTCGGCTTTCAAATGATTGATTACACAGAGAAACCTGCGAGAGCAGCAGGGTTGCAGGAGGATCGGTTCTATGAGGAGCATGGAAACTGGCTAGGCCATCTGATTTATCGCTTTTTTGAGATCTGTACGACCTGATGTCTCGAAAACCTCTGTGAGGTCAGCTCAACCGGGAGGAGCGCTGCCAACATTTTGTTAGCCTTGGCCTGATTTTTCTTCAGTGCACGTCTAGCCCTCGTTCGTATACGTTGCTATTAGCCCCGCAAATCTTGTGGCAGAGAATAACTTTGCAATGTGAAGAGGTGCTATGTCTCCCCCCTTTGAAGGCATTCGTGTCATTGATGCCACCCACGTGCTGGCCGGCCCATTCGCGACGTATCAACTCGCTGTGCTGGGGGCGGATGTCATCAAGGTGGAGTCGCCATCGGACCCTGACCAGGCGCGCCTGCAAGGGTCTGACAGGGAGCTGAACGATATCGGCATGGGTACGGCATTCATGTCCCAGGCCAGCAACAAGAAGGCCGTTGCCATCGACTTCAAGAAGCCCGAAGGGCAACGAATCATGAAGAGGCTGTTGGCAACGGCCGATGTGTTCGTCGAGAACTACCGCCCGGGCGCCCTGGAAAAGCTTGGGTTGGGATATGAAGATCTGGCCGCCATCAATCCGGCGTTGATCTACTGTTCCATCTCTGCCTTTGGCTCCACGGGGCCGCGCCGGGAGCTCACGGCCTACGATAATGTCATTCAAGCCTTCTCGGGCATGATGGCAATGACGGGAGACCGTCAGACGGGACCGCTCAAGAGCGGTGCACCAGTCGTCGACTATGCCACCGGTACGACAGCGGCATTTTCCATTGCCTCGGCGCTTTTTCAGCGCGAGCGGAATGGTGGGAAAGGGCAGTTCATCGATGTGTCGATGCTGGACACGGCCCTGATGCTGACAAGTCCCTATTTGACCGCACTGCTGTGGAACGGAAAAAAGCCGGAGCCAAAGGGCAATACGTTTCCTTTCGCCACGATCGGTTGTTACCACGCCTCCGATGAGCCGTTGATGATTGCTGCGTCCAACCTGACGCAGCAGAAGCGTCTGTGGACGGCGTTGGGGCGGGAGGACATGATCAAGGAGAACAACAACCAGCGCCTCGATAGCCATGAGGAAGAAGCCAAGGTCATTGCTGAAATCATCGGTACCATGACGGCGGACTACTGGGAGACGTTCCTGCAGGAGCGGCGCATTCCGGCGGCGAGGATCAGGCGTCTGGAGGAAACCCTGGCCGACCCTCACGTCGGCGCGAGGGGCATGTTGCACAGCCAGCCCATCGAGGAGAACGATGAGCGTGCGCTGGTCGTGCCGATCTCGGCGTTTACGATGTCTGCGGGTGAGCGGCGTATCACGTCTCCACCGCAAAAGGTCGGCGCCCAGACGGCGGAACTGCTCGCCAGCCTGGGTTATTCAGTGGATGACCTTCACGCCCTGAAAGCCGCTGGGGTCATTGGCGGTGCATTGGATGAGATTCGTTAGGTGACCGCAATGAACCATCCTATCGAATGCCTGGCACGGGTGGCGGACGAGTGGCAGCGCCGACCTTTGCCTCCAGAGGTGGATTGGGCAACGCGCCGCGCGCTGTTGGATTGGTTTGCCACCACGCTACCGGGCACTCGCCACGCACCTGCCACGCTGCTCTCCAAGGCGTTTGCCAGCACGCGGGGCGGCGGCAAGGCAGTGTGCTATGTCGATGGGCTGCAGGGCGCGCCACGCCATGCTGCCCTGTTGAACGCCACTGCCAGCCATACGGTCGAGTTCGACGATATCTTCAAGGACGGCGGCTACCACCCCGGCAGCTCCACCATCTCCGCCGCGCTTGCAGTCGCACAGGATATCGGCGCATCTCGCGAGCGGCTGCACCGTGCCATTATCGGCGGCTACGAAGTCGGCTGCCGTATCGCGCTGGCCATTCAGCCAAGCCACTACACCTACTGGCATACCTCGGCCACAGTGGGCACTATCGGCGCGGCAGTCTCTACGGCGATGCTCCTCGGCGCCAGCCAGCCGCAAATTGGCCACGCCATTGCCCTCTCGAGCAGCTTCGCCGGCGGACATCAACAAAACCTGCAAGGCGAAGGCATGGCCAAGCCGCTGCACGCCGGTCATGCGGCGGATGCGGGAATCCTGGCCGGAATGGCCGCCGCCCAAGGCGTGACGGCATCGCTCGACAGCCTGCATGCGCCTAACGGCTTCGCCGCGGCAACCAGCGACTCCAGCGGAGATTGGAAAGCCGCGCTGGATGGCATCGGCAACTGGACGCCCATCACGCGCATGACGATCAAGAATCACGGCTGCTGTGGGCATATCTTCCCGGCGCTCGATGGACTGAAGGTGCTCAGGGAAAGAGAGAACATACCCCTTGACCAGATCCAGAGAATCCACATCGAGGGATATGGCGCTACCTACTCGATGTGCAATCGGCCCGTCCCGAACACGGCCCAGGAAGCCAGGTTCAGCCTGCAGTATTGCGTTGCTGCCTTTTTGCTATCAGGAAAAGTCAGGCTGCAGGCGTTCGAAAGCGCGATGCTGAACGATGCGCGAATGCGTGACCTGATGAAAAAGGTGACGGTGTCGGAGAGGCAGGACATTGCCAAAGCATACCCCGCGAAGCGGATGGCCAACATCATTGTGACGACCGCCGATGGGAAGGAGGTCTCCCATTTCCAGGAATCTCGCAAGGGAGACCCGGAAGATCCCATGTCGGATGATGAGCTGATCGAGAAATACGATGAGTTGACGACAGGCATCCTTCCACGGCCCGAACTCGAGAAGATCAAGGGCAACATCATGTGGGGAAATGAGCTGCCTGGCGGGCTTGGGTTGTCGATCTAGCATTCACTGAACCAAAGGTTGGCCAAGCACCAATTTATCGTCGGTGGAAGCGTTTTTTAGGTCATGCCAGCATTGGTCAGTGTTGATGCTTGGTTCTTGTAATTGATAACAAGTGAGGTGAAGAAAATGAACAATAACTTCAAGAGCACGGTTTCGAAAACGTTTTTTAACGTTGCCGCCGTTTCGTTGTTGACCGTAACTTCTGCCGGAAGCCTTGCGGTCGCAGACGAGGGTGACTGGCCGTCAGGTCCAGTGAATCTCGTCATGCATACCCAGGCGGGCGGTTCGGCGGACGTATTCATCCGAACGCTAGCTGAAACGATGGAACCCCAGATTGGGCAGCAGATCGTCGTTATCAATTCGCCGGGCGGCGCGGGTGCCACTCAGATGTCCCGTATTCGCAGTGCGAAGCCCGACGGCCTGACACTGGGCATCAATACGCTTTCCCACTTCACCGGGATGCTGACCAATCTCAACGGTGTTTTCGAACTGGATGACTTTGCCTGGATCGCCTCGGCGCAGGAAGACGTGCATATCGTCTTCTCCAGAAGCGAGACGGGTATCGAGAGCGTTGGCGAGCTGCTCGAGAAAGCCGGAAATGGAAGCGAGAAAGTCAGCGTAGGAGGATTCGGCCCGGAAGGTTCCACGCAGAATATCGCCATTTCCATGCTCGAGAACGAGGCCGATGTCGAATTCGAGTGGATCGCCTATAACGGCACGCCCGACATCATCGCCGCTGTCATGGGTGGTCACGTGGACGTGGGGATCTCCAACCTCAGTGCGTTAAAGAGCTTTTTCGATGCTGACCGCATTCAAGGCGTCGGTGTCATTGCAGATGAAAGACTGGAAGGACTGCCGGACGTTCCCACCTTCGCAGAGCAAGGAGTCGACATCGATACCGGTTGGGTTCAGGTTCGCGGCGTTTTCGGTCCCGCCGGCATCCCGATGGAGACGCAGCAGCAGATCGCCGATGCATTCCATGAGGCCATGCGCTCCGAACATTACCAGGAGTATGCACGTAATGCCGGGGTCACCGATTCATGGATGGGCCCGGAAGAGTATACGGAGTTTGCAAGAAGGATAAGTGAAGTCGCCAAGGGTGAATTGGAAAAGTCTGGCGAATAGAAAGTTTATACCGTCGGTGCGGCAAGGTTGATGCTTCTGCCACACTGATTTCCTCAGAGTTGCGTGTCCTGTTTTATGCCCCGTTCTTCTCCTGTGGCTCTTTAGGGGTTCCCCTTGGTCATGGGCGGAGCCTTTTCTTTCCTTTGATTGAAGTGCGGGCAGGCAATGGCCTGGGTTTTATCGGGAAAGCCGTTGGGCTTCATTCTTTAAATAACTTTTTACATGACGGCTGTCATTCAAGAGGGGTGTGTCATGAGCCAGAACGAGCTGGTCAACTTTACGCTGGATGACGGAATTGCCCTGCTGACGCTGAACCGTCCCGACAAGCGCAACGCCATGAGCGATGCCATGCGGGCCGAGCTGGTGGAGCATCTGCTTGCGATCCGCACCGATCGCGCCATTCGCGCCTTGGTCATCACAGGGAGTGGCAAGGGTTTTTGTGCCGGCGGCGACATCGCAGGCATGAAAACGCGGATGGAAGCCGACCCTGCCACGGTGGGATTCAACGGCTGGGAGCGACAGCAGGGCGTGCACTACGCCGCCAGCCTGCTGCTGAACCTGCCGATTCCCACCGTGGCGGCCGTGAACGGCTCGGCGGCGGGGCTGGGCGCGGACCTGGCCCTCTCTTGTGACTTCGTCGTGGCATCCGAGCATGCCCACTTCACCTGGGCCTACATCGCCCGTGGGCTGGTGCCGGATGGCGGCGGCATGTACTTCCTGCCCCGTCGTGTCGGCCTGGCGCGTGCCAAGGCGCTGATCTTCAGCGGTCGTCGTGTGAATGCCGAAGAGGCCCTGCAGCTGGGCATTGCGGATCGGCTTTGCAGCGCCGACGAGCTGTTGGGCTCGGCCCGGGCCATGGCGGACGAGATGAGCAGTGGCTCGCGTACGGCGATTGCGCTGACCAAGTCGGTCATCAACAAGAGCTACGAGATGTCCGAGCACCAGGTGTTTGCCGAGGGCAGCAAGGCCCAGGGCATCTGTTACACCTCCGAGGAGCATCGCCGCTCGGTGCAGGCCTTTCTCGATCGCATGAAGGAGGCCCAGCAGTGAACCAAATACCAGCAGTGAACCAGATCGATGCCCTCCTCAATCCAAGAAGTATTGCGGTGATCGGTGCCTCTGCCGATCCGAAGAAAACCTCGGGCCTGCCCGTTTCCTACCTGATCAAGCATGGCTTCGGGGGGGCGATCTATCCGGTCAATCCCAAGGCCGACGAGATCCAGGGCCTCACCTGCTACCCGAGCGTGGAGGCGCTGCCTGAGGCCCCGGATGTCGGCCTGGTGCTGCTCAATGCCAGGCGCAGCATCGATGCGGTTCGCGGACTGGCTCAACTGGGCTGCAAGGCCGCGGTGGTGCTCGCCAGCGGCTATGCGGAGGCGGGGGAAGAGGGCCAGGATCTTCAGGCGCAGCTGAAGGAGGCCGCCGGTTCCATGCGTATCCTGGGGCCGAACACCATCGGCCTGGTCAACCTGACGGCCGGCATTCCCCTTTCCGCCAGCGGGGCATTGGAGGTCAGCGAGCTGCCTGCCGGCAGCGTGGCGGTGGTCTCGCAGAGCGGCGGCATCCTGGGGGCGCTGCTCTCGCGTGCGGCGGGCCGCGGCATCGGTCTCTCCTCGCTCATCTCCACCAGCAACGAGGTGGATCTGGAGGTGAGCGATTTCGTCGAGTACCTGATCGACGATCCCAGCACCAAGGTGATTGCGCTCTATCTGGAGAGCATTCGCCACCCTGCGCGCTTCCGTGAGGTGGCGATGCGGGCCCGCGAAGCAGGCAAGCCGCTGGTGGTGTTCAAGATCGGGCGCTCCGAGGCGGGGGCCAGCGCCGCCAGCTCGCACACCGGAGCACTGGCGGGAGAAGACCGCGTCTACGATGCCTTCTTCCGTGAGCTCGGTGTCATTCGCGTCAACACCTTCGATGAATTCCTCGACGTGCCCGCCGTCCTGGTGGCCGGCCGCCAACTGGCGGGGCGCCGCGTCGCCGTGCTGACCTCCACCGGCGGTGCCGGTACCCTCATCGCCGACAGCCTGGGCATCAATGGCTTCGAGACACCTCCGCCGGATCAGGCCACCGCGGAGAAACTGCGCGCCCTGCAGGGCGATACGCCAACGGCACTAGACCGCAACCCCATCGACGTGACCCTGGCGGGGCTGCAGCCCGATCTGCTGCGGCAAGCGATTCGCATCCTGCTCGAAAGCGACAGCTACGACGCCTTGATCGTGATCATCGGTTCCTCGGGCCTGGCCATGCCGGACCTCGTGGTCGGGCGATCAGCGATAGCCTCGATTCCAGCGACAAGCCGGTGCTGGCTTACGTCAGCCCCTATGCGCCGAATACGCTACAGCGCCTGAACCGGGCGGCGATTCCCGGCTTCAGCTCGCCGGAAAGTTGCAGTGCAGTGCTCGAAGCCCTGCACATCACCAGTCAGCCGCTGAAGGCTGGGGCCAGCCAGCCGAGCGTCCAACTGCCCGACGTGAGCGGCCTGCCCCAGGGCGCGATCGACGAGGCCGCCGCCAAGCAGCTGTTTGCCGAGGCGGGCATTGCCGTACCGCCGAGCCGTGTCGTGCACACGCGCGAGGAGGCCGAGCGCGCCGCCAGTGAAGTGGGAGCGCCGGTCGTGCTGAAGGTGCTGGACGCCAACCTGCTGCACAAGAGCGACATCGGCGGCGTGGCGCTGCACCTGAATGCGGACACGATCGGCGATCGCCTGGAGCAGATGACGCACCAGGTGAAATCCCACGTGGGGCGCCGTCCCGACGCCTACCTGGTGGAGGCGATGGTGTCGGGCGGCCACGAGCTGATCCTGGGGCCAATCGCGATGCCCTGGGCACGGCCATCCTGCTGGGTGCCGGTGGCGTCACCGCCGAGCTATTCAAGGACACCGCCATCCGGCTGCTACCGGCCCAGGGCGGTCTCACGCTGGAGCAGGCCAGGGAGATGATGCAGCAGCTGACCACCTGGCCCCTGCTCGACGGTTATCGCGGTGCACCGCGGCGCGATACCGAAGCGCTGGCGCAGGCGATCGTCCATTTCTCCGCCCTGATGGCGGCGCTGGGCGAGCGCCTGGTGACCTCGGAGATCAACCCGCTGTTCGTCCTGCCGGAAGGAGAGGGCGTGGTGGCGGCGGACGCGGTGCTCGTCCTCGATGAGGGCGGCGGGGAGGGCGGCTCCCATGGCTGAAGCGCGTACCGGCGGCCAGGTCCACCTGCGCCAGGAGGGGGCAGTGGCGGTCATCACCCTCGACAATCCTCCGGTCAACAGCAGCACCGACGCGGTACGTCGGGGCATCCTGGCCGCGCTGGGCCGGATCGACGTGCAGCGCACCACCGCTGTCGTGCTGACGGGGCGGGCCAGCACCTGGTGGCCGGCGCCGATCTGCACGAGCTGGAAAACGAGCCGACCGAACCGACGCTGCCGCAAGTGACGGCCGCGCTGGCTGGCTTTCCGCTGCCGCTGATCGCCGTGGTCAAGGGCCACACCCTGGGCGGTGGGCTGGAGCTGGCGCTGGCCTGCGACGTGCGGTTGGCGACGCCCACCGCCATGCTGGGGCTGCCCGAGGTCAGCGTCGGCGTCATCCCCGGTGCCGGCGGGACCCAGCGCCTGCCACGCGCCGTGGGACTGCCCAAGGCGTTGGAGATGATCGTCAGCGGCAAGCCCATCGCGGCCGCCGAGGCCAACCGGATCGGACTGGTGGACGAGCTGCTGACGGCGTCGGAAGAGGGCGCGGCGCTGCAGGCCGAAATCCTGGCCTACGCGAATCGCTACCGGGGCGGAAAACGGCCCCTGGCCGAGCGTGACGTCGCCCCCGTCGAGGAAGCGTCGCTGCAGGCTCAGGCGCAAAGGCTGCTGGCACGTTCACGCGGCTTGCCGGCGGCAGCCGTGGCGGCCGAGGTGGTAATGAGTGCCGCCAAGTCGAGCTTTGCCGAAGCGGTGGCCAAGGAACGGGCGCACTTCCTCGCCCTGCGTGGCAGCGAACCGGCACGCGCGCTGCGCTACCTCTTCTTTGCCGAGCGCGAGCCGCCCTTCACGCCGACCCGGGCCGTGGCGCCTCGCTCACTGGAGCGAGTCTCGGTGATCGGTGCCGGCACGATGGGCAGCGGGATCGCCCTCTGCGTGCTGCAGGTCGGCTATACGGTCGATCTGCTGGAGCGGAGTGCCGCGGCCCTCGAGGCGGGGGTGAAGCGGATCGCTCAGGAGCTGGAAGGGGATGTCGAGCGTGGGCGCATGACGGCCGAGCGGCGCGATGAGCTGCTGGCGAGACTGCGGCCTACCCAGGAGATCCAGGCGGTGGTCGGCACGGACCTGGTGATCGAAGCCATTGTCGAGGATCTCGACATCAAGCGGGCGCTGTTTGCCGACCTGGCCGGTCTTGTCGGCGAGGACACGCTGCTGGCGACCAATACCTCCTATCTCGATATCGACCGGATCGCGGAGTGTATCGCCAACCCGGCGCGCGTCCTTGGGCTGCACTTCTTCAGCCCTGCGCAGCGTATGGCGCTGCTCGAGGTGGTGCGCTGCAAGACCACCAGCGAGCAGACGCTCAGCACTGCCATCCAGTTCTCTCGGCGCCTGAAGAAGAAAGCGATCGTGGTGGCCAACAGCTGGGGATTTGTCGGCAACCGGCTGTACGCGGCCTATCGCCGTCAGTGCGAGTTCATGCTGGAAGAGGGCGCCAGCCCCGAACGGATCGATGCCGCCCTGGAGGCGTATGGCTTTGCCATGGGGCCGTTCAAGGTGGCCGACATGTCCGGGCTGGATATCGCCTGGAGGATGCGCCAGCAAACCATGGCCACCCGGCAGCTGCGCCGCTATGTGGGAATCCCCGATCTGATCTGCGAAGCCGGTCGCCTGGGGCGCAAGACGGGCAAGGGCTACTACCGCTACGGCGAAGACAAGCGCCCCGTCGCGGACCCCGAGGTCGCGGCGATCATCGATCTTTACCGCCAGGAGCAGGGCATCGAGGCGAGGGCGTTCGCTGACGAGGAAATCCAGCAGCGGGCGCTGCTCGCCCTGATCAACGAGGCGCTGCTGTTGCTCGATGAAGGCGTCTGCCAGCGACCGGCGGACATCGACATTGCGCTCGTGCACGGATACGGCTTCCCTCGCTGGCGGGGCGGGCCCCTCTTCATTGCGCGCCAGATGGGCCACGAGCGACTCCTGGCAGCACTCGAATGGCTTGCCGAAGTCAGTGGCAAGGGCCATGAACGGGGCGATGCCAGCCTGGTGGGGTGTCGATATTCTCCTTTCGTCTAGTTTGGCCCTAACGTTTACGTCGGTCGAGACTGAAGAATAGTCAGTTTCTGCGGATATGTTTCTGCGCCATGATGATGAAAAGGCTTGGATGAGCTGTTGAACATTACAAGAATTCTGGAGAGCGCCAATGAGTGATTTGTCACATGACTCTGAAGCCAAGGACGATGATGTTTCGGAGGTCAAGATAAGCAAAAAATGGTTTGAGGTTTTTGTCTATATCGTCCTTTTCCTGGTCAATGCCTTTTACTTCAAGGAGTCCTTGGGCCTGCCGGGGTCGCCGCGTGGTATTGGGGCCGGTGGATTTCCCTTCCTCGTCTCCCTGATCATCGGGGCATCGCTGATCGCGCTTCTCGGCGTGTCATTGGTTGCGCCAAGAAAGGGGGAAGTGGAGCCCTTCATTGCTGTTCGTCGCCCGGTGCAAGTCGTGTCGGTTATCGCCGTCATGCTCGCCATGGTTCTGTCTCTCCCGTGGACCGGGCCTCTTGTCGGTATTGCGCTGCTTTCACTGCTGGTGATGTGGCTGGGGGGCGAAAGACGTTATCTCCTGTTGCTTGGCCTACCGCCGCTGTTGTCCGTGGGTATTTATGTCCTCTTCGTGCTGGTACTTGGCGTCTATTTCGATTGAGGTGTGATCATGATTGACAATCTCCTGATAGGCCTGGATGCCTTTGCGAATCCGATGGTTCCCCTCGGCCTCGTCGCGGGCGCCCTCATCGGTTACCTGATCGGTGCCATTCCCGGCTTGGGGCCTAGCCTGGGCATCGCCCTGATGATCCCCTTTACCTACGGCATGGATCCCATCGTTTCCATCGTCATGCTGGTTTCCCTGTTCGCCGCGGCCGAGTACGGTGGCGCCATCTCCGGCATCCTGCTCAACTCCCCAGGTACGGCGGCGGCGGTTGCGACAGCCTGGGATGGCTACCCGCTTACCAAGCAGGGAAAGACGGGCATTGCGCTGAATATCTCCATCATTTCATCGGGCGTGGGTATCTTCGCCAGCGCCATTCTCCTGTTCCTTACCGCGGTGCCCCTCTCCGAGTATGCGCTCAACTTCGGGCCTACTGCCTACTTCGCTCTCGCTCTTCTTGGCCTGAGCCTGGTCTCCAGCCTATCCTCCGGCTCGCTGCTGAAAGGTGCCCTGGCCATGGGTATCGGGCTGGCCCTGGCCACGATCGGCCTGGATACCCAGACGGGGGTGCCTCGCTTCAGCTACCACGCCGATTTCTTCGAGGGCTTGCCCCTGGTGCCCGCCTTGCTGGGTCTGTTCGCCCTTTCCGAGGTGCTGTACATGATCGAGGCGGGGGCTAGCCATAAGACCAAGAACCAGCCCATGAGCGGGATCCTGGCCGTACCTTTCAAGACGTTCTACAAGATGAAGACGCTGTTCCTGAGGAGTTCTCTCATCGGCTACTTTGTCGGTGTGATACCCGGTGCAGGCGCTTCCGTCGGCTCCTTCGTCTCTTACGCCGTTGCCAAGCGTTTTTCCAAAAATCCTGAGCTGTTTGGCAAAGGCAGCTACGAGGGCATTGCGGCCTCGGAAACGGCGAACAACGCCTCGGTATCCGGGTCGCTGGCTCCAATGCTGGCCCTGGGTATTCCGGGCTCTGCCACCACGGCCATCATGATCGGTGCGCTCATGATCCACGGCATACAGCCGGGACCCTTGCTGTTCACCACCAACCCGCAGATCCCCTATACGGTCTTTGTCTCGCTGTGGATCAGTGTGCCGATCATGGTGTTCATCGGCCTGGCCGGCGCCAGGTTCTGGGCGAAAGTGGCCGATATTCCGCGCCCGGCGATAGCCGCCATCGTTGCCTCGATCAGCCTGATCGGCGCCTACGCATCCGAAAGCTCGATGTTCCCGGTCTATGTGGCGCTGGCATTCGGTGTCATCGGGTATGTACTGCGCAAGGCCAACATTCCCTTGGCTCCCGTCATCCTGGCTCTGGTACTGGGCGATATGCTGGAAACGAACCTTCGCCGTGCCCTTTCCATGTCGAATGGCGATGTGATGACATTCGTGACGAATCCCCTGAGTGCCACGCTGCTGGCGGTTGCGGTGCTATCGTTCGCCTTGCCGGCGCTGGGCGCTTTCCGTAACAAGATCAAAGGATTTCGTCGACAGCGCCCGATCGTCAGATAGCGGTGAACTGAAAAACTGTCGATAACGCTGGGGCGGGCGCGATGGGTGCCCGCCCTTTGAGTTTTCCGCTTCAACTCGGCTCCAGCACGGCATCAGGAGCCTGGCACAAAGGGACAGCATGCGATGCGGATGGAGTTTGCGTGTATTTGCCTGAGCTTGAGCATCGCCTTCCTCGTACAAACGATGCTGCTGGTGGCGGTACCGCTATCGGCCATCGAGCTTGGCGCAACGCCGTTGGCCTTGGGGCTGCTGGTCAGCGCGCCCTACGTTCTTCCGCTGTTCCTGGCGCTATCGTTTGGTTCTGTTGTTGCTCGCTGGGGGAGTGCACGTCCCCTGAAGCTGGGCGCAGCAGGCATGGTGCTGGGCGCATGGCTGCTGACTGCACTGCCGGGTTTTCAAGGGCTGATCGTGGGGCAACTGGTGATCGGTCTGGCGCAACTGATGATGATCATCTCGGCGCAAACTGCCGTTAGCTACTTCGGGAAAGGTACCAAGCTGGAGCGATACTTTGGCTGGTACACGACTTTTCTGTCTGTCGGTCAAATGCTCGGGCCTTTGCTGGCCGGATGGATAATCGATCATCGAGGGGGAACGTCGAGCGCAATTCATGCTGCTTTTCTGCTGTCTTTAGTCTCGTTGGTGGCGATTTTTATCTCAAATAAAAGAAAAGGCCATGGTGGCGATAAGACAAAATTAGGATGGAAGGTGGGACTGGCAAGGCAGTTGGTACTGATAAAAAACACGCATGGCGTTCAACTTTCCATGATCGTTTCGCTTGCGGCGATGCTGGCGTTGGGAGCGCACTCCAGCTATCTACCCGTGTACCTGGAAAGCCTGGCACTCTCAGGCACCACGATCGGTCTCATTGTCAGCCTACGCGCTCTTTCCTCGATGGCCATCAGGCCATTCACAAGCATGACCGTCCGTCTCCTTCGCGGACGTTATGCCACCATGGCTTTGACCATGACATTCATGGCGTCAGGCTTGTTGCTGACCGGTTTCGCAGGCAACTTCTACCTGCTGTGTTGCTTTTCGATTCTGGTTGGGGTGGGGGTGGGGCTGTCGCAACCGCTTTCGATGGTGGTGATTGCCGAGGAGGTGGTCGAAGAGCAGAGAGCGCAAGCCTTGGCGATGCGCCTCATGGCCAACCGAGCGATGCAGTTCCTCGCGCCTTTGCTTCTCGGGTTTGCCACACAGCTTGGTGGCTTTACGGTGGCCTATTTCATCTGCGGCGTGCTGCTGTTCTTGCACCTGGCACTGTTTAACTGGCTGCGGCGTCGCCATGACAGGAATCTTGTTCGGCAGTTTTCTGAATGACGGCCAGGTTGGCTGTCATAGCGGCTGCTCTATCAGTCCTCTCATCCATTCCAGAAACTTCAGCAGAGCATCCGAGGGGCGGGCGTCCTTTGGCCAGGTCAAGTAGTAGGCTTCGCCCGTTTTGCAGACGAAGTCCGATAGCGCCACGAAGCCGCCATCCTGAAGCTGGCGCTCGATAAATACTTTAATGGCGATGGCGCAGCCAATATCCATCGAAGCCGCTTCATAGGCTAGGGCAGAGTTGTCGAACTTTATTCCCATCTCTGGGTCAGCCTGGCTCCCGCTTGCTTCTATCCATTTCTTCCAGTCATCCGGGCGTGCCATCGAGTGCAATAGGCGAACTCGTGAAATATCACCTTTTGCCAGGTTCTCTGTCGCCCACAGGGAGGCTGATACGATCGGAATCAGCTCGATGTCGACCAGCTTTTCTGCGTGCAGCCCCGGCCAGTCTCCGTGCCCCGAGCGGATGGCGGCATCCACGTTCTGTGAGCTGAAGTCGACGGGCTTCAAGGACGAAGACAGTTTTACCTCAAGCAGCGGATTTTTCTTGTGGAAATCGGCCAGTCTTGGGATCAGCCATCTCTGGGAAAACGTGGTGTAGGACTGTATCGAAAGCGTGTCTCGCTGATTGCGTCGCGATACTTTGCGTGACGCTTTTTCAATGTCCCGAAAGGCGTTTTTTATCCCATCGTAGAGTTCCGCGCCTTCCTGGGTGAGTTCTATTCCTCGATGCAGGCGCGTAAATAGAGTTACGCCAAGATAATCTTCCAATACCTTTACCTGCCGGCTGACGGCCACTTGGGAAACATGCAGCTCATCGGCGGCACGAGTGAGGCTGCGTAAGCGAGCAGCTACCTCAAACGCTCTTAGCGGATTTAGAGGGGGTAGTGGATGGCTCATATCGTTACCAAGGAAACTTCGAAGCGTTATGTTTTATAGAATCCGCCTTTTCCTGAAAGGTACGATTCCGAGAGACCAACCGCTACATTCAGGAGTGTATCGCCCCCGATTACTACCTGCAACGATCATCACTGGCAGCGCGGGTCAATCAGCGTGACGTGCTCGGAAAACGTACCGTCATTGCGAGACATTCGCGAAAATGCAGAGCCGATCCTCCACCGGTGGAGGGGGCTCGATCACGGTAATGAAGCTGAGTGGTCGGAGACGGTACCTTGTGCTTTACACCGCCCAAGGATGAAGAAGTCCCTCCTGGCTCGGTCCCGGGGCGGAGCCCTTGCGCCTGGCGAAGCGGCTAGTGACGGGTCCTATACCAAAGTCGGGTATCGAGAGGGGTTGCTGACTGGACTATAATCGGCTCTCAGATAGATGATAAAGACCATTGTTTTATACACAAACAAATATAAGCCCCGAGGTAACCCCATGACACGTCGCACGCTGCTCAAGTCTCTTGCCGTCGTCGCTACCGCCGGTAGCCTGGTGCTCGCCGGCCAAGCCCAGGCCCGCGAGCTGCGCATGGCACCCGGTGTACCGCCGGCGCATCCCGCCTATGATCCGATGTTCACCGAATTCGCCGAGCGCCTGGCCGAGAAGACCGATGGCGACTTGGCGGGCAGCCTGCTGGGGACCGAGGTGGCCAACATCGGCAACATGCGCAACGCCATCCGCAGCGGCCTGGTGGAGGTCGGTCTCTTCCTGCCGGCCTACTTTCCGGCCGACCTGCCCGAGATCAACCTGGTCGGCGACCTGGCCTTCCTGGGCACCAACCCCCATGCCATGGGGCGGCGGTGACCGAGTACATCGTCACTTGTGACGAGTGTCAGCAGGAGCTCAAGAAACTGGGCATCGTCTACACCAGCTCTCATGCTTCGGATCTCTACCGGATTCTGAGTACCGAGCCGGTACGCTCTCTCGACGACCTCAAGGGGCTGCGCATGCGCGTGGGTGGCCCCCAGTATTCCCGCTGGGCCGAATCGGTGGGCATGTCGCCGGCATCCATCCCGGTGGGAGAGACTTACGAATCGCTCTCCCAGGGCGTGATAGAAGGCACCATCGCTTCCATTGCCGATATCATCTCCTTTCGCCTGGATGACGTGCTGAATTATGTCACCGATGTCGAGCTGGGCACGTTCCATAGCACCATTTCCCATGCGGTCGGTCAGCAGGCCTGGGACTCTCTCTCTGCCGAGCAGCGTGAGGCACTGGTGCATGCCTCGGTCGAGGCATCCGCCGCCATCACCCAGCGCTGGGGCTACGAGATGGCCGACGAGGCTCGTGAAGTGGCCCGAGAGAGCGGCATCGAGATGCTGGAACCCGAGCCCGAGCTGTTGGAGGCCATCGAGGCGTTCCTCGAGCAAGACCTGGCCTATGCCGCGGAGCAGGCGGAGAGCCGCCACGGCGTGGAGGATGCCGCAGCCAAGATCGAGCGTTTCCAGTCGCTGGTAGAGAAGTGGAACGCCATCGTCGAGGAGGTCGGCGAGGATCCCGAGGCGGTCGCCGAGGCCATGAATCGCGAGGTCTGGGACGCGGTGGATTTCTCCAGCTACGGAACCTGATCTCACGCATCCGAAGGCCGCCATGCCGGCCTTCGGTTATTGCCCTTGCCGGAGATTCGTCATGGATGCGCTCTATCGCCTCACCAACCGGGCCGCCGTCGGTCTGGCATTGCTGGGAACGCTCGGCATCCTGCTGATGGTGATTCATATCACCCTCGATGTGCTGCTGCGCGCGACGCTGTCCGTATCGATTCCCGCCACCGTGGAGCTGGTGACCCGCTACTACCTGGTCACACTGGCCCTGCTGCCGCTGGGCTGGGTCGAGTGGCGCCGGCAGATGATCGCCGTGGAAGCCCTGGAGGGGCTGATGAAGCCCTGGCTGGTGCGCCTGTCCGACGTGCTGGTGTCGCTGCTCTCGGCCGCGGTCTATGCCGTGCTGGCCGTGGCCACCTGGGGCAAGGCGATGGAGCAGTACGATATCGGCTCCTACGTAATGTCGCTGAACTTCCCCATGCCGGTCTGGCCGACCTACTTCGTTCTGCCCGCTGCCTTCGCCCTGGCGGCGGTCGTCTGTGTGGTGCGGCTGCCGTTCCTGGCTTGCGGCGCGGCCCATCCTTCCAGCACGCCAGATGAAAGGTGATCTCCATGTCCGTTGACGTCGGCTTCTACGGCCTGGCCATTCTGATGTTGCTGCTGGCGCTGCGGGTGCCGGTGGCGCTCGCACTGGTCGTGGTTTCGCTGGGCGGCATGACGATGATGTTCGGCTGGAACACGGCCATCGGCATGCTCTCCTCGACGCCCTACGAGTTCATCGCCAAGTGGACGCTCAGCGCGGTGCCGATGTTCCTGCTGATGGGCTTCGTCTGCTATCACACCGGTCTCACCAACGGGCTGTTCAGTGCCGCCAAGGTGGTGTTTCGCTGGCTGCCCGGCGGAGTGGCGATCTCCAGCATCATGGCCAGCTCCGGCTTTGCCGCGGTGAGCGGCTCGAGCGTGGCCTGCTCGGCGGCCATGGGGCGTATCGCCATTCCCGAGATGGTGCGTGGCGGCTACAAGCCGAGCTTCGCCTGCGGCACCATCGCCGCCGGCGGTACCATCGGCGCGCTGATTCCCCCAGCATCCTGATGATCGTCTATGGCGTGTTCGCCCAGGTCTCGATCACGCAGGTGTTCCTCGGGGGCATCACCATCGGCCTGCTGACGGCGCTGAGCTACAGCCTGGTGATTCTTTTGGTCAGCTGGTGGCGACCCGACATCGTGCCGCGGGAGGCCGTGGGGTCCCGCGACATCACCGCCCGACAGGCACTGCTCGACATCTGGCCGGTGCTGGTGCTGGGCGTGCTGGTGTTCGGCGGTCTCTTCTCGGGTTTCTTCACCGCCACCGAGGCGGGGGCGGTGGGGGCCGCCGGGGCGATTCTCATCGGCCTGGTGCTCCGGCGCCTGAACGGCCAGGCGATGAAGGCCGCACTGCTCGAGACCCTTTCCACCACCTCGGCGCTGCTGATCATCGGCGTGGGGGCCAGCATGTTCACCCTGTTCCTCAGCCTGAGCGGCCTGGCCGGTTACATCACCGGGGCGGTGACCGGCTGGGAACTCTCCTATCTCGAACTGATGCTGGTGGTGGTGCTGATTTACCTCTTCCTGGGGCTGTTCATGGAGCCCTTCGGCGCCATGCTGGTGACCCTGCCGGTGCTGCTGCCGGTTTTCGAGCTGTATGACGTGAGCCTGATCTGGTTCGGCGTGCTGCTGGTGAAGCTGCTGGAGATCGGCATGATTACCCCGCCGGTGGGCATGAACATCTTCGTGATCAAGGGCGTGGCGGGCCAGTACGCCTCGCTGATGGACATCTTCCGTGGCGTGTCGACTTTCCTGGTAGCCGACATTGTCGTGGTGGCGCTGGTGGTCTTCTTCCCCCAGATCGTGCTGGTGCTGACCGGCGGCTGATCCACCACAGGATGGCTGCGCGGCCAATCGCCAGCCTTTCTTCGATTCATATAGTTTGTTTATAAAACAATATGTTTAATTCTCAATCACAATCCCTCCCAAGGAGGCCGAGAGAGTGAACAAGGTCATCGACAGCACCACTGCGGCGGACCTGATCCGGGATGGCGACACCGTCATCTGGACCACCGCCGGCCTGAGCGGCTTCGCCGAGGCCGTGGCCACGGCGCTGGAGCGGCGCTTCCTGGAGACCGGCGCGCCCCGCGATCTCACCGTGGCGCACAGCTGCGGCTGTGGCGACGGCAAGAGCCGCGGTATGAACCACCTGGGCCATGCCGGGCTGGTCAAGCGCCTGATCAGCGGCCACACCGGTCAGGCCCCGCGCATGGGCGAGCTGATTCGCGAGAACCAGATCGAGGGCTATCTGCTGCCGCAGGGCGTGCTGGCCCATTTATGGCGCCACATCGCCGGCAACAAGCCCGGCGTGCTCAGCAAGGTAGGGCTGGGTACCTTCGTCGACCCGCGCCTGGAGGGTGGCAAGGCCAACGCGGCGGCCGTCGAGGACCTGGTCAAGCGGGTCGAGCTCGAGGGCAAGGAGTGGCTGCTCTACCGCACCTTCCCGGTGAACGTGGCGGTGATTCGCGCCACCACCGCTGACGAGCGCGGCAATTTGAGCATGGAGCGCGAGGCGTTGTTTCTCGAGCAGCTCTCCATGGCCCAGGCGGCCAGGAACAGCGGCGGCATCGTCATCGCCCAGGTCGAGTACCTGGCCCAACAGGGCAGCCTGCATCCCCAGCGGGTCAAGGTGCCGGGCGACCTGGTCGACTACGTGGTGGTGGCCGAGCCCGAGCATCACATGCAGACCATCACCACCACCTACAACCCGGCCCTGGCCGGCGATCTCAAGGTGCCGCTGGGCGGCATCAAGCCGCTGCCGCTGGACCCGCGCAAGGTGATCGCCCGGCGCGCCGCCATGGAACTGGTGCCGGGCGGGGTGGTCAACCTCGGCATCGGCATGCCGGAAGGGGTCTCCAGCGTGGCCGCCGAGGAGGGTGTCAGCGACCTGTTGACCCTGACCACCGAACTCGGCACCTACGGCGGCGTGCCGGCCAGCGGCGGCGACTTCGCCACCTCCTACAACGCCGAGGCGATCATCGACCACGGCTACCAGTTCGACTTCTACGACGGCGGCGGGCTGGACGTCTGCTTCCTCGGCCTGGCCCAGACCGACCACGAGGGCAACCTCAACGTCAGCAAGTTCGGCGACAAGGTGGTGGGGCCGGGCGGCTTCATCAACATCAGCCAGAACGCCCGCAAGGTGGTGTTCTGCGGCACTTTCACCAACGGCGGCGAGCTGGCGATCGAGGAGGGCCGCCTCGCCATTCGCCAGGAGGGCCAGCGTCGCAAGTTCGTTCAGCGCGTCGACCAGATCACCTTCAGCGGCCGCTACGCCCAGGAGACCGGCAAGCCGGTGCTGTTCGTCACCGAGCGCTGCGTCTTCGAGCTGATCGACGGCGAAGTCACCCTCACCGAGATCGCCCCGGGCCTCGACGTCGAGCGCGACATCCTGGCGGCCATGGACTTCGTGCCGCGCATCGCCAGCGAGCTGCGCGAGATGCCGGAGGCGCTCTTCCAGCCCCGCTGGGGCGGCCTGCGCGAGCACCTGGCACGCGACTGAGCATCAGGAGATCAGACATGTTCAAGAACGCCTACATCCCCTACGGCGGCTACTACTCCAGCCCCTTCTGCAAATGGATGGGCAGCCTGGCCAACGCCAACGCCATCGAACTGGGCGCGGCCACCAGCAAGCGCTGGTTCGCCAGCCGCGGCATCGACCCCACGCTCATCGACTACCTCTACCTGGGGGTGTCGGTGGGCCAGAAGTCGATCTTCTACGGCGCGCCCTGGGCCGCGGCCATGATGGGGGCCGGCCAGGCACCCGGCCAGAACATCACCCAGGCCTGTGCCACCGCGACCACGGCGGTGTTCAATGCCGCCCTGGCGGTAGATGCCGGCAGCTTCGAGACCACCTACTGCCTGCTCGCCGACCGCCCCTCCAACGGCCCGCACACCATCTGGCCCAACCCCAACGGGCCGGGCGGCGAGGTGATCGCCGAAAACTGGAACATGGACAACATCGCCGCCGACCCGGCCACCGGCAAGGACATGCTGACCACCGCCGAGAACGTCGCGCGTGAGCATGGCTTCAGCCGCGAGCAGGCCGACGAGCTGACCCTGCGCCGTTACGAGCAGTACGCCGAGGCGCTGGCTAACGAGCGTGCCTTCCAGAAGCGCTACATGTTTCCCGTCGAGGTGGCTGTCTCGCGCAAGGAGACCAAGCTCGTCGAGGCCGACGAGGGCGTCACCGCCACCAGCGCCGAGGGGCTCGCCAGGCTGCGGGCGGTACAGCCCGATGGCATTCATACCTATGGGGCCCAGACGCACCCGGCGGATGCCAACGCTGGCATCGTCGTCACCACCCGCGAGCGAGCCGTGGAGCTCAGCCGCGACCCGCAGATGGCGGTGCAGGTGGTGGCCTACGGCCATGCCCGGACCAAGCCGGCGCACATGCCCATGGCCCCGGCCACCTCGGTGCAGCGCGCCCTGGATCAGGCGGGCCTGACCCTCGACCAGATCAAGACGATCAAGAATCACACCCCGTTCATCGCCAACGACCTGCACCTGGCCAAGGCGCTGGGGCTCGACGCCCACAGCTTCAACAACTACGGCACCTCGCTGGTCTACGGCCACCCCCAGGCGCCGACGCTGGCTCGCCTGCTGATCGAAGCCATCGAGGAGACCGCACTCAAGGGCGGCGGATATGCCCTGGTGACCGGCTGCGCCGCCGGCGACTCTGCCGCCGCGCTGATCGTCAAGGTGGGCTGAGTTCTTTCCGGTCATTCCAACCGGGAGCGCCCGTCAATGGAGCCGGCGGGTGTGCAAGCAAGAGAGCAAGGGACAAGGGTTGCACAACTTAGTCATCGAACTAGAACAATACGGAGATCTTAAAGATGTTGAACAACAAAAGACTGGCCATGGCGGTCGCGATTTCAGCCGTTGCCGCACAGGCCCATGCCCTGGATCTGGGTGAATTCGGTGGGGCGAATCTCAGCATCGGAGGCTATGTAAAGGCGGAGGGAATCTTTACCAATCCGGATGAGGGAGACCGGAACTTCGATGCCAATGCTCGCCAGTCGCGCATCAACTTCCAGGTCGACAGAGAAGTCCAGGGTCATAGCGTGACGGGCTTCATAGAGGGCGACTTCTGGATAACGCGACGGATGAAACGGATACGAGCTATGCCATGCGCTTGCGCCATGCCTACATCCAGGTCGACGACCTGACCCTCGGGCAGACCTGGTCGGGCCAGTTCTTTGCCAACGCGCCATTCGACGTCGAGATCCTCGATTTCTACGGCACTGGGGTCGGCAGCGTTTCCGGTAGTGGGGCGGTCGTACGACCCGATGTGGTGCTGCACTATACGCCGGGTGGGTTCCGCTTTAGCCTCCAGGACCCGGTCTACCAGGATGCCGACTACCCGGACATGGTGGCATCCTATACGCACCGCACCGAGGCGGGACACGCCTTCAACGCTGCCGTGACCGGGCGGGAGGTCGAGACCGGCATCGATGAATCGAAATTCGGCGCCGCGTTCTCCCTGGCGGCAAAGTTTAAATTCGGCGACACCGCTCTCGCCTTGAGCGGCTACACGGGAAAAGGCAACAACATCTACTCCGGCTGGGGGTATAACGGCGCGACGAACCCTGCCAGCGTGGCCGCGAGTGGAGAGGTCAACGCCGATGGCGACCTGGTGAGCACGACAGGCTATACGGCAGGTGTGAGCCATCGATTCAATGAGCAGTTCCGCGGCAACATTCGCTATGCCCAGGTGGAAGCGGACGAGGTCGCGCCGACCGTTGCTGATGACACGCTCAAGATGATGAACGTCAACCTGATCTACACCTACCTGCCCAATCTGGACTTTGGCATCGAGTGGCGTGACCGTAATGCGACGACGATGCCGCTGCGTCCGGGCGGGCAGCAGGTGGAATTGATGGCGATGTACAAGTTCTAACGAGAGTTTATCGCCAACCGTTCGTTCCTTGTTTCGATCGTCATCGTTGGGGCGAATCACCGATGGGTGTCGATGATTCGCTCCTTTTTGTTGGCAGCTGAATGCTGGATGAATACGAACTAGACGTTCACTTTCAACGCCGATTCTAGCGTGTCGACATCGCCGTAGAGGGCGCTCGAGTTCACCACGCGAGCGCCTTTTTCATCGCTGACGACCAAGGTGGGAACGCCGTTGGCGCCGACGCGGCGCATCCACGCCTTGCCCTCGGCGATCCGTGCCTGGTTGCTCGTGATCAGCTCGTCGTCCTGCGCGTGGAAGCGGCGTGCCGCGTCTGCCAGGTCCAGCGACTCCAGCACGGAGGCCACGATGGCCGGATCGGCGTTGTTGCGACCTTCGACATAGCGTGCGCGCTGGAGGGCGTGAAGCGCGGCGAACTCCCGGGTTGGTTCGGTCAGGCGTACGGCGGTGAGCGCCAGCGTTGCCGGTCCGGAATCGACCCGCCACTCACGGTTACCCAATACCCCATCGCGATAGGCGTCGCTGAATGGCTGGCCGGTGAGTCGCGCGATGCGCTGATCGGCCGCCCAGGCATGAGCGGCGAAGCCATCATTCATGGCAAAGGCGCCCTCGCCGGCAAAGAGCCCGGTGGGGACCAGTTGGACATCGTGCTCGGCTCGTTCCAGCAGCCTTTCCATTACCACTGCCGCACCGTAGCACCAGCCGCACTGTGGATCGAACAGGTAGATGAGGCGAGTAGGGGCGGTCATCGGCTTCCTCGGCATGGTGTTGGCGTGAACCGCTGATCTAATCCCATCGAGGAACGGACCACAAGAAGTCAGCGCCCGGTGAGCAGGTCAGCGCGATGTGACCTTTGCCTGTGGGCGAGAGGCACAGCGGCGGCCGATGTCTGTGCGTTTCTCGTGCGCGTAGGCTCAGAGCCTTCTCTCTCACAGCCCTCTCTCGGGAAAGCGGGCCAGCACTGCACCGGCGTGGCGCAAGGTATGGCCATGGGCCTGAGCCTGGGGTGCCTGGGTGGCGAGATAGAAGCGGGCCAGTTCGCTCAGCCCTGTCAGGTAGTCGGGGTCGCCTTCGCCTGCTGCGCGGCGGGTTTCGGCGGCCAGCGCCAGACGGGCCATCTGCCAGGCGCCGCAGGCGATGCCGAGCAGGTGCAGCAGGGGCACAGCGCCGGCGTAGAGTTTGGCGGTGTCGGCCTGGTGGGCCAGCAGCCAGTCGACGGTTCCGTCGAGCAGGGTGGCCTGGTCGTGGAGCGGCTGCGCCAGGTCGTTCAGGTGTTCATGACCGTCGAGCCGACCGGCCGTCTGACGAATATCTGCGATCAGCTCGCGCAGGGTGGCGGCGTCCTCACGCAGGATCTTGCGCCCTAGCAGGTCGTTGGCCTGGATGCCGGTGGTGCCCTCGTAGATGGTGATGACACGGGCGTCGCGGAACAGCTGGGCGACCCCGGTCTCCTCGACGAAGCCCATGCCGCCGAACACCTGGATCGCCTCGTCGCACAGGTCGTTGCCCACCTCGGTGCACCAGCCCTTGGCCACCGGCATCAGCAGGTCGACGTAGTGGCGATGCTTGTCGGCGACCTCGGCATCGGGGTGGTGGCGGGCGAGGTCGAACCAGCCGGCGGCGCTGTAGAGCAGGCCGCGCATGGCCATCAGCCGGGCGCGCATCGACACCAGCATGCGCTTGACGTCGGGGTGGGCGAGGATCGGTAGGCCGACTTCGCCGGTGACGATATCGCGCCCCTGCACGCGCTCTCGGGCGTAGGCGAGGGCGGCTTGGTAGGCGCGCTCACCCAGTGCCACGCCCTGAACGCCCACGTTGAAGCGGGCCTCGTTCATCATCACGAACATGGTGGCCAGACCCTGGTGCGGCTCGCCCACCAGATAGCCCAGGGCGCCGCCGTCGTCGCCGTAGCTGAGGGTGCAGGTGGGGCTGCCGTGGATGCCCATCTTGTGCTCGATGGCGATGCAGCGAATGTCGTTGCGCGGCCCCGGCTCGCCCCGTTCGTCGAGCAGGTACTTGGGCACCAGGAACAGCGACAGGCCTTTCACCCCCGGCGGGGCGTCGGGCAGCCGGGCCAGCACCAGGTGCACGATGTTGGGGGTGAGCTCGTGTTCGCCGTAGGAGATGAAGATCTTCTGGCCGAACAGGCGGTAGGCGCCGTCGCCCTCGGGCTCGGCGCGCATGCGCGTGGCGGCCAGGTCGGAGCCGGCCTGGGGCTCGGTGAGGTTCATGGTGGCAGCCCATTCGCCGCTGACGATCTTTGCGAGCCAGGTGGCCTTCTGTTCCTCGCTGGCGGCGATCATCAGTGCCTCGGTCTGGCCCACGTTGAGCTGGGGCAGCATGGCGAAGGCCATGTTGCTGGCGAACCACATCTCCCACACCGGGGTGGAGACCAGCTTGGGCAGCCCCTGGCCACCATGCTCAGGGGGCAGGGAGAGGCCGATCCAGCCGGCCTCGCGGAACCGGTCATAGGCCGCCTGCCAGCCCTCGGGGGTGACCACTCGCTCACCTTCCAGGCGACAGCCCTGGCGGTCGCCGACGGTATTGAGCGGCGCGAGCACGCCGGCGGCGAACTTGCCGGCCTCTTCCAGCACGGCGCTGACCAGATCCGGAGAGGCATCTTCGCAGCCGGGCAGCTCGCCGATCCGCTCGAGACCGGCCAGCTCCTCGAGGATGAACTGCATATCGCGCAGCGGCGCTTGGTAATCGAGCATGGCGATGAGGACTTACCTTGGTGCCATACGGATCGCCCCATCTACTCGAATGGTTTCGCCGTTGAGCATGGGGTTGTCGACGATATGGCAGGCCAGGCGCGCGAATTCGCCAGGCTCGCCCAGCCGGTTGGGGAAGGGGATGGACGCGGCCAGGGACTGCTGCGCCTCTTCCGGCAGCGCCTCCATCAGCGGGGTCTTGAACAGCCCCGGGGCGATGGTCATGACGCGAATGCCGTGGCGCGCCAGCTCCCGGGCGATGGGCAGGGTCATGGCGACGATGCCGCCCTTGGACGCCGCATAGGCGGGCTGGCCGATCTGGCCGTCGTAGGCCGCCACCGAGGCGGTGTTGATGATCACCCCGCGCTCGCCGTCGGCCTGGGGCTCGCCCTTGGCCATGGCGGCGGCGGCCAGGCGCAGCATGTTGAAGCTGCCCAGCAGGTTGATGTTGACGATGCGCGAGAAGGCTTCGAGCGGCAGGGGCTCGCCGTGGCGATCGACCACCTTGGCGGGGTCGCCGACTCCGGCGCAGTTGATCAACCCCTGCAGGCCACCGAAGGTGTCCACGGCCAGCGTCACCACGGCCTGGGCATCGGCTTCGCTGGTGACGTCGGTGCGCTGGAACAGCGCGCGGTCGGTGGCGCTCCTGGCGTTCAGCTCTTTCGCCAACGCCTCGCCGCGCTCGGCATTGAGATCAGCGATCACCACGTTGCCGCCGGCGTCGTGCAGGGCGCGCGCGGTGGCTTCTCCCAGCCCCGAGGCGCCGCCGGTGACGATGAAGGTATTGTCCTGGAACTTCATGGTAACTCTCCCGGAACGTTGGTGTTCAACCAGAGATGGACTGACTCATGTGACGATCGAGCGCAGCATGAACCAGCCTTTCCTCAGGTGCGTGGGCCCTGGCCCTTCTTCTTGAAGAAGCTGCCGATGCGCTCGGCGACCTCGGGGCTGGTCTGGGTCAGGGCGGCGGTCAGCGACTCGACGAACAGGCCGTCGTCGCTGGACATGTTGTCGATGCGCGAGATGGCGGAAACCATGGCCCAGTTGGCCATGGGCGCGTTCTCGGCGATGCGGGAGGCCAACTGGCGGGCCTTGTCGAGGCTCTCTCCCTCGCCGACCACGTAGTGGGAAAGTCCGAGGCGCTGGCCCTCTTCGGCAGCCATGACGCGACCGGTCAGCATCATCTCGCACATGCGGCCGGGGCCGATGATGCCGGCGACCCGCACCGAGGCGCCGCCACCGACGAAGATGCCGTGGCGTCCTTCCGGCAACTGATAAACGGTGCTGGATTCGGCGACCCGTACATGGGTGGCGGTGGCAAGCTCCAGGCCGCCGCCGATCACCGCGCCCTGCATGGCGGTGACTACCGGAATGCCACCGTTCTGTAGCCGATCGAAGATGCGATGCCAGCCACGGGAGTGCTGCACCACGCCAAAGGGCTCGCGATGCTGGTGCTCGGCCAAGTCGAGGCCGGCGCAGAAGTGCTTGCCTTCGGCCGCAAGAATGATGACCCGGGTCTCTTTCGGGGTGGCAACCAGTGCCTCTTCCAAAGCGCTTAGCAGGTGATCGCTGACGGCGTTACGCTTCTCCGGCCGTGCCAGCGTGATGGTGTAGATGCTGTCGTCCAGAGTCGTCTTGACGAGTGTTTCGGTCATGGGGGCCTCGGCAGTCATTCGTCAGGCTGAGCGCTTGTTGGTCATAGATACTGTTGTGAGTATAAACAGTATAGAGGCTACAGCACCACCCCCAGCGGGTCATTCTCTGGGTGATACGTCTTTGGTCGAGGGAACGGACGTGTGCTGACGGCGAGGTAGAACGACAACGGCGGCCCGAGGGCCGCGGAGGGATGCCGTCACTCGGCAAACATCTCGAAGATCAGCCCGCGCAGCCAGCGATTGCCGGCATCCTGATGGAATCGCCGGTGCCAGAAGAGGTTGATCGGAATCTCGGGGAAGGGCACGGGGTGCTCGCGCACCGCCAGCCGGAACCGCTCTCGGGTTGCCTCGGTCAGCTTGTCGGTGACGGTCACCACCAGGTCGGTGCTGCTGACGATATAGGGCACCGCGGCGAAGTGGGGCAGCTCGAGCCTGATCGGTCGGCTGATGCGGGACCGGGCCAACTGCTCCTCCACGATGCCATGGCCGGTGCCCCGGGCCACCACCACGGCATGCTGGGCGGCGGCGAAGGCGTCCAGGTCGAACTCTCCCGCTGCCAGGGGATGGTCGGCCCGCATCAGACAGACATAGCGCTGCACGAAGAGCCCCTGCTGGTAGAAACCGGCGCCGAGCTGGGGAATCAGGCCGATGGCCAGGTCGATCCGTCCCTCTTCCATCTCCCGTTTCAGGTCCTCCTGCTGACTGCGCACCGTACTCAGGGCGATGCCCGGCGCCTCCCGGGCCAGGCGCTGGAGCAGGCGAGGCAGGAAAACGATCTCGCCGATGTCGGTCATGGCGATGTTGAAGGTGCGCTCGCTCACCGCCGGGTCGAAGTCCTCCGGTCGGTTGAGGGTTTCCTGCAGCCGGGCCAGGGCCTCGGCGATGGGCGGATGCAGGCGGGTCGCCAGCGGCGTCGGCATCAGGCCCTTGGAGGTGCGCTCGAAGAGTTCGTCGCCGAGCAGGATGCGTAGTCGCTTCAGGGCATGGCTGACCGCGGGCTGGGTGAGGCCGAGGCGCAGGGCCACCCGCTGGGTGTTCTGCTCCTGGTAGAGGAGGTCGAACACCACCAGCAGGTTCACGTCGATTTCCGACAGCTTGATCATGGCGTTCTCGTCGTCAGCGGGTATTTTCCGGCCGCTCTTGGAATGAAACAAAAGTCGAGTCTCGAAGGGTCGGAAATCATCCAGGTTATTGTTTTATAGATTTATTAGTCGTGTTTATGCAGTGAATGCAGGGGGCTGTGTGGTCGCCGGCGAGGGACGCGCCTAGCGTGAGGACACATCCTCCAGCCAGTTCACAGGAGCACGACCATGGTATCCAACCTCCAACCAAAACGCCTTTCCATCGGCATCGTCGGTGGCGGCATCGGCGGCGTGGCCTTCGCCGTGGCCCTGTCGCGGGATCCCGGCCTCGACGTGCACCTCTTCGAGGCCGCCGAGCGTTTCTCCGAGATCGGTGCCGGCGTCTCCTTCGGGCCCAACGCCGTGCGGGCCATTCAACTGCTCGGGCTGGAGAACTCCTACCGCCGCATCGCCGATGCCTCCCCGGCGCCCTTCGAGGACGTCTGGTTCGAGTGGCGGCGCGGCCGCGACGACGCCTATTTGACCGCCTCCCTGGCCCCCGGCTGCGGGCAGTCCTCGGTGCACCGGGCCGACTTCCTGGACGCCATCGTCGCCAATCTGCCCGAGGGCATCGCCCACTTCGGCAAGCGTTGTATCGAGGTGCAGCAGAATGGCGAGGGCGCCACCGCACGCTTTGACGACGGTACCTCCTTCACTGCCGATATCCTGATCGGCTACGACGGCATCAAGTCGGCGGTGCGCGAACACGTGCTGCCGCCGGCCCGGTACGGTGACCTTGGCCCGTTCTGGAGCGGCACCTACGCCTATCGCGGCATGATTCCCACCACGCAACTGGGGGCGGCGCTGGAAGAGCAGGGCGCCGACCGGCGGCTGGCGCTGGTACCGCAGATGTACCTCGGGCCAGATCGCCACATTCTGACTTTTCCGGTCAAGCAGTCCGAGCTGATCAACGTGGTGGCCTTCGTCACCGACCGCACCACCCCCAATCCCCGGCTGCCCGAGGGCGAGGAGTGGGTCAAGGCCGTGGCCCAACAGGAGATGTTGGAAGTCTTCGAGGGCTGGGGCGCCGCCTCCCAGGCCATCCTGGCGTGCATTCCCGAGCCGACCCGCTGGGCTTTGCATGAGCTACCGGAGTTGCCCTTCTATCACCGCGACCGGGTGCTGATCGTAGGGGACGCGGCCCATGCCATGGTGCCCCACCAAGGGGCGGGGGCCGGCCAGGCCCTGGAGGACGCCTACGTGCTGGCCAGCCTGCTGACCGATCAGGCCTGTACCCGGCAAAACGCCCAGCAAGCACTGGCGGCCTTCGAAGCGGTCCGCCACGCGCGCGCCTGCAGGGTGCAGCGTACCTCTCATGAAGCAGGGGACCTCTACGAGTACAGCGCTCCGGGTATTGGCGCTGACGAGGCACGGCTCGCCGCCGATCTGGAAACCCGTTTCGACTGGCTCTGGAACCATGACCTACGGAATGACGTGGCTGCGGCCAGAGTGCGCTTGGGGTGGGAGTCGGTGGCCTCTTTCGCAACGGCCTGACCCCCGCGCTACATGGGAGGCTCCTCCCAACACCTGAAGACAACGATAACAACCCCCTGGAGAACACCATGAAACACATCGAGAAGGGCGTCGGCCTCAGGTCCGCGCCCCGCGATTTCCTCAGAGACCTCAACGGCGATAACCTCAGCGCGGGCATCGTCGCCGGCATCTTCGGTCTCAGCGCCGGCATCATTCATATCAGTGCCGGCACTGCGGCAGGCCTCGACTCTCACTTCATCATGATCTGGGTCGTCAGCTACCTACTGATCAATGGTCTGTTCGGCCTCTTCGTGCCGGCCTACTACCGGCTCCCCCTGCCCATGGCCAACTCCATCCCCGGCGCCCTGCTATTCGCGGCGATCATTCCCGTGGTGGGGCTCGAGGCGGCCCTGGGGGCGACACTGGTGGCCGGTGCCATTGCACTGGTGGCCGGACTCGCAGGGGTGATGAGTCTCGTGATGAAGCTGATCCCCATGCCGATCGTGATGGGAATGGTTGCCGGTATCCTGCTCAAGTTCGGCCTCAACATGGTGGCTCCGCTGGAGAGCGCTCTGTTGCCGGCAGCCATCATGATCCTGGCCTTCTTCCTATCGGCACGCCTGCTGCGCCGGATGCCGCCGCTGATCGTGGCCATGCTGGCCGGTATCGCCTACATGGCCATGTCCGGCGTTGATCTGACTGGCGTCGAGTTTTCGGTGACCTTGCCCGAGTTCATCATGCCGGAGTTCACATTGGAGGCCTTCCTGGCCTATGGGCTGCCACTGGCTCTCATCCTGGTGGGGATGGAAACCCCGGCTGGAGTGGGCCTGGTGAAGGGCATGGGCTACAAGGAGGTGCCGGCCAACGCCATCACGGCAGTGGGCGGCTTTGCCACCATGATTTCCGCCTTCTTCAACCTGCACAGCACCTGTATCGCGGCTCCTGCCACAGGTATCTGCGCCTCACCAGAGGCTGGCGCGCAGGACAAGCGCTGGGTGGCGGCCGTCATTACCGGCGCCATATTCATGCTGGGCGCTCCCTTCTACGGCTATGTTGTCAGCCTCATCCAGGCGATGCCGGGCTATTTCATGGCCATCATTGCTGGCCTGGCGCTGCTGCGGGTAATTAGCTCCGCGATGCAAATGACCTTCATGGGCAAGCATGAAGTGGGGGCCATGTTCTCTTTCCTAATCGCCGCGTCTGGCCTGCAGATTCTGGGCATCGGCGCCTCCTTCTGGGCACTTGTGCTGGGCGTCTTTGTTTCGATGATCTTCGAGGCCAGGGATTTCGAGTTCACTCTTGGCCGGCCATGGGCCAAGCGGCCATCACTGGAAAAGAGAAGCGGCTGAATTTTTGCCAACAATGCCAACGGCGGGCTCCGGTGCCCGCCGTCGCTTTGTGATCCTTTTACGCTCCTCAGGCCTCGCAGCTTTCCTTCAGCTCCATTGCCGCCTCGTAGATCTCGCCGGCCTCGCCGCCGACTTCCTCCAGGTAGCCATCGATGGTTTGCTGCAGCTCCGGGCCCCACTCGGGATGGTCGAGCGCGTCTTCGATGACCAGGAACTCGTGGCCAGCCTCCTCGGCATCCTGGCGGCCCTGGCGGATCAGCTCGTCGTAGACCGCCGCGGCACGCAGCGACCACTCCATGCCGCTGTGGTCGTCGATCACCTGCTGCAGGTCCGCGGGCAGGCTGTCGTAGGTGCGCTGGTTCATGGTAGCGAACAGCGACAGGTCGTAGAGGGGCACTTCGGTGTGATAGCTGGCCAGCTCGTTGAGGCGGAAGGTCTTCATGCCCTCCCAGTTGAAGCTCAGTCCATCCACCACGCCGCGCTGCATGGAGGTGAAGACCTCGGGAGCCGGCATGCCCACGGCCTGGGCGCCGAGGCGGGTGAACATATCGCCGACCACCGGCGTGGGGCGGCGCAGGCGCAGGCCTTCCAGGTCTGCCGGCGTCTCGATCAGGCGCTCCTTGGTGTGCAGGTAGCCGGGACCGGTGGTGAACATGAACAGCGGCCGGGTATCGGAATACTCCTCGTCGAAGTGGCCCTGGTCGTAGAGCGACTGCAGGATACACGAGCCCTGGCGGCTGCTGGCCGAGACGCCGGGCAGCTCGACTACCTGGGTCAGGGGAAAGCGGCCGGCGTTGTAGCCCTGGGCAGTGGCGCCGATGTCGGCGATGCCGTTGACCACACCCTGGTAGGCACTGTCGGCTCCCGTCAGGGTGGCACCGGGAAAGACCTGCACCTGCAGGCGGCCATCGGATGCCTCCTCGACGCTCTCCGCCCAGGCCTGGAAGAGTTCGCGGTCGATCATTGAACCGCCGGGCCAGACGTGGGCGATGCGCAGGGTGGTGGCCTCGGCCAGAGCGGGTGTGGCCAGGAGGGCCGCAGTCAGGGCGCCGGTGAGGGCGCTCTTGTAGACGCTCTTCAGGCCACTCTTCGGGGAAAGCGCGGTCACGATCTTGCTGGGTGTCATGGGGGATTCCTCTTGTCGTTATGGGTGCAACACTTACAAGTCCAGAACCAGAACCTTGCTCTTGGCCCGTGAGCAGCAGGGGGTGAACTGGTCGTTGGCGGCATGCTCGTCGTCGTCCAGGTAGAGGTCGCGGTGGTCGGGCTCGCCCTCCAGCACCCGGGTCAGGCAGGTGCCGCAAACCCCCTGCTCGCAGGAAACCATGATCTCGATGCCATTCTCGGCCAGCACCTGATGCACCGTCTTGTCGGCGGGCACGGCGAAGCTGGCGCCGCTACTGGCGATCTTGACCTCGAAGCTGTCGTCGTCGGCGGTGTCGGCCACGGCGCCGGCGAAATACTCGGTGTGCAGCCGCTCGCTGGGCCAGCCTGCCGCCTTGCAGGCCGTCAGCACCGCTTCGATGAAACCGGTAGGGCCGCAGACGTAGACCCGGGTGTCGGGCTCCGGTGTTGCCAGCAGGGCTTTCAGGTCCAGCTTCTGCTCCGGCGCGCCGTCGTCGAAGTGGAAGTGCACCCGCTCGGCGAAGCCGGAGGCGGCAATGCGCTGACGAAAGGCGGTGCGCTCGGGTGAACGGGTGCAGTAGTGCAGCGCGAACTCGGCTTGGGTATGAGCCAGGCGCTCGGCCATGCACAGCAGCGGCGTGATGCCGATGCCGCCGGCCAGCAGCAGGGTGCGCGCGGCCGGCTTGAGCGGAAAATGATTCTTGGGCGCGCTGATCTGGATCAGGTCGCCCACCTGGATCTCCTCGTGCATGGCCACCGAGCCGCCCCGTGAGGCGGGATCGCGCAGCACGCCGATCAGGTAGCGGTCGCGCTCCTCGGGGTGATTGCACAGCGAGTACTGGCGAATCAGGCCGCTTTTGACCTGCACGTCGAGGTGGGCGCCGGCGCTGAACGCCGGCAGTGGCCGACCGTGGGGATCGGCCAGCTCGAAGGTGACGATGTCCCGGGCCTCGTCGTGGCGCGCCTTGACCTCGACGATCAGCGAGAGGGGAACGCTGCTCATGGGGTGACGCCCTCCCTGGCGGTTCGCTCCTCGGTGAGGATGCGGTCGATGATGCGCCTGGCCTGTACGCCGCCGCCGTCGATGTTGAGCTTGAGCAGCTGGCGCTCCGGATAGCGCAGCAGGTTGCGCTGCTGGGCCTCGAGCATCTCCAGGTCTTCGGCGAAGATCTTGCCCTGGCCCTCGCGGATCTTGTCGGTGAGTTCGCTGTCCTCCGGCTTGAAGTTGCGTGCCATGCCCCAGAAGTACCAGATCGAGGTATCGGTTTCAGGAGTGATGAAATCGACCACGATGCTGGACGCCTTGACCGCCGCCGGCGCGTCGTAGCCGCCATTGCCGGCATGGGCCACGCCCACGTCGATATGCACGTGGCTCGGCGGGGTGAAGCGGCAGATCTGCCAGCGGTCCACCGGCACGTCGTCGGCCAGGCCGCAGCCGCGCAGCGCCGCCTGCCAGAAGGGCGGCGCCGGAATGTTTTCCATGTGACGGCTGGTAATCACTTCGTCGCCCTGGACTGTCGTCTCGGGAGCGGCCTCCTCGATCTCCGGCTGGCCGATGCTGGAGGCGTGCACGTAGGTCTCATGGGTCAGGTCCATGAGGTTGTCGATCATCAGGCGATATTCGCAGCGGACGTGATAGAGGCCGCCGCCGTAGGCCCAGTCGGGACTGTTGGCCCAGTGCAGCTCGGGGATCAGGCTCGGGTCGGCCTGTTCGGGATCTCCCGGCCACAGCCACACGAAGCCGTGGCGCTCCACTACCGGGTAGGCGCGGATGCTGGGGAAGCCACGCACGCGCTGGCCAGGCATGCCGGCGCACTTGCCGTCGCAGCCCATCTCCAGGCCGTGGTAACCGCACACCAGCTTGCCGTCGCGTACGAAACCCAATGACAGCGGGGCACCGCGGTGGGGACAGAAGTCCTCCACCGCGGCAACGCGGCCTTCGTCGCCGCGAAAGAGTACGATGGGCTCGTTGCAGATGGTACGTCCCAGCGGCTTGCTCTCGATCTCGTCCGGGGTGCAGGCGACGTACCAGGTGTTCTTGGGGAAGGGAGCCTGTTTCGTCATGGTGTCTCCTCGGCTGCGTCGGCGTGCTTCATGGCATGACGCGGCGCTTTGGTCTCGGTCAGGAATGTTATGATTGGATCCAAAGTAGAGCTTTAGGCTTTCGTTTTGGTCAATATATGCTTTAGTTGGATCCATTCGCGATCTCGAAAGGTGCTACTAGGAATGGGGGACAGGCGTGAGCAGCAGCGACAAGAGCGTGGTGAGCCGGTTACGCAAGCTGATCGGCGAGGGCTTCTATCAGCCCGGTGAGCGCATCGGCGAGGTGGCGGTGGCGGAGCAACTGGGCGTCTCGCGCACCCCGGTACGCCTGGCCTTCCGTACTCTGGAGCAGGAGGGGCTGCTACAGCAGGCCGGCAAGCGCGGCTTCATGGTGCGCGAGTTCACCGAGGCGGACGTACTCTGCGCGGTGGAGGTTCGCGGGGTGCTGGAAGGGCTGGCAGCCCGTCGTCTGGCCGAGCAGGGGTTGTCTCAGGAGCTGGATGCCGAGCTGCAGGTTTGGATCCAAAGGGGAAGGGAGCTGCTGGCCAAGGGGTTTCTCGAGGAGCGCGACGTCGACGTCTGGAGCGAGCTCAACCGCCACTTCCACGAAACCATCGTCGGCTCGGCCGGCAGCCCGGTGATCGGCGATGCCATTGCCCGCAACAACCATCTGCCCTTTGCCGCCGCCGACTCCATCGTCATCGACAGCGAAGCGCTCGACCGGGAGTACCGCAAGCTGCAGCTGGCTCAGACCCAGCACGAGCTGGTGTTCCAGGCGCTGCGCCACGGCGAGGGCGCCCGCGCCGAGATGCTGATGCGCGAGCACGCCTTCATCGGCCTGCGCTACGGCGAGCTGCTGGGGTTGGGGCCCGGGCTTGGCCAGCCGCGAGCCGACGACTGAGCGCTGCCCAGGGGCGTGAGCGTGTTTGCCGGGGCAGGCGCACCGCCGGATGGCGCTGCGTCTGCCTCGGCCGTGTTCATGGGCTTTATCAGGGTGAGGGAAAGCGCACGATGGGTTTGACGACCCGGCCGTGCTCGGCGTCGTCGATGGCCTGGTTGATCTGCTCGAACTCGTAGTAGGTCACCAGCCGGTCGAACGGGAAGCGGCCACCTTCGTACAGTCGGATCAGCGACGGGATGAAGTGATCCGGCAGCGAGTCGCCCTCGACGATGCCCCTCAGGCTGCGGCCCGCCGACATCATGTGGCTCAGATTCAGCTCCAGGGTGCTGCTGGGGTCCGAGGCGCCGAGGATGCCGCAGGTGCCACGGGGCGCCAGTACCGCCACGGCCTGCTGGATGACCGGCGCCAGGCCGGTGGTATCCAGGGCGTGATCGACACCCGAGCCGCCGGCGGCCTGACAGATCTGTTCCACCACCCCGGGCGAGTCGGCCACGAAGGCGTGGCTGGCGCCGAGTTCCAGGGCCAGTTCCAGACGCTGGCGGTTGCGGTCCACCGCGATGATGGTGGTTGCCCCGGCGACCACGCCGGCCATGATGGCCGACAGGCCGACCGACCCAGTGCCGAACACTGCCAGCGAGTCGCCCGGTGCGACCCGCAGCGAGTTGAGCACCGCGCCGGCACCGGTTTGCACCCCGCAGGCCAGCGGCCCCAGCAGCTCCAGCGGGGCCGAGCGGGGCACCTTGACCACGTTGCGCTCATGGCACAGCGAGTGGCTGGCGAAGGAGGACTGGCCGAAGATGTTGCCGTATATCATCTTGCCCGCCTGGGACAGGCCGCTCGAGCCGTCTGCCCGGGTGCCGAGGAAGTTGCGCGGGAAGAAGTCGTGGCAGTAGCTGGCCTGCCCCTTGTCGCAGCTGGCGCAGTGGCCGCACGAGTTGTAGGTCATGACCACGTGATCGCCGACGGCGACCTTGGTGACGCCGCTGCCCACCTGCTCGACGATACCGGCCCCCTCGTGGCCCAGCACTACCGGCTGTGGCGTGGGGAGATGCTGATCGCGCATGACGATGTCGGTGTGACAGATACCGGTGGCCACCAGGCGCACCAGGACCTCACCGGCCCGGGGCGGCTCCAGTTGCAGCGTCTCCAGGGAGAGCGGGGCCTGTGGCGCGCGGGCCACGGCTGCTTTGATTTCCATGGCTTGTGCTCCTCTCACTGGGCCGACTTGGCGACCACCACCGACTGGATAGCGGTGTATTCGTGCAGCCCCGCCTCGGAAAACTCCACGCCGATGCCGGACTGTTTGTGGCCGCCGAAAGGAATGTGCGGAGCCATGGCAAAGTGCTGATTGACCCAGGCGCTGCCCGTTTCCAGCCGGCTGGCGATGCGCTCGCCCCGCTCGACGTCACGCGTCCATACCGAGCCGCCCAGGCCATAGGGCGAGCAGTTGGCGCGGCGTACCGCATCCTCGACGTCGTCGAAGCGCAGCAGCGAGCGCACCGGGCCGAAGATCTCCTCGTCCACCACCGGGTTGCCCTCCTCGATGTCCCGGATCAGCGTCGGTTCGACGTAATACCCCGGGCCGTAGGTGCGACCGCCGGCGATGATGCGCCCGTACTGGGGGGCGAGCTCGAGCGTCCGCTTCACCGCCTCGAACTGGCGGCGGTTCTGCACCGGGCCGAACTGGATGGTCGGGTCCAGCCCATCGCCCACCTTGGCGGAGCGCGCCAGCTCGGCGAGCGCGTCGCACATCGGCTCGTAGATGGCGGAGTGGATATAGAGCCGCTTGATCGACATGCACACCTGGCCCGAGTTGACGAACGCCAGGCCGAACAGCTGCGGGGCCACGGCCGCTACGTCGACGTCGTCGAGCACGATGGCGGCGTCGTTGCCGCCCAGCTCCAGGGTGAGGCGCTTCAGGCTGTCGGCGGCGGAGCGCATCACCGCGCGTCCGCTGGCGGTGGAGCCGGTGAAGGAGATCTTGTCGATGTCCGGATGCTCGGCCAACAGTGGGCCGATGTCGCCGCCGTCCGGCACGACGTTGATCACCCCCGGTGGAACCAGGTCGGCGATGAGCTCGCCTAGGCGCAGCGTGGCGAGAGGCGTAGTGGGGCTCGGCTTGACCAGGCAGGTATTGCCGGTGAGCAGCGCGGGGCCGAGCTTGTAGCAGGCCATCACCAGCGGGAAGTTCCAGGGCACGATGGCGGCCACGACGCCCAACGGACGGCGGTGCAGCTCGGCGCGCTGCTGCGCGTCGTCCTGCAGTATTCGCGGAGAGAGATCGGCATTGGCAAGGAAGCGCAGGATCGCCGGTGCCTGAAAGGTTTCCACCTTGGAGCCTGCCAGGGGCTTGCCCTGCTCGAGGGTGATCAAGTGCTCCAGCTCCTCGGCATTCGCCTCGATGCGATCGGCGATGGCAAGCAGCACCTGGCGCCGCTGCTCCAGCGGCGTATCCCGCCAGGCGGGCCAGGCCTCGCGGGCAGCGCGAATGGCGCGCTCGGTCTCTTCCGGGGTGGCGCGGGGGCAGTAGGCCACTACCTCTTCGTTGCTGGGGTTGATCACCGCCATCTGGCGAGTGCCCGTGGTCAATTCGCCGTCGATCAGGGCATGGAAGGCATGGGAAGTGGGCATGGCGTTCTCCTGTTGTTGTTTACGTCTGTTGTTTCGTCCGGGTAACGGCCATTCAGCCTCGCCATGCCATGCCGGTCTTGCGTATCCGTGCAGAGACGTTGTCGAATCCTGCAGTGATCGCTTGCCAAGTTGGGGCGTCTTGGACCACTCTGTATGTCGAGTTTGTTGTAAGTGGCAATAAATAATGTCAATAACAATTGCTGCGGAGACGCCGGAGATGAACACCTTCGCCCCTCGGAGCGACGCGCCTCCCGCTGGGATGCCGTCGCCAGCCCCATCCGACGCCAGCCTGCGTGCCACCTGCCTGCGCACCACCAGTCTGGAGCACTTCGTCAGCTCCAGCAGCGCCCATCTGCCGCCTTTGGAGGTCGTGCCCCAGACATCGACATTCCGCGCCAGCCTGCGGGGCCGAAACTTGCACAGCGGTCAGCTGATTCAGTTGGCCAGCTCGCCGGTGCGGGTCACGCGTACGCCGCGCATGGCCAATAACACCAGCGCCGACCATACCTTCAAGCTGGTGTGGCAACTGCAGGGTGGGGCCGAGATGGAGCAGGGCAACCGCACCATCCGCCTGGACGCCGGGCAGATGTCGATCTATCACCTCTCGACGCCCTACCGCCTGCATACCTTCGGCGATTATCGCGTGCTGATGCTGAGTCTCGATCTGGCCGACATGCCGGAGTGGCGGCAGCTGGCCGAACGCTGCCAGGGGCAGGTGCTGCCGTGGGATGCCGCCGTGCAGGGAGCCCTGGCGGCGCTGCGTTCGCAGCTGGTGTGGGGTGACGACCCCATGGTGGCCAAGGTGGAGGAGGTGGCGCTCGAGCTCGTCTTCGATTTTCTCTGGCGGCGTCAATGACAGCAGTTGCATTGCGCCCCCATGCCGAGCGAGCGGCTGGTCAGGGCGCGGCGCCTGGTGTTGGAACGGCTCGCCGATCCGAGCCTGGCGCCTGAGGATCTGGCGAGCGCTCTGAACCTGTCGATGCGCGCGCTCTATGACGAGTTTCGTCGACACCAGCTGGCGCCGCCGGCCACTTTCATTCGCGAGCTGCGTCTGGAGCGCTGCTACCTGGCGCTGCTGGATGCCGCGAATCGACGCAACACCATCACCCACATCGCCCTGGAGCATGGCTTCGTCGACGGCGCGCACTTTGCCCGGATATTCCGTCAGCGCTACGGAATCTCTCCCGCGGAGCTGCGCAGGCGGCAGGGGTCGCTGGAGCACTGAGATCACGGCACGTTCCCTTGTCTCTGTCACGTCACCTTTGAAAAGTCCAAATTAATATTCCTTTTGTCCTTTTTTATGGGCAAATGGGTGCTTTTCCTTTGTCATAAGCAACGGAAAATCCAAGCGACATAGACTAATGTCGATTATCGAGAGGGGCAGTGGTGGGGTAGCTTAGTCGATAAGCCGAACGTGTGTTCGTTTTGCGAACAATGGCACTGAGAATCGACTACAACGACCCCGGAGGCACCCTCATGAACCGTGTCCTGTCCCGCTGCCTGCTGGCGGCTTCCATCGCTGGGCTTACTGCCGCGTCCGCCGCGCAGGCCTCCACCACCCTGCGCATGTCGCATTTCTGGCCGGACGGTTCCGGCATCAACCAGGAGATCTTCCAGGCCTGGGCCGATGCCGTGCAGGAGGCCTCCGGCGGCGAGCTTACGGTCGAAAACTATCCGTCCCAGACCCTGACCCGTGCCGACCAGGCCTACCAGGGCGCGGTCAACGGGATCTCCGACATCGCCATCACCGCCCAGGGCTACACAGCAGGCCGCTTCCCGCTGTCGCAGATCGTCGAGCTGCCGGGCGTTTCCGATACCGCCAGTCAGGGGGCGTGCATCCTGCAAACCCTCTACGACGATGGCCATATCGCCAGCGAATACGACGACACCAAGGTACTGTTCATGTTCACCACGGGACCGGGCTACCTGCACACCGTGGACAACGACATCCAGTCGCCCGCCGATCTTTCCGGCCTGCGCATCCGCCGCCCCACCGCCGTGGCCGGCGAGATGCTCGAGCAGCTCGGCGCCCAGCCGGTCGGCATGCCGGCGCCGGACATCTACACCTCGCTGCAGCGTGGTGTGATCGACGGCCTCAGCTTCCCCTGGGAGGGCATGAAGGTCTTCCGTCTCAACGAGTTGGCCAACTACCACACCCAGGTTCCGTTCTATTCGCTGGTCTTCGTCGCCACCATGAACCAGAACAGCTTCGATCGCCTGAGCCCCGAGCAGCAGGCTGCCATCGAGGCCAACATGGGCATGCAGTGGAGCGAGGTGGCTGGCCGGGTGTTCGATGGCCTGGATGAGGCCGGCAAGCAGGAAGCCGAGGAGGCCGGGCACACCATTCGCGTGATCGACAACCCGCTGGAGCACGACGAATGGGCCGGTCCGCTCGAGGCAGGTATCGAGAACTACCTGAGCGAGCTCGAAGGCCGCGGCCTGGACAATGCTCGCGACGTCTATGATGCCGCCATGGCGGCGCGCGAGGCCTGCTCCGTCGAGCAGGGCTGAGCCGGGAGCCTGCGATGCAAGCCTTGTCGTTCGTGAGTCGCCAGCTGGCACGGCTGTGCCTGCTGGTGGCGGGTCTGGCGCTGCTCGGCCTGATGGGCGTGACCATCGTCGACGTGCTGCTGCGCCTGGTGTTCCGGCTGTCGGGAGGTGCGCTGAACTGGAGCGTGATCGGCAGCGTCGAGCTGGTGCGCTATCTGCTCATGTTCTCTCTGCTGGCGGCGATGGCCGCCAGCGTGGAGCGCAGTCAGGTCGTGGTGGAGGCCTTCAGCCATGGCCTGTCGCCAACGCTCAAGGAGCGCCTGGGCGGCCTTTTCCTGCTCGGTTTCGTGGTGCTGGGGGCGGTGATGGCGATCGGCCTGTGGCAGGAGGCGGGCATTGCCGCCCAGCGTGGCCAGGTGACCCAGGACCTGCGCATTCCCATGGCGCCGATCTATCAGTTCGGTGCCGTGCTGTGTGCGTTGCTGGCGCTGCGCAGCCTGGTTCACGCTGCGCTTGGGACACTCTTCGCCACCGAGGGAGGAGGTGTCCACCATGAGTAGCGAAATGATCGGTGGTATCGGCCTCGTCGGCCTGCTGCTGTTGCTGGTGCTGCGGGTGCCCGTGGCACTCTCGATGCTGGTCGTCGGCGTGGTGGGCTTCGCCCAGGTGATCTCCTGGGGCGCGGCGCTCTCCATGGTCAAGTCGGTGCCGGTGGACGTGCTCTCCAGCTACAGCTTCAGCGCGATTCCCATGTTCATTCTCATGGGCGTGCTCGCCGCGCACTCGGGCATGGCCGGGATGCTGTTCAACTCGACGCGCACCATCTGCGGTGGCTGGAAGGGCGGCATGGCGATCGCCACGGTGGGCTCCTGCGGAGTGTTCTCGGCGATCTCCGGTTCTTCCCTGGCAACCGCCAGCACCATGACCCGCGTAGCACTGCCGGAAATGGAGAAGCACGGCTATGCGCGTTCGCTGGCTACCGGCACCCTGGCGGCGGGGGCACTCTGGGCATCATGATCCCGCCCAGCATCGCGCTGCTGATCTACGCCATCATCACCGAGCAGTCGGTGGGCGACATGTTTGCCGCGGGGATCATCCCCGGCCTGCTGGGGCTCGTCTTCTATGCCCTGACGGTCAGCGTGGTGATGCGTCTCAAGCCCGACCTGGCGGTGCCCGGCGAACCCACCAGCTTCGCCGACAAGTTTCGCTCGCTGGCCGGCCTGCTGCCCTTCTTCACGGTGTTCGTGATCATCATCGCCGGCATCTACCAGGGCATGTTCACGCCCACCGAGGGGCCAGCGTGGGTGCCTTCGCGACCCTGCTGTATGCCTTCTACAAGGGCATGCGCCTGGCCGGGCTGTGGCAGAGCGTGCAGGAGACCCTGGCGCTGTCGGCGGTGGTGTTCTTCATGCTGGTGGGGGCCGAGACCCTGGGCTACTTCATCTCGGTGTCGCGGATCTCCTTCACCATCAGCACCTTCCTCGGCGGCCTGGACGTGCCGACCATGGTGATCCTGCTGTTGATCCTGCTGCTCTATTTCGTGCTCGGCATGTTCATGGACTCGATCGCCATGCTGGTGATCACGGTGCCGGTGGTGTTCCCGATCATCACCATGCTCGGCATCGATCCGGTGTGGTTCGGCATCCTCACCGTATTGACGGTGGAGCTGGGGCTGGTGACGCCCCCGGTGGGCATGAACGTGTTCGTGATCAAGGCGATGGCGCCACACGTGGGGCTGGGCGAGATCTACCGCGGGGTGGCGCCGTTCATCGTGGCGGACCTGTTGCGCCTGGCACTGCTGATCGCCTTCCCTATCCTGACGCTGTGGATGCTGTAGCAGGTTCGCCTCGGCGTTCACGCTAATGGCGCATCATGGCCCTGCCCGTCGGCAGGGCCTTTTACCGTGCGGGTTCGTCAAGACTCTGGCGCAGGCGGAACGCCTTGGGGGAGAGGCCGGTGTTGCGCTTGAAGAAGCGCGTGAAGTAGGCCGGCTCGGAGAAGCCCAAGCTGTCGGCAACCTGGCTGATGGTCATGTTGGTGTAGGTGAGCTGACGCTTGGCCTCCAGCAGCAGGCGCTCATGGAGCAATTGGAGCGCGCTGCGGTCCGCCAGCCGTCGGCACAGGGCGTTGAGGTGGGCGCTGCTCATGCCTAGCTGCTCGGCGAAGCGCTCGACGCTGGGCTGCTGGCGGTATTGCGCCTCGATCAGCGCCTGGAAGTTTGTCAGATGCTCGTGCCCGCGGTCGCGCTGGCGCGGCCTGGGGGAACTGTCGTGCAAGCCGTGCGGCTCGGCCAGGCGGGAAAGCGCCACCGCCAGCGCCTGGACCAGGGCGCTCAACATGCGGTCGCGCCCCGGCGCGGGCTGGCGGTATTCGGCATCGATCTGTTCCACCAGGGCGGCCAGGCGCCGGGCCTGCGGCGACTGTGTCAGCGGATGGTAGTCGGCGTGGCGCAGCACTCTGGCCTGCTCCTCGAGCCGCTGCCCGAGCTGCTCGGCCAGCGGTTGCGCCAGGGTGACGATATGTCCTTCGATGTCCTGCGAGAAGCGAAAGCCGTGGATGGTCATCGCCGGCACCACGATCACCAGCGGCCCCTGCAGCTCCTGCTGCGTGCCTTCGAGTTCCAGCTTCACCTGGCCGGAGGCGATATGCAGCACATGCACCAGGTCGGCATGGCGATGGGGGCGGATATGCCAATCGTGTAGCCGGCTGCGTTCGGGAATCGACTCGCAGTGCAGCAGGTCCGGCGTTGGCCAGTGGCGGGTTTCGCCGTAGAGCTTGAAGACGGGAACGGGAGCCTGCGCTGGGTGGCTCATGGGCGCCTCCTGGTCCGGCGGTGCGACCAAAGTCGATATGGGGTGCGTCAAAAGTCCAAGTAACAGTAGGAATCTTGCCTTAAATCCCATTCTTTTTCATTGAAAAATGCAACTCATATATGACAGCGAGATGAGGCATCTTTCATGAAAACCCAGGTCGCCATCATCGGTGCCGGACCCTCCGGGCTGCTGCTCGGCCAGTTGCTGAGCCGCCAAGGCATCGACAACGTGATTCTCGAGCGCAAGAGCGGTGAGTACGTGCTTAGCCGTATTCGCGCCGGCGTGCTGGAGCAGGGCATGGTCGACCTGCTGCGCGAAGCGGGCGTCGATGCCCGCATGAACGAGGAGGGCCTGCCCCACGACGGCGTCGAGCTGGCCTTCGACAACCGCCGCGTGCGGGTCGACCTGGCCGGATTGACCGGCGGCAAGACGGTGATGGTCTATGGCCAGACCGAGGTCACCCGCGACCTGATGGAAGCCCGCGAGGCGATCGGCGGCACGACGATCTACGAAGCCGACAACGTGCAGCCGCACGATCTCGAAACCGACGCTCCCTACCTCACCTTCGAGAAGGACGGCGAAACCGTGCGCCTCGACTGCGACTACGTGGCCGGCTGCGACGGCTTCCACGGCGTGTCGCGCCAGTCGATCCCCAAGGACCGCATCAGGGAGTTCGAGAAGATCTACCCGTTCGGCTGGCTGGGCCTGCTGGCCGATACGCCGCCGGTCTCCGACGAGCTGATCTACGCCCGCCACGAGCGCGGCTTTGCCCTATGCAGCATGCGCTCGCCGACCCGCAGCCGCTACTACGTGCAGGTGCCGCTCGACGAGAAGGTCGAGGAGTGGTCGGACGAGCGCTTCTGGGACGAGCTCAAGCGCCGCCTGCCCGAGGACGTGGCAGCCAAGCTGGTCACCGGCCCTGCGCTGGAGAAGAGCATCGCGCCGCTGCGCAGCTTTGTGGTCGAGCCGATGCAGTACGGCAAGCTGTTCCTGGTAGGTGATGCCGCCCACATCGTGCCACCCACCGGGGCCAAGGGGCTGAACCTTGCCGCCAGCGACGTCAATACGCTCTACCGGCTGCTGGTGAAGGTCTACCACAAGGGCCGCACCGACCTGATCCCCAACTATTCGCGGACTTGCCTGAAGCGTATCTGGAAGGCCGAGCGCTTCTCCTGGTGGATGACCTCGCTGCTGCACAAGTTCTCCGACGAGGAGGGCTTCGAGACCCGCATGCAGCAGGCCGAGCTCGACTACCTCACCTCATCGGAGGCCGGCCTCAAGACCATCGCCGAGAATTACGTCGGCCTGCCCTACGAGTCGCTCGAATAGCGGCAGCCTTCCCTTTTCCTCCTTGACCCGGGCGCTGGCGGTTGGCCCGGGTTTTTTCATGGGCGAGAGGAGGCGCCAAGGTAAGACTAAGGTAGGGTTTGGGGCGGTGGGTTAACCCAGTACTCTCGTTGTCATCGCGAATATGTGTACGCTTAGCGAACATTCAACAAACGACAACCAAGGTGGCGTGATGACGAACTTCCTGAAAACAGCCTGTCTGGCAGCGTGCAGTGGTAGTCTGGCGTTGGCGGTCTCCGTCTCGACAGTCCATGCCAATGAATGGCCGACTGACGATGTGCGCCTCGTCGTTCCCTATGCGCCGGGTGGAACCACCGACGTTCTCTCGCGCCGTGTCGCCGACCTGCTGCAGGACGAGTTGGGCGCCAGCGTGGTGGTCGAGAACCGTCCTGGCGCGGGTTCCACCGTGGCCACCGGTCGCCTGGCACGTGGCGGTCGCGAGGCTGGCCATACCATCCTGATGGCATCGCCTGGCCACACCATCGGGGCGGCGATCTATCCCGACCTGACCTACGACCCGGTCGAGGACTTCGTCTTCCTGCAGAACCTTATCGACATTCCCAACGTGATGGTGGTGCCGGCCGACAGCCCCTATGACAGCGTCACCGAGTTCGTCGAGGCGGCGCGTGAGCAGAACATGACCTTCAGCCACAGCGGCGTGGGCAGCTCCATCCATATGTCGGGCGAGCTGTTCAAGACGCTGACCGAAACCAACATGACCGCGGTGCCGTTCGCCGGCAGCGGTGCGGCACTACCGGCGCTGCTGGGCGGTGACGTCGATGTCTCCTTCGAGAACATGCCGACCGTGCTGTCGCATATTCGCTCCGGCGACCTGAAGGCGCTGGCGGTGACCTCTGCCGAGCGCTCCGAGCACCTGCCGGACGTGCCCACTCTGGCCGAGGTAGGCGAGTACAACCTCGATCAGTTCGTGACCACCGCCTGGTTCGGCCTGATCGCCCACGAGTCCTTCTCGCCAGAGGCGCAGGACGCCATGCGCGAGGCGCTCGACGCCGTAATGCAGCGCGAGGAGTTCGTCAACTTCGCGGACCAGTTGGGCGCCGAGCCGGGCCAGGTGGCCGGTGAGGAGTTCAAGCAGTTCATCGCCCAGGAGGTCGAGCGCTGGCAGGAAGTGGCCGAGCAGGCCGGCATCAGCCAGTAAGCGAGGGTCGGAAACAAGAGGGGCCGGCCAGCAACAACTGCTGAGGCGAGGGCGCTGTCCTCGCCTCGCTCGTGTCTCCGTGGAGGGTTGTCATGTCGACCTCGTTTACCAAGCGTGTCAGGGCGATCCGCGATCCCGGCGACGTGTTGTCGGGATCTGTGCTGCTGGTCGCTTCCGCCGTACTGCTGTTCTACCTGGTGCCCAACTACATCAATGAGCCGCCCATCCTGCAGAACCCGATGATGTCGCCACGCTGGCTGCCACGCATCGTGGGCGGTCTGATGCTCGTTTTCTCCTTGCTGCTCATCGTCCAGGGCCTGCTGGTGAATAATACCGAGGCGGATGACGGGCGGCGTATAGAGAAGGGCCCGCGGCTACGCTTTGCCCTGATGGTGGCCGCCCTGATCGTATATGTGGCGCTGTTCGAGCCCCTGGGCGCGGTAATCTCCGGCATCCTGGCCACCCTGATCCTGTTCGCCGCCCATCCGGTCAAGACCTGGTGGGTCTATGGCCTGGCGTTCGTGTTTCCCGCCGCCGTCACTTTCCTTTTCGTGAAGGTCATGAACGTGCCGCTGCCGCTGATGCCGTTCTGACGGCAAGCGCTACTGCCCTTGGGTGAATTCATGGATATGTTTTCGGAAGTCCTCCATCTCTTTCTCAGCGTGGACAACTTCCTGGCCATTGCGCTGGGGGTCGTCATCGGCGTGGTGGTCGGGTCGATTCCAGGCCTGACCGCGACCATGGCGGTAGCCCTGGCGCTGCCGTTCACCTTCACCATGGAGCCGGTGGCGGCCATCCTGCTGCTGGTGGGGATCTACAAGGGCGGCATGTACGGTGGCTCGATCACTGCCATCCTGATCCGCACGCCGGGTTCGCCGGCCTCGGCCTGCACCCTGCTCGACGGTTACCCATGGCCCAGCAGGGCCATGCCAAGAAGGCACTGAAGACTGCGCTTTACTCGTCGGTGATCGCCGACTTCATCTCCAACATCGCGCTGATCTTCTTTGCTGCCTACCTGGCCAAGATCGCGCTGAACTTCGGCGCCCCCGAGTTCTTCTGGCTGATCTGCTTCTCGCTGACCATCATCATCTCGCTGGCCAGCGGCTCGATGATCAAGGGCCTGCTCGCCGCCTTGATGGGCATCCTGCTCTCGCTGGTAGGGCTGGACGAGGTCTACGGCTCCCAGCGCCTGACCTTCGGCAACTACAACCTGATGGACTCCATCTCGTTCATCCCGCTGCTGATCGGGCTGTTTGCCATTCCCGAGATCATCGAGTTCTACCGCAAGAAGGCGCTGCCGCACCTCAAGGCCAAGGCCAGCGGGGTGGGCATGACCCTGGTCGAACTCAAGCGTTGCCTGAAGAGCATCATTCGCGGCAGCCTGATCGGCGTGATCATCGGCGCCATCCCCGGGACGGGAGCCACCGCCGCCGCGTTCATCTCCTACAGCGACGCCCGCCGCCGCTCGCCCAACCGCGACAACTTCGGCAAGGGCGAGGTGGAAGGCGTGGCCGCCGCCGAGGCGGGCAATAACGGGGTGGCCGGGGCGACCATGATCCCGCTGCTGTCGCTGGGCATCCCCGGTGACGTGATTACCGCCATCATCCTCGGCGCCTTCATGGTCCACGGCCTGACACCCGGCCCGATCATGTTCCAGGAGAACCTGACGCTGATCTACGCGCTGTTCGTCGGCATCATGTTTAGCTCGCTGGTACTGCTGGTGGTGGGGAATGGGGCGATCAAGTACTTCTCGCTGATCGCCGACATCCCCAAGTCGATCCTCTTCCCCATCGTGCTGATGTTCTGCGTCTACGGCGCCTATGCCGTGAACAACGACACCTTCGACGTGTGGCTGATGCTGGGCTTCGGCGTGCTGGGCTACATCTTCAACCGTGCGGCGATTCCGGCGGCCCCCTTCCTGATCGGCTTCATCCTCGGGCCGATGTTCGAGGACAACCTGCGCCGCTCGCTGCTGATCGGCCACAACGACCTGTCGATCTTCGTGCGCGGCCCGATCACCTGGTTCTTCATCGCCCTGACGCTGGGCTCGATCCTGCTGGCGCTGTATCGCTATTTCGTCGCGCGCCGCCAGTCCGCCCGCACCGCTTCGACACAGGAGACGCCATGAGCACCGGCCACGAACGGAACGCAAGCCCGGGGAGGCGTTGACATGGCGGGACCACTGACAGGCCTGCGCGTGCTCGACCTGAGCCGGGTGATGGCCGGCCCCTGGTGCACCCAGATACTTGCCGACATGGGCGCGGAGGTGATCAAGATCGAGCGCCCGGTAAGCGGCGACGACACGCGCCACTGGGGACCTCCCTGGCTCAAGGATCGCGACGGCAACGAGACCCGCGAATCCGCCTATTATCTTTCGGCCAACCGCGGCAAGCACTCGTGACCGTGGACATGGGCAGGCCCGAGGGACAGGCACTGATCCGCGAACTCGCTGCCGAGAGCGATATCCTGGTGGAGAACTTCAAGAGCGGCGGCCTGGCGCGCAAGGGGCTCGACTACGCCACCCTCGAGGCCATCAACCCCAGGCTGATCTACTGCTCCATCACCGGCTTCGGCCAGACCGGGCCGATGGCCGCCATGGCCGGCTACGACTACCTGATCCAGGCCCAGGGCGGCCTGATGAGCATTACCGGTGCCGCCGACGGCGAGCCGGGCGCCGGCCCGCAACGGGTCGGCATGGCGGTGGCGGACCTGACCACCGGCATGAACGCCGCCATCGCCATCCTCGGCGCGCTGCATCATCGCCACCTGACCGGCGAAGGGCAGTACATCGACATGGCCCTGCTCGACGTGCAGGTGAGCTGGCTGGCCAACCAGGCGCAGAACTACTTCTGCAGCGGCACGCCGCCCACCCGCACCGGCGAGTATCACCCCAACCTGGTGCCCTACCAGCCGTTTCCCACCGCCGACGGTGAGAAGGTGATCATCGCCATCGGCAACGATGGTCAGTTCCAGCGCTTCTGCCGGGCGGTGGGGCGGCCCGAACTGGCCGAGGACCCGCGCTTTGCGACCAATCCGGCGCGGGTGAGACATCGCCTCGAGCTGGTACCGATCATGGTCGAGATCACCCGCAGCCGCAGTAGCACCGAATGGATGGCGCTGCTGGGCGAGATCGCGGTGCCCTGCGGGCCGATCCAGAACATCGCCCAGGTCTTCGACGACCCCCAGGTCAAGGCGCGGGGAATGCAGATCGAGCTGGAGTCGCGACACGGGCCGGTACCCGGCGTGGCCAATCCGATCAAGTACTCGCGCACGCAACTGGAGTACCGCAAGGCGCCGCCGGCGCTGGGCGAGGATACCGACGCCGTGCTGGCGCGGCTGCTCGACAAGGCGCCGGAAGAGATCGAGGCGCTTCGCCAGCGCGGTGCTATTTAAAGCGCATCAGCCGACGCTGACGCCACCGCAGACGAACAGGGTCTGGCCGGTAACGAAGCCGCTGCGCTCGTCGCAGAAGAAGCTCACCGCCTGGGCCACGTCCTCGGGCTGGCCCATGCGCCGCGCGGGGATGTTGTCGATGATGCGCCGCGCGCGCTCGGAGTCCGGCGGGTTGTTCTCCCAGAAGGCGCTGGTGGCGATGGGGCCGGGGGCGACGCAGTTGACGGTGATGCCGTCGCCGGCCAGCTCCAGCGCCCAGGTGCGGGCCATGGACTGCAGCGCGCCCTTGGTCGCGCTGTAGAGGCTGCGCGCCTCCTTGCCCAGCACCACGCGGCTGGCGTTGATCACGATACGGCCGTGGCGCCGTTCGCGCATGCCCGGCAGCAGCGCCTGGGTGCAGACCAGGGCCGAGCGCACGTTGAGGTGCATCAGGCGGTCGAAGTCCTCCACCCGCGTGTCGTCGAGCAGCGCTGGTGCGACGATTCCCACGTTATTGACCAGGCAATCCACGCTGTGGCTCTCGACGATCTCCGCGAGTACCGCCCGAGTCGCTTCAATCTCGGCGAGGTCGACCCGGCGGGCGTCGGCCTTGAGCGATTCCGCCTCCGGCTCGACGATGTCCAGCACGATGGTTCGATAGCCGTCCTGTTGCAGGCGCAGGGCGATCGCTTGACCAATATTGCGGGCGCCGCCGGTGACGATTGCGCAGGGTTCACTCATGTGCGGTTCCGTTTGGCTGTCGTGTGCGTTATGCGTACGTTAGTTCGCTATGGTTTCGCTCCGACAGCAGCATCGCAACCCGACCTTGGTCAAACCCTCCGTGTGCGCCGGGACGATTTCCGGCCAGCGAGACATGATAGGCTGAGCCAATGAGAGGCATCGTCTACGACACCTTCATCCTCAGGCTCACCGCCCGCTGGTACGCCGAAGTGCTCGAGCGGCTGCCCGCGGGGGCGGCGCTGCTCGACGTCGGCATCGGCACCGCCGGCGCACTGTTGGCCAATGCCGAGGCGGCGAAACGCAAGGAGCTGCGCATCGTCGGGATCGACATTGACGCCGACTACGTCGCGCGCGCCCGCAAGCGGCTGCACGACTCTGCACTGGCAGAACACGCCGAGGTGCGGCTCGAATCGGTCTACGATCACTGCGGCGGGCCCTATGACGCCATCTACTTCTCCGCCAGCTTCATGCTGCTGCCGGAGCCCGAGCGGGCCTTGCGCCACAGTGCCGGGCTGCTGGCGCCGGGCGGGCAGCTCTATTTCACCCAGACAATCCAACTGCGCCCTTCGCCCACGATGGAGCGCCTCAAGCCCCTGCTCAAGCGGCTCACCAGCATCGACTTCGGCCGCGTGACCTACGAGGAGGCGTTCAAGGCGCAGCTCGACGCCGCCGACCTGGCGCTGGATGAGTTCCGGGTGCTATCGCGCCACGGCAATCGGGCGTCGTGCCTGGCCGTGGCGCGACCGCGCGCCTGACCCTTTCGTACCCGTACCGTCGGATCAGGGATACCTGCCGCTGCGGCGGTTTTCAACCAACACCTCGAGAATGGCATTGGCCTCCTGCATGATCGGCGAGGGCGCCTCGCCCTTGCGCCGGCTGCAAATCACCGGCGAGGTCAGGCCCGGGTCGGCGAGGTAGACGTAGACGATGCCGTCGCGCCTGACCCGCTTGACCTGCTCCGGCACCAGGGTGATGCCGATCTCCGAGGCCACCAGGCCGAGCGCGGTCTGCAGCTCGTTGGCCTCCTGCGCCACGGTGACCTTGAGCCCACGGCGGCGAAACAGCCCCAGCGTCATGTCGGCCAGGCTGGGGCGCGGCTGGGCCGGGAACAACACCAGGGGATACTCGGCGAGCTGGGCCAGGGTCGGCACGGTATCGGCCAGCGGATGGCCTTCGGGCAGGGCGGCCATCAGCGGCTCGTCGAACAGGTTCTCCTGTTCCACGTCGGGGTCGTCGATGCGCATGCGGCCGAAGCCCATGTCGATGCGCCCGCTCTTGAGCGCCTGCACCTGCTGCACCGTGGTCAGCTCGGCCAGCACCAGCTCGACGTTATCCTTTTGTCGTAATTCACGTACCAGCAGCGGCAACTGGCCGTAGAACACCGAAGGAACGAAGCCGATGCCGAACATCACGCGCTTGCTGCGGGCCAGGCGCTGGGTCGCGGCGATGGTGGTGTCGAGCTTCTCCATTATCTGCAGGGTATGCTCATGGAAGAGCTGGCCCGCCGGCGTCAGGCGCAGCCCGCGCGCACTCCGCTCGAACAACTCGGCGCCGATCTCTCCCTCCAACTGTTTGATTTGTCGTGACAATGGCGGCTGTGCCATGTGCAGCCTGGTGGCCGCCCGGGTCAGGTTCAGCTCCTCCGCCACGACGCAGAAGTAGCGCAGATGTCGCAGCTCCATGATACCTCCAGGGTATGGCTGACGACCTAAACGATATTGGTTCGGCCGCGCCGGGGCAATCAGACTGCCATGGTATCGAAACACCGAACCGCCGGAGCGCGCATGTCATCTGTCATCGAGTCCATCGAAACGCTGCTGGTCGACCTGCCGACCATCCGCCCCCACAAGCTCTCCATGACCACCATGGCCTGCCAGACGCTGGTCATCGTGCGCCTTCGCGACAGCGACGGCATCGAGGGGCTGGGCGAAGGCACCACCATCGGCGGGCTCGCCTACGGCCCCGAGAGTCCCGAGAGCATCAAGCGCAACATCGACGCCTACCTGGCTCCGCTGCTGATCGGCCAGCCGGCGGGCGCCGTCGCCGCGCTGCGGGCCCGGCTCGACCGCCATGCCCGCGGCAACGCCATCGCCAAGTCGGCGTTGGAGACCGCGCTGCTCGACGCCCAGGGCAAGCGTCTGGGCCTGCCCATGGCCGAGCTGCTCGGCGGCGCGCGCCACGACCACCTGCCGGTGTTGTGGACCCTCGCCAGCGGCGATACCGCCCGCGACATCGACGAGGCCTTCCAGCGCCTGGAGCAGCGTCGCCATTGCGACTTCAAGCTCAAGATCGGGGCCAACGCCGTGGACGACGACGTGCGCCACGTGGCCGCGATCAAGGAGGCGCTGGGCGAGCGGGCAAGCGTCAGGGTCGACGTCAACCAGGCCTGGGACGAGAGCACCGCCGTGCGCGGCATCGCCGCGCTGCAGGCCGCCGGCATCGACCTGATCGAGCAGCCGATTCCCGCCCGCGAGCATGCCGGCCTGGTGCGCCTGGCCAACCGCTTCGAGGTGCCGATGCTGGCCGACGAGGCGGTGGCCGACGCCCGCGACGGCTTCGCCCTGGCCGCGGCTGGCTTCAATGGCGCCTATGCGCTGAAGATCGCCAAGGCCGGCGGCCCGCGCGGCGCCCTGGCGCTGGCCCAGGTCGCCCAGGCGGCCGGCATCGGCCTCTACGGCGGCACTCTGCTCGAGGGCACCATCGGCACCGCCGCCTCGCTGCACGCCTGGGCGACGCTGCCCGAGCTGGCCTGGGGCAGCGAGATGTTCGGTCCGCTGCTGCTCAGGGACGACATCGTCGCCGAGCCGCTCGCCTACGGCGAGTTCGGCGTGGAGCTGCCGAAAGGGCCGGGGCTGGGCATCGCCCTGGATGAGGACAAATTGGCGCATTACGTCCGCCGTTGAGGAGAAACGCATGCTTTTCCAAGTGGAAATGACCGTCAAGCTGCCGCCGTCGATGCCGGCCGAAGAGGCCGCCGCGATCAAGGCGCGCGAGAAGGAGTACGCCCAGGAGCTTCAGCGCCAGGGCAAGTGGCGACACCTGTGGCGGGTCGCCGGCAGCTACGCCAACGTCAGCATCTTCGACGTGCGCGACAACGCCGAGTTGCAGGAGCTCGTCGCGGGCCTGCCGCTCTTCCCGTGGATGGAGATCGGCGTCAAGCCGCTGTGCCGCCACCCGTCCTCCATTCGCGACGACGACAGCTGAGCCGCGACGCATCACGCCAGCCCCCTAGGGCAACCAACGACAACGAGGAATGACCCATGACCGTGAAGATCTTCGATACCCCCGAGGTGCAGAACTTCCTGAAGGCCGTCTCCGGCTTCGACGAGCAGGGCGGCAGCCACCGCGCCAAGCAGATCATGCATCGCCTGCTCTCCGACCTGTACCGGCTGATCGACGACTTCGACGTCACCCCGGAGGAGTACTGGTCGACCGTCAGCCTGCTCAATGCGCTGGGCGGCCAGACCCAGTTCGGCCTGCTCTCGCCGGGGCTCGGCTTCGACCACTACCTCGACATGCGCCAGGACGCCATCGACGCCGAGGCCAAGCGCAACGGCGGTACGCCGCGCACCATCGAGGGCCCGCTCTACGTCGCCGGCGCCCCCGAGGCCGAGGGCTTCGCGCGCATGGACGACGGCCAGGACCCGGACGGTGAAACCATGTGGCTGACCGGTCAGGTGCGCGACGTCGACGGCAAGCCGGTGGCCGGCGCCAAGGTCGAGATCTGGCACGCCGACTCCAAGGGCGGCTACTCCTTCTTCGACAAGACCCAGAGCGAATACAACCTGCGCCGCACCATCGTCACCGATGCGCAGGGCCGCTATACCGCGCGCAGCATCATCCCCTCCGGCTACGGCGTGCCGGAAGGCGCCCCCACCGACCAGGTGCTCAAGGCTCTGGGCCGCCACGGCCAGCGTCCGGCGCACATCCACTTCTTCATTTCTGCGCCGGGGCATCGCCACCTGACCACCCAGATCAACCTGGCCGGCGACCCCTACACCTTCGACGACTTCGCCTTCGCCACCCGTGAGGAGCTGGTCATTCCGGCGAACCGCATCGAGGACCCGGCCGAGATCGCCCGGCGCGAACTGGACGGCCCGTTCTCCGAGGTGGTCTTCGATGTCGAGCTGGCGCGCACCGAGGCCCCGAGCTGCAGGTTCGCCACAAGCGCCCGCGGGCCCTGGAAGACGCCGAGGATCAGGCCAGCCAGCTGGCCGGCACCGCCGAGGTCTGAGCGCCCGCCGCGTCCCGACCCCATCCCAACATGCAGCGCTCCCCCACCGGCCCCGGGCCGGTGGGTAGGGGAGCCTCACGACCTGACAAGAGCAACGAGGAGTTGGAGCCATGACCGCACAGCTTGATCGTCTCGAGAAACGCGTCCGCGGCGCCGTCGTCGACGACCCCGAGAACGGCATCTTCCGCTGCCACCGCAGCATGTTCACCGACCCGGCCTTCTTCGAGCTGGAGATGAAGCACATCTTCGAAGGCAACTGGCTGTTCCTGGCCCACGAGAGCCAGATCGCCGAGCCGGGTGACTACATGACCGTCACCATGGGCCGCCAGCCGGTGATCATCACCCGCGACAAGCAGGGCGAGCTGCACGCGCTGATCAACGCCTGCGCCCACCGCGGCGCGACCCTGTGCCGCAAGAAGCGCGGCAACAAGGGCACCTTCACCTGCCCGTTCCACGGCTGGTCCTTCAAGAACGACGGCAAGCTGCTCAAGGCCAAGAACGAGAAGACCGGCGCCTACCCCGAGAGCTTCAAGCAGGAGGGCTCCCATGACCTCAAGCGCGTGGCGCGCTTCGAGAGCTATCGCGGCTTCCTGTTCGGCAGCCTGAGCGCCGACGTCGCCCCGCTCACCGAGTACCTCGGCGAGACCACCAAGATCATCGACAACATCGTCGACCAGGCGCCGGAGGGCATCGAGATCCTGCGCGGCACCTCCTCCTACACCTTCAACGGCAACTGGAAGCTGGGCGCCGAGAACGGGGCCGATGGCTACCACGTCAGCACCGTGCACTGGAACTACGCCTCGACCATGGAGCGGCGCAACTACGATGCCGGCGGCACCAAGGCGGTGGACGCCAACGGCTGGTCGAAGAGCATGGGCGGCTTCTACTCCTATGAGAACGGCCACATGATGCTGTGGACGCGCCTGCTCAACCCCGAGGTGCGTCCGGTCTACGCCCAGCGCGAGCGCATCGAGCAGGAGCTCGGCGAGGCGCGCGCCGACTCCATCGTCAACCAGACGCGCAATCTCTGCCTCTACCCCAACGTCTACCTGATGGACCAGTTCTCCACCCAGATCCGCGTGATCCGGCCCATCGCCGTGGACAAGAGCGAGGTCACCATCTACTGCTTCGCGCCCAAGGGCGAATCGGCCGAGAACCGCGCCCTGCGCATCCGCCAGTACGAGGACTTCTTCAACGTCAGCGGCATGGGCACGCCGGACGACCTGGAGGAGTTCCGCGCCTGCCAGAACGGCTACGCCGGCCTCGACGCCGAGTGGAACGATCTCTCCCGCGGTGCCAGGCAGTGGATCGAGGGCGCCGACGACAACGCCCGCGCCATCGACATGAAGCCGCTGCTCAGCGGCGCCTCGCCCGAGGACGAGGGTCTCTACGTGATGCATCACAAGCACTGGGTCGAGGAGATGCTGCGCGCCATCGAGAAAGAGCGCAGCCAGTTCATTGCCACCGCGTCGGCCTGAGGGAGGGCACCGTCATGACTTATCTCGATATTCAGGCCTTTGTCTATCGCGAGGCCCGGCTACTCGACGACCGCCAGTGGGACGAGTGGCTGACCTGCTACCACAAGGACGCGGTCTTCTGGATGCCGGCCTGGGACGACGACGACCGGCTGACCGAGGACCCGCAGAGCGAGATATCGCTGATCTACTACCCCAACCGCGAGGGGCTGGAGGACCGCGTCTACCGCATCAAGACCGAGCGCTCCGGGGCGACCAGCATCCCCGAGCCGCGCACCACCCACCAGGTCTCCAACCTGGAGGTGCTCTCGCAGGAGGGCGACACGGTCGAGCTGCGCTTCAACTGGCACACCCTGAGCCACCGCTACCAGCAGACCAACGCCTACTTCGGCACGTCGTTCTACACCCTGGACGTGTCCGGCGACGCGCCGCTGATCACCTACAAGAAGGTGGTGCTGAACAACGACTACATCCACCAGGTCATCGACGTGTACCACGTCTGAGCGACCGTGATCCCGGTGGGAGGAGACGAGCATGAGCTACACCATAGCCCTCAACTTCGAAGACGGCGTGACCCGCTTCATCAGCTGCAAGGAAGGCGAGACGGTGCTCGACGCCGCCTATCGCCACAAGGTCAATCTGCCGATGGACTGCTCCGACGGTGTCTGCGGCACCTGCAAGGGCACCTGTGAGCAGGGTGCGTTCGACCTGGGCGACGAGTACATCGACGAGGCGCTCTCCGACGAGGAGGCCGCCGAAGGCAAGGTGCTGACCTGCCAGATGGTGCCGTCGTCGGACTGCGTGGTGCAGGTGCCGGTGGCCTCGACCCTGTGCAAGACCGGCGTCGGCGAGTTCCCCGGCCGGGTCGCCGAAGTCGAGCGCCTCTCCGAGGACAGCTTCGAGCTCGTTGTCGATCTCGACGAAGGCGAGGGGCTCACTTTCCTGCCGGGGCAGTACGTCAACATCCAGGTGCCGGGCAGCGACGAGACCCGCTCTTACTCGTTCAGCTCGCTGCCCGGCGAGCGGCGTGCCAGCTTCCTCATCCGCAACGTGCCGAATGGCCTGATGAGCGGCTACCTGACCGGGGCGGCCAAGCCCGAGGACGACCTGACCCTGACCGGGCCGATGGGCAGCTTCTATCTGCGCGAGGTCGAGCGCCCCGTGCTGATGCTGGCCGGCGGCACCGGGCTGGCGCCGTTTCTCTCCATGCTGCGCCAGCTGCAGGCACGCGGCTGCGACCAGCCGGTGCGGCTGCTGTACGGGGTGAACGTCGACGACCATCTGGTCAAGCTCGACGAACTCGACGCCTTCGTCGAGGCGTTGCCCGACTTCGCCTACACCACGGTGGTGGCCGATGCGGCCAGCGAGCACCCGCGCAAGGGTTACGTGACCCACCACATGGCCCCCGAGCTGCTGCACGACGGCGAGGTCGACGTCTACCTGTGCGGGCCGCCGCCGATGGTCGATGCGGTGCTCGCCCACTTCCGCGAGCAGGGCATCTCGCCGGCCAGCTTCCACTACGAGAAGTTCGCCCCGAGCCTGGCGCCGGAAGAGGCGAAGAAGGAGGCGGTGGCATGAGCGTCCGATTCCAGGACCAGACGATGGTGATCACCGGCGCCGCCCAGGGCATCGGCCGGCGCGTCGCCGAGCGCGCCGGGGCCGAGGGCGCCCGGCTGGCGCTGGTGGATCGTTCCGACCTTATCCATGAAGTGGTGGCGGGACTGTGCGAGCAGGGCGTCGAGGCCATTGCGCTGCAGGCCGACCTGGAGACCTGGCAGGGTGCCGAGGAAGTGATGCGTAGGACCGTCGAGCACTACGGACGTCTCGACATCCTGATCAACAACGTGGGGGGAGCGATCAACTTCAAACCCTTCACCGAGTTCACCGAAAGCCAGATCTCGGCCGAGATTACCCGTTCGCTGATGCCCACCCTGTGGTGCTGTCGTGCGGCGCTGCCCCCCATGGTGGAGCAGGGTGGCGGCGTCATCGTCAACGTGTCGTCAGCGGCGACTCGCGGTATCCACCGGATTCCTTACTCGGCGGCCAAGGGTGGCGTCAACGCCTTGACCGCTTCCCTGGCCTTCGAATATGCCGAGCATGGCATTCGCGTGGTGGCCACCGCCCCCGGCGGGACCGAGGCGCCACCCCGGCGGATCTCGCGCGGTACTCCCGAGCCACGCAACGAGCAGGAGCAAGCCTGGTTCCAGGCCCACATCGACCAGACCAAGAACAGCTGTCTGATGGGGCGCTACGGCACCCTGGACGAGATGGCGGCCCCGATCCTGTTCCTGGCCTCCCGCGACGCCAGCTACATCACCGGCAGCGTGGTGCCTGTGGCGGGAGGTGACAGCGGCTGACCGGCCGCACGCGACACGTTCACTACTCGCACCAACACTTCAATCATAAAAAATCCCCTGGAGCACAACGTGAAACATATCGAGAAGGGCGCCGGACTCGCCACGGCGCCACGCGACTTCCTCCGTGATCTCAACGCCGACAACCTGAGTGCCGGCGTGGTGGCCGGGATCTTCGGCCTCAGCGCCGGCGTCATCCACATCAGCGCCGGCACCGCGGCGGGCCTCCCCCAGGAGTTCACCCTGCTGTGGGTGATCAGCTACCTGATGATCAACGGCCTGTTCGGGCTGTTCCTGCCGGCCTACTACCGGCTGCCGCTGCCGATGGCCAACTCGATCCCCGGCGCGCTGCTGTTCGCCGCCGTCATTCCCCTGGTGGGCCTCAACGAGGCGCTGGGCGCCACGCTGATCGCGGGCGCCATCGCGCTGGTGGTGGGCCTGGCGGGGTGGATGAGCCTGGTCATGCGCTTGATTCCGATGCCCATCGTGATGGGCATGGTGGCGGGCATCCTGCTCAAGTTCGGCACCAACATGGTGATGCCGCTGCAGAATGCCTTGGTGCCGGCGACGATCATGATCCTCTCCTTCTTCTTCGCCGCGCGCTACCTGCGCCGGGTGCCGCCGCTGGTGGTCACGCTGCTGGTGGGCGTCGGCTACATGGCGCTCTCCGGCGCCGATTTCTCGAGCGTCACGTTCACCTTCAAGCTGCCCGAATTCATCATGCCGGCCTTCACCCTGGAAGCCTTCCTGGCCTATGGCCTGCCGCTGGCGTTGATCCTCGTTGGCATGGAAACCCCGGCCGGGGTGGGGCTGGTCAAGGGCATGGGCTACAAGAGCGCGCCGGCCAATGCGATCACCGCGCTGGGCGGCTTCGGCACCATGGTGTCGGCCTTCTTCAACCTGCACAGCACCTGCATCGCCGCACCGATGACCGGAATTTGCTCGGGGCCGGAAGCCGGCAGCCACGACAAGCGCTGGGTGGCGGCGGTAATCGTCGGCATCATCTTCGTCACGGCGGCGCCCTTCTACGGCTTCGTGTTCAGCCTGATCGAGGCGATGCCGAGCTACTTCATCGCCATCGTCGCCGGGCTGGCGCTGCTGCGGGTGATCGGCTCGGCCATGCACATGACCTTCTCCGGCAAGCATGAGGTGGGGGCGATGTTCTCCTTCCTGATCGCCGTCTCGGGGATCCAGATCCTTGGCATCGGCTCCTCCTTCTGGGCGCTGGTGCTGGGGGCGGGCCTCTCCCTGCTGGTGGAATTCCGCGACTTCGACTTCTCCCGCGAGTCTCGCGGCTCGCAGGGGGAGACCGCCACGGCGCGCTAGCGGGCGGTCACACCTTCCTCCGTTGGCCCGTGGTCGATTCCTCGCTACGGGCCTTTTTTATCCGTTTGAAATCCCCTATTTCTGCCATGCGAGGTGAAACATGTCATTGCGCCAGGACTGGTCGCTGTCGGCCGTGACGGCCGGCTTCGTGGCGGTGCTGATCTCCTACGCCGGCCCGCTGGCGATCTTCTTCCAGGCCGCCCAGAGTGCGGATATCTCCCCCCAGATGATGAGCTCCTGGGTGTGGGCGATCTCCATCGGCGCCGCGGTGTCGGGCATCGGCCTGAGCCTGTGGCTCAGGGTGCCGGTGGTCACCGCCTGGTCGGCGCCGGGCACGGCGCTGCTGGTCACGCTGTTTCCCGAGCTGTCGCTGAACGAGGCCGTGGGCGCCTACCTCACCGCGGCGCTGATCGTCTTCGCGGTCGGCGTGAGCGGCGCCTTCGACCGTATCGTCGCGCTGATTCCGCCCGGTATCGCCGCGGCGATGATGGCCGGCATCCTGTTCCAGTTCGGCGTCGGCGTGTTCACCTCGCTGGAGGAGGCACCGCTGCTGGCGCTGGGCATGCTCGCCGCCTACCTGGGGTTCAAGCGGCTGTTTCCGCGCTACTTCCTGGTGCTGTTGCTGCTGGCCGGGATCGCGCTGGCGGTGGGGCTGGAGGGTGCCAGCCTGGCGGGTGTTTCATGGCAGCTGGCCGCGCCCGAGCCGATTCGCCCCGAGTGGACGTTGGGCGCGACCCTGAGCCTGGCCCTGCCGCTGGCGCTGGTCAGCCTCACCGGGCAATTCCTGCCGGGCATGGCGATCCTGCGCGGCGCCGGCTACGAGGTTCAGGCCAAGCCGATCCTCACCGTCACCAGCCTGGTATCGCTGCCGATGGCGCTGTTCGGTGGCATCACCACGGTGGTGGCGGCCATCACCGCGGCACTGTGCACCGGCAAGGCGGCCCACCCCGACCCCGGCAAACGCTACGTGGCCGGCGTGGCCAATGGTGTCTTCTACCTGCTCGGCGCGCTGTTCTCGGGCAGCATCGTGCTGCTGTTCACCTCGCTGCCGGTGACCTTCGTCGCCCTGCTGGCGGGGCTGGCGCTGATCGGCGCCATCGCCGGCAACCTCAGCGCGGCGGCCGCCGAGAAGGAGCATCTCGAGGCCTCGATCATCACCTTCCTGGCCACCGCCTCGGGCATGAGCCTGTTCGGCCTGGGCTCGGCCTTCTGGGGCGTGGCGATCGGCGGCGCGGCCTACCTGGTCCTGCACCGGCCCCTGGCGTTGCCGGTACGGCGGGCGGCGGCTGCCGCCGAGGAGAAGCCGTGATCGAGCCGTGATTGCCCTGCATGAGAAATTCGGCCAATGTCGAGGCATGACCGCCGGCTATCGGCCTGAACCTCCGCACGTGCGTGGCGCCTATGCTTGATCGAGCTACTGCCGAGTACTCGGCGTGGAACCCCGGCCTCGAGGCCGACCTGCCCAGGCGCTACCGGCCCCTGGAGACCATTCATCGCACGGCCAACGTCTCTTCCGACCTGGCCGAGATCCCCGAGCTGCGGGCGCTCACCGGGCTCGAGGAGGAGGAACTGGTCGCGTTCCGCGCCGAGCGCCTGGTGCTGCACGAGCTGATCGTGCGGGTCACCGCCGACATCCTGGTGCACGAGGGCGAACAGGAAGAGGTGCTGGGGCACAACTTCCGCCGCATCGTGCTCAGGATCCTGGCCGACTACCTCACTTCCCAGCTGCCGGCATTCCAGCAGGCATTCGACCGACTCTGCGCGTCGATACGGGGCAGGGCGGAGGAGATCCTGGACGCGGCCTTCGCCCCGGAAGCGGAGGCGGGTGATCCCGAACCCGTCTCCTTGCTGGCGCGTTGGCTGGGCAGGCGGCCCGCTCCGCCGCGGCCACCGGATCGCCGCTCGCTGGAGGAGCGTCACCACGATGCCATCCAGGCCATCAAGCAGAGGGGGCTGGCGGCCCAGGACGAGCAGGAGCAGGCCGTCTACAAGAGTGCCTACCGGGTGCTGAGTTCGATTGCCGCGGTCCAGGGCCATATCGGTATGGATCGCGAGGTGCTGGCGCGCTTGATCACCCGGCATGCCGGCAACGACTACGGCAGCCGCCTGATCGGCCACCTGCTGGCGCCGCACGTCGAGCGGGCCATCGAGCAGGAGGGTTACGATAGGGTGCCGCTTGCCGACGAGCCGATCCTGGTCAGCCTCAAGGGCGCCTCGGCGGCCGGCAAGAGCTCCCTGCGCCACCTGCTGAGACATACGCTGCAGGACCTGGGCCTGCCACCGGATCGATACGGCACCATCACTCCCGATATCTGGCGTCGCCTGCTGCTCGACTATGAGGCGTTGGGAGAAGCCTACAAGTATGCCGGTCGCCTGGCGGGCAAGGAGGTCAAGCTGATCGACGCCAAGCTGGACCGCTACATCCGCGACAAGGCGCAGCGGGATCGCACCATTCCCCATCTGCTGATCGACCGCTTTCGCTTCGACAGCTTCTCGTCGGAGACGGTGCCGCAATTGCTGGATGGCACCTATGCCAAGTACGTCTCCACCATGCACATGTACTTCATCATCACCCCGCCGGAGGCCACGGTGGAGCGGGGCTGGCTGCGGGGGTTGGAGCGCGGGCGCTACAAGGCGGTGTCGGATTTCCTGGGGCACTGCGTGGAGGCCTACGACGGCATGCCCAGGGTATTCTTCAAGTGGCTGGACAGCCCGCGACCGCGCTTCAAGTACGTGTTTCTCGACAACAGCGTGCCCAGGCATACCCCGCCCGAGGTCATCGCCCACGGCACCCGTGAGGTACTCCACATCCTGGACCCGCTGGGCCTGGTCGACATCGAGCGCTACAAGAAGATCAACACCGCGGCGACGTGCCCGGCGGAGGTCTATCCCGGCGGCGACGTGCTCGCGGTGGCCAACAACTGCACCTTCCTCAAGCAGTGCCTCGCCAAGGTGCCGGAGGTCCGCTTCGCCGACCACACCAGCGGCAAGGTCTACCTGAGTGCCACTGCGGGCCGCTTCGCGGTGGAGGACGCCGCGCTGCTGCATGCCAAGCGGCAGGACCCGGAGCTGGCGGCGCTGTTGGCGGCGCTGGGAGTGCCGGACTAGCCAGTGATGTTCGCGATACGAACCTTTGCGCGTTATTTGCATTGCTTGAAATTTCATGTGATATTGACTGTATTGGGTGACACAGAAGCACCCAACAACAACGATAAATAGAGGTAGACCCCATGACGACGAAGACAACAGTGCCGAACATTCGGCACGCGGCGGGTGCCATTGGGTTGGCGGGTGTGCTGATGAGTGCCCTGGCAAGCCCGCTCGCTTTGGCCAGCGACATCACCCTCAGTTATGCCTTCATCTCGCCTGCCAGCACCTTCCCCGGTGTGCAGATGGAGCATTGGGCGGAGGAGATTGAGCGCCGCACCGACGGGCGCGTGACGGTGAACACCTTTCCCGGCAGTACGCTGCTGTCCGCCAACAACATGTATGACGGCGTGTTGAGCGGCGTCGCCGATATCGGGCTTTCGATCACCTCCTATGAGCCGAGCCGTTTTCCACTGCTCAATCTGGCCGGCAGCCTGACCGGGCTGGAGGTCAATTCGACCGTGGCGAGTCAGACCGTCTACGAGCTGATTCAGGAGTTTCCTCCCGAGCAGCTGGGCCTCGAGGATTTCAAGGTCATTACGGCCTTCACCTCCGAGCCTGGCTATCTGCAGACCAAGGAGCCGGTGACTTCCCTGGACGCGCTGCATGGCCAGGAGATTCGTGTGCCTGGAGACAGTACCGATGTCCTGGCGGCGCTGGGCGGGGTGCCGATAGCGCTCTCGCAGGCCGACACGGGCGAGGCACTGCAATCGGGCGTCGTCGACGGCTACGTGAGCTCACGGGAAGTGCTGATGGACCTGCGCTATGCGCGCACCGTCAAGTACGTCACCGACTACCCCTTGTCGAATGCGGTGCTGGTGGCGGTCATGAACCGCCAGCGCTGGGAGTCGCTGCCCGAGGACGTTCAGCAGGTCATCGACGAGCTGGGCGCCGAAATGGCCTTCTTCGCCGGCGACTATCTCGATTCCCACGTCGAGGCGTCGCTGGAGTGGGCGCGTGAGGAAGAGGGGGTCGAAGTGCTCTCGCTGAGCGATGAAGAGGCGGCTCGCTGGACCGAACGCCTGCTGCCGATCAACGAGGAGCGGTTGACCCGCGTTGCCGAGCTGGGCCTGCCGGCGCACGAGTTTCATGAGCGTATGCTCGAACTTTTCGAGCAATACCAGCAGTAGCGACAGGTGCCCGGGCCGAGGCCCGGGATAGATTCGACACGACAGGTGCTGGCTCATGAATAGATTTTCTCTCCTGGTCAGTCGGCTGTTGCTCGCCCTCGCCGGCGGTGCCTTGCTGGCCATGGTGCTCCTGGTGGTGACCAACATCGTCATGCGTCAGGTCGCCTCCTCGTTCGGCGGTACCACTGAGGTGGTCGGCTGGCTGACGGCGGTGGTGGTTGCGCTCTCCCTGGCCTATGCCCAGGCGACAAAGGCGCATATCGATCTGGACATGCTGGTGGCTCGCCTGCCCCAGCGGCTGCAGCACTGGATTCAAGCCCTGGTGTTGCTGGCGAGCCTGCTGTTCTTCGCCATGGTGGCGTTCAAGCTGTGGGAATATGGGCTCCTCGCCATGCAGCGCGGCACCGTATCGCAGTCTCTGCGCCTGGCCGTTTATCCCATCATCTATCTGGTCGCCTTCGGCTTCACCGCGTTCTGTCTGGTGCTGCTGGTGGATGTGCTGGAGTGCCTGAAGAGGGGGAGGGTGTCATGAGCTTCACCCTGGTGGCCCTGATCGGCGTGCTGGCGCTTTTCGTGCTGATTGTCCTGAAGATGCCGATCAGCTTTGCCATGTTCATCGTCGGCTTCTTCGGGATGCTGCACATTACGAGTTCCATGGCGGCATACAACATCGTCAGCTCCGGGATCTGGGAGCAACTCTCCTCCTACTCCCTGAGCGTCATCCCGCTGTTCATCTTCATGGGCGAGCTGCTGTTTCGCTCGGGAATCACCGAGAAGCTCTTCGCTGCCGCCTATGCCTGGACCGGTCATCGCCAGGGCTCCATGGCCACGACGACGATCCTGAGCAGCGCCGGTTTCGCCGCGGTGTGCGGCTCCAACACCGCGACGGCCGCCACGGTGGGCACCATTGCCCTGCCGGAGATGAAGAAGTTCGGCTACCACAGGGCGCTGAGCGCCGGCAGCGTCGCCACCGGCGGCACCCTGGGCGTCATCATTCCGCCCAGCGCGGTGCTGATCGTGATCGCCTTGCAGGCCGAGCTGGCCATTCGCGATCTCTTCATCGCCAGCATCGTGCCCGGCCTGATTCTGATGACGCTGTTCGTGCTGACCATTGCCTATCTCTGCTGGCGCAATCCGGCCATGGCGCCGGCCGGCGAACGCTCTTCCTGGGCCGCACGCCTGGCCTCGCTCAAGGGCGTGCTGGAGATATTCGCGCTCTTCACCCTGGTGCTGGGAGGCCTGTTTGCCGGCTGGTTCACCTCCACCGAGGCGGCTGCGGTGGGCTGCGTCGGCGCCATTGCCATCATCGGCCTGCGCGGACGGCTATCCTGGGAGATGCTGCGGGAATCGCTGGGCAACACCCTCAGAACCTCCGCCATGATCCTGATGCTGGTGGCGGGCGCGGTGGTGTTCGGCCGCTTCCTGACCGTGACACGGCTGCCCTTCCTGGTTGGCGAGTGGGCCGCGGCGCTGCCCCTGCCGGCGGTGCTGGTCATGGCCTGCGTATTGCTGATCTACGTCATCGGCGGGGCGCTGATGGATGCCATGGGCTTTCTGATCATCTCGATCCCCATCTTCTTCCCGGTAGCGATGGTGCTGGGCTACGACCCGATCTGGTTCGGCATCATGGTCTGCATCGTGACCAGCATGGGGGCGATCACACCGCCGGTGGGAGTCAATGCCTTCATCGTCAAGAGCCTCGATCCGGAACTCAGCTTTGGCGATATCTTTCGTGGCGTCGGCTACTTCATGTCGCCTTACCTGATATGCATCGCGTTGCTGCTGCTGGTGCCCGAGATCGTGCTGTTCGTTCTCTGAAGGAAAACAAGTAGGAACGCAGTAGGGAAGGAAGCGCAATTTTGCGCCATTAAATACTTGAAATTTCATGTGATAAATAAACAAAAGGCTGCCATGTCCTCTCTCATCCAATCTCTCGACCTCGGCAAGGGCTCCAAGCGAGTCGTGGTCAAGGACAGCATCGATATCGCCGGCTACCCGACCCGGGCCGGCTCGGCGGCGCTGGCCGATGCGCCGGCGGCGGAGAGGCATGCCGAGATCGTCGAGCGCACGCTGGCAGCCGGTTATCGCATCGTCGCCAAGGCCAACCTGCATGAGCTGGCATTCGGCATGACCGGCCTCAATGCCTGGACCGGTACTCCCGAGAACCCGCGCTTCCCGGCGCTGATCCCTGGTGGGTCTTCCAGCGGCTCGGCGGCGGCGGTGGCGGCGGGCCTGGCCGAGATCGGCATCGGTACCGACACGGGAGGCTCGATCCGGGTGCCGGCGGCCTGCTGCGGTGTGTACGGGTTGAAGCCCACCTTCGGCCGGCTCGGGCGTCGCGGCGTCATGCCTGCGCACAGCAGCCTCGACTGCGTGGGACCGCTCAGCGCCGACCTCGACGAGCTGATTGCCTTCATGGCGGCCGTGGATACCGACTTCGTCGTTGGAAACGGAGCGGCGATGCCGCGTCTGAGCGGGCTGGCGGTGGCGGCCGATGCCGCCATCCTCGGCGCGGTGGAGGCGTGTCTCGAAGACGCCGGACTGGCCGGTGAAACGCGCACATTGCCGCTGATGGACGAGGCCTACGAGGCGGCCATGGCGCTGATCAGGCGCGAGACCTACGTGGCCTGTGCCGCCTGGCTCGACAGCGGCCGCCTGGGGAGTGACGTGGAGCGCCGCCTGCGCGCGGCCGCCGAGACCACCGACGCCGAGCTGCGCGAGGCCGAAGCGGTACGCCGGGCCTTCACTGCCGGTGTGGACCGGCTGCTCGAGACCTACGAGGTGCTGGCGCTGCCGACGCTGCCGCACTTTCCGCTGACCCGCGTGGCGGCCGAGGAGGGGCGGCAGGATCTGAGCGTCTCGTCCCTCGTGCGGCCCTTCAACCTTTCGGGGCATCCCGCCCTGAGCCTGCCTCTGTCTCCGAGCCGGGGGCGGCCGGTGAGCCTGCAGCTCGTCGGTCGGCGAGGCGATGACGCCGGTGTCTGCCGGGCCGCGCGCTATCTGGTTGGCGCACGGCCTGCCGAGGCCATTCAAACAACAGGAGAAACCCATGCACAGCCAGGTCGATAAAGCCCAGTGGGGCGGAGAGGAGCGCTTCGATGCGCTGCTCGACAATATCCGCCAGCGGCGTGACGAGTTCGAAGCACAGCGACACCTCTCGCTGGACATCGTCGAGGAGTTCCAGGCCATCGGCGTCTATCGCGCCATGGTGCCGGCCAGGTACGGCGGCGACGAGAAATCCCCCGCCGAGTTCCTGAAGATGGTCGAGGCCATCTCGGCGGCAGATGGCTCCGCCGGCTGGGTGGCCAGCTTCGGCATGAACCCCGCCTATCTGGCGGCGCTGCCCGAGGCGACCATTACCCAGATCTGGAAGGACTCTCCCGACGTGGTGTTCGCGGGGGCATCTTTCCGCCCCATCCCGCCGAGCGGGTCGACCGCGGCTTTCGCATCAAGGGACGCTGGAAATTCGCCAGCGGCTGCATGAGCGCCTCGCTGTGCGGCGTCGGGATCCAGCCCGACGAACCCGGCGCCCTGCCGCGCATGGCGGTGCTGCCCGCGAGCAGGTTCGCATCGACCCCACCTGGGACATGCTGGGCATGGTCGCCACCGGCAGCCACGACCTGGTGGTGGACGACGCCTACGTCGCCGAGGAGTGGACCTTCGTGCGCGGCGCCAGGGCCACCATCGACGCGCCCTTCTTCCGCTACCCCGCTCTCTCCTTTGCCACCCAGGTGCTGGCAGTCACCACCCTGGGGTTGGCCCGTGAGGCGCTGGACGTGGTGCGGGCCATGGCCGGTGGGCGCAAGTCGGTCACTGGAGCCCCCAATCTGGGCGAGCGTGAGTACGCCCAGATCGGTCTGGCCAAGGCCGAGGCCCGGGTGCGTGCCGCGCGTGCCTTCTTCTACGACAGCACCGAGTCGGCCTGGAGCGCCGTCGAGGCCGGCGGCGAACCGAGTCGCGATCAGATCAACCTGCTACGACTCTCCGCCACCCATCTGACCCATGAGTGTGCCGCGGCCATCCGCAGCGTGTACCAGATCAGCGGCATGACCGGTGCCGAGAACGGCCACCCCTTGTCACGCATTTTGCGCGACGCATTGCTGTGCACCCAGCACGCCTTCATGGGCGAGATCACCTGGAAGAACGCCGGGGCCATCTTCTTCGATCACGACCCCCTGCCGGGCTATCTGTGAACCGCCGAAACGACAACTGAAGAAAGGAGAACACCATGATGCATCGCGTGCTGTTTTGCTGCGGGATCAATCAGAACTTCATGAACGCCACCGCCGAGGAGGCCAAGCAGGTATGGGAGGCCACCCGCGAGATGCTGCAGGGCATCGACGGCCTGCCTGGCGTCACCATCCTGGGCATCATGGACGACGACCGCATTCAGGTCGGCCCCTCCCTCGCCGCCCCCTGGACCTTCTACATCATGGCCGACGTGCAGGACTACGAGTCCATCGTCGAGGCCTGCAACTTCTTCCGCACCACGCCGGTGGGCGACGGCACCTACAAGCTATGGAAATACTGCCGGGTCGAAGCGCGAATCGGGCGCGAACTCGTCGTGCCCGAGTGATGCAAAAACCAACGGCAAGCCGTTTCGAAAAGGACCGCCAATAGCTACCTCGAGGTCATCATGAACATCGAAAACAAGATCGACATCACCCCTCACGAGCTCGTGTTCAAGGATCACATTCGCACGCCCATGTACGAGGATCCCAGGTTGTTCGAGGAGGAGATGCAGAAGATCTTCAAGAAAACCTGGGTGTGGGTCGCCCACGAAAGCGAGTTCCCCGAAAAGGGCTCGTTCAAGCTGTCCCAGGTGGGGCTCGAGCCGGTGATCGTGGTGCGCGATAGGAAGGGCGCGATCCACGTCATGGTGAACCGCTGCCGTCATCGCGCCGCCACGGTGTGCGAGGTAAAGAAGGGCAAGACCTCCTCGTTCCAGTGCCCTTACCACGGCTGGGGCTACGGGCTCGACGGTTCGCTGCGGGCGCTGCCTTACTCCGAGCAGTACGGCGACGACTTCGACAAGGCGCAGCACGGCCTGCTCAAGCTGCGCACCGAGTCCTACGCCGGCATGGTCTTCGCCACTTTCAATGAAGAAGCCGAACCGCTGGTCGACTTCCTCGGCCCGGTGACGAAGTGGATCGACCTGTTCATGAAGCAGGGGGCGGGCTATCCGGTCAAGGTGCTGGGCGAGCATCAGTTCAGCGTGCCGATGAACTGGAAGGTCCAGCTCGAGAACACCACCGACGCCTACCACTTCCCCGTCGTGCACAAGTCCTTCCTGCAGTCGTTGGATGACGAGACCGAGGAGGTCTTCTCCTTCCTCGATCAGGGCAAGGGGTACGTCGAGGATCTCGGCAATGGCCACTCGGTGATGGTCATGATCCCCGAGCTGGTGGATCTCGACGACAACCTCGAGGCGCCGATCCCGAGCGCTTTACGGAGCTGGCCCGGGAGCTGCGCGACGACGGCTATCCCGAGGAGCAGGTGAGGCGCATCGTGCGCGCCGTGGGCGGTGCCGGCTTCAACCTCAACCTGTTCCCCAACGTCTCGTTCTCGCTGGCCTTCTTCCGCGTGTTGACGCCGGTGAACGTCGAGCGGACCGACATCCGCCACATCGCCATTGGCATGGACGGTGGCCCTGCGGCGGCCAACCAGGCACGCCTGCGCCTGCACGAGCACTTCCAGGGGCCGATGGGCTTCGGCTCGCCCGACGATGCGGAGGTGTGGGAGCGGGTCCAGCGCGGCGTCAAGGGCGGTGCGGAGCTACCCATCCTGCTCAATCGCGGCCTCGTCGACGAGCAGCCGGGCGAGGCGGGACCCCGTGGCCATATCAGTGCCGAGACCGGCATGCGGGCGGCGTACGACATGTGGAAGAGGATGATGCAGTCATGAACGAGATGATCAGGATGGAAAAGGAGCTCTTGCTGCAGGATGCGCAGGCCTTCATCTGGGCCGAGGCAGACATGCTGGACCGCCAGGACTACGATGCCTGGCTCGCCCTGTGGAGCGACGAAGGCTTCTACACCCTGCCCATCGGCGACGGCGAGGACTTCGACAACACGCTCAATCTCTGCCACGACGATGCCAAGATGCGGCGCGACCGTATCGCCCGCTTCCAGCAGGGCTTCTCGATCTCCTCGGCGCCGCCGGCCCGTACCATCCGTACGGTGTCGCGCTTCGTGATCGACAAGGTCGAGGGCGACGAGGTGACGGTGCGCTGTGCCGAGCACCTGATCGAAGACAAGTTCGGGCGCCAGCGGATCTGGGCCGCGAACCTGAGCTACTCCCTCATCGTCACGCCGGGCGGCTTCAAGATCCGCCACAAGGTGGCGCGCCTGCTCAACTCAGACGGAGTGCTGAATTCGTTCAGCTATTTGTTCTGATGACGACGCCGACTCCTGACAAGATCCAGACGGCGGTGGTGACCGGCGGGGCGCGTGGCTTCGGCGCGGAGGCCGTGCGTGCCCTGCATCGGGCCGGGTTCCGGGTGGTGATTTCGGACATCGAGCCCGAGCCGGCCGCGGCGCTGGCCGCCGAACTCGACCTGGCGGGCGACACCGCCGTCTCCGCCACTCTCGACGTGGCGAAGCCCGACGACTTCCAGAACGTGCTCGACAAGTGCATCGAGCGCTGGGGGCGGTCGAGGTGCTGGTCAACAACGCAGCGCGCACGGCGGTGCAGGGGCTGCTGGAGATCGACCCCGCGGACTTCAACGCCGTGCTGGCCACCAACGCCGGTGGCACCTTCGCCGGCAGCCAGATCTTTGGCCGCCACTTCAAGGCGCGCGGCTACGGGCGAATCGTCAATCTCGCCTCCCTGGCGGGGCAGAACGGCGGCACCGCCACCGGGGCGCACTATGCCGCCTCCAAGGGTGCCATCCTCACGCTGACGAAGATCTTCGCCCGCGATCTCGCCCCCTTTGGCGTCACCTGCAATGCCATCGCGCCCGGCCCGATGGATACGCCCATGGTGCGTTCCGTGCTGGGCGGCAATCTCGCGCAGGCCATTGCCAACATCCCGGTGGGCAGCCTGGGGGATCCGTGCTTCGTCGCCGAGCTGGTGGTGCTGCTGGCGAGCCCTAGGGCGGCCTTCGTCAACGGCGCCTGCTGGGACGTCAACGGTGGAATCTACATGAGGTGATGCCAATGGATACCGCTAACCAACGCCTGACCCTGGTGATCGACCAGCGCATCGACGAGCCGGGTGGGATTGCCAGGCTACGGCTGCGCTCGCTCGACGGCGCACCGCTGGCCCCCTTCACCGCCGGCGCGCATCTGGACGTGCACGTGCGCGATGGCGAGATCGACCTGTGGCGGCAGTACTCGCTCTGCTCGGATCCGCAAGTGAACGAGTTCTACGAGATCGGCGTGCTGCGCGACCCCAACAGCCGCGGTGGCTCGGAGGCCCTGCACCGAATCGCCAGGGTGGGGGAGACGCTCGAGATCGAGGGGCCGAGAAATCACTTTCCGCTGCACGAGGAGGCGCCGCAGAGCCTGCTGTTCGGCGGCGGCATCGGGGTCACGCCGATGATGGCGATGGCTCGCCGTCTGCGCGCGCTGGGCAAGGACTTCACCCTGCACTACTGCACGCGGTCGCGCAGCGTGACGGCCTTCCGCGGCGAGGTGGAGGCGGCCGGGCTGTCCGATGTCGTCGTCTACCACCATGACGACGAGTCCGAGACCAGGCTCGACCTCAATGCCGAACTCGCCGCGGCCAGGGAAGGCGTGCACGTCTATGTGTGCGGCCCCCAGGGCTTCATGGAGTGGGTGATCTCGCGAGCCCGGGAATTCGGCATCGGCAATGAGCGCATTCATCGCGAATTCTTCTCGGCGGACGTCGATGTCTCGGGCGATGCCTTCGAGGTGATTGCCGAAAGATCCGGCATCAGCGTCTCCGTCGGTAGCGAGGAGACGATTGCCAAAGCCCTCGCCAAGGCCGGCGTGAAAGTGGAGGTGAAGTGCGAGGAGGGCGTGTGCGGTACCTGCGTGGCCGACGTCCTCGAGGGTGAGATCGATCATCGCGATCACTTTCTCACCGAGGAGGAGAAGCAGGAGGGCGAGCTGATGTGCGTCTGCTGCTCTCGGGCCAAGGGTAAACGGATCGTTCTCGATCTCTGACGACAAGAATCTGACGACAAGAAAAGGACCAGACAATGCCAACCGTTCACGTCTACATGATGGCGGGTCGTAGCCAGGATCAGAAGGAGTCGCTGATCCGCAAGGTGACGGACGCCATCGCCGAATCCATCGATGCCCCCGAAGCGAACGTGCGGGTCATCATCAGCGAGATACCCAAGAGCGACTACGGCATCGCCGGCACCACCGGCGAGAAATTAGGGCGCTGACAACGGTCCCGCGTTTGGGAGGGAGAGCCGCTTATGAGCTTCGATACGAGAGATTTCCGTAGCGCGCTGGGCAAGTTCGCTACCGGCGTGACGGTGGTCACCGCGCGCGAGGGCGATGAGAACCATGGGGTCACCGCCAGCAGCTTCAATTCGGTGTCGATGGAGCCGCCGCTGATCCTGTGGAGCATCGACAAGGGCGCCTACAGCCTGAATGCCTACCGCAACGCCGAGCACTTCGTGGTCAACGTGCTCGGCAACGAGCAGGTCGACATCTCCAATCGCTTTGCACGGCGGGGCGAGGACAAGTTCGCCGGCATTGCCATCGAGGAGGGCCTCGGCGGCGTGGCCAAGGTGAAGGGGGCCGCGGCCCATTTCGAATGCCGCACGTGGAACGTCTACGAGGGCGGCGATCACCTGATCATCGTCGGCGAAGTGGTGCGCTACGCCTATCGCAATGAGGGCAGCGCCCTGGTCTTCCACAACGGGCGCTATGCCGTGCCCGAGCCGCATCCACTGCTGCTCAACGTCGGTGAGCGCGCGGCGCTGAACGGCCGACTGGGCAAGCACCTGCTCTACCTGATGCGCCAAGCGCTGGCCGCCTACCGCAGCGATTTCTATCCGCGGCTCGGCAGCCTGGGCGTCAACGACAACGAGTGGCGGATCCTGACCCTGCTGGCGGACCGCGGCCCCCAGGTCGCCGAGGTGCTGGCCGAGCGCGTGGCCCAGCCCCAGGCGGACCTCGAGGACACCCTCGACGGGCTGCATGAGCGTGGCCTGGTCGGCTCGGACGAAGACGGTTGCATCCGGCTCAGCGAGGAGGGCAGGCGTTGGCGCTGCGCCTGCTGGCCATGGCCGACGACTACGAACGACGCCTGTTCGAGAACCTGGCGCCGGCCGAGGTAAGCGCGATCAAGTCGGGGCTGGGGCGCGTGATAGAGCGCCTCGGTGCCCCGCTATAGCCGCCTCCGGGCGAGACCATTCCGCTGAAATAGCAAAGGAGAGAGACATGTCGGAAGTAACGAGTGCCGAACTGAAGGCCCTGGTGGCGCGTATCGAGACACTGGAGGCCGAGGCCGAGATCCGTCGCCTCCAGGCGCGCTACATGTTCCTGTGCGATACGCCGATTCCCGAATATGGCGTGAAGAGCGATGAGGAGCGCATCGAGCTGATCATGGCGCTGTATACCGAAGACGCCGTGTGGGAAGGCGTTGGTGAGTACTACGACAACCAGTTCGGCCGTGCCGAAGGGGCGGCGGCCATCCGGCGCCATTTCCAGGGGTTCTGGAAGAAGGACCAGGATCCCAAGCTGCTGCTCAACGTCCACTACCTGACCTCGGAGCAGATCCACGTCAGGGGCGACGTCGCGGAGGGCCAGTGGGTGCACTGCCAGCCCTGGATCTTCTCCAATGGCAAGGCGCTGCTGCGCTCGTCGCGGCTCAACAACGCCTTCCGCAAGGAGCCCGATGGCACCTGGAAGATCACCCGAACGCGCACGGAGAACGTCTTCGTTGCCCCGCTGCAAGAGGGCTGGGCGACTGATTACCCGTCCGAGTCGGTGCTGCTCAGGAACTGAGGGGGCATCATGTCGCACGATTTTGTGTACACGGCCAATCCGGCGCGCATTCTTTTCGGGCCCGGCAGCCTGGCCCGGATCGCCGACGAAGTGCGCCTGCTGGGCTGCCGCCGGGCCCTGGTGCTGTCGACCTCTTCCCGGCGCGAGGATGCCGAACGCCTCAACGCGCAGCTCGGCGAACTGGGAGCCGGGGTATTCAGCGGGGCGGTGATGCACACCCCGGTGCACGTGACCGAGCAGGCCATGGCGGCGTTCGAGGACGCCGCCGCCGATTGCGTCGTGGCCTTGGGCGGGGGCTCGACCATCGGCTTGGGCAAGGCCATCGCCTATCGCAACGATGCGCCACAGGTGGTGGTGGCCACGACATATGCCGGCTCCGAGGTCACGCCGATCCTGGGGCAGACCGAGAACGGCCTGAAGACCACCGTCAAGGGCGCCGCCATCCTGCCCGAGGTGGTGATCTACGACGCCGAGCTTACCTTGGGGCTGCCGCTGGCGACCAGCGTGACCAGCGGCCTGAATGCCATGGCGCATGCGCTGGAGGGGCTCTACGCCAAGGACCGCAACCCACTGACCGGGCTGATAGCCATGGAGGGGCTGCGCAGTCTCAAGCAGGCGCTGCCGGCCATCGTCGAACGACCGCGGGAGCTGCAGGCACGCAGCGATGCGCTGTATGGCGCCTGGCTGTGCGGCACCGTGCTGGGCAGCGTGGGCATGGCGCTGCACCACAAGCTCTGTCACACCCTGGGTGGCAGCTTCGACCTGCCCCACGCCGAGACCCACGCCATCCTGCTGCCGCATACCGCGGCCTACAACGCCCAGGCCGCCGCCGAGGTCCTGGCGCCGGCGGCGAGCCTGTTCGGCGGCGAGCTGGGCGGCGGCCTCTACGACTTTGCCGGCTCCCTCGGGGCGCCCCTCGCCCTCGCGGCGCTGGGACTGCGCGAATCCGACCTGGACAAGGCGGCCGACCTGGCGGCCAGTAACCCCTACTGGAACCCCCGGCCGATCGAGCGCGACGCCATACGCGAATTGCTCCAGCGTGCCTGGAGCGGCGCCCGGCCCCGGTAATCACCCAGGCCCGGCCATCGAGGAGAATGAAGCATGTCCCAGATCGACTATTTCACCGAAGCGAACTCCGTCGAGGCGGTCAATGCGCGCATGGGCGTGCAGACCGACCCCAGGCTGCGCGAGATCATGGCGTCGCTGATCCGCCACCTGCATGGCTTCGTCAAGGAAGTGGGGCTGACCCAGGCCGAGTGGGAAGCGGCCATCGACTTTCTCACCCGCACGGGGCAGATGTGCGACGACAAGCGTCAGGAGTTCATCCTGCTCTCCGACACCCTCGGGGTCTCCATGCTGGTGGATGCCATTCAGCACCGCCGTCCGGCGGGCGCGACCGAGAATACGGTGTTCGGCCCCTTCCATGTGAACGGGGCGCCGGAGCTGCCCATGGGAGCTTCCATCTCGCTGGATGGCAAGGGCGAAGCCTGTCGCTACCAGGGCCGCGTGCTCGACCTGGAGGGCAGCCCCGTCGAAGGGGTGCGCATCGACGTCTGGTCGGACAACAGCGACGGTTTCTATGACGTCCAGCAGCCGGATGAGCAGCCGAAGTGGAACAATCGCGGCGTGTTCATTACCGGTGCCGATGGCTGCTACGACTTCATCGGCATCAAGCCGGTGCCTTACCCGATCCCCGACGACGGCCCGGTGGGCAAGATGCTGGCAAGCCTGGGGCGCCATCCGTGGCGGCCCGCGCACATGCACTTCATGCTCAAGCACCCGGATTACGAGCGCATCGTCACCCACACCTTCGTTGCGGGCGACGCTTACCTGGCATCGGATGCGGTGTTCGGCGTCAAGGATTCACTGATCGTTGATTACCGTGAAGTGTTGGACACGCATGTGAAATGGAAGGCGAACTTCGATTTCGTCATGGTGAAGAAATAAAATGTTCTAAAAGCAGTGCGGATTGCTAAGGAAACACTGCACAAATGCCTGCGCGAGCGAATTGCTGCGTTGCGCGGTGCGCGGAATCCTCACATATACCCCATATGCTCCGGTTGACTCGCAGCCTTCGGCTTCTCGCCCCTTCGGGGCCAGCCTACGGCTGTTTGTCGCTTCGCTCGGTACTGTGCTCCGTGCGCCTTGCACTTCATCTCGCTCGTCGATTTGTTCAGCGTTTCCCTAACTTGATTAACAGTCGTGATATTGCTGAGTCTCTCCGGGTTTTATTTTTTAGTCGGTGATGATCGAGTTCACCTTCGGCCTGTGGATGCTTTCTATGTTGCTGAAATAAAAGAAAATCGTGGTGCCGATTTGGGATAACGTCACTCGCTGGGGTAGGAATAAGATAAAAGCTGTGACGTTGTCGATTCCTATAATCATAATATGAAGGTTCATGAAATGAACGTAACCTCCTCCCCTGCAATAGTCTCGACAGAGCTAAGGCGTGGCGCCTTGGGTGTCGGTTTCATTATCTTCTTCGTCGTCTCCGCGGCGAGCCCGTTCAGTGTCCTGGCAGGCGGCTTTCCGATCGGCATGATGCTGGGAAACGGTGCAGGCACCCCCGTGCTGATCGGCCTCGTACTGACAGTTCTGCTGATCTTCTCGGTGGGCTATACCACCATGGCCCGCTACGTGACCAATGCCGGCGGCTTCTATGCCTTCTCGGCGCGAGGCCTGGGCGGAATTGCCGGCGGTGCGGCTGCGGGGCTGGCGATCTTTGCCTACAACATTCTGCAGATCGGCCTGTACGGCATGTTCGGCGGCGTCGCCGCCGGCACCATGAGCGCCGTATTCGATCTGCACCTGCCATGGTGGCTCTATTCGCTGGTGGCGATGGGCAGCATCGCGTTTCTCGGCTATCGCCAGATCGATCTCTCGGCCAAGGTGCTCTGCGTGATCGTCATGGTGGAGTATCTCGTCATCCTCGTGTTGAACGTGGCCATACTCTCCAGCGGTGGCGACAGCGGGGTGAATTTCGACTCCTTCCAGCCCCAGCACGTGTTCAGCGGTGCCCCCTCCATCGGCCTGCTGTTCTGCTTTGCTGCCTTCATCGGTTTCGAAGCGACCACCATCTATGGTGAAGAGGCGAAGAATCCCCGCCGTGACATTCCGCTGGCGACCTACTCCGCCATCCTGTTGATCGGCTGCTTCTATGCGGTCTCCATCTGGTCGATGATCATCGGCGTCGGCGTCGACAAGATCGTGCCCACGCTCTATGCGCTAGAGGATCCGACCACGCTGATCTACGGTCTGTCCGATCACTACGTCGGGCCTGAAATGACGCAGCTCATTCGCGTCCTGTTCCTGGTGGGGATCTATGCCGGCCTGGTAGCCTTCCACAATTCGGCCGCCCGCTATTTCTATGCCATCGGCCGTGACGGTCTGCTGCCAAGGGCCCTGGGCACCACCCACCCCGTGCATCAAAGCCCCCACCTTGGCTCGCTGCTGCAGACGCTGATCGCGGCGGCGGCGGTGATGATCTTCGCGGCGTTTGGCGGCGACCCCATCCTGCAGCTGTTTGCCTGGTTCTCCAGCCTGGCAGCACTGTCCCTCATCCTACTGATGGCGATCACCTCCCTGGCGGTATTGCGCTATTTCCGCCGTCACCCCGAGCTGGACGTGGGCCCGTGGAGAAGCAAGATCCTGCCCGCCTTCTCCAGTCTCGCGCTGCTCAGCATGCTGGTCATCGCGGTCATGCACTTCGACGTTCTGACCGGGTCCAGCCAGCTGCTCTCCTATGGGCTTTGCATTCTCATCGCGCTGGCGCTGGCCGCGGGTGGCGTGCTGGCCATGCGTCTGCGTCAAAGCTCTCCCGAGCAATTCCAGCAGCTCGGCTCTCACCGACTGTAAATCACTCAGCCTGGATCGCCGGGAAAGGCCTGCCTTTCCCGGCCAGGCATCGAAGCATGAAGGACGGCTGTATGCGTAACTACGAATTGTCGATCAACGGTGTCAGCGTGCCGGGTGCCGCTGGGCATTTCGAGGTCACCGATCCGGCCACGGGGGCTCCCTTCGCGCTGTGTCCGGCCGGCTCGACCACGCAGTTGGATCAGGCGGTCAGCGCTGCCCGCGATGCCTTCGGTCAATGGAAGCTCAGTTCTCATGCAGAGAGGTGCGAGCTGCTCAATCGCATTGCCGACGACATCGAGCGTGAGGCAGATGAGTTGGCAAGGCTGATCGTCATGGAACAAGGCAAGCCGCTGGCCCTGGCCTACTCCGAGGTGGGCGGCGGCGCGGCCTGGACACGCTATGCGGCCGGTCAAGAAGTGCCGGTGAAACTGGTGGAGGAAACGCCTGCCCAGCGCATCGAGCTGCACCACAAGCCGGTGGGCGTGGTGGCCTCCATCACGCCCTGGAACTGGCCCTTCATGATCGCGGTGTGGCACATCATGCCGGCGCTGCGGGCGGGCAACTGCGTGGTGAGCAAGCCCTCCAGTCTCACTCCGCTGAGCACGATTCGCCTGGTGGAGATCATCGCCCGCCACGTGCCCAAGGGGGGCATCAATATCGTCACCGGCGAGCAAGGCTTCGGCAGCGCCATCACCGCCCATCCCGGCATCGACAAGATCGTCTTCACCGGCTCCACCGAGACCGGGCAGCGGGTCATGCAGGCGGCGGCCGGCAACCTCAAGCGCCTGACCCTGGAGCTGGGGGCAACGATGCCGCCATCGTGCTGCCGGGCACGCCGGTGGACGCCGTGGTGGAAGACATCTTCCAGGCGGCCTTCCTCAACATGGGCCAGACCTGCGCGGCGCTGAAGCGGCTCTACGTGCACGAATCCCAGTATCGCGAGTTCGCCGAGGCCCTGGCGGCCATTGCCGAGCGGCAGGTGGTCGGCGCAGGCCTGGAGGAGGGCGTGACCTTCGGACCGATCCAGAACCTCGATCAGCTCGAGCTGGTGAGCGAACTCGTCGACGATGCGCGAGCCCAGGGCGCGCAGGTGCTGTGCGGCGGCGCCCGCCTGGATCGCCCGGGGTTCTTCTATCCGCCCACCATCGTCACTGGGGTCAGCGATGGTCACCGGCTGGTGGACGAGGAGCAGTTCGGCCCGGTGCTGCCGTTGATCGCCTATCACGACGTCGAGGATGCCCTGCGGCGTGCCAATGCGTCGCAGATGGGCTTGGGCGGTTCGGTGTGGGGCGAGGACGAAACCCGGGCGCAGGCTATCGCCAGCCGACTGGAGAGCGGCGTGGCCTGGGTCAACTGCCACGCCCAGATCCAGCCCAACACGCCCTTCGGCGGCCGCAAGATGTCCGGCTTCGGCGTCGAGTTCGGCCTGGAGGGACTGCTCGAATTCACCACCCCGCAACTGCTGTTCGTTCGTAAGCCTCCGGCAGCCGGGTAAGAGAACACGTCGCGTCGACACTCACGCGCAGCTTTGCACAAGGCAGCGCACAAGCAATTGCAAGAGAACCCCCGAGATCAAGCCATGTACGAGAAATACAAGACGGCAGAGAAGAAGTTCTGGCACCCGATGAGTTCATCGGCGCCGGGTAACCAGGCCCGGCGGCTGGTGATCGCACGCGCCGACGGCAACTACATCACCGACATCGATGGCCACCGCATGCTCGACGGCGTCGGCGGGCTGTGGAACGTCAACGTCGGCCACAACCGTCCGGAGGTAAAGGCGGCCATCGCCGCGCAGCTCGACGAGCTGGCCTACTATCAGACCTTCGACGGCATCGCGCATCCGCGGGTCTTCGACCTGGCCGAGCGGCTCACCTCACTGTTTGCCCAGGAGGAGATGATGCGGGTGCTGTTCAACTCGGGCGGCTCCGACGCGGTCGAGACGGCGCTGAAGATGGCGCGCCAGTACTGGATTGCCGCCGGCCAGCCAGGCCGCAGCCGCTTCCTCTCGCTGCGCAACGGCTACCACGGCGTGCACGTGGGTGGCACCTCGGTGGGCGGCAACGGCGTCTATCACTACAACCATGGCCAACTGCTGCCGGGCTGTTACCACCTCGACGCGCCCTGGCTCTACCGCAACCCCTGGGACTGTCGTGATCCGGTGGAGCTGACCGCTTACTGCATTCGCCAACTGGAGGAGCAGATCCAGTTCCTCGGCCCCGAGACCATCGCCGCCTTCATCGCCGAACCGGTGCAGGGTGCCGGTGGCGTGATCGTGCCGCCGGATGGCTATTGGCAGCAGCTGCGGGAGGTCTGCGACCGTTACGACATCCTGCTGATCGCCGACGAGGTGGTCACGGGGTTCGGCCGTACCGGCTGCATGCTGGGCAGCCGTGGGTGGGGCGTGGCGCCCGACATCCTCTGCCTGGCCAAGGGGATCTCGGCGGGCTACATCCCCCTCGGCGCGACGGTGTTCAACCGGCGTGTCGCCGAGGCGATCGAGAACGCCCCCGGGTTCGGCAACGTCATCATGCATGGCTACACCTACAGCGGCCATCCCACCGCCTGCGCCGCAGCCCTGGCGGTGCTGGACATCGTCGAGAGGGAGGCGCTGCCGGACAACGCCGCCAAGGTGGGGGCGCGGCTGAACGAGCAGTTGCAGCCGTTGAGCGAGCGCTTCGACGTGGTCGGCGAAGTGCGCGGCAAGGGGCTCATGCTCGCGCTCGACCTGGTGGCCGACAAGCGCACCCGCCAGCCGATCGATCCCACCGAGGGGCAGGCGGCCCGCATCGCCGAGGAGGCGCGCAAGGAGGGAGTACTGGTGCGCCCGGTCGGCAGCAAGATCATCCTCTCGCCACCCTTGACCCTGACCACCGACGAGGCCGGCATGATCGTCCAGGCGCTGGAGGTCGCCCTGGACCGGCAGGGCTAGAGGAAGTAAACGAGCGCGTGTCGTTCCCGAGGGAGGAGGGGCGCGCTCGACCCGAACGGCTCGCGGCTCATTCATCGAGCGAGCCGATAACAACAATACCATCAAGGTACTAACATGAATTCTCATAAGACGACTTGGGTTGCCGGTGGGGTCCTGGCGCTGACGGTTACCCTTGGCCAGGCAGGTCAGGCCCAGGCCTACGAGCTGGCGACGAGTACCGACGGGGCATTGAACGTCGATCTGCTGGCCGTGCATGGCTGGATGAACAGCCGCAAGAACTACGACGGCAGGGAGGATGGCTCGAGCTGGCGCGAGGGCTTCGTCAAGTACGGCTTCAGCGGCCATCAGGGGATGGGCGGTGCCGGTACCCTCTACGGCGGCCTCAACTGGGTCAGCTCCGCCACCTGGGGGGATGGCGATGCCGGCGGCAACAGCGTGGGCACCGAACGCAGCACCACCCTCGAGGACGCCTACCTGGGATGGCGCTCCGCGGATCTCTTTCCCGCCCTCGGGACGGATGGCGTGGATGTTTCGCTGGGCCGGCAGGTCGTCCAGCTCGGCAGGGGCTTCATCATCAACGATGATGGGTTGAACCTGGGCCGGGGGCCGGCCGACGGCGCCCTGGACCGTGGTGGCGCCTACTACCTGGCGGCCCGCCATGCCTTCGACCGTACCGCGGTGCTGCGCCTCGGCGGGGAGCAGGGCCTGCACGGGGCGGCCGCCTGGCTCAAGTCAGACAACCTGGCTCAGGCCGAGACCGAGCTGGCCGCCGCCACCCTCGACTATGCCGGCGATGCGGGTCTCATCGGGCTGACCTGGGTGCAGGGTCTAGACGTCAACCGCGAGTGGGCCGACGACTTCCTCGAGCAGCGTGACGGCATGAACGTCTACAGCCTGCGGGGGGAAGGCGACGCCGGTATCGAGAACGCCAACTTCGCCTTCGAGTATGCCTGGCAGAACAAGGATGCCGGCTCGGAAACCGCCTGGTACGCCGAGGCCGGCTACACCTTTGCCGACACCCTATGGACACCCAGCCTGACCTACCGCTATACCCGCTATTCGGAGGATTGGGACTCGTTGTTCACTGGCCTGAACAGCCCCGCACTGGGCACCTGGTTCCAGGGCGAGGTGGCGGCCAACTATGCGGGGCCTTTTGCGCGTAATACCGGCATCCACCATATCTCCTTGAGGGCCAGCCCCAGGGAGAACCTCACCCTGGGGGCGCTATTCTTCGACTTCAGCACCCTGAAGGGACGCGATACGCTAAACCTGGATGGCCGGGAGCTGGATCTGTACGTGGAGTGGGCCGTGACCGACCATGTCGTCATCAGCCCCTGCTGGGCCTGTACAAGCCCAGCAGAGACGAAACCGAGGGCGGCACCCAGGTGGGCGGCAATGGCACCAACGTCTACGCCCAGCTCGTCTTGGCGGCGTTCTTCTGATGATTCTATGTTGATAGCTCTTTTTCGCTAGTTCTAATGGGCGGCCGGTGCCGCACGCTGACTCATGCTGCTGAGTCGCCGATGATGCGACCTTTCCATGGGGGCGGGTATGCGCTACGAAGTTCATTCCTTCCATGACTCTCAGCAGCATGCGGCTGCGATACAGGGCTGGCAGCAGGTGTACGACCAGCTTGGCGCCGGTCGCCTTTCGAGCGAGCTTTTCCAGGTGTCGGGCGAGCGCTTCCAGGTCTTCCATGAGGTGCTCGACAAGCGCGTCGTCCAGCATGGGCACGCGCCCAGGCAGCGCTTCTGCATGGCCTTTGCCACGGGCAGGCCGCCCATCATCCAGGGCTGCAAGGTCAGTTCCAACAGCGTTCTGCTGCTGCGCGATGGCGAAGAGTTCCTGCTGCACGCTCCGGAAGGGATGGCGTTCATGTCGTTGAGCGTCGATCTCGAGCGCTTCACCCGTTTGGCGGAGATCGAGCTGGGTTCGGCTCAGTTCTCCCAACTGCTCTCGATGCCGGGCATCAACGTGCCGATGCGGCTGCTGAAGGAGATCAAGGCCCAGGTGTGTCGGAACTTCGATGACTTCATCCGGCCGGGGGAGCACGAGGCATCCGTCATCGAGAAGGACATCGAGGATGCCTTGATGGCCGTGCAGCTCGACCTCTTTCTGCAGGCGCATGTCGAGACGAAACGCAGCGAGCTCGCCGTGAGCTCGTATATCGTCAAGCGCAGTCAGGAGCTTGCCCTGGCCGATCCGGACAGTCCGCTCAGCGTGCTCGATTTGTGCGAGCGCTTGCGGGTGAGTCGCCGAACGTTGCAGAACAGCTTTCAGCGGGTGGTGGGCATACGCCCGGTGGAGTTTCTCCGCAGCATCCGGCTGAATGCGGTGCGCAGGAGGCTGGCAGGCTCACCCGCTTGCGAATGTACGGTGGGAGATGCGGCGTATGAAATGGGGTTTCGCCATCTAAGCCACTTCTCGGCAAGCTACTACAAGCTGTTCGGAGAGTATCCGTCCGAGACACGGCGGCTGGAGTGATTGGCGGCCGAATTTCTGCTCGGCAGGCGGCTGTCGTCAAGGTGGGCACATGCTAGAATATTCCACTATTTTATCGCCTTGGAGCGCCCACCCTATGGTTGAAAAGGACGAACTGGCATCCTCCTTCTTCCCGCTCTCCGATGACTATCGTGCCCAGGATTTCCCGTTCTACTGGGTGGCCCGGTTGAGCGCGAAGTACAGTGCCGACGTGGACAGCCTGCTCAAGCCGCATGGGTTGAGTTCCTCCAAGTGGCGGGTGCTGATGATCCTGCACGAGCAAGGCCGCCTGAGCATGTCGGATATCGCCATCCATGCCGTGGCCAAGCTCTCCACTATCACCAAGATCGTCTACAAGATGCAGGAGGCGGGGCTGCTCAAGACCGCTCCCTCGCCCCAGGACGGCCGGGTTACGGAAGTGGAGCTGACCGAAGACGGCGAGGCCAAGCTGGCCGTGGCCAGGGAGCTTACCGCTCAGGTGGTGGAGAAGGCTTTCAGGGGGCTGCGCAAGGACGAGGTCGTCTACATCAACCAGTGTTTGAGCAAGATGTTCCGCAATCTTAATGCTCTTTGAACCCCTCTCGATGTAATGCCCCGAGTCCCTTGTCCGAAGGTTTCGAATAAAGGCTCGGGGCTTTTACGGTTCTATTCAAAGCCCCCTTGTCAAAGCACCCCCTTGGCCTTGGCGGTATGCGTGGCGATGGCATCCATCAGCGGCGGCGAGAGGCAGTCGTAGGGTGGCAGACCCAGTTCCTGCAGCCGCGAACGGACGTTGCCCATGTTCTCCGGGTCGGCACCGGACTCGATGATCGACGAGACGAAGGCGGCGAACTCGGGGCCGGCCCAGCCCTCGTCGTAGGACAGCTCGGTGTGGATGAAGTCGAGCCCGTGGAAGGGATGCCCGGTGTTCTCGATACGGCCGTACATGTGCACGCCGCATTCCTTGCAGGCATGACGCTGGATGGCGGCGGCCGGATCGACCACTTCGAGCTTCTCCTCGTGGGCGGTGACTCGGAGCTTATCACGGGGCACTACGGCTACCATCGAGAACAGCGCGCCTTCGGGCTTCCAGCACTTGGTGCAGCCGCAGACGTGGTTATGGGCGCATTGGGCGTCGACCGTCACCTCGACCTGGTCGCCGCTGCAGTGGCAGTAGAGTTTTCCGCCGGTGAAGCTCTCGCTGCCGCGCTTGACGCCGTCATCGACGGCGGGATGGATGTGAACGCTGTGGTGGCTCATGGTGGATCGACTCCCCTGTGTTGTCGTTGTCGAGGGGCTTGCTGCCGCGGGAGGCGGCGTGCGAGATGCGCTCGTTGCCGAGGCGGTTCTCGTTCCACTGCCAGGCGCGGCCTTCGGTGGGGCGGGCTTGCCGCCGAACCAGCGCTGGATCATGTCCATCAGGCTCATGAGTGCCTCCTTGCCCTTGGGCATTGTTATCGTTGGCACAGCTTCGGACGTGTATCGCTCCTCTCTTGGCTTCTGACGCCTGCGCCTTGTCCTTGGCGCGGCGCCTATCAAAAGTGGGCGCGTCACCGGGCGCCTGTTATGGGTGCGGCTTCGGGCACCTGTTCTGGGCGCGGCCCCGGGCGCCTATCAATAGCGAAGCACCGTACGAATGCTCTTGCCCGCGTGCAGCAGCTCGAATGCCTCGTTGATCTGCTCGAATGGCATGTCGTGGGTGATGAACTCGTCGATCTTGATCTCGCCGTCCATGTAGCGCTGCACGTAGCCCGGCAGCTCGCTGCGCCCCTTCACCCCGCCGAACGCCGAGCCGCGCCACACCCGGCCCGTGACCAGTTGGAACGGCCGCGTCGAGATCTCCTCGCCGGCCCCGGCCACGCCGATGATCACCGACTCGCCCCAGCCCTTGTGGCAGCACTCCAGCGCCGAGCGCATCACGTTGACGTTGCCGATGCACTCGAAGGAGTAGTCGACCCCGCCGTCGGTCATGTCGACGATCACCTGCTGGATCGGATCCGAGTGCTCCTTGGGATTGACGAAGTCGGTAGCGCCGAACTGGCGCGCCAGCTCGAACTTGTCCGGATTGACGTCGATGGCGATGATGCGGCTGGCCTTGGCCATCTGTGCGCCCTGGATCACCGCCAGGCCGATGGCACCGAGGCCGAACACGGCGACGGTGGAGCCCGGCTCCACCTTGGCGGTGTTGAGCACCGCGCCGATGCCGGTGGTCACGCCGCAGCCGAGCAGGCAGATCTTGTCCAGCGGCGCTTCCTTCGAGACCACCGCCAGGGAGACCTCGGGCAGCACGGTGTATTCGCTGAAGGTCGAGCAGCCCATGTAGTGGTGCAGCATCTTGCCGTCGAGCGAGAAGCGCGAGGTGCCGTCGGGCATCAGCCCCTGGCCCTGGGTGGCGCGCACCGCCTGACACAGGTTGGTCTTGCCCGAGCGGCAGAACTTGCACTGGCCGCACTCGGCGGTATAGAGCGGGATGACATGGTCGCCGGGCTTGACACTGGTGACGCCCTCACCCACGGCTTCGACGATGCCGGCCCCCTCGTGGCCCAGTACCGAGGGGAACAAGCCCTCGGGGTCGGCCCCGGAAAGCGTGAAGGCGTCGGTGTGGCACACGCTGGTGGCCTTGATGCGCACCAGCACCTCCCCGGCCTTGGGATCTTGCACATCGATCTCGGTGAGTTCGAGCGGCTGGCCCGCGGCCATGGCGACGGCGGCGCGTGATTTCATGAGCTGGTCTCCCGGGTTGTTGTTGGCGGCCGGCGTGGCGGCGCTATGGGGTCGACGTGATGTCAGTCTAGGTGAGGCAGGACGGGAGCATTGTGACGCAGCGACACAACTGAGTTGCCTATTGGCAACATTCGCTAGAGAGGAGGGCGCGTAAAAGCGGCGGGCTTCAGCGTGGCTGGTGCAGCCACCAGCGCTGTACCAGACGGCCCGCGGCGAGATCCTTTGCCAAGTCGAGCAGCGAGTCGACGTGCAGCGCGGCCAATGCCTGCGACTCGGCTTCCCACGGCAGCGGCTGCCAGGGTGGCGAGGCATTTTTCATGGCGGCATGGCGACGCAGCGCCTGCCACAGCTGGGCGATGGCCTCGGCCTGGGTCTCGGGGTGGCCGGCATGGGCGAGCAGGCTGCGCTTGCGGCGCTCCATCTCCGCTGCGGTGAGGTGCGCCAGCGCTTCGCCCTGTTGGGTCAGGAAGTCAGCAATGGCCTGGCGCAACTCGCCAATCCCGGCATGAGGGGACTGCACCACGTAGCCCAGGCGGGGAGTGCCCGACGCTTCGCGATAGCGCACCGCCGCCACGTATCCCAGGCCGCGCCGCTGGCGCATCTCATGCTGGAAAGCGGCGTCGTGACACTGGGCCAGCAGGCGCAGCAGCCAGCGGCTGCGTGGCGTGTCGTCGGGGCCGGCAACTTCCAGCATCGCGACATGGTCGTCGCCCTGGGGCGGCAGCCAGCGGGTGTCGTCGTTCTCTTCACTGGCTTCATGGGGCGTCGCACTGGCCGCCATGGGCGGGCCTGCCGACAGGCGCCCGGCGAGGTGGCTCAGCATCGCTTGGGCCGCGTCGGCGTCTTCCCCGCCGCTTACCCAGCCCAGCACCGGCAATGCCCCGGCCCGCGCCACCCGGAGCGTCGAGGTTTCCAGCAGGGTCAGCAGGCGTTGGGCCAGCAGCCCCACTGGCGGGTCGCATGGGTGTTGCGCTGCCTGCTCCGGCCAGCGCGCCAGGGCCAGCTCCGCCAGGGAGCAGAGCCGTTCGGCCGCTCCGCTGACGATCAGCCAGTCGCCGCGGGCGTCCCCGGCACAGGAAAGCTGCAGTCCCTGAGCGAGGGCGGCCTGGCGCAATGGCAGTGTGTTCTGCCGCCAACGGAAAAGGCGTGCGCCCTGCTGCGCGGCCGGGGCGGGCCAGCCCAGGCAAAGGCTGGCCGCAGGGGCATCCGCCAGGCGCACCGGCTCACCGCTCCAGAGAGTGAGCCGCGCACTCTGACAGAGCTGTCGCGGAGTCGATTCACTGGTATCTGGCCGGGGGCGGAGCGAGAGGGCGGGCGGGCATCGCCAAGGCAATGGCGCCTGCTCCTCCGGCAGCGGCTGGGGACGCCAGCGGGTGCCGGTCTCCGTCAGCGTTTTCCAGCGGCCGGAAGCGGCGGGAGCATGCCATAGCAGCCGATACTGCTCGGATGTCAGCCAAGGCAAAGGAGCTGTCTCTTCCGAGATTGCGTCGCATGGGGCGCGCTTTACCGAACCGGCCAGTTGCCTGGCGTAGCGCCGGGGCCAGGCGTCGAGATCCGCCGCCGGCACGGATGGGGCGGGTAGCGTTGCGACGATGGCCTGCTCGAATGCCGCACAGCAGGTGGCCAGCATCGCCTGCACCGTTTCCTCGTCCGGCGCTGGCGCCAGGTTCAGCGCCAGGGCCGACCCCAGGCCAACGGGCTCTAGGGTCACCTCGAGCCGATCGAGTTCCATGGCGGCCTGCAGGGTGGCGGCGAGATGTCCATCGGCCAGCCGGGCAGCCACGGCGGCGAGCCGGTTGGCATGGGCGGTGGCTTGCTCGTCCGGCAGTGGCCAGAAGAGCTCGAGCGATGTAGCGCTGGTTCTGGACGTGGGCGAATGCCACGCCACGCCGCCGGGCTGGGCCCAGCGCCAGGCCCGTGGCGGCGACGGCGCGTCGCCCGCCGGCAGCGCCGTACCATGCCGCGTGAGCAGCTCGAGCTGCACCTCGAGCGGCAAAGGACCCAGCATTACCAGGGCCATGCCTCCGGCGCGGTAGTGATGGACATGAAAGTCGGCGAGCCGTGCGGCCAGCCGGGAGGCGTCAGTGCCCAGGGTGGTGCGGTTGCCGGCATGGCAGTGTCGAGCGGGGTGCCCCTCGCGGCAGAGCTGGCCGAGTGCCGCCAGCCGATGCAGCGCGGGGTCGGCCAGCCGCGCGCGGAACTCCGCCTCGAGTACCGCCACCTCGTGCGCGACGAGCCCGGGTTCGAAGCGAGGCCGGGCCAGCATGTCCACCAGTCGAGCCAGGCCCTCGTCGGTATCGACGGGGGGGAGATGCAGGTGCACCTCGGTAATGCTTTCGTCGGTACGGGCGTTGTAGCGCCCGCCTCGCTCACCGACCCAGCGCGCCAGCTCGCCAGCCCCGGGAAAGCCCGTCGAGCCCAGGAACAGGACATGTTCCAGCAGGTGAGCCAGCCCGCGGCAGTCGTCGGGCTCGTCCAGGTAGCCCACGCCTGCGGCACCGACCAGGCGCTGCCAGCGAGCGTCGGGCACTTCGGCGGCGGCGACGGTCAGGCCATTGGCGAGGCGGGCTTCACGCAGCCGGCTGCCCGGCGGTAGTCCCGCGCGCCGGGCGAGTTCGTCGTCGGAAACCGCGGATGGGTGGTTCATGCGCGGCAGAAGATCCGCGATTCGTGCACGTTGCGCAGGGTCAGGCCGGCCATGGGGCGCTCGCCGTGTTCGGCCTGGCGACGGGCGGCCTCGATCAGGTGGTGGTCGGGCGACAGCGAGCACACCGGATCGGTGGCCGTGGCGTCGCCGGTGAGCAGGTAGGCCTGGCAGCGGCAGCCGCCGACGTCCTTGTGGCGTTCGTCGCAGCTGCGGCAGGGTTCGCGCATCCAGCCATCGCCGCGGTAGCGATTGAAGGCTTCGCTGTCGTACCAGATTTCATGCAGCCCACGCTCGCGCACGTTGGGAAAGCTCATCGGCAGCATCCGCGCGCTATGGCAGGGTAGCACCGCACCGTCCGGCGCCACGGTCATGAAGATCGCGCCCCAGCCGCCCATGCACGCCTTGGGGCGTTCGGCGTAATAGTCGGGCACCACGAACAGCAGGCGCATGTCGCGGCCGCGCTCGGTCAGGCGCTCGCGCCAGCGTGCGGTGGTGGCCTCGGCGGCCTTGAGCTGCTCATGGCTGGGTAGCAGGCCCTCGCGGTTGAGGTGAGCCCAGCCGTACATCTGGCAGTTAGCCAGTTCCACGGCGTCGGCCCCCAGTTCGTCGCACAGGGCGATGATGTCGTCGATGCGGTCGATGTTGTGGCGGTGCAGCACCACGTTGAGCACCATGGGATAGCCGGCGGCCTTGACCGCTCGGGCCATGGCCAGCTTCTTGGCGTGGGCCTTGGGCGAGCCGGCTACCGCCGCGGCAACGTCTGGATCGGAGGCCTGCAGGCTGATCTGGATATGATCGAGCCCGGCCGCGTGCAGTGCCTCGATGCGCGCTTCGTCGAGCCCCAGCCCCGAGGTGATCAGGTTGGTATAGAAGCCGAGCCGGCGTGCCTCGGCCACCAGGGTCTCGAGGTCCTGCCGCACCAGCGGCTCGCCACCGGAGAAACCCATCTGCACGGCTCCCATGGCGCGGGCCTGGGCCAGTACGTCCATCCACTCCTCGGTAGAGAGTTCCTCCTTCACCGCGGCGAAGTCGAGCGGGTTGGAGCAGTAGGCGCACTGCAGCGGGCAACGGTAGGTGAGTTCCGCGAGCAGCCACAGCGGAGCGCCGGTGGCGCCGTTGATGGCAGTGGTATGGGTATGGTCAGTCATGTCGGATCCACCCTTGTCGTGCGGCGTCGAGCAGGAATTCATGTATGTCCCGTTCGATCTCCGCGGCGGGGGCATCGGGAAACTGGGCCTGCAGGCTCGCCACTACGTCGGCCACGTCGCGCTGGCCGTCGAGCTGGGTCAGGATGGCTCCGGCGCTGTCGTTGAGCTGCACCATGCCCTCGGGATAGAGCAGCACGTGACGGCCCTGGGCCTCCTCCCACTGCAGGCGCCAACCGGGGCGCAAGCGATAGACGGTGGTTGACTCGATCATAGCCATCATAGCCCCGGTGGTAAACGCGCTGGTCGGTCACGCTGTGATAGGGCGGGCGCTCGAGCTGGTAGGCCAGGGTCATGGCGTCGAGCATGCTCCACAATACGTCGAGCTTGAACTGCAGGATCTCCAGGGCGCGCTGCTGGGCGGCGGCAGTGGTGCATACCGCCAACGCCACCTCAAGGCCATGGTCGACGTCGCGGCGTGCCTCCTTCAGGCGCTTGCGGAAGTAGCCGTAGCCGGCCTCGTCGATCCAAGGGTAGTGGCCCGGCCAGGTGTCGAGCCGGCTCTGGTGCGCCAGGGGCGCGAACAGCTCGGTGAGCGACGAGATCGCCGCCTCCTGCCAGCTCGCCCGGCGCACGAAGTTGACGTAGGCGTCGACGGCGAAGCGCACACCGGGCAGCACGTGCTCCTGGGCCCACAGTTCGTCGCGGGTCAGCCCCACCGCCTCGCCCAGGGTCAGCCAGGCCTCGATGCCGCCTGCGTCATCATCGCGTCCGTCGTGGTCGAGCAGGCGTTGGATCCAGCGGCGGCGGGTGGCGGCGTCCGGGCAGTTGGCCAGCAGCGCGGCATCCTTCTGCGGGATCATCACCTGATAATAGAAGCGGTTGGCCACCCAGCCGCGGATCTGCTCTGGCGTGGCACGCCCCTCCGCCATGTCGACCTGGTAGGGATGGTGGATATGGTAGTAGGCGCCCTTGGCCAACAGGGCCTCGCGGAAGGCCTCGGCAGGGAGGGGCGGGGTCTCGGGTTCGCTCGCCGAGGCGGCGAAGGGGACGCAATAAAGGTCATGAGGCGCTTCCTTCCCGTTGTATGGCGTACAGCGTCGTTATTGTTGTGACGTCAGCGAAAATGACGGGTTCATATCTCCAGGCGCATGCCATCGAAGGCGACCTCGATGCCGGCCTCTTCGAGCGAAGCCCGCTCGGCCGAGCCGTCGTCGAGGATCGGGTTGGTATTGTTGATGTGTATCAGCACCCGGCGAGTGGCGAGGGGCAGGGCCCCCAGCTCCTCCAGCAATCCCCCTCTGCCCGCCAGCGCCAAGTGGCCCATGTCGGTGCCGGTGGCCTTGCCCACGCCGGCACGGATCAGCTCGTCGTCATGCCACAGGGTGCCGTCGACCAGTACGCAATCGGCACGGCCCAGGAAACCACGCACGCGATCATCGAGCCGGCCAAGTCCTGGCGCGTAGAACAGTCGCGTGCCGCGCGCCCGGTCTTCGACCAGCAGGCCGATGTTGTCGCCCGGGGTCGGTGCGCCGCGACGTGGCGAATAGGGCGGCGCGTTACTGGTCAGCGCCACGGCGGTGAAGGTCAGGCCGGGGCAGGCCGGGACCTCGAACTCGGCCTCGTGATGGGCTTCATCGATGGCGATGGGACGCCAGTTCAAGCCGCCCCAGTGCTCCAGCATGGTGAACAGCGGGAAGCCGCTGCTCAGGTCCTGATGCACGTTGGGGGTACACCAAACATCGAAGGGACAGCCTTCACGCAGCGACAGCAGGCCGGTGGCGTGATCGATCTGGGCATCCACCAAAAGCACGCCGCTGATGCCGCTGTCTCGGGGAATCCGGCGCGGATGAAGCTCGGCGTTGGCCGCCAGTTGGGCGCGGATGTCGGGTGAGGCGTTGCACAGCAGCCAGCGCTCACCGTCGCTGCTGATGGCAATCGACGACTGGGTGCGGGAAGTCGCCGCGATGCTACCGGTGCGCAGGCCGTGGCATAGCGAACAGTTGCAGTTCCACTGAGGAAAACCGCCGCCTGCGGCAGCGCCGAGGACCAGTACGTGCATGCAGGGGCTCCATGCCGATGGCGGATAAACGAAGGCTGACGCCTGGCAAGAGCGTCAGCCCGTCGATACTGCATCAAGAAGTGAGTTCACCGATTGGAGATATAGAGTGTCACTTCGAAGCCAAGACGAAGATCGGTATAGGCAGGCTTGGTCCACATAGAAGATCCTCCACGTTGGGGTGGATGTCGATACACGCATCCCCAAGTAAAGCAGTTAATGGCGTCACTACCTTTCGACCTAAGTCGTAGATGCGTAACGGGGGACAGGTGGTGTATGGCCGAAACGCCGCCATGGAGCGGCTTGTCAGCGATGTTGTCGTATTGTTGCCAGAGGGCAATAGACTTTTGATTTCTCAAGATGCCTAAATTACCGGTCAGCAGCAATGGCGCTCTCGAAGTTGTGCTAGACCTTCTCAATGTCAATACCTGAAAGACAACTACACAAGATGTGCCGTTTCCCCAGGCACACCTTCAGTGAGACGGAGACAACGCCATGCTTAGGGAGACCGGTTATGCAGTCATGGCCATTGGGTTGATGGCCACAACGGCGGCTCATGCCAACCAGAATCAACTCGAGCTGCAACAAAACCCAGAATACTGGCCGACTCAGTTGGGCAACTACCAGGGCAACCGTTTCAGCGAGCTGGACCAGATCAATCGCGACAACGTAGGCGAGTTGCGTTCGGTGTGGCAGTTCTCGACCGGCGTTCTGCGCGGCCACGAAGGCGGCCCCCTCTATGTCGGTGACGGCCGGCTATACATTCACACCCCCTTTCCCAACAAGGTTTTCGCCCTCGACCTGGAAGACGAGGGCCGCGTGGTCTGGAGCTACGAGCCGGACCAGGATTCCCGTGTCATCCCGGTGATGTGCTGTGACACGGTCAATCGCGGATTGGCCTACGCCGATGGCCGCCTGTTCCTCGGCCAGGCCGACAATACCCTGATCGCACTCGATGCCGAAACGGGCGAACTGCTGTGGGACGTCAGCAACGGCGATCATACCGTCGGCGAGACCAATACCATGTCGCCGCTGGTGGTACATGACAAGGTCATTGTCGGCATCAGTGGCGGCGAGTACGGCATTCGCGGGCACCTCACCGCCTATGACGTCGAGACCGGCGAGCAGGTCTGGCGCGGTTACTCCACCGGACCGGACGACGAAGTACTGATCGACCCCGAGACCACCACCATGCTGGGCGAGCCGATCGGCGAGGCTGACCTCGGCGTTTCCACCTGGCCGGAAGGCGAGTGGGAGCGTGGCGGTGGCGCGCCCTGGGGTTGGATCACCTACGATCCCGACCTCGACCTGATCTACTACGGCACCGGCAACCCCGGCACCTGGAACCCCGATCAGCGTACTAAGGACGGCGAGCCGGCCGACAATAAGTGGGCCATCACCGTGTTTGCCCGCGATCCCAACGACGGCTCGGTCAAGTGGGTCTATCAGAAGGTGCCCTTCGACGAGTGGGACTACGACGGCGTCAACGAGAACCAATTGATCGACGTCGAATACGAAGGCGAGCAGCGCAAGGGCCTGGCGATCATCGATCGCACCGGCTTCGGCTTCCTGCTCGATCGCGAAACCGGCGAGCTGCTGGTGGCGGAGAAGTTTGCTCCCGAGACCAACTGGGCCGACAGCTACGACATGGAGACCGGACGGCCCAACGTCAGCGAGCAATACAGCACCTATCGTCAGGGGGTGAACGTCAACACCACTGACATCTGCCCCACCGCCATGGGGGCCAAGAACATGCAGCCGAGCGCCTATTCTCCGCGCACAGGCCTGATTTATGCCGGGATCAACCGGATCTGCATGAACTACGAGCCCTATGAGACCGAGTACGTGGCCGGCCAGCCATACGTCGGTGCCACCCTGACCATGATGGCGGCGCCGACCCAAAACGGCGAAATGGAAGGCCGCATGGGCAGCTTCATCGCCTGGGACCCGGTCGCTGGTGAAACCGTGTGGGAAGTCGACGAGCGCTTCGCGGTATGGAGCGGGGCGTTGGCTACCGCCGGTGACCTGGCCTTCTACGGCACGCTGGAAGGGCACGTCAAGGCGGTCGACATCGAGAGCGGCGAGGAGCTGTGGCGCTTCAAGACTCCCTCCGGGATCATCGGTAACGTCAACACCTTCATGCACGAGGGCAAGCAGTATGTGGCGGTGCTCTCCGGCGTCGGTGGCTGGGCCGGCATCGGGCTCGCCGCAGGTCTCGAGGAACCCGAGGAGGGCCTCGGCGCCGTCGGCGTATTCTCCGCGCTGGGTGACTACACCAAGCTCGGCGGCGTGCTGACGGTCTTTGCCCTGCCGGATTGAACCTGCTCGTGACCGGGCGGGTATGGCGGAGCCATACCCGCCCTCTCTCATCTTTTCGGCGTCGCCGTTTCCGGTACGCCTGAAGCTGTAGAAGGAAGTCCTGCATGACGGTATCTGCACGTGCTTATCGCGAGGCTCTTCCCCTGTTCGTCGTCGCTCTGTTGGCATTGGGGCTACCCATAGCCGGCCTGGCCGACGAGCATCGCATCACCGGCGAGGGGCCAGGGGCCTTCATCGTAGAGGACGGCAAGGTGGACCCCGACACTTACGAGGGCTACCTCGTCTATACCCGGGCCTGCATGGCCTGCCACGGGCCAGATGGCATGGGTTCCTCCTTCGCTCCCAATCTGATCCGCGCAGTGGAGCGCCGCGGCTGGGAGAATTTCGCCGGCACCATTGCCTCCGGGCGTGAAGTGCAGCCCGGCCAGGTGATGCCCTCCTTCGCCGACGATCCCTACGTGATGGGCAACATTCCCAAGATCTTCAGCTACATGCGCGCACGCGGAGAGGGCGGACTGGGGCGCGGGCGACCGCAAATTATCGAGTCGATGCAGCAGCAGGACGACGAGAGCGAGGCAGAAGGCGAGAAAGGTGAAGAGAAGGACAAAGCCGCCGAGGGCGCGAACGCGGAGTAGCGCCGCACCGTTCGCGACGACATTTCCTGACGCGGAGGATGCATGAAAGCAGCCTGTCGTTGGACGATTCACGCCATGGCGCTGGCCGTAGGCCTGGCCTTTGCCGGCGGCGCCCTTGCCGAGCTTCCCGAGCGCCAGCAGCGCGAGGCCCTGCGGGTCTGTGCCGACGGCAACAATCTGCCCTTCAGCAACCAGGCCGGGGAGGGCTTCGAGAATCGTATCGCCGAACTCATGGCCGACGACCTTGGCGTACCGCTGACCTACGTGTGGGCGCCCCAGGTCATGGGCTTCGTGCGCAACACCCTGGAGCTGCGCGTCTGCGACGTGATCATGGGTACCCCGGCCGGCTACGAATTCGTGCAGAACACCAACCCCTACTACCGCTCGGTGTATTCCCTGGTGGTTCCTGAGGATTCCGACCTCGTGGCGACCCGCCTGAGCGACCCGGCATTCGAAGGGCGGCGCATCGGCGTGGTGGCGGAGACTCCGCCGACGGTACCGCTGCGGCGCAGCGGGGCCCGTATCCAGGGCTACCCGCTGATGGTCGACACCCGGGTGCGCGCACCGGTGCGCGACGCCATCGAGGATGTCGTTAGCGGCAATACCGACGGTGCCGTGTTGTGGGGGCCGCTGGCCGGCTACTACGCGGCCCGCCAGGATCCGTCGCTCAAGCTCATTCCGTTGGTCGACGACGACTCCGATGCCACCCTCGATTACCGCATCACCATGGGCATTCGCCACGGCGAACCCCATTGGAAGGACTGGATCAACGACTTCATCGATCGCCATCAGGAGGAGATCGACGCCATCCTGACCGAGTATGGCGTGCCTCTGCTCGACCGGCGCGGTCGCCTGCTCAATGCTCAGGCGGGAGGTGACACATGAGCCGGCTATCCGCCGTCTGGCTACTGACGCTGGGGCTTGCCGCGGGAGTTGGGCTGGGTAACGTGACTCAGGTCGAAGCCCAGCGGGCCGCGGCGGGTCCGCCCGACTGGCCTTGCGTGCAGCGCCTGATCCCCGAGCTGGCCTGGGGCACCATGTGGACCGGGCCGCCGCTGGATGAATTGGAACAATCCTGGTGGGAGGACGATGAGATCGGCCGTGTGGTGCGCTTTGCCACCTCGCGCTCGACCCGAGAGGAGGCCGCTCAAGCGCGGGTACGCGAGTTCGTCGAAATCCTGGACGAGGAGGCGTCGGATGACGGGGAAGTGGAACGGCGCCTGACCTTGCTCTTCTCCGGGTTGTTCGAACTCACCGACCGCGAGCGCCGGCGCACCATCGACAGCATCCGTCGTGCCTCCCGCGCGCAGTTGAGCCGACTCGAGACCATTTCCGCCATGGTCGACGAGTTGGAGCAGCGCCGTGCCGAGGAGGACGCCGACGAAGAGGAGATCGAGCGGCTCTCCGAGGCGCTGTTCTGGGAGCAGCGCACCTTCCAGCACCGCCAGCAGGCGCTGCCGGCCATGTGCGACCAGCCCTACCTGCTGGAGGAGAAGCTGGCGCGGATGGTGCGGATCATCATGGCTCGCATGCCTTGATCTGAGGCTCGGGAACTGCAACGACAACAGCGGCAGTCTGGCTGCCTAAGGAGTACGCATGAGGACGTTGACACGCTCCCTGCGCTGGCTGGCGACGGGTGGACTGGCCCTTGGCCTGGGATGGCCGGCGCTGCTGCCGGCCGATACGCCGGCGCCTGTGGTCGTGGGCTATCTGGGCATGGAGCGACCCGATGACCAGGAGCCGCTCTCGGTGCTCGATCCCGTGATCGATGATGAGGGGCTGCAAGGAGCCCGCTTGGGCATCAACGACAACAATGCCACCGCCCAGTTCCTGGGGCAGGAGTTCGTGCTCCATGAAGCGATGGTGGCTGAGGGGGAGGACATCGGCGAGGCGCTGGAGGGGCTGGTCGAGCAGGGCGTGGAGTGGATCGTCAGCGGCCTGCCCGTCGCGGAGCTGAATGAGCTGATGGCACACCCCGCGCGCGGCGATCGGGTGGTGTTCAACGCCTGGGCGGCGGACGATGAGCTGCGTGGTGAGGCGTGCCACCCCGAGCTCTACCACACCACCCCGAGTCGGCGCATGCTGGCCGATGCCCTGGCGCAGTTCCTCGGCTACAAGCAGTGGAATCGCTGGGCGCTGGTCTACGGCAATACCGACCAGGACCGGATTCTGGCTGATGTGCTGCGCGCCGCGGCCGAGCGCTACGGCCATCGCATCGTGGGCGATAAGCAGTGGCCGCACGACCCCTTGGCGCGCCGGGCCGAGGGCGGTTTTCATGCCATCCAGCGTGAGATCCCGGTGTTCGTGCAGGACCTGCCCGAGCACGACGTACTGGTGATTGCCGACGAGACCGACTATTTCGGTGAGTACTTCCCCTACCAGACCTGGGCTCCCCGGCCCGTGGTCGGCACCCAGGGACTGATCGCCACGCCTTGGCACCGCGCCCACGAATCCTGGGGGCGGTACAGCTGCAGCGCCGTTTCGAGAAGCTCGCCGAGCGCTGGATGACCCCGCGCGACTTCGGCGCCTGGCTGGCGCTGCGCTCGCTGGGCGAGGCGGCGGCCCGTACCGGATCCGTAGAACGCGAGGCGGTTCTCGACTACATGCTCGGCGAGGAGTTCGAACTGGCCGGTTACCTTGGCCTGCCGGTCAGCTATCGCCACTGGAACCATCAGCTGCGTCAACCGATCCTGATCACCGGGCCGCGCATGGTGGCCTCGGTATCGCCGCAGGAGGGCTACCTGCATCCACGCACGCCGCTCGATGCGCTGGGCGTCGACGAGGGGGAATCGACATGCCGTTTCTGAGCCAGGGGAACATGACCGTCACCCTAAAGCGTGCCGCGCTCCTCAAGCGTGCCGTGCTAGGGCTGGCGCTGGGCACGCTGCCAATGCTGCCGCTGGCCGTGCAGGCCGAGCGAATCTTCGTCTCCAACGAGAAGGACAATACCGTTTCGGTGATCGACGGCGCGAGCCTCGAAGTGGTGGAAACCATCCGCGTCGGCCGCCGGCCCCGCGCCATGGCCTTCAGCAGCGACGGCAGCGAGCTGTTCGTGGCGGTGGGCGACGACGAATCCATCGACATGATCGACCTGGAGACGCTGCAGGTGGTGCGCAGCCAGGCCTCTGGCGACGATCCGGAGGTGATTCGCGTCGACCCCAACCGGCCCTATATCTACGTTTCCAACGAGGACGACAACATCGTCTCGGTGCTCGATTACGAGCGGCGCACCCTGGTCACCGAGATTCCCGTGGGAGTCGAGCCGGAAGGGCTCGGCATCAGCCCCGACGGGCGCTGGCTGATTTCGACCACCGAAACCTCGAACATGGCGCACATCATCGACCTCGAGAGCATGGAAGCGGTGCACCATCGCCTGGTAGGCGCCCGGCCGCGGCATGCCGAGTTCACTCACGACGGCCGTGAAGCCTGGGTCTCGTCCGAGATCGCCGGTACCGTGTCGATCCTCGACATGGAAGAGAGCTTCGACGTCAAGCACGTGATTCGCTTCGACGTGCCCGGTGTGCCGCGAGAGACCGTACAAGCGGTAGGCGTCGCCCTGACCTCCGACGGGCGCTACGCCTTCGTTGCCCTGGGGCCTTCGAATCGAGTGGCGGTGGTCGACCAGCAGAGCTACGAGGTGCTTGACTACATCCTGGTCGGCCAGCGGGTCTGGCATCTGGCGCTCAACGGTGACGAGAGCCGGCTCTATACCACCAACGGAGTCAGCGGCGACGTCACCATGATCGAGGTGGACGGCCTGCGGGCGGTCAAGTCGATCCCGGTGGGGCGCTTCCCCTGGGGCGTGATCGTCGAACCGTGAGCGAAGCGAACGATCGGCATGGCGCAACGGCGCCTGCCCTGGAGATCCGCCAGCTGAGCTTCGCCTATACGGGCCGGCCAGCGCTCGACGACGTCTCGCTGAGCGTGGCGGCGGGGGAGTTCGTCGTGCTGCTTGGCCCCAACGGCGCCGGCAAGACCACGCTGTTTTCACTGGTCACCCGGCTGCATGATCGCCGCAGGGGCGAGATCCGCATTGGTGGTTACGACGTGCGTCGCCAGGCGGTTCAGGCCCACGCCCGCATCGGCGTGGTGTTCCAGCAGCCGACCCTGGATCTCGACCTCAGTGTGGCGCAGAACCTCGCCTACCATGGCGCCCTGCACGGCATGGGGCGGGGAGAGGCGAAGACTCAGGCTCTGGCGCAGCTCGAGCGCGTGGCCCTCGCCGATCAGCGGCGCACGCGGGTGCGACGCCTCTCCGGCGGTCAACGGCGGCGGGTGGAGATCGCTCGTGGCTTGATGCATCGGCCGCGTCTGCTGCTGCTTGACGAGCCTACCGTGGGACTCGACATCGCCTCGCGCCGCGATCTGGTCGAGCATGCTCACCGGCTGTGCGTCGAAGAGGGCGTGGCGGTGCTGTGGGCGACCCACCTGATCGACGAGGTACGCCCCGGCGACCGGGTGCTGGTGCTGCACCACGGGCGGCTGCTGGCCGACGAGCGTCCCGAGACGCTCACCGCCCGGCTCGGCGTCGAGACGCTGGGCGAGGCCTTCGATCTCCTGGTCGGGACGGAGGAGGCCGCATGCGGATGATGCCCTGGCTGCACTGCCTGCGCGGCGTGGTGGGGCGCGAGCTGCTGCGCTTTCTGCACCAGCGCAGCCGTTTCCTGGCCGCGCTGGTGCGGCCGCTGGTGTGGCTGTTCGTGTTTGCCACCGGCTTCCGCATGGCGCTGGGTGTCGCCATGACCGAACCCTACCAGACCTATATCCTCTACGAGGTCTACATCGTCCCGGGCCTGGTGGGCATGATCCAACTGTTCAACGGCATGCAGAGTTCGCTTTCCATGGTCTACGACCGCGAGATGGGCAGCATGCGGGTACTGCTGGTCAGCCCCTTTCCGCGCTGGTACCTGCTGTTGTGCAAGCTGCTGGCCAGCACCCTGGTGTCGGTGGTGCAGGTCTACGTCTTCCTCGCCATCGCCTGGGTCTACGGCATCCAGGCGCCGGCGATGGGCTATCTCTACGTTCTGCCGGCGCTGCTGGTGACGGGGTTCATGGTCGGAGCGCTGGGGCTCTTGCTGTCTTCCTTCATCCGCCAGCTGGAGAACTTCGCCGGGGTGATGAACTTCGTCATCTTCCCGATGTTCTTCCTCTCCTCGGCGCTCTACCCGCTGTGGCGCATTCGCGAGGGGAGCTACCTGGTCTACCAGATCGCCGCGCTCAACCCCTTCACCCATGCCGTGGAGATGATCCGCTTCGCCATGTACCAGCGCTTCAACGCCGAGGCGGTGGCGATCAGCGTGGCGGTGGCGGCGTTGCTGCTGGTGCTGGCGATCGTGGGCTATAACCCTTCCCGGGGCATGATGGCCCGCAAGGGCGGCGGGGCCTGAGCGCGTCAGGGCTCGGCGATACTTTCCAGGTAGTCGATGATGCGCTGGCGGGTGCGCTCGTCCAGCCCCCACAGCACCATGCGGTTGCCGGGCAGAAAGGCATCGGGGCCGGCCAGGAAGGCGTCGAGGGTCTCGCGGTCCCACACCAGGTCGGCCTCTTGCAGCGCCGGCGAGTAGTCGAAGTCTTCGAGGCTGCCGGCGGGGCGGCCGAACAGGCCGTGCAGGCTGGGGCCGGCCAGGTGCCTGCCGGGTTCGATGCTGTGACAGCCAACGCACTGCGAGCGGAACAGCCGCTCACCCTGAGCATGCTCGGCGGCACTGCCTGCAATGGGAATGAGCAGCCCTGCCGACAGCGAAGCGATCACCAGGGTGGTCAGGCAACAGGAAACGGGGCGTCGGCGCGAATTCGGCACGGCCATCTCAGAAGCAGCGCAGGTTGGCGTCGGCCTGGGCCTGACGCAGGGCCTGCACCTGGTCCTGCATGCCTCGCTCGGTACGGAACAGTACGCCCAGTTCGCCACGCTGATCCTGCATGCCCAATACCGTCTCGACCTGCTCGTAGATGTCGTAGGGGAGATGCTCGGCGATCACGTCGATGCTGCAGGAGCACTTCTGCATGGTCAGGTAGTCGTTGCCGTTGGAGGCCATGCAACCCAGCACGTAGTCGACGCGTGCTTCGGTGGGGTAGTCATTGGCCAGGCTCGCCGCGGCGAAGGGAAGCAGCAGGCAGGCGAGAGCCGTCTGGCGTAACGCGCCGGCCGCTTTCGTCCGAAGTCGAGGCATTGTTGTTGTCTCCGGAAGCATCAGGGTCGTATGGCTTCAAGGTATGGCAGTCAGCGGTGTTTTTCCACTGTGGGCAATGGACTATCGGGCCCATGGAGAAAGATGATGAGCCGTTGACGGGGTGTATCGATAATATGGCCAGGTCGGCTCAGGCCGATTGTCTGCATCCCTGCATGACATTTGCGGCCCGCCTCACGGCGGGCTTTTTTCGTGGCCGTGCTTCTGGATGGCCGATCAGCCCTTGCGCTCGTCGTCGCGGATCTCGTACTCACCCTCGAGCAGTTCGTGCTCGCCCGTGCGGCCGCCTCGGTAGTGGGTTTCGCGAGTGTGCGTTTCGCTGTAGTGATAGCCGCTGCCGGCGTCCTTGGCCTGCTCGGCGCGGATCTGCTCCAGGCGCTTCTTCATGCGATAGCGCACGAATGGCAGCATGGCCCAGCCGAGCAGCAGGAAGAACAGGCCGAGCACGGTACCGACGATCAGCAGCAGGCCGAACAGCAGCCAGGTGACGATGAGCTTGAGCCCACCCATGGGGCCGCGGGGGGCCTGGTGCGCCCGGGCACGCCACTGTTGGGCCGCCTGCCAGGCGGCGTTGCGGCGCGGGTCGTTGTCGAACATGAGCATCTCCGGTGATGACGCCGCCGAGCGGCGTGCGGAATGGCTGTCCCTTTTGAGGCTATGTGAGAGGGATCGTTCCCCTATGCGACCAGCCGCCACAGGGCAGCGGTGACGATACCGGCAGCGATCGCGGCGAGCGCCTTCTGCGTGGCCAGCATCACCGCGAGCGTGGCCATCAGCGCCAGACGAGCGCCCCAATCGCCCTGGATGGCCATGGGCGTGATCACCGCCACCAGCACCGAGCCCGCCATGGCGTTGATGAAGCGCTCCACCCTGGGGCCGATGGGCACACGCGACATCACGAACACGCCGCCGGCGCGGGTCAGATAGGTGACCAGCGCCATGATCACGATCGCGGCCAGTGCCCCCATGGCCGTGGATGGCAGGCTCATGCGGTCGCCTCCTGTGTCGGCCTGGCCGGCAGCAGCAGGCCGGCTAACCCGCCGGCCAGGGCGCCGACGATCACGTGGGAGTGTGGCGGCAGCCAGGCCATGGCGGCCAGCGCGGCCAAGGCGGCCGCACCCCACGGCACCAGCATCGAAAGGTCGCGGCGGCCACCCACCAGCATTGCCAGCAGGAAGCAGCCCATGATCACGTCGAGACCGAAGCGCTCGGGCTCGGTGATGCCGCTGCCGAAGATCACACCTAGCAGCGTGCCCAGGAGCCAAGTCAGCCACAGGGCGATCCCGCCGCCCACCAGCATGCCGACATTGGTTTCGCCGCGCTGGCGGTCGGCGACGGCCATGGCCCAGTTGGAGTCGCTCATCAGCACCAGGCTGCCATAGCGCTGCCCCGGGGGCAGGTGAGCCAACCACGGCTGGATGGCGGCGCCCATCAGCAGGTGGCGAGCGTTGATGGCGAAGGTGGTGGCGATCAGCGGCAGCAGCGGAATCTCGGGTCCCCACAGCTCCAGGGCGGCGAACTGCGAGGCGCCGGCAAACACCAGCGCGCTCATCAGCAGGGCTTCGAAGCCCGACAGCCCCCGCGCCAGCGCGGCCACGCCGAAGGCCAGGCCGAAGATCACTACGAACAGCGATAGTGGCGCCATGCGGCGGATTCCGGTGAGAACGCCGGCAACATCGAGCTTGGCGCCTGGGGTGGTCTGGCTCATGCGTGCCACGCCTCGGCGACGATTTCGTAGCTGCGCAGGCGGTCCTCACGTGCATAGAGATCGCTGTTGAGCATCAGCTCATCGGCGTCGGTCTGCTCGAGGAAGCGCTCGAGTCCGTCGCGCACGGTATCCGGCCCGCCGATTACCGCCGCGCCCAGGAACTGCTCCACCTGGACACGCTCCATCGGCGTCCAGTCGAGGGTCTCGAGCGGTGGCAGCGAGCGGGTGCGGCGGCCACGCACCATGCCGAGGAATTTCTGGCGAGTGGTGGAGGCGAGGAACTCGGCCCGCTCGTCGCTCTCGGCGGCGATTACCGGCAGCCCGACCATGGCATAGGGGCGCTCGAGCAGCGCCGAGGGGCGGAAGTTGTCGCGGTAGAGACGCAGGGCCTCGTGCAGGTAGCCCGGGGCGAACTGGGCGGCGAAGGCGAACGGCAGCCCCTCGCGGGCGGCGAGCTGGGCACTGTAGCCGCTGGAGCCGAGCAGCCAGAGCGGCACCTTGGTGCCCTGTCCGGGCACGGCGCGTACGCGCTGGCCGGGTCGCTCGTCATCGAGGAAGCCCGCAACTCGGCGAGTAGCTCGGGGAAGTTCTCGGCACCGGCATAAGGATCTCGACGCAGCGCGGCCATGGTGGCGGCGTCGGAGCCGGGAGCACGGCCCAATCCCAGATCGATGCGACCTGGGTAGAGGGTTTCCAGGGTACCGAACTGCTCGGCAATCACCAGCGGCGAGTGGTTGGGCAGCATGATGCCGCCGCTACCCACGCGGATGCGCGAGGTGGCGCCGGCAATGTGGCCGATCAACACCGCGGTGGCGGCACTGGCGATGCCGTCGAGACTATGGTGCTCGGCCAGCCAGTAGCGGGTGAAGCCGAGGCGTTCGGTCAGTTGGGCCAGTGCCACGCTTTCGGCGAAGCTGTCGGCAATGGTGCCTCCATCGCGAATCGGCGCCAGGTCGAGAACGGAGAGAGGTGTCCGGGAGAGTCGGGACATGAGCACACTCGTCAAAGAAATGTTAGCCTGCTTGGTATCTCCCTAGAATCCACCCGTCGGCGTCTCGATGCAATGGCTTGTTGCCTTTTCCGGGACGACCGGTGGTTGTGTTCCGCTGGGGCCATGCTGCTAGCATGAGAGGCGTCCAGGGACGGAACGAGGAATTTTGTATGGCCAATCATGGAGGGCAGCGGGTCTTTGCCGTGTCGGCCCTGATCATCCTGATGCTGGTGGTGGCCGGTGCCGGTTTTCCCGAGGCATTCGGCAATGCCGCCGATGCTGCGCTTGCCAGCGTTACCCGACTGTTCGGTTGGTTCTATCTCATTTCGGTGTTCGGCTTCGTCATCTTTCTGCTGGTGCTGGCCTTCAGCAAGTACGGCAAGATCCGCCTGGGGCCCCAGGACAGCACGCCGAGTTTCAGCTTCTTCTCCTGGGTCAGCATGCTGCTGGCAGCGGGCTTCGGCGTGGGCCTGGTGTTCTACGGCATGGCCGAGCCGATGCTGCACTACATCGAGCCACCCTATGGCGACGTGCCCGCCGAGACCACCGCGGCGGCGCGCTATGCCATCCAGTACAGCTACTTCAACTGGGGCATCCACCAGTGGGCGGCTTTCTCAGTGGTTGGTCTGATCATCGCCTACTTTCAGTTCCGCAAGGGGCAGGCCGGGCTGGTCTCGTCGGTGCTGTCGTCCATCGCCGCCAAGTATCCCCGGGTGCGGCCCTACGCGCCCACCCTGGACGTATTCGCGGTAGTGGCCACGGTGATGGGCGTGGCCACCTCGCTGGGTCTGGGCGTGCTGCAGCTCAACGGCGGCTTCAACGCTGTGTTCGGTCTGCCCGAGAGCGTGCTGTGGCAGTTCGTCATCCTGTTCGTGATGTTCCTGGCCTACATGGCGTCGACCTGGTCGGGGCTGGACAAGGGCATCCGCCGGCTCTCCAACCTCAACATGATCCTGTGCATCGGGCTGATGCTCTACGTGCTGATCACCGGGCCCACGGTGATGATCCTCGAGACCATCACCCTGGGCATTGGAGATTACCTGCAGAACTTCCTTGGCATGAGCCTGCGCATCTCTCCCTTCACCGACAACACCTGGGCGTCCAACTGGACGATCTTCTACTGGGCCTGGGTGATCGCTTGGTCGCCCTTCGTCGGTACCTTCGTCGCCCGGGTCTCGCGTGGCCGTACCATCAAGGAGTACGTGTTCGGCGTGCTGGTCGTGCCGCCGCTGCTGGCCTGCCTGTGGATCGGCGTGTTCGGCGGCGCCGCCCTGCACATGGAGCTGAATGGCGACGTAGGGCTGGCGGCGGCCACCGAGGCCAACATCACCGTAGCGCTGTTCGAGATGTTCGAGCGCATGCCCTTCACCGGGGTGCTGTCGGTGATTGCGATGCTGTTGATCTTCATCTTCCTGGTGACCTCGGCCGACTCCGCCTCCTACATCGTGGCGCAGATGACCGACAACGGTTCGATCAATCCGCCGCTGTTCAAGCGGGTGATCTGGGGCGTGCTGATCGCTGCGATCTGCCTCACCCTGATTGCCGCCGGTGGCCTGACCGGGCTGCAGTCGGCCGCGGTGCTCTCGGCGTTGCCCTTCACCTTCATTCTCTATGGCATGATCGTGGTACTGATTCGCGAGCTGCGCGCCGACCGCCAGGCCATGCTTACCCAGCTCTACCGTCGCCACGGCGAGACCCCGGTCGGGGCCGATGCCTTCGAAGCCGAGGCGTTGGGCGAGCAGGAGCGTTTGCGGCGAGCGCCCAATGTGATCAACCGACGCATCAACCGGCGCGAGGGCGGGTAGATTCGTCCATGGACAGACTCTTGTGTCTGGCCATGCACCGCCGACACAGCGATTGCCGGTAGCCAGGCACGGGCGCAGGCCGTAAGCTCGGGAGAACAATGGGGAACCGGATTCCTGCCATGTCTCTCATCGCCTCTCGGCGCCGCGTACATCAACGCGGCGCCACCCGCCGGCGACAGCCGCGCCGTCGAAGCCAGGGCGGCTTCGATCGCTGGCTGGACCGTGCCGTCGACATTGCCGTGGTGACGGCCCTGATCGTGGGGGTGTAGCCTTGGTCCTGCATTTGCTGCTCTAGTGATGGGACGAGATGCGTTCGCTACTGGTACTGCTACTGTTGGTCGCTAGCGCTGCCGCGGCCTGGTGGCTCTTCGAGGAACGTATTCCTCGCCAGTGGCATCCCTGGCAGCCGCTGTACGTCGAAGACCCCCTCACGCCGGTGACCAAGTGGAAGTTGCACCGCCTGGCCGATGATCGCGAGGCATGCCTAGAGGCTCTCGGTACCGCGCCGGAGGGAGCGCTGCGGATGGTGCCGTTGGACGACCACGAGCCGGCGCCCGGCTGTCCGCTCGAGAATGTGGTGCGGGTGCACCGCAGCGAAGTCGAGTTCAACGACAGTTTCGTGGTGCGTTGTCCGCTGGCGCTGGCCTGGGTCATGTATGAACGGCAGCGTCTGCAGCCGGCTGCCGAGGCCCTCTTCGGCATGCGCGTGGCGCACGTCGAACACTATGGCAGCTTCGCCTGTCGCAATGTCTATGGCCGCGAGGAGGGGCGACTCAGTGAGCATGCCACGGCCGAGGCGCTCGATGTGGCAGCCTTCCACCTGACCGACGGTCGTCGCATTACCCTGCTTGAGCACTGGGGCAGCGAGGATGCGAGGGGTGCCTTTCTGCGAGCGGCACGCGATGGCGCTTGCGACCTGTTCGGCAACGTGCTCGGTCCCGAATACAACCGCGCTCATGCCGATCACTTCCACTTCGGCATGCGTGGCTTCCGACTGTGCCGCTGATGTCGGCGGGCTCGCGCGGCGTCGCCGGCCCCCGTACACTCAAATCATCTGATTGCCGAGTCACGAGGCTTATGCTGGGATTTCTGCAGGGATTTGCCTATGGGCTGTTCGTTACCTGCCTGCCATGGTGCCTGGTCGGGCTGGCCAATCCACGGCTGGCGGTGCCCACTGAGAACCCCAACCGTTTCCAGGTGCTGTTCCGCTACTGCCTGCTGGTGCCCTTCATCAGCATGGTGCTGTGGCTGACTTCACTATGGGGCGGTTTCGGCCCCAGCTTGGGCGGCTGGCTGGCAGGGCTGGTCGCCGTCGGTGTTGCGCTGCCGGTGGAGCGTGGCTGGCGTCGCTGGCGTGCGCGGCGCCACCAGCGCCGGCTGCAGGAGCGGCTCGCCGCCGAAGCCGAGCGTCGTCGCGCCGAACGCGAGCGTACCGCGCGGGAATCCGGCGTGGCCGAGCTGGATCCGGCCCAGCCGCCGGTGGGGGCCGACGAGCTGGTGCTGTCGCTGTGCCGGGCCAAGCAACAGCTGCTCGAGGTCAAGCGAGCCGACCTGGCTGGCCAGGTCGACCGCTTCTATACCCGTTATACACATGTCATGGAGCTGCTGTCGGCGCGTTTCGATCGCAGCGAGCTGGCTTTCGAACGCTCTCGCGGCCTGATCACCGAGGTCTGTCTCGGCGCGGTGGACACCTTCTCCTCCATGGCAGCCCAGTCGCGTGGCGTGATAGGGCTGGACGGCGACTACGTGCGCCGGCGCCTGGAACAGGAGGGTAACCGGCTCTCCGTCGAGGAACGCATCGCGCTCAAGCGCCGTCTGGAGTTGATCGAGGAGACCGAGCGCCGTCTGCGCCGCCTGGTGGCGCGCAACGAGTCGGCGCTGACCCTGCTCGACGATACCGCGGTGGCGCTGGCACGGGTCGAGACGGGGCGTCCACAGGCGGCGCTGGCCACCGACCGGGCGTTGGAGGAACTGCGCCGTTTCATCGATGGTGCTGAGCGCTATAGCCGCAGCGAGCGGCGCTAGCAAGGCGATACAGGGTGAGTCGCTGCGGGCGCCGCTGCTAGTGTTTAGGTAGGTCTAAAGGGGAATCGCTTATGAACCAGTCGTCCGAACGTGGCTCGCCACTCTCGCTGCCGCCGGTGGAGCAGATCGCCGACGAGCTCGAGGAGATCGCTCCCGAAGCGAGCGGCGAGGAAGTGGAAATCGATGACCCTGAGCTCGAGCAGATGGCCTCCGCCTTCGTCGACGAGGTGCTGGCCAGCGAAGGCGCCGCGCTCGAGCGTCAGCGCCGAGCGGTGGACGAGATGGGACTCGAGCTGCAACAGCAGGCGGCGCATCACAGTGAGATGCTGCAGGCACCGTTGCGCAAGCTGGCCCATCAGGGCGATGAGGGCGGCCCGGTGGCCAAGGCCCTGATCGACCTGCGTGGCCACATGCAGGAACTCGACCCGCACCAGCACCGCCTGGCATCGGGCCCGTTCGACCGCCTGCTGTCGCGCATTCCCGGTGCCGGCAGCCGCGTGCAGCGCTATTTCCGCAAGTTCGAGAATGCCCAGCAGGCGTTGGATGCGATCATTGCCGACCTGGAAGGCGGCCGCGATATGCTGCGGCGTGACAACATCACCCTCAGCGACGACCAGGAGAGCCTGCGCCAGCTGCTCGGCCGGCTGCAGCGTCAGATCGACCTGGGCCGTCTGATCGACCGGCGTCTGATTCAGGCGCTGGAGCGGCTGGACGACGAGCACCCTCAGCGAACTTTCATCGAGGAGGAGCTGCTCTTCCCGCTGCGCCAGCGCATCGTCGATCTACAGCAGCAGCAGGCGGTCAGCCAGCAGGGCGTGCTGGCGCTTGAAGTGATCATCCGTAACAACCGCGAGTTGATTCGCGGCGTCGACCGCGCGATCCACGTCACTGTTTCGGCGCTGACGGTAGCCGTGGCTGTGGCGCTGGCGCTGGCCAACCAGCGGCTGGTCCTGGATCGTGTGGAATCGCTCAATACCACTACCTCGGAGATGATCGCCGGTACGGCCAAGGCGCTGCGTCAGCAAGGCGTGGAGATCCAGACCCGGGCCGCTTCGGCCCAGCTCGACATGCAGTCACTGGAGCAGGCCTTCGATGATGTACTTGGTGCCATCGACGATCTGTCTCGCTACCGCCAGGAGGCGCTACCTAAGCTCGATGCGCAGATCGATCGCCTGGCGCAGCTGGCGCGCCAGGGGGGCGCGGCGGTCGACAGGCTGCAGCGGGGCAGCGACATCCAGGCGCCAGCAGCCGAGGAGAGCCAGGATGCTGCAGAGCGTGAGCGCAAGGGCGGCTCCGCCTAGGAGGAGGGGCTAGGGCGAGCCGCCCGGTGAGCGAGGCTGCTGGGTGTCGTCGGGATCGTTGATGTCCTGCGGCGGTGGCTCACGGCGCTGGGCATCGCGCAGGGCCTTGCGCAGCAGCTCCCAGGCGTCGTCGAGCCCTTGCTGCAGCGTATCCCAGGCCGCTTCGCTGGCATATTGCAGCTCCTCGAGCCGGCGCCATGTCTCGTCCCGGCGGCGCCGGAGCCGCTCGATGTCGTCCTGGTAGCGGACCTGAGCTTCGGCACTGGCCTGGCGTGCGCGTTCCGCCAGTGCCTCGATTTCGGCATTCCATTCGTCGAGCTGGGCCTTCATGCGCTCGATGAACTCATCGCGTCTGTTCATGCGGTTCCTCCGCCTCTGGCTGGGTCTACTCCTATCGATTCTCCCGCTGGCAGGCCGGTTCCCACTTGCCTGTTCCCATTTTCCGCGCTTCAGGTCTGCGAGGCTACCTGGTCGCGGCCCTGATGCTTGGCGCGGTAGAGCTGTCTGTCGGCCTGGGCCAACAGCTCCTCGCAGCCGGCCGGGTTCTTGGCGGGCACACCGCTGGCCACGCCGAGGCTGGCGGTAACCCGGCCCTCGCGGGCCGAGTGGGCGTGGGGAATGTCCAGGGCGCGGATCTCCTGGTGGACCCTCTCAGCCACTCGTAAGGCGCCCTCCAGATCGGTATCGGGCAGCACGCAGACAAACTCCTCGCCGCCGTAGCGAGCCACCAGGTCAGAGGCGCGGTGGACCACGCGGGTGAGAGCCTCGGCAATGGCTCTCAGCGTATCGTCACCAGCGAGGTGACCATAGTGGTCGTTGAACTCCTTGAAGTGGTCGATATCGATGAAAATGATCGAGATGGCGTAGCCGTTGCGGTGGGCACGCTGCCACTCCCGCTCGAGGAAGGCGTCGAAATGGCGACGATTGGCAATACCGGTTAGACCATCCATGGTGGAGATTTGATGGAGCTGATCGCGCTGGTCGAGGCCCTGTTGGAATGCCTGGAGCAGTTGATCGACGCTCTCCACCAAGTGTCCCAGCTCGTCGTTGTCATGACCTCCCATGGCCGGCTTCGGCCAGCGGCCGGGCTGGCGTGGGTCGGTCTCGACGATCGCGGCGTGCACCTTCAGCAGGGGGCGGGTTACGAACCAGTGGAACACCAGCGCCAGCAGGGCCGCAATGGCCAGCGCCTTGGCGACACCCAGCGTGAAGATCAGCAGGCTGCGGTCGGTGAAGTCGCGAGTCAGGCGGTCGAGTGCCAGGGTCAGCTCGAGTTCGCCTACCGGCTGCGGTGGGTTGCCGGAGCCTGCTTGGTAGAGCAGCGTCTGCTGGTAATGAAGGATGTCGTCGAACAGGGCGCTGGCCACCCAACTGGTGGTGGCTGTCTGGCTGCGTTGGCGTGCGGCCATGATGCGATCGAAGTCATCGCTGATGGCGACGCTCGCGACTCGGCCGCCGTTGAACAGGCCATCGACGACCTGGGTCGCCAGTTCGGTGTTGAGCTGAAAGGCGGCTTCGGCGGCGGTGCCGTGAACCAGGTCGAGACGGTACTGGGTGTCACGCACGATTTCCAAGCGCATGGCGCGGGCGTCGAGCGCCAGTTCGATGGCGCCGGCGATGATGCTGAGCAGCAGCGCGATGGCAAGCGTAAGACCGGCCTGCTTGGCAGTCAGGCTGCGTCTGCGGGGTTGGCGATCCATGCCAGGAGGGTGCTTCACTAGGGTGCCTCCGCTTCGGCGAGTGCGCGGTCGAGAGCCGCTTGCAGGCGAGTGACGAACTGGTCGGGCACCGAGGGGTGACAGGCCAGGTAGAGATCGACCTCGTTGAAGGCGAACAGCCGGCGCAGCGACAGGCCGGCCTCCTCGGCGAGGAGCCAGGCAGTCTCCTCGCCGGTGACCCAGGCATCGATCAGTCCAGCGCGCAGGCGTCCAATGTTCTCGCGTTCGGCGCTGGCCACGACGATGGGCACGCCTTGGCTGGCAGCGTAGTGGCCAACGGCGTCCTCGCGGAAGCTACCCACCTGCAGCTCCTGCAAGTCCTCCAGAGAATCGGCATCGATGTCGGCGTCTGCCAGGGCGAAGGCGGCCCAGGTACTGGAGATCAGCGGGCCAATCCAGGTGAACAGCTCCTCACGCTCCGGTGTGCGGGTGGTCGAGTAGACGCAGTGGCGTTCGCGCAGTTGGGCTTCGGTATAGGCGCGTGCCCAGGGCAGCAGGCGAAAATCGGCATCGAGCTCGGCGGCTTCGAGCGCAGCGCGCAGCAGTTCGGTGGAGGTGCCCGTGATCCTGCCGTTTTCGTCTTCGTAGTTGTAGGGCGGATATTCCTCGGTGTTGAAGGCGATGGTGCCGCCGAGGATTTCGCTCAGCACACCGCCTTCACGCAGGCGGTTCAGCGCCTCCTGCATTTCCGCCACCAGCGCGGGGTCGGTGCGGGGGTTCAGGGCATAGTAGAGGTCGGATTCGCTGATGGTCAGGGCGGGAACGTAGTCGGTAGTCGGCAGATTCTCTTCGTGCATCAGCCAGAAGGCGACATCCTCGCTGTAGGCCCACAGGTCGACCCTGCCGCGTTCCAGCATACGCAGTGCGCTGACGTTGGAGATCGCGGCATGCACCTGGCTGTCTGGCACCCCGGCTTCCTGTAGCCGCTGGGCGCCGATGTCTTCGCGAATCACGGCAATGCGATAGCCTCCGGCGATCACGTCCGCGATGTCGTCCAAGCGTATGTCGCTGTCGCGGCGGGCGATCAGCGTGACCCTGTCGGTGGCAATGGGACCCACCCATTGGAACAGCGGTTCGCGCTGCTCGGTACGGGTGGTGGAGAATAGCACCGTACCCGGTTCGGAGAGCGCCGTGTCATAGCCGCGTGCCCAAGGGTAGTAGAGTATGTCCTCGCGGGAGCGCGCAGTATCGGTTTCGCGGAATATGCGTTCGAGAAGCTCGACTGAAATGCCTTCGAGCCGGTCGTCCTGCCGGTAGTTGTAGGGAGGGTACTCTTCGGTGATGAAGGTCAGCCCTTCCAGGCTTGCGACCGCCGGGAGCGACAGCAGAGCCAGCATCGACATTAACCATTTCTTCATGCGACCAGCACCCTGCTTGCTTGTTCTTTTGATTGCGCTTCGCTGGATCGATCACGCTTCCAGCCACCTGCGCCGCCTGGTGCCGGCGAAAACGGCCTTAGGGGCGTGAAGCCGGTTAACCCAGGTTAACCACGATAATGCCCCGGGCTGCGTGAGAAGTGAAGAACCCTGCTCCTCACGCAAGAGGCCGGCCCGGCAGGATCGGGCCGGCCGGCAGCAGTGCTACTCCTCCGGTTCGAGCCGATAGAGGGTGCCGCTTTCGTCACCGATGAGGACGTAGAGGTAGCCATCCGGCCCTTGACGCACCTCACGCACTGGACCTTGTGTCTCGTCGAGCAGTTCTTCCATGTCGCTAATGTCGCTTCCGTTCACCTCGAAGCGATAGAGCTGCTCGCTCTCCAGCCCACCGACGAGCAGGTTGCCTTGCCAATCGGGGTAATGCTCGCCATTGACCACCGCCAGACCTGACGGCGCAACGTCCTCGGGAAAGCGATAAGCAGGCTCGATGACTTCCTCTTCGGTAAACAGCTCGCTGCTGGCGACGGCTTCCAGAATGTCCGAACCGTTGCCCTGCCCGCCGTTGGAAGCTTCCGGCCAGCCATGATTCTCTCCTCGGTGGAGTCGAATGAGTTCATCATGGCCGTTGCCGCGGGCTTCTACGGCCCAGACGTTGTTGCGCGTCTCATCCACTGCCAGGCCGAGCACGTGGCGATGCCCCAGGAATAGAGTTCAGGCAGGTAGCCGGCTTCTTCCAGCAACGGATTGTTCTCCGGCGCCAGGCCCTGCGGGTCGAGCCGCAGAATGGAACCGGCATGGTCCTGTGTATCCTGGGCACGTTCGGGAGAGTTGCGATCGCCGACGGACATCAGCAAGGTGTCGTCGCCCATCCAGGCCAGGCGTGAGCCGGCATTGGAGCCTGGTTCGGAGCGCCGGTTCTGTTCGAACAGTTCCTCCACGTCCACCAGGCGGTCTCCGGCCAGGCGTCCGCGGGCCAGGGCCGTTGCGGTGGAGTCCTCGTCACCGCTCGAGTAAGTGAAATAGAGCCATCCGGTATCGGGATAGTCGGGCGAAGCGGCGATATCGAGCAGACCGCCCTGCCCTTCGACGTGAATGCCGGGCAGGCCTTCGATCTCCTGGCGTTCGCCGTTGTAGAAGGTCTGGATTTGCCCCGTACGCTCACTAATCACGAACAGCTCGCCGGGCAGCACGGCCATGCCCCAGGGGCTTTCGAGATTCTCCGCTACCGGGACCAGGTTGAGCTCGTAGTGCGCGGTACTCAGCGACATCTCCTCCGCATGTGCCGTCGTGGCGAGTGCTGCCAGCACCAGGGGGAATCCCATCAAGCGTTCCATTGCTTGCCTCCGGTTTCGAAATGTCGCTCTCAGTGTAGTGAAAGCAGCTGTGGCGTCATGTTCACCCCGATAAGCTGGTAGGCTAGGCGCTTTCCATCAGGGGCAGGGCAAGGAGGGCAGGCACAGATGAGCGCGATACCGGCCGTTGGCGGTACGTCACCCCGGCAGCGGGCGTCGAAGCGGGAGATCTTCGGCTGGGCGATGTTCGATTTCGCCAATCAGGCCTATACGCTGCTGATCATCACCGTGGTCTTCGGCGAACTGTTCACCACCGTGATCGTCGGCGATCATGGCGACGGCTTCCGCCTGGCCAACCTGCTGTGGAGCCTGGCCTTGGCCGTCAGCTATCTCATGGTGGTGATCACCGGCCCGCTGTGTGGCGCGGTGATGGACTACCGGGCCGCCAAGAAGCGCTTTCTGTTCGCCAGCTACGTCGTTACGGTGGTGGCCACGGCGCTGCTCTATTTCGTCGCCCCCGGCTATGTCTTGCTCGGGCTGCTGCTGATCGTGGTGTCCAATTACGCCTATTCCATGGGCGAGTCCTTCATCGCGGCCTTTTTGCCCGATCTCGGTCCTCCCCAGGACCTCGGCAAGATCTCCGGCTTCGGCTGGGCGTTGGGCTACGTGGGAGGCCTGTTCGCCGCCGGGTTCACCCTGGTGGCGCTGGGTGAGGCCACGGCCGAGAATTTCGAGCGCATTCGCTGGGTGGGGCCCTTCGCGGCAGCCTTCTTCCTGGTCACCGCGATTCCCACCTTCGTGTGGCTCAAGGAGCGCGGCGACCCACAGCCGCATGCCAAAACCTATCGCGAGATCGCCTGGGAGCGTGTTTCCACTACCCTGCACGAGCTGCGGCACTTCCGCGACCTGGGCATCTTCCTGGTGTCGCTGCTGTTCTCCATGGCCGGGGTCTACATCATCATCGCTTTCGCCTTCATCTACGGTGCCCAGGTGATCGGCTGGGACGAAGCGGTGCGCAATGTCATGTTCATCATCGTGCAGATCACCGCGGCGGCGGGCGCGCTTGGCTTCGGTTTCCTGCAGGATCGCATTGGCACCAAGTTCACCTATCAGTTGACTCTGATGCTGTGGGTGGCGGCGATACTGGCCATCTGGGCCACGCCGGAGGTCACCGCCTTCCTCAATGCCAGCCTGGGATTGGACTGGGAAGCGCAGCACCTGTTCCTGTTCGTGGGCTGTCTGGCGGGGCTCTCGCTGGGCTCCAGCCAATCGGCCAGCCGCGCCCTGGTGGGGCTGTTCTCGCCCACACGCAAGGCCGCCGAGTTCTTCGGTTTCTGGGGCCTGGCCAACAAGCTGGCCGGCGTCATTGGCATCATCGGCCTGGGGCTGCTGCAGTCGGTGGTGGGGCTGCAGGCCTCGATCCTGCTGTGTGCCGCCCTGTTCATCGTCGCTATCGTGATCTGTCTGGCGGTTAACCAGCCCCGGGGAGAGCTGGCCGCCGCCGAGTGGGAGGCACGCAACGGTCAAGCCGCGGTGGGAGGCGCCGAGCGATGAGCCTGGACCCCTTGCTGCTGGTGCTGGTAGCGGCGACCTTCGTCGTCGCCGGCCTGGTCAAGGGCGTGATCGGCATGGGCATGCCCACGGTCTCGCTGGCCCTGCTCGCGGCTACGGTGGGGCTACCGTCGGCCATGGCGCTGCTATTGGTGCCTACCATCGTCACCAATGTGTGGCAGGCGCTGGTCGGCGGTTACCTGCGCCAGATCCTGCGCCGGCTGTGGCCCTTCCTGGTGGCCTCGGTGGTGACCGTGTGGCTGGGGGTCGGCATCCTGGCCAGGGTCGACGTGCGCTGGCTTTCCGGCCTGCTGGGTGTACTGCTTGCCTTCTATGCCCTCGCCGGGTTGTTCAACCTTGGCCTTGCTGCGCTGGTCAGCCGCGGCCGCTACGCCGCGCCGGTCAATGGTGCCTTGACTGGACTGCTGACCGGCATGACCGGCTCTTCGGTATTTCCCGGCGTAGCCTACCTGCAGTCCCTCGGGTTGCCGCGGGACATGCTGATCCAGGCCATGGGGTACTGTTCGTCGTGACCACCACGGCGCTGGGCCTCTCCATGGGCGAACAGCGCCTGCTCAGCATGGAGCTGGGGGCGCTCTCACTGGGGGCGGTGGTGCCGGCCATCGTGGGCATGCAGCTCGGCCAGCGGCTGCGTCAACGGCTTTCGGAGACCACCTTTCGGCGGGTATTCCTCAGCGGCCTGCTGGCCATGGGTGTCTATCTACTGGTGCGCTCCCTGGCGGGCTGACGCGTCAGGGAGCGGGCGCCTCACTCAGCGAGTGGCACAGATTTCGCTTGTACTCGGTATCGTGATGGATAGCCAGCCAGGAGAAGTCGATGCCACATGACATTACTGCCCCGCGTTTAGACGCTCCCCGCGAACCGCTCGCCCGACCGATGCAGACCGACCTCTCGGGGAGGTATTCGCCGGATTGATCAACCTATCGGGGCGCCGGCGTTTCACTTCCCAGCGTCTAGTTCTCTATGCCGTGCTGGCCGCCCAGGGGCATCCGGGAGCGCTGGATACGGCGCGCGATGCACTAAAATTGTTCCGCGACGCGCATCTTGCCCTTATCGAAGGCAAGAATGGACATCCCGGTGTCTTCTGCGAGGAGTTGCACGATGCCTATTTCGGCGCCTTGGATGGCGATCGCATCATCGCTGAGTTCTTGGCTCTGGCCGAGCGCGTGCTGAACGCTCTCGAAGCTGGCGGTGACGTGCAGATCTGGCTCGATGAGCTGATTCGCTCGACCACGCCGCTGCTTGCGGTGCTCAACCAACTGACCCAGGTTTACGAGGAACTCTCTCAGCGCCATTCCATAGTTCTACGGTGCCAGGCGCGTGAGCTGCTCGGCACTATCACCTCCATTGCGCGCCAGGCGCGTATCGTCTCCTTCAATGCGCAGATCGTCGCCTCGAGTGCCGGTCAGGCCGGCCGAGCGTTCGCGGTGATTGCGACCGAGTTGTCCGGGATTACGGGCGAGATCGACAAGTTGGCCCAAGAGGCGCTGGGCAATGCCGCGTCCTGAGACGCCGGGCAACAGCCCCTCGGCGCACCGAGGGGAAGGGGAGAGCTGAAGGAATGCTCGCCAGCCAGGCGGGTCTTTCTCAGCGGCCTGCTAGGCCATGGGGATCTACGTGCGCTCCCTGGCGGGCTGACGCGTCAGGGAGCGGGCGCCTCACTCAGCGAGGAAGTCGCGGATGCGTTCGCCGGCCTGGTCGATGGCAACCACACCGTCCAGGTGGCCGCGCTTGCCCTCGAGCGTTACGGTCTCCACCTCGGTGCCACCGGCTTCGATCAGCTCGGCGGTCTGGCGCACGCCTTCCGGGGCAAAGACCAGGTCGCTCTCGCTGTAGAGAATCAGGGTGGGTGCCTCGATGCGAGCCAGGCCCTCCTCGAGGCTTTCGCCATGCCCGGTGAGGAACGCCTGGTTGGCCTTGACCAGGTAGAGCAGGTGGTTGGCATCGGCCAGTTCGGCGCGGGAGGCGGCGATACCGTCCAAGGTCTGCTCGATGGCATAGCGCGCCTCGAGTTCGCGGGTCGGGTCGGCGTCCTTGTCGGCCCAGCTGCGATCGAAGGTTTCGTTGGCCCACTGCCAGTGGTTGGCGTTGAGGGTAACGAGCTTGAGCGACTCGCGCAGGCCGTCCAACGGTGGCTCGCCATCATAGTAGTCGCCCCCGTTCCAGTTGGCGTCCAGGCGGATGGGGGCGGCCCAGGCGCTGAGGGTGGCGAGCAGCCAGGGGTCGGCAACACCGCCGCCGATCACCGGGATCAGTCGTTCGACCTGCTCGGGATAGGCGCTGGCCCATTCGTAGGCCTGTAGTGCGCCCATCGAGGCGCCCATCACGGCGTGCAGCCGTTCGATACCCTGGCTCTCGAGCAGGGCTTTCTGAACTTCCACGAAATCGCGGATGGTGACCAGGGGAAAGTCCGTTCCCCAGGGCTCGCCGGTGTCGGGATTGGTGGTAGCCGGGCCGGTGGTGGTCACGTTGGGGGCATGAGCGTTGAGGTTGACCAGCGTATCCGAGGCGATGACATAGTACTCATCGGTATCCAGCGGCTTGCCGGGACCGATGATGGCATCCCAGTAGCCGGGCGCTTCGTCGTCCTCGGCGTAACGGCCGGCGGCATGGCTGGTACCGGAGAAGAAGTGGGTGATCAGGATGACGTTGTCCTTCTCCTCGTTGAGCGTGCCGTAGGCCTCCCAGCCGACACGGAGCGGGGCAATGGTCTCGCCGCTGACGGTAGTGTAGGCGTCCATTTCGAAGACCTGCTTTTCCACCAGCCCATCCCAGGCCACTGCCGAGGCGCAGGCGAGCGGCAGGAGCATGGCCAGGGCGATGCCGGCCAGGTGGCGGGCGTTGCGGGAATGGCAGCGAGCCAACGTGGTCGAAGATTCGATGCTGTCATGCATGGGGCTATCCTTGTTCTTATCACGTCATTGTCGAACGGCGATGGCACCCGGCGAGTGCCGTGGCATACGCAGCCAAGGGAAACTTGGCGCTCCTCAGTACAGACAGCGGACTCGCAGGTGTCAAAGCGGCTGGCCGCGCTTTTCCAGGAGGTGGGTCGATGAGGCGAGAGGGCGGTTCGGTACGGCGTGCCGGAATGGGCATGATGCTGCTGTTCTGGGCAGCGTTCATCGGTTTGGGCAGTTGGTGGTTTCACGGTTTCCTGGAAGCCCAGCGCAATCCCAATGCGCACCTGGTCAATGCCGTGAGCGGAGCGGACGAACCGATCGTGCTCGAGCGCAACCGTTCGGGACACTTCGTCGCCACCGGACGCATCAACGGCGAGCCGATCGAGTTCCTGCTCGATACTGGCGCCACTTACGTGGCCGTACCCCTCGGATTCGCTGAGCGACTGGGGTTGGAGCGTGCGGGCTCGGCCTGGTTCAACACCGCCAACGGGCGCGTGCGTGGCGACCTAACCTGGCTCGACGAGGTCAGCCTGGGAGGCTTCTCCGCCACCGAGGTGCGCGGTTCCATCAGCCCGGGGCTCGAAGGCGAGGTGGCACTGCTGGGCATGAGCTTCCTCAACCGGTTCGACATCGAGATCCGCGATTCCCGTATGGTGCTGCGCCCGGCGGGACAGCCGTGAGGAGGAGTTCCGAGGAGAGGTATGGCGAAATTGTGGCGAGGCAGGAAAGCCGAAGCCCCCCACCAGATACCCGGGCCGGGATGGCTGGACGTGGTCTGGCGAGTCAAGCAGCAGGCTGCCGATGACCGCGTCAACATGTTGGCGGCAGGCATCGCCTTCTACGCGCTGCTGTCGCTGTTTCCCGCCATTGGGGCGGTCATCTCGCTATGGGCGCTGGTCTTCGATCCCGCGGAAATCACTGCCCAGATCGGTGAACTCAGCCGCTTCATGCCCCCCGGTGGCGCACGCTTGATCAACGAGCAGGCCCGGGAGGTTAGCGAGAACACCGACACCGGCCTCAGTCTGACGGCCCTGGTTGGCCTGGTGGTGGCGATGTTCGTGGCTTCGAAGGGGGTACGCGGGCTGCTGGTGGGTCTCAATGTGGTCTATGGCGAGGAAGAGCAGCGCGGTCTGCTGCATCGCATGCTGGTGGTGGCGGCGCTTACCATTGGGCTGATCGTAATGTCGCTGGCGGCCACCGTGTTCGTGGCGATCTATCCGCTAGTCGTCGGCTGGCTCCTCCTGGATGGTCCGCTCGTCACCTTGATCACCTGGCTGCGCTGGCCGGCCCTGCTACTGATGATGATGTTCGTGATTGCCGTGCTCTATCGCTTCGGGCCCTACCGGAGTTCGCCGCGCTGGGAGTGGGTCAGCGTGGGTACCGTGGTGGCGACGCTACTCTGGCTGCTTGGCTCGGGCGGGCTATCGCTCTACGTGAGCCAGTTCGCCAACATGGACGAACTGTACGGCTCGCTGGGTGCGGTGGTGGTACTGATGTTGTGGTTCTGGCTCTCCTCGTTCGTCGTATTGCTCGGCGCCGAGATCAACGCTGAAATGGAGCGACAGACCCGCCGCGACACCACGGTAGGCGCGCCTCGCCCCATGGGCGAGCGGGGCGCCTATGCGGCGGATACGCTGGGACCGAAACGTCCCTGGCAACGCGACGAACGATAGCAGGGAGGAGCAGCATGAGCCTGACTCGCCAGCTCGGCATCGAATTTCCCATTCTTCAGGCGCCGATGGCCGGCGTCCAGGGCGGCGACCTGGCCGTGGCCGTGTGCGAGGCAGGCGGTCTGGGCGCTCTACCCTGTGCGATGCTCTCGCCCGAGGCCATGGTGGACGAACTCCAGCGCATTCGTGCCGCCACCGCGAAGCCGCTCAACGTCAACTTCTTCTGCCATGCCCCACCGGCGCCCGATGAAGTGCGCCTGCAGCGCTGGCACCAGGCGCTGGCGCCCTATTACGCCGAATACGGGCTTGATATCGACAACATAGCGGCGGGGGCCGGGCGGCGTCCCTTCGACCATGAAGCCTGCGATGCTCTCGCGGCGTTTCGTCCTGAGGTGGTCAGCTTTCATTTCGGCCTGCCGGAGCCGGCGCTGGTCGAGCGGGTCAAGGCATGGGGGGCCGTGGTGCTGTCGTCCGCCACCACGGTCGAGGAGGCTTGCTGGCTCGAGGCGCACGGCGTCGACGCGGTGATCGCCCAGGGCGCTGAAGCAGGCGGCCACCGTGGCATGTTCCTCAGCGAGGACGTGACTAGCCAACTGGGCACCTTTGCCCTGCTGCCGCAGGTGGTGGAGGCCGTGTCGGTGCCGGTGGTCGCCGCCGGCGGCATCGCCGATGCCCGTGGTGTCGCCGCAGCCCTTGCCCTGGGTGCCTCTGCCGTCCAGGTCGGCACCGCCTTTCTCTGCTGCTCCGAGGCCACGACCTCGACGCTTCATCGGCAGGCCCTGTTGAGTGAGGCGGCACGCCACACGGCGTTGACCAACCTCTACACGGGGCGGCCCGCTCGCGGCATCCTCACCAGGCTGATGCGCGAACTCGGTCCGCTCAGCGATGTGGCGCCGGCCTTCCCCCTGGCCACCTCCGCCATAGCGCCGCTGCGTAGTGCCGCCGAGGCGGCAGGGAGTAGCGACTTCTCGCCGCTGTGGGCCGGTCAGAATGCCAGTGCCTGCCGCGAGATACCGGCGGCCGACGTGGTGCGCGCACTCGCTGCAGGTCTGCGCTGAGTATCGAGACTGGCAGTGCCTCACAGGGCTGATATCATGGATGCATGAACAGTATTCTGCGCCCTGTCTCGGCGACCGCTTCGCTCGACGATCCCTTCTACTACTTGGCGAACTTCCGCTTCGTGCTTGGCTGGGTGCACGAGCATCACGCCGAGCTGCTGACCGCGGAGGAGCAGGGCTTTCTCACCACGTTCGAGGCCTTGCCGCAGGCGGCTCAGGCCTTGCTGGTGCGCATGGTGATGCGCAAGGGCGAGCACTTTCGCACCGGCAAGCTCGCTTACGCCGAGATCGGCGACGTCGACAGGGCGCTTGCGCCCCTCGCGTCAGCGGGCTGGGTCGAGACGGACCCGGCGATATCACTCGCCGAGCTGTTTCGGCTGCTGCGCCTGGCCGAGCTGCGTCAGGCGCTGGCAAGCGAGATGGCCGATGCCGGGCTCTCGTCCAGGGCGAGCAAGACGGTACTGTGGGAGACGCTACAGCCGCATTTGAGCCAGGTGCAGCGGCTGACCGAATGGTGGCCCGCCGCCGGCAAGATGCTGGGCGGTGAGCGCATCGTGCGCTTGACCGTAATGCCCTGGTGCGACCGGCTGCGGCTGATGTTCTTCGGCAACCTGCGCCAGGATTGGGCCGAGTTCGTGCTTACCGAGCTTGGCCTGCAGCGCTTCGAGCAAGTCGAGCTGACACCCGGCTCACGAGCCTTTCACCGCCGTGAGGAGGTGGACGTTTACCTGACGCTGCATGAGCTGCGGGAACGGTTGGAACAGGGGGAGTCGCCCGAGACGCTGATGGCCGAGATGCCGGTCGTGCCGGCTGAGAATACTTGGCTGGCGCAGCGGCGTGCCAGGCTGGCGTTCCTGCTGGGCCAGACAGCCGAACGTGGCGGGCAGGAAACGTTGGCCCTGCGGCTCTATGCCGAGAGCGGCGACGGCCCGGCCGGCCAGGTAGAGGCACGCATTCGCCGCCTGCGGCTGCTGGAGCGGCGGGGTGAGCATCGCCAGGCTCATGCCCTGGCCAGCCGGGCGTGGGCATCGGCCGTTGGCGAGCAGGAGAACCAGGCGCTGGCACGCTTGCTGCCCAGGCTCTGTCGCCGGCTGGGGCTGGCGCCACCACGCCGTGCAGTCGAGTCATCCCCACCACGACTGGACCTGTGCCTGCCTCGCGCCGGTGAGACTCCGTCAGGTGTCGAGCAGGCCGTGGTCGAGCACCTCAGCCGTCCCGAGGCGCCGGTCCACTACGTCGAGAATACGCTGCTGACCGGCCTGTTCGGCCTGCTGTGTTGGCCGGCGCTATTTGCGCCGCTGCCCGGGGCTTTCTTCCACCCTTTTCATAGCGGGCCGGCGGATCTCTATCGCGACGATTTCGTCGCGCGCCGCCGCGAGCGGTTCGAGCGTTGTCTGGCTTGCCTTGACGAGGGCACCCATGGCGAGGCGATATGGCGCACCTGGCGCGAAAAACATGGCGTGGCATCGCCCTTCGTGTTCTGGGAAGGGCTCGACGAGACGCTGCTCGAACAGGCGCTGGCCTGCATTCCCGCCACGCACCTGCGCGCCTGCTTCGAACGCCTGCTGAGCGACCTCAAGACCAATCGCGCCGGATTGCCCGACCTGATCCAGTTCCTGCCCGGAGGCGCCGAGCCTCGCTATCGGATGATCGAGGTGAAGGGGCCCGGCGACAGGCTGCAGGACAACCAGCGCCGTTGGCTGGCGTTCTTCCGGGCTCAGGGGATCGACGCCTTGGTCTGTCATGTGACCTGGCAGCAGGACGCGGCGCCATGAGTGATGCCATGGATCGTGCCGAAACGCCGCTCTACCGGGTGGCCGTGCGGGCGCTGTGCGACTTCACCGCCCGCGAGGGCGACCTCGACCACCGCTTCACGCCTTCGCCCAGCGCTCGCGAAGGCATCGCCGGCCATGCGCTGGTGACGGGGCGCCGCGGCAAGAGCTACGAGCGCGAGATCGCCCTGAGCGGCCGCTATCGCGGTCTCGTGGTCAGCGGGCGGGCCGACGGCTTCGATCCGGCGAGCAACCGCCTCGAGGAGATCAAGACCCATCGCGGCGACCTGTCGCGCATGGCGCACAATCAGCGAGCCCTGCACTGGGCCCAGGTCAAGGTCTACGGGGCGCTGCTGTGCGCCGAGCGTGGGCTCGAGTCGCTGACCCTGGCGCTGGTCTATTTGGATATCGCCAGCGAGCGCGAGACGCTGCTGACCGAGGAGGCCAGCGCCAGCGAGCTCAGCGCCTTCTTCGAGGCCCAGTGCGGGCGCTTCCTGGGCTGGGCCGAACAAGAGGCGCAGCACCGCCAGGCGCGCGATACCGCCCTGGCTGGTCTGGGCTTCCCCCACGACACCTTTCGCCCCGGGCAGCGGGAACTGGCCGAGAGCGTCTACAAGGCAGCCGCTACCAGGCGCTGCCTGCTGGTGCAGGCGCCGACCGGCATCGGCAAGACCGTGGCCACGCTGTTCCCGATGCTCAAGGCGATGCCGCGACAAGGCATCGACCGGCTTGCCTTCTTGACCATGAAGACGCCGGGCAGGCGCCTGGCGTTGGACGCCCTGGCCCGGCTGGGCGCAGCCGACGCGGACAGTCAAGAGACCCAGCTGCGCCTGCCGCTGCGGGTGCAGGAGCTGGTGGCACGCAGCAAGGCCTGTGAGCATCCCGACAAGGCATGCCATGGCGATGCTTGCCCGCTGGCTGCGGGCTTCTACGACCGCTTGCCGGCCGCCCGCCAGGCCGCAGTTGCGCGCGGCTGGCTCGACCGCGAGGCGCTGCGCGAGGTGGCGCTCGAACACCGAGTCTGCCCTTACTACCTGGGCCAGGAGATGGCGCACTGGAGCGATGTCTGTGTGGGCGACGTCAATCACTACTTCGACGCCTCGGCGCTGCTGCATGGGTTGGCCCAGGCCAACGGCTGGCGCCAGGCGCTGCTGGTGGACGAGGCTCACAATCTGGTGGAGCGTGCGCGCAAGATGTACAGCGCCGAACTGGACCAGCGCGCACTCAGTCGCCTGCATCGTCAGGCGCCGGCGACGCTGGTCAAGCCGCTCGGCCGGCTGGTACGCCAGTGGCAGGTTCTGGTGCGAGAGCAGGGGGGAGGAACCGACGAGGGCCGGCCGGGCCAGCCCGCTTACCGAGTGCTGGAGGAGCTACCGGGGCGATTTCTCGGTGCGCTGCAGCAAGCGGTGGCAGCCATCACCGATTATCTGGCCGAGCACCCGGGTGGGGCCGACCCGGTCCTGCAGGAGCGGCTGTTCGAGGCTTTGGCGTTCATGCGTCTGGCCGAATCGTTCGGTGACCACTCGCTATGCGATCTCACCCTGTATGGCCGTGGTCGGGCGCTGCTCGGCCTGCGCAACCTGGTGCCGGCGGACTTCCTGGCGCTGCGTTTCACCCAGGCACACAGTGCGGTGCTGTTCTCGGCGACCCTGAGCCCGCCGGGCTATCACCGCGACCTGCTGGGGCTACCCGGCGATTGCGTCTGGCGATCGATCGCTTCGCCCTTTCACGCCGACCAGCTCGAAGTGCGCATCAACAGGGACATCTCGACACGCCTGCGCGACCGCCAGGTCTCGCTCGATCCCATCGTGGCAGAACTCGTGGGGCAGTATCGTTCGCGTCCCGGCCTCTACCTCGCTTTCTTCAGCAGCTTCGCCTATCTGGAATCGGTAACGCAGCGACTGGCGCAGCGGCATCCCGAGCTGCCGCACTGGAGCCAGACCCGCGGCATGAGCGAGGCCGAGCGCGACGCTTTCCTGGCGCGCTTTCGGGCCGGGGGGCAGGGCATCGGCTTTGCGGTGTTGGGTGGGGCTTTCGGCGAGGGCATCGACCTGCCCGGGGAGCGACTGATCGGCGCCTTCATCGCAACGCTGGGTTTGCCTCCGTTCGATGCCTTCAGCGAAGCGCTGAAGGCCAGGTTGGACGCTCGCTTCGGCTGTGGCGATGCCTATGCCTATCGCATACCTGGGCTGATCAAGGTGATTCAGGCCGCCGGCAGGGTGATCCGGGGGCCGCAGGATCGCGGCACGCTGGTATTGATGGATGATCGCTTCCAGCAGCGCGAGGTGCGCAAGCTGTTACCCGAATGGTGGCGAATGGCATAAAGCACGCTACCTTGATTCACATAACGCTACAGTTTCGGATTGTTACTCATGACGCTGCGTGCTAGTTCTTGAATCAGCACACACTGCTGGACAAGGAGATGTCGAATGGGAATCGAAGTGGGCGGCCTGTTGGGCCTGATCTGGCTGATCATCCTGGTGTGGGCCATCGTCAAGGTGGCGAAGAGTCCTGCCGGACCGATCGCCAAGCTGCTGTGGATCATCGTGTTGCTAGTGTTTCCACTGGTGGGGCTGATCATCTGGCTATTGATGGGGCCAAAGGGCTAGGCCAAAGACTGGCGTGCCTTACTCCGTGGCGGCCGGCGTTCAGGGATTGTCGCGAGGTTCTCCGCGGTCGCATTTCATGCACTCCAGCGCCAGGCCGAGGCGCGAGCGGCGTCCGGCCTCCGTCGTGACCCAGGGGCGCTCTATCCAGGGCGGCTGGTGGCGGACGTGCTGGTTGTGGCCGCACTCGAGTTCGGCGACCCAGTGATTCTCATCGTCCTTGTGATAACCCACGATGGCTTGGCGCATGGACACTCCTGCACAGGTGCGGTGGATTCAGCAGCTCATGCTTCCACCGCTGCGCAGCCGACCGAAATTGCTGAGTACCAGTTGGGCGCCATGGTCCTGATGTCCGCATATGCGGAAGGTGCCGTTGTGGCCCGCGGGCCTTCCCAGGGCGCCGTAACGTACCGGCTTGCCATCCTGGCGATAGCTGACGCTGACTCCGCGGCCGCCGGCTTCGATGACTCTCAGCAGGGCTCCCTCGGCGAAATCGGTGCCCGTCAGCGGGCCGAGTACGATGGCCAGCGGAGCGCTCCAATCGTCCATGTTGCAGCGCCGGCGGTCGGGGCTGGGACAGACGATGACGACGCTGCGCCGCGTGATGGCCGTGTTGCGCCCCAGAGAGAGTGCGACCCGCAGTCGATGCGCTTCGGCGGCCACCTCCTGGCGGGCGCTCATTGCCTGCAGGCCCGGCACTGCCCAGCCTATCAGCACGACACCCAGCGCGATGACGACCAGCAGCTCGATGAGGGTAAGGCCACATTGGCGTGAAGCGTTGCCGGTCAGGGCATGAGCAGCGTCCATGGAACTCTCCCGGAGTGATGCCTCGTGGTCATTAAGCACACACTCTAGTCGAGCCTGGAGTGGCGTCTATCAGCCATTGCCGATAAGGCCTGTAGGCGATTGCCGTCACGCCATGACGGTTTTACTCCTCGGGGTGCTGTTCCTGGAGGAAACGATCGCGATGGGCGCTGCTACAGAACCATTCGCCCTGTTCGCGCAGGGCGTCGGCTTCCGGTACGTGCACTTTGCACCAGGCGCAGCGTACCATCTGGCCGCCCTCTTGCTGCGACTCGCTGTCCAGTGCTTCCTCACGGTCGAGCTTCCATTGGCGGTACATGCGATAGAGCTGGAGGCCGGCAAAGAACAGCACGGCGAAGATGATCAGGCGAATGAGCAATAGGTTCATCCTTATCCTTCTCCCAGATGGGGGCTAGCGGCTTTGCCAGCCGGGCGCCCTTGCGGGACAATACAGTGACCTCGGATTCTCAAGAGATTTCTACGCCCATGCAAGATTTGACGCTGGTAATGGCGCAGCTGGACCCACTGGTGGGGGACATCCCCGGCAACGCCGAACGAGCCATCGAAGCCGTTCGCGAGGCGCGCATCGAACATGGTGCCGATATCGTGGTGTTCCCCGAGCTTTTCCTGAGCGGCTACCCTCCCGAGGATCTTTTGCTGCGTCCTTCCATGGAGACCCGTTTGCGCGAGGCGCGTTCCCGCATGGCCGCGAAGATGTCGCGCGACGTGTTGGTGATCATCGGTTATCCCGGACGGCGCGAGGGGCTCGGCTACAATCTGGCCGGGCTGCTCTACAACGGCGAATGGATCGGCGAGTACGCCAAGCAGGCGCTGCCCAACTATCAGGTCTTCGATGAGCGCCGCTACTTCGCCACCGGTGAGCAGAGCCTGGTGATCGAGCACAAAGGCGCCAAGCTTGGCATCTTGATCTGTGAAGACATCTGGGACGGTGGCCCGGTGCGGGCGGCCCGCGATGACGGCGCGGACATCCTCGTCACGCTCAACGCCTCGCCTTACCATCAGGATAAGCCGGCCGAACGCCTGCGCCTCCTGGAGCAGCGCGCGGCAGAGGTGTCGCTGCCACTGGTTTATGTCAATACCATCGGCGGCCAAGACGAGCTGGTGTTCGACGGTGGCTCGGCCTGTGTCGACGCAAGCGGCCAGGTGCGCGTGGTGGCGCCCTACTGGCAGGCGGGGCTGATGCCGGTACAGTTCGTCCAGGAGTCGGGCGCCTGGGTGCCACGCGAGGGCGAGATCGAGCCCATGGAGGAGCCCGAGGAGAGCCTCTACTGTGCGCTGGTCAGCGGGGTGCGCGACTACGTCAACAAGAGCGGCTTCGAAGGCGTGGTGCTGGGCCTCTCCGGCGGTATCGACTCGGCTCTGTCGCTTGCCATCGCCGTGGATGCCCTGGGGCCGCAGCGGGTGCATGCGGTGATGATGCCGTATCGCTATACCGCCGACATGTCCCAGGAAGATGCCGCCGAGCAGGCTCGGCTGCTCGGCGTGCATTACGAGGTGCTGCCCATCGAGCCCATGGTCGACGCCTTCATGACAACGCTGGCCGAGACGTTCGCCGGTACCGAGCGCGACACCACCGAGGAGAACCTGCAGTCGCGCTGCCGCGGCGTGCTGCTGATGGCGATCTCCAACAAGAAGGGCCTGATGGTGCTGACCACAGGCAACAAGAGTGAGATGGCGGTGGGCTATGCCACGCTCTACGGGGACATGGTGGGTGGCTTCAACGCGCTCAAGGACGTCTACAAGACCTGGGTCTACCGTCTGGCACGATGGCGCAACGAGCAGTCGCCGGCGATTCCCGAGCGAGTGATCACTCGCCCACCCTCGGCCGAGCTGGCGCCCGATCAACAAGATACCGACTCGCTTCCCGACTACGATACGCTCGATGCCATCCTGGCTCGCTACATCGAGGGTGACATGAGCGCCGAGGCCATCATCGAGGCGGGCTTCGACCGCGATGACGTCTATAAGGTGGTCAAGCTGGTCGATCGCAGCGAATACAAGCGGCGCCAGGCGCCGGTCGGCGTGCGGGTGACGCCGCGAGGATTCGGTCGCGACCGTCGCTACCCCATTGTCAACGGCTGGCAGCCCGGCGACTGACAACGCTGGCAGGCCAAACGCAAGAACCCGCGAGCAGGCTCGCGGGTTCTCCGTCTCGGCCCGACGAATGAATCAGGCGGAGAGCGCTTGGGCGCGCACGTGCTGCGGCTGAAAGGTGCGGCCGCGCAGGCGGTCGTTACCGGGATCGTTCTGAATCAGTACCTGCAGCACTTCACGCGCACGGTCGCGCATGTCGAGTCCCAGGTAGCCTTCGACCATCACCGCCAGTGCATCGCGGGTGGCTTCGGCTTCCGGATAGTTCTCGATCACCCAGCGGCCGCGCTCGACGGCGGCCAGATAGGCGCCCTTGCGCAGATAGAAGTCGGCGACGTGCAGCTCGTGGCGTGCCAGCACGTTGCGCAGGTAGACGATACGCTGCTCGGCGTCGGGAGCGTATTCGCTGTCCGGATAGCGCGACACCAGTTCGCGGAAGTCGGAGTAGGCGTCGCGAGAGGCACCCAGGTCGCGCTTGGAGATGTCGATCAGGCGCAGGCGCTCGAGGCTGAAGCGGCCCGCTTGCCAGGAGGCCAGTCCGCGCATGTAAAGCGCATAATCGGCCTGGGGGTGCGTGGGGTGCAGGCGGATGAAACGGCTGGCGGCGGCGCGGGTGGCCTCCCAGTCCTGGGTCTCGTAGTAGGCATAGATCAGCTCGAGCTGGGCCTGTTCGGCGTGGCGGCCGAACGGATAGCGCGTGTCGATGGCCTCAAGACGCGAGATGGCGGTGGTATAACGTCCGCCCTCGAGCGCATTGCGTGCCTCTTCGTAGAGCTGTTGTTCGGCGACGCCTTCGAACTCGTCTTCTTCTTCCGTGGCCGACCTGCCAGCACAGCCGGTGACCAGAGCGGTTACCAGAAGCAGGGTGACAAGGCGTGTAGCGATGGGGGAAACGCGCATCGTGATCCTCGTATCTAACAACCCGTGTCGGCCATGGTAGAATTGGCCACAACCCGTCCACTATAAAGCACCTTGGGTAAAAACGCAGTCCGAGGATGCTCTTCAGCGACAACCTTACTATGCCCCAGACCGTGGAAGCCCAGCAGCGCGTGCCCATCTCCCTGGCCGGGAGCCGTCTCGATCAGGCCGCCGCCGAACTTTTCGCCGAGCACTCCCGCGAGCGCCTCAAGGGGTGGATCAAGGAGGGTGCGCTCACCGTGGACGGTCGTCCGGGCAAACCCAAGGACAAGATGGCCGGCGGCGAGTGGCTGCAACTGGCGGCCACGCTCGAGGAGGAGGTGCGCTTCGAGGCGGAGGCGATCCCGCTCGAGATCGTGTACGAGGACGATGCGATCCTGGTGATCGACAAGCCGGCTGGTCTGGTGGTGCATCCGGCCGCCGGCAATCCCGACGGCACCCTGCTCAATGCCCTGCTGCATCACTGCCCGAGTCTGGTCACGGTGCCGCGTGCCGGTATCGTGCACCGGCTGGACAAGGACACCACCGGGCTGATGGTGGTGGCCAAGACGCTCGCCGCCCAGACCGCCCTGGTGGAGCAGCTCCAGGCTCGCACGGTATCGCGCGAGTACGATGCGGTCTGCGTTGGCGTAATGACTTCCGGCGGGACGGTGGATGCTCCCATCGGTCGTCATCCCAAGGATCGCAAGCGTCAGGCGGTGCATGTCAGCGGCAAGCCGGCAGTCACCCACTATCGCGTGGTCGAGCGCTTCCGCGCCCATACTCACGTGCGTTGCCGGCTCGAGACCGGGCGCACCCACCAGATCCGTGTACACATGGCCCATCGGCGCTTCCCGCTGATCGGCGATCCGGTATACGGTGGTCGGCTCAAGCTGCCGGCCGGGGCCAGCGAGGAACTCAAGACGCTGCTGCGGGAGTTTCCCCGGCAAGCGCTGCACGCCAGGAAACTGGCCTTCCTGCACCCCGCCAGCGGCGAGCCGGTCGAGTTTCGTGCCGCGCTGCCCGATGACCTGCTGCTGCTGATCGACTACCTGCGTGACGACCACGAGGCCATGCGCTGAGGAGCCCGGATGAGTGATGCCCCCCACTTGCAACCGACCCTGATCGAGCCTGACTGGCCGGCGCCCGCCAGCGTCGGAGCCTTTGTCACGACGCGTGAGACCGGGCCCAGTCAGGGCGAGTTCGCCTGCTTCAACTCGGCCGACCAGGTAGGGGACAATCCCGCCCATGTGGCACTGTGCCGTCGACTACTATCCAACGAACTCGAAGACGACCGGCCGCTGCTATGGCTCAGGCAGGTGCATGGTGCCCGGGTGCAGCCCAGCTACAGCGACAGCGTGCCCGAGGCCGATGCCTCGGTGGCCTTCGATCGCGGGCATGCCTGCGTGGTGTTGACGGCCGACTGTCTGCCGGTATTCCTGTGCGATCGCAAGGGCACGCGGGTCGGCGTAGCGCATGCCGGCTGGCGAGGGCTGGCCGGAGGCGTGCTGGAAGCCACGGTGGCGGCGTTGGCCACGCCGCCGGAGGAACTGATGGCCTGGCTGGGGCCGGCGATCTCCAACGCCCAGTTCGAGGTGGGGCCGGAGGTGCAGCAGGCCTTCGTCGGCGTGCATCCGGAAGCCGCCGCGGCATTCGATCCCAGCCCCTATCGTCTGGGCCACTATATGGCCGACCTCTACAAGCTTGCCCGCCTGCGCCTCGAGCGACTCGGCATCGCGTACATCAGCGGTGGGCACTTCTGCACGGCGTGCGAGCCGCGCTTCTACTCCTATCGCCGTGACGACGGCAAGACCGGGCGCATGGCCAGCGTGATCTGGCTGCGCTGATCTGCGTCAAGCTGCCGCATCCTTTCCCTGGTCGACGACTTGAAAGCCGGCCAACCTGACTCCATTGAATCTGTCAATACGATATGACAGGGCCAAGCGGCGCGTCCGAACGCGCCGCCACCCCGATGGAGGAAAGCGAATGCGTTTCGACAAGTTCACCGCCAGGCTACAGAACGCCGTGGCCGATGCCCAATCCCTGGCCGTGGGGCGTGGGCACAATCAGCTCGAGCCCGGCCACCTGCTGCTGGCGTTGCTGGACGCCCGCGATACCGGCATCAAGGCGCTCGTCCAGAAGGCCGGCGGTGATGCCGCGCGACTGCGCGATGCCCTGGCCGGACATCTCGACGATCTGCCCAAGGTGTCGCAGTTCACCGGCGAGGTGCAGCCCTCGCGGGACCTGATCAAGCTGTTCAACCTGACCGACCGCGAGGCCCAGCAGCGCGGCGACCAATACATCGCCAGCGAGCTGGTGCTGCTGGCCGCTCTGGAAATGGGGCATGCGGTCACCAAGTTGCTGACTCAGGCCGGCGTGACTCGCAAGGCCTTGGAGCAGGCCATCGACAGCGTACGCGGCGGCGAGCGGGTCGACGACCCCAACGCCGAGGAGAGCCGCGAGGCACTGGAGAAATACACCCTCGACCTCACTGCACGCGCCGCCGACGGCAAGCTCGACCCTGTGATCGGCCGCGATGACGAGATCCGCCGCACCATCCAGGTACTGCAGCGGCGCACCAAGAACAACCCGGTACTGATCGGCGAGCCCGGCGTGGGCAAGACCGCCATCGTCGAGGGCCTGGCCCAGCGCATCGTCAACGGCGAGGTGCCGGAGGGGCTCAAGGACAAGCGCGTGCTGTCGCTGGACATGGGCTCGCTGCTGGCCGGGGCCAAGTTTCGCGGTGAGTTCGAGGAGCGGCTGAAGTCGGTGCTCAAGGAACTGGCCCAGGAGGAGGGGCGGGTCATCCTGTTCATCGACGAGCTGCATACCATGGTCGGCGCCGGCAAGGCCGAGGGCGCCATGGACGCCGGCAACATGCTCAAGCCGGCGCTGGCCCGCGGCGAACTGCACTGTGTGGGCGCCACCACCCTCGATGAGTACCGCAAGTACATCGAGAAGGATGCCGCGCTGGAGCGGCGCTTCCAGAAGGTGCTGGTCGACGAGCCCTCCGAGGAGGACACCGTGGCGATCCTGCGCGGCCTCAAGGAGCGCTACGAAGTGCACCATGGCGTCGACATCACCGACGGCGCCATCATCGCCGCGGCCAAGCTGTCGACCCGCTACATCACCGACCGCCAGTTGCCCGACAAGGCCATCGATCTGATCGACGAGGCTTCCTCTCGAATCCGCATGGAACTCGACTCCAAGCCCGAGGAGATGGACCGGCTCGACCGTCGTCTGATCCAGCTCAAGATGGAGCGCGAGCACCTCAAGAAGGAGACCGACGAGGCTTCCAAGAAACGCCTCGAGAGCCTCGAGGAGCAGATCGACGAGCTCGAGCGCGAGTACGCCGACCTCGACGAGATCTGGAAGGCCGAGAAGGCCAGCATTCAGGGTGCCGCTCAGTTCAAGGACGAGCTCGACCGCGCCCGCATCGACCTCGAGCAGGCGCGCCGCCAGGGCGATCTCGCGCGCATGTCGGAGCTGCAGTACGGCGTCATACCCGAGTTGGAGAAGAAGATCGCCGAGTCCAGCGAGGCCGAGACCGACACCTCGAGCCACAAGCTGCTGCGCTCCAATGTCACCGAGGAGGAGATCGCGGAAGTCGTATCACGCTGGACCGGCATTCCGGTGGCCAAGATGCTCGAGGGTGAGCGCGACAAGCTGCTGCGCATGGAAGAGGCGCTCCATCAGCGGGTGATCGGTCAGGACGAGGCGGTGACCGCCGTGGCCAACGCCGTGCGTCGCTCCCGTGCCGGGCTCGCCGACCCCAACCGGCCCAACGGCTCCTTCCTGTTCCTCGGCCCGACCGGGGTGGGCAAGACCGAGCTGTGCAAGGCGCTGGCGAGCTTCCTGTTCGACACCGAGGAGGCGATGGTGCGCATCGACATGTCGGAGTTCATGGAGAAGCACTCCGTGGCTCGCCTGATCGGCGCGCCTCCCGGCTATGTCGGCTACGAGGAGGGCGGCTATCTGACCGAGGCGGTGCGGCGCAAACCCTATTCGGTACTGCTGCTCGACGAGGTGGAGAAGGCGCACCCGGACGTGTTCAACATCCTGCTGCAAGTGCTGGAAGACGGGCGTCTCACCGACGGTCAGGGGCGCACCGTGGACTTCCGCAACACCGTGATAGTGATGACCTCCAACATGGGCTCGGACATCATCCAACGGATGGGCGGTGACGACGAGCAGTACGAGGAGATGAAGCGTTCCGTCATGGACGTGGTAGGCATGCATTTCCGCCCAGAATTGATCAACCGTATCGATGAAGTGGTGGTGTTTCATGCCCTGCGTCAAGAGCAGATCGAAGCCATTGCCGGCATTCAGCTCGATCGCCTGCGCGCGCGCCTGATCGAGCACGGCATGCAACTCGAGGTCAGCGACGAAGCGATGGCGCAACTCGCATTGGCGGGCTTCGATCCGGTGTTCGGTGCGCGGCCGCTCAAGCGGGCGATCCAGAGCCGTATCGAGAATCCATTGGCCCAGGATCTGCTGGCTGGTCGTTTCGCCTCTGGCGATACCATTCACGTTGCAGTGGAAGACGACAAATTCGTGTTTCGTGCTTGATACACAGACATAACGTTGGCCACGGTGTTCTGCCCACCTAGGGTCTACACTGTTTTATAGGTTGCGTCCTGTAACCCCCTTGCCCGCCCGCACATTGCCGGCGGGCTTTTTTACGTTGCCGCATTTAGCCACCGCGCCACGGTTGACACCGTCGCTAGGCTGTTGGAATCTTGAGCGTTCCTGATTTGCGGGCACGGACACCAGCGGGCAACCCCCCATTTCCGTGCGAAGGGTAGGCCTAGTGGCCTCTACCCGCCGAAGGACTCCGGAGCCGGCCAACCGCCGGATCCGGCCAATGCCCCGACGCGGCGATCCGCCGCGATAGGGAACTGCAGGTTGATGTCGCAAGCGCAGCGTCGGCCGGTGTTCCCGAAGAGAGTGCAGGCCCCAACAGGGCTAACCAGCCAGGGTTTGGCATCAGGTGTCGGCCTCGCCGACAGCGGCATACCGCCGCACTCGACCCCGTGCCCATCCAACAAGGGTGCGGATCGCACTCGAGACCTCCAGGGGAGATACACAAGTGGAATTGCTTTCCGGCGCGGATATGATCGCCCGATTCCTGCAGGATGAAGGCGTCGAATACATCTATGGCTATCCGGGCGGCGCGGCGCTGCACATCTACGATGCACTGTTCCGTCAGGACAAGGTCAAGCACATCCTGGTGCGCCACGAACAGGCGGCCACCCACGCTGCCGATGGCTACGCCCGGGCCTCCGGCAAGCCCGGCGTGGTGCTGGTCACCTCCGGTCCTGGTGCCACCAACGCCGTTACCGGCATCGCCACCGCCTACATGGATTCGATTCCCATGGTGGTGCTGTGCGGTCAGGTGATGAGCCACCTGATCGGCGACGACGCTTTCCAGGAAACCGACATCATCGGCGTGACCCGCCCGATCGTGAAGCACAGCTTCTCGATCAAGCACCCGACCGAGATTCCCGAAGTTCTGAAGAAAGCCTTCTATCTGGCCTCTACGGGGCGGCCCGGCCCGGTGGTGGTGGACATTCCCAAGGACATGACCGCGCCCACCGAGCGTTACGAATACGTTTACCCGAAGAAGGTCAAGCTGCGCTCCTACAACCCGGTGGCGCGGGGCATACCGGCCAGATCAAGAAGGCCGTCGAGATGATGCTCAAGGCCAAGCGGCCGGTCTTCTACACCGGCGGCGGGATCATCACCGGACGCGCCTGCGAAGGGCTCACCGACCTGGTCAAGCGGCTCGGCTACCCCATCACCACCACGTTGATGGGCATCGGCGCCTACCCGCAAAGCGATCGCCAGTGTCTGGGCTGGCTGGGCATGCACGGCTCCTATGAGTCCAACATGGCCATGCATCACGCCGACCTGATCATCGCCATTGGGGCGCGTTTCGACGACCGCGTGACCAATAACACCTCCAAGTTCTGTCCCACCGCCAAGATCATCCATGTCGACATCGACCCCAGCTCGGTGTCGAAGACGGTGCGTGCCGACGTTCCCATCGTGGGACCGGCGGCCAGCGTGATCGACGAGATGATCAGCCTGGTGCAGGGCAAGGAGATCGCCTATCCCGAAGCCTTGGAAGAGTGGTGGAGCAAGATCGATGGCTGGCGCGAAGAACGCCGCGGCAAGCTCTACGAGCCTTCGAAACCGGGCGAGCAGCTCAAGCCGCAGGAGGTGATCGAGGCGCTGTGCGAGGTCACTCGCGGCGAAGCCTACGTCACTACCGACGTGGGCCAGCACCAGATGTTCGCTGCCCAATACTACAAGTTCGACAAGCCCAACCGCTTCATTACCTCGGGCGGGCTCGGCACCATGGGCTTCGGCTTTCCGGCGGCCATGGGCATTAAGCAGAACTTCCCCGAGGAGCAGGTGGTCTGCGTCACCGGCGAAGGCAGCTTCCAGATGATGATGCAGGAACTCTCCACCTGTAAGCAGTTCGGCGGTGGGGTGAAGATCATCAACCTGAACAACGCCTCGCTGGGCATGGTGCGCCAGTGGCAGGACCTCAACTACAAGTCGCGCCATGCGCACTCCTACATGGAGTCGTTGCCCGACTTTGCCAAGTTGATCGAGGCTTATGGCTTCACCGCGCTGCGGGTGGAGACGATGGATGAGCTGCGCCCGGCGCTGGAGCGTACTTTCGCCGACAAGCACGAGTTGGTGTTCGTCGATGTCATCGTCGACCCGCGCGAGCACGTTTATCCGATGCAGGTGCCCCTCGGCTCCATGCGTGACATGCTGCTTTCCAAGACGGAGCGGACCTGATGCGCCATATCATCTCGATTCTCATGGAAAACGAACCGGGCGCACTGTCTCGCGTGGTAGGGCTGTTCTCGCAGCGCAACTTCAACATCGAGACGCTCAACGTGGCGCCCACCGAGGACCCGTCGCTGTCGCGGCTGACCGTGACCACCGTCGGCGACGACCGGGTGATCGAGCAGATCACCAAGCACCTCAACAAGCTGATCGACGTGATCAAGCTGGTCGACCTCACCGAGGGCAACCACATCGAGCGCGAGCTGATGCTGGTGAAGGTCAAGGCGCTGGGGGCGGCCCGCGACGAGGTCAAGCGTACCGTCGACATCTTCCGCGCGCAGATCGTCGACGTCACGCCAAGTCTCTATACGGTGCAGATCACCGGCGATGCGTCCAAGCTTGATGCCTTCCTGCAGGCCATGGGGCCGGTGGGAATCCTCGAGGTGGCGCGGACCGGGGTTTCGGGTATAGCCCGTGGCGACAAGGTGCTTTCACTCTGATCGACGAACGCACTCGTGACGTAAATCTACATCTGCAGAATGTTAGGCCGCCCTTCGGGGCGGCTTTTTCGTCTCTAGCGTTCGGTGACCGTTTCCCACAGCGCTTGGATCAGTGGGCTCTTGAGCTGACGGTTGAGCACGCACAGGCCGACATCGTAGTAGGGCAGTTCCGGTTTGACCGGCAGCACCCGCACGCGCTCCAGGAGCGGACTGTTGTCGAGCACAATCTTCGGCACCACGCCGATGCCGAAGCCGAGCCCCACCATGCTGACGATCGCTTCGTGTCCTGCCACTTGGGCGTAGATGGTGGGCGAGACCCCCAGGGCGCGAAACCAGGTATCGACATAATCTCGCGACAGGCCCGCCTCGGATAGAATCATGGGTACCCCCTGCCACTGCTCGACGGAGGGCGACTCGGGGGTGGTGGGAATCCAGGCCGCCTGTTCCACGGGGGCGATGAAGACCAGTGGCGAGCGGGTCAGCGATTTGAAGGCCAGGGCACCTGGAGCGCTGCGTGGACGCGGCGTGATGGCCATATCCTCTTCGCCGGCCAGCACACGGTTCATCGCCTCGGCGGGATCGCCGGTATGGAGCTTGAGCTCGATCCGTGGGTGGCGCAGGCGAAAATCACTGAGCAGATCGTACAGGAAGCTGTAGCTTGCCGTGACTGAGCAATAGATGCTGATCTCCCCAGCGAGTTCTCCCGTCTCGCTGCTGAGACTATGTCGTAACAGCTCCCATTGGGCGAGGGCCTCACGGGAGTACTCTTGAAACTGCCGGCCCTGGCGGGTCAGGGTGACATGACGGTTGTCGCGTACGAACAGCACCACATCGAGATGCTCCTCGAGCTGACGAATGGTGCGGGAGAGCGTCGAGGGGCTGACGTGACACATCTCGCTGGCACGTCCGAAGTGCAGCGTTTCAGCTAGGGCGAGAAACTGTTTGAGCGGTCGCATGTCCATCGCGGCATTATTGCATGATCCGGGATGTAATGTTGCAAATATCGCGTTTTACGCAACGAGCGCGTGGCGTTAAGGTTGACCCATCGAATGAGCCGACTCCCAGCGCCGCGATAGACGGCGCGGGTGGCCATCAACGCTGACACCAATCGAAACCTCACATTTCGCTTCCAGGAGCACCGCCATGCGCGTCTATTACGACAAGGACTGCGACCTCGCTCTCATTCAGGGCAAGAAGGTCACCATCGTGGGTTATGGCTCGCAGGGCCATGCCCATGCCAATAACCTGAAGGAATCCGGCGTCGACGTTACCGTCGCCCTGCGTGCCAGCTCTTCTTCTGCGGCCAAGGCCGAGGCCGCCGGCCTGAAAGTGGCCTCTGTCGAGGAGGCATGCAAGTCCGCCGATGTGGTCATGATCCTGGCGCCGGATGAAAACCAGAAGGCGATCTACGAGAACCAGGTCGAGCCGAACCTGAAGGAAGGCGCCACCCTGGCCTTCGCCCACGGCTTCAACATCCACTACAACCAGATCGAGCCGCGTCGCGACCTCGACGTCATCATGATCGCGCCCAAGGCGCCGGGCCATACCGTGCGCTCCGAGTTCGTCAAGGGTGGCGGCATTCCCGACCTGATCGCCATCCATCAGGATGCCTCTGGCAGGGCCAAGGAGCTTGCGCTGTCCTACGCTGCGGCCATCGGCGGCGGCCGTAGTGGCATCATCGAGACCACCTTCAAGGACGAGACCGAAACCGACCTGTTCGGCGAGCAGGCCGTGCTGTGCGGCGGTGCGGTGGAGCTGGTCAAGGCGGGCTTCGAGACCCTGACCGAAGCCGGCTACGCTCCCGAGATGGCTTACTTCGAGTGTCTGCACGAACTCAAGCTGATCGTCGACCTGATGTATGAGGGCGGCATTGCCAACATGAACTACTCCATCTCCAACAACGCGGAGTATGGCGAGTACGTGACCGGTCCCGAAGTGATCAACGAGCAGTCCCGCCAGGCCATGCGCAATGCCCTCAAGCGCATCCAGACCGGTGAATACGCCAAGATGTTCATCCAGGAAGGCAACACCAACTATCCCTCGATGACGGCACGCCGGCGTCTGAACGCCGAGCACGAAATCGAGCAGGTAGGCGCCAAGCTCCGCGGCATGATGCCGTGGATCGCCGCCAACCAACTGGTGGACAAGTCCAAGAACTGATTCGCCAGTTCCGCTCGAACGACACCAAGGGCGCGGAGAATCCGCGCCCTTGGTGTGTTAGGGCTATGCGTACTGCGCTTTTCGCTCCGGTAGCACCGTGTAGAATGAAGGCATTCATCATGAGTTACCCCATTCTGGCAACGGACGAGACGAATGAGTCAGGATCCCCGCAGTACCGAGCATGACCCGCACCGCGCCGACACTGAGTCAGGTTCTGCCGATGGCAAGGGAGGCCAGCCTGGCGAAGAGGATCTGGCCGCCGCCTTCGTACGCGAGACGGAGGTGATCGAGGAATCGATCGAGGATGGCAAGAAGGTCAGGCGCAGGGGTATTTATCTGCTGCCCAACTTGTTTACCACCTCGGCGCTATTCGCCGGGTTCTTCTCGGTAGTGGCCGGCATCAATGGCGATTTCACTGCGGCAGCGGTGGCGATATTCATTGCCATGGTGCTCGACGGCCTGGATGGGCGTGTCGCCCGTTTGACCAATACCCAAAGCGCTTTCGGTGCCGAGTACGACAGTCTCTCCGACATGCTTTCGTTCGGCGTGGCGCCGGCGCTGGTGGCGTTTACCTGGATTCTCCAGGACATCGGCAAGACCGGCTGGGTCGTGGCTTTCCTCTACGTTGCCTGTGCGGCACTGCGCCTGGCGCGATTCAATGTGCAGATCGGCAGTGTCGACAAGAAATGGTTCATCGGCTTGCCGAGCCCTTCGGCCGCGGCTTTCGTGGCGGCAAGCGTATGGACCTTCCACAGCTTCGATGCCGAAGCCTTTGGCTTCAAGCTGTTGATGCTGATCGTCGTCGCAGCTGCCGGCATCCTGATGGTAAGCAACATCCGCTACTACAGCTTCAAGGATATCGACCTCAAGGGGCCGGTACCCTTCGTGGTGCTGCTGGCCATCGTGCTCGGTTTCGTGGTGATCTCGGTCGAACCCTCCGTGATGCTGCTACTGCTGTTCGGTGCCTATGTGGCTTCCGGGCCGACGCTGGCCATCATGCGCAAGATGCGACATTCTCCGCCTGAGAGTTGAGCCGATCGCCAGGTATTGCGCCCGCCCCGCGCGGGCGTTGTCGTCTTCGCCCCTGGGGCAAAACCATCCACAACCCCTCGTCTGCGAGTGCCTGTGGATAGCTCGCTCGCCCGCGTCTCGTCATCGCATCGTCACGCTCCTGAAATTTTTTACCGCCGCCCCTTGCGGGGCTCGGGGGAAAACCGTAAAGTACGCATCCGCTGCCGGCGACGGGCAACGTTGCAGGCGGTGGATAGGGTGGTAAGTGGTTGTCATGATTTGAATTTTTCGATTCGCTTCGCAAGGTTCGCACTTGACGCCCACGGCGGATTCGGTAGAATGCGCCCCACTCGAAAGCAAGTCTGGCAACGGGCTTGCGGTCGCCGGCTCCGGCTGGTCTTCGCGGTCAGGGTCACCTCGGTGACGGCCTCGAAGAGAGTTGACAAACTCCGGCGCTTCAGTAGAATACGCCTTCCTCGCAGGGCGCTGGCGAGGCCGCTTGATCCCAGGATTGACGGCCACGACGGCAAGCGAGACGCTCCGCGCTTCAGGCTGAGGCTTGAAGAGAAAAGGAGCCGCTCTTTAACAATCGATCAGGTAATTCATGTGGGCGCTTGTCGATGAGGTGGTGAGAAGTCACACCATTTCAAGGCAAGCGACTCGTCGAGACCTTCGGGTCTTTTGAGAAGCTTTGACCTTGAGCCGAGTTTGGTTCGCTTTCGTCCGTTTCTTCGGGAAGGGGCGAGCAAGAACCGCACGATCTTAAACTGAAGAGTTTGATCATGGCTCAGATTGAACGCTGGCGGCAGGCCTAACACATGCAAGTCGAGCGGCAGCACGGGGAGCTTGCTCCCTGGTGGCGAGCGGCGGACGGGTGAGTAATGCATAGGAATCTGCCCGGTAGTGGGGGATAACCTGGGGAAACCCAGGCTAATACCGCATACGTCCTACGGGAGAAAGCAGGGGACCTTCGGGCCTTGCGCTATCGGATGAGCCTATGTCGGATTAGCTGGTTGGTGAGGTAATGGCTCACCAAGGCGACGATCCGTAGCTGGTCTGAGAGGATGATCAGCCACATCGGGACTGAGACACGGCCCGAACTCCTACGGGAGGCAGCAGTGGGGAATATTGGACAATGGGCGCAAGCCTGATCCAGCCATGCCGCGTGTGTGAAGAAGGCCCTCGGGTTGTAAAGCACTTTCAGTGGGGAAGAAAGCCTTCCGGTTAATACCCGGGAGGAGGGACATCACCCACAGAAGAAGCACCGGCTAACTCCGTGCCAGCAGCCGCGGTAATACGGAGGGTGCGAGCGTTAATCGGAATTACTGGGCGTAAAGCGCGCGTAGGCGGCTTGATAAGCCGGTTGTGAAAGCCCCGGGCTCAACCTGGGAACGGCATCCGGAACTGTCAGGCTAGAGTGCAGGAGAGGAAGGTAGAATTCCCGGTGTAGCGGTGAAATGCGTAGAGATCGGGAGGAATACCAGTGGCGAAGGCGGCCTTCTGGACTGACACTGACGCTGAGGTGCGAAAGCGTGGGTAGCAAACAGGATTAGATACCCTGGTAGTCCACGCCGTAAACGATGTCGACTAGCCGTTGGGTCCTTCGCGGACTTTGTGGCGCAGTTAACGCGATAAGTCGACCGCCTGGGGAGTACGGCCGCAAGGTTAAAACTCAAATGAATTGACGGGGGCCCGCACAAGCGGTGGAGCATGTGGTTTAATTCGATGCAACGCGAAGAACCTTACCTACCCTTGACATCCTGCGAACCCTTCGGAGACGAAGGGGTGCCTTCGGGAACGCAGAGACAGGTGCTGCATGGCTGTCGTCAGCTCGTGTTGTGAAATGTTGGGTTAAGTCCCGTAACGAGCGCAACCCTTGTCCCTATTTGCCAGCGATTCGGTCGGGAACTCTAGGGAGACTGCCGGTGACAAACCGGAGGAAGGTGGGGACGACGTCAAGTCATCATGGCCCTTACGGGTAGGGCTACACACGTGCTACAATGGTCAGTACAAAGGGTTGCGAACTTGCGAGAGTGAGCCAATCCCAGAAAGCTGATCTCAGTCCGGATCGGAGTCTGCAACTCGACTCCGTGAAGTCGGAATCGCTAGTAATCGTGAATCAGAATGTCACGGTGAATACGTTCCCGGGCCTTGTACACACCGCCCGTCACACCATGGGAGTGGACTGCACCAGAAGTGGTTAGCCTAACCTTCGGGAGGGCGATCACCACGGTGTGGTTCATGACTGGGGTGAAGTCGTAACAAGGTAGCCGTAGGGGAACCTGCGGCTGGATCACCTCCTTAAACGACGTATCACGCCTCGCGGCAAGTGCCCACAATGAATTACCTGATCGGCCAGAGCAAAGACTGTTTGGGTCGGCGAGCGATCGCCGATGCATCGGTAGCAAGCCGGGTCTGTAGCTCAGTTGGTTAGAGCGCACCCCCTGATCTTTGTGGAAAGAAGGGTGAGGTCGGCCAGCCGGTTACCAGCTTAGCTTGCAACCGTACAGTGCCGGGTCTGTAGCTCAGTTGGTTAGAGCGCACCCCTGATAAGGGTGAGGTCGGCAGTTCAAATCTGCCCAGACCCACCAAATTTGCGTGATACTGCGTTGCTCCGATACTCGCATAGCAGGCTATGCGTCGCATCGAAGCGCCTTGTCTCACACAAATTGCCTTCGGGGCCATAGCTCAGCTGGGAGAGCGCCTGCCTTGCACGCAGGAGGTCAGCGGTTCGATCCCGCTTGGCTCCACCAAACTTCCTGATGCGTCGTTGAAAGGCACCTCGCATAGCGAACTATGCGTCGTCACCTTTCGCCTAGCCTCAGATCGTTTGGCTTCGCCACTCCTCACCACCCGCTTCCCACAGTCTACCCTGATCGGATCTGCAGTCATAAGCCATCGTCGTACCTTGCGATGTCGGGTTTATGACTGTCGATTGACAGTCTGCTCTTTAACAATGTGAATCATGCTGACAAGTTTTCTCCGCAAGGAGAAAACGCAAGAGATACGTCTCAAGCGTATCCGGCAATTGTCGTACGTGATCGCAGACCAGACCCCTTCGGGTTATATGGTCAAGCGATTAAGCGCATACGGTGGATGCCTTGGCAGCCAGAGGCGATGAAGGACGTGGTAGCCTGCGATAAGGCTCGGTGAGGTGGCAAACGACCTGTGACCCGGGCATTTCCGAATGGGGAAACCCACCCTGCACAAGCAGGGTATCCCACACTGAATCCATAGGTGTTGGGAGGCGAACCGGGGGAACTGAAACATCTAAGTACCCCGAGGAAAAGAAATCAACCGAGATTCCCCCAGTAGCGGCGAGCGAACGGGGAGTAGCCCTTAAGCATGTGACTGGTTAGGCGAACGAGCTGGGAAGCTCGACCATAGGGGGTGATAGTCCCGTAGCCGAAAACCTGAGCATGTGAAATCGAGTAGGTCGGGGCACGTGAAACCTTGACTGAACATGGGGGACCATCCTCCAAGGCTAAATACTCCTGGCTGACCGATAGTGAACCAGTACCGTGAGGGAAAGGCGAAAAGAACCCCGGAGAGGGGAGTGAAATAGATCCTGAAACCGTATGCGTACAAGCAGTGGGAGCCCCTTCGTGGGTGACCGCGTACCTTTTGTATAATGGGTCAGCGACTTATTTTCAGTGGCGAGCTTAACCGAATAGGGGAGGCGTAGGGAAACCGAGTCTTAACTGGGCGACCAGTCGCTGGGAATAGACCCGAAACCGGGCGATCTATCCATGAGCAGGTTGAAGGTTGAGTAACATCAACTGGAGGACCGAACCAGGACCTGTTGAAAAAGGTTTGGATGACTTGTGGATCGGAGTGAAAGGCTAATCAAGCTCGGAGATAGCTGGTTCTCCTCGAAAGCTATTTAGGTAGCGCCTCACGTATCACCGCCGGGGTAGAGCACTGTTTCGGCTAGGGGGCCATCCCGGCTTACCAACCCGAGGCAAACTCCGAATACCGGTGAGTGCAGCGTGGGAGACACACGGCGGGTGCTAACGTCCGTCGTGAAAAGGGAAACAACCCAGACCGTCAGCTAAGGTCCCGAAATCCTGGTTAAGTGGGAAACGATGTGGGAAGGCTCAGACAGCTAGGAGGTTGGCTTAGAAGCAGCCATCCTTTAAAGAAAGCGTAATAGCTCACTAGTCGAGTCGGCCTGCGCGGAAGATGTAACGGGGCTAAACCAGGTACCGAAGCTACGGGTTCGTCGAATGACGAGCGGTAGAGGAGCGTCGTGTACGCCGATGAAGGTGGATTGAGAAGTCTGCTGGAGGTATCACGAGTGCGAATGCTGACATGAGTAACGACAAGGGGAGTGAAAAACTCCCCCGCCGGAAGACCAAGGGTTTCTGTTCGACGCTAATCGGAGCAGAGTGAGTCGGCCCCTAAGGCGAGGCCGAAAGGCGTAGTCGATGGGAAACGGGTCAATATTCCCGTACCTCACTGTATTGCGATGGGGGACGAAGAAGGCTAGGTGGGCCAGGCGTTGGTTGTCCTGGTGAAAGCCAGTAGGCTGGGATCTTAGGCAAATCCGGGATCCCAAGGCCGAGAGGCGAGACGAAGGCACTACGGTGCCGAAGTCATCGATGCCACGCTTCCAGGAAAAGCCTCTAAGCTTCAGATACAGTGGGACCGTACCCCAAACCGACACAGGTGGTCAGGTAGAGAATACCCAGGCGCTTGAGAGAACTCGGGTGAAGGAACTAGGCAAAATGGTGCCGTAACTTCGGGAGAAGGCACGCCGCGTTAGTGTGAAGGCCCTCGCGGCTGGAGCACGAGGCGGTCGAAGATACCAGGTGGCTGCAACTGTTTATTAAAAACACAGCACTCTGCAAACGCGCAAGCGGACGTATAGGGTGTGACGCCTGCCCGGTGCCGGAAGGTTAAGTGATGGTGTTAGCCCTCGGGCGAAGCTCTTGATCGAAGCCCCGGTAAACGGCGGCCGTAACTATAACGGTCCTAAGGTAGCGAAATTCCTTGTCGGGTAAGTTCCGACCTGCACGAATGGCGTAATGATGGCCACGCTGTCTCCACCCGAGACTCAGTGAAATTGAAATCGCAGTGAAGATGCTGTGTACCCGCGGCTAGACGGAAAGACCCCGTGAACCTTTACTATAGCTTCACACTGGACGCTGATGTTGCTTGTGTAGGATAGCTGGGAGGCTAGGAACCCCGGACGCCAGTTCGGGCGGAGCCAACCTTGAAATACCAGCCTGGCATCATTGGCGTTCTAACTCAGGTCCGTGATCCGGATCGAGGACAGTGTGTGGTGGGTAGTTTGACTGGGGCGGTCTCCTCCCAAAGCGTAACGGAGGAGCACGAAGGTACCCTCAGCACGGTCGGAAATCGTGCAGTGAGTGCAAGAGCATAAGGGTGCTTGACTGCGAGACAGACACGTCGAGCAGGTACGAAAGTAGGTTCTAGTGATCCGGTGGTTCTGTATGGAAGGGCCATCGCTCAACGGATAAAAGGTACTCCGGGGATAACAGGCTGATACCGCCCAAGAGTTCACATCGACGGCGGTGTTTGGCACCTCGATGTCGGCTCATCACATCCTGGGGCTGAAGTCGGTCCCAAGGGTATGGCTGTTCGCCATTTAAAGTGGTACGCGAGCTGGGTTTAGAACGTCGTGAGACAGTTCGGTCCCTATCTGCCGTGGGCGTTGGATGTTTGAGAAGAGCTGCTCCTAGTACGAGAGGACCGGAGTGGACGCACCTCTGGTGTTCCGGTTGTCACGCCAGTGGCATTGCCGGGTAGCTACGTGCGGACGGGATAACCGCTGAAGGCATCTAAGCGGGAAGCCCCCTTCAAGATGAGACATCCCCGAGGCCTCGAGCCTCCTGAAGGGCCCAGCGAGACCAGCTGGTTGATAGGCCGGGTGTGGAAGCGCTGCAAGGCGTTGAGCTAACCGGTACTAATGGCCCGTGAGGCTTGACCATATAACCCCAAGGGGTCTGCGCATCGCGCGCAATTGACGGATACGACGAGACGTAGCGTCGGCATGATTCCAACCGTTTTCGCCTGACGACCATAGCGAGTGGGAACCACCTGATCCCATGCCGAACTCAGCAGTGAAACCGCTCAGCGCCGATGGTAGTGTGGGGCCTCCCCATGCGAGAGTAGGTCATCGTCAGGCATCTTTTCAGAAACCCAGCTTCGCAAGAGGCTGGGTTTCGCCGTTTAGGGACCTCCCACGGAGAGTCGCGGGGAGCCGCCCTGGACATCGTCAGGCATTTCTTCAGAAACCCCGGCCAACTGGTCGGGGTTTCGCCGTCTGAGGGGCCTCCCATGGAGAGTCGCGGGGAGCCGCCCTGGACATCGTCAGGCATCTCTTCAGTAACCCCTGCCAACTGGTCGGGGTTTTTCTTTATCCGATCAATGCGTTTCCGCAACAGCGGCAGTTCGCTAGAATGGATCTTTTCCCGGTTAGGGCACAGGCATGACCATCGGCGACCTCATTCGGCTGCTGAGTGATGGAGACTTCCACTCCGGCGAGCAGCTGGGCGAACGGTTGGGAGTATCCCGCACTGCGGTCTGGAAGCAATTGAAGAAGCTCGAGGCGATGGATATTCCTCTCGAGGCGGTCAAGGGGCAGGGGTACCGTCTGACCATGCCGCTGGAGCTGATGGACGGCAGAAAGATCGTGGCCGGCCTGTCACGCCAGGGGCGTCAGCATCTCGCCAGGCTGTTCGTGGAGGAGACGCTGCCATCCAGCAACGAGTTCATCCGCCAGCGCTTTGCCCACGGCGCCGGACATGGAGAGGTGTGCTTGGTGGAGCAGCAGAGCGCTGGTCGTGGCCGACGTGGACGTGTCTGGTCGACTCCATGGGGGCGTGCGCTCATGTTGTCGGTAGGATGGCGTTTCGAGTCCGGGGTCGCGGCACTGGAGGGGTTGAGTCTGGCGGTGGGCGTAGCCTTGGCCAGGGCGCTCGAGCGCCATGGTATGCGGCCCCGATTGAAGTGGCCCAACGATGTTCTGCTTGCTGATGCAGAGGGTGGGCTGGGTAAACTGGCCGGTATCCTGGTCGAGATCAGCGGAGACATGGGAGGCCCTTGCGAAGTCGTGGTGGGCATGGGTATCAACTTCAGCCTTCCTGATGGGTTTCGTGCACAGATCGAACAGCGCGTAGCTGCGGTTCATGATCAGGTGCCAGCGTTGTCACGCAACCAGTTGGGTGTCGAATTGCTGGACGAGCTGTTGCCGCTGCTGGCAGGCTACGAGTCGATGGGGTTCGCTGCCTGGCAGGAGGAGTGGAACGCACGCCATGCCTTTCGGGGGTGTGAGGTGGACGTGCTGCGTGGACAGCAGCGTCTGGTGGCGACAGCCGAGAGTGTGGATGAGTCGGGCAATCTGTGGATTCGTCATAGTGACGGGCGTGAGCGCCTGGGGGGAGGAGAGATCAGCGTGCGTGGGCGTACATGATCCTTGACCTGGACATCGGCAATACGCTTTCCAAATGGCGACTGAAGGATGCCGACAGCAGCGAGATTCGCTCTCGGGGCGCCGTCTGGACTCGTGAGGAGTGGAAGCCTGGTTCCGACATACCGGATCTCGACGTGGTCGAGGCGGTACGCATCTCCAGCGTTGCTCGCCAGGCGGTGCTGGAGCAGACCGTGGCGCTGTTACAGAGCCGGGTGCGTAGCGTACATGTGGCACGTTCGGTGCCTGAGGCGCTGGGTGTGGTCAACGGCTATGAGGAGCCGCATCGGCTGGGTGTCGATCGCTGGATGGGTGTGCTGGCCGGCTACCAATTGGCTGGCGGCTGCTGCGCCGTGGACTGTGGCAGTGCCATCACCATCGATTTCGTGCTGCCGGGTGGGCGTCACTTGGGAGGCTACATCCTGCCGGGCCTGCGCTTGATGAAGGAAAGCCTCAAGCTTGGCACCCGTAACGTCGCCATTGATCCCGACAGCGAGGCTGAGGAGTTGCTGCTGCCTGGCAAGCGCACCGTCGAGGCGGTCAATCATGGGATCTACCTGGCTGCCGTCAGTGCAGTGAACCGCATCTACGCCGAAGTGTGCGATCGCGAAGGAGTGGCGTTGCCGATGTTGCTGACCGGGGGGATGCCCGGGTTGTGGCGCGAGGGGTGCACTCCCCGCATGCGGTATGGCCCGATATGGTCTATGGCGGCCTGGAAGCGTGCTTTCCCCTGACAGCGGCCGAGCGAGCCGGGCGCATGTCCGGGGCACCGCGAGTCCCGTCGCCTGCAGGGCTGGAAAAAATTCGGGCAGGCCTTGCATTCTCCATGTTGCTTTGACACAATGCAGCGCGTTCCGAAGCCATGGGCGTGCGGCTATGCTGCGCTGTTTTGGCAAGTGGCTGAAAAATAAGCCCTTGACATGGTTTCGGTAGGCGGTAGAATGGGCCGCCATCTGGAGGGGTTCCCGAGTGGCCAAAGGGAGCAGACTGTAAATCTGCCGCGAAAGCTTCGAAGGTTCGAATCCTTCCCCCTCCACCAGATAAGCTGATCGAGGCCTGGGGTCTGGGTTGGAAAGAGTGGGTAGGCGGGCATAGTTCAATGGTAGAACCTCAGCCTTCCAAGCTGATGATGCGGGTTCGATTCCCGCTGCCCGCTCCAGGTATTGCCTTGAATGTAAATCGGTAGTGCCAAAAGTTTTGCTCATGTAGCTCAGGGGTAGAGCACACCCTTGGTAAGGGTGAGGTCGACGGTTCAAATCCGTCCATGAGCTCCAATTCGGAGAGGCGAGCGAAGGCTCGCCTTTCTTTTCTTCACGGCGGTGGTTCGTCGGGAAGGGTTGCCAGTCGGCGAGTCATTCGCTATCATGGCGCCCGCTGTTGTGCATGCGGCCTGCAAGAGGTGCTGCATACCAGATACAGGCCAGTAGCTCAATTGGCAGAGCAGCGGTCTCCAAAACCGCAGGTTGGGGGTTCGATTCCCTCCTGGCCTGCCAACCTTCCCCAGGTTGGCATTCTTCATACGAACATACTCGATTGCCGCACCCTGAGGAGTCTCGTTTTCATGAAACACAACGCCGAGGTGCAGGAGTCGCGCCGCGACGGGCTCAAGTGGGCGGTTGTCGTCACGTTGGTGGTGCTGGCGGTGGTGGGGAATACCTACTTTGCCGACCAGGCGCTTCTCTATCGTGTACTTGGTGTCGTCGTGCTGTGTGCGGGTGCTGCGGCGATTGCGCTGACTACCGCCAAGGGGCGGGACCTTGCCGAGTTGGCCAAGAACGCAAAGAAAGAAATTCAGCGCGTGGTGTGGCCGACCCGTCCCGAGACCGTGCAGACGACTGCCATCGTACTGGTGGCCGTGCTGGTCGTCGGGCTGATGCTGTGGCTGATCGACACCCTTCTTAGCTGGGCGATGTCCGGCGTCATCGGTTAGGAGTCTTCATGTCCAAGCGTTGGTACGTCGTTCACGCCTACTCCGGCTTCGAGAAGCATGTCATGCGTTCCCTCAAGGAGCGCGTGAAGATGTATGGCATGGAGGACCGTTTCGGCGAGATTCTGGTGCCGACCGAAGAGGTCGTCGAGGTGCGTGACGGCAAGCGCCGTAAAAGCGAGCGCAAGTTCTATCCCGGCTACGTGCTGGTCGAGATGGAAATGGACGACGCCACCTGGCATCTGGTCAACGAGACGCCCCGGGTCATGGGGTTCATTGGTGGCACCAAGGAGAAGCCGGCGCCGATTACTCAGCGAGAGGCTGATGCCATCCTGCGCCGGGTGAAGGACGGTACCGACAAGCCGCGGCCCAAGACCATGTTCGAGCCGGGGCAGTCCGTGCGTGTCATTGACGGTCCCTTCGCCGATTTCAATGGTGTCGTCGAAGAGGTCAACTACGACAAGAGTCGTCTCCAGGTCAGCGTGCTGATCTTCGGCCGGGCGACGCCTGTCGAGCTGGAATTCTCGCAGGTCGAGAAAGAGTGATACATCTCGGCTTTTGAGTTTGCTGTCGACCGCTTCGGCGGTCGTTTAACCCGGGGAGCCGCAAGGCGCTACTACCCAACTGGAGTCAATCATGGCCAAGAAAGTACAGGCTTACATCAAGCTGCAGGTTGCAGCCGGTAAGGCCAATCCGAGTCCCCCCGTGGGCCCCGCGCTGGGTCAGCACGGCGTTAACATCATGGAGTTCTGCAAGGCGTTCAACGCCGCGACCCAGGACATCGAGCCGGGTCTGCCGACTCCCGTGGTGATTACCGTTTATTCCGACCGCAGCTTCACCTTCATCACCAAGACGCCGCCGGCGGCCGTCCTGCTGAAGAAGGCAGCTGGCATCAAGTCCGGCTCCGGTGAGCCGAACAAGAAGAAGGTCGGCACCGTGACCCGTGAGCAGCTCGAAGAGATCGCCAAGACCAAGGAGCCGGATCTCACGGCTGCCGATCTCGACGCCGCGGTGCGTACCATTGCCGGTAGCGCCCGCAGCATGGGCCTGAACGTGGAGGGTCTCTGATCATGGCCAAGCTTTCCAAGCGCGCACAGATGATTCGCGAGAAGGTCGATGCCACCAAGGCTTATTCCCTCGAGGAAGCCGTGGCACTGCTCGCTGAGCTCTCTACCGTCAAGTTCAAGGAGTCGCTGGACGTCGCCATCAATCTGGGCGTCGATCCGCGTAAATCCGATCAGGTGGTGCGCGGTGCTACCGTGATGCCCAACGGGACCGGCAAGGACGTGCGCGTCGCCGTGTTTACCCAGGGTGCCAACGCCGATGCCGCCAAGGAAGCCGGTGCTGACGTCGTCGGCATGGATGATCTGGCCGAGCAGGTCAAGAAGGGTCAGCTCGATTTCGACGTGGTCATCGCCTCGCCGGACGCCATGCGTGTGGTCGGCCAGCTGGGTCAGATCCTCGGTCCGCGCGGCCTGATGCCGAACCCCAAGGTCGGCACCGTGACTCCCGACGTGGCGACTGCGGTGAAGAACGCCAAAGCCGGCCAGGTGCGTTTCCGTACCGACAAGAACGGTATCATTCACACCACGCTGGGCAAGGTTGACTTCGAGGCCGACGCCATCCGTGGCAACCTGGAAGCGCTGGTCGCCGACCTCAAGCGTCTCAAGCCGAGCACGTCCAAGGGTATCTATTTCAAGAAGGTCACCCTGTCCACTACCATGGGCCCGGGTCTGACCCTCGATCACTCTGCCTTCGTGTAAGGCGAGGCAGAGCGAAGCGTTGTAAGAAACTTTGCGGTCCCCAAGTGCTCTGTTCAGAGCATGAGGGGCGCCGTCAAAGACCGCAGGTGCCGCCTTCTCTCGAGTGGGCGGCTTAATCTCCCCTAGGGATGCCTGCGCAGATGGTGTGGCCGCCAGAGCGCTGGTGTGCACCATCACCCAGGACTCCCGGTATGCCTTTGGCTACCTGGGAGAGATGGTAACCTCCGGAGCCCCACTTTCGTGCGGTTCCGGCACGAAGGAGTGATCACTGTGCCACTAGCACTTGAAGGCAAGAAAGCGATCGTTGCCGAGGTCAGTGAAGCCGCCAAGGGCGCTCTCTCCGTCGTCGTTGCCGATTCTCGTGGCGTCACGGTCGAGAAGATGACCGGCCTGCGCAAGCAGGCGCGCGAGAATGGCGTCCAGCTGCGTGTTGTTCGCAACACCCTGGCACGCCGCGCCCTTTCCGGCACTCCCTGGGAGTGTCTGAACGAGAGTTTCGTTGGTCCGACTCTGCTGGCCTTCTCCACTGAGCATCCGGGCGCTGCCGCCCGCCTGTTCAAGGAGTTCGCCAAGGATGAGAAGAACTTCGAGATCAAGGCGCTGGCCTACGAAGGCGAGCTGATCCCGGCGAGCGATATCGACCGTCTGGCGACCCTGCCGACTTATGACGAGGCCATCGCCAAGCTGATGTCCGTCATGAAGGAAGCTTCCGCCGGCAAGCTGGTTCGTACCCTGGCCGCACTGCGCGATCAGAAGCAGGAGCAAGCCGCCTGAACGGCGAGCGCATCCCAGCTGTCTGAGTCGAACACTGAATAGAGCGCTCGGTGCGCCGAGGCTCCGCAAAGTTTAGGAATCATCAAAATGGCACTGACCAAAGAAGACATCATCAACGCCGTCGCCGACATGTCCGTGATGGAAGTCGTCGAGCTGATCGAGGCGATGGAAGAGAAGTTCGGCGTTTCTGCCGCTGCTGCCGTCGTGGCAGGCCCGGCTGCTGGCGGTGACGCCGGCGCTGCCGAAGAGCAGACCGAGTTCGACCTGGTGCTGGCCAGCGCTGGCGACAAGAAGGTCAACGTGATCAAGGCCGTGCGCGAGATCACCGGCCTGGGCCTGAAGGAAGCCAAGGCTGCCGTCGACGGCGCTCCGGCGACCATCAAGGAAGCTATGTCCAAGGACGAGGCCGAAGAGGCCAAGAAGAAGCTGGAAGAAGCCGGCGCCACCGTGGAACTCAAGTAACCCCTTGGTTTCCATGGCTTCACGCGCTGCGTAAGCTTCCACGGCTGGTGGCGGGCCTTCCCGCTGCCGGCCTTTTTCTGTTGCACTAGCGCCTTGCTGACGCAGCGTCGCTAGAAGAATCCCGACGGCGAGCTACCCCTTGTGGAGCTTGCCGTCAGCGCCTGACGGGGGCGGTCCCGTCGGGCGGCGCCGACCACGCATCGGTCACCCATGGTGAACAAGCTGGGGAATACAGATGGCTTACTCATACACTGAGAAAAAACGCATCCGCAAGGATTTCGGCAAACTGCCCCAAGTGATGGATGTGCCCTACCTGCTGGCGATCCAGCTTGATTCCTACTACGACTTCCTCCAGCAGGACCGCTCGGCCGATGAGCGTCTCGAGGTGGGGCTGCATGCGGCGTTCAAGTCCGTGTTCCCGATCGAGAGCTTCTCCGGAAATGCCGCGCTCGAGTACGTCAGCTACCGTTTCGGCACCCCGGCGTTCGACGTCAAGGAGTGCCAACTGCGTGGCGTCACCTACTCCGCTCCCTTGCGGGTCAAGGTTCGCTTGATCATCTACGATCGCGACTCCTCGAACAAGGCCATCAAGGACATCAAGGAGCAGGAAGTCTACATGGGGGAGATCCCCCTGATGACCGAAAACGGTACCTTCGTGGTCAACGGCACCGAACGGGTCATCGTTTCCCAGCTGCACCGCTCACCGGGCGTGTTCTTCGATCATGACAAGGGCAAGAGCCACTCTTCCGGCAAACTGCTCTATTCCGCCCGGGTGATCCCCTACCGCGGTTCCTGGCTCGACTTCGAGTTCGATCCCAAGGACAACGTCTTCGTGCGTATCGACCGTCGCCGCAAGCTGCCGGCCACGGTGCTGCTGCGTGCGTTGGGCATGAGTGCCGAGGAGATCCTCGACGAGTTCTTCGATACCAGCACTTTCCACATCGAGAAGAGCGGCTTCTCCGTGGATCTGGTGCCGTCGCGCCTGCGCGGCGAGACCGCCACCTTCGACATCAAGGATGCCGATGGCAACCTGATCGTCGAGGAAGGGCGGCGCATCACCCAGAAACATATCCGCCAGTTGGAGAAGGCCGGCCTCGAGCGTCTCGAGGTGCCGATGGACTATCTGTTCGGCAAGACGCTGGCCAAGGATCAGGTCGATCCGAATACCGGTGAGCTGATCTGCTCCTGCAATACCGTCGTCACGCCGGAGCTGCTCGAGAAGCTGGGTCAGGCCGGTATCACCAAGCTCGAGACCCTCTACACCAACGACCTCGACTGCGGTCCGTTCATCTCCGAGACCCTGCGCCTGGATACCACCAGCTCGCAGCTCGAAGCGCTGGTCGAGATCTACCGCATGATGCGCCCCGGCGAGCCGCCCACCAAGGAGGCCGCCGAGACGCTGTTCCACAACCTGTTCTTCACCGAGGACCGCTACGACCTCTCCGGCGTCGGTCGCATGAAGTTCAACCGCCGCCTGCGCCGCGAAGCCGACACTGGTTCCGGCGTGCTCGACAACCGCGACATCCTCGACGTACTCAAGGAACTGATCTATATCCGCAACGGCTTCGGCGAAGTCGACGATATCGATCACCTGGGCAACCGTCGTATCCGCTGTGTCGGCGAGATGGCTGAGAACCAGTTCCGCGTCGGCCTGGTGCGTGTCGAGCGTGCGGTCAAGGAACGTCTCTCCATGGCCGAGAGCGAAGGCCTGATGCCGCAGGACCTGATCAACGCCAAGCCGGTGGCGGCGGCGGTCAAGGAGTTCTTCGGCTCCAGCCAGCTCTCCCAGTTCATGGACCAGAACAATCCGCTTTCCGAGGTCACTCACAAGCGCCGCGTCTCCGCGCTTGGGCCGGGCGGCCTGACCCGCGAGCGGGCCGGCTTCGAGGTGCGTGACGTTCACGCCACGCACTATGGCCGCCTGTGTCCGATCGAGACCCCGGAAGGCCCGAACATCGGCCTGATCAACTCGCTGGCCACCTACAGCCACACCAACAGCTACGGCTTCCTCGAGACCCCGTATCGCAAGGTGGTGGATCGCCAGGTCACCGACGAGGTGGTACACCTCTCGGCCATCGAGGAGGGTGACTACGTCATCGCACAGGCCTCGGCCAGCGTGGACGAATCTGGCAAGCTGGTCGACGACCTGGTGCAGGTTCGCCACAAGGGCGAGACCACCTTCATGCGTCCCGAGCAGGTCACCCTGATGGACGTGTCTCCGCGCCAGGTGGTGTCGGTGGCGGCCGCGCTGATCCCGTTCCTCGAGCACGACGACGCCAACCGCGCCCTGATGGGCTCGAACATGCAGCGTCAGGCGGTGCCCACTCTGCGCGCCGAGAAGCCGCTGGTCGGCACCGGCATGGAGCGTTTCGTAGCGCGTGACTCCGGCGTCTGCGCCGTGGCGCGTCGTGGTGGCGTGATCGACTCGGTCGATGCCAAGCGCATCGTGGTACGTATCAACGAGGACGAGATCATCGGCGGCGAGGCTGGCGTCGACATCTACAACCTCACCAAGTACGTGCGCTCCAACCAGAACACCTGTATGAACCAGCGCCCCATCGTGCGTCCTGGCGACGTGGTCGAGCGCGGCGACATCCTGGCCGACGGTCCCTCCGTCGACATGGGCGACCTGGCACTGGGCCAGAACATGCGCATCGCCTTCATGCCCTGGAACGGCTACAACTTCGAGGACTCGATCCTGCTCTCGGAGCGCGTGGTGCAAGAAGATCGCTTCACCACCATCCACATCCAGGAGCTGACCTGTGTCTCCCGCGACACCAAGCTGGGGCCGGAGGAAATCACCTCGGATATCCCCAACGTGGGGGAGTCGGCGCTCTCCAAGCTGGATGAGGCCGGGGTGGTCTACATCGGTGCCGAAGTCGGTCCGGGCGACATCCTGGTGGGCAAGGTCACGCCCAAGGGCGAGACCCAGCTGACCCCGGAAGAGAAGCTGCTGCGGGCGATCTTCGGCGAGAAGGCCTCCGACGTGAAGGATACCTCGCTGCGTGCGCCGACCGGCATGAAAGGTACGGTCATCGACGTGCAGGTGTTCACCCGCGACGGCGTGGAGAAGGATTCTCGTGCGCTTGCCATCGAGCAGATGCAGCTCGACGAGGTGCGCAAGGACCTCCAGGAGACCTACCGTATCGCCGAGGACGCCACTTTCGAGCGTCTCAAGCGCACGCTCTCCGGCCAGCCGGTCAACGGTGGTCCCAAGTTGAAGAAGGGCGACGTGCTCTCCGACAGCTACCTGGAAGAGTTGCCGCGCCAGCAGTGGTTCAAGCTGCGCCTGCAGGACGAGTCGCTCAACGAACTGCTGGCCCAGGCCGACGAGCAGCTCGAGAACCGTCGCAAGGAGATGGAAGAGCGTTTCGAGGACAAGAAGCGCAAGCTGACCCAGGGCGACGACCTGGCGCCGGGCGTGCTCAAGATCGTCAAGGTCTACATGGCGGTCAAGCGCCGTATCCAGCCGGGTGACAAAATGGCCGGTCGTCACGGTAACAAGGGTGTCATCTCGGCAATCATGCCGGTGGAAGACATGCCCTTCGACGACAACGGGGTGCCGGTCGACATCGTCCTCAACCCGCTGGGCGTGCCATCGCGCATGAACGTCGGTCAGATCCTCGAGACCCACCTGGGCCTGGCGGCGCATGGGCTGGGGCAGAAGATCGATACCCTGCTGCGTGATGCCCGCAGCCAGCAGATGGCCGAGATGCGCGAGTTCCTGGGGCAGGTCTACAACTCCACCACGGGTACACGCGTCGAGGACATCGACTCGCTCACCGACGACGAGGTGATCGCGCTGGCCAAGAACCTGCGCGGTGGCGTGCCGATGGCCTCGCCGGTATTCGATGGTGCCCAGGAGCACGAGATCAAGCAGCTGCTGCGCCTGGCCGACCTGCCGGATTCCGGCCAGATGACCCTATATGACGGGCGTACCGGCGACGCCTTCGACCGCCCGGTGACGGTGGGCTATATGTACATGCTGAAGCTCAACCACCTGGTGGACGACAAGATGCACGCTCGTTCCACTGGCTCCTACTCGCTCGTCACCCAGCAGCCGCTGGGCGGCAAGGCGCAGTTCGGCGGCCAGCGTTTCGGCGAGATGGAGGTGTGGGCGCTGGAAGCCTACGGCGCGGCCTACACGCTCCAGGAGATGCTCACGGTGAAGTCCGACGACGTGGAAGGTCGCACCAAGATGTACAAGAGCATTGTCGACGGCGACCACACCATGCATGCCGGCATGCCGGAATCCTTCAACGTACTGGTGAAGGAAATCCGTTCGCTGGGCATCGATATCGAGTTAGAGAGCTAGGAGCCGACTCCATGAAAGATTTGGTGAAAGTCCTCAAATCGCAGTCACAGTCCGAAGAGTTCGACGCGATCAAGATTTCGCTCGCCTCTCCGGACATGATTCGCTCCTGGTCCTACGGCGAGGTCAAGAAGCCCGAGACCATCAACTACCGCACCTTCAAGCCGGAGCGGGACGGGCTGTTCTGTGCCAAGATCTTCGGTCCGGTGAAGGACTACGAGTGCCTGTGCGGCAAGTACAAGCGCATGAAGCATCGCGGCATCATCTGCGAGAAGTGTGGCGTCGAGGTGACCAAGGCCGCCGTGCGCCGCGAGCGCATGGGCCATATCGAACTGGCCAGCCCGGTGGCCCACATCTGGTTCCTCAAGTCACTGCCGTCGCGTATCGGCATGTTCCTCGACATGACCCTGCGTGACATCGAGCGGGTGCTCTATTTCGAGAGCTTCGTGGTGATCGATCCGGGCATGACCACGCTCGAGCGCGGCCAGCTGCTCAACGACGAGCAGTACTTCGAGGCACTCGAGGAGTTCGGTGACGACTTCGACGCCCGCATGGGCGCCGAGGCGATCCAGGCGCTGCTCAAGGACATCGACCTCTCCGAGGAGGTTGATCGCCTGCGCGAGGAGATTCCCCAGACCAACTCCGAGACCAAGATCAAGAAGCTCTCCAAGCGGCTCAAGCTGCTGGAGGCCTTCCTGCAGTCGGGCAACGACCCGGCGTGGATGGTCATGGAAGTGCTGCCTGTGCTGCCGCCGGACCTGCGTCCGCTGGTGCCGCTGGACGGCGGTCGCTTCGCCACCTCCGACCTCAACGACCTATACCGTCGGGTGATCAACCGTAACAACCGCCTCAAGCGGCTGCTCGACCTCAATGCGCCGGACATCATCGTGCGCAACGAGAAGCGCATGCTGCAGGAAGCGGTCGATGCGCTGCTCGACAACGGCCGCCGCGGCCGCGCCATTACGGGGTCGAATAAGCGTCCTCTCAAATCCTTGGCCGATATGATCAAGGGCAAGCAGGGCCGCTTCCGTCAGAACCTGCTGGGCAAGCGCGTCGACTACTCCGGCCGTTCGGTCATCACCGTCGGTCCGACCCTGCGTCTGCACCAGTGCGGCCTGCCCAAGAAGATGGCGCTCGAGCTGTTCAAGCCGTTCATCTATTCCAAGCTGCAGGCCAACGGCCAGGCGTCCACCATCAAGGCCGCCAAGAAGATGGTCGAGCGCGAGCTGCCCGAGGTGTGGGACATCCTCGCCGACGTCATCCGCGAACACCCGGTGCTGCTCAACCGCGCCCCGACCCTGCACCGTCTCGGCATCCAGGCCTTCGAGCCGCTGCTGATCGAAGGCAAGGCGATCCAGCTGCACCCGCTGGTGTGTGCCGCCTACAACGCCGACTTCGACGGTGACCAGATGGCAGTGCACGTACCGCTGACGCTGGAAGCCCAACTCGAGGCGCGGGCGCTGATGATGGCCACCAATAACGTGCTGTCGCCGGCCAACGGTGATCCGATCATCGTACCGTCCCAGGACGTGGTACTGGGTCTGTATTACATGACCCGCGAGAAGATCAACGCCAAGGGCGAGGGAATGGTGTTCTCCAACCTCAACGAGGTGGAGCGAGCCTTCGGTACCCAGAGCGTGTCGCTGCATGCCCGGGTCAAGGTGCGTCTGACCGAGATCCTCATTGATGAGGAAACCGGCGAGCAGAGCACTGAGCGCACCCTCTATGACACCACCGTAGGTCGTGCGCTGCTGTTCCGCATCCTGCCTGACGGGGTGCCGTTCGAGCTGGTCGATCAGCCGATGAAGAAGAAGGCGATCTCCAAGCTGCTCAACGAGGTGTATCGCCGTGCCGGTCTCAAGGCCACGGTGATTTTCGCCGACCAACTGATGTACACCGGTTTCCGCATGGCGACCTGGTCCGGCGCCTCCATCGGCGTCAACGACTTCGTCATCCCCGAAGCCAAGAGCGAGATCGTCGAGGCTGCCGAGGCAGAGGTCAAGGAGATCGAAGATCAGTTCTCCTCCGGTCTCGTCACCGCCGGCGAGAAGTACAACAAGGTCATCGACATCTGGTCCAAGGCCAATGACAAGGTGGCCAAGGCGATGATGGCGGGCATCTCCAAGGAGACCGTGATCGATCGCAACGGCAACGAGGTGGAGCAGGACTCGTTCAACAGCGTGTTCATCATGGCCGACTCCGGCGCTCGCGGTAGCGCGGCCCAGATCCGTCAGCTGGCGGGTATGCGCGGCCTGATGGCCAAGCCGGACGGCTCGATCATCGAGACGCCGATCGTCGCCAACTTCCGCGAAGGTCTGAACGTACTGCAGTACTTCATCTCGACCCACGGTGCGCGTAAGGGTCTGGCGGATACCGCACTCAAGACCGCCAACTCTGGTTATCTGACTCGCCGTCTGGTCGACGTGGCCCAGGACATGGTCATCACCGAGACCGATTGTGGCACCGAGCAGGGGCTGACCCTGCATCCGGTCATCGAGGGCGGCGACATCATCGTCTCCCTGGCTCAGCGCGTCCTGGGCCGCGTGGTGGCCCAGGACGTCATCGATCCCAGCACCGAAGAGGTGTTGATCGAGAAGGGTGCGCTGCTCGACGAAGCTTGGTGCGAGCGCCTGGATACCATGGGTGTCGACGAGATCGTGGTGCGCAGTGCCATTACCTGTGAATCGACCCATGGCGTCTGCTCGTCGTGCTACGGCCGCGATCTGGCGCGGGGGCATCAGGTCAACATCGGCGAAGCGGTGGGTGTCATCGCTGCCCAGTCGATCGGTGAGCCGGGTACCCAGCTGACCATGCGTACCTTCCACATCGGCGGTGCGGCATCGCGCGCCTCGGCGGTGGACAGCGTGCAGGTGAAGCACGGCGGCAAGGTGCGTCTGCACAACATGAAGTTCGTCGAGCGCACCGATGGCAAGCTGGTGGTGGTCTCCCGCTCCAGCGCCCTGGCGGTGGCCGACGAGCACGGCCGCGAGCGTGAGTACTACAAGCTGCCCTACGGTGCCGAGCTGTCGATCAAGGATGGTGAGGCGGTCGAGGCCGGGCAGATGGTGGCCAAGTGGGATCCGCACACCCACCCGATCATCGCTGAGGTCGAGGGCAAGGTGCAGTACGTCGACATGGTCGACGGCGTCACCATCCACCGCAGCGTAGACGAGATGACCGGCCTCTCTTCCATCGAGGTGATCGAGTCGGCGGCGCGTCCGCAGGCCGGCCGTGATAGCCGTCCGATGATCCTGCTCACCGACGAGAGCGGCGAGCCGGTCAGCGTGGCAGGCTCCAACACTCCGGTGCAGTATCTGCTGCCGGGCAAGGCGATCGTTTCGGTCGACAACGGTTCCCAGATCGGTATCGGTGAGATCGTTGCGCGAATTCCGGTGGAAGCGTCCGGCAACAAGGACATCACCGGTGGTCTGCCCCGTGTGGCCGACCTGTTCGAAGCGCGCAAGCCGAAGGAGCCGGCCATCCTCGCCGAGATCAGCGGTACGATCAGCTTCGGCAAGGAAACCAAGGGCAAGCGTCGCCTGACGATCACGCCGGAAGACGGTGGCGACCCGTTCGAGATGCTGATCCCGAAGTGGCGCCAGATCGCCGTGTTCGAAGGCGAGACGGTGGAGAAGGGCGAGGTGATCTCCGACGGTCCGAGCAACCCCCACGACATCCTGCGACTGCTGGGCGTGGCGGAACTGGCCAAGTACATCACCGCCGAGATCCAGGAGGTCTACCGGCTGCAAGGTGTAGGCATCAACGACAAGCACATCGAAGTGATCGTGCGTCAGATGCTGCGCAAGGTCGAGATCACCGACTCGGGTGACTCGGAGTTCATCCCGGGCGACCAGGTCGAGTTGGTCAAGGTTCTCGAGCAGAATGCACTGCTGGAGCAGGCCGAGAAATTCCCGGCCAAGTATCAGCGTGTGCTGCTGGGTATCACCAAGGCCAGCCTGGCCACCGAGTCGTTCATTTCCGCGGCCTCCTTCCAGGAGACCACGCGGGTCCTGACCGAGGCGGCGGTGACCGGCAAGCGTGATTATCTGCGCGGTTTGAAAGAGAACGTGGTGGTTGGTCGCCTGATCCCGGCAGGGACGGGGCTGGCCCATCATCAGGAGCGTCGTCGCAAGCGGGAAGATACCGAGCGTCTGCTCCATCCGTCGGCCTTCGATGTCGAGCAGGAGCTGGGCGCCCAGCTCACCGCTCTCGACTCGGACGACGACGAGCTGTAAGCGGGAGGGGGCGTCGGGCTTGGGGTGACCCATTGCTTGACGCCCTACCCCGTTAGACCTTAGAATGCGCAGCCTTTAACAGTGGGGTGGGTGCGCCCGCGCCCGCTGAAAGGCAAGGCAACCATTGGAGTCAGCTACACAATATGGCAACGATCAATCAGCTCGTGCGCAAGCCGCGCAAGCGCCCCGTCGCCAAGAGCGACGTGCCGGCGCTGCAGGCCTGCCCGCAAAAGCGCGGCGTTTGCACCCGCGTCTACACCACCACCCGAAGAAGCCGAACTCGGCCCTGCGTAAGGTCTGCCGCGTGCGCCTGACCAACGGTTTCGAGGTTTCGTCCTACATCGGTGGTGAGGGGCACAACCTCCAGGAACACTCTGTCGTGCTGATTCGCGGCGGCCGTGTCAAGGACTTGCCGGGTGTGCGTTACCACACCGTACGTGGCGCCCTCGACACCTCCGGCGTACAGAACCGTAAGCAGGGCCGTTCCAAGTACGGTACCAAGCGTCCGAAGTCCTGATCGGACTCGGTGCGTCAATAGGATTAATTTCGGTCTGATAAGAGTAAGGCCGGGCGTCGTGGGTTCGAAAAGAGCGTACGAGTGTTCCGGGTTTGCCTGAAAGACCCTTCGATAGAGGGCTTGTCATGCCTAGAAGAAGAGTTGTCGCCAAGCGCGAAATCCTGCCGGATCCCAAGTTCGGAAGTGAGCGCCTGGCCAAGTTCATGAACCACCTGATGGTCAGCGGCAAAAAGTCCACAGCTGAGCGTATCGTCTATGGTGCGCTGGACACGGTTGCCGAGCGTAGCAAGGAAGAGCCGCTGGACATCTTCGATCGCGCGCTGGAAGCCATCCAGCCGATGGTCGAGGTCAAGTCCCGCCGCGTCGGCGGTGCGACCTATCAGGTGCCGGTAGAGGTTCGCCCCTCGCGTCGCCAGGCACTGGCCATGCGCTGGCTGGTGGATGCGGCGCGCAAGCGCGGTGAGAAGACCATGGTGCAGCGCCTTGCTGGCGAGATGCTCGATGCTGCCGAAGGCAAGGGCTCCGCGGTCAAGAAGCGTGAAGACGTGCATCGCATGGCCGAGGCCAACAAGGCGTTCTCGCACTACCGTTTCTAAGCGCAGCGCCTCTCAACGCATCGCCAACCAACGGGGAGTTCCACCGTGGCACGCAAGACACCTCTCAACCGCTATCGCAATATCGGGATCTGTGCCCACGTCGACGCGGGCAAGACCACTACTACCGAGCGTGTGCTGTTCTATACCGGTCTGTCGCACAAGCTTGGCGAAGTACACGATGGTGCGGCGACCACCGACTGGATGGAGCAGGAGCAGGAGCGGGGTATCACCATTACCTCAGCTGCTGTCACGACCTTCTGGAAGGGCATGAACCAGCAGTTCGATGAGCACCGCATCAACATCATCGACACCCCGGGACACGTCGACTTCACCATCGAGGTGGAGCGTTCGTTGCGCGTTCTCGACGGTGCTGTCGTGGTGCTGTGCGGCTCGTCCGGCGTGCAGCCGCAGACCGAGACCGTCTGGCGTCAGGCCAACAAGTACGAAGTCCCGCGCATGGTGTTCGTCAACAAGATGGACCGTACCGGCGCCGACTTCTTCATGGTCGTCGAGCAGCTCAAGGAGCGCCTGGGCGCCAACGCCGTGCCGATTCAGATCAACTGGGGCACCGAAGAGGACTTCAAGGGCGTCATCGACCTGATCGAGATGAAGGCCATCCTCTGGAACGAAGCCGACCAGGGCATGAGCTACGAGTTGGTCGACATTCCGGCCGAGCTTCAGGCCAAGGCTGAAGAGTTCCGCGAGCAGATGGTCGAAGCCGCTGCCGAAGCTTCTGAAGAGCTGATGGACAAGTACCTCGAAGAGGGCGAGCTCACCAAGGAAGAGATCAAGGCCGGCCTGCGTCGCCGCACTCTGGACAACGAAATCGTGCTGGTCACCTGCGGCTCGGCGTTCAAGAACAAGGGCGTGCAGGCGGTGCTCGACGCCGTGATCGAGTACATGCCGTCTCCGGTCGAGGTCAAGGCCATCGAGGGTGAGCTGGACGACAAGGAAGGTACCATCGCCACGCGTGAGGCGGACGATAACGCGCCTTTCGCCGCGCTGGCCTTCAAGATCGCCACCGACCCCTTCGTCGGTACCCTGACCTTCATCCGCGTTTACTCGGGTGTGCTCAACTCCGGCGACAGCGTCTACAACTCCGTGAAGCAGAAGAAGGAGCGCGTCGGTCGTATCGTGCAGATGCACTCCAACTCCCGCGAGGAGATCAAGCAGGTCTACGCCGGCGACATCGCCGCCTGTATCGGCTTGAAGGACGTCACTACCGGTGACACGCTGTGTGATCTGGAGAACAAGATCGTTCTCGAGCGCATGGAGTTCCCGGATCCGGTCATCTCGGTGGCCGTGGAGCCGAAATCCAAGGCCGACCAGGAGAAGATGGGTGTGGCGCTGGGCAAGCTGGCCCAGGAGGATCCGTCATTCCGCGTCAAGACCGACGAGGAAACCGGTCAGACCATCATCTCCGGTATGGGCGAGCTGCACCTGGACATCATCGTCGACCGCATGCGTCGCGAGTTCAAGGTCGAGGCCAATATCGGCAAGCCGCAGGTTGCCTACCGTGAAACCATTCGCGGCAAGGTCGAGCAGGAAGGCAAGTTCGTGCGCCAGTCCGGCGGTCGTGGCCAGTACGGCCATGTCTGGCTGCGCATCGAGCCGCTCACCGAGGCGGACAAGGAAGGCGACGAAGACATGCACTTCAAGTTCGCCTCCGAGATCGTCGGCGGTGTGGTACCCAAGGAATACGTGGGTGCCGTCGAGAAGGGAGCCTATGAGCAGCTGCAGAACGGCGTCATCGCGGGTTACCCGATGATCGACGTGAAGGTCACGCTGTACGATGGCTCCTACCATGACGTGGACTCGAACGAGAACGCGTTCAAGGTTGCTTCTTCCATGGCTGTCAAGGAAGGGGCGCGCAAGGCCAAGGCCGTGCTGCTGGAACCGGTGATGAAGGTCGAAGTCGTGACCCCCGAGGATTTCATGGGTGACGTCATGGGCGACCTCAACCGTCGCCGCGGTCTGGTGCAGGGCATGGATGACTCTTCCTCCGGCAAGATCATCCGCGCGATGGTGCCTCTGGGCGAGATGTTCGGTTATGCGACCGATCTGCGTTCTCAGACCCAGGGTCGTGCGAGCTACGTCATGGAGTTCGCGAAGTACGAAGAGGCGCCCTCCAGCATCGTTGAAGCCGTCATCAACCAGAAAGGCTAACCGCTAGCAAACGTAAAGAGGTTATCGAAGTGGCTAAGGAAAAATTCGAACGTTCCAAACCGCACGTCAACGTCGGCACCATCGGTCACGTCGACCACGGCAAGACCACTCTGACTGCGGCCCTGACTCGCGTTTCTGCTGAGGTCTTCGGCGGTGAATGGCGTCAGTTCGACTCCATCGACAACGCTCCGGAAGAGCGTGAGCGTGGTATCACCATCGCCACCTCTCACGTCGAGTACCAGTCCGAGCAGCGTCACTACGCACACGTCGACTGCCCGGGACACGCCGACTACGTCAAGAACATGATCACCGGTGCGGCCCAGATGGACGGCGCCATCCTGGTCTGTTCCGCTGCTGACGGCCCCATGCCGCAGACCCGCGAGCACATCCTGCTGTCGCGTCAGGTTGGCGTTCCGTACATCGTCGTGTTCCTGAACAAGGCCGACATGGTCGACGACGAGGAGCTGCTCGAGCTGGTCGAGATGGAAGTTCGCGAACTGCTCAATGAGTATGACTTCCGGGCGACGACACTCCGATCATCGTCGGTTCTGCGCTGATGGCGCTGAACGGCGAGGATGAGAACGGCATGGGTACCACCGCCGTTGCCAATCTGATCAAGGCGCTGGACGACTACATCCCCGAGCCGGAGCGTGCTATCGATCAGCCGTTCCTGATGCCGATCGAGGACGTGTTCTCCATCTCCGGTCGCGGCACCGTGGTCACCGGTCGTATCGAGCGCGGCATCATCAAGGCCGGTGAGGAAGTCGAGATCGTCGGTATCAAGGACACCACCAAGACCACCGTTACCGGTGTCGAGATGTTCCGCAAGCTGCTCGACGAAGGTCGTGCTGGCGAGAACGTCGGTGCCCTGCTGCGTGGTACCAAGCGTGATGAAGTCGAGCGTGGTCAGGTTCTGGCCAAGCCGGGCAGCATCAACCCGCACACCGTCTTCGAAGCCGAAGTCTACGTGCTGTCCAAGGAAGAAGGCGGTCGTCACACCCCGTTCTTCAAGGGCTATCGTCCGCAGTTCTACTTCCGTACCACTGACGTGACCGGTACCTGTGAACTGCCGGAAGGCGTCGAGATGGTCATGCCGGGTGACAACGTCAAGATGGTCGTCACCCTGATCGCTCCGATCGCCATGGATGAAGGTCTGCGTTTCGCCATTCGCGAAGGTGGCCGTACCGTCGGCGCCGGCGTTGTGGCCAAGATCGTCAAGTAAGCCCTGGGCTCACCGATCGATCGAAGGGGGCTCCGCAAGGAGCCCCCTTTCTGCGCACCTTGGGCGGAGTGTTTGACTCTCGTCCTCGGCATGCATATAATGCGCATCCTTTGTATGCGTGGGTAGGCGGCAGAGGCCGTCCACATCCATTGGAGTTTAGGGCAAATGCAGAACCAGAAGATTCGCATTCGGTTGAAGGCATTCGACCATCGCCTGATCGATCAGTCTGCCGCGGAGATCGTTGATACCGCCAAGCGTACTGGTGCTCAGGTTCGCGGTCCGATCCCGCTGCCGACCAATCGTGAGCGCTACACCGTGCTGATTTCGCCGCATGTCAACAAGGATGCGCGTGACCAGTACGAGATTCGCACTCACAAGCGCGTGCTCGATATCGTCGAGCCGACCGAAAAGACCGTCGATGCCCTGATGAAGCTCGACCTCGCCGCTGGCGTGGACGTGCAGATCAAGCTCGACTAATCACACTAGACACCCGCGGCCCAGCGCTCTTTCAAACGAGTTGGAGCAGCAGCCGCCACGCCGTGATGGCGTCATACAACGTGCTAGTGGAATGCTCTGGAAAGGGCAGCCATAGCGGGTGATAGCCCCGTACACTAAAGGAGACTGAGAATGACTATCGGTTTGGTCGGTAGAAAGGCCGGTATGACCCGCGTCTTTACCGAAGATGGCGCTTCCGTGCCCGTGACCGTGATCGAGGTTGAGCCGAATCGCATTACCAGCGTCAAGACCGTCGAATCCGACGGCTACGCGGCGGTTCAGGTTACAGCCGGCTCCCGCAAGGCCAAGCATCTCACCAAGGCGCAGGCAGGTCAGTACGCCAAGGCAGGTGTCGAGGCCGGTCGTTCGCTGATGGAGTTCCGCCTCAATGCAGGCGAGGAAGCTCCGGAAGTGGGCGGCGAACTCACTGTATCCCTCTTCGAAGCTGGTCAGAAGGTCGATGTGACCGGCACCTCCAAGGGCAAGGGCTTCCAAGGCGCCGTCAAGCGCTGGAATTTCCGTACCCAGGATGCCACCCACGGCAACTCCCTGTCGCATCGTGCGCCGGGTTCCATCGGTATGTGTCAGACCCCGGGTCGCGTCTTCAAGGGCAAGAAGATGGCCGGTCAGATGGGCAATGTCCGCTGCACCGTCCAGAGCCTCGAAGTCGTGCGGGTCGATGCCGAGCGCAACCTGCTGCTGATCAAGGGCGCCGTGCCTGGTGCTACCGGCAGCGACGTCATCGTTCGCAGCGCCGTCAAAGCTGGCTGAAGGGGATAGAACCGATGAATCTGAATCTTGCTGCAGGCGCGGGTACTGTCGAAGTCGCCGACGCCACCTTTGGCAAAGAATTCAACGAGGCGCTGGTTCACCAGGTCGTCACCGCCTATCTGGCTGGTGGTCGCCAGGGTACTCGCGCCCAGAAGACTCGTTCCGATGTGCGCGGTGGTGGCAAGAAGCCGTGGCGCCAGAAGGGCACCGGCCGTGCGCGCGCCGGTACCATCCGCTCGCCGCTGTGGCGTAGCGGTGGTGTGACCTTCGCGGCGCGTCCGCAGGACCACTCGCAGAAAGTCAACCGCAAGATGTACCGCGCAGCAATGCGTTCCATCCTGTCCGAGCTGGTGCGTCAGGAGCGCCTGGTCGCCATCGACGAATTCACCGTCGATGCGCCCAAGACCAAGCAGCTGGTCGCCAAGCTGGGTGAGCTGGGCCTGGAGAAAGCGCTGATCGTCACCGAAGAAGTCGACGAGAAGCTCTATCTGGCCGCTCGTAACATCCCCAACGTGGATGTGGTGGATGTGGCTGCCGCCGATCCGGTGAGTCTGATCGCCTTCGACAAGGTGCTGGTCACCGTCTCTGCTCTGCGTAAATTCGAGGAGAAGCTGGCATGAACCAGGAGCGCGTATTCAAGGTTCTGCTTGGTCCGCACGTGACCGAGAAGGCCGCTTTCGCCGCCGAGCGCAACCAGTATGTGTTCAAGGTGGCCAGCGACGCGACCAAGCCGGAAATCAAGCAGGCCGTGCAGGTGCTGTTTGGCAAGAAGGTCGACCGCGTCCAGGTGCTGAACATGAAGGGCAAGACCAAGCGCACCGCGCACGGTCTGGGCCGCCGCCAGGGCTACCGCAAGGCCTATGTGACCCTGGCTGCTGGTGAAACGCTCGAAGACTTCACTGGCGCCGAATAAGGGCAGGAGTACGGATCATGGCAATCGTCAAGACAAAACCCACATCCGCCGGTCGTCGCCACCTCGTCAAGGTCGTCAACGACGAGCTGCACAAGGGCAAGCCCTATGCGCCGCTGCTCGAGAAGCAGTCGCGCAGCGGCGGACGTAACAACAACGGTCGCATCACCACCCGTCACGTGGGCGGTGGCCACCGTCAGCACTACCGGCTGATCGACTTCAAGCGCACCAAGGATGGCGTTCCTGCCGTCGTCGAGCGTCTTGAGTACGATCCCAACCGCAGCGCTCACATTGCGCTGCTGAAGTACCTGGACGGCGAGCGTCGCTACATCATCGCACCCAAGGGTGTGAGCGCAGGCGACCGTCTCGAGTCCGGCGTGAATGCGGCGATCAAGAAGGGCAATACCCTTCCGCTGCGCAACATCCCGCTGGGTTCCACCGTTCACTGCATCGAGCTCAAGCCCGGCAAGGGTGCGCAGCTGGCTCGCAGTGCCGGTACCAGTGCCCAGTTGGTCGCTCGTGAAGGCAACTACGCCACCCTGCGTCTGCGCTCCGGCGAGATGCGCAAGGTGTTGGCCGAGTGCCGCGCGACCCTGGGTGAAGTGAGCAACTCTGAGCACAGCCTGCGTCAACTTGGCAAGGCCGGTGCGAAGCGCTGGAGAGGCGTGCGTCCGACCGTTCGCGGTGTGGCCATGAACCCGGTGGATCACCCGCATGGTGGTGGTGAAGGCCGCACCAGCGGTGGTCGTCATCCGGTGACGCCGTGGGGCGTGCCCACCAAGGGCCACAAGACCCGCAAGAACAAGCGCACTGACGCGCTGATCGTTCGCCGCCGCAAGGCCAAGTAACAGACATTAAGGGGTAACGGCTGTGCCACGTTCACTGAAGAAAGGTCCTTTTATTGACCTTCATCTGCTGAAGAAGGTTGAGGCTGCAGTGGAGAAGAACGACCGCAAACCGATCAAGACCTGGTCGCGTCGTTCCATGATCCTGCCGAACATGGTCGGGCTCACCATTGCTGTCCATAACGGTCGCCAACACGTCCCGGTGCACGTCTCCGAGGAAATGGTTGGCCACAAGCTGGGCGAATTCGCTGCCACCCGCACTTATCGCGGTCATGCGGCGGACAAGAAAGCCAAACGGTAAGCCAGAGAGGATTGAGAGATGGAAGTCACAGCTAAGCTGCGTGGCGCTCGTTTATCCGCCCAGAAGGCCCGTTTGGTGGCTGACCAGGTGCGCGGTAAGCCTGTCGCCGAGGCGCTCGACCTGCTGACCTTCTCACCGAAGAAGGCTGCCAAGCTGGTCAAGAAAGTGCTGCAGTCCGCCATCGCGAATGCGGAAGAAAACAACGGCATGGATATCGACGAGCTGCGTGTCTCGACCATCTGCGTCGATGAGGGCATGACGCTCAAGCGCATCCGTCCGCGCGCCAAGGGCCGTGCGGATCGCATCCTGAAGCGCACCTGCCACATCACCGTCAAGGTAGCCGAGAAGTAGGAGTCGACCAGATGGGTCAGAAAGTCAATCCGACAGGTATTCGGCTGGGTATCGTCAAGGACCACTCCTCGGTGTGGTATGCCGAGCGCGGTGCTTATGCCGACAAGCTGAACAACGATCTCGAAGTGCGTCGCTTCCTCGAAGAGCGTCTGAAGAACGCCTCCGTGAGCAAGATCACTATCGAGCGTCCGGCGAACAACGCCCGCATCACCATTCACACTGCTCGTCCGGGCATCGTGATCGGCAAGAAGGGCGAGGACGTCGACAAGCTGCGCCGTGATGTCACCGCGATGATGGGCGTGCCCGTGCACGTCAACATCGAGGAAGTGCGCAAGCCGGAACTCGATGCCAAGCTCGTCGCGCAGAACATCGCCGGCCAGCTCGAGCGTCGTGTCATGTTCCGTCGCGCCATGAAGCGCGCGGTACAGAACGCCATGCGCCTGGGCGCCGGCGGCATCAAGGTGCAGCTCTCCGGTCGCCTCGGCGGCGCGGAAATTGCCCGCACCGAATGGTACCGGGAAGGTCGCGTGCCGCTGCACACTCTGCGTGCGGACATCGACTACGCCACCTACGAGGCCAAGACCACCTACGGCATCATCGGTGTCAAGGTGTGGGTCTTCAAGGGTGAAATCCTCGGGGCATCGAAGAGGTCCGCGCCAAGGCTAAGCAACAGCCGCAGGCCGCGCCCTCCAAGAAGAAAGGTTCCAGGTAAGGGGAGAGCGAGTCGATGTTACAGCCCAAGCGCATGAAATTCCGCAAGATGCAAAAAGGCCGCAACCGTGGCCTGGCGCATCGCGGAAGCAAGATCAGCTTCGGGGAATACGGCCTGAAAGCTACCGGTCGCGGCCGCATCACGGCGCGTCAGATCGAAGCCGGCCGCCGTGCGATCACCCGTCACGTCAAGCGTGGCGGCAAGATCTGGATCCGCGTGTTCCCCGACAAGCCGATTTCCAAGAAGCCACTCGAAGTCCGTATGGGTAAGGGTAAGGGCTCCGTCGAGTACTGGGTCGCACAGATCCAGCCGGGCCGGGTCCTGTATGAAATCGAAGGCGTGTCCGAAGAGCTGGCCCGTGAGGCCTTCTCCCTGGCCGCGCAGAAGATGCCCGTGTCCACCACCTTTGTGAAACGGACGGTGATGTGATGAAAGCCCAGGAAATTCGTGAAAAGTCAGTCGAGCAGCTCCAGGAGCAGCTCTTCGAACTCCTCCGCGAGCAGTTCAACCTGCGCATGCAGAAGGCCACCGGTCAGCTCAGCCAGACTCATCTGCTCAAGCAGGTTCGTCGGGACATCGCCCGGGTGAAGACTGTGCTCAACGAGAAGGCAGGTGACTGAGATGGCCGAAGAAAAGAAAGCCCGTACGCTCACCGGCAAGGTGGTGAGCGACAAGATGGACAAGTCCATCGTCGTCATGATCGAGCGCCGCGAGCGGCACCCGATCTACGGCAAGTACGTCAAGCGCTCCACCAAGCTGCACGCCCATGACGAGGCGAACCAGGCCAAGGCCGGCGACACGGTATCCATCCAGGAATGCCGTCCGCTGTCCAAGAAGAAGGCCTGGACGCTGGTCGAGGTGATCGAGCAGGCCAAGGGCTGAGCTCGGCGAGAGCAGTCAGATTAGGTTTGGAGAAAACCGATGATTCAGACTCAGACAATGCTGGATGTCGCCGACAACAGCGGAGCGCGCCGGGTGCAGTGCATCAAGGTGCTTGGCGGCTCACACCGTCGCTACGCGCGTGTCGGTGACATCATCAAGGTCACGGTGAAGGAAGCCATTCCGCGTGGCAAGGTCAAGAAAGGCCAGGTCCTCAAGGCGGTAGTGGTTCGCACCCGCAGCGGTGTCCGTCGTTCCGACGGTTCGCTGATCCGCTTCGATGGAAATGCGGCGGTTCTGTTGAACAACACCAACGAACAGCCGATCGGTACCCGTATCTTCGGACCGGTGACCCGTGAACTTCGTACCGAGAAGTTCATGAAGATCATTTCCCTGGCGCCCGAAGTGCTGTAAGGAGCGAGGCGGATATGCAAAAGATCAAACGTGACGATGAAGTGATCGTCATCGCCGGCAAGGACAAGGGCAAGCGCGGCACCGTCAAGCGCGTCCTCAAGGACGAACGCTTCGTCGTGTCCGGTGTGAACATGATCAAGCGTCACACCAAGCCCAACCCTATGGCGGGCAATCAGGGCGGTATCGTCGAGCGCGAGGCTCCGATTCACGCGTCCAACGTGGCGATCTTCAACTCGGAGACCGGTAAGGCGGATCGCGTCGGCTTCCAGGTTAAGGAAGACGGTACCAAGGTACGTATCTACAAGTCGACGCAGACGCAGATCGACGCCTAACGCGAGTCGGGTAGCAAAATGGCGAACTTGAAAGAACGTTATCAGAACGAGGTGGTGGCTCAGCTCAAAGAGCAGTTCAGCTACGCCAACGTGATGCAGGTGCCGCGGATCACCAAAGTGACCCTCAACATGGGCATCGGTGACGCGACCAGCGACAAGAAGCTGATCGAAAATGCCATCAGCGACCTGGAGAAACTCTCCGGTCAGAAGCCGCTGGTGACCAAGGCGCGCAAGTCCATCGCGGGCTTCAAGGTGCGTGAAGGTTGGCCGATCGGTATCAAGGTGACCCTGCGCTCCGAGCGCATGTGGGAATTCCTCGATCGCCTGGTCAACATCGCGATTCCCCGCGTGCGTGACTTCCGTGGTCTCAACCCGAAGTCCTTCGACGGTCGCGGCAACTACTCCATGGGTGTGCGTGAGCAGATCATCTTCCCCGAGATCGAATATGATAAAATCGATCGGATTCGTGGGCTGGATGTCACCATCACCACTACTGCCAACACCGACGAGGAAGGTCGTGCGCTGCTGAGCGCGCTGAACTTCCCGTTCAAGAAATAAGGGTGGGATCATGGCAAAGAAGAGCATGATTGAACGCGAGCTCAAGCGCACCAAGCTGGTCGAGAAGTACGCGGCCAAGCGCGCCGAGCTCAAGGCGATCATCCAGAACGTGAACGCTTCCGATGAAGAGCGCTTCGAAGCGACGCTGAAACTGCAGCAGTTGCCGCGTGACTCCAGCCCGGTGCGTCAGCGTAATCGCTGCCGTATCACCGGCCGTCCGCACGGCTACTACAACAAGTTCGGGCTTGCCCGTAACAAGCTGCGTGAAGCCGCTATGCGTGGCGAAGTCCCTGGGCTGAAGAAGTCCAGCTGGTAAGCCGCCACGGAATCATCAGGAGCGCAATGTAAATGAGCATGCAAGATACTCTGGCGGATATGTTCACCCGTATCCGCAATGCGCAAATGGCCACCAAGGAGACGGTCACCATGCCGTCCTCCAAGCTCAAGGTCCAGGTGGCCCGCGTATTGAAGGAAGAGGGCTATATCAACGACTTCGCGGTCGCTGAAGGTACCAAGCCCGAACTGACCGTGACCCTCAAGTACTTCGAGGGCAAGCCGGTCATCGAGCACCTGCAGCGGGTATCCAAGCCGTCCCTGCGCCAGTACAAGGGCAAGGATGCACTGCCCAAGGTGGCGGATGGCATGGGTGTGGCGATCGTCACCACCTCCAAGGGCGTGATGACCGACCGTGCCGCTCGCCAGGCGGGCGTCGGTGGCGAAGTCATCTGCACCGTATTCTAGGAGTCTGGAATGTCCCGCGTAGCCAAATATCCGGTTAAAGTGCCCGCCGGCGTCGACGTCAAACTCGACGGCGACCAGCTGACCGTCAAGGGCGGCCAGGGCACGCTGTCCATGACCGTTCATCCGGACGTGGCCATCGCCCAGGAAGAGGGTCAGTTGACCTTCAATCCGAGCGAGAGCGCCAAGTCCTGGGCCATGGTCGGCACCACTCGTGCTCTGGTTCAGAACCTGGTCACCGGCGTCTCCGAGGGCTTTACCAAGACCCTCGAAATCGTTGGCGTCGGCTATCGTGCCCAGGCAAGTGGCCAGACGCTGAATCTGTCACTGGGCTTCTCCCACCCGGTCGAGTATTCCCTGCCTGAGGGTGTCTCTGCGGAAACGCCGAAGAACACCGTCATCGTGCTGAAGAGCGCGGACAAGCAGAAGCTGGGCCAGGTCGCCGCCGAGGTTCGTGCCTTCCGTCCGCCTGAGCCCTACAAGGGCAAGGGTGTGCGGTACGCCGACGAGCAAGTGCGTCGTAAAGAAGCCAAGAAGAAGTAAGGCAGGGTTATGAACGCGAAGAAAGAATCTCGTCTCCGTCGTGCCCGCCGCGCTCGCGCCAAGATGCGCGAGCTGGGCGTGTATCGCCTGTGCGTCAACCGTACCCCGCGCCACATCTACGCGCAGATCATCTCGCCGGATGGTGGCAAGGTGCTGGCCAGCGCTTCCACGCTGGACAAGGACCTGCGCGAGGGAGCGACCGGTAACTCCGACGCCGCCGCCAAGGTCGGTGCGCTGATTGCCGAACGTGCCAAGCAGGCTGGCATCACCCAGGTGGCCTTCGATCGTGCCGGTTACAAGTACCACGGTCGCGTGAAGGCCCTGGCCGACGCCGCACGTGAAGGCGGCCTGGAATTCTAAAGGGTTTTACGATGGCGAAGAACGAACAGAACACCGGCGATCTGCAGGAAAAACTCGTGCAGGTCAACCGTGTCGCCAAGGTGGTCAAGGGTGGCCGTATTTTCGGCTTCACTGCCCTGACCGTCGTCGGCGACGGCAATGGTCGTGTCGGCTTCGGTCGTGGCAAGGCGCGTGAAGTGCCGGTCGCGATCCAGAAGGCGATGGACCAGGCACGCCGCAACATGGTCAAGGTGAGCCTCAAGGGCCATACCCTGCAGTACCCGGTGAAGGCCCGTCACGGCGCCTCCAAGGTGTACATGCAGCCGGCTTCCGAAGGTACCGGGATCATCGCCGGCGGCGCCATGCGCTCCGTGCTCGAGCTGGCCGGCGTCCATGACGTCCTGGCCAAGTGCTACGGCTCCACCAATCCGGTCAACGTGGTGCGCGCGACCGTCAAGGGTCTCGCCTCCATGCAGTCGCCGGAAGACATCGCCGCCAAGCGCGGTCTGTCTGTCGAAGCGATCACGGGGTAAATACCATGGCAGCCACACTCAAGGTTACCCAGATCCGTAGCACCATCGGCACGCTGCCCAAGCACAAGGCCACCATGAAGGGCCTGGGCCTGCGCCGCATCGGTCATACGGTCGAGCTGGAAGACACCCCTGCCGTGCGCGGCATGATCCACAAGGTCAACTACCTTGTGCGGGTAGAGGGAGAGTAATCCATGAAACTCAACACGCTGAGCCCGGCGCCGGGCTCCAAGCACGCCGAGAAGCGCGTCGGCCGTGGCATCGGTTCCGGTCTGGGCAAGACCGGCGGCCGTGGCCACAAGGGCCAGAAGTCGCGTAGCGGCGGCACCGTGAAGCCCGGTTTCGAGGGCGGTCAGATGCCGCTGCAGCGGCGTCTGCCCAAGTTCGGCTTCACCTCCATGAAGTCGCTGGTCTCCGAAGAGGTGCGCCTGAGCGAGCTGGCCAAGGTCAGCGGTGACGAAGTCACCCTGGAAACCTTGAAGCAGGCCAACGTGCTCAAGGATGCCACCCAGCACGCGAAGATCATTCTTTCCGGCGACGTCAACAAGGCGGTTACCGTCCGCGGTCTCAAGGTCACCAAGGGTGCCCGTGCCGCGATCGAAGCCGCCGGTGGCAAGGTAGAGGACTAAATGGCCAAGTCAGGAAACATGCCGGCGATGGGCAGCGGTCTGAGTGAACTGTGGGCGCGTCTGCGCTTCGTGCTCCTCGCCATCGTGGTGTACCGCATCGGTGCCCATATCCCCGTTCCCGGTATCAATCCTGACCAGCTTGCTGCCTTGTTCAGGGAGCAGCAGGGCACCATCCTGGGACTGTTCAACATGTTCTCGGGTGGTGCGCTGGAACGCATGAGTATCTTCGCCCTGGGCATCATGCCCTACATCTCGGCGTCGATCATCATGCAGCTGCTGACCGCAGTCTCGCCCCACCTCGAGCAGTTGAAGAAGGAGGGCGAGGCTGGCCGTCGCAAGATCAGCCAATACACCCGCTACGGTACCGTGCTGCTGGCCTTCGTCCAGGCTACCGGCATGTCGGTGGGCCTGGCCAGCCAGGGCATCGCCTACACCGCTGACTTCAGCTTCTACTTCACTGCCATCGTCACCTTCGTGTCGGGTGCAGTGTTCCTGATGTGGCTGGGCGAGCAGATCACCGAGAAGGGTATCGGCAACGGCATCTCGCTGCTGATCTTCGCCGGTATCGTCGCCGGCCTGCCGGGTGCGGTAGGCCAGGCATTCGAGCTGGCCCGCAACGAAGGTGCGTGGAACGTACTGCCGCTGCTGGCCCTCTCCGTGCTGGGCGTGGCGACCGTGGCCTTCGTGGTGTTCATCGAGCGCGGTCAGCGCCGCATCACGGTGAACTACCCGCGGCGCCAGGTCGGTAACAAGATGTATGCCGGGCAGAGCAGCTATCTGCCGCTGAAGGTGAACATGGCGGGTGTGATTCCGCCGATCTTCGCTTCCAGCATCCTGCTGTTTCCTGCCTCCATCGGCCAATGGGTCGGCGCCGGCGACGGCATGGAGTGGCTGCAGCGTGCTTCCCAGGCCCTGGGGCCAGGACAGCCGTTGTACATCTTGCTTTTCGCGGCGGCGGTGGTATTCTTCTGCTTCTTTTACACAGCGCTGGTCTTCAACCCAAAGGATGTCGCCGATAACCTCAAGAAGTCGGGGGCTTTCCTGCCGGGTATTCGCCCTGGTGAGCAGACCGCTCGCTATGTCGACAAGGTCATGACACGTCTGACCTTGTTCGGTGCCCTTTACATCACCGCGGTTTCTCTGATGCCCCAGTTCCTGATCGTGGCGTGGAACGTGCCGTTCTTCTTCGGCGGTACCTCGCTTCTGATCGTGGTGGTGGTCATCATGGACTTCATGGCCCAGGTGCAGTCGCACCTCATGTCGCACCAGTACGAGTCGGTGATGAAGAAGTCCAACCTGAAAGGCTATGGCAGCGGCGGCATCATGCGCTGAGCCGCGCCGTCAGTGCTCTGGCGCGCCGCGTGCCGATTTTGGAGTAAGGAACGATGAAAGTTCGAGCTTCCGTCAAGAAGATGTGCCGCAACTGCAAGATCATTCGTCGCAATGGCGCGGTTCGCGTCATCTGCATCGAGCCGCGGCACAAGCAGCGCCAGGGTTGATCCTGGCGCTTGTGGAAAAGTGGTGCCGGCATACCCCTTGCCCTAAGGTGGGTAAAGGGGTATGCTGTTGCGCCTTTTGTAGTGACTAATCGAGCAAGCCGCTCAAATTTCGGAGAAAGCTGATGGCCCGTATTGCAGGCGTCAATATCCCGGACAACAAGCATGCGGCGATCTCGCTGACCTATATCTTCGGGATTGGCCGCACGCGCGCGCAGGAAATCTGTGCCGCTACCGGCATCGCGCCGACCACCAAGGTTCAGGAGCTCTCCTCTGAGGAGGTGGATGCCCTGCGTGCCGAGGTCGGCAAGTACACCGTGGAAGGTGACCTTCGTCGTGATGTGACGCTCAACATCAAGCGTCTCATGGACCTGGGTTGCTATCGTGGTCTGCGTCATCGTCGTAGTCTTCCGCTGCGTGGTCAGCGTACCAAGACTAACGCGCGTACCCGTAAGGGCCCGCGTAAGCCGATCCGCAAGTAACACGCACGTTCTGGCGTAAAGACAGGAATTGACATCAACATGGCTAACCCGCGTAGCAACCGTAAAAAGGTTAAAAAGCAGGTAGTGGACGCCGTTGCGCACATCCACGCCTCTTTTAACAACACGATCGTGACGATCACAGACCGCCAGGGCAATGCCCTTTCCTGGGCAACTGCCGGTGGTTCGGGTTTTCGTGGTTCTCGCAAGAGCACCCCGTTCGCTGCTCAAGTGGCAAGCGAACGTGCAGCGACCGCTGCAGCCGAGTATGGTGTGAAAAACGTCGACGTGCTGGTCAAGGGCCCCGGTCCTGGCCGTGAATCCGCCGTGCGTGCGCTGAGCGCCGCCGGCTTCCGCGTGCAGAGCATCACTGACGCGACGCCCATTCCCCACAATGGCTGCCGTCCGCCGAAGAAACGCCGCGTTTAAGGAGACAGATTCATGGCTCGTTATATTGGACCGAAGTGCAAACTGTCTCGTCGTGAAGGCACCGACCTCTTCCTCAAGAGCGGTGTGACTCCCTTCGAGAAGAAGTGCAAATCCGAGCAGATCCCGGGTGTGCACGGCCAGCGCCGTCAGCGTCTTTCCGACTACGGCTTGCAGCTTCGCGAGAAGCAGAAAGTGCGTCGTATCTACGGCGTGCTCGAAAAGCAGTTCCGCAGCTACTACAAGGAAGCCGCCCGTCGCTCCGGCGCCACCGGCGAAGTCCTGCTGCAGCTGCTCGAATCCCGACTGGACAACGTCGTCTATCGCATGGGCTTCGGTTCCACCCGTTCCGAGGCGCGCCAGCTGGTGAGCCACAAGGCGATTGCGGTCAACGGCCGTACCGTCAACGTGGCTTCCTACCAGGTCAAGCCCGGCGACGTGGTTTCCGTTCGTGAGAAGGCAAAGAACCAGGCGCGCATTCAGAGTGCGCTTTCCATCGCTGCCAACCGTGGCGATGTTGCCTGGATCGAGGTGGACGCCAAGAAGATGGAAGGCACCTTCAAGGCTATCCCGGAACGCGGCGACCTGTCGGCTGACATCAACGAAAACCTGATCGTCGAGCTGTACTCGAAGTAAGCGCCGCTGATCGCGTCGTGCCGGTCCTTCGGGGCCGGCGCCGAGTACCGAGTAACCGTTAGGCAGCCTCAAAGGTGTAGTTATGCAGCGTTCAGTGACAGAGTTTCTCCGTCCGCGCGATATCAAGGTCGAAGAGATCAGCGCGCACCACGCGAAGATCGTGCTCGAGCCGTTCGAGCGTGGCTTTGGCCATACCCTGGGCAATGCGCTGCGTCGCATTCTGCTCTCGTCCATGCCCGGCTGCGCCGTGGTGGAAGTCGAGATCTCGGGTGTCGAGCATGAGTACAGCGCGATCGAGGGTGTTCAGGAAGACGTCATCGAGATTCTCCTGAACCTCAAGGACGTGGCCATCCGCATGCACAGTCGCGACGAGGCGGTGCTCTCGCTGAACAAGCAGGGCCCGGCCGTGGTGACCGCGGGCGATATCGTTCTCGACCATGACGTCGAGATCGTCAATCCCGACCACGTCATCGCTCACGTCAACGAAGGCGCCGAGCTCAAGATGCAGCTCAAGGTCGCGCGTGGTCGCGGCTACGAGCCGGCGGATGCCCGCGTGGGCGCCGACGATGAGTCGCGTGCCATCGGCCGCCTGCAGCTGGATGCCACCTTCAGCCCTGTGCGTCGTGTCTCGTATGCCGTCGATGCCGCGCGTGTCGAGCAGCGTACCGACCTCGACAAGCTGATCATCGACTTGGAAACCGACGGCACCCTGGATCCCGAAGAGGCGATCCGTCGCAGCGCCACCATCCTGCAGGAGCAGCTGGCAGCGTTCGTCGACCTGGAAGCCGACAAGGAACAGGAGGTCGAGGAGGAAGAGGATCACGTCGATCCGATCCTGCTGCGTCCCGTAGACGATCTCGAGTTGACCGTCCGCAGTGCCAACTGCTTGAAGGCCGAGAACATTTATTACATCGGCGATTTGATCCAGCGCACCGAGGTGGAGCTGCTGAAGACGCCGAACCTCGGCAAGAAGTCTTTGAACGAAATCAAGGACGTGTTGGCTGCTCGTGGTCTTTCCCTTGGCATGCGGCTGGAGAATTGGCCGCCGGCGAGCCTGAAGGACGACAAGGCCTCCGCGTGAGCGTCGACTCGAGTCCCAGTTTGGTAAGGAATCACAACCATGCGTCATCGTAAGAGTGGTCGTCACCTCAATCGTACCAGCTCGCATCGCCAGGCCATGTTCAAGAACATGAGCGTGTCGCTGATCGAGCACGAAGTGATCAAGACAACCCTGCCCAAGGCCAAGGAGCTGCGTCGCGTCATCGAGCCGCTGATCACCCTGGCCAAGCAGGACAGCGTCGCCAACCGTCGTCTGGCCTTCAGCCGTACCCGCTCGAAGGAAGCGGTCGGCAAGCTCTTCAACGAGCTGGGTCCGCGTTACGCCGAGCGTCCGGGCGGTTACGTCCGTATTCTCAAGTGCGGTTTCCGCACCGGCGACAACGCCCCCATGGCCTTCGTCGAACTCGTCGACCGCCCGGTCGCCGAGGAGGTCGAGGAAGCCGCCGCCGAGGAGTGATCACCGGCAGCGGGCCTGACCCGGCAGCGCTATAGCGGTAGAAACGAAAAACCCGGCTTCTCGCGAAGCCGGGTTTTTTTAGTCTGATACGATGCTATTTGGATGTTGCTAGTTCTGCCTGCTGGCTTCTGGCTCGCTCCAGCAAGGGCTTGAGGAAGCGTCCGGTGTGGGAGACTTCCATCTCGGCGACCTGTTCAGGGGTGCCCTCGGCGATGATCCTGCCGCCGCCAGAGCCGCCCTCGGGGCCGAGATCGACGATCCAGTCAGCGGTCTTGATCACGTCAAGGTTGTGCTCGATCACCACGATGGTATTGCCGTGATCACGCAGGCGATGGAGCACGGCGAGCAGTTGGCGGATGTCCTCGAAGTGCAGGCCGGTGGTGGGTTCGTCCAGGATATAGAGCGTCTTGCCGGTATCGCGCTTGGCCAGCTCGCGGGCCAGCTTGACCCGCTGGGCCTCACCACCGGAAAGTGTGGTGGCGCTCTGGCCCAGACGGATGTAGGAGAGTCCGACGTCGAGCAGGGTCTGCAGGCGACGGGCGATGGCCGGTACCGGGCTGAAGAACTCCAGCGCTTCTTCCACCGTCATCTCGAGCACCTCGTCGATGCTCTTGCCCTTATACTCGATCTCCAGTGTCTCGCGGTTGTAGCGCTTACCCTTGCACACGTCGCAGGGCACGTAGATGTCGGGCAGGAAATGCATCTCTACCTTGATCATGCCCTCGCCCTGGCACGCCTCGCAGCGCCCGCCCTTGACGTTGAACGAGAAGCGGCCGGGTTTGTAGCCCCGTGAACGTGCCTCCTGGGTGCCGGCGAAGAGTTCGCGTATCGGTGTGAAGATGCCAGTGTAGGTGGCTGGATTGGAGCGCGGTGTACGCCCGATGGGGCTCTGGTCGATGTCGATCACCTTGTCGAGTTGATCGAGCCCCTCGATGGTGTCGTAGGGTGCCGGTGTCAGGGTGGTGGCGTGATTGAGTTCGCGTGCGGCGATGGGCATCAGCGTCGAGTTGATCAGCGTTGATTTGCCCGAGCCCGAGACGCCGGTGACGCAGATGAACAACCCCAGCGGCAGGGTCAGGGTGACGTCGTGCAGGTTGTTGCCCCGCGCTCCGGTGAGGACGAGCCGTTTCTCAGGGTTGCCGGGGATTCGCCACTTGGGCACCTCGATACGGCGCTTGCCGGAGAGATACTGTCCCGTCAGCGAGTCGTGGCTGGCCATGACCTGCTCCGGAGTGCCCTGGGCGACGATCCTGCCGCCGTGCACTCCGGCGCCGGGGCCGATGTCGAGCACATGATCCGCGGCGCGAATGGCGTCCTCGTCGTGCTCCACCACGATCACGGTGTTGCCCAGGTCGCGCAGATGAATCAGGGTCTTGAGCAGGCGGTCATTGTCGCGCTGATGCAGGCCGATGGAGGGTTCGTCGAGGATGTACATGACGCCTACCAGGCCGGCGCCGATCTGGCTGGCCAGGCGGATGCGCTGGGCCTCGCCGCCCGAAAGGGTCTCGGCGCTGCGCTCGAGGTTGAGGTAGTCGAGTCCGACGTTGACCAGGAATTCCAGGCGGGCATGGATTTCGTTGATCACCTTCTGGGCGATCTCGCCCTTACGCCCGGGCAGGGTCAGGCGCTGGAAGTAGTCCCAGGCCTCGCCGATCGGCAGCTGCACGATCTGCGGCAGCGTGTGGTCGTCGACGAAGACGTGGCGTGCCTCCTTACGCAGGCGCGAGCCGTGGCAGGTGGGGCACGGGCGGTCGGCAATGTAGCGGGCCAGCTCCTCGCGCACCATGCTTGACTCGGTTTCGCGATAGCGACGCTGCATGTTGGGCAGCACGCCTTCGAAGGGGTGCTCGCGAGTGACTCGCCGGCCCCGGTCGTTGACGTAGGAGAAGCTTATCTCGTCATCGCCACTGCCGTAGAGAACGATGTCCTTTTCATGGCGGGCCAGCTCCTGCCACGGCGTCTCCAGGGTGAAACGGTAGTGCTCGGCGACCGCCTGCAGCTGACTGAAGTAGTAGACGCTGCGCCGGTCCCAGCCCTTGATCACGCCCTCTGCCAGGGATAGCTCCGGGTGGCTGATGAGCTTGTCAGGATCGAAGACCTGCTGTACACCGAGTCCGTCACAGGTAGGGCAGGCGCCTGCGGGATTGTTGAACGAGAACATGCGCGGCTCGAGCTCGGCAATGGCGTATCCGCACACCGGGCAGGCGAAGCGCGCCGAGAAGGTGATGTCCTCGGCCTCGCCGTCCATGAAATGCACCACGGCGATGCCGTCGGCCAGGTTGAGTGCCGTCTCGAACGACTCGGCCAGACGCTGGGCCAGCCCTTCACGCACCTTGATGCGATCGACCACCACGCTGATGTCGTGTTTCTTGTTCTTGTCCAGCGGGGCGATATCGTCGAGCTCCAACGCCTGGCCATCGACCATCACGCGGACGAAACCCTGGGCGCGCAGCTCGGCCAGCAGCTGCAGGTGCTCGCCCTTGCGGCCCTTGACCACCGGCGCCAGCAGCATCAGCTTGCTGCCTTCGGGAAGCGCCAGTACCTGGTCGACCATCTGCGAGATGGTGCTGGCTTCGAGCTCCTCGCCGTGTTCGGGGCAGCGCGGCGTGCCGGCACGGGCGAATAGCAGGCGCAGGTAGTCGTAGATCTCGGTGATGGTGCCCACCGTGGAGCGCGGGTTGTGGGAGGTGGATTTCTGCTCGATGGAGATCGCCGGAGATAGCCCCTCGATATGGTCGACGTCTGGCTTCTCCATCATCGACAAGAACTGTCGGGCGTAGGTGGAGAGCGATTCCACGTAGCGGCGCTGGCCCTCGGCATAGAGGGTGTCGAAGGCCAGCGACGACTTGCCCGAGCCCGAAAGCCCGGTGACCACGATCAGGCTGTCGCGGGGCAGCTCGACGTCGATCTGCTTGAGGTTGTGGGTGCGCGCACCCCTGACCACGATCCTGTCCATTCACACCTCATGGCGCTCGGCAAAACCTCGATTATACGTCCGCGGTCGACTGCGCGCCAAAGCGTCGCTGGTCGAGACGTTTCCTGTGGGGGCTGGAATCGTTAGAATAGTCGGTCCATCAAAAAGGGCTCCGGCCCGTCCATCATGGAATCCTCTGATCCCCTATGCGCAAGCTCTCTGGATTGCTGCTAGCCTCCGAACGGCGCGCCATTACCGGCCTGGCCGGCCTGTATGCCACGCGCATGCTGGGGCTGTTCATGGTGTTGCCGGTGCTGGCGCTGTATGCCGACGAACTGGCCGGCGCCACACCGCTGCTGGTGGGGCTGGCGCTGGGTGTCTACGGCCTTACCCAGGCGATCCTGCAGATCCCCTTTGGTCTGCTCTCCGACCGCCTGGGACGCAAGCCGGTAATTGCCGGTGGACTGCTGTTGTTCTTGCTGGGCAGCGTGGTGGCGGCCAATGCCGATACCATCGGCGGGGTGATCCTGGGGCGCTGCCTGCAGGGCAGCGGGGCGGTGGCGGCGGCGATCATGGCGCTGCTGGCCGATCAGACCCGCGAGCAGGTGCGCACCGCGGCCATGGCCACCATCGGTCTCTCCATCGGCGTGGCGTTTGCCGTGGCCATGGTGCTGGGCCCCTGGCTGGCCGCGACGTTCGGCCTCTCGTCGGTGTTCTGGTTTACTGCCCTGCTGGCCGCGCTGGGCCTGGCAGTGCTGTGGAAGCTGGTGCCACCGGCACCGCGGCGACTGCGTCATCGCGACGTAGGCATCGACCGCGGCCAATTGGCCGCGATCTTCACGCGTGCCGACCTGTGGCGGCTCGACCTGTCGATCTTCTCCCTGCACCTGGTGCTGATGGCAATCTTCGTCGCCGTGCCGTTCCGCTTGGTTGAAGCGGGTATCGAGGCAGAGCGCCATGGGTTGACCTATCTCGCCATCATGGCATTGGCATTCATCGCCATGGTGCCGCTGGTGGTGGTGGCCGAGAAGCGCCAGCGCATGAAGGGCATGAGCCTGGCGGCGATTGGCGCGATTACTGCCAGTCTGGCCGGGTTGGCCGGCTTCGGCAGCGGCTGGGTGCTGTTCGCTGGGCTGCTGCTGTTCTTCATTGCCTTCAATCTGCTCGAGGCCATGCTGCCGTCGATGCTCAGCAAGCTGGCACCGGCCGGGGCCAAAGGCACGGCGATGGGCGTCTATTCGACCAGCCAGTTCCTCGGCGCCTTCCTGGGTGGCGTGCTGGGGGGCTTCCTGGCTCAGCAGTGGGGGCTGTCGGCGGTCTTCGTCGGCAGTGCCGTGTTGGCCGCGCTCTGGTGGTTGTTGATGCTGGGCATGCCAGCTCCGCCGCATTTGTCGAGCGAGGTCGTGGCCCTGGACGACGAGCACCAGGGGGATGCGCTCGATACGCTGATGGCGAGCTTTGCCGAAGTGGCCGGGGTCGAGGACGTTCTGGTCGTGCCGGAGGAGCGAGTCGCGTATCTTAAGGTGGATCGGCGCCGCCTCGACGAGGATGCCCTGGCGCGCCTGATCCGCTCGAACCGCCACGGCGGTTAGCCTGCTTGCCAGGCATCGGCCCGCAAGGCCGAACCATTACAATGCACCTGTTCACTATAGAGGGAGTCCAGCATGGCCCGTGGCGTCAACAAGGTCATTCTCATCGGTAACCTGGGGCAGGACCCCGAGGTCCGCTTCATGCCTTCCGGTAGCCCCGTCGCCAACCTGCGCGTTGCTACCACCGACACCTGGACCGACAAGCAGAGCGGTCAGCGTCAGGAGCGTACCGAATGGCACTCGGTGGTGCTGTTCAACCGCCTGGCCGAGATCGCCCAGCAGTATCTGAAGAAGGGGTCTCGGGTGTATCTCGAGGGGCGTCTACAGACGCGCAAATGGCAGGGGCAGGACGGTCAGGATCGCTATACCACCGAGATCGTCTGCAACGACATGCAGATGCTCGATTCGCGCAGCGGCGACTTTGGCGGCCAGGCCGGAGCGGGCATGCCGCAGCAGCAAGGTGGAGGCTATGGTGCGCCTCAAGGCGCTCCCGCGCCGCAGCAGGGCGGTTATGGCGCTCCGCCGCAAGGTGGTGGCTATGCCAACGCGCCTCAACAGGGCGGCTATGGCGGTGGCCAGCCACAGCAGCGTCCGGCGCCGGGCGGCCAACCCCAGCAGGGCGGGCAGAAGCAGAGCAACTATGGCGCACCCGATCCGGGCAGCTTCGACGATTTCGACGACGAGATTCCGTTCTGATCTCATCCGATCGAAGCCGCCGGAGGCGTTAGCGTGAAGCTGTTGATACTGGATGCCGGCCATTGCCTCAATCTGGCGCTGGCCAGGCTGGTGCATCGGCGTAGCGATACCGAGCTCGTCATCGAGCCCGGCTTGAACATTGATGCGGCCAGACTGCGCGAGCTGGCACCGATGGCGGTGATCGTGCCGCCATTGTCGGCGCCCATGGAGATCGAGCCCGCCGCCGTGGTGGCCCACGGCGAGGGGGTCGACGCCTGTCTGGAAGCCTGTCGTGAGACCGATACGCCACTGGTCTGGTGCGTTTCCGACCAGCTCTATCAGGATGGCTTCGAAACGCCCATCGACGAGCATGTGATTCCGGCACCGCGGGACGAGAGTCTGAGGCGGCTGATCGCCATTGGCGATCGCATTCGCCAAAGTCATCCGCGCCATCTGATCGTGCGCCTGGGACCGCTGTTCGCCCTGGAGGGCGGGCATGCCTGGCTCAGCGGCGTGATCGATAGCCTGGTCACCGGCGAGGAGGTGCGTGCGGCCCAGGACGTGATCTTCTGCCCGACGTCGGCGGATGCCGTGGCCATGGCGCTGGTCGGTATGCTGCACCAGCTCAACTGCGGCTCCAACGCTTGGGGCGCTTATCACCTGGCGGGAACGGAGCCGGTCAGCGCCTATACCTTCACGTCCATGGTGCGTACTCAGCTCTCGACGCGCCTGGAGGGGCTGGGGGAGCAGGTGGCGCTGGGAGAAGTGAAGGCGCTCAAGCATCATCACGACCAACCGCTGCGTCGCGTGCTCAACTGCCGGCGTGTGTTGGAGGCCTTCGGGGTGCATCAGAAGCCCTGGCGACTGGAAGTGGGACGTCTGCTCGACGAATGGTGCCAGGCGCGCCGACCCGCCATGAGCGATGAAGGAGGCCGCTCTCCTGCATGAACGTATTGCGCAGCGTGCTGTTTTATTTCGGCTACTTCTTCGCCATTCTCGTTTGCGGCGTGCTGTTTCTGCCTGTCGCGCCATTCCTGGCCCTGCCGGCACGTTACCGCCTGCTCAATCTCTACAATCATTTCATTACCGCCTGGTTTCGCTGGACCTGCGGGGTGACCTACCGGGTCAGCGGCAAGGAGCATTTGCCGCAGGGGCCTTGCGTGATCCTGGCCAACCATCAGTGCGAATGGGAAACCCTGTACCTGCAGATTCTCAAGCCGCCGGTATGTACGGTACTCAAGCAGGAACTGCTGCGTCTTCCGATATTCGGCTGGGGACTCAGGTTGCTGCACCCCATCGGGCTGGATCGCTCGAAGCCGGCACGGGCCATGAAGCAGGTACTGACTCAGGGGGTGGCACGCCTGCAGGAGGGGTTGACGGTGTTGATCTTCCCCGAGGGTACCCGGGTCGACCCGGGGCAACGGCGGCGTTACAACAAGAGCGGTGCCGTCATCGCCTGTCGCGCCGGAGTGCCGGTACTGCCGGTGGCGCATAATGCCGGTGAGCGCTGGCCTGGCCGCTACTGGGTGAAGAATCCGGGGATACTCAACGTGGTGGTCGGCGCGCCCATCGAGACCGAGGGGCGCACGCCGGAGGAGGTGCTGGTCGAGGTCGAAGCCTGGATCGAGGCGCGCTTGGCCGAAATTTCCGAAGTCCCACGTCCGGAGGCGGCCAAGTCCGCGGTGACGGTAGCTTCCAGCCATGGCAACAGCTGACGAACAGACGTCGAAACGCAGAAGGCGCCCCTTGGGGGCGCCTTCTGCGTTTCGACGTGACTACTCTGTCTGTGGCTAGTCGCGATAGCGTTGCAGCACCAGGCAGGCGTTGGTACCACCGAAACCGAAGCTGTTGGAAAGCACACGGTCCAGCGCGACATCGTCGCGTCGCTGGGTGACGATGTCGAAGCCCGCCGCCTGATCGTCGAGTTCTTCGACGTTGGCCGAGGCGGCGATGAAGCCGTGCTCCATCATCAGCAACGAATAGATGGTCTCCTGCACGCCGGTGGCACCCAGCGAGTGGCCGGTCAGCGACTTGGTCGAACTCATCGGTGGGGTGGAGTCACCGAAGACCTCGCGGATGGCCTTGAGTTCGGCGACGTCGCCCACCGGGGTCGAGGTGCCATGAGTGTTGATGTAATCGATCTTGCCATCGATGCTGGCCATGGCCTGGCGCATGCAGCGCACTGCCCCCTCTCCGGAGGGCGCGACCATGTCGTGACCATCGGAGGTGGCGCCGTAGCCGACCAGTTCGGCATAGATCTTGGCCCCGCGAGCCTTGGCGTGCTCGAGTTCCTCGAGCACCAGCATGCCGCCGCCACCGGCGATGACGAAGCCGTCCCGGGCCTTGTCATAGGGACGCGAGGCCTTGGCGGGGGTGTCGTTGTACTGGGTCGTCAAGGCGCCCATGGCGTCGAACAGGCACGACAGGGTCCAATGCTCCTCTTCGCCACCGCCGGCGAAGACGACGTCCTGCTTGCCCATTTGGATCTGTTCCATGGCGTTGCCGATGCAGTGGGCCGAGGTGGCACAGGCCGAGGAGATCGAGTAGTTGACCCCCTTGATCTTGAACGGCGTGGCCAGACAGGCCGAGACGGTGCTGCCCATGGTGCGGGTAACCCGGTAGGGACCGACCCGGCGCAGGCCTTTCTCGCGCATCGCGTCGGCCGCCTCGACCTGGTTGGCGCTGGAGGCGCCGCCGGAGCCGGCGATCAGGCCGGTGCGCTCGCTGGAAACCTGCTCGGGGCTGAGGCCCGAGTCCTCGATGGCCTGGGCCATGCTCACGTAGGCGTAGGCCGCAGCATCACCCATGAAGCGACGCAGCTTACGGTCAATCAGCGCGTCGAGGTCGATGTCGACGACCCCGGCGACCTGGCTGCGAAAGCCTCGCTCAGCGTACTCCTCCTTGAAGCGAATGCCCGAGCGCCCATTCCTGAGCGCATCGACGACCGTCTTAGGGTCGTTGCCCAGGCAAGATACGATGCCCAGACCGGTGACTACCACTCGTCGCATGGAAGCCTCCTGTTTCAGAAATTCGCGGTAGAGGTGAACAGGCCGACCCGCAGGTCGTGAGCCTGATAGATTTCGCGGCCATCCACCGATACGGTGCCATCGGCGATGCCGAGGATCAGGCGCCGGGTAATGATGCGCTTGACGTGAATGTGATAGGTGACCTTGTCGGCCTCGGGCAGGATCTGGCCGGTGAACTTCACCTCGCCACAGCCCAGCGCACGCCCACGGCCAGGGTGGCCGAGCCAGCCTAGATAGAAGCCCACCAATTGCCACATGGCGTCGAGTCCCAGGCAGCCGGGCATGACCGGATCGCCGGGGAAGTGACAGTCGAAGAACCACAGGTCGGGTTTGATATCCAGTTCGGCGATCAGTTCGCCCTTGTTGAACTGGCCTCCCTGCTCATGAATGTGCCTGATGCGATCGAGCATCAGCATGTTGGGAGCCGGCAACTGGGCGTTGCCGGGGCCGAAGAGCTCGCCGCGGCTGCATGCCAGCAGTTCTTCGCGTTCGAAGGAGTGTTGCTTGGTCACTGAGTCGTTCCGAGTCGCAGTTGTAGTGGGCCCTTCCGCGTGCAGTGCGGAGGCAGCATGGCACAAAGAGCCAACCCGCCCGGGCGGCCCTGCCTAGTCTACTGGCCGAGGCCCATGATTGCACGCCGGGCATGACGCAACCGACGCCAGAGATTAAAGTGTCTGCGCCATGTGTCGATACTCTTGGTTAGGGTCGATGCATAGCATGGGCGCAACTCAACTTACACTACCGTTACGTCGGGACCACTCATGCGGCCATCCTTCGCATTGAATCGCCCCTTGATCTGGGCTGCCATGGTGGCGCTACCGGCCTGTATTTGGCTGCCTGGCCCTGGCCTGAGAACGGTTGCTGTCGCCCTGGTCGCATTGGGACTGGGCTCAGCCTGGCGCCAGATCAAGCGCGACCGCCAGCACGCCGATCTGATGCAGCAAGTGCTGATGCTCTCCGAGGAAGGGGTGCAGATCACTGACGCCGAGAACCGCATCCTCGCCGTCAACCCAGCCTTCACTCGTATCACCGGCTATACCGAGGAGGAGGTGCGTGGCCTCAACGCGGCCAACCTGGCTGCCGCACGACACGATTCGGCTTTCTTCAAACGCTTCTGGCAAACCCTGCACAGCAAGGGACGCTGGGAAGGCGAGATCTGGAATCGGCGCAAGCAGGGCGACGAATTTCCGGAATGGCTGCGGGTCAAGGCGATCCACGATACACGTGGCCATATCAGCCACTACGTTGGGACCTTCACCGATATCTCGGTGCACAAGGCGCGCGAGCAGGACCTGCGTCGCATCGGCTTCGAGGATCCACTCACCGGGCTACCCAACCGCCGCCGTCTACACGATCTGATGACCTCACGTCTGCGCCACTTGCGCGCTGGCGAAAGTCTCGACATGGCGATCGTCGATATCGACGGCTTCAAGTCGGTCAACGACAGTCTCGGGGTAGAGCAAGGCGACCGGCTACTGGCGCGCTTCGGCCAGCGCCTGGCTCGTTACGTTGCCGGCGGCGTGGTGGGCCGGTTGGGTGGCGATGAGTTCCTGGTCATTCGCACCACGACCTTCGACGATCATGACAAGTGGATCGCTGGGTTGCGCCAGCACCTGGGCGAACCCTTCGAGCTGGGCAGCAAGACCTTGCGTCTGGGACTCTCCATCGGCAGCTGCCGCGCGCCCGAAGATGGCAAGGAGTCCGGAGTGTTGTTCCAGCGCCTGGAGTCGGCGCTCTACTCCGCCAAGCGCCATGGACGCAACGTCACCCAGCGCTTCCGTCCTGCGCTGGACGTACAGAACTCGCCACACATGGCACTGGTCTACGGCCTGCGCGATGCCCTGGCCAACGGCGAGCAGCTGGAGCTGCACTACCAGACCCAGCATCGCATCATGGATGGAGCCGTGGTGGGCATGGAGGCGCTGCTGCGCTGGCGGCATCCGGAGCATGGCATGGTGTCGCCCGCCGACTTCATCCCGCTGGCCGAGCGGCATGGCCTGATGGGGCCGTTGGGCAATTGGGTGATTGATGAGGCCTTGGCGCAGATGGCGCGCTGGCATGAGATGGGCCTTCCCCAGCTTCCGCTCTGGATCAACATCTCGGCGATCCAGATGTTCCAGGGCGAACTCGAAACCTCTCTCTCGGCCGGACTGGCCCGGCATGGTATCGAGCCCTCTCAACTGGGTCTGGAACTGACGGAATCGGTGCTGCTCGACGAGCGGGCGGGCGATATCGTGCCACGCCTGGAAGCGCTGCGTGCCAAGGGGCACCGTATCGCCATCGATGACTTCGGCATGGGCTACTCGTCGCTCAGCTATCTGAAGAACCTGCCGCTGGACAAGCTCAAGCTCGACCGCGCCTTCATCCGCTCGCTGCCTGACGATCCCGCTGATGCCGCCATTGTCAGCGCCGTGCTGGCGATGGCACGGGGCCTGGGTCTCGACGTCGTTGCCGAGGGAGTGGAAACCCACGGCCAGCTCGACTTCCTGCAGCAGGCTGGCTGTCGGTTGGTGCAGGGCTATCTCTATTCGCGACCGGGGCCGGCCGACGTGATCGAGGCTCAGTGGCAGGCGCTGAGGTCGGATACGTCGGGACTGATGCTGCGAGCCGAGCCAACGGCCTAATACAACGTATCGGGTTGCCTAGTGAGCTGCCGGTAATGCCTTGAAGGCGTCGAGAGCTCGCTGGCGGGCAGCCTTGTGGTCGACGATAGGTGACGGATAGCCGGCTTTGGCCCGCAGAGCCTCGCCAGGTGCGTGGCGATCCCGGGGCGATAGCTCGGCTAGCTCGGGCACGTACTCGGCGATGAAGTGTCCGTCTGCATCGAAGCGATGCGACTGAGTGGTGGGATTGAAAATACGGAAGTAAGGTGCGGCGTCGGTGCCGGTGGAGGCGGCCCACTGCCAGCCGCCGTTGTTGGCACAGAATTCGCCGTCCACCAAGTGGCGGAGGAAGAACGCTTCCCCGCGCCGCCAGTCGATCAACAAGTGCTTGCTCAGGAACATCGCCGCGATCATTCGTAACCGGTTGTGCATCCAGCCGGTGTGTATCAGCTGGCGCATGGCGGCATCGACGATGGGAAAGCCAGTACGACCCTCGCACCAAGCGTTGAAACCCCTCTCGTCGTCGCGCCAGGCGAGCGCTTCGGTATGCGGCTGGAAAGCGCGATAACGACACACTCGGGGAAAGCCCGCCGCTACGTGCTGATAGAACTCCCGCCATACCAGCTCATTGACCCAGCTGACGATACCGGCATCGCCCTCTGCCAGGCTACCGTGGTTCTCGGCCAGCACGGCTTGCAGGCATTGGCGTGGGGACAGCATGCCCAACGCCAGGTAGGGAGAGAGTTCGCTGGTACCGGCGATGGCCGGGAGGTCTCGTTGGCTTGCATAGCGGCGGGCACGAAAGCGCAGGAAACGTTCCAGGCGATCCGCCGCGGCCTCCTCGCCGGCGGGCCAGAGCCTGGCATCGACCGGGGTTTCCGCACAGGGGGGCAGGGGGCGGATGCGCTCGCTTTCGATCCCGATATGGGGCTGTGGGGACGGTCTGTCGCGCAGCGCCAGGCGCGCTGCCGTCAATTGGCGATGCCAGGCACGGGCAAAGGGGGTGAAGACGCTGTAGTAATCGCCTTTTCCCGTCAGCAGCTCGCCTGGGGCGAAGGCCACGCTATCGTGATGGCCGGTTGCCGGTAGCCCTACTTTCTGAAAAGCATCGACGACGGCCGTGTCGCGGCGCTGCTCGTCGAGAGGGTATTCGTAATTGAAGTGCAGGGCGCCGGCGCCGACTTCCCGGGCGACCTGCAGCAGTACGGCAGGTGACTGCGCGAAGGTGTCGATGTCGCGATGCAGCAGGGGAATACCAAGGCCTGCGAGGGTGTCGCCCAGTGCGACGACGCCTCGATGCCAGAAATCGAGCTTGTTGATACCGTGGCCGTGCTGTCGCCACTGGGGAAGGCTGCGCAGGAATACGGCCACTACCGGGCCCTGGCGGGCCGCCGCGGCCAGTGCCGTGTTGTCATGCACACGCAGGTCGCTGCGAAACCACATCAAGGTGCAGGCCACGATCCGGTGCCTCGCGGTGGGTTCAATGTTCGAAGATCAACGACCGCATGCGCGTCATGGCCAGGGGCAGGTCGTCGCCGAGCAGCTCCACCAGGCTGTCGGCCAGGTCGCCGCTGCGAATCCGTGCAACCGGTCCGCACAGGCCGAGGGGGGCATCGAGCTGCTCGGCCAGGCGCGGAAGCTGACGCCGGATCAGATCGGCACGCTCGGCGCGGCCGCTGACGAGCACCAGGGCGGCGGCCTGCAGGCGCTCGACCGCCAACGGCAGCTCGCCGAGCGGCAGGGCGCCGTCCAGTAGGGAGACGCGATAGCCGGCGTCGCTTGCGGCCAGTGCCGCCAGCAATAGCCACAGGGCCCCGGGGTCGTCGGGCAGAGGTGCGATCAACAGCGCGGGCCCTCTGGCCTGCTGGTTGGCATGGTAGAGCCGAATGCCGATGCGGGTGCGCAGGAACGATTCCAAGTAGCGACGCTGCAGAGCGGCACCGAGCTGGTCGGCCCAGTGTTCCTCGAGTTCACGTACTACCGGCTGCCACAGTTCCGCCAAGCAGGTGGCCACAGGATAAAGTGCCAGGCTCTGGGTGAAGAGCGTTTCCATCTGGCCTTGGTCGAGCGCTTCGATGGCAGCCGTCAGCAGGCGCCGTTGGCTTGACCAGTCGCCGGAGATGGGTTCGGCCACTGGCGCGGCTTGCGGTTGGTCGATGAGTTCCTTGACCTGACTGACCGGTACCCCGCGTCCGAGCCATTGCAGGATCCGCTCGACTCGCTCGATGTCCTCGCGGGCATAGAGGCGATGCCCCTTGGGCGTACGCTGAGGGCGGATAAGGCCGTAGCGGCGCTCCCAGGCGCGCAGGGTGACCGAGTTGACACCGGTGATGCGGGACACCTCGCGAATGGGATAGAGCGGTGTGTCGGCCGGATGGGTCGCCTTTTCGGTCATTCTCGCCTGCCCTTTGTGGTGTCTTGGTCCCGTCGTTGAGGAAGTTGCCGTCTGGCCGCTACCGCAGCCCATGGTCTGGGAATATTGTACACTAAACGAGCGATGTACAACTGAAGGCGATCACGGTCAAGTTGGCAGCGGCTCCCCCGCCTGTTCGGCGATCACCGCGGCCAGGGCATCAATGAAGGCGGGGTGCTCACCGACGGGAGGCAATAGCGTTAGTTCGATGCCGGTATGGGTCGCCGCGAGAGCCTCGACCTGAGCGGGCACGTCCTTGCGCAGGTGGCGCCCGGCGGCAAAGAACAGCGGCAGGATCTCGGCGCGTTGCACGCCTGCCGAAGCGAGTTCGGCCACGGTGCTTTCCAGCGAGGGTTCGCTAAGCTCCATGTAGGCGAGTCTCAGCGAGACCTGCATGCGTGTTGCCAGGGTTTCATGAAGGCGCTCGAAAGGGGCTCGCCATGCAGGGTCGCTGGAGCCGTGGGCGAGCAGGATCAGGCTATAGGACATGGCAGTCTCCCGTGGCCAGGACATGAGCGGCGAGCGAAGTCGCAGCCAGCTCGTTTGGTTGTCCCAGAGTAGCAGAGTCGTACAATGACTGTATAACGAAAGGCAGCGAAGCGGCGAACGAGACCATTAGCCGAACGACGGGAGAGAGGCTATGCGAATCTTGATTACCGGTGGCAGCGGTTTCGTAGGGCAACGCCTGTGTTTACGGCTGAAAGAAGCAGGGCACCGCCTGCAGGTGGTGTCTCGTGACCCGGCATCCGCCCGGCGCAAGCTGCCGGAAGGTGTCGATGTGCGACGTTCGGTGCTCGACTTCGTCGACTCGCCGCCACATGCCATCGTCAACCTGGCCGGTGAGCCCATTGCTGCCCGGCGTTGGAGCGACGAGCAGAAGAATCGGCTGATCGACTCCCGCGTGAACGTCACCCGCGACCTGGTGATTCTTTGCGAACAGCTCAGGCAGGCCAACGGCAAGGCGCCGCATGTCATGGTGTCGGGATCGGCGATGGGCTTCTATGGCGACCAGGGAAGTCGCGAGGTCACCGAACAGACGCCGCCTCACGACGAATTCGCCCACCGTCTGTGTAAACGTTGGGAGGATACTGCTCTCGAGGCGGCCGATTTCGGCACTCGCGTGGCGTTACTGCGCACCGGGCTGGTGCTGGACGTGGGCGGTGGCAGCCTCGAAAAGATGCTGCCACCGTTCAAGCTGGGCCTGGGCGGACGGTTCGGCGACGGCAAGCAGTTCATGCCATGGATACACCGTGAGGATCTGGTGCGCAGCATCCTGTTCCTGCTCGAGCGTGACGACCTCGACGGGCCGTTCAACGGCAGTGCGCCGCATCCCGTCACCAACGCCGAGTTCACTCGTATCCTAGCCAGGCAGCTCAACCGCCCGGCGGCCCTGCCGGTGCCGGCATTGGTACTGGAAACCGCATTCGGCGAGATGGCGCGGCTGCTGCTGACCGGTGCGGACATGCGCCCGGCGCGCCTGCTCGAGGCCGGCTTCGAGTTTCGCTTCCCGACGCTGGAGCAGGCGCTAGCCGACATCCTCGGGAAGCGCTGATGCGCTCGGCGCTTCCCGGTCTCGGCTTCAGCGGCTCTCTTCTCCCACCGTGACGATGACCCTGACCGCATCCAGCCGCAGCCGGGTACCTTCGATGGCGTCATCGAGTTCGCGGCGTTCGCGACGCAGCGCCTCGAGTTCCTCCTCGCGCACTGCCGGATTGAGGCGTGCCAGAGCCTCCAGGCGGGCCAGCTCCCCGTCGAGCTCCCGGCGCATGCGCACCTGGGCGGATTCGACAATGCTTGGCAGCTCACGCTCGGCTTCTTGCTCGCCTTGGGTGAGCAGGTCGCGCAACTGGTCGTGACGGCTGCGAATCAGGTCGCGGGCCATGGCTTTCTTGACCTTGCGCAGGTTCTTCGACAGGCCGGTGAACGAAACCTTGTCGCTGAGTACTGCGCCCGATTCGTCGAGCAGCACGCGCACCGCGGTCGGCGGCAGGAAGCGGTTGACGTGTAGCCGCTTGGGCGCCGGACAGTAGGTGCGAAACACCAGTTCGACCATCAACCGCCCGGCCGGTATTGCGGGATGCTTGAGCAGCGCCAAGGCGGTATTGCCCATGGTGCCGTCGAGGATGCGCCCCATCATCTCGCGCAGCAGCGGATGTTCCCATGAGAGGCGCTGCACGTCGTCGCGGGCCAGGGCACGCTCGCGCGACAGGGTGGCGGTGAAGCCTTCCTCGCCCTTGGCCAGTCCGGGCAGGCCATCTAGCATCTGCGGGCTGGGCTGCAAGTGCAACAGGCCGCCACCGAGTTCCTGGCTATCGACGCCGAAGATATCCAGTGCCTGGTCGAGGTAGCGTGTCAGTGCCGGATCGTCGTCGAGCTCGCGGATTGCCGCGGTCACCGCTGCGGCGCGAGCCGGGCGACAGGCGTTGAGTTCCAGCAGGCGGTTGCGTCCCGCGTCGCGCTGGGCCAGGCGGTTCTCGAACAGTGCCCGGGTCTCGTTGATGACGTCCTCCAGCGCTTCGTCGTCGAGCAGCGCCTCGGCCAGGGCATCGCCGAAGGCGTTGAATAGTTCGCTGCCGACGCCGTGGGGCGCAGCGAAGGCATCCATCCCCTCGCTGAACCAGCGCAGCAGACGCTCGCCGGGGCTGGCCTCGAACAGCGGCACGTGGATCTCGATGGCGTGGCGTTGGCCGATCCGGTCCAGGCGACCGATGCGCTGCTCAAGCTGGTCGGGATGCTGCGGTAGGTCGAACATCACCAGATGACGGCAGAACTGAAAGTTGCGTCCTTCTGAGCCGATTTCCGAGCATACCAGCACCTGGCTGCCTTCTTCCTCATCGGCGAAGGCGGCTGCCGCACGATCGCGCTCGACCAGCGTGAGTCCCTCGTGGAACACCGGAGCATGCAGCCCGCCCAGTACCCGCAGGGCCTCGGCCAGGCCTTGGGCGGTCTCGCGACCATGGGCGATCACCAGCACCTTGTCATTGGCGAAGCCCTGCTCGCCATCGTCGGCAAGCCGCTCCAGCAGCCAGGTCACGCGTGGATCGATCTGCCACCAGGGCTCGGCATTGAGCGGGTCGTCCGAGAGTGCGCGATAGGTTGCATCGGGGTAGATCAACACATCGGGGTGGTCGAGCCCGGTCTCGATCAGCAGCTCGTCGAGGTAGTCCTCGTCGCGCTCGAGCTTGCGCAGCACGCGACGGTAGGCCGAGGGTAACGCCAGTGTCGCCAAGTGCAGGCGACGCTCGGGAAAGCCGCCCACATGACGGCGGCTGTTGCGGAACATCACCCGGCCGGTACCGTGCCGGTCGAGCAACTGCTCGCGCAGCTGGTCGCGGGCGCTGGCCTGCTGCTCTGGGCTGCTCTCGGGGTTGGCCAGGATATCCAGCAGGGCCAGGCTGTCGGACTCGTCGATCACCTCTGTCACGCTGTCGTGAGTGTCGCGGCCGCCGGCGGGGAGCTTCTCCAGAGCGTCGATGGCCTGGGCCACTTCCACATAGTGTTGTTCCTCTTCGCGGAAGGCATCGAGGCTGTGGTAGCGGTCCGGGTCGAGCAGGCGCAGGCGGGCGAAATGACTTTCGAGCCCCATCTGCTCGGGGGTGGCGGTCAGCAGCAGTACCCCCGGCACTGCCTTCGCCAGGCGCTCGACGCAGGCGTAGCCGGGGCCGACTTGGTCGGCACTCCAATCGAGGTGATGTGCCTCGTCGACGATCAGCAGATCCCAGTCGCTACTGGCGGCCTGCTCCTGGCGATGCGGATTGGCGAACAGCCACTCCTGGCTGGCCAGAATCAACTGGCCGGATTCGAAGGGGTTGCTCTCGGCCTGGGCCAGGCTCTGCTGCTCATCGAGCAGGGTCACTTCCAGGGCGAAGCGGCGCAGCAGCTCTACCAGCCACTGGTGAGTGAGGCTCGGCGGTACCAGGATCAGGGCGCGCTGGGCACGACCGGTGAGCAGCATGCGATGCAGGATCAGGCCGGCCTCGATGGTCTTGCCCAGTCCTACCTCGTCGGCCAGGAGCACGCGCGGCGCGTGGCGGCGGGCCACTTCGTCGGCGATGTAGAGCTGGTGCGGAATCAGGTCGATGCGCGGCCCGGCCAGGCCCAGAGCCGGATTCTGCTCGATGCGATGGTGATGATGCAGGGTGCGGAAGCGCAGGTCGAACCAGTCGTTGCGATCGACCTGACCGGTCAACAGGCGGTCGCGGGCCTGATCGAAACGCATGGTATCGGCCAGGCGTGCCTCGGGCAGCTCGCGCAGCTCGCCTTGATCATTCTCACCGATATACACGATCAGCCCATCGACCTCCTTGCTGTCGTCGACGGTCAGGCTCCAGCCCTCGGCGGACTGGACGCGGTCGCCACTGCCGAAAGCCACGCGGGTCAGCGGGGCCTGTCGGCTGCTGTAGGTGCGGGTTTCCTGGCTGGCGCCGAATAGCACGGTGACGCTACGGTGATCGCAACTCAGGATGGTGCCCAGGCCCAGATCGGCCTCGCCGTCGCTGATCCAGCGCTGGCCGGGTGAAAAGTCGCTCATGATGCCTCGGTCGATGCGGAATACAGTGCGCTGGCTGCTGGCGGAGGAAGTCCCGGCAGCAGCAGGGCGGGGGATTCTAACGCAAAGCCCGCCATGGCTTAAGGCTGGTGGAGAAGCGCGGGAAATGGTAGGGCGAGGTGACGGGGAGCACTGGGCGCCGCGCCGCTCAGCGATTTGCTTGCTCAGGCATGCGGGCTGCTAGTGGCGCCGCAACCAGCCGTCCAGTTGCGCTCGCGAGAGTTCACCCACGTGGCGTTCCACCGCGCGTCCGTCTCGATCGAACAGCACCGTAGTGGGCAGTCCCGGCGACTCCATGGTCTTCATCATCTCCTGGCTGGGGTCGAGCAGCGGATAGCGGAAAGCCAGCTCTTGTTCATCCAGGTAGCGCATCACTTGTAGCAGTTCTTCGCCTTGATTGATCACCACCACGGTAATGCCTTCGCGGGTATCGACCTCGGCCAGCAGCGGCATCTCACGCAGGCAGGGAGGGCACCAGGTGGCCCATAGGTTGACCACTACCAGGTCGCCGCGCAGTGCCTGCAGTTCTACCGGCTCGCCGTCGAGGTTTTCCAGGGTGACGTCGGGCAGTTCGCGAATTGGCATGTCGTCGCCCAGCGGGGCCAGGGTGACCAGTACCAGCCACAGCGCCGAGGCGCCGATGGTCAGGCCCATGGCGCCTATCATGGGCAGCAGCCGGTCGCGCAGTGCCCAGCCGGTCCAGATCAGCGCTGCGAGCAGCCCCCACAGGCCGTGATAGCCGGGTTGCCATAGCTTGAAGATATCCAACGGGGCGGCGGCATAGGCGTCGAGGTTCATGGCAACGTGGCCCAGGCGGGCACCGACCAGCCAGGCCAGCAGCAAGCCGTTGTACCAGCGTGCCCGTGCAGTCGGCGACAGCCCCAGCAGCAGCCAGGCCGAGAGCAACAGCAGCAGGGCGCAGCCAATGGCGTACAGCCGCGGCACGGATATCAGCACGGGGCCCAGGGCAAAGGCGTCCATTGGCTCAGCTCCGAGAATGAGGGTCGGCGCAAACGGCAAGACCGGGTAGAATCATTGAGTTGCATAACCTTACCGCGTCAGGCAGAGCAAGCCTACTGCTCACGACCTGCATTGTCACCCGGCGGGAGCCCTCCATGGCACACAAGTCGTTCGATCCCCTGCGCGCCCTGGCCATCGGCAGCCAGGCGCTGGGCTTCATCCTGATCATCACGCTAGAAACCGTGATGGGCGGTGAGGCCGCCCGGCCCTGGCAGGGGGTGACGCTGGCCGCCATGGTTGCGTTCGCCCTGGGCCTTGCCCTGGCCCGGCTCTATCGGCGCAACAGGGCGCGCAAGGAGATGGCTCGCCGTCTGGCGGATGACGATGACGAGCCCTGAGCGAGGCGGCATGCGACGAACCCGAAGCCGGTGCCTGGTACTCTGCGGCCTGTTGGCCTTCGTGCTGCAAGGCTGTGCCGCTGCGCCGGTACCGCGCGAGCATGGGGCCCCGTTGACCCCAGCCGAAAGCGAGGCTACCTGGTTGGGCCAATGGGCGCGGCTGAGTGCCTCGGCTCACCCCGGCAAGAGCGGCTTCGCCCTGCTGTCGAGTGGCCAGGATGCCTTCAGCCTACGGGTCCTGCTCAGCGAACAGGCCGACCGGCGGCTCGATATCCAGACCTACCTGATGGGCGATGGGCAGACGACCCGAATGTTGCTGCGTCGTCTGCTGAGTGCCGCCGAGCGGGGTGTCGAAGTGCGCCTGCTGATCGACGACATGGGCGCGGTGGGCCAGGGGCGTGAGCTGGCGGCGCTCGACAGCCATCCCAACATCCAAGTGCGGGTCTACAACCCCCTGGGCGTAGGTCGCGGGACACTGATAGGTCGCGTGCTGGCCTCCGCCCCGCAGGCTGCTCGCCAGCAGCGCCGCATGCACAACAAGCTATGGATTGCCGACGACTCCCTGGCCATTGTCGGCGGACGCAATCTGGGCGACGAGTACTATAGCGCCAGTGAGCCGCGCAACTTCACCGATCTCGATCTGCTGACTCTCGGACCGGTGGTGGAGCCGTTGTCACACAGCTTCCACCTCTACTGGAACCACGGCCTGGCCCAGCCCATCGGACGCTACCATCGTGTCGGCGGGGATGCTTGGCGGGAACTGCAAGCCTCGCTCGCCGAGTGGTTCGTGACTCATGCCGACTCGCCCTATTTCGCCGATCTGCGCCAACGCTATGCCGACGTCGAGCAGGGGTCGCTGGTGGGCAGACTGCACTGGGGGGAGGGGATCGCGCTGTGGGATGCGCCGGGCAAACCAGCCTGGCGCGGCAGGCCGGCTCTCGAGCATACCATGGCTGGCGAACTGCTCGAGCAGGCTGGCGATCCAAGCGAGCGGCTAACGGTCGTGTCCGCCTACTTCGTGCCGGGCGAGGCCGGTACGCAGTTGCTGCAACGGCTGGCCGAGTCCGGCGTCGAGGTCGAGGTGTTCACCAATTCGCTGGAGGCGACCGACGTGCCGATCGTGCACGGTGCCTACCAGCCGCGGCGCCACGCGCTGCTCGACAGTGGCGTCGCCCTGTACGAGATGCGTGCCGAGAGCGAGCCCGACGACGACATCGGCTTCGGCGTAGGCTCTTCTGCGTCCGCCTTGCACATCAAGGCGCTCGGCATCGATCGTGACCGCATCTTCGTCGGTTCGGCCAACGCCGACCCACGCTCCGTGTGGTGGAATACGGAAGTCGGGGTGCTGGCCACCAGTCCGGGGCTGGCGGCCGAGCTGCAGGCCCTGGCAGAAATCGGCAAGTTGCCGGCGCTGAGCTACCGGGTCGAGCAGGATGCGCACGGGCGACTCAACTGGCTGACGGCACACCAGGGGGAAGCGGTTTCGTTCGAGCGCGAGCCCGGCGGTTTCTGGCGTCGCCTGGGGGCCATGCTGGGGCGGCTCAAATGGCTGGAACCGCTGCTGTAGAAGCGTATGGCTCGGCGCTTCACGCCGAAGTTGATAGTGTCAGGCTAAATAGTTGGTTCATTGCCGAACCACTTATTCAACGACAGTGCAGCTTCGTCTGCGGGCTGCGGTTCGTGCATGTAAAACCCCTGAATCTGGTCGCAAGCATGACGACGCAGGTACTCTACATGCGCTGCCGACTCGACGCCTTCGGCGACCACCGTCAGGCCCAGGTTCTTGCCGAGGTCGATGATGGCCTCCGTGAGGCTGCGGTCGCCGGCGTTGTCGAGAAGGTCATGGATGAACGAGCCGTCTATCTTGATCGTGTCGAGAGGAAACGCCTGCAGCTTGGAGAGCGAGGAGTAGCCGGTGCCGAAGTCATCGATCGCGATGCGCACACCGATTCCTCTCAGCTCCTGCAGGACTCTGACGGCTTTTGGCATGTCCTGCATTATCATGTTCTCGGTGATCTCTACTTCGAGCAACTCGGGGCCATGCCGCTGGCCTGAAGCGCGCCCTTGATGTCTCTGAGCAGACCATCGTCGAGGAACTGACGGGCCGAGAGATTGACCGCCATGCTCAATGCCGGGAAGCCGGCCTTCTGCCAGGCGACATTCTGTCGGCATGCCGTGTAGATGACCCAGCGGCCGATGGGGACAATGAGACCATTTTCTTCCGCCAGCGGTATGAACTGCTTGGGCAGTACCAGCCCGAGTTCCGGATGTTGCCAGCGAAGCAGTGCTTCCATGCCGATGACGCGGCCGGTCGCCATGTCGAGCTTCGACTGGTAGTAAAGCAGGAACTCCTGGCGCTCCAGCGCCTTGCGCAGGCTCGACTCGAGAGCCAGTCGCTCCAAGGAATCTGTCTTCAACTGCTCGGAGTAGTACTGGGCGTTGTTCTTGCCCTCTTCCTTGGCGTGATACATCGCCACGTCGGCGTGCTTCATCAGGGTTTGCTCATCCTCGCCATCGGCGGGATAGCGGGCAATGCCGATGCTGACCGTGATACGAAACTCCTGGCCCACCAGTGTGAAAGGGGTGCTGACTGAGGCAAGGATCTTGTCGGCAACCTGGTTGATCTGGTTCGGCTCCGTGATCTCCGGGAGCAGAATGACGAACTCGTCACCACCCAGCCGGGCGACGGTGTCGCTTTCCCGTACCGCGCGGCCAAGTCGCCGGCTGACCTCCCGAAGCAGCTCATCGCCCGCGTCGTGGCCAAGCGAGTCGTTGATCGCCTTGAATCGGTCCAGATCGAGAAAGAGCAGCGTCAATTGCTTGTCGTAGCGGCGAGCGTGCTGTATCCCCTTGGTCAACAGACGGCTGAAGTAGGCTCGGTTCGGCAGCCCCGTCAGGTTGTCGTGGAAGGCAAGATATTCGGCACGCCTGGCGTGGTCCAGGCGCTCTTCGAGTACCCTGGCCTGCGCCCTGCGGAGCTTCCAGCTCAGCTGGCCGAGCAGTGTCAGCACGGCGAGCGCAACGAAGCTGACCAGCATCGCGCGCCAATAGTAGGTGTGCCGAAGCTCAGCGGCGGCGGCCATCTGCTCGTCCTGGGAGAGACCGACGACGATGGCAATCGGAAACTCGAACAGGGGCCTGGCCACCAGGTAACGCGGCACGCCGTCCCATTCGCTGATGCTTACCCGGGCGGGCTCTTCGAGGCCGCTGTTGCCTTCCAGCAGATGTGCATAGTCGATCTGCTCACCCGTATGCACCGTTTCGCCGGTACGGCGAACCAGAAAAATGCCCTCTTCCCCTGCCAGGGCCAGTACACCTTGTTTTTTCAGCGTATTCGGCTCGTAGCCGCTGACGAAGTACTCTGCGCTGACGAGCACGGATACCCAGCCCGGCTCTTGCTGTCCGTTTTCAGACAGGCTTCGGTGGAAGGCCAGCCTGCTGTCCTGCGCGGACGCGGCCTGATGGTGAAGCTCGACCCTCAGGCTCTCCTGCCCAGCAACGGGTGTCGTGTCATCCGTGTGCGAGGGCCCGTGCGTGCTGGCGATGACGTTGCCCTCGGCATCGCTCAGACGGACCTCGAACAGCAGGGCTGGGGGGAGCATGTCCTGCTGGCTCAGTTCATCCAGGACGGCCTGCGGCGGGCGTTCGTCGAGGCTGTAGCGCACCAGCTTGAGGGTGGTATCGATCTCGCGCAGCGCCCGGACGACCTGGGCCTCGTAGGTCTCCGCCATGTCGGCGGCCAGTACCGCCGCCCGGCGGTCGGCAGCTGACTGCTCCCGTGCGGTCAGGTTCCACGTGACCAGCCAGATGGCTGCCAGCGCCAGCAGGGCGAGGCCCATGAAGAGGGTGCCGGGCTCGACGAGGCGATGCAGCCAATGCCGCCTGGTGAGAGGTGGGCCCGTAGCGGTGCCGGCGTCTGAGGCGGATTCAATCAATGGCCACCACCCGCAGGCGCTCGTCGACGTAGGCGTCGTCCACATAGCCGATGGCAGTGGCTTGCCCCGCCACGAAGTCGGCCATGGCTTGGTGATCTGCCAAGCTGCGTGGTGGCTGGCCGCGGCCGGTGAAGATCAGGCGCGACCAGTGCATCTTGATTTGGGCGGGCGTCTGGCCCAGATAGTTGCGATAGAACGCGATGTAAGCCGGGGAGTTCTCGCGCTGGTCTACGGGCATGGCGGGTTGCCCGCCAGGGAAGCGGTTGGTCCGGCCCAGGTAGATGTCGGCCAGCTCGCTGCGGGTGAGGGTGCTCACTGGGCTTTGGGCGGAAACCACCACCACGGCATCGGCCAGGGCAAGGCTCGATGCCAGGCCGACGAGCAGGATGCAGCCGGTCTTCGTGAGTCGCGAAGGCATTCTTGTCTCCTCAGAACACGAAGTCGAGCGCTAGGCTGAACAGATTGACCGAACCGCCGGGCTCGAAGCCTGGCTGCGAGTTGACCAGGTAGCCGCGAGATCCCCCTTGTGGTTCATGTGGTCGAACTGGGCCTTGACCGCCATGTTGTTGCTGAAATCCCAGCGTACACCGACAGAAACGCTTTCCTGCTGTGGCTGCCCCTGAAGCATGGAGTTGAGCATCGCATCCAGTGGTTCGCTGCCGGGCTGTGAGAGGCCCGGGGTGGACGTCTTGCTGAGAATACGCTGACTGGCATATGTCAGATAGGGCGTGAAGGCGCCCAGGCGGTAGCCACCGGAAATGTACCAGCCGCGGTTATCCGCCAGGAAGGTGCGGCTGCTGGTCTGGGTCCATTCGCCCATCACGAACCAGTTGCCGGGATCGTAGCGAGCCCCCAGGCTGATGGCTTCAAAGGTTTTGTCATCGACATTGTAGCGATCGGCAATGGCATCTCCTTCAGGGCCAAACATTCTGAAGACATCGAATAGCGGGTTGAAATCTTCAATGCTCAGGCGGTAATGGCTGTAGGCGGCAAAGAGACTGATGCTGCCCCGCTCCACGGTATTGCTGATTGTCAGCCCTTCCCGAGCGCGTGCCTCGGCCGTGGCTCGGCTCAGCGTGGCATCGATGTAGGGAAAGGTGGCATCGTTTTGCCCATAGGTGGCCCGAAGCGTGTTGGTGACGCTTGCGATATGGGAGCGGTAGCTGACGTCCACACCGTCAGCGCTGGAAACCGGTATGGTGCGATAGACTTCCAATGGCGGGCGGATCCAGGGCGTCGCGTAGCCTACCTTGCGATATTCTGAATTCATGAAAACCGGAAGTATGACGCGGCCGACTCTCAGGCTCAGGTCGGGAGTCACATCGAAATTGATGTTGGCCCACTCGATTGCCGGCCTGAACTGGCCATCGTACTGCTGCTCGGTGACGACCTGCACCACGCTTGAGAGGCGAGGCGTAAGGTTGGCGGTAAGCTGCAGGCCCAGCCGGCTGTCGACCTCGGCACTCCAGTCACTGGTATGGCCAGCCCCTCTGGGCATCAGCATGCTCGAAACGAAATCTGCCTGGTCCTCGCTGGAATGCACCACGCCAAGCGTGCCAAAGCCATTCAGGGACAGCGAGGGGGTATTCGCTTGTGAGGCAAGGGGAAGCCCGTATGCCAGGATCAGCGAGGTGAGGAGAGCAAGAGGTAGCTTTCTCGACATATGGGAGACCACGTGCGTGGGCGGTGATACATGGCCGCCTCCGAGAGGTGGCGGAAGGCTGATCGAATGATTGACTTCGCAGGCAGGAGAGGTGCGTCTCTGCTTTCTTAAGCGAGCTATCGGCAGGGGATCGAAAAACTTGAGGTCGGAGGGACGTAAGCTGGTGACGAACGCGCGGCTGTCTTCACTACGCAAAAACCGCCACCCGGCATGATCCCCAAGTGGCGGTTTTAACTGAATTCTTTGGTCGGAGTAGCAGGATTCGAACCTACGACCTCTGCCTCCCGAAGGCAGCGCTCTACCAAGCTGAGCTATACTCCGTTGCTGCTCTCGAACTGCCGCGAAAGACCGCTCGATGCCGGCTCTCCGGGAGCCGACGGATGGGCATTATACGCAAAACCTTCGTCCTTGCAAGCCCCTGTGGCCAGGGTTCGTGCCGCTCAGCTCTGGCGTTCCACCGCCAGGCGGGCGAGGTTGGCCATGCTGTCGCGATAGCGGCTGGGAGGGAGGAAATCGAGCTGCTCCAGCGCCTTGGCCGACATCTCCTCGGCCCGTGCGCGGGTGTAGTCCAGTGCGCCGGTGTCGCGCACGATGGCAAGCACTTCGTCCAACTGCTCGAGCCCGCCCTGGCGAATGGCCTGGCGAATCGTCTTGGCCTGGTCGGGGGTGCCGGCGGCCATGGCCTGGATCAGCGGCAGGGTCGGCTTGCCCTCGGCGAGGTCGTCGCCCACGTTCTTGCCCATGGTTTGGGCGTCGCCCTGATAGTCGAGCAGGTCATCCACGAGCTGGAACGCCAGGCCCAGATAGCGGCCATAGTATTGTAGTGCCGCTTCCTGCTGTGGGTCGGCTTCGGCCAGGATGGCACCGCTGTGGGTGGCCGCTTCGAACAGCATGGCGGTCTTGCCCTGTATGGTTTCGAAGTAGACCGCCTCGTCGATGTCGGGGTTGCCCACGTTGGCCAGCTGTTGCACCTCGCCCTCGGCGATCACGCAGGTGGCGCTGGACAGAACGTCCATGATCCTGAGCGAGCCGATTCCTACCATCATCTGGAAGGAGCGGGAATAGAGGTAATCGCCTACCAGCACCGAGGGGGCGTTGCCCCAGGCTTCGTTGGCGGTGGCACGGCCGCGGCGCATATGGGACTCATCGACCACGTCGTCGTGCAGCAGGGTCGAGGTGTGCATGAACTCGATCAGCGTGGCCAGCGAGATGTGCTTGTCGCCCTCGTAGCCCAGTGCGCGGGCCGCGAGCAATACCAACAGAGGGCGCAGACGCTTGCCGCCGCTGGCAATGATGTATTGGCCGATGGTTTCCACCAGCGGAACCCGCGAAGCCAACTGTTCCATGATGGTGCGGTTGACCGCAGCGAAATCGTCGGCGACCGCTGCATGGAGCGACGAGGCGGAGGTGTTGCTGTCAGACGAGCGGGTAGAGGCGTTGGCTGGCATGGGGCAGTGTCATCGGGCTGTGGGCCGGCCTGCCGGACTTTGGCAGTGGCCTTGGGTTGCGGGTCATGCTATGGCCCCCCAAGAGAGCGTCAAGCTATGCTGCGGTGGGCCCGGAGGTACGGCAGCGCCATTCTGCCTGTAAGGCTCGAGGTCGCTTGAATGGTATGCTGGGCGCGGTTATAATGCGCGGCCCACTCATCACGCTCCCTGTCAGATGGCTGCCAAAAGGGGCGCCACTCGAAGCAGGTCGATGAAGAGCCAACCCCGATGAGTTCTGGAGAGATACGCACATGTATGCAGTAATCAAGAGCGGTGGCAAGCAGTACCGCGTTCAGGAAGGGCAGACTCTCAAGCTCGAGAAGCTGGAAATCCCGACTGGCGAAACCGTCGAGTTCGACCAGGTGCTGCTGGTTGCCGATGGCGACAACGTGACCGTTGGCGCTCCGCTGGTCGATGGTGCCAAGGTGGCTGCCGAGATCGTCTCCCACGGCCGTGGCGAGAAGATCCGCATCATCAAGTTCCGTCGCCGCAAGCACCACATGAAGCGTCAGGGCCACCGTCAGTGGTTCACTGAAGTCAAGATCACCGGGATTTCCGCCTAAGCGGCTTCCCCTTAACGAGCGAGGACTTTGCAATGGCTCATAAGAAGGCAGCCGGCTCTACCCGTAACGGCCGCGATTCAGAATCCAAACGCCTTGGTGTCAAGCTGTATGGCGGCCAGGCCGTCACCGCTGGCAACATCATCGTGCGCCAGCGCGGCACCCGCTTCCACGCCGGTACCGGCGTCGGCGTCGGCCGCGACCACACTCTGTTCGCCCTGAGCGATGGTGTGATCAAGTTCGAGACCAAGGGTCCGAAGAACCGCAAGTTCGTCAGCGTCGTCTCCGCCTGAGAACGCTCGAACCGGCAGATGGAAGGCCCCGCTCAGGCGGGGCCTTCTTGTATCATGACGGTAGAGACCGTCGGGAGAGTCACAATGCAGTTCGTCGACGAAGCCTCGATCATCGTGGAAGCCGGCAGGGGCGGCAATGGTTGCCTTAGTTTCCGCCGCGAGAAATACGTGCCCAAGGGTGGTCCCGATGGCGGCGACGGCGGGCATGGTGGCAGCGTCTACCTGGTCGGGGACGATGCCCTCAACACGCTGATCGATTTCAAGTATCAGCGTTTCTACCAGGCCGAGAGCGGACGTCCCGGCCAGGGGCGCCAGATGAGCGGCCGGGCCGGCAGCGATCTGGTGGTCAAGGTGCCGGTGGGTACCACGGTGATCGACGAGGACACCCTCGAAGTGATTGCCGACATCACCGAGATCGGCCAGCAGGTGCTGGTGGCCCAGGGTGGCCGCCGTGGGCTCGGCAACATTCACTTCAAGTCGTCGACCAACCGGGCGCCGCGCAAGACCACGCCCGGCACCGACGGCGAACGGCGCAACCTGCGCCTGGAAATGAAGGTGATGGCCGATGTCGGCCTGCTGGGCATGCCCAATGCCGGCAAGTCGACCCTGATCCGCTCGGTGTCCGCGGCCAAACCCAAGGTGGCCGACTACCCCTTCACCACCCTGGTGCCCAACCTCGGCGTGGTCAAGCTGGGTATGCACGAGCACTTCGTGATGGCCGACGTGCCGGGGCTGATCGAGGGTGCCTCGGACGGTGCCGGGCTGGGGCTGCGTTTCCTCAAGCACCTGACTCGTACCCGCCTGCTCTTCCACGTGGTCGACGTGGCGCCGTTCGACGAGTCCGACCCGGTCGAGGTGGCCCGGGCCATCGCCCACGAACTCGAGCAGTTCTCGCCGACCCTGGCCGAGCGTCCGCGCTGGCTGGTGCTCAACAAGCTCGACCTCGTGCCGGAAGAGGAGCGCGAGGCGCGAGTAGCAGCCATCGTCGAAGGGCTTGGCTGGGAAGGGCCGGTGTTCCGCATCTCGGCAATCAGTGGAGAAGGCACCGATGCCCTGGTACAGGCGGCGCATCGCTGGCTCACCGAGCAGCGCCGGTTGGAAAACGAGGATGAGGAGGCCGCCGAGCGCGAGCGCGAGATGCGTGAACGCATGGAGGCTGAGGCGGTGGCGCGCACCGAGGCGCGGTTGGGTCGCCGGCGCAAGCGCCGCGATCAGGACGAAGATGACGATGACTTCGATGATGATGATTACGATGTCGAGGTCGAATACGCTCCTTGAGGTAACAACTGGCTGCGCTCGGCCATACGGCGTTACACCTTGGCTATTTGCAACAGCAAACTCCGCTCTTTCGCCAAGGTGTGCCTTGTCTGGCCGTCGCTCGCTCAGTTTCTCTGGGTTTGAGGTTCAGCCTTTGTTGGAGAGTGAACAGGTGAGCAACGAGCGGGTTCCGGGTCGCGATGCGCTGCGTGGCGCTCGCCGGGTGGTGGTAAAGATCGGCAGCGCGCTGTTGACCAACGATGGGCGCGGGCTCGATGAGGCGGCCATTGGTGGCTGGGTGGACCAGATCGCCGCGCTGCATCGTCAGGGTCTCGAGGTGGTGCTGGTGTCGTCGGGCGCCGTGGCGGCCGGCATGGTGCGGCTGGGTTGGCAGGCCCGACCTTCGGCGGTGCATGAGCTGCAGGCCGCCGCGGCGGTGGGTCAGAACGGTCTGACCCAGTGCTACGAGCACCATTTCGCGCGCCATGGCCTGCTCACTGCCCAGGTGCTGCTGACCCACGACGACCTCTCCAACCGCAAGCGCTACCTCAATGCCCGCTCGGCGCTGCGTACCCTGGTCGACCTGCGCGTGGTGCCGGTGATCAACGAGAACGATACCGTGGTGACCGACGAGATCCGCTTCGGCGACAATGACACCCTCGGTGCGCTGGTGGCCAACCTGCTCGAGGCCGAAGCGCTGGTGATCCTCACCGACCAGGAGGGGTTGTTCGACGCCGATCCGCGCCACAACCCGGCGGCCATGCTGATCCAGGAAGGTCGCGCCGATGATCCGGCGTTGGCGGCGGTGGCCGGCGGCGGCGGTGCGCTGGGCCGTGGTGGCATGACCACCAAGGTGCAGGCGGCACGCCTGGCGGCCCGCTCCGGTGCCGTCACGGTGATCGCCAGCGGGCGCCAGCCCGAGGTGCTGACCCGACTGATCGAGGGTGAGCGACTGGGCACGCTGTTATGCCCGGAGGAAGCGCCGATGGCGGCGCGCAAGCGCTGGCTGGCCGGCCAACTGCAGGTGCGCGGCAGCCTGACGCTGGATGCCGGCGCAGTCAAGGTGCTGCGTGGCAGCGGATCGAGCCTGCTGGCAGTGGGCGTAAAGGCACTGACGGGCGACTTCGTGCGCGGCGACATGGTGCTGTGCCTCGACGAGCAGGGCGAACGGATCGCCAAGGGGCTGGTGAACTATGGCGCCGACGAAGCTCGCCGTATCCTCGGCCAGCCGAGTCACCAGATCGAGGCGATCCTGGGCTACATGGAGGCGCCCGAGTTGATCCATCGCGACAACCTCGTCGTGCTGTGAGGCAGTATTCATGGGGCCTGTAGCATGACGCCGGGTACCTGTGGTAGTATGCGCCATCCTCTCAGACACGGCCCGTCGACAACCTTCGGGTTGACGCCATGGCCAGACCGGCTGGGAAGTGAAATTTTCAGGCCGGACAAATCGTTATCGATGCCGCCCCCGATCGGGCGGCGTTAAAGTTTTCCAGGAGATAGTCAGTGGCAAACAGCAAGCAAGCCCGCAAGCGTGCCCGTCAGGCGGAAGGCCGTCGTGTTCTGAAGGCGAGCCAGCGCGCCATGGTGCGTACCTACGTGAAGCGCGTCATCAAGGCCATCAACGGTGGCGATCACGCGACTGCCATGGCCGAGTTCCAGAAGGCGCAGCCGGTCATCGATCGCATCGCCGACAAGGACGTGCTCTCCAAGAAGAAGGCTGCACGCCTGAAGAGCCGCCTGAACGCGCGAATTAAGGCGCTGGCTGCGTAAAGCCGGACGCCTTGGAGACATCGCGAGCGTTAGTGCCCCAATGCCATGCGCATCGCGATCTCTTGAAAAAACCGGCTTAGGCCGGTTTTTTTGTGCCTGCCAAGCGGGATGATCCACATCGAACGAGTCTGGTGAGGAAAGCAGAAGGTGACGGAACGCGAGCAGTTGCCCAAGCCCGAGGAAGCGGCGCCGCTCACGGTGGCCGATGACGACCGGGCCATTGCACCCAAGGCCGGGGGGCTGATGCGCTCCGGTCTGGTGGTGGGGGCCATGACCATGTTGTCGCGGGTCATGGGGCTGGTGCGTGATGTGGTGGTGGCGACCCTGTTCGGCGCCGGCAGTGGTGCCGATGCCTTTTTCGTCGCCTTCAAGATTCCCAACTTCATGCGCCGGCTGTTTGCTGAAGGCGCCTTCAACCAGGCCTTCGTGCCGGTGCTTTCCGAATACGCCACGCGCGGCAGCAAGCGCGAAGTGCGCGAGCTGCTCGATGCCGTGGCCGGGAGTCTTACTGCGGTGCTGGCGCTGATCACTGCCCTGGCGATGCTCGCCGCGCCCTGGCTGGTGTGGCTCTTCGCCCCTGGTTTCGGCCGCGATCCGGCCAAGCTGGCGCTGACCGCCGACATGCTGCGGCTGACCTTCCCCTACCTGCTGCTGGTCTCGCTGACGGCCTTCGCCGGCAGCGTACTCAACACTTGGAATCGTTTCGCCGTGCCGGCCTTCACGCCGGTACTGCTCAATCTCTCGCTGATCGGCGCCGCCGTACTGCTCACGCCGCTGATGAGCGAGCCGGCCATGGCGCTGGCCTGGGGCGTGCTGATCGCCGGTGTCGCCCAACTTGCCTTCCAGGTGCCGTTCCTCACGCGCCTGGGGCTGATGCCGCGCCCGTGGCCCAACTTCGCCCACAGCGGGGTGAAGCGCATCCTGGTGCTGATGGCCCCGGCCCTGTTCGGTGTCTCGGTATCGCAGATCAACCTGTTGCTGGATACCGTGCTGGCCTCGTTGCTCACACCCGGCAGTGTCTCGTGGCTCTACTACTCCGACCGTTTGGTGGAGCTGCCGCTGGGGGTGTTCGGCATTGCCATCGGTACGGTGATTCTGCCGGCGCTCTCCAAGCGCCACGCCGAACAGTCGGGCGAGCACTTCGCCGCCATGCTCGACTGGGCGGTGCGTGCCGTGTTGCTGCTGGGCTTACCGGCGGCGCTGGCGCTGGCGATCCTGGCCGAACCGCTGCTGATCTCGCTGTTCCACTACGGCGCCATGACCGAGCACGACATCGCCATGGCGGCGATGAGTCTGCGCGCCTATGCCTTCGGCCTGGTCGCCTTCATGCTGATCAAGGTGCTGGCACCGGGCTTCTTCGCCCGCCAGAACACCAAGACCCCGGTCAAGGTCGGCATCATCGCCATGGTGGCCAACATGGTGTTCAACCTGATTCTGATCTGGCCGCTGGCCCATGCCGGCCTGGCTTTGGCCACGGCGCTGTCGGCCTTCCTCAATGCCGGACTGTTGGGTTGGCTGCTGCGCAAGCAGGGCGTACTGGTGTTCCAGCCCGGCTGGGGCCGCTACGCCGTGCAACTGGTGGGCGGCTGTGTGGTGATGAGCGTGGGCCTGGCCTGGCTGGCGCCGGACTGGCAGCAGTGGCTCGCGTGGGGCGTATGGGCGCGGGTGCAGTGGCTGGCGCTGCTGGTAGTGGTCGGAGCGGCCGTGTACTTCGCCTGGCTGGCGGCGCTGGGAGTCAGGCCGCGACATTTCCGTATGCGGGGGTGAGGGTGCCCGATCGGTGTGGGAGCCGGAAGCCCAGTGAAGCGGATCGCCGGCTGTCAAGGGGACAGGGGTTCGCTATAATCTTCCCCTTTGTACGTTTTTCAACCAGAAGGCTTAGCGAAGACTGAATGGAAGTCATTCGAGGACTGCACAATCTGCGCGACGAGCATCGCGGCTGCGTGGCCACCATCGGCAACTTCGATGGCGTGCACCGCGGCCACCAGGCGATTCTCGACCAGTGCCGCGAGCAGGCCTCGAAGCTGCGCCTGCCAGTCACCGTGGTCGTGTTCGAACCCCAGCCCCGGGAGTTTTTCGCCGGCGATCAGGCGCCGCCACGGTTGACCCGCCTGCGCGAGAAAGTCCGTCTGTTGGGCGAGAGCGGGGTGGACTACGTGCTCTGCCTGCCGTTCAACGAGCGCCTGCGCAGCCTCACCGCGGTGGAATTCATCGATCTGGTGCTGGTCGAAGGGTTGGGCGTGCGCCATTTGGTGGTGGGCGACGATTTTCGCTTCGGCTGCGATCGGAGCGGCGACTTCAACCTGCTGGCGGAGGAGGGTGAGCGGCGCGGCGCAGAGGGGTTCGGCGTCGAGCATACCCGAACTTTTACGCTGGACGACGAGCGGGTCTCCAGCACCCGGGTGCGCACCTTGCTGGCCAGCGGCAACTTCGCCCAAGCGTCCAGGATGCTGGGGCGCCCTTACCGCCTGGCGGGGCGTGTGGTGCCCGATCAACAGCGTGGGCGTACCATCGGCGTGCCTACCGCCAACCTGCCGCTGCCGCGCCTGCCCCTGGCGCTGCGCGGCGTGTATGCGGTGGTGACCGAGCTGCCCGACGGCAGGCGTCACACCGGCGTGGCCAATGTCGGCTGGCGGCCTACCGTGGGCAGCGACAGGCCGGTACTGGAGGTGCATCTGTTCGAGTTCGACGGCGACCTCTATGGCAAACGGATCACGGTGTTTCCCTGTGCGAGGCTGCGTGGTGAGGTGAAGTTCGACGACTTCGCGGCGCTCAAGCAGCAGATCATGGCCGACCAGGCCCGTGCTCGCCGCTTCTTTGACAGCCCGGGCCATGTGGCCGGGGAGCTTGGCCTGGCAGACGACTCTCTTCCCTTGGCTTCGGCGCCGCTGGCGCGCGAAGCTGCGAATTCCGAATCCTCGGCGGGACGTTCCGCCGACCAAGACGACGGCTGACTCCCAGGATATGAGCGACTACAAGCACACACTGAACCTGCCCGAAACCGACTTTCCCATGCGCGGCAACCTGCCTCAGCGCGAGCCCGGCCGGGTGTCGCAGTGGCAGGACATGAAGCTCTACCAGCGCCTGCGTGAAGAGCGCCGCGGCCGCGAGACCTTCGTGCTGCACGACGGCCCTCCCTACGCCAACGGCAGCATTCACATCGGTCACGCCGTCAACAAGATCCTCAAGGACATCATCGTCAAGTCGAAGAACCTGGCCGGCTTCGATGCCCCTTACGTGCCTGGCTGGGACTGCCACGGCCTGCCCATCGAGCACAAGGTGGAAACCACCCACGGCAAGCACCTCGAGCCCGAGCAGGCGCGGGCACTGTGCCGCGAGTACGCCGCCTCGCAGATCCAGACCCAGCTCGCCGACTTCGTGCGCCTGGGCGTGATCGGGGACTGGGACAACCCCTACCGTTCGATGGACTATGCCAACGAGGCGGGCGAGATCCGTGCGCTGGCCGACATGGTAGCCGCCGGTTACGTATTCAAGGGCCTGAAACCGGTCAACTGGTGCTTCGACTGTGGCTCGGCACTGGCCGAGGCCGAGGTGGAGTATCAGGACAAGAAATCCGATGCCATTGACGTGGCCTTTCCGGCCGCCGACGAGGCCAGGCTGGCCGCCGCCTTCGGCCTGGCCGAGCTGCCCAAGCCTGCCGCCATCGTGATCTGGACCACCACGCCCTGGACCGTGCCGGCCAACCAGGCGCTCAACGTGCATCCCGAGTTCAGCTACGCCCTGGTCGATACCGGCGAACGCCTGCTGGTGCTGGCCGAAGAGCTGGTCGAGAGCTGTCTGGAGCGCTACGAACTCAAGGGTGAGGTGATCGCCACCGCCAAGGGCGCGGCGCTCGACCTGATCGAGTTCCGTCACCCGTTCTACGACCGCCTCTCGCCGGTCTATCTGGCCGACTACGTCGAGTCCGAGGTGGGCAGCACCGGTATCGTTCACTCGGCACCGGCCTACGGCGTCGACGACTTCGTCACCTGCCGCGCCCACGGCATGGCGTTCGAGGAGATCAAGAGCCCGGTACAGGGCAACGGCGTCTACGCCGACGACCTGCCGTTCTTCGGCGGCCAACTGATCTGGAAGGCCAATCCGCAGATCGTCGACAAGCTGCGTGAGGTCGGCGCACTGCTGGCGCACAAGGTCATCACCCACAGCTACATGCACTGCTGGCGCCACAAGACCCCGGTGATCTATCGCGCCACGGCGCAGTGGTTCGTGGGCATGGACCTCCAAGGGAAAGATGGGCGCACCCTGCGCGAGCGGGCGCTGGAGGGCATCGAGGCGACCCAGTTCACCCCGGCCTGGGGCCAGGCGCGGCTGCACGCCATGATCGCCAACCGTCCCGACTGGTGTATCTCGCGCCAGCGCAACTGGGGCGTGCCGATCCCGTTCTTCCTGCACAAAACTACCGGCGAGCTGCACCCGCGCACCGTCGAGCTGATGGAGGAGGCTGCCAAGCGCGTCGAGCGCGAGGGTATCGACGCCTGGTTCCGTCTCGACCCGGTCGAGCTGCTGGGCGACGAGGCGGCACAGTACGAGAAAGTCACCGATACCCTCGACGTTTGGTTCGACTCCGGCACCACTCACCGCCATGTGCTGCGCGGTTCGCACCCCCACGGCCACGAGAGCGGCCCGCGTGCCGATCTCTACCTGGAGGGCTCCGACCAGCACCGCGGCTGGTTCCACTCCTCGCTGCTGACCGGCTGCGCCATCGACGGCCACCCGCCGTATCGCGGTCTGCTCACCCATGGTTTCACCGTCGATGCCCAGGGTCGCAAGATGTCCAAGTCAATGGGCAACGTGGTGGCGCCGCAGGAGGTGATGGACAAGCTGGGGGCCGATATCCTGCGCCTGTGGGTCGCCTCCACCGACTATTCGGGCGAGATGGCGGTCTCTGACGAGATCCTCAAGCGCACCGCCGACGTCTACCGGCGCATCCGCAACACCGCGCGCTTCCTGCTGGCCAACCTCAACGGCTTCGATCCGGCCCGCGACAGCGTGGCCTTCGACGACATGCTGGCACTGGACCAGTGGGTGGTGGACCGTGCCGCCCAGCTCCAGGCGCGCATCGAGAAGGCCTATGAGGAGTACCGCTTCCTCGACGTCTACCAGCAGGTGCACACTTTCTGTTCGCGTGAACTCGGCGGCTTCTATCTCGACGTGATCAAGGATCGCCAGTACACCACCCAGGCCGATTCCCTGGCCCGGCGCAGCTGCCAGACGGCCCTCTACCACGTGGTCGAGGCACTCTCGCGCTGGGTGGCACCGATCCTCAGTTTCACCGCCGAGGAGATCTACGAGAACATCCCCGGCAACAAGGGCGACAGCGTGCTGCTCGAGACCTACTACGAGGGGCTCTCGACCCTGGCGCCGAATGCCGAGATGGGGCGTGAGTTCTGGGAACAGGTGCTCGAGGTCAAGCAGGCAGTCAACAAGTGTCTGGAAGATGCGCGTAACGCCAAGGTGATCAAGGGCAGCCTGGCCGCCGAGGTGACCCTGTTCGTGGACGACGAACTCCATGCCACCCTGGCCAAGCTGGGCGAAGAGCTGCGTTTCGTGATGCTCACCAGTGAGGTGCGCCTGGCACCGCTGGCGGAGGGCCAGGACATTGACGGTGCCGAGGCCACCGAGCTGGCGGGCCTGAAGGTGGCGGTGGCCGCCAGCTCGCACCAGAAGTGCGAGCGCTGCTGGCACCATCGCGAAGACGTGGGCAGCCACGCCGAGCACCCCGACCTCTGCGGTCGCTGCATCAGCAACCTGCCGGAGGGCGCCGGTGAGACTCGCCATTATGCGTAACCGTAAACCGGGCGACGACGCCTCGGTGGCGCCGATGCGCCAGCCATTGCGCTGGCTGTGGCTGGCCGCCGCCGTAGTGTTGCTGGATCTCGGCACTAAGGCGCTGATGTCCAGCCTGCTGAGCTATGGTCAGCCGGTGGAGGTATTGCCGTTCTTCAACCTCACGCTGCTGCATAACACCGGGGCGGCGTTCAGCTTCCTCGCCGGCCATCCCGGTTGGCAGCGCTGGTTCTTTGCCGTCATTGCCGTAGGCGCGAGTGTCGCGCTCACGGTGTGGATGAGCCGACTCAAGGCCGACGAGAAGCTTCTCGGCGCATCGTTGGCATTGATCATCGGCGGGGCGCTGGGCAATCTCTACGACCGCCTGGTGCATGGCTACGTGGTCGACTTTCTCTCTTTCCACGTGGCCGGCTGGTACTACCCGGCCTTCAACGTGGCCGATATCGGCATTACCCTGGGGGCGATCGGCCTGATCTGGGAATCCGTTTTCGAAGGGCGCAAGCAGGCGCGCCGGCGCAGTTGAGTCGCCTGCTATCCTGCACACCAGACACGACCGATCGAGCGAGAGCAACGATGAGCGAATATCGCATCGACGAGGGCATGGAAGTGACCCTGCACTTCACCCTCAAGCTGGAGGACGGCACCGTGGTCGACTCCACCCATGAGAAGCAGCCGGCTACCTTTCAGCTGGGTGATGGTAACTTGCCGCCCGGCTTCGAGTACCCGCTGAAGGGCATGAGCGGTGGTGAGAGCGGCAGCTTCGAGATCACTCCCGAGCACGCCTTCGGCCAGCGCAATCCGCAGAACGTGCAGATGCTGAGCCGCGACGACTTCGAGGAGATCGAGCCGGAAGTGGGCACGGTGATGTCGTTCGCCGACCCGGCTGGCGGCGAGCTGCCGGGTGTGATCACCGCCGTCGACGAGCGCAACGTGGAAGTGGACTTCAATCATCCGCTCGCCGGGCGTACCCTGACCTTTGAGGTGGAGGTATTGGATGTGAGGCCCGCGCAGACGCATTGAGTGGTTAGCTCAATGTACAACTGCCTGAAGGGCGTCGGGGGCAGGTCGTAGCGGAGGTCTTTTGCCAGGGAAGGCAAAAGTAGCGCCCAAGGATGGGGTCACAGCGCCTCCGCATAGACCTGCCGCCGAGTTAGCCCTGACGTGAAATACCATTATTGGATGCCTCGACGCATCAAGGCGACGTAACCATGCAAGCTAACTCCGTGCGAATCCGACTGGCCAATCCCCGCGGCTTCTGTGCCGGCGTCGATCGTGCCATCGAAATCGTCAATCGTGCGCTGGACGTCTTCGGCCCGCCCATCTATGTGCGTCACGAGGTGGTGCACAACCGCTTCGTGGTCGATACCTTGCGCGAACGTGGCGCCATCTTCGTCGAGGAACTCGACGAAGTGCCCGATGACGTCATCGTGATCTTCTCCGCCCATGGCGTCTCCCGGGCGGTGCAGGACGACGCCGAACGGCGTGGTCTCAAGGTCTTCGACGCCACCTGCCCGCTGGTCACCAAGGTGCACATGGAAGTACTGCGCTACGCCAAGCGGGGCCAGGAGTGCATTCTCATCGGCCATGCCGGACATCCTGAAGTCGAAGGCACCATGGGGCGCTACGACACCGCCCATGGCGGCGCCATCTACCTGGTAGAGGACGAGGAGGATGTCGCACGCCTCGAAGTGAAGGATCCCACCCGGCTTGCCTTCGTCACCCAGACCACCCTCTCCATGGATGATACCGCCCGGGTGATCGATGCCCTGCGTGAGAAATTTCCCGAGATCCAGGGGCCGCGCAAGGACGACATCTGCTACGCCACGCAGAACCGCCAGGATGCGGTGCGTGAGCTGGCTGCCGGCTGCGACCTGTTGCTGGTAGTGGGCAGCCCCAACAGCTCCAACTCCAACCGTTTGCGCGAACTGGCCGAGCGGGTTGGTACCCCGGCCTATCTGATCGACGATGCCAGCCAGATCGACCCGGCCTGGCTCGAGGGTGTCGCCGCCGTTGGTATTACCGCGGGCGCCAGTGCGCCGGAAGTGCTGGTCAAGGGAGTGATCGAGCGGCTACAAGGATTAGGTGCCGAGGCGCCGGAGGAACTAGCCGGTCGCGCTGAGACCATCACCTTCTCCATGCCTCGTGAGCTGCGTGAGCGTGTGATCGCCAGCGATTCCTTATCCTGAGGCGGAGGTTGCGCAGAAATGCCATACCGCATGCATGAGAATCCTCGTGCCATGTTGGGAAGACAAGCCGGGCCCAGCCCGGCTTTTTGCATGACGTACCTAGCAGGTCCGGTTGTCATGATACATACTGAAACTAATTGTAACCAAGCGCGGAGGAATGCTGATTGACGAACCGCGTCCGCCCGGCTCGACAGAGTCCCCGGGTACGCGCCGAGGGCAGCGGGGTTTTACTCTGATCGAGCTGATGATCGCCGTGGCCGTGGTCGCGATCCTGGCTTCGATCGCGGTGCCTGGCTATCGCAGTCATGTCGAGCGGGCTACGCGTACGGATGCCCTATCGGGCCTCATGGAGGCAGCAGGCCAGCTCGAACGCTGTTATACGGTCAATCACTCCTATATGGATTGTGGCGTGATCTCGCTATCGCCCCGTGAACATTACTCCATCACCGTGACGAGCACCGCCGCGACTTATCTCCTCACTGCCGCCTTGAGAGCCGGCCGTTCCGACGGTTGTACGGAGAACCTGACCTTGAGTCATCAAGGCGCCCGCAATCCTCCAGGCTGCTGGTAAGGCAAGCCATGCGAAATTCCTGTTCCCCGCTGATCGAGGGGTTGATGACAAGGTGTGATGCGCAATCAGGGTTCACCTTGCTGGAAGCGCTAGTCGCCATACTGGTGCTCTCCATCGGCCTGCTTGGCGTGGCGGCCATGCAGCTCAGGGCGCTGCAGAGCGCTCATATGGGGTATCAGCGGGCAGTGGTCAGCCTGGCGGCGATCGATGCGCAGGAGCGTGCGTGGTCAGAGCTTTCGAGAGATGCCAATAAAGCGTGTCCGTCAGCGAGTGCGATCGAGAGTGGCTGGCTAGGCAACTGGTTCGGTAGCGTGCTCAACGATGCCGGGAGTGGTATTAGCGGTATGGAGTGCGATTACACCGTCACCCTTCGTTGGCGGGAGGAGCGCTACTCCACCGGTGAGCAAGGGGCTCCATTTATTTACCAGTTTCGGCTGCCAGAGCTATAGGAGCGCCCAGGTGATGCCGTTATGGGACTGGCAAGGACCTGCGCCGAGACAGTCGGGCTTCACTCTGGTCGAGCTGATGGTAGCGCTGGCGGTTGGCCTGATCATCCTTCTCGGCGCTGGACAGCTGCTTCTCATGAGCTTTCAGACATTTCGCCAGATCGAACTGATGAGCAACAAGCAGGCAGCGCTGACCTTTGCGACAGAGACGCTGGTACGAGACATAAGACGTTCAGACACTATTGCCTTCAACTCGGGCAAGGGGGAGTTGAAAGTAGAGTTTCCCAACAATGGCGATACCAGCGCCTGTAGCGCTAGGGCTCAGGTGGAGCGCATTTATCGCCTGAGCAGTCGCATGGTCAGCGCCAAGGAAGGTTGGTCGCTGGATATGGGACAAAGGTGCTTAAGCGGCACCGGTGGCATGAGTTTCGAGCCCTTGGTCACCTCTTTCATGGAAGGAGGGTTCAGCGCCGAGGAAGTCATTGATGGTGTCTGGGTGATCCGGTTCTGGCTGATGGCAAACCGGGACGGTAGCTTGATGGATGAGTTTGAGTTCCGCGCCGTGAATCGCAATCAGGCCGTCAAGTGACAACGTTCGAGGACATGGATAGCATGAACAGACAGCGTGGTACCGCACTGGTGGTGGTTCTTTCCATGCTGGCAATGTCCCTTATGCTTGGCATTTCTGCTATGCAGTCGTCACAAGTCGACGAGAGACTCGCAGGTAATTATCGCGCTGCCGTCAAAGCACAAATGGCAGCAGAGCGAACTGCTGCGCAGGCACAGAAGAATCTTCGTGATGCTGGCGTCAAGCTCACCGATTGGACATGGATTGGTTGTGACGCCGGTAGTGACCTAACGAATGGGAAGCATGCTCACTGTGTGGATTTCTCGGAGGCGGCGTGGGAAGAGGAGACGTTTTCCAGTTTTCATACGGGTGGACGCTACCTTTATGTCCTGGGTGATGCGCTTGATCTTCCTGGCGAATATTATATTTATGCCTTGGGTGAAGCGTATGCAGAAGGAACGAAAGACGCCATTGCTACATCGCTGCCTGTCTACGTCGAGTTGGTTCCAGATTACTTTCCTGCGCTCTCCCATCTATCGCCTCTGACCGTTGCCAGCCGCTTTTTCAATTTTCGTCCTGGAGACTCGGAATATCTTGGTATTTCTCGGCGAGGTGAGGGAAATGCCGGAGCTGCAATAGCCGTGCCTGATGAGAGAGATGTCGACGCTGTGATGGCCAGTATTCCGAGTGGTGGGGTGGGGAACTACGCGGCCGATGAGGATGGGAATATTGTAACGGAGCAGATTTTCGATGTCTTTTCCGAGCCTGAAAAACTGAGAATGCTCGTGAATATGATAAAGAGCCACCCTGATGTAAGTGATCGGCTGGGGTCTGCTGAAGCTCCCAGGATGACTTATATCGATGGCGATTTTACCATGCCAAAAGATGTTGGGGTCGCAGGCGGCCTGCTCATTGTCAACGGCAGCTTCCGATGGAATGGCAATGATAATTTCGAAGGCCTGATCATAGTGCTTGGTCAGGAATTTACCTATACCGGTGGTGGCAGCGGCTCGGTTATAGGGGCCCTGCTGCATGCCCCTGTCGTTGTGGATCACCACTCGGGAGAGTGGTCTCACGGCATTGCCGAAGCCGATGCTTCCGAGTTCGACCCGAGGGGTGGCGGCTCAATCATCCAGCACGATGTCGATGTCCTGAACTCAGTGGCTCAGCTGATCCCCACGAGTGCCGTGAGCCTATTCAGTGCCGAGAATGGCGGGCTCATGGAGCGGAATGGCTTTTCCATCGGCACCTGGAGATAGTTGGCAAGGTACACGGCACCTGCAGCAATGTCTGCGACGATGGCCGAGCCCCTCTGTGCCGGGTTCGACGAACCCCAATCAGGACGTAGTGGGCTTGCGGTAATGGCCAGGAACGGTCACGCGTTCCCCGTCGGGGAGCTTGCGCACGTGGGTAGGAACGTAGATACGCTTGATGACGCTGCGGCGGGGCGTGCCGTCTGCCATTGCTCGACTCCTCATCCGTTCTGATACGCCGTCACTCTAGCCAGTGGCGCTTGAGCGCGCAATCCCGCCCACAGGGTACCGCTTGGTTTACGCCTAGCGTTGGGTTGCCTAGCTTAGAGAGAGGGTTGGCAAGGAGCGTAAGGAGTCGGCATGGAGCAGCTGGACGTTGCCCTGGCGGTCGTGGGCGGCCTGGTGCTGGTCGTGGGCTTGCTGTCGAGCCCATTGGATCGGTCCTGGCTCTCCGCTCCCCTGTTTGCCTTTGCCTTCGGCGTAGCACTGGGGCCGCATGGCCTGGATGCCCTCGACCCGATGGCCTGGGGTGCTGGCAAGCGCTTGCTGGAGGAGACGGCGCGGCTGACCCTGGGCATCAGCCTGATGGGCATTGCGCTGCGCTTGCCACCCAGCTACCCCTTCGTTCACTGGCGGTCGCTACTGGTGCTGTTGGGGATCGCCATGCCGGCGATGTTCCTGATCAGTTCACTGCTGACTCACTGGATGCTGGGTTTGCCCTTGCTCATGGCCCTGCTGGTCGGCGGTACCATCTGTGCAACCGACCCGGTGGTGGCTTCCTCCATCGTCACCGGCGGAGTGGCCAAGGAGAACCTGCCCGAAGGCTATCGTCATCTGCTTTCCAGTGAATCGGGGGCCAACGATGGCCTGGCTTACCCGCTGGTATTACTGCCAATCCTGCTGATGAGCCTGCCTGCCGGCGATGCCTGGCTCGACTGGCTCGGCAGAGTGTGGCTATGGGAAGTCGGCGGGGGAGTCCTCATTGGGATCGTGCTCGGCTGGTCGACAGGCCGGGCCCTGCAGTGGTCGGAGGCGCGCGGCTTTCTCGATCAACCCTCGTTCCTCTCCATCACCCTGGCACTCACGATTCTGGTGCTTGGAGTGGGAGAACTGCTCGGCACCAACAGTATTCTGGGGGTCTTCGCCGCTGGGCTGGCATTCGACCAGGAGGTCGGCGGCAAGGATCGCAGCGAGGAAGACAACGTGCAGGAGGCGGTCAACATACTGCTGACGATGCCGATCTTCGTGCTGTTCGGCCTGATCGCCCCTTGGGCCGAGTGGTGGGCGCTGGGTGCGGAAGGGCTGGTGTTGGCGCTGCTGGTGCTAGCGTTGCGTCGCCTGCCGGCCATCCTGCTGTTGCGGCCCTGGCTGCCAACGCTGCGGGATTGGCCCATTACGCTGATCATGGGCTGGTTTGGCCCCATCGGCGTGTCGGCGCTCTATTACGCCACGCTGGTGTCGAGCCGCACCGGCTACGACCTGGCCTGGACGGCCGGCACCCTGATCGTGCTGGCCTCGATGATTGTCCATGGCGTCACCGCCACGCCGTTCGCCTATCGCTACGGGCACTGGCGGCGAATGCAGCGCGAGGGCACGCAGCGATAGGCGTCGGTGCTGGGCATCAGCGCGCCTGACGGAAGCGCTGCCGCAGTCGTTCGAACTCGGCCTCGCTCCAGCCCTCCGGCTCCGTCAGCGCCATCCAGGCGTCGAGATAATGCTCGGCGGCGATGGTATGACCGTAGCCGGGTGGCGCCCTACCCACGGCCAGGTCGCCGAGCAACTGCAGCATGGTCACCACCGGATACCAGCGCAGGTCGGGTGAGACATCGGGAGCGCGGGGCTCACGCATCCAGTCGGGCTCCCGATAAAGAATGCGCGGGTCGAAGAACGTAATCGGATCGCTACCGTATTGCAGATAGGAAATGCGGAAGTCGCCCCATGCGCTCTCGGGCGCATCGAGCCCCCGGTACTGGTTCATGAATCTCACCACCGCGCCGCCACGAAAGGTGGGTAGCCAGGCCGGTGAGCCGGGATCGCGCTCACGCGTCACGGTGCGCCAGGTTTCACTGCGGAACGGCGGGCCGCTCCACAGCGCGCCATGGAAGGGGGCGTCGATGATGTCGTAGAAGTCGAACGACAGGTCGGAGTTGAGCGAACCCAGGCTGAGGCCATGCAGGTAGAGTCGCGGGCGTGCCTCCTCGGGCAGCTCGGACCAGTACTCATAAACGGTGGCGAACAGGGCGCGCGCGTTCTCGGCGCCGTACTCCCCCTCGACGATCAGCGCGAGATGGCTGGGCAGGTAGGAGTACTGCATGGTCGCCGTGGCAATATCGCCGCGATGCAGGTATTCCACCGTGTTCTGCGCCGCCGGATCGACCCAGCCTCTGCCGGTGGGGGTGGCCAGCAGCAGCACGGAGCGCTCGAAGGCGCCGACCCGCTTGAGCTCTTCCAGTGCCAGCCGGGCACGCTCGGCCGGGGTCTCGGCGGCGTTTAGCCCGACGTAGACGCGGAGCGGCTCCATGGCCTCTTCGCCGAGAAAGGCACCGATACTCTCGGCCGAAGGTCCTTGGGTAACGAAGCGACGGCCGCGCCCCCCAGCGCTTCCCAACTGATCAGTGAATGCTCGCTGCCGGTCTTCATCGGGTCGACCGGCGGTGAAATTTCATCCAGGATCAGCTCGTCGATCTGCTGGAAGGAGTTATCGGCAGCACGCAGGGCGAGGGTGAAGATGACGCCATCAATGACCGACCAGAACAGGGTGGCCGCGGCAATCACGCCCAGCAGGTTGGAAACCCGGTGCGGCACGAAGCGGCGCAGCCTGCGGGCGAGAAAGCGAAACGTCAGCCGGAACAGCCGTACCAGCAACAGCAGCAGGGCGAATACTGCCAGGGCGATAAGGGCGATGCTGAGCGGGCGTATGCCGCTTGCCTCTTCCATGTCCATCAGAGCACGCAAGCTGTTTTGCCACGCTGAGGCGCGCCACAGAAAGATCGCCGCGATGAGAGTGCAGATACCCGCCGCCGTGAGCTTGATGGTCCGCTCCGTGCGTCGACCGGGGCGGGGCAGTTGCAGGTAGTCCCACAGCCAGTGAGCGATGAAACCCAGTGCGTAACCCGCCGAGAAGGAGAGCCCCGAGACGATGCCTTGGGCATAAGTGGGGCGCGGCAACAGGCTGGGGGTGAGCGAGAAGGCGAACAGCAACGTGCCGAGCAGCAGACCTGCCGTGGAAAAGTGCCTGAGGGCATCGCGTAGGTTTGAGGAGGTCGACTTCATGAATCCCATGGTGCTCAATGATGGGCGAAAGGGCATGGCGGTGTCAGCGCAGTCCGGCTAGCCAGGCGCTTACCAGTGCAGCGACACGCTCACGCGCAGTGGGTTCTGGTGAGCGGGACTCTGGTGAGCGGGACTCTGGTGAGCGTAGGAGGCGACAGCGATCACGACAACGACATGGGCACCTCGTTGTGGAGCAGGCGCATAGCTAGCGGCAACACCTGGTCGCGAGTCAGCGCTGCGAGAGGCAGGTGGTCAGCCTCTTCAGGCGTGACCCAACGCAGCTCGGCGATTTCAGCGGCTGCCGCCACGGGTGACGGCAGCTCGGTCAGGAAGAGATGGGCATGAACCAGGCTCTCCGGCTCGTTGGCGGCAGGCGCGGTGAATTCACCCAGGTAGCGCAATGCGGTAGGTGTCTGGCCGAGTTCCTCGTGCACTTCTCTGCGCAGTGCCGCTTCGGCCGGCTCGCCGGACTCGAGCTTGCCGCCGGCCTGCATGAAGCGTTCGGTACCGCGTTTGCGCACCAGCAGCAGGCGGCCTTTGGCATCGAGGATCAGAGCTGCGGCGATGCGCAGGATGGACTGATGAGCCTGGCTCATGGACCCGTTATTCCTCAATGGTAACGGCTCGCAACACGCGTGAAGCGTACCGGCGGGCTGTATTTCTCACCATCCGGGGCGCGCTCGGGAGCCGGGCGAACCCGCCACCCCCGCGAGTTGGCCCACTCCTTGAGTTCGCGATAGTCGAGCAGCGGATACTCGCGGGTATAGGGGTTGGGCGATGACGAGGGGAAGGCGAAGGCCACATGAGGGTAGAGGGCCAGGGCGTTGGGGCCGCCGTGGGCAGCCAGGGCCTGATCCAGGGCGTGTTGCCAGTCCTGTGAGTCGCGGGGAAGATGCGTTCCACTGCGTTGGGCATCGACGTTGGCGTAGAAACTTCCCATGACGTTTACCTCGCTTTGCAGAAGGTGCCGTTAGGTTTGCCGGCTGGGCAGGCGCTTACTCGTGCATGGCTTGTTTGGGTGGCGAGCGCCGGTGAGGCCTGACGAGGACCGTCTTGGGGCCGGGCTTTGGCGAGGCTTTGGCAGGCCGGGAAGGGGATGAGCGGCGATGTGTCTTTACGGGAACGCTTTTTCTGGACATGACGCACCTCTGGGTTGGCTACCGGGGGAACTACATGAAGGCCTTCGACTCCTTTATCCAGCTTGGTAAAGCGCCCCACTCACGTTGAGTGGGGCTAAAGAGTGAGAGGGAATCAATCCCAGCTCAACGCGCCGCCGACCTGGTACTCGGTGACGCGGGTCTCGAAGAAGTTCTTCTCCTTGCGCAGATCGATGATCTCGCTCATCCACGGGAAAGGGTTCTGCGCACCGGGGAACTGCTCCTTGAGCCCGATCTGGGCCAGGCGGCGGTTGCAGATGAAGTGCAGGTACTCCTCCATGATCGCCGCGTTCATTCCCAGCACGCCGCGGGGCATGGAGTCGCGGGCGTAGGCGATCTCGAGCTCGGTGCCCTCGAGGATCATCTGGGTCACCTCGTCCTGGAACTCGGGCGTCCACAGGTGCGGGTTCTCGATCTTGATCTGGTTGATCATGTCGACGCCGAAGTTCAGGTGCATCGACTCGTCGCGCAGGATGTACTGGAACTGTTCGGCGACGCCGGTCATCTTGTTGCGCCGGCCCATGGAGAGGATCTGGCTAAAGCCGCAGTAGAAGAAGATGCCCTCGGTGACGCAGTAGAAGGCGATCAGGTTGCGCAGCAGCTCCTGGTCGCTCTCCGGCGTGCCGGTGTTGAAGTCGGGGCGCGCCAGCGACTGGGTGTGCTTGAGGCTCCAGGCCGACTTGGCGGCCACCGACGGTACCTCGCGGTACATGTTGAAGACTTCGCCTTCATCCATGCCCAGCGACTCCACGCAGTACTGGTAGGCGTGGGTGTGGATCGCCTCCTCGAAGGCCTGGCGCAGCAGGTACTGGCGGCACTCGGGGTTGGTGATCAGGCGATACAGCGCCAGCACCAGGTTGTTGGCCACCAGCGAGTCGGCGGTGGAGAAGTAACCTAGGCTGCGCATCACGATGCGCCGTTCGTCCTCGGTCAGGCCGTCCTGGCTCTTCCACAGGGCGATATCGGCGTTCATGTTCACTTCCTGGGGCATCCAGTGGTTGGCACTGCCGTCCAGGTACTTCTGCCACGCCCACTCGTACTTGAAGGGCACCAGCTGGTTGAGGTCGGCGCGGGCGTTGATCATCTGCTTGTCGCTGACCTCGATGCGCGCCGCCCCCATCTCCAGCTCCTCGAGGCCGGCCGCCACGTCGAGCTCTTCGAGCGACTTGCGCGCCCGCGCCAAGCGGTCTCTGTCGGCGGCCTGGTAGCTGCCGCGGCTTTCCTCCACGGCCGCGGGCTGCGGCTTGGCGGCAGGTGCCGGCGCGGCCTTGGCCGGCTGCTCGGCGACGGTGGCTTCGTCCTCGTGGAACTCATCCCAGTTCAGCATGTTGTCCTCGTTCCTCGGAATAGATGGAAGACATGAGAAGGAAGCGCCCTTCGGGCGGAAGAGGGGAGTACCGCATGCGCTTTCCTCTTCATCGGCGCGCAGCGCCGTCTTCCTTCTTCGCTCTTGGTCGTTACTGGCAGGCCTCGCAGCCCAGATCATCTATCTCCGCAGCACTCGGCGCTCGCGATCCGCTGCCCGCCTTGCCGGTCAGGAAGTCCTCCACGCCGCGCGGCTCGCGGGCGGGTGCGGCGGAGGGAGCCGGTGCCGGAGCGGCCGAAGGCGCCTGGTTGCTCACCGCGTTGAGCGTGCCGCGATCGACGGTGGATTTCTCCACCGAGGTGGCGCCCAGGGCACGCAGGTAGTAGGTGGTCTTGAGCCCGCGGAACCACGCCATGCGGTAGGTCACGTCGAGCTTCTTGCCCGAGACGCCCTTGATGTAGAGGTTCAGCGACTGTGCCTGGTCGATCCACTTCTGGCGCCGCGCGGCGGCCTCCACCAGCCATTTCGGCTCCACCTCGAAGGCAGTGGCGTACTTGGCCTTGAGGTCGCCCGGAATGCGCTCGATGGGCTGGGCCGAGCCGTCGTAGTACTTGAGGTCGTTGATCATCACCTCGTCCCACAGGCCGCGCGCCTTGAGGTCATGCACCAAGTAGGCGTTGACCACGGTGAACTCGCCGGAGAGGTTCGATTTCACGTAGAGGTTCTGGTACGTGGGCTCGATCGATTGCGACACGCCGCAGATATTGGAGATCGTCGCGGTGGGGGCGATGGCCATCACGTTGGAGTTACGCATGCCCTGCTCGGCGATCTTCTTGCGAATGCGATCCCAGTCCTGGGTGAACGAGGTGTCGATCTCGATGTACTTCTCGCCACGCTCCTGCTTCAGCTTCTCGATGGAGTCGATGGGTAGCACGCCCTGGCTCCACAGCGAGCCCTCGAAGCTCTCGTAGCGGCCGCGCTCGGCGGCGAGATCGCTGGACGCCTCGATGGCGTGATAGCTGACCAGCTCCATGGAGCGGTCGGCGAACTCCACTGCCTGCTCGCTGGCGTAGGCGATGTCCTGGGCGTAAAGGGCATCCTGGAAGCCCATGATGCCGAGCCCTACCGGGCGGTGCTTGAAGTTAGAGTTCCTGGCCTGGGGGACCGCGTAGTAGTTGATGTCGATGACGTTGTCGAGCATGCGCACCGCGGTGCGCACGGTACGACGCAGCTTGGCGTCGTCGAGCTTGCCGTCGACCACGTGACGGGCCAGGTTGACCGAGCCCAGGTTGCACACCGCGATCTCGTCGGCGCTGGTGTTGAGGGTGATCTCGGTGCACAGGTTGGAAGAGTGCACCACGCCCGCGTGCTGTTGCGGACTTCTCAGGTTGCACGGATCCTTGAAGGTGACCCACGGGTGGCCGGTCTCGAACAGCATCGAGAGCATCTTGCGCCACAGGTCCTTGGCACGTACACGCTTGAACAGCTTGAGCTGGCCCGAGCGGGTCATCGCCTCGTACTCCTCGTAGCGCTTCTCGAAGGCGGCGCCGTAGAGGTCGTGCAGGTCGGGGCAAGTGGAGGGCGAGAACAGCGTCCATTCCTTGTCGTCGAACACCCGCTTCATGAACAGGTCGGGCACCCAGTTGGCGGTGTTCATGTCGTGGGTGCGGCGGCGGTCGTCGCCGGTGTTCTTGCGCAGCTCGAGGAACTCTTCGATATCCAGGTGCCAGGTTTCGAGATAGGCACACACCGCGCCCTTGCGCTTGCCGCCCTGGTTGACCGCCACTGCGGTGTCGTTGACCACCTTGAGGAACGGCACCACGCCCTGGCTCTTGCCGTTGGTACCCTTGATGTAGGAGCCCAGCGCGCGTACAGGCGTCCAGTCGTTGCCCAGGCCGCCGGCCCACTTGGAGAGCAGGGCGTTGTCGCGGATCGCGCTGTAGATAGCGTCCAGGTCGTCGGGTACGGTGGTGAGGTAGCAGCTGGAGAGCTGGCTGCGCATGGTGCCCGAGTTGAACAGCGTCGGCGTGGAGGCCATGTAGTCGAAGCTGGAGAGCAGCTCGTAGAACTCGATGGCACGCGCCTCGCGATCTTTCTCGTTCAGTGCCAGGCCCATGGCCACGCGCATGAACATCACCTGGGGCAGCTCGTAGCGCACGTCATCCTTGTGAATGAAGTAACGGTCGTAGAGCGTCTGCAGGCCCAGGTAGGTAAAGGCGTTGTCGCGGGTATGGTCCAGTGCCTCGCCGAGGCGCTCGAGGTCGAACTCGGCAAGCTTCGGATCGAGCTGCTCGAACTCGATGCCGCGGGCCACGTAGGCCAGGAACGCCGGCTTGTAGAGTTCGGCCATCTCGCCGAAGGTGGCCTCCTCGGCAATGCCGAGGAACGACAGCGCCTCGCGACGCAGGCTGTCCTGCAGCAGTCGTGCGGTGACGTAGGTGTAGTTGGGTTCCTTCTCCACCAGCGTGCGCGCGGTCATCATCAGCGCCTGGGACACGCCATCCACCGAGACGCCATCGTAGAGGTTCTTCAGCGACTCCTCGACGATGCGATTGGGGTCGACGTTCTCGAGCTCCGCGCAGGCATCGAACACCAGCGTCTCGATACGGCCGAGATCCAGCGGACGGCGGCTGCCGTCGGCCAGGGTGACATTGAGCGTGGGATGTGGCTTCTCGATGTCGGCGCCGGCTGCGGCGCGGGCGCGGGCATGCTCCTCGCGGTAGAGCACATAGGCGCGGGCGACCTTCTGCTCGCCGGCACGCATCAGTGCCAGTTCCACCTGGTCCTGGATGTCTTCGATGTGCACAGTGCCGCCGTCGGGCATGCGGCGCAGGAAGGCATGGGCGATGCCTTGGCTGGCTTGCTCCACGAAGTCGCGTACCCGCGAAGAGGCGCTGACGTTGTCGCCTTCCACGGCGATGAAGGCCTTGCGCATGGCCACGGCGATTTTGCCGGCATCGAAAGGCACCACGTCGCCATTGCGCTTGATCACGCGCAGGGCCTGCGGAGCCGTGAGCGACATGTCGGTCGAATCTGGGGTCTGGAGTTCCATGGGGCCGATAATCCCTTCTGCGTGGGGATGAGTCAGGGCGATGAAGGGCATTGACAGCCGAGGCAAGGCTTGCTAAATGCACATCATCTTGTGTCGTTCTCCTTTGAGAGCACAAGATAGTGTGCTTTTTCGTCGCCTTCAAGTGGATATCCTGTGAGTGAGCTGTGACTCGGCTGGGGGCATCCTTTGGGTTGTTGCCCCAGTCCGGGCTATGCTTCGCTGGCAAGCTGCAAGGACGCGAATTGTCATGAAAGGCATGCGAAAAACCCTATTTCGGGTATCCTTGATTCAGTAATTGGCGGGACAGGGTGTCCCGATGACAACGAAGCCCAGCACGGGGATGAGTAGGATGGATGACAACCTGGAAACCAGCGACATGGAACACGTGCTGATTATCGAGGATGACGTGCGCCTGGCCGAGCTCACCCGAGACTATCTGGAGTCGAATGGCTTCAAGGTAACGGTGGAGGCCGAGGGCTCGCGAGGCGTGGAGCAGATTCTGGCACTACAGCCCGATCTGGTGATCCTCGATCTGATGCTGCCCGGTGAGGACGGACTGTCGATCTGCCGCCGGGCCCGGCCCGACTATTCCGGGCCGATCCTGATGTTGACCGCCCGCACCGACGACATGGACCAAGTATTGGGGCTGGAGATGGGCGCCGACGACTATGTGCCCAAGCCGGTCCAGCCCAGGGTACTGCTGGCGCGCATGCGCGCCTTGCTGCGCCGCGCGGAGAATGCCGAGCAGTCCGGTGATGCCCGGCTCACCTTCGGCAACCTCGAGATCGATAGCGCCACCCGCGAGGCATGGCTGCACGGCGAGCGCATCGACCTCACCAGCGCCGAGTTCGACCTGTTGTGGCTACTGGCTAGCAATGCTGGGCGCGTGCTCACCCGCGAGGAGATCTTCAGCGACCTGCGCGGCATCAAGTACGACGGCCAGGATCGCTCCATCGACGTCCGGGTATCGCGAATACGGCCCAAGATCGGCGACGATCCCAACCATCCGCACCGGATCAAGACGGTACGCAGCAAGGGCTACCTGTTCGTCAAGGATGCCTGATCGATGCAGCGGTTCCTGGCCGATGGCTCCTTCCTGCGTGTCTATCTGGCCTTGGCGCTGGCGCTGCTGTTGACCTTCGGCCTGGCCCTGATGGGCCTGGCCTTGGTCGATCGGGTGCGAGTCGAGCAGTATCGTGAACAGCTTGCCGAAGCGCCGCTGCAACTGCTGACCTGGCGGGTGGCGGCTTTGCCCGCCCACGAGCGCGGCAACTGGCTGACCCAGCAATCCGACATGCTCGACATGCGCCTTTCCCTGCGTGAGCCGGAGAGCACCGACCTCGGCTGGTTCGAGCGTCGGCGGCTGGAGCGTGGCCGCGTGCTGGTCAAGGTTCACGACGAGGAGGGCTGGCGGCTCTATCGGCGCCTGCCGCGGGAAGAGCGCATCCTGGAGGCGCGGCTTTCGGGGCTCAATGAGCGCCAGCTGCGTGGCCTGGCACAGATGCTCGGCGATTGGCTGGCAGAGGTCGACGGCGAGGCGCGTCAGCGACGCCTCGCGGGGGTGACCAGCGATGCGTTGCCGGTTCAGCTCCGCGATCTGGCCCCCGAAGGCCTCGACAGCCACCAGCTCACCCGCCTGCGCGACGGCGAGCTGGTGATTCGCCTGCTGCCGGGCCATTGGGCGCTGACGGTCCACCTGGCCGTGCCTGCCGCCGACGGCTCGCGTCAATGGTTGTCGATTGGCCCGGTCTCGGCGCTGGAGCCCACTCCCATCTCGCTGTTGCTGCTGGTGCTGGTGATCATGCTCGGCGTTCTCGCCGCGATCATCTACCTGATCGTGCGCGGCGTCGAGGCGCGCCTAGCCCGGCTCGAGCTGGCCGCGGGGCGTATCGCCAGTGGCCGCCTCGATACGCGGGTCAAGGTCGACGGTGGCGGCTTCATCGGCCGCGTGGGGATGGCCTTCAATGCCATGGCGGCCCAGGTACAGTCCCTGCTGCGCTCACAGCAGGAGATGATCCGGGCGGTATCCCACGAGTTGCGCACACCGGTGGCGCGTATCCGCTTCGCCATGCAAATGGTCGAGGACATGACCGACGATCCGGCCATTCACCGTCAACTCCATGGTATCGACAGCGACATCGAGGAGCTCGACCAGCTCATCGACGAGATCCTCACCTACGCGCGGCTCGACAGCGGCATGGTCAACGGTGCCGAGCTGGAGCGCACCCGAATCGACTGTCGGGCCCTCGCCGAACGGGTCATCGAGACCCTGGCGCCGTTGCATGCCCATCTGCGCCTTGCTCTGGCGCCGGGCTCCGAGGTGGAGGTGGAGGCCGACCCGCGCTACCTCCAACGGGCGCTGCAGAACCTGGTGGCCAACGCCTGTCGGCATGCGCAGTCTCGCGTGCTGGTACGGCTCTCGCTGGAGTCGCGCCTGGTGCGCCTGGATATCGAAGACGACGGTCCCGGCGTTCCCGCTGGTGAGCGCCAGGCAATCTTCAAGCCCTTTGCCCGACTCGATGACAGCCGAACCCGGCGTAGCGGTGGTTACGGGCTGGGCCTTTCCATCGTGCAGAAGATCATGGCCTGGCATGGGGGTAGCGTGGTGGTCGACGACAGCCAGGAGCTGGGCGGTGCGCGCTTCTCGCTGTTGTTGCCGAGGGGGATGGGCGGCAGGAACAAGCTGCCGATCAAGCCGGTTTGATGCCTTCCAGCACCGCGAAGGAGGTCTCGCGGGCCGTGCGCAGGAAATCCTCCATCCACGCCTGTTCGCGGCTCTCGTCGCGAATCGCCGCATACAGGGTGCTCCACATGCCTGCCTCGCCGAGCCCCACCGCCTTCACGTAGTCGCGTTCCAGATACTCCGTCAACGCCCAGTTGGGTAGTGCGCAGACGCCCCGACCGCTGGCCACCAGTTGCATCATCATGATCGTGAGTTCGGCGGTGCGTACCTCGCGCGGGCGCACGCCGGCGGGGTCGAGGAACTGGGTGAACACGTCCAGTCGGGCATGCTCCACGGGGTAAGTGATCAGGGTCTCCTCGGCCAAGTCCCCGGGTTCGATGTAGGCGCGATCGGCAAGGCGATGCTGGCGGGCGACGGCCAGCAGCCCCTGGTAGCGGAACAATGGCTCGTAATGCACGCTGGGCAACGGCTGGGGGTCGGCGGTGATCACCAGGTCGAGCTGCTCGCGGGCCAGTGCCGGCAGCGGATCGAAGTGATGGCCGCCGGGAATGTCGATTTCCACCTCCGGCCAGTGGTCGCGGAAGTTATCGATGGTTGGCATCAGCCACTGGAAGCAGCTGTGGCACTCGATGGCCATGTGCAAACGTCCCGGCTCATGGCCGATCAATCGGGCCACATCGCGCTCGGCCATGCGTACCAGCGGCAGCACCTGCTCGGCCAGCGACAGCAGGCGCTGGCCGGCACGGGTGAACTCCACCGGCCGCGTCTTGCGCACGAACAGCGCCGTTCCCAGGCGTTCTTCCAGATCCTTAATCTGATGAGACAGGGCAGATTGGGTCAAGTGGACCCGCTCGGCAGCCTCGACCAGCGAGCCGGCATCACGCAGGGCAACCAGAGTGCGCAGGTGGCGGAATTCGATCATGAGTTTAACTCAAGTTCTAGGTTAATATATTTAGTTTGATTCACGTGATCGTGCCGGCGAGACTCTACCGCATCTTTCATGCGTAGAGGGATTTATCATGACATTAGCTCATGTGCTTGGCTATCCGCGAATCGGCGCCCAGCGTGAACTCAAGCGAGCCGTCGAGGCCTACTGGCGCAGTGAGATCGGGCGCGACGCCCTGGAAGCCACCGGCCGCGAGCTGCGGGCGCGGCACTGGCAGGCGCAGCGAGACGCCGGCCTCGATCTGATTACCGTGGGCGACTTCGCCTTCTATGACCAGGTGCTCAACGTCACCACGCTGGTGGGTGCCGTGCCGGCACGTTTCGCCGCCCAGGATGAACTTGCCCGCGGCGAAGTCGACCTGGACACGCAATTTCGCATGGCGCGCGGACGGGCACCCAGTGGAACGTCGGCGGCCGCCTGCGAGATGACCAAGTACTTCGATACCAACTATCACTATCTGGTCCCTGAGCTGCACGAGGGCCAGGCATTCAAGCTCGCCAGTACGCGGCTGTTCGACGAGGTGGCCGAGGCGCGTGCGGCGGGGCATCCGGTCAAGGTGGCGCTCACCGGACCGCTGACCTGGCTGTGGCTGGGCAAGGCACGCGAGGAGGGCTTCGATCGTCTGAGCCTGCTCGAGTCGCTGCTGCCGGTCTATGGCGAGATCCTGGCACGCCTGGCCGAGCAGGGCGTGGAGTGGGTCCAGCTCGATGAGCCGGCACTGGTGCAGGATCTGCCGCTGGCTTGGCGGCAGGCCTTCGAGGCGGCCTACAACGTCCTGCGCTCCTCTCCGGTCAAGCTGCTGGTGGCGACTTATTTCGGCGGGCTCAAAGACAACCTGCAGTTGGCCGTGAATCTGCCGGTGGAAGGCCTGCACGTCGACGCGGTACGCGCCCCCGAGCAGTTGACCACGGTGCTCGACAACCTGCCCGGCTACAAGGTGCTGTCGGTGGGTGCCATCGATGGGCGCAACGTCTGGCGTGCCGACCTGGGTGCGCTGCATGAGCGCCTGGCCAATGCCCGCATGCGCCTGGGCGAGCGGCTGTGGCTGGCACCCTCCTGCTCACTGCTGCACGTGCCGGTGGACCTGGAAAACGAGGATGGGCTCGACGAGGAGCTCAAGAGCTGGCTGGCTTTCGCCCGCCAAAAGCTCGACGAGACCGTGACCTTGGCGCGGCTGCTGGGCAATCGCGCCAGTGCGGAGGATCGTGCCCGGGTTGCAGCCGCCACGACGGCGCTGGATGCCCGACGCGCCTCGCCGCGGCTGCATCGGCCCGAGGTGGCCGAGCGGCTGGTCCGGGTCGGCGACGCCGAGCTTTCACGTGACAACCCCTACCTGGTCAGGGCCCGGGCTCAGCGTCGCGTGCTCGACCTGCCGCTGTTCCCCACCACGACTATCGGCTCGTTCCCCCAAACCGCGGAGATCCGCGCCGCCCGCCGCGCCCACAAGGCTGGCGAACTGGGGCAGGAGGCCTATGAAAGCCAGATGCGCGACGAAATCTCCGACGCCGTACGGCGCCAGGAAGCGCTGGACATCGACATGCTGGTGCACGGTGAGGCCGAGCGCAACGACATGGTCGAGTACTTCGGCGAGCAGCTCGATGGCTACGTCTTCACCCGTAACGGCTGGGTGCAAAGCTACGGCTCGCGCTGCGTCAAGCCGCCGGTCATCGTCGGCGACGTGAGCCGCCCGGCACCGATGACGGTGGCCTGGAGCCGCTACGCCCAGTCGCTCACCCAGCGGCCGGTGAAGGGCATGCTCACGGGGCCTGTCACCATGCTGCAATGGTCCTTCGTGCGCGACGACCAGCCCCGCGAGGTGACCTGCCGGCAGATCGCCCTGGCGCTGCGCGACGAGGTGGCCGATCTCGAGGCCGCCGGTATCCCGGCGATCCAGATCGACGAACCGGCGCTGCGTGAAGGGTTGCCGTTGCGCCAGGGTGAGTGGCAGGCCTATCTCGACTGGGCAGTGGAGTGTTTCCGCCTGACCGCCTCGGTCGCGCGGGATGCGACGCAGATCCACACTCATATGTGCTATTCGGAGTTCAACGATATCATCGCCGCCATCGCCGCGCTGGATGCCGACGTCATCACCATCGAGACCTCACGCTCCAACATGGAGCTGCTCGACGCTTTCCAGGACTTCGCCTATCCCAACGAGATCGGGCCCGGTGTCTATGACATTCACTCGCCCAACGTTCCCGAGGTGGCCTGGATGGTGCAATTGATGGAGAAGGCGGCCGAGCGTATTCCCGTCGAGCGGCTGTGGGTCAATCCGGATTGTGGCCTCAAGACTCGCGCCTGGGAGGAAGTGGAGCCGGCCCTGGCCAACATGGTCGAGGCGGCACGCGAACTGCGCCGCCGCCATGGCTGACCCCGGGCAGGCAAGCTGCGTTCGCGGTGCGTGAAAGAGGCGCCGGGCCGCAGGGCACCGATGCCTGTTATGCTGTGGCCGTTCGAACTCTGCAAGGAACTGTCATGTCGCTTCGCGTCCTTACCTCTTTCCGCCCGGCTCTTTTCCTTGCCGGCTCGCTGCTGCTGGGCGGCTGTGCCGCGCCTTCTGGCGATGGACCGCGGCCCACCGACCAGGTCGCCAGCACGGCGCCGCTATTGCCCTCCTCGCTGTTCCCGGGCGGCGCCGAGCGCTTCGAGGCCTGGCGCTGCACGCCGCAGCAGGACCTGGTGACGGCCTTCGGCGAGCGCGAGCTGCGGCTGTGGTCCGCACATGGCGCCTATCGCCTGACGCCGGCGGTGGTAGCCAGCGGCGCGCGTTATCAGCAGGGTGACCTGAGCTTCTGGAACAAGGGTGGGGAGGCGGTGGTGGAGAGCGCCAACGGCAAGCTGGACTGCCGTGCCGACATGGCGCGCACGGCGCTGACGCGCGAACAGCGCCCCGGTGTGATGTTCCACGGGCGCGGCAACGAACCGGGCTGGAACGTCAATCTGGCCCACGATGCGCCAGAGCTGAAGCTGGTGCTCGACTACGGCACGCGGGAAATGACGCTGCCCTATCGAATCACCGGCATGGACAACGCCAACGGCCGGGTAGCGCTTGCCAGCGCCGCGGCACAGCAGCCCTTCGAGTTGCGCTTGGAAGCACGGGCCTGCTTCGACGACATGAGCGGCGAGCCCTTCCCGGCCCGGGTCACACTAACCTTTGAAGGGCAAACCTATCGGGGATGCGGCCAGGGCATCGCCCCTTAAACTCTCTCGATGCGATAGACGCAGCGCCGTGCGCCGCCCAGCACGTGCTCGGTGCGCTCGACGCTGACGTCTTCGCCCAGCACGGCGCGGAACACCGTCAGCTCGGAGCGGCAAAGGTCGGGGCAGGTGTGCGCGGCTCGACAGATCGGACAGTGATTCTCGATCAGCAGCAGGCTGCCGTCCTCTTCGCGCCGCCACTCTGCCATGTAGCCCTCTCGCGTGCGGATCTCGGCCAGACGTTCGACACGGGCTTCCAACGCCGTGGCGTCACCCAGAGCGTCTCGATAGAGCGCCAGGGTCTCTCCCTGGCGCGCTTCGACCAGCTTAGCCAGGGCTTCGTCGCCGAGGGTGTCGCGCACGCTGAGAATCAGCCGTGAGGCCAGATCGGCATGGCCATCGGGAAAGCGGGCGTGGCCCGCTTCACTCAAGCGCCATTCGATAACCGGCCGGCCCACACCGACAGGACGTGGGCGTTGCGCCACCAACCCTTGGCGAGCCAGCCTGGTGAGCTGCTGGCGGGCATTCTCGCCACTGGTGCCGAGCATGTCGCCCAACTGAGCGGACGAGCAAGGGCCTTGCGTCTTCAGCAGATGCAGTAGCCTGGCGGCGGTATTCGTCGTGTGGCTGGCGTTTTTTCCATCGCGATGTCTTGACATAAAGGCGGCTGGATTTAATCTAGTGATTCCTTGGAAAAATAGCGGCGGGGCGCTCACAAGGCAAGTCGGGAGCCATCGGACGGACCTTGGAAAGCCTCGCCTTCCCACCGTGAAAAGCAAGGAGCCACAATAATGGCATTCGAACTGCCGGCACTACCCTACGAAAAGAACGCTCTCGAGCCGCATATCTCTGCTGAAACCCTCGAGTACCACTACGGCAAGCATCATCAGGCCTATGTCACCAAGCTCAACGAGCTGGTCGATGGCACCGACAACGCCAACAAGTCCCTCGAAGAGATCATCAAGTCCTCTTCCGGTGGCCTGTTCAACCAGGCGGCCCAGGTATGGAACCACACCTTCTACTGGCACTGCCTCTCGCCCAATGGTGGCGGTGAGCCGACCGGTGCCCTGGCCGAAGCGATCAATGCCAAGTTCGGTTCCTTCGCCAAGTTCAAGGAGACCTTCAACGCCAATGCCGTGGCGAACTTCGGCTCCGGCTGGACCTGGCTGATCAAGACTGCTGACGGCGGTGTCGACATCGTCAACACCAGCAATGCCGATACGCCCATTGCCCATGGCCAGACTCCGCTGCTGACCATCGACGTGTGGGAGCATGCCTACTACATCGACTACCGTAATGCGCGTCCTAAGTACCTGGAGAATGTGTGGAATGTGCTGAACTGGGACTTCGTCGCCCAGAACTTCAGCTAATGAATGTCTGCGCGGGCGAATCACTGCGTTGCGCGGTGCTGGAGCGCCAGCCCGGTCGAATCCTCACCTATACCCCATAGGCTCCGGGTGACTCGCAGCCTGCGGCTTCTCGCCCCTTCGGGGCCAGCCTACGGCTGTTTGTCGCTTCGCTCGGTACTGTGCTCCGTGCGCCTTGTGCTTCATCCCGCTCGACGATTCATTATCGAGCATGGCCCTGCCGATAGGCAGGGCCTTTTGTTTTGATATATTTTCGTATTTTCCGAATGATTGGCGCGAAAATATGCGCTTTTAGTGCAAAAAAATAAACGTACCATGGCGATTAACACAACACCTCCAAAGGGAGATCGTCATGGCTAACCGTATTCTTCTCGTTACCTCCTCCATTCTCGGCGAGCACGGGCAATCCAATGCCCTGGCCAGCCATCTTCGTCAGCGTGTCGACGAGCGAGGCGAGCTGAGTCTCACCCACCGTGACCTGGCCGTCGAATCGCTGCCGCACCTCGGGCTCGAGGAGCTTTCCAGCTGGCAGGTGGCAGCCGCTGAGCGCTCCGCCGAACAGCAGGTATTGGCCCAGCGTTCCGATGAACTGATCGACGAACTGAACGACCATGATGTGCTGGTGTTGGCCGTGCCGATGTACAACTTCGGCATTCCGTCTCAGCTCAAAGCCTGGTTCGACCGGGTGATGCGCGCCGGTGTCACTTTCCGCTACACCGAGCAGGGCCCGGTGGGCTTGGTGAAAGGCAAGCGTGCCGTGATCCTGGCCGCTCGCGGTGGCGAGTATGCCGGCACCGAACTCGACACCCAGACGCCTCATCTCAAAGCGATGCTGGGCATGATCGGTATCAGCGACGTATCGGTGGTCTATGCCGAGGGGCTCGCCATGGGCGAAGGGCGCCGCGACGCCGCGCTCAAGGAGGCCCGGCAGGCCATTGATGGTCTGGTGGCCAAGCTCTAGTAGGGATGACGCTCGCCTTCAGCAGGCCTCGGGAGTGTCTTCGACCCAGCGTTCGGCGACGAAGCCACTCGTGCACAGAGTGGCTTGCGCGTCGAGAATCCGTGCTCCTAGCTGACCCAGGGCATCCAGATCCGCGCGTGAATCGGGAGCTACCATCTCGGTGACTTGCAGTGGCTGCCATGTCTCCTCCTCGCGTATCGCCAAGGCGTAGCTGAAGGCATAGAAGCCCGGGAAGCCCAGGCGCAGGTCGGTGGCGATCAGGGTCGCCCGGCCCTCCCACTCGCGCACCTCGTAGCGCAGGAAGGGGCCGGCAAACCAATCCAGCCGCTGGCCCTTTTCGAGCGCCAGGGCGGCCGGCTCGAGCTCGGCGCCGCGGCGAAAGGTCTCCACCATTGGCGGCGTACCGCCATCCAGCAGGCCAACCAGGGTTTCGTGATGACGGTCGCCATCGATGATCGTCACCCGCCACAGCAGCGTATTGAACGGAGTGGGTTGTACCAGCCGCGTTGCCTCCTCGAGGCCACGCTCGGCGAGCACCGGCGTCAGTCGATGCTCTACCACGCCCTTGGCGAGCATGGCGAAGAGCAGGTAGGCGCAGGAGAGCGACAGCCCCCAGGCGGGGCCACGAAAGCCGTTGCCGCCGATCAGCGCGATGCCGATGCCTACCAGCAGCGGCAGGGTGTAGAGCGGGTCGATGATGAAGACCACTGGCCAGGCGCTGGGGCGTACATCGAGTGGCCACCAGATCTGGGTGCCGTAGGTGGTCAGCACGTCGAGCAGTGGATGGGTCACCAGGCACAGCACGAAGTAGACCCACCAGCGACCCAGGGAAATATCGCGGGCTGGGGCGAAGCGTCTGGCGAGCAACGCCAGCAGCGTGCCGAGGCCGGTTAGCACGAACAGGGAGTGAGTGAAACCGCGATGTTCGGTGATGTTGGCCACCGCATCGCCATAGTCGAGGAAGACGTCGAGGTCGGGCAGGGTGCCCAGAACCGCGCCAATCAGCACCGCCTTGCGCCCCAGCCGTCGGCCCAGGACGGTTCCTCCTACCGCCGCGCCCAGTGCGGCCTGTGTCAGGGTATCCATGGCTTGTGTTCCTCGTACACGCGCTTGCTCGCTTAGGCTCCGTTCCAGGCTGGGCCGAGGGAGAGGATGCGCTGATGAACGGGACAATCGTCACGATGGGCACCGGGCAGGTAGCCGGTGCTCATGAGGAACTCGCCGACGATCTCCGGGCCGGTGAAGCGAAAGGTGCGGCGGAACAGCTTGACCCATTCGTCCTTCGTCAGCGGGTGATGATGGTCGAGCCAGCCGGCAAAGCTGCCATGCGTGTCGCGCAGGGTTTGAATCACTCCCGCATTGTGAATGACAGCCTCCACCTTGAGACGGTTGCGAATGATGCCGGCATCGCCGAGCAGACGCGTGCGATCGGTTTCGCCGAAAGCGGCAACTCTATCGATGTCGAAACGGTCAAAGGCACGCCGGAATGCTTCGCGCTTCTTGAGCACGGTCAGCCATGACAAGCCGGCCTGGTTGATCTCCAGCACCAGACGTTCGAACAGCGCCGTGTCGTCTGCGACGGGAAAACCGTATTCATCGTCATGGTAGGGGCCATGCCACGGGTGCCCCGGTGCCAGATCACAATAGTGTGACATTTCCGCCTCTTTCCCCTTGTAGGTATTGGCAAGGCCGTGGTGGCTTGTCACGATTCATTATCTGGCCGCAACGCTTCAGGAGCCACCCCGCATGAAGATCCTACCCGTAAACCGAAAGACCACAAAGGTAACGGCGCTGTCGCTGCTGGCCGGTGGTGCACTGGCCCTTTACCTTGCCCTGACCCCGGGTGCCAGTACCCAAGCCGGTTCGGTGGTCGAGATGTACCAGGACCCGAACTGCGGTTGCTGCACGGATTGGGCCGAACACCTCCGGGAGGCAGGCTTCGAGGTACGCCAGCACAAGACCCGCGACATGCGTTCGGTGAAGATCGAACACGGCGTCGCTCCCGAGCTGGCTTCCTGCCATACGGCGCTGATCGAGGGCTATGTGATCGAGGGCCACGTGCCGGCCGCCGACATCAAGCGTCTGCTTGATGAGCGGCCCGACGTGGTAGGACTGACGGTGCCAGGCATGCCCCATGGATCACCAGGCATGGAGACGGGGCGCTACGACGATTACGCCGTGCTGACCTGGCGGCATGAGGACCGGACGCCGGCCGTCTTCAGCGAGTATACTCACGATTGATTCGCCGAAAGCCAGGACGACAAGGAGGGCTCATGCAGTACCTGCACACCATGGTTCGAGTCAGCGACCTTGATGCGTCGCTGCGTTTCTACTGCGACTTGCTGGGGCTGAAGGAAGTGAGGCGCAAGGAGAACGAGAAGGGGCGCTTCACCTTGGTTTTTCTCGCCGCACCCGAGGACGAGTCGCGTTCCGCCGAGCTCAAGGCGCCGGAACTCGAGCTGACCTACAACTGGGATCCCGAAGAATACGGCGGTGGGCGCAACTTCGGTCACCTGGCCTATCGGGTCGATGATATTTATGCCCTGTGCGAGCGGCTGCAGAAGGCCGGCGTGACCATCAACCGTCCGCCCCGCGACGGCCACATGGCCTTCGTGCGTAGCCCCGACGGCATCTCCATCGAATTGCTGCAGAAGGGCGAGGCGCTGCCGCCCAAGGAGCCCTGGGCCTCGATGGAAAACACCGGCACTTGGTAAGGGGAAACACTCCCAAATGCCTGCGCGAGCGAATCGCTGCGTTGCGCGGTGCCGAAGCGTCGGACCGGCGGATCCTCACATATACCCCATATGCTCCGGTTGACTCGAAGCCTTCGGCTTCTCGCCCCTTCGGGGCCAGCCTACGGCTGTTTGTCGCTTCGCTCGGTTCTGTGCTCCGTGCGCCTTGCGACCCACATGGATGTGGGAAGTGCGTTGGTTCGTCGGGAACGAACCTAGCCGCTTCATCTCGCTCGTCAATTTGTGCAGCGCTTCCCAAGATCGATGTAAAGCAATAAGGAACGAATCTCTCGATGATCAAGACTCTGCCTGGCCGAGCGCTGCTGTTGGCGTTCGTCGCCATGACCCTGGCCGCCTGCGGCGGCAAGCCGACCGAGCCCGCTCGTCAAGACGCCCCGCGTGCCAGCAGCGACCATCCAGTCGTGGGGCAACGCTGGAACCTGCTACTGATGGGGACGGACGAGCGGCTCTCCATGCCGGAGACGCCTCACTTCGTGGTTTCCCCCGATGGCCGCGTGTCCGGCAGCGACGGCTGCAACCAGATCAATGGGCGGGTAAACCTCGACGAGGGCAACCGCATCCAGTTCAGTGAGCTGGGGACTACCCGCCGGGGCTGCCCGCAGCTAGAGGATGCCCGGCGTGTGACCGGGATGATGGAGAACGCCTACCGCTTCCTCATCGATCATGACCGGCTGGTGTTCTTCGGTCGCGACCAGCGGGTCTTGGGCGGCTGGCGCAAAGCCAACTGACGAAAGGGTGGGGTTGCGCGTAACGCAACTCCACCTCTTCGTATTGGGGTGAAATCAACGTGAGATCAGCGTCTTGGGAGAGCGTTGCGCGCCTTCACCAGTCCCGCGGTGATCGCCCGTGCCAGTCCCGGCCCGACCGGAGTGAGCAGTATCCACGGCGTGACGATCAGGTTGATCGCCAGTGCGGCGAAGAATACGTCGCTGAACCAGTGGGCGCCGCTGAGGATGCGCGGGGCACTGAGCAGCACCGCAAAGACCGCACTGACCAAGGCAACACGCAGGCCGACGAAGCGCCACATGAAGGCGGTGAACAGGAACAGGTTGATGCCATGGTCGCCCGGAAAGCTGCTGCCTGAGCTGTCCTTGGTGGAGAAGTCGACCAACTCCGTCACCAGGTTGACGTTGTCGTACACCACGGTGGGGCTGGGATGAGTGTAAGGCACCACCATGCGGAAACCCTGGGCAATGACGACCGCCGAGATCAGCATGGTGAAGCCGATGCCGCCCCAGCGCATCAGACGGTGCTGGCGCTGGGTATCCTGGCTCATGGCCCACAGGTAGATGGCTAGCAGGACCAACAGGCTGATCACATCGAACAAGCGATTGTTGATGGCCGCCACGAACAGCACCCAGGCTTCGTTGTCTTCGCTCAGCCAGGCATTGGTGGTGAAGAAGACGGCGTCGTCCAACTCGGTCCAGAACAGCAGGCCGGGCGAAAGCCAGGACCACACCAGCAGGGCGCCCAGCAGGTTGAAGAGCAGGATGCGCCCTGGCGCGAAGGTCGGTTCGGTATGAGGCATGAGGGCATCGGCACGCGTTGATGAACGGTACCCTCATTCTATGTGAAAGCCGTGTTGCAGAACAGCGTTCCCTAATGCTCTCGCTTTGCTTAGGAAGCGCTGCACAAGTCGACGAGCGCTTCGCCCGCGCAGGCATCTGTGCAGGGTTTCCTTACTGCATATACCACCCGTGGCTGGCCACCACTGACTGCCCCGTCAGCGCCGCCGTGGGAAAGGCCGCCAAGTGCAGCGCCACTTCGGCAATATCGTCCAGCGTGGTGAACTCGCCATCGACGGTATCCTTGAGCATCACGTTGCGTATCACCGCTTCTTCGGAGATACCCAGCGCCTCGGCCTGCTCGGGAATCTGCCGATCCACCAGCGGCGTGCGCACGAACCCCGGACATATCACGTTGGCCCGCACCCGGTGCGCCGCACCTTCCTTGGCCACGCTGCGGCACAGCCCCAGCAGGCCATGCTTGGCGGTCACGTAGGGGGCCTTGAGCGGCGAGGCGAGCTTGCTGTGCACCGAGCCCATGTAGAGCAGGCAGCCGCCACTCGGTTGCCGGTACATCTGGCGCAGGGCGGCGCTGGTGACCAGGAAGGCGCCATCCAGGTGTACCGCCATCACCCTGCGCCAATCGGCATACGCGAGGGTGTGCAGCGGTGCGATGTGCTGGATGCCGGCATTGGCCACGGCGATGTCCAGTCCGCCCCACTCGGCCACCAGGCGTTCCACTCCGGCATCGACCGCCGCCTCGTCGGTGACGTCCATGGCCAGCGCCATGGCCTGGCCACCGCTCGCGCGGATCTGCGCGACGGTGGCCTCGGCGGCGGCCAGATCGAGATCGGCCACCGCGACCCTGGCCCCCTCGCGGGCATAGCGCTCGGCAATGGCGCGGCCGATGCCGCCGGCGGCACCCGTGATCAGTGCCGTCTTGTCAATGAGTTGCATAGTTCATCTCCCTGTCGAGAAACCCCTACCGAAAAGTCAGCGACCGCCATAGATCTCGCTGGGCAGCCAGGTCGCCAGCGGGGCGAAGAAGAACACCAGCAATAGCCCAAGCAACTGAATGGCCACGAAGGGCGCCACGCCGAGATAGATGTCGCGGGTAGTGATACCCGGCGGACAAACGCCCTTGATGTAGAAGAGGGCGAAGCCCACTGGCGGCGTCAGGAACGAGGTCTGCAGGCAGATGGCAAAGAGGATGGCGAACCATAGCGGATCCACGCCCAGGCTCATCACCACCGGTGCCACCAGCGGCAGAATGATCAGGGTGATCTCGACCCAATCGAGGAAGAAGCCGAGCAGGAACACCACCGCCAGGATCGTCAGCACGATGCCGGTTTCACCGAAGGGCAGCCCGGTAAGGGCGAAACGCACCACGTCGTCACCGCCCAGCCCACGCAGCACGGCAGCGAACACCGTGGCGCCGATGAAGATGGCGAAGATGAAGGCCGTGGTACGGCTGGTCTGGTAGAGCGCCTGGCGCAGGGTGGCAAGGCTGAGCCGACGGTTGACCAGGGCCAGCAACATGGCGCCCAGCGCACCCACTGCCGAAGCCTCGGTGGTGGTGGCGAAGCCGGTGAAGATCGAGCCGAGCACCGCCAGGATCAACCCCAGCGGGGGCAGCACCGCCTTGAATACCTGCAGGAAGGCGCGCGCGTCGAGCGGCTCGCGGTCCTTGGGGGCCGGCGCCAGGTCCTTGTTCAGATAGGCGGCGATCAGGATGTAGGCGATATAGAGCACGCCGAGCATCACGCCGGGAACCAGCGCGGCCATGAACAGCCGCCCCACCGAAGCGTCGGAAGTACCCATGCGGTCCGCCATCAGCACCAGCATGATGCTGGGTGGCACGAGAATGCCGAGCGTACCTACCGAACAGGCGGTGCCCACCGCCAGCGACTTGTTGTATTGGGCGCGCATCATTGGGCCCAGCGACAGCATGCCGAGCAGCACCACCGAGGCGCCGACGATACCGGTGGAGGCGGCCAGCAGTACGCCGACGATGACCACGGTGACGGCGTAACCGCCGCGCAGGCCGCCGAGCACGCGGACCAGCGATGTGACCAGGCGTTCGGCGATGCCGGAGCGGTCGAGCATGATGCCCATGAAGATGAATAGCGGCAGGGCCACCATCAGTTCATTGGCGACGATGCCGTAGATACGGCGGTCCAGCACACCAATGGTGCCGCTCCAGGAGAACCACAGGTCGGCGCCAAGGAATTCCACCAGCACGTGGCCGATGACGGCGAAGACGAAACCGATACCGGCCAGCGACCAAGCCACCGGGAAACCCAGCAGCAGCAGGCCCATGAAGCTGGCGAACATCGCCAGCACGAGAAATTGTTCCAGTCCCATAGTCGATCTCGCTAGATGAACGTGGCGTATTCCGGATAGGTCGTGGGCGATTACTGCCGTGGGGTCGTCTTGTTGACGCGCCGGGGGTAACCGAACAGCAGGGTGGAGCAGCGCAGTGCCCGGGAAAGCAACGCCACGGCGACCAGCGTGAGTCCGATGGGGATCAGGGTCTTGATGATGAAGCGGTAGGGCAGGCCGCTGGGTGCCTGGGAGCGCTCGCCGCGCGCGAAGGAGCGGTAGCCGTATTCGAACAGCGCCTCGGCCATCAGGTAGAGCACCGGCAGGGCCAGTAGCACGATGGCGATGATCTCGATCCAGGCCTGGGTACGCAGCGAGAATTTCTCGCGGATCACGTCGACGCGCACATGGTCGTCGCTGACCACGGCATAGGCCAGGGTGAGGATCATGGTGGCACCGAACAGGTGCCAGGAGAGTTCTTCCACGGCGATCGAGCCGCGGCCGAGGATGAAGCGATTGACCACGTTGGTCAGCACTACCGCCAGGGTAGCGAGCCACAGCCAGGAAACGGCACGGCCGAACAACAGGATGGCCATGTCGAGACGATAGCTGAGGCGGTTGGTGGGCAACTCTGGCGTGGAGTGGCCCTCCGGCCCCTGGGGAGAGGCCGCCGAATCGTTGACGCTCATTGGGGTGACTCCGGGGCGTGGGAAAACGGGGCGGCCCCGCCATACGGCGGGGACCGCTGTCACTCATGGCTTGGAGAGGCTGCCCGGTAGCGGGCGGCCAGCTCAGTTTTCGAGGTTTTCCGGCGCGTAGTAGGAGCGCGGCAGGTGGCCCTTGACGTGCCAGTTGCCGTGCAGCTTCATGAACTCCCGCTGGCTCTCGAGCACGCGACCGAACATCTCATCCTCGGCGGCGATCTCGGCCTGCACCTCGTTGGTCACCCGGCGCAGCTCGCCGAGAATCTCGTCGGAGAGCACCTGGGCATTGACGCCTTCGGCCTCGAAGTCGCGCAGTGCCTTGGGCGTCTCGATCTCGCTCTCGGAGTAGCCGTAGAGGGTCGCCGCACGGCAGCCCATGTCGATCATCGCCTGGGTCTGCGGTTCCAGCGCCTCCCAGCTGTCCTTGTTGACCAGCAGGTGCGCAGTGGTGAAGGTCTGGTGCCAGCCCGGCATGATGTAGTTCTGCACGATCTCCTGCATGCCGAGGATGCGGTCCACCGCCGGGGCGGAGAACTCCATGGCGTCGATAGTGCCGCGCTCCATGGCCTGGTAGAGCTCACCCCCAGGAATCATCGTCACGGAGGCGCCCAGGCGCTCCATCACCCGGCCGCCGATACCGGCGAAGCGAATGCGTAGGCCATCGATCTGGTCGAGATTCTCCAGTGGCTCGGCGAACCAGCCGGCGGCTTCCGGGCCGATCATGCTGCACAGCAGCGGCTGGACGTTGTAGTCAGCGTAGATCTCTTCGAGCAGCTCCTGGCCGCCGCCGAAGTAGTGCCAGGCCAGGTAGGCAGGCGGCTCCATGCCGAACGGCGCACCGGCGAACAGCGGCAGAGAAGGAATGCTGCCCTGGTCGTAGCCGACCCAGGTGAAGCCGGCGTCATAGCGGCCTTCGGAGACGGCGTCGAGGATTTCGAACGGCGGGATCAGCTCTCCCGGCTCGTAGTAGCGCAAGTTAATGTTGCCACCGGAAGCCTGCTCCAGCGATTCGCTGAGGAAGCGTACCGGCGTGCTCAGGCCGACCAGATGCGAGGGGAAGGCGATGGGAACCTGCCAGCGCACTCGCTCCTGGGCTGCGGCGGTACCGGTGGTGGTGAGCCCCGCCATCAGGGCGGCAGCAGCCACGCCGAGGGTGAGCGGGCGAAGGCGAGCGGCGAAAGTGGGAGTGAACGACATGAAGACTCCTGATGAAGTTGTTGTCGGTACAACGCCTGGTCGATTCCTGGCGGTTGGACGTTTTATGGATCGCCCTGCGAAGCGACCGTCAGCACCGCTCGAGCGGCACATGCCCCAACGTAGTGCAGTCTTCATGCCATATTGAAAAATGCCTTAACTAACAAATAGTTAAATTATTTGTGAGGAAGGAAGGTTGAGAGGTATGTCCGATTTTACGGACATTTTTAGACCTTGGTCGCAGCGGGATTTGACTGAAATCCGGTCAGATGTCCGTTTTAACGGACAGGCGAGAGAGCTTGTCGTAAAGCACCGAGCGGGGAATACCCAGCAGGCGGGCGGCACGGGACTTGTTGCCACGGCAGGCTGCGAGGGCATTGGTCAAGGCGGTGCGCTCGGCTTCGGCGACGATCTCGGCCAGCGGGCGAACGCTGGCGGTGGGCATTGCAACGTCCCCGGCCTGGGTGGGAAGGTGCAGAGCGGCGCGCAGCTCCGGTACGTCGATGACACTACAGGCCTCGTTCAGGGCCAGGGTCTGTTCGAGCACGTTGCGCAGCTCGCGGATGTTGCCGGGCCAATCGTGACGCTGAAGCAACGCCACGGCCTCGGCGCTGATCTCAGCGCGGGGCTCGCCGCTTTCCGCCGCGATACGGCCGAGCAGGGTCTCGCACAGGATGCCCAGGTCGGCCAGGCGGTCGCGCAGTGGAGGGACCTGGATGCGCAGCACGTTGAGGCGATAGTAGAGGTCGGAGCGGAAGCTGCCCTCGGCGACCATGGCTTCCAGGTCGCGGCTGGTGGCGGCGATCACGCGCACGTCGATGCGCTTGATCTCGTTGGAGCCGAGCGGCTCCACCTCGCCCTCCTGCAGCGCGCGCAGCAGCTTGGCCTGCAGCGCCAAGGGCATGTCGCCGACTTCGTCGAGGAACAGGGTGCCGCCGTCGGCGAGCTGGAACTTGCCCTGTCGGGTACGCTTGTCGGCGCCGGTGTAGGCCCCCGGTGCAACGCCGAAGAACTCCGCCTCGAGCAGGTTCTCGGGCACCGCGGCGACGTTGACGGCAACGAAGGGACTGGCCCCCCGCGGCGAGTCGCCGTGGATGGCCTGGGCCAGCACCTCCTTGCCGGTGCCGGTCTCGCCCAGCAGCAGTACCGGCGTGGCGCGGGCGGCGGCCAGGCGGGCACGGCGCTTGACCTCGAGTACTGCCGGGCTGGCGCCGACGAAATCGGCCAGCGCGTAGCGTGAGCCGCGGCTTGCCAGGGCGCGCCGGGCCACCGCCAGGTCGTGCTGCAGGCGGCGGTACTTGCCGATCAGCGGCGCCAAGGGGCCCAGGTCGTCGAATACGATGAAGGCCACGGCACCGTTGACCCGGCCGCTGGCCGGATCGTGCAGCGGCAGCCGCGTGACGACCAGTTGCCGTGCCTGGTATTCCATGATGTCGAGCAGAATGGGCTGCCCGCTGCGTACTACCTCGGGCATGCGTGTGTGCGGGATCACCTCGCCCACGGGGCGGCCGATCACGCTGGCCGGATCGTCGATGCCCAGCAGCCGACAGTAACAGGCGTTGATCCAGATAAGACGGCTCGATTCGTCGACCAGGATCGCTCCGGCGCTGTTGCGCTCAAGCAGCGGAAACAGCGGGCGGATCGCCTCGAGGGTCAAGCCTTGGCTCTGGCTGGCCATGCTGTTGTCCTCTCGAGGCATTGGCGTCATCTCCGGGCCGCTATGAATCACCACGCGGCGGTTTCGGGCCGCTGGGTCACAGCGCGGCGATCTTGTCGCGCTGTTCGAGCAGCACGGCGCGGGCCGCCTGGTACTCCTTGAGCTTGCCGCGCTCTTTCTCGACCACCGCCTCCGGCGCCTTGGCGACGAAGCTCTCGTTGGAAAGCTTCTTCTCGATGCCGCCGATCAGCTTGTCCTGCTTGTCGATCTCCTTGGCCAGGCGGGTGAGCTCGGCGTCCTTATCGATCAGGTCGGCCATCGGCACCAGCACCTCCATGTCGCCGACCAACTGCGTGGCCGACAGCGGCGCCTCGCTCGGGTCGTCGAGCCAGGTAGCGCTCTCCAGCTTGGCCAGCTTGGCGAGGAACAGGCGGTTGGCCTCGAGGCGTTCGCGATCCGCCTGCGAGCCCTTGGTCAGCAGCACGTCGAGCGGCTTGCCCGGAGCGATGTTCATCTCGGCGCGCACGTTGCGCACCGCCACGATCACGCCCTTGAGCCACTCGATGTCGCGGGTGGCGGCTTCGTCGAGCTTGTGGTTTTCCGGCTGCGGCCAGGGCTGCGCCATGATCGATTCGCTGCCGTCGCCCGCGGCCTTGCCCGCCAGCGGCGCCACGCGCTGCCAGATCTCCTCGCTGATGTAGGGCATCATCGGGTGGGCCAGGCGCAGGATCGCCTCCAGCACCCGCACCAGGGTGCGGCGGGTACCGCGCTTGGCCGCCTCGCTGGCGCCCTCGTCCCACAGCACCGGCTTGGAGAGCTCCAGGTACCAGTCGCAGTACTCGTTCCAGACGAACTCGTAGAGTGCTTGCGACGCATGATCGAAGCGGAACTCCTCCATCGCTTTGGTCACCTGGGCCTCGGTCTGCTGCAGACGCGAGACGATCCAGCGGTCGGCCAGCGACAGTTCGACCTCGCCACCTTGCGCACCGCAGTCCTGGCCCTCGGCGTTCATCAGCACGTAGCGCGAGGCGTTCCATAGCTTGTTGCAGAAGTTGCGGTAGCCGTCGAGGCGGCCCATGTCGAACTTGATGTCGCGCCCGGTGGTAGCCTGGGAGAGGAAGGTGAAGCGCAGCGCATCGGTGCCGTGGGGCTCGATGCCCTCGGGGAACTCGTCGCGGGTGGCCTTGGCGATGGCCTTGGCCTTCTGCGGCTGCATCATGTTGCCGGTGCGCTTCTCGAGCAGCGCGTCCAGGGTGATGCCGTCGATCAGGTCGATGGGGTCGAGCACGTTGCCCTTCGACTTGGACATCTTCTGGCCCTGGCCGTCACGCACCAGGCCATGCACGTAGACGGTCTTGAACGGCACCTCGCCGGTGAACTTGAGGGTCAGCATGATCATCCGCGCGACCCAGAAGAAGATGATATCGAAGCCGGTGACCAGCACGCTGGAGGGGTGGAAGGTCGCCAGCTCCGGGGTCTGCTCCGGCCAGCCCAGGGTGCCGAAGGTCCATAGGCCCGAGCTGAACCAGGTGTCGAGCACGTCTTCGTCCTGGGTCAGGGCGACGTCGGCGGAAAGACCATGCTTCTCGCGCGCCTCGGCCTCGGTGCGGGCGACATAAACGTTGCCGGCTTCGTCGTACCAGGCGGGAATGCGGTGGCCCCACCACAACTGGCGCGAGATACACCAGTCCTGCAGGTCGCGCATCCACGAGAAGTACATGTTCTCGTAGTTCTTGGGCACGAACTGGATGTCGCCGTTCTCCACCGCGGCGATGGCGGGCTTGGCCAGGCTCTCCACGGCGACGAACCACTGGTCCGTGAGCAGCGGCTCGATGACGTCGCCGGAGCGGTCGCCGTAGGGCAGGGTATTGTTGACCGTCTCGATCTGCTCGAGCAGCCCGGCGGCCTCCATGTCGGCGACGATCTGCTTGCGCGCCTCGAAGCGGTCGAGGCCGGCGTAGGCCTGGGGCAGGCTCGGGTCGATCTCGGGCAGCGGGCGGCCCTGGATGTCGAAGGCCTCGGCCTGGGGCAGGATCGCTGCGTCCTGGGTGAAGACGTTGATCAGCGGCAGGCCGTGGCGACGACCCACCTCGTAGTCGTTGAAGTCATGAGCCGGGGTGATCTTCACGCAGCCGGAGCCCTTCTCCATGTCGGCGTGCTCGTCGGCGACGATGGGGATGCGCCGGCCGACCAAGGGCAGCTCGACGAACTTGCCGATCAGCGAGGCGTAGCGTGGGTCATCGGGATTCACCGCCACGCCGGTATCGCCGAGCATCGTCTCGGGGCGGGTGGTGGCGACGACCAGGTAGTCGAGGCCGGCGTCGGTCTTCACGCCGTCGGCCAGCGGATAGCGGAAGTGCCAGAACTGGCCCTGCTGCTCGCGGTTCTCGACTTCGAGATCGGAGATGGCGGTGTGCAGGGTGGGGTCCCAGTTGACCAGGCGCTTGCCGCGATAGATCAGGTTCTCTTCATAGAGCCGCACGAAGACTTCCTGCACCGCCTTGTAGAAGCCGTCGTCCATGGTGAAGCGTTCGCGCGACCAATCAACGCTGGCGCCCATGCGGCGCAGCTGGCGGGTGATGTGGCCGCCGGATTCGTGCTTCCACTCCCATACCTTGTCGATGAAGGCGTCGCGGCCCAGGTCGTGGCGGCTCTTGCCCTCTTCGGCGGCGACCTTGCGCTCGACCAGCATCTGGGTGGCGATGCCGGCGTGGTCGGTGCCCACCTGCCACAGGGTGTTGTTGCCCTGCATGCGGCGCCAGCGGATCAGCGTGTCCATGATGGTGTCCTGGAACGCGTGGCCCATGTGCAGGCTGCCGGTGACGTTGGGCGGCGGGATCATGATCGAGTAGGGTTCGCCCTCGCCCGAGGGGGCGAAGCGGCCGTCGGCCTCCCAGCGCTCGTACCAGCGGGATTCGATCTGCTCGGGTTGGTAGGTCTTGTCCATGGGGCGTTCCGGGTCCAGAAATGATCGCCGCCGGGTCGTGGGCCGGGCGGCGGGAAGTCATCGAAAGCGTGCGAAAAATGGGCTCGATTATAGCGCGATGGGGCGCTTGGCGTCAGCCAACCAAGTGGCCATTCCCAGCGAAGCTGCACGGAGTCGGGGCTGATCCGGGGGCAGGCCTGCGAGGAGGCGCTGTGAACCCATCCCTGGGCGCTACTTTTGCCCTGCTTCGCTCTCGCATCCTGCTCCACTCGCAGGACCGGGGCTGGCCATCCATGGCCAGCCCGTTCGGAGCAGTGCTCCTCACCCATGGCAAAAGACCTCCTCTTCGGCCTGCCCCCGGCGCCCCTCACCTCGGCGCCCCTCACCTCGGCGCCCCTCGCTTTGGTGCCTTGGGGCTCAGCCGCGTAGCTGATGCGCTTTCACGGGATAGCCGCGCTGCTTGTAGGTCTGCCAGCACTCGCGCTTGGCGACGAGCACCTGCTGATGCTGGTTGATGATCTCGGCGACCCGCTCGAAACGCGAGAACCACTCGGGATGCCCGGGTCGAGGTTGAGCAGCGCCATGGGTGCTTCGGCACTCGGCTCGGGCGGCTGCTCCCAGCCGATGGTCACCGCCACGCTCTCGGCCATCTCGCTGCCGAGCAGGGCGTGGGGCAGGTAGGCCTCGGGGCGGAAGGTCCACAGCCGCTCGTCGAGATCACTGGCCATGGCCTCGTCCTCGGCGTGCAGGTGCAGCCGGTAGCCCTTGCCGGCGATGGTCTCGGCCAGCCGGCAGGCGAAGTCGAGCCGTGCCTCGAGGGTTGTATCAGGCAAAATGTAGAAGTCGACCTGGGTCATGTGGACTCTCTGACCTCGGTGGCAGAGGGGCTTTGTCGGCGACAGGGTTACGAGGAGGCGCTGTGAACCCATCCCTGGGCGCTACTTTTGCCATCCATGGCAAAAGACCTCCTCTTCACCCTGTCCCCGACGCCCCTCGTCTAGGTAGCAGACTCAAATGTCATTAACGAAGCGTGGATTCCCGTCGCGAGCGATGAGAGGCTGGCCGCCGCCGGAGCGGAGCGACCGGAGTTGACTGTTGCTCAATGAGGATCGTGAGCACCGCCGGCGGCCAGGATCTCGAGCGCAGCAGGGAATCCTTGTTAGATCAGCTTGGTCAACCAGCCATGCTTGTCTTCGGCCCGGCCGTACTGCAGATCGAGCAGCTTGCCGCGCAGGCGCTTGGCGATCTCGTTGCCGGCGTCGGGCATCTGGATGGTGCCGTCCTCGGTGACTAGCTGGCCCACCGGGGTGATCACCGCGGCGGTGCCGCAGGCGAAGACTTCGGCGATATCGCCGGAAGCCACGCCGTCGCGCCACTCGTCGATGCTGATGGCGCGCTCCTCCGGGGTGAAGCCTTCGTCGCGGCCGAGGGTGAGCACCGAGTCGCGGGTCACGCCCTCGAGGATGGTGTCGGTCAGGCGCGGGGTGACCAGGCGGCCGTCCTTGTAGACGAAGAACAGATTCATGCCGCCCAGCTCCTCGACCCACTTGTTCTCGGCGGCGTCGAGGAAGGCGACCTGGCTGCAGCCGTGTTTTTCGGCTTCCTTCTGGGCAGCCAGCGAGGCGGCGTAGTTGCCGCCGCACTTGGCGAAGCCGGTGCCGCCGGGGGCGGCGCGCTTGTAGTGCGAGGAGAGCCAGATCGACACCGGGGCGATGCCGCCCTTGAAGTAGGCGCCAGCGGGGGAGGCGATCACGTAGTAGTCGACCTCCTGGGCCGGACGCACGCCGAGGAACTTCTCGCTGGCGATCATGAACGGGCGCAGGTAGAGGCTCGATTCATCGGCCTCGTTGCGGGGCGTCGGCACCCAGGCGTGGTCCTGGGCGAGCAGCGCCTTGAGCGAGCCGACGAAGTCTTCGTTGCTGAGTTCGGGCAGCGCCAGACGACGGGCGCTGCGGCGGAAGCGCTCGGCATTCTTCTCCGGGCGGAACGACCACACCGAGCCGTCGGCGTGGCGGTAGGCCTTGATGCCCTCGAAGATTTCCTGGCCGTAGTGCAGCACGGCCGCCGCCGGGTCTAGGGTCAACGGGCCGTAGGGGCGCACTTCGTGGCCATGCCAGCCGGCCTCGGCCGTCCAGCGCACGTGGGCCATGTGGTCGCTGAAGTAGCGGCCGAAACCGGGGTTGGCGAGGATGTCGTCGCGAATGTTGGCTGCCGTGGGCATGGCGCTTGGCAGTGTCTCGAAGGTTGCGTTGGGCACGGCAAAAGGGTCTCCGCTATGCCGGGATTCCGGCGTTTTCTTGGGCTTCTCGTGCGCCTCGGACCCGGCGGCCCGAGGCTTGTTGCGTCAGATGTAACGGTTGCCGAAGAGGATGGCAACCTTGGCGGTGTCAGCTGTCGCTTTCGACCTGGCGCGCTTCCTCCTCGCGGTCGAGCAGGTACTGGGTCAGCAGCCCCACCGGGCGGCCGCTGGCGCCTTTCTGCTTGCCCGAGGTCCAGGCAGTGCCGGCGATGTCCAGGTGTGCCCAGGGGAACTTGTCGGCGAAGCGCGAGAGGAAGCAGGCTGCGGTGATGGTGCCAGCCGGGCGCCCGCCGATGTTGGCCATGTCGGCGAAGTTGGAGTCGAGCTGCTCCTTGTACTCGTCCCACAGTGGCAGGTGCCAGGCGCGATCCCAGGCGGCCTCGCCGGCGTCGAGCAGGTCCAGCGCCAGGTCGTCGTCGTTGGAGAGCAGGCCGGTGGCGTGGTGGCCCAGGGCGATGATGGCAGCGCCGGTGAGGGTGGCGATGTCGACCACGCTGGCAGGCTCGAAGCGTTCGGCGTAGGTCAGCGCATCGCACAGCACCAGGCGGCCCTCGGCGTCGGTGTTGAGCACTTCCACGGTCAACCCCTTGAGGGTCTTGATGATATCGCCGGGCTTGGTGGCGCGGCCGTCGGGCATGTTCTCGGCGGCGGCGACGATGAACACCAGGTTGAGCTTGGGTCGAATGCCGAGCATGGCCTTGGCGGTGCCGAATACGCTGGCGGCGCCGCACATGTCGAACTTCATCTCATCCATGGCTTCGCCGGGCTTGAGCGAGATGCCGCCGGTATCGAAGGTGATGCCCTTGCCCACCAGTACGTGGGGCGCCTCGTCGGCGCTCTCTGCGCCCTGGTACTTCATGACGATCAGCCGTGAGGGCTGTTCGCTACCGCGGCCCACCGATAGCAGGCTGTGGGCGCCAAGTTCCTCCAGGGCGGCTTCGTCGAGGATCTCGACCTCGAGAGTTCCACTCGACTCGCGGCCGAGCTGTTCGGCCTGCTCGGCCAGATAGCTCGGCGTGCAGACGTTGCCCGGCAGGTTGCCCAGGGTGCGGGTATAGGCCACGCCCTGGCCCACGGCATCGCCGATGCGCGCACCCTCGCGTGCCTCGTCCGTGGTGTCGGCGTCGCTGAGCAGCAGAGTGACCTTGTCGAGCCGCGGGCGCGGGGCCTTCTCCGACTTGAACTCGTCGAAACGGTAGACGGCGCGATGTACGGCCTCGGCGGTCATGCGGCTCTTCCAGGCCACGCTGCGCTCCGGCACCGGCACGTCAGTGAAGGCCACCGCAACGTCCTCGATCATCATCCCGGCAACGCTGGAGAAAGCGGCGTCCAGCGCCTTGATGAAGGCACGTTCCTGGCACTTGTCGCGCTCACCCAGGCCCACCAGCAGCAAGCGATCGGCGCCGAGACCGGGGGCAAAAGGAATCAGCTGTACGTTGCCCAGCTTGGCGTCGAAGTCGCCGCGCTCGATCAGTTGGCCGATCAGCCGCTCGCTGGCATCGTCGAGCTTGGCGGCGGCGGGCAGCAGGTCGCCGTCCTTGAAAACCGGTACCACGAGGCAGGCCGCTTCGGCCTTGGCGGGATTGGCCGTCTGAACTGGGAATTCCATGGTGACTCCACAAGACAAGCGATGGGGGATTCTGGATAATGCCGGCACGGCTCCAGGCCACTGCCGAATCACCCAAGTGTACTCAAGGCATGGCGCCATTGCATGGAAGACCGCTGCATGATCATTTTTCGTTACCTGGCCCGTGAAATCCTGCTCACCATGGCCGCCGTTGCCGGCGTGCTGTTGCTGGTCATCATGGGCAGCCGGTTCATCCGCTATTTCACCGATGCCGCGGAGGGCGACATTCCCGCCACCATCCTCGGCAACCTGATGCTCTACCACCTGCCCGGCTTTCTCGAGCTGATTCTGCCGTTGGCCTTCTTCCTCGGAATTCTACTGGCCTATGGACAGCTTTACCTGAACAGCGAGATCACCGTGCTGGTGGCCTGCGGTATCAGCCCCGTGCGCTTGCTGCAGGTCAGCCTGGTGCCGGCCACCCTGGTGGCAGTGCTGGTGGGGCTGTGCAGCCTGTGGCTGACGCCGGCGGGTGCTCTGCACAATGCGGTGATGCTCGAGGAGCAGCGCAGCCAGCTCGACTTCACCGCTCTGGCGCCAGGACGCTTTCAGGACTTCGGCGGTGGCCGTACCGCTTATACCGAGGCCTTCAGCGACGACGGCAGCCGCATGGTCGAGGTGTTCATCAGCGAGCGCCAGCGGCGCCGCGACGGTACTCCGGAAACCGCCGTGACGCGTGCCGGCAGCGGCTATCAGACCGTTGATCCCGAAACCGGAAGCCGTTTCCTGGTGCTGGCCGACGGTGAACGTTACAGCGTCGATCCGGGGCGTTTCGAAGCCGAGCGCCTGGAGTTCGATACCTATGCCGTGCGGCTCTCGCTAGGCGGTGAGAGGCGCGAGCTGGAGTCGGCGGAATATGCCACTACCGGTGACTTGCTGTACGACGACTCCGACCGTGCCCGCGCCCAACTGCAGTGGCGTCTCTCGCTGCCGGTGATGGTCTTCATCCTGACCCTGCTGGCGATGCCGCTCTCACGAGTCAATCCGCGTCAGGGGCGTTTCGCCAAGCTGTTGCCGGCCATCTTCCTGCATGTGTGCTATCTCAGCCTGCTGCTCGCTGCGCTGGATGCCATCGGTCGCGGGCGCTGCCGGCGGCGATCGGCATGTGGCCGATTCATCTTCTGTTCCTGGCACTGGGCCTGGGCCTGCTGATGCACAACCAGCGCAGGGGGATGCGTTGATGCTGACGGATCGTCTCGATCGCTATATCGCTCGCAACGTGCTGGGCGCGATCATCGTCGTCCAGGTGGTGCTGCTCGGCCTCGACCTGGTGATTTCGTATATCAACGACCTCGACGACGTGGAGGGGGGGTACGGCGCCTTCCAGGTGCTGCTCTACCTGTTGATGCGCCTGCCCTGGCGCTTCTACCAGTACGCCCCGGTGGCGGTGTTGATCGGGGCACTGATCGGCCTGGGCAGCATGGCCTCGAGCAACGAGCTGACGGTGATGCGTGCCGCGGGGCGCTCGCTGACGCGCATTCTATGGGGGGTGATGAAGCCCATCATCCTGGTGGTGGCGGTGGTGCTGCTGATCGCTGAATACGTCAGCCCGCGCACCGAGCAGTTCGCCAGCGCTTGGCGTCTGGAGCAGATGCAGGGTGAGGGAGCGGTGCTGGTTCAGCATGGAGGCTGGCAGCGGGAGGGCGACAGCGTCTACCGCTTCGGCGCCATTCGTGCCGACGACACCGTACTCGACCTGACCCGCTACCGCTTCGAGGGGCGTGAGCTGCGCGAGGCTACCACGGCGGAGCGTGCCGTGTGGCGCGACGGCGACTGGATGATGGAGGAAGTGGCCACCACCCGCTTCTTCGATGACCGCACCGAGGCTGAGCGTCTTGCCGAGCAGCCGTGGCAGACCAACCTGACGCCTGCCCAACTCAATCGTTTGCTGCTGCCGATCAACAGCCAGGCCCCCAGTGAGCTGTGGGCCTATGCACGCTTCCTGCACAGCCAGGGGCTGCAGGCGACCCAGCCACTGCTCTACTTCTGGCAGAAGATGCTGATGCCATTGACCATGGCCTCGCTGGTCCTGGTGGCGGCTTCGTTCGTGTTCGGCCCGCTGCGCACCGTGGCGGCGGGCACGCGGGTGTTTTACGGGGTGGTCGTCGGGCTGTCGTTCAAGTACCTGCAGGACCTTCTGGCACCGGCCTCGACGGTGTTTGGTTTCTCCCCTGTCTGGGCGGTGCTGGCGCCGACCCTGCTCAGCGCGGCACTGGGACTTTACCTGCTGCGCCGCACCGGCTGACAACGGCGTGGCGCAGTGGATGGCACCTGCGTCTTTCGGATCGACCGAAAGGCGTGCTAGGAAGAGATAGCAATGCAACGACGTTTCGATCAACTCGACGATGTGTGGCCTGCCGGCCTCGCCCGTCGCTTGGGCGCCATGCTCTATGATGCCTTTCTGGTGGCGGCGATCTGGATTCTGATTACCGTGCTGCACGTGGCATTCGTGCGCTACGTGCTGGGCATGGGCGCCGAGGAGGTTGGGGCGGGAACGCCGCAGCGTCTTACGCTGCAGTTGCTGCTGCTGGTGGGCGCCTTTCTGTTCTTCGCTTTCTCCTGGATGCGGGGCGGCATGACGCTGGGCATGCAGGCCTGGCGCCTGCGCGTGCAAACCCGCGACGGTCATTCGATCACGCTGGCGCAGAGCCTGGTGCGCTATGTGGTGGCCTGGCTGTCGCTGGCCGCCTTTGGCCTCGGTTATCTCTGGGTGCTGTTCGACACCGAGCGCCGCAGCTGGCCGGATATCGTCTCGGGAACGCGCGTGGTGGTGTTGCCCAAGGCGAAACGCGGACGGAAATGATCCTGATCAAAAAATAGTCGCTTCACCTCTTGCGATAGGCTATGCGAATCATTTACATTAACTATCGTAAGCACAGCGAGGTGATGTCGATGTATGTATGTCTTTGCAAGGGCGTATCGGACCGTAAGATCCGCGAGAGCGTGGAGAGCGGTGCGCGTAGCTGGCGGGAAGTGCAGCAGGAGACCGGCTGCGGTACCCAGTGCGGCAAGTGCGCCTGTGTCGGCAAGACCATCACTCGCGAAGCGATCAAGGCCGAAGTCATGGCCTCGGCCTGTGACCTGGCCTACGCCGTATAGCATTTGGTGCCTGTCACTGACTCACCACTGCCAATCTCTCTCATTCTTGTTGCCATTAATCCAACCGACTGTCCCGGTTGGATTTTTTGTTTCTTTGGGCTAATACTATCTACAATATTCCACCAAGCGTAAGTTACGGCAAGGCAAGGCCCAAGGTCGACGAGAGACCGACGAGACAGGGGAGACAGTCAATGAAAGGCGATGCCAAGGTCATCGAGCACCTCAACAAGGCCCTCGGCAATGAGCTCGTGGCGATCAACCAGTACTTCCTGCATGCCAAGATGTACAAGGACTGGGGCCTCAAGGCGCTGGCCAAGTGGGAGTACGACGAATCCATCGACGAAATGAAGCATGCCGACAAGCTGATCGAGCGCATTTTGTTTCTCGAGGGCATACCCAACCTTCAGGATCTCGGCAAGCTGCACATCGGCGAGAACGTGCGCGAAATGCTCGAGTGCGATCTCAAGATCGAGCATGAAGGACGCGAGGGCTACATCGAGGCCATCGCCTACTGCGAGAAGGTCAAGGATTACGTCTCACGCGATCTGTTCCGTGAGATCCTGGCCGACGAGGAAGAACACATCGATCATATCGAGACCGAACTCGGCTTGATCGACAAGGTGGGCATCGAGAACTACATGCTGCGCCAGATGCAGGAAGCCGGCGACGAGTGAGGTCGCGGCCGCTTGCCATGCCACCGGCGCCTGAGGGCGCCGGTTTTTTATAGAGCCTCTGTGACTGGCACCTGTGCCTAGAATGCCTTTTCGAGATCGAAACGCGGTACCGGCTCGCCGCGCACTTCCACGGTTTCGGTGAACATGGCCAGCGGTCGCACCCACAGGCCGTAGTCGCCGTACAGCGCGCGGTAGACCACCAGTGGCTCCTCGGTTTCGCTGTGATGAGCGACACCGAGTACCTCGTAGCGGTTGCCCTTGTAATGGCTGTAGATGCCGGGAACGGGGAGGGGGTGGGTCATTGCGTTGGGCTCCAGTTCAAGGGTCCTTGTCGTTATTGGCTGCCATCCTGGGCAGCTCGTTTGGCCAGGCGTGCCAGCACCCTCGAGGCGGCAACGAAGCCGAAGCCGCCGGTAACGAAGGTGGCCGCGCCTACGCCGGAGGCGCAGTCGAGCCGGGTCGACTCGCCGCTGCCGGGCTTTTGCAGGCAGACTTCGCCATCCGAGCCCGGGTAGACCAACTGTTCGTCAGAATAGACGCACTCCACGGAGAAGCGACGCTTGGGATTGCGCGAGAAGCCGTAGTCGCGACGCAGGCGAGCTCGAACCTTGGCCAGCAGTGGGTCGTGCTCGGTACGCGCGAGATCCGCCACCTTGATGCGTGTGGGGTCGGTCTGGCCTCCGGCGGCACCCGCCACCACGATGGGCAACTTGCGTCGCCGGCACCAGGCGATCAGCGCGGCCTTGGCCACCACGCTGTCGATGGCGTCGACCACGTAGTCGGCATCCACGGGGATGCGCTCGGTCAGGTTGGTCGGGGTGACGAAGGCTGTGTCTGCCACCACCTCGATGCCCGGCTGGATCGCCCGGCAGCGCTCGGCGAGTACGTCTACCTTGGGTCGGCCAATGGTACCGTCGAGAGCCGGGAGTTGACGATTGACGTTCGACACGCAGACATCGTCGAGATCGATCAGGGTGAGCCGGCCAATGCCCGAACGGGCCAGCGCCTCTACCGTCCAACTGCCAACGCCACCCACGCCTACCACCACGACATGGGCGCGACGAAAGCGCTCGAGGGCGCGAGTGCCGTAGAGGCGCCGAATGCCACCGAAGCGAAAATCGTAGTCGTCCTGGGGTGGCGGTGCGGCGTGCGGTGGGTGTGACGAAACAGTCATGGCAGTGTAGGTGATCTCCGGCTCGGGTGTGTCAGGTGATGGGCAGCATGGCGGCTTCGAGGCGGCGGGCCGAGGCGACCGGCAGGTGGCCGGCCCAGCCGAAGCGCTGGAACAGCGTCGTCATGGCGTTATCCAGACAACAGCTCACGGCCAGCCGGTAACCCTCGACCGGGTGCTCGAAACTCAGGCCCACGGCGGCCAACAGCAATCGCGGGCAATCCAGGCGCTCGGCGAAGAAGCGGTTGTGGTTGCCCTTGCCATGCTTGGCGTCGCCGATAATCGGGTAGCCGCGTCGCGAGAGATGGCGGCGAATCTGGTGACGCCGTCCGGTCATGGGCAGGACCTCCATCAGCGAGTAGCGGCTGGTGGGGTAGCGGTCCACTTGGACCGGCAGCTCCACGCTGTCGAGCCGCCTGATCTCGGTGATGGCTTCCAGCGCGGGCATCTCCGCCTTGGGCCGGCTGCCGTCCTCCTCGCGCAGGGCGTAGTCGAGACGCTCATGTTCGGGACCGATGCCGCGCACCACGGCCAGGTAGCGCTTGCGCGTCTGGCGCTGGGCGAAAGCCTCGCCCAGCCGAGCCGCGGTGGACGGATCCAGGGCAAAGACCATCACCCCCGAGGTGGGGCGATCGAGGCGGTGCACCGGATAGACACGCTGGCCGAGTTGGTCGCGTAGCCGCTGCAGCAGGAAGACGCTCTCGCCTTGCGCCAGCTTGGAGCGGTGGACCAGCAATCCCGACGGCTTGTGCACGGCCACCAGGTAGTCGTCCCGATGTAGAAGGGTCAAGGGTTCCGTCATGGCGGCCCGGGTCGTCTCGCAAGGGGTCGCCATTGTCGCCCTCCGCCACCGTTCTTGTCACCTTGCGTCGAACGCTAGCCCGAGCGTGAGCCGCAGCGCTCATTCGCTATCCTGACAATTTCCGCGCAGCTGAATGGCTTCGGCAATGCGCTCGATGCCTTGGCGGTAGGCGGCCTTGCGATAGGAGATTTCCTCTCGCTCGGCGCGCTCGAAGATCAGCTGGCTCTGGCGCTCCAGGCGTTCGGCCAGCCGCGCGTTGACGTTCTCCTCGGCCCAGCGTTCCCCGTTGCGATTCTGTACCCATTCGTAATAACTGACGATCACCCCGCCGGTATTGGCCAGCACGTCGGGCAGTACCGGCACGCCGCGCTTCTCGAGGCGCTCATCGGCCTGACTAGTGACGGGGCCGTTGGCGATTTCCAGTACGGCGCGGGCCTTGACCTGGTCGACGTTGTCCTCATGGATCTGGTTCTCCAGCGCCGCCAGGGCGAGGACATCGACTTCGAGAGTGAGCAGCTCATCGCGCTCGAGTTTTTCCACGTCGTCGGCGATGCATACCGAGTCGTCGCAGTAGACCATGTCGTGCAGGCGCTGGTTGTGGGTCTTCTGCTCCATGATGGGGTCGGGGTCGAGGCCTTCGCGGCTGTAGATGGCACCCTTGGAGTCGGACACGGCGACGATACGGTAGCCCCGCTCATGGGCCAGGCGGGCGAAGTGATAGGCGGCGTTGCCGAAGCCCTGGATGGCCACGGTAGTCTCCTCGGGTTTACGCCGCTCGCGGGCAGCCCACAGGTCCAGAACGTGCAGGGCACCGCGCCCGGTGGCGGCGACACGGCCCAGCGAGCCGCCCAGGGCGGGTGGCTTGCCGGTGATGGCGGCAGGCACCTTGCCGCGGGCCAAGTGGTCGAATTCGTCGGCCATCCAGCCCATGACCGTGGCATTGGTGTTGACGTCGGGGGCGGGGATGTCGCGGTCGGGCCCCATGATGTCGGCGATGGCGCGTACGTAGCCGCGTGCCAGGCGTTCCAGCTCCAGTTTCGACAGCTGCTTGGGGTCGACCTTGACGCCTCCCTTGCCGCCACCGTAGGGCAGGTCGACTACGGCGCACTTGACCGCCATCCAGAAGCTCAGCGTGGTCACTTCCTCCTGGCTGACCTCCGGGTGGAAGCGAATGCCGCCCTTGGCCGGCCCCAGGATGTTGTTGTACTGCACGCGCCAGCCGGGAAAGACCCTCAGGCTGCCGTCATCCATGCGCACCGGCACACTCACCTGCAGGGACAGGCTGGGCTGCCTCAGGCGCTCCCTGGCGTCGCCCTGTACGCCGATGGCGTCGAACACCTCCTCCAGACGGGAACGGGCATCGTCGAACAGGTTGGCATGATCCATTTGCCCAGACATCGGCTTCCTCCTGATGAACGTGATCCGTCGTTGCCAAGTTCAGCGTAGCAGGCTCGAGTCACGAGAGGTCTATCGTGGGCGTCATCATCCCAGCCACTCGTGGCGCTCCAGGCGATAGATCCAGCAGATGTCGCCACCCATGCGGCGCTGTTCGAGGAAGTGAAAGCCGAGTCGCTCGTAGAAGCGGTGGGCGCGGCGATTGTCGGCAAGGGGATCGACCAGCACTGCGTTGACTTCCGCGACGGCGAAGCAGTGTGCCAAGGCCAGTTGCATCATGGTGGTGCCGTAGCCTTTGCCTAACTGGTCGGGCTCGCCGATCCAGATATCGATGGCACGCAAGCCAGGGACCGCCTCTCCCCAGAAGCCGCTCTCTTCGCGGGCGGGATCAATGATCTGGACGAAGCCGATGGGGTGTCCATCGTGTTCGGCAATGTACTGGCGGCACCAGTCGGTTGGATGACCCAGTTCGGCCTGCCAGTTCCACCTCTCGTTGGGGTTGGCAGCGATGACCTGGGGCTGGCTGTCCCAGTGTTCCAGCAGGGACTTGTCGCTCCATGTTACGGGGCGCAAACGAAGCCTGCGCTTTACGCTCACATCCATATGTCGAGGGGCAAATGAGATTGCCGTCTCCCAAGCATGACGAACTCATGCACAGCATAGCAGCTGTCGCGCCTGTCAGCCGATGGGGCGTTGGCGGGTCATGGAATTGTCATGAGGATGACGCACTGTAACTCATCTTTGGGGGAACAGGGGGGGACGGCATGTCCTGCCGAGAGGAACAAGAGCTCAGGGCGATCATCGAGGGCGAGCGGCTAACGCCCTGTTTTCAACCGATCGTCGATGTGGGGCGGCAGCGGGTGCACGGTTATGAGGCGTTGATCCGCGGACCGGAGGGGCGCGGCTGCATTCGCCGCTGGCGCTGTTCGATGCGGCGATGCGGCAGGGCCTGCTGGTGGAGCTGGACCTGATGTGTCGGCGCCTGGCGATCGCTGCCTTCGTTCGGCTTGGCCTGCCAGGAAGACTGTTTCTCAATGTCATGCCATCGACGATCGTCGAGCGCGACTTTCGCGAGGGGCTTACCCTGGGCTATCTGCGCGAGCATGGGCTGGCACCCAACCGGGTGGTGATCGAGCTGACCGAACACGTGCCGATCCACGATTACGCCCTGATGCGGCAAGCCGTGGCCCACTACCGGGACATGGGTTTTCAGGTGGCACTGGATGATCTGGGCGCCGGGCACTCCAGCCTGCGCCACTGGGCCGAGCTGCGCCCCGACTTCGTCAAGCTGGATCGTCACTTCATCGCCGGCATCGATCGCGAGCCTGGTAAGCAGGAATTCCTGCGTTCGATTCTCGACGTGGCGCGCAGCCTGGGTTGCCTGTTGATCGCCGAAGGCGTCGAGACCGCCGAAGAGTACCGCTGCCTGTGGGAGCTCGACCGCAGCCTCTCGCTGTTGCAGGGCTATTACTTCGCCCGGCCCAGCCTGGTCCCGCCGCAAGTGATCGAGCGCTTTCTTCCCGGCGGGGCGCCGCTGCGCCAGGAAAAGATGCGCAGTGCCCGCGCCGTGCTCAGGCCGCTGGATCCCATCACGCCACGCTGGCCAGTGCTCAACCTGGCGGAGCGCTTTCGTGCCGATCCCAATTTGCGCTGCGTGGCTGTCGTCGACGAAGGACGCCCGGTGGGTGTAATTCGGCGCAACGAGTTCCTGACGCTATTCACCAACCCCTACAGTCATGCCCTGTTCGCCAAGCGGCAGGTGAAGGAGCTGATCGATCCGCGTGTGCCGATCGCCATCGACGAGACGCCGTTGACCGTGCTCAGCCAGCAGATCACCGACAATCGGGACGCGCCTCAGGAGGATTTCGTGATCGTCGATGCCCAAGGGTGTTACCAGGGCATGGGCAATATCGTCGATCTGTTGCGCGAGATCACCGCGATCCAGGTACGCCAGGCACGCCATGCCAATCCCCTGACCGGTCTGCCAGGCAACCTGCTGATCAACGAGACGCTTGGGGAATGGCTGGAGGCTGGGGCGGCCTTCACGGCGGTCTATTGTGACCTGGATAACTTCAAGGCTTACAACGATGCCTACGGCTACGCGCGTGGCGACCGTGTCATCGTGGCATTGGCGCAGTTGCTCGACCAGGAGATGGGGCGGGATGATTTCCTCGGTCATATCGGTGGCGACGATTTCATGCTGCTGCTCGCCGGCGACAGCTGGGAGCGACGTTGTCACGCGATACTCGAGGCGTTCGGCGGCATGGCGCCAGGGTTCTACGATGCCGAGGAACGGCGAGCCGGTGGCGTACGGATCAAGAACCGGCAAGGGCAGGTCGCTTTCTATCCTTTCGTCAGCCTGTCGCTTGCCGCTCGCCCGGTCCGGGATGGGCGCGGTTGCGATCCCCTCGCCATTGCTGCCGAACTCTCCGAGCTCAAACAGCAGGCCAAGCGACGCCCCGGCAATAGCCTGTTCGTCGAGCGTCGACGACTTGTGGGTGAAATGACTGCCCGCCGCATGGGACGGGGCAGCCCGGCTAGGGTCACCTCACTCGCGATACAGCTGCAACGTATAGTTGCCGCTCTCGCTGTTGCTGTAGGACCTGGCGATGGCGCGATAGGTGCCCGGCTCCAGGCGGGTGCTGATACGGGCGTTCAGGTCACCGGCTCCGTCGTCGTCGCTCAGGAACAGGCCCTGGCCTTCCAGCTCCAGATAGGCGTCGAAGTCGTCCGAGAGCAGATCCAGGCGATAGTGTCCGGCACTTTCCACTACCAGCTCGTAGTAGTCGCGGGCGCCCGACTCCAGTCGGGCCTGCACGGGGCTGTCGACCTCCAGTTGGCCGTTGCTGGGCAGGTCGTCGATGTCGATGGCGCTGGCACGCAGCTCGAACAGGCCGCTGCCATGTCCACCGTGGCTGCGGGCGGTCAGCTGGTAGCTGCCGGCCTCCAGCGAGGCGTAAAGGCGCGCGTTGAGCCCTTCGCCGCCGTCATCGTCACTGAAATGGACGTTGTTGCCACTCAGTTCGAGATAGGAGTCGAAGTCGGAAGAGAGCATCTCGATGGTGACTGCCGCCGGCGACTCGAGGGTGAACTCGTAGTTCAGCGACTCGCCGCTGAACCAGCCATGCAGCGGTTCGTCGATAGCGAGTTCGCCACTGTTGCGCAGCGTCTCTCCGCTAGCCAGCTCATGGGGGCCGAGTTCCAGCGTGTAGAGGCCACTGTTCTGCCCGTAAGCGGAGCGTGCGGTGAGGCGGTATTCGCCGGGCTCGAGGAAATCGGCGATGCGGGCATCGAGGTTGCCGGCGCTGTCGTCGTCCTCGCGGCGATAGCCGTTGGGGCCTTCCAGCACGAGGTAGGCATCGACATCGCTGGAACGCATTTCGATCTGGTACAGCCCGCTCTCTTCGATCGTCAGCGTGTAGTCGTCGCTACCGTCCTGCAGCCAGCCGTCGGCACGCGAGGGCATCTCCAGGGTATCGCTGGTGATGAGTTCCATCTCCCGGCTGGTGAGCGTGAAGGGACCGTAGCTATGCAGGTCATGGCCGCTGACCACCAGCAGGTAGTCGCCGTCGGCATCGATGCGGCGGCGCAATGAGGCAGCGGCCGGCGCATCGTAGTAGGCGACGTTGGAGCTCGAGGCGAGCAGCTGCTGTTCGGCATCGTAGAGCGCCAGCGTTCCCTGCAGAGGTCCGCCGAGCTCGATCTCGATCAGGGTTCCCTCCTCCAGTGGCAGGAGGAAGCGGTCGAAGCGACTGCCGTCCTTGCCGTTGAGCTCGCTGGCAGAGGTGATTTCGCCACGCTGGCGTTCGCCCAGTTGCAGAGTGGGCAGCTCGTTACCTTCGGCGACGGCATCGTCAACGACCGGGGGCGTCGTGGCGTTGGGCAACTGCCAGCCCACGACCAGGCCGACGGCGACACCGCCCAGGGCGGCAAGAGTGACGGTTGAGGCGCTTTTGGCCATGAAAACGTCCTTTTTCAATGGCGGGCATCGAAATGCATGAGGCCTGCCGGGCAGGTGGTTTACATTGGGTAACCATTATATGGCGTTTGCGCATTAAGCGATATGTGCTGAATCAGCGCTTGCACTCTTTCTTTCGAGCACCACACTGGGAAGCTCAGTCATCCACCAAGGAGGGAACGCCATGACTTCCAGAGTCCTGATCACAGGGGCCAACCGCGGCATCGGCCTGGCGCTGGCCCGGCATTACCACACCGAGGGCTGGCGGGTGATCGGCGTATGCCGCAGCGTGTCGCCCGAACTCAGCGAGATCGCCGAACAGGTGATCGATGGTGTCGACGTGACCCGGGCCGAGGACGTTGCGCGTCTCGCCGAGGCCGTTCGCGGTCAACGCCTGGACCTGCTGATCAACAATGCCGGCCTGCTGCACGACGAGTCGCTGGGCTCGCTCGACTTCGACACCATCCGTGAGCAGATGGAAGTCAATGCCTACGGACCGCTGCGAGTGACCGAGGCACTGCTGGACAACCTTAGCGCAGGTAGCAAGATCGCCAACGTCACCAGTCGTATGGGCTCCATTGCCGACAACGACTCCGGCGGGCGCTACGGTTACCGGGCCTCGAAGGCGGCCCTGAACGCCTTCGGCAAGTCGCTGGCCATCGACCTCAAGCCCAGGGGAATCGCTGTCGCCCAGCTCCACCCGGGCTACGTGCAGACCCGCATGGTCAACTTCGGCGGGCTGATCCCGCCCGAAGAGGCCGCTGCCGGTATCGCCGCACGCATCGCGGCGCTGACGCTGGAGAACAGCGGCGGTTTCTGGCACAGCAACGGTGAGCCATTGCCCTGGTAGCGCTTTCCCGCTGCCGTCAGACACGGCGAAGGCTGCCTTCGCCAATGGCGTTGGCGATTCCGGAAAATTTGTGTGTAGGCTAACGGTTTCGTCATCGTGACCGGAGTCTGCCATGACTGCCTCGCCCCCGACGCCTTCGACATCGACATCCCGAGCGGAAGGCTGGTGGGTCCTGGCGGCGACCACCTGGGTGCAGGTGCTGTGCAGTGGGGCCATGCTGCTGGTACCGACTCTCGCTCCCCAGGTGGCGGCGGCCTTCGGCGTGCCTACCGGCTGGGTCGGGCTGCAGGTCAGCCTGCTCTACGGTGTGGCGATGCTCGCCTCGCTGCAGTCGGCAGTAGTGGCGCGGCGTCTGGGCGGTTGCCGGGCCAGCCAGCTGGCCATGGCCCTGGTGTTGGCCGGCTGCATGCTGGCCTTGCTCGGCACGCCCTGGGCACTGCTTGGCACCACCGTGATGCTGGGCCTGGCCTATGGCCTGACCAGCCCAGCGGCGGCGGAGCTGCTGACCCGCTATACGCCCGCCGGGCGGCGCAACCTGGTGTTCTCCATCAAGCAGACCGGTGTACCCTTGGGCGGGGTGCTGGCTGGTCTGCTGGCGCCGACCCTCACGGCGTACTGGAGCTGGCATACAGCTTTCCTGGCGGTGGGGTGGCTTGCCTGAGCATGTTGCTGCTGTTGCAGGTTCGTCGCGCTCTCTGGGACCAGGCGCGCCAGCCCACCGCACCCATGCGCGGCAGCGGCAGCCTGGCCGTGCTGCGCAGCCAGCCCCCGATGCGCTGGCTGGGGGCCGCCGGTTTCTGCCTCTCGGCGGCCCAGCTCTCGCTGCTCAGCTTTGCGGTGGCCTTCATGGTCGAGGAGAGACTGCTTGCCCTGGTTACCGCCGGGGTCGTCGTCTCGGTGGTGCATGTCGCCGGGGTCACGGGGCGCATCGGCTGGGGGGTGCTGGCCGACTACCTGGGCCGCAGCCTGCCGGTACTGCTCGGCTTGGCTTTTACCATCACGCTCGTGTTCCTGGTTCTGGCGCTCCTCGGTGCGTTGCTGCCCACCTGGACGGTCGTGATGCTGCTGGTGCTGGCGGGCGCCACCTCGGTCGGCTGGAACGGCGTCTATCTGGCCGAAGTGGCCAGGCGCTGCCAGCCCGGCGAAGTGGGCGAAGCCACCGCCGCCGTACTGGTGCTCACTTACATGGGGGTGCTGGTGGGGCCCGCACTGTTCAGCCTGATCGTCTGGGTCACCGGAAGCTACGCCGTAGGTTTCTTGCTGCCTGCCGCCACCGGCGGGCTCGCGATACTCAGCCTGCAGCGATACCGCGGGGCAGGCCAAGCCGCCGAAGCCCCCGCGACCCTCAGATGATGCATGATGCACCCGAGCAGAGATCCACCCCGAGGCTGGCAACGGAGCTCAATCGGCGATGGGCAAACGTCCTCGACTGAACGCGGTGAGTGCCACCAACAGGGCCGTGGTGGTGAAGATCGCCACTGCGCTCATGGCCATGCCGACGCCGGGGGAGCCCTGCTCGAACTGGCCGAACACGAAGGTCGAAACGGTGCGCATCCCTGCTGGAGCGACCATGAGTGAAGCGACCAGTTCCCGGGAGGCAATGGCGAACACCAGCAGCATGGCGACGATCAGGCTCGGTGCCAGGGCCGGAAGCAGTATGCGGTGGAAAGTGGTGAAGAAGCCGGCACCGCACACCCGGGCGGCGGCTTCCAGGCTTTCGCTCATCTGGCGGAAGGCCGCCGAGGCGTAGCGTACCGGGTAGGGCAGCAGCAGGCAGGCGTAGGCGAGCAGTAGCATGGCACCGGTATTGTAGACTTGGATCGGCCACCAGCTCTGATTCCAGGCCAATATCAGCCCCACTGCCACCACGATACCGGGCATGGTGTTGGGTAGCAGAGAGAGTAAGTCGAGCACGCCCTTGCCGCGAATGCGTGTACGCACCACCAGGTAGCCGGTCAGCGCGCCAAGTACGCCGGTCAGCAGGGCCGCGCCGATGGCGAGCCCCAGGCTGGTGGAAAGCGCCTGCACGGCGCCGCCGCGGTTGGACAGCAGCGCTTCGAAGTGACGCAGCGAAAGATTCTCCCAGCTCAGCCCGCCGGAGAGGGTGGCGGTGAAGGCGGTGGCCAGCACGGCGAGAATCGGTACCGCCACGGCGGCCAATGCCACCAGGGAGAAGAAGAACAGCGCAGGCCACTTCCAGGGGCCCAGCTCGGCGCGCTCGGCTTGGGCGGGCTTGCCGGTCTGGCTGACATATGAGCGGCGGGTGACCAGCCAGTGCTGAAGGTAGAAGGCGACCATGGCCAGCAGCACCAGCAGCAGTGAGAGCACCGCCGCGCCGGGAATGTCGATGGGCCAGTCCGAGAAGCGTTGATGAATGCCGGTGACCAGCACCGGGAAGCCGGCCTGGGCGCCAAGGGTGGCGGGAGTGCCGAACTCCTCGATGGTCAGCGCGAAGACCAGCAGCAGGCTGGCGGCGATGCCCGGCGTGGAGAGCGGCAGGGTGATGCGCCACAGGGTACGCCAGGATCCGGCGCCATTGACCCGCGCGGCGGCGGCGTAGCGCCCGCCGACGCTCAGCATGGTGCGCGAGACGGCAAAGTAGACCACCGGAAAGACATTGAGCGTCATCACCAGGACGATACCCGAGAAGGAGAACAGGAAACCGCTGGCATTGAGCCCGAGGAGCTGCTCCGCATAGCCGCGAGGTTGCAACGTCAGCATCCAGGAAAGCGCGGCGATGTAAGGCGGGATCATGAAAGGGACCAGAAAGATCAGATCCCAGGCTGCGCCACCGGGAACCCGGGCCAGAGCACGCAGCGCACCCAGCGGGATTGCCAGCAGTGCGCAGACCACTACCACTGCCACGCCTAGGCGTAGGGTGTTACCGAGCAGGCGCAGCAGCGCCGGGTCGGAGAGCGTCGGTGCGAACAGCGTGAAAGCGCCGCCGAGTTGGCCTCGGCTCCAGCCCGGGAAGACCGCTTGCAGGATCACGTAGAGCAGCGGCAGCCCCACCAGCAACAGCAGGGCCACCGCGGTGAACGGCAGGATGATGCCCGCCCCGTTGAGCTGGGGCAGCCGGCCTCGGAGCGAAGACGAAGCGGGTGTCGCCATCAGTTGCCGATGACCTCGCGGAAGCGTGCCAGGATCGCTTCACGGCGTGCTCCCATCTCCTCGGCATCGACCTCGATCAGGGTCAGCTCATCGAGCAGCGGCCGGTTGGCTTCGATATCGCTACGCGCCGGCATCAGATAGCTGGCGGCCACCCGCTCCTGGCCCTGCTCGGACAGTACGAAGTCGATGAAGCGCTCGGCGGCTTCCGGGTGCTGGGTAGAGGCGAGAATCATCATCGGACGCGGGGCAATGACGGTACCGCTTGACGGGAAGATCACCTCGATGGCCTCGCCATCGGCCTGCTGGCCCAGGGAGATATAGTCCACCGCGCCGAACACCACCGACTTGGCGCCTTGCAGCACCGGGTTGAGGGCGCGGGCGTTGGGGCCAGGAACGATCATGCCGTTGTCGCGCAGCCCCTCGAGCAAGGCCCAGGTCTGCTCCTCGCCCATGGCGGTGAGCAGGCCGGTAACCAGCTCGAAGGCGGCGCCGGACTGGGCCGGGTCGGGCATGGTCACCTGGTCGCGGTAGGCCTCGTCGGTCAGGTCGCTCCAGTCGGCGGGTTGGGGAACGTCACTGTCACGGTTCCAGACCAGGGCCAGGGCGGAGATACCCTGGGCGATGTAATGATCGCTCGCGAGGAAGTCCGGCACCGTTTCGGCATTGGGTGAGCGATACGCATGCAGCAATCCCTGCTCGTGCAGCGACTCGGCACTCTCCCAGGAGGCGGAGATCACCACGTCCGCCAACGGATTGGCCTGCTCCGACTCCAGCCGGGCCATCACCTGACCGGTGGTGCCCTGGAAGACATCGACGCGAATGCCGGTCTCGGCGGTGAAATCGGTGGCGAGACCTTGGATCAAGGCATCGGGACCGGCGGAATAGACGGTGAGCGATTCGGCGGCTGCGAGCCCCGGCAGTGCCAGCAGGGCAGCACCGGCGGCGAAGGACTTGAGCGGAGAAGCGTTCATGTTGGCTCCTTGAGTCGAGTCACAGAGTGGCGGAATGAGGGTGTCAGGCGGTGCTGGTGGCTTTCGCTGCCAGCGGCTGTAGCTCGAGGGGGTGCTGCCGGTCGTCCCAGGCACGCAGGGCGGCGAGATCGAGAGCGATGCCGACCCGGCTATTGCGGGCTGGCGCCTCGGTGCAGTACAGCTTGAGATGCTGGCCGCCGGGAAGCGCAAGACGCAGGCTGAAGTGGTCGCCCTGGAACAGCCGGCCCTCGATAAGGGCCTGCAGCTCTCCTTCTCCCGCTGGCGCCAGATGCATCGCGCGGCGCGGCAGCAGCAGCGTGGCCTCGCCCCGATGGTGGCGGGGAACGAGCGGCAGCCGCTGATCGCCGAGGTAGAGCCCCGTTGTGTCGCAGCGTACGGAAAGCAGCGCACCGGAATCGACGAACTCGGCAATGGCGGGCGTGGCCGGTGCCCGGAACAGCGCTTCGGGGGTGTCGATCTGGCGTAGCCGGCCCTGTTGCAGCACCGCGACGCGATCGGCCAGGGCGAAGGCCTCATGCTGGTCATGGGTGACGAAGACGGCAGTGAGACACAGCTCCTCGATCAGAGCGCGAATCTCCAGGACCAGGCTTTCACGCAGCCCCTTGTCGAGATTGGAGAGTGGCTCGTCCATCAGCAGTAGGCGCGGCTTGCCGACGATGGCGCGGGCCAGGGCCACGCGCTGCTGCTGGCCGCCGGAGAGCGTGCCAGGTGCGCGGTCGGCGTATTCGCCCAGGCCCACCAGGGAGAGCGCCCACTCCACCTGAGGGCGGCGGGCGCTGCCCCGGACTCCCTGCATCTCCAGCGGGAAGGCGACATTCTGGGCCACGCTCATGTGTGGCCACAGGGCGTAATCCTGGAACACCATGCCCAGGCGCCGGGCTTCGGGGCTGAGCTGGCGGCCCGCTGCAGCCACGCATTCGCCTTCCAGGAGAATCTGGCCCGCATCGATGTCATGGAGCCCGGCAATGGCACGCAGCAGTGTGGTCTTACCGCAGCCGGAGGGGCCCAACAGCGCCAGCACCTCACCGCGCGGTAGGCTGAGGTCGATACCATCCAGCGCCAAGGTATTGCCGAAGTGCTTGCGCAGCCCTTCGATCCTGAGTGCTTCGATGGTCACTTAGCACACCTCGTCAATGGTAAACGGCCAACGTAATCACGTCGGATGACAGCAAAATGACGCCCTCGTGACGGACAAGGCGCAGCGAAGCTTTTGTCAGATGATGGCATGACGCACTCGAGCCGAGATCCACTCCGAGGCCAGCACCGTGGCGAAGATCATCAGGAAGATCACGCTGACCTGGTTCCAGGCCAGGCTGTTGATCGCCGCGTTGAGCTGCAGGCCGATGCCGCCGGCGCCCACCAGGCCCAGCACCGTGGATTCGCGGATGTTGATGTCCCAGCGGTAGACGCTTATCCCGGCGAAGGCGGGCAGTACCTGGGGCAGCACGCCGTAGTTCAGTACCTGCATGCGGCTGGCGCCGGTGGCGCTGATCGCTTCCACCGGGGTTGGATGGATCTCCTCGATGGCCTCGTAGAGCAGCTTGCCGACGAAACCAATCGAGCGCAGGGCGATGGCGATAATGCCGGCCAGCACCCCAGGGCCGAGAATGGTGACCAGCAGCATTGCCCAGATCAGCGAATTGATGGAGCGAGAGGAGACGATCACCACTAGCGCGGCGCTGCGCACCAGCGGATGAGGCGAGGTATTGCGCGCAGCGAGGAAGGCCACCGGAAAGGCCATGGCGATGCCCAGCAGGGTGCCGAGCGTGGCGATGTTGAGGGTATCCCACATCGGCTTCCACAGCCGCTCGGCGTAGCTCCATTGCGGCGGCAGCATGCGGCTGATGAGATCGCTGCCCTGGCGGCCGGCATCCTCGACGAACACCCACATGGTGTTGTCCGAGATCACCTTCCAGCACAGCAGGAACAACGAGATGCCACCGAGCCAGGCGAGATAGCCGAGCCACTGGGCGCGGGTGGTGCGCAGGCGCCAGATCGGCGTGCCCTGCGGAGTGGTCGAAACGGGCATGAGGCACTCCTTCCTTTCACGCGCACGCAATGAGCGATTCATGCGCGCAGCCATGGCATCACTGTGTCCAGCGGCGGACATGACTGGAGCCGTACTCGCACAGCAGCACGATGGCGATGATGATCAGCAGGATCGCGGCCGAGGTGTCGTACTCGTAGCGACCGATGGAGGTGTTCAGGGTGGCGCCGATGCCGCCGGCACCGACGATGCCGATCACCGCCGATTCGCGGAAGTTGATGTCCAGGCGATACATGGAGAGTCCGATCAGGCGTGGCATCACCTGGGGCTGCACGGCATGGTTCATCACCTGCCACCAGTTGGCCCCGGTGGCGCGAATCGCCTCGACCTGTCGCCAGTCGAGATCCTCGATGTCCTCTGCCAGCAGCTTGGCCATGAAGCCGATGGTGGCGAAGGCCAGGGTGATCATGCCGGCCAGCGGGCCGAAGCCGAACATCACCACGAACAGGATGGCGATGATCACCTCTTGGAAGGTCCGCGAGACGGTGATGATGCCGCGGCAGATCAGGTAAATCGGCAACGGGGCGATGTTGCGCGCTGCTCCCAGACCCACCGGGATGGCCAGAGCCACACCAATCACGGTGGAGGTCAGTGTCATGGTCAGGCTCTCGAGCAGGCCAGCGATGATGTCGCCGCGACGGCTGACGAAGTCGGGTTGGGCGAAGGCGGCAAGAAAGTTGAGCCCTCGCCCCAGGCCCTCGGCAACCCTGGCCCAGTTGACCTGGACGCTGGCCAGCGCCAGTACCAGGTAGACCACGGCGCCACCGATCAGCAGCCAGCGCAGCCGGGCATCGGCGATAGACGGCTGTCGACGCCAATGGCCCACCCGGGCCAGCTGCTCCCGGCTCATTGCATGCCCCCGGCAGTTACGGCGGTCAGCGGCTGATGCAGAGGACGAACCGGTGAAGCAGGCACCTGGTTCGGCGTGGCTTCGCCTTGGGTGTCCCACTCCTCCTCACCATAGATGGTGGTCAGGATGTCGGCGTCGAGCTCACCGGGAGTGCCGTCGAAGACGATACGACCGGCGCGCAGGCCGACGATGCGGTCGGCGAACTGGCGGGCCAGCGCCACGTCGTGGATGTTGATGATGGCGGCCAGTTCGTGTTCGGCGCACAGCTCGCGGATCAGGCGCATGATCTGGCGCGACGTCTTGGGGTCGAGGCTCGCGGTGGGCTCGTCCACCAGCAGCAGCTCGGGGCGCTGCAGCAGCGCGCGAGCAATACCCACCCGCTGGCGCTGACCGCCCGAGAGGGCGTCGGCCCGCTTGTCGAGGGCATGGGGCAGTCCGACGCGTTCGAGCAGGTGAAACGCCTCGGCTACGGCCTCCCGGGGATAACGGCGCAGGAAGCTGCGCCAGAAGCCGACATAGCCCAGGCGTCCGGAGAGCACGTTCTCCATCACCGTGAGGCGATCGACCAGGGCGTATTCCTGAAAGATCATCGCCATGGCGCGTCTCGCCTCGCGCAGGCGCCGGCCGGATAGGCGCGTCAGCTCCACGCCGTCGAGGGTAATGCTGCCCGAGGTGGGTTCCACCAGGCGATTGACGCAGCGGATCAGGGTGCTCTTGCCGGCGCCCGAGGGGCCGATCAGGGCGAGCACCTGCCCGCGGGGCAGGGTCAGGTCGATGTCGCTCAGCGCGTGGTCACCGGTGGGGTAACGCTTGCAGACACTGTAAAGGGTGAGCATGGGCGGCTCCCTTCATTCCTGTATGGCGTCAGCCGGGGCAATGCCCCGGCTGATCGCGCTTGGTCGATCAGGGCGTGCCAAGCACGGCCTGCTTCGCACGATCAGTTGCAGTCGTAGGTGACGCCGTTGGCCTCATCGATGGTGCGAATCACCTCCCAGTGCTCCTGGTAAGTGATGGGAATGAACTGGGCCTCGCCGGAATTGGCGAACTCTGCCTGCAGGGCGCTGCCTTCCCAGTCGAAGGTGAAGAAGGCTTCCTTGACCTGCTCGGCCAGCTCGGGATGCAGGTTGTAGACATGCCCGTAGCCGGTGGTGGGGAAGGTCTGCGAGGTATAGAGAACCTGGTAATCGCCCTCGTTGACCACGCCCCGGGAGATCATGCGATGCGCCACCGAGTTGGCGATGGCCGCCGACTCGTAGTCGCGATTGACCACGCCGAGGATCGAGTTGTCGTGGGAGCCGGAGAAGTCGGTGGTGAAATCCTCGTCGGGCACCAGGCTGAATTCGCTGGTCAGCAGAGCCGAGGGCGCCTTGAAGCCCGAGTTGGAAGTGGGCGAGGTGAACGCCATGCTGCGCCCGGCCAGGTCTTCCATGGTCTCGATGCCACTGCCTGGGTAGGTGATGATCTCCATCTCATAACCGAAGCTGCCATCCTCGGCGGCCATCATGGCGAAGGGCACGAAGCCCGAGCAGTTCACTGCCATGGGGTTGGAGCCGGTGTTGAAGCCGGCAACGTGCAGGCGCCCGGCGCGCATCGCCTCGAGCTGGGCGGCATTGGACTGTACCGGGAAGAACTGCACGCGCTTGCCGGTGAGTTGCTCCATGTGCTCGAGGAAGCCGGCCCAGACCTCGGCGTAGACTGCCGGATCCTCCACCGGGGTGTAGGCGAAAACCAAGGTGTCGGGATCGACCCACTGGGATTCGTCGGTGGGTGTGTCGGCCACCAGGTTGCCGTCGGCATCGGTGAAACGGGGGGCGAGTTCGGCGTTGGCCTGCAGGGCCATGGTGGCCAGCAGGCCGGCAATGGTGCTACGAAGCAGAAGAGGGGCGAAACGCTTGGGTTGCATGTCGGTCACCTGGGTTGCGGACGGTAGCAATCGGTTACGGCTGCCATCCTGCCGTTGGGGGATGACGACTTGCGGTCGATCGCATGACCGTTGCATGACGTGGCCATGACGGTGCCTTCAGCCCGCCAGGTAGAGACTGGCCAGGCCGAAGCCGTAGCCGATGGCTGCGCCGGCGGCGACGTCGCTGATGTAGTGCAGCCCCAGGCCGACCCGTGAGAGCGCAATGAGTGCGGCCAGCGGTACCAGCAGCGGCAGCAGCCAGGGCGCGTGGGCGGCGATCAGCACGCAGAACATCACCGCGTGCATGGTGTGTCCGCTGGGGAAGCTATAGCGGTCGCGGGCCGGCTCGCCGCACTGAATGAGATTGACGAAGGTGATGAAGGGGCGCTCGCGGCACAGCCGGGTCTTGATCACCCGGTAGACGAGGATGGCAACGATCCCCGTCGTGGCGTACTGCAGCAGGTAGGCGAAGCCGGCCTCGGGCTGGAGTAGCGGCTGGGCCGCGATCAGCAGCACCCACACCGGCCAGTCGCCCAGGCGACTGGCCAGGCGCAGGGTGGCGAGCCACGGGGCGTAGAGACTGAGGCTGGCGAAGCGCTGGCACAGGCGCCACTCCAGCAGGTCGAGGCGGTCAAATACCGCAAGCGCGCGTGGACGCATGATTCACCTCCCGGGCTTGTTCGAGTACGGCAAGGAACGTGTCGGCGATGGCCGGCCAGCGGCAGGCCTGGGTGCGCAGGCGTGCGGCGCGGCCTATCTGGGCATAGCGGGCGGGCTGCTGGCACAGCTCGACGGCGGCGGTACGGAATGCCTCGGCATCGCCGGCGGGTACGGTCACGCCGTCGATTCCACTGTCGATGAGTTCGGCGGCGGCGGCATGGCGATAAGCCACCACGGCCAGGCCGCTGGCCATGGCTTCGGGCACTACATTGCCCCAGGTCTCGGAGAGCGAGGGGAACAGGAACAGATCGGCGCTGGCGTAATGCCGGGCCAATGCCTCCGGCGAGATGAAGCCGGTGAAGTGAACGTCGGGCAGCGCCTTCTCCAGCGAGCGGCGTGCCGGGCCGTCGCCGACGATCACCTGTGCCATGTCGGGGCGTGCGCTGCGCATGGCGTGCAGGGTCTCGCGCAGCAGGGTGAGGTTCTTCTCCGCTGCCAGCCGGCCGACATGCAGCGCCACCGGGCGGTGTTCGTCCACACCCCAGCTACGGCGCAGCTCGGAACAGCGCAGCGCGGGCGAGAAGCGCTCATGCTCGATGCCGCGTCCCATCACTTCGAGCCGCTCGAAGCCTTGGCGAACAAGCTCGCCGGCCTGCTGGCGGGTAGGTACCAGGGTGGCCTGGCAACCGTTGTGGAAATGACGCAGCGCCCGCAACAGGGCCGGGGCCAGCCAGGGTACGCCATAGTCGCCGCAATAGTGGTCGAAGTTGGTGTGCCAGCCAGCGACGAGTGGAATGCCCATGCGCCGAGCCACGCGCCTGGCCGACCAGCCCAGCGGGCCCTGGGTGGCCAGGTAGACCACGTCGGGACGCTGCTTCTGCCACAGCCGCTGGATGCGCCGCGCGGCGGGCAGGCCAATGCGCACGGCACGATAGCCGGGCATCGCCATGCCCATTACCCGCAGTTCGCTCTGCATTCCCGGCGTACGCCTAGGGGCATCGGCAGCCGCAGGGTGGGGGCGAATGAGTTGCAACGATACGCCTCGCGCCAGCATTTCGCGGCTCAGCTGTGCAAGGGTGTGGGCGACGCCATTGATCTCGGGTGACCAGGTCTCGCTGACAAGACAGATGCGCATGACATTCTCGCTGCCTGAGTGCTTGTAGGCGAGAGTGGCAGTCGTGAATGACGGCCCGACGACAGAACAATGATGAAAGGATGACGGGTGTCGCCGCACTACAGCATGCCCCACCATGGTCGCCTCGCGCGGCCGGCGAGAATTGGTGAAGCTGGTGGCCTACGCTGCCCGGAGTCTGCCATGAAGCATTCGCCTGCCTATCGCCTCGCCGCCACCATCCTGCACGGCTTCGACGAGTACCGTACCCGCTTCAAGGAGATCACCGCCGATGCCAGCCGGCGTTTTCGCGACGCCGCCTGGCGCGAGGCTCAGCAGGCCTCGGCCGAACGCATCAACCTCTACGAGGAGAAGGTCGGCGAGACCCTGGGACGGCTGAAGCGGGCCCTGGACGAGGACGACCTGACCCACTGCGAGTGCTGGCGCGAGGCCCGCAATCACTACGCCGAGTTGATCAGCGAACGGCTTGACTACGAACTCGCCGAGACCTACTTCAATTCGCTGTTCTGCTCGATCTTTCACCACCGCCACATCCGCAACGACTGGATGTTCGTCTACAGCTCGCGGGATGCGGCGGCTCACCACTCGGGGCTGGAGCCGTGTCGTCGCCTGCGCGTCAGGGGCGACTGGAACGAGGCGATTCGTTGGGCACTGGCCGAGGCGCCGTTCGAGACCCCCTTCGAGGATCTGGAGAGGGACGTGCGCCTGGGCGGTGAATTTCTGCGCGATCACCTGCCCCGAACGATCCTCGATGCGCCGGATGCCGAGGTCGAGCTGCTCAAGAGCGTGTTCTATCGCAACAAGGGCGCCTACCTGGTGGGGCGGATTCACGGCGACGGCGCCCAGGTGCCGCTGGTGCTGCCGATCCTGCACGAGCAGGGCGAGGGGCTGCACCTGGATACCGTGCTGATCGAGTCGGACGAGGTATCGATCATCTTCTCCTTTACCCGCGCCTACTTTCAGGTCGAAGTCCAGGTGCCGGGTGAGTTCGTCGACTACCTGCAGCAGCTCATGCCCGACAAGCCGGAGGGCGAACTCTATTCGGCGATCGGCTTCTTCAAGCACGGCAAGACCGAGTTCTTCCGCGCCCTCAATCGCCAGGTGGCCAAGCGCGAGGACCAGTTCATCATCGCCCCGGGGGTGCGCGGCATGGTCATGGCGGTGTTCGTGCTGCCCTCGTTTCGCACCGTGTTCAAGATCATCAAGGACCGCTTCGACCCCTCCAAGGAGATGACCCACGACACGGTGCGCGAGAAGTACCGGCTGGTGAAGCGCCACGACCGGGTCGGACGCATGGCCGATACCCAGGAATTCTCCAACTTCATCGCACGCAAGGACCACTTTGCCCCGGAGTGCCTCGAGCACCTGCTCGAGGTGGCGCCCTCCACCGTGCAGCTCAGGGGCGACAAGGTGATCATCAAGCACTGCTACACCGAGCGCATGATGACGCCGCTCAACCTCTATCTGGAGCGGTGCGGTGAGGAAGAGACCCAGGCGGTGCTCAAGGACTACGGCAACGCCATCAAGCAGATGGCGGCGGCCAACATCTTTCCCGGCGACATGCTGCTGAAGAACTTCGGCGTCACCCGCCATGGCCGGGTGATCTTCTACGACTACGATGAGGTGTGCTACCTCACCGAATGCAACTTCCGCCACATCCCCGAGCCGATGTACCCGGAGCAGGAGCTGTCCGGCGAGCCTTGGTACTCGGTGGGGCCGAATGATATTTTCCCCGAGGAGTTCGGACCCTTTCTGTTCGCCGACCTCAAGCTGCGCAAGCTCTTCTATCAGCTCCACCCCGAGCTGTTCGACGCCGACTACTGGAAGAGCGTGCAGCAGGCAATCCGCGATGGGCGAGTGATCGACGTCTACCCCTATCGCAACAAGCAGCGCTTCAGCGCCAGCGAGGGGAACGGCCTGGTCTATTAGGCCGAGCGCATTTCAACGACATGAGGAGGCTCATGGCTGACGACAGGCGGCCTCATCTGGTGGTCTTCAGCGGCTCGGGCATCAGTGCCGAGAGCGGCATCCAGACCTTTCGTGCCGGCAATGGCCTATGGGCCGAGCACCCCATCGAGGAGGTCGCCACGCCCGAGGCCTGGCGCCGCGATCCCGCTCGTGTATTGAACTTCTACAACCTGCGCCGTGAGCAGGTGCGTCGGGCACGCCCCAACGCCGCGCACAAGGCCCTGGCGGATCTCGAGCGGCAGGGCTTTCGGGTCAGCATCATTACCCAGAACATCGACGACCTGCACGAGCGCGCCGGCTCGCGTAGCGTGCTGCACCTGCACGGCGAAATCCTGAAGGCGCGCTCCACGGTGGATGCCCGCATGCAGTATCCGCTGCCGCGCGGTGGGATCGAGCTGGGCGACATCTGCGACAAGGGCAGCCAACTGCGCCCCGACGTGGTGTGGTTCGGCGAGAGCGTGCCTTACTTCGGCGAAGCTTGTGCGCTCGTCGCCGAGGCCGATCTGCTGTTGGTAGTGGGCACATCGCTGGCCGTGATGCCCGCGGCCTCGCTGCTCGAACACACGCCGCTGGATGCGCCCAGCGTGCTGGTCGACCCTGAGGCCGAGACACTGGCACCGCCCGGCGTGACCCGCATCAGCCAGCCCGCCGGCAAGGGCGTGCCGGCACTGGTGCGCCATTGGCAGCGCGAGGGAGGCTGTGGGTGCCGGAAACCCTGCTGGGATGAGCGTCAGGATGCTAGAATGCCGCTCCCGCCGCCCCTGGATACGTGATGATGTTGGATGAGACTGGCCAGGCCGACCTTGCCGAGCGTGACTCCACCGCCGGATTGGGTCAGGAGCCCGCTCCCGGGCTTTCTCATGACCCCGCTACCGGCCTCGTTCGTGACCCCGGTACAGGTCATCCACGCCCGCCGCGGCGTGAGTTCAAGGCGCGCGGCAGTTTCACCGAGCGCTGCCTCGGCTGTAACCTTCCGGTGCTCAACTGTCTTTGTCCCTATCGAGTCAACGCCGGGAGCGAGTCGCGGGTTTGGCTGATCACGCATCCGCTCGAGCACCTCAAGCCGACCAATACCGGACGTCTGATCCGTGACGTGCTGCCGGAAACCGAGGTCTTCACCTGGTATCGCACGACGCCGGACGAGCGCCTGCTGGCGCTGCTCGACGACCCGTGCTTCTCCCCTTTCGTGATCTTTCCCGACGACCAGCCCGACTATGCCGACCGCGTGGTGGGAATGGGCGCCGTCGGCGAGGCCAAGGCCAGCGGCAAGACGCCGGTATTCATCCTGCTCGACGGCACCTGGCGTCAGGCGCGACGCATCTTTCGCAAGAGCCCCTACCTCGACCGGCTACCGGTGCTGCCGCTGGCCACCTCGCGGCTGACTCGCTACCAGTTGCGCAAGCCGGCCTCCCGAGCCCATCTGTGCACCGCCGAGGTTGCCGCCGAACTGCTGCGCCAGAGTGGCGATGCCGCAGCGGCCCAGGTGCTGGACGACTATTTCGATGCCTTCAACGTCAGCTATGCCGCCAGCCGGCGCTACGAGAAGATCGAGCAGCCGACGCCGGCGATGCGTCGACTGCTGTCATATCGTGGGCAATGATGGCTGCTAGGCACCGATCTCCGGCGTTCGCACGCAGGCGCGTCCCGCCCGCTTGGCCCGATACATCGCCAGGTCGGCACGCCGTACCAGCCGCCTGCAGCTATCGCCGGACTGGCAAGCAGCGACACCGAAGCTGGCGGTAACCTGACCCACGGGCTCGATAGGGCTCTGGGCAAGGGCGCGACACACGCGCCAGGCCAATTCCTGTGCCTGGGTTAGATCGCAGCCGGGCACCACGGCAATGAATTCTTCGCCGCCCCAGCGCCCGAGATAATCGCTGTTGCGCAGATGTGACTGGGCCTCCTGGGCTACTCGATGCAGTACCCGATCGCCTACCTCATGCCCATAGGCATCGTTGATCGATTTGAAGCGATCGACGTCGAACAGCAATACTGCCAAGGGGCTGCCATTCCGACTGGCCGCCGCCAGCTCGGTCTCGAGCACCTGTTCGATACGGTGACGATTGGCCACCTGCGTCAGCGGGTCGGTGTAGGCGAGCCGTTGAAGCCGGGTGTTGCGCTCATGCAGCAGGCGGTAACGGTGCTGGGTCTGCTGCTTTTCGTGCAGCAGCGCCCGGCGTAGCGTGGCCACCTGGGTGAGCTGAAGCAGCAGGTGTCGCAAGGGCGGTGCCAGATGACGCGGCTGGCGATCCCGACATACCACCAGGCTGCGCCCCGGGGTGGCCTCATACAAATCTAGGATGAGCGCCGCACGGGCCTGCCGGCCGCTCAGCCAGTCGCGCAGCTTCGGCGGCGGCAAACATAGCGGGCAGCCGGACAGGTCGGGAAGCGAGCCGGGCGAACCGACCAGCTCGGCTGGCTTCGCCTGGCCATCGATCAGCATGAGCGGTACGCGGGCACTGCGATCCACGGTGCAGGGAAAGGATTCGATGGGAATACCCTGTTGCTCCAGGTGCGGGTCGCGGCCGTCGTTGTCGTGGCCAAGCAGGGTGCAGGATTCGAAGCCGGTCAACACCTGGAGAGCCTGCAGGAGCTGGGCGTAGAGCTCACTTGTGCTGCTGGCACGGGCGATGCGCGTTCCCCATGTGTAGCCGAGCCCCGGCAGGTCGTGGCCTGCCTCCTCCTGCTGCGGCTCGACTTCCAGGATCACGTGTCGCCCTGTCGCGTGGAGAGAGAGATAGAGCCGCTGCGAGGTGCCGTTCCCGCGCCCGAAGAGGGCCGTGATACCGGGCGATCCCCTGGCCAATGCCCGGGCCAGGGCCGTTACGGTATCGGCGCCCAGCACCTGTTCGGGCGAACGGCCAAGCGCCTCGGTGGGGATAGTCCGAAGAAACGGGGCAGGTTGCTGCTGGCCAGGCACACGCCCTGCCAGTTGTTGTCGAAAGCAATGAGACAGCCATGCGGCTGTACCGCGGCGCCAGTGGGCGGCACCGTCGGGCAGACGCTCGCATCGAGTTCCTTATCAAGCGAGTCCGGCATGGGATTTCCTGTTGTGTGTTACGGCAGCCAAGGTTGGCTGCCGTCCCTCCTGTTGCGTGCCATGTCATCCGGACGGTCGGCATGGTCCAGAGGGTACCCTGACGTGAAGAAAGTAAACCATTTGTTGTCGTTTAAAAGCAACCTGAGGTTTAACTGTGGAGATGGCGCGCGCGGCACATTTGGCCGATGAATGAGAAGATTGCGTTTGCCGAACGGTTAGCCGCCGCCATGCGCGCTGCCGGCTACGAGCCGCGGCCAGCCGTGCTGGAGCGCGAATTCAACCTGCGCTACTGGGGAAAGCCCGTCACGCTGCAGGGTGTACGGCGTTGGCTATGCGGCGAGACCCTGCCTCAGCAGGAAAAATTACAGGTGCTGGCTGAATGGCTGGGAGTCGAGCCGCAGGCGTTGCGCTTTGGCGATGACGGCAAGAGCCGGATAGGCGAGACGCGCGGTGATTGGGAGATGCCGATCAGCGCCGAAGAGCGCCGCGTGCTGCGGCGCTACCTGGCCCTGCCGGTGGAACAGCGCAAGGTGGTGGCCCAGATCATCGAAGCGTTCTCCCTCGCGGAACGGAGCGACTCGGAAGAGCGCCGGGCCAGCTATGCGGTGAAGCGCGACGAGGAAGGAGGCGGCTAGCCTCCGCTCCCCAACAATGCTCCGGCGATGCGGAAGCCTGCCACCCAAGTGCCGGCGGCGGAACCCAGGGTAGCGAACAGGAACACCAGCAGCGTGCGCGAGACGCGGTTGCGCCACCAGCCCTTCAGCTCGGTGACATCGTGGCGCAGCATCGAGAAATCCTGCACCTTGGGTTTGCGCATCCATAGTTCGACCCCGGCGGCCACGAAGCCGGCGCCGATGGTGGGGTTGAGCGAGGTCAGCGGTGCGGCGAACATGGTGGCCACGACGGTGACCGGGTGGGCCAGGGCGATCAGTGTGGCGAGCCCCGAGAGCACACCGTTGATCAGAAACCACTCTGCGACCAGTTGCCAACCGAGTTCGGTGTTGCGCGAGAAGCCAATGGCGAACCCGGTCAACACCAGTGCCGTGATCAGCCATGGCAGGGCGCGCCACAGTTTCGAGGGTGGCGGCGTGGCTTCCAGGGCTCGACGTTCCACTTCCGGCTCGGCGGGCAGGGGGGCGTCGAAGTGCTCGACCATACCCTTCATGTGCCCGGCACCGATCACTACCAGCACGTTGCGGTAGCGCCCGGGAGGCGCCTGCTCCGCCAGACGCAACACCATGTAGCGATCGCGTTCCGAGATCAGCGGGACATAGAGCGCTTCCGATTCGGCGGCGAACTCGCTGAAGGTCGATTCCAGCACGTCCCCTTCCTTGAGTCGCTCGATCTCTTCGGGCTTGATCTCCTGGCGCGACATCACGCTGCCGAGCAGGCCGGTGAACAGCGACATACGCTGCCACCACGGCACGTTGCGGTAGATACGCTTGAGCGTGACGCCCACGTCGCGGTCGATCAGCAGCAGCGGCAGCTCGTGTGCCCGCGCTTCCTCCAGGGCGGCACGCATCTCGGCCCCCGGTTCGATGCCGGACTGCTCGGCGACGCGCTGCTGGAAGGCGCCCAGCGCCAGGTTGGCGGCAACCATGCCGGCCTTGCCCTGGCGGAAGATCTCGAACAGGTCCTGCTGGGCCAGGGCGTCCGGGTTGCTGAGGTTGTGGTGGCGCGCATCGCACAGCTCGATGGCGACGGCATCGAATTCACCGGAGCGAATCATCCGGCGCACGTCTTCGGCGCTTTCGGCAGAGACATGTGCGGTGCCCAGCAGGGTATAGCGGCTGCCGCCCACCTCGACGACGCGATGGGGGCCGCTGAAGGCGCCTTCCTGGCGGGGGTCGGTCACGGAATCCTGGGAGTCGGTCATGAACGCTCGGGTCGCAAGGAGTGAAGAGTTCGATTATCCACGAAGCCCGCTGACGGGCCAAACCCGAAGCGTTCGTCAGCGCTTTACCGTGGCTTCCACTACTTGCGCCAGAAGGCAGGCGTAAACAGTACCAGCACGGTGAAGATCTCCAGACGGCCGAGCAGCATCGCCACCACCAGGATCCATTTGGCCGCGGCGGGCAGGTCACCGTAGTGGGCGGCCGCTTCACCCAGGGCGGGGCCCAGGTTGTTCAGGCAGGAGGCGACCGTCGACCAGGCGGTGACCTGGTCGACACCGGTGGCCATGACGCCCACCAGCATCAGGAAGAACAGCATCAGGTAGGCCGAGAAGAAGCCCCATACCGCCTGGGCGATGCCGTCGGGTACGCTCATCTTGCCCACCTTCACCGCGATCACCGCGCTGGGGTGGATGAGGCGCATTACCTCGCGCATGCCCTGCTTTATGATCAGGATGATACGGATCACTTTCATGCCGCCACCGGTGGAGCCGGAGCAGCCCCCGACGAACGCGGCCATGAACAGCAGGAAGGGCAGCGCCCCTGGCCAGGCCGAGAAGTCGTCCACGCCGAAGCCGGCGGTGGTGGCGATCGAGACCGCCTGAAATAGCCCATGGCGTAGACCGAACTCGGTGTCGTGGGTACCGGTCAGCCATAGCGAGACCACGGCGATGACGACGAGCCCGGCGAGGAAGATCAGCAGGAAACGTGCCTCGGGGTCGTGCAGGTAGTGGCCGAGTTGCCTGCCGCGCCAGGCCAGGAAGTGAAGGCTGAAACTCATGGCCGAGATGATCAGGAAGAAGACGCAGATCAGCTCGATCAGGGCGCTGTCGAAGTGGCCGATGCTGGCGTCGTAGGTGGAAAAACCACCGATGGCGACGGTGGAAAAACTGTGCCCGAGAGCATCGAACCAGTTCATGCCGGCGACCATGTAGGCCAGGAAGCAAGTCAGTGTCAGCGCCGCATAGATGTACCACAGCGCCTTGGCCGTTTCGGTGATGCGCGGGGTCAGCTTGGAGTCCTTCAGCGGTCCCGGGATCTCGGTGCGATAGAGCGCCATGCCGCCGACCCCCAGCGTCGGCAGGATGGCCACTGCCAGCACCACGATCCCCATGCCGCCGAGCCACTGCAGCTGCTGGCGGTAGTAGAGTACCGACTCGGGCAGGAAGTCGATGCCGGTGATCACGGTGGCGCCGGTGGTGGTCAGCCCCGAGAACGATTCGAATACCGCATCGGTGGGAGCCAGCGCGGCATCGCCGGTCAACATCAGCGGCAGCGAACCGAACAGGCCCAGGACGCTCCAGAACAGCGCGGCGATGAGGAAGCCGTCGCGAATGCGCAACTCCTTGTGGGCGTTGCGGTTGGGCAGATAGATCACCAGGCCGGTCAGCACGGTGATCAGGATGGCGATGGTGAACGCCTGCCACTGCTCGTCGCCGAACAGCAGCGAGATCAGGATCGGGGGCAGCATGGTCAGACTGAACATCATCAGCAGTAGACCGAGGATGCGCAGGATGACTCGCAGGCTCATCGGGCGGCGTTCCTTGCGTCGCGAAGTGTCATGTGACCAAGCATCAGAAGAAGGTCAGGCCGACCTGGAACAGTCGCTCGACGTCGCGAATACGCCGCTTGTCGATCACGAACAGGATCAGGTGGTCGCCGGTTTCCACCACCACGTCATCGTGGGCGATCAGCACCTCCTTGCCGCGCACGATGGCGCCGATGGTGGTGCCGCGGGGCAGGTCGATCTCACCGATGGCGCGCCCCACCACCTTGGACGATTGCGTGTCGCCGTGGGCAATTGCCTCGATCGCCTCCGCCGCGCCACGGCGCAGCGAGTGCACGTTGACGATGTCGCCACGGCGCACGTGGGTCAGCAGGCTGCCGATGGTGGCCTGCTGCGGTGAGATGGCGATGTCGATCTCGCCGCCCTGGACCAGATCGACGTAGGCGGCGTTGTTGATCAGTGTCAGCACCTTCTTGGCGCCCATCCGCTTGGCCAGCATCGACGACATGATGTTGACCTCGTCGTCGTTGGTCAGCGCACAGAAGATGTCGCACTCCTCGATGTTCTCCTCCTCCAGCAGGCGCTTGTTGGTTGCGCTGCCGTGCAGAACCACGGTGCGGTTGAGACGCTCGGAGAGGACGGTGCAGCGCTCCAGGCCGTGCTCGATGATCTTGACCTGGTGGCTGTGCTCGAGATGTTCGGCGAGTCGCTCGCCGATGTTGCCGCCACCGGCGATCACCACCCGGCGAAAATCCCGGTCGACCCGGCGCAGCTCGCTCATCACCGCGCGGATGTCGCGCCGGGCCGCAATGAAGAATACCTCGTCATCGGCCTCGATCACGGTGTCGCCGCGGGGAATGATCGGGCGGTTACGGCGGTAGATGGCCGCCACCCGGGTGTCGACGCTGGGCATGTGGCGGCGCAGGAAACCGAGGTCCTGGCCGACCAACGGGCCGCCGTAGTAGGCCTTGACCGCTACCAACTGCACCAGGCCGCCGGCGAACTCCAGCACCTGCAACGCGCCGGGATGCTCGATCAGGCGGCGGATGTGGTCGGTGACCACCTGTTCGGGCTGATGAGCACGTCGATGGGCACCGCGTCGTGGGCGAACAGCCCCTTGCGGGTCAGGTAGGCGGTGGCGCGGACTCGGGCGATCTTGGTCGGCGTGCGGAACAGGGTGTGGGCGACCTGACAGGCGATCATGTTGACTTCGTCCTGGCTGGTCACCGCGATTAGCATGTCGGCGTCTTCGCAGCCGGCCTGACGCAGTACCACCGGAAAGGAGGCGGGGCCGGTCACGGTGCGGATATCGAGGCGGGTGTGCAGCTCGCGCAGACGCTCGCCGTCGACATCCACGACGGTGATGTCATTCTCCTCACGGGCCAGATGCTCGGCCAGCGTGCCGCCGACCTGGCCGGCGCCCAGGATGATGATTTTCATATGCTATCGGGCCTTCAAACGACTCTGCGACGCCGATATGGCGCCGCAGCATCCGTGGCTAGCATAAACCAGCCGAAGGTGATGTAACAGGTTCACGCGGCAAGGCCGTTGTCAGTCGAGGGTGAAGCCCACCTTGAGCGTGACCTGCCAATGGCCGACGCGGCCATTCTCGATGTGTCCGCGGGTATCCACGACCTCGAACCAACGCATGCCGTGAAGGGATTGGGAAGCCTTGTCGAGGGCGCGCTGGATGGCGTCCTCGATGCCTTTCTCCGAAGAGCCGGTCAGTTCGATGTGCTTGTAGACGTGGTCGCTCATGGGGGCTCCTTGCTCAAGTGATCGAAGATGGCGGGGCCGGTTCAGCCCAGCTTCCTCAGTCTGGCATAAAAGAAGCCGTCATGACTCTCGGGTTCCGGTAACAGTTGTCGTCCTGGTCCGGTCAAACGTCCCCAGTTCACTTCCTCGGGTGTAGTGACCTCGGCGTTGCCGGTGCGCTCGAGGAAGGCGCGCACCTGCTCGTCGTTTTCCTCGCGCAGCACCGAGCAGGTCGCATAGAGCAGCGTGCCGCCCGGACGCAGCAGTGGCCACAGATTATCGAGCAGGCGTGCTTGCAGCTCGGCCAGCCTGGGGATGTCGGAGGAACGCCGCAGGCGCTTGATATCGGGATGGCGTCGAATCACGCCGGTGCCGGAGCAGGGGGCGTCGAGCAGAATGGCATCGAACGGCGTGCCGTCCCACCAGTCGCGCTGTGTGGCGTCGGCGTGCGCCAGCGTGGCCGAAAGGCCGAGGCGCTCGAGCGTCTCCTCGACCCGGGCCAGGCGTACGGCATCGCTGTCGAGTGCCAGCAGCTCGATGTCGAACAGCTCGAGTAGATGAGCCGTCTTGCCGCCGGGGGCGCAGCAGGCATCCAGCACGCGACCGCCGGGGCGTGGTGCCAGCGCCGGCCCGAGCAGCTCGGCGGCGAGCTGTGCGGCTTCGTCCTGCACGCTGACGTCACCCTCGGCGAAACCGGGTAGCGCCTGGACGTCGCAGGGTTTCTCCAGTACCAGCCCATCGGGAGAGTGTGCACACAGGCGTGCTTCGATACCGCTGACCTGAAGCCTGGCCAGGTAGGCTTCGCGGTCGCCGTGCCGGCGATTGATGCGCAGGGTCATGGGGCCGGGCTGGTTGTTTGCCTCGGCAATGGCTCGCCAGTCGTCGGGCCAGGCCTGGCGCAGGGCCTTGAGCAACCAGCGCGGATGTAGCAGCGCTACGGCGGGATCCTGATCGACCTCGGCCTGCAGTGCGGTGGACTCGCGGGTCAGCCGGCGCAGGCAGCCGTTGAGTACCCGAGTGGCCCACTCCTTGCCTAGCAGGCGGGCGGCGCCGGCGGTTTCGCCCACGGCGGCGTGCGCCGGGATGCGCAGGTAGAGCAATTGGTAAATGCCCAGCAGCAGCAGGGCTTGGACGTCGGCGTCGCGGGCCTTGAACGGGCTTTTCAGCAGTCGCTCGGCCAGTGCCTCGAGGCGCGGCAGAGTGCGACACACGCCGTAGCACATCGCCTTGAACAGTGCCCTGTCGCGTATCACCACCTGGTGATCGTCCAGCTCGCTGAGCGATCCCTTGCCGGTGATGACGGGCACCAGGGCACGTGCGGCGCTGGCGCGCACCGCCTGACCGCCGTCCTGGACGCTCTTGCCGGCACGGGTGGAAGGGGTGGAACGATGCATCAGACGCTCTCCTCGTTCGCACTGCCCAGACGGCTGCCGGCTCGCAGGCGCTCGCTGCGGGCATTGAGCAGGTCGCGGCCGGCAGTGGCTTGCCGCCTGGCAACTGAGCGCGCGTCACGCGCAGCACTTCGTTGCCCTGCGGGCCGCAGGCGATGCGCAGGGCGTCGGCTTCGGGCTCGAGCAGGGTGCCCGGTACCACGGCGGGTTCGCCCTCGTGGCGTGGAGCCGCCTCGGCCATCAACAGACGCAGGCGCTCATCGCCGCAGACGCACCAGGCGACCGGCCAGGGGTTGAAGGCGCGTACCTTGGCGGCCAGTTCGACGGCGGGGCGGGAGAAATCCAGCTCGGCCTCGGTCTTGGAGAGCTTGGCGGCATAGGTCACGCCCTCCACCGGCTGTGGCGTGGCGGCAAGCCCCTCGCCTGCCAGTGCATCCAGTGCCTCGACCAGAGCCTCGCCCCCGAGTTCGGCCAGGGTGTCGTGCAGCTCGCCGCCGGTGGTGGCAGCGGTGATCGGCGTGCGTCTCACCAGCAGCATGTCACCGGTGTCGAGCCCGGCGTCCATCTGCATGATGGTCACGCCGCTCTCGCCGTCGCCGGCCTCGATGGCACGCTGGATCGGGGCGGCACCACGCCAGCGTGGCAACAGCGAGGCATGAACGTTGAGACAGCCGAGCCGGGGGATGTCGAGCACTGCCTGCGGCAGAATCAGCCCGTAGGCGACCACCACCATGATGTCGGCGTCGAAGGCGGCCAGCTCGGCCTGTACCTCGGCGCTCTTCAGCGTCTCGGGCTGCAGGACCGGCAGCCCGTGCTCGAGGCGAGCGATTTGACGGGGCTGGCAGTCAGTTTGCGGCCCCTGCCGGCCGGGCGGTCGGGCTGGGTATACACGGCGACGACCTTATGCCGGCTCTCCAGCAGGGCTCTCAGACTGGCCGCGGCAAAATCAGGAGTGCCGGCGAAGATGACGCGCAGAGATCGGGACATGTTTCGAGCCTTGCCAATGGACGATTGCCCTCATCATAACGGAGGCAGCCCACAACGACGAAGGCCGACGCAGGACGTCGGCCTTCTGAAGCGTATCGCGGAGCGGATCAGGCGGACTGCATCAGCTTGTGGCGCTTCTGCATCTTTTTCAGCACACGATCGCGCTTGAGCGGCGAGAGATAGTCGACGAACAGCACGCCCTCGAGATGATCGCATTCATGCTGGATGCAGTGGGCCAGCAGGCCGTCGGCCTCGAGTTCGTAAGGCTTGCCGTCGCGGTCCAGTGCCTTGAGATTGACCTTGAGCGCGCGGGGCACCTCGGCGTAGTACTCGGGAACCGACAGGCAGCCCTCGGACATCAGCTCGCGCTCTTCGCCGATGGGCGTGTACTCGGGGTTGATCAGCACGAGGGGGCTGGCCCGCTCTTCGCTGACATCCATGACGATCACGCGCCGGTGAACGTCCACCTGGGTGGCGGCCAGCCCGATGCCGGAAGCGTCGTACATGGTTTCGAGCATGTCATCGACCAGCCGGCGCACCTCGTCATCAACCGTCTCGACCGGTGCTGCCTTGGTGCGCAGCCGCTCGTCGGGAAATTCGAGGATAGTCAATTTGGCCATGGCGTTGGAACCACCGTTTATGCTGTCATTCGGGAATTGCCCCTATTCTAGGGGGTGGCAAGCCAGGGTGAAACCGCTGGCGCACATATCAATTCGATAGCATTGGACTATAACACGGCATGCCAGTTCCCGGTGGGGTGAAGCGTGCCGAGTAGGACATCTCGGACAAGGGAGTGGGGATGGTGGGGAATGCGCAGCGGCGCCAGGGCAGCTCTCGGAACGCAGGGCGGGCCTGGCTTGGTGGCTTCGTGCTGCTGATGACGACAAACATGGCCCAGGCCCAGGGGGACGTGGCTCTTTCCCCCGAGGTGCAGCGCGTCCCGGTACGCGAGGCGATCGAGCCGATTCCACTGGATAACGTACGCCATTTCCTGCGCGACCACCGCGTGGTCGATGACCCAGCGGCGCTGGACGAGCTGGCCTACGTGGTGGCCGGTAATGACCGGCGTATCATCAGCGGTCCCGGCGACCGCATCTACGCCCGCGGCGAGCTGCAGCACGGGCAGCGTTACGGCCTTTACCGCGTTGGCGACCGTTACAGCGATGCCGCGACAGGCGAGATCCTGGGGCTCGAGCTGATCGGCATCGGCCAGGCCCGTGCCGAGCGTAGCATGAACGATATCGCCGTTATGGAGATCCTGTCCGCCAGCCAAGAGGTGCGCAACGACGATATCCTGCTGCCGCTGGAAGAGCGAGAACCGATCAGCGAATTCATGCCCCGTGCGCCGGACCGCGACGTCGACGGGACCATCCTCGCTGTACCAGGCGGGGTGCGCTTCATCGGCCGGCTGCAGGTAGTGGCGCTGGACCGGGGCCGGCGTGACGGTCTCGAAACGGGGCATGTACTCGAGGTCGAGCAGCAGGGTGAACGCGTCATCGACCCCCGTACCGGTGAGTCGCTGCGCCTGCCGGGCACGGATGCCGGATTGATCATGGTGTTCCGGTCCTACGAGAAGATGAGCTATGGACTGGTGATGCAGGCGAGCCGCGCGCTGGAGGTCGGCGATCGCATTCTCAATCCTCGTCGCGGGGTGGCTCTGCAATGAGTACCGCGCAGCGAATGCCGACTCAGCGCGACTGGCTGGCGCTGATACGACTGCCGGGCATGGGCACGGCTCGGCTGGCCGAGATGGTGGCTGCCACCCCGGACTGGCCCGAAGGGTGGTTGGGTTGCCTGCCGCGTCAGGCGGCGACGATGCTGCGCCTGTGGCTCGACCATCCTGCCCACAGTCCATTGCTCCAGGCAGTCGAAGCCGACCTGGCCTGGCTGGCGGCTGCGCCCGGGCGCCATCTGCTCCACCCGGGACACTCCGCCTGGCCGGCACTGCTGGAGCAGATCGGCGATCCGCCGCCGATGCTTTGGGCTCTGGGCGACCTGGCTGCCCTGCAGCCGCCCAAGCTTGCCATCGTCGGCTCGCGCCGGCCCACCCGTGAGGGATTGGCCAACGCCGCTGCTTTCGGTCGCGAGCTGGCCAGTCGCGACTGGTGCGTCGTCAGCGGCTTGGCGCTGGGTGTCGACGGGGCGGCCCAGCAGGCCGCGTTGGAGGCCGGCGGGCGCAGCGTGGCGGTACTCGGCTGCGGTGTCGACGTGATCTACCCACCGCGCCATGCGCGCCTCTACCAGCAACTGCTCGAGCGAGGCGGGCTGATCCTCTCGGAGCATCCGCCTGGGACTCGAGCGCGGGCGGGTTTCTTTCCCCGTCGCAACCGCATCGTCACCGGCATTTCGTTGGGTGTGCTGGTGGTGGAGGCCGCCGAGAAGAGCGGCTCACTGGTCAGCGCACGGCTGGCCATGGAGCAAAACCGCGAGGTCTTTGCGCTGCCCGGCTCGATCCACAATCCCCAGGCCAGGGGGTGTTTGAAGCTGATTCGTGAAGGTGCCGTGCTGGTGCGTCATGTCGACGACATGCTCGAGGAGCTGAGCCAGTGGGCGGTATCGGTCGCCCCGTTCGCCTCGGTCGAGAGAGCGAATCACGAGAATGACGTTGGCGATCCGCTGCTGCGCTGGCTCAGCGACGCGCCCTCACCGCTCGATGCGCTGGTAAACCTGACTGGCCTGAGCGTGCCCGATTGCCAGCGGCGGCTGCTGGAGCTCGAACTCGAAGGGCGTGCCGCTCAAGCGCCTGGCGGCTGGGTACGCCTGCCTGAGAACGCCCAGGCGTGCTAGCATGACAACCCTCTCACGGGGTGCCGTGGCAAGGTCACGGCACCCTTAATTGACGAATCAGCAGGCAGGAGAGCCATGACCGTGGCCGAATCACTCGATGCCGCCGTTGCCGCGCTGCGTGCCGGCGGCGTGATTGCCTATCCTACCGAGGGCGTATGGGGCTTGGGCTGCGACCCCGATAACGACGAGGCCGTGGCGCACTTGCTGCGTCTAAAGGAACGCGACCCTGCCAAGGGGCTGATCCTGGTGGCGGCATCCATCGAGCAGTTCGGCCCCTGGCTCGAGGGGTTGGCGCCGGAGCTGCATGCCCCGCTGGTGGCCAGCTGGCCGGGCCCCAATACCTGGCTGGTCCCGGACAATGGCCGTACCCACCCGCTGGTGCGTGGCGCGCACGACTGCGTGGCGCTGCGCGTCAGTGCTCATCCCGGCGTGGCGGCTCTGTGCCGGGCCTTCGGTGGGCCGGTCGTTTCGACCTCGGCCAACAAGGCCAGCGAGCCCTCGGCCATGAGCGCCGCGGAGGTCCGCGAGATCTTCGGCGATGAACTCGACGCCATCGTCGAGGGTGAGCTGGGCGGGCGTGACAAGCCCAGCACCATTCGTGATCTGATCAGCGGCCAGGTGCTGCGCGCCTGACCGGTAACGCTGCCGAACGGCCGTACCTGGCCATTCGGCAATGAACGGCGACATGAGCGGGGAGTGACATGGCGCGAGCCAATCTCGAAACGGTGAAGAGCTATCTTCTCGACCTCCAGGACCGGCTGTGTGCCGGCCTGGCCGGGGAGGATGGCGGTGCCGGCTTTCGCGAGGAGAGCTGGCAGCGCGAAGCGGGAGGGGGTGGCCGCTCGCGGGTGATCGAGCACGGCCGGGTATTCGAGAAAGGCGGGGTCAATTTCTCCCACGTCTACGGCGACCAACTGCCGCCCTCGGCCACGGCGGCACGGCCCCAGCTTGCCGGGCGTGGCTTTCATGCGGTGGGGGTCTCCTGGGTGCTGCATCCCGAGAACCCCCACGTGCCGACCAGCCACGGAAATGTGCGCTTCTTCCTTGCCGAGAAGGAGGGCGAAGCGCCGGTGTGGTGGTTCGGCGGTGGCTTCGATCTCACCCCCTACTATCCGGTACGCGAGGACGTGGTGCACTGGCACCGGGTGGCCCGCGACGCCTGCGCCCCCTTCGGCGCCGAGGTCTACCCGCGCTTCAAGGCGTGGTGCGACGAGTATTTCTACCTGAAGCATCGCGACGAGACCCGCGGTGTGGGTGGGTTGTTCTTCGACGACTTCAATGAGTGGGATTTCGACACCAGCTTCGCCTTCCAGCGTGCGGTGGGAGATGCCTTTCTCGATGCCTACCTTCCCATCGTACGGCGCCGGCGCGATACGCCATGGAGCGAACGTGAGCGCGACTTCCAGCTCTACCGCCGCGGACGCTACGTGGAATTCAATCTGGTGTGGGACCGCGGCACCCTGTTCGGGCTGCAGAGCGGTGGACGCACCGAATCGATCCTGATGTCGATGCCGCCATTGGCGCGCTGGGAGTATGGCTGGACGCCCGAACCGGGCAGCGCCGAAGAGGTGCTGTACGAGGAGTATCTGCGCCCCCGCGACTGGCTGAGGGAAGAGGAACAAGATTCATGACCGACCGTTACTGCGTCTTTGGCAATCCCATCTCGCACTCGAAGTCGCCGGCGATCCACGCCGCCTTCGCCGCGCAGACGGGCGAGGTAATGGAATATACCGCCATCGCGGCGCCACTTGACGACTTTACCGGCGCCTGGCGCAGGTTCACGGCCGAAGGCGGGAGGGGTTCCAACGTCACCGTGCCGTTCAAGGAGGAGGCCTTTCGCCTCTGCGACACCCTGAGCCAGCGCGCCCAACGGGCCGGTGCGGTGAACACGCTGGTGCTGGGCAAGAACGGTCTTACGTACGGCGATACTACCGACGGCATCGGCCTGGTGCGCGACCTGGCACGCCACGGAGTGAATCTGGCCGGTGCTCGTATCCTGGTGCTGGGAGCCGGAGGGGCTGTGCGTGGCGTGCTGGAACCTCTGCTGGCGGCTGGGCCGCTGAGCGTGCGGATCGCCAACCGAACCGCGGCCAAGGCCGCGGCGCTGGCACAGGATTTCACCGATCTGGGTGAGGTCCATGGCGGTGGCTTCGACGCGGTGTCAGGCCCCTTCGATCTGGTGATCAACGGCACCAGTGCCAGCCTGGCTGGCGATCTGCCGCCGCTACCCGACGACCTCTTCGCGATCGGCGCCACCGCCTATGACATGATGTATGGCGCCGAGCCTACCGTATTCCTGCGTTGGGCCGAGGCCCGCGGTGCCCGCACCGTCGATGGCCTGGGCATGCTGGTGGAGCAGGCCGCCGAATCGTTCTTCCAGTGGCGCGGCAAGCGCCCCGATACCGAGCCGGTGCTGGCCGAGCTGCGCCGCTCTCTGTAGGCAGCATGCCTGTTTCGACCTTGTGCTGGCATCTCGCGCGGCGCCCGGAGGGTATTCCCGAGACCTCCGATTTCGTACTGCGTGAGATGCCACTGCCACCGCTCCCGTGGGGCCAGGTGGAACTCGAAGTGCACGGGCTCTCCGTGGACCCCTATATGCGCACCCGCATGCAGCCCGAAGGCTACGGCTACCTGGCCAAGTGGGGGCCGGGAACGCCGCTCTCCGCTTGGGGGCTTGCCCGTATTCGGCGTAGCCGTGGGCGCTGGCGGGAGGGCGACTGGGTGGTGGGTCACCTGCCGGTAGCCGACCGGGTACACTTGAGGGTGCCCGAGCCGGATGCCCTGTTGCCGCTCTGCCTGCCCGCCACGACCCCGTTCCCCGAGCGTTGGCTCCACGAACACGGAATGACCGGTTTCACTGCCTGGCTGGGCATGCGTCACTATGGCCGGCCGCAGCCCGGCGAGACGGTGTTGGTGTCAGCGGCTGCCGGAGCAGTAGGCAGTTTGGCCGTACAATTGGCCCATCGGGCCGGCGCACGGGTGATAGCGAGTGCCGGCAACGCCGCCAAGCGTGCTTGGCTGCGCGAGAGGCTGGGCGTGGCGGCAACCCTCGACGATCGCAATCCGGACGGCTTCGCCGATGCCTTGGCCGAAGCGGCCCCGGAGGGAATCGACCTGGATTTCGAGAGCCTGGGTGGGGCCGTCTTCGAGGCGGCCGTCGAGCGGCTGCGACCCTGCGGGCGGGTGGTGCTGTGTGGCTTGATCAGTCAGTATCACGACCCCGAACCGCGCCGGGCGCCGCCCAACCTGGCTCGCTTGCAGGTGGTCGGTGCTAGACTCATACCCTTCGTGGCACCGGGCCACGAGACCGAGCATTGGGCCCGCTTCCAGACCGAGATGGCTGGGCTCGAACCGGTGGCGCCGCTTGATGTGCTTCACGGTCTAGAAGCCTGGCCCCGCGCCTTCTGCGGTCTTTTCACCGGCAAGGGCATCGGCAAGCGGGTGGTATGGCTGAGAGAGGATAGCAGCCTCTTGGCCTAGAGCCTTCAGCGTCTTTGACGAGGAACCTTTCAGCGTCTTTTGACGTACAGCCCCATCATGCACATCACCATGCCGGCTACCGACAGCAGCATGCCGCCGTTGACCAACCAGGGCTGACGCTCGACCCAGGGCACGAAGGGCTGGGGCGACTCGCGGCATACGCCCGCGAGATAATCCCAGTGGCCGTCCTGAATCAGTGCGCACTCGCGCACGCTACTGAGTTCCCAGAAATAGACGCCCATCAGTACGAAGAGGGGCAGGATCAACAGCAGCAGTCCGAGTCGTAGCATCAGCGTTCCAAAGTCGAAATAAAGCGCAGCAAAACCTAGGGGCGCGGGCAGTTGGGCTGTCTCCCTGCCTGCCGTGCCTGTTCGTAGCGGGCCACGGCGTTGTCCATCTCGGCCTGCAGGCCCTGCATGCGTTGGCCATGACTGGGGTGGGTGGACATCCAGGCCGGTGGGCGGGCACCGCCCTGAGCGCTCATGTTGTCCCACAGTTCCAGGCTGGCGCGCGGGTCGAAGCCGGCGTCGGCCATCAGGCGCAGGCCGATGACGTCGGCTTCGCTCTCGTGACGGCGCGAGAAGGGTAGCAGGATGCCGTACTGGGCGCCTAGGCCCAGCGCGCCCATCAGTTGTTCACCTCCCGGCCCCTGCATGCCGGCGGCCGACGACAGCACCGACAGCGCGAGCTGTGTCGAAGTCTGGGTCGAGACGCGTTCGTTGGCATGGCGGGCAAGCACGTGACCGACCTCGTGGCCAATGACCGCAGCGAGCTGGTCCTGATTGACGGCCACGTCGAACAGCCCGGTGTTGACCCCCATGTAGCCGCCGGGCAGGGCGAAGGCGTTGGCCTGCTCCGACTCGAACACACGGATCTGCCAGTCCTGGTTACGCTCCTGCTCCGGCAGCGCGGTGATGATGGCACTGGCTACGCACTGGGCGTAGCGCTGCTGGGCCTGGCCGGCCGCGGGGAGATCCTGCTGGTATTGATCGTAAGCCTCGCGGCCCATCTGGTTGAGCTGCGCATCGGACATCAGCGTGAACTGCTGGCGGCCAGTCGGCGAGGTGGTACAGGCGGTAATGGTGAGGGCCAGGGTGGCCACGGCAGCACAGCGAATCCAGCGCATCTTCAGATACCTCGTTCGTTCAGATCCCTTGAGACCCTGGACGGGGGGTGACGGTTCGCCACAAGATACCTTGAACCGTAACAAGGTCAACATCAAACCGAGCAAGAGAACCCCAAGGAGATGCCGATGGATGCCGAGCTGAGCAGGCGACTGAGCCGCCTGCTGGATCATGTGGAGCACTGGCTGCCGCCCGCGCCGCAGGAGGTCGACTGGGAGCGCGACGTGGCCGCCCTGTGGCAGCGTCATGTCCTGGGAGGGCGGCTGCTGCCGGTGCCGCCACGGGACAGCCTGGCCCTGGACGACCTGCTGGGGATCGAGCGCCAGAAACTGGCGCTGGTCGACAACACGCGCGCCTTCCTGCGGGGGCTGCCGGCCAACCACGCCCTGCTGTGGGGCTCGCGCGGCAGCGGCAAATCGTCGCTGATCCGTGCCCTGCTCAACAGCCTGGCGCCGGAAGGGTTGCGCCTGGTACAGGTCGACCGCCATGACCTGGCCGGCCTGCCCATGCTGGTCGAGCAGTTGCGCCGGCAACCGCATCGCTTCGTGGTCTATTGCGACGACCTCTCCTTCGAGGGGCATGACGATGCCTACAAGGCGCTCAAAAGCGTGCTTGATGGCGCGCTCACCGGACCGCCGCCCAACGTGCTGCTCTACGCCACCTCGAACCGTCGCCACCTGCTGCCTGAGTCCATGGCCGACAACGAGGGCTCGCGCCTGGTGGGGGAGGAACTACACCACGGCGACGCGGTGGAGGAGAAGATTTCGCTCTCCGACCGCTTCGGCCTATGGCTCGGCTTCTACCCCTTCAACCAGGATACCTATCTCGAGGCCTGCTGCCACTGGGTGACGCAGCTCGGTAGCGAGCGGGATTGGAACGCCGAGGCGCGCGCCGAAGCGATCCGCTATGCCACCCTGCGTGGCGGCCGCAGCGGCCGGGGCGCCTGGCAGTTCGCCAGCCAGTGGGTCGGCCAGCGGCGGCTTCACGAGACCTAGCGCAAGACGGAGCGATCAGCGCTGCGGAGTCAGCTCGCCGTCCTGTCCCACGGCAAAGCGCAGGGTCGGAGTCCACAGCCCGGCTGGCAGCGTCACGCCCAGGCCACGCAGGCTGCCCGGTGTGATGGCCAGTTCGCTGCCCGCGGGGAGTTCGCCCTGGCTGGCCAACTGAGTGGCGAGTTCCACCATGGGCGCCAGGCGCCGAGTGTCAGTGGCCAGCACGTCGAAGGCCACCGGCAGGCGTAGCTTGGTGTCGTCGCCGGAGGTCAGGGTCACGTCCTGCTGGTAGTTGCCGCTGACCGGCTCCGCACCGGGCACGTCCAGGGTCCAGCGAAAACCCGACATCTCCACCGCCGGCATGCCGACGGGCAGTGACAGGCCCATGGCCAGGGTGGCCTGAACCGGCAGGCTACCCATGCCCAGGCTCGAGGCCACCAATGACGCAATGTCGCTGGTGTCGAGGCCGGCCTGAATCGAGTAGGGGCCGATGCGCACGTCCTCCACGCCCAGGGAGGTCACCGCCAGGCGGAAGGCGAACAGGCCGGTCTGGGGCAGGGCGAGACAGCCGCTGAGCAGCATGGCGAGACCGAGCGGGACGAACAAGCGCCGACGACGGCGCGGTACGACGAACGAGAGTACACGATTCAGGAACATCCTCTCCTCCTGTTGGACGAGGCAGATCGGTAAACGGGGTAGATGACAAGTTCGGCCAGGGGGGCCATCGGTAGGATCATGGCCCGGCCTTTGCAGCCGGGCATCTTGGACAAGGGTCAGCGACGTTTGTTGCGTGCGGCACGAGTGCGCCCCAGCTCGCGCTGCTTGGCTTTCTCCCGGTCGCTGGCGCCGGCCAGCGGGTCGTAGGGATTCCTGCCGGAGCGAAATTCGAAGCGGATCGGCGTGCCCTTGACCTTGAGCACCTTGCGGAAGGTGTTGGTCAGGAAACGCTTGTAGGCTTCGGGCAGGGCCTCGGTCTGGTTGCCGTGGACCACGATGATCGGCGGATTGCTGCCGCCCTGGTGGGCCATGCGCAGCTTGATCCGGCGGCCATGCACCAGCGGCGGCGGGTGCTGGCTCACGGCGTCCTGCAGCAGGGTGGTGAGCCGGTTGGTCGACCAGTGGCTGTTGGCCGAGGCGAAGGCGCGCTCGATGGAGGGGTAGAGATCGCCCACGCCGGTGCCATGCAGCGCTGAGATGAAGTGCAGGTCGGCATAGTCGGCGAAGCCCAGGCGACGCTTGATCTCGGCGCGCATCTTCTCCTTGGCTTCGCTCTCCAGGCCGTCCCACTTGTTGACGGCCAGCACCAGGGCGCGGCCGGTGGTCAGCACGTAGTCGAGCAGGTGCAGATCCTGTTCCACCAGCCCGCTGCGAGCATCGAGCACCATGACCGCGACGTGGCACTCCTTGATCGCCTCCAGGGTCTTGATGATCGAAAACTTCTCGGCGATCTCGCGGACATTCTTGCGCCGCCGTATGCCGGCGGTATCCACCAGCACATAGGGCTTGCCACGTCGCTCGAAGGGAATCTCGATGGCATCGCGCGTGGTGCCGGCCTCGTCGAAGACCACGACCCGCTCCTCACCGAGCAGGCGGTTGACCAGCGTCGACTTGCCGACGTTGGGGCGGCCGATGACGCCGATGCGGATGCCTTTGGTGCCGGTGTCCACGGGAATGCTTTCGTCCCGCTCGGGGAAAGGGGCAAGTACCTCTTCGATCAGCGTGGTGACGTTGCGACCGTGGGCGGCGGCGATGGGGTGTGGGTCGCCCATGCCGAGTTGCCAGAAGTCGGCCATGGCCGAATGCTCTTCCAGGCCGTCGGTTTTGTTGACCACCAGCCAGGTTTTCTTCTGGTTGACCCGCAGGTGGTTGGCAATCGCTTCGTCGGCCACGTGGAGACCGGCACGGGCATCGACCAGGAACAGCACGATGTCGGCTTCGTCGATGGCGGCCAGAGACTGTTCGGCCATGGCCGCGTCGATGCCTTCCTCGTCGCCGCTGATGCCGCCAGTGTCGATCACTGTGTAGGCCTTGCCGCCGAGCGCCCCGTTACCGTACTTGCGGTCGCGGGTGAGCCCGGGGAAGTCTGCCACCAGCGCGTCGCGCGAGCGGGTCAGGCGGTTGAACAGGGTCGACTTGCCCACGTTGGGGCGGCCGACCAGGGCGATCACGGGTGTCATCGTTTGATTTCCAGGGCCTCCAGGCGGCCGTCGTTGGCCAGCACGTAGATGCGGCGGAAGTCGGTGACGGGACGTAGGCTGATGCCGGAGCTGTCGACCCGGGTGCGGGCAGTGAAGCGTCCGTTCTGGATATCGAGCAGGTGCAGGTAGCCCTCGAAATCGCCCAGCACCAGGTTGCCGTCGGCAAAGGCCGGTGAGGTCAGCCAGCGGCCCTCGAGGTCACGGTTGCGCCATACTTCCTCGCCGGTGCGGGCGTCGAAGGCGATGACGTGGCTGGCTTCATTGACGGTGAACAGGCGGTCGCCGACCAGTACCGGGGTCTGGTAGCTGGAGTGCTCGCGCTCCCACAGGATCTCGCCGCTGGGCGCTTCCAGGGCGACCAGACGACCGTTATAGCTGGTCACGAACAGCCGGCCATCGGGCGTGAGTACCGGCTGGCCACCGAGGTCGACCATGCGGTCGATCTCGCTACGCCCGCGAGGCACGGCGATGCGCCTTTCCCACAGCGGCTGGCCGCTGCGGTTGTCCAGCGTGACCAGGCGGCCATTGGCGAAACCGGCAAAGGTGACCGGATCGATCACTGTGGGGGTGCCGGTGCCGCGCAGGGTCAGGGCGGGCTCGGTGGTGGTGTGCACCCAGCGCTCGCGGCCGGTCTGCCGGTCAAGCGCGGTGACCACGCCGTCGACGCTCTGGACCACGAGCAGTTGCTGGTTGGGCTGCGGTGCAGCGAGGACTTCGCTGGAGACGCGCGTGCGCCAGCTGACGTCGCCGTTGGATTGGTTCAGTGCCAGCACCTCGCCGTTACGGGTGCCGAGGTAGACCTGCCCGGCCACGGCGGTCAGGCCGCTGGACACGCCGACGCCAAGGTCGGTTTGCCAGCGACGCTCACCGCTCTGCGCGTCGAAGGCCATGACCCGGCCGCGCTCGTCGGCGGCATAGATCACTCCGTTGTCGAGCGAGGGTGCGATGGGGTAGGTTGCCCGGCCGAGGCCTTGGCCGACCCGCTGGCGCCAGTCGGTGTCGAGTTCGGCCTGGGCCTCGAAGCGCTGCAGCTGCTTGGGGCTGTAGCGCGGCTCCGCCTTGTTGGCGCAGCCGGCCAGCAGGCCGAGAGCCAGGATTCCCACCAGGGCGAGGGCGGATTTGCGAGCATTCATCGTCTTCATAGCGTGGCCTCTTCGACACCCAGGTCGTCGAGCTTGAGCTGGACGCCATAGATCGGCTGGTTACGTTGTTCGGCGACCGCGAGGGCCTCCTGCCAGGCCTGGCGGGCTTCGTCGTCGCGACCCAGGGCGCGCAGGGCATCGCCGCGCACATCGGCTTGCTGGGCGGCCAGGGCGGCGGGTACGTCACGTGCCAGCGTCTCGAGTGCGCCATCGGCATCGCCGTCGGCCACTTGCAGTCGGGCCAGGCGCAGTCGTGCCAGGCCCTGCACGTAGTCGCGTCCGCTGGATTCGATCACGCTCTCGAGCACCTGACGGGCTTCGCTCAGATCGCCCTCCTCGACGGCGAGACGGGCATCGATCAGGCGCGCCAGGTCGGCGTACAGCGTACGACCATGATTGTCGGTGATCTCGACCACCAGGCTGCGGGCCTCGTCGACGTTACCGCCGTCGGCCAGGTTGATCAGGTGCTGATAGCGCATGGAGGCGGCTTCCGCCTGGTTGTCCTGATAATTCTGCCAGGCGTTCCAGCCCACCACGCCGGCGATGGCGATGGCAACGCCGGCAATCAGCGAGGTGCCATTCTCCTTCCACCAGCGCTTGATGGCTTCCAGCTGCTCTTCTTCGGTTCTCAGCTCCGCCACGGGCGGTCTCCTTTACACGGCAAAATGCGGTTCGGTCAGGCGTGCTCGCTGCCCACCAGATCGGCCAGGGTCTTGGCCAGGGCGTCCTGGGTTAGGTTCAGCTGGTCGCGTTCTTCGCGCAGGAACTTCAGCGTCACGCGACCCTGGGCCAGCTCGTATTCGCCCAGCAGCAGCGCCAGCCGGGCGCCGCTCTTGTCGGCCTTCTTGATGCGGCTCTTGAAGCTGCCGCCGCCGCAATGCAGCTGCAGGCGCAGTGCGGGCAGCTCGCTTCTCACCCTTTCGGCCAGCAGCATGGCCTGGGCGGTGGCGACATCATCCATGGGCAGCACGTAGAGGTCCAGCTCGCCCAAGGCGGCCTCGGGCACCAGTTCCAGGGTCTCGAGCAGCAGGATCAGCCGCTCGATGCCCATGGCGAAGCCCACCGCCGGGGTCGGCTTGCCGCCGAGCTGCTCGACCAGGCCGTCGTAGCGGCCGCCGGCACACACGGTGCCCTGGCTGCCCAGCGCGGTGGTGGTCCACTCGAACACGGTGCGGCAGTAATAGTCGAGGCCGCGCACCAGACGTGGGTTGATCACGTAGTCGATGCCGGCGGCCTCGAGCAGGGCGGTGAGCCCCTCGAAATGCTCGCGCGAGGCGTCGTCGAGGTGGTCCATCAGCCGCGGCGCGTCGGCCAGCATTGCCGCCATGTCCGGGTTCTTGGAATCGAGGATGCGCAGCGGGTTGCTCGACAGGCGGCGCAGGGAGTCCTCGTCGAGCTGGTCGCGATGCTGCTCGAAGTAGGCCACCAGCTTGTCGCGGTAAGCGGCACGAGCCTCGTTGGAGCCAAGTGAGTTGAGCTCCAGGGTGACGTGCTCGATGAGGCCCAGCTCCTTCCACAACCGTGCCGACAGCATGATCACCTCGGCATCGATGTCCGGCCCCTCCAGGCCGAAGGCTTCCAGGCCGACCTGATGAAACTGCCGGTAGCGGCCCTTCTGCGGACGCTCGTGGCGGAACATCGGGCCCTGGTACCACAGCCGCTGGGTCTGGTTGTGCAGCAAGCCGTGCTCCATGGCGGCACGCACGCAACTGGCCGTGCCTTCGGGACGCAGGGTCAGGCTGTCGCCGTTGCGGTCCTCGAAGGTGTACATTTCCTTTTCGACGATGTCGGTGACTTCGCCGATGGAGCGCGCGAACAGGGCGGTCTGCTCGACGATGGGCGTGCGGATCTCGGCATAGCCGTAGCGCTTCATCAGCGCCTGGACGGTGCTCTCGAAGTACTGCCACAGGGCGGACTGGCCCGGCAACAGGTCGTTCATGCCGCGAATGGCCTGGATCTTCTTCTTGGTGCTGTCGGACTTGCTCAACTGCTGCTCCTTGATGGTCGACGACGAATCAGGCCCCGCGGGCGATGACGTCCTTCTCGGCCGCTTCCTTCTCGCGTACCTTCTCGCGAATCAGACGCTCCAGGTCGTCGACCAGATGGTCGTTGGTCAGCTTGGTGGCAGGCTTGCCGTCGATGTAGATCAGATTGTTGGGAGTGCCACCGGTCAGACCGATGTCGCTCTCCTTGGCCTCGCCAGGGCCGTTCACCACGCAGCCGATCACCGAGACGTCAAGCGGCGTCATGATGTCCTCGAGGCGCTCCTCAAGGGCGTTCATGGTACCGATCACGTCGAAGTTCTGGCGCGAGCAGCTGGGGCAGGCGATGAAGTTGATGCCCTTGCTGCGTAGGCGCAGGCTCTTGAGCATGTCGTAGCCGACCTTGATCTCTTCCACCGGATCGGCGGCGAGCGAGACGCGGATGGTATCGCCAATGCCGTCCATCAGCAGCATGCCCAGGCCGATGGAGGACTTGACGGTCCCCGAGCGCAGCCCGCCAGCTTCGGTGATACCCAGGTGGAGCGGCTGTTCGATCAGCTTGGCCAACTGGCGGTAGGCGGCCACGGCCATGAACACGTCGCTGGCCTTGACGCTGACCTTGTACTCCTGGAAATCGAGGCGGTCGAGGTGATCGATGTGGCGCATCGCCGACTCCACCAGCGCCTCCGGCGTAGGCTCGCCGTACTTGCGCTGCAGCTCCTTCTCCAGCGAGCCGGCGTTGACGCCGATGCGGATCGGGATGCCGTTGTCGCGGGCGGCGCCGACCACGGCGCGTACACGCTCCTCCTTGCCGATGTTGCCGGGGTTGATGCGCAGGCAGTCGACGCCGAGTTCGGCGACGCGCAGGGCGATCTTGTAGTCGAAATGGATATCGGCCACCAGCGGCACGCTCACCTGCTGCTTGATGCGGCCGAAGGCTTCGGCGGCGTCCATGGTCGGCACCGAGACGCGTACGATATCGGCACCGGCAGCCTCCAGGCGCTGGATCTGGGCCACGGTGGCGGCGACGTCCAGGGTGTCGGTGTTGGTCATGCTCTGCACCGAGATCGGGGCATCGCCCCCGACCGGTACCTGGCCGACGTGGATCTGGCGCGACTTGCGGCGCACGATAGGTGATGGGGAATGCATAGGCATCACTCTCCCAGGGTGAAACGGGCGACGTTATTGGCCCCGGCGCGAGCGCCCAGGTCGATGCGTTCGCCGGCCCAGCTCAACTCAACGCCAGTGGCATTGCCGATGGTCAGGCGGAACGGGGGCTCCCCTTCGACGGTCGCCGTGGTGCCGGGTTCCTGAAGACCGACGAAAACGCGCCGATTGTTGGCGTCGAAAATCTCGGTCCAGGACTGTTCGTTGAAGGTCAACTGCAGCACCGTGCGCTCGGTGGGCGGTGCCACCTCGGCGACTTCCGGCTCGTCCTCAGCGACGATCGGCTGCTCGACGGGCGCCTCGACGCTGGCCTCGTCCTCCATGATCGGCTCTTCCTCGCTCATGCCCGCGATCAGTTCGGCGCCGGCGGGATCGACCTCTCTGGGCGGTGCGGTTGCGCCTTCGATCGGATCGACGCCTTCCTGCGGTACCGGCGGCAATGCTTCCTCGACCTCGGGCCGCGGCTCCTCCTCGATGGTAGTGGTGCCATCCAGCGTTTCCACCGAAACCGGGCCGCTCTCGTCGACGGCCGGCGGCTCATTGCCGTCGCGGCTCTGCCACCACACCAGGGTAAGACCGATCAGGCCGGCAATGACCAGCAGGGTGACCAGCTTGAACAGCCAGGCGCCGATGCGCGACGGCGGTCGAGTGACCTGCACCGGCGTCACGCGCTGTTCGCTCTCCTGACTGCCGAAGCGTGCCGAGTAAGCCTGCAGTATGGGGCGGTCGTCGATGCCCAGCAGGCGAGCATAGGCGCGCAGGTAACCGCGGCGGTAGGTGGCCACCGGTACCTGCTCGTAGTTGTCCTCCTCCATGCCGATGACGACGGCAGGCCGAAGGTTCAGGGCGGTGGCAACCTCTTCGCGAGACAGTCCTTGCGTTTCACGCTCACGGCGAAGCAGCTCCCCTGGGGAGGCCGCGGATGCGAAGTCGATGGCATCGATGTCGTGGTTGTCGCTCATGGCTGAGCATCCTTCGTCTAGAGTCGTTGATCAAGGTGCGTCACGCGGGGTATCAGTGCCGGGGGTGACGGGCATGTTCGGGGCGCTGACGGCAATCTGCCGGGCCAGTACCTGGGCGTCCGGCGTCATGCCGGCGAGCCCTACGAATATTTCCAACTGCTGTCGAGCGCGTTCTGGGTTGCCCTGCTCCAGCTCGAGTTCAGCCAAGGAGAAATAGCTTCTCGGATTGCGCGGGTCGAGGCTGCGGGCGCGTTCCAGGCTCTGCCTCGCCTTGGCCGTTTCGCCGAGGCCCTGCTGGCACTGGCCGAGATTGACGAACAACTGGGCCCGGTTGGCATAGCCGGTATCCTGGGAGGCGACTTCGAGCTGCTCGCAGGCTTGCCTCACCTGGCCCTGCTCGTAGAGAAACACGGCATAGTTGTTGCGCGCCCGGCTGTTGCCGGGCGCGGCCTGGATGGCCTTCCGGAACATCTCGTCGGCACGCTCCTGTTCGCCCTGGCGCTGGTAGACGATGGCCATCGCCTGCAATGCCTCGGGGTGGTCGGGCGTGCGTTCCAGGGCGCGGTTGAGGGCCGCCATGGCGCGCGGCAGGTTGCCACGCTCGAGATAGGCCATGCCCAAATCGGTAAAGGCCTCGGTCGGATCCGTGTCGGCCTGCTGCTCGGGCTGACTGGCGCACCCGGCAAGCCACAGCGCAGCGACCGCCATCGCGACCAGCGGCATGCGTCGGCTTGGCAGATGGGGGAAGCGCGTCATGGCATCCTCATGGTCGGGCCTGTCGGGCTGTGGTTGTGTTGCTTGCCTGGCGCCCGAGCGGCGCTGGCCAGGGGCGAAAAAAAAGCCTGTCCATCAAAGCGCCGTGACGTGTTGAAGTCAAGGCGACACCCCGCTTCAGTCGGCGTCGATCTGGATCGAGCGGATATAGCGCTCGTGGCGGCGTGTGCGGTCCTTCACCCGGCCCACCAATTGGCCACAGGCAGCATCGATGTCGTCACCGCGGGTGCTGCGGATCGGTGCCGTGTAGCCCAGCTCATAGAGCCATTGTTGGAAGCGCATGACCTGGTTGCGCGAAGGCTTCTCGTAACCCGAATGGGGGAACGGGTTGAACGGAATCAGGTTGATCTTGCACGGCAGCTCGCGCAGCAGCTCGGCCAACTGCCTGGCGTGCTCCTGCTGGTCGTTGACGTCCTTGATCACCGTGTACTCGACGGTCACCATGCGCGTGTCGTCGCACTTGGCCAGGTAGCGATGGCAGGCGTCCAGCAGGGTGCGGATATTGTACTTGCGGTTGAGCGGCACCAGCTCGTTGCGCAGCTCGTCGGTGGCTGCATGCAGCGAGATGGCCAGGCTCACGTCGAGTTCGTCGCCGAGCTTGTCGAGCATCGGCACCACGCCCGAGGTCGACAGGGTTACGCGACGCTTGGATAGCCCGTAGCCGTTGTCGTCGAGCATCAGCTTCATCGCCGGTACGACGTTGTCGTAATTCAGCAGCGGCTCGCCCATGCCCATCATCACCACGTTAGTGACCGGGCGGTTGGCGGTGTCCTTGCGCGGGCCTACGCTGCGCTGTGCGACCCACACCTGGCCGATGATTTCGGCGGCGGTAAGGTTGCGCTGGAAACCCTGCTTGCCGGTGGAGCAGAAGCTGCAATCGAGCGAGCAACCCACCTGGGACGATACGCACAGGGTACGGCGCTTGCCGTTGTCGGCCGGAATCAGCACCGTCTCAACGTAGCTGCCATCTTCCACCTCCAGCACCCACTTGCGGGTACCGTCGCTGGAGGTACCTTCATAGACCACGCCGGGGCCGCGAATTTCTGCCACTTCGGCGAGTCGCTGGCGCAGCGCCTTGGAGAGGTTGGTCATGGCTTCGAAGTCGTCGCAGCCCTCGTGATGAATCCACTTCATCACCTGGGCAGCACGGAACTTCTTCTCGCCGATGGAGAGGAAGAAGTCCTCCATCTCCTCACGAGTCATGCCGAGCAGATTGGTACGTTGGGCGGTGGTGGTGGTCATGGCATCACGTAGATCGGGGCGGGACGAGAGCGGGGGCTGAAGTGCCCCCGCGAAGTGCTCGCTTGGCCGTGTTGGCTCAGCGCGGGCAGATCTCGTCCGCGTTGAAGAAATAGGCCACTTCGCGCTCGGCGGAGGCCGGCGAGTCGGAGCCGTGCACGGCGTTGGCGTCAATGGTCTCGGCGAAGTCGGCGCGGATGGTGCCCGGCGCGGCTTCCTTGGGGTTGGTGGCGCCCATCAGCTCACGGTTCTTGGCGATGGCATCCTCGCCTTCCAGAACCTGCACCACCACCGGGCCGGAGGTCATGAAGCCCACCAGGTCCTTGAAGAAGGGGCGCTCCTTATGCTCGGCGTAGAAACCGCCGGCCTTCTCTTCGGAGAGGTGCAGCATCTTGGCAGCGACGACCTTGAGGCCGGCCTTCTCGAAGCGAGCGATGATCTCGCCAATGGCGTTCTTGGCGACGGCATCGGGCTTGATGATGGAAAGGGTACGTTCGGTTGCCATGGGGGGCTCTCCGTTGTGATGGGCTTCGGTTCGAATGGCGATAGCGCCACGCCGCACCCGCTCCCGGCTGGGGTCGGTACGGCGCGGCGCTAAGGAAATTCACGGGTTCTCGCTGCCGCCTGCCTCGAGCGGTCGGCAGAGCGCTGCAGCGACGCTGTCGATAATGGGCGCAGAGTATACCGCTGTCGGCGGGCGTTGAACAATCGTCACCCGTGTGTCGGCCCTACGGTCACACGGTGAAGCTTTCACCGCACCCACACTGGTCCTTCACGTTGGGGTTGTTGAAGCGGAAGAAGCGGTTGAGCCCCTCCGAGACATAATCGACCTCACTGCCGTCGAGCATCGGCAACGCCTCGGGGAGACGAAGACGGTAACGCCGTGGTCCTCGAAGACTACGTCGTCATTGGCGGCTTCGTCGGCGAAGTCGAGTACGTAGCTGTAGCCCGAGCAGCCGCTGGGCTTGACCGAGACCCGCAGGCCCAGGCCGTGCCCGCGCTCCTCGAGCACGCGCTGGATCTGCTCGGCGGCGGCGTTGGTGATGGATAGTTGCGCCATGTTCGTTCTCCTGCAGCGAAGGTGGCTGGACAGCGATCGGCTGCGCGCGAAGCCGGCTAGTGTCGCAGGCCCGGGAGGGCGTGTTGGATGGCCTCGAGCGCCGCATCGATGTCGGCTGCGGTAGTAAAGCGGCCGAAGCTGAAGCGAAGCGAAGCCAGCGCCAGCGAGCGCGGCACGCCGATACCCTTTAATACATAGGATGGCTCGACGCTGGCGGAATTGCATGCCGACCCGGTCGACAGGGCAATGCTGCGCAGCGCCATCAGCAGCGATTCGCCATCCACGCCCTCGAAGGCCAGGTTGAGAATGTTGGGCACCGCCACCTCAATGGCGGTATTGCGGTGTATCCCGTCCAGGTCCGACAGCCCATCGAGCAGCCGGTTCCTCAGCGCCAGGATACGCGCCTGGTCTTCCTTGCCCTCGGCGCCGGCCAGACTGAAGGCTTCGCCCATGCCGACGATCTGATGGGTGGCCAGGGTGCCGGAGCGCATGCCGCGCTCGTGACCGCCGCCATGGATCAGCGGCTCGATGCGAATGTCCGGGCTGCGCCTGACATACAGGGCACCGATGCCCTTGGGGCCGTAGGCCTTGTGGCCGGAGAGCGACATCAGGTCGATACCCAGGCGGCCCACGTCGAGGTCGATGCGTCCTACGCCCTGGGCGGCGTCGACGTGAAATGCCGCGCCGCCGGCATGGGCCACCTCGGCCAGCGCCGCCAGGTCATGCACGCAACCCAGCTCGTTGTTCACTGCCATCAGCGACACCAATGCGGTGTCGGGGCGCATCGCCTCGCGCAGTTGTGCGGGGGTGACACGGCCATCGGCGCCCGGGGTCAGCCAGGTCACCTCGAAGCCTTCTCGCTCGAGGGCGGCGGCGGTGTCCACCACCGCCTTGTGTTCGATGACGGATGTCACCAAGTGACGGCCGCGCTCACGGTTGGCCCGCATGAAACCGATCAGGGCGAGATTGTCGGCCTCGGTGGCGCCACTGGTCCAGACGATCTCGCGCGGGTCGGCGGCGATCAAGTCGGCCACCTGGCGGCGTGCGCTCTCCACCGCCTGTTCCGCCTGCCAGCCGAGCATGTGGCTGCGCGAGGCCGGGTTGGCGTAGGTGCCATCCAAGGTGAGAAAGCGCTGCATGACCTCGGCGACACGGGGGTCGACCGGGGTGGTGGCAGCATAGTCGAGGTAGACGAGGGCGCTCATGGTCTCGCGGAAATCTCCAATCTGTTCCTCGACCGGTGTCAGGGCGAGGAGGTCAGGATGGTGTTGTCGTCGTGGCGGCTGCGCTGGCGCGCGGCGATGCGGCGCACATCGCCGTGTTCGACCAACTGGCCGAGGGTGATGCCGTCGAGGAAGCCGCGGATCTGCTCGGAGAGGTCGCACCACAAGTGGTGGGTCAGGCAGGTATCGCCCTGCTGACAGTCCGACAGTCCCTGGCAGCGAGTGGCGTCGACCGATTCGTCGACGGCGTCGATCACCCGTGACACCGAGATATCGGCGGCAGGTACCGCGAGCAGGTAGCCGCCACCCGGGCCGCGCACGCTATTGACCAGTCCGGCGCGACGCAGGCGGGCGAAGAGCTGCTCCAGATAAGGCAGCGAGATTTCCTGACGCCGCGAGATGTCGGCCAGGCAGATGGGGCCCTTGTCGGCGTTCAGGGCCAGATCGAGCATGGCAGTGACGGCGTAGCGTCCCTTGGTGGTCAAACGCATGGCGGGCTCTTCTGGCGCATCGGGAAGCGTACCTCGACACTGCGAACAGGCCGGTAGGTCAGCGAGCGCTCGCCGTTGGCGGCGAGCCGTCGTTCAGTACGCCATTATGGTAAAGCCTGACTGCCAAGGTCAACCATTCCCCCGAGGAGGTTCGGATCCGCCTTGATCCCGGTCATGTTCGGCGCCGGAAGCGGTGGATGTCGGGCCGCAGCAGGAGTCGACGTCGGACAGGATATCGGCGAAGTCCTCGTCGCGCAGCTCCGGCAGCTTGCCCTCGCGGTAGCTGGCATCGAGCTTGCGCAGCGTGCCGCACATGCGCTCGATACGCTCATCCACGGCATGCATGTGGTCGAGCATCGCCTGGATCGAGCGTGCTACCGGGTCGGGCATGTCCTCGCTCACGCCGTAGGCATCGAAGCCGAACTTGCGCCGCATCGCCTCGCGACGCTCGGGATCGACCTCCAGTACCTCGGCGACGTCCGGATCGGCGCGCTTGACGATCTTGCCGGGGATGCCGACCACCGTGGCACCGGCGGGCACTTCCTTGGTCACCACCGCATTGGAACCGACCTTGGCGCCGGCGCCGACGGTGAAGGGGCCGAGGATCTTGGCGCCGGCGCCGACGATGACGCCGTCTTCCAACGTCGGGTGGCGCTTGCCCTTGTGCCAGCTGGTTCCGCCCAGCGTCACGCCCTGGTAGAGCGTGACGTCGTCGCCGACCTCGGCGGTCTCGCCGATCACCACGCCCATGCCGTGGTCGATGAAGAAGCGCCGGCCGATCTTCGCCCCGGGGTGGATTTCGATCCCGGTAAGCCAGCGCGAGAAGGTCGACAGCGTGCGGGCCAGCCACTTGAGCTGTTTCTGCCACAGCCAGTGGGCGAGGCGGTGAAGCAGCAGTGCGTGCAACCCCGGATAGTTGGTAAGCACTTCCAGGAAGTTGCGTGCCGCCGGGTCGCGGGCGAATACGCTATTGATGTCCTCGCGCAGTCGTTGAAACATGCAGCGGTCCTTGGTGACGGAGGGGCGGCCTGGGCGGCGGGAAAACCTTCATGTAACGGTAGTTTGACCATATGGGGACGCAGCGGGCAACGTTCAAGGCGTCTACCGCTCGGAGCCCGAACGGCTGGTGCTGCTATCCATTCCACCGTTGCGACACTCCTGTTCCTTGGCGCTCGCCTCCATGATATCCGCCCCTGGCGTGGCGGCGCACTTTTCCGTGGCCGACAGGATGCCGCGCAGGATGTTGAGTTCCATGCGCTCCGGCCGGGCACGCAGGGTGAAGCGGCGCAGCCGGGCCATCAACTGGCGCGGCAGGGCTGGATCATGGAAGCCGATGGCGACCAGGGTACGCTCGAGGTGGGCGAAGTAGTGTTCCAACTCCTCGTGGCTGGCCAGCGGTTGCTGCGGCTCCTCGTCCTGCGCGGGCTCATCGCGGCTGGCTTCGAGCGACGCCAGACGGCACTCGTAGGCCAGCACCTGAACCGCGGCGGCCAGATTGAGCGAGCTGAAGTCGGGGTTGGTGGGGATGTGCACGTGAGCGTGGCAGCGCTGCAGCTCGGCATTCGAAAGCCCACTGTCCTCGCGGCCGAATACCAGCGCCACCCGTGAGTCGGGTCCGGACAATTCCTGCGGCAGGCGCTCGCCCAAGGCGCGGGGGGTGATCATCGGCCACGGCAGGGTGCGCGAGCGGGCACTGGCCCCCACGGCAAGCGTGCAGTCGGCCACGGCCTCCTCGAGAGTGGCCACGAGGTGTGCCGTGTGAACGATGTGGTCGGCTCCGGAGGCCCGCGAGATGCTCTCGCTGGTCAGCGGTTCGCAGCGCGGTGCGACCAGGGCCAGATCGGCGAGCCCCATATTGTGCATGGCGCGGGCGGTGGCGCCGATATTGCCAGGATGGCTGGTGCCGATCAGCACGATGCGAATGCGGTCGAGCATGGGAACTGCCTCTGCCGGTGACGGGTGATTCCGGAAAAGGCCAAGTCTAACACGCCCTTCGGCGGCGATGGCGCGGGGCCGGGAGTTCTGCTAGGATGCGCGCCACGCGTTCGGCCGAGCTCCTCGTGCGATACGGACTCCATGTCGAACTAGCCTGTTCTTTAACATCACCGACGCTCCAAGGCCCGATCATGCATCCGATGGTCCAATTCGCCCTGCGCGCCACGCGCAGCGCCGCCGAACAGTTCTTGCGCATCCGTGAGCGTATCGAGAACGCTCACGAGGAACACAACCTCGAGCGTCTGCTCGAGGACACCGCTCGCAATGCCGAAACGCTGATCGTTCGTCAGCTCAACCGCGGTTACCCCCAGCATGGGGTTGCCGGCCGCTTCACGCCCTACCGCGCCGGAGAAGGCGAAGGTCAGGATATCGAATGGCGCATCGAGCCCTTTCACGGTTACTCCAGCCTCGGCGTGGCCGGCAGTGGCTTTGCCCTCTCGCTGGTATGCCTGGTGAAGGGTCGCCCGGAGCATGCGGTGGTGATCTGCCCCTTCAGCGATGACGAATACCTGACCAGTCGTGGCCGCGGTGCCCAGCACAACGGCAAGCGTATTCGCGTACCCAAGGCCAGCACCATTCTCGGTGCGCGAGTGGCCATGAGTCTGCCCGAGAGCTGGCAGCGTTCACGTCATCTACCCGCCTACCTGACCCTCGTTCAGCAGCTCGGTCCCCAGGTCGAGACCCAACTGGCCAGCGGCAGCGGCCTGCTTGACATGGCCGAGCTGGCCGCGGGGCGCGCCGATGCCGTCTTCGTGCTGGGGTTGGAGGAGCAGGATCGCCTGGTCGGCTCGCTGCTGCTCAAGGAGGCCGGGGCGCTGATGGGCACCCCTGACGGCCAGCCCAGCGTAGAGACCGAGGGCCAGCTGATGGCCGCCGGCCCACGCCTGTACAAGGCCTTGGTACAGCAGCTCAAGCCGCATTTCTAAGCGTTGTCACAGCCCGAAACGAAACCGCCCCCGCAGTGCTGTTGCGGGGGCGGTTTGCGTTGCAGACCCCAAAGCACGGAAAGGCTCCGGGACGAAGCAAGTTGCAATGCCATTACCTAGGGAAGCTGTTCTTCCTCCTCATGCTCCTCCTTCTTCGGCGGAATCAGGTCCTTGCGCTCCAGTTTCACGGTGAGCAGCAGGGCCGCCGCTACGTAGATGGAGGAGAAGGTCCCCACCACGATGCCGATGATCAGGGCGACCGAGAAGTAGTGGATCATGTCGCCGCCGAGGAAAAACAGCGCGAAGAGCACCAGCAGCGTGGTACCCGACGTTGCCAGGGTGCGCGACAGGGTGAGGTTGATCGCTTCGTTGAAGATCGCCGGCATGTCGTCGATACGCGAGGTGCGGATGGTCTCGCGAATGCGGTCGTAGACAACGATGGTGTCGTTGAGCGAATAGCCGATTACCGCCAGCAGCGCCGCCAGCACGGTCAGATCGAAGTCGAACTGGAACAGCGAGAAGATGCCGACCACGACGATCACGTCGTGCATCAGCGCCAGCAGCGCGCCGATGGCGAACTTGTACTGGAAGCGGAAGGCTACGTATAGCATCACCACGCCCAGGGCCACCAGCAGGCCAAGCCCGCTCTGGTCGCGCAGCTGTTCGCCGACTTGGGCGCCGACGAACTCGGCGCGTACCAGCTGCACGCTTGTGCCATCGGCGCGCAGCAAGCCGACCACCTGGTCGCCGACATCGGGATCGAAGGCCTGCTGCAGGCGAATCAGCACCTCGGTGGAAGCGCCGAAGGTCTGCACCGAGACGTCACGGAAGCCGGCGGCTTCGAGGGTCTGGCGCACGGCGTCGAGCGAGGGTGCCACGGCGTAGCGCACCTCGACCAGCGTGCCGCCGGTGAAATCCAGCCCCAGATTCAGCTGCTGGAACAGCAGTGAGACGATCGACGCCAGGATCAGCAGGCCGGAGACCACGAAGGCGATCCGACGCTTGCCCATGAAGTCGAACTGTCGGTTGACGAGGGTCTTCATAACCACCTCATGTTGGTAAGCCTTAGATCCAGAGCTTCTTGACCGGTTTGCCGCCGTAGACGAGGTTCACCATGGCGCGGGTCACCAGCAGTGCGGTGAACAGCGAGGTGATGATCCCCAGCGACAGGGTCACGGCGAAGCCCTTGACCGGGCCGGTGCCGATCGAGAACAGGATGACCGCCACCAGCAGGGTGGTGATGTTGGCGTCGACGATCGAGCTGAAGGCGCGCTCGTAGCCGGCATGGATCGCCTGCTGAACCGACAAGCCGTTGCGCAGCTCCTCGCGTATTCGTTCGAAGATCAGCACGTTGGCATCCACTGCCATGCCCAGCGTCAGCACGATACCGGCAATGCCCGGCAGCGTCAGGGTGGCGCCGAGCAGCGACATGGCGGCGATCAGCAGGGTCAGGTTCAGCGCCAACGCCACGTTGGCGAAGATGCCGAAGATCTTGTAGCGAATCAGCATGAACAGCACCACCAGCAGCAGGCCGATCTGCACCGACATCACGCCGCGCTCGATGTTCTCGGCACCTAGGCTCGGGCCGATGGTACGCTCCTGAACGAAGTAGATCGGTGCCGCCAGCGAGCCGGAGCGCAACAGCAGGGCCAGCTCGGCCGCCTCGGTGGGCGAGTCGAGCCCGGTAATGCGGAAGCTGTTGCCCAGTGCGCTCTGGATGGTGGCCAGGCTGATCAGGCCGCGTTCAGTATAGGGCTCGCGTACCGTGACTTCCTCGCCATCTTCCATCACCACGCGATCACGGGTCTTGTGCTCGATGAACAGCACCGCCATGTTGCGCCCGATGTTGGTGCGGGTGGCGCGGTTCATCAGCGTGCCGCCGGTGCCGTCCAGGTTGATGTTGACCTGGGGGCGGCCGTTCTCGTCGAAGCTACGGTTGGCACTGGAGACACTGTCGCCGGTGATGATCACGTCGCGCATCAAGTCGGCGGTGCGACTTGGGTTGTTGCGGAAGGCGAAGGACTCGGTCTCGGCGTCCGGTGTATCCGGGCGAGCCTCAAGACGGAACTCCAGGTTGGCGGTGGCACCCACCACGCGCTTGGCGGCCACGGTGTCCTGCACGCCGGGCAGCTCCACCACGATACGATCCGGCCCTTGGCGCTGTACCAGCGGTTCCGCCACGCCCAGCTCGTCCACCCGGTTGCGCAGGGTGGTGAGGTTCTGGTTGATGGCGTAGTCCTGGATCTCCGCCACGGCCTGGTCGGTCAGCGTCATCACCAGCAGCGAGGCGCGGCCCTCCTGCTCGCTGGCGTAGTCGAAGTCACGGAATTCGCGGGCGATCAGGCGACGGGCGGTGTCGCGATCCTCATCGCTGGTAAAGACGATGGAGAGCGTGCGGCCCTCGATATCGGTGCCACGGTAGCGGATGCGCTCGCTGCGCAATTGCTCGCGAATGGCGCTGGCGTTGACCTCCAGGCGCTGGGTCACCGCGGCATCCATGTCGACTTCGAGCAGGAAGTGCACGCCGCCGCGCAGGTCCAGGCCCAGGGTCATGGGCGAGGCGGCCAGGCTCTGCAGCCAGGCAGGGGTCGATTCTGCCAGGTTGAGGGCGACCACGAAGTCGTTGCCGAGCTGTTCGGCAACCAGGTCGCGGGTACGCAGTTGGTGGTCGGCATCGTCGAGGCGGATCAGCACGCTGGCTTCCTCGCGTTCCACGGCCTTGATGCCGATGCCGGCATCGCGCAGCGTGCGTTGGACGCGTTCGAGCTGTGCGTCGTCGAGGGTGGAGTCGCCCTGGACGCTGCTGATCTGTACCGCCGGGTCCTCGGGGTAGAGGTTGGGCAAGGAGTAGATCAGGCCGCCGAGCAGCACGATGAGTATCAGCAGATACTTCCACAAGGGATAACGGTTGAGCATGGGAGCCCTGCCTAGGTTGCGTAAAGAAGGCTACGGGACGGCAGCGCGGCCGTATGTCCCGCTCCGCCAGGAGCGAAGGACACCGGCCGCCATGCGACCCTCGCCGTCACCCGGCTCGAGGAGGAGCCACCGGCAAGGGCGAGGAGCATCGACGTCAGATGGACTTGATGGTGCCCTTGGGCAGCACGTTGGCCACGGCGTTCTTCTGTACGTTGACCTCGGTGTTGTCGGCGATCTCCAGGGTAAGGAACTCGTCACCCACCTTGGTGATCCGACCCACCAGGCCGCCACCGATCACCACCTCGTCGCCCTTGGACAGCCCGCCGACCAGCTCGCGATGCTGCTTGGCCCGCTTGGCCTGGGGGCGCCACAACAGGAAATAGAAGATCAGCACGAAGCCGACCAGCATGACGATCTGGGCAATACCGCCACCTGCGGCGCCGGCGTCCTGGGCCATGGCCGGGGAGATGAAGAAGTCCAGCATGAGAAGCGTATCTCCTGAAAGGTAAGTTAAGTCGCGAATGAGAGTGTCGCTGCCGGCCGCTGCCACCACGGAACTGGTGCTGGCGGCCGGTCATTCAATCCGGTGCGTCAGGTACCGGCAGCCCCCGCTGCGCATAGTAGCCTGCCACGAAGTCAGCCAATGTACCCGCTTCGATGGCACCGCGCAAACCGGCCATCAGGCGCTGATAATAACGCAAGTTGTGGATGGTATTGAGCATCGAGCCGAGCATTTCGCCGCAGCGGTCCAGATGGTGCAGGTAGCTGCGGGAGAAGTTCTGGCAGGTGTAGCAGTCGCAGTCCTCTTCCAGCGGGCGGGTGTCGTAGCGGTGCTTGGCATTGCGGATCTTGATCGTGCCCTCGGCGGTGAACAGATGGCCGTTGCGCGCGTTGCGAGTGGGCATGACGCAGTCGAACATGTCGACGCCGCGGCGTACGCCTTCCACCAGGTCTTCGGGCTTGCCGACTCCCATCAGGTAGCGCGGGTACTCTTCGGGCATCCATTCAGGCAGATAGTTCAGTACCCCGATCATCTCCTCCTTGGGTTCGCCCACGGAGAGGCCGCCGATGGCCAGGCCGTCGAAGCCGATCTCGAGCAGGCCTTCCAGAGAGCGGCGGCGCAGTTCGGGGTACATGCCGCCCTGGATGATGCCGAACAGCGCCGAGGGCGAGCTGCCATGGGCATTCCGCGAACGCTTGGCCCAGCGCAGCGAACGTTCCATGGAGAGTTCGGCTTCCTTCTCGGTGGCCGGGTAGGGCGTGCACTCATCGAAGATCATCACCACGTCGGAGCCCAGCGAGCGTTGCACCGCCATCGACTCCTCGGGGCCCATGAATACCTTGGCGCCGTCCACCGGCGAGCGGAAGTGCACGCCCTCTTCGGTGATCTTGCGCATCTCGCCCAGCGAGAAGACCTGGAAACCGCCGGAGTCGGTGAGAATGGGCTTGTGCCACTGGGCGAAGTCGTGCAGGTCGCCGTGGGCCTCGATCACCTCGGTGCCCGGGCGCAGCCACAGGTGGAAGGTATTGCCGAGTATGATCTCGGCGCCGATCTCTGCCACCGAAGCGGGCGTCATGCCCTTGACCGTGCCGTAGGTGCCCACCGGCATGAAGGCCGGTGTCTCCACCGTGCCGCGGGGAAAGGTGAGGCGGCCGCGGCGCGCCCGGCCGTCGCTGGCCAGCCGCTCGAAGGACATGAAGCATTCGTTGCGCATGGAGTTCTCTTCTTTCGGCAAGACGTCGGTTCGGTGGACGTCTCGCGGGTCAGCCATTCTTGGGGTTCAGGAACGTTTCGGCTCAGGAGCGCTTGCGGGTCAACAGCATGGCATCGCCATAGCTGAAGAAGGCATAGCGCTCGGCCACGGCCTCGCGATAGGCCGCCATGATCGTCTCGTAGCCGGCGAACGAGGAGACCAGCATCAGCAGGGTCGACTCGGGCAGGTGGAAGTTGGTGATCAGGCCGTCCACGCAGCGCCACTCGTAGCCGGGATAGATGAAGATGTCGGTCTCGCCGCTGTAGGGCACGATCCTGCCATCGGTGCTCTGCCGGCACGCGCTCTCCAGGCAGCGCACGCTGGTGGTGCCCACCGCGATCACGCGGCGCCCCGCCGCCTGGGCGACGCGCACCTTGTCGCAGGCCGCTTCGTTCACCTCGATCCATTCGCTGTGCATCTGGTGCTCGCGAATGTCGTCGGCACGCACCGGCTGGAAGGTGCCGGCGCCCACGTGCAGGGTGACGAAGGCACTTTCGACGCCCTTCGCCGCCAGGCGTTCGAGCAGCGGCTCGTCGAAGTGCAGGCCGGCGGTGGGGGCGGCCACGGCGCCGTCGCGACGGGCATAGACGGTCTGGTAGCGGTCGCGGTCGGCGAGTTCGTCGGCGCGGTCGATGTAGGGCGGCAGCGGCATGTGGCCGTGGCGCTCCAGCAGCTCGATCAGCGGCGTCTCGCCGAGAAAGCGCAGTTCGAACAGCGCCTCGCGGCGGCCCTCGACCACGGCGCGAACGTCCCCTTCGAAGATCAGCTCGGTGCCGGGCTTGGGCGACTTGCTGGAGCGAATGTGGGCCAGGCCGCGGTGTGCGTCCAGTGGGCGCTCCAGCAGCATCTCCACCTTGCCGCCGCTGGCCTTGTGGCCGTGCAGTCGCGCCGGGATCACCCGGGTGTCGTTGAATACCAGCAGGTCGCCGGGCTCGAGCAGCTCCAGCAGGTCGGTGAAACGACGATGGGCCAGCTCGCCGCTCTCGCCGTTCACGCACAGCAGGCGGCAGTCGCTGCGTCGCTCGGACGGGTAGCGGGCGATCAGCTCCTCGGGAAGCTCGTAATGAAAGTCGGCGCGCTGCATGCAGGTCGGGTCCGCATTGGTCATCGAGAGGATTCGTGCGCGGCGGCTGGCGAGCCGCCGGAACAGCGGGCAAGGATACCGAAAAACGCCCTGCACGTCAGGCCTGGCGATTGACCTGTCGCACCGGCCACGTATAATGCTCGGCGCTGCCGGCGTGGCGGAATTGGTAGACGCAGCGGATTCAAAATCCGCCGCACGCAAGTGCTTGTCGGTTCGAGTCCGACCGCCGGTACCACTTTGAAAACAGTCGCTTACGAGCGACTGTTTGTGTTTCTGTCCTCCCTCTTTCTAGTGCGTAGTCGCAGTTTTTCTAGTGCGTAGTCGCAGTTTGGTCGCAGAAGGCCCCGCTCAAGCTCGGTAGACGTGAGCCAATATCGTCCAGGCCCGCATCGAACATGTGCGAGTAGCGACTGGTGACGATCAGGCTGGAATGCCCAGGCTCAGCCCGATGAGCGCTGCTAGGGCGATCACCCGTTTCTCGACAATCGAGTGGTCGGGGATGGCTTGGTTGTTGATGGTGCTCTGTGCACCTGTAAACACCTTGGTGAGACCTGCATAACGCTTCAGGCCGTATGAGGTTTAGTGATTTAGCTCCGCGAAGTGAAGATTCTGATCGAAATATTCGATAAGCAATTCGGTAAGAACCCGTATTTTTCTGGCGGGATGATGCCCTGGCGGGCGGATAACATAGGCACCTCCAGGACGCACAGGATAGCGAGTCATAACCGGATCGAGTGCACCAGAGGCTAGATGTTCCTTAATCAGCCCACTTGGAAGCATACCGATGCCAAGTCCGGCAACGGCGGCCGCGACCAACGCTGCACCATTATCGGCCTTGAAGCGCCCTTGCGGGCGAACTGTGATGATTTTGTTGCCATCCATGAATTGCCAGGCTTCGCTGCCTTGCAACAGGGCCTGATGGGCAAGGAGTTCTTCCGGTGTCTCCGGCGCCCCGTGCGCTTTTATATATTCTGGACTCGCAACAACTGTTCCGTAAATTGTTCCTACACGCCTTGCTACCAAGCTTGAATCCTCAAGATAGCCAAGTCGTATAGCGCAGTCATATCCTGCTGCGATAAGGTCAACGACATGATCACTATAGCAAGTGTGAATGTGGAGATGCGGGTGCCGTCGTGCCATTTCTGCGATCACGGGCGCGAAGTGAGTTGAACCGAAAGACAGAGGCGCAGAGACCCGCAGCCGGCCACGTAGGTCACCGGCGGGCAGGATCGTTTCCCTAGCCACATCAATTTCTGCGCAAGCTCTGGCTGCATGGTCGCGGAACGTAGCTCCAGCTTCTGTCAGTGCAGCGCCGCGAGTGGTTCGTGCTAGCAGTTGGATCCCAAGCTCCGTTTCAAGCCGGAAAAGCCGCCTGCTAACGATCGACTTGGAAACACCGAGTCGGCGAGCAGCGGGCGATATCCCCCAGTTTCAGCAACTTTCACAAACGTTAGCAAATCTTCAATGTTCAATTCTGTGTTCCCCTCTTTCACGGCGTAGCTGTTAAGAATTACAATAATGAACCTTTATAACAGTCGGGCTACACTTGTTCGTCCCCAAGACACGGCGTTCGTTCTGATAAAGCACCAGCCTTGCCAGCTAGCCAATCTGAATAGCCACGATCCCTGGATTTGTTCTAGAAAGTCGGCACGTAGGCAATGCTCTATACAAGCCAGGCATACCCTCGTGCGAAAGCTACGGGCCAGCTTGTCATAGCGCGTGGCGATTCGCTGTAGCTCCTTGAGCCAGCCAAAGTCGCACTCGATTGCGTTGCGCAGCCGAACCCCGAGCTTGTCGAACCCATATGGTAGTCTAGGGCGAGGTTATCGATGCATTTTTCGCTGTGCGATGATCGGCTTCATCTGGCGTCGATCGCAGTAGTGGCTCATCGCGCCCTTGGCGGAATCGAGCATATGCTATAAATCCCGCTACTTCGTTGGCTCGGGCTGCCCTGGAGCGGCCCCGAGCCTGTTGTGGCGTACAGTTGCGGATCAGTACAGTTTAGCCAACGCTTCCTTGGTGAAATCGCCCAGCGATTCCTCATCACGGGCACGCACCTTTTTCACCCACGCCGGATCGGCCAGCAACGCACGACCCACAGCGATTAAGTCGAACTCGTCACGTTCCATCCGTGCCACGAGATTATCTAGACTGGCTGGGGCCGAGCTTTCGCCGCTGAAGGCGCCCATGAAGTCGCTGGATAGGCCGACCGAACCGACGCTGATCGTGGGCGCGCCTGTGAGTTTCTTGGCCCATCCAGCGAAATTCAGACCATCGGTACCATCGAGTTCAGGATACTCCGGCTCCCAGAACCGGCGCTGCGAGCAGTGCAGAATATCCGCGCCGGCTTCCACCAGTGGGGCCAGCCAGGCAGCCATCTCATCCGGCGTATTGGCCAGGCGTACGTCGAAGTCTTGCTGCTTCCATTGACTGACGCGGAGAATGATCGGCATATCGGGGCCAACGGCTTCGCGAACGCTCTTGATGACGTCGGCGGCGAACCGGGAACGATCCTTGAGCGTGGCACCGCCGTAACGATCGTTACGCTGATTGGTGGCCGCCCAGAAGAACTGGTCGATCAAATAGCCATGGGCTGCGTGGATTTCGACCGTATCGAAACCGAGCCGCTTGGCGTCGGCAGCGGCTCGAGCATAGGCATCGAGCGTGTCAGCGATCGCTTGGTCGCTCATGGCGTTGCCGCGCGGCTGGCCGGGTGCGACGAGGCCAGACGGGCTTTCCACCGGCACGTCCGGTACCCACTCCGTGAGGAAACTGGCGACCGAGCCCACGTGCCAGATCTGTGGCCCCATGCGGCCACCCGCTGCATGCACACCATCGATGACGTTTTGCCAGCCAGCGAGCGCTTGCTCGCCATGGAAAAACGGGATGTTTGGCTCGTTGCGAGCGGTCGGTCGGTCGATGGTAGTGCCTTCGGACAGAATCAGGCCGACCTCGTTTTCGGCACGCCGACGATAATAGGCGGCGACGTTGTCGTCGGGTACGCCCGATGGCGAAAACGATCGCGTCATCGGTGCCATGACGATACGGTTCTTGAGCGAGAGTGATTTCAGTTGAAAAGGCTGAAACAGAACGTCGACGTTGGATGAGGCCATGGATGCTCCCAGTGATGGATGAGTCTCTAATCGTGGTATATGGTTTATACCAGATACCCGCTGGCCACTTTCAACTCACTAGGTATCCTTGAGGAAACCATCATGCCCAACTCAACTTATCCGATGGCGGCGGCTGATTGCCCCAGCCGCGTGATTCTCGACCAGATCGCAGACAAGTGGTCAGTACTGGTGCTGGCGGCACTGTGCAACGAGCCTCTGCGCTTCAATGCGCTAAGGCGTCAGTTGGAAGGCATCACTCAAAAGGCACTGAGCCATACGCTGCGTCGGCTGGAGCGCAATGGCATCGTCGAACGCCGCGTGATCGCATCGGCGCCGGTCGCCGTGGAATACCGGATTACGCCGCTTGGTCGAACGCTTGAAGCGCCTTTTCAGGCGCTGCATCAGTGGACGCTGCAATACCATCATGAAGTCGAAAAGGCGCGAAGCATTTACGATGCGCGCCAGCAGGCATTGGAGGACGAAACCGAGGGCTGCTAGCGGCCTCTGTGCAATTTTGAGAAGGCTATGGTCTTGCTTGATATGGCTTAGAAACTGAACCATGGTCTTCGAGCATGAGGCCGACTACCCCTCGCAATGGGCGCCTCTCGGCGCGCTCGATGCCGCAAGTTCACGTATCTCGAACTGCCCAGCGATAGTCTGTCGGGCTCATGTGCCGATACTTTTTGAATACCCGGGCGAGAACCTGATTCGACGAGTACCCGACCTCCTGGGCGATCTCAGTGACCGAAAGCTCCGTCAGTTCAAGGAGTTCGCTGGCTTTCTCCACTCTCAGTTCCGTCAGGTAGACTCGTGGCGGGACACCGACGCTCTGCTTGAACATGCGTGCAAAATGAAAAGTTGAGAGCTGTACCTCCGCTGCCAGTTCATCGAGGCTGATGTCTTCCGCAAGTCGTTCCCTCATCAGTTCCATGCAGCGACGCTTTGCCCACGGGGCCAGGCCGCCCTTTGTCGGCGCGAACGGCGTCCCGCTCAACCGGCACAGTTCGGCGAGAATCTCGCAGCCGGCGGCCTGCGCCAGGAGACGCGACGGCACCCCCTCCTCGTCAGACAAGGCCCACAGATTCCGCACCGCAGATTGTATGGCCAGCGAGTGAAATGACCCTCTATTCAGTCGCATGTTTTCCATCGAGAGCCGTCCGTCTGCGGCTTCATCGAGCACTTTCTGCCAGTGCGTTAGAGGAAACGACAAACTTCGAAGCTGATGGCTGGCATCGACCATGACCGTATTGGCGAAGTTCGGCGCGGCGAGAAAAAAACCGCCCCTTTCGCTCATCACATCGAAATGTCCGCCTCCCATGTTCCCGCTGACACGGCAGCCACCGAGCAGGTCCTGATACAGAGTGAGGTCCGGTACGGCCGGGTCGGACATGTCCCCGGCCGGTTGCGCTGCCTCAAGTAGACTTAGGATTCCGCCGGGCGATTTCATCATGCGTACATAGGAGGCGAGGCGCCCCTCGCAGTACCATTGGGTGAAGGACGAATAGGTTGTTGTTGTCACTGTAGTGTCCTCTAGTATTTTAGACTGACTCATGCGGAGAGCTTTCGGGCCGGCATGCACCTCATATCGCTCAGGCCCTATTAGGCGAACCCGGCCTCGGCCTCGTCTTAGTGATGGATTTTCTTCATGCCATGTTAATAAATAATGACGAAAAAATCCGTCTGTCGTCATGAGTGGCCGTTAGATACAGAGTATTTCGTAGGCCAATGTAAACTTAGGAGTCGAGTTTGTTGAGCTGGATAACCGATGCCTACTCTTTGTCAAAGGTACTGCTGTTTATTGAAAGGATATTGCGCACTATTCACTTCCTTTGAGTCGCCATCCAAAAATAACATTTCTTCCTTGCGATTAAGGTATAGCGTATCCTTGTAGCGCCCGGTAGATCTGGCACGCAAATAGCTGTGTTGCCAAATCCGGAACGCATACAGGATCGGCTGCCACCACAGTCACCATGGGGAAATTCACCACGCCGGTCGCTCCCTTTCCACGCTGTAAAGGGAGCAAGATCACCGCCGGTTTCGACGGCGGCGAGATCATCACCAATGATTGTTTCCTGTTGCTTCGCTAGCTTGATCGATTGCGCAGTGCGTTCGCGGACCTCCGCTCGTCCATGGTGACTACGCTGATTCCCCTCAAGCGCGATGAGTACCTTCCTCGGGATTGAACATCGATATGCCGGCTGCGCCTGCCGCTGCCGGCACTTCGTTCTGCAAGACATCCCAGTGCTCGGCTAGCTTGCCGTCCTCGACCCGGAAGATGTCGATCACCACCTGCGGCTCTTCCGCCCAGCCTCGGATCCGGCCGTGAATGGCGACAAGATCGCCTTCGGCGATGATAAGGCCCGGCTCGTAGTGGACGGAGGGTGACAGGGTCTCAACGACCCCCCTGTGGGATGTTCGGATTATGTTGGATGTAATTCTCCGTGTAGAGCCGTTCGACTGCCGAGGCATCGTGGCGTTGGAAAAGTGACGTCATTGCTTCAAGCACTAACGCCTTATTGCGCTGAGGGCGATCATCAGAAGTACGATCTGCGGGGCGTGTGATCGTAAATGCGCCGGTCATCCGCAGAAACTGGCCGTCAGGTAAGGTTGCGTGTGAATGAATCAGACCACGATCATAGTCTTGAACATTGGTGACCGTCGCACCACTCTGCTCCTGCCAGCTTACCGCGAAGAGGCTGTTGCCGAGAGGCACGACCTGAATATCTACCGTCTCGATTCGGGCAAATGACCCTTCCTTGAGCTCGAATTTCAATTGCGTCACTGATAGTAGCGTCAGAATGACTCGAAGCTTTGGATAAGAAACATGCATTTCCAAGCCAACAGGGAAGCTGGCTGTGGACATTTTACGGCCCTTTATTTTGACCCAGCCGGGCTGGCTGCGGTCATAGCCAATGGCATGACGGCTTCTTGTAAGAAGGATGACGAGACTCGAACAACCATTAGCTTTCTCGCGACGCGTCGCTGAAAAGTCTCGTCATCCCAGCTCAGGTTATCCTGCGCTGCCAGGCACCGGCGTATTGAGCAACTGCTGCTCCCACATGTAAGCGATGCTGCTGCCACCGCCATGCTGCTTCACGACCTCAAGCACCTCTGCAAGGTGTTCGGTCCGCGCCCAGTCTCGCTGCCATTCGGAAACCAATGCCATCCAGGTCATCATGTTCACGCCGGCCGCAATCATGCGCTGGATGGCAACTTCGTGGGCCTCCACTGACGTACCGCCCGACGCATCCGTGATTACAGTCACGTCCCAGCCCTCGCCAGCGGCCTGGATAGCAGGCATGGCAACGCACACCTCGGTCCATAGACCTGCAATGATCAGCTGCTTGCGGCCTGTTGCCTTGACCGCATCCACGGTCGGCTTGTCTTCCCAGGTGTTGACCCAGGTGCGGTCGATGATTTCCTGCCCAGGGAATACATCAGTGATCTGAGAAAAGATGTCGCCGCCCTGGGCAGCGACCACGCTTGTCAGGATGGTGGGAACGTTGAAGGCTTTGGCAGCCTTCGCCAGGGCCGTCGAATTGTTAAGCACCATCGTTGGTTCATGGCTATTCAGATTCGCGAGCTGGTAAGGCTGGTGGTCAATCAGCACTAGTACCGATTCTTCAGGACGGAGAAGAGAATCAAGACCGTTGCGAAATTTCATGCTTAAATCCTTTTGATTAGTGGAACGAAAGGGGCCACAGGAACAAAGTTTAGTGATTGGTTTTGAACCTTGTGGCGCACAACCTGCTGCGTTGGTGCCGATCTTGCTGCCGATGCGATTCATGTGACAGGGCAGGATCAAAGAAGATTGCAAATACGGCCGGAAACGGGGGAGACTGATTCTTTCCACAGCAGCATCATCGATCGGCCGGTCGCTCGCAACGATCCGAACGCTCCGTTATTCCATGGCGAGAAAGCGCGAGCCGGCTCGCAGAGTGTCATCGCCGACATGTACGCGTTGCGTGGCCGCTGGACCTTGTGAACTTACCGAAGGGCGATACCGCACCGAAATTGACCGCAAGATCGGCTACTGAACCGCAGCTTCCGCGCCGTCCTTCGTTAACATGCTTGCTAGAGTCAGCAGACTGGAACCACTGGGTGCTTTCGTTCGCAATGGAATTTATTTAAATAGAGAACGGCACGGCTCAACTGCCGACACCGCTCACCATGCCACCATCCTGACCCTGTCGTCTCCAGAATTGCTTAATCTCAACCAGAAGGAGCGCAGTCATGACTATAATTACCACATCCGACGGTACCAATCTCTATTACAAAGACTGGGGCCGAAAGGCGCGCAGCCAATGATGTTTCATCACGGCTGGCCGCTGAGCGCCGACGACTGGGACAGCCAGATGTTGTTCTTCCTGTTTCAAGGCTATCGAGTCATTGCACATGACAGGCGCGGCCATGGCCGTTCGGACCAAACCGATACGGGTAACGAAATGGACACGTATGCCTCGGATGTCGCAGCAATCGTTAAAGCGCTGGACCTCCGTGATGTCATCCATATCGGGCATTCGACCGGTGGGGGCGAGGTCGCTCGTTATGCCGCTCAAGCCGAGCCAGGCCGCGTTGCCAAGGCTGTGCTGATCGGCGCGGTTCCCCCTGTGATGGTCAAGTCCGACAAGAACCCGAACGGCATCCCGATGGAAGTTTTCGACGGATTTCGCGAGGCGCTGGCCCGGAACCGCGCGCAGTTCTATAAAGGTATCCCAAGTGGCCCGTTCTACGGCTTCAACCGCGAGGGTGCGGAGGTGAGCCAGGGCCTGATCGACAACTGGTGGCGACAGGGCATGGCCGGCGGTGCGAAGGCGCATTACGACTGCATCAAGGCGTTTTCCGAGACCGACTTTACCGAGGACCTGAAAGCGATCACCGTTCCGGTTCTTTTCCTGCACGGCGAAGACGACCAGATCGTTCCGATCGAGAACTCGGCGCATAAGGCGATCAAGCTGGTGCGGGACGGAACACTGAAAATCTACCCGGGCCTTTCGCACGGTCTGTTCGCTACCCACCCCGAGATCGTGAACGCCGACCTGCTGGCATTCATTCGCTCATGACGTGAGCATATGGCCCTGAACGGAGCATTCCGCTCAGGGCCAATATTCCAAAGCCGTGGCAGGACCGAGCACAATTGCGTCACGTTACTGGCAGGCTATCCGCCATGCTCGGTGTGAAAGGATCAATACATGAATGTTGCCAGAGTTGCAATCGCGGGTTTCGGAAGCGTCGGCCGCGCCACGGCCAATCTGCTCCTCTCCCGACGCGAAGCCTATCGGCAGGTCTATCGGACGGATGTGCGCCTGGTTGCGGTCTGTGGTTCGCGGTCCGGTATAGTGGATGCGAACGGCCTCGAAGCTGAGCGTTTCGATTTACTCGAATTTGGGCTGTCGGGGCCGGACTTCATTGAAGCGAGTGGCGCCGACATATTGATCGAAGCAGGGCCGAGTGATTTTCGCACCGGAGGCCCAGGCCTTGCCTACATTCGCTCGGCGCTATCAGCGGGGCGCGACACGATCGTCATATCCAAGGGAGCGTTAGTCCACAGTGGTCGAGAGCTACGGTCGCTCGCGCAGACTTCGGGCGTGATGCTGAAGCTCAGCGGCGCGGCAGCCGCCGCTTTGCCTACGGTCGATCTCCTCGAACATAGCCTGAAGGGCTGCAGGGTGCTCGAGATCGAGGGCATCCTCAACGCCACCACCAATTTCTTGCTCGATGCAATGACGACGCGAGGACTCGGCTTCGACGAGGCGCTGCGGCAGGCGCAGGCGGGCGGTTTCGCGGAGGCCGACCCGCGCAACGACACCGAGGGCTGGGATACCGCCAGCAAGCTGCTTATCATCGCCAATTTCGGGATCGGGGCCGAGCTGACGATGAACGATCTTGCCGTGGAAGGCATCCAGACCGTCACCCGTGAGCGCATCGAGGCGTGGCATGCTCAAGGCCTCGTCCCCAAGCTCGTCGGCCATCTCACGAACTCGAATGGTGAAATTCGCGCAAGCGTCGGCATCAAGACCTATCCCCTCGCCGACCCGCTGGCGAATGTGCGCGGAAAGGACAAGGCAATACGCATCATCACCGATGCGATGGGCGAGACCGTTGCCATCGGTTCAGGCAAGGAGCCGCTCGCCACCGCCGCCGCCGCGCTGAAGGACCTCGAGCTTATTCTCATGTCTCGTTGCGGCAGGCCGATACCTCTCAAGAAAACATCGAGCTGAGCGGGGCCTCACCCAACCGGTAAAGCTCGGCGAGTATTTCACAGCCAGCAGCCCGAGCCAGCAGACGTGATGGCGCGCCCTCACACAAAGCCTTGTGTCTCTCCGGGATTGTTGATTAGCTACCAGCAGGCCTGTCCTAGAAGCCTTCCAGCACGATCTTGCCACGTGAACGGCCGCTCTCGATCAGGGCGTGGGCACGGCGCATGTTGTCGACGTCGAGGGGCCCGAAATGCTCGGCCAAGGTGGTCCTCAGTACGCCTTCGTCGATCAGGGCGGCAACGCGCTCCAGCAGTTCGTGCTGGCGGATCATGTCCGTGGTCTGGAATATGGCGCGGGTGAACATCAGCTCCCAGTGCAGCGACAGGCTCTTGCGCTTCAAGGGCAGCGCGTCGAGCCGCTCGGGGTCGTCGATGAGTGCCAGGCGGCCCTGTGGTTTCAGCGCTTCGATCAGGTGCGCATAGTGCCTGTCGGTATGGATCAGGCTGGCGACCCCGGCGTGTGATCCTCAAGGGACTGCCATCGCACGATCAGGTTGAATAACTCTGGTGTTTCGATGCCTTGCGCGAGCATATGACCGCCGTAACCCTTGGCGCGGCTGAGCAAAGGCGCAACTTCGGTGAATGCACGCCTGAACTGCTCAATAAGCTCTTTGCGAACGGGCAGTAGCGCGATTTCATAAATCATTGGATGCTCCCTCAAGTCGAGTCCAACGGTTAAATATTCACACTGACGAGATGAGCTTGTGGCTCGACTGCTATTGCGATCTTTCCCTGAAGACCGTTCTTGGGGCTCTCCAGCAGAGCGTGAGCGACTGGAATGTCGGCTAGGGAGTACACCGCGCCTACATGTGGACGCAGCTGACCGCGCGCTACCAACGCACTCAACTCGTCCAGTTTGCCGCGGTTTTGTCGGGTGAAAACGAAGTGATAACTAGCATTTTTGCCCCAGGCCTCCACAAGGTTTTGTGGCTGAGTAATGTCCACAATCGATACCACTCGGCCAAGTTGTGCAAGCGCGTCGGGGCTGCGCGACAAGGTGTTGCCTCCAATGGTGTCGAACACTACATCGACGCCGTGGCCATCGGTTTCCCGCAGGATGACGTCGACGTAATCCTCCTCCTCGTAGTCGATGACCACATCTGCACCCATATTTCGTACGAAATCAACGTTTGTGTCGCGCACGGTGGTGAACACCATGGCGCCCATGGCTTTTGCCACCTGGATCGCCACATGGCCGACGCCGCCAGCGCCGCCGTGCACCAGGATGCTCTCTCCCACCCTGAGCGCCGCACGCACGACCAGCGCTTCCCACACCGTCCCGCCAACCAGGGTCAGGCTGGCCGCCTCGAGATGACTCAGCGAGGGCGGCTTCTTCCGATAATGCCTTCGGCAGCAACGTGGTACTCGGCATAACTTCCAGGGCCGTCAAAAATCTGCGGGGTGTACCAGACTTCATCGCCTGGCATGAAGCTCGTCACACCCGGCCCGACCGCTTCGACAACGCCGGACACGTCATGCCCGGTAATGGCCGGTAGTGACACCAGCTCGGGATAGTCACCACGTCGGACCTGGTAATCCAGCGGATTGATGGAGGTTGCGTGTACCCGCACCAGAACTTGTCCCGCATGCGGCACTGGCTTGGCTACCTCACTAAGCTCGAACGATTCTGGGCCGCCAAATGCTTTAAGTATCAGCGCTTTCATGATAGGTCCTCATTTCGACAAAAAGGGATATCAGGAGATGCAGCAATTAGGACATTTTTCAGTCGTGGATCATCGCGATGCGTACCTTGAGGGGCAGGATGGCGCCAAAGCTCCAGTGGCGAGCGGCGTCGACGGTAGGGCTGTGCCGCGCTCTTCAAGATGGGGTCCAATCCGAACGAAAGTGCTCGGTGGTTCCAGTCTGCTGACTCTAGCAAGCGTTTAGACGAAGCGTGGTGCAATCGCTGCGGTTTAGTTGCCGATCTTGCGGTCAATCACGGCACGGTAGCGTATTTCACCCTCGCGGGCATATAGCAGAAGCAGTTCGTTAAGCTACCGTCTGCTCAATGGCAAAACTTCTGGAGCAGCTGCGTCAAACGTTAACGCCGACTTCAAACTAGATTAGGAGAAGGCAACATTATGGCCCTTTCAAAAAACACCGTCAGAATCGAGGAAGCCAACTCGACTGTCTTGGTCTTGGAGCGTGGGCGCGGGGACATGCGGACTTGACTTAGGACGACAGCCTCGCTGCGATTGACCGCAAGACCGGCAACTAAACCGCAGTTTGCGCGCCGCAACTTGTCGAAGCGGTTGCTAGAGTGATCAGACTCCCATAGTGATCGCTCACTACGCGCAGTAGACCGGTTCCGTTCAGGTTCTCTTTTTCAGGATGCGACTGAGAAGAAGGCCTAATGATGGGCGCTATTGGCTTTGGCTGGCTGTAAGCAGTTGCTCTGCTAGGGGGGCACCGTCGCTGTGCCGCTTTTCGAGACACCTGGGTCAGCACCATATTCAAGGCGCGATCCATCAGTGCTGATATAGCCACCATTCAGCATTCTCCAGGAGAATTCTATCATGGCCAAAGCATCCGACCTGTTCATTCAGTGCCTTGAAGAGGAGGAGGTGGAGTACATATTTGGGGTCCCTGGTGAGGAAAATCTCGACATGCTCGACAGCCTCAGCCGCTCGACCTCGATTCAACTGATCCTTGCCCGGCACGAACAGGGGGCAGGCTTCATGGCTGCGACCTATGGCCGGCATACCGGCAAGGCTGGGGTGTGCATGGCAACGCTAGGGCCAGGTGCGACTAATTTAGTCACCTCCGCCGCCTATGCGCAGCTTGGCGGTATGCCGATCCTGATGGTCACCGGGCAAAAGCCGATCAAGAAGTCGAAACAAGGCCGATTCCAGATCCTCGATGTGGTTGACATGATGAAGCCGCTAACCAAGTTCACTCATCAGCTCGCCAGCGCCGACAACATCCCCAGCCGGGTGCGCGAAGCATTCCGGCTTGCCGAAGAGGAGAAGCCCGGCGCGACCCATATCGAGTTTCCCGAGGACATCGCCGCCGAGAAGACCGAATCAATGCCGCTCAAGCGCAGCCTCACTCGGCGACCCAATGCCGATGTGAAGTCGATTCGCGCTGCGGTGCATGCGCTTGAAAATGCCCAATCGCCGATCCTGGTGGTTGGTGCAGGCGCCAACCGCACCATGACCTGCCGGATGTTGCGGCAGTTCATCGAGAAGACCGGCATTCCGTTCCTTACCACTCAGCTCGGCAAGGGCGTGATCGACGAACGTCACCCAAAGTTTGTTGGTTGCGCGGCTCTGTCAGCGGGCGACTTTGTCCACCACGCGGTCGAAGCCGCCGATCTGATCGTCAATATCGGTCATGACGTAATTGAGAAGCCACCGTTCTTCATGCAGCCGGGCGGTGCGCAGGTGATCCATATTTCGTCCAAGACCGCTGAGGTTGATCCGGTCTATTTTCCGCAGATTGAGGTTGTCGGCGACATAGCCAATGCGATCTGGCAGATCAAACAGAACATCGTCCCCAATGGAGGCTGGACGTTCGATGCGATGCTGGCGGCGCGCAAGGGGCAGGTCGCGCACACCGCGTCGATCTCGGGGGATGCACGCTTCCCTATCTTCCCACCTTACCTAGTCGAACAGGTCCGCGCGGCGATGCCCGAAGACGGCATCATCTGCCTCGATAACGGGGTGTACAAGATCTGGTTCGCGCGCGACTATCCGGCCTACCGCCCCAATACCGTGCTACTCGATAACGCGCTCGCCACGATGGGCGCGGGCCTGCCCTCTGCCATGGCATCGGCGATGGTCTATCCCGAGCGCAAGGTGATGGCGATCTGCGGAGATGGCGGCTTCATGATGAACAGCCAGGAAATGGAGACCGCCGTTCGCTTGAAGCTCAACCTCACCGTGCTGATCCTCAACGACAACAGCTATGGGATGATCCGCTGGAAGCAGGCGAACATGGGTTTCAAGGACTGGGGACTCACCTATGGCAACCCCGATTTCGTCAAGTACGCGGAAAGCTATGGCGCTTTCGGCTATCGCGCCGAAAGTGCCGAGCATCTCAAGAAGCTGCTTGTACATACCCTCGATACGCCGGGCGTTCATCTGATCGACTGTCCGGTCGACTATTCAGAGAATGATCAGATCCTCAACATCGACATCAAGATGCTGTCGAAAGAGTTGCAATCGTTGCCCCTATCCCCGGCTTCGCCGGAAAACGGTATGCATCCCGGGAGTTTCGAATGACCAAGCTCAAGTCCATCTATCCGCTCTATCTCAACAACGTGGCGCAGCAGCCGAACGCCGATCTCACCGTGACCGACAAGTTCACCGGCGAGGTCGCGTTCCGCGTCGCGCAGGCCGATGCCGCGACAATCGATGCGGCAATCGCCGGCGCAGTCGAGGCGGCAGGACCGATGGCGCGGATGGCAAGCTACGAGCGACAGGCGGTGCTCACCCATTGCGTCACCCGCTTCACCGAGCGGTTCGACGAGCTCGCGTACGCGCTGTGCGTCGAGGCGGGCAAGCCGATCAAGGACAGCGAGGGGGAGGTCGGCCGGCTGATCGACACCTTCCGCATCGCCGCAGAGGAGTCGGTGCGGACGACCGGAGAGGTCCAGTCGCTCGACATTTCGGCGCGCGCCAAGGGCTATCAGGGCATCTGGAAACGCGTGCCCATCGGACCGTGCTCCTTCATCTCGCCGTTCAACTTCCCGCTCAACCTGGCCGCCCACAAGATCGCTCCGGCGCTTGCGGTGGGCTGTCCGTTCGTGATGAAACCGGCTAGCCGCACCCCCTTGGGCGCGATCATCATCGGCGAAGTGCTGGCCGAGACCGACCTGCCCAAAGGCGCATTCTCTATTCTGCCCGCCAGTCGCGACGGAGCCGACCTGTTCACCACTGACGATCGACTCAAGCTGCTCTCCTTCACTGGATCGCCCGATGTTGGCTGGGACCTCAAGGCCCGCTGCGGCAAGAAGAAGGTGGTGCTCGAGCTAGGCGGCAATGCCGCGGTGATCGTCGATGCTGATGCTGATCTCGACGATGCGCTCGAGCGCATCATTTTCGGCGCCTTCTACCAGTCGGGGCAGAGCTGTATCGGGGTGCAGCGCATCATCATCCATGCAAATATCTACGACCGTTTCCGCGATATGCTGGTCGCCAGGACAAAGACCCTGGTGGTGGGCGACCCCAAGCAGCGCGACACGTTCATCGGCCCGATGATTCATGTCAAGGAAGCGACGCGGCTCGAAACCTGGATCGACGAGGCAGTCGCCGCTGGTGGTACTCTGCTCTGCGGCGGCAACCGCGAGGGTGCGATGCTCGCTGCCACCCTACTCGAAGCCGTGCCTGCCGACACCAGGATCGTCACTGAAGAGGCATTCGGGCCAGTCGCTGTGCTGTCACGCTTCACTGATTTCAATGCTGCTCTCACCGAGGTCAATGCCTCCAAATTCGGGCTGCAGGCGGGCGTCTTTACCCGCGACCTGTTCAAGATGTTCGATGCCTGGGATCATCTCGACGTCGGCGGGGTGGTCATCAATGATGTGCCCAGCTATCGCGTCGACAACATGCCCTATGGCGGGGTCAAGGACTCGGGCCTAGGCCGCGAAGGCGTACGTTTCGCAATGGAGGACATGACCGAAATCCGCAACCTGGTGATTCGCCGACCCTAAGACGCGCCTTTAGGGGACGAAGCCGAGGACGTTAGGAAGAAATTCCTTCAACGCAAGCAACTTCTACGAATTTCTGTAGTTCTTCAATGTCCACTTTGGCGTTCCACGTATAGAGGCAATAGTTTCTATAAGGTGGTATCGCCAAATGGAAACTAGAATAGAACAATGCTGCTCCTAATAGGTATCGCCGTTGAGGGGGCACTGCCAACGGAGCTGGAAGAAGCTTCCCTGTTAGGAAATGCTGCTATATTTCAATGGCTTGTGGGTTACTTTGGCCTAGCGGACAGCTGCAATCTTCTCGCGTCACGCCGATCTGCCTAAATTAGGTATTCGCACGCGGCCGGTCGTGCTTAGGCTCCCGTTAAAGGCATGGCTTATTGGATATTGTGCAGTTGCGGTCATCCGGACCCCGTACACCAAACCGCAAGATTGGCACCGTCTCAGCAGAATCGGCGACGTAGAGCCAGAAAATGCTCGCTAGAATTTTCTTCAATACGTGGCTCCGTACCGCAACCGCTGCCAGCCAGCGGGATCACGGACCAGCATGCGCCATCAGCCGGAAAAGCGGCTAGACCGGAACGGAATGAACTGACAATGCCTACTCATGACACTCCGCCCCCACGCCTGACAACCAGCTCCGGTGCTTCCGTCGCTGAAAATCAAAACAGCCTTACTGTTGGTGCGCGCGGCCCGATCCTCATGCAGGACTGGCAACTGATCGAAAAACTGGCTCACCAGAACCGCGAGCGGATTCCCGAACGCGTCGTCCATGCCAAGGGTTGGGGGGCGCATGGCATGCTCAGGATAACGGGTGACATATCTCACCTGACTTGTGCTGACGTGTTACAACCCGGTGCCGAGACGCCGATGATCGCGCGATTCTCGACAGTGGCCGGTGAGCTGGGTGCCGCGGATCACGAACGAGACGTGCGTGGTTTCGCACTCAAGTTTTATACGGACGAAGGTAATTGGGACTTAGTCGGCAACAACTCGCCGGTCTTCTTCGTGCGTGATCCGCTCAAGTTCCCGGATTTCATCCACACGCAGAAGCGCCACCCGCGCACCAACCTGCGATCGGCGACGGCGATGTGGGACTTCTGGTCATTGTCTCCCGAGAGCCTTCATCAGGTAACGATCCTCTTCTCGGATCGCGGCCTGCCTGTGAGCCCGATGCATATGAACGGCTACGGTAGCCACGCCTACAGCCTTTGGAACGACAAAGGGGGTCGGGTCTGGGTCAAATTCCACTTCAAGACACGGCAAGGCCATCGCCATTACACCAACGCCGAGGCTGAGGAGGTCGTGGGCCGAACCCGCGAAGGCTATCAGGAAGCGCTGTTCGGCGCGATAGAGGCGGGAGAATTCCCGCAATGGACCGTGCAGGTACAGATCATGACGCAGGATCAAGCTGATGCCTGTCCATTCAACCCATTCGACCTTACCAAGGTCTGGCCGCATGCGGATTTCCCGCCGATCGAAATAGGCATTCTCGAACTCAACCGCAATCCAGAGAACTACTTCGCGGAGATCGAACAGCTTGCCTTCAGTCCATCAAATGTCGTCCGAGGCATCGGCCACTCGCCGGACAGAATGCTGCAGGGCAGGATCTTCTCCTATGCGGACGCCCATCGCTATCGGCTTGGCACCCATTACGAATCGCTGCCGGTCAACAGGCCACACTGCCCCGTGCACCATTATCACAAGGACGGGGCGATGCGCTTCTTCGACAACATGCCCAACCCGGATGCCTATTACGAGCCGAACAGCTTCGGCGGTCCGATGGAGGACCGATCATTCACCGAACCTCCGCTCGATCTGTACGGCCCGGCTGCTCGGTTCGATCATCGGGACGGTAACGACGACTTCAGCCAGCCGCGCGCCCTGTTCCTGCTGTTCGATGACGAACAGAAGGATCGGCTGTTCGCCAACATCGCGGCTGCGATGTGCGGGGTCCCCGCTTGGATCAGCGAGCGGCAGATAGAACTCTTCCGACAGGTCCATCCGGATTTCGGCGCAGGCGTCTCGGTGGCGCTGGACGCATTGGACCCGCAATTCTGAGTAGGTTCGAGCAGAAAAGGATGACATTCATGAATAGGAACCTAGTAATCGAAGCCATCATCGTTTCGCCTTCCCGGAAGATGCTGAACTAGTGTTGGCGGATGACAATAGCAGATTTGTGTATGAGGAGTAGGGAGAACTAGCGGCACCCCTTGCTCCATTTCACTACCCGTCGCTGATTGTTTTCCAAGATATTGAAATGCGCCCTATCCTTCGAAGGAGTAGTGTCATGTCAAAAGAATTTCTCGAAGTTTTGACCCCCGGAACAGCCAGATAATCTTCATCGATCAACAGCCACAAATGGCTTTTGGTGTGCAGTCTATTGACCGGCAAACCTTGAAGAACAATGTTGTAGGCTTGGCCAAGGCAGCGAAAGTGTTCGGCATCCCAACGACTATCACGACCGTCGAAACCGAAAGTTTTTCGGGTCACACGTACCCAGAGTTACTGGCTGTCTTTCCCGACCATGCGATTCTTGAGCGTACCTCGATGAACTCCTGGGATGATCAGAACGTGCGTGACTCTCTGGCTTCTAACGGCCGCAAGAAAGTGATTGTCTCCGGGTTATGGACTGAAGTGTGTAACACAACCTTCGCGCTTTCTGCCATGCACGATGCAGGATACGAAATCTACATGGTCGCGGACGCTTCCGGCGGTACCTCGCAGGAGGCCCACGACTATGCCATGCAGCGTATGATCCAGGCCGGCGTAGTACCGGTGACCTGGCAGCAGGTACTGCTGGAGTGGCAACGCGACTGGGCCCATCGGGATACTTACGATGCTGTTATGGGGATCGCTAAGGAGCATTCTGGCGCCTACGGTATGGGCATCGACTATGCTTACACCATGGTTCACAAGGCTCCTGAGCGTGTCAAACATGGTGACCGGATCGGTCCTAATCCAGCTGACAAATAAACACAGATCAAGTCTGGGTGAACGATACAGGGACGACTGTTCTCCCAGGCTAAGGCTAGGTAAAGAGGCGTTCAACTCCTTGTGAGAACAGTTTTCGGGTAAAGCGGGACACACGTATGTCAACCATTGAGGTGGGCTATGAAAATCTATGTCTTGTCATTGGGAGCTGGCCTACTAGTTGGCGTCATCTATAGTCTACTGAGCGTACGCTCACCGGCCCCCCTTTGGTAGCGTTAGTCGGTTTGCTCGGCATTCTGATCGGCGAACAGGTCGTTCCAATTAGTAAACATTTATTGGCTGGATCCGTATTCAGTGCCGCTTGTGCTAAGTCACAAACGCTCGATCATGTGCTTGGACAATTACCCGGTCGATATTCTTCGAAAAAGGCGCCAGAAGACAAACCGTCGTAAGCAGCGTATTAGAACGCTGACACGCTTCTTGTAAAGGAAGTACCCTCATGCCTAACTCTACTCCCGACATTATTTTCTATAACGGTCAGATAACAACGCTCGATCGGGCCAACCCAACTGCCACTGCGGTCGCGATCAAGGATGGTAAGTTCCTGGCCGTTGGTCCAGATCAGGAAGTCATGTCCCTGGTTGGCGTCAGTACCCGGGTCGTAGACCTAAGGCGTCGCAACGTGTTGCCTGGACTATACGATAACCATACCCATGTGGTACGCGGCGGCCTGAACTACAATATGGAGCTACGTTGGGATGGTGTGCGCTCGTTGGCTGACGCAATGGATATGCTTAAGCGTCAAGTCGCCGTGACTCCGGCGCCACAATGGGTACGTGTGGTGGGTGGTTTCACCGAGCACCAATTCGTTGAGAAACGTCTGCCGACGATCGCTGAAATCAATGCGATCGCCCCCGATACTCCTGTCTTTTTGATGCACCTGTATGACCGTGCGCTACTTAATGGTGCCGCCTTACGCGCCGTCGGCTATACGAAGAATACGCCCGAACCGCCTGGCGGCCAGATAACCCGCGATGCCAATGGCAACCCCACTGGCCTGCTGTTGGCTAAGCCCAACGCGATGGTTCTCTACTCCACGCTCGCAAAGGGGCCGAAGCTCCCGTTCGACTATCAGGTCAACTCCACACGCCATTTCATGCGTGAACTAAACCGCCTGGGGGTGACTGGTGTGATCGATGCGGGTGGGGGCTTCCAGAATTACCCAGAAGACTACGAGGTTATTCAGAAGCTTTCCGACGAAGGGAAGATTACCGTTCGTCTGGCCTACAATCTCTTCACGCAGAAACCGAAGGAAGAAAAAGAAGACTTCCTGAAGTGGACGTCCAGTGTGAAGTACAAGCAGGGTGACGACTACTTCCGCCACAACGGCGCCGGCGAGATGCTTGTGTACTCGGCTGCTGACTTCGAGGATTTTCGCGTTGAGCGTCCCAACATGCCGCCAGAAATGGAAGGCGAGTTGGAGGAAGTCGTGCGTGTGCTAGCAGAAAACAAGTGGCCCTGGCGGTTGCACGCCACCTACGACGAAACCATTACTCGCGCACTGGATGTATTCGAGAAGGTTAACCAGGACATTCCGCTGGATGGTATCAACTGGTTCTTCGACCACGCTGAGACCATCTCTGACAAATCCATTGACCGTGTCGCTGCACTGGGTGGCGGCATCGCGGTGCAGCACCGCATGGCCTATCAAGGTGAATATTTTGTCGAACGCTATGGTGCTCGCGCTGCCGAGGCGACCCCACCCGTCAAACGCATGCTCGAGAAGGGGGTTAAGGTATCCGCTGGAACCGATGCTACCCGTGTGGCCTCCTACAATCCCTGGGTGTCGCTGTCGTGGATGATTACCGGAAAAACAGTCGGCGGTCTCGGTTTGTATCCACGAGATAATCTGCTCGACCGCGAGACGGCGCTGCGCATGTGGACCGAGAAGGTGGCATGGTTCTCCAACGAGGAAGGCAAGCGGGGCCGCATCGAGGCCGGCCAGTTCGCTGACTTTATCGTACCGAGTCAGGATTTCTTCAGCGTGCCTGAAGACGAGATCTCCTTCCTGACTTCCGACCTAACGGTAGTAGGTGGGCGCGTTGTCTATGGTGACAATGATTTTGCGCCACTGGACGACAACACACTACCGCCTGCCATGCCTGACTGGTCGCCGACACGCACCTTTAAGGGCTACGGAGCCTGGGGCGAGCCAGAAGGCGCAGGCAAGAACTCCCTGGCACCCTTGCACGCTCAGGCGATGGCCACCTGCGGCTGTGCCAGTGCCTGTGGTCTACATGGCCATGCTCATGCCCAAGCTTGGGGCTCCCCAGTTCCAACATCGGATCTTAAAGGTTTCTTTGGAGTTCTCGGCTGCTCTTGCTGGGCCGTGTAAGGGGATACATCTCATGCATATATTTGTTTCGTTGGGGCCAAAGCCACGTGGTTTGCAAGGGCTAGAGACATGAACAAGGCCCCGTCCACTTCTCTTCCCGTATCGCCGGACAATGCGTTTTCTCCGTTGCGGCAGACCCTCTTCGCCGTACTCTGGGCGGCCACCATCATCGGCAGCATTGGTAGTTTCGTGCGTGATGTCGCCAGTGCTTGGTTGATGACGGATCTATCTTCCTCGCCCGCGGCTGTCGCGATGGTGCAGGCTGCTGCTGCACTGCCGATTTTTCTCTTGGCGATTCCGGCAGGTGTGCTTTCCGATATGCTTGACCGGCGTAAGCTGCTGATCGGCGTTCAGCTTCTGCTTGCTGGTGTCAGCGTTTGCCTTGTCATCTTATCGCTTACGAATCAGCATTCTGTAACATCGCTGATAATGCTCACTTTTATAGGAGGCATCGGCGTTGCTCTGATGGGGCCAACTTGGCAAGCTATTGTTCCTGAACTGGTAGACAAGAAAGACTTCAAGAACGCAGTGGGACTCAACTCGCTGGGGATCAACATTGCCCGTGCCGTAGGTCCTGCGTTGGGCGGCCTGCTACTGGCCAGTATGGGGGCAGCGTTTACCTATGGAGTAGACGTTCTAAGCTATGTATTTGTGATTGCTGCACTGATTTGGTGGAAACGGCCAGCAACGCAACGGGATGCCCTATCCGAACGTTTTCCAGGCGCTTTCCGGGCCGGGCTACGCTATGCCCGAGCCAGTCGTGAGCTGCATGTAGTTCTGCTGCGCGCCTTTCTATTTTTTGCGATGGCCAGCTCAGTCTGGGCACTGCTGCCTCTAGTAGCGCGTCAGTTACTGGAAGGTGGCCCAAGCTTCTATGGCATATTGCTTGGAGCTGTTGGCCTGGGGGCAATCGGAGGGGCTATTGTGATGCCTCGCCTGCGTATGTATCTTAGCGCCGATGGTCTACTTCTCACCTCGGCTTTAGTCACTTCGGCCGTCATGGTGTTGCTATCTCTGGCACCACCTAAATGGCTTGCAGTGTCTTCTCTATTAATCCTTGGGGCCGCTTGGATTACTGCACTGACGACGCTCAATGGTGTGGCTCAAGCCATTCTTCCTAACTGGGTGCGTGGCCGCTCTCTAGCGGTGTACCTGACGGTGTTTAATGGTGCCATGGCTGCTGGAAGTTTGACATGGGGGATAATCGCCCAAGGGATTGGCGTGCCGTTGGCGCTACTATCTGGCGCGGTCGGACTAGCGGCGATCGGATGTGTTGCACATCGTATCAAGTTGCCCAAGGGCGAATCCGACTTAGCACCGTCCAATCACTGGCCCGAGCCGCTAACGGCCACTCCAGTCGAGTATGACCGTGGACCGGTACTTATCCAAATAGAGTATCGAGTCGCCCCGGAAGATCGTTCAGCTTTTCTGAAAACATTGGCTAGGCTCTCGGCTGAAAGGCGGCGCGATGGCGCCTATGCGTGGGGAATTACCGAGGATTCCGCCGATCCCTGCCTGATGCTGGAATGGTTCCAAGTCGAATCCTGGGCCGAGCATCTGCGCCAACACAAGCGCGTTTCTAAATCAGCCGCCGATATTCAAGAGGAAGTTCTGCGTTTCCATCAAGGAAAGGAAGGTCCGGTTGTGCGCCATTTCCTGACTTTCAATTATCCACATGAAGGACGAGCGTGAGACTTTGTTCAAGGGGGTAAGTTCTGAGTATTGGTAGTTCTGTTAGATGCTATAGAAATAACAGGCTCCTGATGGCTATGGTTTATGGGGCGCATGTTGAGTTGTTTGCCGGGTAATTCAACAAGGAGAAAGCAATGTCTGGTACACCCGAAGCCTCTTTTTCCATTGAGCATGAAGCTGGCGATACCAAAGGGCGCTATATGGTCAAGCTCAATGGAATTAAAGCAGAGATGACCTACTCGAAAGCAGGTGGATCGGTGATTATTATTGATAGCACCGAAGTGCCTGATGCCATGCGTGGGCAAAAAGTGGGTGTGGCGCTAGTGTCTCAAGCGGTGGAGGATGCTCGCTCTTTGGGTAAGAAAATCATGCCGTTATGCCCATTTGCAAAAGCACAGTTTGCACGCCCTCAGAGTGGCGCGATGTGTTGCTGTAAGGTGCTCGCCACATTTACCTGCCCCTCATTTTGGAGAAAAACCATGAGTTGGATGCCTGATTTAGAGCCAAAGTGCCCATCCGTCGGTAGTTTGAATGACATAGAGACACTGATTGTTCCTCGCGCACGAGACTTGGGTGGTTTCGAGGTGCGTCGTGCGCTGCCTGCCCCAAAACGGCAGATGGTAGGGCCGTTCATTTTTTTCGATCAGATGGGGCCAGTCGAATTCCTTAAGGATGAAGGCATTGATGTTCGCCCACACCCCCATATTGGTCTGGCCACAGTTACTTATCTATATCAGGGAGAGTTTCAGCACCGTGATAGCTTGGGTACTAATCAAATAATTCGTCCTGGTGCGGTTAATTGGATGGTGGCGGGTAATGGAGTCACCCATTCGGAGCGCACCAGTGCTATCACTCGTCAGAGCAAGCACTCGGTATTGGGGGTGCAAACCTGGGTTGCGCTTCCCGAAGCTGATGAAGACCAGCCTGCCAGCTTCGAGCATCATGGCGAGGAGTCTCTACCGGTGCTGGAAGGTGAGGGTAAAGAAGTGCGCCTGATTCTAGGCACGGCCTGGGGAGAGCGGGCACCGGTGCAGACCTTCTCTGAAATGTTTTATGCGGATGCGATACTGCAGCCAGGTGCAAAGCTCCCGTTGCCGGATGGCCATGAAGATCGTGGTATTTATGTCATGTCTGGTAGTGTCGTTGTCGCAGGGGAAACCTTCGGCGCTGGCCGTATGATGGTGTTCCGGCCAGGCGACCCTATAACCATTGGGGCTGGTGAGGCTGGAGCTCGATTAATGTTGCTGGGAGGTGAAACATTAAATGGTCCTCGTTATATCTCCTGGAATTTCGTCGCTTCTTCCCGGGAAAAACTTGAGGATGCCAAGCAAGCATGGGTAGAGGGCGATTTTGAACATGGTCGCTTTCGCCTTCCGCCGGGCGATGACGCTGAATTTATCCCTTTCCCTGGACAGTCTGGAAAATGAAACCGAAAAAGTTAGCTGCCTAGGGTAAGGTGCGTGGAAAGCAACGCCCCGCGGCGGGGCAGGCTGAGCGAAGCGTCATGCCACTGCTGGGCTTCGCTATTTGCACTTTCCTTGATGTAGCTCCCTATCCGCTGCATGCTGAGGCCTATACTCGGTATTGAGGACTGCGCAATGGGTGTGAAGACATTTGCCTGGGTGCTGCTGGCACTGGGACTGGTGCTGGCGGTATTCGGCTGGCAGTCGTGGAATCCGGTGGCATTCGTGGGAGTGGCGCTGGCCGCGGTGGGTATCGTGGTGCTGGCCACGTCGGGGCGTCGCCCAGGCGGCTGAGCGTTCGCGCAGGTATGATCCAGGCCTGACATTCCCCGGGCTTGGGCTTATGATAGTGAGAGCCACAGTCCTTCTCCCCGCCCGGGGCGAAGGGCTGTTTTTGTTGCATGGCCGGCAGCCACTATTGCAAAGAGCGGCGCTGCCGGTGCCAAGGAGGTCGTATGTCGTCCCGTCCCCCCATCATCATCAACCGCCTGGATGCGGAGCGGCTGCAGCGCCTGATCGATCAGGCCAGTGATAAGGATCGTTTCGTCGCCGACTGCCTGGAAGAGGAGCTCGAGCGCGGCGAGGTGATCGATCCCGAGGAGATCCCGACGGACGTGGTCAGCATGAACAGCCAGGTGCAGTTCACCGATCTGACCCGTAACCGGCAGATGATACGCACGCTGGTCTATCCCCATGCGCTGGCGAGCACCGAGGACGGTATCTCGGTGATGGCGCCGATCGGCGCCGGGCTCATCGGCTTGCGCATCGGTGATGAGATCGACTGGCCACTGCCGGATGGCAGCAAGACGCGCCTGCGTATCGATGCCATCCTGTGGCAACCCGAGCGGGAAGGTCAGTTCCACCGCTGAGCCGACGCCGTCGTCGCCCACGAATCGTAGAGGAGCAGGGGATGCCGCTTTCCTTATGGATGTCACTGGTCGCCGTGTGCGCCATGGGTGCGATGTCACCGGGGCCGAGCCTGGCCCTGGTGCTGCGCCATACGCTCGGCGGCGGGCGCATGCCCGGCATCGTCGCGGCGCTTTCCCACGCCCTCGGGGTGGGCTTCTATGCCCTGCTCACGGTGCTTGGGCTGGGGGCGCTTATCGTGCGCTTCCCCACGCTGTTCCAGGCGATTACCTGGGGCGGGGCGGCCTACCTGGCCTGGCTCGGGATCAAGGCGCTGCGTGCCGGCAGGGCCGCGGCGCTGGAGGCCTCCGGTGTGGCCACGACGCGTCGCCAGGCGGCCCGCGAGGGGATGCTGGTGGCACTGGGCAATCCCAAGCTGATCCTGTTTTTCGTCGCCCTGCTGAGCCAGTTCGTCACGCCCGACATGTCGCTGTTGGCCAAGGCACTGATCGTACTCACGGCGATGATCATCGACGGGGGCTGGTACGTGCTGGTGGCGGTTTCGCTGACACATTCGCGCGTCCTGCCCTGGCTGCAGGTGCGGGCGCACTGGATACACCGCATTACCGGCGTGATGCTGCTGGCCCTTGCGCTGCGGGTGGTGATCGGCCCGCTCGGTTGAGCAGCAGCGTTGACAAGCGAGCCGGTCCATCTTCAGGGATGATGGTAGTCTCAGGATAATTCGAGAGCGAGCCTCCCTGATGAACCTTTTGGCGGATGTGGAAGAGGAGCGGGCACTCGCCATGGTGCTCGACGAGGATCCCGACGTGGTGGCGATCCTCTCGCTGCAGCTGCATGTACTGGGGCTCGAGAGCCGTTGTTACCGCCGTGCCGATGCCCTGTTGGCAGAACTCGATGAGTGTGCGCCGCAGCTGGTGATCATGGGGCTCGAGTTCGACGACCCGGATGGCATCGAATTGCTGCGGCTGCTGGCCGAGCAGCGCTTCGCCGGCTGGGTGCTGTTGCTTGGCGGCGTCGAGCGCAAGATTTCACGCATCGCCGAGCGGGTCGGCCACACCTTGGGACTACAGATGCTCGGCTCGCTGGACAAGCCGATGCGGCTGGCCGAACTCCGCCAGCGCCTCGATCGGCTGCGTCCCGGTGGCAAGCCTGCCATCGCGCCCGAAGACAGCCCATTCTTTTCCGCCGAGGAGCTGGAGTCCGCGCTTCAGCGCCATGAACTCACCGTGCACTACCAGCCGCAGTTCGAATTGATCAGCGGGCGCCTCAGTGGCGTCGAGGCGCTGGTGCGCTGGGCGCATCCTGCCATCGGCCTGATTGGCCCGGCGAACTTCCTGCCGATGCTGACCGCCCAGCAGAGCCGGCGTCTGACCTGCCATGTACTCGAGCAGGCGCTAGCCGATGCCAGGCGTTGGCGCGAACAGGGGGTATTGCTGTCGATCTCGGTGAACGTTACCGCCGATGACCTGATGGAATCGCACTTGCCGGCATTGAGTCGCAAACTGGCACCGAAGGATTCCCCCCTGGTGGTGCTCGAGATCACCGAGACGGCGGCCATGAACGATGAGCTGCTGGGGTCGGAGATCGCCGCGCGGCTGCACCTGAGCGGCATGGAGGTGGCGGTGGACGACTTCGGCGTCGGTTTTTCGTCGCTGGCCCGCTTGCAGATGTTGCCGATCAGCGAACTCAAGATCGATCGCAGCTTCATTCGCCACGTGCAGCAGGACAGTCAGGACGCGGCGATCGTCGAGGCCATCGCGCTGCTCGGCCGTCGCCTGGGTATCCGCGTGGTGGCCGAGGGCGTCGAGGAACTCGACTGCCTGCCGACGCTGGCCCACTACGGCTGCACTCACGTGCAGGGCTTCGGCCTGTCACGACCGGTGCCTGCCGAGGAGATTCCGGCGCTGGCGTCCGCTCAATCGCCGATTCGTGCCAGGATCGCCGCTAGCGGCGAGCCGGCCGGCAATACGCCATAGGCGGGACTGGCCTCCACCCCCAGCCGCGAACGGCAGAAGGTCTCGGCCACCTCGCCGGGAGCATGGCGCAGCAACAGCGCGGCTTGCATGCCTTGGGCCAGGCGCTGAGCCAGCCAGCGGGCACGTGGCTCGAGTTCTTCGGCAGGTAGCGCCAGGTCATGCTCGAGCCCGGCCAGGGCCAGATCGAGGTCCTGCTGCATGCCCTGGGCCGCGCGCAACTCGCTGCGCAGGGCTTCGATCGATTCAGGGTGGCGCGCCAGTACCCGCAGCAGGTCCAGGCAGATCACATTACCCGAGCCCTCCCAGATCGAATTGACCGGCGCCTCGCGGTATAGCCGCGCCAGGGGCGTCTCCTCCACGTAGCCGATGCCGCCCAGGCACTCCATGGCCTCGGCCATGAATCCCGGGCCGCGCTTGTTGTGCCAGTACTTGGCGAGCGTCGGCAGCACCCTCGCCAGGGCGGTCTCGTGGGGTTCGCCGCGGGTGTCGCCGTCGAAGGCGCGGGCGGCGCGCAGCACGAGCGCCAGGCCGGCTTCCACCTCCAGCGCCAGGTCGGCGAGCACCGCCTGCATCAGCGGTTGCTCCGCGAGTGGCCGGCCGAAGGCGTGGCGCTGGCGCACGTGGCGCCATGCTTCATCCAGCGCTTGGCGCATCATGCCAACCGGCGCGGTGGCGGCATCCAGCCGGGTCTGCTGCACCATGTCGATGATGGTGGCCACGCCGCGGCCGGGCTCGCCGACGCGCACGGCCCAGGCGCCGCGATACTCGATCTCGGCAGAGGCGTTGGCGCGGTTGCCGCATTTCTCCTTGAGCCGCTGGATCTCGATGGCGTTGCGCTCGCCATCCGGCGTGAAACGCGGTGCCAGGAAGCAGGTCAGCCCTTCGTCGGTCTGGGCCAGGGTAAGGAAGGCGTCCGACATCGGCGCACTGCAGAACCACTTGTGGCCGGTCAGCCGCCAGCCCTCGCCGTTGCGCTCGGCGCGGGTGGTGTTGCGGCGCACGTCGCTGCCGCCCTGTTTTTCGGTCATGGCCATGCCGAAGGTGAGGCCGCGCTTCTCACCAGCGGGCAGGGCGCGAGGGTCGTAGGCGCTGGCCAGCAGGCCCGGGGCCCATTCGCCTTCGACCTCGGGGCTGCGGCGCAGTACCGGCATGGCGGCATGGGTCATGGTCACCGGGCAGCAGAAGCCCGGCTCGGCCTGGGTCAACAAGTAGAGGGCAGCGACATGAGCCTGGTGTCCGCCTTTTCCCTCTTCGTGCCAGGCCACGGCGTGCCAGCCGCCCTCCAATGCCAGACGCATCAGCTCGTGGTAGGCCGGGTGATAGCGCACTTCGTCCAGGCGGCGGCCGTGACGATCGAACAGGCGTAGCTCCGGCGGGTGGTGATTGGCGGCCTCGCCGAGTTCCTGGATGCGAACGCTGCCCGTTTCGCGGCCCAGCGGTACCAGGCGTTCGGCCACCCAGGTCGGGGCCTCGCGCTGCAGCGCTTCGCGCAGCGGCAGGTCTCCGGCCAGCAGGTCCCGGTCGCCGGCGGGTTCGGGCTGGTTGGTCACATCATGAGTGGCCAGGCGGCTACGGGGGGCATAATGGCGCATGTCACCTGTCCTCGTATGCGTTTTCCCGGAGGGAGTCCTATCGCAGCATGGCCAGTCGTACGAGAGTGGTCAACGCTGCGGGCGTGACGAGGGTGGCGCTTCCCGGTAGGCTGGGAGGCCGGCGCGGGACGGCCGAAGATTGGGTTGCCCTGGTGCACGGAGTGGTGCTACGTGTAAAACGTGGCGTGGGGAAAAGCGACAGCAAGGCGGGCAGAGCATGGCCATCCACGAACACGAGTGCCGCACCTTCCGCGGCGAGCCCTTCAACCTGCGTGCCCTGCAGGGGCAGGTGCTGTTGATCGTGAACGTGGCCAGCCGCTGCGGTTACACGCCTCAGTTGGGAGAGCTGGAGCGTCTCTATCGCCGCCACCGCGACCGTGGCTTCACCGTGCTCGCTTTTCCCTGCAACCAGTTCGCCCGCCAGTCGCCGGAAACGGCACTCGATTTCTGCGCCTTCAGTACGAGCCAGTACGGCGTGACGTTTCCGCTGATGGAGAAGGTCAAGGTCAACGGTCCCGGGGCGCACCCGCTGTTCGCCGAACTCAAGCGCGAGGCGCCGGGACTGCTGCACACCAAGGTAATCAAATGGAACTTCACCAAGTTCCTGGTGGCGCGAGACGGCAGGGTGTTGCGGCGCTTCGCACCGCGGGAGAGCGGTCAAGAGCTGGAGCGTGAGCTGGAACAGGCGCTGGATGAGGACTTCCAATCCAATTCAGGAGTGCGGTGACTCGCCGCGCTCCATCATCACGCGAGCCATCAGTTCGTTCCAGCGATGCCGGGTCATCATCGTGGTCAGTCCCGAGAACAGCGCCCAGGTCTTGCGTCGCCACCCCTTGAGCCGCAGGTTGTGCGACACCAACTGCTGCATCAGCCGGTAATCGTCGAAGTCGCGCCACTTGCCGGCGATTGACATCTGGTTGCGTGCCAGTACCGGGGCCAGCTCGAGACGAAAGATCCACTCCAGTTCGTGCAGGCTCAGGTCGTGGCGCTGGATCACTTCCACCATATGGGCGAAGTCGCGCTCGCTGGGCTCTCGGTCCAGCCACAGCGGAGCCAGCGCCAGCCACAGCTCGCCACGTTCATCCACCAAGCTTTGGGCATCCATCGTGCTCTCCTGTGCGGGGCCGGGGTTGCATCGTGCCCCAGCTGCCGGCATCGCTCAAGTGCGGACAGATGGAGACGTGGCCGCTAGAATGTCGCCACTGCTCATTCGTATCGATCCGGCGCCTGCGAGGCGTTGGCACACCAATAACGAGGTATGTCGTGATCATCAAACCCAAGGTTCGCGGTTTCATCTGTACCACCACCCATCCGGTCGGCTGCGAGAAGAACGTGCTCGAGCAGATCGAGGCCACCCGGGCGCGCCAGTTCGACAAGGCTAACGGGCCGAAGAAGGTCCTGGTGGTTGGTGCCTCCAGCGGATATGGCCTGGCGGCGCGCATTACCGCGGCGTTCGGTTACGGTGCCGATACCCTGGGCGTGTTCTTCGAGAAGCCCGGCAGCGAGAAGAAGCCTGGCACCGCCGGCTGGTACAACGCCGCCGCCTTCGACAAGTTTGCCAAGGCCGAGGGGCTCTACAGCAAGTCGATCAACGGCGATGCCTTCTCCCACGAAGCGCGCGAGAAAGCCATCGAATTGATCAAGCAGGACATGGGCCAGGTCGACCTGGTGGTCTATTCGCTGGCCTCGCCGGTGCGCAAGCTGCCCGATTCGGGCGAGCTGAAGCGCTCCAGCCTCAAGCCGATCGGCGAGACCTATCGCGCCACCGCCATCGACACCAACAAGGACACCATCATCGAAGCCGAGGTCGAGCCCGCCACCGAGCAGGAGATCGAGGATACCAAGGCGGTGATGGGCGGCGAGGACTGGGAGCTGTGGATCGATGCCCTGGACAAGGCCGGCGTTCTCGCTCCCGGTGCCCGCAGCGTGGCGTTCAGCTATATCGGCACCGAGATCACCTGGCCGATCTACTGGCACGGCGCCCTGGGCAAGGCCAAGGAGGATCTCGACCGCGCCGCCGGTGAGATCGACGCCAGGCTCAAGGCCAGTGGCGGCGGTGCCAACGTGGCGGTGCTCAAGTCGGTGGTGACCCAGGCCAGCGCGGCGATCCCGGTCATGCCGCTCTACATCGCCATGGTCTACAAGGTGATGAAAGAGAAGGGCCTGCACGAGGGCACCATCGAGCAGCTCAACCGCCTGTTCGGCGAGCGCCTCTATGGAGGTGAGTTCACCACCGACGAGGCTGGCCGCCTGCGTCTGGACGACTGGGAGCTGCGTGACGACGTGCAGCAGGCGTGTAAGGATCTGTGGCCTCAGGTGACCACCGAGAACCTGTTCCAGATCACCGACTATGCTGGTTACAAGCACGACTTCCTGAAGCTGTTCGGTTTCGAGCGCGACGACGTCGACTACGACGCCGATGTGAACCCGGACGTGGATTTCGATGTCGTGACGTTATAGGGCAACACTGCACAACTGCCTGCGCGAGCGAATCGCTGCGTTGCGCGGTGCTCGGAATCCTCACCTATACCCCATAGGCTCCGGTTCCTGCGCTCCGTGCGCCTTGCGCTTCATCTCTCTCGGCGATTTGTGCAGCGTTTCCCTCAGGCCCGTCATTGCGGAACCCTGTTTCCCGACGGGCGAATCCAGTGCCAATGGGGAGGTGCCTCATGGATACCCGGGAGAGCAAGACGCCGCAAGAAGAGTACGAGCATCTCAGGGAAGTGAGAATGCCCGAGGACTACGAGCACCCCGAGCCCGATGCCGAGCAGCCGGAGGCCCAGCGTCCGGCGAAGGGCTGGCACTGGTTGCTGTTGGCGGTGGCCGTTGTCACCGGGCTATTCCTGGCCTACCGGTTGATGTCGGTGGCCTGGCTCTGACGCTTTTCTCATGCCTCACGGTACGCCCCGTAGCGGTTCAAGCTACGTGGCGTCGCTGATTCGGGTATTGCCGACGCTGCCGATCAAGTACCATTTCTGCTCCGCTTCGGCGTATGGCGCTGTGCAATGCCCGATATTTCGCCTCCCTCTTACCACAAGGCCGACTCCCGCTGGGTCGGTGTGCTGACGTTGCCGGGCTTTTCCCTGCTGGCGCAGGCCTGCGCGCTGGAGCCGCTGATGGTGGTCAACCAGTTGGCCGGGCAGCGGCTCTATCGTCTCCAGGCGTTCACTGCCGCGGGCAAGGAAGTGGCCAGCATGGCCGATATCAGCCAGGCGGCCGGCACGCCCTTCGAGCTGGCTTCCAGCGAGCTGGACATGCTGATCGTGTGTGCCCCGAGCCCGCTGCCCGCCATGCACGAGCATGCTCTGCTCGGGCATCTGCGGCTGCTGGGACGCAGCGGTGTGGTGCTGGTCGGGGTCGGTGGGGGCACCGAGCTGTTGGCCCGTGCCGGTATGCTGGACGGTTACCGTGCCACCTTGCCCTGGCAGCGCTTCGCCGCCTTCACCCGCGCCTTTCCCCGCGTGCGCCTCACCCAGCAATTGTTCGAGATCGACCGCGACCGCCTCACCTGCGGCGGCGGCACCGCTGCGATGGACATGATGATGACCTTGATCGCCTCCCATCATGGCAGTGAGTTGGCCGAACGCGTCTCCGAACACTTCGTGCTGGAGCGGGTGCGCATGGCCGACGAGCCGCAGCAAGTACCGCTGCGCTCCCGACTGGGACATGCCCCGGCATCGCTGGTGGATGCGGTGATGCTGATGGAGGCCAACATCGAGGAGCCCCTGACCACCCATGAGCTGGCCGAGCACCTGGGCATCTCGCGGCGTCAGCTCGAGCGGCTGTTCAAGAAATACCTGCAGGCGGTGCCGGGTCGCTACTACCTCGACCTGCGCCTGAAGGAGGCGCGGCGCCTGCTGCGCGAGAGCGACCTGCCCGCCGGCGAGATCGCCATGAAAACGGGCTTCTCCTCGCCCGCACACTTCTCCACCGCCTACCGTAACCATTTCGGCGTCACGCCCCGCGAAGAAAGGTTGTAGCCGGGCGCATGTGAAACGAGGCCAGGAGGGCGGGTGTTGCCTCTCATCAACAGCCTTTTATACAAATCGGGGTCCCATAGCTGAAAGCCGGCGTCGGCCAGGCTCCTTATACTCGACTGACATCACTGCGTTGCTATCACCCCCTTTGCAGGAATGGAGACCGAGATGAGCCATACCCCGACCCGCGCCGACTTCGACCGGTACATGGTGCCGAACTACTCCCCCCAGAAAGTCATTCCGGTGCGCGGCGAGGGTAGCCGGCTGTGGGATCAGGAGGGGCGCGAATACATCGACTTCGCCGGCGGCATCGCCGTGAACTCCCTGGGGCACTGCCATCCGGTGCTGGTGAAGGCCCTCACCGAGCAGGGCAACAAGCTTTGGCACCTCTCCAACGTCTACACCAACGAGCCCTCGCTCAAGCTGGCCAAGACCCTCGTGGAGCGTACCTTCGCCGACAAGGCCTATTTCTGCTCCTCGGGTGGCGAGGCCAACGAGGCGGCGCTGAAGCTGGCGCGGCGTTGGGCGCACGACAACTTCGGCGAGCACAAGCATCGCATCGTGTCGTTCTATCAGTCCTTCCACGGCCGCACCTTCTTCACCGTCAGCGTCGGTGGTCAGCCCAAGTACTCCCAGGGCTTCGGTCCGGTGCCGGGCGGTATCGTCCACGGCGAATTCAATAACCTCGACAGTGTGCGCGAGCTGATCAATGACGACACCTGTGCCGTGATGGTCGAGCCGATGCAGGGCGAGGGCGGCATCACTCCAGCCACCCAGGAGTTCCTGCAGGGGCTGCGCGACCTGTGCGACGCCCACGATGCGCTGTTGATCTTCGATGAGGTGCAGACCGGCGTGGGCCGTACCGGCTCGCTCTACGCCTACATGGAGTACGGCATCGAGCCGGACATCCTCACCAGTGCCAAGGCGCTGGGCGGCGGCTTCCCCATTGGCGCCATGCTCACCACCGACCGGGTCGCCCCGGCGCTGGCCATCGGTACCCACGGCTCCACCTACGGCGGCAACGCCCTGGCCTCGGCCGTGGCCCTGGCTGCGGTGGAGCACATCGACACGCCGGAAGTTCTCGGCGGCGTCAAGCAGCGCCATGACCTGTTCCGCGAGCATCTCGAGGCGATCAACCGCAAGTACGGGGTATTCAAGGAGATCCGCGGCATGGGCCTGCTGATCGGCGCCGAGATGACGCCCGAGTACGAAGGCCGGGCCAAGGACATCCTGCCGCTGGCCATAGAGGAGGGCGTGATGGCCCTGATTGCCGGTCCCAACGTGCTGCGCATGGCGCCGTCGCTGGTGATCCCCGAGGCCGACATCGCCGAGGGCATGGCGCGGCTGGAGCGTGCCATCGAGCGGCTGGTGGCGGCCGGGTGAAGGCTGGCCGAGCCATGCGCGACACCGCCAATCGACCAGGAGATCCCACCATGATGGTCGTACGCCCCGTTCGGCCGGCCGACCTGCCGGCCCTGGAGCGGCTGGCGGGCTTGGCCACGCCGAGCCTGACCAACCTGCCGGCCCATCGCGACCGCCTCGAGGAGCGCATTGCGCGCTCGAGGCAGTCATTCGGGCGCGAGGTGGACTTTCCCGGCGACGAACACTACACCTTCGTGCTCGAGGATCTCGAGCGCGACGAGGTCGTAGGCACGGCCACCCTGCGCGCCGAGGCCGGCGCGCGGGAGGCCTATTACACCTACCGCCAGGAAACCCTGATCCACGCCTCGCAGCAGCTCAACGTGCGCCGCGAGGTGCAGACCCTGTCGCTCTCCCACGAGGTTTCCGAGACTACCCAACTGTGCGCCCTGTCGCTGGATCCGCGCTACCGCGGTACCAGCGCCGAGAGCCTGCTGCGCCGCGCGCGACTGATGTTCATCGCCCAGTACCCCGAGCGATTCGCCGAGGTGCTGGCGATGGCGTTTCCGGGCTATCTCGACGAGCAGGGCGAGTCGCCGTTCTGGAACAGCGTGGGGCGCCACTTCTTCGTCCGCGACTACCACGACATCAACTACCTCGCCGGGGTGCGCTCGAAGAGCTTCATCGCCGAGGTGATGCCGCAGTTTCCGCTCTACCTGGCGCTGCTCACGCCCCAGGCGCGGGCCGCCATCGGCCGCGAGCACCCCGCCCATGAGGCGGCCATGGCCGAGATGCTGGCCGAGGGCTTCATGCGTTCGCGTCATGTCGATCTGTTCGACGCGGGTCCGGTGATCAAGGGCGAGCGTGATCGCCTGCACACCTTCCGCCGCGCCGCCTGGCATCCGGTACGGGTGCGGCCGGCCCATGCGCTGCCCGACGCCGAGCCGGCGATGATCGCCAACCAGCGCCTGGCCGAGTTCCGCTGCGTGGTGGCCCGCTATGCGCTGTCGCCAACCGGCCAGTTGATGCTATCGCCGGAGCACGCCGAGCTGCTCGGCGTGGAAGAGGGGCGGGCAGTACTGGCCGCGCCGCTGGCGCTGCCGTCCTCCGGCGAGGACGAACCGGGCTTCGACGAGGGAGAGCTGTGATGCGTATTCGACCGATTGCCGAGGGCGACCTGGACGAACTGCAGAAGATCGCCCGCGAAACCGGGGTCGGCTTCACCTCGCTGCCCGACAATCGCGAGTTCCTGAGCGACAAGATTGCCGCCGCCGTCGCTGCCTTCGAGCAGCGCACGCCAGTCGAGCGGCGCAACTACTTCTTTGTGCTCGAGGACGAGGCGAGCGGTGAGCTGGCCGGCTGTTGCGCCATCGAGAGCCAGGTGGGGCGCGAGGTGCCGTTCTATCACTATCGCCTGGGCACGCTGGCCCATTCGTCGGTGCAGCTCGACCTGCATCGCACCATCGACACCCTGTTCCTCAGCTCCGACCACACCGGCGACGCCGAGGTGGCTTCGCTGTTCCTGCGGCCGCAATACCGCGGCAAGGAGCGCTCGCACCAGCGCAATGGGGCGCTGCTGTCGATGATGCGCTGGCTGTTCATGGCCGAGTTTCGCGACCAGTTTCCCGACAAGGTGCTGGCCGAGATGCGCGGCGTATTCGACGAGCGTGGCAAGAGTCCGTTCTGGGAGTGCCTGGGCAGCCATTTCTTTCCCATGGACTTCGACGAGGCCGACCGCCTCACTGGGCTGGGCCAGAAGAGCTTCATCGGCGAGCTGATGCCCAAGTTCCCGATCTACACGCCGTTTCTCTCCGACGAGGCGCGGGCCTGCATCGGTCAGGTCCACCGCGACACCCGCCCGGCGCTGGTCATGCTCAAGCAGGAGGGGCTGCGTTGGGAAGGTTACATCGACATCTTCGATGGCGGACCGACGGTAGAGGCCTACATCGATGACGTACGCGCGGTGCGCAAGTCGCGTTGCTGCCGGGTCGAGATCCGTGCCAGCGACGAGCCGCCCCCCGCACGCCCGCGCTGGCTGGCGGCGAGTACGGTGATGGCCGACTTCCGTGCCGCCTGGGTGTCTCACGGCCCCGACGAGGAGGGCACCCTCACCCTGAGCGAAGCGGAGGCGCAGCGGCTGGGCGTGGTGGCCGGTGATTCCCTGCGCGTACTGGATACCGAGGAGACTTCATGAAAGCAATGCAACAGCTGATGATCGGCGGCAGCTGGCAGCCGGGCGAGGCAACGCGCTTCACCAAACGCGACCCGGTCTCCGGCGAGGCCCTGTGGCAGGGCGCGGCAGCCAGCGACGGCCAGGTAGCGGCGGCGGTAGAGGCCGCTCGCGGCGCCTTCCCGGGCTGGGCCCGGCTCGGCTTCGCCGAGCGCCTGAGCGTGGTGGAGCGCTTCCGCGAGCTGCTCGAAGCGCACCGCGAGGATCTGGCCCGCGCCATTGCCGGCGAGACCGGCAAACCGCTGTGGGAGGCGCGTACCGAGGTGGGCGCGATGATCGGAAAGGTGGCGATCTCGGCGCGTGCCTACCAGGAGCGCACCGGCGAGCGCAGCCGCGACGTCGGCGATACCACCGCCGTGCTGCGTCATCGCCCGCATGGCGTGATGGCAGTGTTCGGCCCCTACAACTTCCCCGGTCACCTGCCCAATGGACACATGGTACCGGCGCTGCTGGCGGGTAACACGGTGGTGTTCAAGCCCAGCGAGCAAACCCCGCTGACCGCCGATCTGACCCTGCAGTGCTGGCAGCAGGCGGGCCTGCCCGCCGGGGTAATCAACTTGGTGCAGGGCGCCGCTCCGGTGGGCCAGGCGCTCTCTTCGCACCCGGGCATCGATGGCTTGCTGTTCACCGGCAGCGCCCGTGTGGGCGGCCTGCTCAACCGCCAGTTCGCCGACCAGATGGAGAAGATTCTCGCCCTGGAGCTTGGTGGCAACAACCCGCTGGTGGTCAAGGACGTGCACGACCAGGACGCCGCGGTGCTCACCATCCTGCAATCGGCCTTCCTCTCCGGCGGGCAGCGCTGCACCTGTGCCCGGCGCCTGATCGTACCCGAGGGCCAGGTCGGCGACCATCTGCTCGATGCCCTGGTCGACGCCATCGCCCGCCTGCGGGTGGCGGGACAGTTCGAGGAGCCGGCGCCGTTCTACGGCGGCCTGGTCAGCCAGGAGGCGGCCCAAGGGTTGCTCAAGGCCCAGGACGAGCTGGAGGCGCTGGGTGGCGTGGTGCTGTCGCGCATGGAGTGCCTGCAGGAGGGCACCAGCCTGCTGTCGCCGGCACTGATCGACGTCACCGGGCTCGACGTGCCCGACGAGGAGCACTTCGGCCCGCTGCTCAAGGTCTATCGCTACCACGACTGGGACGAGGCCCTGCGGCTCGCCAACGATACCCGCTACGGCCTGGCCGCCGGGCTGATCGGCGGCGAGCGCACCGACTGGGACGACTTCCTGCTGCGCATCCGCGCCGGCATCGTCAACTGGAACCGCCAGACCACCGGCGCCTCCGGCGACGCGCCCTTCGGCGGTGTGGGCATCAGCGGCAACCATCGCCCCAGTGCCTATTACGCCGCCGATTACTGCGCCTACCCGGTGGCCTCGATGGAGGCCGAGACCCTCACCCTGCCCGACAACCTGCCGCCCGGAGTGGTGTTATGAGCCAAATGACGAACACCGACTACCGGGAAGTCAACTTCGACGGCCTGGTGGGGCCGACCCACAACTACTCGGGCCTGGCCCACGGCAACGTGGCCTCGATGCGCCACGGCGGGCTGGTTTCCAATCCCCGCGAGGCGGCGCTGCAGGGGCTGGCCAAGATGAAGGCGCTGATGGATGCCGGTTACGCCCAAGGCGTGCTGCCGCCCCAGCAACGCCCCGACCTCGGTGCGCTGCGCTCGCTCGGCTTCACCGGCAGCAACCGCGAGGTGCTGGCGCGGGCGGCCGAGGAAGCCCCCCAGGTGCTGCGCGCGGTGTGCTCGGCCTCGAGCATGTGGACGGCCAACGCCGGCACGGTGACACCGAGCCGTGATGCGCCGGACGGCCGGGTGCACTTCACCCCGGCCAACCTGCAGTCGAGCTTCCATCGCTTCCTCGAACCGGAGACCACCGGTCGCGTACTGGCGGCGATCTTCCGCAACGAGGCGCACTTCGCCCATCACCCGGTGTTGCCGGCCACGCCGGCCTTTTCCGACGAGGGCGCGGCGAACCACACGCGGCTATGCGGTGAGCATGGCGATGCCGGTGTTCATCTGTTCGTCTACGGCCGCCAGGCCTTCGGCGGGGACCCCGCCCATGAGCCCAAGCGCTTTCCCGCACGCCAGACGCTGGAAGCGAGCCAGGCGGTGGCACGCCAGCATGGGCTGGCCGCGGCGCAGACGGTGTTCGCCCAGCAGCACCCCGAGGCCATCGATGCCGGCGTGTTCCACAATGACGTGATTGCGGTGGGCAACGGACCGGTGCTGCTTTACCACGAGATGGCCTTCCTCGATGAGCAGGCAACGCTGGATGAGCTGCGCGCCAAGATGGCCACCCCCCTGATTCCGGTGCGTGTGCCCAGCGAGGCGGTGAGCATGGATGACGCCGTGGCCTCCTATCTGTTCAACTCGCAGCTGCTGAGCAACTCCGACGGCAGCATGACCCTGGTGGTGCCCGGCGAGTGCCAGGAGCGCGAAGCGGTGTGGCGCACCATCCAGGATCATCTGCTGGCCGGCCACAATCCCATCGGTGAAGTGATCGTCAAGGACGTCAAGCAGAGCATGCGCAACGGCGGTGGCCCCGCCTGCCTGCGCCTGCGGGTGGTGCTCTCCGCCGAGGAGCGCACCGCGCTGACCGGCCGCGTGCTGCTCACCGACGCGCTGCACGACGAGCTTGCCGCCTGGGTCGAGCGCCACTACCGCGACCGCCTGGCGCCCGACGACCTGGCCGACCCGCAGCTGGCTGACGAAACCCTCACCGCACTGGACGAGCTCACTCGCATCCTGCAAATTGGTTCGGTCTACCCCTTTCAGTTGAGATCTTCCAGTTGAGATAAGGACGTCATGCACGGGATCACCATCGTACGCCTGAGCCCCGAATCGGATCATGTCGCCACCGTGGCAAGCTGGACCTATGCCGAGTGGGGGCACCTCAACCCCGGCTATACGGCCGACACCTGGCGTGAGGCCTTTCGTCGCGAGTGCGGTGAAGGCGGCGTGCCTTCGGTCTTCGTGGCCATGCAGGGCGATCAGCCGGTGGGAACGGCGGCGCTGTTGGCCGAGGACATGGACAGCCGCCGCGAACTCACGCCCTGGCTGGCCTCGGTGTTCGTGCTGCCGGAGTGGCGTGGACAGGGCATCGCCTCGACGTTGATCCGGCGGGTAGAAGAGGAAGCCGTAGCCTGCGGTGTTCGTCGATTCTATTTGTTCACGCCCGACCAGCAGGCGCTCTACCGCCGGCTCGGCTGGCGCGACCACGAGGAACTGCGCTACCGGGGCGAAGACGTCACCATCATGCTGCGCCGGCTCGAGACATGACGGCCGCTTCACCGCTGGCACTGTACCGCGAGGCGGTGGAGCGCCAAGGCTTCGCTCCTGACGAGGCCCAGCAAATTGCCGCCGCGCGGCTCGACGCATGCTTCCAGGCGCTGCACGGGGAAGGCGCCTCGTCAGAGAGCCGGGCCGTACCTGGTGTCTACCTGTGGGGGCCGGTAGGCCGCGGCAAGACCTGGCTGATGGACGGTTTTCAGCGCCACCTGCGGGTGCCCTCCCGGCGACTGCACTTCCATCACTTCATGCGCTGGGTGCACCAGCGCCAGTTCCAACTCAGCGGCACCGCCGACCCTCTCACTGCGCTGGCCCGTGAGCTGGCGTCCGAGGTGCGCGTGCTCTGCCTCGATGAGCTGTTCGTCAGCGACATCGCCGATGCCATGCTGCTTGGCCGCCTGCTGCAGGCGCTGTTCGACCACGGTGTGGTGCTGGTGTGTACCTCCAATCAGGCGCCGAGCCAGCTCTATGCCGATGGCTTCAACCGCGAGCGCTTTCTGCCCGCCATTGCCGCCATCGAACGCTGTATGGAAGTGGTGGAGCTGGACGGCGGCTTCGATCACCGCCTGCACCCCGGCCGGGCGTGCCAGCGCTATTGGGTGGCCGAGCCCAGCCGGCCGAGCGCACTGGCGGCGGTATTCGGGTGCTTGAGCGAGGGGCAGCCGACGAGCAGCGAGCCCATCGAATTGGGCCATCGCAGCATCAGGGTGGAACGGCGCAGTGAAGGAGTTGTGTGGTGCCGCTACGCCGAGCTGTGCGAACAGCCGCTGGCGGCGCTCGACTTCATCGCCCTGGCCGACGCGTTCGACCATGTCATGCTCAGCGAGGTACCGCGGTTGAGCGGTGCCGCTTCGGCGGGACGCATCGCCCGCGGCACCGAGGATGGCGCCGAGCGCATCGAGGCCGGGGAGCGGGAACTGCCGCCGCTGTCGCGGCGCGACGATGGGGTGCGCCGCTTCATCGCCCTGGTCGATGAGTGCTACGACCGCCGCGTGCCGCTTTACATCGAAGCCGAGGTCGCCATGGACGAACTCTACGCCCATGGCTACCTGTCGTTTGCCTTCCGGCGCACCCTCAGCCGGCTGCGCGAGATGCAGCTGGCGAGGTTTGGGGGCGGCGCTTAGCTGCTGGCCGCCCCACCGACGATGCCGCCGTGCAGGCTGCCCTGGCGGTCGCTGCCGCGCAGGTGCTTCGCCACGGTGTCTTCCGGCGAGCCGGCCATTTCGCGGAACATGCCCATGGAGCCGAGCAGGGCGGAGGACTCGTAGGGCACGAACACCCGTTCGCCGTCCTTGGCCATGTTCGGCAGGACCTTGATGTAGCTCTGGCCGAGCAGGTAGCCCACTACGGTGCGCTTGTGCTCGTCACTGTCGCCGATGGCGTTGAGTACCAGCTTGATCGACTCCTGCTCGCCCTGGGCGCGCAGAATGGCCGACTCCTTGTCGCCCTGGGCGTTGAGGATCGCCGATTCGCGCTGGCCCTGGGCCTTGGCGATGGCGGCGGCCTTCTCGCCCTCGGCTTCCGTCACGGTGGCACGGCGCTTGCGCTCGGCGGCCATCTGCAGGCGCATGGCCTCCTCGACCTCCTCGGGCATGGCGATGTCCTGCACCTCCACCCGCGAGATCTTCACCCCCCACTTGGAGGCGGGCTCCTCCATGGCGGCCTGGATCTCATTGTTGACCTCGGCGCGGGACTCGAACAGCTTGTCGAGTTCCATCTTGCCCACCACCGAGCGCAGGGTGGTCTTGGCCAGTACCTCCACCGCCTGGCTCATGTTCTCCACTTCGTAGACGGCGCGGCGCGGGTCGATGATCTGGAAGTAGAGCGCACCGTTGATGCGCACGGTGACGTTATCGGTGGTCACCACCGGCTGGCCGGGGAAGTCCATCACCGTCTCGCGGCGGTCGATGCGCACCTCGCTGGTGGTAACGGCAACATACTCCTCGCCGCGCTTCTGGTAGCGGATCATGGTGATGGCACGGGGCTGCTCGATGAACGGAATGATGATGTTGATACCGCTCTCCAGCAGTCGGTTGAACGACCCCAGTCGCTCGATGACCATCACCTCGGACTGGCGCACGATGACCAATCCCTTGGCGATGATCAGGATGCCGATGACGACGACGATGAGGGCCAATAGCAGCCCCGGATTGATGGGTAGATCCATGTTCACGTTCCCTTATGCAGTGGCGTAGATGTGAGCGGGGCCGTCGTGCGCCCCCCAAACGGTCATGCTCGGTTCAGCGCGGTTGAGCGTGGCTGACGATGGCGGTGGTGCCGTCGAACTGTTGAAAGACCACAAGGGTGCCTTCAGGCAGCTCGGTCTCGCCGGTTTCGGCCACGCGCAGGCGGTAGAAGTCGCCGTTGATCTTGACCCCGCTGGCGCCGTCGAAGTCGCGCTTCAGGGTGGTGTAGGTGCGCCCCTGCTCCACGCCTGTGCCGGTGGTGCCATAGGACACCCCGCTAGGCGAGAACCAGGGGCGGATCACCTTGACCGCCAGCGGGATCAAAATGCCCGAGAACACGCCCATGGCGAGCAGTTGCCAGGGTAGGGTCAGCCCCAGTGCCGCCAGTGCCGAGGTGAGAGCGGCAGCCACCCCCAGCGACAGCAGCACCAGGCCGCCGGAGGAGAGTTCGGCCAGGCCCAGCAGCAGGGCGATGGCCAGCCAGATCAGGGCGGGGTTCCAGTCCATGGTAGTCTCGGTAATGAATTGTTTCCCGATGCGCCGCTGCAACGCACTGCGCGGCGCTTGGTTCTATCGTAGTCGTACGATCCCTATGGTAAAGGAGAGCACCATGTCGCACACCCTGGCATTACGCCCCCTTTCGGCACTTGCCGTCATTCTCGCCGGTGGCGCCCTGCTGGCTGCCCCAGTGCTGGCGGCGGAAGAGGAGGCCCAGGCGCAGGAACGGATCGAGCAGGCTTCCGAGCGAGCCGAGACGCAGCAGGACGACGCTCAGGTGAACGAGGCCGAGGACGGGGCAGGCGAGGGGGGCGAGTCGGAGGAAGACGTGACCGGCGTAGAGGCCGATCATGCGGGGCACACCGAGCATGTCATCGAGCCCGAAGAGGACGAGCATGCCGACAACCCGGCCGTACAGGCCTATCGTGAAATTGCCGAGCGCATGCACGCCGAGATGCAGACCGAGTACAACGGTGATCCTGACGTCGACTTCGCCCGCGGCATGATCGCCCACCATCAGGGCGCCATCGACATGGCCAACGTGGTTCTCACCCACGGCGAGGACGAAGCGATCCGCGATCTCGCCCGCGAGATCATCGAAGCCCAGGAGGAGGAGATCGCCTTCCTGCGCGACTGGCTGGCACAGCACGGTCACGACGAAGCCGAATGAAGGCCTTCGCGTGAGAGCGTTCGGTTCTTCATGAATCCGTCGGCGGCATGCCTCCCATGCCGCCGGCTCCTACCCCGCCGTTTTTTCCTACGCCCCACCCATACGCCATCGCTACGCCCCCGGGGAGGAGGACGCCTGCGCCGCGATTGGCGAGCCTAGGCGAGTTCCTTTCGCCGTGCCGCAACGGCAGCGGCATCGATAACAACAACCAGGAGGTTCTCTCATGCCTTGGACACGCCATGCTGTGAGCTTCACCATGCTGGCCGCGCTCGGCAGCGGCCTGGCCTTTTCCGCCTATGCCTTCGACGATGATCGGTTGACGATCTGGATGGGCGACAACAAGGGCTACGACGGCATCCGTGAGGTGGCGAGCCAGTTCACCGACGACACCGGCATTGCCGTCGACATCGTCAATCCCGACAACCTCACCGACCGCTTCCAGCAGGCTGCCGGCAGCGGCCAGGGACCTGACATCGTGATCTGGGCGCACGACCGCATCGGCGAGTGGGCCCAGAGCGGGCTGCTGGACCCCGTCTCGCCCTCCACGGATTTCCGCGAGCGCTACTTCGATTTCACCTGGGATGCCACCCTGTGGAACGGCGAGCACTACGGCTACCCCATTTCGGTAGAGGCGCTGGGGCTGATCTACAACAAGGCGTTGGTCGAGACGCCGCCGGAGAGCTTCGAAGAGCTGAAAGCGCTCGATGCCGCACTCGCCGAGCAGGGCAAGAAGGCGATCCTGTTCGACTACGGCGAGCCCTACTACGGCTGGACGCTGCTGGCGGCCAACGGCGGCTATCCCTTCCGCCAGACCGAGGAGGGCTTCGACGTCGACGACATCGGCGTCAACAACGAAGGGGCCCTGCAGGGCGCCGAGCTGCTGGTGGAGCTGATCGAGAGCGGCGTGCTGCCGCGCGGCACCGACTACAGCATCATGGACACGCGCTTCAATCGCGGCGAGGTGGCCGCCATGATCAGCGGCCCCTGGGCCTGGAGCAACCTGGAGCAGAGCGGCATCGACTATGGCGTGGCGCTGCTGCCCAGGGTGGGCGAGGAGCGCGCCAAGCCGATGTTCGGCGTGATGGCGGCGATGATCAACACCGCCTCGCCCAACGACTTCCTGGCCGTGGAGTTCCTCGAGAACTACCTGCTCAGTGAGGAGGGCATGCGCACCTTCAACAGCGACGGCACCCTGGAGCGGTGGCGCATATCGCCTACCAGCAGGAGCTGGCGAGCGACCCCAACATCGCCGCCACCCTGGAGAACGCCGAACTCGGCATGCCGATGCCCAACATTCCCGAGATGGGAGCCTTCTGGGCCGCCATGGAGCCGGCGTTGCAGAACATCGGCAGCGGCCGTCAGTCGCCGCGCGAAGCGCTGGATGCCGCGGCCCGCCGCATGCGCCAGTAAGCCCACCTCGCTCGAAGCCCAGCCGGCGGCCAATGTCGCCGGCCCGGCGCAGGACGCTACCCATGTACACCACCAATGCTTCCCGGGGGCTACCCCGGCATCGCTCCCGCTACCCCGCCGAGCGCTATACCCGCTGGGCACTGCGCGGCCTGGTGGCAGCGCTGGTCTTGGCCCTGCTGTGGCTGGTGCTGGCCTTCCACCTCCACGGCCAGCCGATCTTTGCGCTGCTGTTCCTGGTGCTCGGCGCGGCGCTGGGCGTGGTCTTCTCCCGCCGTCGGCTGATGAGTCATCGCTATATCTTCCCCGCCGTGGCCGGCATGGCACTGTTCGTCATCTTTCCGCTGCTCTATACCATCGGCATCAGCTTCAGCAATTACAGTTCCAGCAACCTGCTCAGCGAGGAGCGGGTGCGTTCCCAGCTGCTCTCGCGTACCTATCAGGAGGAGAGCGCCACCTTCGGCTTTCAGCTCTATTCGACCGACGAAGGCGTGCGGCTCCATCTGGAGCGCGAGGGTCGCCCGAGCGAGTCTGGCGGGAACGTGGACGAGGGCGAGGCAGAAGCCGAGGCAGCGCTGCGCGGCGTGACGCGCTTCACCACGGGGCCGATTCCGCTTGAGGGCGAAGGGCCGCGCCATGTTCAGATCCACCCCGCCGAGGGCGAGCCAGTGGGCGAGCCGCTGGCCATGCGCGAGGTGATCGCCTATCGTGCTGCGCTGCAAAATCTGGTGCTGGCGACGCCTGAAGGGCTCGAGCTGCGCATGGCCGGCCTGCGCCACTTCGCTCCCATGCTGGATCGCTTCGAGGCGCGCGACGACGGCAGCCTGTACGATCGCCGTGACGACCGGCTATTGATCGCTGATAGAGAGACGGGTTTCTTCGTTACCGACGAGGGTGAACGCATCACCCCGGGCTGGCCGGTGGCGGTGGGGCTGGACAACTACGCCAGGATATTTCTCGACCCCGACATCCGCGGCCCCTTCATTCAGATCTTCGTCTGGACCTTCGCCTTCGCCGGGCTCACCGTGCTGTTCACGCTGATGGTCGGCTTCGTACTCGCCTCGCTGCTGCAGTGGGACCAGCTGCGCGGCAAGGCGCTCTACCGCACCCTGCTGATCCTGCCCTACGCGGTGCCGGCGTTCATCTCGATCTTGATCTTCAAGGGCATGTTCAACCAGCACTTCGGCGAGATCAACCTGATCCTCGACGCCCTGTTCGGCGTACGTCCCGGCTGGTTCACCGACCCTTGGCTCGCTCGCAGCATGCTGCTGATCGTCAACACCTGGCTCGGCTATCCCTACATGCTGCTGCTGTGCATGGGGCTGATCCAGTCGATTCCCAAGGATCTCTACGAAGCCTCGGCGGTGGACGGAGGCGGTCCGCTCACCAACCTGTTCCAGATCACCCTGCCGCTGATCATCAAGCCGCTGACGCCGCTGTTGATCGCCTGCTTCGCTTTCAACTTCAACAACTTCGTGCTGATCGCGCTGCTCACCGGGGGCAACCCGGACATTCTCGGCGCCAGTACGCCGGCGGGCACCACCGACCTGCTGGTGAGCTACACCTACCGCATCGCCTTCCAGGACGCCGGGCAGAACTTTGGCCTGGCCGCCGCCATCGCCACGCTGATCTTCGTGCTGGTGGCAGGACTGGCGCTGCTCAACCTGCGCCTGGCCAAGGTCAGGGTCTGATTCGCAAGGTCACAGGAGAATCGTCATGGCCATGGTTCAACCGCGTACCCTACGCTGGCGCAAGCTGGCGGCCCATCTCAGCCTGTGCGGCTTTCTGGTGCTGATTCTGTTTCCCTTGCTGCTGGTGATCTCGATCTCCTTTCGCGAGGGTAACTTCGCCACCGGCAGCCTGATTCCCGAGAGCTTCTCCCTGGAGCATTGGTCGCTGGCGCTGGGCATACCCTGGGAGCGCGCCGACGGTAGCGTAGTGCAGCCGCCGTTCCCGGTGCTGCTGTGGCTGTGGAACTCGATCAAGGTGGCGCTCGTTTCATCGTTGCTGATCGTGCTGCTCTCCACCACCAGCGCCTATGCCTTTGCTCGCATGCGCTTCGCCGGCAAGGGGCCGATCCTCAAGGGCATGCTGATCTTCCAGATGTTCCCGGCGGTGCTCTCGTTGGTGGCGCTCTACGCCCTGTTCGACCGCCTGGGGCAGTTCGTCGGCTGGCTCGGCATCAACACCCACGGCGCGCTGATCGTCGCCTCGCTGGGGGCGGTGGCGCTGCATATCTGGACCATCAAGGGCTACTTCGAATCGATCGACGGCTCGCTGGAGGAGGCTGCCATGGTCGACGGCGCCAGCACTTGGCAGGCGTTCCGCTATATCCTGCTGCCGCTGTCGCTGCCGATCCTGATGGTGGTGTTCATCCTCGCCTTCGTGATGAGCATCATGGAGTACCCCATGGCCTCGGTGCTGCTGGTCGACGAACACAAGCTGACGCTGGCCGTCGGGGCCCAGCAGTACCTCGCCGACCACAACCAGCGCTGGGGCAACTTCGCCGCGGCGGCGGTGCTCTCCGGCCTGCCCATCACCGTGGCCTTCCTGATCTGCCAGCGCTGGATCATCGGCGGGCTGACGGCGGGGGCGTGAAGGGCTGACGACAAGCCAATACTGGCTGCACTCATGGCAAGACGCCCCGATCTCTGACGAGATCGGGGCGCCGTTGGTAGCCGTGGACGCTGGTGCTAGGGAAGCGCTGCACAAATTGGCGAGCGAGATGAAGCACAAGGCGCCCGGAGCGCAGGAACCGGAGCATATGCGGTATATGTGAGGATTCCGAGCACCGCGCAACGCAGTGATTCGCGCGCGTAGACATTTGTGCATTGTTTCCTAGTGGGTCACGCCGGGAATCCGTACTTGCCTGGGGCAGGCCGTGCCGTCGGCTCCGAACAGGTGGCAGCGTTCGCCGGAGAGGCCAAGCTCGATGTGCTGGCCGTCATCGAGGTGGGCCAGGCCGTCGAGGCGCTGGGTCAGGGTCTCGCCGACGCCCTCCACGCGCAGGTGAGCGAGGGTCTCGTAGCCGAGCTTCTCGGCTACCAGCAGTCGCGCGGCGAGACGCGCCTCGGCGTCGGTCGGGGCGACGAAGTCTTCGGCGCGCACCGCCAGGGTGGCACTGTCGCCGGCTTTCAGGCGAGCGCCATCCACCGCCACGGCCAGCGTCTCGCCGCTGGGCAGGCGCACCGTGGTGCGCTGGCGGCCGGGGTCGAGCACCTCGACCGGCACGACGTTGATGCGCGGCGAGCCGATGAAGCGCGCCACCTCTAGCGTGGCCGGGTAATGGTAGAGCGTGAGGGGAGCGCCGACCTGGGCGATGCGGCCGCCGGCCAGCAGCACGATGCGGTCGGCCAGCGTCATCGCCTCGGTCTGGTCGTGGGTCACGTAGATCATGGTGGCACCCAGGCGCCGGTGCAGCTCGGCGATCTGCACGCGCATGTCGACCCGCAGGGCGGCATCGAGATTGGAGAGCGGCTCGTCGAACAGGAACACCGCCGGCTCCTTGACCAGGGTGCGGCCGATGGCCACCCGCTGGCGCTGGCCGCCGGAGAGTTCCTTGGGCTTGCGTTCGAGCAGCTCGCCCAAGTGCAGTATTTTGGCGGCGTGTTCCACCCGGCGCCGGATCTCGGCCTTGTCGGTGCGAGCGAGCTTGAGGCCGAAGGCCATGTTCTCGGCCACGCTCATGTGCGGGTAGAGGGCGTAGGACTGGAACACCATGCCGATGTCGCGCTCCTGCGGCGGCACCTCGTTGATGCGCTCGCCATCGAGACGCATCTCGCCGTGGCTGATCTCCTCGAGTCCGGCAATCATGCGCAGCAGGGTCGACTTGCCGCAGCCGGAGGGACCGACGAAGACGACGAACTCGCCGTCCTCGATGGTCAGGTCGATGTCGCGGGAGACCTCGACCCTCTCGTAGTCCTTGCCAATACCGGTCAACGTCAAACGTCCCATGTGACTTCCTCCTCGACTGGGCAGCGAGCGATGGCGACGCCGTGGGGGGTAGGTGCAGCCGGCCCTCTTGCCAACGGCCGTTCACCAGCGCCGGGGCATCGTCGAGGGGGCTCGCTTCGCGCGGTGCGGGCAGGGTGCGCGGCTCGGCACTGAAGTTGAGCGCCACCAGCAGGCGCTCGTTCGGTGCCCGGCCGGGATGGCGGCGCTCCAGGCAGAGCACGTCGTCGCGCAGCGGGTGGTAGCGCACTTCGCCTTTTACCAGCGCTGCGTGCTCGCGACGAAAGGCGAGGAAGGCGCGGTAGGCGTTGAGCAGCGAGTCGGGATCGTCGTCCTGCCGGTCCATGGCCAGCGCCAGGTGTTCGTCGGGCACCGGCAGCCAGGGCTCGCCCCGGGAGAAGTCGCCGTGGCGGGTATCGGCGCACCAGGGCTGCGGGGTGCGACAGCCGTCGCGGCCCTTGTAGGCCGGCCAGAAGGTGATGCCGGCCGGATCGACCAGTTGCTCGAGGGTCAGTTCGACCTCGGGCAGGCCCAGCTCTTCGCCCTGATAGAGGCAGACGCTGCCGCGCTGGGTCAGCAGGAAGGCCAGGTACAGGCGCAGCCGGGCTGCGTCACCCTCGGCGTGCCAGCGCGTGGCGACACGTGGCACGTCGTGATTGCCCAGCGCCCAGCACGGCCAGCCGTCGCCGATGCGTGCCTCCATGGCGGTCAGCGTTGCGTGCAGGAACTCGGGGTCGTGGCGCTCGCCGAGCAGGTCGAAGGAGTAGGCCATGTGCAGGCGGTTGCCACCCTGGGTATAGGCCGCCATCACGCCCAGCGAATCGTCGTCGCCCACTTCGCCGACGCTGGTGGTGCCGGGATACTCCTCGAGCAGGGCGCGCAGCCGCTCGAGGAAGATCAGGTTCTCGGGCTGGGTCTTGTCGTGAAGATGCTGCTGGAAGCCGTAGGGATTGTCCGGCCGCGTGCCGAGGAAGCTCTCCACCGCCTCGTGGCGGGGCGGATTGTCCCGAAGCTCGCCATGGGTACAGAAGTTGATGGCGTCGAGGCGGAAGCCGTCGACACCGCGATCGAGCCAAAAGCGTACTTCGTCGAGGATGGCTTTGACCACCTCAGGGTTGCGGAAGTTGAGATCCGGCTGGCTGGCCAGGAAGTTGTGCAGGTAGTACTGGCAGCGACGGGTATCCCACTGCCAGGCGCTGCCGCCGAATACCGACTGCCAGTTGGTGGGCGGCGAGCCGTCGGCCTTGGCCTCGGCCCATACGTACCAGTCGGCCTTGGAGTTGTCGCGGCTGGCCCGGCTCTCGCTGAACCAGGGGTGCTGGTCGGAGGTATGCGAGAGCACCTGGTCGATGGTGACCTTGAGCCCGCGGGCGTGGGCGGCCTCCACCAGACGGTCGAAATCCTCCAGGGTACCGAACATGGGGTCGACGCCGCGATAGTCGGCGACGTCGTAGCCGAAGTCCTTCATCGGCGAGGTGAAGAAGGGCGAGAGCCAGATGGCGTCGACGTTCAGCGAGGCGATGTAGTCGAGCTTGTCGATGATGCCCGGCAGGTCGCCGATGCCGTCGCCGTTGCTGTCCATGAAGCTGCGCGGGTAGATCTGGTAGATCGCCGCGCCGCGCCACCACTCCTGCCCCTGCCTGCCGTAGAGTTGCTGTGCGTTCATGCGTTGTCCTTGTCGCTTGCCATACGGGGAAACGTAGGGACGATGGTGACCCCGGGGACAACGGGAGGAATCCTCTACGCCCAGGATGAGTGAGGCGTAGAAAGGGGGAGGAGGCGTAGAAGGGAGGAGACCGGTGTCTACTCCCCCTGGATGCGCGTGAGCAGCTCGCCGGCCAGCGCGATGGCCTCCTCGCGGCGGCGGATGTGCTGCTTCTGGTAGAGGCTGCGGATATGGGTCTTGACCGTGGTAGGCGCCACCGAGAGCTGCTCGGCGATCTGCTCGTTGGAGAGCCCGGCGTGGATCAGGCCGAGGATCTGCCATTCGCGGCGGGTCAGTGGCGAGGTACGGATCAGCTCCGGCACGTCGGGGCGGGAGACGATCTCTTCGATCACCGAGTCGTCGAGCAACAGGCGCACGGCGCGGCCGAACTCGCGCTGGCGCCGAGCGAGTTCGAGCAGCCGTTCGGCGTGACTCCTGGCCAGCGGGTCGAGGCCGTCATCTTCCAGCAGCGGCGCGAGCATCTCGGGCAGTGCCCGTCCCAGGCGCAGGAAACTGCCGGCCAGTGCGGTGCGGGTGGCAAGCGTCAGTGCCTGGCGCAGGTGGTCCGAGGCTTCGTCGTGACGGCCGCGCTGCCAGGCCAGCGCCGCCAGGCACAGGCGGTTGCGGTTGGCGTCGGTGACGAGCCCCAGGCGTTGGGTCTGGCGCTCGAGCTCGACGAGCAGCGCTTCGGCTTCGTCGAAGCGGCCGAGCAAGGTCAGTGCGCGGGCGTGGTTGCGCAGGTTGCACTGGGCGAAGTGGTTGCTGGCCCGTGCCGGATCGCCCGCGGGGGCCTCCTGCAGCCACCGGGCCACGGCGTCGAGGTCGCCGTTGGCCTGCCACCAGGCGAGCAGGGTGGCGTGGGCATTGGCCTGCCAGTCGATGTGGTAGTCGCCCTGGACCAGGATCTTGCGTACCCGGCGGATATGGTCGGCGCACTGGGCGGGGTCGCCCCGCGACAGTGCCACCTTGGCCAGGCCGACGTGGCACTGCAGGGTCCAGCGCTCGCCCTGGGTGTCGAGCACCTCGATGCCCTTCAGCGCCGCCTGCTCCGCTTCGTCGAGGCGCTGCCACTCCCACAGCAGCTGGCTGCGAATGCGATAGAGGAATTCCGCCACCGGCAGACGGTCGAGGCCGCAGCGCTCGACGTGGGCCATGGCGCGCTCCTGCACATCGTAGGCGGCCTGCAGGCGTCCCTGCGCCACCAGCGTCTCGGACTGGTGGCACAGCGCCCACAGCCGGCGCTGCTCGTCGCCGAGGCGCGCCGCTTCGTGCTCCACACGGCGGGTCCGCTCGAGCGATTCGGCCAGCTCTCCCTGGACGAAGCGAGCCTCGGCGAGAATGGATGCGGCGGTGAGCGGCGTGCTGGCCAGGTAGCGAGGCGGCAGGGTTAGGGCCTGCTCGGCCAGCGGGGCGGCGCGCTCGGCGTCACCCTCGTTGATCGCCAGTTGGGCACGCAGGGTGGCGAACTCGGCGGCAAGCGCGGCCCACTCGGGCGCTTCGAGCTGCGCCTCGATCCAGTCGATGGCCTGGCGGGTGCGGTCGAAGTGGTACTGGGCATGGGAGGCCCAGCCGTGCAGCAGGGTCAGCCGGGGCGAATCGACCAGGCGAGTGTCGCCGAGGGCGGCAAGCCCGCGTGCCAGCAGCGCGAAGTGGCCGTTGGCCAGCAGGGTGGGCCCCTGCTGCTCGAGCAGTTCGGCCAGCGCCTTGGGCGCTTCGGCCTCGATCGCCTGGGCCAGCGCCAGGGCCGGGTTGCCCAGGCGCAGCCAGGCGGTGCTGGCGCGCTGGTGCAGTTCGCGCTGGGTGGCCAGGCTGAGTTCATGACGTCGGTGACGCAGATAGCCGGCGAACAGCGGATGGAAGCGCAGCCATTGAGAGTGAGGCTCGACTCGCTCGAGGAACAGGCTACCCTGTTCGAGCGCCTCCAGCCGCTGCGAGAGCCGTTCGCCCTCCAGCAACCGGGCCACCAGGTTAGGCGAGAAGCGCTCCAGCACGCCAAGCTGCAGCAGCAGCTGACGGTCCTGGTCGTCGATGCTGCGTTCGAGCAGCTCGTCGAACCAGGCGACGAAATCCGGATGGCTGCCATCGAGACGCTCGAGCAGGCTGTCGAAAGACGCCCGGGTGGTGGTGCGCTCGATCAGCCAGGCCAGCGCCAGCGGCCAGCCCTCGGTGCGGCGCAGGGCACGTTCCAGGCTGACCCGGGTCGGCGGGAAGCTGAGCTGCTCGGCGCACAGCGTCTGGGCCTCCTCCAGCTCGAAGGCCAGCTCGGCCATGCCGATCTCCTCCAGCTCGCCACGCAGCCGTAGCCCCGCCGTACCCAGCGCGGGGCGGGTGCGTGACGCCAAGGTGAGAGTGAGCCAGGGAGGCTGATGGTCGAGCCAGTGGCGCAGGGCCTCGAGAATCTGCGGATGGCGCAGGTGGTGGAAGTCGTCGAGCACCAGCCTGCCAGGCGGGGCCTCGCGCGGCAGGGCGGCGAGCCAGGCCTCCATGGTGGCTGGCAGGTCGCCCGGTGGAGGCAGCGTCGGCGCGAGACCGAGCCGGCGGCAGAGTTCGGCCAGGGTGGCGTGGAAGTAGGCAGCGAAGCGTTCGGGGTGTCGTCGCGTGCATCCAGGCGCAGCCAGGCCGCCGGTTGGTCCAACTGCGGCAGACGCTCGGCCAGCAGCGCGCTCTTGCCGTAGCCCGGGGGGGCCTGAACCACCAGCAGGCGCACCCGCTCGGTCAGCGCGAAGCGATCGTTGAGCCGCTCCCGGGCGACGACGCTGACGGGCAGGGCAGGCGGAGTGAGCTTTTCCTGGAGCAGGGGCATGGCGGCCGGCACGAATCTGTAACGATTCAGTCAGTATGCCTGCTATCGCTCATCGAAAGGACAGGCTTCGACCAAGGGCGTAGAAGCCGCGCCGTTCTCGCCGAAGCGGCGCGGTATTCAGGCAAAGCCCCTCACAAAGGCCCCTCACAACAGCCCGTCACAGCCCCAGGCGCTCCTTGACCCTGCCGAAGGCGGCCAGGGCGAACTCGAGGTCGTCGCGGCTCAGCGCAGCGGACATCTGGGTACGGATGCGCGCCTTGCCCTGGGGCACCACCGGGTAGGAGAAGGCGATCACGTAGACGCCCTCCTTGAGCATCTCCTCGGCGAAGCGCGCGGCAAGCCCGGCATCGTGCAGCATCACCGGCACGATGGGATGCTCGCCGGGCAGCAGCTCGAAGCCGAGCCGCTCGAGGCCTTCGCGGAAGAAAGCGGTGTTCTCGGTAAGGCGGTCGCGCAGCTCGCGGGACTCGGCGGCCAGCTCGATGGCCTTCAGCGCGCCGGCGACCACCGGCGGCGCCACGGTGTTGGAGAACAGGTACGGGCGCGAGCGCTGGCGCAGCAGCTCGACGACTTCGCGCCTGCCGCTGGTGTAGCCGCCGCTGGCACCGCCCAGTGCCTTGCCCAGGGTGCCGGTGGTGATGTCGATGCGGTCCATGCAGCCGCGGTATTCGTGGGTGCCACGGCCGCCCTTGCCGAGAAAGCCAGTGGCGTGGCAGTCGTCGAAGTGCACCAGGGCGCCGTAGCGTTCGGCCAGGTCGCAGATCTCATCGAGCCGGGCAATGTAGCCGTCCATGGAGAACACGCCATCGGTGGTGATCAGCTTGAAGCGCGCGCCGTCGTGGTCGGCGGCCTTGAGCTGCGCCTCGAGGTCGGCCATGTCGTTGTTGCGGTAGCGGTAGCGCCGGGCCTTGCACAGGCGCACGCCGTCGATGATGCTGGCGTGGTTGAGTTCGTCGGAGATCACCGCGTCCTCGGCGCCGAGCAGGGTCTCGAACAGGCCGCCGTTGGCGTCGAAGCAGGAGGGGTAGAGGATGGTGTCCTCGGTGCCGAGGAAGTCGGTGAGGCGTTGCTCGAGCTGCTTGTGCAGGCTCTGGGTGCCACAGATGAAGCGCACCGAGGCCAACCCGTAGCCCCACTCCTCGAGCCCGGCCCTGGCGGCGGCGTTGACCTCGGGGTGCTGGGCCAGACCCAGGTAGTTGTTGGCGCACAGGTTGAGTACCTCAGTGCCGGTATTGATGCCGACATGGGCGCCTTGAGGCGTGGTCAACTGGCGCTCGTGCTTGTACAGCCCGGCCTGGCGAATGGCGTCGAGCTCGCCGTGCAGGTGCTGCTTGAAGGCTCCGTACATGTCATGTCTCCCAGTTGAGAACGACCTTGCTCGCTTCGCCGCTGAGCATGGCGTCAAAGCCGCGCTGGAATTCGCTATAGGGCAGACGGTGGGTGATCACCGGCGAGATGTCGAGGCCGGAGTCGACCATCACCGACATCTTGTACCAGGTCTCGTACATCTCACGGCCGTAGATGCCCTTCAGCGTCAGCATGTTGAAGATCACCGTGTTCCAGTCGATGGCCATCTCCTCGGTGGGAATGCCGAGCATGGCCACCTTGCCGCCATGGCACATGTTGGCCAGCATGTCGCGGAAGGCGGCGGGGCTGCCGGACATCTCCAGGCCCACGTCGAAGCCTTCGCTAAGGCCGAGCTCGCGCTGCACGTCGGCAAGCGTCTCGTGGCGTACGTCCACGGTGCGGGTGGCGCCCAGTTGCCTGGCCAGTTCAAGGCGGCCCGGGTTGAGGTCGGTGACCACCACATGGCGTGCCCCGGCATGGCGGCACACTGCCGCGGCCATGGCGCCGATCGGCCCGGCGCCGGTGATCAGCACGTCCTCGCCGAGCAGATCGTACTGCAGCGCGGTATGCACGGCGTTGCCCAGGGGGTCGAAGATGGCGGCCACGTCGAGGTCGATGCCGGGCTTGTGCTCCCACACGTTGGACATGGGCAACGCCACGTATTCGGCGAAGGCGCCGGGCCGGTTGACCCCCACCCCGCTGGTGTGAGCGCACAGGTGGCGGCGCCCAGCCAGGCAGTTGCGGCAGCGCCCGCATACCACATGGCCCTCGCCGGAGACGATCTGGCCGGGGTGGAAGTCGTTTACGTTGGAGCCGACCTCGACGATCTCGCCGACGAACTCGTGGCCCACCACCATGGGTACCGGAATGGTCTTCTGCGCCCAGCTGTCCCAGTTGTAGATGTGCACGTCGGTGCCGCAGATGGCGGTACGCTTCACCTTGATCAGCACGTCGTTGATGCCGACCTGTGGGTCCGGCACCTCTTCCAGCCAGAGGCCGGGTGATGCCTCTTTCTTGATCAGTGCTTTCATGTTCTGCCTTCCTGACTTGTGGTTGGAGATTCAGGTGGTTGAGCTGCGAGGGGCTGGCATTTCGCAACGAAATATTTACTATAGGAGAACGATTTCCAGTATTGCAGAACACTTCCTCAATGCAAGAAAATTATCCTTCATGTTGGATTTTTTTCTGGCAAGGCATGGGTTGAGTCGTCTGTCTTGGTCCTATTCATGGTCCATGTCTTAGCCCCATGTCTTGGGTATAGAGGAAAGAGCGAGGTGAATGACAAAACGATGGCAGACGAAGCACAAACGGAAGCCGGTAGCCTTTCCAGCCGCGTGATCGAGCTACGCAAGGGGCGTGGGCTCACCCTGGAGCAACTGGCGGCGGCGTCTGGCGTCAGCCGCTCGATGCTCAGCCAGATCGAACGCGGCAAGGCCAACCCGACACTGGCGGTAACGCTGCGTATCGCCCAGGCTTTCGACATGAACATCGGCGATCTGGTGGATCAGCCCTGGACGGCCTCGCGTATCGAAGTGGTGCGCGGCAACGATGCCAGCCAGCTGTTCCGCGACGACCGCGACTGCCGCATCCGCACGCTCTCGCCGCTGCACATGGAAAAGAACGTCGAGTTCTACGAGATCCGCCTGGCGCCCGGGGCGCGCTTGAAAAGCGCAGCCCATTTCGAGGGCACTCGCGAGCTGCTGACCGTGACCCAGGGGCAAGCTCGGGTCATTGCCGGGGAGAATCGCTGCGAGCTCAATCCCGGCGATTCGGCCCACTACCATGCCGACCTCGAGCACACCATCGAGAATGACGGCGAAGAGGAGCTGGTGAGCTTTCTCGTCGTGACCTATCAGTGACAGCGCAGTTGTCTGCCTGGCAATTTTCTGGTCCGCGTTTCAGGAGAAGGACTTGACGTCTCTGGTGTACTGGCTGGACATGGCGGGCGTAGTCGTCTTCGCCCTTTCGGGAGTGATACTGGCCTGCCGCTCGCGCATGGATCCCTTCGGCATGCTGGTGCTGGCGGCGGTTACCGGTATCGGCGGCGGCACCCTGCGTGACCTGGTGCTGGGCGTGCGGCCGGTATTCTGGGTCGCCGACCCGACCTACCTGTGGGTGATTCTTGCCACCGTGGGCCTCTCCATCGTCGGCTTCCACTACATTCATCGCCTTTCTCGCGTGTTTCTGCCGGTGGCCGATGCCTTCGGCCTGGCGCTGTTCACGGTGATCGGGGCGCACAAGGCGCTGCAACTGGAGGCGCCCGGCGTGGTGGCGGTGTTGATGGGATTGTTGACCGGCGTGGCCGGCGGCATGGTACGCGACGTTCTGGCACGCCGTGTGCCGATGGTGCTGCGCGAAGAGGTATATGCCACCGCCTCCATCGCCGGTGGTATCGCCTATGTGGGCCTGGGGGCGCTAGGCGTACCGGCCGGTGTCGCCATCGGCCTGGCGCTGGTGGTAACGCTGGGGCTGCGCCTGGCGGCCATCTACTGGGGGCTGGCACTACCGGTATTCGCCTGGGTGGTCATTCCCCCACCCGCTCCGCTGCCAGCGGCAGTCGAAAACGAATCTCCGGAGGAGTCGGATTCCCGGAGGCAGGTCGACCAGCCCAGGGTAAGGCCCAAGGTCAGGGTGCGCATGATCTCGCCCAAGCAGAGGCGTGGGCGGCAGAACAAGGACGGTAGCGGAAGATGACGACAGCAATGAGCGAGGGCGCGGCACAGAGCGGCGCGTGCGTGGCGGCGTTGCGTCTTGCGGTGCGCAGTTGGCTCGCTCTGCTCTTGCTGGCATGGCTCGCCGGCTGCGCCACTCCCCTGGTGTCGCCAACGTTCGATGAGAAGGCAACGGGCCAGGCCATTCAGGCCGTCTACGAGGCCGCTCTGCCCGGCTTGCCCCAGGACAAGCAGCGCCACTATGCCCAGCGGCTCTATCGCATCAGCGGCGATCCGCGTTATCTCTCGATCATGGAAACCCATGGCCGGCTGTTGCTGGGCCAGCTCGAGCGCGACATCGCCGGGCTCGAAGAGCCGGGTTATGCGGCGGAACGCGCCCGTGAGGTCGTGGCAAATTATCCGCAGCGCACCGCCAAGCAGCGTGCGCGCAAGGCCATGCTGGCGGAGTGGGGCGAGATCGCCTTCGGCAGGCAGCTTCTCTTTCGCTTGATGCAGGCGGACTACTACGGATTGCTGGATGCAGTGCCGCAGCGGCACCTCGCTTTCGGCTATCTGGCAGGCCTCGAGTGGCAGCGATTCCTGACGGATCCGCAGGTCATTCGCATTTACGCCGCCCAGGTGGCGAACCAGGCCTGGTTCCTCCACCAGCTCGGCATCGTCGATCTGCGCGAGGAAATGCTCGAGGCGTTCCGCGGGGTGTATCCCACCGCTGCCGTGGCGGCGCTGGGCGAGGCGGATTACCACAACAGGCTATACGGTATGACCCACGTGGTGATTGCCGACAGTCGCTACTACCAGCGTTGGGTAGAAACTGAGCCGCATGCCTGGATCCTCGATGCCTTTGCCGCCGAGAGCGAGCGTATCCTCGCCGAAGCCACCGAGGACATCCTGGCCGAGGTGGCGCTGACGTTCCTGCTGACCGGTTATGAGGGACATCCTCTGGTGGCCCGGATTCGCCAGCGTCTGGTGGAGGCGGTCGATCCGCAGGCCGGCATCATTCCTTCTACCAGAGGAGGCAGCGACCTGGCGCGTGGCGAGCATCGCAACGTACTTGCCATCATGGTGCTCACCTGGCCTGGGCAGTTGCATCCCGGGCCCGATCTATCACGGCTCTTCCAATATGCGGAGCGGGAGTGGGGCAACATTGGCGATCGCCCGCGGCAACTGGCTGGCGAGCTGCCTGTGAATATGCCGGTAGGGTTCGAGCAGTTCACGACGCATCTCGCGCTGCGCCATGACGTTGTCGATATAAAAGGCATTGCGTCGGCCATGTAGCTCGATGGCATCGCCGATGCGCTGGAAGCGAAATCCCGACATGGCCAGCAGCCGCGGCAGGCGAGACGCCATCATGGCAAAGATATGGCGGCGATCCACCAGTCCAACCAGCGCATGGGTGGCCAGGAACAGGGCGATTGTCAGTAGTGGAAAGACGCGTCGCTCCTCAAGGGTAAAGTCGTAGGTGGGTTTGTCGAGCGTCTCATGATTGATCGGGCGATTGCGGAACTCACGGGCGGTAGCAAAGCGCGATATCTCGCAAATTTCCTCAATGGGCAGCAGGCTTGGGTGCAGCGCCTTGTGGGTCAGACTAGTTCCGCCATATTCCTGTAGCGGGAGCCTTATCTTCGGATCTTTGCCTGGAGCGGGCAGTACTAATCGGAAACAGCCCGCTGCAATACCCGACTTGCGGTGCACAAGGAGGCAGTGTAGAGCGCTTTCGTCGTAGGCATCCTGCTCTAGGGCCGCATCGTCCTCGTTAGGTGGGTTGTATCCGATCTCCTGGCAATAGATTCGATATCTCAGGCGATAGACGCGTTGCCTGGACCGTTCGTCATGAGCCAGCGTGAAGGCAAAATCCTCCTCCAGTTGCGAGAAAAGGTCGCTTCGGTTATCCCTTCCAAGCTCGGAAATTCTGCTGCGTCCCATCGTGCACTCCTTGCCTGGCTAGTGTTGTGGTGAAGTCCTCTTTCGAAACGTCAACTGCTGGCAATGGCAAAGGTATCGCTCAGTAGAGCCGGTTTCCCCAGATAGTAACCCTGACCATACGAGATACCATAGGAAGTCAAAAGGGGTATCAATGCCTCCTGATCGACGAACTCGGCAATGGCCAGCTTGCCGAAGCCTGCCGCGATATCGGCAATGGCCTTGACGATGACCTGGCTGTCCGGGCTGGTGATCAGGGTGCGTATGAAGGCGCCATCGATCTTGATGAAGTCGACGGGGAGTTCGCCGAGATAATGGAAGCTGCTGAAGCCAACCCCGAAGTCGTCGAGGGCGGTGCGGCAGCCCAGGTCGCGCAGGGCCTGGAGGACGCCTCGTGCGCTGGAAAAATCGGTAACCGCCGCGGTCTCGGTAATCTCGAGGATCAAGTGGCGAGGATCCGCGCCGGTGGCCGACAGCTCTTCCATGAGAAACTGTTGAAGCTCCTCGTCGTGCAGCGTCTGCCCCGACAGGTTGACGGCGAGGCTGATGCCCTGCGCCTGGACATGACTCAAGGCGCGCAGGCTATGGCGCAGTACCCAGCGGTCGATCTGTACAATCTGCCCGCTGCGCTCCGCCACCGGAATGAAGTGGGCGGGTGAGATGAGTGCTCCCTTGGGGCCGCGCATGCGCAAGAGCACTTCGTAATGACGCACGTCGCCATCGCTCAAGCGTACGATCGGCTGTACCATCAGCTCGAAACCCTCTTCGTCGATCGCCTGGCGAATCCGTTCCACCCAATAAACACGCTCCTGCAGCTCGTCCTTGGCGCGCTCGAGGGTCGAGAGCAGATGCCAGCGCTGGGCGCTGCTCTCCTTGGCCTTGTACATGGCCAGGTCGGCATTGGCCATCAGGTCGGCGGGGTTGTCGCCGTGGATCGGGAACAGGGCGATACCCAGGCTGGCTGTCGCCCGGTGAAGCTGTCCTCCGGCATCCAGGCCGGTATTGTCGAGCAGCGGGGTGATCTGTTTGGCGATGCTGATGGCGCGCCGGGTGTCGGCGCCTTCCAGCAACAGCGCGAACTCGTCGCCGCCCAGGCGGGCGATGATGCCGCAGTGACCGAACTCCTGATATAGCGTATCGCCCACCCTGCGCAGGAGCTGGTCGCCGGTGTGGTGCCCGCTGAGCTCGTTGACGTCCTTGAAATGATCGAGGTCGAGCAGCAGAACCGCGCCGCTGCGTCCGCGCCGCATGGCGCTGCCTAGCGCTTCCTGGAAGTAGCGCCGATTGTATAGCTCCGTGAGCGGGTCGCGTTCGGCTAGCCAGGTGAGGCGCGCCTCGGCGAGCTTACGTTCGGTGATGTCGAGGCCGACCGAGATGCGTGCCGCCCGCGCGTCGCTGCGTGATAGCGGGGCGTGGTACCAGGCGATGGTCCGCTGGAGTCCATCCGCCGTGGTCAGGCTACGCTCCTCCTGGGGCACTTCTTCGCCGGCGTTGTCACCGTCACCGCCGCGTGAGAGAAAAACCTCATCGAACGAGCGGCCAAGCAGGCGCTCTTCCTGCATGGCCAGGGTCGTGAGGGCATAGTCGTTGACCAGCGTGATGTAGCCTTGCTCATCCTGGGTGACGATGAAAACGCGTGCCGTGTCCAGCAGGCTGCCGACGAAATCGCGCTCGCGGGCCAGCTCGTCGACGCGCTCGGCAAGCTGAGCGCCACGTGCGCTGACCTCCCGTTCCAGGGTTTCCAACTGCTCCGATAGCGCCAGCGTGGTGCCTTCCAGCACGTCGATCTCGTCCTCCAGCCGGCTGCGTGAAATGGGAATCGCGCTGCGAGCTTCGGCGAAGCCGCCGTGGGCCAGGGCCGGGAGAACACCGGCCAGCCGGCGCAGCCTGGCCATGGGGCGCAGCAGGATGGCCAGCAGCAGCAACTCGGCTGCCAGCCAGCCGCCGATGCCGACCAGCAGCAGGTTGCGTGTGTCCTTCTGGATGGCGCGAATCTGTGCGGTAATGTCGGTCGCGAGGAGAAAGAAGCCGGTGCTGCGCCGCCCGTTATCGGCCTCCATACGCACCACGGACAGCTCGTAATCACGACCGTCGTGCTGTAACCGCAGCGGCGTTTCAAGAATGTCGTTGAGCATGGCCATGCGAGCGGCCCGCTGCAGTATCGGAAGATAGTGTTCGGCATGGGTCAGTGCGACCAAGTAGCCGTTCCAGTTGGTCAGGTGTCGTTCGGGCTCTTCCTCCGTTTCATGGCTGCCGCTGACCAGCAGCGCAACGTCGCTGCCAGAGACCTGCTGGGCCTGGCGGGTCACGTCCGCCAGGGAGCGCGACAGAATCACCATGCCCACGCTCGCGCCCTCGACCAGTATGGGGACGGCGGCATATTGTCGGCAATCGTTGGCGCAGCGCAGTGCCGAGAGCGGGTACTCGGTCTCCATGACTTGATGAACCCAGTCTTGCATCGGCCGATCCTGGTCTAGCTGGCCTTCGCCCCACTCGGCCTGTTGCCTCCCATCGGCGTCGAATACCAGGATCTCCTCGATACCTGCCTCGAGCTGCAGCGTGGGCCATTGTGACGCAAGCGAGCCGACCAGCTCCGCCTGGTTCCTCGCGGCCAGGGCCGGGCCCAGATCGGGAGATGCCGCGATCAGCGCGGCGATACGCTGCAGGCCGATCTCGGAGCGCTGCAATGCGAGTTCGATCTCGCGCGACTCGCGTGCATTGCTCTCCTTGCGACTTTCCTCGAACTGACGGGTCAGGTTGGTGTGGCCGAGCCAGGTGAACAGTACCACCAGCACGAGCAGTACCAGGCTGCTCAAGGCCAGCACTCGCCAAGTCAGGCTCAGGCGGGGGCGAGGTACTTGGGAGGTGGGTTCGCTCATACTGGCATTCCCTGGCCGATTCATGAAAGATGGCGGGCCAATTCTCAGAAGCGCAGAGAGAGCTGAAATAGCAGCATGTTCCAGCGTCGGCGCGTCTCTGAGGGGTCGGGCTCATCTTGTAGTGGTAACCAGCCCGTACCATCGACGTGATGGTATTCAGCAGCGAGAAGAACCCGAGGTGTCACGGTCCATTGAACGCCTAGAGTCACGTCATTGGCGTATTGGGTGTGGGCTGGCCCGCCTCCCATGGCCTCGAAGGCCTTCCCCGACCTATCGTCCCGATTATTGACCAGGCGATCATAGCGAATCAGCCATTGCCAATTGCCATTGAACCGACGCGCGTATTGTACGTACCAGCTCTCTCCGGTGACATCGAAGTTCATGAATGGATTGGCAAAGCCATCCAAGGTCGAGCTTCTGAGAGCGTACTCACCCGTTAGGCTCCACTGTTCGGCGTTATATTGCAGCGACAGTATCCAAGGTTGGAACTTGAAATTCCCATCGCTCATGCCGGGGGTGCCGGCCTCGAAGCGAGCACGAGCGCTGGCGCCGCTGAGTGCGGCCACAATGCGGCCCCCGTCATGTTCGTAACGCACCTGTCCGATGACCGAACTCCTGGGTTCCAACGATCCAGGAGTGTTTTCCAGTCGCATGGTGCGTCTCAGGTCGTCACCTGCTTGTGTATTACCTATCCCCAACTGCGTACGAACGGTGCCGGTAGGAATTCTCTCTTCGTAGTAGGCGGTCAAGCCATCCGCAGCAAGTCCCAGCGAGCGGGTACGATCGAAATAGATCGACTGGGGCAGCAGGATGCTGGGGCGTGTGAAGGCGACGTCCCGGGTTTGGTTGTAGAAGCCGAAAGGGTTCTTGAAACGCCCGAGCTGAATGCCCAGGGTACGCCGCTGGTCGGAGAGCGGTTGATAGTCGATCACGCCATAGTCGAGCGCCGGTCGAGCATCGCTGCCGTCGCCACCGGCCCGGCGGCTGAGCACTTGGGCGGCCACCAGGACATCGGGGCGTGGGCGGATCGAGGCATTGGCGCCGATCTCGGTGTACTTGAGACTGCCGCCGCCACTGCTGCTGGGCCCGAAGAAATTGTTGTGATCGGTAATGACCAGCGCCTGGCTGAGGAAGCCATGTACCTGCAAGGTATCCATGACGCCTTCCGCCACGGCCGCAGGCGCCCAGGCGAGAGCCAGTGCCAGGAGCACCGGACGCGAGCGGCGGCTAATCCATGGTGATGACTTGGACTCTCTCATCCAGATACTCCCTTTCCAGATACCCAAGGGCGCCAGGCGTGGTGGCGACGCGTTCCAGCATCTCAGACTGGGTGTTGACTTGGCTCGGGGCCTGTCCCGTTCCCGAGAACACCATGCGATCCCAGGCCAGCTGCAACTGGTGTGGATACACGGTCAGCCGCTCCTTGGCGAAACGTGCATGCACGGGATGATCGTTGGGCAGCACGAAGACCCGAACGGCTTGGCCATCGGGCCAGCTGCGCTGACGCATGGCGAAGATCGCCCGGGTGGTATCGCGGGTCAGTGAGGTGTTGGCGACGTTCGGATGAGCGATCAGCACGACCTGCCGCTCAAGAGCAGTGGCCGACAGGGGCAGAAGTCCCAACACCAGGGTCAGCATCAGCGCACGTGTCAGCCCAGCCACGTGCCACCTTCCCGAAGGCATTGCTGGGCTGATCCCGTTCGGCTCGGCAAGATGGCCCTCATGCCTGGCCCATCGGCGCCGACGGTCGGCCAGGACTTCATGAGCGTCTCGATAGCGTTATCCCCCCGATCCCTTACCGAGCCGGAACGGCCATGACCCGGTAATGTCGTGCTCCCTGATGATTATGTGTCGTACTTTAGCCGTTAGGCGTCGTTGCACAATATAGGCATTTCGCGAGAATGACGAGCCCATGCAAGGACGTCAAAACCCATGATGCCCTGTCATGCTTCGTTTCACATTAACATGGATTCCATGGCTGATGCGGCGGTGCGGCGACCATGTACCGAAGCGACGGACGGGCCGCCATCCTGCCCGGTCGAAGTGGCCGCGCCGGTGGAAAAAATGGCATCATCAACCCCTTGAGCACTTCCAACCAAGGACAGGCCAGAGCACGCATGTTTCTCGACCCTTACCACACGCAGGCTGACGCGGGCATCCGCATCTCGGCACAGCAGGCCAGCGACTTCGCCAAGCGCGTCGCCGGGGACTTCAATCCCATACACGATGCGGGGGCCCGGCGCTTTTGCGTACCCGGCGACCTGCTATTTGCCCTGGTGCTGAGCCGGTTCGGCCTTTCACGGCACATGGACTTTCGCTTTCGCAGCATGGTAGGCGATGGAACCTTGCTGAGCCTGGAGAAGAACGCGGCGGGCCAGATCGAGGTCAGGGACGAAGAGGGCAAGCAGTACCTGGAAGTGAGCTGCGAGGGCGATACCAACCACGATGCCGCGGCCATTGAAGCCTTCACTCGCTGCTATGTGGCCTTTTCGGGAAAGAACTTCCCGCACGTGTTGAAGCCGCTGCTCGAGGCGCAGGGCGTCATGTTCAACCCCAAGCGCCCGCTGGTGATCTACGACAGCATGGGCTTTTCGCTCGACCGGATCGACCTTGTCGCTCCCTCCCTGGAGCTGGTCGACTCGAGCCTCGACGTCACCGGCAAGCGTGGCGACGTCAGGCTCGAGTTCCGCATCACCGATGGCGGCGTGCCTGTCGGCAGCGGCTCGAAGAAGCTGGTCGTCAGCGGCCTCAGCGACTACGATGCCGCCGCCATGAACGACATCGTCGCTGAGTTCTATCGCCTCAAGTCGGCTTACGAGAACGGCAGCTGAGCGAAGCCGGACGGAGCGAGGCTAGACCACTACCGTGATCGGGCAGTGGGCCAGATCGATGGCGCGATGACTGACGCTGCCTACCAGCTTCTCACGTAGAGTCCCCAAGCCTCTGCGTCCCATGACGATGACCGGGTTATCGGGCAGGCTGTGGGCGAATTCGGTGATCGCTTCCGCGTAGCGGTCGCCTTCCAGCAGATGGGTTGCGATACCTGCCGGTATTTCCCCCAAGTGCTGTCGCGCCTGGGCGAAGAGCTGTTCGGACTCGTCTTGCTTGCCCTTCTGGGGCGGCGGGGCGCCTGCCGGGCGGCAGAACAGCAGGTCCACTCGGGCGCCTGCGCTACGGGCCAGGTCGCCTGCCAGTCTGGCGGCGTTATCGCTGTGGCGGGAGCCATCGACTGGAACGACCACTCGGCCGATACGCTTGATGTCTTCGGTGACTGCCTCGGGGTGCACCACGGTGACCGGACAGGGGGCCTTGTGTACGACCTCGTCGCTGATGCTGCCCTCGACGAACTTGCCGAGATCGCTCAGGTGACGGGCACCGACCACCAGCAGGCAGCCCTCGTGCCGGCGCGCATAGTCAACGAGGGTGCGGGCCGGATGATGGACGAAGCCCTCTTCTTCCAGCGTGACTTCCTCTGGAGGGGAGTCGAGCGTTGGGTCGATGGCCTGCCTGGCGCTGGCGAAGGCATTCTGGGCTGCTGCCAGGCGCTGCGAGCGGTCGCGGTCCTTTTCGGCCTGTCGATTGGCCGGGATATCGCTGAATTCGGCCGGGTTGAGAGGCATGACATGCACCAGCCGCAGGGGGGCATGGAGCAGGTGAGACAGCAAGGCGGCATGGCGTGTTGCCGCATGTGCCGTGGGTGAGTCGTCCACCGGTACGATCACGAGCGAAATGAGCTCACTCATGCAAGGTTCCCTCTGAGTTCGAGTAACAGGCGCCCGAACGGGGCCATCCTTCGCTTTCCAGGCATAGCCTAGCGTACTTGCGTTGCGGAAGTCTGCTGCTCTTCCGGTACGTAAAGCGTCTTGCCGAACAGCATGCCACCCCAGGGTAGCCGATTGGCTACCCAGTTCAGCCCTATCGAGCCGGCCATGCCCACCACGATCAGCAGCAGGGAATAGACCAGTAGCGAGAAGGGAGCGAACTCTTGCGCGAAGTCGACCATGGCGAAGAACATGGGATGCGCGAGATAGATACCGAACGAATAGCGGTTGACGGTCTTTACCAGGGGCGTGGCTCGAACGTTACGCAGCCGAGTGACGGTGAACAGCGTGAACAGGATGAAGAGCGGCACGACCCAGGTTTCCTTGGAGGAGTATTCCAATTCGCCGCGCAGGGTCAGCAGCACGATTACGCCGACGAAGACCAGCAGTAGTGCCGGCCGCGAAAGCCACTTGAGCCAGGGCACTTCCGCCAGGCGATCGGGGGCGAGCCGAGGGTAGTAGTGCACCACCAGCATGGCCAGGAAGAACAGGTAGATCCAGCCGAGCGGGGCGATCCAGAGCAGGTAGCCTGGCGGTTCGATGTCGTAGTGGCGGGTCAGGCCCCAGTAGGCGATGCCGATGAGACTGCCGAGAACCAGCCAGGGGCCGGGCGGCAGCCAGCGCTCCAGACCATAGCGGGAATAGAGCCAGTAGAAGGCGTAGAACTGCATGGCGATGATCAGGAAGTAGCCGTGCCAGCCGGCGTAGATCAGATACTCGACCAGGTTGGCGACGAAATCGATCGGCACGCCCTCCCGCCTCAGGTTGACGTACTTGGTCAATGAATAGATCAGACCGTAGACGACATACGGCACCATGACGTACTGCAGGCGCTTGACCAAAAATCCCGAAGGAGGGCGGTCGCCGTAGCGGAACGAGAACAGGAAGATCGAAATGAAGATGAAGATGGGGGTGCCAAGCACGGTGGGAATACGTGCCAGGTCGACGTAGACGTTATCGATATGCTGGTTCAAGCGATCGAGGAAGTGGTAGCCGAACACGGCCAGGCAGCCATAGAAGCGCAGCCAGTAGATTTCTTCGATCCGCCTCATGAGCGCCTTGCCTTCCTTGGTACCAGATCCTCGGTGCGAGGAACATCGATCGTCGACATGATGTCGGACCATGACGAAGCGGAAAAATTCCATTAACAGGCTAGTGTTATTTTCGCACAGGGAGTCAAGTGCTATGCGACTCAAGCGCACCATTGCCGCGTGGATCGTGGCAGCGCTGTGGGGCGGCTCGCCAGTCCATGCCGGCGAGGTCACCTACCATCACTTCGCATCGGAGGTGCTGGGGCGGGATTACCATTACGCGCTCTACCTTCCGGATGGTTACCACGAGTCCAATCAGGCCTATCCCATCCTCTACCTGCTGCACGGCTCGTTCGGCAACGAGCGGGACTGGGTCGAGAGCGGCGATCTCGAGCGGACCGTCGATCGCATGATCCGGGACGGCCTCATCCCGCCGCTGGTCATCGTCATGCCGGGCAGCGAGAGCTGGTGGATCGACGGGCACAACGAGGCGGCACGCACGGCTTTCCTCGACGAACTCATGCCTTGGGTAGAGGAGACCTGGCAGGTCGTGCCACTGCGTGAATGGCGCGCCATCGCCGGACTCTCCGCCGGTGGCTATGGCACGCTCAACTTCATGCTCGAGCGCCCCGACCTGTTTGCCGCCGCGGCGGCCCTGAGCCCGGCGAGCTATCATCCGCTGCCGCCCCGCAACTCCTCGGCCTGGCGCCACCCGGCCTTCCTCGACGAGACGGGAAACTTCGATATCGCGCTGTGGCAGCGGCGCAACTATACCGCCCACCTGGATCGCTACCTGGAACGGGAAGAGATCGTGCCGCTCTATCTCAGTGCCGGCAATCGCGACGCCTACAATGCGGAACACCATGCTCGCCTGGTGCGTCAGGCGCTGGCGCCGCATCAGCCTGACCTAGTGGCGATGGAGGTGCTCAATGGCGGCCATACCTGGCGCGTGTGGCGTGCCAGCCTGCCCAATGCCTTGGCCTGGATGGGGCGTTTCCTGCAGGGACCCGTGCCGCTCGAAGCGCTGGCCGAGGACGCCGCTGTGGCAGAGAAGGCCGCTCTCGACGACTGACTACTACCAAGCGACGTGACGGGGGGAGTCGAAAGCGGGGTTGGCGAAGGGCCTTGCAGACTTTAGTCTCATAGGCTCGACTTCTTTCAGGCCCCTGAAATGCACCCACAACGCGAACGTCTGCACAACGAACTGCACGCCCGCCCATCGATCTACTTTTCGGAGCCAGCCCATCTCTATCACTACGCCTTCCTGGCCAACGCCGAAGAGCATGCCGGCCTGCTGGCGCACCTGGGCGAAACCACCGGCCGCGCCTTCGATAACGAGCAGGTTCAGCAGATCGTCACCCTTGACGGCAGGGTGCTGAAATGGGAACGGCATACGGAGTTCTCCACCCTGACCCTGATGGTACCCAAGGCGCCCGAGAGCGATCCCTGGGCGGCTCCTCCAGCATGGCTGGCGCAGGTCGTCGAGGCTTACGGTGCCACCCTGGTCAACGCCACGCTGGTGCTGGTGGAAGGCAGCGATGCCTGGCGGGGAAGCGCCGAGGCCTACGGCTTCATCGACCCTGCCGGTTCGCAGGTGGGCGGCGGCGATGCCACGGTGTGGGGCGACTTTCATCTCGATGCGGACGGCGTCAATCGCCTGCTGCTGCTCAACCATGGCCTCAACGACTTCCGCCTCGGACGCATGGTGCGCCGCCTGCTGGAGATCGAGACCTACCGCATGATGGCCTCGCTGTCACTGCCCTGGCCAAGGAACTGGCGCTGGAACTGCATGCCTACGAGATGGAGCTGGGCGAGCTATCCGACCGCAATGCCGAACAGGAAGACGCCAACCCGCGCCCGTTGCTGACTGCCCTGTCGCAGCTCTCAGCCCGGCTGGAGCGCAGCGGTACCCGATCGCGCCAGCGCTTCAGCGCGACCGATGCTTATGCGCGCATCGTTTTCTCACGCATCGAGGAACTGAGAGAGTCGCGGATCGATCACTGCCCGCGGCTCGGTACCTTCATCCTGCGGCGCTTTCGCCCCACGGTGCACTACTGTGCTGCCATTCATCAGCGCCAGGAGAGCCTGGCCGAGAGTGCTGCCCGCCTCAACGACCTGTTGCGTACCCGTGCCCAGGTCGAGATCGAGGAGCAGAACTCGAGCATCCTCAACAGCCTCAACGAGCGAGCCAGCAGCCAGCTCAAGATTCAGAAGGCAGTGGAAGGGCTCTCGATCATCGTCATCAGCTACTACATCTTCAGCTTGTTCAAGCTGGGCCTGGAGAGCCTGGAAGCGCTTGGGGTCGAGGTGCATCCGCACACGGCAGCGGCCATCCTCGGGCCACTGGGCGCGGCCATCATCGCCTTGCTGGCCTGGCGCATCTGGCGGGTGAAGCGGCACTGAACGGCAGTCTCAGCGGCCCGCCAGCCGCACCCGGGCGCGCAGCAGGATGAGACCCAGGATCAGCAGCGCGATCAGGGCGACCAGCAGTAGCGGGAAGGCCGCAGTGCCGGCACGCTCCAGCAGTGGTCCGGTCAGCGAGGGTAGTGCCATGCCGCCGATCCCGCTGGCCAGGAAGATCCAGCCGGTGGTACGCCCGTTGGCCGGCATCAGTTGGTTGCTCAAGCCGAACAAGGTGGGAAAGACCGCCGAGGCGGCGAGGCCGAAAAGCAGGGCGACGAGTGGCAGCGGCAGCCACTGGCCGTGCAGTGCCAGCGTGCTAACCAGGCCGAGCCCGAGGCAGCCGCGCAGTACCATCCATGGCGTCAGCAGGCGCACCAGCGGAATCGCCAGCAGGCGCCCGGCCGACAGCGTCAGCCAGAACAGCGTCACCAGCAGGGCGGCATCGGCCGGCGCCATGCCGCTGAGCACGCCATAGGCAGTGATCCAGCCGGCGAAGGTGACTTCCATGCCCACGTAGAGGCCGAACATCAGCAGGAAGATTGCCAGTCGCCAGCCATCCTGTGGCGGTGGGGCCGTGCGATCGCCCAGCGACATGTCGGGTGGGCGTGGACTCGGCAGGCGCAGCAGCGGAAGCAACAGCAGCACGACGTACAGGGCGACGAGCCAGAACGCCCAGGCGAAGGAGAGCTGCAGGTGGAGTACCGCCACCAGCACCAGCGGGACCAACATGTTGCCCAGGCCGAAGCAGAAGTGCAGCGCGCTGATCCAGGGGGGCGATGCGGGGCCGTGGGTCCACAGCAGCAGGGTGTTGGCGCCGGCGTTGACCGACACCTCGGCCAGGCCGAGCAGGAACATCACGGCTGTGAGCAGTGCCAGCGCCTGGCTGAACGGTACCGCGGCGAGCCCCGCCGCCAGCAGCAACAGCATCGCCGCCAGCACCCGGTGGCCATCGAAGCGGTCGATCAGCAGGCCGGAGAACACCGATCCCAGCATGGTGCCCAGCGCGCGGGCGGTGAACAGGATGGCGATCTGCCCCATGCCCGATCCCGTCATGACGGCAAGGTGGGGCAGGGCCGGGCCGAGCAGGCCGACGCACATGCCGATGGCGATGAAGGCGACGAAATAGGTCAGGGTGACCCGTCTTCCATGATCGAGCGTCGGCATGTCGTCTCCAAGGGTAAACGTAGGGCAAGCGGGGCTCGCGCGCGCTTATACTCTCCGAGAATGGCGCCTGGGGAAACACCCGTCGCCAGCAAAGACACCAGTGAGGCTTTATGACTCTTATCGCCAATACCCCGGAACCGCCCTACTACGCCGTCATCTTCACCTCGCTGCGCACGCCGGAGGATCATGGTTACGGCCTGATGGCCGAGCGCATGGCCGAGCTGGCCGCCCAGCAGCCGGGTTTTCTCGGCATGGAGTCGGCACGCGACGAACTCGGCGTCACGGTTTCCTACTGGGAAAGCCTGGAGGCGATCGCGCAGTGGAAGCGACAGGTAGAGCACCGCGAAGCGCAGCGCCTCGGGCGCAGCGACTGGTACGCGGCCTACCGGGTGCGGGTCGCTCGGGTGGAGCGCGACTACGGCTTCGGTGAGCAAGACGCCATCTAGGCCGTTTCACCCCCCGCTTGATTCACTGCTCGCCGTCGATCCTCTCGAGTAGATCGGCCACCGCCGCCTCGAGCTGACGGTCGCGCTCGGCCACTTCATCCTGGGGTGTCTGCTCGACCAGCAGATCCGGCCTGGCGCCGTTGTGCTCCATGTCGGTGCCGTCCGGCATGTACCAGCCGCGGAAGGGGCGGCGCACGGTAGCTCCGTCGATCAAGGTATGGCTGTTGGTGGAGATCACCCCGCCATAGGTCTGCTGGCCCACCAGCGTGCCGCGACCCAGCGTGGTGAAGGCGTGGGCCAGAATCTCCGCATTGGAGTAGCTCTTCTCGTTGGCCAGCATGTTGATCGGCAGGGTATAACGCGGCGCGTCGAGGCGATCCTGCGGGTAGTGGCCGGTTTCATCGCGGTCGGCACCCGCCGGTATCGTGTAGGCATGCTCGCCGGCCATGATCGAGGTGAGGATGCGGTCCGTGGTGTTGCCGCCACCGTTGTTGCGCACGTCGATGATGAGACCGTCCTTGTCGGCCGCCGCGGCGTAGAGATCGCCCTGAAAGCCCTCCAGCGAGGTCTGGTTCATGGCCTGGATGTGCAGGTAGCCGAGGCGTCCGTCCGACAGCTCTTCGACGAGGCGCCGGCTCTCCTCGCGGAAGGCGTCGTACTTGAGCCGGGCCAGCTCGGACAGCCCTACGGTCCTCAGCATGGTACGGTATTCGGTATAGCCCTCCTCGCCCGGGCGGTCGAAGGTGACGATCACCTCCTGGTCTACTTGGCCGCTCAGCCGTTCCAGCAGCGTCTCGTTCTCCTCGAAGGGGCGCAGGCCGATCGCAGTGACGATGTCGCCCGGGGCCAGGGGCATGGGGCCGCGGGAGGCGGGGCCGGCGGGAATCACCTCGGTGATGCGATAGCCGATACGGCCGTCCTGTTGCGAGACGATGCGTTCGTATTCGAGACCCAGCCGGCCCGAAGGCTCGCGCAGGGCCGACACCGGTCCCGGGTTGGCCACCCCCATGTGCGAGGCCGCCAGCTCCCCATCAGGCGATTGGCGATATCGCTGAATTCGCTCGAGGTGCGGGCACGGCGGATCAAGGCGGCATACTCCTCGACCACCGCGGGCCAGTCCAGGCCCTTCAGGTCGGTGCGATAGAAGTTCTCGCCGATGACCCGGGCGGCCTCGTGGAATTTCTGCAATGCCTGCTGGCGCAGGTCGATGCGCAAGCGGTCGGAAATGTCGAGGTAGCGGGGTGAGCCACTGCCGGAAAGATTGGCCACGGCGACCCGGCCGTTGGCGATATAGACCACCTGCTCGCCGGTGATGTTGAGGTGCTGGACGTTGGCGCTCGGGCCGATGCGGGTACGGTTGCTGCCATCCCAGTCCATCGCCACGAGCCCTTCGCTGCCGGCGTTGAAGACATAGCGGTCGCCGCCCGGCGTCATCTCGTTGGCGGTCTGGTGCGCGGGCGAGGCAGTGATGCGTTCGACGCGTCGCCAGGCATCTTCCAGTTCGAGCTCCGCGACTTCCCGATCCGCCTCTGTCGCGTCTTGTGCATCGTCTACCGGTAGCGGTGACTGGGCCAGCGCCTGATTCCGGGCGTTGCGGTAGTACGTGCTGAGTTCGCGCGGGGTGTAGCTTTCGATGTCGCGGTCCAGGTAGACCCGGTAGAGATCGTAGTTCTCTCCGGAACGGTTGGAAATGAAGGTCAGCTTGCGGCCGTCGGCCGACCAGCGCGGGTTGAGGTCGTTGCGTGGATGCCGGGTGATGTTGACCGGTTCCGCCGAGCCGTCGGCCGGCACCACGAAGATGTTGGCACTGAAGTCGAGATCGTTCTGGGAGTAAGCGATGTAACGGCCGTCGGGCGACCAACGCCACTGCATGAAGCTGTCCCAGCCCTCTACCAGGGTGCGTTCTTCGCCGCTCTCGAGGTCGCGGATCACCAGGTCGCCACGACCACGACGGAAGGCCAGGGAGCGTCCGTCCGGCGATGGCGAGACGTCGCGGTCGTTGGTCTCTTCGGCGATTACCGGGGTGACCTCGAACTGGATCGCATCGTGCCAGCGGGTCGGGTCGCGATCGGCGGGGACGTCCTCGGGCAATTCCTCCTCAAGTTCCTCTTCGGGAATGCTTTCGACATCTACCGGCGGCTCCTGGGGCGGCGGTGGAATGTCGGCGGGATCGCCTGGCAGGGGAATCAGGATCGGGTCCAGTATCAATCCGGGATCCTGGGGGCGAAGGGATCTTCCGGCTCCTCGCCGCGCACGGCCAGGTCGGGGTCGAGTTCGGCGTCGGGATCGTCTTCCCGGTCCGGGTCCTCGGCGGGGCTCGCAGCGGCGAGCGAGACGGTGGGATCGCCGTCCCAGCGGTGGGAAACGCGGCCTCGCGCGCGCTGGCGCTCGTGGCTGCGGCGCACCTCCTCGCGGGTCAGCGTCACGTGCGCCTGGTAGATCGACTCGCTGCCATCGGCATCGTTGACGAAGTAGAGCCGCAATCCATCCGGCGACCAGGCCAAGCTGTGGTGGCGGGCATGGGTCCCTGGCGTAACCAGCAGCGTCGGACTCTGCTCGTCGACATGGCGCAGGTAGACGCGCCCGTAGGCGACGTAGGCCATGGTCTGGCCGTCCGGGCTCAGGGCCGCTTCGCTGATGTCCCGGTCGATGCGGCGCAGCGCATGGGTATCGCGGCCGTCGTCGGGGGCGCGCAGGGCGATGGACTCGGGCTGGGCATCCTCTTCTTCGAGGTCGAGAGTCAGCAGGGTGTCCCAGACCTGGAGCACGGCCGTGCTGCCATCACGCGAGACGTCGAAATACTGCAGGTCACGCTCGTCGAACTGGGTGAGCCGCTCGATAGTGCGCTCGGCATCGAGTTCCATGCGATAGAGGTTGACCGTCTGGTCCTCGCGGTCGGACATGAACAGCAGGGTGTCCTCGTCGACCCAGCGTGCCATGCCGTCGTCGCCGTCGCGTTCGGTCAGCGGCTCGAAGCGATCGGTCCCGAGCTCGTGTAGCCAGACGTTCATCGCATCCGGGCCGCGGTAGTGGCGCCGGTTCCAGTCGTGATAGGCGCCGCCCCGGGTAAAGACGACGCTGCGGCCATCGGGCGAGAGCTGCGGCTCGGAGCCAAACGCATCGTGTAGCCGGGTATACTCGCCACCCTCCGCGGAGAGCAGATAAGGCCGCTGGTCGCGATACACGTCGGCCTCGAGCATTCCCGAGAACGTGATGACCGTCTCGCCGTTCGCATCGCGGCCGAAGGCAGGGTTGCGCAGGTGCTGGTCGCCGTGGGTGAGCTGCATCAGTTGACTGCCGTCGCGGCGCATACGCCACAGGTTGAGGTAACCGTCGCGCATCGAGGCGAACACGATCCACTCGCCATCGGGGCTCCAACTGGAGTGCAGGTCGTCGAGATTGTGGCGCGTCAGCCGCACCGCCTCACCACCTTCGGTCGCGACGCGCCACAGGTCGCCGCGCCAGCTGAAGATGAGTTCCGAGCCGTCCGGGCTGATGGAGGGGAAGCGCGGTAGGCCGACCTGCCCCGATTGTGCCAACACGCCCGCCGGCAGGCTGGCCAGCAGACCCCCCAAAGTCGTCACGAGAGAGAGCCTGCGCAGGGCGATACAGAGTGGCGTGCGAAGATTACGAGAGCCTAGCATTCCCGAGCCTGTCCTTTGCCGATGCCGTGCCTTCCCAACGTAGCAACGATTGCGCACCTCTTCGAATGCGAATCGGTCAGCTTTGGCTCGTTCAGCCAGCCTGGGCTAGGCTGCTGGCTGGAAGCGGGCGTTTCGTCATCCATGCAAGGAAGGAGAGGCCATGAGCGACGCACGCGATCCGTATCCCGATGCGCTGCGTGCGGTTGCGCTGCTGATCGTGGTCCTCGGGCACTGGGTGGCCACGCTGCCACGGGTCGAGCATGGCATGCTGGTGGAAACCGGGCACCTTCTCGACGCCTGGACGCCGGCCGGCTTTTTCACCTGGCTGTTCCAGGTCGTGCCGTTGTTCATCTTCGTCTCCGCCGCAGTCAGCTCGGAAGGGGTGTGGGAGCGTTACCGGGCCGGCGACCCGCATTCCCACTGGTGGGCGGAGCGTGCCCTGGGGCTGGCCCGACCGACCGTGACCTACCTGGCCATACTGACGCTCTTCGTGGGCATCGCCTTCTTCACTCGCGAGGGGGTGCTGGGGCCGCTCAACCACTCATTGACCGTGCATCTCTGGTTCCTGCTGATCCTGCTCGGCGTACAGCTGCTACTGCCGCTCAGCGTGTGGGCCGACCGGCGCTTCGGCCTGTGGGCGGCGGCCGGCCTGATCGTCGGCATCGCCATGGTGGACCTGCTGCGCGCACGTCCCGCCGCGCTTGAGGAGTGGCTCGCCCTGGGCCGGTTCGTCACCGCGCGGCACGATGCCTTCGCCTGGATCAATACACTGCTCTTCTGGCTGCTGCCGCAACAGCTCGGCATTGCCTGGTGGAACGGACGCTTCGCCGGGCGACGCCTGGGGCTTGCGCTGGTGGCGGTAGGGCTGGCCTGGTTGGTAGGGGCCGTCGCTCTCGGCTACCCCGCCTCGATGGTCAACGGTAACCCCGGTGGCGATACCAACCTGCTGCCGCCGACGCTGGCCCTGCTCGGGGTCATGTGGTTCCAGGTGGGGCTGGTGGTGTTGTTCGAAACACCGGTAAGGCGCTTTCTGCAGCGTCAGCACTTGGGGCGCTGGATGGCAATGTTCGGCGCCTTCGGGCTGCAGCTCTATCTCTGGCACAAGCTGGCCGAACTGCCCGCGGCATGGCTCGGCAAGCGGCTCGACTGGCCGATCGATGCCGGCATCCCGGGCGAGCCGGGATTCTGGATCGGCCGCCTGGAGTGGATCGGGTTGTGCGCCCTGATGATGGTACCGGTGATGGCCGCAGTGGTGGCCTTCGAGCGCTACCGCAAGCAGCATGTCGCCGTTACGCAGCAACCCTGGCGCATTGCCGTCGGCGGGCTGGCGCTGTTCCTGGGGCTTGCCGTCAGCCTGGTGCTGGGAGCGCGCCCCGGAGCGCTGTTCGGCCTGGCGCTGGTGGCCGTAGCCTCCTGGCTGCTGCGCGCTCCGCGCCAGGCCTGAGGGAACCTACGGTACCGTCCATGGCCTGGTGTCGTGGACTGTGTTCAGGTATCGCCGGTTGCCCGGGGAGGCACTATCACCCAGGGCTCACGCGCGACCTCATCGCGACAGCTGTCGTCGACGGGGCTGTAGGGGTCGTCGAGAAACGCCTGGACCATGGTCGAGCGGCACTCGTTGACGGGGTTATGTCCGAGCGCTTGGTAAACGACATATTGCAGGTTCGGCATGGTGCGTCCCAGGTGCTCGCTCCAGCGCGGGGTGCAGCAGGGGTCCATCTCGCCGTGAATCGCCAGCGCCGGTGTCTCGCTGACCGGCGGGTCGTTGTGCTCGGCGGGCACGTCGCCATCCTCGCCCCACCAGGCGCACAGCCAGGGCGGCTCGAAGCCGAGCACGGCAGGCTCGCGGGCCACCGCAGCGGTGGAATCGGCCACGCTCGGGCGGTTGGTTCCCATGTCGTTGCATACGTGGGCGAGGAAGTAGCCTAGCGCATAGTTGGGTGCCTCGGGCTCGGGGTCGTAGTCATCGACACGGAAGAAATCGGGCAGGCGTGAGTAGTCGCCCGCTTCGACATCCGCGATGAGGCTCGGCAACTCAGCGTAGTCGCTGGCCAGGGTCAGGTAGAGGGTGTCGAGGAAGGCCGCGCCATCGAAGTAGAGCGTTTTGTCGCTGCCATCGGTCTCTTCCACCTGGGTGATGAAGGGGCGGCCGTCCAGGGCGCGGCGTGTGCGGTCTATGGCTTGCAGCCAGTTCGGCAGCAGCTCGCGGCAGGCCTCGTCGTCGGCAACGCACAGCGCCAAGGCGTCGGTGAACGACTGCTTGGCCGTGTAGAGTTCGTCTACCGGTGGACGGTTGCGCAGGTGGTTGTACCAGGCCCAGCCGAGTATCGCGGCGCGGATGCTGTCGGGGTGATACTGGATGAACGAGACCAGGGTGCCGCTACCCGTGGACGAGCCGAAGCCGTCGATCCGCTCGTAGCCGAGCAGCTGGCGTATCTCGTCCACGTCGCGCGATACCGCACGGGCGTTGTATTGGCTGACATCGATGCCCTCGTCGACCAGCTTGCGATAGCAGTCGCTCACCACGCCGGAGATCGCGTCCAGGCGCTCCATGGGATCCAGCGAGGCGGTGATGGCCGGGGTATGGATGATGTTGTGGTACGGCGAGACGGCGGCGTACTCCGGACACTCCAGGGCCGGTTCGGCATGGATGAACCCGCGGTTGTCCATGGTCACCAAGGTGCGTTGGCCGATGTCCTCGAGTAGCTGTTCCATGTACTCGCGTTCGCCCAACGACGAGTAGCCCGGGCCACCGGGAAAGAAGAACACCGGAAGCGCCTCCTCGTCCGGTGCACCACCCTCCGGTTCGATCACCGCCACGGGCAGCGAGATCGTGTTGCCGCTGGGAGCGTCCCAGTTCTCGGGGGCATGGAAGGTATGGCAGGTGGCGCCCAGCTCGCGCAGGGCCTGGGTCGGACACTCCGCACTCTCCAGGCGGGGCAGGTCGTCGGTCGCCGCCTGGACCAGGACGGGGGAGACGAGCAGAAGCGTCAGCGGCAACGCCCCCCGCCACCAGACTCGAGCATCCTTTCCGGTCATGATGCGATCCCTCTGAATTGTCGTTGTCGATTTGGGATTGGCTTGGCTTCGCTAGTCAAGCTAGCAGCCGAGAGGGACGCGTCAACGCCGAACACCTGCGGTAACCGACGGCAATAAACAAAGACAGAGAGGGTTTTGAAGCCCGCATGGGGGGCAGCTATTTTTCTACGGTAAGACATCGCAAAGCAGGAAGCGGCACGGCTTCAGCCGTGCGATACGTCGATGAAAGGAGGTACGAGATGCAAGTTCGCGAAGTGATGACCAAGCGCCCGGACTACTGCCCGGCAGACGCTACCATTCGCCAGGTTGCCGAGCGCATGCGCAAGGACAACTCTGGCTTCGAGCCCCTCGTCGAGGGAGACCGCATCGTGGGTACCGTGACCGATCGCGACCTCACGGTTCGCGCCCTCGCTGAAGGCAAGAGCCCCGACGACAAGGCGAGTTCCATCGCCACTTCGGATGTGCTGTACGCCTTCGAGGATCAAGATGTGAAGGATGTGCTGCGCAACATGCAGGAGCAGCATGTGCAACGTCTGGTAGTGCTCAATAATCAGAACGACAAGAGTCTCGTCGGCGTGGTGACGCTCAGCGATATCGCCGACCGCTGCGAAGACGACCAGATGGCTCGCGAGATTGCCAACTGCAGCAAGCACTATCACTGAACCATTGCCCAGCTCCACTGCTGAGAGCGAGCAAGAACGTTCCCCTATGGATGCTGAAGGGCATCGCCGAGGCGATGCCCTTTTTCATGGGTCGTGCTCTTGGCGTGACGCGGCCAGGGAGATACGTTAGCGTGGCGGGAGGTTCCCGTATTGAGAAGCACGATGCTCCCGCCACGTCTCGATATCGCCACGCCCATCGGGGTGATCTCAGACACCCACGGCTTGCTGCGTGAGGAGGCGGTAACGCTGCTGGCAGGCTGTGAGCTGATCCTGCACCTGGGCGATGTGGGAGCGAAGCCGGAGGATGTCGCCATACTCGAACGCCTGGGCGAGCTGGCGCCACTTTACGCCGTTCGCGGCAACATCGACACGGCCGGCTGGGCCGAGTCCCTGCCGCAGTGCCAGGATCTCGTCGTCAACGGCTGGCGCCTGCACCTGGTTCATGCCCTGGCCGATTTCGACCCTACCACCGCGTGCGATGCCGTGCTGCACGGCCATTCCCACAAGCCGCGCCATGAGTGGCAACGGCAGCGGTTGCTGTTCAACCCCGGGGCGGCGGGCAAGCGCCGCTTCCGGCTGCCGATCACCCTGGGCAAGCTGTGGGCCGACTCGCGCGGCCTGCGTGGTGCGATACTTCACCTGCTTTAGAGACTCTCGACCCCTCATGACGCCTCGCGAATCTCGCCTGCCAGGGTGCTGTCGTGGGCGCCCACCACGCCCTGGCAGGCGACCTCCAGCACGGCGCGCCGGGTAAAGGCCGAAACGTTGGCCATACGCCCCATGGTTTCGCCATCGGCGGTGAGTGTACGCGCATGGCGCAGCTGTACGTGGCACTGGGGCGAGCGCAGGTGAACCACGGTGTCGTCGCCTTCGGGTGGATGCCCCAGCAGGCGCGTGGAGAGATAAGAGAGCAGCAGGCGAAACCAGGCGCGTTGCCGTACCGCCACGATGTCCAGTTGGCCGTCGTCGATACGCGCACCCGCGATACCGTGACCGCCACCGAAATAGGCTCCCGAAGCGATGGCGATGGTCAGCCAGCGTCCCTCGACGGTCTGGTCGTCGCCCTCGATGCGCCCGTGAAAGCCTCGCTGTACGCCGAGCTTTCTGGCCAGGGTGACGAGATAGCTGAAGCGTCCCAGCAGTTTCTTCTCTCGTGGGGAGGCCTCTCGGGCGGGCACAGTGCCAAGCCCGATATGGGCAACGTTGAGATAGAGCTGGCCGTTGATCCAGGCCACGTCGACCTTGGCCGTGTGCGCCCCGAGCGCCACCCGGCATACGTCCACGGGATCGTCGGGCAGCCCCAGGTTGCGGGCGAAGTCATTGGCCGTGCCTGAGGGCAGCACGCCCAGCACGGCACGGCGCTCGATGCAGAGCGCCGCGGCACTGTTCACCGAACCATCGCCACCGGCGACCAGTAGCCGGTCGCCGGGTTCGATCTGGCGGTGCCAGTCGGTTTCGACAATATCTCGCACCTGTAGGCTATCGAGGCCTGCGGCGAGCAGGCGCTCGCGCCAGAAATTGGCATCGTGGCTGCCGTCGCCGGCAGCGGTGTTGGCCATCAGCCAGTAGTTCATGGTGTCTCCTTCACCTGGGCCCTCTCCTGATCACAAGGATAGCGAGCTAGCGGACGCGTCGCCCGTGTCATTTGCCACCGGAAGCAGAGGGCGGCGGTACAAGAAAGAATCCCCAGTCGCAGCCGCCCAAAACAGAAAAAATACCCAATCATCAACGGTATGCAGCCCCCAGCAGGGCATGATTCAATCTGCCCATATCGACACGCCGGACAGGCTGCCCCACCTCATTCGTTTCCCCGTTGCACTTCGACCCCGGTCGGCGCGAACCGCGCGCTGGCTCTTCGGCATGTCGTTGCCTGGGGCCGCGCGGCGACGAGGGCAGGGGAGGGAGGCTTCGGCCAAGCGTGGAGAGCAGGTAACCGCCAACGAGGCTCAGCCAGGAGGACCATCGTGCCCACAGAGAACGTACCGACCATTCCGGCCACCATGAACGCCATGGTCCTGACCGGCCACGGCGGGATCGACAAGCTGGTGTATCGCACCGATGTCGCCACGCCCCGGCCGGGTCCGGGTGAAGTGCTGGTGCAGGTCACCGCCACGGCCAAGAACAACACCGACCGCAAGGCCCGAGAGGGACTCTATCCGACCAAGGACAAGGGCGAGGTAACCTCCTTCGCCATGGGCGGCGAGCCGACCCTGACCTTTCCGCGCATCCAGGGCGCCGACGTGGCCGGACGCGTGGTGGCGGTGGGCGAGGGCGTGGATGCCTCGCGTATCGGCGAGCGCGGCCTGCTCGACTTCAACCTCTACGCCGACGCGCGGCGCGACATCAACCTGACACCGGACTACTACGGCCACGGCGCCGACGGTGGCTACGCCGAGTACGTCGCCGTGCCGTCGGATCAGTTCCATCACGTACCCAACCCGGAGCTCGCCGACGCCGAGCTGGCGGCGATGGGCATGTGCTCCTACCAGACCGGCTACCACATGATGACTTCGGCCAGGGTCGCGGCGGGCGAGCGGGTGCTGGTCAGCGGCGCCAGCGGCGGCGTGGGCGCGGCGCTGATCCAGATGTGCCGGATCGTCGGCGCGATTCCCTATGCGGTGAGCCAGCCCGACAAGGCGGAGGCGCTGCTGGCGCTGGGCGCCGAGGCGGTGATCGACCGCGGTGACTTGCCCACCTTCGTCGAGCGCGTGCTCGAGGCCACCGGCAGTGCGCCCATCGATGCGGTGATGGACCTGGTCGGCGGCGAAATGACTGATCTGTTCATTGACACCATGATCGGCGACATGAAGGCGCGCAGCACGTATCCGCGGCTCTCCATCGCCGGGGCCAGCGGCGGCAATCTCAGCGAGATCATGTGGACGCGAATCTACCTCTACCAGGTGCAGATCTTCGGCGTTTCCCACGGTACCCGCGAGGAGGCCGAGCAGCTCGTCGAGTGGATTCGCACGGGGGAGCTCAAGCCGGTGCTGCACGCCGCGTTCAAGCTCTCCGAGCTGCACGAGGCGGAGCGCTACTTCGTCAACCGCGGCAGCAACTACCTGGGCAAGATCGTCATCGTGCCCGATTCCCAGTGGGCCGAGCATGGCGCGCCCTTCGCTCTCAAGGAAAACGTATGAGCCACGAACTCACCCTGCAACTGCTCGACACCCATGCCGGCGGCGACGTCAGCCGCATCGTGATCGGCGGCATCGACCCGCTGCCCGGCACCACCGTGCGCGAGCAGATGGAGTACCTGGAGAACGACGCCGACGGCCTGCGCAAGCTGCTGCTGAACGAGCCCTATGGCATCCCCGAGATGTCGGTGGACCTGATCGTGCCGGCCTGCGATCCCCAGGCACAGATGGGCTACATCATCATGGAAGTGATGGGCTACCCGGTCTATTCCGGCTCCAACACCATCTGTACCGCCACGGCGCTGCTCGAAACCGGGCTGATTCCCAAGCGCGAGGGGATCCAGCACTTCACGCTGGAATCCCCCGCCGGCCTGGTGCAGATCGAAGCGCGGGTCGAGAACGGCGTGGTCGAGGCGATCACCTGCGGCGGGCTGCCCAGCTACATCGACACCCACCGGGCGCAGATCCACGTGCCCGGAGTGGGCGATGTGACCTACAGCATCGCCTACAGCGGCGGGTTCTATGCCCTGGTGGACGCGGCCGAACTCGGCTTCTCGCTCAAGCGCGAGGAGGAGCGCGCCCTGGCCGAGTGCGCGCATCGCATCGTCGAGGCGATCCAGGCCCACAGCGGCTTCTCCCACTACACCCTGGGCGACGTCGGGCCGCTGCCGTTCCTGCACTTCATGGGGCCGGTGGAACAGATTGCCGACGACTTCTACCGCTCGCGCTCGACCACCTACGTGCATCCCGGCGTGATCTGCCGCAGCACCACCGGTACCGGTACCTCGGCGCGGCTGGCGCTGATGCACTATGAGGGCACCATCAAGCCCGGCGACAAGCTGGAGACCGTATCCCTGCGCGAGACGGGCTTCATCGGTGAAGTCGTCGCGGTGCGCGAGGCCGGCGGCAAGCATCAGGTGGTGGAGAACACCATCACCGGCAAGAGCTATGTGTTGGCGCGCTCGGAGATCGTGGTCAACTGCGACGACCCGATGGTGGATTGTGGCGGCGTGCACCACATTCTCAGTGATCGTCATCCCGTGGCGGTCAATCGTAGCGACGCCGCCACTGCTTGACGGCGATCTGTTCCTTCATCAGTTCGAGCATGTCGACGAGCACCTGTTCGGTCACCCGATCGGTGTGCTCGTCGACCTGTAGCCAGGTATCGAAACCGCTGTCGGCCAGGCGCTCGACCAGTGCGGTGAACTCCGGCGAGCGCAACCCTTCCATGGCCTCGTGGACCAGGCGACAGGCCAGCTCCGAGAGACTCGACTGCATGCTGCGGGCCACGGCATCGCCCATCGGTAGCCTGCGCAGACGGCGTATCTCCTGGCTCTCCGCCACGGTGCGACCGACCAGGGCGCTGACGTAGCGCATCGTTTCCTCGCGGTTGCGCGCATAGGCGTTACCGGTCATCTCCTCCAGCCGCCGTGACAGTTCATGGATCAGCTGCTGCTTGCGCGGCATCACCACCCGGTCGATGACCCGTGTCGACAGCGAATCGCTGGAACGGATCTGCTCCTGCATGTTGCCCAGCAGGCGGATCGCCACCCGGTCCGAGAGCTCTTCGAAGAAGATCTCGTAATACTTGGCATAGACGGCATAGAGCCGCCAGCGGCGCACGTCGATCAGGCCCAGGCGATGCAGACGGGTGAGCAGCGAGATGACGCGCAGGATGCGCAGCAGGCGAAAGCCGCCCACCGGGATGCAGCCCAGCACGTCGTACCAGTGCACGAAGGGATAGAAGAACCAGCGATGATAGCGTCGTTCGGCGATGGCCACCGCCCAGCCCAGTAGGACGTCGAGCACGAACACCGCCACGAAGATCAGGTCGATCTCGATGAAATTGGCATGAACGTGGCGGTCGTAGGCGCCATGCAGGCCCGGGGCGAGGGCAGCGAAGGCATCGTTGAGCGGGCCGAGCAGGAACAGCGCGTCGAACAGCAGCAGCGTTAGATTGGCCACCACCAACACCAGGATCAGCAGATCCCATACCAGATGCAGGCGCTCCAGCCCCGGACTCAGCGGGCGCGAGACTCTTCTCGACGGCATGGGGGCTCCTTGGCTCGACACAACGTTGCGTTAAGCCTAGCAGCCGCCAGTGAACTAGAGCTTGGGCTTGCTGCGCAGTGCCTTGGTCTGCCCCTTCTTCGTCTTGCTATCCATGCGCTTCTGCTTCGAGGCGCGGGTCGGTTTGGTCGGCTTGCGTGCCTTGCGCGTCTTCACCGCCTCCTGGATCAGCGCCTTGAGGCGCTCCAGGGCATCCTCGCGGTTCTGTTCGAAGGTGCGATGGCTCTGGGCCTTGATCACCACCACGCCTTCCTTGGTGATGCGGCTGTCTGAGAGCGCGAGCAGGCGCTCCTTGTAGAAGGGCGGTAGGCTGGAACGGGGGATGTCGAAGCGCAGGTGTACCGCGGAGGCCACCTTGTTGACGTTCTGGCCGCCTGCGCCCTGGGCGCGTATCTGGCTGATCTCGATCTCGTGGTCGGCCAGCTCCACGCTATTGGAGAGTCGCAGCATGTCGGCCTCTTGCGTACGGGTTGAGTCGTCGAGCAGCAACAAAGGCTAGCACAACCGCTACAGTCCTTGCCTGGCGACCCTCCATGGCGTGAGTTAGGCTGCTCGGGTCATCCACGAAAGCTGACGGTGGAGGAGCGCATGACCACGCTGGTGATCGGTGCCAACGGCCAGATCGGCCGCCAATTCTGCGAGCTGGCCGAGGCGGCAGACCTACCCATCCGGGCCATGATCCGTGATGTGGCGCAGCAGCCCTGGTTCCAGGAGAGAGGAATCGAGACTGTCATCGCCGATCTCGAAGGTGAGCTCGACGGCGCCTTCGACGGCTGCGACCAGGTCATTTTCACGGCCGGTTCCGGGCCGCACACCGGCCCCGACAAGACACTGCTGATCGACCTCTATGGCGCCATTCGCGCTGCCGACCTCGCTACCGAACGTGCCCTGTCGCGCTTCATCATGGTCAGTGCCATGCGCGCCGAGCGTCCGTTGGAGGCACCCGAGAAGCTGCGACCCTATATGGCGGCCAAGCATGCCGCCGATGCCCACCTGCGTGTCGCCCCGGTGCCTCACGTGATCCTCAAGCCGGGACGGCTGATCGATGAGCCCGTTACCCAGCGCGTTGCCACCTCGCTGGAGGAAACCGGCGGTGAGAACAGCGTCTCGCGAGCCAATGTCGCTCATGCCCTGCTGCACCTGGCCCAGGCACGCGATCTGCTGAATCGGGAGTTCGTGCTGCTCGACGGCGAGCGACCCATTGCCGAGGCGCTGAGCTGAGCGAGGCAGTCTCTCAGGCTTCGTGGCCATAGGCCAGGCGCACCTCGTCGAACAGCCACGCCTCGAAAGCCTCCATGGCGCCGCTAGGCGGTCTCGACTTGAGCCGGGTGAGCCAGTAGCTGCCGAGTGCCGCGTGGATGTCGAAGGGCTGCACCACCTGGGCACTGCTCAACTGGCGAGCGAACATGCGCGGCGGGGCGAGAGCCACGCCCACGCCCTGGACCGCGGCCTCCATCATGGCCAATGAGGAGTCGAAGGTGACGCCGTGGGTACGCGCCGGAGGGCGCGACACACCGGCGGCGGTGAACCAGTGTGTCCATTCGTTCTCGCGATAGGAGCGCAGCAGGGTGTGACGGATCAGGTCCGCCGGCGCCTCGAGGGACTGGGCCAGACGCGGCGTACACAGGGGGGAGAGTGGCGCATCGAACAACCGCTGTGCCTCGAGCCCATGCCAGGCACCGTCACCGAAACGAATGGCGTAATCCAACCCCTCGAGTGTCATGTCGACCCGGTTGTTGTGGGTCGACAGGCGTACCTCGATCAGCGGGTGGCCGGCCTGGAAGCGTGCCAGGCGCGGCAGCAGCCAGCCCACGGCAAACGTACCCACGGCCCCGATATTGAGTATGTCACGCACCTTGCCGCCCTCGAGCCGCTCCAGCATGTCCGCCATGCGGTCGAAGGACTCTCGCATCACCGGCAGCAGCGCCTCGCCCTCGGCAGTGATCATCAGCCCGCGGGGCAGACGCTTGAACAGCGCCACGCCCAGCCGCTCCTCCAGCAGCTTGACCTGGTAGCTGACCGCCGCCTGGGTCACGTTCAGCTCGTCGGCGGCGCGGGTGAAGCTCAAGTGGCGGGCCGAGGCCTCGAAGGCTCGCAGGGCATTGAGCGGCAGGTAGGGTCTCGTCATAAGCCCAAGCTCAGTTTATGTCTCCTGCAAGATATCATGGTTTGTGGGCTTGGGTGCCATCCCGCTAACCTGCCATCCGACGCGTCCTCAACCCTTGAATAACTGAAGCATGACGAGTGGATGGAGCCATGACCCTGAAAACGATACCCATAAAATCATTGGTGGCCGGCGCCTTGCTGTTGGCACTAACGCCCTTGAGCGCCATAGCCGAAACCTGGCAGGAACGTGCCGATTGGCATGAGATCTTCCGCGCCAACGAGGCTAGCGGCACGCTGCTGGTGGTCGACAAGCGCGATGGTGCCGCCACCGCGATGGTGCACGACGGCGAGCGTGCCCGGCAACGCTTCGTGCCCGCCTCAACCTTCAAGATACCGCACACCCTGTTCGCCCTGGATGCCGGCGTGGTGGAGGATGAATTCCAGGTCTTTGCCTGGGACGGCGTCGAGCGGGACTTCCCGCAGTGGAACGCCGACCACGACCTGCGTTCGGGCATGCGCCTTTCGGTGGTGTGGCTCTACCAGCACTTCGCCAGGGAACTGGGCGAGGAGCGCGAGCGCGACTACCTGGAGGCGATCGACTACGGCAACGCCGACATCGGCGACCGGTTGGAGCACTTCTGGCTGGAAGAAGACATGCTGGAAATCTCCGCTGAAGAGCAGATCGAGTTCCTCGAGCGGCTCTACCGCAATGAGCTGCCGTTCGACGAGGCGGACCAGCGGCTGGTCAAGGACCTGATGATCGTCGGCGCAGGAAACGACTGGATTCTGCGTGGCAAGACCGGCTGGACCGGCCAGCTCGGCTGGTGGGTGGGCTGGGTGGAGCGCCCCAGCGGCCCGGTGTTCTTCGCCCTCAACATGGAAACGCCCAACCGCATGGCCGACCTGCCCAAGCGCCAGGGCATCGTCGCCGAGGCGCTGCGCACCATCGAGGCGCTGCCTGCCGAGGACTGATGCCGCAATGCCGGAGCCGCTCCGCGCCGCCGTGGGGCGGCTTCCAGGCTCAATCGAGGCGTCGTTCGATGGCCTCGAAATAATCGCGTATACGGGCCGCGTTGGTGCCCATGTCACCTCGGCCCAGCCGCGAAGCCGAGCGCACGTCGATACGCACGCCCTCGTCGGTTTCGGTCAGGCGGATCGACACGTCGTCCTTGAAGCCGAACCAGGTGGTGGTGTCGGTGGCCTCGATCCGGGTCAGCGAGTTGTCGGCAATCTCCCAGCCCAGGTCCAGCACTGCGGCTTCGGCGACGTCACGTGCCAGGCCCAGTGGCAGCTCGAGCACCAGCGGCTCGATGTCGGGATAGGCCTCGCGCTGCTGGCGGGCGAAAGCCTCGCCGGGGTACTCCACCGCGTTGGGGGCCGCCTCGCGGGCCGCAGCCAGCGCCTCGAAGGCAGGCGGGTCCTCGGTATCGGTAGTGATGTCGTGTATCGGTGGTGCCGTCTGGGCACGCTGCCAGTGCAGCCACGGCACGGCGAGCATGATGGCGGCGGCGGCCACCACCAGTCCGCCGAGCAGCGCCGGTTGCAGACGCCGGCATAGGGTGGCGACAAGCAGCGCCAGCAATCCCACGGCCGCGGCGCCGGCCGTGATCTGAATGCCGCGCCGCAGCATGCCGAAGGCGCTGCCCAGCGGCAGCAGGTCCAGGCGGTAGGCCGGGCCGGCACCGGCCAGCAGCAAGGCGGCCAACAGCAGCAATAGTACGCTGAGCCAGGCGATGCGCGCCGGCCAGCGGCCTCCACGAAGGCGACGCTGACGATTCAGAGCGGACATGGATCCCTCGGCTAGCCATGGGTCGTATCTCTTAGCATATCCGGCCAAGCGCGGGCGTGCCGAATCCGTTTTCTTCCGCTGCCTGCGTGTTGTGCGCCGATGGCTGCTATCGTTGCCTCAAGGGCATATGCCCAACGCCACGCAAGGAAGCCATGCACCGGCGCGGAGCGCTGCGCCGCTTCAGGAGGCAACGGATATGCCGACCCGCTCTGACGCCGATCGCTACGGCAGCTCCAAGCGGCACAACCTGCTCGGTATACCCGTACACCGCGCCGTCTTCCTCATTTCCGCCAGTGTCATTCTCACTCTGGTGATCGTCGGGGCCGCCATGCCGGGACGGCTCCAGAGCGGCGCCGAGACGGTGCAGGACGCCATCGCCGACAATCTCGGCTGGTTCTACCTGCTGGCGATGAACGCCTTTCTCATCCTGGCGCTTTACCTGATCTTCAGCCGCTATGGCAGCGTACGCCTCGGCGGTGAGGACGAGCAGCCCGAGTTTTCCAACTGGGGCTGGTTCTCGATGCTGTTCGCCGCCGGCACCGGGGTGGGGCTGCTGTTCTACGGCGTGGCCGAGCCGGTCTCGTTCTTCGCCGACCCGCCTTTCGGCGAGGCTGAAACCGAACAGGCGGCAAGCGATGCGCTGGTGCACAGCTACTTCCACTGGGGCCTTCATGGTTGGTCCATGTACGGTCTGGTGGGGCTATCGCTATGCTATTTCTGCTTCAACCGTGGCCTGCCGCTGACCATCCGTTCGGCCTTCGTGCCGCTGCTGGGAAAGGCGCGGGTGGAGGGACCGATCGGCAACGGCATTGACGCCATGGCGGCGGCCGGCACGCTGATCGGCGTGGCGGTATCGCTGGGCCTGGGCGTACGCCAGATCAACACTGGCCTGGAGCACGCCTATGGCGTGCCCGACAACCTTGGCGTGCAGCTCGGGCTGATCGCGGGCATCACCACGGTGGCATTGCTTTCGGTGCTCTCGGGTCTGGCCAAGGGCATTCAGCGCTTGTCGAAGCTGGCCCTGTTGATCGGTGCGGTGCTGGTGGTTTACGTCCTGCTGTTCGGCCCTACTCAGTTCATCTTCGATTCGATGCTGCAGAGCCTGGGTAACTACATTAACGAGATCCCCAGCCGCGGCACTTTCACCGAGGCTTTCCATTCCCCCGATGCCGAGAGCTGGCAGAACGAATGGACGCTGTTCTACTTCGCCTGGTGGATCTCCTGGTCGCCCTTCGTCGGCCTGTTCATCGCCCGGGTCTCGCGTGGGCGTACTCTGCGCGAGTACCTGCTCGGCGTGCTGCTGGTCCCTACTGGCACCTCGGTGCTGTGGCTCACGGTGATGGGTGGCTCGGCGCTCTATCGCGAGCTGTTCGAGGCGGCCGGCCTGGTTGATATCGTCGAGGACGAGCCGGAGCTGGCGTTCTTCCTATTCCTCGACAACTTCCAGCTCCCCGAGTGGGTGGTGACGACCAGCATGACCCTGATGATCGCCACCGTGGCCATCTTCTTCGTCACCTCGTCGGACTCCGGATCGCTGATCATCGATATCATCACCTCCGGTGGCGACCCGCATCCGCCCAAGACCACGCGGGTGTTCTGGGCCACCATGGAGGGCGTGGTGGCGGCCATCCTGCTCACGGCCGGCGGCCTGGAAGCGCTGCAGGCAGTGGCAACGATTTCGGGGCTACCGTTCGTGGTGATCCTGCTGTTCATGTGCGCTGGGCTCTATCTCGGGCTGCGGCGATGCGAGAGTGCCAAGGCAGAGTCCGGGACCTCGCGCGGGACGGACGACAGGCGCCGCAGTTGAGCGCAGCGCGTCCTTCTTTCTAGGCTGCCAGGAAGAGTGAGAGAAGACGCTCGGCAAGGGGCGAGGACAGGAGTCGAGGAGGCAAGAACATGCCGATGCAACGTGAGTACATGAGCGAAGCGCCGAGTCTCGAGCGGGTCCATGGCTTCGAGGGGCTTACCGTGCTTGAGTTCGGCACCCCTTGGTGCGGTTACTGCCAGATCGCCCAGCCCGGGATCGAACGGGCCTTGGCCTCGCGCGACGAGGTGCGCCACCTCAAGATCGAGGATGGCCCTGGGCGTCGCCTGGGGCGTGCGTTTCGCATCAAGCTGTGGCCGACGCTGGTGTTTCTCCACGATGGCGAGGAGATGGCGCGACTGGTACGTCCTACCAGCGCCGAGGCCATTGCCCAGACGCTCGACCGGGTTGCGGCTTGACGAAGTTCCGCTCCCGGGCCAGCTTGTGATGACAAGGGAAGTCAACGAAACGGTGAAGCCAAGGAGGCCGACATGAGCCGTTATCATCAACGCCGGGCCGATGAACTCGAGACCGATATTCGTCAGACCCGTGCCCAGCTCGACGACACGCTGCACGCCCTCGAAAGCCGGCTCTCGCCTACGCAGCTCAAGCACAGCATTTCTCAGCACCTGCCCCGCAGAAATGGTACCGCAGCCGGCTTTCTCAGCAGCCTGGGGCATTCGATTCGCGAGCACCCCGCTCCTGCGCTGATGACCGGCATTGGCTTGGGTTGGTTGTTCGTTTCCCAACTGCGCGCCTCGCGCCGCGATGCCCAAACACACGCCCCTCGCTTGCAGGGCGCACCGATTCCTACCCGACAGGAAGCGCCACAGCGCATGATTGCTACCCATCTGGGCACCCAGCAGGGGCGGGCAAGGGCCTCGACGCATCGGCCGGATGTGATCGGCGTGGCTACGCACCTGGGGACCGGTCAGGGCTGGCGCGGCTACGTGCATCCAGCGCAGTGAGGTGGCGTTGCACGATCGTGACATGAGATTCCTGGCGATAACGTTTTGTTTCGTTGTGTTACTGGAGGCTCGGTATCGACGCTGCCTATCTTGACCCAATAGGACCCACCCAAGGAGGATGTGCCATGCAAAGGACACTATTGGCGATTGTCATCGGCGCCATCTCTGCCGGGCTTGCCGGTGGCGCTTTGGCACAGGACACCGAGGCCCAGCTCAACGATGACGCTGCGGTTAGCGAAGAGCAGGCCGCCGAGACCCAGGAGTCTCAGGACCAGGAATCCCAGGCTGAAGCCGAGCGCCCCGAGGAAGAGCAGGACGCACAGACCGACGAATCGGCCAGCGAAGAAGCGTTGCCCGACGCAGGCGATGATGCCGAGGACTATCAGGAAGTGCGAGACGCAGAAGGCGCAACTGACGATCAGCCTGAGGATGGCGCCCAGGCGAGTGATGCCGATCAGGAGGCGAATGGTGGCGAAGAGGAGGCTGGCGATGCCGCCTCGGTTGAAGAACAGGAGGCCGCCGACGACACGGACATGCAGACCGACCCGGGGAACAGGCGACCTCTGCCGAGCCCTCCGCAGAACAGGCCGAGCAGACTCCCCAGGGTGAGCAGGAACAGCAGGCCGGACAGGCCGCTCAGCAAGACACCGAGGCAGGCTTCGAGGAAATGGGGCCGACAGGTGTGTCGCTGGACCCCTCGATTGCCTCTCTGCAAGTCAGCGAGGTCGAAGGCATGACCATCGTCAACGCCGAGGGAGAAACGCTCGGCCAGGTCGAGAACGTGCTGCGCCATGACGATGCCGGCGACCTGCATGCCATCGTCTCGGTGGGCGGTTTCTGGATCTTCGGCGGTTCCGATGTCGCTCTGCCGTTGGCCGACATGCGGCTTGAAGGCGAGCAACTGGTGTTGCAGGACATCATCGGCCAGGACGAGCTCGATGACCTTGCGACCGACTACGACGAGGACCGCCACAGCGAAGTGGATGGCGACATGACCCTATCCGAGGCGATGGGACGCTAAGGGAGGCTGAAGCCTAGCGTCATCCCAAGCGAAACGCTTACGCTTCGTTGCCATTTATTTCCCTAATTTTCTTTTGGCCGTCAGCGTAAGCGCTATTTTCAAAAGGTGGGTACCGAGTCAACTCTAGGAGGGAGTGCAATGAAAAGGACCTTGCTGGCCATCATGATCGGCGCCATTTCCACCGGTATTGCCGGAGGCGCCCTGGCCCAGGACAACGGTGAAGAAGAGAACGGGCTCAATGGCGATGCCGCCGTTGGCGAAGAGCAATCCACCATGGGCGATACCGGCGCCGAACCGATGGATGAGGGTGCCGAACCGATGGATGAGGGCACCGAGCCGACGGACGAAGGTGCCATGGGCACCGATGACGCGGGCGGTGCCGATGCCATGGCCACCGGCAGCCAGCTCGACGATTCGCTGCGCGACATGCAGGTCAGCGAGATCGAGGGCATGACCGTGGTCAATCTCGAGGACGAGGAGATCGGCGACGTGCAGAGCGTGGTGCGAGACAACGACACCGGCGATTTGCACGTGGTAGTCACCGTGGGTGGCCTCTGGGGCATGGGCGGTACCGACATCACCTTGCCGCTGGCGGAAATGCAGCTCCAGGACGATCAACTGGTGATCCAGGAGAGCTATGGCGAAGAAGAGCTCGAGGAATCCGCCGAGGAATATGACGAGGAGCGCTACAGCGAACTGGACGACGATGAAATGACCCTGGGCGATGCCTGGGGGCAGTAAGACCCTCCAATCCTAGCTTGCTGGATCGATCGTAAGGGCAAGGCCATATGGCCTTGCCCTCTTTATTGGGTCGATACCTGCTCCCGCTCGTCCTACCATCTGGCAGACTACGCTGTAGGCGTATCCCGAGGATTCGAGACAAGGAAGCGACACGACATGAGCGAGACGAACAAGCCTTGGGCCGAGCCCATGCCGGAACGGCAGTTCACCCTGATGCGGCGTATTCTGGATGCGCCCAGCCCCGTGGGGCTGGAAGGCGCGATGACCTATGGCGTGCTCAAGCCCCATTTCGAGAGCTTCGCGCCACGGGACTGGCACATGCGCCAGTACAAGGGACACGCCGGGGTGGTGTGGGACACCCACCCGGGCCGCGATGACCTGTTCAAGGTGATGATCATTGGTCATGCCGACAAGATCCGCATGCAGGTGCGCAGCATCGGCGACGACGGCAAGATCTGGATCAATACCGACGCCTTCCTGCCCAACGTGCTGGTCGGCCACGAGGTCAAGCTGTTCAGCGAGGACCCCGAGGCGCCGGGGAGCTACCGCATCATCCAGGGCGGCACGGTGGAGGCGCTGGGTGCCATCCACTTTTCCGACGCCGCGCAGCGTGAGGGCAGCAAGGGCATCAAGAAGGAGCAGATCTACCTCGACCTGCAGATTCACGGCGAGAACAAGAAGCAGCAGGTGCTCAACCTGGGTGTGCGCCCCGGGGACTCGATCATCTTCGACCGTCCCATCCGTCACGGCTTCAGCCCCAACACCTTCTACGGCGCCTACCTGGACAACGGGCTCGGCTGCTTCGTTACCGCCGAAGTGGCACGGCTGATCGCCGAAGCGGGCGGCACCGAGAAGGTGCGCCTACTGTTCGCCATTGCCAGCTACGAGGAGATCGGCCGCTTCGGCAGCCGTGTACTGGCCGGCGAGCTCAGGCCCGATGTGGTGATCGGCGTCGACGTGAACCATGACTACGTGGCCGCACCCGGCATCGGCGAGCGGCGTATGCAGCCACTGGAAATGGGCAAGGGCTTCACCATGTCGGTGGGGGCGATCGCCAGCGAGCAGCTCAACCGCATCATCGAAACCACGGCCCGGGAGCATGGCATCCCCATGCAGCGTGACATCGTCGGCGCTGACACCGGCACCGACGGCATGGCCGGCGTGCTCGCCGCAGTGGACTGCGCCGCCACCTCCATCGGTTTTCCAATTCGCAACATGCACACCATCTCGGAAACCGGCAACACTCAGGACGTGCTGGCCGCCATTCATGTGCTCACCCGCACGCTCCAGGCGCTGGATGCCCTACCGGATCCGCACCGTGAGTTCCTCGACAACCACCCGCGGCTCGACCAGGCCGAGCGGCTGACGCATCAGGGCTCGGCCAAGCCCGAGGAGCATCGGGGCGAGACGGGCCATCGGCAGAAGCATCCCTCATGAACAACGACGGCGGGAGAAGTTGCTCCCGCCTCGAGTTCCCGTCATGGAGAGTGTCGTCATGCTGACTAGCCAGGCCCGCCACCTGCTCGAAGCGACACCGGCTTCGGCGCTGCCGCTGACCTACCAGAAGCTCGCCGAGGCGCTGGGGCTTACCCCGCCGCGGACCATCCAACGCGTGGCCCAGGCGCTCGAGGCGCTGATGCGCGAGGATGCCGAGCGGGGTCGGCCGTTCGTCGCCGCCTTGGTGGTCAGCCGGCGCGATGGGCTGCCGGCCCAGGGCTTCTTCGAGCTGGCCGTGGCGCTGGGTCGTTTCCCCGCCGATCCGGGCCGGCATGTCGAGGCTTATCGCGAGGAGTTCCGCCGGGCACTCGCCGAGCGGCCTTGCGCTGACCCGGGCTCATGACCGGCGCAGCGGATCGAGCAGGGCGCCCAGTCCGTTGTGGTCGATCTCGTGCATCAAGTGCAAAAGTTCGCCAATCTCGCCGGGCGGAAAACCCTCGCGGGCGAACCAGTTGAGGTAAGGGCCAGGCAAGTCGGCGATCAGCCAGCCTTCGTACTTGCCGAACGGCATCTTTCGCGTGACCAGCTTTTCCAGGTATTCAGGCTGCACTTCGTTCTCCTCCGTTCTGCTTTCTACGCTGCTGCGTATCCCACCAGCAAACCCATTCCCGGGCAAGCAGGTAATCTCCTACCTGGCGGCAACACACGGTAACCGGGGAGGCATTGAATCGTCGCAGAGGCGGGCTAGGGTCTGATAAGGCTTATCCGAAATCCCAAGGCCCGAAATCCCAAGGAAAGGAGGTCCACGCATGGAGCCCGATCGTTCCCACGACCCCGCACGTCGCAAGTTCGTCGGTGGCCTGGCCAGCGGTATGGCGGCAGCGGTTGCCGCGCCTGCCTTCGGCCAGCAGAACGGCGCTGGCCAGGCCTCGGCCGAACGCAGCGCCGCGGGCGACAACCCCCTCGCCCAAAAGCAGAACCCTCTCGAGCAGTACCCCGGCCGCCGTTTCCCGAACAGCCCCAGGAGTGGCCGGGCCTGGCCGGCGAGATGGAGCCGCGGCCGGACCACGGCGAAGAGAGTTACCGCGGTAGCGGGCGCCTGAACGGTCGCAAGGCGCTGATCACCGGCGGCGACTCCGGTATCGGCCGGGCGGCAGCCATTGCCTACGCTCGCGAGGGCGCCGACGTGGCGATCAACTATCTGGAGGTGGAGGAGCCGGATGCCCGCGAGGTGATCGAGCTGATCGAGGCGGAAGGGCGCACGGCAGTCGCCATTCCCGGAGACATCCGCGATGAGGCGTTCTGCCAAGAGCTGGTTGAATCGGCCGTGGAGCAGCTCGGCGGGCTCGACATCCTGGTCAACAATGCCGCACGTCAGCAATGGGCCGAGTCGATCACGGACATCAGCACCGAAGACTTCGATGCCACCATGAAGACCAACCTCTACGCGATGTTCTGGATTACCAAGGCCGCGCTTCCGCATCTCGAGGAGGGCGCTTCGATCATCAATACCTCCTCAGTGGTGACCTACGACCCGCCGGAGATTCTCGTCGATTACTCGATGACCAAGGCGGCCATCACCAACTTCAGCAAATCGTTGGCCAAGCAGCTCGCCGACCGGGGCATTCGCGTCAATGCCGTGTCGCCCGGCCCGTTCTGGACAGCGCTGCAGCCCAGCGGCGGCCAGCCCCAGGAGAACGTCGCCTCGTTCGGTCAGGACACGCCCATGGGGCGGCCCGGCCAGCCGGTGGAGCTCGCTGGCGTCTACGTGCTGCTGGCCTCGCAGGAATCCAGCTACGCCACTGGCCAGGACTACGGCGCCACGGGCGGTGAGGGCAAGCCGTAGCCCGCCGACAGCGATTCCGAGCATGGCGAGACACCGCCACGTATCGCCGTGCTCCTTTTTCCCTCCGCACCGTCTTCGCTTGTCGCGTGGGACTCGCGGCGTTCTGTCGTCAGAAGCAGGCACCTTCATCCACTGCTAAGCTTTCTTTTGATTGAGTGGCCGGAGGTGCCTTGTCTAATCGTGGGCCTTGTCTAATGGTGGGAAAGGGATATTGGCAGTGAGTGTGACGGAACGGAAGCCGCAACAGGAACTGCAACAGGCAGTGCCCATAGCGTCTCTGCAGGTCATGACGATCAACGTGCACAAGGGCTTCAACGTGTTCAATCGTCGTCATATCCTGCCGGAGCTGCGTGACGCCGTGACCACGCTCTCCGCCGACATGGTGTTCCTCCAGGAGGTGCATGGCGAGCACAAGAAACACCCCCTGCGCTACCGCGACTGGCCGGACGTGCCGCAGTACGAATACCTGGCCGATACCATGTGGCCGGAATTCGCCTATGGCCGCAACGCCGTCTATCCCCACGGCGATCATGGCAATGCGCTGCTGTCCCGCTACCCGATCCTTCAGTACGAAAACAGGGATGTCTCCATCCACGGCACCGAAAGACGCGGGCTTCTTCACTGCCAGTTGGCGGTTCCCGGACAGCCCACGGTGCATGCGATCTGCGTGCATCTTGGGCTGCGCCACAAGCATCGCCTGCGCCAGCTCAAATTGCTGTGCGAGCTACTGGACACGATACCCGAGGATAAAGCGGTCATCGTGGCGGGAGACTTCAACGACTGGCAGTTGAAGGCCGACAGGGTGCTGGCCGAATGCGGGCTGCATGAAGCGTTCGTGCACTGTCATGGACGACCGGCGAAAACGTTCCCGGCGCATTGGCCATTGCTGCGCCTCGATCGTATCTACGTGCGCAATGCCGTATGTCGCAACCCCCGCGCCCTCTATCGAAAGCCGTGGTCGCATCTCTCCGATCATGTTCCCCTCATTGCAGAGATAGGCTTGTGAAATTCCAGTGGAAGGAAGGCAACGACGCCGAATTGTTGATCAATGGCAGCGAGTACTTTCCCGATGTGTTCGAGGCGATTCGCTCGGCGCGTCGGGAAATCCTGATCGAGACCTTCATTATCTTCGACGATGAGGTCGGCCAGGCGCTGAAGGAGGCCCTGCTCGAAGCCGCGGCGCGGCAGGTGCGTATCGAAGTCACGGTGGACGGCTACGGCACGGCGGACCTTGGGGATGAATACGTCGCCGAGCTGACTGAGGCCGGGGTACACATGCATATCTACGACCCACAACCCCGTCGCCTCGGCGTGCGCACCAACCTGTTCCGCCGCTTGCACCGCAAGATCGTGGTGGTGGACGGTGAGGTGGCCTACATCAGCGGGATCAACTTCGGCTGGGACCACCTGCCCGAGGCATACGCCATGGGCAAGCAGGACTACGGCATTCGCGTGCGGGGGCCAATCGTCGAGGACATCCGCCGCACCGCCAGGGCGCTGCTGCTGGAACACCAGGCCGTGCGGGGGTTGCCGGAAACCCTGGCGGAAACGCCACCGGTGGGGCAGGCCGCCATGCGTATGGCCATCCGCGACAATCACCGACACCGCACCGACATCGAAGATCACTATCTACAGGCGATTCGTACGGCCAGGTCGCGGCTGGTGATCGCCAATGCCTATTTCTTTCCCAGCTACCGTATCTGGCGTGAGCTGCGCAATGCGGCCCGGCGGGGTGTCGAGGTGGTGCTGATCCTGCAGGGCCGGCCCGACATGCCCTGGGCCAGGATGTTCTCCAGCTCGCTGTACAGCTACCTGCTCAAGGACGGCATCCATATCTACGAGTACAAGGAGCGGCCCCTGCACGCCAAGATTGCCATCGCCGATGACGAATGGGCCACGGTAGGGTCGAGCAATCTCGATCCGCTCAGCCTCTCGCTGAACCTGGAAGCCAACCTGTTTATTCGCGATGCCAAGCTCAATCGCAAGATCCACGATCACCTGATGGAGCTGATCGAGAACAGCTGCCACATGGTTACTCCCGAAGCGGCGGAAAGGGGGCGCTGGTGGCGGGCTCCGCTAATGTTCGTGAGCTACCATTTCCTGCGCCACTTCCCGGTCAGCGTGGGCTGGCAACCGGGCCACACCCCGAGGCTCGAGCCGCTGACACCAACCCCTCAGGCCCAGAAGCAGGACAACGAACAGGAACTGCACTGAAGCAAGGATGCCTATGAACGCTTCCGCAACGCACAGGTCCCGCTCACGCCAACGCTGGCTCGGCTGGGCAAAGCGCATCGTCACCCTGGCGTTCTTCGTGCTGGTGGTCGTGCTGCTGTTCTCGCTCATCAGAAACGTCGACTGGCCGGCGGTGGCCGAGACCCTAAGAGGCTACAGCCTGCTGACCCTGGCGGGCGGGTTGGTCATTGCCGTCGCTAGTTATGTCGCGTTCAGCAGCTACGACCTGCTGGGCAAGAGGTACACCGGGCACGAGCTGTCGGTCCGGCAAGTCCTCGAGGTTGCCTTCGTCTGTTACGCCTTCAACCTCAACCTGGGCGCTTGGGTCGGCAGCCTGGCCATGCGCTACCGGCTCTACACCCGCCTGGGCCTCGGGGTGGGCACCGTGACCCGTGTGCTCAGCATCAGCCTGATCGCCAACTGGCTGGGCTACATGCTCCTCGCCGGTACCATCTTCTCATTTCGCCTGCTCGAACTGCCGCGAGCGTGGGAGATCGGCGCCACGGGCCTTCAAATCATCGGCTTTGGATTGCTGGGCGCCTCGTTGGCCTACCTGCTCGCCTGTCGCTTCTCCAAGCGACGCGTATGGCATGTACGAGGCCACGAGATCGTCCTGCCCCCGCTCAAGCTGGCGCTGATGCAAGCAGCGCTGGGAGCGGCGAACTGGTCGCTGATGGCTACGCTGATCTACCTGCTGCTGCCGGAGGAGGTGTTCTTTCCCAGCGTTCTCGGCATCCTGCTGATCAGTGCCATCGCCGGGGTGATCACCCACATACCTGCCGGCCTCGGCGTGCTGGAAGCGGTCTTCCTCGCTCTGCTCCAGCATCGCCTTGCAACGAGCGAGATCCTTGCCGCGCTGATCGGCTACCGCGCCCTCTACTTCCTGCTGCCGCTGGCGGTGGCTTTCCTGATGTTCCTGGTGCTGGAACGGCGGGGGAGGAAGCGCAAGCGGGCCGAGAGAGTCAGCGATAGATAGCCGGACGCGCGGACAGGAGTCAGCGTTGGCTGGCGTCGCCTACCGTCTGGATGACCTCGAAGCCCTCGAATTTCGGCGGACCCAGGTACAGCCCCTCGCGACGGCTCTGGCCGGCATTGGCATGCGCCTTGCGAAATGCCTCGGAGTGGGTCCAGGCCTCGAAATCCTCGCGTGAGCGCCACACGGTATGCGAGGCGTAGAGCACGTGATCCTCCTCTTCAGGGCCGCGCAGCATGTGGAACTCGACGAAGCCGGGCAGCCCCTGCAGATGGGTCTCGCGCTCCAGCCAGATCTGCTCGAACTCTTCCACCCTCTCGGGGTTGACCCGGAAACGGTTCATGGCAATGAACACAGCGACTCTCCTTGGATGTGGTGGCGGTGGCCTGGTGGGTACAGCCTGAAGAGTGACGATGACACCTTGCCCGCGGCGGGGCAAGGTGGGGTGGGGGCTGGAAAGGCGCTGCACTTCACCCAGCAGGACATCACCGACCGGGCCGGCATGGTACGTCAGCAATATCAACGGCTTGAGTGTGGTGGTGCCCCGCGTCTGGATACGCTCGAGCTGGCTGCGGATGGGCTCAATGCCAGACTTATGCTGATCCCATTAAAGAAATTGTATGCTGTACAGGCACTATTGAGAGAAGGGCCGAAGCGGGCCGAGCGTCTGGATGAAGACCCATGGCAAGGTCTTTTGGGAGACGAAGAGTGTGGTGAAAACGGACGCGATGGTAAATGAAGCTCCTTTGCTGAAGTCGTACTGGAGGGTGCCAAGGCATGCGGTATCGCACTGACTCGCTACAAGCCATAACGGCATAAGGCGGCCGATGGCCGCCGTCTTCAATGACGCTGCTCATTCTGCAGTTGGGGGTATGGCCGCCGGGTCCATCCAGAATGACTCCCAGACGTGTCCATCGGGGTCTGCCAGGGAGCGGCCGTACATGAAGCCATGATCTTGCCGCGGGTTGATGTCGGCCGTGCCGCCATTGGTGCCGACCGTCTCGATCATGGTATCCACCGCTGCGCGGCTCTCGCAGGAGAGGGCCAGCATCACCTCGCTGGAGTCGGTCGGCGGAATCGGGCGGTCGGTGAAGATGCGCCACTTGGCATGGGTGAGCAGCATCACGTGGATCGTTTCGCTCAGCACCATGCACGCCGCCGTTTCATCGCTGAAGTTCGGGTTGTTGGTAAAACCGAGCGCCTCGTAGAACGCCATCGACTTTTCGAGATCGGCAACGGGCAGGTTCACGAAGATCATGCGCGACATGGAAAGCTCCTTCTGACTGGAAGAGGGAATGTACTCTCCTGTATCGGATGGGCCGGGGCGGTTTCGACAGTTGGGCTGGAACTCGTTCGGCCTCAGCCCATGTACTGCAACCGCGCCTCGCGCCGCAGGCGCAGCATGGTGATCACGTTGGTCAGAAAGATCAGGCTTTCGGCGATGGTGCCGCCGATGGAGCCCGCCAGCAGGTTGCTGGCCACCCAGCACAGCGCCGCCGCGGCCAGCGCGATGCGCATGGGAATGCCGCGTAGCATGAACATGCCGTAGGTGCCGAGCAGGCCCGCGGCCAAGGCTGGGATGTCCCGCGGGCCGCTCCAGGTCGCTAGGGCGACCGCCACGGTGGCGAGCAGCATGGCCAGCATGACGGCACGGTTGCGAGGAAAGCGGCGCACCAGGGCGATGCGCAGCACGATCAGTGCCGAGATGCCGGAGGCCACCCAGCTCTCGAACAGGGCGAACTGTGCCGCGAAGGCCACGTTGGCGAACAGCAGCAGGACGAACAGGCGGTCGTCGCGCTTGCTGGCGAAGGCGACCAGGCACAGGGTCAGCGCCACCAGGCTGACGCCCTGGCCCAGCAGCCACCGGAGTCCGATCTCGTCCATGCGCCATTCCGTTATCGAGCTAAGAACTCGAGCTTAGCATGGCGACATCGCCAGGGCGCCCCGGGCTTACATCTGCGAGAGGAGGTAGTTCGGTTTGCCCAGCATCTTGATCAGTCGCAGCTGCTGCTCGAGCCAGTAGGCATGATCTTCTTCGGTATCGGCCAGCAATCCCAGCAGCACGTTACGGGTCTGGAAGTCGCGCTCCCGCTCGCACAGGGCAATGGCTTCCTTCAGGGCGTCGCCCACCTCGTATTCGAGCTGCAGATCGTTGGCGAGCATCTCCTCCACATCCTGGCCGACGCGCACCGGGGTGCGGGTATGCATGTCGGGTTTTCCTTCCAGGAACAGGATTCGCTCGATCAACTGCTTGGCATGGCCCTTCTCGTCGTCGAACTCGTGGGCGATGCGCTCATAAAGCTTGGTGAGCCCCCAGTCGGCGTACATTTCGGAATGAATGAAGTACTGGTCCATGGCGGCGAGTTCCGCCGCCAGCAGGCCGTTCAAGGCGTCGATGATGTCTTGGTTGCCTTTCATGGGGTTCCCTGTATTAGCCGAGGGTGGTGATCGGCCTATCCTAGTGCGAGTCGAAGGGCTGGTCAATTTTTCCTTTAAATTCAGCTGCTTGATATTATCTTCGCGTGCGATTCGCATTCGGCTTCCCATGCGGCCGCAAGGAGCCGCCTCGGCGTGCTTGCCGAGGCGGCTCCTGTAGGGACTCACGACATTGGCTCGACTCAATCGACATCGGCAGAAAAGGCCACGTCGCGCTGTGCCTCGAGCATGCGGAGGCGCTCTTCCAACGCCTGCTTGATGCCCGAATATGCCGTGCTGCCGAGTGCCAGCCGCAATGGCGGCTTCGCCGCGTCGGCGGCAGCGATCATGGCGTCTACCGTCCTGGCGGCATCGCCTTTTATCTCGAAGCTGCCATCTGCCAGGGCGCGCCTGACATCGCCCGCCGGCGTTGCGTCATAGGCGCTCATCGGCGCTCCGCGCACGAGCCCTGCGGCGAAGTCGGTCGCGGTGGGGCCCGGTTCGACAATGATGAAGTCGATCCCGAACGGCGCCACGTCCTGCGCCGTCGCTTCGACGAAGCCCTCGATGCCCCACTTGGTGGCGTGATAGAGCGAGAAGTTGGGGTAGGCCTTCTGGCCGCCTTCGGAGGAGACCTGTACGATGCGTCCGCCGTCTTGGGCGCGCAGGTGGGGCAGCGCCGCGCGGATCAACTGAATCGAGCCGGTGAGGTTAGTGGCGATCTGGTGATCGATCTGCTCATCGCTGAGTTCTTCGGCGGCACCGAAGAGCCCGTAGCCGGCATTGGACACCACCACATCGATCCTTTCCATACGCTCGAAGGCCTGTCTTGTGACCTCGCGGATCCCAGCCACATCGGTAAGATCGAGTTTCAGCACCAGCAGGCGTTCGCCATGGGCCTGCTGCAGTTCGTCGAGCACGCCTTCCCGGCGCAGCGTGGCAACCACGCGATCGCCACGCGCCAGCAGACGTTCCGTCATCAGTCGGCCGAGGCCCGAGGATGCTCCGGTAATCAACCATGTCTTGCTCATCGTTCCGTTCCTTCCTTCGGGTGGATTGACGGCTCCATGGTGGCGCTCCCGATTGGAATGAAGAAGTAGGCTACTGTGGTATGAACTCGTGAGAGGATTTCACTAATGACCAAGCCGACACTGGCCGACCTGGAAGCTTTCGCGGTGGTGGCTGCCGAGCGCAGCTTTCGGCGCGCAGCCGATGTCATCGGGGTCTCGCGCTCGGCGCTGAGCCACCGAATGCGGCATCTGGAAGAACAACTCGGCGTGCGGCTGCTACACCGCACTACCCGCAGCGTTTCCCTGACCGATGCCGGCGGCCGGTTCCTGGCGCGTATCACACCGACCTTGAGTGAACTGAACGCCACGCTGGATACCCTCGCCGACGACCGCGGCGAACCCGGCGGCGTGCTGCGCATCAACGCCAGCAGGGCAGCGGCTCGACTGCTGCTTGCCCATGTCGTGCCGGCTTATCTACGTCGCTATCCGGCGGTGGAGCTCGATCTCGTCAGCGAAGGGCGCCTCGTAGACATCGTCGAACAGGGCTTCGATGCTGGGGTCCGGCTGGGCGAGGCGGTACCCCAAGACATGATCGCGGTGAAGCTGGGCGGTGCCATGCGCTTCCTGGCGGTGGCCTCGCCGGAGTACCTGCATCGATTCGGCACGCCCGGCGTTCCCGACGATCTGCACAAGCATCGCTGCATCCGCCAGCGGCTGCCCAGCGGCAAGCGCTACCGCTGGGAGTTCGAGCGGCGAGGGCAGGAGATCGCCATCGACGTTCCCGGCGCGCTGACGCTTGACGACAACGAACTCATGGTCGAAGCGGCAGCCGACGGCCTCGGCATTGCCTACGTTCCCGAAATCGTGGCCGGCGAACGCCTCGCCTCGGGCCAGCTCGTGGCGCTGCTCGAAGCGTGGAGCCCACCATACCCCGGCTTGATGCTCTACTACCCTGGGCATCGCCACGTACCCGCGGCGCTGCGCGCCTTCATCGACCTGATGAAGGCGCCAGATGTTCAGGCTGGCATGGGTATGGCTCCGGCCGCCGATAACCGCTAGCCATTTCCGCAATAATGTCCAAGCTCCCGTCCTGGGCTGGGCCTAAGCTATGCCATAGTGGCGTTCAGGGAGGTGTGGCATGGCCAAGCAATCCAGTCGGTTCGACTACTACAAAAGCCGGCAGATACCCGGAGTGACAGTGCTCCAGGCATCGCTGAGCGACTTCAGCTACGACCGCCATGCACATGAAGAGTACGCTTTCGGCGTGACCCTTTCCGGCCGGCAGGACTTCTTCAGCGGCGGTGAATTCCACCGCAGCCCGCCCGGCAACGTCATCCAGTTCAATCCGGATCAGGTGCACGACGGCCATCCCGGGGACGATGCCACGCTGGGCTATGTGATGATCTATGTGCCCTCCGCCCAGCTCGAGGCCTCGTTTGCCGATGCGGCGGGGTGCGAACGTGCCGCCCGGTTCCACGGCAGCGAAACCCTGCTGGCCGACCCCGAGCTGCGCCACGCCATCCTCGATCTCGCGCAATTGCTGATCCATTGGCAGGGCACGCGCATCGACCAGGAGCACGCACTGCACCGCATGGCGACTCGCCTGGTGCAGCGGGCCGGCAAGTTCCAGCCCGGCGGCAGGGCGAGCCGCCCCGATGCGCTGCTGCTGAGGGCCAAGGAGTACGTGCTTGCCAACCTGGAAGCGGACCTCTCGCTGGACGAGATCAGCCAGGCCGCCCATCTCTCGAAGTTTCACTTCCTGCGCCTGTTCCGGCAGCAGTTCGGCATCACGCCGCACCAGTACGTGTTGAGTTGCCGGGTCAACGCCGCGCGCAGCGCGCTGGAGGCCGGCGTGGCCCCTTCCGAGGTGGCCTTCCGCTACGGCTTCACCGATCTCAGCCACTTCAATCGCCGCTTCAAGCGCATCTACGGCAAGACGCCCTTTCAGTACCAGCGCAGCGTGACCTAGCGGCACTGAACTCCGGCCGCTCGGCCACACACGACACACCATCTATCGGAGAGACTCCCATGGAGATCGTCGCCTATGCCCTGGGCGTCATGTACACGCCTGGGCCCGTGAACCTGCTCGGCCTGAACGCCGGCCTCAACGGCCAGGCCAAGACATCGCTTGGCTTCTTCGCCGGCGTGGGGCTCGCCATGCTCACGCTATTCCTGCTATTCGGTTGGGCCGGGGCGGCCTGGGTGCGCGGCGACATGCTCGCGGTGGTGGGGCAGTGGGGTGCGGCTACATTCTCTACCTGGCGCTCAAGGTCGCCCGCTCCAGCATCGATCTTGGTGCGGTAAAACACGTACCGCGCGTGCTGAGCTTCCGTGATGGCCTGATCATGCAGCTCTGCAACCCCAAGGCGATGATCGCAACCCTGCCGATCGCCACCATCCAGTTCCCCGCCGCCGGCATCCATGGCGTGAGCCTGCTGTTCTGGTCGCTCGGGCTGGCTGCACTGGCCTTTGGAGCTCCCACCAGCTACGCGCTCATGGGCGCCGTGGTTGGTCAGCGCCTCGCGAGTCCCTGGCTGCTGAAGGGCTTCAGCCTCGCCATGGCCGCGCTGCTGGTGTGGGTCGCGATCACCATCGGCTACGAACACGTGTGGCTGCCGCTGGCCTCGGGCACTTTTTGAGAGACCCCTTTCGCCGCGCGGCTACTCCTCAATCCGCCCCGTATCGTCACGATCGCAGTCGTAGCGCTTCATGTGCGGAAACGGCGGCAGCCAGGCCTCGCGGCGCACGACCCAACTTTCGTAGGTGGGCCTTAGCTGGTCAGGGGTATCCAGGGTGCCCAGGTGCACCTCGACTTCGTCCCCGGTGCGGGCGAACACCGACGAGCCGCAGCGGGGGCAGAAGAAGCGCCCATGGTAGTCGCGGGTTTCGCCTTCGATCGCTACCGCCTCCTGGAGGAACACCGCGGAGGCGTAGAAGAGCGCGCCATGATGCTTGCGGCAGTCCAGGCAGTGACAGATGCCGACGCGGTAGGGGCGTCCCGACGCCACGATGCGCACGTTGCCGCAGAGGCAACCGCCGGTGTACTGGTCCATGCTGCGCCTCCTAGGGATCGAGTAACCGGAGCTTCAGGGGGCCTAAGGGGGCAAAGTGCCCTTCGGCGACGATAATGCCAAAGATAGCGGTCAGCCCAGCGCCTGGCGAAATGCAATGCGCGTCGAAATAAAAGATAATAAGCAGGGTAACGAAACGACACGCATATCATGAGGCGACATGAACCCCACCATCGAACTGCTGAAATCCCATCGCTCGATTCGCAAATTCACCGACCGCAAGATCCCGCATGAGCTCTTGGTCGAGCTGATTCGTGCCGGTCAGGCCGCCGCGACCTCCAGCCATGTCCAGGCCTATACCGTCATCCACGTTAAGAACCCGGCCAACCGCGAGAGGATCGCCGAGCTGGCCGGCGGGCAGTCGTACGTAGCTACCGCCTCCGATTTCCTGGTGTTCTGCGCCGACATGAAGCGACCCACCGAGGCCTCGGAACGCACCGGCGCCAACGTCGTGCGCGGTATGACCGAGCAACTGCTGGTAGCCAGCGTGGATACGGCGCTGATGGCCCAGAACGTGGCCATCGCCGCCGAGTCCGAGGGTCTCGGGATCTGCTACATCGGCGGCATTCGTAATAACCCGCAGGCCATCAGCGACCTGCTGCACCTGCCCGAACACGTCTATCCGGTATTCGGCATGTGCCTCGGCTACCCGGCCGCCGATCCGGACGTCAAGCCGCGCCTGCCGGTGGAAGCGATCCTCAAGGAGGACTATTACACCGACGACAGCGAGCTGGTGGCCGCCTTCGATGATGCCATGCAGCACTATTACAGTGAGCGTCGCGGTGGCACCAAGGATTCCAACTGGTCGCGGAACCTGACCCCGCTGTTCGACAGCAAGCTGCGCGCCCACATGCGGGAGTTCCTTACCCAGCGCGGCTTCGAGATGAAGTGAGGCATCTGCCGCCGTTCAATCAGCTTCGCCGCAGCGGCAGATACGAAACTCCCCCGTACCGATATAGGCCGAGGGTAGGGCATCGAACATGTCGCGGCGGTGCGCCTGGTTGGCCGGCAGCAGGCCAAGCAGCATCCATTCAAGCAACAGACGCCGGTAGGGCAGCTCAATGCCCCGCCGGACGCGGCACGCGCACCCCCAACTTGTGCGCCACTTCGAAGGTAACGAAGATCGGGCCGATCAGCAGAAAGACTAGGTCTTCAATGAAGGACGGCTTCTTGCCTTCCACCTTGTGGCCCCATACCTGCACCGCCCACGCCACCACCCAGGTGATCAGCGAGATCCAGAACAGTGGCCATCCCAGGTTCTGGATGGCGAGGATTCCCAACACGGAAAGGGCGAGCCAGGCGAGCATCATCAGGAAGACGCCGAAAGAGAGGCGCAGGTAGACTGCGCTGGCAAACAGGCCCAGCAGGGTGGCGCCATTGATCCACTCGGCGGCGGCACCCTCCAGCCCCAGCCAGCGGCCAATCGGCACCAGCCACAGCAGGCCCAGGGTGGAGAACAGGATGGCCGGCACACAGACGATGTGTACCCACTGGTTCACCGGGTGGCGATGGCTCTCGCCATAGTCGTCGAGAAATTGCTGCAGGCTACGCATGGTCATGCCCTCGTTGTTCTTGGCAGATCATGCTCATGCTAGGCTTGTCGATAGCACGCTGCCTTGTATGTAACCGCTACAGGTTCCAAGCGAGAAATTTCAATGCATTCGAGGTGAAGCGATGACCTCCACCGAGCACCGTATCACCCTTCAACCGCATGATCGACGGGTGCAAGTCATGATCGGCGACACCCTGCTTGCCGATACCACCCGTGCCCTCGAGCTGCGCGAACGTGGCTACCCGCCACGCCTCTATGTTCCCCGCGAAGACGTGAGCCTGGACCGGCTGACCCGCTCCGACACCGTGACCCACTGCCCGTTCAAGGGTGATGCCGCCTACTTTTCGTTCGGCGACCAGGCCGATGTGGCGTGGAGCTACGAGCGACCGCTAGAGGGAATGGAGACGATTGCGGAATACCTGGCATTCGATGACGACAAGGCGCTCGTGACGGAAAGCCGCTAGGCGGAGGGCCGCGACGGCCTGGGCTATGCTTCAGCTCGTTGGACATTCCCCAGGGAGAGGTGAGCCATGGCCAAGCGTTTCAAGGTAGGCGATCACGTGAGCTGGAACTCCGAGGCGGGCCGGGTGAGCGGCAAGATCATCCGCGTTCACACCCAGGATACGGAGTACAAGGGGCACAAGCGCCACGCCAGCGAAGACGAGCCGCAATACGAGATCAAGAGCGACAAGACCGATCATATCGCCATGCACAAGGACTCGGCGTTGACCAAGCTAGACGACTAGGCCTAGCCAGGAGCCCCGGCGGTATCAAACGATTAGCAAAAGGGCCGCTTTTCGGGAAAAGCGGCCCTGCACGTTACGGCTTAAGCAGTCGGCATGTCCGACGTGCTGGTAAATCCTTGAGGTCGGTCTTAGGCGGCTCCCGACTCCCGGAAATGATGCCAGGCATGGTGGTAGAGCACGCCGGCGTAGCCGTTGCGCTGAATGATCTTGAGAATCTTGGCGGGATTTTCTTCATCCAGGGCCTTGTGCAGTTTCGCCTGCTGCTCTTCGTCGAGGGCCTCATACCAGTGGTAGGGCTTACCCTGGGCATTGCTATCCTCGGCCTTGCGCATCAGGTCCATTTCGATACGCCCGCCATGTCGATACAGGATATCGTAACCCTCCTGCAGTTGGGACGACGGCACGTCGCACGGTTTTTCGAGACCTTCCAGCACGTTGTAGTAGTAATAGCTCAGCGGTTGCATGTGGCTCCTCCAGCGGTATGCCGTTGCTTGTCTCTACCAACCTGCTTTCCTCTCTCCATCCTGCCTGAGGCAAGGCGGCGGGCTCAATGGAAAAATGGTCTCTATCCGCGCGCACCCAGGCGACGGCGGCGAAGCCGCGCGGAGCGAGGCCCATCTCGTCGGGCTCACTGCTGGAAGATATTCGGCCAGTGGTCGTCGGCCGCGGCGATGTAGCCGGGAATGTCCCTTTCCCAGCGCCACTGGATCAGCCTGCTGAAGTTCAGATAGAGCTTGCCGTCGACGATCTTCCACGCCTCGGGAATGGTTGCCGCGGCCTCACCGCGCGCCGCTGCCCAAGCGCACCAGCCGCCGTACTGGGGGGCATAGGCTTCGGGGTCTGCCTGGAACCGGTCGCGATGCTCGGCCGACACGAACTGCCAGGTGGCATTGCGCCACTCCCACTGGTAGTCGGGCGAGCCCTGGACCGGTTGCCCCTGGGTGAAGTAGGCCACTGGGTCCGTGCCGCCAATGGCCAGGCCATCGCGGGTAAAGATGCGCCCCTCGGCGAACGCCCCCATGGGCCAAACCAGACCGATCACCAGGGCGGCTGCCAGCCACCAATTCATACGCTTCATGTTTCACCTCCTCACGACTCGTCGCTCCAGAGGTGTTGTCGAGAAATGGTCCTCCCCCTTACAGGCGCTGCCGCCGTACATGACGAGATCAGCCTCAGCCCCAGCAACTGCGTCGATGGCAGTGCCTCGAACATGCCGTGGATCATGCGCTCGGGGGCGGTGTTGGCACTAAACTGAAGTCAGCAAGGGGCATCGGCAAGGGTGTGGAGCAGGGTGGGGGCGGACGATGAACTACGAGCAAGTGGTAAAGACTCTCTGGCGCCATGGTGGCGGGCAGTTGCCCGACCAAGCCGCAAGGCTGAAGGAACTCATTCGCTATGCCACCCTGGCCCCTTCCGGCCACAACACCCAGTGCTGGCGCTTCCACATCGCCGAGGATGCCATCACCATCCTGCCGGATCTCACTCGGCGCACCCCGGTGGTCGATCCGGACGACCACCACCTTTACGTCTCGCTGGGATGCGCCGCCGAGAACCTGAGCCTGGCGGCGCGGGCGCTCGGCATGCAGGGCGAGGTCACCTTCCATCCCGAAGGGGCCGGGGAGGTGCGCGTGACGCTGGCGCCCTGCCACCCGGAGGTCTCCCCACTGTTCGAGGCCATTCCTGCACGGCAATGTTCGCGCACCGACTACGACGGCTCGCCCCTTGCCGATGAAGAGCTGCACTTGCTTCAGGCCGCTGGCACCGGGCATGGGGTTTCCATCAGCCTGCTGACCGAGAAGAAGGCCATCGAAAAGGTGTTGGAGTACGTGCTCCAGGCCAACGGCCGGCAGATCGCCAACGCGGCGTTTCGCCAGGAACTCGAAGGCTGGATCCGCTTCGGCGAGCGGGAAGCGGTCGAGGCTGGGGATGGGCTGTTCGCCCGCTCGATGGGCAGCCCCGCCACGCCGCGCTGGCTGGGCCGCTGGCTGTTTCGCGCGTTGCTGCGGCAAGGCGCCGAGAACGCCAAGGTCGCCCGTCAGGTGCGCAGCTCCGCCGGCATTGCCGTATTCATCTCGGCAGCCGACGACCGGGCGCACTGGGTCGAAGCCGGGCGCTGCTACCAGCGTTTCGCCCTGCAGGCCACGGCGCTGGGCATCTGCAACGCCTTCATCAACCAGCCGGTCGAGGAGGCGAGCGTACGCCCGGCCTTCGCCGAGGCCCTGGGGATCGTCGGCGGGCGCCCCGACCTGGTGGTGCGGTTCGGCCGGGGCAAGGCGATGCCGCGCTCGCTGCGCCGGCCGGTGGAAGCGGTTCTAGTCCCGACAAGCACAGCGTGCCTCAAGACTCGCGATACCCCTCCAGCGCGAAGGGATTGAGAAACTGCCTGCCCCAAAGATAGTCCCGGTCGACTTTGCTCAAGTCGGCTTCATCGCAAACGCTTTCCCACCGTTCCCGAATCGTGGCGAGCTGGCGGCCGATGATCTCTTTTGCCTGCATTTGGGTTAGACCAAGTCCCTCAGCTGCCCTCAGGCAATGGACAAGCTGGCTGCGACGCTCCTGGTCGTGCAGCAGCATCGCTTGAGTGGCTTCTCCCCCGGTTCTTGATTGTGGGCAAATGTCATAGGCTGGCGTCAGCCGATAGGTCTCGCCATCCCAGAAGGCAGCGTGGTTGCGAGCGTGGTCATCGGTATTGCCGCAAAGTATGTTGAAGACGATGCGCCCGAACAGTTCCTGGAGGGTTGAACCCGGCTGGTCGAATTCCGCCCGTATGAGATGGCCCAGATCCTCATAACTGGCATAGCGAGCGGTCATCTCGTCAAGGCCTAACAGAGTCAATGCCGAAAGGACGATCCTCCGGGACCAACCGTCGACGGTTTTCATGCGGTCGAAGCGTTCTACCAGCAGCACGTCTTTACCCAGCGAGCGGGTCATCTCGACGGGAGCCACATCGAGTCCCACGAGACTGGCGAGGCGCATGGCGACGAACTCCGCCTTTACCACGCTATAGAGGTCGGTGCTGGAAGAGAATTTCGCCACCAGCTTGCGATCCCGATCATTTAACAGAGCCTTGGGGCGGGCGCCGCCGATACTGCTGCCGTGCTGAATGGCCTGGTCGAGAGCGGGAGGTAGCGGCTCCCCCGCCTCCACGTATTCAGAAGCCGTCTGCAACTCCGCCAAGGAGGCATCTTGATATTCGCGAGGCTGATATTCGGTGGGAGAGAGCTGAAAATCGAGCGCGCCGATTCGATCCGATCCCGATTCCAGCAGATAAACCATTTCATTGAAGTCGGCCTGATCGGCTCTCGCGCCTGTCTTTCCCGTCAGCCGGTTGATGATGACACGGCGCCCCCAGGCGTCTGGGGACGCATCCCGCAGGCAAGAAGGCAGTGTGCCGTCTGCCTGTTCCTGGCTGCCGGGGCGCAGGGGAAGCTCACGGGGAAAAAGGCTGATGGCATCCTCTCGGGCAAGATAGCGCCGCCCGTAAGCGAAACGGTACCGATCCCGATCCCGATCGTCGCGTTCCACTAGGCCGGCGGTCACTGGAGAGGTCTGATTGGGCAGCCAGACCCAAACATAGGCACGTTGGCTAGAAGTCATCGTCGAGAGGCTCTCGCGGCTGGCGGTAGGCACGCTTGGGCAAGAGTGACAGCCGTTCCAACTGGGTGGTGTACTCGCGTTTCAGGGTGTCAGAATCATCGGTGAACAGCGATACGCCGACCAGCGTAGCTGCTTCGAAGTAGGTGCCGATGGCTACCCGGGGGAACCCTTGGCGATCTGGCGGATCGTGACCACACCAACGCCCACCCGCTCGGCGAGTTCGTCCCGGGTCCAACCCTTGCGTAGCCGCCCCTCCTCGATCAACCCGGCGAACAGGCGAAGCGAGAGGGAGGCTTGGGGGCTGAGGGTGACGTGTCTCGTTTTCATGCCGATAGTATAGTATCGGTTGTAAGCGCTATCGACATTTTAATGTCGGTTTAGGCTGCCGGGTGCCACTAAGCTACCCGGAGCCGCCAATGCCCACCATGAGCCTCGCTTGAACCGTCAGCCGAATCGCCCATCTATTCGGCTCAGCAAGTGAGTCGAATATTCCGCTTTTTCGGCTCATCGGCACGTGCCTACCTGACTGCGCCTGGCTTTGCTTTCGTCCCGAAGGCCTCCATAGTTCTGTCAGTTGTCATTCATTCTGGAGCCCAGCCATGTCCGACTCCCTGCATCTGGCCTGCCCCCACTGCCTGGCCATCAACCGCGTGGCTACGGCGCGCCTGGCCGCTTCGCGCTGCGGCAAGTGCAAGCAGCCAATGTTCACCGGGGCACCCCTGGAACTCACCGGCGCCAACTACGCGGCGTTGATCGAGCGCAGCGAGCTGCCGGTGGTGGTGGACTTCTGGGCCGGCTGGTGCGGACCCTGCAAGATGATGGCGCCGATCTTTTCCCAGACCGCCGCCGAGCTGGAGCCGCGCATCCGCTTCGCCAAGCTCGACACCGAGGCGGAACAGGCCCTGGCCGGGCGCTTCGGCATTCGCAGCATTCCCACGCTGATCGTGTTCAAGCAGGGGCGTGAGGTCGCCCGCCAGGCCGGGGTGTTGCAGGGCTCACAGCTCAAGCGCTGGCTCGAGCCGCACCTGGTCTAAGCCAGACCAGCATGGACCTTTAAATCTACCGTGGAGAGACCATGATGGAGCGCCTGATCCCACCGGCGGCATTGAAGAAGCTGCAGGACAATAACGGTGTGCCCTTTGCCGAGGTGTTCCGACACGGCTCGCTCCAGGTCGAGATCTACAAGCCGGAAGGCGTGGACCGGCAAATGCCGCATACCCGAGACGAGGTGTATGTCGTCATCTCCGGCTCGGGCCATTTCGTCAACGGTGACACCCGACAGCCCTTCGAGGCCGGTGAGGTGCTGTTCGTGCCGGCGGGCGTCGTCCACCGGTTCGAAGACTTCACCGACGACTTCGCCACCTGGGTGTTCTTCTATGGCCCGGAAGGGGGCGAAGCCGCGTCGGACACTCCCTGACCCGGCCACCCATGAGCGTCAGCGATCCAACAGCCCCCGGCCAGCGCCTCGCCGAGCCGGTCCAGGGCGGCGGCCAGCTTCTCGTCGATGACGTGGAGGTACTCCGTCCAGTCGTCGACGTGGTGTAGCTCCGCCTTGCCGTCCGAGATGCCGCGCAGCACCACCAGCGGAACATCGAAGCGGGTGCAGGCGCGCAGGCAGGCGTAGCTCTCCATGTCCACCATCTCGGCGGCGATGGCGGAATAGGCCTCGCCCGAGACGATATTAGCCCCGGTCGAGAGCGTCGCTTCACGAATGCCGGGAATGCGTAGTGGCAGGGGAACGATCGCCGGAAGGTCGAGAAAGGGCGTGGTGCCCTTCTCGAAGCCCAGCGGTGAGGCGTCCATGTCGCGGTAGGCAACGGACGTCGCCTGATAGATCTCGGTCTGCTCGAGCACCCGGCTGCCCGCTGAGCCCAGCGACACCACCAGATCCGGCAGGCGTCCCTGCTGAGCAAGAGCTGCCAGGGCCGCGGTGAGTTCCACTGCCGCCTCCACCGGGCCGACGCCGGTCATGATCGGAATAAAACGCTGCTTGAGATGAGGCCCGTACTCGGCCTCGGCGGCCATGGCGAAAAGAACCTGGTGGCCGCCCAGTGCTGTCAGCGTGGGTGCGCCGCAATCCGCGGCACGGGGGGCAGAAGGTGAGAAATCGTTCATCGATGCGGTTTGCCTTGCCATAAGGGACTTCATGTCAGTGTACCGCCTTGATACAGAGGCCACAGTAATAGGCGGCTAGGTGTCGATCATCTCGGCATCGCATTAACATGTCCAAAAGCCAATCAGCGCCGCAGCAATGCAGGGAAGACAAATGAACGGCAACCAGGACTGGGCGTTACGTGCTCCACCATCCGCGAAGCTGGAGCGCATGGAAGCATTCTTCGGTGGATATGGCTTTGAGCCACACCGCCATGACACCTATGCCATTGGCCGGACGCTGGCTGGGGTGCACTGCTTTCATTATCGCAACAGCATGCGCCACAGTTTGCCGGGCGGGACCATCGTGCTGCACCCGGACGAACTGCACGACGGTGAGGCGGGAACCAATGCCGGCTTCCACTACCGTATCTTGTATATCGAGCCAGCCTTGCTGCAGCAAGCTCTCGGCGGCAAGCCGCTGCCGTTCATACCCGAAGGCATCTCCCGTGATCCGCGGCTGTACGCGGCCACCCAGACCCTCATGCAGGGCATGGAGTGCACAATTGATCCTCTTGAGGAAGACGACGCCATCTATGACCTGGCCCAGGCATTGGCCCTGGTGGCAGGAGCGCGGCGTGGGCGAAAGGCGCTGGATTATCAGGCCGCAGAGCGCGCTCGCGAATACATTCACAGCGCGCTGGACAGCACCATCACCCTCGAAGAACTCGAACAGGCCAGCGGACGCGACCGCTGGTGCCTATCGCGTGATTTTCGGGCACTCTATGGCACCAGCCCCTACCGCTACCTGACCATGCGCCGCCTGGATCATGTGCGCTCATTGATCGTCGCAGGGCAGACGCTGACAGAGGCCGCCCTGATTGCCGGCTTCTCCGACCAGAGCCACATGACCCATCATTTCTGCCGGGCATATGGCATTACGCCGGCGCGCTGGCTGCGAATGCTGCGCTGCCACGGAACGGTCGCTCCCACCTGATCGCTCCCGCAACGCGACCACGGCAAACCTGCACGATCTTACAAGACGCATGTTAAGTCCTCTCTCTAGACTCGCCCTCACGTGACGCAATGGCGAGTGAACGATGAATGATGCGCAACCGGCCATGGATGAGAGGGCGGCACCGTCCGGTGGCAACAGCAGAGTCGCCGTGCTGCGGCGAGTGGCACCAGCGGCAATCGCGGTTGTGCCGGTCAGCATGCTGTTCGGCGTGCTGGCCGTTCGCTTCGACTGGTCACTGCTCGAGGTCGTGGCCATCAGCCTCTTGGGATTCTCCGGAAGTGGCCAGTTTGCCTTGCTGCCACTTGCCGATGCCGGCGCTGGCTTTTTCACCATGCTGCTGGTCACCGCCTCGATCAATAGCCGTTATCTGCCAATCGCCTATATCTCTGCCAAGCGGTTGCCATCGGGGGCTGGCATGCGAGCCTGCCTGGCCCACATGCTGGGAGACGAAGCGTACGCCACGGAGCATGAGCGGGATAACGCCGCCAGCGTGAGGTGGATCCGGCTCATCATTTTCACCGCCTGGGTATTGGCTGGGCTGATTGGCGCGCTGCTGGGGCAGGCCATGCCGGCTGCCTGGCTTGGGTCGGAGGTAAACCTGGGGTATCCCGCCAGTGTGGTGCTGATGTACCTGTCGGCTGTACAGCTGCGAGTTCGGCTGTGGCATCAAGGGCAACGAAGGGGGGCGCTACTGGCCGCGGCCGGAGTGAGCGCAGGTCTGGCACTGCTGTTCATTCTGTGGCTCGGGCCGGTGTACTTCTGGATTCCGAGCGTGCTGCTCGCGACTTTTATTTTGGGGAGAGCGTGGTCGTGAGCGAATCCGTACTGGTGGCGATTGCCGCGCTATTCACCACCAGCTGTCTGGTTCGCATCGCACCGACGTTCATCTCACTGCGAATCGATACACAGACACAGCGCTATTTCGAACGTCTGCTGCCGGCGGCGGTATTCATCAACTTCGCCGTCTACATTGCATATAGTGAAATGGTGCGCGAACCGGTTCCGGCATTGATATCCCTGGCGGTGGTCGGTGCCATTGCCCTACTCAATCTTTTGGGTCTGATTGGCACCGCCGTGCTAGGCCTGACGCTCTACTTCGCACTGGTACACACCTTAGGTTGAAGCAGTCCGTCAGGATCCGATGACCGGATAGGCTTCGATCACTCAGCGCATGCCGCCGTTTGGCTCGCCCCGGCCCAGCGGGGCGTGTGCTTCGGTCGTAAACAGGCCAAGATAGCGAAAACGCCACCCGGGAGAAGACGCCGATGCACCAGGGAAGCTGCCTATGCGGCAAGGTGGAATACGAGTACCGCGGCGAGATCGATGAGGTCTCGATGTGCCACTGCAAGCAGTGCCAGAAGGCCCAGGGCTCGGCCTTCGTTGCCGTGGCGCCCATCCGCTCGGCCGACTTTTCCATCACCCGAGGCGCGGAGTACCTCAAGGAGTATCGCGCCACGCCGGGCAAGGTGAGGGTGTTCTGCGCCGAGTGCGGCAGCCCACTCTACAGCGCCCGCGACGACCTGCCCGAGGCCAAGCGGCTGCGGCTGGGCACGCTGGATACGCCGATAACGCCCAGCAAACGCTACCACGCTTGGGTCTCGTCCAAGGCCGAGTGGTTCGAGTTCGAAGACGGGCTGCCCTGTTATCCGCAAGGCGCGCCGAAGCGCTGATCTTTACCGATAGCCTGGCCTCGTCTCCAGAGCTGGCCGATCCCTTCAGGCCCGGTACATGCCGGCATCTTGCGCCACATGCGCCCCACCCTCGACGGTGAAGCCCTGCTGAGACACCAGAGCGGCACCAACCACATTGGCAGAGTGACCGTGGAAGGCAGAGACTCGAGGTAGGCGGGCCTTCAACTCATGCCGGCTGTCTCGAGAATCGCCTGGCGCAGTGCCTCGGGCGGTTGGGCGCCCGACAGGCCGGTAGTGTCGTTGATGATGAAGGTGGGCACACCGCTCACGCCCAGGCGCCTCGCCTCGTCGAGGCCGGCTCTGACCTCGCGGCGGCCTTGGTCGCTGGCGAGAAAGGCGGGTATGTCGATATTCGCCAGCCCGCCGTCCCGGGCGGCCTTGGCCAGTACCGCACTATCACCGATGTCCTTACCCTCGACAAAGTAGCTGCGGAAGAGTGCTGCGACCACGGCTGTTTGAACACCATGCTCCCCGGCAAGCCAGATCACCCGGTGGGCATCGAAGGTATTGGGCGTTCGCGTCATGCGCTCGTGGTGGATCTGGATGCCGGCCTGGGCGGCAGCGGCCTCCACCTGGGCGTCGAGCGCCTGGGATCGCTCCCACGAGCCGAACTTGGCGGTGCGGTACTCACGCCGCGACAGGCCCCCGGCAGGCATGTCGGGGTTGAGCTCGAAGGGATGCCAGGCCACCGATACGCTGATCTCCTCGGGCAGTTCGGCCAGGGCGAGGTCGAGGTGGCGTTTGCCGATGAAGCACCATGGGCAGATGGCATCGGAGATCACGGCGATGTCGACGTGGGGCATGATCGCGGAGCCATTGGGTAGGGTTTCCTCGTACCCTAGCATCTCCAGGTCGTGTTTGAACGATGTCAGCCATCGAATAGCGAAACGGTATCGTAAGCGCAAGCCACCGGGAAAAGAGACCGGTGTTCTGTGCCGAGTGCGGCAGCCCGCTACGGATAGGCTGGCGACACTTGCCAGGTCAGGTGGTTGCTGTAAAGGTAGTGTAAACCTCGCCGTGGGTGACCGCATGACAGTTGAACCACCTCAGCAGATGCAGCAATCCTTCCACGATGCCCTCATGGGGCATCCGCTGATTCGCGAGCTGTGGAATCACTTCCCCGAGAACATGTTCCTGGTACGTGTGGAGGATAACGGACACTTCACGGTCGAGGCAGCCAACCCGGCGCAGCTCGACACCATTGGCCGTGAGTGCCTGGGCCAGCCGCTGCCGGCATTCTTGCCCGCTGCTACGGCTGAGTCGATCTATGCGCGCTACCGTGAATGCGTGGCGCGGAACAAGCCGATGCGCTATCAAGAGCATGCCGCCTTCTTCGACGAGCATGGCAACGAGCAGTACGGCTACTGGCTGACGCTGATCGTGCCGCTGCACAATGCTGACGATGCCCCGCAGCGCGTCACTCACCTGTTCGGCATCTCTCAGGACGTGACCGAACTGCACCGGGCCCGGGATGCGCTGGAGCGCCACAATCAGGTGCTGGAAGCACGCGTGGAGCAGCGTACCGCTGAATTGCAGTACGCCAACCGCGAGCTCAGGTTGCTCAACGGCCAGCTCGAGGAGATGGCCACCCGCGACTTCCTGACCGGCTGCTACAACCGTCGACATATCGAGACCCTGGGCCAGCGCGAAATTGAGCGGGCACGGCGCTACGGCACTTCGCTCAGCGTGTTGATGATCGATCTGGACGCCTTCAAGCAGGTCAACGACACCCAAGGCCATGCCGCAGGTGACGCCGCGCTCAAGCGCGTTGCGGCGAGCCTGCAGAGCGCCTTGCGCGCAAGCGACCTGCTGGGCCGCTTCGGCGGCGATGAATTCATGATCCTGCTCCCCGAAAGCAGCAACGAAGACGCCCGTGCCACCGCCGAGCGACTGCAGCAGCAGACGCACGAGCTGGCCGCCATCTCGATCAGCGTGGGGGTTGCCACCCTGCGCCGCGATGACAGCCTGGAAAGCCTCGCCGTCCGCGCTGACCAGCAGCTACTCGCCGCCAAGCGGGAGTATCATCGAAAAGTGTCCGGTTAAACGCATTCTACGAGAAGGTGGCCCTCTCTGAAGGCTGAAACGGGAACGGCAGCGGAGCGAAGGAGCAGGCGAATGGCATACCTGGCAATGGCCATAGCCCTGCTGCTGGCGCTAGTACTCATCGGCGTACTGGCCATGCAGGCCTGGCGCCTGACCGACAACAGCGCCATGGAAAAGGCCTGGACCTGGCTGCAAGCCCAGGCGCCCGCCAGCGTCGAAGCGTTCGACCCCGCCATGGTGGAAGGCCTGCCCGATGCCGCCCGGCGCTACTTCCGCTACACCATCGCCCCGGGCACGCCGCTTCATATAGTCAGCGTGATCCGCATGACAGGCGAGATCGGCCTGGGTAGTAAGGAAACACCCGGCTATCGCCCCATGCGGGCACGCCAGCTACTCGCGCCACCGCACGGCTTCATCTGGCACCTCGAACGGGCCGGCGCCGGCCTGATGCAGATGAGCGGCTCGGACGGCATGGCGGAAGGCCGCTCCTGGACGCGCTTCTGGCTCAACGGCACGCTGCCCGTCGCCAGGGCCGGGGGCGACGACAACCACCTGCGCGCCTCGTTCGGGCGAGCGGTGGCGGAAGCCGCCTTCTGGGTCCCGGCAGCGCTGCTGCCGCAGCACGGCGTGCGCTGGGAAGAGACCGGCGAACCCAACCTGGTACGAGCGATCATCACCCACGGCAGCCTGGAGCAAGCGATAGAGATCGCCGTGGCCGAAAACGGCCAACCGCGCTGGGTGCAAATCCAACGCTGGAGCAACGCCAACCCCGAGAAGGAGTGGCGGCTCCAGCCCTTCGGCGGCTACCTGGACGACTTCCAAAACTTCGAAGGCTTCACCCTGCCCACCCAGGTCGAGGCGGGAAACCACTTCGGTACCGAGGCGTACTTTCCGTTCTTCCGGGCGAGGGTGGAGGAAGTGCGGTTTTCGGTGTCGTAGCGCTCAATTGCACTAGGCAAGATCAGCGAGATGCTCGAGGGTTTCAGGATACTTCTGGACCAGCCGGATGAGTGTCATGGCCTGGGCATTGGGCTTGGCGCGGCCTTGCTCCCAATTCTCCAGCGTCCTTGGGTTGGTGCGGAGGTACATGGCGAAAACCGGGCGGGACATATGCAGCCGCTCCCGCAGCTCGATGAGCTCGCTGGCTGTGACGTCGGGAACCTCTGCCAGCTCTACGGAGTGGGAGCGTAGCGTGCGCTTGCCATGGCGCTCATCTGCCAATGCATCGAAGCCCTCGATGAGTTCATCAAAAATGTTACGGCCCATGGTCATGTCCTCGCGTTGATTTCCGCATCCAGCAGCTGTCTCAGGGTCTTGCGCTGGGCTGTCGTGAGGTCATCCTGTGAATCCTTGTCGTACAGGGTGAACAGCCAGAACTGGGAGCCTCCCAGCCACCAGTAGTAAATGATGCGAACACCGCCCCGCTTTCCCTTCTGCCGCTTGGGATCACTGAACCGGACCTTGCGCAGCCCGCCTGTTCCTTGGATGACGTCACCGGCCCCAGGGTTCTGAAGCAAGAAATTCTGGAAGGCACGAAAGGCGGCGTCATCGAAGTAGGTGGAACGGTGCCGCTCGAAGGGTGGCAGCTCGACAAATATGGCTTTCATGTAGTGTACGTAGATTGCGTATAGCTTTGCTGCAGCGCCAGGCTATGTCAAGCGCACACGATGGTTCGACATAGAGATATTACATCAGCAAAGGGCGATGGTTTGCCTTCCCTCGAATCAATCCTCACTCCACCAATCGCAGCTCGAGGACATGGCGAATTCGTTCACCGCCCCACTCATAGCCGAAGTGCCGGCCCTGCCAGGTGGCCGACAATACTGGCGGACGAAGCACCGCGGCATACTCACCGCCCGGATCACGCACGCTTGGGTAGACGCGTGGGGCTCCCAGGCCTTATTGCCTTTTTCTTGGAACCTGTTAGTCAATCAGCTGTGCGCGACAGCTTGCCAGCGCTTCGACATCGAACGGTTCAATAGGCTTGAATACTCCCGTCTTGGTCATTTTTCTTCGCAGCTCGAAGCGCTCCAAAGTGGCAGGTGGCTCGATGTCGGCCAAGGCCTGGAAGTTGATTTCTCGCCACTGGGGCTTAGTGACCAGGACGCTGTAGAGGTAGCTTTCGGTGGGTTGTCCAGTACCAGCGTCGAGTGCCGGCATGTAGGCCGATACCAGCGCCACCTGAACGGTTGGGAGGCGGTGGAATATCTCACCCAGCACCCGCATCGCAACACCATGAGCGTAGTCGCGGTAGAGCATTCGACGTCGCGTGGAGGCAACTTTTTTGACGGAAACCTTTGCCTGTTTGGCGGCCAGGTTGTACTCCACGTCCGGGAAGGCATCCTCTTCGGGTAGCTCGATGTCGATAGCGATGGTGCTGGCATCATCACCGAGATCGAAGCTCACGTTCGTCTCCCTCGGCCATGGGATTTCCCCCAGATGTTCCTCAAGGACATTGGCCATGGCATCGAGGCTCGTCAGTACTAACTCGGTCTCTTGCTTGCGCCGTTGCCGTTCCTGCTCGTTGAAGGCTCGCGCCGCCGCCTCCCATTCGCTGAAGGCGTGTGCGTATTGCCCAGCCCGTTGCTCGTTCTGTTCTTCTAGCCGACGCCCCGCCGGTGGCCAGATACGGCACCACAACGTCGGCTTGAGGCGAGTCCAGCGCTGAGGCTCAGGCTCGGAAAACGCACGAGCCTGAAACACTGGGGTGTCTCGTGGGGGCAGCGTATCAAGGTGCACCGTCGCCAGCGCGGACAGATCGGCGTTTAGCCGATCGCACGCTTGCTGGAGCAAATCGCGCATGCCCTCTCCAGCGTACTTACGAAGTACACGGAGCTCCGTCTCATCATATGGCTGGCCATCGTCGTCGGTGATCACGACCTCGCCGTTCTCATCGACACGGACACGCGCAGCTGCCGAGCCACCTGTCTTGAGCTGTTGCTCAAGTATTTTTCCCGCAGAAGGTGCCCCCGCCAGGGCGCTGGTTGAGCGCCGGCCACCGCTCTTGTTGAGCTTCTCACGGAAGGCGAGGCCGGTACCCGGCAGCCCCACGTTGGCATAAACGCCACGACTCCCTACGCTTATCTTGGCGCCACGAGGACCGATGGAGGCCCCGATCCCGCTTTTGCTGAGGTTGAGGCTAATGCCTGGGGCAATACGGATGCGGCGACGGAATCGAAGTGCCATTCCCTGCTCCCTGTCTTGTCACTTGTTGTTGTCGTTTTCAGCCTGCTCCCGACGTTTCTGCATGGCATCGCTGAAAGCAGCAGCCAGGATGCCGGTCGGCATGGCGATCATGCCGATGCCGACGATGGCGGTCAGGCCTGCAAACAGCTGCCCAGCCGCAGTCACCGGTGTCACGTCCCCATAGCCCACCGTGGTAAGTGTGGCTACGCTCCACCAGAGCGCCCTGGGAATGCTCCCGAAGGCCTCGGGCTGATGGCTGGCTTCCAGAACATAGATCACGCTGCTGGTGACGATCAGCAGTGCCACAGCCACCATCAAGCTTACCGTGAGTTCATAGCGCCGACCGCGCACTGCTGAATAGAGATCGCCGATCGCGTTGGAGAAGTGCCCCAGGCGCGCTAGCCTGAGCAGCCGGATCAGCTTGAGCAGACGCAACGCAAAGGCGTTGACTGCCCCCATGGTCAGGAAGAATGGCAGAATCGCCAGCAGGTCGATGATTGCCCATGGGCTGACCATGAAGCGTAAACGTCCAGCTAGCCCTCGATATCGAGCATCTTCGCCAGCCGCAATCACGCGCGCGACGTACTCCACCAGAAAAGCCAAGGCCAGCACTGCCTCGGCGGTGACGAAGAAGCTAGGAGCCAGCGCTCGAACTACCGGCTCCGTCTCCAAAATCGTCAGTGCCGTTGCGAGAATTATTACCACGGCGATGAAGCGGTTGGGGATCGACAGCCCAGGAGCTTGGCGAGCGGTGGGCTCGAGCATCAGGTAAAGGCGACGGCGCCAACCCGCATAGGGGCTGGCCTTCTGGCTATCCAATGGCTGCATGCGTCCCCCTATCCCGTCGCCAGCTGGCCAGTTCAAGCTTCTCAGACCCATTGCCAAAATGAATGGGGATCGCAGCATTATTAGCATAATGCTTAGGTGTACGGATGGCGCTATTGCCAACGCTTCCACCGAGCCCTCACGGACGAACAGCATGGCGGAAGGCAGCTCCTGGACGCGCTTCTGGCTCAGCGTCACACTACCCGTCGCCAGGGCGGGGGTGACGACAACCACCTGCGCGCCTCGTCCGGCCGAGCGGTAGCGGAAGCCGCCTTCTGGGCCCCGGCAGCGCTGCTGCCCCAGCACGGAGTGCACTGGGAAGAGGCCGGCGTGCGCTGGGAAGATACCGGCGAGCCCAACCTGGCCCGAGCGATCATCACCCACGGCACCCTGGAACAAGCGATAGAGATCGCCGTGGCCGAGAACGGCCAACCGCGCTGGGTACAGTTCCAGCGCTGGAGCAACGCCAACCCCGAGAAGGAGTGGCGGCTCCAGCCCTTCGGCGGCTACCTGGACGACTTCCAAAACTTCGAAGGCTTCACCCTGCCCACCAAGGTCGAGGCGGGCAACCACTTCGGCACCGAGGCGTACTTTCCTTTCTTTCAAGCGAGGGTGGAGGAGGTTAGGTTTCCTGTGGCGCAGAGCTGATCCTTTCGTAGAGCTGCGTTGATTCTCGTCATAGGACAACACATGTTTCGGTGCTAGGCTGAAACGCAAAGATACATAACAATACAACCGTACGCGTAGGACAATCGCCTGGAAAAGGAATCCACTGAGACTAAGCTAACGCTCCAGCCGCTTGGCTGTCGAGAGCATGTTATCCAGCGCCGTTACTCCCAGTGCTATAAAATTTCGCGAGCGAGGATGCCTGCCACGCTGGCCGGTATCGATACAAAGCGGACTGTCGAAGGTTATATTATAAATGAGCAGGGATGCTTAATTTTTTGTGATGAATGCTGGGTGGTGATTGGCTTGCAAGGGTGGTGGTTGGTAATTTCCTGTGCAGCAAGTTGGCGGGGTGGGTCCATGAATCGTATAGTTGGCTTTGTGGTTGTTTTGTTGACTCTTGTTTTTATTTCTGAATGCAGCGCCGCGGCAGGAAAGAGTTATATTAATCCTGAGTATTTAGGGTATGGGTTTTCATCTGTGGCGGTGTATGTGAACAATAGGGGAGATGTTGGGGGAGTTGCTTGAGGAAGACAGTATCTGCTTTGATAGGCGCACTATCAGAGTCAGGAATGATTTAACTTTTGTGTTGCAGGGAGTGGGTTGGGCAATAGGCTTTATGGCCTTGGGGTTTATGTATGCAATGTCCCGCTTATGGCCATATTGGAAACGTTAGTCTATGCTGATGAAAAGCGTTTGGCAGCTGTCGGCCCATAGCGGCCATGGTGGCAAATGCAGCATGCCCGTACATCAGTGTTATGCGGCATGCGCGATGACAGATGTTATTTGGCCGAGCCATTCTTAATGTCTCTGAGTTTCAATGGTTGAGGGGGAAAGTGGCGTGAAGTATGACATTGTTAAACGTGCATGCGGATTCATCCGATATCATGCCGTGTGGTTTAATGCCTGTTGGACATCGAAGCACAGGAGCTCACATGCAAAGAGATAAAGAACAAATTCGGCAGCTTGTATCTACTTGGATGGCTGCCACTAAATCGGGCGATGCCGAGACTGTCTTGTCACTCATGTCCGAGGATGCCATCTTTCTGGTCACTGGCCAGCCGGTAATGAGAAAGAGCGATTTCGTAGCCGCGGCCAATGCCCAATCGGGTGAAAATGCGCCGCAGTTTGATGGCACGAGCGAAGTTCAGGAGATCAAGATCCTGGGAGAATGGGCTTATATGTGGACTAAGCTCACCGTTGTGGTTACGCCGCCTGGCGGTAAAACAGTCACTCGTGCGGGCCATACGCTATCCATCCTCAAAAAAGAGAACGGCAAATGGGTGCTTGCACGGGATGCAAACATGCTGGCTCCAGTGCCGGAGGATGGCGAATGACGCCCAACAAGGCGCTTCAGCCGACCGCCAAACCTCTGCGCGGTTTCCCAGCTGAGCTTGAGCGTTAGGATTCTGCGGCTCCCATCGCTTGATCACCTACTCAGTACCCGAGCTGCTCTCTTCTGTCTCTACCTGCCCGCGCCGCTGCAACCAGCGCATCACCAGCCAGCACAGCGCGGCCCAGGCCGCTCCGGCGGTCCAGCCGGCAAGTACATCCGTCGGCCAATGCACGCCGAGGTAGACACGGCTGATGCCCACCAGCAGGGTGAGCAGTATCGCCAGTATCAGCAGGTAGGCCTTCAGCCTCAGCGCCGGCTGTACTCGAATGAGCAGGGCGGCCAGGGTGAGGTAGGTGACGGCAGACATCATCGAGTGACCGCTGGGGAAGCTCGCGGTGTAGACCATGGCTTCATGCGGCACGAGGTCGGGCCGAGGACGATCGAAGCCCATCTTCATCAACGTGCTGAGCAGCATGCCGCCTGGCACCACGACCGAGGCAAAGAGCGCCGCGCGATAGTGCCGGGCGAGTAGCAGGTAGCCCAGGGCGCCCAGGGTGATCACGACCAGCACGCCGACACCGCCGAGCGCGGTAAAGTCCCGCCCCATTTCCTCGACCCAGCCCGGGCCGAGCGGATCGGTGTGATCGGCAGGATTGCGCAGGGAGAGCAGCAGGGTTTCGTCGATGCTCTGGGTCTCTCCCTCGATGACAGCATCGGCCAGTTCGATGAACCCCCAGACCCCGCCGGAAAGGACCGAGACACACAGCAGCACTGCCAACTCGTAGCGGCCGAGCCGAGCCAGCAGGGAGAGGCCGTGGCGTCTCACATGTTCGATTTTTCTGTAGTGCTTCATTCGCAACTCCCTTGCTTTGATAACTATACATGTCGATTTCCAGGGCACCCCTTGGGCTTTATTACAACTTCCCCAACCCACTCACCCTGACCACCTCCCTCGTCACCGCCTCATCCAGCATGCCGCGGCCCGTCTCCACCAGCGTCAGCCAGTCCCGCGCCCGGGTGATGCCGGTATAGACCAGCTCCCGGGTGAGGATGGGATTGGGGGCGTCGGGGAGCAGCAGGGCGGTGTGGGTGAATTCCGAGCCCTGGGATTTGTGTACCGTCATGGCGAATACGGTTTCCACCGCTTGCAGGCGGCTGGGCAGCACCCATTTGATGTCGCCGCTGCCGTCGCTGGCCGGGAAGGCGACGCGCAGCAGGGTGCGGCCGGGCGTTTCGCTTGCGCTGCGAGCTTCGGGCACGGCGAGGGTGATGCCGATATCGCCGTTCATCAGCCCCAAGCCGTAGTCGTTGCGGGTAACGAGCACCGGGCGGCCTTCGAACCAGCCCTGTTCCAGCTCCAGGTCGCTGGCCTTGAGCCAGCCGGCGCGGCGCAGTGCGCGGCCGATGCGCGGGTTCAGCCCTTCGATGCCCCAGGGGCCTTTTCTCAGTGCGCACAGCAACTGGAAATGGCCGTGGGCGGCGAGTACCTGGCGGGCCCAGTCGTCGTAGGGCTGGCGTGCATCGCCTTCGCCAAAGAACGGCTGGGCGGGCCGCGCGGCCTGCCTCACTTCCAGGTAGTGAGCGTAGCCGCGGGGCGGGGCGATGGGCTCGCCGCGTCGGTCATGGCGGCCTTCGCCGCTGTTGATGAAACCAGCCGGGTTGCCATTCACCACCAGGCGATCCAGCGCCGAGTCGTCGGCGTCCGCCAGGGCGAGCCGGGCGATGTCGGCGTAGCGTGACTTTTCATCAGTGCCGAAGATTTCGCGTACCGCGCGTTTTTTCTCTTTTTGCCCATGCTCGGGTGCGAGCGGGCGGTTGACCGCTTCGGCGAGCTGGCCGATGCCGCTTTTGGCATCGAAGCGGTGGCTCACCCGCAGCATGGCGATGGCCTGGTCCAGCGGCTGGCCGGTTTCGTCCCGGTATTGCTCGGGAATCGGCGTGCCGGTCACCCGTTGCAGCCAGTCGCAGGTGGCCGGGGTGTAGTGGCCGCCTTCGGCGCGTTGGCACAGGTCGCCGAGCACGGCGCCGGCCTCCACCGAGGCGAGCTGGTCCTTGTCGCCGAGCAGAATCAGTCGCGCCTTGGGCGGCAGGGCGGTGAGCACGGCAGCCATCATCTCGATATCCACCATCGAGGCTTCGTCGATCACCAGGGCGTCCAGCGCCAGCGGGTTGCCGGCGTGGTGACGGAAGTGGCGGGTATCCGGCCGTGAGCCCAGCAATCTATGCAGCGTAGTGACTTCGGTGGGAATGCTGTCGCGCAGGGTTGAGATATCCACACCCTGTTGGCCCACGGCGGCGGCCAGTTCCACCAGCGAAAGCCCCTGCACCTGCTTGGCGATGGATTCGTTGAGCCGGGCGGCAGCCTTGCCGGTGGGGGCGGCCAGGCGAATGCGCAGCGGGCGCGGGGCGCTTGAGCCCGCCTGTACCGGCTCCCCCAGGGCCAGCGCCTGGAGCAGGGCGAGCAACTTGACCACGGTGGTGGTCTTGCCGGTGCCGGGGCCACCGGTGATCACGGCGAAGCGCGAGCGGCTGGCCAGCGCACAGGCGGCCTGCTGCCAGTCGAGTTCATGCCCTGGGGTAAAGAGCGCGGCCAGTGCCCGGGCCAGGGTGACGGTATCGGCTTCTGCCTCGGTGGCGGCTGTAAGCCGGCTGCCGATCAGGCCGCGAATGTCCTGCTCGTACTGCCAGTAGCGGCGCAGGTAGAGCCGCACGTTGCCGTCGCGTTCGCTGCGCACCAGCGGGGTGTTTCCCGGTGGTTCGTTGCCGTCCGCCACCAGGGCGGTGTGGTGCAGGGCGTCGCGCCAGGTGGCGAGATCCAGTTCGGCCAATAGGTCGCTTGGCAGCGGCGGCGGGTCGCTAAGGTCGTCGCCTTCCGGCGGCAGCGAGAGCGCCAGGTCGGGAGCGGCGAGGGTCTGGGCGAGGTCGAGGCACACGTGGCCGCGGCCAAGCTGATGGCTGGCCAGCGCCGCGGCGAGTAGCAGCAGGGGCGGGGCGTCGTTCACCTCGCGCTGGAAGAAGCTCGCCAGTGCCCGATCCAGCGCGCGCAGCCAGCCGCGCTCCACCCAGCGGTCGAGCAGGGCGAACAGTGCCTGGGTGTCGTGAAGCGCGGCTTGTGCGCTGCCCGGCGCGGCTTGGTTCGGTTCCGGCTCGGCTTGGGGCGGTTCAGGTTCGGCGCCCTCGTCGGCTGCCTGGCAGCTGCCTGCTGGTTCCTCTCCGAGATCGGCGAACAGGTCCGGGGTGGCGTCGTCGTGGTGCTTGATGCGCTTGCTCATGCCGGCGCCTCCGTGGTGGTGCGGGTGCCTGCCGCTCGGGTGTCGCCCTGGAACAGCGCGTCCAGCGCTTCGATCAACTCCCGCGGGGGGCGCTCGGCGTATACGCCTCGGCTCTCGGCGTTGGCGCCCCGGAGAAAGACGGTGAGCGAGCCGCCGATATGGCGGTCGTAATCGTAGCCCGGCAGGCGCGCCTTGAGCAGACGATGCAGGGCCAGCAGGTAGAGCGCGTACTGCAGGTCGTAGCGCTTGGCGGCCACCGCCTGGCGCATGGCCTCCTGGCTGTAGGCGCTGTCGTCCGGCCCCAGGTGGTTCGATTTCCAGTCGGCCACGTAGTAGCGCCCCTCATGCTCGAACACCAAGTCGATGAAGCCCTTGAGCATGCCGTTGAGGGTGTCGGCATCCAGCGCGGGGCGGGGCAGGCCGGCATCCGAGCTGTTATCCGGGCTTGCCAGTGTGTAAGCACTTACGAGGGCGTCCAGCCGACGGGTGTCGACCTGGCGCGAGGCGAACCAGAACTCCATCTCGACCTGGTAGCGGCTGAGCGCTTCGAGCCTGAGGCTGCCCGCGCCGTTGGGCAGCGGCAGCGGGGCGGCGAGCAGGGTGCCGAACCAGGCGTGCAGGGTGTTCAGCCACGGCTGCCAGCCGCGCACCTGGCAGCGCCGGGCCAGGGTCTCCTCGCGCAGGGCGGGGTCGCGGGCCACGCGGGTGAAGCCCAGTTCCCCAGCCCACTCCAAAATCCCGTGGAGGAAGGTGCCAGGCCCTGGACCCCGGGGGAACCGATGCAAGGAAGGCAACGGTTCGCTCTGGCCGCTGTCGCGGGGCTCTTCCAATACCTCCAACGCGGTGGCTTCCATGGCGGTGGCGGGTTCGGGCAGGCTGTCGCTCCGCTGCGCTTCGCTGTCATGGGGGCTTGGCGGTAAGTCAGTCCTTACTGGGGCGCTGGCCGATTCGACGCTGACGATCTCGCCGGAGAGGCGCAGCGCCGAATAGCTGGCAATCCACCAGTGTTCCCGGGCGGGGCGCGTGGGGGAACGTGCTTCGCCAAGGGCATCGTCGCGCTCGGTCTGGCGGACGATCTGCGCATGGGCCGGCGGCGCCGGGGCGATCTCGATGGCGGCGCAGTCGCCCTTGAGCCGGGTGAGTGCGCTGGGGAATCCTGCCGGGCTCAGCGGTTCGCCGTTGGCCAGCAGCTGGCCGATGGCGCTGCCTTCGCCGCCCTTGAGCGGGGCCATGCCAAGCCAGGTGGCGTGGCGCGCGCGGGTCAGCGCCACGTAGAGCTTGCGCAGGTCCTCACCCAGTCGTTCGCGGTCGACGGTGGCCAGGGTCTCCTCGTCGGCTTCCAGGCTGATGCGCAGGCGGCCCTCGGCGTCGTGCCAGCGCAGCGGCGAGTCGTCCTTCCTGGTCGGGCGGTGGTTGCAGATGAAGGGCAGGAACACCAGCGGGTACTCCAGCCCCTTGGACTTGTGAATGGTGATGACCTGCACCAGGTCGGCGTCGCTCTCCAGGCGCAGCTTGTGGGTATCGCCGTGGCCTTCGGGGTTGGCGATGGCTTCGGCGAGAAAGCGGATCAGCGCGTGTTCGCCGTCGAGCTCCTGGCTGGCGTGCTGCAAGAGTTCACCCAGGTGCAGTAGATCCGTTAGGAAGCGCTCACCCTCGCTGGCGGGGCCGCTGGAGAGCAGCCGCTGCGCCACGTCGAAGTCGTGGATGATCTTGCGCACCAGTGGCAGCACGCCCTGGCGCTGCCACAGCCGATGGTAGTCGCGGAACTGCAGCACGCGGCCTTCCCAGGCCAGCTCGTCTTCGTTCAACTTATCCAGCGTGGCGTTTTCGAGCCCCAGCACCGGGGTGGCCAGGGCGGTGCGCAGCAGTCGGTCCCCCTGTCCTGAAGAAGCGCCGGGCTCGGCGCAGGCGCGCAGCCAGGCGTCGAGCTGGGGGCGACGGGCGAGGCGAACACCTTGTCCTTGTCCGAGAGGTAGACGCTCTTCACCCCGCGCCGGGCCAGCGCCTGACGGATAGAGCGCGCCTCGCCCAGGCCGTTGACCAGCACCGCCATATCGGAAGGCTTGAGTGGCTGCAATTCGCCCTGCTCGTTGAGGAAGCCGGTGCGGCCACTTAGCCCCTCGTTGAGCAGCTCCACCATGGTGGAGGCGCAGCGCTCGGCCATCTCCTGCTGGTAGGCGGTCTTGGAGAGCGGTTCGTCGCACTCAAGCTGCCACAGGGTCATCGCCGGCAGGGGCTGGCCCTGGCGGGTGAGTGAGTCTTTGCGACCTTTCGCTCCCACGGGCAGGAAGGGAACGGGGTTCCCCTCGGGCGAGTTGAACAGGAAGGCGCCGGGCGGGTGCGCTTCGGCGAATGCGAAGCAGCGGTTCACCGCCTCGACCATCTCGCGGCTGGAGCGGAAGTTGGTGCCCAGGGTGACGTGGCGGCCTTGGGTGTCGCGGCGGGCGCGCAGGTAGGTGTGGATGTCGGCGCCGCGGAAGGCGTAGATCGCCTGCTTGGGGTCGCCGATCAGGAAGACTCCGCACTCTGGGCGGTTCTCATGGATGCGGTAGACGCAGTCGAAGATGCGGTACTGCACCGGGTCGGTGTCCTGGAACTCGTCGACCAGGGCGACCGGGAACTGCCGGCGTATCTGCGCGCCCAGCGCTTCGCAGTTGGGGCCGGTGAGCGCCCGGTCGAGATGGGTGAGCAGCTCGTTGGGGCCCATCTCGGCGCGGCGTTCCTGCTCGCGGTCGAGTCGCGCCCGGCACCAGTGCACGGCGTGGGTGAGCAGGTCGGCGTAGGGATCGGGCAGGGCGTTGAGTTCGTCCTGGAGCTTTTCCAGCGCAGCCAGCGCCGGGTGATCCGGCGGCTCGCCCTTGAGCCAGATATCGGCCATACCCTGGGGCGTGAGGCGCTTCCAGGCGGCATCGGTCAGGCCGGGCCAGGTGGCCTCCCCTTGGCACCATTCACGCAGGGCGCCGAGCCAGTTGGCGCGGCTCTTGGCGTTGAAGCTCTGGCCCTTGAAGGCCTTCTGCTGGGCGGCCTCCTCGAACAGCGCTTCGCACTCGTCCACCCACTGGGGCCAGGGGGCCTTGAGCTGGGCCAGGCGCTCGGCGGTCTCGCGGCTGGCGTTGGCGATGGTCTCGGCCGGGGCGGGGCATTCTTGTTCAGCGCTTCGGCTTCGGGCATCAGACCGCGCACGGCGGCGTGGAGCTGCTCGGGCGTGCTCCAGTGGCGCACCACGGTGGCCAGCTCGTCGAGGTTGAGCGGGTAGTAGAAGCTGCGCCAGTAGTCGCGCACCACCTCGAGTTCCATCTCGGTCTGGTCGTTTTCCAGGTCGAGCGAGAACAGACTGCCGCTGTCGAAGGCGTGCTCGCGCAGCATGCGATAGCACCAACTGTGGATGGTGGAGACGGCGGCTTCGTCCATCCATTCGGCGGCGAGCTGCAGGCGCCGGGCGCAGGCGGGCCAGGTGGCGGGGTCATACTGGTCGCGTAATTGAAGAAGAAGACCGTCGCCCTCGGCGCCTTCCACCGGTTGCAGAAAAACATTGGCCGCCTCGACCAGCCGCGCACGGATACGCTCGCGCAGCTCCTGGGTGGCGGCGTTGGTGAAGGTGACGACGAGGATCTCGGGCGGCGTGAGCGGGCGCTCGAAGGCGGTATCGTCGTCGGCCGAGCGGGCGCCGAGCACCAGGCGCACGTAGAGCAGGGCGATGGTGAAGGTCTTGCCCGTACCGGCGCTCGCCTCTATCAACCTGCTCCCATGTAAGGGAAAATCGAGCGGATTTAGCTGCGTCACGTCGCTCATTTCTTGCCTCCCGCTGTCTTCCCTCTTCCCTCTTTGCTCTTCCCTTCTTCTTTCTTGTCGCCTTTCACGGCCAGATGCACCGGGGCGAGCAGCCGCTCAGTGAGTTCGGCGAAGCCGAGCCTGTCCTGGCGGGCTTCATAGAGCGCGGTGAAACTCGGCCAGCGGTGGGCGAGGTAGGCATTGCGGCCCGCCTCGCCGGCATTGAAGTCGTCGCCGTTGTAGGCGCTGGCGGCGGCGCGCCAGGCGTCGCTGTCGCGCTCGCTCTCCGGTGTTCCCAGCTTGCTCAGCCACACGAAGGCGGTGTCGCAGGCCAGCGGCAACGGCATCTGCATGCCGGCCTGCCAGGTGCGGACGATCTCGCGCAGCTGCTGGCGTGCCGCTTCCGGATCGAGGGGCGGCAGGGTGACGTGGCCGGCCTTGGAGAGCAGCAGGCTGGTCATGGGCCTGTCGTTCAAATGCCCGGCCAGGTGCGCAACCCAGTGGCGCAGAATGTGCGACCAGCGGTACTTGCCCTTCTTGACCAGGCTGCTGCTGGCGAGCACCAGGCGGCAGCGCTCGCCGGTGGCGCTCTCGCGCAGCTCATCGAGCCAATCCTCGAGGGGCGGGGCGCCGGGCACGTCGAGCTGCACCGGCTCGGGCTCCTCGATGTCGTGGGGCCAGGCTTCCAGCGCTTCCTCGTAGGCTTCGAACAGCGCGTCCATCGGTTCGCTGAGCTGTTCGCGCATGCGCTCGCCGAAGGCGCCCATGGCCAGCACGCCTTGGCCCTGCAAACGGTCGAGGGTGTCGAGCAGCACGGGCAGGCGCTCGCGGCCTTCATCCACGGCGCGGCGCTGCTCGCGGATCAGCAGGTCCTGTAGCTGCCAGTTGGCGAGACCGTCCAGGTCGAAGGGCTCGTGGTCGAGGCTGACGATGTCCTCGCGTTCCAGGAAGACCTTGAGGCGAGTGGTGAAGAAGGCGCGGGCCGGGTCTCTCAAAAAGCTCCCTAGCTGCGTGAGAGTCAGCGGGGCGTCCTGCGCGTATGGCGTCAGCTCGAGGGGTGCCGCTGCCGGAGCCGCTTCACCATGCACCTCGCGCCATTCGTGGGCGAAGGTGAACAGCCGCCTGGCGGCAACGCTGCGTTCGGCCTGCTGCGCCGCGGTGGGGAAGTAGGTGCGGCTGAACGGCTGCAGCGGGTGCTCGGTGGTGAGGGCGTCGAGCAGGTCGCTGCCATCGCTTGTGCGCCAGCCGGCCTGTAGATGATCGCGCAGCTGGCCGACCAGCACCGAGGGTGGCTTTTCGCTGTTGTCGACGATGCTGCGGCCCACCCAGCTGACGTAGAGCTGCTCCCGGGCGGAGAGCAGTGCTTCCAGGAACAGGTAGCGGTCGTCCTCGCGGCGCGAGCGGTCGCCGGGGCGGTAGTCGCCGTTCATCAGGTCGAAGTCCATCGGCGGGTGGCTGCGCGGGTAGTCGCCGTCGTTCATGCCCAGCAGGCAGACCCGCTTGAAGGGGATGGCGCGCATCGGCATCAGGGTGGCGAAGTTCACCGCGCCGGCCAGGAAGCGCTGCGACAGGCTCGGCTCGTCGAGTTGGGACAGCCAGTGCTCGCGCACCACGGAAAGCGGCAGCTCACGGGCCAGCCCCGCCTCCTCGGCGCTCTCCTGCCAGCTCTGCAGCGCCTGTTCGAGCTGGGCCAGCATCAGGCTGTCTTCCGGCGCTTCCGCCAGAAAGCTCGCTTCCAGCAGGGTGCGCAGGCGCGCTACCCAGCCGGCCACGTCGGTGGGCTCGCGCAGGCGGCGCCACTGCTGTTCCAGGGTTTCCAGCAGCGCGGCCAGCGGGCCGGCAAGCGCCGCTTCCAGCCCGCCGATGTCGTCGAAGGGTTCGATGCCCTGCCACGGGCCGCTGGCGGCTTCGCCCACGGCGTAGCCCAGCAGCAGCCGGCGCAGGCCGAAGGCCCAGGTGTTCTGCTCCATGCCGGCGGGCAGGTCGAGGCTGCCGCGCTGGCCGGCGTCGAGCCCCCAGCGGATGCCGGCGCCCTCGATCCAGCGGCGCAGGGTGGGCACGTCCTGCTCGTCGATGCCGAAGCGAGCGCGGAGGGCGGGCACGTCGAGCAGGTCGAGCAGGTCGCTCACCGAGAGGCGCAGCTCCGGCAGGCGCAGCAGTTTCTCCAGCGCGATCAGCAGCGGCAGGCGGTGGCGGCTGCCCTGGTCGGAGAGGGTGAAGGGGATGTAGCGCGGGTCGTCGCGCTCGATCTGGCCCCTCGCATATTGACCGAAGACCGCCTGAACATGCGGAGCGTAGTGGTCGATATCCGGCACCATCACGATCACGTCGCGGGGCTTGAGCTTCGGGTCGGCGCTGAAGGCGGCGAGCAACTGGTCGTGCAGGATCTCCACCTCGCGCTGGGGGCTGTGGGCGGCGTGGAAGACGATGGAGTCGTCGCGGCTCGGGTCCACCGCCGGCCAGGTCTCGTGGGTCTCGTGCAGCGGGCGCAGCTCGCGGATGTCGTCCTGCAACTGCTGCAGCAGCCGGCCGTCGCCCTCGCGCACGAAGGGCTCGAACAGGTCGATGCGCAGCGAGTCGGCCCGGAACAAGGCCTCGTACTGCTGGGCGTCGTCGTGCTCGTCGAGCAGGCGCAGGTAGTCGCGGCCCTGCTTGCCCCAGGCGGCCAACAGCGGCTGGGCGTGCAGGTGCAGGCTCTCGGCTCCGTCACCACTGGCGTCGCCAACGCCGAGTACGTCGAGCCGCTCGGGCATGCCGGCCTTGCGCCGCTGGCGGTAGCGCTGGGCGCGGAGCAGGTCCTTGTGCTCGATGATGTCGGCCCAGTAGTGCTGGCAGGGGTTGTGCACGCACAGCACCACCTGGCAGCAGCGGGCGATGGCGGCCAGCGCTTCCAGCGCCTGCTGGGGCAGCGAGGAGATGCCGAACACCATCACCCGCCGCGGCAGGCCGGGGGGGCATTCGCTGCCGTGAAGCTCGCGAGCGGCGGCGAGAAAGCGCTGGTGCACCATGGCGCGGCTGGAGGCCACGCCGTCGTCGCCCACGTCCTCGGCAACGCTTTTCACCACGGCACGCCACAGGGCGGGCTGCCAGCGCTGGGTGTCGTCGATAGGGCGGGCCTCGCCGCGGGCGGAGATCAGCACGTCTTCGCCGCGGGACCAGGCCTCGAGCCAGTCGGCGCGGTACACCTGGTACTGATCGAGCAGGTCGGCCAGGCGCTCGGCGAGCTGGTGATGCTTGCGCAGGTCGCTGTCGCCTTCGAGGAAGCGGCGCAGCGGAGCGAACTCGTCGCGCGGCATCAGCTCCGGCAGCAGGCGCAGCAGCCGCCACAGCAGGCGCGACTTGTCGAAGGGCGAGGTGGCCGGCACCGCGTTGGGGTCGCCTTCCACGTGGTTGAGCACCGCGCGGTAGGCCTGCCACAGGAAGCGCGCCGGCAGCGTGACGTCCAGCGCGGCGGCGATGCCGCTGCCGCCGTCGGCCTCGTCGGCGGCCAGCGCCAGCTTCATCCACTGGCCGATGCCGTTGCTCTGCACCAGGATCGTCTCGTTCTCCAGCGGTGCCAGCGGGTGGCGCTTCATCCACTCCACCGCCACGCCGCGCAGGTCCTCCAGGCGATTGCCGTGAACGACCATAAAGCCGGGGGTGAGGTCATTCTGCAGAGGGGCGGCGAACGGCATGGCGGGTCCTTGCTGCAAACTTAAATACAGTTTTGCAGTTTTACAGGTTTACGCTTTTACAGTCATGCGCTTCCAAGCCGAGACGCCTATACGGATAGGCGCTTGTCTGGCCGAAAACTCTGAGGCATGGTCTGGAGATCGTGCGTTGCACTTCTTCATCAGGGACGACCATGGCCTACGATCTCAGCGAACGCTTGGTAATCGGGCTGGCATCCAGCGCCTTGTTCGATCTGGAGGAATCCGATCGGGTCTTTCGCGAGCAGGGCGAGGCGTCCTATCGCATCTATCAGCGTGACAACGAGAACAAGCCGTTAAGCACTGGCGTTGCCTTCCCGTTCATCAAGCGTCTGCTGTCGTTGAACGAGCTGAGCCCGGACAACCCGCCCATCGAGGTGGTGCTGCTTTCACGCAACGATCCGGAAACCGGGCTGCGGGTCATGAAGTCGATCGAGCACCATGAGCTGGGCATCACACGGGCCATCTTCCTGCAGGGGCGTTACCCCCATCGCTTCATTCCGGCGTTGAACATCAGCCTCTTTCTGTCCGCCAATCGCCAGGACGTCGACCAGGCGATCCTGGCCGGGCATCCGGCGGGGCAGGTGCTGTCATCGGGCGATCTCGACCTGACCGACGAGGAGGAGCTGCGCATAGCCTTCGACTTCGATGGCGTGCTGGTCACCGACGAGTCCGAAACCATCTACCAGCAGCAGGGGATCGAGGCATTTCGCGAGTACGAGCGGGCCAATGCACAGGTGCCGGCGGAGGCGGGTTTGCTGGCCGTTTTCCTGCGCAAGCTGGCGCATATCCAGATGCTGGAGAAGCAGCGCGAAGAGGAAACGCAGGGAGCATATCGACCCAAGGTCAGGGTTTCCATCGTCACCGCCCGCAACGCGCCGGCCCATGAGCGGGTCATCCACACCATGCGTAGCTGGGGCGTGACGGTCAACGAGGCCTATTTTCTCGGCGGCATCGCCAAGGAGCATGTCCTCGGCATTATCAAGCCGCATATTTTCTTCGACGACCAGGCGTCTCATCTCTCGGCCACCAGCGATATTCTGCCGTCGGTGCATGTGCCGTTCGGTCAGCTCAATCAGGGCCTCGTTTCCGGTGAGGAGGGGGCGTCTCGACCTGTCCACTCCCTACCTGAAGAGAATTCGCCTTGAAATTAGCCAGCCTTCTGCCAGAAACGACGAAGGGGGCCTAGGGGCCCCCTTATCAATGTGCAGGCTGAAAATGCTATTGCTTGCCTGCATTGGCTTTGTGCTATGCCCACCGATCAACGCGGACGGTGGTGGAACTCCTGGCGGGAGATCCTGCCGTCATGGCTGCGATCCATGAACAGGAATATCTCCGGCAGCGTACCCGCCTGGGCCTCTTCACGTGAGATATAGCCATCCCCATCCAGGTCCAGCCGATCGAAGCCGTTCTGGCCGGTATGCGAGGAAGTGGGAGGTAGCGGAACCAGCTCTTCTGCCCCTTTTCGGCCAAGGCAAATCCCGAGGCTAGAACGAGGGCAAGAAACAGTGCGGTTTTCTGATATTTCATCTGGCTATTCCTTCGGCAATTGAATGACTGCTGAGTGCGGCTCATTGCGGTGGCTGGGCTTATGCCGGGCTGGCGGTGGGGCGGACCACGATTTCGCTGGTGTCCACGTCGTCGGGCTGGTCGATAACATGGGCGATGGCCGTGGCGATGGCGTCGGGCTTGAGCGCGATCTGGCGGTAACTCTTCATTGCTTCGGCGGCGCCGGGATCGGTGATGGTGTCGGCCAGCTCCGATTCGACGACGCCGGGGCAGACGCAGGTGACGCGCAGCGTGTCGTGCTCCTGGCGCAGCCCGTCGGAAATCGCCCGCACGGCATACTTGGTCGCGCAGTAGACGGCGGCGGTGGGCACCACATAGAGCCCGCCGATGGAGGAGATGTTGATTACCTGTCCGCTGCCCTGGGCCTGCATGGTGGGCAGTACGGCGGCTATGCCATGCAGCACGCCGCGGATGTTGACGTCGATCATGCGGTCCCATTCGTCGACCTTGAGCGAGGCCAGGGGCGAAAGCGGCATGACGCCGGCATTGTTGACGATCACGTCGATGCGGCCATGAAGCTTCAGTGCAGCATCGGCGAAGGCCTGCACGTCTTCGCGCAGGGTGACGTCCAGCGCGTGGTACTCCACGTTGCCGCCCTCGCTGCGAATGCCCTGGGCCAGCGCTTCCAGCCTGTCGGTGCGGCGTGCGCCGATGACCAGCCGATGGCCGTGGCTTGCCAGCAGGCGGGCGGTAGCCTCGCCAATACCGCTGCTGGCGCCGGTGAGAAGGATGACTTTGCTCATCAGGGTGACCTCCGTAGGGGTGGCTTGAAACGACCCTCTCGCTGGGCTCGGAAAGCGACCCGTGGGTGAGCCCAGGAGCCAGAGCGTCGTTGAGACAAGACTACGGAGGCGGTGGCAAGGCCGACAGAGCCAATCCTATCGAAGTCTTGCCTGATCCTATTTGTGAGGCTGCGATATCGAGCAAAGTTTGCCGTTTGAATTGCATAAAGATAAATTGATCCGGAAACGAGGAGTTTCCCTGTGGCCAGCCTGTCTTCCCCTCCCCCCCAACAGCGCATGATCGAGCTGCTGTATCGGCTCGCGCCGCACGAGGGCTATACCGAGTCACAGCTGGATGGGGTGCGTTTCCTGCGTTCCAATCGTCCGCTGAAGCTCACCCCGGTGCTGTACGAGCCGAGCATCGTGATCGTGTGCCAGGGTCGCAAGCGAGGCTACCTGGGCGGTGAGGTCTATCTCTACGATGCCCTACACTATCTCGTGCTGTCGGTACCGCTTCCCTTTGCCTCGGAAACCGAGGCCAGCCCCGAGGAGCCGCTGCTGGCCATGTCGATTCGACTCGACATGGCCGTGGTGGCGGAGCTGGTCTTCCTGCTGGACCAGATGGATGCGCGCACTGAGGCGCCGCCGCGGGGCATCCTCTCCACGCCGCTCGGCGCGTCCATGGCGGATGCCACGCTCAGGCTGCTCGAGGCGCTGGCCTCGCCCACGGAAGCGCAGGTGCTGGCGCCCAATATCGTGCGGGAGATCTGCTATCGCGTGCTGGTCGGCGAGCAGGGCGGCAGCGTGCGCGCGGCGCTGGCCCAGCAGGGCCAGTTCGGCAGGATCGCCAAGGCGCTGCACCGCATCCACGCGGAGTTTGCCGAGCCCCTGGAGGTGGGCCGCCTGGCCGGCGAGGTCGGCATGAGCACGGCGGCCTTTCACGTGCACTTCAAGGCGGTGACGCAAACCTCGCCCCTGCAGTACATCAAGTCGACGCGACTGCACCAGGCACGGCTGTTGATGATCCGGGATGGCCTGCCCGCCGCCGCCGCTGCTGCCCGGGTGGGCTACGAGAGTCCTTCGCAGTTCAGCCGCGAGTTCAAGCGCTTCTTCGGCCGGCCGCCCGGCGAGGAGGTGCGCGAAATGAAGGCTTCGCTGGCGCTGTTGCCGCCGGCCCAGGCGGCGGGCATGGCGATGACACATTGAGCAATGCCTCGGCGGGTGTAGGATGGAAGGCCTTACCGAATGCAACAAGGGCTGGCCATGAGCGACTATCTGCTGGAAGAGTCACCGCTGAGCAGCGGGGCCATCTATCGCCTGTTCTGCGGCACCATCTGCCCGCGCCCCATCGCCTGGGTGTCGACCCACGATCGCGACGGTAACACCAACCTGGCGCCGTTCTCCTTCTTCAACGTGGTGAGCGTGGCGCCGCCGGTGCTGGGCTTCTCGCCGCTGCTCAATGGCGAAAGTCAGCCCAAGGACACCATTCGCAACCTGGAGCAGGTGCCGGAGTGCGTGGTGCACATCAGCGGCGAGGCGCTGGTCAATGAAATGAACGCCACCAGCGCCAGCCTGCCGGCGGGAGAGGACGAGTTCGCCCTGGCCGGCCTGGAGAAGGTCGCCATGCCGGGGCTGTCGGTGCCGCGGGTGGCGGCGGCCCCGGTGGCCTTCGGCTGTCGGCTGCGCGAGATCGTGCGCTTCGGCGACCAGCCCATGGCGGGCTGCCTGGTGCTGGCGGAGGTGGTGTCGATCCATATCGACGATGCCATCTGGAACGGCCGTCACGTGAGCGTCGAGGCACTCAAGCCCATCGGGCGGATGGCGGGCAGCGACTACGCCCGTACCAGCGACTTGTTCGGACTGGAGCGGCCGTCGTGAGGTGAGGGTTGCGAGACGCAGGTGCTTCCGTTGTCTCAGTCGTTGGGCTCTTCGGCATGCTGGCGACGCCAACGCTGTGGTGTCATGCCCAAGCGGCGGTGAAAGTGGCGAGTGAAGTGCGATTGGTCGTAGAAGCCGCATTCGTGCGCAATGTGCGATAGCGGTGCAGTACTGGCCAGCATCATCTCGCAGGCCAGGGCCAGGCGACGGCGGGTCACGTAGGCCAGCGGCGGTTCGCCGAAGGTCAGCTTGAAGGCGTGCGAGAAGTGACTGAGGCTGAGGCGCGCTTCGGCTGCCATCTCCTTTACGTGGATCGTCGTATCTAGGTGCGTATCGACGAAGGCGATCACGCGCCGAATCTGCCAGCCGACAAGCCCACCATGCAGCGCCGGCTCCGGTGCGGTTGCCAAAGGTGCCTGTGCCAGCAGCAGCAGGGCCTCGGCCAGGCTTTTGCGTGCCGCTTCCTGATCCCGGGCCAGAGTCGCCGTGGCTTCGTCGAGCAGTTGGATCAACCTTTCCCGCATCTCATGGATGGTGCTTGGTACTCGCGGTGTCCCGGCAGGTAACGGCGTCATTGGCATCGCCCCCGAAAGTTCGGACATCCTGGGCGAAGCTGGAGTCTTGTCGCTCAGAGGGTCTGGTTCCGTTGAACGGGCCGTTAAGAAGTATAGGCTAGCCCAACTCCCGCCAATTCCCATTCGGGCCTGCCGGACAGCTGAATTATCTCCTCCAAGCACAGACGCGAGTGCCTAGGCACTCGCGTCGACACGGGCAGGGATATCGCGATCAGTTAGGGTGATAGTCGTACTCCTGACGGCTGAGAAAGCCGTCGCGATTGTGGTCGAGCTCCCAGAACGAATCGGTCAGCGCCGCACCGACGGTTTCGGCCTGCGACAGCCGGCCGTCGTCGTCGGTGTCGAGTTGATCGAAGCTACGCTTGACCAGCGGGGCTTCCATGCTGCCGCTGCGGGTCATCAGCGGGCCATCCTCGGGGCCAGGACGTTCGGCTAGCGCCGTGATGGGAACGCTGGCCAGGGCAAGCAACAGGGCAAGTGTGCGAAGTCTCATGTTGGCGACCTCCTGTCATGCTCCAGGGGTAACGAGCCGGAAAGTCCGGTTCGTCGCATTGATGATGAGACGTCGCCCAGGATGGGGCTTGCCCGGCCGTGCGGTGGTTTGCACGTTTCTGCTGTGCCAAACGATGAAGTCGTCGTGACCGCCTCAGCGCCGACGCTTCGCAGCAGAGGATCAAAACGCTCCGGCGAGCTTCTTCTCGACCAGCTCCAGGCGGTCCTGGCCCCAGAACGGTTCGCCAGCGACCTCGTACCATGGCACGCCGAAGCAGCCGGCGGCGACGGCTTGCTCGCAGGCATCGTCGAGCCGCTCCTGCCCCGCTTGGGTTTCCGATTCGTCCAGCAGCGCCTGGCCGTCCAGGCCGCAGGCATCGGCGATCTCGCGCAGGGTGGCGAGGTCGGCAATATCGCGTTCCTCGGCCCAGCAGGCCCGCAGGATGGCCAGCGAGAGTCCCGCAATGCCGTGCCCCTGGGCCTTGGCGCTCAGCGCCATGCGTGCCGCCGGGCGATCGTCGGTGGGGAAGTGCTTTGGTTCCACGTTGAGCGGAATGCCCAGCAATTGCGGCCAGCGCTTGAGCTCGATCAGGCGATAGGCCTGGCGCTCCGGCGCACGCTTGGGCAACGGCAGCCCGCCGGTCCGGGGGAACACCGCGCTTACCGTGACCGGCACGTAGTCGATGGTGGCGCCGTGGTGGGTAGCGATTTCGCCTAGCCGGGCGTGGCCCAGGTAGGTCCACGGCGATACCAGGCTGTAGTAGTAGGTGATGGTGTGCGACATGGGGGCTTCCTCACATCCGTTGCGTAGGGTTTCCTGAGGCTAGCGCGCTTGGGGGTAAGTGTCCCGCTTTTGGCTGCACGAACGGAGCGGCGTGACCGTGGCGACAGTGAGACGCAAGCGAGGAGAACGAAGCATTCGTTGGATGCATAACGCCAATTGTGCCGCAAACGCCAAATATCCGGTCGGTCTGGCTACTTCGCTGCGTTCTTGAAAGCACTATGGTCGGCCTTGGAACTGACTTTCATAACTATAATGAGCCCCCCTCATGCACTTACGATTCCGCTCCCTTCAACTGCTCGTCGTCACCCTGGCCGGTGCGTGTCTCTTGGCCGTAACGGCTGCCCTGGTAGGCTATTCACTGGTGTCTGCTTCGCGCACCCAGGACGTGGTGGCCGAACATACCCAGTCACTGCTCGAAAGTGGCATCGATGAGCGGCTCTCCTCGCTCGCCGACGCCGAAGCCGAGCGCATCCGCAACGAACTGGATCGTGCCCTGACCCTGGCCAGCCAGTTGGCCCATGCCAATGCTCTCATGGGAATGTCCGGTGACGACGGTCGCCCCCAGTTGCGCCTGAGTCGCGAGGAGCTTTCCAACCTGGTACGCCACACGGTGGTCGAGAACTCCGGATTGATGGATGCCTATGTCGCTTGGGAGCCGGACGCATTCGGTCCCGACGCCCGGTATGCCGGTCGTGAGGCCGGCTTTGGGGAGGATAGCGGACGCTTTCGGCCCTGGTGGGTGCGCGAGGCCGACGGCAGCATGCGCCTGGGGCTTCTCAACGAGGAGAACATGGAGAGCGAGGCGCCACTGGGCAACGGTATGCGCCGGGGCGAATACTATCTCTGCCCGCGCGATACCCTGGCTCCCTGCATCATCGATCCGGCAGCCTATGACTATGCGGGCGTCATGCGCATGGTCACCTCCTTCAACGTGCCCATTCTCGTCGCGGGTGAGTTCCGCGGTATCGCCGGCGTCGACCTGTCGGTGGATTTCACCCAGGAGTTCCTGAACCGGGCCAACCAGGAACTCTATGACGGTGCCGGCGAGATGGCGCTGATTGCCTCGCTGGGCAGCGTGGCGGCTTATACCGCCGATGACGGTACCTTGGGGGATGCGGCCGGTCAGGTGCTGGGCGATGCGGTTCAGCAGCGCATTCTCGAAGCCCAGCGCAGCGGCGAGATGCAGCGGATAGAAGATGCCGACGGTATGCTCGAACTCTACCTGCCCTTCAGCGTCAGCGACGACCAGGCTCCTTGGGTGCTGCTCACCCGCCTGCCGCGGGAGGTGGTGTTGGCGGAGCTGGGGGCCTTGCAGCGTACCTTGGGCGATCAGCGCCGCGAGCACTTGCTGGGCATGGGCCTGGTGGGGCTGCTGGTCGCCGGCCTCGGCCTGATCGCGATCTGGCTGGTGGGAGGCGGCATCGCCAGGCCGCTGCGAGAGTTGGCCGGGCGCATGCGCGAGATTGCCACCGGCGACGGTGACCTGACCCAGCGCCTGCCGGTCAAAGGGCGCGACGAGAGTGCCGAGCTGGCCATCCAGTTCAATGCCTTCGCCGACAAGATCCATGACGTGCTGCTCGAGGTACGCGTAAGCAGCGAGGCGGTGCGTGTCGCCGCCAGCGAGATCGCCAGCGGCGGACAGGATCTGTCGCGGCGTACCGATACTGCCGCCGCCAGCTTGCAGCAAACCTCGGCCTCGATGGAGGAAATCACCAGCACCGTGGAACACACCGCCGAATCCGCACGCGAGGCCAATGACCTGTCGCAGACAGCCTCCGACGTGGCTGCACGTGGTGGCGAGGTGGTGTCCCGGGTGGTGGTGACCATGGACGAGATCTCCGAGGCCTCACGCAAGATCGCCGAAATCGTCACGGTGATCGACGGTATTGCCTTCCAGACCAACCTGCTGGCTTTGAACGCCTCGGTGGAGGCGGCCCGTGCCGGCGAGCAGGGGCGCGGGTTCGCGGTGGTCGCCGGCGAAGTGCGCCAGCTCGCCAGCCGCTCGGCGGCGGCCGCGAGCGAGATAAAGGCGCTGATCGAGGCATCGGGGGCCAAGGTGCGTGACGGTACCGAGCTGGTCGGCCAGGCTGGCACCACCATGAGCGAGATCGTCACTAGTGTCTCCCGGGTGAGTACCGTGCTCCAGCAGATCACGGCGGCCACCGGCGAGCAGAGCGACGGTATCGGCCAGGTCAATGTGGCGGTTGCCGAGCTGGACCGCATGACCCAGGAGAACGCCGCCCTGGTCGAACAGTCGAGCGCCGCCGCCGAGCGGCTCGAGGAGCAGTCGCTGCGTCTGGCCGAGGCGGTGGGAACCTTCACCTTGGCCGGTGCGACCAGCGGAGCTCCGCTATGGAGCCCTGCTGTCCTGCCGCCGGCAGTTACCCGGGTCGAGGAGGAGGCCCTGGCTGGGGCTCACCCCAGCACCTTGCCCTCACGCCAGTAGCCCATGCTGCTGACGCAGTGCTTGGGCAGCCCGCACTCGTTGACCAGGTAGCGCCGGATACCCAGCGCCACCTTGGTCTCGGCGGCGATCCAGGCATAGAAGGGAGCGCCATCGTTGGTTTCCGCCGCTTCCCACAGCAGCTCGTCGTCGCCTGGCTCCGCTGGCGTCTCGGCGCCGCCTTCGGGGCTGGCGCCCTGGTGGGCGATCTCGCGGCGCAGGTCGACGTCGCGAATCGCGCGCAGCAGCCGCTCGCCGTGGGCGCAGCCGGGCGTGGCATCGCGCGGCAGCCAGCGCACCCCGGCGGTGGCGGCTAGTGGCCGGGCGTCATCGCCCAGGGGGACCTCGATCAGTGCATCCACCTGTGGGCGATCGGCACGCGCAGCGAGTTCCTCCAGGATGCCGGCCGCCGCCGGCAGGGCCGTTTCGTCGGCCACGACGAGGATACGCTTCACGCCGCGCGGCGGCTTCCATTCGTAGCCAACGCCGAGGTTTTCCACCTCGACGGCCGGTGCGGTCATGGCCAGGCGCTCGTCCGGCTGGGCGCGCATGGCCCAGCGCGAGGCGGGGCCTGCGTCGCCGTGCAGCACGAATTCGACGTCGACTTCGCCGCGTTCGGCGCGCAGCTCGCGAATGGTATAGGTGCGCATCGGCGGGCGCAGGGCTTCCGGCAGGGCGCGATAGGCGGCGTACCAGTTTTCGGGCTCGCGCTCGACGCAGTCGAACAGGGCGTCGAGACTGCCTTGGGCTTCGGGGAAGAACAGCTTGATGCGCTGGTCCGGCGCGAAGGTGGTCATGCGCGAGACTTCGGGCCCGGTGAAAGTGAACCTGACCAGCGAGGCGCTGACCTGATGCCGGTGGGCAAGGGTGATATCGAAGACCTGGTAGCTCTGCTTGGCCATGGTTTGTCGCTCCGCGTGAGATGGCGGCAGGCTAGCATTCTTCGATAATGGTTCTCAATACTATTTCTCGGTACTATTTCTCAGTGCCGTTCCGCCGCCGATGGGGCTCACCGGCGGCGTCATAAGGTGGCCGATGCTGTGAATGGCGTGCTTACTGCGCTTCGGGCGGCACCAGTTCCTCCGGTACCTCGATACCGATCTCGCGGTAATAGCGCAGCGCGCCGGCATGCAGCGGCGTGGCAGTGTTCTCCACCGAGATTTCGGCACTCATGCCCTGGGCCGGGGCGAAGGTCTGGCCCAGTTGCTCGACGTTCTCCCAGTAGGCGCGGGTGAATTCGTAGGCGGCGTCCTCCGAGAGGTCGCTGGTGGCGGCGATGCCGATGTAGGTGCCAAGCGTGGTGGCCGCCGGCATGTCGCGGTAGGTGCCTTCGGGGATCTCGGTGGCCGAGAGGAATGGCAGCGCCTCGGTGGCGGTGGCCACCTGTTCGTCGGTCAGCGAGAGCACGTGCAGCGGGCGTGAGGAGTGCACCTCGGTGAAGGCCGGGATCGGCGGGATGCCGTTGTAGCTGAAGCCGACGATGCGTCCATCGACCACGGCATCGGCGGCATCGGACATGCTCATGCGCTGGAAGTCCGGTGAGATGCCCAGGGCATCGAACACCAGTTCGGTGATGTATTCGCCGCCGCCGCCGATGCTGCTGGGGTTGAAGCGCTCGCCCTCGAGATCCTCGAAAGTCTCGATGCCGCTGTCCTGGCGTACCGCCCAGTGCATGGTCGAAGGCGCTACCCACAGCACCATGCGCATCTGCTCGATGGCGTCGTTCTCGTAGCGCCCCGTGCCGGTATAGGCCTCGTAGGCGCCCGGGGCGTCGATCAGGCCCATGTCGATCTCGCCGCGGCCGAGGCGGATGGCGTTCTCCCGCGAGCCGCCGGTCTCGCGCACCGAGACCTCGAGCGGCGAATCGGCGCTGACCAGCCGCGAAAGCTCCGAGAAGCCGAAGTACCAGCCGGAAGCCGCCGGTGCCACGCCGATGCCGATCGCCTCCTGGGCGGCGGCTGGCGCGACCAGGCCGGCGGCGAGAGTTGCCGCGGCGAGCGGCTTCAGGGCGCGCTGGAGTGGGCTGGGCAATCTCATGGCGAATCTCCTCGCTTGTCGTTGTGGTTATGGTGGTGGCCGGTGGCTCAGTTGCCGGCCTGCTGCTCTTCGCGGTAGGCGGCGATCACCTCGCGGGCCACCCGCAGGCCATCGATGGCGGCAGGAAAGCCGCAATAGGGCACGCACTGCAGCAGCACCTCGCGGATCTCCTCCTCGCTGCAGCCGTTGTTGAGTGCGCCGCGCAGGTGCACCTTGAGTTCGTGGGGCCGGTTGAGCGCTACCAGCATGCCGATGTTGATCAGGCTGCGGGTGGGGCGGGCGAGTCCTGGGCGGTTCCAGATGTCGTTCCAGCAATTGCTGGTGACCAGCTCTTGCATCGGCCAGCCGAAGTCGTCGGCCTGGGCGAGGGCGGCGTCGACGTAGGCATCGCCGAGCACCTCGCGGCGGGTGGCGAGCCCGTTTGGGTCGAGCCTGTCTTGGCGTGAGGTCATGGGAGTGTCTCTCCTTGCGGGCGGCCCGTTCACTCGGCCAGGTTCTTCACCGGCCGGCCCGCCTCGAAGGCCAGCAGGTTGTCGAAGGCATCGCCGAAGTAGAGTTCGTAGCTGTCCTTCTCCACGTAGCCCAGGTGCGGCGTGGCGAGGAAGTTGGGCAGCGCGAGCAGGGGATGGCTCGTCACCGGCTCCTCTTCGAACACGTCCACCGCGGCGCGACCCGGGCGGCCGGCGCGCAGGGCAGCCTCCAAGGCGCCCGGCTCGATCAGTGGCGCACGGCTGGTATTGACCAGCAGGGCGCTGGGCTTCATGCGCGCAAGGTCCTCGGCGGTGACGATGCCTTGGGTTTCCGCGTTCAATCGCAGGTGCAGGCTCAGCACGTCGCTGCGCTCGAACAGTTCGGCCTGGCTGCCTGCCACTTCGAGGCCGGCTTCGGCGGCGCGGGCGCGGGTACCCTCGCGGCCCCATGCCAGCACGTTCATTTCGAACGCCTGGCCATAGCGGGCGATCAACTGGCCGATCTTGCCGTAGCCGAAGATCCCCAGGGTGCGGCCCTTGAGGCCAGTGCCCAGGGTGCGCTGCCAGCGGCCGGCCTTGAGGTTCTCGAACTCCTCGGGAATGTGGCGCATGGCCGCCAGTACCAGGCCCCAGGTGAGTTCGGCGGCGGCATGGGGCGAGCCGGTGCCGGCCATGACCGTGACGCCGTGGCGCTGGCAGGCGGCCATGTCGACGTGTGCCGCGCCGCCGCCGGTCTGGCTGATCGCCTTCAGATTGGGCAGTTTGGCCAGCAGGGACTCGGTGATCGGCGTGCGCTCGCGAATCAGTACCAGGGCATCGGCATCCCTGAAGCGTTCCACCAGGGCGTCCTCGTCGCTCACGCTGTCGTTGTAGAGGGTGACTTCCTTGCCCTCCAGCTTGGCGAAGGCGTCGAGGTGGCGCACGCAGTCCTGGTAGTCGTCGGGAATCACGATCTTCATTGGGCAGGCTCCTTGCTGGCCGAAGGGGATGAAGAGGCTCCTAATGTGCTGCGATTCAGCCGATATTGCCAGGCCCACACGGCGCCGATCAGGGCGATGCCCACTGCGTCGGTGATCAGTTGGCCACTGATCAACATCAGTGCTGCTGCCAACAGCAGGCCGCGCTCGGGCCAGGAGCAGGGGCGCAGGAAGTAGCCAATGGTGGAAGCCGCCAGGGCGATGATGCCGAGCACCCCGCTGCCCACCGCCAGGGCGATTTCCAGCCCCGTGCCGTTGCCCAGCAGCGGCGGGTGGTAGATGAACATGTAGGGGATCAGGAAGCCGCCCAGCGAAATCTTGGTGGCAGTGAGCGCGGTGCGGAACCAGTGCGAGCCAGCGATGGCGCCACCGATGTAGGCGGCCAGCGCCACCGGCGGCGTGACGCCGGAGAGGATGGCGAAGTAAAGGATGAACAGGTGGGCCGAGAGACTCGGCAGCCCGGCCTCGACGAAGGCGGCGGCGACCACCGAGGCGGCCAGCATGTAGGCCGCCACGGTGGGCAGGCCCATGCCGAGGATGATTGCCACCACCATGGCCAGCAGCAGGGTGATCAGCACGTCGCCGCCGCTGACCACGAGGATCACCGAGGAGACCTTGAGCCCCAGACCGGTGAGGCTGATGACCGAGGCGATGATCGCCACGCTACCGATGATCACCGCGATCATGGCGGCGGTCATGGCGCCGGTTTCCAGCGCCGCCGGCAGCGACTTGAGGCGCTCGACGAAGGTGCCGGGGCTGCGCCAGGAGAACAGATAGAGCAGCAGCGCCGTGAAGTAAGCCGCCACCGCCGCGGTGGTGGGCGTGTAGCGCATCACCAGCAGCGCGATCAGCACCGCCAGGGGGATCGCCAGGGTCTCGATGTTGTAGAGGCCCTGGCGCAGGGTGGGGCGTTCCGACTTGGGGATCGGGTTGAGCCCCAGGCGCTTGGCTTCGAAGTGCACGCTCATCCAGATGGCGAGGTAGAACAGCAGCGCCGGGATCAGTGCGGCGCCGATGATGTTCAGGTAGCTGGTCGAGATCACGTCGGCCATGACGAAGGCGGCCGCGCCCATCACCGGCGGCAGGATCTGGCCGCCGGTGGAAGCGGAGGCTTCCGTGGCGGCGGCGAAGCGCGGGCTGTAGCCGTTGCGCTTCATCAGCGGGATGGTGAATACCCCGGTGGTGGCCACGTTGGCCGCGGTGCTGCCGCTGATGCTGCCGAACATGGCGCTGCACAGGGTGGCGGCCTTGGCCGGGCCGCCCGCCATGCGTCCGGTGGCCGCGTTGGAGAGACGCATGAAAGTGTCGCCGCCACCGGTGGTGACCAGCAGCGCACCGAACATGATGAACATCACGATTACCGTGGAGGAGGTGCGCATCAGGCTGCCGTAAACGCCGGTGGGGCTCATGTAGAAGGTCGCCACCAGATCGTCCCAGCGGAAGCCGCCATGGCCCCACACCCCGGGCAGGTAATGGCCGAAGGCGGCGTAGGCCAGGGCGATCAGCACCAGGATGGGAAAGGCCAGGCCGATGGCACGGCGGCATGCCTCCAGCAGCAGCAGGATCGCCGAAACCCCGAAGACCAAGTCCAGCGTGGTGGGCATCAGGTAACCCAATTGATAGATGATGCGGTCGAAATGGTGGATGTAGTAGGCGCTGATCGCCACGCCCAGCGCGACCGGCACGATGTCGAACCAGGGCACGCGGTCGGCGTCCCGTGCCCGGCAGCTGTATGCCAGGAAGATCAGCGGAATGGCGAACAGCAAGTGCACGGCGTTCTGCGTGTTCACTGGGCCGGTAACGGCGGTGTAGAGATGGAACAGTGCCATGGACACCGCGGCAAGACGCGTTACCAGGAACCAGAAGCCCGTGAGCTTCCGCTTTCCCGAATCCTCGGAATATTTTTCGACCACTTTCGGATTTTCAGGGGTGTCCATCGGATGACTCCCGTGCCGCCGCATCCGGAGGGAGGCGGCGGCACGTCATGCTGTGGTTACGGTTTGCCTCGCGGGCTGGCGCGGGGCAGGGGGGCGGTTTATTGCGCTTCGGGCGGCAGGACGTCGTCGGGGATGTCGAGTCCCAGCTCCTGATAGTAGCGCAGCGCCCCGGCGTGCAGCGGGAAGGTGGCGTTGTCGATGACAGTCTGAGGCGTCACGCCCTCGGCGGGTTTGAACGAGGCCGCGACCTGTTCCTGGTTCTCCCAGTACGCCTTGGTGATTTCGTAGACCACATCATCGTCGAGGTCGGCGTTGGCGGCCACGCCCATGAAGATGCCGAGCGAGGTGGCCTCGGGCATGTCGCGGTAGGTACCTTCCGGGATCACAGTGCCGGTCAGGAAGGGCAGCTCGGCGGTGACCTGATCGACCTGCTCCTCGGAGAGCGACAGCAGCCGCAGCGGGCGTGACGAGTGCACCTCGGTGAAGGCCGGGATCGGCGGTACGCCGTTATAGCTGAAGCCGACCAGGCGTCCGTCGACCACGCCCTCGGCGGCATCGTCGATGCGCATGCGCTGGAAGTCGGGCTCCACGCCGAGGATGTCGAACACCAGTTCGGTGATGTACTCGCCGCCGCCGCCGATGCTGCTTGGGTTGAAGCGCTCGCCATTGAGATCTTCGAAGGTTTCGATGCCGCTGTCCTGGCGCACCGCCCAGTGCATGGTGGACGGGGCGATCCAGTAGATCAGCCGGGCATCCGGGTTGGGGGTGTCCTCGAAGCGACCGGTGCCGTTGTACATTTCATAACCCACCAGGGCCTCGGTGAAAGCCAGGTCGAGTTCGCCGCGGGTCAGACGAATGGCGTTCTCGCGGGTGCCGCCGGTCTCGCGCACGGTAATCTCGTACGGAGTATTGGCGCTGATCACCCGTGCGCCCTCGGAGATGCCGAAGAACCAGCCGGTGCCGGTGGGAACGGCGCCGAGGTTGAGCGCGGTATTGGCCTGGGCAGTAGTGGCCGCCAGGCTGCCGAGTACCAGCAGGGAGGCGGGTATGATCTGGCGTGTTTTCCAGCGGAATTGCGTCATTGTTATGTCCTCTTGCGGTTAGGGAGGCCATTTCTCGTCAGGCAAAATATGGGAGCCTCTCCTGATTGAATCGGGCCGTTGAGGGCTGCCTGGGGGCACCCCATTGCGGCGCGAAAAGGCGAATCAACCTCGCCATACTCTATTGATACCTGCTCACCATGGCCTTGTGTATTGGTGATTCATGAGCCTGCCTTCGCGAACGGAGAAGGCTGGAAGTGCACGCACTTTTTGCTGCAACCGCGAAGGAAAAGCGGTGAATCAAGCCGGTCTTTGCAGCGGAATTGACTCTTGATCGGCCGCCGACTGCACCAGGTGATCGACGAACAGGCGGGCCGCCATCGAGAGCCGTTCCACGTCCTTCACGTAAATGCATAGCTTGCGCCGCGCCCAGGCGTCGCGAATCGTCAGCACCTTGACCCTCAGTCCGCCTACGTACTGGCGGATGGCCCCCCTGGGTACCACGCCGATGCCCAGCCCGGCCTGCACCATCATGCACAGCGCGTCGTAGCTGGTGACCTGGATGCGCAGCTTCAGCGGCCGGTTGGCGAGGCTTGCCGCCTTGAGCAGCTCCAGGTTGATAGCGCTGGAGGTGTGCAGGCCAACATAGGCATGATCGAGGCTTTCACGAAACGCGATGCTCTCCCTGTCGGCCAGCGGATGATCGAGCGGAGTGACCAGTACCAGGTCGTCCGTATGGTAGGGAAATTCGGCCAGCTCGTAGCCGTGGGGGAGCTTGGCACAGATACCGATATCGGCACCGTTGCCCATCACTTCGCGGGTGATGACCGGGCTGACCTTTTCTTCGAGGTGCACGCCGATATCGGGATACTTGGCGAAGAAGTGCTGAGTCTCTCCTGGCAGGTACTGGGTGATTGCCGACATGTTGGCATAGACACGGATGTTGCCGCGCGCACCGCTGGTGTACTCCTGCATTTGCAGGTCGAGATCTTCCAGGTTGTGCAGCACGCCACGCGAAAGATTGAGCAGGGCGTTGCCCGCCGGGGTCAGTTCGACCCCGCGATTGTTGCGGCGTAGAAGTGGCGTGCCGAAGTACGCCTCCAGCTCGCTCAAGCGCTTGCTGACCGCTGAGGTGGCGATGTATTCGGCCTCGGCTGCTGCAGTGATGGTGCCCGTTTCGGCGACGCGTACGAACAGCTTGAGGGAAGTGGTATCGAGTTTCATGACGTGGCCGAGCGGGCCCCTTTCTTGACATTGTATGCAATGTGGCTCGATTTCTGAGAAATGTAGGCCTATATTGACCCTTTAAGCAAATAATCGTACACAATTATGCCTTCGACCTTAGTCGGGAAACGTTCCGACCCCGGCCCTTCGCCAGGAACCCGAGATGACCGCAACGCCAGTGAGGGCAGCCCGATGACCGCTGCCGATCGCGTTTACCAGATCATCAAGAAGCGCATCCTCAACGGCCAGTATCCGGCGGGAAGCTACGTACGTGAGGCCACTATCGGCCAGGAGCTCGAACTCAGCCGAACGCCGATTCGCGAAGCCCTGCGCCGGCTGGTGTCGGATGGCTGGGTGGAAGCCATTCCGCACCACGGAGCACGGGTCGTGGCGTGGACCCAGCACGACGTCGAGGAAGTGTTCGAGCTGCGGGTGCTGCTCGAACCGCAGGTGGTGAGGCGTGCTGCCTCGCGTATCACAGCGGAGCGCCTGGAGACGCTCGAGGCGCTGGCCGCGCGCATGGACGCCCTCTGTGAGCAGGTCAACGAGGCGGCTGTCGAGGAGATCGCCGAACTCAACGACCGCTTTCACGCCGAGCTCGTCGCGGCGGCCGACAGCCCGCGGCTGCAACGCCTGCTGGAAACCATCGTGCAGGTGCCGGTGTCGCGCCGCAGCTTCCATCACTACACCTGCGTAGAGCTGCGCGGCAGCATGCAGCATCATCGCGAGCTGATCCGCGCCCTTGGCGCCGGTGATGGCGAATGGGCCGCCTCGGTGATGCGTGCTCACATCCTGGCCGCGCGGGCGGCCCAGCTTCGCCCGGCGCCGGGCGAAGAGATGCCTGAGCCGCCGAGGCGGCGCCTGAGCCGGGCCTGACTCGCTACCTGACGATCGGCGCGTATTCGACGACAACCGCCTCCAACAACAACCGTTTTCGACAACAACAGCAACAGGACCGCTCGACATGACAGCCCCCATTCCCGACGGCCCGCTCAACCTGGCCCAGCAGCTCATCCGCGACCACCTGGTGGCCGGAGAGATGAGTCCCGGCCGCGAGATCGCCCTGCGCATGGACCAGGCGCTGCTGCAGGACGTGCTCGGCACCCTGGTCATGCTCGAACTCGAGGCCATGGGCCTCGACCGGGTGAAGACCGAGCCCAGCGTGCAGTACATCGACCATGGCCTGATCCAGGCCGACAACCTCAACGCCGAGACCTACCTGTTCCTCAAGAGCGCCTGCGAGCGCTTCGGGGTGTGGTACTCCGGTCCCGGCAACGGCATCAGCCATCCGGTGCACATGGAGCACTTCGGCGTGCCGGGGCAGTCGATCGTCGGCTGCGACAGCCACACCACCGCCGCCGGCTCGCTCGGCATGCTGGCCATCGGCGCCGGTGGCATCGAGGTCGCCATGGCCATGGCTGGCGAGCCGCTCTACCTGACCATGCCGCGGATCTGGGGTATCCGCCTGGAGGGCAGCCTGCCCGACTGGGTCTCGGCCAAGGACGCGGTGCTCGAGCTGCTGCGCCGCCACGGCGTGGCCGGTGGCAAGGACACCATCATCGAGTACCACGGCCCGGGGCTCGCCAACCTCTCGGCCATGGACCGCCACGTGCTGGCCAACATGGGCACCGAGATGGGCGCCACCGCCACCGTCTTTCCCAGCGACGGCGAGACGCGGCGTTTCCTCGCCGCGCGCGGCCGCGAGGCGGACTGGCGGCCCCTCGCCGCCGAGCCGGGCTGCCGCTACGACCTCGAGGAAACGCTCGATCTTTCCGCGCTGGAGCCGATGATCGCGCTGCCCTCCAGTCCGGACAGGGTAGTGCCGGTGCGCGAGGTGGCCGGCGAGCCGCTGCACCAGGCCTATGTCGGCTCTTCCGGCAACCCCGGCTATCGCGACTTCGCCGTGGTGGCGAGCATCGTCAGGGGGCGCCAGGTCGCCGATGGCGTCTCGCTGGACATCAACCCGTCGTCGCGCCAGGTGCTGGCCACCCTGGTACGCGACGGCTATCTGGCCGACCTCATCGCCTGCGGTGGGCGCCTGCACCAGACCGGCTGCAACGGCTGCATCGGTATGGGCCAGGCCCCCGCGGTGGGGCGCAACAGCCTGCGCACCGTGCCGCGCAACTTTCCCGGTCGCTCCGGCACCCGCGAGGACAGCGTCTTCCTGTGCAGCCCCGAAACCGCTGCCGCTTCGGCGCTGGCCGGGGCGATCACCGACCCGCGCAGCCTCGACATGGCCTATCCGCGTATCGACGAGCCCGAGCGCATGGTGGTCAACCGTGAGCTGTTCACACCGCCGCTGCCGCCGGCCGAGGCACGCCTCAAGCCGTTGCAGAAAACCGAGAACACTCCGGCCCTGCCCGAGCTGGCAGCGCTGCCGGAGCGCATCGAAGTGCCGGTGCTATTGGTCGCCGGCGACAACGTCTCCACCGACGACATCATGCCGGCCGGGCAGCGGGTGATGCCCTACTGGAGCAGCGTCTACGCCTCGGCGCCTTTCACCTTCGAGGCGCTCGATCCCGACTATGCGCGCCGTGCCGAGGCGAGTCGTGGGCATGGCGGTCATGCCATCGTGGCCGGCCATAACTACGGCCAGGGGTCGAGCCGCGAGAATGCCGCACTGGTGCCCCGCTATCTGGGGTTGCAGGTGGTGCTGGCCAAGAGCTTCGCCAGGATTCACTGGCAGAACCTGGTCTGCTTCGGCGCCCTGCCGCTGAGCTTCGTCGACGAGGCCGATCATGCCCGCCTCGAGCGCGGCGACGCCGTGGTGATCGAGAACCTGCATGCCCAGCTCGCTACGGGTACCGAACTCGTCGCCGAGATCGTCGGCAAGGGGCGGGTGAAGCTGCATCATGGCCTGACCGAGCGGCAGCGTAGCTTGCTGGCGTGCGGCGGCGTCATCAACCAACTGCGCTATGGCAGTGCGCCGCCCGAGGTGGTGCAGAGCCGCTAACGCAGCGAGAGCGAGTGGAAGCAGTGAAGAGAGGAATACGGAGGGGTGAACAGGAGGGCGTTATGGTATACCGGGTTTCGATGGATTTCTCGGCATGCCAGGCCTCTCCAGCACCCGCAAGGTCTGGCGGTGACGCTGAGAGTTCACCGAAGAATAGGGAGTTACCGCAGTATCGAGGCGTCAGGAAAATAATCGATTATTCCTGGTTGACAGGTTTTTCCCGCTTGGCTAGTCTCAGTGACGTACGAGGTTGGTATACCAGCTGGCGAGAGCCGGCCGAGCCGATACGAGGTCGATCATGAGCGCCTTGGACAGTCATTCTCCGGGCACCCACTCCCTGGGGCAGTTCAAGCAGGAGCTGATCAAGGACTACAACGAGATCAACCATCGTATCTTCGGTATCGGCGTGGTGCGCCAGAAGGTCGACGTGCAGGGCGACAAGATTCTGATCGTCGCGCTACACAAGCGGGTTCCCTCGCTGGCCTATCTGAATGCACTGAACAGCAACGTGAGCGAGCTGGCCGACCACTACTTGATCAAGGGTTTCAAGAACGAATTCAAGCAGCTGCTGGTAGAGAAGTACGGCTTCGAGATCGTTTCCATCTTCAAGGACTACGACGCGCAGGCCGAGCTTTCCGCTACCGTGGTGTTGTTGCAACGAGACGTGCGCGACTACCTCTGACCCCGACGTCAGGGCATAGGCCGCAAGTCGTACAGGAAAGACCGTTGACTGGTGATGTGAACTCGCCCTGACAGGACGAGTGCTCGAGACCGTCAGCGCAGTTGGAGGCAAAGGCCTCTTGCTGTGCTGGCGGTTTTTTTTGTGGTCGAGATGGCGACCGGAAAGAGGAGAGAGCCGATGGCCAAGGTAGCGGATATCGTCAATGCGATGAGCGTGATAACGGGCGGCAGGACGGTGTCGTCCATGGAGGAGGTGAAGCGGGGGGATCACCCCTTCGTGATCCTGAAATCCTCCGGCATCTACGGCAAGGAGGTGTTGGAGATTCCGGGGCTGATCTACGGCGACCCAAACAAGGAGGTGAAGAAAATCGCCGTGTGCATGACCATGACCGAGCTGGTGATCGAACTGGCGGGCGCCACCGGCGTGGATGCCGTCGTGGCGCATCACCCCATCGCCGATGCCGCCAGCTGCGGCGGGGTGACGCTGAAGAACTACCTCGACCTCTACGACGTGGCGGGGCTGGAGTGCCACGAGGCCTTTCACGGCCTGCACCCCGGCATTCCCTACCTGCACGGCCACAAAGTGCTGAAGGGCAGCATTGCCTACGGCGGCGTGCATGGCAATATCATGTTCGTGGGCCAGGCGCTGCCGGGGATCGCCACCCTGGGCGACATTCTCGACCGCCTGGACGGCTTCATGGCGCTGGACCAGGACCGTGCCCTGCTGGCCGAGGAGCGCCTGGTGCGCGGCATCGAGGAGATCCGCGAAACCAGCGTGGAGACCCGAGGCTTCATCCACCTCGGCGAGCGCGACAGCCGGGTCGAGAACGTGCTGCACATCTTTCCGCATACCGGTTTCTCGCCGGAGAACCTGCGCCAGGCCGTGGCCGAGAACCCCGATGTGGATACCGTGCTGGCCTCGATCAGCCGCGTCTATGCCGGCCACGAACTGATCGAGACGGCCTGTGAGCTGGGGCTCAACTTCCTGGTCGGCAATTGCCACGTGATGGAGATTCTGGAGAACGGACTGCCGCTGGCCCATGCCCTCGCCGAGCTGCTCGAAGGCGTGGAAGTGGTGCTGTTCCGCGACCGGGTCACCTCCACGCCGGTGCACAAGGTCGGCAACGCGGCCATGCAGGCCTATGCGCGCGAGATGTCGGCGAGCCATCTACTGGGCAAGCATGCCTTGAGCGAGACCTAAGCGGACACAGGGTTATGACACGTTAAACACAGGTTATCCACAAGCGCCCGATCAATGACAAGGCCCAACCAACAACAATAGAGGCACCGACATGAAGACCTCAGTCACTACCCTGAAGCGAAGCCCGCGCTGCCCGCGAGCAAGCGCGCCTGGAAGCGCATCGAAGTGGTCGGCATCGTACTGCTGTGCATCTGCCTGCTGATGTTGCTGCTTTCTCCCACCAGTCTCTCGGGACTGTTCAACTCGATTCTCGATTCCGTGCGGCCCGTGGTGGTCGACGTCTTCCTCACCGGCGTGGTCGGTACGGCGATCATCGTCAGCGTGATCATCGGCCGGCTGCTGGAGCGGCTGGGCTTCACCGATGCCCTGGTACGCATCTTCGTGCCCGCCATGAAGCTTTTGGGCGTCAATCCGGCAGTGATCATTCCCAGCGTCTACAACATCTTCGGCGACATCAACGCGGCGGGTAAAATCTCCGGGCCGATCCTCAAGAAGGCGGGCGCCACCAAGGACGAACAGAAGCTCGCCGTGGCCACCATGGTGCAGTCGCAGCAGTCGTTTTCCACCTTCATGCTGGGCCTGATGGCGCTGACCTTCGCCGGCGTCAACGTTTTTGCCGTGGTGCTGCTGGCGGTGTTCCTGCCGCTGGTGATTTCGCCATTGATCCTGTCGAAGGTGCTCTATCGTGACGTCAAGCGGGTCGAGATCGGCCATCTGCCCACCTTTACCCCGAGCGCGACTTCATGCCCACACTGTTCAGCGCTGCGCGGGAGGGCGTGGAGCTGCTGCTGTTGATCCTGATTCCCGCCGTGGCGCTGGTCTTCGCCGTGATCGGCGTGCTCGACTACGTCGGCATCTGGGCGCCGATCGAGGCGGGGCTGGGCAAGGTCATGCTGTTGTTCAACATCCATCCCGAAACCGGCGTGCTGTCGGTGCTGGTCAGCCCGACCCTGGCCATGGGACAACTGCAGAGCATCGCCGCCGATCTCGATCCCTCGCTGGTGGTCGGCTCCTTCGTGCTGGCCTCCTCGGGCCTGCCGCTCTCCGCCGTGTTCGGCCAGGTGCCGGTGGTGTGGGCGGAGAGCTCCGACCTTAGCGAGCGCGAGGCGATGGGGGCCGCCGTGTTGGGCATCGCGATGCGCCTGGTCACGGCCTTCGTGATCGCCTTCTTCGTCACGCCGCTGGTGGTCTAGAAGAAGCAGGGTTGGGAACGAGCGCAGCCCGGCCGGTGCAAACCGGCCGGGCTGGCCTGGGTGGCGAACGCAAGATCAGCGATAGATATCCTGATAGCGCTTGCGCAGCTCGTTCTTCTGCACCTTGCCCATGGTGTTGCGCGGCAGGGTCTCGGCGAAGAACACCCGCTTGGGCTGCTTGTACTTCGCCAGCCGCCCTTCGAGATGGCCAAGCACCTGCTTTTCCTCCAGCCTGGCCCCCGGCTCCGGTACCACCACGGCGGTGACGCCCTCGCCGAAGTCGGGGTGCGGCACACCGATCACCGCCGATTCCACCACGCCCTCCAGTTCGTCGATGACCTGCTCGACCTCCTTGGGATAGACGTTGTAGCCGCCCGAGATCACCAGGTCCTTGTCGCGACCGACGATATGCACGTAGCCCTGCTCGTCGGTCATGGCCAGGTCGCCGGTGACGAAGAAGCCATCCTCCAGCAGCTCCTCGCGGGTCTTCTCGGGCATGCGCCAGTAGCCGATGAAGACGTTGGGGCCGCGAATCTCGAGCATGCCGATCTCGCCTTGGGGTACCGGCGCGTGGGTCTCGCGGTCGGTGATGCGGTACTCCACCCCCGGCAGCGGCATGCCCACGGTACCGGCACGGCGCTCGCCGTCGTAGGGGTTGGAGAGGTTCATGTTGGTCTCGGTCATGCCGTAGCGCTCGAGGATGGCGTGCCCCGTCTTCGCTTCGAAGGCCTGGTGGGTCTCGGCGGTGAGCGGGGCGGAGCCGGAGACGAACAGGCGCATGCTGGCGGTCGCCTCGGGCGTGAGACGCTCATCGGCCACCAGGCGGGTATAGAAGGTGGGCACCCCCATCAATACCGTGCCGCGCGGCATCTCCTCGAAGATCACGTCGGCATCGAACTTGGGCAGGAACAGCATGCTAGCACCTGCCATCAGGGTGACGTTGCAGCCGACGAACAACCCGTGGGTATGAAAGATGGGCAGCGCATGGATCAGCCGGTCTTCGGCGGAGAAGCGCCAGGCATCCTTGAGAGTGGCGGCGTTGGAGCCCAGGTTGCGGTGGGTCAGCATGGCGCCCTTGGAGCGCCCGGTGGTGCCCGAGGTGTAGAGAATGGCGGCGAGGTCGTCGTGCTCGCGCGGCTCGATGCTCGCGTAGGGCTCGGCCTGTTCGGCCAGCGTCAGCAGGCTGCCGTCGGCGTCGGTGCCCAGCGTCTCCACCGCCGGGCAGCCGGTCTCGCCGGCCACGCGGCGGGCCTCCTCGAGGGCGGCGGGGCGGCACACGAACAGCGCCGGTTCGGCGTCGTTGAGGAAATAACGGATCTCGTCAGAGGTATAGCCGGTGTTGAGCGGCAGGTAGACGCCGCCCATGCGCAGGCAGGCGAGATAGAGCAGGATCGCCTCAGGACTCTTGTCGACCTGCACCGCGACGCGGTCGCCGGGAGCGACACCCAGCGTTTTCAGCGCACCGGCCAGGCGGGCGCTGGCGTCCAGGGCATCGCGGTAGGAGTAGCGCCGGCCCTCGCGGGTGGTGATGAAATCGGCATCGCCACGGTCGCGCATGCGGGCGGCGAAGGTTTCGAAGAGGTTGTGACTCATTTGGCAGGCTCTCCTTTGGCCATCTTGCGGGCGCGGCGATTGAGGTCGCGAACCCCACTGGAGCAGACCACAGTGGCATTGGCGGTGTAGTTCTCGTGATTGCGCTCGATGTCGTCGAGCACGTAGAGATAGTTGACCATGAGCCCGGCGGCCTGCTTCAAGCCCTTGGGCGAGATGTCGCCAAGCCAATTGATGCGATGCAGCTCGGCGCCGTTGCCGAGATGGAAGCGGGCTACCGGATTGAGCGGCAGGCCGCCAGCGTTCTTCTCCTCGACCAGGTAGCGGGCGGCAAGCGGCTTGACCACTGCCTTGAGACGCTCGCTGTGGGCCGGGTCGAGGTGCCATTCGGGGGCATCGAGCTCATGCAGCACCTGGCGCAGCTCGTCGGGCAGGATGTCGTCGTCACGGCGCTCGGCCAGCCAGGCGGCGAAGCCCGGCACCGGAGAGAGCGTGACGAAGTGCTTGAGCTGGGGCAGTTCCAGCTTCAGCTCCTGGACCACCTGCTTGATCAGGAAGTTGCCGAAGGAGATGCCGCGCAGGCCGGTCTGGCAGTTGCTGATGCCGAAGAAGGCGGCGCTGTCGGCAGCCTCGGGGTCGTCGATGTCGCGCTCGCCGGCACGCTCCCCGAGAGGATGGGCTGGATACGGTCGGGCAGGCCCCGGCACAGCGCCACCTCGACGAAGATCAGCGGCTCGTCGCCAATGGCGGGGTGGAAGAAGGCGAAGCAGCGGCGGTCGCGGGCGTCGAGACGCCGACGCAGGTCGTCCCAATCGCGAATCTCGTGCACCGCCTCGTAGCGAATGATCTTCTCCAGGATCGAGGCCGGGGTGTTCCAGTCGATACGCTTGAGCACCAGGAAACCGCGGTTGAACCAGGAGCCGAACAGGTGGGCGAAGTCGGCATCGATGGCCTCGAATTCCTGCCTGTCGTCGTCGCTCCGTTCGCGCAACCGCGCGAGCAGCCCTTCGCGCATGCGTACCAGCTCATAGGTGCCGTTGCTGGCCAGGTTGAGACGCCGGAACAGCTCTTGGCGGCGTGGCTCGCAAGCATCGAAAAGCGCCTGCAGGCTGCGGTTGTCGCGCCGCTCCCGGTAGGCCGAGTAGGCCTCGTCGATGCGCGCCGGGTCGGCGGCGAACTCGCTGGCCAGCCCCTCGAAGAAGCGGGTGCGCTCCTCCTCCGTCAGGCGGTTGTACATGGAGAGCGCGCGGCTGGCCAGGCTGATGCTCGAGGCCTCGCCGTCGCTCTCCAGCAGCGCCCGGCAGGCGGTGAGCATCTGGTCGTGGTCGGGAGCGCCGGTATCGCCCTGGCGCCGCCACAGCAGGGCGTCGCGCTGGGTGATGCTGTTGAACAGCTCCTGCAGGAAGGTCATGTTCATGATGGCTCTCCGTCAGCCCATGATCAGGTTGGGCAGCCACAGGGCGATGCCTGGGAAGAAACACAGCAGGACGATGCCCAGCACCATGCACAGGGCATAGGGCAGGCTACCCATGAGGATGTTGCGCAGCGAAATGTCCGGTGCAATGCCCTTGATGATGAACAGGTTGAGACCCACCGGCGGAGTGATCAGGCCGATCTCCAGGTTGATGGTCAGGATCACCGCGAACCAGTAGGGGTCGAAGTCGGCGGCCAGGATGATCGGCAGCAGGATCGGCGCGGTCATCACGATCACCGCCACCGGCGGCAGGAAGAACCCGGCGACCAGCAGGAACAGGTTGATCACACCCATCAGCACCCAGCGGTTCACCTCCATGTCGGCGATGGCCGCGGCCACGGTCTGGGTGATGAACATCGAGGAGAGGGCATAGGCGAACACCTCGGCGCAGGCGATGACCAGCATGATCATCACGCTCTCGCGCAGCGAGTCGCGCATGATCAGCTTGATCGGGCCCACCTGCCACATGCGATAGATCAATACCGCCAGCGCCACGCACAGGAAGGCACCGACCCCGGCGGCCTCGGAGGGCGTGGCCACGCCGCCGTACAGGGCGAACAGGATCCCCGCGATCACCGCCAGGAAGGGCAGCACGCGAACCAGCGCCTTGAGGTTGGCGTCGACGTTGGCCTTGACGTTCTGCTTCACCTGGGCGGCAGCCTGGGCCATGGGATTGGCGTAACCCCCGGCCAGGCGGCAGGCGATCATGGTCCAGGCCATGAACAGCCCGGCCAGCATCAGCCCGGGCATCACGCCGGCAATGAACAGGCGACCGATAGAGGTCTCGGTGGAAATGCCGTAAATGATCATGGTCACCGAGGGTGGGATCAGGATACCCAGCGTACCGCCGGCGGCGATGCAGCCCGCCGCCACGCCGTCGGGATAGCCGCGGGTGCGCATCTCGGGAATGCCCATCTTGCCGATCGCCGCACAGGTGGCCGGCGACGAGCCGGAGAGCGCCGAGAACACGGTACAGGCACCGATGTTGGAGACGGCGAGCCCACCCGGCAGCCGGCCCATCCACAGGTCCAGAGAGCGATAGAGATCGCGACCGGTGGGCGAGGAGGCCACGGCGGCGCCCATCAGGATGAACATGGGGATGGCGACGAAGCCGAATTCGGCGATGCGGTCGAAGAAGGTTTCGCCGAAATAGACGAGTTCCGGCAGGCCGCGATCGTAGATCAGGGCCAGCAGCGAGACGCCGCCCAGGGCGAAGGCGATGGGCGTGCCGATGGCCATCAGCACGATGAGCGCAATGGCGACGATGATACCGAGGGTGATCGGATCCATGCTCACTCCTCCCCGCGCAGGATTTCGGCCACGTACTGCAGCGTGAGCAGGCTGGTGCCCAGCGCCATCGGCAGCAGTCCCGGCCACAGCAGCGGGTTCCATACGGTGCCGGTGCGCCAGTTGAACTGGTACGCCTCGATCACGTAGACCCAGGAGGCGTAGGCCAGCGCCGCGCAGAAGGCGAGCCCGCACAGGGCGGCGACCAGGCGCATGATCTTGCGTGCCACTCCGCCCAAGGCGTCGGGCAGGATCGTGATCGCCACGTGGCCGCCGGTCATCAGTACGTAGGGGCTACCCATCAACATGGCGCCGGTCACCGAAAAGACCGTGAACTCGGTCTGCCAGCTGGTGCTCATGCCGAGCACGTAACGGATGAAGACCATCTGGCAGATCACCGCCACGCCAGCGACGAACATCACGGCTGCCAGGTAGGCGCTGGCGCGGGACAGGAGGTTCATCAAGCGGATGTAGCTGCCGACGAGGCCGGCTCGTTGAGTCAGGGGATGAGAGTGGGCCATGGCCATGCAGTCCTCCCGGGGGTCGAAATGGGGGCCACCCGCTGGGGTGGCCCGGCTCACGCGGGGAAGGGTTCGGCGTCACTCGACCGCGAGGGCCGCGTCGATGATGGCCTGGCCGTTGGGCACGTTTTCGGCGAAGTTCTTGTAGGAGGTCTCGCGGGCGATCTCGAGCCAGGCGTTGTAGTCCTCCTCGCTCATGCGCACCACCTCGATGCCGTTCTCCTCGTAGACCTGGACCATTTCCTGATCGATGGCGGCGGCCTCGGCGGCGAAGAACTCCTCGGCAGCCTTGCCGGCTTCCATCAGGGCGGTCTGCTGCTCTTCGTTGAGGCCCTGCCAGACCTGCTCCGAGATCAGGATCGGTTCATACATGAACCACAGCGCGAAATCGCCCGGTTCGGTCAGGCACTCCACCTGTTCATAGAGGCGGAAGGAGATGAACGACATCGACGAGGTGTTGGCGGCATCCAGCACCCCGGTCTGCATGGCGGTGTAGACCTCCGAGGAGGGCATCGAGGCGATGGAGGCCCCGGCGGCCTGCAGCATCTGCTCGAAAGCCGGGCCGGCGGCACGGATGTTCTGGCCGCGCACGGTATCGGGCGAGGTGATGCACTGTTCGCTGGAGGCGAAGCCGCCGGAGAGCCAAGCATCGGCCAGCACCCGCGCGCCGTTGTCCTGGATCACCTGCTTGATCATGTCCATGTACTCGGACTGGTTGAGCCGCTGGGCATGCTCGTGATTGCGCACCAGGCCCGGCATCAGGGTGGCGGAGAACTCCGGATGGCGACCGCTGGCGTAATCCAGCGGCAGGGCGGTGATGTCGAGGCGGCCGCGCACCAGCGCGCCCCACTGCTCGTTGGCCTTGAACAGCGATTGACCGGGATATACCTGGATCTCGAGCCCGACGTCGGATTCGGCCACCTGGCGGGCCATCATCTGCACCATTTCATCGCGCACGTCGCCCTGGCCACCGGGGAACTGATGCGAGGCGCGCAGCACGGTATTGGCGGATGCGGTGGCGCTCAAGGCGAGGGACAGACCGAGAGCCACGGCCAGGGCGGTTAGGGTTTGGCGTTGCATTTGGCGTCTCCATGATTTGTTGTTGTGTGGGATCATGCTTGTTTTGATGTTTATCAGTCGAGCTGATGTATACTTCAATAGACGCTATGTATATCGATGTCAAATCCATTACAGTTGAAAGCCAAGCGTCGAGGAGGTGCCCATGGCCGATACCAAGCGCTCCGATATCAAGCGCTCCAACGCACAGCGCCTGCGGGATTCGCTGGAGAACGACATCATTAATGGCCGCCGGGTGCCGGGCGAGCGGCTCGACCCCGAAGCGCTGGGTCGCGAGTTCAATGTGTCGCGTACCCCGGTGCGCGAGGCGATCCAGCAGTTGGTAGCCAGCGGGTTGGTCACGGTCAAGTCGAAGAAAGGCACCTTCGTGGCGCGGGTGGGCATCGATCAGCTGATCGAGATGTTCGAGGTCATGGCGGAACTCGAAGGCATGTGCGGGCGGCTGGCGGCGCGGCGCATCAGCGAGGAGGAGCTGGCCGAGCTGCGCGGGGCGCTGGAGCGCTGCGAAGCCGCTGCCCTGGCTGGTGACACCGATGAGTACTACTACGAGAACGAAGCCTTCCACGACTGCATCTACCGGGCCAGTCACAACGGCTTTTTGCTCGGCGAGGCGCGCCAGCTCAAGCAGCGGCTCAAGCCCTATCGTCGCCTGCAGCTGCAGGTTCGCCAGCGCATGCACAGTTCGCTGCGCGAGCATCGGGCCGTGGTGGCGGCCATCGAAGCGGGCGACCCGGCCGCGGCGGAGCATGCCCTGCGCGATCACGTGCTGATCCAGGGCGAGCGCTTCAGCGACTTCGTGGCCAGCATCCGTGAGTTCGAACGGCCGGTTTCCGCAACCGGCTAGTCGCTTGTAAGCGCATGCAAAGACTCTCGATTTTCGCCCTTCGCCCACCTACAGTGACGGCAGGAACGTCAGTGGAGTCGTCATGTTTCCCGCTTTTACCCTTCGCTATTCCCGCCTGCCGGAGCGCTTCTACGAGCGCTTCGAGCCGGTGCCCGTGCGCGAACCACGGCTGATCGCCTTCAACCGGCCGTTGGCGGAAGCGCTTGGTTTCGATCTGGCCGCCTTCGACGCCGAAGAAGCGGCGGTATGGTTTTCCGGCAATGTCGTGCCGCGCGGCGCGGAGCCGCTGGCCCAGGCCTATGCCGGGCACCAGTTCGGTGGCTTCGTGCCGCGACTGGGCGACGGCCGTGCGGTACTGCTGGGCGAGGTGACCGACCGCGACGGTCGGCTGCGCGACATTCAGCTCAAGGGCGCCGGGCGCACGCCGTTCTCCCGCGGCGGAGACGGGCGTGCGCCGCTGGGCCCGGTGCTACGCGAGTACCTGGTCAGCGAGGCGATGCATGCCATGGGCATTCCCTCTACCCGGGCGCTCGCCGCAGTGACCACCGGCGAACACGTGGTGCGCGGCATTCCCGAACCGGGCGCCATTCTCACCCGGGTGGCGGCCAGCCATATTCGCGTCGGTACCTTCCAGTACTTCGCCGCCCGCGGCGACATCGACGGCGTGCGCGAGTTGGCCGATCACGCCATCGAACGGCACTATCCGGAACTCACGAAACGCAAGGGTGGCGAGCGCTACCTGGGGCTGCTGGAGTCGGTGCAGGCACGCCAGGCGGCGCTGATCGCCAAGTGGATGGGTGTCGGCTTCATTCACGGCGTGATGAATACCGACAATACCTCGATCTCGGGCGAGACCATCGACTTCGGTCCCTGTGCCTTCATGGAGCAGTACGACCCGCAGATGGTGTTCAGCTCCATCGATGAAGGCGGTCGCTACGCCTACGCCAACCAGCCGTGGATTGCCCAGTGGAACCTGGCGCGGCTGGCCGAAACCCTGCTGCCGCTGATCGACGACGACACCGACCGGGCAATCGAGCTTGCCACCGAGCTGCTGCAGCGTTTTCCGGAGCGCTACGAAGAGGAGTGGCTCGCGGTGATGCGGGCCAAGCTCGGCCTGGAGCGGGCACAGCCCGGCGACAAGGCGCTGGCCGAGGCGCTGCTGGCGATCATGCACCGGGGGCGTGCCGACTTCACCCTGACCTTCCGCCGCCTGGCGGACGCCGCCGAGAATCGTGAGGCCGAAGCCTCGCTGATCGCGCTGTTCGAACGCCCGGAGGAGATCGCTGGCTGGCTAGAGGATTGGCGCCAACGCCTGGCCCAGGATCTGTGGACCGAAGACGAACGGGCGCGGCGAATGCGCCTGGCCAACCCGGCCTTCATCCCGCGCAACCACCGCGTACAGCAGGCGCTCACCGCGGCCATGGACGAGAACGACTACGGCCCCTTCGAGACGCTGCTCGAAGTCATCACCCATCCCTTCGACGACCAGCCCGGACGCGAGGAGTACACGCGACCGGCCGAGCCCACCGAGCGGGTGTTCCGTACTTTCTGCGGGACCTGAGATGAGCCGCGGCAGCTTGTCACTGTCACTTGGTTCCGAGCGTGGATCGCGACATGATGGCCGAGGCGCCGGGCTGCACCGGCATGCATCGCGGTTATTCCAGGGAGAGAACGAAGACAATGGCAGCAAGAGGCAAGCACGCCTTGCGTTGGGGCGTCGTGGCATGGCTAGGACTGATGAGCCAGCCGCTCTGGGCCCATGCCCATCTGATCGATCAGGTGCCGGTGGAAGGCGAAAGTGTCGAGGTATCGCCGGAGCGCTTCGAGCTCCGCTTCGATGCGCCGCTGCGGATCACCCAGTTCGAGGTCTCCGGCCCAGAAGGGGGAGTCGAGCTGAGCGATGCGCCCGTCGGTGAGATGGGAAAACACCATGAGGCGCGGCCGGCCAATGTCTTGGCTCCGGGCGAGTATCGGGTGATCTGGCGCGGCCTTGCCGGGGACGGCCATACCATGTCGGGAGACTACCGCTTCTCGGTGCAGGAGTGATTGGCCAAATCCTCCTCGGGTTGGATGTCTGGACGGCCGGGCGCGTCGTCGTATCGGCGGGGTTCTATGGCGCCGCTCTGCTAACCGTGGGCGGCCTGCTGTTCCGCCTGGCGTTCCCCAGTCTGCCGTCCTTCGAGGAGCGGACCCTGCGGCGTGTCAGCCTGGTGGCTGCCTGGGCGGGCATCGGCCTGGTGCTTCTGCTCTGGCCGCTGCAGGCCGCCTATCTGGGCGGTGGTAGCCTGGCCGCGGCGAGAGACCCGATCCTGCTTCGAATCGTAGCGGAAAGCCCCAAGGGCATCGCCTCTTTCTGGCTGTAGCCGGGTTCCTGCTGCTGCAACTCAGCCTATGGGAAGGACGATGGCTCGCTGTGCGCCAAGGGGTCGGCTTGGTCGGTGCGGCCCTGGCGCTGCTGGCCTTCGCCCAGGTGGGGCATACCCGCGGCGACTTCCGCCTGGGCGGCCTGCTGATGCTTCATCTACTCGTCGCGGCTTTCTGGCTGGCCGCCCTGTCGCCGCTGTATCGCCTGGCCGGCGAGCAGCATCGCGGCACGCCTCCGGTGCGGTTGCTGCGCCGTTTCGGGCGCCTCGGGCTGGTATTGATCCCCCTGCTGCTGCTCGCCGGGGGCGGCCTGGCGATCTGGCTGGTGGAGGGGCGTCCCGCCTCCCTGCTGGGCTCCGCCTATGGCCAGGTACTGATGCTGAAACTAGGGCTGGTGGTCCTGCTGCTCGCGCTGGGCGCGTTCAACAAGTGGCGCCTGGTCCCGGCCATCGAGCGCGGTGTGCCGGGGGCCAAGCACCGGCTGCGCCGCAGCATCGCCACCGAGGGCGTGCTGATGGGGCTGTTGCTGCTCACGGTGGCGCTACTGTTGACGACGGGGGCACCCCGCGGATAGGCGTCGGTGGCCTTGGGGTGAACTCCCTTCGTACACTGTCGATAGACAGCCGGACAGGACGGGAGCGGCCATGACGAGGAAGAGCAACGAAGCGCCGCGCGGCGGTGCGCTGGACCTCTCGCAGGAGGGCGTCCATTGGGACCAGCCGATGAGCTACGGCGAATACCTGCAGTTGGGGCCGCTGCTGTCGGCCCAGCAGCCGGGTACCGCGGAGCATGACGAGATGCTGTTCATCGTCATCCATCAGGTCTCCGAGCTGTGGCTCAAGCAGTGCCTGCATGAGGCCCATGCCGCCGCCGCCAACATCGCCGCCGACCGCTTGCGCCCGGCGTTCAAGATGCTCACCCGGGTGGCTCGGATCCAGGCGCAGATGATCAACGCCTGGGAGGTGCTGGTGACCATGACGCCGGCCGACTACGCGCGCTTTCGCGACAGCCTGGGCCAGAGCTCGGGCTTCCAGTCCTTCCAGTATCGCGAGCTGGAGTTCCTGCTCGGCAACAAGAATGCAGCGATGGTCGAGGTGCACCGTCGGCATCCGGCGCATTATCAGCGGCTCCGCGAAGTGCTGCATGCGCCCAGCCTCTACGACATCACCCTTCAGCTGCTGGCGCGGCGCGGCTTCGACCTTCCCGAGTCGGTGATCGAACGCGATTGGTCGGAGCCCTACCGGCCCAGCACCGAGGTGGAGCAGGCCTGGGCGGATATCTATCGCGATGTCGGGCGTCACTGGGAACTCTATGAGCTGGCCGAGAAACTCGTCGATACCGAGTACCATTTCCAGCAGTGGCGCTTCAGCCACTTGAAGACCGTGGAGCGCATCATCGGCCAGAAACCCGGTACCGGCGGCACCGGCGGGGCCTCGTATCTCGCCAAGGCGCTGGACCTGCAGTTCTTCCCCGAGCTGTGGTCGGTGCGCACCACCCTCGAGGAGGGCGCCTCGTGAGCCGGCTCCATGACATCTCCCAGCCGCTGCGCCCCGGCATGCCGGTGTGGCCGGGCGATACGGCCTTCGCCCGCGAGCCGAGCTGGGTGCTCGGTGAGCACTGTCCGGTCAACGTCTCGCGCCTGACGCTCTCCACCCACACCGGCAGCCATGCCGACGCGCCGAGCCACTACGCGGCCGACGGCCAGCCGATCGATGAGGTGGACCTGTCCCGCTACATTGGCCCCTGCGTGGTGCTGGACATGCGCCATGCGGTACCGACGGTACGTCCCGAGCACCTGCTGCCCGTGTTGCCGAAAAGCGTCGAACGGGTGCTGCTACGTACCTGGGCGCGCTTCCCTCACGACGAGTGGCGCAGCGACTTCACCACTCTCGCGCCGGAGAGCATCGACCTGTTGGCCGAGCGTGGTGCCAGGCTGATCGGCGTGGATGCGCCTTCGCTCGATCCCGAAGTGGACAGTGCACTGCTAGCGCACCATCGGGTGCGGCACCACGGCATGGCGATCCTCGAAGGGCTGGTGCTGGACGCGGTACCGCCGGGCCATTACGAGCTGGTCGCCCTGCCGCTGAAACTGGCCGGGGCCGATGCCGCGCCGGTGCGCGCCATTCTGCGCGAGCTGGAAGGCTAGCGGCGTGAGCTGGTTGATCGCCGCTTCCCGATCCTTGTTTCCCCTTGCCGGAGCCGATCATGCCCCTGACTCTCGATGATGTCCGTGAGCTGGACCGCCAGGACCCGCTGGCGACTTTCAAGTCACGCTTCGCGCTGCCGGAGGGGGCGATCTATCTCGACGGCAACTCCCTGGGCGCCCAGCCCGTGGCTGCTGCCGAGGCCGTCGAAGCGCTGATGGCGCAGTGGCGCGACTCGTTGATCCAGGGCTGGAACCAGGGCTGGTTCGACGCCCCGAGCGGCTCGGCGACCGGCTGGCGCCGCTGCTCGGCGCCGCGCCGGCCGAGGTGCTGGTGAGCGACACCATCACCCACAACCTCTACAAGCAGCTGGGCTATATCACCGAGGGACAGGGACGGGCGCGGCCAGTGATCCTCAGTGAAGGGGGCAACTTTCCCACCGACGGCTACATCGCCCAGGGCTTCTGTCGCTTCGGCGGCTTCGAGCATCGGGTCGTGCCGGAAGGCGAGCCGCTGGATGCCTATCTCGACGAGCGGGTGGCGGCGGTGGTGCTCAGCCACGTGCACTATCGCACCGGGCGCCTGCGCGACATGGCGGCGATCACCAGGCAGGTCCATGCCAGCGGCGCCGAGGTCGTCTGGGACCTGGCCCACTCGGCCGGTGCCCTGCCGGTGAACCTCGCCGCCTGCGGCGTGCGCTACGCGGTGGGCTGTACCTACAAATATCTCAATGGCGGCCCCGGCGCGCCGGCCTTTCTCTACGTGCGGCGTGACTGTCAGAACCGGGGCTGGCAGCCTCTTTCGGGCTGGCTGGGGCACGCGGCACCATTCGCTTTCGAAGCCGACTACGCGCCGGCGCCAGGCATCTCGCAATTCCGCACCGGTACCCATTCGCCCCTCGCCTTCGCGGCGCTGGAAGCATCGCTGACCCTGTGGCAGGAGGTGGATCTCGCTGCGCTACGCCACAAGAGCCAACGCTTGATTGATCTGTTTCGCGAGTCGCTGAGTGACTGCCTGGACGAGCATGGCATCAGTGACATCACGCCGCCGGAGGCTCAGCGCGGCAGCCAGGTAGGGTTGGTGGTGTCGAACCATGGCTCTTCCAACGCCCCGAACCCTGGCTATGCCATCGTCCAGGCGCTGATAGAGCGCGGCGTGATCGGCGACTACCGCGAGCCGGGACTGATGCGCTTCGGCTTCGCGCCGCTCTACCTGAGCCATGAGGACGTCTGGCAGGCGGCGCGGCATCTGCGTGAGGTGCTTGCCGAAGGCGAGTATCTCGCGCCGCGCTTTCAGCAGCGCGGGGCGGTGACGTGAGCGCGGCTGGGCGTTGCGGCTGGGTAGTGGAGCTCAGGCGCTGGGCAGCACCAGCTCCCGCGCCTCACCCATCAACAGCGCCTGGTTGGCCTCCAACGCCTCACGCAGGAAATCCCACAGCAGCCTCACCCGCGCCAGGCGGCGCTGCTCCTGGCGTGAGGTGATCCAGAACTGGCGCACGATCTCCACTTCTTTGTTTAGCACGCTCTCGAGCCGGTCTCCGGTCTCGGCCATGAAGCACGGAAGCACGGCGAGCCCTGCCCCCTGCAGGGCGGCGGCGTGCTGGGTGGTGACGCTGGTGCTGCGAATCGAGAAATGCGGTGTTGTGCCCACCACCGCAGGATCGAGCAGCGGGTCGAGGTAGCTCAACTGCTCGCTGAAGATCAGGTCGTCGACGTAGCCGATCAGCCGGTGGCGGCCCAGTTCGTCGAGCCGTGCCGGGCGGCCATGGCGGCGGAAGTAGCTCTGGCTGCCGTAGAGACGCAGGCGGTAGTCGCACAGCCGCGAGATGACCAGCCCCTGGCTTGCCGGGCGCTCCACGGTGATCGCCAGATCGGCCTCGTGACGGCTCAGGTTGACCACCCGCGGCAGGGCCAACAGATCCAGGGTGATCCCCGGGTGGCGCTCGCAGAAGGCCGAGAGCAGCGGGGCGATCACCCAGGTGCCGAAGCCTTCGGTCACGCCCAGGCGAATCTGGCCGCTGAGCTGGCGGTTCTTGTCGGAAAGGCTCTCGCCCGCCTCGAAGGCGTGGCGCGCCATCTCTTCGGCATGTGCAAGCAGCTGCTGGCCGGCCTCGGTCAGATGGTAGCCATGGGTGCTACGCTCGAAGAGCTGGGTATTGAGTTTCTGCTCGAAGCGACGGGTGCGCCGCGACAGTGTGGAGTGGTCCAGCCCCAGGCGCCGGGCGGCGTCGGTGAGTCGCTGGCTGCGTGCCACTTCGAGAAAGATCTGGATGTCCTGCCAGTCGAGCATTGGCCCACTCTGTACGCGAGGTTGGTTGTGCATTTTTGCACAAATCTTGTGAATAAGTACGCATTGTCACGCCGGCGGGCGGGTCTATAGACTCAAATTAATCATATTTCGTGTATTTCTACACATAAAGTCTAACCCGGCTCAGCCTTATAACGATGACAAGCACGACAGGAGAATACCGCCATGTCCGTTCGCGAAATTTCCATGTACATCGACGGCCAGGCCGTCCCCTCCAAGAGCCAGGAGTGGCGAGACGTCGTCAATCCCGCTACCCAGGAAGTGGTGGCGCGGGTGCCGTTCTGCACCGCCGAGGAGGTCGATCGCGCCGTGGCCAGTGCCAAGGCCGCGTTCAAGGAGTGGCGCAAGACACCGCTGGCCAAGCGCATGCGCATCATGCTCAAGTTCCAGGCGCTGATTCGTGAGCATACCGAGGAGCTTGCCGCACTGATCACCGAGGAGCACGGCAAGACGCTGCCCGACGCTGCCGGCGAGGTAGGCCGTGGCCTGGAGGTGGTAGAGCACGCCTGTTCCATCACCTCGCTGCAGCTCGGCGAGCTAGCCGAAAACGCGGCCAGCGAGGTCGACGTCTACACCCTCAACCAGCCGCTGGGGGTGGGCGCCGGCATCACCGCCTTCAACTTCCCGATCATGCTGCCCTGCTTCATGTTCCCGCTGGCCATCGCCGCCGGCAACACCTTCGTGCTCAAGCCCTCCGAGCAGGACCCCAGTTCCACCATGCGCCTGGTCGAGCTGGCCCATGAGGCGGGCGTGCCGGCCGGCGTGCTCAACGTGGTGCACGGCGGCCCCGACGTGGCCAACCAGATCTGCGACCACCCCGACATCAAGGCGCTCTCCTTCATCGGCTCCACCAACGTGGGCACCCACATCTACCGCCGCGCCTCCGAGGCGGGCAAGCGGGTACAGTCGATGATGGGTGCCAAGAACCATTGTGTCGTGATGCCCGACGCCAACCGCAGCCAAGCGATCAACAACCTGCTGGGCTCCGCCTTCGGCGCTGCCGGCCAGCGCTGCATGGCCAACTCGGTGGTGGTGCTGGTGGGCGAGGCCAAGGCATGGCTCGACGATATCGTCGAGGGGGCGCGCAACATGAAGGTGGGGCCGGGCACCCAGCGTGACGCCGATCTCGGCCCGCTGGTCTCCAAGGCCGCCCGCGACCGCGTGGTACGCCTGATCGACGCCGGCGAGAAAGAGGGCGCCAAGCTGTTGGTCGATGGCCGCGGCTGCCAGGTGGAGGGCTACCCGGACGGCAACTTCGTCGGTGCCACCGTGTTTGCCGACGTGAAGCCGGAGATGACTATCTACCGCGAGGAGATCTTCGGCCCAGTGCTGTGCGTGGTCAGTGTCGATACCCTGGATGAGGCGATCGAGTTCATCAATGCCAACCCCAACGGTAACGGCACCTCGATCTTCACCAACTCCGGCTGGGTGGCGCGCCGCTTCGAGACCGACATCGACGTCGGCCAGGTCGGCATCAACGTGCCGATTCCGGTGCCGGTGGCCTACTTCAGCTTCACCGGCTCGCGCGGCTCGAAGTTGGGCGACCTGGGCCCCAACGGCAAGCAGGCGATCCAGTTCTGGACCCAGACCAAGACTGTCACCGCACGCTGGTTCGAGCCGGAGAACGTCTCCAGCGGCATCAACAGCACCATCTCGTTGAGCTGACGAAGTCCCACGAGGAAGTCGAGGCCCCGTCCCAGAGGCGGGGCCTTTGCGTAGGTGCTCGTTGCGGCGCAGTGGTGCCGCCCTAATGATGCTAAGGTGTAGGGATCGTAAGGACACGATCATGGAGGCCTTGTGCCCATGCGCTACGCGCTTGCCGGGATGCCAGCCGGCTTGGCCAAAGGGATGGCCGTTCTTTTCTGGCTATTTGCCTGGCTGCCTGCGTGGCAGGCTCAGGCTGCCATCGACATTACCGAGCCTGCCACCACTCTCAATCCCGCTCCGCAGGTGTCGGTGTTCGAGGACGAAGCGAATCGGCTCGGCATCGACGAGGTGCTGGAGGCGAGCGCAACACTACCCTGGCAGCCCTTGCAGCAGGAGACGCCCAAGTTCGGTTTCACCGATTCGGCCTGGTGGCTGAGGCTGGAAATACAGAACGGCTCTCCGGCCCCCTGCGGCGACTGCTCGAACTGGCCTCGCCGCTGCCCGATTTCGTCGACGCCTATGCGGTGGACGAGCAGGGCAGGGTGGTACAGCAGTGGCATACCGGTAGCCGCCGCCCGTTTGCTTCACGTCCCATTGGGCATCGCTCCTTCGTGTTGCCGCTCCATGTGGGGCCGGAAGAGACACGCCAGGTCCTCGTGCGCCTCTCGAGCCACGATGGACTAATACCCGCCACTCCGCTGCTGTTGATGGACGATGTCAGCTTCCTCGAGCGCACCCAGGGCGAGTTGATGGCCTACAGCCTGCTCTATGGCGGACTTCTGGCGCTGCTGATCTACAACCTGTTGACCTTTATCGCCACACGCGAGCGGGCTTTTCTGCATTCCGTGCTCTACCTGGGCGCCTTCCTGCTGTTCAACTTCACCCTGCGAGGGTTCGGCTACCAGTTCCTGTGGCCGGAGTGGCCGCGCTTCAATCAGCAGATGCTGCTGTTGAGTGCCGGTCTGCTGTACGGCGCCTTGACCCTATTCAGCATCGATTACCTGAACCTGCGACAACAGGCGCCGCGCCTGGCCCGGCTATTCGCGTGGCTGACGGGATTGATTCTGTTGTCCGTGCTGCCGGTCTTCGCCGACCGTTTCGCCTGGGTACTGCGCGCCCTGGTTCCGCTGGGTATCGTTTACGCGCTGCTGCTGCTTGGCACCGCCATCTGGCTCGGGCATCGGCGCGACAGCCTGGCGCGGGTCTTCCTGGTGGCCTGGGGCGGTTTGCTGGTGGGCAGCGTGGTCTACTGCTTGCGGCTGGGCGGTTTCGTGCCTTATGGCATCGTCAGCGAGTATGCGCTGGAGCTGGGTGCGGCCTTTGGCTTCCTGCTGCTGGCCTTCGGTCTGGCCTGCAAGATCAGCCGGCTGAAGCGGGCCAAGCTGGCGGCGGAACGCGAAACCTACGAGCTGCAGCGCTCCCTCAGTCAGCAGCTCGAGACCCAGGTAAATGAGCGCACCCAGGAACTGGAGGAAGCCAACCAGCGGCTGGCCGCCATGGTGCGAACGGATCCGCTGACGGGGCTGCTCAACCGGCGCCAGTTCGAGACGTTGCTCAGCGAGGAGATTCTGCGCCATCAGCGCGACGACAAACCGCTGTTGTTCGCCATGATGGATATCGACGACTTTAAGTTGTTCAACGATACCTATGGCCACCAGGCCGGCGACGAGGTGCTGATCGAGGTCAGCAAGCTGCTCAGGGCGCACTTTCGCCGGGCCGGTGACAGGCTGTTCCGCCTGGGAGGGGAGGAGTTCGGCATTCTGCTGGAAGCCGATTCGCTGGAAGCGGGGCAGTTTGCCCTCGAACGCTTTCGTCATTCTCTCCAGCAATTGCAGATCCCGCATAAGAAATCGCGCCATGGCGTCGTGACCGCTTCCTTCGGGCTGGTGTGCTGCAGCGACTACCGTCAGGCGCCCTCGGCCATGGCGCTGTATCGTCAGGCAGACCAGGCGATGTACGAGGCCAAGGAACTTAGCCGCAACCGGGTGGTGACGCGCTCATTGCTGGAGAAGGCTTGAACGGGGTAGGGCCGATATGCATGGACATTTCGTTGACGTTAACGTTAACTGACATGAGCGAAGTGACAACGACAAGAGATAACGCCATGCCAGCACCACTCAGCCGCTTTCCGGTACCCGAATCGATCCAGGACCTGCCCGAAGACATATGCGATGCCATTCTCGCCGTGCAAGAGAAGGCCGGCTTCGTGCCTAACGTCTTTTTGATGCTGGCGCATCGTCCCGACGAGTTCCGCGCCTTCTTCGCCTACCACGATGCGCTGATGGAACGGGAGTCCGACACCCTCACCAAGGCGGAGAAGGAGATGATCGTGGTGGCCACCAGTGCCCGCAACCGTTGCCTCTACTGTGTGGTAGCCCACGGCGCGCTGGTGCGCATCTACAGCAAGGATCCGCTGCTGGCCGACCAAGTGGCGATCAACCACCGCACCGCGCCGCTCAGCGAACGTCACCGAGTGATGCTCGATTTCGCCCTGCACTGCGGCCTGGAGGTAGGGGAACTCACCGACGAATGGCAGGCGCGTCTCACCGAGGTCGGCTTCACCCATGACGACATCTGGGATATCGGCGCCATCACCGCCTTCTTCGGCCTCTCCAACCGCCTGGTCACCCTCACCGGCACGCCGCCCAACCCTGAGTTCTACCTGATGGGACGGGTGCCGAGGGAGAAGTGAGAAGAGAAGCGAGGGCTCAGCGTGTAGGGGCCAGGTGGCGGCACGCCTCCAACAGCATCAGTACCGGCTCGAGCTGGCTGACGTGTAGAACGAGTACGCTGTCACCGGATGCGCCCTCGGCGGGGCACACCACGGCGAACTCGCCCTCCTCGAGATGGAACTCGTGAATCTCGCGAGCGCCATCCGGTGTTTGGCAGTGGATCGAGCGGTAGCTGTCGTCCTCGCCGTAAGTCAGGCGGTGATAGACCTTGAAGAAGGTGTACAGCGAAAGGCCACGCTCGAAGGCGGGCCAGCGGGCGGGAATGGTGCGCGTCTCTTCGTCGAGCACCTGCCCTTTGGCCTCGGCGGCAGCGATGGCCTCGGCCAGCGGCCCGGCCAGCAACGACGTCTCGTCATGCGGTAATGGGGCGGCTTTCTCGAAGGCCTGCTGGAAGTGCAGGCGCACCCGATCGAGTTCGTCGAGTGAGGCAATGCGCTTGTCGCTATGGGCCAGGTCGGCCGGGTCGAAGCCTCCGTTCTCCCAGCCATGGATGACGCGCAGCGTCAGATGGCCGCCAGCCAATGGCTCGCAGACCAGCGCCTGCAGTGCGACCCGCAGGTGCAACTGGCGCTCGACGGCCAGGTTGTCGAAAGCGGAGTAGGGGTCGGCAAAGATGTGATGAAGGCGCCCTGGGGCGTGTTCCTTGGCTTCGCTGAATGGCATGACAGGTTCCCTGCGGGGAGGAGTGTCTGGTTTTTTCGCTGTTATATCAGTTATATCATTCCAGGGGCTCGAGGTCATATCGGCCCGTATGGGGCCAGCTTGAGCCTTGCGAAGAAAAATTCATTCACTGTCGCCAGGGGAGTCTCGCTGCGGCGAGGCTGAGAGAGCGCCTACGCTGACCCTGGAACCTGATCCGGTTCATGCCGGCGGAGGAAGTGCGACATGTCATACCTGACGTCTGCCGTACTCGGCGCGGCGCTGCTATGCTTTGCGCTACTGGGCCTGCGGGCTCGCCGGGCCGACGGCCCCCTCGACGACTACGTCACCGCCCGCAATTCCCAGTCTGCCTCGACCTTGGGGTTGTCGTTCCTGGCTTCTGGGATGGGAGCATGGATCCTCTTCGCGCCGCCGGAGATCGGTGCCTTCGTCGGCCCGGTGGCGCTGGCGGGCTACGCCATCGGTTCAGCGCTGCCGTTCATCGTGCTGGGGCTCTACGGCCCCGCGATTCGTCGCCACCTGCCTGAAGGGCGCAGCATCGGCGAGTTCGCCGAGGCGTGCTACGGCGCCGGCGTGCGCCGCTGGGTATCGCTGATCTCGATTCTCTACATGGCCTGCTTTCTTGCCGCCGAACTGACCGCCATCGGGGCGATCACCGCGCTGCTTTCCGACGTGCCCCCCGCGCTGGTGGTGATCGGCGTGGCCGTGACCACGCTGCTCTATACCGCCATCGGTGGGCTGCGTGCGAGCCTGGCCACGGATCGCTGGCAGGCCTGGCTGCTGATCGTGTTGTTGCTGGTGGTGGGCGGCGTGGCGCTCGTACGCCTGCCCGAAATGCCTGTCCAGGCGGCCTTGCCGGCCATTCCCGTCGGCAGCGCGCTGGGCGTGGCGCTGACGCTGATCATCGCCGTGACCGCGGCCAACCTGTTCCATCAAGGTTACTGGCAGCGGGTCTGGGCGGCTCGCGACGAGCGTGCCCTCAACCGCGGTGCCTGGCTGGGCGGGGCGACCACCGTGGCGGTGGTCGCCCTGGTGGGTGGGCTTGGCATGTTGGCGGCGATGAGTGGCGTGTCGCTCGGCGAGCCGCCGATTCCCTTCTTTGCCCTGTTGGCCGAAGCGCCGGGTTGGCTGGCGTTGCCGGCCCTGGTACTGGCGGTCACTCTGGTCGCCTCCAGCGTCGATACCCTGCAGAACGGTATTGCTTCGCTGGCGGTGGCGGGGTCGGGCAGGCGAGGGTTATCCATCGGTGCGGCGCGGCTGGTCACCGTGGTGCTGATGGTGCCGGTGGTGATCGTGGCGCTGCAAGGGCTCTCGGTGCTGCGGCTGTTCCTGATCGCCGATCTGCTGTGTGCCGCCATCGTGGTGCCGGTGCTGCTGGGACTGTGGCAGCGTATGACGCCGCTGGCGGCAGTGGCGGGAGGCGTGGCGGGCATGCTCGGCGCGATTCTGCCGGGCTGGGTGGCATACGGCAGCGCTGCGGCGGGTGTGTTGGCGGCGAGCTTTCCCGATAGCATTCCCACGCTGCCGCCCTTCCTCGGGGCACTGGTGGCTTCGACTCTGGTCAGCCTGACGATCGCCTGGCTCAAGCCCCGCGCCATGCCGCGCACCGTCTGAGCATTTGCCAGAAGGCGCCATAACGACCAACCTCAGGGGTGCGTAACCGAAACGGAGAGCGCCCCATGAGCGATACCCCGGACCCGCGCCGTCGCCACTCCGCCCCGGTGGTGGATGGTGTCGGCAAGTCTGCCAGCCGTGCCATGCTGCGCGCGGTGGGCTTTTCCGACGAGGACTTCAGCAAGCCCCAGGTGGGCATCGCCTCGACCTGGAGCATGGTCACACCGTGCAACAGCCACATTCATGAGCTGGCCGAGCGAGCCCGCGACGGCGCCGATGCGGCCGGTGGCAAGGGCGTGATCTTCAACACCATCACCATCTCCGACGGCATTGCCAACGGCACCGAGGGAATGAAGTACTCGCTGGTCTCGCGCGAGGTGATCGCCGATTCCATCGAGACCGTGGCTGGTTGCGAGGGCTTCGATGGGCTGGTGGCCATCGGCGGCTGCGACAAGAACATGCCGGGTTGCCTGATCGGCCTGGCGCGCTTGAATCGCCCCAGTGTGTTCGTCTATGGCGGCACCATTCGGCCCGGTGCCAACCGCACCGACATCGTCTCGGTATTCGAGGCCATGGGCGCCCACGGCCGCGGCGACATCGACCGGATCGAGCTGAAGCAGATCGAGGAAACGGCAATTCCCGGTCCCGGCTCCTGCGGTGGCATGTACACCGCCAATACCATGGCCTCGGCGATCGAGGCGCTGGGCATGAGCCTGCCCGGCAGCTCGGCGCAGGAGGCGGTGTCCCAGGCCAAGCGCGCCGATTGCGAGGCGGCCGGTGCCGCCGTGCTCGAACTGCTCGAGCGCGACCTCAAGCCCTCCGACATCATGACTCGCCAGGCGTTCGAGAACGCCATCACCGTGGTCATTGCCTTGGGCGGCTCCACCAATGCGGTGCTGCACCTGATCGCCATGGCCAGTGCCGTGGGCGTGCCGCTGTCGCTTGCCGATTTCACCGCGATTGGCCGCCGCGTGCCGGTGCTGGCCGACCTGCGCCCCAGCGGGCGCTACATGATGAGCGAGCTGGTCGAGATCGGTGGCATCCAGCCGTTGATGAAGACTCTGCTCGAGGCTGGCATGCTGCACGGCGATTGTCTCACGGTGACGGGGCGCACGCTGGCCGAGAACCTGGCCGGAGTCGAACCCTACCCCGAGGGTCAGCAGATCGTCGCACCGCTGGATGCCCCGCTGAAGGAGGAGAGCCACCTGCGCATCCTCTACGGTAACCTGGCGCCCCAAGGAGCGGTGGCCAAGATCAGCGGCAAGGAGGGCACCCGGTTTTCCGGCAGTGCCCGGGTATTCGGCTCGGAGGAGGAGGCCCAGGCGCGCATCGACGACGGCACCGTAGCTGCAGGCGACGTGGTGGTGATCCGCTACGAGGGCCCCAGGGGTGGCCCGGGGATGCGTGAGATGCTCACGCCGACTTCGGCGATCATGGGCCGCGGCCTGGGCAATTCGGTGGCGCTGATCACCGATGGGCGCTTCTCCGGCGGCAGCCACGGCTTCGTAGTGGGACATGTCTCGCCCGAAGCCTTCGATGGCGGCCCGCTGGCGCTGGTGGAGGATGGCGACGCCATCACCATCGACGCCGAGGCCGATACCATCGAGCTGCATGTCGATGAGGGAGAGCTTGCCCGCCGCCGTGCGGCTTGGCGACAGCCCGAGCCGCGCTACACTCGCGGCGTACTGGCCAAGTATGCGCGCACGGTCAGCTCGGCCTCGACCGGGGCGGTCACGGACCTGCCCAAGGAGCCATGAGCCATGAGCCATGAGCCAAGAACCAAGTGCCAGGAGGCCCCGTTTGGCTTTCCGGCAGAGCTTGGCTAGCTTGATCGAGTACGGATGCGGGGTGCCGCACCGTGCGAGACGAGTCCAATCGCAACGCTCAGGGAGGTCCTATGAAAAAGGCGAGCAACAAGCAGGCGCGGGTGGAACCCATCTACGAGGCGAGCGACCTCAACCAGACGGTAATCGGCTGGAACGTAGTCGACGAATCGGATCCCGACAACGAGGTGGTCGTCTCCGAGCACGAGACTCAGAGGGAGGCCATTCAGGCCGCCGAGGCATTCGAGCAGCGTGAGAACTGAGTGCCGCCGTTTTCTCTGGCGGCGTCAAAACGACGCCTCGTCCTTGGACGAGGCGTCGATGTGTCTGAGCCAATCACAACGGGAACCCGGCGGCCCTAGTAGTTCAAGGCGCCTTCCGGATCGATGGTGTGATAGACGAGGCGTAGCTCATCGAGCGAGAGATGCTCGAGGCGGCCGGCCAGCAGATCGCTGATCTTCTGTGCCGGAAGTCCGGCGCGGCGAGCGATCTCGCGGCAGCCGAGGTCGGATACGGCGATGAGCCGTGTAACGATGCGCATCAGGCGTGTGCGCTTTTCCAAATCCCTGACATCGAGGTCAGGGCAACTTCGCGGGGGTCGAGAGGTTCCGCGTTGGAAGTGTGTCGTGCCGTACTCATGATTCTCCAGTGGGCGGTTGCGACAACCACATCATGGGGGCATTTCGGCAATTTTGCCAGTGCCGATTCGCGACTTTTTCGTGACGCTGCGACGCATGCTGCTCAGTGCACGCCCCGACGGCCTGTCGGGCTAAACCGACCTTGGTGGGATTGCCGAAAATCCTTCAGAACGTAGAAACTATCGATTAGCCTCTCAGTGCAGGGGCGTGCTAGCTTTTGTCAGGTAAACGACCGGTTTCCCCGGTGCGTTCCAGGAACAACCATAAACGATCCGGTTTCAGGACGGAGGAGACTCATGCGCGCTCTCAAATATGTCGCGGCCGCTTCGCTGATGGCCACGGCCCCCCTGGCCGCTGCCCAGCAGCTCTCGATCGCCACTGGCGGCACCGGCGGCGTCTACTATCCGATCGGCGGCGGTCTTGCCGAGATGATCAACAACCACATCGAGGGAGCCAGCGCCACGGCGGAGGTCACCGGCGCCTCGGTGGAGAACATGGGCCTGATCATGCGCGGTGACGCCGACCTGGCGCTGGTGCTGGCCGATACCGCCTACCAGGCCTACAGCGGCTCCGGCGACTTCGAAGGTCGCCAGATCGAGAACACCCGCGCCCTGGCGTCGGTCTATCCCAACGCGGTGCAGCTTGTCACCCTGGCCGATTCCGACATCCAGTCGCTTGAGGATCTCAAGGGCAAGCGCGTCTCCGTCGGCGCGCCGGGCAGCGGCACCGAGCTCAACGCGCGTGCCCTGTTGGAGGCCAACGGCATCACCTATGACGATTTCACGCCGCAACGCCTGAACTTCAACGAGACCGCCGACGCCATCCGCGACGGTGACATCGACGCGGGCTTCTGGAGCGTGGGACCGCCCACCAGCTCGATCCTCAACCTGGCTGCCACGCGCGACATTCGCCTGATCGGCTTCTCCGATGAAGAGATCGAGAACGCCCGCGAGGCCGAGCCGGTCTTCGCGCCATACGAGCTGCGCGCCGGCATGTACGAAGGCATGGACGAGGCGGTGCGGACCATCAGCATCCCCAACGTGCTGGTCGTCAACGCCGATATGGACGAAGAGCTGGCCTACGAGCTGACCAAGCTGCTGTTCGAGCGTACCGACGAGCTGATCGCGGTGCATCCGGCGGCCAACGACACCACCGTCGAGTTCAGCATCGACTCCACTCCGGTTCCCTTCCACGACGGCGCGCTGCGCTACTATGAGGAAGTGGGTGCCGAAGTGGCCGACCACCAGCGTCCGTAAGGTTCGCCCTGTCAGGCATCCATGATGCTTGCCTCGAACCTGCGCAGGAGTCGCCGTGCCCTTGGGCCGGCGACTTTCTGCGTGTTGGCCCTGTACTGTGTCACGGCCTGGGCCGATACTTCGCGCCTGGAAGTGCTCGACGATCACGGCAATGTGCTGGTGACGCTGCCGATGCCGGAGGGCGAACGCTGGTGCCTGGAGTGGAATCACTCCGTAACGGGCATTCGTGTGCAGGATTGCTATCGCCACGACCAAGGGAAGATGGTGCTGGAGCGCAGCCACCAGCCGGATTTTGCCGCTGGCCTCGGCCACGTACCGGGGCGGGGCCGCCAGGTTTCGGACGGTCAGGGCGGCTATTGGATCGAGGATATCGACGAGCCGGTGCCCGGCAACCGCTATCGACTACGGGTCGGCTCCGCCAGGGTCGACCATAGACTGCTGCATGAGGGACGTCGGACCAGCCTGAGCGAACTGGCGGCCGGCGAGCGGGTGACGATCCACCTGCGCACCCCTGATTCCACCCCCTGAGAGGCGCGCATGAGCGAATCTGCCAACCCTCCTGTCACCGTACCCGGTGGCAATGCCATCCAGCCCCGACCAATCCTGTGGTTGATCACCCTGGTCGCCGTCGGTCTGTCGCTATTCCAGCTCTACTCGGCGGGCATCCAGCCGCTGGGCCTGTTCTATCAGCGCAGCATCCACCTGATGCTGATCATGATGCTGGCATTTCTGATCTTTCCCGTCTTCGGTCCCAATCGCAGACGCGGTGTGCTGGGCTGGGCCATCGATGCGATCTTCTTCGCCGGTGCGCTGATCACCGGCGGCTACCTGGTGCTCTACCTGGACGAGATCATCCGTCGCGCCGGGTTCTGGAGCCAGACCGATATCATCGTCGGCTGCATTGCCACCATCACGGTGCTGGAAGCCAGCCGTCGCGCGGTGGGGCTGGGCATGACCATTATCGGTGCGCTGGCGATCGTCTATGCCTTCGCCGGACCGCGTGGCGAGCTGCCCTGGCTGGGCGAATGGCTGCCCGGCATCCTCGGACACCGTGGCTACAACATCGATCGTGTGGTGGGTCAGCTCTACCTGGGCCAGGAGGGCATCTTCGGCCTGCCGCTGGGCGTAGCGGCCACCTATATCTTCGTCTTCGTGCTGTTCGGCGCCTTCCTCGAGAGCACCGGCGCCGGCAAGTTCTTCATCGACATGGCCTACGCCGCCACCGGCCGCCAGCGCGGCGGTCCGGCCAAGGCGGCGGTCATCGCCTCCGCCGGCATGGGCTCGATTTCGGGCAGCGCCATCGCCAACGTGGTGACCACCGGGGCTTTCACCATTCCGCTGATGAAGCGCCTGGGCTACAAGCCGCACCAGGCCGGCGGTATCGAGGCCGCCGCTTCCACCGGCGGCCAGATCATGCCGCCGCTGATGGGGGCCGGTGCCTTCCTGATCGCCGAGTACACCAACACGCCTTATCTCGACGTGGTCAAGGTCAGCATCCTGCCGGCAATCATGTACTTCGCCACCGTCTACCTGTTCGTGCACATCATCGCCCTGAAGCAGGGCATGCAGGGCCTGCCCCGCAGCGAGCTGCCGCAGATGCGCGACGTGATGCGTGAGGGCTGGCACTTCCTGCTGCCGTTGGCGGTGCTTGTCTGGCTGCTGGCGATGCACATGTCGCCGATGCGGGTGGGTTTCTATGCGGTTATCACCATGGTCGCCGTGGCCGCTCTGCGCTATGCCATCTGGTTCCTGTTCGTTGCGCCGCAGCAGGGCCAGCCGGTCACGCTGGCTAGCACCGGCCGGGTGGTGTGGGCCGGCGTCGTCAAGCTGATCGAGGGGCTCGAGCTGGGAGCGCGCAACGCGGTGGCGGTGTCCATGGCCTGTGCCGTGGCCGGCATCATCGTCGGCGTGGTGGGCCTTACCGGACTGGGGCTGAAGTTCTCCGCCATGATGATGGCTTTCTCGGGCGGCAACATCGTGCTGGCGCTGCTGATGGTGCTGCTGGCCAGCCTGATCCTAGGCATGGGCTTGCCCGTAACCGCTAGTTATATCGTGCTGATCGTGCTGGTGGGGCCGGCGCTGACTGCCGAGTTCGGCATCCCGCTGCTGATCGCCCACCTGGTGGTGTTCTGGTATTCGCAGGATTCCAACGTCACACCACCGATAGCGCTGGCGGGCTTCGCCGGAGCGGCTATCGCCGGCAGCAAGCCGATGGCCACCGGGGTGCAAGCGTGGAAGTTCGCCAAGGGCCTCTACCTGATCCCGGTGTTCATGGTATTCAACCCCGAGATCATCATGGGCGGTCCGCTGCACGTGCTGGCCTGGAACGGCGTAATTGCCATACTCGCCTTGGGAGCCTTTGCCGCGGCACTGGAGGGCTACCTATTCACCCGCATGTCGTGGTTGCCGCGCATTGCCATTGCCGGCGCGATCGTGGCGGTGTTCTACCCGAGCTTCCTGGTCGAGGCCGCCGGCGTGGCGGTGATGATCGTTGCCATCGGTGCCAACTGGCTGGCCAGCCGGCGTGAAACTCACCCGGCAGGAAGCGGAGCCGCCTGACGGCAGCCGACCGCTTCCGACAGGAAACGGTCGGCTGCCCGACTGGTCAAGATGACGGCGCCTGCGGGCGCCGTTAGAATACCTGCCCTTCGAATTCTCAGCGCCATTCCGGGAGCCACACATGCAGTCCAACGAGCAGCCACGCGTAGGCGTGATCATGGGGTCGAAGTCCGACTGGCCGGTCATGGAGCACGCCGTGGCGATGCTCGAACGCCTGGGCGTGCCCTACGAGACCCGCGTGGTGTCGGCGCATCGCACGCCGGACCTGCTGTTCGACTACGCCAAGAGTGCCGCCGGGCGCGGCCTGCAAGTGATCGTGGCCGGCGCCGGTGGGGCCGCCCACCTGCCGGGCATGGTCGCTTCGCAAACGGCGCTGCCGGTGCTCGGCGTACCGGTGGAGTCCAAGGCGCTGAAGGGGTTGGACTCGCTGCTCTCCATCGTGCAGATGCCGGGCGGCATCGCCGTGGGAACCCTTGCCATCGGCAAGGCCGGGGCGACCAATGCCGGGTTGTTGGCGGCGCAGATCGTCGGCCTTCAGGATGCCAAGGTGCGTGCGGCCGTGGAGGCGTTCCGCGCCGAGCAGACCCAGTCGGTGCTCGACAATCCCGACCCCCGCCCCGACAGCGAATGAAGGAGCGAACCATGAACATCGGCGTACTCGGTGCCGGCCAGCTCGGCCGCATGCTGGCCCTGGCCGGCTACCCGCTGGCCAACCGCTTCACCTTCCTCGACACCACCGGCCACCCCAGCGCCGGGATCGGTGATGTCATGATCTACACCGACCAGCATCACCTGCTCGACGACTTCCTGGCCAAGGTCGACCTGGTCACCTACGAGTTCGAGCACCTGCCCGTGGCGCTGGTGCAGGCCATCGAGGAGGTCAAGCCGGTCTATCCCTCGAGCGAGGCGATCCGTATCTGCCAGAACCGTGCCGAGGAGAAGGCGCTGTTCGACCGCCTGGGCATTCCCACTCCCGCCTACCGAATCGTGGAGAGCGCCGAGGCATTGGAAGCGGCTGCCCGCGAGCTAGGCACGCCGGTGGTGGCCAAGTCGGTCACCGAGGGCTACGACGGCAAGGGCCAGGCGGTGCTGCGCGACCCGGGCGAGGCGGCCGAGGCTTGGCGTTCGATCAATCATCCGAAGCTGATCGTCGAGGCCTTCGTCGATTTCGTGCGCGAGGTGTCGATCATCGCCGTGCGCGGCCGCGAGGGCGAAGTGGCTTTCTATCCCATGGCCGAGAACCTGCATGTCGACGGCATCCTGCGCTACTCGCTGGCGCCCATGCCCGACCTCGACGAGTCGGTGCAGCAGACCGCCGACGGCTATATCCGCGCGCTGCTCGACGAACTCGACTACGTCGGCGTGCTGACCCTGGAGCTGTTCCAGACCCGTGACGGCAAGCTGCTGGCCAACGAGATGGCGCCGCGGGTACACAACTCAGGCCACTGGACCATGGACGGCGCCGTCACCAGCCAGTTCGAGAACCACCTGCGCGCCATCCAGGGCCTGCCGCTGGGCGACACCTCGGCGCGCAAGCCGACCTGCATGGTCAACGTGATCGGCCAGGAGGGCGACCCGGCGGCGATACTCGCCATCACCGATGCCCATCTGCACCGCTACGACAAGAGCGAGCGCCCCGGGCGCAAGCTCGGCCACGTCAACCTGGTGGCCGAAAGCCACGCCGAACTGCTGGAGAAGGTGCACGCCTGCGCCTGGCTGCTGCCCGAGGCGCCGGAGGCGCGCTTTAGCTTCGAGGGTTGATGAGCGACCGGTTGTAGGCTTGCTCGATCAATTCCCGGGTGGCGTCGGCTGACATGGGCTCACCCAGGTACAGCCCCTGTGCCTGGCTACAGCCGATCGTCGCGAGGATGTCTAACTGTTCTGCGTATTCGACTCCCTGGGCAGTGATGTCGAGACCCAGCGTTTCGCCGATGGCGACCATGGCGCTAACCAGGGCCTGGCTGCCCGGATCCGGACTCAGTTGCTCGATAAAGCTGCGCGCGATCTTGATCCGGGTGAACGGGAAGCTGTGCAGGTAGGAGAGCGATGAATAGCCCGCGCTGAATCCGTCGAGAGCCAGCAGGAAGCCCGACTCCAGCAGTCGTTGCATGCGGACGCGGATCACCTCGGTGATTTCCAGCAGCGAACTTTCCGTTAGCTCCAGTTCGATATCGCCGCGGGAGAGAGTAGAGGCGCGCAGTATCGAGACCAGGCCTTCGATAGCCTCATCGTGTTTCAACTGTTGCCCGGAGAGGTTGAGGCTGAGCTTGAGGCCAGGGGCGATGCGTTTCCATTCGGCCAGTCGTTGGCTGGCCTGCTGCAATATCCACTCGCCGATAGGGAGGATCAGTTCGGTGTTTTCCGCGACGGGGATGAATTGAGCGGGAGCGATCTGGCCTAGTTCGGGATGATCCCAGCGCAATAACGCTTCGAATCCGACCAGCTTGCGGTCGGCGGTTGTGTATCGGGGTTGGTAATGCAGCTGTAGCTGATTCGACACCAGGGCTTCGTGCAGGTCGTTCTCTATTCTGAACAGGTTGTCGAGATAGGTCGCCGACTCAGGGCGATAGATACTGTAGCCGTTCTTTCCCTTCTCCTTGGCCTGGTACATGGCAATGTCCGCGTACTTGACCAATAGCTCCTTGTCCGCGGCATGCTCGGGGCACAGGCTGGCACCGATGCTGCCGGTGACGAATACCCGTTTACCCTGCAGTTGGTAGGCCGGCGCCATCAATTCGACCAATCCCTGGGCGAGCTGCTGAATCTGGTCTCGCGTGGCATCGCCTCTGGCAATGATGGCGAACTCGTCGCCACCCAAGCGACAAGCGATGTCGCTGTCGCGAACCCCGTTCCGGAGCCTGGAAGCCACCTGGCGCAGGAGCTCGTCGCCCATGTCGTGGCCCAGGGTGTCGTTGATTTTCTTGAAGCCATCGAGATCGATCATCAGTACCGCGCAGCCATCACCGTGCCGGCAGGCCTGGTCGATCACCTCATCCAGCCGCTCCTTGAAGAAATGGCGGTTGTGAAGACCCGTGACGCTGTCGTGATAAGCCAACTGGTTGAGCCGCGCTTCGGCCGCTCGGCGTTGACGGAGTTCTTCCTTCAGCCGCACGTCGTACCGTTGCAGCTGATCCATCATGCCGTTGAAGTCGCTGGCCAGCCTGCCGACTTCGTCATTCGAGGCGACAACGGCACGCAGGCTGAAATCCTGCTGCTGGCTTACCTGCTGTGTCACTCTGGAGAGATGGAACAGCGGCAAGGTGATGCGGGTGGCGAAGCGCCGCCAGATCAGCAGCGACAGCAGCAGGGTCAACAGGATGGCGAGAATTCCGAATAGCAGCTCGAAAAGGATGCTGGAAAACAGCGGCGCCAGGCTGTACTCGAGGGCAACGCTGCCGATACGTTGCCCGTGCAGGACGATGGGCTTGTGGAGCTGTACGCTGCACCAGGAGAACTGCAGGCTGCTCGACTCCGGCACGACCGATACAGTCGCGATGCCATGGCGACAACCGAGGCCGGCCTGCGAATGGTAGTCGGCCAGCCGAGTGCCGTCGGGGAGCAAAACGGTAGCATGTAGAATGTCGGGTGCGGCGGCCAGTGACGAAAGCACTTCGGCGGCGTCCGCTTCATCGCCGAACAGTATGGCGGCGGCGCTGTTGCGACCGATGACATCGGCCCCGACATGCATGGCGCCGCTCAGCGCCCGGTACTTGTCCCAGGTGTTGTAAGCCAGCGTTCCCAGCATGAGGATGGCCAGGGCCAGGGCGGTGAGACTGACACCGTAAGCGACCAGCTGCGTGCGAATCGATCGTCGGCTTTGCTTCATCGTGTTCCGCCTCATCGGGTGGCGACATGGCGCGCCAGCTTCAGCAGCCGGGCGCTGATGTGCATCTCGGCTTGCTGGGCGGCCCATAAGTTGACTTCGAAGGCGACCCGATTTCGCAGCGTACCCATTTCGATCATTGCACCACGGTCGGCCAGTCCCTGCGCATCGGTGATCGTCAGGATCGGGGCTGAGCCCAGGTGTCTCAGCAGCACATCGATCTGTCGGCGCTGGTTCTCGTCGAAGTAGAGCGAATGGCAGAACGCCAGATCGTCGCCAACGGCGACGTGGACCACCCTGATGGTGATGCCGTGGCGCACCGGCTGACCCTCCAACTGGTGCAGTTCGTTGTCCAGCGAGGTGCGCCCCAGGATGCACAGGTAGAAGGGCTGCTCCAGCGCGATGGGCCACTCGGTGAAGCGGATGAAGTTGTAGATATAGGCGGCCTTGACGGCACGCTCATCCAACGACTGCGCCGAGGCTGTGGTTGCCCACAGCAGCAGTGCCAGAAGGAGGCCGACGAACCTCATGGGAACCGGTACCCCAGCCGCAGCCAGACCGTGCGGCCGTCCTGGGCCAGCAGCCCATTCTCGTCGCCGAAATATGAGACGTGGCCATAGCGGGTGTCGAACAGGTTTCTCACTCCCAGGGTGAGGGTCGTACCGGGCAGTGGCTCCGATGAAGTCAGGGTCAGATCGGTGAGCGTGTAACTATCGAGTGGTTCGTACGCCAAGCTGCGGTGTTCGCCGACGTAACGCAGCGCCAGACTGGCGCGCAGCCGCTCGCCCAGCAGCGGTGTCGATACTTGGAGTTTGCCGATATGGCGGGGTACGTTGGGCATCTCCCTGTCCTGATTGTCCTCCGCGTGCTGCCAGGCATAGCTGAGCCGAAGCGTCCTGGCACCGGGCCACTGCCATTCGGATTCCAGCTCGGCGCCCCGGATCGTCTGCGACTCCACCCCGAGGAAGTCCAACGGCAACCGGTCTACGCGGTAGCGGTACAGAGAGGCGAGCAGGCGGCGGTTGTCCGTGGTGTGCTCCGCCACCAGCTCGGTGGTGCGTACCCTGGATGGCTGATCGACCTCGCTCCGGACCTCGTGGATTGGGATGAGCCGGCTTGCCTGGCCATAAGAGAGCTTGAGCGACAGCTCTTCCCAGGGGGTGTGAATCAGCGCCAGGCGCGGGTTGAAAACATCCTGGGTAGTGTCGAGCGACCGATAGTGACGGCGGTCGTAGCGTCCGCCGACGCTGGCGCTCAACGAGGGAGTCAATGCGATCCTGTCCTCGCCATAGAGACTGAGGGTGTCGCCGTTATCGAGTGCATCCCTCATATACCACAGTTCGCTGCTTGAAACGGCATGGATGCGAGTGTGGAAATCCTGCTGCTCGTCGACGCGGTATTCGCCGCCGAACAGGATCTGATGCCTCTCGAGCCCGAGGTAGATCAGCTTGCTATCGACGCCATACCACCGGCCGTTGTTCCAAGAGTCTTGCGTCATGCCAAAATCGGGATAGTGCGCTCGACCGCTGAACAGATAGTCGCCATAGTAGAGCCGGGTGGTCGTGCGCCAGTTCAGGTCCAAGTCCGCGTCGTAGCCGAGATTGACGAAACGATTACGATCCCTGTTGCGATATTCCATATCAAAGATCGAATTGGCGCTATTCCGCCACTTGTCCGCGGTAGCGGCTTCCAGTGACCATCCCCGGTAGTTTCCCTTCAGGAACAGACGTTCGCCAACCAGGTCGGCATTGGCGATGGTGTCGCCGTCATGATAGTGGCGCACGCCGTCGCTGGTGAGGCGTGAGGCCGAGATCAGCCACTCCGCGCCGTTGGCGAATCGGTTGCCCCAAGTGACCCGGGCCTCTCGCTCATTATGGGAACCTGTGGTCAGCTCGGTATCGAAGCCCTCGAAGTCCCGTCCCTTGCGGGTGATGATGTTGATCACGCCGAGAAAGGCGTTGTTGCCGTAGATGGCCGAGCCCGGGCCGGGGGCGTATTCGACCCTTTCGATCAGGGAGGTGTCGAGATAACCGTCTTCGGCGATGAAGATCTGATTGTAGTAGTTCTCCGCGGCGGAGTAGCCGTCGATCAGAATCATGATACGGCCGGCATACTCACCCGGTGCACCGTAGCCGCGCCCACCCAAGTAGCTGTAATCGCGGTCCCGCGTAATATGGATACCGCGCATGCTGTCGAGTATCTCGGCGATGGTGCGGTAGCCGAAGCGGCGAATTTCCTCGGCGGTGACGACCGATACGGCGGACGGCGCATCGACCATCTGCTGCGCGAAATAGGTCGCGCTGGTTACCTCGGTTTCCGCCAGTTCCTCAAGTGATAACTGGGTGAGGGCCAGGGGGCCTGAGATGGCGTATGCCGAGCCCCATGGGCTGGCATGCAGGCAGAGCGCTGCGAAGAGAGCGAGCGCCGTGGTCCTGGGAAATATCGATGCCTGCGTCTTCAGTGGCGATGAGTGGGCAGGTGGGGAAAGTGCCTCGAAGAGGGAGTGAATCAAGTTCAACATCTAATGTGAAGTATTCCTCGGCTCACTGTCTGTGCACAAATCCTTCTAAGCACAGATTCTTGTCCACGCTGCTCGAAAGCCATTTCGAAGTAAAAGTAATAGGTATATAGTAAAGGGCGGCCAAAGAATAATTGAGGTCAATGTATAATTTGGAAGCACGGTTTCAGGATTTTCTCAACTTGAGAGCTCGCTGTCATGAGAATTAAATCGTCGTTTGTCTCATTAATTGACGATTTGCAAGAAAGGGCATGTGGTATGGCGGCCATATCGGGTCGGGAAAGGACGGGGATGAGAAAGAGAAGAGCGAGAAAAGAATAGCGAGAACGCGAAGCAAAGCAATAGGCGCATCAAAGCGCTGATGCGATAAAGAGAAAACGCCGCTGACATGGGCAGCGGCGTTGTGCGGCGAGGACGATCAGGCGCCGATGATGCCGCCGTCCTCGCGCGTTATCACCAGCGTGGCCGAGCGCGGGATGGCGTTGCCGCCATCCGGCCAGTGGCTGGTCAGTTCGCCCGCGGCAAATGCCTCTGCTTCGGTGGTGGCGCCGGGGTGCTGCACGTTGACGAACATGGTGCGCTGGTCCGGTGTGGTGACCACGCCGGTTATCTCCTGGCCGATGGGGCCGGTGAGGAAGCGTCGCAACTCGCCGGTCTCGGGGTTGGCCACCAGCATCTGGTTGTTGCCGAACACCTCATGGATACCGGTGTTCATCACCGACTCGCTGATGTCGGTCTGGATCCACACGCGGCGGTCTGCATCGATCCACAGCCCGTCGGGCGAGGCCAGGATGGCGTCCTGGTCGAGGGGCTCACCATTCAGGTCGCGGCCACTCTCCTGGTCTCCCGCCAGCAGAAAGATATCCCACTGGAAGCGCTCGGCGGCATGGGTGCCGTCTTCCTGCCAGCGAATGATGTGACCGAAGTGGTTCTCGGCGCGGGGGTTGGCGGCGTCGACTTGCTCTTCGCTGCGGCGAGTGTTGTTGGTCAGGGTGAAGTAGACCTGGCCGGTAGCCGGGTCGACCGCGCCCCACTCGGGACGGTCCATCTTGGTCGCCCCGACGTGGTCGGCGGCGCTGCGGGCATTGACCAGGATGTCGGCCAGGTCAGCGAAGCCGTTCTCCGGCGTCAGGCCGTTCTCGCCCGGCGCCAGGGCCAGCCATTCGCCGCTGCCATCGTCGTTGAACCTGGCCACGTAGAGCGTGCCTTCATCGAGCAGCGAGCCGTCGGCGCTGGCAGCCTGATAGGGTCGGGCCGATACGAACTTGTAGATGTACTCGAAGCGGGCATCGTCGCCGGAGTAGCAGACCACCGGTTGGCCTTCCACCGCGGGAGCGAAGATCACTCCCTCGTGGGCGAAGCGACCCAGGTGGGTGCGTTTGACCGGGGTGCTCTCGGGATCGAAGGGGTCGATCTCCACCATGTAGCCGAAGGCATGGGGCTCGTTGCGGTAGTCGTCACGCGGCGAGTCGCCGCGCGAGGTGGCATCGAAGCGCACGAACTCGTCGGCGCCGCCCTCGGCGCGGTGCCATTGGTAGCGGCCTTCGGCGCGAGTGGCGATGCCGTAGCGGGCCTGGCGCCGGTCGATCTCGGCATCCTCGTTGGCGAAGTAGCCCGACCAGTTTTCCTCGGCGGCGAGGTAGGTATTCCAGGGCGTGACGCCATGGGCGCAGTTGTTGAGGGTGCCGCGGATCATGCTGCCGTCGGGGCTGTACTTCGTCATCACATGCTCGGTGCCGGCCACGGGGCCGGCCAGGCGCATCGGGGTCAGGCCGGTGATGCGACGATTGTAACGATCTTCCACCACCTGCCATTGGCCGTCGCCGCCCTGGCGCACGCGAATTACCGAGACGCCATGGGCGTTGAGTTCCTTGCGTACCTGGTCGGCATCGCGGGAGCCGTCCTCGCGCTGCGGGAAGCCCTCGGAGTCGAGCGCCAAGCCACTGGCCGCGGCATGCAGGAAGCGCGGCTCGACGTATTCGTGATTGAGCACCAGCAGGCCGTCGCGGGAACTGCCATCCAGCGGGAAGAAGTGCATGCCGTCGTGGTGGCTGCCTACCTGGTGGGCCTGATCCTCTCCGCTCGCTTGCAGCGAGAAGGCCGGCATGGAACCGCTGATTGGCGTACCCCACGGAATGAAGGTCTGTACCCGGTAGCCCTCCGGCACTACCACGCTGTCGCCGGTACCGACCGGAATCGCCTTGAAGCCGATACTCGGTGACGGTGCGCCATTGCCTGCGGCCAGGGCGCGGCCGAAGGGCAGGCTGGTGGCCATGGCACCGGCGACCGCCGCCGCCAGGCTACCGCGCAGCAGCGTGCGGCGACTCATGCGTGCCTCGAGGATGTCGCCGAAGTACACGTTGCGGGATGCGTTGCTCGCCGGCTCGTCGCCGGCGGCAAGAATCGGGTCGACGTGTCCGGGCTTGTACGACTGGTTCATGAGTGGCCTCGTGCTGAATAAGAGATCGACGAAGCCCGATCTTGGTAGCGCCATGTTGCATCGGCATGAACGAATGAAGACGATGTCATGACGCTACGATGCCTTGTACCGAGATGCTCGCTTGGAAGTGGGCTTGGTTTAGTCGTCGGTTCCGGGCGACCGCTTGCGACGATAACCCAGGATGGCGCAGGCCAGGCCGATCATCACCATAGTGGCGATCACCCAGATGGGGCTGTAGAAGGTGGTATAAACCTCCCAGCCGGTGAGGCGCAGCAGTTCGGAGAAGCGGGTCGTCGCACCGGCCAGATGACCTCCCAAGGTACCGGTAGTAGCGAACAGCAATCCACCGATCAGTGCCAGGATCACCAGTACCCAGCGCCGGCTTCCGTCAAAGGCGGCCGCACCGGCCCGCCATACCAGCACGGTGAGCATGGTATAGAGTCCCAGCGACCACATCGCCATCAAGATATGGTTGCGGACCATCGGACTGGCCAGGTTGGCCTCCAGCGGCCAGACCAGCAGGCCGCTGACGATGGCAGCCAGGGCGCCGAGCAGGCTGAGCACCAGTACCGGCAGCAGGGCGGCGCGGCTGAGTTCGGCCAGGCGACCGGGCAGCAGGGCGCCGATCAGGATCATCAGGGTGGCCAGCGCCCAGAACGCCTCCGGAAAATGAACGAGCATATGGTGCATACCGGTCATGAGCGGTCTCCTCGGCGATGCGGGCGGAAGGTGGGCAGCAGGGCGAGGGTGACGCCGAGCATGGCGAGCAGGCCGGCGAAGAGGGTCAGCCACCACTGGCCGGTGATGGCATCGTTGAACTCCATCTCCACGCCATAGAGTGCCAGCTGCTTCTCGCTGTGGCGGGGGCGAACAGGCTTGCCGGCGGCGATGTCCGGGGCGCCGGCATGCGCGCGGCTGATCAGCAGCGGCCAGTCCACCTGACCGGGGTAGAACAGGGTCATCTCGAACCAGTCGTCGCTCCAGTCCGGAGAGTCGCCGTCGATGCGCTGGGCCTGGATGTCGGCATGGCGGCCGAGCCCCAGCGAATGGGGATGCGAGACGTAGTGCCAGCGGCTGCCGGTGGCATTGCGGTGTACGGCGATGCCGATGTCGTAGACGCCCTGCTCGCGGAACGCCTTGTCGTCCAGCGGGTTGCGGGTGTCCAGGTCGCGTACCAGGGTCACGTCCCAGTGACCGTCGGCCCAGCGGGCGTTGCCGTGTACGCTGATGTCGCTGCGTGAGCCCTGCCCTTCGCTGAGCAGCCGCCGGGGAATGACATCGCCGTCCTGCCAATCGTGGTCGGGATCGAACTCGACCGCCATGGCCCGGGAGAGGTAGTAGATACCGTCGAAGTCGACCTGGTCAGCCTGGACTTCCTCCCAGCGCAGCGCATGGATCCCGGTGCTCTCGGGATCGAACATCCACCGCGGCTGGCCGGTCGCGCCGTCCCAGTTGGTGGTGAAGGGGCCCTGGCCGGCGTCTCCGAACCGGTCCTCGCCGATCCACTGGTCGTCGGAGACGCCGATGGGGTTGGAGCGTCCGGCACGCCAGTGCCAGAGGTCGAGGAAGTAGCCGGCCTCGCGCTGGGCGGCGAGCGTCTCGGCATCCACCACGCTGCGCCAGTCGGCGGCGTCGCGGCGAGTCTCCGGCAGGTGCTTCTGGACCTCCGTCAGGCCGAGCGTCTCGCCGAGATGGGGGTGGGCGCCTACCTCGGCCGGACTCGCCGAGTCGGTGAAGAAGCGCATCCGGTCACCGACGGTGATATAGCCACCGTAGCGGCCGAAGTCAGGTACGCCACCATCGTCTACCAGCATGGTGACCCGGTCCTCGTAGGTGCCGTCCGGGTCCGGCCCGACACGCGATGCACCGTGTCGTACCCAGTTGCCCCCTTCGTAGCGCAGCATATCGTGATAGACATGGGCGCGCTCGGCGGGCCAGCGGTAGCGGAAGAAAATCCTCTCGCCGTTGTAGGCGGCCTGTACCTGCAGCGGCATGGTCAGGTCGTCGGGAATCCAGATGTTGCGCTCGAGGTCGTTGCCGACCACCCCGGTGCCTTGAGTGATCCAGGACAGTCCGAGGGCAATCGGCAGGCCGAGGACCAGCCACGAGCCGACGCCCTTGCCGTGATTCGCCATATGTTCACCAACGATCATTTGTTAGAGGAATCTTACTGAGTATCAGTGTGGTCGACGTACAATTGGATGAGCTGACCCAGGTCAAGAAAAGAGCGGCAATCTGCCTCATCGATTGAAAGTGCCAGCCAATCCGCAACAATGAGTAGCAGGCGAGGGACGAGGGGGGAGGGATGATGCGGCGCTATCCGAAGCCGGGCGATGTCGCTCTGATAGCAGCCCTGCTAGTGCCGTTGGCGGTGGCACTGCCGCGGCTGGGCTGGCCGGGTGCCGGGGGCGCCATTGCCTGGTTGGATTGGTTCGGCCGTACCGCCGGAATCCTGGGCTTTGCCATGATGCTGCTCGCGGCGGCGGTAAGCCTGCGCGTGCCGGGCTTCGACCGGCCCTTCGGTGGCCTGACCCGGCTGTGGCGAGTGCATCACTGGCTGGGGTTCTGGGCCTTCATCCTGGTCATGCTGCATGCGTTGGCACTTGGGTTTGCCGGCATTCCCCTATCCCTGAACGCCGCTGTTCTCACCCTGTTCCCTCCCGCTGGCGAGTGGGTCATCTGGCTTGGCTGGCTCGCCTGGCTGGCCATGGTGATCTTCCTGGCGCCCACCTTTGGTTTCTTCGGCCGTCTCGAGTATCAGCGTTGGAAGCGGCTGCACTTGGTCTCGGTGGCGGCGCTGGTGCTGGGGCTAGGCCATGCGCTGCCGCTGGCCGGCGAGCGCTGGCCCTGGTGGCTGCTAGGCATCGTCGGGCTCGGGGCCATCGCCTGGCGCAAGGGGGGGCGCCGCAGCGGCGGCAACCTTATCGGATCGAGCAGGTGGTGCCGCTGGCGCGCGGTGTGGTGGAACTGAAGCTGCGCCCGGAGGGGGAAGGCATCAGCCATGGAGTGGGTCAGTTCATCTATCTGACACCGCTCGACGAGACGCTTGCCGCCGGTCGTGGCGAGGAGCACCCCTATACCATCGCCTCGGCACCATCGGATGAATGCCTGCGTATCGGCATCAAGGAGCTTGGCGATGCCAGCCACGCCCTGCAGACGGTCACCCCAGGCACCCGGGTATTGGTCGAGGGACCCTACGGTGACTTCTTCGGCCGTCGCTTCCCGCAGCGAGACATGCTCTGGGTGGGTGGCGGCATCGGGATCACGCCTTTCGTCGGCGCGGCTCGCAACCTGACGCCGGACGGCCCGGCTGAGGGCCGGATACAGCTGCTCTATCTGGCCAAGGATTGCAGTCGCGCCTATTACATGGACGAGCTTGGCCAAATTGCCGAGGCGAATGACGCCTTCACTTTCACGCTTCATTGCTATCGCGACCATGGGTTTCTCGATGAGGCATTCCTGCGCGAGCACTGCCCCGATTTCACCGAGCGCGAGATCTACCTATGCGGCCCGCCGGGCATGAACGCTCATGTCCGACAGCTGCTGATCGGTCAAGGGATCCCTGCCTCACGCATTCACAGCGAGGTCTTCGATTTCCTATGAACAAGATCGCCTATACCGCCTTCGTCGCCTTCGTTTCCAGTGTGCTGAGCCTGCTAGCCGTGAATGCCTTGAGCCTCGCCGGGGAGGAGCGCGACGCGGATGAGCTGCCCCTCATCACCCTGGACGAGCTGGCTGAGCACGATTCGGCCGAGAGCTGCTGGAAGGCCATTCATGGACGGGTCTATGACATCACCCGCTATGTGCCCGACCATCCCACCGACGAGGCTGTCATCCGCGAGTGGTGCGGCAAGGAGGCCAGCGAAGGGTGGGACAACAAGCGCCCCGGCGTGCCGCACAGCCCTCGTGCACAGGACCGCCTCGAACGCTACCTGATCGGACGACTGGAAAGGAGCGATGCCGCGCCGTGGGAGGCCGTGGTCGTGGAATCAGTCGCTGACAGCACCGAGGCGCAGGAGCGAGAGCCCAGCGTGGACGAACGGCTCGCTCGTGCCCTGCTGGGCTTGCCCTTGGACGGCCACTATCGGGGCGTCTTTACCGACCGTGGCAGTATCCAGATCAATGTCACCTTCGACTTGCGTGATGGGCGCATCCACGCGCTGGAGTATCGCCACCTGGCCTACCGCGGCGTCGATTATCTGGCCTTGGAAGAGGGCGACGAGGGGTATGCGGTCTTGCTGCAGCACCGACAGATTGCCGAGCGCCTCGAGGGGGAGCCCGTTACGCGGATCTTTGCGCTCTATGAGCCCGAGCGAGTGGTCGACGACATCGATGGCTTCAGCGGGGCGACCTTGCGGGGAGGCAAGGTGATCTCGGCCATCCGCGATGCCTTGAATCGTGGCGTCTATTCCTGGCCGTAGTTATTTTATTTCTCTGGCTGTAGTTGTTTCTCTGGCTATAGGCACTTCTGGATATAGGCGCTTCGCGGAGCCACGCGGGAGGGTTCGGCGATTGGCACACGGGGGAAGCCGAATTGCGTTGAGGGCACAGCCTCGCCAAATTCGGCGCGATCAAGTAAAGATAGGGCTGCGAACAATAACAGACTCGGACCCCTCCGCATGTCCTTCCCGCTTCAGGATGAGCAACGCGAGCACGACGCGGCACCGCTCTTGGACGTTTCCTACCGTCGCCAGCTGGCCCATGAACAGGTGCGCCTGCTCTATGAGCGGCTATGGCAGCCGATACTGGCCAGTGTCCTGGCGGCTTGCCTGCTGGTAGGCGCCATGTGGACGATCATGCCATCGAATTATCTGTTGGGCTGGCTCGGTGCGTTGATCGCCGTGTCGAGCGGTCGCCTGTGGCTCGCCTGGTACTATCACCGTCAGCCCGCCAGGCAGCGCCAGAGACGGCGCTGGCTCCAGCGTTTCGCCTGGGGAGCGGTCATGGCCGGCCTGCTCTGGGGGGTGGCCGGCGCCTCGATGTTCACCATGGAACACCACGGTCAGCTCGCGGCATTGGCGATCGTGCTGACCGGTATTGCCGCTGGCGGGGTGACCACACTCTCCTCTGTCATGTGGATGGCCCCGCTGTTCGTCCTGCCCACCATGCTGCCGCTATTGGTCCAACTTCTGCTGCAGGGCACCTCCCTCTCTCTGCTGCTGGCCGCCATGGTCATGCTGTTCTTGGGGCTGGTACTGACGATCAACCGGCGGCTGTATCGCACCATTACCGACAATATCTCCCTGCGCCTGGTCGTTTCGTCCCGCGAGCGGCAACTGCGGGTCAGCGAAGCGCGCTACCGTGCGATCTTCCGCCATACGCCGCTGGGCGTGATGCACTTCGACCGCGAAGGCCGGGTGGTCGACTGCAACGAAATGTGCCTCGACATCCTCGGCACCTCCCGTAAGCGTCTGCTGGGCATGAACCTGCTGACCCAGTTGAGCGACGAGCGCGTGACCGGGGCGATACGCGATGCCCTGGAGAGTGGCACCGGCTACTTCGAGGGCACCTACCGCACCGTGGTCAGCGGCAAGCAGACGCCGCTGCGTGCCTTCTACAGCGCTCTGCGCAACGAGTCGGGCGAAGTGGTGGGCGGTGTCGCGGTCATCGAGGACTTCACCGAGCGCAAGCTGGCGGAGGAGACGATACATCGCCAGGCCTACTACGATCCGCTCACCGACCTGCCCAACCGGCGCCTGCTGATCGAGACACTGGCGTCGACCATTCGCGACCGCCGTGACGATGGCCGTGTCGGGCTGGTGATGTTCCTCGACCTGGATCGCTTCAAGATCATCAACGATACCCTGGGGCATGCGGTGGGTGACGAGCTGCTGCGCCAGGTCAGCAAGCGCCTATTGCTGAGCATCGATCAGGACGCCATGGCAGCGCGCCTCAGTGGCGACGAGTTCGTCGTCATGATGCCGGCCTTGAGCTCCGACCGCGAGGCCGAGATCCAGCGTGCCGAACACCGTGCCGAACGGCTGCTCACGACGCTGCGCCGGGCCTACGACCTGGGCGGCCAGCGTATCAGCGTGACGCCGAGCATCGGTTACACCCTGTTCCCGCTGGCCGACGAGGACGTGGGCGACGTGCTGCGCCATGCCGATACCGCCATGTACCAGGCCAAGCTGAAGGGGCGTGCGCAGATCTGCGGCTACGAGCCCTCCATGCAGACCCAGATGAGCTGGCGCCTGGAGATGGAGCAGGCGCTGCGCCGGGCCCTGGCGGAGGATCAACTGAGTATAGCCTTCCAACCCCAGCTCGACGAACGTGGCCGGGTGGTGGGCGGGGAAGCGTTGATGCGCTGGCAGCATCCCCGGCATGGCTGGGTCTCGCCCGAAGTGTTCATCGCCATCGCCGAGGAGAGCGACCTGATCGTCGAGCTCGAGACCTGGATGCTCGACCGTTGCTGCGAACTGCTGTCACGGCTGCCGGCCGAGACCCTGCCGCGGCTGTCGGTCAATATCAGTGTGCGTCACTTCACCCAGCCGGGCTTCGTCGAGGGGCTCACCTGGGTCACCGGCACCCATGGCATCGAGCCGTCGCGACTGATCGTGGAATTCACCGAGAGCATCATGATCGACGGGCTGCAAGACGCCGCCGAGCGCATGCAGGCCCTCAAGCGGTTGGGCGTGCAGTTGGCCCTGGACGACTTCGGCACCGGCTTCTCGTCGCTGGCGTATCTCAAGTCCCTGCCACTGGATGAACTCAAGATCGACCGTAGCTTCGTCAGTAACCTCGATACCGACGGCAGCGATGCCGCTATTGCCGAAACGATCCTGGCCATGGCCCAGCATCTTGGCATCGACGTGGTTGCGGAAGGCGTGGAGAACCGCGCCCAGCACGAATTTCTGTTGGCGCGAGGCTGCCGGCTGTTTCAAGGTTATTATTTTCACCGGCCCATGCCGGCCGAGGCATTCGAGGCGCTGCTGGCCGGCAGGGAAGTGGAGGCCGACCAGCCGCGCGACTGATGCTCAGCCTAGCCCGCCGCTTGCCCATAGCCACAGGGCGATTAGGGCGAAGTGGCCGGGATACCACGCCAGCCACAGCCGGCGGGGCATGGCGGCCGGCACCCCGGGTGTCAGGCGATGGGCGCCGGCGGCCAGCCACAGCACCGCCAGGCAGGTGGCAACGGTGAACGACTTGGCCATGTCGGAGCTGTTCATCAGCCCCGCCACGATCAGCAGCGGAGCGGCCATGGTCACGGCGCCGAGACGCTCGGCAAGCGTCTCTCCCGCATCGTGCAGGTGGTGCATGGCAAGCATGAACAAGGGCACCAGCAGCAGCCCGCGATGGCCGTATTCGACCCACTCGCCGAGCAGGTACCAGACTGCCAGCGTGGCGACTAGCGCAGCCCCCAGCCAGGCACTGCCCAGGCTGCCGCTGCGGTGCCGGGCGAGCAGCTCGCGCAGCCAGGCGCCCCAGGCCAGACCCAGCGCCAGGGTAAAGCAGACATTGAGAATGAAGGCATCGGAAGCCCGCGGCATCAGCATGTAGGGGAGCTGTGCGGCAAGGCCGATGATCAGGATGCGTCGGGCGTAGCGCAACGGGTTGCGCGTATTGAACAGGCCATGCCAGGCGACCATGGCGGCGAACAGGGGGAAGGCGATACGGCCCAGCGAAGAACCGGCCCAGCCGAGTTCCCAGCCGCTGGGCGCCACGTAACGGGTTAGATGATCGATGGTCATGGTGGCGAGCGCCAGCCATTGGCCCCAGCCGGTCCAGGTGGAAACGGGGCGAGCGGGCAGCGGCCGGGCGGCGGCCTGTGCGGTCATCGGGACCTCCCTGTAGTGATGACGACAACGTTTGTGACCGGTGCGCTGCAAAGAGAGTTCCAGCGCCCGGCATAGTAGAGCGAGGATACGCGCATGCGCAGCGGCTTCGGTTTCGATCTTCGCAGCATGGAAATCTTCGTCGAAACCCTGGAACAGGGCAGCCAGAGCGCGGCGGCCAGGCGGCTGGGGCTGAAACAGTCTTCGGTGTCGCAGAGCCTGGCCAACCTGGAGGAGAGCATGGGCGTGACGCTGTTCAAGCGCCACTCCCGTCCACTCGAACCGACCAGCGCGGGACGCTTCTTCTACGACCGCGCCCGGCGCCTGCTCGACGACGCGCGCAGCACCCGCCGCGAGCTGGTCAGCGGCGGCTTCGGCCAGCTCCACCAGGTGCGCCTGGCGCTGGTCGACTCGCTGGCAACGGCGGTGGGGCAGCCGCTGATCGAACTGATCCGACGCTACACCCGCGACTATACCCTGACCACGGGGCTGTCGCACATGCATGGCCACTCCCTGCTGACCCGTCACGTGGATATCATCATTTCCGATGACCGGCTCGAGAACTACGACGGCCTGGAGCGTCATGCCCTGCTGCGCGAGCCCTTCGTGCTGGTGGTGCCGCTCTCCTGGGACGGCCCGCTGGACAACCTGCGCTGGCTGGCGCGACATCTGGATTTCGTGCGCTATACGCCGCAGTCGCTGATCGGCCAGGCCATCGAGCGCCACCTGCGCCTCAACCAGCTCGAACTGCCGGCCCGGCTGCATCTCGACAATACCTTTGCCGTGCTGCGCCTGGTCAGCGCCGGTGCGGGCTGGACCATCACCACGCCGCTGTGCCTCTACCAGGCCGGCCTCGACGCGCTTCAGGTCACGGTTGCGCCACTGCCGCTGGCGCCGCTGGTACGGGAACTGACGCTGGTGGCCCGGCGCGATGAGCTGGGGGAATTGCCTGCACTGCTGGCCCGCGATGGCCGCCGGCTGCTGGAGCAGCGTTTCCGCACCCAGTTGGAGCGGGAGCTGCCCTGGCTCTTTGCTGAAGTCGTGACCCAAGGGTGAGCGTTCCCCTGTTCCCTTCCTGAGTGCTGCCGTGCCCCGATGGGGGGCGCGGTGGGGTGTGTGCGCCCTGTCGCGAGGCACTATCGATTTCATCGATACCCCGGGCGTCGCTATAACCGATGCTCGTTGCGCACCGCACGATTTCGTCCAAAGACTTGAACGAAACTCAAGGCAACCCTCAAGGTCGGCCGAACGATGCCAAGAATAATAACGCTCTACGTTCGCTGGGTGGATGCATTCAACCGGGTGGTGGGGCGCATCGTCATGTTCATGATCTTCGTCATGATCGGCGTGCTGCTCTATGCCTCGGTGTCGCGTACCGCCTTCAACGCTCCTCTGATCTGGAGCATCGAGGTCTCGCAGTTCATGTTGGCCGCCTACTACCTGCTGGGCGGTGCCTACGCCATGCAGATGGGCGCCCATGTGCGCATGGACCTGTTCTACTCGCGCTGGTCCGACCGCACCCGCGCCTGGGTCGATGCCCTTACCATCCTGCTGCTGATCGTCTTCCTCGGCGCGCTGCTGGCTGGCGGTATCTCCAGCACCGAGTACGCGCTGCGCTACGGCGAGAAGAGCTACACCTCCTGGGCACCGCGGCTGGCGCCGATCAAGATCGTCATGACCTTCGGCGTGTTCCTCATGCTGCTGCAGAGCGTGTCGACCCTGTTCAAGGACATTGCCCGGGCGCGCGGCGTCTCCCTGGACCGGGCGGATGCCTCCGTGGAGCGGGGGGCGGGCGAATGAGCTACGAGATGATCGCCCTGCTGATGTTCTCGGCCATGATGCTGCTGCTGCTCACCGGGCAGCGGGTGTTCGGCGTGATCGGCTTCGTCGGCGCCGCCTCGGCGCTGCTGCTGTGGGGGCAGGGTGGGGTGGAGATGCCGTTCAGCGCCGCCATCCAACTGATGAACTGGTACCCGCTGCTGACCCTGCCACTGTTCATCTACATGGGCTACATGCTCTCCGAGTCGGGCATCGCCAGCGAACTCTACGAGATGTTCCACGTCTGGATGGGCTCGCTCAGGGGCGGCCTGGCGGTGGGCACCATCGGCCTGATGGTGGTGGTCTCGGCGATGAACGGGCTGAGCGTGGCGGGCATGGCCATCGGCGCGACCATCGCCCTGCCGGAACTGTTGCGCCGCGGCTACGACAAGATCATGGTCACCGGCGTGATCCAGGCGGGCAGCTCACTGGGCATCCTGGTGCCGCCCAGCGTGGTGCTGGTGCTCTACGGCATGATCGCGCGCCAGCCGGTCAGCCAGCTGTGGCTGGCGGGAGCCATCCCGGGGCTGATCCTTGCCGGGCTGTTCGTGATTTACATCGTCATCCGCTGCCGCCTGCAGCCGCATCTGGGGCCGGCGCTGCCCGCCGAGGAGCGCCAGATGAGTCTGGCCGAGAAGCTCAAGCTGCTGCGCGCCGGCCTGTTGCCGCTGATGATCTTCTTCTTCATGACCGGGCTGTTCCTGATGGGCGTGACCAGCCTGGTGGAGAGTTCGGCGGTCGGCGCCGTGGCCGCCACCCTGGCCGCGCTGATCAAGCGGCGCCTGACCTGGAAGGTGATCGAGAGCACCGTGCACAAGACGCTTGGCATCAGCTGCATGTTCATGTGGATCATCCTCGCCGCCCTCTGTTTCGGCGCGGTGTTCGACGGCCTGGGTGCGGTGCGCGCCATCGAGAACGTGTTCCTCGACCGCATCGGCATGAGCCCATGGCAAATACTCGTGATGATGCAGCTCTCCTACATCCTGCTCGGCATGTTCCTCGACGACACTGCCATGCTGGTGATCGTCGCGCCGCTCTACGTGCCGTTGGTGATCAGTCTCGGCTTCGACCCGATCTGGTATGGCGTGCTCTACACCATCACTGTGCAGATCGCCTACATGACTCCGCCGTTCGGCTACAACCTGTTCCTGATGCGCGCCATGGCGCCGCCGGAGGTGTCGCTGGGCGACATCTACCGCAGTGTCTGGCCCTTCGTCGGCATCATGCTGATCGGGTTGGCGCTGATCACGATCTTCCCGCAACTGGCGCTGTGGCTGCCGCAGCTCTATCGCGGCTACTGACACCCAGGAGGTGAACCCGGCACGACGAAAGAGCACCGCGTTTCTTCCCACAACAAGCAAAAACAGCAGGAGAAGAGAAATGACCAATCGTCGCGACTTTCTCAAGAAGGCGGGCCTGGCCACCGCCGCCACCGTGGGGGCCACGACCCTCGCGGCGCCCTACGTGCATGCCCAGCGCCGACCGATCCGCTGGCGCCTGCAGACCTACGCCGGGCCGGCGCTGGCCGCCCACGTGATCAAGCCCTCCATCGATGCCTTCAACAAGGCCGCCAACGGCGAGATGGAGATCGAGCTCTACTACGCCGACCAACTGGTGCCCACCGGTGAGCTGTTCCGCGCCATGCAGCGAGGCACCATCGATGCCGTGCAGAGCGACGACGACTCGATCAACGCGCCCGTGGACGTCTCGGTGTTCGGCGGCTACTTCCCGTTCGCCTCGCGCTACAGCCTCGACGTGCCCGCGCTGTTCCACCACTACGGGCTCAAGGAGATCTGGGAGGAGGCTTACGGTGAGATCGACGGCGTCACCTGGCTCGGCTCGGGCGCCTGGGACCCGTGCAACTTCGTCACCCGCGACCCGATCAGGAGCCTCGACGATCTGCAGGGCAAGCGCGTCTTCACCTTCCCCACCGCGGGGCGCTTCCTCAGCCGCTTCGGCGTGGTGCCGGTGACGCTGCCGTGGGAGGACATCGAGGTCGCCATGCAGACCCGCGAACTCGACGGCATCGCCTGGGCCGGCATCACCGAGGCCTACACCGTGGGCTGGGCCGATGTCAGCAACTACTACCTGACCAACAACATCTCCGGCGCCTGGGCCGGCTCTTACTTCGCCAATACCGAGCGCTGGAACGAAGTGCCCGAGCACCTGCAGGTGCTGTTCAAGCTGTGCATGGACAGCTCCCACTACTATCGCCAGCACTGGTACTGGTGGGGCGAGGCCCACTACCGCACCACCGGCGGCAAGCTGGAGCTGACCTCGATTCCCGAATCGGAGTGGCAGCGGCTGGAGGACGAGGCGCTGGCCTTCTGGGACGAGATCGCCCAGGAGAGCGAGCGTAGCGCGCGAGTGGTGCAGATTCTCAAGGACTATCGCCAGACCATGCAACAGGCGGGACCTCCCTACCGTTATGGCTGAGGGAAGGACGGGAGTGCCGGGCCCGGCTCGGTACTCCCGCCGGCTTTCATCGAGCGGTTTCGAAGAACTGTTTTGAAGAACAATGACAACGAAGGGTGGACGAGGAAGCAGCAATGAGCCGACTCCAGGCAAGAGACGTAAGAAATGCCGACGATGCCCGGCGGATCGTCGAACAGCGCGGGCTGAGCCACGTCAAGGTCGGCATGTTTGACATCGATGGCGTGATGGTCGGCAAGTACATGCGCCGCGACAAGTTCTTTCACGCGCTGAGCGAAGGCTTCGCCTTCTGCGACGTGGTGCTGGGCTGGGACAGCAAGGACGAGCTCTACGACAACGTGACGTACACCGGCTGGCACACCGGCTACCCGGACGCCGCCCTGCGGGTGATTCCCGAGAGCTGCCGCGAGCTGCCCTGCGAGGGCGACATGTTGTTGTTCCTGGCCGAGTTCACTGGCCCGGCCGGGGAGATCTGCCCGCGCGGGCTGCTGCGCCGCGTGCTGGCCAAGGCCGAGGCCATGGGCTTTACCGCCTGCGGGGCGCTGGAGTACGAGTTCTTCCTGTTCCAGGAAACGCCCGAGTCGGTACGCGAGAAGGGTTTTCGCAATCTCAAGCCCTTCACGCCGGACATGATGGGCTACTCGATGCTGCGAAGCTCGGTGCATGGCGAACTCTATCATGAGCTACTGGGCATGGCCGAGGCGATGGACTTCCCCATCGAGGGGCTGCACACCGAGACTGGCCCCGGCGTGCTGGAAGCGGCGATCCGTGTCGACGAGGCGCTGGCCGCCGGCGACAAGGGCGCGTTGTTCAAGACCTTTACCAAGGTGTGGGCGCAGCGTCGCGGACTGATGGCCACCTTCATGGCCAAGTGGTCGCCGGACTACCCCGGCCAGAGCGGCCACATCCACCTCTCGTTGAATCGCACCGACAGCGGTGAATCGGCCTTCTTCGATGCCGACCAGCCCCATGGCATGAGCGACATCCAGCGCCACTTCGTCGCCGGCCAGCAGAAGCTGATGCCGGAATTTCTGGCCATGTTCGCCCCCACGGTGAACAGCTACACCCGCCTGATTCCCGGCTTCTGGGCGCCCACCGACGCCACCTGGGGAGTGGAGAACCGCACCACCGCGCTGCGGGTGATTCCCGGCAGCGCCAAGTCGCAGCGGGTCGAGTACCGCCTGGGCAGCGCCGACGCCAACCCCTACCTGGCGCTGGCCGCGGCGATCGGCTCGGGCCTCTACGGTATCGAACACCAGCTCGAGCCCGACGAAATGGTAACCGGCAACTCCTACGAGCTGGCCCACCCTGAGCATCAGGCGCTCTCGCGCACGCTGTGGGAAGCCGCCCAGCGGTTGAAAGCCTCCGACGCGGCGCGCAGCCTGTTCGGCGACGCCTTCGTCGAGCACTTCGCGGCCACGCGGGAGTGGGAAGAACGCCAGTTCAGGCGTCATATTACTGACTGGGAGCTCGATCGCTACTTCGAGATTATTTGATCCGCACTGGCTGCGCGATCCGCAGGCTGTGTTGGAGCGAAAACTCGCGATGCTCATTGACTACAGTCAACTCCGCTCGCTCCTTTTCGCTCCGCCTTGCCTGCGAACCGCTCGCTCAGCGCTCACCTTGTACTTGAGGCAATGAATTAGCAGGAGAACGCCAAGTGGCCATACAGAAGACGATTTCTCCGGTCGACGGTTCGGTCTACGTCGAGCGGGAGCTGGCCGACCCAGCGCGGGTCGAGGCGGCGCTGGAAAGCGCGGTGGCGGCGCAGCGTAAGTGGCGCGAGACGAGCCTGGCCGAACGGGCGCGGCTGTGTTCGAGGATGGTCGATGCCTTCGTCGCCCGGCGCGACGAGCTGGCGCGCGAATTGACCTGGCAGATGGGCCGGCCGATCGCCGTGGCCGGCGGCGAGATCGGTGGCTTCGAGGATCGCGCACGGACCATGATCGCCATGGCCGAGGAGGCCCTGGCGCCGATCCGCCTGGCCGACAAGCCGGGCTTCACCCGCTACATCACCCGCGAGCCGCTGGGGGTGTCGTTCATCGTCGCGCCCTGGAATTTCCCCTTCATGACCGCGGTGAACGCCGTGGTGCCGGCGATCATGGCCGGCAATGCAGTGATCCTCAAGCATTCGGCCCAGACCCCGCTGTGCGCCGAGCGCTTCCAGCAGGCCTTCGACGAGGCGGGGCTGCCGGAGGGCGTGTTCCAGCACCTGCACCTCGCCCATGACGACGCGGAAAGCGTGATTCGCGATGTCCGCATCGCCCACGTCTCCTTCACCGGCTCGGTAGCGGGTGGGGCGATGGTCGAGCGCAACGCCGCCGGGCGCTTCATCGCCACCGGCCTGGAGCTGGGCGGCAAGGACCCGGCCTACATCCGCGCCGACGTGAACCTCGACGAGGCAGTGCCCGGGGTGATGGACGGCGCCTTCTTCAACTCGGGCCAGAGCTGCTGCGGCATCGAGCGCATCTACGTGCATGCCTCGATCTTCGACGACTTCGTCGAGCGCGCGGTGGCCTGGGTGCGCCAGCTCAAGCTCGGCAACCCCACCGACCCCGCGACCACCCTGGGGCCGCTGGTGCGCCCGGCGGCGGCGGACTTCGTGCGCGGCCAGATCGAGGAGGCGGTCGCCGTCGGCGCCAGGGCCTGGATCGACCCCGGCGAGTATCCGCTCTCGCGGCCGGGCAGCGCCTACCTGGCGCCACAGGTGCTGACCGAGGTCGATCATTCGATGCGGGTGATGAACGAGGAGAGCTTCGGCCCGGTGGTCGGCATCATGCCGGTGGCGGACGACGACGAGGCCGTGCGGCTGATGAACGACAGCGACTTCGGTCTCACTGCCGCCGTGTTCACCCGCGATATCGCCACGGGCGAGGCCATCGCCCGGCGACTGGAAGCCGGCACCGTGTTCACCAACCGCTGCGACTACCTCGACCCGGAGCTGGCCTGGACCGGCGTCAAGCAGTCGGGGCGCGGCTGTTCGCTGTCCCGCGTCGGCTACGAGACGCTGACCCGACCCAAGTCGTTCCACCTCAAACACGCCTAAGCCGGCCCAGGAGAACGCAATGAGCCACGACATCAACCACTACACCATGGGCTGGAACTACCCCTCGAACATCCTCACCGGGGCGGGGCGGATTCGTGACCTGCCCGACGCCTGCAAGGCGCTGGGCATGGGCGCGCCGCTGCTGGTCACCGATCCCGGTCTGGCGGCGCTGCCGATGGTGCAGGCCTGTGTGCAGGCGTGCCAGGATGCCGGCCTGCGCACCGCCGTATTCAGCCAGGTCAAGGGCAACCCCACCGGACGTAATGTGCTGGATGGTATCGCTGCCTTCCGCAGCGGCAGTCACGACGGCGTGATCGCCTTCGGCGGCGGCTCGGGGCTGGATGCCGCCAAGGCGGTGGCGCTGATGGCCAACCAGCGCGAGGGGCTGTCGCTGTGGTCGCTGGAGGATGTCGGCGACAACTGGAAGAACGCCGACGCCCGGGCCATCGCCCCCATCGTCGCTGTGCCCACCACCGCCGGCACCGGCTCCGAGGTGGGACGCGCCTCGGTGATCACCGACGAGGCGGAGCACGTCAAGCGCATCATCTTCCACCCCGGCATGGTGCCGGCGACGGTGATCCTCGACCCCGAGCTCACCGTAGGGCTGCCGCCGGCGGTTACCGCCGCCACCGGCATGGATGCGTTGTCGCACTGCATGGAGGCGTGGTGCTCGCCGCTCTACCACCCCATGGCCGAGGGCATCGCGGTGGAGGGCATGCGCCGCATCGACCTCTACCTGCAGCGCGCCTACAGCGACGGCAGTGACCTCGAGGCGCGCATGAACATGCTGGTGGCATCGAGCATGGGGGCCACCGCCTTCCAGCGCGGCCTGGGCGCCATGCACGCCTTGGCGCATCCTCTCGGGGCGCTCTACGACGCTCACCATGGAACCTTGAACGCGGTGCTGATGCCCTACGTGCTGCGTGCCAACGAGCGCGCCATCGGCGAACCGATGGTGCGCCTGGGACGCTATCTCAACCTGGACCAGCCGGGTACGGCGGCGGTGATCGAATGGGTGCTCGGCCTGCGCGAGCGGCTCGGCATTCCGCACAGCCTGGCCGAACTCGGTATCGATACGCGCCAGGCCGACAAGGTCGGGCGCATGGCGGTGGCGGATCCGTCGTCGGGCACCAACCCGGTCGCCTTCGACGCCGACGAGTACCGCGGTATCTTCGTGGCTGCCGTGGAAGGTCGGATCTGATCGTATTTGCCCGACGAGGCTGTTGTAGCAGGCTGAGACGACAGGGATGGCTCAATGAAAGGAGATTCACCGATGCGCATCGGACTACTGCAGTGCGATGACGTGGCGCCGGAACTGCGCGAGGCCCACGGCAACTACCCCGAGATGTTCGCCGCCCTGTTCCGACAGGTCGAGCCTACGCTGGAGTTCCAGGTGTGGCGCTGCCTGGATGGCGAGATTCCCGACGACATCGATGCCGTCGACGCCTGGATGACCACCGGCTCGAAATACGGCGTCAACGATGGGCTGCCCTGGGTCGACGAGCTGTGCGACTTCGTGCGCGAGCTGTGGCGGGCCGGCAAGCCGCTGGTGGGCATCTGCTTCGGCCATCAGCTGATGGCCAAGGCGCTGGGCGGCGAGGTGGTCAAGAGCGAGCGGGGTTGGGGCGTGGGCATGTCGTTCAACCGCGTCACGGCGCGGGCGGCGTGGATGGAACCCTGGCAGCCGGGCATCGACCTGCTGGTCAGCCACCAGGATCAGGTCGAGATCCTTCCCCCGAGGCTACCATCGTGGGCGGCAGCGACTTCTGCCCCAACTATTTGATGCAGGTCGGCGAGCACTTCCTCGGCGTGCAGGGCCACCCTGAATTCACCAAGGCCTACTCCCGCGACCTGATGGCACTGCGCCGCGAATTGGTCGGCGACGAGCGGGTGCGCGAGGGAGAGGAGTCCCTGAGCGCCCCGGTGGGGATACCTTGATGGCGCGCTGGATACTGAACTTTCTGCGGCGTGCGATGGCAGCGCGTAAATGAACCCGAGGGTGTCTTCGATTTAGCGAAAACGGCCGGCGCCGCAGGCGGCCAACCAGGCGGGTGCTTCGCCCTTGATGCTGGCCGCCAGCAGCCTTCCGGTGGTGGCCGCCAGGGTCAGGCCTAGGTGGCCATGGCCGAAGGCGTAGCTGACGCCGGGTAGGGCGGTGGCGGGGCCGATCACCGGAAGCGAGTCGGGCAGCGAGGGGCGCAGGCCCAGCCAGGTGTGGCTCGGCTCGCCGAGCGGGCCGAACAGGCTCTCGGCGTGACGGCGAATGTAGTCGAGCCGCCGGGAATTGATCGGGTCGTCATTGTGACCCAGCTCCACGGTGCCAGCGATGCGCAGGCGGCCCTGCATCGGCGTGAGATAGAAGGCGTACTCCCCGGGACTGCAGGGTCGGCTGACCAGCCCCCTGGCAGTGGGAAACTCCAGATGATAGCCACGTTCGGAGATCAGCGGTATGCGGTCGCCGCAGGCCAGTGCCAGCGGTCGCGACCAGGTGCCCGCGGCGATCACCACCTTTTCGGCCTGCCAGGGGCCTCGATCGGTATCGATGTCGATACGGCCGCCGTGCGACGCGAGCCCCAGTGCCTTGGCGCGTACCAGATGAACGCCGCGGCTTTGCAGGCGTTCGGCCAAGCGCTGGGCCAGGGTCAGCGGGTCGCTGACGTGGCAGGCGTCGGGAAACAGGATGCCGCCTCGGGCCAGGCCTTCGAGGGCCGGTTCCAGCTCCGCCAGTGCCTTGGCGTCGAGGCGTTGCTGGTTGACGCCGAAGCGCTCGCGCTCGGAGAGCTCGGCCTGAGCCTTGCGCCAGCCCTTGGCGCTGAGATAGAAGCACAGGCTGCCGCGCTGCTGCAGAAGGGTGCCGTTGTCCTCCAGATCGTCGAAGATAGTCAGCCAGTCATTCACCGAAGGCGTTAACAGCTCGCTCAGGATCTGAGTGGCCTGGGCGGCACTGCGGCGGTTGGCGCGCTGCATGAAGCGCCACAGCCACGGGGCGAGCCCGGGCAGATGGCGCCAGCGCAGGTGAAAGGGGGAGTGCGGCGACAGTACAAGCCCCGGGGCCTGCCGCCAGATGGCGGGTTGGGCCAGGGGCTCGATGGCGAAGTTGGCCAGGAGTCCAGCGTTGCCGGAGGAGGCCGCGGCGCCGGGCGGCTCGGGATCGACCAGGGTGACCTCGAAGCCTTGCCGCTGCAGGTGCCAGGCGCAGGCCAGGCCGACGATACCGGCGCCGATGACCATGATCTCGGTGTGCTCCGATGACTCCCTCATGACAGTCCTTATTGCACCGTGTTCTCCTCGAAGGCTTCATCATGCCCGAGATCACGCTGCGGCCTTTCAACGCCTGGCCGCCTGCCATGGCGTAGCAGGCGCAGTCCGTTGGCCACCACGATCAGGCTGGCGCCCATGTCGGCGAATACCGCCATCCACAGGGTGGCGTGGCCGCTGAAGGCGAGCGCCATGAATACCGCCTTTAGGCCCAGCGCCAGGAGGATGTTCTGCATCAGCACCGTGCGCGTATAGCGAGACAGATGCAGGAAGTCGGCGAGCCGACGTGGGTCGTCGTCCATCAAGGCCACATCGGCGGTCTCGATGGCCGCATCACTGCCGAGCGCCCCCATGGCGAAGCCGATATCGGCTCGCGCCAGTGCCGGGGCATCGTTGACGCCGTCCCCGACCATGCCCACGGGGCCTTGCTGAGCACGCGCCTCGATCATCGCCAGCTTGTCTTCCGGCAGCAGCGAGCCATGAGCCTCGTCGATGCCGGCCTGGGCGGCCATCGCGGCCACGCTCGCCGGGTTGTCGCCGCTCAGCATCAGCGTGGTCACGCCCAGCCGATGCAGCGCCTCGATGGCCTCGCGGCTCTCCGCGCGCAGCGGGTCGCCGACGGCGAACAGCGCCAGAGGCCGGCTCTCCTCGCCCAGGATCACCAGTGTCTCGCCGCGTGCCTCGTGCTCGGCCAGGTGGTCGTCGAGCGCCTCGTCCGTCGTTGCGAACTGCTGCATCAACCGGCGATTGCCGAGCCAGACCTGGCATTCGCCCTGCCGAGCGACCACGCCACGACCGGGAAGCTCGCGTACGTCGTACACCTCCAGCGGGCGGATGCCGTCCGCCTCGGCAGCGCGGGCCAGGGCCGCCGACACCGGATGTGACGAACGCCCGGCGAGTCCCGCAGCCAAGCCACGCAGCCGTGAGCGGGCGGGCTCGTCCAGCGTGGCATCGAGCGGGTGCCAGATTCGCTGCGTGGGGCGGCCCCGGGTCAGGGTGCCGGTCTTGTCGAAGGCCAGGGTCTTGAGGCGATAGCCCTGCTCGAGTACGTTGCCTCCCTTGACCAGGATGCCCGTGCGCGCGGCAGCGGCCAAGCCGCTGACGATGGTCACCGGAGTGGAGATTACCAGTGCGCAGGGGCAGGCGATCACCAGCAGCACCAGGGCACGGTAGGTGCCTTCGAGCCAGCCGATGCCGAACAGCCATGGCCAGCTGAGCGCTACCAGCAAGGCAATGGCGAATACCGCCGGTGTGTAGACGGCGGCGAAGCGGTCGATGAAGCGCTGGGTTGGGGCACGGCTGGCCTGGGCCTGCTCCACGGTGTGGATGATACGGGCCAGGGTGGTATCGCTCGCCGCACGGGTGGTGCGATAGAGAAACTCGCTGCCCTGGTTGACGCTGCCGGCGTACACGGCATCGCCCGGTGCCTTGTCTACCGGCAGGCTCTCGCCGGTGATGGGCGACTCGTCCAGCGACGGGTGGCCTTCCATTACGCTTCCATCCAGTGCCAGGCGCTCGCCCGGACGTACCCTCACCAGGCTTTCGACCGCGACCTCGCTGGCGGGCATGCGTTGAAAGTCGCCGTTGGCCTGGCGCACGCTGGCGCTCTCGGGGGCCAGCGAGAGCAGCTCGCGAATGGCGTTACGCGCCCGGCCCAGCGAACGCGCCTCGATGCACTCGGCCAGGGTGAACAGTACCAGCACCATCGCCGCCTCGGCCCACTGGCCGATCAGCAGGGCGCCGGTCACCGCCACGCTCATCAATGCATTGATGTTGAGCGTACGGTGGCGCAGGGCGATGAAGCCCTTCTTCCAGGTCGGCAGGCCGACCAGGGCGATGGCGGTAAGCGCCAGAGCGGCAGCGAGCCAGGGCTCGGCCAATCCCAGCCAGTGGCTGGCTTCGGCGGCCAGGGCCAACACTGCGGCCACGCCCAGTTTCCACCAGGCCTCTTCCCGGCTCGTGGCAGGCATGCGCTGGGCCGGGTCGTGGCGCTTCGCCGTCATCCCGGTGGCGGCGACACGACGCAGAACGGCTTCTTCCTCCACGTCATGATGGCGCACGGTGAGCACCCGGCCGATCAGGTCGAAGTCGAGCCGTACGATGCCCGGCATGTCGCCCAGCGCCCGACGCAGCAGTGCTTCCTCGGTAGGGCAGTCCATCGCCTCGATATGCAAGCGCAGCGAACGTGTGCCGGGCGGGAGCTCGTCCCGTGTCGGTGGGGCAAGGGTATCGGCAGTGGCGCTGCAACCCGAGCAGCAGGTGCGTTCGGTCATGGTAGGACTCCGTGTCATGGCATATGCTGATGACACACCCTGTAGCAACTACAGAGTCAAGCTGCTGGACATTTGCGTTTTCCAAAGTACATGCGAGGCCTCACATGAAAATCGGCGAGCTTTCCAGCCGCACCGGTTGCCCGGTAGAGACCATTCGCTACTACGAGCGCGAGGGATTGTTGCCCGAGCCTGCACGCTCGAGCGGCAACTACCGGCTCTACGCCGAGCCCCACGCCGAGCGGCTGAGCTTCATCCGCCACTGCCGCACGCTGGACATGACACTCGACGAGATTCGCACCCTGCTCGACTATCACGACCACCCGCGCCAGCCGTGCAACGCGGTCAACGGCTTGATCGACGATCACTTGGCCCACGTCGAGGCGCGCATCGAGCAGCTCCAGGCGCTGCGCGAGGCACTGGCCATCCTGCGTTCGCGTTGCAATGGCGAAACGGACTCCAGCCACTGCGGTATTCTTCAGGAGCTGGCCCAGCCGGCATCGCATCAGCTGCCCTCCGAAACCGGCGAGCCCAGCCACGTTCCTGGGCCGCACGGCGGCCGTTGAAGCTCCGCTGGACGGCTCAATCGCGCCGATACACCCGCCGGCCCAATGCCCACACCTCATCGATGGACCATTCACCTTCGGCTAGTATCAGCAGGTCGGCATCGTGACCTGGCGCCAGTCGGCCCTTGGTACTGAGCCCGAGCGCGTCGGCGGCGTGGGTGCTGGCGACACCGATCGCGGTCTCCCAAGCGATGCCGTGTTCGTCGATACATTCGCCCAACACCTCGAACGGGCTCGACAATCGGCCGGGTTCGAGTCCGACGAAGCGGCGCTCGGCGTCGAAGCGTGGCAGCGAGGCATTGGCATCGGAAGAGAGGGTGATACGCGACGGCTCGACGCGGGCATGCAGGGCGCGAGCCACGGCTTCCGAGGCCGGGACTTCACCGCCGGCGAGAAGCTCCGCCGTGGTACTGGTGGTGAAGTCGATGCGGCCGCCCTCGCGGGCGAAGCGCAGGCCGTCCTCGAACAGCTCGGCGGTGCGGTTGATATGGGTCGGCAGGAACTGGGCGAGGGGAATGGCGCTGTCGCGGCTCGCCGCGCGCAGCGGCTCCAGATGCGAGGGAGCGTCGCCGGTATGTATGAAGACGATCCCCGACTTGCCTGCCAGCATGCCGGCGGTACGCGCTTCCGACGCCAGGCGGGCCAGCTCGAAGGGCGAGGGCTGTGAACCGCGATGGTCGCTGATGGCCACCTCGCCGACGCCGATGAACTCGGGGATGAACAGGATGTCGCTGCCCACCGAGCCGGTCAGGGTGACCGGCGGCAGCTGGTAGGAGCCGGTGTAGCAGTAGGTGGTCAGGCCGCCGGCGGCGAGTTCGCGGGCCTTGCCCAGCAGGTTGGCCGGGGTGCGGGTCAAGGCATCGGTGCCCAGCGCGCCGACCAGCGTGGTGACGCCGGAAGCCAGGGCATCATCGAGCGTCAGCTCGGCGGTGCGAGTGCCGAAACCGCCTTCGCCACCGCCGCCGATGAAGTGGACCAGGGGATCGACCAGGCCAGGAATGACCCGACGCCCCTCCAGATCGATCTCGTCAACCGCCATGCCGAGCGCGGGTGCTTCCCGCTCGGCCGATACCACGGCGGCAATGCGGCGGTCGGCAAGCAGCAGGTGGCACAACCCCATGGAGGTTGGGGCATATAGCTGGGCATTCTTCAGCAGGGTTAGCATCGAGGCTCCTCATCAAGGCGAACGCCGGCCTGTGCCGGCGTTCGCTGGACGGTGCGGATCGGTTCAGAGTTTGACGTCGTAGTTGAAGTAGCGCTCCATGAGGGCATCGTAGGTACCATCCTCCTTGAGCGCCGCCAAGGCCTCGTTGAAACGCTCGGCCAAGGCCTCGTCGCGCGGGCGGAACGCCACTCCCACGCCCTTGCCGAAGATGTGCTCGGGCTCCTTGATGAACCCGCTGATGCGCTTGAAGTCGCTGCCTACGGTATCGATGGCGATGGTGGACTCGGCGACCGGATAATCCATGAAGGTGAGGTCGAGCCGGCCGGCACGCATGTCGGTGACGACGTCATTGGCGCTGGTATAACGGCGGATCTCGAGTACGTCGCCGTACAGCTCTGTCACGTAGTTGTCCTGCAGGGTAGCGCGCTGCACGCCGACCACCAGGCCCTCGAGGCTGGCGCGATCCTCGATGTCGATGTCGCGGTCATTGGCGGTGATCCAGGCGCTGGGCGTGGTGTAGTAGGGTTCGGAGAACAGCACGCGCTCGGCGCGTTCCTCGGTGATCGACATAGAGGACATGATGGCGTCGTAGTTGCGTGCCAGCAGGCCGGGAATGATGCCGTCCCAATCCTGCTCCACCCATGTGCAGTTCACTTCCAGATAATCGCATACGGCATTGCCCAGCTCGATCTCGAAGCCGGTCAATTCGCCATCCGGCTGACGGTACATGAAGGGCTCGTAGGGAATGTCGACACCCAGACGAATGTCGGAATAGTCGCGGGCCTGGGCGGTACCGGCGGTCAGGCCGGCTGCCAGTGAAGCGGCCAGGATCACATTGATGGAACGCATGAGACTTCCTCCCGGGAAGGCATTGTTGTTGAACACGGTTATTGCAATAGGTCGTTGAGACCGAGACAGAGTCGTCAAGACTGAGTCGTGGTCGGGTCTTGCGTATTTGCCAAGGTTGGCGGAAGCGTCGCAGGTTCAGTTGCGACGAGGCTCACGCTCTTCGCCGTTCAGGCGATGGCGTGTCGGATGGCACGGGTGTGCCGACGCAGCCAGGCAGGCCGCGGGAAGGGGCTTATTCGTCGAACCATTCGCTGAGGTAGAAGCTGTCGAAGTAACAGCAGTAAACCTCGCGCGGCGGTTGGTTGAAGAGATCGATCATGGACCAGGCCCTGATGCGATGTTGCGTTGACGATCGTATCGACTGTCAGTGAAAGCGTGGTAGCTGTCAATTCCTGCCCCGGTCGAGCGACCGGGGCAGGGCGACGAATGCGTTATTCGCCGAAGTAGCGCTGGTAGATCTCGTCGTAGGTGCCGTCTTCCTTCAGCGTGGCCAGGGCCTCGTTGAAGCGCTCGGCCAAGGCCTCGTCGCGCGGGCGGAAGGCGATGCCGAAACCTTCGCCGAAATACTCCTCGGGCTCGGTTACCATCTCGCCCACAACCCTATATTCGCCGTCCTCGTTCTCGAGCAGCGTGGCCTGGCCGACGATGAACTCGAGGAAGACGAGGTCCAGGCGCTGGGCCTGAAGGTCGAGCACCATGTCGTCGGCGGTGGAGTAGCGGCTGACGTTGGCTATGTTGCCGTAGTTGTCGGTGACGTAGCCGTCGAAGGTGGTGCCACGCTGCACGCCAATGCTTTTCCCGGCCAGGGTTTCTTCATTGATCTCGTCGACCTCGCTGCCGGCGGGGGCGAACCAGGCGCCGGGGATGGTGATGTAGGGATCGGAGAAGAGCAGGGTCTGGCGGCGCTCGTCGTTGATGGTCATCGAGGACATGATGGCGTCGTAGTTGCGTGCCAGCAGGCCGGGAATGATGCCGTCCCACTCCTGCTCGATCCACTCGCAGGTAACGCCCATCTCTTCGCAAAGTGCATTGCCGAGATCGATGTCGAAGCCGGTCAGTTCACCCTCGGCGGTACGATACTCCATCGGCTCGTAGGGCACGTCGACGCCGAAGCGCACGTGATCGTAGTCACGGGCCTGGGCGGTACCGGCGGCAATGGCCACGCCCAGCAGAGACACAGTCAGCAGTTTTTTCATCTTTCGTTTCCCTTTTGTAGTCGTTCGTGCACCTTTTGGGTGACGTCGCGCCTGAATTTAGCGCAGCCGTGCCTGAGCCGAAAGTCCCAGAGCGCGGTTTTTCCAACGCCTGTTTGACGTTGCTCAATTTCCGCTCTGCGGCTTGAGGTGTGCCAGCAGCCGTTTCTCGAGATAGCGGAAGAAGTAAAGGATGGCGAAGGTCAGGCACAGGTAGATCGCCGCGGCGAACAGGAACGCCTCGAACGGTGCGTAGAAGCGCGCATAGACGAAGCGAGCTGCGCCGGTGAGATCCATCAGCGTGACCACGCTGGCGATGGCGCTGGCATGCAGCATGAAGATCACCTCGTTTCCATAGGCCGGCAGGGCGCGGCGGAAAGCGCTGGGCAGCACGATGCGCCGCATCATCAGGCTCTGGGACATGCCGTAGGCCCGTGCCGCCTCGATCTCGCCGCGCGGCGTGGCCTTGATCGCACCGCGAAAGATCTCGGTGGTGTAGGCCGCGGTATTGAGGGTGAAGGCGATCAGCGCCGGATAGAAGGCCTCGCGCAGGATCGGCCAGAGAAAGGTCTGCTGGATGCCGTCGAAGAACACCACGCCGTAGTAGATGATGTAGAGCTGGATCAGCAGTGGCGTGCCACGGAACACGTAGGTATAGACGTAGATCGGCAGGCTGATCCAGCGACGGCCCGAACTGCGTCCGATGGCCAGTGGTATCGCCAGTACCAGGCCGATCACCAGCGACAGGAACACCAGTTGGGTGGTGGTGACCAATCCCCCCAGTAGTAGGCCAGGGTCTGGGGAGTGAAAATGCGGTTGTCGGCGAGTAGCTCGTTGAGCCAGGTCAGGTCGATCATGTCAGTGCCCTCCGAAGCCGACGTTGTAGCGCTTCTGCAGCCGGGCGAACATCCACTCCGACACGCTGGCGATCAACAGGTAGACCGCGGCGACGGGAATCAGGAAAGTGAACGGTTCGTGCGTTGCGCGAGAGGCCTCGGCGGCCACGCGAACCATGTCCGAGAGCCCGATCACCGAAACCAGCGCGGTGGTCTTGAGCAGTACCATCCAGTTGTTGGAGATCCCCGGCAGGGCGTGGCGCATCATCTGCGGGAAGCGAATGCGGCGGAACACCAGCCATGGCGTCATGCCGTAGGCCTTGCCGGCTTCGATCTGGCCGTGCTCCACGGCCATGAAGGCGCCGCGGAAGGTCTCGCCCATGTAGGCGCCGAAGATGAAGCCGATGGTGATCACCCCAGCGGCGAAGGCGTTGAGGTTGACGTACCAGTCCAGCCCGGTGCGGTCGTAGATGGCGTCGGTGACGATATTCAGCGCCATCTGGCCGCCGAAGAACAGCAGCAGCATCAGTACCAGGTCGGGAACGCCGCGAATCACCGTGGTGTAGAGCGTGGCGACCTTGTGCAGCAACCAATTGCGCGACATCTTGGCGCTGGCGGTGAGCAGGCCCAGCACCAAGGCGAGAATCAACGAGAGCACGGCGAGCTGCAGCGTGACGCCAGCGCCCTCCAGCAATCGTGGGCCGTAGCCGTGTAGATCGAGCATGGTGGTCCCCTCAGTACTTCGGCGCCAGGAACTGCTTGAGCCGCGGCGAGGTGGGGTTGACCAGCACGTCCTGGGGCGGGCCGGCCTCTTCGACCAGGCCCTGATGCAGGTAGATCACCTGGCTGGAAACGTCGCGGGCGAAACCCATCTCGTGGGTTACGACCACCATGGTGCGGCCCTCCTCGGCCAGGTCGCGCATGACCTTGAGCACGTCGCCGACCAGCTCCGGGTCGAGTGCCGAGGTGGGTTCGTCGAACAACATCACCTCGGGGTCCATGGCCAGTGCCCGGGCGATCGCCCCGCGCTGCTGCTGGCCGCCGGACATCTGCGCCGGATAGGCATCGGCGCGTGCCGTGAGGCCGACCCGCTCGAGCAGGGCGCGGGCTTTGTCGATGGCCTCCTTGCGGGGCACGCCGAGCACGTGGATCGGCGCTTCGATGACGTTCTCGAGCAGGGTCATGTGCGACCACAGGTTGAAGCTCTGGAACACCATCGACAGCTTAGCGCGCATGCGCACGACCTGTTTCCAGTCGGCCGGCTCGCGACCGTGCTTGGTCTGCTTGAAGCGGATCTCCTCGCCATGAACGATCAGGTCGCCCTCGTCGGGCTGCTCCAGCAGGTTCATGCAGCGCAGGAAGGTGCTCTTGCCGGAGCCGGAGGCTCCGATCAGGGTGATGACGTCACCCTTGCGAGCCTCGAGCGAGAGGCCCTTGAGAACTTCGGTATCGCCAAAGCGCTTCTTGATGTTGCGCACTTCGAGCGGAATCGGGGTATCGGCCATGGGACGGGCTCCAGATCGGGACGAGTCGCCTGTGGCGACGGGCCAGTGCAAGCGGGCAGGCGCGAAAAAGGGGCGATTCTAACAGGCCTGAGCGCTTTGGGCAGAGGGAGGCGAAGCCCGCATCATGAGACGATGGTCGATAAGCTGAGACAAGGAATGCATCAAAAGGCTCCTGGTTATTGTTATCTATCGAGAAAAATTTGCTGAAGAACTACATGTTTTGGATTTTTATTCCTATGCCTTAGCCAGGCGGTGAGGCTGGTCGGGCCAATAGCGCGGCACGCGCACCCAGCTCGACCTCGGCATTGGGAAATACCACGCTTAGAGGCTCGCCCTCGACGGTGAAGGGGCCGGCCTCGGCATCCTCGGCGAGCCGGCTGCCGGGCGCGAACTCAGTGAAGTTCGGCGTATCGTCGGGAAAGCACAAGCGAAAGTCGGCGGAGTGGCGCCGCAGCTCATGGGCGACCCGGAAGAACACCATGCGCGCGGGATCGGCTCCCCGTGGCTCGCGTCCTTCCAGCAGGGCTTCGATAAGCCGGGCCATCGGCACCAGCGGGATAAGATCGTTGTGGCCGAAGGGGTTGACCCGCCCCAGCTCCAGGGTGAAGGCCTGGGCCTGATGATAGTGCTTTGAGTAGTGCGAAAACGTCCAGCTGTGCTGATGCTGATGCAATACCGCCTGGATATTCGCTTCCGCCAGCCAGCGCCACTGCTCGGGACGCGTGGCCGCATCGGCGAAGGGCTCGACGGCGAAGCGCGGGAAACGGCTATCGCGAATCGCCGTGTGCAGGTCGTAGTGGAGTCGCTCTCGGCCGGGATGGCGGGCGTAGAAGGCATCCACGGCGTCCATCAATTGACGGGCGCGATCCGGTTCCAGGCCGGTTTCGTCGAGGTCGCGGCGGAACAGTCGATTGAGATTGGTGGTTACGTAGCGCTCGGCGCGACGAATGGCCTCGAGGTTGCCGAGGATGATCAGCGCCGGGGCGCCCAGCGGCAGCATGCCCGCTTCGATGCGCGCCAGGCAGTCGCCGAGCAGCTCGATGGGCGCTGTCTCGTTGCCGTGGATGCCTGCCGACACCACGCAGGCGTGCGCCGTCTTGCGGCATTCGCTGGGGGTCAGCTCGAGAATGCCCGGTGCATGCAGGGTGTAGGTGCCACCGCGCAGCCGACCGCTGCGCGATCTGGGGCTGATATCTTCAAGGCTATGCTCGATCCATTCCGACAACATGCTGTGTCCGGGGTAGTGAGTCGTTGATAGTGAACAGGATGGTGCAACCAAGGCCACCTTCCTGCGCACCGGGAAAACGTACAAGCCCGAGCGTCGGGCTGGTGAAAGCCCAGGTGCGATATTGAAACTGGGCGTGCCGACCTTTGGTCAATGGGGGCAGCACCGGGCGAAGGCTATGCTGGACCCTCCTGATCCGGATGGCGAGGAGCCTCGATATGCCAACCGCCCGCAGCGAGATGACACCTGAACACGCTGGCCGGCTCAATGCTCACTACGATGCCGCTAGCGCACACGAAGGCCAGCCCCTGCTGGCCCGCCTGCGCGAGGCATTCCTGGCGGCGGGGCACGACCCGGAGCACTTGAGCCTGGATGATGTGGCCGGTATCGATCAGCTTCATCTCGGTGGGCGCAGTGCCAGTCGTGCGCTGGCCGCACTGGGTGGGCTCGAAAAAGGCGAGCGCGTGCTCGACGTGGGCTGCGGTACGGGTGGCACGAGCCGGCTGCTGGCCGCTGAGTTCGGTTGCGATGTGGCCGGAGTCGACATCACCGCGAGCTTCATCGAGGTGGCGAGCTGGCTCAGCGCGGCCACTGGACTGGCCAAGCATACCCACTTCCTGTGCGCCGATGCCGCCAGTGTGCCGCTAACGGCGGATAGCTTCGAGGTGGTCTGGTGCCAGCATGCCCTGATGAACATGCCACAGGTACCGCGTGTGCTGGCCGAATGGCATCGCCTGCTGGTACCCGGCGGCCGTGTGTTGCTGCATGAGGTCGTGGCTGGCGACAATCCCGCGCCCCTGACACTGCCCGTGCCCTGGGCGCGTACCCCCGATACCAGTCATCTGCGCAATCGGCAGCAGCTCGAGCGTGCGATGGCGCTGGCTGGTTTCGAGCCGCTGAGCATCGAGGACGTCACCCAGGCGGCCCTGGCCTGGCGTCAGGAGCACAGCCGGTGCGAGAGCGGCCCCGGCGAGACTCGCCAGCAGGCATCTGCGCTGCCTGGCCCCACGTTGATCTTCGGCAGCGACTTCGTGCAGATGGGACGCAACCTGCGCGACAACCTGGCGGCCGGCAAGGTGCGGGTGCTCCAGGGAGTCTGGCGGCTCGGGCATCGATAATATCGAAGTGGGCGAACGAAATGCTTCGCTGTTCTTCATCGCATCCCTTTCTATGCTGTAGGCACTCGCTGGCGATGCCGGCGTTTGGATGGCAACGATGAAAGGAGGCGCAAGATGACCAAGGTACTCGTGCTCTATCACTCCATGTACGGCCATATCGACACCTTGGCCAAGGCGGTCGCGGAAGGCGTTCGCCAGGTCGACGGGGTCGCGGTCGACGTGAAGCGCGTACCCGAAACCATGGATCCGGAGGCTTTTGCCAAGGCGGGCGGCAAGACCTTCGATACTCCCGAGGCAAAGCCTCAGGAGCTGGCCGATTATGACGCGGTGATCTTCGGCACGCCCACCCGCTTCGGCAACATGACCGGGCAGATGCGCACCTTCCTCGACCAGACCGGCAGCCTTTGGGCCAAGGGCGTGCTACGCGGAAAGGTAGGCAGTGTGTTTACCTCGACCGGTACCGGGGGCGGCAACGAGACCACCATCATGACCTCGTGGACCACTCTGGCGCATCATGGCATGTTGATCCTGCCGATCGGCTATGGGCTGGAGTCGCAGTTCGACATTTCCAGCGTACAAGGGGGCTCGCCCTATGGCGCTTCGACCCTGGCCGGGGCCGATAACTCGCGTCAGCCGACCGAGCACGAACTGGAACTGGCCCGCCTGCAGGGGCGCAGCGTTGCCGAGGTCGCGCTCAAGCTGGCAGCCTGACCAGAGATGTTGATCAGGCACGAAGAAGGCGCGGCATGGCCGCGCCTTTCTCATTCGGGCTTCTCTCATTCGCTCAGTTCATGCCCTGGTTGGGTTCATTCACGCGTTCATCCCCGTCCAGTTCCTCGAAGTTGTCGTCATCAAGCTCGTTGGCGGCGCGTTCACCGCTTTGGGACTGAAGGACGACTTCACCCTCCGAGCGAATTTCGAGGTCGGAAACCGGGTAGGCAATTTCATCCTCGCCGAAACCGAGGAAGCCACCTTCGCTCACGACCACATAAGTGTCGTTACCCTGGGTATCGCGCACCACGCGATCGATGTCGCCGAGTTCCTCGCCATCCTGATTGACGAGATCGCGTCCCTCGAGTTCGCTGACCTGGATGCCCTGTCCTTGAGCGTCCTGACCCTGAGCAGCCTGATCAGCGTCTTGTTGCTGCTGATCTTGCTCCTGTTCGTCCGGATCACGTAGTTCTGCCTCGGCCTCATCGGCCGGCTGGACCTCGACATCGGCTTCACCCGTCTCCTCGACGGTGACGTTGGGCTCGGCCTGGTCGACCTCGACGTTGGGGTCCTCCTGCTCGATGGTGACTTCCGGCGGCTGCTGCTCGACGGTCACATCGGGTGGCTCCTGCTCAACCTGAACCTCGGCAGGCTCTTGGTCGACGTTCACGTCAGCCGGCTCTTCCTCGATCTGAACCTCGGCTTGACCCTGACCTTCGGCCTCGCCCTCTCCAGACTCACCTTCTCCAGAATAGGGCTGCTGGCCTTGATCCTGGGGGTCGAAGCCGGTTTCTCCCGGCTCGCCGGCACTCTCACCTTCAAACTGATCCTGATCGCTCTCCTCGGTTGCCTGCTGCGGCTCGCGCAGCTGCGCATCCTCATCCTGGGCGAGGACGCCCTGGGTCAGTCCAGTGCTCAAGGCGCCCACTGCGATGGCGATTGCTGTCCTTTTCATGCCTGTTCTCCTTTCATTGCGCTTTGCCCTAGTGAGCTTGCAATGATCAGGCTAGACGAAGAATCTTCTTCAAAGGCCGGCACTTACCGAGTGGAAACGAAAACCAAGCAGAACTTGACGCAGGAGAGTGCCTGTTTCGTTCTCACGGGCATCGAGTTAACACGGATCAAGTCGTGAGTGTGAGACACCCAGGCAGGGCAGGTCGCTATCTCTCAATGGCCTGCCTGAGAGCCGACAGGCCGTCGGCTCTGTTTACGCTTGGCGTCGGATGCTTACGAAGCTACCCGCTCGGCGATGGCCCGGCCCAGGGTCTCGGTACTGCCCTGGCCGCGAACGTCCGGCGTCAGCACGGCCGGGTCGGCCTCTGCCAGTACCGCTTCGAAGGCAGTGACGATGGCGTCGGCAGCCTCCTTGTGGCCCAGGTGCTCCAGCATCATGGCGCCGGACCAGATCTGACCGATGGGGTTGGCAATGCCCTTGCCGGCGATGTCCGGGGCGCTGCCGTGGACCGGTTCGAACAGGCTCGGGAAGGTGCCCTCGGGATTGATGTTGGCCGAGGGCGCCACGCCGATGGTCCCGGTACAGGCCGGGCCCAGGTCGGAGAGGATGTCGCCGAACAGGTTGCTGGCCACCACCACGTCGAACCAGTCGGGATGCATGACGAAGTTGGCGGTGAGGATGTCGATGTGGAACTTGTCGACGCTGACCTCGGGATAGTTGCCCGACATGGCCACGACCCGCTCGTCCCACCATGGCATGGTGATGGCGATGCCGTTGGACTTGGTGGCCGAGGTGAGCTTCTTCCGCGGCCGGCTCTGGGCCAGCTCGAAGGCGAACTTGAGCACCCGGTCGGTGCCGTGGCGGGTCATCACCGTTTCTTGGATCACCACCTCGCGCTCGGTGCCCTCGAACATCTTGCCACCGACGCTGGAGTACTCGCCCTCGGTGTTCTCGCGCACCACGTAGAAGTCGATGTCGCCGGGCTTGCGGTCGGCCAGCGGGCTCTTGATCCCAGGCAGCAGCTTGCACGGGCGCAGGTTGATGTACTGATCGAACTGGCGGCGGAACTGCAGCAGCGAGCCCCACAGCGAGATATGGTCCGGCACCGTGTCGGGCCAGCCCACCGCGCCGTAAAAGATGGCGTCGAAGTCCTTGAGCTGCTCGAACCAGTCGTCGGGCATCATCTTGCCGTGCTTGGCGTAATAATCGCAGCAGGCGAAGTCGAAGTGCTCGAAGGCCAGGTCGATGTCGAAGCGCTTGGCAACGGCTTCGAGAACGCGTAGGCCTTCCGGCATCACTTCGTTGCCGATGCCGTCGCCGGGAATCACAGCGATACGATGGGTCATGGTCGAATCCTCAGGTGGGGGTGGTCATGAATTGAGTAATGCGTGAATACAGCGTTTCAGGCGCTTCCTCAGGAATGTAGTGGCCGCAGGGTAGGGCTTCGCCCTCGACCCGTTCGGCCACGGCTCGCCATTCCGCCAGCGGGTCGAAGCAGCGCTCGATGATGCCGTGCTTGCCCCACAGCACGCTGACCGGGCAGCCGATGCGGCGTCCCGCCGCCCGGTCGGCGCGGTCGTGCTCCAGGTCGATTGTGTTCGACGCTCGGTAGTCCTCGCATAGGGCGTGGGCGGCACCGGGCTGAGCCAGGCAGCGCTGGTATTCGGCGATGGCTGCCGGGTCGAAGGCGTCGAGGCTGGCATGACGCCCGCCCATGGTGCGGGTGATGTAGTCGGCGGGCGAGGCCTCGATCAGGGTCTCCGGCAGCGGCGCGGGCTGGATCAGGAAGAACCAGTGGAAATAGGCGGTGGCAAAGGTGCGGTCGGTCTGCTCGTACATGGCAAGCGTCGGGGCGATATCGAGCAGCATCAGTTTTTCCACCGCCTCGGGATGATCCATGACCAGGCGATGGGCGACGCGCCCGCCGCGGTCGTGGCCGCACAGGAAGAAGCGCTCGAAGCCCAGCTCGCGCATGACCGCAACCTGGTCGTCGGCCATGGCACGCTTGCTGTAGTTGGCATGATCCGGCTCGCCGGGTGGCTTCGACGAATCGCCATAGCCGCGCAGGTCGGTGGCCACCACGGTGTAGCGGCTTGCCAGCGGCTCGGCCAGGCGATGCCAGATCACGTGGGTCTGGGGATGGCCGTGCAGCAACAGCAGGGGTGGCCCCGAGCCGCCGATGCGGCCGTGGATGCGAATGTCGCCGTGGGCGATGTCGAACGTACGGAATCCCTCGAACATGAGTGCTTCCTCCGAATTCTGACTGTCCCAGTCTAGCCCTTGGCTTCAAGGAGATAATCGGGCTGAATGGAAAGCCATTATTGAACGAGAGTGGAGAGTGACATGGCTCAGCTCGATGACCTGGTCTTCTTCCAGCAACTGGCGCGTGCCGGCAGTCTGACGGCCACGGCGCGCGATCTGGGCCTGTCGCTGTCGGCCGTGAGCAAGCGTCTCAAGCAGCTCGAGGCGCGCCTGGGCGTGGAGTTGGCCAGCCGTACCACGCGGCGCCTGTCGCTGACCGCCGAGGGCGAGCGCTACTTGGAGCGCGGGGCGGCCATCCTCGAGGAACTGGCCGAACTGGAGGAGGCGCTGGGCGAGCAGCAGGCGGCCCTCTCGGGACCGCTCAGGGTCAACGCCACCTTTGGCTTCGGCCGCCGTCACGTGGCGCCGCTGCTGTCGGAATTCTGTGCGCGTCATCCAGGCGTCGAGGCGACGCTGGAACTCTCCAACTATCCGTTGAGCCTGGGTGAACAGGGCTTCGACGTTGGCATTCGCGTGGGAGAACCGCCCGATTCGCGCCTGGTGGCGCGACGCATCCTCGCCAACCGGCGGGTGCTGTGCGCCTCTCCCGATTACGTGGCACGCATGGCGTCCTTGGCGTCGCCCGCCGATCTCGCCACCCATCCCTGCCTGATACTGCGCGAGAACGAAAGCGACTACGCCGTATGGCGTTTTCATCGCCGCAGCGACAGTGGGGAAGAGCAGGCGGTCAAGGTGGCCGGCCCGCTGGCCAGCAATGATGGCGAAGTCATCGTGCAATTGGCCCTCGACGGTCACGGTATTGTGCTGCGCTCCTGGTGGGACATCCACCATCATCTGGCACATGGCCGGCTGGTCGAGCTGCTGCCCGAGTGGCGCGGGGTGCGTGCCGATTTCCATGCTGTCTATCAGCAACGGCGCCACGTGCCGGCGCGCATTCGCGCCTTCGTGGCGTTTCTTGAGGAGGGCATGCCGGGCCGGGTGCCGGCGCTGAGCGACGCCCCCTGACCGTCAGTGGCGGCGTCGCCGCCGTTGGCGGGTATCGGCGTAGCGTTTGAGGGCGTAGAGCAGGGCGAGGCCCGCGACGATGCCTCCCGCCGCCCAGGCCAGCTCACGGCGATCCTCGGCGGTCAGTAGCGTGCCGAGCTGGCTGCTCAGCAGAATGATACCAGCCAGACCCGGTGTGGCGCCGATGAAGGTTCCCAGCATGTAGTCGCGAAAGCGGATGTGAAACGCGCCGGCGAGCAGGTTGGTCAGCGTATAGGGGGCCAGGGGCAGTAGATTGAGCACGGTCATGGTGCGTACGCCGCGCCCTGCCAGGTAGCGCGAGAGGCTGACCAGTCGTGTACCGCCATAGCGCAGCAAGGCGTCACGTCCTAGCCAGCGCCCCACCCAGAAGGTGGCGACGGCACCGAGAAGTGTACCGATGAGCGAGTAGACGAAGCCCCATACGGAACCGAAGATCAGCCCTGCCAGCACCACCAGCACGCTCAGCGGAAACAGTACCAGTGAGGCGACGACGAAGACGACAACCACCACGGCGCCGGCCCAGGGCCGGTCGCGCCAGGCCAACGAGCCTTGCAGCATGGTGAAGAGCGTGTTGGCGTCGAACATGTCGCGCGCGGCCAGCCACTGCCACAGGAACCCCAGCAGGGTGAGCGTTACCAGGGCGGCGAGGACGAGGAGGACCTTGCGGGACATGCGGGCGGCCTGCGCAGGAGCGTGGCTTCAGCATAGGCGGGGCCGTTCGCTACGGCCAAATCGGGAAAACCGCGTGGTTCACTCGACTACCTCCAGTACACCGACCATGCCGCGGTCACGGTGGCTGGGGAGAAACAGCAGACGCTCATCACAATAGAACTCGACGCGTCCCGGTACCTCGGGGGTAAAGCGGATCGTAGTCGGCTCGGTCGCAAGCGAGGCCTCGATATCGATCCCCATCGGGGCAGAGCGGATCACGAGGTTGTGAGGAGCGAGGCCGGACCGCCGGCGCGCCTGCAGTTCCACCGGCACGCCAGCCCTCACCACGATATGCTCGGGCTCGAAGTAGTAGCTACCGCCGACCAGGGTGACCCGCTGCACGCCATCATCGGCGACAGGCACCACCTCGATCGGGGTGTCGCCCCATGCCTGGCTCCCGGCCAGCCCCATGGCGATGAGTAGCGCCAGCCATGCGCGGCGAGTGGGGATCGCAATGTTCATCGAATACCGCCTGTTGCGGTCAGCAAGGCCTCGGGCGGCACAGCCTCCGAGGCGCCTTTATTTATCAACATATACTTATCGATATATGTTTATCAACATGGGGCAGGGCCTTGGAAGCGCGTGGTGGAGGCCTGCGGCCAACTTGCTTGCGTAAGGTTCAAGACGACTACGTACTCTCGCCGATCAGCAGTTCGAAGCCGACATCGTGCTGCAGGCGCTGGATCCGCTTGCCTTCCAGGCGGCGTATCACTTCGGATGCGGCGAGCTGCCCCATGTGCTGGCGCGGTGAGCGTATGGTGGTCAGGCGCGGGGTGACGTGCTGGCCGATGGGAAGCCCATTGAACCCGGCAATGGCCAGCTCGTGGGGTACGCGAATGCCGAGCCGCTGGGCGTGCAGCAGGGCGCCGGTGGCCAGGTCGTCGTTGGCGAAGTGAATGGCGCTGACATCGCCATGTTTCTCCAGTGCATGCGCCAACCCCGCGGCGCCGGCATCCAGTCCGCCATGGTCGAGTTCGATCAGCGGTGCCGCGAGACCGGCTTGTTCCAGCACCTCGCGATGGCCGTCGTAGCGCATTCCTGCGCGATAGTCGCTTGCCAGGCGGGCGCCGACGAAGAGCACTTGGCGATGGCCCCGTTCCAACAGGTGGCGAGCCATGCAGCGCCCAGCTTCGGTATGGTCCAGCCCCACGTTGAGATCCAGTGCCTCTCCCAGCTCCATGACCTCCATGATCGGCTTGTCCCAATTGGCGAGCAGGGTACGGCAGGCCTGGCTGTGGCGCAGGCCGGCGGTCACCAGTGCCGAGCAGGACCAGCCGAGGAAGGTGCGGACCAGCTGGTATTCGCGCTCGGTGTCGTAGTCGGTATTGCCCAGCAGGATCTGGTAGCCCTGGGCCTCGAAGGTTTCCTGCAGCCCCTGGATCACCTCGATGAATACGGTATTGGCCAGCGAAGGCACGATGACGGCAATGAAGCGCGAGCGTGCCGACGCCAGGCTGCCGGCCACCAGGTTGGGCACGTAGCCCAGTTGTTCCACGGCCTCGAGTACCCGCGCGCGGGTGTGCTCGTTGACCTGGTCCGGGTGATTCAGCGCACGGGAGGCGGTGATCGCCGAGACGCCGGCGGCCTCTGCCACTTCTTTGAGCGTCGGCTGCTCCGAGCCGCGGCGTCGGCGTGGCGAGTGGGTTTCATTAGACATTGGTCGCATCCTCCTGGCGCCTTCTTGCTGGGCTCCATTAAATCATCTACAACCATGTTAGCGCTAACATGATAGCGCTAACAGGTGATTGTCACTGGCTTAACGTCATCGATGGGTAACGCGAGGCCGCACGGCGGCGGGAGGCAGCAGGTGAGCGACAGCACGACCAAGCCGCGAGTAGGTGTCATCGGCCTCGGTGCGATGGGCCTGGGGTCGGCGACTGCATTGCACGAGCGCGGCCTGACGGTCGTGGGCTGCGACGTGTCCGCAGCGGCACGTCGTGCCTTCGAGGGTGTCGGCGGGCGCTGCGCGGCCAACCCCGCCGAGCTGGCCGAGCAGTGCGACGTGGTGCTGGTCGTGGTGGTCAATGCCGCTCAGGTCGAGCAGGTGCTGTTCGGCGAGCAGGGACTCGCTTACGCCCTGGCGCCGGGTGGGCTGGTGATTCAGTGCGCTACCGTGGCGCCGAGCCTGGCCGAGCGGTTGGGGGCACGCTTGGCCGAGCGCGATCTGCTGATGCTCGATGCCCCGATCAGCGGCGGTGCGGTCAAGGCCCGGGCGGGCCAGCTCTCGGTCATGGCATCGGGTAGCGAGGAGGCCTTCGCCAAGGCCGGCCCGGTGCTCGACGCCATGGCCGCGACCGTCCATCGGCTGGGCGATTCGCCCGGTATCGGCTCGAGCATGAAGCTGGTCAATCAGCTGCTCGCCGGGGTGCATATCGCCGCCGCTGCCGAAGCGGTGGCGCTGGGTATTCGCATGGGCCTGGAGCCGCGCCGCGTGTATGAGGTGATCACCCAATCCGCCGGCAATTCCTGGATGTTCGAGAATCGCGTGCCGCACATCCTCGAAGGCGACTACACCCCGCTCTCGGCGGTGGACATCTTCGTCAAGGATCTCAATATCGTGCACGAGACCGGCCGCGAGCTGGCCATGACCACGCCCATCGCTGCCAGCGCCCTGCAGCAGTTCACCGCCGCCAGGGGCGCCGGCTTCGGTCGCGAGGACGACTCGGCGGTGATCAAGGTCTATCAGCGCCTTTCCGGTATCGCCTTGCCCGAGGCGGCCAACGACGGGGGCAGTGAACATGGCGGTCGTGCTGGGCGCCATTGCCGACGACTTCACCGGAGCCACCGACCTGGCCAACAACCTGGTGCGCGGCGGCATGCGCTGCGTGCAGCTGATCGGCGTACCCGGGCAGGGGCTGGGTGAGTTGGTCGAAGGAACGGACGAGATCGACGCGGTGGTGATTGCGCTGAAATCGCGCTCGTGCCCGCCGGCAGAGGCCGTTCGCGATTCGCTACGGGCGCTGGAATGGCTGCGCGCCGAGGGGGCTCGCCAGCTCTATTTCAAGTATTGCTCTACTTTCGACTCCACCGATGAGGGCAATATCGGCCCTGTCAGCGAGGCCTTGCTGGAGCGTCTCGAGGCGCCGTTCACCGTGATGGTGCCGGCCTTCCCGGCCAACGGCCGCACCGTCTATCAGGGCCATCTGTTCGTCGGCGACCGTCTGCTCAGCGAGAGCGGCATGCAGCACCATCCGCTCACGCCCATGCGCGATGCCGATCTGGTGCGGGTACTGTCGCGCCAGAGCCGGTATCCCGTGGGCTTGCTGCCGTGGTCGACATTGGCCCAGGGCGCCCCTGCCGTCAGCAGGCAGCTCGAGGAATTGACCGGGCAGGGGGTGCGTCAGGTGATCTGCGACACCCTGGATCGCAACGATCTGGCGGTGCTGGCGGAAGCGACGGTCGACCTGCCGCTAGTTTCCGGTGGCTCGGGGCTGGGCCAGGCATTGCCGGCCCAGTATCGTCATCGTGGCTGGTTGGGGGAGGTCTCGGCGGCAGGAGCCCTGGCGCCGGCTTCGGGTAGCGCCCTGGTGCTTTCGGGTAGCTGCTCGCGCGCCACCCTGGCCCAGGTCGATGCCTTTCTCACGCGCTTTCCCGGCTTTCCCCTCGACCCGCTGATGCTGGCCCAGGGGCCCGAGCACCTGCGCCAGGCGCTGGCGTTCGCCCGCCGCCACCTGGCCGGTGGGCGTCCGGTGTTGGTCTATGCCTCGGCCGAGGCCGAGCGCGTGAGTCGGGCGCAGCAGGCGCTGGGCCGCGAGCGTGCCGGCGAGCTGGTCGAGCAGGCCTTGGGGGAGCTGGCGGTGGCGCTGGTCGATGAGGGGGTGGGGCGGTTGGTGGTGGCCGGCGGCGAGAGTTCCGGTGCCGTGGTCTCGGCGCTGGGCGTGCGTGCCCTGCGTATCGGCGAGCAGATCGACCCCGGCGTGCCCTGGACCCAGACCACGCTTGCCGAACACGAGGCGCCACTGTCGCTGGCGCTGAAGTCGGGCAACTTCGGCGGTGAGGACTTCTTCCTGCGTGCTTTCGAGGTGCTGCCATGAGCGTCCACGACGCGAATCGCCTGCGCGAGCAGATCGCCACGCTTGGCAAGTCGCTGTTCGACCGCGGCCTGACCATGGGCTCGAGCGGCAATATCAGCGTGCGCCTGGACGATGGCGGCTGGCTGATGACGCCGACCAATGCCTGCCTGGGGCGGCTCGACCCGGCGCGTATCTCGCGCCTCGACCGTGACGGGCGCCTGCTCGACGGCGACGCGCCGACCAAGGAGAGCTTCCTGCACCGTGCCATGTACGACGAGCGGCCGCAGTCCGGCGCCATCGTGCATCTGCATTCGACGCACTCGGTGGCGGTGTCCTGCCTGCCCGATATCGACCCCTGCGACTGCATTCCGCCACTGACCGCCTACTATGTGATGCGGGTGGGGCGCCTGCCCCTGGTGCCCTACCACATACCTGGCGATCCGGCATTGGGCGATGCCGTGCGCGGCCTGGCCGGCAAGCACAGCGCGGTACTGCTGGCCAACCACGGTCCGGTGGTGGCGGGCAAGAACCTGGAGGCGGCGGTCTACGCCACCGAGGAGCTGGAGGAGACCGCCAAGCTCTACCTGCTGCTGCGCGGCCACAATCCGCGCGGGCTGACGCCCGAGCAGGTCGCTGAACTCGAGGCCCGTTTTCCCCGTGACTGACGCCGCTACACGACCCAAGGACACGAGACACGAGCGATGATACGACTGGCCGCCAATCTCAGCATGCTGTTCACCGAGCACGACTTCCTCGACCGCTTCCAGGCGGCGGCCGACGCGGGCTTTCGCGGCGTGGAGTACCTGTTCCCCTATGCTCACGCCCCCGAGGCGCTGGCAAGCGCACTACGGGAGAGCGGCGTCGAGCAGGTGCTGTTCAACATGCCGCCGGGTGACTGGCAGGCCGGTGAGCGCGGCCTGGCCAGCCTGCCCGGGCGCGAGGCGGAGTTTCGCGATGGGGTGATCGAGGCGCTGCGCTATGCCGAGGCGCTGGGCTGTCCACGCCTGCATGCCATGGCCGGGCGGCTGCCGGAAAGCGCCGACAGCGACACCCTGGCCGCCCACCGTGCCACCTACGTGGAGAACCTGCGCTTTGCCGCCGCCGAGGCTGCCAGGCTGGGGCGCGAGGTGCTGATCGAGCCGATCAACACCCGCGACATGCCGGGCTACTTTCTTTCGCGCCAGGACCAGGCCATGGCGGTGCTCGAGGAGGTAGGCGCCGACAACCTCAGACTGCAGTTCGATTTCTACCACTGCCAGATCATGGAGGGCGACCTGATCCGCCACCTCGAGCGGCAGTTCTCCGCCATTGCCCATGTCCAGATCGCCGGCGTGCCGGAGCGCCACGAACCGAATGTCGGCGAGGTGCATTATCCGGCTATCTTCGCCCAGCTCGAGCGGCTCGGTTATGCAGGGTGGGTCGGCTGCGAGTACCGCCCTGCGGCGGGCACACGCGAGGGCCTGTCCTGGGGACGCGACTACGGGCTTGCGGGCTGATCGGCCGGTTCGCTCGACAACACAACGACAACGACAAAACGGACACGAGACCCATGCATATCGTCATCACCGGCGCCGCCGGCTTCCTCGGCCAACGCCTCGTCGCCCGCCTGCTGGCGCGCGGCGAACTCCAGGGCCAACCCATTCACCGCCTGACGTTGATCGACCAGGACGAGGCTCCGCTGCCCGCCGACCCTGGAGAGGTCGATGTCGAATCTCTGGCCATGGACATCACCGAGCCCGGTGAGATCGACATCGTGCTCGATGCACGTCCACGCGTGATCTATCACCTGGCGGCGGTGGTCAGCTCCGCCGCCGAGGCGGACCTGGAACTCGGCATGCGGGTCAATTTCGACGCCACCCGGCTGCTGCTCGAGGGCTGCCGTGAACGTGGGCTGAACACCACCCGCTTGGTGATGGCCAGTTCGGTGGCGGCCTATGGCGGCGAACTGCCCGCGGTGCTGGACGACATGACCGCGCTGCAGCCACAGAACTCCTACGGCACCCAGAAGGCGATGTGCGAGCTGTTGATCAACGACTACAGCCGACGCGGCCTGGTCGATGGCTGCGTGCTGCGCCTGCCGACCATCATCGTGCGCCCCGGGCGGCCCAACGCCGCTGCCTCGAGCTTCGCCTCCAGCATTCTGCGTGAGCCGCTCAACGGCGAGGAGGCCGTGTGCCCCGTACCCACCGAGCTGACCATGTTCGTGATGTCGCCAGGCAAGGTGATCGAGGCACTGGTGCACGCTGCCGAGGTGGCGGGCGAGACGCTGGCACCATTTCGCGCCTTCATGTTGCCCGGTATCACCGTCAGCGTGGCCGAGATGCTGGAAACCCTGCGCCAGGTGGCAGGGGATGAGGCCTTGGCGCGAGTGCGCCATGAACGCGACCCGCAGGTCGAGGCGATCGTCGCCAGCTGGCCGGCCCGCTTCGAGACTCGCCGTGCGCGGGAGCTGGGCTTCAGCGGCGATCGCAGCCTGCGTGAGATCGTCGAGGCGTTCCTCGACGAGCGCGGCTAGCTAGAAGAGAGCGGCACACAAGTCGCCAATTACAACCAAGGTGTTTCACGACGAAGAGGATACAACAATGAAAATGCAGTTCGTACGCCATGCCCTGACGGTTGCCATCGGTGGTATCAGTGCCGCTGCGATGGCGGTCAACGCCCAGGCGGCCCAGGAGGTCAGCCTGGGGCATACGCTCTCCTCCACCTCCCACTATGCCGTGGGCGCCCAGGCCTTCAAGGAGACGCTGGAAGAACTCAGCGACGGGGCCTTCGTGGTCAATGAGTATGCTTCCGGCGCGCTGGGCGGCGAGCGGGAGATGATCGAGGGCCTGCAGATCGGCACCGTCGATGTCGTCATCACCTCTACCGGCCCGCTCGGCAACTTCGTGCCGGAAACCTACGTGCTCGACCTGCCGTTCCTGTTCGAGAACTACGACCAGGCGCGCTGCGTGCTCGACAGCGAGATCGGCGACGAGCTGCTGGAGAAGATGAGCAACCACGACCTGGTCGGCCTGGCCTGGTCGGAAAATGGCTTTCGCCACCTCACCAACAGCCGTCGTGAAGTGACCAGCCCCGCCGACGCCGAAGGGCTGCGGGTACGCACCATGGAAAACGAGGTGCACCAGGAAGCGTTTCGCCAGTTGGGTGCGCGACCCACGCCGATGGCCTTCCCGGAGCTGTTCACGGCGCTGCAGCAAGGTACCGTGGATGGCCAGGAAAACCCCATCACGGTGATCGTCGCCACCAACTTCTGGGAAGTGCAGGATCACCTCTCGCTGACCGGCCACGTCTATTCGCCGGCCGCCGTGCTGGGTTCGCCGCTGCTGCTCGACGGGCTCAGCGACGAGGAGCGCGGGTGGTTCCGCGAAGCCGCCCGCGCCTCCGCCGAGGCGACCCGCGCCGAAGTGTCGCGCCTGGAAGAGGAGGGCGTGGCACTGCTGCGCGAGAACGGCATGACGGTCAACACGGAGATCGACATCGGCCCCTTCCAGCAGGCCGTGGAGCCGGCCTACGAGATCTTCACCAACCAGCATGGCAGCGAGATGCTGGAGAGGGTGCAGGAGAAGGCCAGTAGCTGTTGAGGCTCCTCACGCTAAATCTCCATGCATGTCCTCGGCGTGATGCCGGGGACATGCCAGCAGGAATCTTGCGCTCATGGTGGACCTGTTTCTTCGTTTCGAACGTCAGTTGACGCGCCTGGCCATGGCGGTCGCGGTGGTCATGCTGGTGGTGTCGGTCTCCTTCAGCTTCTATCAGGTACTGACCCGGTTCGTGTTCAATGCGCCCTCCACCTGGTCGGAGGTGGCGGCACGCACGGCAATGATCTGGTGCGTGTTCATGGCGGCCGCCGCGACCTTCCGCGGCGGCTACATGATGGCCGTGGAAGCGATCTACAAGGTGGTGCCGGGGCGCCTGGTGCCGGTGCTGGAGGTCGCCATCGTGCTGTGCTGCCTGCTGGTGCTGGCGGTACTGATCCACTTCGGCATCCTAATGACCCAGCGGGTCAGCAACCAGACCATGTCAGGCATGAACGTCTCCATGGCCTACGCCTATGCTGCGATCCCCGTTGGCGCCGGTTTCGCCATGGTGGCGGTGCTGGCGCGACTCCTGGCGCAGCTCAGCGGGCGTGAAGCGCTTGGCCCCGACCTGGGCGACGCCTCGCCGGAAGTGGAAATGCACGACCCGAGGCAGACGATGCCCGAAAGCACCGATGCCCCCCGTCGTGGAGGGACACGCCCATGAACCTGGTCATCGGCCTGTCGCTGATCATCCTGTTCGCCTTCGGTGTGCCGATTGCCGTATCGATCATGCTGGCTTCGATCATCGGCATCGAGTTCTTCACCCGGCTACCGCTGCTGCTGGTGCCGCAGCAGATGTTCATCGGCATCGACAAGTTCCCGCTGATGGCGATCCCGTTCTTCATTCTCGCCGGCAACCTGATGGCGGCGGGCGGCATCTCCCAGCGGCTGGTGGATCTGGCCAAGTCGATTGTCGGCGGCGTGCAGGGCGGCCTGGCGATGACTTGCGTGCTGACCTGCATGATGTTTGCCGCCGTGTCCGGCTCCAGCGTGGCGACCACCTTCGCCATCGGCGCCATCCTGATCCCGGCGATGGTGCGCCACGGCTACCCCAAGCCGCTGGCGGCCTCGATCCAGGCCTCTTCGGCGGAACTCGGCGTGCTGATCCCGCCGTCGATCCCGTTGATCCTGTTCGGCGTCAGCACCGACACCTCCATCGGTCAGCTGTTCCTGGCCGGCGTGGGGCCGGGATTGCTGATCGGCATGGCGCTGATCCTGTTTCTCTACCTGTTCTGCAAGGTGCGCGGCTACGGCCTAGAGGATCACAAGGACAGCACCAGCTTCGTGGTCTCCTTCAAGCGCGCCTGGGCGGCACTGCTGATGCCGGTGGTGGTGATCGGCGGGATCTACGGTGGCGTGTTCACCCCCACCGAGGCGTCGGCGGTGGCGGTGTTCTACGCCCTGCTGGTCGGCGGGTTCTACTACCGCGAGCTGAAGGCCGCCGACCTGTGGCCGATCCTGCGCCAGAGCGTGATCTCGACGGCTGCGGTGATGCTGATTATTGCCGCCGCCTCGCTGTTCAGCTTCCTGATCAGCCGCACCGGCCTGCCGGGCCATATCGCCGGCTGGGTTACCCAGGTGTTCGACAGCCCGATGACCTTCCTGCTGGCGGTCAACGTGCTGCTGCTGCTCGTCGGCATGTTCATAGAAACCTCCGCCGCCATTCTGGTGCTGGCGCCGATTCTCACGCCGATCGCCATGCAGTTCGGCGTCCATCCGGTGCACTTTGGCCTGATCATGGTGGTCAACCTGGCTCTCGGCATGATTACCCCGCCGCTGGGCGTCAATCTGTTTGCCGCCTGTGCGGTGGCGAGAATATCCATCGACCAGATGCTGCCCTGGCTGGCGCGTTTCGTGCTGGTGGTGCTGGCTTGCCTGGTGGCGATCACCTACCTGCCGTGGATCTCCATGGGCTTGGTTTGGCTGGTCTATTAGCGAAGAAACGAGGCTTCGCTCGAGGAACGACAACGACAAGAGACAAGGAGGAAACATGACAGCTCTGCCCGTACCCCCCCCGAGCGACGCCCTGATCGGCGGCGAATGGGTGCCGACCCAGGCACTGCTGGAGGTGCAGACGCCCTCCAGTGGCCAGACCATTGCGCAGATCGCCCGCTGCCAGACCGAGGAGGTCATGGTCGCGGTGGATGCCGCGAGACGCGCTTTCGCCGGCAGCGTAGGCGATTGGGCCCGCTGGACGGCCCGGCATCGTGGCGAGTGGCTGCTGGCCTTCGCCGACGCCATCGACGCCGACCGCGACAACCTGGCGGTACTGGAATGCGCCGACACCGGCAAGCCGATGACCCAGGCACGCGGCGATATCGCCGCCTGTGCCCGCTATTTCCGCTTCTATGGCGGCGGAGCCGACAAACTGCACGGCGAGACGATCCCGTTCGACGAGGGGTTCGCCGTGCTGACCCTGCGCGAACCCTATGGTGTATGCGCCCAGATCATTCCCTGGAACTACCCGGCGCAGATCTTCGGTCGCTGTGTAGCGGCGGCCCTTGCCACCGGCAACACCGTGGTGCTCAAGCCCGCCGAAGACGCCTGTTTGAGCGTGCTGCGGCTGGCCCAGCTGGCCCAGGAGAACGGCCTGCCGCCCGGCGTGCTGAACGTGGTGCCGGGGCTGGGGCGTGAAGCGGGGGCGGCCCTGGCATCGCATCCGGCCATCGACCACCTCTCGTTCACCGGCTCGCCCGAGACGGGTACCCACGTGGCTCAGGCCGCGGCGGCGCACCATGTGCCGGTGACGCTGGAGCTGGGCGGCAAGTCGCCGCAGATCGTTTTTGCCGATGCCGACCTCGAGGCCGCGCTGGAAGCGGTAGTGCGCGGTATCGTGCAGAACGCCGGCCAGACTTGCTCGGCCGGCAGCCGCCTGCTGGTGGAGGCGAGCTGCGCCGAGGCAGTGCTGGGAGCACTGGTCGAACGTTTCTCGACGCTGCGCTGCGCTGCCGGCGAGGCGGATGCCGACTGCGGGCCGTTGATCAACGCCCGCCAGAAGACCCGGCTGGAGGCGAGCCTGGAAGCCGCCCAGGCCGATGGTGTGCGGGTGGCAGCCAAGGGGCAACTGGCCGCAGGAGCACCGAGCGGCGGTCACTTCGTCGTGCCACAGTTGCTTACCGACATACCCGCTGGCCATGCCGTGTTGCGCGAAGAGCTGTTCGGCCCCGTGCTGGCGGTGCAGGTCTTCCAAGACGAAGCCGAGGCGCTGCGGCTGGCCAATGCCACCGACTTCGGTCTGTGTGCCGGTGTCTGGACCCGCGACGGCGGCCGTCAGCTGCGCCTGGCCAAAGGCATTCGCAGCGGCCAGGTATTCATCAACAACTATGGTGCGGGCGGCGGCATCGAGCTGCCGTTCGGCGGCGTGGGGCGCTCCGGACACGGTCGCGAGAAGGGCTTCGAAGGGTTGCGCAGCTATACGCGACTGAAGACCGTGGCACTGAAGCACGGATGATCCGAAAGCGGTCAGCAACGAGACATCGGTGAAGAGGAGAAGTGGCATGAAGCAATCACGCAAGGTAGGCCTGATCGGGGTCGGCCTGATGGGGCATGGCATCGCCGCCAATATTCTGCGCGGAAGGCATGCACTGTGCTTCCTGGATCACCCGGGCAACCAGCCGGTGGAGGACCTGCTCGACGCCGGTGCGGGGGCCAAGAGCAGCGGACGCGAGGTGGCCGAGGCCGCCGAGGTGGTGATCCTGTGCGTGACCGGCTCGCCCCAGGTGGAGGCGGTGCTGTTCGAGCCGGGCGGCGTGCTCGAAGGGCTTGCGCCCGGAACGGTAGTGATCGACTGCTCCACGGCGCTGCCGAGCTCCACCGAACGGGTTGCCGCCCGAGTGGAAGCGGCGGGCGGGCGTTTCATGGACGCTGCCATGACCCGCACGCCCAAGGAAGCCGAGGAGGGGCGGCTGAACTTGATCGTCGGCGCGTCCGAGGCGCTGTTCGCCGAAGTGCGCCCGCTACTCGAATGCTTCGCCGAGAACATCGCCCACGCCGGGCCGGTAGGAGCGGGCCATACCCTGAAGCTGTTGCACAACTTTGTCTCGCTGGGCTTCACCGCGGTATTGGCTGAGGCCGCGGCGGCCTCGCGCCGAGCCGGCATCGACGATGCAGCCCTGCTCGACGTACTGGGCAAGGGCGGCGGTGGTGGGGTGGTGCTCGAGCGGCTGCGCCCCTACATCGAAGCCGACGATCCCTCGGGGTTTCGCTTCAGCGTGGCCAATGCGCTCAAGGACATCGGCTACTACCGCACCATGACCGAGGATCTCGCCGCCGAGCATGGCGTGGCGGAAGCGGTGCTCACACTCTACCGGCAAGCCAGCGATGCCGGTCATGCCGAGCGGCCGGTGCCGGAGCTGATCAGCCTGCTGGAGGGAAAATGAACTCAGGCGTGCGTGGTGGCGCCGGCTTCGGGCAGGCGGCGCAGCGGGTCCTGGCGGAAGTAGTGCGTGAGTAGCTCGTAGAGATCGGGGTAGGCGCCGCTGAGCACGTCGGGGGCAGAAAAGAAGTATTCGCAGCACACCGCGAAGCACTCGCCGGGATGGGTGGCAGCGTAGTCGTCGATGGGTGGCTCCTCACCTCGCTTGAGGTGCGCCTGCAAGTCATCCCACACTGCGGTGAATACGCGGTGCCACTCCTTCGGGTCCAGGTCGCGTGGCAGCGGCGGGAAACCGTCGACGTCGAGTGAGTTGCCCATGTCGAGCTTGTGGGCGAGCTCGTGGATCACCACGTTGAAGCCGGTGAAGTCGCCGCTCTCCATCAGGTCGGGAAAGGCTACCACCACCGGGCCCTGATGCGAGGTCTCTCCCGCCCGCTCGTCCTCGTAGGCGTGCATCACGCCGAATTCGTCCATCTCCTCCACCTGACGGTGGAAAGCGTCGGGCAGGATCAGGATTTCGTGAAAGCCGCTGAACGCCTCGTCGTGGTCGTCTTCCGACCAGCTCAGCGTCAGCAGGCAGGCCTGGGCGGCCAGGGCGAGCTGCGCGGGCTCGTCGAACGGTGTGCTCGCGGCCAGGTCGGGGTGCATGCTCAGGCGCTTGGTATGCAGGAACCGCCACGCGCGACGCCCGAGGCGCTCGGCCTCGTCGTCGCCGAGGACGGCCAACAGCGGCAGGCGCGAGCGGGCTTCGGCCCAGGCATCCGCCGGGAACGGGTGGCGGGCCTCGAAGCGCTCGACCCGCCAGCGGCGCAGGCGACCAAGCATGGCCTCAGCTCTCTTCCTGCCGTGCGCCGGACTTCCACGACCAATCGCGCCAGCGCAGGTCGAACAGATCCTTGCGCCGATCCTTGAGGTTGGTCACCGAGCCCTCGGCGCGCACCACGGTGAGGCGGGTGAGGTCGAGGTCGGAGAAGATCACCATCTCGGTGTTGGGCGTGGTCTCGGAGAGCACTGCGTCGTGAGGGAAGGCGAAGTCCGAGGGCGAGAACACCGCCGACTGGGCGTACTGGATGTCCAGGTTACGGATCGACGGCACGTTGCCCACGCTGCCGCACAGCACCACGTAGCATTCGTTCTCGATGGCCCTTGCCTGGGCGCAGTGGCGCACCCGCAGGTAGCCGTTCTTGGTATCGGTCCAGAACGGCACGAACAGGATATCCATGTCCTGGTCGGCCAGCAGTCGGCCGAGTTCGGGGAACTCCACGTCATAGCAGATCAGGATGCCGATGCGTCCGGCATCGGTCTCGAACACGCGCAGCTCGTCGCCGCCCTCGATCACCCACTCGCGGCGCTCCTGGGGGGTGATGTGGAGCTTCGACTGGTGCTCCACGTGGCCGTCGCGGTGGCACAGGTAGCTGACGTTGTAGAGCCGACCGTCCTCACGCTCCTCGATCATCGAGCCGGCAATAATGTTGATGTTGTAGGAGACCGCCATGCGCGATATCTCGGTCTTGAACTGCTCGGTGAAACCGGCCAAGTAGCGAATGGCAGCGAGCTGGTCCTGCTGGGTGGCGCGGTCCTGCAGGCCCATCAGCGGTGCATTGAACAGCTCCGGGAAGACGGCGAAATCGCTCTGGTAGCTGGAGATGGCGTCGACGAAGTACTCCACCTGCTGCAGCACCGACTCAACCGAAGCGCACTCGCGCATCTGCCACTGCACCGCCCCCACGCGCACCTGGGTGGGGCGGTTCTCCAGTACCCGCTCGGCGGGTTCATAGAGGATGTTGTTCCACTCCAGCAGAGTGGCGTAACCCTGGGATTTCTCATCTTCGGGCAGATACTTGCGCAATAGCCGCTTGACCTGGAAGTCGTTGGCCAGCTGGAACGACAGGATCGGGTCGTAGATCGCCTTGCGTGCCACCTGGTCGATGTACTCGGTGGGCGACAGCTCTCCGGCGTGTTCGTGGTACTGGGGAATACGTCCTCCGGCCAGTATCGCCCGCAGGTTGAGCGAGCGGCACAGCTCCTTGCGCGCTTCGTAGAGGCGCCGGCCCAGGCGGTAGCCGCGATAGTCAGGATGGATCAGCACGTCCAGCCCGTACATGGCGTCGCCTTCGGGGTCGTTGAGGATAATCTCGCGGTTGCCCACCAGGTCGTCGTACTTGTGCGGATTGGAGAACTCGTCGTAGTCGACCCGCACGGTCAGCGCCACGCCCACCAGCCGCTCGTCGTCCTCAATGGCGATCTGGCCGTCGGGGAACTCCTGGATCAGCCGGTCGATGGAATGCTGCGGCCAGGCGCCACCGATGTCGTCGTAGACGGCATCCATCAGCTGCTTGAGCTGAGGGTAATCGTCCTGCGTCAGGTTGCGGAGATTGAGATGCAGGTCGTCAAGGGACATTGCGCTCGGTTCCTGATCAGGGGAAAGCTGCCATTCTAGCATGCGGTAAGGGCCGCCAGGACGTCGCCATCGGTCGTCATTCCGTCATCGCTGCGTCATCGAAAGGCGCCAGGATGACCGCAAATTGTCGAATTACCGGCTACGCTGAGTTCGGGAGAATCGATGACAGCCATGTCACGCCTTCACGGGCAACGCGGACGCAGCATGAACCCAGACAATAACAATCAGCGACGCCAAGGCTCGCATGTCGACCTGAGGAACCGTCAGCAAATCCGGCTCGAGAGCGTCAGCAAACGCTGGGGCGAGACCGTGGCCGTCGACAGCATCGGCTTCGACGTGGCGCCGGGCGAGTTCGTCATCCTGCTCGGCCCCTCGGGCTGTGGCAAGTCGACCACACTGCGCATGATCGCCGGTCTCGAACAGGCTAGTGCCGGACGTATCCACATCGGCGAGCGCGACGTTACCCACCTGCCGCCTGGCGACCGGGGCATCAGCATGGTGTTCCAGTCCTACGCGCTGTTTCCCCACCTCAGCGTGGCCGACAACATCGTCTTCGGCCTGCGCAGCCGCAAGGTGCCCAAGGCCGAGCGGTGCGAGCGGCTGGCGCGGGTGGCCCAACTGGTCGATCTCGAAGCTTATCTTGAACGCAAGCCGGCGCAGCTCTCCGGCGGCCAGCGCCAGCGGGTTGCCCTGGCCCGGGCGATCATCTCCGAACACCCCATCTGCCTGATGGACGAGCCGCTCTCCAACCTCGATGCCCGCCTGCGCGGCGAGATGCGCCGCGAGATCAAAGCGTTGCAACAGCGTCTCGGTATGACGGTAATCTACGTCACCCATGATCAGGTGGAGGCGATGAGCATGGGCGATCGGGTGATCCTGATGCAGGACGGCGGCATCGTGCAGGACGGTACGCCTGAAGAGCTCTATGCCAAGCCGGCGACGGCGTTCGCCGCCGGTTTCATTGGCAGCCCGGCGATGAACCTGGTGACGCTCGCCGCTGCCGCCGACGGTGCGGTGATCGAAGGCGAGCCTCACTGCAGCGTGGCGGCTCACGAAGCCAAGGGCCACTGGCTGGGCGTGCGCCCCGAGGAGATTCGCCTGCTGTCGGCCGACGCCCACGGCGTGCCCGCCGAGGTGGTCGACGCCGAATACCTCGGTGCCGACAGCATCGTACGGCTCAAGGTCGGCAGCCAGCAGCTGCGTGCGCGGCTCGACGGCAAGCCGACCGTCGCAGCCGGTTCGGCGTGCCGGCTACAGTGGCGGCGCGAGGCGGCGCATTTCTTCGACGCAGGCGATGGGCGGCGGCTGGCGATTGTGGGGCACGACCTTGCCGCGCCTCCCGGACGTCGTCGCTTCGAGCCGGGCTTTTCCACCGCGGCGCATGCGTCATTGCAAGACAACGAGGCCCGAGCCTCGTCCAACCACGTAGGGAACGACTCTTCAGGAGTGAACCGATGAACGCACGCTTCGCACTCACCAAGAGTGGCCGGCTGAGCGCAACGGCCCTGGTCGGCCTGCTGGCAAGCGGCTCGCTGACCGCCCAGGCCCAGACTGAACTGACCATGTACTACCCGATCGCCGTGGGCGGGGCTCTGACCGACGTGATCGATGGCCTGGTGGCTGAGTTCGAGAACGAGCATCCCGATATCTCGGTGAATGCCATCTATGCCGGCAACTACGACGATACCCGGGTACGGGCCATGTCGGCCATCGAGGCGGGTAATGCACCGCAGCTCTCGGTGCTGTTCTCCATCGACCTGTTCGACCTGCTGGAGCAGGACGCCATCATCGCGTTCGACGAAGTCATCGAGACCGACGAGGAGCGTGAGTGGCTCGATGGCTTTTATCCGGGGCTGATGGAGAACGGCCAGATCGACGGCCAGACCTACGGCATTCCGTTCCAGCGTTCCACCATTGTGCTCTACTGGAACAAGGACGCCTTCGAGGCAGCCGGGCTCGACCCCGAGACGCCGCCGGAGAACTGGGAGGAAATGGCCGAGATGGCTGCCGCGGTGCGCGAGGCAAGCGGCGGAGAGCAGTGGGGCGTGATGGTACCCTCCACCGGCTATCCCTACTGGATGTTCCAGGCCTTTGCCTTCCAGAACGGCCACCGGTTGATGAACGAGGAGGGCACCGAGGTCTACTTCGACGACCCGGCCGCCATCGAGGCGCTGGAGTATTGGGTATCGCTCGCCCGCGATCACCAGGCCATGCCCGACGGCACCATCGAGTGGGGCACGCTGCGCCAGAACTTCATCGAGGGCGCCACTGCCATGATGTGGCACACCACTGGCAACCTCACCGCGGTGCGCAACGAGGCCGATTTTGACTTCGGCGTGGCCATGCTACCCATGAGCACCCAGCGCGGCAGCCCCACCGGCGGCGGCAACTTCTACCTGTTCAAGGACAGCAGCGAGGAGGAGCAGCGCGCAGCGATGACCTTCATCCGCTGGATGACGGATCCCGAGCGTGCCGCGGCCTGGTCGATCGAGACCGGCTACATGGGCGTGAGCCCCGCCTCCTACGAGACCGAGGCGTTGCGCAACTACGTCGAGGAGTTCCCGCCCGCAGCGGTGGCTCGCGACCAGCTCGAACACGCCACCGCGGAGCTGGCCACCTACCAGGGCGGGCGGGTGCGCCGGGCGCTGGACAACGCCGTGCAGGCGGCGCTGACCGGCCAGATGTCGCCGGAGGAAGCGCTCAAGCAGGCCCAGGCGGAGGCCGATGCTGCCTTGCGCCGTTACGCGCGTTCCCGCTGAGGAAACACTGACAAATGGCTGCGCGAGCGAATCGCGGCGTTGCGCGGTGCCGAAGCGTCGGACCGTCGGAATCCTCACCTATACCCCATAGGCTCCGGTTGACTCGCAGCCTTCGGCTTCTCGCCCCTTCGGGGCCAGCCTACGGCTGTTTGTCGCTTCGCTCGGTACTGTGCTCCGTGCGCCTTGCGCTTCATCTCGCTCGCCTATTTGTGCAGCGCTTCCCTTTGTGGACTCAACAAAGAGAGGCAAAGGGAAGCAGGGGCAAGTCATGCTGATACACAATGCCGACCGACGCATGCAGATCTATGGCGCGCTGTTGCTGCTGCCGGCGGCGGTGCTGCTCGGCACCTTCGCCTACCTGCCCACCGTGGCCACGCTGATCAACAGCTTCTTCCTGCCCGGCTTCCGCGGCGCGCCGCCGGAGTTCGTCGGGCTGGAGAACTACGCCATGCTGGTGGAGGACCGCACCTTCTGGCGGGTGGCGCGCAACAACCTGATCTATGCCCTCGGCACCATTCCCACTTCCATCGCCCTGGCGCTGGGCATGGCGCTGTTCGTCAACGCCCGCCTGCCGGGACGCGGCTTCGTGCGCATGGCCTACTTCACCCCGACCATCCTGCCGATGATCGCCGCGGCCAACATCTGGATGTTCTTCTATGCGCCGCAGATCGGCCTGTTCAACAAGCTGCTCGGCGCGCTGGGGCTCTCCGGGGTGAACTGGCTGGGCGACCCAGCGTGGCGCTGACCTCGGTGATCGTGATGACGGTGTGGAAAGAGGCCGGTTTCTTCATGATCTTCTACCTGGCGGCGCTGCAGAGCATCCCGCCGGAGCTGAAGGAGGCCTCGGACCTGGAGGGCACCAGCCGCTGGAGCTTCTTCTGGCGGGTGACCTTCCCGCTCTTGATGCCGACCACGCTGTTCGTGCTGATCAATGCCCTGATCAACGCCGTGCGGGTGGTCGATCACCTGTTCATCCTGACCAAGGGCGGGCCCAACAACGCCACCAACCTGCTGCTCTACTACGTCTATGAGAACGCCTTCTCGTTCTTCGACCGCACCTATGCTGCCACCATCACCGTGGTGATTCTGCTGGTGCTGGCGGTGGTGGCCACGCTCAAGTTCACCGTGATCGATCGCAGGACGCACTATCAATGAACCGAGCCATCAGCCCCGCCGTCAGCCGCTTCGCCCTGCGCGTGCCGAGCCTCGAGACCACGGCCGCCTGGCTGCTGGCCATCATCTGGATATTCCCGCTGCTCTACGCGATCTGGGCCGCCTTTCATCCGCCGGCCTACATGGTGCGCTTCGATCTGTTCGCGCCGCTGACGCTGGACAACTTCGCCAACGCCTGGGCCCAGGCGCCGTTCGCCCGCTACTACTTCAATACCTTCCTGCTGGTCACCGGCGTGGTGCTGGCGCAGTTCGTGGTCTGTACCCTGGCGGGCTTCGCCTTCGCCCGCTTCCCCATCCCCGGCCGCGACGCGCTGTTCATGCTGGTGCTAATTCAGCTGTTCGTCTTTCCCGAGGTGCTGATCGTCGAGAACTACCGTATCGCCAGTGGCCTGGGGCTGGTCGACACCATCACCGGTATCGGGCTGCCCTACGTGGCCAGTGCCTTCGGCATCTTCCTGCTGCGACAGACCTTCAAGACCATCCCCCGCGAGTTGGAGGAGGCGGCCCGGGTGGAGGGCTGCGGCTGGATGGCGATCCTGCTCAAGGTCTACGTGCCCTTGGCCAAGCCCACCTACCTGGCCTACGGCCTGGTGTCGATCAGCCACCACTGGAACAACTTCCTGTGGCCGCTGGTGGTCACCAACTCGGTGGAGAGCCGTCCGCTCACCGTGGGGCTCGGCATCTTCTCGGCGCCGGAAACCGGCGTCAACTGGGCCACCGTCAGCGCCGCCACGCTGCTCAGCATCGCGCCGCTGCTGGTCGCCTTCCTGCTGTTCCAGCGCCAGTTCGTGCAGTCGTTCCTCAGGGCGGGGATTCGCTGAGCCAGCACCACACGCTCACGCCTGTACCTCCCGGCGACAGGAAACCATCGGCGTTTGGGTTGAGGTAAAATAGGCCCGAAAAGCACCGTGGGCAGCGTATCTGACGCGTTCCGTCATGCCGTTGACGTTGGGTGCGTTCGGAGTTGTCCAATGGTTCCTTCCCTGTATCGCGGCGTGCTGGCTTGCCTGTTCGCTCTGGTTCTGTCGCTGGCGACCGGCGGTGGCGTGGCCGTTGCCCAGAATCGGGTCATCGTGGTTGGCGGCGACCACAACTATCCGCCCTACGAGTTCCTCGACAAGGAGGGGCAGCCGGCCGGCTACAACACCGACCTGACCCGGGCGATCGCCGAGGTGATGGGCATCGAGGTGGAGATTCGGCTGGGCAACTGGGCCGAGATGCGCCAGCTTTTGGCGGAGGGTGAGATCGATGTGCTCCAGGGGATGGCTCATTCACCCGAGCGGGCCGAGCTGTACGACTTCGCGCCTCCGCATGCCATCGTCCACCAGTCGGTCTTCGCGCGCAGGGGAGAGGCGGCGATCAATGATCTGCAGGAGCTGCGCGGCAAGGAGGTGATCGTGCAGGAGAACGGCGTCATGCACGACCTGATGCTGCAGCACGACGTCGGCGCCCGGCTGGTTCCGGTCGAGGCCCATGCCGATGCGCTGCGCCTGCTGGCCTCCGGCAAGCATGACTATGCGCTGGTTGCGAATCTGCCGGGGCTCTATCTCGGCCGTGAGCTGGAGCTCTCGAATATCAGGCCGATAGGCAAGACCTTTGCCGCGCGACGCTACGGCTACAGCGTGCTCAAGGGCAACGAGGAGCTGCTGGCGCAGTTCAGCGAAGGACTGGCGATCCTCCGCAACACCGGACGGCAGCAGGAGATCTACGACCGATGGCTGGGGCCGCTGGAACGCCAGGGCATGCCCTGGAAGAAGATTGGCCAGGGCGCGGCGGCGATCTCGGTGCTGCTGCTGGTGATCCTGGGCGGCATCGTGATCTGGAACCGGATGCTCACCCGCGAGGTCGCCCGGCGTACGCAGGAGCTGCAGGTCCAGCAACAAAAGCTGATCCAGACCGACAAGATGACCTCGCTGGGGGTACTGGTATCGGGCGTGGCGCACGAGATCAACAACCCCTGCAGCCTGGTGACGATGAACCTGGCGATGCTCAAGGAGGTGCTGCGCGACAGCGAGGAGGCGTACGAGGCGTATTATGAACAGCACGGCGACTTCCTGCTGGGCCACTTGCCCTACAGCCGCATGAGCAAGGAGATACCGCGCATGCTGGAGGACATCTCCAGCGGCGCGCAGCGCATTCGCCGGATCGTTGACGATCTGCGGGATTTCGCCCGCCAGGGGCCTGTCGAGCTGAACGAGTCGGTGGACCTCAACGAGGTGGTGGCCGCCGCCATTCGCCTGGTCGATAGCACCATCCGCAACTCCACCGATCGCTTCGAGGTCCGCTACGCGCCAGCGGTGCCGCGCTGCCGGGGCAACGCCCAGAAGATCGAGCAGGTGGTGATCAACCTGATCGTCAATGCCTGCCAGGCGCTGGATTCTCGCGACCAGGCCGTCTGCGTGGCAACCTATCACGATGCCGGCAGCCGTCTGCTATGCCTCGAAGTCCGCGATGAGGGGCGCGGCATCGAACCGCAGAACCTTTCGCGGCTCAGCGACCCCTTCTTTACCACCAAGCGGGACCAGGGCGGAATGGGGCTTGGCCTGTCGGTATCCCTCAGCATCGTTCAGGAGCACGGTGGTACCTTGAGTCACGATTCTGCACCCGGCAAAGGGACTTGCGCGGTGCTGGCGCTACCGATCCAGCGGGGAGCAGCGACCCATGAGCAGTAACCTCTACCCCTCCTTCGGCATACTGCTGGTCGACGACGAAGCCTCCTTCCTGCGCAGCTTCAGCCTGATGCTGGAGAGCCAGGCGGGAATCAATCATCTCTACCAGTGCCAGGACAGCCGCGATGTCATGCAGACCCTCGCCCGGGAACCGATCGGACTGGTGCTGCTCGACCTGACCATGCCCCATCTCTCCGGTGAAGCGCTGCTGCGCCAGATCGTCGAGGAGCACCCGGAGATCGGAGTAATCGTCGTCAGCGGCCTGAACCAGCTGGAAACGGCAGTGAACTGTATGCGCCTCGGCGCGCATGACTACTTCATCAAGACCACCGAGGAGAGCCGCCTGATCGACGGCATTCACCGGGCGATCCGAATGCAGGAGATGCGCCTGGAAAACCTGGAGATGCGCCGCCGCTTCCTCAGCGATACGCTCGACCGGCCGGAGGTGTTTGCCGACATCGTGACGCAGGACAAAGGCATGCGCTCGGTGTTCCAGTACCTCGAGGTGATCTCGGCAAGCAGCCAACCTGTACTGATCAGCGGCGAGAGCGGCACCGGCAAGGAGGCGATCGCCCGTGCCATCCATGTATTGAGCGGGCGCAGCGGGCCACTGGTCTGCGTCAACGTGGCCGGCCTCGACGATGGCATCTTTGCCGACACCCTGTTCGGCCACAAGCGCGGCGCCTTTACCGGCGCCGACAAGGCGCGCGCGGGAATGATCGACCAGGCCAGCGGTGGCACCCTGCTGCTGGACGAGATCGGGGACCTCAGCCTGGCATCGCAGATCAAGCTGCTGCGTCTGCTGCAGGAGGGCGAATACTACCCACTCGGCAGCGACCGGCCCAAGCGGCTCCACGCCCGGGTGCTGGTGGCGACCCACCAGGATCTGGAGCGGAAGCAGCGTGACGGCAGCTTCCGCAAGGACCTCTACTACCGCCTGCGCACTCACCAGGTGGAGCTGCCTCCGCTGCGCCAGCGCCTGGGGGACATTCCGCTGCTGCTGGATTACTTCCTCGCCGAGGCCGCCGAGGAGCTCGGGCGCAACAAGCCGACGGTGCCCAAGGAGCTGCCGGCACTGCTGCGCCACTACGCCTTTCCCGGCAACATCAGGGAGCTGCGCGCCCTCTGCTTCGACGCCCTCAGCCGTCACCAGGGCGGTGTATTGTCGATGGAGGTGTTCCGTCGGGTGATCGGGCAGGACACGGCCCCGGCGAACCCCGCTGCGCAGAGCGACGCACCGCTCTTTGCTGCCGAGCGACCCTTGCCCTCGCTGCAGGAGGTGGCCGACCTGCTGGTCGCCGAAGCGATGAAGCGCGCCCAAGGGAACCAGTCCCTGGCTTCGCGCCTGCTGGGGATCTCCCAGCCGGCATTGAGCAAGCGACTGAAGAAATCCCAGTCGTCGTGAGACCCCTATAACCAAGGTTATGGCTATAACCTTGGTTTTCCTCTTTCAAGCTATTGAAATAAAAAGACTCAACGGGGGAGGTCGCGGCCTCGCCATGACTTTCGTTATAGCCCTTCCGACGCCTGTTCCTGTCGCTGCTCTCTTCTCGATACCTACGTGAAAACAAAAGGTTGCCCTTGGTTTTTCTGGGTTGGCAACTTTCTTGCTGTTCCCTACGGGTTGAGCCAAGGCGGATTGCTGCCGTGGCACTCGACACCCTGACAGACCACAACGACAAAGGAGTAGACATGGATTCCACTATTACCGAGTCCCGTCCTGCCGGTTTCTGGAGCAGGCTGGCGCTGTGGAAGAAGATTCTGATCGGCATGGGCCTCGGCATGCTGGCAGGGGTGATCCTGGGCCCCGATGCCGAACTGCTGAAGCCGATCGGAACGCTCTTCCTCAACGCCATCAAGATGCTCATCGTACCGCTGGTGTTCTGCTCGCTGGTGACTGGCGTCACCTCGATGCAGGACACTCGCAAGCTGGGACGCATCGGCCTCAAGTCCCTGGCGCTCTATCTTGGCACCACGGCCGTGGCGATCAGCATCGGCCTTGGCATGGGCACGCTTTTCGCACCGGGAACGGGTGTCAACATGGTGGCCGCCGGCAGTGCGCCTTCCGCCAGCGACGCGCCAACTCTGGTCGAAACGCTGCTCAACATGATTCCGACCAATCCGGTCGATGCGCTGGCGACCGGCAATATCCTGCAGATCATCGTATTCGCCTTGGGATTGGGCATCGCCCTGAACCTGTGCGGTGAGAAGGCCAAGCCGGCGGTGCAGATCTTCGAGAGCCTGGCGGAAGCCATGTACAAGCTGACCGAGCTGGTCATGAAACTGGCTCCCTACGGCGTGTTCGGCCTGATGGCCTGGGTGGCCGGCACCTATGGCATCGGTATCCTGCTGCCGCTGATCAAGGTCATCGCCGTGGTCTACATCGGCTGTGTCATTCACGTCGTGGTGTTCTATAGCGGCCTGATCAGCAGCCTGGGGCGCCTGAACCCGGTGCGCTATCTCAAGGGGGTGATCAATCCTGCGGCGGTAGCCTTCACCACCACCAGCAGCGCCGGTACCCTGCCGGCTTCCATCAAGGCCGCGCGTGAAGAGTTCGGGGTCTCCAAGGGGGTCTCCAGCTTCGTCCTGCCGTTGGGCGCCACCATCAACATGGACGGTACCGCCCTCTACCAGGGCGTCTGTGCCCTGTTCATCGCCCAGGCCTTCGGCATCGATCTGGCGTTTTCCGACTACCTGCTGATCGTCATGACCGCCACCCTGGCGTCGATCGGGACCGCCGGCGTGCCGGGGGCGGGGCTGATCATGCTGTCGCTGGTGCTGACCACCGTGGGCCTGCCCCTGGAGGGTCTGGCAATCATCGCCGGTATCGACCGCATCCTGGACATGGCCCGTACCACGGTGAATGTCTGCGGCGACCTGATGGTGTCGGTGCTGGTCGGCAAGAGTGAAAGCGAGCTCGATGAAAGCGTCTACAACCGCGCGCACTCCGCTGCGAAGGTCAGCGTAGTCTGATTCCGCCTGGGGAAGTCTCAGCAACCCTTGGCGTTAGCACCGTCGGCTCACAGATTCTTCCGGTGAGCCGACGGTGCTTTGGGCGATCCCGCCGTGCCCACCACTGAAGGTTCACCACCGCTGTCGATTGACTACCCTTGGGGGTGAATGCATGACCCAAGGAGAGATGCCATGGCTCACGGACAGACAGCAGGGCAGGTCAAGCAGGCCAAGCTATACCGCATGGTCATGAAAGAGCACCTGTGCCCCTTCGGCCTTAAGAGCAAGGACCTGCTGGAGAGGAAAGGCTTCGAGGTGGAGGATCACCACCTGACCACGCGCGAGGAGACGGAGGAATTCAAGGAGAAGCATGACGTCGATACAACGCCCCAGGCCTTCATCGACGGCCAGCGCATTGGCGGTTATGACGAGCTGCGCGAGCATTTCGGCTTGGACTCGCCGGGCGAGGACGAGACCACCTACCAGCCGGTGATCGCCCTATTCGCCACGGCGCTGCTGATGGGGTTCGCCGTCAGCTGGACCGCGACCGGCTCCTTGCTGAGCGCGAGAATGCCGGAGTACTTCGTGGCCATTGCCATGACCCTGCTGGGGCTGCAGAAGCTCAAGGACGTGGAGAGCTTCAGCACCATGTTCCTCAACTACGATCTGCTGGCTCAGCGCCAGGTGCGCTACGGCTACGTGTATCCCTATGCCGAGACGCTGGCAGGCATCCTGATGCTGGCCGGTGCCCTGGTGTGGCTGGCCGCGCCCGTCGCACTGTTCATCGGTACGGTAGGCGCCGTCTCGGTGTTCAAGGCGGTCTATATCGACAGGCGCGAACTCAAGTGCGCCTGCGTGGGCGGCGACAGCCAGGTGCCGCTGGGCTTCGTATCGCTGACCGAGAACCTGATCATGATCGGCATGGGCCTATGGATGCCGCTACGCATGTATGTCCTGTAGCGTCACTGTTTCGTCTCGGTTTCGGATGAGGAAAGGCCTGTGGCATGGTGCATGCCCTTGTGCGTCCGGGCCGGTGGCGCACCTTCTTGCAGTTGCGCCAGTACGCTGCGATTGCGCCCCTCGCGCTTGGCTTGGTAGAGCGCCTCGTCGGCGTGCGAGAGCAGTGCCGAAGAAGCCAGGGCTGCGACCGGGCGCATCACGGCCACACCGATGCTGACCGTGACCACGGGCGAGTGCGTAACGCCTTCGTTGGGTATGGCCAATGCTTCGATGCCCTGGCGGATGCGTTCGGTGATCTGGAAGGCCGCAGTGACTGAAGCATTGGGCAGCAGCACCACGAACTCCTCGCCACCGTAGCGCACCACCATGTCGGCTTCCTGACGGATATGGCGCTGCATCTCCAGGGCGACCTGGCGCAGGCAGGCGTCTCCCTGGAGATGGCCGTAGCGATCGTTGTAGTTCTTGAAGCAATCGATATCGATGACCAGCAAGCCGATCACCGTACGCTCGGCAATGGCCTCGCTCCAGCGCTGGGCCAGCATGCTGTCGAAATGGCGGCGGTTGGCCACGCCGGTCAAGGGGTCGGTGGCAGAGATCCTGGCCAGGGCCTGATTGTCTTGAAGAGCGGCTTCGTTCCGTAGCTTCTCGCGCAGGAGCAACAAGTAAGATTGCCGTTCGCTGGCTTCCAGACGGTAGTTGGCCACGAGAGTGAAGAGAACGCTGGAGAGAAAGACGACGAAGGTGTAGATCTTCACTTCTCCCTCCATGGGTTCGTAGGGCGCCACGAAGGCCACCATGACGAGAGTGCAGAGCAGCGACGAGACGACGGCGAAGCCAAAGCGCAGTGAAAAGACGATGTTCGGCCGGCCGATGCCTAATTTTACTTTTTATGCCTCTTTTATGCTTCTTACTCGTGCCGCTAGTCCGAATACGTGGCTGTCCTCGGCGCCGAGGTGTTCCAACGCTTCGGCGAGTTGAAGAAGATAGTCGCGATTGGCACCGCTGGGACCATGGGCGGTGGCGATCTGCCGGGCCATCTCTTCAAGCGGGGCGTCGCCGAGGAAGGCAGCGTTACCCTCCGTGGCAAGATAGATCAGCCCTTCGGCGTGGCTACCGTCATGGAAGTGCAATACTACCCGCTCGCGCAGGTAGCCGTTCTTTTCGCGAATATCCAGAGGGCCCAGCGTGTCGGCATCGATACGGTAGGCCATGCCTTGGCAGATCGCGCCGGGAGATTCGACCAGGGTGGCCACGCGCCCCGGTTCCTCTGGCGTGCCGCGGTGGTCATGCGAACCCTGCCAGAAGCGCCTGGCCCAGCCCACGATATGGGCGGGGCGCCGCTCGTGAAAGGGAAACTCGGCTTTCCATATCAGCGAGCCGTAGCCGAACAACCATAGTGTCTGGCCGGTGGTGAAGAAGTTTCTCTCCTGGTTGAGCGAGGTGGTATCGACGGTCATATGTTGCGGGTGGCTCTGCGTATCAGCGGCTGGGTCAGGGTCTGGGCCATGAGTACCCCGGCCAGCACCAGCGCGCCGCCGACCAGATGGAACAGGGCAATGCGTTCGCCGAGGAATGCCATGGCGATCAACGCGCTGAACAGCGGCATCAGGTTGATGAAGATACTGGCCTGGCTGGCGCCGATCTGACGGATGGCACGCATCCACAGGAAGGTGGTGACGATCGAGGCCGGAATGCCGGCGTAGAGGATCAGCCACACGTTCTGGCTGTCCACCGGTGTCATCGGTCCCATCAGGTAGGGTGGCAACAGGAACAGCACGGCGAAAACCACCTGGGCATAGAGCAGCACCCAGGGTGGCAGATCCAGCGGCCAGCGCTTGAGCATCACGCCGTAGAGGGCGTAGCAGGTCGCCGCCACCACCATCAGCAGGTCGCCGAGGGCTACCCGCAGCTCGAGCAACGAGAGCGGATCGCCGCGTCCCAGCAGTATCAGCACACCGAACAGGGCGACGAGCCCGCCCACCGTACCGCCGAGACTCGGTGCCTCGCGCAGGATCAGCGCACTGAGCAGCACCGTGAGCAGCGGCACCATGGCGGCCAGAATGCCCATGTTGGTGGCCGAGGTGGTCTCTGCGGCCACGTAGGCGAGTCCTTGCCAGAGCCCCATGCCGAGCAGGCCGAGAATGGCGAGCTTGAGCCACTCGCGACGGATGGTGTGGCGATGGCGCCAGGCGGCCGGCAGCAGAAAGGGAGTGAGAATCGCCAGGGCCAGCACCCAGCGCAGAAAGGCGATGCTGCTGGGCGCGATGGAGCCCACGGTGAGCTGGTTGATGGTCATGTTACCCGACCAGATCAGCACGGCACCCAGCGGGGGCAGGAAATAGAGCAGCGGCATGGCGATGTCTCGAGCATGGTGTGGCCCCGTGATGCCGGGGCAGCGAAAGGCCCCATGATATCGGGCTGCTTCGCCCATGCAAATCATGAGGACGCTAAGCGTATCCGGTTTGCGTACTCCGGCTGGCATCCGTAAACCGTGGTCTACCCTGATATAGCGAGACTCCCATACACAACGCTAAGGAAACACTGCACAAATGTTTGCGCGCGCGAATCACTACGTTGCGCGGCGCTCGGAATCCTCACATATACCCCATATGCTCCGGTTCCTGCGCTCCGTGCGCCTTGTGCTTCATCTCGCTCGTCGATTTGTTCAGCGTTTCCCTAATACCAAGGTGAAATCATGGAGCTACGACACTACGGATGGATGGCCCTGTGTGCCGCAGTGGGTCTGGTTGGCTTCGGTGGCCATGTTCACGCTCAGGACGACACCGACCCGGCGCTGGAAGACGCCGTTGCCTACGCGGGTCGTTGGGCAACCGAACCGGCGCTTTGCGCCGAGGGAGGCGATGAGGATCGTGCGATCACGCTCGGTCCATCGCGCTTCGAGGGTACCGAGGCGTCCTGCGACATGACGGTGACAGAGGAAGGCGCTAACGCCTGGGTGGCTGAACTCGACTGTCCGCCCGATGACATGGCCACTGACGAAAGCATTCGGATGTCTCTCGAACAGGAAGACGAAGAGGGTGACGGGGAGGTTCTGACGCTGACCTATCTTGACCGTGAGGACCACGAAGTCACGCTGATGCGCTGTCCCGGGCCAGGAGAGTGACCACGAGACGAGCCTCACCAAGGGTGAGGCTCGATGAGGGCCGAGGTGTCCGGGAGGGTGACGATCAGCGCAGTTGGCTGTCCTTGCTGCCGCGTCGGTTGTAGCCGCTGTAGACCGTACGCTGCTTGTCATGCTCGTTCTGGCAGGCGATACACAGGCGTACGCCGGGCATGGCCTCGCGGCGAGCCTGGGGAATCGGCTCATCACACTCCTCGCAGTGCGTCAGGCTCTCACCCCGTGGCAGTTCGCTGCGCGCGCGCTGCAACGCATCCTCTATGGTGCTGTCGATCTGCTCTTGTACCGCTCCGTCTCGCGACCAGCCACCTGCCATGCTTGCCTCCTTCGGCGCTTCGCGTGCCGACTCTCTAATTTTTCAGTTTGGAGTATCCGGTGGGTCCTTGCCAAGCGGCGGGGTCTTGCCAGCCGGCGGGACTTTGTAGAAAGACGAGCCCCACCTGGGTGGGGCTCTTCGGGTCAGGCGATACCGTCTGCGAATTGGCTACGAGGCAGGTTCGGCTTGTGTCACGCCATCGCCTTTCGCAGTGTGGTGGGGAAAGGTTTCCAGGTACCCCTGCTCGCTAGCGTGGGCCAGGAAGCGCAGATGGCGCTGATACTCATTGAGCACGTCATGCACGACCTGCATGCGCGTGTAGCCGTTGAGATCCTGGCCCAGGCCGCCTTCGGCCAGATGCACGTCGAGGCGCAGGTAGTAGTCATCGTCCGCGGGCAGGAAGCTCGGCGGCTGCATGCGCTGCGGACGTATGCCATATACGAAGCTGGGAGCGCCCTCGAAGTCGACCTGCAGGGTCGGGCAGAGCAGTTGGGTGCCATCCACTTGCTGTTCGGTGACGGTGGCCTTCTGGCCGCGGCGGGTCAATTCCTCGGCCAGTTCCGCCAATGCCGGGCGAATGGCGTGACGTAGCGTGCCCTCGGCGCCGTTCTGCGTGGTGGCGTCCAGGGTGCGATCGAGACGCTCGCGCCAGTCGCTGGTGGCGGAGGCGCTGGCAAGGATGTGATGGCGAGCATCGGCCTTGCCGGTTTCGACCTTCAGCGAGCGGTACATGCTGAACATGGTCAGGAAGATGATCGCCGAGAACGGCAGGGCGGCAATCACCACGGCGCTCTGCAGGGTGCGCAGTCCCCCGGCGATCAACAGTGCCAGGGTGATCAGGCCGATGATCGCCGACCAGAAGATCCGCAGCCGGGCGGGGGCGTCGTGGTTCACGTCGCGCAGCACGTAGGTGAAATTGGACAGCACCAAGGCACCGGAATCGGCCGAGGTGACGAAGAACACGATGCTCAGCATCAGCACCAGGGAGGCGGTAAGTCCGACCATGGGCAGTTGCTCGAGGAAGGTGTAGATAGTGGCTGGGGGCCGGTTCACGGCTTGGTCGCCGAGTACCACCAGGCCTTGCTCGACCATGTCGATGCCGCTGTTGCCGAACACGGACATCATCACCATCACGAAGATGAGCGGGATGAACAGGGCGCCGGCGACGAATTCACGGATGGTGCGTCCCCGTGAAATGCGTGCCAGGAACAGGCCGACGAACGGCGCCCAGGCGATCCACCAGCCCCAGAAGAACACCGTCCAGCCGCTGAACCAGCCTTGTGCTTCGGGCGAATAGGCATAGGTATCGAAGCTCTTACCGGTCAGCGCCACCAGGTAGTCACCGGTGTTCATGACCAGCATGTTGAGCAGCCTGAGCGTATCGCCCTGGAGCAGCACGAACAGCACCAGGCCCGCGACCAGCAGCAGGTTGAGTTCCGACAGCCGGCGAATACCCCGCTTCACGCCGCTCACCACCGACAGGGTGGCCAGGGTCACCACCAGCAAGATCAGCATGATCTGCGCGGGCAGCCCCTCGGGTATGCCGAACAGGTAGGTCAGCCCGTAGTTCATCTGCATCACGCCGATCCCCAGCGCCGTGGCGATGCCGAACACGGTAGCCAGTACGGCGGCGATGTCCACGGCATCGCCAATGGGGCCGTAGATGCGCTTGCCCAGCAGCGGATAGAGCGTCGAGCGAATCGCCAGGGGCAGCCGATGGCGATAGCTGAAATAGGCCAGGGCCATGCCCATCAGCACGTAGAGCCCCCAGCCCGAGATGCCCCAGTGCATGAAGGTTTGCACGATGGCTTGCCGTTGTGCCTCGGCGGTACCGCCTTCGCCGAGGGGCGGATTCAGGTAGTGAGTCAGCGGTTCGGAGACCACGAAGAACAGGATGGCGCCGCCCAGGCCGGCGGCGAACAGCATCGCCGACCAGGACAGCAGCGAGAACTCCGGTCGCGAGTGGTCGGGGCCCAGGCGGATCTTGCCGAATCGCGAGAAGCCGATCATCACCACGAAGACCAGATAGGCGACGACCGCCAGCATGTAGTACCAACCGAAGGTGTTGCCGATCCAGTCCAGCCCGGCATTGAAGAATGCCGTGGCGTGTTCGGTGAAGGCAATGGCATAGATCAGGAAGAGCAATATGCCTGCTACCGAGCCGTGAAACACGGCGGGGTTGAGCCGATTAGTCGACTCGCTGTCGGGATGTGGATGTGTCATGGGGAAAGCCTCTCATATTGTTATTGCCATTGGCTTGTCGTGGTTTCGAGCGTTGTCGCCATCGACGAGGCCAGCTCGTTGCAAGCGGGCCATGACGTCGGGCTTGGTCCAGACCAGGTACAGCCTTCCGCCCCGCGCCTGACAGCGACGTGCCTGGCCCTGGAGCAGATGAAGGCCGCTTAGGTCGATGAAGTTGATCCCCGCCGCGAGTACCACCAGGTTCGGCCGGTCGTGAGACTCGAGTTGCCGGGCAACCGATTCGCAGGCACCGAAGAACAGTGATCCGTCGATCCGGACGACGGTGCAGCATGGCTCCTCCAGGGCCTGCTGAATCTCCGCAGGGGCTTGGGACAGCGCGCATACGACCACTGGCGGGCGGGTGGTCCGGCGCAGGTAGACGGCCAGCGAGGCCAGTACGCCGAAATAGATGGCGAACTCCAGCGCCAGCAACAGGGTGCTGAAAAAGGTGATCAGCAGGATCGCCGTTTCCGAGCGGCTGATTGCCAGGGTCTCGCGAATGCTGTGCCGGTCGACCAGCTTGGCGGCAACCAGCAGCAGCAGGCCAGCCATGGCCGACATCGGCACATGGTGCAGCAGGGGAGCGGCGACCAGCACCATCGGTATCAGGAACAGCGCCGACAGTACCGCCGCCAGTGGTGAGCGGGCCCCGGCACTGGCGTTGAGTCCCGAGCGGGTGAACGAGCCCGACGAGACGTAGGCGGAGAAGAAGGCTCCGCCGATGTTGGAGAGCCCCTGGCCGATGAATTCCTGGTTGCTGTTCAACCTTTCGCCCGAGCGAGCGGCGAAGGCCCGCGCGATCGCGGCGGCTTCGACCAGCCCCAGCAAGCCCAGGGCGATGGCGCCGGGTGTCAGCAGGCGCAGGGTGTCGAATGAGAGCTCCGGTGCCGAGAGTGGTGGCAGGCCGGCCGGCACCTCGGCGATGCGCAGGATCTCGCTATGCGTCGGGTCGAGCCAGGCGGCCAGCAGCGACGCTGCTACGAGCGACAGCAGCATGCCCGGCCAGCGTGGCAGCCAGCGCTGAAATGCCAGGCAGAGGGTGAGCGTGAAGCCGGCGATCAGCACGACATCGGGACGGATGTCGCCGACCCGGGCGAACAGCTGGGGCCAGACGTCGAGAAAGCCGCTGCTCACCATGGGAGCCAGTCCCAGCGCATAGGGGAGCTGGCTGGTGGCAATGATCAGCGCCGCGCCGGCGGTGAAACCCGTCACCACCGAATGCGAGACGAGATCGACCAGCACCCCCAGTCGTGCCAGGCCCAGCAGCAGTTGGAAGGCGCCGGCAAGAAAGGTCAGGGTCAGCACCAGGGCGATGAACTCGCCGCTTCCCGCCTCGGCGAAGGGCTGTAAGGTGGCGAACAGCGCGATGGATAGGGCCGCCGTCGGCCCGCTGACCATCTGCCGCGAGGAACCGAACAGCGCTGCCAGCACCGTCGGGACGATGGCGGTATACAGGCCGTACTCGGGGGCAGCCCGGCCAGCAGGGCATAGGCTACCCCTTGAGGCACGACCAGCACCGCTCCGGTCAAACCGGCAACGGCTTCGGCACGCAGCGAGCGCGACGTCTGCTGCGGCAGCCAGTCGAGAAACGGCAACCAGCGCTTGGGCCTGGCCGGTTGCCGGCGAACGTCGGTTGCGGTTTCCATCATGGCTATTCGACGGAGGCCGCCGGGAAGCGCGCGCGCCGCTCGAGATCGTCCAGATCGATGGTGTTGCGCATGTACTGGGTGCTGGCGTCGAACGTCGGCTGGTGATCCCAGGGCGTGACCCTACCCTTCATGAGCGCACGGGAGACCAGCTTGCGCCGCCGCTGGCTGGCGATCACCTCAGCGTGCAGCCGTACATAGTCCCAGCGGCTGGCGACCTCGTCGCGGAACTGCTTGCACAGGTCCAGGTAGGCAGGTTCCTCTGCCAGGTTGCGGAGTTCCAGCGGGTCGGCCTCGAGGTCGAACAGCTGGTCCGGATCCGGCGCGCTGTGGACGAACTTGTAGCGCCCGCGGCGAATCATCAGCAGCGGCGCGATGGCGCCTTCGCCGAGGTATTCGCCGATCACTTCGTCGTGCCCGCCGTTGCCGGTCAGGTGCGGCAGCAGGCTACGGCCGTCGAGGGGCGCGGCGTATTCCGGTGCGATGCCGTCATGGGCGAACTCGGCGAAGGTCGGCAGCAGGTCCATGGTCGATACCGACTCGCGTACCCGGCCCGGAGTGAAGCGGCCAGGAGCGTGAACGATCATCGGCACCCGGGCCGAGTCCTCGAACCAGCTCATCTTGTACCAGAGGCCGCGCTCGCCAAGCATGTCGCCGTGGTCGCCGGAGAAGACAATGATGGTGTCCTGGTCGAGTCCGGTCTCCTCGAGGACCTTCAGCACGGCGCCGATCTGGTCGTCGACATAGCTGATCGCTCCATAGTAGGCGTGGCGTGCGTTGCGGATCTGTGCGTCGCTGAGGGTGTCCTCGTCGAGCTGGTAGACATGGCGCAGGCGCTTGGAGTGCGGGTCCATCAGCTCGCGGGAGTAAGGCACTCGCGGCATGTCGATGGCGTCGTGGTCGTAGCGGTCCCAGTACTCCTGCGGAATGGTATAGGGGTCGTGGGGATGGGTCAGCGACACGGTCAGGCAGAAGGGGCGTTGCTCGCCGTTCCTTGCGAAGTCGTAGAGGAAACGCTTGGCGCGGAAGGTGACCTCGTCGTCGAAATCGAGCTGATTGGAACGTGCGCAGGGGCCGGCCTGAGTGACCGAGGACATGTTGTGGTAGTAGCTCGGCCGCTCGTCGAAGTTTTCCCAGTCGACGAACCAGCCGAAGTCCGCCGGGTAGATGTCGGTGGTCAGGCGTTCCTCGAAGCCGTGGAGCTGGTCGGGGCCGCAGAAGTGCATCTTGCCCGACAAGGCGGTGAGGTAGCCGGCATCGCGCAGATAGTGGGCGTAGGTGGGGATGTCGGCGGCAAAGTCGGCGGCATTGTCGTAGGCGCCGATGCGCGACGGCAGCTGGCCGGCCATCAGCGTGAAGCGCGAGGGGGCGCAGAGCGGGCTGTTGCAGTACGCCGAGTCGAACACGACGCCTTCCTCCGCCAGGCGTGACAGGTTCGGTGTCTTGACCAGTGGATGGCCATAAAAGGGTAGGGCCGATGCCGTCATCTGGTCGGCCATCAGGAACAGGATATTGGGCTGCTTGCGGGTCATGGGGTCTCCTGCCGTTGTAAAAAATAGGCTTGAAAGCAGATGTTCGAACCGAACCTTGACTGGCTGTGACGACAGTCTCTCTGCTAATCTCAGGGCCTGTAAACTCGGTGAATTTTAATGGGAGGCATTAGTTAAGCTAATGTCGTGGATAGCTAGGTCGGTGTCGCCCAACGGCCTTCGGGTGTTCGAGGCGGCGGCACGACATTTGAGTTTTACCGCTGCGGCGCGCGAGCTGCGTTCTACCCAATCGGCGGTTAGCCAGCAGGTGCGCGCACTGGAAGAGCAACTAGGCTTGCCCTTGTTCGAACGCATCTACCGTGGCGTGAGGCTGACCGAAGCGGGACACGCGCTATTCGTCAGCGTGCAGGAGGGGTTCGCGACCATCGATCGCACCATCGAGCGACTTCAGCACAAGCATCGCCATCCTCACGTGAACATCCTCACCGACTTTTCGTTCGCGGCGTATTGGCTGATGCCGCGGCTGCCGCGCTTCCGCGAACAGCATCCGCATATCGACGTGCGCATCGTGACCAACCAGGGCGTGCTCGACTGGCGAGCCCAGGAAGTCGATGTGGCGATCGTGTTCTGTGACGAGCGAACTCTCGCTGGGGGCGTTCCCCTGCTGATTCGAGAAGAGGTCTTTCCGGTCTGCAGCCCGAGCTTCTTGCAACGCCATGGACCGATCGAGAACCTGGAGGCACTCAGCCAGTTACCGTTGCTGACGTTGACCGCCGATCAGGGGCAGAGCTGGCTGGACTGGCCGAGCTATTTCGAGCAACTGGCGGGAGTCGGCTATCTGGGATCTTCGGAACTGACGTTCAACAACTACACGCTGCTGATCCAGGCGGCGATCGCCGGACAGGGCATCGCCATGGGCTGGCATGGCTTGGTCGACGACCTGCTCGAGAACGGCATGCTGGTAGGGCTGAAAGCGCTTCGTTTACGCTCGCCACGAGGCTATGGGCTGGTCGATGCACGACCGGATTCACCCGGTGAGGCAAAGCGAGCCTTGCAGGAGTGGGTATTGGAATGCGCAGCGCAGGAGCGTGAGCGAAGGACGAAAGAATAGCGCGGAGAAGAGATGCCGGGCTGCACGCCCGGCATGAGCATCAAACGCCTAGTATCTCCTTGGCCTCGTTGAGCGCCTCCTCGGACTGGGCGTGGTCGCCATCGTTGTGGTACTGCTCGCCCTGTTCACGCAGCTCGCGCACCCGCGCGAGTTCGTCCTCGCTGAGCTGGGAAACCTTGGCATCATCCTCCAGCGCTTCGTCGATCTCTGACATGAGCATGGGGCACTGGCCGGCCCAGGCGGGCGCCATGAAGGCCATCAGCACCATGGCGGCAAAGAGTTTCTTGATCATTGTGTTTCCTCCCGTTTGGCGCGGCCCTGTCATTGCCATTTGGCCGCCCTGCAATTTGTCGATATCCCGCTAACGTCTGGGTGCCACCTCAGGCCGGTGACACGCCGTGTTCTGGTCTGGCGCTGTCAGTATAGATGGCCGCTGCGCTTCCTACCGAGACGATGAAACGGCAATCAACGGGAGCTTGTGACAGGAGGGTAGGGGTCGTAGGGTGTATAATAAATTCTTATTTATTTTAGATAAAAGGGAAGAATATCGTTATGGTTAGTTCGGGCGATCCAGCATCGACCAGCGACATGCACACGGATTACACCGTGGGCCAGGACAACATCGAGGGGCGGCTGGGGCCTATCGGCTTCGACATACACAATCGGGTCTTCGCCGTCTCGGCGCTCGCCTCCGTCGTTTTCATCATCCTTACCCTGCTGTTCCCGGAAAGAGCGGGTGCCATCTTCCAGGCCATCGTCGGTTTCGCCACCGGCACCCTCGACTGGTATTTCATGCTGGTGGTGGATTTCTTCATCCTGTTCTGTATCGCGCTCGTCCTGCTGCCCTACGGCTCGGTGCGCCTGGGCGGGCCCGATGCCCGTCCGGATTACGGCTATCTCTCCTGGTTCGCGATGCTGTTTTCCGCCGGTATCGGGATTGGCCTGCTGTTCTTCGGCGTGCTGGAGCCGGTCTATCACGCCAACGTCTCCCTGCCGCTGGGTATCCCTTCCCCATTCGGCGCCGACGGCGAGCTCGACCCGGCGGCCATCCCTGAGGCGACGGCCCTGGGCCTGGCCGGCACCTACCTGCACTGGGGCATTCACGGCTGGGCGGTCTACGTGGTGATGGCGCTGGCCCTGGCGATATTCACCTACAACAAGGGCTTGCCGTTCTCCATCCGTTCGGCCTTCTTCCCGATCCTGGGTGAGCGCGTGTGGGGCTGGTGGGGGCATGTGATCGACATCCTGGCAGTGTTCTCCACGCTGTTCGGGCTGGCCACCTCGCTGGGGCTGGGGGCGCAGCAGGCCAATGCGGGGATGAATTTCGTCTTTGGCCTCGAGGTCAGCGCCACGGCCCAGGTGATCATCATCCTGCTGGTCACGGCGGTGGCCCTGGTGTCGGTATGGCGGGGGCTGGAGGGCGGTGTGAAGAAGCTCTCCGAGATCAACATGATCATGGCGGTGCTGTTCTTCTTCTTCGTGCTGCTGGCCGGGCCGACGCTGGTGGCCCTGAGCGGCTTCTGGACGGGGCTTGCGACCTACGTGACGGAGTTCGTGCCGCTGTCGGCTCCCTTCGGGCGCGAGGATGACGCCTATCGTCAGGACTGGACGATCTTCTACTGGGCCTGGTGGGTGAGCTGGGCGCCGTTCGTGGGCATGTTCATCGCCCGGGTGTCGCGAGGGCGCACGGTGCGTGAGTTCGTCATCTGCGTGCTGCTGATACCCAGCCTGTTCATCTTCATCTGGATGGGGGTGTTCGGCAGCGTCGCTCTCGATCAGCTCTATGCCGCGCCGGAGATCAGTCTGGTCAAGGAGTACGTGATCGACAGCTACCGCCCCGAGCTGTCGCTGTTCGGCATGCTCAATGAGCTGCCGCTGACCGCGCTGATGTCGACCGTCGGCATCGTGCTGGCCTTGATCTTCTTCGTCACCTCGTCGGATTCCGGCTCGCTGGTGATCGACACCATCACTGCCGGCGGCAAGATCGATGCGCCCCGGCCGCAGCGCATGTTCTGGGCCACGGTGGAGGGGCTGATCGCCATCGTGCTGCTGCTCGGCGGCGGTCTTGCCGCGCTGCAGGCGGGGGTGACGGCCACGGCGATTCCGTTCTCCATCGTGATGCTGTTGATGTGCTACTCGATCGTCAAGGCGTTGAACGGCGAGCTGCGTCACCGGCGCCCCGGCAAGGCGTGATCGAGCGCTGCGGTTGCGCATGAAAAAGGCCGGCCGCGGCACCCTGTATCGGCAGGGAGACGCGGCCGGCCCGTTCGGCTTCGCCTCAGGCGACGGCGGCGATGCCGGCCTTGGCGACCTGTACGTCCTGGTCGGGCTTGACTCCCGATACCCCGACGGTACCCGCGACCTCACCATCGACCAGCACCGGAACACCGCCGGTGAGCAGGCCTGAAAGGGGGGCGGAGAGGAAGGCGTTGCGCCCGCCGTTGATCATCTCCTCGAAGACTTGGGTCTCCTTGCGGCCGAGAGCGGCGCTACGCGCTTTCTGTGTGGCGACATCCGGCGTCATCGGCGCGGCCCCGTCGAGGCGGCGCAGACCGAGCAGGTGGCCGCCGTCGTCGGCCACGGCGATGGTCACCGCCCAGCCGTTGGCTTCGGCTTCTTTCTGGGCCGCGTCGAGGATGGCGTTGACGTCGGTCAGGGTGAGTACGGGTTTGGTCTTCATGGGGTTCTCCTTGTTTAGTATTGGCTACGGGCTACGGCGGCTGATATCGCTCGCGGCCCGAGGCTCGTCGCCCGCTACCGGGCCAGTGACTCATCGACAATTTCAATCCAATGCCTGACCGGCGTGCGCCCTGCGCCGTTGAGGTGCGTCTGGCAGCCGATGTTGGCGGTCACGATGGTTTCCGGGTTGCCGGCCTCGAGGGCGTTGAGCTTGTTGTCGCGCAGCTGGGTGGCCAGCTCCGGCTGGGTGATCGAGTAGGTGCCCGCCGAGCCGCAGCAGAGGTGGGCGTCCTGGACCGGCGTGAGGGTGAAGCCGAGCTTGACCAGCACGCCCTCTACCGCGCCGCCGAGCTTCTGGGCGTGCTGCAGGGTGCAGGGGCAGTGGAAGGCCAGCCGGCGGCCCGCGTTGACCTGGAGGCTCGTCAGCTCCTCGTCGCGCAGCACCTCGACCAGGTCCTTGGCCAGTTCGCTCACGCGCCTGGCCTTGTCGGCGTAGGCCGGGTCGTCCTTGAGGATGTCGCGGTACTCCTTGACGAAGGCGCCGCAGCCGCTGGCGGTCTGGACGATGGCTTCTGCGCCGGCCTCGATATGCGGCCACCAGGCGTCGATGTTGGCCCGCGCGCGGGCGCGGCCGTCGTCCTGGGCGTTGAGGTGGAAGTCGACGGCGCCGCAGCAGCCCGCTTCGGCCACCGGCGTGAGGCCGATGCCCAGACGGTCGAGCACCCGCGCGGTGGCGGCATTGGTGTTGGGCGAGAGCCCCGGCTGCACGCAGCCTTCGAGGATCAGCATCTGGCGTGCGTGGCGCTTGTGGTCGGGGCGCGTGCCGGCATCCACCGGCTTGGGCGGCAGCTTGTCCTTGAGCTTGCCGGGCACCAGCGGCTTGAAGGTCTGGCCCAGCTTGAGCAGCGCCTGGAAGCGCTTCGGCTCCACCAGGGCCTTGCGCAGGGCGTAGCGCTGGGCGCGCTCGGCGGTGCTGCGCGGCACCCGACGCTCGATCTCGGCGCGGCCGATGTCGAGCAGCTTGTGGTACTCCACGCCCGAGGGGCAGGTGGTCTCGCAGTTGCGACAGGTCAGGCAGCGGTCCAGGTGCAGGCGGGTCTGCTCGGTGACGTTTTCGCTGTCGTCCGGGTTTTCCAGCATCTGCTTCATCAGGTAGATGCGCCCGCGCGGCCCGTCGCGCTCGTCGCCCAGCAGCTGGTAGGTGGGGCAGGTGGCGTTGCAGAAGCCGCAGTGCACGCAGCTGCGCAGGACGCGGTCGGCCTCCTGGATGTGCGGCTGCTTGAGGGCTTCCTCGGTGAAATGCGTCTGCATGTCGAAAGATCCTGTACGTCTCAGAACGCCGCGTAGAGCCGGCCGGGGTTGAACAGTCCCTTGGGGTCGAGCTGCGCCTTGAGGTTGCGGTGATATTTCATCAGCACCTCGGGCAGCGGCGTGAAGGGCTCCACCTCGGCCGGGCGCGGGCCGTAGCAGGTGGCGTGGCCGCCGACGGCCTGGCAGGCGTGGCGCAGGGCCTCGGCGTCGAGGTCGGCACGCAGCCAGCGCTGGGCGCCGGCCCAGTCGTGAATCATCAGCCGCTCGTCGGCGTTGGGCAGTTCCAGCGCCGGCGTGCGGTGAGGCAGCGAGAGCCGCCACAGCGGTGATTTGGTCTCGTCGAGCGGGCCGGCGCGGAAGAAGGGCAGGCGTTGGTCGCGCAGGGCAGCCCAGAAGTCGTTGTCGAGATCGTCGCCGCCGATGCGCGCACGGGTGGCGGCCACCGAGCTGGGGCCGCCTTCTAGGCGCAGGTGCAGGGCGCCGTCGAGCCACGCGGCGGCGCTGATCGGCAGTGGTTCGCGCCCCCATTCGGCCAGGCGCTGGCGGGCCTCGTCGAGGGAGAGCTCCAGGTGCAGGCTGTGGGTAGCCCCGGGCTTAGGCAGCACCTTGAACGAGACCTCGGTGATCAGCCCCAGGGTGCCCTGGGCGCCCACCATCAGGCGCGACAAGTCGTAGCCGGCAACGTTTTTCATCACCTCGCCGCCGAAGCGCTGCTCGTTGCCTTCGTGATTGATCACCCGGGCGCCCAGCACGAAGTCGCGCACGCTGCCGGCCCAGGGGCGGCGTGGGCCGGAGAGGCCGGTGGCGACCATGCCGCCCACGGTGCTTGCCGCGCCGTAGCGGGGCGGCTCGAAGGGCAGCATCTGGCCATGTTCGGCCAGGGCCGCCTCGAGCTCGCCCAACGGCGTGCCGGAGCGTACCGAAACCACCAGCTCCACCGGGTCGTAGAAGCTGATACCGCAGTGCTCGCGAGTCGACAGCTCGCTGCCTTCGACCTCGCGACCGTAGAAGAAGCGCGTGTCGCCGCCGACGATGCGCAGCGGGGTGCCCTCGGCGTTGGCCTCGCGAATACGCTCGGCCAGGGCTGCGCTGGCGTCATGGTCGGAGAGATGCGTTGCGTTTGCCATGGTCACTCCAGTTCAGCCTTGCAGGGTGCCGGGAGCGGTGTCGGCGCTCGCACTCTTGATGGTGCGGAACTCCGAGCAGCGCGCCGGGGTGGGGATGTTCTTGCCCGGGTTGAGCAGGTCGTTCGGGTCGAAGGCGGCCTTGGCGGCGCGGAAGGTGGCCAGTTCGTCGGGGCGGAACTGGGCGCACATCTGGTTGATCTTCTCGCGGCCGACGCCGTGCTCGCCGGTGATGGTGCCGCCGACCCGCACGCACAGCTCGAGGATCTCGCCGCCCAGCGCCTCGGCCACGGCCAGTTCGCCCTCGCGGTTGGCATCGAACAGGATCAACGGGTGCATGTTGCCGTCGCCGGCGTGAAACACATTCGCCACGCGCAGCCCATAGCGCTCGGAGAGGTCGCTGATGCCCTTGAGCACGCGGGCCAGCTCGCGCCGCGGAATGGTGCCGTCCATGCAGTAGTAGTCGGGTGACATGCGCCCCACGGCGGGGAAGGCATTCTTGCGCCCGGCCCAGAACTTGGCGCGTTCGGCGTCGTCGCGGGCCTGCTGGATGCCGGTGGCGCCGGCTTTCTCGAGTACCGCGCGCACTGTCTCGCAGTCGTCGTCGACATCGGCCTCGACGCCGTCGAGTTCGCACAGCAGGATCGCCTCGGCATCCACCGGGTAGCCGGCGCCAATGAAATCCTCGGCGGCGATGATGGCGAGCTTGTCCATCATCTCGAGCCCGCCCGGGATGATGCCGGCTTCGATGATGGCGCCCACCGCGTTGCCGGCCTTCTCCACGTCGTCGAAGCTGGCCATCAGCACCTTGGCGACTTCGGGCTTGGGCAGCAGCTTGACGGTGATTTCGGTGACTACGCCGAGCATGCCTTCGGAGCCGTTGAACAGCGCTAGCAGATCGAAGCCGGGGGCGTCCAGGGCATCGCTACCGAGCGTCATGCGCTCGCCTTCGATGGTGAGAATCTCGACCTTGATCACGTTGTGCACGGTGAGGCCGTATTTCAGGCAGTGCACGCCGCCGGCGTTCTCCGCCACGTTGCCGCCGATAGAGCAAGCGATCTGCGATGAAGGGTCCGGTGCGTAATAGAGCCCATAGGGCGAGGCTGCCTCGGAGATGGCCAGGTTGCGTACGCCGGGCTCGACCCGGGCAATGCGTGCCTCGGGGTCGATCTCGAGGATGCGCGCGAAGCGTGACATCACCAGCAGCACGCCGTGCTCCAGCGGCAGGGCACCGGCAGAGAGCCCGGTGCCGGCACCGCGGGTCACCACCGGCACGCCGAGGCGGTGGCACTCCACCAGCAGGCGCTGTACTTGATCGAGCGTGTCAGGCAGCGCCACCAGCATGGGCAGGGTGCGGTAGACCGAGAGCCCGTCACACTCGAAGGGACGCATGTCCTCTTCGCGGCTAAGCAGGGTCATGTCCGGAATGGCCTGGGTGAGGCTGTCGCGAATGGTCGCCCTGTCCAGCTTCGGCGCCGGACCGTCGAGTCGTTCGTCGTAGAGAATGTTCATGCAAGCGCCTCAATTGCGAGTCTTGGCGGCAAGGTTGTCCTTATGCAGGGCTCCAATCTGCGCCTTTGCGAGACCACCTGTCCAGTCTGCGGTCTACTGGTATGACCAGTTGTTCTTGGCTATGTTGGAAATTATTTTCATGATAAACCATGGCGCATTCGGCCGATCGACTCAAGGCGAACTTCACAGGCCCGGAGGAAGGCATGTTTCAGGACAATGAGCAGATGCTGCCGATGCGCACGCCCGATGCGGTGGCGGCGCGCCTCGAGCAGCTGATTCTCGATGGCGTGTTTCGCCCCGGGCAGCTGCTGCCCTCGGAGCGGCGCCTGTGCGATCGCCTCGGCGTCTCGCGCACCTCATTGCGGGAGGGGCTGCGCGTGCTGCGCAGCAAGGGCATCATCGTTACCCGGCAGGGGCGTGGGTCGGCGGTAGCGGCACTGGTACCGGGGCGAGACGACAGCCCGCTGATGCACCTTTTTCGCGACCACCCACGCACTCTGTACGACCTGCTGGAAGTGCGCTCACTGCTCGAGGGAGAGTCGGCCAGGCTCGCGGCGCAGCGTGCCACCCCGGCGGACCGGGTGATGATCCAGCGTCGCTACGAGGCGATGGTCGAGTACGTCAAGGACGGCGAAGCCATCGACGTGGAGCGGCTGGCACATCTCGATCACGCCTTTCATCTGGCGATCTGTCAGGCCTCGCATAACCCGGTCCTGGTGCATACGCTGCAGTCGCTTACCGACCTGCTGCTCAGCTCCGTGTTCGCGTCGGTGAAGAACCTCTACCATCGCGAGGTGCCGCGGCAAATGATCAACCGCCAGCATGCCCGCCTCTATCGGGCGGTGATGGAGGGCAAGCCCGAGGCGGCCCGTCGCGCCGCGCTCGATCATCTTGCCGGCATCGAGACACAGCTGCGCGAGATCGAAGCCGAGGACCAGCGTCTGGAGCGTTCGGCCATGCGACTGGGGAGTGGGGGTAGCCACCGTGGTGCAATTGACGCTCTGATTTTTTGAATGCATAATTAGATTTATTCGTTCTAGAAGTGAAGTTCCATGGACAAGATCAGGCAGAGTACGCTGCACGGAGAAGTGGCGGAAAGAGTTCGTGACATGATCGCCCAGGGCACCTTGGCTCCTGGCAGCCGGGTTCCCGAGAAGCAGCTGTGCGAACAGTTCGGCGTTTCCCGTACCCCCTTGCGAGAAGCGCTCAAGGTGCTGGCTCACGAAGGCTTCGTCGAGCTGCTGCCCAATCGGGGCGCGCGGGTCGCCAAGCTGACCCGCACCACGTTGAAGAACACCTTCGAAGTGATGCAGAGCCTCGAAGCCCTGGCGGGCGAGCTGGCCGGAGCGCGTATCTCCGATGCGGAGCTGGCCAATATCGAAGCGTTGCACTATCAGATGCTGGCGCATTACAAGAATGGCAACATGCAGGAGTATCTGCTGGCCAACCAGCAGATTCACGAGGCCATCGTGGTCGCCTCACAGAACGACGTGCTCATCGATGTCTACAAGAATCTCAACCATCGCGTGCGCCGGGTGCGGTTCACCGCCGAGCTCAGCAGCGACTACTGGTCCCAAGCCGTGAGCGAGCACGAAGCGATGATCGAGGCGCTGAGAAAGCGTGACGGCAAGGAGCTGGGTAGCATCCTGAGCTGCCACCTGCGTAACAAGGTCGAGGTCTCGGCGCTCGAGGAGATGGCCGAGTAGCGTCCTGCGCCATTTTGTTCAACACCTTTTCCATGCGATACGCAGATGCCACCCCCTGGGGTGGCATCTGCGCTTGGTGCTCATTGCCCCAGCGGCATGCGATAGAAGCGCACCGCATTGTCGTGGAACAGCCGGCGGCGTTCCTGGAGCGTGAAGCCTTCGGTGATGGTCGAAAAACCCGAGAAGATCGTGGCGAAGCTGGCCACCAGGCCGTCGACGGGAAAGTTGCTGGCGAACATGCAGCGTTCGACGCCAAAGGCCTCGATGGTTTCGAGCACGACGCGTCGATTCGTCTCGACGCTCCAGGGCTGTCCCGGCACGCCGATGCCGGAGATCTTCACCGCCACGTTGGGTTGGGCGGCCACTCGCTCCATCGCCCGGCGCCAGCCAGCGAGCCCGGCTTCGCTGCGATCCGCCGGCAGGCCGGTATGGTTGATGATGATCTGGGTCTCGGGATAAGACGCCGCCAGCTCGGCGGCCTCCTCGAAGTGCCACCAGGGCGTCTGCAGGTCGAAGGAGAGATCATGCGCCGCGAGCTGGGCGAAACCCCGACGCCAGGCCGGGTCGCCCATCGAGCCGGGGGCGCCGGGGAACACCTTGGCGGGCGAACTCGCGGCGGCGGGTTTGTGGCGAATGCCACGCACTCGCGGGTGGACACGGTGAGCGGCCAGTATCTCTTCCACATTGGGCCGGTCGAGCCGGGCCTGGGCGACCATCACCGTCGGCAGCCCCTCGCGCTCGGCCAGCTCATGGACCCAGCGGGTCTCCTCCACCGGTGTGCGAGGGTCCCACTCCGTCTCCACGAACACGCTGCCGATCACGTTGAAGCCCCGGGTATCCTGGCGATAATCCTCGGGCATGTAGTTGCGGCGAATGGCGCTGTAGTCGCCATAGCGAAAGGGAATGGGTGTCTTATCGCATAGCCAGGGCAGGTAATTGCGCTCGAGGTCCCAGAAATGCTGGTGGGCATCGATGATCGGAATGTCTGTCATGGTCATGCCCCTTGTGCATTGCCCTGTCGCGCTTGGTCTTCCAGCAGGGTGACGATGGCGGCGCCATCTAGCTCGCCCTTGCCTTGGGCGATCAGCATGCTGTAGAGCGAGTTGGCCATGCCGGCCATGGGCATGGCGACGTTCAGCGCGTTGGCCGCGTCCTGCAGCATGTGCAGGTCCTTGAGGATCTGGCGTGCATAGCCGCGCGGCTCGAAGTCGCTCTCCACCATGCGCGGCAGCAGATCGTTGAGCAGATTGCTGCCGGCGTAGCCCGAGGAGAGCGCTTCGGGGATCTTGCTCACGTCGATACCGAAGCGGTTGCCGAGATTGCAGGCTTCGGCAATCACGCAGTAGTTCGAGAGCACCAGCGCCTGGTTGATCAGCTTGGTGGCCTGGCCCGCTCCCACGTCGCCCATGTGGGTGAACTGGCCGAGCCGCTCCATGACCGGCCTTACGGCTGCGATGGCTTCTGCCGCGCCGCCCGCCATGATGGCCAGGCGACCTTCCGCGGCGGCGCCGGGTCCGCCGGACACCGGGGCGTCCACGAAGGGCATGCCGCTGCGCCGCTCGAGTTCCGCTGCCAGTCGCCGGGTCGTTTCCAGCTCCGTGGTGGAGTGATCGATCACGATCTTGTCGCCGCCCTGGTCGACCTCGGCGATGCCGTTCTCACCGAGTACCACCGCTTCTACGGCGGCGCTGGTGGTCACGCAGATCTGGATGAGATCGGAGCGTGCGGCCACGGCGGCTGGCGAGCCGGCAATGTCGGCGCCGCGGGCTTTTGCCGCATCGCAGTGAGCCGCTTCGATGTCGTAGCCGACCACCGAATAACCTTCGTCGATCAGCCGCGACACGAAGCCGCTACCCATCTTGCCTAGTCCAATGAAACCAACGGTGGAAATCGTCATGGTGAACTCCTTGCATTCTCAGCGCATGAAGCTTGGCAGCCACAGCACCAGATCGGCGGCGAAGGTGATGATGGCCAAGGTGGCGATGAGTGGGATGTAGAAGGGGACCAGTGCTTTCAACAACTGCCGCAGCGATACCTTGGCAATGGAAGAGACGAGGAACAGCGAGAGACCCATCGGCGGCGTCAGCAGACCGATCATCAGGTTGAAGATACACACGATGCCCAGGTGAACGGGGTCGACGCCGGCGAGCACCATGGGCGGTGCCACGATCGGGACGATCAACAGGGTCGCGGTGGTGGAGTCCAGGAAGATTCCTGCCACCAGGAAGATGAGATTGGCGATCAGCAGCAGGACCAGTGGCTCGTGCGATATTTGCAGGATGAAGGCGGCGAAGCGCTGGGGAATTTGCTCGACGGAGAGTATCCAGCCGAACATGGCCGCTGCCGCCACGATGATCAGGATGGCACTGGTGGTCCTGAGTGTGGCCAGTAGGGAGAACACGAGGTGCGACCAGGTGAGCTCCCGATAGAGAACGGAGCTGATGAAGACGACATAGGCTGCCGTTACCGCGGCCGCTTCCGTGGGAGTGAACAGTCCCATGAGCATGCCCGAGATCATCAGTGCTGGGGCCAGCAGGGCGGGCAAGGCCGGGATGAAGGCGCGATTGAGTTCCATGAGCGTTGGCCAGCGCTCGGCTCTCGGCATGTCGTGGCGCAGGGCCAGCAATGCCGCTGTGATCATCAGCAGCGCGATACAGATCAATGCCGGTACGATGCCGGCCAGTAGCAGTTGAACGATCGATACGCTGGTGACCGAGCCATAGACGATAAGAGGAATGCTGGGCGGAAAGATGGGGCCGACGACGGCTGAAGATGCCGTAACGGCGGCGGAGAAGGGCGCTCCGTAGCCGCGCTTCTTCATTGCCTCTATCTCGATCTTGCCCAGCCCGCCGACGTCGGCAAGCGCGGCGCCCGACATGCCGGAAAAGATCAGACTGGAGAATATGTTGACCTGAGCCAGTCCCCCGGCGCCCGGCCCACCAGGGTATTGGCGAAATGGAAGATCCGGTCGGTGATGCCCGACTGGTTCATCAGGTTGCCGACGAAGATGAAGATAGGGACGGCCACCAGGGGGAAGCTGTCCAGGGCATAGGTGACTCGCTGCCCCATCAGGCCCAGCGGCAGGCCTTCGAGTAACACGTAGATCGCAGAAGGAATCAGGATCGCATAGACGACCGGAAACCCGAGCAGAAAGAGAACGAGAAAGATGCCGAGGATGATCAAGCCCATGGAGGTGCCTTATACGCCGGAGTCGGATTTGTTATCGATCGTGCTCGTGCCTTGCAGAAGATGAACCAGGGCTGCGCCTAGGAGGCCAAGAACGGTGGTGCCGAAAAAGATCCAGTAGGGGATTTTCAGTACCGGGGTCGCCCTGTTGAAATTTGTCTGCACGGTGGTGGCGGCGGAGTAGGCAACAAATAGGCAAATGATGATTGAGGCCACCATGATCAGCCGGTTCAGCCATCGTCTCGGCATTGCCGGAAGGGCGTCACGCAGCTCCGACATCTGTATGTTCTCGCCGCTGGCGATGACCAGCGGATAGGATGAAAAGACGAGGCAAATCAAGAGAAAGCGTGTCAGTTCGCCGGAGCCGGGGATCGAGGTGCCGAGCAGATCACGAGAAAGCACTTGCAGGAAAGGAACCAGGATCATGCCGGCAAGAAGCAAGGCGCAGAAAATCTCGAGCCACTTTTTTCCGTATCTCATTTTTCACCCATCGGGTCATGTTCCGGCGAGAGGCCATTGCCCCTCGCCGGTGTATGGGCAGCTGGGTAGTTGCTCTAGCTGGACCGTTACTCCACTTCCCCGATCATCTCGATGTAGGGCTCGAAATTGGGGTAGTCGCGGTTGATCTGTGCCAGTACCTGCTCGCGGAAGGCATCGATATCCAAGCCATCCTCTTCGGTGATGATGGTCATGCCGCGCTGTGTCAGCTCCTCGATGAGCTCATCTTCGGTCTCTTGCGCCCAGCGCAGGGACTCTTCCGCTTTCTCCGTCAGCACGTTGGTGATGGCCTCCTGGTACTCCTCGTCCAGGGACTGCCATACGTTCTCGTTGATGAAGACGGCGAGGATGGAGTGCATGTGGCCGGTCATGGAGACATGCGACTGCACTTCGTGCAGGTTGTCGGAGCGGATCATGGTCAAGGGGTTTTCCTGACCCACGACCAGTCCCGTCATCAGGGAGGTGGGGAGTTCCGAGACTTCTACCGGGGTGGGGTCCGCGCCAAAGCCCCGAACCATGGAGATCCAGATGTCGAGCGGTACGGCACGAAACGGCTTGCCCGCCAGATCGTCGGGAGATGTCACGGGGAAGTTGGCCGTGATGTGGCGAGCGCCGCGATACATCCTGCCGATGATGCGCATGCCGGCCTCTTCGATCAGCTGTTCGTTCATTTCGCTGATGACCGGCGAGGTGGGGTCCGTGGCCCTGAGCGCATGCTCCGCATCGCGATAGATGAAGGGCGCGTTGAACACGGCGATGTCCGGTACGGATTGTGCCAGGGACGCAAACTCGTGGTGGGCCATGGAAATGGAGCCCAGCGAGACGCCGTTCACCATTTCGGACACGCCGCCCAGCTGGCTGGCCGGAAAGATGGTAATGCTGACGCCGCCGTTGGTGGCTTCCTCGATGGCGGCGGAGGCTTCCGAGGCGAAGCGGGTCTGCGCGTCGCCTTCCGCGCCGACATGAGCGTAACGCAAAGTAGTGGCGGAGACGGAAGCGGAGGCAAGCCCAAGGACAAAGGCTGCCGCAAGGGTGAGTGGGAACCGGTGTTTGAGCTTCATGTTGGACCTCGTTGTTGTTGTAGGGCGGGTGCCATGCCCTGGGGCTCTGCCCAGGGATGCGGGCGTGCCTTTGAAAAGCTAATGTTATTATGAACTCATAATTCATTATTTTTATATATACTTTCGTCTACCTCGCGTTGCGTCTCATGTTCATCAATGCGGGCTAAGCGCTGCGGTTGAGGGCATGATGCGCGCCCATCCGGCAGGCGATGGCGAAGGCGTGACGCATGGCTTCCACGCTGGCCTTGCCCTGGCCGACGATGTCGAAGGCGGTGCCATGGGCCGGTGTGGTGATGGGAATCGGCAGGCCGCCCTGAACGGTGACGCCGCGCTCGAAGCCCAGCAGCTTGAGGGCGATCTGGCCCTGGTCGTGGTACATGGTGACGACGGCGTCGAACTCGCCGTCGCGGGCGCGGCGAAAGAGGGTGTCGGCGGGGAAAGGGCCCTGGGCCGAATAGCCGGCGGCGATGCAGGCCTCGACGGCGGGCGCGATGACGTCGATCTCCTCTCGTCCGCAGGTGCCGCCCTCGCCGGCGTGGGGGTTGATCGCCGCCACCGCGATGCGCGGCTGCGTCACGCCCGCTGCCACCAGGGCATCGTGAATCAGGCGGGTGGCATTCAGGATGCGCTCCGGCGTGACGTAGCTGGCGGCCTCGCTGAGCGGCACGTGGGAGGAGATGCGCGAGGTCCAGAGGCTGCCGAGAGTATTGAACTCGCACACCTCTCCCGGGACCTGCAGGTATTCGGCGAAGAAGTGCAGCTCGTCCTCATGGCGCAGGCCGCCCCGCTTCATGGCCAGCTTGTTGAGCGGCGCAAAGCAGATGGCATCGATTCGTCCCGCCTGGGCAGCGTCCAGGCAGTGGGCCAGCACCTTCAGCACCGAGGCACCGCAGGCGGCATCGACCCGGCCGAACTCGACCTCCTCTGGCCGGATGGTGTCCAGCGGCAGCAGTACGGGGCCGGCCTGGCCGCGGACCTGCTCCCAGGAGGCGATCTCGGGCAGCGTAAGAGAAGTGCCGGCCACCCGCTGGCCTTCCTGCCACAGCCAGGGGTCGCCCACCACCACCACGTCGGCCCCTTCGATTGCCTGGCGGTCGGCCAGCAGCTTGGCGACCAGCTCGGGGCCGATGCCCGCCGGGTCGCCCAGGGGCACGGCGATGCAGGGTCTTGAGTGGGTCATCTCGGGTCTCCTTCGCAGTGGGTCAGCTATCCTGCCAGGCGGCGCCGTCCGGGTAGACGTGGCGCGACAGCGACTCGGGGTGGAGGCTGATGCTGTAGCCGGGGGCGGTCGGTACCTGATAGCGGCCGTTGCGGATCGTCACGGGGTGCAAGAAGTGCTCATGCAGATGATCGACGTACTCGAGGATGCGCCCCTCGAGGGAGCCCGAAACGGCGATATAGTCGAACAGCGAGACGTGCTGCACGTACTCGCAGAGCCCGACGCCGCCGGCATGAGGACAGACCGGCACGCCATGCTTGGCGGCCAGCAGCAGTACCACGATGACCTCGTTCAACCCGCCGAGACGGGCGGCATCGACCTGGCAGTAGTCGAGGGCGCCGGCCTGCAGCAACTGCTTGAACATCACCCGGTTGTGACAGTGCTCGCCGGTGGCCACCCCGATCGAGCCCAGTCGGCGGCGGATCTCGGCGTGGCCGAGGATGTCGTCGGGGCTGGTCGGTTCCTCGATCCACAGCGGATCGAATTCGGCCAGCCGGCGCATGTTGGCGATCGCCTCGTCGACGTCCCACATCTGGTTGGCGTCCATCATCAGGGTGCGCTCCCAGCCGATCTCCTCGCGTAGGATCTGGGCGCGGCGGCGATCCTCTTCGAGGTTGCCGCCTACCTTCTGCTTGAAGTGCGTCCAGCCTTCGGCCAACGCCTCGCGCGCCAGGCGCCGCACCTTGTCGTCGTCGTAGCCGAGCCAGCCGGCCGAGGTGGTATAGGCCGGGTAGCCCTGCTCGCGCATCTCCCGTTCACGGTCGGCGCGGCCGGCGGCATTGCGCCGGAGCAACCCCAGCGCTTCCTCGGGCGTCAGGGCATCGGTGACGAAGCGGAAGTCGAGGCAGCGAATCAGCTGCTCGGGCGGCATGTCGACCAGCAGCTTCCACACCGGCTTGCCTTCTGCCTTGGCCCACAGATCCCAGACGGCGTTGACGATGGCCGCCGTGGCTAGGTGGATCGCGCCCTTTTCCGGCCCGATCCAGCGCAGCTGGCTGTCGCCGCTGGTCAGCTCGCGCCAGAAGCGGCCCATCTCGGTGGTGATGTCGTCGAGCCGGCGACCCTCGATCAGGTAGGCCAGAGACTCGACGGCCTTGACGCAGATTTCATTGCCGCGGCCGATGGTGAAGGTCAGGCCGTGGCCGCTGAGCCCGTTTCCGGCATCGGTGTGCAGGGTGACGTAGGTGGCGGAGTAGTCCGGTGCCGCGTTCATGGCATCGGAGCCGTCCAGCGAGCGCGAGGTAGGGAAGCGGATGTCCTGAACCTCGAGGCGGGTGATGGTGGGCATGGCGACAATCCAGCAAGGTCTAAGGGAAGTAAAGATTTGTTGTCCAACCCAGCCTGGCGGCCAATTCAATAACCTGCCAATCGTTTTTTTCGTAACTCCGTTAACCAATGGTTATCAGTGTGCGTTGCAGGCTCGCCGTGACCTTTGAGGATACCGAGCAGTCAGGTCAAGACGCCTGACGGCAGCGGGGCGTTGGTTGATGCCGCTCAAAGCGGCGCCTAAGGTTAGTGATCGCTATTGGTTATCAGAGGCCGAACGTCTTGGACAAATTGTCATCGACCGGCCTGTGCGGCTGGATGCGCTTCAAGCACCTGCTGCTGCTGGTTCACCTCGACAAGCGCCGCAACATGCGCGCCGCCGCCCGACAGATGCATCTCAGCCAGCCGGCGGCCAGCAAGATGCTGCGCGACCTGGAGACCCATTTCGGCTTCGCCATCTTCGAACGCCAGCCGCGGGCGATGGTGCCGACCGAGTTGGGGGCTCAGCTGGTGAGGCATGCCGAGATCCTGCTCAACGACATAGAAAGAATGGTTGAGGACGTCCAGCGCATGCGCGAGGGCGGCTACGGGCGGCTGCTGATCGGTGCCATTCCGGCGGCCGCTCCCGAGATCCTGCCGGCGGCCATTGCCTCGCTCAAGCAACGGCGGCCGCGACTGTCGGTCAGCATCGACGAGCAGAGCAGCGACCGTTTGCTGCAGGCCCTCGAATACAAGCAGCTCGACCTGGTGATCGGCCGGCTCACGGCGGTGAACCAGCACAACCTGTTCGACTTCGAGCCGCTGCTCGAGGAGCCGCTGCGCGTCGTGGTGGCTCACGACCATCCTCTGGCCAGCCAGGAGCGGGTCGAGCTCGCGGCGCTGTGCCACTGGCCGTGGGTTCTGCACCCGCCCACCAGCCCCATGCGGCAGGTCATCGAGGCCGCGCTGGCCGACGCCGGCATCGCCTCGCCCGACGACACCATCGAGACCACCTCGACTCAGACCACCCTGCAACTGCTACTGAACGCGCCGATGCTGGCGGTATTGCCCTGGTCGGTGCTCAAGCGTCCTCTGGCCAGCGGCCAGTACGCGGTGCTGCCGCTGACCATCGGCAAGCCGCTGGACTACTACGGCATCATCACCCGCAAGCGCGAACCGCTCTCCAGCGCCGCCGCCGAGCTGGTGGCGGAGCTGCGCCGGCAAGTGGCATCCGCGAGACCAGGCGTGCCGCATCCCTCATGAAGGTCGACTGCTCACAGCGAGTAGACCAAAGTCGACATTGATGAAATGAATTATGAGTTCATAATTACATAAGACGGGGGAAACGCCCATCCGACCCGTACTCGCACGCCAGTTGCCGCCATGCCTTGGCGACGGCTTCTGAACCGACAACGACAAACAGGGTGATCGAGAAATGACGAAAACACTGATGGTCGGCAAGACCGCACTCTGCGGAGTGCTCTGCCTGGCTCTGGTTGGCGGCGCCCACGCCTGGGAGCCGCAGCGCAACGTCGAATTCGTGGTGCCATACAGCGCCGGTGGCGGCAGCGACATCAACGCACGCATGCTGGTCGAGGCGATTCGCGAGACCGACATGGTCAACCGCAACATTCTGATCAACAACCGGCCCGGCGGCTCCGGCGCGGTAGGCAACAGCTACACCTTCAGCAAGCGCGGCGATGGCCATACCATCACGACCTTCAACGGTGGGCAGATGATGAGCATGGTGGTCAACGACGCCTCGGTACAGCTGGACGACCTCACGCCGCTCGCCACGTTGTCGCTGGATACGCTGTTCGTGGGGGTCAGAGCCGAGGGCGACATCGAGGATCTTGCAGGCCTGATCGAGCGTGCCGAGCAGGATCCTGGCGGTGTCACCGTCGGTGGGGCCGGCCGCGGCGGCGAGGACCACCTGGCCTTCGCCATGCTCAACGATAACCTGGGCGTCGAGTTTCAGTACGTCCCCTTCGACGGTACCGGTGACGTCACTTCCGCCTTGCTGGGCGGTCATATCGATGCGGCCATCTTCAAGCTCGGCTCGCGGGTCGACCAGAGCATGGTCCGCTTCCTGGCCACCTATTCGGAGGATCGTCTCGATGCTCCCTTCGACGAGGTGCCGACCTTCGACGAGCTGGGCTATGAAGGCCTCGAGCTGATGATCTTCCGTGGCTATGCCGGCCCTCCCGACATGCCCGAGGAGGCCGTCGAGTTCTGGGAGAACGTCTTCCGTGCCGCTTCGGAAACGGACAAGTGGACCCAGGAGTACGTCGAGAACAACGGTCTGATTCCAACGTTCATGGGAGCCGAGGAGAGCGCCGAGTACTACCAGCGCGAGCAGGAGCGCTACCGGGCGATGTTCCAGGAGGCCGGCATGATCGACTGAGGCTCGCAGGGCGCGGCCGCCGCTGGGTGGCTGCGCCCCGGTCGTTGCTGCGGTCACTTCGTTTATCCCCGGTCGGCCGCTACCGCAAGAGGCGCACACTATGTCAAGCGTGAATCATGAGCCGGCCCATGAGGGCCGTTCCTGGCTCTCTCCACTGGTCACACTGGGCATCATCGCGATGGGGCTCGCCTGGGCTGGCTTCGGTTGGTGGAAGTATGGGGTATGGATGCACAACGGCCCCGGGGCTGGCTTCTTTGCCTTGGTGGCGGGGCTGGGTACCGCTCTGTTTGGCGGCTACGAGCTGCTACGCTGCAGGTTCGAGACGGATCGCGTGGTCTGGCGCAATCTGTGGCCCGCCTTGGCCATGGGGCTGGCCATCGCCAGCATAGCGCTGTTCGGCATGGTGCTGGCAATGACGCTGTTCATCGTGCTGTGGATGGCGTTGATCGAACGGCAGTCGTGGCTCAAGTCCGTGGTGATCGGCGCCTGCGCGGGCGGTGCGATCTATCTGCTGTTCGGTATGTGGCTGATGGTGGCGTTCCCTGAAGGCGCGCTCATGGCGCTGTTCTCCTAACCGAACGAAGAGTCCCCGTATGGATATTCTACAGTCCCTGATGCTGGGGTTTGCCACCTCGTTGACGTTCAGCAACATCCTGGCGGCCCTGGTCGGTGCCGGCCTCGGCATCATCGTCGGGGCCATTCCCGGCCTCGGTTCGGTCACCGGCATCGCCCTGCTGTTGCCGCTCACCTTCCAGATGGACCCCATCACCGGCATCATCATGCTCGGGGCTCTCTATTACGGCTGCATGTACGGCGGCTCCTACAGTGCCATCCTGCTCAACATCCCCGGCGACGCACCGGCCGTGGTGACCTCGCTGGACGGCTATCCGCTGTCGCAGCAGGGGCATGGCGGCAAGGCCCTGTTTACCGCCAACATCTCCTCGTTCATCGGCGGTACCGTGGGCATCGTCATGCTCACCTTCATGGGGCCCGTGCTGGCCCACGTGGGCCTCATGTTCGGGCCGGCGGAGGTGGCGGCGCTGATCCTGCTGGCGCTTTGCTCCATCGGCTGGCTGCTGGGGGACAACCCCGTCAAGGGCCTGATCTCGACCTTCATCGGTGTGATGCTGGCGACGATCGGCATTGGCACGGCCTTCGGCCAGCCGCGCTTCACCTTCGACTCCATGTATCTGCTCAACGGCATCTCCTTCATTCCGCTGGTGATTGGCATGTTCGGCTTCAGTCAGGTGTTGGTGATGATGGTCAACCGGGTCGACCCATCGGCCAAGGGGTTGAGCGGCCGGCTGGGGCTGAAGGAGAGCCTGCTCGACCGCAAGGAGGCGCGCAGCATCGTGCCGGTTTCGCTGCGCTCCGGGGTGGTCGGCAACCTGGTGGGCATCCTGCCGGGCGCCGGGGCCACCACCGGCTCCTTTCTCTCCTATGTGCTGGAGAAGAAGGTGGGCCGCAACGGCGCCGAGCTGGGCAAGGGGCGCATCCAGGGGGTGGCGGCCTCGGAGGCGGGCAACAACGCCGCCGCCGCCGGCTCGTTCGCACCGCTGCTGTCGCTGGGCATTCCCGGCTCGGGCACTGCGGCGGTACTGCTTGGCGGGCTGATGATGTGGGGCCTGCAGCCCGGGCCGCTGCTGTTCCAGAACAACCCCGACTTCGTCTGGGGGCTGATCTCGTCCATGTACCTGGGCAATGTCATGGCGGTACTGGCGGCGCTGGCGATCATTCCTTTCCTGGTCAAGCTGCTGCTGATCCCGGCTTCGATCATGATCCCGGTCATCGCCGTGGTGTGCGTGGTGGGATCCTACAGCGTCAACAACAGCATGTTCGATGTCTGGTTCATGCTCGGTGCCGGCGTGGTGGCCTTCTTCATGACCGCCGCTCGCTACCCGATTGCGCCGCTGCTGCTGGCCTTCGTGCTCACGCCTCGCCTCGAGACGAGCCTGCGTCAGGCGCTCGACATCTCCCGCGGCGATCCGATGATCTTCCTGAGAAGTCCGATAGCGGCCACATTGCTGACGCTGATCCTGCTGTTCGTGCTCTATCCGCTCGGCAAGCGCCTGTTCATGACGGCACGTCGGCGCGGTCACAAGGTGACGGCTGAATGAGGCCGGTCCACTCGCACCTATCTTCGTGAATTCTGAGTAGGAACCTTCCGGCGGTCGCTGGCTGGACCGCCGGGGGCTCCGCGTGGGGGCGTCCAGCGTAGGAAGCCAAATCCCAGGGTAATGATAATTCAGAATTCATAACAACGTTACAGCGTTCCGTCTGTTTGCCGCTATCAGGCTGTTTCTTATTGGTTTGTCTCCGTCTTCCCTAGGGGCGCTAGCCAAAGGTCTAACTTGATGAAATGAATTATGAGTTCATAATTACAAAAAGAGACGTCAGCGTCGACCCTGGCGCCGGCAGAGAAGGCAGAGAAGGCAGATGAGGCCGTAACGGGCTCCTGCCAGCCGCTGATGAAGCAGGAGGTCAAATGGAGCCGAAATCGACGGCCGAGCTGGAACTCATCAAGGATGGGCGCATCGCGTGGCTGATCTTCAATCGCCCTCAGGTGCGCAATGCCATGACCTGGGGTATGTACGACACGCTCGAGCGGCATTGCCATGCTCTGAGCGAGGACCCGGAAGTGGATGTAGTGGTGCTGCGCGGCAGCGGCGGCGAAGCCTTTGTTGCCGGTACCGACATCAAGCAGTTCACCGGCTTCGAAACGGCACAGCACGCGCTGGACTACGAGCACCGCATCGACGCGGTCGTCGGCGCCCTGGAGTCGCTCGGCAAGCCCACCATCGCTCTGCTTGAAGGGTTTTGCGTCGGCGGCGGCGCGGCCATCGCCATGGCCTGCGATTTTCGCTACTGCACGCCCGATCTGCGCTTCGGCGTGCCTATCGCCAAGACCCTCGGCAACTGCGTCTCCATTGCCAATGTGTCGCGCCTGGTCGATCTGGTCGGGGCCGCCAGGGCCAAGGAGGTGTTGATGCTGGCCAAGCTGTTCGGTGCCGATGAGGCAAAGCAAGCGGGCCTGGTCACCGAGGTCGTCGCCGCCGAGGAGATCGAGGCGGAGGTCAGGAAAGTGGCGGAGAGGCTGGGTGGCTTTGCGCCCTTGACGCTGCGCGCCTCCAAGGAGGAGATCAGCCGTGTGCTGGCGGCACGGCGGCCTCCGGCAGGCAGCGAGGAGGACCTGATCGCGCTCTGCTATACCAGCCGCGACTTCAAGAGCGCCGTCAAGGCCTTCGTCGACAAGACCCCCCATGCCTGGCGCGGCGAGTAGCGCCGGCGCCGTGAGTTTTCCTCAGCACTCCCTCCAATGACACGAGGTGGCAAGCATGCTCCCCTTAATGAAAATGAAGGTTCTCGACATTTCCCAGATCATGGCCGGCCCATACTGCACCATGGTGCTCGGTGACCTGGGGGCGGACGTCATCAAGGTGGAGAAGAACGGCGGCGACGACAGTCGCCAGATGGGACCTTACGTCAACGACGAGTCGACCTGCTTCGCCCAGATCAACCGCAACAAGAAGAGCATTTCGCTGAACCTCAAGGAGGAGGAGGGGCGCGAGATCTTCTATCGCCTGGCCAAGGAAGCCGACGTCATCGTCGAGAACTATCGCACCGGCGTGGCCAAGAAGCTGAAGGTGGATTACGAGACCATCAAGACCATCAACCCCGGCATCATCTACTGCTCCATCTCCGGCTATGGACAGACCGGCCCTTACAGCCACAAGGGGGGCTTCGACCTGGTGGCCCAGGGCATGACGGGGCTGATGTCGATGACCGGGGAGCCGGGGCGGCGCCCGCTGAAGACCGGCATCGCCGTCTATGACATCGGGGCGGGCATCACCGCCGTCTATTCGATCCTGGCCGCCTACATCCACAAGCTGAGCACCGGCGAGGGGCAGCACGTCGACGTGGCCATTGCAGAGTGCGGCCTGCCCTGGTTCACCTGGGAGGCGGCGGCGTTCTTCGCCGAAGGCACCGTGCCCGAGCCCACCGGCTGGCGTCACCGCGTATCGGCGCCCTACCAGGCGATCAAGGTCCGCGACGGTTACATCATGCTGGGCTGCGCCAATCAGCGTAACTGGGAGCGGCTCTGCCACGAGGTGATCGGTCGCCCCGACCTGCTGGAGGATCCGCGCTTCATCAGCAATTACCAGCGGGGGCAGAACGTGGAAGCGCTCGAGGCGCTGCTGGAGGAGATTTTCATCCACGACACGCGTGAAGCCTGGCTGGCAAAGTGCGACCAGGCGGGCGTGCCCGCCGGCCCCATCAACGATTTCGCCCAGGCGCTGGACGACCCTCATTATCAGGCGCGCGGCATGGTGCAGGAGATGGATCATCCGGTCATCGGCAGGATGAAGACCATCGGTTTTGCCAGCAAGCTCTCTGGCACGCCGCCGCAGATCCGCCGTCCGGCACCGCTCTACGCCCAGCACACCGATGAGATCATGACCGAGCTGGGCTTCGAGCAGGCGCACTGCGAGGTGCTGCGTCGCAAGGGGGTGATCAAGTGAAGCAAGGCAAGGTTCCTTGACTTCTCTGAGGGGCGAACTAGCTTCATCAAAGACGCATTACGAATAAAGAATTCAATTTTGCGTCGTTCGCCGACGCTCTATCGGGCGATTCGGCGTGCCGGACGGCCATGCTTCAGCGTCAACACTACAACAAGAGGAAACGCGCCATGCACCTGCTACGTCTCACGGCGGTCGCCGCCGTTGTTGCCTTTGTCTCGGCTCCCCTCCAGGCCCGTGAAATCACTTTTGGCCATGTCGGAGGTCCTGACTCCCTGTTTAGTGATTCCGCTGACTATTTCGCCGAGTTGGTCAACGAGCGTCTGCCCGAGCCCTACGAGGTGGTGGTCTTTGGTTCCAGCCAGTTGGGCACCGATTCGGAACTGCTCCAGCGCATGCGACTGGGCACCGTCGACTTGGCGCTGCCTTCTACCATCATGTCCTCGGTCGCGGACGAGTTCGGCCTCTTCGAGCTGCCCTATCTGATTCAGGACCGTGAGCACATGAAGCGGGTAGAGGAGGAGATCTTCTGGCCGCATCTGGCGCCGTTGGCCGAGCAGAACGGCTATCGGATCCTGGCGGTGTGGGAGAACGGCTTTCGCCACATCACCAACAACCGGCGCCCGATCAACACCCCGGAGGATCTGCGTGGCATCAAGCTGCGGGTGCCCCAGGGGGTGTGGCGCGTGCGCATGTTCGAGGAGTACGGTGCCGAGCCCTCGCCGATGTCGCTCTCGGAGGTTTTCATGGCGCTGCAGACCGGCGTCATGGATGGCCAGGAAAATCCGCTGGCCCAGATCGCCGGGCAGCGCTTCCAGGAAGTCCAGGACTACCTCTCCCTGACCGGACACGTCTACACCCCGGCCTACCTCACCGCCGGGCGTCGCTTCGACAACCTCCCCGACGAGATCCAGGAGATCATCATAGAGGCGGCCAAGGAGACCCAGGCGTTCGTCTACGAACATGCCGCCCAGCTCGATGAGGATCTCATCGACGTGATTCGCCAGGCCAACACCGAGGTGAACGAAGTCGATACCTCAGCCTTCATCGAGGCTTCCGATGCGATCTACGAAGCCTTTGCCAGCGAGGTACCCGGCTCCCAGGAGTTGATCGACAGGGTGCTGGAGCTCGGTAACGACGCTTGATTCGGCCCGCGCAGCCGTGAGGCTTCCACCTCCCCGCGTCGCGCGCTGGCGCGGGGGACCTGTCCCCCCCTGAACGAGTCGATGGCCATGGGTATCGTGAATCAGCTTTCCCGCATCATGGAGCGGCTGCTCGAGATCATCACGGTGGTATTGATGGTTTCGCTGACGTTGGTGGTGCTCTATGCGGTGGTGACCCGTTACGCTTGGCGAACGCCCTCCTGGTATGACGAAGTGGCCGCCATCATGTTGGTCTGGCTGACCTACTATGCCGGGGCTCTGGCAGCGCTCAAGCGCGGTCATATCGGGGTCGACGGAGTCCTGGCCGCCATGCCGGTGCATATCCGCATGCCGATCGCCTATCTCTCCGAGGCGCTATTCATCGGCTTCTTTGCCGTACTGTGCTGGGCTGGGCTGACGGTGATCGAGGTGATGCAGGGCATGTCGCTGATTACCCTGCGTTGGGTGCCGCTTACCTTCACCCAGTCGGTGATTCCCATCGGAGCGGCGCTGTTCATCATCGCCCAACTGCTCAGTATGCCGGCTCACCTGGCCAAGGTGCGCTCGGGGGTGACCCAGGAGGAAGAGGAGATCCGCCACGCCATTGCCGAGGCTGAGCGCGACAATACCAAGGCCGGCTTCACTGCGGATGAGCTGACCAAGAGGGCGCAGCCATGACGCTCCCTTTCATGATAGTGGGCTTGCTGGGGCTGATCCTGATGGGGCTGCCCATCGCGGTGGCGCTGGCAATCGTGGCCACGGTGGCCATCGTGGTCTACCAGGGGCTGGAGATGCTGCCCAACATCGGTCTCACGATGTTCGAGGGAGCCAGCAGCTTCCCGCTGCTGGCCATCCCCATGTTCGTGCTGGCCGGTGCCATCATGAACACTGGCGGCATCTCCAAGCGCCTGATCGCCTTTGCCTCGGCGCTGTTCGGCTTTATCCGCGGCGGGCTGGCGATGATCAACATCGGTGTCTCGCTGTTCTTCGCCGAGATATCCGGTTCGGCGGTAGCCGATGTGGCTGCCACCGGCTCGGTACTGATCCCGGCCATGAAGAAGCGCGGCTATCCCAGTCCCTTCGCTGCGGCCGTCACCTCTTCCTCGGCATCACTGGCGATCATCATTCCCCCCTCCATTCCGATGATCCTCTACGGGGTCATGTCGGGCGCTTCCATCGTCCAGCTGTTCGTGGCCGGTATTGTGCCAGGGCTGCTGGGGGCCGTGGGGCTTATGGCGCTGAGCTACTACTACGCGCGCAAGCATCACTGGCCGGTGGAAGAGGTCTTCCAGTTCAAGCGCGTCAGGCAGACCGCCAAGGAGGCGGCCTGGGCGCTGACCCTGCCGATCATCATCCTCGGTTCCATTTTCGGCGGCTTTGTGACCGCCACCGAAGGGGCCGGCCTGGCGGTGGCCGCAGCGATCTTCATCAGCGCCGTGATCTACCGCGAGCTGGACCTGCGCACCCTGTACAAGGCCATCGTCGATGGCGGCCAGCAGACCGCCGTAGTGATGCTGCTGGTGGCGGCCTCGGCGCTGATCGGGGTGTTCCTGACCGAGATGCGGATGCCTCAACAGTTGGCCCAGGCGGTGCTCAGCCTGACCGATAACAAGTATGCCATCCTGATGATGCTGAACGTCTTCTTCCTGCTGATCGGGCTCTTTCTGCACTCGGCGGCGGCGATCATCCTGGTAGTGCCCATCGTCATGCCGCTGGTCGGTGCGGCCGGGATCGACCCGGTCCACTTCGGCCTGGTGGTATGCCTCAACCTGGCCATCGGTCAGCAAACCCCGCCGGTGGCGAGTGTGCTGATCACGGCCTGTTCCATCGCCAAATCGGACGTGTGGTCGGTGACCCGCTCGAACCTCGGCTTCATCGCCGTGCTGCTCTTCATCCTGCTGCTGGTGACCTATATCCCCGCCATTCCAATGGGCCTGGTGGAGTTCTTCTACCGCTAGCCGAGAGGCCCGGCGATGTGGAGCTTGAGTGGTATAACGACGGAGTGACTCTGATGCTGAATCTCGACTTCCATCCTTCCGGCCGGCATTTTCTGCAGATCCCCGGGCCGTCGCCGGTGCCGGATCGCATACTGCGGGCCATCAGCCTGCCCACCATCGACCATCGCGGCCCGGAGTTCGGTGTCTTGGGCCTGGAGCTGCTGGCCAAGCTCAAGCAGGTCTTCAAGACCGAAGGGCCGGTCATGGTCTACCCGGCCTCGGGCACGGGCGCCTGGGAGGCGGCATTCGCCAACGCGCTCTCTCCCGGCGACCGGGTGCTGATGTTCGAGACCGGCCACTTTGCCACCCTGTGGCACAAGATGGCGCTCCGCCTGCAGCTCGAGCCTGAGTTCATCGGGCTGCCGGGTTATGAAGGCTGGCGCCAGGGCGTTCGGGCCGACATGATCGAGGCGCGGCTGCGGGAGGATGCCGGCCACCGAATCAAGGCGGTCTGCGTGGTGCACAACGAGACCTCCACCGGCGTGACCAGCGACATCGCCGCGGTACGCCGCGCCATCGATGCCGCCGGCCACCCGGCGCTGCTGCTGGTCGATACCATCTCGGGACTCGCCAGTGCCGACTACCGCCATGACGAGTGGGGCGTCGACGTCACCATCTCCGGCTCCCAGAAGGGGCTGATGCTGCCGCCGGGCATCAGCTTCAACGCCCTTTCCGACAAGGCCATCTCGGCCAGTCGCGAATCGACCATGCCCAGGAGCTTCTGGGCATGGGACGAGATCCTCGAGGCCAACCGCAACGGCTACTGGCCCTATACCCCCAGCACCAACCTGCTCTACGGCCTCAACGAGGCGCTGGACATGCTGCTCGACGAAGGGCTGGAGCACGTCTTTGCCCGCCACCAGCGCTGGGCCGCGGGGGTGCGTACGGCGGTCGAGGCCTGGGGCCTGGAGATCCAGTGCCAGGATCCGGCCCTCTACTCGCCGGTGCTCACCGGGGTGGTGATGCCGGATGGAATCGACGCCGACGCCGTGCGCAAGATCATCTACGAGCGCTTCGACCTGTCGCTGGGCATGGGGCTCGGCAAGGCCAAGGGCAAGATGTTCCGCATCGGCCACCTGGGCGACTGCAACGACCTGACGCTGGTCGCCACCCTCGGTGGCTGCGAGGCCGGCATGAAGCTCTGCGGCGTGCCCCTGGCGGGTAGCGGCGTGGCGGCGGCGCTGGAGTACTTCGCCCAACACCCGCTGGAAGCCAGGTGATTCCCCGCAACGGCTGAGGAAGGCACGATGACGTCTCTGACGGACAAGACCGCTACCCCGAATGCGCGGGTCAAGCCGGTGACCGAACTGGCGGCCCGGCTGACCCGGGAGATGGAGGGCGAGGTGCTGTTCGACCTCGCCTCGCGCGGTCGCTATTCCACCGATGCCTCGATCTACCAGGCGATGCCGGTGGGCGTGGTGATCCCGCGCCACCAGCGCGACCTGACGACGGCGCTGGAAGCCGCCCGCGACGCTCGGGTGCCGATCCTGGCGCGGGGCGCCGGTACCAGCCAGTGCGGCCAGACAGTGGGCGAGGCGCTGGTGATCGACACCACGCGCTGGCTCAGGGAAATCGTCGAGTTCGACCGCGAGGCGGGCACCGTGGTGGTCGAACCGGGCATCGTGCTCGACCACCTCAATGCCTGGCTCAAGCCCCATGGGCTCTGGTATCCGGTGGACGTCTCCACCAGTGCCCAGTGCACCCTGGGGGGATGGCCGGCAACAACTCCTGCGGCTCGCGCTCGATCCGCTACGGCAACATGGTGCACAACGTGCTGGGCATCGAGGCCTGGCTGGCCGACGGCAGCGAGGGCCACTTTGGCTTCTTCGACGAGCTGCCGCTCAAGGGCCGCGAGCGCGAGCTAGCCGAACGGGTCAAGGCGATTGCGGAGGGGGTGTCCGCCGAGATCCGCGAGCACTTCCCCAAGGTGCTGCGCCGGGTCGGGGGCTACAACCTGGATCTCTTCGATTGCCAGAACCCCAAGCCCTACGACCCGCAGGGGCGCGTCAACCTGGCCCATCTGCTGGTGGGCGCCGAGGGTACCCTGGGAGTGAGCCGGCGCATCAAGCTGCGGCTCTCGCCGCTGCCGACGCACAAGGTGCTCGGTGTGGTCAATTTCCCAACCTTCTATCAGGCGATGGACTTCACCCAGCACATCGTCACCCTCGACCCCACCGCGGTGGAGCTGGTCGATCGCACCATGATCGACCTGTCGCTGGAGAATCCGGCGTTCCGTCCGGTGATCGAGAAGGCGCTGATCGGTCGGCCCCAGGCGGTGCTGTTGGTGGAGTTCGCCGGTGAGGAGCGGCAGACCCAGCTCGCCTCGCTCAAACGTCTCACCGAGCTGATGGCCGACCTGGGCCTGCCCGGCAGCGTGGTGGAGATGCCCGAGCCCGCCGCACAGGCGGCGCTGTGGAACGTACGCAAGGCCGGTCTCAACATTATGATGAGCATGAAGGGGGACGGTAAGCCGGTCTCCTTCATCGAGGACTGCGCGGTGCCCCTCGAACATCTGGCCGAGTACACCGACAAGTTGACCGAGGTGTTCCATCGCCACGGCACCGAGGGCACCTGGTACGCCCACGCCAGCGTCGGCACGCTGCACGTGCGGCCGATCCTCGACATGCGGCGGGGCGGGGCGCGCAAGATGCGCGAGATCGCCGAGGAGGCTTCCGCCCTGGTGCGCCAATACAAGGGAGCCTACTCCGGCGAGCACGGCGACGGCCTGTGCCGCGGCGAGTGGGTGGCCTGGCAGTTCGGCGAGACCCTCAACGACGCCTTCCGGGCGATCAAGGGCGCCTTCGATCCGCAGAACCTGCTCAACCCGGGCAAGATCGTCGATACGCCGAAAATGGACGACGAGCGCTATTTCCGCTTTCCCACCCGCTACCAGCGCATTCCGCTCACGCCGCTGTTCGACTGGTCGGCCTGGAACGTCACCCGCGACCCGCTCACCGGCGAGCTGGGCGAGCCCGGCAGCGCCGGCGACGCCACCCATGGCCTGGCGATGGCGGTGGAGATGTGCAACAACAACGGCCACTGCCGCAAGTTCGATGCCGGCACCATGTGCCCCAGCTACCGCATCACCCGGGACGAGCAGCACCTGACCCGGGGCAGGGCCAACACCCTGCGCCTGGTGCTCTCCGGGCAGCTCGGCGAGCAGGGCCTGGCCGACGATGCGGTCAAGGAGGCGCTCGACCTCTGCGTCTCCTGCAAGGGCTGCAAGCGTGATTGCCCCACCGGCGTCGACATGGCCAAGTTCAAGATCGAGGCGCGTGCCGCTCGGGTGCGTACCAAGGGGCTCGCCCTGCGCGATCGCCTGATCGGCGAGATGCCGCGCTATGCGCCCATGGCACGGCGGGTCGCTGGGCTGCTGGCGGCGGTGGAGCGTCTCGATTTCCTGGCGCATCCGCTGAAGCGGGCGCTGGGCTTCGCCCCGCAGCGCCGTTTCCCGGCCTTCACCGGCGATTTCCTCAGCGAATGCCACGGCACGCCGGCCCTGGCCTCTTCGATCCAGACTGTCAGGGAGGTGGTCTTGTTCGTCGACACCTTCAACAACTATATGGAGAGCGACAATGCCCGGGCCGCCAAGCGGGTACTGGAGGCGGCTGGCTATCGCGTTCATCCCAACGTCAAGCCGGGGGAGCGGCCGCTGTGCTGCGGGCGTACCTACCTCTCGTCCGGCCAGTTCGACAAGGCGAAAGCCGAGGCCCGGCGAACGCTCGATGCCCTGATGCCCCATGTCGAGCGCGGCGTGGCCGTCGTCGGGCTCGAGCCCTCCTGCCTGCTCGGCATGCGCGACGAATTCCTGCAGTACGGCTTCGGCGAGCAGGCGCGAGCCCTGGCGGATGCTGCGATGCTGTTCGAGGAGTTTCTGGTCAGGGCCCGGCAGGCGGGCGAGCTTTCGCTCGATCTCAAGCCGCTGCCCGGGCGCGCGCTGCTGCACGGCCACTGCCACCAGAAGGCCTTCGACGCGCTGCGCCCGGTGGAGCAGGTGCTGTCCTGGATTCCCGAGCTCACGGTCGAGACCGTCGACGCCTCCTGCTGCGGCATGGCGGGCAGCTTCGGCTACGAGGCGGAGCACTACGACGCCTCGCTGCAGATGGCCGAACTGGCGCTGTTGCCGGCGATCCGCGAGGCCGACGACGACACCGTACTGGTGGCCGACGGCACCAGCTGTCGCCATCAGATCCGCGACGGCAGCGGCCGTGAGGCGATCCATGTGGCCCGCTTGCTCGAGCGGGCGCTGGCGTGAGCTTCGGTACACCATCACCATGACGGAAGCAGGCCTTCGGCCTTGGCGACCTGACAACCCCAGGGAGGAAAATACGATGGCAATCTATCGATTCGGAGAACACCGCCCCGACGTGCATGAGGAGGTCTACGTTGCGGAAACTGCCGACGTGATCGGACAGGTGACGCTCAGGCGCGGCGCCAGCGTCTGGTATCAGGCGGTGCTGCGCGGCGATACCGAACGCCTGGAGGTCGGCGAGGAGAGCAATATCCAGGATGGGGCCGTGTTGCACGCCGATCCCGGTTTTCCACTCAAGGTAGGCAAGGGCGTGACCGTGGGCCACCAGGCGATGCTGCACGGTTGCACCATTGGTGACGGGAGTCTGGTCGGTATCCAGGCGGTGATCCTGAATGGTGCGGTGATCGGCGAGAACTGCCTGGTGGCGGCAGGAGCCGTGGTCAAGGAGGGCGCCGAGTTTCCACCGAACTCGCTGATCGTGGGAGCGCCGGCGCGAGTGGTGCGGGAGCTCGACGATGCGGCCATCGAGGGCTTGCGTCTCAATGCGGCGGTCTACGTGGAAAAAGCGCGCCAGCACGAGCGCGATCTCGAACGTATCAACTGAAGACAGCGGCGTAAAGGAGAGCGCCCCCATGGCGGTTGGCATGGGGGCGCAAGCGTTCACGGGGTCAGGTCAGGCTCAGTCTTCCTGCTCCGCTTCCTCCAGAGGCTCCTGTTCCGCCCCTTCGAACTCTTCCATCTCCTCCTGCGGTTCCGCCGCATCCGCCGCTTCGGCAGGCTCCATCTCCTCGACGATGGGCTGCTCCATCTGGCCCACTTCCATCAGCGGATCGCTGACATTGAGCACGTAGAAGCCCACCATGGCGATGGCGCCGGCGAACACCAGGTAGTAGATCGTCGGCAGGATGGTCTTGCGAATCGTTTCTCCCTCGCGACCGAGCAGACCGACGGTGGCCGAGGCCGCCACCACGTTGTGGATGGCGATCATGTTGCCCGCCGCAGCCCCTACGGCCTGCAGCGCCACCATGAAGGCGGTGGAGAGACCGAGCTGCTGGGCCACGTTGAACTGGAACTCGGCCAGCATCAGGTTGGAAACGGTATTGGACCCAGCGATGAAGGCTCCCAGACCGCCCACGGCAGGGGCGAAGAAGGGGTAGACGTCGCCCACGCTGTCAGCAACGAACTGGGCCATGGCGACCGGCATGGAGACCAGGTCGGCGGCGTTGACGCCGGAGTTGATCAGGATACGCACCATGGGGATGGTGAAGATCAGCACGAAGCCGGCGCCGAGCAGGGTGCGCGAGGATTCACCGAAAGCAGCCTTGAGCTCACCGACGCGCATGCGATGCAGCACCGCGGTGACCAGCACCACCATCAGCAGGATGCCACCGGGCAGGTAGAGTGGGGCGATACTGCCGGATACGCCGGCTTCACCGAGGATGTTGCTCCAGCCGAAGGTCCAGGCGTTGAGCGCTTCACGCAGCGGATCGACGGTGCGAGATGCCACCAGGAACAGCGCCAGCAGCACGTAGGGCAGCCAGCCCATCCAGGTGGAGAGCGGTGTCTTGCCGGCGATATCGTCGATCTTGATCTCGATCTTGCCGATCCAGCCGGCCGGCCAGGCGTCACGCTCGGGGAAGTCCCAGTTGTCCTTGGGCAGCAGGAAACCGCGACGTGCCGCCGGTACGACGATGGCCAGGCCCACCATGGCCCCGATCATCGAGGGGAACTCCGGCCCCAGCAGCACACCCGCCAGGGCATAAGGCACCACGAAGGCCACGCCGGTGAAGAGGGCGAACGGGGTGATCGAGAGCCCCTCCTTCCAGGAGCGATTGGCGCCGAAGAAGCGCACCATGATGACCACCATGATCAACGGCATCAGGATACCGACGATGGCATGCACGATGGCGACTTCCGCTGCGATCAAGCGGAAGTACTCGAGCCAGGTGAAGCCGCCCGCTTCGAGCTGCTCGGTGATGGCGTTCATGTTGACGCCCCCGGTCACGCCGACCACGATCGGGGTGCCCACCGCGCCGAAGGAGACCGGAGTGGACTGAATCATCATGCCGACCACGACCGCGGCCAAGGCGGGGAAGCCCAGCGCCACCATCAGCGGGGCCGCCACGGCGGCGGGCGTGCCGAAACCCGAGGCGCCTTCGATGAAACAGCCGAACAGCCATGCCACGATCAGCGCCTGCACGCGGCGATCGGGGCTGATGCCCGAGAAGCCGTTGCGAATGGCGGCAATGCCGCCGGAATGCTTCAGCGTGTTGAGCAGCAGAATGGCGCCGAAGATGATCCACAGGATCGAGACGGTCAGGATCAGGCCCTGGAGCGTGGAGGCCAGCACCCGGTTGAAGCTCATCTCCCAGGCGAACAGCCCGATCAGGGCAGTGATCACGAATACGATGGGCATGGCCGTTCTGGCAGCCATGCGAAAGCCGATCAACAGCACGCCGGCCAGTATCAATGGCGTAAAGGCGAGTAGTGCTAGGGTTGTATCCGTCATGACGTTTCCTCGGATTTCTCCTTGTTAGAGTCCGGCAGGCGAAGGCCACCCATCGAAGCGCTTCTACCTGAGCCGGCCGCGGAGGCAACGATACGAAGTGCGCTGGGAAGTTGCCATCCTTGGATCATTGGTCTTACCAATTTGTAATGAAGTGGCGTTCCATGAGCCATCGCGATTTTGGATTTAAAATCATGCGGATAAGAGCCAAAAATGCCTGTTGCCACGTGCCTGGAAGCGATTCGTTATTAGACTAATGGACAGACTCATGGCCCCCAGCGTAGTCGAGCTCGGTGTGGTTGGCATAGTGGTTGGCATGGTGGTTGGCATCCTGTCGCCAAGGCTGGCACTATCCGAAGACCACTACCGACGTTCGCCAGGAGGCGCCATGGCAAGGGTTCTCTTCGACCTCTGCGGTATCGATGAAGGTCTGCGTTTTTCCCCATACTGCTGGCGTGTGCGCTACGCGCTCGCTCACAAGGGACTCGAGGCGGAGACGCGTCCTTGGCACTTCACCGACAAGCAGGCCCTGGCATTCGCCGACCACGACAAGGTGCCGGTACTGGTCGACGGTGACGAGACGGTCATCGACAGCTACGAAATCCTGCGCTATCTGGACCGCGCCTATCCCGAAGCGCCCCTGCTGGGCAATGGCATGGCCGAATCCCGGGCGCGCTTCTTCAAGCATTACGCCGAACGGGCGCTGCATCCGGCGATGATGCGGACCATCGTCATGGACCTGCTCAACGCCATCGACCCCAAGGACCGCGACTATTTCCGCACTAGTCGTGAAAAGCGTTTCGGCCGTTCCCTCGAGGAATTCCACTCACCGGCCAAAGGGTTGGCGCAGCTCGACGCCGCTCTGGCCCCGCTGCGAGGCCAGTTGGAAGACAGCGATTTCCTCGATGGCGAGGCACCTGCTGCGGCCGACTATCTCGTTTTCGGTGCCTTCATGTGGGCGCGGGTAGTGTCGACTGCCGACCTGGTATCGAATGCCGACCCTGTCTACGGTTGGGTCGAGCGCATGCTCGATCTCCATGGCGGCCTGGGACGCAAGGCCATGCGAATCACGGATATCGAAGGGGCCTATCGCTGAACGGGGGCGAGTGCGTCGACACGCTGAAGTCGCGGTGCTCAAAAAATGAGCTCAAATAATGTTGCACCGCACAAAACGAGCTGCTATGTTGCAATGCAACAAGGCGCGATCCTGCCTTGATAACGCAACGTAGGAGGTGTCTCATGAGCAAGACCCAAGATAAGGCGACCCAGCAGTTCGAAACCCTGTTCCTCGCTCCGGCGCGTGCCTATGGCTCGCTGACCCTGGAATACTACGAGAAGCTGCTGTCAGCACAGCTGGACGCCTTCCGTAGCTACTCCGACCTGAGCCTGGCCCAGGCCCGCGCCTGGATCGACGTCAAGGACTCCGAAGGCCTCAAGCAGGTGTTCGAGACTCAGCAGAAAGCCGTCAAGGAGCTGGGCGAGCGTCTGCAGGGCGACACCAAGAAGGTGGTCGACCTGAGCCAGGAGTTCCTGCAGAAGGGGCAGCAGCTGACCGAGCAGAACGTCAAGGCCGCCAGCGCCGCGACCAAGTAAGTCGCTGCATCCCCTGCCGATGCAAAGGCCGTCGCCCCTGAGGGGCGACGGCCTTTTTCTTGCGTGCCGTATGCCTCCCTCACGCTGCCGACGCGGTCATTCGCCAAGCAGCTCCATGACTTCCTCCTCCTCCACCTGGCCGAAGTCGATATAGAACTGGCCCACCGCCATGAAGCGCTGCGGGACATCGAGGCAGACGACCTCATCGGCGATCGCCTCCAGCCGCGTGACGGCGCTCGGCGATGCCACCCCCAAGGCTGCCACAAGTCGTGCGGCACGGCCGTGCAGGGTTTGCAGGGCTGCTTCCATGGTTGCGCCGGTGGCGCTGCCGTCGTCGACGATCACCACCACACGGCCCTCGGGCGGTATTGGCGGGCGAACCGGACTGTAGCGTTGGCGCCGCTGCTGAAGCAGCTTGCGCTGCTGCTCGGCTTCGCGCTCTACCGCTGTCTGGGAAAAGTGAGAGGCAGCCTCGTCGAGCTTCATGGTGCCATCTTCGCTGATGGCGCCAATCGCGAATTCGGGGCTGCCCGGGGCGCGGATCTTGCGCACCAGCACGACATCGAGTTCCCCCTCGAGAGCGTCGGCAAGGTAGCGCCCCATGGGAACGCCACCACGGGGAATGGCCAGTACCAGAGGGTTGGAGCCCTTGAGGTGCGCGAGGCGCTCGGCAAGTTGCTCGGCGGCATCCAGGCGGTCGCGAAACATGTCGCATTCTCCTCCATCCATCATGGATAACCGCAGTGTAGAACGCCCTGGCGGGATGGTCGGGCGCAGCGGCAGTACATGGGAAGGAGGGGCTAGGACAGGCTAGGGCAGGGCGAGGCGTGGCCTCGCCCTGATTCCTCCTACACGTTAGAGCGTACCTGCTCGCTCTTCGCGGCTACCGGCTCCTGTGGTGCCTGGCGGCGAGGCTTGCCGGGCAGAATGGCGTCCAGCAGCAAGGCGGCGACGGCCGCCGGTACCAGACCCGATTTCAACAGCAGGCCGGCCTGTCCTGGCATGGTCTCGGAGATCGCCTCCACCGCGGGCAGGCCGATGCCGAGGCTCAGCGACACCGCGATGATCAGCATGTTGCGCTGATCCAGCTCGCACTCCTTGATGATCTTGAGTCCGGCCGAGGCGATCATGCCGAACATGACGATGCCGGCCCCTCCCAGTACGGCATGGGGCATGGCCGCGACCAGGCCACCCAGCTTGGGAAACAGGCCCATGGCGATCAGCAGCAGGCCGCCGATGGTCACCACATGGCGGCTGACCACGCCGGTCAGGGTGATTAGGCCGACGTTCTGGGCGTAGGCGGTATTGGGCAGTGTGTTGAACACGGCGGCGAAGGAGGTCGCCACGCCATCGGCCATTACACCGCCCGAGAGTTCGCGATCCTTGGCCGGGCGCCCGGCTCCGCCGGTGGTAATGGCCGAGATGTTGCCGATGGTTTCGAGCCCCACCACGAACATGATCAGCGTCATGCCGACGATGGCGGTCATGGAGAACTCCATGCCGTAGACGAAGGGCTGGGGCAGGGCGAACCAGGCGGCATCGCGCAGGTTGGTAAAATCGACCATGCCCAGCGCGATGGCAACCAGGTAACCGGCCAGCAAGCCGAACAGGATCGACGAGGCCTTGATGAAGCCGCGCCCCAGCTGATGCACGGCGATGGTCACCACCAGCACGAAGAAGGCCAGCGTCAGGTTGGTCGGTGACGCGAAATTCTCCGAGCCCACGCCGCCCGCGGCGTAGTTGAGGCCTACCGGCATCAGCGTGATGCCGATCAGCAGCACCACGATGCCGGTCACCACCGGCGAGAACCAGTGGCGGATCTTCTTGAGGAACGCACCCAGCAGGATTTGCAGCAGGCCGGCAATGAACGAAGCTCCCAGCACCGCGGGGAGGCCGAAGGCCTTGGCCAGCGGCAGCGCAACGGGCAGGAAGCCGAAGCTGGTGCCTTGCACGATGGGCAGCCGGGCGCCGATGGGCCCCATGCCGATGGTCTGGACCAGCGTTGAAATACCGGCCACGAACAGTGCGACCTGGATGAGAAAGATCTGTTCGCCGGCGGTGGCGCCGATTACGCCGGCAATGATGATCGGCGGCGTCACGTTGCCGGCGAACATCGCCATGATGTGTTGCAGCCCGAGTGGAATCGCCTTGCCCAATGGCGGCATGGCGTCGGGGTTCTGGTTGATCGTGCGTGAGGGCTTGGTTGGCTGAGAAGGCTTTCCAGCGTCGGTCATGGTCAGGCTCTCGGTTGTTGTTGTCGCAGTGGTGCGTGTCCATGCACCACACCCTGCCAAGAAATGTACACAATGCACTGTCGTTTAAAAGACAATTTCTAGCTATTTTTGTCTACTAAAACTGCTTTCTATTCTATATCAATAGGTTGGATGTAGTATTTTGACCGTTTGGTCATGTTTTGTCGGCTATCGGCGATGCTCGAGCAGCGACGAAAAACCCGCCACGATATCACTGGCGGGTTTCCATGGGCCGATAGCACTGCGCCATATCGCAGACCGGCCGAAGGCCGGGAAGTCTGCGAGATCAGCGATTCGCGACACGCTCCTCCAGGCGAAAGCGGGCAATGCGATTGATCTGCTCGATGGCGGTACGGCGCTCCTCCGCGGGTGAGTTCTCCAGGCGCGTCTCGAAGGCCGCCAGAATGGCGTGCCTGTCGCTGCCCTTCACGGCCATGACGAAGGGAAAGCCGAACTTCCCCTTGTATGCCGCATTGAGGCGCTCGAAACGGGCCATCTCCTCGGGCGTGCATTGGTCGAGGCCCGCACCGGCCTGCTCGCGGGTGGAGTCGTCGGTCAGCTCGCCGGCGATGGCGGCCTTGCCTGCGAGGTCGGGGTGGGCGCGAATCACCTCGAGCTGACGTTCCGCCGTGGCGCTGCTCAGCGTCTGGCCCATGGCCTCGGCGAGGCCTGCCGGGGTGTCCTGCGCCGGCTGCAACCCGCGCTCCCAGGTCAACTCGGCCACCCAGGGGGAGTGCTCGTAGATGTCGCCGAAGCGTGCCACGAATTCGTCGCGGTCGAGCGTGCTGGGGCGCGGCGCGAGTGTCTTGTCGTTCATCGTGATCTCCATGGTCAGTGCTGTCATGCAGTGATCGAAGCGTGTTCTTTCAAAAGTGTATACAAAAAAACTTTGAAATGTACCACCAGAATGGCTAAAACTGTCTTCATGGCATGCGGCGAACCTCGGTCAGCGCCAAGGCTCGGGTCAGGGCCGCCGCTCAAGCTCCGGCTGACAACGGGAGAAACGATATGGGACGACTGACCACACACGTTCTGGATACTGCCCAGGGTCGCCCTGGCGAAGGCATCCGCATCGACGTCTATCGCCTGGAGGGCGAGCAGCGTTCGCTGCTGAAGACAGTAAGGACCAACGACGATGGACGCTGCGATGCACCGATTCTGGAAGGCGACGACTTCCGGGCCGGCGAGTACGAGCTGGTCTTCCATGCAGGCGACTATCTGCGCCAACAGGGGATCCAGGCGAGCGAGCCGCGCTTCCTCGATGTCATTCCGCTGCGCTTCGGCGTTGCCGATGCCTCGCAGCACTATCATGTGCCGCTGCTGGTGTCGCCCTACGGGTACTCCACCTACCGCGGAAGCTAAGCTTTATTCGAAGACTGGAAAAATTGGACCGGATTGGGTTAGAGAGCGGCTAAATCTGCCAATCAAACCCCGAGCCTTGGCCGGTTCTTGCCTAGCTTGGCCTCGCTCGCCGGCTTTCCGAATCAAAGCTGCGTATAAAACAATCACGTATCGAGACCCTTCAGATGCAAGCTTACCTGCTGGAATTCGTCAATTTCATGCTGCGCTGGCTGCACGTCATCGCGGCCATCGCCTGGATCGGCGAGTCGATCTATTTCGTCATGCTGGACAACGGGCTGCGCAAGCCCAAGGCCGCCGAGGATCGTGACAAGGGCGTGTTCGGCGAGATGTGGGCCGTTCACGGCGGCGGCTTCTATCACAACCAGAAGTACGCGACGGCGCCCGCCAAGCTGCCCGAGGATCTCCATTGGTCGTTCTGGAAGTCCTATACCACCTGGCTCTCCGGCTTTGCCCTGTTCGTGCTGCTCTACATGACCAACCCGGGCTTCTATCTGGTCAATCCCAACAGCAGTTGGGAGTGGGCCGCCAACATGAGCGGCTGGCAGGCCAACGTGCTGGCGCTGGTGTTTCTACTGGCGGGCTGGGTGATCTACAACGAGATGTGCAAGCGCATCAGCCCCAACATGGAGCGCGACGGGGTGCTCAGCCTGGCCGTCGCCGTGCTGATGATCGTCGTGGCTTACCTCAGCGTGCAGATGTTCTCGGGGCGGGCCGCCTTCCTGCTCACCGGTGCGGTCATGGCCACCGCCATGTCGGCCAACGTGTTCTTCTGGATCATTCCCGGCCAGCGGCGCATGGTCAAGGCGATGAAGGCCGGTGAGGAGCCGAACCCGCTGGACGGCAAGCGCGGCAAGCAGCGCTCGGTTCACAATACCTACTTCACCCTGCCGGTGGTGCTGCTGATGATCAGCAATCACTATTCGTTCGTGTACAACCACGAATACGCCTGGGTGCTGATGTCGCTGTTCATCTTTGCCGGTGCGCTGATCCGCCAGTTCTTCGTACTGATGCACATGGGCAAGATCCAGCCGGCCTACCCGGCGGCGGGCACGGCGCTGATCCTGGTTGTCTTCTGGCTGGCGATGCCCGGTGGGCAGGCCACGACCGGTGGAGCGACCCTGACGGAGGCCGAGGGGCCCAGCTTCGAGGAGGTTCACGCCCTGATCGACCAGCACTGCGTGGCTTGCCATTCGCGTCAGCCGACCCAGCCGGGCTTCTCCGCGCCGCCTGCCGGCATCGCCTACGACAGCGCGGACCAGATTCGCGGGCAGAAGGAGCGCATCCAGCAGGTGGTGGGCAGCAAGTACATGCCGCTTGGCAACATGACCGGCATGACCGATGAGGAGCGCGAGGTGATCGCCGCCTGGTCGGAGTAGACACCCACCGGGATCCGCAGACGCCCCAGCCCGCTCTCGGCGGCGCTGGGGCGTCTTCATTGGTTCGATAGTTGAGGGAGGTTGCGTATACAATGGCTACCAGTGTTGGCATGCGAGGAGGGGGATCATGAACCAGCGGCAGCGTCTGGCCGAAGCTGGCGATGCGGGCAAGGCCAAGCCCCGGCGCATGGGCAAGAATGGCGATGGCGCCGAGCGGCATGAGGCGATCTACCGCACCATCAGCGATGCCATCATCGAACATCGTCTGCGCCCCGGCGCGCGCCTGCGCGAAGATGCCCTGGCCGAGGTATTCGGTATCAGCCGCACCGGCGTGCGCAAGATCCTCCAGCGTCTGGCGCTGGAGCAGCTGGTGACCTTGACGCCGCGTCGCGGTGCCAGCGTCACACGGCCCACCGCCGATGAAGCCAAGGACGTCTTCGATGCTCGTCAGATGGTGGAGTGCGGGCTGATGCCGGAAGTGGCTCGGCGCATCACTGCCGAGGACGTCCGCGAGCTGCGCGACATGGCCCGCCGCGAGCGCGAGGCACTCAAGTCGGGCGAACAGAGCCGGGCAATCAAGCTCTCCGCCGCCTTCCATGAACGCCTGGCCCAGCTCTCGGGCAATGCCACTCTGGCGGCTTTCGTCGGTCAGCTCTGTTCGCGTTCGTCGTTGATCCTGGCGGTCTACGGCAGCTCCGGGCACCTGGGCTGCGAATCCCACGACCACGACGACCTGATCGGCTATCTCGAGGCACGCAACGGCGAGCGTGCCACGGCCTTCATGAGCCGTCACCTCAAGGCGATCGAGGCGTCGCTGTCGATCGTCGAGGAGGAGGCGGAAACCCCGACCTGCATCGTATATTCGGGGCCTGAAGCGCGCCGTCAGGGTAACGGCGCTTTCCTGCATCACCACGGCATGGCGAGATTCAGCAGTGTTCCTTGGGGTGGGGTGAGGCGCATCAGCATGAACATTCCCTGGGCAATGGCGTACACCGTCGCGCCATAGAGCAGGGCCGTCATCCAGCGCATTCGGGCACAGCCGATGAGCAGCCAGGCCAGCAGCAGCAGTGTGGCCAGATTGAACCCGATCAGCCACATGGCGACACCGTAGAGCAGAATGCCGCCGAGCACGGGCAGTTCCCGGCGGCTGGCGAGACTCACGCAACGCCCCCGGCGTCGTATCCTGACCAGCTGGCGGCCCAGTACGTAAAGGCTGAGCAGCAGCCCTGGCACGATACCGAGGCTCGGCATCAGTCGCGCATTGGGGCGGTAACCGAGCATTTCCACCAAAGCGTAGCCAAAAGCCACGGTCATCAGCAGTACCGTGATCAATACGACGCTGCTGTCGTGCCCCGGAAGTTCGCCTTCACCGGCGGTAGCTTCTGTCCTATGTCCCGTATCGTCGTCACCGTCGACTCGCCGCCGCAGTCTTCTTGCCACGTTCAACACCAGCGGAATCACGATCAGCGAGGCGATGATCAGTACGCCGGGGCGAGTCAGCCAAGTGAAGCCGTGGATCTGGGTGGTCAACCAGAAATATTGCTCCATGGGCGTGGCCAGGACGAAGCCGACCAGCACCGGCGCGCGCGGAATGCCAGCATTCTTCATCAGCCAGCCGAGCAGGCCAAGCGCAAGGAGGGCGAGGATATCGCCGAAGGTCTGGGTGCCCTGGTAGGCGCCGGCCACCATGATCAGCAACAGCGGGCGGCGATCAGGGCGAAGTTCACCCGAGTCAGCCGGGCGATGTAGGGTGTCACGGCGAAGCAGATCGCGGCACCCATCACCGAGGCCAGCGCCACGCTCCATACGATCATGTACATCAGATCCGGCGACTCGCTGACCATGCGTGGGCCGGGGTAGAAGCCGAACGAGAACAGCGCGCCGAGGAAAATGGCGGCAGCGGGGCCGCCCGGTACGCTGAACAGCATGGTGGGCACCAGGTCGGAAATGATCGTGGCGTTATTGGCTCCCTCGGCACTGGCTACGCCACGAATCTCTCCCTTGCCGAAGCGTCGTTTGTCCTTGGTGGAACTCATCGCATGACCGTAGGCGATCCAGGTGGAGGCGCTGGCTCCTACCGCCGGGACGAAGCCGCCGAAGATACCGATCACCGAGGAGCGGCAGATCAGCCAGCGGCTGCGCCAGAATTCGTGGAAGCTATCTCCCCACTTTCCCAGTGGAGTCGGCTTGGTGGCGATGCCCCCACCCGAGGCGACCATGCTGATCAGCTCGGCGACGGCAAACAGCCCCAGCGCCACGATGGGTAGCGAAAGGCCATCCATCAGGTAGGACTGGCCGAAGATGAATCGATAGTTGGCGGCGGCCGGCGCGGCGCCAACCACTCCCAGCAGGATGCCGAAGCAGGCGGCCGCAAGTCCCACGGCAAGGTCCTTGCCGACCATGCTGGCGGCAAAGCAGAGTCCCACCAGGGCGAACATGAACAGCTCCGGCGTACCCAGTGCCAGCACCAGGGGGCCGGCGATGGGAATGGCGACGGAAAGGATCAGGGCGCCGAACAGGCCGCCCACCATCGACGCCAGGAAACCGACGCCGAGCGCCAGCGAGGCCTTGCCCTGCTTGGCCAGCGCATGCCCTCGATGGCGGTGGGCGCCGAGGCCGGTGACCCCGGGGCACCGAGCAGTACCGAGGTGATGGTGTCCGAGGTGTAGATCACCGAGATGGCTCCGAGCAGCATGGCTAGCCCGGCGTAGCCGTCCATCAGGTAGATGAACGGCAGCAGAATCGACACGGCGGCTACGCCACCGAGTCCCGGCAGCATGCCGAAGACCATCCCGGCCAGCATACCAGCGAACAGCGCCAGCAGCCGCGCGGGCTGGAACAGGATGTCCAGGGCCGAAACGATATTCTCGAGCACGAGGCAGTTTCCTATGCAGAATCATCGAATGTGACCAGCCGCGGTAACGGCTGGCCACATCGGCACCGAGGCTACAGCTCGACGTCGTACTTGTCGGCGAGCAGGGTGCGCAGGTAATCGCGCACCTCGTCGGAGGGCTGCAGGGATTCGCTCAGCGAGCCGGTGACCACCGAGGCGGGCAACAGATCGTAGCCACCCACGGCTTCCTGGCTCTGCTCCTGGTAGTCGGGATCGGCGTTGATGGCGGCAATGGTCTCCTCGAAGATCTCGAGGACCTCGTCCGGTGTGCCTTCCGGCAGGTAGGCAGTCAGCCCGAAGTTGAAGGTCGTGGCACCGATCGCCTGGAAGGCATCCCACTCCACGCCGGAGGGTGGCTCGCCGTTGATCTCCTCGTAAACCTCATAGACCGAGGGGTAGTCGGGGAAAGCGGGGTCGCGAGCGCTGAGCACGCCGTCGTCGCCCACCGAGCCGCCGGTCATGATCGGAACTGCGGTGCCGGCCTCGACCATATCCACCACCTGCGACATGTAGGCGGGCGTGAACTGGAAGTCGATATTGGTTTCGCCGCGCTCGAAGGCCAGGCGGGCCGGGCCGCGGCCATCGAAGCCGAGCACCGCGCGCAGGTCGAGCTCCAGCAGCTCGAAGGCCAGCAGCACGGGCAGGTCGCTGGCGGCGGCGGCAATACCGCCATAGATGAGCGGCATGTCAGGCGAGTGCAGGTCGGCCGGCGACTCGATGCCGGTGCGCGGCGAGACGTAGATCACCGCCCCGAAGGGCAGGCTATAGGCGGGCCGCATCGCGGCCAGATCGTACTCCACCGCATCCATGCCCAGCACATAGGGATTCGAGGTCGAGGAGGTGGTGAACAGGATCGTCTCGCCATCGGGCTCGGCATTCTGCTGGAACCAGTTGGCGCCGAGAATCGAGCCGCCGCCCGGCCGGGTGCGCACGTTGACCTGGGGATTGCCCGGCAGATGCTTCTCCAGGAAGGGCTCGAGGAACTTGGCCGCCACGTAGGTGGCGCCACCCTCGCCGAACGGTACCACCATCTCGATGGCCTTTCCGGCGTAGAAATCCTCGGCCATGGCCGGGGCGCTGGCTAGACCGGCGGCGGCGACCAGCAGGGCGGCAGCGAGGGGTTTCGGCTTGGTATCGGGAATGTTCATGGCGTGCTCCTGTGTTGTTGTCGCGCTCGTTGGCGCTTGTGGAACCTGGTGCCGTGCAGATGACGGGCCGCTCAGTCGCCGACCCGATTTTCCAATGCGCCCATGCCCTCGACCTCGATACGCACGATGTCGCCGGCCTGCAGGAACCTGGGCGGGTTGAAGCCAATGCCGACCCCAACTGGGGTGCCGGTCAGGATCACGTCACCCGGCTTGAGTTCGATGCCGGCCGAGAGCGTCTCGATCAGCGTCGGTACGTCGAAGATCAACTGATCCAGGCGGGCATCCTGGCGCAGCTCGCCGTTGACCCAGCATTTGATGGTGGCATCATCGCGGTCTACTTCGTCGGCGGTAACGATCCACGGCCCCATGGGACAAAGGCCGTCCAGCGACTTGCCGAGATGCCATTGCTTGTGTTGCTGCTGGAGATCGCGGGCGGTCACGTCGTTGGCGATGGTATAACCCCAGACATGATCGTAGGCGTTGGCCCGCTTGATGCCACGGCCCCCCTTGCCGATGATGACGGCGAATTCAGCTTCGTAGTCGAGCTGGCGGGTGACCTCGGCATGGCGGGGAATGTCGTCGCCATGGGCGATCAAGGTGTTGTAGGCCTTGGTGAAGATGATGGGAAACTTGGGTATCACGTCGTCGGCGGTCGTGCTGCTGTCATAACCGGAGTGACTGAACTCGGCGGCATGCTCGAAGTAGTTCTTGCCGACGCAGAACATGTTGCGATGAGGGTGGATGGGTGGTTCGAGGCGCGCGGCATCGAGGAGGCGTCCTTCACCCTTGGGCGCGATCCGGGCAGCCAGGGAGGCCCAGTCGCGCAGCAACTGCTGCATGTCGCCCTGGAACTCGGGCACCAGCTCGTTCAGTGGCCAGTAGTGCTGGCCCGCAGCGTCGATCAAGGCGACGAGAGGCGGTTGGTCGGGCGCCGGTCGCAGCGTGGCGAATTTCATGACGATTGGCTCTCCATTGGTTTGTTTTTGGTTCTGTAATGACCGAGACTAGAAGCTGATTGGTACTAAATCAAGCTTGATTCTTTGTACTGAAGTACCAAATGGTCTAGATTCAGCAGAAATTGGATCCGCATGAAAGACATGAAGAAGGACGCCCAGTGAGCGAGAGGCCGATACGTGCTAATGACAACCGGGGCTCGCTGGCCGAGAACGGCATACGTTCGGATGGGGCCAGAGCCCTGGCGCGCTACGTGCGAGCCGAGATCGTCAGCGGTCGCTTTCCTCCGGGGCATCGGCTGCCCACGGAGCGTGAGCTGAGCGATCGCTTCGGCGCCTCTCGCGGCGCGGTGAGGCGAGTGCTGGGGCACTTCAAGTCGCTTGGTGCGATCACCCAGGTGGTGGGTAGCGGCACCTTCGTCAGCGAGCGTGCCGCTGAGTTGCTGTCCCCGAGCGGGGGCGAGTCCGCCGACATTGGCTCAGCATCTGCAGGGTCGCCGAGCGTGGGCAGCATGGCGAGACAGGTGAGCCCGGCTCAGTTGATGGATGCCCGGGTGCTGATAGAACCGCAGATGGTGACGTTGATCGTGCGCTTTGCCACGGCTGCCGATTTCGCGCGTATGGACGAGTGTCTCGAGCGCTCGGAGTCGGCCACCAGCATCGAAGCGTTCGAGCACTGGGACGGTGCCTTGCACCAGGCCTTTGCAGAAGCCACTCACAACAGCTTCTTCCTGCGTATTCTCGAATTGACCAACGCAGTGCGTGAGGAGGGGGAGTGGGGGCGGCTCAAGCGAATCTCCCTGACGCCTGAACGCCGCAAGCGTTACGAGGCGCAGCATCGCGCCATCGTCGCGGCGCTGCGCGACCGCGACGAGCAGACCGCGCGCGCACTGCTAGAAGAGCATCTGGGGGAAGTGAAGGCGAACCTGTTCGGGCGCGGCTGATGAGCGCAAGGCAAACCGCCGAACGCCTGGGCGTCCGGCGGTTTGCGTTTCTCCGTGTACGTCGTGGATGGTTCGATCAGGTGGCCGGTGCCACCGGTGCGGCGCGGTAGCCGTGCATGAGGCCGTAGTAGAACAGCCCGCCGAGTGCGGCGCCCATCATCCAGCCGTAGCCGTCGAGACCGGAGAGTGCCGGTACGACCACGGTGGAGATGGAGAACAGTGCGGCACCGCCGAATGCCATCAGCGCCCGGGTGTTCCAGCCCTTCACGTAGTAATAGGCGGTTCCCGGCTCGGAGGAGAACAGCTGCTGCATGTCGAGGTGCTGGCGCTTCACCAGGTAGTAGTCCACCACGATGATGCCGTAGAAGGGCGCGACAATGGCGCCGAGAGCGTTGACGAAGCCCGGCACGCCGATCTGGCTGATCAGCGAGACCCACAGCGCACCGACGAAGAAGGCCACCACGGCAGTGATCAGCCCGCCCACCTTGAAGCTGATCTTGCTGGGGAAGAGGTTGGCCAGGTCATAGGCGGGAGGGATGAAGTTGGCGACCAGGTTGATGCCCACGGTGGCGGCGAAGAAGGTCAGCGCGGCGACGATGGTCAACGGCAGGGAGTCGACCCGCTCGACGATATCGGCCGGGTTGGTCAGGGCATCGCCGAACAGCACCAGGGTGCCGGCGGTGATGATCAGCGCGATGAAAGAGAAGAAGGCCACGTTGAGCGGCAGCCCCAGCAGGTTGCCGAGCTTCATCTGGCGTTCGGTCCTGACGAAGCGGGTGAAGTCGCCGAAGTTGATCACCACCGCGGCGAAGTAGGCCACCATGGTGCCGACGATGGCCAGGAATGCCGCCACGGCGCTGCCGCTACGCTCGCCATCGGCGCTGAAGATGGTTCCAATGGCTGGCAAGAGTTCACTGCCGGCCTGGTACCAGACCACGATCATCAATGCCACCATCACCACGTAGACCAAGGGGCCGGCCCAGTTGAGGAAGTGCTTGATGCGCTCGATGCCGGACCAGAAGATCGCGATCTGGAACAGCCAGACGATCACGAACGAGACCCAGGCCACCCCGGAAAGCCCGAGGAAGGTGGTTCCGTTGCCGGCGCCGAACAGCGCGACGATCAGCAGTGCCACCGCAGTGGAAGCGAAGTAGGTCTGCACGCCATACCAGAAGATGCCGATGATCGCGCGCAGCATGGCCGGCAGGTTGGCGCCGCGTACGCCCATGCTGGCGCGCACCATCACCGGGAAGGGGATACCGTACTTGACGCTGGGCTTGCCGGTCAGGTTGACCAGGAACATGACGATGAAGCCGGCGAGAATGATCGCCGCCATCACCGCCCAGCCGTTGAGTCCGTAGGCCAGGAACAGCGAGGCCGCCAGGGTATAGCCGAACAGGCTCTGGATGTCGTTGGACCAGACGTTGAAGATCTCGAAGGCGCCCCAGTTGCGGTCCTTGTGCTTCAGCGGGGCCAGGTCCTCGTTGTAGAGCGTCGGGTCGATGCGCTGAATGTCCAGCTCACTCTCTTTCATCGTCGTCACCGTTATCGTTGTGGTCGAGCGTCATTCCCGCCCATGACGGGGCGGGAATGCGTGCGTGGAGTCACTGGCGGAAGCGCTGGCAGGGCGCCCAGTGCTGCATCAGCAGGTAGTAGGTCAGGCCGGCCGGGATCAGGCTGGCGTACCAGGAAACGGCGGAGAAGGTCAGTGCCGCCACGATGCCCACTGCGGTAGCGATGACCGCTGCGAGGTTGACGCCCTGGTAGGGGCCGCTCTCGTTATAGAGGTGGCCGAGGTCCAGCGTGCGACGCCGAATCAGGTAATAGTCGACCACCAGGATGGCGAAGATCGGGCCGAGGAAGGCGGAATAGGTCTGCACGAAGAGCTGCAGGCCGGCTGCGGAGTCGGGTTGTACCAGCTTCCAGGGGAAAGTGGCGAAGGCCAGCAGGCCGACGATGACCGAGGAGGTGGTGAATTTCAGCTTAAACACGTCCATCAGCACGTAGGTCGGCGGCACCACGTTGTTGAGCACGTTGGTGGTGACCTGGGCGAAGGCGATGAACAGCAGCGTGGTCATCAGCAGCGGCGTGTTGTCCACCGCGTTGGCGAACACCTGGATGGGGTCGGCGGTGCCGGTGGCCTCGGAGACCATGTAGCCGATCAGGCCCATGAACAGCGTGCAGGGCAGGATCGACATCGCGTAGATGGTCGTGAGAAGGCCTTGGCCGGTACCCTGCTTGTGTTCCCGCGAGTAGTCGCTGACATTGAGCATCATGGTGCTGTAAATGCCCAGGAACAGCATGGTGGCGCCCCAGAATGGCATGCCCCAGGAGCCTTCCATGGTCAGCAGGCTGGCCGAGAGCTCATCGCCATAGCGCTGCACCGTGGCATAGAACATATACATCAGCGAAGCCAGAATGAAGGCACTGCCGATGTTCTCCAGCCATTTGATACCCTGGAAGCCCATCACCGACAGGCCGATCTGCAGGAACTGGAAGGTGATGAAATAGAACACCAGGTTGTCGAAGCCGAACAGGGTAGCCGAGACCATGTTCAGGGCGCCCGCGCCGATCCAGCTCTGGAAGCCATACCACACCACCGCCGGCACCGCCCGCACCAGGCCGGGCAAGCGGGTGCCGGCGAAGCCGAAGGCACTGCGCGCCTGCACCATGAAGGGAATACCGTACTTGTAGCCGGCGGCGCCGTTCAGGGCGAGTGCGATGCCGATCACGAAGCAGCCGATGGCGATGGCCAGGGTCGCCTGGATCAGGTTCAGCGTGCCCACCACGCTTGAGCCCATGGCAAAAGTGCCGATCGACACGCAGCCACCGAACCAGGCCAGGAAGTAGGAGGTGCGCCCCATGATCCGTGTTTTCTGGGGCGCGAGGGATTCGTCGCCCAGGGCCTTGGAAACACCGGGCGCCGTCATGCCGGGATCCACGCTGGAATCCGCAGCCGCGCTATGGGGAGTGGGGTGTTGCATGGGTCTGTCCTCGCAAGTCGTTGCTCTGTGTTGTGGTTGTGCCCGCTGCTGCTGTCGGGCTATGAGACGTGACGTGCTTTCAAGTTGGTGTTGTTGTTATGGAATGCTGTTATGAGGCCATGGGCTCAGCGCTCCCTGGTCAGGTTCGAGTAGCCTTCGAAGCGTCCGATAAAGGCTTTGGGACGAGGGAAGGCCAGGTCGCCATGCTTGCTGGTGCCGAGCCCCAGTCCGACGAGTGCCTCGGCCAGTTTCACCGCGGCCGTGACCCCCTCGATCACCGGCAGACCGACCTCGCGCGAGATGGTCTCGGTCAGGTCGGCCATGCCGCCGCAGCCAAGCACGATGGCGCCGATACCGTCCTCGTCGCGGGCGCGATGGCACTCTTCGATGATGCGTGCCAGCGCCGAGGAACCGTCCTCCTCCAGGTCGAGCACCGGGATCTCGGCGGCGCGGACCCGGCGGCAGTGATGACGGAATCCGTACTGCTCCAACAGGTGTTCGGCGATGATGCCCGTGCGTGACAGGGTCGTGACCACCGAGAAGCGTGTGCTGATCAGGCTGGCCATATGGAAGGCTGCTTCGGCGATGCCGATGACCGGCGCGCGGGTCAGCTCGCGCGCGGCGAGCAGGCCGGGGTCACCGAAACAGGCGATCACATAGGCATCGGTGGCATCTTTCTCGCCGTTCAACACTTCCTCCATGACCCCTACCGCGCTGATGGCTTCGTCGAAGTGCCCTTCGATGGAAACGGGACCATCGGCCGGCTGGGTCGCCACGATCGTTGTACCGGGAGCCGCGATGCGTCGCGCTGCCTCGCCGATCTTGTGGGTCATGGCGACCGTGGTGTTGGGGTTGATGATGCGTAGGCGCATGCGAGCTCCGAACTTTTCTTGTGAACAATAAAAAATATCTTTGTACACAAAATAGGCGTTGCGTCACTTCGACGCAAGAATTTCATTCGATCTTCGATGAGTCGAGGTTTCCATATTTAATTCAATTACTTGTATGAATTTATGTGCAAGAGGGGCCATGCATGGGTTATTAGACAAAGGTCGGGCAGGTGGGTAAGAAAGGAAGATTGACGACGATTCTTCGACAAAATTGTATACAGTTGGATTGATGATGTGTTGCCTGACCGTTAGGCGCTTCCCTAATCAGCGCCAAGTCATGCTGAACAGCTCGCGTACGCATCGTGTTCGAGGGTTGCAGATATCGTTGTTTTTTGTATACAAAGATGGTGTGGCGTGCCAGGCTGTCCATAATGAAACAGGCCGGTTCGCAGGCAGTTGATACGAACAGAGCCCCTGCCAGAACAGCCGTGGCTCTTGGTGGACAACCTATTGCAACCTTCGTGGATACAGTCTATTTTCTGCATTGTATACATTTTGACGGAGCAGGGCCGCTTCGGCAGCATCAAACCCACGCCCTGCCAGCAAGAACAAGAGGAATTGCCGATGAGCGATAGCCGCGACTATCCCCGTGACCTGATCGGTTACGGTCGAACCCCGCCCCATGCCAATTGGCCGGGCCGGGCCAAGATCGCCGTACAATTCGTGCTCAACTACGAAGAGGGTGGGGAGAACTGCGTACTGCATGGCGACCCTGGCTCCGAGCAGTTCCTCTCCGAGATCATCGGGGCGGCTGCCTACCCTGACCGCCACCTCAGCATGGAGTCGATCTACGAGTACGGTTCGCGTGCGGGCGTATGGCGCATCCTGCGCGAGTTCGAGCGTCGTGACCTGCCGCTGACGGTGTTCGGCGTGGCCATGGCGCTGGAGCGCCACCCCGAGGTGGCGCATGCCTTCAAGGAGCTGGGCCACGAGATCGCCTGCCATGGCTACCGCTGGATCCACTACCAGGAGGTGCCGGAGCACGTCGAGCGTGAACACCTGCAGCGTGCCATGGAGATCTTCCAGCGCCTCTACGGCGAGAAGCCCCTGGGCTGGTACACCGGCCGCGACAGCCCCAATACCCGACGCCTGGTGCTCGATGAGGGTGGCTTCCTCTACGACAGCGATTACTACGGTGACGACCTGCCGTTCTGGACCCGGGTGACCGACAGCCAGGGCAGCGAGCACGACCACCTGATCGTGCCTTATACCCTGGACAGCAACGACATGCGTTTCGCAGCTCCCCAAGGCTTCAACACCGCCGATCACTTCTTCACCTACCTGCGCGATGCCTTCGACGTTCTCTACGCCGAAGGCGAGGACTCACCCAAGATGCTTTCGGTGGGCATGCACTGCCGACTGCTCGGCCGCCCCGGTCGCTTCCGCGCCCTGCAGCGCTTCCTCGACCATATCGAGGCACATGACCGGGTCTGGGTCACCCGGCGGGTGGATATCGCGCGACATTGGGTGGAGCACCATCCGGCGCCATCAGCTGGTTGAGAGGGCGTGTCGATGCTGCCAAACGGAATGTCTCACCGCCCGGCTGGGCCGGGTGGTGAGACATTGGCAGGTAGCGCCTCAGCCGACCCATTGCGTTGCCTGGGCGATGGCGAGGAAGCACACCGCGATCACTACCCAGACGCAGAACAAGGGAAAGAAGAACTTCACCCACTTCTGCCAGGGGACGCCGGCGATGGCCAGGGTGGCCATGAAGTAGCCCGAGGTGGGGAACAGAATGTTGCCGATGCCGTCGCCCAACTGGTAGGCAAGTACCGCGGTCTGGCGGGTCACGCCGATGATGTCGGAGAGTGGCGCCATGATCGGCATGGTCACCAGGGCCTGGCCACTGCCGGAGGGAACCACGAAATTGAAGGCGAGCTGAGCGAAATACATGCCGATGGCCGAAAGCAGGGTAGGCAATTCGCCGACCAGATTGCCCAGGCCATAGACCAGGGTGTCCATGATCTGGCCATCCTCGAGTACCACGGCCACGCCGCGCGCCACGCCGGCGATCATGGCGCCCACCAGCACGTCGCGAAAGCCCTTATTGAACGCTTCGCAGATGCTCTCGGTGGTCAGGCCGGCGATCAGGCCGACGACGATGCCCATGACGATGAACAGGCCCGCCATCTCCATCATGAACCAGCCCTGGCGCAGCACGCCGTAGACCAGGATGCCGAAGAAGGCGAAGGTGGCAATGGTGGCCAGTTTCTGGCGGCCGTTGGCGAGCAGTGCACCTTCGTCGGTGGCATGTTGGTAGAGCGAGCGCTTCTCGGCCTCGGTCTCATCACCGTCCATCAAACTCAGCCGGGGGTTGGATTGCACCTGGCGCGCATAGCGCATCACGAAGTAGATGGCGGCGCCGAGTACGACGATGAAAGCAGCAGCGCGCAGGCCGACGCCGGAGTAGAGCGGCAGGTCGGACAGCTTCTGGCCCAGCCCGGTGTTGATCGGGTTGAGGATGCCGGTGGTGAAGCCCGCCGTAGTGGCACACAGGGCCACGGCGGCGGCAGTCACCGAGTCGAAGCGCAGGGCGATCATCAGTGGCAGGATCACCGGCACGTAGACCAGGGCCAACTCCTGGGTGCCGATAATGGTGGCGACCACGGCGAACACCGTCATCAGCACGGGGATCATCAGCAGGCTGCGGTTGGCGAAGCGGCGGCTGAGCTTGTCGACGCCGATCTCGATGATGCCGGTGCGACGCAGCACCATGAACATGCCGCCGATCATGAAGGTGAAGAACACCACCTCGCCGGCACTCATCAGGCCTTTGGGTATCGCCAGCATGAAGTCGACGATGCCGGTGGGGTTCGATGCCACATACTGGAAGGATTCGGCATCGATGGTGGTGCGACCGTCGGGTCCAGGTATTCGCTCGAACTCACCGGCCGGGACGAAGTAGGTCGCTACCGCGGCAATGGCGATGAAGACGAACAGGATGACGTAGATATGCGGGATCTGCCAGTGACGCCGCTTGGCGTCGGTAGCCTGGGTCGTCTCGGAGGTTTGAGTCATGGGGATGCCTCGCCTTGTTGTTGGGGGTGTCGCTGCTGTTGGGGGTATCGCTATAGTGGTGCGGCGCCGAGGTACCCCGGTCACGATAGGCGCCGCGGGAGGGAGCGGACCGGGGAGGCTTGCCTGGGGCGGCCGTGCGTCTCTTCCACGAGCAGGTTGCTGCATGAAGCGGTGGTGACGATCGGCCAGGTGGGACGAGCGATGCCAGACGGGAAGTCCCCCGTCTGAGCCTTGAACTGTGGGGGAGCTTTTCTTGCGCACGCAACAAACCGGCATGAAGCCGCACATCGGCCAGCGCATCTCGGCGCAGTATGCCGAGCTGACCACCCAGGAGCAGCGGGTGGCCGGCTTCATTCTCGACCATTTCGATGATCTGGCAGTCTACAGCGCTGCCGATCTGGCTCGTCTGACTGGGGTCTCCAAGTCCACCGTCAGCCGGCTCTTCCGGCGTCTCGGCTTCGAGAGCTTTCAGGCCGTCAAACGCCATGCGCGCGAACTGCGCAGCCGCGGCGTGCCCCTGGTGACCGAGCCTGCGGGCGTAGCCGGTAATGGCGAGCGATTCAAACGCCACCATGAACGTGAACGGCAAAACCTGCGCAACGCGCTGGAAGGTATCGAGCCACGTGTCTTCGACGCCGTGGTGGAGAGGCTGAGCGCTGCGCACCGGGTCGTACTGATCGGCTTTCGTAACGGTTACCCGCTGGCGCTCCATTTTCGTCAACAGCTGATCCAGGCCCGCAACCTGGTCAGTGTCGCTCCCGAGCCGAATCAGTCGCTGGCCGAGGAACTCGTGGGGCTGGGCGAGGACGACATGGTCGTGCTGTTCGGTTTTCGCCGCCGCCCCAGTATGTTCGATGACTTGATAAACGAGCTGGCCGCGATGCCTTGCCGGCTGTTGCTGATCGCCGATACCACGGCCAGTGGCTATGCAGAACAGGTGGACTGGTGGATGCAATGCCCCATCGACAGCGTTTCCGCCTTCGATAGTTATGCCAGCGCCATGAGCCTTATCAGCCTGCTTGCCAATGGGGTCCTGCATGACCGACTCGCCGAGGGACGAGCCCGTATCGATGAAGTGAGCGAACTCTACCAGCGGCTCGACGAACTCTCGCCCTGACGAGGCTTCCTCGCGCTTGGCGGCATCGACTCCGGAACCTGTTACCACCCAGATACGCCTTGAGGGTCCATGGTTGGGCTCGACTCTTTGAATGAAACGAAAGTTGCTAGACACCGTAACTATGGGACGATAGTTTCACAAGATGGGCGGAGCCGGTTTTTTGATCTATCTCTCAGCCTGAAACGCATATGAAGGATGACACCATGACGACAAGAAAGTACTACGCCCCCCACGGCGGTCACCCGCCCCAGACCCAGCTGCTCTCCGACCGGGCGGTGTTCACCGAGGCCTACGCCTTCATTCCCAAGGGAGTGATGCGCGACATCGTGACCAGCAACCTGCCGTTCTGGGAGGCAACCCGGCTGTGGGTGTTGGCGCGCCCGCTCTCCGGCTTCGCCGAGACCTTCTCCCAATACATCATGGAAGTGGGGCCCGGCGGGGGCAGCGAACGCCCCGAACTCGATCCCGCCGCCGAGGGTGTGCTGTTCGTGGTGGAAGGCGAGATGACCCTGACCATTGCCGGCGAGCGCCACGAAATGGTGCCGGGCGGCTACGCTTACCTGCCGCCGGGCTGCCACTGGCAGCTGCGCAACGAAGCCGATGCGCCGGTGCGTTTCCATTGGGTGCGCAAGGCCTACGAATACGTCGAAGGCATCGAAGTGCCGCAAGCGTTCGTGGTCAACGAGAACGACCTGGAGCCCAACCCCATGCCGGGCACCGAAGGGCGCTGGGCCACCACCCGCTTCGTCGACCCCAACGACGTGCGCCACGACATGCACGTCAACATCGTCACCTTCCAGCCCGGTGCGGCGATCCCGTTCGACGAAACCCACGTCATGGAGCACGGCCTCTACGTGCTCGAGGGCAAGGCGGTCTATCACCTCAACCAGGATTGGGTCGAGGTCGAGGCGGGCGACTTCATGTGGCTGCGCGCCTTCTGCCCGCAGGCGTGCTACGCCGGTGGCCCGGGGCCGTTCCGCTATTTGCTCTATAAGGACGTGAACCGTCACGCGGCGTTGCGCCTGGGCACTCGCTGAGAGAGCAGAGTGCTTCTCCTAGAGAGAGGCGCCGGGAACAGGGTTTGAGAGGAGGTTTCGAGAGGGCGCTCTCATGCCAGCGTTGCACTGGCAGGAGGGCGCCCTTTTCTGAGCCTCCATGCGACAAAAGGGTGCATGACGTAGCACAGTTCCTGTTCCGTGCACTCTCATGGGGCAAGAGCATTCCTTGCTGGTACGGCGTGTACTGCTGTGCTGGCACTGTCTTTAGCACTTAACTCATTGACTTAACTGCGCTCATGGAGAGTTGGTCTCGTCATTGCCTTGTGATGAAACGAAAGTTTCTGAAGTAGAGGTAAGTGCAACGAAGCTTTCGTTAGCCAGACTCAAAAAATGACAGCGATCCCTGGAGAACCCGATGAGTGCCTTCTCTCACTGTGCCAAACGCCTTTACTCTCAGTTACTAGCCATTGGCTTGACCGCCACCGTCGCTCTGGGGGCCGCGGGGGGAAGCCCCGCTGTCCAGGCCGATGCCCTGGAAGCCATAGAGTCGCGTGGCACCATACGCATTGCCGTGCCCCAGGACTTTCCTCCCTTTGGCTCGGTCGGTCCTGACCTGCAGCCACGCGGTTACGATATCGATATGGCCAACTACCTGGCCGATGAGCTGGGGGTGACGCTGGAGCTGGTAGCAGTCACCAGCGCCAACCGGATTCCTTATCTGCAAACCGGTCTGGTGGATCTGGTGATCTCGAGTCTGGGCAAGAACCCGGAACGTGAAGCGGCGATCGATTTCTCCGCTGCCTATGCCCCGTTCTTTCTCGGCGTATTCTCCGCCAATGCCGACGAGAGCGTGAGTTCCCCGGAAGATCTGGCGGGTAAGACCATTGGGGTGACCCGCGGTGCCGTGGAAGACATGGAGCTGTCGGAAATCGCGCCTTCCAGTACTGTTATCCAGCGTTTTGAAGACAACGCCACGACCATCGCGGCGTTCCTGGCGGGCCGGGTGGACTACATCGCCACTGGCAACGTGGTTGCCGCGGAAATCGCCGAGCGCAACAGTGGACGGGCGCCGGAGCTGCTCTACCAGTTGCGCGACTCTCCCTGCTACGTGGGCTTGAACAAGAGCGAGCCGGCACTGATGGCCGAAGTCAATCGCCTGATTGCCCAGGCGCTGGAAGACGGCACCCTCAGCGAATTCTCGCAGCGCTGGTTCAGCGCCGAGCTGCCCGACAACTTCGGTAGCTGAGGCGAGACATGGGAGTAACGCTCGATTTCCTGACGCTACTGCCGTACGTCAGCGAGCTGGCACGAGGGCTAACCACCACGGTCATTCTGACCGTGGTGACCACGCTGACCGGCATTGCCCTGGCGGTCGTGGTGGCCTACCTGCGCATTCATGGTCATCCTTGGGTGCGCATGGGCATGGGCGGCTACGTCGAAGTGACTCGAAATACCCCCTTTATCGTCCAGCTTTTCTTTATCTTTTTCGGCCTGCCCGGGCTCGGTATCAAGATCGATGCCATCACGGCCGCCTTTCTGGCCATGACCCTGAACCTGGCTGCCTATAGTGCCGAGATTCTGAGGGCAGGCATCGGTGCGACCGCCAAGGGGCAGCTGGAAGCCGCTCGCGCCCTGGGCATGACGCGTCTGCAAAGCTATCGCCATGTGGTGCTGGTGCCCGCTTTTGCTAGGATCTATCCGGCGTTGATCAGCCAGTCGATCATCGTCATGCTCGGCTCGGCGGTGGTATCGCAGATTTCAGTCTTCGACCTTACTTATGCCGCCAATTTCATCCAGTCGCGCAACTTCAGGGGCTTCGAAGTCTATCTGGTGATCACGCTGGCCTACCTGCTACTGGCCTTTGGAATGCGCCGTGCCTTCATGCTGGCGGGTAAACGATTCTTTGCCTATCAGCAGGGGGAGCAACGATGATCGAATTCACCTTCTGGGATATCCTGCGCAATCTGTTATTGGCCACCCGCTGGACCATTGTTCTGTCGCTGATCGCCTTCGTCGGTGGGGCCACCGTAGGGCTCGTACTCACCTTCATGCGGCTCTCCAAGAGTCGCTTGATGCAGCGCTTCACCGCCCTGTACGTGGATCTTTTTCAGGGCACGCCGTTATTGATGCAGCTGTTCCTGATCTTCTTCGGCGCAGCGGCGCTGGGGCATCCCATCTCGGCGTGGTTGGCCGCATCGCTTGCCTTGACGCTCTTCACCAGCGCTTTCCTGTGCGACATCTGGCGTGGCTGCCTGGAAGCCGTTGCCAAGGGTCAGTGGCATGCGGCGCGGGTGCTGGGCATGAACTACTTCCAGACCATGCGTCATGTCATTCTGCCCCAGGCGATGCGCCTCTCGGTTCCGCCCACCGTGGGCTTCTCGGTGCAGGTCATCAAGGGAACCGCACTGGCTTCGATCATCGGCTTCGTCGAGCTGACCAAAGCCGGCACCATGCTCAACAATGCCACTTTCGAGCCCTTCACTATCTTCACGCTGGTGGCCCTTCTTTACTTTGCGCTGTGCTATCCCCTGTCCTGCTACGCGCGCCATCTGGAGAGAAAACTCTATGACGCTGGTTTGCGTTAAGAACGTCCACAAGGCCTTCGGCACGCTGGAAGTGCTCAAGGGTATCGATCTCGAGGTCGGCCAGGGTGAAGTAGTAGCAATCATCGGCCGCAGCGGCTCGGGGAAAAGCACGCTGCTGCGCTGCCTGAATCAGTTGGAGAAGCACGACGGCGGCGATATCACCATTGCCGGCAAGTGCCTGGATGGAGACGCCATGTCTCCAAAGGAGCTCAGCGCGAACGTTGGCATGGTGTTCCAGAGCTTCAACCTCTTTCCCCACAAGACGGTAGGGGAGAACGTCTGCCTGGCACCGGTCGTGGTGCGTGGCGAGAGCCGCCGGGATGCGGAACGAGTGGCTCGCGAGGTACTGGAGAAGGTGGGGCTTTCGGACAAGTACGACAGCTACCCCGCCCAGCTCTCCGGGGGGCAGCAACAACGGGTTGCCATTGCCCGGGCATTGGCCATGCATCCCAAGGTGCTGTTGTGCGATGAAGTCACCTCGGCGCTGGACCCGGAACTGGTGGGCGAAGTGCTGCGGGTATTGGAAGCACTGGCCGAGGAAGGCATGACACTGATCCTGGTAACTCACGAGATGGGCTTTGCCCGTGATGTGGCGGACCGAGTGGTATTCATGCATCAAGGGCGCATCCACGAGGCCGGAACTCCCACCGACGTGTTCGGTAATCCCAAAACGGCTGAGCTGAAGCAATTCATTTCGGCGGTGCTCTAGGAGCCTGTCGGGCTTAACGCTGATCTACCCCGAATCTCTCGCGACGTTCGGTCAAATCCGACAGGCTCCTAGTCTGACTGCCTAGGCTGGAGCCGGGGCAAAAGTCGTGGCAAAAAGTGTGTTCATTTTGCCAATATTTTTGTATACGATAAGTTGAGAGCAAGACGGTCTATCACTTCAACCAAGCCTAGGTCGAGGTCGAAGTCGAGAGCCGCGACTTCTTGTGGCGGCACGCCTTCTGCCCGCAGGCGTGCCGCCGGAACAGCCCTGGCGATACGGGCTGACTGCCGAATAAATTCAAGAGGCTGACATGCTGGAACTCAAAGCCGAGCCGCTGACGCCGGAGGCCTTCGCGCCCTTCGGTGACGTCATCGACACCCGCACGGCGGACTACTTTCACATCAACGCCGGGCGCACCCGGCGCTACCACGACCTGGCCAAGGTCGAGACGTTGGGCGAGCAGGCGAGGGCGCTGATCAGCATCTTCGTCAGTCAGCCCGTGTCGATCCCGCTGGAACTCGATTTCCTCGAACGCCACCCCCAGGGCAGCCAGGCCTTCATGCCGTTGCACGAGGAGCGCTTCGTGATCGTGGTGGCACCACCGGGCGATAGCATCGACCCAGCCGAGGTACGCGCCTTCGTCACCGATGGCCGTCAGGGCGTGAACTACCGCGCCGGCACCTGGCACGCCATCCAGTCGGTGCTCGAGCGCGAGGGGGAGTTCCTGGTGGTGGATCGTGGCGGTGAAGGCAACAACTGCGACGAGTATCCGCTGGCGCTACGCATTACGCTCTGATCTCCTCTCAGTGAGAAAGACCCAGGCTACTGTTTTGGCCTGGGTTTTTTGTGCTTAGAGAATTTTATGAAAATATTTTCCAGTTAATGTTGACGATGCGTGTCGAGGCTTCTAATCTCGGTATACAGAAATAATTTCCAAAAACAAAAGGCAGCCACTCACGGGAGGAACCGTCATGGCTCGTATGACCGCAGCAGAAGCCGCCGTTCACGTGCTCCGCAAGGAAGGTATCGACGTCGCGTTCGGCGTGCCGGGGGCCGCCATCAATCCGTTCTATGCCGCCCTGCGCAAGATCGGCGGCATTGACCACGTGCTGGCGCGTCACGTCGAGGGTGCGTCGCACATGGCCGAGGGCTACACCCGCACCAAGGCCGGTAACATCGGCGTGTGCATCGGCACCTCCGGCCCCGCCGGCACCGACATGATCACTGGGCTCTATTCGGCCAGCGCGGACTCCATCCCGATCCTGTGCATCACCGGCCAGGCGCCGCGTTCCAAGCTGCACAAGGAGGACTTCCAGGCCGTCGACATCCAGGCCATTGCCGGGCCAGTGACCAAGTGGGCGATCACCGTGCTGGAGCCGGCGCAAGTGCCGCGCGCCTTCCAGCAGGCCTTTCAGCTGATGCGCAGCTCGCGCCCGGGGCCGGTGCTGATAGACCTGCCGATCGACGTGCAGATGAGCGAGATCGAGTTCGACCCGGACACCTACGAGCCGCTGCCGGCCTACAAGCCCAGTGCATCACGGGCCCAGATCGAGAAGGCCATGGCCATGCTCGACGAGGCCGAGCGCCCGCTGATCGTCGCCGGCGGCGGCATCATCAACGCCGATGCCAGCGCGCTGCTGGTGGAGTTCGCCGAGCTCACCGGCGTGCCGGTCATCCCCACCCTGATGGGCTGGGGCAGCATCGCCGACGACCATCCGCTGATGGCCGGCATGGTGGGGCTGCAGACCTCACATCGTTATGGCAACGCCACGCTGCTCGAATCCGACTTCGTGATGGGCATCGGCAACCGCTGGGCCAACCGCCATACCGGCAATCTCGAGACCTACACCAAGGGGCGGAAATTCGTCCACGTCGACATCGAGCCGACCCAGATCGGGCGCATCTTCGGCCCCGACTATGGCATCGTCTCCGATGCCAAGGCGGCGCTGGAGCTGTTCGTCGAGCTGGCCCGCGAGAGAAAGGCGGCGGGCGCGCTCAAGGATCGCAGCGCCTGGGCCGAGTCCTGCCAGGAACGCAAGCGCACCCTGCTGCGCAAGACCCACTTCGATGACGTGCCGGTTAAGCCGCAGCGGGTCTACGAGGAGATGAACAAGGTCTTCGGCAGGAACACCCGCTACGTCAGCACCATTGGCCTGTCGCAGATCGCCGGCGCCCAGTTCCTGCACGTCTACAAGCCGCGCCACTGGATCAACTGCGGCCAGGCCGGCCCGCTCGGCTGGACCATTCCCGCCGCGCTCGGCGTGTGCAAGGCCGACCCGGAAGCCGAGGTGGTGGCGCTCTCCGGCGACTACGACTTCCAGTTCATGGTCGAGGAACTGGCCGCTGGCGCGCAGTTCAACCTGCCCTACATCCACGTGCTGGTGAACAACTCCTACCTGGGGCTGATCCGCCAGGCCCAGCGCGGCTTCGACATGGACTACTGCGTGCAGCTCTCGTTCGAGAACGTCAACTGCCCGGAGATCAACGAATACGGTGTGGATCACGTCTCGGTGGTGGAGGGGCTTGGCTGCAAGGCCCTGCGTGTCACCCGGCCGGACGAAATCGTGCCCGCCCTCAAGGAAGCAAAGGAGCTGATGGCCCAGTACCGGGTGCCGGTGGTGGTGGAGGTGATCCTCGAGCGGGTGACCAACATCGCCATGGGTACCGATCTCGACGCCATCAACGAGTTCGAGGCGCTGGCCGACGAGGGGGCGGATGCGCCGACCTCAATTGCCCAGCTCACCTAGGAAGGAAACACTGCGAGAACTCATCGTTTCGATTGATTGGCAGGCCGCGCCGAGGGGCGCCGGGGACAGGACGTAGAGGAGGTCTTTTGCCATGGATGGCAAAAGTAGCCCCAGGGATGGGTTCACAGCGCCTCCTCGCAGTCCTGTCGCCGGGTCAGCCCCGTTCGATAGCACAGCGCGAGACCTGGCTACGACCCAAGGAGTCAAATCATGCCCAAGTTTGCCGCCAACCTCAGCATGCTGTTCACCGAGGAGGATTTCCTCGACCGCTTCAAGGCCGCCGCCGAGGCCGGCTTCAAGGGCGTCGAGTACCTCTTCCCCTACGATTATTCCGCCGCCGAGCTCAAGGCGCGCCTCGACGAGCACGGTCTGACCCAGGTGCTGCACAACCTGCCGGCCGGCGACTGGGGTGCCGGCGAGCGCGGCATCGCCTGCCACCCGGATCGCGTCGAGGAGTTTCGCGCCGGCGTGGAGAAAGCCATCGACTACGCCACGGTGCTCGGCTGCAAGCAGGTCAACTGCCTGGCCGGCATCCAGCCCCAGGGCGTGAGCCTGGAGCAGGCGCGGCGCACCCTGGTGGAGAACCTGCGCTACGCTGCGGATAAGCTCGAGGCCGCCGGTATCCTGCTACTTGCCGAGCCGATCAACACCCGCGACATTCCCGGCTTCTTCCTCAACCGCACCGAGCAGGCCCTGGCGATCTTCGACGAGGTGGGCAGCCCCAACCTCAAGCTGCAGTACGACATCTACCACATGCAGATCATGGAGGGCGACCTGGCGCCGACCATCGAGAAGCACCTGGATCGCATCGCTCACGTGCAGTTGGCCGACAACCCGGGCCGCCACGAGCCGGGTACTGGCGAGATCCACTACCCGTTCCTGTTCGCCCATCTCGACCGGTTGGGCTACGACGGCTGGATCGGCTGCGAGTACAAGCCGAAGACGACGACAAAAGAAGGGCTGGGCTGGCTCGACCAAGCCCGCGGCTGAGGCGCAGCAGCCCCTCCTAACGAGGGGCGCCGGGGGCAGGCCAAAGAGGAGGTCTTTTGCCATGGATGGCAAAAGTAGCGCCCAGGGATGGGTTCACAGCGCCTCCTCGACGGCCTGTCGACGGATCAGCCCCGAGTGGCAACGTCATTCGCGACTGCCACTGCATCCGATTGCAACGACAAAGACAAGCGGAAAGGAGAAGCATCATGAGCAAGATCGGTTTCATTGGCCTTGGCATCATGGGCCGCCCCATGGCGGGGCATCTGCTGGATGCCGGCCACGAACTCGTCACCGTCAAGCGCGGCACGCTGGACGCCACCCTGGCCGAGAAGGGCATGCGCGAACTCGACAGCCCCCGCGCCGTGGCCGAGCAGGCCGAGGTCGTCATCACCATGGTGCCGGACACCCCCGACGTCGAGCAGGTACTGTTCGGCGAGGGCGGCGTCATCGAAGGGCTCAAGCCCGGCACCCTGGTGATCGACATGAGTTCGATTGCACCCATCGCCACCCAGGGCTTCGCCAAGCGCATCCATGAGGCTGGCGGCGAATATGTCGACGCGCCGGTGTCCGGCGGCGAGGGCGGTGCCATCAACGCGGCGCTGACCATCATGGTGGGCGCCACCGAGGAGGGCTTCTCGCGTGCCAAGCCGATTCTCGAGGTGATGGGCAAGACCATCACTCATATTGGCGGCCACGGTGCCGGCCAGACCTGCAAGGTGGCCAACCAGATCGTGGTGGCACTCACCATCGAGGCGGTGGCCGAAGGCCTGCTGTTCGCTTCCAAGGCGGGCGCCGACGTGGCCAAGGTGCGCGAATCGCTGCTCGGCGGCCTGGCGCAATCGAAAATCCTCGACGTGCACGGCGAGCGCATGATCAAGCGTACCTTCGATCCGGGCTTCAAGATCAAGCTGCACCAGAAGGACCTCAACCTGGCCCTGGAAGGGGCGCGCAGCCTCAACCTGGCGCTGCCCGGCACCGCCAACGCCCAGCAGCTGTTCCAGGCCTGCACCGCGCATGGCGGTGGGGAGTGGGATCATGCCGGTATCCTGCGCGCGCTGGAGGCGTTGTCCGACCATGAGGTGGGCAACTGAGCTGCGTACATTGAGGAGACGCTATGCGGCCTGCCAGTCGCGCAGACGGTAGGCCAGGCTTCCCTCCGGTGGGCGTCGGGCCGTCGTCCACCAACCGGCCGTACCCCATGCGGCCTTGACCCGGCGGCGGGATCCCCGGCTGGACCCGCCCGTCGCCGGGCTTTTTTCTCTCTTTGCCTGCTGCTACCGTCGAAGCCTGTCGCCAGTGAGGTGTATGTCCATGACTCCTGATCTTCCTTCCCTCGACTCAACGGCGGACGTGGCAGCGTGGTTGCGCCAGCTCGCCGACGTTGCCGTGACCGCCGTGCATCCCGATACCCTGGTCGCCGACCTGCTACCCGACCCTCCTCCGGGTCGCACCGTGGTGGTGGGCGCCGGTAAGGCCGCTGCGGCCATGGCCGCAGCGCTGGAGCGCGCCTGGCAAGAGCGCTGTCCTGACGCACCGCTCTCCGGACTGGTGGTCACGCGCTACGGGCATGGCGAGCCATGCGAGGTGATCGACGTACTCGAAGCCTCTCACCCGATGCCCGACGACTTGGGCGAAAAGGCGGCCCGGCGCATGCTCGAAGCCGTCGAGGGGCTGGATGAGGACGACCGCGTGATCGCGCTGATCTCCGGTGGCGGCTCGGCCTTGATGACGCTGCCTGCCGAGGGCATCTCGCTTGCCGACAAGCAGGCCATCAACCGCGAGCTGCTGCGGTGCGGGGCTCCCATCGGCCAGATGAACACGGTGCGCCGCCATCTTTCGGCGATCAAGGGCGGACGCCTGGCGGCGGCGGCGCACCCCGCCCAGGTGTTGACCTGGCTGATCTCCGACATCCCCGGCGACGTCGCCACGCAGATCGCCTCGGGGCCGACCCTACCGGATCGCTCGACCCCGGCCGATGCCCTGGCGGTGCTGGAGCGCTACGGCATCGAGGTGCCCGCTCACGTGCGTCGTCATCTGGAGCAGGTTCAGGGAGCGCCATCGCCCAACGACGAAGCCTTCGAACGCGACGACAGCGTCACCCTGGCGCGTGCCCGGGATGCGCTGGAGGCTGCCAGGGCCGCGGCCGAAGCGGCCGGCGTGACGGTGAAGGTGCTGGGCGACGACCTTGAGGGCGAGGCCCGCGAACTGGGGCGTGCCCAGGCGCGCCTGGCGCTCGAGGCCCACGACGAGGTCGCTTCGCCATTGCTGATCCTCTCCGGCGGCGAGACCAGCGTCACCGTGCGCGGCGACGGTCGCGGCGGGCGTAACGTCGAATACTTGCTGGGACTGTTCGAGGCGCTGGAAGGTGTTGCGGGCGTCCACGCCCTGGCCATCGATACCGATGGCATCGACGGCTCCGAAGACAATGCCGGCGCGCTGTTCTCGCCCGATGATTGGAACCGTGCCAAGGAGCGAGGCCTCGAACCGGCCGATTACCTGTCACGTAACGACGCGTATACTTTCTTCCAGGCATTGGATCGACTGATCGTCACTGGGCCGACTCGAACCAATGTCAACGACTTCCGTGCCATCCTGGTCTTGCCGAGGACACCATGACGCTTCCGCCACACGCTCCCATTCACGACCCCATCCGCCGCACCAAGATCGTCGCCACCCTGGGGCCGGCCAGCGATCGCGAGGGCGTGCTGGAGGCGATGATCCGCACCGGCGTCGACGTGGTGCGCCTCAACTTCTCCCACGGCAGCGCCGCCGACCACCGCCGCCGACTGATCGCCGTGCGCCAGATCGCCGACCGCCTGGGACGCAGCGTCGCCGCCCTGGGCGACCTGCAGGGGCCCAAGATCCGCATTGCCCGTTTCCAGGACGGCGCCGTGGTGCTCGAGGAGGGCCAGCCCTTCGTGCTCGACATGGCACTCGCCAGCGACGCCGGCGACGCCACCCGCGTCGGCTGCGACTACAAGCAGCTGATCGACGATGTCGCCCCCGGCGATCGCCTGCTGCTCGACGACGGCCGCCTGGTGCTCGTGGTGGAGCGCGTCGCGGGCGAACAGGTCCACACCACCGTGGTCACCGGCGGCAAGCTCTCCAACAACAAGGGCATCAACAAGCAGGGCGGCGGACTCTCGGCCCCGGCGCTCACCGACAAGGACAAGGCCGACCTCGCAACCGCCATCGAGATCGGCGTGGATTATCTGGCCGTCTCCTTCCCGCGCTCGGCCGAGGACATGCACGAGGCGCGCCGCCTGCTGGGCGAGGCGGGCAAGGAGATCGGCCTGGTCGCCAAGCTCGAGCGCGCCGAGGCGGTGGCCGACGACGCCACCCTGAACGGCATCATCGAGGCCTCCGAGGCGGTGATGGTGGCGCGCGGCGATCTCGGTGTGGAAATCGGCGACGAGAAGCTGATCGGCATGCAAAAGCGCATCATCAAGCGCGCCCGCACGCTCAACCGCGCGGTGATCACCGCGACCCAGATGATGGAGTCGATGATTACCTCGCCGCTGCCCACCCGCGCCGAGGTGTTCGACGTCGCCAACGCCGTGCTCGACGGCACCGACGCGGTGATGCTCTCGGCCGAGACCGCCGCCGGCGACTACCCGGTGGAGACGCTGGAAGCGATGCGCCGGGTGTGCCTCGGCGCCGAGCGCGAGCGCATCGCCCAGGAGTCGGGCCACCGCATCCACGAGGGCTTCTCGCGCATCGACGAGACCATTGCGCTGTCGGCCATGTATGCCGCCAACCACCTCACCGGGGTGGCCGCCATCGCCTGCATGACCTCCACCGGCTACACCCCGCTGATCGCCTCGCGCATCCGCTCGGGGCTGCCCATCGTCGGGCTGGCCCACAGCCCCATCGCCCAGCGGCGCATGGCGCTCTACCGCGGGGTGGTCTCGCTGCCGTTCGACACCACGGCGATGGCCGCCAGCGAGCTCAACGACCGGGCGCTGGCGCTGTTGGTGGAACAGGGGATTGCCGAACCGGGGGATCATGTCATCCTGACCCGGGGCGACCACATGAACGCCCACGGTGGAACCAATACCCTGAAGATATTGGATGTTTCCGAGAAACATTCTCCGGCCTGAGGTTTTGTATACAGAAAGTGGGCATTCGTGTGGCCAGGATCGGGGAAACATGCGAAGGTAGGCTCATGAACGAGGGAGACGAGGTCGGCTCATGAGCACTACCTGGCAGGACGAGATTGCCGCCGAGACGCGGGGCGGTGGACGGATCAGCGACCGCTTCATTGTCGACAAGGTACGCACTGCCGTGTTGACCCAGCGTCTGCCGCCCGGCACACGGCTGCCGGAGGTGGCGCTGGGCGAGATATTCGGCGTCAGCCGCTCGGTGGTACGCAAGGCGCTGACCCGGCTGGCGGCCGATCATGTCGTCAGCCAGCAGCCCAACCAGGTGGCCCGGGTACGCGCGCCGAGCATCGAGGAGACCCGCGAAACCTTCGCTGCCCGTCGCCTGGTGGAAGGGGAAGTGGCGGCACTGTTGGCCGGCCGGCTCGACAACGAGCTGCTGGCGAACATTGCCACGCTGGTCGAGCAGGAGGCCGATGCCCATGCTCGCGGCGACGAGCCTGAGCGTATCGAGCGCTCGCTGGCCATCCATCACCTGCTCGCCGAGCACTCGCCCAATCGCGTGCTCGGAGCGATGTTGACCGACTTGATCCTGCGTACCTCCATCGTCATCGCACTGTACAAGCGCGCCGGCCTGGCGAGCTGCTACCTGGCCGAGGATCATCCGGCGCTGCTCGCTCACCTGCGCAGCGGCGACGGCGAAGCGGCGCGGCGCTGCGTTCACGATCACCTCCAGGCGCTGGAAGGGCTGCTCGATCTGACCACTCGCGAAACACGCATCGACCTGATGGCGATCCTCGGTCAGCGCGAGGACGTTGCCTCCTGATTCCACGATGTTGGTGGTGGTACCTCCCCTGGCCGGCTTTACCGGCCGCAGCCGCTGAATGACAATGCCGTCACGTCATTCCCTGCGCCTGGGACGCTCACGATGAAATTTTTCCCCCGCTGGCTGGTAGCCGTCTGTCTGGTCCTGACGTGGAGTCCGGCTCAGGCAGCGTCGCCGATCGTCGCCGCGGCCTCGTCGCTGCAGTTCGCCTTCCCCGAACTGCTGGCGGCGTTCGAGGCCGAAACGGGGCACAGCGTGCGCGTCAACTACGGCGCTTCAGGCAACTTCCGGCGCCAGATCCAGCAGGGCGCACCGTTCGAGGTGTTCCTCTCGGCCGACGAAATCAACGTCGAGGCACTGGAGGAGGCCGGCCTGCTGGAGGAAGGGAGCGAGGTCTATGCCGTGGGCCGGCTGGTCTGGCTGCAGCGGGCCGGGCGTGGCGACCTGCCATCCACCGAGGCGCCGCTTGCCGGCGTGCAGGAGGCCCTGGCCGGGTTCGAACGGGGAGAAGGGCGACAGCGTATCGCCCTGGCCAACCCCGAGCATGCACCCTACGGGGTGGCGGCGCGTCAGGTGATCGAGCAGGCCGGGCTATGGGAAGCCACTACGCCACTGCGCGTATTCGGCGAGAACGTCTCCCAGGCGGCCCAGTTCGCCCTTTCCGACGATGCGCGCGGCGGCCTGGTGGCCGAGTCGCTGGTACTGGCGCCGCCGCTGGCCGAGCGCGGCGATTTCCTGTTGATTCCCGAAGCCTGGCACGAGCCGCTGGTGCAGCGCATGGCGCTGGTCAAGGGAGCCGGCGAGACCGCCCGGGCCTTCTACGCCTGGCTGCAGGAGGACGAAGCCCGGGAGATCCTGTCCCGCTATGGTTTCCGCCTTCCCGGCGAGGCTGGCGAAGACGCGAGCGGCGAAGGGAGCGAGACGCCCTGATGGACTGGACGGCGCTCTCGGTCTCGCTGCAGCTGGCGGTGCTGACCTGCCTGTTCCTGCTGCCCTTAGGCCTGTGGCTTGGCCGCGTGCTCGCCCAGGCGAGCTTTCGCGGCAAACCGCTGTGCGAGGCCCTGGTGGCGCTACCGCTGGTGATGCCGCCCACGGTGCTGGGCTTCTACCTGATGATGAGCTTTGGCCGCGACGCTCCCTTCGGAGCATTCTGGCATCGTCTCACCGGCGAGGGACTCAACTTCACTTTCACCGGCATCCTGCTGGCCTCGCTGGTAGCCAACCTGCCGTTCGCCGTGCAGCCGATCCAGCGCGCCTTCGAGGCGGTGCCGGCCAACCTGCGGGAGGCGGCCTGGTGCTGTGGGCTCTCGCCGTGGCAGACCTTCCTGCGCATCGAGTTGCCGCTGGTCTGGCCGGGTGTGATCTCGGCACTGGCGCTGACCTTCGCCCATACCCTGGGCGAGTTCGGGGTGATCCTGATGGTGGGTGGCGCCATCGACGGCGAGACCCGCACCCTGGCCATCGCCATCTACGACCGGGTGCAGGCCTTCGACGAGCGCGGCGCCGGCATCATGTCGGCCATGCTGCTGCTGGTCTCCTTCGTCACCATCGGCGTGGTATACGGCCTGGCGGGCCGCAGGCGGTGGCGTCGTGTCTGAGCGCAACACGGGACCTGTGCCCGGCCGTGAGTTGCTGCCTGCCTCGGGGCGGCTGGAAGTGGCCGTACAGCAGTCCGGCCCCATTCCTCTCGATGCCCGGTTCCACTGCGATGCCGGCGAAATGCTGGCGCTGGTCGGCCCCTCCGGCAGCGGCAAGACCACGCTGCTGCGAACCATTGCCGGGCTGATGAAGCCGCGCGAGGGGCGTATCGCCTGCGGCGAGGAGACCTGGCTCGACACCGCGGCGGGGGTCGATCGTGGGCCGCAGCGGCGGCGCGTAGGCCTGGTGTTCCAGGACTATGCGCTGTTTCCGCATCTGAGTGCCCGCGACAACATACGCATCGCGCTGCGCCATCTAGAGACCTCGCAGCAGGCGGAGCGCGCCGAGCACTGGCTGGCTCGCGTGCACCTGGAGGGGCTGGGTGGGCGCTACCCGGCGCAGCTCTCCGGCGGGCAGCGGCAGCGGGTGGCATTGGCGCGAGCGCTGGCGCGCGAGCCCCGGGCACTGCTGCTCGACGAGCCGTTTTCAGCCGTGGACCAGGTAACCCGCCGCCGGTTGCAGCGCGAACTGTCCCGGCTGCGCGAGCAGATTCGCATTCCCATCCTGCTGGTCACCCACGACCTGGATGAGGCAGTCGCCCTTGCCGACCGGCTCTGCGTACTGCATGGAGGAAGGAGTCTGCAGGAGGGCGATGCCGAGACACTCTTTCGTCGTCCGGCCAGCGCCGAGGTGGCACGGCTGCTGGACCGCCACAACCTGTTCGAGGGGCGGGTGGTAGCGGCCACCGATGGGCGTCGGCTACAGTGGGGACCGCTCATGCTCGAGGTGGCTCAGGGTCTCGATGCCTGTACGCCGGGACAGCGCGTGAGCTGGTACCTGCCCGATTCCGACGTGGTGCTACATCGGGGAACGCGGGCCGCCGAGGGCAAGCGCGAGAATGTCGTCGAGGGTGTGGTGAGCGAAATGATCGTAATGGGAGGCACCACCACGCTGGCGGTGGATGTCGAGCCGGTCGGAGAAACGCTGCGCTTCGATATCTCCACCCATGCCGCCAGGCGCAGTGCCCTGGCTCGCGGTGAAAGGGTGCAGGTCTCGCTGTTGGCGGCCGGTATCCACCTGTTGCCCGACGAACCCAAGGAGATGGCGACATGATCCGTGATCAAGTACTGAATGGCGGCGGGCTGGCGAGCATCATCGTGCTGGCACTGCTGTCCATGGCCTGGCCGTGGCCTGCGGCTGCCGATGAGCCCTCGACGCTCGAGCGTGTGCCGCTGGAGATTCATGCCGGCGGCGAGCGCTACCGGCTGGCAGTGGAGCTGGCGCGCACCTCGGCCGAGCGCCAGAAGGGGTTGATGGATCGCGACCACCTCGACCCGGAGGCCGGCATGTTGTTCCTCTATCAGGAGCCCCAGCCGCCCCAGGGCGGTTTCTGGATGTACCGCACCCGCATCCCGCTGGATATCGCCTTCCTTGACGCCGAGGGGCGGATCACCGCCCTGCATACCATGCAGCCGTGCACATCGCGTAACCCCTACGACTGCCCGGTCACCGTGGCCGGAGTCACCTATCATGCGGCGCTGGAGGTCAATGCCGGCTTCTTCGCGGCGCGCGGCATCGAGGAGGGCGCCTGCGTGCGCTGGCCTGGGCGCCAGAGTGCCTGCCCGTCAGCGGCCGAATAAGGCTCTGAAGCGGATCACGATCAGCGCCACGCCGGCGAGGACCATGGCGCCGCCGATCAGGATATGGGCGTTGAGCGCCTCGCCCAGCAGCACGATGCCCAGTACCACGGCGCCCGCTGGCACCAACAGGCTCAGCGGCGCCAGGCGGCTCACCGGGTGGCGTCGCAGCAGGCCATACCACAGGCCGTAGGCGACGATCGACGACATCACGGCGGTGTAGAACACCGCACCCCAGCCGAACCAGCCAGCCGCCGCCATGGCGCTCATGTGATCGTGCTCGAACCACCAGGAGCCGAGTGCCACCTGAGGCACGGCGAACAGCGCCGTCCATCCGGCCAATGCCAGGGGGGCGATATTGGGCCCCTTCTTGATCAATAGCTGCGACACCGCCCAGCCGAAGGCGCTGAGCAGCAGCAGGGCCATGGGCAGCGGTGAGGGCAGGCTGGGTCCGCCGGCCAGTACGACCACGCCACCGAACGAGAGCACGAGTCCCGCCAGGCGCTTGGCGCTCAGGCGCTCGCCGAGGAAGATCACCGCCAGCAGGGTGGCGAAGGGCGTGCCCATCTGCACCAGCAGCGCGCCGGTGCCGGCCTCGGCCTGGCCCAGGCCGATGAACAGTAGGGCGAAGTGCAGGGTGCCGAAGGTTGCCGAGATCATCACGAGGAAGGGCAACTGGTGACGCGCCACGGGATGAAAGGGCACCAGCAGGGCGGCGACCAGGATGAAGCGCAAGGTCGTCAGCAGTAGCGGTGGCAGTTCCGCGACGCCCAGCTTGATGACGATGATGTTCAGGGCCCAGATCGCCACGATCACCAGGCCCAGCAGCAGGTCGCGCAGTGGCACGTCGGCTTCCTCGATGAATTCGGCCAGGCGAGGGTAGCAGTCCAAAACCTCCGCGTCGCCCGATATCGTTATCGGGCTACCATTCAACGCATGACATCGTAGAATGTCGAGGCGTGGCGATGCTCGTCGATGCCCGCCAGAACGATAATCACGGCCGGCCCTGTCGGAGCTGGCCTCATCAGCTGCAAGGACACGTCATGAATTCAGCAAGCCGTATCACCCGTATCGCTGCGGCCTTGGCCGGTGCCGCCGTGCTGACCGCTTCGCTCACGGCGCAGGCACGCGAGCTTTCCGTTTCCACCGTGCTGTCCGATGCCTTCCCCTGGGGCCAGGCGGCGGAGAAATGGGCCGAACTGGTGGAGGAGCGCACCGGGGTGAACTCACCCTGCGCGTCTATCCCAACTCACAGCTGGTGGCCGGCGACCAGACCCGTGAGTTCTCCGCCATGCGTTCCGGTTTGATCGATGTGGCCGTGGGCTCGACCATCAACTGGTCGCCCCAGGTACCCGAGCTCAACCTCTTCTCGCTGCCGTTCTTCATGCCCGACGAGGCGGCCGTGGATGCCGTGACCGGCGGCGAGGCCGGCGAAATGATCTTCGAGGCCATCGAGTCGCGCGGCGTGATTCCGCTGGCCTGGGGCGAGAATGGCTTCCGCCAGATCTCCAATTCGCGCGGTCCGATCACCGAACCCGGCGATCTCAACGGCTTGAAGATCCGCGTGGTCGGCTCGCCGCTGTTCCAGGACACCTTCACCGCATTGGGCGCCGATCCCACCCAGATGAGCTGGACCGATGCCCAGCCGGCACTCACCACCGGTGCCGTGGATGGCCAGGAGAACCCGCTCTCGGTGTTCGACGTGGCGCGCATCGACCAGGTCGGGCAGGAGTACCTGACCCTGTGGAACTACATGAACGATCCGCTGATCTTCGCCGTCAACCAGCAGGTATGGGAGACGCTCTCCGAGGAGCAGCGCGAGATCCTGCGCGAGACCGCCGTCGAAGCCGGGGAGTGGGAGATCGCCATGACTCGCGAGCAGGAGAGCGAGCGTCTTGCGGCCATCCAGGAACGTGGCGTGCAAGTCACCGAACTCACCGAAGAGCAGCATCGCGCTTTCGTCAACGCCACCCAGAGCGTGCATGAGAAGTGGACTCCTCGCATCGGTCCGGAACTGGTCGAAGCGGCACGCCAGGCCATCGAGGAGCGCTGAGCCCACTTTCCCGCCGACCCGGCTCCACTGCTGGCGCCGGGTCTCTATCGCGAGGCTGTCATGAAATTCTCTCCCGATGCCAGGCCCGAGCGCTGGCTGGGCTCGTTGGCGCTGGCCGTCATTTCGCTGATCAGCCTGGGCAACGTCATCACACGTTATGTGAGCGGCGGCTCGCTGGCTTTCACCGAAGAGTTCTCGGTGTTCCTGCTGGTGGTGCTGACCTTTGCCGGTGCCTCGGTCGCGTTGCGCCGTAACGGCCATATTCGAATCGGTCTGCTCGAGCGTCACCTGCCGGCCGGCCCGCGGCGGGCCCTGATCCTTTTCCAGGGCCTGTGCGGTGCCACCGTGCTGGGCCTGATCACTTGGTACGGTGCCAAGCTCACCTGGCAGGAGTATCAGTGGGAGTCATTGTCTCCAGGGCTTGGGCTGCCGCAGTGGTGGTACCTGCTGTGGCTGCCGCTGCTCTCGGCCACCATGCTGGTGCGGTTAGCACAGCAGATACTCGACCGCTGGCGCGGGAGACTCGACGATGAGCCCTGACCTTTGGATGATCCTGGCCTTTGCCGGGCTGTTGATCGCCGGCGTGCCGGTGGCCTTCTCGCTGGCGCTGGCCGGTGCGGTCGGCATCGTCATGGGGCTGCCGCCCGCGATGCTGGCGACGCTTGGCACCAATACCTACAACAGCATCGCCAAGTATCCGTTGATCGCCATTCCGCTGTTCATCATGACCGGGCTGATCTTCGAGCGCGCCGGGGTGGCGTTGCGCCTGGTGCGCTTCGCCCAGGCGCTGATCGGGCCGCGCCATGGCGGGCTTGCCCTGGTGGCAGTGCTGGTCTGCATGATCATGGGTGGCATGAGTGGCTCCGGTCCGGCGGATGCCGCCGCGGTGGCCATGGTGATGCTGCCGAGCATGACCAAGGCGGGTTATCCCAAGCCCTTCTCGGCCACGCTGATCGCCGCTTCCGCTTCCACCGCAATCCTGATTCCGCCTTCGGTGGCGCTGATCCTCTACTCCATCGTGGTGCCCGGGGTCGACCTGCGGGCGCTGTTCGCGGCCGGGCTGTTTCCCGGCATATTGGCCGGTCTGGCGCTGCTGGTACCGGCGCTGTTGGTCTCCCGGCGGTACGGCTGGGAGGGGGCAATGCCATGCCGCTCGCCGAGCGGCCGAAGGTGGGGGAGCTTCAAGCAGGCATTGCCGGCGCTGTTCGCCCCGGTACTGATTCTGGGCGGGTTGCGCTCGGGACTGTTCACGCCCACTGAAGCGGCCGTGGTGGCGGTAGCCTATGGCGCCCTGGTCGGGCTGTTCCTGACCCGAGAAATCGGTTGGCGCGACTTGTGGAGCCTGTTCGGCGAAGCGGCGGTGATCTCCGGTGTAGTGATGCTGATCATCGCCCTGGCCGGTATCTTCGCCTGGGCCGGCACCATGCTCGGCACCTTCCGTCACCTGGCGGAGTGGATCATCAGCCTGTCCGACAGCGGCGTGCTGCTGCTGATCCTGATCATGCTGGCGGTGCTGCTGGCGGGCATGCTGCTCGATGCCATCTCGATCTATCTGATCATGATGCCGATCCTGATCCCGGTGATGCAGCACTTCGGTTGGAACCCGGTGTGGTTCGGCATCCTGCTGGCGATGAACATTGCCATCGGTCAGTTCACGCCGCCGGTGGCGGTCAATCTGATGGTCACCACCGAGATTGCCAAGATTCGCCTCGAGCAGACCGTAGGCTGGGCACTACTGTTCGTGCTGGCCATGGCCAGCGCCCTGGCGCTGGTCGCGATCTTCCCGGAAATCGCGCTGTGGTTGCCAAGGGTACTCGGCTACAACGTCTGATCCCGGGAGGTCAGGGTGCGCTGGAAGACTTTGGTGCTGCCGGCGTCGAACAGTACGAAGCGCACCTTGGCGATACCGGGGCAGCGAGGTAGCGTTTCGCGAACCGTGGCGAGGGCGATCCGGGCCACTTCCTCGAGGGGGTAGCCGAAGGCGCCTGCTGACAGGGCCGGAAAGGCAATGCTGGCAAGCCCATGGCGTTCGGCCAGCTCGAGTGCGTTGCGATAGCAGGCAGCGAGCAGTTCCGCTTCTGGCCTGTCGCGCCCGTATACCGGCCCCAGGCAATGAATCACGTGGCGGTTGGGTAGCCCGAACGCCTCGGTGATCACCGCCTGGCCGGGCTCGATCGGCGCCAACGGACGGCAAGCCTGCTCGAGTTCCGGCCCGGCTGCCCGATGCAGTGCCCCAGCGACGCCGCCGCCTGGGCGCAGGGCGGCATTGGCAGCGTTGACGACGACGTCGATATCGGGCTGGTCGGCGATGTTGCCCCGCACGCACTCCACTTTGGCTGGCATGTGGCATTCCTCATGGTGTGTCTTGTCAGTTTGGACAGCGGCGCGGTGCCGATTCAAGTATGGCGCGCGGGGTGTGACGACTCTAGGTGAGACGATGCGTTGCATTTGCTTGCTTTTTTCGTGACATTCGTTGCAATTCGCCTCCAAAACTTGCATCTCACTGCTCAAGACGGTACCAATGTGCTCCCCCGATAAGCCCTGGCTGTGCCGGCCCATGACCGGTGCAAAGGCGTCTCTGTGCGTGTCGCTGGCCAGGGCCATGACAACAGGAGGAGGCAATGAACCAGCGCGTGAACGTCGAACTCGGCCAGGCAGGGGCCGAGCCCATCGAGGCCCGGCAATTCAAGGTCTACACCCATCGCCAATTGGACAAGATCGAGGCGATTCAGTCTCTGCCTGAAGACCTGCGTTTCGAAATGCGGGTGGTCAGCCAGGTACTGCCGTTTCGGGTCAACGAGTATGTCATCGAAGAGCTGATCGACTGGAACGACATACCGGCCGATCCCGTCTTTCAGCTTACCTTCCCGCAGCGCGGCATGCTCAGGCCCGAGCACTTCGACGCGGTAGCCGAGCTGCTGCGCCGTGACGCCGATGCCGCCGAAATGAAACCGGTGATCGAGCGAATACGCGCCGAACTCAACCCGCATCCGGCGGGCCAGATGGATCTCAACCTGCCGCTGCTCGATGGCGAGCTGTTGCCCGGCATGCAGCACAAGTATCGTGAGACGGTGCTGTTCTTCCCCAGCCAGGGCCAGGTTTGTCACAGCTACTGCACTTTCTGCTTCCGCTGGGCACAGTTCGTCGGCGACAAGGATCTCAAGTTCGCCTCCAGCGAAGCCGATTCGCTGCATCGCTACCTGGCCGAGCACACCGAGGTCACCGACCTGTTGATGACCGGCGGCGATCCCATGGTGATGAAGGCCAAGCACCTGCGCCAATACCTGGAAGGGCTGATGGCGCCGGAGCTGGATCACGTCCAGGACATCCGCATCGGCTCCAAGAGCCTGACGTTCTGGCCCTACCGCTTCGTCACCGACCCGGACGCCGAGGATGTCCTGGCGCTGTTTCGTGAGCTGACCGCTGCCGGCAAGCATGTCGCCTTCATGGCGCACTTCAACCACTGGCGCGAGATGGAAACTCCCATCTGCCGTGAGGCGATCCGCCGTATCCGTGCTGCCGGCGCCGAGATTCGTACCCAGGCGCCACTGCTCAAGCACATCAACGACGATGCCGGACAATGGGCGCGCATGTGGATCACCCAGGTGCGCCTGGGGATGATTCCCTACTACATGTTCGTCGAGCGCGATACCGGGGCCCGCCACTACTTCGAGGTGCCTTTGGTCCGTGCGTGGGAGATCTATCGCGAGGCGATCAGGCGGATACCGGGACTGGCACGCACCGCCCGCGGGCCCTCCATGTCGGCCGATCCGGGCAAGGTGGAAATCCAGGGTGTGACCGAGATACACGGCGAGAAGGTGTTCGTACTGCGCTTCATCCAGGGCCGTGACAGCGACTGGGTGCAGCGACCGTTCTTCGCCAAGTACGACGAGACCGCCACCTGGCTCAATCACCTCGAACCGGCGCTGGGCGAGAGCGAGTTCTTCTTCGAGGAGGATTTCGCGGCGATGAAGGAGTACAAGCGGGAGCTGATCCTCCAAGCGTCCTAGCCTCTCAGAAGGGCTGCGCGCCGCGCGGGAACCGTCACGCGCATGGCGTTTCATTCGGTGGCGGTTATGTACGCTCATGGGTCATGCCCAGCAGGCATTAACGATCACTAAACGAAAAACGCGACTAGAATTAAGCCAGTTGAAAAAGACCCATCGTCACGACGTTTTTTTCGCTAAAGTAGAGGGGAGCGGTGGCAACCGCAGCCAAAGGCCAAGCGCCTGGCAACTCAGGGACTTTGCTTTCCAGCAATGACAGCTAGCCAATAACGTCAAGAGGTGTGTTAATGAAACGCCATGCTTTCTCCGCGGCAGCCTTCTCGGGAGCGCTCCTGGGCGCCGCCATGTTCTCTGCACCGGCCGTAGCGCAGGATCGCTTCATCACCATCGGCACCGGCGGTCAAACCGGCGTCTACTACGTGGTGGGTCAGTCAGTCTGTCGCATGGTGAATCGCGGCAGCGACGAGCACAACATTCGCTGTAACGCCCCGTCCACTGGCGGTTCCGTGGCCAACGTCAACGGCATGCGTAGCGGCGAGCTCGACATGGGCGTGGTGCAGTCCGACGTGCAGTACCGCGCCTACCACGGCGAGGACAACTTCGAATCCGACGGCGCCTGGGAAGACATGCGTGCCGTCTTCACCATGCATGGTGAGCCGCTGACCGTGGTGGCACGTGCCGACTCCGGCATCGAGCACTTCACCGACTTCCCCGGCAAGCGCGTCAACATCGGCAACCCGGGCTCCGGCCAGCGCAACACGATGAATGTGGTGATGGAAGCGATGGGTTGGGACACCAACACCTTCTCGCTGGCTTCCCAGTTGGATGCCGCCGAGCAGGCCGCGGCTCTCGCCGACAATAACATCGATGCCATGGTCTACGTGGTGGGCCACCCCAACGGCTCCATCCAAGAGGCCACCACCACCATCGATGCGCGCATCGTGCCGGTGACCGGTGACGAGATCGATGCCCTGATCGAGGAGTATCCCTACTACACCCGTTCGGTCATTCCTGGCGGTCTGTATCGTGGCAACGACGAGGACGTCGAGACCTTCGGCGTCGCGGCAACCTTCGTCACTTCCACTGCCACGGATGAAGAAGTCGTCTACGAGACCGTCAAGGCGGTATTCGAGAATTTCGATCGCTTCAAGCGCCTGCACCCGGCGTTCGAGAATCTCAACGAGGAAGACATGATCTCCGACGGCCTGACTGCACCACTGCATGATGGTGCCGCTCGCTACTATCGTGAGCGTGGCTGGATCGAGTGATGTGGCATTGAGGGGTAGAGATTCCCTCAGGTGAGATGCGCGGACCCTAGGGGGTCCGCGCATCCGTTTTGACCGGCCACTGGCCTTTGAATGAGCTGGCTTCTCGGAGCCGGTAATTTTCAGAGCTAAAGCGATCGTGGGGCACACGGTAATGACTGACGAAAAGACGAATCCACACAAGCCCGAGGCCGACCTCGAGGATATGGTAGCCTCGAGCGACACTGGGGCGCGCAAGCCGCTGGGTGTCCCGGGAAAGCTGCTGGTCGGCGTGGCGGCCGCCTGGTCGCTGTTCCAGCTCTGGATTGCTTCTCCGCTACCTTTTCTGTTCCGCTTCGGGGTATTCAATGCCACCGAGGCGCGTTCGATTCACCTGGCCTTCGCCACCTTCCTGGCATTCATGGCCTATCCGGCACTCAAGCGCTCGCCGCGTGACCGCATTCCGCTGCAGGACTGGGTCCTCGGGCTGGTGGGTGCCTTCTGTGCCGCCTATATCTATCTGTTCTATGCCGAACTCTCCCAGCGTCCCGGTTCGCCGATCCTGCAGGACGTGATCGTGGGTGTCGTGGGTATCGTGGTACTGCTCGAGGCGACCCGCCGTGCGCTCGGGCCGCCGCTGGCGATCGTCGCTTCAGTGTTCATCCTCTACTCGTTGTTCGGCCCCTACATGCCGGGCATCCTGGCTCATCGTGGGGTCAGCCTGTATGGCCTGATCAATCATCAGTGGCTGACCACCCAAGGGGTGTTCGGCATTGCGCTGGGGTCTCCACTAGCTTCGTATTCCTGTTCGTGCTGTTCGGCGCTCTGCTCGACAAGGCGGGTGCGGGGAACTATTTCATCAAGGTCGCTTTCTCGCTGCTCGGCCACTACAAGGGTGGGCCGGCCAAGGCTGCCGTCGTTGCCTCCGGCATGACCGGCCTGATCTCCGGCTCCTCTATCGCCAATACGGTGACCACCGGCACCTTTACCATCCCGATGATGAAGCGGGTCGGATTCTCGGCCGAGAAGGCCGGCGCGGTGGAAGTCTCCTCTTCGGTGAACGGCCAGATCATGCCGCCGGTGATGGGGGCGGCGGCCTTCCTGATGGTCGAATATGTCGGCATTCCCTATGTAGAAGTCATCAAGCACGCCTTCCTGCCGGCGGTAATCTCCTATATCGCGCTGATCTACATCGTCCACCTCGAGGCGCTCAAGGCGGATATGAAGGGGCTGCCGTCGAGCAACCCGGTACGCCCTTTCCTCAACAAGGCGATCGGCTTCCTGACCGGCCTGATCCTGCTCATGGCACTATCGTTCGCCGTCTACTACGGTCTCGGTTGGCTCAAGCCGGTGCTCGGCGATGCCACGCCCTGGGTGGTTGGCGTGGTGCTGGCCGTCGTCTATGTGGGCCTGCTCAAGCTCGGCTCTTACTACCCGAGCTGGAACTCGACGACCCCACCTCCAAGGTGGTGACGTTGCCGCAAACCAAACCCACGGTCATGGTGGGGCTGCACTACATTCTGCCGGTCATCGTGCTTGTCTGGTGCTTGATGGTCGAGCGCCTGTCTCCGGGCCTGTCGGCGTTCTGGGCGACGGTGTTCATGATCTTCATCATGATTACCCAACGCCCTATCACTGCCTTCTTCCGTGGCCGCAGCCGCCTTGTAGCGGACATCAAGGAGGGCTTCCTTGATCTGTGGGACGGCCTGGTCGCGGGTGCCCGCAACATGATCGGTATCGGTATCGCCACCGCGACGGCCGGTATCGTGGTCGGGGCGGTCTCGCAGACTGGGGTTGGCCTGGTACTCGCCGATGTGGTCGAGATACTCGCCATGGGCAACCTGATGCTGATCCTGCTGCTGACCGCCGTTCTCAGCCTGATCCTCGGCATGGGTCTGCCCACCACCGCCAACTACATCGTGGTATCGGCCCTGATGGCGCCGGTGATCGTACTGCTGGGCCAGCAGAACGGTCTGATCGTGCCGCTGATCGCGGTGCATCTGTTCGTGTTCTACTTCGGCATCATGGCCGACGTGACGCCCCCTGTGGGGCTGGCCTCGTTCGCCGCCGCTGCGGTTTCCGGCGGCGATCCGCTACGTACTGGCTTCCAGGCGTTCTACTACAGCCTGCGTACCGCGGCATTGCCATTCCTGTTCATCTTCAATACCGACCTGCTGTTGATCGACGTCGGGTGGGTACAGGGCATCGTGATCTTCGTCATAGCGACCATCGCCATGCTGATCTTCGCTGCCGGCACGCAGGGCTACTTCCTGGTGCGCAACCGTTGGTACGAGTCGATCCTGCTGCTGCTCGTTGCCTTCACCCTGTTCCGCCCCGCCTTCTGGATGGACCGCATACACGACCCCTATGAGTCCATCCCCCCGGCGGAATTCGCCCAGGCGCTGGCAGCGGTGGACGACGGCAGCCAGCTACGTGTGCAGATCGCCGGTGAGGACGCCTTTGGCGATCCGATGACCACCTACGTGCTGGTGCCGGTACCGCGCGGCGACTCGGCCGAGGAGCGAATGGAACGATTGGGTATGGAGCTGTGGGTGGAAGGCGACCAGGCCACCGTCGACTTCGTCGAGTTCGGCAGCCTGGCGGCGGATCTCGGCTTCGACTTCGACCAGGAGATCATCGAGGTGCTGGCGCCGGTGGATCGCTGGGCCAAGGAGTGGATGTGGATCCCTGGCTTCCTGGTGTTCGGCCTCGTAGTGCTGTTGCAGCGTCGGCGTCGCCAGCAGCAGCCATCGACCGCCCATGCCGCTTGAGGAGGGTGAAGATGTACAACAAGATTCTGCTGTCAGTGGACCTCAACGAAGAGTCCTCATGGACCAAGGCGCTGCCTACGGCCTTGACCCTGTGTCGTACTTTCGGCGCCTCGCTGCATGTGGTGACGGTACTACCCGACTATCACATGCCGCTGGTCGGCTCCTATTTCCCGAGCGACTTCGCGAAGAAGGCACACGAGGCGCTGTCCCAGGCGCAGCACCGTTTCATCGAGGAGAACGTTCCCGAGGACATCAAGGTGCAATCGGTGATCGTCGACGGCTCGCCGTGGGAGGCGATCGTCAAGGCAGCCAAGAAGCTCGACGTCGACCTGATCGTGATGGCCTCGCACAACAAGCGTAAATTCGCCGACTATGTGCTGGGCCCCAACGCCGAGCACGTGGTGCACCATTCCAAGATGTCGGTAATGATCGTTCGCTAAAGGCGTAATGCCTCCTTGCTCTCGGCAAAACGCGTTACGCCTTGGCCATGGCCGAGGCGTAACGCGTTTCAGACTTCAGGTTACGTCGAGTTCGGCCACGTGGCGGGCCGTTTCTCCGCTATCGTCCTGCCAGGTGAACTCGACTTCTCCGCTCTCCTGTGGCGCAAGGAAGAAGCGCAGGTAGGGGTTGGCCGATACCGATTGATGCAGTTCCGCTTCGAAGACGGTATCGCCGTTCAGCGAGACGCTGAAGCGCTCGACGATATGGCGTGGCACGACATTGCCGTCGTCGTCCTCGCGCAGCCCGGTCTCCATGGGGTGGTTGATCAACGTACGAACCTCGCCCGGCTCGCCCGCTGCCAGCCCGGAGGGGATGCTGACACGAGGGTTGGAGAGAGGATCCGGCATCTCCCCTCCATTACGCATCAGGCAGCCGCTGACGGTGACACGCACCTCGCGAGCGGTAGCGAAGCGTTCGCCCTGTTGGCTGGTGGCAATGGCGATCACCTGCTGGGTCTCGTTGAGTCGTATCCGGGTGGAGACCTCCGTCTTGCCACCGAGTGGCGTGAGATGGAAGGTGGCGATACTGGGCGATGGGTTGGCATTGGCGAACAGGTCGATGCGCTCGATATAGTCGCCTTCGTCGAGCTCGCCAGCGAAGCTTACCGTCAGCGGTACGGAAGAACCGTCTTCCGAGACATGGGGTAGATCGAGCGTAAGCCCTTGGGTCTGGGGCTCGCTGTCACCCAGCAACGATTGGGCGGCGTCCAGACGCTGCCACGGCTCGTTGGCCAGCGCCGACATGGCGAGCGCAGCGAGTGCGAGGCCGGCGGCAGCATGCGTCAGACTGCGCAGCGGGCCCCGGCGAGACGCGTGGTGGCGAGCGAAGCGGAACGAACGCATGGTCATCTCCATTAGGGTCATGAATTGGACAGCGCCAGTGGCCTGCGGATTCCCAGTTGGGCTCCCAGCACGATGCCGGCCACGGCGACGAAGGAGGTGAGCGACAGCGTCGAGATGCCCGACAGACCCTGGCCGATGGAGCAGCCCAGTGCCATGACGCCGCCAAGGCCCATCAACGCCCCGCCGGCCATGCTGCGCAGCATGTGTGTGGGTGAATCGAAGGAGCGTAGGGTCCAGTCGCGTCGTAACAGCGCCGTTGCCAAGGCGCCCAGGAGCACGCCGGCCACTACGCTGACGCCGAAGCTAAGGCGGGTGCCGGTGGAGAGCATCAGGTACTGCAGCGACTCACCGATGGGAGCGACGAAGGTCAGGCTGGCCAGGCGCACGGGCTCGAAGTCGTCGAAACCGAGTACGCCGGTGGCGTACCAGCCGGCGGGGACCAGTGCGCCGATGATCAGGCCGCCGAGCCAGTCACGCGGTGACGCGCGGAATTCCTGAGCCGCGAATGCCCAGCCCAGCAGGGCGCCACCGATGAGCAGTGCCAGCAGCCAGCCAGGCAAGCCTAGCAACGCGGGCAGGCCGGTGGCGGTAAGGCGCAAGCTGGCACTGCTCTCCAGCCACAGGCGCAAGGGGGCGAGCACGCCGGAAAGCGTCATGTAGGCCGCCAGCCCCAGGCATACCAGCACGACGAAGCTGCGCAGGTTGCCGCTGCCGAGCAGCACCAGGGCACGGGCACCGCAGCCGTTGGCCAGCGCCATGCCGTAGCCGAACAGCAGGCCACCCAGGGGACGGCGAGCCAGGCGAGAGAGGGAGTCGCATACAGCGAGGCGTCGAGCGACACCAGGCCGGCGGCGGCCAGGCTTTGGCTGCCAATCAGTGCCACGCCCATGGCCAGTGCGAAGGCGCGCAGCTTGCGTGTATCGCCCTCGGCCGTTGTGTTGGCGAGACCCCGCAACAGGCAGAACCCGGAGAGCTGGGCGGCGCTGCCGAACAGCACTCCGATCGCCAGGCCGGACCAAACGACTAATTCGGTGTGGGTCATTTTTCCCCCTAAGCGCAGGGCCACCCAAAAGGTGGCCCTGCGCATTATACCGCCGCCCGAGCGGGACGTGCTTCGATCAGACCGGAGTGCCCCAGGTGTCCTGGCAGATCGCGTTGTACCAGCCGACGGCGTACTCGGCTTCCAGGGCACGAGTGGTATCGGGGGCATCCAGCGGGCTTAGCCCTCCGGCTCCCTCCACCTCGGCGATGACGCCATCGCGCACGCGATAAACCCCGGCCACCGAGATGCCATACTCGGGACCCACCAGGCTGTAGCAGGTATTGGTCCAGTAGGCCTCGGGCGCTGGGCGCGACTCCAGGGAGGCGGCAATGGCCGCTGCCACCACCTTGGCCTGGGCATTGGCACAGAAGCCGGACTTGGGCATAGGGGCTGCGACGCTGGCATCGCCAATCACATAGATGTGCTCGGCCTGCTGCGACTCGAAGGTATCCGGCTTGACCGGTACCCAGCCGGAGTCGTCGGTCACACCGGCACGTTCGGCAATCCAGCCGGCCTTTTGCGGTGGAATCACGTTGAGCACGTCGGCCTGGTGGACGGTGCCGAATTCGGTTTCCACTTCCAGGCGGTCGGCGTCGACCCGGGTCACACGGCCGTCACCAGATAATCCTACCCATTCGATGCGATCGCCGTAGAGCCGCTCCCAGCCTTCCATGAACAGGCCCTGCTTGGAGAAGTTGTCCTTGGCATCGAGGATCAGCACCTTCGACTTCGGCTTGTACTGAGCCAGATAGTTGGCCACCAGGCTGGCGCGCTCATAGGGGCCGGGTGGGCAGCGGAAAGGGTTGGCCGGGGCGACCATGACGAAGGTGCCGCCGTCCTCCATGGCTTCCAGCTGGGCGCGCAGAAGCTCCGTCTGGGTACCGGCCTTCCAGGCGTGGGGCGCCTTCTCGGCGGCTGGCTCGTCGTAGCCTTCCAGCGCGTTCCAGCGAATGTCGATGCCCGGTGAGAGAACCAGCCGGTCGTACTCCAGCTCACGCCCCGTGGAGAGTCGCACCGTCCGGGCGGCGGCATCGATGTCCTCGGCCATGGCATGAATCACGCGCACGCCATAGCGATCCTGCAGCTCATCGTAGCCATGAGCAATGTCGTGCATGCTGCGCAGGCCGCCCAGGTGCAGGTTGCTGAAGGGGCAGGTGTAGAAGGTTTCGGCCGGCTCGACCAGAATCACCTCGATGGCCGGGTTGGTCCGTTTGAGATATTTGGCTGCGGTGGCACCGCCAAAGCCGCCGCCTATCACGACGACCTGTCCGGCATGTTGGCCGCCGATGGCAAAGGGTGTGACGCCCCCGACCAGGGGCAGCAACGAGGCAGCACCCAGGCCCTTGATCAGTTGCCGGCGGTTGAGGCCGGGACGTGAAGAATGCTGTGTCATGGCGTGCCTCTCACTGCTGCGGTTCTTGTTCTGATTCCGGAGCGTCGTCTTCATCCGGATCGATGGCGGCAAAATGCCCCGCCAATGCGGCTAGCTCCTCGTCCGTGAAGCCTTTGGCGATACGATCCATGATGGTGGCATCGGTCGTTTCGTTGTGCTTGAAAGCGAGCAGCCGGGCTTCCAGCACGGCCGCCGGGCGGCCGGCGAGGGTTGGCACACTGCCCACCAGGCGGCCATCGGTGCCGTGGCAGTTGGCGCAGGCACTTGCCATGAGATTGACTTGCTCGGAAGAGAAGGGCTCTTCAGCCAGCCCCGGTGAGGCGACACCCGTGAATAGCAGCAAACCGAACAGTGGCATGCCTGCCAGGCGAATGAACCGTTTCATCGTCAGGCTCCCTGGTGCGTTTTCGTTGTTGGGTAATGTTCGATATTAGTAGTATGCAGGGAGGCCCTGAAGTAACGCTTCGGTATCCTCTTATACCCGAATATGCCTCCCGCAAGAGTTCTTATTCCCTACGAGCCATCCAGGCCACGGCTTACCACTCAGGCCATGGCGGAAACAGGGTGAGAAACAGCGACGCATGATTGCCTCGAGTTGTCGCTGCGTTGACAACTTCGCTCGGCACGCTTGTGCACGGTCAACTACAGTAAAGCTGTATGAACAACAAGACGTCGTCCGGACCTCCCGGCCGGAAAGATGCTCACATCGTCCTTCCCATGGCGACCAACGGGGTACAACAATGAATGCAGCCACAAGAAGCGCCGGACAACCCTCCGCACCCAACGTCAAGATCACCATCAACCCTGTCGGCATGGACAGGCCCCGGGCCTGGCTGGCAGCCGGATTCGAGGACTTCCGTCGGGCCACGGCGGTCAGTCTCGCCTATGGCATGTTCTGGGTTGGCTTGAGCATCGCCATCACGGCCGGTGCCATCATGCTCGACCTATGGCACTGGCTATTGCCGCTGATCGCGGGCTTCATGTTCATGGGACCCCTGGTGGCGGTTGGCTCCTACGGTATCAGTCGTGCCCTGGAGGAGAACCGCGCCCCCCACCTGGGCGACGCCTTCGGCGCCTGGCGCCCGCATGCGGGGCAGCTGGCGATGATGGGCGTGATGATGATGATCTTCTTCCTGGCCTGGATTCGCCTGGCTACGCTGCTGTTCGCGCTCTTCTTCGGCTTCGAGGCGCCGGGAGCGGCGGAACTCTACGCTTCGCTGTTGACCACCCCGGACGGGCTCGGCCTGATTGCCGTGGGTACCGCGGTAGGCGCCGTGCTGGCGTTCGGTGCCTTTGCCATCAGTGTGGTCGCCATCCCGACGCTGATGGACCAGGACCTGACCTTCATGGAGGGTATCGAAGCCAGCGTGCGTACCGTGGCGCGCAACTTTCGTCCGATGCTGCTGTGGGCCGTCATCCTGACCGGCTGCGTACTGATCGGTGTACTGACCTTCTACATTGGCCTGGCCTTGATCCTGCCGGTGCTGGGACATGCCAGCTGGCACGCCTATGAGGACCTGGTACGCTGCGAGCCGGTGGAGAAGATGGCCTCCTGACGTCGGGAGTCGAGAGTGGCCGGCAGGGAGGTGTTTCCCTGCCGGCCACTCGAAGTGTTGGCGGGATCTACCTGAACTTTTATTGGCTTTCGCGTACGCTTGGTCCTTTCAGGTGATTACGGAAGCTAAGATGTTCCCACTACGGTCATGCCGCGCAGTCTCGCTCAGCCTGCTTCTCTTCCTCCTCGCGACCCTGCCGCCCGTGATGGCTGCGTCGCTGCCGCCTCCCGAGGGAGACGTTCTGCTGCGGGTGACGGGCAACATCGAGCATCCTAACGTCGGCGACGAGCTGCATCTCGATCGTGAAATGCTGATGTCGCTTTCGCCTCGGGTGATCGAGACGAGCACACCTTGGACGGAGGGGGTCGGGCGCTTCGAAGGACCGCTGCTGCGTGCCGTGCTGGAGGCGGCCGGTGCTCAGGGTGAACACGTGCGGGTTCGGGCGCTGAATGAGTACGAATTCGAGGTGCCGGTAGTGGACTTCCACGACTATGACGTCATCCTGGCCATGACGCGTGACGGCGAGCCCATTGCCGTGCGCGACCTGGGGCCAATGTTCGTGCTTTACCCCTTCGATGAACATCCGGAACTGCTCAACGAGACCATTCGTCATCGCTCGGTCTGGCACGTGGGCGCGCTGCATGTGCCATGACGCTTCGCGACAGCGAATTCGAGGTATGAGGCGCTGAGCATGCTGCGTTATCCGCTGCGCTTGAAGCTGGGGGCGATAGCGGCCCTGCTGTTCTTAACCGCCGCCCTGGTGGTGGTGGGACTGGCCGCCTGGCGCCAGGAGGAGCTCCACCACAGTGTGACCGGCGATGCTGCCTGGCACGCCTACAAGCTCGACCGTGACATCATCCAGTTGCGCAGCGACCTGGCGTGGCAAACCGGCAATGCCCGGTCCCTCGAAGCGCTGAAGCTGCGCTTCGATCTGATCTACAGCCGTATCAACCTGCTGCAGCGAGGCGACGTCAACCAGCTCCTGGCGAAAGTGCCCCTGGCCAGCCGGCTTTTTCCGGACCTGATAGTGTTGATGGACGATATCGACATCCTGCTCGACGAAATCGTGCAGCTGGGAGAGGGCGAGCGCCTGGTGCTGTCCGATCGCCTGGAGCGGGTCGGAGGATTGACCGAACAGCTGATCATCGCCATCAACGGCCACCTTGCCGAAGCGGCGACCCGGGATCGGGAAGTGCTGCAGACCCTTTATGCCGTGCTGCTGGCCCTGATCCTGGCCATGAGTCTGGCCGCCATGCTGGTGGCCGCCTTTCTCGTGCGCGAGGCGCGCGACAACGCCGAAGCCCGCCGTTCGCTGGAATCGCTCAGTCGCGAGCTGCAGGCCACCGCGCAACGGGCCGAGGCTGCCAGCCAGTCGAAGTCGGAGTTCCTGGCAACGGTCAGCCATGAGATCCGCACGCCGCTCAACGGGGTCATCGGCATGAGCGACCTGCTTCTGGATCAGCCGATCGATCCGCAATCGCATGAATACGCCCGTACGCTGCACGTCAGTGCCGCGCGCCTGCTGGAGTTGATCAACGACATTCTCGATTTCTCCAAGATCGAGTCGGGCAAGCTGGAGCTCGAGCGGCGCCCGCTGCGCTTGGCGACGTTGATCGGCGACGCCTGCCGGCTCTTCACCCCGCGTGCCCAGGCCAAGGGGCTCGAGCTGGTGGCCCATGTGTCGTCGTCGTTGCCCGAGCAGCTCATGGGGGACCCCGCACGGCTGCGGCAGGTGCTACTCAACCTGCTCTCCAATGCCATCAAATTCACCGAGCATGGCGAAGTGCGCGTCGAGGCGACGCTGAGCACCGAAGGACGGTTGAACCTGGCGGTCTGCGACACCGGCCCCGGTATCGCCGAGGACCAGCAGGACTGGCTCTTCGAGCCGTTTCGCCAGGGCGATGCCTCGACGGCGAGACGCTATGGCGGGACGGGACTGGGGCTTGCCATCAGCCGACGCCTGACCGAGGCCATGGGCGGTACCATCGGCGTCGATAGTCAGCCCGGCCAGGGGAGCCGCTTCTGGATCGAGTTGCCACTGGAGTCGACGCATAGCGAACACGAGCCGGAACTACTCGAGCCGCCGGTGCCGGAAACCGCCGTGGGCGGCAGGGTACTGCTGGTCGAGGACAACCCGATCAACCAGCAAGTGGCGGTGGCGATGCTGGAGCGACATGGCTGCGAAGTCGCCGTCGCCGACAGCGGGAGCAAGGCGCTGCAGCTCGCTGAGCGGGAAAGCTTCGACATGGTCTTCATGGATGTCCAGATGCCTGGCATGGACGGCTTGGAAACTACGCGCCGCTTGCGGCAGGCTGGCGGCCGAAGCGCCCGGATACCGGTCGTGGCGATGACGGCGGGCGGCCCTGGAGCGGAGCGGGAGCGCTGCCTGGCCGCCGGCATGACCGACTACCTGGTGAAGCCGTTGCGTCGACGTGAACTGGCGGCCGTGTTGCGGCATGGTCTGGCTGGCGCAGCCCGGCCCGCAGAGGCTGGTACGGATGCGGTTGAGGAGAGTCCGGGCGACATCGTGGATGAGAGGGTACTGGACGAGTTGCTGGAGTCGCTTGGGGAGAAAACGCTCGCCGGACTGTTTGCCGTACACCGCGAGCAGTTGCAACAGCATGCCGAGAACCTGCAGCTGGCGCTGGAGCAGGATGACATAGCTTCGCTGGCGGCTGGTGCGCATCGCCTCAAGGGCGAGTCGGGAAGCCTCGGCGGACGTCGGCTAGCCGGCATTGCCGAGCGCCTGGAGCGTTTTGCGCGCAGTGAACGGCGCGACGAAGCGGCTCTCGAACTCCGGCTCCTGCAGGCCAGCATTCCCGTGACGATCGAGGCGATGGAAGCGTGGCTGGAAGACCGCTAGAAGCCGCCTGGGCCGGCCTCTAGCGGATATTGCCAGGCCGTACGCCGTGATGCCGCGTGCAACGGCTCCGGCGTAGCACCGTAAGCATTGCCTTCTAGGCCTCGGGCTCGATCCGATAGAGGCCGCCATCGCTCTCGTCGGTGAGTACGTAGAGCAGGCCGTCCGGTCCTTGACGCACGTCGCGGATGCGGCCCAGCTCGTTCTCGAGCAGCACTTCCTCGTGTGCGATTTCCTCTCCCTCCAGTACCAGGCGATGAAGGCGTTCGGCATACAGGGCGCCGACGAACAGGTTGCCTTGCCAGGCAGCGAACTCGTCGCCGGTATAGAAGGCCAGTCCCGACGGGGCCAGGGTGTCGTACCACACGTGTACCGGGGGAGTGACGCCGGGCGCCTCCTCGCCGATGCCGATGAATTCGTCGGTGGAGTATTCGCGGCCGAAGGCAACCTGTGGCCAGCCGTGGTTGTTGCCGGCCTCGGCGATATAGAGCTGTTCGCCACCGCCCGAGGGGCCGTGATCGATGGCCCACAGTGCCCCGGTGTCGGGGTGCAGCGCCAACCCTTGGTTGTTGCGGTGACCGTAGGAGAAGATCTCGGGGCGAAGGTTGCCGGGCTCCACGCCGATGAAGGGATTCTCTTCATGGGCGCCGCCATCCTCGTTGAGACGAATGATCGAACCGCCCGGATCGGTGAGATCCTGGGACGGATAGCGGATGCCACGATCGCCGATCGAGAACATCACGCTGCCATCACCGGGAAAGACGATGCGCGAGCCGTAGTGGCGACCGGGAGCGGTGCGCGGTACTTGGGCGTAGAGTGTCTCGAGATCGGTGAGTTCGCTGCCGTCGTCGCTCAGGCGGGCGCGGGCCAGTGCCGTGCCGGTGCCGTACTCCTCGTCGCCCATCACCGAATCGTCGTCGCCGGGACTGGAATAGGTAAAGTAGATCCAGCCGTTGTTCGCGTAATCGGGATGCACGGCGACATCCAGCAGGCCGCCCTGGTTGCCACCTTGGGGAGCAGTGAGCTGATCTTCGTCGGCGTCGATCCTGGGCAGGTTGCCGACCTCGGTCACTTCGTCGCCGTCCACCAGGTAGAGCTGACCGGGGCGGGCCGTAATCAACATTCTTTCATCATCCAGCCAGGTCACGGCCCAGGGATGCTCGATACCGCTCACCAATCGGGTGACGCGTAGTGTTGCCTCCTCACTTTCCACTCCTGAGGCCACTTCTTCATGGGTGGCCTGAACCTCGGCATGGGCGAGGCCGCTATAGCTCAGGCCGGTGGCCATGGCGAGAGTAAGGGCGGAAAGCGGGGAAGAGAAAGGGTAGGATGAGACAGGGGTCCATTAAGCTGCATATCGCGTTGCTCCTTGCAGGCGCACCTTGCAGGCAAAGTGAGGGAAGGCGTCCGTAACGCTAGTCCCTCATCAACGTAGAAAAGCCTCGAGATTGTCACAAGGCTCGGTCGATGTTGGGCAAGCAGAGCCAGCACGACTTCCTTGCTGGCTCCAACGAACGAGCCGAACTCCCCCAAAGTACTGCCTCCTGGCAGGGCATCGAATGATTTACTGGACCTGAGTCGCCGGCATGTCGTACGGCTGCTCATCGATCCGACCATCCCACCAGGAGACTCGCCATGTGGACCAAGCCCAGCTTTCGTGATCTGCGCCTCGGCTTCGAGGTCACGCTCTATATCGCCAACCGCTGACCGACTGCCACGGATGGAGCCGGCAACGGCTCCATCCGTCGGTATCAGGAGGGCACCATGCAGGTATTGATACTCGGTTCGGCGGCCGGGGGCGGTTTCCCCCAGTGGAACTGCAACTGTCGCAATTGTCATGACGTGCGGCGGGGGCGCGCCGGCCTCGTGGCGAGAACCCAGTCGTCGATAGCGGTGAGCATGGATGGTGAGCGCTGGCTGCTGTGCAACGCTTCGCCCGACATTCGCGCTCAGCTTGGTGCCTCTCCGGCGCTCTTTCCCAGGCGTGGCCTGCGCCACACCGGCATTGCCGAGGTGCTGCTGGTGGATGCCCAGATCGATCACGTCAGCGGGCTGCTGTCATTGCGTGAGGGTTGCCCGCTCGATGTCTGGTGCACGCCCAGCGTGCATGAGGACCTCTCCAGCGGCTTTCCGCTGTTTCCCATGCTGCGCCACTGGAACGGTGGGCTCAACTGGCGCGAGATCCCGCTGGCAGGTGAGCGTGAGCGCTGTACCTTCCAGGTGCCGAGCTGCCCAGGGCTCGAGATCACTGCGCTCTCGCTGAGCTCCAATGCACCGCCTTATTCTCCGCGCCGTGGCGCACCGACCGTCGGCGATAACCTGGGGCTGCTGCTGCGCGACACGCTGACGGGAGGCACGCTGTTCTACGGGCCCGGTCTGGGCGAGCCGAGCGATGCGGCGCGGGAGCTGATGCAGCAGGCCGATTGCGTGCTGGTGGATGGCACGCTGTGGCACGACGACGAGATGGTGCGCCTTGGTATCGGCCATGCCACCGGACGCGAGATGGGCCATCTGGCGCTGGCCGGGGAGAGCGGCATGATCGCCGAACTCGATGCATTGCCAGAGACGACGCAGTGCATTCTCATCCATATCAACAACACCAATCCGGTACTGGACGAAACCTCAGCCGAGCGCGCCGTTCTGGACCGGCACGGCATCGAAGTGGCCTTCGACGGCATGCGGCTCACTCTGTAGCCGCTTGGCGAACCGGCGGCACACCGCTGAACAGCAACAACAAAAGAATAAAAGAGGTCGATATGAACGCCGTGCACACACCGCTTACGGTTGCACTCACGCCCGAGGCCTTTCGTGAGGCCCTGATGGCCAAGGGCGCCTATTACCATATTCACCACCCTTATCAGGTCGACATGGCCGAAGGGCGCGCCACGCCGGAGCAGATCCGTGGTTGGGTGGCCAACCGCTTCTACTACCAGGTGATGATCCCGCAGAAGGACGCCGCGCTGCTGGCCAACTGCCCGGACGCCGCCACCCGCCGCCGCTGGATCCAACGCCTGCTCGACCACGACGGTCGCGATGATGACGCAGGCGGCATCGAGGCCTGGCTGACCCTGGGCGAGGCGGTGGGGCTGACCCGCGACGAACTGTGGGCCCAGGAGCACGTGCTGCCCGGTGTGCGCTTCGCCGTCGACGCCTACGTCAACTTCGTGCGCCGGGCGAGCTGGCAGGAGGCGGCGATCTCGTCGCTCACCGAGCTGTTCGCGCCCCTGGCGCACCAGAGCCGGCTCGACACCTGGCCGGGCCACTACCCCTGGATCGACGAGGCCGGCTACGGCTACTTCCGCAAGCGCCTGAAGGAGGCGCGGCGCGATGTCGAGCACGGCCTGGAGGTGGCCCTCACGGTGTGTACCACCGTGGAAACCCAGCAGCGCGCCCTCGATATCCTGCAGTTCAAGCTCGACGTGCTGTGGAGCATGCTCGATGCCATGACCCTGGCTTATCAGCTCGACCGGCCGCCTTATCACAGTGTGACCGACCGGGCCGTATTTCATCGGGGGTTGGCATGAGCCCGCAGACGGTGCCGGCGCTGCGCCCCGGCTGGCGGCTGCAGTGGGAGGAGGTCCAGGGCCGTCACGTGCTGCTCTATCCCGAGGGCATGGTGCAGCTCAACGAGAGTGCCGGCGCCATCTTGGCGCTGATCGATGGCCAGCGCCGCCAGGCGGATATCGTCGCGATGCTGGAGGCGCGCTTTCCCGAGGCTAGCGGCATCGGTGACGATGTGGCGGAGTTTCTCGACGAAGCGCAGCGGCAAGGCTGGCTGGTAGCGGTGACGCCATGAGCGAGCGGCATGGTGTCGAAGCGATCGGTGCCCCCCTGTGGCTGCTGGCCGAGCTGACCTATCGCTGCCCGCTGCAGTGCCCCTACTGTTCCAACCCACTCGACTTTGCCCGCTACCGCGACGAACTCGACACCGATGCGTGGATCGACGTGCTGCGTCAGGCGCGGGCCATGGGCGCGGTGCAGCTTGGCTTCTCGGGCGGCGAACCGCTGGTGCGGCGCGACCTGGAGACTCTGGTCGCCGAGGCGAGGCGGCTTGGCTTCTACACCAACCTGATCACCTCCGGCGTGGGGCTGGATGGTGCCCGGATCGAGGCGTTGCGCGAGGCGGGGCTGGATCACATCCAGATCAGCCTGCAGGCGGCGGATCCCGAGATGGCTGCCGCCGTGGCCGGCTCGGCCAAGGCTCATGCCGCCAAGCTGGCCATGGCCCGGGCGGTCAAGGCGGCCGGCTATCCCATGGTGCTCAACGTGGTCCTGCACCGCCACAACATCGACGACGTCGATCGACTGATCGCCCTGTGCGACGAGCTGGGCGCGGATGCGGTGGAACTGGCTAGCTGCCAGTACTACGGCTGGGCCAGACTCAACCGTGCCGGGCTGCTGCCGAGCCGGGCCCAGGTCGAACGTGCCGAGGAGGTGACGCAGCAGTGGCGCCAGCGTCTTGCCGCGCGCGGGCGGGAGATGCGGCTGCTGTTCGTGGTGCCCGACTACTACGCCGAGCGCCCCAAGGCGTGCATGGGCGGCTGGGGGGCGATCTTCCTCACCGTAGCGCCGGACGGCGCCGTGCTGCCGTGTCACAGTGCGCGCGAGCTGCCGATGAGCTTTCCCCGCGTGGGCGACCGCTCGCTGGAGGATATCTGGTACGCCAGCGAGGCCTTCAACCGCTTCCGTGGCGACGCCTGGATGCGCGAACCCTGCCGTGGTTGCAGCGAGCGCCACCAGGATCACGCCGGCTGTCGTTGCCAGGCGTACCTGTTGACCGGCGATCCGGCGGCGACCGACCCGGTGTGCAGCAAGTCGCCGAAGCGCGAGCTGATCGAGCTGGCCCGGGCCGAGGCCGGAGACAAGCCCGAAGGGCGGGGCATCGAGGCGCTGGTATCCCGGCAGTCGAGGAATTCGCGCACTTTCCGGCGCGGCTGAGAGGGTACACGACCAAGGGCGAAGGGCACCGCATCGGAGCAGCTCTTACCATGACCATAATGCGCCCGCGCTAGGCGACGATATAACAAGACACCGCTGATCTCGGCCGTACCTCGCTACCGGTCAGCGTCGAGCGGGAGAACCTGCATGGCATCCAGTATCACCGAGCTGCGCAAGTTCGTGGCTCCCGAGATCATCTTCGGTGACGGCGCGCGTCGCGCCGTGGCCAACTACGTGGCCACCTTCGGTGCCGAGCGGGTGCTGCTGGTGTCGGACCCCGGCGTCGTTCTCGCCGGCTGGGTCGAGGAGGTGGAGACGGACCTGGCGGCCCAGGGCATCGTCTGCCAGCGCTTCACCTCGGTGTCGCCCAACCCGCGCGCCGAGGAGGTGATGGAGGGGGCCATGGTGTACCGCGAGATGGGTGCCCAGGCCATCGTGGCGATCGGCGGCGGCAGCCCCATGGACTGCGCCAAGGGCATCGGCATCGTCGTCGCCCACGACGGCCACATCATCGACTTCGAGGGCGTCGATACCCTGCGGGTGCCGATTCCGCCGCTGATCTTCGTGCCCACCACGGCGGGCACCTCGGCGGACATCTCCCAGTTCGCGATCATTTCCGATCAGCAGCGGCGCATGAAATTCTCCATCGTCAGCAAGTCGGTGGTGCCGGACGTCTCGCTGATCGACCCCCAGGTCACCCTGACCATGAGTCCCTTCCTCACGGCCTGCACCGGCGTCGACGCGCTGGTACATGCCATCGAAGCCTTCGTCTCCACCGGCAGCGGGCCGCTCACCGATGCCCATGCCCTGGAGGCGATGCGACTGATCAACGGACATCTGGTGGCGCTGGTACAGGCCCCCACGACCTGGAGCTGCGTTCCCAGGTGATGCTGGGCAGCATGCAGGCGGGGCTGGCGTTCTCCAACGCCATCCTGGGGCGGTACATGCCATGTCGCACAGTCTCGGCGGCTTTCTCGATCTGCCCCATGGCTTGTGCAACTCGCTGCTGCTGGAGCATGTGGTGGCCTACAACTTCGAGGCCGCACCGGAGCGCTTTACCCGCATCGCCGAAACCCTGGGCATCGACTGCCGCGGCCTGAACCACGGGCAGGTGAAGGTCCGCCTGCTCGATCACCTGATCGAACTCAAGCGTGCCGTGGGCCTGACCGGCACCCTCGGCAGGGTCGGCGTCAGCACCAGCGACGTGCCGTTCCTGGCGCGCCACGCGCTGGAGGATCCCTGCATCCTGACCAATCCGCGGCGCTCCGGCCCGCGCGACGTCCAGGTGGTGTACGAGGAGGCGCTGTGACGCCGGCAGGTGGCCGATGAAGAAGGTGACCGACCCCGACGGTTATTCGGTCAGCCAACTGCTGGGCCTTGGCCAGCAGTCGGCGCGCAAGAGCTATTACCCCGAACTGACGGCGCGCATGGCCGAACTCGAGGCCGAGCGCAACCGCTACAAGTGGCTGTTCGAGAATGCCCTGCACGGCATCTTCCAGGCCTCGCTGGGCGGGCGTCTGCTGGCCGCCAATCCGGCCCTGGCAGCGATGCTGGGCGATGCCGACGTGGCTGCCACGCTGGAGCGCTGTGCCTCGATCGAGGCACTGTTCGCCGAACCCGGGGAGGCGCAGCGGGTGGCGGCCCTGTTGCATGAACGGGGCCATCTGCAGGGGTTCACCACCTGGCTTGCCGGCAGCGACGGCAGGCGGGTGCCGGTGGCTCTGACCCTGCTGCGCAAGCCGGATCAGGGCGAGGAGATCCTGGTCGAGGGTTTCGTTGCCGACATCACCGAGCGCGAGCGCGCGCGACAGGAACTGCTGGCGCTCAATGCCCGACTCGAGGCCAGGGTGCGCGAGCGTACCCAGCGCCTGGAACAGCTCAATGCCGACCTGGCCGGGGAGGTGGCCGAACGTCGCTTGATCGAGGAGCAACTGCGTGCGGCGCGCGATCTGGCCCAGGAGGCCAACCGCAGCAAGGATCGCTACCTGGCGGCGGCCAGCCACGACCTGTTGCAGCCGCTAAACGCCGCCCGCCTGCTGGTCTCCACCCTGCGCGAGCGCAAGTTCGATGCCGACACCAGCCGGCTGGTCGACACCATCCATCTCTCCCTGGAGGGTGCCGAGGAGCTGCTGACCGACCTGTTGGACATTGCCCGGCTCGATCAGGAACGTATCCAGCCACAGCGCGAGTGTTTCTCGCTTTCGCGCATGCTGTGCGGGCTGGTGGCCGAATATGCCCCGCGCGCCCAGCGCAAGGCGCTGCGCTTTCGCTGCGTGGAGAGTTCGCTATGCGTCGACAGCGACTTTCGGCTGCTCGGCCGGGTGCTGCGTAATCTGCTTTCCAATGCCTGTCGCTACACCGAGTCGGGCAGCGTGTTGCTGGCGTGCGGCGCAGGGGCGACGCCGTCTCCATCGAGGTGCACGACAGCGGTCCTGGCATTCCCGCCGATCAGCTCCAGGCGATCTTCGAGGAGTACCACCAGCTCAATGCCGAACGGGCTCGCAATCGCCAGGGCGTGGGGCTGGGCCTGGCAATCGTCGAGCGGATCTGCCAGCGCCTGGACATGGCGATAGAAGTGACGTCCAGGCCGGGCCGCGGTTCGCGTTTTGCCGTGCGGGTGCCGATCGGCCAGCCTTCTCCCGCCCTGGAGGCAGCGAGCGTGACGGCGTTGCCCGAGAGTCCGTTGCAGGGCCGGCGCATGCTGGTGGTGGACAACGACAGTCGTATCCTGCTGGGCATGCAGGCGCTGCTCGAGCAGTGGGGCATGGAGTGCCATACCGCCCACGATCTTGACGAGGCGCTGGCCCAGGGGCTCGCCGCGCCCGACGTACTGCTGGTGGACCTGCACTTGGATGCAGGAGAAACGGGCGATCGCTTGGTGGAGAAACTGCGCCGACACTGGCGACAGCCAACGCTGCCGGCGGTAGTGATCACCGCGGACCGCTCCGAGGAGTGGCGGCGAAGCCTGGCCGGGCTCGACCTCCCGCTGTTGCACAAGCCGGTGCGGCCGGGCAAGCTGCGCGCCGTATTGAGCCAGCTGCTCGGTCGCGAGTCGCGCTGAGAGGTCTACGACCTTGGTCCTATCTCCTGATCTGGGCTTCGACACTCAAGTGCTATGTTGCTGCCCTGCATCAAGGCATAGACTGAAAGCGAGTATCTGGATTGCGAGAGGCCTGACATGCAATTGCCGCTAGCGGTGCCGCAGGAGAGTGGCGCAGTCGCACTGGATGGACCGCTGTGGGTGGCGCAGACCTCCGCCAGCGATCCCGAGCAGGCCGCCCAGTACCTGGCCAGCCAGTTGCTCAACCCCTACCTGGAAGGCGTGCTGTTCTTCTGTTCCGCCGAATACGATCTGCCGGCCCTGGCGGCGGCGCTGGAGGCCCACCTGGGGGGCGTCAAGCTGTGCGGCTGCACCACGGCGGGTGAGCTGGGCGTCGAGGGCTACTCGCGCGGCTCCATCGTGGCGGTAGGCTTCGATCGCCGTGCCTTTGCCCTCGACTACCGGCTGATCCGCGAGCTGGACCGCTTCACCCTGCTCGACGCCCAGCGCATCACCGACCAGTTGATGGAACATTGCACCCGTTCGGGGGTGGCGCCGCTCAAGGGCCACACCTTCGCCATGACCCTGCTCGACGGCCTCTCGGCCTGCGAGGAGCTGGTGCTGCTGACCCTGACCTCGGTATTGGCCGGCATCCCCCACTTCGGTGGCAGCGCCGGTGATGACAACCGCCTGACCGGTACCCACGTCTACGGCGAAGGGGCCTTCCATGATCGCGCCGCCGTGGTGCTGATGGTCAACACCGAGCTGGATTTCGAGGTGCTCTCGACCCATCACCTGCGCCCGCGCGGCGAGAAGCTGGTCGTCACCGCCGCCGATCGCGAGCGTCGCCGGGTGCTGGAACTCAATGCCGAGCCCGCCGCATTGGAGTATGCGCGCTTGGTGGGCTGCCCGGTGGAGGCGCTCAGCCCCGAGCTGTTCGCCCGCCATCCGCTGGCGGTCAGGCTCCACGACAAGACCTACGTACGCGCCATCCAGGGCGTCAATCCCGACCTCAGCCTGAGCTTCTACTGTGCGGTGGAGACCGGCATCGTACTCACCGCCATGCAGAGCAGCGACCTGCTGGCGGATCTCGGACGCGAGATCGATACTATCGCCGAACGCCTGGGGCCCGCCGAGTGCATCATCGGCTGCGACTGCTTCCTGCGCCGCCTCGAACTCGAGCAGGACGGGCTGCAAGCGGCCGCCAAGGCGTTCTACCGGCGCGAGCGCATCCTCGGTTTCAACACCTACGGCGAACACTGCAGCGGTCTGCACCTCAACCAGACCTTCAGCGGCGTGTTCATCGGGCAGGCCCGCCGTGGCCACTGAGCGCGAACGCGAGCTGGAGCGCCAGGTCGCCAAGCTCCAGCGCATCAACGCGGCGCTGATCGAGCGCGTCGAATCGAGCAACCTGCCGCGCACCGCACCCTATGCCGCCTTCGAGCATGCCGCGTTGCTCGCCGAGCAGGTGCGCGAACGCACCCGTGCGCTCAACCAGACCCTGCACGAGCTGCGCGCCAGCAACCGTCTGCTGGGCGAGGCACGCGAGCGTGCCGAGCAGGCCAACCAGTATCTGGTCGATGCCATCGAAAGCATTACCGATGCCTTCGTACTGTTCGATGCCGAGCAGCGCATCCAGCGCTACAACAGCCGCTTCGCTGAGTTCTGGCGCCCGGCCGGCATCGAGGTGCGGGCCGGCATGACGCTAGAGGAGCTGCGCCGGCTGGCGCTCAGCTCGGGGCTGGTGGTCAGCGAGCAGCTCAAGCAGCGCCAGGGGCGCACCGTCTACCAGCTTCACGACGGGCGCTGGGTGCAGGTCAACCAGCGGCCGATACGCGGCGGCGGGCGGGTGTTCCTCTACGTCGACATCACCGAACTCAAGCGCTACGAGCATGCCCAGCGCGAACACGCCCTGGCCCAGAAGTCGCGCCTGCTGCAGGCCACCCTGGACAGCCTCTCCCAGGGCGTGGCGGTGATCACGCGCCACGGCCAACTGGAGATGCACAACCAGCGCTTCTCGCAGCTCACCGGGCTCGAGGGTCTGGCGCTGCCGGTGGCATTGGCCGAGCTGGGGGCGGCGAGCGAGCTGGTCGATCCCGCCGATGCCCAGGCCGTGCTGCCGGCCTGCGAGCGTCGCCTCAGCGATGGCCGCGTGGTCGAGGTGCGCGGTCATCCCATGCCGGGCGGCGGTCAGGTGCTCACCTATACCGACATCACCGAGCGCATTCGCCAGGCCGAGGTGCTGGCCGAACGGGAGCGCTGGATCCGCACCATCACCGACCAGGTGCCGGCGATGATCGCCTACCTGGATCGCGAGCTGCGCTACGTGTTCACCAACCGGGTCTACGAGGAGTGGTACGGCTGGCCCCACGACCTGCTGCTGGGCTCCTCGCTCAGCGACCTGCACTCGGCGGAGCATTGCGCACGCCTGATGCCCTATCTGAAGCGGGTGCTGGCGGGGAGCGCATCAGCTTCGAGCTGCCCGAGCAGAATGCCGGTGGCGAGCACCGCGTGTTGCTGCGCGCCTACGTGCCGCATCGCGACAACGACGGCAGCGTGATCGGTTTCTTCGTGCTCATTCGCGACATCACCGAGCAGCGGCGCACCTCCGAGGCGCTGCATCACGCCTACCAGAACCTCGAGCAGCGAGTCCGTGAGCGCACTGTGGAGCTGACCCGGGTCAATGCCCAACTGCGCGAGGAGATCGAGGAGCGCCTGGCCGCCGAATGCCAGCTGCGCGAGGCCAAGACCGAGGCCGAGGCGGCCAATCTCTCCAAGACCAAGTTTCTGGCGGCGGTGAGCCACGACCTGCTGCAGCCGCTCAATGCGGCGCGGCTGTTCGTCGGCGCGTTGGTGGAGCAGGAGATGTCGGCCGCCAACCTGGAATTGATCCAGCAGGTGGGGCACTCACTGAAGGACGTGGAGACCTTGCTCGGTACCCTGGTGGACATCTCCAAGCTGGACGCGGGGGTGGTCACGCCCGAGATCGCCCCCTTCGCCATCCGCGACCTGCTCGATGGCCTGGCGCGCGAATATCGCCAGGTGGCTGCCAGCGAAGGGCTGGAATTTCACTATGTGGCCTCGTCGGCGCTGGTCAGCAGCGATGCCTCGCTGCTCGCCCGGGTAATGCGCAACCTGCTGAGCAACGCCGTGCGCTACACCCCCAGCGGGCGCCTGCTGCTCGGCTGTCGGCGCCGTCGCGAGGGGCTCGAGATCCAGGTGCTGGATACCGGCTGCGGTATCGCCGAGGAGGAGCGTGAACTCATTTTTCAGGAGTTCCGACGCCTGCCGGCGGCGGTCCACGCCCGCGATCGCGGCCTGGGCCTCGGCCTCTCCATCGTCGACAAGATCTCGCGCATGCTGCGCCAGCCGGTGCGGGTGCGCTCGCAGGTCGGACGGGGCACGCTGTTCGGCATTACGCTGCCCTATGCCGAACGGCTCCAGGCCGGCGAGCCCCGGGCGGCCGTTTCCTGCGGTGCCGGCCGCGAACTCGCCGGCCGGCGCCTGTGGGTGGTCGACAACGATCCCGCCATCTGCCTGGCCATGCGCCACCTGCTCGAGCGCTGGGGCTGCCGGGTGGTGGTGGCCGAGAGCGAGGAGCGCCTGGCAGAACGGGTCAGCCTGGCCCGCGACGACACCGACGCGCTGATCGTCGATTACCACCTGGACCATGAGCGCAGCGGCGTGGTGCTGGCGGAGCGCATCAACGCCCAGCGTGAAACGCCGCTGCCGGTGCTGGTGATCACCGCCGACCACAGCCGCGAACTGCGCCAACGGGTTCGCGAGCTGGGCTTCCAGCTGCTCAACAAGCCGGTCAAGCCGCTGCGGCTGAGGACCACGCTGCAGCAGCTGCTGGCCGATGCGCCGCTGGAAGCCGACGCCGAAGCCGCTCAGGGCTTGCGCAGGTAGCGGCTGAAGTCGATATCGCTGGCCGAGAGAATCGCCTGTACCCGGTTGCTGACACCCAGCTTGCGCAGGATCGCCGAGACATGGGCCTTCACCGTGGTCTCGGCGATGTTGAGGTTGTAGGCGATCATCTTGTTGGACTCCCCGCGGGTCATGTGCTCGAGCACCTGCAACTGCTTGCGGGTCAGTGTCTCGAGCTGTTCCGCGGTGATGGTGCGCTCGCTGGGCTCCTGGGGGCGGGTGCTGCCGGCGCGCATGATCTCGGAGGGCAGGTAGATGTTGCCCTCGAGTATCTGGGCGATGGCCTTGATCAGCTGCTCCTTGGGCGAGGACTTGGTGAGAAAGCCTACCGCGCCGCAGGAGACCGCCTGCAGCATCACGTTCTTGTCCTCCTCGGCGGAGATGATCGCCACCGGAATGGTAGGGGCCTCGTTGCGCAGCTGGATCAGTCCGGTCAGGCCGCTCATGCCGGGCATGTTGAGATCGAGCAGGATCAGGTCGAGGTCCTCTTCGTCGACGGTCACGGCCAGCGTCGCCTCGAGGTTTTCCGTCTCCAGCAGCTCGCTGCCGGGAAAGCCGTCGCCGACCACGCGCGAAATGGCATCGCGGAACAGCGGATGGTCGTCGGCGATCAGGATTCGATAGGTGGGGGCGTGCTCTTCCATCTTGTTATTGTCCTCGTGGCAGAGCCTCGGCGGGCTCGAAATGATAAGCGGCAAAAGGCGGTGGGCGAGGGGTGACGACCTCCAGCGGCAGGCCGGCGGCTTCCCAGCTGTCGATCCCATTACGATACCAGTAAAGTCGTTGAAACCCCGCCTCGGCCAGGCGCTTGACGACGTTCCACGAGAGCCAGCAGTCGGAGCGGCAGAGCACCACGACGGGATGGCTCGTATCGCCGCCGCTGGCGCTTGTGACCGTATCGAGCAAATAGCCCACCCAGTCGTGCCGGCTGTAGTACCAGTCGTCGTCGAGCTGGCCGAGCCCGGTATTGGGCAGCCACAGCGCCCCCGGTATCGAACGGTGCGGTTCGGTCTGCAGGAAGCGGCCGTCACGGAAGGTGAGATTGATCACATCGATCGCCAGCGCCGGTGGCGTCGCGCCCAGCAGGGCGCGTACCTCCTCGGTATCCACCGTGACGGCCCCGGGCGCCGCCTCGGGCGTCGGGCTGCGGTAGCGGTCGATGCGATAACCGCGTTCCGAGAACAGCAGCGCATCGCCCGGTGGCGCTGCGACGGCGGCCGAGCCGAGAGCCGCCAGGAACATGACGAGCAGATGGCGTGGTGCGATCCTCATGCGCAGAAATTCCGTGGCCTCATGTCGCTATGGGACCGCCTTTTGGCGTGGTCCGGAATTGCACCTTTGTAGCGAAGCGTGAAGCACGAAAGTACTATTCTGCCGCGATCCAGGGGCGCCTAGGCTGACGACATGAGCCTACGCACCCTGCCAACGCTCCCGCTGCTGCGCCTCGCGCTCTTCGTGCTGCTGCTGGGGGCTGCCGATTCCCTGCGTGCCGAGCTGCCGACGCTGCCGACGCTGCGGCTCAGCGTGCTGCAGTTCGGCACCGCGCACTGGGAGCTCGACCATCTCGAGCGCCACGGTCTCGACGAGGCGGCGGGCTTTGATCTCGACGTGCGCCTGGTCGCCAACCTGCCGGCCTCGCGCATTGCCGTTTCCAGCGGCGACGTGCATGGCGCCGTGGTCGACCTGACCTGGGCCCAGGCGCGCCATGCCGCCGGGCAGTCCTACCGTTACCTGCCATATTCCTCCCAAATGGGCGACGTGCTGGCACCTCCGGGGCAGCCATTCGCGACCTCGAAGACCTGCGCGGCAAGCGCATCGGCGTGGCGGGCGGCCCCGACAGCAAGAGCTGGGTGCTGATGACTCGGGCGGCACAGGCCCGGGGCCTCGCACTCGAGCGCGAGGCCGAGGTGCAGTTCGGCGCGCCGCCGCTGCTCAGCCAGGCTTTCAAGCGCGGCCAGCTCGACGTACTGGTGACCTTCTGGCACTTTGCCGCCGAGCTCACCGCCGCTGGCGAGGCGGAGGTGGCGCTGCCCATGGCGACGCTGCTGGCGGACCTCGACATGCCAGTGGGGCTGCCGATCCTCGGTTATGTCTTCCCCGAGACCTGGGCGCGCGACCACGAGACACTGCTTGCGCGCTTCGCCACTGCCGTGGCACAGGCCAAGCGGGAACTGCGCGACGAGCCGGATCATTGGAAAGCGCTGCGCCCGCTGATGCGGGTCGGCGACGATGCCCACTTCGAAGCGCTGCGCCAAGGCTACGTGCAGGGCATCCCCGAACCGCTGGACGAGGAGCGCGTGCGCGCACTGCAGCGATTGCTGGTACTGGCCGGCACCGCGCCGGAGGCGGTCATGCCCGCGGGGCTGTTCGTCATGAGCGGGGGAGAGACACCGTGAAATCCTCGCCGCTGGCCTGCTGGGTGGTGCTGCCGCTGCTGATGGCGCTGTGGTGGTGGCTGGCCTGGCAGCTCGACTCCTCGCTGCTGCCTTCACCGCCGGCGGTGCTGCATACCCTGCAGCAGGAGGCCGCCAGTGGTGAATTGCAGCGTCACCTGGCGATCACCCTGCAGCGGGTGCTGATCAGCTTCGCGCTGGCCATGGCGCTGGGGACGATGATCGGCATCGCCATGGGGCGACTGGCGTTGGTCAACGCGCTGCTCGACCCGCTGCTGGTGCTGTTGCTCAACCTGCCGGCGCTGGTGCTGATCATCCTGCTCTATGTCTGGTTCGGCCTGGTGGAGGTCGCGGCGATCCTGGCGGTGGTGATCAACAAGGTGCCCAATGTGGCCGTTACCCTGCGCGAGGGCGCGCGAAGCCTCGACCCACGCCTGGAACAGATGGCCCGGGTCTATGATTTCTCCTCGCTCAAGCGGCTGTTGCACGTATGGCTGCCGCAGCTGTTTCCCTACCTGATGGCGGCGACCCGCGGCGGGCTGGCGCTGATCTGGAAGATCGTGCTGGTGGTCGAGCTGCTGGGGCGCTCCGACGGCGTCGGCTTCCAGCTGCACCTGGCGTTTCAGGTCTTCGACGTGGCGGGGCTGCTGGCCTACAGCCTGGCCTTCATCGCCATCGTGCAGTTGATCGAACTCGCCATCCTGCAGCCCTTGGAGCGGCATGCTTCGCGCTGGCGTCGCGCGGGAGTCCAACATGTCTAAGCCCAGCATGCCTGAGTTCAGTGTACCCGCCGGCCATCCCATCCTGGCGCCGATGACGCTGCAGGTGGCGCGGGGCGATCACATCTGCCTGCTGGGCCCCTCCGGCACCGGCAAGACCACCCTGCTCAACCGACTCGCCGGCCTGGAGCCGGGGCAGCCGCGGCCGGCGCTGCGTGTCGGCTACCTGTTCCAGGAGCACCGCCTGCTGCCCTGGCGTACGCTGCGCGACAACCTGCGCCTGGTCGGGGTGAGCCGCGATCAGGTGGCCCCGCTGCTGGCGAGGGTCGGGCTGGCGGACGCCGCCGATCTCTATCCCGACCAGCTCTCGCTGGGCATGGCCCGCCGTGCCGCCCTGGCGCGCTGCCTGGCCGTGCGCCCCGACCTGCTGCTGCTCGACGAGCCGTTCGCCTCCCTCGACCCGCAGCGCGCCGTCGAACTCCAAGGGCTGATCCGCGAGCTGCTGAAGCAGTTTCCCGACATGGCCATGATCTGCGTGACCCACGAGGTACGCGACGCAGAGGCGCTGGCCAACCGCATCTGGTACCTGGCGGGGCGACCCGCCTGCCTGCAATTCGATGGCGCGCTCGACTCCACCTCGGCCTGCTTCGCCGGTCTCGCCCGGCGTCTGGAGGCGTTGGGACGGGAGGCAGCGAGCCCCGCCTAGGCGGGGCGCGTTCCCAGCAGGCTGGTGCGCTGCGGGCGGAAGCCGCCGATCGCCAGCGCCGCGAGCACCAGGGTCGTGGCCAGGGTGATGGCGATTGCCTCGCCGTTCCACTGCAGATAGAGCGCAAAGCGCAGGGTTTCGACGGCGTGGGTGAAGGGGTTGAGCTGGCACAGCCGATAGATCCAAGGGCTCGCCTCTTGCATCCGCCATAGTGGGTAGAGCGCCGAGGAAAGGAAGAACATGGGGAAGATGACGAAGTTCATGACCCCGGCGAAGTTCTCCAGCTGCTTGACCCAGGTGGCGATCAGCAGGCCCAGGGCGCCGAGCATCAATGACGCCAGCAACAGGGCAGGCAGCACCGCCAGGTAACCCTCCAGCGGCGGGCGCACGCCCACCCCCCAGCGGGCGATCAGCAGGAACGCGTAGACCTGTACCAGCGAGACGCTGCCCATGGCCAAAAGCTTGGTCAACAGCAGGAAGGGGCGCGGCAGCGGGCTGGTGAGCAGCACCCGCATGGAGCCCAGCTCGCGGTCGTAGACCATCGAGAGCGCTCCCTGCATGGAGTTGAACAGGATGATCATGCCGCACAGGCCGGGGACGATATAGGTCTCGTAGGTGGTGTAGGTGACGTAGGGCGGGTTGATCGACACCCCCAGCGCCATGCGAAAGCCGGCGGCGAACACCACCAGCCAGAGCAAGGGTCGCACGAGGGCGCTGGCGAAGCGGGTGCGCTGCTGCCAGAAACGCAGCCATTCGCGCTGCTGCACGCCGATGAAGCAGTACCAGTAGTCGCGCGGGTTCATGCCACGGCCTCCCGGGTCAGGGTGTTGAAGGTCTCCGTCAGGCTGGCGCCGCCGTGGTGACGGCAGAGCGCCTCGCCCGACTCGGCGGCCAGCAACCGGCCGCGGTGGAGCACCATGACCTGGTCCTGCGGTGCGACCTCTTCAATCAGGTGGGTGGCCCACAGCACGGTGAGCCCGCGCTCGCGGCATAGCTCACGAACATGGGCGTTGAGCGCTGCGCGGCTGTCGAGGTCGAGGCCGGCGGTGGGCTCGTCGAGCAGTAGCAGGGCGGGGCGATGCAGCAGCGCCCGGGCGATCTCCACCCGCCGGCGGTGGCCGCCGTTGAGCCGGCGTACCGGCGTGCGGGAGTGCTCGACGAGCTGCTGGCGCTCCAGCTCCTCGTCGCAGCGCTGGCGCGCCTGGCGGGGCGACAGGCCGTGCAGCGCCGCGTGGTACCTGAGGTTCTGCGTCACGCTCAGGTCCAGGTCCAGGGCGTTGTGCTGGAAGACCACGCCCAGGTAACGCATCACCGCGGCGGGCTGCCGCTTGAGTGAGCGACCACCCAGCAGCAGGTCGCCTTGCTGCAAGGCCAGCAGCCGTGTCATCAGGCCGAACAGGGTCGACTTGCCGGCACCGTTGGGCCCCAGCAGGGCATGGAAACGGCCGGAGGCCAGCGTGAAGCTGACCTCCTGCAGGACCGGATGACGCCGATAGCGGTAGCCGATGTCCCGAGCTTCCACGTTCATGACTCGTGCCCTGAGGTAATCTTGACGCCCCATGGGAAGCGGCCCACGTCGATGCTCTTGACCACTTCCAGCTTGTCGACGTCGATCACCGAGACGTCGCCGCTGACGCCGTTGGTGGTGAGCAGGGTCTTCTCGTCGGGGCTCAGCGCCACCTGCCACACCCGCGCGCCCACCAGCAGATAGTCGAGTACCTCGAAGGTCTGGGCGTCCACCACCGCCACGTGATTGGCCGGGCCCAGGGCGACGAAGGCATAGCGCCCATCGGAGGTGAGCTGAATGCCCACCGGCTGGACGCGGTCCTGGTTCACGCCCGGAATGCGAAAGTCGATGGTATGAATCTCCTCGTGGCTCTCGACGTCGATGATGTGCACCGTGCCGCCGATCTCCGCCGAGGCCCAAAGCAGGGCGTCGTCACGGGTGAACTCCACGTGGCGCGGGCGGGCGCCGATCACGATGTTCTTCTCGATCTCCAGGGTCTCGGTATTGATCCAGTGCAGCATGTTGGAGGTCTCGCTGGTGTTCACCGCCCAGCGTCCGTCATGGCTGATCCCCATGCCTTCGGGCTCGATACCCACTTCGATCTGGGCCAGCACGCGCTTGGTCTCCACGTCCAGCACGGTGACCAGGGCATCGTCCTCGTTGGCGATATAGAGGTGACGGCCATCGGGGTGCAGGGCGAACTGCTCCGGGTCCTCGCCGGAGGGCAGGGTGTCGATCACCTTGCGCGTGGCGAGGTCGACCACCTGGACGGCGTCGTCGTCGCTGGCACAGATGTAGAGAAGACGCTCGTCGGGGGAGAGCAGGATACCGCGAGGGCGCTGGCCGACGGGGAAGGTGTCGATGACTTCCAGCGAGGCCATGTCGATCACCGAGATGGTGTGGTCGCGCTCGTTGGAAACGTAGGCCAGGCTGGCGGCCCACAGCGGCGTGGTGAGACCGAGCATCAAGGCAGCGACGGCGAGACGGAGGGGGAGTTTCATTGTTCTGCTCCTGTCGGTTGGCGGGAAAGGAGATCGGCGGGGCAAGGCGTCAGTCGCGCAGGCGACAACGGCTTTCCGGACGGTCGTAGCCCAGGGTGTCCAGTTCGGTACGCTGGTGGAGAAAGCCTTCGAAGGGCGCCATGGCCACCAGGCCGTTGGGGTGGGCAAGGGGCACCGGCTGGCGTAGCTGGCCATTCCAATCGCGGAAGCTGAGCGGCCGGCCCTTGAACGCGGCCAGCTCGAAGTCGTCGTCGAGCAGGTAGGCGCGCAGGGTTTCCATGTCGTCGCTCTCGGTGCGCGTCACCGCCTCGCCCACGGCGCGGATCGCCGCCCAGGCGGCGTAGTCGGTGCCGGTCATGGGGCGCTCGGCCTGCCTGGCGAAGCGGCTCTGCAATTGCGCCGCCCCCCAGGCCTCGATGGCAGGATGCCAGGCATCGGGCCCCATGCCCTGGGTGCCTACCACTGGCCTTGGCAGCCAGGTGTTGAAGGGCACGAAATCGCCGAAGTCGTTGCGCTCGTCGGCCACCACCACCACGTCATAGTCGGGTCCCTGGGTGAACAGCGGCAGCTCGGAGGAGGCGTTGCGGCGCATGTCGGCCTCGAAGGTCCAGGCCTTGTCGGCCACCACGTTCAGGCCGAACTTTCCGGCGGAGCGACGGAAGGCGTCGGCCCAGGCGCGGTCGTCGTCGCTCTGGCCGTGGATCAGGAATACCGAGCGCCAGCGGCGCAGGTTGAGCCACTGGGCCAGGGCGTCGGTCAGCATGGCGTGACTGGGGGCGGTATGCAGCAGGTAGGGCGAGCAGTCGTCGAGCCGCAGCGCGACGTCGCGCGCACCGGCATTGAACAGCAGGGCGCGGTCGCTGCTGATCTCGGCTGCCTGGCGCAGGGTCGCTGCCGGGGTATTCAGCACGACCAGCTCGATGCCGTCGTCGAGCATGGCGGTGAGGGCTTCCAGCAGCGCTTCCTCGCTGTCGAGCATGGCGCTCTCCAACTGGTAGTGCTGGCCGAGGAAACGGCCGGTGCTCAGGTTGTCGCCGACCGCCAGGCGGGCGCCCTGCAGGCCGGCGTCCTCGGGCTCGGGCGTCAACCGGGCCAGGGCCGGACCGCGGTCGGGCTGCCACTGCAGGTAGCCGAGCCGCACCTCCAGTTCGTCGGCCTGGGCCAGGGGAGCGAGCAGCGCTCCACTCAGCAGCAGGGCCGAGGCCGCACGCTGCATGATTGTCGGGGTCTGCATGATGGGCTCCTTGTCGCGAGGCTCGCGTTCGTCACTGCACGACGAAGGTGCCGCTCACGCCGCGCTCTTCCAGGCCGGCGCAGGCCCACTCGTAGGTGCCGGGGCGGATGGGGACGAAGAACAGCTCTGCCTCGCCCTCCCGTTCGAATTCCAGCTCGGTCAGGGTGGGTGCCTTGATCTCGACATTGCCCACCTCGACCTTGCGCAGCCAGGCATTCTTGAAGAAGCCGGGGGCGACCCAGGCGCACTCCTGCATGCCGGTGGCCTCGATCACCAGGCGGTAGGACTGGCCGGTTTCCAGTTGATGCTCGCGCACCGAGACGCCGAGCATGCTCTCGCCGGTGCCGATCACCAGACGCTCCAGGCGCTCTGGTCGGTTGGCCAGGTCCCCGGCGGCCAAGGCCAGGGAGGATGAGAAACCGAGCGCCGCGGCGAGTAGCGCGCTGACATAACGGCGTGTGGAGCGTGTGGCCGGCGAGGCGGAGGGTGCGTAAGGCATGTCGTTTTCCTTGTTGTCGTGGTGCATATCTGCGCGGGGGTATGGAGCAGTTCAGCACTTCGTCCCGAGCCGGCCCATGACACCATGGAGCCCTTGCGCTCCTCCCAAGGGCGTAAGACGGGAGCACTGTGGTCAGAGCGAACTACTACCAAGGAAGGACGGCGAAGAGCCGGAAAGTGGCGATGCGGTGGCGCCGGTGCGCTACCTAGACTCGATTCAACCTGCCGTGGTCCAAGCGCATCGCGGCAGCCCAGGGTGAATCGTCACGACAACGTCAATAAGCAGGTGCCCCCATGAACCCCACGACTACCCCAGCCGTCTCCCTGACCGCTTTCGTCCGACGCACCGCCGTCGCTTCGCTTCTCGGCCTGTCGCTGGGTGCCGCCAGCGTTGCCCTGGGGCATGGAGATGTCACGCCGCAGGAGGTCGACACCCAGGGGCTGCCCGACCTGGGCGAGGCGCCCCTGATGGAGAACCCGTTCCGGCCAGGCAATCAGCACGCAGAGGAGCATGACACGGCCGTCGCCGTGGGCGAGCGCGGCTATGCCGGCAACTGCGCCGTCTGCCACGGCATCCAGGCCAAGTCGGGTGGTTTGACCCCGGACCTGCGCGAGCTCGAGGAATGGGACGACGAGTACTTCATCCAGCGCGTGCTCAACGGCACCGAGCGGGGCATGCCCTCATTCAAGGCGAACCTCGACCAGACGGCCATCTGGGCGATCAAGACCTATATCGAATCGGTGTCACCCTGAGGATTTGTTCAGCGTTTCCTGAGGGAAATCACACCAGGAAGCCGCGTCGGGAGGAAGTGCATATGTGGAAGGGTTTTGTCTTTGCGCTAACGCTGCTGTGCCTGACGCCGGCCTGGGGCACGGAACTCTCGACGGTGGCGCTGCGCGTTGCCGCCGTCGAGGTGGCGGGCGGCGAGTCGAGTGCCGAGCTGTTGCGTCGCCCGGCGCTGCGCGATCTCGATGAGGTGGTGGCATCGGGACATCTCAATGTGGGGCTGTACGAGAACTTTCCCCCCTACTCCTATCGCGACGAACATGGCGAGGCGCGCGGCATCGATGCCGAGATCGGCCGTGCCATTGCCGATGGGCTGGGCGTGGAATTCCGGCCGTTCTGGATCACACCGGGCGAGAGCCTGGGGCGGGATCTCGGCAACAACGTTTCACGCGGCCACTATCTGCGCCCGACCCAGGTGGCCGACGTCATGCTGCGCGTACCTTACGACCGCAACTTCTCCTACATGCGCGACTCCACCGGCGAGTACATCAACAAGAGCGTGGTGATGTTCGGCCCCTACCAGCAGGAGCAGTGGGCCATCGCCTACGACGCTGGACAACTGACACAAGCGCCCACCCTGGGCAGCTTTCGCCAAGCGCGTATCGGCGCCGAATACGACACCCTGCCGGCGACCTACCTAACGGCCACAATGGCCGGTCAGCTGCGCGACAACGTACGCCACTATCGCGACGTCGGTGACGCTTTCGCCGCCATGGAGCGAGGAGAGGTGGCCGGGATAATGGCCATGCGCGGCGAGCTCGAGCACTTCGTGGCACAGTTCCCCGAGCGCGACTTTCGCCTTGCCGATACGCTCTTTCCGGGTATCTCCCGCCAGCAGTGGGATATCGGCATGGCGGTGCGCGACAGCCACCGCCAACTGGGCTACGCCATCGAGGCGATCGTCGACCGGGCGGTACGCGACGGTAGCCTGAACGACGTCTTCCAGGCCCATGGCCTCGTCTATCGCACTCCCGACTTCTATGCCGAGATCCTCGGCCCGGCGGAGTGACGGCCATGCGACCGACTTACCGCGACAGGAGGCGTTGGTGCGGCTGGCTGGTCGCGCTGAGCCAGTTGACTGTCTTGTATTGGCTGCTCGTCGGAGCGGCGCTGGCTGAGCCGCCCGAGGATCCCTACCGCTCGCCGATGTGGCATTACAACCTGGCGCGCTACCTGGGCGAGGCCGCCGACATCCGCCACAGCGACCGGGTCGTGCTCAAGGTGCCGCACTTCGCCGAGGATGCGACCCAGGTGCCGCTGACCGTGGATCTCTCGGCCTTCGAACATGAGGTGGCGGAGGTCGTTACCTGGATCGATCTCAACCCGGTGCCGCATCTCTTCACCCTGCGACCCGAGGCGGCCGAGGTGCGCACCGTCGCGCTCAACTTTCGTATCCAGCAGGCCTCCACCGTGCGCGCTGCGGTACGCGACGAACAGGGCCGCTGGCACGTCGGCAGCGCTCACGTGGAGGCTGCCGGAGGCGGCTGTACCGCGCCCAGCGCCACCGCCAGCAATCCCGACTGGGCAGCCAGCTTCGGCCAACTGCGTGGCGCCCTGTTCAGCCCGGCCGGCGGTCTGGCCGGCGCCCGCCTGAAGGCGCAACTGATGCACCCGATGGACTCCGGCATGGTGAGCCATATTCCGCGCTTTCACATCGAGCATCTGGAGCTGCGCGGCGCCAGCGATCAGGGACGCCTCGCCAGCATGTCGCTATCCGAATCGGCCTCCGAGAACCCGCTGTTCGTCTTCGACCTGGAGCACGATGGGAAGGAGGACGGCATCACCCTATGGATGCGCGACAACGGTGGTAATGTCTTCGAAAGCCGGTTGGGAGGCTGAGCATGCGCTACCTGATTTTGCTGCTCATCAGCTTGGCCCTTGGCTGTCACGTCGCCTTGGCCGACGACTACCGTTATGCGCTTCAGCCAGTGGAAATCGCCCAGGGGGTGTGGCTGTTCGAAGGCGTGACCGAGGATTTTGCACGCGACAATGGTGGCAATATCGTCAACACCGCCTTCATCGTGACCGACGCGGGTGTGATCGTCTTCGACACCGGCCCCACGCGACGCTATGGCGAGCAGATGCGTGAGACGATCGGGACGGTGACCGACCTGCCTGTCACTCACGTATTTCTTTCGCATCACCACCCCGACCATGTCTTCGGTAACCAGGCCTTCGATCCGGAGTCGCTCTACGCCCTGGAGGGCACCATTCAGCGCCTCGCCGAGCAGGGCGACGACTTCTCCGACAATCTCTATCGAGCCTTGGGCGACTGGATGCGCGGTACCGAGGTCGTGCTTCCCACCCGAGGGATCACGCCGGGCCGCATGACGCTGGATGGTCGCGATATCGAATTGATTGCCATGAGCGGCCACTCCGGAGCCGACCTGGTGCTGCTCGACCATACGGCCGGCGTACTGCTGGCCGCTGACCTGGTGTTCTACCAGCGCGCGCCAACCACGCCGCACACCCCGGGGCTGGACGTCTGGCGCGAGGAGCTGCGTGAGCTGGAAGCACTCGATTTTCGCTACCTGGTGCCTGGCCACGGCCCGGTGGTGGAAGGCACGGTTCCCTTCGAGCAGATGCATGACTACCTCGGCTGGCTGGACGACACCCTGCGCGAGGCAGCCCGCCAGGGGCTGACCGCAAGCGAAGTCATGGCGCTGCCCATTCCCGAGCGATTCGACGAGATTGCCGTCGCTCGCCATGAGCTGATCCGTAGCGTCAGTCATCTTTATGGGCGCTATGAACGCGAGGCTCTCGCATTGATTTCCGAGGGAGGGTGAGCTGACGAAGCGCTGATTTATTTCTACCACTTCATGTCGCGCATGGCTTGCCATTCTACTTTCATTTCTTGAATGAAAGAGGGTGGCTTTTTTCATTATAAGCGGACTTTTTCGTGTTCGATTTCGTTAGGTAGTACGACCAAGAGAGGAGGGTGTGTCGTCCCTGTTGGCCATGGCCGGCCAGTCAACGATGGCACAGATTGAGAGGCGAGGCGCCGGTTCGAAGGCGCTGGAACCCGAATAACAACCGTTGACTCACTGCCCCTTCGGAGAGCGTCATGATCCAGCCAATTCCCTTCGGCAAGCTGGCCAGGCCTTTTGCCCTGACGACCCTTGCCGTCGCCATTTCCACCCAGGTCCAGGCCGTCACCTTCGACGACATGCTCAACGATCACCTGGCCACCGATCAGGTCGTCACCAACGGCATGGGGCTGCACGGCCAGCGCTACAGCCCGCTGACGACCCTCAATACCGACAACGTCCATCAGTTGAGGCCGGTGTGGGCCTTCTCCTTCGGTGGCGAGAAGCAGCGCGGCCAGGAGTCGCAGCCGTTGGTCAAGGATGGCGTCATGTACATCACCGGCTCCTACTCGCGTATGTGGGCGGTGGATGCGCATACCGGCGAGGAGATCTGGCAGTACGAGGCGCGTTTGCCCGATGGCATCATGCCCTGCTGTGACGTGGTCAACCGCGGTGCGGCCATCTACGGCGACAAGGTCTATTTCGGCACGCTGGATGCGCGCCTGGTGGCCCTCGACCGCGAAACCGGCAACGTGCAGTGGATCAAGCGCGTGGCCGACTACCAGGCGGGCCATGCAATCTCGGCGGCACCCATCGTGATCGATGGCAAGATCATCACTGGGGTGGCCGGGGGCGAGTTCGGCGTGGTGGGTACCGTCTATGCCTTCGATGCCGAGACCGGGGACGAGCTGTGGACCCGGCCGGTGATCGAGGGCCACATGGGCTACGTCTTCGAGAACGGCGAGGCGGTCGAGAACGGCATTACCGGCGGTGAGGCGGGGCAGACCTGGCCGGGCGACATGTGGCAGCAGGGCGGCGGTGCGCCCTGGCTGGGCGGCTTCTACGATGCCGACACCCACAGCCTATTGATCGGTACCGGCAACCCGGGGCCGTGGAACTCGCACCTGCGCCCCGGCGACAACCTCTACACCTCGTCTCGGCTGGCCATCGATCCGGATGACGGCACCATCAAGTGGCACTTCCAGGCCACGCCCAACGACGGCTGGGACTACGACGGTGTCAACGAGGTGATCTCCTTCGACTACGAGGAGAACGGCAGCCTGGTCAAGGCCGCGGCCACCGCGGATCGCAACGGCTTCTTCTACGTGCTCAACCGCGAGAGCGGCGAGTTCATTCGCGGCTTCCCGTTTGCCGACAAGATCAGCTGGGCCGAGGGTCTCGACGAGAACGGCCGCCCCATCTACAACCCCGCGGGGCGTCCGGGCAACCCGGCCGATGCCGAGGGTGAGCGAGGCGAGGCGGTGGAGGCGTATCCGGCCTTCCTCGGGGCCAAGAACTGGAACCCCATGGCCTACAGCCAGGATACCGGCCTTTTCTACATTCCCTCCAACGAGTGGATGATGGACATCTGGAACGAGCCGGTCTCCTACCGCAAGGGGGCGGCCTATCTGGGGGCCGGCTTCACCATCCGGCCCATCAACGACGACTTCATCGGCGTGCTGCGGGCGGTCGATCCGCGCACCGGCGAGGAAGTGTGGCGCTACGAGAATCGTGCGCCGCTGTGGGGCGGCGTGATGACCACTGCCGGCAACCTGGTATTCACTGGCACGCCCGAGGGTTACCTGAAGGCATTCGATGCCACCACCGGCGAGGAGCTGTGGGGCTTCAACACCGGCTCGGGCGTGGTCGGCACGCCGATCACCTGGGAGATGGACGGCGAGCAGTACGTCTCGGTGGCCTCGGGCTGGGGCGGCGCGGTGCCGCTGTGGGGCGGCGAGGTCGCCGAGGTGATCAAGAACTTCAACCAGGGCGGCATGCTGTGGACCTTCAAGCTGCCGCGAGAGTACGCGCAGTAGGCCCAGTCTGCCGGGCCCGAAGCGGGCCCGGCAGCCTACTACCAAAGACCCTCCCCAATGCCCCCAAGGGAGGATGAGGTACGCACCTCAAGGTTATCTACACTGCGAACTGAGGCCGGCCAACACCACTTGGCAATCTCTGGCGCGCCGGACGAGAGAAGCAAGGGGAGCCATTTTGAACACAGCATATTGGTGGCCCGTGAAAGCTGCAGCCATCGCTGCCTTCAGCCACCACTGAGCAACAACAACGCAACCCAGGAGCATGCATCATGATCTACGCCAATCCCGGTCAGTCCGGTTCCGTCATTACCTTCGAACAGCGCTACGGCAACTACATCGGCGGTGAGTTCGTGCCTCCGGTGAAGGGCCAGTATTTCGACAACGTCAGCCCGGTCAACGGCGAAGTGTTCTGCCAGATCCCGCGCTCCACCGCCGAAGACATCGAGAAGGCGCTGGATGCCGCACACGCCGCCGCTCCCGCCTGGGGCAAGACCTCAGCCACCGAGCGCAGCAACATCCTGCTCAAGATGGCCGACCGCATCGAGCAGAACCTGGAAATGCTGGCCGTGGCCGAGACCTGGGACAACGGCAAGGCGGTGCGCGAGACGCTCAACGCCGACCTGCCGCTGGCCATCGACCACTTCCGCTACTTCGCCGGCTGTATCCGCGCCCAGGAGGGCACGGCGGCCGATATCGACGCCAACACCGTCTCCTACCACTTCCACGAGCCGCTGGGCGTGGTGGGGCAGATCATCCCGTGGAACTTCCCGCTGCTGATGGCGGTGTGGAAGCTGGCACCGGCGCTGGCTGCCGGCAACTGCGTGGTGCTCAAGCCCGCCGAGCAGACCCCGGCCTCGGTGCTCGAGCTGATGAAGCTGGTCGGCGACCTGTTGCCGCCGGGCGTGGTCAACGTGGTCAACGGCTACGGCGCCGAGGCGGGCCAGGCCCTGGCCACCAGCAAGCGTATCGCCAAGATCGCCTTTACCGGCTCCACCCCGGTGGGTGCGCATATCCTCAAGTGCGCCGCCGACAACATCATTCCCTCCACCGTGGAGCTGGGCGGCAAGTCGCCCAACATCTATTTCGCCGACATCATGGACGCCGAGCCGGAGTTCATCGAGAAGGCCGCCGAGGGCCTGGTGCTGGCGTTCTTCAACCAGGGCGAGGTGTGCACCTGCCCGTCGCGGGCGCTGATCCAGGAAGACATCTACGACGCCTTCATGGCCAAGGTCATGGAGCGGGTGGGCAAGATCAAGCGCGGTAATCCGCTGGACACCGACGTTCAGGTCGGCGCCCAGGCCTCCCAGGAGCAGTTCGACAAGATCATGTCCTACATGGACATCGCCCGCGAGGAGGGCGCCGAGTTCCTCACCGGCGGCGACAAGGAGAGCTTCGATCCGGCCTACGACAAGGGCTACTACATCCAGCCGACGCTGCTCAAGGGCAACAACAAGATGCGTGTGTTCCAGGAGGAGATCTTCGGCCCGGTGGTGGCGGTGACCACCTTCAAGGACGAGGCCGAGGCGCTGGCCATCGCCAACGACACCGAGTTCGGCCTCGGCGCCGGGGTGTGGAGCCGCGACATCAACGTCGCCTTCCGCATGGGTCGTGGCATCCAGGCCGGCCGCGTCTGGACCAACTGCTACCACCAGTATCCGGCTCACGCCGCCTTCGGCGGCTACAAGAAGTCCGGCGTCGGCCGCGAGACCCATAAGGTGGCGCTCGAGCACTATCAGCAGACCAAGAACCTGCTGGTCAGTTACGACATCAACCCGCTCGGCTTCTTCTGAGCCAGCATGTCGTGAATCACGCCGCCCGACCGGGCGGCGTCCTTCCTCTTTTTTCGAGAGTGGCCCACCACTCCAGGCCCTGGCGATTGCGTTAATTCCGTCGCTCGGCAACTGCCGTCCGACACGACAGGAGAGATAAGGAGAGCAAGGCTATGGACAAGACGATGAGAGCCGCCGTGGTGCGCAAGTTCGGCGAACCGCTTGCCATCGAGGAGGTTGAGGTACCGCGTCCCGGCCCCGGCGAGGTGCTGGTCAAGATCGCTGCCTCCGGCGTATGCCATACCGACCTGCACGCCGCCCACGGCGACTGGCCGGTCAAGCCCAATCCGCCCTTCATTCCCGGCCACGAAGGCGTGGGCCACGTCGCCGCCGTCGGCGCCGGGGTCAAGCACCTCAAGGAGGGCGACCGTATCGGCGTGCCCTGGCTGCACTCCGCCTGCGGCCACTGCGAGCACTGCCTGGGCGGCTGGGAAACCCTGTGCGAGTCGCAGCAGAACACTGGCTATTCGGTCAACGGTGGCTTCGCCGACTACACCCTGGCGGTGGCCGACTACGCCGGCCATCTGCCGGATAATGTCGGATTCGTCGAAGTCGCTCCGGTGCTGTGCGCCGGCGTCACCGTCTACAAGGGACTCAAGGTCACCGACACCCGCCCAGGCCAGTGGGTGGTCATTTCTGGCATTGGCGGCCTGGGCCACATGGCGGTGCAGTACGCCAAGGCCATGGGCCTCAACGTGGCCGCCGTGGACATTGACGACACCAAGCTGGCGCTGGCCGAGCGGCTGGGGGCGAGCGTTACGGTCAACGCGGCCAAGACCGATCCCGTGGCCTATCTCAAGAGGACCATCGGCGGCGCTCATGGCGTGCTGGTCACGGCGGTGTCGCCCAAGGCCTTCGAGCAGGCCCAGGGCATGGTGCGCCGCGGCGGTACCATTTCACTCAACGGCCTGCCGCCCGGCAATTTCCCGTTACCGATCTTCGAGACCGTGCTCAACGGCATCACCGTGCGTGGTTCCATCGTCGGCACCCGCCAGGACCTGCAGGAGTCGCTCGACTTCGCCGGTGAGGGCAAGGTCAAGGCCACGGTGAGCACCGACCGGTTGGAAAATATCAATGATGTCTTCCAGCGTCTTCACGAAGGCAAGATCGAAGGCCGAGTGGTGCTCGACCTGGCCAGCTGAAACGAATGCTCTCTCGTCGCCAATCGCTGGCGACTTTCAGGCGCGACCCAGGTCGCGCTTTTTTTCTTCGCTGTCCTTCAACCCCAGGACACTGGCTTCATGCCGCCGACGCTGGCGGAGGTCCCACGCCACGGCGGCGGCCAGCAGCACGAAGCCGCTCAGCTCCTGTGCCATGGAGTAATCGATGAACAGGGCATGGAGGATGAGCAGCGAACCGACAGCTCCCACCAGAGTGGGCCATGGAGTACGGTGCCGACGTATGCCGGCGGCGACGCTGGCCAGGGTGACCAGCGCCAGGGTGGCAATGGCGCCGGCCCAGAGTCCTTCGTCGAGGGCCAGGTGAACGCCTAGCAGCGGCAGCAGGACGACCAGCGCCAAGGTGCCGTAGCAGCTCAGTAGCGCCAATATGAGCGCCAGCATCCCGAACAGGCCGCGGCGATACCACAGCCTTAGCCAGCGTCGCGGATCGAGCCGTCGACGCCAACGCTGGGTCCAGGCGGGGCTCGTCGCACCGCGGCGCATGCCGATTTCGACCGAGTGAGCACCGAAGCTGGCGGCGATTTCGCGGGTTTGAGGGCTGGGACTCAGGGCGAAGTAGTCATGGCTATCGACCACGCTGATGTCTTCGAAACCGGCTTCCTCGAACAGTGCCAGCAGTTCCTCCTCCACCGTGGCACCCACCACACACTCGACCCACAGGCGCGGGTCCTCGTGGCAGTCGACCGATACCGGGCGATGGATCACCACATCGGCCAGCTGTACGCGTCCGTGTGGCTTGAGCACGCGAAACATTTCCTTCACGGCGCGGCGCTTGTCCGGCACCAGGTTGAGGGCACCGTTGCTAGTGATACTGTCGATGCTGGCATCGGGCAGCGGCAGCTGTTCGGCGGAGCCCTGCACCACGGCGAGCCCCTCAATGCCGTGGCGCTCGGTGGCCTGCTGGAGCCGGCGCGTCATGGCCGCGGTCAAGTCGAGGGCGATGACCCGACCTTGTGGGCCAGCCAATTGGCGCGCGATCAGCGCATCGCCACCTGCTCCGGCGCCGATGTCGAGCACTCGATCGCCGCGACGGATGGCCTCTGCACGAAAGGGATAACCGACGCCGGCAAAGGCATCGCGTATCTCGGAAGGCAACGCGGCCAGACGCTCGGGCGGATAGCCGAGGCGCCGGCTGGCCTCGCTGCCGACGGGAAAATGAAAGGGGGACGTCGGGGAGTCCGCCACCGCCGTATACATCTCCTGTACCGCAGCCAGGATCTGCGGGCGGGAGTAACCTAGGATAGCCACCATGAGGCGTTCTCCTCACGGGTCAGCGGGTGGTGTCGGACTCGTCGAAGCGATCGAGCAAGGTCCGAATGCGCTGGTGCAGCCGTGGCGGGGCCTTTGCCGTACCGGTGGCCACTACCCTGGCCCGTAGTCGTCGTTCGAATTCGGCGCGTGTGAAACAGTCGCGGCAACGACTCAGGTGCCATTCGATATCGGCCGTCTGCCGCGGGTCGAGCTCCCGGTCGAGGTAGTCGAAGAGACGCTCGATGACTTCTTCGCAGCTCATGGCTTTCGGGCTCATCTCTGCGCTCCTCCGTCTCCCTTGCCGAACGTCATGCCCGCCTCCCTGGCTTGCTCCCACAGCGACTTCTGCAACTGGGAGCGCGCCCGGCTCAAGCGCGAGCGTACGGTGCCGAGCGGGACACCGAGCAGGCTCGCGACTTCTTCATACGTATAGCCCTGCACCTCGACCAGTACAATCGTCACCCGGTAGGCATCGGGCAGGGCATCCAGTGCCCGCTCCAGGTCCTCCTGCAGCAGGCCGTTGAAAAACTGCTCCTCGAGACTGCCCCACCACAGCAGGAAGGGCTGATGCAGCTGCTGGAACAGCGTGAAGCTGGCGCTATCGAGTTCGCTGGGCTCGGTGGTCTCGCCCGAGCAAGCCGATGGGCGGCAGCGCCGCTTGCGCCATTCGCTGATGAAGGTGTTGGTGAGGATATGGAACAGCCAGCCTTCGAAGCGCTGGGGATCGCGCAGCCGATCGAGCTGCGTCCAGGCCTTGGCCACCGTCTCTGCCACGATATCCTCGGCGTCGGCGGGGTGGCGAGTGAGCCGCAGCGCCGTGCCGTAGAGGCGGTCCATCAGCGGTGCCAGGTGCCGCTCGAACCACTCCCGCCGGCTGGCGGCTTCGTCGAAACGCATGCTGGCCCCCGTGGCGACCCGAGACGGGACGCGTGGCTGCGACAGTGGTTGGTCAAGAAGTGAACCTGCCCACGACATGGCGATACCTCTTCGAGCATGGTCCGCTCGCCCTCGTTGGGCAAGCGCTCGGGCATGGCAGGGACGCTTCGCCTTGCGTTTCGGTTCCCACTCCTTCCTCGGGTCATGCGATGGGCAGCCCCGCCGCTTTCCACTCCGGATACCCTTCCTCGAAGCGTCGGACTCGATAGCCGAGTTGACGCAGGCGTTGTACGGCCTCGTGCGACAGGACGCAATAGGGGCCACGGCAGTAGGCAACGATCTCCCTGTCCTTGGGCAGCTTGCCCAGCATGTCTTCCAACTGCTCCAGTGGGATATTGATCGCCTCGGGCAGGTGGCCAGCTTCGTACTCCTCCTCGGGGCGCACATCCAGCAGTGTCACCTCGCCGCTGGCAAGCCCTGCCAGCAACTCGTCCCGGCTGACCGCCTCCAGAACGCCATCGGCGTCATCCTCCGCGAACAGCCGACTGACCAGACGCTCCATCTCGGCCAGGTTGGTCTCGGCCACCTGCCTGAGCAGGCCCAGCAGGTTGACGATCCGCTCATCGGTCAGGCGGTAGATCATCTGCTTGCCGGAGCGCTGGGCCGTGACGAGCCCCGCCCGGCGCAGATGCTGCAGGTGCTGGGAGGCATTGCCGATCGTCAGATCGGTGGTGTTGGCCAAGGTTTCGACTGCGGCGTCACCCTGGGCCAGGCGCTCCAGCAACGCCAGGCGGTGCCCATTACCCAAGGCGCGTGCGACCTGGGCCAGCGTATCGAGAAGGTCCTGTTGCGAGGTCATGAGTCTCTCCGAGGGGCGTCGGCAGCACAGTGTGCACTTGACAGGTGAAGTTATCTATATCCATTATTCTATCAATTCATTGAATGATAGCAAGGGAACACCATGAAGACGCTCATCATCGTCAACGATCCTCCCTACGGTACCGAACGCCTCTACAACGGCTTGCGCCTGGCTCATGCGCTGCTGAAGCGCGAAGGCGACGTCACCGTCTTCCTGATGGGAGATGCCGTGTCCGGAGCCAAGGCGGGACAGAACACCCCGGATGGCTTCTACAACGCCGAGCGCATGGTCAAGCGGGTCACCACCAAGGGACGCGTGCTGCTGTGTGGCACCTGCATGGATGCCCGCGGGCTTACCGACGAGGAGGTGGTGGAGGGCGCCGAGCGCAGCACCATGGATGCCCTGGCGGAAGCCACCGAGCAGGCCGACAAGGTGCTGGTGTTCTAGCCCCAACCAAACGATCTCAAAATCCACGCTCATGGAGAGCATCGCGATGGAGTCAGCGCGCCGGGAAAAACAGAACGTGGCCATCCTGGTGGCCAGTCAGGTGTTGTTCATGGTGGCCTCGATCACCGTGATGACGTTAAGTGGGGTAGTTGGCCAACAGCTAAGCCCGATCCAGGGCTGGCCACGCTGCCCATCGCCATGATGATGCTGGGTACGGTGGTCTCGACCCTGCCGGCCTCGCTTTACATGAAGCGCGTCGGCCGTCGTCGCGGCTTCATCACCGGGGCAAGCCTGGGAGGCGTGGCCGGTGGCCTGCTGAGCTTCGGTGCCATTGCGCTGGGCTCCTTCTGGCTTTTCTGCGCCGGCAATCTTCTGTTGGGGCTCTACCAAGGCTTCGCCATGTATTACCGCTTCGCCGCTGCCGATGTGGCGAGTCCCGCTTTTCGCAGTCGAGCGATCTCCTTCGTCATGGCAGGCGGCGTGGCCGCCGCCTTCCTTGGTCCCTGGAACGCCAGTGCCGCCACCGGCCTCATCGCCGGTGTGCCCTCCGGCGGGCCTTATCTGGTGATCGCCATCCTCGCGCTGCTGGCCATCGGCCTGTTGACGCAACTGCGCGTACCACCCAGCGGCGAGCCGCAGCCCGGGGCGACATCACGCCCGATGGCGGAAATCGCCACCCTGCCCAAATTCAGGGTGGCGGTACTGGCCGGCGCGGTGGGCTACGCCATCATGATTCTGGTGATGACCGCCACGCCACTGGCGATGCGCGCCCAAGGCTTCGAGATGAGCCAGGTCGCCTTCATCATGCAGTGGCACGTGCTGGGCATGTTCGCGCCGTCGTTCGTGACCGGTAGCCTGATCGCCCGCTTCGGCGCGCAACGCATCCTGCTCAGCGGGGCGACGCTGCTCATCGGCACGGTACTGGTCGCCAATCTCGGCACCAGCCTGGCGCACTTCTGGGTTGCACTGGTGTTGCTGGGCGTGGGCTGGAACTTCCTGTTCGTGGGTGGCAGTGCCATGCTTTCCACGGTTCATAGCGAGGCCGAGCGGGGCAAGGTGCAGGGCATCAACGACCTGATCATCTTCACGCTGGTGGCCATCGGCTCGCTGATGGCCGGGCAACTGCTGCACCGCCTGGGATGGGAAGCCCTCAACCTGGCCATGTTGCCGCTGATCCTGCTGGTGGCCCTAGCCACTCTCTGGTTCAGCATGAAAGCCAAATCACAGCTGGCCAGCCAAGTCTCTGGACCACCTGAGTCATAAGTCCCCTTCCGCCATGCCAGCTCCCGTCTATCTGGATCACAACGCCACCCCCCCCCCCCGGTGGCGCCTGAGGTGGTCACGATATTCGCCCGGGAACCCTTTTGCCTGGCGCCGCGTCCTGGCGCACACGGCACCGCTCGGTGTCGTCGTGAAGCCGAATGAGGAGGGAGCAAACATGACCATCACGGCACCACTTTCATCCACCGGCGTGGATCGGCAAGAACTCGAATCGCGGGTCAAGGCGATGTACCGCGATGTGGCCGAATCGCCGCAGGGCGAATTCCATTTCGAGATGGGTCGAGCCCTTGCCGAAAGACTGGGCTACGACCCGAGCGCGCTGGACCGTATCCCTGCCGCCGCCATCGAATCGTTCGCCGGCGTCGGCCATTTCCTCGATCTGGCCGCCATTCAGCCCGGCGAGACGGTGCTCGACCTGGGCAGCGGTTCCGGTATGGACAGCCTGTTGGCGGCACTGGCGACCGGGCCTGGCGGTAAGGTGCTGGGGCTCGACATGACCGCGGCCCAGCGCGACAAGGCCGAGCGGCTGGCCCGCGAGGCCGGCTTCGGCCAGGTCACCTTCCACGACGGCTATATCGAGGCGCCGCCCTTTGCCGATGCCAGCGTCGATGTGGTGATCAGCAATGGCGTGATCAACCTGTCGGCAGACAAGCCGAAAGTCTTTGCCGAGGCGGCACGGGTCTTGCGGCCCGGCGGACGACTGGCGCTGGCCGACATCGTCACCGAATCGGCCCTGCCCGAGAGCGTCTCCTGCAATGCCACCCTGTGGGCCGCCTGCATCGGCGGTGCCCTGCAGCAGGACGACTATCGTGCGGCCATTGAGGCGGCGGGCCTCGTCATCGAAACCTGGCGCGAGCATCCCGAGTACCGTTTCCTGACCGAGTCGGCGCAGAAAGCCAGCGGTACCTACGGGGTCAAGAGCATCTCGCTGCTGGCCGTCAAGCGCTGAGCACGAGGCCTTCACATCGCAGAGGAGTGACGCGACATGAAAACAATCATCACACCGATCGCACTGACCGTTGGGCTGGTTGCGGCCATCCCCATCGGTGCATTCGCCCAGAACGATGCCTTGCCGGCAGGATTCGAGACCTCACCGGTATTGAAGACGACCGTTACCCGTGACGGCGATGCCATCGCCTGGCCCGATGGGTCACCGGAAATCGTCTCCGTGGTCGGTACCATCGAGCCAGGCGGCCGGACGCCGTTGCACCAGCATCCGGTACCCGTATACGTCTACGTGCTCGAGGGCGAGGTGGAGCTGCGCACCGAGGGCGGCGACCCCCAGACCTACGGCACCGGAGAGGCCTATATCGAGGCACTCAACCGCGACCACCAACTCTTCAACGTGACCGACAGCGACGCCAGGGTCCTGGTGGTGTTCGCCGCGGCAGAGGGCCAGCCCACCACGGTGACAAGCGAGTAACCCCTAGGTGCGGTTGCGCGGAGTCAAGGCGACTTCGTACAACCGCACCGGCGGTACAGAACCGGCGTTAATCGTCAATGATGGGGCGGTGCGCCTTGCGATGGCGAGGCAGCACGCTAGCATGGCGGGTAATCCCTCACGAGGAACTCGACCATGTGGCATCAGCAGGAACTGCGCCTGGCACCGCGTTCGCGCGGCTTTCATCTGATCACCGATGAGGTGACGGCAGCCGTCACCGAGTTGCGTAACGTGAGCGTAGGGCTGCTGCACCTGCAGCTATTGCATACCTCGGCCTCGCTGACGCTCAACGAGAACGCCGACCCCGACGTGCGCCATGACCTCGACGCCTTCCTGCGCGAGCGCATCCCGGGGGACCTGCCCTATTTCCGCCACACCCTGGAGGGACCGGACGACATGCCCGCTCATGTCTGCGCCAGCCTGCTTGGCACCCAGCTCACCCTGGCAGTGCGCGACGGACGCCTGGCACTGGGCACCTGGCAGGGTATCTGGCTCGGCGAGCATCGTGACCACGGCGGGGTGCGGCGGCTGATTGCCACGCTACAGGGCGAGTAGTGGACCCATCAGCTAGCCATGGCGGCCAGCCAGCGCTCGGACAATCTCCGGGCGTGGTCCAGATGGCGTACGGTTGATAGGCGCCCCGCCTGACGCTTGAGTCCGGCGCGTTTCAGCTTCACCACCATGCGTGCCGGCATGCCGATGAAGATCAGTCCCACCTGGCGCGCGCGCAGCTCCTCGACCAGCGACTGCAAGGCGACGATAGCCGTGGCGTCCAGGCTCGGTACGTCGCGCATGTCGAGCATCACCACGCGCACCTCGGGGTCGACCACCCGCAGCGAAGAGATGGCCTTCTCCGCCGCGCCGAAGAATAGTGGACCGTTGATGTCGTAGAGCGCCACTTGGCGGGGCAGGTCGCGGCTCTCTTCGTCACTGCCGGGTTCGAGGCGACGAGCGTGGGTCAGGTGAGCCATGCGGCGAATGAACAGCGCCGCGGCAAGGCCGATGCCCACTGCCACCGCCAGCACCATGTCGAACACCACGGTGAGCAGGAAGCAGATCGTCAGGATCGCCACGTCGCTTCCCGGTGCGCTCTTCAGAGTGTGCAGGAAGTGGCGTGCCTCGCTCATGTTCCAGGCGATGACGAACAGCAGGGCGGCCAGCGCGGCCATCGGCACCAGGGCGAGTACGCCGGCCAGTGCGACTACCGCCAGCAGCACGACCAGGGAGTGAACCACTGCGGCCAGCGGCGAGAAGGCGCCGCTGCGTACGTTGGTGGCCGTGCGCGCCAGCGCCGCGGTGGCGGTGATGCCGCCGAAGAAGGGCGCGGCGATGTTGCCGAGCCCCTGGCCGATCAGCTCGGCGTTGGGGTCATGGCGGGTTCGGGTCAGGCCGTCGGCCACCACCGCACAGAGCAGCGACTCGATGGCCGCCAGCATGGCGATGGCCAGTGCCGGTCCGAGCAGCTCGCGGATCAGGGCGAAATCCACCGTGAGTGGCGTACCGTCCGGCCCCGGCAGGCGCCAGGGCAGCACCAGACCGGGGGCGAAGGGGGGAATGCCGCTGCCGGCCTGACCCAGGTGCTCCCAGTGGAAGCGTGAGGCGATGGTCTCGATCTCCATGCCCAGCGGAGCGATGGCGAGCGCCGCCAGCGTGCCCACCGCCAGCCCGACCAGCGGGGCCGGCACCGGCAGCTTCAAGCGTGGCCACAGGATCAGCGTGGCCAGTGTCACCAGGCCCACGCCGAACTCGGCCGGTGCCAGCCCCGGGGCGGCGCGTACGATGGCGGCCAGGTTGTGCAGCGTACTGTCGCCCAGTTCGACGCCCTCGAGCCCGAGGAAGTCGGGCAACTGCAGCAGGGCGATCACCACGGCAATGCCGGCGGTGAAGCCGAGTACCACCGGATAGGGCACGAACTGGATCAGGTTGCCCAACCGTGCCAGGCCCAGCGCCACCAGGATCAGCCCCGCCATCAGCGTGGCGATCAGCAGCCCGCCGAGCCCATGGCTGGCAACGATGGGGAACAGGATCACCACGAAGGCGGCGGTGGGGCCGGAGATATTGAATCGCGAGCCACCGGTGAGCGCGATGATGGCGCCCGCCACGATGGCGGTGTACAGGCCGTGCTGCGGTGGTACGCCGGTGGCGATCGCCAGCGCCATGGAAAGCGGCACCGCAACGATGCCGATGGTCAGCCCGGCCAGCAGGTCGCGCTTGAGCTCGGCCAGGCCATAGCCTTGGCGCCAGGCGGCAAGCAGGGCGCTACCAGGCAGTGGGGGCCGGTAGCGAGGGAGGGTCTTGAACGAGCCATGGCGGTACCGAACGCTGAGCGAAGTCACGATAACGTTACTCCTGCATATTGCGTTGCCACAAGCCGGCCAAGGTCGATGATGGATGAAAAACGGCGGTACCCGGTGGGTACCGCCGTGACAAGGCTTGATGTGCCGGTCAGGCCGGGCTGGCGGCTGCCGGGGGTTCGCCCACCGCGCCCGGCATGGCCTGCACGCTACCGTCCTGGCCGGCCAGGGCCAGGAAGTGCAGGTGGCGCTCGTACTCCGAGAGCACGTCGGCGATCACCTGGCCGCGGGTGAAGCCGTTGAGATCCTTCTCCTGGCCGCCTTCCGCCAGGTAGACGTCGAGCCGCACGTAGTAGTCGTCGTCCGCCGGCAGGAAACTCGGCGTGCGCATGCGATGCGGGCAGACCTGATAGACGAAGCTCGCCGCGTTCTCCAGGTCGACCTGCAGGGTCAGGCTGGGCAGCAATTCGCCTTCGAGCTGTTCCTCGGTCACGTTGGCTTCCTGGCCACGGCTCTCGAGTTCCTGGGCGAACTGCGTCAGCGCCGGACGGATGGCATGCTCAATAGTAGCGGCGGCACCCGCACGGTTGGAGATATCCAGGGCGCGGTCGAGGCGCTCGCGCCAGTCGCCGCCCGGAGCGGTGCCGGCAATGCGGCTACGCGCCTCGGCCTTGCTGCCTTCCAACTTCAGTGCCTGGTACATGCCCAGCATGATGGCAAATATCACCAGCGAGAAGGGCAGGGCGGTAATCACCACGGCACTCTGCAATGCCGCCAGGCCGCCGGCCATTAGCAGGGCCACGGTCACCAGGCCGATCACTGCCGACCAGAAGATGCGCAGCCGGATCGGTGCGTCGTGGTTGACGTCGGACAGGATCGAGGTGAAGTTCGCCAACACCAGCGCGCCGGAATCCGCCGAGGTGATGAAGAAGACGATGCCGAGAATGGTCACCACGGCGGCCGTCATGCCCGCCCAGGGGTAATACTCGAGCAGCGTATACATGGTGGTTTGCGGTGTGTTCAGCGCCTGTTCGCCGAGCTCGACGATGCCTTGGTTGGCCACCAGTTCGATACCGCTGTTACCGAATACCGACATCCACACCATCATGAACGCCAGTGGAATGCCCAGTGCCCCGGCCACGAACTGGCGAATGGTACGCCCGCGAGAGATGCGTGCCAGGAACAGGCCGACGAAGGGCGTCCAGGCGATCCACCAGCCCCAGAAGAAGATCGTCCACCACATCTTCCATTCGTTGGCCTCGTCACCGGCGAAGGCATAGGTATCGAAGCTCTTGGCAACGAAGGTCGACAGATAGTCGCCAGCGTTGTTCACCGCCATGTCGAGCAGCCGCAGGGTATGGCCCTGGAACAGCACGAACAACAGCAGCGCCAGTGCCAGCAGCATGTTGAACTCCGACAGGCGTCGAATGCCCTTCTCCACGCCGCTGACCACCGAGATGGTCGCGAGCACCACGACCAGGGCGATCAGGATCACCTGCACCGAGAGGCTCTCGGGCACGTCGAACATGTAGGCCAGGCCGTAGTTGAGCTGCATCACGCCGATGCCGAGGCTGGTAGCGATACCGAACACGGTGGAAACCACCGCGGTGATGTCCACGGCATTGCCGATGGGGCCATGAATGCGCTTGCCCAGCAGTGGGTAGAGCGCGCTGCGAATGGCCAGCGGTAGGCGGTGACGGTAGCTGAAGTAGGCCAGGGCCATGCCCATCAGCACGTACAGCCCCCAGCCGGACAGCCCCCAGTGCATGAAGGTCTGCACCACGGCGTAGCGCATCGCTTCCTGACTCTCGGGGGCGAGGTCCGGCGGCGCCAGATAGTGGGCTACCGGTTCGGCGACGCTGAAGAACAGGAGGTCGATACCGATGCCGGCGGCGAACAGCATTGCCGCCCACGACAGCGTCGAGAACTCCGGTCGTGAATGATCCGGCCCCAGCCGGATGCGGCCGAAGCGTGACATGCCGATGGCGATGACGAAGACCAGATAGGCCAGTACCGCCAGCATGTAGTACCAGCCGAAGGTTTCACTGACCCAGGCCAGGCCGGCGTCGAAGAAGGCGCCAGCCTGCTCAGTGAAGGTCATGGTAAGAACGAGAAAGACCAGGATGCCGGCCACCGAACCGTGGAACACCACGGGATTGAGGCGGTCGCGTCTCTCGTTCGAGGATAGGTTCTGCGTCATGCGGGAGAACTCCTTTCCGAATGAATGAACCTTCCCGCCTGCTCCTTGCCGAGACATGCTGAGGATTGTTCCTCACAATCGAAAGCACGCCTGAGGACTGCCCCATGTTTCAGACCTGACAAGACCGTCGACGACTGTCGAGGCCGGGAGAATCGCGTAGATGCCGCGGGGGCGGGTGACGGTGTCAGGGCTGACGACTTCAAGGCGGAAAGTCGCTCTTATTGTTGAATGAACGTTCAAATAAAATACGCGCTTTGTGGGAGCCCTTCAACCCTGCGTTAACAGATCGGGACCAAGCGTTAACTGAACATAGGAGAAGCCGCTTGCGCCCACGCTTACCCAAGCTATACCTGATGTAACCGACTGCGAATCAGGGAAGCGAGGCGCATGCTGTGCCAGCATTGGCATGGAGGCTTCGGGATGACTGTGCGACCGGCCCGCGTCGGCTCGGCAGCCAGAAGTACAACGATAATAGTTTCCGGAGTATCTAATGGCTCAAGACAAGAACACGCCCGCGGTACAGGCCGAAGGGCAAACCGCCAGCAACAGCCAATCCACCAACAGCCAATCCACCGACACCTCGCGCCGCCGTTTCCTCACCGGTTCGGCAGCCGCGGTGGGTGCCGGCGCTGCGGCCGCGGTGGGTTTTCCCAGTATCGCCGTGGCTCAAACCACCACGCTGCGCTTCCAGAGTACCTGGCCCAACCAGGATATCTTCCATGAGTTTGCGGCCGACTACGTGCGCATCGTCAATGAGATGTCGGGTGGCAGGCTGCGTCTCAACCTGCTGCCGGCCGGTGCCGTCGTGGGTGCGCTGCAGTTGCAGGATGCGGTCATCTCCGGCGCGCTCGACGGAGGCCACGGGGTGACGGCCTACTGGTATGGCAAGCACAAGGCTTTCTCGCTGTTCGGTACGCCGCCGCCCTTCGGTTGGGATGCGCATCAGTTCCTTGCCTGGTACTGGACCGGTGGTGGCGCGGAGCTCTACACGGAGCTGCTCGAGAGGCTCGAGTTGCCGCTGGTGGGCTATCTCACCGGCCCGATGCCGACCCAGGCGCTGGGCTGGTTCAAGGAGCCTATTCGCGGTGCCGATGACCTGCGCGGGCTCAAGTACCGCACCGTAGGTCTGGCCGCCGACCTGATGCGCGAGTTCGGCGCGGCGGTAACCATCATGGGCGGTGGCGACATCGTGCCGGCCATGGACCGTGGTCTGCTCGACGGTGCCGAATTCAACAACCCCTCCTCGGATCGCCTGCTCGGTTTCCCCGACGTCAGCAAGACCTGGATGCTGCGCAGTTACCACCAGGACTGTGAATCCTTCGAGATCATCTTCAACAAGACCAAGCACGACAGCCTGCCCGAGGAATTCCAGGCGATCCTGCAGTACGCCGCCAAGGCGGCCTCCTCCGAGATGTACTGGAAGGCCATGGAGCGTTATCCGCGCGATCTTCAGGCCATGCGCGAGCAGCAGGGGGTGCAGACCTACATCACGCCCGACTCGGTGCTCCAGGCGCAGCTCGAGGCGTGGAATACGGTGATCGAGAACGAATCGCAGGACGAGTTCTTCAAGAAGGTGGTCGATCACCAGCGCGAATACTGCGAGCGGGTAGTGGGCTACCACCTCGAGCATACGACGCCCAAGGAGCCGGCCTACGTTCACTTCTACGGCAAGTCGCCCACCGACACCTCCACCATCCTGTAAGCCGCCGGGCCTCGATGAAGCCCGGCCTGATCGTGCTGCCCCGGTGCGGGATGCTGCCGGGCTCCATGTTCCACTCCGCATCGCCCCGGTGGGCGATGCGGAGTGGTGAGAGGTGACCATGCGTTTCATCTTCATCATCGATCATCTCAGCACTTGGGTGGGCAAGGTCTTCGCCTGGGCGATCCTGATCCTGACCTTCGTGGTGAGCTACGAAGTCTTCATGCGCTATGCCCTGCGCTCGCCGACCAGTTGGGCCTATGACACCAGCTACATGCTCTATGGCACGCTGTTCATGATGAGCGGGGCCTATGCGCTGGCGCACAATGCGCACGTGCGTGCCGACGTGGTGTCGCGCTACTTTTCCGCCCGCGTGCAGGCCGGCTTCGAGCTGGCGCTCTACCTGCTGTTCTTCTACCCCGGCATTCTCGCCTTGGTGTGGAGTGGCTGGGACTTCTTCGCCATCTCCTTTCGCCAGAACGAGCACAGCTCCTTCACGCCGGGTGGGCCGCCGATCTGGCCCTACAAGTTCGTGATACCCGCTTGCGGCGCCTTCCTGGCGATCCAGGGCATGGCCGAGGTAACCCGCTGCATCCTGTGCCTCAAGCATGGCAAGTGGCCACGGCGCCTGGAGGACGTCGAGGAGATCGAGATCCCGGTGAACAAGGAGGCCGAGATCAAGGCCGCCCAGCAAGAATCAGGAGACAAGCAGCCATGAGCGAACCGGAAATCGGAATCCTGATGCTGGGCATGCTGGTCATCCTGATCATGCTCGGCTTTCCCATCGCCTTCACCCTGATCGCCATGGGCATCGGCTTCGGCTACTTCGCCATCGGCGATATCATCTTCCCGCTGCTGGTGCAGCGTGCCTATGGCGTCATGTCCAACGACGTGCTTATTGCTGTGCCGCTATTCCTGTTCATGGGCTACATGGTCGAACGAGCCAACATCCTCGACCGCCTTTTCGCCAGTCTGCAGCTCGCCGCGCGCGGCATGCCGGCCTCGCTGGCGGTGGCGAGTCTGATTACCTGTGCGCTGTTTGCCACCGCCACCGGCATCGTCGGCGCAGTGGTCACGCTGATGGGACTGCTGGCGTTGCCGGCAATGCTCAACGCCGGCTACGACAAGCGCCTGTCGAGCGGGGTGATCTGTGCCGGGGGCTGTCTGGGCATACTGATCCCGCCGAGCATCATGCTGATCCTCTACGGGGCAATGGCGGGGGTCTCCGTGGTGCGCCTTTACGCTGCGGCGCTGATTCCTGGGCTGCTATTGGCGGGGCTTTATATCCTCTACGTGATGGGACGAGCAATGGTCAATCCCAAGGTGGCCCCCAAGCTGCCGGCGGAGAGCCTCGACGTACCGCTGAAAGAGGTCTACTGGGGACTGCTGACTTCGTTCGTGCCGCTGTTCGTGCTGATCATGGCGGTGCTCGGCGCCATCCTGTTCGGCCTGGCCACGCCCCACGAGGCGGCCGGTATCGGTGCCCTGGGAGCCATGGTGCTAGCAACGGCCTATCGACAAATGACCTGGCAGCGGCTCAAGGAGGCGGTCTTCCTCACCGCGCGTACCAGTGCCATGGTGTGCTGGCTATTCGTCGGTTCGTGGATTTTCTCCTCGGTGTTCTCGCTGCTCGACGGCCACTCGCTGATCGAGCACTGGATCAGCGGGCTGTCGCTGACGCCGCTGCAGTTCCTGCTGTTGGCCCAACTGCTGATTTTCATCCTCGGCTGGCCGCTGGAGTGGACTGAGATCATCATCATCTTCGTGCCGATCTTCCTGCCGCTGCTGCACCTGTTCGGCATCGACCCGCTGTTCTTCGGCGTGCTGGTGGCACTCAACATCCAGACTTCGTTCCTCACCCCGCCCATGGCGATGTCGGCCTTCTACCTCAAGGGCATCGCGCCCAAGGGTATACAGCTGGGCGATATCTTCATCGGTATCGCGCCGTTCCTGCTGATGGTGTTCGTGGCCATGATCATTCTCTACCTGGTGCCGGGTATCGTGTTCTGGCTGCCGGGCGTGCTCTATAACTGAGTCTTGCGGGATGACATGAAACGCAGCGGGCCCGGCATGTTGCCGGGCCCGCTGCGTTTCCGCCTTGACGATCGCTCAACCGCGGTGACGTTCGCCATGATGCTTGCCGTGGCCCTTGTGGTGGCGGGGCTGCATGAAGGCTTCGAGGGCCTCGATCTGCTCTTCGCTCAGCACCTCACCGAGGGCCTCGCGATGCTCGTCGCGCAGCGACTGCCAGGCCTCGCGGCGTTCTTCGCGGGAGTCGAACTCCTGACCGCGCAGCTCCTGCATGTCGGCATACAGCGATTCGCGCAGCTCGGTCAGTCGCTCGCGCTCCTCATCGGAGAGCTCCCAGCTATCGACCAGTGTGGTCAGACGCTCCTGCATGCTTTGGTGGCGCCCATCGCGCCGCTCGGCATGGTGCTCCTGGCGCATCTCACGCTTGGCCTCGCGCAGGGCTTCACGCTGCTCCTCGTCGAGGATCTCGTCCATGCGCTCGCGGTGTTGCTCGTGCAGCTCACGTAGCGCCTGCATGTGTTCGCTGTGGGCTTCTTCCAAGGCGCTGCGGGTCTCCTCGTCGAGTCCGGCGCGCTCGAACAGTTCTTGGCGGCGCTCCTCGAAGCGCTCCTGGCGCTGCTCGTGCCAGCCGCCTTCACCCTGTCCGGGGGCGGCGACAGCCGCCAGCGACATGGGGGCGATGGCCACGGCGAGCAGAGCGGGAAGCAGCAGATTACGGGTGGTGATATGGCGCATCTCGGTCACTCCTTTGCGTTGGGATGCTGGCAGTGTCGTAGGGCGCTGTGCAACCAACTTGCAGCAAACGTGAAAGAAGCAAGGTCACTCCTCGGGCTGGTACTTGTAGCCCACCCCATAGACCGATCGGATGATCTCGCGTTCGGGCCAAACGTCACTGATCTTGCGGCGCAGTTTCTTGACGTGGCTGTCGACGGTGCGTTCGGAGACGATGCGGTGGTCGCGATACATGCGATCCATCAGCTGATCGCGGGTAAAGATGCGTCCCGGCGACTGCATCATCACCTTGAGTAACTGATACTCCACGGCGGTGAGCCCGAGGTCCTGGCCGTCGGCCAGTGCACGCCAGCCTTCGTCGTCGAGCGTCAGCTGGCTGCCGGCGATCGCGGCCGGATCGCGCAGCGCCTGGCTGCGGCGCAGTACCGCCTTGACCCTGGCGACCACCTCGCGCGGGCTGAACGGCTTGCAGATATAGTCGTCGGCGCCGAGTTCCAGGCCCAGCAGGCGATCCACTTCCTCGACCCGTGCCGTCAACATGATGATCGCCACTTCCGGCCAGCGCTGGCGAATCTCGCGGCACAGGGTGAGCCCGTCGGTACCGGGCAGCATCAGGTCGAGCAACACCAGCGACGGTAGTCGCTCTTCGCCGTGCTGTTCCTGCAGCCAGGGCAGTACCTGATCGCCATGATCGATATGCCGAGTGGCGTAACCGCTGCCTTCCAGGTAGTCGGCGACCAGGCGTGCGATCTTGGGTTCATCCTCGACGATCAGCAGAGTGTCACGTGGGGTTTCGGCGTCGTGCATGGGCGGCTTTCCTTATGTTCGCTCATCGGCCGCGAGAGCGGGGAACTCGATAGTCCAGCATAACCCACCCAGCGGGGAGGGTGAGGCCTGCATGGTACCGCCATGGCTCTTGACCAGGGCATTGGCGATGGAAAGCCCGAGGCCGCTGCCGCCGCTGGCGCGGCTACGTGAGCCTTCGACCCGGTAGAGCCGCTCGGTGAGTCGCTCGAGCGCGGTCTCGGGCACTCCCGGTGGGCTATCCTGCCAGATCACCCGTACTTGGCTGCCCGTAGCCACCAGCTTGACTTCCAGTTGCCCCGGCGAGGTGGTGTAGGCGCAGCTATTGTCGAGCAGATTGGTCCACAGCTGGCGCAGGCGGCGGGAATCGCCACGAATCCAGGCTGGCCCCTGTATCGAGGTGGAAAGCGTCATGCCGCAATCGGCGAGCCAACCGTTGGCCTCCTCGAGGCGTGAGGTCAGGCTCGCCGCCAGATCGAGGGGGGCAAGCTGTACCTCGAGCGCGCCGGCATCGCTCTGGGAGAGCAGGCGCAGGTCGGCCACCAGCCGTTCGAGTTGGCCCACCTCCTGCGAGAGTGAGTGCAGGTTGTCCTCGTCGAACGGGCGGATGCCGTCCTGCATGGCCTCGATCTCGCCGCGCAGCACGGCCAGCGGCGTGCGCAGTTCGTGAGCGATGTCGGAGACCCAGCGGCTGCGCGCCTCGCGGCTGGCTTCCAGCGTGGCCGCCAGCATGTTGAAGTCGCGCGCCAGGCGCGAGAGTTCGTCACGGCCGCGCTCCGGCAGCCGCGCGCTGTAGTCGCCCTCGATCAGGCGCCGGGTTGCCAATGCCATGCTGCGGGTGCGCCGCCCCAGCCACCAGGCCAGACCGCCGGCCAGCAGCAGCGAGGCCAGGCCCAAGGCGCCGACGATGATGCCCAGGTTGCGCTGCTGGCGGGACAGGAAGATGCGGTCCATGCGTGCCATCAACTGCTGTGGAGGACGATAGCCGAGCGTGCCGATGCGCTGGCCATCGTGCTCGATGGGCAGCCACTCGAGTTCGGCGGCAAGCTCCCTGTCGTCCGGGGGCAGGCCGATCACCGGCAAGCCTTCGGCGTCGTGCAGTACGAAGTCGCGAGGGTCGCCCAGGCGGCGCTCGATGCCGTGCTGCGGAGGGCGGTCGCCGGGCCACAGCTGTCGGTGCACCAGGCGCTTCCAGGCCGGCGGCGAATCGCGCAACCACTGCCAGTCGCCGCGGCGTGCCCACTCCTCGGCCAGACCATCGGCGAGGGTTTCGGCACGCTGGGTCTGGGTGGTCTCGAGATACTCGAGAAAACCCCGGTCGAGGCTGCGCGACACCGCCAGGAATACCAGTCCGGCGATTGCCACGTTGACCGAGAGGATGATGACGAACAGTTTGACGCCCAGGTGCGAGAAGGGCGGACGGGCGAAGCGTGGCCTCATCGGATCGGCTCCCGGGTAGAGTGGGCGTTGCTCTGGTGCTCCCATCGTTCGCGCAGACCCTCCAGCATGAGATAGAGGCAGGGTACCAGTATCAGCAGGATGAGGGTGGCAAACAGCATGCCGAAGCCCAGCGAGATGGCCATGGGGATCATGAACCGCGCCTGGCGCGAGGTTTCGAAGATCATCGGCGCGAGGCCAAGGAAAGTGGTCAGGGTGGTCATCAGGATCGGCCGCAGGCGGCGGGTCGCCGCAGCGACGATGGCCTCGCGGGCGCCGAAGCCTTCACGCCGTCGCCGGTTGGCGTAGTCGATCAGCACCAGGGCGTCGTTGATCACCACGCCGGAGAGCGCCAGCATGCCCATCAGGCTGATCACCGAGAGGCCGAAGCCCATGATCGCATGACCGGCCATGGCGCCGATGATGCCGAAGGGAATCGCCGCCAGTACCAGCAGTGGCTGCAGGTAGCTGCGAAACGGGATCGCCAGCAGCGCGTAGAGCGCGATCAACGTCAGCCAGGTGGCCTGGCTCAGTGCCGAGACGTTGTCGGCGGTCTCCTGCTGGCGGCCGCCGAGGGTCAACTCCAGCCCCGGCCAGGCCGCCTGCAAGGCGGGAAAAGTCTCCGCCTGTAGGGTGGCGACCACCTGGTTGATTCGGGCGTCGCTGTCGGTGTCGGCGATGACGCTGATCTGACGCCGGCCGTCGAGACGCTCCAGGGTGGTGGCGGCGCGCCCCAGGTGGATCTCGGCGATCCGCTCGAGCGGTACCTCCAGGCCATCCGCGGTGCGGATCGGCAGCCGGTAGAGGTGCCCCAGGCTGTCGCGCTCTTCTCCCGGCAGGCGCACCTCGACGCTGATTTCGTGGCGCCCGACGAACTGCTCGACGGCGGTAACGCCTTGCAGCGGGCCGCGCAGTTGGGCGGCCAGGTCGGCCCCAGTGAGACCCAGGGCGCGCCCCTCCGGCGACAGGCGCAGTTCGAGCTGTGGCTTGCCGTCGGCCAGGCCGCTGTCGATATCGGTCAGGCCGTCGAATTCGGCAAGTTCGTCGGCGAGCCGGGTAGCGGCGGCCTCCAGTGCGCGGCTGTCGGGATGCGACAGGCGCAGGGTGAGCCCGGCGCCGGCGCCCGGACCGCCGAAATCCGACTCGAAGCGCACTGCCTGGGCGCCGAGGACGTCGCCGGCTTCCTCGCGCCAAGCCCGCGCCACGCGTGAAGGTGGCCAGGCGTCGAGGCTGGCGCGTTCCAGCGTCAGTCGCACGTTCAGGCGGTCGCCGTCGATCTGGGCGCGGGTATCGCTGAAGCGTGGGCCGTCGTCGCGTTCGGCGAGTGCCGTGGCGGCGTCCAGCAACTGGTCGCGAATGCGCCGGTCCTCGGCGATGGGGCTGCCCACCGGTAGGGTCACCGTAGCCTGGACCCGGTCGGACTCCACTCGCGGCATCAGCGAGAAGCCCATGCGGCCGCTCAGGCTCCAGGCGATGGCCAGGGTAAGCACGGCAATCGCCAGGCTCACGGTAAGCAGACGCAAATCGAGGGCACGCTGCAGGAACGGCTCGAAGCGCTGCTGTGTGAAGTGGGCCAGCCCATCCTGAAGTGTACGGCGCAGGCGGTCCAGCGGCTGGAACCAGGGGCGCGGCTCGCGACCGCCGGCGCGATGGGCCAGGTGGGCGGGGAGAATGAACAACGCCTCCAGCCACGACACCAGAAACACCGTGACCACCACCAGCGGTACCACGGCGAAGATCATGCCGAGGAAGCCCGGCAAGAACAGCAGCGGCAGGAAGGCGACGATGTTGGAGAGGATGGCGAAGGTGATCGGAACCGCCATTTCGCGCGCACCGCGCACCGCGGCCTCGCGCAGGGAGTGACCCTGCTCGCGGTAGCTGTGGATGTTCTCGCCCACCATGATGGCGTCGTCGACCACGATGCCCAGCGCGATGATGAAGGCGAACATCGACATCATGTTGATCGACACGCCGAGCCACGGCAGAAACAGCATGGCGCCGAGGAAGGCGGTGGGAATGCCCAGCGTGACCCAGAACGCCAGGCGTGCCTCGAGGAACAGTGCCATCAGCACCAGCACCAGGGCCAGGCCCAGCCAGGCATTCTTGAGCAGCAGATCGAGGCGGTCGCGGTAGATCTCGGAGCTGTCCTGGGACACGCTCAGGCTGACCCCTTCGGGCAGACCGGCACGCAGCCGCTCGAGCTGGGCATGCACCGCGTCGGAGATACCGATCGGCGTCTGGTCGCCGATCTGATAGACCTCCAGGCTCAGTGCCGGAGCGCCGTTGAACAGCACCTCGCGATCGCTCTCGGCGAAGCCGTCGACGACTCGGGCAATGTCGCCCAGGCGCAGTTGGCCGCCGTCGGTGGTACCGACCAACGGCAGCTCGGCGAATTCTCGGGCCTCGTCGCGCCGCCCCTGGTAGCGGATCAGCCATTCCCCCTCGGCGGTGGCCAGCCGGCCGCTGGCGAGATCCAGCGCTTCGTCGGCGATGCGAGAGGCCAGGCCGCGATGGTCGAACCCATGGCGATGCATCGCCTCGGCATCGAGTAGCACCTGGATCTCGCGCTCGCGATTGCCCGACAGTTCCACCCGCGAAATGCCGGAGGATGCTTGCAGCTCGGCGCGCAGCTCCTCGGCGACGTCATGCAGCAGCCGTTCGCCGACCCAGCCGTGGACCTGCAGGCTCATGACGCTGCGCGAACGGCCGGCAAGGCTGAAACGCGGCGGGTCGGCGGCGGCAGGCAGGTTGGTGATGGCATTGATCGCCTGCTGAATGTCCTGGTAGGCGCGCATCACGTCGACCCCGTCGATCAGGGTCAGCGAGACACGCCCGGCCCCTTCGTTGGCGGTGGCGGTCATCTCGTCGATGCCATCGACATCGGCCAGGGCCGCCTCCATGGGCAGCAGCAGGCTGCGCTCCACTTCTTCGGGCGTGGCGCCGGGATAGCCGATCGCCACGTGGACGATCTCCAGCTCGAAATCGGGGAAGACCTCTTTCTTGATCGTCAGCGAGGCCAGCAGGCCGCCGACGATCAGCAGTACCATCAAGAGGTTTGGGGCGACACCGTGATGGACCATCCAGGCGATGGGGCCGCGACGCGTCATGAGCGGCGCTCCCCGTGCTCGCCACGTTCGCCAGCCGGGCGTTCGCGGTCGGCGATGCGCGGCCGCAGGCGCATGCCTTCGCGCGGCTGGCCGAGCTGTGAGGTCACCACGCGTTCGCCCTCCTCGAGGCCGGCGCCGACCAGCACGCGTGTCTCGCCGCGATGCACTACCTCCACCGTGCGGCGGCGCAGGCGCTCCTCGTCGTCCAGCACCCACAGCAGGTCACCCGGGCGCAGGGCGGCGGCCGGAACGACGAACAGCCCCTCCCGGGGCCGGGCGTCGAATTCCAGGCGCACTACATCGCCCAGGCGCAGGGCGGGGGCGCCGCTCACGAGACCCAGGGGGTCGTCGACCGCCACCAGCAGCTGGGCCTGGAGGCCCTGCTCCTCGAGCGCCGGCAACATGGCGATCACCTCGCCGTGGCGCGCCTCGCCGCCGGGCCAGGTGCGCGATGTCAGGCGCACCTGGCTGCCGGGGCCGTTGGCATCGGCGGATGCGAGCCAGTCGAGTGCCGCACCGGGTAGCGAGACACGCACCCAGAAACGCGAGACATCGACCAGATGGATGACCTCGGTGCCGTTGGCCAGCATGCTGCCGGCACCCAGCAACTGGGCCTGGACCATGCCGCGCCAAGGTGCTGCGAGGGTGGCCCGTTCGAGATCCAGCCGTGCCCGGTCGCGGACGGCCCGGGCACGTTCCACTTCCGCCTGGGCCTGGCGTAGCTGTGGCTCGCGCAGTACCAGGGCGCGGCGTTCGGCGGACAGTTCGCGGCCGAAGCTGCGATATTCAGCTTCGGCGCGCTGCTGCTCGCCACGCTCCATGGCCAGCTGTGCCTCGGCCTGTGCCAGTGCCGCCTCGGCCTCGCGCAGGGCCAGATGCAGGTCGCTGTCGTCCAGGCGCGCCAGCGGCGTGCCGGTCTCCACCACGCGGCCCGGCAATGCCTCAGGAGTGAATTCGAGCAGCTCGCCGGCGACCCGGCTGGCCAGGCGCGCCTCACGCTCGGCGACGACCCGGCCGAAGCCGTGCAGCTCCGGGGCGGCCGCCTGGCGCTGTGCCAGCACCGTATCGACCAGCGGTGCCGGGACCTCTGCCGGTGCCCTACGCTCGATACGGGGCGGTTGTGAAACCAGCCACCAGGCACCGGCCGCACCCGCCGCCAGGATGAGTACGGCAAGCAAGGCAGTAAAAGTGAAACGACCGCGCTGACGGGCAGCGGCGCCGCTGCGTGAGGGCGGGGAAAGCGATGAAGAGGCTGGCATCGAAGACTCGCAGCGGAGAGTGAGCCCCGGCAGCATCGCGCAAGGCGATGCAGCCAATGGTCACGAAGCGTGCAAGCAGTGTGCAAGCGGGTCCGGCAGCTAGCTCAGGGGCAGGTTTCGCCCAGCATCAGCTCGGTGCCCAGCAGGCGTGAGTGGCCCGGTTCCAGGCCGAGGATCATGCGCGCCGCAAGGCGCCCCTTGTCGCCGCTCTCCTGACGTGCCGTGGTCAGCCGGGGAGCCCGGTATTGTCCCTCGGCGATGCCGTCGAAGCCGGTCAGGCACAGGTCCTCGGGAATGCGCAGGCCGCGCTGCTCGGCGAGTGTCAGAGCGGTCAGGGCGATACGGTCGGACATGCACAGTAGCAGGTCGGGCCGCTCATCGTCGGGAAGGTCGAGGATCTCCTCGAGCACCGGTTCGCAGACCTGGAAGGTGTTTTCCTCCACGTTCCACATGGGGATCCGGTCGGTGTCGAAACCGTGCTTTTCCAGGGCGCGATGGAAACCGGCCAGGCGTGAACGGGTGATGGTCAGTTCGGCCGGCAGCAGGGTGTGCTTGGGGTCGATACGACCGTTGCATGGCTCGCGGGTGAGACGCAGGTTGACGATGGCCGGGCGCTTGCGGGGGGTGGCCGTCAGGGCATGGTCGGCGATCTCGAAGCAGGCCGGCTCGTTATCGACGTGAACCGAAGGGTGGCCCGAGACGTTGAAGTCGACGGCGACCAGCGAGGCGTTGAGCGGGAGTGAGTCGAACAGCTCCTCGGAAGGCATCAGGCCGTAGACGATGAAGCCGTCGGCCATGCTCGCCGAATCGACCAGTTGGCACTTGGCCTGGCGTGCGGAGAGCAGCAGTAGGGTATGCCCCTGGGTGTCGAGCACCTCGGCTACGCCCGAGAGGAATTCGCTGGAGACGGCGTCGTTGAGGCTATAGGTAAGACTCTCGGCCAGGATCACCGCGATGATCCGCGAGCGCCCGGTACGCAGGCTGCGCGCCTTGGCATCGGGGCCGCGAAAACCTAGCCGCTTGGCCTCGGCAAGAATGCGCTCGCGCAGGTTGGGCGAGAGCTGATCCGGGCGGTTGAAGGCATTGGATATGGTGGCGGTGGAGACGCCGAGCTCGCGGGCCAGATCCTTGAGAGTGATACGGCGGGCCGGTGGCGACACGATGATTTTCCTGCTAATGAGTACGGTGCCCAGCATACCGCCCCGGCCGTGGCCGGGACAGTCCCGCCGTCGATTTTTGTGGCGATGCCATGGCCTTAGGCCACGGCACGCGCCGCCTTGAGCGGCAGCGCCCGGTTGCTGGTGTCGAACAGGTGGACGTGCTCGGGGTCGGGCGCCAGCGCCACGCGCTGGCCGACCGACCAGCGTGTGGGGGCTTCGCCGCGCTGGATCAGCAGGGTCTCGCCCTGCTTGGGCTCCAGGTAGACGTAGACCTCGTTGCCGAGATACTCGACGTTGACGATCTCGAACCCTTCGCTGCCTTGGGCCTCGGTCAGGCGCAGGTGCTCGGGCGAATGCCCAGCACCAGCTCCGCGCCCTGGGCGTGACCCGAGGCATCCTGGGGCAGGGCCAGCTCGGCCAGCCCGGCGGCGCTGACGCGGCAGCCGGTGGCATCGGTGCCGACCAACCGCGCGGGCAAGAAATTCATCGTCGGCGAGCCGATGAAGCCGGCAACGAACTTGGTCGCCGGGCGCTGATAGAGTTCCTGGGGGCTGCCCACCTGTTCCACGCGGCCGCCGTTGAGCACCACGATCTTGTCGGCCAGGGTCATGGCTTCGACCTGGTCGTGGGTGACGTAGATCATGGTCGAGCCGAGGCGCTTGTGAAGCCTGGCGATCTCGTTGCGCATCTGCACCCGCAGCGAAGCATCGAGGTTGGAGAGCGGTTCGTCGAACAGCAGGATGCGCGGCTCGCGGGCCATGGCACGGCCCATGGCGACGCGCTGACGCTGGCCGCCGGAGAGCGCCTTGGGCTTGCGTTCCAGCAGCTCTTCCAACTGCAGGATGCGGGCGGTCGCCATGACCCGTTCATGTACGGTCTCCTTGGCGGTCTTGGCCAGCTTGAGGCCGAAGGCCATGTTCTCGTAGACCGTCATGTGCGGGTAGAGGGCATAGGACTGGAACACCATGCCGACGCCGCGTTCCCGCGGCGGCAGCTCGTTGACCACCTGGTCGCCGATCGCGAGTTCGCCACTGGTGATCGACTCCAGGCCGGCGATCAGGCGCAGCAGAGTCGACTTGCCGCAGCCCGAGGGGCCGACGAAGACCACGAATTCGCCTTCGCCGATTGCCAGGTCCACGTCCTTGATGATGTGGGTGCTACCGAAGATCTTGTTGATCTTGTCGAGAGTGACGCTTGCCATTCCATTCCATCCTCGGCCGCTTACGGCCGGTCGTTGTTGTTCAAGACATTGCCACTTGTCCAAAATCGGCGAGCGAAGGCCAGACCAGGCAAAAATCAGCGAAAAGACGGAGTTTACGTTTTGTACATGAGCACTTTGAGCTGATTTTTAACGCAGTATGGCCAAGCGCAGCCATTTTTAGAGGCGGAAATAGGCCGCCTGATACGGCGGCAGATGTAACGTGCCACCGCTCACCTCGTACTGGAAACCATGTTCCTGCAGCGCTTCGCGAATCTCGGGCAGGGCGGCGGTCTGTGGTTGTCCGGTGAGATTGAACACGCACAGCAGCTTGTCGCTGCCCCGCTCGCGGGTGAATGCGACCAGCGCTTCGCCCAGTTCGAGCAGCTCCATGTCGCCGTCGAACAGCGCGGGGTGCTGGTGGCGGAAGCGCAGCAGGCGACGGGTGGCGTTGAGCATCGACTCGGGATCCTCCTGCTGGCGTGCCACCGACAGTGGCAGGTGCGGTTCGGCTACCGGCAGCCACGGTTCGATGGTCGAGAAGCCCGCCAGCGGGGTGTCGTCCCACGGCATCGGGGTGCGGCAGCCATCGCGGCCCTTGAAGTCGGGCCACAGCGGCAGGCCATAGGGGTCCTGGATGCGCTCGAAGGGCACGTCGGCCTCGGGCAGGCCGAGCTCCTCGCCCTGGTAGAGGCAGACGCTGCCGCGCAGCGAGAACAGTAGCGCCAGCGCCACGCGCGGGTAGGCGAAGGCGCACTCCTCGCTGCCCCAGCGGGTGGCGCTGCGCACCACGTCGTGGTTGGACAGCGCCCAGCACGGCCAGGCGTCGCCGGCGAACTGCTGGAAGCGCTGCAGCACGCCGCGGATGTAGTCCGGCGAGCGCGGCGAGTTGAGCAGGTCGAAGGTATAGGCCATGTGCAGCTTGTCGCCGCCCGAGGTGTACTCGGCCATTCGCTCCAGCGGCGTGTCGTCGCCGATCTCGCCCACCGTGGTGGTACCGGGATACTCGTCCATCAGCGCGCGCAGCTCGCGCAGGAAGTCGACGTTTTCGGGTCGGCTGATGTCGTATACGTGGCGCTGCCAGGTATAGGGGTTCTCCTTGGGCGCGCCCATGGTGCGGGTGGCATCGATGGTCAGCGCCGGGTTGCTGCGCAGGTGCTGGTCGTGGAAGTAGAAGTTCACCGTGTCGAGGCGGAAGCCGTCGACGCCCAGCTCCAGCCAGAAGCGCATGTTGTCGAGCTGGGCGGCGCGCACCTCGGGATTGTGGAAGTTGAGGTCCGGCTGGCTCGACAGGAAGTTATGCAGATAGTACTGCTGGCGCCGGCTGTCGAAGGTCCACGCTGGCCCGCCGAAGATCGACAGCCAGTTGTTGGGCGGCGTGCCGTCAGGGTTGGGGTCGGCCCATACAAACCACTCGGCCCGCGGGTTGTCGCGGTTCATGCGGCTCTCCTGGAACCAGGGATGCTGGTCCGAGGTGTGGCTGATGACCTGGTCGATGATCACCTTGAGACCGAGCGCATGGGCGCGTTCCAGCAGCCGCTTGAAATCGTCGAGCGTGCCGAACAGCGGATCGACGCCGCGATAGTCGCTGATGTCGTAGCCGAAGTCGCGCATCGGTGAGGTGAAGAAGGGCGACAGCCAGATGCCATCCACGCCGAGCGAGGCGACGTACTCGAGTCGCTCGGTCACTCCGGGCAGGTCGCCGACACCGTCGCCGTTGCTGTCCATGAAGCTGCGCGGGTAGATCTGGTAGATGACGCCGCCGCGCCACCAGAAGGTGTTGTCTTGCATGGGTTTCCCTTGTTCAAGCCTCGATTGGTGCAGTGTTCGTCAGGTGCGAGTCGGCGTGGACAGTGATGCTCGCACCGGGTTCAATCTTTCTGGCTCATCCCTTCACGGCGCCTGCTGTCAGCCCCGAGACGATGCGGCGCTGGAAGATGATCACCAGGATGACCAGCGGCACCGTGACCACCACCGAGGCGGCCATGATCGGTGCCCAGGGTAGCTCGTAGGCACTGCCGCCCGAGAGCAGGGCGATGGCCACAGGCACGGTGCGCTGGCTGTCGGTCAGGGTGAAAGTCAGGGCGAAGAGGAACTCGTTCCAGGCGGCGATGAAGGCGAGCAGCCCGGTGGTCGCCATGGCCGGCCACATCAATGGCAGGAACACCTTGGTGATGGTCACCCAGGGCGTGGCGCCGTCCATGATCGCGGCCTCTTCGAGTTCCAGGGGCAGCTGGCGCATGAAGGTGGTCAACACCCATACCGTGAAGGGCAGCGTGAAGATGGTGTAGCTCAGGATCAGCCCGCCCGGGTTGTTGTAGAGGTTGAGCGCGCGAATCACCTCGAACAGCCCTGACAGCACCGCCACCTGTGGAAACATCGATACCCCCAGGATTACCAGCAGTACCGTGGTGCGGCCGCGAAAGCGCACCCTGCCCAAGGCATAGGAGGCGGTAATGCCGAGCAGCAGGGCGATGAACACCACGCTGGTGGCGACCACCACCGAATTGAAGATCGCCTGAAGGAAACTGCGCTGGGAGAAGATCTGCAGGTAATTGGCCAGCGTCGCTCGGGTCGGCCACAGTTCGACGCGGAACAGATCGCCGGAGGGGGTGAAGGAGGTCTTGATCGCGTAGTAGAACGGAAACACCGCCATCACCACGACCAGCGCCACCAGCAGCCAGAAGCCGAGGCGTGCGGTAAGTTTGGAAAGCTGGCGCGAGGTCATCATTCACCTCCCAGTTGCAGTTGCTTGCGGCCCAGATAGAGGTAGGCGATGGTCGCCAGGGCGATGATCAGGAACAGCAGCGTGGAAGCGGCGCTGCCGTAGCCCACGTCCTGGAATTCCACCAGCTGTTGGCGGGCGTAGATCGACATCGACATGGTGCTGGTGGAGTTGGAGGTCAGCACGTAGATGACGTCGAACACGCGCAGTGCGTCGAGCAGGCGGAAGATTACCGCCACCATCAGAGCGGGAGTGATCAGCGGTAGGGTGACGCGAAAGAACACCTTAACGGGATGGATGCCGTCGACCTCGGCGGCCTCGTAGCAATCCTTGGGCAGCATCTGCAGCGCGGCCAGCACCAGCAGGGCGACGAACGGTGTGGTCTTCCACACGTCGACCATGATCACCGCCCACATCGAGTAGCGGGCATCGGCGGTCCAGGCGATGGGGCTGTCGATCAGGCCCACGCCCATGAGCAGGTGGTTGATGATGCCGAACTGGTCGTTGAGCATCCACGCCCACATCTGTGCCGAGACGATGGTGGGAATCGCCCAGGGAATCAGCACCGCGGCCCGCACCAGGGTGCGCCCCTTGAACTCAGCGTTGAGGATCAGTGCCACGACGACCCCGAAGACAACCTCCAGCGAGACCGAGACCACCGAGAAGTAGACGGTATTCCATACCGCCCGCCACCAGATGGGATCGGCCAGCACGCCGAACCAGCGACCGTCGTCGTAGACCAGGTAGTTTTCCAGGCCGATGAACAGCGTATCGCTAAGGTCGGAGAGCGAGGCGTCGGTCAGGCTGAAGTAGAAGGTGCGCAGTAGCGGCCAGCCGGCCACCATGGCCAGCGTCACCAGCATCGGTGCCAGGAAATACCAGGCGGCGCGTACCCGTTGGCGGCGTACCTTGGTGCTGCGATAGGTGGCCGGCAGGGGGCGCGCCGGGATCGGCGCGCTTTCTGTCACGGGAGTCGACATCTAAGGCTCCAGGTTTACCAGTTGCGGCGCTTGAGTCGGGTCAGCTCGCGGTCGAGATCGCTGACCGCCTCTTCGCCGCTCTTGTTGCCGGAGAGCACGTCGTGGGTGGCGCTGAAGAAGGCATTGCTGACGCGGCCGTAGGCGTCGCCGGTGGGGGCCGAGGGGCGTGCCACGGCGTTGACGAAGGTGTCGTAGAGCTCACCAAAGAAGGGCACCGCCGCGAGCACCTCATCGTCCTGGTAGAGCGACTCGAGGGTCGGGTTGTAGGCACCCTCGATGGCGCGGCGCTTCTGCTCCTGCTCACCGGCGAGGAAGGCCACCAGCTCGGCGGCAAGCTCGGCGTTCTCGCTGTAGCGCGACACCGCCAGGTTCCAGCCGCCCAGGGTCGCAGCGCTGCTGCCTTCACCGCTATGAGGAAGCTGGGTCACGCCCACCTTGCCGCGCACCTCGCTACCTTCGCTTTGGGCCAGCGCCCAGGCGTAGGGCCAGTTACGCATGAACACGGCGTTGCCGCCCTGGAATACGCCGCGGGCTTCCTCCTCGGTGTAATTGAGCACGCCGCTGGGCGAGATGTCGCCGATCCAGGAGGCGGCCAGATCGAGCGCGGCGGCAGCCTCCGAGTTGCCGATGGTGACCTCGCCGTCGGCATCGACGATGGTGCCGCCACCGTGGCTAGCCACCCACTCCAGGGCATTGCAGGTCAGGCCTTCGTAGGCACGGCCCTGGAAGACGAAACCGTGCATGCGGTCGTTGCCCGCCTCGCGTTCGGCGTTCTGGATCTCGCGGGCGATCTCGGTCAACTCTTCCCAGGTTTCGGGAGCCTCATGACCGTACTGCTCGAGCAGGTCGGCACGGTAGTAGAGTACCCCGGCGTCGGTGAACCAGGGCATGGCTACCAGGCGACCGTCGATGGTGTTGTTCTCGATGATGGCCGAGAAATGCCCCTCTCCCGCGTCGTCTCCCAGTACTTCGCGCAGGTCGAGCAGGTGATTGGCTAGCAGGCCCGGCCACACCACGTCGATCTGCATGATGTCGATATCGGTGGAGTTGGCGGAAAGAATCTGCTGGTAGAGCGAGAGACGTTCGGTGGAGGAGTTGGGGGTCGAGACCACGTCGACGCTATGGCCGGTTTGCTCCTCCCAGGCCCGTACGCCCTGCTGGCAGAGCTGAAGCTCGGCACCCACCGCACCGCAGGAGATGGTCAGGTCGGCGGCCTGGGCGTGGCCGAGGCTGGCGGCTCCTGCCACGACGAGGGTTGAGATCAACGACTTCTTGAACATGAAGAGTATCCTTGTCGGCTTGTTGTTATGGCTGGCTGCTGAACGAGCTTAAACGATTAAGTTCGTATGGCGCTCAGTTAGCCGTTTCTGCTCGACGAGTTCAACCTAGACTTTCGGCTAATCAGGGTGTGTGTCCTGGCACTACCTGAGCATAGCCCAGCCAGGTTTTTTCTCATCAGGGCGGCAGCGGTCAGAGCGAAAGGAAGAACAGGGTCAAGGGCGGCGACAACAGCGAGAGGATGAAGCCGCTGACCACGGCGATGGGCACGCAGGCCACGCCGCCGTGTTGCTGGATCACTGGTAGGGTGAAATCCATCGAGGTGGCGCCACCGTAGCCGATGGCCAGTGGCGCGTGGCGCCTGATGAGCAAGGGGATCAGGATGAAGGCAAGCAGCTCCCGGGTGAGGTCGTTGAAGAAAGCCACGCCGCCAAGCACCGGACCCAATTGATCGCCCACCAGGATCGCTGAGAGCGAATACCAGCCAAAGCCGGATGCCAGCGCCAGGCCCTCGTTCCAGCTCAGTGCCAGCAGGGGGGCGGCGAGCAGACCGCCGATCAGGGAGCTGATCGCCAGGGTCGTGGCAATGGCCAGCCCGTGACGGTTGAGCAGGATCTGCTTCAGTGGCATGCCCGAGTTGCGCAGCTGGCAGCCGATCAGTGCCAGCAGCACATAGAGCACCCATTCGGCCCATTGCTCGGCATGCTGGAAGATGACATCGCCACCCAGCCAGGCGAGCGCGAGCCCGAGCAGTATGCCGCCCGCCACCACGGCTACCAGGGAGAGCGAGCCGAGCAATGCCGCCAGCTTGGTGGTGGGGGCGTCCTTCACCACGGGTGATGAGCCCATGCGCAGCCCCAGGCGACGTGACAGCCACCACAGGGCGGCGAGATTACAGGCGGTGATCACCGCGAACAGCTGCATGGCCTGCCCGCCCATACGTGACAATTCGCGGCTGAGTTCGTCGAGCCCCGCCAGGCCGATGCCCATCAGCAGCAGGATGACGTAGACCGAGGCATTGACGCCGCGGTTGATGACGCTCATCACGCCGGCGTGGCGTACCGGCACCAGATAACCCAGCAGCAGCGGCAGCAGTACGATCAAAAGCCCCGAGAGCATCGCGGTTCCTTCGTTGGAGCCGCCCAGGCCAGGGCGGCGAAAACCGCTAACTCTACCAGCGTTTGGCTCGTTGCGCTGTGCTGGCGCCGTCAATAGGTGTTCAATGGCCCTCAGAGGTCAGCGAAGTAAGGGTGAGACGACTCTTGCGTTCGCCGTCGCGGTGATAATCCACCGCCAGCAGCAGCCCCGGATACTGCGGATGGAAGTGGAACAGCATCTTGCGCTCGGGAGTTTCCGGGTCGTTCACTTCGACCTTGATCGCCTCGAACTCGCCGGCAGGCAGGGTCAACGCTTGCGTTCCCAGCAGTCGATAGTCGAGCGTCTCCTCGCGACCACGATGATCCTGGTAGACGAGGCGGCAGACAGTGTCTTCGCAGCCACCGTTCGAGGCGCGGCGCGAGAGTTCGACCAGCGCCGCCTGACGGTCGGGCAGCCCGGAAAGCTCACTGCTGCCCAGGCGGTAGTTGCCGCCCACGCCCAACAGCGAGTAGCCGCTGGAGTAGTTCACCGAGCGCACGCCCTCCGGGGTGACGATGAAGCGGCTGCTTTCGTTGCCGCGGGCCACGGCAATCGCGGCCTGCATGCGGCTCTGCCAGTGTCCGCTCTCGCGGCTCAACCGGTGATCGATGGTGGCGTTGGGCCAGCCTTTGACCTCCAGCCGATAGCTGGCATTGAACGGCTGCAGGAGGGCTTGGGGCTCCGGCACCGCCGCCAGCGCCATGGCGGGGAGCCAGGCCAGCAGCAGACAGGTGAGGCAGCCGAGAGCGTGTCGGGGTCGGTTCATGGCGAAAGCACCGCTTGACTGAGAGGCGACAGTCCCTGTGAGCCCTGGCCGTGCGTATCGGTTCCCCAGTGCACGGTTGTTTCTTGTTTGCGCTTGGTCAGGAGGCCGCCAGCCGCTGGAGAGTTTCGCTCAGTACGACCGGGTACTCGGTGCTGCTCGTCGGTGGCTCCAGGCGTCGCAACCCTTCGGGCAATCGGGGTAGGGTCTGTTCGACCCGCTCGCGTGCCTGGTCGGCCGCGGCCATATGGGTGGTGTTGAGTTTGCCGCCACGCACCAGTGGCACCAGCAGCGGTTCGGCGTCGTCGAACATTTCATCGCGTCGGGCGATCACGTCGCCGATGTAGTGGCCGGCGTCGCCCTGGCGCCGGAACAGCTGCTTTCGCCCCGGCAGATTGACCTTGCCCGTGGAGTGTTTGACGCGCGGTATACCAGCATATTCCACCAATTTGTAGGAGAGGTCGATCGCTGGAGAATCGGCCGAAACGCCCATCCGTGTGCCAACACCGAAGGCATCGATGGGCGCCCCTTCCTCAAGGAGTCTTGCGATCTTGAACTCATCGAGCCCGCTGCTGGCGACGATCTTTATCCGCTCGTGGCCGGCCTCGTCGAGCAGCGCCCGGCAGTCTCGGGCGAGTTCGCCGAGATCGCCGGAGTCGAGCCGTATGGCGTCGACGCGCAGTTCCGGCTCATCGCGCAGCAGCGCGATGACCTGACGCACGCCGTCGAGCGTGTCGTGGGTGTCCACCAGCAGCGTAGTACCAGGGTAGTGGCGGGCGAAGGCGCGAAAGGCTTCGGTCTCGCTGTCGTGGGCCAGGATGTAGCTATGAGCCATGGTGCCGCTCAGCGGCAGGTCGTGGCGTAGCCCGCCCAGTACGTTGCTGGTGCCGGCCAGACCCGCTGCACGGTAGGCGCGCACACCGCGCACGGCGGCGTCGATGCCATGCATGCGGCGCAGGCCGAAGTCGATCACCGGGCGGCCGCGGGCTGCCAACACGATGCGCACGGCCTTGGAGGCCAGCACCGTCTCGAGCTGTACCAGGTTCATGATCAGGCTTTCTATCAGTTGCGCCTCGGCAATCGGTGCGTCGACTTCCAGTAGCGGCTCGTTGGGAAACACCGGGGTGCCTTCTGCCAGGGTCCAGATATCTCCGGTGAAGCGCCACTCGGCCAGCCAGTCGAGGAAGGCACTATCGAATCGTCCCATCCCGTCGAGGCACTCCAAGGCGGCAGGCGTGAAACGTATCCGGCTGGCAAGAGCCGCGGCGTACTGCTGGCCACAGGCAAGCATGAAGCGCCGCGACGAGGGCATCTTGCGAAAGAACAGGCTGAAGGTGGCTCGCTCGGTCATTGCCTCCTTCCAATAGGCCTGCAGCATGGTCAACTGGTACAGATCGGTCAGCAGCGCCAATTCGCTATCTGCCACCTGCACGGGGCCAGGCTCGCTCATTGTCGAATCTCGACTCCGGCAGCCTGGAGTTCACGGTGGCAGTGGCCGCGTGAATCCGGGGCGACGGGCATGGTCAGGGCATCGAGCACGATGACCTCGAAGCCCTCGCGACGGGCCTCGAGTGCGGTGGCCCGGACGCACACGTCCATCGCCAACCCGCAGACCGCAACGCGGGCGATGCCACGCTCGCGCAGATAGCCGGCGAGGCCGGTGCCGTCGAAAGCGGAATAGGCGTCGGTATCGAAGGCGGTGGCCTTGCTCACGCGCACGGTGTCGTCGGGAAGCTTCAACTGCGGGTGAAAGGCCGCGCCGGGGGTGTCCTGCACGCAGTGCACCGGCCATTGGCCGCCGCGGTGAGTGAAGCTCATGTGATCGATGGGGTGCCAGTCGCGGGAAGCCACGACCAGCGCACCTTCGCGACGTGCTGCCTCTATTTCGAGATTGATGCCTGTGACCAGGGCATCGCCGCCTTTTACCGGGAGCGCACCACCTTCACAGAAGTCGTTCTGCATGTCCACGACCAGCAGCGCGGTATCCGGGCCGTAGTCCACATGACGCATGACGAACCTCCAATGATTGGGAAAGGGTATCTATCAGCGTATGCCCTTCGCAACTCTCGTTGTAGTAGTGATGCAAGCCGTTTCCGCTTATGTCGGCAGGCATCGGGGAGGAGGCCTCATGCAGAGCCGCAGAAACCATGACGCCGATCAGCGTTTTCGCCGACGAACGTTCCGGCGGGTTCAAGATTTTCCGTGCCCGGCCGAAGTAGCGTTAGGCCGACGGATATCACAACAACAACGGCATGCTACGCCAGCCACGTCACGACCTTCGATATCACTGAGCTCGGCAGGGTTCCTATCATGCAAAATCTTCTTCACCGCATCCCGGTGTCACGCAAGTTCATGCTGGCGCTGGCACTCCCTCTTTGCATCATCGTCTGGCTGGCCGGTGTCGGCATCATGGAGCGGCAACGCCTGGCCAATGACATGCAGCAGGTCGATCGTTTCACCGAACTGTCCGCCCGTCTGGGTGGCCTGGTGCATGAACTCCAGGTCGAGCGCGGTCTCTCGGTCGGCTTCCTCGGTAGCCGGGGAGAGAACTTCGGCGATCGACTCGTTGCCCAGCGCACCAGCGTCGACGAACAATTGGCGACCTACCGTACCGCTTGGGAGGGGATAGATCTCAGCGGAGACCCCGAGATTGGCCAACGTCTGGAGGAGGTCGAGTCGCTGTTGGCCGCGATTGCCGGCATGCGCCGCGAGGTGGACGCCCTCGGTATCGCGGACCTGGATGCGCTCGAGTACTACACCGACATCAACTCGCGTCTGGCAGAGGTCGTAGGCCGACTGAACGCGCTCGGCAACGCCGGCTCGTTGACCCGCAGCCTGGGTGCCTATTACGCCTTGCTGGAAATCAAGGAGACCGCCGGCATCGAGCGTGCACTGCTGGCCAGTGCCTTTGCCGCCAATCGCATGTCGCCGGATGTCTACTACCGTTTCCTGAGGCTGCTGGGGGAGGAAGAGGCGTTCGAAGAGAGCTTCACGGTGCTGGCCGATGCCGACATGGCGGCGCGTTACCGTACCGCTACCGCGGAGCACGAGACACATGGCAGCCTGTACATGATGCGCCAGATTGCCATGCGCCAGGGCATCGATGGGGGGTATGGCGTTCGCCCCGAGCGTTGGTTCGAAGCCCAGACCGGCAAGCTCGAGCGTCTGCGCGGCGTCGAACTCGCCCTGGCTGATTACGTGAAAACGCGGGCTGCCGCGCAGGCGAGCGAAGCGCGGTTGGGCCTCTGGACATTCGCCGGCCTGGCGGCATTGGCCATCGCGGTGTCAGTGCTTCTCTCCTTTGTGCTGGTACGCACCATGGTGGTGCCGCTGCGCCGAGCCCTGGGCCAGATCGAAGCGCGCGGCGGCGATCTCACTCAGCGATTGGCCGAGCCCGGCAGCGATGAACTGTCTCAGCTCTATCGCGCCTTCAACACCTCCACCGCCGACATGGAAGCGCTAGTGGCTGCGATCCAGCAGGGCGCGCGCGGTGTCGGTTCGGCCAGCGGCGAGATCGCCCAGGGCAACGAGGACCTGGCGAGCCGAACCGAAGAGCAGTCCTCCTCGCTGGTGGAAACCGCCACCAGCATGGAGCAGATGACATCCACCGTACGTCAATCGGCCGACAATGCGCGCCAGGCCAATGCCATGAGCGAGCAGGCCGTCACCCAGGCCGAGCAGGCCAGCCGGGTCGCCGAGGAAGCGCGCCAGGCCATGCGGCAGATCTTTGAGGCCAACCGCCAGGTCACTGCCATCGTCGAAGCCATCGACGGCATAGCCTTTCAAACCAATCTGCTGGCGCTCAACGCCTCAGTGGAGGCGGCCAGGGCCGGCGAGCATGGCCGTGGCTTCGCCGTGGTTGCTGGTGAGGTGCGCAAGCTGGCCAGCCGTAGCGCCGAAGAGGCCGAACGCATTCGTCAGTTGATCGACAATACTACCCAGCGAGTGGAAACCGGCAATGGATTGGTGGGGCAGACCTCGGAAGCGCTCACGGCAATTTCCCGTGACGTGCGCCAGGTCGCCGACCTGGTGGCGGAGATCTCGTCGGCCAGCGATGAGCAGTCGGCGGGTATCGAGCAGATCAACCAGGCCGTGAGCCAATTGGAGGCCACCACGCAGCAGAATGCGGCGCTGGTGGAGCAGGTAGCGACCGCGAGCCGTTCGCTCGACGACCAGGCCGGCGAGATGTCCAGGCTGATCGAACGCTTTCGTGTCAGCGAGGTCCTGGAGCGCGAGCGGATCGAAGTGGCGGACGTCGCAGCGCTCGACTACCGCAAGACCAAGCGACTGCCACAGCCGGCGTAAAGTGACGAAGATGGGCTGACGGCGGGCTAGGTCTGCCGCCAGCGTATCGGGCAGAGCCAGGACTTCAATAACCCGCTTCGGGGTCGACGGTTTCCACTTTCTCGCCGGCCTCGAAGGCACGGATCGTCTCGACCACCTGGTCGACGGCGTCGAGCAGCGGCGTTGGCCCGGCCATGTGGGGCGTCACCCAGATGCGCGGATGGCGCCATAGTGGGCTGTCTGCGGGCAGCGGCTCCTCGGGGAAGGCATCGAGGATGGCGCCACGCAGGCGGCCTTCCTGCTCGCCTTCCCCCAGCGCTTCGAGCAGTGCCGCCTCATCGATCAGGCTGCCTCGGCCGGGATTGATCAGGCTGGCACCCTCGGGCAGGGCGGCCAGTGCCTTGGCATCGATGATGTGACGAGTCGAATTCGTGCCCGGCAGCAGCACCACCAAGGTGTGCACTTGACCCAGCAGTTCGGCCAGGCCTTCGTCGCCATGATGGCAGGTGATGTCATCGAGCGACTTGGGCGAGCGGCTCCAGCCATGCACGGGGAAACCATCGGCGGCGATCATGGCCGCCACCTTGGCGCCGATGGCGCCGAGGCCCAGTACGCCCACCGGCCAGTCGCGCTTGTCGGTGACGGTGTGCTCACGCCATTCGCGCTGAGTCTGCTGGCGTTGATAGCGATCGAAGTCGCGTTGGAAGTGAAGTATGCCGTAGCGCACGTAGTCGCCGATCAGCTCACCCATGCCGGCATCGCGCAGCTTGACGATGGGAACGTCCCGGGGGAGGGCGGGGTTGCTCAGCAGGGCATCGACGCCAGCGCCCAGGTTGACGATTCCCTTGAGGCGGGTCTGTTCGGCGAGCAGTGCCTCGGGCGGTTTCCATGCCGCCAGGTAATCCGCGTCCCGGCGCTTGTCGGAAGGGTCGGCGGCGGTGACGATCTCGGCGCCGGGCAGGCGTTGGGCCAGGGCGTCGCGCCAAGCCTCGATGTCGTTGATGTGCAGCAGTACGCGCATGGCGGCTCCTGTCGTTGGCGAATGTTCAGCACTCAGCGTATCAATAGACGATCTGCATCATGGGTGGGGGGCCTCGTCGAGCAACACGGCCAGGCGCTTGAGACCTTCCTCGAGGCGGGCAATGTCCTGCTCGGCGCCGAGGCTCACGCGGATGCGTCGTGGCGGTGGGGTCTGTTCCACCATGAACGGCACCGCCGTAGTGATCGCGAGCCCCTCCTGCTCGGCCTGCTGCTGCAGCTCCTCGGCGCGCCAGGCGTCGGGCAGCGATATCCATACGTGCAGGCTGGTGGGGCGTGACTCCAGCGCGTGGTGCCCCAGCAGGCGCCGGGTGAGTTGCTGACGTTCGCCGATCAGCGTGCGCTGCTCGGCGGCCATGGCTTCGACGGTACCGTCGGCCAGCCAGCGATCGGCGATCTCGAAGACCAGCGGGGTCGCCATCCAGGTGGTGGCTCGCATACGTGGCAACACATGATGCAATTGCCCGCGTGGCACGGTGAGATAACCGGCGCGCAGTCCCGGCACGGTCACCTTGGTCAGGCTGGTGACGTGGAAGCTGAGCTGCGGAATACGTGACGCGACCGGCGTGAAGCCCGGCGCCTCCAGCAGCGCATGAACGTCGTCCTCGATCAGCCACACTCGGTGACGAGCCAGCACCTCGGCCACGGCATCGCGGCGGGCCTCGCTCATGGTCGCCCCGGTAGGGTTCAGTTGGGTTGGGGTCAGGTAGAGTGCGCGCGGCTTGAAACGCTGGCAGGCCAGCTCGAGGGCCTCGGGTATTATGCCTTCGGCGTCGATGGCGATGCCACGCAATTGAAAGCCCAAGGTGCGCGACAGGGCGATCAGACCGTGGTCGGTCAGTGCCTCGGTCAACACCAGGTCCCCGTGTTGCACCACGCTGGAAATTGCCAGCATCAAGCCATGAGCGGCCCCGTTGCAGAGAACGCGGTCGTCCATCTCGCCGGGCACGTGGAGGCGGGACTGGAGCCAGACGCTGGCACGCTCGCGCTGGTGGGCGAGCCCGGCGATCGGACGGCAGGCGCTGATCACTTCGGGGCTGGCCTGCTCGGCCAGCTCCGCCAGCGCCTGGCGAAAGCGCAGGTGATGGCTGGGCGGACAGACCGGATGAGCGATCGAGAGATCGATGAGGGGGCTCTCGTGGCGGGTCTCGTGGCCGCGCAAATAGGCCGACTCCTTGGCATCGTCTAGTGCATTGATCCAGGTGCCGCTGCCCACCCGGGCCTGTACCAGGCCCATTTTCTCAGCCTGGGCATAGGCGCGCGAGACGGTCTGCACGCTCACGCCCAGGCTCTCGGCGAGCTGCCGATGAGGAGGCAGGCGCGTGCCGGGGACGAGCTCTCCCTGGCGCACCGCTTCCGACAGTGCGCGAGCGATGGCCAGGTACTTGGGCCCCGTATCCGAGAGATACGGAGTCAGATCAATTGCCATGATTCAATAAAGCCTTTGACCGCCAACCAAGGGGTGATGCTACTATCAGCTTAGCGGCATTGACCCGACATTGTCATGCTTTTGCCTAGGTGAGATCAGGACAATTCGACGCTGGCTCCTCCTGGCCGGCAATGACCGACTATCCGATGGCCCGGTCCTCTTCCTCGTGGAAGCAGGGCCGGTTCTTGGTGATGCTTTTGGCGAGTGCCCAATGACTCAGGTATCCCTGTCCTTCACTCGTGAGGAATATGCAAGCCGCCTATGGAAGGTGCGGGCCGAAATGGCCAGTCGGGGGATCGACGTGCTGGTGATCAGCGATCCCTCCAATATGGCCTGGCTGACCGGCTACGATGGCTGGTCGTTCTATGTCCACCAGTGCGTGCTGGTGGGGCTCGAGGGAGAGCCGGTGTGGTACGGGCGTCGCATGGACGCCAACGGGGCACTGCGTACCTGCTGGATCGATCCCGACAACATCACCTACTACCCCGACTACTACGTCCAGAATCCGGACATGCACCCGATGGACTACCTGGCCCAGTCGATCATGCCCGATCGCGGCTGGCATCAAGGGGTGGTGGGGCTGGAGATGGACAACTATTACTTCTCGGCCAAGGCATACCAGAGTTTGCTGCGCGAACTCCCGCACGCCCGCTTCATGGACGCCAACTCTCTGGTCAACTGGTGCCGCGCGATCAAATCGCCGCAGGAGATTGCCTACATGCGTATCGCCGGCAAGATCGTCGAGGGCATGCATTCACGCATTCTCGAGGTGATCGAGCCGGGGCTGCCCAAGAGCAAGCTGGTCTCCGAAATCTACCGCGTCGGTATCGAGGGCTGCGTCGACGAGCATGGCAAGGTGTATGGCGGCGACTATCCCGCCATCGTGCCGATGCTGCCCACCGGCAAGGATGCTGCCGCCCCGCACCTGACCTGGGACGACACGCCCTTCCGCGAGGGTGAGGGCACTTTCTTCGAGATCGCCGGCGTGTTCAAGCGCTATCACGCACCGATGTCGCGTACCGTGTTCCTCGGCCGGCCGCCCCGGGACTTCGTGCGTGCCGAATCGGCCCTGCTCGAAGGGATCGAGAACGGCCTGGCCGTGGCCAAGCCCGGCAACCGCACCGCCGACATCGCCATGGCGCTGGGCGCGGCGATGGACAAGTACGGCTTCGACCGTGGCGGTGCGCGCTGCGGCTACCCCATCGGTATCAGTTACCCGCCGGACTGGGGCGAGCGCACCATGAGCCTGCGCCCCTCCGACGAGACCATCCTGGAGCCAGGCATGACCTTTCACTTCATGCCCGGCCTGTGGCAGGACGACTGGGGGCTCGAGATCACCGAAAGCATCCTGATTACCGAAACCGGCTGCGAGACGCTGGCCAGCTTCCCACGCCAGCTGTTCGTCAAGTAAGGAGAGCCAAGATGAGCAAACGACCCAGCCCGATCAGCGCTACCGTCGATTTCGATGCCGATGGCGTCCAGCACGGTTTCCTCAAGCTGCCGATCTCCACTGACGAATCGGCCTGGGGCGCGGTGATGATCCCTGTCACCGTGGTCAAGAACGGCGAGGGCCCCACCGCGCTGCTCACCGGCGGTAACCATGGCGACGAATACGAGGGCATCACCGCGTTGATGAAGCTTTCGAGCGAGCTTCGCGCCGAGCAGGTGCGGGGCCGCGTGATCATCGTGCCGATGATGAACATGCCGGCAGCCATGGCCGGCAAGCGGACTTCACCGATGGATGGCGGCAACCTCAACCGCAGCTTTCCCGGAGACCCCGACGGCACGGTGACCGAGAAGATCGCCGACTACTTCACCCGGGTCATGACGCCGATGTGCGACGTGGTACTCGATCTCCACTCCGGCGGTCGCACGCTGGACATCATCCCCTTCGGTGCCTCCCACGTGCTCGACGACCCCGAGCAGCAGCGTCAGGCGCTGGAAGGGGCCAAGGCGTTCGGTGCGCCCTACGCGATGATGATGTTCGAGCTTGACGCCGCGGCGCTGTTCGATACCGCGGTGGAGAGTCAGGGCAAGATATTCGTCGCCACCGAGCTGGGTGGCGGCGGCACCTCGACACCCGAGAGTCTGGCCATCACCGAGCGTGGCGTGCGCAATTTCCTGATTCACTTCGGCCTCATCGAGGGCAAAGTGGAGATGCCCGCCGAGCCTCAGGTCTATCTCGACATGCCCGATGCCAGCTGCTACGTGCAGAGCGAGCATAGTGGCCTGCTCGAGCTGACCCAGGCACTGGGCGACAGGGTGGAGAAGGGACAGGTCATCGCCAGGGTCTACGACATGACCCGCAGCGGTGTGGCGCCGGTCGAGTACCGCGCCGGCCGCGACGGTATCCTGGCGGCGCGACGCTTCCCCGCGCTGGTCAACATGGGCGACACCATCGCCGTGATCGCCGACGTCGTCGATACCCTCGGCTGATTCGAGCCGCGTGCCAATAACAAGTGAGAACGATGAAGCTCGATAGATACGACCTGAAGATTCTCGAGATCCTGTCCCGCGACGGACGCATCACCAAGTCGAAGCTGGCCGAGGCGATCAACCTCTCGGTCAGCCCCTGCTGGGAGCGGGTGCGGCGCTTGGAGAAGGCCGGCATCATCGAGGGTTACAGCGCGCGCATCAATCCCGATGCGCTGGTCAAGCGCACGCCGGTGTGGGTGCAGATCGAGCTCAAGCAGCACAACGCCGAGAGCTTCGCCCGCTTCGAGGCGCTGGTTCACGACACTCCTGAGGTCACCGAATGCGTGGCGGTGGGCGGCGGGGTCGACTACCTGATGAAGGTCGAAGCCGACTCCGTCGATGCCTACCAGCGCCTCGTCGACGAGTGGCTGACTTCCGAGGTCGGCATCGAGCGCTACTTCACCTACATCGTGACCAAGACGGTCAAGCGCCCCGCCTCCGGCCTGGAGCGGGGCGACTTCCACGCCTGAGAGGTTGCGGGTCGACTGATTGCCGTTGGCGGCGCCGAGCTATTTTTTCGCCTTCCAGGTGTTCAGCCAGGCTTGGAAGCGGTTTCGTTTCGCCGAGATGGCGCCGCCAGCGGCATTCAGGCTGCCCTCCACGCCTTCCCATACCGGGTCGAGCCGGTTACGCCGGAAGCGACGCCAGCGCAGGTAGACGTACCCTGCGAATGCGGCCAGCACTACCATGAACAGGTTGGTGAACCAATTGAAGGGCTTGTCCTCGGGTCCATCCACCGGAGTGACGGAGATGGCGTTGGGGAATATCGACAGGAAAATGTTGCGCCAACCGAAGTGCATGATGGCGACCCACTTGGGGTCGGCCTTGGTGGAGATCAGGTCGCTGGCTTCGGTGTAAAGGTTCGCAGTGTCGAACTTGAAGTAGGGTGGCCATCCCCAGCCGGTATCCTCGTTGCGGTAGACGATGGTACGGCCGTTGGGGCGCACCGCCTGGATGAATTGCACGTCGCGATTGGCGAGCCGGCGCGACTGCTCGTCCGGATCCGCCCAGAACATGCGTGTCCAGCTGTCGAGATCCTGGCGTTTCTCGTAGGTGTTGACGATGCGTACGACATCGTACTTGGGCAGGCTGTAATGCAGGAAAGCGGCAACGATGGTCCAGACAATCAGCCAGAACCCCCATTTCACGTAGACCATGACGGATCCTCACATGAAGTTGATGACATAGACAATGAGCAGGATGACGCTCGGCGGCAGCACATAGACCAGGTGGATCAGCTTGCGCCGAATGGAGCGGTCATAGCGCTTCATGCCCTCCCGCAGAAACGTGCCCGGATCGCCGCTTGCCCCCAGCTCCCTCCAGCGCTGCTTGAGTGCCGCGTGGTACCTGAGGCGAACGTAGAGCGCGAGGGCGTTGTAGAAGATGGCCAGAATCGCGCAGAAGGTGAGTACGAGCCTGAGGAAGGCCAGCATCTACCAACATCCTCTCGCGCTCGTTACGAGGCGCTGACCGGCGATGGGCATCATGCCAACAGCGTCTCCCCGCCAGCGTTCGGGCCGGATATGGCGTCTCTCGCCTCGGCCTTGGGTTCTTCGATCGCGCCGTGCATGTCTGGCCCATCACCGAACAGCAAGGCACGAGCACCGGCCTTGTCCATGGCATATTCGCGAGACAGCATGTTCGTCACATAGGCCCTCTTCGATTCGGACCAGCTGCGGTAGCGGCGATAGAATTCATGCTTGTGGCAGATGAAGAGTTGGCGGAAGTCCAATGGCGAAAGTTCGGCCAGCAGCATATTGACGAGATCCCTGTCGGGCGTGTTCGTCGCGCGCAGCAGGTAGAAGTAGCTCGGATGCTCCATGCCGATTCTGGGTCTTGCCCCTCGCGTCTCGGCCCAGCGAGCCATGGCGGCGAGCCCTTCGTACTCCTTGGGAAGATGCTCGGTATGCCTGGGGGCAAGACGTCGCATATCGGAGCGCGACAGGTGATCTAGAGCCACGCCCCGGTGCGCCAGGGTGGCGGCGAGGATAAAGTCCATCTTCTGACGCAATATGACAACCTCGTTGGCTCCACGAGCTTTGACGATAGGCTCGGCAAGCTGGTTGTCCTCGAGGAATCTGGCGATACCCTTGCGGTCTTCGAAACTCAGAACGCGATCGACCGGAAGTCTGCCCCGCGGTTTCTCTCCGCTCGCGATCAGCGCCGAATGCTGCACGTCGGTGAACAGGTAGAGCCCACCGAAATGAGACGTCCAGAAATTCTTCTGCTCGAATTCGGCATGCTGCAGGCGCACCGGGTTGCGTGAGATGTCTCCGGTAAGCTTCGCTGTTTCCACCATTTCGGCGATCAACGCGCCATCGAACCAGGCGTCCTGCTCGCTGAGGAAGCGCTCAATCAGACTCTCCAGGCGAGCCGAGTGGGCGATGGTGCCGCCGGTCGTATCGGCTTCGACGACGATGCGGCGGGTGTCGAACAACTGCTCGGGGGAGGAGACCTCGAGTACCGAGTTCTCCAGTTCTCCGGCCACGGCATCCGTCCCGGTAAGGGCGAACAACTGGCGTTCGTTGGTGTCGATGAACCGGCGCAGGATGTCGCGGCTGGTGGAAAACTCGGCGTTGAGCAGAGGACAATGCCTCTGCTCGGTCGAGAGCAGAATGAACTGGCGGTTCACGCCGCCATGGTTCAGGTAGTAGTGGTCCGCGAGTTCATCGCCGATCTCTGGCGAGTAGCCGGAAATGTCGATATGGAACTCGGCCAGTGCGGTACTCTTTCCTGTCAGGTGACGCAAGGCACGGTTGTAACGCTCGACCAGAACCGGCGTGTCGACATGCATGAGATTGCCGAACATGAGGCCCTTTTCGATCAGGCGCTTCATGCCGTGCGCTCCTCCAGATAACGCCGCTTGGCCTCCTCCTGACGGCTGAGCTCGCGCACCATGGTTTCTATCGCTGCATCGTCGGACTTTCCGGCATAGCGGAACTCACTGTCGGCGTAGCGGTTGATCTCCTGAAGCACCATCTCTGTGGTGATGGGTACCCTCAGTTCAGCGATCATTGCCGTCTTGGTAGCGTAATCCTTGAACAGGAACAGCTCGGGATTTTCCATCCATTCGTCCGGCAGCTCGAAATCCATCGAGCGTACCTTTACGGCGTCGGTGATGTTCTTGACGGCACGTCCGGTGAAGCGCTCGTCGGCTTCCTGAATCGCCTTCAGATAGCTGCCGAGCTTGGCGATGGTGTCGAGTTCGCCGACCCGGGAATGCACGCGGTCGAAGACGGCCAGCAGCATGTCTTCCTGCGGGCGGTTATGCGACTCGAAGGAACGCGCGACGGCTTGCTTGATCTCCTGGGCGGCATACAGGTCGTGTTCGCCCAACGGAATCTCGTGGTTGCCGCCAAGTAACAGATGCAGGACATCAATATAGTCCTCTCGTGTCTGGGGACCGTCCACCAGGAAGCGGGCGCCCGACCGCTGGCGCAGGGCGTCGTCCACGTTCTCGGGATAGTTGGAGAACATGCCGAAGGTGCAGTTGCCTCGTACCAGGGTATTGGCACCGGCAAAGGCATCCATGAGCACGGCGGTGACCTCTTGCTGGCCGGCCGACGACTGGCGGTCACCGCGCTTCCCCGCGATTTGATCAATATCATCCACGGTGCCGAAACCGATTACGCCAGGGTCCATCAGCGCGTTGATGAACGCCTTGGCGTTCTGGCCGGACTTGCCCTGATAGCTGTCGATGTTGTCAATACCAAAGTTCTGGTAGCGAAAGGGATAGCCCGCCACCTGGCAATACTCGTGTAACAAGCCCGCCATCATTTGAATGAGGGTGGTCTTGCCCGTTCCCGGCTTGCCGTCGCCCATGAAGGTGAAGATGAACCCGCCCATCTCGGCGAAGGGGTTCAGGCGCCGTTCGAAATCATAGGCCATCAGCATCTTGGCCAGGCGCAGCGCTTGATACTTGGCGATATGGTTACCGACCACCTCATGAGGCTTCTTGAAGGTCATGGTGAGCGTGGAGGACTTTGCCTTGGTTGCCGGCTCGAAGCCGCGCAGGGTCAGGTCATCGGCTTCGATGCGCCATACCACATCGGAAAAGGACGCGAGTCGAGGTGCGTTCTGCGCGCGTAGAGTGACCCTCTCCATGACCTGCTCGGCAAAGGCGGCCAGGGTGGCGATCAGTCGTGCATCGTCATGGGCATGTATCGCGAGTTTCTGGTCGAGCTCCCAGAGCGTTCCATGCAGCGCAAGCTGAGCGTTGTCGGTCAGCACTTCCTCGACCTCGCCGACCTCGACCTGGACCTCGCTGGCATGAGGGGCAAGCAGGAAGGCAGTGGCGTTGCCAAACACGTGCAGCACGGCCAAGGCTTCAGCGGCCAGCAGCTCCGTGAACTCGGCCCGGCGGCTGGCATTCAGGGTGCCGGCCAGGTTGGCGCGCTTCAGTTCGGCCAGGCCCGAGCTGGAAGAGAAGGCGTCGCCGACGGCCAGGGCGATGGCAAGCGCTCGACGCAGCTGATGCTGCACGGTGGCCTGCAGCGGTGACACGAGAGGCTCGTCGGCATCGGTGGATTCGATCCGCCTGCGGAGATGGACGCCATCGGGACGAGCCGTTGAGCGAGTCACCAGGCCCGGTGTCGTGGAGCGCAGACGGCGCATACGGGCAATCCCGGGCGAGCGCTCGGGTTCCGTCAGGGCATCGGTCTCCTGGGGGTGGGCGATTCGCGGCGTATGATCGAAGCCCTCGAGCATGGACATGGCGGTGCCGTAGTGCTTGCGGATCTCCTCTTCGCGAAGCTCCATCTGGTCGCTGGTAATACTCATGACATTCTCTCTCGTGGGCGTTCCTGCCCAATGATGTAAATCCGGCTCACTCAGTCCCGCGTGCCACGGGCAAACATCAGGAAGCCGCTCTCACTCCGTCGTACGGCGCTTTAAGCTCAGTACTGCAAGACCTGTCCGCTGGGGCTGACGACGAACTTGCGCACCTCGGCAAAACCCGGTGGATCGAGTTCGGCCAAGGCTTGGAAGGGACGCTGGGGCAGGATGATCGCCCGTTCGGTACGCGTTGCGCCCGTATCGGCGGCTTGCCCGCCGAAAGGGTCCAGGGCGAAGACCTCACGCTCTGCCTTGCTGAACCAGCCAACTCTTTGTTCGCGCACGTCCTCGCTCTCCAGTACCTCCATGGTCCAAGCCAACACCCAGTCCTGCCCCTCGGTGCCGCCGGCGGCTTCCAGCATTCGGCGCAGCGAGCCGGCTTGTCGGGTATAGGTCGAGGAGTACATGGGGCCCACGTGAAAGCGCAGCAGGCGTTTGGGATGCAGGCAATTGAAGTCTTCGTCGAAGCCGCGGGCAATGGTGAGAAGCTTCAGGCCGGCCAGCGACTGAGCCATTAGGTGCTCCTGTACATCCGGCCAGCGAGCGAGGTCCTGGAGCAGCGCGATCTTGCCGCTATCCTCGACCTCGGCCAGGTAGATCACAGGCAGATTGACCTGGCTGTCGTAGGCGGCCCAATGCAGCATGAACCGGCGTCGCCCTTGGCCAGCATCGCCGCGCCATTCGCACTGCGGGTGATTCTGGGCCCAGAACAGCTGGCCCTTGGCAAGCTCCTCGTAATAGAGCCGCTGCGACAAGGCCTGCTGCAGTCGGGTCGGTGTCCTGCGCTCGCTCAGAATGGTACGTACCATCTGCTCCTTCAGCTGTGTGGCATTGGGCAGGTGGGCAAGGTGCTTGTGCGCCTGCAGCGCATCGTTCGCCATGTGCAGCAGTTCTGCGGCCAGCGGAAAGCCGCTGTTGTGACGGTCCACGGTCAAGTGGCTGGAGAGACGCCCGCTGTGCTGACCGCTGAACAGGTACTTCATGCTCAGCGCCTGGAAGCTGAAATTGAGCTGAACCAGATAGCCGGTTAGTACCTTCACCGCGTGCTTGTCGAGCTGCCCTTCGAGATGCATGGCGGCAGCGGCTCGCGTCAGATGCTTGAGAATCTGCTCGAACTTGCGGAAATAACGACGTGAGGCAAGGGGATCAGTCAGGTCGGCATGATCCAGACTAGGATCCGTCATCATGGTCTCTCTCTGGTTGCACCGAGCGGTTCGAGTTCTTGAGCGAAGCGCAGCCACTGACGAGGCATGCCCCCATCAGTGGCTTTAGAGACATCTCTTGCCGGCAGGCAGTGAAGGTCAGCCGACGTACAGATTCTTGTCGTGCTTCTCGACGATGGCCGAGAAGCGGCGCGCGAAGCGCTCGTCCGCCTTGGCCTTCTTCTCGAGCACTTCTCGGGCGAACACCATTTGGCCTTCGTGGGCCTCCAGCATGTCAGCCATTCTTTGATTCGTGGCGGCGCCGATCGCGGCCATTGCGGTTTGCGCTTCCTTATCGGTCTCGGTGCCGATTTCGTTGATGCGATGCGCAACGTCTTGCTGCTGGGCGGTCTTCAGCGATTTGGTCAGCGCATCGTAGAGCACCACGCGTTGCTGGGTGTCGGTCTGCAGCTTGTTGATCAGGACCTGTTGTGTCGCCGCCTGGTTCTGGAGGCTGTCGATCCAGGTCTTGCCCTTTTCGATATAGCGCTCCAAGGTCTGGGAGCGTGCGATCATGACCTGCTCGTCCTGAACCATGGCATTGTAGTCTTCGTTGATATCGGCCAGCTCGGTTTCCAGCCTGGCCCGCGCGGCGGCATCCTGCTCGACGGCGATCTTGTTTTCCAGTTCGACGATCCTGGGATCGAGGGCGAGGATGGCAGCGCGGACCTTTTCCAGTTCCTGAACCGTCAACTCCCGATCACCCAGGGTAGCGGCCAGATTGCGCTGCACTTTCTCACGCTGCTCCTCCAGCGTTTCGAGCTGATTCTGCAGCAAACTGACGATGACATCGGATTTGGCGATCAGATCCTGCAGCTTGTCGTCGATGCTCGCGGTACGAATACGCTCCTGGCGCATCGACTCGGATTTGGCCTTGCTGAAGAAACTGATGAAGCTCTCCCATCCGGTCTTGTTGCGCATCTCGTCGAAGTCCTTCGAGAAGGCGGCGGTGGTGTCGTCCAGTCCCATGATGAGTTCGGCGATATTGGCGTTCATCAGCTCGGTATGAGTGTGAACGTCGTCGAGGGTCGCGTTCTCGATATCGATGCCGGCATTCTCGCCAGCCTCGATCTTGCTGCGTGCGGCCTCCATGCGCGAGGTGACGGCAGCGATCTTGGCCTGCGAGTCCTTGACTTTGTCCTGGGATTCCTGAATCAACTTGTCGAACTGCGCGGAGCTCATGAATTCCTTTCCTTAAAGGGCGATGGGCGACCAGTGGGAGGGTGAGATTTATTGTTCTTTTACGTTTGGTGTCAAATCGTAAAAGCTGGCGAAAAACGGTGGTTTTCTGCTCCGCTTGCTCTGGGAAAAGCAGGTATTTCCCTGGGCTGCCGAACCGGAAGGAATCGAGAAGAAATGGACACTACGTCAAGATGACAGTAGAGACGCTGTGGCTTGCTCTTGAGTGTCGATAAGCCAAATTCTTACAGCGCTGTGGACAATATCTTACAAACTAGTACTAATTTAGCGTACAAGAACAGCAGAGACTTCGTACAGCGGAATGGAATTCCCATGGTCCCGCTGTACCTCGGTCTGCCCGATGAAGGGCGATTGGCGCCGTCAGCGGAACACTGCTCTCATGGCTATCGTCGCTGGAAGGATCCATTGCCGCCTCCGGCCTGGAACGGGGCGGCTTCCTCAGTTGATTTAAGCCGAGGTCGCCGGTAGCGCGGCCTCCAACGCGAACTCAACGTTGATGCTCTGAGTGGAACCATGGCATAAGCTAAAGGCGAGGTGAGTGAAGACTCACCAGGCCGGGCGATCTTTCCGGCATGTCATCGTGGTGCCGGACGAGATGGATAGCGCCCAGAGACGAGATCGCCTGACGCAGAGAGATGCCCATGTCCTACTTCACCATCGCCGGGGTGCAGATGCAGGCCCCGCATCACGGCGACAATACCGAGGCCATGCGCCACCGGGTCGATGTGCTGATGAGCCGCTTCCCCCAGGTGCAGATGGTCTTGTTCAGCGAGCTGATGCCGCTGGGTGCCTCGCCGCACCATGCCCACCCGCTACCGAGCCACATCGAGCAATTCTTCTGCCAGTTGGCAGAGCAGTACCGCATCTGGCTGATTCCCGGCTCGATGTTCGAGCGTACCGAGCACGGTATCTACAACACCCTGTCGGTGATCGATCCAAGCGGGCAGGTAGTGGCGCGCTACCGCAAGATGTTCCCCTTCCGCCCCTACGAGGCCGGCGTGGAGAGCGGCAGCGAGTTCGTCCTCTTCGACGTACCCAACGTCGGCCGCTTCGGCGTGTCGATCTGCTACGACATGTGGTTTCCCGAGACCACCCGGACCCTCGCGGCCATGGGCGCCGAGGTGATTCTCCATCCGACCATGACCGATACCATCGACCGCGACATCGAACTCTCCATCGCCCGGACCAACGCCGCGGTCAACCAGTGCTACTTCTTCGACATCAATGGCGCGGGTGCCATCGGTAATGGTCGATCGATCGTCGTGGGGCCTTCGGGCGACGTCATTCACCAGGCCGGCTCGGGCGAGGAGATCATGCCGATCGAAGTGGATTTCAACCGCGTCCGGCGCGAGCGCGAGACCGGCCTACGTGGCCTGGGGCAGCCGCTCAAGAGCTTCCGCGACCGCCAGGTGGATTTCTCCATCTATCGCTTCGAGCACGGCCCCTCGCCGTTTCTGGCCAGCCTGGGGCCGCTGGCCAAGCCGCAGCGCACCGATATTGAGGAGTATTGACCGTCAAGGAGGTCGCCATGTGGGAGTCCCTGGTTCACCTGATACAGCGATGCTTCCAGCCGCCGGGCTCCACCCAGGTATCGGTCGCCGGCCCGGGGCGTGCCGATATCACCCCTACCGTCATCGATGGAGCGAGAACAATGAAAATCAACAACATTGCCGACGTTCGCCGCCATTTTCGCAACAACCAGGAGCCGGTCTACTTCATCTCGGCTACCAACTTCAACCTGCTCGGTATCGGTGACTGGGTAGGCAACTTCCGGCACATCAACTACATCGACTGCTTCGATGGTCAGCAGCGCAACGTCTTCGTGCCCAAGGAGAAGTTCCCGCGCGACTTCGAGAGCATCGAAGACATCAACAACTACCTGCTCGAGCACAAGGAGGTGATCGATTTCATCCAGTCGCGAGCCTCTGGCGAGAATGCCGGGGTGGCCGCGTTCCTGATGTTCGACGAGCATACCGAGGAGATCTGCCGGCAGCTCGGCTTGCGCGTCGCCTTTCCACCGGCGGCACTGCGCAGCCGAATGGACAACAAGATCGAGACGGTGCGTATCGGCAACAAGGCCGGGGTGCCCAGCGTGCCCAACGTGCTGGCCAAGGTCGGCAGCTATCGGGAACTGCTCGAGGTCAGCCGTGAGCTGGGCGATGACCTGGTCGTGCAGACCGCCTACGGCGACTCCGGCCACACCACCTTCTTCATCGCCAGTGAAGAGGATTACTACAAGCATGCCGAGGAGATCGAGGCCGAGCCCGAGGTCAAGATCATGAAGCGCATCAACTGTCGCGGCTCGGCCATCGAGGCCTGTGCCACCCGCTGCGGCACCGTGGTGGGCCCGTTGATGACCGAACTGGTCGGCTTCAAGTCGCTGACGCCCTACAAGGGTGGCTGGTGCGGCAACGAGATGTTCGCCGGCGCCTTCAGCCAGGAGATCCGCGACAAGGCCCGCGAGTACACCTTCAAGTTCGGCGAAGCCCTGCGCGAAGAGGGCTACCGCGGCTATTTCGAACTCGACTTCCTGATCGACATGGACAACGGCGAGGTCTACCTGGGAGAACTCAACCCACGCGTCACTGGCGCCAGTTCGTTGACCAACGTGGCGGCCTTCGCCCACTCCGATATCCCGCTGTTCCTGTTCCACCTGCTGGAGTTCTCCGACGTCGACTTCGATCTCGACATCGAGGAGATCAACGAGCGCTGGTCGCATCCCGACAGCGTCGACAGCTGGAGTCAGTTGGTCATCAAGCACACCGACGAGAGCGTCGACCTGCTCACCCGCGCGCCCCGTACCGGTGTGTGGACACTGGGCGAGGACAACCGGATCGCCTACGACCACTACAGCTACCATCCCCATGCCGCCGAGAACGAGCGCGAGGCCTTCTTCCTGCGTATCAGCGGGCCGGGCGACTTCCGCTACGAGGGCGCCGATCTGGGCATCCTGATCACTCGCGGCCGCCTGATGGATGACGATTTCCAGCTCACCGAGCGGGCCAAGGCCTGGATCGAGGGCATCCGTGGCGAGTATGCCGGCCAACCGCTGCAGGACCCGGTGGTGGAGGAGGTCGCCGTGAATCACGCCATCGGCGGCGGCAATTTCAAGATCCTATGAACGGCGGAGCCAAACGGCATCACGAGGCGCGGCGGGTCGAGATGGAGAAAGTGCTGGTCTTTCGTACCTTGCACGAGGAGACGCCTGGCTCCAAGTGGCGGTCGCTGTTCGACTACCACTGGCCGGCCTACGAGGCGTGGTACCTCTCTGAGGGGGAGCGTGAGCGGCCGGGCTACCTGAGCTGCTACAACGCCCTGCGCCAGCACATGCCGGAGCTGCTGGAGACTTACCGGGCACTGTGCGAGCTGGCCGGCGGTGGCGACCTGGCGGCGCGCTTTCTCAGTCTCTACCAGCCGCCGCCGTACATTACCGGCTGCTCCCAGGCGGTGCTGGCACGCCCTGGCGCGCCCCTGCTGGCGCGCAACTACGACTACCCGCCGGAGCTGTGCGAGGGCACCGTCCTCTATACCCGCTGGAACGGGCGCGGCGTGATCGCCATGACCGATTGCCTGTGGGGCGTGCTGGATGGCATGAACGAGGCCGGTCTCGCCGTGTCGCTGGCCTTCGGCGGGCGCAAGGCGGTGGGCGAGGGCTTCGGCGCCCCCATCATCCTGCGCTACCTGCTGGAGTTCTGCGACAGCGTGCCCCAGGCCGCCGAGGTGCTGGCCCGGGTGCCGACCCACATGGCCTACAACATCACCCTGACCGATGCCGCGGGGCGCTACGTCACGGCGATGATCGCCCCCGATCGTCGGGCCAGCATCCGCCGGGTGCCGGTGGCCACCAACCACCAGAAGAAGATCGAGTGGTACGCCCATGCGCTGGCTTCGGAGACGCTGATCCGCGAGCGCCAGCTATCGATCCTGGTGGACGATCCGGCCACCACCGAGGCGCGCCTGCTCGAGGCCTTCGCCGCGCCGCCGCTGTTTCGCCGTGACTATGCGCGTGGGCTCGGCACCATCTATACCGCGGCCTATTGGCCGGTGACGGGACGGGTGAGCTACCGCTGGCCGGGGGAAACCCTCGACCTGGCCTTCGATCATTTCGCTGAGAAGCAATTGAGGGTCCGTTACGGCCCCAGATAGCCGGTATTGGCGGCGAGCGTCGTCGCCGGAAGAAAGACAATGAACAACGATGGAAAGGGTGTCGCCATGCATGAGAGCAGCCATACCGAAACGCCCTATACCGCGCTGGGCTTCTATCACAAGATTTCCCAGCTTCGCGCCGACACCTGGAACGCGCTCAAGCGCGACCTGGGACAGCTGGTGCGACTCAACGACGAGAGCCGGGCGCGCAACCTGATCAAGGCGATCGACGTCAAGCTGACGCGGCTCGAGATCATCGAGGACTACCACGCCTTTCCCTCCAAGGAGGACTTCCGTCATCTGTGGTCGCTGTTCGACCGCGAGGAGTACGTGCTGCTGGAGAAGGTGGTCAAGCGGCTGGTGCGGGCGCTGATCAGCGAATCCTATCGGCGTCGTCACGTCGACCTCTCCGAGACCGATGCCGACGCCGAGGATCTCGAGACCCTCGATGCCCTGGCGCAGCTGCGCCACGGGCACCCGGCCTCCAACAGCTCGGCGCAGCCCTATTTCGAGCTGCTGATCGTCGACAACCTTTCGGCCCAGGAGGAAGAGGTGGTGCGCGAGGCGTTCCACAGCCTGCGCCGGCCCGAGGACCGTTTCGTCTACGACGTGGTCACGGTGCGCAGCTTCGAGGATGCGTTGATCGCCGTGCTGGTCAACCCCAACATCCAGGCCTGCCTGATCCGCTACGAGTTTCCCTACAAGTCCAAGTACAACCTCAGCGCCCTGCGCAACTACCTGGAAGGGCTCTCGGAGCAGGAGCTGGAGCACCAGTCCGAGGCGGAGCGCAGCATCTTGCTCAGCTCGATGATCCATGAGCTGCGCCCCGAGATCGATCAGTTCCTGGTCACCAGCGGCGACGTGGAGGCCACGGCGAGCCGCGACATTCGCCACTTCAACCGCATCTTCTATCGCGAAACCGACTACATTGAGCAGCACCATACCATCCTGCGTGCCATCGACAGCCGCTATCGCACGCCGTTCTTCGATGCCCTGCGCGAGTACAGCAAGAAGCCCACTGGGGTGTTCCACGCCATGCCCATCTCGCGGGGCAAGTCGGTGACCCGCTCGCACTGGGCGGGGCACATGATCGATTTCTACGGTATCAACATCTTCCTCGCCGAGACCTCGGCGACCTCGGGTGGGCTCGACTCGCTGCTGCAGCCCTACGGGCCGATCAAGAAGGCTCAGGAGTATGCCGCCCGGGCCTTCGGTGCGCGCCAGAGCTTCTTCGTCACCAACGGCACCTCGACGGCCAACAAGATCGTGGTGCAGGCGCTGGTCAAGCCGCGAGACATCGTGTTGATCGACCGCGACTGCCACAAGTCGCACCACTACGGCATGGTGCTGGCCGGTGCCCACGTCAGCTACCTGGACTCCTACCCGCTCAACGACTACTCGATGTACGGCGCGGTGCCGCTGCACGAGATCAAGAAGACCCTGCTTGCCTACAAGCGCGCCGGTCAGCTTCACCGGGTCAAGATGTTGCTGCTGACCAACTGCACCTTCGACGGCGTGGTCTACAACGTGCGCCGGGTGATGGAGGAGTGCCTGGCGATCAAGCCCGACCTGGTGTTCCTATGGGACGAGGCGTGGTTCGCCTTCGCCACCTTCAACCCCACCTACCGGCCGCGCACCGCCATGCACGCCGCGCGTACCCTGCGCGACCGCTACCGCAGCGAGGCCTACCGCGAGGAGTATGCGGCGTGGAAGGCGGAGTTCGACACACTCGATCCCGACGACGACGCTACCTGGCTCGACCGTCGGCTGATGCCCGACCCCGAGGCGGTGCGCATCCGCGCCTACGCCACCCATTCCACCCACAAGACCCTGACCTCGCTGCGCCAGGGCTCGATGATCCACGTCTACGACCAGGAGTTCCGCCAGCGCGTGGAGGCCCCGTTCCACGAGGCCTACATGACCCACACCTCCACATCGCCGAACTACCAGATCCTCGCCTCGCTCGACGTGGGCCGCATGCAGGCCGAGATGGAGGGCTTCGAGCTGGTCCATGCCCAGGTGGAGGCGGCGCTGTCGCTGCGCGAGCAGCTCTACACCCATCCGCTGCTGCAGAAGTACTTCCGCGTGCTCAAGAACAGCGACATGGTGCCCGCCGAGTATCGCGAATCGGGGTCGAGTCCTACTACGACCCGGTGACCGGCTGGAACCAGATGGAGGAGGCCTGGGCGCGGGACGAGTTCGTGGTCGACCCGACCCGAGTGACCATCGCCATCGGCAACACCGGGGTCGACGGCGACGCCTTCAAGAACGAATACCTGATGAACAAGTACGGCATCCAGATCAACAAGACCTCGCGCAACACCGTGCTGTTCATGACCAACATCGGCACCACCCGTGGCTCCATCGCCTATCTGCTCGACGTGCTGATCAAGCTGGCCAAGGAGTTCGAGTACCGTTGGGAGGAGAGCAGCCGGCCCGAGCGCAAGATCATCGAACGCCGGGTGCATTCGCTGACCCAGGAGCTGCCGCCGCTGCCTGATTTCAGCCGCTTCCACGACGCCTTCCGCCAGTGCCCCGAGACCCCCGAGGGCGACATTCGACGTGCCTACTTCCTCAGCTACGACGAGGAGAACACCGAGTACCTGCGCTTCGACAACGGTGAACTCCAGGCCGAGATGCGAGCGGGCCGTGACGTGGTCTCGGCCAGCTTCGTGATTCCCTACCCGCCGGGCTTCCCGGTGCTGGTGCCGGGGCAGGTCATCAGCGAAGAGATCCTCCACTTCCTGCAGGCGCTCGACGTCAAGGAGATTCACGGTTACCGGCCGGAGCTGGGCCTGATCGTGTTCACCGAAGAGGCGCTGGCCGCGCCGCCGGAGACCTGAACGCCGCGCGCAGAAAAAAACGCAACTTAGCCATGGAGGACAAAAAAAAGCGCACTTGCCCTGCTGGTTAACGAAAAGTCCCGCCCTGGGTTTGCCCTTACCCTGTACCCATCGAGCAGCCGCCGGCTGCTCTATCGTTTTGCCACAGCCGGCCCATGAGTGAGGGCCGATGTCAGGGGAGGTGCCCATGAAACTGTCCAACACGCTGGCCGCACGGCTCGAAGATCCGCGCCTGTTTCGCGAGCATGCCTACGTGAACGGCAAGTGGACTCACGGCGATGGCGGCCGTGAGGAGACGGTCTTCGACCCCGCCACCGGCGAGGCCATCGGCTACATTCCCTGGCTCGAGGCGCACCAGATCCGCGAGGCGGTGGACGCCGCCGATGCCGCTTTCGCTCACTGGCGCGCGCTGCGCGCCGACGAGCGCGCCGAGCGCCTGCTGGCCTGGCACGACCTGCTGCAGGCCAACCGCGAGGATCTCGCCACCATCATGACCCTGGAGCAGGGCAAGCCGCTGCCCGACGCCCGCGGCGAGGTGGAGTACGGCGCCAGCTTCGTGCGCTGGTTTGCCGAAGAGGGCAAGCGCACCTTCGGCGAGACCATTCCCAGCCACATCCCCAACGCCGCGCTGGGCACGCTCAAGGAGCCGGTGGGTATCGCTGCGCTGATCACGCCGTGGAACTTCCCGCTGGCGATGATCACCCGCAAGGCCGCCGCTGCCCTGGCTGCCGGTTGCCCGGTGATCGTCAAGCCGGCCGGCGAGACGCCGTTCTCGGCGCTGGCGCTGGCCGAGCTGGCCGAGCGCGCCGGCATTCCGGCGGGCGTGTTCAACGTGGTGCTGGGCGAACCCGCCGAGGTTTCGAAAATTCTGTGTGCCGAGGAGCGTATCAAGGCGCTATCCTTCACCGGTTCCACCCGGGTCGGCCGGCTGTTGCTCGAGCAGAGCGCGCAGACGGTGAAGCGCGTCTCGCTGGAGCTCGGCGGCAACGCGCCGTTCATCGTCGGCCCTGACATGGACCCCAAGGAGGCGGCCTTCGCCGCGGTGGCGGCCAAGTTCCAGACCGCCGGCCAGGACTGCCTGGCGGCCAACCGTATCCTGGTGCACGAGTCGATCCACGACGAGTTCGTTGAATACTTCGCCGAGCGCATGGCGGCGCTGACCGTGGGCAACGGCATGGAGAGCGAGGTCGACCTGGGGCCGCTGATCCATCGCCAGGCGGTGGACAAGGCGGCGGCCATCGTCGACGACGCCATCTCGCGTGGAGCCACGCTGGTGGCCGGCGACCAGACTCGCGCGCCGGGCGACAACTTCTTCATGCCCACGCTGCTCACCGGCGTGACGCCCGAGATGAAGGTGTGGCGCGAGGAGAACTTCGCCCCGGTGGCCGGTGTGACCGCCTACCGCGACGACGACGAGGTCATCGCCATGGCCAACGACACCGAGTACGGCCTGGCGGCCTATGTCTATACCCACGACATCCGCCGCATCTGGAAGCTGCTGCGGGCGCTGGAGTACGGCATGGTCAGCGTCAACTCGGTGAAGATGACCGGCCCGCCCGTACCCTTCGGCGGCGTCAAGCAGTCGGGGCTGGGGCGCGAGGGCGGCATCACCGGGATCGACGAATATCTCGAGACGAAGTACTACTGCCTGGGTGCCTTGGGCTCCGTATCGGGTAGCTAGTCATAATTGAATTTGAACATCTCCCCGCCGCGGCGGGGACCTGAAGAAGAGAGAGCATCATGAGCCAGCAGCACCGCGATCTGATCGAGCGCGACCGCAAGGTCACCTTCCACGCCTCCACCCACCTGCGCGACTTCGCCCATGGCGACGCGCCGGGCCGGGTGATCACCGGCGGCAAGGGCATCCACATCGTCGACAAGGACGGCCGCGAGTTCATCGACGGCTTCGCCGGGCTGTACTGCGTCAACATCGGCTACGGCCGCACCGAGGTGGCCGAGGCGATCTACCAGCAGGCGCTGGAGCTCTCCTACTACCACACCTACGTGGGCCACTCCAACGAGCCGCAGATCGCGCTCTCCGAGAAGATCATCGAGCTCGCCGGGCCCGGCATGTCCAAGGTCTACTACGGCCTCGGCGGCAGTGACGCCAACGAGACCCAGCTCAAGATCGTGCGCTACTACAACAACGTGCTCGGTCGCCCGCAGAAGAAGAAGGTCATCTCGCGCCAGCGCGGTTACCACGGCTCCGGGCTGGCCACCGGCTCGCTGACCGGCCTCAAGGCGTTCCACGATCAGTTCGACCTGCCGCTGGCCGGCATCCTGCACACCGAGGCGCCGTACTACTACCACCGCGCCGCCGAGCAGGAAGGCATGAGCGAGCGCGAGTTCTCCCAGTACTGCGCCCAGAAGCTGGAAGAGATGATCCTGGCCGAAGGCCCCGACACCGTGGCCGCCTTCATCGGCGAGCCGGTGCTCGGCACCGGCGGCATCGTGCCGCCGCCGGAAGGCTACTGGGAAGCAATCCAGGCGGTGCTGGCCAAGTACGACGTGCTGCTGATTGCCGACGAAGTGGTGTGCGGCTTCGGTCGCATTGGCGCCGACTTCGGCAGCCACCACTACGGCATCAAGCCCGACCTGATCACCGTTGCCAAGGGCCTGACCAGCGCTTACCAGCCGCTCTCCGGCGTGATCGTCGGCGACCGCGTGTGGAGCGTGCTGGAGCAGGGCACCGGCCAGTACGGCCCCATCGGCCACGGCTGGACCTACTCGGGCCACGCCTTGGGCTGTGCCGCAGCGCTGGCCAACCTGGCGATCATCGAGCGTGAGGGGCTGACCCAGAATGCCGCCGAAACCGGCGCCTACCTGCAGCAGCGGATGCAGGCCGCCTTCGGCGACCATCCCATCGTCGGCAACGTGCGCGGCGTGGGCATGCTGGCCGCGCTGGAGTTCTCCGTCGATCCAGCCAGGCGCGCGCACTTCGATGGCGCGCACAAGGTCGGCCCGCGCATCGCCGCGGCGGCGCTGGACGAGAACCTGATCGCCCGCGCCATGCCCCAGGGCGACATCCTCGGCTTCGCGCCGCCGCTGATCGCCACCCGCGCCGAGGTCGACGAGATCGTCTCCCGCGCCGAGCGCGCGGTGAACAAGGTCACCGACCAACTGGTCCGCGAAGGCGCCGTCAAGGCCACCATGTCGGTCGGCTAATCCGGCCAAGCTGAACCCAAAGGCCGCGGGGCTCGAACCCGCGGCCTTTTTCTTGGCCCTTGCCGGCAACCTTTCCTAGTCTGGAAACACCTCATCCTTGCAACGAGCCGTTGAGTCCGCATCGACATGTCGCAACCCCAGCACGACGTTTCCCTAGCTTCCGTTTACCAGGCCCGCCGCCGCATCGCCGGCCAGGCGGTACGGACCCCGCTGGTCCGCTCCCACGCGCTCTCCGAGCGCTTCGACGCCGAGATCCTGCTCAAGCTCGAAACCCAGCAGCCGACCGGCGCCTTCAAGCTGCGCGGCGCCGCCAACATGATCGCCGCGCTGATCGAGCGTCACGGTCGCGATGCCCTGGAAGCCGGCGTGGTCACGGCCTCCACCGGCAACCACGGTCGCGCCGTGGCCTTTGCCGCCTCCAGGCTCGGCATTGCCGCGACGATCTGCCTGTCGCGCCTGGTGCCGGCCAACAAGGTCGCCGCCATCGAGGCGCTGGGGGCCGAGGTCAGGCGCGTGGGCGAGAGTCAGGACGAGGCCTTCGGCGAGGTCGAGCGGCTGGTGAGCGAGCGCGGCATGACGCTGATTCCACCCTTCGACGATCCGCTGATCGCAGCCGGCCAGGGCACAATCGGCCTGGAGCTGATGGAGGACGCGCCAGATCTCGACCGGGTCATCGTCGGGCTCTCCGGTGGCGGGCTGCTGGGGGGCATCGGCGCGGCGGTGAAGGCCATTCGCCCCGAGACCCGCATCACCGGCGTCAGCCTCACCCATGGCGCGGCCATGTGGGAGAGTCTTCAGGCGGAGCGGCCCGTGGCGGTGGAGGAGGTCGCGAGCCTGGCCGACTCGCTAGGTGGCGGCATTGGCCTCGACAATCGCTGCACGTTAAGTCTGGTACGCGAGGTGATGGACGACCATTACCAGGTCTCGGAAGTCGCCATCGCCCATGCCATGGTAGACATCCTCGAGCACGAGAAGCTGCTGGTGGAAGGGGCCGCGGCGGTGGGGCTTGCCGCCCTGGCCGAGCATGGCATCCAGGTGCGCGGCCAGCGGGTGGCGCTGATCCTCTCCGGCAACGGCGTGGCGCTGGAGACGCTGGATCGGGCGCGCGCCATGTGTAGGCGCTGATGTGACCAGGAGAGACGAACCAGGAGGAAGGGATGAAGCTCTATCGGCGTGACGAGATCGAGGCGGTGGTGGGTATCGACGACGAGGCGCTGCGCCAGGTAGAGGCGGGGTTCGCCGCCCTGGGCCGCGGCGAGGTGGTGCAGCCGCCGATCCTGTCGATGGCCATGGAGGAGTTCAATAGCGAAGTCGACGTCAAGACGGCCCATATCAAAGGCTGGAAGCGCTACGCGATCAAGGTCAGCAGTGGCGCCTTCGACAACCCCAAGCGCGGCCTGCCGAGCCTGAGCGGTTTGATGATGCTATTCTCCGCCGAAACCGGTCAGGTCGAGGCGGTGCTGTTCGACGAGGGCTACCTGACCATGGTGCGCACCGCCCTGGCCGGGGCGATTGCGGCCAAGCACCTGTCGCGGAGGGACAGCCGTCGGGTCGGTGTGATCGGTGCCGGTGAGCAGGCGCGGCGCCAGGTAGAGGCGTTGCGCCTGGTGCGCAATATCGACACCCTCGATGTGTGGGCACGTCACCGTGAAAGTGCCGAGGCCTACGCCGAGGAGATGCGCAGCCAGGGCTTCACCGTCACCGTGAGCGACAGCGTGCACGCCGCCTGCCAGCAGGCCGACATCATCGTCACCGCGACGCCGTCGCGGGAGCCGCTGTTGCACGCCAGCGACCTGCCCGAGGGCGTGCATGTCACCGCTATGGGCTCGGACAGCCCCGACAAGCGCGAACTCGACGAATCGGTGCTGACCCGTGCCGACGTCTTCGTCTGCGATACCCGCGCCCAGAGCGAGCACAACGGCGAACTCAAGGTTTTCGCCAATGAGAAGCGTGAGCCGCCGTTCAAGGTGCATGAGCTGGGGCGGGTGATCGAGCGGGGCGAGAACCTGCGGCTGTCGGATGCCGCCATCACGCTCTGCGACCTGACCGGTACCGGGGTGCAGGACACCGCCATTGCCAACTTTGCCCTGTCTCGGCTGGCCGGATAATGCGCCATCGCGCCCCAAGCGCTACGCCTTGAGCATGGCGGTATCTGCCCCCATGCTGAGGACTGGCGAAGCGAAACGAGGAGTAGCGCAGATGGCAACGGTTCTGGCCTTCGATGTCTACGGCACCCTGATCGATACCCATGGCGTGGTCACCGAGTTGGAAGAGCGGCTCGGCAGGGCCGGGAAGGGTGAGCTGGCCGCCGAGTTCTCACGGCGCTGGCGCGACAAGCAGTTGGAGTACAGCTTTCGTCGTGGCCTGATGGGGGCCTACGTGCCGTTCGGTCAGTGCACTCGCGAGGCGCTGGATTTCACCGATCGTGCCTTGCAGACGCAGCTGTCGGACGTCGACAAGGACCACCTGATGACGGCCTATGGCCGCCTGCCGGCCTTTCCCGAGACGGCAGATGCCTTGGAGCGCCTGGCCGCCACCGGCATGCGCTGCGTGGCGTTCTCCAACGGCACTCTCGATGCAGTCAGCGGCCTGCTGGAGCAGGCCGGCATCCTCGAGCGCTTCGAAGCGGTGATCAGCGTCGACGAGGTCAAGCGCTTCAAGCCCGACCCCGCCGTCTACGCGCATCTACGCAACCGTCTCGAGGTGGCTCCCGGCGATACCTGGCTGATCTCGAGCAACCCCTTCGACGTGATTGGCGCCCGCCATGCCGGGCTGCACGCCGCCTGGGTGCGGCGCAGCCTCGACGCCCCCTTCGACCCCTGGGGCATCGAGCCGGACCTGACCGTGACCGATCTGGAGGCGCTTGCCGATCGCCTGGGCTGAGGGCTCTCCGACCGCCTGAGCTGAACATCATTCGCGCTGTCGATACGCCTCGACCAACCGGTAGCGCTCGTTCTCCTCGTAGAAGCTGGGATCGTCGAACAGGTCGGGCTGGCTGTCGTCGAAGATCATCTCCAGCGACAGCGGGCTGGTCTGGGTCATTGGCTCGAAGTGAGCATGACCATGCAACAGGTCGGACACGTGGCGGCGGCGATACAGCGCATAGGCGCCGAGCAGGGCCAGCACCGCGGCGATATAGAGAGGCAGCGCCTGGGGACCCAGAGCGCCCATCAGAATGCCGGCGAGAATCGGGGCCAGGGCGCTGCCCGCCCCTTGGGTCACCAGCATGTCCGCCGAGGCCGAGACCACCTCCTCGGGATGCAACTGGTCGATCAACTGCGCCACCGCCAGTGGGTAGATGGCGAAGGAGAAACCGCCCCACAGGAAGAACAGCCCCATCAGCGTCGCCTGATTGGGCGCCAAGGGCATCAGCACGGCGAGCGCCGCGGCGACGATCACCACCCAGGTCATCACCTGCGAGCGGTCGTGCTTGTCGGAGAAGCGGCCGATGGGCAGCTGCAGCAGCGCCCCGCCCAGGATCGTCACGCTCATCAGCATGCCCACGTCGGCGGCGCTCCAGCCCAACTGGCGCGCATACAGGGGAGCCATGCCCCAAAAGGCGCCCATGGCCAGCCCCGACAGCACCGAGGCGGCGACGCACAGGGGGGCAAACCCAAGCAGAGCCTTGAGACTGCTCTTGGCGTTCTCCGGCACCGTAGGCTGCTGGCGCCGGGTCATGGTGATCGGCAGCAGCGCCCAACTGATCAGGATGGCCGTGACGGCGAAGAGCAGGAACCCGCCGGGCGTGTCCAGGCGCAGGATCTGCTGGGCGGCGGCGATCGCCCCTAGGTTGACCAGCATGTAAGTGGCGAAGACCCGGCCGCGCTCGTGGCTCGCCGCCTGCCCGTTGAGCCAGCTCTCGATCACCGTCATCAGGGTCACGAAGGCCAGGCCGTAGAAGAAGCGCAGCACGATCCACACCCAGGGGTCGACGAAGATGATATGCAGCAATGCTCCTGAAGCGCATAGTGCGGCGCAGAAGGCGAAGGCGCGGATGTGCCCGGCACGGCGAATCAGCCGGCTGCTGACCCAAGTGCCGCAGGTGAAGCCGACGAAGTAAGCCGACATGATCACGCCTACCACGGTAGACGAGAAGCCTTCGTCGGTCCCGCGCAAGGTCAGCAGGGTGTTGATGAGGCCGTTGCCGAGCAGCAGCAGGGCGACGCTCCAGAGGATCGAACGGACCGGTTGCAGCATGGCCAGCATGACATTCTCCTTGTCTCGCGTCCGGAAAAGACAGCACTCAGCGAGGTCGCAGCAAAATCACCGCCAGCGGCGGCAGCGTAAGCGCCAGGCTCGCCGGCTGGCCGTGTCGCGGTTCGTCGACGGCCTCGAGCCGGCCAAGGTTGCCCATGTTCGAGCCGCCGTAGCATTCGGCGTCGCTGTTGAAGATCTCCTCCCACTCGCCGCTCTGCGGTATGCCGACCCGGTAGTTCTCACGCGGCACCGGCGTCATGTTGGCAATCACCAGCAGCGGCTCGCCGGCGGTATCGCAGCGTAGCCAGGCAAAGACGCTATTCGTATGGTCGTTGCCGATGACCCAGACGAAACCGCTGGGATCGCAGTCGCCCTGATGCAGGGCGGGCAGCTCGCGATAGATCCGGTTGAGATCGCCCACCAGCAGGCGCACGCCGGCGTGGCGGGGCTCGTCGAGCAGTTCCCAGTCGAGTTCGCGATCGTGATCCCACTCCCGCCACTGGCCGAACTCGCAGCCCATGAACAGCAGTTTCTTGCCCGGCTGGGTCCACTGCGTGGCGAGGTATGCGCGCAGGTTGGCGAACTTCTGCCACTCGTCGCCGGGCATCTTGTCGAGCAGTGCGCGCTTGCCGTGGACCACCTCGTCATGTGAGATCGGCAGCACGAAGCGCTCCGAGTAGGCATAGACCTGGGGAAAGGTCATGTTGTGATGATGGTAACTGCGGTGGATCGGATCCTCGACGATGTAGCTCAGGGTGTCGTGCATCCAGCCCAGGTTCCACTTGTAGGCGAAGCCGAGCCCGCCCTCGGAGACAGGCTGCGTTACGCCCGGCCAGGCGGTCGATTCCTCGGCGATGACCGCCGTGCCGGGTACCTCCTCGGCGACGACCCGGTTGAGATGGCGCAGGAAATCCAGCGCCTCGAGATTCTCGTGGCCGCCATGACGATTGGGAATCCATTCGCCGTCGCGCCGCGAGTAGTTGCGATAGATCATAGAGGCCACGGCATCGACCCTCAGCGCATCGACGTGGAAGTGCTTGAGCCAGTGCAGCGCCGACGAGAGCAGGAAACCGTGCACCTCGCGGCGCCCGAAATTGTAGATGTAGGTGTTCCAGTCCTGATGGAAGCCCTCGAAGGGATGCGCGTACTCGTACAGCGCGGTACCGTCGAAGCGCGCCAGGCCGTGGGCATCGGTGGGGAAGTGCGCCGGCACCCAGTCGAGGATCACGCCGAGCCCCGCCTGATGGCAGGCGTCGACGAAACAGGCGAAGTCGGCCGGCGAGCCGTGGCGCGCGGTGGGGGCGAACAGGCCCAGCGGCTGATAGCCCCAGGAGCCGCCGAAGGGGTGTTCCATGATCGGCAGTAGCTCGACGTGGGTGAAGCCCATCTCCAGCACGTAGGGAATCAGCTGCTCGGCCAGTTCCTGCCAGCTGTAGAGCTCGCCCTCGTTGCCGCCGTGCTTGCGCCACGAGGCGGCATGCACTTCGTAGATCGAGATCGGGCGATCGGGAGCGAGCGTGTCGGCGCGCCGGGCGAGCCAGGCCTCGTCGTGCCATGCGAAGCCTTCGATATCGGCCACCTTCGAGGCGGTTCCGGGCGGCATTTCGCTGGCCAGCGCTACTGGGTCGGCCTTGTGAACCACTTGCTCGTTGGCATCCACCAGCTCGTACTTGTAGCGCTCGCCCGGCTGTAGGCACGGCACGAACAGCTCCCATACGCCGGCCTGGTGGCGCAGGCGCATGGGGTGGCGGCGACCGTCCCAGCCGTTGAAGGCGCCGATCACCGAGACCCGCCGGGCGTTGGGCGCCCACACGGCGAAGCGCACGCCCGCCACGCCGTCGATCTCCAAGCGTTGGGCTCCCAGGCAGCGGCCGAGATCGCGATGGGTGCCTTCGCCGATCAGGTGCAGGTCGATGTCGCCAAGCAGCAGGCCAAAGGCGTAGGGATCCTCGGTCTCGTGCACGCCGTCGGGCCAATGGAGGCGCAGTCGATAGGGGAAGGCCTCGTCCAGTGCGATGACGAACAGGCCCGGGATGGAGCGCTCGGTCAGCTCACCTCGCCAACGACCGCTGTCGCGCTCGAGCACTTCCACGGCCTGTGCGCCGGGCGCGTAGACCCGCAAGACATAACCATCGCCCTGGGCGTGCAGGCCGAGTACGGCGAAGGGATCGGGGTGACGACCGCGGGCCAGGGCCTCTGTGTCGGCTGGGGGCAGGTCGGCCGTGGTAGGGGCTGCTTGTCGCTCTCTGTCCTTCAGTTCCGTCATAGCCTGTTTCCGTAAAGCGTGAAGGCCGGCATTCATGGCGCCTGCTCCAGTTCGAACAGCGCCAGCGAGCGTCCGACCATGGCATGATCCTCGCCAAAGTCTCTCAAGGTGTTCTCCGGCGCCGAACTGCGGCTGGTATCGAGCCGGCACACCCAGCCGATGCCCCGCGGCACTTCGGGCAGGCGAAAGGCGATGGGTTCGGGATCGGCGTTGAACAGGATCAGCAGCGAGCGGTCGTCGCCGGCGCGACGAATGCCCGAGGGTCGCGCGCGACCGTCCAGCAATAGACCGAGGCTGCGCGCTTGGGGATCCTCCCAGCGTGCCACGTCCATCTCGCTGCCGTCGGGAGCGAGCCAGGTCACTTCCCTGAGTCCCATCTCCTCGTTGTACTCGCCGGAGAGAAAGCGGCCGCGGCGCAGGATGGGATAACGCAGGCGCAGTTGGATCAGCCGGCGCAGGTACTCGATCGTGTCGTGGGCGTCGCCCTCGAGATTCCAGTCGAGCCAGCTGATTTCGTTGTCCTGGCAGTAGGCGTTGTTGTTGCCGCGCTGGGTGCGTAGCAGTTCGTCGCCGGCCAGCAGCATCGGCGTGCCCTGGGAGAGCAGCAGCGTGGCCAGGAAATTGCGGATCTGGCGCAAGCGCAGCGAGCGGATGGCGGGATCCTCGGTGGACCCTTCCTCGCCGTGGTTCCACGATAGGTTATGGTCGTGACCGTCGCGGTTGTCTTCGCCGTTGGCCTCATTGTGCTTGTCGTCATAGGCCACCAGGTCGTGCAGGGTGAAACCGTCGTGGGCGGTGACGAAATTGACCGAGGCGAAGGGGCGGCGGCCGCGGCGATCGAACAGGTCTGCCGAGCCCATCAGGCGTGAGGCGAACTCCGCCAATTGGCCTTCGTCGCCGCGCCAGAAGGCACGGCTGGTGTCGCGGAAGCGGTCGTTCCACTCCGCCCAGCCGGGCGGAAAGCCGCCGACCTGATAGCCGCCGGGGCCGCAGTCCCAGGGCTCGGCGATCAGCTTGACCTGGCTCAGCACCGGATCCTGGCGGCACGAGTCGAGAAAGCCGCCACCCTCGTCGAAGCCGTGGGGCTCGCGGCCGAGGATGGTCGCCAGGTCGAAGCGGAAACCATCGACACGCATCTCGGTGGCCCAGTAGCGCAGCGAGTCGGTCACCATCTGCAGCACCCGCGGGTGGCTCAGGTTGAGCGTATTGCCGGTACCGGTGTCGTCGATGTAGTAGCGCGGCTCGTCGGGCAGCAGCCGGTAGTAGGAGACGTTGTCGATACCCTTGTGCGAGAGGGTCGGGCCGAGTTCGTTGCCTTCGGCGGTATGGTTGTAGACCACATCGAGGATAACCTCGAGATCGGCGGCATGGTAACAGGCCACCATCTGCTTGAACTCGTTGATGTTGTCGCCCGAGAGATAGCGCGAATGGGGAGCGAAGAAGCCCAGGGTGTTGTAACCCCAGTAGTTGCGCAGGCCGCGTTCGAGCAGGTGCTGGTCGTCGACGAAAGCGTGGATCGGCAGCAGCTCCACCGACGACACGCCGAGCGAGCGGATATAGTCGACCACTTCGTTGACCATCAGCCCCGAGAAGGTGCCGCGCAGTGCCTCGGGCACCGCCGGATGGCGCATGGTGTAGCCACGCACATGGGTTTCGTAGATCACGGTACGCTCCCAGGGTTGCTGAATGCCGCGGGAACGCCCCCAGGTAAAGGCGGGATCGATCACCCGGCAGCGCGGCATGAAAGGGGCGCTGTCGCGGGTATCGAAGCTGAGGTCGCCATCGGCGTGGCCGATGGTGTAGCCGAACAGCGCCTCGTCCCAGGTCAGCTCGCCCACCAGCTGTTTGGCGTAGGGGTCGAGCAGTAGCTTGTGCGGGTTGAAGCGGTGCCCAGCTTCGGGGTCGTAAGGGCCGTGTATCCGGTAACCGTAGAGCTGGCCCGGGCGTGCATCGGGCAAGTAGCCGTGCCACACCTCGTCGGTATATTCGGGCAGTTCGATGCGTTCCACTTCCCGCGTGCCGCTCTCGTCGAACAGGCACAGCTCGACCTTGGTGGCGTGGGCCGTGAACAGGGCAAAGTTCACGCCCAGACCATCCCAGGTCGCTCCCAGCGGGAACGGCGAGCCCTCGCGTACGCGCGAGTGCCGGATCACGCCGGGAAGTTCATCGACCGCCACGGCGGTGTCGTTCTGTTGCGGCGCTTGCCTGGTGTTCATCGGTTTTCATCCATGAAACAGAGGGGCGCATCTTGCCCCGGTACTTATGCCCCGGTACTTATGGCCTAGCTTTAGGCCCCGGTCTCATCCCTTGGGCTTCGTGCGGCTGGAGCGGCCCGACGATTTGCCTGCCTTGGCCTTAGAGGAGGATGAGGCTGCCTTGGCGCTGCTGGCCGTCTTGCCCGGCACTTGGGAAGTATCGGTCGCGTCAGGCTGGGTCAACCCGTCGTCGCTTCGGCGTGGCTTGCGGGTACGCTTGGCGGTGGCGGACTCCGGCGGCAGCGGCTCCATCGGCCCTGGCCCCGGGTCGGGGGAAGTGGCCGGTGCATCCGGTCCGCCGCGGTTGGCGACGTCCTGGTCCTGGGCGCCGGTGGCGGTGGCCTGTTCCGCAGGCAGCGGGCGGGTCGAGGCCGCGGTGGGCTCGGGTTCGTCCGGGGCCGGCCCGGGGCTGGCGCGATCCTGCACCGGTTCGTCGCGTGCCACGTCGCGGTCGTCGCGATAGGGCAGCTCATCGAAATCGGGCTCGCCATCGGGGGAATCCAGCGGTAGGCGATTCTCCTGGATGCCGATCTCGTCGTCCTCCAGCGGCAGGTCGTCCTCGAGGATGGGCGGCTCGTCCACCGGCTCACCGACTTCTTCGAGTTCCGCATCGATGCCTTCTTCCTCCTCGGCGGTGACGATCCTCAGCGCCATGTCCCAGTGACGCTGCTGCTGTCCCTCGGGGCGCCCTTCCGATTCCCAGATCTTGTAGGCCAGGTTCCGTACGCGTTCTTCGTTAGCCATCCTAGCTCTCCCTTTGCCTGTGCATATGGCGTATATGGATACCGACGGGGAAATCGCGCAGCAGTTCCTCGGCGGCAAGGCTCTTGGCGGTCCCTTTCAGGGTGGTATCGGTCAGCATGTTTTGCCAAGCGGCACCCGTCTCTCCAGGGATCCGCACCCGGGTATCGCCCCAGTACGACGACGGTACCAAGGGGCATTCGGCGCCTGACAGCAGCCCGGCGGCCAGGCGTGGTACTACCACCAGCAGTTGCTGGTTGCCATGCTGGCGCAGGAAGGCCACGAGCCTGTCGTCGTGCTCGCCCTCGACCGGCAAGGCGCGGTAATCGCCATGCGTGAAGAGATCTCGGTGGGCGTGGCGCAGCGCCAGCAGGCGGGCGATCAGGGTCTGTTTGACGCGACCGTCCTGCCAGTGGGTCAATGCCGCCATGGGATCGGGGTCTCGGTGAGTGCGGCCTGACGTGCGCCATGGTCGACCGGGCGGCGATTGTCGGGATCGACCAGGCTGTAGTCCCAGAACTCGCAGCCCTGATAAAGGTCGGGGATGCCGGGAACGGTCAGGCGCAGTGTCGTCTGGACCAGGCCGTTTAGCGCGCCTGGCAGGTCCAGCTCGCGGGCTGCCTCTTCGAGCCCCCGGCACAGCTCGGGGGACGTCAGTAGCCCCTCCAGATAGGTGCGGCAGGCATGCTCGTAGGCTTCGTCAGGCCACAGCCAATGCGTGCGCAGCTTGGCCTCGCGCAAGGCCTTCTGCTGCCACTGGGCGAGGCGCTCGGCAAAGCGGCGCATGGCCTTGGTGTCGTCGCTACGGAGCGTCGGCGGCCAGGCGCCGAGCAGGACCTGGTAGAGGATCAACTCGTCGCCGGGGGCGGGAGCGGGCCCGGTGGGAAGCGAGTGGCGCAACGGGGCGGCCAGGTTGCGCCAGCGCTCCACGCGGGGGGCGAAGCCGTCGGCGTTCTCGCTCAGCGCGGCCAGGCGGGCACGCACGTCTTCGCCGCGCTTGTGATCGTGGGTGGCCGTGGCGACCAGGCCGTGGGGAAAGTGGCGCGCACGCCAGGCGTTGGCCTCGTGGAACCAGCGCGTCGAGTGACTGAAGTGCTCGCCGTCGAAGCCCACGTCGTTGCGCGAGATCAGTGCCGCGCTGCGATAGCCGGCGGTGTCTTCCACGGCCTTGGCGGCCACCGGCGAGGTGAGCTGCTGGAAACGCACGATGGCACGTTGACGCAGCCAGCGCTCCTCGGCACCCTCGGCGTCGGCGGGTGCCTCGCCGCCCAGCCAGCGTTCCAGCCACTCCAGTACCTCGGCATCGGGCGGACTCAGCTCGCCGCGAGCGCCGGCCATGGCCTGGTCGAAGAAGGGCGCGTCTAGTTCGGGGCGGCCGCCGTCGTCGGCGTAGGTGCGGTAGACCGGGAAATGCACGACCAGCGCCGTCAGTGCCCGGCGCACTGCCGCCAGAGTGACGTCGCGGGTGGCCAGGGAGTGGCGGGCCACGGCATGCAGGGCGTGGGCACAGGCTTCGAACTCGCTGGCTAGCAGGCTGGCGAGTACCTCGCGGCGGGCCAGACGTACCTCGGCTAGGAAGTCCTCCTCCCGACCGCTGACGACGCGCCATAGATCACCCAGCGGCTCGGCGCCTGCCGGGTCGTGCTGCAGGGCGGAAATGGCGTTCATCAGCTCGTAGCCGGTGGTGCCGTCGACGCCCCAGTCGCGATGCAGGGTCTCGTCGGCGGCAAGAATCTTCTCGACGAAAATCGCCACGTGGCGCACCGCTTGCGGCGGCCGCCGCTTCTGGCACTCGCCCAGGCGGGCCCGCAGGCGGCGGCAGTAGCCGCGCGGATCGGCCAGGCCGTCGACGTGGTCCACGCGCAGGCCATCGACCCAGCCCTGCTCCACCAGGCGCAGGGGCAGGGCGTGCACGGCCTCGAACACCTCGGGTCGTTCGATGCGTAGCCCGCCGAGCTCGGTGATGTCGAAGAAGCGCCGCCAATTGATCTCGTCGGCTCCCGTACGCCACCAGGCCAGGCGATAGGCCTGCTGCTCCAGCAGATCGTGCAGGCGAATGGCGCCGCCGCGAGTGCTACCGTCGAACAGCACCAGGGCTCGCTGTAGTGCCTGCCCGGCGGTCGGGTTCGCCAATGCCTGGCGCAGTTCGTGGCGACACTCGGCCACGGCGGTATAGGCGTCATCGCGCTGTTGCAGGGCATCGAAGCGTGGCGCCAGGTCCCACAACGCTTCGTGCTCGGCCAGACGCAGGATGTCGCCATAGCGGCGAGGGTCGATGGGGAAACGATGTTCGTGGTAAGCGATATGGAAATCCATCGCTTCGGGCTCGTGGCGCAACACCAGGTCACCGCCGTGCAGGGCGTCGGCGTAGGGCGTGCCGAGGAAAGGCAGCAGCAGCTTGCCGGTGAGCAGTGGATCGGGCGAGTGCCAGTCGATATCGAAAAAACCGGCGCAGGGACTCGCCTGGCCCCAGGCCAGTACATCCTGCCACCAAGAATTCTGTGAGCCGCCTACCGCCACGTGGTTGGGCACGATATCGAGGATCAGTCCCATGTCATGCTCGCGCAGGCACTCGACCAGGCGCTCTAGCGCTGCTTCACCGCCGAGTTCGGGGTCAATGCGGGTGGGGTCGATGCCGTCGTAGCCATGGGGCGAGCCCGCGCGTGACATCTGTAGCGGCGAGGCATAGACATGGCTGATGCCGAGCCTGGCATAGTAGCTCACCCACTCGGCGGCATCGTCGAGGGTGAAGCCACGATGGAACTGCAGGCGTACCGTGGCACGAATCTCACTCATCGAAACCCCCTCTCGCGTCGCCGTGGGCGGCTTCCCGGCGCGCCTCGGCCAGTGCCTTCAGGCGGCACAGCGTCTCCGGCGAGGTGAGCAGGCGCTCGGCGTCGTCCGGCAGGCGGCGCCGCCAGTTGGGATGTTCGTCGAGGGTACCCGGCAGGTTGGCCTGCTCCTCGAGGCCCAGGGCATCCTCCAATGGCAGCAGGGTGAGTGGCGCCGGGGTTAAGCCAAGGCGGCGGGCGCAGGCATCGAGCACCTTGGAGGCGGGCAGGGCAGCGGCGTCGAGAGGCGCCTCCGGCACGTGGTCATCGACCAAGCGCAGCGCCCGAGCCAGTCGCGTCCGTTCGATGCGGCGCTCGGCGTGTTCGCTGTCGACATCTTGGTTTTCACCGAGCAGGCCGAGGCGATCGCGCCATTCGATATCGCACCCCGCCCACCAGCCGGCCAGCGTCGGCAGGTCGTGGGTCGAGCTGGTGGCAACGGCATGCCGCGACCACTGCCCCGGCGCCAGGAAGCCGCCGTCGTCGTCGCGTTCGAACCACAGCACTCGCATGCCGAGAATGCCGTGGCGTGCCAGGCGCTCGCGAAAGCCGGGGGCGACGGTACCCAGGTCCTCGCCGATGACGACGGCGCGGTGCCGCCAGGATTCCAGCGCGACCAGGCGCAGCAGGGCGTCGAGCGGATAGCGCACGTAGCCGCCTTCATCGGGGGATGCGCCGTGGGGCACCAGCCACAGGCGCATCAGGCCAAGTACATGATCGATGCGCAACCCGCCGGCATGGGCGAAGCCGGCCCGCAGCATGTCGATGAATCCGGCGAAGCCTCCACGCACCAGGCCCTGGGGAGAGAAGGGCGCGAGCCCCCAGTCCTGGCCGTGCACGTTGAAGGCATCCGGCGGCGCACCGATCGACAGGCCCTCCAGCATCTCGGTCTGGCGGCTCCAGGCCTGGCTGCCGGCCGCGTCGGCCCCCACGGCGAGGTCGGCGATCAGCCCGATCGGCATGCCGGCCTCACGGGCCGTGGCCTGGGCACGGGCCAGCCCCTCGCTTGCCAGCCACTGCAGAAAGGCATGGAAGCCGACCTCGTGGGTGTGCTCCTCGGCGAAGCGGGTCACCCCGGGACTTGCCGGGTCACGCAGCGCCGCTGGCCACTGGCGCCAGTCGCGTTCTCCTCGCACCTGCTGCAGGGCCTCGAAGCGGCAGTGCGCCTCGAGCATGGCACCGCCCCGTTCACGAAAGGTTGCCAGGGCCTGGCGGGCGCGCCGTGCCTCGGCGTCTTCGCGCTGCATCACATCGTCATGCAGCGCGCGCAACCAGGTAAGCTTGGTGCGCGCCGCACGGGGCCAGTCGATCAGCTCCTGCGCTTCGAGCTGAGCCCGTGTCTCGCCCAGACCGCTGCGCTCGATGGCCGCCGCCACGGCTGCTTCACTGAACAGTGCCTCCGGGGCGGCATGCAGGGCGTGGTAGTGCAGGCGGCTCGAGGGCGAGTAGGGGCTGTAGTGGTTCACATCGGCGCTGAACATGGCGTGCACCGGGCTCACGGCTAGCGCGGCGGCACCGGATTCGGCGGCGTGGCACGCCAGTTGCTCCAGCGCCAGGGTGTCGCCGAGGCCGCCGTCGCCAGGCCGGCGCAGGGCGTAGAGCTGGGCCGCCAATCCCCACAGGCGTGGCGATTCGCCGGCGCAGGCATCCGCCAGGGTAAAGCAGCGCGGCGGGGCCACGGCCAGGGTCAGCTCGGCAGCGGCGATCTGCAGGCGGTGGTAGCCGGGCTCGTCGACGGCGGGCAATACTCCGTGATCGTCGCCAAGCGTACCTTCCCGGTGCTCGCCGCTTTCCAGCACGAGCCGGTAGCGGGTCCCGCGAGAAAGCGGCGACGGCAGTGGGGTACTTGCACCCTGCTCGGCGGTAATCAGTGGTGGCCACTCCTGCGGCGAGGCGGGAGGCCGCAGCCGTTCCAGGCTTGCCGCAATCTCGACTGCGCTATCGGCCGGGTGGCCGAGCCGGCCCAGCAGGTCGCGCTGGGCGGCGTCGCTGAGCCGGTGGCGGCGGCCCTCGCTGTCTTCCCATTCGACGATCAGGCCGGCAGCAATGGCCAACTGTTCCAGACCCTCCTCACTCATGCGCAAAGCTCCTCGTCGCCTGGTACGCGCTTCAGCCAGGCCGCGGCACAGCGCGGCGGCAGGCTGCCGCTCTCGGTGGCAACCGCCACGCCCTCACGGGTCTCAAAGAGACACCGGCCGACACCGAAGGCGCTGGTGGCTGCGGTCCGTTCCCCGAGATTCATGGCGAGGACCAGCCAGGTGTCGTCGTTCATCTGCCAGCGGGCGATGACGGCGCCCTCGGCGAGTGCTTCGGCTCCCAGGGCGTGGGCGCCATCCAGGCGCGGCACGATCTCGGCCTGGCGAATCGCCAGCAGGCGACGGACGAAGGCCAGCCATTCGGCATGGGGGGAGGTGTCGCGAGCCTCGATGTCGGGCTTCGATGCCTCGAAGGTGGCCGCGTCATTGGGATCGGGAATCGCCGCGCGCGAGGCCGGATCCTGGAAGGCGCTGAACGCGGCGAATTCCGCCCGGCGCCCCTCGCGCACGGCCTTGGCCAGTTCGTTGCGGTGGTCGGTGAAGAACAGGAAGGGGCGCTCGCTGGCCCACTCCTCGCCCATGAACAGCAGCGGCACCATGGGCGAGAGCAGCAGCGCCAGCGTGGCGGCTGCCAGCGCCTGCGGCTCGACAAGCCGGGACAGGCGCTCGCCCAGAGCGCGATTGCCGATCTGGTCATGGTTCTGCAGGAAGGCGACGAAGGCGGTCGGCGGCAGGTGCGCGCTCGGCGTGCCGCGGAGAGTGCCTTGTCGGGTGGCGTCTCCCTGATAGATGAACCCCTCGCCAAGGCAGCGTGCCAGCTTCTGCGTCGGGGCGTCGGCAAAGTCGCCGTAGTAGCCTTCGCTCTCGCCGGTGAGCAGCACGTGCATGACGTTGTGCCAGTCGTCGTTCCACTGCGCCGTGAACAGGCCCGGACCGATCAGGTCGGCATCGTTGTGCTCGTTCTCCAGCACCAGATGCACGTAACGCCGCGGATCAATGTGGCTGCGCAGCGTCTCGGCCATCTCGCGCAGGAAGTCGCGCTCGCCGATGGCGTGTACCGCATCGAAGCGCAGGCCGTCGAAGCGGTATTCGTCGAGCCACATCAGGGCGTTCTCGATGAAGAAGCGGCGCACCATGGGTTGGCGAAAATCGATGGCCGGCCCCCAGGGCGTCTGACGGTCGTCGCGAAAGAAGGCATCGGCATAGCGCGGCAGGTAATTGCCATCGGGGCCGAAGTGGTTGTAGACGACATCGAGGAAGACCATCAGCCCCAGGCCATGAGCGTCATCGATGAAGGCCTTGAGCGCATCGGGATCGCCGTAGGTCTCGTCCACAGCATAGGGCAGGACGCCGTCGTAGCCCCAGTTGCGCATACCGGGAAAGGCCGCCACCGGCATCAGCTCCACCGCCGTGACGCCCAGTTCGGCCAGGTAGGGCAGCTGCTGGCGCGCCTGCGCCAGGCCGCCCAGCGCACCCAGGTGCAGTTCGTATAGCACCGTCTCGTGCCAGGGACGGCCCCACCAGTCGGCATGGCGCCAAGCATGGCGGTAGGGGTCGATCACCACGCTCGACCCCTCGACGCCTCCCGCCTGGGCGCGGGAGGCAGGATCGGCAATGGCGATGCCCTCCACCGCGTCGGCGATGAAGACACGATAACGGTAGCGGGCCCCATGATCGCAAGGGGCCTCGCCGACGAAGCGCCCCTCGCCGGCGTGGGTCATGGCGATGGGGGTGAGGCCTTCCACTTCGAGATCGACCCGGCTGGCGCTGGGCGCCCATAACGAGAACTGCGTCCACTCCGGACCGATGACCTGGGCGCCGAAGGTGTATTGGAAACGTTCTGCTTCGTTCATGCCGTGATTCGTGCCTCCACACCGGCTTCTTCGCTGATGCGCTGGTAGAGCTGCGTATAGGGCGCGATCGACTGGCGCCAGTGATAACGGCCGGTCATGGCCGCCCGGCGCATGGCGTAGAACAGCTCCGTGGAGTGATAGACCGAAAAGGCCTGCTGGATCGCCTGCATGAAGCTGGCCAGCTTGACCTCGTCGAACAGGAAGCCGGTCACGCCGTCCTCGATGGTGTCGGCCAGGCCTCCGGTACGGTGGGCGATGGGCAGGGAGCCAAAGCGCTGGGCATACATCTGGCTCAGGCCGCAGGGCTCGAACCGCGACGGCATCAGCAGGAAGTCGCTACCCGCATAGATGCAGCGGGCCTCGTCCTCGTCGAAGCCGATATAGACGCCCACAGCCCCCGGGTAGCGTTCGGCCAGGCGGTCGAGCTGGGCCTCGACACGGCGCTCGCCGCTGCCGATGAAGACCAATTGGCCCCCGGCCTGGACGATGCTGGGGGCCGCCTCGATGACCAGGTCGACGCCCTTCTGGTGCACCATGCGCGAGACCATGGCAAACAGTGGCCCGGCGCTGGGGGCCAGGCCGAAGCGGTGGCGCACGTACTCGGCGTTGGCACGCTTGCCGCGCCAGTCATTGGCCGAGAAGGCCTGCACCAGGTGAGCGTCGGTGCGCGGGTCCCATGAGTCGTCGATGCCGTTGGGAATGCCGCTGAGCCGACCCTGTTCCGACTTGCGGCGCAGCAGGCCGTCGAGCCCGCAGCCGAACTCGGGGGTGGTGATCTCCTGGGCGTAGGTTGCACTCACCGTGGTCACGTGGGAGGCATAGACGATCCCCGCCTTCATGAAGGAAAGCTTGCCGTAGTACTCGACACCCTCGATATGAAAGGCGCTTTGGGGAATGCCCAGGGCGGCGCAGCGCGACGCCTCGTACAGGCCCTGATAGGCCAGGTTGTGGATCGTGAACACCGTGGGAACCGTAAGCCCCTGCCATGCGAGGTAGGCCGGTGCCAGGCCGCATGCCCAGTCGTTGAGATGCAGTAGCTGCGGCTGCCAGTCGAGCCCGGCATGGCCGGCTACGATCTCGGCGGCGGCCAGCGACAGCCGGGCGAAGCGAATGTCGTTGTCTTCCCAGCCGCCACTTCCGTACCCGCCCGGTCCGGTGCCGTAAGGACCGCCTTCACGCTCGTAGAGTTCGGGGCAGAGCAACACGTAAATGACCAGGCCGTCGTCGCAGGTCATTTCGCCGACCTCGCAGGCCGGAAGATCGGCATAAGCAGGGAGGTGACCGACGTGGCGGATCTTGCGTGACGAGGCGAGCACTTCTCGGTAGGCGGGCATCAGGACGCGAATGTCGTGATGGACGGCCAATGCCCGGGGCAGGGCGGACGAGACGTCGCCCAGCCCCCCGACCTTGACGAAATCGGCAATCTCGGAGGTTACGAAAAGAATGCGCTGGGCAGGATGCCTGGAATCGCCACGTTCGAACGGTTCATCGGAGTCCCTGTCCCGCTCGGTGTCGCTGTGTTCATCGAACGCTAAATCGCCGGAAGGAACGCTGATCGAACGGCTGCAACTGTCATTTTTTGTTTCAAAATCGATACCCTTCAGTGCCACATTGCCCATAATGACAGACCTCCCTGTAGTGGCATTGGCCACGCTGCCTGAGTTGGCGCCTCTTGCCTTGGATGAAACGCTCACCGTTAGCTTTTCCTGGCTGCGGGAGGAGCTTGGTCAAGAGGTACCGTTGCATAGGTATAGACGATGAAGAGTAATTCGGCGAAGCCGAGAGCGCCGATAACCTAGGTAAAGCGCCATCGTAAAAAACAGGCCTGGCTCCCTGATGGGCTTGTGGTTGACGGCGTCGTGAAGCTTTACATGGGAGACAACCAGCTTAACTCGCCGTCACAGTTTCACCCGATAGGTTGTGCCATATTGACAACCAGTTTTTAGCGAATGACTTTCGTTAGTTTGTAAAGAAATTCGTCAGATGAGTCGTGAATATTTAATACAGAGGTTGGAGGCTAAGTAGAATTTTAAGTCGGCAGGGAAAGGAAAAGTGCCAGCCGATGTCTGATAAGGTGTGAGGAAAAACGTGAGGTTAGTCATTTCTTTTCTAATGAATGATGTTGCCAGGATTCAAGGGGGTGGGTAAGCGGAAGTTCGATTCGTTTCGAACTGTCCTGAAAGGAAAATATCTGCAAGGAGGTAGAAATGGCTCGCAGCAACAAGTTGCATGACGTAGTCGTGGTGATCACCGGCGCCTCGAGCGGCATTGGCCGCGCTACGGCGCATGCCTTTGCTCAAGAGGGCGCCACTTTGGTTTTGGCGTCTCGACGAGAGCAAGCTCTGCAAGAAACCCTACAGGAATGCGAACGGCTCGGTGGACGCGGCATCGTGGTGCCTACCGATGTAGGCGACGCCGAGCAGGTCGAGCGGCTGTGCGACACGGCAGTCGCGCGTTATGGCCGTGTCGACGTCTGGATCAACAATGCCGCGGTCACGTTGTTCGGAAGGTTGGAAGAGGCACCGCGCGATGCCTATGAGAAGGTCATCCAGACCAACCTGCTCGGCTGCGTCAATGGCGCCCGGGAGGCGATTCGCCAATTCCGCGAGCAGGGGCATGGGCGATTGATCAATGTCTCTTCGATGGTGGCTCACGCCGGTCAACCCTTCACCAGCGCCTACGTAGCCTCCAAATGGGGTATCCGCGGTCTTTCCGAGTGCCTGCGCATGGAGCTTGCCGATGCCCCGAGCATCCATGTCATCACCATCCTGCCCGCCTCCATCGATACCCCTCTCTTTCAGCAGGGCGCCAACTACGTAGGCCAACCGGCCAAGGCGATGACGCCAGTCTACCCGCCAGAAAAGGTGGCTGCGGCGATCCTGAGCGCGGCCAAGTATCCCGTGCGCGAACGCTTCGTCGGAAATTCGGGGCGCATGATGGCCGCGATTCGAACGCTGGTACCGCCTCTGGGAGAAAAGATGATGGAGCGCAAGGTGCACAGCGATCACTTCGCCGAAGACCTGCCCATCGAGCCGAGTCCTGGCAATCTGTTCGATTCGCATGGCAGCGGCAGCGTGCGCGGCGGCTGGATCGAACGCGAACATGGCGGCTCGTCGAGCGGCATGAGCCTGGCGCTGGGACTTGCGGCGGTAGCACTGCCGTTGGCGCTCTACGCTTATCACCGACAGGCCTGACATCGAGCCGAATTGCATCGGCGAGCGACAGGATGCGCTCGCCCCGGGCCATGCCCCGGCACATCGCTGACAGGAGTTTCACATGCGACCCAGTTCCCCTTCTTATATTGCCGACTTCGATTCCGCGACCGGCATGCTGCGTGCGGTTTCCAACTATTTGCATGGGCAGGACTACCCTGGGCTTGGCAAAGGCCACGCCATGGGCCGGCTCGTGCAGGCAGCGAACTGGCTGCCGCAAACGGTGCGTGAGCAGGTCTATGCCGTCGGCGGGGCCACCGAAGGGCACGCTCCCGACAAGCTCGATCAGGTCGATGCCGAGAAGGTGGCGGAGTGGATCACCGCGCGCTATCCCCAGCGCCGCTACCAGGCCGTGATGGTCGGTTCGGCAAGCGGCGCCCTGACCCATCTGTCGGCAGCCTTCGATATTCCCTGGCTGCCGCAAACCTTCTTCATTCCTGTGCGTCACCTGCAAGGAAGCAACGACGACCCCAAGCGGGCGATGGAGTTCGGACGCCGCTACGGCCCCAAGCTGCTGGAGGCCAACCCGGAGTTGCAGCTGCACCACATGCACGATGCCAACCAGGACCGCCTGATGGTGGAGTTCATGGACTACTTCCGGGTCAAGCGGTTGACCCTGGGCCGGGCCTACGAGCGTTTCCTCGAGGCGAATCTCGAACCGGGCGGTACCATCATCGTGACCGAGTGCCGCAGCAGCTGGCCGACGACCCGTATCGGCGAGCGCCACTATTTTCAGCACGGCGCGCTGGGCGGTGCCACCGAGGAGGAATTCCTGCGCGGCAGCGAGCGGGTCGAGGAGTACCTCGAACGCTACGACGCACCGGTACGGCGCTGGGATTCTCCGGAGCCCGATGGCAGGAGCCCCGAGGCGGAGTGGGGGTTCGAGGAAGCGCTGCGTGACGATATCCTGCGCTTCGCCGCCCAGCGGGGCTACAAGGTCAAGCGGCTGATCTTCGACGAGCCGGATTCGCTGAGCCCGCTGGTGGCCGACTTCTACCGCGACTGGTACCGCGAGCGGGGCATGAAGGCCAATCGGGTGCTGGTCGAATCCTTCATCATGCTGGAGCCCTATTGGGCGCTGCGTACCGGCTCGGTGCCATTCTGGATGAAGTTCAACATGGATCCGTCGGTGGATGCCATCGAGTCCTATCTCGACGCCCGCGAGCCGTTCGACGAGATCAACCTGATGCTGTTCAACAACGGCGTCGAGGCGGTGGGGTTCCCGCAGATCGAGCGTTGGCAGCGCGTGCTGGAGCGAGCCCGCAAGCGCGGCCAGTTCATCGGCGTGAGCGAGGAGCTGCACCCGCGGGACTTCGGTTCGCTGGGGCGCTACTACATCGAGACCCGACAGAAAATCGAGGCGCGCTACCCCCTGCCGGGGCCGCTTGTGCTACAGCGCCTGGTGGACTTTACCGAGAAGCGGCGTGGCCAATACGCCGTCGAGCTGCTCGATGCCTGAAGGCAACCGGCTTGCGCTCGGCAAGCGGCGCTCCCTCGACAATGCTCAGGGGGAGCGCTCCTCATTAGGTTCCGGATCGAAACGGTCGCCGGCCCGGTGCAGCAGTTCGAACTGTCGGTTGCACTGGCTGCAGGCACCGCACATGGCGAGATGCAAGCGTAGCGACAAGCGCTCCGACCACTGCAGCGGCTGATCGAGGCGTTGCGACATCAGCTCCGTGGCACGTCGGCACATGATCATGGGCAATCTCCCGATAGCCAGCCCTGCTCGATACAGGCCCGCAGGCGCAGGCGGGCGCGATGCAGGATGACCCAGCAATTGCTCTCCTTGATCGCAAGCTCCTGGCAGATCTGCTCGGTGGTGAGTCCCATCAGCTCGCGAAGCGAAAAGACCCGGGCCAGATTATCAGGCAACACGATCATGCAGGCATCGAACACCTGCCAGAAACGCTCGTTCTCGAATACCGCTTCGGGCTCACCCCAACTGCAGGGATGAGCCTCCTTCCGCCATCGACCGTTCTGTTGGAACTGGCGGTCGATGGCGTCGTCATCGTTTTCGTCCTCGAGCGGGTGCCACTGGCCCTGGCGTTTCTGGCTGCGCATGAGATCGAGAATCTTGTGCTTGAGAATACCGAAGACCCAGGTTTCGTAGCCGGAGCGACCGGAGAAGCTGGCATCCTTCTCGATGGCGGCTTCCAAGGCGTCCTGCACGGCATCCTCTGCCGAGGCCTGGTTGCGCAAGTGCAAGCGGGCGAAGGAGACCAGGCGTGGGCGGACGGCGGCCAGGCGCCGCATCCGCTCTTGTGCTTGCTCGTGATGCTGCGAATCGTCCGATACGGGATCAGGAGTCGTCGGCATTGAGTTGCCCATTCGTGCTGGTGGCTTCCACACTCACGGAACTCATTCTATCAGTTCGCCCACCGTCAGGGTGCCACGGTCGGCCAGGTGCACGGGGCGAGAGTCGTCGCGAGTCCAGGCGGCCATGGAGCCGTCGTACATGGTGACGTTCTCGAGACCTCCTACCTCGCTGAGCTGAAACCAGCCGCTGGAGGCCCAGTGTCCGGTATTGCAGAAGGCAACGGTGGGAGCTTCGCGGTCCAGCTCCAGGGCATCGATGGCTGCCGTCAGCCGCTCGGGTTCCAGGTACCAGGCACCATCGCGCTCCACCAGAGCACCGTCATGGGGAAGGTTCAGTGAACCCGGAATGGTGCCAGGCACGCGAGCGTCGGGCGATTGCTGCGTGCCGGTATAGAAGCCCTCGGGGCGGGCATCCACCAGTTGCTCTCCCGCCTGGCGTGACGCTTCGACCTCCTCGGTGGTGGCCAGCAGCTCTTCGCGCAGCGTCGCAGTAAAGAAAGTCGCCTCGGGTGGGTCGGCCGGGCCACTGGCGGTCTCGAAACCCTGCTGCTCCCAACCGGCGAAGCCGCCGTTGAGGATCGCCACCTCGTCATGGCCGAGTGCCTTGAAGGTCCAGTAGACCCGCGCCGCGCTGCCGAAGTCGGTGGGGCCGGTGCCGCCGGCCACGACGATCACGGTATTCCCATTGTCGATGCCCAGGTCGCCGATCAATTCCGACAGATCCTCGACATCCGGCATCAGGCCGGCCACGCCATCGCGTTCTTCGCGCCAGCCATCCTCGGCATAGTTGCTGTAGCGGCTGCCGGGAATGCGGGCGGTCTCGAAGGCGGCACGGTCGCCGCCGTCATCGATGGCGGAGCGCACGTCCAGCACCACTAGGTCGTCATTGTCCAGTTGGGCATCGAGCCATTCGGCATCGACCAGGGGAGAGGGGTGCATTGCCTGGGCGGTGCCGGCAAACGCCAGCGCGACGGCCGCCACGATTAGAGGGGTTCGCATGAGACTGTCCTCCTCGCTGGGGGTGGAAAGGAGCCTAGGCCGGGGCCAATCAGGTCGCAACGTTTCGTCGAGAACGCTTTCCGTCCGACACATTCCCCAAGGGAATAACGATTCGGGCTGCAATGGCGACAGAGTGCAGATCGACTGCTATCGGTTGTAAGGATCGCGCGGTTGCGGCGACACAGCCTGAACGACAAAGGAGTGGCTTCGGGATCTGCCAGGCCCCGGCGGTTGCCAGTAACGCCGCGAATCCGTGGCGACGGCTCAACAACAAGACACAGGAGATCGCGAGCATGACGGAACAGCAGCCGCCTCCGAGGCGTTTCTGGCTGGCGGGCAAGCGGGCCGCCGAGCAGGATCGGTTCTTTCGCGAGGCCCTCGAAGCCCAAGGTTGGGAGGAAGGCGATGAGCGGCATTGGGATGCCGCCTGGGTCACCGGTATGCCCGAGCCCGCTCAGTTCCGCAACGCCTCGCCCCGGCGGCGGATCAACCACTTTCCCGGCAATGCGGCGCTGACCGTCAAGAGCCGGCTGCACGAAAGCCTGGCGAACCTGCGAACGCGCATGGTCGATGGCTTCGGCGAGCGGCATCCGTTGACCACGCGCCTGGATTTCTTCCCCCGCGCCTACGTCATGCCGCATGACTATCACGCCCTGCAGCAGGCCGCTCGGGACAACCCCACGCAGCGCTGGATACTCAAGCCGACCAATGCCTCCAAGGGCAAGGGCGTACGGGTACTGCGCGATGCCGGCGAGGCGCCGTTGGCGCCCGACTGGCTGGTGCAGGAGTATCTCGATCACCCGCATACCATACGTGGGCACAAGTACGTGCTGCGGTTCTATGTACTGATCGCCTCACTCACGCCGCTGCGGGTGTATCTCTATCGCCAGGGCTTTGCCAAGCTCGCCTCCGAGCCCTGGGACCCGGACGATGCCGACAACCCCTACAGCCAGCTGACCAATCCCGACATCAATGCGCTCAACACCCGCGCCGAAGTGCCGGTGGAGTTCATCGATCTCGACCGCTACCGCGCCTGGCTGCGCGAGCAAGGGCACGACGACGCGGCGCTGTTCGCGCGCATCGAGGAGCTCGTGAGCCTCACCGCCATCGCCGGGGTCGACGCGATGCGAAGCCGTACCGCCGCCGTGGGCGCCGACCCGAAGGGCTGCTACGAGCTGCTGGGGCTCGACTGCCTGATCGACGACACCCTCAAGCCGTGGATTCTCGAATGCAACCTGAGCCCGTCGCTTGGGACCTGTGCCGCACCGGAAAGCGGTGGGCTCATCGAGGAGCGGATCAAGGGCGACCTGGTGCGTGACCTGATCGCGCTGACCGGCCTCGCTGACGGCGATGCTGCCGAAGCCTCCGACCCGCTGGCCGAAGCCGAGGCGGAGCTGGCCAGGGCTGGCGGCTTCCAGCGCCTGCTGCCCGCCGCCGACCCCGAGCGCTACCTGGCGTACTTTCCCCTGCCGACGCCTGAGGACCTGGCGCTGGCCGATGGGTTGGCCGGCCGCCGTGTGCCGCGTCCCCAGCTGATGCGCCGTCGCGTCAGCGAGGTCTACGACGACCGGCAGTTAGCCCTCTACGACGCAGAGAGTGGTCGCCTCTATCGCCCCAACGACACCGCGGCGTTGATCTGGTTGCTGGCCACCGAGGGGCTCGAACCCGAGGCGATCGTCGAGGCGCTAGGGGCGGCGACCGCCGAGGCGGGGGATGCCCCTGGCGCCGAGTCGTTGCGCGGAGAGGTGGGGTCGACCCTATCGGAGTGGTGCCGCCTGGGCCTGCTGTGCCAGCGTGGCGACGAGGGGGCCGCGCTGCCGGAATATGACGCTGCTTCGGACGCACCACCGACGAATCACGAGGTCCGCCAGACGGTGCTGCTGGTGCACGAGGAGCGTCGCTGGGCGCTGGAGGTGGCCGACAGCGCTGCCTTGAGCCGCTTGCAGGCAGGGTTCGGGGATGGGCTCCTGCCGCTCTCCGCCGAGGCGGCCAGGGAACTGCCGCGGCTGGCGCTGTTGAAGGCGGCGGCGGGCTATGCCTTGGCCTCCGATGACACGCTGATCGCCTCCCGCCTGACGCTCCCAGCCATCGTGCCGGCACTGACGGAGTTCCTGCTGCGCCAGGCCGCGACGCCCGGGCAACTGGTGATCGATGCCCATCTGGTGGTGACGCCGGTGGGTAATGCCGCGCTCTGTATCGCCAGCGAACCCAAAGCGCGGGAGGCGCTTGCCGCCCTGCCTTCGGCGCTCCGCAGCAGGTTCTCCCGTGGCGTCAGGCTGGCGGCGGAGGGCGAGGAGGTGCGTCTGGAACCGCTTGGCCTACCTGGGCCGGGAGCCGGCTCGAGCGTGGCGGAAGCTCTCCCGATGCTGCCACGCGAGCTGTCGGTCTGGGTCATCTCCGGCACGGAATCCGCGCCTGCTACCCCCACGCCGCTGTCCCGGCTCGACGCCCTGGCGGTACTGCTGCCGGGCTGTCGCACGGTTGGCGGCGAGCCCCTCTCGGCCGATGCGATGCAGCGGCTGGACCGCTGGCTGGAGGGTAGAGCGTGCTGGACGGTCGGCGTCGAATCCACGCTGACCCAACTGGATGTCTCCCAACCCACCCCGGCCGACTCGATGGCGGCCGGGAACTGAGCAGCCGGTGACCCACCCGTGTGGGCCACCTGTCGAAGCGAGCTCGATGAGCCCGTTTCGTTGCCAGGCGGCGTGACAGTCTTCTGCTGCATGCCGCTTCCACTCCAAGACCCTGAAGGAGAAGACGATATGACAGAGCACGAGGAGAAGCGCCGCACGCTGCTGAGCCGGCTAAGTCGCCGCCTCGGCTACGCGGCCCCCGCCCTGGCGCTGGTTGCCAGCGGCGCCGCGTTGCAGGCCGTGGCCGACGAAGCCGGCACGCAGCCGGCTTATACCAGTGGCCAGGAGGCGCCGCTGATGCTGGCCGAAGCGCATGAGGAGAAGAAGCCTGAAGCAGAAGGTGAGGCTGAAGGTGAGGCCGAGGGCGAAGCGGAAGGAGAGGCGGAAGCCGAGGCCGAAGGCACCTAGGGATTCTCTCGTCCCGCCGTGTTCCGTGCCGGGCACTGACGTGACCCGGTCCGGAGCCGGCAATGCGAGGCCCGTCCACTCAAGAAGGGAAAGGCGCATGAGCGAACCACAAGACACTTCCTGTCTCGACAGCCTCATCGAGGAGAACCGTCTGGCCCTGCATCAGTTGCAGACGTTGCTGGGGAAGCTGACGCCCGCCGTCTATCGATACGCCTTCGGCCCGACGAGGCGCCAGAGCCTGGGCAAGCACGTGCGTCATATTCTCGACCACTACGATGCCCTGCTGGCCGGCGCGGGAGTTGGCAGCATCGACTACGAGAACCGCCGGCGGGACGAACGGCTCGAAACCGAGCCGTCCTTGGCCGTAGCGAGGCTTGTCGAGATCGGCACCGTGCTGTCATGCCTGGAGGCGCATCAGTCGGCCACGTTGAAGGTGCGATACCCCGTCGAGGGGGCCAGCGGATGCCTGTCGTTGACCACCAGCCTGGCGCGCGAGCTGGCGTTCCTGACCAGCCATACGGTGCATCACATGGCCCTGCTGGGAATGATGGCGGAGAGCCTCGGCGTGGACTTGCCGGTGAATTTCGGCGTCCACCCATCGACGCTTCGGTTTTGGCGGCGAGACGCAACCGCGCCTCAGGCAGCCGGCTCCTTCGCCAGGTCGAGCAAACCCAGGCTCGTTCTCAGTGACTGAGTTCGATCACCCGGCCGCCGGCATCCTCGGCGTCTTCCCTGTCATGGGTGACGAGCAGGCTGGGCAGGCCCGCCTCGCGCAGCCGGTCGAAGACCAGCCGGCGCATGTCGTGGCGTAGCGGTCGGTCGAGCTTCGAGAAGGGTTCGTCGAGCAGCACGGCGCAGGGTTCGGAGAGCAATAGGCGCATCAGTGCCACGCGAGCCTTCTGGCCCCCCGACAGCGTAGCGGGATCGCGCGACCCAAAACCACTCAGGCCAACCTGTTCCAGCGCTGCCTCGATTCGCCCTGCCTTGTCGGGCACTGTGCGGGGCATGCCGAAGCGCAGGTTGCCCGCTACCGAGAGGTGCGGAAACAGCAGCGGGTCCTGGAACAGCAGGCCGATGCCGCGCCGCTCCGCCGGCAGCCGGCTGATATCGTGCCCGTCGAGCAGGACCCGTCCGCTGGCCTGAAAGGACGGTGCGAGAAAGCCCGCCAGGTAGGCCAGCAGGGTCGACTTGCCGGAGCCGGATGGCCCCATGACGGTGAGCACCTCGCCTGGGCCGATTTCGGCATCGAGCGACAGCAGGGGCGATCCGGCCAGAGCGATGTGGATGTCCTCCAGCACCAAGCGGTGAGCTGTGTTCATAACGACCCTCGCATACCGCGGCGGTTGGACCAGAGCAACCGCGGCAGGCCCACGGCGATGATGAAGCCCACCAGCGGCAGGCTGGCCTGGACCAATGCCCACACGCCGATCACCCGGCGGTTGCCACCGGCGGCCAGCGACACCGCCTCGGTGGTCACCGTGGCGATGCGCCCGGCTCCGAGCAGCAGCGTGGGCAAGTATTGGCCGATGCTGACGGCGAGACCCACGGCGCCGGCGGTGAGCAGCGGGGCGAGCAGCATGGGCAGCCGCACTCGCCAGAACACGGCGTGGCGTGAGGTGCCAAGGCTAAGGGCGAGCTGCGACCAGCGCGGGTCAAAGCGACGGTAGGCTTCTGAAAGGGACAGGAACACGTAGGGCAACACGAACAGCAGATGACCAAAGATCACCAGCCATAGCCGTGGCCGCGTACCCAGCGATTCCATCACCACCACCAGGCCGAACAGAAAGGCGATCTGCGGCACGATCAGCGGCAGATAGAGCAGCGTCAGCGCCGAGAGCAGCTTGCCCTGAGCCGGGTGACGCCCGCTGCGCTGCTCGTTCTCCAGTGCCGCCAGTGCCAGGGCCAGGGCGATCAGCGTCGCGCCGATGGCGATCAGCGCCGTGGTAGCGACTGGTCCGGCCAGGGTTGGCAGGGCGCGCAGCCAGTGAGCGGCAGTAACGGCCTGGGGCAGGGCATCGGGGAAACGCCAGAAGCCCGCAATGGAGCTGAGCGCGAGGCCGGCCAGACCCACGAAGGCGGTAAGCGAGGCGAGCAGGATCAGTCCCTTGCCTGCCAGGCGCAGCGGCTGCTCGCCTTGGCCGCGACCGCCGCGGGCTAGCCATTGTTGCCCCAGCCGGGCGACGAGGCACTCCAGGCACCACCAGGCGATGAGTGCCGTCGCCGTGACGCCGAGCTGTAGCACGGCACCTGCCGAAGCCATGAAGCGCCGGCTCAGGTCGGGATCCTGGTACCAGGCCAGGATCGACACGGCGAGCGTCGGCGGCAGCGTTGGGCCGAGAATCAGGGCGACATCCACCACTGCCGTGGCGTAGGCGATCACCGCGTAAACCGGCAGCCGTATCAACGGATAGAGCGCCGGAACCACCACTTTGAGCCAGGCAGTCATTGGGCGATAGCCGAGCGAGCGGGCCATGGCCACGCGTCGCTCGGCATCGAGCTGCGGCAGCGCGGCGAGACTCATCAGCAGCAGGAATGGGATCTCCTTGATCACCAGGCCGGCCATCAGCGCCAGTCCCAAGGGTCGTTGACGATCAACAGGTCCGGTGGACGCTGCCAGCCGGACAGCTCCGGCGAGATCAGCCGTGCCAGGAGTCCCGAAGGTGCAATGAGGAACGCCAGGCCGAAAGCGGCGGCGGCGTGGGGGAGCGACAGCAGCGGCGCCACCATGCGCCGTATCCAACGATCCAGCCGGCTGCCCGACACGCTGGCCAGAAACAGCAGCACCACGGCGAGCGATACGGCGGTGGTGACCAGGCCGCTGGTGAAGCTGACCGCCACTGAGCGCGCCAGGCCCGGTTGGGCGAACAGTTCGCGCCAGGGGACCAGGCTCAGGCGTTCGCCGCCCAGCGCCGGCAGATAGCCAAAGGCGGGCAGCAATGCCATCGCCAGACCGGCCAGTATCGGGCCGACCAGCAGCGTGACGATCAGCAGCGGGGCGAGGCGCAGCATCAAAGCGCGTTACCTGCCGCCAGGTGGTGTCGGCGAGTGCATCTGGCCATCTTCAGCGTGTCCTAGGCCCTGTCCGAAAACTGGCTGCGCTCGGTCATACCGCGTTAAAAATCGGCTCAAAGTACTCATTTACACCCCGTAAACTCCGTCTTTTCGACGATTTTTGCCTTGTCTGACCTTCGCTCGCCGACTTTTCAGACAGAGCCTAGCGACCGACGTAGCGTGCCTGCCAGGCATCCTGCAGCGCCGTCATCCAGCTCGGGTGCGGTTCCGGCAGGGTCTCGGCCAGCGCCTCCGGCGGCAGCAGGGCAGGATTGTCGCTCTCCTGCTCGAACAGCGAGCGGGTCTCGGCGTCGAGGTGTGTCACGTCGAGAACGGTGGGGTCGCCCCATACCGAGAGGTCCTGCTTGCGTGCCTGGGCCTCGGGTGAAAGCAGGAAGTTGGCCACGACCATGGCGCCGGCCCGGCGGGGCGAATTGAACGGAATGGCGACGAAGTGCACGTTGCCCAGGGTGCCGCCCTCGAGGACGTAGCTGCGGGTCGACTCGGGTAGCTCGAAGTCGGCCACCGCGGCGGCCGGCTCCGCCGGGTTGAAGGTGAAGGCCAGCGTCAGTTCGCCATCGCTCATCAGGCGACGCAGCTCGGGACCATTGGCGGGAAATTGCCGGCCACTGCGCCACAGGTGGGGATGCAGAGCATCCAGGTATTCCCATAGTGGCGCGGTAACGGTCTCGAAATCGCTCTGCCCCACCGGCTCGTAAAGCATGTCGCTATCGTCGGTCAGGGCGATCAGAGCCTGCTTGAGAAAAGTGCTGCCGAGGAAGTCGGGAATGCGCGGATAGGTGAAGCGCCCGGGGTTGATCTCGGCCCAGGCGAGCAACTGCGCCATGCTGCGCGGCGGTTCTTCTTCGAGTTCCTCGGCGTCGTAGTAGAAGGTGATCTGCGCCTTGCCCCAGGGCGACTCATAGCCTTCCGTGGGCAGCGTGAAGTCGTTCACCACCTCGGGGTTGGCCTCAGGGCGCGTAAGGGCAAAGTGGGGCAGGCGTTCGGCGAAGGGGCCGTAGAGCAGGTCGTTCTCTTTCATGGCGGCGAAGTTCTCGCCGTTGAGCCAGACCAGGTCGACGCTGCCGTCGTCGTGATTGCCCGCGCTACGCTCGGCCAAGACCCGGGAGACGGCGGAGCCGGTGTCATCGATCTTGACGTGTACCAGTTCGACCTCGTACTCGTCCCTTACCCGGCGCTTTACCCAATCGATGTAGTCATTGATCCGTGTGTCGCCGGCCCAGGCGTGCCAGTAGACGGCCTGGCCGCGAGCTTCGTCGAGCACGCTCTCCCATTCCTGCGGGGCGGAGGCCGCGTGGAGTGGGTAGGCGAGCATCGCAGCCAATGGCAGGACACGAAGTAGACGCAGCGACATCGACTCACTCCTCGATAGGGTGGATTAGAGAGTGGCCCAATGTGAAGAGCCGTAGCCTGCCGTCCACAGGATGCCTCTCGTTGCGGATCGTACACCACGGTCGCGAGGGTAGCTGCCATGCTGACACCTTCGCCGAGAGGAGCCCGAGTAAGTCGACACGGCGTGGTATGGCGAGGCCTGCTAACCTGATTTCAGTAGAAACTGAAACACCAAGAGTGGGGTCTTAACAAGCATACCCGTATCACGACGCGAGGAAAGGTTGTCATGAGCGTGCGCCGTGTCGTCTGGTTTCACCGTCTTGTGCTGTGGATGAGCTTTCTGTGTCTGGTTCTTGGAGGTGGCCTGTTGGCATGGCAGAGCCAGGCCCAGGAGAACGGACGCATCGCCCTGGTCATGACGGTGGAGGGCGCCATCGGGCCGGCTACCGGCGACTATTTCGAGCGCGGTTTGCGCCGCGCCGCCGAGCGCGATGCCGAACTCGTGGTCGTGCAGATGGACACCCCGGGCGGGCTCGATGCCACCATGCGCAGCATGATCCGCGCCATGCTGACCTCACCGGTGCCCGTCGCCATCTACGTTTCCCCCAGCGGCGCACGTGCCGCCAGTGCCGGCACCTACCTGCTCTATGGCAGCCACGTGGCCGCCATGGCACCCGCGACGCACCTGGGCTCGGCCACGCCGGTACAGATAGGCGGCGGCTTTCCCGGCATGGACGATCCTGACGACGACGAGGCCAACGGCGAAGAGGCGGATAACGGTGCCAATGGGGAGGAGGCCGCCGAGGAAGAACAGGCAAACGACGAACCGGCCGATACTCGCCGGCGTGGCGAGACCGCCATGGAACGCAAGGTACTCGAGGATGCGGTCTACTATATTCGCAGCCTGGCCGAGCGCCACGACCGCAATGCCGACTGGGCCGAGGAAGCGGTGCGCGAGGCGGTCAACCTGACCTCCCGCGAGGCTCTCGAGATGAACGTGATCGACGTGGTGGCGCGCGACATCGAAGACCTGCTCGAGCAGATCGACGGTCGCGAAGTGGTGATGGAGCGTGGCGAGCGCACCTTGGAGACGGCCGACCTGGCCATCGAACGCTTCGATCCCGACTGGCGCACCGAGCTACTGCAGGTCATTACCAATCCCAACGTGGCCTACTTCCTGATGATCATCGGCTTCTACGGGCTGATCTTCGAACTTTCCAACCCGGGCAGCCTGGTGCCGGGTACCATCGGTGTGATTTCTCTATTACTCGCACTGTTCGCCTTCCAGTTGCTGCCGATCAACTATGCCGGCCTGGCGCTGATCCTGGTCGGACTCGGCCTGATCGTGGGCGAGGCGCTGATGCCGAGCTTCGGCATTCTCGGCATGGGGGGATCGTGGCCTTCGTGATCGGCTCGGTGATGCTGATGGATTCCGACCAGATCGCCGTATCGCTGCCCATGATCGGCGGTATTGCCCTGCTGGCAGCGGGGCTCATGCTGTGGGTGATGGTTCGCTTCACTGGCCTGCGCCGACGCCCGGCCCGTACCGGCCAGGAGCAGCTCGTCGGCAGCCATGCGGTGGCGTTGGAGGATTTCGACCAGGAGGGACACGTGCGGCTGCGGGGTGAGCGCTGGAGAGCTCGCAGCAGCTCGGCCCTGCGGCGCGGGCAGGAGGCTCGGGTGGTGGCAGTCGAAGGGCTGACGCTCGAGGTCGAGCCCGCCGACCGGACTCCGTCGTGAATGTGATGGATTCGCGTTGAAGCAACCTTGCCCTTGAACCGTCAGGGCCCGACACATCGAGGAGAGTGCTCATGATGATCCAATATCTCGTGCCAGTCGTCCTGCTGTTCATGCTGATCGCCGCGTCGATCCGCATCCTGCCGGAGTACAAGCGTGGCGTGATCTTCTTCCTCGGCCGCTTCCAGTCGGTGAAGGGGCCGGGGCTGATCATCGTCATTCCCGGGATCCAGCAGATGAGCGTGGTGGACCTGCGCGTGATCACCATGGACGTGCCGGAACAGGACGTCATTTCCCAGGACAACGTCACGGTCAAGGTCAACGCCGTGCTCTATTTCCGCGTGGTCGATCCGGAGAAGGCGATCATCCAGGTAGAGAACTTCACTGTTGCCACCAGCCAACTGGCCCAGACCACCCTGCGCTCGGTGCTCGGCAAGCACGATCTCGACGAGATGCTCTCCGAGCGCGATAAGCTCAACGACGACATCCAGGAGATCATCGATGCCCAGACCGAGGAGTGGGGCATCAAGGTGGCCAACGTCGAGATCAAGCACGTCGATCTGGACGAGAGCATGATCCGCGCCATTGCCCGTCAGGCCGAGGCCGAACGCGAGCGGCGTGCCAAGGTGATCCATGCCGAGGGCGAGCTGCAGGCCTCCAAGAAGCTGGTCGAGGCGGCCAACGTCATGGCCGAGAACTCCGCCGCCCTGCAACTGCGCTACCTGCAGACCATGAGCGACATGAGCAACAAGAACGCCTCGACCATCGTCTTCCCGCTGCCGATGGACATCATGGAGGCGTTCAGGCACATGAAGGCCTCCCCGGCCGCCCAGGCGCGCAACGCGGGAACGAGACCAGACGACCTGGGCGAAGGCTGAACGAAACGTGCCACGCCCGCCGGGGCGTGGCATCCTGAGGCGACCCTGCCGAGAAAGAGGCCGCCTTGATTCACTCCCTTTCGTACCGCCATCAGGGGCTATTGCTCACCGGAGGCGGTGCGCTGATCATTTCCCCCGATGCCCTGCTGATCAAGCTGATCGGACTGCCCGACAGCGAGATCCTGCTGTGGCGCGGGCTGCTCACCGCGCTGGGCTTCGTCATCATCATGCTCGCCCGCCACCGGGCCGGCACCGTTGCCGCCTATCGCCGCTGTGGCGGGACCGGCATCGGTGTGGCGCTGTTGTTCAGCTTCTCCACCTTCGGCTTCGTGCTTGGCAATCAGTACACCAAGGGCGGTAACGTCTTGATGATCCTGGCCGGGGCGCCGCTGATCGCCGCACTCCTGTCGCGGCTATTTCTCGCTGAGCGGTTGCCCAGGCGCACCTGGCTTGCCATCTGGCTGTGCCTGGTCGGCACCTCGCTGATCGTGCTCGACGATGCGGGGCGGGTTCGTGGGTGGGCAACGGCTTCGCCCTGTTGGCGGCGACGGCGCTGGCGGCCAACTTCACTCTCTGCCGCACCCGCCCCGGTGTCGACATGAGCCCCATGCTCACGCTTTCCGGGCTGATCGTCGCGGCCGTGGCGGCGCTGTTCGGCCTGGCCGGCGGCGGCATTGCCCTGCCACCTGTCGACAGCCTGCTGCTGCTGGTGTTGCTGTGCCTGGTGCTGCTGCCGCTGGGCTTTACCCTGATCCAGCGCGGCCCGCTCTACCTGCCCGCCGCCGAGGTGGGTTTGCTGATGCTGCTCGAGGTGGTGGTGGGCACCTTGTGGGTGTGGTGGCTGCTCAACGAACGCCCGGCGCCGGTGGCGCTGGTCGGGGGTGCCCTGGTACTGGGTACGCTGCTGGCCAAGGGACTCTACGAGCGTCGCATCGAGCGGCGCCTGCGGGCCCAGGGTGCAGCGCCGCGTGGTCTCTGATAATATGCGCCGCTCGTGAGGGGCGTGCCAGGTCGAAAACCGAGCCCCGCGAGTTCCCCTGACCAAGGATGCGACGCAACGTGCTGACTCCTCTGACCGGGCTGGCCACGCCGCCCTAGCGTTCTCTCCCCCCGGGTGATCCGTCATCGGCTCACCACCGCTCGACATCAACCGATGTCACGGGCATCTCGCCCGTACCCGCTTTTTCATTTGAGTCCTATTTGATCAGCCCCAGGGCGGTGTCTTCGACGCCAAGCCAAGGGACGCTTGCGACTCGACCCCTGGTACTTTCCGGCGCTGGCGCCGGCTGGTATGCAACCCATCGACTGGACCGAAGAATGATCCGATCCATCAAGCAAGACTGGTTCTCCAACATCAAGGGCGACACCCTCGCCGGTATCGTGGTCGCATTGGCCCTGATTCCCGAGGCCATCGCCTTTTCCATCATCGCTGGCGTCGACCCCAAGGTTGGCCTCTACGCTTCCTTTTGCATCGCGGTGATCATCGCCTTTACCGGTGGCCGGCCGGGAATGATCTCGGCGGCGACTGGCGCCATGGCATTGCTGATGGTCACCCTGGTGCGTGACCATGGCCTCGAGTATCTGCTCGCCGCCACCCTGCTCACCGGGGTGCTGCAGATCGTGGCCGGTTACCTGAAACTGGCCGACCTGATGCGCTTCGTCTCGCGCTCGGTGGTCACCGGCTTCGTCAATGCCCTGGCGATTCTGATCTTCATGGCTCAACTGCCGGAGCTTACCGGCGTGACCTGGCACGTCTATGCCATGACCGCGGCCGGTCTCGGCATCATCTACCTATTCCCCTACGTGCCCAGGATCGGCAAGACGATCCCTTCCCCGCTGGTGTGCATCGTGGTGCTCACCGCCGTCTACATGGCGAGCGGCATGGACATCCGCAGCGTCGGCGACATGGGCGAGCTGCCCGACACCCTGCCGGTATTCCTGTGGCCCGACGTGCCGCTGACGCTGGAGACGCTGTGGATCATCCTGCCTTACGCGGTGATGCTCACCGTGGTGGGCCTGTTGGAGTCGATGATGACCGCTACCATCGTCGACGACCTGACCGATACCCCGAGCGACAAGAACCGCGAGTGCAAGGGCCAGGGCATCGCCAACATCGGTTCCGGCTTGCTGGGCGGCATGGCCGGGTGCGCGATGATCGGCCAGTCGGTGATCAACGTGAAGTCGGGTGGCCGCGGGCGGCTCTCCACGTTCGTCGCCGGCGTGGTGCTGCTGATCATGGTGGTGTTCCTCGCCGACTGGGTATCGCAGATTCCCATGGCCGCGCTGGTGGCAGTGATGATCATGGTCTCCATTGGTACCTTCAGCTGGGCCTCGATTCGCGATCTCAAGAAGCACCCCATGAGTACCAACCTCGTCATGCTGGCCACCGTGGCGGTGACCGTCGGCACGCACAACCTAGCCATCGGCGTGTTCGTCGGCGTGCTGCTGGCGGCGATGTTCTTTGCCAACAAGGTGGGCAATATTCTCTATATCGGCTCCGAGGAGGCGGACGAAGGGCGGCGACGCGTCTACCAGGTGGTGGGCCAGGTCTTCTTCGCCTCCTCCGAGCGCTTCGGCAACGCCTTCGACTTCAAGGAGAGTGTGGAAAAGGTCACCATCGACCTCTCTCGTGCGCACTTCTGGGATATCACTGCCGTTCAGACACTGGACCGCGTGGTGATCAAGTTCCGCCGCGAGGGTACCGAGGTGGAGCTGATTGGGCTCAACGAGGCCAGCGCCACCATCGTCGACCGCTATGCCATCCACGATGACCCAGCGGCCGTCGAGAAATTGATGGGCGGCCATTGACGCCGGTTGCGGGCCGGTGCTCCTCTTACAAGAGCCGCGGCCCGCTGGGTCGAATCGGGCGTCGCAGTGTTTCTGAACGCTTCGACGACAATGCCAGCTTGGGAAACGACACCATGACAGAACAGGTAATGGCCGCCATCGACGGCTCGCAGTTCTCCACCGCGGTATGCGACTACGCCGCCTGGGCCAGCCTGGCGCTCGGTGCGCCGCTGACCTTCCTCCACGTGGTGGACAACCACCCACAGACTGCTGAGCCTGACCTTTCCGGCAACATCGGGCTGGGCTCCCGGGAGCATCTGCTCGAGGAGCTGTCGCAGCTCGACGAGCAGCGCGCCAAGGTGGCCCAGGAGCAGGGCCGGCTGATGCTCCAGGCGGCCAAAGAGCGCGCCATCGAGGATGGCGTCAGTGCCCCGGGTACACGCCAGCGCAATGGCACTCTGGTCGAGACACTCGACGAGCTGCAGGACGAGATTCGCCTGCTGGTACTGGGCAAGCGCGGCGAGACCGCTCATCAGGCCAGTGAGCACCTGGGCTCCAACCTGGAGCGGGTGGTGCGCACCCTGCACCGGCCGATCCTGATGGTACCGGAGGCCTTCACGCGCCCCGAGCGGGTGATGCTCGCCTTCGATGGCAGCAAGACCACCCGCAAGGGCGTCGAAATGCTGGCCAGGAGCCCGCTGTTCAACGGCATCCCGGTACATGTGGTGATCGTCGGCGCCGAGACCGGCGACAACCGCTCGCAGCTTGACTGGGCATTGGCCACGCTGCGCGAGGCGGGCCACGAGGCCGAGGGGGCGATCCGTGCCGGCGAGGTGGAGGAGACGCTGCGCGTCTATCAGGAAGAGAACGCCATCGACCTGCTGGTGATGGGCGCCTATGGCCACTCGCGTATCCGCCACCTGCTGGTGGGCAGCACGACCACCGCCATGCTGCGCCGAGCCAAGGTGCCGGTCCTGCTGCTGCGCTAGACCGGATGACTTACGGCGCCGGCCGGTTGCCGGTAGCATGGCTGTCTATCGTCCGCTCACACTCCCAGGAGGAAACACTCGTATGACCATCGTCCGTCACGATACCAAGGCACGCATGAGCCGCGCCGTCATTCACAACGGCATCGCCTACCTGTGCGGCCAGGTGGCCGGCCCCGAGGCGCGCCATGGCGATATCACCGAGCAGACCGAGAGCATGCTGGCCCGGGTGGATGCGCTGCTCGCCGAGATCGGCTCCGACCGCGAGCACCTGCTCACGGCGACGATCTACCTCAAGGACGGCAGCGATTTCGCCGCCATGAACGCGGTGTGGGATGCCTGGGTTCCCACCGGCCATGCGCCAGCCCGCACTTGCGTCTGCGCGCCCATGCCCGCCGACGAACTCAAGGTGGAGATTACCGTCACGACCGCAGTCGTCGCCGGCGGCGATTACCCATACTGACGCTAGATTCTTGATTCCTTAACGTGCGCAGGGGTCATCGAGTGGCGCCTCTCGCGGTCGCAGTCGCCGCGAGAGGGCGTCCACGGCGATGTTGAGCATGGCGGTGATGAGCAGCAGGAAGAAGGCCACGTCGAACATCAGGTAGTCGAAGCCCTCCTCGATGAAGAAGCCGAGGGTGGCGATGCCCAGCATGCCGAGGATCGCCGTTTCGCGCAGGATTACCTCGGCGCGGTAGTAGAGTAGTGCCAGGATCCCCGGGTAGACCCGCGGCAGCAGCTCGTAGGCCAGGCGTCCACTGGCCGGTAGGCCAGGCATGCCGGGGGTGATAGCGTCGGCGTGGCGTGCCGCCAGGAAGGCGATCAGGGCGCCATTGTGCAGCGCCAGGGCCAGCCAGGCGGGCAGCAGCGAGGGGCCGAGCAGCAGCAGGAAGACGAACGCCAGCATCAGTTCCGGCGTCGAGCGCAGGAAGATCAGCGCGCCGTGTCCGGCCAGGCGGGTGGCGCGGTTGCCGAAGTGACGGCTGGCCAGCGGCCACAGCGCCAGCGCCACGAGCAGTGCCCCACGGTGCCGAGCAGTCCCAGCAGCAGAGTGTTGCCGATGGCCGGTCCCAGCGACGGGATGCGCGACAGCCACTCCACCAGCCCCGCCCAATCGCCGGCCAGCAGCGCCGCTGGCCAGATATCCGCGGAGACGAAGCGCCACAGCAGCGCACCGTCCACACTTGGCCAGGGGCCGAGCAGCCAGGCACCGCCCACCAGCAGCAGCGGTATCAAGCGCTTGTGCCCCCACCATGGCAGGCTGGCGATCAGCAGGTAGAACAGCCACAGCAGCGCCCCCGCCTCGTGGTAGCGTCCCTCGCGAAACGCCGTCTCGAGATGGAAGCCCAGGGTCGGCAGGCCGACGAAGCCGAGCAGCACGCTGGCGCGCAGGCCGCACTCGAAGCGGTAGCGGGTATAGGCGGCGAGCTGGGTCCAGGCCAGCGGCAGCTCGGCATAGACGAAGCGTGCCAGCCGGCCGCTGCCGGGCGGAAGAGCATCGCGCGGCGCGCGCGGGTCTGTTCGAGGATCTCGGCATAGACCTTGGCGAAGATGCCGGCGTAGGGAATCGCCAGGGCCGCCAGGGCAGTGAGCGCCGAGAGGCCGAACACCTGCAGGAACAGAAGTGCCCAGAACAGCTCATGGATGGCGCGCACGAAAGCGCAACCGGCCCTGACCAGTCGTGAACGGGCGAACAGCAGGGCCAGGGGAAAGCCCAGGATCACCCCGGCAAGCGTACCCCACAGCGCCACCGCCACGGTGAGGCCGAGCGCCGAGAAGGGCGACTCCAGCGCGCCCCAGGCGGGCCAGGCCAGGCCGGCCGCCATGCGGCCGAGCTCTCCCCAGGGATCGCGGGTGTGGACGGCAAGATCGGCGAAAGGCACCAGCAGCACCGCCAGTGCCACCAGGGCCAGAGTATGGCGGGCCAGGCGCAGGCCGGGCGACTTGCCCCGCCACCACTCTCTCCACCCCGATGGGGGCTGGGCCGACAGGCTGTCGCTCACGGTCGCCCCCGTGGGCAGGGGAGGGCGTTGACGCCCGGCACGCCGCTATCGGCGTCACGCGCATCAGGGATGTGCCTCGCGGCATCGGCGTCGGGGTAGAGCGCGTCCAGCTCGGCCAGGGTGAGCGAGTCGGTCGGCGCATCGATCACCAGACGACCGTCACGCAATCCCCAGACGCGATCGAAGTGGGTCAGCGCCAGCTCGCGCTGGTGCAGGGCGACGACCGAAGTGGTGTGGCGGGCATCGATCAGGCTCAGCAGGCGCAAGGCCTGGTGGGGGTCGACGCTGGCGACCGGTTCGTCGCCGAGGAACAGCGGCCGGGCCTGGTAGAGCGCCCGGGCAATGGCTACCCGTTGGCGCTGGCCGCCGGAGAGCTGGCCCACCGGGCGGCGCATCAGATCGGCCAGGCCCAGCTCATCGCACAGCGTGGACACCTCTCGCCATGGGCGGCGCAGGGGATGCACGAGGTTCCACAGGTTGGCCAGCGCCGAATGCTCCGGCAGGCGCCCCATGAAGACGTTGTGATACACCGCGAGCTGCGGCACCAGGCCGTGATGCTGTGGGCACCAGGCAGCCTGGCGGTCGAGTCGGCGGCGCAGCTCGCCGAGCAGCGTCGACTTGCCGGCGCCGCTCTGGCCGAGCAACGCGACCCTTTCGCCCTCACGCAAGGCGAGGGTCAGGCGTGGCAGGACGACATGCGCGCCATGCCCGATGTCCTCACCATCGAAGCGAACCAGCAGGCGACGTTGCTCTCCCTCCATCAGCGCAGCAGGCCGAGTTCCTCGGCCACCTCCTCGATGGGGGCGTAGAGCTCGTTGTCGGCGGGGATGAACGCCTCGCGGGGAAAGGTGGCGAGCAGCTCCGGGTCATCCATCTCGAGGAAGGCGGCCCGGACTTCCTCGGTGAAGCCCTCGCCGAAGCGCTCGTCGGCATCGCCGCGCAGCGTCCAGTTGTAGTCGGGGTAGGGCGGTGTGGCCCAGACCACCTGGACCTGGTCGGTATTGACCCGGCCATCCTCGACGGCGGCCTCCCATACCGTATAGTTGACCGCACCGATGTCGTAGGTGCCGGCTTCCACCAGCGCAATAGTACGTGAGTGGTCGCCGGAGTAGCCTACGCGGGAGAAAAGGCGCTCCGGATTGGCATTGTCGAAGCGCTGGCGCAAGAAGTGCTCCGGCATCAGGCGGCCGGAAGTGGAAGTGCGTGAGCCGAATGTCAGGCTCATGCCTTCGATCTCGTCGGGCAGTTCGTCGGCGCGCTCGAGGCCGGTGGACTCGTGGGCGATGAAATAGCTGACGAAGGCGCCATCCTCGCTGCCCTGGGCCAGCGCTTGGGAGCCCGGCACCAAGCGCCGTGCCTGCACGCCCGACAAGCCGCCGAACCAGGCCAGCTGCACCTGATCGTTACGGAAGGCGGTAACCGCGGCACTGTAGGACTTCACCGGCACGTACTCCACCTCGACGCCGAGGCGCTGCTCCAGATAGTCGGCCACCTGGGAGAAACGCTCCACCAGGCGGGCCTGATCCTCGTCGGGAATGGCGGTGAAGCGGAAGGTCTCGGCGGCGGCCCCCTGAGCGAACAGCGAGAGGAAGGTGGCCAAGGGGAGGGCAGAGAGGGCGATCCGGTGCATGGGGCTCCTTGCGGGCGTGGGAGGTAGAGGCGCTATTGTTGTAGGCCAAGGCGGCGCTGGCAAGTCTGCGGCGAGAGCCGCTTCTTACGGCCAATGACGCTTCGTGATCGCCAACTGGGGAAGAGGGTGGATGCCGAGCCTGCATGCGTGGCTGCAGATGCTCAATGTCCAGCCGTCTTGCTGCCATTGCCACGCCTGGACGTTGCCACCGGGGAGCAAGCGAGCAAGTCGGGTTTCCAATACGCTACTTGGCGTCAGCCCTGAGAGGCTGTCGAGTTTGAACAGAGCTTCGTGCAGCGTCCACGCACTGTAGAATGCCTCCAGCGGGTTGGCGGCCTCGAGTATGGCCCGGCGTACCCAGGCTTCGGGTAGCAGTTCGACCAGTTCTGCCAGGCGAGCCCCATGCCTGGGACGAGATTGCTCGATGTCGATGCCGACCGGCACCGTGGCCAACCCCGCGACCACACGTCGGCCACGGTGGCTGAGGCAAGCCTGCCAGGGGGAAGGGAGAGCCGGGTGCCGCGGTGCACCGCTGCCTCTGGGCGACCAGCCGCCCACGGTGCAGTCGATTCCCTGCCGGGCGGCCAGCCGGGAAAGTAACTCCCGCCCTAATTGCGAAAGACAAGCCCCGCTGCTGCCGGCGGGGGCTTGTGCCAGAAGGAGGTCGAGACGAGACGTCATTCCGCTCCGTTCAGGGTGACGACATCGCCACGCAGCGCCACACCCGCCATGATGGCGCCGGCATGGCATTCGTATTCACTGCTCGATGCCATGGGCTGCCGCTTGTAGTAGCTTTCGATGTTGATGACGGCATTGCCGCCTTCGGCCTGGACGCGCTCCTGCAGGCTGATCAGCGCGGAGAGCATGACCCACTTGCAGGCTTCCTCATCGCTCTTGTTGAAGGCGTTGGTCTTCTTGTTGGTGACGAAATTACCGTGGTTGGTGACGACCTCTCCATGTGGAGTATCGGCAAAGTAGAAGCGGATGTCTGGATCGAGCTGCTCCCTGGCCGCAGGGCTATTCATGGCCTCTTCGATGGAAAGCATGAGTGTGGTATCGCGTGCATGGCTCGTCGTGGCCAGCACCAGGCCGCCGCAAAGGATGCCGAGTGCAAGAAGTCCCTTGGTCATTGAAGTTCCCTTATTTCATGGTTTGGGTTTATGGCGCCGATGGTCGGCATCGTGAAAGATGCTTTGTGGCATCGTCATGGCCAGCGACGGAAAATCAACGAGGTGTTGATGCCGCCGAAGGCAAAGTTATTGCTCATCACATATTCGCAGTCGATGTGTCTTGCCTCGCCGCGTAGATAATCGAGATCCGCGCAAGCGCCATCGGGCCGGTCGAGGTTGGCGGTGGCGTGGAACCATCCCTCGCGCATCATCTCGATGGCGACCCAGGCCTCTAGCGCACCGCAGGCACCCAGCGTATGGCCGGTAAAGCTCTTGAAGGCGCTGATGGGCAGCCTGGAACCGAATACGGCATGCGTAGCGTGACTTTCGGCGATGTCGCCACGATCGGTGGCGGTACCATGCGCGCTGACATAGCCGATCTGCTCCGGTCGTAGTCCGGCATCATCGAGAGCCTGGCGAATGGCTCGTTCCATCATGGCGGCATCGGGCTGAGTGACATGCCGGCCATCGCTGTTGGTGCCGAAGCCAACCAGCTCTGCGTAGATGGTGGCACCGCGTGCCTTGGCGTGTTCCAGCTCCTCGAGAATCAGGGTGCCGGCACCTTCACCGATCACCAGCCCATCGCGCTCGGCATCGAAGGGACGCGGCGAGGTGTGAGGAGCATCGTTGCGGGTGCTGGTGGCGAACAGCGTATCGAAGACGGCCGCCTCGGAAGCCGACAGCTCCTCGCAGCCACCGGCGATCATCGCCGTCTGGCGGCCGAAGCGAATCGCTTCATAGGCGTAGCCAATGCCCTGGCTGCCTGAGGTGCAGGCACTCGAAGTGGTATGGATTCTCCCGCGCACGCCGAGGAACACCCCGATGTTGACCGGCGCGGTATGGGCCATCATGCGGATATAGGAATTGGCGTTGAGACCGTCGGTCGACTTGTTGATCAGCATGTTGCCGAAATCGGCCACTGCGTCGGGTTCTCCCGCCGATGCACCGTAGGCGATTCCCAGCTGGCCGCTACCCAATAGCGGGGAGCCAAGCAGCCCGGCATCCTCCAGCGCCAGTTCGCTGGCTCGGGTGGCCATCTGGGCGCCCCGGCCCATGCTGCGCAGCGCGCGGCGGTGGTAGTGCTCGGGTAGCGTGAAGTCGTTGACGGGGGCACCAAGACGCGTGTTGAGGCCTTCATAGCTGGACCAGTCATCCATGTGACGAATGCCGCTTTGCAGACGCTCGAGGCGTGTCCGTATGCTTGGCCAGTCATTGCCGATCGGCGAGAAGCCGGCCATGCCGGTGACCACCACCCGGCGGCCGAGTCCATCCTTGCGTAACGCGTCGCTTGGCATCAGCACATTCCTCCATTCACGGCGAAGACCTGCCGGGTGATGTAGCCGGCATCAGGGGAGCACAGAAAGCCTACCGTGGCGGCGACTTCCTCGCTGGTGCCTGTGCGACGCATGGGAATCAGCTTGAGAGCTTCCTCGGTGACCAAGTCATCGGTCATGTCGGTGTCGATCAATCCCGGGGCGACACAATTGACCGTGATTCGCCGTTTGGCCAGCTCCACCGCCAGGGCCTTCACCGCACCGATCAAGCCGGCCTTGGCGGCGCTGTAGTTGACCTGGCCGCGATTACCCATCAATCCCGACACCGAGGACATCACCACGATACGGCCTGGAGCACGACGGCGAATCATCGGCATGACCAGGGTTTGACCACGTTATAGAAGCCATCGAGATTGGTATGGATGACGCTATCCCAGTCCTCGTCGGAGAGAGCGGGAAACGCGCCATCGGCGGTGATGCCGGCGTTGCAGACCACGCCGTAATAGGCGCCATGCGCTTCGATATCGGTTTCTATGGCATGCCGTGCCGCTTCGCGGTCGGCGACATCGAAGCACAGGACGCGGGCACCGCGCCCCAGTGCGCGAATGTCATCGGCGACCGCTTCGGCAGCCTCCCTGCGATGACGACAGTGCAGCACGACATCGAAGCCATCCCGCGCCAGGCGCAGGGCAATGGCGCGACCGATGCCGCGGCTCGAGCCGGTGACCAGAATGGTATCGGTCATGGGGTGCTCTCCTGTTGCATGGCCTCCAGCGCCTCTCGAGACTCGGGCTGAAAGACGTTGAGCGTGGTGGTGGCGAGCTCTCGGCCGTCGCTGTCCAGCAGTCGTCCGCGAAAGGCTCCCAGGCCGTTGTCGGCACGAAAATCGAGTTCGACCTCGATGCGTATCGGTTGGTCGAACGCAAACTGCGGTGTCTGACATCGATAGCGTCGGGTGCCGAGCAGAAAGCCGATTTGTGGCGTGCCTCCTCCGTTCACGGCCTGTACGCCGGCCCAGGCGGCAACGGCCTGGGCAAGCCATTCGAGTCCCACCCAGCCGGGTATGCCATCGGCGCTGGCAAACAGGTCGTCACGGCGAGGAGTGACTTCGGCATGCAGGTGTTCGTCTCCCGCCTCGAGCAGAGTGTCGAGCAGGCACATGCCGTGTCGATGCGGCACGTAAGGAGCAATGTCGCAGGGCAGATCGAGCCTGTGGAATGTCGAGGAGTCAGTCATGAATACGTTCCAACAGCAGGGCGATGTTGTTGCCACCGAAAGCGAAGGCATTGCTGATCGCGCGGGAGCCGTCATGTTTCCCGACCGAGGCATAGCTCAGCGGCGATAGCTCCGGGTCGAGCTGGCCGTCATGGACGTGGGGCGGCAACCGGCCGGCGTCGAGGGCCATCCAGCAGAAGGCCGCTTCCAGTGCGCCACAGGCGCCCAACGTATGGCCGGTCAAGGCCTTGGTCGAGCTGCATGGGAGTGTGTCGCCAAAGAGCTGGGAGATGGCCAGGGCTTCCATGCTGTCGTTCTGTCGGGTCGCGGTACCGTGCAGGTTGAGATAGTCGATGGCGGTGGCGGGCAGCCGAGCCATGTCCAGCGCCGCCTGGATGGCTGCGATGGCTCCCTGGCCGTCGGGTCGCGGCGCGGAAATATGATAGGCGTCGCTGGTCTCGCCATAGCCGCTGAGCTGGATGCCGCCGGCTTCGGCGGTGACCAGGAACAGTGCCGCGGCTTCGCCCAGATTGATACCGTCACGATTGGCCGAGAATGGCTGGCAGGGGCTATCGCTGAGCGCCTCGAGCGAGGCGAAGCCATTGACGGTCAGGCCGCAAAGACTGTCGGCGCCGCCGGCGATCACCGCATCGCAGGCGCCACTTGCCAGCAGGCGCTTGGCACTGGCCAGGGCCCGGGCGCTCGACGTGCAAGCGGTGGACAACGTATAGGCCGGCCCCTCGAGGCCGAGCCACTCGGCGACGAAGCAGGCTGGAGAGCCGATCTCGTGGCGCTGGTAGCGAAAATCCGCTGGCCAATCGCCTTCCCGTTGACGTCTGGTCAGGGCGATTTCGGTCTCGCCGATGCCCGAGGTGCTGGTGCCGAGGATCACCCCGATGCGTGCCTGGGGGCGACGCCGGCGAAAGGCATCGAGTGTCGGCTCGAGTCGCTCCAGTGCCGCGGCCAGCAACTGATTATTGCGCGAACGGTGTGCCGCCGGCAGGCTGCCGGCATCGGGCAGGGGAGATCTCACTCGTCCCAGCGGCAATGGGCGGCCAGGAGTGAAGGTGTCGTCGTACACCAAGCCTCGACGACCGTTGAACAAGGCATCGGCGATCGTCACCAAGTCATCGCCCAGGGGGCAGATCAGCGCCGGGGCAAGAGACGGCAGGGCTGGGCCTGCAAGGGAGTCAATCGGCTGGGCATGTAGCGGCTGTCCGGTCGGTTGCGTCGTCAAGTGGTGCGATATACAAGCGATAATCACCTTCGAAATCGTCGATGATACGGCATTCGGCGCTTCCGGTGATGTGCGCGATGTCTCGTCCCCGGTAGCGGACGGTGCGCTCCTCGCGATCTTCCGCCAGTGACCAGTCGCTGCCCTCGAAGGCCTGTGTCAATGATGCTGAAGGCCACAGGCTCCAGGCCAGGCGACTGGCAAGCCACTCGGCCGAAAATGCGGGATCGAACGATGTGTCGGCAACGAAACGGGCTCCATGCTCGTCATGCTCAAGGGTCAGCAAGCGTTGACCTTGAGGGCTCAGCAGGGCCAGGCGCAGCGATTGTTCGTCGTGACGCAAGACGCCGATCAGTTCGTGTCGCTGGTCCTGATGTTCGAACGTCAGGCGTTGCATCCGCGTGCCCAGGTCGGACAGTGCCGCCGGCTTGGGGAGCGGTGCATCGACCGGCTGCCCGGCACAGCCGACCAGTAGTGCCAGGGCGGCAGCCAACAACGCATGACGAAGGAAAGGACGTCGCACCTAGCAAACCTCGCTGATGATGGAGGATGCTTCGTCGCTGCAGGCCTCAGCCAGACTGTTCAGCCGACGGCGGCTGGCGGCGACGAAGGGGTTGTTTTCGTCCCAGGCATAGCCGGCAAGCACCGAACTGATCATCGCGCGGATACGCGGCGTTTGTTGCGCGTTGAAGATAATGCGTGGCAGGCGTCCGTCGTACCAGGCATCGACGAATTCACGGAAGGTAGCCACGCCGCGCCGCAGCGGCTGTTCGAACTGGGTCTCCCAGTCGATTTTTTCTCCGGCGAGCTGACGCTCGACCAAGGGGGCGGCACGCAGTGCCGAGTCCAATGCGATCGTCACTCCCGAGGAAAACACCGGGTCGAGGAATTCGCCGGCATTGCCCAATAGGGCAAAGCCGGGGCCGTGCAATTGCTGGACATCGGCGGAATAGCCTTCCAGGCGGCCGACGTCGCGTGTGGTTTCGGCATTGGCCAGCAACTCGGCAAGCCGGGGTTCGGCATGGATGAAGTGCCACAGGCGTTCGCTATCGTCGATACCGGTGGCTTCGAGCGTTGCCCGGTCGCCGACCACGCCAACCGAGGCGCGTCCATTCCGAAAGGGAATCAGCCAATACCAGATGCCCGGATGATCGGGGTGCAGGCCGATCAGGATCTTCTCGCGGTCGTGCCGCGGGCAGACGATATGATCCTCGATGTGGGTGAACAGGGCGCAGCGCGATTCCAGGGTCGAGGGCCGGGCGAGGCCGGTGAGACGCGCCAGGACACGGCCGTAGCCACTGGCGTCGAGCACGAAACGGGAGCGTAGCGAACGTCGCTCGCCGCTCGGACCAACCAGCGTGAGGGAGGGGTGGTCGGCGTCGGCGACGAAGGCTTCGACGCTGGTGTCGAATTCGACCTCGGCACCGGCTTGGCGTGCCCCCTCGATCAGGCGCTGGTCGAAATCGGCGCGCTCGACCTGCCATGTGGTACCGGGGCCGGGGCTAAACTTGTCTCGGAAATCGATGGCGGTGTCCTGGCCGCGCCAGGTGAAGGCGGCGCCGTTCTTGGGCTGGAAGTCACCAGCCCGTGCGGCCTCTAGCAGGCCGCAGGCCTCGAGGTGCACCATGCACTGCGGCAGCAGACTCTCGCCGATGGAGAAGCGTGGGAAGCGACTGCGCTCGATGACCCGGACATGCAGGCCGCGTCGGGCGAGCCAGGCGGCCGCCGCGGCCCCGGAAGGGCCTGCGCCGATGATGGCGACATCGGTGGTGTCATGAGTGTCCATGTGATTCGTTACTCCTGTTGCCATCATGGCTGGCTGTGTTTGGAAAAAAGGCTCCTGGTGTCCGCCCTGGCGAAGGGCACCAGGGCCCAGGTCGCCGCGAGGCCGACAAGGCAGGTCAGGCCCAGGTAGTGCAAGGCCGGCGTGGCGCTGAAGGAGAGCAGGCCGAAAGCCAGCAGGCTCGATGCGCAGGACAGGCTGATCGCCAGCCAGGCTGCCGGGCTGTCGGGGTGCTCGGTGCTGAAGATTCCGGCATCGAGACCGATACCCAGCACCAGCAGCAGCCCCAGCAGATGAAACAGCGTCAGGCCGATGTTCAAAGCGCTGAACAGCGCGAGGGTCGCGACCAGCGCTCCCAGCGGCGGCAGCAACACGCGCCAGGCCAGGCCGCGATAACGCCAGCCGAACAGCAACGCCAACCCCACCACGGCGACCGCCAACCACATGGCGATCTGATCGCGCAGCCGTGCCAGATGATCGGAAAGCGTTGCCACCCGGTCCTGGTAATGGACATGCGCTGGTGCGGCGAGCCGAGTGAGTGCTTGCTGGGCCATCTCATCGGTGTCGCCCAGCGCGATCAGGGCGGCCAGTTCGGGAGTCGCGGTATCGGACGTGGACACCTCGCCAAGCCACAGCATGCTATCGGCACGTCCCGCCGACATCTTTAGCCATTCCTCGAGGGTCAACAGCGGCACCCTGCGTAGCGGTTCCTGGGCCGCTTCCAGCAGTGCCGGCGGAAGTCCGGCCCTGGCGATGAATTCGGGCAAGGCACTGGCATAGGCTTGACGCACCCGGTCCAGATTGACTTGCTGGGTAGCCGGAGAGGGTACCGCCTGGGCGAGGTGACGGTAGTGCGTCAGGTGCCCCTGCTCCCGCAGTTCCGCCAAAGGCGCCTCGAGGGCTTCCAGTCGCTCCAGCAGGCCGGCTTCATGTTCGGCGGTGACGACCAGATAGCGGCTGCCGGAGGGACGTTCCAGCAAGGTCTGCACGCGTTGCTGCTCGGCGATCAGGGCGGCGGGCGAAGGGTTGAGCTGGCGCAGGTCGTCGTTGGCTGTCAGGCGCGTGACGATCAGTACCCCCGCGACCAAGCCAAGCAAGGCCAGCAGGCTCCAACGATATGTTGCTTGGGGTGGCAAGCGCAGCCGGTCCAGCCGGGCTGCGATGCGTGTCGTCGCGGTGTGAGGGCGTGGGGAGAACCACGGTAGCCATAGCCGCACGGTCAGCCACGCGCCGATCAGTCCCAGCGCGGCGAAAGTGGCCATCTGACGTAGCCCCGGCAAGGGGGTGGCGAGTTGGGCGAGATAGGCCGCCAGACTGGATACCAGACCCAGCAACAATCCGGGCCAAAGGCGTGTCAGCGTTTGCTCGGGAGCCAGTTGGCGAGCGCATTGCAGATGCAGGGCATAGTCGACCGCGATGCCAATCAGGCTGGCGCCGAAAGCCAGCGTGAGCAGGTTGAGCGTGCCGAACAGCAACCAGGTCAATGGCAGCGCGAACAGCACACCACACGCGACCGGCAGCAGCAGGCTGGCGAGGATCGCACCACGTCGAAACGTACCCCATAGCAACAAGCCGATACCCAGCAGCGACCCCAGTCCGATGGTGGAGATTTCCCGTTTGGCCTGGTTAGCCCCGGCGGCAGCATGGAACACCAGGCCGCCACGCAACAACTGGGCCTCGGGGTGGGCATCCCGAAAGCTCGACAGCGCAGCGGTGAGGCGCCGCTGCAGGGCCATGTCGTAGGGGCTGGCGGACAGTCGGCCACTGACGATGAACCAGTGTTTATCCTGGTCGCTGACGGCCGGCAGACCATCGACCAAGCGGATGGGACCGTCCAGGCGTCGTTCCAGCCAGGCGTCGAGCAGACCGAAAGGATCGCGCCGGAGATCGATATCGTTGCCGGGGGTGAACAACCGCCTCAGGCCGTGCTGGACCCAGGCGTCACTATCGGCGCTGGCCAGTGGCTCGGCCAGCAGACGATAGCGGTATGGCGCCAGGGCGCTGTCGGGACGCTCGAAGCTATTGTCGTCGAGGTCGCTGACGCTGGCGGAGTTCCGCAGGCGGGCCTTGAGGTCAGCGACCAGCCGGCGTGGGGACTCGCCGTGGACCAGTAGCACGAAGCGATCCTCGAAGGCTTGGGTCAGGCGCTGTTCGGCCTGTTCGATCAATACCGTCTGGTGGGTTTTGGGAAGTAGTGCAGTGATGCGTGTATCCAGCGGCGTTCCCTGGCTCAGCAAACTTGCCAGCAGGATGGCGCACCCCAGCAGCAGCACGGCCCAGCCCCAGGCCGCGAGGCGCTCGCCACGGGTAGGATGTTGTGCATCGCTCACGATGCAGGATCACCGTCGTCGAGGCTGCCGCAAGTGGCCGGTGTCAGGGTCAGGTCGAGCCGGTCGCCGTCGGCAAACTCGAGTCCGACCTGCTCCACTTGCCGGTTGCCGCTCACCAGCAGTTGCGTGAGTCGTTCGGCGACAGCAGCTTCGTTGGGTACCAGCGTGGCTTGCCAGTCTTCCAGCTCGCCACTGAGTTCGATCGTGAAGTGATGCTCCAATGCCTGCCAGTTCCCCGAGAGAAGACCAGTGAAGACCGGGGCGATGATCTGGAAGCCCAGCGGCAGGTCGTCATTGTCTGCATTCAGGACCACACGATCGTTGACGGGAGCGGTGGTTTGCCAGACGACGCCCTCTTTGTCTTGCTGGAAATGACCGCGGCTGACCAGGCGTGCCTCGAGATCGGCCAGCCAGCGCGATTGTTCGAAGCGACCGCATTGCGGCGCATGCGTGGCCAGGTGCTCGGCGAGAGCGTCGCTATCGGGAGCTGCCCAGGCCGCCGGACCTATCAGGTTCAGGGCGACACACAGTGTCCATGGGAGATGACGCATCACTGGTTAGCCTCCTGCCAGGCGAGAAGACGTTCGATCAGCGCCGGCGGCGACTCCAGGCGCATTTCACGATCGTCCAGTCCCACCGCGACCTGCACGCTCCAGGCCCGGGTCAGGCGTTTGCGCGTCTCGGCATCGCGGATGGTGTAGTCGATCTTGAGACGGTTCTCCCACTCGCTCAGGCGTGCCTCGATGGCGATGCGCTGGGCGAACAGCGCAGGAGCGGCATAGCGCAGGCGTAGATCTATCACCGGCCAGGCGAACCCCGAGGCCTGCATCTGCGGGTAGTTATAGTCGATGGCATCGAGCAGCTTGCAGCGGGCGACTTCCAGATAGCGCACATAGTGGCCATGCCAGGCCACCTGCATCATGTCGACGTCATGGAAGGGGATCGTCAGCTCGGTCTCGCAGCGCGGTAGTGGGCGGTCGTCAGGCGTCATACAGGCTCCAGCGGCGTTGGCGAATCAGGCCACAGAGGGTGCGCAGTTCGGGTTCCAGGGCTCGATCCTCGCCCAGGGCCGGAAACGTCGATCGACAGACATCGAGAAAGCCGGCCAGGCGTTCGGGAAGCGGGGTGGCATCGGCTATCTGGCTGCGCAGCTCGACGGCCTGGCAGGCGGCGTGCAGGGTGGCGGCGGCGACCTGCTCGACGAGTGTCAGGACACGCAGTGCATCGCGGGCGGCGATGGTGCCCATGCTGACCTTGTCCTGGTTGTGACATTCGGTGGAGCGTGAGAAGACGCTGGCCGGCATGGTCAGCTTGAGCGCCTCGGCGGTCCACGCCGAAGCGCCGATCTGTACCGCCTTGTAGCCATGGTTGAGGCTGGCTCGCTGTGGCGTGGCACCACTCAGGTTGCTGGGCAGGCCATGGTTGAAGCGAGTGTCGACCAGCAGCGCCAACTGACGATCGAGCAGGTCGGCCAGGTTGGCACAGGCTTGCTTGAGACTATCCATGGCGAAGGCGACATGGCCGCCGTAGAAATGGCCGCCATGCATGACCTTGCCGTGCTCGGCATCGATCAGTGGGTTGTCGTTGGCGCTGTTGAGTTCGGTTTCGAGAAATTGGCGCCACCAGGGCAGGGCATCTTCCACTACGCCGATCACATGCGGGGCGCAGCGCGTCGAGTAACGGTCCTGCAGGCGGGGCGAGTTGCGTGGCGTGGCGGGAGCATGCAGATCGTCGCGCAGCCGCTCGGCCACGCGGTTTTGCCCGGGGTGCGGCTTGGCGGCGAACAGGTCGGCGTCGAAATGATAGGGATTGCCGTCCAGCGCGTAGACCGACAGTGCGGTAATGCGCGTGGCCAGCCGCGCCAGGTAGGTCGTCCGGGCGAAGGCGAACACACCCAGCGCGGTCATCACCGCGGTGCCGTTCATCAGTGCCAGGCCTTCCTTGGGCTTGAGGCGATAGGGGACGAGGCCGTGTTCGGCGAAGACCTCCGACGTGGCGCGACGCTGGCCGCGGTCGAACACTTCACGTTCGCCACACAGCACGGCGGCCAGGTACGACAGCGGCGTCAGGTCGCCGCTGGCGCCCACCGAGCCTTCTTCGGGAATGACCGGTACGACATCATGCTCGAGCAACCAGGCCAGTCGTTCGAGGAGCTCGACGCTGACCCCCGAGACCCCGCGGCACAGCGACACCAGCCGCACCATGACCACGGCCCGCGCGGCTTCCACCGACAGCACCTCGCCCAGGCCACAGCCGTGGAAGGTATATAGCTGGCGCGGCAGTTGCTCCAGGTCGGAGGCGGGCACTGCGCGGGTACAGGAGTCGCCATAGCCGGTGGTGACGCCGTAGACCACGCCGTCTTCCTCCAGCAGGCGTTCGAGAAACGCATTGCCGCGTGCTATGCGTTCACGGAATTCGGGCGCCGACGACAGCACGACGCGCCGGCGGCCTTCGGTAACGGCCAATACGTCCTCGAGGGTCACGGCCGAGCCATCCAGCGTGAGCGCCTCGCTGCTGGTGGGGCCGGCAAGCGGGTCATGCAGTGTCGTCATGGTGAAATCCAGTGTCGTTCATCCAGAACGGATAGAAATTGAACCATTGCAGGGGATGCTGCCGAACGCGCTCGGCCAGGTGATCGGCATGGCGCTGCATGGCCTCGGAGATCCACGCTTCGCGCTGACGGCGTGGCAGGTTCCCGGTGTCGTCAATGGCTTCGAAGTCGATCCGGAAGCTGCCATCCTCGCGCACGCAGGCGAGGGTGTAGAGCGGGCAACGCAGTAACGCAGCGAGCCAGAATGGGCCCTCGGGGAACATGGCGCGATCGCCGAAGAAATCGAGGCACTGCGTGCGTCCCCCTGACAAGGACAGCCGATCGGCGGCGATGACCACATAGCCACCGGTGTGAATGCGTTCGGCCAGCGCCTGGGCGGTGGCCGGCGTGATCGCGCTGACTTCGAGCACATGCGGGCGGGGCCGGCCCGTGACACGTTCCAGTAGCGCGTTGAACTTGCGCGCATTGCGGGTATGCATCAGCACCGTCAGTTCGAGTCCCGGGTGGCGTTCAGCCAGGGCATTGGCCACGTCGAGATTGCCGTGGTGGGCGACCAGGATCAGGCCGCCCCGGCCACCGTCGATGGCGGCAGTGAAGCGTTCGATGCCCGGGCCGGTCAGGCGTCCGTCGGCGATGTCCCCACTCCACGCCGCGACCTTGTCCATCAGCGCATCGCCGAAGGTGAGAAAGTGGCGGTAGCTGTGCCACCAGCGGGCGAGTGGTCGTCGTTCGAGAGCAGGATAGAGACGTTGCAGATAGGACTGAGAGGCACGTCGTGCCGTGGCATGCGCCAGGAAGTACCACAGCATGACCGGCGCCAGAACGAGTCGGAAGGGCCAGCGTCCCAGGTGGCGCTGTATCGCCACCATCAGCGTCATGCCGGCAAGGGTGCCGCGCTCACCGATCCGAGCCCAATGGCGATTCATAAGGCTACCCTCGCGTATTGCCTGCGCAGGCATCGAGCCAGCAGGCGGGGCAAGCGCAGCAACATGCCGAAGAACAAACGGGTGTGCATGGCGGAGATCTGGCGGTTGTCGCGCCACAACGCGAAGTGGCTCACGCCATCGCGCGGATAGTGCACGCGTACCGGGCGGTGCGCCAGGGCGCCGCCAGCCCAGTGCCAGCGTACCAGTACCTCGGTGTCGAAGGTCATGCGATCACCGCAGGGGTGGCGTGCCAGCAGACGATTGAGCGCGGCGACCGGATAGAGCCTGACGCCGCACATGGAGTCGCGGATCTCCAGGGACAGGGTGTTGATCCACACCCAGACGTGGGTCGCGTAGCGACCGAAGAAGCGCATTCGCGGAACGCTGGCATCATAGCGGGGATAGCCGACCACCAACGTCTCGGGAGCCGACTCCAGTGTGGCGAGAAAGGCCGGCAGGTCTTCACTGGCATGCTGGCCGTCGGCGTCCACCTGCAGGGCGTGGGTATATCCCAGTCGCTGGGCTTCCTGGAGTCCGGCACGTACCGCGGCGCCCTTGCCCTGGTTGCTAGTCAGTCGCAACAGGTGATGGCCGCCCGTGGCCAGGCGGTCGAGCTCAGCCGCGCACTCGTCGTCGCAGCCATCGTCCACCAGTAGCAGCGGTATTCCCAGGAAAGCGAGTTCGTCGCATACCGGGCCGATCGTGGTGGGGTGGTTATAGACCGGAATCAGGATACAGGGGCGCGCTTCAGCCATGATCCTCTCCGTTCGGGGATTGCAGGCGAATTTGCCCGGTGCAGTGGCGTCCCTCATGCGAGTCGATGGCGAAAGCGAGACCGTCGTCGCGACGCGTCAATTGCAGTGTGAAGCGTGCCCCGGGGCGTAGCGCACGCTGAAACTTCAAGCGCTCGATACCCTGGAATTCGCCTGACTCACCGAAGCTGTCGCCGGCAAGTTCGATGGCCCACTGCACCATGACCACGCCTGGCACCAGCGGATACTCTTCGAAATGCCCTTCGAGAAAGATCAGGCGTTCCGGCACTTCCAGGGTCAAGAGGCAGGAAGAAGGATCCGGGCGGTGTTCACCCAGCCAGCGTGGCGCCTTTGCGTCGTCGAGATCGGCGAACAGTCGATTGGCCAGGCTGCGGTCGAGCTTGCCTTGGGCATTGCTCGGCAGGGTATCGACGAAGCGCCAGTAGCGGGGAATGGCGACTCGCTCAAGGTGGCGTGACAGATGCGTTCGCAGACGCTGTATCAGCTCATGGCGGCTGTCGTGCCGGTGCGGTATGAACTCATCGTGCAGAGCGACCACGACCCCCAGACGACTATCGGTTCGACCAAGATCGATACAACGTGCCTCAGTGACTTCCGGAGTGGTGGTGAGGGCATTCTCGATATGATCCAGCGAGACCCGTTTGCCGCCGATCTTTACCAGGCGATCGGCACGGCCCAGCAGCTCGAAGCCGTCGATCGTCGACGCCACCCGGTCGGGTTGTTGCCACCAACTCCGCGGGGCTTCCAGAAACGGCGAACGCAGCGCCAGGCGTTCGTCCACGAATGACAGCTCCACGCCGGGCAGGGCCTGCCAGGCGGAGCCTTGCATTTGTCGACGCTGAGCGATTCCTCCGGTCTCTGTACTGCCATAGATCTCGATCACCGGCGCCTGTAACAGGCGCTCCGTGTGCTGGGCATGCTCTGTCGCCAAGGGCGCGCCGGAGGAGAACACGCGACTGAGGCGGGGCGAGTCGCTCCATGGCAGGTGCTCCGGCAAGCGTGACAACTGAGCGGGAGAGCTCACTACCACGGGGGCAAGGCCGGCATCGCCAGCTTCCTGGAGGCGCGTGATCAGCACTTCGGGATAACGACACTCGTCGCCACAAAAGGGAACGCCGGCGCATAACGGGTGCAACACGCCGGTGAGCAAACCATAGATGTGCTGGTGACTGACCTGAGAGATGACACAGCTACCGGCCAATGGCCACAGCTCGGCATGCGCGGCCAATTCCGCATCGAGCTGGTCGAAACGCTTGGCCAGGCGTACGGGGTCGCCGGTGGAACCGGAGGTGTACAGGACGACTGCCGTGGATGTGGGGGAGAGTATCTTGGGGAGAGGGAGAGTGGCAGTCTCATGATGATCGGGGTCATGTTCGCCAGGGGCTTCAGGCAGCACACCGTCGACCTCGGCGGCGAGCCGTGTCAGGGTTTCAGGACGGTCGTCGGCCGGCAGCACCGCGATGCGGCCGCTTTCCCACAACGCTGCCAGGGCCGCGCAGAAATCCTCGGGGTGACGTTGGCAGAGTAGCCAGTGGCCGGCGGGCTGGTTGGCCAGCCAGCGACGCCAGGCATCGATACGTTGAGGTAGTGAGAACGGGTCGACCCACTGCCGTGGCAGTGAGTGACGGCTCTTGATTGCTCTACGCCAGGGCAGTCGAGTGAGCGGAACGAATGTCACGACAGACTCCTTCGCAACCGATGACGCAGCAGCCATTCACCGGCAAACATGGTGGCGATAAGGGCGTAGCTGATGACGCCGTTGTACAGCGTCCAGGTCGCCAGGTCGGCATACAGGGCGGTCCAGCAGGCGATGGCTCCATTGAGGACGAAGAAGCCACACCATGCCCAGGTGACCCGGCGGGTATAGCGTATCGCGGCCGGTGGCAGGTCGGGTTCACGCAGGCGCGCCAGACGCTCGACGATCGGCATGCCCTGCCACAGGCTGGACAGAAAGAGGGCCAGCATGATGGCGCTGACGGCGACGGGGTAGGCACGCATGCCGAGTTCGGCATGCCCCAAGCCACCCAACGCCAGCAACAGTGCTGCCATCACGGAGGCCAGATAGCGAGCCTGTGGCATTCGCCAGGCGAGCAACGCGGCACCGATCATCAACAGCGGCCAGCTACCCAAGTGATCGTGCAGGCTGAAGACCAGCACTGGCCAAGCCAGCGCCATGCCGACGCCGAGCCACTTGATCGCTTGCTTCGGCATCTCTCAGTGCTGCATCAAGCGTTCGACGGCATTGACCACGTCATCGATGGTGCGCACCGACTTGAAGTCGTCGGGGTTGATGCGCCGACCGGTGAACTGCTTGAGTTCGACGACTAGGTCCACGGCGTCGATACTGTCGATATCGAGGTCCTCGTAGAGTCGCGCTTCGGGCTTGACGTCGTCGGCGTCGAGTTCGAACAACTCGACCAGGGTCTTGCGCACATGAGAGAAAATCTCGGTGCGATTGGCAGCGGCGATATCAGTTGACACGACGGGCCTCCACAAGGGACTGCAGGGCGTTCAGGCTGGCGAAATGGTGGTGAGTTTCCTCGGCTTCGGCATCGAGCTTGATACCGTAGCGCTTTTGCAATGCCAAGCCGAGTTCGAGTGCATCGATGGAGTCGAGGCCCAGACCCTCTCCGAACAAAGGAGCCTCGGAGTCGATATCCGCCGGCGTGATGTCTTCGAGCTCCAGCGTGTCGATGATCAGGCGCTTGAGTTCAAGCGTTAGGTCGCATGTCTCGCTCATGGTGAAGTCGTCCCAGTTCCCTGTTGAAATGATTGTTCAGCCGATGTGTCAGTATTCTGGCGAGCTGCCCGGTTGGCTGTTGGTTATCGTCGTTAATGGGCAGGTCTTCGAGAACATGTAGTTCCATCCGGACCTTGCTCGCCGGGATATGATACCAAGGTTCGCCCTTGGTCAATGTGGTAGGAGTACAACGTATCAGTACTGGTGTGATAGCCGTTTTCGTGCGTAAGGCGATATTTGCCCCGCCGCGTCTGAACTTGATAGGACGTTGTGGCTTGGTGCGAGTGCCTTCTGGAAAAAGGACCAGCGAATCGCCTCTCCTAAGGCTCTCGCCAGCGGCTTCCAGCACCGCTTCGGGCTCATTGTTGGTGATATACCCTGCTGCGCGAATCGGGCCGCGGGTGAAAGGGTTGCTGGCCAACCGGCCCTTGACGATGCAGTTTGCGTGGGGCATATGCGCCAGCAGGAATATCACGTCGATCAATGAGGGATGGTTGGCCAGCACCAGCAGCCCAGGGCGCTGCAGTCGTTCCTGATGACTAAAGTGATAGTCGAGTACTCCGAGGCACCGCATCAATCCGATGAAGCCGCGGAAGCAGCGTTGGATAAGGTGCCTCGCCATACGCTGCCGCCGTTCGGTGTCGTGTACGCATAGGCTCAGCAGGGGTGCGACTGCCAAGCCGATGAACACGCCGCCCAAGCCGAAGGCAATGAAGGAAAGTGCAGTGCCTAGCCCACGCCACCACCTGTCCAACTTCATCCCGCCTCCATTTGCCACCGCTGCCGGCCAGCAAGGAAAGGTGTGTTCCCGCTCAGCCAGGCCATCACTTCAATAGGGGTTGGGCGGGCACTGCGTATCGGGTCAGAGGCCATGAGCCTTCGTCCCCGATCCAGCGTTAACCGCATGCCGACAGCGCAGGCAGTACCCGGGTGCTCTGTGTGCCCTTGGTAAGCCGAGGGAAGCGAGCCTTCCGAGAAAACTGCCACGACGGCTCGGTGACCTTCCAGGAGATAACCCTGAGCTTCGAGGAGAACGGCGTCGAACTCATCACCACAGGCCCCCAGAGCCTGCAAGGGACGATGATGAGCGCACGAAATGGAGTGGACACCCAGCACTGCGTTGTGAACCGACATGGAAAAGCGCGTCGGGGAGATGGGCTCGCCGCTCTCTAGTGCTTCGAGCATGCCCAGGGTATGGGTGGTATCGCCATGTCGAGAAGCGTGTATCAACGGTAAGCCAGCTTCCGGGGCCAGCGCGCTGAGTATCTCGCAGGTGGCGCGCCCAGCATCATCTAGACGTCGGCGCAGCATGGCTGGCAGGTTCTTGCCTGGCTGAGCCGAGATGCGGTGGCTTGGGTCGCAGATGGCCACTGTCTCTTTGGGATGCCATCCCCGCCAGTCTTCGAGATGTAGGAAAAAGGACACGACTCTCACGGCTCATGGGCAAAGGGGCGGATTCTAGCTTGGTTGAGCGCTCTGCGAAAGTGGTGTTACGAAATGTTGTGCGGTGTATGTGATAGATGTGCGCTACCTCGCTGCACGTGTTGGTAGGTGTAGTGATGCATACGCTTGCATTAAATCGTAAGAGGCTGATATAAGGTCTTGGTCGATATTCTTATGTCTTTCATAACTTCAGGCTTAAAGTTTATTGACAATATTAAAATTGAAAATAAATGGAGATAGGCTGTTGAAGCTCAAGTCGAACGCAGGGTTGATGGCAATATTCCTCATGGTGTTTCTTGCAGGATGTGCTACAAATCGCAGCGAGATAGCATTGGCTGTTCCGGAAGTGAGTTCGGAACAATATATTGGTGCGGGACAGGAAGTCTTGATAGGAGAGGTTGTAGATCGACGAATCTTTGAAGAGGCACCAAGAGAGCCTAGTACTCCTTCCCTTGGATCCGGAGGAGTGAGCCAAGCTTCGGATGAAATCAAGGCAAGGGCGATTGGGAGGAAGAGAAATAGTTATGGTAAAGCAATGGGTGATATTCTTCTGGAGGAAGGGCAGTCGGTTGAAGAGGTGGTGCGCAGCAGTCTGACCCTGGCCCTGCAAGAGGCAGGATACAATGTACTTGCTGAGCCGGCTGGTCCGGGAGTTGATGCTCCGATTATAGATGTCTATATTAATGAATTCTGGGCATGGTTCAGTCCGGGTTTTTGGGCTATTACACTAAATACGAGAATCTCTACCGACCTTGAGTTGCGCGAAGGTAGTGCACAGGAGGTCGTGGCGATTCATGCGCAGCAAAGTCGGCAAGTTGCTACTGAGGCTGCGTGGGTCGAGATAGTAGAAAAGGCCTTGGATGACTATAGGAGTGAGGCTTTAATGTCGGTGCCAAGGTTGTTTTGATACGTTTCGTGACTGTAAAGCCGAATAAGTTATCTACAGCTCCGGTCGCATGGCCGGAGTTTTTGTGTGCACATATCTTTTGTATCAATTATGCAGGTTATGATAAGCCCGTGACGTCAGAATATCTGGACCTGCTTGCATTGGTGCATTGAGCTGCGCTTGTGGAATTTCGGTAAGGTTACTTAATTTTTATCGGTTTGTTAGACTAAAGAAGCATGCAAGGAGTGCTTTCTCTGCATAAAATGTAGTGAATTCATCAATGTCAGACATTTGTGCTGGCGCAACGGACTGCTATTGCTTGCAAGGGAGTGTACCCGCATGCATGCCTTGACCCTGCTGTCGTTCCTGTTCTTTACCGGCCTGGTCGCCTTCATCACCTGGCGCCTGACCCGTCGCGACGACCATGTAAGCAGTCGCGGCTACTTTCTGGCCGGGCGCAGTCTCACCTTCCCGCTGATCGCCGGCTCGCTGCTGATGACCAACCTCTCCACCGAGCAGATGGTGGGCCTCAACGGTGCCGCCTTCAGCGACGGCTTGAGCGTGATGGCATGGGAGGTGGTGGCGGTCATCGCACTGGTGGCGTTGGCGCTGTTCTTCCTGCCACGTTTCCTCAGGAGCGGTATCGCCACGCTGCCGCAACTGTTGGCAATTCGTTTCGACTCGGGTACCCAACTGATCGCCAACGTGATCTTCCTGATCGCCTATGCCGTGATCCTGCTGCCGATCATTCTCTACTCCGGTGCCATGGGCCTGCAGGGCATGCTCGATCTTTCCGGGCTGACCGGGATCGAGTCGTCGACCCTGCTGCTGTGGCTGACGGTCTGGATCGTCGGGATCATCGGCTCCATCTATGCCCTGTTCGGCGGACTGCGCACGGTGGCCGTATCGGACACCCTGAACGGCATCGGTCTGCTGATCGGCGGCTTCGTCATTGCCTACTTCGGTTTGCAGGCGGTGAGCGGCGATGGCGGCGTGATCGAGGGCTGGAACGTTCTCAAGCAGAGCGATCCGGACAAGCTCAACTCGCTGGGCGGGGCCGACCAGCAGGTGCCATTCTCCACGCTCTTCACCGGCGTATTCCTGATCAATCTCTTCTACTGGACCACCAACCAGCAGATCATCCAGCGTACCTTTGCCGCCAAGAACCTGGCCGAAGGCCAGAAGGGGGTGTTGCTCACCGGCTTCTTCAAACTGCTGGGTCCGCTTTACCTGGTGCTGCCGGGCATCATCGCCTATCACCTCTATGCCGATCAGGGCGTTCGCGCCGACGAGGCCTACGGCCATCTGGTGTTCAACGTGCTGCCGCCCTACCTCACCGGCTTCTTCGCGGCGGTGATGGTGGGTGCCATCCTGTCGTCGTTCAACTCGGCGCTCAACAGCACTACTACCATCTTCAGCCTGGGTATCTACAAGGGCGTGCTGAAGAAGGACGCCAGCGACGAGGAGGTGGTGAAGTCGGGCAAGGTGTTCGGCTGGATCATGGCCATTACCACCATGACCATCGCGCCGCTACTGGCGGGCCAGGAGAGCCTGTTCGGCTACCTGCAGCGCATGAACGCCATCTATTTCATTCCCATTCTGGCAGTGGTGATCGTGGGCTTGCTGACCAAGCGTGTGCCGCCCATGGCCGCCAAGATCGCCCTGGTAGGCGGTTGCCTGATGATCGCCGCCGGCTACTTCGTGCCGCCGTTCGACCGGCTGCCGACGATCATGCACGAGTTCCATTTCGTGGCCCTGGTATTCGTGCTGCTGGTGGCGATCATGTTGATCGTGGGCAAGCTGCGCCCGCGCGAGACCGATTGGGTGCACGAGTACAGCGGCGACGTCGATCTCACCCCCTGGCGCGGCGCCGTGCCTGCCAGCCTCGCGCTGGTGGTGTTGGTCATCGTCATCTATGCGGCCTTCGCCGGCGGCTGAAGCATGTCGAGGCGGGGCTGAGGTTGAGCGGGGCCGAGAAAACCCCGCTGCTTTTCCCCGGGTATTTGCATCATGCAGGGTGGGGTATGATGCTGGATGTGATAAATGTCTGACATTTTCAGGAGGACGACATGACCCTGGCTTCGCTGCCTCGCCACCATGGTGGCGCCGACGGTCTGGCACGACTGCTGGGCCAGGCGCTGCTGGCCGGGCGCTGGCGTCCAGGCGAGACGTTTCCTCGCGAACGCGACCTCTGCCAGCACTTCGAAGTCAGCCGCAACCAGGTGCGCAACGCCCTGGCGACCCTGGTCGCCCTCGGCCTGATCGAGCGCACCGCAGGGCGTGGCAGCGTGGTCTGCGAGATCGGCGATTGGCACCTGCTCGATCCCTTGGTGAGCGAGTGGATGGCCGATATCCAAACGCCTGACGCCGACCTGCTGCGCGAGATATTCGCCTTTCGCTATTCAGCGGAGCCGGCCGTCGCCCGCCTGGCAGCCCAGGCAGCCGAAAGGGAGGATCTCGAACGCTTGGAGGCGGCCTACGAGGGCATGCGACATACCGCCGGCAGGCCGGAAGCCAGCGCGCGGCATGCCGAGTACGACGTGGCCTTTCATGATGCCGTCTACCACGCCAGCCACAACCTGGTATGGCGCCAGATGGGGCATTTGCTGCGCCCCTCGATCATTGCCCTGATCCAGCGCTCTCAGGCCCACCTCCAGCCCCTCGAGGCCGACCTGGATGACAGCCTGGTGCGCCATGGCCGCCTGCTCGAGGCGATTCGTCGTCGCGATGCCGACGCTGCCGAAGCGGCCGCTGCCGACGTGCTGCGACGTACCGCCGTCGATCTGGGCATTGTGACCGACGTTTCCTCTCATTCGGCTGTCGTACCGGTAGCCGCACTCGACACGCAGGCCAAGGAGCGTTCACTATGAAGATCACTCGACTCAAGACCTGGCAGGTGCCGCCGCGCTGGCTGTTCCTCAAGATCGAGGCCGACGAGGGCTGCTACGGCTGGGGTGAGCCGGTCATCGAGGGCCGCGCCGCTACGGTGGAGGCCGCGGTGCACGAACTCGCCGACTATCTGGTCGGCCAGGATCCGCATCGTATCGAGCACCTGTGGAATACGCTCTATCGCGCCGGCTTCTATCGCGGCGGCCCGATTCTGATGAGTGCCATCGCCGGCATCGACCAGGCGCTATGGGACCTGAAGGGGCGCGACCTGGGGGTGCCGGTGCATCAATTGTTGGGCGGCGCGGTGCGCGAGCGCATGCGCATGTATGCCTGGACCGGAGGCGATCGGCCGAGCGATGTGGGGGCGGGCGCCCGGGAGCTGGTGACGCGCGGCTTCACTGCGTTCAAGATGAACGGCACTGCCGAGATGCAGATCGTCGACTCGCACCGCAAGATCGACGAGGCAGTGGCCCGGGTGGCCGAGGCCCGCGAGGCGGTAGGATCCGAAGTGGGCATTGCCATCGATTTTCACGGCCGTGTGCATCGGCCCATGGCCAAGGCGCTGCTGCGCGAGCTGGAGCCCTACCACCCGATGTTCGTCGAGGAGCCGGTGGCCCCCGAGCACCTGCCTAGCCTGAAGCACATCGCCGGCGGCCTGGGCTATCCGCTGGCCACCGGCGAGCGCCTGCACACCCGGTTCGAATTCCGCGACCTGCTTGCCGACGGCATGATCGACATCATCCAGCCCGACCTCTCCCACTGCGGCGGCATCAGCGAAGGGCTGAAGATCGCTGCGCTGGCCTCGGCCCACGACGTGGCCCTGGCACCGCACTGTCCGCTCGGCCCACTGACCCTGGCCGCCTCGCTCCACCTGGATGCAGTGAGCCACAACGCCTTCATTCAGGAGCAGAGCATGGGCATCCACTACAACCGCGACAACGACGTACTCGACTATCTGGTCGACAAGTCAGCACTGTCCATCGAGGAGGGCTTCTGTGCCATTCCCCAGGGACCCGGTCTCGGCGTGGAGATCGACGAGGCATTCGTCGAGGAGCGGGCCAAGGTGGGGCATCGCTGGCGCAATCCGGTGTGGAGCCATGAGGACGGCTCCATCGCCGAGTGGTGAGGAGGTCGTCATGAGCGATGAGGTACGCGAGCGGCTGGCATGGGTCGCGGTGGACTGGGGCTCGAGCCACCTGCGCGCCTGGGGGCTGGACGAGCGTGGCGAAGTGCTGGCCCGGGGCGGCAGCGACAAGGGCATGCTGGCCCTGGCGCCGGAGGACTACGAGCCTGCGCTACTGGAGACCGTCGGCGACTGGCTGCCCGCTTCGGGACGCGTGGCGGTGTGGATTTGCGGCATGGCTGGCGCCCGCCAGGGCTGGCGTGAAGCGGCCTACCTGCCGTTGCCGACGCGCCTGGAAGAGCTGACTCGCGGCGCCGTGGCTCCTTCGCTGCGCGATGCGCGGCTCGAGGTGCGCCTGCTGCCGGGGCTGTGCCAGCATGCCGACGCCGCGAAGCGCGGCTTCGACGTGATGCGCGGCGAGGAGACGCAACTGGCCGGACTGGTGGCCTGGGAGCCGGAGTTTTCGGGGCTGGTGTGCCTGCCGGGTACCCATGCCAAGTGGGCGTGGCTGGAGGGCGGCGAGGTCAAGCGCTTCGCCACTTACCTGACCGGTGAACTCTATGGCCTGTTGGCCGGTCAGTCGGTGCTCAGGCACACAGTGGCCGACGCCGGGCTCGTCGAGTCCGGCTGTCGCGAGGCGTTCATCGGCGCGGTGCGTGAGGCAGCCGACGAGCCGGGGCGCTTCAGCCAGTGGCTGTTCGGTCTGCGTGCCGCCGACCTGCTCGACGATTCGCTGCCTGCCGGTGAGGCGCGGCGAGCCCGGCTGGGAGCGCGCCTCTCGGGGCTCGCCATTGGCCTCGAACTCGGCGGTGTTCGGCACGAGCTGGCGAGTGTTCCCATCACCCTGATCGGCAGCGAGGCGCTGTGCGAGCGCTATGCGCTGGCCCTCGGGGCGCTCGGTCATACCAGCCGGCGTCTCGATGGCGAAGCGGCGGTACTGGCTGGCCTGGGACTGGCACGGGCCGGCGCGTGACAACCTTATGGAGACGGACATGACCTTGCCCCTGATCGGCATCCTGCGCGGTATCCACCCCGAGGAGGCGGTGGCGGTTGGCGAAGCCGTCATCGCTGCTGGCATCACCACTCTGGAAGTCCCTCTTAACTCCCCGACCCGCTCGAAAGCATCCGCCGCCTGGCCGAGGCGCTGGGCGAGCGTGCGCTGGTAGGCGCCGGCACCGTGCTCGGCGTGGATGAGGTTCGTGCCGTGCATGCCGCCGGCGGGCGACTGGTGGTTTCGCCCAACTGCCGTCCGGCGGTGATCGGGGAGACGCGACGCCTCGACATGCAGAGCTGGCCAGGTGTGCTGACGCCATCGGAGGCCTTCGATGCGCTGGATGCCGGGGCAACGGGGCTGAAGCTGTTTCCCGCCGTGCAGGTGGGTGTGGAGGGTATGAAGGCGCTGCGAGCGGTACTGCCGGCCGCTACCCGCCTCTATGCCGTGGGCGGCATCGGCGCGGATGAGTTCGCCGTTTGGCGTGCTGCCGGCGTGGACGGTGCCGGCCTGGGCAGTGCGCTCTACCGCCCAGGGCAGTCGCCTGCGCAGGTGGGCGAGCAGGCGCGTGCGCTGGTAGCGGCCTGGCTGGCCGCGGCAGGTGAGGGTCGTAGCTGAAGTTTAGCCGCGCGCACCGGGCGGGTAGCGGGTTTCCCGCAGGCTGTCCTTGATCTTCTTCAGGTGGGGCAGGAAATCCTCGCCGCGGCGCAGGGTGACGCCGGTGGCCAGCACGTCGATCAGGGTGAGCTGGATCATGCGCGAAGTCATCGGCATGTAGACGTCGGTGTCCTCCGGCGTGGGTACTTCGAGCGTCTCGGTGCACTCCGCCGCCAGCGGCGAGCCGGGGGCGGTGATACCCAGTACCACGGCGCCGCTCTCGCGCGCGAGTTGGGCGATCTCGACCAGCTCGCGGGTGCGACCGGTCCAGGAGATCACCACCACCACGTCGCCGGTATGGCAGGCCGATGCGACCATGCGCTGCATCAGCACGTCGACGTAGGAAGTGACCGGAAGATTGAAGCGGAAGAACTTGTGCTGGGCATCCTGAGCCACGGCACCGGATGCGCCGAGACCGAAGAAGTGGATCTGCTTGGCCTGGATCAGGTAGTCCACCACCCGCTCGATGCGGGCCGGGTCGATGGTGCGGCTGGCCTCGTCCAGGGCGGCGATGGTAGCGCCGAAGATCTTGCGCGTGTAGTCCGCGGCACCATCGCCCGGCTCCACCGACTGGCTGACATAGGGGGTGCCCCCGGCCAGGCTCTGGGCTAGCTTGATCTTGAAATCGGGATAGCCCTTGGCATTGAAACTACGGCAGAAGCGGTTGACCGTGGGCTCACTGACGGAAGCCGCCTGGGCCAGACTGGCAATGCTCAGACCGGTGGCCCGGGCCGGATCGGCCAGGATGACGTCTGCTACCTTGCGCTCGGAGCGGTTGAGCTCATCGAGGCGTTGGCGGATTCGTTGCAGCAGGTCGTGGGCCATGGCAGAAGAGACTCTCTAAAGCTGATAATGTAGTGATTTAACAACATTGACGCCGGCTATCCTATCGCGGAGTCGGGGCGGGCGCGAATTGAAGGATCGGAAACCTCTATTTTGGGTGTAATATTACAAAAAATCAGTTGATGCCAAGCCTGTTTTTGCGTACTTTTTATGTAAGTTAACCAGATGGGGGCGGACATGAACGCAAGCAAGCGGCCTGAGGAAGAGAGCCGGCCAGTCATCGATCTCGCGCTGTTCGGTGCCTTGGGCGACCTGTCGCTGCGCAAGCTCTACCCGGCACTCTACCATCTCGACCGCGAAGGTCTGCTACACGACGATACCCGTATCCTGGGGCTGGCCCGTCAGGAGATGGAGTCCGACGCTTTCCGGCGACGCGTGGCCGAAACCCTGCAGACCTACGTCAAGCCTGCCGAACTCGATCGTGGGGCAATCAAACGCTTCACCGCGCGTCTCGACTACCTGCAGCTCGATTTCGCCACCGCCGAGGGCTACCGTGGCATAAGCGAATGGCGCAAGGCCGTACGCCATGACACCGTGGTCTGTCCCCTGGTGGTCTACCTTGCCGTGCCGGCGAGCCTGTATGGCGATATCTGCCGCAACCTGCAGGCCGGCGAATGCCTGGACGATCTCTCCCGCGTGGTGGTCGAGAAGCCGATCGGTTACGACTTCGAGTCCTCCTGCGAGATCAACGACGCCATCGGCGAAGTGTTCCCGGAGTCGCGGGTCTATCGAATCGACCACTACCTCGGCAAAGAAACCGTTCAGAACCTGATCGCGCTGCGTTTTGCCAATCCCCTGTTCGGCACCCAGTGGAACCAGAACCATATCTCCCACGTCGAAATCACCGTGGCCGAGCAGGTCGGCATCGAGGGGCGCTGGGGCTACTTCGACCGTGCCGGCCAGCTGCGCGACATGGTGCAGAACCACCTGCTGCAACTGGTCTGCCTGATCGCCATGGATCCGCCGGCCAACCTGGATGCCGATGCCATCCGCGACGAGAAGGTCAAGGTGCTCAAGGCACTGCAGCCCTTCAGCGAGGCCAAGCTGAATCGCGACGTGGTGCGCGGCCAGTACATTGCCGGCACCATCAACGGCAAGGGCGTTCCCGGCTACCTCGAGGAGGAGGGCGCCAACCTCGAGAGCGGCACCGAGACCTTCGTCGCCATGAAGACCGGCGTCTCCAACTGGCGCTGGGCTGGGGTGCCGTTCTACCTGCGCACCGGCAAGCGCATGCCCGAGAAGCTCTCGCAGATCGTGATCCACTTTCGCCAGCAGGCGCACTACATCTTCGATCCCGACCAGCGCAACCTGGCCGCCAACAAGCTGGTCATTCGCCTGCAGCCCGACGAAGGTATCGCGCTCGAGGTGCTTACCAAGGATAGCGGTCTGGATCGCGGCATGCGCCTGCGCCGTGGCCCGCTGCATCTGGATTTCGGCAGCGCCTTTCCCCAGGCGCGCATTCCCGATGCTTACGAGCGTCTGCTGCTGGAAGTGATGAAGGGGCGCCAGTACTTGTTCGTGCGTCGCGACGAGGTCGAGCACGCCTGGCACTGGTGCGACAGCCTGGTCGCCGCCTGGAAGGAGATGGGCGAGCCGCCACGGCGTTACCCCGCCGGCTCCTGGGGCCGGTAGCCTCCATCGCCATGATTACCCAGGATGGGCGCAGCTGGTACGAGGACTACTGACATGACGAATCTAGCAGCCGGGCCGCGCGAGCAGCTCGCCGAGCAGCTTGCCGAAGCCGCCGCCGAAGCGCTGCGCCAGGATCTGAGCCAGAACGACAGAGCCCTGCTAGTGCTCTCCGGAGGCTCCACCCCGGTGCCTTTCTTCCAGGCTCTGGCCAGACAGTCGTTGCCCTGGGAGCGGGTCGACGTGACCCTGGCCGACGAGCGCTGGGTGAGCGAGACCGACGAGGCGAGCAATGCCCGGCTGGTACGGCGCCACCTGCTGCAGGACCAGGCGGAGGCGGCCAGCTTCGTCTCGCTGACCACCGACGACGAGACGCCCGAGCAGGGTGTCGAGGCGGTGACCCGGCGTATCGAGGCGTTGTCGTGGCCGGCCAGCCTGGTGGTGCTGGGCATGGGTGGCGACGGTCATACCGCCTCGCTGTTTCCCGACAGCCGCGAGCTGGAGCTGGGGCTCACCACCGACGCTCCGGTACTGGCCACGCGTACGCCGAGCCAGCCCCAGGCGCGCATCACCCTCAGCGCCGACCGGCTGCACCAGGCGCGTCGCCACGTGTTGCACATCACCGGCGACGACAAGCGCAGCGTTTTGGCCCGCGCCCTGTCCGGCGACGATTCGCGTGAATTGCCGATCCGCGCCTTTCTTTCCTGCCCACTGGCTGTCTACTGGGCCCCCTGAACTGGAGTCTTGCTCATGACCATCGAGAAACAGCTGCCGTCCACGCGCACCACCGAACTCGACAGCATCTGCCTCAAGGCCGAGGTCATCCCGGTGCTGGCCATCGAGCGGGTGGAAGATGCCGTGCCGCTGGGCCGCGCCCTGGTCGAGGGGGGGCTCACCGTGCTGGAAGTGACCCTGCGCACCGACTGTGCCCTGGAGGCGATTCGCCGTCTCAAGGAGGCCCTGCCGCAGGCCAGCATTGGCGTGGGAACCGTGCTGACCCCGGCGCAGTATCGCCAGAGCGAGCAGGTAGGTGCCGATTTCGTGGTCACGCCCGGTACCACCGAGGCGTTATACCGCTATGGTGTCACCAGCCCGGTGCCGATGCTGCCCGGCGTGGCCACGGTGTCCGAACTGATGACCGGCTGGCAATACGGCTACCGCCGCTTCAAGTTCTTCCCTGCCGAGGCCAGCGGCGGCGTCAAGGCGCTGAAGGCCTTTGCCGGACCGATTCCCGAAGCGCGTTTCTGTCCCACCGGCGGCATCAACCTCGACAACGCCGAGGACTACCTGGCGCTGAAGAACGTGATGTGCGTGGGTGGCTCCTGGCTGACGCCGAAGTCCCTGGTCGAGGCCGAGGACTGGAACGGCATCCGCCAGCTCGCCAAGGAAGCCGCCCAGCGTTTTCATCACTGAGCGGCTTAACTGACCTCTTTCTCGTGCTCTCTTGGCAGCCAGTTGCTGTCATTGTGCCCGGCCTTCTGGCCGGGCTTTTTTTATCCGTTGATCAGGCGCGATTAGCGGTACTTACGCGAAAGCGCCGATGCATGTCGTCCAACGGGCGGCGTGCATCGGCGCTTGAACGCCTGTTATGGAGGCGTCAGGCGGTGGCGCCCACCGCCACCGGTGCCGCGCCGCGCTTGATCGCAGCGTAGCCCAGGCCGGTGATCAGCGAGCCGGCGACGATAGCGCCGAGATAGAGCACTACCGGGGTGATAGCGTTGGGAATCAGCAGCACGAAGATGCCGCCATGGGGAGCCATCAGCTGCGCGCCGACCAGCATGGAGAGGGCTCCGGTGATGGCGCCGCCCAGCATGCAGGTCGGGATGACGCGCAGCGGGTCCTTGGCGGCGAAGGGGATGGCGCCCTCACTGATGAAGCACAACCCCAGCACGAACGATGCCTTGCCCGCTTCGCGCTCCGGCTCTGAGAACTTGTGGCGGGCGACGAAGCTGGCGATGCCCATGCCGATGGCCGGCACCATGCCGGCGGCCATGATCGCCGCCATCGGCGCATAGGTCTGGGTGGAGAGCAGGCCAACACCGAAGGTATAAGCCGCCTTGTTGACCGGCCCACCCAGGTCGAAGCACATCATGGCGCCGAGCAGGATGCCGAGCAGCACGGCATTGGCAGAGCTCATGCCGGCGAGGAAGCTGGTCAGGCCGGCGAGGATCGCCGCCACCGGCTCGCCGATCACGTAGATCATGGTCAGCCCGGTCACCAGGCTGGCGATCAGCGGAATGATCAGGATCGGCTTGAGCGACTCGACGCTCTTCGGCAACTTGACGTGCCGGCTCACCGCCAGCGCCACGTAGCCGGCGAGGAAGCCAGCGAGAATGCCGCCGATGAAGCCAGCGCCGATATCCGCCGCCAGCATGCCGCCGATCATACCCGGGGCGATGCCGGGTCGGTCGGCGATGGAGTAGGCGATGTAGCCGGCCAGTACCGGAATCATCAGGGCGAAGGCGGTGCCACCGCCGATCTGCATCAGCGCCGCGGCCAGCGTACCCTCCTGTTCGAAGGCCTCGATGCCGAAGACGAAGGAGAGTGCGATCAACAGGCCGCCGGCCACCACCATGGGCAGCATGAAGGAGACGCCTGTGAGCAGGTGCTTGTAGACGCCTTTTTCCTTCAGGCTCTTTTTCGCCTCGCTGCGGCGTGAGGCGTTGGCGGTGTCCTCCACCTCGGCCTGGTCGAGGGCTGCCTCTATGGTCGGTCGGGGCTTCTTGAGCGCGTTGCCGGTGGAGGTGCGATAGATGCGCTTGCCGGCGAAGCGGGTCGGGTCGACCTCGATATCGCAGGCAAGGATCACGACGTCGGCTGCGGCGATCTCCTCGTCGGTGAGCTTGTCCTGGGCGCCGACGGAGCCTTGGGTCTCCACCCGGATCGCATGGCCAAGACTCCTGCCCGCCTCACTCAGTGCCTCGGCGGCCATGAAGGTATGGGCCACCCCGGTGGGGCAGGCGGTCACGGCGACGATCCGGCTGCCACCGGGGGCTGCCTGCCGGACAGGCGGGGCTGTGCTGGCGGCGGGAGGCGTGAAGGTGTCGGCCTCGCGGTGGGCGCGTTGCAGGAACGCCTCGGGGTCGGGCAGTGCCTCGTTGACGGTCGCTTGGAACAGGCGCTTGCCGGCAAAGCGTTCGGCGGCAGGGATCGGATCGGCGGCAACCACGACCAGGTCGGCTGCGGCAATGGCTTCGGCCGAGGCGGGCTCGACGGTTTCGAGCTGGCTGTGCATTTCGACGCTGGCTTGCCAACCCAGCCGACGGGCGGCCTGCTCCAGGCGACGGGCGGCGAGGAAAGTGGTGGCCATGCCGCTGGGGCAGGCGGTAACGATGATCACGTTCATGCGAGGGCTCCCCCTGCGTCGACGTCATTGAGGCGACGTACGCGGGTCTGTTGTTGGAGTTGCGGGAAGTCGTCGGCGTGGAGATTGCCCACGCCTACGTGACGAACCGATTCGGCAGAAAGGGCGGTGGCCAGGCGCAAGGCCTGATCGGGAGGGTGGCCCGACAGCACACCGTGAAGCAGGGCGGCAAGCAGGGTATCGCCGGCTCCCACGGTGCTGGCGACCGCCAGGCGCGGCGGCATGGCCTGCCAGGCGCCGCGGCGGCTGACCCACAGCACGCCGGCGGGGCCGGCGGAGACCACGGCCTCCTCGATGCCGGCGGCATACAGACGCAGCGCTGCCTTGAGCCGTGCCTCGGCGTTTTCCAGGCTCTCGCCGGCCCAGGCAGTGAGTTCCTGTTCGTTGGGCTTGACCGCGGTGGCGCGAGCCTCGATGGCCCGGGTCAACGCTTCGCCGCTGGTATCGACCCATACCGACAGCCCGGCTTCGCGCAGGCGGGCGGTGAGCACGGAGAGATCGGCCGGCGCCACGCCGGGCGGCAGGCTGCCGGCGATTACCACGGCGTCGGGCCGTCGCCTTGGATCACCGATACGCGTATCGAGACCGTCGAGCAGGCGCTGCCAGGCGGCGGCATCGATGGCGGCGCCGGGTCCATTGATGTCGGTGACCCGGCCGTCGGCTTCGGCGAGCTTGGCGTTGATGCGAGTCTCGCCGGGCACGCGCAGGAAGGCGTCCTCTACGCCCGTGGCTTCGAAGGCGCGCAGGAAGGGGCCGTCGTTGTCGGCGCCGAGAAAGCCCGACACGGTGACATCGTGGCCGAGATCGGCCAGCACCCGGGCCACGTTGACGCCCTTGCCGGCCGCCGTCAGGTGGGTCTCGCGGGTGCGGTTGACCGCGCCCGGCGTCAGTCGCTCCAGGCTTACGGAAAGATCCAGCGCGGGGTTGAGCGTCAGGGTGAGCACGCGGGCCATCAGCGCACCTCCAGGGCGTCGCGAACCGCCTCACTGGTGGCCTGGGCCAGCGCCAGCTCGGCCTGGGCACGGGCTTCGGCGAGGTCGAACTCGCGCAGCCGCGCCTTGACCAGCGGTACCTGTCGTGCGCTGACCGAGAGCTCGTCGACGCCGAGCCCGACCAGCACCGGCACGGCCAGGGCATCGCTGGCCAGCTCGCCGCAAACGCCGACCCACTTGCCGCGGGCATGGGCCGCCGTCACGGTCATCTCGATCAGGCGCAGCACCGCCGGGTGCAGGCCGTCGGCCTGGGCCGAGAGCGCGGGGTGATCGCGGTCGATGGCCAGCGTGTACTGGGTCAGGTCATTGGTGCCCACCGAGAAGAAGTCGACTTCGGCGGCCAGCGTCGGTGCCAGCAGGGCGGCCGAGGGTACCTCGATCATCACGCCGAGCTGCACGTCGGTGGCACGCTCGGCGGCAGGAATCTCGTCAAGCAGGCGGTCGAGAATGGCGCGTGCCGCGCGGAACTCGGCGATGTCCTTGATCATCGGCAGCATGATGCGCAGCGGCCTCGGCGCTTGCTCCGAGCCGGGAGCGGCCGCCATCAGCAGCGCGCGCAGCTGGGTCTCGAGCACCTCGGGGCGGGTCAGGGTCAGGCGAATGCCGCGCAGGCCGAGGAAGGGATTGTCCTCCCGGGGAACCGGCCAGTAGGGCAGCGGCTTGTCACCGCCCACGTCCAGGGTGCGGGCCACCAGCGGGCGGCCGTCGAGGGCATCGAGCGCCTCACGGTATTCGCCGATCTGGGTGTCGAGATCCGGCTCCTGGGCATGGGCCATGAACAGGAATTCGGTACGCAGCAGGCCGACGCCTTCGGCGCCGCGCTCCACGGCATCGGCGGCATGGGCGGTATTGCCCAGGTTGGCGGCCACTTCGACGCGGTGACCGTCGCGGGTACGAGCCTCCTCGAAGCGCGCCTCCCACGCCTCGGCTTCGCGTTGCTGGCGCTCTGCCAGGCGCTGCTCGGCGGCGGCGCGGCGCTCGGCGGAGGGCGCTGGGATCACCCGGCCGCGCTCGCCGTCGAGGATCAGCTCCTCGCCGCCTGCCAGCGTCAGTACGCGCTCGCCGGCGCCCACCACGGCAGGAATGCCCAGCGCCCGGGCCAGGATGGCGCTGTGCGCGGTGGCACCGCCGCGAGCGGTGAGCAGGCCACGTACCCGGCGCGTGTCGAGGCGCGCCACGTCGGAGGGGCCGATGTCGTCGGTGACCAGGATGTAGGGCGTTTCCGGCGGCTCCGGTCGGCTCACCTGGCACAGAATGCCGAGTACGCGGCGTCCGACGTCGCGCAGGTCGGCGGCGCGTTCGGCGAGCAGCCGATCGGCGAGCATTTCCTGGGCATGGGCGGCGGTCTCGATGGCATCCCACCAGGCGGCCTCTGCGGAGCGGCCGTCCTGGATGCTCTCGCGGGCCGCCTCGAACAGCTCGGGGTCGCGCAGCATCTCCTCGTGCATGGAGAGGATCTGGGCCACCTCGCCGCCGCGGGCTTCGCGCTCCAGCACCTCGAGCTGTGCCACGCCCTCGCCGATGGCGTTTTGCAGGCGCCGCTGCTGCTCGGTGGGGTCGGCGGCACGCTCGGGATAATCGAAACGTGGTGTCTGCAGCACGAAGACCGGGGCAATGGCGAGCCCCGGCGAGGCTGCCACGCCCTGGTGGGGAGTGTCATCGGGCAGCGGCTCCGGGGGAGCGGCATCCGCGAGTGGTGTGATGCGCTCGCGGCTCTCGTCGAAGGGCAATACCTGTTCGCCGAGTCCGTCCGCCACGGCCCGGCAGACGGCGTCGAGCGCCGCCTGGGCGTTGTCGCCCTCGGCGGAGAAGATCAACTGCTGGCCGCGCCGGGCACCGAGGTTGATCACCTTGGTCAGGCTGGTGGCCGGCACCGCGGCGCCGCCGCCTTCGGCCAGGCGCACCTGGATGGGCAAGCCCTGATGCCGGGCGACCTGCACCAGTTGCTTGGCTGGACGGGCATGCAGGCCGTGGGCGTTGAGCACCCGAGCGAGCCGGGTATGGGCCATGGCCGACTCGCCCGCCAGCCGGGCCAGCACGGTGGCGGCGTCGGCGCCAGGCAGTTCGGCCGCGGCGCCGCTGTCGAGCAGCGCCAGGATACGCTCCAGCAGGCCGCGATGGGCGTCGCCCTGGGCCGCCAGGCAGAACACGCCCTTCACCGCGGCGTCGGTGCCGGACGGCTCCGCCTCGGGGGTGGCCAGGGCCAGTGCCGGACTTTCCACACCATGCTCGCTGGCGGCCAGCCACAGCCCCTGGCCGAGTGGAAGCGGTTCTCGCTCGGCCACCGCAGCGACGAAACGGCTCTCGACGCAGCCAAGCTGGCGCAGGCGGGCGGCTCCGGCCAGGGCCAACTCGCGGGTGTCGCGAGCAGGGAAACCGAGGCACAGGGTCTCGGCGTCCAGGCGCGCCTCCACCACCGCTTTCGACAGCAGGGCGGCAACCTCGGCGGCGGAGCGTGCGGCGGCAAGGCGATCGCCGACGCCGTCGTCATCGAGCACATGGGTGAGCTGGCGCAGGATGTCGAGATGCTCGTCGCTCTGGGCGGCAATGCTCACCAGTACATGGACGCGCTGGCCGTCATGCCACTCGACGCCATCCGGAAACTGCAGCACACGTACGCCGGTCTTGCGCACATGCTCGCGACTCTCGGGCGTGCCGTGAGGAATGGCAATGGCATTGCCGAGAAAGGTGGAGGATTGCGACTCGCGCTGGAACAGGCCGTCGCGATAAGCGGGGGCGGTCAGCCCCGACTGATGCAGCGACTCGGCGGCCTGCTCCAGTGCTTCGCGCCAGTCGGTGGCCCGACAATCGAGGCGGACATCCCCGGGGCGTAGGCTGAGCATCATGGTTCTCCTGAAGGTGGCTGGGTGACTCAGCAGGCTTTGACGTCATGCGTCAGCTATGCTGAATCGTGTCACCTGACATGTTTTTCATGCTGGAACGATTCATCTGGTTTCGCAAGCCGCGTTTACTTAGACTTTGGGAGGGGGCGGAAAGGCCCGGGCGTGACGTAGAATCGCCCCTTGCCTATAGAGGATTGCCATGACACTCGCCGAAATCGCCCGACTGGCTGGGGTCTCGCGCACGACTGCCAGCTATGTCATCAACGGCAAGGCCGCCGAACGCCGCATCAGCCAGGACACCGTGGACCGGGTCATGGCGGTGGTTCGCCAGCATCATTATCGGGTCGATGCCCAGGCTGCGGCACTGCGGCGCGGATCGAGCCGTCTGCTGGGATTGATCGTGCCCGACCTCGAGAACGTCAGCTACGCGCGCCTGGCCAAGCGCCTCGAGCGCGGTGCCCGAGAGCAGGGCTACCAACTGCTGATCGTCGGCTCCGACGACCAGGCGGATACCGAGCGCGATCTGGCACTGTCGCTGCGTGCCCAGCGTTGCGAGGTGCTGATCACCGCCAGCTGCCTGCCCATGGACGACCCTTTCTATGACGAACTGCAGCGTGGTGGGCTGCCGGTGGTGGCGGTGGACCGTGGCTTCGACCCCCAGCGCTTTGCCAGCGTGGTGAGCAACGATCGCGAAGCCGCCGAGCAGTTGACCCGCTCGCTGCTTGACGTGTCGGTGAAGCGCATCGCCTGGCTGGATGCGGTGCCGGTGCTTTCCATCAGCCGTGAACGGCGGGCTGGCTTCCAGCAGGCGCTGAAAGGGCGCGACATTGAACCGCTGATTCTCGGGGCCGAGCGCTACGACCGTGCCGATGGCGCCCGCATGATGCGCGAGCTGCTCGAGCGTGACGGTCTTCCGGACGCTCTGGTCACGGCTTCGTACACGCTGCTCGACGGGGTGTTCGATGTGCTGTTGGAGGAGGGCGGGCTGCCACAGACGCTGCGTTTGGGCACCTTCGGCGACAGCCGGCTGCTCGACTTCCTGCCGCTGCCGGTCAATTCGGCGGTACAGGATCACGATCGTATCGCGTCGGCCGCACTCACCTGCGCCATTGCCGCTTCGCTTGGGGACTATCGAATCGGGCAGCAGGTCGTGCCGCGTACGCTGCGTCGTCGCCTGCCGGCCCGCTCCTCGGTGGGCTGCTAGCCGCGCAGGCGGGTCAGGTCGTTGCGGTCGGGCAGGGCGGCGTAGGCGCCGGGGCGTGTCACGGCGTGAGCGCCGCAGTTGGCGGCGGTGCCCAGCGCACGCTGCAGGAAGGCGTCGTCCTGATGCCAGTTGCCCTCCGCTCCACGTTCCCCGAGGAAGCCGGCCAGCTCGGCCAGCAGGCCGCCGATGAAGGCGTCGCCTCCGGCGGTGGTATCCACCGCCTCGACGGCTGGCGGCATATGACGCAGCTCCCTGCCGACGCCGAAGGCACGCACCTCGCCGGGACCGTCGGTGATCACCACCAGCTTGACACCGGCGGCGAGCCGCTCGGCCAGCCAGGCATCGGCAGGATGATCGGCGCGCAGGTAGTCGAGTTCGTCGGTCGAGAGCTTGACCAGATCGGCATGGTCGATCAACCGAGTGACCAGGGCGATATCGGTACGGCCGTCGGGCCACAGATTGTGACGCAGGTTGGCATCGACGCTGACCAGGCAGCCGGCGCGGCCGGCCATGTCGGCCATGGCCAGGGTCGTCTCGGCGATTTCCGTCTCGGTCAGGCTATTGCTGCAGAAATGTACGATGGCGGGTTCCGCGAACACGCTGGCCGGCAGGTGTTCCAGACGGTATAGCAGGTCGGCAGCGGGCGGGCGGTAGAAGTCGAAGGTGCGCTCGCCGTTGGCATCGCGGGAGACGAAGGCCAGTGCCGTGCGTGCCTCGTGGGTGCGCACCACGCCGGAGAGGTCGACGCCGTGCGAGGCAAGCTCCGCGGCGAGGAAGTCGCCGAAGTGGTCGGCGCCGAGCATGCCGAGAAAGCGGCTGGGAACCCCCAGGCGCGCGCAGGCCACCGCCACGTTGGCCGGGGCGCCGCCGGCGTAGGGCGTGAAGATTTCCGGGGCGTCGCCGGCAAGATCGCCGAGGCGGCTGGAGAGCATATCGACCAGGGCTTCGCCGAAGGCAATGACGGGTAGCATGTGAATTCCTCGTGTTGTCGTTGTGAGCGGCGAACCTCAGGCCACCTCGTGACCCCGAGCGGACTCCAGCAGGGCATACCAGGTGGGGCGATCCATCTCCGTCCGGGCGTCGGCATGCAAGGCCACGATGCGCTCTTCACGCAGGCTGCCGATCACCGGTCGTGGGCGACCCGGCAAGGCGCGCAGCCAGGCCAATGCCAGCCCGGCCGGCGTGATGTCGCGCTCCTCGGCGAGCCGGATCAGCAGCCGTTCGGCCGGCCCTTGGAAGACCTGGCCGCCGCCCAGGGGCGACCATGCGAGCGGTATCAGGCCGTCGCCGACCAGTGCATCGTAAGTGCCATCGAACAGCGGTTGGTGATGGTCCAGCGAGAGCTGCAATTGGTGGGTCGTCAGGCGATGGTGCATTGCCGCCTGCAGGCGTCTCCACTGGTCTGGCAGGAAATTCGAGATCCCAACGGCGCCGACCTTGCCGGCATCGATGGCGTCGTCCAGCGCTCGACCGGTGGCCTCGGCGTCCATCAGCGGACTGGGGCGGTGCAGCAGGAAATGATCGAGATGTTCGACGCCGAGGCGGGCCAGGGATGCCTCGATGCTGCGGGCAAGGTATTGCGGCGAGCTGTCGTAGTGCTTGACGCGAAACGGCGAGACGTCGCGCTCCGGCGTGACGATGCTGGCCTTGGTGACGACCCTGATACGTGTCGCGAGCCCGGGGCGCGCGCGCAAGGCGGCACCGAACAGGGCCTCGCCCTGGGTATCGCCGTAGATGTCGGCATGATCGAACCACTCGAGCCCCTCATCGAGGCGGGCTTCGATCCAGTCGGCCAGGCGCGCAGGAGGGTGCAGGTCGGTCACCTCGTGCAGGCGCATCATGCCCAGCAGGAAAGGCGTCTCCAGCGCTCCGGCAGCGTGCTTCACGAGCCTGCCTCGCACGACAAGGTAGTGCCCAGCAGATGCTGGGCGCCGGGCACCAGCCATACTGGGTCGAGGCGGGTATTGGCCGACTCCACGCAGAGGAAGTGGCGTGCAGCCATGACCGGCGTGTCGTCGGGCGGTGTCTCGCCCGGGTGCCACACCACTGCTGAATCGCTGCCCTGGCGGGCGACGCGCAGGCGTCGGTGGCCGTCGTCGAGCACCACCTCGGCGTTGCTATGGTAGATGCGGTCGAGCCCGCCGCGCACGGCGAGTTCGCCCTGCTGCTCGCGTTCGGCAAAACCCGCCAGCTTGTCCAGGTAACGGGCGCCGGCCAGGCCCTCGGCGCGGCAGGCGAAGCTGTCGGCCACGGCCAGGTAACTGTGCAGGGCGCCGCTCAGCTTCACTGGGGTCTCGCCGGCATGCTCGGTGATCAGCTCCACGTGCAGGCGCCGGGCATTGGCCTGGATCACCGCGCGTGGTACCAACTGGCTATGCAGACGCTCGGTGGGAGAGAGATGCAGCTCGACGCCGCCCTCGTGCTCGTCCACTGCGTCCAGACGCCATTGGGCCAGGCGCGCCGGGCCGTGCATGGGGCCGGAGCGATCCGGACTTTCGTCGGCGCCGCGCTCGTCGGCGAACCATGGCCAGCACAGTGGGATGCCGCCGCGGATGGCGCCGGGCAGCGCCTGGGGCGTAGGCGTGACCCACAGCCAGCCGCCGGGCACCAGCGCCTCTTCTCCCTCGCCCATGACTTCCGGCGTGCCAGCTTGTGCGGGGGCGGGCGCGGGAAGGTCAGTACGTGTGGCTTCGGGCGCATTACGCGCGGTTTCGGGCGCGGGTAGAAAGTGAAGCACCTGGGCGCCCTGCAAGCAGACCACCAGTTCGCCCCAGGATTCGCGGGCCAGCCACACGCGGCGGTCGGCCCACTCGCACTCACGCTGGCCGTCGGTCTCGTCGATCAGGGCTCGCAGGCTTGCGGGAATCATTCGTTCACCTCTCCTTGCTTCACTTCGTCATTCCACTTCTTCGTTGCGCAGTGCCTCGGCGGCGCCCAGTAGACCCGGCCAGGGTGCGGTGACCACCCGGACCGGAATGGTGCGGGTGTAGCCGCTCATGCGGCCCTTGTCGGTGAAGGCTTCGACGAAGCGGCTCTGGGGCAGCCAGTCCAGCAGCCGTGGCAGGATGCCGCCACACAGGTAGACCCCGCCCTGTGCCCCATGGTCAGCGCGGCGTCACCGCAGACATCGCCGAGAATCTTGAGAAACCGCAGCAGGGTATCACGGGCGATGCCATCGCCGCCTGTCGCGGCGGCGGTCACTTCGGCCGGCGTCTGGCAGGCGGGGTTGGCGCCTTTCAACGAGCAGTGGGCAAGATAGAGGTCGAGCAGTCCCTGGCCGCACAGGATGCGCTCCACGGAGACCCGGCCATAGCGATTGCGGAAGTGACGCAGCAGGTTCTGCTCGCGCTCGTCGGTGGGAGCAAAGGTGACGTGGCCGCCTTCGGTGGGCAGCGGGATCCAGGCATGGCGGCCGGGAAAGATGCCGGCCACGCCGAGCCCGGTACCCGGTCCGATGACCAGGCAGGTGGCGTGGTCGCGAGCCACGCCAGGCTGTACCTCGACCAGCTCGTCGGGCGTCAGGTGCGGTACCCCCAGGGCCTGGGCGGTGAAGTCGTTGATCACCTTGAGCCGCTCGAGGCCAAGCGCCGTCTGTGCCTCGCGACGCGAGAACGACCAGTGGTTGTTGGTCATGGTCACGCGGTCGTCGCCGATGGGACAGGCGAAGGCCAGGCAGGCTTCCCGTGGCGCCGCCTCGGCGGCCAACCCGACCCGCTCCAGGTAGTCGCGTACCGCCTCCACCAGGCCGGGATAGTCGGCGCAGGGCAAGGCAAGGATCTCTCGCGGCGCGTGCTCGCCCGGGGTTACCAGGGCGAAGCGGGCATTTGTGCCCCCGATGTCGCCGATCAGGGCCGGTCGGGTCATTGATCCTCCTGGGAGATTTTCTCGAGCTCGCGGGAGAGCACCTCTTCCTCGAAGCCGCCGAAAACGCCGGCGCCCAGCTCGGCGCCTGCTGCCAGGTGGCGGAAGCCGCCGAACAGCTCGCGGCCCATGCCGAAATGGTAGCGCTCCAGGTTGGGCTCGATGCTGCTGCGGCTGGCGAACTCGGCGGCATCGACCAGTGCGGTCAGCTCGCCGCGCTCGGCATCGAGGCGTACCACGTCGCCGTCACGCAGGCGCGCCAGCGGGCCGCGATCCACCGCCTCCGGGGTGACGTGAATGGCGGCCGGGACCTTGCCCGAGGCACCCGACATGCGCCCATCGGTAACCAGCGCCACCTTGTGGCCGCGATCCTGCAGCACGCCGAGGAACGGGGTGAGCTTGTGCAGCTCGGGCATGCCGTTGGCCTTGGGCCCCTGGAAGCGCACCACCACGACCACATCGCGATCGAGCTCGCCCGACTCGAAGGCGGCCTTGACCTGGTTCTGGTCGTCGAAGATGCGTACCGGCGCCTCCACCACCCGGTGTGCCTGCTTGACCGCCGAGATCTTGATCACGCCACGGCCGAGATTGCCGTTGAGCACCACCAGTCCGCCGGTCGGAGCGAAGGGGTTGGAGACTGGACGCAGCACGTCGGCGTCGAGGCTCTCTTTCGGCCCTTCGCGCCAGGTGAGCTTGCCGTCCTCGAGGAACGGTTCCTGGGTATAGGCGGAGAGGTCGGTACCGAACACGGTGGGGATGTCGGCGTGCAGCAGGCCGGCGCCGAGCAGCTCGCGGATCAGCAGGCTCATGCCCCCGCGGCCTGGAAATGGTTCACGTCGGCGCTGCCGTTGGGGTAGATCCGGGTCAGACTCGGTACCACCGCCGAGAGGTCGTTGAAGTCGTTCCAGTCGATAGTGATGCCGGCAGCGGCGGCCATTGCCACCAGATGCAAGGTATGGTTGGTGGAACCGCCTGAGGCGAGTAGGCCGACCATGGCGTTGACGATGGCACGCTCGTCGATCTGTTGGTAGAAGGGGCGGTAGTTGCCGCTCTGCTCGGTGTTGCGAATGGCCTGCTCGGCGGCGTAGCGGGTCAATGCCTCGCGCAGCGGGGTGCCGGGGTTGACGAAGGAGGCCCCAGGCAGGTGCAGACCCATCATCTCCATCATCAGCTGGTTGGAGTTGGCGGTGCCGTAGAAGGTGCAGGTGCCGGGGCTGTGGTAGGAGCGCGATTCCGCCTCGAGCAGCTCTTCGCGGCCGACCTTGCCCTCGGCATAGAGCTGGCGCACGCGCGCCTTCTCGTCGTTGGGCAGGCCGCTGGGCATGGGACCGCCGGGCACGAAGATCGCCGGCAGGTGGCCGAAGCGCGCCGCGCCGATGAACAGCCCCGGCACGATCTTGTCGCAGATGCCCAGGTAGAGGGCGGCGTCGAACATGTTGTGCGACAGCGCCACGGCGGTGGCCATGGCGATAACGTCACGGGAGAACAGCGACAGCTCCATGCCGGGCATACCCTGAGTGACGCCATCGCACATCGCCGGCACGCCGCCGGCGAACTGGGCGGTGCTGCCCATGCCGCGGGCGGCCTGCTTGATGATCTCCGGGTAGTTCTCGAACGGCCGGTGGGCCGAGAGCATGTCGTTGTATGACGAAACGATGGCCAGGTTGGCGCTGTTGGTCAGCTTTAGGCGGTCCTTGTCACCGGCGTGGTCGCAACCGGCGAAGCCATGGGCCAGGTTGCCGCAGGAGAGCTCGCCGCGATGTACGCCCTGCTGATGCTGCGCGGCCATGTGCACCTCGTAGAGCTTGCGGCGCTGGCGTGAGCGTTCACGAATGCGGGCGGTCACCTGGTCGACTGTCGGATTGAGTGCGGTGGGGCGAGCCATGGGGACACCTCGCGTCGTTGATGGATGTAAATTTACAAAATTATCTCCCATCGCACGGCGGAAATGAAGGGCATTTGCCGAAAGTATGTAGTTTTATTACGGCGATGGAAAAGGTTCGGCAGGTCTGGGCACAATGTAGGCGGCCGTCGGCCAATTGTCAGCCGGCGCTTCGGTCACACCTTCCGGGTACCCCCATGTCCGAGCTGATCCTCAAGCAGCTGCCCGCCATAGAGGCCGTGCCGGCAGTGCAATGGAACGCACTGGTCGGCGACGATCACCCTTTCCTGCGCCACGAATTCCTGCATGCGCTCGAGGCGAGCGGGGCAGCCAGCCGTTCGACCGGCTGGCTGCCGCGCCACCTGACCCTGTGGCGCGGCGAGTCGCTGGTCGGCGCCATGCCGTACTATCACAAGTTCCACTCCTACGGCGAATACGTATTCGATTGGGCCTGGGCCGATGCCTGGGAACGTGCCGGGGGGCGCTACTATCCCAAGGGACTCACGGCGATTCCTTTCTCTCCCGTGCCGGGGCCGCGGCTGGCGCTGGCCAGCGGTGAGGATCCCCTGGCCGCGCGGAATGCGCTGGCCGCAGCGTGGGAGGGAACGGCACTGTCGAGCTGGCATCTGCTCTACGCCGAAGGCGGCGAGATCGATGCCTGGCTTGCGGTGCGCCCGAGCTGCTGGTGCGTCATGGCGTGCAGTTCCAGTGGCGCGACCAGGGCTACGGAGATTTCGACGGCTTTCTGGCCGCGCTGACCTCGAAGCGGCGAAAGTCGATACGCCGTGAGCGCCGGCGGGTGGCCGAACAGGGGCTCACGCTGCATCGCCTAGAGAGCGAGGAGATTGGCGAGCGGGAGCTGGAGCACTTCTTCCGCTGCTACGAGATCACCTACCTGGAGCGAGGGCGCCACGGCTACCTCAATCTCGATTTCTTCCGCCGCCTGCGGCGCGCCATGCCTGAAGCGCTGGTGTTGATCCAGGCGCGCCTCGATGGCCAGCCGGTGGCCGCCGCGCTTTGCCTGCAGGGACGCCGTACGCTCTACGGACGCTACTGGGGTAGCGAGGTGCTGGCCGATTGCCTGCACTTCGAGGCGTGCTACTACCAGGGCATCGAGCATTGCCTGGCGCGGGGTCTGAGCTGCTTCGACCCCGGCACCCAAGGTGAGCACAAGCTCACCCGCGGCTTCGCTCCCCGGCGGCTACGCTCGTTGCACCACCTCGCCGATCCCGGACTGCGCGCTGCCGTGGCGCGCTTCTGCGACGAGGAGCACGGCCATGTCGAAGCCTACTGCCGGGCCGCCGAGAGGGCGTTGCCGTTCAGGATATGAGGCGTTCAGGGCGTGAGCCGGGCGGGCGATGATGGCATAATGCCCGCCATTCAGATCATGAGGACGTCAGCCGATGCTCAAGTGGCTCGCCATCGCCCTGCTTCTGCTGCTGGCGCTGCTGCAGTATCGCCTGTGGCTCGGCGACGGCGGCATCCATGAGTTGCGCGAGATACGCGAGCGCGTCGCCATGCTCGATGCCGCCAACAAGCCGCTGCGTGACCGTAACGAGCGGCTGGCCGCCGAAGTGGTGGACCTCAAGACGGGGCTCGATGCCATCGAAGAGCGGGCGCGCAGCGATATCGGTATGGTGCGTACCGACGAGCAGTTCTACTGGGTACCCGGAGTGGTGATCGAGGGCAGTGTGGGGTCATCCGCGGCGGATCAGGCCGCTACTCCCCGGCAGTCGGAGGCATCGCAATGAGCGATCGGCCTGGCAGCGAGCGGCTGTGGCTGGTGGTGCCCGCGGCGGGGCGTGGGCGACGCATGGGTGCCGAGCTGCCCAAGCAGTACCTGGCGCTGGCCGGGCGGCCGGTGCTGGCGCATACCCTGTCGCGGCTGCATCAGGCCTTTCCCGAGGCGCGCCTGTGCCTGTGCCTCGATCCCGATGATGCCCACTTCGATGCGAGCTGGGTGCCCTTCGACCAGTGGCGACGCAGCCCCGGCGGCACCGAGCGAGTCGACTCGGTGCGTCAGGCACTGACGGCGCTGGCTGGCGAGGCCCGCGACGACGACCTGGTGCTGGTGCACGACGTGGCGCGTCCCTGCGTCACGGTGGCCGACCTGCAGCGGCTCTGGGCGGCCCTGCGCGAAGATTCCGCCGGCAGCCTGCTGGCCACTCCGGCAGCCGACACCATGAAGCGCGACGACGGCCACGGGCACGTGTCCCAGACCGAGTCGCGAAGCGGACTGTGGCATGCCCAGACGCCTCAGGGCTTCCGCTACGGCCTGCTGTGCCGGGCGCTGAACGAAGCCGTCGCGAGCGGCCTCGAGGTGACCGACGAGGCCTCGGCGGTGGAGGCGCTGGGGCTCAAGCCGCGGCTGGTGCCTGGTCGGCGCGACAATATCAAGATTACTCATCCGGAGGATCTCGCGCTGGCGGAGCACATTCTGGCCGCTCAGCAGGGAACGTCCTCGCCGAACCACGCCTACGAGGAGACGCCCTGAATGCTACGCATCGGCCATGGCTTCGACGTTCACCGTTTCGGTGAAGGCGACCATCTCATGATCGGTGGTGTTGCCGTCCCTTCGACCACGGCTTCGTTGCCCATTCCGATGGCGATGTCCTGCTGCATGCCATCAGCGATGCGTTGCTCGGTGCTTGTGCGCTGGGTGACATCGGCCGTCATTTTCCCGATACCGACCCAGTCTGGGCCGGTGCCGACAGCCGGGCTCTGTTGCGCCACGTGTTGGTCCTGGTGCAAGAGGCGGGCTATCGGGTCGGCAACGTCGATGCCACGGTGATCGCCCAGGCACCGAAGCTGGCGCCCCATATCGAAGCCATGCGCGAGCGTATCGCCGAGGATCTCGAACTTGACCCGGGCGCGGTCAACGTCAAGGCCACCACCAGCGAACGGCTGGGCTTCACCGGACGCGGCGAAGGCATTGCTGCCGAAGCCGTGGTTTTGCTGGCACGAGTGGGGGAGGCCAAGTGAGCGATCCCTCCCGGCCAGGCGACTGGCCTCGCGCCACCGAAGCCGATTTTGGACCGCCCGGCCCTGGCGAGTTCCGCGGCACGCCCGAGGACTTCGTGGTCGAGGAGATTCTCGGCTTCGTGCCCGAAGGGGAGGGTGAGCATCTCTGGCTATGGGTGGAGAAGCGTGGACTTACCACCCTGGAGGCGGTACGCCACCTGGCGAAGGCATCTGACGTAGCACCGCGGGCGGTGGGTTATGCCGGCATGAAGGATCGCATCGCCGTGACCCGCCAATGGCTCTCGGTGCATCTCCCGGGACGTCCGGCACCGGAGGGACTGGCCGAGCGGCTGGCCGGCTGCGGCGTGCGAGTGCTCGAGCAGGCTCGTCACCCGCGCAAGCTCAAGCGCGGCGTGCACCGCGCCAATCGCTTCTCACTGCGTATCACGGGGGCGGCACTGCAGCAGGACCTCGAAGAGCGCTGGGCGTGGCTGTGCCAACATGGCGTACCCAACCTCTTCGGACCGCAGCGCTTCGGGCCCGCAGGGCGCAACCTGGCGCGCGCGCATGCGCTGCTGGCGCGTGGCTGGCGCAAGCGTGACGATCGCGAAGGCATGCTGCTCTCCGCCGCCCGCAGCTACCTGTTCAACGAGCTCGCGGCGATGCGTCTGACGGATGACAACTGGCAGCGCCTGGTCGGGGGCGACGTGGCGATGCTCGACGGCACGGCGAGCCAATTCGGCGTCGAGACGCCCGATGCCGAGCTGGAGGCGCGTGCCCTCCGGCTCGACCTGCATCCCACTGGCGTGTTGTGGGGCGTGGGCGACTCGCTTGCCACGGGGGAGGCGGCGCGTTACGAGAGTGCCGTGGCCGAGCGCCATGCCACGCTTTGCCGGGGGCTGGAGCAGGCCGGGGTGCGCATGGCACGGCGCGCCCTGCGCATGCGTCTGGATCAGCCGCGGCTGACGCGGGAGCAAGATGGTGCGCGTCTCGACTTCCAACTGCCACGAGGCAGTTTCGCCACGGCAGTACTGCGCGAACTCATCGCCCATCCCAACTTGACGCTTTCAGCGGAGGCCTAATCGAATGCGCAGACTTCTGCTTTCCAACGATGACGGCGTACATGCACCGGGGCTGCGCGCCCTGTACGAAGCTCTGGAGCCCCATGCCCGGCTGCGGGTGGTGGCGCCCGACCGCGATCGCAGCGGCGCCAGCAATTCGCTGACCCTCAATCGGCCCCTGGCGCTGACGGCGCTGGACAACGGCTTTCACTGTGTCGACGGCACCCCGGCCGATTGTGTCTACCTGGGGGTGAACGGCGTCTGGGACGAGCGCCCCGATCTGGTGATCTCAGGCATCAATCACGGCGGCAACCTGGGCGACGACGTGCTCTATTCCGGCACCGTGGCGGCGGCCATGGAGGGGCGCAACCTGGGCATGCCGGCCATTGCCATGTCGCTGGTCGGCTCGCGCCACTTCGACACCGCCGGGCGCGTGGCGGCAAGCCTGGTGGGAGCGGCGGACCAGCTCTCGCTGCCGCCTCGCAGCCTGCTCAATGTCAACGTGCCGGACCTGCCCTGGGAGGAGATCCAGGGCTTCCGCGTGACCCGCATGGGTTACCGCGGGCCGGCGGAGCGGCCGATGGAAGTGCGCGATCCGCGTGGCCGGTTACGCTACTGGATTGCGGCCGTGGGGCAGAATGCCGATGATGGGCCGGATACCGATTTTGCCGCCATCGAGGCAGGCTACGTTTCGATTACGCCGCTGCAGACCGACCTGACGCAGCGTGCGGCCATTGCGGATGTGCAGGGCTGGCTGGATGCATTCACCTGAACGATTACCCGAGCTGCTGCGCGGTGTCGGCATGACATCGCAGCGAACGCGAGATCGCATGGTGGCTCGCCTGGCCAAGCAGGGCATCACCGACGAGCGTGTGCTCGGCGTGATGGCGGCCGAGCCGCGCCATCTTTTTCTCGATGAAGCATTGGCTCACCGTGCCTATGAGGATACCTCGCTGCCCATCGGTCATGGCCAGACGCTGTCCCAGCCGTGGATGGTGGCACGCATGACGGAGCTGGTGATGAACGAGGCGCCGCGGCGTGTGCTGGAGATCGGCACCGGCTCCGGCTACCAGACCCTGATCCTGTCGCGCCTGGTGCCGGAACTCTGGTCGGTCGAACGAATCAATGCCTTGCATCACCTGGCGGCGAAGCGGCTGCGCCTGCTCAAAGCGCACAACGCGCGTCTGCGCCTGGCCGATGGCGGCCACGGCTGGCAGGAGGCGGCCCCGTTCGATGTGGTGCTGCTCACGGCCTGCGCGCATGAGCTACCCGAGGTGCTGATCTCGCAGCTTTCCGAAGAGGGCGTGATGATCCTGCCATTGGCCGACCCGAACGGCGAACAGTGGCTGACCCGGGTGCGCCGCAGCGGTACTCAACATGACGTCCAGCGGCTGGAGCGAGTGCGCTTCGTGCCGCTGCTGCAAGGAGTGATTCGTTGAAGCGACAACTCAGCATTTTCCTCAAGGGGGCCGGAATGGGGGCGGCCGATGCGGTGCCCGGCGTTTCCGGTGGCACCATCGCCTTCGTCACGGGCATCTACGAGGAACTGATCCATACCATCAAGCAGTTCGGTCCCAGCGCCTTCACGGCGTGGCGCCGCAGTGGTCTGTCCGGCCTGTTCGTTCATCTCAACCTGATGTTCGCCATTCCGCTGCTGCTGGGTATCGGGGCCAGTCTGGTCAGCGTGGCGCACCTGGTGGTCTGGCTGATGGGCGATTATCCGCTGCTGCTCAACGGCTTCTTCTTCGGCCTGGTGGCAGCATCGGCCATCGTGGTCAGTCGCCATCCGGCGGACTGGAAGCTATGGCACCTCGTGCCGCTGATCGTAGGCCTGCTGCTGGCTCATGGACTGCCATCGCTGATGCCGTTGGTGAACCAGTTGGGGAGTCCTTCTCTGGTGCTGATCGTTGGCGGGGCGATCGCCATCAGCGCCTTGCTGCTGCCCGGCGTCTCCGGCAGCTTCCTGTTGCTGACCATGGGGCTCTATGGCACCGTGATGCAGGGCATTCGCAGCTTCGATCTCTCGCTGCTTTCGACCTTTGCCGTTGGCTGTCTGATCGGCCTGTTCGGCTTCTCGCGGCTGCTCTCCTGGCTGCTGCGCCACTATCACACCGCGACCCTGCAACTGCTGATCGGCTTCATCATCGGTTCGTTGCCGGTGCTGTGGCCCTGGCGTGAGCTGGTACGCTACCAGCTCGGCCCTGAAGGCCGGATGATCCCGCTCGACTACCGCTATCTGACGCCCGGCGACTACGCCAATCTGACCGGAGAGCCCGCCTTGCTGGTGCCGGTGGTGGTAGCCATGGTGGTCGGTGCGGCGCTGGTTCTGGTGCTGGGGCGCCATTCGGGGGGCAGTGCGCCTGGCAAGGCTGGGAACGGCTCTCACAAATCGACAGACAAGCAGGAGGGCTCCAATGCGTAAGGTATTTCTCGTCTCAGCCGTGGCCCTGGCAGTGGCTGGCTGTGCCGCCCAGCAGGAGTACGGCGCTCCTCAGGTTCGTGACCTCTCGGTGAGCCGCGAGCGCGCTCCTGCCAGTCATTACACGGTCGAGGCCGGTGATACCCTGTACGGTATCGCCTGGCGTCACGACATGGACTATCGCGATCTGGCCAGGCTCAACCAGATCGGCCCTCCCTACCGCATTCAGCCGGGCCAGCAGTTGCGCCTGAGCGATGGTGCCGCAGCGCCGTCTCCCGACACCCAGTCGCGTGAGCTGGGGGAGGCCCAGGTCGCCACGGCCACCGCGCTTGGAGGTGGAGGCACAGCCCAGACGGCCAGTGATGACTGGCTGCTGCCCGATGAGGAAGCTATCGAGCGCAATCGGCGCCTGACTGCCGAGCCTCTCCAGGGCGAGGCGAGCGTTCCCAGCGACGCCGCGTTGGCGAGTGCCGAAAGCGTTGCCGATACTCGGGCACCCGCACAGCCGGAGCCCCAAGCCCAGCCGGAACCCGAGCCAGAGCCTCGCGTGGAACCCGAGGCGGCCGTTGCGGCACAGGCCGAGCCTGAACCCCAACCCCAGCAGGACCAGTCCCAGCAGGCAGAGCCGACCCAGCCGCAGGCGGATGCTGGCACCCAAGTGGCAGGTGAGCCGGAACGTCAACCCGAAAGTGCGAGTCGTACCTATACACCGGTAGCAGAGGTGCCCTGGCAGTGGCCCGTTGACGGTGAACTGGTCGGCCGCTTCGGTGAAGGTGGAAGCATTACCGCCGGCATTGATATCGCCGGGCAAAAGGGGCAACCTGTCAGAGCAGCCGGACCCGGTATCGTGGTCTATGCCGGCAGCGGGGTGCGGGGCTACGGCAACCTCATCCTGCTCAAGCATAACGATCAGTATCTGAGCGCCTACGCCCACAACGACAGCCTCCGCGTCACGGAGAACGATGTGGTCGAGGCCGGTCAGGTCATCGCCACCATGGGCGACAGCGATGCCGAAAGCGTCAGGCTGCATTTCGAGGTGCGCAAGGATGGCCAGCCTCAGGACCCCTTGAAATACCTGCCGGAACGGTAGTCTGACAACGGTTGCCGTCGGGACATTACAGGTGGTCATGGTACCTCGCGGGTACCAATGAGGAGTCATAACAAATAGAACTCTGCGTGCTGTAAGCCATGCCAGAGCAACAGGCATTTCAGGACGAAACCACGGGGTAGCAACCGATGAGCATGCTTGAACGGGACCTTCAGGATGTTGATCTCGAGGACGTAACCGAGGCCGGCCAGGACCTCGATACGGACTCGGACACTTCGGACAGCGACGACGACGCTGCCTTCGAGAAGGCGCTGAGTCGTGAAGACAAGCACTACCACCACAGCCTCGACGCCACCCAGATCTATCTCAACGAGATCGGCTTCTCGCCTTTGCTGACGCCCGAAGAGGAGGTCTATTACGGCCGCCTGGCGCAGAAAGGCGATCCGGCCGGCCGGGCGAGGATGATCGAGTCCAACCTGCGCCTGGTGGTCAAGATCGCCCGGCGCTACCTCAATCGGGGGCTGACGCTGCTGGATCTGATCGAGGAGGGCAATCTCGGTCTGATCCGGGCGGTGGAGAAATTCGACCCCGAGCGGGGTTTCCGTTTCTCTACCTACGCCACCTGGTGGATACGCCAGACCATCGAGCGGGCGCTGATGAACCAGACGCGCACCATCCGCCTGCCGATACATGTGGTCAAGGAGCTCAACATCTACCTGCGCGCGGCCCGCGAGCTGACCCAGAAGCTGGATCACGAGGCCACGCCGGAAGAGATCGCCGACTATCTCGACAAGCCGGTCGAGTCGGTGAAGAAGATGATGGGGCTCAACGAGCGTGTCTCCTCGGTGGACTATCCGATGGGTGGCGAGAGCGACAAGCCGCTGATCGAGACCCTGGCCGACGACAACGAGCAGGGCCCCGAATCGTCGTTGGTCGATGTCGATGTCAAGCAGCACGTCGACGAATGGCTGGCGGAGCTGACCGAGAAGCAGATGGAAGTGGTGGTACGACGCTTCGGGCTGCGCGGGCACGAGGCGGCGACGCTGGAAGAGGTTGGCGATGAGATCGGCCTGACCCGCGAGAGGGTGCGCCAGATCCAGGTGGAGGCGCTCAAGAAGTTGCGCCGCGTTCTTGAGAAACAGGGGCTCTCGATGGACAACATCTTCAACGAATAATCGCCACGTCAGGAGAAGGCAGCCGACCATTAGGTCGGCTGCATATTTTCTGCATGCTGTTGGGGTATCATTAGCGTCCTCATGATGCAGGGATGAAAAAGGGAAAAGAACATATGCTTCGCCCACCTTTCGCACGACGCTTTCCACGCCGCGGCCTGGCAGTTCTCGTCGGTTTCCTCATGGCCGGCAATGCCCAGGCCGCCGATCTCTGGACCATCGCCCAGGATGCGCTGGACAACGACGCCGAACTCTCTTCCACCCAGGCCGGCTTCCGGGCCACCGAAGCTGCTCGCGACGTGCAGCGCGGTACGCTGCTGCCGCAAATCTCAGTGGGCGGCAACGCATCGCATTCACGGGTCTACAACAGTGCCAACGGCACGTTCCAGACCCCGCCAGGCGAGGGTGCTCCGGGAGGCGGTTCCCCTTTCGCCCAGGACGATACGGTCAATTCCATCGGCCTGAGCCTGGACGCCGAGCAGGCACTCTACGACCCCAGCCGCCGTGCCCAGCTCGAGCGGGCCGAGCGTGAGATCGATCGTGATGCCCTGGGCGTCGATGCGGCCACCCAACAGCTGCTTTTCAACGTGGCCAACGCCTACTTCGAAATCCTCCGGGCCCACGATGTCCTCAGTGCGCGACGTGCCCAGGAGGTGGCTATCAGCCGGCAGTTGGAACAGGCCCGTGAGCGCTTCGAGGTAGGCCTGATCGCGATCACCGACGTGCACGAGGCACAGGCTTCCTACGACCTGGCCCGTGCCCAGCGTATTGCCGCGGAGGGGGCCATGCAGGTCAGCTTCGAGGCGCTGGAGCGTTTGACCGGGCACCGCTACGACAGCATCGATGCGCTGGACGAGGATGTGCCCATCACCCCTCCCGAGCCGGCCGACCGTGAAGAGTGGGTAGCACTGGCGATGGCCAACAGTCCGCTGGTGCTGGCGGCCGAGGCCGGTATCGAAGTAGCGCGCAGCAGCGTCGAGGTGGCCCGCGCCGGCCAGCGACCAGTGGTGTCGGCCTTCGCCAACTATGGCTGGACGGACAGCGATCGTACGGGGGCGGATTATCAGTCGGAGAGCCAGGTCGGACTGCGTGCCAGTCTGCCGCTCTATACCGGTGGCTCGACTCAGGCGCAGATCCGCCAGAGCGGGTTTCTGCTCGAAGCCAGCCAGTACGACTTCGAAGCGCAGCGGCGCGATACCATCCAGCAGGTGCGCTCCTCCTTCACCCTGGCCAACAACAACGTCGAGACCGTCGAGGCGCGGCGGCAGGCGATCGTTTCCAACCAGAGCGCCCTCGAGGCGACCCGTTCGGGTTACGAAGTAGGAACGCGCAACATCGTCGATGTCCTCAACGCCGAGCAGAACCTGTTCAACGCCATTGCCGAGCATGCCGAGGCACGTTACGACTATGTGCTCAGCCTGTTGCAGCTTCAGCTGCAGGCCGGGTTGCTCGGGCCGGACTCGATCCAGGCCGTCAACGCCTGGCTCTCCGAGCAGGAGCGGGTATCGTTGGAATTACCTGACGAAGCGAATAACAATCCGGTCATGAACATCGGTGAACGTCCTCGAGCACCATCATGATAAATTGCTGTGTATCGTGAGAAATTGGGCATTATGTTTCGAGAGCCACCGAGAAATCGGTGGTTTTCTTCGTGAAATGGCTATGCATATGAAAGATAATCTTTCGCCGTTTCACTCTTTGGGAGGTTGTCATGGCGAGGCCCCTGGTCGCCGATATCGATCTTGACGCCTTGCGTCACAACTATGCGCTGGCTCGTGGACTGGCCGGCGACAGCCAGGCCTTGGCGGTCATCAAGGCCGATGCGTACGGGCATGGCGCCGTGGCCTGTGCCCGCGCCCTGGAGTCGCTGCCTGAGGGTGAGCGTCCGCCCGCCTTCGCCGTGGCTTGCCTGGAGGAAGCCGAGGCCTTGCGCCTGGGTGGCATCGAGTCGCCCATCGTATTGCTCGAAGGCATTTTCGAGGCGGCGGAGCTGGCTCGCGTCGAGGCGCTCGGGCTGTGGATGGCGGTGCATAGCGAGTGGCAGCTCCAGGCCTTGCTGGAGCATCGTCCGGCCCGGCCGATCCCAGTCTGGGTCAAGGTCGACTCCGGCATGCACCGGCTGGGCTTTGCCCCCGAGCAGGTGGAATCGGTGTGGCAGCGCCTGGCGGCTGTCCCCGAGTATGCCACCGGCCTGCAACTGATGAGTCACTTCGCCACTGCCGATGCCGTCGATGCCGGTTACTTCGAGACCCAACTGGAACGCATGCGCGACCTGGCGCAGCGCTTGAAGGCACCGCTGTGCCTGGCAAACTCCCCGGCCACCCTGGCCTGGCCGCAGTCCCATGGCAGTTGGGTCCGGCCCGGAGTAATGCTGTATGGCAGCGATCCGCTGGAACGACCCAGCGAGGCCAGCCGCCGGCTGCAGCCGGTGATGACGCTTCGCTCCGAGATCATTGCCCTGCGTGACCTGGCGGAGGGTGAGCCGGTAGGCTATGCCGGTCGCTGGCGGGCGCCGCGGCCATCGCGCATTGCAGTGGTGGCTTGCGGCTATGGCGACGGCTATGATCGGCATGCCGTCGATGGCACGCCGGTACTGGTGGCCGGGCGGTGCACGGCGATTGCCGGCAAGGTTTCGATGGATATGCTGACGGTGGACGTCACCGACATACCCGAGGCCCGGATCGGCAGCGAGGTGATTCTATGGGGCAGGTCCCGCCATGGGGCGGTGCTATCGGTCGATGAGGTGGCACGCCACTGCGATACCATCAGCTACACGCTGCTGACCGGTGTCCTACCCCGGGTGCCCAGGCGCTATCACGGCATGGCCGATCCCGGCACCCTCGTCATGAACAGGACTTGAACGGAACCCTGCATGTCCAAGCGCAATTGGCCCGCATCTTTCGCCCACCCACGGTTCTGGCCGGCCTGGATGGCCATCGGCGCCATGCGGGCAAGTGCCTGGCTACCCTGGCGGCTCAAGCTGGCCATCGGTCGTGGCCTGGGCATGCTGGCCTGGTGGGCCGTGCCGCGCCGTCGGCACATCGTCGATACCAACCTGCGCCTGAGTTTCCCGGAGCTTGGTGAGAACGAGCGCGACAGGCTGGTGCGCGAGACCTTCAAGGCCAACGGCATCGGCATTCTCGAAACCGCTACCGGGTGGTGTCGCGACCCCAAGCATCTGCGTCACCGGGTCACCTACAAGGGCCGGCATCATATGGAGCGGGCTCAGGCCCAGGGCAAGGGCGTATTGATCGTGGGCATCCACTTCTCCACGCTGGATCTGGGCGGGGCCTTGCATTCGCTCTACTTTCCCTCCGACGTGGTCTACCGGCCCCACAACAACCCGCTATTCGACCGTTTCATGACCCGGGCGCGCAGCCGCATCTTCGGTGAGGCGATAGATCGTCACGACCTGCGTGGCGTGGTACGCAGGATCAAGGCGGGGCATATCGTCTGGTACTCGCCGGATCAGGACTTCGGGCGCGACGTCAGCGTCTTCGCGCCGCTATTCGGCGTCGAGGCGGCGACGATCCGCCTGACCGCCAAGATCGCACGAATGACCGGCGCGCCGGTGGTACCGCTGATGTTCCACCGCAACCCCGACGATCGCACCTACACCATCGAGTGCCGCCCGCCACTCGAGGACTTCCCTAGTGGCGACGAGGTACGCGATGCCACTCTCGTCAACGCCTTCATCGAGGAGGCGATCCGCAAGCACCCCGAGCAGTACATGTGGCTGCATCGGCGCTTCAAGACCCGGCCGGAAGGCGAGCCTGGCTTCTATTGAAAGCAGCATGTTTCCGTGGCATGCGCTGGGATACAAGGCGTCACTGGCAGTTACTTGACGATTCGGTCAGCTCACGCAAGGCTGAAAGGCACCTGTTTGGGTAACTGCGCCGAAGGAGAGTTGGCGCCAAGACAGTCAAGGAGGTCTGTTATGCTCGGCAATGCCATGCTGTTTCTTATCATCGCCATCATTGCGGGGGTGCTTGGTTTCACCGGCATCGCAGGTGCGGCCACCACCATCGCTCAGATTCTGTTCTTCCTGTTCATCGTGCTGTTCATCGTTTCGCTGATCACTGGAAGACGACCGTGACCCTCTCCACAATATGAGTGGGCTGCAACGACAAGAGGCCTCGCCAACGGCGAGGCCTCTTGCTTGGTAGTGCATCCTCAGGCGTCGATGCGCTTGTACTTCATGCGATGCGGGGTATCGTTGCCGACCCGCTTGCGGTGATCCGCCTCGTACTCGGTGTAGTTGCCCTCGAAGAATTCCACGTGGGAATCGCCTTCAAACGCCAGGATGTGGGTGGCGATCCGGTCGAGGAACCAGCGGTCGTGCGAGATCACCAGGGCACAGCCGGGGAAGGCCAGCAGGGCCTCTTCCAGGGCGCGCAGGGTCTCGATGTCGAGGTCGTTGGACGGTTCGTCGAGCAGCAGCACGTTAGCGCCCTGCTTGAGGGTCTGGGCCAGCTGCAGGCGGCCACGTTCGCCGCCGGAGAGGTCCTTGAGGAACTTCTGCTGGTCGTTGCCCTTGAAGTTGAAGCGACCGACGTAGGCGCGCGAGGAGACCTCGTAACCGTTGATGTTGAGGATGTCCTGGCCGTCGGAGACCGCTTCCCACACCGTCTGCTTGTCGTCGAGCGCGTCGCGCAGCTGCTCGACGTAGGCGATGTCGACGGTCTCACCGATCACCACCTCGCCGTTGTCCGGTTGTTCCTTGCCGGTGATCAGCTTGAACAACGTGGACTTACCGGCGCCGTTGCCGCCGATGATGCCGACGATGGCGCCCTTGGGCACGCTGAAGGAGAGATCCTCGTAGAGCAGCTTGTCCTCGAAGCGCTTGGACACGCCGTGGAACTCGATCACCTTGTCGCCCAGACGCGGGCCGGGCGGAATGTAGATCTCGTTGGTCTCGTTGCGCTTCTGGAAGTCGCCGGACTGCATCTCCTCGAAGCGATTGAGGCGCGCCTTGCTCTTGGCCTGACGGCCCTTGGCATTGGAGCGCACCCACTCCAGCTCGTGCTTGATCGCCTTCTGGCGCGAGGCTTCCTGCTTGGCTTCCTGTTCCAGACGCTTCTCCTTCGATTCCAGCCACTGCGAGTAGTTGCCTTCGAAGGGAATGCCGTGCCCGCGGTCGAGTTCGAGTATCCAGCCGGCCACGTTATCAAGGAAGTAGCGGTCGTGGGTGATCGCCACCACCGTGCCCGGATAGTCGTGCAGGAAGCGCTCGAGCCAGGCTACCGATTCGGCGTCCAGGTGGTTGGTGGGCTCGTCGAGCAGCAGCATGTCGGGGTTGGAGAGCAGCAGTCGACACAGGGCCACGCGACGACGCTCGCCGCCGGAGAGGTGGCCCACCTGAGCCTCCCAGGGCGGCAGGCGCAGCGCCTCGGCGGCGACTTCCAGCTTGCGCTCGAGGTTATGTGCATCGGCGGCCTCGATGATGTTCTCCAGACGCGCCTGCTCGGCGGCCAGGGCATCGAAGTCGGCGTCCGGCTCGGCGTAGGCGGCATAGACGGCATCGAGCTTGGCCTGTGCTTCCTTGATCTCGCCCAGTGCCTCTTCCACGGTCTCGCGCACGTTCTTGTCGTCGTCGAGCTGCGGCTCCTGGGGCAGGTAACCGATGTTGATGCCGGGCATGGGGCGCGCCTCGCCCTCATGCTCCTTGTCGACGCCGGCCATGATGCGCAGCAGGGTCGATTTGCCAGCACCGTTGAGGCCCAGCACGCCGATCTTGGCGCCCGGGAAGAAGGACAGCGAGATATCCTTGAGAATCTGTTTCTTGGGCGGAACGACCTTGCCCACCCGATTCATGGTGAAGACGTATTGCGCCATGGAATTCCACTGGGGTTGAGGGTTTCAGTGGCCACGATGATAGTGGCCGTACAGGGCAAAGGCCAGCGCCGTAGCGCTTGGTGTCTCGGGGATGGGCCACAAGGCGGGGCTTGGGGCGAATTCGACGAGGCATCCGGGGATGCCTCGTGGCAGGTGCCGTCGACTACTCCTCTTCTTCCTCTTCGTCGAGGAGCATCCAGTCGTCCTCGATGGCGCGCTGCAGGCGCCGCTCTTCGAGCAGGGCCTCGACGCGGCGTCGGGCACGCAGGGTGTCGGCGCGGCTCGAGGCGCGGGGACGCACGTACTCGTCGTCGTTCACCGCTTCGAGGAATTCATCGTCGTCGTGAGAGTCGTTGACAAGGGGTTCATGGCTCATGCGAAATCCTCCCATGGCCCGGTGTCGACCGCTCGGCGATCGACGTGTCGCACTTTCGCTTCGCGTCCGAAGCGACGGACCTGAAGCGCCATCGGTACCAATGATTGGCACCTGACGGCTATATATATCCGGGAGGCGACGAGAGCAAGCCCTGCGTGAAATTTTTTTGCGTGACCGAAGGTATCAGGAGAGGCCGTGTTCGGCCTTGAGCCGCTCAAGCTCCATTTGTGCCTCGACGCGCTCCGTGACGTCCTTCTGTATCCCGATGAAATAGGTCAGGTTGTCGTCGGTATCGAAGACCGGGGTGATCGACAGCTCGTTCCAGAACAGGGTGCCGTCCTTGCGGTAGTTGCGCAGTACCTCACGACACGGGCGCCCCTCGCTGAGGGCCTTGCGGATCTTGTCGAGGGCGGGCTGAGCGCGGTCCTCTCCCTGCAGGAAGCGGCAATCCTGGTAGAGAATCTCGTCGGCACTATAGCCGGTGAGCCGCTCGAAGCCCTGGTTGACGTAGATGAGGATGTTATCGTCACCCTCCTGTTCGGCGACCACGATGCCGTCTTCCGAGGCATTGACGATGCGCTCCAACAGTTCCGGGCTGATCAATGGGGTGCGTTTCATTCGAAGCATTCCTGGCTGAGTCTAGGCAGTCATGTAATTTTATTATGCTATAGCGCCTGCGAGCCTATTGCTCGACTTCCGGCAAGCGCGCGGCCGAGGCGGCGGCGGCCAGTGCCATGAAGGCCAGGGCCACCAGCAGCGAGGCGGTGCCCAGCCACTGTGCCAACACTCCTGTCGCACCGCCCACCAGCAACATCATGCCGCCGGTAAGAGTGTTCGAGAGAGCGACATAGAGGGCACGCCGGTCCTGCCCCGCCATGTCGACCAGATAGGTCTTGCGACCCAGGCGCACGCCGGCATGGGCGATGACAAGCAGAGCATAGACGATGGCGTAGGGCCATACCGTTTGCGTCCACTCGCCCGGCAGCCAGGCGATACCGGCACCGAGCAGACAGCAGGTCGCGGCTCCCAAGCCGGTGTCGCGCAGCACGTTGCGGCTCGAGGCGTCGGCGCGTTTGCCCCAGACCGGGTTGGCCAGCATGCCCGCAACACCCGATACCACGACCAGCACGCCCAGGCCGCCCAGCTCGGCGCCGCTCTGCTGTTGGCCGAGCAGGGCGACGTAAGGTAGCGCCAGGGCGCTGGCCAGCAGCAGCGAGCGCGACAGGTTGAAGTGCAGGAAATCGCGATCGTCACGTAGCAGGCGCAGCCCGAGCTTGATACTGCTCCAGGCGTTCTCACCGCCCTCCACCGCGCCGGGCTCCTCCTTGATGCGTGCCGCGCACGCGGCGTTGAGCAGCCAGCCCAGGGCGGCGACTCCCAGCAGAACCGCGAGGGCCAGCTCGCCAGGGCGATCCTCGAACAGCATCAGGGTGCCGCCGGCGGCCAAGGTCACGGCGCCGGCGACACTGCCGCTCCAGCCCATCAGGTTGCCGCGTCGGCCCTTGGCGATGGTCTTGCCCAACACGTCCTTGGTGGCGATGGAGGAGAGCCCTCGGGCCAGCGACAGGGCGATCAGCGTGGCCAGCACCAGGGCACCGCCCAGGCTGCCCTGGCCATACAGGGCGAGCAAGGCGAGAATCGCGGCGGCCAAGGCCTGGATGACACCACCGACCACCCACGCCCATTTGCGCTGCGGCTTGAGGCGGATGAAGCCGGCGACGAACAGTTGCGGCAGCAGCGCGCCCGACTCACGAATCGGTACCAGCAGCCCGACCATCCACAGCGGAGCGCCGATGACTCCGAGCAGCCAGGGCAGTACCAACCTGGCGCTGGAGAGTTCGTCGGCCAGCTTGTTGCCCAGGGCGGCGAACAGGTGCAGGAAGAAGTTGTGCGGCTGCTCGCGGCACGCTGCGTCGGGAATGTCCTTGCACATGCGGCTGTCGTCGTCACCCGTCAACCATTCGTAGAGACGCGACTGACTGATCTCGCGTTCGGCCATTCAGGCTCCTTGGCTGCTATTATCTCCATTCCATTGTTGCGACAGGGTGGTCCGCATGTCACGCATCCGCATTCATTACTGTACCCAATGCCAGTGGCTGCTGCGCAGCGCCTGGCTGGCTCAGGAGCTGCTTTCCACCTTCGGCGAGGAACTGGAGGAGGTGGCGCTGGTACCCTCCCACGGGGGCTACTTCGAAATCTTCTACGACGACGAGTCGTTGTGGGAGCGCAAGCGCGACGGCGGCTTTCCCGACAGCAAGCAGCTCAAGCAGCGGGTGCGTGACCGGCTCGACCCCGGGCGGGATCTGGGGCATATCGATCGATGAGGGCTATTACGACGAGGGTGGATACCTTGCGCCAGGATCGCGAGGCGATGCTTTTCGGCCTGGGGGCAGTGGCGCTGTGGTCGACCGTTGCCACCGCCTTCAAGGTGGCCCTGGCCTACATGTCGCCGCTGGAACTGATGTGGCTGGCGTCGCTGGTGTCGTGGCTGTTGATGGGGGTGATGGTGGTTCGCCAGGGCCTGCTCGGCGAGGCGTTGCGGCATGGCTGGCGCACCGCGGCCTGGGCTGGCTTGATGAACCCGGTGGCCTACTATCTGGTGCTGTTCGGCGCCTACGACCGCCTGCCGGGGCAGGAGGCCATGGCGCTCAACTACACCTGGGCGCTGGCCATGGCCTTTCTCGCGGTGCCTATCCTGGGGCAACGGCTCACGCGCATCGACGTGCTGGCGGGGCTGGTCGCCTACTCGGGCGTGTGGGTGATCGCCACGCGGGGGCAGGTGCTCGACGTGGCCTTTGCCGATCCGCTGGGCGTGGGGCTGGCCCTGGGCTCGACGCTGCTGTGGGCGCTCTACTGGCTGCTCAATGTGCGCGACGCCCGCCCGCCGCTGGTGGCCCAGTGGCAAAACTTCAGCGTCGGCCTGCCGGTGCTCACGTTGCTGATGCTGATTGGCCCCGGCTTTTCCTGGCACGGCTGGGCGGCCGTGGGCGCTGGGGTCTATGTCGGCCTGTTCGAGATGGGCATCGCCTTCGTGCTGTGGCAGATGGCCATGCATCGGGTGTCGCGCACGGCCAAGGTCTCGAACCTGATCTTCCTGTCGCCGCCAGTGTCGCTGCTGCTGCTTTACCTGGTGGTAGGCGAGCCGATCCTCGTCTCCACCCTGGTCGGGCTGGTGCTGATCCTCGGCGGGCTCGGCCTGCAGCAGTGGCAGAAGGCGCCGGCGGTGGCTCAGGAGAGTAGCTGATACTCGAAGAGGAGTTGCTTGAAGTCCTGGCGCTGATGGGCGAAGAGGTAGATCGAGATCTGCGGTGGCTCGCCCCAGACGCGGTAGATGACACGATAGCCATCGATGAGTAGCTCACGGTAGTGGCTGATGCCCAGCTCCAGGGCCAGTCGGCAGACAGGATAGATATGGGGTTGAGTCGTGAGCCGCTCGAGACTGGTCGTGACGAGATCATGTGAGATCTTCTCGACACGGGGCAGCGAGAGTTCGAGCTGGTCCAGCAGGAAGTTTTCGCAGGATTCCAGGGAGAGCTCAGCCGTAGTTTCGAAGACCACTCGGTGTGGCGTGGTCACGATGATTCGCCACGACGTGCCTCGTGTCTGGCCTCGAGTCGAGTCATGAACTCCTCGGCGCTCATGGTCTTGCCTTGTTCACGGCTCTTCTCGCCCAGGCTCAGCAGCTTGAGCAAGGCGATGGCCTGCTCGCGACGCTCGTGGGCGGCATAGGACTCCACCACGTAGGTGGGCTTGCCCTTTTGAGTGATGACCAAGGGCTCCTCGACGTTGAGTGTGGCCGCATTTTGCTTGAGGTAGCTTATGGTCTCGGTGCGCATGAGGGTACTCCTGATAAATTACCAGTAGTCAAAATATAGACCGTAAATGGACCATTGGCCAGAGTCACTCCTGTGCGGCTTCGGCCAGCTCCACGCCGTTGCCTTTCAGCAGCGGCGCCAGTTCCGGCCATACGTTGTCAAGAATGATCGACTGTGCCTCGCTGGTGGGATGAATGCCGTCGTCCTGCATCATGCCTTCCTCGAGTGCTATCCCTTCGAGCAGGAAGGGCACCAGCGGTGTATCGTAATTATCGGCCAGGCGGATGAACACATCGGTGAAGGCGCGGCGATAAGCCGGCCCGTAGTTGGGCGGAATGTCGATACCGAGCAGCAGGACTTCGGCACCAGTGGTCTGGCTGGCCTCGATCATGCCGGCCAGGTTGGCTTCGAGCTGGCTGGGTGGCAGGCCGCGCAGGCCGTCATTGCCGCCCAGTTCGAGCAGAACGATGTCCGGTTCGTGCTGTCCGAGTAGCTCGGGGAGCCGGCTGGCGCCACCGCTGCTCGTTTCGCCGCTGATGCTGGCATTGACCACCCGTGCGTGTCCGTCGAGCCGCTCTTCCAGCAGGCTGACCCAGCCTGTTTCCTGTTCGATGCCATAGGCGGTGCTCAGGCTGTCGCCCATGACCAGCACTACCGGCCTCTCGGCAGCCATGGCCGCCGAGGCCGCCAGCATCATGGCGAGCAGCATGGCGCCTGTCGAGCCAGGGAAGCGTGCACGCCACCGGATTGGCCAGGCTCGACACATACCGATCACACCAATGGGGAAACCTTTCACCATGTCCGACTCCTCGATTCGAGATGCTGTAGCGCCCGCCACGACTTCCGGCTCCAGGCGTGATGCCAGACCGATTCTACATGCTCGGCAACTGAGCAAGCAGGTCGTGAGCGGAGAGCGGCGGCTCACCATTCTGAGTGGCTTGACGCTAGAAGTGTTCCCCGGCGAGAGCGTGGCGATCCTCGGGCAGAGCGGGGCGGGCAAGTCGACCCTGCTCGGATTGCTGGCGGGGCTCGATGAGCCGAGTGGCGGTGAGCTCGAGCTGTTTGGCGAGACATTGGGCAAGCTCGACGAGGACGGTCGCGCCCGGCTGCGTGCCGGTCGGGTCGGTTTCGTGTTCCAGAACTTCCAACTGCTGCCGACCCTCACGGCGCTGGAGAATGTGCTGCTTCCCCTCGAGCTTTCGCCGCTGCCCGATGCCTCGGCGCGGGCACGCGACTGGCTGACCCGGGTAGGGCTCGGTGAACGCCTGGATCACCTGCCCAAGCAGCTTTCCGGCGGCGAACAGCAGCGCGTTGCGTTGGCGCGGGCCTTTGTCACCGGCGCCGAGCTGGTCTTTGCCGACGAGCCCACCGGCAACCTGGACCAGGCAACCGGGGGGCGCATCATTGAGCTGCTGTTCCAGCTCAACCGCGAGGCTGGGACCACCCTGGTACTGGTGACCCACGATCACGCCCTGGCGGCGCGCTGCGACCGCTGCCTGCGTCTGGAGGAGGGGCGGCTGGTCGAACTCGTGCGCGACGAGGTGGGCGCATGAGCCGGACGTCGAACCGCTCAACCGGTACCAACCTGCTACGGCTTTCCGCCCGTGGGCTCCTGCGTGACCTACGTGCCAGCGACGTTCGTGCGCTGTTCGTTGCCTTGGCCCTGGCAGTGGCGGCTTCCACTATGATCGGTTTCTTCCTCGACCGCCTGGACCGCGGCCTGACCCGCCAGGCCGGTCAACTGCTGGGGGGCGACCTGGTGCTGGAGCAGGGCCGGCCCTTCGGCGACGAGCTGCGTCGTACGCTGGAAGAGGCCGGGATGACGCTGAGCGACCAAGTCGACATGGTGACCATGGTCAGCCTGGGCGAGGCCTTTCAGCCGGCAAGCCTGAAGGCGGTCGACAGCGCCTACCCTCATTACGGTCAGGTCTACGTCGACCGTGGCGCAGGCATCGAAACCGTGGACCACGGACCCGCCCCCGGCGAGGCCTGGCTGGCGCCGCGCCTGGCGCTGCTGCTTGAGGCCGAGCTTGGCGATCGCATCCAGGTGGGCGAGGGCGAACTGACGGTGACTGGCCTGGTCGAGCGCGAGCCGGATCAGTCCGCCGGCTTCGGTAATTTCAATCCACGCCTGATGGTGCATGTCGATGACCTCGACGCCACCAATCTGGTGCAGCCCGGCGCACGGGTGGAGTTCGAGCTGCTCGCCGCCGGTCCGCCCCAGGCGCTGGAACAGCTGGCTCCGCTGCTCGAGCGGCTGCGCCGCGATGGGGTCGAGGTGCGTGACGTGCGCCGCGACCGCCCGGGGCTCGGCAATGCCCTGGAGCGGGCTGAGAAATATCTGAGTCTGGCCGGTCTCGCCGCCGTGCTGCTGGCTGGCGTGGCGGTGGCGATGGCGACGCGGCGTTACGTCGAACGACATCTCGATACCGCGGCGCTGCTGCGCTGTTTCGGTGCCACCCAGCGCGACCTGACCTGGCTGTTTGCACTGCAATTGCTGTGGCTGGCTCTGGCGGCATCGTTCCTGGGAGCGTTGCTGGGCCTGGCCGGGCAGGCCGCGTTGCTGGCTTTGCTGACCACTTTCCTGCCGCTTACTCTGCCGCCGCCGGGTTGGCTGCCGCTGTGGCTCGGTGTGTTGACGGCGCTGGCGGTGCTGGTCGGCTTCGCCGGGCCGACACTGCTGCGGCTCAAGCGCGTCAGTGCGCTCAAGGTGCTGCGCCGCGAACTCGATCCGCTTCCTGCTGCGGCTTGGCTGGTCGTGCTGGTGGCCAGTCTGGTCTTCGGTGGTCTGTTGTGGCTCTATTCCGGCGACTTCGGCCTAGCGGCCTCGTTGCTGTTGGGTGGCCTGCTCATGCTGGTAGTACTGTGGGGCCTGGGTGCGTTGCTGCTCGCCCTGGTGCTGCGTCTCGCGGCTCGCCTGCCGCAGGGGCGCAACAGTGGCGAGCTATCCCAGGCCGTGCGCCTGGGGGGACGCCAGCTGGCCAGGCGCCGTAGCGCCAGCCTGGGGCAACTGCTCGCCTTTGCGGTGACCTTCTTCGCCATGGCGATGATTGCCCTGGTGCGCGGGATCTGCTCACCACCTGGCAGGCCCAGCTCCCCGAGGACACGCCCAATTACTTTGCCATCAACATCCAGCCCGGCGAGCGCGAGGCGTTCATCGACGCCCTCGATGCCAATGCCGACGACCGCACGGCGCTCTATCCCATGGTGCGTGGACGTCTTACCGCGATCAACGGCGAACCGGCACGCGAAGCGGTGCCGGTGGAGTCGCGCGGCGACGGCTCGCTGCGCCGTGAACTCAACCTCACCTGGCAGGCCGAGCTGCCGGAGGGCAACCGGGTAGTGGCTGGCCGCTGGTTCGATGATCTGGAGAGCGTACAGGCAGGGGCAGGCTGGCTCGGGGCAGTGGAAGCCGAGCCCCAGCAGACCACGGTGCCGATCTCGCTCGAGGACGGCCTGGCCGAACGCCTGGGGCTGGCGCTCGGCGACCGGATGACGTTCACCATCGGTGGCGAGGAGATCGTCGGGGAGGTGGCGAGTCTGCGCAACCTGGACTGGGACAGCTTCCGTCCCAACTTCTTCGTCATCTTCCCGCCCGGGGTGCTGGAGCGCTTCGGCCACAGTTTCATCACCGCTTTCCACCTCGAGGCGGGGCAGGGCGAGACACTGCGCCAACTGGTACAGGGCTTCCCGGGCGTATCGCTGCTCAACATCGATGCCATTCTGGCCCAGGTACGCGACGTGGTGACTCAAGTCACGAGAGCGGTGGAGCTGGTGCTGGCCTTCGTGCTGCTGGCCGGCGTGAGCGTGCTCTACGCAGCGCTGACCGCGAGCCGCCCGGCTCGCGCACACGAGAGTGGCTTGCTGCGCGTGTTCGGCGCCGGGGGACGGCTCATTTCCCGCGTGCAGGGGGCCGAGTTCGCCATCCTGGGCTTGGCCAGCGGCCTGATGGGCGCGCTGCTGGCCGAGCTGGCCACAGCCGGCATCTATGTCGCCTGGCTCGACTTGGCGCCGCGGCTGCATCCGTGGCTGTGGGTGGTACTCCCTTTGGGAGGGGCATTGCTGATTGGCGCCATCGGTCATGCACTGTCGCGCGGATTGCGGCGGCAGGCGCCGGCGGCGAGCCTGGGGTTGCTAGGAGAAACGTAATGTAAAAGAGCGGGAATGGGACGATATTCATCATGACAATGGAGTGAAAAACGGCAGTATTTATTCTGTTTTTCGCTCCGTTTCTTGACGGTGCTCGCCGCTGTGCGTAAGCCATGTAATAACAAAATTAGTTGGTGGAATACCATGGAAAGATATGGAGCAAGATAATTTGCAATAGCAGCGGTGAAGGAGGGCTATGAAGAGAGCCTGAGTGCTCGGCCTTCATATGCCGTAAAGGATTATGAAAATACTGATCGTTGGCAACATGGGCTACGTTGGCTCCGTAGTCGTGCGCGAATTGGCCGTGCTTTATCCTTCGGCAGTACTGCATGGGTATGACAACGCCTATTTCGCGCATTGTCTGACGGGGGCGGGGAGACTACCAGAGAGTCAACTCGAACAACAGTTCTTTGGCGATGCCCGCTCCATTTCGGTTGAAATGCTCAAAGGCTACACCGCCGTGGTACAGCTGGCGGCGGTTTCCAACGATCCAATGGGTAACCGCTTTTCAGCGGTTACGATAGACATCAATCAGCATGCTACTTTCTCCATAGCCCGAGCCGCACAGCGGGCAGGAGTGAGAAATTTCGTTTTCGCTTCCAGTTGTAGTATCTATGGCATTGCTTCGGGGCCTCCACGCCGTGAAAGCGATGCTCTTGCACCTATTACAGTCTATGCCAAGTCGAAAATCGGGGCCGAAAAGGCCCTTGCTACCATCGATGGCGACATGGTCATTACCAGCCTGCGCTTCGCTACTGCCTGTGGCATGTCCGAGCGATTACGTCTGGATCTGGTTCTCAACGATTTTGTCGCCTGCGCGCTCAGTCAGGGCCGCATCACAGTACTCAGCGATGGGTCGCCGTGGCGTCCGCTGATTGATGTCACGGACATGGCCAGGGCGATCGACTGGGCAATACAGCGCAAGGCCGACAACGGAGGGCGGCAGTTGTGCGTCAATACAGGAGCGAACGAACGTAATCATCAAGTGAGAGATCTGGCGTCAGCCGTTGCTGACGCAATTCCGGGGACCACGGTCAGCATCAATACCGATGCGCCAGTAGATAGTCGCTCCTATCGGGTGGATTTCGGCCTTTTTTCGAGGCTGGCGCCCGAGCATCAGCCGAAAACGACGCTGTCTCAATCGATCAAAGGCTTGATCGATGGGCTCAAGCGTATGGGCTTTTCCGATACGAATTTCAGGACATCATCGCTAGTGCGACTGCATGTACTACAAGCGCATGTCCAACAGGGGCGCTTATCGGAAAACCTTCACTGGCTGTCCGCTCGAAGAGCAAGCAGCTTTTCGGGAGGGCTTGGTCCTAAGGAGATCACATCATGAAGGTCGCAATCTTTGCAGGTGGGTTCGGAACACGATTGAGTGAAGAAACGGCTATTCGGCCCAAGCCCATGGTGGAGGTGGGAGGTCGGCCCATCATATGGCACATCATGAAGATATATGCTCACTATGGTTTCAGGGATTTCGTCGTTCTGGGAGGCTACAAGGTCGAATGCCTGCGCGACTATTTTCTTAACTATCGGGGGCGGGCTTCCGACTACACCATCAATCTCAAGACGGGAGACATCGATTGGGTGCGGAGCGCGAATGAAGACTGGAACGTCACCGTGCTCGACACCGGCATCGAGACCATGACAGGAGGCAGGCTCAAGAAGGCCAGGTTCCTGCTGTCGGACGGTCCCTTCTGTTTGACCTACGGCGATGGGGTCAGCGATGTCGACATCCCGGCGCTGGTCGAGGCTCACCTTGCTTCCGATTACTGGTGCACCCTCACTGCCGTCACCCAGCCTGGCCGCTATGGGGCGCTGCGATTGGACGAAGGGTTGAGCTGTGTTCAGGGATTTCGCGAAAAGGGACCCGCGGATGGTGGCCTGATCAATGGCGGTTTCTTCGTCTGCGATCCGATGGTGTTCGAAATGATCGATCACTACCAGACCGTCTGGGAGGAGGAGCCCATGAAACGGATGGTGGCGAACGGCAAGCTGGGGTATTTCCACCATGAGGGCTACTGGCAAAGCATGGATTCACTGCGGGACAAGATGGTACTGGAAGAGGCCTGGGCTGATGAGGCTCCCTGGAAAGTCTGGAAAGATTGATGATCATCGTCGATACCGCTCTCGCCGAGCGCCAGGCCGCAGGCAACCCCATTCGCATCGGTATGGTCGGCGCAGGATTCCAGGCCAGCGGAATAGGTCTGCAGATCATGACCGCGACCCCTGGAATGCGCCTGAGTGCGATTGCCAACCGTCGTGTTGAGGCGGCTGCAGAGGTCTATGGCCAGGCTGGCCTCGCGCCGGTCCATTGCGATACGCAAGAAGCACTGGAAACGGCAATCGCGGCTGGCCAGCCGGCCGTCACCGAGGACGCGGTTGCGCTTGCCCGTGCCGAGGGGCTGGACGTGATCATTGAAGTGACAGGCTCGGTGGAATTCGCGGCGCATGCCGTGCTGGCCGCGCTGGAAAGCGGTAAGCATGTCGTCCAGATGAATGCCGAGCTGGATGGCACTATTGGCCCCATTCTGAAGGCGAAGGCCAATAAGAGAGGTGTCGTGTACACCTTCGCTGATGGTGACCAGCCCGGTGTGCAGATGAACCTGTATCGATTCGTGGTGGGCCTGGGGATAAAGCCGGTCCTCTGCGGCAACATCAAGGGGCTTCACGATCCCTACCGCAACCCGGCGACACAGGAGAGCTTTGCGAGACGCTGGGGACAGAAGCCCGCCATGGTGGCTTCTTTCGCCGATGGTACGAAGATTTCCTTTGAGCAGGCGATCGTCGCCAATGGAACCGGCATGCAGGTGTTTCGCCGTGGCATGCTTGGCCCCGACTTTTCCAAGGGCAACCCCAATGCTCCACTGGTGCCGATAGAACAGGCAATGGCGGCCTTCGAGCCCTACCTGGATCCATCGGCTCCGGGGCTGGTGGATTATGTCGTGGGTGCACGGCCGGGGCCGGGAGTCTTCGTTCTCGGCACCCTCGAGCACCCCCGACAGAAACATTACCTGGAGCTTTACAAGATGGGGCAGGGGCCGTACTACTGTTTTTATACGCCTTATCACCTCTGCCACTTTGAAGTTCCCACCTCCGCGGCTCGAGCCGTTCTCTTCAACGATCCAGTATTGACGCCACGGGGCGGCCCGAGAGTCGGCGTGATCGCTGTGGCCAAGAAGGCGCTATCGACAGGCGAGACGATCGAAGAGCTCGGCGGCTACGAGACTTACGGTGTCGCCGAGAACATGGATGTCATACGTCGGGACAACTTATTGCCGATTGGGCTCGCTATCGGTTGTCGCTTGACCAAGCCGGTGGCGAAGGATGTGGCGCTAACCTTCGACGATGTGGATATTCCTACTGGACGTCTCGTTGACCGCTTGTATGCCGAGCAGGAGCGTACGTTTGCATGAACTGTCGCCGGTGCCGGAGGGAAGGGGATGATTTTTCATCGAACGAAACTGGACGATGCCTGGACGATCGAGCTGGAGCCGTATGGCGACCAGCGCGGTTTTTTTGCTCGAACCATGTGTCGATCGGAATTTGCCAAGAGAGGGCTGATTAGTGAGTACGTACAGCAGAATACGTCCTTCTCTGTTCGACGGGGCACCTTGAGAGGCTTTCATTATCAAGTACGACCCCATGGCGAGGCGAAGCTGGTACGTTGTATCCGGGGGGCGATCCTCGATGTCATCGTCGACCTTCGCGAAGCGTCGCCCTCCTATCTGCAACATCAAGCGTTCGAGCTTACCGATGCCAACCGCTACCAGCTCTATGTGCCGCCTGGGTTTGCTCATGCATTTCAGACCTTGAGCGACGATGTGGAGGTCTGCTATCTGGTATCGACTCCCTATCATCCACAGGCCGAACGAGGGCTGAGATACAGCGACGTCCGACTGGGAGTCGAGTGGCCCCTTCCCGTAACGGTACTGTCCGAGAAAGACTCAGCCTGGCCCTTGATCGACGATCGAAGGGCGCCTCTCTATTGAGCTGCAACAGAAAGCGACAACGGAGCGGGCTTCGGGGTGCCTGTATCATGTCGAGTGGCTGTGGGAGTGTTGTTCAACGATGAAACGGAGGAGGCACAGGGGGGCTGGCTGGCGCGATTGCACGGTCGGCTGTTTCTCGCATGCCAAGGTCGCTGCCTGGGACGATCTCGATGTCTGAAGTCGCTAGGTGTCTGAGCTTCTTGATAGAGACTTTCATCGTGAAAGGGGCATTCACCGCTTCGATATCGGGAAAGAACCACAAGCTTTCGATCAACCCGTAAAATATGATTCTTGCCTTGTCGAATCTTGCTTTACACAAGAAGGAGAACAGCAGAGCGGCATTCTTGTATGCTTCGAGTAACGCAGCACCGAAGGATTTATATTTTCTCGCAATGAAGATGTCATTGCGGATGCGATGGCGATGAAACTTCAAGCGAACAGGATTGTGCTCGGTCAATATGCTGATCGGTCCGCTCTCCTGCCGCAGATGTACCACCTTGCTTGCCCCAACGATGAATCCTGGCTTGTCCCGAGTGATTCTCAGCGTAAACTCCGTATCCTCTCCCCAGATGAACATCGAGGCGATGGGCAATCCATGCTCGGCCAGGATGGAGCGAGGTACGAGGATCGAGACGAAGGTTGCGCGCTGCACCGGTGCCATGCCATGTGCGACCCATGCTGGCCAGTTGCGATAACCGATCTGGTTCGGCAAACTGCTCAAGCCAGGAGTGTTGGTGATGAACCCGTTTTCCGTATAAGCCGTTGAAATCAAAAAAGCATGCTCGGTACCTTGGCGTTCCAGCAGCTCATCGGCCGCCAGCAGGTGCTGCAGTGCATCCGGTTCCGCGATGATGTCATCGTCCATCATCCAGATGAAATCGGCACCACTCTGGTAAGCCAGACGGAATCCGGTATTGAAACCTCCCGAGGCACCTATATTTTCAGACAATACATAGACTTCGAGATTGGGATAATCGGCTGCCAGCAAGAATTGCCGGGTACCGTCATGACTGGCATTGTCGACGACGATTACCCTGTCGCAAGGCCGTGTCTGTGCGTAGACGGCATTCAGAGTGCGCTGCAATAGTTCCTTGCGGTTATATGTCAGAATGACGGCAACGACCTGAGGCATGGCGATTTCCTTCAAGCCAGGCTTCTGTTTGTTTTTGCAAGGTTATTTTTCCCAATGGTTCTCTTCTTCCTTTAGGAGAGTAGCCGAAGCTGGGTACCGCTGCCATCGATGAGCGATTGCGGTTCGTCTCGTTCCTACGGTTTCTCTCCTCCCGAAAGGGCCGAATGTCGCAAGTCGAGGTAGACTGTTACGGTTCGTGTCCCTCGAAGTGGCCAGAGAGGGCATCACCGAAGCGCAATACATCGAGCAGGCACGTCAGGGCTTCGCCAAGCCGACTAAACCCTGCATGAGAAATTCTGCACCCGTTCATGACGGCCTTTCATGTGAAAGCCGTCATGGGCTGGGGTATCATGGCGCATCCTGACTTTCCCCGTATGCGAGGTTCCCCGCCAATGTTCAGCCGTGACATGACGATTGCCGGTTTCGATGACGCCCTGTTCGATGCGATGCAAAAAGAGGTCGCTCGCCAGGAAGCGCACATCGAGCTGATCGCTTCCGAGAACTATGCCAGCCCCCGCGTTCTCGAGGCCCAGGGCAGCCAGCTGACCAACAAGTACGCGGAAGGCTACCCCGGCAAGCGTTACTACGGTGGCTGCGAGTACGTCGACATCGTCGAACAGCTGGCCATCGACTACGCCAAGCAGCTGTTCGGCGCCAGCTATGCCAACGTCCAGCCGCACTCCGGTTCCCAGGCCAACAGTGCCGTGTTCCAGGCGCTGGTCAAGCCGGGCGACACGGTGCTGGGCATGAGCCTCGATGCGGGTGGGCACCTGACCCACGGCGCCAAGCCGAACTTCTCTGGCAAGCACTACAACGCCGTACAGTACGGCATCGACAACAGCGGCCGCATCGACTACGAGGAAGTGGCGAGGCTGGCCCGTGAGCACCAGCCGAAGATGATCATCGCCGGCTTCTCCGCCTACTCCCAGATCATCGACTGGGCCAAGTTCCGCGAGATCGCCGACGAAGTTGGCGCCTATCTGCTGGTCGACATGGCACACATCGCCGGTCTGGTCGCCGCCGGGATCTACCCGAGCCCGCTGCCCCATGCTCACGTGGTGACCACCACGACGCACAAGACCCTGCGCGGTCCGCGCGGTGGCCTGATCCTCTCCTCCGAGGGCGACGCCGAGATCGAGAAGAAGCTGCAGTCCGCCGTCTTCCCGGGTGGCCAGGGCGGCCCGCTGGAGCACGTCATCGCCGCCAAGGCGGTGTGCTTCAAGGAAGCCATGGCGCCCGAGTTCAAGGCCTACCAGCAGCAGGTGGTGAAGAACGCCCAGACCATGGCCGGGGTGTTCATCGAGCGCGGCTATGACGTGGTCTCCGGAGGCACCGAGGACCATCTGTTCCTGCTCTCGCTGATCAAGCAGGGGCTGACCGGCAAGGATGCAGACGCCGCCCTGGGCCGCGCCCACATCACCGTCAACAAGAATGCCGTGCCCGGCGACCCGCAGAGCCCGTTCGTGACCTCTGGCCTGCGCATCGGTACTCCCGCCGTGACCACGCGTGGCTTCGGCGAGAATGAGTGCCGTGAGCTGGCCGGCTGGATCTGCGACATCCTCGACACCATGGCCAAGGGCGAGGACACTGCCGCCATCGAAGCCGAGGTGAAGGACAAGGTGGAGAGCGTCTGCGCGCGTTTCCCGGTTTATCGCTGAGCGCTTTTTCACTTCCTTGTGACAGCAATGCCCCACGCCTGTGGCGCGGGGCATTGCGTTGGCGCAGCTTGGCAGCGGCCGGGTGGTACAGGCGTCGCTGGATCACTCGATGATCAGGTTGCCACTATCGAGCATCTTGGTCACCAGATCGGCCGCGTCGGTGGCTTCGAAGGCCAGCTGCAGCTCGGCGAGGGAAGCATTGTCGAAAATGATCTTCTGATCGACGCCGCTGCCCTGGGTCTCGATATGCAGTTCGGCCTTGCCGTCCTCTTCGGTAAAGAGCAGTTCGGCATCGCCGCCGAGCAGGTCCTTGAGGTCGATCTTGTCACCTTCCGTCTTGCTGAAGTCCATGATCCTGTCGACGGCGGGGGTGTCCACGCTGCCCTGATCGCCCAGCATCCACTTGAAGGTGTCGGCGCCCTCACCGCCCCAGAGAATATCGTCTCCCTGGCCGCCAATGAGGGTATCGCCGCCGTTGCCGCCAAACAGCTGGTCGTTGCCTTCTCCACCATACAAGGTGTCGTTGTGATGGCCACCGAACAGAATAACGTCGCCACTGGAGTCATCACTATTGAGAGTATCCGTGCCTCGGAAGCCGAAGATGATATCGTCACCTACCACGGGATTTTCCAGCGTACCATCTCCAGAGGCCTCGGTTCCCGGGATTGTATCAGCGGTATTGCCTAATGCTCCGGCTTTAAAAGTGAAAACTTCGTAGTAAGTCAGGCCACCCTCGTCCTTGGCTTCGATCGTTATCGTAAAGGTTCCGTCCCCCTCCTTGATAACTTCACCTTCCTTAAGTTTCAGCTGATTTCCGTTTACGATCTCGAAACGGCCATCACCAGCGACGATTTCGAAGGTGTGGGTATCACCCTCATCGGGATCAATTGCTGATAGTGTGCCAAGAACCACTCCTGAGGGGGTCTGGCCGCCAGTAGTGGCGTTCCCTGATCCATTCAGGCTCTGGGCAAACTCAAGGTCGATATCGAGGCGAATATCGGTTGGCGCCCGATTCTCGACCTCGCCGCCAGGGACGGAATAGCTATCGAAGAACCAGCGTTCGTGTGTGATCTTTCCCTTGGTCCACTCGAAGGAATCTTTCTCGCCGCTGAAAAGCTCTGTCAGCTCGAAGCTGCTGCTATCGCCGAAGGTCAGGTAGGGCGCGCCATCGATGCTGTTCTGGTTGAGTTCTACCTTGTAGTTGCCTTCCCGGAAGGCATCGAGCTGATCGCCTTCGAGCTGGGTCTCGAGCCAGGCCGTGACGCCTGGGTCACCGAGTACGACGCTGCTGAGCCACGCCGTGTACTCCTTGGAAAAGACGTTCTGGCTATCCAGATTGGTGTCACCGAGGTACTGGAAGAAGGATATCATCGTACGAACCCTCAATGCCTGATCTTGGTTCGAGCTGGAACAGGCATTGGCCAAGCCGGGCTCGCTGCCTGTTTCGCCGCCTTGTGTTTCTTCTGGTTATATCAAGGCGCCTGATTCAGGCGGCCCGGCTGTCTCGTGAGGACGAGACCCGTGGCTTTCCGTCCCTGCATCGCTGCAGGTTTGGCGGTACTGATGGCGCTAAGCGCAGCGTCTGTAGAGGAGTAAGCTCCCTGCGGGCGACAGGCTCAATTCAAATTGTTACCCAAAAGTAAATTTGTGCAACAATTTTGTTTGGGAGCAGTGCCTGCAAGGCGCTGCCCAGTATGGCGAGACTCACTCGTATCGACCATTTTTCTACGCCTCATCAACCTTCTATCCCACCGCGTGCTACCGTGAATGAGATAACCTGTATTCTTCTGTAAGCGTATCGCGCGCTCGCGTCTGCCCGGCAGGTGACCTGTCATGGTCGAGAAAAGGGAAGCCTCGGAACTTCGGCATGCACTGCATGCCTGCCGGGATTCCTTTGCCTCGGTGGGGCTCTTCAGCCTGTTCGTCAATTTGCTGATGCTGGTACCCGCCATCTACATGTTGCAGGTCTATGATCGGGTACTGACGACCCTGAGCGGTGAAACCCTGTTGATGCTCACCCTGGTGGTGATTTTCCTGTTCGCCATCATGGGGCTGCTCGAGCTGGTGCGCTATCGCATGCTGGTGCGTATCGGCAATCGCCTCGACCTGCGGCTCGGCACGAGGCTCTACCAGGCCATGTTTCAGCGCAGCCTGATCACGGGGAGTCGGCAGTCGGCTCAGCCGCTGAGCGACCTGGCCACGCTGCGTCAGTTCCTGGCCGGCAATGGCTTGCTGGTGTTCTTCGATGCGCCCTGGGTGCCGGTCTACTTGGCAGTGCTGTTTCTCTTCCATCCTTGGCTGGGGCTGTTCGCCACCCTGGCCGGCTTGCTGCTGCTGGTGCTGACGGTTGTCGGCGAGAAGATCACCCAGCCGTTATTGAGCGAAGCCGCTGCCGAACAGATCCATACCAACGAGCTCGTCGATGCCAACCTGCGCAATGCCGAAGCGCTGCATGCCATGGGCATGCTGCCTGACATCCTGGCCCGCTGGTCGCAGAGCCATAGGCGTTGCCTGGCCGGGCAGTCGCGCGCCAGCGATCGCGGCGAGACGTTGGCCACTGCCGCCCGGGTGCTGCGATTGCTGGCGCAGTCGCTGATCCTCGGGCTTGGGGCCTGGCTGGTGCTGCGGGCCGAGCTGACCCCGGGCACGATGATCGCCGGCTCCATCGTCATGGGGCGGGCGCTGGCGCCTATTGATCGCATGATCGGCACCTGGAAAGGATGCATTGCTGCGCGCAGCGCTTATCGTCGTCTCGAGGAGCTGCTTCTCCAGGTGCCGGTAGAGTCCGAGCGCATGCCCTTGCCGAAGCCGAAGGGAGAGCTACGACTCGAAGGCGTGACGGCAACCGTGCCAGGTGGCCGAATCCCGGTGCTGCGGAGCATCCAGTTCGAACTGGCATCCGGCGAGCACTTGGGCATCATCGGGCCGAGTGCGGCCGGTAAGTCATCCCTGGCTCGGGTCATGCTGGGCATCTGGCCTGTGCTGAGCGGCACGGTACGTCTCGATGGCGCCGATATCACAAGTTGGAGTCGCGACGCGCTGGGACCATTCATCGGCTACCTGCCCCAGGACATCGAACTGTTCGACGGTACCATTGCCGAAAACATCGCCCGTTTCGGCGACCTCGACTCATCCCGGGTGGTGACGGCGGCGCGCAAGGCCGGCGTGCACGAGATGATTCTTTCCCTTGGCGATGGCTACGACACCGTGATCGCCTCCGGCAGTGGACTCTCCGGTGGCCAACGTCAGCGCCTCGGCCTGGCGCGTGCCCTCTATGGCGACCCGGTACTGGTATTGCTCGACGAGCCCAACGCCAATCTCGACGATCGCGGCGAGCAGGCGCTGGCCGCAGCCATGGCGGCACTCAAGCGGGAGGGCGTCACGCTATGCGTGATCAGCCACCGCATCAGCGTACTGAAGGACATGGACCGGCTGTTGCTGCTGCGCGACGGGGAGGTACAACTCTTCGGCGCGCGCGACGAGGTAATGGCGCGCCTGACCGTCAAGCCCGTGCCCGCCACCGCAACGGCTCGCACCCATATGGCAGCGATGACGGGGCTAGCCGGAGGGAGGGGCGACAATGAACAGCGCGCATGAGATGCCGTTGGACAGGGGCGCGGTACCAACCGAGGCGAACGTTCCTCTCGATGAGCACCGCTATCATCGTTTCGGTCTGCTGATTTTGCTGCTGGGCTTGGGAGGTTTTGCCGGTTGGGCCTTCACCGCTGAACTCTCCGTCTCGGTGGTGGCACCGGGACACGTGGCAGCGGAGTCGTTCCGGCGCACGGTACAGCACCTGGAGGGCGGTATTGTGCGCGAGATACTCGTTGCGGACGGTGACCGGGTCATGGCCAACCAGCCGCTGGTAGTCATCGATGACACGCAGGCGCGCAGTCAGCTGCAGATAGCGCGCACCCAGTATCTCGTTCATCGCGCGGCGGAGCTGCGCTTGATCGCCGAGCAGAGCGGCAGCGATACGCTGGTGATGCCCAGCGAGCTGACGGAGAGCGACTTGCCACGAGTTCAGGAAGTGTTGGCGCTGCAGCAGGCTCTGTTCGTCGCCAGGCGTCAATCTCAGCATGGCACCCTGGAGGCACTGGATGAACAGATGGTGCAGTTGCGGCGCCAGATCGAGGGGTTGGAGGAGACGGTGCGCCTGGGAGAGCGCCACCTGGCCTCGCTGCGGGCCGAGGAGAACGATCTGCGCGGGCTCTTTGCCAAGGGGCTCGTCAACAACCTGCGCCTGCGCGAGGTCGAGCGGGACCTGCTGCAGCTCGAAGGCGAGATCGCCGGTCGGCGGGCCGAGATCGGCAGGCTGGGCTCGCAGCTGAGCGAGAATCGCATGCTGCGGGAGATCCGCCTGCAGGAGTTCCACAAGGATGTCGGCGAGCAGTTGCGGGATGTCCAGGCCCGGGTAGCTGAGGCCGAGGAGCGCGTCACGTCGCTGTCGGACCAGGTGCTGCGTACCGTCATCAAGGCGCCGGTGAGCGGTACCGTGGTGGACCGCCGGGTGCACTCGGTCGGTGACGTGGTGCGCCCCGGCGATTCGCTGCTGGATCTGGTGCCACTGGGCGATGGTTTCCTGATCGAGGCGCGCGTTGCGGGTCGCGATGTCGACCATCTCTATCCTGGCCAGCCTGCGGAGATTCGCTTCACTGCCTTCAATCAGCGTCGCACTCATACGAGCCCGGCCGAGGTGGTTTATGTCAGTGCCGACAGCCAATTCGACGAGGCGACCGGCGCACGCTTCTATCGCGTACGCTTGCGGGTCTCCAACGAGGGGCAAGAGACCATGAACGGGCACATGCAACTGCTGGCGGGAATGCCGGCGGAGGTCATGATCCGTACCGGCGAGCGTACCTTCGCCAGCTATTTGCTCAAGCCCCTTGCCGACATGTTCGCCAGGGCGGTGCGGGAGGAGTGAACTCCTGCCCTGGCGAACCGATATCAGGCGATGAAGGTGTCGTCGTTGAGCTGGATGTCGTTGTACCAGATCTCCTGTGTTTCTTGATTGCGTGCAAAGAGATAAAACATGCCGTCGGTGGCAGCGCCTACGGCGTGTACCGGTGTTTGCGGATCGCTCATGTTCTCTCCCGCTTGGGTGCTGGTCATGATTTTCGTGCCAGAGGCCAAGGCATCGAAGCTCAGTTCAGCGGTGGAAGAAGACTTGAAATAGATATCGCCATAGGGACGGTTGGTATTCTCCTGGTAGAACACGAAGATCTGTTGATTGTCCTCGTCGAAAGCCAGTGTCGGGCGGCTTCCGTTGTGGGTGGCGGCATGAACCAGCACGGGGCTATCCCAATCGCCCGGCATGCCCTTTATCGCCCAGATGGCATTCTTGTCGTCCTTGACGGTCATGATGATGCTGTTGCCGTCCCACAGCACGGCGAGGTGATTGTCGAGCGTGATGGAGTCGGTGATCGTCTCGATCGCCCAGCCACTGGCATAGCCGGAGGGCGAGGAGGGCGTCGCCTGATAGGCAAGCTTCCAGTGCCCCGTCGAGATATCGCCATAAACCAGGCCGACGTAGTCGACACCGTCGATCTGGAAGGCGACGAAATCGACCTTGTTGTCGCCGTTGCTGCCGGTGCCGGTGCTGGGACCACTGTCGATGGTCACCGTTGCCCAATTGGCCAGGCTGGAGGAGGTTGGGTAGGCCAGCTTCAGTCCCGAGCTGCCACCCGAGGCCGAGGGGCCGATCATGGCGATGACGGGTATGCCGTTCTGATCCACTCCGAGGGACATTTCGGTATTCCGCTCCCATTCGGCGCCCGCGAGCTTGCCGCCGGAGCCGGCCAACTGAACGTTCGACTGGATCGAGAACGTTTGCGCCTGATCGTCGTAGCTCATCTGGTAGAGCCGGGGTTTCGTTTCGCTGGGGCCGAAGTTGAGCACATAGAGCGTGTCGCTGTCGTCGTGCCAGGCGATGTCGGCGCGCCGTCCGCTGGTCAGCATGGTGGGGCTGGCGCTGCTCCATCCCCCCATGGTGCCTGGCTCGGGCAGGGCGCCGTCGAAGCGATAGACGTGCCAGCCGGTTTGCTCCGGCAGGACGGCCCACCATTTGCCGTCATGGAAGAAGCTCTTGTTAGCGTTGGTGTGCTCGAAGTTGCGCCGGTCGCTGGTGCCGAACGACGTGGCGATGTAGGAAGTTTCCACGGGCAGGGGCGGTGGTGTGCCCGACGTGACGGAGACGATGACGGTAGCGGAGGAACTCTCTAGGCTACCGTCCGAGGCCCGGTAGGTGAAGCTGTCGCTGCCGATGAATCCCTGGTGCGGCGTGTAGGTGATGGTGCCGCTGGGGTTCAGCGTGACGGTGCCGCTGGTGGGCTGGGTGAAGCTTCCCACCGTCAGCGGATCGCCGTCCGGGTCGCTGTCGTTGGCCAGCACGGCGATCTCGACGGCCATGCCCTGGGTGGTCGTGGCGCTGTCGTCGACGGCCATCGGCGGACGGTTGACCGGCGGCTCGCCATCGAAGCGGTACTCGACGATCAGCTTGGGCGGCACGCTTCCCTCCGCCGAGGAGAAGTCCCAGCCGTCGGAACCCAGCGGCAGGAAGGCCCAGCCGTAGTTGGGCAGGCCATCAGCCCAGGCCTGCAGGCTGGCGGTGACGTCGAGCCGGGTGGTGCCGACGGGGATGAAGCCGGTGCTCAGGTCGTACTGAGCCGCGGCTTCCTGGCCATCGGCCTGGATGCCGCTGCCCAGGCTGTTCCAGGTGTCGGTATCCTGCCAGGGCATCAGCATGCGATGCAGCCGGGCGCCGTCGCCCTTGCCGGTGGTGTTGAGTTCCAGCGTGGCGGAGACGATCACCGCACCCAGCGGAATCTGGCCGGGTTCGCTGCCGAAGATGTGCTCGAAGCGCAGTAGGGTCTGCACCTCGCCTTTTCTGTCCACGCTGTCGACGGTGAGCGATGTCGCCGTCGCCTGGCTGGCGTTGGGCGAGGACTGGTGCAGGTAGGTGTCCTTGACCCCGGCATAGCCGTCCCGGCCATGCTGGAACTGCACGCTGCCTGTGGTCGGCGGCGTCGAACTTGCGGGCTCGACGATGACGGTCACGGTAGCGGGATCGCTGTCCAGCTCCCCATCCGAGGCGTTGTAGGTAAAGATGTCGTCTCCGACGAAGCCCGGAGCCGGTGTGTAGGTGAAGGTACCGTTGGGGCTAAGCGTGACGCTCCCGCTGGCGGGCTGGGTGAAGCTGCCCACCGTCAACGGGTCGCCGTCCGGGTCGCTGTCGTTGGCCAGCACGGCGATCTCGACGGCCACGTCCTGGGTGGTCGTGGCGCTGTCGTCGACGGCCACCGGAGGACGGTTGGCCGGCGGCTCGCCATCACCCTCGAAGCGGTACTCGACGATCAGCTTGGGCGGCACGCTCCCCTCCGCCGAGGAGAAGTCCCAGCCGTCGGAGCCCAGCGGCAGGAAAGCCCAGCCGTAGTTGGGCTGGCCGTCGGCCCAGGCCTGCAGGCTGGCGGTGACGTCGAGCCGGGTGGTGCCGATGGGGACGAAGCCGGTGCTCAGGTCATACTGTACCGCGGCTTCCTGGCCATCGGCCTGGATGCCGCTGCCCAGGCTGTTCCAGGTGTCGGTGTCCTGCCAGGGCATCAGCATGCGATGCAACCGGGCGCCATCACCTTTGCCGGTGGTGTTGAGTTCCAGTGTGGCGGAGACGATGACGGCGCCGAGCGGAATCTGGCCGGGTTCGCTGCCGAAGATGTGCTCGAAGCGCAGCAGGGCCTGGACCTCACCCTTCTTGTCCACGCTGTCGACGGTGATCGACTTCGAGGTCGCCTGGCTGGCGTTGGGCGAGGACTGGTGCAGGTAGGTATCCTTGACCCCGGCATAGCCGTCCTGGCCATGCTGGAACTGCACGCTGCCTGTGGTCGGCGGCGTCGAACTCGTGGGCTCGACGATGACGGTCACGGTAGCGGGATCGCTGTCCAGCTCCCCATCCGAGGCGGAATAAACGAGGCTGTCCTCACCGGTGAAACCGGCCTCGGGCGTGTAGGTTAAAGTGTCGTCATCGGTAAGAGTGACACTTCCGTTGCTCGGCTGGGTGAAGCTGCCTATCGTCAGCGGGTCGTCGTCTGGATCGCTGTCGTTGGCCAGCACGTCAATCTCGACAGCCACGTCCTGGGTGGTCGTGACACTGTCGTCAACGGCCACCGGAGGACGGTTGGCCGGCGGCTCGCCATCACTCTCGAAGCGGTATTCGACGATCAGCTTGGGCGGCACACTCCCCTCCGCCGAGGAGAAATCCCAGCCGTCGGAACCCCGCGGCAGGAAGGCCCAGCCGTAGTTGGGCTGGCCGTCGGCCCAGGCCTGCAGGCTGCTGGTGACGTCGAGCCGGGTGGTGCCGGCGGGGACGAAGCCGGTATCAATGTCGTGCTGTAGTGCGGCCTCCTGGCCGTTGGCCTGGATGCCGCTGCCCAGGCTGTTCCAGGTGTCGATGTCCTGCCAGGGCATCAGCATGCGATGCAGTCGCGCTCCGTCACCCTTGCCGGTAGTGTTGAGCTCCAATGTAGCGGAGACGATGACGGCGCCGGGCGGGATCTGCCCGGGCCCGCTGCCGATGATGTTCTCGAAGCGCAGCAGGGTCTGCACCTCGCCCCCCTGGTCCACGCTGTCGACGTTGAGCAGCGTGGCCGCGGCCTGGCCGGTATTGGGTGAGGACTGATGCAGGTAGGTATCCTTGACCCCGGCATAGCCATCCCGGCCATGCTGGAACTGAACCGTGGTGGAGATCGACTCCGTGTCGTTCAGTGTGTCGAGTGTCACCAGGCCGGCGTCTTCCTCTTCGCCTGGCTGTACTGATGAATTCATGGCAGCCCCTCCCCCAGGATCACCTTGCCTGTTCCCTATGGTAGGGAGCATCCGTGGCAGGCCTCCACCTCAAAGACGCAATCCCCGGACTCCCAGAAACACCATACAAAGCTGATCCAGAGCGGGTTTTTGGTTCTGTTGGAAAAGCTGCCATCCGTTATGCTGAAGACAGGGCTAACTGAATGGCGGGTCTTGTGCTGATGGCGACATTGACATTCCAAGGGGCAGTGGGAGAGGTGACCGGTTCTCGTTACCTGATCGAGGTGGAAGGTGACCAGCGAACCTACCGGATATTGCTGGAGTGCGGCTTGCACCAGGGAGGGAAGGAGGCAGATGCCGCCAACACGACGCCATTCGGAAACCTGGCCAGACAGCTCGATGCGGTGGTGATCTCGCACGGTCATCTGGACCATGCGGGGTTGCTGCCCAAGCTGGTCCGCGAAGGCTATAGCGGTCCTATCTACTGTACTCGGGGCACGCGCGATCTGATCGATATCATGCTCGAGGATGCCGCCTTCATTCAGGCCAAGGACGTCGAATGGGAGAACAAGTGGCGCAAGCGTCACGGCAAACCATTGGTCGAGCCGCTCTATGACATGGAGGATGTGGAGCGAACGCTCAGGTTGTGCAAGTCCCAGGGTTATGGCCAGCCTGTGCCACTGCCCGGTGGCGTGACGCTGGTGTTCCGTGATGCCGGCCACATACTGGGATCAGCGATCGTTGAGCTGGCGGTACCCTCCGGTGGTCAGACCAAGCGCCTCGTGTTCTCGGGGATCTGGGTAATCCCAGCTCGGTATTGATGAAAGAACCCGAGAAGCTCTTTGATGCCGATCTGGTGCTGATGGAGAGCACCTATGGCGATCGTGACCACCGTCCGCTCGAAGAGACGCTCGAAGAGTTTGCCCAAGTGCTGGAGGAGGCGCACGCCAGTGGTGGCAATGTGCTGATCCCTGCCTTCGCCGTGGGCCGCACCCAGGAAATCCTCTATCACCTCAGCGTGCTCTACCATGAGGGCCGGCTACGCCAGCAGATGGTCTTTCTCGACAGTCCCATGGCGATCAAGGTCACGGAGCTCTATCACCGGGCGCGCAAGTCGCTGGATGCCGAAGATCTCAAAGTGCTCAATATCGCCGCCAGTGGCGATGTCGGCCGTTACCTGCCGATCCTGCGCATGACACGCACAGTCGAGGAATCGATGGCCATCAACCGCATCCACGGCGGGGCTATCATCATTGCCGGTGCCGGCATGTGCACCGGCGGGCGCATCGTGCATCACTTCCGCTATAACCTGGAGAAACCCAATACTCGCCTGGTAATCGTCGGCTTCCAGGCCGCCGGCACCCTCGGTCGCCAACTGGTCGACGGTGCCGAGCGGGTGCGAGTGCTGGGGCAGGAACTGGCAGTGAGGGCCAAGGTACATACTATCGGTGGCTTTTCCGCCCATGCCGGGCAGAGCCAGCTGATTGGCTGGGCCGGGGCCTTCCGGGATCATCCGCGTTTCTACCTGGTGCACGGCGAGCCGGAAACCCAGAAAGTGTTGAAGGACGCGCTCGCCGAGAGTGGCATCGAGGCCGAGATACCCCTCTATGGCGATTGTATCGAGCTGTAGGCGGAATGCAGCGCTATCCTCACTACTTTGCTGTGCTGAGTATCTACATCGAGGCATGACGTCAGTGGCTGGCGACCTGGACGTTGGAACGCCTTCTCCCTTGCGCTCTGCTCGCTCATTCGCCGAATCCCGTCTTGTGTCGTGACGCGCCCACCATAACTAATGCCGTTCCCTGGCTTGAGCAGAGAGCCGTATAGGTCTCCTACTCCTAGGAGCGGCTTTTCTTGATATGTATCAAGCTGCGGCCACATGACACATGCCAAGGCTGAGCGGATGCTCTAAGCTTAAATAAAGTTATTTACTTAGATGATTGGGTTATGAATAGGCAGTTGCTGGCTATCGGTCTGATGACCGAGTGCTGTCTGCCGGACATGCCGTGGCCCAGTAATTTCGCCGTCCAAATGCAGGCACAGTTGGAGGTGCTGAGCGTAGCCGAGGACGACACCATCATCGTCATGTGCTGCTCGGGTTCGACCCGCAGCGTGCTTGCGGTGGATGCCATCGCAAGGATGGGCTCCAGCGAAGTCTACTCGGTCACCGATGAGCTTCAAGGGCGGCAAATCTCGGTGAGGGCGATTCGAAGGGAGTCTGCGCCGTCGACGGATGGCGAAACTCCGGGCTGCCGTGGAGCTACGAGATCGATCCCGACGTGGCCTGGCGGCCGGCAGAGTGACTCGTACCTGGTAAGTGATCGTCGACAAAACGGCAACTCAAACAGTGGCAGCACAGCGAAGAGGAGATTAACCGATGACGTTCAAGTCGAGCCTGGTGGCAGCGGTGGCGGCAGGCGCCATGACCTGGGGAGCCTTGGCCATGGCCGATAGCCACGGCGGTGGGGAGATGCATGACAAGGCGCTGGTGATCCTCACCAGCGACTCGCTGCAGACTCAGGGCATGGCGATGATTCTCTCCAATGCCATGCAGGAGCAGGGCACCGATCTCTCGATCCTGCTGTGCGATGCAGCCGGCAATCTCGCCGTCGAGGGGTACGCCAGTGCGGAAGCCATCGCGACACCGCCGAGCAATCCTGCGGGTCAGGTAAAGCCGGAAGGCATTCTGCAGAAGCTGATGGACAACGGCGCCAGCGTGAATGTGTGTGCCATCTACCTGCCCAACAGCGAGTACGCGCAGGAGGATCTGCGCGAGGGTGTCGGCGTGGCTGCACCCGGTCCCATGGCCGAGATGATGCGCAACCCGAGCATCCCCGTATTCAGCTTCTGATTTCCTACCTCGTGAGGTGAATCCCATGAAGAGCAACGTAGGCGCTGTCGACAAGATTCTGAGGATCGTGGTCGGTGCCGTTCTGATCGGCCTGGCCTTGACCGGCACGATCGGCGTCTGGGGCTGGATCGGCGTGCTGCCGCTGGCGACTGGGCTGTTCAACTTCTGCCCGGCGTATCAGCTGCTGGGCATCAATACCTGCAAGCTTTCCAAGAAGTAGCCGGGAGCCCACTTACTGGTGATGAAGGCGCTGTCGCTCCTGGGCGATGGCGCCTTCTGTTTTTCGCTGCCGTGGGCTTGGCTATCGCCACCATCGGGAACTTCAATTGGTAGCCATATCCATAAAAGTAATAACGTTATAACTGAAGTTAGATCCAGGTTTCACACCAACCTTCAGGAGCATCAAGATGGACATTCAGATCTCACAGCCTGTCATGCCCCAGCTCAACCGCCCGGCCCCGGACTTCACCGTCAAGACCACCCACGGCATGAAGTCGCTGTCGGACTACAAGGGCAAGTGGCTGGTGCTGTTCGCCCACCCCGCCGACTTCACGCCGGTGTGCACGACCGAGTTCATGGCCTTCGCGCAGCGCGCCGAGGAGTTCAAGGCCGTCAATACCGAGTTGCTGGGACTCTCCATCGACGGCATTCATGCCCACATCGCCTGGACCCGCAGCATCAAGGAGAACTTCGGCGTCGAGATAACCTTCCCGATCATCGAGGACCTGCAGATGAAGGTGGCCAACGCCTACGGCATGGTGCAGCCGGGAGCCAGCGACACCTCGGCGGTGCGTGCCACCTTCATCATCGACCCGAGGGTTTGCTGCGCGCCATGATTTACTACCCGATGAGCAACGGCCGCTCCATCGATGAGGTGCTGCGCCTGGTCAAGGCGATGCAGACCAGCGACGAGCATGGCGTGGCCACGCCCGAGGCCTGGCAGCCGGGCGAGCCGGTCATCGTGCCGCCGCCGCACACCGTGGCTGATGCCGAGGCGCGCAAGGAGCAGGGCTACGAGTACACCGACTGGTATTTTTGCAAGAAGTCGCTCTGAAGCTTCTCTCGGACCCCGGTCTGTCAGGTCCGGGGTTCGATCTCTGTTATAGCAAAATATAATATTTATATAACTTTAATTGTGCTATATTTATGCCATTGCTCGGAAGCTACACCGACGGAGGTCGATTACCATGTCCAAGCCGATCGTGACCCACTTCTTTGACGAGCCGACCAACACCTTCAGCTATGTCGTGCAGGATCCCGGCAGCAACGCCTGCGCCATCGTCGATTCCGTGCTCGACTTCGATTACGCCGCAGGCAGAACCGACGTGCGTTCCGCCGACGCCATCATCGACTTCATCCAGCGCGAGGGCTTGAAGGTCGAGTGGATCCTCGAGACCCACGTTCACGCAGACCACCTTTCCGCCGCCCCCTATCTTCACGAGAAGCTCGGTGGCAAGACCGGCATCGGCGCCAGAATCACCGTGGTGCAGGACGTCTTCGGCAAGGCCTTCAATGCAGGCACCGAGTTTGCCCGTGATGGCAGCCAGTTCGATCGCCTGTTCGAGGAAGGCGATACCTTCGCCATCGGTGACCTGGAAGGGCGAGTGCTGCATACACCCGGCCATACGCCGGCCTGCCTGACCTATGTCGTCGGCGATGCCGCCTTCATCGGCGATACCCTGTTCATGCCCGACTACGGCACTGCCCGCTGCGATTTTCCCGGCGGTGATGCGCGCACTCTCTTTCGGTCCATCCAGAAGGTCCTGGCGCTGCCGCATGAGACCCGGCTCTTCCTGTGCCACGACTACAAGGCGCCGGGACGCAAGGAGTACCGGCACGAAACCACCGTGGCCGAACAGCGTGCCCATAACGTCCACGTTCATGAAGGCATCGGCGAGGAGGAGTTCGTTAGAATGCGCACCGAGCGCGACGCGGCACTCGACATGCCGCGCCTGATACTGCCGTCGGTACAGGTCAACATGCGCGCCGGCCACATGCCCCCGCCCGAGGACAACGGCCAGGTCTATCTCAAGGTGCCGATCAACAAGTTCTGAGCCGGACAGGAGGCGAGCCGCCATGCAGATACATCAAATTGAGCCCGGCTTTGCCATCGCCGATGCCTTGACTCCGAGCGATCTCGAGGAGGTCGCCCGCCAAGGTTTTCGTGCGGTGATCTGCAACCGCCGATCTGGTGAAGCGGAGGATCACCCAGACGACCGTGCCCTCAGTGCCAAGGCCGCCGAGCTGGGGATCGAGTGGCGTTGCATCCCGGTGACGCCGGGTGAATACGGTGATGCCGATATCGAGGCCTTCGGAAGGGCCCTGGATGAGCTGCCCAGGCCGATCCTTGCCTTTTGCCGGACCGGCAGGCGGGCGGTGCATCTGTGGGCACATGCGCGCAGCCGTGAGGCTCAATGCAACATTCCCATGCTGCTGGCCGTCGCACGTGCTGCGGGGCATGACCTCGAGGAGCGTCGTGCCCAGCTGGAAGCCGCTGCCAGGCAGAACTGAGCGATGAATTTCAAGCGCTACCTGCCGATCCTGCAGTGGCTGCCAGGGTACGGGCGTGCCACCTTGTCCAGCGACCTGCTGGCGGCGGTCATCGTGACCATCATGCTAATTCCCCAGTCGCTGGCTTATGCCATGCTGGCCGGCCTGCCACCCGAGGTGGGGCTCTACGCCAGCATCGCGCCTTTGGTGGTCTATGCTGTGTTCGGCACTAGTCGGACCCTGGCGGTGGGGCCGGTGGCGGTGGTATCGCTGATGACGGCGGCAGCGGTGGGGCAGATCGCCCCCAGGGCTCGCCGGAATACCTCGGCGCTGCGCTAGTGCTGGCGCTGATCTCGGGACTGATCCTGATCCTGATGGGAATTGCCCGGTTGGGCTTTCTGGCCAATTTCCTCAGCCACCCGGTCATTTCGGGCTTCATCACCGCCTCGGGGCTGATAATTGCCGCCAGTCAGCTCAAGCATGTGCTGGGCGTGGAAGCCAGTGGTCACAACCTGCTGGAGCTCCTGGTCAGCCTGGGCGGCAACCTGGGGGAGTGAACGGGCCTACGCTGATCATCGGTCTTTCCGTGCTGGCGTTTCTCCATGTCGCGCGCCGTTGGCTGAAACCGGGCCTGCGAAAGCTGGGCGTGCCGGCACGACCGGCGGACATGCTGACCAAGGCTGCGCCTATCCTCGCCGTGGCAGTGACCACAGTGGCCACCTGGGGGCTGGGCCTGGATGCACAGGGCGTGGCCGTGGTAGGGGCAGTGCCAGCAGGCCTGCCGCCGCTGACCCTGCCCGGTTTCGATAGCGGTCTGTGGAGCCAACTGTTCGTGGCGGCACTGTTGATCAGCGTGATCGGTTTCGTGGAGTCGGTCTCGGTGGGGCAGACCCTCGCTGCGAAGCGGCGCCAGCGTATCGACCCGGACCAGGAACTGGTGGGGCTGGGGGCCTCCAATATTGCGGCGTCCTTTTCGGGGGGCATGCCGGTCACGGGCGGCTTCGCCCGCTCGGTGGTGAATTTCGATGCCGGGGCCGAGACCCCTGCGGCTGGGGCCTTCACTGCGGTGGGCATCGCCCTGGCAGCACTACTGTTGACACCGCTGATTGCCTACCTGCCGATCGCCACGTTGGCGGCCACCATTATCGTGGCGGTGCTGTCGCTGGTCGATTTCGGCGCCATCCGCCGTACCTGGAGCTACTCGCGCAGTGACTTTGCCGCCATGTCGGCCACTATCCTGACGACCCTGGGGCATGGCGTGGAGAGCGGTATCCTGGTGGGGGTGGGACTGTCGCTTGCGCTGCATCTCTACCGTACCAGTCGGCCCCACAGCGCCCTGGTGGGGCTGGTGCCGGGCACCGAGCATTTCCGCAACGTCGAGCGGCATCGTGTGGAAACCGACCCGCAATTGGCTATCCTGCGCGTCGACGAAAGCCTTTATTTCGCCAATTCGCGCTATCTCGAGGATACCGTCATGGAGCTGGCGGCACGCCGGCCCAGCCTGCGCCATATGGTGCTGGCCTGCCAGGCGGTCAATGTCGTCGACGCGTCGGCGCTCGAGAGCCTGGAGGCGATCAATGCGCGCTTGCGCGACGCCGGGGTCGAGCTGCACCTGGCGGAGGTCAAGGGACCTGTCATGGACCGACTGAAGAACACCCCATTTTGCCGCGAGCTGAGTGGGTGCGTATTTCTGAGCACCTATGATGCCTGGAATGCGCTGCATGGCGGGGCTCGGACATTGGGTGATGTGTGCGGGGCCGATGAGCCGGCCGCCCCGCGGCAGAGCAGCTTCAAATTCGAATGATAACGTAGGAGAAGAATGTGGACTGGACATCGAGTCTCTTGGGGCTGGTGGGCGGAGTACTCATCGGGCTGTCGGCCGTGTGGCTGATGGCAACGCTGGGCCGCATCGCCGGTATCAGCGGCATCGTCGGCGGATTGGTGACAACCCTGCCCAAGGGTGACAGCGCCTGGCGCATCGCCTTCGTGGCGGGGCTGGTCAGCGGTCCGCTGCTGCTCATGCTGCTGGGCGGCGGCCTGGGCAATGTGGTCGGAGAGCCTGGGGAGGTGGTTGGCCAGCCCGCCGGTGGCGTGGCGCTGATGTTGGTGGCCGGCCTGTTGGTCGGCGTGGGAACCGGGCTCGGCAGCGGTTGCACCAGCGGTCATGGCGTGTGTGGCCTGGCGCGGCTGTCGCCGCGTTCCATGGTGGCCACGGTGACGTTCCTGCTCAGTGCCATCGCCACCGTCTACATCGTGCGGCATGTGCTCGGGGGTGGGGCATGAAAACGCTAATGGGCTACATTGCCGGGCTGCTGTTCGGCCTGGGGCTGGCGCTTTCCGGCATGACCGACCCCGCCCGCGTGCTCGGTTTCCTCGATTTCTTTGGCGCCTGGGACCCGACGCTGATGTTCGTGCTCGGCGGAGCCGTGGCGACCACCTTCATCGGCTATCGGCTGGTGTTCCGCCTGGTGCGGCCAGTGTTCGCCCGGGCTTTCCAACTACCCACCCGCCAGGACCTGGACACCAGGCTGATCGGCGGAGCCGCCCTGTTCGGCATCGGCTGGGGGCTTTCCGGCTATTGTCCCGGGCCGGCGATCGCCTCCGTTGCCGGATTGACGGCGCCGCTGTTCGCCATGTTGATTGCCATGGTCGCAGGCTGGTTTCTGGCTCGGGCCGTTCCCGCTCGTTCATGATTGCCACGGCGGCCGCCTCGTGGCGGCTGCCGATGAGCTTCTCAGGGAGCCGCACCACCCATCATTTCCACCAGGCGTTCCTCGCTGGGCATGCCGTCCACCCGCTCCAGGCGGCCGTTGCGCTGGTAAACCGTGGTCGGCGTGGCGTAAAGGCCCAGTTCATCGAACAGCTGGTTATTGCGGTAGACCATGTCCTCGATGCGTCGGGGCTGGGCCGAAGGGGTGATTTCATCAGCGCCAATGCTATGGTCGTGCAGGGCCGTCTCGGGATCATCGGCGCCCAGCATGGCGGCGGCCTTGGCGGGGCTGTCCTGCTGCAGCACTCCCACCATGACGTGGCGCAACTGAACCTCGCCAGCCTCGACCCAAGGGCGTGCAGCCTCCCAGAACTGGCGACAGAACGGACAGTTGGGATCGGTGAAGGTATACAGCACTCGCGGGGCCTCGGGGTTGCCGTCGACGATCCAGTGACTCTCCTCCAGGCGCTGCCAGACCGCATCTTCCTGGGGCGCGCGCACCAGTTCGTCCAGCGGTGCCTCGGAGAGGTCATTGCCTTCGGCATCGATCAGGGTGCCGACGACGGCGTGTTGGCCATCGGCGGTCACGAATACGGTCATTTCACGCCCTTGATGGCTGGCAGCGTAACCCGTCAGGCCATCGGGAGCCGGAAAATCGCCATGGACCTCGAGGCCCTCGGCGACCAGGGCGCGAATGGGCGGCGGCCAGTCGTCGGCATGAATCGCCGGGGCGGCAGCGAGCACAGCCAGGGCGGAGGAGAGCAGGGTGAATCGAAAGGGCATGAGCGGATTTCCTTGGTTGCCGAATCCATCGCTGAGTCGCGTTGACGCATCCCGACAGCGCTTCGCAAACGTCGTAGTATGCTGTGCGCTACCTTCCAAGTGCCACGATACAACAAGGAGTCACGAGATGATGCTGCCCCGTTCGTTAGTGGTTGCCACCGGCCTTTCGCTGGTCTCGTTCGCGGCCCTGGCCGACCCTCTGGTCATCGAACAGGCGCAGGTGCGTGCCGTGCCGCCCGGCTCGCCGGCCTCCGCTGCCTTCATGACGCTGCGCAACCCTGGGGAGCAGGAGGTGGTGCTGGTCACTGCGCATTCGCCGGCGGCAGAAACGCTGGAGCTGCACAACCACGTAGACGTGGATGGGGTGATGCAAATGCGCAAGCTGCCCGAGCTTGTTGTCCCCGCCGGCGAGTCGGTCGAGCTGGCGCCGGGGGGCTTCATCTGATGCTGATCGGATTGACCGACCCGCTGGTCGAAGGCGAGCCCGTCGAGATCGAGCTTGGCTTCGAGTCGGGCGAATCGCAGCGTCTGGAAGCACCGGTTCAGCGTATTGTGGTAGAGGAACAAGGGCAGCATGGTCACGCGCACGCTCATGACCACAAGCATGACCACGCGCACTAGGCGAGGCAGACCGGCCGGGGCGCGACGTCGAAGCTGGGCGGGTGACGGGGGAGTGGGTACAATACCGGGGCAGGAAGTATGAATCGTGACCCACGTGTGACCGCTGGGTCGCCCCGCTTCACGTTCGGATCGATACCATGCATTGCCCCTTCTGTGGCGCCCATGACACCCGCGTGACCGACTCCCGCCTGGTAGCGGAGGGCGATCAGGTGCGTCGTCGCCGCCAATGCACCGACTGCGGCGAGCGCTTCACCACCTACGAGACCGCCGAGCTGGTCATGCCCAGAGTGGTGAAGTCCGATGGCTCCCGGGAAACCTTCGATGACCGCAAGCTGCGGGCCGGCATGTTGCGCGCGCTGGAGAAGCGCCCGGTCAGTGCCGAGTCCATCGAGGCGGCGGTGGAGCAGATTCGTCATCGCCTGCGTGCCAGCGGCGAGCGCGAGATCCAGGCGCGCGACATTGGCGAAGCCGTGATGCAGGCGCTCAAGCGCCTGGACCAGGTGGCTTATATCCGTTTTGCCTCGGTCTACCGGCGTTTCCAGGACATCGACGAGTTCCGCGCCGAGATCGATCGCCTATCTCAAGAGCCCGGCTTCCCGCCGGGTACCGCCGAGGACTAGCCCAGCAGGCCTGCGTCTCGGTTTGGCTGTCGATGCCACCGTTGGCGTGCGGGTGCAGCTAGTCTCAACGAAGCATAGGAGCGATATGGCCAAGCCGACCGATGCTGCCTGGATGGCCCGGGCGCTGCAGCTCGCCCGCCGCGGCCTTTATACCACTCATCCCAACCCCGCGTGGGTTGCGTACTGGTCAAGAACCACCGCCTGATCGGCGAGGGCTGGCACGTGCGAGCCGGCGAGCCGCACGCCGAAATCCATGCCCTGCGCAGGGCCGGGGAAGCCGCTCGTCGCGCCACCGCCTACGTGACCCTGGAACCCTGTTCCCACCACGGCCGCACCGGGCCCTGTGCGGTGGCATTGATCGAGGCCGGTATCCAACGCGTGGTGGTGGCCGTGCAGGATCCCAACCCCGAGGTGGCCGGGCGCGGTATCGCCATGCTGCGCGAGGCGGGAATCGAAGTCGAGGTAGGACTGCTCGAGGAGGAAGCGCGCAAGCTGAACGCTGGCTTCATCTCCCGCATGACGCGCCAGCGTCCGTTCGTCCGCTTGAAGATGGCCATGAGCCTCGATGGGCGCACCGCCATGCAGTCGGGGGAGTCGCAGTGGATCACCGGGCCCCACGCGCGGGAAGACGTGCAGCGACTCAGGGCCAGCGCCAGTGCGGTCATGACCGGTGTCGACTCGATCATCTTCGACAATTCGCGCCTGACGGTGCGCGCTTCGCAGCTGGGCCTCGATGATGCCGAAGCCATCGCTGCGCGCCAGCCGCTGCGGGTGGTGGTCGACACCCAACTACGCTTGCCTCAGGCGGCAGCCTGCCTGCGTGAGCCAGGGCGCACGCTGGTCGCGACCGTGCCCGGGCACGAGCCGCAGCGCCGCACACGCCTGGAGGCGGCTGGCGCCGAGGTGGTGGTGCTGCGTGCTGGCGATGATGGCCGTGTCGACCTTTCGGCGCTGATGCGCTACCTGGCCGAGCAAGAGCTGGTCAACGAGGTGCTGCTCGAGACCGGGGCTACGCTGGCCGGGGCGATGCTGGATGCCGGCCTGGTCGACGAGATGCAGCTGTTCGTGGCGCCGACGCTGCTCGGCGGCGAGGCGCGCCCGCTGTTCGCCTTGCCGGGGCTGACACGCATGGCGCAGCAGCGTCCGCTGGAGATCCTCGACATCCGCGCCGTGGGGCGCGACTGGCGGATCACGGCGCGGCCGGAGCGCCGGCAGTAGAGCGTCGTAGCCTCCTGTGCGATGAGCCCGGGGTAGGAGGTTGGGGAGGGGCGCCCGAAGCCGCGCCAATGTACTCGCTACTGGCGCCCGAAGCCGCGCCAATGTACTCGCTACTGGCGCCCGAAGCCGCGCCAATGTACTCTGACGCCCATTCAAAGTGGTGCGATATGGCCGGCAACGTTCTGTTGCGGTGCACTATCGTCCAGCAAGTCGATCGACATACCGGAGATTCCAGCGTGAAATCTTCCCCCGGGGGCCTGGCTTCCATCGAAGAACTGATCGAAGACATTCGGCAGGGCAAGATGGTGATCCTCATGGACGATGAGGATCGCGAGAACGAAGGCGATATCATCATGGCCGCCGAGAAGGTCGAGGCCGAGCATATCAACTTCATGGCGCGCCACGCGCGCGGCCTGATCTGCATGCCGATGACCCGCGAGCGCTGCGAGCGCCTCAATCTGCCGCTGATGGTTCGCGACAACGGCTCCGGCTTCGGGACCAAGTTTACCTTGTCGATCGAGGCGGCGGAGGGCGTGACCACCGGAATTTCGGCCGCCGATCGGGCGCGTACCGTGCAGGTGGCTGCCGCTCGCAACGCACGCCCCGAGGACATCGTTCAGCCCGGTCACATCTTTCCGCTGATGGCCGAGCCCGGTGGCGTGCTACGCCGTGCCGGTCATACCGAGGCGGCCTGCGACCTGGCCGCCCTGGCCGGCTTCGACCCCAGCGGCGTGATCTGCGAAGTCATGAACGACGACGGCAGCATGGCACGTCGCCCCGAGCTCGAGCGCTTCGCCGCCGAGCACGGCCTCAAGATGGGCACCATCGCCGATCTGATCCACTACCGCATCCACAACGAACAGACTGTCGAGCCGGTGGAGTCCACGCTGGTCGATACGGCCGTGGGCAAGCTGACCTTGCACGTCTTTCACGATCGCATCCAGAATGCGCATCATGTAGCGCTGGTCAAGGGACACCCCAGCCCCGAAGACCTGACCACAGTGCGGGTGCACCTGGCCGATACCATGCGCGACCTGCTGGGCCTGCAGAAGAGCGAAAGCCGTAACTGGACGACCCACAGCGCACTGGAAGAGATCGCCCGGGTCGAGCATGGCGTATTCGTGCTGCTCGACGACGGCCGTCCGCACCAGGATTTCCGCGATCAGCTGGAAGTATTCCTCGAGCGGCGGCGCCTGCCGCGCACCAGCGACTCCGACGGTGCCGGCAACTACCTTACCATCGGTACCGGCTCGCAGATCCTGCGCCATCTGGGTGTCGGACGCATGCGGTTGCTCAGCTCGCCGTGGAAGTTCTCGGCGCTGTCCGGCTTCGATCTCGAGGTGGTCGAGCTGATCGCGCCGGGTGAGCGGGCGGGTGAACAAGAGAGCGTCGAGGGCGACTGAGCCGGTGCTCGTCGGGTGACGAAGCGCGTGGGCCGGCACTGGCTGCCGGCTTTTCGATTCGGCAGCACCCATATCGTTTTCAGCAGGACCATTTTTCATCAGGAATTAGCGATGCATACCCTGTCTCAACTGGAAGGCAATTTCGTCGACGTCGACGGTCGCTACGTGATCGTGGTGGGACGTTTCAACCATCATGTCGTCGACAGCCTGGTCGAGGGCGCCGTGGACAGCCTGGTGCGCCACGGCGTGGATGCCGAGAACATCGATATCGTCCATGTCCCCGGTGCCTGGGAATTGCCGCTGGCGGTCAAGCGTGCTTTGCAGGTGGCGCGTCCCGATGCGGTGATCGCCCTGGGCGCGGTGATCCGTGGTGGTACGCCGCACTTCGAATATGTGGCGGGTGGCTGCAACGCGGCGCTGGGCAATCTTCAGCTGGAGTTCGAGACGCCCATTGCCAATGGCGTACTGACGGTCAACTCGATCGAACAGGCCATTGAGCGCTCCGGCACCAAGGCCGGTAACAAAGGGGCTGAAGCGGCCATGGCGGCCATGGAAATGGTTTCCTTGCTGCGTGGCTTCGGTGACGGCGAAGGCCGCAACGGAGAAGCTTCATGAGTGCATCGCGCCCGCAACGCCCCCCCTCAGCGGGCCAGCAAGCGCGGCGAGCGGCCCGTGAACTGGCGGTACAGGGGCTCTATCAGTGGCACATGACCGGCAAGTCGGCCACCTCGATCGAGGCGGAGTTCCGCAGCCAGCAGCCCGACGAGGATCTCGAGGATCACGAGAACTGGGCCAAGGTGATGCAGATCGCCGACTTGGCGCTGTTTCACGAACTGCTGCACAACGTGGTGCGCTTCCGCGACGATCTGGATGCTTCCATCGCTCCGCTGCTCGACCGTCGCCTGGAGGATCTCGATCCCATCGAATTGGCGATCCTGCGCCTGGGCGCCTATGAGCTCAGCCGACGTCTGGAAGTGCCCTACCGGGTCGTGATCAACGAAGGCGTCGAACTCGCCAAGTCTTTCGGCGCCACCGACGGGCACAAGTACGTCAACGGTATCCTCGACAAGCTGGCCGCCCGGTTGCGTAGCGCCGAGGTCAGGGCACGTCGTGGCTGAAGGTGCCATCGGTGGCCAGTGAATTCGAACTGATCGCCCGCTATCTCACTCCTGCCGCATCCGGTGCTCGAGCCGGCGTGCCGCTTGGCGTGGGCGACGACTGTGCGCTACTCGCTCCGCAGCCGGGGCGGCACTTGGCGGTCAGTGTCGATACTTCGGTTGCCGACGTGCATTTTCCCGCCGATGCGCCTGCCGAGGCGATTGGGCACCGTGCGCTCGCGGTGAGCCTGAGTGACCTCGCCGCGATGGGAGCCGAGCCACGTTGGTGCCTCATGGCGCTGGCGCTCGGCGACGACGACGAAACCTGGCTGGCGAACTTTGCCCATGGTTTTCACTCGCTGTGCCAGGCAAGCGGCACGGCACTGGTGGGCGGCGATGTGACCCGCGGTGAACTTGCCATCGGTGTCACGGTAATGGGCGAAGTCATTCCCGGAGAGGCGCTGACGCGCAGCGGTGCGCGCGACGGTGACGTGCTGGCCGTCACCGGCTGCCTCGGTGGCGGTGCGGGAGGCCTGGCGCTATGGCAGCGCGGCGAGCGCGATCTCGATCATCCGCTGCTGGAGCGCTACCTGAAACCCCAGCCCCGGCTGGCAGCGGGGTTGGCGCTGCGCAATCTGGCCCATGCCGCCATTGATATCTCCGACGGACTGTTGGCCGACCTCGAACACCTCCTCGAGGCGTCTGGCGTGGGCGCCAGGCTCGAGCCCGAGGCGTTGCCGCTGGCGGAGGGCTTGGTCGAGGCGTTGGGCGAAGAGGCCGCCTATCGCGCCGCGCTGTGCGGCGGCGACGACTACGAGCTGCTGGTCAGCCTGCCCGGCGAGAGGCTCGACGAGGCCTGCCGACGTCTGGCGGAGCAGGGGCTGACCCTGACTCCGATTGGCACGGTCAGCGCCGAGCCGGGCGTGAGGGGAGTCGACATCGGTGGCGCCCATGGCTGGCAACATTTCCACGGGGGCGAGTCATGAACCGCTGCCCCCAGAGCGTCTGGCGGCGCCCGGTGCATTTCTTCGCCTTCGGCCTGGGTAGCGGCGGCGTGCCTTGGGCGCCAGGCACCTTCGGCACGCTGGCGGCGATCCCCTTCTACTGGCTGCTCTCCGAACTGCCGCTGGGCTGGTACCTGTCGCTGGTGGCGGTTTCCTTTGTGGTGGGAATCTGGCTGTGCGACAAGACTTCCCGCGACCTGGGCGTGCACGATCACTCCGGCATCGTGTGGGACGAATTCGTCGGTTACTGGATCACCATGGCAGCAGTGCCCTTCTCCTGGGAAGCGGCGCTGTGGGGCTTCGTGCTGTTTCGTATCTTCGATGTCTTCAAGCCATGGCCGATCCGCTGGGCCGACCGGCGTGTGGCGGGCGGGTTCGGCATCATGATCGACGACGTGCTGGCCGGTATCTATGCATGGAGCACGATGCACCTCTGGCTCTGGTTGCATTAGGTTACGTTCCGTGTTCGATTTAATGGGGTAGCGCGGGGTTAACGACAGGGAGGTGACGCTATGCGCAAGGAACGTCTCATCGTCCCGTTGCTGGTCGTATTGCTGTTCGCCTGGATGGCGGCGCAGGCCATATCGAGCTGGTTGTTCGAGCGGGAGATGGCGCGTACGCTGGCCGACCTGGAAGCGCGAGGTGAACTCGACATCGAGCGGGTGGATGTCGACCAGGGCTGGTGGACTTCGACCGGACGCATTCACCTGGCACCGCTCTTCGGCCAGGCCTGGCGTCTGGAGTTGACCTACCAGGCGCGTCACGGCGTGCTCAGCACCCACCTCGACGGTGAGGTGATGCTGCGCCATGGTCCCGAGAACAGGCATCTCTTCGGCGAGTCGCTGGCCACGGCTCCGCCCCTGTGGGAAGCTCGCTACCACGTACTGAGCGGTACCCTCGAGGGGGGATCCAGCTCGCGCCGCTGCGCATCACCCAGCAGGAACGGGAGCTGACCTTCGAAGGCGGCAGGCTGCGCTTCAGCGGCGAGCAGGGCAACTGGCGCCTGCGTGCCCAACTTCAATCATGGGTGCTCAGCGACGGAGCGGCTCGCCTGGAGATCGGCCCCGCCATCCTCAACAGCCAGTACGCCTATACCGAAGGGGCGCACTCCTTTACCCAGGAGGATCGCCTGCAGATCGAGTCGCTCTCCTGGCACCAGCCCCAGCTCAAGCTCGATGCCTCTGCCATCCGCCTGGCCAATCGCGTCTCGCTGGACGACCAGGAGCTTCGCATCCAGCTCGACCTGGACCTGGGCGAAATCCATACCGCCGAGCAAGTGCTGCTGACCGGCCAGACGGAACTGGAGCTGTCGCGGCTCAATGCCGATGCAATTCGCGCCACCATGACGCGGCTGCGCAAGCTGGCCGCCGGTGGGCAGACCGGAACGAAGCGGGAAGCGTTGTTGGCCCATCTCGAACCTTACCTGCTGGCGGTCCTGCAGGACTCGCCGCGCCTCGACCTGCAGCGCCTGGAACTGGACAGCCCGATGCTCGGCCTGTCCGCCCAGGTCGATGGCTCGCTGTTCTTCGATGGACGCCGGCTCGAGTCGCTCAGCCTGGTCGACTTCGATCAGCCTGCGGTCAAGGAGCGCTGGCGGCGGCGTCTCGATGGCGATTTCACCTGGCACGAGCTGCCCACCGTGGTGGCTCTCTGGCTCGGCCTGCCGCTGGATACCCGCACGCTCGAGATCGACATCGGGCGGGGCCAGGTGCGGGTAAACAGTCGTCCGCTGCCGCCTCTATGGCGTTAGCCACTGTCCTGATCGCTTCTTTTAGCTGCTCGCGCGACTTGAAGTTCGACTATGCTGCCCGCATTCCACAGGGCAGTGTGCATCCGGCTTTCACAGCTTCAGGACGAGGACTTCATGAACGAGCACGACCAGGACGAGCGCGACTTGCAGCAAGCAAGATCGGATTCCGACGAGACGCTGGGCTCCGACGGCGAGGTGGATGAAGTTGCCAATGCCGTGATTCCGGCCAGCGAATACCTGCCCGAACGCATCTATCTGCTGCCGATCCACAATCGTCCCTTCTTCCCTGCCCAGGTCCAGCCGCTGGTGATCAACCGCGAGCGCTGGGAAGAGACCATCCGCCGGGTCGGCAATACGCCCCACCATACGCTTGGGGTGGCCTTCGTTGGCGATACGGCCGTGGAAGAGCTGAATCATGAGCACTTCCCCGAGTTCGGCACCGCGGTGAAAGTACATAAGCTTCACGGCGAAGAGGGGCAGCTGCAGTTCATCGCCCAGGGCCTGCGCCGTTTCCGCATCCAGCGTTGGCTGTCGAAGAAGCCGCCCTACCTGGTCGAGGTCAGCTACCCTCGCGAGCCGGTCAAGGCCGACGAGGACGAGACCCGCGCCTATGCCATGGCGATCATCAACGGCATCAAGGAATTGCTGCCGATCAACCCGCTCTACGGCGAGGAGCTCAAGCACTACCTCAATCGCTTCAGCCCGCATGAGCCAGGCCCCCTGACCGACTTCGCCGCCGCCATCACCTCGGCCAAGGGCCGTGAATTGCAGACCGTGCTCGAGACCCTGCCGGTGCTGGCGCGCATGGAGAAGGTGTTGCCGTTGCTGCGCAAGGAGATCGACGTCGCCCAGTTGCAGACCGAGATCAGCGAGCAGGTCAACGCCCAGATGCAAGAGCGTCAGCGCGAGTTCTTCCTGCGCGAGCAGCTCAAGGTGATCCAGCGCGAACTCGGCATCTCCAAGGACGATCGCGAGAACGACGTCGATACCTTCCGTGATCGCCTAGAGGGGCTGACAGTGCCGCCCAAGGTCTATACCCGCATCGAGGAGGAACTCGACAAGCTCTCGGTGTTGGAGACCGGCTCGCCGGAATACGGCACCACGCGCAACTACCTGGACTGGCTGACCTCGATGCCATGGGGCGTGCGCAGCCAGGATCAGCTCGATCTGGCGCATGCGCGGACGGTGCTCGACCGCGACCACGACGGCCTCAAGGACGTCAAGGAGCGCATCATCGAATTCCTCGCCGAGGGCACCTTCAAGGGCGACGTCGGCGGCTCGATCCTGCTGCTGGTCGGCCCACCCGGGGTGGGCAAGACTTCAGTGGGCCGTTCCATCGCCGAAGCGCTGGGGCGGGAGTTCTACCGCTTCTCGGTGGGCGGCATGCGCGACGAGGCCGAGATCAAGGGGCATCGCCGTACCTACATCGGCGCCATGCCGGGCAAGCTGGTCCAGGCGCTCAAGGAGGTCGAGGTCGAGAACCCGGTGATCATGCTCGATGAGATCGACAAGCTGGGCAAGTCATTCCAGGGCGACCCAGCCTCGGCGCTGCTCGAGGTGCTCGACCCCGAACAGAACGTCGATTTCCTCGACCACTATCTCGACGTGCGTCTGGACCTGTCCAAGGTGCTGTTCGTGTGCACCGCCAACACCCTCGATTCGATTCCCGGGCCGCTGCTCGACCGCATGGAGCAGATTCGTCTGTCAGGCTACATCGCCGAGGAGAAGATGGCGATCGCCAAGCATCATCTCTGGCCCAAGCTGCTCGAGCGCGACAGGATCCCGCGCAAGCGCATCAATCTTACCGACGCGGCGCTGCGCCAGGTGATCGAAGGCTATGCCCGCGAGGCTGGCGTGCGCCAACTCGAGAAGCAGCTGCACAGCATCGTGCGCAAGGCCGCGGTCAAGCTGCTCGAAGGCGATCAGGCCTCGGTGCGTATCTCGGTCAAGAACCTGGAAGAGTATCTCGGTGCTCCGCTGTTCCGCCAGGAGCAGGTGCTCAAGGGTGAGGGGGTGGTCACCGGCCTGGCCTGGACCGCCATGGGCGGCGCCACGTTGCCCATCGAGGCGGGCAAGGTGCACGCTCTGTCACGCGGCTTCAAGCTCACCGGCAAGCTCGGCGAGGTGATGCAGGAGTCGGCCAACATTGCCTACAGCTACGCGCTGGGACATCTGGCCGAGTACGGCGTCGATGCCGACTTCTTCGACTCGGCCTTCGTCCACCTGCATGTGCCCGAGGGGGCAACGCCCAAGGATGGCCCCTCGGCGGGGGTGACCATGACCACGGCGCTGCTGTCGCTGGCGCGGCATCAGGGCATCGACCGGCCGCTGGCGATGACCGGTGAGCTGACGCTGACCGGCCAGGTGCTGCCAGTAGGCGGGATTCGCGAGAAGATCATTGCCGCCCGGCGCAGCAAGATCTTCGAGGTGATCCTGCCCGAAGCCAACCGCCGCGATTACGACGAGCTGCCGGACTTCCTCAAGAAGGGCATGACGGTGCATTTCGCCAAACGCTATCGCGACGTGGCAAAGGTGGCATTCGGTATCTGAAACCGGCCTGGTGGCGCCATGGGAGCGCTGTGCAAATTGTGCAGCGTTTCCCTACATCGAGACGTTGGCTCCGCCATCAACCACCAGCGTCTCGCCGCTGACGAAGGTGTTTTCGGCGCCGGCGAGGAAGGCCACTGCCCGGGCCACCTCGCCGGCTTCGGCCACCCGGCCGAGCGGTGTCGCTGCCTGCCAGCGCCGCCGCGATTCGGACTCGGCATCCTGCATGCCCACGCTGACCGGCCCCGGGGCTACGGCGTTGACCAGGATGCCGTGGGGGCCGAGTTCCACCGCCAGGGCGCGGGTGAGCGCCAACATGGCGCCCTTGCACATGGCATAGGCCGAACGCTCGCTGGTGGTACGCAGGCCGTGGGCCGAGGCGAGGATGACGATACGGCCACCGCCACCGACCATCATCAATCGGGCGGCAGCCTGCAGTGCCTGGTAGGCCCCGTTGACGTTGATCGTCAGCATCTCCCCGAGTTCTTCGGCTGTCACCTCGACGAAGCGCCCCCGGCGGATCACGCCGGCGGCATTGATGCAGGCATCCAGGCCTGCGCCATGCGCCGCGATACGGGTAAATGCCGCCTCAATGCTAGCCGGCTGGGTCAGGTCGCAGGCAATGAAGGCAGATTGCTCCGGCCATTCATTGAGCAGAGCGCTGGCTCGCGCTTCCGCGCTTGCGTGATCCAGCAGGTAGACGAAGTCACCCGCCGCTATCATCTTGGCGACGACAGCGCTGCCGATTCCCCCGGTGGCGCCCAGTACGGCCGTGATTCGCATGTCTTGTCCTAGGTATGCTTCGGTTGAAAAAATCGGCATTATAGACGTTTGAACGACATTTCTTTATAACGAATCGACCACCACAACAAGACACATGTCATCGCGCAGCGATGCTGGACGCCGAAACGGAGAGACCGATGCCAAACCGCAAGCTCGCCTTCACTCGTACCCTGCTGGCCTCGGCTACGGCTGTAGCATTAGGCGCCACTGCACTGTCCGCCCAGGCCGAGACCCGGGTCACCTACAAGTCCGCCTCGGCGGGGACCGCCTACTACCAGATGGGGTCGAGCTCTCCGAGGCGATCCGCCGGGGTACCGAGGGCGAGATCGTACTGACCCTGGAAGAGAGCCAGGGCTCGGTGCAGAACGTCATGGAGGTCATGGCGCGCCAGGGCAACTACGTCTTCACCACGCCGCCGGGGCTGGTCGACCAGGCCATGGCCGGCGAGGGCCCCTTCGCCGAGCGTCAGAATCCCCGCTTCCAGGAGATTCGTGGCCTGTTCCCGATTCCCGCCATCACCATGCACTTCGTGGTAGCCGGCGACGAGGGTGTGATTGGCCTGGAGGAGTTGGAGGACAAGCATATCCTCATCGGCCGCGGCACCTTTGGCGCCCGTGAGGCGGAGCGCTATCTGGAGCTGTTCGACATGCTGGACAAGGTGCGCGTGGCCAATGCCGAGATCGGCAGCGGTCCCGATGCGCTCAAGAACGGCCAGATCGATGCCTTCGTCACGGCGAGCTCGTTCCCCACGCCCAACGTGATCGAGACCGCCGCCAGCATGCCGATCAGCCTGGTCAGCCTCACCGACGAGCAGATCGAGCAGACCGGCGCAGCACGCCAGACCATTCCCGCCGGCACCTATTCTGGCGTCGACCAGGACGTGCAGACCACCTCGTTGCCGGTGATCGCTTATACCACCACCGGCATGGACGATGATACCGCCTACACCCTGACCAAGACTTTCTGGGAGCGGCGCGATGCCATGGCCGAGGAGACCGCCTGGTGGGGCAGCATCACCCACGACATGATCGGCAACATCGCCGGCACTCTGCACCCGGGAGCCGTGCGCTACTACGACGAAGCCGGCATCGAGATTCCCGACGAGCTGCGCTAATCCGTAAATCACGGCTGACAGTCGGGGCAAGGATGCCCCCGCTGCGGTCGCAAGGCATCCCTGCATTTTATGCTATCGACTTCTTCCTCTTCACCGTTGGCCGGCTCGGCCGTCGGTCATGATGTGCCGCGCATCCATCCCGCCTGGATGCTCCTCGGTGCGGTCACGGTGGTCTTTCACCTGGGGCTGATCTTCTACGGCCTGACGCCGGCGCTGGTCAGCCGGCCCATCCACATGGCCCTGGCGCTGCCCTGGATTCTGATCTTTTCCGCTCGCACTCCTTACGAGCGCTGGAGTGGCTGGCTGTTGACCGTGCTCGGTATCGCCGCCTGCGGCTATATTGCTTTCAATGAAGAAGCCCTGGCCAACCAATACGGCTTTATCGACAATGACTTCCAGATGTTGCTGGGTGTGTTCCTGATCGTGCTGACCCTGGAGACGGCACGCCGGGCGATTGGCTGGCCGCTGCCACTGGTAGCGGTAGCGGCGCTGGCCTACGCGGTGTTCGGTGAGCACATCCCCGGCCAGTTCGGCCATCCGGGGCTGCCGATGCAGAGCTTCGTCGGCACCCTGACCATCGCCGAGAGCGGCCTGTGGGGCTCGCTTACCGGAGTGAGCGTCGGCGTGGTGGCGATCTTCGTTATCTTCGGCGCGGTGCTCAACGCCGGTGAGGCGGGGCGCGGCTTCATGAACATGGCCAGCGCCTTTGCCGGACGCCTGACCGGTGGGGCGGCCAAGGTCTCGGTGATCTCCTCGGCGCTGATGGGGTCGATCTCGGGGTCCGCCTCGGCCAACGTGGCCTCCACCGGGGCCATCACCATTCCCTCCATGGTGAGGCTGGGCTACCCGCGCACCCTGGCCGGGGGTGTCGAGGCGGTGGCTTCCTCGGGTGGGCAGATCATGCCGCCGTTGATGGGGGCGGGCGCCTTCGTCATGGTGGAGCTCACCGGCACGCCCTACACCCAGATCATGGCCGCTGCGCTATTGCCGGCGATCCTCTACTTCGCCACCGTGTGGATGGGCATCAACGCCTACGCCACCCGTCACGACCTGCGACCCATGGCGGCAGCCGACCAGCCTAGCAGCAAGGAAGTGGCGATCACCTCGCTGTTCTTTGCCGTGCCCTTCGTGCTGCTGCTGGAACGTATCTTCCTCGGCGGCTATACGCCGCAGTACGCGGCGAGCATCGCCATCTTCGCTGGCATGCTGCTGCTGTTCTTCGACGTGACGCTTGCCTTCTCGGCACGCGGCTTCACCTCGCGCATGGCCGAGGCGGTGGTCACCGCCGGACGCCAGGTGGCGGTGATCGGCGCCATCATCATCTGCGCTTCGCTGGTGATCGGCGTTCTGTCGCTGACCGGGCTCGGGGTCAAGATTACCTCCGGAATCCTGTCGCTCTCCAACGAGATGCTGTGGCCGGCGCTGTTGCTCACGGCGCTGGCCTGCCTGGTGCTGGGCATGGAGGTACCGACCACGGCCGCCTATGTGATCTGCGTGTCGGTGGCGGGACCTGCGCTCACCGCGCTGGGGCTCGAGCCACTGCTGGCCCATCTCTTCGTGTTCTGGTTCGCGCTGCTCTCGACCATCACCCCGCCGGTGTGCGGCGGGGTATTCATCGCCGCCGGCATGGTCGGGGAGAACTGGCTCAAGGTGGCGATGAAAGCCATGGCGTTGGGCATCGGGCTCTACATCATCCCGCTGGCCATGGTTGCCAATCCCGATGTGATCCGCCTGGCCTTCGATCCGTTCTGGGCAATCTTCGATGCGCTCAAGATCGCCTTGGGCCTCGTCGCCATCTCCTACGGGGTGATCGCGCGGCGCGCAGCGTGGCTGCGGGTGTTACTGGTGGTGGCCGGCGCGCTGGTGATCTTCGCTTTTTGAGATGAGCCCTTGGGAGAAGTGAGATGATCGTTGCCACGCTAGGCCCCGAAGGAAACAACCATGTGCTGGTGCTGCGCCGCTATCTCGACGCTCGTGGGCTTGCCGATGCGCAGGTGAGGCTGTTCGAGGACTTCCATGCGATGTTTGCGGCGCTGGTGGCGGGCGAAGTGGATAGGGTGCTGCAGTGCACGGCTCACTTCAGTCATGCCGACTGCGTGGGACGCTACATGCATCGCGCCTTTCCGGTGGATGCCTTCGTTGCCGGCAGCCATCCGCTGGTGCTGCTGGCGCGCTGCGATGTCGCCACGCCGCGCCAGGTGGCGCGCCAGCCGGCCACTCGCTACTACACCGATCTCTCGGGTTTCAGCGAAGAGATCGATGCGCCCACCACGGTGGCGGTGGCCGAGGGCTTGCTGGAAGGCCGCTTCGAGGCGGGCATCTGCGCCCGGCAAACGCTCGAGGATCATCCCGACAAGCTGCGCCTGGTCGAGGACCTGGGCCCGGCACTGGACGTCTGGGTGTTGTATGGCACCGAGCCGTTAGCCAACGATAGCCCTCTATTAATCTAATCTAGCCGCCTCGGCTCGCGCATGACAGAATCGGTCATACACCATACCTAGACCGTCGCCGCCCATGGGTGGTAGAGACGGCATGAGAAACGCATAGCGCCTAACTGCGCATCAAGAGGACACCATGCCCGAATATCGCTCCCGTACCACCACGGCCGGCCGCAACATGGCCGGCGCCCGCGCCCTGTGGCGCGCCACCGGCATGAAGGACGAAGACTTCCACAAGCCGATCATCGCCGTGGCCAACTCCTTCACCCAGTTCGTGCCTGGGCACGTGCATCTCAAGGACATGGGCCAACTGGTGGCGAGGGAGATCGAGAAGGCCGGCGGGGTGGCCAAGGAGTTCAACACCATCGCCGTGGACGACGGTATCGCCATGGGCCACGATGGCATGCTCTACTCGCTGCCGAGCCGTGACATCATCGCCGACAGCGTCGAGTACATGGTCAACGCCCACTGCGCCGATGCCCTGGTGTGCATCTCCAACTGCGACAAGATCACCCCGGGAATGCTGATGGCCGCCATGCGGCTCAACATCCCCACCATCTTCGTCTCCGGCGGACCCATGGAGGCGGGCAAGACCAAGCTGATCGACCATGGGCTCGACCTGGTCGACGCCATGGTCATGGCTGCCGACGACTCGGTGGACGACGCCACCTTGGCCGAGGTCGAGCGCAGCGCCTGTCCTACCTGCGGCAGCTGCTCGGGCATGTTCACCGCCAATTCGATGAACTGTCTGACCGAAGCGCTGGGCCTGGCCCTGCCGGGCAATGGCACCGTGGTGGCCACCCATGCCGATCGCCGCCGGCTGTTCGAAACCGCCGGGCATCGCATCGTCGAGCTGGCCAAGCGCTACTACGAAGGTGAAGAGGCGCACCTGCTGCCGCGTGCCATCGGTTCGCTGGCCGCGTTCAAGAACGCCATGACGCTGGACATCGCCATGGGTGGTTCCACCAACACCATCCTGCACCTGCTGGCTGCCGCGCAGGAGGCCGAACTCGACTTCACCATGGCTGACATCGACCGCCTCTCGCGGGAGGTGCCGCAGCTGTGCAAGGTGGCGCCCAACACCCAGAAATACCACATCGAGGACGTGCACCGTGCCGGCGGCATCATGGCGATCCTCGGCGAGCTCGACCGGGCCGGCGTGCTCGATACCCGCGTGCCCACGGTCTACGGCGATACCCTCAAGGACGCCCTGGACGAGTGGGACATCATGCGCAACCCGAGCCCCGAGGTGGTGGAGTTCTACAAGGCCGGCCCCGGCGGCGTGCCGACCCAGGTGGCGTTCTCCCAGAGCGCTCGTTGGCCGAGCCTCGACGGCGATCGTGCCACTGGCTGCATCCGCGACCTCGAGCATGCCTTCTCGAAGGAGGGGGGGCTTGCGGTCCTCTACGGCAACATTGCCATGGACGGCTGCGTGGTGAAGACTGCCGGCGTCGACGACTCTATCCTGGTGTTCGAAGGGCCGGCTCATGTGGTCGAGTCCCAGGACCAGGCGGTGGAGCACATCCTGGCCGGCCAGGTGAAGGAGGGCGACGTCGTCGTCATCCGCTATGAAGGGCCGAAGGGCGGACCCGGCATGCAGGAGATGCTCTACCCTACCTCCTATCTCAAGTCGAAGGGGCTGGGCAAGGCGTGTGCACTGCTCACCGACGGGCGCTTCTCCGGCGGTACCTCCGGCCTCTCCATCGGTCACGTCTCGCCTGAGGCAGCAGCGGGTGGCGCCATCGGTCTGGTGCGTTCGGGCGATATGATTCGTATCGATATCCCCAACCGCCGTATCGACGTCAAACTCTCCGACGCCGAACTGGCAGCGCGGCGCGAAGCCGAAGAGGCGCGCGGCGACGATGCCTGGAAGCCGAGCATCCAGCGCGTGCGCAAGGTCTCGGCGGCGCTCAAGGCCTATGCACTGCTGGCCACCTCCGCCGACAAGGGGGCGGTGCGCGACCTCTCCAAGCTCGACTGACGTTGCGACGAACCGGGCCTGGCCCGGTTCGTCATGCCGGGCCCTCTTTCATGCAGCAAGAAGGAACGACGACATGCGCAAGCAGACCTTCGGCGTCGGCCTGATCGGCTTCGGCACGGCCGGCCGTATCTTTCACGCCCCGCTGATCCAGGCCACGCCTGGACTGGAACTGCTGGCCGTGGTCAGCAGCTCGCCCGAGCGAGTGCATGAAGCGCTGCCCGAGGTCGAGGTGTTGCCCAAGGCAGCGGCGCTGTTCTCCATGCCGGAGATCGACCTGGTCGTGATTGCCAGCCCCAATGAGACCCACTACCCACTGGCCAAGGCAGCGCTCGCGGCCGGCAAGCATGTGGTGATCGACAAGCCGTTCACCGTGTCACTGTCGGAGGCTCGGCTGCTCAAGGCCGAAGCCGACAAGACGGAATGTCTTCTCAGCGTGTTCCACAACCGGCGTTGGGATAGCGATTTCCGCACCCTTCAGGAGCTGCACGAAGCCGGCACCCTGGGGCGCACGGTATCGCTGGAACTGCGCTTCGACCGCTTTCGGCCGAAGGTGGCCGATCGCTGGCGCGAGCAACACAAGCCCGGTAGCGGGATCTGGTACGACCTGGGTTCGCATTTGCTCGATCAGGCCAGGACGCTGTTCGGCATGCCACGAGCGATCCTGCTCGACCTGATGGCGGCACGGGATGGCGCCGAAGTGGACGATGAATTCCATGCTTTGTTGGATTACGACACCCTCAGGGTAACCCTGCGCGCCAGCTCGCTGGTGGCCGAGTCGACACCGCAACAGGCCCTTCACGGTACCCGAGGCAGTTTCGTCAAGTATGGCCGCGATCCGCAGGAGAACTGGCTGCGGGACGGGCGCACTCCCTTCCGCGACTGGGGCATCGACCCGAATCCCGGGCAGTTGACGGTGCTTGCGGAAGGCGACGAAGCGAAGCTGACGACACGCGAGTACCCGGGGCTTCCCGGCGACTACCTGGCCTACTATGCCGGCCTCGTCGATGCGCTCTCGGGCAAGGCTCCGGTACCGGTCAGCGTGGAGGAGGGCATCGAGGTCATGACCCTGCTGGAGGCGGGGCTGGACAGCTACCGCCAGAATCGCTGGATTCGCCTCAAGGAGGGCAACGGCAACCTGCGTCAGCTGCATCGTCACGGGTGAGCGGAGCGGCGCGCTACCAGCTCAGCGGGGCCTCCTTGCCACGGCGCTCACGCAGGGTGTCGCGGGCGATGAATAGTGCGGCAATGGCTCGTGCCTCGTGGAAGTCGTCGCGCATCAGCAGGGCCGGCAGCTCCTCCAGTGCGTGAGTTTCGACTACCAGCGGCTCGGGTTCGTCGCCGGGCAGACGCTTGGGGTAGAGGTCCGTGGCGAGCAATACCTGCATGCGGTGACGCATGTAGTTGGGCGCCAGCGATAGCTCCACCAGCGGCTCGATGCGCCGGGCGCCGAAACCGCACTCCTCCATCAACTCGCGGTTGGCCGCGGTGACGATGTCCTCGCCCGGATCCACCAACCCCTTGGGCAGGGTGAGCACGTAATCCTCGAAGCCCGCGGCGTACTCGCGAATCAGCAACACGTGATCCGGGTCGGGCATGGCGATGATCATCACCGCGCCCTGGTCGCTGCCGGTCAGGCGCTCGAAGGTGCGTTCGGCGCCATTGGCGAAGCGTAGTTCCAGCGACTCGATATGGAATAGACGGCTGCGGGCCACGGACTGACGTGACAGTACCTGGGGTCTCTGTAAGGGTCGTTTCTCGGACATGAAGGCTCCGTTTCGTGCGGGCGGGCTGCCGGGAATGCGCTGGCGATATCCATTGAGTACAATACCACGCCTTCCATCGCACAGACGCCACCGGGAGTCGTCATGATCGACTGGCGCGCCATCGATACCGTTCTGCTGGACATGGACGGCACGTTGCTTGACCTGCATTTCGATAGCCACTTCTGGCTGGAGCACCTGCCGCGACGCTACGTTGAACTGCATCGTCTCGACGAGGCCACGCAGGAGCAGATCCGCGCGCGCATACTGCGCGAGCGGGGCACGCTGAACTGGTACAGCCTGGCCTACTGGAGCCGCGAGCTGGGCGTGGACATCGTGGCGCTCAAGCGCGAGATCCAGCATCTGATCGGCCTGCGCGGCGATGCGCTGGACTTCCTCAAGTGGTTGCACAAGGCCCACCCCAGGGTGGTGCTGGCGACCAATGCCGACCGCGAAAGCCTCGAACTCAAGCTGCCACTCACCGGGCTCGAGCGTTATCTGGATGCCATCGTCTCCTCGGCCGACCTTGGCGTACCCAAGGAGGCCCAGGAGTTCTGGTTCGCGCTGCAGGACCTCGAGCCCTTCGATCCGGCACGTACCCTGTTCATCGATGACAATCCCGAGGTGCTGGAAAGCGCCCGAGAATTCGGTATCCGCTATCTGCTTGGCATCAAGCAGCCCGACAGCACGCAGCCGGAAAAGGAACTCAAGGAGTTCATCGCCCTCGACCGCTTCGCCACGATCCTGCCTGAGGGGCTACCCTCGGAGGTACGTAGAGACAAAGGTCTGCACGGCGAGGAGGGCAGCGAGATTGGATAGCGTACGACTCGACAAGTGGCTATGGGCGGCCCGTTTTTTTAAGACACGGGCCCTGGCCAAGAAGGCCATCGAGGGTGGCAAGGTGCACTACAACGGGGCTCGGGCCAAGACCAGCAAGAACGTGGAAGTGGGGGCACTGATTCGCGTACCCAAGGCTGGGACGTGTGGGAGGTGGAGGTCGTGGCGCTCTCCGACCAGCGCCGCGGCGCACCGGAGGCCCGCGAACTCTATCGTGAGACAGCCGAAAGCGCCGAGCGCCGGGCGCACGAGGCCGAAGGCCGGCGATTGACCAATCAGGCCATGCAGCACCCGCTCAAGCGTCCCGACAAGAAACAGCGACGCGACATCCAGCGTTTCCAGCGCCAGGGTGAGTAGCTCTTCGGGCAACTGCGAGCCACGAGCAGCGAGCCACGGGCAGAAAATCAAGCTGGCTGCCGAAGCCCGAAGCCCGAAGCTCGAAGCCCGAAGCCCGAAGCCCGAAGCCTTCATTTATGGATAGACAAATTTCATGACTGACCAGATCCAGCGTTTCCTGTTCGAGCGCACCAACGTGCGTGGCGAGATCGTTACCCTTCAGCGTACCTATGGTGAGGTACTGGACCGTCATGGCTACCCGCCTGCCGTCAACCGCCTGTTGGGGGAGCTGCTGGCAGCGGTGGCGCTGCTCACCGATACCGTCAAGCTCGACGGCATTCTCAGCATTGAGGTGCGCGGCCAGGGCGAGCTCTCGCTGCTGATGGCCGAGTCCAACCCCGGCGGCGAACTGCGTGCCATTGCCCGCCTGGCGGAAGATGCCACGTTGCCCGAAGGCGAGGCGAATTTCCGCGATCTCGTCGGCGACGGCCATATCGTGATCACGCTCGACCCGCGCGAGGGCAATCGCTACCAGGGCATCGTGGCACTCGACCAGGATAGCCTGGCCGGCTGTCTCGAGGCCTACTTCTCACAGTCCGAGCAGTTGCCCACCCAACTGTGGTTGCGCGCCGATGACGAGCGCGCCGGCGGCTTGCTGCTGCAGCGTTTGCCGGATGAGTCGCAGAACCAGGACGAGGATGCCTGGGAGCGCACCGTGCAACTGGCCCGTACCTTGCGCACCGAGGAATTGCTGGGGCTCGAGCAGCGCGAACTGCTGCACCGGCTCTATCACGAAGAGACGGTGCGGGTCTTCGAGCCCAAGCCGTTGCGCTTCGGCTGCACCTGCTCGCGGGAGCGTATCGGCGATGCCCTGCTCACCCTGGGCGCTGACGAACTGCGTGGCGTGTTGGCCGAGCAGGGTGAGATCGAGACCCAGTGCCACTTCTGCCACACCCGCTATCGTTTCCCGGAAAACGAGATCGAGGCGCTGCTGCATGCCCAGGGTGGGCCGCCGCCGGTGCTGCACTGAACGTTACTGACAGGATGGGCGAGGCGATAAGTCGTCTCGTCCATCGCTGCGCAATGCTGCGGTGCACAAGTTTGATGGGCTTCAACCTGCGGCGATATGTCTCGATGTAGTAGTAAAACTACATGAACTTCGGTCAAAGTTCCCGTTTCCTGACGGCGCCCTTTTTGCCATAATGGCGCCCGCCTAAGGGCCGATCGCCGCATTACAAGACGGCAAGCATCCGCACACGGACGATCGGAAACACAATGCAACGGCGTACGGACGCCTGGCACACGAGAGAGAACCGGCCGCAAGGCCCAGGAAACGACATGACCACATCCCAAGCCGCTCCTCAAGCACACGTCAATCTCAGCAGCGCCGAGCTCATTGAGCGTGCCGTGGCACGCGGAGAAGGCCACCTGGCCGCCAATGGCGCCCTGGTGGTGAACACGGGCCTGCGCACCGGCCGCTCGCCCAAGGACCGCTTCATCGTCGACGAGCCCTCTACCACCGACGAGATCGATTGGGGCAGCGTCAACCGCCCCTTCGATGCCGGTAAGTTCGACGCTCTCTGGGCGCGTGTCGAGGACTATCTAAACAGCGGTGAGCGCTTCGTTTCCGAACTCCACGTGGGCAGCGACCCGACCCACTACCTGCCGGTGCGGGTCACCACCGAGACGGCCTGGCACAACCTGTTCGGTCGTACCATGTTCGTACGTCCCGAAGGCTACAATCCTTCGGCCAAGGCCGAGTGGACGATTCTCAATGCGCCGTTCTTCGTTTGCGAGCCGGATCGTGACGGCACCAACTCCGATGGCTGCGTGATCCTCAACTTCGCCCAGAAGAAAGTGCTGATCGCCGGCATGCGCTACGCTGGCGAGATGAAGAAGGCCATGTTCTCGGTGCAGAACTTCCTGCTGCCGGCCTCCGACGTGCTGCCCATGCACTGCAGTGCCAATGTCGGCGAGGATGGCGAGACTGCGCTGTTCTTTGGCCTGTCAGGTACCGGCAAGACCACGCTCTCCGCCGATCCGGCGCGCTACCTGATCGGCGACGACGAGCACGGCTGGGGTCCCGGCACCGTGTTCAACGTCGAGGGCGGTTGCTACGCCAAGTGTATCGACCTCTCGGCGAAGAACGAGCCGGTGATCTGGAACGCCATCAAGTTCGGTACCGTGCTTGAGAACGTGGTGCTCGACGACCGTCGCGAGCCCGACTACACCGACGACAGCCTGACCCAGAACTCGCGCGCTGCCTATCCGCTGGAGCACGTCGACAAGCGGGTGCCGGAGAACCGTGCCGGCGAGCCCAACGCGATCATCTTCCTGACCTGCGACATGTCCGGCGTGCTGCCGCCGGTGTCGGTGCTGTCCAAGGAAGCGGCTGCCTATCACTTCCTCTCCGGCTACACCGCCAAGGTGGGTTCCACCGAGATGGGCTCCTCCGAAGGCCTCTCGGCGACCTTCTCCACCTGCTTCGGCGCGCCGTTCTTCCCGCGTCCGGCTCGCGTCTACGCCGACCTGCTGATCAAGCGCGTCGAGGCCAAGGACGCCCAGGTCTACCTGGTCAACACCGGCTGGACCGGCGGTTCCTACGGCGAGGGCGGCTCGCGCTTCTCCATTCCCACCACGCGCGCCATCATCAGCGCCATCCAGTCCGGCGTGCTGCGCGAGATCGAGACCAAGCGTATCGAAGGGCTCAACCTGGACGTGCCGGTATCGGTGCCCGGCGTCGACTCGAGCCTGCTCGATCCGCGCGAGACCTGGGAAGACAAGGCTGCCTACGACCGCAAGCGCAGTGACCTGGCGGCCAAGTTCGTCGACAACTTCAAGAAGTTCGAAGGTGTCAGCGAGGCTATCGTCAAGGCCGGGCCCAGCCTGACCTGAGGTGAACCCGCGGTTGCCGCGGCGGTCTGAACGGGGAAGAGGCGCAAGCCTCTTCCCCGTTCGCGTTGTGGGCCTGGCATGTCGGCTGACTGACCAGGTGGGAGGGTCCAATGAAACGACGTCTTTTCCTGGGGCTGCTGGGGTCGGTGGGGCCGCGGGGCTGGTACCCGGCCTCGGCTGGGGATTCCCTAGACTGTCGCTGGAGGCGGCACCCGGTCTCGAGCGCCTCGAGCTGTCACGCGACGAGTGGCGCGAGCGCCTTACGCCCGAGCAGTTCGAGATCCTGCGCGATCATGGCACCGAGCCGCCATTCTCGAGTCCGCTGGACAAGGAGTGGCGCGAAGGCGAGTACCGTTGCGCCGGCTGCGACCTGCTGCTGTTCGAGAGCACCATGAAGTACGACTCCGGCACCGGCTGGCCAAGCTTCTTCGAGCATGTCGAAGGGCATCTGCTCAGCCAGCTTGACTTCAGCCTGCTCTGGCCGCGGCGCGAGTACCACTGCGCCCGCTGTGGTGGCCACCAGGGCCACGTCTTCAGCGACGGACCCGAGCCCACCGGGCTGCGCTGGTGCAACAACGGACTGGCGCTGACCTTCGTGCCGACGACTACCTGAACCCTTCCACGATGTGCCGCGCCAGGCCGTCCACCGCGGGGGACGTTGCCTCGGGTGAGCGCAGCAACACGATGGAGCCGGCCGGCAGCGGCGGGAAGCCGTCCGCCTCGTCGAGAATGCGCATGCCCGGCGTGACCAGGCTCTTCATCAGTGCCGAGACGGCAAGGCCCGCGCCCACCACCGCCTGCAGGGTGGCCAGGCTCGGGCTCGAGTAGGCGATGCGGTACTGACGCCCGGCGCGGGTCAGGGCATTGCAGGCATGGCGCCGGCAGAAGCAGGGCTCTTCGAACAGCGCCAGCGGCAACGGCGACTGACGATGTACGGCATGGCTTTCCGCCACGACCCACACGGTCTCCTCGCGACGCAGGATGGTACCGATCTCCTGGCCTACCTCGCGGGTCACGATGCTCAAGTCGAGGCTGCCCTGCTGGCGCCGAGCAGCTCCGACGAGGGGGCACACTGCACTTCGACGTCGACCAGCGGCCAGGTCTGGGAAAAGGATTTGAGAATCCCGGGCAGGAAGCGCATGACGAAATCGTCGGGCACCCCGATCCGCACCCGGCCGACCATGTCCGGCTTGCGCAGTTTGTTGAGCGCCTCGCCTTGCAGGTCGAGGATGCGGCGGGCATAGCCGAGCAACGTGGTGCCCTCGCTGGTCAGATGCATCTGACGCCCCTGGCGCTCGAACAGCGGGCGTTGGATCACGTCCTCTTCGAGCCGCTTGATCTGCATGCTGACCGCCGACTGGGTGCGGTTGACCGCCTGGGCCGCACGGGTAAAGCCGCCATGATCGACGATGGCGACGAAGGTACGCAGCAACTCATGATCGATGGTATGCAACATGGCGGCTTTCCATCATCTGTGGTGATGTATTGCATAATAACTATTTGTTGGATTGATTCAAGTGGCTCATCGACACTGCCTCCTATCGCCATGAACCGGAGGAAGTTCCCATGAGAGCCGCCAGCTGCAATGACTCTTGCTGTGCCGTAACGGGCAATGAGCGGGAGAGCCATGCCTACTTCTCCCTTCTCGGGACAGGGCTGGCTAGAGTGCGGCACCTGATGCAGCTGCGCCGCGAGCGCAGCCAGCTGCAGACGCTGCCTGACGAGCTGTTGCGAGATGTCGGGCTGACGCGAGAGCAGGCCCAGCGTGAGAGCCGCCGCCATTTCTGGGACGACATCGGCTGGCGTCGCTGATCGCGGCGGCGACGGCGTGGCGTTTGTGGTACCTTGGCGCGATCTTTCGTTGTCGCAATACCAAGGAAGTCATGGACGCCACGACCCGGATCATTTCGCGCCTCGCCGAGGAACTCGCCGTTCGCCCGCAGCAGGTGTCAGCCACCGTGGAACTGCTCGACGGTGGCGCCACCGTGCCCTTCATCGCCCGCTACCGCAAGGAGGTCACCGGTGGGCTCGACGATACCCAACTGCGTAACCTCGACGAACGCCTGCGTTACCTGCGCGAGCTAGAAGAGCGCCGTGCCGCCGTGCTCGCCGCCATCGACGAACAGGGCAAGCTGACCCCGGAGCTCGAGAGGCAGCTCCAGGCCGCCGATACCAAGCAGCGCCTGGAAGATCTCTACCTGCCCTACAAGAAGAAGCGCCGCACCAAGGCTCAGATCGCTCGCGAGGCGGGCCTCGAGCCGCTGGCCGATGCGCTGCTGACCGATCCCACCCTCGACCCCGAGGTAGAAGCGGCCCAGTATCTTCGCCCCGCCGAGGGTGACATCCCGGCCATCGAGGATGCCAAGGCGGCGCTGGACGGCGCGCGTCAGATCCTGATGGAGCGCTTCGCCGAGGACCCCGAACTGGTCGGTGCGTTGCGCGAGCGGCTGTGGAAAGAGGGGGAACTCAGCGCACGGTTGCTCGAAGGCAAGGAGCGTGAAGGCGCCAAGTTCTCCGACTATTTCGAACACGACGAGCCGCTGGCCAAGGTGCCTTCACACCGGGCGCTGGCGATGTTCCGCGGTCGCAACGAGGGTGTGCTGACGCTGGCCATCCGCCTGCCCGGCGAGGACGAGGCGCCGATCCACCCCGCCCAGGTGGCCATCGCCAGGCACTTCGATATTCGTGACGAAGGCCGCGCCGCCGACAAGTGGCTGGCCGACGTGGTGCGCTGGACCTGGCGGGTCAAGCTCTATACCCATCTCGAGACTGAGCTGATGGGACGCCTGCGCGAACGTGCCGAGCTCGAGGCCATCGAGGTCTTCGCCGCCAACCTCAAGGACCTGCTGCTGGCCGCCCCGGCGGGGCAGAAGGCGACGCTGGCCATCGACCCGGGCCTACGCACCGGCTGCAAGGTGGCGGTGGTGGATCCCACCGGCCAGTTCCTCGAGCACGCCACGATCTTTCCTCATGCGCCCCGCAACGCTTGGAACGAGTCCTTGGCCCAGCTCGCCAGGCTGGTGGAAAAGCACGACGTGGCGCTGGTCGCCGTGGGCAACGGCACCGCCAGCCGCGAGACCGACAAGCTGGCCGGCGAGCTGGTCAAGGCCTTCGCCGGACGAAAAGCGCTCTCCAAGGTGATGGTCAGCGAGGCCGGCGCCTCGGTCTACTCGGCTTCCGAATACGCAGCCCGCGAGCTGCCCGAGCTCGACGTCACCATTCGCGGGCGGTCTCCATTGCCCGTCGCCTGCAGGACCCGCTGGCGGAGCTGGTCAAGATCGAGCCCAAGTCCATCGGCGTAGGCCAGTACCAGCATGACGTCTCGCAGCTGCAGCTATCGAAGAGCCTGGAGGCGGTGATCGAGGACTGCGTCAATGCCGTGGGGGTCGACCTCAACACGGCCTCCAGCGCGCTGTTGTCGCGGGTGGCCGGGCTCAATCCGGCGCTGGCCGAAAACATCGTCGCGCGGCGCAACGCCGAGGGTGCCTTCCGTAGCCGCCAGCAGTTGCTCGACGTCAGCCGCCTGGGCCCCAAGACCTTCGAACAGTGCGCGGGCTTCCTGCGCATCATGAATGGCGAGAACCCGCTCGATGCCAGCGCCGTGCACCCCGAGGCCTACCCGGTGGTGGAACGCATCGCCGCTCGCAGCGGTCGCCCGGTAGCCAGCCTGATCGGCGACAGCGCCACACTGAAGGCGGTCAAGCCGGCCGAGTTCGCCGACGAGCGCTTCGGCGTGCCCACCATCAGTGACATTCTCAAGGAACTCGACAAGCCGGGTCGCGACCCGCGCCCCGAGTTCAAGGCCGCCGAATTCCGCGAGGGCGTGGAGACGCTCAAGGACCTGGAGCCGGGCATGATCCTCGAGGGCAGCGTGACCAACGTCACTCACTTCGGGGCCTTCGTCGACATCGGCGTGCACCAGGACGGCCTGGTACACATCTCGGCGCTCTCCGACAAGTTCGTCGAGGATCCGCGCTCGGTGGTCAAGGCCGGCGACATCGTCAAGGTCAAGGTGATGAGCGTGGATCACGAGCGCGCACGGATCGGGCTCTCCATGCGCTTGACCGACCAGCCCGGCGAGGCCGAGGGCGGCAGATCGTCGCGTGCTGGCCAGGGCGAACGGCGCGGCGGCCAGGGCAAGGCACAGCGCAAGGGCACGCCCCGCGAGCAGTCCCAGCCGAACCAGATGGGCGCCCTCGGGGCCGCCCTGCTCAAGGCCAGGAAGGGCAAATCTTGATCCGGGCATAGCACTCGCCATACTCTCGACATCATTCGCATGAGGTTGCCGACGGGCTCGTCGGCAACCTCCGACCGCCACGGGCGGCCGGCACGTTTAGATCGGAAGGCCCGATGAAGGCCTCCAAGACACGGGGTCCACGCCTTGTCTGATTCATATTCTGCCACCGTTTCGCATCTCGCCGGGCTGGCTGCCCGGGGGCGCTTCGGGCGTCTGCGCCGCGGCCTGGAGAAGGAGGGGTTGCGCGTCGATCGCGCGGGGCGTATCGCCTCCACGCCGCATCCCCATGCGCTGGGCTCCAAGCTGACCCATCCGCACATCACCACCGACTATTCCGAGGCGCTGCTGGAGTACATCACGCCGGTCTACTGCCGCCCCGGCGATGCCCTCGACTTCCTCGCCGACCTGCACCGCTTCAGCTATCGCCATCTCGGCGAGGAGCTGATCTGGCCGGCCAGCATGCCGGCCAGGCTCGACGGTAACGACAGCGTGATCATCGCCGATTACGGCAGCTCCAACGTTGGTACCATGAAGCACGTCTACCGCAAGGGGCTGGACGTCCGCTACGGCCGGATCATGCAGGCCATCGCCGGCATCCACTACAACGTCTCGCTGCCCGACGAGCTGTGGGGAGTGCTGCGCGAGCGCGACGGTGCCACACAGATGTCGCTCGACGACTATCGTTCGAGTCGCTACTTCGGCCTGATCCGCAACTTCCGTCGCCACAGCTGGCTGCTGCTCTACCTGTTCGGCGCCTCGCCGGCGCTCGACCGCAGCTTCCTGCCCGAGGGCAACATTCCCGACAAGCTGCATGCGCACGGGCGCGATACCCTGGTGTCGCCCTACGCCACCAGCCTGCGCATGTCCGACCTCGGCTATCAGAACAAGGTGCAGGCGCAGCTCAAGATCTGTTTCAACTCGCTCTCCAACTATGTGGGCACCCTGCGCCACGCCATCTCCACCCCCTGGCCCGCCTACGAGGCGCTGGGGGTCACGGATGGCCGCGACTGGCAGCAGCTCAACGCCAACATCCTGCAGATCGAGAACGAATACTACAGCGATATCCGGCCCAAGCGGGTCACCCGGCACAGCGAAACACCGAGCCAGGCGCTCGAGGCACGCGGCGTTGAGTACATCGAGGTGCGCTGTCTCGATCTCGACCCCTTCCTGCCGCTGGGCATCGATGAGCCGCGCCTGCGCTTCATCGATGCCTTCATGATGTGGTGCCTGCTCTCCGAGAGCCCCTGGATCCCCGACGAAGAGTGTGATCGACTGGACGACAACCGACGCCTGGTCGTCGAGCGCGGCCGCGATCCCGAACTCCGGCTGGTCCAGGATGGGCGGCAGCGCTCCGTGGCCGACTGGGGCGGCGAAATCCTCGGCGAAATCGCCCAGGTGGCCGATCTGCTCGACTCCCTGGAGGAGGGAGCGCCCCACGCGGACGCCGTGGCGGCCTTCCAGCCCTGGCTCGAGGATCCGTCGTTGACGCCATCCGGTCGGCTGTTGGCGCGGCTCGAGGAGACCGGCGAGGAGTTCCTCGAGGCCATCCTCGCCATTGCCGGAGAGCATGCCGAGCGGTTCCGCCAGGAAGCCATCGATTCGGCGCGTGCAGCGACCTTCGAGCAGATGGTCGAGACCTCGCATCAGCAGCAGCGCGACATCGAGACTGCCGATACCCAGCGCTTCGATGAGTTCCTCGATCACTACTTTGCCAGTGCCAGCGAGCCTCGGGTCGCCATGGCCAGCCAGGGAGCCGTCCGATGAGCGGAACGAGACTGCAACGCCTCTCCGTGCGCCAGTGGAGTCTGGCCGGACTGGCCTTCTGCGCCCTGATGATGGCCGTCGCCCTGGGCCTGGAGCACATCGGCGGGCTCGAGCCCTGCCCGCTGTGCATCTTCCAGCGGGTCGCCGTGCTGGCCGCGGCGGCCGTGTTCGCCGTCGCGGCGATCCATAACCCGCATGGACGTATCGGCGCAGCCCTCTACGGTGGACTGTCGCTGGCCGCAGTGCTGGGCGGTATCGGTGTGGCCTGGCGTCACCTGTGGCTGCAGTCGTTGCCGCCGGACCAGGTGCCGAGCTGCGGTCCCGGTCTCGACTACATGATGGACATCCTGCCCATGCGTGACGTGGTCGCCATGGTGTTATCCGGCTCCGGTGAGTGCGCCGAGATCGATTTCCTGCTGCTGGGTATCTCGCTGCCTGGCTGGACCCTGATCGGCTTCGTCGTACTCTCCCTGGCGCCGCTGGGAATCCTGCTGGGCGCCTTTCGCCAGTGCCGCTCGAGCCTGAACGGTAGCCACCGCCCGGCGTGACCGGGGCGAAATGACAAAACAAGAACAAGGAAACGCATGCTCTACCGCGACTTCGCCACCCAAGAAGCGATCGACCGTGAGTACGACCCCATGCGCGGTCGCGATCCGGCCATGCTGCTGGCCGACTGGCAGGCTCGCAGCGAAGCGGTTCGGAAGCGTTTGCGTGTATCCCAGGACGTCGCCTACGGGCCGACACTCGCCGAACGCATGGATGTCTACCACGCCGAGGGCGAGGGGGCGCCGCTGCACCTGTTCTTCCACGGGGGCTACTGGCGCTCGCTGGGTCACCGTGAGTTCGGTTTCGTTGCCGAGGGTCTGGTAGCGGCGGGCATCAGCGTGGCGGTGGTCAATTACGCGCTGTGCCCCAAGGTGGCATTCGGCGAACTGGTGAGGCAGGCGCGTGCCGCCGTGGCATGGTCGTATCGCAATGGCGCCTCGCTAGGCGTCGATGCGTCGCGCCTGAGCGTTTCCGGCCACTCCGCCGGCGGGCATCTCGCTGCCATGCTGCTGGCCACCGACTGGACGGAGGAGTACGGCCTGCCCGCCGAGATGATCAAGGGGGCGCTATGCATCAGCGGACTCTACGATCTGCGTCCTTTTCCCTGGTCGTGGCTGCAGCCCAAGCTGCAGCTCACCGGCCGCGACGTCAACGACTACAGCCCGCTGTTCCTGCCCTGCCGGGTGCCCGCAGCGGTGCAACTGGTGGCGGGCGAAGAGGAGTCCACCGAGTTTGCCCGCCAGTTGCACGCTCACGCCGAACACCTCGAGGCCCATGGTGTGGCGGTCAGCCATGAGCTCACGCCTGGCGACGATCACTTCTCGATCCTGGATCACTACGCGCCGGGCGGGCGCTTCGTTCAGCGTATCGCGGCCTTTCATGGTCTCTGATCAGGCCTCAGGCAGTACTGCTGTGGCCTCGATCTCCACCTTCGCCCGATCCTCGATCAAGTCGGCCACCTGCACCATGGTCATGGCCGGGAAGTGCTTGCCCATCACTTCGCGATAGGCTGCACCCACCTCCTTGAGCCGGGCCAGGTACTCCTGCTTGTCGGTGACGTACCAGGTCAGCCGCACCACGTGCTCAGGGCCGGCGCCGGCCTCGTTGAGTACCTCGACGATGTTGGCCAGCGCCTGGTGAACCTGGGCGACGAAGTCGTCGCTCTCGAATACCTGGGCGCCGTTCCAGCCGATTTGGCCGCCGACGAAGATCGTGCGGCCGGAGGCGAGCACGCCGTTGGCGTAGCCCACGGCGGCCTTCCAGTGGGAGGGGTGGAGAAGCTCGTGCAAGACGGGGTCGTTCATCGGGTTATCCTTGTTGGCAGTCCTTGGCGAAATAAGTGCGCATGGCCTCGGGCCAGGGCAGGGGGCGGCCGCTTTCCAGGTCGACGTAGACCAAGGTCGAGTCGCAGGTCAGGCGTGGCTCGCCGCTGCAGTGGGCCACGGTGCGCAGGGTCAGGCTGGTGCGGCCGACGTCACGTAGCGTCAGTTCGAAGGTGAGCGTGTCGCCCAGTCGACTGGGGGCATGAAAGTCGGTCTCGATATGTGCCGTGGGCACGCCAGTGCGGGCTTCCACGTGGAGCCGGTTGAAGTCGTGACCGACCCGCTCGGCGAAATAGTCCTCGACCACCGAGTTGAGCATCTCGTAGTAGCGCGGGTAGAAGACGATTCCCGCCGGGTCGCAGTGCTGGAAACGCACCTTGCGCTGGGTCGTGAACGGCATGGTGGATTCCTCTCAAACGCCCAGGTAACGGTCGCGCAGGGCGTCGTCGAGCGCATCGGGCTCGCCCGTCCACACCGTGCGCCCCTTCTCCAGAATGGTGCAGCGGTCGGCCACCGGCAGCAGCTCGGTCAGCGACTTGTCGACGATCAGCGTGGACTGGCCCTGGGCCTTCAGCTCGCGGATGGCGGCCCAGATCTCCTGGCGGATCACTGGGGCGAGGCCTTCGGTAGCCTCGTCGAGCACCAGCAAGCGGGGATTGGTCATCAGCGCGCGACCGATGGCAAGCATCTGCTGCTCGCCGCCGGAGAGGGTTCGTGCCATCTGGGTGCGCCGTTCGGCCAGCCGGGGGAACAGCGCCTCCACGCGTTCGAGGCTCCAGAGGCCTGGACGTGCAGTGACTAACAGGTTCTCGCGCACCGAGAGGTTGGGAAAACAGCGGCGCCCCTCGGGAACGAGCCCGAGCCCGGCCTGGGCGATGCGATACGAGGGCAGGCGGCGCAGATCGTGGGACTCGAAGGTGATGCTGCCGCTGCGCGCCGGGGTCAGGCCGAAGATGGAGCGGATGGTGGTGGTCTTGCCCATGCCGTTGCGTCCCATCAGCGCCACCATTTCGCCCGGCTGGACGCTGAGGTCGACGCCGAACAAAGCCTGGGATGGGCCGTAGAAGGTTTCAATGGCGGTGACGTTGAGCATCTCAGTCCCCCAGGTAGGCTTCGCGGACTTGCGGGTTGGCGCGGATCGCCGCGCTGTCGCCGTGGGCGATCACGCCGCCGGCCACCAGCACCGAGATGCGATCGGCCAGGCGGAACACGGCGTCCATGTCGTGCTCGATCAGCAGGATCGGCACCTCGTGCTTGAGCGCTTCGAGCAGCTCGGTGAGACGCGCCGAGCCTTCCGGGCCGAGCCCGGCCATGGGCTCGTCGAGCAGCAGTGCGCGCGGCTTGAGTGCCAGGGCACAGGCCACCTCCACCTGGCGTCGCTCGCCGTGGGAGAGCTCGGCCACCGGCGTGTCGGTGCGATGCGTCAGCGCCATGCGCTCCAGAGCCTCCATGGCCGGCGCCAGCAGGCGCTCGTCGTGGTGCACCGGCTTCCAGAAGCGGAAGCTGTGCCCCTGCAGTGCCTGCACGGCGATCATCACATTGCGCTTCACCGTCAGCGGCTCGGCCAGCGACGAGACCTGGAAGCTGCGGCCCAGCCCCAGCCGGGCCCGCTGGGCCACGCTGAGGGAGGTGATGTCGCGGCCGGCCAGCACGATCCTGCCGGCGTCGGGCTTCAGGTTGCCGGCGATCTGGCCGATCAGGGTCGACTTGCCGGCGCCGTTGGGACCGATCAGCGCATGAATCTCGCCCGGGTACAGGTCCAGCGAGACGTCGCGGGTGGCCTGCAGGGCGCCGAAGCGCTTGTTGAGGTTGGCAAGCGTCAGCACGGCGTCACTCATGGCGTTCCCTCCCGGCCAGCCAGCCCATCACGCCATGCTTGGCGAACAGCACCACGAACAGCAGCACCAGGCCGAGGAACAGTTTCCAGTACTCGGTCAGCCCGCCCAGCAGGGTCTCCATCATCACGAACAGGATGGCGCCGGCCAGCGGTCCGTAGAGCCGCCCCACGCCGCCGAGTATCACGATCACCATCAGCTCGCCGGACATGTGCCAGCTCAGCATGGTGGGGCTGACGAAGCCGTTGAGATCGGCGTAGAGCGCCCCGGCGAGCCCGGTGATCATCGCCGAGATGACGAAGGCCACCAGGCGGATGGGGTAGGGGGCGATGCCGGCGGTGGCCAGTCGCGTGTCGTTGAGCCGGGCCATGGTCAGGGCGGCGCCGAAGCGCGACTTCATGATGCGCGAGGTGAGCGCGAGCGACAGCACCAGGCCGCCGAAGCAGATCAGGAAGAAGGTCAGGGCATCGTTGGTATCGATGATCGGCAACGAATTGCGCAGGTAGATCGGCAGGCCGTCCTCGCCGCCGTAGGTGGGCCAGGAGTTGGCGAAATAGTAGATCATCTGGGCGAAGGCCAGGGTGATCATGATGAAGTAGACCCCGGTAGTGCGCAGCGAGATGGCGCCGATGACCAGCGCCAGCAGGCCGCACAGCAGGATCGCCGCGAGCCAGATCGCCAGCATGCTGTCGCTGCCGGGGAGGGCGACCGGCCAGCCGATCACTGGGGTGAAATCGAAGGCGTGATAGGCGCTGATGCCGGCCACGTAGCCGCCCAGGCCGAAGTAGGCGGCATGACCGAAGCTCACCATGCCGCCGTAGCCGATGGCCAGGTTGAGGCCCACCGCCGCCATGGCGACCAGGGTGATGCGCGAGGCCAGGTTGACGTAGTAGATGTGTCCCAGGAAATAGGCCGCCAGCGGGACCAGCAGCAGCACGGCGAGCAGGCCGATCTGCACCAGTCCCTTGCGGTCATGCCAGCTGGCCGCAGGCGCCGGCAGGCCGGGCTGGGGAGCGAGGGTCGGGGTGTCGGACTTATTCATTGGCGGCAAACAGTCCCTTGGGTTTGAAGGCGAGAATCACGGCCATCAGGATGTAGATCAGCATGGCGGCAATGGCCGAGCCGACGCCGGCGGCCTCGGAGGGGCTCATGAACTGGCGGAAGAACAGCGGCAGGAAGACCCGCCCCAGGGTATCCACCACGCCGACCAGGATGGCGCCATACAGCGCCCCTTTGATCGAGCCGATGCCGCCGATCACGATCACCACGAAGGCGAGAATCAGCACCGGCTCGCCCATGCCCACCTGGACCGATTGCAGGGCGCCGACCAAGGCTCCGGCGAGGCCAGCCAGTGCCGCGCCCATGGCAAACACCAGGGTGTACAAGCGGGCGATATTGACGCCCAGTGCACCGATCATCTCGCGATCGCTCTCGCCAGCGCGAATGCGCATGCCGAGCCGCGTGCGAGTGATCAGGAAATACATGCCGACCGCCACGGCCACGCCCACGGCGATGAGCACCAGGCGATAGATGGGATAGCGCAGCCCGCCGGGCAGCGTGACCGAGCCCGACAGCAGTGCCGGAGGGTTGAGCCATAGCGGCGAGGAGCCGAACAGCCAGCGAGTGCCCTCGGAGAAGATCAGGATCAGGGCGAAGGTAGCCAGCACCTGGTCGAGGTGCGGGCGATGGTAGAGGCGACGTATCACGATCAGCTCCACCAGCGCACCGACCGCGGCAGCCGCGGCCAGACCGGCAGCCAGGCCAATGAAGAAAGAGCCAGTGGCGGCGGTGACCGAAGCCGTGGCATAGGCACCGACCATGTAGAAGGAGCCGTGCGCCAGGTTGATCAGCCCCATCACGCCGAACACCAGGGTCAGGCCGCTGGCCATGAGAAACAGCATGGTGCCGAGCTGAAGGCCGTTGATGAGCTGTTCGATGAGTAGTGTCATAAGATCGTCATCGCGGGGTGGCAAAGGTACCGCCGGATCCCATGGACCGGCGGTACGGACTCACATCTGGCACTGGGTGTGGTAGACGTCCTGGATGTCTTCCACGGCGATGCCCACCAGGCGGTTGGTCGGCTGGCCGTCGTCACCCTCGACCACCTCGCGGACGAAGATGTCCTGGATCGGGTGATGATTGGGGCCGAAGCGGAACTTGCCGCGTACCGAGTCGAAGTCGGCTTCGCGCAGCGCCTCGCGGAAGGCGTCCTTGTCGTCCGGGTGGGCCTTTTCCAGGGCGCTCAGGATCAGGTTGGCGGTGTCGTAGCCCTGGGCGGCGTAGAGGGTCGGGGTACGGTCGTAGGCATCGCGGAAGGCCTCGACGAAGGCATGGTTGGCCTCGTTGTCGAGGTCGTAGGCCCACAGCGAGGTGTTCATGGCACCGATGGCCGCGCTACCCACCGCCTTGATGATGATCTCGTCGAAGGAGAAGGCGGCACCGAACACCGGCAGGTCGACCCCGGAGTTCTCCCACTGCTTCATGAATGAGATGCCCATGCCGCCGGGCAGGAAGAAGAACAGGCTGTCGGCGTCGCTGGCGCGGATCTGGGCGATCTCGGCGGCGTAGTCGGTCTGGCCCATCTGGGTGTAGATCTCGTCGACCACTTCCCCTTCGTAGAGGTGCTTGAAGCCGGCCAGGGCGTCGGTGCCCGCGGGGTAATTGGGCGCCATGATGATGGGGCGCTCATAGCCCTGCTCGCGCATGTAGGCGCCCATCGCGCCGTGCAGATTGTCGTTCTGGTAGGCGGCGTTGAAGTAGTTCTCGTGGCACATGCGCCCGGCCAGGTCGGAGGGGCCGGCATTGGGCGAGATGTAGAAGGTGCCCTGGCGCACCGCCGCCGGTACCACCGCCATGGCCAGGTTGGAGAAAATGATGCCGGTGAGAATGTCGACGTTGTCGCGCTGCATGAACTCGTTGGACAGGCTGCGCGCCAGGTCCGGCCGGTTGCCGTCGTCCTGTACCAGCACTTCGACGTCGTCGCGGCCGGAGCGTTCGATGGCCAGCAGGAAGCCGTCGCGTACGTCCACGCCCAGGTGCGAGCCGCCGCCCGACAGGGTGGTGATCATGCCGATCTTGACCTCCTGGGCCTGGGCCGCCGCCATGGCGGTGGTCATCAGCAGGCCAAGGCCAACACTGGCTAGCTTCTTCATGGCTTTTCCCTCTTCGTTCTCGTTTGTTGTGGTTTCGGCGCCGTGTCCAGCGCTTGTGCTCTTGCTGCTCGTCAAACCCTGCCGTCAGGTGGATCGTCCTGTTGGGCTGAACGTCACCTTTCGGGCTAATCACCTTTCGGGCTAATCACCTTTCGGGATAGTGCTCCTGGCGCAGCCGGAAGCGCTGCACCTTGCCGGTGGCGGTCTTCGGCAGCGTCTCGACGAAGCGGATCGAGCGCGGGTACTTGTAAGGCGCGATACGCTGCTTGACGAAATCCTGCAGCCGCTCGACACAGTCCGAATCCGGTTCGACCCCGGGAGACAGTACCACGAAGGCCTCGACGATCTGCCCACGCTCTCCATTCGGTGCGCCGATCACGGCACACTCTGCCACCGCTTCGTGGGCGAGCAGGGCGGCCTCAACCTCGGGGCCGGCGATGTTGTAGCCGGCCGAGACGATCATGTCGTCGTTGCGCGCGGCGAAATGGAAATAGCCGGCCTCGTCCTGAACGAAGGCGTCGCCGGTGATATTCCAGCCTTCTTGTACGTAGCCCTGCTGACGAACGTCGTCGAGATAGCGACAGCCCGTCGGGCCGCGTACCGCCAGGCGGCCCACTTCACCGCGAGGCAGCTCGTTCATCTCGGCATCGACGATCTTCGCCTCGTAGCCGGTCACCGGCTTGCCTGTGCAGGCGGGGCGATGGTCGTCGAGGCGATTGGAGATGAAGATGTGCAGCATCTCGGTGGCCCCGATGCCATCGAGAATCGGCTTGCCCGTCCTGGCGATCCAGTCGTGATAGATCGGCGCCGGCAGCGTCTCGCCAGCGGATACCGCCACGCGCAGGCTATCAAGTTCCTGACCGTTTTCGAGCGAGGCGAGCATGGTGCGATAGGCGGTGGGCGCGGTAAATACGACGGTGGCACGATGCTCGCGGATGATCTCCATCATGTTGGGTGGCGTGGCCTTCTCCAGCAGCACGGCGCTGGCGCCGAAGCGCAGCGGGAAGATGGCGAGCCCGCCTAGGCCGAAGGTGAAAGCCAGAGGCGGCGAGCCGACGAAGACGTCGTCCGCACTCACTTGCAGCACCTCGCGGGCGTAGCCGTCGGCGATGATCAGCAGGTCGCGATGGAAATGCATGGTTGCCTTGGGCTTGCCGGTGGTACCGGAAGTGAAACCGAGCAGGGCGACGTCATCGGCGGCGGTGGCCACGGCCTCGAAGCGGCTGGGCTTGTCGAGCGCCAGGCGGTCGAGTTCGGCATCGTGGTTGGCCGTGCCGTCAAAGCCGACGACTCGCTTCAGGAAGGCGCTCTCGGCGGCACAGGCCTCGAGTTCGTCGAGCAGGCGGGTATCGCACAGGGCCACGGCGACTTCGGCCTTGTCGACGACCTGGGCCAGCTCGCCTGCGCGCAGCATCGGCATGGTGTTGACCACCACCGCGCCGGCCTTGGTGGCAGCCAGCCAGCAGGCCACCATGGCTGGGTTGTTGGCCGAGCGTATCAGCACCCGGTGGCCGGGGCGCACGCCGAGGTCGTCGACCAGCGCATGGGCCAGGCGGTTGGTCCATTCGGCCAATTCGCCATAGGTCCGTCGGCGCCCGTTGCCTACCAGGGCCACGCGCTCGGCGTGGCCGCGCTCGACCCAGCGGTCGCAGAGTTCCACCGCGGCGTTTAGCCGCTCGGGATAGTCGAAGCCATCGAGCCGGAGCTCGGGCCATTCGTTGGCGGGCGGCAGGCGGTCCCGCGTGAAGGTATCGGCATGGGCCGACGTTGTGTTCATGACCATTCTCCGTACATCGTTGTTGTTGTTCGGCGCCTGGGGCGTCGACAGGGGGATACGGGTCTGGCGCTTGGGAAACGCTGTACAAATGCCTGCGCGAGTGAATCGCTGCGTTGCGCGGTGCGCGGAATCCTCACATATACCCCATATGCTCCGGTTCCTGTGCTCCGTGCGCCTTGCGCTTCATCTCGCTCGCCGATTTGTTCAACGTTTCCCCGATCATTTTATTTGTGTCGGGCGGTGTCCTGTTGTGCCAAACAGCTGCGGGCGATGACTATCTTCTGCACGTCCGAGGCGCCTTCGTAGATACGCAGCGCGCGGATCTCGCGATACAGGCTCTCGACGATGTGGCCCTTGCGCACGCCGTCGCCGCCGTGCAACTGCACCGCCTTGTCGATCACCTGCTGGGCGCGGTCGGTGGCGTAGAGCTTGGCCATGGCCGCTTCGCGGGTGACCCGCTCGGCGCCCATGTCCTTGGTCCAGGCGGCGCGATAGACCAGCAGCGCGGCGGCATCCACGTCCAGCGCCATTTCCGCCAGGTGCCCCTGCACCATCTGCAGGTCGGCCAGGCTGGCGCCGAACAGCTCGCGGTTCCTGGCACGCTCGAGCGACTCGTCCAGCGCGCGGCGGGCGAAGCCCAGCGCCGCGGCACCCACCGTGGAGCGGAACACGTCGAGCACCGCCATGGCGATGCGAAAGCCTTGGCCGGACTGGCCGATCATGGCGCTCGCCGGCAGTCGCATGTCATTGAAGCCGAGCCGTGCCAATGGGTGCGGCGAGATCGTCTCCAGTCGCTCGCGGATCTCGAGCCCCGGCGTATCGGCCGGCACCAGGAAGCAGGAGAGCCCCTTGGCCCCGGGCGCCTCGTCGGTGCGGGCGAACAGGGTGTACACATCGGCGATGCCGCCGTTGGAGATCCAGGTCTTCTCGCCGTTGATCCGATAATGGTCGCCGTCGCGTTCGGCCACGGTATCGAGCTGGGCCACGTCGGAGCCGGAGCGCGGCTCGGTCAGGGCAAAGGCGGCCAGTGCCTCGCCGCGGCGAGTCTTGTCCAGCCACTGTTTCTGCTCGGCGCTGCCGAACAGGCTGATAGCCCCGGTGCCCAGGCCCTGCATGGCGAAGGCGAAGTCGGCCAGGCCGTCGTGGCGGGCCAGGGTCTCGCGGATCAGGCACAGGCTGCGCACGTCGATGCCGTCCCCCGCGGTGCCTTCGAGGAAGCCCGCCTGGCCCAGGTCGCGCACCAGTTGGATGCAGGTGGCGTCGACGTCGGCGTGGTCGCGGGGCAGCTCGCGCTGGCACCACGCCTCCAGATGCTTGGCCAGGTCGCGATGGCGGGCCTCGAGGAACGGCCAGTCGAGAAAGCTCGTGTCGCTCATCAATCCCCCTCGAAGACCGGCTTCTGTTTGGCGGCGAAGGCGCGGTAGGCGCGCTCGAAATCGCGGGTCTGCATGCAGATCGCCTGGGCCTGTGCCTCGGCCTCGATGGCCTGCTCCAGGCTCATCGACCACTCCTGGTTGAGCTGGGTCTTGGTGATGCCGTGGGCGAAGGTCGGCCCCTGGGCCAGGCGGGTGGCATAGGCGATGGCTTCGGCTTCCAGCTCCGGTTCCGGTACCAGGCGATTGTAGAAACCCCATTGATGGCCCTCTTCCGCGCTCATGCTGCGCCCGCTGTAGAGCAGGTCGGCGGCACGGCCCTGGCCGATGATGCGCGGTAGCATGGCGCAGGCGCCCATGTCGCAGCCGGCCAGGCCCACCCGGGTGAAAAGGAAGGCGGTACTGGCCTGGGGCGTGGCGAAGCGGATGTCCGAGGCCATGGCGATGATCGCGCCGGCACCGACGCAGACGCCGTCCACCGCGCTGATCACCGGCTTGCCGCAGTGGATCATCGCCTTGACCAGGTCGCCGGTCATGCGGGTGAATTCGAGCAGGCCCTTCATGTCACGCCCGACCAGCGGGGCGATGATCTCGTGGACGTCGCCGCCGGAGCAGAAGTTGCCGCCGTTGGCGGCAAACACCACGGCTTTCACATCCTCGGCGTAGGCCAGGTCGCGAAAGGTGTCGCGCAGCTCGGCATAGCTGTCGAAGGTGAGCGGGTTCTTGCGCTCGGGGCGGTCGAGGCGGATCACCGCCACCTCGCCCTCCATGCGCCACAGGAAATGCCTGGGTGTCAGGTCGGCCAGTTTCATCGTTGTTGTGCTCCCGTGTCGGCCGGCAAGCCGTGCAGCAGCTCGCCGATGTGGTGAGCGTCCTCCGCATCGACGCCATCCAGCAGTTCGTTGACCCAACCCTCGTGAGCCTGCGCCATGACGGTGAAGGCGTCGCACCCGGCGGGAGTGAGACGTACCCGGGTGGCGCGGCGGTCGCCCTCGATGGCGATGCGCTCGACCAGGCCATCCTCGGCCAGGCGATCGACGATGCCGGTGACGTTGCCGTTGGAGACGCGCAGCCGCTTGGAGAGTTCGTTCATCTTGAGCCCCTCGCGTTCGCGGAAAAGTGCCGCCATGACGTCGAAGCGCGGCAGGGTGGAGTCGAACTCGAGGCGCAGCTTCTCGCGCAGCGCCGCCTCGACCTGGCGCGTGACCCGCAGCATGCGCAACCACAGGCGCAGGCGCTCCTTGCTCAGGGTTTCCGGTTTCAACTGTGGCGCCGTCATGTCTCGCCTCCCGAGATGGAGATCGCCTGGCCGTGGATGGCACCGCTATGCGGGCCGCACAGCCACAGCGCGGTTGCAGTGACCTCTGCGGGCTGGATCAGCCGGCCGCTGGGATTGGTCGATTGCAGGTGGGCGCGGGCCTGCTCGGGGCTCTGGCCTGTCTTGGCCACGATGGTGGCGATGCTCTCCTCCAGCAATGGGGTCTCGGTAAAGCCGGGGCACAGCGCGTTGACGGTGATGTTGCGCCCCGCCACTTCCTGGGCCAGGGCGCGCACCAGGCCCACCACTCCGTGCTTGGCGGCACAGTAGGGCGCCACGTAGGGGTAGCCCTTGAGCCCGGCGGTGGAGGCCACGGCGATCAGCCGGCCGCCCTCGCGCAGGTGTTTCAAGCCCTCGCGCAGGGTCAGGAACGCGCCGGTCAGGTTGACCTCCAGCATGCGCTGCCACTGCTCGAGCCCGGTCCTGGCCAGCGACGCGCTCTCGGCGGCCCCGGCATTGGCGATCACGATATCGACCTCGCCCAGGCGCTCGAATAGGGCGACCATGTCAGTCTCGCAGGTGACATCGGCGATCTCGAAGGCGATGGCGGGGTGACGGCCGGCCACATCCTCGAGCGGTGCGCTACGGCGCCCGGTAATGACGACATCGGCGCCGGCCTCGGCAAAGGCCAGCGCCATGTCGGCGCCGATGCCGCTGCCGCCGCCGGTGATCACCGCGCGCTTGCCGTCGAGGGGCTGTATGGTCGTGCTCATGGTCATACCCACCCTTCGCCGCGCTCGGCCAGGCGTTGCAGCTGGTCGCGCCCGGCGCGGTAGGGGGCCGGCCAGTTGCATTCGCGGTCCTGGATGCCAGCGGCGGCGTGCAGCGTCCAGTAGGGATCGGCCAGGTGAGGGCGGGCCAGGCACACCAGGTCGGCGCGACCGGCCATCAGGATCGAGTTGACGTGGTCGGCCTGATAGATGTTGCCCACCGCCATGGTGGCCATGCCGGTCTCGTTGCGGATGCGGTCCGAGAAGGGCGTCTGGAACATGCGTCCGTAGACCGGCCGCGCCCGGGTCGAGGTCTGCCCGGCGGAGACGTCGACAATGTCGACCTCGGCGGCCTGGAGCAGGCGGGCGATCTCGACCGCCTCATCGGGCGTGACGCCCTCGTCGCCGACCCAGTCGTTGGCCGAGATGCGCACCGAGAGCGGCTTGTGGGCTGGCCAGGCGGCGCGCACCGCGCGGATCACCTCCAGCGGGTAGCGCATGCGGTTCGTCAGCGAGCCGCCATACTCGTCGTTGCGGCGGTTGGTCAGCGGCGTGATGAACGACGACAGCAGATAGCCGTGGGCGGCATGCACCTCGAGCATGTCGAAGCCGGCGCGCTCGGCCATCTGCGCGGCAGCGACGAATTCGTCGCGCACCCGGTCCATGTCGGCGCGGTCCATCGCCTTGGGCACCTGGTTGCGCGCCGACCAGGGCACGGCGGAGGCCGCCATGGTTGGCCAGTTGCCCTTGGGCAGTGGCGCGTCCATCTCCTGCCAGCCGAGTTGGGTCGAGCCCTTGGGCCCGGAGTGGCCGATCTGCGCACACAGCTTGGCGGGAGTTTCGACATGGACGAAGTCGCACAGCCGTTTCCATGCTGCCTCATGCTCGGGCGCATAGAGCCCCGGGCAGCCCGGCGTGATGCGCCCCTCCGGCGAGACGCAGGTCATCTCGATGTAGACCAGCCCGGCGCCGCCCTTGGCGCGCTCGGCGTAGTGCACGAAGTGCCAGTCGGTGGGGCAACCGTCCACCGCCTTGTACTGGGCCATGGGCGAGACCACCACGCGATTGACGAGCTGCATGTCGCGCAGTCGGTAGGGGGCGAACATCGGCGCTCGCGCGCTGCCCTCGTTGCCGGCCTGGGCCTGGAACCAGCGCTCGGCGCTCTCGAGCCATGCCGGATCGCGCAGGCGCAGGTTCTCGTGGCTGATGCGCTGGGAGCGGGTCAGCAGCGAGTAGTTGAACTGCACCGGGTCGAGATCCAGGTAGCGCTCCACCTGCTCGAACCACTCGGTGGAGTTGCGCGCCGCCGACTGCAACCGCAGCACCTCGAGGCGGCGCTCCTCCTCGTAGCGGGCGAAGGCGCTGGCCATGTCGGGTTCGCTGTGCAGGTAATCGGCCAGCGCGATGGCGCTCTCCAGTGCCAGCTTGGTGCCCGAGCCGATGGAGAAGTGCGCGGTGGCGGCGGCGTCGCCCATCAGCACCACGTTGTCGTAACTCCAGCGTGCGCACAGCACCCGGGGGAAATTGATCCACGCCGAGCCGCGAATGTGGTGGGCGTTGCTCATCAGCGCATGGCCGCCGAGGTGCCTGGCGAAGATCCGCTCGCAGGTGGCGATCGACTCCTCTTTGCTCATCTCGCCGAAGCCGAAGGCGCGCCAGGTGGGCTCGCTGCACTCGACGATGAAGGTCGCGGTGTCGGCATCGAACTGGTAGGCGTGAGCCCACACCCAGCCGTGCTCGGTCTTCTCGAAGATGAAGGTGAAGGCGTCGTCGAAGGTCTGGTGGGTGCCGAGCCAGACGAACTTGCAGGCGCGCACCTCGATGTCGGGCTCGAAATGCTCGGCATAGCGCTGGCGGGTGCGCGAGTTGAGGCCATCGGCGGCCAGCACCAGGTCGAATTCACGGCGCAGTTCGTCGATGCGCTCTTCGGGTACATCGGTCTCGAAGCGCAGCTCGACGCCCAGCTCTCGGGCGCGCTCCTGCAGCAGGAGCAACAGCCGATGGCGGCCGATGCCGCAGAAGCCGTGGCCGGTGGAGACGGTGCGCACGCCGTCGTGGATCACGGCGATGTCGTCCCAGTAGGCGAAGTGCTCGCGGATGCGCGCGGCGCTCTCGGCGTCGTTGGCGGCGAGGTTGTCCAGCGTCTCGTCGGAGAGCACCACGCCCCAGCCGAAGGTGTCGTCGGGCGGTTGCGCTCGATCACCACGATCTCGTGGGAGGGGTCGCGGCGCTTCATGCTGATGGCGAAGTAGAGACCGGCGGGGCCTCCGCCGAGGCAGGCGATTCTCATGGCTGGAAACCGTATCGTTGTTGTATGAAGTTCAGGCTAGACGCTGTCGTGAATTACTTCAAGCTTAAAATTTCAAGCTTGAACTTTATCGGCTTGAAGTGAATTTTCGTTGCTCCAAGGATTGACAGCCAGGGTGGCAACGGCGAGTCTGGGGCTTCCAACTCGAAGCTCGGTGGGCCGAGCTGGAACAGGCTTCATAGGGGAAGGAGGCTCACGATGCTGGAACAGTGCAAGACCGCCAGGGAGCGCTGGGGGGGCGTGCATCAGCTGATCGATCGATGGCTCGATGAGCGCCGCGAGCTGCTGGTCAGTTTCATCGAGCTCAAGGAGGCCTGCGATTCCGAGCTGGAGGCCGTGAGCAAGCCCCAGATCGATCGCTTCAGTGAATTGCTGATGGACTACATCAGCGCGGGCCACTTCGAGATCTACCCGCAGCTGCGCGAGGAGGCCAACGCCTTCGAGGATCACCAGGCGCTGGAAATTGCTAGCCAACTGTTGGAGCGGCTGGAGCTTTCCACCGAACTGGTGCTGGCGTTCGATTCCGATTACTCGACGCCGGTGCGCTGCCAGCATTTCCTGCCGCGCCTGCCCGCCTGGCTGGATCGCCTGGCTAAGGGGCTGACCGAGCGCTTTGCACTGGAAGATCAACTGATCGCTCGCCTGCATGCGGCGCACACGCCCAAGGCGGAGGCCCAGGCCGAGTAACCTTCGTACCTGCTTCTCGAGCCGATATCACGCCGCCCCGACCCGTGTCGGAGCGGCGCCGTTGTATCTAGCGTCCGTCCTCTCAACGATAGGGCTCACTCCTCGGCGGGCTCTGCCGCTTCATGTGCTGGGTGTTGCAGCAGGCAATATTCGTACACTGAATTAAGCCTTTGACCATGGCTTTTGTAGGAAATCGCCCATAGCAGCGCTCTGCACCGTTCGGATACCCTGATCAGCTTTCTGTTTTAGACAGCCAGGGATAGGAGAAACGGGCCGTGTACTGGAAGCTCATTCGTCGCCATGACGTCAGGGATATCGATCTTCCCTTCATCGAGTTACCCACCTTTGCCGCGAGCAAGATCGAGAGCAAGCTATCGAGGGACTCTGGCCGGGAAACCCTCTCCGCGTTGTATAAACGGGCGGGGGGCTACGATCTATACCCGGACAAGGAAGTGGCGATCCGGAAGATCGTCAAGGCGGTCAAGGAGGGCGATCTGCTGCTGGTGCTGAATGACGGTTTTGACCGCCCCTTCTCTCCCTTGGTCGAGTGGACCGGTCAGCTGTGGCGCTCGAACGCTCATGGGGCATTCAGTGGCAGCGGTCTGGTCGGATTCTTGCTCCCGCGCCTGAACGCCCGAGGGCTGGGGCCGCAAGCCATAGCCTCGCTGCAACGCTTCGGTGACGTTGGTGTAGCGCGCCCCACGCCCGCTCCCGAGCCGAAACTCTCCACCCCGCCGCCGGCGCCGGAAACGCCCCCGCACCGCAGCGTACGCTGCAAATCGGCGTGTTCTTCGACGGCACCGGCAACAACATGTTCAACGACCGCCACCTGCCCGACCGCGATATCACCAACGTGGCCAAGCTGCGCGATCTATATCCGGAAGATGAAGAGAGAGGCTACTATCGAGTCTATGTCCACGGCGTGGGGACCATTACCGGCCGGGAGAGCGAGGACGGCTTCGTGGCCTCCGAAGACCTCGCTGGGCTGGGCACGGGTGTGGGTCCGGAGGGCGGCCACGCGCGTATCGAACAGGCGCTGACCGAGGTCCGCGAGATTTTGGAGGCCAACCCGGATGCCACGATCACCTTCGATGTGTTCGGCTTTAGCCGTGGTGCGGCCTTGGCCAGGCACTTCGTCAACCTGATCCATCGCTGGCCGGAAACCCTGCTGGTGCCGGACTTCCGCCTTGCCAGGCCTGGGTATCAACCACCGCTGCGCCGCATCCTGGCCTTTCCGCCCACGCCGATTCCCTTGCCGCAGGTGCGCTTCGTCGGGCTGTTCGATACCGTGGGCAGCTTCTACTGGCCCGGTACCGACCGTAACCTCGATTTCGATCTCTATATCGCCTCGGGCAGCGCCGCGCGGGTGGTGCAGCTCACTGCCCATCACGAGATCCGCCGTAACTTTCCCCTCAGCAGCATTGCCGATGCCCAGGGCAACCACCCCGGCAACTTCGCCGAAATTGTCCTGCCCGGTGCGCACTCCGATATCGGCGGCGGCTATGAGAACCCCAACTTGGAACTGGGCTTTACCAATCATGAGGAACTGATCGTACGGCGCCGTGGCGGGCTGGGGGCCAATGGCGAGACAATTCGCCGGGCTCAGGCGGAGGCGCAGGCCAGAGGGCTCGACATTCGCGTGGAGGGCATGGACGTGCTCGAGATCGAACGCCGCGCCACGCGCAAGGAGCTGGCCATCTATGCCTTGCACCAGATGTACGAAGAGGCGAAGCGAGCCTGGGTGCCCCTTGATGAACTCCGGGATGATACAGACCATACCATCCCCGCCGAGCTGCAAGCCCTGATCGATGAGTGGTGGGAAGGCGGTAGGCGACGCGGCCAGCAGTGGATGCTGGACATATCGCATGAACATTTCGCCGGCTATATCCATACGTCTCACCGCCAGGAAAGCCTGGCCCATGCGCCGGAGCCCAGCGGTGTGCGCCGGGTCTTCCCCAATCGCCACGAAGCGCCGGTCACGGCCCCGAAGGAGCCTCAGAATGCTTAGGTCGTGGATGACACGCCTGCGCCACGGGCTGCTGCTGGCCTTGCTACTGCTCACCAGCGCCTGCGAGGCGGAGCCTCAGCGCTATGAATTCACTGTTCAACCAGTTGGCGGGCCACGTGGTTGGCCCGTATGGGTGGAGTATCTGACGTTCGATCATGCATGGCAGACCCCAGGCGGGGGACTAAGTGCAGGGTTTGAACGCCGCCCTCCCCGTAGTGGATCGATCAACATCTTGGCGCATCCAATGTCTGCCCCTCAATCTGTTCAGGCCCGCTGGTTCTCCTACCGTACCCAGACCTTCTACGAGATCGATCTGGCACTGCCGGACACGGACGCTCTGCTGCAGCAGTGGCATCGGGATTACCCACCTCCAGATTATCGCCACACTCTGGTGGCTGGCTTCTCCGGCAAGGGGGAGGTTACCGTCTGGTGGCGGGCTCGCTGCCGCGCCTGCGGCGGGGATCGCAGCCGGGATTTCCATGCGCCAATCGTGGAGTCGGCGTGGGCCGAGGAGGTGGAGGGCGATCCGGCGACCTTTCGCAGCCAGACTCAGCGACGGATTGATGAGGGAATCATTCCCTCGCCCTGGGAATGACATGATCAGCGCGTCGAAGCCAGCCTGTGCCGCCCTCATCACTTACTCTCAGAAGATCCTGGGCCATACCCCTGGAGCCTAGCGGTGTGCGCCGGGTGTTCCCGAATGTGTCGCTGCACTCCTACCTACCAACCCAGGAGCCTCAGGATGCCTAGGCTATGGACGACCCGCCTGCGCCACGGGCTGCTGCTGGCCTTGTTACTGCTCACTAGCGCCTGTGAGGCGGAGCCTCGGCGCTACGACTTTACCGTACAGCCATTCGGTGGACCAAGAGGATGGCCAGTTTGGGTAGAAGAGTTGACCTTCGATGACACCTGGCGCTCTCCTGCTGGCAATCTCAGCGTCGGTTTCGAGTATTCCCCCCCACGCAGCGGATCGTATATCCACCTGGCGCATCCGGTGACCGCTCCCTCCTCGGTACAGGCGCGCTGGTTTTCCTACCGCACTCAGACCTTCTATGAGATCGACCTGGCACTGCCGGACACAAATGCCCTGCTGCAGCAGTGGTACCGGGACTATCCGCTGCCCGATTACCTCCATTATCTTATGGTTGGCTTCTCCGGTAGGGGGGAAGCCAAAGTCTGGTGGCGGGCTCGCTGCCGCGCCTGCGGCGGGGATCGCAGCCGGGATTTCCATGCGCCAATCGTGGAGTCGGCCTGGGCCGAGGAGGCAGAGGGGGATCCGGGGCGGTATCGCAATCGTACCCAGGAGTACGTCAACGAGAGTGTAATCCCTTCGCCGTGGTGATTGACTTGGCTACCTCGCACCGCCAGAGCGCTTGGCCAACACCCCGGAGCCCAGCGGCGTGCGCCGGGTGTTCCCCAATGTGTCGCTGCACTCCTACCTGCCGACTCAAGAGCCGCAGGGTGCCTAGTCAATGGGTGACTCGCCTACGCCCAAGCGCTGCTGCTGGCACGGCTTCTATATTGTCCCCCGCCTTTCCTTGCTTGATTCATTTGGCTCGTGCTTCGTCACGTCTCGACAGGCTCTGCCGCTTCACGTGTCGGCCGGCGCTGCCACAGCACCAGCATGCACGGCGTCAGCAGTAGCGTCAGCCCGGTGGCAAACACCAGCCCACCGGCAATGGCGCTGGAGAGCTGGGTCCACCACTGAGTGGAGGGGGCGCCGATACCCAGGCTTGGGGCAAACAGGTTGACGTTGATTTCCAGCACCATTGGCATCAGGCCAAGCACGGTGGTGATGGCGGTGAGCAGTACCGGACGCAGACGCAGGCCGCCAGCCTCGAGAGCGGCATCGTATGGCGCCTGCCCCGCCTGGCGCAGCTCGTTGTAGGTGTCGATCAACACGATGTTGTTGTTCACCACGATCCCGGCCAGGGCAATGATCCCCATGCCCACCATGACGATGCCGAACGGTTGCCCGTTGATCAGCAGGCCCATCAGTACCCCGGCGGTGGAGAATACGATGGCCGAGAGCACCAGCAGTGCCTGGTAGAGGCTGTTGAACTGGGTGACGAGGATCAGCAGCATCAGCCCTATGGCGACGAAGAAGGCGGTAATCAGGAAGCGGCTGGCTTCCTCCTGGTCTTCCTGCTCACCGGCGACGTTGACCCGCACGCCTTCCGGCGGCTGACCCAGTGCCGCCAGCAGGGCGCGTAAGCGCTCGTCGGGTTGGTAGCCTGAAGCCACGTCCGCCTCTACGGTAATGGCACGCTGGCCGTCGATACGGTGCAGCGTGCCCACCCGTGGCGCCGGCTCCAGGCTGGCGAAGTGGGAAATCGGCACCTGACCGCGGGAAGTGTTGAGTGTCAGCCGGTCCAACTGGTCGATGTGACGCCATGAGGGGGGAAAGCGTACGCGAATGTCGACTTCGTCCGGAGCGTGAGCGGGACGATAGGTGGCCACCTGCAGGCCATTGGTGACTAGCTGCACGGCGCTGCCCACCGCGGCCACGTCGGCCCCCAGGCGCGCGGCGGCGGCGCGGTCCACGTTGAGCCTCCATTCGACCCCAGGCAGGCTGCGATTGTCCTCGATGTCGCGGAAACCGCCGAGTCGTGCCATCTCCTGGCGAATGGCCTCGACCGCCGCTTCGCTGTCGCTAGCTTCCTGGGCGCTGACTTCCAACACGATGGGCTTGCCGGCACCCGGCCCCATGTCCTGCTCGCGGAACTCCAGCACCACGCCGGGCAGGTCGGCGGTACGTTCGGCCATCTCGTTCATGATCACCCGGGCCGGGCGGCGCTCCTGCCAGTCGATCAACTGGAACTGCACCGTACCGATCACGTCGCTGCCGATCTGTTCGTTAGGGATGGCATAGGAGCGGGCATAGAGCGCCTGCACCTCGCTCATACCGGCCAGGCGCGATTCTACCCGGCGCACGATGGCGTCCTTTTCCAATGCGGAGAAATCGCCCCGGGAGCGGATCATCACCTGGGCGTTCTCCGGCTCGACCTCGGGGAAGAACTCCACGCCATGATTGAATCGGCCATAGCCGACGAAGATCAGCGCCATCAGCAGCAGGGCGATCGCAAGCGTCATGCCGGGATGGGCCAGCAGCCGTGCCAGCGTGGCGCGATACAGGCGGCCTCCGGCGGTGACCAGCTCGTCGCTGCGGCTGGCTCTGCCGGCACGCACGCTGAATACGCCGCCGAGGGTGGGCAGGAAGATCAGTGCCATGGCCAGCGAGGCGAGCAGACACAGGATTACCGTGGCGGGCAGATACTTCATGAACTCGCCCACCACACCGGGCCAGAACAGCAGCGGGAAGAATACCGCCAGGGTGGTGGCGGTGGCGGCGATCACCGGCCAGCTCATACGGGTGGCGGCGTTGACCCAGGCCTGGCGCGGTGGCTGGCCTTCGCGCAGGTGGCGGTCGGCCAGCTCGCTCACCACGATGGCGCCGTCCACCAGCATGCCGGCGACTAAAATGAGGGCGAACAGCACCACGATGTTGAGGGTGTAGCCGATCGCCCAGATCAGCAGGATGCCGGTGAGGAAGGCGCCGGGGATGGTGAGCCCCACCATCAGCGCCGAGCGTACGCCCATCGCTGCCAGGATCACGATCAACACCAGCACCACGGCGGTGACCACGTTGTTGAGCAGCTCCGAGAGCATCTGCTCGACGGTGACCGACTGATCCATGATCGTGGTGATGGAAAGTTCGTCGGGCAGCAGCGGGGCGGCTTCGGCGAGAATGTTGCGTACGCCCTCGATGGTGGCGATCAGGTTGGCCCCGTCACGCTTGGAGATCTCCAGGACCAGCGCCGGTTCGTCGTCGATGCGGGCGAAGCCCTCGGGATCCTTGAAGGTGGGGTGGATCCAGCCCACGTCGGCGAAGGTCACCACCCGGTCGCCATCCACCTTCACCGGCATGCTGAGCACGTCATCGAGGGACTCGATGATACCGGGCACCTTCACCGGCGTACGGCCGGCGCCGGTATCCAGGCTGCCGGCCGCCACCAGGCGGTTGTTGCGGGTGACCAGGTTGAACAGGGTGTCGAAATCCACACCGTAGCTGTCGAGTACCAGCGGATCGATGACGATCTCCATCAGTTCCTCGCGTTCGCCGCCGATCTCGACCTCGAGCACCTCGGGTACGCCTTCGAAGGCATCCTGCAACTGGCGGGCGATGGCCAGCCGTCGGGTCTCCTCGATCGGTCCCGAGAGGCCGAGGGTCAGCACCGGGAACAATCCGACGTTGACCTCGAAGACGCGCGGCTCCTCGGCTTCCTCGGGCAGCGAGGCGTTGGCGATGTCGACGCGCTCGCGCACGTCGGCCAGTGCCTGGCGCGGGTCGAAGCCGGCGTCGAATTCGAGGGTGACGGCGGCATGCCCTTCGCTGGACTGGGCGGTCATCTTGCGCACCCCTTCGATGGTGCGCAGCTCCTGCTCCATGGGGCGCACCAACAGCCGCTCGCCGTCCTCGGGGCTCACGCCCTCCAATGCCAGCGAGACGTAGATGATGGGGATGGGAACGTCCGGATTGGCTTCCTTGGGCACCGCCTGCCAGGCGGCGAGGCCCGCCACCAGCAGGGCGAACAGCAGCAATAGCGTGGTACGCGACCGATCCAGGGCGGCCTCGATCAGGGTGCGCATGGTCAGGGCGACTCCCGGTGCTCAACGCTCGTGCCGTCGCCGTTCGCGGCCGGCATCGCGATGACGCGATTGCCGGGGGCGACGAAGCCCGCACCCAGGGTAATCAGCCGGATCGTCTCGGGCAGGCCGGCGACATGGGCCTGGGTGGCGTCGGCGGCGACCAGCTCGATCGGGGTACTCACCACGCGATCCTCCTCATCCAGGTGCTTCACGCGCAGCCGGCCCTGCTCGTCCAGTTCGAGCAGGGCGGGAGAAAGGCGATGCACCTCGCGCTCGGGCAGGGTGATCGCCAGGGTGGCGCTGGCGCCGGCCAGACGACGTCGCTCCGGGTTGTCGAATTCGGCTTCGATATAGAAGGAGCGCGTAGACTCATCGGCGCGGCTGGCCACGTGGGTCAACTCCCCGCTCAGGCGGCTGCCGTCTAGCAGGCGCACTTCGGCGGGCAGACCGGGTCTCAGGTCGTGCGCATCGCGCTGGGCCACCCAGGCACTTGCCTTCAGGCGTCGATCGTCCACCAGGCGGGCGTAGGGATCTCCAACCTGAAGCACTTCACCCAGCTCCACGTAGAGGCGGTCGAGTACACCGTCGAAAGGCGCCGCGGGACGGGTTTCGTCGAGCGACTGACGCAGCTCGGCGACTTCCGCCGCTGCCACGCTGAGGCTGCTTTGCAGGCGCAGCAGTTCGGGCTGGGAGATCAGATCGCGGCGACGCAGGTCGTTGGCTCCGGCTAGCTCGGCTCGGGCCAGCTCGAGCTGGTTCTCGGCGCGCTCGAGCTGTGCCTCCAGGGCGTCGCGCGAGAGTGCCAGCAGGGGAGCGCCGGCCTCCACCGAGGCGCCCTGGGTCACGGGCAGACCGGTGACCCGGCCAGCATAACGGGTGCGCAGCTCCACTTCACGGATGGCTTCCAACTGGCCCTGCACCACCCGCTGCGGCAGGTAGGGAGTGGCCGTGCTGGCGTGGTATTCGACCCGGGGCAGGCTCTCTTCGGCCGGTGTCTCCTCAGGCGGTGCCTGCTGCTGGAAGCGCTGGAAGTCGCCGAGGGCCAACCATAGCAGTAGTGCCAGCAGCACCAGGGCAGCAAGCAGGGCGGAAATGGGGGACGTCTCGACATGGGGCCTTCCCTGGGTAAATGCCTGCATTAGCATATTTAGGCACAGCATGATAGCGCATGTGCCGAAGGGTAGCAGTCGCCTCGCGCAGTCATTGTGCAGAGTTTCCACTAACCAGAGGTCGGATTGAGTTTTGTGCAGTGCAGGCATACCATCTTGGCGGTCCGGATTTCGGCCGGGGCGGATCCGCATCCGTCAGGCTCATCTTCAGGAAATGCTGGACAAATTAGCGAGCGAGATGAAGCGCAAGGCGCACGGAGCACAAGAACCGGAGCATATGGGGTATATGTGAGGATTCTGAGCACCGCGCAACGAGGCGATTCGCTCGCGCAGACATTTGTGCAGCGTTTCCCTCAGGCGGCTCAACCGAAGGAGCAAAAATGAAAGATCCCGTACGTATTGCCATTACCGGCGGTGCTGGCCAGATCAGCTACTCCCTTATCTTCCGTATCGCGGCAGGCGACATGCTGGGCCCTGATCAGCCCGTGATTCTCCAGCTGCTCGAGATTCCGCAGGCGATGGACGCCCTGAACGGCGTGGTAATGGAAGTGAACGACTGCGCCTTCCCGCTGGTGCAGGACATCGTCGCCACCGACGATCCCAACGTCGCCTTCAAGGACGCCGATTTTGCCCTGCTGGTCGGTGCCCGTCCGCGCGGCCCGGGCATGGAGCGCAAGGACCTGCTGGAAGCCAACGCCGCGATCTTCTCCGTGCAGGGCAAGGCGCTGAACGACAACGCCAGCCGCAACGTGCGCGTGCTGGTGGTGGGCAACCCGGCCAACACCAACGCGCTGATCGCTTCCTGCAACGCGCCCGATCTGAACCCGCGTCAGTTCACCGCGATGACCCGCCTTGACCACAACCGTGCGTTGACCCAACTGGCTCAGAAGACCGGCAAGCGCGTTACCGACGTCGACAGCATGATCATCTGGGGCAACCACAGCGCTACCCAGTATCCCGACCTGGCCCACACCAAGGTAGCCGGCAAGCCGGCCTTCGACCTGGTCGAGCGCGACTGGTACGAGAACGACTTCATCCCCACCGTGCAGCAGCGCGGCGCGGCGATCATCAAGGCGCGCGGTGCCTCTTCCGCTGCATCCGCCGCTTCTTCCGCCATCGATCACATGCGCGACTGGGCGCTGGGTACCGATCAGGTGGTGAGCATGGCGATCCCGTCCGACGGCAGCTACGGCATCGCTGAGGGCATCATCTACTCCTACCCGGTGCGCTGCCAGAACGGCGACTACGAGATCGTGCAGGGTCTCGAGATCGATGAGTTCAGCCGTGCCAAGATGAAGGCCACTGAAGACGAATTGCGCGAAGAGCGCGCCGCCGTCGAGCATCTGCTGGGCTAAGCGTGTAAGAAATAAGAAGTAAGAGCCAAGAAAAACCCCGAAGGTCTCAGGCCTTCGGGGTTTTTGTCTTTCGTCTTCGCTCTTCCAGGCGCGAAGCGCCGTTCTTACGACTCATGAACTGGCGAAGCCGCTCAGCCCCGCAGGCTCATGATGCGCCAGCCGCGCTTTTCGGCTTCCTCGCGCAGGGTGGGGTCAGGGTCCACCGCTACCGGATGCTCCACCAGTTCCAGCAGCGGCAGGTCGTTGTGCGAGTCGCTGTAGAACCAGGCGTCGTCCAGGGTCAGGTCCTTGTCCGCCAGCCACTCCTCCAGGCGCTTCACCTTGCCTTCGCGGTAGCTCGGCGTACCGCTCACTTGGCCGGTGTAGCGGCCATCGCGGACTTCCGGTTCCACGGCAATCAGGTGGTCCACGCCCAGCCGCTCGGCAATCGGGCCGGTAATGAAGCGGTTGGTGGCGGTGACGATCAGCAGGGTGTCGCCACGGCTGCGATGGCGTGCCAGCAGTTCCTCGCCCTTGGGCAGGATGCTGGGCTCGATCTTGCTGGCCATGAACTGCTGATGCCAGGCGGCGAGCTGCTCGGGACTATTGTCGGCGAGCGGCTTGAGGGCCACGGCCAGAAAGGCGTGGATGTCCAGCGTGCCTGCCTCGTAGTCGGCCATGAAGCGGTCGTTGGCTTCACGATAGGCCTCGGCATCCACGGCGCCCTGCTCGAGCAGGAACTCGCCCCAGGCGTGATCGCTGTCGATGGAGAGCAGAGTATTGTCCAGATCGAAGATGGCCAGACTCACGGCTTACCCCTTGCGATGTGGTGAGTTGTGATTGGTGAGACGTGCTGCGTTGCACGAAAGCTGGCGATTATGTCAGACAACACCCACGCTGCTAAGCCCCGTCGCGCTTTTTCTCGCGTCGGGCTCCGGCGGGTGTGAGCCTACTCCCTGATCGTTGTATTGATGCGCTTTGCGCCCTTGTGGAAGAATGCTCTTAATGACGATTTTCACAAGGTGACGTCCGTGATCGACGCTGACGGCTTTCGCCCCAACGTTGGCATCATCATCGCCAACGCCAGGGGGCAACTGCTTTGGGCGCGTCGGGTAGGACAGAATGCGTGGCAGTTTCCCCAGGGAGGCATCAAGTCAACCGAAACACCGCAACAGGCGCTCTATCGTGAGCTGGAAGAGGAAATCGGCCTGACCGCCGATGACGTCGAGCTACTGGCCTGTACTCGGGATGGCTGCGTTATCGCCTGCCACGACGCATGGTGCGCATGAATTCCAGGCCGGTCTGTATCGGCCAGAAGCAGAAGTGGTTCCTGCTGCGCATTCGCTGTCAGGAGAACCGCATTTGCATGGACGGTTCGGAAAAGCCCGAATTCGATAACTGGCGCTGGGTCAGCTACTGGTATCCGCTGGGCCAGGTGGTGCCGTTCAAGCGCGAGGTGTACCGCCGCGCGCTGAGCGAGCTTTCCCCGCGCGCGCAGCGGCTGGCGCTCGAGGGCCGCTGATCTGACACAATAACGGTTGGGCACGACACGAGGGGCAACGCAGGGCCCCGATAGGCAGCCCACTCTCCCCGAGTGGCTCTCGAGTGGCGATGCTTGGTCTTGACTCCTCTGCCAGGCGAGGGATGACAACAATGGAAAGCAAGACGCCGATGCTGGAGGTGCTGCGCCGGGTCATACAAGAGGTCAACGGTGCCCGTAACCTCGATGCGGCGCTGGCGACCATGGTGCGCCGTATCCGCAAGGCCATGCATACCGACGTGTGCTCCTTCTATCTCTACGATAGCGAGATCCAGGAGCTCGTGTTGATGGAAACCATCGGCCTGCACAGCCAGGCGGTGGGGCACGTGAGCCTGCGGGTGGGAGAGGGACTGGTCGGCCTGGTGGCCGAGCGCGAGGAGCCGCTCAATCTCGAGGATGCCCCCGCGCATCCCCGCTTCCGCTACTTCGAGGCTACCGGCGAGGAGCGCTATTCCAGCTTTCTCGGCGTACCGATCATTCACCAGCGCCGCATGCTCGGCGTCCTCGTCGTGCAGCAGGCCGAGAAGCGCCGCTACGACGAGGAAGACGAAGCCTTCCTCATCACCATGGGGGCGCAACTCGCCGGGGTGCTGGCCCATGCGCTGGCCACCGGTAGCCTCAGCCGTCCCACCTTGCCGGGCGGCCAGGCGCTGTTCACCGGCGTGGCTGCTTCGCCCGGAATGGCCATCGGCGAAGTAGTGGTGGTGGCGCCGCTGGCCGACCTGGACAGCGTGCCCGACCTGATTCCCACCGATGTCGAATACGAAATCGTGCGCCTCAAGGAGGCCATCGAGCGCGTGCGCGAGGAGATTCGCGCCGCGGGCGAGCGTCTGGCCAATCGTATCTCGGCCCAGGAGCTGGCGCTGTTCGAAGTCTATCAGCAGATGCTCAGCGAAGCGGCGCTCTCCCAGGAGGTGGAGAAACGCATTCGCGAGGGGCAGTGGGCGCCCGGGGCCCTGGCCGACGTGGTGCGCCGCCATGTGCAGTACCTGGAGCGGGTCGACGACGACTACCTGCGCGAACGGGCCGCCGACGTGCGTGACCTGGGTCGGCGCGTGCTCGCCCACCTGCAGGAGGAAACGCCGCAGGTGCCCGACACCTTCCCCGAGAGCACCATTCTGGTCGGCGACGAGATCAGCGTCGCCATGCTGGGCGAGGTCCCGCGGGAGCGGCTTGCCGGCCTGGTCTCGGCCCGCGGTTCGAGCACGTCCCACGTGGCGATCGTCGCGCGGGCCATGGGTGTGCCCACCGTGCTGGGCATGGTCGACCTACCGCTGCCGCGCCTCTCCGGCGCCGAGGTGGTGCTCGACGGCCATCGTGGACGCCTGTTCGTGCGGCCCTCGGAGGAACTCAAGACCCGTTACCGCAGCCTGATCGCCGAAGAGGCCGCGCTGATCGAAGTGCTCGAGCACGAGCAAGACCTGCCCAGCGAGACGCCTGACGGCCATGTCATGCCGCTGATGGTCAATACCGGGCTTGCCATCGATACCACGGTGTCGCTCAAGAAGCGCATCAGCGGCGTGGGGCTGTACCGTACCGAAGTGCCGTTCATGGTCGCCGAGCGCTTTCCCGGCGAGCAGGAGCAGGCGCGCCTCTATCGCGATCAGTTGGAGAGCTTCGCTCCGCTGCCGGTGGTCATGCGCACCCTCGATATCGGCGGCGATAAGGACCTGCCCTATTTTCCCATTGATGAGGCCAACCCCTTCCTCGGCTGGCGCGGCATTCGTGTCACCCTCGATCACCCGGAAGTGCTGATGGTGCAACTGCGCGCCATGCTGCGGGCCTCCCAGGGCCTCGACAACATGCAGATCCTGCTGCCAATGGTGACCAACGTCGACGAGGTCGACGATGCGCTGCGCTTGCTCGACCGAGCCATTCGCGAGCTGGGCGAGGAGGGTATCGTGTCGCCGCGGCCCAAAGTCGGCGTGATGCTGGAAGTGCCGGCCACGCTCTACCAACTGGATGCCCTGGCCGAGCGCGCCGATTTCTTCTCCGTCGGCAGCAACGACCTGACTCAATACCTGCTGGCGGTGGACCGCAACAACCCTCGCGTAGCGAGCCTCTACGACGCCTGCCACCCTGCCGTACTGTGTGCCATGGCGCGCCTGGCCGAAGAGTCGGCGCGGCTGAAGAAGCCGATCTCGGTGTGCGGCGAGCTGGCCGGCGACCCGGCCGGGGCGCTGCTGCTGATGGGCATGGGCTTCGACTCGCTCTCCATGAACGCCCCCAGCCTGCCACGAGTGCGGGCAGCGATCCGCCGGGTATCGCTCGACGCCGCCAAGACCCTGGTGCGCGAAACCCTGGCATTGAACACGCCCTCTGCGGTGCGCAGCCATCTGTTCGCACGATTGAGCGAGTGGCAGCTGGCGCACCTGCTGCCGCCGCGGGACTGACGCTACCCCATGTGTCTCATTGCTTTCGACTATCGCCCGGGCACGGCCGTGCCGCTGCGGCTGGTGGCGAACCGGGACGAATTCCACCAGCGCCCCACGTCTGAGCTGGGAGTCTGGCAGGATGCTCCCGACATCGTTGGGGGCGCGATCTCGAGGCCGGTGGCAGCTGGCTGGCGGTGCATCGCCGTGGCCGCGTGGCTGCGGTTACCAACGTGCGCGATCCGGCAATCAGGGTTATGTCTGGCTCGCCGAGCCGAGGGCTCCTGGTGCGTGAGGCGCTGGAGTGTCCCGACTTGCCGGCGTGGCTGACGGAGCTGGCCGAGGGCAGAGGCTGGCGCTACGCCGGCTTCAATCTCCTGGTGGGCGAAGGCCGGAGGCTCTGGCACCTCCACCGTGGTCGGGAGCGGTTGCTGCTCACGGAGGTCACGCCCGGTATTCATGGCCTCTCGAATGCCAGCCTCGATACTCCCTGGCCCAAGTTGATCGCAGCCCGCCAGGGGCTGGCGACGGCGCTGCGCCGCCGCTGGCCGGAGGATGCCGTGGCAGCGATGTCGGAGACGAGCCCGGCCGATGACACGCACCTGCCGGATACCGGAGTCGGGCTCGAGCTGGAACGGCGCCTGTCGCCGCCCTTCATCGTCGGCGAACAGTACGGTACCCGCGCCACGACCTGGCTTGCCTGGGATGCCGAGGCGGGCGTCATCGAGCTGGAGGAGCATCGCTATGGCCCCGAGGGAGTGGCGCAGGGCCGCAGCCGGGAGCGCATTGCGCTATCTTGCGCGCACTTGGACACCTCGTACTGCCCATGACAGCCGAGACCCGGCGACGTAAACTCACTGCACCAACGCTTGGCACAGGGATGCGAATACCCGTGGGAACACGCAAGGACCGCTTCTGGTCGCACCTGATCTGGCCGCTGCTGTGGCCGCTGTTGCTGGTCCAGGCGGCCTTGGTACTGCTCTGTTTGCTGGTGGGGGGCGTGCTGTGGGTGGCCACGCCCGACCCGACCTCCTGGGCTGAATCCGCCTGGCTGCTGTTGGCCCTGCTGGTAGGCACCGCGCTGACGGTGTCGGCCTTCCTGCTGCAGCTGCGCCACCGTATGCACGAGTGCGAGAACCAGATCGAGTCGCGGTTGGGTCGTGTCGAGCGCCTGCTGCAGGAGAGCGAGCAACTGCTGCCGCGCTGGCTCGGGGGGGCGCTCAGGCATTGGAGCATGATGGGGCGGTCATGGAGCGGCTGGAGCGGCTGCACGATGGCATGGTCGAGCTGCAAGGGCGACTGGAACTGGTGCCCAGCCTCGATGGTCTGCTGATGGCCAGCCTGCGCCCGGTCCTGCTGCTCTATCGCGGGCGAATCGTGGGCGCCAACCTGGCCATGGAGCAGCTCCTCGGCGAAAGCCAGGAACAGCTGGAGGGGCAGGACCCCGCAGCCCGGCTGATCGCCACCGAAGCGGCGGGAAACCGCCCGGCCGAGGTGCAGGTGCTGGATGGCGAGGGCCGTTGGCGACATCTCCAGGTGGAATGGCTGGATGCCGCTCCCTATCAACTGCTGATCTTCGAGCGTGCCAGCGCGCAGGAGCTTGGCGATCTTCTGGCCGCTCGTGAGCGTGCCCGGGAGGATTCACGGCTCAAATCGCGCTACCTGACCCTATTGCAGCGCGAGCTGGAGCCGCTGCTCTCCGAGCTGACCGAAGAAATGCGGGGGGGCGACGACCGCATCGCTCCCCAGCGCCATGCTCACCTGAGAGAGCGAATCGCCGATCTCATGCTGCTGATGAGCAGCCTGGCGGGGGAGCAGAAAGGAGAGGCGCTGCGCAAGATGCGCCTGCCTTCCCGCCAGGCCGGGCCGCTACGTGTGCTGGTGGTGGACGATGGTCCGGTCAATCGCATGCTGGCCAGCCAGGTGCTGGAAACCCAGGGGTTGCGCGTCGACAGCGTCGCCAGCGGCGCGGAGGCGCTGGAGCTGCAGCAGCGTCATGCCTACGACATGGTGCTGATGGACATTTTCATGCCTGGCATGGACGGCGTGGAAGCCGCCCGGCACTGGCGCGAGCAGGAAGCGCAGCGGCCCGAGATCAGTCGCAGCATCCTGGTGGCCCTGACGGCCAATGCCACGGAAAAGGACCGTCGACGCTTTCACGACGTTGGCATGGACGACTACCTGGCCAAGCCCTATGCACCACGGGAGCTGGTCGAGCTGTTGCAGCGCTGGCGCCCCGATGCCTTTGAGGAAGCGCCGGCCCAATGACCTTCCTGTTCACGCTTCTCGGCTTCCTGGGGCTGGGGGCGGCCGCCGGTATCATGGCTGGGCTGTTTGGCATCGGTGGCGGATTGATCATCGTACCGGCCCTGGTGTTTGCCTTTGGTGTGCAGGGCGTGGACGCCGCTATCGCCATGCACCTGGCGGTAGGTACCTCGCTGGCCACCATCGTCGTGACCGGAGCCTCGTCGGCCTGGGCGCACTACCAGCGTGGTAGCGTTCGACGTGAGTGGTTTCTGCTGCTGTTCCCCGGGTTGGTGCTGGGGGCGGTGATCGGCGTGTTCGTGGCCGGGGCGCTGTCGGGCGGGTTGCTGGGCACCCTGTTTGGTATTTTCGTGGTTCTGGTGGCGCTCAGGATGGCCCTGGGGCTCGGTCCCAAGGTAGGTCGTGCGGCGCCAGGTCGGTTGGGCATGGGAGTGGCCGGGGGCGTCATCGGCTCGGTGTCGGCGCTGTTCGGCATCGGCGGGGGAACCCTCAGCGTGCCCTGGCTCTCCCGCTGCGGTGCCAGCATGACCCAGGCGGTGGGGACTTCCGCTGCCTGCGGCCTGCCCATCGCCCTGTGCGGTACCCTGACCTTCATCGTGGTGGGCTGGGGGCACCCGGCGCTGCCGACAGGCGCCACCGGTTTCGTGATGTGGCCGGCCTTCCTCGGCATCGTGCTGGCCAGCGTGCCGTTCGCCAGGCTGGGCGTACGCCTGGCCCACGTGCTTTCCGCTCGCGTGCTGCGGCTCTCCTTCGCCGCGCTGTTGCTTATCGTCGGACTCCGCTTCCTGTTTTGAGGTTGACATGAACTATCCCGATATCGACCCAGTGGCCATTTCGCTCGGCCCCTTCCAGGTCCACTGGTACGGCCTGATGTATGTCGTCGGATTCATCGGCGCCTGGTGGCTGGGCCGGTTGCGGGCCGAGCGTTTCGGCCTCACCCGGGACGACGTCGGCGACCTGCTGTTCTATGTCGCCATCGGCGTGGTGGTGGGAGGCCGCCTGGGCTACGCGCTGTTCTATGGCATGGGCCAGTGGGCCGCCGATCCGCTGTGGGTATTTCGCGTCTGGGATGGCGGCATGAGCTTCCACGGCGGGTTGATCGGCGTGCTGCTGGCGGCGCTGTGGTTCGCGCGCAAGAAGGGCATGGCCTTCTTCACCCTGACCGACTTCTTCGCGCCCATGGTGCCGATCGGCCTGGGGGCGGGGCGCATCGGCAATTTCATCAATCGTGAGCTGCCTGGACGGGTCACCGAACTGCCTTGGGGCATGCCGTTTCCCGGCATGGGGCCGGAGCCTCGCCATCCCACCTCGCTCTACGAGGCCTTTCTCGAGGGCCTGGTCCTGTTCGTCGTGCTGTGGTGGGTCTCGGCCAGGCCGCGCCGGCGCGGCCTGGTGTCCGGCCTGTTCCTGCTGCTCTACGGTGCCTTCCGCTTCACGGTGGAGTTCTTCCGCCTGCCGGATGCCCATATTGGGTACCTGGCCTTCGACTGGTTCACCATGGGCATGCTGCTGACGCTGCCGATGATCCTCTTCGGTTGCGTGCTGATCGTCTGGTCGCGGCGCCAGCCGGTGGATGCGGCGACTGTCACGAAGTGATACGAGCCGGGATGGGACGGGAGCGTAAGAGAAAGGTAAACTCTCAACCCGACTGATCATTTCACCCAGAGTTCGCCAACGATGTCTGACGACAACGCCCAGACCGCGCTCGCCAGGTCTCCTCACGAACCGCCCGCGCTCGAGCAGCCTTATCTGGACCTGATGCGCCAGGTGCTCGACCGGGGCGTGGAGCGCACCGACCGCACCGGGGTCGGCACGCGCTCGATCTTCGGCCATCAGATGCGCTTCGACCTCTCCCGCGGCTTCCCGCTGGTGACCACCAAGAAGCTGCACCTGCGCTCGATCATCCACGAGCTGCTGTGGTTCCTGCGCGGCGACACCAACATTGCCTATCTCAAGGAGCATGGGGTCAGCATCTGGGACGAATGGGCCGACGAGCAGGGCGATCTCGGTCCCGTCTACGGCTACCAGTGGCGCAGCTGGCCCGACCCCCGCGGCGGTCATGTCGACCAGATTGCCAAGCTGCTGGAGCAGATCCGCACCAACCCGCGTTCGCGGCGGCTGATCGTCTCCGCCTGGAACCCGGCGCTGGTCGACGAGATGGCGCTGCCGCCGTGCCACTGCCTGTTCCAGTTCTACGTCGCCGAGGGGCGGCTCTCCTGCCAGCTTTACCAGCGCAGCGCCGACATTTTCCTCGGCGTACCGTTCAACATCGCCAGCTACGCACTGCTGACGCAGATGGTCGCCCAGGTTTCGGGGCTCGAGCCCGGCGACTTCGTCCACACCCTGGGCGACGCGCATCTCTACCTCAACCATCTCGAGCAGGCCGAGCTGCAGCTGTCGCGCACACCGCGCCCGGCGCCCCGGCTGGTGCTCGATCCCGGTGTCGAATCGCTGTTCGACTTCCGCTTCGAGCACATCGCCATCGAAGGCTACGACCCCCATCCCCATATCAAGGCCGAGGTAGCGGTATGACGGACGAGACCCTGGTGCCGGTAGCGATGATCGCCGCCGTGGCGCGCAACGGCGTGATCGGTATCGACAACAAGCTGCCCTGGCACTTGCCCGAGGACCTCAAGTTCTTCAAGCGCATGACCCAGGCCAAACCGCTGATCATGGGGCGCAAGACCTTTGCCTCCATCGGCCGGCCGCTGCCGGGGCGGCTCAATATCGTGGTGACCCGGGACGAAAGCTTCCAGCACGATGGTGTGCGGGTTTGTCATGATCTCGAATCGGCGCTGTTCCTGGCCGACCAGCAGGCTACCATCGACGCGGCCGAGGAGATCGTGGTAATGGGAGGGGGCGAGATCTACGCCCAGGCGCTGCCCCATGCCAGCCGCATCTACCTGACCGAGGTGGAGGTCGAGGTGGAAGGCGACGCCCGCTTTCCCGAGCTGGACCAGCGCGAATGGGAAGAGGTACAGCGGGTACCGGGCTCGCCCAAGCCCGGGCAGCCGGACTACAGCTTCGTCGAGTACCGGCGCCGGGCCGAATGAGCCGGAGGGTTTGTCAGCGCCTCGCTTGTGGCACACACTAGGCGGAAGCATGTGGGGGGCAACGCGGCGATTCGCTCGCGCGGACATGTGTGCAGCGTTTTTCCGGGAGGATGCCGGTTTGATCGAAGAGCGTTCACTACATTTATTCAGCGCCCTCGAGGCACGTGCCACCGATGCGCTCGACGAGCTGCGCCTGTGTCGCGCGAAGCTGCAGGAGCTGGAGACCCGGCTTGCCGATGCCGAGGCGGCGCGGCAGGAACTGGAAGCCTCCCGTCTCGAGTTGATGGAGGAAAACCGCGAGCTCGACGAGCAGAACCGCGAGCTCGAGGAAGACAATACCCGCCTGCGCGAACGGCTGCGCAAGGGCGAGCCGGCGCCCGTCTTTCCCGGCGCGGCGCGGCGTGCTCAAGGGCTCGCCGCGCTGATGGGGCAGCGCCCGCGCGAGGATGCGCCACAAGAGGATAGCGCGGGCGAGCCCCCGGCGCCGGGCAGCGAGGAGCGTGGGCAGGTAGAGCCGCCGGTCGGTACGTCGCAGTCGCAGGGCGGGGTGGGGGCGATGCGCAGCCCATTCGCCGCCTCATCGCGGCAGGCGGCAGAGCCCGCTGGCCAGCCCCAGATGCGCCATGCGCCGCAAGACAAGCCAGAACAACAAGCGCAAGTGAGCCCGGCAGGGCACGACGAGCGCCAGGGGCGGCTTGCCATCGAGCAGGCGCCTTCAGCCGATGCGCTGTTGAAACAGTGGTACCAGCGCTATCCCAAGACCTTCTTCAAAGGCCATACCCGACCGCTCAAGGTGGGCATCCATCACGATCTCGCGGCCCGCGAGCCCTGGCCCGAAAAGTTGGTGCGTCGCGCCCTGGCGGGCTACGTCAACCTGCCGCGCTACCTCAAGGCCGTGCGCGAGGGAGCTGAGCGCATCGACCTCGACGGCCAGCCCGCCGGCAGCGTCGATACCCAGGCCGCCGAGCACGCCAAGCGCAAGCTGGAGCGGCTGCAGGACGAACGCCGCGAGCGCGGCCGCGTGGCTGGCGCCACGCCCAAGCGCGACGGCAAGGGTGACGGCAAAGCCCGGCGCGGGAGGCGGATCGATACCCAGCCGCGCCAGACCGAGCAGGGCACTCGCCCCCGGCCCGTGGCGCCAAGCCCTCCACTACCGCCACCCAGGCCGACCCCGAGGCGCGCCTGGAGGCCAAGCTCTCCGCCTTGCTGGCCAAGCACAACGGCCAAGCCAAGGGGCATTGAGCGTTCGTAGACGCGTGCATGAAACGAAGCGTTAAACCCTACCCTTGCCACTCGTCCATCAGCGGGGCATGATGTGCGGGCTCATCGCTGCCAGGCAAACTTTACTGCCATTGCCTGCGGCATGCGGCCCTGGTGGGAGCGCCCGGACCGCATTAGCAGGGAAAAGTTCCGTCGGGGGAGCGGGCGTCGAAGGAAAACAGTGTTTTTTCTTATTGCGTTCCCATTTTTCCCGGTATAGAGTTCTACCTGCGAGCATTGGACTATAACAAGGCTTCGCTGAGGTCATGACCGGCCCAGGCCACTCCTGAGAAGGAATCGAGCCAAGCACGGCGGGACCCATGCCCGGCAAGCTACCTGCACCGATCACCGATCTGTGTAGTAACGATCGAAACAGTAAGCTAGTGAAAGGAACTATCGCGATGAAAAAGACACTGTTAGCGACTGCCATTGCCGGTGCCCTGGGCGCCTCAGCTGCCGCTCAGGCCGCTACCGTTTACGACCAGGACGGCACTCAGCTGATCATCAACGGCCGTATCGCCCTGGGCATCTCCGGCGGCGGTGAAGACGACGTCCAGCCGGGCGAGCCGAAAGCCGGCGGTACCGAGTTCCGCAACATCTATTCGCGCCTCGGCATTTCCATGAGCCACGACATCTCCCGCGATCTGCGTGCCTTCGGCCGCGTCGAGTGGCGTTTCAACGGCGACGAGCGTGACCGTTCCGGCGGCTTCACTGAAGTGCGTCACAGCTATATCGGCCTCGAGAGCCAGCCGTTCGGTACCGTGATGGCCGGTAACTTCGACAGCTTCTTCAACAGCCACGTCATGGCACCGTTCGATGTCTACATCGACCGTGGCCTCGAGTTCTCCAAGGGCGGTGCTGGCGGCGACCTGCAGGCTCGCGGCGACTCCATCGGTTACATCACTCCGGACCTGAGCGGTTTCCAAGCCTTCCTGATGGGCAAGCATTACTCCGGTAATGATCTGGCCGAGATTGGCGAAGATCGCTCTTCCGTGATCAACCTTCAAGGTGGCGTGAAATACCAGTGGGAAGGTCTGCGCCTGGCTGTCGGTTTTGCCCAGGATCGTGACGACTACGCTCTGAGCGGCGGTGAAAACCGCAATCCGGCCGCCACCACTCCCAGCAGCCGTCATCGCTACAACGGTTCCGATCTGCGCGGTGCCGATGAGAACATCTACGGCGCGACAGTTTCCTACGCCTTTAACGATCAGTTCTCTGCTCGTCTGGGCTATGAAACTCAGGACAGCAACGACGCTGCCCTCGACGCTGGCGGCGATATCGAGCAGTACTCCGGCTACAAGACCTGGGGTCTGGGTGCCACCTACTCACTGGGTCAGTGGGCCTTCAATGCCGACGTCTACCGCGTGCGTCCGGACAACGAAGAGAACCGCACTGCCTGGGCTGCAGGCGCCTACTACAAGGTGTCCAACAACTTCGACGTCTTCGGCGAGCTGCACCGTGCCGACCAGGGCGACGTTACCGTCGGTACTCGCGATGGCTTCGACGTTGAAGACAACGACGACAACCTGTACTGGCTGGTTGGCGCTCGCTACCACTTCTAATCGCCTTGCCTTACGGCAAGCGATTAATAGAAGACACGTCGCTTTCTGCGACGACAGAACCGGCCCTTCGGGGCCGGTTTTCTTTTACCTGCCATCAGCTGTGCTAATCCAGCCTCTTGATACAAGTCAACAAAGGTTTCGTTTCGTTGCCTCGAGTGTCGTCCGGACGGGACAGCCGCGGCGGGGCGAGTCAGAATCGAAGCCTGCCGATTCATCAACGAGGAGAGGAGGGCGCTCATGATGCCTCAGACCGTGCCGCGGCCTACGGCCGGTGCGGCCCGCTGCAAGCGCTGTATCCTGCATGCCCGCTGCCTTCCCCTCGGGCTCGAGCGGGATGCGCTGCAATCCTTTGATGCCATCCTCCAACTGCCGCGACCGCTCAAGCGAGGCGAGACCCTGGTGCGCCAGGGCGATCCTTTCACCAGCCTGTACGTGGTGCGCTCCGGTTCGCTGAAGCAGAGCCTGGTCCAGGGAGGGCGGCGTGGCCAGGTGCTGAACTTCTACCTGGCGGGCGAGATCGTCGGCCTGGATGGCATCGGCGAGCAGCGCTACCACAGCAGTGTGGTAGCGCTGGAAGCGACCTTCGTCTGCAAGCTGCCGTTCACTCGGCTGGAGGATCTCGCCGAGCGCGTGCCCGGACTGCGTGGGCAACTCTACCGCTGCATGAGCCGCGAGCTGCGCAACGACCAACGCATGCTATGCCTGCTTTCGGGGCGTACCGCGGAGCAGCGCCTGGCCAGCTTCCTGATCGGGCTCTCCGAGCGTTTTCGCAGCCGTGGCTGCTCGCCGTATCGCTTCCATCTGTCCATGTCGCGTTCGGATATCGCCAGTTACCTCGGCCTGGTGCTGGAAACCGTCAGCCGCACGCTGGCTCGCTTCCAGGAGCAGGGGATGCTCAGCGTCAGCGGACGGGAGTTGGTCATTCACGACCACGAAGCGTTGTCGATGCTGGCGCGGGAAGGGGTGAGTGGCGGCTGCCGGTTGGCTCCTCAGTCCGATTAATGTTTTTCTGATAGACTGGCTCGCCTGATCGCCCCTGATCCTGTGCGAGGAACGGCTGTGGAGCTTGTCTGGTTGGCCTACGTGGCCTTGGGTGGATTGGTCGGTATCATGGCCGGCCTGTTGGGCATCGGCGGTGGCGGCATCATGGTGCCGATACTGACCGCACTGTTCGTCATGCAGGGAGTGCCCCACGAGCATCTGGCTCACCTGGCGCTGGGAACGGCCATGGCCGCCATCATTCCCGCTTCCACGGCAAGCCTTCTCTCTCACCGCCGCCATGGAGCGGTGCGCTGGGAGATCGTTCGCTACCTGACTCCCGGCATTCTGCTGGGAACCTTCTTGGCCACCTTCATTGCCGCCCTGCTGCCGACCCGGGGCCTGGCCATCTTCTTCGCCTGCTTCATGATCCTGATGTCGCTGCAGATGCTGGCCAATCTCAAGCCCAAGCCGACGCGGAACCTTCCGGGGCCTGTCGGCCTTAGTGGTGCCGGGTTGGGGATCGGCGGCATTTCGGCGTTGGTCGCCATTGGCGGTGGCTCGCTCACCGTGCCGTTCCTGACCTGGTGCAACGTCAAGCTGCCCAAGGCCATCGGCACTTCTGCCGCCGTGGGGCTGCCCATAGCTTTGGCCGGCGCCCTGGGTTACGTGCTCAATGGCTGGGGCACGCCCGGACTGCCGGGTGCCGCACTGGGCTTCGTCTACCTGCCTGCGCTGTTGTTGATGGCGCCCTTCAGCATGCTGCTGGCGCCCGTAGGAGCCAAGCTGGCGCATCGCCTGCCGGTAGCGATGCTCAAGCGGATCTTCGCGGTCATGATGATGGGGCTGGCGTTGCAGATGGTGTATACGGTCTTCACCGCCTGATCATCCTCCCGCCGGAACCCAAAGAAGCAACACGGCCACCCGCAGGTGGCCGTGTTGCGTTGTGGCTCAAGGTTGCCGTGCTCCGGTGCTATGGGCTCACCCTCTGCTCGGGGGCGGCCAATACAGCCTTGAGGTGAGCGAGGTCGCGCGAGACGTCGGTCTCGACGAACTCCGCCAGCAGTCGCTCGGCCTCACGTTGGGCCGCCTGCTCCACGTATTCGGCGTAGGTGATGACGGGGGCACTGCAATAACGGCAGACGAGCACGTCCGTTGGTTTCGGATTGCCGTGCCAGAAATTGCTGCCGTTGCATTCGGGACATGCCACTTTCCTTGTGCGCTGAAACATTCGGCCTCCTGCCTGACGTTCGATGGTTGACGTGAATGACTCTACCACGAAAACGATGAAGGTCACGTTACCGTTTATGATAGGCCGCCAGGTGCGCGTCAGCCGATGGATGAGCGCTCACGCAACACCGCCAGCTCTCTTCATGAGCCAACTCCAGAGGCAAAGCCGGTTGGCGGCTTCCTGCCTGCGTTACCTACACTGCGGTCATGCATGGACAACTTACATTACGCAGGCATGGAGCCAAGCATGACCGGAGACACCCCACATAACTTGATGATCCGCAAGCTGGGCAGGATATTCCATCTCTGCGAGGAGGAGCGGCAGGCACTGCAGGACTTGCCGATGCAGGTAGCGGTCGTCAAGGCCGACCATGACATCGTCTCCATCGGCGACCGCCCGCACCAGTGCTGCATGGTCCTGCAGGGCTTCACCTGCGTCTACAAGTTGAGCTACCAGGGCCGGCGCCAGATCATGGCCCTGCACGTGCCAGGCGACATTCCCGATCTGCAAAGTCTGCACTTGAAAGTCATGGATGTCAGCATCGCCTCGATCACCCCTTGCACGGTCGGGTTCATTCAGCATGAGGATATGCGTCGCCTGTGCGATCGCTACCCACGCCTCACTGCCGCTTTCTGGCGCGAGACGCTGGTGGATGCCTCGATCTTTCGCGAGTGGCTGCTCAGCGTGGGGCAGCGGGATGCCTATGCCCGCATGGCTCACCTGCTCTGTGAGCTGCTGATTCGTTTGAAGGCGGTAGGTCTCGTGGAAGAAGGGAACACCTTCGACCTGCCGATCACCCAGAGCGAAATGGCGGATGCGGTCGGTATCAGTGCGGTTCACGTGAGCCGAACGTTCCAGGCGCTGCGTGCCAATGGCCTGGTCGAGACCGAAAAGATGAAGATTACGATTCCAGACTGGGACAAGCTGAAGCAGGCGGGAGAATTCGACCCGCTGTATCTGCACCTGGATGAGGGCATCGCGGCGTGACCTGGCTGCAACAGGGGCCGCTAGGGCGCGACGGGTATCGGTTGGGAAAGTGGCGCCCCCTTCAGGATTCGAACCTGAGACCTTCCCCTTAGGAGGGGGACGCTCTATCCAGCTGAGCTAAGGGGGCAACACGGCTGCGCATTATAAGCGCTTGTGTCGTCGAGATAAACCGTTGGCCAGGGCGACGTTGCCCCGGGAGGGGCTAGCCGGCATCATCCGAGTGTCCGATGGGGAGGGGGGCACATGGAGCTCGAAGAGTATCGCCGGTACGATGCGCTGGGTCTGGCCGAACTCGTACGCAAGCGCGAGGTGAGCCGCGAAGAGATATTCGATGCCGCCTGCCATGCCATCGAACGTGACAATCCGAGGTTGGGAGCGGTGGTACGCACCCGTTTCGAGCGTGCCAGGGCCGAGTCGAACGCCATCGCTCCCGATGCGCCCTTTGCCGGCGTGCCGACGTTGGCCAAGGACCTGCTGATGGCCATCGAGGGAGAACCGTTGGCCTTCGGCAGTGCCGCGTTGGCCGAATGGAGGCCGCCCCAGGACTCGACCCTGATCACTCGGCTGCGCCAGGCCGGCCTGGCCATTCTCGGCCAGACGGCCACGCCCGAGCTGGGGCTGATGGGTATCACCGAGCCCCGCGCCTTTCCCCATCCTGCCAACCCCTGGGACGAGCGCCGCTCTCCCGGCGGCTCCAGCGGCGGGGCGGCGTCGGCGGTTGCCGGTGGCATGGTGCCGCTGGCGATGGCCGGCGATGGCGGCGGATCGATCCGTATCCCCGCCAGCTATTGCGGGCTGTTCGGTCTCAAGCCCTCGCGCGGCCGGGTGCCGTTGGGGCCTCTGCATGCCGAGGTGTGGCAGGGCGCCGTGGTCGAACATGCCGTGACCCGTTCGGTCAGGGACAGCGCGGCGCTGCTCGACGCCACCAACGGCATGGACGAGGGCGCTCCCTATCCCATCAGGCGCGAACAGGGCTTCCTGGCCGCGCTGGAGCGCCCGCCCGGCCCGCTGCGTGTGGCGGTGTCGCTGGGCGAGCCAATGAGCAAGCCGCTGGGCAGCGTGCTCGATCCTGACGTTCGCCTGGCGGTGGAGCAGGCCGCCGCCAGGCTCGAAGGGCTCGGACACCACGTTGAATGGGCCGATCCGCCGGTCGATGGCGAGCGCCTGGCCAATGCCTATCTGTCGCTCTACCTGGGGCATCTCACCGCCGACCTGGCGTGGATCGCCCGCGAGACCGGCGTGCCGGTCTCGCGTCTAGAGGTCGAGCCCTCGACCCGGGCCATTGCCCGGCTCGGCCGACATCTACCGGTGCGCGACTATGAGTTGGCCAAGCGCGACTGGAACGCGATGGCGCGCGCCATGGGGGCTTTCCATCGCCGCTACGACGTGCTGCTGCTGCCGGTCGCCACGGCGCCCGCACCACGCTTGGGCGAGCTTTATCCACCCCGCGCGCACGAGCGCCTGATGTCGTTGCTGGTAATTCCCGGCCTGCCCAAGCTGGCGCTCAAGGCAGGCATGCTCAAGCACTTGGCGCGAGATGCCCTGGCCCGCACGCCCTTCACGCAGTTGGCCAATCTCACCGGGCAGCCGGCCATGTCGCTGCCGCTACACGTTACGTCTCAGGGCCTTCCCCTCGGCGTGCAGGTGCTCGGAGCCATGGGCGACGAGCGCCGCCTGCTGGCGCTGGCGGCTCAGGTCGAGGCCGAGGTGCAATGGGAACGGTACCTGCCCAGGCCTCTGCAAGACAGGTAGAATGCGCGCCACACATACCAGTGCCCTATGCCATGATCGACTCCACCCCCCTTTCGCCGGCCGGTGACCGTCATTTCGATGGTCTGGCCGAAAAATTCGCCGGCAGCCTCTACGGCGGGCCGCGTGGTGCGCTGCGCCTGGCCATGCTCGATGCGCTGCTGCCCGAGATGCTCGAACTCGACGGCCAGCCGCTGCTGGACGTGGGGGGTGGGCTGGGGCAGCTCTCCGCCTGGTTCGCCCAGCGCGGCCACGCGGTAACCTTGTTGGAGCCGGCCGGGGATATGCTCGACCAGGCCCGACAGACGCTCGATGGCCTGCCGGTGAGCTTCGTGCAGGCGCCGCTGCAGGCGCTGCCGGAGCGTGCTGCCGGGCCCTGGCCGCTGGTCGCCTGTCACGCCGTGCTGGAGTGGTTGAGCGATCCCCGCGCGGCCTTTGCCACCCTGGCGGAGAGCCTCGCCCCGGCGGCCAGCTCTCGCTGATGGCGTTCAACCGCGATGCGCTGCGCTTTTCCAACGTGGTGAAGGGCAATCTGCAGAAGGCGCTGGACGACCGCCTCGAGGGCACCGGCAAACGCCAACGGCTGACCCCTATCTCGCCGCTGTGCCATGAGCAGATCGCCACCTGGAGCCGTGAATGTGGGCTGTCGATTCGCTCGGTGGCGGGCATTCGCATCTTTCACGACTACCTGCGCCATCCGCCGGCCAGTGAGGCCGATTGGCAGCGCCTGGTCGCACTGGAACACCGCTACTGTCAGGAAGAGCCGCACTGGCGCCTGGGCCGCTACCTGCTCTATACGCTGGTGCGGGAGGGGCGCGCGCCCGAGGGGGAAGCCCGATGAGTGCCGAAACGCCGGTCTGCCAACTGCTCGAGCGCCAGGACTGCGACTATCGCGGCTGGCTGTGGGTGGCGCCGCCGCGGGATGCCTGGCTCGAGGCAGGAGCAGGCAGTGTGCTCAGCGCCGATCATGGCGTGCTCGAGGCCTGGCGGGAACGTGGCCGCCCGGCTTTTTCGCCGTTCGATGCCGGCTCCGTCAATGAGCCGCCCGGGGCAGTGCTGTTCTGGCCCAAGGCCCATTCCCTCGGCGAATGGTGGCTGCTGTGGCTATGCGCCAATCTGCCGTCGGGCACGCGCCTGCAACTGGTGGGTGAGAACCAGGGCGGCATCAAGCGCGTACTCAAGGTGCTGGCGGCGCTGGGACTGGGCTGTCGCAAGCTCGACAGCGCGCGGCGCTGTATTCTATTCGAGACGCGCCTTGGCAATGTCGGCATCGATCCGGATGCGGCCTGGACCACCTTCGAAGCCGAGGGACTGACGCTTGCCAGTCATCCCGGCGTGTTCGGCCACGGCAAGCTGGACGAGGGCACCCGTCTGCTGCTCGAGCGGCTCGAGGTCGAACTGCCGGCGCCCGACAGGGCTCAGGAAGTCCTCGACATGGGTTGCGGCGATGGCATTCTCAGCGCCTGGCTGGCCCGCCGTGGTCATGCCGTGACGGCGGTGGACGTCAACGCCTTCGCCGTGGAGGCGACCCGCCGCACCCTGGCGGCCAATGGGCTGGAGGGGCGGGCCCTGGCCAGCGACGTCTATTCGGCGCTCGGCGAGAGTCGCTTTGCCGCCATCGTCAGCAACCCGCCGTTTCACCAGGAGCGCAGCATCGACTACGGCCCCGCCGGGCGGCTGATCCGCAAGGCGCCGGAACACCTGCTGCCGGGCGGAGTGCTGCTGCTGGTGGCCAATGCCTTCCTGCCCTATCCGGACCTGCTCGAGAGCGCCTTCGGCGGCTTTCAGATTGTTGCCGACGACCGCCGCTTTCGGGTTTATCATGCCATCAGGCGCTAGGAGGCCTGTGGCGGAGCGAGGCGAGCATGGCGGGGAATCTGCGTAGTGCAGCGGTTCTGGGGGTACTGTTGGCGGTAGGGTTGATCGTAGGCGGCAGTTTCATCAGGCAGGCGGCCGAGGTCTGGCAGCAGTCGTCGCGCAGCGTGACCGTGCGAGGCCTGGCCGAGCGGGAGATGCCGGCGGATCTGGTGCTTTGGCCGTTCAACTACAGTGCCAGCGCCGATACGCTGGGAGAGCTGGAGCGCATCCTCTCACGCGATGAGCAGACGATTCGCGACTTTCTCGTCCAGCGCGGCTTCGATACCGAGCACGTCAGCGTGACGCCGCCGCGCATCACCGACCAGTTCAGCAATCTCTATGGCGGCCAACGCCCGGATGAGCGCTATCGCGGCGAGGCCACGCTGCTGTTGCGTTCGCCGGACGTGGCGGGCGTCAAGGCGGCAATGCCGGAGGTCACCAGCCTGGTGCGCGAGGGCGTATTGCTGTCGCCCAACTACGAATACCGCACCGAATACCTCTTCACCGGCCTCGATGCCATCAAACCCGAGATGATCGCCGCGGCCACCGCCGATGCGCGCCGTGCCGCACAGCAGTTCGCCGAGGACTCAGGCAGCCGGGTGGGGCAGATTCGCCAGGCCACCCAGGGTTATTTCTCCATCGAGGATCTCGACAGCTACACGCCTGACGTCAAGCGTGTGCGGGTGGTGACCACGGTGGACTACGCACTGGAGGACTGAAACTGCCTGCGCTCGGCCATACGGCGTCAAAAATTGGCTCAGCTGCTTAGCCGCCCGGCGTACGGTAGGCGATATCGGTAATGACATAAGTGGTATCGCCTGCCGGCGCCTTGACCGTGACCTCATCGTCCAGTGTCTTTCCCAGCAGCGCCTTGGCCAGCGGGGCATCGACGCTGATCCAGCGCTTGGCGGTGTCGGTCTCGTCGTGGCCGACGATGCGGATGCGCATCTCCTCGCCTTCCTCGTCCTCGAGGGTGACGAAGGCGCCGAAATAGACCTTGTCGGTATCCGCCGGCAGGCGGTCCACCACCTGCAACTTGTCGAGCCGTTTGGTCAGGTAGCGGATACGCGCGATGACCCGGTTGAGCTCCTTCTTGTTGTAGGTGTAATCGGCGTTCTCGCTGCGATCCCCGAGTGCTGCGGCTTCGCCCACCTTGGCCGAGAGGGCGGGGCGCTTGACCCGCGAGAGATGATCGAGAATGCCGCGCAGGCGCTCGGCACCCTCGGCGGTGATCAGATTGCTCTTGGGTTCCTGGCGCGGGTCCTTGGCGGGGTTGCGCCAGCGCGTCATGTTGCGGCCCTTCATGGCGTTACGCTCCTACATTCTTGCAGCGAGTACTTTACTTGTGACGACTTTACTTGTGATGAGAAGGGCAACATACGTCATTGGCTGCCTGTGAGCCAGAAGCTGGCGAGGTTCGGACTGGCGAATCATTCAAACGTTCGTTACATTGCCAGAAGCGGTGCCACGCCGCTGCCAAGAATTCGTCAGCCAATAACAAGCGAAAGAAGGAAGGAGTCTGGACATGTTACGACGTCAGCTCATCGGTGCCGCCCTGGGAGTCGGTCTCCTGCTTGCACCGTTTACCGGCTCCCTGGCCTGGGAAAACGAAGTCGAGGCGCTCAAGCAGCGCTGGGAGCAGATCACCACGCAGCGGGCAGAAGGTCAGCGCCGCGCGGCGCTGAAATCGCTCGCCGAGGAAGCGGAGCGGCTGGTGGAAGCGAATCCCGGCACTGCGCAGCCGCTGATCTGGTACGGCATCATCGAGGCATCGCATGCCCGCGAGCGCAGCGGCTTGGGTGCCCTGGGCAGTGCCCGCTCGGCGCGCGATGCGCTGGAACGTGCCATCGAGATCGATCCCCAGGGGGGCAACGGCTCGGCCTACGTCACGCTGGGGGCGCTCTACGATCGCGCGCCGGGCAGGCCCATCGGCTTCGGTAACAGCAGTACGGCCGAGCGCATGTTCCAGCGGGCCTTGCAGATCCGCCCCGATGGCATCGACGTCAACTTCTACTACGCGACCTTCCTCGAAGACGAGGGGCGCCGTGAGGAGGCGCGAGAGCACGCCCAGCGCGCCGTCGACGGTACTGCTCGCGAGGATCGCCAGGCCTCGGACGAGGCGCTGCGCCAGCAGGCCAGGTCGCTGCTCTCCCGGCTTTGACGCCTTCCCTTTCCATGCGCCTCGTCCACGAGGCGCATGGTAGCGGCAGGTAGCGGTTGGCATGATCGGCCCCGGTCACCATAATGGTCGCCATTCGCAGACTCGGAGGCCTGCATGACCGATAATTCCGATCGCGGCCAGGATGCCGCCCAGCTTCCCGGCTTCAGCGCTGCCGACGTCGACCTTGTGGAGCGTCGCTGCCTGCACCAGGGCTTCTTCCGCCTGGACGAGGTCCATTTGCGTCATCGCTTGTTCGAAGGCGGCTGGAGCGCCGAGATGGTGCGTGAAGTCCACGTGCGCCACGATGCCGTGGGCGTGCTGCTCTATGACGTCGAGCGCGACTGCGTGGCGCTGGTGGAGCAGATTCGCGCCGGTGCGCTGGACGATCCCCAGTCGCCGTGGAAGCTCGAAATCGTCGCCGGGCTGGTGGAGGCCGGCGAGAGCGCGGCCGAGGTGGCGCGCCGCGAGGCCATGGAGGAGGCCGGCTGCGAGGTCACCGAGCTGATCGAGCTGCACACCTATTACCCAAGCCCAGGCGCCTGCACGGAGCGGGTGACGCTATTCTGTGCCCTGGTGGACTGCGATGGGCTGGGTGGCGTGCATGGCCTGGACGAAGAGCATGAGGATATCCGCGTTCACGTGCTACCGTTTAAGCGTGCCTGGGAACTCTTGCTGGCCGGGCGACTCGACAATGCCATGTGTCTGATCGCCTTCTACTGGCTGGCGGCGGAACGGGCATCACTACGAGCAAGGGGGTAGCGTGGCAAGAACCGCCTATGTCACCGATCTGAAGAGCCTGCAGGGGGAATGCAGCGCCAACTACCTGCGCCTGACGCGGCTGATGGGCGGCCTCGGCGTGGGCGAGACGCGCGAGTTCGAACTGTCCGGCCAGCGTGGCCGGTTCGGTACCCTGTGGTTGACGGTGCTGGAACAGGCGCCATACACCACCATTGCCCGGGTCAGCCAAAGCGGTTTGATGGATGCCGTCATCGAGCCGCCACGCATGCGCGTGCATCTCTACCACGACGTACGCATGGCCGAGGTCACCGATTTCCAGCGCGAACGCCACTTCAGCGGGCGCTATCGTTATCCCAACGTGCGCATGCACCAGCCCGACGAAAAGCTTCAGCTCAACCGTTTCCTCGGTGAGTGGCTGGCCCATGGTCTCGAGCATGGGCATCCTACCAACCTGACGGAACTGCCGGGATGATGCGTCTGGTACAGCTCACCGACTGCCATCTGCACGCCGATCCCAAAGCCCGTTCCCGTGCCGGTTTCCCACTGCGCCAGTTGGAATCCGTGGTCGAAGCGGTGCGGGCCACGCGCCCCGATGTGGTTCTCGTTACCGGCGACATCAGCCAGGACGAGACGGCAGCCTCCTACCAGCATGCCCATCGTGTCCTCTCGACGCTCGAGTGCCCCTGGTTCTGGCTGGGTGGCAACCACGACCAACCCGGACTGATGGAGGAGATCAGGGGCTTCCACGATGTCATCGACCTGGCCAACTGGCGGCTATTGACCGTGGATACCTGGGTCCGGGGGCAGGCTCATGGCGAGCTGGGTGAGACACGCCTGGGGCAGCTCGCCGAGCGTCTCGCCGAGGACGAACGGCCGACCTTGCTGGCGATGCACCATCCGCCGCTCGCGGTGGGCTCGGCCTGGATCGACGAGATCGGGCTCAAGGATCGCGACGCCCTGTGGGAGATACTGTCCTCCTTCCCGCAGGTCAGGGCGATTCTCTGCGGTCACATCCACCAGGCCTTTGTCGGGCGGCAAGCGCTCGAGCACGGCGATGTGCTGGTCTACGGTTGCCCTTCGACGACCGATCAGTTCCTGCCCGGCTCCGAGGGCTTCGCCATCGACGAGGCATCGCGTCCCGGCTACCGGATCTTCGACCTGCGTGGTGAGGAGTGGCTGACCTGGGTCGAGCGTGTCGACCTGTGAGCTTCGATTCTTTTTTGGTCTAAAAAGATAGGTAATCATTCTTTTACGTTATTATCGGCTCAAGGTTACCCTGTGCGCATGATCCTACTTGCCCTTCGTCATGCGAGGTATCCGGGCCGATGACCAGTCTTCACGCTCCCGAGCACAAGCCGGCTTCCCCGGCTTCCGACTCGCCGGCCTCTCTGTCGCCGCGCCGGCTGACCCATCTCCAGCAGTTGGAGGCGGAGTCGATCCATATCATCCGCGAGGTGGCCGCCGAGTTCCGCAACCCGGTGATGCTCTACTCCATCGGCAAGGACTCCTCGGTGATGCTGCATCTGGCGCGCAAGGCCTTCTTTCCCGGGCCGCCGCCGTTCCCGCTGATGCACATCAACACCACCTGGAAGTTCCGCGAGATGATCGCCTTCCGCGACCGCATGGCCGGCGAGGTGGGCATGGAGCTGATCGAGCACATCAACGAAGAGGGGCGGGCCGCGGGCATCAACCCCTTCGATCACGGCTCCAGCGGCTATACCGACGTGATGAAGACCCAGGCGCTCAAGCAGGCGCTGGACAAGTACGGCTTCGATGCCGCCTTCGGCGGTGCCCGCCGCGACGAGGAGGCCAGCCGCGCCAAGGAGCGGGTGTTCTCCTTCCGTGACAAGTTCCACCGCTGGGACCCGAAGAACCAGCGTCCCGAGCTGTGGAACCTCTACAACGCCCGGGTCAACAAGGGCGAGTCGATCCGCGCCTTCCCGCTCTCCAACTGGACCGAGCTGGACATCTGGCAGTACATCTACCTGGAGCAGATTCCCATCGTGCCGCTCTACTACGCCGCCCCGCGCCCGGTGGTGGAGCGCGACGGCATGCTAGTGATGGTCGACGACGAGCGCATGCCGCTGGCCCCCGGCGAGGTGCCCGAGGAGAAGTGGGTGCGTTTCCGCACGCTGGGCTGCTACCCGCTGACCGGCGCGGTGGAGTCCAGGGCCGACACCCTGCCCGAGATCATTCAGGAGATGCTGCTGACCCGCACCAGCGAGCGCAGCGGCCGGGCCATCGACCACGACCAGGCCGGCTCGATGGAGAAGAAGAAGCGCGAGGGGTACTTCTGATGGCACACCAATCGACACTGATCGCCGACAACATCGAGCAGTACCTGCACGAGCATGAGAACAAGGACCTGCTGCGCTTCATCACCTGCGGCAGCGTAGACGACGGCAAGTCGACCCTGATCGGCCGGTTGCTGCACGACTCCAAGATGATCTTCGACGATCACCTGGCGGCGTTGACCCGCGACTCCAAGAAGAGCGGCACCACCGGCGATGCCGTTGACCTGGCGCTGCTGGTCGATGGCTTGCAGTCGGAGCGTGAGCAGGGCATCACCATCGACGTGGCCTACCGCTTCTTCTCCACCGACAAGCGCAAGTTCATCATCGCCGACACCCCGGGCCACGAGCAGTACACCCGCAACATGGCTACCGGGGCCTCGACCGCCAACCTGGCGATCATCCTGATCGATGCCCGCTACGGCGTGCAGACCCAGACCCGGCGCCACAGCTTCATCGCCGATCTGCTGGGTATCAAGCACCTGGTCATCGCGGTGAACAAGATGGACCTGGTGGGCTTCGACGAGGCGCGCTTCAACGAGATCGTCGCCGACTATCGGCGCTTTGCCGAGCAGCTCTCGGTCAAGGATCTGCATTTCGTACCGATGTCGGCGCTGGAAGGGGACAACGTGGTCAACCGCAGCGACCGCACGCCCTGGTACCAGATCGACGGCGCAGCGGGACCGGCGCTGCTGGAACTGCTGGAGTCCGTGGAGGTGAGCCGCGACCGTAACCTGGTCGACCTGCGCTTCCCGGTGCAGTACGTCAACCGGCCCAACCTCGACTTCCGCGGCTATGCCGGCACGCTGGAGGCCGGTGTGCTGCGCCCCGGCCTGGCGATCAAGGCACTGCCCTCGGGCAAGACCAGCCGCATCGAGCGGGTCGTCACTTTCGATGGCGACCTGGAGGCGGCGTGGCCAGGACAGGCCGTCACCGTGACGCTCGAGGACGAAATCGATATCTCCCGCGGCGACTGGATCGTTGCCGAGGATGCCGAGGTCACCCTGACCAATGCCTTCGATGCCGACATCGTGTGGATGCACGAACAGCCTCTGGCGCCAGGCCGACAGTACGACATCCGCCTGGCCGGACGTTCGGTGGCCGGTCGCGTGAGTGCGATTCACCACCAGGTCGACGTCAACACCCTGGAGCGGCATGAGGCCGACTGCCTGGAGCTGAATGCCATTGCCCGCTGCCGGCTCGAGCTGACCGCCGACGTGCCGCTCGACGCCTACGATCAAAGTCCGGGCACTGGCAGCTTCATCGTCATCGACCGGCTCAGCAACGTGACCGTGGGGGCAGGCATGGTGCGCAGTGCTGCCGAAGCGACAGGGCAGGCACATGGCGAGGTCGACTGGGCCGCCTTCGAACTCGATCTCAATGCACTGATTCGCAAGCATTTCCCTCATTGGGAAGCGAAGGACGTGCGCAACCTGCTGCGCTGATCGGCCAGGCCAACCATAGACGGTTGAACTGGCGGCATTATCCTCCACACTAGGGACAGGGCTCGGCGCTTGCCGGGCCCTGTCGAGTGTCAGGGAGGAGACATGCCGCACTGCCAGGATCGGCCGATAGCGCAGCGTTCGAAGGGCCCACAGCAAGCTGGCGCATCGCAGGAGGGCGAATGACGGGATTCGTCAGACGTCTTCTGCGCATTGCCGCCCGCCCGATGAGGCAAGACCGCGGGCGTGGCGGTTACGTGGTGCATCCCTACCGCGGCTACGGTTCCCGTCATGAGGCGTTCCTCATGGGGCGGGTGTTCAGGCAGGCCGCGCTGGGCGAGGTGATCCCGCGCTACGGTATGCTGCGCGACCTTGCCGACATCGTTCGGCGCATCTTTCGCCACGGGCTCCCCGAGGTGACCGTCGAAGTGACGCTGGGAGAGAACGTCACCACCGTGACGACCGACCGCGACGGCTACTTCGACGTGCACATGCCGCTCGAGCATCCCCTGCCGCGGGACAGCGCCTGGCATCATGCCGAGCTGCACGTGGTGCTGCCGGACATCGAGCCGGTACAGTCGTTCACCGAGGTCTACATCCCCCCGGCCGAGGCCGACCTGCTGGTGATCAGCGACATCGACGACACGGTGATGTACACCGGCGTGGCCAACAAGCTGCGCATGCTGAATCGCCTGTTCGTCAAGCAGGCTCACCAGCGCATGGCCTTTCCCGGCGTGGCGGCGCTCTACCAGGCGCTGCATGTCGGTAGCAGCGGCAAGGCCAAGAGGCCCATTCTCTACGTCTCGCGCGGGCCCTGGAGCATCTACGAGATGCTCGAAGAGTTCTTCCAGCTCAATCGCATTCCGGTCGGGCCGATCCTGTTCCTGCGCGAGTGGGGTATCTCCTGGCGCAAGCCCTGGCCGCGTCGCGCGGAAGACCACAAGTACGACCTGATCCAGCACATGCTGGCGATGCGCGATGAGCTGCCCTGCGTGCTGATCGGCGACAGCGGCCAGCACGATCCCGAGGTCTATGCCCGGATCGTGCACGAATATCCCGAGCGGATCCGGGCGGTCTACATTCGCCGGGTGGAGCGCCGGCCCGAGCGCGAGCGTGCGATCGACGCGCTGCGCGAAGAGATTCGTCATACCGGCTGCGATCTGGTGCTGGCCGAGGACAGTCTTGCCATGGCCGAGCACGCCTTCACTCAGGGGCTGATCGCCGAGGAGGGGCTCGAGCGGGTGCGTCAGGCGTCACATCCATAGTCAGATCTGGCGCTGCTCCAGGCGCTACTCCACCGCTTTGACGGGTTACAAATTCGTTATTCTGTGTGTCGATTTCTTGCGTTTTTCGCTTCTACCCTGCGCCTGACGCAAGGGGGCTTCGTTAATTTCTCGTTGAGGCCCGCCACGTTTTAGCCCGTGCACGTCTTAGAGAGGTACATGCATGACCACGATCGTATGGGATGGGACTACGCTGGCGACGGATTCGCTGATCAGTGTCAACGGCTCGACCTACAACCATGCGCAGAAGCTGTTCCAGCTCGACAACGGCGAGTGGGTGGCCTTCGCCGGCGAGCAGCAGGAGTGGTGGGAGGTCATGGAGTGGCTCAACGCCGGGGCGCCACGTAACGACAAGCCGCATGTGACGCGGGTCGAGATGATCATTGCCGGGCCCGACGGTGTCTTCGAGATGTTCAACAAGCTGGTGCGCATTCCGGTCAAGGGGCCTGTTGCCTACGGCACCGGCTGGAAGTGGGCGCTGGCCGCCATCGATCATGGCAAGAATGCCATCGAGGCGGTGGAGTACGCCAAGACGCGGGACCATGACAGCGGCGGCGAGGTGCAGTCCGTCACGCCTGCGACCAGGGCCGGAGTGCCCTTCGAGACGATGATGCGTGACGTCGAGGCGGAACCGGAACCCGCGACGACCTAATATCGGCTAGACCCCGCACAGCCCCGGCCAACTGGCCGGGGCTGTGTCGTTGGGGGCGAAGGAAGTTGCGGCGTCAGCGCGTCAGTACCATCAGTGGTGTCCCATCGCCGTGGCTTGCCCGGGTTTCCAGCTCGGCATCGAACACCCGGGCTACGGAGCCGGGGCTGAGCACTGCGCTGGGTGGGCCGAAGGCGATGCGTCGGCCGCGCTCGAGCAACCAGACCCGATGGGCGAAGCGCGCCGCCAGGTTGAGGTCATGCAGCACGCAGGCTATCGCCAGGCGCTGCGTTTCAGCCAGTTCGCACAGCAGACGCATCAGGCGCTGCTGCTGGCCGATGTCCAGCGCGCTGGTGGGCTCATCGAGCAGCAGCACGCGGCCCGCTGAAGCCTCTGTGCTGTGCCCCAGACCCAGCTGGCACAGTGCTCGCGCGATCATCACCCGTTGGGCTTCGCCGCCGGAAAGGCTCAGGGCGCCGCGCTCGGCGAACGCCTGGAGATCGAGCAAGGCCAGCGCATCATCGACATCGGCCGGCGACGCCTCGCTGCCCAGTGCCACCAGCTCACGCACCGGCCAGTCGAAGCCCAAGGTGAGCTTCTGCGCCACCAGGGCGCGGCGCCGGGCCAGTGCGGCGGAATCCCAGTGATGTAGCGGTGTGCCGTCCAGGCAGACGCTGCCCCCATCCGGGCGGCGATAGCCCGACAGCAGCGACAGCAGGGTACTCTTGCCGGCCCCGTTGGGGCCGACGATGGCAAGCAATTCTCCCGGGACGAGGCAGTCGCTGAACGGCGTGAGCGCTGGCGCCTTGGCAAAACCTGCGTCGGTCAGGGTCAGCATGAGACTCTCCGCTTGAGCAACAGCCACAGGAAGTAGGGCCCGCCTAGCAGGCTGGTGAGCAGCCCCACCGGGATCTCCGCCGGGCTTGCCAGAGTTCGCGCCAGGGTATCCGCCACGATCAGCAGCAGGGCACCGCCCAGCATCGAAGCGGGCAGCAGCAGGCGGTGCCCCGGTCCCAGCCACAGGCGCAGGCAGTGGGGTACCAGCAGGCCGAGAAAGCCGATGATGCCCGCCAATGCCACGCATAGCCCCACACCCAGCGCCGTGGCCGGTATCACGCGGCGCTTGAGGCGTGGCGCGTCGAGTCCGGCAGCGTGGGCAGTCAGCTCGCCGAGCTGCAGCAGATCGAGCCCACGCGCGCAGCGCAGCAGCCACCATAGTGCCGGCGGAATGCCAAGCAGCGCGCCCAGGGTGGCGCTCCACAGCGCATGGGAGAGACTGCCCATGCCCCACAGGCTGAGCTGGCGCAGCTGCTCGTCGCTGGCGATGAAGGCCATCACGCCACCCATGGCGCCTGCCAGGGTATTGATCGCCAGGCCCGCCAGCAGCAAGGTGAAAAGGGCCTCCTGGCCTTGTTGACGCTGGCCCAGGGCGAACACCAGCACGCATACGCCCAAGGCACCGAGAAAGCCGGCCAGGAATTGACCATAGAGTCCAAAGCTGCCGGCGGCGCCATCGAACAGTACGATCCACAGCGCCACGGCGAGCCCTGCGCCGCTGGCCAGGCCCAGCAGGGTGGGGTCGGCCAGCGGGTTGCGAAACAGCCCCTGCATGGCTGCGCCGCTGCCGGCCAGCATGGCGCCGACCAGGGCTGCCAGGAGCAGGCGCGGCAGGCGCAATTGCCACCATACCTGCCAGGCCAACGGGGTGGGCCACTCGCCGAGCAGGACCCTGGGCGAGAGCCCCGCGCTGCCGCTCATGGCCGCCACCAGCAGCGCCCCCAGCACGGCCAGGCTCAGGACGAGGAGCACTCGGGCGGGAGGAAAGACGCCGCCGTGCCGGCCTGGCGCTGCGGCGATGCGCCGTCGAGGGAGGGCGGCGGCACGGCTCATGAGGTCACCCTCCAGCAGCCCTCCTCGTTGGTGGTATCCGTGACAGCGGAACGCAACGCCGAATGCAGGGCCATCAACGTGGTGGGCGTGCGCGGGCCGAAACCGAGCAGCGCCTGATCATCGCATACGACCAGGTTGCGCGCGTGTCCTGCCGGCGTCATGGCCAAGCCAGGCAGCTGCCACAGCTGCGCCTCGCCGCCGATGCCCTCGAGCCCGCTGCGAGTGGCGATCACCACCTCTGGGGCTACATTCACCAGGGCTTCCGCGCCCACCGCCTTGTAGCCGTTGAAGCTGGCGAAGGCATTGCGTGCCCCGGCGGCCTCGATAACGGCTTGGCCGGCGGTGTCGCGCCCTGCTGCCATGGGCGTCATGCCGCTATGGCTGAGCAGGAACATGGCGCTCGGTCCGGGCCCTTGTGTCGTCTGGCGCTGCGCTTCGAGCGTGGCGAACTTCGCCTCGATCTCGCTCACCAAGGCATCGCCGGCGTCATCGCGACCGATGGCACTGGCCACCGCCCGGATCTTGGCAGGCAGTGCTGCAAGGTTCGCGCCTTGCTCGATGCGCACCACTTCGACGCCAACCGCCTCGAGCTGGGCCAGCACTTCCCGTGGGCCGGCGGCGGCACCAACGATCAGCCGCTCGGGGGCAAGCGAGAGAATGCCCTCCGCCGCCAGTTGCCGCAGGTAGCCCACCGAAGGCAGAGCAGCGACGCGCTCCGGATACTGACTGGTGTCGTCACGTCCCACCACTCCCTCGAGTGCATCGAGCATGGCGAGGATCTCGGCCACGTCGCTGCCGATCACCACGGTGCGTGGCGCTTCGGCGAGTGCCACCTGGTATCCCAGTAGCAGGCCGGCTCCTAGGCCGAGGAGCAGGCATCTCCATCGCTTCATGCCGCGGCCTCACGGGCGTCGAGTTCGTCCAACAGCTGGCGCCATTCGCTCCGCTCGGGCTGGCCCTCGCGGCGTTCGGAGAAGATCTGCAGCACCAGCCCGCCTTGAGCATCGAACGCCTCCAGGCTGGTGACACCACCGTCGCGGTTGGGCTTGTGCACCTGCCACACGCAGGCGATGTTGGCGTCGTCCAGATGCAGGGTGAAATCCTTGGCGAACAGGTTGAGCCAGCCGCGCATGCGCTGTGGCGCGGGAATTCGTCCGGTGCGGATCTGCACACAGCCGGGGCTGGCGACGAACAGCATCAACGGCAGGTGGTTTGCCGCGGCATTGAACAGCGCTCGTCCACAAGCCTCGGGCCGCAGAGCCCGGGTGAACCGCCCTTCCATCAGCGCGTTGGCTTCGTGGCGACGTAGCTGGTGGCGATTCAGCAGACCGAAGAACTGATGCACGTCGCTCATCTGTGCCCACTCCTCGGCCAAGGTGGGCACCGTCGGCAGGGCGCGCGGCGGCGGTTCGACGGATTGGGTGAAGGCTGGCGCATCGGTGATGCCCAGCGCTTCCAGCTCTTGCCATGCCGGAGTTGCTTCTTCTGCCAGAGAGAATGCCTTGTGCAGAGCAATGCCATGACGGTTGAAGACCTGCAGGCTCAGGCGCTCCGGGCTGTCGTCACCCGCTCTTGGCCGGCGGTCGCGAATCAGGCAGGCCCAATGCCACTGGGCAAGGTGCAGGCGCAGGTCGAGGCCGCCCGGGGCGAGTAGCAGGCCGGCCTGCTCCGAACCGCGCAGTATGGGATATTGCCCGTGCTGCTCGAGTACGGCGTGGCGCGAGCGGGTCAGTGCCTTGACCTCACCCAGTCGATGGAAACGCGATGCCAGCGCATGAGGCGACAGCGGCAGGGTGACCACGTCGCGTCCGAGACGGGCGGCCTGTAGCTCGCCCTCGCTGATTTCCAGGCGACGGGCAATGTCCAGCGCCGGCAGGTGAGGAGTGGCCTCGCGGGCGGCGTCGAGGGCTTCGAGAATGGCTTGGCGGGTCTGGGTCGTTGCGTTCATCGATCTCTCCTTGTCACCACTGCAGGCTGACGTTGGCGAGCAGGCTGCGACCGTCGCCGAGGTTGCCGTCGGGGCGATGCCACTCCTTGTCGGCGACGTTGCGCAGCTTGAGCGAAGCGGAAAGCAGCGGCGAGAGCTGCCAGGCGAGCTGCACGTCGTGCAAGCCGTATCCGGGCAGCGCTTCATCTTCGCCCCGTTTGTCGAAGGAGCGGGCGAATCGACCGCGCCAACCCAGGGTCAGGTCGGGGCCGGCCAGGTGGTAATCGAGGCCGGTAAGCGCTTCCAGCGAGGTCAGGCTGCCCAGCGGCTCGCCGCTGTCGCGGTCGTGACCGCTCACTTCGGCCAGGCCGAGGAAGGCCGTGACGGGGCCGCCCGCAGGCGACCAGTCGAGGCGGGCGTCATAGCCCCACAGCCGGGCGCGGCTGACGTTGATGGCCCGGGTGGTGCCGGCGAAGAGATCGACCTCGGTGTCGATGAAGTCCTCGGCGCGGGTATCGAAGTAGCTGGCGCGCAGGCCCCAGTCGCCGAAGCGCCAGGCCAGGCCGCTCTCCCAGCTCTTGCTGGTTTCCGGCTTCAGGTCGGGGTTGGGCACCCAGAAGTTATCGGGCACGCAAACGAAGGGGCCCATGCAGAAGCCGCCGAAGTGACGCTCGTCGGCATAGAGTTCGGAGAGGGTGGGAGCGCGGAAGGCTTCGGCATAACCGGTGTAGAGCATCAGGTTGCTGCTGGGGTGCCAGGCCAGGCGCAGACGCGGAGAGAGGCGGCTCCTGTCGCTCTCGCGGCCTTGGCTGTCCTCGGCGCGGTAGCTGTCATGACGGGCGCCGAGGCCGAGGTCGAACTCGCCGATGCCGCCCTGGTCGAGATGGCGGCCCACCGTCAGGGTGTCGTCGAGGTAGAGGGCGACGCTGTCGATGTCCGCCTCGGGGAAGCCCGAGGCCGTACCGCCCGGGCGCTGGGTGGCGCGGCTCGCCTCGGCGCCGAAGGCCAGCGTCTGCGACAGCCAGCCGTGCTCCAGGCGGTGGTAACCGTCGCTCTGCACGCCCAGGCGCTCGAGCGTGCGCTCGGCGCCGGGCTCCTCGATCTGCTGTCGGCTCAGGGTCAGGCGGCTATCGAGTTGGGTGGCGGGTGCTGGCGTCCAGCGATGTCCCAGTTGCAGGTTGTCGCTGGTGGTATCGCGGTCGCGCAGCTCGCCCTCGAGCACCAACTGTTGAGGGTTGGGTGGCTGGGCGGCGTCTTCGGCGTAGTGCTGCCAGCTGGCGAACAGGCGATGAGAGTCGTTGAGCTGCCAGCCGCCCTTGGCTAGCAGGCTATTGAGGCTGGCATCCTCCGGCGTGGTTTGGCCGCCGGCACGGCGGATGTCACCGGATTCGCTGCGACCCAGGGCGAGCAAGCCGTCGAGGCTGCTGCCGTCGGCGAGGTCGCGCTTGCCGAACAGGCTCAGCGTGGCGCCGAGCTCGTCGCTGGCGGTGGCGCCACGCAGCGAGAGCCGGGCGCCACGGCTTTCACCCGGGCGCAGCAGATCTTCGGCATCCACCGTTTCGAAGCTGATCACCCCGCCCATGGCGTTGCTGCCGTAAAGACTCGACAGGGCACCGCGGGCGATCTGTACTTCGCGCAGCAGTGCCGGATCGAGGAAGAAGTTGCCGAGGTGGCCGGTGTTGATGTCCTGGCGCACGCCGTCGAGGCGTACCAGCACGCCGTTCTTGTCGAAACCGCGCAGGCTCAGGGTCTGGCCGTTGCGTCTCCCCTGGCCAGTCACGTGCAGGCCGGGCTGATTGGCGAGAATGTCCTCGATGCGCGAGGCGGTGCCAAGCGTGGGGTCGTGCCGGTCGATCACGTCGACGATCAGCGGAGCGAAAAAAGTGTCGGTGGGGGTGCGTGTGCCGGTGACGACCAATGGCGCCAACTCAGGTGTTGCGGTGGGCGGGTCGGCAGGCGTCTGGGCCAGGCCCAGCGGTGACACCAGCAGTAGCGCCAGGGTGCCGGTATGGCTCGTAGCTCGCTTCATGTTCCTGAAGTTCCTTGTCGTATCAGGCGATGAGCGGCTGGCTGGGTGGCGTGGGCTACCTGGCTGGCGTTCTTTTCGTCGTCGGGTTTATGAGGTCAGTATCAACTTGCCGTTACGCGTTTCGCGCAGCTGATAACGCTTGCCGCGGTGCTCGATGATCAACTGGCCCTGTTCGCCGAGCAGCGCGCTGCTTTCGACGATGCCGGGCTTGCCCGGGCGCTCCTGCGGCGTGGCGGCCTGCGCGCGCGTCATGATCGGGTCGGGGGAGGTTGCGCACATGGTGGTTGGCCTGAATGGGTTATTGTCTCAAACGCGAATAATTATTGTTTGTGGTGTGGCTGGCGTCAAGTCCCGCCGCCAAGTCCTGGGGCGACGCATGAACGCGAAAAGGTTAGGCTTGGTCCAAATTCAAGACGCTGAAACGAGACCCGAAACGCCATGATCGTGCTGCTGATTGCCTTTCTGCTGGCCATCTTCGTGTTGCCTAATGCCTGGGCCAAGTGGGTTTTGTCGCGTCATTCCCGCGGGCGCGACGACTACCCCGGTACCGGCGCCGAACTGGCCGACCATCTGCTGCGCCGCCTGGGCATCGAAGGGGTCAAGGTGGAGATGACCGAACAAGGCGATCATTACGACCCGGAGGCCCGCCGGGTGCGGCTCTCCCGCGAGCACTACGAAGGACGCTCGCTGACGGCGGTCACCGTGGCCGCCCACGAGGTAGGCCACGCCATCCAGCACCATGAGGGATATGCCCCGCTGATCGCCAGGGCGCGTATGGTGGGCGTGGCGCAGCGGGCCGAGAAGCTCGGCGCGCTGTTGATGATGGCCGCTCCCTTCCTGTTCATCCTGACCCGCCTGCCGGGGGACTGGCCATCGTGATTGCAGCGGCGATAATCAGCTTCGGCACTGCGGCATTGGTGCACCTGGTGACCCTGCCGGTGGAGTTCGACGCCAGCTTCAATCGCGCCCTGCCGCTGCTGCGCGAATACGTGCCGCCCTACGACATGCCCGGCGCCCGCCACGTGCTGACCGCCTGTGCCTTCACCTATGTGGCTGCCTCCCTGGCGAGTGTGTTGAACCTGGGGCGCTGGCTGGTGATCCTACGGCGCTGACCCTTCCAAAATCCTGGCCCTTCCAAATCCTGACCCATCCAAACCTTGAGCGTAAGCGGGAGCGGTTTCTAGAGTTCTAGGCATAGTCATCAGCCTTCATGGAGGAGGTGCGATCATGACGACTCCCCAGGACTTCGTGCGCGACAATGCCTTACCGCTCGCCGGTCGGAGCAGCGACTACGACCGCCTGCTTAAGGAGGTTGGTGAGCGCTCACTGGTGCTGCTCGGCGAGGCCTCCCACGGCACCGCCGAGTTCTACCGCATGCGTGCCGAGATCACTCGGCGCTTGATTCGCGAGAAGGGCTTCGAGGCGGTGCTCGTCGAAGCCGACTGGCCCGATGCGCTGCGGCTCAACCGCTACGTGCGCGGCGAGGGCGGCGACACACTCAAGAGCGCGTTCGACGACTTCCGGCGTTTTCCGCAATGGATGTGGCGCAATACCGAGGTGCGTGACTTCATCGGCTGGCTCGAGGAGCACAACGCCGGGCGGGACGAAGCTGCTCAGGTGGGCTTTCATGGCCTCGACGTTTACAGTCTGCACCGCTCGGCGGAAGCGGTGATCGAGTACCTCGATGGCATCGATCCGGAGCAGGCGCGTATCGCCCGTGAGGGCTACGGCTGCCTCGACCATGGCGGCGATCCGGTACGTTACGGCCACGATGCCGCCTTCGGACTCAGCCGTATCTGCGAGGATGCCGCCGTTCGCTTGCTTGCCGATCTGCTCGAGAAGTCGACCGGCTACCTGCGCGAAGATGACCGGCGCTCGCGGGACGAGCAGTTCTACGCCGAGCAGAATGCCCGTGTGGTGGTCAGTGCGGAGCACTACTATCGGGCCATGTTCGGCTCACGGGTGGATACCTGGAACCTGCGCGACGAGCACATGACCGATACCCTTGCCGAGCTGCGCGAACATCTGCGTCGCCAGGGCGGACGGGGCAAGGTGGTGGTGTGGGCGCACAATTCCCACCTGGGCGATGCCGCGTTCACCGACATGGGCTGGCATCGCGGCCAGCACAACGTCGGCCAGCTGGTGCGCCATCGCTTCGGTGCCGACCAGGCGCTGCTGGTGGGCTTCACCACCCATACCGGTTTCGTCTCGGCGGCCCGCGACTGGGGCGGCCCAGTGGAGCATCGCAAGGTGCGCCCCGCGATGGAGGGCAGCGTCGAGCGGCTGTTCCACGACAGCGGCCCCGGCGACTTCTACCTACCTCTGGGCGAGCGTGCCGCGCCCTTGAGGGAGCCGCTGTGGGAGCGTGCCATCGGCGTGATCTATCGCCCCGAGTCGGAGCGCATCAGCCACTACTTCAAGGCCTCGGTGGCCGAGCAGTTCGACGCCGTTTTCCACCTCGACGAGACCCTCGCCGTGGAACCGTTCGACAAGGGCGAGATGTGGCGGCCCGAGGAGGTGCCGGATACTTATCCCTTCGGCGTGTGACACTCAGGGATGGAACCGGCCTGCCTTCAAAACTCCGATACCTTGCCCCAGGCGCCCTTGTTCAGACGAGCCAGCCGGTACTGGCGATGCTCGACGAAGGGTGTCTTGCCCGTGACCATTTCCGCGATCAGGCGTCCGGCCCCCGGGCCGACGCCGAAGCCGTGACCGGAAAAGCCGGCTGCCAGCAGGAAGCCGGGCAGGTTCTCCGGCTGGTCGATGACTGGCACGCCGTCGGGGGTGCTGTCGATGTAGCCGGCCCAGCCGGCCTGAACGGGCACACTGCCCAGGGCGGGCAACAGCAGGCGCGCACGGGTCAGGGTCTCCCTCAGGATTCGTTCCGATGGGCGCGGATCGAGAATGCGCACCCGCTCCATCGGCGTGGGCCGGTCGAGCGCCCATTTCCTGCGCGTCTCATGACCGGATTGCCAGCCCTGCAGGTCGCCGGGGGAGAGCAGTTGCCAGCGCTTGGCGAACATCGGCAGGAAATGCGTGGAAAAGCGGAACTGCTGCGGTGTCAGGTCCAGGCAGGCGCGACCCGAGGTGGCAAGCGTATAGCCGCCGTCTCCCCGTCGGGTAACCGTTACCTCTGCCGTGTGCAGCGCATCGGGCAGGCCCTTGGCGCCTGGCATGACCGAGAGAATGGATGAGCGCACCGAGGCCTGCGGAAAACGGATACCGAGCTGGCGGCAGAAGGAGGAGGCCCAGGCGCCGCCGGCCATCACCACCTGTGACGTCTTGATCACGCCCTTCTCGGTGATCACCCCCGACACGCGTCCGGCCTCGGTTTCGATCCCACGCGCCGCACAGAACTGATGAATCGATCCGCCGTGCTTGATGACGCCCTTGGCGATCAGCGGTGCCGCCCGCGATGGATCGGCGATGCCGTCCGTGGGCGAAAACACTCCCCCCAGCCAGGATTTGCCGGTCATCGCGCCGCGCTCGGTGGCTTCGGCGGCGCTCAGCATATGGGTCGTGACCCCCTGGGTGATGGCAAAGTCGCGCCATCTGGCCCAGCCATCCAGCTCGGCTTGGCTGTCCGACAGATAGAACAGCCCGCAGCGGCGGAAACCGAGGTCCTCGCCGAGGTCGGCGGTGATCTCTTCCCAAAGCTCGAGGCTCTTGGTCGACAGTGGCAGCTCGCGCGCGTCACGGTTCTGCTGGCGGCACCAGCCCCAGTTGCGGCTGGACTGTTCGGCGCCGATGCGGCCCTTTTCGAGCAGCGCCACACTCACGCCCTGGCGGGCCAGGTAGTAGGCGGCGCATACGCCGATGATGCCGCCGCCAATGACCACGGCATCGGCGCGCTCCGGCAGGTCCGGCGTGGATGGAATCGCTAACAATGGAGCCGGCATGTGGCTTCTCCTGGCCTGGCTATCTGTGGTTATACCGCTTCAGCGTGCTGATATGGCCTGCGCCGCCAAAGCGGTAGGCTGCGACAATGCTCGATTCGTCCGTTCAACTCTGCTGTTCGCCGAAAGAACGACCGGGCCGCGACGCTTCAGGCGAGGTTGCCCTGGCACAGGTATTTGGTTGCCATGTAGTCGTCGAGGCCGTAGCGTGAGCCTTCGCGACCGTAGCCCGACTCCTTGATGCCGCCGAAGGGAGCCGATTCGGCGGCGAGCGCGCCTTCGTTGATACCGACGAGGCCGGTTTGCAGACGCTCGGCGAGGCGCCAGATGCGCTCCACATCGCGGGAGAAGAAATAGGCGGCCAGGCCGTAGGGCGTATCGTTGGCCGCAGTCACCACCTCTTCTTCATCGGCGAAGCGGAACAGGGGCACCACCGGACCGAATGTCTCGTCCTGGGCCAGCTCCATGTCGTGGTTGGCGTCGCCGAGCACGGTGGGAGCGTAGTAATTGGGCCCGCTGGTGACGCCGCCGCTCAGGCGCTGCCCCCCAGTGAGCAGCGTGGCGCCTCTGGCCAGGGCATCCTGCACGTGACGTTCGATCTTGTCGACGGCGCGGGCGTTGATCATCGGGCCGATCTGGCTTTCTGCGCGGTCGCCGGGACCGACGCGCAACGACTGGACACGGGCCACCAGCTTGTCGGCGAAGGCCTCATAGACCGACGCCTGGACGTAGACACGATTCGGGCTGACGCAGGTTTGGCCGCCATTGCGGAACTTGGCGGCCATCAAGCCCTCGACCGCTGCATCGAGATCGGCATCCTCGAACACGATGAATGGGGCATTGCCACCGAGTTCGAGCGACAAGCGCTTGAGCGTGGCGGCCGAATCGCGGGCCAGCAACTTGCCGACCGCCGTCGAGCCGGTGAAGGTGATCTTGCGCACCCGGGAATCGCTCAGCCAGGCGCCCACGACATCGCCGACACGCTCGCGCGAGGAGGTGACGATGTTCAGCACGCCGGCAGGGAGCCCGGCCTCCTCCGCCAGCGCGACCAGTGCCAGCGCGGTCAGCGGCGTGTCCTCGGCCGGCTTGGCGACCACGGTGCAGCCGGCGGCGAGGGCCGGTGCGATCTTGCGGGCGATCATCGCCAGCGGGAAGTTCCAGGGCGTGATTGCCGCCACCACGCCGACCGGCTCCTTGGTCACCAGCATTCTCTTGCTGCCCACCGGTGCGGGGATGATGTCGCCGTAGCTGCGCACCGCTTCCGCCGCGAACCAGTCCACGTAGGAGGCGCCGTACGCCACTTCGCCGCGCGCTTCCGCCAAGGGCTTGCCCTGCTCACGGGAGATCAGGCGGGCGAGATCCTCGGTATGTTTCACGATCAGGGCGTACCAGCGTTTGATGATCTGCGCACGCACCGCTGCCGGTTGCTGACGCCAGCTGTCGAATGCGCGGTGCGCTGCAACGGTGGCAGCCTGTGCATCGGCGGCGGTGCTGTCGGCGACGCTGATGAGGGTTTCACCGGTTGCCGGGTCGTCGACGGCGTAGTGTTCGCCGGTGGCACCTGGTTGCCACTGTCCGTCGATGAAGTTGTCGGAGCGTACAAGATCGGGACGATCGAGATTCAGGGCCATGGCTGCTGCCTCGTTGGTGTAATGGGTGTCGAAGCCAGAGCAGCCAAAGGGCCTTGCCCCGATATGATGTCGGCTGCTGCATTGACCCTATATTAGGCGCCCCGTCCCGGCGGAGGCTTTCGTAATGAGGTCCTGCAATCGCAGATTCGGGCGTTTTCGAGGGAGCTCACGGAAGCTTATGCCGTGAGGGTAAGGAGGAGAGGCCAGTCGGAAGGGGTCAGTCGTGATCGCTGATCAGTTTTTCAATTGGATAGTATTTTTTCACGACGGGCGACTTGATCACAATATAGCTGAAGTACTTGTCGATACCGATATTCTGCTCGAGCAGATCCTCCATGACACTTTGGTAATGGACGACATTGCGGGTAAGAAAGGTCAATTGGTAGTCGAAGCCACCGCTCACCAGATGACACTCGAGAACTTCATCCACTTTGCGTATATAGGCCTCGAAGCGTGCGAAGTCTTCGAGGCGGTGATCGGAGAGCGTTAGCTGGGTAAAGACCCGCTGAATACTGCCAAGCTTCTCGAGCTGCAGGTGCGCGCCATAGTCGATGATATAACCGGCTTTTTCCAGGCGTTTGACACGAGTCAGGCAGGGACTGGGGAGAGTCCGACGGCGTCTGCCAAAGCGACATTGGAGATACGGCCGTTACGCTGCAAATGGCTCAGAATGCGTATGTCGAGGCGGTCCAGTTTGGGTGCGCCGATCATCCAAGGCTCCGGTGGGTTCGGTCTGTCGGTCCGGCAATGACAGAAAAATGCGACGCACCATTACCTGCGTGCGTCGCATGCGACTGTCAGCGCAGGGCCTGGCGTACTTCGGGTTGGTCGAGCACTGCATTCAGGGTGCGTTCGAGGCGCTCGAACAGTAAATCGAAGTCATTACTTGTATAGCAAAGTGCGGGAGCAAAGCCAAGAACGTTATCGGCGAAAGCCCGCAGGATGATGCCGTTGCCATAGGCAGCTTCGAAGAGACGATCGGCCAATTTTAATGAGGGGTCGAAGCGCTCTTTGCTCTGCTTGTCGGCAACCAGTTCGAGGGCGCCAAGGAAGCCGCGACTGCGAGCATCGCCGACAAGGGGATGAGCGAGCATGGAGCGCAGGCCTGCTTCGAAACGCGGTGCCAGGGCGATGCCGTTCTGCAGCAGGCCATCCTCATACAGGCGCAGCACCTCCAGGGCGACGGCGGCACTTACGGGATGAGCGGAGTAGGTATGGCCGTGTCCGATCGGGAATTCCGCACCACCGCCTTCGGCGATGCCCTGATAGACGGCTTCACTCATCATCACGGCCCCCATGGGGGCATAGCCAGCGGTCAAACCCTTGGCCAGGGTCATCAGGTCCGGCGTGACACCTTCGGCCTCACAGGCGAACATCGGCCCCGTGCGACCGAAGCCGGTGATCACCTCGTCGACCACGAACAGAATGCCCAGCTCCTGGCAGCACTCCTGCATGGCCTTCAGCCAGCCCTTGGGCGGTACGATTACGCCGCCGGAGCCCTGAATGGGTTCGCAGAAGAAGGCCGCGACGCGGTCGGTGCCGAGTTCGCGCACCTTGCCTCGTAGTGCCGCCACGGAGGCCTCGATGATGGCGGCGGGATCCGAACCGAGCGGGTTGCGGTAAGGGTAGGGCGAAGGAATGCGATGCTGATTGGGCAGCGGCAGATCGAAGTTGCGATGGAACACCGGCAGGGCGGTCAGCCCCGCGCCCTGGGACGAGGATCCATGATAGCCGCGCTCGAGAGTAATGAAGTGCTTCTTCTCACTTTTCCCCTGAGCGTTCCAGTAGTTGACGATGAAGCGGATCGCCGAGTCCACCGCGTCGGAGCCGCCCATGGTGAAATAGACGCGCTGCAGCGATGCCGGGGTCAATTCCACCAATTTGGCGGCCAGGCGGATGGCTGGTTCGGAGCCGAAATGGAAGTAGCCGGTAGCGTAGGGCAGCCGGCGCATCTGCTCCTCGGCCGCACTCACGATGCTCTCATGGCCATAGCCGGTGTTGACGCACCAGAGGCCGGAAAAGGCGTCGAGGAGCTCGCGGCCGCTGCTGTCCTGCAGGTAGGCACCGCGCCCCGCCGTGAGTACCGTGACGCCGCGCTGTTCATGAGAGCGGTAGTTGACGACCGGATGGACGAGGTGGCCGCGATCCAGGGTGACGAGATTATCTGTGTGCATGGGTCTGTCCGCCGAAATGCTAATGAACGTTGGGCCTGGTGCGAGCCGCGCCGATTTAGCGCGGGTGTCGGCCTGCCAGTTATCCTCGGCGGTTGACACGATGCACCCACGACCATGATAGTCACCCGGCCGCAACGTTTTATTGCGACTATTCGCTTCGCCAGAACCGATAGTTTCGTAATCGTCACTGTTTCGGAAGATACTGTCGGCACCGCTCTATCGCCGCCATTGAGCCGCTGCCGCTCGTTGCTTCATGCACTTCGCTCGGCGGCACACGCGCCGCACGATCGAGCCCCTCGTTGCCGCGTCACGTCATGCCCAGCTTGGCTTGCCGGTTGCGATCACGGTCAGTGGATACCCACGTTGCTCGAGTGGTCGGCGCAATACGACCCGGCTGGAGAATTTCTCGATGCCGATGTCGTCTTCCAACAGCCGCTCCATGAGCGCCTGGAAATGGGCGATATCCGGCGCCACGATTTTCAAGAGGTAATCGTAGCCACCGCTGACGTTATAGCATTCGACGATCTCGTCGTACTTGCCGGCCCCGGTTTCGAACTTGCGGAAGTCGTGCGGCCGGTGGTTGCTGATGGTCACCTCGGAAAACACGATGACGTGGCTGCCCAACTTCTCCAGCGCGACGTCCGCGCCGTAGCCCCGGATGACGCCGGTCTCCTGCAGTCGCTTGGTACGGGCGAGGCATGGGCTCTCGCTGAGGCCGACGGCCGCGGACAGGTCGACATTCGAGCAGCGTCCCTCGCGCTGAAGATGCACGAGAATCTTCATGTCGAACTGATCGAGGGAGGCTGCAGATCGCATGGTCGATTACCTTCGAGGCCGCCGGTTACTATGCTTGTGCCACGAAGCCCAGCGCTTCGTCGAGCACTTCGATCACTATCCCGGCCTGTTCCGCTGACAGTACCAACGGCGGTCGAATCTTGAGCACATTATGGCCCATTGCGCAGGCGCTCAGCAGCACGCCCTTGTCGCGCATGCGATTGACGACCCGGGTGGTGAACTCGCGGTCGGGTGTGCGCGTTGCACGGTTCGAGACGAGTTCCACGCCGACGAACATGCCCACGCCGCGTACGTTACCGATGGCCTCGTGCCGGCTGGCAAGCTCGGCGATGCCGTCGCGCAGTAGTTTCCCGACCCTGGCGGCATGCTGTATCAGGCCTTCCTTTTCGATCGTATCCAGCACCGCCAGCGCTGCCGCACAGGACACGGTGTTGCCGGCAAAGGTGTTGAAGTAGCGGGATTTTTTGCCGAAGTCCGCCAGCGCATCGGCGGTGGCCAACAGCCCTGCGATGGGCTGTCCGTTGCCCATCGGCTTGCCCATGGTGACGATGTCCGGAGAGATGCCGTGACGCTGGAAGCCCCACATATGCTCACCCGTGCGGCCGAAGCCGGGTTGCACTTCGTCGGCGATGAACAGGCCGCCGGCGCGCTTGATCGCCTCGACCGCGCCCTTCAGGAAGCCCGCAGGCTCGGGGAGGATGCCGTCGCTGGTGAAGACGGAGTCGACCAGGAGCATCGCTGGCTTGATGCCATGGCGCTTCAGGTCGGCGATCGCCGCCTCGACGTCGCGGGTGAAGCGCTCGCCGAGATCGGCCCCTTCGGCATGATAGAAGCACGGTGCAGGGACCGTGCGCACGTGAGCGCCGAGATCGACTGTTGTACCGAGCGATGGTGAGAATTTCGACACCGCATCGGTGAAGCCATGGTAGGCGGTTTCGGTCACGATCACACCGGTGCCGCCGGTACGGACCTGGGCGATGCGATAGGCGACATCGTTCGCTTCGCTGCCGGTGCAGGTCAGCATGAGATGGGCAAGTTCGGTCTCGGGCACGGTGGCGAGCAGGCGTTCGGCCAGTTCGAGAATCGTGTCGTGAAGATAGCGGGTGTTGGTCGCGAGGACCTTGACTTGCTGGCAGATCGCCTCGGTCACCGCCGGGTGGCAGTGCCCGAGCGAGGCGACGTTGTTGTAGATGTCGAGGTAGCGGCGGCCATCCGGATCGATCAGCCACACGCCTTCGCCGCGCACGATATGCAGCGGATGTTCGTACATCAGCCGATAGGCCGGACCGAGCAAGGCGTCGCGCCGCTCGATCATCGCCGCGGTGACGGGGCCCACGTCGACGCGCCCGGGGATATAGGCGTTGACCATGTTGAGGTCGGTGGTGCTTTTCATCGGCTTTCTCCTTTTCGCACTTCGGTCAGCAAGCGGTCGCGCGCTTCATCGCGGGAAAGAGCGTTCATCATGGCCAGCGCCGCCCAGGACGCAGGATTGTGGCGCATGATGTAGTCGCGGTTCTCGGGGTAGCGCTTGGCACGCCATTCCGAAATCAATACGGTGATGAGGTGGCGTGTCGCCATGAGATCGGCAACGATCTCCTGCTCGATGTCGGTAAGCGGCAACGTCGCGTGATAGGCCCCGACGAACTGCGCCGGCCCCGCGAACGGGTCGGCATTGCCCGTGGTGTGGAAGGCTGCTGCCGTCGCGACCTCGCCGACCAGTGGCGCATGCAGCATGTCGCCGAAGTCGATGATCCCTACGATGCGCTCATGATCGTCGGGTGTGACCAGCACGTTGTAGAGGTGAAAATCGTTGTGGATGACCTGAGCCCGCACCGAGGCAAGGCGGGGCAGCACATGGTCGGTGAAACGCGTCATGAACGACTCGGCGAGCGCACGACGCGGGGCGTCCACGATGGCCTCGAGCTTGTCGGCCAGCCGGTGCGCGGTGGCGACGTTCCACAGCAGGTCATGCGTTGCCCCAGGGTGCGAGAAATCACGCAGCGCGAGGTTCAATTCGGCGAGCATGGTCCCCATGGCCTGGCGCTGCGTAGCGGTCCGAGGTGTCTCGCGTATCTGGACGCCGTCGAGATAGGTCAGCATCCGCACGGTGGTCTCGACCCCGTCGGGAAGGGTCACCGTGTCACGCGACCGCCCATCGAGTGTTCGTACCACGCGGGGCACCGGCTGGTCCGGCGCTATACGGGCGATGTGGTCGAGTGCGGCGATCTGAAAATCGATGACCGAAGCCGGTTCGGATGGATTGCTGATCTTGAAGACGTAACGCCTGCCGTCTGCGGTCTCGATGCGACAATTCTGGTCACGCTCGCCCGCCAGTGATTTGACGCTGCCGGTGATACCGTAGAGACGACAGACCAGGGCTTTCACCTCGTCCGGGGCAAGATTGGGCACCGCCGTGCTCAGCGCCGCTGTTGCAATCGCAAGATTCTCCACCATCACATACCTCGTTTCATCGTGGTGGTATGGGGCAGGCATCCGGATTCAAGCAAGTCGGGAGGTTGGAGTATTCCGGTCAGCCCGAACGCGTATTCGAGTGCCTGGGCCCGTGTCGGTGTGTAAGCACTGACAAGTTTATGGCGGTCGGATCCAAGGCGATGCTTAATTGCCGCAAGACTCGAGCAGTTTCCTTTTCGATCCGAATCATGTGTGACATTTTCTGCGGCGGGGTCTAAGGAAGCGCTGCACAAATGCCTACGCGAGCGAATCGCTGCGTTGCGCGGTGCTCGGAATCCTCACATATACCCCATATGCTCCGGTTCCTGTGCTCCGTGCGCCTTGCGCTTCATCTCGCTCGTCGATTTGTTCAGTGCTTCCCTAATAACCGCGAGTGCGATCGACCAACCCCTTCAATGGAAGTCCTTCCCGGTGGCGGCGCAGGTTGTCGAGCACGGCTTCGGCAGATGTGTCCGGCTGCGTCATGCTGGCGATATGGGGCGTCAGCATGATGCGCGGGTGATGCCAAAAAGAATGCCCTTCCGACAGCGGTTCGACACTGCATACGTCGAGAATCGCCGTCGAGAGATGGTTGCTATCCAGGGCAACCAGCAGGTCCTCTTCGACCAGGTGGTCGCCACGTCCCAGATTGAGCAACATGGCTCCTTGCGGCAGCTGCCGGAACAGCTTCTGCGACAGGATGCCTCGTGTCTCGTCGGTCAACGGCAGCAGGCAGACCAGGATGTCGGTACGTGCCAGGAAATCCGCCAGGCCCTGCTCGCCGGTGAAGCATTCGACGCCAGGGAGGCTTCGTTCCGAGCGGTTCCAGCCGGCACACTGGAAACCGAAGTCGCGCAGCTTCTCGAGCACCGCCTTGCCCAGCACGCCCATGCCGAGCACCCCGACACGGCGCGTATTCGCCGTGCGCACCGGCATCGGCTTCCATATCCCGCTGCGCTGCTGGTTGGCATAGGTGAGCCAGTCACGGTGGGCCGCCAGCACGGCCAGCGTGGCGTATTCGACCATTCCTGCGACCAGACCGCTCTCGATCATTCGCACGACCGGAATATGCTCCGGTATTTGAGAAAGGTCGAACTGGTCGACGCCGGCTCCCACCGAAAATACCAGTTCCAGGTTGGGGAAGGTCTGAGCGATGTCCTGGGGTGGCTCCCAGGCGGCGAGGTAGCGCACCTGTCTTGGATCGCCGATGGAAGGCCAGATATGGAAATCAATGTCTGGCGCACGCTCGGCGAACAGTTCTGCCCAGCGTGCGCCGCGCACCGGTTCTGACTTGTAGAGAAAGCTCATACATTTTCCTCCAATGCAGTTTGGGGAAGAGGTGATGGATTGATCAACTCTGACAACATCGAAGGACCAAAACTAGGACAATCTTGCCTGTGATTTCGCATGACACGGCTGGTCGAAGCTCAGTGAACATTGGCGGCATGATGTGCCGAAAAACGGCAGAAATACCGTGAATTATGTGTTCGAGCCTATCGAAAACGGGGCAGTCATGCAGGAGGCGGGTGCTGTAATGGCGGAGCGATTGAAATGTTTTCCAGGAGGCTTTCCCTGCCAGTAGCGCAATGATGGTAGTAAAACGTTAGCAGTGCAACTAAAGAAAACACTTGGAGGCATCAGATGAAAAATAACAAACTGCCCGGTACTCAGCTCGCTTCGAGCCTGATGCGAACAGCCGGCCAAGGCGGCCATGGTTTCACACGGCGTGATGTGTTGCGCGGCATGGCCGCCGGTACCGTGCTGGCCACCGCCGCTGGCGGCTTGATGACCGGCGCATCGTCCGCCTTCGCCCAGACGCCCCAGCGCGGTGGACGCATCAAGGTCGCGAGTGCGACCAGCTCGACCGCCGATACGCTGGATCCGGCCAAGGGGGCGAACTACACCGACTACTGCCGTCACTTCATGTTCTACAACGGCCTGACCACGCTGGATGAGGTGCTGGTGCCGCGTATGTCGCTGGCGGAGTCGTTCGACACCGACGATGCCCTTTCCTGGGTCATCAAGCTGCGTCGGGACGTCGTCTTCCACGACGGTCAGCCGTTCACCTCGGCCGACGTGGTCTACTCGCTGAACCGCCACAAGGATCCGGACACCGCCTCCCGCGCCCTCAGCGTCGCCCAGCAGCTCGAGGAGGTCAGGGCCGCCGGACCGCATGAAGTGCATATCCGGCTCACCAGCCCCAACGCCGACCTGCCGGCGATCCTCGCCACCTCTCATTTCCTCATCGTGCGCGACGGCACCACGGACTTCAGTCTCGCCAACGGCACCGGGCCCTTCGAATGCGCGGAGTTCCAGCCGGGTGTGCGTTCGGTCGCCGTGCGCAACGACAGCTACTGGAAGCCGGGCCAGCCCTACCTCGACGAGATCGAGTTCTTCGCGATCCCCGACGAGGCCGCACGCATCAATGCCCTGCTCGCCGGGGACGTCGACCTCATCAACCCGGTCAATGCGCGCTCGATCCCGCGCATCCTCAACAGTGCCAACGCCACGGCGATGGAGTCGCCGACCGGTGCTTACACCAACCTGGTGATGCGCGACGACCTGGGGCCGGTCAACAACCCGGACTTCGTGCTGGCGATGAAGTACATGCTCGATCGCGAGCAGATCCAACGGCTCGCCTTCGGCGGCTTCGGCACCCTCGCCAACGACCAGCCGATCGCGCCCAGCCACCGCTACCACCTCGCCGACCTGCCGCAGCGCGAGTTCGATCTGGACCGGGCGAAGTACCACCTGGAGCGCGCCGGCGTAGGGAACCGTTCGATTCCCCTGGTGGCCTCCGAGGCCGCCACCGGCTCGGTGGACATGGCCCAGTTGATGCAGCTCTCGGCGCAGCAGATCGGGCTCAACCTCGAGATCCGTCGAGTGCCGTCGGACGGCTACTGGTCCAACCACTGGATGAAACATCCGCTGGGCTTCGGCGCCATCAGTGCGCGGCCGACCGCTGACCTGATGTTCAGCCTGTTCTTCCAGTCCGATGCCGCCTGGAACGAGGCGGGCTGGCGCAACGAGCAGTTCGACCAGTTGCTGCTGGCGGCGCGCGGCGAGACCGACGAAGACAAGCGCAAGCAGATGTACGGCGACATGCAGGTGCTGATCCACGAGCACGGTGGTATCGGCATTCCGCAGTTCAGGAGCAGCATCGACGGCCACAACACCAAGCTGCGGGGGCTGAGCCCCCATCCGCTGGGCGGCCTGATGGGCTACATGTTCGCCGAACACGTCTGGCTGGAAACCTGAGGAGCCGGATGCCTGAGGTGTAGTACATCCGGTGAAACGCGGAACGTGAGAAGTGAGAAAGGAGAAGGGAGCGGCCACACTGGCCGCTCCCTTCTTAATTGCTGGTTTTATTGCTAGAGCGCAGCTTATGCCGGGCGGTAAATCGCGTACACCTTCTTCACATCCTCGCGGCTTTCCCAGCTCCATACGGCCCCTTTCTCGACCAGGCAGATGTCGCCCTTGGTATAGGTGCGAGTGGCGCCGCTCTGCTCCACGACCGTGACGGCTCCCGCCAGCAGGTGCATCAGTTCGTACTGCCGCGATTCCATGGCGCGGCGGTGGTAGGGAGTCGAATACCAGGTGCCGCACATGAATTCCTCGTCGGCGGAGCGGTAATCGGTATGGTTGCGGCAAGAGGGCGTCGGTCCGACCAGCAGCTCCACCAAGGGAGTGCCGGAGGGCTCCAGCGCTGCCGATTCGTCGATGGCGATCAGATTGCCCTCGCCGGCACTTTCTCCCAGGTAGCGTATGTAGAGGAGGGTGGTGGGTTCCGGGCAGTGCCAGTCGAAGCCGGCGCCGGCACTCAGCACGGCACTGGCGCTGTCGGCCAGCTCGAGCGTCTGGCCCTGGCGGTTCAGTGTCAGGCTGCCGTCGCAAAGAATGATGAACTCGTCGGCCGGCAGCTCGGCCACGCGGCCCGTGCCCGCTTCCAGCCGGATGGCGCCGATTTCGACCGGACAGGCGGGGATTGCCAGAGGGTAGCGGTTTGCCAGGAAGGCATCCGTTTGGCCGTCGGCTTGGCCAGCGGTGTCGGCAGTGACCTCTCTGGCGAACTGGCGCAGGTCGATGATGGAAGGATGGGCTGGCCGGCTGGACGCCTGACGCGAGTCGAGAGAGTGCAGCATGAGAACCTCGGATCGATTATGGGTGGAAGTCATCAGGGAAGCATGTCTTTCATGCGGTAATATGCCCCCACGATGGGCAGGAACCAGGGCTTGCCCGTGTGCATGGGGACGGCTCGCCAGGACAGACCCTCGAGCGGATTGGTGCCCTTGCGGCCCATGGCGATATCGGCGAGCACGTTGCCGATCAGGGTCGAGACCTGCGCGCCATGTCCCGAATAGCCCATGCCGTAGATCACCCCGTCGGCGGTGCCGGCGCGCGGGTAGCGATCCTGGGTGCAGCCGACGAGACCGCCCCAGCAGTAGTCGATCTCCACGTCGGCAAGCTGCGGGAAGACCTCGATCAACTGCTTGCGCAGCAGTTGGCCGGAGCTGACGTCCGTCTTCTGATTCGAAGCGGAGGAGAAGCGGGCCCTGCCGCCGAACAGCACCCGGTTGTCCGGGGTGAGGCGGAAGTAGTTGGCGATGTTGAGCGAGTTCGTGTAGTTGCGGTTGCCCGGCATCGTCGCGGCGACCTCTTCCGCGGTGAGCGGGCGCGTGACGATGATGAAGGAGGCGACCGGCATCATCCGCCGACGGAAATAGCCGAAAGTCTCCGTGGTGTAGGCATCGGTCGCCAGGATGACCTGCCTGGCGACGAGGGAGCCGGTCGGCGTGGTCAGTCGCCAGCCCTGCGGCACTCGCTCGCGGGCAATGACCGGATTGTGCTCCCAGATGGTCGCGCCATGACGATGGGCGGCCTGGGCCATGCCGGTGACGTAGCGTCCCATGTGCATCATGGCGGATTTCGGCGACAGCACACCGCCGTGGAAGGCGTCCGAGCCCAGTTCCTTGCGCACGTCCTCGCGTGAAAGCCACTCCACCGTGGGGTCGACCTCGCGGCGGAGCTCGTCGCACATGGCCTGCAGCTTCTTCACGTGGGAGGGCTTGGAGGCCAGCTTGATCTTGCCGCCACGGCGGAAGCTGCAGTCGATCTTCTCTTCGTCGATGATCGCCTCGATCATGTTGATCGAATCGTCATAGGCTTGCCACAAGCGACGTGCCTGGGCGTCGCCGAAACGGGCCTTGATGGCGCCGAAACTGGCGAAATGACCGCTGTTGAGGTGCCCGCCATTGCGTCCCGATGCGCCGAAGCCGACATGCTCGGCCTCGAGCAGGGCGACCTTGAGGCCGGATTTCGCCAGCTGCCGGGCAGCGTTGAGGCCAGTGAAGCCTGCGCCGATCACCGCTACCTCGAATTCCCCGAGACGGGGCCAGCCGCGGCCTGGTCGAACGGAACCGAGGTATCGTGCCAGTAGGATACGAATTTCATTGCTACATCTCCGCGAGAAGTCGACATGGGTGAGCAGGGGCGTACGAAGCCGAAGGCGTGGCTGGCAGGCCAGGCGGATGGCCGCATCGACTCGGCTCATCGGCTGGCGCGCCACATTGCGATTCGGTCCTGCATTCCATAGCCCTGTATGACGGCCGGCATGAACCACGGGTTGCCACGATAGAGCGGGATGAAGGCGGGCGGCCGGAAGTCGAAGGCCGAGCAGGGGTGTTCGCTGCTGCGCAGCAGTTTGTGGGCTGCGCGGGTCCCGACCCATGGCGCCCAGACCACCCCCGAACCGCAGAAGCCGGTGGCATAGAGCACGCCATCCTTCTCGAAGATGCGGGGTAGCATGTCGCGGTTCATCGCCACGTTGCCGAACCAGCTGTGGGAGAGGCGCACGTTCTCGAGCTCGGGAAAACGCGTCACCAGCCCCTTGTGCAATCGCAGCGTCGGTGCCGCCGGGTCGCCGACCCGGGAGCTGTCGCGGCCGCCCAGCAGGATCCGTCTGCCGTCGGGCGAGGGGCGGTAATAGAAGCCCAACTGCAGGCCTTCGCCCATCATCATTCGCTTTGGCATCAGCCGTGCCATCATCTCGGGGGCGAGTTCCTCGGTGGCGATGATGCGGCTGCGGACCGGCACTAGGCGACGGCGCAGGTAGGGCGTGGCACCGTCGGTATAGCCGTTGGTGCAGACCAGAACCTGCCGCGCTTGAACCGTTCCGGCCACGGTCGTGACGCGGAATCCAGAGCCGTCCCGCGCTATCGAGCTAACGGAGGTGTTCGAGTGGACCGTCACGCCTGCAGCCAAGGCCACGCGCAACAGCTCGGCGTGGAGCTTGGCCGGGTTCAGTCCGCCGATATCCATCCTGACCGTGCCGCCGCGGTAGAAGTCGGTGCCGATATAATGGCGCTGCTCGGTATGCGGAACGGCATAGGACTCGATTCCCAGTCTCTTCGCCAGCGCCTCGGCACTGCGGGCCATGCTCTCGTACTGTTCATGGCCGATGGCACCGCGAAACAGGCCGGTAAGCTGGAAGTCGCAGTCGAGTCTTTCGACTTCGATGAAATCGTAGAGGAATTCCCGGGCGAGCTTGCCTTCCGCCTCGATGGCCAGTGCCTTCTTCTCGCCGAAGCGGCGGCTGAGCGTGGCATGGTCCGGGCGAATGCTGCCACTGGTGATGCCGCCGTTGCGCGATGAGGCTCCTTCGCCCGGACTCATGGCATCGAATGCGGCAACCGACCGTCCAGCCCGTGCCAGTACAAGCCCCGCCGCAAGCCCGGCGTAGCCTGCGCCCACGATCAGCACATCGAGCTCCTTGGCCAGAGACTGCTGCGGCAGTGGTTTGACGGGTGCCGCTTCCCACCAAAAGGGAGTGCTCTGTTCGGCGATGTTGCGCTCGTGCATGGGAAGACCTCACGTCGAGTATCAGGCGAGGGTTGATATCGAGAGTTTGCCGGGCCGGCGACCCGTCATGATAAGAAGTATGGCGCTTTAGTCTTCTTTAGAGTCGCCGAAACTCGAGGGGTAGGCGGCAGGAAACACCGAAAACGGCGCCGATGTTGGTATATCGATCCGCGCGCTATGCAAGAGGTCCTTGCGCTGTCATGGCATCTTCGTGCAGCACGATCGCCATTGTCTTTTACTGGTGTGGAGAAAAGGAGAGGAGGGGGTATTCGCCACCTCCTCTTGTGTTGACCGTGATGAGTAATGACGTTCCGGGATCAGCCCAGCGCCTGGTTGATGATGGCGAACTGCTGCAGGCCGGGAACCGGTACCGGTGCTTCGCCCTTGACCATGGCAACGACGGAATCGACCTGCAAGAGGCCAAGCTCCTGGAGCCAGGGGCTCAAATGACCGGAGTCGTGGACGTCGATACGGATGAAGGAGTCGACACGTGCCCCCATCCAGTAGCTGATCATGGCCTTGGCCCGCTCGGAGAGGAGGCCACTACCGGTCCGATCACGTAGCCGTGACCGAAGCGCCGCATCAGGGCGAATCCGGTGAGCTCTCCCTGGTTGTCGAGCACTACGCCATCGGCGACCTGAAGCAGTTCGTCCAGCGCCGCTGCCCGGGGCATGCCGGTGCCGCCTGTCGCCAGCTCGATCAGCTTGGCGCGATCATTCACGCCCGCCGGCCGTATGCGCTCCCCGGGCGGCGGTGCAACGATTTCGGGTTGCACGACGGTGCCCTGGTGTTGGTGGACCGTGCCGATGGGCTTGAAGCCGAGTCGCTCGTAAAGCGGCTGTCCCTCTGGAGTGGCGAGCAAGAGCGTATTGCGCTCGCCGATCAAGTCGAGAATCGACTCCATCAATGCGCGCCCAATGCCTTTGCCTTGGGCTTCGGGCGACACGATGATCATGCCGAGCGTCGCATGATCGCTGCCATGACTCCAGCACATGGCAGTGCCGATGACCTCACCATCGCGTTCGGCAACGAAACCGCTGCCGAGACGATGCACGAGCTGCCAGTCTTCCAGGCGATGCGGCCAGCGTACCGCTTGCGAGAGTCGATGAGCGGCAGGTAGGTCGCTCCCCAGCATGGGCCGATAGGTAATGTCGGTATCAAGGTTCTGGACTGCCATAAGAAGTTCCTCCATAGCTTTTTGTACTCTGGCGTCTGCAGAGGGGCATTACTAGGATGTTCTTGCCGATATGGAGGGCTGATTATGGTGGTGGGAAAATTCGGTAGTAATGTTCGAAGAGGGAAGCCGGAGCGAATGATAGTGCTGCCCTGAACCTCGTTTTTAGCATGATATAGATATGCTTTTTCTTGCCGCTGAGACTGCCGATGGAATGGTGATGTGCTTATGCGCTCTGTCTCTTCAGACGGAGCGATGTGCGATCGGGGATGATGAGTGCGGCAGTTTTCGTACAAAGCCTAACCCAGGGATTGGTTCACGAGTGCAAACGTATGAACCTCGGTATCCACCGATTCCGTAGTGGTGGGTAGGGTCATGACCGACACCTGATCATATTCCCGCATTCCGCAGTGCCCGAGAAACTCGGTGAAGTCGCCTTCGGGTTGGGTAGTATCGACACGGAGAAATCTTCCTGCATGCTTTTGCACATGAGGAGCGACCAGTGCGATGGCGTCGGCGGAGTCCTTCGCGACAACCGGGCCCACGATATGCCCCCGGCCGAACCTGCGGCACAGGGCAAAACCGGCGATACGGCCCTCCCGCTCGAGCACCGTGCCGGTGGATCTCCCGACCAGTTCCTCCAGGATGGTCGCTCTATCGGCACCGAAGGCGGCCTGGTCGAGGCGGGCGATGTCGGTGAAATCCGCCGCTTTCAATGGGCGAATTCGGCTGTCGGTCGGCAGCGAGATCTCGCCTGGAACGACTGCCGTGCCTTGGTGCTGATGCACGACGTTCACGGCCTTGAAGCCAAGGGCGTGGGCGAGACGATAGGCGACCCGGGGAGCGATGATCTGAAGACGACGGCCGTGACACTGCTGCATTACGTGATCCATCAGCCAGCCGCCACCGCCCTGGGCCTGCAGCTGTGGCGTGGTAATGACCATGCCGATGGTGGCGAAATCGTTGCCCATCGGAAACCACATTGCCGAGCCGACGATCCGGCCGATCTTGTCGCAGCCGGCGAATCCCTGTCCGACCTTGAGCAGCATGCGCCAATCGTCTGGCCGGTGCGGCCAGCCGACACCGACCGACAGCTGGTGCAGCTTGTCGATATCGTTCTCCTCAAGGTCTCGCAGCGTCAGCTCATAAGTCTGCAGGCGCTTTGACGTCTCTTTGGACACCTGGCTCTCCATAGTGGCTTTCCCTGGCAATGGCAGTTTGGCAGCTGATAACCGCCATGACTAGGACGTTCTTGCCGCACCTGTAGGTTGGCGGCACTGCAAAGCCAGGCGAATCATGTCGTGTGCATGACCAGAGCCAGTGAAAACCCCTCTCCCAGCCTGAGTGGCCGATATGACTGACTTGTCACCGGGGCAGCTCCGGGCGTGCGGCAGCTTCTGCCGTATGGTGCGGCCAATGCCAACGATTGTATGTGCGAGTGGGGCCAAAACGAACCAAAAGCGTTGTGCATTGGTGCTGTAATTGTTTCAACGGTTTGTTCACAACCGATGAGGCATGCGAGTCGAGCCTTTAGCTTGTTACGACGGTCGGGAGCAAGAGTATCGGCTTAGGCAGAAAGCGTCACGCGAGATAACGGTAATTACCCCGGATTGCCTGAAGTGGCCCCTTGGTTAACGGCGCGCCGATATAACAACAGCAAGCAATGATAAGCGGATAGACGGAGGCATGATATGAAGAACAGGAACTTCCCTGGCCATGATCGGCGGGCCATGACGGAGCTGATGCGAACAGCTGGCCAAGGCGGCCATGGTTTCACACGGCGTGATGTGTTGCGCGGCATGGCCGCCGGTACCGTGCTGGCCACCGCCGCTGGCGGCTTGATGACCGGCGCATCGTCCGCCTTCGCCCAGACGCCCCAGCGCGGTGGACGCATCAAGGTCGCGAGTGCGACCAGCTCGACCGCCGATACGCTGGATCCGGCCAAGGGGCGAACTACACCGACTACTGCCGTCACTTCATGTTCTACAACGGCCTGACCACGCTGGATGAGGTGCTGGTGCCGCGTATGTCGCTGGCGGAGTCGTTCGACACCGACGATGCCCTTTCCTGGGTCATCAAGCTGCGTCGGGACGTCGTCTTCCACGACGGTCAGCCGTTCACCTCGGCCGACGTGGTCTACTCGCTGAACCGCCACAAGGATCCGGACACCGCCTCCCGCGCCCTCAGCGTCGCCCAGCAGCTCGAGGAGGTCAGGGCCGCCGGACCGCATGAAGTGCATATCCGGCTCACCAGCCCCAACGCCGACCTGCCGGCGATCCTCGCCACCTCTCATTTCCTCATCGTGCGCGACGGCACCACGGACTTCAGTCTCGCCAACGGCACCGGGCCCTTCGAATGCGCGGAGTTCCAGCCGGGTGTGCGTTCGGTCGCCGTGCGCAACGACAGCTACTGGAAGCCGGGCCAGCCCTACCTCGACGAGATCGAGTTCTTCGCGATCCCCGACGAGGCCGCACGCATCAATGCCCTGCTCGCCGGGGACGTCGACCTCATCAACCCGGTCAATGCGCGCTCGATCCCGCGCATCCTCAACAGTGCCAACGCCACGGCGATGGAGTCGCCGACCGGTGCTTACACCAACCTGGTGATGCGCGACGACCTGGGGCCGGTCAACAACCCGGACTTCGTGCTGGCGATGAAGTACATGCTCGATCGCGAGCAGATCCAACGGCTCGCCTTCGGCGGCTTCGGCACCCTCGCCAACGACCAGCCGATCGCGCCCAGCCACCGCTACCACCTCGCCGACCTGCCGCAGCGCGAGTTCGATCTGGACCGGGCGAAGTACCACCTGGAGCGCGCCGGCGTAGGGAACCGTTCGATTCCCCTGGTGGCCTCCGAGGCCGCCACCGGCTCGGTGGACATGGCCCAGTTGATGCAGCTCTCGGCGCAGCAGATCGGGCTCAACCTCGAGATCCGTCGAGTGCCGTCGGACGGCTACTGGTCCAACCACTGGATGAAACATCCGCTGGGCTTCGGCGCCATCAGTGCGCGGCCGACCGCTGACCTGATGTTCAGCCTGTTCTTCCAGTCCGATGCCGCCTGGAACGAGGCGGGCTGGCGCAACGAGCAGTTCGACCAGTTGCTGCTGGCGGCGCGCGGCGAGACCGACGAAGACAAGCGCAAGCAGATGTACGGCGACATGCAGGTGCTGATCCACGAGCACGGTGGTATCGGCATTCCGCAGTTCAGGAGCAGCATCGACGGCCACAACACCAAGCTGCGGGGCTGAGCCCCCATCCGCTGGGCGGCCTGATGGGCTACATGTTCGCCGAACACGTCTGGCTGGAAACCTGAGCAATCACTCTGACGACAACTCAACCATGAAGGCGTCACCTTGGCGGGAATAAAGTGACGCCATAATAAGAAGGGCAAACCATGAACAGCAGCATTCCACGGCTCATCATCGGCCGGCTGGGTATCGGCGTGCTCACCCTGCTCATCGTCTCGTTGGTGGTCTTCATTCTCACCAGCCTATTGCCGGGCGACGCAGCCCAGGAACAGCTTGGCCAGGAAGCGACACCGGAAGCGGTGGCGGCGCTGCGTGCGAAGTTGGGTCTGGACCTGCCCGTGTACATGCGTTATCTGAGCTGGCTAGGTGGCCTGGTGGCGGGCAACCCCGGTGTTTCACTGGTCAACGGCATGCCGGTCGACGATCTGATCGCGAGCCGGCTGCCCAACTCCCTGAAGCTGGCAGCGGCCACCGCTCTGATTGCCGTGCCCCTGGCGCTGTCCATCGGCATCCTTTCGGCGATGTATCGTGGATCGATCTTCGATCGCTATACCAACATGCTGGCGGTATTCCTGGTGTCGGTCCCCGAGTTCCTGATTGCCACCGTCGCAGTGCTGATTTTCGCGGTCAAGCTGGGCTGGCTCTCGGCGCTGTCGCGTTCCGTGGAAGTCGACTCTTTCATGCAGCTGCTCAGTGTCTATGCCATGCCGGTGCTGACCCTGTGTTGCGTACTGATTGCCCAGATGGCGCGCATGACACGGGCGGCCGTCATCGATCAGCTCAGTTCCCCCTACGTAGAAATGGCGGTGCTCAAGGGCGCGCGACCGATGCGGGTGGTGCTCCGGCATGCGCTGCCGAATGCCATCGGGCCGATCGCCAATGCCGTGGCGCTGAGTCTGTCGTACCTGCTTGGCGGTGTGGTCATCGTCGAGACGATCTTCAACTATCCGGGCATTGCGACGCTGATGGTGAATGCCGTGGTGACTCGCGACATGCCGCTGGTGCAGGCGTGCGTGATGCTGTTCTCCCTGGGCTTTCTGTTGCTGGTGCTGATCGCCGACATCATTGCCATCCTATCCAACCCGAGGCTGCGCACATGAATCCGAACGCTCTTCCGCCGTCACCGAAATTGAGCACGTCGGGTGCTCGAGCCGAGGCCGCGCTCGATGTGGCGTTCGGCGACAAGCCGTCCAAGGTCGTGCGCCGCCGTGCCAAGCGGCCGATCAGCGGTGCCCTGGGGCTGCTGATTGTCGGATTCTGGCTGCTGATGGCCCTGGCCGGCCCCTGGTTGGCGCCCCATGGTGCCAACGCGCTGGTCAGCTTCGAGGTATTCGGCCCAATCAGCCTGGAATACCCGCTTGGCACGGACTTCCTGGGCCGGGACATCCTCAGCCGCTTGTTGCATGGTGCGCCCTACACGATCGGCGTGGCGCTGGCGGCAACGATACTGGCCTGCCTGTTCGGCGTGGTGCTGGGCCTGGTGGCGGCGGCCTCCGGTGGCTGGCTCGATGCTGCCATCAGTCGCACTCAGGACGCCCTGATTGCCATCCCCAACAAGATCTTCGCGCTGATCATGGTGGCCTCTTTCGGCTCTTCGGTGCCGCTGCTGCTGGTCATGGCTGCCTTTGCCTATATGCCCGGTTCATACCGCATCGCGCGTGCGGTCGCCGTCAATGTCATGACGATGGACTTCGTCCAGGTCGCGCGGGCGCGGGGTGAGGCCATGCCGTACATCATGTTCATCGAGGTGTTGCCGAACATGCTCCGTCCAGTGCTGACCGACTTCGGCCTGCGTTTCGTCTACGTCGTGCTGCTGCTGAGCGCGATGAGCTTTCTCGGTCTGGGCGTGCAGCCGCCGGATGCGGACTGGGGCTCTCTGGTACGGGAAAACATCCAGGGTCTGGGTGAAGGCGCTTCGGCCGTATTGGCGCCGGCGATTGCCATCGCCACCCTGACCGTCGGGGTCAACCTGATCATCGACAGCTTCGGTGCACGGGCCAAGCGCGAGATGGAGAACTGAGATGAACGATATCGTCAAGGTCAGCGGGCTGCGCGTAGCAGCGCGTAACGATGCCGGCGTCGATGTACCGATCGTGCACGGTGCCGATTTCACTCTGAAGAAGGGCGAGGTGCTGGCGCTGATCGGTGAGTCCGGCTCCGGCAAGACTACCATCGCCCTGGCGTTGATGGGCTATGCCCGCGCCGGCTGTCGTATCGTCGGGGGCTCGGTGCGCATCGGTGACGTCGACGTGCTGAAGCTGTCGGATGGCGAGCTGGCGAAGCTGCGTGGACGCACCGTGGCCTATATCGCCCAAAGTGCGGCGGCAGCGTTCAACCCCGCCAAGACCATCATGGAGCAGGTGATCGAGAGTGCGCTGATCCATGGCGTGCTGTCGCGGCGAGAGGCGCAGGCCAAGGCGGTCGAGTTGTTCCGGGCGCTGGCGCTGCCGGACCCCGAGAACATCGGCGCACGCTATCCGCATCAGGTGTCGGGTGGACAACTGCAGCGGCTGATGGCGGCGATGGCGCTGATCACCGATCCGGCGCTGGTCATCCTCGACGAGCCGACCACCGCGCTGGACGTCACCACTCAGATCGAGGTGTTGCGGGCGTTCAAGAAGGTGGTGCGCGACCTCGATACCACGGCGGTATACGTCTCGCACGACCTGGCGGTGGTGGCGCAGATGGCCGACCGCATCGTGGTGCTGCGCAACGGCGAGATCCAGGAGAACAGCCGCACCGAGCAGATCCTGGTGGAACCCGAGCATCCTTATACCCGCAGCCTCCTGGCGGCGATGAAGCCGGCGGAGCACACGGCTGAAGCGGTGCCGGCATCCGCCGGTATCGATGAGGATCTGCTGCTCGAGGTGCGCGATCTCGAGATCTGCTATGGCAGCAAGCGGGTCGTGCAAAATATCGACCTGAAGGTTCGTCGCGGAGCAACGGTCGGAATCATCGGTGAATCCGGGTCGGGCAAGACCACCGTGGCGCGGGCCATTGCCGGCCTGGTGGAGCCGTCGGCCGGGCAGATCCTGCTGGATGGCCACCCGCTCAGCAGGTCGTTGTCGGGACGTACGCGGGATGAGTTCCGGCGCGTCCAGTACGTGTTCCAGAATGCCGATACGGCGCTGAATCCGCAGCACACCATCGAAGAGATCCTGGCGCGCCCCCTGCGTTTCTACCACGGCATGCGCAGCGCGCAGCGCCGCCGCCGAGTGGCCGAGCTGCTGGAGCTGGTGCAACTGCCGGCGAGTCTGGCGAAGCGACGCCCAAGTGAGCTGTCCGGTGGCCAGAAGCAGCGCATCAACCTAGCGCGCGCGCTGGCGGCCGAGCCGGATCTGATCCTCTGCGACGAAGTCACCTCGGCCCTGGATACGGTGGTCGGCGCCGCGATCCTCGAACTCATGGCGGAACTGCAGCGGGAGCTGAACGTTACCTACCTCTTCATCAGCCACGACATCAGCACGGTGCGGGAGATCTGCGACGAGGTGGTAGTGATGTATGCCGGCAACAAGGTGGAGCAGGGGGGACGCTCGACGTTCCAGGCACCGCCGTATCATCCGTACACCCATCTGCTGATCGAATCGGTGCCGGAGATGCACCAGGGCTGGCTCGAGGAGACCCGGGCGGGGCGCGGTGCACTGCCGCAGATCGACCCGCCGGCCTCGTCGACGCAACTCTGTCCGTTCCTGTCGCGCTGTTCGGTCAGGATCGACGGCAAGTGCAACAAGGTCTCGCCACCGCGGGTGTGGCTCGACAAGGGCAACGAGATCCTATGTCACCACAGCGATATCGAACTGCGGAAGCTCGACGAGCCTGTGCCCGCCATGGCGGCCAGCAACTGACGTTGCATTCTGTCATGCCGGTAGCACCGGGCTTGCGGTGGTGCCGGCGTAGGGAGTGTGGAACATGAACGACAAGAGCGGCATCCCTCCGATGTGGCAGGCGGGCGAGCCTGACCCTGACGAAACGGCCGTGGCGATGGCAACGGCCAAGCAGTACATCGATGAGCACTTCTGCGAGCCGATCAATCTCAACGATCTGGCCGAGCTCGTCGGCATGACACGTTTCAGCCTGGCCAAGCGGTTCCGGAAGCGATTCGGCATTTCCCCCTATCGCTACGTCTGTCAGGTACGGGTCCGGCAAGCTCAAACGATGATGGAGCAGGGGCTGCGGCCGACGGAGATCGCCAGCGAGATCGGCTTCTTCGACCAGAGCCACCTGGCGAGGCATTTCAAGCGTCTCTGTGGGATGACGCCACGTCAGTACAGAACGCGATATACACAGTCCGCAGGTCAGTGAAGCTGGCGGCAACTCAAGGGGATAGTCGTGGAAAAGACAGCGGTAACGCTCGAGGACATAAAAAAAGCGGCTGTGCGTATCCGGCCTTATATTTGCCGTACTCCGCTACTCAGAGAAATCAAGATGGATGGGGCTTTGGGCTGTCAGGTCTACGTCAAGCCCGAAATGCTCCAAGTGACAGGTGCGTTCAAGATCAGGGGGGCGTTGAGCAAGATACTGTCCTTGACGCAGGCCGAACGGGACAAGGGAATCATCACCAGCTCATCGGGTAACCATGGTCAGGCATGCGCTTATGCAGGAAAAGTGCTCGGCATTCATGCGACCGTCATCGTTCCGGAAGACACGCCCAAGCTAAAGGTCAACAATGCCAGATCGATGGGTGCGGAGGTGATCCTGTGGGACCGTGCCTATACAGAGCGTTGGAAAAAGGTTCATGCCGAGGTCGAGGAGCACGGCTATACCATAGTGCACAACTATGAAGACTTCGACGTCATGGCTGGCCAAGGCACGATTGCACTCGAGATCCTGGAGGATCTGGCGGATGTGGAAACCGTGCTCGTCCCCATCGGGGGCGGCGGGCTCATCTCGGGTATTTCCACCGCCATCAAAGAGACCAATCCTGCCATAAGGGTGATCGGCGTTCAGGCCGAAGCGTGCTGCCCTTACTATTTGAGCCGCCAAAACGGCGAGCGAACCAAGGCGACAGTGAAGCAGACCCTAGCCGACGGCCTTGCCTGCGATTGGCCTGGCAACAACACCTACCCGATTATCGAGAAGTATGTGGATGAGATCGTCATCGTCTCGGAAGAAGCCATCGAGGAGGCGGTAAGGATGGTGGCAAACGATGCCAAGCTCGTGGCAGAGCCATCAGCCTGTGTAGGAATCGCCGCCTTGCAGTCTGGTGTCGTGACGACTCGCGCGGATGAAAAGGTCTGTGTGGTCCTTACCTCCGGTAACTGGGGCATAGACATGATCGGCAGGCTCCTCAAGGGGAGCGTGTGGCGGGCATTTTTTAACGAAACTTTAAAAGGTTCGAACATGAAGACTCTGCTGCTGAACAAGGATGAAGTGGGATCGCTCATCGACCTGGATGCCGTACTCGAAGCCGTGGAAAACGGCTATAAAGCATTTAATAGCGGGAAAGTTGTTCAGCCGGATTTCATGAGCATAGAGCTCCCTGGTTCACATGCGTGCATCGATTTCAAGGGTGGCCTCGATCTTGCTGGGGGGTATATCACCATCAAGTCCTCCGCCGGTGGATACAAGGGAAATCCTGAGTTGGGCCTGCCGACAGGCATGAATACCGTGATGCTGTTCGAGGCCAGCACAGGTGCTCTCAGGTGCGTCATGGACGGCACCTGGATCACCGGCTGCCGTACCGCTGCCGCGGGTGCCATATCGGTAAAATACCTGGCACGTGAGGATGCGAAGACGCTTTGTATCATCGGTGCGGGCAATCAGGCGCGCAGACAGCTTAGAGCCATTATCCGGGTGAGGGATTTTTCCGAAGTCGTGGTGTGGAATGCCTCTCCGGGAGCACTCGATGAGTACGTTCGGGAAATGTCCGCGGAAACGGGCCTCGACATCCGCAAGTGCGAAACCGCGGAGGAGGCGGTTCGCGCCGCTGACGTCGTCGTCACTACCACCCGCGCCCACAGGGGACCGATTGTCCAGAAGGCGTGGCTGAAGCCTGGCACCCATATCGTGGCCATTGGCTCCGACATGCCGGGCAAGCAGGAGCTTGGCGCCGACATATTCAAAGAGGCCAAGGTGGTCAACGACGCTGTCGAGCTCTGTATCAAGTACGGCGATACCCAGCATGCCGTTAATGAGGGCATCATCACGCCGGAAGAGATTCATGCGGAAATCGGCGAGATCCTGCTGGGGAAAAAGGCCGGTCGCGAAAGCCAGGAAGAGATAACGATCTTCGATTCGGTCGGCATGGCCATTCAAGACACCGTGACGGTTGCCATGCTGTACGAGGCGGCCCTCGACAAGGGGCTCGGTACGCCCTACGAGTTCTTCAAATAAGAGGTCTTGGGGCGTTCCGGCTGCCCTGGGCTCTATCTGAAAGTCGATGGGGCTAGGCCCGTTCTATACGGGCCTACGCACATCTCACACCCCTCGCCCCACACCCACTCACACCCCTCGCCCCACACCCATGTGGGGCGAATCCCCCATATTTCTGACGCCTCGCATCGCGAGCGTGACCCAGCCCGATACGGACGCGCGGGTGCTGCGCCATAACATGCATCGGCGAGGCGCTGCCGAACGCCATCGATCGGTCGCATGGCGAGTGAACGGGGAAGGCCGGGCAAAAGTGGCAAGAGGCAAGGGGCAGTGAGACCTTCGGTAGGTTCGGTGCAAAACAGACCGCGGCCCTGCGCTTCGCCGTGGGCGAAGCGCGGGGCCGCATCGAGGAGGGAGGCTTCGTACTTTAGAGGCCCACCAGAGCGGCCAGGCCGCCCATGTCCTTGATCTCGTGTGTGGCGTAGTTCGGCATCAGGTTCGGTTCATGGTTGCGGTTGACCAGAACGCGCGCGCCGTAGCCCAAGTCGGAGGCGGACATGAGATCGTAGCGGAAGCTGCTGGAGACGTGCATGCACTCTGCCGGTGAGCAGCCGAGCTGGTCGAACATGTATTCGAAGGCCTGGAGGCGCGGCTTGTAGGCACGGGCCTGCTCTGCGGTGAAGACATGGGCGAACGGGGCGCCGAGCTTTTCGACATTCCGGTAGATCTGATCGTTGTCGGCGTTGGACAGGATCACCAGCGGAATTTCATGGGCGACCTTGAGCAGACCTTCCGGCACGTCCGGGTGCGGGCCCCAGGTCGGTACGGAGTGGTAGATCTCCAGTGCCTCCTCCTCGCGGAACTCGAGCTTCCACTTGCGGCAAGTGCGCTCGACCGAGTTGCGAACGACGTCTTTGAACGGCTTCCAGTCGCCCAGGACCTCGTCGAGGCGATAGACCCTGAAATCCTCGACGAAAGCATCCATCTGCGCCGGGCTGATGCGATCCGCGAAGATCCTGCGCGCCGACGGGCCCATCTGGAAGTTGGTCATCGTGCCATAGCAATCGAAGGTGATGTACTTCGGCTTGAATGTGCTCATGAGTTGGGTTTCCTGTTTTTTTCGATGGTGAAAGAAAAGCCCTTCGGCGTAGTAAGCAGTATCCTGGAGGCATTGCCTCACGAATTGGGTTCATTCACTTTGCGCCGTAAACCCATTACACCATGTAGGTGCAAACAGATGGTTTCGATGCATGGGGGGGAAACCGCAAGAAACGTCGCTTTTTGGGGTGCTCGCGGCATATATAAGCGTCCGTTCGGGTAACTTGTTGCTCAGGGTTTCCAGTCCGGTCAACTTTTGGAAATGCAGTCGTGGCCACGGCCCAAGGCTCATGAGTTCAAGTCGTTGGGTCATGGCTTGTGCCGCCATGACGGACCGGCCTGCCCACACGGCAAGCCGATCTCAAGCGACAGATAGTATCTGGGCTAGGAGGCCGTCGATTGGCAGCAGGAGCAGGCAGCGTTGGCGTCACTCTGGGCGGCTTGTTCTTCCGGCGTGACTGCGGTGGGCTCGCGGTCGGCCGAGGTATAGAAGGCATCGGCATGGATGTGGTCCGCCGGCACACCGCGGGCCGCAAGCAGTTCGGTAGCCGCTTCCACCATAGGGGGCGGGCCGGCCAGGTAGGCGCGGTAGCTGGTCAACCCGTCCTCGTTCGCCGCCATGAACTCGGTGACCAGACCGGTGGCGCGCTCGGTGGAACCGGTGGGCTCTGACAGCACGATATTGACCTGCAGGTTGGCGTGACGTGCGGCCAGGTCCTGGAAGTGGGCTTCCAGGTAGACGTCACGCTCGTCGCGGACGCCGATATAGAGGTGTATAGGCTGACGCATGCCGGCGGCCAGCGCCGTTTCGAGGATCGACTTCACCGGCGCCAGACCGGAACCGCCGGCCACCGCGACGATGGGGCCGGCATGGCGCTCGCGCAGGTATGAGCTGCCGAAAGGCCCCTCCACTGCCACCCGGTCGCCTACCGTCAACCTGCTGGCCACATGAGTGCTGGTAGTACCGCCCGGGACATGGCGCACGTGAAACTCGAGTATGGGTTCGTCCGGGCGATTGGCCATGGAGTACTCGCGGGTCGGGCAGCCGGGGAAGGTTACCTGGGCGTACTGGCCGGCGGTGAAGGCAAGGTGTCCGTCGCCTTCCAGGCGCAGTTGGACCCGCTTGATGTCGTGGGTGAGGTCGTCGAGCGCTACCACGGTACCCTCTACCTTGCGCACCGGGTGGGCGGCTCGCGCGTCGTCATCGAGTAGCCAGGCGACGGTGCAGTCGCGGCGGGGCAGGGCGCGGCAGGCGAGTATCAGGCCGGCGTCGCGCTCCTCGTCGGTCAGCGAGAAGCGCGTGTGGGGGAGCAGATCGACCTCACCCTCCACCAGCCGCGTCTTGCAGGCGCCGCAACGGCCGGCGCGGCAGCTATGGGGATAATCGATGCCTGCTGCCATGGCGGCATCGAGAAGGGTGTCGCCATCCTCCACGGTGATGGTCTGGCCGGCAGTGGTGATCTGAACGTCGTGGCTCATCTTCTTGTTCTCCGAGCTGGGTGTGCGCCTCCTGTTTGGGAGGCATGTCGTCAGGCAGGCATTTAGGCGGCTTGTGGGACCTGGCGGCCCGGTGCCGCGGCCTCATCCGCTGCGATCGCGATCGGCGGCCGGAAGCCCTTGAGGCGCAGCGCATTGGTGAGGACACAGATGCTCGAGGCGGCCATGGCCACGGCGGCGAAGATCGGCGAAAGCAGGATTCCGAAGGCGGGAAACAGCACGCCGGCGGCCACCGGGATCAGCACGGTGTTGTAGGCGAAGGCCCAGAAGAGGTTCTGCTTGATGTTGCGGATGGTGGCCCGCGACAGTGCAATGGCATTGGGCACGTTGCGCAGGTCGCCGGACATCAGCACCACCTCGGCCGACTCGATGGCAATGTCGGTACCGGTACCGATGGCGATCCCCACGTCGGCCTGGGCCAGCGCCGGGGCATCGTTGATTCCGTCGCCCACGAAGGCCACCAAGTCACCATCTGCCTGCAGGCGCTTCACCGCATCCACCTTGCCGTCGGGCAGCACTTCGGCCACCACCTTGTCGATACCAAGGCGGCGGGCAATGGCTTCGGCGGTGCGCCGGTTGTCGCCGGTGATCATCGCGACCTGCAGGCCTTCGGCGTGCAGCGCGCGGATGGCGGCCGGCGTGGACTCCTTGATGGGGTCGGCGACGGCGATGATCACGGCCAGGCGGCCATCAATGGCCGCATAGAGCGGTGACTTGCCCTCGTCGGCGAGCCGGTGTGCGGTCTGGGTAAAGGCTTCCACGTCCAGGCCCAGTTTGCGCATGTAGCGGTCGGCACCGACGTCCACCCGGTGCCCATCGACCCGGGCTGCGACCCGAAGCCGGGGATGGCCTCGAAGCCCTGGATGGTGGCGGTTTCCAGCCCGCGGGCCTTGGCCGCGTTGACGATCGCCTCGGCGATGGGGTGTTCCGACTGTCGCTCGACGGAAGCTACCAGGCGCAGGGTATCGGCCTCGTCGAAGCCATCGGCCACGACCAGGTCGGTGAGTTCGGGTCGGCCCTTGGTCAGGGTGCCGGTTTTGTCCAGCGCTATTACCTTGGCGTCACGCAGCGACTGCAGGGCTTCGCCCTTGCGGAACAGCACGCCCATCTTCGCCGCCTTGCCGGTACCCACCATGATCGAGGTGGGGGTGGCTAGGCCCATGGCGCAGGGGCAGGCAATGATGAGCACTGCCACGCCGTTGACCAGGGCGAAGGTCAGCGCCGGGGCGGGGCCGAAGATCAGCCAGACGCCGATGGTGGCCAGGGCCGCGACGATCACCGCCGGTACGAAGTAGTTGGTGACCTTGTCGACCATGGCCTGGATGGGCAGCTTCGAGCCCTGGGCCTGCTCGACCATGCGTACGATCTGGGCAAGCAGGGTGTCGGCGCCGACTTTGGTGGCGCGGAAGGTGAAGCTGCCTACCTTGTTGATGGTGCCGCCGACCACGTCCGCGCCGGCTTCCTTGCGTACCGGCACGGGTTCGCCGGTAATCATCGACTCGTCGACGAAGGAGCTACCGTCAATGACCTGGCCGTCCACCGGGATCTTCTCGCCGGGCCGCACCAGCACGCTATCGCCTTGGCGCACCTCGTCGATGCCGATTTCCATTTCCTCGCCATCGCGGACCACGCGGGCGGTCTTGGCCTGGAGCTTCATCAGCGCCTTGATTGCCTCGCTGGTGCGCCCCTTGGCAATCGCTTCGAAATAGCGGCCGACGAGGATCAGCGTAATGATTACCGCTGAGGCTTCGAAGTAGACGTTCACCGTGCCGGCCGGCAGCACCTGGGGCAGGAAGGTCGCCACCACCGAATAGCCCCAGGCCGCGGTGGTACCCAGCATCACCAGCGAGTTCATGTCGGGGCCGCCGCGCATCAGGGCGGGCCAGCCTTTCTGGTAGAAGCGCAGACCGGGACCGAACTGCACCACCGAGGCCAAAGCGAAGAACAGGTAGAACAGGTTCTGCTGGCCCACGCTCATGTGCAGCCAGTGATGCAGCATGGGGATGAAGTGCGAGCCCATGTCCAGTACGAAGACGGGCAGGGTGAACACCGCGGCGATGGTGACCGCGCGCTTCAGCTCGGCGATTTCCCGTTCGCGGGCCTCGCGTTCGCGGTCGCTGCGGTCCGGTGCGTCGCTGGCGGCTTCGGCGTCGTAACCCGCCGCCTGCACGGCCTCGATCAGGCGCTGCGGGGTCACGGCCTCGGCGACCACTCTCACGGTCGCCGTTGACGTGGCCAGGTTGACATTGGCCTCGAGCACGCCGGGTAAGTCCGCGAGCTTGCGCTCCACGCGGCCGACGCAGGAGGCGCAGGTCATGCCCTTGACTGTCAATTCGATGGTATCGGTAACGGCAGGGTAGCCGGCGCTGCCCACCGCCTGTACGACACCGGCGAGGTCTGTCCGGTCGGAAGCGAATGCCACCTGGGCGCGCTGGGTGGCCAAGTTGACGGAAGCGTCGACGACCCCTGGCACGCCGCGAATCGCCTTCTCGACCCGGCCGACGCAGGAGGCGCAGCTCATGCCTTCGATGGCCAGGGAGTACACATCGGCTTCGCCGCGGGTGTTCTTGTTTGTTGACGGTATGTTGTCGGTTGGCATGGTCACCTCCTCTGGTGTGCCGCAGGGGATATTGGGAAGCCTAAACCTTCTCATCATGGGAAGGTCAAGAATCTTTCTGAGCGGCTTGTATGTTGTCTACAAAAGACTGTTGACAAAATTTTTTTCGTCTCCCTATCTTTTTTCAACAGTGCAAGGCTTGGCGAAGTGGCGCGGGATACCTGATGGCGCGTGGCGAGATGCCCAAGCGTGACGGCAGCGAGAGGGGTGGCAGCGTGGGTTCGGCACGGCATCCAGAGGCGTCAGGCATCGTTCTCTTGACTTTCCGATCGCCTCTTGACCTTCCCAGTATGGGAAGGTCTAAGTTCCCAAATAACGCCATCGCGACCCACTAGAGCGGGGCATGCCGGCCAGCAGGCGGAGTGCTCGTGGCCAGCATCAATCTGGCCAATGGCGGTGCCGCGATCGCGCAACGACCGATCAACAACAAGAGAGGCGGGATGCCCCAGCGAAATCCTTCGCTACATGACGTTCTGCACAATAACAAGCAAGAGGGTGAGACCCATGAATACTCCAAACTGCCTAAAGGCGGTACCCGCCCTGCTCCGAGGGGTGGCTGTCGCTGTCATGATCGGCCCCATGGCCGCTTCGGCCTCGGCAGCCTCCGGTGGAAAAGTCGTCTTCGGTGAGCTGTTCACACCGGCGTCGGGCTGGGCGGTGGAGACCATCGATGCCTACGTGTTGTCGCGGGCCGGCTGTCTGGAGGGACTGACGCGCATGGACTACGACGCTACGATCAAGCCGGCGCTGGCCGAGTCCTGGGAGCAAGTATCGCCGACGGAGTGGGAGTTCCAGCTTCGTGAGGGAGTGACCTTCAATGACGGCACTGCCCTGACGCCGCAAGTCGTCAGCGATCAGCTCAATCGGCTGTTGAACGTGGCGACCCCGCCCCCGGGTTTTTCGCCGAGCGTGATCGAATCCGTCGAGCCAGCGGGTGAGCGCACCGTGCGTATCGTCACCAAGGCACCGGATGTCTTCGTGCCCAACCGCTTGGCCAACCCCAACACCGGTATCCTGTCGCCCGCCGCGTTCGCCGGCGACCGTATCAACCCGGTGGGTCACTGCACGGGACCCTTCGAGATCGTGCGCGAAATTCCCCGCCAGGGCCTGGAGCTCAAGCGCAACGAGAACTATTGGGGGGCGAGGTGCAGCTGGCCGAAGGAGAGGTGCGCTACATCCCCGACGGGCAAGTGCGTTCCATGATGGTGGAAACCGGTGAGATTCATATCGCTCGCCAGATACCCGCGGCGGCGCTGGCACAGATGGAGCGCTCGCAGAAGCTGAAGGTGCACACCGTCGAGGCGCCGCGAACCACCTCGCTCTATCTCAACAACCGCCGTGCGCCGCTGGATAACATGAAGGTTCGACAGGCGATCCAGAGCGCCATCGACGTGGCCGGCATCGCCGAAGCGGTCTACGAAGGCTCGGTGAGTCCGGCAGTGGGACAGTTCTCGCCGAACACCCCCTGGGCGCCCGAGAATGCCTCGGTCATTCCCCAGGACCTGGAGCGAGCCCGTCAGCTGCTGGCGGAGTCGGGAATACCGGCAAGCGAGCTTCGTCTCGAGCTGCTGGCCTATGTGGAGCGCCCGGTGCTGGCCGACCTGGCCGCGGTCATCCAGTTCCAGCTTCAGCAACTGGGCATGCAGGTCAATATACGGGTCTCGGAGTATGGAGCGATCGAGCCGCAGCTGCTCTCGGGCGACTTCGACATGGTCCTGCTCTCGCGCGGCTACCTCACCGACGTGGCGGACCCGATCGGCACCCTGGCCGAGGATTACGGATGTAACGGCAGCTACAACCTGGCCGGCTTCTGCGATCCGGAGGTGGATGCACAGCTGGAGAGAGCGAGAGCGCTGGTGGAGCCTGAGGAACGCAATGCCATCTACCGGGACATCGCTGCGCGCCTGCAGGAGGAAGCGGTGAATGTCTTCCTGATCCACGAGACCATCAGTGAGGCGGTCGCCAACACGGTGGAGAACTACCAGGTGCATGTCTATGAGCGCACCGCCTTCCACAAGGACCTGGAAGTGAACTCGCTCTAGCGGCTCGTCGTTAGGAAGCGCTGATTCATGTCGCGAGTCCTGCATTGCGTCAGCGCTTCCCGAACGAAGATGACAACAATAACGGAGACCCCTCTGATGAACAGCCCGAGACTTCAGCCCCCAAGACTGCCTTCCACGATCCTCGACCGGCAGAGCCCCGCGAGACGTCGTGGCTGACTGCCCGCCGGTGAGGATGGTGTCGATGCGACGCATGGCATCACGGCGCCTGGTTCCGACCGCGTCGGAGCGGGATCCGCGCAAACCCTGGGAGGGCTGACAAAATGCCTATTTTTATCCTACGCCGATTCGCGGTGCTGGTGCTGGCGCTGCTGGTCGTCACGTTTCTGGTCTTTCTCATCCCCTATATCGGGGAGACGGATCCGGTGCGGGCGCTGGCTCGGGCGCGCTTCGGTCGCCTGGACCTGAATGCGGCCACCATCGAGGCACTACGCCTCGAGCTGGGAATGCACCGGCCGTTGGTCGTGCAATATCTGGACTGGCTGCGCAGTGCGGTGACGGGCGATTTCGGCAACTCGTACATGAGTCGTGAGCCCGTCGTCGAGCAGGTCTGGTCAGCGCTCAAGGTATCCGTCGTGCTGACGCTGGCGTCGCTGGGCTTCGCCTTCGCCGTGGCCGTTCCCACCGGCAGCATCGCTGCCCTGCGGCGGGGCGGCTCCTTCGACATGGCGACCAAATCGCTTAGCCAGGCGTTCGTCGCCGTGCCGGAATACTGGCTCGCCCCCATGAGCATTCTGGTCTTTGCGCTCTATCTGGGCTGGCTGCCGTCAGCGGGCTGGCGGGGGCCGGAGTCGGTGATCCTGCCGGCCCTGGCGTTGTCGCTGCGTCCCATGGGCTATTTTACCCAGGTCATGCGAGCCTCGATGATCGACGTGCTCAACTCCCCCCATATCGTGGCGGCGCATAGCCGCGGCATGAGCGTCCGGCGCACGCTGATCGCCCATGGCCTGCGCAACGCCCTGCTGCCCGTGATCACGCTGTTCTCGGTATGGATGGCCGGCCTGCTGGGTGGGGCGGTGGTCATCGAGGTCATCTTCGCGGTACCCGGCATGGGCCGGCTGGTCTACTCGGCGATCGTCAATGGCGACATACCGGTGCTGCAGGCGGGCCTGGTCGCCATCGTGACCCTGGCTGTCGTGATCAACACGGTCACGGACCTGGCCTACACCGTTCTCAACCCGGTAGTGAGGATCGACAATGCCACAGCTTGATACCCCCCTGTCGCCGGACAGCGTGCAGGGCATGAGATCGAGAATGGGCAACCTGCACATGGTGAAGACCTGGCTTGTCCATCTCTCCCGACACAACCGCACGCTGTTGGTGGCCGGCAGCGTCTTCGCCACGGTGATCTTGCTCCTGCTGCTCACGCCCTGGATAGCGCAACACGACCCGTCGGCAATGACGCTTGCGCAGCGCTTTGCAGGCCCCAGTGCGGAACACTGGCTGGGGCAGGATCACCTGGGCCGGGATGTCTTCAGTCGCCTGCTCTATGGCGGCCAGTTCTCGGTCTCCATTACCACCATTACCCTGGTGATCTCGGCCGTGCTTGGCACCCTGCTGGGCGTGATCAGTGCCCGGGTCGGCGGCGCCGTGGATGAATTCCTGATGCGCCTCGTGGACCTGATGATCTCGTTTCCCGATGTGCTGGTGGCACTGCTCCTGGTCGCCATCCTGGGGCCGGGCTATGGCACGCTGGTTCTGGCGCTCGTCCTGACCGGCTGGACGCCGTTTGCCCGCATGACGCGTGGGCTGGCGCTGGAGATCAACGCCAAGGATTATATCCGCGCGGCGGAGATACTCGGCTGCTCGCGCACCTTCATCATCGTGTATCACGTGATTCCCAACGTCCTGAGGCCGCTGGCCACGATCGCGTTCCTGCGCTTCGGCCACAAGCTGATCACGGTGGGAAGCCTCTCCTTCCTGGGGCTTGGGGTACAGCCGCCCGATACGGATTGGGCCGCGATGCTGGCCGAGGCGCTGCCCTATCTGGATCGTGCCCCCGCCCTGGTATTCATTCCCGGCCTGGCCATCTTCATCACCGCATTGAGCGTCACGCTGGTCGGGCAGGGCTTGGAGGCGCATCTGGATGCGAAGATGAAGTGGCGTCACGAAAGTAAATGAATGCGTTTCGATCGAGATAAGGAGAGTCGTCATGATGCAGCTGCATGCGGGACCGAAACCCGTCGTTCGCTCGACCATGTCGAGCATGGTCACTGAACAGATTCGCGATGCCATCCTGTCTGGTGCCTATCCGCCGGGCATGCAGTTGAACGAAAAACTGGTCGCCGAGAGCTGTGGCGTCAGCCGCGGGCCGGTCAGGGAGGCCATCCAGCGTCTCCTGCAGGAGGGGCTGCTGGTCAGCGAGCCGCACCGTGGCGTTTTCGTGCTGGAACTCACGGAGGACGATCTCGAGGACATCTATTTTACCCGGGATGCGGTAGAGCGCGCGGCCTTGCGGCGCATTGTCCAGTCCGGTCGCGGAGAAGAGCTTTCTGCTCGACTCCGGGCCATCGTGGCGTCCATGCGCAAGGCCGTCGAGCAGGAGGCGTGGACCGAAGTCGCTTCCCTGGATATTCGCTTTCACTCCGAGCTGGTGAATGCCGCCGGCAGTCGGCGGCTGTCCCGCCTGTTTGCCACGCTGATGGCGGAAATGGGGCTCTGCCTCAATCAGTTGCTCGGAGTCTACCGCGGCCGCGGTCGGCTGATCGAAGAGCACGAGTACCTGGCAGAGCTGGTAGCGAGCGGCGATACCGAAAAGCTCGAAAAAGCCATGGCCGACCATCTCCAGGAACCGGTCGAGACCATCTGCAATGCCTGGGAGAGGGCGAGGCAGGAAAACGGACGATTGGCGACCTCGGGTGCGGCGAAAGGCTGAGCCGCAATGCCGGATATCGAATAGGCCTGGCTAGACACAATCACCCACATAATCACAACAGAGGGGATGAAAAAATGCTTGCCAACCAAACGATCGTGCAGCAACAGCTACGACCGGAGGCATGCGCCCCGGTGCTCGAAGTCGAGCATCTCACCGTCGGTGTTCCCGGGGTCGGTGCCATCATCAGCGACCTGAACCTGACCATTCGGCGCGGTGAGATTCTGGCCCTGGTCGGCGAATCGGGCTCCGGCAAGAGCATGACGGCGCGCAGCCTGATGCGTCTGATGCCCTCCGGCATCTCGATACTCGGAGGGTCGGTACGCGTCGGCGGGGAAGAGGTGCTTGGCCTGTCCGAGGAGAATTTCAACAAGATCCGTGGCTCCAGGATCGCGATGCTGTTTCAGCAGCCGCACGTGATGCTGGATCCGACCTGCACGGTGGGCGCCCAGGCCGGCGAGGCGCTGCACGTCCACCAGCATCTGACCGCCGAAGAGGAGCATGAGCGGGTCGTTCAGCTGTTCCGCGACGTGGGCATCCCCGAGCCCGAAGAACGGATGAAGTGCTATCCGCACCAGATGTCCGGGGGGATGGCGCAGCGGGTGATGATCGCAGCGGCCCTGAGCGCCGATCCCGACCTTCTCATCGCCGACGAGCCGACCACGGCGCTGGACGTTACCGTTCAGGCGCAGATTCTGCAGCTGCTGGATCGCAAGCGGCGTGAACGCAACCTCTCCATCCTGCTGATCACCCATGATCTCTCGGTGGTCTCGGCGATCGCGGATCGGGTGGCCGTTATGTACTCGGGCGAGATCGTGGAGCAGGGTACCACCGACGAGATCCTGCACAGCCCCAAGCACCCTTACACGCAATCGCTGATTCATTGTTCCCTCCTGCAGGCGGATGAGTCGGGCGAGCTCTACGCCATACCGGGCACGCCCCCGGAACTGCTGTCGAAGATCCCGGGGTGCCGGTTCCGTTCGCGCTGTCAGGTCGCCGAAACGTGGGGGCACCCGGAAGTCTGCTCGCGAGTTGCCCCCCCAATGGTCGAGCATGGCGGCCCCGGTTGCTGCGCACGCTGCTGGGTCGGGGCGCCGAACGACGTCCAGGCGCAGGCCATCAGGATCTGCCAGACCGAACTGGAGGGCCATCGAGATGGCTGTTGAGACACGCACCGTTCCTCATGCGGCGGGCAGCCCGATTCTGCGCATCACCGACGTCATGAAATACTATCCGCTGCGCGGCGGTCTTTTCCGCCCGCGACGGCAGGTACGTTCCGTGGATGGCATCAGCCTCGCCGTCGCCAAGGGCGAATCCCTGGGGCTGGTGGGCGAGTCGGGGTGCGGCAAGAGCACCCTGGCGCGGCTGATTCTCGGCATGTCGTCGCTGACCTCGGGCCATATCGATATCGACGGCATCGACGTCTCGTCGGCCGAAGGAGGCGAGCGCAGGCGTCTGCGCCGCACCGTTCAACTGGTGTTCCAGGATCCCTTCAGTGCGCTGGACCCCCGTATGACGATAGGCCGCAGCCTGTATGCGCCGTTGTCGCAGAACCGCATCGGGACCCGGTCCGAGCGGCTGCAGCGGATCATCCGGGCCCTGGACGATGTCGGCCTGGATTCGAGCTTCATCAACCGTTTCCCCAGCCAGTGCTCCGGGGGACAGCTGCAGCGGGTAGTGATCGCGCGTGCCCTGCTGCTCGAGCCGCAGGTGCTGGTATGTGACGAGCCGACCTCGGCGCTGGATTCCTCGATGCGCTCTCAGATCCTGAACCTCCTGGCATCGCTCAGGAAGCGCTACGATCTCACTCTGGTGGTCATCTCCCATGACCTGCGTGTGGTGCATTACCTCTGCGATCGAGTGGCGGTGATGTACTTGGGCCGCATCGTCGAGGTGGCCGAGAGCGAGGAGCTCTTCGCGAACCCGCTGCATCCCTACACCCGCTCGCTGATCAACGCCTCGATGCTCGAGGAGAAAGGACTCGAAGGGTGTGCCATGGCACGCGGTGAACCGCCAAGCCCGATTGCGCCGCCGTCGGGTTGTAGTTTCCATCCCCGCTGCCCCATTGCCAGGCCGGCGTGCAGCCGTTCCCTTCCCGAATTGATCGCCACCAGCGAGGGGCACCAGGTTCGCTGCCCCTATCATGCCGCTGCGCCAGGGGAGGGTGACCCTGCCGGTCGGCTGGACATGGCGGCAGCGAGTTCCGGCTAGCGAGGTGGATCATGTTCGAACCCCTGCAGGATTGGCGATACCGACGTTTGTTCTCTGCCCAGTGCATGGCCCTGCTGGGGACGGGCCTTGCCACCATCGCGCTGGCGCTGCTGGCCTACGAGCTGGCGCAGGAGCGGGCGGGGGTGGTCATGGGCACGGCGCTGGCCATCAAGATGGTCGCCTACGTCATCGTCGCACCGCTGGCGCAGGCCTTCGCCGAGCGCTTGCCTCGACGAGGGGTGCTGATCGTGCTGGAAATGCTGCGAGGCAGCGTGGTGCTGCTGCTCCCCTTCGTCACTGAGGTGTGGCAAGTCTATGTGCTGATCTTCGTGCTGCAGTCGGCATCGGCGGCGTTCACGCCGACGCTGCAGGCCACGATTCCCGCGGTGCTGCGTGAGGAGAGTCGTTACGTGAAGGGGCTCGCCCTGACCCGGCTGGCGCACGACCTGGAAAACCTGCTCAGCCCCCTGCTGGCCGCCTACCTGTTGACCCTGATGTCCTTCAACCTGCTGTTCGTCGGCACGGCGCTGGGGATGTTCGCGTCGGCGGCGCTCATCGCCACCACGATCCTGCCGCGCGTCGAGCGCACCGAGCAGCGTTCCTATGCCGCCCGCGCACTGCGGGGAGTGAGGATCTTCGTCCATACCCCCAGCCTGAAGGGGCTCACCGCCATCCACTTCGCCATCGCCGCAGGCGGTGCCATGGTGCTGGTGAATACTGTGGTCTACGTACAGGGCGTGCTGGCGTTGGGGCAGCGCGAGGTGGCGCTGGTCATGGCCTGCTTCGGTGTCGGTTCCATGAGCGTGGCGCTGCTGGTGCCTCACATCATCCATCGTGTCCGGGACCGGACCATCATGCTGGCGGGTTGCCTGGCCACCGTGCTGGCGATGGCCATCGGGGCGCTGACACCGCAGACGCTATGGAGCCTGCTGCTGCTCTGGCCGCTACTAGGGGCCGCCCTGGGCGCGGGTGTGACCACGGCGGGGCGGGTACTGCTCCATTCGTCCAGAGAGAGTGACCGTCCTGCGGTCTTTGCGGCGCATTTCTCCATTTCGCATGCGGCCTGGTTGGTAACCTACCCCACCGCCGGCGTGGTGGGCGCCCGATATGGTCTCGATGCTGCCTTCCTGGTGCTTGGCGTGCTGGCGCTGCTGGGAACCGTGCTGGCCGTGCGCGCCTGGCCGGCCGGGCTGGTGCTGACGGTGGAGCATGAGCATGCGGACCTGTCCCCCGACGACCCTCACCTCGCGGATGCCCAGGGCGGGCGCCACGCCCATCCCATCGTGATCGACGACCTGCATGGCAGCTGGCCAGCCCCGGGTGGCCGAGTGGGTCGCCTGTAAAGGAGTTACTTGCCGTGTCTCCAACGATAAAGCACATCCCAAGTGACGAGAGCCTTCCTCCATCGGCGGAGGTCGTCATCATAGGCGGCGGCATCATCGGCGCAACCACAGCCTATTTTCTAGCCAGACGGGGCCTTTCTGTCGCCCTGATCGAGAAGGGCTATGTCGGCTGCGAACAGTCGAGTCGCAACTGGGGCTGGTGCCGACAGCAGAACCGTGATGCCCGTGAATTGCCTATCTCCGGCATAGCCATGCGGCTATGGGACGAACTCACCGCGGAGATAGGCATTGACCTCGGGTTTCGCCGTTGCGGCCTCCTGTACGCGACCGACGATGCCAAGCAACTCGCTCAATGGGAAAGCTGGCTTGAGACGGCACGCCAGTTTGGCATCAATACACGGATATTAAGCCCTGCGGAGGCGACCTCCGCGATTCCGTCTGTAGGTCGCAAATGGCTGGGCGGCGTCCACTCCGTCGATGATGGCAAGGGGGAGCCCGCCATCGCGGCGCCGGTGATTGCCGAGGGGGCGCGCGCACTTGGCGCCAGCATTCACCAGAACTGCGCCGCCTACGGTCTCGATATCACCAATGGCGCGGTGACGGGCGTGGTCACCGAAAAAGGGGGGATCCGGACCAATGCGGTCTTGTGTGCCGCCGGCGCCTGGGCATCGGCGTTCTGTCGGCGCCACGGGATTCGCTTCCCCCAAGCGAGCGTGCGCCAGACCGCGCTGCGTACTCGGCCGGCGCCGAACATCGGCGAGGCGCTCTACACACGGGATTGCACGCTTACCCGCCGTCTCGATGGCAGTTATACCGTGGCCCTCAGTGGCAAGGCACGGCTTGAAATCACCCCCCAGGGCATCCGCTATGGCAAGGAGTTCCTGCCCATGTTCATCAAGCGGCTGGGCGCCATGGAGTTCGGCATCGGCGACTCTTTCGTTCACGGTCCTGAAGGGTTGGCCGGCTGGGGTTCGGATAAGCCCTACGCGTTTGAGCGCAACCGTGTGCTCGATCCCGCGGCAAGGTCCGCGGCCGCGATTCTGGAGCAGGTCCGAAAGCGCTTCCCGGCGCTGGCGAACATCGAAATGGCCGAGTCCTGGGGGGCTATGTGGATTGCACGCCCGACGCGGTGCCGGTGATCTCCACCGTGGAGGATATATCAGGTTTCGTTCTTGCTGCGGGTTGTTCCGGACATGGGTTTGGCCTGGGTCCGGGGCTCGGCTACCTGGCGGCTGACCTGGTCGCCAACGATACCCCCTGTGTCGATCCCAAGCCCTACAGTCTCTCGCGCTTGCTCGATGGCTCGAAGGTGGAGGTGGGTGCGCTATAACTCGGGCTAACCGTGCCGCGCTGTCGGTACTCGGATCCGCATCCTGCCCAATCATGCCTGCGCCAACGGCGCCCAGCACGGCAGTGTCATGTGGTTCGCGAAGGTTCCGATGTCATTGAGGCCGAATGGCCGCGTTTCGGAGGCTGGTGATCGATAGCAGCCCTTCCGGTATTGCGGGAAAAGGCTGGGGTGTCGTTCACCAACACTGCCACTCAGATCGACAGATGGCGTTCGACCAGTGCGACATGCAGGCGAATTCCGATTCCCAGCACATCGTCGTTGAAGTCGTAACGGGGATGATGCAGCGGTACGTCCGCATCACCGCGACCCTGGCCCAACCAGAGATAAGCGCCCTTGCATGCCTGCAGCATGAAGGCGAAATCCTCCGAGGTGAAGGCCGGTTCCGGCGCGAGTTCGGCGCGGGCAACGCCGGCGGCAGCGGCCAACGCCTCGTCGGCGGCAGCCGCGTCATTGATCGTCGCCGGGTAGTAGCGCTGGTAGGTCACGGTCATGCGTGTGCCGCTGGCCAGGGCCACGCCCTCTGCGACCTGCCGCAAGGCTTCCTCGATCCTGTCCTGCACCGCGATGTCGAAGGTGCGCACCGTGCCGACAACGCGGACGGCAGCGGGAAGGACGTTGTGCGAACTTCCTCCCTCGATCTGGGTCACGGAGAGCACCGCCGTGGACATCGGCGGAATCCGGCGTGACACCAGCCCATTGAGCTGGGTGACGAGGTCGCTGGCTGCCAGGATTGCGTCGGGTGTCTTGTGCGGCATCGCGGCATGGCCGCCGCGCCCCTCAACCAGGATTTCAAACTTGTCGGCCGCCGCCATGATCGGCCCCGGCCGCGTCGAAACCGTCCCGGCCGGAAGATCCGGCCAGTTGTGGAAGGCGAAAACCCGATCGCAGGGAAACCGCTCGAACAGCCCGTCCTCGACCATGGCGCGGGCGCCGGCGTGCCCTTCTTCGGCCGGCTGAAAAATGAAATAGACGGTACCGTCGAAACGACGGGTGCGCGCCAGTTGCTGGGCGGCGCCCAGCAGCATTGCCACATGCCCGTCGTGACCGCAGCCATGGAAGACGCCCGGGTTGCGGCTGGCGTAGGGCAGGCCGGTTTCCTCATGAAAAGGCAGCGCATCCATATCGGCGCGCAAGCCGATAGCGCGATCGGAACTGCCTACCTTGAGGGAAGCGACGACACCGGTTCCACCGATGCCGGTATGGACTTCCAGCCCGAGCTGGCGCAGCGCCTCTTCTATCTTGCGCGACGTACGGCGTTCTTCGTAGGCAAGTTCGGGGTGGGCATGCAGGTCGCGGCGAAACGATACCAGCGGCGCCACCAGATCATCGATTTCCGATCCCTTGTCTGACATTTTCAGCCTCCATCGAGCAGCTTCAGCCATGTTCCGCCCCTTCGGGTTGCCGGAAGGGTGTGCTCATATCATGCACGAGAGCCGCGACAGTATCTTGCCAATACCGGGTGGTTTAATGGCATTTCCTACCGTTCACTCTGCGAAATGAGCAGCCCGTACTGCATGGCTGGCGTTAAAGTGAACGGCAACGGAAAACACTGACTTTGTTCGTTCTTTACCGCGGCTCCCCGTGTCGATCCAGCATCCATCAGTTCGTGATTGCTAGGCCGGGGTTTTTCTGAGCCCGGTCACTTCGAGCCCGTGTTTCTTGCTCATTTCGGAAGCCCACAGTCGTTTAGAGGATAGACTTCCATGACCTCGCCCATCACACATCTCAACAACGCAGGCCTTCTAGTTCGCATGTTCATCGACGGCGAGTGGACCTTGCCCGAGCACCCGACCCGAATCGATGTCGTCGATCCTTCGACGGAGGAGCCCATTGCCGGGATCGCCCTGGGTGGCCGCGCGGACGTCGACATGGCGGTGGCCGCGGCGAGGCGGGCCTTCGCGGGCTGGGCCGCCACCTCGCCCGAAAGCCGGGCTCAGTTTCTGGATCGCGTCCATGCCCTCCTTCTCGAGCGCGTGGAACTGTTTGCTCAGGCGATCTCTCAGGAGATGGGAGCGGCTATCGGCTATGCGCGCAGCGCTCAGGTGCCGCTGGCGGCGGAACACATTCGTGTGGCGCGGGACAACCTGGCCACCTATCCCTTCATCACCCATCGTGGCACCACGGCCATCCTGCGCGAGCCAATCGGAGTGTGTGGCCTCATCACGCCCTGGAACTGGCCGCTCTACCAGATCACCGCCAAGGTAGGCGCTGCCCTGGCGGCGGGGTGTACGATCGTGCTGAAGCCAAGTGAGCTGTCGCCCCTTAGCGCCTTGCTCTTCGCGGAGGTGGTGCAGGACGCCGGCATTCCGGCGGGCGTCTTCAACCTAGTGAACGGCGATGGTCCCGGGGTCGGTGCGGCCCTGTCGGCCCATCCCGATGTGGACATGATCTCGCTGACCGGCTCGACCCGGGCCGGTGTCCTGGTGAGCCAGGCGGCCGCCCCGACAGTGAAACGGGTGGCCCTGGAACTCGGCGGCAAGTCGCCCAACGTCATCCTGCCGGATGCGGACCTGGCTCGTGCCGTCGCGCCCGGCGTGGCGGCCGCGTTCCGCAACCTCGGACAGTCCTGCAGCGCCCCTACGCGCATGATCGTGCCCCGCCGGCACCTACGGGAGGTCGAGCGTCTCTCGCGCGAGGCGGTATCCGGCATGGTGGTCGGCGATCCGCGTGCGGAGGCGACGACCCATGGCCCAGTGGCGAACCGCGCCCAGTTCGAACGCGTACGGCAGATGATCGACGTCGGGATCGGCGAGGGCGCGCGGCTCGTCTGCGGTGGGGCTGGCCGGCCCGAGGGCCTGGAGCGGGGCTTCTACGTTCGTCCCACCGTCTTCTCCGAAGTGCGGTCTGGAATGAGGATCGCCCAGGAGGAAATCTTCGGGCCGGTCCTCTGCGTCATTCCCTATGACACCGTCGATGACGCCGTGGCGATTGCCAACGACACCGTCTACGGCCTCGGCGCCCACATCCAAGGTGGAGATCTCGAGGCGGCGCGGGCCGTGGCGGCTCGGATCCGCGCTGGGCAGGTGCACATCAACTATCCGGCCTGGGACCCAAGTGCACCCTTCGGCGGCTACAAGCGCTCGGGTAACGGCCGCGAATACGGCATCGAGGGCATGGAGGAGTATCTGGAGACGAAGGCCGTGCTGGGATTCTCGTGAGCCCCGGCGAAGCGTCATGCATGCCAGGGAATGGGGCGCAGCGCGCCGGAGTGGTACCACCCGGATGGCTGATGAGGTCGGTGGCGAATCAGGGGGCCACGGATACGCGCCGTACCCTCGGCCCCCTCAGTGCTACGCCAGCTCGTTGGGATAGCCGGCTTCTTCGAGGACAGCCGCCAGGGCTGCCGTGTCGGAGCTGCTCTCGACGGTCACTTGGCGCTGTGCCAGGTCGATGTCCACGCTGGCATTGGCATCGACAGTCTTGATCGCGGTGGTGACGGTCGAGGCGCAGTGGCCGCAGGTCATCTGGGGAACATTGAACGTTGGCATGATCCTTCCTCATTGGGTTTTGGGGAGTTTTCAGCCTAAGGCTTCCCACCATTGGAAGGTCAAGCGGGAAAGCAAGATTATCCGCCGCCCCTGGCGGGCTGGGGTGCTGGCATATCCTCGGTGGCGACTTCGAGCGCGTGGTGGCACAGAGGACGTCTCTCGCGAAGTTTCCTATCCTTGGAGAGTTGGCCCCACTGTTTGGGGTTCAAGGCAGGCCCCCTCAGTGGTTCGTAATGGGGTGGCCCTGCGTGTCCATGACTTGGAGGTACCCGATGAATATCGGTCAAGCGTCGAAGGCATCCGGCATCTCGGAAAAGATGATTCGCTACTACGAGAGTATCGGCCTCATTGCCCCGGCCAAACGGACGGAGTCGGGGTATCGGATCTTCAGCGAGAAGGACGTTCACGCGCTGCGTTTCATCTCCCGGGCCCGTGACCTGGGCTTCTCGGTGGAGCAGATGGGTAACCTGCTCGCCCTGTGGCAGGACCGCCATCGGGCCAGTGCCGACGTCAAGGCCGTCGCCCAGGCGCACATCGAGGAGCTGGATGGCAAGATCAAGAAACTGCAGGGTATGCGCCGTACCCTGGAGCACCTGGTGAAGCACTGCCATGGCGACGAGCGCCCGGAGTGTCCGATCCTCGGCGACCTGGCGGCAGAAAGCCTCGAACTGGAAGCCGAGACTCCCTGACGCAGCATCTGCTCACTACGTTGGTCTCGTCGCCATCACCACCGCCCGGCGGGGCGCGGGTAGCCCTCGCGGGTGCGCGTGGGGTCGGCCGGGTCGAGGAAGTCGGCCAGCGACTGGAAGGTCATCCACTCGGTGGAGCGCTGCTCCTCCAGGGACGTGAACGCTTCGTCCACTACCCGCACGTCAACGAAGCCGCAGCGTTCGAGCCACTGGCACAGCGCTGCGGAAGAGGGCAGGAAGTAGACGTTGGGCATGGCGGCGTAGCGCTCGCCGGGCAGCAGCACCGTGGTGGCGTCACCTTCCACCACCAGCGTCTCCAGCACCAGCTCGCCGCCGGGGCGCAGGGCGTCCTTTAGCTGCAGCAGATGCTCCAGCGGAGAAGGACGGTGGTAGAGCACACCCATGGAGAACACCGTGTCGAAGAAACCGAGCCGCTCGGGCACGTCCTCGATGCCCACCGGCAGGAAGTGGGTGCGCCCGCCGTCGGCATCGCTGACGAAGTGACGCAGCGCCTGGAACTGGTAATAGAAGCGTGGCGAGGGGTCGATCACCAGCACGAAGGCGGCACCGGCGCCGGCCATGCGCCAGGCGTGGTAGCCGCTGCCGCCGCCCACGTCGAGCACCCGCCTGCCGGTCAGCGGGGCCAGGTGGGGGGAGACCCGCTGCCACTTCCAGTCGGAACGCCACTCGGTGTCGATATGAATACCGGCGAGCCGGTAGGGGCCCTTGCGCCACGGCGATAGCTTCCTCAGCAGGTTCTCGCACTGCCGCCGCCGGCTGTCATCGAGGGTGCAATTTACCGTCACGGTATCGACGTCCAACTGGACGTCGCGTGCCTCGGGTAGGGCGGGCAGCTTGGCCACCGCCTTCTCCCAGGCCGGCAGATCGCCGTAGCGCTTGCGGTCTAGCCCGCGGGCCAACTGCTCCGGCAGGCGAGCAAGCCAGGAGTCCAGCCCCTGGTCGATAAAGGCGCGGTAAAGAGAGCGCTGCTCTGGAGGAATCGCCACTTCAGGCCTCCTTGAACGCAATCAGCGAGGCGAAGTTCAGGTACTGGAACCAGGTCAGCGAGCGTGGGAAGCCGGCCCGGGCCAGACGCGCATGGTGGGCTTCCAGGGTGTCCGGTACCAGCACGTTCTCTAGCGCCGTGCGCTTCTGGCTGATTTCAAGCTCGCTGTAGCCATTGGCGCGCTTGAAGTCGTGATAGCGCTCCACCCGCCAGGCGTTGTCACGCTCGTCCGGGTCGATCATTTTCTCCGAGAGCACCAGCACGCCGCCCGGTTCCAGTGCGGCGTACAGACGTGCAAGCAGCGATTCGCGATCCTCGGGGGGCAGAAACTGCAGGGTGAAGTTGAGAATCACCATGCCCGAGGGCTGGTAGTCGAGGGAGCGAATATCGCCCTCCATGACTTCAATGGCGTGCTGGGGACACTCGGTGGCTAGTGTCTCGCGGGCGCGGGCGACCATGGCCGGTGAGATGTCCACCGCAGTGAGACGAAAAGCGTCAGGTGGCAGCTGGCCGGCCAGGGCCAGGCTGGCGGCACCCAGCGAACAGCCCAGGTCGTAGACATGGGCGCCGTGGCGCAGATGACGCCCGGCGATCAGCCCCAGCATGCCCAGTATCTGGCCGTAGCCGGGTACCGAGCGGCGAATCATGTCGGGAAAGCAGGCCACGACTTGTTCGTCGAAGGAGAAGCGTGCGACCCGGTCCAGGGGTGTGGAAAAGATCGCGTCGCGATAAGATGCGTCACTCATGAGCAGGCCGTAACGTGGAACAGGCCGGTATTCTACGCCTGCTGCCGGCCGGCTGCACGGTCGCTGTGCTCTGCCGGCATGGCGGGAGCCCGTGAGTCGCGGGCCTATGGATTTACAGGCGGATACAAGGCTAGCCTGTGGGCGAAGGACGTTTGCCCGACTTTCCTTGTGGGGATCGTCAACGAATGATAGCCCCGCATGACGTCAAGGAGGATCGCTATGAATCATGCCCCCATCGACCAGACTGGTGCCTGGCAGCGGCTGAAAGAACATGCCGAGGAGGTGCGCCCTACCCATCTGCGCGAACTGTTCGCCGACCAGGCGCGCGGCAGCGCCTTTACGCGGCGGGCAGCGGGGCTGACCCTCGACCTGTCGAAGCAGCGCTGGAATGACACCACGCTCGAGCGACTGCTCGATTTGGCTCGCGAGGCCGAGGTGTCGCAGCGTATCCAGGCGCTGCTGAGTGGTGAGCACGTCAACGTCAGCGAGGATCGCCCGGCGCTGCATACGGCGCTGCGCCTGCCCGCTGAAGCTTCTCTGGTCGTCGACGGCGAGGATGTGGTGCCCGGTGTACATGCCACCCTGGACCGCATGGCCACCATGGTCGAGAGATTCCACTCCCGGCAGTGGCGTGGCGCCACCGGTCGACCGATTCATGACGTGGTCAATCTGGGGGTGGGGGGCTCCGACCTCGGCCCGTTGATGGTGACCCATGCGCTGGCCGACTATCGGCCCACCGATGCACACCACGTCGAGGTGCACTTCGCCTCGACCATGGACGGCTCCCAGCTCGCCGACTACCTCAAGCGTTTCAATCCCGAGACCACGCTGTTCGTGATCTCTTCGAAGTCCTTCACCACCATCGACACCCTGTCCAACGCGCGCACCGCACGCGACTGGCTGATGGCGCGCCTGGTCGAGGATGGCATTCAGGGTGTCGACGAAGAAATGGTGATGCGTCAGCACTTCATCGGCGTTTCGGCCAAACCCGACAAGATGAGCGAATGGGGCATCGCCGAGGCCAACCAACTGCTGTTCTGGGAGTGGGTCGGCGGTCGCTATTCGCTGTGGGGAGCCATTGGCCTGCCCATTGCGCTGGTGATCGGCATGGCCAACTTCCGCGAGCTGCTGGCCGGTGCCCATGCCATGGACAAGCATTTCGCTGCGGCGCCGCTCGGCGACAACCTGCCGGTGCTGCTGGCCCTGGCGGGCATCTGGAACGTCAACTTCCTCGACATCCGCGCCCACTCGATCCTGCCCTATGACGGTCGCCTGGAACATTTCGCCGCCTACCTCGAGCAGCTCGAGATGGAGTCCAACGGCAAGTCGGCGACACATGACGGCCGCCAGGTGAATTATTCCACCTGTCCGGTGCTATGGGGCCAGCTCGGTCCCAACGCCCAGCACGCCTTCTATCAGCTGCTGCACCAGGGCACCCAGCCGGTGGTGTGCGACTTCATCGCCCCGCTCAAGCGCTACGACGACGTCGAGGATGCGGCAACCCGCCAGCACCTGATGGGACAGCACCGCTTGACCCTGGCCAACTGCTTCGCCCAGTCGCGCCTGCTGATGCTCGGCGATGACGCCATCGACGAGCCGGGCGAGCGTCCAGGCCACAAGCGCTACCGCGGCAACCAGCCCTCCACCACGCTGCTGCTCGACCGCCTGACCCCGGCGACCCTGGGGGCGCTGATCGCTCTCTACGAGCACAAGGTGTTCGTCCAGGCCACCATCTGGGGTATCAACTCCTTCGACCAGTGGGGTGTCGAGCTGGGCAAGCAGATCGCCGGCGAAACGGAGCGTATCCTGGCCGAGCGGCAGGGGCACGAGAAAATGGATGCCTCTACCCGGGCGCTGGTCGAGGCGGTATGGAACGCCGAACGGGAGAACGAACGTTGAAGCAAGCGAGCAGCGAACGATAGGGAAGGGCTGGCAATGTATACAGTTCGTTCGGTATGCTGAGCGCGTCATTGGCTCCGCTGCCCGCCAGCGGCCTGCTCTACCTGCATGGCTTCAATAGTGGCTATGGTTCGCCCAAGGCAGCGCTGATGCGAGCCGCCTGTGCGGAGGTGGCGCTGCCCTGCGAGACGCCCCAGTTGCCGCATCGTCCTGCGGCCGCGCTGAAGATGGCCGAAGCGCTGCTGAAGGCGTTGGGGCCGAGTCCGCTGCTGGTCGGTAGCTCCATGGGGGGCTTTCTGGTCACTTGCCTGGCCGAACGCCATGGGCTCCCGGCGGTGCTGGTCAATCCCGCGGTGCGGCCGGCGCGGCTGGTGGGGGAGTGGGTAGGCGAGGCCTTCGTCAATGAGCATACCGGTGAGCGTTTCGTCATCGAGACGGCCCATCGCGAGGAGCTGGTCGAACTGACGCCGCAGCGCGTGTGCCCCGAGCGCTACCTGCTGCTGCTGGGAACCGCCGACGAGACGCTCGATCCGGCGGATGCCTTCGCGCTCTACCGCGGCGCCCGGACCGTCCTGCATCCCGGCGGCGATCATGTGTTCGGCATGCTGGAGAGCTACCTGCCGGCCGTGCTCGCCCATGGCGGACACTGCCTGCCACCGGGGCGCGTGGTGACCGAAATGCGGGAGCAATGACGCGGCCGGGCTTTCAGGGAAGGGGCAGGAAACCTGCAGGGAGCGCAATCGAATTCGTAATGGCTTTGGGACACGCATGACACAGTACAGTGCCAGCTCAATCGAAGTACTCTCCGGTCTCGATCCGGTGCGCAAGCGCCCCGGCATGTACACCGACACCACCCGCCCCAACCATCTGGCCCAGGAAGTCATCGACAACAGCGTCGACGAGGCGCTGGCCGGCCATGCCCGGGAAGTCACCGTACGCCTACTGGAGGATGGCGGTATCGAAGTGGCCGACGACGGCCGCGGCATGCCCATCGACATCCATCCCGAGCACGGCGTCTCCGGGATCGAGCTGATCCTCACCCGGCTGCATGCCGGCGGCAAGTTCTCCCAGTCCAGCTATCGCTTCTCCGGCGGTCTGCACGGCGTCGGGGTGTCGGTGGTGAACGCCCTGTCGCGGCGCCTGGAGGTCGAGGTGATGCGCGACGGCGCCCGTCACGCCATGGCCTTCGAGCATGGCGACAAGGTCTCGGAGCTGGCCGAGATCGGCAGCGTGGCCAAGCGCACCACCGGTACCCTGGTGCGCTTCTGGCCCGACGAGTCCTACTTCGACAGCCCGAAACTGGCCATGGGCCGGCTCAAGCACCTGCTGCGGGCCAAGGCGGTGCTCTGCCCGGGGCTCAAGGTCACCCTGGTGGAAACCGACGGCGCCGAGAGCGTGTGGCAGTACGAGGATGGCCTACGCGACTACCTGGCCCAGGCCACCGACGGCTTCGAGGTGCTGCCGGTCTCACCCCTGGTAGGCCACTTCGCCGACGACGAGCAGGCCGTGGACTGGGCGGTGCAGTGGCTCCCCGAAGGCGGCGAGACGCTGATGGAGAGCTACGTCAACCTGATCCCCACGCCCCAGGGCGGCACCCATGTCAACGGGCTGCGCTCGGGGCTGCTCGAGGCGCTGCGCGAGTTTTGCGAATACCGCAACCTGCTGCCGCGGGGCGTCAAGCTCACCGCGGAGGACCTGTGGGAGCGTGTCGCCTACGTGCTCTCGGTGAAGATGCTCGACCCGCAGTTCGCCGGCCAGACCAAGGAGCGTCTCTCCTCGCGCACGGTGGCGGCGTTCGTCTCCAGCGTGGTGAAGGACGCCTTCTCGCTGTGGCTCAACCATCACGTCGACCAGGCTGAGGCGCTGGCCGAGCTGGTCATCAGCGCCGCCCAGCGGCGCCAGAAGAGCGCCAAGAAAGTGGCGCGCAAAAAGGTCACCGCCGGCCCCGCGCTGCCGGGCAAGCTGGCCGACTGCTCCGGCCAGGACCCGGCCCAGGGCGAGCTGTTCCTGGTCGAGGGCGACTCGGCCGGCGGCAGCGCCAAGCAGGCGCGCAACCGCGAGACCCAGGCGATCCTGCCGCTGCGCGGCAAGATCCTCAACACCTGGGAAGTCGACAGCCACGACATCTACGGCTCCCAGGAGGTCCACGACATCGCCGTGGCGGTGGGCATGGACCCGGGCAGCGATGACCTGACCCAGCTGCGCTACCACAAGATCTGCATCCTCGCCGACGCCGACTCCGACGGCCTGCACATCGCCACGCTGCTGTGCGCGCTGTTCGTGCGTCACTTCCCGGCGCTGGTGGACGCCGGCCACGTCTACGTCGCCATGCCGCCGCTCTACCGCATCGACCTGGGCAAGGAGGTGCACTATGCCCTGGACGAGAGCGAGAAGGCGGCGATCCTGCGCAAGCTCGAGGGCAAGCGCGGCACGCCCAACGTGCAGCGCTTCAAGGGCCTCGGCGAGATGAGCCCGCTGCAGCTGCGCGAGACCACCATGGCGGTGGAGACCCGACGCCTGGTGCAGCTCACCCGCGAGGTCGGCGACGGCACCATGGAGATGATGGACATGCTACTGGCCAAGAAACGCGCCGCCGACCGCAAGAGCTGGCTCGAAGATTATGGCAACCTGGCGGATATCGAAGTCTGAGCTACGAGCTACGAGCTACGAGCTACGAGCTACGAGCTACGAGCTACGAGCTACGAGCAGTGGGTTCTAAGCCCGAAGCTCGCGGCTCGCAGCTCTTCCAGAACATTTCGTGCGGGCACGGCCCGCGATTTTTCCATGATGGCAGATAGGGCGCAGAACCCATGACCATGGATATCCAGGTGGCGGAGGGCGACGTCGAGCGCCTCTCGCTGCGCGAATACACCGAGAAGGCGTACCTCGACTACTCGATGTACGTCATCCTCGACCGGGCGCTGCCCCACATCGGCGACGGCATGAAGCCGGTGCAGCGGCGCATCGTCTACGCCATGCGCGAGCTGGCGCTGAACGCCAGCGCCAAGTACAAGAAGTCGGCGCGTACCGTCGGCGACGTGCTGGGCAAGTTCCATCCTCACGGCGACAGCGCCTGCTACGAAGCGATGGTGCTGATGGCGCAGCCGTTCAGCTACCGCTACCCGCTGGTGGACGGCCAGGGTAACTGGGGCAGCCCCGACGATCCCAAGTCGTTCGCGGCGATGCGCTACACCGAATCGCGCCTCTCGAAGTTCGCTGAGGTGCTGCTCGCCGAGCTGGGCCAGGGCACCGTCGACTGGACCCCCAACTTCGACGGCACCATGAACGAGCCGGTGGTGCTGCCGGCGCGCCTGCCTCACGTGCTGCTCAACGGCGGCACCGGCATCGCCGTGGGCATGGCCACCGACATTCCGCCGCACAACGTGAACGAAGTGGTCGAGGCTACCTGCCACCTGCTGCGCCATCCCGAGGCCACCACCGCCGACCTGATGCAGCATCTGCCGGCGCCGGACTTCCCCACCGCGGCGGAGATCATCACTTCCCGCGACGACCTGCACAAGCTCTACGAGAGCGGTCGCGGCTCGGTGAAGCTGCGTGCGCGCTACACCATGGAGGAGGGCAAGGTGGTAGTTACCGCGCTGCCCTACCAGGTCAGTGGCTCCAAGGTGCTCGAGCAGATTGCCGCCCAGATGCAGGCCAAGAAGCTGCCCATGGTCGACGACCTGCGCGACGAGTCGACCCACGAGGAGCCGACCCGGCTGGTGATCGAGCCGCGCTCCAACCGTGTCGATATCGAGGCGATGATGGCGCACCTGTTCGCCACCACCGACCTCGAGAAGAACATCCGCGTCAACCTCAACGTGATCGGCCTCGACGGCCGGCCGCGGGTGATGCCGCTGCCCGACATGCTGGGTGAATGGCTCTCCTTCCGGCGCAAGACCGTGCGTCGGCGCCTGGAGCATCGTCTGGGTAAGGTCGAGGACCGCCTGCACATCCTCGAAGGCCTGCTGGTCGCCTACCTCAACATCGACGAGGTGATCCGCATCATCCGCGAGGAGGACGAGCCCAAGAGCGCGCTGATGGCTGCCTTCGGCCTCTCCGACCGCCAGGCCGAGGCAATCCTCGAGCTGCGTCTGCGCCACCTGGCCAAGCTCGAGGAGATGAAGATCCGCGGAGAGCAGGATGCGCTCGAAGCCGAGCGCAAGCGCCTCAAGGAGCTGCTCGGCAGCGAGGCCAAGCTCACCGACCTGATCGAGGAAGAGCTGCGCGAGGCAGCCCGCGAGCACGGCGACGAGCGCCGTTCGCCCATCGTCGAGCGCGAGGAGGCCAAGGCGCTCTCCGAGGTCGAGCTGATGGGCGCCGACCCCATCACCGTGGTGCTCTCCGAGAAGGGCTGGATCCGTGCCGCCAAGGGCCACGACATCGACCCGGAAGGACTCTCCTACAAGTCCGGCGACCGCTTCGCCCTGGCCGCCCGCGGCAAGACCAACCAGCCGCTGGTGTTGCTCGACGACACCGGACGCGCCTACACCCTGGCCGCCCACAACCTGCCCAGCGCCCGTAGCCAGGGCGAGCCGGTCACCGGGCGGGTCAATGTGGTCGCCGGGGCGCACATGGCCGGGCTGATGCTGGCCCCGCCCGAGAGTCGCTACCTGCTGGCCAGCGACGGCGGCTACGGCTTCGTGGCCAAGCTCGAGGAACTGATCGGCAAGAACAAGTCGGGCAAGGCGGTGCTCTCGGTACCCAAGGGCTGCCGGGTCATGGCGCCGGTACGCGTGCCCGAGGGAGAGGACATCTGGGTGGCGGCGGTCTCCAACGAGGGGCGGCTGCTGCTGTTCCCGCTGGAGCAACTGCCCGAGCTGGCCAAGGGCAAGGGCAACAAGATGATCGACATTCCCGGAGCCCGTGCCGCGCGGCGTGAGGAACTGGTGCGCGACATCGCGCTGTTGCCCGCAGGGGCGGGGCTGATCGTGCATGCCGGCAAGCGCCACCTGACCCTCAAGGACGCCGATCTGGACTATTATCGCGGCGAACGCGGTCGACGCGGCAGCAAGCTGCCCCGCGGCCTGCAGAAGGTGGATAGACTTGAGTCGGAAGAGGGAAGATAGAAGAGGGAAGACGGGAGGTAGGGTATAGTGAATTTCTTCTCTCTTCCAGGCGCGCAGCGCCGCTCTTCCTTCTTCCAGCTAGGGGTAACATGACACGACGACTGCTGATTCGCGCCACCGGCGCGGCACGACCCGGCCAGTTGGCCGGCCTGGGCCAGGCCCTGGCGCGCAGCGGCGCACGGCTGCTCGACATCAACCAGAGCGTGACCTTCGGCATGGTCTCTCTGGAAGCGCTGGTCGGGCTCGATCGCGACAGCGATCTGGAGAGCGCTCTCAACGAGGCGGGAGACGGCCTGGGACTCGACGTGCAGGCGATCCAGGTCAGCGCTGAGGACTATCAGCGCTGGAGCGTGCAGGCCAGCGAGCCGCGACTGATCCTGACCCTGCTGGCGCCGCACCTGCCTGCCGGCATCCTGGCCGAGGTAGGAGCGCTCACCGCCGAGCACGGCCTTACCGTGGAGCTGATCCACCGCCTCTCCGGTCGCGAGGCGCTGGACGGCGGCGTCCCTCCCTTCGGCGCCTGCGTGGAGTGCTGGCTGCGCGGCGAGGAGGTCGATCTCGATATCCTGCGCGAAAAAGCCCTGGCATTGGGGGCCATGCACGGGGTCGACATTGCCATTCAGGAGGACTCGATCTGGCGTCGCCATCGCCGTCTGGTCTGCTTCGACATGGACTCGACCCTGATCCAGGCCGAGGTGATCGACGAGCTGGCGCGCCGCCACGGCGTCTATGAGGACGTGGCCGCGGTCACCGAGCGGGCCATGCGCGGCGAGCTCGATTTCCAGCAGAGTTTTCGCGAGCGCATGGCCAAGCTCAAGGGGCTCGACGAATCGGTGCTGGCCGAAATCGCCGAGGAGCTGCCGCTGATGGATGGCGTCGAGCGGCTGATGAAGCACTTGAAGCGCCTGGGCTACCGTACTGCGATTCTCTCCGGCGGCTTCACCTACTTCGCCCGCCACCTGCAGGAGAAGCTCGGCTTCGATGAGATCCACGCCAACGAGCTGGTGATCGAGAACGGCAAGGTTACCGGCGAAGTGCGCGAGCCGATCCTCGACGCCAGCCGCAAGGCCGAGCTGCTGCACGAGATTGCCGCACGCGAAGGGCTTGCCATGGAGCAGACCATCGCCGTGGGCGACGGCGCCAACGATCTCAAGATGCTCGCCGCCGCCGGGCTTGGCATCGCCTTTCGTGCCAAGCCGCTGGTACGCAGCCAGGCGCGCCAGTCGATCTCGACCTTGGGCATCGATGCCGTGCTCTACCTGATGGGCTACCGCCAAGGCGACCTGGAGGACGACAGTCGGGCGGGTTGACCGGCAGTACTGGTGAAGCAAGGGGAAGTGGCGTACCTTCGAAGATGACTTGAAGAGCCTGTCTCGAAAGATCTGATCACATCGGAGAACGCCATGGCCCAAGCGCATTTCACCGCCGAGCTGCTGGACGAGCTGAACCTGCTCTGCCTGTACAACCTCGACACCAGCCAGGAGGGCATCAAGGTGCACTCCAATGCCGCGCCGGAAGCGGTCGCTGCCGCCTCGCGGCTGCATGCCAAGGGCCTGGTGACCCAGGCCGACGGTGGCTATCTGACTCCGCGCGGCCGTGAGGCCGCCCACTACGCCCAGGAACTCGCCGGGTTGCTGAACCCCGCCGAACTGACGACATGAGTTCGCCGGCTACCTGAGTCTATCGGCCAACTGAAGCAATATGACGACGCCCGCCTCCGAGAGGCGGGCGTCACGCTTTTCCAGTGAGTTTCAGGATCGAGTACTGCGTCAGGTATTGAGTACCACGCCACCGTTGAGGTGCAGCGTCTGGCCGCTCATGTAGGAGGACTCCTCGCAGGCCAGATAGACGTAGGCCGGTCCCATCTCCGAAGGCTGGCCGGCGCGGTTCATCGGCACCTGACCGCCGAAGGAGGCGACCTTCTCGGCGGGAAAGCTGGCCGGGATCAGCGGCGTCCACACCGGGCCCGGGGCCACCGAATTGACGCGAATCCCTTTCTCGGCCAGCGGTACCGCCAGCGAGCGCACCAGGCCCTGGATCGCGCCCTTGGTGGCGGTGTAGTCGATCAGCGTCGGGTTGCCCTTGAAGGCGTTGATCGACGAGGTGCAGATGATACTGTCGCCCTCGTGCATGTGAGGCAGGGCCGCTTTGGTCAGATAGAAGTGGCTGAAGACGTTGGTCTGGAAGGTGCGCTGCAGCTGCTCGGGCGGGATGTCGGTGATGTCGTCCCAGTCGTACTGCTCGGCGGCGTTGTGCACCACGATGTTGAGCTTGCCGAACTCCTTGAGTGTCCTGTCGACGATCTCGTCGCAGAACGAGGGCTCGCCCACGTCGCCCTTGAGTACAAGGCAGCGCCGCCCCTCGGCCTCGACGAGACGCTGGGTGTCGCGGGCATCGGTGTCCTCTTCCAGGTGCACGATGACGCAGTCGGCGCCCTCGCGGGCATAGTGCACCGCCACGGCACGGCCGATGCCGCTGTCGCCGCCGGTGATGATCGCCACCTTGTCCTTGAGCTTGTCGGCGCCGCGGTAGCTCTCGCGGATGTACTCCGGCTGCGGGTCCATCTTGTACTCGGCGCCGGGTTGGTGGGATTGCTCCTGGGGAGGTTGCTTCTCTTCGCTCATGTGCCGGACTCCTTTTCCTTTGCACGTGATGATTTGAAAGTAGGCAGCGTGCAACCTTCTGGACAAGGCAGGGAGCGTGAATAAAGGTTTCGCTGTCGTAACGTCTGGTGTTGGTGCTTCCCGGGATGGGGAACGTCCCATCGTTTCTCGCTCGTGCTAACATCACGCCGCCGTCCGCAGGTGGGATATACGGCTGCCGTCAGGCGGCTCGGGTTACAGTCACAGCGTGCTTTCGAGAATGTCCATGAGCGCTTCCTTTGGTACCTGGCGCGACCGCTTCGAGCGGCTGCGTGCCAACAAAATCTTCGAACTCACGGTGATCGCCATCATCGTGCTCTCGGCGCTGCTGATCGGTGCCAAGACCTACGAGGAAGAGGTCAGCCCCTTCCAGGAGTGGCTGCTGCTGCTCGACGTGGGGGTAACGGTTTTCTTCCTGGTGGAGATCCTGATCCGCATGGCGGCGGAGAAGCGCCTGCTCGACTTCTTCAAGAAAGGCTGGAATGTCTTCGACTTCCTGATCGTCACCGCCAGCCTGATCCCCATGGAAGACTCGGAAATGGTGCTGTTGGCGCGGCTGCTGCGCATCTTCCGCGTGCTGCGCCTGGTGTCGATGATCCCCGAGCTGCGCATGCTGATCGCGGCACTGTTCAAGTCGATCCCGCGGATGGGCTACGTGGCGCTGCTGATGTTCATCATCTTCTACATCTACGCGGCGATCGGCAGCTTCCTGTTCAGTGACGTCGACGAGCGGCTGTGGGGCAACATCTCGCTGGCCATGCTGACGCTGTTCCAGGTCGCCACCTTCGAGAGCTGGGCCACGGCGGTGCTCTACCCCACCATGGAGCACTACCCCTACGCCTGGATCTTCTTTCTCACCTTCATTTTTCTCAACGCCTTCATCTTCCTCAACATGATGATCGGCATCGTGCTCGACGTGATGCAGAAGGAGAGCATCCAGGTCCAGTTGGAGAGCGGCGAGGGGGAAGCCGCCGAGCTGCACGGCCTGCGCGATGACGTGCGTCAGCTGCGCGACCAGCTGTCACGCATGGAGGCGATGCTGGAGCGGCGCGAACGGTAGGGTGTTTCCGCTATGCTCTTAGTGTCCGGGCTCGATGAGCGAGCCGCATGGCACGAAGGAGAGGAAACGGATGACCGACTTGCCCGCTGCCTGTGCTAGGCATTTTCTACCACCCTACCTGCTAGAGCGCATCGCCAGCGGTGGCTCTTCCCGCCTGAGCGAATGTGCTCGGCATACCCTGCTGGTCGACGGTCGGTTTCGCGCCCGTGCGGGAGCCGTTGCCCTGCCTCAGGGCAGCGCCCGGCGCGGCGAGCCGGCTCGCTACGTGTATTCCGCCGAGCAGCAGCAGACCCTGCCCGGCACGCTGGTGAGGCGCGAAGGGGAGGGCGACAGCGGCGACCCGGCCGTCGACGAGGCCTATCGAGGCCTGGGGGCGACCTATCGGCTGTTCTGGGAAGCCTACGAGCGCCACTCCATCGACGATGACGGCATGGCGCTGCTGGCCACGGTGCACTATGGCCAGGATTACGAGAACGCCTTCTGGGACGGTCGCCAGATGGTGTTCGGCGATGGCGACGGCGAACTGTTCAATCGCTTCACCATCGCGCTGGATATCGTTGCCCATGAATTGAGCCATGGGGTCATCCAGCATGAAGCCGCGCTGGCCTACGTGGGGCAATCGGGGGCGCTGAACGAGTCGCTGTGCGACGTGTTCGGCAGTCTGGTCAAGCAGCGCGAACTGGGTCAGAGCGTCGACGAGGCGGACTGGCTGATTGGCGAGGGGCTGTTCACCGACCGGATCGTCGGCAGTGCCCTGCGCTCCATGGCGAAGCCGGGGAGCGCCTACGACGACCCGCTGCTGGGGCGCGACCCGCAGCCCGGCCACATGGACGCTTTCGTGGTCACCGAAGCGGACAATGGCGGGGTACACATCAATTCGGGCATTCCCAACCGGGCCTTTCATCTTGTGGCAATGGCACTGGGTGGTCATGCCTGGGAGCGGGCCGGTCGGATCTGGTACGACACTCTGATCGACACCCGACTCCGTCAGGACAGTGACTTCGTCGCCTTTGCCAGCCTGACGGTGGACAATGCCGAGCGGCGCTTCGGGGCGGCGAGTACGGAAGCCGAAACGGTGCGCGAAGGCTGGCGAGGCGTGGGGGTATTGCTGCCATGAGCCAACCGCCTCACTTGACTCCGGACAACGTGGTTCGGCTGCGACGAGAAGGGGGATTGGCCCACTTTCCCGGCTTGGCGCGGCCACGCTGCATTGATTGCGCCCGCTGCAGCGAGGCCCAGCGTGACGAGCTGTGGCGCTTGTTGTCCTATGCAGAAGCCAGCGCCGGCCAGGGCGGAGCGCCCGGTGCCGATCGGCGACGCTTCTGCCTGCGCGTGGAGGATGCCAGCGGCGCTTCGATATGGAGCGTGACGGTGGCCGAGGAAGTGGTGCCTCCGGGTCTGCTGGAGTGGTGGCGACGAGCCGACATCCAAGCGGAAAACGGCGGTGAGTCTTGACAAGCGTCGGCCATGCTGATTTTCTAGAGGGCATGAACATGACATTTTGCTACCTCAGCCTGAACCTACGACTACTAGCCGGCCTTTGAGCGTCGGGCGATGCGTTGTGCATCGCGTTTTTGTCCAGGTCAGTCGAGGTACCGAAATGTCAACCAACCGAATTGCTTCTCGCTACGTACGTCGTTTCGCCGTGACCGTCATCGGTCGCGAAGATCGTTTCGTCCATTGCCACGACGCCCCGGTATGCTCCACGCATCCGGGGCGTCGTCGTTTCTGAACGCCGCCTGTCCGAACCAGAGCCGCCAGCCTAGGGAGACCGCCATCATGATGCTCGACAACCCCGCCGCCAAGTACCGCCCCTTCGTTGCCGTCGATTTGCCCGACCGCCAGTGGCCGAATCGCCGCATCGAGTCGCCACCGCTGTGGTGCAGCGTCGACCTGCGCGACGGCAACCAGGCGCTGATCGACCCCATGGACCAGGAGCGCAAGCAGCGCTTCTTCGACCTGCTGGTGAAGATCGGCTTCAAGGAGATCGAGGTCGGCTTTCCCTCGGCGTCGCAGACCGACTTCGACTTCGTGCGCGCGCTGATCGAGCAGAACAAGGTGCCGGACGACGTCACCATCCAGGTGCTGACCCAGGCGCGCCCACACCTGATCGAGCGCACCTTCGAGTCGCTGAAGGGGGCCAAGAACGCCATCGTGCACGTCTACAACGCCACCGACCCGGTGTTCCGCCGCGTGGTGTTCAACGTCAGCAAGGAGGAGTGCATCGGCATCGCCGTGGACGCCACCCGGCAGATTCGCGAGCTGATGGAGGCGGCGCCGGAAACCAACTGGACCTTCCAGTACTCGCCGGAACTCTTCACCACCACCGAGATGGATTTCGCCAAGGAGGTGGTCGAGGCGGTGATGGAGGCCTACGGCGCCACGTCGGAGAAGCCGATGATCGTCAACCTGCCGGCCACGGTGGAGGCGGCCACGCCCAACAACTACGCCGACCAGGTCGAGTGGTTCTGTCGCAACGTGAAGAATCGCGACCACCTGATCGTCAGCGTGCATCCCCACAACGACCGCGGCACTGGCGTGGCGGCAGCCGAGCTTACCGTGATGGCCGGCGCCGACCGTGTCGAGGGCACCCTGTTCGGTAACGGCGAGCGTACCGGTAACGTCGACATCGTCACCCTCGCCATGAACCTCTACACCCAGGGCGTGCATCCGGGGCTCGACTTCTCCAACATCACGCCGATCATGCGTGAGGTGGAGTACTGCAACCAGCTGCCGGTACACCCGCGTCATCCCTATGTCGGCGATCTGGTCTTCACCGCCTTTTCCGGCTCCCACCAGGATGCGATCAAGAAGGGCATGGCTGAGCGTCGCGCCAATCCGGACGCCATGTGGGAGGTACCCTACCTGCCCATCGATCCAATGGATGTCGGCCGCAGCTACGAGGCGGTGATTCGCGTCAACAGCCAGTCGGGCAAGGGCGGGGTCTCCTACCTGCTCGAACAGGAGCACGGCATTGAGCTGCCGCGCCGGCTCTCGATCGAGTTCAGCCAGGTGGTGCAGGAGGTGGCCGACCGTACGGGCAAGGAGATCACCTCGCAGATGATCTACCAGGCCTTCGCCGACGAGTACCTGACGCGTACCTCACCCTATGCCATGGTCAATCATCGCCTCTCTTCCGAACCCGACAGCCCCCGGGTGAAGCTCGAGGCGACCATCGAGGAGCGCGGCGAGCGGCGCGCCATCGGCGGCGAGGGCAACGGCCCGCTGGCGGCCTTCATCAAGGCCCTGGCGGCGGCCGGCCATGACGTGGAAATCATCGACTACCACGAACACTCCCGCGGCCAGGGCGCCGACGCCGAGGCGATCGCCTACGTGGAGGTGCGCATCGACGGCAAGGCGGTGTTCGGTGTGGGTACCGACGAGAGCATCACCAGCGCCTCGATGAAGGCGGTGATGAGCGCCATCAATCGCCATGTCTCTACCCAGCCGGTCGCGGCCAATGTGACTGCCGAAAGTTTGGGATAAGCACGCTGGTGGTGCGGGGAGGGGCGATGATGCGGCCTTGGAGGGTAATGGTGCTGGTCGCCGTGCTGGTTGCCAGCGTCGTATCCGCGGCGGCGTCTCACGAGCCATACGAGGCCAGGCTAGTGCGCTTGGAGGTACAACGCACGCTTCCCGAGCTAGCGCCGATGCTGCGCGAGGAGCCGCCAGAGGTCAGCGCGCTGTTTCTCGGCTTCGCCTCGGATCAGGCGCTGTGGATGAGTGCTTCCCTGGCGATGATACGCCACGGCGACATAGCGCGGAGCACGTTGCTCGATTATGGCTTGTCTCCGGCGTTCCAGAAGGTACTGGTGCGTTACGGCGCGGATGCGGTACTACCAGTGAGCTACTTCCGCGATCATGATATTGCCACTCTGCGAGCACGTCACTGGCTTGGCGAGCGCTATCGGCAAGTCAGTGGTTGGTGGGACGACGAGGCGGACGCTGAGCCTGCGATGGCGGAGTTGACGCCTTATCGACGCGGCCAGATGGGCATTGCGCTGCTGGAGACGCATGGGTACGGGCTGCTCAACCAGTTCGTGGTCAGCGACGAAGGGCGCGTGGAGTGGCTGCAGGGCGAGCGTGTAGTGGCGGGAGTGGGGGATTTCTTCACTCGCGGTCTACGCGACCTGGAGAGCCAGTGGCGCCGTGGCGAAGCAATAGGGGCAAGCGACTTGGGCTGGGCGGGTCTCGATCTGCTGGTGATGGCCAGTACCGTCAAAGTACTCAAGGCCGGGCGGGCGGCGCGTGGTGCGCGGGTGGGTAGTATCGAGGCTCAAGGCGCCCGATCAGGAGTGCGGCAGGGCGTGGTCGCCGGCGGCGGACGCTTCGCCGCGCTGCCGCGCATGGCCAAGGTGGCTGCGGTGGCTGGCACTGCTTATGTGTTGGTTCGCCACCCTAGCTTGATCAGTGCGCTCGGTGCCACGCTCGCTGAGTGGCTCGGCTGGCCTACCTGGTTGGGCCAGTTCCTTCTATGGCTGATCGTGCTGTTGCCGGTGTTTGTCGTCGCCCGTCTTGTCCGTCGCTGGTTGCTCGCCCCGCTGCTGTGGCTGCTGACGCCGGTGATGCGGGCGTGCCTCGGCTTGGCTAGCCGTCGGCTGGCCAAGCGCGCGCATGACACGGCGGTGGCGCGCTGACGTACGCTTGAAACGAGCGGTGACATGGAGCGAGCGCGACACATGGCTACAGCGGCGTCTTGCTCGCTTCGCCGGGTACTTCCCTGACCAGGCGCGGCAGCAAGAAGCCCGGCAGCACCTCTCTGAGGCCCGCGATCAGCTCGCGGGCCTCTTCGTCGGGTACGTCGAAGTGGGCCGCGCCCGCCACCGGGTCGAGCACATGCAGGTAGTAGGGCAGCACGCCGGCCTCGAACAGCCGCTCGGAGAGCTGGGCCAACGCCGCCACCGAATCGTTGACGCCGCGCAGCAGCACGCTCTGGTTGAGCAGGGTCACCCCTGCGCTCTTTAGCCGCTCACAGGCCTCGACCACCGCCTGGTCGATCTCCTGGGCATGGTTGATATGCAGCACCATCACCTTCTGCAACCGCGTGGCTCCGAGCCAGCCGGACAGGGCATCGTCGATCCGGTCGGGAATGACCACCGGCAGGCGGGTGTGGAGGCGCAGACGCTTGAGGTGAGGGATCGCCTCGAGGCGTTCGACGAGCCAGGCAAGCTGGCGGTCGCTGGCGGCCAGCGGGTCGCCACCGGAGAGGATCGCCTCGTGGATCGAGGCATCCTGCCTCAGCGTGTCGAGGGAGCGCTCCCACTGAGCCCGCGAGGGGCTGTTGTCGCCATAAGGGAAGTGACGACGGAAGCAGTAACGGCAGTTTACCGCGCAGGCGGGGCTCGCAATCAGCAGCACGCGGCCGGCGTACTTGTGGATCAGCCCCGGTCCCGGCGTGTGCTCGGCCTCTTCCAGTGGGTCGGTCACGTAGCCAGGTACGTTCGCGCTCTCGGCGATGAGCGGCAGTACCTGGCGCAGCAGCGGATCATGCGGATCGCCATAGCGCATGCGAGCCAGAAAGGCCTCGGGCACCCGCACCTCGAATAGGACATGTCCCGCCTCGGCGCCGGGCAGCCACGAATCATCCAGGCCAAGGCGCCGGCATAGCTCACGCGGGTCGCGGATCGCCTGCGACAGCTGGGTCTGCCAGGCGCTCGGCAGCGACAAAGGCTTCACGTCAGCGCTTGGCGATTCCGGTCTCTGCAAAAGGGCGGAGCTTCGGGTTATCATGCGGCACACCAGTCACAAAGGGGCGAGGGCTCGAATCCTCGTCGATTCGGTTTCTTGCGCGCCGGAGCCTGCTGCGGCGCGCCCGATCATTCGAGAGGCAACATGGCTAGCTATTCTACCAACGAATTCAAGGGCGGTCTGAAGGTGATGCTGGACGGCGACCCCTGTGCGATCGTCGAGAACGAATTCGTCAAGCCGGGCAAGGGCCAGGCGTTCAACCGCGTGAAGCTGCGCAACCTGATCACCGGCCGCGTGTGGGAGCGCACTTTCAAGTCGGGCGAATCCCTGGAAGGCGCCGACGTGGTGGACCTCGAGATGGAGTACCTCTATACCGACGGCGACATGTGGCACTTCATGAAGACCGATGGCTCCTTCGAGCAGTACGCGGTGGAGAAGAAGGCGCTGGGCGATACCGCCAAGTGGCTCAAGGAGCAGGTGGTCTACACCGTGACGCTGTGGAACGACAACGCCATCAGCGTAACGCCGCCCAACTTCATCGAGCTGGAAGTGGTCGAGACCGACCCGGGCCTGAAGGGCGATACCGCCCAGGGCGGCTCCAAGCCGGCCACGCTCTCTTCTGGCGCCGTGGTGCGGGTGCCGCTGTTCATCAACCAGGGCGAAGTGCTTAAAGTCGATACGCGCTCCGGCGAATATGTGTCACGCGCCTGACCGGGTGCCTAGCTGTTTCAACGCCGAGTCCTGTTGGGCTCGGCGTTTTCGATGGTGACGACCATGCAAGAGATCGATTGGCAGCCCACTGCCACCATGGCGACCTTGCGCGAGCGGGCAAGGCTGCTGGCCGAGGTACGGGCATTCTTCGCCGCGCGCGGCGTGTTGGAGGTGGAGACGCCGGTGCTGGGGCACGGTGGCAGCACCGACGTGCACCTGGCCTCGCTGTCGCTCGAGGCGACCACGCCGGCGGGGCGCGAGCGGCTGTGGTTGCAGACTTCTCCGGAATTCCACATGAAGCGGCTGTTGGCCGCTGGCAGCGGGCCGACCTTCCAGCTCGCCCGCAGCTTTCGCGACGGTGAGGTGGGCGGGCGCCACAACATCGAGTTCACCATGCTGGAGTGGTATCGCCCGGGCTTCTCCCTCGACGAGCTGATCGAGGAGACCGTGGCGCTGATTCATCAGGTGCTCGGACCAGAACTGGGGGGGGAGGCGGGCCCGCTGCGCCGCCGGCGCTACCGCGAGCTGTTCCGCGAGGGGCTGGGGCTCGACCCCTTCAGCGTCGATCTCGATGCATTACGGCTACTGGCCGGCGAGCGCGGTGGGCTCGATATGCGCGATGCTCAGCGCGAAGACTGCCTCGACCTGCTGATGAGCTTGGTCATCGAGCCTACGCTTGGGCACGAGGGGGTCGACGTGGTGGTGGACTACCCGGCGAGCCAGGCGGCCCTGGCGCGGCGCCATCGCGATCCGGAGGACGGCGAGTGGGTCGCCTCGCGCTTCGAGGTCTATCTCGCCGGGCTGGAGCTCGCCAACGGCTACGACGAACTCACCGACGCCGACGAGCAGCGTGCGCGCTTCGCCGAAGACAACGCCGCCCGGCGACAACTGGGCCTGCCCGAGGTAGAGGTCGACCGGCGCCTGCTGGCCGCGCTGGAGCACGGCATGCCGGCCGGCAGCGGTGTGGCGCTGGGCATGGATCGGCTGATTCAGCTTGCTCTAGGGAAAGCGAGCGTGGCGGAGGTGATGGCCTTCGCCACGCCCAATTGCTAGAGCAGGCTGCGTCCGAAAAGTCGGGGCGAGCGAAGTCTAGACGTACTCGGGGCCGGGATCGGGCACCCCACCCAACGACTGGCCCATGCTGACCTTGGTCTTGGGTGCCAGGCTGGGATCGAAATCAACCTTGCCGGCGAAGGCCATCACTACGGTAGAGCCGAGCTTGAAGCGGCCCATCTCCTCGCCGCGCTCCAGGTGAATCGGCTGGTCGAAGCGGACTCGCTGTACCTGGCCGGAGAGCGGTGTGATCTGACCGGCCCACACCGTCTCGATGGCGGCGACGATCATGGCGCCAACCAGCACCACCGCCATGGGGCCGTATTCGGTATCGAAGTGGCACACCAGGCGCTCGTTGCGCGCGAACAGGTTGGGCACGTGATCGGTGGTGGCCGAGTTGACCGAGAACAGCCGCCCCGGCACGTAGACCATCTCGGTCAGGGTGCCGGCCAGGGGCATGTGCACGCGATGGTAATCCTTGGGCGAGAGGTAGACGTTGGCGTAGCTGCCGCCGCTGTAGCGCCGCGCCGCCTCGGCGTCGCCGCCCAGCAGGTCGATCATCGAGAAGCGATGTCCCTTGGCTTGAAGCAGCTTGTCGGCCTCGACGGGCCCGAACTGGGACAGGTTGCCGTCGGCAGGGGAGAGCAGGCCCTCGCCGAGGGGGCGGGCATCGGGCTTCAGCTCCCGGGTGAAGAAGTCGTTGAAGGTGGCATAGGCGGTAGGATCCGGCTCGGCGGCCTCGCCCATGTCGACCTTGAACACCTTGATGAAGGCGCGGACCAGCGCATTCTTGAGCCAGGCGATGCGGGTTTCGGCAAGATAGCCCACCAGCCGCGAGAGCAGGTGGTGGGGAATCGGATACTGGATCAGGGCGAAGAACTTGGCAGGGGTCACGAAGGAGTCATTCCTCAAAAGGGGGTGGAAGAAAGAAGAAGGAAGAGGGAAGAGGCGAGCCCTTGCCCTGCCAGGTGCAAAGCACTGATCTTCCCTCTTCGAGCGGCGCAGCCGCGTCTTCCAGCTTACTTCTCTATCGGCGTATCGTCGCGGTTGCCCCACTCCTTCCAGGAGCCGGCGTAGCCGCGGATGTTCTCGAAGCCCAGCGCCTTGCCCACCAGCCAGGTAAAGCCGCTGCGATGGTGGCTCTGGCAGTGAGTGATCACTTCCATATCCGGCGTGAGCCCCAGCGCCTCGAGTTCGGTGACCAGTTCGGCGTAGTCGCGAATGCGCAGCGCACGTTCCTTGTCCATGGCCTCGGTCCACTCCATGTTGACCGCACCGGGGATGTGGCCGAGCTGCTTGTTCTCGCCTTTCTCGCCGCGATACTCGGCTGGCGAACGGGCATCCCAAATGGCAAAGCCCTTCTCGCCCAGACGCTCCTGTAGCTCCAGCCGATCGATGGCGACTTGCGGATGCAGGATCTCGGCTTCGTACTTGCTGGGCGTCGGCGAGGTCGGCTCATGGGAAACGGGCTGGCCGGTCTGGCGCCAGGCGTGAATGCCGCCGTTGAGATAGGAGTAGCGGGTATGGCCGATCAGTTCCAGGGTCCACAGCAAACGCCCTGCCCAGCCGCCGCCCTCGTCGTCATAGGCCACCACGTGGGTATCGCGGGTGAGTCCGAGCGACGAGAACAGCTGCGACAGCGCTTCCGGGCTCGGTACCTCGTTGGGCACCTGGCCCTCGCCGCGCAATAGGCGGCGATGGTCGAGAAAGACCGCGCCGGGTACGTGCCCCTCCTGGTAGCTTTCGGTCTTGAGCGGCACATCGACGATCAATAGCTGCGGATCTTCCAGATGCGCGGCGAGCTGTTCTGGCTCGACGATCAGCGGTAGCAGATTCTCTTCGGAACTCATGGTGCTCTCCTCGTTCTCGTTCGGGCCGAATCAGGTCTCGCTGAGACTATCGACGATGTGGCGGTAGCTGGCAAAACGCTCGGGGTGGATATCGCCGCGTTCCACGGCTTCGAGCAGGGCGCAGCCCGGCTCCTGGCGATGGCGGCAGTCGCGGAAGCGGCAGCGACCCAGAAAGTCGCGAAACTCGATGAAGCCTTCAGCGACCTGCTGTTCATCCAGGTGAATCAGGCCGAATTCCCGAATACCTGGCGAGTCGATCAGCTCGGCGTCGTCGGCGGTGGGCAAGCGGTAGAGGCGGGCCGTGGTGGTGGTGTGGGTGCCCTTGCGTGAGTCCTTCGACAGTTCGCCGATGCGCAGCGACTCCTCGGGCAGCAGGCGATCGATCAGTGACGACTTGCCCACGCCGCTCTGGCCGACGAACACCGAGGTACGCCCGGCCAGGCGAGCGAGCAAGTCGTCGAGCCCCGCTTCGCGGGCCGTGGTAGTGGCCACCACCGGGTAGCCGAGCGCCTCGTAGCGTGCCAGCAGCGCACGCAGCTCGCCGCCGCTTTCGGGCAGCAGGTCAATCTTGTTGAGCACTAGTACCGGGGCAATGCCGGTGGCCTCGGCGGCGACCAGGTAGCGGTCGATCAGGTTGGGGTGCGGTGCCGGCTCCACGGCAAAGACGATCAGGATCTGGTCGATGTTGGCCGCCACCGGCTTGAGCTGGCCACGGGCGTCGGGGCGTTCCAGCACGTTCTGGCGCTCGCTGCGGGCTACCACTACGCCCTCGACCACGTTGCCCTCGGCATCCTGAGCCGCACGCCAGATAACCCGGTCACCGGTGACCAGCCCCTCGAGATTGGCGCGCAGGTGGCAGCGAACGCTGGTCTCGCTGCCGTCGCCCTGTACGTCCAGCGTGCGGCCATAATGGGCGATGACCCGGCCCGGTCGTTCGGGCCCATATTCGCCCGCGGCGAGCTTGTGCGAATCCTTGGCGTCGCGCTGCTCGGCGCGCCGAGACCGCTCGGCCTGTATCTTCTCGATTCGCCAGCGTTGCTGGCGACTTAGCTTGCGTTTGCTCATGGGCGCCCGAAGATCGTTACAATGCTGGCATTGTACCCAGCGTGGCTCGGCCTGTCCTGCCGCGCCCTTCAACCTGGAGCCTGACCCATGCCCAACACTCCTGCGCCGCGCGAAGATCTGCTGGTGTGGATCGACCTCGAGATGACCGGGCTCGAGCCCGAGCGCGAGCGCATCATCGAGGTGGCCACCTTGATCACCGACAATGACCTCAACCTCGTCGCCGAAGGGCCGGTGATCGCCGTGCACCAGCCCGACAGCCTGCTCACCGCCATGGACGAGTGGAACCAGAAGACCCACGGCGAGTCGGGCCTGGTCGAGCGGGTCAAGCAGAGCCGTATCGACACCGCCGAGGCCGAGCGGCAGACCCTCGAGTTCCTGAAGCGATACGTGGTGCCCGGCACCTCGCCCATGTGCGGCAACAGCGTGCACCAGGACCGGCGCTTCCTCGAGCGCGAGATGCGCGAGCTGCTGGCCTTCTTCCACTATCGCAACCTGGATGTCTCCACCGTCAAGGAACTGGCCAAGCGCTGGAACCCGGGGGCGCTGGCCGGCTTCAGCAAGCGCAATACCCACCAGGCGCTGGACGACATCCGCGAGTCGCTCGCCGAGCTGGCGCACTATCGCAATACGTTCCTGCGGTTGGCCGGCAGCGAGCGCGACGAAGAGGAGTAGGGGCGACCTTGGCTGGCACCACCAAGGGTGAGCGGCGCCGGGGACAGCTCGAAGAGGAGGTCCTTTTCCAGGGATGGAAAAGGTAGCGCCCAGGGATGGGTTCACAGCGCCTCCTCGAAGAGCTGTCGCCGGTAAAGCCGCGGCCCACCACGGTCAGACGCTTGCGATCAGCCGGTCACGCTTCTCCCGCTGTCGCTCGAGTGCCCAGCGCACATGCTCGCGCACCAGGTCGGAGGGATAGGCGAGGCGGGCGCGCAGGGCGGCTTCCACGCTTTCGCTCCAAGGGGCGTTGCCCAGCCCCACCGCCAGGTTGCGCAGCCAGCGTTCGTAGCCGATGCGGCGGATCGGGCTGCCGGCGGTCTTGTCGAGAAACTCCTCCTCGCCCCAGGCGAACAGCGACACCAGGCTGGCCCGATCCAGGTCGTGGCGCGGGGCGAAGTCGTCCTCCGCCGTGGCGCGGGTGAAGCGGGTGAAAGGGCAGACCAGTTGGCAGTCGTCGCAGCCGAACACACGGTTGCCCATGGCCTCGCGAAAGCGCTCGGGTATGCTGCCGAACAGTTCGATGGTGAGGTAGGAGATGCAGGCCCTGGAGTCGACCACCTTGTCCTCGACGATGGCCCCGGTGGGGCAGGCCGTGCGGCAGGCGCTGCAGCTGCCGCAGTGCTCGCTGTCGAAGGGGGGATCGACGGGCAGCGGCAGGTCGACGTAGAGTTCGCCGAGAAAGAACAGCGAGCCGGCCCGAGGGTTGAGCAGCATGGCGTTCTTGCCCACCCAGCCAAGCCCGGCCTTGCGCGCCAGGGCGCGCTCCATCACCGGCGCCGAATCGACGAAGGCACGGTAGCCAAACGGGCCGATGCGTTCCTCGATCCACTTGGCCAGGGTGGCCAGGCGCTTGCGCATCAGCTTGTGGTAGTCGCGACCTACCGCATAGCGTGAGACATAGGCTGTCTGCGGCTGGCCAAGTACCTTGGCGCTCTCGACTTCGGCAGGCAGGTAGTCCAGGCGCACGCTGATCATGCGCAGGGTGCCGGGTACCAGCTCCTCGGGACGAGTGCGCTTGTTGCCGTGCTTGGCCATGAAGCCCATTTCACCGTGGTAGCCGGCATCGAGCCAGCGCTGCAGATGCAGCTCGTCCTCGGCCAGGTCGACGTCGGCGATGCCCACCTGCTGGAAGCCGAGCTCACGGCCCCAGGTCTTGATGGTGGCGGCCAGCTCGACCAGCGCGTTGTCGTCCAGGGTCACGGGGAGAGTCATGATCGAGAAAAAACCGGGCAAAAACACAGCGAGGGGATTGGCGTCGGCGACGTGACGCTTAAACTCCCATGATAAAGCAATGCTGGCAGGGAGACACCGGATGTCTGGCAATCGTTCCGATCAAGAACAGGTGGCGCTGCGCCCACTGTACCGTGCCGATCAGGTCCGCGAACTCGATCGGCGCACCATCGCCGCCGGGATCGAAGGCTTCGCGCTGATGCAGCGGGCGGCCACGGCGGCCTGGCAGAGTCTCAGGGCGGGCTGGCCCGGGGTGAAGCGCGTCAGCGTGCTGTGTGGCGGTGGCAACAACGGCGGCGATGGCCACGTGCTGGCCGCGCTGGCGGCAGTGGCGGGCGTTGAGGTGCAGCGCATTGCGCTGAAGCCGCCGAAGACGCTCGAGGGCGATGCGGCGCGAGCAGCTGAAATGGCTACCGCTGCAGGCGTAGGTCTCGAGCCATGGCGCAAGGGGATCGAGTTTTCAGGCGAAGTGATCGTCGACGCCATGCTCGGTACCGGCCTCACCGGCGACGTGCGCGGCGAGTTCCGCGAGGCCATCGAGGCCGTCAATGCCAGCGGCCTGCCGGTGCTGGCCATCGACATCCCGTCGGGACTGGCCGCCGATACCGGGGCGGAGCTCGGCGTGGCGGTACGTGCGACACGTACGGTGACCTTCATCGGCGACAAGGTCGGCCTCCACACCGGGCGCGCTCCCGCACGTACCGGCGAGGTCCACTTTCGCGCCTTGGGCGTCGATGCGCGGCGCCATGCCGATCTGGCGCCGGCCGCCGAGCTGTTGGACAAGGTCTTGCTCGAGGTGTGGCTGCCGCCCCGCTCGCGCGATGCCCACAAGGGTGGCATGGGGCACGTGCTGGTACTGGGTGGGGCGCCGGGCTTCGGTGGTGCAGCGCTGCTCGCCAGCGAGGCGGCGGCGCGTCTGGGCGCCGGCAAGATCAGCCTGGCCACGGCGCCGGAACATGTCACGGCCTGCCTCACCTACCGGCCCGAGGTGATGGTGCACGGCTTGCGCGGGGCCGCCGAGCTTGGCGAGCTTCCCAGCAAGGCCGATGTGCTGGTGGTCGGCCCCGGATTGGGGCAGGGCGCCTGGGGGCAAGGCATGCTGCAGGCGGCACTGGCCGAGTCGAAGCCGCTGGTGGTGGACGCCGACGGTCTCAATCTGCTGGCGGCGCGCTTCCCGGGGCTGCGGCGCGACGACTGGGTCCTCACGCCGCATCCCGGTGAGGCCGGGCGGCTGCTGGGCTGCAGCGCGGCGGAGGTGGAGGCCGACCGGCCCGCGGCGGCACGCGAACTGCAGCAAAGCCGCGGTGGCGTGGTCGTGCTGAAGGGCGCCGGCAGCCTGGTGGCGGGCCCGGCGGGTATGGCGGTGTGTCCCTACGGCAACCCGGGCATGGCTTCCGGCGGTATGGGCGATGTGCTGTCGGGCATCCTCGGGGCGCTGCTGGCCCAGGGGCTGCCTCTCGAGACGGCAGCCCGGCTGGGTGTCATGGTGCACGCCATGGCGGCGGACATGGCGGTGCGCGACGCGGGCGAGCGTGGCCTGCTGGCTGCCGATCTGGCATCCTATGCCCGAGTCATTGTCAACCCCGGTTTCGAGCCGGGGCTTCATTTGCTGGCAGGGGGCCATTGATGCGCATACGACTCGTCGACGAAGAACGCCAGGTCGTCTTCGGGCAGCGCCTGGGCAAGGCTCTCGAGGGGCGAGGGCGCATTTATCTCGAAGGAGAGCTGGGGGCAGGCAAGACCACCTTGACCCGTGGCATCCTGCGCGCCCTGGGACATGCCGGCGCGGTCAAGAGTCCGACCTATACGCTGGTCGAGCCCTACGAACTCGGCGAGCGGCAGGTCTACCACTTCGATCTCTACCGCCTGGGCGACCCGGAGGAGCTGGAGTTCATCGGTGGCCGGGACCTCTTCGCCGCCGACGCCCTGTGTATCGTCGAATGGCCGAGCCGGGGCGAAGGCTGGCTGCCACCACCTGATGTGGCCGTCGTCCTGTCGCTGTGCGAGAGCGGTCGCGAGGCATTGCTCGAGGCACATACCGAGCATGGCCGAACAGTACTGCATACCCTGGCCCGGGATGCCGATATGGCCGACATGATCAGTAATGAAGAGCGTGAAACGCCGTGATGAGATCCCGCTTCCTGTCCAGGCTCCGTAGCGGTGAGCTGGCCGACCTTTGGCGCAGCTGCCTGGTATTGCTGTTGTTGCTCTGTTTTACCCTGCCTGCCCAGGCGGCCGAGGTCGATAACATTCGCCTGTGGGCGGCGCCGGACCATGCGCGCCTGGTGTTCGACCTCTCCACCCACGCCGAAGCCAACGTCTTCACCCTGGACGGCCCGCGGCGCCTGGTGATCGATCTCGACCAGAGTCGCCTCAACACCGACCTGGCGAGTCTCAATCTGGATGGCAGCGCCATCACCGCCGTGCGCAGTGGCGCGCGTGATGGTGGCGGGTTGCGGGTGGTGCTGGAGCTCTCGCGCGAGGTTGAGCCGCGTCACTTCACCCTGCCGCCCAACGACCAGTACGGCCACCGCCTGGTAGTGGACATGGAGTATCCCGGCGAGAGCGCGGTGCAGAACCCCATCGATCCGATCGAGGCGATGATTCGCGAGCAGGAAATCGCCGCCAATCGGCATCGCAGCGGAGCCGCCGAGGCGGATGCACCGCGCATCGATCCCGAGGTGGTGGCACAGCAGCCGGCGGCACCGCATCCGCGCCGCGACATCATCATCGCCATCGATCCCGGCCATGGCGGCGAAGACCCCGGCGCCATCGGCCCCAGTGGTACCCGGGAGAAGGACGTGGTGATGGAGATCAGCCGTCGCCTGCAGCGCCTGGTCGACGATACCGAAGGCTTCCGCGCGGTGATGATCCGTGATGGTGATTATTATATCGGGCTGCGCCAGCGTACCCGTATTGCCCGGGAGCAGAAGGCTGACTTCTTCGTCTCCATCCATGCCGATGCCTTCAACAGCCCGCGCCCCAACGGCAGCTCCGTCTATGCCCTGTCCCAGCGTGGTGCCACGTCGGAGACCGCCCAGTGGCTGGCGGCCAGCGAGAACCAGGCCGACCTGATCGGCGGCGTGGACGGCAACCTCTCGCTCAACGACAAGGACGAGGTGCTGCGCGGCGTGCTGCTCGACCTGACCATGACCGCCACCCTCAACGATTCCCTGGCCATCGGGGGCAGGTGCTCGACCAGTTGGGGCGGGTCAACCGCCTGCACAAATCGCGGGTGGAGCAGGCCGGCTTCATGGTCTTGAAGTCGCCCGACATCCCCTCGCTGCTGATCGAGACGGGGTTCATCTCCAACCCCGACGAGGAGCGTCGCCTGCGCGACTCAGGCCATCAGCAGCGGTTGGCGGAATCGATCTTCTCGGGAATACGCTCTCACTTCCGCACCAACCCGCCGCCAGCCAGCCTGCTTGCCTGGCAGCGCGACAACCAGCGCACGCCCTCCGGCAACGAGTACCGTATCCAGCCGGGCGACACCCTGTCGCAGATCGCCGCCAGACATGGCGTGCCGGTGGCGCAGCTCAAGCAGGCCAATGAACTCAATGGCGACGTGATCCGCGTCGGACAGGTACTACGGATTCCCCGCTCATGACAGTCGTCGAAGAAGCCCGCCGCATCCGCGTCCTCGATCCCCGTCTGGCCAACCAGATCGCAGCCGGCGAGGTGGTGGAGCGGCCGGCCTCGGTGGTCAAGGAACTGGTCGAGAATGCCATCGATGCGGGCAGCACTCGTATCGAGGTGGAGCTCGAGGCGGGTGGCGCCCGGCTGATCCGCGTGCGCGACGACGGTAGCGGCATCGCCGAGGACGACCTGCCGCTGGCACTGTCACGCCATGCCACCAGCAAGATCGCTTCGCTGGAGGATCTGGAGGGCGTGGCGAGCCTCGGTTTCCGCGGCGAGGCCTTGGCCTCGATCAGCTCGGTGTCGCGCCTCGAACTCGTCGCCAACGTCGACGACGATCCGCGCAGCGGCTGGCGCGTGGTGGCCGAAGGTCGCCAGATGGAGCCTCGCGTCAGTCCTGCGCCGCATCCTCGCGGCACCTCGGTCACGGTGCGCGACTTGTTCTTCAATACGCCGGCTCGGCGCAAGTTCCTGCGTACCGAGAAGACCGAGTATGGCCACGTGGAGGAGACCTTTCGCCGCCTGGCGCTGTCGCGCTTCGATATCGCCTGGGTGCTGCGCCACAACCAGAAGACAGTGCAACAGCTGCCGGCGGGCGACGATCCGGCTCGCCGCGAGCGGCGTATTGCGGCGCTGCTGGGCAAGGGTTTCCTCGACAATGCCCTGCATCTCGATCTTGCCGTCGGCGGCCTGCGCCTATGGGGCTGGGTAGGCTTGCCCACCCACTCCCGGGCCCAGGCCGACCAGCAGTACTTTTTTGTCAACGGTCGCGTGGTTCGCGACCGGCTGGTGGCGCATGCCATCCGTCAGGCCTACCGCGACGTATTGTTCCATGGCCGGCATCCGGTGTTCGTGCTCTATCTCGAGGTCGACCCCATGGTGGTGGACGTTAACGTTCATCCCACCAAGCACGAGGTACGCTTTCGCGACGGCCGCCTGGTGCACGACTTCCTCTTTTCCAGCCTGCATCGTGCACTGGCCGAGGCGCGTCCGGCCGAGCGCGAAGCGCAAGCCGGCGACATGGCCGAGGAGAAGAATCCCGACAGCAGCGCAGTGCGGGAGCCCGCGGCGCGCTGGCAGCAGCAGCCCATCGCCCTGCATCCGTCCGGCGACTCGTCCGAGCGGGTCACGGCCGATCGTGTGCGCGCCTTCATGAGCGGCTACCGTGCGCTGCATCCCGAGCATGAAGAGCGTCTGCTGACACCGCAAGCAGCCGGCGACGAGATTGCTGGCGCCGTGGCGCCACCTCCACCAGCGGCGTTCCCGGCCAAGGTGGAGTCACCGGCGCTGCCCGCCGCGGAGGAAGGCAGCGGTATCCCGCCGCTGGGCTTTGCCATCGCCCAATTGCACGGCATCTACATTATTTCCCAGACCGCGCAGGGCATGATCATCGTCGACATGCACGCCGCTCACGAGCGCATCGTCTACGAGCGCATGAAGGCTCAGGTGCATGGCGGCGCGCTCGAGGCGCAGCCGCTGCTGGTGCCGGTGTCGATGGCGGCCAGTCACGCCGAGGTAGCGACCGCCGAGGCCGAGCGTGAGGCCTTCGCCCGGTTGGGGGTGGAACTCGACGTGGCGGGTCCCGAGACCCTGCTGGTGCGCCAGGTACCGACGCTGCTGGTCGATGCCGACGTCGAGCCGCTGATTCGCGATATGCTCGGCGACCTGGAACGCTATGGCCGCTCCGACCGCCTGGAAGCTCATATCAATGAGCTGCTGGCGACCATGGCTTGTCACGGCAGCGTGCGTGCCAATCGGCGCCTGACCACGGCCGAGATGAATGTGTTGCTGCGCGACATGGAGCGCACCGAGCGGAGTGGCCAGTGCAACCATGGCAGGCCGACCTGGACTGAAATGTCGCTCAAGCAGCTCGATCGGCTGTTCCTGCGGGGCAGTGAGGAACGTTCCTACCATGTCCGAAAGACGCCCCCTCGCCATCCTGCTGATGGGTCCTACCGCCGCCGGCAAGACCGATCTGGCCATCACGCTGCATGAGCGGCTCGACTGCGAGCTGATCAGCATGGACTCGGCCATGGTCTATCGCGGCATGGACATCGGCAGTGCCAAGCCCTCCGCCGAAGAGCTGGCCCGTGCGCCGCATCGGCTGATCGACATCCGCGATCCCGCCGAGCCCTACTCGGCGGCGGATTTTCGCGAGGATGCTCATCGCGAGATGCGACGAATTACCGCAGCCGGACGCATCCCACTACTGGTTGGCGGCACCATGATGTATGCCAAGCGCCTGCTCGAGGGCGTGGCCAATCTGCCGGCGGCCGATCCATCGATACGTGCCGAGCTGGCCTGTGAGGCCGAACGCCATGGCCTGACGGGGCTGCACGCTGAGCTCGCCCGGGTCGACCCCGAGTCTGCCCGGCGCATTCATCCCAACGATCCGCAGCGGCTGATGCGGGCGTTGGAGGTCTATCGGGCCAGCGGCACGACGCTTACCGAACTGTGGCGTCGGCAACGTCCTGAAACCTTCCCATGGAATGTGCTGTCGATAGGATTCACGCCCTTTGATCGTCGTATCCTGCACGAGCGAATCGCGGCTCGCTTCGAGGTCATGCTGGATGCCGGCTTCATTGGGGAGGTCGAGGCGTTGAGAGCGCGCGGCGACTTGCATCCGGGCTTGCCGTCGATGAAGAGCGTGGGCTACCGCCAGGCTTGGGAGTATCTCGACGGGCAGGGCGATCTGGAGCAGTTGCGGCAGCGCACCGTGGTGGCGACCCGGCAGTTGGCCAAGCGCCAACTGACCTGGCTGCGAAGCTGGCCGGAGCTACACTGGGTCGATAGCCAGGGGCGAAATGCACTGAGCGAAGTCCTGAATTTCGTGCGTGAATCGGGCTCTTAGCGTAAGATATTGGCTTCGAGTGGCCGGGCGACCAGCCGAGAAAGAACACAACTTCCACCCCTCAAGAGAACGTTTTAGGGAGAGGTAACATGTCCAAAGGGCAGTCCCTTCAAGACCCGTACCTGAACATCCTGCGCAAGGAGCGCATTCCGGTTTCTATCTTCCTGGTCAACGGCATCAAGCTGCAGGGACAGATCGAGTCGTTCGATCAGTTCGTGATTCTGCTGCGCAACACCGTCAGTCAGATGGTCTACAAGCACGCCATCTCCACTGTGGTGCCTTCGCGCAACGTGCGGCTGCCGCCGCAGGATCCCGCGGCCCAGCCGGACAGCAACGCGTGAGGTATTGATTGTTTTTTGAACGACCCGATGCCGGCGAAACGGCAGTACTGGTTCATGTCGACTTCCAGGACGAGCGTGAGCGCGAAGATCCCGGTGAGTTCTTGGAACTGGTCCGTTCCGCCGGCGCCGAGCCGGCCATGCTGCTCAGCGGCAGCCGGCATCGGCCCGATTCACGCACCTTCATCGGTAGCGGCAAGGTAGAAGAGCTGCGCGAGGCACTGCAGGTGCATGGCGCTGAACTCGTCATCTTCAACCATGGCTTGAGCCCCTCTCAGGAACGCAACCTGGAACGAGAGCTCAAGTGTCGGGTACTTGATCGCACGGGGCTGATACTCGATATCTTCGCCCAGCGTGCGCGTACCCACGAGGGCAAGCTGCAGGTCGAACTGGCCCAGTTGGAGTACATGTCTACCCGCCTGGTGCGTGGCTGGACTCACTTGGAGCGTCAGAAGGGCGGTATCGGCCTGCGAGGCCCCGGTGAGACACAGTTGGAAACCGACCGGCGACTGCTGCGTGCACGCATCAAGGCGATCCACAAGCGTCTCGACAAGGTGCGTAGCCAGCGCAGCCAGAACCGGCGTGCTCGGGCCAGGGCAGAGATTCCCAGCGTCTCGTTGGTCGGCTATACCAACGCCGGCAAGTCGACGCTATTCAATGCCCTGACCTCTGCCAAGGTCTATGCGGCCGACCAGTTGTTCGCTACGCTCGATCCGACCCTGCGCCGGTTGGAGATCGGCGATGTCGGTCCGGTGGTGCTGGCGGATACCGTGGGGTTCATCCGTCATCTGCCCCACAAGCTGGTAGAGGCCTTCCAGGCCACTCTTCAGGAAGCGGCCGAAGCCTCGCTGCTGGTGCACGTGATCGATGCCGCCGATCCCGACCGTGAGCTCAACGTAGCTCAGGTCGAAGGGGTGCTCGACGAGATCGGTGCGCTCGACGTGCCCATGCTCAAGGTGATGAACAAGATCGACCTGCTCGACAGTGCGCCGCGCATCGAGCGCGACGGGCAGGGCCGGCCCGAAGTGGTTTGGCTGTCGGCCCGTGAGGGGCGCGGACTCGAACTGCTCGAGCAGGCTCTCTCGGAATGCCTGGCGGAGGATGTGATCGCCTTCGGCATGCTCCTTTCTCCGCAACAGGGCCGCCTGAGGGCGGGCTTGCATGAGCTTGGCGCCGTACGCGAAGAACGTTACGAAGAGGGTGGCCAGGTGCATCTCGAGGTGCGCCTGCCACGCCGCGATTTCCTGCAGTTGATGGCCCGATTGGGAGAGCGGGCGGAGGATTACCTTCCGCCCGAGTTGCACGAACGACCGGTATGGGATGCGTGACGGCTGCGGTCGTTCGGCTCGACAGGATTGATTCTCCAACAACTAACGGCACCGGGCGCCGAAGGGCGTTCTACAGGACAGCAACCGAACTTCCCGGTCGCAGACAGGCACAGGCGAGCGGTCGGGAGGAAACGCAGAGTGGAGACGACGTATGGCTTGGAATGAGCCGGGTGGTGGCAACCAGCATGACCCCTGGAGCGGCGGGGGCCGACGCGGTGGCAACGGCGGCGGCGGTGGCAACCGTGGGGGCAACCAGGGGCCACCCGACCTTGACGAGGCCCTGAAGAAGTTCCAGGACAAGCTCAACAGCATGCTTGGCGGTCGTGGCGGCAAAGGCGGTGGCGGTCGTGGCGGCAAGGGCGGCGGTCGCCCGCGCAATACGTTCGCCTTGCCGGGTCTGCTGCTGGTCATCGCCCTGGGTATCTGGGGGGCAATGGGCTTCTATCTGGTCGACCAGGCCGAGCGTGGCGTGGTGCTGCGTTTTGGTGAGTTCCAGACGGTGGTAGGGCCAGGCTTGCACTGGAATCCGCCGCTGATCGACGACGTGCGCATGGTCAACGTGACTCGCGTGCGTTCGCTGACCCAGACCCAATCGATGCTGACCCGCGACGAGAACATCGTCGAGGTCGAGATCTCGGCCCAGTATCAGGTCAACAATCCGCGTGACTTCGTGCTCAACGTGCGCAATCCCCAGCTCTCCATCGAGAATGCTCTGGATTCCGCGTTGCGCCATGTGGTTGGCGGTACCGACATGATCGAGATCCTGACCTCCGGTCGTGAGATTCTCGGTAGCTCGGTGGCGAGCCGCCTGCAGACCTATCTGGATAGCTACGGCACCGGCATTCGCCTGCAAACCATCAACATCGAGTCGACCTCGGCGCCGGCACCCGTTATCGATGCCTTCGATGACGTAATCCGCGCCCGCGAGGATCGCCAGCGGACCATCAACGAGGGCATGGCCTACGCCAACGCCATCATCCCGGCCGCTCAGGGCCAGGCGCAGCGTCTGGTCGAGCAAGGCCAGGGCTATCGCGAATCGGTGGTGGCCGAAGCCCAGGGTCAGGTCAACCGCTTCAACGCACTGCTGGCCCAGTACCGCAACGCACCGGAGATCATGCGCGAGCGTCTCTACATCGATGCCATGGCCGATGTCTTCGCGCGTACGCCGAAGGTACTGGTCGACGTGCGTGAGGACGCACCGCTGATGTATCTGCCGCTCGACCAGCGCCCCGGAAGGGGTGGCGATGGTGAAGGCAACGGCGAGGCGGCTCGTGGCGAAAGCGGCGAACTCGATCCGCGCGTGCTCGAGCGCCTGCGCACGACGAGTTCGGCGCAGGGTGGCAATACCGGTGGTATCCGCAGGGAGGGCCGCTAAATGGTGAACAACCGTTCCTTGATCATCGTGGGCGGCCTCGCTGCCGTGGCCTGGCTTGCCAGCAATAGCCTCTACGTGGTCGATGAGACCGAGCGTGCCGTCAAGCTGCGCTTCGGTGAGGTCATCGAAGAGAACATCCAGCCCGGCCTGCACTTCAAGGTGCCGATCACTCAAACGGTTCGCAAGTTCGACACCCGGGTACTGACGCTGGATACCGATACCAGCCGCTACCTGACGCTCGAGCAGAAGGCGGTCATCGTGGACTCCTACGTCAAGTGGCAGGTGATCAACCCCACCCGCTACTACGAGGCCACCGCCGGCGACGAGATGATGGCGATCCGCCTGATCCAGCCGCGGGTCGATGAGAGCCTGCGTAACGAGTTTGGCCGCCTGGACCTGCAGCAGATCATCGCCGAGCGCCGCGACGACCTGATGATTCGCCCGACCCAGGAACTCGACTCGTTGATGCGCGAGGAGCTGGGGGTGTCGATCCTCGACATCCGCGTCAAGCGTATCGACCTGCCCGAGGACGTCTCTGCTGCGGTCTTCGACCGTATGCGCTCCGAGCGTGAGCGTGAAGCACGTGAATGGCGTGCCCAGGGCCAGGAGGAAGCCGAGCGCATCCGCGCCAATGCCGACCGCCGCCGCCAGGTGCTGCTGGCCCAGGCTACTGAGCGGGCCGAGACCCTGCGCGGTGAGGGCGATGCCGAAGCAGCAGCGATCTTCTCAGAGGCATACGGCCAGAACCCGGAGTTCTTCACCTTCTGGCGCAGTATCAACGCCTATCGTGAGAGCTTCGACGGTGAGCGGGACATGCTGGTGCTTGACCCGACCAGCGATTTCTTCCGCTATCTGCGCAGCCCGGCAGTGCAGAACGGCAGCGACGAGTAAGAGGCACCGGACCGGGCCCAGCGGCTGTCGCTTTCCAGGCATGTCGCTGGGCTTGTCCCGGCATCGCGGGGTTCAACCCGTCGCCAAACGTGATAGAATCCGTCAACCGGGCGTGGCCCGGTTTTTTTGTGGGCCTTTTTTGCCATCGAATCCTTTTTTGCCCGCCCCAACGCCTTGCAGGATTGACGACATGACCATTGCTGACCGCTGGCTGTTGCCCGACGGCATGGATGAGGTGCTGCCGCCCCAGGCAAGCCGTATGGAGGAGCTGCGGCGAACGCTGCTCGACCTCTACTATCGCTGGGGTTACGACCAGGTAATGCCACCGCCGGTGGAGTTCCTCGACTCCCTATTGACCGGTACCGGCACCGACCTGGATCTGCAGACCTTCAAGCTGACCGATCAACTGACCGGCCGCCTGATGGGGGTGAGCGCTGACGTGACACCCCAGGTGGCGCGCATGGACGCCCACTCCATGCACCACCAGGGGCCGGCCAGGCTGTGCTATTGCACCAACGTGCTGCGGGCCAAGGCCGACCAGCACCAGGGAGGGCGCAGTCCGGTCCAGGTCGGTGTCGAACTGTTCGGCCATGCCGGCCTGGAAGCGGACCTCGAGATCCTGCGCCTGGCACTGTTGAGCCTCGAGGCCGCCGGGGCCAGTGAACTGCATTTGGCGTTGGGCCATATCGGCATCTATCGTAGCCTGGTACAGGCAGCCGAGTTGGATCGCGACCAGGAGCGGGCGCTGTTCGAAGCGCTGGAACTCAAGTCGCCGGGGGCCTTGGCCCAGCAGGTCGAGGCCAACGTGGCCGATCCTGCCCTGGCGGAAATGTTCCGTGCGCTGGGCCGCCTGAACGGTGGCCCCGAGGTGTTGGATAGCGCGCGCGAAGCGCTTGCCGGCGCTCCCGCTGCGGTAGGCGAGGCCTTGGCGCAGCTCGGCGCGCTGCACCGTGGCGTGGCCAGTGAGCACCCCGAAGTGGCGCTCTATTTCGATCTGGCCGAGCTACGTGGTTATCAGTACCACACTGGAATGATGTTTGCGGCCTTCGTGCCGGGCTACGGCCAGGCCCTGGCCAAGGGCGGACGCTATGACGATACGGGACGAGCCTTCGGCCGTGCGCGTCCCGCCACGGGCTTTTCGATGGACCTGAAGCTGCTTGCCACGCTGGTGCAGAGCGAGCCGGCCTGCGACGGCATCTGGGCGCCGGCCTCCGGCGAGGGCGTGGCGGAGGCGATTGCATCGCTGCGCGACAGCGGGCACCGGGTAGTGCAGGCGCTGCCGGGCCAGCAGACGCCCCCCGAGGCGCATCGCTGCAGCCAGCAACTGGTAATGGTCGATGGCCGCTGGCAAGCGGAGGCACTCTAGGCTCTGTTTGAAAAGTCGGCGTGGCGGCCGAGGCCTAGTTTGGACGATACCGGCAAGCGGGCCGGAAGACGAGCGCGGCCCGCGGGCCGGATGATCGACGCGCACATACGCGGCGCTGACACGAGAGACGAGACACAATGGGCAAGAACGTAGTCGTACTGGGCACACAGTGGGGTGACGAAGGCAAGGGCAAGGTGGTCGACCTGCTGACCGAATCCGCTGCGGCGGTGGTACGTTTCCAGGGCGGGCACAACGCCGGGCATACGCTGGTCATCGACGGCGAGAAGACCGTGCTGCACCTGATTCCCTCCGGCATCCTGCGTCAGGGCAAGACCTGCATCATCGGCAACGGTGTGGTGCTGTCTCCCGAGGCGCTGATCAAGGAGATCCGCGAACTCGAGGAGAAGGGCGTGCCGGTGCGCGAGCGACTGCGTCTCTCGCCGGCCTGTCCATTGATCCTGCCGTACCACGTGCGCCTCGACCTGGCCCGCGAGAAGGCCCGTGGCGTGGCCAAGATCGGCACCACCGGCCGCGGCATCGGCCCGGCCTACGAGGACAAGGTGGCGCGTCGTGGCCTGCGCCTGGGCGACATGCTGCATCGCGAGCGCTTCGCCTCCAAGCTTGGTGAGGTGCTGGACTATCACAACTTCGTGCTGGTCAACTACCACGGCGAGAAGGCGGTCGACTTCCAGGAAGTGCTGGACAGCGCCATGGCCATGGCCGAGGAGCTGCGGCCGATGGTCTGCGATACCGTTACCCTGGTACACGAACTGCGCCGCGCCGGCGAGAACATTCTGTTCGAGGGGGCCCAGGGCTCTCTGCTGGACATCGATCACGGTACCTATCCGTTCGTCACCAGCTCCAACACCACCGCCGGCGGCACCGCCACCGGCTCCGGCGTCGGACCGCTCTACCTCGACTACGTGCTGGGCATCACCAAGGCCTACACCACCCGTGTCGGCTCCGGCCCGTTCCCCACCGAGCTGTTCGACGAGCATGGCCGTCACCTGGCCGAGCGCGGCCACGAGTTCGGTGCCACTACCGGTCGACCCCGCCGCTGTGGCTGGTTCGATGCCGTGGCCCTGCGCCATGCGGTGCAGATCAACTCGGTATCCGGACTGTGCCTGACCAAGCTCGACGTACTCGACGGGCTGGAGAATATCCGTGTCTGCGTGGGTTATCGCAGCAAGGATGGCGAGGTGATGGAGAATCCGGTCGATTCGGAGGGTTACGAAGCGGTCGAGCCGGTCTACGAGGATCTGCCGGGTTGGAGCGAGTCGACCCTGGGCGCCAAGCGCATCGAGGACCTGCCGGCCAATGCGCGCTCCTATATCAGCTTCCTCGAGGAGAAAGTGGGCACTTCGATCGACATCGTCTCGACCGGCCCCGACCGCAACGAGACCATCGTGCTGCGCAACCCGTTCGAGGGTTGAGGCGCGCTACCTGAGCGTGCCCACCGCATCACCCGACGAGGCCGGCGCAAGCCGGCCTCGTCGTTCATGCGTCAGTTGGACAGTCCTTCGAAGGCCCGTGTCTGGCGCTCCTCTTCGTTGTGGCGAATATGCTGCTGGGCTTCGGGATCCATGAAGTAGAGCGTCGCGTAGCCGCCCGCCCCGCGGTTGTAGATGGGGCGCATCGAGGCCAGGAAGTCGTCGAAGCGGGATTCGCCGAAGCGAGCCCGGTACATCTCCATCCAGGCGAAGTACTGGTTGTCCTTGAGAAAACCCGTGTACTGCTCCCGCGGCGCCAGGTCGCCGAGCTGCGAGGGATCTTCGAGGATGTCCATGGCGAAATCCACCGCATCGTGCATGGTGCCGCCGTCCACCTCGTATTCATAGATATCGTATCCCTGGCGCGCGACGATCTCCATGATCGGAACCAAGTAGAGTAGGGCATAGTTCTGGTAGTGGGTGGCCCGCCTGCCACGCTCCATCTCGAGCGGAAAGGCTCCCTCTTCGGTCATGTCGTGAAGCGCGGAGTAGATGGCGCTGACACCGAAGCGGAACATGGCATCGTCCTCGGTCAGCACGCCGACCATGGCGGCGTAGAGCGCCCGACGGTAGAAGTGGTTGTTGCAGCAGCTGCTATCAGCCCCTTCGATCTCCATGTGTACACTGGCAAGCTCATTGAGCCACTCCTCGACCCGGGCCCGTTCCTCCTGCATGCCCTCGACGAACGGTCGGGCAACGGAATAGGCCATGCCGGCGGCGAAGATCATCGATTCCAGCGAGAACCAGGCTTGCGGTTGCTCCCAGTGATAGTGAAAGTCGAGTAGGGCGTCATCCTGAGCCCACCGGTCCAGGAACTTGACCAGGCATTCGGCGTAGTACACGTTGCCACTGGCCACGTAGGCGCCGGCCAGCTCCGAGACGGTATCCTCGAATTTGAACAGTGGCTCGGTGGCGAGCTTCCAGTCATCGGGGTGGGTAGAACCCCGGGATGCGCATTTTCTCGGTAATGGTCGGAATTTCCAATCGCTGCCGGCAGCTTGGCGCATACTTGGCCAGTTCCTCCCGGTGCTGCATCAACAGGCTATTGTCCGTTTCGTGCAGCACCTCCATGCGTTCCTCAACGTTGAAGTAGGATGCGTCGGGGTCGACAACCTCGTACGCGGAGAGGTCGAGCTGCTCGCGCTCCTCCAGCGTCAGGGCTTTAGTCTGGGCAATGCTTCCCAGTGCCAGGGTCAGGCACGCCGCCGTGCAGCTCAACTGGCGTAGGTAGCAGTGTCTTGGATCTTGTCCTGGTTGCGTCATAGCGTATCTGCCTCCTGCATTGATAGCGCTGCGACTGCGAATCCTCTTGTCAGCCGCTCCTTCGGCTCGGGGCGAACAGGCGGAAGTCGGCGAAATCGACATGCTGGTCGCGCGGCGTTCGCCACTCTTCGCCGGTGCCGCCAAAGAAGGTGGAGAACATCACGCCATCGACACCGACCTCCTCGGTGGTGCGATAGACGAGGCCGCGCTGCTCGAGCACGGGCCAGCCGTCGATCCACAAGCGCACGATGCCGTCCTCCTCGCCGGGCGTGTTGAGGATCACTTCCTGCTCGACGCTGACCCAGCGGCCCGAGGGGAAGTACCAGGAGCCTCGACCGATGGACTCGCCTTCACGTCCGACCAGGTAGGCGTAGAGTTCACCTTGGCCATCTTCGCGCCACATCAGTCTTAGCGAGTAGCCGTTCTTGCCGGTGGCCTCCTCGCCCCGCTGGGCGCTTCGCCTGCGTAGAGTCCGGGGAGTTTACCTCCTTTGACAAAGTCAAAGTTCGCTTCGAACCGTAACCGGTAGTGTAGACACACCCGATCGGCGCCCTGCAAGCGCGCTTCCTCGGTATAGAAGCCCAGACCGCCTCGCGGCACTTCGGTCTTATCGGCATCGCTCGGCGAGGAGCTGTCCTTGGGATAGAGAACGCGCAGTGCGGGCTCCGCCAGGCCGCTGCTCAAAGGATCGAGCAAAAGAACGTTCTCCTCGGTGCCCCAGTCCCGGGTCGAGGAGAAGTCCTGGCGGATGGCATCCTTGCCTGTTTGTAGCCAGTGCGCTGGCTGCAGGTTGGCTACGAGGGAATAGCGCTCCGAGCAGGGGGCCAACCTGGGTTGGGCCACGTCATCATTTCCATGTGCGGACACGAGCGCTGAACCCAGGCTCGCCATGGCCAGCAGCCATGGAGCGGCGCGTGCTTTCCACGGCGTTAGCTGTCTCATGCTTGCCTCATCGGGTCGAAGCGACTCGCCCCACGGGTTGGGCCTGTGGGGCGAGCGAGGACTTACTCTTCTGCCTCTACCTCCACCTCACTGGCGGCGGCAATGGCCTCTTCATCGGTAAGCAGTTGACGCAGGGTTTCGATGGCGAGCTGGCCCTCGCTCTCGAAGACATCATCCAGCCACAGCAGGGCCTGCTGCTGGTTGGCCTGCTCCAGGCCGCGGGATGAAAGGTAGGCTTCGGCCAGGGCGAGACGCGCGCTGCTATGCCCCTGGCTAGCCGCCTGGTAGAGGTAGTCCGCCCCGCGCTCCGGGTCGGCCTCGATGTTCTCGCCACGCAGATATTCGCGTCCGAGTGAGGCCTGGGCGCCTGGATGTCCCTGTTCGGCGGCATCGAGCAGCAGCTCATGACCCTGCTCGACATCCTGGTCGATGGCGCCTTCGCCGCGGATCAGGGCGAGCCCCAGGGCGGCACGCGCATAGTCGGCGCCGGCATCGCTAGCCTGGCGGTACCAGCGTTCGGCCTGCTCGGCGTCTTGTTCCACGCCGTTGCCGTGCTGGTAAGCCTCGCCCAGCACAAAGGCCGCATGGGTTGCCCCGGATTCCGCCGCTGCCGTCAGCAACTCGATGCCACGCTCGGTATCAAGCTCCACGTGGTCACCGGTCAGGTAGGCTTCGCCCAGGTCGCTGCGGGCGCCGGCGTGTCCGCGTGCCACGGCGGCTTCCAGATAGTCGATGCCGCGCTCGCTGTCGCCCCGGTCCATATACATCCGGCCAAGGCTTGCCGCGGCGCCGGCATGACCCGCCTGGTGAGCTCGGTCCAGCCAGTATTCGGCTTGCTGCTGGTCGCGCTGAACGCCTTCGCCATCGAGGAAGGCGCGGCCAAGATCGGCCATGGCGCCGGGATGGCCATCCTCGGCAGCGGCGACGAGCGCCTCGATATTGCCTTGGGCGCCCAGGTCGCGCTGTACGTAGGTGAGCGCATCGTCCGCGGACTCGTGCCCCGCCTGCTGGGCTAGCGTCAGCCAGCGGTTGGCCTCGTTCAGGTCGCGCTCCACGCCGTTGCCGTTGCGATAGGCGCGGCCCAGGACCACCATGGCATAGGCGTCGCCCTGCTGGGCGGCCTGGGTCAGCAGTTGGATGCCTTGGGTGGGGTCCTCCCGCAGCGGCCCTTCCAGGTAGGCCTCGCCAAGTTGGGTCATGGCCGTGGTATCGCCAGCCTGTGCGGCTTGACGCAGCAGTTCCTCGCCACGGCTGGGCTGGAAGTTGGGGTTCTCCTCGTCCAGGTAGGCTTCGCCGAGCAACCGCATCGCGCCCGACTGCCCGTGCTCGGCGGCCTGCCGCAGCAGTTCCTCGCCCCGGGCGGGATCCTGCGGCACGCCACGCCCCTCGAGATAGGCTGCCCCCAGCTGCTGTGTTGCCCAAGGGTGGCCGAGTTCATGGCTACGCTCGAGATAGTCGACGGCAATATAGGGCTGGCCGGCGATTCGCTCGTCGTCCAGATAGAGCGAGCCCAGCTGCGCCAGCGCCAGGGGGTGGTCGTGCTCGGCGGCTTGCTCGAGCAAGCCCATGCCACGTGGCAAGTCGTTGAGACCACCCTGGCCTTCGACCAGGGCGCGGCCGAGGATCACCTGGGCATCGACCGAGCCGGCGTTGATCGCCTCACGCAGCCAGCGCTCGGCTTGTACTGGTTGCGGCTGGCCGGACTCGGGTTCGAGCAGTGCCTGGCCAAGGTAGGTCATGGCATCGACATGCCCTTGGCGGGCGGCATCCGCCAGCAGCTCGATACCCTGCCGGTATTCGCCGACCTCGATCATGTCGCGTCCTGCCCCGCCAGGGCATCCAGGTCGCCGGCCTGGGCTGCCTGCTGCAACCAATGAATGCGCTGGCTGGGTTGATCGCCCAGCAGGCCGTCAGCCGAATAGAGCGAGGCCAACTGAAGCATGGCATTGACGTCGCCTGCACTGGCTTGCTGCTGGAGCACCTCGGCGTGCCGCTGGGCATAATCCATGGCCTGGGCCGGATCTTCCTCGAGCCAGCCGCCGGGCGCATGCGCCTCGGCCAGGGCTTGCAGGGCTTGCTGTTGACCTTGGGCAGCCGCCTGCTCATAGAGCTGGCGGGCCAAGTCCGGGTCGGCCTCGACTCCTTCACCGCCTTCGGCTAGCAGGTCGGCGAGCAGCACTTCGGCGGTGCGCTCGAGGTCGGCCTCCTTGGCTTGCCAGAGCAGATGGTAGGCCAGCACGTCGTTACGCTCTACGCCACGGCCCTCGAGATAGAGCCGGGCGAGGTTGAGCGAGGCGTGGCCGCGCACGGAGGAGGGCCGCTCGATGGCAAGGCCATAGAGACGCGCCGCTTCGGCGGGGTTTTCCTCGATGCCCAGGCCCTGGTCGTAGAGCTTGGCCATTTCGTAGTAGGCAGGCGGCACATCGCGATTGACCAGCGGCTGCAGGTAGTCGATGGCTTCGTTGTAGCGCCCCTCATCAATGAGCTCCTGGGCGCGATTGATGCGGCTCCAGTCCGACGAGTCGATGTCGGCCTCAAGACCGCCGGCGAACCAGGCGGCATACTGCTCGGGAACGGCCCGTGCATGCTCGCCACTCGGCGGTTCGTCCGAGGTCACTGCACAGCCGGCCAACCATGCCGATAAGGTGATCGCCGCGGTCAGTCGCAGCGAGGGGAGGCGTCGAGTCCCGTTCGTCAAGCGTTCCATGTTGTCCCCTCTTTTCTATGTGGTTCCGGGAAGTCCTTTCGTCTTCAATTGCCCAGGCCGCGGAAGGCCTCGGTACTCCGGCGCTCCTCGTCGAGATAGATATGTTGCTGGGCCTCGGGGTCCATGAAATAGAGCGTAATGAAGCCTCCGGCGCTGCGGTTGTAGGTGGGGCGCACCCGGGTGACGAAATCGGCTACCTGCGGATGATCGAAGTGGGTGAGGTAGATATCCATCCAGGTGAAATACTGGGGATCCCGCAGGAAGCCAGTAAATTGTTCCTGCGGCGCGTAGTCGCCCAGCGCCGCCGGGTTGTCGAGAATCTGGAAGAGGAAATCGATGCCCTCGTGAATGTCGTTGCCTTCGTATTCCAGATCGAAGATGTCGTAGCCTTGGCGATGAATGATCTGCATGTTGGTAATCAGATAATTCAGCGCATAGTTCTGGTAGTGCGTTGCACGCCGGCCGCGTCCGACTTCCAGCGGCAGGGCGCCGTTCTCGGTCATGTCGTGTAGTGCCGAGTAAACGGCGCTGACGCCGAAGCGAAACAGGTCGTCGTCCTCTACCAGCACGCCGATCATGGTGGCGTAGAGTGCACGCCGGTAGAAGTGGTTATTGCAGCAGCTCTCTTCCGGCTCGCCGGGGAATGCTGAATGTTGTAGGGCGAGGCCATGCAGCCACTGCTCGACTTCGGCGCGCTCCTCCTCGAGGCCATCCACATGGGGGCGCACGATGGAGTAGGCCATGGCCGCGGCGAACAGCATCGATTCGGAGGCGAACCAGGCTTGGGGCTCCTGGGGTCAAAGACGAAAGTGGTCAGCGCCTTGGCTTCGGCCCAGCCGTGCAGAAAGCGCACCAAGCAATCGGCATAGAAGGTGTCGCTGCTGGCGACGAAGGCCCCGGCCAGCACCGACACACTATCTTCGAAGGCGAACAGAGGCTCTGTGGCCAACTCCCACTCCTCCGGGTTGGGATAGAAACCGGGGATCCCGCCTCGTGTGGTGATGGGAGTGAAGTTGAGCTTCTGCTGGCAACTGGGGCCTAGTGACAGCTCGTCCTTCAATTGCAACAGAATGGGATTCTGGGTCTCGCGCAGCAACTCCATGCGCGCTTCCACATCGAAGTAGCTGGCGTCCGTGTCAGTGACACGATACTCCGAGAGGTCGAGCTCCATGCGCTCCTCTCGCGAGAGGGTGTCGTCGGCCGTCGCGGTGACGCCTGCCAGCAAAACGCAGGCGAGCATCATGGGCAGTCGTACGATAAATCCTTTTACTACGGCAAGGGGCATGATCGGCGTCGCTCCATTGGCGCTCGAATGCAAATTGATCAAGGCTGCGGCGTATAGAAACGGAAGGCGGCGAAGTCCACGTACTGATCGCGTGGCGTGCGCCAACCTTCGCCGGTACCGCCGAAGAACGTGGAAAACATCAGGCCATTGATGGTGATCTCCGGCGTGGTGCGGAATACCACGTTCTGCTGCTCCAGCACCGGCCGGCCATCGACCCAGAGACGGGCGATGCCATTGTCGAGGTCGGGATCGTTGAGCACGATCTCCTGTTCGACGGTGACCCAGCGGCCAACCGGGAAGTGCCAGAAGCCGCGGCCCACCGAATCACCCTCGAAGCCGACGACATAGGGATAGAGCTCGCCTTCCCCCTCTTCACGCCACATCAGGCGCATGGAGAAGCCGCTCGTGCCGTCGACGTCCTCGCCCCCCGATGGGGCTTCGCCGCCGTAGAGTCCCGGCAGCTTGCCACCGCGAACGAAGTCGAAGTCCGCCGGGAAGCGCACCATGTAGCTGAGACAGGCCCGATCAGCGCCGCGCAGCGATGGTGGATCGCTATAAAATCCGGCACCGCCACGGGGTTCGTCTCCCGGCGAAGAGGTGCCGGCGGGGTAATGCACGCGCAGTCCGGGTTCGCCGATGCCGGTCTGCGCGGCGCCTAGGCGCTCCACGTTCTCCTCGGTGCCCCAGTGGCGACTGGTATGGAAGTTCTGCCGAATGGCGGCATGGCCGTTCGCAGCGTGCTGCGGACGGGGCGTCTCGGCCTGCACGTAACGCTGCGAACAGGCTTCCTCCTGGGGAATGCCGACGAGGGCATTCTCGGCCTCGTCGGCATGGGCGGCAGATACCGGCAACATCATCAGGCCACTCAATAGCAGCAATCGGCAATTGCCGAACGGTATGCGGGCAGCATTAGCCTTCATCGGTAACTTCATCATTGTCCTCCGTGGCGGCGCGATAAATGTCGTCGCCGAACTGGATGACCGAGCGTACGCCCTGCCAGATCCGCTCCGAGGCGGCACCCAGCAGTGGAGCTTCGGTGAAGCGTACGTCCACGGGTTGGCCGACGCTCTCTGCGGGCAGCGGCTCCTCGGGTACCAGCAGTACGCTGGCCACGTTCTGCTGCTGGCGCACCCAACTGGGGAAGCCGGCACGCGGCTGGCGTTCAACGTCGAGCGCAACGTTGCGCACCCGGGCGCGGATCGGCTGGTTGGCGTTGGCCAATGTCACGTAGGCCTGCTGGTTGGGTTCGATGCGGCTGATGTCGTTCATGTGCACCAATGCCTCGACCAGCACATCGTCCTCGTCAGTGCGAATCAGGGTCATGATCCGCTCGCTTTCGTTGATGTAGACCCCATCGGCGCTGCTCAGCGCCCAGGCCACCAGGCAGTCGCAGGGACTGTAGATGTCGTTGCTTGCCATGCGCGCCTCGAGCGCGGCAATGCGTGAACTCTCGTAGTCGCGTACTGTCTCGAACTGCTCGATCCGGGCCTGGGCAATCTCGGGCGAGACCGACTCGAAGGTCATGGTGTCGCCGCTGGCGGGTTGTGCCGAGTTGGCTAGGCTGACCTCCTGCATACCGCCTTCGAGGTGCTCGCGGAGGTTCTCGAGCAGGCGGTTGTTGTAGTCGATCGCCGCCTCGGCAAGGATCAGGTCCGATTCCAGCTCGCTGTTGACCACGTTGGTCAGCAACTGATCGCGCTCGACCCGATCACCGGCCGTTAGGTCGTGCTCGCCGAGAATCCCGGGGCCGGGCGCCCGGATGTCGATACGCGGCGCCGTCACGGCGGCGAAGCTCGGCTCGATCAGCATGAAGTTGCGGTAAGCGGTAGCCGCCCCTACCAGCACCAGCAGGCCGATGGCGACGAACAGCAGGATATAGCGTCCCATCGGCTTGGGCGGACGCGCGGGCGGCAGCGGCTTGGTCGCCTGACGCTTGCGCGGCGTCTGCGGATCCTCGCCACCGATCAACCCTTCGACATTGGGCGAGCGGCCGCTCAGCGCGCTGCGGATGATCTGGCGCAGCAGCTCGCGATGCTGCGGCTCGATCTCGGTGATCTCGAAGCTGATGTCGTAGCCATTGCCGCTCGCCGCGCGGGTGGTGCGCAGGCACTCGGCCTTCAGCGGAACGATCAGCTCGGTGGCGCCCGCCATCATCAACAGTGAGGCCGAGATGCGATCGCCGGGTTCGAATCTATGCGAACTCTGGGCGGAAAAGCCTCCCAGCGAGACATCATTGCCGTTCAGCTCAATGTCGCTGTCGTCGAGATCGACACGAAACGGGAGCGTAACGCGTATGTAGCCCCGTTCGTCGCGACGCTCATGCTGGAGTCGGTCGCCCCGGGTCAGGCGCACGCTGTCATGGTCCGCGTTGTCAGGCTCGGCAGAAGAGGCGGGCCGTCGCCTTGAACGCGCTTCTCCCAGGGTAGGCTCATGCCGCTTGGGGTCGTCGTGGGAAAAATGATCAGCCATCCGTTGGTCGCTCCTTGCATTCAGGGATGAGCCGCTGCCACGTTGGCGGGGGCTTCGGGCTCGACCCTGAGTCGTACGTTGACAAGGGTCAGGTTATGTTCGTCGAGAGCCAGCTGGCAGTTGGCATCCACGGTGCACTGGACGGCATCCTGGATGGGCTCGCCACTCGGTCCTTGCATCAGTTCCGCCATGGCCGGAGAAATAGCGAGGATCGTGGTTCCTAGGTTGCCCTCGATTTGCTTGCTTTCGGCCAGGGTGTTCCGCTGCAGGGTCTCGATCAGCTCGCCGCCCAGCCGGAAGTGTCCCGAGGGGAGTTGCACCGCGTCGCGGGTGTTGTCGACGAGAGTTGCGCCGAGCCAGCGGTCAAGCCGCTCGGGCTGCTGATTGCGCTCCCAGGTCTGGTCGCGGGCGATGTGCAGCGATACCCGGTCCGGAGGGGTCATGACACCGGTCGAGAGAATCAGCACGAACAGCAGCACGCCGTAGGCGAAGCCATGCAGCACATGGCCCATGCGGCGCTGCCGGCGCGCGGCGACAGGGTCGTTCGGTTCGCCTGCCGAGATGCCCTGGCGCGACCACTTCTGGCGGTTGAAGCGGAAGCTGACGTAGGTCTTCAGCATCGCGCCCCAGACCTGGTTGTAGTAGATCAGCGGGATCCACAGCAGGCTGAAGCGTCCGCGTTGCCAGGCCAGAATCGAGGTCGCGATACCGCGAGTGAAGAGAATCCACAACACGTAGGCGAAGAAGAAGGAGGGCCGCACGAACAGCGACACTAGCGTGACTACCGTGGGGCCGACCAGGGTCGTCCACATCGAGAGGCGCTGATCGATCAGGCTCCACCAGGTGAATACGCCCATCGGCCGTGGCCCCAGGGAGATGGCGCGGTTGCTGGTACGCAGCATGTTGCCGTACCAGCGGCGCATCAGGTCGGTGGTCGAGGCGAAGAAGCGCCGTCGGTCGGGCAGCTCCTCGAATCCGGTCACGAAGACATCGGGAATGTAGAGCATGCGCCAGCCGTTCTTCAGCAACCAGTACCAGGAGGACTTGTCGTCGCCCGAGAGGAACTTGAAGTTGCCGAAGCGCCAGTGCTCGACATGATCGTTCTCGATCAGCTCGATGAAGTCCGGCTGCGTTGCCAGGTCGGCGCGGAACACGCTGTAGCGTCCTGTCAGCACCAGCAGGCGACGCGATACCGACATCGAGCTCATCATCAGGTGCCGCTGTGCGTAGCGCAGGTCATACCACTCGCAGGTGGCATCGTTGCCGGTCACCTCGGCCCGATTGTTGGTGGTCAGCGCACCGAGATCGTCCTGGGCCTGGAAGAAGGAGAGCGAGCGCGAAAGGGTGCCTGGCTCCAGCCGGATATCCCCATCCATCGAGATCAGCAGCGCTCCCGGCGCCGGCAGGCGCCGGGAGATCGCACGCAGCACCTCGGCCATGGCCGAGCGCTTGCCGTCCCCCTTCTGGAACATGTAGCGGACTTCGACGTTCCGCGGCCAGCCGTGCTCGTCCATCACATGAGTGATGACGTCCACGTCGGTACGGTCCGAGACGGAGGCGAAGATGGTCGTCGGCACGCCATAGTCGCGCGCTTCCCGGATCAGAGCGTCATAGACTTGGAAGTTGACCCTGGCCTCGATGCGGAAGGAGGTGCAGAGCACGAATAGCTCCGGTGGCCGCTCCAGCTCGCCCGCCGCATCGGCCTCCGCTCGCAGGCGCGGGAAGATCATCCGGTTGTACCAGGTCGAGCGCGCCGCCTGCACGGCCCACCATGAGTAGCGCCACATGGCAATCGCCCCGATGACGAAGAAGAAACTCTGCGACTCGGGGGAAAACACATCCGCCGGCAGCTCGCTGATGATGACGATCAGCAGCGACAGGCCGAGCAGGAACGTCGTCAGCTCGGTGATCCGGCTGGCCGTGGTATGGTCTCGGGGAGTAGCGGACATGGTCACTCCTCAGGCCAGTACGGGCCGCACGGAGTCACCTCGTCCGATACCGTAGTAGGCGAGCCCGGCGGCCTTGACGGTATCGGGTTGGAACAGATTGCGGCCGTCGACCAGCACCGGCTCCTCGAGCTTTTCGTAGAGTTCGGGGAAGTCGATGGTGCGGAAGGCCTTCCACTCGGTGCAGATGACCAGCGCATGGGCGCCTTCCAGGGCGTCGTCACGCTGCTCGGCCAGCACCAGATCATCGCGCTCGCCGTAGATGCGGCGGCACTCGTCCGAAGCCTCCGGGTCGTAGGCCTGAACTCGCGCCCCGGCCTCCCACAGCGCTTCCATCAAGGCGCGGCTGGGTGCCTCGCGCATGTCGTCGGTGTTGGGCTTGAAGGCAAGTCCCCAGATGGCGATGGTCTTGCCCGCGAGCTGGCCGTCGAAGGCCTGGCAGAGCTTCTCGAACAGCTTGTTCTTCTGCCGGGCATTGACTCGCTCCACTGCCTTGATCATCTCGGCGGGGTGCCCGATCTCCTCGGCGGTATGGGCCAGAGCCTTGACGTCCTTGGGGAAGCAGGAACCGCCATAGCCGCAACCGGGGTAGATGAAGCTGTAGCCGATACGCGGGTCGGAGCCGATGCCATGGCGCACCTCCTCGACATCGGCTCCGAGACGCTCGGCCAGATTGGCGACTTCATTGATGAAGCTGATCTTGGTCGCCAGCATGGCGTTGGCGGCGTACTTGGTCAGCTCGGCGCTGCGTACGCCCATGAACATCATCTTGTCTCGCTGGCGGTTGTAGGGCCCGTAGCACTCCAGCATGGCTTTCCTGACGCGCTCCGAGTCGGTGCCGACGACGATGCGCGAACCGCGCGAAAAATCCTCGATAGCGGCCCCTTCCTTGAGGAATTCGGGGTTCGAGCAGACATCGAACTCCAGGTCCAGACCACGCTTTTCCAATTCGGCGGCAACGGTACGTTCCACCTTGCTGGCGGTTCCCACCGGTACGGTGGATTTATCGACGACGATCTTGTAGTCGTGCATGTGCTGACCGATGGTCTCGGCAACCTTGAGCACATACTTGAGGTCGGCGCTGCCATCCTCGTCGGATGGCGTGCCCACGGCGATGAACTGGAGCAGGCCGAAGTCGACCGCCTTGGCGGCGTCGGTGGTGAACTCGATGCGGCCGGCGGCCTTGTTCTTTGCGATCAATTGCTCCAGGCCAGGCTCGTAGATGGGCACTTCGCCAGCGTTGAGGCGAGCTACCTTCGCCTCATCGACGTCCACGCACATGACCCGATGGCCGACATCGGCCAGACAAGCGCCGGTTACCAGTCCCACATAGCCAGATCCGAAGATGGTGATCTTCATGGTCGTCGTCGCTCCTTGCTGATTGGGCCCTGTTCATCCAATCAACGCCACCGCGCCGGTGGTAACCGACGCCGGTGGCGAGTAGGGCCAGTTGGTTTCGTTAACGTGCCATACGGTACGCAACATCCACGCCAACTGGAAAAGTCTCTTTCCAGTCAGTGAGTTGGAGAGGAATGAAGGGATTATTGTAGTTCGCTGTGGCGTTATTATGTCGCCAATAAGAGACATATCAGGCCCGAAGTTTTCTGAGCCTTTCAGATCAAGGAGTTGCGCTGTCTCTTAATGGCGACAAGAATAGTTCACCAAGAAGTAAATTGCTGAATTGATTTGTTTTGGTGGGTGAGTGTGGGTGTGATTGGTTTAGCGGGCACCTTCCGTCCTGGCCGCGACCCGCGCTTCCATACGAGTCAAAAAGACCTCCATGATGCGCTCGTAGAGCTGGCGCCCGAGCACGCTGTCCTCGATGCCGGCGTCGACATTGGGGTTGTCGTTCACCTCGATGACGACGACGCGATCCTTTGTCTGTTTGAGATCCACGCCATAGAGCCCGTTGCCGATCAGGCGGGTAGCCTTGAGTGCCGCCCGAATGACGGCTGGTGGCACCTCGGCGGGGTCGTGGGTAGTGAAGCCGCCGCTCTTCACCCGTGCGCCTGAATGGTCATAGATCTGCCAATGTCCGCGAGCCATGTAGTAGCGACTGGCGAACAGCACCTGCCCATCCAGAACGCCGATACGCCAGTCGTACTCGGTCGGCAGCCACTCCTGCAGCAGCAGCAGAGCGGAGTCCTCGAACAGGCGCCGGGCCTCGCGCTCTAGCTGCTCCAGCGATTCGACCTTGACCACGCCGCGAGAGAAGGAGCCGTCGGGAATCTTCAATACCAGAGGGAAGCTCAGGCCGGCGATTCGCTCGCCGAGCGGGCGCCGGTCGCGGCGCTTGAGCAGTACGCCTTCCGGCGCCGGCACGCCGCGGGCGCGCAGCAGCGCATGCAGGTAGACCTTGTTGGTGCAACGCAGGATGTCGCGTGGCGCATCGATCACCACCAACCCTTCGTGCTCGGCCAAGCGGGCCATGCGATAGGTGTGATGGTCCAACGCCGTGGTCTCGCGGATGAAGAGTCCATCGAACTCGGCCAGCCGCCCTGCATCGCGTCGAGTGATCAGCGAGACATCGATGCCTAGCTTGCGCCCAGCACGGATGAAGGCCTTGAGCGCGCTCTTGTTGCTCGGTGGCATGGCCTCCTTGGGGTCGATCAGAATGGCCAGGTCGAAGCGATAGCGACGGCGCGCCTTGGGTGTGCGCCATACCTTGCGCGAGTGGCGATTGAGGGCGGAGGCGAAGAGATCCTGTTCCTCGGCGTTGAGGTCACGAAGGTGGATTGGCTTGAGTCGGGCCAGCCGCCACAGGTCGTGGCGCCGCACCAGGCGTGCCTCCAGCAGGGGGCACGGCAGGCGTTCGAAGAGCTTGCGCGCCAACCGGGCAAGTTCGGGTTCTCGACACTCGCCGAACAACACGCGCAGCGTCACGCTGTCGCCGGCCAGGCGTCCCTGGCGTGCCAGCTCGCCAAGCAGCGGTGCCAGCGTATCCAACTGCAGATCGACCAGGACCTTGCGCGATAGCTCGTTGAGCGTTTCGACGCTCGGCAGCACACGTTGACCGCGGGCCTGGGCGAGCAGCGAAACATAGTAGCCGGTACCCAGGTAATCGAGTTCGCCGCACAGGTTGATCACGTGGGTGCTGCGATCTTGGTCGGCGGCCGCGCGATGACGCCGATCCAGGGCCAGGAAATCATCTGCGCTGATCAGGTCTTCGGAAGGGTAGTAGGGCTGCCAGTCTTCCTGCCGATCGATGACGATTCGCAAAGGGCACATGGGCGAGTTCCGTTCGAGTGTAAGAGGCGGCATGACGCCGCTGGATGCGGCCAGCATGCCGTTGCATCTTGCAGTCGACAAGCGCTTCGACAGGTGAAATGATTTCATGACTGACGGCCCAGTCGTCGTCCGTATGGTCATCGCCCTGTTGCCACATCGCTGCAGCCAGTCCCGGAGAATTTCATGAACGTCACCCTGCGCCAGGCCCATCCGCAGGATCTGGGCGCACTTTATCGCCTGGAGCAGGTGGCCTTCAGCGGCGATCGCTTCAGTCGTCGACAGCTGTGGCACCTGTTGAATCGCGCTCATGCCGAGACTCTCGTCGCCGATGACGGGGAGAGACTGGTGGGATACGGCACCCTGTTGTTCCGGCGTGGCAGCCGCCGCGCCCGGCTCTATTCGTTCTGCGTGCATCCGCAAGCGCGCGGCAGCGGGTTGGGGCGCCAACTGCTCGAAGCCCTGGAGCGGGTCGCCGTCCGTTACGATTGCACCGCGCTGGGCCTGGAGGTCCGGGTAGATAACCGTGCTGCCCTGGGGCTCTACCGGCGCATGGGCTTTCGCCTCGAACGCTGGCTCGAGGATTACTACGAGGATGGCTGTGCCGGCTGGCAGATGAGCAAGCCTCTTGTCGTTGCAACGGAAGAGCGGGCTGTCGGACTGAACTGACAGCCCGCTAGGCGCGCAGGGATCGAGAGGGACTGGTAAACTTCCGGCATGTTTGGGCAAACAGAGACATCGCCATGCCTTCTTTCGATATCGTTTCCGAATATGACAAGCATGAAGCCAGCAACGCCGTCGATCAGGCCAACCGTGAGATTCAGGGGCGCTTCGATTTCAAGGGCGTCAAGGCAAGCTTCGAACTGAATGGCGATACGGTGCTGCTGGAAGCCGAGGTCGACTTCCAGCTCAAGCAGATGCTCGACGTGCTGCGCAACCGGCTCATCGCTCGCGGCATCGATGCCCGCTGCATGGACGTGCAGGAGCCCGAGCTCTCCGGTGTCAGAGCCCGTCAAGAGGTCAAGCTCAAGCAGGGGCTCGAGCAGACGGAAGCCAAGGACATCGTCAAGCGTATCAAGGACAGCAAGCTCAAGGTCCAGGCTCAGATCCAGGGCGAGAAGGTGCGCGTCACCGGCAAGAAGCGCGACGATCTGCAGGAGGTCATCGCCATGCTGCGCGGCGAGGGCGGTCCCGACCTGGCCCTTCAGTTCGACAATTTCCGCGACTGATACGCCGCGCTTGCCATCGGCCAGTCGTGGTCGATGGTAAACTTGACCTGGCGCAAGGGATGTCCGAACTCCCCTTGAAAAGCAGCTGGGCGCCACCAATTCTCTTCGTGCTAGTGCAGTGCCGGTGAGGCCTGCCCGATGCGTCACATTGGCTTGTCACGAACAGGAGGTGGCGTATGAAATTGCACAAACTCTCTCCCTGGAATTGGTTCAGGAGCGAGCGCGGCGATGCCGGAGTACCGGTTCCCGTGGAGCCCAGGCAGAGTGAGCTGACACCGTTCGTCGGCTTGCATCAGGAACTCGATCGCTGGATGAACGACGTCATGCGTCAATTCGGCATGCCTTTCCTAGAGAGCCGCTTCGGGGAGATGCCGAGCTTGTTGAGGCCGCAGCTCGACATCGCCGAGCGCGATGACGAATACATGATCAGCGTCGAAGTGCCTGGCGTGGAAGAGAAGGACATCAAGCTCACCCTGGACGACAGCCGCCTGGTCATCGAAGGCGAGAAACGCCAGGAGAGCAGTACCCAGGAGGATCGCTACCAGCGTATCGAACGCTCTTATGGCAACTTCCGCAGGGTGCTGGACCTACCCGCCGATGCGCAGACCGAGGAGATCAAGGCATCCTTCGATCACGGCATACTCAAGATAAGGGTGCCGCGCAGTGGCGAGGTGAAAGCGAATCGCCGCGAGATTCCCATTCAGTAAAAGTGGCTTGGGTCTGTCAGCTCGCCTTCGGGCGGGCTTTCTTTTTACGCAGTGATTTTTTTACGAAGAGGTCCATAGCCTTAGCCGATTGGCCTGCCAGAGGGAGATGGGCTTCAATGGAAGCAGCAGCAAAGATGCCGAATCTGGAGCTTCATGCATGCATTCGCTTCGTCGAGCCCTTTATATCGCCTTGGCCTGGGCCAGTTTCGCGCTCGGCGTGGTAGGCGTCTTCGTGCCATTGATGCCGACGACCTGCTTCATGCTGCTGGCGGTATGGGCGGCCTCCCGTGGCTCGCCGCGTTTTGCCTCGTGGATACGTGAGCATCCACGTTTTGGCCCCACCGTGGTGGCTTGGGAGGGGAGCGCGCCATACCCCGCCATGCCAAATGGATTGCCGGCCTGATGCTGGCCTTCTCGATCCTGGTGCTGCTGGTGACGCTCAGCGTGGTATGGCTGAAGCTACTGTTGGTGTCTGGTCTGGCCTTGCTGGGGTTGTGGATCGTGACGCGGCCAGAGCCCGGCAGCACAGCGGTGCGCCTGATCCGGCGTTGAGGGCAAGCGCCTTTGAGGTTGGGGAGCCGGCAACCGTACAATGGGCGTCGACCATGGACAGGAGCCATTCCCGATGTCTGAACCCAAGCCGACCCATCGCCACGACTACCGGCCGCCCGCCTATCGTGTGTCTCATGTCGAGCTGACCTTCGAACTGGACCCCGCCGCTACCAGCGTCAAGGCGAGCCTGCAAATTGAGCGCCACCCGCAGAGCGGAGGCGACGCGCCACTGCAGCTCGATGGCGAGCAACTGATACTCAAGCGTATCGCCATCGATGGCCAGGTACTGGCCGACGACGAATACACACTGAGCGATACCGGATTGACCGTGCACAACCCGCCCGGTCGGTTCCGCCTGGATACCGAGGTGGAGATCGCGCCCCAGGAGAACACGGCACTGGAAGGGCTCTATCTCTCCAACGGCATGTACTGCACCCAGTGCGAGGCCGAAGGATTCCGCCGCATCACCTACTACCCCGATCGTCCGGACGTGATGGCGACCTTTTCCACCACGGTGATCGGCGATCGGGCGAGCCTGCCGGTGCTGCTTTCCAACGGCAACCCGGTAGAGCGGGGCGAGCTGCCCGGGGGGCGCCACTTCGTCACCTGGAACGACCCCTTTCCCAAGCCCAGCTACCTGTTCGCCCTGGTAGGCGGTGACCTGCAAAAGGTGGAGGATCGCTTCGTCACCATGAGTGGACGCGAGGTCACGCTGCAGATCTGGGTCGAGGAGGAGAACCTGGGCAAGACCGACCACGCCATGGCCTCGCTCAAGCGTGCCATGCAGTGGGATGAAGAGACTTACGGCCGCGAGTATGACCTCGACCTGTTCATGATCGTGGCGGTCAACGACTTCAATATGGGCGCGATGGAGAACAAGGGGCTCAACATCTTCAACTCTGCGGCGGTGCTGACCCATCCGCACACCGCTACCGATGCCACCTTCCAGCGGGTCGAGGGAATCGTCGCCCATGAGTATTTCCACAACTGGTCGGGCAACCGCGTCACCTGCCGCGACTGGTTCCAGCTGTCGCTGAAGGAGGGGTTTACCGTCTTTCGCGATCAGTGCTTCTCCGCCGACGTCAATTCGGCGGCGGTAAAGCGCATCGAGGACGTTGCCTTTTTCCGCACCGCCCAGTTCGCCGAGGATGCCGGCCCCACCGCCCATCCGGTGCGCCCCGACCACTACATCGAGATCGGCAACTTCTACACTCTGACCATCTACGAGAAGGGTGCCGAAGTGGTACGCATGCTGAGCAACCTGGTGGGCTGGGAGGCCTTCCGCCGCGGCAGCGACCTCTACTTCGAGCGTTTCGACGGCCAGGCGGTGACCATCGAGGACTTCGTCGACTGCATGGCAGAAGCCTCAGGCCAGGACCTCTCCCAGTTCATGCTGTGGTACTTCCAGGCCGGCACGCCAGAGATCGATGCCTACGGCGAGTACGACTACGCCAACACGGCGTATCACCTGACCTTGCGCCAGCGTACGCCGGCGACTCCCGGCCAGCCCGAGAAAAGCCCGCTGCACATTCCCATTCGCATGGGGTTGGTGGGCACCAAGACGGGGCGCGACCTTGCCCTGACGCTGGAAGGGGAGTCGCTCGGCGGCGATGGCGTGATCCACCTGCGCGAGGCGGAGCAGACCTTCGTCTTCACCGACGTGCCTGAAGCGCCGGTACCCTCGCTATTGCGCGGCTTCTCGGCACCGGTTCAACTGCGCTTCCCTTATAGTCGCGAGGATCTGGCCTTCCTGCTGGCCAACGATTCGGATGGCTTCAATCGCTGGGACGCCGGCCAGCGCCTGGCGATGCTGGCGCTGGACGACCTGATCGCCGCCCATCGCAATGGCGTCGAGAAGGTCATGGACCCGCGCGTGGTCGAGGCGTTCCGCGCTCTGCTCGAGCGCGGCAGCGACGACAAGGCGGTGCTAGCCGAGATGCTGACGCTGCCGAGCGAGGCCTATATCGCCGAGCAGCAGCCGCTGGTCGACGTCGAGGCGATCCACGCGGCGCGCAACTTCGTCAAGCAGTCGCTGGCGGCGACGCTGCGTGATGGCTTCCTGCGCGTCTACGAGGAGAACGTGAGCGATGCACCCTACGCGCCGGAGCCCGAGCAGATCTCCCGGCGCAGCTTGAAGAACGTGGCGCTCTCCTACCTGATGGCGATCGAGGACGAGCAGGGCATTGACATCGCTCGCCGGCAGTTCGAGGCCGACCATAACATGACCGACGTACGTCATGCGCTTACGCTGCTTACCCATAGCAGCCGCGACGACCTGGCGGCGCCGGCCCTGCGTGCCTTCGGTGAGAAGTGGGCTCACGACTCGCTGGTAATGGATCAGTGGTTCACCATTCAGGTCACCCGGCCTCAGCCGGATGCGCTGGAGCGGGTCAAGCACCTGATGGCGCATCCGGCCTTCTCGCTGAAGAACCCCAACAAGGTACGTGCTCTGGTTGGCGCCTTCGCCAACCAGAACCGGATCAATTTCCATCGTGCCGACGGGGAGGGCTACCGGCTGTTGACCGACGTGGTGATCGAACTCAACCGGCTCAACCCCGAGATCGCCGCGCGCCTGGTCACGCCGCTCACCCGCTGGCAGCGCTTCGACGAATCGCGTCAGGAACTGATGAAGGGCGAACTCGAACGCATCCGTGCCGAGAAGCTCTCGCCCAATGTGTATGAGGTGATCGAAAAAGCCCTTGCTTAATGTGCAGGCAATTGGGCGAGAGTGATTTGCGTCGCGAGCGATGAGAGGCTGGTCGCCGCCGGAGCGCAGCTCCCGGAATGTAGCCTGCTACATGAGGAGAGCGACAGTCCGACGTATCGGCACCGCCGGCGGCCAGCTTTTATCATCAAGTGCCTGAGCGCAGCAGCAAAGCCTCCGCCCAATCAATAGATCAGCCAGCTCAGCACCACCACCCCAGCACCGCCCAGATCAGGGTGGCGATGATGCGTCGGCGCAGCAGGGCGCGCAGGGCGAGATAGAGTAGCCACAGGCCGAGCAGCAGCACCGCCAGGCTGATCAGCGTGGGGGGTATGCCCAGTGCGTTGGCCAGGCCATCGAAAAAGCCCCGGGCGGAAGCCCCCAGGTTGTAGAAGAACAGAATCAGCAGGTCGACCACGAAGCGAATGATCTCGCCCAGGGTCTGGCCCAGCCAGGAAAAGAAATCTTGCATAAGCGGGTCCGGTTGGCTTACTCGATCATGTCGAGAACGGTGCCTACGATATCATCCATGGTGACCAGACCCAGTAGCTTGTTGTCGTCGAGCACCAGCACCCGCTTGACCACGCTGTCGGTCATTAGGCTGGCCACATGGCGTACATCGAGCGACTCACCTACGCCGATGGCGGGTTTGGCGCAGACGTCGTAGACGTTGATCAGGTCGATGTCGCCGTTTTCCGCGACGATGGTCTTGAGGATATTGGTGTAGGTGATCAGCCCCCAGGCGTCATGTGGATCCTGCTGCTCCACCACCAGACTCTTGAGGTTGTGGCGCTTCATCAGGCTCAGCGCGTCGCGCAAGGTGGCAAAAGGCGAAACTGTCACCACGTCGCGGTTCATGATGTCCTTGACCAGCATCTGGTTCTCTCCGTCAATCCACTCGTTCAAACATCTTGTCTGAGTCGTTCTTCGAAGCGCTTGACCTGCGCCATGTCGATGCCACCCAAGTGCTCCACCGGCAACGTCATCACCAGCCCCCGCGAGTCCTCGCCTGTCGGGTTGAGCACCTGGCGTATCGCCTTGAGTACTCTCAGCGAGAGACTCTTCTCCAGCGTCAGCAGCATGATGCTCTGGCTGCCCTCGTAGGTCAGCCCAAAAAAAGTCTTCTTGCGTTCGCCACCAATGCCACGGCCGGTCATCAGTGTCATGCCGACTGCCCCGGCCTCGGTCGCGGCGTCGATGCACTCCTGCTCGAGATCTTCCGGCACGATGGCGACCAACAGCGAAAACTTCATCTCGTCTTGCCTCCCGGCGGTGCCATCCTTTCCATCAGAATGGCATAGCTCATCACAGTCACGATAGGAAAGATCGAGGCGAAGGCGATCAGCCCGAAGCCGTCGATCAGCACGTTGCGCCCCTCGATCTGGCTGGCCAGGCCGATCCCCAGCGCGGTGACCAGTGGCACCGTCACCTCGGATGTGGTGACGCCGCCGAGATCGAAAGCCAGTGCCACGATGTAGCGTGGCGCCAAAGCGGTGAGCAGTATCACCAGCAGGTAGCCGCCGATGATGTAATGGTGGATGGAATCGCCGACGATGATGCGGTGCACGCCGATGGTGATGCCGATGGCTACCCCAGGGCGACCAACAGGCGAATGACGTTGCCCTGGATCTTACCGGCGGCGGCTTCCTCAGCCTGCTGACCCACGGCGATCAGTGCCGGTTCGGCCATGGTGGTGGCAAAGCCGATGCAGAAGGCGAACAGGTAGACCCACAACCAAGTATCGAAGCCGATCAACTGGGCGGCCATGCTCTGACCGATCGGGAACAAGCCGAGCTTGAGGCCCACCACGAAGGCATACAGGCCCACGATCACCAGGGCGAAGCCCACACCAACCTTGAGTGGGCTGGCCAGAGGGTGGCGCAGCACGGCGTACTGAAAGAAGAGAATCACCAGAATGATCGGCAGCACGTCGCGCAGCATGCCGAACAGATCGAGAATCATCGTCACCCAGCCGGCGGGAGGCTCGGCGTCGCTCTCGGTGAGCATCAGCTCGGCACCGCCGGCCAGGGTACCCGGGTCGGCATAGACCAGGATGCCGTAGAGCTGCACGCTGATCATCGGCACCATCACCGCCAGCGCTACCAGGCCAAAGCCGTCGGTGAGCGGATTGCGCCCACGGATCGAGGCGGCAAGGCCGATACCCAGTGCAGCGATCAGCGGCACGGTCACGATATTGGTGGTCACACCGCCGGAGTCGTAGGCCAGCCCCACGATCTCCTCGGGGCGAAGAAAGTCACCAGCACCACCATCACGTAGCCGACGATCATGTACCAGTGCAGGGGGTGGCCGAGAATCACGCGGAATACGCCCATTGCCATCACCAGCCCTACCGAGCTTGCTACGATCAGGCGCAGGGTGAAGGCGTCGATGCGCCCTTCGCTGATCATGGCGGCCTGTTCGGCCACGGCGATCAGTGCCGGTTCCGCCACCACGGCGGAAAAGCCGATGGCGAATCCGAACAGCATCAACAATGGCATGGAGCCGCGGCGGGCAAACTGATTGGCGAGCCGCTTGCCCACCGGAAAGATGCTCAACTCGAGTCCCTGCAGGAACAGGGCGACGCCAACGGCGACAACCAGCAGCCCCGTTGCCATGCCCAACCCGCCCTCCGGCCACTCGCGCAGCAGCAGTGCCTGAAACGCCACCACTACGATGATGATGGGTAACAGGTTGCGTAGAGCATGGGTCAGTGCGTGTAGGAAATCCCTGAGTTGCGCTACCAAGACCGACTCCCTGGCAATGATCGGTTGGGCAAGACGTACCGCGGAGAGCACAGGCATGACTGTCGGGTTGGCTGGCCCGGGCGGCCGCCACACTATACCATCGGCCTATGACGTTGAGCAGGCGCTAATGCAGGCTCCGGCATTGACTCACATCAAGCGTGGGTCGATGGCAGCGAAAGGGAGAGAGCGAATGAACGTGACACTGATCGTCGTACTGGTGGTAGTGGCGCTGTTGGTGATCTACGGGGCCAGCATCTACAACCGCCTGGTGGCACTCCGGAATCGCTACCAGAACGCCTTTGCCCAGATCGAGGTGCAGCTCAAGCGCCGCTACGACCTGATCCCCAACCTGGTCGAGACCGCCAAGTCCTATATGGCCCACGAACGCGATACGCTCACCGCCGTGACCGAAGCGCGTAATGCTGCCCTGGCCGGTTTGCAGGCGGCAGCCGCCCGACCGGGCGAGCCTGGCGCCATGGCCGAGCTGGCAGGTGCCGAGGGGGCACTCGGGGCTGCCTTGGGGCGGTTGAACGTAGTGATGGAGGCCTACCCCGATCTGAAGGCCTCGGACAACATGCGCCAGCTCTCCGAGACGCTCACCAGCACAGAGAACCGCGTGGCATTCGCTCGCCAGGCCTTCAACGATGCGGTCATGCAGTACAACACCTACAAGCAGAGCTTTCCGCCGGTGTTGCTGGCAGGGCCGCTGGGCCATCGTGAGGATGCGGCGTTGCTGGAATTCGACGACAGCGCCGAAATTCAGGCGGCGCCGCGCATCAACTTCTAACGGCACGCGGCAATGGATTTCTTCGGTGCCCAGGAGCGCGCAAGACGCCTCAGCCTTTGGTTGGTCGTGCTGCTGATCGTGGCAGTGGTTGGAATGATTGCTGCCGCCGTTGCGGTGATTGCGCTTGCCATGGTGCTGATCGACGGCGGCCAGCCCGGGGGCGATCCGCTGGCCCGTGCGCTCGATCCGTTGCTGCTTGGCGGTGTCGCCTTTGGCGTGCTGCTGGTGGTCGGGGCGGGCAGCCTGGCGCGGCATCTGCAGCTGCGCTCCGGCGGATCGGCGGTGGCCGAGGCGTTAGGCGGCCGAGTGATCAACGCCGCCACACGCGATCCCGACGAGCGCAGGCTGCTCAACGTGGTGGAGGAGATGGCCATTGCCTCGGGGCTGCCGGTGCCGTCGACCTACTTGCTCGACGAGCCCGGCATCAACGCCTTTGCTGCCGGCCATACGCCGCAGGACGCCGCGATTGGTGTGACTCGCGGGGCGATTCGCTGCCTGACGCGGGATGAGCTGCAGGGGGTGATCGCCCATGAGTTCAGCCATGTGCTGCATGGCGACATGCGGCTCAACATGCGCTTGATCGCGCTGCTCTATGGCATTCTGGTGATCGGACTCGTGGGGCGCATGCTGCTGCGGGGCACGGCGGCGCGGCGCATGACGCGTGGGTCGCGCCAGAACAATGGCCAGGTCGTGCTGCTGGGAGCTGGCCTGGCGCTGATGCTGGTGGGCTTCGTCGGCACCGTGTGTGGCAACCTGATCAAGGCGGCGGTAAGCCGCCAGCGTGAATTTTTGGCCGATGCCAGCGCGGTGCAGTACACCCGCAATCCGGCGGGGTTGGCAGATGCGCTGAAGCGCGTCGCGGCCCATGCCCATGGCTCTGAACTGCATGCCAGCCGTGCCGAGGAATTCAGCCATCTCTACTTCAGCCGAGGCCTGCCGGGCCTGCGCGGCCTTACCGCTACCCATCCGCCGCTTGCCACTCGCATTCGCCGCCTCGATCCCGCATGGGATGGCCACCTGCCTGAGCCGAGTGTCGAACGCGAACCCGAGCCCGTTGCCGCAGCTGCAGCCGGCCTCGAAGAGCCTGCGGATCAGACTCGGGCTGCCGCGCCAGCCGCTGGCATGGCCCCGTTGTTGGCGATGAGCGTGGCGCGGCGGGTCGGTGAGCCGAATGACGAGGATCTACAGCAGGCCCGGCGGGTATTGGCTGGCATCGATCCCATATTGCTCGAGGCCGCTCACGATCCCTACGCGGCGCGTGCAGTCGTGTACGGCATCCTCATGGGCGCCGAGCCGAGCAGCCGGGCGCGGCAGCGCGAGGCCCTGGTCGATGCCGCCGTGCCGGAAGTACTGGTGGAGCTGGATCGTCTCGCCGAGCCTCTTGCCGCGGTCCGGCCGGGTCAGCGGCTGGCGCTGATCGAACTCTGCCTGCCCATGTTGCAGCAACTGTCGGTCGCCCAGTATGCCCGTTTTCGCGACTGTCTCGAGCGGCTGATGGCGGCCGAAGACGACCCTGGTGCCCTGCAGTGGGCTTTGCACCGCCTGGTCATCAGCGGTAGCGAAGGCGTCGTGCCACGGCGTGGGCATCGGCATCTGGCACAGGTCGAGGGTGCGGTCGCCTGTCTACTGTCGAGCCTGGCGCTTGCGGGGAGCCGCGACGAAACGATGGCCGCAGCGGCATTTCGCCAGGCGGCCGATACGCTGGGCCTGTCCGCGGCCTTCGCTCCTCGGCCGGCTGCGCCGGGATCTCGATGAGGCCCTGAACCATTGTCGTCAGCTGGCCGAAGCGGAGCGCCCCAGGCTACTCGATGCCATGGCACGCTGCGTGGCCCATGACGGTCGTGTCCATCCGCAGGAAGCCGAGCTGCTGCGAGCCGTGGCCTGGGCGCTCGACTGCCCCTTGCCGATGAGCGCCACGGATTGAGAGGCTGTTCTGTCAATACCTCTGGGGCCGGAGCGGGATCGTTTTCCGCCTTCGCTGTCCAAGGGAAAGAGACTTGCCCGGCGGCTTGCAGCGACCGTCGGGCTCTGCTGGAATAGAGCCCTTTTGCTGGTCTCATATGGATGGGAGAAAGCCGATGGCCAAGACACCCTGGATCCCTGCCGCCTTAGCGCTGACCCTTGCACTGGGGTTGGCGGGCTGCGGAGAAAGTGACGAGGAGGCTGCCGCTCCGACCGAGGCCGACGCGCCTGTCACGGAAGCCGAACCCGGGCTAGAGGCGAACGATGAAGAGCCCACCACGCCACCTCCGGCGGCGGAAGAGGAGGCCGATACTGCCGATGAATCGCTGCCTGGCGTGCCGGAGGAGGAAACGACGCTCGAGCCAGGCGAGGAGATCGAAGCCGATACCGACACCCTGGGTGAATCACCTGTCGATACGTTGGAGGAGGGCGGCGCACTGCCCGGTGAGCCCACCCGCTCCGATATCGATGCCATTCTCGAAGATACCGAGCGACGTTTCGAAGAAGCGCAGCGTCAGATCGACCAGCAATTCGAAGAAGTGGAGAGGGACTCGCCTGTTCTGGAGCCAATGGAGGGAGGCGCCGATTTCGAGCCGTCGCTCGAGCCGATGGAAGATGGTGAGGCTGGTACGACCTCGGACATTGAACGAGAGGCGGAACGAACCGGTGAGGTCACTCAGTCCGATGTCGATGCCTGGCTCGAAGAGACCGAACGCCGCTTCGAGGAGGCCCAGCGTCAGCTCGATGAACAATTCCGTGAAGCGGAGCAGAGCGATCCGAGGCGCGGCTCATCGCAGCTCGAGAGCGAGAATGAGTAATACCAACCCATGAAAAAGGCCCACCTTGAAGGTGGGCCTTTCGTCTGACTAGCTGGCCCGTTTATGTTGCCAGGCCAGACACCAAGTCTTCCGAGCCGAAGCGTTGCCTCAGTTGGAAACCCGGATGTTGGAGGCCTGAAGGCCTTTCTTGCCCTGGGTCACGTCGAAGGTAACCTTCTGACCGTCCTGCAGGGTCTTGAAGCCTTCAGCCTGAATCTCGGAGAAATGCGCGAACAGGTCATCACCGCCGTCGTCCGGAGAGATGAAGCCGTAGCCCTTGGTATCGTTGAACCACTTGACAGTGCCAGTTGCCATTGTCGATTTTCCTTACTTACTGATTGATCGTGCTGGGCACTCGGCAATACCGGGGCCCGAAGTGCGTGGGCAAGAGACGAAAAGTGCGCTTCGGGTGTATCGAAAAACTCGACATACTACGGACGACTTTCCACTTCCAGGCCAACGCAGCGGAGCATCCGGTGAAGCAGGTTGCAATCTGCAGTGAGTTCCCACTCCCACCATGCCATCCGCTCAATCCACTGTAGATAGAAAAATTCCAAGCGTCCAGAGATTCCGTTGCCTTACCTTGGCCGTGCTTCGTGCCACAATGGCACGAACCAGGCCTCCACTGGGCGGAGCCCATGCCTGGCCACTGTGCCTCGTCATCCACCCAGTACTGGAGTCACCTGTATGCTGGACGCACAATTCTGGCCCTTCCTGATTGCCATCACGCTGCTGTCGATGAGCCCGGGAGTCGACACGTTGCTGGTTATTCGCAATACCGCCCGCGGAGGAGTACGTGATGGCGTGCTCACCAGCCTGGCGATCTGCTGCGGCCTGTTCGTACATGCCACGATCTCGGCGCTGGGCATCTCGCTGATCCTGCTGCAATCGGCCTGGGCATTCAGCGCGCTCAAGCTGGCGGGGGCGGCCTACCTGATATGGCTAGGCATCAATGGTCTGCTGGCCGCCCAGCGCGGCAATGCTTTGCCGCTGGGGGCCGTACAGGGTGGGCGCCAGGCCGTGCCGGTATGGCGGCCGCTGCGCGAGGGGCTGCTCTCCAATGTGCTCAACCCCAAGACGGTGGTCTTCTACATGGCCTTTCTGCCGCAGTTCATCGCACCGACAGACCCTGCGCTGCTCAAGTCGCTGTGGCTTGCTGGGGTGCACTTCGTCATCGCCAACCTGTGGCAGATCGCCATCGTGTTCATGGTCGGCAGCGCGGGGCGCTGGCTCGGCAGTCGCTTTTTCGCCCGCGCACTGAACGGTGCGACAGGCGCGGTACTGATCCTGTTCGGCGTCAGGCTGGCGCTGGAGCGCCAGCCTGCCTGAGCAGCAGGTGAGCGTCAGTTCCTGGCCAACAGCGAGGCATCGTAGCGCACCGTCTTCTCCGCCTGGCTGAGCATCGATACGCCTTCGCTGCTGCCGCCGTTGGCCAGGCTCTCGAAGATCACTCGATAGGAGAGTACCGCCTGGACGTAGTCGCGGGTTTCACGGAAGGGAATCGACTCGACGAACAGGTCGAATTCCTCGGGAGCATCGCGCAGCCAGCGGTCCACCCTGCCGGGGCCGGCGTTGTAAGCCGCCGTCGCCGCGAGGCGGTTGCCCCGGTAGCGGTTGGTCATGTCGCGGATGTAGGTGCTGCCAAGGCGGATGTTGAGCTCGGGGTCCAGCACGCCGTAGGGGCCGGGGTCGCTGATACCCAACTGGCGACTGAGCAGCGTGGCGGTGCCCGGCATGATCTGCATCAGGCCGCGGGCACCGGCCGGCGACAGTGCCGTGGGATTGTAGGCACTCTCGCGCCGGGCGATGCCCATCAGCAGGTAGGGATCGACCCCGGTCTGCTGTCCCCAATGCAGGAAGTGCTCGCGATAGGCTTCGGGGAAACGCCAGTCGAGGGCGTCCCACAACTGGGCGGTGATCGTGGTCTGCACCAGGCGGGCATGCCAGCCGCGCCGCTCGGCGTAGTCGGCCAGTGCCCGCACCTCGCGCGGCGTAGCGTTGGCCACCGCATGCAGCCATTCGCTGTTGGCCAGGCCATCCTCGCCGATGCGCAGCAATGCCTCGGTGCGCTGCACGGCCGGCCACTGTGCCACCTGGTCACGGAAATCACCGTTGAAGCTGCTGCGCTCCAGATTCAAGGAATAGGGCCTGCCGATGCGATCGGCTGCGGCGAAGCCGAAGAAGTTGCGCCCTTGGGCGGCTCGTGCATAGGCCGCCTCGGCACGCTCCTGATCGCCGAGCTGTTCATGAGCGCGTGCCTTCCAGTACTGCCAGCGGCTGTCATCGCGGGAGTCCTCGGGCAATAGTTCGGTCCAGCGTAGCACGTCGTTCCAGTTGCGCTGGGCCAGCGCGTGGCGGATGCGAAGCTCGAGAACGCGGGTAGTGCCGATTCGCGGCAGCGCCTCGTCGACCCAGCCCATGTTGTGCTCTATGCCGCGCACCAGTGAATAGAAGGCGAGATCCTCCTCGATGGCGTGGCGGTGGCTCTCCTCGATCGGCAGGTGCGCAGCGATCTTGCGCCATGCCTCCATGGCGGCTTCCGTATCGGCACGGATGAAGCCGTGCATGGCGGCAACGAAGAGTGGCCCGCTGCCGCGGCATTCGGGACCGATGCAGGTGGGAATGCGGGTAATGTCGGCATAGCTGCGCTGCAGCCGCTCCACGGCGTCGCGGCCCTCCTGCCAGCGGCTGCCGAGCAGCCGGCCCAGGTAGCTGACCAGGCCGGTTTCGCCTTGCTCCCAGGCCAGCATCTTGCGTTCCCAGATATCGAACTCGCTGATCTCGCCGCTGGCGCGCAGATGGTCGAACAGGGTATCGCAGGCCGAGGGCTGCGAGCTGCCGACGCGCCACAGGGTGCGCCCCCCTTCGGCAGCGGCCTGCGGGTCGCTGCCGAGCAGCGCCGTGTAGTAATAGCACTGGCGCTCGGTGCCGCTGGGCTTGCCATCGGCTACGGCGAGCAGGCTGCCGTAGCGGCCGGCGGCACCATAGCGGCTGATCGCCTGGCCGCGCATCCAATCGGCGACGGGAGCACCGCGATGGCGTTCAATGAACTCCAGTATCTGGCCTGGCTCGGCCTGGGGAAGGCGGCTGCGCAGCCGGTGATATTCGACGTAACCCTCCAGCACGTGGCCGCTGATGGCGGCCTCGTCGATACGTTGCCACTGATGATTGCGCGCGGCTTCGAGTGCCGTACGCATGGCGCTGTCGCTGGGCTGGGCATGCGCGGTGACGGAAACGCTCAGAGCGGCTACGGCGAGCCAGCTCGTCGCGCGACGAAAAGATAAGAAATAGCGCATGTTGACGGCCTCCGGAAGGCGGTGACGAACCCACTGTATCCTCGCTTATTGGCGCCGTCTTGAGTAGACCGTCGCGACGTTTTCTCGCTGCGTCAACGGCATTTCCTCTCGTGGGTAGTGACCGTGCGACGCTTGTCTCCCAACTGGGCTCGGACTAGTCTAGAAACCTGATCAAACGCTTGTTGGAGGGTGGGGTGAACGAACGCGAGGAGCTGCAAAGGGGGGCTGTCGTGGCAGGCCGAAGTCCCGACAGCTGGCGAGCCGGCCTGAGCCGTTTCGTCACTATCATTCCACATACCCGCAACCTCGGGCTCGAGGTCGAAGAGGTCAGTCCGCCCTGGGTACGCATGCGCCTGCCGTGGCGAGACGAACTGCTGGGCGACGTCGATCACGGTCTGGTGCATGGCGGCGTGTTGACCATGCTGCTGGATACCGTGTGCGGCTCGGCGGTGCTGTGTGGATTGCCGTCGCCGGAGGTCTGTCCCACGCTCGATCTGCGGGTCGATCACTATCGCCCGGCCTTGGCCGGCCAGCCGATCATGGCCGAGGCTCGCGTGCTGCGCGTGACCGGCGCCATGGTCTTCACCGAGGGGACGCTGTGGCAGGACCCGCAGCGACCCATTGCTCGCGGCATCGGTAACTTCGTTCGGCTCGGGCCGCGCAATACGCCGCCGGGCTTTGCCGAAGCGCTGTTTGGGGAGGCCGACCATGCCTGAAGGATTCCACGACGTGGCCTGGCTGGCCAGGACCCGTGACCAGGGCGACGTGAGTGCCTGGCTCGAGCGACTTCCCTATGCGCGTCATATCGGCGTTTCGGCGTCGCGGGATGCCGCCGGCGATGGCCTGGTGTTCCGTCTCGAACCGCATGAGCACAATGTCGGCAACATCCTGCTGCCGGCCCTGCACGGCGGCGTGGTGGCGGCTTTCATGGAGACCGCCGGCACTCTCGACCTGATGTTTTCGGCACGTGAGCCGCGCCTGCCGCGCATTGTCGACTTCTCCATCGATTACCTGCGCACGGCGCGCGTCGTACCCACCTACGCACGCTGCCAGCTCCTTCGCGAGGGGAGGCGCCTGGCCAACGTCCAGGTCACGGCCTGGCAGGAAGCGGAGGATCAGCCGGTGGCCACGGCCCGCCTGCACCTGGTGTTGGCAACGCCGGAGCCAAGCGACGCTTGAAAAGTGGGATGTGGACCCCATATCGCTGAACAGTTCTGAAACGGCGGTGCGTCGCGCGCCGCCGCGGGTTCAAGCCATGAGGTAAGCGATCCATGTCCACTACCGCTCACGAGGAAACCCTCGGCTTCCAGACCGAGGTAAAACAGCTGCTGCACCTGATGATCCACTCCCTGTACTCCAATCGGGAGATCTTCCTGCGCGAGCTGATTTCCAATTCCGCCGATGCCTGCGACAAGCTGCGCTATGCAGCGCTCGACAACGATGCGCTGTATGAGGGCGACAGCGAGCTGCGCATCGAGATCGAGCACGATGAGAAAGCGCGTACAGTGACCGTACGCGACAATGGCATCGGTATGAGCCGTGAGGAGGTGATCAAGAACCTCGGCACCATCGCCCGTAGCGGCACCGCCGAGTTCCTCAAGCAGCTCTCGGGCGAGCAGCAGAAGGACGCGCGGCTGATCGGCCAGTTCGGCGTAGGTTTCTATTCCAGCTTCATCGTTGCCGATGAAGTCACGGTGCGCACCCGCAAGGCGGGCAGCGACAAGGGTGAGGGCGTCGAGTGGCGTTCCAAGGGCGAGGGCGAATTCACCGTCGCCGATCTTGAGCGCGAGGTGCATGGGACCGAGATCGTCCTGCACCTGAAGAAAGACGCCAAGGAGTTTGCCGACGACTTCCGCCTGAGGAGCCTGGTGCGCAAGTACTCCGATCATATCGAGGTGCCGGTGCGCATGCCTAAGGTCGAGACCGCCAGGGACGACGAGGGCAACGAGATCGAGGGCAGCGAGGTCACCACCTGGGAGACCGTCAACGAGGCCACTGCGCTGTGGGTGCGACCCAAGGGCGAGATCTCGGACGATGAGTACAAGGCCTTCTACAAGCACGTGGCCCACGATTTCGCGGACCCGTTGACCTGGAGCCACAACAAGGTCGAGGGCAAGCTCGAGTACACCAGCCTGCTCTACGTGCCGGGGCGTGCGCCCTTCGATCTCTATGAGCGCGATGGTTCCCGCGGCGTGAAGCTCTACGTCCAGCGCGTCTTCATCATGGACGATGCTGAGCAGTTCTTGCCGCTCTACCTGCGCTTCGTCAAGGGTGTGCTCGATACCCGTGAGCTGTCGCTCAACGTCTCTCGCGAGCTGCTGCAGCAGGATCCCAAAGTCGAGAAGATCAAGAGTGCGCTGACCAAGCGTGCGCTCGACATGCTCAAGAAGCTGGCCAAGGACCAGGAGGCCTACCAGACCTTCTGGAACACTTTCGGCAGCGTGTTGAAAGAGGGCCCCGCGGAGGACTTCGCCAATCGCGAGAAGATCGCGGGGCTGCTACGCTTCTCCTCCACCCACACCGATAGTGCCACCCAGGACCAGTCGCTGGCCGACTACGTCTCGCGCATGAAGGAAGGGCAGGAGAAGATCTACTACATCGTTGCCGACGGCTTCAACGCGGCAAAATCGAGCCCGCACCTGGAGATCTTCCGCAAGAAGGGCATCGAGGTGCTGCTGTTGCACGATCGCATCGACGAGTGGCTGATGAGTCACCTGCACGAATTCGAGGGCAAGCGCTTCGTCGACGTGGCCAAGGGTGAGCTCGACCTCGGCGAGATCGAGGGCGAGGAGGAGAAGAAGGCCCAGGAGGAGACCGCCAAGGCCAAGGAGGATCTGGTCAAGCGGGTCAAGGAAGCGTTGGGCGATGCCGTGCAGGATGTCAAGGTGACCCACCGGCTGACCGACTCACCGGCCTGCGTGGTGCTGCCCGAGCACGAGATGGGCTACCAGATGCGCCGCATCATGGAAGCGGCGGGCCAGAAGATGCCCGAGGTCAAGCCGATCCTCGAGCTCAACCCGACCCATGCCCTGGTGGAGCGGCTCGAGGCCGCCGAGAGCGAGCGCTTCGGCGATCTGGCTCGGGTGCTGCTCGACCAGGCGATCATCGCAGAGGGCGGTCATCTCGACGACCCGGCCGCCTACGTACGACGCCTCAATGCGCTGTTGACCGCCTGACGTAGGGCTAACGACATAGCACTTTCGGCCGCTTTCGGGCGGCCTTTTCGTATCTATTCGCGTCTTCTTGCCCCTTCTTGACGTAAGCGTCAGCAAGCTTTTTTTTCGGCATTTCAGCTGGATAGTGTTGCCCACGAGCCAGCAGGAAAAGGCTGCGCTGCTGTTGTGCATCGCAGTAAGGTCAGGTATGAATAGTCGGATTGCCTAACCAGAAAGTTCAATAACCATAAAGGGAGATCCAACGTGAAGATTGGTGCACCCAAGGAGCTCGCCACGGGAGAAGCGCGTGTCGCGCTCACCCCTGACAGTGCACAGCTCATTCAGAAGCTTGGACACGAGTGCTTGATCGAAACCGGGGCTGGCGTTGCCGCCGGCTTCGACGACGAGGCCTATCGCGACGCCGGCGTCACGGTGGTGGAGAGCGCCGAGGCGCTGTGGCGTGAGGCAGAGGTGGTGATCAAGGTTCGCGAGCCGAGCGAGGCGGAAGCCGACCTGCTGCGCAAAGGCCAGACGCTAATCAGCTTCTTCTGGCCGGCCCAGAACGAAGCGCTGCTGGAGAAGAGCCGGGCCAAGGGCGCGACCGTGATCGCCATGGACATGGTGCCGCGGATCTCGCGGGCCCAGAAAATGGATGCGCTCTCGTCCATGGCCAACATCGCCGGCTACCGCGCGGTGATTGAGGCGGGCAACAATTTCGGACGCTTCTTCACCGGCCAGGTTACTGCGGCGGGCAAGGTGCCGCCGGCCAAGGTGCTGGTCATCGGCGCCGGTGTGGCAGGCCTTGCTGCCATCGGCACGGCGACCAGCCTGGGTGCCGTAGTGCGCGCCTTCGACGTACGCCCCGAAGTGGCCGAGCAGATCGAGTCCATGGGCGCCGAGTTCCTGTTCCTCGACTTCGAGGAAGCTCAGGACGGCTCCGGCACCGGCGGCTATGCCGCGCCCTCTAGCCCCGAGTTTCGCGAGAAGCAGCTGGCACTGTTCCGTGAGCAGGCCCCCGAGGTCGACATCGTCATCACCACCGCGCTGATCCCGGGTCGCCCGGCGCCCAAGCTGTGGCTCGAGGACATGGTCAAGGCGATGAAGCCAGGCTCGGTGATCGTCGATCTGGCCGCCGAGAAGGGCGGCAACTGCGACCTCACCGTACCGAACGAGCGCGTGGTCACCGACAACGGCGTGGTGGTGGTCGGCTACACCGACTTCCCGTCGCGCATGGCGACCCAGTCTTCACTGCTCTACGCCACCAACATTCGTCACATGCTCACCGATCTGACGCCGGAAAAGGACGGCGCGATCGTGCATGACATGGAAGACGACGTGATTCGCGGCGCCACCGTGACGCACCAGGGCGAGATCACCTTCCCGCCGCCTCCGCCCAAGGTGAAAGCCATTGCCGCGGCCAAGCCCAAGGAGAAGGTCAAGGAGCCGACGCCCGAGGAGAAGCGCGCGGCGGAGCTTGCCAGCTTCAAGGAGCAGACCAAGCGTCAGGTCACCCTGCTGGGCATCGGCGGGGCGCTCATGCTGCTGCTCGGCCAGATCGCGCCGGCCTCGTTCATGCAGCACTTCATCGTCTTCGTGCTGGCCTGCTTCGTCGGCTTCCAGGTCATCTGGAATGTCAGTCACTCGCTGCATACGCCCTTGATGGCGGTCACCAATGCCATTTCCGGCATCATCATCCTCGGCGCCGTGCTGCAGATCGGTTCGGGGAACTGGCTCGTCGTGCTGATGGCGGCCATCTCGGTGCTGATCGCGACCATCAATATCGTGGGGGGCTTCCTGGTCACCCGTCGTATGTTGGCCATGTTCCAGAAGTCCTGAGCGGCGGAGACAAGTCATGTTGGCACAAGGTTTCGTATCGGCCGCGGCGATCGCGGCGAGTGTTCTCTTCGTGCTCTCCCTGGGCGGGCTGAGCAATCAAGAGAAGGCCAAGCGGGCGGTGTGGTATGGCATCGTCGGCATGGCTGTGGCGGTGCTGTTCACCGCCTTCGGCCCGGGGATCGGCAACTACTGGCTGATGATCCCGATGGTTGCAATCGGTTCGGTAGTGGGGTGGCACGTGGCCAAGCGGGTGGCCATGACCGAGATGCCCCAGCTGGTGGCGGCGCTGCACAGCTTCGTCGGTCTGGCCGCAGTGTTCGTGGCATGGAATGCCGATCTGGAGCGGCGCCGGGTGCTGGCCGCCCAGGCGATGGGCGCCACGGCGGAGCAGTTCTCCGCCTTCGCCGCCCTGGTGGCCACCAAGGCATCGGATGAACTCACCTTTCTGCAGCTCGAGGTCGTGTTCGCCATCTTCATCGGCGCGGTGACCTTCACCGGCTCGGTGATTGCCTTCGGCAAGCTGGCTGGCAAGGTCGACGGCAAGCCGCGCAAGCTGCCCGGCGGGCACCTGCTCAATGCCGGGGCAGCAGCGCTCTGTCTGTTGCTGGCGGTTCTCTACCTCAACGGCGCGGGCTTCTGGACGCTGCTGCTGCTTGCGGCACTGTCGTTCTTCATTGGCTGGCACCTGATCATGGGCATCGGTGGCGCCGACATGCCTGTGGTGGTATCGATGCTCAACAGCTACTCGGGCTGGGCCGCGGCAGCCATCGGCTTCACGCTCTCGAACGATCTGCTGATCGTCACCGGTGCCCTGGTAGGCTCCTCGGGTGCGATTCTCTCCTACATCATGTGCAAGGCGATGAACCGCAACTTCGTCAGCGTCATTCTCGGTGGTTTCGGCGGCACCCAGGGGCCCGCCGCAGAAATCGAGGGCGAGCAAGTGGCAATCGATGCGGCAGGGGTGGCCAGCGCGCTCAACAATGCCGACAGCGTGGTCATCGTGCCGGGCTACGGCATGGCGGTTGCCCAGGCCCAGAACGCCGTGAGCGAGCTGACGCGCAAGCTGCGTGCTGCGGGCAAGCAGGTACGCTTCGCTATCCACCCGGTGGCCGGTCGCCTGCCGGGCCACATGAACGTGCTGCTGGCCGAGGCCAAGGTGCCCTACGACATCGTGCTGGAGATGGATGAGATCAACGATGATTTCCCCAAGACCGATGTGACCATCGTCATCGGCTCCAACGACATCGTCAACCCGGCTGCCCAAGAGGATCCCAACAGCCCCATCGCCGGCATGCCGGTGCTGGAAGTATGGAAATCCTCGGTGGTGTTCGTGTGCAAGCGCGGCCAGGGCACGGGCTACTCGGGCATCGAGAACCCGCTGTTCTACAAAGAGAACACACGCATGTTCTATGGTGACGCACGCGAAAGCATCGACTCGCTGTTGTCGCTGATCGACTGAACCAGGTGCGGCGCCCTGAGGCGCCCACTCCAAACACATGCCCCCTGACGGGGGCATTTTTCGTTACACTCTGGTCGATTCCTCCTGTTTCCATCGACCGACTCACGGGGCAGACATGTCAGACGATCCCATGCGGGTGGCAGTTCTGGGGGGCGGTAGCTTCGGTACGGCACTGGCCAGCATCGCCGCCGACAACGGGGCCAAGGTGTGCCAGTGGCTGCGTGACCCCGAGCTGGCGGCGCAGATCAACCGCGAACACTGCAACCCGCGCTATTTGCCGGACTATGCCATCAACCCGGCAGTGCGTGCTTCCAGCAACATGCAGGAGGTGCTCGAGGGGGCCGAGCTGGTGCTGGTGGCGATTCCCTCCAAGGCCTTTCGCGACGTGGTGCGCCAGGCCCGGCCCTGGCTGCATGAGGAGCAGATCCTGGTGAGCACTACCAAGGGCATCCAGGAGGAGGGCTTCAAGCTGATGAGCCAGATCCTCGAGGAGGAGACGGGGTTTTCCCATATCGGGGTCATCTCCGGACCGAACCTGGCCACCGAGATCGCCCAGAAGCAGCTCACCGCCACTGTGATCGCCAGCGACGATGCGCTGACACGTACCCGGGTGCAGCAGGCGCTGGGCTGTGACTACTTTCGCGTCTACGCCAGCAATGACCGCTATGGCGTCGAGCTGGGCGGGGCGCTGAAGAACATTTACGCCATAGCTGCCGGCATGGCCGCGGCACTGGGCATGGGCGAGAACACCCGCAGTATGCTGATGACCCGGGCGCTGGCCGAGATGGGGCGCTTTGCCGTGAGCCTGGGAGCCAACCCCATGACCTTCCTCGGGCTGGCTGGAGTGGGTGACCTGATCGTGACTTGCTCCTCGCAGCTGTCGCGCAACTACAGGGTTGGCTATGCGCTTGGCCAGGGCAAGGGCCTCGATGAAGCGATCGAGGCGCTGGGCCAGGTTGCCGAGGGGGTCAATACCATCCGCCTGGTACGCGACAAGGCACGCGCGGAGGGGGTCTACATGCCGCTGGCCGAAGGACTTTATCAGGTGCTCTTCGAGGGCGTGCCGGCACGGGAGATGGCACGCATGCTGATGCGCGGCGAACAGAGCAGCGATGTCGAGTTCGTGCTGCCGCGCGAGGACGTGCAGCGGGCTCACCGCCGGGTCGAGGCGGGCGAGGGCAAGCCATGACGGGACGACTCTACATCATGCGACACGGCGAGGCGGCGCCGGGCCATCCGGACAGCGAGCGCGAACTGACCGCTCGCGGCCGCAGTGAGGCCGAGCGCATGGCGCGCTGGCTGGGAGCGCAGGTGGCGAAAGACGCGCGTCTCTATGTAAGCCCCTACGTGAGGGCGTGCCAGACGGCACTGCCGCTGGCCGAGGCGTTGGGCGTAGAGCCTGAAGTCCTGCCCATCATCACGCCGGACGACGCGCCAGAGGCGGTTTGCGACTGGCTGCTCGCCAATGCCGACGAGGCTCCCATCGTGCTGGTCAGCCATATGCCGCTGGTTGGCCTGCTCACCGGGCTGCTGGTGGAGGGGCGCGGCGACCACGGGCTCGCCTTTCCCACCGCCGCCGTGGTCGAACTCGACAGCACGGTGTGGGCGGCGGGCTGTGCACGACTGCATCGCTTCACCACGCCTGTCGACATCCGCTAGCCGGCAGCTAGATCCAGCCAACCACTTTCAGGGCAAACACGCCAACGGTAATGGTCAGGCTGGCCATCAGCGTGGTCAGGGCGATGATATTGGCCGAGAGCGCGGCATTGCCCCCCATCGCCTTGACCATCACGAAGCTGGCTGCGGCCGTGGGGCTGGCGAAGAATAGGAACAGCACGCCCAGCTCGCGTCCTTCGAACCCGATCAGCCAAGCCGCCAGGGTAGCCAGTAGCGGCAGCGTGACCATCTTCATCAGGCTGGCTCCCGTGGCCAACCCGCCCGATGCCCGGATCGAGCCCAGCGACAGCGTGGCGCCGATGCAGATCAGGGCCAGGGGCAGGGTCAGCGAAGCGAAGTACTGTCCCGAGGTCATCAGCCAGCCGGGCAGGCGCAGCTCCAGCGCCGCCACCGGCACGGCGGCCACCACGGAAAGGATCAACGGATTGCGTGCGATATGTTTGGCAATGCTGTGCCAGTCGGCACTCCGACCCTCCTGATAGGTGGCCAGAACGATGACCGAGAAGGCGTTGTAGGTGAGAATTACCACACCCAGCAGTAGCCCGCCGGCGGAAAGTCCATAGTCGCCGTACATGCCGGCGGCCAGCGCCAGGCCGACGATTCCGCAGTTGCCGCGAAAGGCCCCTTGTACGTAGACGCCGCGTTCGGCGTAGGGCACGCGCAGGATGGCCCAACCCCAGGCAAGCAGGAAGCTGGCCAGGGTAGCCAGGGCGAAGAAGCCGAGCAAGGCGGGATTGAGCGTGGCGTCCAGGTCGGCCTTGATGATGCTGAGAAAGATCAGCGTCGGCATGGTAGCCTTGAATACCAGGCTCGAGGCAGTGGCGATAAAGGCTTGGTCGATCCAGCCCAGGCGCTTCAGTCCTTGGCCGATGAAGACCATGGCGAACACCGGCAGGGTGATTTCGAGAGTGGCGAAGAAGAGTTCGTACAAGCCCATGTCAGCGTGCCAGCCACAGGCCAACGACGATGGCGGCAGTCACGGTGAACCAGAACAGGCGGTTGCGCGCGCGGGTATCGCGCCGGGGAGGACGGGGCATGGCTGACTCCAGAATAAAACGGACGACATGGGCCGGAGGTCGACTTGGCGAGATAGAGTAAACCCGTTAGCCTGCTATCGCCACTGGCGACCTGCCAGAACCGCTACTGGATCCCTTCATGAACGACCCTACTACTCATTCGCGTCCGCGACTGGTCTTCGCCCATGCCAACGGCTTTCCCGGCATGAGCTACCGCAGCCTGCTCGCTCCGCTGCACGAGCGCTTCGACATTCATCCGGTCGATCGTCTCGGGCACCATCCCGACTACCCTGTGGGCGCCAACTGGCTGGCGCTGCGCGACGAGCTGCTCGAACATGTGCTGGCCGGCGATGGCCCGGTCGTCGGCGTGGGACACTCCATGGGCGGTGTATTGATGGCCATGGCGGCGGAGCACGCCCCCGAACGCTTCCGTTGCGTGGTGATGCTCGACCCGCCATTGATGCTGGGCCTCGATGCCTGGAGCATGAAGGTCGCCAAGCGCTTCGGCTTCGTCGACCGGGTCACGCCGGCCGGCAAGAGCAAGGGGCGTCGTGCTTCCTGGCCCGACCGCGAGGCCATGGCCAATCATTTGCGCCGCCGCGGGCTGTTCCGGCGCTTCACGCCGGATGCCCTGCACGACTACGTCGAGGGTGGCACTCGACTGCGCGACGACGGTGTTGCCGAGCTGATCTACGATCCGGCCATCGAGACCGAGATCTTCCGCAACTTGCCCGATCACCTCGGCCGCCTGCCCCGACGGCTGAAGATTCCCTTCGCCGTGCTGGCCGGCAGCGATTCCGATCTGATCACCCCCAAGCGGCGCCGGCGTCTGGCCGCCCAGGGCATTCCGCTGGCCATGGTGCCAGGTACCCACATGTTTCCCATGGAGCACCCTGAAGAGACCCGCCAGGCGCTGCTGACGATGCTCGACGAGCTGCTGGAGGGTGGGGCATGAGCGAGGCGCAGCCGCTGACCCTGGCCGAGGGCCGCCTGGCGGCACTGGCCTGGGGCGACGAGGCGGCACCGACCTGGCTGGCGCTGCACGGCTGGCTGGACAACGCGGCCAGCTTCTCGCGCTTGGCGCCAATGCTCGTGGCGCGGCTCGGTATCCGCATCGTGGCGCTGGATTTTGCCGGCCATGGCCATTCGTCCCATCGTGAGGGCGACTACGCCTTGTGGGACTATTGCCACGACCTGCTCGATGCCGCCGACGAGCTGGGCCTGGAGCGGGTGCCGTTGCTGGCGCACTCGATGGGAGCCGGGGTGGCTTGCCTGACTGCGGCGGCATTGCCGGAGCGGGTCGAGCGGCTAGTCCTCATCGACGGCCTGGGTGCCGTGACCACCCCGATCAGCGAGAGTGCTGCCCAACTGCGCAAGGGGTTGCGCGCGGCCAGGCGTCCGCGTTCGGCGGCCCCGCGCTATCCTGAAAGCAGGACCGCCATTGCCGCGCGTGTGGCGGGGGTGTGACGCCGATCGACACCGCAACGGCCACACCGCTCGTCGAACGCAACTTGGTGAGGGAGCCCGATGGCCATGTGCGACTGCGCACCGACGGCAGGCTGCTGTGGCCCTCGCCGGTGCGGCTGAGTCCCGAGCAGGCACTGGCATTGCTGGAAGCGATCCAGGCGCCAGCTCTACTAATCGAGGGTGAGGGCGGCATCCTCGGCGAGCGCGACATGGCCCGGGCGGCGCGAGCGGCGGTGTCGCATCTGGCGCGTCGGGTATTGCCAGGCGGACACCATCTGCATCTCGAGCCCGGCAGTGTATTCTGCGTGGCAGAGACGATCGAGGCGTGGCTGGCCTCGGCGGAGTAGGCGGAGGCTGGAGGGCGCGATGAGCAGCAAGGCGGTGGAGGAAATGGGCAAGCGAGTGGCACTGACGCTGGGCAGCGGCGGTGCGCGCGGCTATGCCCATATCGGCGTGATCGAAGTGCTCGAGGCGCGCGGCTACGAGATCGTCGCCATCTCGGGTTGCTCGATGGGCTCGGTCATCGCTGGCGTCTACGCTGCAGGGCAGCTCGAGGCCTACCGTGATTGGGTCTGCCAGCTCGACTACTTCGACGTGCTCAAGCTGGTCGACGTCACCTGGAGCCCGATGGGGGCAATGCGCGCCAGCAAGGTAATGAGCAAGCTCGAGGAACTGGTGGGCGACATTCTGATCGAGGACCTGCCGATTCCGCTGACCACGGTAGCCACCGACCTGGTGCGTCAGCGCGAGGTGTGGTTCCAGTCGGGGCCGCTGCTGCGGGCGATTCGTGCTTCCATCGCCATTCCGGGCGTCATCACGCCGGTGCATATCGGCGACAACACCCTGGTCGATGGTGGCCTGCTCAATCCGCTGCCGATCACACCTACCGTTTCGGCCCACGCCGACATGATGCTGGCAGTCAACGTGACCGCCCACAGCGCCCGGCCGGTGGCGCTCGACGATCTGCTGCCCGCCGAAGAGCAGGCTGAAAACGAAGCCGAGGCGGAGGCCGCGGCGCGCAAGTGGATGGATGTCCGCGGTGCGACCCGCTGGCTGTTCGAAGGCCTCGGTGGGCCCGATCTCGGCGAGACCGAGGCCGCTGGCAAAGGCGGGCGTGCCGCCACCGGACGACGCGCCTGGGGGCGGCTGGACATGATCCTGGCTTCTTTCGACATCACCCAGGCCTCCCTGGCCAAGTACAAGATCGCGGGCTATCCACCCGATGTGCTGATCGAGGTACCCAAGACGGTGTGCGGTGCCTTCGAGTTCCATCGGGCCGAGGCGCTGGTTCGCCTGGGGCGTCACCTGGCCATGGAGGCCCTGGACCGCTATGAAGGACGCACTCACAGCGGCGATGGCGGCAGCGGCGGCATGATCGTCGAGCCGCCGCAAATGCCGGCCGATCGTGAGTCGGGAGGCGGGGGCTAGAGGGCCTGTCCGCGACGCCGCAACAGCACATAGACGGCACCGGTGCCGCCGTCGCTCTCGCGGGCAGAGCAGAAGGCCAGAACCGTGGGCCACTCACGCAGCCAGGCATTGATGTGGCTCTTGATCACCGGGTAATCCGCCGTGCTTCCCCACGCCTTGCCATGGACCACCAGCACGCAGCGCATATGGCTGCCGACTGCCTCCTTGAGAAAGCTCTCGAGTTCGAGGCGCGCCTCGTCGAGGCTGTAGCCATGCAGATCGAGGCCTGCTTCCCAGGCGATCTGGCCGCGCTTGAGCTGGCTGCGGGTGCGGTAGGGCAGGTCGGGCAGGGCGAAGTCGAGATATTCGGAAGGGCGAACCGGCTCCACGCGACCGTCACTGGTACGACTGACGAGATCGTTGGCGTCGCTCGACACCGCGGCGGCGCGCCGCTGTGCTGCGGCCGGGTCCGAACGGCGTGCCCGCCCCGGGTCGGCGCGGTTGACCTTGATACGGCGCACGCCGGCCTCACGCAGCGCCCGGCGAAAGGCATTGGTATCGTCGTCTTCGTCGTCGGGTGGGCGGCGTTGGCTCATGAGCGCTCGTATGATGTCGTCGAGCGGCCCAGTATAGCGGCCTGAGCGTGGCTGTGAACCGCCTGCCGCCGCGGGTACAATCTAGCCATCGACCTACAACGACCCTGCAGGACCTTTCGTGGCCAATTCCATCGTTTCCCGCTCGACCCTCACCCTGGACGACGAGGCGCTGTGTCGTGATCTCGTCACCCTGCGCGATTTCCTGCGCTGGGCGGCCAGTGAATTTCATCTGGCCGGGCTGTTTCACGGCCACGGCACCGATTCTCCCTGGGACGAAGCCGTCGCCCTGACGCTGGGTGCGCTGCATCTGCCCTGGAACGTCGACCCGGGAGTGCTCGAAGCCAGGCTGCTGCCCATGGAGCGAGCGCGTATCGTCGGCCTGGTGCGCGAGCGTATCTCCTCACGCCGGCCGCTGCCCTACCTACTCGGGGAGGCGTTCTATGCCGGCTTCCCATTCGACGTCGACGAGCGCGTGCTGATTCCGCGCTCGCCCATCGCCGAGCTGATCGAGTCCGGCTTTGCCGCTTGGTTTCCCGAAGAGCCGCCCGCCAGGGTGCTCGACCTGTGCACCGGTTCGGGCTGCATCGGTATTGCCACCGCCCTCTACCTGCCGACCTGCGAGGTCGATCTCTCCGACGTCAGCGTCGATGCCCTGGCCGTCGCCAAGCAGAACATCCAGCGTCACGATGTCGGTGCGCGGGTGCGGGCGGTGCTCTCGGATCTGTTCGAAGGATTGGCTGGACAGCGCTACGACCTGATCGTCTCCAACCCGCCCTACGTGGATGCCCGTGATCTCGCCACCATGCCCGCCGAGTATCGCCATGAGCCCGAGCTGGCCTTGGGGGCTGGGGCCGACGGGCTCGACATCGTGCGGCGCATCCTGCGCGAGGCGCGTAATCACCTCAGCGACGACGGCGTGCTGATCGTCGAGGTCGGCAACTCCGACCGTCACCTGGAGGCGGCCTTCCCCGAGGTGCCTTTCCTGTGGCTCGACTTCGAGCGCGGCGGCCAGGGCGTGTTCGCCCTCACCGCCGCGGAACTCGACGCCCATGCGGCGTCCTTCGCCTGATCCACCACCAAGATATCGGGAGGCACGTCCATGTCCGGCAATACCTTTGGCAAACTGTTCACCGTCACCACCTTTGGCGAGAGCCACGGCCCGGCGCTAGGCGCCATCGTCGACGGCTGCCCGCCGGGGCTGCCGCTCAGCGAAGCCGACCTGCAGCGCGACCTAGACCGCCGCCGCCCGGCACCTCGCGGCATACCACCCAGCGCCGCGAGCCCGACCAGGTGCGCATCCTTTCCGGTGTGTTCGAAGGCGTGACCACCGGCACCGCCATCGGCCTGTTGATCGAGAACACCGACCAGCGCTCCAAGGACTACGGCAACATCAAGGACCAGTTCCGTCCCGCCCACGCCGACTACACCTACCACCACAAATACGGGGTCCGCGACTACCGCGGCGGCGGCCGCTCCAGCGCCAGGGAAACCGCCATGCGCGTGGCCGCCGGGGCCATTGCCAAGAAATTCCTGGCAACCCAGGGCATCACCGTGCGCGGCTACATGAGTCAGCTCGGCCCGCTCGAGATCGTCTTCAAGCAATGGGAGGCCGTGGACGAGAACCCCTTCTTCTGCCCCGATCCCGCGCGCGTGCCAGAGCTCGAAGCATTCATGGACCAACTGCGCCGCGACCAGGATTCGGTGGGAGCGAAGATCACCGTGGTTGCCGAAGGGCTGCCCCCGGGCTTGGGTGAGCCGGTCTTCGACCGTCTGGATGCTGAGCTGGCCCATGGCCTGATGAGCATCAATGCGGTGAAGGGCGTGGAGATCGGTGACGGCTTCGCCGCGGTGGCAAGCCGCGGCAGCGAGCACCGCGACGAGATGACACCGCAAGGCTTTCTCTCCAACCATGCCGGTGGTGTGCTCGGCGGCATTTCCTCCGGGCAGCCGCTGATCGCCCACCTGGCGCTCAAGCCCACCTCCAGCATCACCATCCCCGGACGCAGCATCGACATCCACGGTAACCCGGTCGAAGTGGTGACCAAGGGGCGTCACGACCCCTGCGTGGGCATTCGCGCCACGCCGATTGCCGAGGCGATGATGGCACTGACGCTGATGGACCACCTTCTGCGTCATCGGGCGCAGAATGCCGCGGTGAGGGTCGAAACGCCGGTCTTGCGTTGAGGAGTCTGGCCCCGGCGCGCGTTGCGCCTGGTGCCGGGTTGCTACACTGAGGGAACACTCAAGCAGGTGATGCCATGAAGATAAACGTCGAGTTCGACCTGACCCCCGAGGAGTTCCGTCGCGCCCTCGGCCTGCCGGATGTCGAAGCCTTCCAGCAGGAGCTGTTGAACCGGATCCAGAAGCAGATGGAATCCGGCGTCGAGGGCTACGACCCCATGAGCCTGATGAAACCCTTTCTGCAACAAGGTCTCACTCAGGACATGAGTCAAGGGCTCTCACAGGGGCTGGCCAGCTTCGGCACCTACCAGCAGATGATGCTCGACATGCTGCGCCAGGCGGGAAGCGCCATGGGCAAGGCGCGTGAGCCTGGTGAGGCCGGTGAGCCGGAGGCTCCGTCAAAGCCGGCAGGCAAGGGCGGGACGGCCAGTGCGCGGTCGCGCTCCCGGCGCTCGGAGTAGCCGTGGCGTAATGGCGAGCCTCCTTGCTGAGTGAGGTTCTGCTTGCAGTGGAAGGGTATTGCAGCGAGAGCCCTGTCGGGCTACGCTTTGTGCGGTGCAGCATAGGTGCCGTGCCACGCACTATCGGCTTGTGTGGCAAATAGGGAAGGGCGTTGGTCGAGTTGCCTTGAAAGGCGCTGGCGCTGCCCCCGCATGTTTCCGGTCCACAGGAGGTTACCCCCATGCAGGACAAGATGCTCGATGAATTCAACCAGCAGACACGGCGCTTTTTCGAACCCATGCGCAAGCTGAACTCGCTGATGCTCGGCAATATGGAGAAGATGACCGAGTACCAGCTCGAAGCGATGAAGCGTTATAGCCAGATGGGCACCGAGCGCATGCGCAGCGCTTCCGAGATTCGCGACGCCCAGGATCTGCAGGCCTTTGGTGCCAAGCAGGCCGAGATGATGAGCGAGCTCTCGCGTCAGATGATGGAAGACGCCCAGGCCCTCGGCGAGATGAGCCAGCAGTTCCGCACCGAGCTGGAGCAGCTGTTCGGCGAAGTCAGCCAGGAACTGACCGAGCGGACCCAACAGGCCCAGCAACAGGCCGAAGCGAGCGCCAAGCCGGCCGCGTCGAGCAAGTCCGACGCTCCGGCCAAGGCTAGCAGCCAGGCGTCACGCAAGAGCTGAGGCCGTGTGCCTCTGCGAGTGATGGCGGCCCGTCTCCACGGATCGACGTGCGTTTCGTGGAGGCGGCCGGCAACACTCGCACCGAATCGAAGAACAGGGTCTGAAAACAGGAGAGGGCGATGCAGTCAGGGGATGCGGTTTCCTCCCAGGTCGAACTGGAGGAGTGGAACGAACAGCTTCAGGAACTGGGCCAGCACTACCAGGCACTGATGCAGGAACTGTTGCAACGCATGGCGCCCGACGCGGCCGCCGACTCCATCCAGGCCGACATGCGCGACGCCTTTCGGGCGGGCGCCGAGTCGCTGATGAGCAATCCGCAGCTGCTGTGGCAGACCCAGGCGCGCCTTCTTCAGGATCAGTTCCAGCTTTGGCAACAGGGCCTGAAGGCGCTTGGCGGTGAACTGGGCGAGCCGTTGGTTGCTCCGCCCAAGGGCGATCGTCGCTTCAAGGACGAGGCCTGGCAGCAGGAACCGTTCTACCGTGCCATCTTGCAGCAGTACCTGCTGTTTTCGAGTGCGGTCGAGGAGCTGGTCGAGCAGTTGGAAGGGTTGCCCGAGCGGCAGAAGCGCAACCTGGCGTTCTATGCTCGCCAACTGGTCAACGCCATGGCGCCGACCAACTTCGTCACCACCAACCCCGAAGTGATGCGGCGTACCCTGGAAACCAAGGGACAGAACCTGATCGAGGGGCTCGCCCAACTGCGTCGTGACCTGGCCAACTCCTCCGACGGTCTCAACGTGGCCATGACCGACCGCAGCGCGTTCGAGATCGGACGCAACATCGCTGTGACTCCTGGCTATGTGGTCTACGAGAACGAGCTGATACAGCTGATCCAGTACACGCCGACCACTGAGACGGTATTCAAGACCCCGCTGCTGATCGTGCCGCCGTGGATCAACAAGTACTATATTCTCGACCTGCGTCAGGACAACTCGCTGGTCAAGTGGCTGGTGGACCAGGGCCACACCGTCTTTCTGATCTCGTGGCGCAACCCGGGACCCGCGCAGCGCGACCTGACCTGGGCCGACTACATGCAGATGGGGCCAATCGCCGCCATGGAAGCCATCGAGCAGGCTTGCGGCGAGAAGTCGGTCAACCTGCTCAGCTACTGCATCGGCGGTACCCTGACCGCCTCCACCGTGGCCTACCTCACCAGCACCCGGCGCGGACGTAAGGTCAAGTCGGTCACCTACATGGCCACGCTACAGGACTTTCGTGACCCGGGAGAGCTGGGTGTGCTGCTCAGCGAGCCGATCCTGCAAGGGATCGAGGCGCGCATGGAGCAGGACGGCTACCTGGATGGCCGCTCCATGGCCTACACCTTCAACCTGCTGCGCGAGAACGATCTGTTCTGGTCCTTCTACGTCAGCAACTACCTGAAGGGAGAGAACCCGGCGCCGTTCGACCTGCTCTACTGGAACACCGACGGCACCAACCTGCCTGCCGGTACCCACGGTTGGTACCTGCGCCACATGTACCTGGAGAATCGCCTGGTGGAGCCGGGCGGCATCGAGCTCGACGGCGTGCGCATCGACCTGCGCAAGATCTCCACGCCGAGCTACTTCGTTTCCACGCGCGAGGATCACATCGCCAAGTGGAACAGTACTTACTACGGTGCGCTGCTGCCCAAAGGGCCGGTCACCTTCGTGCTGGGCGGTTCCGGTCATATCGCCGGTATCGTCAACCCTCCGGCACGCAACAAGTACGGCTACTGGACCAACGACGCGCTGCCTGACGATCATGAGGCGTGGCTTACCGGGGCGGAGTTCCACGAAGGCTCTTGGTGGCCGCACTGGCAGCAATGGATGACCGAGGGCGGCTACGCCGATACCGGTAAGATGGTGCCGGCTCGTCAGCCGGGCGAGGGTGAACTCAAGCTGCTCGAGGAAGCCCCGGGGCGTTACGTGCGCATGACCATTCCCGAGGTGCTGGGTGAGGTGCCGACGCAAGCCGGTTGAGTCGCTGGCTCGTATCCACCTGGTGAATCGACGAGGCCCGCATGAGCGGGCCTCGCTGCGTTTGGGTCGGAAAGAATCAGAAAAGTCGCCGCTGGCGGCGTGGCCAACGCAGGCCGGGAATGACCAGCAGTGCACTGAGCAGCCAGATCGGCCAGCTGCCGGTGCGGGTGAAGGGTGTCAGGCCCTGCATGGGAACGGCCTCGGCCAGCAGTGCTACGGTCTCGAACTGGGGCACGCTGGCAACGAGGCGGCCGTGATGGTCGATCACCGCCGTGACGCCGTTGCTGGTGGCACGCACCACGTAGCGGCCGTTCTCCAGCGCCCGCAGGCGGGCCATTTGCAGGTGCTGCAGCGGGCCGATCGACTCGCCGAACCAAGTGTCGTTGGATACCGTCAGCAGCAGCTCACTGTCCCGGGCCTGTTGTGCCACCAGATCGGCGTAGATGATCTCGTAGCAAATGGCATTGCCGATCACGGTGCCGGCGGCGCGGATCGGCGGCTGGCCCGCCGGTCCGGGCGTCATGGCCGGCATCGGCAGGTCGAAGAAGGCGATGGTGCCGCGCAGCCAACGTTCCAGCGGTAGGTACTCGCCGAAGGGCACCAGGTGCGCCTTGCGATATTCGCCTTCGGCGTTACCCAGGCCGATCACGCTGTTGTAGTAGAGTCCGCGCCCCTCGCGCTGAAGAATGCCGGTAAGCAGGGCGCTGCCCGGTACCAGGTGGGTCTGGGCGCGGGCCAGGATCGGCTCGGCTTCGTCTTCGAACATCGGCAATGCCGCCTCGGGCCAGACGACCAGATCGGCGTCTTCGGCATATTCCCTCGTCATCTCCAGGTAGGTGTTGGCGGCGATGCGCTGGCCTTCGGGAGTCCATTTGATCAGTTGGGGAAGGTTGCCCTGCAGCAGCGCCACGCGCAGCGGCTCGCCGGCAGGTTGCGTCCACTGGGTAGGGAGGGCCAGCGGTGCAAGCCACATGGCGGCAACCGGAAGGACGGCCCACCAGCGTCGGCGCAGGAACTCCGCTCCCAGGGTGCCGGAGAGCGCAACGATTAGTGACAGTAGGTAGACCCCTCCGATGGGGGCCCAGGGCGCCAGCGGAGAATCGACGTGCGAGCTGCCCAACAGCAGCCAGGGAAATCCGGTGAACAACCAGGTGCGCAGCCACTCGCCGAGCACCCAGGCCCCGGCGAAAGTGAGGAAGGCCAGGCGCTGGCCGCATAGCAGGCGGTAGAGCCATAGCGTAACGGCGATGAACAGCGCCATGGCGCAGACGAACAAGGTGGTCAGGAATACCGCCAATGGCACGCCGGTGTAGCCATAATCGTGGATCGATACGTAGACCCACGAGGCGCCGGAACCGAACAGGCCAACACCGTAGCACCAGCCTAGCAGCGCCGCCTGGCGAGGACGCAGCGGCTGAATGACCCAGTAGACGAGGCCGACGGCGAGCGGGCCCAGCCACCACAGTTCGTAGGGCGAGGCGGTGAGAGTGGTCAGAACCCCGGCGACGAGCGCGGCCAGGTAGCCGAGCGTCGGTGACGGACGAGAGTGAGTCATGGCGTGTCGTTCCTGTGACGGCCGTGGTTCAGTCTTGGGACAGCATCGATTCGTCCTGCCATACGGCCTCGAGCAGGCGTATGCGGCGATTGTCGGCGTTGAGCACGGTAAAGCGCCAGCCGCCCAGCTCGGTATGCTCGCCGCGGCCGGGCAAGTGACCGAAGCGCTGCATGACCAGCCCGCCTACGGTATCGAACTCGTCGTCGGAAAAGCGGGTGCCGAAGCGCTCGTTGAAATCCTCGATGGGTGTCAGCGCGCGGATCGCGTAGCGGCCTTCGCCCAGCTCGCGAATGTCGTCGTCCTCGTCGGTATCGTGTTCGTCCTCGATGTCACCGACGATCTGCTCGAGGATGTCCTCGATGGTGACGATGCCGGCGGTGCCACCATACTCGTCCACCACCACCGCCATGTGGTTGTGGGTGTCGCGGAACTCCTTGAGCAGGCTATTGAGGCGCTTGGATTCGGGACGAACATGGCGGGGCGCAGCACGTCTTCCAGACGAAAGCGCTCGCGCTCCTCGGTAGGACGGTTGAGCAACTGCAGCAGATCCTTGACCAGTAGCAGGCCCTTGACCTCGTCGAGGTTCTCGCCGATGACCGGGTAGCGTGAGTGGCCGGTTTCGTTGATCAGGGCCAGGTACTCCTCGGCGGGTTGATCCACGGCGATGGCGGCCACCTGGGAGCGGGGGATCAACACTTCGCGAACCTGCTGGTCGCTGATCTGCAGAGCGCCCTCGATGATCATCATGGCGTCCTGGTCCAGCTTGAGACGAGTGGCTGCCTCGCGCAGGAACTCCATCAGCTCTTCCCGCGAACTGGGACCTTCGTTATCCCCGAGAGGGCACCGAGCAGCTTGTCGAGCCAGGACCTTCCGCCTTGGCCGGTCGTTCGGTCGTCACTCATCGATCGTGTCTCTCGTCCTTGCTGTCGTCTTGTTGTTCATCGCTGCCCGGAGGCGTGGCGTAGGGGTCGGCAATGGCGAAGTCCGAGAGGATCTCGCGCTCCAACTGCTCCATCGCCTCTGCCTCCTCCTCCTCGAGGTGATCGTGGCCGAGCAGGTGCAGCATGCCATGCACCACCAGGTGGGCATAGTGATCCTCGACACGCTTGGTTTGCTCGGAGGCTTCACGTATCACCACCGGGTGGCAAAGTACCAGATCGCCAAGCAGCGGCAGCGGGACCCCAGGTGGGCACTCGAAGGGGAAGGAGAGCACGTTGGTAGGCTTGTCGCGACCGCGATAGTCGCGGTTCAACGCCTGGCCCTCCTCGGCGTCGACGATACGCACGGTGACTTCGTGGCGCGCTTCCTGCGGGAAGCGCGCCAGCACGGCGCCGACCCAGGCCTCAAGCTCGGCCTGACCAGGTGCGCCCTGGCCCGTGGTGATCAGTTGAAGGTCGACGATGGGAACCGCGGTCATTTTCCGTCGTCTTCCCTGTTACGCTCGCGCTCCAGACGCAGCGCCTCGCGTTCGCGCTCACGCGCTTCGCGGCGGGCCCGCTCCTGGGCCTCCTCGGCGGCCTCGAAGCTGTCGTAGGCTTCGATGATGCGTTGCACCAGCGGGTGGCGCACCACGTCCTTGGCGGCGAAGTGGGTCACGCCGATGCCGGCGGTATCCTTGAGAACCTCGAGAACCTGGATCAGCCCGGAGCTCTGCCCACGTGGCAGGTCGACCTGGGTGACGTCGCCGGTGATCACCGCGGTGGAGCCGAAGCCGATGCGAGTCAGGAACATCTTCATCTGTTCGCGGGTGGTGTTCTGGCTCTCGTCGAGAATGATGAAGGCATTGTTCAGGGTGCGCCCACGCATGTAGGCCAGCGGAGCGATCTCGATGACCTGTCGCTCGATTAGCTTACCGACCTGCTCGAAGCCGAGCATCTCGTAGAGCGCATCGTAGAGCGGGCGCAGGTAGGGGTCGATTTTCTGCGCCAAATCGCCAGGCAGGAAGCCGAGTTTCTCGCCGGCCTCCACGGCCGGGCGTACCAGCAGGATGCGGCGCACTTCCTGCTGGTTGAGCGCTTCCACCGCCGCGGCGACGGCCAGGTAGGTCTTGCCGGTACCGGCCGGGCCAATACCGAAGTTGATGTCGTGCTGACGGATGCTGGTGACGTAGCTCTGTTGGTTCTGGCCGCGTGGCTTGATCAACACCTTGGGTGTACGTAGCAGTACCTCGTCCTCGGCGGGGCCCTCTTCTTCATCGAGAGCCTCGCGTCCCGACTCCTGCAGGAACAGGTGGACGGTATCCGGCGATAGTTCGCTAGCCTCGGCTTCGCGATAGAGATGCTCCAGCACGTTGGCGGCAGCCTTGACCCGATGACCGGGGCCTGCCAGTTGAAAGACGTTGCCGCGATTTCGCAGGGTGACGCCGAGGCGCGACTCGACCAGTTTCAAATGCTCGTCCCGCTGACCGCAGAGGTTGGCGAGACGCTGTGGGTCATTGGGCTCGAGGCTCAGTGTGATGATGCGGTTGGCCTGTGCGGCGTGTTGACTCAAGGTGGCGAAGTTCCTGCGTTGCGTGGTTTGGCACTCAGCTTACTGCCCTGCCTCTCGGCAGGGCAATCCTTGCGGAAACATCATCCCTCCAACGCGGCGCATAGGAGGCCACGATGCTTTCCTGTCGTCAGTGTAGCGCCGGGGAAGCCAGCTCGCCGCGTAGAGAATTGGGTAAAGCCTCGGTGATCGTCACGTCGACGAAGTAACCGATCAGCTCGGTGGGGTTGGCGGCGCGAAAGTTGACCACACGGTTGTTCTCGGTGCGGCCCGACAGCTGTCCCGGATCCTTGGGCGAGAAGCCGCTGACCAGGATGCGCTGGGTAGTGCCCACCATGCGCCGCGATATCTGCATCGCCTGCTGATTGATGCGCTCCTGCAGGATAGCCAGGCGCTGCTTCTTGACGCTCTCGGGGGTGTCGTCGGGTAGTGCGGCTGCCGGCGTGCCGGGACGAGCCGAGTAGACGAAGCTGAAGGAGTGGTCGAAGCCGATGCGATGAATCAGGTCCATGGTCGCCTCGAAGTCCTCCGCGGTTTCGCCGGGGAAGCCGACGATGAAGTCGGACGAGAAGCTGATGTCGGGGCGCAGCGTGCGAATGCGCTCCATCTTGGCCACGTACTCCTCGACCATATGGCCGCGCTTCATGGCCGCGAGTATCCGGTCGGAGCCGGCCTGCACCGGTAGGTGCAGGTGGCTGACGAGTTCGGGAATCTCGCCATAGGCTTCGATCAGGCTGTCGCTGAACTCCACCGGGTGAGAGGTGGTGAAGCGAATGCGATCGATGCCCTCCACCGCCGCCACGCAGGCGATCAGTTCGGCCAGGTCGATTTCGTCGCCGAGCTGGTTCTCGCCGCGATAGGCGTTGACGTTCTGACCCAGCAGGTTGATCTCGCGAACGCCCTGGTCGGCCAGGTGGATCACCTCGTCCATCACCGCCTCGAAGGGGCGCGACACCTCTTCGCCGCGGGTATAGGGCACCACGCAGAAGGTGCAGTACTTGGAGCAACCCTCCATGACCGAGACGAAGGCGGTCGCCCCATCGGAACTCGGTTTGGGCAGGTGGTCGAATTTCTCGATCTCGGGGAACGTCACGTCGACGACGGAGATCTGGTCGTTGCGCCTGGCATCGAGCATAGACGGCACGCGATGCAGGGTCTGTGGGCCGAATACCATGTCCACGTAAGGTGCTCGCTTGCGTAGCGCCTCGCCTTCCTGACTGGCCACGCAGCCGCCGACGCCGATCACCAGATCGGGGTTGGCCTCCTTGAGTTTCTTCCAGCGGCCGAGCTGGTGGAAGACCTTCTCCTGGGCCTTCTCGCGAATCGAGCAGGTATTGAGCAGGATGACGTCGGCCTCGCCTTCGTCGTCGGTCAATTCGAGCTGGTGCGATTCGCCGAGCAGATCCGCCATGCGTGCGGAGTCGTACTCGTTCATCTGGCAGCCGTGGGTCTTGATGAAGAGTTTCTTCGCCATAGGATTGAGGGTCGGTCGTCCGACGCGTGCGTCACCGGTGAGTGGAGTGTCGCGGGAATAGGCCTTGTGGCCGTCCTCGAAGGTGGCCGTATTATACGGAAGGCAGCCTGATGGGACCAGTAGGGGCACCGCGGCCAGGGATGCCTGTGGTACGCTAACCCCTTGGCGGTCCCGTAGCGGGACATCTAATTAGCGCAACCGAACGTTGAGGACAGACGGCCTTATGGCGGCCAAGCCGATCTATCGGGTGGTTTTCCACCAGCAGGGTGAAGTCTGGGAGCTCTATGCCAGGGAGATCTACCAGAGCGAACTCTGGGGGTTCATCGAGGTCGAGGAATTCGTCTTCGAGGACGGCTCGAAGCTGGTCGTCGACCCCTCTGCCGATCGCCTGCGTCACACTTTCGATGGCGTCAAGCGCAGCTATCTGCCGCTCAACGCCATCGTGCGTATCGACGAGGTGGAGCGTGAAGGGCCGGCCAGGGCCATCAAGAGTGAGGGGCGCATTGCGGAGTTTCCGCGTGGTCCGATGCTGCCGCCGAAGAGCGAGCGCTGACAACAATGAACGCAGGGAACGGCATGCCTGCGGTCTGCTCAGGAAATGACCATCCTGTCGTAGGCCAGTGCCGGGGTGCCAGATAGCCGCCTTTCCAGCGGTTTTCCCGGGGTTTATCCACAGATACTGTGGATAGGCCAGTGAAAGAGAGATTTGCCAAGGGCTTGTCGATGGCAAGCCCTCGGCTTTGATAGCCAGGACATCGGCATGAAGCATCGATCCAAGTTTCTCCTTGCAGGCGTCACGCTGGGCATGATGGTCTCGCCGCTGCATGCGCAGCAGGCGGATGACGCCACCCATTGGGTTTCCGACGAGTTGACGACCTACGTGCGCAGCGGGCCGACCGACGGCTACCGCATCGTCGGCACGCTGACGGCGGGCGAACCGGTCACCGTGCTCGAGACCAGCGGCGATTACAGCCGGGTGGAGAACGGCGACGGCGAACGGGTCTGGATACTGAGCGACGAACTGCAGGAGTCGCCGAGCGCACGGGATCGGTTGCCGCAGCTGGAGCAGCAGGTCGAGCAGCTCGAAACGGAGCTTGGTGGTATCAACGAGACCTGGGAAGGGCGCGTCGCGGCCATGACCGAGACACTCGAGGCCCGTGAACGGCGCATTGCCGAACTGGAAGAGCGCAATCGTCAGCTCGACAGCGAGGCCGACCGCTCACGTCAGACCATTCGGCAGTTGCAGGCCCGCCTGGATACCCAGGAGGAGGATCTGCTGATGCGCTACTTCATGTACGGAGGTGGTGTGGCCGGCGCCGGTCTGCTGGTGGGTCTGATCGTTCCGCACCTGCCGCGCAAGCGGCGCAAGCGCGATCGCTGGTTCTGAGCGGATGAGGTGGGGCAACCATGACGCGTGAATGGCTCGAGCGCTGGCGCGAGGGGCGCATCGGCTTCCATCGCCATGCGACGCATCCGGCGCTGGTGCGCCATTGGCCGCGGCTCGGCGTGCGGACGGGTACCAAGGTACTGGTACCACTGTGTGGCAAGAGTCTCGATATGCGCTGGTTGGCGAGCCATGACCACCCGGTGCTCGGTATCGAGCTTGCCGAGGAGGCGATCGAGCAATTCATGGCCGAAGGGGTGGGGGATGTCTCCCGCTACCGCCAGGAGCCATTCTCGATCTGTCGCCAAGGCAGCGTGGAGCTATGGTGTGGCGATTTCTTTCATTTTCACATCGCCCAGGCCGCGGAGATCGGTGCCTTCTATGATCGCGCCGCCCTGATCGCTCTGCCGCCGGCCACTCGCCAGCGTTACGCCTTCCATCTCGCCCAGCTCATTCCGCCGGGCTCCCGCGGGCTATTGATTGCGCTGACGCGGGCAACGGGGGACGAAGCGGCCGGGCCTCCCTACCACGTCTCGGCGGAGGAGGTCCGTGAGCTGTTCGAGCCCAACTTCCTGGTCACTCACCTTGAGGACGGGGAGCCGGAAGCGGAGAGCGGCTTTCGCGAGAGCGTTTGGGCACTGACCCGGCGTGGCCCGCTAACTTGAGCGATATCGGCGAAACGGCAAAGGGCCGCCCATGGGCGGCCCTTGGTGTACCGATATCTGCTAGCCTCAGCGGGCCAGCAGCTGGGCCAGTTCCGGGTCGCTGAAGGCGCGGTCCAGGGCGTCGGCGATCAGGTCGTTGAGCATGCGCCGGTTGGCATCACGGCCGGGGCGCAAGGCGTAGCTCTGCGAGCGACGCGAGGTGTAGGTGCCAGTGTAGGTCGTGCCCTGATTGGTCACCTTGACCTCTAGCACGGCCTCCAGGCGGGCTTCGTCGATCACCGGCCGGCTGTCGCCGCGCTCGTAGCCGAGGTGGAGCAGGGACACCGTCAGGCCGGGGCGCCCGTTGCCGGGTTGAGTGGTCGGTGCAAAGCCCATGTCGCGCACGGCGCGCTCGGCTTCGCGCTGCAGGTGCGGGACCAGTTCATGGGCGCTGACCGTGATGACCGCAGTGGACATGGCGCTGCCGGTACGTGTGCCGATCACGTCATCGTCGCGCTCGTCCATGGCCGCCACCGTTACGGCCTGGCCGCTACCGACCTGTGGAACCGAAACGCTGCGTTGCGGATTCAGCTGCAGATAATGGGGGCTGGCGCAGCCGGCCAGCAGGGCGGTCGCGAGCAGCACGGCTGCGGCACGCAGGGCATGACGTCGGTTCATTCTCCCTCCCGGAAGTCGTCGTACGGGGTAGGCCATGGCCCGGAACGCGTGGTGCCCGAAGCCTCGTCGGGTACCTCCGTTCACTAGTTTCAGGCACTTGCGCAGTATATCGCCGTGCGCGGAATGACAACAGCGTTACACTCTTGGCAATCGAAGCGGTTACACTAGCTCTCTCAAGTGAGGGAGATGCTTCATGATTCGTCCTGCCGTTCCCGAGGACATACCGCAGCTCGTCGACATCTGGCTGCGTGCTTCGCTGCTGGCCCACGACTTCATTCCCGCGGCGTTCTGGCATGAGCGCGCCGACGATATGGCGCGGATCTACCTGCCTGGGGCGGAAACCTATGTGCTGGAGGCGGCCGGTCGCGCCGTGGGCTTCGCTGCACTCAACGGCGATCATCTGGAAGCGCTGTTCATCGACCCCGAGCTGCAGAGCTTCGGTCATGGCACCCACCTGATGGCGTATGCCATGGGCCAGCGGGAGCGAATCACTCTGTGTGTCTACTCGCGCAACGTGCGTGCCGTCTCCTTCTACCGTCGGCTGGGTTTTCGGGTCGTCGAGGAGCGCCCTGAGCCGCTCAGCGGAGAAGACGAGACGCTGATGGCCTGGGCGCGCTGAGCGGGTCCCAGGTCGAGCTGCTCATAGCCAGCGTGGTGTATCGTGGCCAGCCGGGGCACGACTCAACCGATAGCGTAGTTTTGGTAGAGTGCGGGCCACCGGTGGCAGGCGGGTCGCCATTACCAACCCGGCTAAGGCGGCATAAGTCACCCATTCTTGCATGTCGGCGCGGACTACCCAGAAGAAGTGAAGCAGTACCAAGCCTAAAATGACGTAGGAAAATTTGTGTAGCGGCTTCCAGCGTTTTCCTAGACGACGCATCGCCCAGCGGTTGGAGGTGGCGCCCAGCACAGCGAGGCCGATCAGCGCAATCATGCCGACGATGATGTAGGGCCGTTTGACCAGCTCGCTACCCAGCAGTGCCCAGTCAAGCCCCAGGATAAACAGCGCGTAGCAGAGCATATGCAGGGTAGCGTAGGCGAGTGTCCACAGACCCAGCTGGCGCCGGATAAGCGCAAAGCCTTTCCAGTGGGAAAGCTTGGTCAAGGGCGTAAGGCTCAGGGTGAGCAGTAACATCCATAGTCCGCCAATGCCAATATTCAGCAGCAGATATTTCCCCGGCTCGGGGCCTGCGGCATTAATGGCTACCTGCCAGCCCCAGAATACCAGCGGCGCTAGCGCAGCCAGGAACACCCCCAGGCGCCATATTAGCCAGACTTTCGGCGCTGCCATCAGTAATGCTTCCTTAAATCCATGCCTGCATACAGCTCGGCGACATCCTCGGCGTAGCCGTTAAACATCAGAGTATCGATGGTATTGGTGTTGAACAGGCTATTGGGTAATCGGCGTTCGGTGGCCTGACTCCAACGGGGATGGTCGACCTGCGGATTAACGTTGGCGTAGAAACCGTACTCATTGGGGGCGATTTGCTGCCAGGAGTTGACCGGCTGCTCTTCCACCAGCGAGATACGAACAATCGACTTGATGCTCTTGAAACCGTACTTCCAAGGCACCACTAGCCGCAAGGGGGCGCCGTTCTGGTTGGGCAGTTCGCGGCCATACATGCCCATGGCGAGCAGTGTCAGTGGGTGCATGGCCTCATCCAGGCGCAGGCCTTCCACGTAAGGCCAGTCGATGATCGAGAACGATGAGCGCTGGCCGCGCATCTGATCGGGATCTACCAGGGTTTCAAAGCGCACGTAGTTGGCTTTGCTGGTGGGGTCGGCGCGCTTGATCACCTCAGCAAGGGGGATGCCCAGCCAGGGGATCACCATGGACCACGCCTCTACGCAGCGCAGGCGGTAGATACGCTCTTCAAACTGTGAGGGCTTGGCGAAGTCCTCCAGGGCAATACGCCCGCCGTTATTGACTTCTCCATCCACCACCACGCTCCAAGGCTGGGTTTCCAGGCTGCCTGCATGGCGGGCAGGATCGCGCTTGTCTGTGCCAAACTCGAAAAAGTTGTTATAGCCACTGGCGTCATCAAAGGGCGTCAGCGCATCTTTTTCGGGATCGCTTGGGGTGATGGCTCGCCACTGGGTATCGCTGATCTTTTCCTCAAGCCACGCAGGCGCGTTGCCTTCAGGTACATCCGAGTAGTCGGCATTGGCACTTACGTTACCGGGTAGGGCAAGCCCCGCGCCCAAGCCGGCGATACCCCCCATGAAGCGTCGACGTGAAAGATAGATGGACTCTGGAGTGACATCGGATTCGTGCAGATCACTTGGCTTGGCAATCTTTATCAGCATCTGGCACCTCTCGCCGGGAGTAAGCCTGTCAATAACATGCTTGGTAGCGACTTCGATCAGTTTGCATGAGATTTATCACAGCCAGCTCCCCAGGTTATGACGTGTTTATAACGTCAGATGAGGGGGAAGTGTACGCCGGTAACCGTATGCAGAAAGAGGCTCCCCCGGAGGCAAGGTTCTCAACGCGAATATCACCGCCCTGAAGCGTCATGATCCTGCGGGCAATCGCCAGCCCTAGCCCGGCATGGCCAGAGCCGTCAGTGGCTTCGCCGCGATAGAAAGGATCAAAGATATGCGGTAGATCCTGTTCTGAAATACCCGTGCCGCTGTCCCGCACGCAGACCTCCGGTTCGCCACCCGCCTGGCCGACCACGACGTCAATGCGACCGCCAGCAGGGCTGTAGGCGATGGCGTTGCTGATCAGGTTATCCAGTACGCGCTCGGTCATGGCCAGGTCGGCGTAGGCGGTCGGCAACGCCGGATCTCCGCTCAGGGTTAGCGTCAACTGATTGTCCCGAGCTGTCTGATCGTGTTTCTGCACCACGTCGTGGACCAGTTCTGCCAGCGGGAAGGGCTCCGGCACGGGCTGTTTCTCCCTCGCCTCGAGGGCGGCAAGTTCGAAGAGCTCATCCACCAAGCGGCTCAACCGCCGACCTTCCTTGAGCGCGATGTCGAGAAAGCGATCCTGCTCTTGCGGACTGAGACGGTCACGTCGCAATTTCAGACTCTCGATATAGCCCTGCATGGACGCCAGCGGCGTGCGTAGATCATGGGATACCTGGGCGATCAGACGACGGCGCTGGGCATCCTTTTCCGTCAGCTGTTCGATCTGGCAGGCAATGCGGTGGGCCATTTCATCGAAGGTAACGCCCAGATAGTCGATCTCATCACGCACCACGGGCCGCCTGCCGTGCCATCTACTGTTGTGCCCAGTGCTATTAGAGCAAGTGCTAGGTGGGCTGAGGCTCATGTCGCTGTTCTCGAATTCCTCCACTAGCCGCGTCAGCGATCTCAGCCGGCGGGTCAGCAGGCGGAAGATCGTCAGTCCTGCGATCATTGCCACCACCAGGCTCACCAGCAGCGCCCAGGCGCTCATCTCCAGCACTTTGCCGCCGCGGGCCATGGTTTCCGCCGCGTCGTATTCCTCACCCCGCAATACCACATAAAGATAACCTTCGGGATTCTCCGCCCCTGGCACCGGGGTGACGGAAAAGACTTTCTGCCGGTCATGACTGCGGGGGTCGTCACCGAGTAGAGGGTACAGGCTCATGTCACCCATCAATCTATGTATGGGCGACAGTGAGACCTGGTTGCGTTTGATCTTCGTCGGGTCTGCGGAATAGGAGAGGATGGTGCCATCCAGGTCCAGCAGGTAGATCTCGATGCTGGGGTTAATCGTCATGTACAGAGCGAACAGCTCTTCCAGGGCGCTACGGTCAAGTTCTCCTTCGCTGACCAGGTTCCTGTCTGATACCAGGTTCTTGGCCAGATCCTGGTAAAGCGCCTGGTTGACCGAGGCGCTATATTCACGCAACGAATAGAGGCTGATGAAGGTATACAGCAGGCCGACAGCCAGCAACAATAAAAACAGGCCCAAGGACAGCCGTGTGTAGAGTGTCTTCAGCATGGATCATTCACGGAAACGATAGCCCACCCCCAAACCGTCTGGATGAACTCCGGTCTGGCTGGGTTCGTTTCGATCTTGCCCCGCAGGCGATTGATGTGGGTGTTGACGGTATGTTCGTAACCTTCGTGGCTGTAGCCCCATACGGTATCCAGTAGTTGGACACGGCTGAATACCCGCCCCGGATGGCTGGCAAAGTGCCAGAGCAGGTCAAACTCCCGCGCGGTAAGTTCGACTGGCTGATCTTTTACGAATACCCGACGGCGCAGCGGGTCAATACGCAGCCCATCGGCGGACAATTCTTCATTGCAGGTTTCCGCTGCCGACGCAGACGCCATGGCGTCCACGCGCCGGAACAAGGCCTTCACCCTCGCGGAGAGTTCGGCCACACTGAAGGGTTTGGTAAGGTAATCATCCGCCCCCATTTCCAGGCCCAGCACTCGGTCCAGTTCACTGCCTTTGGCCGTCAACATCAATACGGGGACGTAGCCAGGACCTGAGCGGATTTCACGACACACCGACAGCCCGTCCATGCCGGGCAACATCAGGTCGAGGATTACCAGGTCGATATCCCCCTCACGAAAACGCGTAAGGCCGGTATCGCCCCGTTCACAAAGAACGGGGTTCATACCAAGTTCGGTCACGTGCATGCTTACGAGTTCACCGATACCCGGGTTGTCTTCGACAATCAGTACGTTTCGCGTCATGGGTTCCTTGCTCTAGGCGCGTGAATGGCCGCGATGAAACCCGGGAGCCTGAGATTTACATGCTCTCGCTTTCCATCTCTTCATCCATGTCCATCTCGTCTTCCGTATCCATGTCGTCTTCCATGTCACTGTTCATTTCCATGTCGCTTTCCATTTCCATGGAGTCGGACATGCCTTCCCTTTTCATGTCGCTCTCGTCAATGGATTCATGCATGTCGTCTTCCATCATGCCCTCTTCGGGCATCATTTCATCCGCCTGGCTGGCCGTTGTCATCAGGCTGAAGAGACAGGTTGCAGCAACTGCAGTGAACTTGTTCATAGTGATTTCTCCTCCGAAGATGCAGCCTGCCGGGCTGGCAGGCTCGAACCTATCGTGGATGCATGGCATCACGGGAGAATCACGGGGTGATTAAGAGTGTATCGCGAAAAGTTCACAAATGTATCACGGCCGGGCTTCATATCCGCTCGGCGACGTTTCGGACGAAGCCCTGGGTCAGGCCGTGGTGGGCTGGCGTAGACGACTGGCTGCATCGCTGAAGCGATGCCAGCGCCGGGGAACGGCGTAAAGGCGCGCGCCGCGGGTGAGCGCCAGCCGCTCGTAATCGGCATGGCTCACAGTGGCGAGCCAGGGTTCGCCCAGCCAGTCCGCCTCCAGCTCCACCCGTACTTCGGCTCCCACCGGCGAGATAGCGGTCACGCACACCGGCAGGTGGGCGTGCTGCGTGGCGTTGGGTGTGAGCTCCAGCTCGTGGGGGCGCAGCAGCAGCTCTTCCGGGCCGTCGGCTAGGTCCACCGCCAGACGGGCGTCACCGCAGGTCAGCACGCCGTCGCGCACCGTGCCTTCGAGGTGATTGACGTCGCCCAGGAACTCGAACACGAAGCGGTTGGCCGGATGACGATAGAGCTCGTCGGGGGTGTCGATCTGCTCGATGCGGCCGTTGCTCATCACTACTACGCGGTCGGAGAGCTCGAGCGCTTCCTCCTGGTCGTGGGTGACGAACAGGCTGGTGAAGTTGAGTTCGTCGTGCAGATGCCGCAGCCAGCGGCGCAGCTCCTGGCGCACCTTGGCGTCCAGTGCCCCGAAGGGTTCGTCGAGCAACAGCACGTCGGGGCGCAGGGCCAATGCCCGTGCCAGCGAGACCCGTTGCTGTTGTCCACCGGATAGTTGGGCGGGGTAGCGGTGGGCCATGTGCTCGAGTTTGACCATCTCCAGCAGGCGATGCACCCGGCGGCGGATCTCGCCGCTCGAGGGACGACTCTTGCGCGGCATGACGGTGAGGCCGAAGGCCACGTTGTCGAACACCGTCATGTGCCGGAACAGCGCGTAGTGCTGGAACACGAAGCCGATACGCCGGTCGCGCACGTGCAGATGGGTCACGTCGCGCTCGCCGAACAGAATGCGGGCGCCGGCAACGTTGTCTGCCGTCTCCAGTCCGGCAATGATGCGCAGCAGCGTGGTCTTGCCGGAGCCGGATGGGCCGAGCAGGCCGACCAGCTCGCCTTCGGCGATATCCAGATCGATCGGCTCCAGCGCCTGGGTCCTGCCGAAGTGCTTGCCGATCTCGTGAAGGCGGATGCTCATGGGTGAACCTCCCGGCGCGCAGCGCGCCATTCCAGGCCGGCCTTGGCGACCAGCGTGAGCAGGGCGATCAGTGCCAGCAGCGATGCGCTGGCGAAGGCGCCCACGGTGTTGTAGTCCTGGTAGAGCTGCTCGAGGTGCAGCGGCAGGGTGTTGGTCTGGCCGCGAATGGCGCCGGAGACCACCGAGACGGCACCGAACTCGCCGACCGCCCGGGCATTGGTCAGGATCACCCCGTAGAGCAGCGCCCAGCGGATGTTGGGCAGCGTCACCCGACGAAAGATGGTCCAGCCGGGAGCGCCCAGGGTCACGGCGGCCTCCTCCTCGCGGGAGCCCTGGGCTTGCATCAGCGGAATCAGCTCGCGGGCAACGAAGGGGCAGGTGACGAAGATGGTCACCAGCAGGATGCCGGGCCAGGCGAACATCAACTGTATGTCGTAGCCGTCGAGCCAACTCCCGAGCCAGCCATTGCGTCCGTAGAGCAGCAGGTAGACCAGACCCGCCACCACCGGAGAGACAGCGAAGGGGATGTCGATCAGCGTCTGCAGGATGCGCCGTCCCGGGAAGCGGAAGCGGGTCACCAGCCAGGCCAGCGCCACGCCGAACACCAGGCACACCGGAATCGTCAGCACGGCGATAAACAGCGTCAGTTGAATCGCTGCCAGCGTGTAGTGGTTGGTGACATTGGCCCAGAACACGTCGATACCCCGGGCGAAGGCCTGGGCGAAGATCGCCACCAGCGGCAGCAGCAGGAACAGGGCCGCCAAGACGACTGCAGCGCTGATCAGCAGGCGCCTGACGGCGGGAGCGTCACCGATCCGTTGCATCAGCCGTGTCCTCCATGCAGGCGCTTGATGAAGCGGCCCTGCCAGATGTTGATGGCGAGCAGCAGGGCGAGCGAGGCGAACAGTACCACCGAGGCGATGGCCGAAGCGCCGGCGTAGTCATACTCCTGCAGCCGCACGAAGATCATCAGCGCGGTGATCTCGGTCTCGTAGGGCATGTTGCCGGCGATGAAGATGATCGCGCCGAACTCGCCCAGCGAGCGCACGAAGGCGAGCCCGGTGCCGGTCACCAGCGCCGGCCATAGGTGAGGCAGGATCACGCGGCGAAAGCCGGTGAAGTCCGAGGCGCCAAGCGTTAGCGCGGCCTCGTCCATCTCGTGGGGCATGTCCTCCAGCACCGGCTGTACCGTGCGTACCACGAAGGGAATGCTGGTGAAGGACATGGCCAGAGCGATGCCCACCCAGGTGTAGGCCACCTGCAGTCCGAGCGGTTCGAGCAACTGCCCCATCCAGCCGTTGCTGGAGTAGAGCGTGGCCAGGGTGATGCCGGCCACGGCGGTGGGCAGGGCGAAGGGCAGATCCATCAGTGCATCGAGCAAACGCTTGCCGGGAAACTCGTAGCGTACCAGGACCCAGGCCAGCAGCAGGCCGAAGGCTGCGTTGACGATGGCTGCCACGGCGGCGGCACCGATGGTGACTACATAGCTCGCCACTACCCGGTCGTTGGTGATGATCGCCCAGTACTCGGCCAGGCTGAGTCCGGCCAGCTGTCCGAACAGCCCGGTCATGGGCAACAGCAGCATCAGCGAGACGAAGGTCAGGCTGATACCTAGCGACAAGCCGAAACCCGGCAGCACCCGCTTGGGGGTGCTGCCGAGGCCGATGGCTAAAGAACGAACGCTCATGGTATCTCGCTTGCGTCGTGCACGTCAGGCGCTTCTGCCATCAGCGACGCCGCTGCAACTGATCGAGTAGGCCGCCGCTGTCGAAGTGCGTTTCCATGGCTTCCTCCCAACTGCCGGCGATGTCTTCGACCAACAGCAGCTCGGTGTCGGGGAAGCGGTCGGCGAACTCCTCGACCACTGCCTCGTGGTGTACGCGGTAGTTGAAACCGGCCAGCATGCGCTGGGCTTCTTCGCTGTAGAGGTAATCCAGGTAGGCCTGGGCCAGGTCCAGGTTGCCGTTGCGCTCGGCATTGGGTTCGACCACGGCCACCGGGAACTCGGCCAGGATGCTCACAGGCGGCACGATCACTTCGTAGTCGTCCTCGCCGTACTCCTGGCGAATGTTGTTCACTTCGGACTCGAAGCTGATCAGCACGTCGCCGATGCCGCGCTCGATGAAGCTGGTGGTGGCGCCACGGCCGCCGGTATCGAAGACCGCCACGTTGCGCAGGAAAGTGCGCATGAAATCGTGGATCTGCTCCTCGTCGCCGTCGAATTCCCGATCGGCAAAGCCCCAGGCGGCCAGATAGGTATAGCGGCCGTTACCGGAAGTCTTGGGGTTGGGGAAGACCATCTTGACGTCGTCGCGTACCAGATCGTCCCAGCTCTCGATGCTCTTGGGGTTGTCCTTGCGCACCAGGAAGGCGGTGGTGGAGTAGTAGGGCGAGGCGTTGTTCGGCAGTTGCTGTTGCCAGTCCTCTGCGACCAGGCCGGCATCGGCCAGTACCTGCACGTCGGTGACCTGGTTGTATGTGACGACGTCGGCGCGCAGCCCCTGCAGGATCGCGCGTGCCTGGGCCGAGGAGCCACCATGGGATTGCTGGATGCCGATCTCTTCGCCGTGCTCCGACTGCCAGTGGTTACGGAACTCGGGGTTGATCGCGGCGAACAGCTCGCGGGCGATGTCATAGGAGGAGTTGAGAATCTCGCGCTCGGCAGCCAGCGCCGGTGTCGCCAGGCCAAAACCCACGGCGGCGGCAAGAAGCGTCCGGCGAAGGGGGGAAAGTCGCATTGGGTGTCTCCGGCAAAGGGAACTTGGTTAGCAAGAGTAAGATCGCGGATGTGGAATTACAATCCGTGTTTTTATTCTTTTTTTCTATATGGTTCATTGATGAAATACCTCTCCCGCTGCTCGAGGAACAGGTGGGTCTGGTAACATGGCGACTTCTATCCGTGCGATGACTGGTAACCCGATGAGCGACGCGAACCGCGACTTTCTGATAGCCCCCTCCATCCTCTCCGCCGATTTCGCCCGGCTGGGCGAGGAAGTGGACCAAGTCCTGGCCGCCGGGGCGGATATCGTCCACTTCGACGTCATGGACAACCACTACGTCCCCAATCTGACCATTGGTCCGATGGTTTGCGAGGCGCTACGCAAGCACGGGGTTACCGCCCCCATCGACGCTCACTTGATGGTCAAGCCGGTGGACCGTCTGATCGGCGATTTCATCGACGCCGGCGCGACCTACATCACCTTCCATCCGGAGGCGTCCGAACACATCGACCGCTCCCTGCAACTGATCCGCAGCGGCGGTTGCAAGGCCGGGCTGGTGTTCAACCCGGCAACGCCCTTGTCCTACCTCGACTACGTCATGAATAAGGTCGACATGATCCTGCTGATGAGCGTCAACCCCGGCTTTGGCGGCCAGGCCTTCATACCGGGCACGCTCGACAAGCTGCGCGAGGCGCGCCGTCGCATCGACGCCTCGGGCCGTGCCATTCGCCTCGAGATCGATGGAGGCGTGAAGGTCGACAACATCGCCGAGATCGCGCGTGCCGGTGCCGACACCTTCGTCGCTGGCTCGGCGGTCTTCAGTGCCGGCCGCGACAGCGACCCGAATCGCTACGACAGCGTCATTCGCGCCTTCCGCGAGCAGCTGGCGACGGTATAGTCGGCGAGCGATGAAAAATCCGTCGCCTTTGTGGTACCTCTACATGGTCGAAACCCGGCAAGGGGTGCTCTATACCGGCATCACCACAGATGTCGAGCGGCGCCTGGCGCAGCATGAGACTGGGCGGGGTGCCAAGGCCCTGCGTGGGCGCGGGCCACTAGCGCTGGTTCATCATGAGCCGGTAGGCAGCCACGGCGAAGCGCTTCGGCTCGAGGCCGAGGTCAAGCGTCTCTCGGCAGCGCGCAAAAGGATCTGGTTGAAAGATCGGCAGGGCCAAGAGGAGTCGCCATGCACCCCATCCTGAACGACATCCGTCTGATCAGCTTCGATCTGGACGGCACCCTGGTCGACTCGGTACCCGACTTGGCAGTGGCCGTGGATGCCAGCCTGGAACGGCTCGGGCTGCCGGCAGCCGGTGAAGCGCGGGTTCGCGACTGGGTGGGCAACGGCTCGTTGAAACTCGTCGAGCGGGCGCTGACCTTCGCCCGAAACGCCCCTCCCGACGAGGCACTGCTGGCTCGCGCCCATGAGGTATTTCTCGAATGCTACGGCCGTGACCCCGGCTCGCGCACACGGCTCTATCCCGGCGTGCGTGAAGCGCTGGATGGCCTGCGTGGTGGCGGCTGGATCCTGACGCTGGTCACCAACAAGCCGTTCGCGTTCATACAGCCGATTCTGTCGCAGTTCGGGCTCGAAGCGCATTTCACCTTGTGCCTGGGGGCGATAGCCTGCCGCAGAAGAAGCCCGATCCGGCCCCGCTGCTGCATGTGGCGGCCCACTTCGGCCTGCCGTCGTCGGCCTGCCTGATGGTGGGCGACTCCCGCCACGACGTTGCCGCCGGTCGGGCCGCCGGCTTCCGTACTCTGGCCGTACCCTACGGCTATAACCACGGCGAACCGGTGCGCGACAGCCGCCCGGATGCGCTGGTTGATTCACTGGCGGAACTCGTTTAGGGTAATTTTCGGTCTTTATCAATGACCTCGGAATCCTTCCGTTTGCCTCCTGCGGGAAACGCTTCGATGGACAGCATGATGCTGCATGACGACCTCTCTGCCCGTGGCTGCCTTCGCTCGGCCGCCACCCTGACGGTGCCACTTTCTGCCCAGCCCGCTGGCTGGCGATGGTGAAGCTCGCCGAAGCATCGCCCTGATTCACCTACCGTCACCGTCTTATATTCGAGGGCCTGGTCATGATGACTCCCGAACGTTTCCGTACGCTGGTTGACGCCGGCTACAACCGTATTCCGGTCACCCGCGAGGTGTTGGCCGATCTCGACACGCCGCTGTCGACCTACCTGAAGTTAGCCGACGAACCCTGGACCTTCCTGCTCGAATCGGTGCAGGGCGGAGAAAAGTGGGGGCGCTACTCGATTATTGGCCTGCCGTGCCAGGAGCGTATCGAAGTGCGTGGTTTCTCCGTCAGCCACATGCGGCAGGGTGAGTGCGTCGAACGTTTGGAGGTAGAGGATCCGCTGGCCTGGATCGAGCAGTTCCAAGCGCGTTTCCGCGTGCCCAACCTCGATGACCAGCCGCGTTTCGATGGTGGCTTGGTGGGGTATTTCGGCTACGATACCATCCGCTACATCGAACCGCGTCTCAGGGGCGTCGAAAAACCCGATCCGCTCGGCGTGCCGGACATCCTGCTGATGGTCTGCGACGAACTGGTGGTGTTCGACAACCTCTCGGGGCGGCTGACGCTGTGGACTCATGCAGATCCGGCCGCTCCGGATGCCTATGCCAAGTCGGTGGCACGCCTCGAGGGCCTGGAGCGGCGCCTGCGCAGCGCTGGCGTTCAGGCCGCCAGCCCCGGTACCGGGCGTAGTGAGGTAGAGGAAGGGCACTTCACCTCGGGATTTACCGAGGCCGGTTTCAAGGCGGCGGTGGAGAAGATCAAGGAGTACGTGTTGGCTGGCGACGTGATGCAGTGCGTGCCTTCGCAGCGCATGTCGATCCCCTATCAGGCCTCGCCGCTCGACCTGTACCGCGCGTTGCGCAGCCTCAATCCCTCGCCCTACATGTTCTTCTTCAACCTGGATGATCACCATGTGGTGGGGTCATCTCCTGAGATCCTCACACGGCTGGAGGACGGCGAGGTCACCGTGCGACCGATCGCCGGCACTCGGGTTCGCGGCAAGACCGAGGAAGAGGATCGAGCGCTCGAGGCCGAGCTTCTGGCCGACCCCAAGGAGATCGCCGAACACCTCATGCTGATCGACCTGGGGCGTAACGACGTGGGCCGCATCAGCGAGACGGGATCGGTGCAGGTGACCGATCAGATGGCCGTCGAACGCTACTCCCACGTCATGCACATCGTCTCCAACGTCACCGGGAGACTGAAGCCTGGGCTTAGTGCCATGGATGTGCTTCGTGCCACTTTTCCAGCGGGCACGCTTTCCGGTGCGCCCAAAATTCGCGCGCTGGAAATCATCGACGAGCTGGAACCGGTCAAGCGAGGCATCTATTCCGGCGCAGTGGGCTACCTGTCGTGGCACGGCAACATGGACACTGCCATCGCCATTCGCACCGCGGTGATCAAGGATGGCGAGCTGCACGTGCAGGCGGGAGCCGGTGTGGTCGCCGATTCCGTGCCCGAGCTCGAGTGGCAGGAGACCCTCAACAAGGGGCGTGCCATCTTCCGTGCCGTGGCGATGGCCGAGAAGGGGCTGGATAACCTCTAGACGACTTCGGCCGCTGGCACGTCCATGGTGCGGGCGGCCGCTCTCTCAACGAAGGCAAACCCGGCTCATCGAGACGAGGCGAGTACTTACTCGCTCACGCTGCTGCCTTCCGTTTCCTGCTCGACATCCTCTGCACTCTCTTCGCTCTCTTCCTGGATCAGGGCGTTGCGGATCAGGTTGGCATTGTGGCGCATCATGGCCACGTAGTTGGAGGCCTCGCCGCCGGACTCGCTGAGCGAGTCGACGTAGAGCGGACCGGCAACCGGTATGCCGGTATCGGTAGCGATGCTGCGAATGTAGCGGTCCGACAGGGTACTTTCCCAGAACAGGGCGCCGGGTCGGGTCTCGTCGATCAGGTCGACGATGCGCATGACCTGCTGGGGTGAGCCTTCGGTCTCGGCATTGTTGCCCCAAACGCCATCATGGCGAAAGCCGTAGGCCTCGGCGAAGTAGACAAAGGCGGCCTCGGTGGTGATCAGGGTCCGCTGCTCCTCGGGAATCTGCACCAGGATTTCCCCACTTCCTCATGCAGTGCTGCCAGCTTCTCCTTGGCGGCATCGGCTCTTGCCTGGAAGTTGTCGGCGGCCTGGGGATGGAGTTCAGCCAGGTGATCGGCGATCACTTGCATGTACTCTGCTACCGCGCGTGGGTCCATCCATAGGTGGGGTCGGGTTCGCCAGTATATTCCCCGGTGACGATCGGCTGTGTCGGGTATTCCGTGGCTTCGGCAACCGGTATCAGTGGGGCCCGGTTGCCTACGGTGGCGTAGACCTGGCGCATCCACTGCTCGAGCTGGTAACCGTTGTAGAAGACGACATCGACATCTTCCAGGGCAATGAAGTTATCCGGGGTCAGCTCCCATTCGTGCACTTCGGCCCCGGCAGGGGTCAAGACAACCAGTTCGATATCGTTACCGCCAACCTGATTGACCAGATCGCCAAGTAGGGAAAAACTGGCGACAACTTTGGGATTGGCTGTTGCAGCCGTGACGTCGCCAACCATGGCAGCGAGAGGCAAGGCCAGCCAGAAACAGGCTCGGCGGGTATAGCGCATCGTCAATCTCCTTTTTGCGGTAGCGCATGTGCCCCGATGATAGAGATTGGGAAGAACACTGGCCAGCAGTGACGGGCGTCGCTTCCCATTCGCGCATGCCGGTTCGCTCACGGTACGGCTTGCCGCCATCTTGCGTTGACAGCCCGGCCGCCACGACGGCACTATTGCGTCATGAACGCAAACGCCCACATGCCGAACATGATCCAGTGGTGGCGCTCCTGAGCGAGGGGCGGCACGCTGACGATTGAAGAAAATGCCGCCGTCGGGGCGGCTTTTTTGTGTCCGAAGCAGGCCCTGCACGGCTGGCCGAGCCTTATGAACATTGCAAAGATTGAACGGGACCTTACGCCATGTCCGTGCTGATGATCGATAACTATGACAGCTTCACCTTCAATGTGGTGCAGTATTTGGGGGAACTGGGTGCTGAAGTGGCGACTTATCGCAACGATGCCATCACGCTGGAGCAGATCGAAGCGCTGGCGCCGAGCCACCTGGTGATCTCGCCGGGACCTTGCACCCCCAACGAGGCGGGCATTTCACTTTCCGCCATTGAGCATTTTGCCGGTCGCCTGCCAATTCTCGGCATCTGCCTGGGACATCAGGCCATCGGTCAGGTCTATGGCGGCAAGGTGGTGCGTGCGCCCCAGGTGATGCATGGCAAGACCTCGCGGATTCGCCATACCGGCCAGGGCGTCTTCGCCGGCCTCGAGCACCCGCTGGAGGTCACCCGTTACCACTCCCTGGTGGTGGAAGCCGAAACCCTGCCCAGTTGCCTTGAGGTTACCGCTTGGACCGATGAGGACGACGTGACGCCTGGCTTGATCATGGGCCTGCGTCACCGCGAGCTGGACATCGAGGGCGTGCAGTTCCATCCGGAATCGATCCTGACCCGTCAGGGGCACGAGCTGCTGGCCAATTTCCTGAAGCGCCGCTGAACCGCAAGAAAGAGGAGTTCCTGTCCATGCAGATGCGAGACGCCATTGCCGCGGTGATGCGCCACGAGAACCTGAGTTTCGATGAAACCCACTCGGTAATGCAGCAGATCATGACCGGAGAGGCCACCGATGCTCAAATCGGTGGCCTGTTAGTTGGCTTGGCCATGAAGGGGGAGACCGCCGAGGAGATCGGTGCCGCCGCCCAGGTCATGCGCGAACTGATGAAGCGGGTGCATTTGGTTGCCGAGAACGTGGTGGACATCGTCGGTACCGGCGGTGATGGTGCCAACCTGTTCAACGTCTCGACCGCTTCGAGCTTCGTTGCCGCTGCGGCCGGCGCCCACGTGGCCAAGCACGGCAACCGTAGCGTCTCATCCTCTTCCGGCAGCGCCGACCTGTTCGACATGGCCGGCATCCATCTGGACCTCAAGCCGGAACAGGTCGCGCGCTGTATCGAACAGGTGGGGGTCGGCTTCATGTTCGCCCCCAACCATCACCCCGCCATGCGCTTCGCCATCGGCCCGCGCCGCGAGATGGGCGTACGCACCCTGTTCAACATTCTCGGCCCCTGACCAACCCCGCAGGCGCGCCTAACCAGGTGTTGGGTGTGTACGCTGCCGAACTGGTGCCGCTGATGGCCGAGGTGTTGCGTCAGCTCGGCAGTCGTCACGTCATGGTGGTGCATGCCGAGGATGGCTTGGACGAGATATCCCTGGCCGTTCCCACTCAGGTGGCCGAACTCAAGGACGGCGAGATTCGCCGCTACACCATCGCTCCCGAGGACTTCGGCATCGAGCGCCAGGAGCTGGCCCCGCTCAAGGTAGTCAGCTCGGAGGATAGCTTGCGCCTGGTGCGCGAGGCGCTGGTGGGCGAGGGGCCGGGGGCTGATATCGTCTCCCTCAATGCCGGTGCGGCGCTCTACTGCGCGGGGATCGCCGACACCCTGAAAGAGGGCGTGATGATGGCCCAGGACGCCCAGGCCTCCAAGCTGCCGCTGGAGAAAATGAAGGAACTGGCGGACTTCACCCGCGTACTGATTTCCTAATGACCGGGGCGCCATGCGGCGCCCCCTTCTCGTTACGGCCCCATCGTGGTGTCCTCCGTTCGGATCAGCAGCGATGGGTGGCTCTCAGGCGGATGTCCTGTGTCCCGCTCCCGCACCAGTGGCTGGTAGTGCCACCAGACTCAGAATCCTGCCGTTGTCCAGGCAGACCATGCCTGTCACCTCCCGGCCAGCCATCCAACCTTTGCCCAAGTCCTCCAGCAGGCGCAAGCGTACGGAGCCGATGCCGTGCCAGGCCACCAGCTCGGCGGACTGAAAGTGAAACATGCGGCCCACCAGAGGGTAGAGGGCCTTGAACAAGCTTTCCTTGAGGGAAAAAGTCGCGCCGACCATTAGCCCTACGTTCGACGGGTCCAACTGCTCCAGTCGAGTTGCCTCCCCCGGTGCAAGCACTCTTCTGGCCAGTCGCTGGGCCTCCTCGGTGCCAAGCAGCCGCTCGGCGTCCAGCCCGAGCCCTAGATAGGCCTGCCGGTGGGCGACCAGGGCCGCGGCCCAGCCGTCGTTATGGGTGAGGGCGCCAACGCAATCCACGGGCCAGCGGGGGGAGCGATCATCGTTCATGCCCGGGCAGGCATCCCGACCGTCCAGCAGCCACAGTGCACGCTGGGCGCAAAGGCGTCCGGCGACATACTCTGCCCGCCGCTTGGCAATGGCTCCATGCAGGCGGGACGGAAGGGTGACGCCATGACAGTCTGAAGGGGGAGCTGCGCCTGCCTGCTCATCGAAAAGAGCAGAGTCGAAGCGAGTCGCGACCAGACGGATATCCGGCAGGGGTGAATCCCAGGGCCAGTCGCTGGTAAAGGGGCCGATAAAGGAAGGAGACGTGTCCATGGGCGGATTCTGGCATGGGCCGGAGTGTTGGCGCCATGTTGTGCTGGTATTCGAGCTGGGTGAGAAGGAGGCTACGCGCCGACTTTGGGCGCTGTGACTTTCCATGTCGAGCCGGGGCTAGGTAAGATGGAACGCTTTCCGGCATCACCCGCGGCCTGCGCCGCCTGCACCGAGACAGTACCATGAGCCCAACCAAGGACGCCCCGACCATTCTCACCCGCATCCTGGCCCGCAAGGACGAAGAAGTGGCCGAGCGCAGCCGCGCCGTGTCCGAAGCCGAGCTGCTGGAGCTGGCCCAGCGCCAGAGCGCCCCGCGCGGTTTCATCGCCGCCCTGGACCGGCGCATCGCCGAGGGCGACCCGGCGGTGATTGCCGAGATCAAGAAGGCCTCGCCCTCCAAGGGCATCATTCGCGAAGACTTCCGCCCCGCCGAGATCGCCGCGAGTTACGCCGCCGGTGGTGCCGCCTGCCTCTCGGTGCTGACCGACGCTGACTTCTTCCAGGGACACGAGGACTTCCTCATCGCGGCCCGCGAGGCGTGCGATCTACCGGTCATCCGCAAGGACTTCATCGTGCACGGCTATCAGGTCAGCGAGGCACGCGCCATCGGTGCCGATTGCATTTTGCTGATCGTCGCCGCACTGGACGACACCCAGATGGCCGACCTCTACCAGCAGGCAACGGCGCTGGGTATGGACGTGCTGGTCGAGGTGCATGACGCGCTGGAACTCGAGCGCGCGCTCAAGCTCGGCATCGGCCTGGTGGGCATCAACAACCGCAACCTGCACACCTTTGAGACTCGCCTGGAAACTACCCTGGAGCTGCTGCCGCGGATTCCCGCCGAGGTGACCGTGGTGACGGAATCCGGCATCCATACCCAGGCCGACGTGCTGCGCATGCGCGAGCACGACGTGCATGGCTTCCTGGTCGGCGAAGCTTTCATGCGCGAGCAGGAGCCGGGCGAAGCGCTGCGGCGGCTGTTCTACTGAGCGCTGCGTGAATTACTCCTCGACAGGCCCATAGTGAGCGAGGAAGTGTGCCAGGGCATTGATTTCCTCCTCGTCGATGCCGCGCATGATATCGATCATGGTGGTATCCGGGCCGCCACGGCTGCGCTCTCGATAGGCCAGCATGGCCTGAGCGAGATAGTCCTCGCGCTGATGTGCCAGGCGAGGCATCTGCTCCTGTCCGGAAAAGTCGGAGCGATGACAGCTGGCGCAGCGATGCTGACGCGCCAGCACGCGCCCTCGCTCCATCAGTTCCGGCTCCGGTTCGGTCTCGGGTGTCTTCACGGGACGCTCGGCGTAGTAAGCCGCCAAGGCCTGGATCTCAGCGTCTGAAAGCCCTTGGGCCTGGGGCGTCATGATCTCATCCCGCCTCAAGCGTTCGCGAAAATAGATCAGTTGATTGACGATGGCGAGAGGCGGCTGACCGGCGAGCGACGGAACGCCCGACGTGCTGGAATTGCCGTCCTCGCCATGGCAACTGGCACATATCGTGACTTGCTCCTCCAGCGGCAGGCCCGCTGCCGGCCCTTCCTCCCCCCAGGCCGGCAGTGCCGCTAGAGCGACCCCTACCACAACGATGGCAGGGGCACGCCGCCATGGCGACGTGCGTCCATAACGGGGCATGGCTTCACTCCATGTAGCTTGGGGTCTCGTAGCTGATACGATAGATCGCGCCGTTCTGCTCGTCGGAGACCAGCAGCGCGCCGTCCGGCATCTGCAGCACATCCACCGGCCGTCCAGAGAAGGCGTTCTCGCGTGGGTCCAGCAGGCCGACCATGAAGGGCGACAGATCGGCACGCCTCCCGTCCTCGGAGAGCTTGGCCACCAGTACGTCGTAACCCACGCTCAACGTGCGGTTCCAGGAGCCACGGCGGGCGATGAAGATGGCGTTGCGGTACTCCTCGGGGAACATCTCACCGGTGTAGAAACGCATGCCCAGCGGAGCGCTGTGCGGATCGGTGACCGCGGCAGGGAGCGTCTTGTCATCGCAGGCATCGGCACTGCCAAGTTCGGGGTCGATCATGCCCACGCTGTGGCACACGGGAAAGCCGAAGTGCTCGCCCGGCTCGCCGAGGCGATTGAGCTCGTCGCCGGGACCGTGCTCGCCGATCCAGTCCTGATTGTTGTCGGTGAACCATAGCTCGTCGGTTTCGGGATGAAAATCGAAGCCAACGCTGTTGCGTACACCACGTGCCTCGACCCGCATGTCGCTGCCGTCCGGCTCGAAGCTGTGGATGGTGGCATGGGTGTCGGGATCGACCTCGCAGCCGTTGCAGGGTGCTCCGACCGGAACGTAGAGTCGCCCATCGGGACCGAAGGCCAGAAACTTCCAGCCGTGGTGCTCGTCATCGGGCAGGCCGAAGGCATCGGTCAGTTCCTCAGGCTCGGGAATGTCATCACCATTGGCCAGATGCGACTCGATATCGTCGTAGCGGAAGATGCGGTTAATGGCCGCCACGTAGAGACTGCCATCCTTGAAGGCGACGCCGTTGGGCTGGGTCAGGCCCTCGGCGACAATGACGTGTTCCCGCTCGTCGCCGTTGTCGCGCACCGCATAGACACGCCCGATACCGCGGGTGCCGATGAACAGCGTGCCTTCGTCCCGAGTGCCATCATGCGTGCGCCCGGCATACCGTGCGCCCAGATCTCGGCATTGAACCCATCCGGCATGCGCAGGTGGTCGAGGGGGATCTCCTCTCGCGGAGTGGTCGTCAGCGGAGTGGCGTGGGGCGAGAGGGGTGAGTCGGCCATGTCGGCCGAACGGCCTTGGGCCCAGGCGGGTTCGTGCTCGTCTCCCAGCGCGGCGAGAGAGGCGGCGCCGAGAAGGCCTGTGGCGGAAACGGTCAGGACGAAACGTTGCAGGGAAGAGGGAGACATCGTTGGCTCCTTGTTCTTGTTCGCGTTTTCGTTCGTCGCTGGCGTGTACCTAACTAAGCCAAGCGAAGCGTGCCCACATCAGCCTAGGAGTTCGTTTGCCGTCTAACCGATATATTTTTTCTATCGAATCCCTCAGCAGACTTGGTGCATCGCCGCACAGCGTAGCGTGGGCCGTCATGGCTGTGGATTGCGTTGACGTGCGCTAGCGGGCTATGTGTTGCGGTTGTCATTCCTCCTTGACTCCAAGAGGTCGATGGAGGGTAATGGCTGATCAAGTCTGTCGGTCGATAGGGAAATGGAACCAGTCATTCAAGAAGAAATATCCGGTTGTGGCATTGCTGCGAGCGCCGTTATTGCTGGCGTTACATATGCTGAGGCAAAGCAGAAAGCTAACGCTATAGGTATTTACGCCGAAGACACGGCCTTGTGGTCCGAGACTGAGTATGTGCGGAAACTGTTAAGGGAGTTTAGTATTTCGCTTGCTCCCAAGGAAACGCCATTTGAGACATGGGAGCTGCTTCCAGACAAGGCTCTCATGGCCATTAAATGGCGTATGGAAAAAGGCAGCCCATTCTGGCATTGGGTGGTTTTTTTCAGAGATGAAAGCGGCGCTGTGGTGCTGGATTCAAAAAAGCCTTGAGAACCAATGTTCGAAGGGATTTTGGACGCATAAGGCCCAAGTGGTATATTGCGGTAGACAACTGAAAATTTCAGATAATGAAAAGCGTCCACGGTGGGCCGCCGCTATGCTTTGCATTGGGTGGAAAGCGAGCAGGGAAGAGCTAATGAAACAAGACGAAATCAAGGCATTATTCGATCAACAGGCTGCAGGCTACGATACGCAGTGGGAAAAGACGTTGCCGATTCGAAACTGTCTTCACTTTCTACTGGAGTCGGCGTTTGTCGAGCTTCCCTCAGATTCGCACATTCTCTGTGTCGGGGTCGGAACGGGAGCGGAGCTGGCTCACCTTGCTCACAACAACCCTGGCTGGCGGTTTACCGCGGTAGAGCCATCCGGCGCAATGCTCGAAATCTGTCGGCAACTGGCCGAAAAGGATGGATTCGAGATGCGCTGCCACTTTCACGAAGGCTATCTTGAATCACTTGCCGATGTTGCAGAGTTCGATGCGGCGACCTGCTTTCTGGTCTCTCAATTCATTCTCGATCAACAGGCGCGCTCTGAGTTTTTTCTGGAAATAGCGAAGAGGCTCAGGCCAGGAGGGCTTCTTGCGAGTTCTGATTTGTCTTCGGATATAGGATCCCCTGAATATGAGGTGTTGCTTCGCCTCTGGATGAACATGATGGCGCGGGCAGACATTTCGCCCGAGGGAGTTGAGCGCATGCGTAAGGCTTACGCCAATGACGTTGGAGTGCTTCCGCCGAGTAGAGTGGCGTCAATCATCGAGTCAGGTGGCTTCGAGTCGCCAGTACAATTCTTTCAGGCTGGGTTGATTCATGCCTGGGTGTCGAGGCGTACCCCGGGGCGGATCATCTAAGAATATTTAAAGCATGGTCAACGACTAGAGGCTCAATCTTCAGCGGCTGTGGCCGATAACAATAAGGACGACCCACGAGGGGGAGCCGCCATGAGCCGGATTCGCAGCATGCAAACCCGCGCTGAGGATGCCTGCACTGCCGTACGGGAGTTTCATCAGGAGGTGATCCAGCCCGATACCGAGCTGGTGCTGTTCTTCTGTTCCAGTCACTATGATCTGGCAGCGCTGGCTGACGAGATGAATCGCCTGTTCGGTGACATACCGGTGGTGGGGTGCACTACCGCCGGTGAAATCGGTCCCCTGGGTTACCTCGACCACACGCTCACTGGTGTCAGCTTCCCGGCTGGCAGCTGTACGGCGGTCACCGGACGGTTGGATGACCTTCAGCAATTCAGCATCGCGCGTGGCCAGACCTTTACCGACTCTCTCCTGCAACGCCTCGATGCGCGGGCGGCAAAGCCGAGCGGCGGCCATAGCTTCGGTTTTCTCCTCATCGATGGCCTGTCCGTGCGTGAAGAGCAGGTAGCACGAACGCTGCAGACGGCGCTGGGGGATATCGTGCTGGTGGGCGGCTCGGCCGGCGATGACCTGTGCTTTGATCAAACCTGGGTATTCCATGACGGTGCCTTCCACCACGACAGTGCCGTACTGACCTTGTTGAGTACTGATTTTCCGTTCCGCCAGTTCAAGACGCAGCATTTCCTCTCGCTGGAGGAGCGCTTGGTCGTCACCCGGGCCGATGCGGAACAGCGGGTCGTCTACGAGATCAACGGCATACCTGCTGCCCAGGCCTATGCCGAGCTGATAGGCGTCACCGTGGAAGCGCTCGAGCCGCACCATTTTGCTGCTGCACCGGTGGTCGTACTGATCGATGGCACCGACTACGTTCGCTCGATACAAAAAGCCGGGCCAGACGGTAGCTTGACCTTTTACAGCGCCATCGATGAGGGGCTGGTCCTGCGTGTGGCCCAGGGCATGGACTTGGTCTCTGACCTGGAGGCAACCATGACGCAGCTGTGCGAGGAACTCGGCTTGCCTCAGTTGGTTCTCTCTTGCGATTGCATACTGCGCAACCTGGAGGTCACGCAGAAGAATACCAAGGCGGCGGTAGAGGCGGTTCTTGATCGCTACAACGCGGTTGGCTTCAGTACTTATGGCGAACAATACGGCGGTGTGCACATGAACCAGACACTGACCGGTATCGCCATTGGCGATTGCATCCGCAGTAAAATGAGTGGGTTGGTAAGCGGTTGGAGTTTGCATGATCGACACAAACAGCAAGCGCCGCGAGCTGTAGCACCCCGGCCGGTGCCGCAGCGACAGCTTGAGGCCGAACAACTGCGCAAGATGGTGCAGGCCTTGATGGACCGAGCCGAACGCAGCACCAGCGTGCGAGGCTCGGGTTTCAGTCTCTTCCAGACCGCAGTGATGCTGGAAGACCAGGTACGGGCTCGAACCAGGGAACTGGAGGCGGCGCTGCGCGAGAACGAGCAGATCAACCGCGCCTTGCAGCAGGCTCAGGAGGACATGGCGCGGGAGATTCGCGAACGGCGCGAAGCCCTCGTGGCCCTGGAGCGCGAGAAGGAGGAGCAGCGAGTCCTCATCGGTAAGCTGGAGGAAGCTCATAATCAACTGCTCCAGTCGGAGAAGCTGGCTTCGATCGGCCAGCTTGCCGCGGGCGTTGCCCATGAGATCAACAATCCCATTGGCTTCGTCAATTCCAACCTCAACACCCTGCGTCGGCACATCAATGATCTGCTGCGCCTGATCGATGCCTACGAAGCGGTCGAGCCGTCATTGACGGCCGAGGCTGCTGGGCAGATCGCGCAGCTCAAGATAGAGCTCGAACTGGGCTATTTGCGAGAAGATGTTGGTGCACTGATTGCTGAGTCGATCGATGGCACGTCCCGGGTACGGCGCATCGTTCAGGATCTGCGCGACTTCTCCCGTACCGGTGCCACCGATTGGCAGTTTGCCGACCTCCACCAGGGGCTTGAGAGTACACTCAACGTGGTGGCCAACGAGATCAAGTACAAAGCCACGGTAGTGCGAGAGTATGGCCAATTGCCTGCCGTCGAGTGTGTACCAGCCCAGCTCAACCAGGTATTCCTCAACCTGCTGGTCAATGCGGCCCAGGCGATCGAAGAACACGGCACCATTACCCTTCGAACCGGCTGTGAGGGCGATCAGGTTTGGCTCACCTTCGCCGATGACGGCGCGGGAATTCCAGACGAGTTGCAGTCGCGGATCTTCGATCCCTTCTTTACCACCAAGCCGGTTGGGCAGGGGACCGGCCTCGGCTTGTCGCTCTCCTATGGCATCGTGCAGAAGCACGGGGGCCGAATCGAGGTCGACAGCCGGCCTGGGGAGGGCACGACTTTCACCCTATGGCTGCCAGTTAGACGTACCGCTGAAGAAAATGCTTCAGCGGTTGAACAGCCACAATAACCCACTAATGAGCAGGCTCAGCAGGATCATGGTGGTGATCGGGAAGTAGAACGAGAAGTTCTCGCGGCGAATGGTGATGTCGCCCGGCAGTTGACCGAGCGGCAGCTTGGAGAGCCATGGCCAGAATAGGCCGATGACGATGATACACAGGCCGATGAGGATCAGGGTGCGGGACATCCGGCCTCCTGCTCTCCAGCTTGTTTTTCCTGCTGGTATGACTTGTTTGGCCAGCAAGGCTGGCGGGTATCCCGCCAGCCTTGCTCGTTTACCAGCTTAGCTGACGCAGGTGGCTGAGCAGCCCCTGCAGCGGGTGCGGCAGAGCCTGGCCGGAGAGGCGGCTGGCCTGGCTGCGGCAGGAGTAGCCGGTGGCCAGCAGGCGGCTCCGGTTGGCCTCATCCTCGACCACTGGCTGCCACGACTGGGCGTAGATGGTCCTCGAAGTCTCGAGGTTGCGCGCCTCGTGGCCGTAGGTACCGGACATCCCGCAGCAGCCGGTGGCGACGAGTTCGAGCTCGAAGCCGAAGGCGGCGAATACCTGCTGCCACGCCTTGGGGCTACCCGGGGCGTTGGTCTTCTCGGTGCAGTGGGAGAGCAGCCGGAAGCTCGGGTCGTCGAGTTTCTCGAGCTCCCGGGCCAGGGCCGGCGGCACCAGGCGCTTGCCCTGAGCCACCAGCCACTCCTGCAGCATCAGCACCTCGGGCACGGCATCGGGCCCCAGCGCTTTCACGTACTCCTGGCGGTAGGTGAGGGTCATGGCCGGGTCGATGCCCACCAGCGGCACGCCGAACTCGGCCAGGGCGCGCAGCCGTCGGGCCTGTTTCGCTGCCGTGCGCTCGAATGCGCCAAGGAAGCCCTGCACGTGCAGCGGCTTGCCGTTGGCTGAGTAGGGGGCGACGAACACCTTGATGTCCAGGCGCGAGAGCAGCTCGACGATGTCCATCACCAGTTCTGCCTCGAAGTGGCTGGTGAAGGCATCCTGCACGATGACCACGCTCCTGGCTTTCTGCGCCTCGCTGAGCAGGCCCAATGAGGTCGGTGTAGCCTCGGCGACGCCCCAGGTGCGCAGCTGCTTGGTCAGCCGTGCGCGAGAGAGGCGTGGGCTGTCGACCAAGCCGATGTGCTGCGACAGCAGCCGGTCCACCAGGCGTTGCTTCAGCGCGGCGTTGTACAACGGCGCGGCGTGGGCGAGATAGGGCACGAAGAACTCCATGCCGCCGATCAGGTAGTCCCGCACCGGGCGCAGGTAGCGGCCATGGTAGACCTCGAGGAACTGCGAGCGCGAGTCTGGTACGTTGACCTTGATCGGGCACTGGCCGGCGCAGGACTTGCAAGCCAGGCATCCCGCCATGGCGTCGTAGACTTCATGGGAGAAGTCGGCCTCTTCCCGGCGGCGCCAGGTGTTACGCACCCGAGCCGGCAGGCGCTTGAAAAAGCCCCAGGCGCCTTCGTGGCGCTGTTGGCGCGCCTCTTCCACCAGGTCGATCCCGGCATTGCCCTGTAGGCGCAGCCACTCGCGGACGAGGCTGGCGCGGCCCTTGGGCGAGTGGATGCGATCGCGTGTCGCCTTCCACGAGGGACACATGGCGTCGTCGGGGTCGTAGTTGTAGCAGGCGCCGTTGCCGTTGCAGTACACCGTGGCGGCGTGGGCCTGCCAGGCGCGCTCGTCGATCTGGCGGTCGAGCTGGCCGCGGGTGGGCACGCCGTCAATGGTCAGCAGGCCCGGGTCGACCAACTGTACGGGTGTTCCGGCCTCGGCTTCGGCAGGCGTGGCAATCTTGCCGGGATTCAGCTGATTGTGTGGGTCGAAGGCGGCCTTGACCCGCTGCAGGCTGGGGTAGAGTTCGCCGAAGAACTTGGGGGCATACTCGGAACGCACCCCCTTGCCATGCTCGCCCCACAGCAGGCCGCCGTACTTGTGGGTCAGCTCGGCCACTTCGTCGGAAACCTCGCGGATCAGCCGCTCCTGTTCCGGATCCTTCATGTCGATGGCGGGGCGCACGTGCAGCACGCCGGCATCGACATGGCCGAACATGCCGTAGCTGAGCCCGCGGGCGTCCAGCGCGGCGCGGAATTCGGCGATGAAGTCGGCCAGCTGCTCCGGCGGTACGGCGGTGTCCTCGACGAAGGGGATCGGCCGCTTCTCGCCCTTCTCGTCGACCTTGGCATTGCCCAGCAGACCCACGGCGCGCTTGCGCATGCCGTAGACCTGCTGGATCTGGGCGCGCCCCTGGGCCAGGGTGTAGCCAAGGCGAGGTACGCTCTCATCCGTTTCCAGATGACGACCGAAGGCAGCCACCCGCTCGGCGAGCCGCTCGGGATCGTCGTCGTTGAACTCGATCAGGTTGATGCCGCGTATGGCCACCGCCTGCCGTTCGGCTGTGGCGGTATCGCCCACGGCAGCGGTGGCAGACGCCTCGCTGGGGAAGAACTCCGCCACGCTGTCCCAGACGAAGTCCTCCATGGCCAGCAGCAGTACCCTGTCGTCCACCGTCTCGATGGAGGTGGGTCTGGCGGCGGAAGCCATCAGTGCCTTGGCGTCGCGCAGGGCGTCCATGAAGCCGGCATAGCGCACGTTGACCAGGGTCGAGTGCTTGGGGATCGGCAGCACGTTGAGCACGGCCTCGTTGAGGAACCCGAGTGAACCCTCGGAGCCACACAGCAGGCTGTTGAGGTCGAGACGTCCTTGTGCGTCCCTGAGATGCGCCAGATCGTAGCCGGTCAGGCAGCGGTTGAGCGGCGGAAACTTGGCCTCGATCAGCTCGCGCTGGGTGTCGATGATCTCGCGGGCGGTACGGTAAGCGTCGCCGATCACGCCGCTGTGGTGACACAGCGTCTCCAGCTCGGCGTCGTCCACCGGGCGACTGAGCAGCCGCTCGCCGCCAAGTAGCACGGTGTCGAGCTCGATTACATGATTGCGGGTCTTGCCATACTCGCAGCTGCCCTGGCCGCTGGCATCGGTGGAGATCATGCCGCCGATGGTGGCGCGATTGGAGGTGGAGAGGTCTGGGGCGAAGAACAGCCCATGAGGCTTCAATGCCGCGTTGAGCTGATCCTTGACCACGCCGGCCTGCACGCGCACCCGGCGCTGCTCGACGTCGATCTCCAGTATCCGGTTCATATGGCGGGAGACATCCACCACCAGGCCATCGGTGAGCGACTGGCCGTTGGTACCGGTGCCGCCGCCGCGGGGCGTGAGCACCACCTGGCGATGCTTGGGCTCGGCGGCGAGCCGGGCGATGCGTTCGAGATCCTCGGCGTGGCGCGGGAACAGTGCCGCCTGGGGCAGGCGCTGGTAGATCGAGTTGTCGGTGGCCAGCACCGTGCGGTCGGCATAGTCCGGGGCAATCTCGCCCTCGAAGCCCGAGTCTTTCAGCGCCTCGAGAAAACGCAGGTAGTGAGCGCCGAGGCCCTCGATGACAGGAGCGTCGGCGATGTCCAGTCTTGCGATCATGGCTAGTCGTATTCGGTCGTTTGATGCCGCCCGTTAGGCGAGACGGCAAGGAGTGACGCTACTTTACCGCGAGAGGCAGTGACGCGCATCCGCAGGATGCGCTGGCGAGGCTGGGTCGGCAGCGCCTGCCGCGGTTTGGGCTGCGGCAAGCGGTATCGAGTGGCTGGCATCTCGTCTCTAGGCATTGGTCTGGCAGATGATGATAGGACGTCACCGCACATTGGCAAAGCCAACGAGCGAAAACTGGGCAGCCTGCATGAGGGGGCCGTGAGCGCGTGGCGCCCTCACGGCCTTTTGCCTACAATGGACGGCTCGATTTTCCGATTCACCGACTGTTACGGACCGGATTCCATGCTCGATCCCAAACTGCTGCGCAGCGACCTCGATACGGTTGCCCAACGACTGGCCAAACGTGGCTTTACCCTCGATACCGAACGGCTCGAGGCGCTGGAGTCCCGGCGTCGTGACTTGCAGACCGAGACCGAGTCCCTGCAGAACGAGCGCAATACCCGCTCCAAGGCGATCGGCAAGGCCAAGGCATCCGGCGAGGACATCCAGCCGCTGCTCGACGAGGTGAGTGACCTCGGCGACCGCCTCGATGCCGCCAAGCGGCAGCTAGCGGAAGTTCAGGAGGAGTGGGATGCCCTGGTCAGTGGCATTCCCAACCTGCCCCACGACAGCGTGCCGGCAGGCGAGAGTGAGGAGGACAACGTCGAGCTGCACCGCTGGGGTACGCCGCGCGAATATGACTTCGAAGTGCGCGACCATGTCGACCTGGGCGGGCTCAAGGGAGAGCTGGACTTCGAACTGGCGGCCAAGCTGACCGGTTCGCGCTTTGCCGTGATGCGTGGCCAGATCGCCCGCCTGCACCGGGCGCTGACCCAGTTCATGCTCGACAAGCAGACCCTCGAGCACGGCTACGAGGAGTGCTACGTTCCCTACATGGTCAACGAGGCCTCGCTGTTCGGTACCGGCCAGTTACCCAAGTTCGGCGAGGATCTGTTTCGGCTGGACGACGAGCGCAGCTTTCATCTCATCCCTACCGCCGAAGTGCCGCTGACCAACTTCGCCCGCGACGAGATCCTCGAGCATAAGATGCTGCCGCTCAAGCTCACGGCGCACACGCCGTGCTTCCGCAGCGAGGCGGGTTCCCACGGTCGCGACACCCGTGGCATGATCCGCCAGCACCAGTTCGACAAGGTCGAGATGGTGCAACTGGTCGAGCCCGAGAAGAGCTATGAGGCGCTCGAAGAGATGCGCGGACACGCCGAGGCGATTCTGCAGGCGCTCGAGTTGCCCTACCGGGTGGTCACGCTATGTACCGGTGACATGGGCTTTGGCGCGGCCAAGACCTACGATCTGGAAGTGTGGCTGCCAAGCCAGCAGACCTACCGCGAGATTTCTTCGGTCTCCAACTGCGAGGATTTTCAGGCGCGACGCATGCAGGCGCGCTTCCGCCATCCCGAGCAGAAGAAGCCGCAGCTGTTGCATACCCTCAACGGCTCGGGCCTGGCGGTGGGACGCTGCCTCATCGCAGTGATGGAGAACCACCAGAATGCCGATGGCTCCATCACCGTGCCCGAGGCGCTGCGCCCCTATCTGGGTGGCATTGCCACTATCAATTCTCGATCTCCCAACTGACGCTGACGCCCGCCTCGATGACGATCGTCCCGGGGCGGTACTCGGCCTGCTGGGTACTCTCCCGGGCGTCAGCGCTCATTGCCATCATGCGCGGCATGTAGATAGGAGAGCGCGTCTCGCTGATAGAGGCTACCGGTCCCAGCGAGACGTTCATGGTGCGCGCCATCAGCTCGGCCTTGTGGCGGGCCTTCTCCAAAGCCATCACCAGTGCCTCGTCGGTGGCGGCATCGCGATCGGCGAGGTCGTAGCTGATTCCATCCATGGCATTGACGCCGGCCGCGGTCAAGGCGTCGAGCAAGCGCGGCAGGCGCTCCAGATCGTCGACGCGGACCTGAAAGGGCCGCTCGAGTCGGGTGCGCATCAGCATCTCCTGGTCGGTGTCGCTACGCCGTGGAGCGGGTACGTACTCGGGCTGCACGCTGAGCGAGCCGGCACTGATGTCGTCGCGCTCCACGCCGGCTTCCTCCAGCGCGCCGATCAGAGCGGCGGCGCGCTCCTCCAACCGATCACGAGCCTGGCGCAGAGCGTCGGGATCGGTATCGTCGTCGTGGCGCGCCACAGCCGGCGTGCGCTCCCATAGCCGGGCACTGAGCGTCGCACGATCCGGCACCACATCGAGCTGGGCTTCGGCCTGCACGTCCAGCCGGGCACGTGGCTCATCGGCTTGGGTAGCGGTTGCCATGAACGGAACGACGGTCAGCCAGCCACCTAGCAGCAGGTAGCGAAAGCGAATCGAGGGCATCGGGAAAGCCTCCTTGCGGCAATGAGAAAAATGGGTAGTGGGGCCTCGGGTCGTATGATGCCCGCACTACCGCCGGGAACGGGCGAGTTTGTGCGCCCGCCCGGTAGGGCTCATGATAAGCAGGACACGCCAGACAGGGATAGATGGCATGCTTAACCGCGACGACAACGTGCGATACGGTCTTCCGCTCACCTTGACGCTGGCGCTGGCGGCGTTGGTGGTGATCGTTGCCGGTATTCGCGCTGGCGCTGACCTGATCATCCCGATCCTGCTTGGGTTGTTCATCGCCGTGATCTGCACCTCTCCGGTGAACTGGCTCCATCGTCTGGGCCTGGGCCTGCGCCTGGCGGTAGTCGTGACCCTGCTGGTGATCGGTGGCTTTCTCTCCCTGGTGGGGCTGCTCGTCGTCAATGCCTTCGGCACTTTCATCGAGGCGTTGCCGGGCATCGAGGGACGTCTCTACGAACATTATCTCAACCTACTCGACAGCCTGGCCGCCATGGGCCTGGCCATCAATCCTGACACGCTGGCCGGCCTGGTCGAGCCCGAAGACGAGGGCGGCTGGCTCACGGCGTTGCTGGGAGGGCTTGGCAACCTGTTGATGCAGAGCGTTGTGGTGGCGCTGCTGGTCATCTTCATGCTGTTCGAGACACTCAATTTCCGTCGCAAGGTGGCCCATGCTCTCGACCACCCCGAGGCCAGCCTGCAGCGTTTTCAGGAGTTCAGCCAGACCCTCAAGCGCTACTTGGCGGTCAAGACGTTCGTTAGCCTGCTGACCGGTCTCATGGCCTGGTTGGCCTGCCTGGTGGCCGGGGTGGACTTCCCCCTGCTATGGGGTGTGCTAGCCTTCGCGCTCAATTACATACCCAATATCGGCTCCGCCATCGCGGCATTGCCGCCGGTGTTGTTGTTGCTGGTCTCCCAGGACGGCGGGTTGTTCCAGGCTTTTGGCCTGGCCATGGCTTATTTGGCCATCAACTTCGTGCTCGGCAACCTGGTCGAGCCGCGCTTGATGGGCCGTGCCCTTGGGTTGTCGGCCTTCGTCGCTTTCCTGTCACTGGTGGTGTGGGGCTGGATGCTGGGAGTGGTTGGCATGCTGCTCTCGGTGGTGCTGACCATGACGCTGAAGATTGCCTTGGATAGCCACCCGCAGACGCGCTGGATCGCTTACCTGCTGGGGCCGGGCAAGCGACCCATGGCCGATAGGGTGATGGTGGAAGAGGGCGGAAAGGCTTCCTTGAGTGGTGACGAGGCCGAGATTCCCCGCACCGAAACGCAATCGCCCCGGCAGGAGCCGGGGCGAGAAGAGCGCTAAGGTGGGGCGTGTCAGACGTTCTGGTCGATGAACTGCACCAATTGCGACTTGGACTGCGCGCCGACCAGTGAGGCGACCTTGGAGCCAGACTTGAACAGCATGACGGTCGGCACGCCACGCACGCCCTGTTCGGCCGCGATCTCGGGGGCATCGTCGACGTTGATGCTGACGACCTTGAGGCTGGCGGTACGCTCCTCGGCAACCTCGTCGATCACCGGGGCCATGACCTTGCAGGGGCCGCACCAGGGGGCCCAGAACTTGAGCAGCACGGGTTGTTCCGCCTTCAGGACTTCCTGCTCGAAGTTGGCATTGGTGACATCGACGTTATTGGCCATGTGAATCTCCAGTTACGTTGCGCTACATCGAGCGGATCGAGTGACACGCCATGGGCATGTCCGGTCGGCAGATGTTAGCGGTCGGCCGGGTGTCTGGCAAATGGCCGATGGCGTCTCCGTCGAGCCTCGTTCCAGATAGAGACAGCCGAGAGAACGCCGAGCCATCCATGACCGAGTATTGATCGGCAGTTTAGACAAGCCGGGAGAAGTTGACTAACGTGCCTAGCACGGAGCGAAAGTTATACGGATATGGCTCGGCTCCTGGTGCTCTAGTGGTTACCGTTGCGACCTGATCGACAGTTGACGCGTGAAGGAGACGCCACCTGCCTGCTTGGAAATCCGAGCGGTGACAGGAAGGTCGGGGCGAACCAGACGGGCACACCTTGTCGCCGGGCCGCGATAGGGAGAGCCGGGTCATGACGACGAACTGCACGATTGTGCTCGATGGTGAGCGCCTACGGGGCCGGGCCGACGAGCCGCTGGTCGATTTCCTCAAGGAGCAAGGCATCGACCTGCCGCACGTCTGCTATCACCCTTCGCTGGGTGCGCTCGAAACGTGCGATGCTTGCTGGGTCGAGGTCGACGGTGAACTCAAGCGCGGTTGTACGCTGAAGAGTGCCGATGGCCTGAGGGTCGATACCCGCGGCGCGCATATCAGGGCTGCCCGCGAGGAGGGCATGGACCGCCTGCTGGCCAAGCATGAACTCTACTGTACGGTATGCGAGAACAACAACGGCGATTGCACGCTCCACAACACCATGGTGGACATGCAGATCCCCATCCAGCGCTACGAATTTCAGCGCAAGCCCCACGAGAAGGACACCTCGAGCCCTTTCTACACCTACGATCCCGACCAGTGCATCCTGTGTGGACGCTGCGTTGAGGCGTGCCAGAACGTCGAGGTCAACGAGACGCTCTCCATCGACTTCTCAAGCGACAATCCTCGCGTACTGTGGGATGGCGGCAAGGAGATCAATGACTCCAGCTGCGTGCACTGCGGTCACTGTGTCACCGTTTGCCCCTGCAATGCGCTGATGGAGAACAGCATGAACGGTAAGGCGGGGCCGTTCTCCGCCATGCCCTGGTCGCTCAAGCGACCGATGATCGAGATCGTCAAGAAACTCGAGACGACGACGGGAGCAGTGCCGGTATCCGGGCTCTCGGAAATCGACATGCATCTGCGTCAGCCCGAGATCAAGCGTACCAAGACGGTGTGTACATACTGTGGTGTTGGCTGCTCGTTCGAGATGTGGACCCGCGATCGCCATATCCTGAAGGTGCAGCCGGTACCTGAAGCGCCGGCCAACGGTATCTCTACCTGCATCAAGGGCAAGTTTGCCTGGACTTCGTCAATAGCGAGAAGCGCCTGACCATGCCGTTGATCCGTGACAACGGTCGCTTTCGCGAGGCGGGCTGGGACGAGGCGCTCGACCTGGTCGCGCGCCGCCTGCTCGAGGTGCGCGACGCCCACGGTCCGGATAGCCTGGGTTTCATCGGCTCGAGCAAGGGCACCAACGAGCAGGCCTATCTGGTACAGAAGATCGCTCGGCGCATCATCGGTACCAACAACGTCGACAACTCGTCGCGCTACTGCCAGAACCCCGCGACCAAGGGGTTGTTCCGCACCGTTGGTTATGGCGGTGACGCGGGTTCCATAAAGGACATTGAGCAGGCCGAGGTGGTAGTGATCGTTGGCAGCAACACTGCCGAGAACCACCCGGTGATCGCTGCCCGCATCAAGGCGGCGCAGAAGCTGCGCGGGCAGAAGCTGATCGTGATCGATCCGCGCAAGCACGAGATGGCCGAGCGGGCGGACCTCTTTCTGCGCCCGAAGTCCGGTACCGATCTGGTCTGGGCCTCGGCGCTGTCGCGCTACATGTTCGACCACGACCTGGCGGATCGCGAGTTTCTCGAGCACTGGGTCAACGGTGTGAAGGAGTACCGAGATTCGCTTGCTCCCTTCTCCCTGGAATTTGCCGAGGCCGAGACGGGCATCGGGCGCCAGGACCTCGTCGAGGCCGCCGAAATCATCGGCAGGGCGAGGAGTGTCTGCCTGTTGTGGGCCATGGGTATCACTCAGCACAGCCACGGCTCGGACGCCAGCACGGCGCTTTCCAACCTGCTGCTCGTCACCGGCAACTACGGCAAGCCGGGTACCGGCGGCTATCCATGCGCGGCCACAACAACGTGCAGGGGGCCAGCGACTTCGGCTGCCTGCGCGACCGCTATCCGGGCTATGGCCACGTCACCGACGATGAAGCGCGCAAGCGCTGGGCGGAAGGCTGGGGCATCTCACCCGATGAGCTCTCCGATGAGCCGGGCTACGGCAATTTTCTGATGGTGCAGGCGGCCGACGAGCGGGAAATCAAGGCTATGTACATCGTCGGTGAGGAGACGGCCTTTTCGGACTCCAATACGCACAACGTGCATACGGCCTTCGAGAAGCTCGACTTCATGGTGGTGCAGGACATTTTTCTGAGTCGCACCGCTGAATTTGCCGACGTGGTGTTGCCCGCCTGCCCCAGCGTGGAACAGGAGGGCACCTACGTGAACACCGAGCGGCGCATCCAGCGCTCCTATCAGGTGCTGGAGCCACTCGGCAATAGCCGTCCCGACTGGCGCATTCTTACCGATGTCGCCACTCGCATGGGCCACGACTGGGGCTATACCCATCCATCCGAGATCATGGCGGAGTGTGCCCGCATCGCGCCCATGTTCGCCGGCGTCAGCTATGAGCGGCTCGAGGGTTGGAAGTCGCAACTGTGGCCGGTAGCCGAGGATGGCACCGACTCGCCGCTGCTTTATATCGACGGCTTCGCCAACGAGGACGGCAGGGCCAACCTGCATGCGCTGGAATGGCAGCCGCCCGTGGAGGCTCCGGACGAGGAATATGATCTGCTGCTCGATAACGGCCGCCTGCGTGAGCAGTTCCAGGGCACCAACCAGACCGGTCGTACCGAGGGCATCTGGCAGCAGATTCCGCACGGCTTCGTCGAAGTCAGCCCGAACTCGCCGCCGAGCGCGGCATCGAGGAGGGCACCTGGGTGCGGATCAGCTCGCGTCGCGACAGCCTAGAGTTTCCGGCGGTGATCACCGACCGTGTGCGCGGCAAGACGCTGTTCATGCCCATCCATTTCGGCAAGCCTGGCGTCAACCTGCTGACCGGTGAGCACAACGACCCCGACGTGCAGACACCGGCCTTCAAGGAAACCGCCGTCAAGCTGGAGGTCCTCGACAGGCGCGGCGATCCCCCGCTACCCGCCCACAACTATCGTTTTGGCCATCCGACGCCGATGACGGGCGTCGAGGTCGAGGTGAAGTGGGCGCGGGGAGACTACACGCTGCCGCCCGCCCAGCAATCCAACCCGAGGAAGATGTAATGGCCGAACGAATCTCGCATGACGTGACGCCGCCCAGGATCGGTCCCGATGCTCACGAGGAACTCGAGCAGCTGTTGCAGACGCTGCATGAACACGGTGTGTTGCGCCTGGCCAAGGACGTGGTGGGAGCCAATACCTCGATTGCCAGTGTCGTCATGGATGGCCTGGGCAAGGAGGCCACTCTCAACGCCATTCAGAACCTGGCCATCCTTGGCATGATGCTATCGGAGATACCGCCGGAGCGCTTCTATCGCGTAACGTTTGCCCTCAGGGAGGCGCTGGACCGGATTGGCCAGTATCAGCCCGGCGAGGAGGGCGGCGATGCGCCTGGCGTCAGCGGTGCCTACCGCATGCTCAACGACGATGAGCTGTGGCGAGCGGTGACGCCGCTGGTGGAGGGGCTCAAGGCATTCGCCGAGCGCCTCGACAAACCGGTCGACAAGCCGGTTAGCGATTACTTCGGCAAGCCCACCAGCGGCCCTTGATCATCGCCCATTAATGATTGGCCGCAGGCTTTCGACTTGGGGCGTGTCGCTCCCATGGCCGGAATACTCTTTTGACGTTATGCTATTTGGTGATTAGACAGAGATGTCTAATCACCGATGCATCTGTCTTGCCGGGCGTAAGGGAGCCAAGTCGATCATGAAACTACAGCAACTGCGCTACGTCTGGGAAGTGACCCGCCATAACCTCAACGTGTCGGCAACGGCCCAGAGCCTGTTCACTTCGCAGCCCGGTATCTCCAAGCAGATTCGCTTGCTCGAGGACGAGCTGGGGGTGGAGATCTTCGCCCGCAGCGGCAAGCATCTCACCCGCGTCACGCCAGCGGGCGAATCCATCGTCGAGCTGGCCGGACAGGTGCTGCGGCTCACCGATAACATCAAGCAAGTGGCACAGGAGCATAGCGACGAACGTCGTGGAAGCTTGTCGATTGCCACCACCCATACCCAGGCTCGCTACGCCCTGCCCCCGGTGATCGGTGAGTTCACACGCAAGTATCCGGATGTCGCTTTGCACATGCAGCAGGGCACGCCCAAGCAAATTGCGCAGATGGTCAGCGATGGCATGGCCGACTTCGCCATTTGCACCGAGTCGCTGGAGCTGTTCACCGATCTGGTATTGCTGCCGTGCTATCGCTGGAACCGTTGCGTACTGGTGCCGCGGGGGCATCCCCTGGCCGATGGAGGGGAACTCACCCTCGAGCGCCTGGCTGAGCAGCCGATCGTGACCTATGTATTCGGCTTTACCGGACGTTCCCAACTCGACGATGCCTTCCGTGCCAGCGGGCTTACTCCTAACGTGGTGCTTACCGCTGCCGATGCAGACGTGATCAAGACCTATGTCAGGCTCGGCCTGGGGGTCGGCATCGTGGCGCACATGGCCTACGATCCCATGCTCGACGACGATCTGGTCGCGCTAGAGGCGGGACACCTGTTCGAGAGTTCCGTGACCAAGATAGGCATTCGCCGCGGCACCTTCATGCGCGGCTACATGTACGATTTCGTCAAGGGCTTTGCCAGCCATCTCGAGCGCGATCTGGTCGACACCGCGCTCGCTGCCGGACCGCGCCACGAGGCTGAACTGTTCGACGGTATCGAATTGCCGATGCGCTGAAAGCAACGACGCAAGGCGGGCCGCTTGGCCCGCCTTGGTCGGAGAGAGGGGCGGAGGGAATCAGTGCTGCAGGTGTAGTCCGCACTCGCGCTTCGCTTCCACCTTGGTGGGATCGAAATAATCGAACTCGTTGGGCAGGTCGTGCTGCTGCAGGTACTGGTAGAGCCCCTTGGCGCTCCAGTGCAGCAAAGGGGAGACCTTGAGCAGCCCATCGGCGTTGCGACTGACGGGTTGCATGCGGGCACGTTCGGGGGTGTCCTCGGCGCGCAGCGCCGTGAACCAAACGTCCGGGGCCATTTCGCGTAGCGCCCGCTCGAACGGTTCCAACTTGACCTCTCGCGTGAACGCCTCGTGGCGCGGGTCGTCGATGCCCGGCATGGGGCCATCCACCGCTTCACGGTGGGCGCGGGTGCGCCGCGGTATATAGCTAACCAGGTTGAGGTTGAGCCGCTTGACCAGCGTGTCGGCGAAGCGATAGGTCGCCTCCGTGTTGTAGCCGTGATCCATCCAGACCACCGGAATGTCGGGCCGCTGTTGCGTCACCATATGCAGAATGACCGCCTCGAAGGGGCGGAAGTTGGTGGTGACGATAGGGCGCTGGCCCTGCGTCAGAGCCCAGCGAATCAGCCCATCGGGGTCGCTGCCCAGTTCCTGATTGATCGCATCGAGTGCTGCCATGATGGCTCCAGAGTCGTTGACCGTGTTGGCCATACCCTACCAAAGGCGGCTGACAGGGCCCCAATATCGTTTCATTGGATAAATATAGCCAAATGAAAGATAAAAGGGCTCTTCTTATTCCTGGTGGTGCTTTGTCTTGGCCAGCGCCTGCATGAGATGGCGAATCTTGTCCAGGGTCTCGACGTATTCGGCCTCGACATTGGAGTCGGCCACCAGCCCGCCGCCGCCCCACAGATGGATGCGCTCCCCGTCGGCCACGGCGGTGCGAATGGCGATGGAGGTATCCATGTTGCCGCGCACGTCGACGAAGCCCAGGCTGCCGCAGTACACGCTTCTGCGGCTCGGTTCCAGTTCGTCGATGATCTGCATCGCTCGCACCTTGGGTGCACCGGTGATCGAGCCGCCGGGAAAGGCGGCTGCCAGCAAATCCAGCGGACGTTTTCCCGCCGCCAGTCTGCCGCACACGACGCTGACCAAGTGATGCACGTTGGCGTAGCTCTCGAGGCCGCACAGCTGCGGCACCCGCACACTGCCTGGCCGGCACACGCGGCCCAAGTCATTGCGCAGCAGATCGACGATCATCACGTTTTCGGCGCGGTCCTTGAGGCTCGAGATCAGCTCCATAGCCAGCTGCCAATCCTCTTCGGGCGTGCTGCCCCGCGGACGAGTGCCCTTGATCGGGCGTGTCTCGACGTGGCCGTCCGATTCGCACAACAGGAAACGCTCGGGGAGAGGGACAGGATAGCTTGCTCACCTCGCTCTGAGGGCCAGGCCATGTAGCCAGCAAAAGGGGTGGGCGTGGCCAGGCGCAGGCGCAGGTAGGCGTCCCAGAGATCGCCGCTGTACGGTGCGCTGAAGCGCTGTGCCAGATTGATCTGGTAGCAGTCGCCGGCCCGAATGTACTCCTGTACGGCAGCAAACCGTCTGGCATAACCGCTGCGATCCATCTCGCCTTCGAAAGGGGCGAGCAGCCCGAAGGCCGAGGTGGGGCCAGCGGTATGGCGCAGCCAGTCCATGACCTGCATGCGCCTCTCGGTCGTCGCTACCAGCCAGCTTTCTTTCCGCTGATGATCTTGAATCAGCGCCCAGTCGTAGAGTCCCGTACGGCAGGCAGGAAGGGAGACTCTCTCATGGGCCGAGTTGCCTACCGGCTCGAGAGAGCGGCCCAGGTCGTAGCCCCAGTAGCCGATCAGACCACAGAGGAAGGGCAGCTCGCTGGACGGCACCTCGAGAGCCAGGCTCTCCAGCAAGGTTTGCTGCGCCATGAAAGGGTCATGGCCTTGCTGCACTTCGCCGTCGATACGGATGACTCCTTTGCCGTCGACGGTGAGCACCGACACGGGGTCGCAGCTGATGATGTCGTAGCGACCGCCCGGTGCGGCGGGCTTGCCGCTGTCGAGCAGGACCGCTCCGGGGCGTTGGCGCAGCGCCCCAAAATAGACAAGCGGATCGTCCTGATAGGGGAGCGGGGTAATGTGGAGTCTTGCTTTCATGAGGGGGCCTTTCAGAACCGGCCATCCATTCTAGGGGGCAGAGTGCGTTTTGTCGTGAGAGTCGTTGGCCTGTTAATGATTTTTCCATCAACGCTGGCTGGATTGTCGACAGCGAGGGCGGTATTTTGCCAGCCGCTTACAACCAAAGGCGAAGCATATCGCAGTAAATGGGTGGTTGACCGACAAGGAGGCAATGTCTAAAGTCACTTTAACCCATGATTGTCGACAATTGCCATGAACCCAGTCGCTCCTGAACAAACGTCTCCTGAAGTCCGTACGCTGGCCGAACGTGTCTTCCATCAACTGCAAGATGCCATCGTCCGTGGTGAGCTGGCACCGGGCAGCAAGATCACCGAGCCGGGCCTGTCGAAGACCTACGGCATCTCCCGTGGCCCGTTGCGCGAGGCGATGCGTCGCCTGGAGGCCCATCGCCTGATCGAACGTGTACCCCATGTCGGGGCTCGGGTAGTCAAGCTCTCGATGAAGGAGCTACTGGAGCTGTTCGACGTTCGCGAGGCGCTGGAGAGTATGGCCGCACGCCTGGCGGCTGAACACATGACCCGCGAGGAAATTGCCGGGCTACGTGAGGTGCTGGCATTGCACGAGCGTCAGGCCGACCTCAAGAGCGGTGAGGCCTACTACCAGCGCGAGGGCGATCTCGATTTCCATTATCGCATCGTACAAGGCAGCCACAACCGCATGTTGATGACCATGCTGTGTGACGACCTCTACTACCTAGTGCGCCTCTACCGTACCCAATTCAGTGCCAGTGGTACACGACCTCAGCTCGCCTTCGTCGAACATCACCGTATCGTCGATGCCATCGAGGCGGGGGATGCCGAATTGGCTGAGCTGCTGATGCGTCGACATGTCAGCGCTTCGCGGGCCAACGTGGCCGACCGCTACGCCGCCATACTCAAGCAGCAGGCCGAAGCGACCGCTTGAACCTTGCCCGAACGATAGAGAGGAATCCGATCATGACGCAACCCACCCCTGGTGCCCGCTTCCGTGCCGCACTCGAGGCCAACCGGCCACTGCCCATCGTCGGTACCATCAACGCCTACACTGCGATGATGGCCGAGCGAGTCGGCCATCAGGCCATCTACCTGTCAGGCGGCGGCGTGGCCAATGCATCCTTCGGCCTGCCCGACCTGGGCATGACCACCATGAACGATGTGGTGGAGGACGCGCACCGTATCTGCGGTGCCAGCGATCTACCGCTGCTGGTGGATATCGATACCGGGTGGGGTGGCGCCTTTAATATTGCGCGCACCGTCAAGGAGATGCAGCGTGCCGGCGTGGCTGCCGTGCACCTCGAGGACCAAGTAGCGCAGAAGCGCTGCGGCCACCGCCCCAACAAGGAGATCGTGTCGAAACAGGAAATGGTCGATCGCATCAAGGCCGCTGCCGATGCGCGCATCGACCCGGACTTCACCCTGATCGCACGCACCGACGCCTTCCAGAAGGAGGGGCTCGACGCCGCCATCGATCGCGCCAATGCCTGCATCGAGGCGGGCGCCGATGCCATCTTCGCCGAAGCGGTGCATACCCTGGACGATTACCGTGCCTTCTGTGAGCGGGTCGATGCGCCCATCCTCGCCAACATCACCGAGTTCGGCGCCACGCCGCTGTTCAGCCAGCAGGAGCTCGCCGAGGTGGGCTGTCGCATGGTGCTCTATCCGCTGTCGGCCTTCCGCGCCATGAATGCGGCCGCGCTGAAGGTCTACCGCAGCATTCTGGAAAACGGCCATCAGCGCGACGTGGTCGAGCTGATGCAAACCCGCGACGAACTCTACGACTTTCTCAACTATCACGCCTTCGAGCAGAAGCTCGATGCCCTGTTTGCAGGAAACCAGCTCGCAGAAAACCAGCTTGCCGAGAAGGGCTCGGGTACCTGAGCCTGGTTCGTTACGACGATAAGAAAACGCTAGACAAGGAGACACGACATGGCAGACAAACCCATCGGTGGTGCCGGCCTGCGTGGCCAGAGCGCCGGAAGCACGGCCCTGTGCACCGTGGGCAAGACCGGCTCGGGCCTGACCTACCGTGGTTACGACATCAAGGAGCTTGCCGAGAAGGCACGCTTCGAGGAAGTGGCCCATCTGCTACTCAAGGGCAAGCTGCCCAATCAGGCCGAACTCGATGCCTACGTCACCAAGCTCAAGGGGCTGCGTGGCCTGCCGGCAGCGCTCAAGGCCGTGCTCGAGCAGATCCCGGCCAGCGCTCACCCCATGGATGTGATGCGTACCGGCGCCTCCATGCTCGGCAACCTCGAGACCGAGGAGAGCTTCGACGAGCAGCAGGACGTTTCCGATCGCCTGCTGGCGGTGTTGCCATCGATCATCTGCTACTGGTACCGCTACAGCCATGACGGCGTGCGTATCGAGACCGAGACCGACGACGATTCCGTAGGCGCTCACTTCCTGCACCTGTTGCGTGACGAAGCGCCCTCCGAGCTGCATGCCCGGGTCATGAACGTCTCACTGATCCTCTACGCCGAGCATGAATTCAATGCCTCGACCTTCACCGCCCGGGTGTGTGCGTCGACCCTTTCCGACATGCACTCCTGCGTGACCGGTGCCATCGGCTCGCTGCGTGGCCCGCTGCACGGCGGCGCCAACGAGGCGGCCATGGATATGATCGAGAACTGGAAGTCGCCGGAAGAGGCCGAACGCGAGATTCTCGGCATGCTCGAGCGCAAGGAGAAGATCATGGGCTTCGGTCACGCGATCTATCGTGAGTCCGACCCGCGCAACGCCATCATCAAGGAGTGGTCGAAGAAACTCGCCGAGGACGTGGGCGACACCGTGCTCTATCCGGTTTCCGAGCGCGTCGAGGAGGTCATGTGGCGCGAGAAGAAGCTGTTCTGCAACGCCGACTTCTTCCATGCCAGCGCCTATCACTTCATGGACATCCCCACCAAGCTGTTCACGCCGATCTTCGTCTGTTCGCGCGTCACCGGCTGGTGTGCCCATGTCTTCGAGCAGCGCGCCAACAACCGCATCATTCGCCCCAGTGCCGACTACATCGGCCCGGAAAAGAGCCAATGGGTGCCGATCGAGGAGCGTGACTGAGCCAGTGTCCGAACGAGGCGGCCTGCGGGCCGTCTCTCTCCCTCGCCCGATCCAACACCACGCGAAGACCGTCGACCCATGAATACTCAATACCGTAAACCGCTTCCCGGCACCGAGCTGGACTACTTCGACGTGCGTGCGGCCGTCGAGGAGATCCAGCCCGGTGCCTACGACACCCTTCCTTATACTTCTCGCGTACTGGCCGAGCAGCTGGTGCGCCGCTGCGAGCCGGAGCTGCTCACCGATGCGCTCAAGCAGCTGATCGAGCGCAGGCGCGACCTGGACTTCCCCTGGTACCCGGCGCGAGTGGTGTGCCATGACATTCTCGGCCAGACGGCGCTGGTCGACCTGGCCGGCCTGCGCGACGCCATCGCCGAGAAGGGTGGCGACCCGTCCAAGGTCAATCCAGTGGTGCCGACCCAACTGATCGTCGACCACTCCCTGGCCGTGGAGTGCGGCGGCGACGATCCCGATGCCTTTGCCAAGAACCGCGCCATTGAGGATCGCCGCAACGAGGATCGCTTCCACTTCATCGACTGGACCCGCACCGCGTTCAAGAACGTCGACGTGATCCCCGCCGGCAACGGCATCATGCATCAGATCAACCTGGAGAAGATGTCGCCGGTGATCCAGGCCCGCGACGGTGTGGCCTACCCCGATACCTGTGTGGGCACCGACAGCCACACCCCGCATATCGACTGCCTGGGCGTCATCGCCATCGGCGTGGGTGGGCTCGAGGCCGAGACCGTAATGCTCGGCCGCCCCTCGATGATGCGCCTGCCCGACATCATCGGCGTCGAGCTAACCGGCAAGCGCCGGCCCGGCATCACCGCTACCGACATCGTGCTGGCGATCACCGAGTTCCTGCGTCAGGAGCGGGTGGTGGGCGCTTATCTGGAGTTCTTCGGCGAAGGCGCCGAGAGCCTGACCATCGGCGATCGTGCCACCATCTCCAACATGACGCCGGAGTACGGCGCCACCGCGGCGATGTTCTACATCGACCAGCAGACCCTCGACTACCTGACCATCACCGGCCGCGAGCCGGAGCAGGTGGCGTTGGTCGAGAACTACGCCAAGACCGTGGGGCTGTGGGCTGACAGCCTGAAGAATGTCGAGTACGAGCGCGTGCTCACCTTCGATCTCTCCAGCGTCGAGCGCAACCTGGCCGGGCCTTCCAACCCGCATCGTCGCCTGCCGACTTCGGCGCTGGCCGAGCGCGGCATTGCCGTGAACCTGGAGCAGGCGCTGGCCGAGGAGAAGGCCGGCAGGATGCCGGACGGTGCGGTGATCATCGCCGCCATCACCAGCTGTACCAACACCTCCAACCCGCGCAACGTAGTGGCGGCGGGGCTGCTGGCCAAGAAGGCCAACGAACTGGGTCTCGTGCGCAAGCCGTGGGTGAAGTCCTCCTTCGCCCCGGGCTCCAAGGTGGCGCGCCTTTATTTGGAGGAGGCCGGCCTGCTACCGGAGCTCGAGAGGCTCGGCTTCGGCATCGTCGCCTACGCCTGCACCACTTGTAACGGCATGTCCGGGGCGCTGCGCCCGGAGATTCAGCAGGAGATCATCGACCGCGACCTCTACGCCACGGCGGTGCTTTCCGGCAATCGCAACTTCGACGGGCGCATTCACCCCTATGCCAAACAGGCCTTCCTGGCCTCGCCGCCGCTGGTGGTGGCCTACGCCATTGCCGGCACCGTGCGCTTCGACATCGAGAAGGACGCGCTGGGCTACGACAAGGCTGGCAACCCCGTCACCCTCAAGGAGCTGTGGCCCAGCGACGAGGAGATCGATGCGATCGTTGGCGAGTACGTGAAGCCGGAGCAGTTCAAGCAGGTTTACATCCCTATGTTCAACCTCGACGAGGTGGAACAGGCCAAGAGCCCACTCTACGACTGGCGTCCGCAGAGTACCTACATTCGTCGTCCGCCCTATTGGGAGGGCAACATGGCGCGTGAGCGTGCGCTGAAGGGTATGCGGCCGCTGGCAATCCTGCCCGACAACATCACCACCGACCACCTGTCGCCCTCCAACGCCATCCTGCTGGACAGCGCGGCGGGCGAGTACCTGGCCAAGATGGGCCTGCCGGAGGAGGACTTCAACTCCTACGCCACCCACCGCGGCGACCATCTCACCGCGCAGCGAGCGACCCTGGCCAACCCCAAGCTGTTCAACGAGATGGTGCGGGACGAGAAGGGCGAGGTGATCCAGGGTTCGCTGGCGCGTATCGAGCCGGAAGGCAAGGTCACCCGCATGTGGGAGGCCATCGAGACCTACATGGAACGCGGCCAGCCGCTGATCGTCATCGCCGGGGCCGACTACGGCCAGGGCAGCTCGCGTGACTGGGCGGCCAAGGGCGTGGCGCTGGCCGGCGTGGAAGCGATCGTCGCCGAGGGCTTCGAGCGCATCCACCGCACCAACCTGGTGGGCATGGGCGTGATGCCGCTGCAGTTCCAGGAGGGCACCACGCGACATACGCTCAAGCTCGACGGCACCGAAACCTATGACGTCGAAGGCAAGCCGGCGCCGGGAGCGACCTTGACCCTGGTGATTCATCGTGCCGGCGGCAACAGCGAACGCGTGCCGGTGCTGTGTCGCCTCGATACCGCCGAGGAGGTTTCCGTCTACTCCGCCGGTGGGGTGCTGCAGCGCTTCGCCCAGGACTTCCTCGAGTCCGAAGCGGTGGCCTGATCCACACATCGCGTGAACGCCCCGGTGCCATCGCCGGGGCTCTCCGTCATTTCACGAAGCGAGTGCCATGGCTAACGTTCCTCAAATCAAGATTCCCGCCACCTACATGCGTGGCGGCACCAGCAAGGGCGTCTTCTTCCGTCTGGATGACCTGCCCGAGGCGGCACAGAAGCCCGGGCCTGCCCGCGATGCGCTGCTGCTGCGGGTGATCGGCAGCCCCGACCCCTACCAGAAGCAAATCGACGGCATGGGCGGGGCCACCTCCAGTACCAGCAAGACGGTGATTCTGTCGAAGAGCGAAAGCGCCGACCATGACGTCGATTACCTGTTCGGTCAGGTCTCCATCGACAAGCCCTTCGTCGACTGGAGCGGCAACTGCGGCAACCTCTCCGCCGCCGTCGGTCCCTTCGCCATCAGCAACGGTCTGGTGGATCCTTCGCGCATCCCCGAGAACGGCATCGCCACGGTGCGCATCTGGCAGGCCAACATCGGCAAGACCATCATCTCCCGGGTACCCATCACCAATGGGCAGGTGCAGGAGACCGGCGACTTCGAGCTCGACGGCGTGACCTTTCCGGCGGCCGAGGTGGCAGTCGAGTTCATGGATCCGGCCGACGGCGAGGGCGCCATGTTCCCCACCAGCAACCTGGTCGACGAGCTCGAGGTGCCGGGAGTGGGAACCCTCGAAACCACCATGATCAATGCCGGTATTCCGACGGTATTCGTCAACGCCGGGGCGATCGGCTATAGCGGCACCGAGCTGCAGGAGGCGATCAACGGCGATACCAGGGCGCTGGCGATGTTCGAATCGATTCGCGCCCACGCCGCGGTGCGCATGGGGCTGATCAAGGAGGTCAGCGAGGCGGCCGAACGTCAGCACACGCCCAAGGTGGCCTTTGTCGCGCCGCCGGCCGACTATGTCGCCTCGAGCGGCAAGGCGATCAAAGCCTCGGACATTGACCTTGTCGTGCGCGCGCTCTCCATGGGCAAGCTGCACCACGCCATGATGGGCACGGCAGCCGTGGCTATCGCCACGGCGGCGGCGGTGCCCGGCACCCTGGTCAACCTGGCGGCGGGTGGTGGCGAACGTAACTCGGTGCACTTCGGCCATCCCTCCGGCACCCTGCGAGTGGGAGCGGAAGCCTCCCAGTCCAACGGCCAGTGGACAGCCACCAAGGCGGTAATGAGCCGCAGCGCCCGGGTGTTGATGGAAGGGTGGGTGCGTGTGCCCGGCGATTCGTTCTAGGTATTAGCCATGTCAGGTTTCGCCCCGGGTCGCAAGGCTTGGGGCGTTTTCTATAGTGAGAGGAGACGACATCGAGCCAGCGACAGGAGGGAGCATGAGCGCCACCGTCGAACGCAACGTCCGTCCCGATTACGACCCTGAACTGCAGAAGATCGCCGACTACGTTCTCGACTATCGGATCGAGAGCGACGAGGCGCTGGATACCGCACGCAACTGTCTCATTGATACCTTGGGTTGTGGCCTGCTGGCGCTGCGCTTCCCGGAATGCACCAAGCACCTGGGGCCGCTCGCCGAAGGAACCGTCGTGCCCCATGGGGCTCGAGTGCCCGGCACCTCTTTTCGCCTCGACACGGTCAAGGCCGCCTGGGACATCGGTTGTATCGTGCGCTGGCTCGACTACAACGACACCTGGCTCGCGGCCGAGTGGGGGCATCCTTCCGACAACCTGGGCGCCATTCTCGCCGTGGCGGATTACCTCTCGCAAAAGCGAGTCGCCCAGGGCGAGGCACCGCTGACCATGCGCGACGTGCTCGAGGCCATGATCAAGGCTCATGAGATCCAGGGCGTGCTGGCGCTAGAAAACTCCTTCAACCGGGTTGGCCTGGATCATGTGGTACTGGTCAAGGTGGCATCCACGACGGTAGCCGCCCACCTGATGGGGGCGAATCGGGAGCAACTGCTGTCGGCTCTGTCGCATGCCTGGGCCGACGGTCAGAGCCTGCGTACCTACCGCCATGCTCCCAATGCCGGCTCGCGCAAGAGCTGGGCCGCGGGAGATGCCACTTCTCGTGGCGTGCGTCTGGCCGACATCGCCCTGCGTGGCGAGATGGGCATACCCGGGGTACTCAGTGCGCCACAATGGGGCTTCTACGACGTGCTCTTCTCGAAGACCAACAAGGATCAGGCGATCAAGCCGGAAGGGGAGAGGAAGCTTCGCTTCCAGCGCGAGTTCGGCACTTACGTGATGGAAAACATCCTATTCAAGATCGCCTTCCCGGCAGAGTTCCATGCCCAGACTGCCTGCGAGGCCGCAGTGCGTTTACACCCTCAGGTCAAGGACCGCCTCGAGGAGATTGAACGTGTCGTCATCACCACTCATGAATCGGCGATTCGTATCATCTCCAAGGAGGGCGAGTTGGCCAACCCGGCGGACCGTGACCACTGCTTGCAGTACATGGTGGCCGTGCCGTTGATCTTCGGCGATCTGACCGCCGAACACTACGAGGATGACTTTCATCGCCAGCACCCGCTTATCGATACGCTGCGCGGGAAGATGGAAGTGAGAGAGGAGCCCCGCTACACCCAGGACTATCTGGCTGCCGACAAGCGCTCTATCGCCAATGCCATCCAGGTGCTCTTCCGCGACGGCAGCGCCACGGAGTGCATCGAGGTTGAATACCCCATCGGTCATCGCCGACGTCGCGACGAAGGCATTCCCATTCTCGAGGAGAAGTTTCGGCGCAATCTGGCCACGCGCTTCCCCGCCGGGCGCTGCGAGCGAATATTCTCGTTGTGCAGAGATCAGGCGCAGCTAGAAGCCACGCCGGTACATCGATTCGTCGAACTCTTCGTCATCTGATGCATCCCGTCTCCTACGGTAGCGGGTGAGAAAATTGATCGCCGTCATGGCTGCTGCCAGAAACCTGAGCTATATTTTTTTGACGCAAAGGGTTGCGTCCTTGCTGGGCAGCCCTTAAAGTACGCATCCGCTGCCGGCGACGGGCAACGTTGCAGGCGGTGGATAGGGTGGTAAGTGGTTGTCATGATTTGGATTTTTCGACTCGCTTCGCAAAATTCGCACTTGACGCCCACGGCGGATTCGGTAGAATGCGCCCCACTCGAAAGCAAGTCCGGCAACGGGCTTGCGGTCGCCGGCTCCGGCTGGTCTTCGCGGTCAGGGTCACCTCGGTGGCGGCCTCGAAGAGAGTTGACAAACTCCGGCGCTTCAGTAGAATACGCCTTCCTCGCAGGGCGCTGGCGAGGCCGCTTGATCCCAGGATTGACGGCCACGACGGCAAGCGAGACGCTCCGCGCTTCAGGCTGAGGCTTGAAGAGAAAAGGAGCCGCTCTTTAACAATCGATCAGGTAATTCATGTGGGCGCTTGTCGATGAGGTGGTGAGAAGTCACACCATTTCAAGGCAAGCGACTCGTCGAGACCTTCGGGTCTTTTGAGAAGCTTTGACCTTGAGCCGAGTTTGGTTCGCTTTCGTCCGTTTCTTCGGGAAGGGGCGAGCAAGAACCGCACGATCTTAAACTGAAGAGTTTGATCATGGCTCAGATTGAACGCTGGCGGCAGGCCTAACACATGCAAGTCGAGCGGCAGCACGGGGAGCTTGCTCCCTGGTGGCGAGCGGCGGACGGGTGAGTAATGCATAGGAATCTGCCCGGTAGTGGGGGATAACCTGGGGAAACCCAGGCTAATACCGCATACGTCCTACGGGAGAAAGCAGGGGACCTTCGGGCCTTGCGCTATCGGATGAGCCTATGTCGGATTAGCTGGTTGGTGAGGTAATGGCTCACCAAGGCGACGATCCGTAGCTGGTCTGAGAGGATGATCAGCCACATCGGGACTGAGACACGGCCCGAACTCCTACGGGAGGCAGCAGTGGGGAATATTGGACAATGGGCGCAAGCCTGATCCAGCCATGCCGCGTGTGTGAAGAAGGCCCTCGGGTTGTAAAGCACTTTCAGTGGGGAAGAAAGCCTTCCGGTTAATACCCGGGAGGAGGGACATCACCCACAGAAGAAGCACCGGCTAACTCCGTGCCAGCAGCCGCGGTAATACGGAGGGTGCGAGCGTTAATCGGAATTACTGGGCGTAAAGCGCGCGTAGGCGGCTTGATAAGCCGGTTGTGAAAGCCCCGGGCTCAACCTGGGAACGGCATCCGGAACTGTCAGGCTAGAGTGCAGGAGAGGAAGGTAGAATTCCCGGTGTAGCGGTGAAATGCGTAGAGATCGGGAGGAATACCAGTGGCGAAGGCGGCCTTCTGGACTGACACTGACGCTGAGGTGCGAAAGCGTGGGTAGCAAACAGGATTAGATACCCTGGTAGTCCACGCCGTAAACGATGTCGACTAGCCGTTGGGTCCTTCGCGGACTTTGTGGCGCAGTTAACGCGATAAGTCGACCGCCTGGGGAGTACGGCCGCAAGGTTAAAACTCAAATGAATTGACGGGGGCCCGCACAAGCGGTGGAGCATGTGGTTTAATTCGATGCAACGCGAAGAACCTTACCTACCCTTGACATCCTGCGAACCCTTCGGAGACGAAGGGGTGCCTTCGGGAACGCAGAGACAGGTGCTGCATGGCTGTCGTCAGCTCGTGTTGTGAAATGTTGGGTTAAGTCCCGTAACGAGCGCAACCCTTGTCCCTATTTGCCAGCGATTCGGTCGGGAACTCTAGGGAGACTGCCGGTGACAAACCGGAGGAAGGTGGGGACGACGTCAAGTCATCATGGCCCTTACGGGTAGGGCTACACACGTGCTACAATGGTCAGTACAAAGGGTTGCGAACTTGCGAGAGTGAGCCAATCCCAGAAAGCTGATCTCAGTCCGGATCGGAGTCTGCAACTCGACTCCGTGAAGTCGGAATCGCTAGTAATCGTGAATCAGAATGTCACGGTGAATACGTTCCCGGGCCTTGTACACACCGCCCGTCACACCATGGGAGTGGACTGCACCAGAAGTGGTTAGCCTAACCTTCGGGAGGGCGATCACCACGGTGTGGTTCATGACTGGGGTGAAGTCGTAACAAGGTAGCCGTAGGGGAACCTGCGGCTGGATCACCTCCTTAAACGACGAATCACGCCTCGCGGCAAGTGCTCACAATGAATTACCTGATCGGCCAGAGCAAAGACTGTTTGGGTCGGCGAGCGATCGCCGATGCATCGGTAGCAAGCCGGGTCTGTAGCTCAGTTGGCTAGAGCGCACCCCCTGACCTTTGTGGAAAGAAGGGTGAGGTCGGCCAGCCGACGGCTAGCAAGCTTGCAACCGTACAGTGCCGGGTCTGTAGCTCAGTTGGTTAGAGCGCACCCCTGATAAGGGTGAGGTCGGCAGTTCAAATCTGCCCAGACCCACCAAATTTCGCCGGATACGGCGTTGCTTTGAACCTCGCATAGCGAGCTATGCGTCGGCCCAAAGCGCCTTGTCTCCGACGAAATTCATCGCCAGTTGCAACGCGATGATCAGTGGGGCCATAGCTCAGCTGGGAGAGCGCCTGCCTTGCACGCAGGAGGTCAGCGGTTCGATCCCGCTTGGCTCCACCAAACTTCTCCCCTCAGTCTCATGTTTCGTGACCAGTGATAAGCGCAAGGTGTGCTTATCACTGTTCTCTGAACAGTCTGCTCTTTAACAATGTGAATCATGCTGACAAGTTTTCTCCGCAAGGAGAAAACGCAAGAGATACGTCTCAAGCGTATCCGGCAATTGTCGTACGTGATCGCAGACCAGACCCCTTCGGGTTATATGGTCAAGCGATTAAGCGCATACGGTGGATGCCTTGGCAGCCAGAGGCGATGAAGGACGTGGTAGCCTGCGATAAGGCTCGGTGAGGTGGCAAACGACCTGTGACCCGGGCATTTCCGAATGGGGAAACCCACCCTGCACAAGCAGGGTATCCCACACTGAATCCATAGGTGTTGGGAGGCGAACCGGGGGAACTGAAACATCTAAGTACCCCGAGGAAAAGAAATCAACCGAGATTCCCCAGTAGCGGCGAGCGAACGGGGAGTAGCCCTTAAGCATGTGACTGGTTAGGCGAACGAGCTGGGAAGCTCGACCATAGGGGGTGATAGTCCCGTAGCCGAAAACCTGAGCATGTGAAATCGAGTAGGTCGGGGCACGTGAAACCTTGACTGAACATGGGGGGACCATCCTCCAAGGCTAAATACTCCTGGCTGACCGATAGTGAACCAGTACCGTGAGGGAAAGGCGAAAAGAACCCCGGAGAGGGGAGTGAAATAGATCCTGAAACCGTATGCGTACAAGCAGTGGGAGCCCCTTCGTGGGGTGACCGCGTACCTTTTGTATAATGGGTCAGCGACTTATTTTCAGTGGCGAGCTTAACCGAATAGGGGAGGCGTAGGGAAACCGAGTCTTAACTGGGCGACCAGTCGCTGGGAATAGACCCGAAACCGGGCGATCTATCCATGAGCAGGTTGAAGGTTGAGTAACATCAACTGGAGGACCGAACCAGGACCTGTTGAAAAAGGTTTGGATGACTTGTGGATCGGAGTGAAAGGCTAATCAAGCTCGGAGATAGCTGGTTCTCCTCGAAAGCTATTTAGGTAGCGCCTCACGTATCACCGCCGGGGGTAGAGCACTGTTTCGGCTAGGGGGCCATCCCGGCTTACCAACCCGAGGCAAACTCCGAATACCGGTGAGTGCAGCGTGGGAGACACACGGCGGGTGCTAACGTCCGTCGTGAAAAGGGAAACAACCCAGACCGTCAGCTAAGGTCCCGAAATCCTGGTTAAGTGGGAAACGATGTGGGAAGGCTCAGACAGCTAGGAGGTTGGCTTAGAAGCAGCCATCCTTTAAAGAAAGCGTAATAGCTCACTAGTCGAGTCGGCCTGCGCGGAAGATGTAACGGGGCTAAACCAGGTACCGAAGCTACGGGTTCGTCGAATGACGAGCGGTAGAGGAGCGTCGTGTACGCCGATGAAGGTGGATTGAGAAGTCTGCTGGAGGTATCACGAGTGCGAATGCTGACATGAGTAACGACAAGGGGAGTGAAAAACTCCCCCGCCGGAAGACCAAGGGTTTCTGTTCGACGCTAATCGGAGCAGAGTGAGTCGGCCCCTAAGGCGAGGCCGAAAGGCGTAGTCGATGGGAAACGGGTCAATATTCCCGTACCTCACTGTATTGCGATGGGGGGACGAAGAAGGCTAGGTGGGCCAGGCGTTGGTTGTCCTGGTGAAAGCCAGTAGGCTGGGATCTTAGGCAAATCCGGGATCCCAAGGCCGAGAGGCGAGACGAAGGCACTACGGTGCCGAAGTCATCGATGCCACGCTTCCAGGAAAAGCCTCTAAGCTTCAGATACAGTGGGACCGTACCCCAAACCGACACAGGTGGTCAGGTAGAGAATACCCAGGCGCTTGAGAGAACTCGGGTGAAGGAACTAGGCAAAATGGTGCCGTAACTTCGGGAGAAGGCACGCCGCGTTAGTGTGAAGGCCCTCGCGGCTGGAGCACGAGGCGGTCGAAGATACCAGGTGGCTGCAACTGTTTATTAAAAACACAGCACTCTGCAAACGCGCAAGCGGACGTATAGGGTGTGACGCCTGCCCGGTGCCGGAAGGTTAAGTGATGGTGTTAGCCCTCGGGCGAAGCTCTTGATCGAAGCCCCGGTAAACGGCGGCCGTAACTATAACGGTCCTAAGGTAGCGAAATTCCTTGTCGGGTAAGTTCCGACCTGCACGAATGGCGTAATGATGGCCACGCTGTCTCCACCCGAGACTCAGTGAAATTGAAATCGCAGTGAAGATGCTGTGTACCCGCGGCTAGACGGAAAGACCCCGTGAACCTTTACTATAGCTTCACACTGGACGCTGATGTTGCTTGTGTAGGATAGCTGGGAGGCTAGGAACCCCGGACGCCAGTTCGGGCGGAGCCAACCTTGAAATACCAGCCTGGCATCATTGGCGTTCTAACTCAGGTCCGTGATCCGGATCGAGGACAGTGTGTGGTGGGTAGTTTGACTGGGGCGGTCTCCTCCCAAAGCGTAACGGAGGAGCACGAAGGTACCCTCAGCACGGTCGGAAATCGTGCAGTGAGTGCAAGAGCATAAGGGTGCTTGACTGCGAGACAGACACGTCGAGCAGGTACGAAAGTAGGTTCTAGTGATCCGGTGGTTCTGTATGGAAGGGCCATCGCTCAACGGATAAAAGGTACTCCGGGGATAACAGGCTGATACCGCCCAAGAGTTCACATCGACGGCGGTGTTTGGCACCTCGATGTCGGCTCATCACATCCTGGGGCTGAAGTCGGTCCCAAGGGTATGGCTGTTCGCCATTTAAAGTGGTACGCGAGCTGGGTTTAGAACGTCGTGAGACAGTTCGGTCCCTATCTGCCGTGGGCGTTGGATGTTTGAGAAGAGCTGCTCCTAGTACGAGAGGACCGGAGTGGACGCACCTCTGGTGTTCCGGTTGTCACGCCAGTGGCATTGCCGGGTAGCTACGTGCGGACGGGATAACCGCTGAAGGCATCTAAGCGGGAAGCCCCCTTCAAGATGAGACATCCCCGAGGCCTCGAGCCTCCTGAAGGGCCCAGCGAGACCAGCTGGTTGATAGGCCGGGTGTGGAAGCGCTGCAAGGCGTTGAGCTAACCGGTACTAATGGCCCGTGAGGCTTGACCATATAACCCCAAGGGGTCTGCGCATCGCGCGCAATTGACGGATACGACGAGACGTAGCGTCAGCATGATTCCAACCGTTTTCGCCTGACGACCATAGCGAGTGGGAACCACCTGATCCCATGCCGAACTCAGCAGTGAAACCGCTCAGCGCCGATGGTAGTGTGGGGCCTCCCCATGCGAGAGTAGGTCATCGTCAGGCATCTTTTCAGAAACCCAGCTTCGAGAGAGGCTGGGTTTCGCCGTTTAGGGCCTCCCACGGAGAGTCGCGGGGAGCCGCCCTGGACATCGTCAGGCATTTCTTCAGCAACCCCGGCCAACTGGTCGGGGGTTCGCCGTTTGGGGGCCCCAAAGCGTCCCCCCTGATCGCCAGCGGGACGACCCGATGGTGTGCTGCAACCCGGGGACGGCCTCGGACCCTCAAGAAGGAAATCTCAATGGCCTGGTTGATGTTGGTCGTTGCCGGTCTTCTCGAAGTGGCGTGGGCGTTGGGCCTGAAGGCATCAGCGGGCTTTACCCGACCGCTTCCCAGTCTGCTCACGATTATGGCCATGGTGGCCAGCTTTTATCTGCTGGCACAGGCAATGAAGGCGTTGCCCGTGGGTACCGCCTACGCCATCTGGGTAGGCATTGGCGCGGTGGGTACGGTCTTGCTGGGCATTCTGATCTATGGCGATAGCGCTTCGCCGCTGCGGCTGCTCAGCCTGGTGCTGATCCTTGCTGGCCTAGTGGGCCTGAAGCTGGCTGCTTAGTGGGGGGAAGGACGTACCCGTATGAGACAAAGCCCTGGTCGAGAAGACCGGGGCTTTGTCATGTTCGGCCATCGTCGGGAGCCCGACGCCCCAGGTGCCAGATGGAGTGGCGCTATACGACACCTTGATCAATCATGGCATCGGCCACCTTGCGGAAGCCGGCGATATTGGCACCGAGTACCAGGTTGGTTGGCTCGCCGAACTCCTCTGCAGTGCTCGCACACTGCCGATGAATATCTGCCATGATCGCCTGCAGCTTGGAGTCGACCTTCTCCAAGGTCCACTGCTGCATGCTGCTGTTCTGTGCCATCTCTAGCTGGCTGGTGGCCACGCCGCCGGCATTGGCGGCCTTGCCGGGGCCATAGGCGACCCTGGTCTCGAGGAAACGGTCGACGGCGGCTGCCGTAGAGGACATGTTGGAGCCTTCGCTGATGCAGTGCACACCATTGTTAAGCAGGGCGATGGCATCGGCCTCGGTTACTTCGTTTTGAGTGGCGCTGGGGAAGGCCACGTCACCCGCGATACGCCATACGGCATGGCCGTCGCTCGGGTAGTCCTGGGCATCGATGTACGTTGCCTCGGGATGGTGTTCGACATACTCACGTAGTGAGGTGCGCTTGATCTCCTTGAGCAACTTGAGTGTATCGAGGTCGATCCCCTCTGGGTGATGGATCGTGCCGCGGGAGTCCGAGCAGGTAATGGGCCGGGCGCCGAGTTGGTAGAGCTTCTCGATCGTGTAGATGGCCACATTGCCGGCACCGGATACCAAACAAGTCTTGCCGGTAATGCTATCGCCACGCGCTTCGAGCATGTTCTGGGCAAAGTAGACCGCACCATAGCCGGTAGCTTCCTTTCGGCCGAGAGAGCCGCCCCAGTTCAGCCCTTTGCCAGTGAACACCCCTTCGTAGCGGCCCGTGAGGCGCTTGTACTGACCATATAGGTAGCCGATCTCCCGGGCGCCCACGCCGATGTCACCGGCGGGAACGTCGATGGTCGGCCCAATGTGGCGGTACAGCTCGTTCATGAACGACTGACAGAAGCGCATGATCTCGCCGTCGGACTTGCCCTTCGGGTCGAAGTTGGAGCCTCCCTTGCCACCGCCGATGGGCAGTCCGGTCAGGGCGTTCTTGAAGATTTGCTCGAAACCCAGGAATTTGATGATGCTGGCGTTGACGCTGGGATGAAAGCGCAGGCCGCCCTTGTAAGGGCCAAGTGCCGAGTTGAACTGGATGCGATAGCCCTTGTTGACCTGAACCTTGCCGGCATCGTCAACCCAGCTAACGCGGAACATGATCTGGCGCTCGGGCTCGACGATACGCTCAATGATGCTGTGTTGATGATAGCGCGGCACGGTTTCGAGCAGAGGCCGCAGGCATTCGAGCACTTCCTCGGCGGCCTGGTAGAACTCGCCTTGGGCCGGACTGCTCCTGCGCAACCCTTCGAGGGTGTCGTGGATGTAGGTCATTGAGAGCATCCTGAGTTTAATTAGGTGCGCTCACTATAATTCAATGCACCATTATGCAGCAATCGCATAGGCTATGTTTGGATTAGACATTGATATGAGCCGAAATTGCTTTCAAATTACCCAAAGATGTGCACCAATATGAATCATTTGTTTAATTTAATATACGAAAATTAAACGATGTGCTGGATGGCCGTCCATGCCGACAGCCGCTGCCAAGGCTGTTACCATTGCTGCTTGAAACCTGCCGGAGCCCATCCTGTTGATGTCAATGATTCCACCGCCTCCTGTTGCCTCCGTGGCTCATGCCAGCCGAGCCGGACAGGGCAGGCCGCAGCTACCAGAAGGGAATGCTTGAAATGCCACAAGGGGAAGTGCGCGTGGTACCGGATCAGCTGCTGTTCTATTGTCGTCCGGGGTTCGAGCATGACGTAGCCGCTGAAGTGGCGGTGCATGTCAAGCTGTTAGGGTGGCAGGGCAGGTCGGACTTTTCTCCGCAGGAGGGTTACGTGTGCTTCCTCGTAGAGGATGAGCGACCAGCCAACGAATTGCATCGTGAGCTACGTTTCGAGCAGCTCGTCTTTGCGCGCCAGTGTCTGGTGGCGTTGCCGCCGCTTTCCCTGGCGCGAGATGACAGGCTCTCCGCTATTGTGACGCAGGTTGTTGCCAGTGGCTGGAGCTTCGATGCCATATGGCACGAGACGCCCGATACCAACGAAGGCAAGGCCCTGGCGGGGCTGATCAAGGCACTGACACGCCCGCTGGAATCGACGCTGCGCAAGCGCGGCGCTCTGCGTCGAAAGGCGGCAGGGCGTCGACTGCACCTGTTCTGGACGGACGGCGATCGTGTCCAGTTGGGCATGAGTTTTGCCGGTAACCGCAGCGAGCTGCCAGGCGGCATACGGCGTTTGCGTTTCCCTTCGGCTGCCCCCAGTCGTTCGACCTTGAAGCTAGAGGAGGCTTGGCACGAGTTCATACCCCGCGATGAGTGGGATGAGCGCCTGGCCGAAGGTATGCAAGCTGCCGATCTGGGGGCAGCGCCAGGTGGTTGGACCTGGCAGTTGGTCAATCGTGGAATGCATGTCTTTGCCATCGACAACGGTCCCATGAAAGGGGATCTGATGGCCACAGGGCTGGTCGAACATCTACGTGAGGATGGTTTTGTCTGGGAGCCGCCGTATCGGCTGGATTGGCTGGTATGCGATATCGTCGACAAGCCGGCTCGTGTGACGGCGATGGTACAGCGTTGGTTGACCCGGCGCTGGTGCCGGGAGGCAGTGTTCAACCTCAAGCTGCCAATGAAGCGGCGCTGGGAAGAGGTCGAACGTTGCCTGGCTCAGTTGGAGGATGCGCTGGCGGATGCCGGTGTGCGCGCTATGCTGCGCTGCCGGCATCTCTATCACGACCGTGAAGAGGTCACGGTGCACGTCAGGCTACGAGACTGACGACATGAACTCCTCTCAGTAGGAGGGTTCATAGATGCGGATGGTCTCGTCCTCGGTCAGCAGCGGCAGAATGCGCTGCATTGCCCTGGAGCGTTCTTCGCTGGTGTACCATTCGTTCCAGGCGTTCAGGTCGCGCCATTTGACGATCATCAGACGCCGGTCGCTGTGGCCGCGTTCGACCAGGGTCTCTCCACCCACGAACCCTTTGGCGCCGAGCGAGTGACGCATGGCTTCGCGCGCCGCCTCCTCGTATTCCTCTTCCAGGCCAGGCATGATACGACGTTCGATAATGATCTTGATCATCTAGCAGCTCCCTACGCCGAGGTCGATCGATGACGAATACCGCCGACTCACAGCCCACCTTCACCCATCAGGTTGAGCTGGATACGACCGGACTCTACTGCCCGGAGCCCATCATGCTGATGCACAACAAAGTGCGCGACATGCAGCCTGGCGAGATTCTCAAGGTGATCGCCACGGATCCGGCGACCACTCGGGACGTGCCCAAGTTTTGTAGCTTTCTCGGCCATGAGCTGATCTCGCAGCAGGAGTCGGACGGGCAGTATCTCTACTTTATCCGTTTAGGCTGATGTACTGCCAGCCCGCCCGCTCACTGCCATTCGTTCAGTTGCCGGCTCCTTCCGCGGCGCAGGGGATGACCATCAACGCCAGAGCCTCGAGAGTGCCTGGATCCTGTTCACGGATTCGATTGGCAATGCTGCGCTGGAAAAAGTAGACCACCCTGTGACGGCTGCGGCCGGGGTAGAGGCAGGCATCGCCAGGCAGGATCGGCGTCGACTCGACAAGCGTCTCATCGGCCAGAAGTGCTTCCACGTTGCCATCGCTGTATAGGCGCCAGCCGAATACCTGCTTGAGCTGCCAGGGGCGACTGTCGTCGTCGATGCATAGGGCATGGGTGCCCTGGGTATCGGGGATCTGCTGAATGAGGGTGATCTCGCGGGTTTCTTCGTAGTCGAAATAGGCGGCGGCATGCGTCAGTTCGCAGGCCTTGTGTGGCGGGGGAACCTCGAGAAGCTCCTCGGTCTCGGGATCGCGGTAACCCACGAAGCAGCCGTGTTCGGCATCATCGAGAAGGTGGCACGGGGTCAGCGTTTCCATCCAAGGGACAAGGCCAACCACGTCGCCATTCTCACGCAGGCCCCAGGCAAGAATGGGCATGCCGTAGAGGGAGTCGGGGTCCGAGGCCAGGCTATAGACCATCTCGAGACCGTCGAGCTCAGGGGAGAGGCGTACCAGGCGGCGCTTGGCCTGGAGCTTCTGGCGCATCGTTTCCAGGTCGATGACCCGGGCAGGGCGGGGTGACAGTGTCATACCCATGTTCCTCCCTCCAGATTCTGCATGGGCCGAGCGGTAAGCTCACGGCTACGGCAAGGCTGACGGGATCGACTCCTACCTCTTACGGTTCACCAATATCACAGAGTTGCCGTGCAAGTTAAGTCCGACGACGCCTTTTCATGAGCAGCGCTCGGCCAGGGCATGCCAATGCTGACGGTGGTCACGGCGGGCCTGGCGCAGGGCGGGCAAGGGAGCGTCCGGATTTTCCAGTGAGAGCCAGCGCTGACGATACTCGTCAACCGCAGCGGGAGGAGAGACGTGGCTCTCGAACAGCTCGTCCATCGCAGCTAGCCAGCGGGTAGCCAGTGTCTCGAGCTGTTCCAGCCACTCGTATGCCGGGGTGTCGGTCAACCGCTGGTGCAATTCCTGGGGTGATGCTTCGAGTGCGCGACAGGTATCGTTGTGAGCGAGGCTGTTGACCAAAAGCTCGGTTGCTTCCCCCAAGCGCTGCTCGGCGAGCAGCAACGCACGCAGTAGTTCGGCCGTCAGTGGGCGGCTGCGCAGGGACTTCAAGTGGTTCTCCAGCGTGGAGGATGCATGGCTCCATGCCGGATTGAACTGATTGAGTGTGGCCTGGTGCAGCCAGGCCATGGCTTCGAATTGAGCCTCGATCCCACGGGTGTCGTCAGGTGCCAGGGGTGAGCTCGCACGAGAGAAGCTGCGGATCCACTCTTCGGAATCGAACAGGCTGTTCCAGCTCACCAGGGGCAACTGCTCAGTCTTGGTGCGTGTCAGCCGCTCGAGGCGGTTGCGGTCGGTTTCGCCCAACTCATCCGGCACGTCACTGTGCCAGCAGGCGTGCAGTCGGCGCCAGAGCTCGAGCTCGTAGATCCATTGCTGGCTGGGTGGCGCCACGCGACCGAGCTGGTTGTTGCGGGCGGCGACGAGGGAAGTGATCTGGCACTCGCGCAGGGCATAGATATCGAGCATGCTCTCGCGGGTTTCTCCGATGTCATGGAGGCGCTCGGCACGGTCGGAAGGGCGCCGATATTGGGCGGAGCGGCCCTTTCCGGTAGTGGCTGCTTCAGCGCCTCTGCCAGCGCCTGTTGGTATTCCGCCAGCCTGGCCGCACCTTCGCCCTCTCCGCCACAACCGCTCAACAGCAAGAGAGTGAGCACGCAGACGAGGCAGCCTCTCGTTTCAATCCTGCGGAATGTCCAGCCTGCCATTCGCGACTCCCCTGGCCTTGCGCCGCAGACGTACGCCGAGCAGGATTGCCGCCACGGTGAGTCCGGCGATCAGGCCAATCCAATAGCCATGCACTCCCAGCGGTCCGCCCCAGTCTGCCAGTCCTCGGGTGCCCAGCCAGTGGCCGCCGCCCAGTCCCACTGCCCAATAAGCGAACAGGGTGATCACCATGATGATCCGGGTATCCTTGTAGCCGCGTAGGGCGCCAGCCAGGTTGACCTGGAGCGAATCGGACACTTGGTAGAGCATGGCCAGCAGAACCAGTGACAGGGCCAGGCGCTGCACGGCCGTATCGTGAGTGTAGAGGGCCATGACCGGCTCTGCCGTGAACCACAGCAGTGTGCTGTTGAGCAGGGCGATCAGCACCGACACCAGCACGCCGTTCCAGGCCACCAAGCGCGCCCGCTCGGGCTTGCTCTGCCCGAGTGTGTTACCGACCCTGACGGTCAGTGCCATGCTAAGGGCCAGCGGCAGCATGAACAGGATCGAGGTGTAGTTCAGGGCGACCTGATGCGCCGCTACCGTCACTTCACCCAGGCTGGCGATGAACAGCGAGATCAGCGTGAAGAGCGTGACCTCGACGAAGATCGCCACGCCGATGGGTACGCCTACATAGAGCAGTTCGCCGATCAGCTTCCAGCGCGGAGGCGTGGGCGAGTGCCACAGCGAGACGCTGCCGTAGGCTCGCGAACGACGGGTATAGAGGATCATGGCCAGGCACATGACCCACATGGAAAGAGCGGTGGCGATGCCGCAGCCCAGCGCACCCAGAGCTGGTAGCTCCTGCAGCCATGCTGGCAACCAGGTGCCGAATAATCCAGTGAGCCCCTCACCGCCGTAGATCAGCACGAAGTTGCTGGGAATGTTCACGCCGAGGCCCACCAGGCTGATCCACAGAGAGGGGCGGGTATGGTTCATGCCGTCGGAGAAGGCGCGCAGGGCCTGGAACAGTGCGACACCCGGCATGCCCAAGGCGACGGCGGAGAGGTAGGCCGCCGAGCGTCGAGCGACCTCGGGGGAACGTCCATCAGGCGGAAGATCGGCGTGACCGTGAACCATAGCAGCAGTGCTGCCAGCACTCCCATGGCCAGGGCGACCCACAGCGCTTGGTGAACGTTGGGACGGATACGCTCGGTGGCACCACCTCCTAGTAGATGGGCGACGATGGGCGTCAGCCCCATCAGCGTACCGGTCATGAACAGCATCAATGGCAGCCACAGGCTGGAGCCGACGGAAACGGCCGCCAGGTCGGTGGCGCTGACACGGCCCGTCATCATCACGTCGGTGACGCTCATGCCGGCTTGGGCCAGTTGGGCGCCGCAGATCGGCAGGGTCAGCCGCAGCAGGGGCCGCGTTTCCGTGCGGCTGACGCTCAGCAGGTCGGTGAAGAACGTTGCCAAGGGGATGCTCCATGCATGTCAGGGCCTTGGCCACATGCCAAGGAAACCGAATATGTTAGCAATTTCCGGTGAATTTCGCTGCGCAAACGACTCGCCTATACTGGCGGGCCATTCGTCATGCATGGAGAACCCGTGACGCATCGCCTCGATGACGTGATCGTCTTGTTCAACGGCCTATTCCAACCGCATTTCAATACCCGCCTGATGCGCGGCGGGGATGAGCCGCTCTACCTGCCCGCCGATGAGGTCGTTCCCTGGCATCGGGTGATCTTCGCGCGAGGCTTCTATTCGAGCGCCTTGCACGAGATCAGTCATTGGTGCATTGCCGGTGAACAGCGGCGTCTGCTGGTGGATTACGGCTACTGGTACCTGCCCGACGGCCGCAACGCAGAGCAGCAACGCCGGTTCGAGCAGGCCGAAGTGGCGCCTCAAGCACTGGAAATGCTCTTCTCCCGAGCTTGCGGGCTGCGCTTTCATGTCAGCGTCGACAACCTGGGCGGTGAGGTCGAGGTCGACCGTGAGGCCTTCCATGACCGCGTTGCGCAACGTGCGGCCCGCTATGAGCAGGAGGGGCTGCCGCGCCGGGCTGCCGCTTTCCGCGCTGCGCTGCTGGCCTTCTACCAAGAGGGCGAGCCTATGCAGAGCGCCCTGTCAGCGGGGCTGCATGTGCTCGATCAACTGCGCTCGCGAGCTTCCCACGCCGCTCTACCGAGCTGAAGCAGCGGGGCCAGTGCCGGCATCGCCTGGCGTGCGGGGTAGGCGACGCCGATGGTCTGGCGAATATCGAGCTCGGCAAGGGGGCGGCTCTGCACGTCCGGGTGAGCGAGGATCTCAGGCCAGGCTGGCACCAGCGAGGCACCGACCCCGGCCGCCACCAGCCCCAGGGTATATTCGATGGTGCGCAGGCGCGCTCGCACCTGGCAGCGCACGCCGGCATCGCTGAGCGCCGTGGCCAGCTCCTGCATGGCGGCGCAAGGGTGGCGCCAGATGAACGGCAGTCCGTCGAGGTCAACCAGCGAGACAGTGCCCTTCAGGCCCAGCGGGTGCCCGCTGGGCAGCGCGAGGAGATAGCTGTCGTGCCAGATCGGCTGGAAGGCTTCGCCGGGCGACAGGTCCTGTTCGCCGATAATGCGCGCATCGCAGCGCTCCTCCGGATTGACCAGGGTCAGTGCCAGGTTGTCGCCCTGGCCGATGTATTCCTTGAGCAGGGCGGTCATGCGGTTGGCGCCAAGGGAGCGCATCAATCCCAGGCGAACCGGTGTCGGCGGCGCTGGAGTGCGAAACAGGCGGCTAATGGCATCGAGGTCCTCGCTGACCTGGCGGGCCAATGGATAGAGCCGGTGTCCCTCTTCGGTTGGCGTGATGCCGCGACGGTGGCGTTCGAACAGCGGCGTGCCCAGCCGTTCCTCCAACTGCACCAGCGCGGTAGAGATGGAGGGTTGCGCCACATGGCAGCGCCGGGCGGCGGCGCTGATCGAGCCGCCCTCGTAGGCGGCGATGAAGTAGCGCAGGCTTCGTACATCCATAAACTATGCCTATATCTGGGGCAGGATATCGATATTATCGCTTTGTCTGCTGGGCACGCTAGGCTGTAACCATTACCTTGGCAGCCCCGGAGCCTGCACCGTGCTCGAACCTCTTCCTCAGGAGCAGCGATTCTACGCTGCGCTACGTAGCGGCGACTGGCCCGCGCCACAACGGGAGTGGCAGCTCGATGAGGTCGGGCTCACTTCCTCCGGCCTGGCCGAGCTGTTCGAAACCCAATTGATGAGTCGTCATCTGGACCTGCACGCCCGGCGCCTGCAGGCTCGGGGCGAGGCCTTCTACACCATCGGCAGCGCGGGCCATGAGGGCAACGCCGCCATTGCGCGTGCCTTTCGTGCCACTGACCCCGCCTTCCTGCACTATCGCGACGCGGCCTTTCTTATCCAGCGCAGCCGGGCGGTGCCGGGGCAGACACCGTTATGGGACCTGCTGCTGAGCTTTGCTGCCTCGGCGGAAGATCCGATTTCCGGCGGCCGGCACAAGGTGCTGGGTTCGAAGACACTGCACATACCGCCCCAGACCAGTACCATCGCCTCGCACCTGCCCAAGGCCGTGGGAGCCGCCTACAGCTTCGGACTGTGGCGGCGGTTGGGCAGCGTTGGCGAGTGGCCTACCGATAGCGTGGCGATCTGCAGTTTCGGCGACGCTTCGTTCAACCACTCCACCGCACAGGGGGCGCTCAACGCTGCCGGCTGGGCCGCCTACCAGGGTGCGCCGATGCCCTTGGTGATGGTGTGCGAGGACAACGGCATCGGCATTTCCACGCTCACGCCGGATGGCTGGATCGAAGCGAGCATGCACAGCCGCCCCGGTTTCCACTACCTGAGCTGCGACGGTCTCGATCTGCTCGACACCTGGCGTGCGGCGCGCGAGGCGGAGCGCATCGCCCGGAGCCGCAAGCAGCCGGTGTTCCTGCACATGCGCTGCGTGCGCCTGTTCGGCCACGCCGGCTCGGATGCCCAGCAGGCCTACATGACGCCGCAGCGCATCAAGGCCGACGAGGCGCGTGATCCGCTGCTGGTCACGGCCGGGCTGCTCGAGCGTCACGGTGTGCTCGGGCGCGATGCCATCGAAGCGCTCTACCGCTCGGTGGCCGAGCGAGTCGCGCATGTCGCCGAGGAGGCGATTCGCCGGCCCAAGCTGAAGGCGGCCGGCGAGGTCATGGCGAGCATCGTGCCGCCACCAAGGCCGGGGCGTGCGCGGCCCTGGCAGGGCGAGGTGGACGCGACCCCGGCACCCATGGCCAAGCTGCTCAACCAGGCGCTGCAGCGCTTGATGACCCGCTATCCGCACTTGGTGATGGCGGGTGAGGACATCGGTCGCAAGGGTGGCGTGTACGGCGTTACCCAGCGCCTGCAGGCGCAGTTCGGGCCGCATCGGGTGATCGACACCCTGCTTGACGAGCAGAGCATCCTCGGGCTCGGCATCGGTCTGGGTCAGAACGGCTTGGTGCCGATCCTAGAGATCCAGTTCCTGGCCTACCTGCATAACGCCGAGGATCAGTTGCGTGGCGAGGCGGCCACCCTCAGCTTCTTCTCCAACGGTCAGTACACCAACCCCATGGTGGTGCGCATCGCCGGACTCGGCTATCAGAAGGGCTTCGGTGGGCATTTCCACAATGACAACGCCATTGCCGTGCTGCGCGACATCCCTGGGCTGCTGGTGGCCTGCCCATCGAACGCCGCCGACGCCGTGGGCTTGCTGCAGGAGGCTGTGCGCCTGGCCGACGAGGAGCAGCGCGTGGTGGTAGTGATCGAACCGATCGCGCTCTACCACACCCGCGACCTGCTTGAGGAGGGCGACCAGCGGTGGTGTTTTGCCGATCCGGGACCGGAACATCGCCTGGCGGTAGGCGAACTTGGCCAGTGGGGGAGGGGCGCGAACTGGCCATCGTCACCTACGGCAACGGTGTCTATCTGTCGCGCCAGGCTGCCGCCAGGTTGGAAGCCGACGGCGTGGCGCTGCGCATTGTCGATCTACGCTGGCTAACCGCTATTGATCATGACGCCGTACATCGCCTGGTTGCTGACTGCGCCCAGGTACTGATCGTCGACGAGTGTCGGCGCAGCGGTTCGCCCAGCGAGGAGCTGATCGCGGGCCTGGTGGAGCGTGGTATGGCGAGTGACAGGCTGCACCGGCTGACGGCCGAGGACAGCTTCATTCCCCTGGGGCGGGCAGCCACGGTCACGTTGCCCTCGGTGGAGGCGATCGTGTCGCAGGGGCGACGCCTAGTGGCGCCCGGGCAGCACGGCGAGATGGCCGCGAAGGCGGTAGGCACAGGCAAGGTCACGGCAGGGAGTGGTGAGGCATGAACCGCAGCGACAGCAAGATGAACGGCGAATCGGCCCGCGAGCGTATATTGATCGTCTGCCCCGGCCGCGGCACCTACAACGCCGCCGAGTGGGGCACCCTCAACCGGCTGGCGGGCGGCAGCAAGTGGCTGACACGCTTCGACGCCATGCGCCGCGAGGCCGGCATGCCGACGCTCACGGAACTGGACGGTGAAACACCCTTTCGCCAGAGCCTGCACGGTCGAGGCGAGCACGCCTCGCCGCTGATCTATGCCTGCGCCTGGGCCGACCTGCTGTCGATCGACCGTGAGCGCTACGAGATCATGGCAGTGACCGGCAACTCCATGGGTTGGTACATCGCCTTGGCGGCGGCCGGCGCCTTGGAGCCCGACGAGACGCTGCATCTAATCGGCACCATGGGCTTGCTGATGCAGAAGAGCCTGGCCGGCGGTCAGGTCATCTATCCGTGGGTCGATGAATCATGGCGGCCGGACTGGGCGCTGCGCCAGGAGCTGCTGGCATTGGCCGAGCGTATCCATGGCGGCGAAGGGGCCGAGCTTTACCTCTCGATCGACCTCGGTGGCATGTTGGTCTTCGGCGGCAATGAAACGGGGCTTTCGCGCCTGACCGAGCGGCTGCCGGCGCGCGAGCGATACCCGCTGCGGCTGCACCAGCACGCCGCCTTCCATACGCCCCTTCAGGAAGGAGTGAAACGTGAGGCGCGTCGGCGGCTTGGTGCCGAGCCGTTCCGCGCTCCCGAAGTGCCGATGATCGACGGCCGCGGTTACATCTGGACGCCCTGGAGCACTGACCCGCAGGCGCTGTGGGACTACACCCTGGGCGAACAGCTGGTCGCTCCCTACGACTTCACCGCGGCCGTCAAGGTCGGCGTGCGTGAGTTCGCCCCCGATCGCATCGTCATACCCGGCCCGGGGTCGACCCTGGGCGGGGCCACGGCCCAGGCACTGATCCAGCTCGGCTGGCAGGGTTGGAAAGACAAGGCCAGCTTTCAGGCCGGCCAGCAGCAGGAGCCACGCCTGCTGTGCATGGGCATTGCCGAACAGCGCGACCGACTGCTGTCGGCCGAGGGAGCATCAGCTTACGACTAAGCGCTCGTGCAGGCGCAACATCACCTCGACCTCGTGCTCAGGCCGTAGCGGCTCGAGCCCCATTTCACCGAACAACTCGTTGCGTGCCCGGCTCCATTCGCCGGCAGACAGCTCGGGATAGAGACTGTCGGCGGGAGCCAGCTCGACGAAGGGGTCGATGCCGTAGGTGTCGAACAGGCGTGCCAGGGCAGCTTCATCGCCGCTGATACCTGCGGTGAACAGCGTGGCGTTGAAGTGATCACCTTCGAGCTCACGGATCACATCCAGAGGACTCGCGCCGAAACTGTGCAGCTCCTCCAGGCTGTAGCCATTGAGCTCGTTGAATTCGTCATCGAGCCACTCGTCATCGGGCTGGATCAGGGTGTGCTTGATGCGTCCATCGGGCAGCACCCAGGCAATGGCCAGCGGTAGATCGCTGTCGTCGCCGGTCTCAACGGCGATGAATCCGGGTATTTCGACCATTTCACGGCTCCTGTTGGGCACGGCCATTCTCCTGATCTTCGCCTGCCTGCGGCAAGCGAAAGAAGCGTCGAGCGGTATCGCTGGTGGCGCAGGCCAGTTCCGCCTCGTCAGTGTCTCGCCAGTGGGCAATCTCACGCACGATCCATGGCAGCAGTGCAGGCTCGTTGCGTCTGCCCTTGAGTCTGGCAGGTAAATCGCGTGGCAGCAGGTAGGGACAGTCGGTTTCCACCATCAATCGCTCGAGGGGGATGGCTCCCACTAGTTCGCGTAGGTGATGGCCGCGGCGCTCGTCGCAGATCCACCCTGTCAGACCGATGTGCAGGTCCAGGTCGAGGTAGCCGTAGAGAGTGTCGCGGTCGGCGGTGAAACAGTGCACCACGGCATCGGCGATATCGTCGCGCCAGGTCCGCAGCATCTCGCGCATGCGTGGCCCGGCATCTCGCTCGTGCAGAAACAGCGGCTTGCCGCTCTCTGCGGCAAGCCCCAACTGGGCCTCGAAGGCACGCTCCTGCTCGGCCGGCGTGGAGAAGTTGCGGTTGAAGTCGAGACCGCACTCACCCACGGCCACCACCTCGGGGCGTTGATGCAACTCCCGCATGGCAGCGGCCAGGGAGGTATCCCAGCGACTGGCATCGTGGGGGTGTACGCCGGCCGTGGCATGCAGCCCAGGATAGCGCTGGGCCAGCTCCACGGCCTGCTCGGCATGGGCGCGGTCGGTGCCGGTCACGATCAGGGTCGCCACGTTGGCCGCCCGCGCACGACGCAGTACCGCTTCGAGATCGCGGCCGAAGCTGTCGTGGGTCAGGTTGGCGCCGATGTCCACCAGTGGGGCAGGAGCGCGAAAGCGCAACGCCTCGGGCAGAAACTCGTCGAAGGTGGCGTCGATGTCGGCCAAGGGGAACTCCTCTGCTAATTCACGCGCATTGTAACCAAAGCCACGGCGGGCCAGCCATGCGTTACACTAGCTGCCTGCATGATAGATGAGGTGAACGCGTGACCCTGCTACGTCTGGAAAGCTTGCAATTGGCCTACGGCACTCATGTGCTGCTCGACGGCGCCGAGCTGGTGCTGGAGAAGGGGGAGCGCCTGGCGCTGGTAGGGCGCAACGGTACCGGTAAGTCGACCCTGCTCAAGCTAGTGGCGGGTGACATCCTGCCCGATGACGGCAGCATCTGGCGCGCGCCGGGACTGAAGATCGGTGTGCTGGAGCAGGACCTGCCGTCCGCCTCGGGCGAGACCATTTTCGACGTGGTGGCCCAGGGTCTGCCCCAGGCCGGCGCGCTGCTGGCCGAGTACCACCACTTGGTGCAGGCCGCCGAGCCCGACATGAAGCGCATGGCGACCCTGCAGAGCCGGCTCGAAGCCATCGACGGTTGGTCGTTCCACCAGCGCATCGATGTGGTGCTGACCCGCTTGGGGTTGCCGGCCGACGATCCCATGAGTTCGCTTTCCGGCGGCTGGCGCCGGCGCGTGGCGCTGGCTCGGGCGCTGGTGGCCGAGCCCGACCTGCTGCTGCTCGACGAGCCCACCAACCACCTGGATCTCGACACCATCGCCTGGCTGGAGGAGCAGCTGCTCGACTTCAACGGCGCGGTGCTGTTCATCACCCACGACCGTGCTTTCCTGTCGAAGCTGGCGACGACGATCCTCGAGCTCGACCGTGGCCGGCTGGGACGCTATCCAGGCGACTACGCCAAATACCAGCAGCAGAAGACCCATGAACTCGAGGTGGAGGCGCGCGAGAACGCCGAGTTCGACAAGAAGCTGGCTCAGGAGGAGGCGTGGATCCGGCAGGGCATCAAGGCGCGGCGTACCCGTAATGAGGGCCGGGTTCGCGCGCTCGAGCAGCTGCGGCGCGAACGCAGCCAGCGGCGCGAGGTGCAGGGCCGCGCCAGTTTCGGCATCGACAGCGGCGAGCGCAGCGGCAAGCGCGTGGTCGAACTCGTCGGCGTGACCCACCGTTTCGGCAACGAGACGATCGTTCGCGACCTTTCGCTCGAGATCCAGCGCGGCGACCGCATCGGCCTGATCGGGCGCAACGGTGCCGGCAAGACCACGCTGCTCAAGATCCTGCTCGGCGAACTCGAGCCCAGCGAAGGTACGGTAAGGCTGGGCACCAATATCAAGGTGGCCTACTTCGACCAGCTGCGCGCGGGGCTGGAGCCGGAGAAGAGCGTCTACGACAACGTGGCCCAGGGCAGCGACAGGATCAGCGTGGGCGGCAAGGACAAGCACGTCATCAGCTATCTGCAGGACTTCCTGTTCACCCCGGAGCGGGCGCGTCAGCCGGTCAAGGCGCTCTCCGGCGGAGAATCCAACCGCCTGCTGTTGGCGCGGCTCTTCACCCAGCCGGCCAATGTGCTGGTGCTCGACGAGCCGACCAACGATCTCGACGTCGAGACCCTGGAACTGCTCGAGGAGCTGCTGCTCGATTTCGATGGCACGTTGCTGCTGGTCTCCCACGACCGTGCCTTCATGGACAACGTGGTGACCGGCGTGCTGGCCTTCGAGGGCGACGGCGTTGTGCGTGAGTACGTCGGTGGCTACAGCGACTGGGTGCGCCAGGGCGGAAAGCTGCCGCCGGCGCCGTGGGAGGGGGCGGCGCGTCAGCAGGTGGAACCTACGGCGAAGCCGATGGAGAAGGCTCCGGTCAGTGCGGCGGCCTCAGCGCCGGCAGCGAAGAAGCCCGCCAAGCTCTCCTACAAGCTACAGCGGGAACTCGACGCCCTGCCGGCAGAGATCGAGAGGCTCGAGGCCGAGGTGGCGGAGTTTGAAGCCAGGGTGGGCGACCCGGCTTTCTATCAGCAGGACGCGGGGGTGGTATCCGAGGTGCTGCAGGCCATGAGCGACAAGCAGGCCGAACTCGATGCTGCCATGGAGCGGTGGATGGAGTTGGAAGCCCTCGCCGCAGGGGAGTAAGCGGTGATTCGCTACTGCGCTTGGGCAGTTGAGGAATAGGTTGGCCGCCGGCGGTGCCGAAGCGTCGGACCGTCGAATCCTCATGTAGCAGGCTACACTCCGGTTGACTCGAAACCTTCGGTTTCTCGCCCCTTCGGGGCCATCCTCCGGATGTTTGTCGCTACGCTCGGTTCTGCGCTCCGGCGGCGACCAACCTATCTGCGCTCGTGACGCGTATCCAACCCTTCCTCAAGATGGTAAATGTTCAGTGGCGTATGTCAGGCGGCAGCTTACTCGGCGCTCTCGCCTTTTTTTCCTACCCGTACGGCGAGGACGTCGCACTGGGCGCCGTGCAGTACGCCAGTGGAGGTGGAGCCAAGCAGCAGGGCGAAGCCATGCCGGCCATGGGAGCCGACCACGATCAGATCGACACCGTTCTCTTCGGCAAAGCGGTGGATCTCGGTGTCGGGCATGCCGACCAGTACGTGCTGGTTCTCCTTGGCCACGTGCGGATCGGCGATCTCGGCCAGACGCTGCTTGGCGTGCTCGTCCAGCTGATCCTGGATGCTGGTAAGGTCCATGGGGATATCGCCACCATAGGCAAAACCCAGCGGCTCGAGGGTATGCAGGATGGACAGCTTGGCCTGGTTGCGCTCGGCGATCTGCATGGCACGTTCCAGGACCTTGTGGGAATCCTTGGTCAAGTCCACGGCGACCAGGATATGGCGGTATTCGTTGCTCATTTCGGACTCCTGCGTAACGGCACGTGATCGATATGCCTTCACTCTAGGACGGCTGATGAGCCAAGACAACGACTTGCGTCAAGAATCAGGAGAAACCGATGGTCTGGTTGGTCATATTGGTGGCACTGTTGCTGATGATCTCGCCAGTGATGTGGCTCAAGCCCAGTGTCAGGCAGCGTCGCATCGTGCCGCTGCGTAACGCGGCGGCCAAGGCAGGGGTGAAGGTGGTACTGGAAAAGCCCCCTCTGCACGGCGTCGAGACCGCCATGCCAGGTTACCGCTGGACGTATCCGGGCGATGCGCCGGGACCAAGATTCCTCTTGGTACGGGCTAGCGAGGCCAGCGATGTGCTCAAGCCCTACGTGGCTGACTGGCGTTGGCGGGTCGAGCCTCTGCGCCCTCTGCCCGAGGCGGCGCGAAACGCGCTTGAGGCAATCCTGACGCGTCTGCCTCAGGATGCGCTGGTCCTCGAGTCCGGCGAATCGGCGATTACCCTGTGGTGGTGGGAATCACAAACTGCCGAACGCTTTCTCACCTACATAGAGGACTTTCGCCAGCTGCGCGACTCTCTGGCCGGCCATGCCGAGCATGTCGGGGGAAGGCGAGGCTTCGGCGAAAGCGCGCCTCGCGACTAGAGTCGTGAAAGCGCTGGGCGGCCTCAGCCTTCGCTTTCCCTGGCCTGGATCTCCAGCCCGTTGTTCTCGATATGTTCCAGCAGGGCATCGAGTCGCTGCACTTCTTCGTCACTCAGGCCGGCCAGCATTTCGCGCCTGGCCTGAGTGACCACCTCATCGATCTGCTCCAGCAGGGGATCTGCCGCCGCGGTCAAGAAGACTCGCTTGGTGCGTCTATCCTGATCGCAGGGACAGCGTTCGATCAGCCCTTGCTCTGAAAGCTGGTCGAGGGTGCGGACCAGGGAGGGTGCCTCGACGCCGATCGCACGAGCCAAGTCGCACTGGGGCTGGCCGTCACCAAGCCGCCATAGATGGTACAGCGTGATCCAGCGCGTCTGCGTCAGGCCTAGCGGAGCGAGACGCCGATCGATGATGGCACGCCACAGGCGAGGCAGACGGGACAGTCGGAAGCCGATGTTCTGGTGCATGGGACTCCGCTTAATCGTTGAATTTGCCGAATTGTCCGGACCCCTTGCGTGTAATGCAACTTGTCGCGTCGTGAAACGGCTAGTCACATTTCGATTAACGGACTAATGGAAAGGTTCCACGTCAGGAGAAAGCATAGCGGATAGCGCCGCCGGAGGGCTGCCGAACCCATCATTGCGGCCAGCCTGCACGGCTCGAAGCCCATGTTGAGTTCGGTGCCATTAAAGCGTCAATGAGGACTTGACGTGCCGGCCCGAGTGCACCAAGCTTTCTCGAATCAAACGGCCGTATGAAATCTGGCACTCCTCCAACGCCAACCTCTGTGTGGAGATTCGTGGATGATCTATCAAGGCAATGCCATCACGGTGGCACGCGGTACCGGAAACGGTAACGCTGACATCGCCATGCTCACCTTCGACCTGAAGGACGAGTCCATCAACAAGCTGTCCAGCGCCGTGGTTGCCGAGCTGGATGAGGCCGTTCAGGCCATTCGCGCCGAGAACGGCCTGAAGGGATTGGTGATCGGCAGTGGCAAGGAAGTCTTCATCGTCGGGGCCGATATCACCGAATTCCACGGTATCTTCGAGAAGGGCGAAGAGTACCTGGTCGAGATGAATCTCAGGGTGCACGAGATTTTCAACGCTATCGAGGATCTGCCGTTCCCCACGGTGACTGCCATCAACGGGCTGGCGCTGGGTGGCGGTTGCGAAGTGACGCTGACTACCGACTTCCGTGTGATGGGCGAGAAAGCCAAGATCGGCCTGCCCGAAACCAAGCTCGGCATCCTGCCTGGCTGGGGAGGCTGCGTACGCCTGCCACGCCTGATCGGTTCGGACAACGCCGTGGAGTGGATCGCTGGTGGTGGCGAGAATCCTGCTGATGCCGCCCTCAAGGTGGGTGCGGTGGACGCCGTGGTGCCAAACGAGCAGCTCGAGGCGGCGGCATTGGACATCCTCGCGCGAGCCAACGCCGGTGAACTCGACTACCAGGCGCGCCGTGCCGAGAAGACCGGACCGCTCAAGCTCAACGCCATTGAGCAGATGATGGCCTTCGAGACCGCCAAGGGCTACGTGGCTGGCAAGGCTGGGCCGCACTACCCGGCGCCGGTCGAGGCGATCAAGGTGATCCAGAAGGGGGCCGGCGAGGAGCGCGCCCGTGCCCAGGCCATCGAGGCCAAGGCCTTCGCCAAGCTGGCGCTGACCGACGTCTGCTACAACCTGGTAGGGCTGTTCCTCAACGATCAGGTGGTCAAGAAGAAGGCTGGCAAGTACGAGAAGCAGGCCAAGGCGGTCAAGCAGGCGGCAGTGCTGGGGGCCGGCATCATGGGTGGTGGCATCGCTTATCAGAGTGCCTCCAAGGGTACGCCGATCCTGATGAAGGATATCAAGGAGGAAGCCATCGAGCTGGGGCTCAAGGAGTCGCGCAAGCTGTTCGCCAAGCAGGTGGAGCGCGGCAAGCTCAGCACCGAGCTGATGGCCGAGAAGCTGACTCACATCCGCCCGACACTCTCCTACGGCGATTTTGGTCACGTCGACCTGGTGGTCGAGGCGGTGGTCGAGAATCCCAAGGTCAAGGACGCGGTGCTGACCGAGGTGGAAGGCCTGGTGGGCGAGGACACCATCCTCACCTCCAATACCTCGACCATCTCCATCACTCGCCTGGCACAGAACCTCAAGCGCCCCGAGAACTTCTGCGGCATGCACTTCTTCAACCCGGTGCACCGCATGCCGCTGGTCGAGGTCATTCGCGGCGAGAAGACCGGCGACGCCGCGGTGGCGGCTACCGTGGCCTATGCCCGGGCCATGGGCAAGACACCGATCGTGGTCAACGACTGCCCCGGATTCCTGGTCAACCGCGTGCTGTTCCCCTATTTCGGCGGTTTCAGCCTGCTGGTCGAGCAGGGTGCCGATTTCCAGCGCGTCGACAAGGTGATGGAGAAGTTCGGTTGGCCCATGGGCCCTGCCTATCTGCTCGACGTGGTGGGCATGGATACTGCCGTGCACGCCAATGAGGTGATGGCCGAAGGCTTTCCTGATCGCATGGCACGCGACGCGAAGACGGCAATCCAGGTCATGTACGAGAACGAGCGCCTGGGCCAGAAGAACGACAAGGGTTTCTACGCCTACGAGGAAGACAAGAAGGGCAAGCCGAAGAAGGTCAGCGACGACAAAGCCCATGAGCTGGTCAAGCAGGTCGTCCAGCAGGAAAAAGAGTTTTCCGACGAGGACATCATCGCCCGCATGATGGTGCCGCTGTGCCTGGAGACCGTGCGCTGCCTGGAAGACGGCATCGTCGAAACCCCAGCCGAAGCCGACATGGCACTGATCTACGGCATCGGCTTCCCGCCGTTCCGTGGTGGCGCGCTGCGCTATATCGACGCCATGGGGGTGGCCGAGTTCGTCAAGCTGGCCGACGGTCTGGCCGAGGAGCTGGGAGCGCTCTATGCCCCCACCGACAAGTTGCGCCAGATGGCCGAGAGCGGCGAGCGCTTCTATCCCAAGGCCCAGGGCTAACCCACCACGAACAGGAGTAATGATATGAGCTTGAACCCGAGAGACATCGTGGTGGTCGACGGCGTCCGCACCGCCATGGCCAAGGCCAAGAACGGCGCCTTCCGTCACGTGCGTGCCGAGAACCTTTCCGCTGCGGTGATGCAGGCGCTGTTCGAACGCAATGCGGGGCTCGACCCGGCCGAGGTCGACGACGTGATCTGGGGCTGCGTCAACCAGACTCTCGAGCAGTCGATGAACATTGCTCGTAATGCGGCGATCATGACCGGCATTCCGCGTACGGTACCGGCCCAGACGGTCAACCGCCTGTGCGGCTCCTCGATGACCGCGCTGCACATCGCGGCGGCCAACATCAAGGCCGGTATGGGCGATTTCTACGTCATTGGTGGCGTCGAGCACATGGAACACGTGCCCATGGCTCACGGGGTCGACGTCAACCCGGCGGCCAGCAAGTATGCCGCCAAGGCCGCCATGATGATGGGCCTGACCGCCGAGCTGCTGGGCAAGATGCACGGTGTCACCCGTGAGGATCAGGACAAGTTCGGCGTGCGTTCGCACCAGCGCGCCGCCGCGGCCAGCGACAAGGGCTACTTCGACAACGAGATCGTTGGGGTCGAGGGGCACGACGAGCGCGGTTTTCGCCAACTGGTCAAGCGTGATGAAGTCATCCGCATCGACGCCAGCCTGGAGGAAATGGCCAAGCTCAAGCCGGTGTTCGATCCGCGCGGCGGTACCGTCTCGGCCGGCACTTCTTCGGCGCTCTCGGTTGGCGCTTCCGCCATGGCGATCATGAGCTACGAGCGTGCACGTGCGCTGGGGCTCGAGCCCATTGCCCGGGTGCTCTCCACCGGCGTGGCGGGCTGTGATGCCTCGATCATGGGCTACGGCCCGGTGCCAGCCTCGAAGAAGGCGCTCAAGGCGGCTGGCCTGTCGTCCGATGACATACAGACCGTCGAGCTCAACGAAGCCTTCGCCGCCCAGGCTATCCCGGTGCTCAAGGATCTAGGCTTCCTCGAGGCCATGGACGAGAAGGTCAACCTCAACGGCGGTGCCATTGCGCTGGGTCACCCGCTGGGTTGTTCCGGCTCGCGTATCTGCACCACACTGCTCAACGTGATGCGCCAGCAGGACACCACCCTGGGGCTCGCCACCATGTGTATCGGTATGGGACAGGGCGTGGCGACCGTCTTCGAGCGGCTCAAGTAACCCTTGCCCCGACCATTCTTTTCTTGCAATGCAGCGGCACCCCTCGGGGTGCCGTTTTGCTAGAGAATGCCGGCCTCGAGCCCAGCTGCCAGGTAGAGGCCTAGCTCCTCCACCTGCTCGGCGAATTCCTCCCGCCACTCGCCGCGCAGGATCAGTGGCTCTTGAACCCAGCGCCAGCGCAGCCCGGTGACAATGCTTTCCACCGCGCGGCGCGTACCGGTGCCATCATGACCGGCGCGCACATAGAGCGCGCAGGGCAGGCCCTGTTTCTCTTCCAGTAGGGGGTAGTAGCTGCGGTCGAAAAAATCCTTCAGTGCGCCGCTCATGTAGCCCAGGTTCTCGGTGGTGCCGAGCAGGACGGCATCGCTGGCACGTATGTCCTCCGGACCCGCCTCGAGGGGGGCTTTACCACAACCTCGACTGCCTCGACGTCAGGGTGTTGCGCGCCGCGCGCGGCGGCGTCCCGCAGGCGTTGGGTATTGGGCGAGGGCGCATGGGCCACGATCAGCAGGCGTTTCATGTTTGACAGTCTAACGGCTTTTTCCGACGCTGTTTCGGCATCATTTCGCTTTGCCAATACAGGAGGAATCACGCTAATGGCTTTTGCACTTTCTAACATGCAACTGGAAAGTTCCGCTTTTCAGTCACATGGTGCGATTCCCACCCGACATACCGGTGAGGGCGACGATACCTCGCCGGCGCTGAGCTGGCGCAGCGCTCCCGAGGGCACCAAGGGGTATGCGATCATCTGCCACGATCCCGATGCGCCTCTCGTTCAGTACGGCAGCTATGGCTTCGTGCATTGGCTGCTCTACAACTTGCCGGGTTCCACCACGACACTGGCCGAAGGTACCAGCGATGGCACGAGGGGCAAGAACGATTTCGGCAAGCTCGGCTATGGTGGTCCCATGCCGCCGGAGGGGCACGGCGTGCATCATTACTACTTTTGGGTGCTGGCTCTCGACAAGCCGACCGATTTGCCCGAGGGGCTTGGGTTGGAGGAGCTGCTCAAACAGCTCGAGCCGCACCTGCTCGGCATGAATCGGCTGATCGGCACCTACCAGCGCGGTTGATCGCTGGCGTAGCTTTCGTCGCAGTCAGGGAGGATTGCAATGCTCGACTGGGTCACCCAGCACGGGGACGACGTCTCCGTGCTGACGGATATCGGTACCCTGATCGTATGGGTCGTTTACGCACAACTCCTCTACTTCAGTTTTCGCCGCCAGCGCCGGCCGCGCCTGCTGATCAACCGGGGCCGTAAAAAGGATATCGATGCCCTTTGCATCATCAGCAACATGAGTGCCGAGCCGGTTTTCATCCAGCACATCATTGCCGAACTGGAAACTTCACAGGGCGTCGTGCGGGTCGACGTGACGGATCGTACCGAAAGCTACAGCGACGGCGACGGCGACGAGAACCGTGAGGGAGACGGTTCCACCCTTGCCACCGACTCGTCTCCCATCGTGCGCGACGGGTCGCATCAGGGGCCGCTGGGGTCAGGCAACTTCGTGCACATCGACAGCTTCGGTGCCCTGACCCGGCGGCTGGCCCACGATGGTGGCTTCGAGATGGAGGGATATCGTCCGCTGAACGACGTCGTGTTTCGCTCTCTGACCATCCGCATCATCTGTATTTACGGTTCGGAGGATCTGCCGATCGGTGCCGAGCGGCGTTTCGAGTTCATCGATCAGCAACCGGGCTGCGGTCTGGTACCGGCAACCTGGGATACCAAAAGACTCTCATCGTCCTGGCAACGGCGGCGATTGTGCCGTGAGATCAGACAGTGGAACCGTGCGGATAATCTTTCGACACTCAGCAACCGTGATTAAGCTCGTCAACGCGATTAGTCAGGATTCGATTACGGTTAATTTTCGTTGCGCAATAGGCCGATACAAACTCGCTTTGCATGCAAACGTTTCCAGGTCTAGGTTGAGTGATTACCAATGGGAAGATTGGCATTTCGCTTGGATTCATGGAGGAGCATGCGATGAAAAAGGACGTACAGGATCTGTTTCCCACGCGCTTGGAGCGCAAGCTGGGGATGTTCGAGCGTATCGATCCCGTTGTCTTCAGCGAGGGGGCCCAGCGCAACGATGGACCTCTGAGCGAGGAGCAAGTACGCGAATACGAGGAGAAGGGCTTTCTTTCGTTTGAAGGCTTCTTTGATCGTGAGGAAATGGAAGCTTTTATCCACGAACTTCGTGAGTATGAACAAGATGATGATCTCAAACTCTCCGAAGGTACCATTCTGGAGCCTGGGCGGGAGGAGATTCGTTCTATCTTCGGCATTCACGAGATATCGGAGCGCTTCAGCCGTCTGACCCGCGATCCCCGGCTGTTGGCCATGGTCGAGCAGTTACTGGGCAAGGACGTATACATTCATCAATCCCGCATCAATTACAAGCCGGGCTTCAAGGGCAAGGGCTTCGATTGGCATTCCGATTTCGAGACCTGGCACAGCGAGGACGGCATGCCACGCATGCGCTCCCTGAGCTGCTCTATCGTATTGACCGACAACGGCGAGTTCAATGGCCCACTGATGCTGATTCCGGGCTCACACAAGTATTTCGTGCCTTGCGTGGGACGCACGCCGACGGACAATTACAAGGAGTCGCTCAAGAGCCAGGACGTGGGCGTGCCTGACAACGCCAGCTTGCGCGAGCTGATGCTCAAGGGGGATATCGAGGCGCCCAAGGGGCCGGCCGGCACCTTGGTGATGTTCGAGTGCAATACCATGCACGGCTCTAACATCAACATGTCATGCTGGCCGCGCAGCAACCTCTTCTTCGTCTATAACAGCGTAGACAACGGCCTGATGAATCCTTTCTGCGGTAACCGGCCGCGTCCGGAATTTCTGGCCAATCGTACGGATTGGAGCGCACTCGAGCCCATCGGCTGAGTCAGCCGTCAGGGGACGGCAGGAGTGCCGTCCCGCTGGGCTGGCGCATGGGCAGGAGACGCTGCGTGTCAGCGATGTGCCTTCACCCGCAAGCGAACGTAATCGGCCGTCCAGTTGCCATGGCTGTCGCGCAGGCTCGGTGTCAACAGCGACTCCGCGTCGTCCAGTATTGCCTCGCGGAGTTCTTCGTCCAGGCCATGCAGGAAAGGATTGGCAAAGGTGGCGAGCCAGCCGGCCATACCGGTAGACAGGCGGGTCGGTCGCGGGATCAGCTCGATGGACTCGACCTTGAATCCTGCCGCTTCCAGAGATTCACGGTACTCCTCTGGTGTGGGAAAGAACCATGGGAAGCGAGCCTTGCCGCTGATGCCTCGCGCCTGGAGTGCCGCCAGCATGGCGGTACAGATCGCTGCGACGTTGCCATGGCCGCCGAATTCAGCCACAAAGCGCCCGCCCGGCTTGAGGGCACGATGGATACTTGCCACCACGGCTTCGTGATTCAGCATCCAGTGCAGGGCGGCATTGCTGAACACGGCATCGAACTCATGTTCGAAGGGCAGGTTGTGGGCATCCAGGACGCGAGCGTCGAGCCCCCGTGCCCGGGCGGCTTCGACCATGTCGATAGCGGCGTCCACGCCCACGACGGTGGCCCCGGACTTCGCCAGCACCTCGGTCAGGGTACCGTCGCCGCAGCCCAGGTCGAGTATGCGTTCGCCGCGGCGAGGGGCGAGCATTCTCGCTACCGTGTCGCCCAGCTCGGCGACGAAATCGGCGTTGTGCATATAGGCCTCGGCATCCCAGCGCTGGCCCGGGGCATTGTGGGGAAGTTCGCTCATCATGGGGCTCCATCGGGGCAGAGAGGCACTTTCCGGTGCGATATGCCTCCATGAATTAAGCATACTCCAATATGCCCTAGCGGTCTTGGCGGGGCACGCTACGTTGCTTGTGGCAACTCCCCACGCGCTGCCAGCTCCTGGGGCAGCAGGGCGGCATGGATGATGCCATGCACCGGGGTGGCGACGCCCACCGCCTGTCCCAGGCGCACTACGGCGCCATTCTGCGACTCCAGCTCGGAGGGTTCGCCAGCCATGATGTTGCGCTGCATGGAAGAGGTGCTCTCCGCTGGCATGGCATCGATGAACTGCATGGCACGGGCGACGGCATCGGCAGGAAAGGCAACGCCATGGGCTCGGGCGACCTGGTCGATCTCCTCGAGCATGGCCTGGATCAGAGCCCGGGTTTCGGGAAGTTGGCGCGTGACGCCGATCGGGGCGCGAGTGATGCTGCCTATGCCGCTCATGGCGCAGATGAACAGGAATTTGCTCCACTGAGCGACGCGAATGTCGTCGGGAATCTCGGCACTGACGCCGTGTACCTTGTCGAATACGGCCTTGAGTCGTGCCGTACGCGCACTGCTATGATTGTCGCGCTCACCGAAGCGTATGAATGGGTCCACGCCGGCATGCCGAATGTGTCCCGGTGCTTCCCGCCAGGCCAGGATCCCGCAGAGTCCGTCGAGCACCGGAGCCTCTCCCAGCACTTCGGCGAGGATGTCGGCGGCTTCCACGCCATTCTCCAGCGGCAGGACCAGGGTATCGGGGCCGACCAGAGGACGAATCGACTCGGCCGCCTCGCGAACCTGCCATGCCTTGACCGCCACGATGACGCAATCCACCTCGCCCAGCGTGGCGGGATCCTCCGTGGCCTTGACTTGCGCCAGGTCGACGTCTCCCTTGATGCTGCTCACGCGCAGGCCTTGGCGTTGCATGGCGGCAAGATGCTCGCCGCGGGCGATAAACGTCACATCCTCGCCGGCTTCGGCCAGGCGCGCGCCGAAGTAGCCGCCGACACCGCCGCTACCCATAATGGCAAATTTCATAGCGTCTCCCGTCTTAGCTGCCTCTTTCCTCGGAGCATAGTGGCAAAGTCGCCAACTGTACCGTTCTCCTGCATCCCGTACCCGCCGCTTGACGATGTCGTAATGGGTCAAGCTTGTCCTGGGTCATGGCAGCCAGCCAACATGCTGCCCAAGCCGTGGCAAATGGGGCAGACTCAGAGTATTGCCTCAGGACGATACGACGCATGAACCGTACCTGCTCCTCCCAAGCGACCAGTGACGAAGCCACCGAAGAGTCGGGGCTGCCCCTCGCTCTTTGTCGCGTGGCGATCGATACTTACCGTGAAAACGTCGCCTACCTTCACCGCGATTGCGACCTGTACCGGGCCGAAGGCTTCCAGGCGCTGTCGAAGGTCGAGGTTCGTGCCAATGGGCAGCGTATTCTGGCGACCCTGAATGTGGTCGATGACGTTGCCATCGTCGGCCATACCCAACTGGGTCTCTCCGAAGATGCCTTTGCCTTGCTGGGGGTAGAGGAGGGACATCCCGTGAGCGTGTCGCAGGCGGAACCACCTGCCTCCATTCCCGCCCTGCGGCGCAAGATAGCCGGTGAGCGCCTCTCGCGTCGGGACTTTCGCGAAATCGTTCAGGACATCGCCGAGCTGCGCTACTCGAAAATCGAGCTGACCGCCTTCGTGGTGGCCTGTGAGCTGGGCGAGCTCGATCGAGAGGAGATCTTCTACCTGAGCGACGCCATGGCACGGGTGGGGCGCCGGCTCGACTGGCATGAGCATCCAGTCGTCGACAAACACTGCATCGGTGGGATTCCCGGCAATCGTACCTCCATGCTGGTGGTGCCCATCGTGGCGGCCCACGGTCTGCTGTGCCCCAAGACCTCGTCGCGCGCGATCACCTCGCCTTCGGGAACCGCCGACACCATGGAGGTGCTGGCCAAGGTGGAAGTGCCCTTCGACGAGCTGGGTGAGTTGGTGCGTACTCACCGCGGATGCGTGGCCTGGGGCGGCACCAGCGAGCTTTCCCCGGCCGACGACGTGCTGATTGCAGTGGAGCGTCCGCTGTCGATCGACTCGCCGGGACAGATGGTGGCTTCCATTCTGTCGAAGAAAGTGGCTGCCGGCTCGACCCACCTGCTGCTCGACATTCCAGTGGGCCCCCACGCCAAGGTGCGCAGCATGCCGGAGGCACGCCGACTGCGTAAGCTGTTTGAGTTCGTGGCAGGGCGTATGGGCCTGGTGCTGGACACGGTGATAACCGATGGCAGTCAACCGGTGGGGTGCGGAATCGGCCCGGTGCTGGAGGCCCGCGACGTGATGCGAGTGCTCACTAACCACCCGGACGCCCCCATGGACCTGCGCCAGAAATCGCTGCGTCTGGCGGGGCGAATGCTGGAGTTCGACCCCGACATTCGCGGTGGCGACGGCTTCGGCATTGCCCGGGACATCCTCGACTCCGGCCGTGCCCTGGAAAAGATGCAGGCCATTATACGCGCCCAGGGAGAGAAGCCTTTCGACATCGACGATCCCGAGCTGGCGCCGCATCGCTTCGAGGTGCTGGCACCCCGGGAGGGAGTGGTGACCGCCATCGACAACCTGCGCCTGGCCCGCATCGCGCGCCTGGCCGGCGCGCCCAAGGCCCAGGGCGCCGGGGTCGATCTGCTGGCCAAGATCGGCGATCGGGTCGAACGGGATCAGCCCCTCTACCGAGTGCATGCCGCCTTTCGTAGCGAACGAGGATTCGCCCATCAGTGCAGTGAGCACGACAGCGGCTACAGTATCGGTCAGTCGGATGAGATCAATCGCCTGAACGTGGAGTTCTGATGCACGCAGCCCTGCTCTATTTCGACGAGGAGGCCCATCCTGCCAGGCGCCTGGCCGCGGCCCTCGCCATCGAGGCCCAACGGGTAGGTCGTCATCGCTTCCCCGACGATGAACTATGCCTTCGGCTGCCCGTTGAGGAATTGCCGACATGCTTGGTGATCTACCGCAGCCTGAACCATCCCAACGACAAGCTGGTGGAACTGATGTTGCTGGCTCGTCACGCACGCGAGCGTGGCGTCGAGCATCTGGTATTGGTGGCTCCCTACCTGGCCTACATGCGTCAGGACATGGCCTTCAACCCGGGAGAGCTGGTCAGCCAACGCCTGGTAGGCGGTTTCCTGGCCGAATCGTTCGACGCCGTGGTCACCGTCGACCCCCACCTGCACCGGATCGAGCGTCTCGACCAGGCAGTGCCCCTGCGCCATGCCATCGCTCTCTCGGGCGCTCCCCAACTGGCGGTGACGATTGCCGAGCGGCGTCACGAGGCGCTGTTGCTAGGGCCCGATGCGGAGTCGGCGCAGTGGGTGGAGAGCGCTGCCCGGGTGGCGGGGCTCGACAGCGGCGTGTGCACCAAGGTGCGTCACGGCGACCGTGACGTCGACATCGCGCTGCCGGATCTGGCCATTGCCGGACGTCGTATCGTGCTGCTCGACGATATTGCCAGCTCCGGCCGTACCCTGGCCCAGGCTGCACAACGAGCACTGGAGGCCGGGGCCGCCAGCGTGGACGTGGCAGTGACCCATGCGCTGTTTGCCGGCGATGCGTTGAGCGTCATTCGCGAGGCCGGTGTGGGAGAGGTGTGGAGTACCGATACCATCGCCCACGAAAGTAATGTCGTGTTCATGGCACCCGTGCTGGCCGAGGCCCTGAGCGTGATCATGGCGGAGCGCTGACGGTACAACCCAGCGCGAATCCGGGCCGGGAGGGCAGGGTCAGCGCGAAGGCCCCGCCCCGCTCCAGTCGTTCGACCTGCTGCGGATGCCAGGCCACGAAGCTGACCAGCATACCGCCCAGCAGTACCTGGCGCGGCAGTGCACCGACCTCACGAATGGCGTCGCGGCTGGTGCGAGCGGGCTTCCCAGGAAGAAAAAAGGCGACCAGGACCTGTGGAGCCTCGAAGTCGTCGATCGCCTGACGGGCGGGAAGCAGGCCGATGACCAGGCTCACGGCGACTGCCAGGGCGGCGAAGCCGGTGGCGAAGGCATGAAGGTCCAGGGAAGGGGCGGACATGGATCAGCCTCCCGTTCCCAGCATGGTGGCAGGCCTGGGGGCTGGCCGCTCGCGAATCGGCAGATGGATCAGGCCCGCAGCGGCTCCAAGCGCGGCGGTGAGCCACCACACCAACTGATAGCTGGCGGTCAGCTCGAACAGCCGTCCACCCAGCCAGACGCCAAAAAACGACCCGACCTGATGACTGAGGAAGATCAAGCCGAATAGCGTGGCCATGAAGCGCGTGCCGAACATCAAGGCAACCAGGCCGGAGGTCAGCGGCACGGTGGACAGCCACAGCAGGCCCATCGTGGTCGCGAACAGCAGCACGCTGGCGTTGGTGATGGGAAAACTCATGAAGAGCACGATGGCCACAGCGCGGGCGAAATAGATGAAGGAGAGTAGCCCGCGTTGGCTGAGGCGGGTACTGAGCATGCCTGCGGCATAGGCACCCAGTACGTTGGCCAGGCCGATGGCCCCGATGGCCCAACCGGCGATTGTTGCGTCCACGCCCTGGTCGTTGAGGTAGGGAGGCAGGTGCACGGTGATGAAGGCGAGCTGAAAACCGCACACCGAGAAGCCCAACAGCAGATAAACGTAGCTGGAATGACGCATTGCCAGGCCCAGCGTTTGCCGCAGCGTCAGCTCCGGCTCCTGCTCGACGCCGGCCGCTTGCAGCGTGCCACGTACGCCAAACGCCAGGCCCAAGACCATCGCGACACCGCCGGCGAGGAGCAGGGCGGCGGTCTGCCAGCCGTAGCCGGCAATGAAGGCCTGTCCCAGCGGGGCAAACAGGAACTGGCCGAGCGACCCGGCTGCCGTGCCCATCCCCAGCGCCCAGCCGCGCTGCGAGGCTGGCACCAGCTTGCCCAATGCACCCAGTACGGTGACGAAGGAGGCACCGCCCATGCCGAGCCCCACCAGTACTCCGGCACTCAACGTCAGAGTCAGCGGCGAAGCGCTTACCGCCATCAAGGCCAGCCCGGCGGCGTAGCACGCCGCTCCCGTGACCAGCACCCGCACGGGGCCGTAGCGGTCGACCAGAGCGCCGGCGAAGGGTTGAGTCAGACCCCAGACGAGATTCTGCAAGGCAATGGCAAAGGCGAAGGTTTCGCGCGTCCAGCCATGGGTTTCGACCACGGGATCGGTAAACAAGCCAAAAATCGAGCGTACGCCGAAAGTGATGAGGGAAATGGCGCAGGCGCAGCCGACCAGCACCAGCAACGCCGGCGCCGAGGATGCCGAGGGAGGCACGGCAGGGGAAGCGGTCATGGTAGTCACTCCAGTAGGCGAGCGAGAACATGACCGCATTGCAACCGAGTGCAGCGCACGGCTCAAACGAAACCTTTTCTCCCCCGGTTGAACGATATTCGTCACCGTGGGTGGGTCTGGTCTCGATGCTGCTATGCAGTCGCGACCTGCTGCAGCAGCCAGTCGCGAAACAGCGCGATCATGGGCTCGCTTCGACGTCGCGGCGGTATCGCCAGCCAGTAGCCGGTCTCGATGTCCACGCTGTCCCGCCATGGCGGAACGAGCAGGCCGCGCTCGAGTTCGGCATCGACCAGTGGCTGCCGCCCCATGGCGATGCCGAAGCCGCTGGCGGCTGCTTCGTAGGCCAGTTGCAGCGTGTCGACGAAGAACGCCTTGTCGGGGGTAGGCGGAGGGTGGCCGGTGGCATCGCACCAGCTCTGCCATTCCTCATGTACCGTGCGCATGTGGATATGACAGATGCCGGCGGGATCGGCTCTTGCTTGGTCCACCAACGAGGGGGCACATACCGGTACCAGGCGTTCGCGGAACAATAGGTCGCAGGCAAGCGCGGGCCAATCGCCACGCCCCATGCGAATCGCCATGTCCATCTCTCCGGTTTCCAGCGATACCTGTTGCTGCGAGGTATCGAGCAAGACGCTGATGTCGGGGTTAAGGGCACGAAACTCGGCGAGCCGCGGCAACAGCCAGCGGACAGCGAAGAAAGGGGTGACGCTGATGGCCAAGCGCCGAGGCTCCTGCACGCCGAGCAGTCTTTCTGTACCGTCGCCTAGTAGCGTCAGCGACTCGCGCACGATCGCCGCATAGCGTTCGCCCTCGGCGGTCAGCCGAAGGCCTTGCGGGGTGCGCTGGAACAGCGCGATGCCGAGCCAGCGCTCGAGCGCACGGATGCCATGGCTCACCGCGCTCGGGGTCAGCGACAGCTCATCGGCGGCGACCTTGAGCTGCCCGAGTCGTGCGGCAGCTTCGAAAAGGCGCAGCGTGTTCAATGGGGGAGTCGTCGTGGCATCTTATCCCTCGCCCGGAGCGATATTTGTTCATACCATGAGAACCCCGTGGCGGCCATCCGTGGCGCCATGTAGTGCACGAGTGAGAGGAGTGGTGCCCAGGTGATGCCGAGAGACCCGAGATTCATCCCGATCCTGCTTACCCTGCTGCTGGCGGCCGGTTGTGCCGGTCGTGAGGCTTCGCAGGCCGAGCCTGCCGCCGACCCCGAGCCGGAGGTGTCGGCCGAGCCGGCTGCGAGGCCGGTGCCCACCACTCAGCACGATCGCTTCTGGGTGCCTCCGCTCTACGCCTCGCAAGAGGACGAGGTCCATTACTACATCAGCCGTTTGGCCGACAAGCGCTTCATCGACGTGCAGGGCGGCAGCGAGCACCCGAGGGTCTGGTACATTGCCGCAGAGCGGCTCGGGCAGATTGGCGAGCCGGCCGTGCCGATGCTGTTCGCGCTTATCGACACGCAAGATCAGTACGAGCTGATGCTGGTACTTTATTCCCTGCAGCTGGCGACCCAGGATCCGCAGCTAATGGCCCAGACAGGCGGCGATTACGTGCGCCTCACCGAAACGCTTGAGCAGAGCGCCAATGCGGAGAATCGCGCTATCGCCCTGGAGTGGTGGGAGCGGCATGGCTGGCGTTGGCAATAGGCAGCGAGATTTGGCGGCGGGCAAGCCGCTCGGGCATCTGCTATGGTCACGGCGAGACCCGCAAAGGACATGACGAGGAGGCGGCATCACATGGATCGCTACATGCGAGCCGCAATCGAGGAGGCCCGTATGGGCCTTACCGAGGGCGGGATTCCCATCGGTTCGGTGCTGGTGCACCGTGGAGAAATCATTGGACGCGGCCATAACCGGCGTGTCCAGTCCGGCAGTGCCGTGCTGCATGGCGAGATGGATGCGCTCGAGCAGGCTGGCCGCCAGCCGGCTTCGGTCTATCGCGACTGCACCCTGTACACTACGCTGTCTCCCTGTCCCATGTGCAGCGGCGCCATTCTGCTGTACGGCATTCCTCGGGTCGTCGTCGGCGAGAACCAGACCTTTCTGGGCGAGGAGGAGCTGTTGCGTTCCCGTGGCATCGAGGTCGAGGTCCTGCAGCTCGATGAGTGCATCGACATGATGACCCACTTCATCGAGACCTCTCCGGAACTGTGGAACGAGGATATCGGTGAGTAGGGCAACGATGTCATGAAACTGTCACACAGGAGGGGTACCGTTCGCCGGCAGTAACGCAAGCGTCATGTATTCGTCACATTCCAGGCACGGAGCAAGCGGCCCCCTCATGTCGAAATCCCCCCTTTCCTCCAACGCAACGCAGCGTGCGGCACTGGCCCGCGAGTCGGGACGTGAAGTGCCGGCCTGGATGCGCGGCGTCTATGCCGGCATCTGCCTGTACCTCTTCCTGGCGGCGCTCAATGTACTGGGCTCGGGCCTGGGCACCTTCGGCCAAGCCAGCGACTTCCTGACCCAGCTCTTCGCCTACGGCGAGAATCCCTTCGTTGCGCTGTTGGCGGGGGTGCTGGTGACCATGATCGTGCAGAGTTCTTCATTCACCTCGGCACTGATCGTGACCTTGGTGGCCAGCGGGGAGATGACGCTGGGCACGGCCGTATTCGCCATCATGGGCGCCAACATCGGTACCGCTGTCACCGGAGTGATCGTGGCACTGGCCAACGTGCGCATCCGGCGCAATTTCAGGCGCTCCTTCACCGCTGCGCTGATGCACGACTTCTTCAATATTCTCACCGTGCTGGTGGTGTTTCCGCTGGAACTCATCAGCGGCCTGTTCCATGAAGCGGGGCGCGGCATGTTCTCGCGCCTGGCGGGCTGGATGGCCGATGTGATCGGGCTCGAGGAAGTGGCACGCCCCAACAGTCCCATCAAGCTCATCACTCAGCCGGTCGTCGAACTTTTCAATGGTATCGGCGCCTGGCTGATGCCGACCCTGGCCGGGCAAGGGCTGCTGGTCGCCGGGCTGGGCCTGCTGTTGATGTTCATTGCTCTGATCTTCATGGTGCAGAACCTGCGTGGCGCCCTGTTGCGACACATGGACGGCCTGTTTCGAACCTATTTCTTCCGCAGCGACCTGCGGGCCTATAGCGTGGGGCTGGTCTCCACCGTGCTGGTGCAGTCGAGCACCATCACCAGCAGCCTGATGGTGCCCCTGGCCGGTGCCGGTGTGGTTCGCCTGCGGCGCGTGCTACCGTTCATGATGGGGGCGAACCTGGGCACTACGGTGACCAGCCTGCTGGCTGCGACCGCCAACCCGGTGGCTGCCGCCATGACTGTGGCGCTCTTCCATGTCACGTTCAACCTGACCGGCACCGCCATCTGGTGGCCGCTGCGCTATGTGCCGCTCAAGGTGGCGACCTGGTACGGAAAGCTGGCGGCGCGCCAGACCCGCTATGCCTTCATCTTCCTGATCGGCGTGTTCCTGGTGATACCACTGTTGGGAATCGGTGCCGTCGAACTTTTCACCAGCCTGCGCTGAGCGCGGTATTTCAGGAGTGACCTCCATGTTTCGTCAGCTATACAGCGCCCTGACTTCAGAGAACACCATCAACCAGGCTTTCGAGGACCTCACCCAGATGCTGCGGCACGGGGCCTGGATGTTCGATCGGGCCAACGAGGTCCTGCACAGCACGGCTCCCGCCGATGAGGTGCGGCAGCCGCTCTATGATCGCGATCGCAGCATCAATGAACTCGAGCGTTCGATCCGGCGCAAGGTACTTCGCCACCTGACCGTCAACCCGGGCCACGACGTGGCGATCTGCCTGGCGCTGATGAGCGTGGCCAAGGATGCCGAGCGCATTGGCGACTACTGCAAGAATGTCTTCGAGGTGGGGCATTTCTACCGCGAGGGCTTCCATGTCACCAAGTACCAGGAGCCGCTGGACAGGATCGCCGCCCAGGTGGTGGAGATGTTTGGCCTTGTCACCAAGGCGGCCCGGGATTCCGATGAGGCGCAGGCTCGCGAGGCCCTGGCCAAGGCTGGCGAAGTGCGTCCGCACTGCGATCGCCTGATCGAGGAGCTGTTTCGCGACGAGGACAAGGTCGAGTTTCACGAGGCCGTGGCCTACTCGTTGCTGGCCCGGCATTACAAGCGTGTGGCGGCGCACCTGGCCAATATCGCCACGGCGGTGCTTGGGCGCCTCGAAGATCTCGACTTTTACTCCGATGACGACGAGGCCTGAGTCGGGAGACAGGCTGGCAGGGAGTCGCGCAGCGAGCGTGGCAGAATATCGAGGTCGGCGAAGGTGCCCACACCTTCGCCGACCGTGTTGTCTGCCCCCATCATGATGACTTGATCGCGGGTCAGCGGCGGCTCGGGAAGCGGTGAGGCCAACAGGGCCGCAAGGTGCCAGAGCGGGAAGGGGATCGGTAGCACGGGGCGCTCATTCCCGAGATGAACCATGACCGATTCCACGACTTCCCGGTAGCTCAGGATATCCAGACCGCCTAGCTCGAATAGCCGGCGCTCGGTCGAGGGTTCGCCCATCAGCCGCACCACGGCCCTTGCTACGTCTCCGACATGCACTGGTTGCAGTCGGGTTTCCCCGTGACCGAAAAGCGGGACGAGGGGGAGCCGAGTCAGGTCCGCCAAGCGGTTCAGGAAGGCGTCCTGGGGGCCGAACATGACGCTTGGGCGCAGGATGACCGCCTTCGGGTAGACATCGATCACGGCTGACTCTCCGCGTCCCCTTGCTCTTACGTAGCGCGAGCGCGAGGCGCGATCGGCGCCTATGCCGGAGAGCTGCACCAAGGTGCTGACCCCGTGTGTCAGGGCTAGGCGGGCTAGGCGACCGGCACCTTCCACATGAACCTGCTCGAAGCTTGCCCCACGCTTTTCGACGTAAAGGCTGACGGCATTGACCGCGCCGTAGGCACCTTCGAGCGCCCCGCTCATATCGGCTTCGCTGCGGATATCGACACTCATGAGTTCAAGTGGATCCCCGGGTTCCGCCCATTCGGGCAGTGTCGGCCGACGTGCCGCGATGCGCACCGCATGGCCTGCATCGCACAGCTCTTGCACGACATGACGCCCGAGAAAGCCGGTGCCACCGAATACGGTAATGGGGGCCTTCGGCATTTCGTTTCCACCCCTTCGCTTGCGCCAGGGCCCGCCTTGCCCGTCTGCTGTCATTCAGACGATAGGCAGTGGCAGCGGACCGTTTTCCTTGACCGTTCTGATCGCAAAGCTGCTATCGACGGTACTGATTGTCTTCAGTTGACGGAAGTGCCGCAGCCATTGTTCGAAAGCCTGGATATCTGCGGTTATGACCTGCAACAGGTAATCGAAGTGGCCGGAAACGCTGTGGCACTGAACCACTTCCGGCATATGGCTCACGCTCTGCTCGAATTCTTCCACTTGCGCTTGCAAGTGTTGAGAGAGCCGGACCTGCACGAAGATCGTGACCATCAGGCCGAGCCGGGCCTTGTCCAGTTCGGCTCGGTAACGCGTGATCAATCCTGCCTGCTCGAGCCGGCGAATGCGGCGAGCGCAAGGGGAGGGAGAGAGGTTCACGAGTTCCGCCAGTTCGGCGGTGGTCAGACGGGCGTCCTGCTGGAGAGCTTCTAGCAGCATGCGATCGATGCGGTCGAGTTTGAGATTGCGCATGGGGTGCCTCGTCAATGTGGCGTTCAGTGGTTCCTTGGCCAATACGGCTAACCATCATGACAAGTCTGGCGAATACGGCTCGTACTCGCCAGTTCTCAAGCTGGCAATGGCTCGCGACGCCGTGCCTGAGGGCAGAGTGAGGCGAAGCGTTGACGGCCAGCACAGTCGCTTCGCACCATGTTGTATACACTGCGAGTACCAGATGTTTAATAAATTTAGCGCGCAGGTCAGGGAGGGGGAGCCGACATGGCAGGCATGAGCAGTGTACTGCACGCCTGGCGTGCCTTGGAGCGGCGGTGGCAAACCTGGCCGCAAAACGTACGTCACGTCTGTCGCGTCCTGACGCTGGGAAGCTTGTTGGCGCTGGGTACGGCGCTCGTTTATGTCACCGGCGGTACCCGGTATGCCTACCCCTACCTGATGTTGATACCTGTACTGCTGGCGGGAGCTTGGTATACCTGGCGGGGCTCATTGCTAGTGGCGCTGATGGCTGGCCTGCTGATGGCAGCAATGCCGCTCTCCGTCGAAACGGGAGAGGTGCAAACGCCGCTCAACTGGATGATTCGCCTTGGGCTGTATCTGGTCATCGGAGGTTTCGCCGGAGGGCTGTTCGAGCGCCTGAGACAGAGCTATCTCAGTGTGGAGCTCGCGTCGCGTACCGATCCGCGAGCCGGGCTGCCCAACGAGATCGCGCTGGAAATGGACCTGTCACGCTGGCTCAAGCGGCCACCGCGGCAGGATGCCCGCAGCGTGGGCGTGGTAATGGTACGTGTCGAGGACATTGGCGAGATCATGGAGGCGCTGGGAGCGGATGCCTGCGATGAGTTGATGGTTGCGATCAGTCAACGCCTGACCCGACTTGGACCCAATCTCGTGGGCTGTTACCGGGTCGGTGGTGCCGAACTGGTGTTGCTTTTCTGGCCGGTCGGGCTCAAGGAACTCGAGCGCCTCGCCTGTAAGGCGGCGGATCTGGGCGAGGATAACCTAGTGGCGCTCGGGGTTCCGCTCCGGATTCAACTAGTGCTGGGCAGTTCGCTACAGAACGGCAGGGGGGCGTCGCCCGGCAGTCTGATCCGCGAGGCGAGAATCGCCATGCTGGCCGCCTCCGAAAAGCACCGGGTCCACTGCCATTTCCAGCCCTCCTTCGCTCGTCGCAGCGTACAGAACATCCAGCTCATCGCCCGTGTGCGTCGGGGCCTGGCCCAGGGCGAGTTCGAGCTCCATTACCAGCCCAAGCTGCGCCTGGCGGACGGACGTGTCAGTGGCTTCGAAGGGCTCATTCGATGGCGTGACGAACATGGCAACCTGATTGCTCCCGGTATGTTCATGCCCAAGGTCGAGAACACTACCTTGATTGCGCCGGTCACGCGTTTCGTCATGAGCGAGGCTTGCAAATTCGCTCGCCGCCATGGGGCAAGGTAAGCATCAACTTTTCGGTGCGCAACCTGATGGACGACGTCTTGTTGGAGGAACTGGGCCAGTTGGTCAAGCAGTCGGGCATCAGTCCGTCGCAGCTCGAAGTGGAAGTGACCGAGAGTGCGCTGGTGCACGATCTGTTCGCGGCCAAGCAGGCGCTGGAGCGCATACGCGGTTGTGGTATCCAGGTCAGCATCGACGACTTCGGGACCGGCTTTTCCTCCTTCGAGTACCTGCGCCACCTACCCATCACCGGGCTCAAGATCGACCGAGCCTTCGTCGAGGGCCTCGAGCAGGACGAGCGCGCGCGCAAGCTGATGGCATGTCTCATCGACGTGGGACATGCACTCGATTTACAGGTGACTGCCGAAGGCGTCGAGACCCAAGGGCAGCACCGCATTCTCCAAGAGCTGGGCTGCGAGCAGGCACAGGGGTTCCTTTATTCCAAGGCGCTACCCGTCGAGGAGCTCCTGGCCTGGCACCATGAGCGCGAACGCCTCCTCCGGCTGGGAGACCCTCTGGCCATCAAGCATCGATAGGCAACGCTTACAACGCAACAGAGCCTGTCGCCTTCCTCCTGCTGTCATCCGCATGCCGCTGAGCGGCGGCGATCCGTTGGAGTTCTCAAATGAGAACGATTGTATTTATTGATGCTAACGGCGCCGAACATGCTGCCATCTGGAGGTTTTCGAGGCTTCTTTCGCATGCGCAGGCTTCACATCGAACCCATACAGGACTAAAATGGTCCCAAATGGAGCGATGGCAATATCCGCATCGCGATACCCAGGAGTCAGGCATGCTGAAGCTTTCCCGGCTGACCGACTACGCCGCCGTGATCCTGGCGCAGATCGCCCGGCATCCCGAGCAGCCTCATGCGGCGGCAGAGCTGGCCGAGACCGTGCAGTTGCCGCACCCCACGGTGAGCAAGACCTTGAAGATGCTGGTCAAGGCGGGGCTGTTGGAGTCGCGTCGTGGCGCCCAGGGTGGCTACTCGCTGGCGCGGCCGGCGTCGCGGATCACCGCCATCGACATCATTACCGCCATCGAAGGGCCGGTAGCGATGACCGAGTGCAGTCATGCCGAAGGTGACTGCGACCTGCTCGCGACCTGCGGCGTTTCCGACAACTGGAAGCGCGTTTCACTGGCGGTACGCACCCTACTCGACAGCGTGACCCTGGCCCACCTGGCCGATACCGCGCCGATCAAGCTACCGGTTCAGTTACCCATACAGAGCGTGAGCCTGGCCGCCGACACGGCCTGAACCATCGAACAGAATTCATTACCCGAGGCGAGCTTGCTCGCCAGCCCAACCGCCCGGGAGGGGAGAGAACATGGCAAGTCAGGAAATGGAACAGCTGGTCCGCCGCGAATACAAAGAAGGCTTCGTGACGGACATCGAGAGCGAGACGGTACCGCCGGGGCTCGATGAGAGCGTCATTGCGTTCATTTCCAACAAGAAGGGCGAGCCCGAATGGATGCTCGAGTGGCGCCTCAAGGCCTACCATCAGTGGCTCAAGATGAAGGAGCCCTCCTGGGCGCATCTGGACTATCCGCCCATCGACTACCAGGCGATCTCCTACTACAGCGCACCCAAGCGTCCCGAGGACCGCCCGCAGAGCCTCGACGAGGTCGATCCCAAGCTGCTCGAGACCTATGAGAAGCTGGGTATTCCGCTGCACGAGCGTGCCGCCCTGGCTGGCGTGGCGGTGGACGCGGTGTTCGACTCCGTATCGGTGACCACCACCTTCAAGGAGAAGCTGCACGAGGCGGGAGTGATCTTCTGCTCGATCTCCGAGGCGATCCGCGACTACCCGGAGCTGATCAAGCAGTACCTGGGCACGGTGGTACCGGTGGCGGACAACTACTTCGCCGCGCTCAACTCGGCGGTGTTCACCGACGGTTCCTTCGTCTTCGTGCCCAAGGGCGTGACCTGTCCGATGGAACTCTCCACCTATTTCCGCATCAACGCGGCCAACACCGGCCAGTTCGAGCGCACCCTGATCATCTGCGAGGAGGGGGCCCAGGTCTCGTACCTGGAGGGCTGCACCGCGCCGATGCGCGACGAGAATCAGCTTCACGCAGCGGTGGTTGAGCTGGTGGCGCTGGATGACGCCTACATCAAGTACTCCACGGTGCAGAACTGGTATCCCGGCGACGAGGATGGCAAGGGCGGCATCTACAACTTCGTCACCAAGCGCGGCGACTGTCGCGGCGATCGCTCGCGCATCAGCTGGACCCAAGTCGAGACTGGTTCCGCCATCACCTGGAAGTACCCCTCCTGCGTGCTGCGCGGCAAGGACAGTATCGGCGAATTCTATTCGGTAGCGGTGACCAATGGCCGTCAGCAGGCCGATACCGGCACCAAGATGATCCACATCGGTGAGGGTACGCGCTCTTACATCGTCTCCAAGGGTATCTCTGCCGGCCGCAGCAATCAGTCATACCGCGGACTGGTCAAGATCGGTCCGCGGGCCAAGGGCGCGCGCAATTTCACCCAGTGCGACTCGCTGCTGATCGGCGACAAGTGCGGGGCGCATACCTTCCCGTACCAGGAGATTGGCAACAGCACGGCAACCATCGAGCACGAGGCGACCACCTCGAAGATCGGCGAGGATCAGCTGTTCTACTGCCAGAGTCGCGGCATCTCCGAGGAAGACGCGGTGAGCATGATCGTCAACGGCTTCTGCAAGGACGTGTTCCAGGAGCTGCCGATGGAGTTTGCCGTGGAAGCCGAAGCTTTGCTCAACGTCACTCTGGAAGGCGCTGTTGGTTAATGCCGTTTTCTCAAGTAGCCGGGCGAGATGAGCGCCGGGGACAAGACGAAGCGAGGGTCTTTTGCCATGGATGGCAAAAGTAGCGCCCAGGGATGGGTTCACAGCGCCCTCGCTAAGCCTTGGCGCCGGAGAAGCTCATCCAGATTAAGCGTGTGGTATGTCCATGCAGCTTAACAACGAATCCATTTGTGCAAGTCGCCGCGGCGGCTCGCCAGAATCGAAAAGGTACTCATGATGCTCGAAGTCAAGGATCTGCACGTCAAGGTGGAAGGCAAGAACATCCTCAAGGGCCTCAGCCTGACCATCAACGCCGGGGAAGTGCACGCCATCATGGGCCCCAACGGGGCCGGCAAGTCGACCCTCTCGGCAGTGATTGCGGGCAAGGATGGGTATGAAGTGACCCAGGGGTCGATCACCTTCGAGGGCCGGGACGTGTTGGAAATGGAAGTCGAGGAGCGCGCCCAGGCGGGCCTGCTGCTGGGCTTCCAGTATCCGGTGGAGATCCCCGGCGTGAAGAACATCTATCTGCTCAAGGCGGCGCTCAACGCCCAGCGTGAGGCTCGCGGCGAGGGAGAGGTCCCGGCGCCGGAGTTCATGAAGCTGGTCAAGGAAAAGCTGGCGCAGATGAAGATGGATGCCAGCTTCCTGCAGCGCGCCGTCAACGAGGGCTTCTCCGGCGGCGAGAAGAAGCGCAATGAGATCCTGCAGATGCTGGTGTTGCAGCCCAAGCTTGCCATGCTCGACGAGATCGATTCAGGTCTCGATATCGACGCCATGCGCGTGGTGGCCGATGGCGTCAACTCCCTGCGCGACGAGAAACGCGCCATCCTGCTGGTGACCCACTACCAGCGCCTGCTCGACTACATCGTGCCAGATCGGGTGCACGTACTGGTCGATGGCCGCATCGCCAAGAGCGGCGACGCCGAGCTGGCTCGTGAACTGGAAACCCGCGGCTACGATTGGGTCGTGGAGGAGTCCGCTGCATGAGCGATGTCGAACAGCAAGCAAGAGAGGTGAAGGCCTTTCTCGACCGCCTCGCGGAGCGCAATGCCTCCCGCGGACAGGAGCCGACCTGGATTGCCGCGCGGCGCCAGGCTGGTGCCGCGCGCTTCGAGGCGCTCGGCTTCCCCACGCGGCGCGACGAGGCGTGGAAGTACACCGACGTGCGCGCCATCGCCCGTGGCGACTTCGTGCTGACCGATAACGCCGAGTTCTCGCCGGCCTCGGCCGCGGCGCTGACGTTGCCCATCGAGGCGTATCGCCTGACCTTTGTCGACGGCGTTTTCTCGCCGGCGCTCTCCGATCTGGGCGATTTGCCCGGCGGCGTGGCGGTGTTGCCGCTGTCCCAGGCGTTGGCCGAGAATCACGAGGCCGTTGGCGGCCCGCTGGGCCGGCTGACCGGCGTCGAGTTCTCACCGTTCTCGGCGCTCAATACCGCTTTCATGGAGGAGGGCGCCGTGGTGCGCCTGGCGCCGGGCAGTGTGGTGGAGAAGCCGATCCTGCTGCAGTTCCTGTCAAGGGCCAACGCCGAGCCGGTGATGAGCCACCCACGCATCCTGGTCGAGGCCGGCTCCCGCAGCCAGGCCACGCTGATCGAGCATCACGTCGGCGAGAGCGAGGCGGCCAATTTCACCAACCTGGTGGCCGAGCTGATGCTCGACCGCGGGGCGATCCTGACCCACTACAAGCTGCAGGAGGCGCCGCTTGGTGACCTGCATGTGGCCAGCATTCACGTCGAGCAGAACCGCGATAGCCGCTACACCTCGTTCAATCTAAACCTGGGCGGCGGGCTGGTGCGCAACGACCTGATCGGCGAGCTCAACGGCGAAGGGGCTGAGACCAACTTCTATGGGTTGTTCTACGGCCAAGGGCGTCAGCACATCGACAACCACACCCTGGCCAACCACAACGCCCCGCGCACCTTCTCCAACGAGAACTACAAGGGCATCCTCGATGACCGTGCTCGTGGCGTGTTCAATGGCAAGGTAGTGGTCAAGCGCGACAGTCAGAAGATCGAGGGCTTCCAGAGCAATGCCAACCTGCTGCTCTCCGATCGCGCCGAGATCGACGCCAAGCCGGAGCTGGAGATCTACGCCGACGACGTCAAGTGCTCCCACGGCACCACCACCGGCCAGCTCGACGAAGAGGCAGTCTATGCCCTGCGTACCCGCGGCATCGACGAGCAAACCGCGCGTGGCCTGCTGACCCTGGCCTTCGCCGGCGAGGTGATGGAGCTGGTCGATCTGGACGCTATCTCCGAACGGGTGGAGCTGGCAGTGGCCGGCAAGCTGCCGGAACGTTTCAACCTGGCCGGGCTGGTGGAAGCCGCCGTGGCCCTGCACGACGAGTGATTCGAGGAGAACGCGGATGAACCACCTGGCCACCGAGCGACCGCTCAGCGCACCGGCCTTCGACGTGGCCGGGATTCGCGCCCAGTTCCCGATTCTCGAGCGGCAGGTGCATGGCCGCCCGCTGATCTATTTCGACAATGCTGCCACCAGCCAGACGCCATTGGCGGTAATCGATACCTTCCGCGACTACTTCTGCCGCTACAACGCCAATATTCATCGTGGCCTGCACACCCTGGCCGACGAGGCGACGGCGGCTTATGAAGCGACTCGCGAGACGGTGCGCAATTTCCTGAATGCCGCCGACCGGCGCGAGATCGTCTTCACCCGTGGCACCACCGAGGCGATCAACCTAGTGGCCAACAGTTGGGGCCGTGCCAACCTGAAGGCCGGCGACGAGGTGCTGGTCTCGCTGCTCGAGCATCACTCCAACATCGTGCCGTGGCAGCTCCTGGCCGCCCAGCTCGGCATCAAGGTCAGGGTGATTCCGGTGGACGAGCGCGGTGTGCTCGACCTCGACGCCTACCGTGCGCTGTTCACCGAGCGCACCCGGCTGGTGGCGGTCAACCACGTCTCCAACGCCTTCGGCACCATCAATCCGGTACGTGAAATGGCGACCATCGCTCACGAGCATGGTGCCCTGATCTTGGTCGACGGTGCCCAGGCGGTGCCGCACCAGCGGGTTGACGTGCGTGCCATCGAGGCTGATTTCTACGCCTTCTCCGGCCACAAGGTCTATGGTCCCACAGGGGCAGGTGCGCTCTACGCCAGGGCCGAGTTGCTCGAGGCCATGCCGCCATGGCAGGGCGGCGGTGAGATGATCAAGAGCGTCTCCTTCGACGTGCCCACCACCTTCGCCGACATTCCCCACAAGTTCGAGGCGGGTACGCCGGCCATCGCCGAAGTGATTGCCCTGGGCGTGGCGCTGGACTGGGTCCGCGGCGTGGGGCTCGAGCGTATCGGTGCTTGGGAGGCGACGCTGCTGGAGCGCGCCACGATGGCGGTGTCGCGCATTGACGGGCTGCGCATACTGGGGACCGCACCGGACAAGGCTGGTGTGCTCTCCTTCGTCGTCGACGGGGCGCATTCGCAGGATATCGCCCTGTTGATCGATCAGCTCGGCGTGGCCATTCGCACGGGCAACCACTGTGCCCAGCCACTGTTGGCGCACTTCGGTGTGACGGCGACTTGCCGGGCGTCGTTTGCCGCCTACAACACGCTGGAAGAGGTCGACGCCTTCGTCGACGCCCTCGAGCGTGTCATTGGCATGGTGCGCTGAGCCATGTCGACCATCGAACAGATCGCCAGCCTGCAGAAGGGCCAGACGCTGCCGCTGCAGCGTGACGTGGACGCCATCTCGATCCCCTTCGGCAAGACCGTGACCCTGACCGAGGATAGCGTGGTCAGCGTGATGCAGGCCAAGGGCAGCTCGGTCAGCATCGGCTACGAGGGACGTCTTTACCTGATCGAGGGTAGCAATCTCGATGCCCTGGGGCTCGAGCCGCTGCCGCGACCGACCCTGCCCGAGGATGCCACGGACGAGGAGATCGAGCAGTTCGTCTGGGATCAGTTGCGCACCTGCTTCGACCCCGAGATTCCGGTCAACATCGTCGACCTGGGGCTGGTCTACGGCTGCCGTATCGAGCGGCTGATCAGCGGCGAGCGTATCGTCACCATTCGCATGACCCTGACCGCGCCCGGCTGCGGCATGGGCGACGTGATTGCCGCCGATGCGCGCAACAAGATCCTCGGCGCCCCGCAAATCAGCCGGGTGCATACGGAAATCGTCTTCGATCCGCCCTGGAGCCGTGAGATGATGAGCGACGAGGCGAAGCTGGAACTCGGCATGTTCTAGCCCCTAGGTGAAGTCATGTGCCGCGCACAGGCTTCGCTTCTTGCTGTGCAGTGAGGGTGAATGCAGGCGCTGCTGTGGAAAACCTTCAAGCTTCTTCTGATGTCGCTCGGCGCACTGTTGCTGCTGGCCGTGCTGCTGTTCGTGGGCGCCAACCTGTGGGTGCTGGCGCAGACGCATGGCCGTATCGAACACGAGCTGCCGTTGTGCGGTCCCGAGCGGGTGGGCATCGTCTTCGGGACTTCCCACTGGACCCGCAGCGGTGTGCGCAATCCGCATTTCGATGCGCGCATCAACGCAGCATCCCGCCTGATGCGGTTGAGCCGGGTCGAGCACCTGCTGCTTTCCGGTGATAATCGTACCCGTCAGTACAACGAACCCATCACCATGTGGCGCGACTTGCGCGCCCAGTACGTGCGTGATGAGGATATGACCCTCGACTACGCCGGTTTCAGTACCTTCGATACCCTGGCGCGGGCGCGGGACGTGTTTGGCGTCGATCGGGTTCTGCTGGTCACGCAGTCGTGGCATTTGCCGCGCGCACTGTTCATTGCCGATGCGCTTGGTCTCGAGGCGTATGGCTGCAGTGCGCCGTCGCGTCCGGTGGCGGGCCTGTGGCGTCTGCAGGCGCGGGAGTGGATGGCGCGAGCGGCCACCGTGGGTGATCTCTACGTATGGGGGCGCGAGCCGTATTTCCTGGGGCCGCTCGAGCCGCTACAGATCGCTCCGCCAGCCTGGCGTCAGTTGCTTGACCTGGAGCCGGAGGCGGAGGAGTTGCCGTGACCGCCTGGCGGGTTCAGCGGCGGCGCGGCTTCTGCTGACGGTAGAGCTCGCGAATCAGTTCCCGGCAGTCCTTCCAGCATTGTTCCACGACTGGCTCGAGCGGGTTGGGTAGGGGATGCGTGTAGAGGGTGGCCAAGGCCTGCATCAATACACGCTCTTGTTCGAGTAGCTCTCCGATGACCACTTGGCTCTCGTTGCCGACGAAGCTTTTCAGACGACTCCACAGCCACATGTAGTCGTCGCGTTCGACATCGGCATCGCGTGGGAGCAGCTTGAGGTGACGCCGGGCCAGTTCCTGTAGCTTTTGCAGCGTCTTGGCGCGCCCCTCATAGTGAGGCTTGAGCGTTTCGCGCAGGGAAGGGCGCAGGCGCTCGAGGTTGTCCTGGAAATAATCGATGCTGTCGGCCAACGCTTCCAAAACGCTGTCCATCGCCACTTGGCGATTGTCGAGAAACATGAGCGGTCACCTCCTCCGGTGACGCAGATTGTGGCCGGGGAAACAGTGTTTTTCTACCCCCGCGAGCAAAATAAGTGCTCTTTCTACAAATTATGGCGCTTTTCTCGCAATTACCCTTTGGGCTTGGGTGGTGCCTTGCGTGGAGCCACGGCATTCTTTTCGATGTGTTCGATGATCATGCCAGCGATATCCTTGCCGGTAGCGGTCTCGATGCCCTGCAGCCCCGGTGAGGAGTTGACTTCCATGATCACCGGACCGTGATGGGCGCGCAGCAGGTCAACCCCGGCCACCCTCAGGCCCATGGCCTTGGCGGCGCGAATTGCCGTTGAACGCTCCTCGGGGGTGATGCGAATGAGACTGGCCGTGCCGCCACGATGAAGGTTGGAGCGGAATTCGCCTTCGGCTGCCTGGCGCTTCATCGAAGCGACCACCTTGTCGCCGATCACGAAACAACGAATGTCGGCGCCACGGGCCTCCTTGATGTACTCCTGCACCATGATGTTGGCCTTCATGCCCATGAAGGCCTGGATCACCGACTCGGCGGCCTGGTTGGTCTCGGCCAGCACCACGCCGATGCCCTGAGTGCCTTCCAGCAGTTTGATGACCAGAGGCGCGCCCTTGACCATGGTGATCAAGTCGGGAATGTCATCGGGGAATGGGCAAAGCCGGTAATCGGCAGGCCCAATCCCTTGCGCGAGAGCAATTGCAGTGAGCGTAGCTTGTCACGCGAGCGGGTAATGGCGACCGAGTCGTTGAGTACGTAGGTGCCCATCATCTCGAACTGGCGCAACACGGCGCAACCGTAGAAGGTCACCGAGGCGCCGATGCGCGGTATGACCGCATCGAAGCGTTCGATTTCCTGACCCTTGTAGTGGATCGAGGGGTGGTGGGCGGCAATGCTCATGTAACAGCGCAGGGTGTCGATCACCCGGGCCTTGTGGCCGCGTTGTTCCGCGGCTTCCACCAGGCGTCGCGTGGAGTAGAGGTTGCGATTGCGGGATAGCAGCGCGATATGCATTCGGGAGGGCTCCGGGGCGGTAGGGCCGGGTGGGGCGTCAGGGTTCGCCATGCAGGAAGGTGACGCCGGGCGCCACCAGTAAGCGGCGCAGGGCGCGACGGCCGAGCAGCATGGGATAGCGCATGTCACTGCGGTCGGCGAGGGTCAGCTCCACCATCACCTCCAGCTCGCCCAGCTGCATCGGCGTGCGAATCACGTAGCGCCACTCCTTCTGACCGTTGGAGCTCGTCACGCGTCGCCGGTCGTGCAGGTGGGTACGGTAGACGTGAGGTGGCGACTCCAACCCTCCGCTACGGGTGGTGAAGCTGACCCAGAGGTGACCCTCCTCTTCGAAGATCTCGATATCCTCGGCATGCAATGCCGAAGTGTAGGCCCCGGTGTCGATCTTGGCGCAGACGGTCATGCCGATGGTGGGCAGGGTGACCATCTCGAGGCGACCAATCACGGCCTTGGGGATATAAGGCAGTTCCTTCATCGCGTTATTTTCCAGCTTTCCTTACTTACTTTCTGGACTTATTGAGCCAGGCCGGCCAGGCGTTGGCCGATAGCGGAATCCTGCCGCGCTTCGCGCAACGTCACCAGGACTGGCAGGCGAAGGCGCGGTATCAAGGCCAGATCGCGCGCTGCGCTGGAAAAATCCGCCTTTGACTGCTGTGCCAGCCGTTCGAGAAAACGCGGCAGACGCTGGCCGTCTTCCAGGTGCTCCCAGCCGCGCGCCGCAATGGCCGCCAACAGGTCGGGGCCGCAGGCGGCCGGGTCATCGAGCAGCGAGTCGAACCAGGGGCCGGCGATCGTCCTCTCGGCACTGCCGACGGCCCGGACGCAGGCGCACAGCGTTTCCAGGTGGCCCGCTGCTGCTGCTTGCTCGCCTCGGTCGCGCAATGCGTGCGCAAGCGCAGCGGGTATGGTGACATGCTCTAGACAGTAGCACAGCGAATGCAGCACTTCGTCGGGCAGGGTGGGGAGCGTCGAGGCCAGCAGGCTAGCGGCTTCCTCGTCCAGGCGAACGGCGAAATCGGCTAGTCCTTGCAGTCCCAAGAACTGCCAGTCCACCTGTTGTTGGCCGCTGAGATAGGCTTCCACCGGTTCCAGATGGGGGCTGGCGGGATTGCCGGTGTCATGGGTGGCACGAGCATGCAGCATGGCTTGGAAAGGCAGCGAAGGCGTGAAAGCCAGCGGGTTGTCGTGCATCAGATTGTCGATTTCGCCGCTGTCCGAAGCGTGATGTCCCACTCGCTCGACGTTACGGCCCAGCGTCACGAGCAAGCGTTGCAGGAAGGCGTCGCGAGGGGCGGGAACCAGTTGTCCCTGTTCATCCAGTGGCAGGGCGAGGAACCAGATCAGCGGGTCGGCGAGATCCCCAAGGCGAAAGACGATGCCCAGGCGAGCCTGACCCTGCCAGGGTAACGGCCACGGGCTGGTGTCGTTTTCCAGGTCGGCCAACGTTCGTAGCGAGCACGGCTCGACCCTGCGCCCCATGTGATAGAGGCGAACCTCGGCACCGGTGCGGTCGAAGAAATCGTGAAGCGTGTGGATCGGCTGCATATGGGCTCCCTTTTGAGCGTGCACTCTACCGTGACGGCCGGGGGGTTGTCAGCCACCCGTCGGCGCGGATCGTCGCAATCTGGTTAAGAAATGAGCATGCCTGGCGAAGCCCCGTATTCTCTGCTACCGGAGCGGGTTTCCAAAGCTTATCCACAGCCTCTTGCAGCAAATCTGTGCATGACCTTCAACTGCCCGGCTACGCTATGGCAGTCATGCATCAATTCAATGGTAGAGGTGGGAGCCATTCGCTCCCGCTTTTGTTAAAGTGGAATAACAGTAGCGGTATCTATTACGAATCGATATTTATGGAGGTCGACCATGTCGTCGCGTGTTCTTGTTGCAGCGGTTCTTTCCGGCGCTCTTGCTATCGCGGGAAGCGCTCAGGCCCAAGATGACGTGCTCAGGGTGGGCATGTCGGGCAGCTATTTTCCTTTCACCTTCGTCGAGCGGGACACGCTCAAGGGCTTCGAAGTAGAGGTCATGCAGGCGGTTGGCGAAGAGCTGGGCCTCGAGGTGGATTTCGTGACCGCCAATTTTTCGGGACTGTTCGGCATGCTCGAATCGGGGCGCATCGACACCATTGCCAACCAGATCACCATTACCGAAGAGCGCGAGGTGAAGTACCTCTTCACCGAACCCTACGTCTATGACGGTGCGCAAGTGGTCGTCAGGGCAGGCAACGAGGAGATTGAAGGCGTAGAGGACCTGAAAGGCAAGCGGGTTGCCGTCAACCTCGGCTCGAACTACGAACAGCTGCTGCGCGAGCTGCCCTATGCCGACGAGATCGATATCCGCACCTACGACAGCAATATCGAGCAGGATACCGCCCTGGGGCGTGTCGATGCCTTCGTCATGGATCGTGTCAGCGCCAGCCAGGTGATCCAGGAGCGGTCGCTGCCGCTGCAGCTCGCCGGTGAACCCTTCTCGAGTATTCGCAACGCACTGCCGTTCCGCGACACCGAAGCGGATCGTGCCCTGCGCGATCGAGTCGATGAGGCGCTTGCCACCTTGCGTGAAAACGGGACCCTGGCATCCATCTCGGAGCGCTGGTTCGGTACCGACATCACGCGTCCGTGATTCACTGAGCGCCTGTCATGCGTGTTCTCGATCTCGATTACATGCTGGGGCTGATCCCCATCCTGCTGCGCTATTTGCCGCTGACGCTGCAGATGGCGGCGGCAGGAATGGCGTTTGCCCTGGTACTCTCCTGCGCTCTCGCGGTCATTCGCGTCTTGAAGATTCCGGGGCTGAACGCAGCGACGCTGCTGTTCATCTCCTTTTTTCGCGGTACGCCGCTGTTGGTGCAGCTGTTCCTGTTCTACTACGGCCTGCCTCAACTACTGGCCTTCCTGACGCACATCAACGGTATCACCGCCACCATCATGGGGCTGACACTTCACTTTTCGGCTTACATGGCGGAATCGATACGTGCTGCCATCGTAGGGGTCGATCGCAGCCAGACCGAAGCTGCCCTGTCGATAGGCATGACCAACGGGCAGCTGATGCGTCGCATCGTGTTGCCCCAGGCCACTCGCGTGGCCGTGCCCACGCTGATGAACTACTTCATCGACATGATCAAGGCGACTTCCCTGGCCTTTACCCTAGGCGTTACGGAACTGATGGGGGCAACGCAGAAAGAGGCGGCCGGCAGCTTTCTCTACTTCGAGGCCTTCATCACCGTGGCAGTCATGTACTGGATCATCGTCGAGCTGTTGGCCTGGTTCCAGAGATGGCTGGAGACACGACTCAACAGGGCTTATCGCAGATGATCAAAATCAGCCATCTCGTCAAGCGATTCGGCAACGCAACCGTGCTCGATGGCATCGACCTGGAAATCGAACAGGGCGAGATCATCGTCGTGATCGGCCCTTCGGGGACCGGCAAGTCGACCCTGCTGCGCTGCCTCAACTTCCTCGAACGACCGGATGCCGGTCGCCTGGTCATCGGCGATCTGGACGTCGACGTCACCCGGGCCAGCCGGGCCGAGATACTGGCGGCGAGGCGCCGCACGGCGTTCGTGTTCCAGAACTACGCGCTGTTTGCCAACAAGACCGCGCTCGAGAACATTGCCGAAGGCCTGATCGTGGTCAACCGCTGGCCAAAGGACAAGGCGCATGCTCGCGCCCGGGAGATCCTGCAACGCATCGGCCTGGCCGACAAGGCGGACGCCTATCCGGCTTCGCTCTCCGGTGGTCAACAACAGCGGGTCGGTATCGGGCGCGCCATGGCAGCGCAGGCCGAGGTGATCCTGTTCGATGAGCCGACCTCCTCTCTCGATCCGGAGTGGGTCGAAGAGGTGCTCGCGCTGATGAAGCAGCTGGCCCGTGAGCGCCAGACCATGTTGGTGGTGACTCATGAGATGGGGTTTGCCAGGGACGTGGCGGATCGCGTGGTGTTCATGGAGGGTGGGCGTATCGTCGAGCAGGGGCCGCCTTCGCAGCTGTTCAATGCTCCTCAGGACCCGCGTACGCGGGACTTCTTGCGCAAGATCCTGGCCGGCCAGCTCGCATGAGCAGGCTTCGCATGGGGAGGGCGGGCGAGTTGTGCGATAATGAATGACATGTCCAACAGGAGATGTCATGACCGTACACGAGGAACTCGATGTAGCCCTGCGCCGTCTCGAGGCCACCATGAAGGCTACTAACATGTGGCAAATGAGTGCGCCGGAGCCGGCGGCCTATGAGAGCCAGCAACCGTTCTGCATCGATACCATGGCCTTGCCTCAGTGGCTGCGCTTCGTGTTCATCGTTCGTCTCGATGCGCTGATCGAGGCGGAGGCGCCGATGCCCGAGAAGTGCGATGTGGCGCCTGTGGTCGATATCTATCTGGCCCAGCAGGGGGCACGAGCCACGGATCGATTGTTGCTGTGCAAGGCGGTGGAAGAGATCGACCGCCTGATCACTGATAACTGACCAGACCAGACCAGACCAGACCAGACCAGACCAGACCAGAGAAGACGAAAACCGATGCCGTTCTATTTTGCCTACGGCAGCAACATGAATATTGCCAGGGTCGAGGCGCGCATCGGTGCGACACGCCGTGCTCTGGCGGGCGTGCTGCACGACCATGTGCTGCGCTTCGACAAGGCGTCGCGGGTGGCCGGGATCGCCCATGCCAACGTGGTGCCGACAGCGGGAGAGAGGGTGGAAGGTGCTCTGTTCGAGCTGCTCGAGCCCGCCCAGATCGAGCGAATGGATCCCTTCGAGGGGTATCCGCACGAGTACGAGCGGCGTCGCCTGCCGATCGCTACTGCAGAAGGGGAGATCGAAGCCTGGGTCTACATTGCTGCACCCGGCACCACGGCGCCATCCCTCAAGCCAGCGCGGGAATATCTCGATCACCTGCTGGCCGGGGAGCCGTTTCTCAGCACCGACTATCATCGGCAACTGGCTCGGGTCGAGGCCATCCATGGTCTCGAGGATCGCATCCTCTCCCTGCTCGGCTTGTCGCGCCACTCTCCGCGCTGATGCCAGCGCTGCTCCGTCAATGCCGTAAACACCGCGAGGCCCGCCAGTGGCGGGCCTCGCGGTGTTCAGAAGGCCGCTCAGAAACGGTAGCTGATGCCGGCCATGAACACCCAGGGATCGATGTTGACCTTGCCTATGTCAGTGCCATTCAGGCTGGCGTCGGTATCGATGTCGATGTACCAGGCCGCGGCGTTGACGCCCCAGTTGTCGTCTAGGCGCACATCGAGCCCCAACTGGCCAGCCAGGCCCCAGGAACTGTCGAGGTCCAGATCGGCCCCTTCGATGTCGAGCTTTTCACTGAAGAAGTGGGTGTAGTTGAGGCCAACGCCGGCATAGGGCTGAACTTGGGCGCCGGTACCACCCAGCGGGTAGTACTGCAAGGTCAGGGTCGGTGGTAAGTGCTTGGTGGAAGCGACCTCATCACCGTTCAGTCGAATATCGTGCTTGAACGGCAGCGCTGCCAGCAGCTCGACACCGAGCTTGTCGTGGAACAGGTAGCCCAGGGTAAAGCCCAGGTTGGTATCGCTGCGTACGTCGACGTCAATGGCGCCATTTGCCAGGCTGCCATTATCGCTCTTGGGGTCGACATGGGCGACGCCCACGCGGGTGATGAAGTCGCCTTGGTTGTAGGCGAGCGCCTGGCTGCTGGCCAAGAGGGCGGTGGCCGCAATGCCGGCAGTGAGTAGGGTGGGAAGGGCTTGATTGCGCATGAGTCGACTCCTGTCGTTGGCAAAGGAGCAGCCTGGGCTGCCATCAAAACGAAGTCAGTCTACTCAGAGCTTGGCGGCGGAATATTGACCCACGACAATAGTTGTTCCGGCAACTAAAAAGGCATTTAAAATATTTCTTATGGCTTGGAGAGCTGAGCTGGAAAGGCTGCACAATGAAAAACGCCGGGCATGGCCCGGCGTTTCGATGCGACATGGCTTCGTCAAGCTTAGAAGCGGAAGGTGACGCCACCGCCGATAGTCATTGGATCGACTTTGGCGGTGCCGATGCGCTCGCCGTCGGCAGAAATACGGGAATCGACGTCGGCATAGTTGGCAAAGCCGTTGAGCATGAAGTTGTCGGTAATCGCCAGATCGATCCCGACCTGACCCACGGCGCCATAGGAGCGGCGTGCGTCGATGCCTTCCGGCTCGCCAGAGAAGCGGGTGTAGTTGAGGCCCGCGCCGACATACGGCTGCACCTTGGAATCCAGTCCGCCGAGCGGGTAGTAGTTCACCAACAGGTTGACCGGCATGCGGTCGATGGATCCTGTCTCGCCGCCGAGCGTCACGTCATGCTCGATTTTCTCGGAGCCATTCAGCTCGATACCCACCTTGTCGTGGAACAAGTAGCCGGCACCGTATGTGAAGCCGGTCTCACCACTACTGATACCGTCGGCGATACCATTGTCGGAACGAGTGTCGGACTTGGCGAAGCCGCCACGTACGAAAGCATCGCCGGCGCCATAGGCCAGAGCTGCCTGGCTGGCGAAGAGAGTGCTGGCCGCAAGAGCAACCACAGGAATCAGACGAATCGGTTTCATAATAGCGTCCCCCTGGTTTCTAACGCCGGAGGTTCCCGGCAGCATTGGACGTTGACTACTATACGAACACTGTTTCTAAAAGTCCTGTTTAATTTTGTTATCGTCGATATAGCGCTGATTGATTGACCCAATCGCGTGATCACCTAATTTCAAAGCCATGAATATGACAAATAACGTGCATTTTGCTGTACAACTATTGTTGTGATGCAGCATGGCGCAAGGAACGACCAAGGGCTAAGCCTTGGGTAGGTGTTGAGAGGAGAGGGCAAGATGCGGACAGAGGTTCATGATCGTCCGATGTGGCTGACGCTGGCCGCCATGCTGGTGGCCGCTGCATTGGCGCTGTGGCTGCTGATTCGTCCCGAGCTGCTCAGTGGGCTGCCGATGTTCCTGCGCATGCCAGCCATCGGGCTGGGCGTTTGGGCGCTGGGAGCGGCCTTCATGCAGCCGCTGGGGCTGGGGTTCCGCCGTCATTGGCTGCGGCGTGCCACCAACCCGCCATGGAGCTGGGCGGTGCTGGGCTCCTTTGCCGTAATTGTAGTGATACGTGCTTTCTGGTTGGCATGAGTGAAAAACGAGAAAGCCGCCCATGGGCGGCTTTCTCGTTGCGTGATAGTGTTGGCCGATTACGCTTCCTCGAAGGTATCGAAGTCGGCGGTAACGCGAAGATCCGGCTCCTCGGTGGCCAGGCTCGCCACTACGATGGCGATATAGGCCAGGATGACGCCAGGTACGATCTCGTAGAGATCGAAGATGCCGCCGGACAGCTCGGCCCAGACCACCACGGTGACGCCGCCTACCACGATGCCGGCCAGTGCGCCCCACTTGTTCATGCGACGCCAGTAGAGCGACATGATCAGCGCGGGGCCGAAGGCCGCACCGAAGCCGGCCCAGGCGTAGGCGACCAGGTCGAGCACGGTGGCATCGGGATTGAGCGCCAGCAGGTAGGCAAGGACGGCAATGGCGATGACGGCCAGGCGCCCCACCCACACCAGCTCGGTCTGGCTGGCATCCTTGCGGAAGATCGCCTTGTAGAAGTCATCGGTCAGCGCCGAGGATGAGACCAGCAGCTGCGAATCGGCAGTGGACATGATTGCGGCCAGGATGGCGGCAAGCAGGATGCCGGCAATCACCGGGTGGAAGATCAGGTTGACCATCACCATGAACACTGTCTCACCGTCGGCCAGGTCGCGCTGCACGAAGCCCACTCCGAGCAGGCCCACGGCCACTGAGCTGATCAGGGCGATGGCGGTCCAGGTGACCGCAATGCGGCGCGCGGTAGGAATGTCGCGATCGCTGCGGATAGCGGCAAAGCGAGCCAGGATGTGCGGCTGGCCGAAATAGCCAAGGCCCCAGGCCAATGAGCTGACGATGCCGATGAAGGTCAGCGCTTCGCCCGTCGAGGCATCACGGAACCAGGCCAGCATGTAGGCACTCTCGTCGGCAAGCGCGGCGCCGGCACCGGCGGTGCCGCCCAGGTCGCCAAAGGCGATGATCGGCACGATGGCGAGTGCCGCTGCCATCATCAGGCCCTGGATCAGGTCGGTCCAGGAAACCGCCAGGAAACCACCGAAGAAGGTGTAGGAGATCACCGCGATGGTACCGATGGTGACCGCGACGGTGTAATCGTAGCCGAACACCGTCTCGAACAGCCGGCCGCCGGCGACCAGACCGGAGCTGGTGTAGAAGAGGAAGAACATCAGGATGAACACCGCCGAGATGACCCGTAACAGCTGCGAGTTGTCACGGAAGCGATTGGCGAAGTACTCGGGCAGGGTCAGGGCGTCGCTGACCTTGAAACTGTACAGGCGCAGGCGGCGCGCCACGATCAGCCAGTTGAGCCAGGTGCCGATCAGCAGGCCCACAGCGATCCAACTGGCGGAGATACCGCTGACATAGGCGGCACCGGGCAGGCCAAGCAGCAGCCAGCCCGACATGTCCGAGGCTCCGGCGGAGATAGCCGAGGTCCAGGGACCCAATGAACGGCCACCCAGGATGTAGTCGGAAAGGTTGGTCGTGCGCTTGTAGGCGACGATACCGATGCCGAGCATCAACAAGAGGTACACCACGAAGGTGAAACCGACAGCCATGTTATTCTGAACCATAGGGGTTCCTTCAAATGTTGTTGTGGTCAATGACGAGTGCGGTCACTCGTCTCCCAGCGCAAGCAGTGACGCGTTACCGCCCAGCGCGGCGGTATTGACGGTCACGGTCTTCTCCGTGGCGAAACGCAGCAGATAGTGCGGTCCGCCCGCCTTGGGGCCGGTACCGGAAAGACCTTGCCCGCCAAACGGCTGCACACCCACGACGGCGCCGATGATATTCCGGTTTATGTATACATTGCCAACGCGAATCTTCTGCGCGACGAGCTGTGCGAAGGATTCATTGCGGCTATGTACGCCGAAAGTCAGCCCGTAACCCTTGGCGTTGATCGACTCGAGCACCTTCTCGATCTCGCTGGCCTTGTAGCGCACCACGTGCAGCACCGGGCCAAACTGTTCCCGCTCCAGAGCATCGATGGTATCGATGCTGAAGGCGACCGGCGGCACGAAGGTGCCATGAGCGGTATGGGCCGGATCCAGGCGGGTTTCGGCCAGCAAGCGGCCTTCGCCCTTGAGTTTCTCGATGTGTGCCAGCAGATTCTTGCGTGCATCCTCATCGATCACCGGCCCTACGTCGGTACCCAGGTCGCGGGGGTCGCCGACGTGCAGCTCGTCCATGGCGCCACGCAGGATTTCGATGACCCGGTCGGCCACGTCGTCCTGCAGGTAGAGCACGCGCAGCGCGCTGCAGCGCTGGCCGGCACTCTGGTAGGCGGACTGGACCACGTCGGCCACGACCTGCTCCGGCAGGGCGGTGGAGTCGACGATCAGCGCGTTCATGCCACCAGTCTCGGCGACCAGGGCCGGCAGCGGGGCGTTTTCGCGGGCCGCCAGGGCGCGATTGATGATCTGAGCGGTATCGGTACCGCCGGTAAAGGCGACGCCGGTGATGCGCGGGTCGGAGGTGAGTACGCTGCCCACGGTGGGGCCGTCGCCCGGCAGCAGCTGCACCACGTCGCGTGGCATGCCGGCTTCGTAGAGCAGCTCGACCACGCGATGAGCGACGATGGAGGTCTGCTCGGCGGGCTTGGCCAGTACGCTATTGCCGGCCACGGCTGCCGCCACCATCTGGCCGCAGAAGATCGCCACCGGGAAGTTCCATGGGCTGATCGCGGCGAACACCCCCTTGCCGCTTAGCATCAGACGGTTCGATTCACCGGTAGGACCGGGCAGCTCGAGCGGCTCGCCGAACTGCTCCTCGGCGCGCATGGCGTAGTAACGGCAGAAATCCACCGCCTCACGGATCTCATCGACGCCATCGGTGAGCAGCTTGCCGCCCTCGCGGGAGCACAGCGTCATCAGTTCGGCCAGGTTCTCTTCCATCAGGTCGCCCAGGCGACGAATGATGGCGGCACGCTCGGCTACCGGGGTAGCCTCCCAGCGCGGGAATGCGGCCCAGGCGGCATCCACTGCGCGAGCGGCCTGGTCGCGGCTGGTCCACTGCACGCTGCCGACTCGCTGACGGCGGTCATAGGGACTGAAAACCTCGTGCACGTTGGCCGGGTCGCGTTCCACATCAAAGGCCAGCAGGGGCCCGACTTCGTAGCTGCGTTCCATGAAGCCCGACATGGCCTTCATCAGCGGTTCGTAATGGCTGCGCACGTTGAGGTTGACTCCCCTTGAGTTGCGTCGTTTTTCGCCGTAGATGTCCTTGGGCAGAGGAATCCGCGGGTTGGAGAAGGTGCGGTACTGGCCCAGCGTTTCCACCGGATGCACGCACAGCGTTTCCACCGGCACCTTGGGGTCGACCAACTGGTGCACGAACGAGGAGTTGGCGCCGTTTTCCAACAGCCGGCGTACCAAGTAGGGCAGCAGGTCCTTGTGCGCACCCACCGGCGCATAGATCCGGCAATAGGTACCCTTGGGGGCACGCTTGAGTGCCGCATCGTAAAGCGCCTCGCCCATGCCGTGCAGGCGCTGGAACTCGAAGGGACGAGTGGCTTCGTCGGCCATTTCGAGGATGGTGCTGATGGTATGGGCGTTATGGGTGGCAAACTGCGGGAAGATGCGACCGCGGGTTTGGTCGGAAAGCAGGAAGCGGGCGCAGACCAGATAGGCCACGTCGGTGCAGGCCTTGCGGGTGTAGACCGGATAACCCTCGACGCCGAGCTGCTGCGACTCCTTGATCTCGCTGTCCCAGTAGGCGCCCTTGACCAGGCGTACGGGAATTTCGTCGCCCTGACGTTCGGCCAGACGGTTGAGATAGTGCAGCACCGGCAGGGCGCGTTTGGAGTAGGCCTGGACCACCAGGCCGAAGTGGCCCCAGCCCCTGCAGGCGTCGCTCTCGTAGACGGCGCGGAATACTTCCAGCGACAGCTCCAGGCGATCCACTTCCTCGGCGTCGATGGTCAGCGCCACGTTACGCTCACGGGCCATGCTCACCAGCTCGCGTACGCTGCCCACCAGTTCGCGCAGAATCTGCTCGCGACGACCGAATTCGTAGCGCGGGTGCAGTGCCGAGAGCTTGATTGAGACGGAAGGCGCCGGGGTGCGTTCGGAGAGTTTGGTGCTGGTCAGGCCGACCCGCTGGATGGCCTTTGCATAGTCGTCGAAGTAGCGCTTGGCGTCGGCCCGTGTGCGCGCCGCTTCGCCCAGCATGTCGTAGGAGTAGGTGTAGCCCTTGTCGAACAGCGGACGGGAGCGCTTCAAGGCCTCATCGATGTCGCGGCCGAGCACGAACTGCTTGCCCATGATCTTCATCGCCTCGTACATGGCGCGGCGGATCACCGGCTCGCCCATACGATTGACCAGGCGGTTGATGAAGCCTGAAGGCTTGCCGTCGCGCGGCTTGTCGAGGGTGACCACGTGTCCGGTCATCAGTAGCCCCCAGGTGGAGGCATTGACCAGCCAGGAGTCGCTCTGTCCGACATGGGCCTTCCAGTCGGCGGGGCCGAGCTTGTCCTCGATCAGGGCGTCGGCCGTGGCCGTGTCGGGAATACGCAGCATGGCTTCGGCCAGGCACATCAGCATCAGCCCTTCGTGGGTGTCGAGGCTGTATTGCTGCAGCAACTGATCGATCGTATCGACTGCGGTGTCCATTTCGCGCACCTCGCGGACCAGCTCGGCGGTCTTGCCCGCAATGCGCCGGAAATCCTCGGTATCGGCGCTGAGTACGTTGACCAGCTCCTTGACGAAGATTTCTTCGTCCACCACGTAGTGTTCGCTGATACGCGAGAACAGGCTATCGAGATCCTGCTGCCAGGTAGCAGCATTCAGCATGGTTTCGGCATTGAGCATAGGAGTCCCCGGGTATCCACCCGTTCCAGAACGGCAAAACGCCATGTGCGTGGCGTTCTGCCCGAACATGGGTGTGTCTTCCTTGACTGTAGGGCTGGTTGGAGGAGGCTGCTTGCCAAAAACCGGGAAGGATTTATGAATTTCGCGGCAGATTACCGCAGAGCCATTGAAATTTAGACTTAAGTCGTATGTCGTAGACGGTTTGTGACTTCGAGGGCAGAGCGCTCCAAAACGGCGCGCCGGAGTTGGCTTGGCGGACAGCCGAACGTGCTGCGAAACGCATGCGTCAAGGCGCTCTGATGGGCAAAGCCGGTATTCACGGCGATCTGCGACAGCGGCATACGGCTCTCCTCGAGCAGCCGACGTGCCGCTTCCAGTCGCCGTCGGCGTACGTATTGCCACGGAGAAAGCCCTGTCTGCTCGCGAAAACGGTTGCGGAAGTGAGCCTCGCTGAGACACGCCTGGGCGGCCAGGTCGGCCACGGAGATCGGTGAGGCCAAGTGCCGGTCGATGAAGCGGTCGAGTTTGGCCAGGTCCAGGCGGTGCACGCTGGAATGGGAAGCCGTTCCACCGAGCCTGGCATGCAGGCAGCCGAGAAAGGTGGCGGCCAGGCGGTCGCTCTGTGCGGCGCTCAGGCCCCCCTTGTCGTTGGCCTGTTCGAGCAGCAGAAACTCGAGGTAATGCTTGAGAGGGCTGTCCAGGGCGAAGAAGCGCGGGGCATCGAAGAGGCGCGACAGCTCGTGGTGGTAGCCGGTGAGCGAGGGGGCATCGGCGGGCAGGTCGAGGATCAACTGGCGGTTTTCACCCTGGCCAACGTAATAGTGCACGTGGTTGGCGGGCACGATGCAGCCGGAGAAGGCGGAAATCGCGCCGCCGAGGCCTTCGATCTCGAACTCCGCACGGCCCTGCAGGCCGATGACGATCTGGTGAAAGTCATGGGCATGATGCTGGGTGGCGGTGTCGAGAGGAATCTGGCGTATGACGCTGGACATGGGGGTCTCCCGCCTGTGGCTATCGCATTGAAGCTTACCACACTCGACGCCTGGTCAACGCTTGGGCTGGTTGCGCTGTTGCTCTCTCAGGCGCTGGTGAGACGCCAGGTGATGGCGCAGCGCAGTCAGTTCATCGCGACCGGTCTTGTCGAGCAGGGGCTTGCCTTGGGCGAGCTGCCAGGGACGGCCATGCTCCTGCATCAGGCGCTGGGCCCGGCGCCGCACTCCTTCGAGGTAGTCGTCGTGGCGAATGGGGTAGTTCATCACGATGTTCCACTCCGTCTCTCCAACCTTGTTCTCAAGGGCCTTGTCGAACAGTGCCAGCAGCTGCTCCGGCTCGGTGCGATAGCGCGGCGTGCGCGAGAACAGCAGGATCAGCACCATGCCGCCGATGACGAACAGGCAAACGGCGAAGATGAGCAAGAAGAGTGCCATGAGTGAGCCACGCTGGCGGAGAAGGCTGGCGGGAGGCACCAGGGGGTGTCAGCCCGCAGCGGGAGTTGGAGCGGGTGAAGGGAATCGAACCCTCGTCTTAAGCTTGGGAAGCTTCTGCTCTACCATTGAGCTACACCCGCAGGCGGATTCGATAGTAAAACCAAGGGTTTGGGCTTTGCAAGCCGTTGTGTGCCTTTCTCGTTCCTCTCTCGTTAAGTGATTGTTTTACCGATCTTGCATGGCGTGTGGCAAAGGCGGGGTAGCGCGAGATAAAAAAATTAACGAACAGTGGCGAACTTTTTTGCTTGCTGCTGTCATATCTGATACAGGCAACAGCGCGATGGCAGTCGCTAACACTGTTGCTCTGGCTCGCAGTTTCGATCTTGCCGCCCATGACCCCATGGGCGGTTTTTTTTTCGTCAGGTACGACGCATGCAGAGCCGGCCCGCCCGGGGGCGGCCGGGCGGGTCGAGCACGCTGGCTGATACGGCTTGGCTTGGATGCCCAGCGCTTCGGCCGGGCGATGATGGACTCAGCTATGACGCATGCGCAGAATTGCGGTCAGAACGTCGCGACGGGTCACGATGCCGCATAGACGTCCTTGCTCGGTTACCGGGTAGACCTTGGGTTTCTGTCCCAGCATCTCCTGCGCCAGATCGGTAATGCTCTTGGTTGGCGAAACGGACAGGACCTCGTTGCGCATCAGCTCCTTGACCAGCGGTGCTTCGTCATTGAGATAGGCACTCTGTAACAGCTTGCCCAGTACGTCCTGTTCCGAGATGAAACCGATGAGATTGTCATGCTCGTCGACGACCGGCACGCCAGGCAAACGATGCAGGGCGAGGCCTTGGGCCAGTGTGGTGATCGAGGTGTTGCCGGTGACCCGGTAGCAATCCCGGGACATGATATCGCGAACGACGGTAGGGGCCCTGTTGAGCATGGCGCATCTCCTTGTTTCGGTCGCTCTTGGCGGGACACTTTCAGCATAGTCGAGCCGACTCGGATATAAGGGAAGTCTTCAACACCTTGCCAACGCTCTGAGCCGGAGGCCGAGGGCTAACAACGATGGCGGAACATGATCATGGCCGTGTGGCTCCAACAAGTCAGGAGTGTGGACTAGCTTGTAGGCAGGCTAGGCGAACCTGATGCCCAAGGGGAGGTGGGTCATGGATGCGCGCGAATACCTGGCAAGAAAGGGGCTCGATGGCAGTCGCGATGAGGAGCGCCCCAACACCCTGGAGGAGAAGGCCTGGGAGCGTGCGCGCCAGGCGGGCGGCCACCAGCCGCGTGCGGGAACGCCCCACGACTGGGAAGATTGGGAGCGCTATCACGATAAGTTGGCCGAAGGCGCCGACACCATCGAGCAGAAGATCGATCACGAAGCCCATCGCCAAGCCAAGGAAGAGGCGGAGGGGGTGAGTGAGGCCGAGCCCGTGGTGCGGGAGTACGTACCGCCGAAAACCCATGAAAAAATGGCCTCAGTCCGGCAGGTTCCACCGTCCATGTCATCTCTGGGCCGGCAAGATTCGCTGACGCTGCGTTTCTCCTTGATGGCGCTGGCCCTGTTGCTGCCACCCTTGGCCGTCGGTCTATCGCGGGGCGGTGCCGGGCGTATCGCCATCTGCCTGCTACTCACGTTGCTGGGCTGGCTGCCGGGTTGCCTCTATGCCTGGTGGTGGTTGCGGCGCGGGGCTTAACTGACTCCTTAACCTGCCTGGATGCTCGCTCTGGTCCTGGTGGGCATCATCGTATCTCTTCATTGCCGTCCCGTTTCTCTGACCCTGTATTCGAAATCGAACAGTGTTGTCGAAAAACGAAAGCTTGTTAGGGAAGGAGGGTTCACTTGTCGGAGATGCCTAGGGTAAGCCATTCTCGGCCGCCGGTAGACTATAGTATGACGGTTTGTTCGAACATTGACGTTGCCCCTTATCTACCTCTGCGCTAGTCTCGCTATCGTAAATCGAACATGTGAGGTTGTTTTTTGATTGAAAACGAACATGGTGCGCTCTCTCCTGTTCGTTTTTTCCGGCAAGACCTCCATGGCTACGACCCGACAAGAATAACAGGGCGAGGCTAATGTCCTACTTACTCTCCATCGATCAAGGCACGACCAGCTCGCGTGCGGTTCTCTTCGATCGTTCGCTGCGTCCGCTGGTCATGGCTCAGCGGGCGCTGGCTCAATCATTCCCGGGCGACGGTTGGGTGGAGCATGACGCTGAGGCGATCTGGCAGTCCGTACTGGGCGTGTGTCGGGAGGCCTTGCAGCCTGTCGCTCCTGCTGAGGTGGCGGCGATCGGCATCACCAATCAGCGGGAGTCCACCGTAGTCTGGGATCGCGCCACCGGCGAACCGATCCATCCCGTGATCGTGTGGCAGGATCGACGCACTGTTGCTCAGTGCGAGGCGCTCGCCGCTGCCGGCCATGGCGAGGTGGTTCGCGACCGTACCGGGCTTCTGATCGATCCCTATTTCTCCGCCACCAAGCTGGCCTGGATCCTGGATAACGTGCCCGGAGCACGTCAACGCGCCGAGCGCGGTGAGCTGGCCTTCGGCACCGTCGACAGCTATCTGATCTGGCGCCTGACCGGTGGCCGGCGGCATCTGACCGATGCGACGAACGCTTCGCGCACGCTGCTGTTCAACATTCACACCCAGCAGTGGGATGCGGAGTTGCTGGCTCTGTTCGATATCCCGGCGGCGCTACTACCGGCGGTATGCGACTCCAGCGACGACTATGGGGTCACTGATTCCACCCTGTTCGGCCATGAAATTCCCATCCTCGGCGTGGCCGGTGATCAGCACGCCGCGCTGGTCGGTCAGGCCTGCTTCGAGACCGGCATGCTGAAGAGCACTTACGGCACCGGCTGTTTCATGATGCTCAACACCGGCGAGCGGGCGGTCGCCTCCCATAACCGCCTGTTGACCACACTGGCCTATCGGCTGAATGGCGTGCCCACCTATGCCATGGAGGGCAGCATCTTCGTGGCCGGCGCCACGGTGCAGTGGCTGCGCGATGGCCTGGGGCTGTTCGAGGATGCGGCTGAAACCGAGTGGCTCGCCGAACGGACCCGAGGAAGTCACGGCGTCTACTTGGTGCCGGCCTTCACCGGTCTGGGCGCGCCTCATTGGGATCCGCGAGCTCGCGGAGCGATCCTCGGCCTGACCCGCGATACGGGCATCGCTGAGCTGGTAGCGGCGGGCCTGCGTTCGGTGTGCTTCCAGTCGCGCGATCTCTATCAATGCATGATGCAGGACGTCGGCACCGACCGGGGCAGGCTGAGGGTCGATGGCGGCATGGTGGCCAATGGCTGGCTGATGCAGTGCCTGGCCGATGTGCTGGGGCAGGAGGTGGATCGTCCCGTGGTACGGGAAACGACAGCCCAGGGGGCGGCCTACCTGGCGGCTCTGGGCGTCGGTTGGTATCGCTCGCTGGATGAGCTGGCGGCGCTGTGGCAATGCGAGCGCACCTTCATGCCTGCGATGTCTGCTGGCATGCGGGAGTCGCTCTACGCTGGTTGGCAGATGGCCGTGGCAAGAGTGAAGAGCGATCGCGGCGATGATCAGGCCAACGCATCGCATGACGCCATGTCGCTGGCCGGCTAGGCGTACGCGCCAGTTCAACAACGACTCAATAACGATGACAAAGAGTTCAGCATGTCTCTGATACTTGAAAACATCGACCATGTGGTCAATGGAGCCACGCATATCGAGGGGGTCAACCTCGAGTTGGCTCCCGGCTCCTTCAACGTACTGCTGGGACGAACCCTGGCAGGCAAGACGACACTGATGCGCATCATGGCGGGCCTCGAGGCACCAACCCGCGGCAGGGTGTTGATGCATGGCGAGGACGTGACGCGCAAGTCGGTGCGCAAACGCAACGTTTCGATGGTCTACCAGCAGTTCATCAACTACCCGAGCCTGACGGTCTTCGACAACATCGCCTCGCCGCTCAAGTTGGCTCGCGTGCCGCGAGAAGAAATTCGCCGGCGTGTGCTCGAGACGGCCAGGATGTTACATATCGAACATTTATTGGAGCGTTATCCAGCGGAGCTCTCCGGCGGCCAGCAGCAGCGCACCGCCATGGGCCGCGCGCTGGTCAAGGATGCCGATCTGATCCTGTTCGACGAGCCGCTGGTCAACCTCGACTACAAGCTACGTGAGGAGTTTCGCGAGGAGCTGCGCGAGCTGTTCAAGGCGCGTAACTGCATCGCCGTCTACGCTACCACCGAGCCCAATGAGGCGCTGGCTCTGGGTGGTCACACTGCCGTGCTGCACGAGGGGCGCCTGCTGCAGTACGGTCCCACCGAGGACGTTTACCATCGTCCCCGCGACGTGCTTACCGCCGAGATGTTTTCGGAGCCGCCCATCAACGTAGTGCCGGCGATGGTTTCCGGCTCCGAAGTGACCTTCGATCGTAATGTCCACTTTCCGCTCAACCGCGATCTGGCGAGTCTCACACCGGGCCAGTACCAGTTTGGCGTGCGTGCCTCGCACATTGGACTGCAGCGTCAGGCGGACGACGATCTCGAGCTGGACGTGACGGTCGATATCGCCGAGATCAGCGGCTCGGAGACCTTCCTTCACGTGCACAACGACCTCTTCCACCTGGTGCTGCACCTGGCCGGGGTGCATGAGTTCGGCGTCGACCAGCGTATCAAGGTCTATTTTCCGACTCACAAGATCTATGCCTTCGATCGGCATGGCGACGTCGTGCACATCCCGGCACGGCCAGGAGCGCACTGATGGCCCAGATCACCCTCAAGTCGCTGGCGCACAGCTACGCGCCGAACCCCTCGGGGCCCGATGACTATGCCATTCGCGAGATGGAGCACGTGTGGCACCAGGGCGGGGCCTATGCCCTGCTAGGGCCTTCCGGGTGTGGCAAGTCGACCTTGCTCAATATCATTTCCGGCCTGCTGACACCCTCGAACGGGCAGGTGCTGTTCGACGACCAGGTCATGAACGAGCTGCCACCCGAGGAGCGCAACATTGCCCAGGTGTTCCAGTTCCCGGTGGTCTACGACACCATGACGGTGTACGACAACCTGGCCTTTCCGCTGCGTAATGTGGGTACTCCCGAAGCCAAGGTGCGCGAGCGCGTCGCCGAGGTGGCCGATATCCTCGATCTCACCTCGCTGCTCAGGCGCCGGGCGCGCAACCTCACCGCCGACGAGAAGCAGAAGGTCTCCATGGGGCGCGGCCTGGTGCGCGACGATGTCTCGGCGATCCTCTTCGACGAGCCGCTCACGGTGATCGATCCCCAGCTCAAGTGGAAGCTCCGGCGCAAGCTCAAGGAGATCCACGAGCGCTTCAACATCACCATGATCTACGTGACCCACGACCAGCTCGAGGCTTCGACCTTTGCCGACAAGATCGCGGTGATGTACGAGGGCCAGGTGGTGCAGTTCGGCACCCCGCGTGAGCTGTTCGAGACGCCGGCGCATACCTTCGTCGGATACTTCATCGGCAGCCCCGGCATGAACCTGATGGAGGTGGCGCGCACTGACAGCGGGGCGCGGGCCGGTACCGTCGACCTGACGCTCTCTCCGGCGCTTCAGGGCGCCATCCAGCAGGCCCGTTCACGCAACATCAAGCTCGGGATTCGCCCCGAGTTCGTCGAGGTGCGGGAAACTCCGGCCACGGATGCCTACCCGATCGAGATCGACAGCGTTCAGGACCTCGGTACCTACCGCATCGTGTCGTTCGCATTCGCCGGCAAGACGTTCCGTGCGCGCCTGGGTGAAGACCAGCCGCTGCCGCCACGGCAGGCGTTCGTCCGCTTCCCCGAAGCGTGGCTGCACCTTTATATCGACGAGTTCCGCGTGGAGGTGGGGCAATGAACAAGGTCTACAACAACCGGGCGTGGTTCCTGATCCTGCCCATGCTGCTGCTGGTGGCATTCTCGGCCATCATTCCACTGATGACAGTGGTCAACTACTCGGTGCAAGACGTGTTCGATGCCAACACGCGCTTCTTCACCGGCACCGAGTGGTTCGAGGTGATGCTGAACGACTCGGCGCTGCAGGCGGCACTGCTGCGCCAGTTCGCCTTTTCCTTCACCATTCTGGCGATCGAGGTGCCGCTGGGGATCGGTATCGCCCTGCTGATGCCCAAGCGCGGCTGGCAGGCTTCCGCCGTGCTGATCCTGATCACGCTGCCGCTGCTTATCCCATGGAACGTGGTGGGCAGCATCTGGCAGCTCTTCACCCGTGGCGACATCGGGCTGATGGGCGTCGGCATTCGCGAGCTGGGCTACCCCTATAACATCACCCGCAATGCTACCGATGCCTGGGCCACGATCATCCTGATGGATGTGTGGCACTGGACCCCGCTGATCGCCCTGCTGTGCTACAGCGGCCTGCGCTCGATTCCCGATGCCTATTACCAGGCGGCACGCATCGATCGTGCCTCGAAGTGGGCGGTGTTCCGCTACATCCAACTGCCCAAGCTTACCAACGTGCTGGTAATCGGCGTGCTGTTGCGCTTCATGCACTCGTTCATGATCTATGCGGAACCGTTCGTGCTCACCGGCGGCGGGCCGGGCAGTTCCACCACCTTTCTCAGCCAGTCGCTGACCACCATGGCCATCGGGCAGCAGGACCTGGGCCCCTCGGCGGCGTTCTCGCTGATCTATTTCCTCATCATTCTGCTGGTCTGCTGGGTCTTCTACACCGCGATCATGAACAGCCAGAAAGACGACACCTCACAGGGAGGCGCCTGACATGACCCGCTCCGTGCCGACCACCCCCGAAAGCGTACGTCAGCAGGCGGCCGACAGTGCCGCCAGGCGCCGCAAGCAAGCCCGCTCGGCCAGCGTCCGTTGGCGTCGCCGCACGCTGCTCGGGCTCTATCTAGTGTTCGTGATGCTGCCGATCTACTGGCTGCTCAACCTGTCGTTCCAGACCAACAGTGAGATTCTCGGCACCTTCTCGTTCTGGCCGCAGAACTTCACCCTGGGCAACTACGTGGGTATCTTCACCGACGCCAACTGGTACATGGGCTACGTCAACTCGCTGGCCTACGTGCTGATGAACATGCTGATCAGTATCACGGTGGCGCTGCCCGCCGCCTATGCCTTCAGCCGCTTCAAGTTCATCGGCGACAAGCACCTGTTCTTCTGGTTGCTGACCAACCTGATGGCGCCGCCGGCGGTATTCCTGCTGCCCTATTTCCAGCTCTACTACTCGGTGGGGCTGTTCGATACCCATATCGCTGTGGCGCTGGCTCACTGTCTGTTCAACATTCCGCTGGCGGTATGGATTCTCGAGGGCTTCATGAGCAGCGTGCCCAAGGAAGTCGACGAAACCGCCTATATCGATGGCTACAGCTTTCCGCGCTTCTTCGTCACCATCTTCCTACCCATGATCCGCTCGGGAATCGGCGTGACGCTGTTCTTCCTGTTCATGTTCTCCTGGGTCGAGCTGCTGCTCTCCCGCACCCTGACCGCCACCAAGGCCCAGCCCATCGCCTCGATCATGACGCGTACCTCGACGGCATCGGGTATCGACTGGGGCACCCTGGCCGCCGCCGGCGTGCTGACCATCATCCCGGGCATCGTGGTGGTCTATTTCGTGCGCAACCATATCGCCAAGGGCTTTGCCCTGGGCCGGACCTGAGGGGAGGAAACCACGATGGATTGGATGGTCTGGACACTGCCCACGGCGGTTTTCTTCGCCGTCATCGCCGCGATACTGCTTGGCATGACGGCCTGGGAGCTGGTTTCGCCCACGGTGGAACGGCGCGGCTTCCTGCCGATCGCTACTACCCGCGGCGATCGGCTCTTCATAGGGCTGCTTTCCGCTGCCTATATCCACCTGGCGGTGGTCGGCTTCACCGAACTCTCGATTTGGTTTGCCCTAGGGGCTTCCGTCCTCTGGTTGCTGGTGCTGATGCGCTGGGGCTGAACCAAGGCCGTACGGACGATAACCGTGTCATGGACGACATCCACACGCAGACGAGGTCAACATGAAGAATAAAAGGATCCAACTGACGGCGATCGCGGGCAGCCTGCTGCTCGCTTCGGCCGGCCTGCACGCCCAGTCAGACGATGCCCGTGCGATCGCCGAGCGGCTGGTCGATACGCACTTCCAGAACTCCACGCTTTCCCGCGAGGAGCAGATCGAGGAGTTGCTATGGTTTGCCCAGGCCGCCGAGTCGTTCCGCGGCATGGAGATCAATACCGTCGCCGAAGGTCTGACTACCCACGTCTGGGAGCGTGACGTACTGGCGCCGGCCTTCGAGGAACTCACCGGCATCCGGGTCACCCACAACATCATCGGCGAAGGTGACGTGGTGGACAACATGCAGACCCAGATGCAGACCGGGCGCAATATCTACGACGGCTACGTCAACGACTCGGATGCCATCGGTACCCATATCCGCTACGGCACTACCGTCAATCTGTCCCAGGCCATGGAGAACGAGTGGGCCGACTTCACGTTGCCGACCCTCGATCTCGACGACTTCATCGGCCTGCAGTACACCACCGGGCCGGACGGCAGCATCTACCAACTGCCCGATCAGCAGTTCGCCAACCTCTACTGGTTCCGCTATGACTGGTTCCAGCGCGAGGACCTGCAGGAGCAGTTCCGCGAGATCTACGGCTACGACCTGGGCGTGCCGACCAACTGGACGGCCTACGAGGACATCGCCGAGTTCTTCACCGAGCACGTTGGCGAGATCGACGGCCAGCGGGTCTATGGTCACATGGACTACGGGCGCCGCGATCCGTCGCTGGGCTGGCGTTTCCACGATTCCTGGCTCTCCATGGCGGGCATGGGCAGCCCCGGTGTGCCGTTCGGCAATCCGGTGGACGATTGGGGCATTCGCGTCGACGAAGAGAGCCGCCCGGTGGGGGCCAGCGTCAGCCGTGGTGGTGCCACCAACTCGCCGGCCTCGGTCTTCGCCGTGACCAAGATGGTCGAGTGGCTGGACAAGTACGCGCCGCCCGAGGCCCAGGGCATGACCTTCGGTGAAGCCGGTCCGGTGCCTGCCCAGGGCAACATCGCCCAGCAGATCTTCTGGTACACCGCCTTCACCGCCGACATGACCGACCCGGGGCTGCCGGTCACCGATGACGAAGGCAACCCCAAATGGCGCATGGCGCCGTCGCCCACCGGGCCGTACTGGGAGGAGGGCATGAAGGTGGGCTACCAGGACGTGGGTTCCTGGACCTTCTTCGATTCCACCCCGGAGGACCGGCGCACCGCGGCCTGGCTGTTCGCTCAGTTCACCACCGCCAAGACCGTATCGCTGGAGAAGCTGATGGCCGGTCTCACGCCGATCCGCGAGTCCGACATCTTCTCCGACCAGATGACCGAACTGGCACCCAAGCTGGGCGGCCTGGTGGAGTTCTACCGCAGCCCCAACGAGTCGAACTGGACCCCGTCTTCCACCAACGTGCCGGATTATCCGCGCATGGCACCGCTGTGGTGGCAGAACCTGGCCCCGGCCGTGAGCGGTGAGATCACGCCCCAGGAGGCGCTCGACAACCTGGCCGGCGCGCTCGACAACATCATGGCGCGGCTGGCACGGGCCAACGTGTTCGAGGCCTACCCGCCGATGCTCAACGAAGAGCGCGACCCGGAGTACTGGCTGTCGCAGGAAGGCTCGCCCAAGGCCAAGCTCGACGACGAGATGCCGCAGGGAACCACCGTGCCTTACGACCAGATGATGGAGGAGTGGATGGCCGCCGGTACACGCTGAGGCAAGCGTCGGGCCGCACCCGGCGAGCCAAGTTGCCCGGCGCGTTGTGCCGGGCCCAGACACCATCACCGTGTTCCGGTAGCCCGTCCGGGTCATCCTTGCCCCGCTCGGCGCTCGCCGAACGGGGCTTTTGCTTCAAAAAGGTCCGTACATGGAACTGCGTAGCAGTAATATCAATAAGTTGGATAACGGAGACTTCGACGTACTGATCGTGGGGGGCGGCATCAATGGCGCCTCTGCGGCGGCGGCACTGGCCGGCAAGGGAGTACGGGTTGCGCTGATCGAGCGGGGCGATTTCGCCGGCAGCACCAGCATGCACTCGTCCAACCTGGTGTGGGGCGGCATCAAGTACATGGAGAGTCGCGACTTCGCCCTGGTGCGCAAGCTCTGCATGAGCCGCAACCACCTGATCAGGAGCTATCCCGCCACGGTGCAGGAAATCCGCTTTCTCACCACCATCACACGGGGCTTTCGCTACCACCCGCGCTACCTGTGGGCCGGTGCATGGCTTTACTGGCTGATCGGCAATGGCTTTACGCGGATTCCGCGCTTTCTCTCGTCCAGCGCGATTCGTGACAGTGAAGCGATCATCGACACGCGCGATGCCATCGGCGGTTTCGAGTATTCCGATGCCTACCTGCACGACAACGACGCCCGCTTCGTCTTCAACTTCGTGCGTGGGGCGCTCAACTACGGTGCGGTGGCGGCGAACTATGTGGAGTCGCTGGGTGCGCGACGCGAGAACGGCGGCTGGGTGACGCAGGTGCGCGATGTCGTCACCGGGCGGCAGTTCGTCGTACGCTCCAGAGTCCTGATCAACGCCGCCGGCCCCTGGGTCGACGAGCACAACAGCCTCACCGGGCAAGCCACGGACCATCGCCACGTATACTCCAAGGGCATCCACCTGATCGTGCCGCGTCTGACCGACAGTCGACGCGTGCTGGCGTTCTTCGCCGATGATGGCCGACTCTTCTTCGTCATTCCCATGGGGCCGCGAACCTGTATCGGGACCACCGACACCCGCGTCGAGAGACCCGAGGTGACGGCCACGGAAGACGACATTCGCTTCGTGCTGGACAACATCAACAAGCGCCTCGAACTCGACAGGCCGCTGGACAAGCAGGACATTATTTCCATCCGCTGCGGTGTGCGTCCCCTGGCGGTCAAGGCCGATGGCGGCAGTGGGCGCGACTTCCTGCAGCTCTCGCGCAAGCATGCCATCGACATCAACCAGGCCGACTCGCATCTGAGCATCTTCGGTGGCAAGCTGACCGACTGCCTCAACGTGGGCGAGGAGATCGTCGCCGCGGTCGGCCGGATGGGTGTCGAGGTGCCGTACCCCAAATATCGCTGGTACGGCGAGCCGCCCGATCAGGTGCGCCATGAGTTTCTCCACCAGGCGAAACTCATGGGGCTCGATGATTTCACCGCGAGTGACGCCTCCGAGCCGCTGTCGACCCGACTGTGGCGACGCTATGGCACCCATGCGCTGGAGATGCTCGAGGAGATCCGCGAGGATCCGCGCCAGGCCGAGGTGCTGATCGAAGGTACGGAATACCTGCGCTGCGAGCTGCACTACGCCAAGCGGCGCGAGATGATCACCCGCCTGGAGGATTTCCTGCGGCGGCGCTCCAAGGTCGCCCTGGTGGTGCATGAGGAGGCGATGCGCCAGTCACCTGGCTTGCGTGAGGCGTGTGCGATCCTGTTCGGCGATCAGGCCGATGTGCGCCTGGAGGAGTATTTCGCCACCACACGTCGTGAGCGTGGCGAGGTGGCGTCGGGGAGCCTGTCATGTCGAGCGAGTCGGCCCGCTCGCCGACATCCGGTGCATGAAGCGCCTTGGCGTCGGTGCATTGAAGGGCGGCGAAATGGCCGTATAATCGCCAGTCAACTCAAATTATTCCAAGAGGTTAACCGTGGGTTATCTCGTCGGCGTCACTGTGCTCTGGGCCTTCTCGTTCTCGCTGATCGGCGTCTACCTGGCCGGGCAGGTGGACAGCTACTTCGCGGTACTGATGCGTGTCGGCCTGGCGGCCCTGGTGTTCCTGCCGTTCCTGCGGCCGCGGCTACTGGTGGGGCGCCAGCGTCTGGCCCTGATGGGTCTGGGCGCTGTGCAGCTGGGCGTGATGTACATCTTCTTCTACCAGTCCTTCCTGTTGCTATCGGTGCCGGAAGTCCTGCTCTTCACCATTTTCACACCCTTCTACGTGACGCTGCTCGACGATGCCTTGTTCGGCCGCTTCACTCCGTTCTACCTGCTCACTGCCGCCCTGGCGGTGATGGGAGCGGCGGTGATCCGCTACGACGGCATCGACAGCGGTTTCTGGCTCGGCTTCCTGGTGGTGCAGGGGGCCAACTTCTGCTTCGCCCTGGGTCAGGTGGGCTACCGTCGCTTCTCCGTGACGCTACCCGCTGAATTGCCGCGCCACAGCGTCTTTGCCTGGTTCTATCTGGGTGCGCTGATCGTGGCATTGCCGGCCTTCGCTCTGCTGGGCAATGCCGCGGCGTTGCCCTCCACGACAGTGCATTGGGGCGTGCTCGCCTGGCTGGGCCTGGTGGCCTCGGGCCTCGGCTACTTCTTCTGGAACCTAGGGGCCACCCGGGTGGATGCCGGAGCGCTGGCGATCATGAACAACGCTCTGATTCCTGCCGGTCTCGTGGTCAACCTAGTGATCTGGAACCGTGATGCCGACCTGGTGCGGCTGGGGCTGGGGGGAGCGATCATCGTGGGTTCGCTGGTGCTCAACGAATGGTGGCTGCGCCGTCAGGCGGTCACCGCTGTCTAAGGCGTGTTTGCCCGCCCTGGGCCCAGCCCCCATAATGAGCGGCCACGATCCGAGAGGCCAGGGCATGCAAAAAGAGCACGGCGGATTCAAGAACATCGGTCTCATCGGCCGCCTTGGCAGCACCAAGGTGGTCGAGACCCTCAAGCGCCTGATGCGCTTTCTCGACGAGCGCGGCCTCCATGTGATCGTCGAGGACCGTACCGCTACCGTGCTGCTCGACCATGGTCATCCCGAAGCCAGCCGGCGCACCCTTGGTGAGCTGTGCGATCTCGTCATCGTGGTGGGTGGCGATGGCAGCCTGCTAGGTGCCGCCCGCACGCTGTGCCACAGCGGCACCCTGGTGCTGGGCGTCAATCGCGGACGCCTGGGCTTTCTCACCGATATCTCACCCGACGAGCTGGAGGAACGGGTCGGCCAGGTGCTGGACGGCCAGTATGAGGTCGAGGAGCGCTTCTTGCTTGATGCCGAGCTGTATCGCGACGGCACCCTGGTCGGCAATGGCGATGCCCTCAACGAGGTCGTACTGCACCCCGGCAAGGCGGTGCGCATGATCGAGTTCGAACTGTTCATCGACAAGCAATTCGTTTGCAGCCAGCGTAGCGACGGACTGATCATGGCCACACCCACTGGCTCTACCGCCTATGCGCTGTCGGGCGGAGGTTCGATCATGCACCCCAAGCTGGATGTGATCGAACTGGTGCCGATGTTCCCGCATACCCTGTCCAGCCGGCCCATCGTGATCGATGCCGCCAGCGAGATCCACGTTCATATCGGCGAGACCAATCAGACCTATCCTCACATCAGTTGCGACGGTCAGACCCGTGCCGTGGCCAAGCCGGACGATGTGCTGGTGGTGAAGCGCAAGCCCCAGCGGGTGCAGTTGGTGCATCCGCTCGGCCACAACTTCTACGAGGTCCTGCGCAGCAAGCTGGGCTGGAGCAACCGGTTGGGGATTGAGGTGAGACAGGCGGCGATCGAAGGCTACGACCTGATCGGTGACGTGCATGGCTGCGGCGCCACCCTGGCGGCCCTGCTCGAGAAGCTCGGCTACCATCAGCGCGGTGGCGTCTACCGCCATCCGCGGCGCAAGGCGATCTTTCTCGGCGACCTGATCGATCGTGGCCCGCGCATTCGCCTGGCCGTCACCATCGTGCGGCGCATGGTGGAGGAGGGTGAGGCGCATATGGTCATGGGCAACCATGAATACAATGCGCTGGCCTATTGTCACCCTGCGCCGCGCCAACTGGGACGCGAATGGCTGCGTGAACACTCTCCTCGGCACAACCGCATCATCAAGGAAACTCTCGACCAGTACCGTGATCATCCCGCCGAGTGGGACGAGACGCTGGCCTGGTTCATGGAGATCCCCCTCTACCTCGATTTCGATGCATTCCGAGTGGTGCACGCCTGCTGGGACCAGGAACTGATCGACGCGCTCGAGCGCGAATGCCCGAGGGGTATCATCGATGAGCCCTTCCTGTGTCAATCCGTGGAGTCTGATACGCTGGCCTATCGGGTTCTCGACCGCTTGACCCGTGGGGTACACCTGCCGTTGCCCCCCGGAGTGGAGATTCACTCCGGCGACGGTTTTACTCGGCGCAGTTTCCGCGCGCACTTCTGGGCCCGCGAGCCACACACTTGGGGTGACGTGATCTTCCAGCCCGACAATCTCCCCGACGATCTGGAAGCACGTGAGCTGGCCGCGAACGAACGCGCCCGCCTGCCTCATTACGGGCTCGACCAGCCGCCGCTGTTCATCGGTCACTACTGGTGCGAGGGCATTCCGGCCTTGCCTACGGCCAACATCGCCTGCCTCGACTATAGCGCAGTGAAATTCGGCCGCCTGGTGGCCTATCGCTGGAGCGGCGAGCGGCGGCTGGACGCCAACCATTTCGTCTGGGTGAGGGTGCCGCAGGAGGAAGCTGCAAGGCCACGGCCGTGGGAAATCGACTTTGATTGAAGAGGGATACAAAGTTTTACAACTTTTTTGCTCGTCGCCATGAACTTCCCCTCGGCTCGCTCGTCAGAGTAGGTGTTCCCTTGAATGATCCCTTGCTCTTGTCCGGCGGCCCCCTTCCGCCGGATTTTTTATGTGCCTCCAGCGGCGGTTCGAAGACGAAGGGATTTGAGAAAAGCCTCGTTGCAGCGCAAGATGCTGCCAAGGGTTGATTTAGGAAGAGTTCATGTATCGCATCATGCTGTTTCCACACGACACGGATACCCGCGAGCTGCGCCGTGCGCTGTGGGCTCACCGGATCGGGCACCGCTTCACCGAGGAAGCGGAGGGGCAGGTCCTATGGCTCGCCGATCTTGACCAGCACGATGCGCTGATGCACTTGCTCACTCGCTGGCAGCGTGGTGAGCGCATCATGCCGGAACGGCGCCGCCGCTCGACGAGCGGGGCCTCTCTCTCCGTTGCCTTGCGGCAAGTGCCGGTCACCACCGCGGCGTTGGGCATTTCGCTGCTGGTATTCGCCCTGATGGCCGTGCTCGGCGACATCGTGGTGGCCATGTTGACCATCGTGCCGGTCGCCGTCGTTGGCGGCAGCCTGGCCTTCGGCAACTTGGCCGACGTGTTGACCTCGGGGCAGGTATGGCGCCTGCTGTCGCCGGCCTTTCTCCACTTCGGCTGGATGCACCTGATCTTCAACATGATGTGGCTATGGTACTTCGGCCGCCAGGTCGAGACGCTGCAGGGCAGTGGACGCATGTTGACGATCCTGCTGGTGGCAGGCGTTGGCGCCAACCTGGCCCAGTACGCCACCGGCACCGTGCTGTTTGGTGGCATGTCGGGTGTCGATTTCGCCCTGCTCGGCTACGTCTGGCTGATGTCGCGCCGGGCGCCGCACAGCGGCTTCTTCGTGCCACAAATGCTGGTGGTCTTCATGCTCGGCTGGATGGTGTTCACCATGACCGACATGGCCGGCGCGGTCGGCTTCGGCAACGTAGCCAACGAGGCGCACCTGGGGGGACTGGTCGTGGGGCTTCTGTTGGGGTGGTATTATTCGGGCCGAGCCAGGCGTCTTCATTGAGCCGTCACTTCGAGAGAATTTCCCCAATGAGCGATATGACCTTCGAGCGCATGATCCGGCAGATGACGCCGGCCATCTACGACAGCCTCAAGCAGGCGGTGGCGCTGCGCAAGTGGCCTGATGGGCGCAGGCTGACTGCGGAGCAGACCGAGCTCTGCCTCGAGGCGGTGATTCGCTACGAGCACGAGAACAACGTGCCCGAGGAGCTGCGGGTCGGGTATCTGCAGCAGCGCACCTGCGGCAGTGCCAGCAGCGGCACCGATGTGCCGCCCGAACTCGCGGGGCTGGCTCGGGATGCCAGCCGTGATTGAAGGTGGACGGATAGAAGCGGCTCCGGTCGTGCAGGGCTGCCTGAGCAAGATGGCCATCGCACCCGGGGAGCCGGGCGGGCCCGTCAGGTATACGCTGCGTGCCGGCGAGCATCGCCTGGACCTCAATGCGCGCCTGGGCCAGCCGCTCGAGCTGAACTGGACGGGCGCCATCGCCTGCACCCACTGTGGCCGGGCGACGAAGAAAAGCTTCGCCCAGGGCTACTGCTACCCCTGCTTCAAGAAGCTGGCCCAGTGCGATACCTGTATCGTCAAGCCCGAGACCTGTCACTTCGATGCCGGCACCTGCCGCGAGCCCGAGTGGGCCGAGCGCCACTGCTTCCAGCCGCATGTGATCTATCTGGCTAACTCCTCGGGGCTCAAGGTAGGCATCACCCGGGGCACCCAGGTGCCGACGCGTTGGCTCGACCAGGGGGCGATCCAGGCGTTGCCCATCCTGACGGTGGAGACGCGCCAGCAGTCCGGCCTGGTCGAAGTGCTGTTCAAGGAAGAGGTGGCCGACCGCACCAACTGGCGCGCCATGCTCAAGGGCGAGGTGGAGGCGCTTGATCTCCTGGCCGAGCGTGATCGCCTCCTGGCCCGTCTCGACGGCGGGCTCGGACGGCTGCGTGAACGTTTCGGTGTCGATACCATCCGAGCGCTCGACGAGGCGCCGGTCACTTTCGACTATCCGGTGCTGGAATTCCCGCGCAAGATCGTTTCGCACAACTTCGACAAGCAGGCGCGGGTGAGCGGTACGCTGCTGGGCCTCAAGGGGCAGTACCTGATCCTCGACACGGGTGTGATCAACCTGCGCAAGTTCACCGGCTATGAAGTGGCGGTGAGCTGATCTGAACTGAACGTAGCCGAGAGGCTGCGCTATGCTCCCGTGAGAGACTTCTTCCAAGGGGGGCTGCCATGAGCCAGATGCGCGCCATGCGGTTGCATGGCCCGGGCCAGCCGCTGCAGCTGGAGTGGGTATCCCGGCCTGAGCCCGAGGCGGGCCAGGTGCAGTATCGTGTGCTGGCCTGCGGCGTGTGCCGCACCGACCTGCACGTCGTGGATGGCGAGCTCCCTTCGCCGCGTCTGCCGCTGGTGCCTGGTCACGAGATCGTCGGCGAGATCACGGCGGTGGGGCAAGGCGTCAACCACCTGGCGCCCGGCATGCGCATCGGCGTGCCCTGGCTGGGCTGGACCTGCGGCGAATGCGAGGCCTGTCTGGCCGGCCGCGAAAATCTCTGCACTCAAGCTCGATTTACCGGTTATACCCTTGATGGCGGCTATGCCGAATACGGCGTGGCCGATGCCCGCTACTGCTTTCCGCTGATGGCGGAGGACGCCCAGGCCGCCGCGCCGCTGCTTTGCGCGGGGCTGATCGGCTATCGCACTTGGCGCCTGGCAGGCGGTGAAGAAAATCGCCACCTAGGAATCTATGGCTTCGGCGCCGCGGCGCATATCCTCGTACAGCTCGCCGTGGCACGTGGGCAGCGGGTCTATGCCTTCACCCGTCCGGGCGACGACGCGGCTCAGGCCTTCGCGCTGCGGCTCGGTGCGGTGTGGGCCGGCGATGCCGACCAGACGCCGCCGGAGCCCCTTGATGCCGCGCTGCTGTTCGCGCCGGTGGGCGAGCTGGTACCGCTGGCCCTGGCTCAGGTGCGCCCTGGTGGGGCGGTCGTTTCCGGGGGGATTCACATGTCCGATATTCCCGCCTTTCCCTATCGCCTGTTGTGGCAGGAGCGCAGCGTCAAGTCGGTGGCCAATCTCACCCGCCAGGATGGCGAGGAGTTCCTGGCGCTGGCGCCCACGGTTCCGATACGCACCGAGACGCATGCCTACCCCCTGGCGCAGGCCAACCAGGCCCTGGCCGACCTGCGCGAAGGAAGGCTGACGGGGGCTGCGGTGCTGATCCCTTGACTGGCGCTCTTGCTGAACGGCGACGAGGTTTTCCAACGATCCGTCTGGCAGAGAGTCAGATTGGCAGGCTATGCTGTCATGCCTCCCCTAGGTGACGGTAACTGACATGTATCGCCTGCATATTGCCAACAAGAACTACTCTTCCTGGTCGCTACGCCCTTGGGTGTTGATGCGCCAATTGGACATCCCCTTTGAGGAGCGCCTGACCCCCTTCGAGTCTGACTCGAACTGGAGCACCTTTCGCGCTTTCTCACCCTCCGGGCTGGTGCCCTGTCTGGAGGATGGCGAACGCACCGTCTGGGAGTCACTGGCGATCGTCGAATACCTGGCCGAGCGCCACGCCGGCGTATGGCCCGCCGACGAGGAGGCACGCGCCTGGGCTCGCTGTGCCAGCAGCGAGATGCACGCCGGATTTTCCGCCCTGCGCAGCCTGTGTCCAATGAACTGCGGCGTCAGGGTGAAGCTGCACCATATGCCGGATGCCTTGGCAGGCAACCTGGCTCGCCTCGATGAACTCTGGCAGCAGGGGCTCTCCCGTTTCGGGGGACCTTTCCTGGCGGGTGAGTCCTTCACTGCGGTGGATGCCTTCTTTGCGCCGGTGGCATTCCGGGTACAGAGTTTCGGGCTGGAACTCGGTGCGCCCTCGATGGATTACGTCTCCCGGCTGCTGTCGCTACCTGCCATGCAGCAGTGGTATGAGGAGGCGCTGGCCGAGCCATGGCGAGAGGCGGCTCACGAGGCCGAAGTCCAGCAGAACGGCATCATCATAGAGGATCGGCGGCCTGGCTGATCCTCCGCCTGGCTCGTTTCTCTTCCACGTTGCCGGCTCATTCGAACAGGTCGCCCTGGGCTCGGGGCGGCCTGAAGGCCGTGGTGTCCAACTGGCGCGAGTCGCGCTTCTCGGGGTCGTTGAGCCCCAGGCGGCGACAAGCCTTTTCGAAGCGCTGGGCGATGAGCTGAGCGAAGATGCCCTCGCCGCGCATGCGCTTGCCGAAGCGGCTGTCGTAATCGGCGCCTCCCCGGCATTGTCGCATCAGGCTCATCACCTTGCCGGCACGCTGCGGATAATGCGCCTGCAACCATTCATCGAATAGCGGCGCCACTTCCCGCGGCAGGCGCAGCAGCGTCCATCCGGCAGACTCCGCCCCGGCATCGCGCGCCGCCTCGAGCAGGCGCTCCAGCTCGTGGTCGGTCAAGCCCGGAATGATCGGTGCGACCATGACACCTACCGGGATGCCGGCGTCCTTCAAGCGCTCGACGGTACGTAGGCGGGCCGCAGGAGAGGCGGCGCGCGGCTCCAGGCTACGCTTGAGCTCGGTATCCAGGCTGGTGAGGCTTATCGCTACTCTGACCAGACGCAGGCGCGCCAGCTCGGCCAGCAGGTCCAGGTCGCGCAGGATCAGGGCGCTTTTGGTGATGATCGAGACCGGATGGCGGCATTCGAGCAGGAAGGCCAGTATCTTGCGGGTGGAACCACGCTCCGCTTCCAGCGGCTGGTAGCAGTCGGTATTGCCGGACAGGGCGATGGGCCGGCACACGTAGCTGAGCTTGCAGAACTCCTCATGTAGCCGCTCCACCAGGCCGCTGCGAGCGATCAGCCGGGTTTCGAAGTCGATCCCGGGGGAAAGATCCCAGTAAGCGTGACTGGGTCGCGCGTAGCAGTAGATGCAGCCATGCTCGCAGCCTCGGTACGGGTTCAGCGAGCGATCGAAGCCAATATCCGGCGAATCGTTCCAGGAAAGCGCGCTGCGGGCCTGTTCGTTGCTGACCACGGTGGCCAGGCGCGTCGGCATCTCCTCCTGCCACCAGCCGTCGTCCTCCGTTTCACTGTGCGTGGGCGCGAAGCGGTTGTCGGGGTTATAGGTGGCGCCGCGTCCCTTGCGCGGCTGCTGCTGGTCGAACTGCGGCATGGCGGCGACCTCAATAGTGTATTTATATACAGTATATCGGCTCATTCACGAAGCGCCAACGCTGGATAAATGGCCGTGGGTCGTTACGCTGTTGAGCATGATGCCAACTCCCGATTCCCCGTCCACCCGCCGCGCCGAAGCCCTGTATTCGGTGCAGGGGTTGTGGTGCACCAGCTGTGCGCTGGCCGTCGAGGCCCAATTGAAGCGGCTGCCCGGGATTGGCGCCGCCAGCGTGCACTACCCCAGTGCTACCCTGCTGGTGGAAGGTGAGCCGGAGGCCCTCGACGAGCCCCGGCTGGCGGCTGCCGTACGCCGTCTCGGCTACCGCCTCGGTCCGCCCGAGGCGGTAGCCGATGCCGAAGCGCGGCTCGACGCCGAGAGCCGCTATCTCACCCTGCGGCTGCTGATGGCCGTGGCCTTCGGCATGTGGACCATGCTCGCCTCGCTGCTGATCTATGTCGGCGCCATGCCAAGCCCGCGACTGGAACTGGTCATGGCCTGGGTGTCCGGCGCCTTTGCGTTGCCGGTGGTCAGCTACGTGGCCTTTCCGTTCTACCGTGCCGGGTGGCGTACGATCAGGGCTCGCAGGCCTGGCATGGATGCGTTGGTGTCGCTGGGGGCGCTGACGGCGGTAGGTGTCTCGCTGTGGCTGCTGATGCTGGGCTCGCCGGAGGTCTATTTCGATACCGCCGTGATGTTGGTCACTCTGCTACTGGTCGGCCGGCTGGTGGAAACGCTATGTCGCCACCGCGGGCTGCGTGCGCTCCAGGCACTGCATCGGCCGCCGGCGCAGGTGCAGCGCTGGGTGGCGGATGCCTGGCAGTCCCGTGCGCTGGAAGCGGTGGCGGTGGGGGATCGGCTGTGCGTCGAGCCCGGCGAGACCCTGCCGCTGGATGGCGTCCTCCGCGATGGCGAAGCGCTGCTCGACCTCTCACCGCTGACCGGCGAAAGCGCGCCGCGGCGCTGCCTGCCGGGCGATGCCGTGGCGGCCGGCTGCCGTAACCTCGGCGCGGCGCTGGTATTCGAGGTCACCGCGCCCGCCGGCGAGTGTCGTCTGGACCGGCTGCGCGAGCAGATGTGGTGGCAGCAGGCGCGCAAGGGCGAGCTGCAACGGCTGGCGGATCGCTTCGCCGGCTGGCTCAGCCCCCTGGCGGTGGTGCTGGCATTGCTTACCCTGGTGGCGACCTGGCTGGCCGGCGTGCCGACCGAGGAGGCCTGGGTGAGGGCGCTGTCGGTGCTGGTGGTGGCCTGCCCCTGTGCCGTGGGCCTGGCGATTCCCCTGGCCGGTCTGGCGGGTAGCGGCCAGGCCCTGGAGCGCGGCGTAGTGATTCGCGACCCGGGGCCTTCGAGACGCTGGCGCGAATCCGCAGCGCCGCCTTCGACAAGACCGGCACCCTCACCGCCGGAGAGCCGCAGGTGCAGGCCATGCACTCGGCGGCCAACCTGACTGAACCGGAGCTGCTGGCGCTGGCCTCGGTGGCGGCGCGTGGCAGCGAGCACCCGTTGGCGCGGGCCGTGCGTCGCTATGTTCAAGATGTGCAAGATATTCAAGATGCCCGAGGGGCCCAGGATGCCGGGGCGGGCGGGGAGCTCGAGATCGTGCAGGCCGAGGAGGTCGGCGGACGCGGGCGCCGGGTCTCACTTGGCGACGGGCGAGAGCTGCTGCTGGGCAGCCGTGCCTGGCTCGCCGAGCAGGGCGTTGCCACCGAGCAGGCCGCCGACTCGGGAGAGAGCGAAGTACTGCTGGCCTGCGACGGTGCCCTGTCGGCTCGCTTCACCCTGGGCGAGACGGCCCTGCTCGGCACCGCAGAAACGCTGGCCGAGCTGCGCCGTCACGGCCTCGCGCTGGCGCTGATCAGCGGCGACAGGGCGCCGGCGGTGAGGCGGCTGGCGGATGCGGTGGGCATGAAAGCGGAGGAGTGCTATGCCGGGCGCAGCCCCGAGGCCAAGGCCAAGCTGCTGGCGGCCATGCCGCAGCCGTCGCTCTACGTCGGCGACGGGCTCAACGACGTGGTGGGTCTAGCCACCGCCAGCGTCGGCGTGGCGCCGCTGGGTGCCAACAGCACGGTGCAGGAGGGCGCCAGCGTGGCGCTGCTCAAGCCCGGGGTGGCCGGGGTCGAGGTGGCCTGGCGCCTGGCGCACCGCACGCGCCGGGTGATGCGCCAGAATCTGGTGCTCTCCGGCATCTACAACCTGCTGGCACTGGGGCTGGCGGTGGCCATGCCGATTCCGCCTCTGATAGCGGTGCTGGCCATGGTGGCCAGCTCGCTCAGCGTGGTGGCGAATTCGGCACGCCTGGCCCTGGCCGGCGAGCGGGAGCCTCAGGCGCGACAGCAGAGCCAGCAGGTGGGAGCGCTGGGCACGGCGCCGTGACAGGCCGAGCCAGCCTGTTAAGATGGCGGCTGCTCCACGCCCTATCAGGATACGCTCATGCTTGCCGATACCCTGGCCGCCATCGTACCGGTCGATGACGCTCTTGCCCCCACCGTGCAGACACGCCTCGACAACCTCACCAAGCCCCCCGGCAGCCTGGGTCGTCTCGAATCGCTGGTCATCCAGCTTGCCTGTCTGAGCGGCAGCGCTGCGCCTGCGGTGAGCCCGCCCGGGGTGATCGTCTTCGCCGCCGACCATGGCGTGGCCGAGGAGGGGGTGTCGGCCTTTCCCCAGGAGGTCACCGCGCAGATGGTGGCCAATTTCGCCGCTGGCGGTGCCGCCATCAACGTCTTTGCCCGGCAGATCGCGGCACGGCTCGAGGTCGTCGATGTCGGCGTGAAGGGTACCGTCGAAGGTGAGGGCGTGGTCCACGACAAGGTGCGTCCCGGCACCGCCAATTTCGCCCGCGAGGATGCCATGAGCCTGGCCGAGGCCCAGCGCGCCATCGAGGTCGGCATACGTGCCGCCGCGCGCAGTCACGCCGCCGGCTGCCGCTGCCTGATCGTCGGTGAGATGGGCATTGCCAACACCACCGCGAGCAGCGCCTTGCTGGCGGCGCTGAGCGGCCGGCCAGCGAGTCGCCTGGTCGGCCAGGGCACGGGTATCGCCCCTGCGCGCCTGGCTCACAAGGCCGGGGTGATCGAAAGCGCCCTGGCGGCTCGCGATGCCGACCCCACCCGGCCCATGGAAGTGCTGGTCAAGCTCGGCGGGCTGGAGATCGCCGCCATGGCCGGCGCCTACCTGGGTGCGGCCGCCCGGCGCATGCCGATCCTGGTCGATGGCTTCATCGCCACGGTGGCGGCGCTGGTGGCCTGCCGCCTCGCGCCTGCGCTGCGCGGCTACCTGATCTTCGGCCACCGTTCCTGCGAGCCGGGCCACGACGTGGCGCTGGAGCTGCTCGAGGCCGAGCCGCTGCTCGACATGCAGCTGCGCCTGGGCGAGGGCACCGGGGCGGCGCTCGCTTTCCCGCTGCTCGAAGCCGCCTGCCGCATGCTGAGCGAGATGGCCACCTTCGATTCGGCCGGGGTGGCCGCCGGTGGCGCCGAGGCATGAGTGTCGAGCCGCTGAGCCTGGCCCTACTGGCACTGCTGCTGGGGGCCATCGCGCTGGATCTGCTCATCGGCGACCCGCGCTGGCTTCCCCATCCGGTGGTCGCCATGGGGCGGCTGATCGAGGTGCTGGAGCGTCGCTGGAACCACGGCAGCCCGCGAGCCCGTCGCTGCAAGGGCTTTCTGCTCACCGGTTGCGTGGTGGCGCTCGTCTATGCGCTGGCCTGGAGTGGGCTGACGCTGCTCGCCTGGCTGCACCCCTGGCTTGGGCGCATCGGCGAACTGCTGTTGCTGGCCAGCGCGCTTGCCATCAAGGGGCTGCGCGATGCCGCCTTCGTGGTGGCCGACCCGCTGGTCAAGGGCGACCTCACAGGTGCGCGCCGGGCCGTTGCGATGATCGTCGGGCGCGATACCGATACCCTCGACGAGGCCGGCGTGACCCGGGCCACGGTGGAAACCGTGGCCGAGAACACGGTCGATGGCATCACCGCGCCGCTGTTCTGGGCGCTGCTCGGCGGGGCGCCGCTGGCGCTGGCCTACAAGGCGGTGAACACCCTGGACTCCATGGTCGGCCATCGCAGCGAGCGCTACGCCGATTTCGGCTACGCTTCGGCCAGGCTCGACGACCTGGCCAACTGGGTGCCGGCCCGGCTCACCGCCCTGAGCATGTGGCTGGCCGCCCTGGCGCTGCCGGGGGCGCGCTGGCGAGGGGCACTGGCCGGCACCTGGCGCGAGGCGCCGGGCCACCCCAGCCCCAACGCCGGCTGGCCCGAAGCGATGATGGCGTACCTGCTCGGCGTGCAGCTCGGCGGCACCAATACCTACGGCGGTCGGGTCTCAGAGCGGGTAAGGCTGGGCGAGCCGCACGAGCCGCTGCGGGTCGTCCATATCGAACGTGCCGTGCGCCACATGCATGGCGCCTGGGCGGTGTTCTTCCTGCTGATGGCCGCTGTGGCCGGAGTGCGGAGCGCCTGGGCATGAGCGAGGGGGGAGACGCATGAGCGACTGGCCGAGCCATGGCGGGCGCCCCGAGCAGCTGCTGCCGCGCTTCGGCCTCGCTGGCGACAGTGAGGTCATCGACTTCAGTGCCAACCTCAACCCGCTGGGGCCGCCGCCCTGGCTGGCGCAGCGGCTCGCCGCCTGCGTGACGGAACTCGCCGTCTATCCCGACCCTGACTATTGCGAGGCGCGAGACGCTATCGCCATGAGCGAAGGGCTCGGGCCCAAGCAGGTAAGGCTCACCAACGGCGGCGCCGAGGCGATCTTCCTCGCTGCGGCGCTGCTGGCCAGGCAGGGGGTGCGTCGGGCCGCGATCGTGCAGCCCACCTTCGGCGAGTATGAGCGGGCCTGCCGCCACTACGGCATCGCCGTGGAGCATGTCGAGCTGGCGCCGGGCAGTTTTGCGCTGGATGAGGCACGTGCCGATGAGGCCATGCGCGATGCCGGCGCGCTGTTCCTGTGTCGCCCCAACAACCCCACCGGAACGCTGATCGAGCGCGGGGTCGTCGAGCGCCTGCTGGCGACGGGCCGTAGCCACGGCGCCATGCTGGTGGTGGACGAGGCGTTCGTCGATTTCGTCACGCCGGACGAGCGACTCACGCCGCTGCTGGCTCGCTTCGACAACCTGCTGCTGCTGCGCTCGATGACCAAGCTTTACGCCATTCCCGGCCTGCGGCTGGGCTACCTGCTGGGCTCAGCCGCAGCGGTAAACGCTATTGCCGAGTTGCAGCCGCCGTGGAGCGTCAACGCTCTGGCGGCGGGGTTGGTCGCGCCGCTGTTGGCGGACCGGGACTATCTTGCGCGAACCCGCGCCTGGCTCGACGCCGAGCGCCCCTGGCTGCAGGGCGAGCTCGCGGCGCTGGGGCTCGACGTCGTGCCGTCCCACGCCAACTTCCTGTTGTTCAGGGATGCTCGGCTCCAGGATGCTCGCGGCGGGTCGATGCCGGCGCTGCTGGAACACCTGGCGCGCGGCGGCATTCTCGTCCGTCATACCCACCATTTCATCGGCCTCGAGGGCGCCTGGCTGCGGGTGGCGGTGCGCTCGCGGCCGGAGAACCGGGCGCTGGTCGAGGCCATCGCGCGTTGGAGACATCCATGATCGCTTTCATCAGCGGCGGGGCGCGCTCCGGCAAGAGCACCCATGCCGAAGCCCTGGCGCGGCGCTGGCAGGCCGAGCGGGGCGGGGCCCGCTACTACCTGGCGACCGCCATGAGCGGCAGCGACGAGTGGCAGGCCCGCATCGGTCGCCATCGGCAAGCCCGGGGCGAGGGCTGGATCACCCTGGAGGAGCCGGTGGATCTCATCGCCGCCCTCGAGCGGGTGGAGACCGGCAGCACGCTGTTGCTCGACTGCCTGACCCTGTGGGCCAGCCAACTGCTCTATTCCAGCGAGCATGCCAGTCATGCCAGCGAGCTCGCCGAGGTGCAGGGCATCGCCATGATCGAGCGCCTGCTGGCCGAGGCCCGGCGACGCGACGTGGCGCTGGTGATCGTCTCCAACGACGTCAACGAGGGCATGCCCCCTGAGGACGCCGAAGTATGGCGCTACCTGGCCTTTCTGCAGCGAGTCCACCGCCTGGTGGCACAGGAGGCGGATGAGGTGATCCAGGTGATGGCCGGGCTGCCGCAGGTGTGGAAACGCCGTGGTGAGGAGCGCTCATGAAAGACGCCGCCTTTGGCCTGGTGCTGGCGCTGCAGTTCCTCACCCGCCTGCCGCTGCCGTTCGCCTGCCCCTGGACGCCGGCCACCCGGCGCTGGGCGGTGCGATGCTATCCGCTGGTGGGCATGCTGCTCGGCGGCCTGCTGGCGACAGCCGCGCTGCTCGAGAACCTGCTGCCCGCGCCGCTGCTGGCGCTGGCCCTGCTCACGCTGTGGGTGGCGCTCTCCGGCGGGCTGCACCTGGACGGCCTGATGGACGTGGCCGACGCCCTGGGCAGCAACGCGCCGCTGGAGCGCAAGTGGGAGATCATGAAGGATCCCCATGTGGGCAGCTTCGGCATCCTGGCGCTGGTGTTCCTGCTGCTGTGGAAGGCTGCGCTGCTGTTCGTGCTGCTCCAAGCCGGCGCCAGCCTGCTGCTGCTGGTGATGATCCTGGGGCTGGGGCGCTTTTCTGCCGTGGCGCTGCTGGTGCTGGCCCCGGCGGCGCGGCCCGAGGGCATGGCCGCCAGCTGGAAGCGCGATCTTTCACCGCGCGATCTCTGGCTTGCGGCGCTGCCGCTGCTGCCGCTGGCCGCACTGGTGCCGGGAGGCGTGTGGCTGTGCCTTGCACTGGCGCCGTTCCTGATGCTCTATGCCTGGGGCATGCTGCGCGCCTTCAAGGGCATCAACGGCGATATCGTCGGAACCGCAATCGAGGGAGGAGAGCTATGGCTGCTGCTGGTCGCCTGGAGCTGGTGGTCGTTCGTCACGGGGTGACGCAGTGGAATCGCGAGCGTCGCTACCAGGGGCAGCGCGACATCCCGCTGCTGCTGCCCGAGGCCTTGCCTGGTCTCGACCGGCTGCGCGAGGCGCTGGAGGAGCAAACCTTCGATGCCGTGCACTGCAGCGATTTGACCCGCTGCCGGCAGACCCTGGCGCACGTGGTCGAAGGGCGCGAGCGGGCCTGGCCGACGCACTTCGATGCGCGCCTGCGCGAGCTCGACTTCGGCGACTACGAGGGGCGCACCTATGATGAGCTGAAGTCGCAGCCCTTCTATCGCGCCTGGATCGACAGCGAAGGCCAGCAGCCGCCGCCCGGCGGCGAATCCACCGCCGAGCTGCGCCAGCGGCTCGACGACTGGTTCGCCGACCTCGTGAACGGCTGCTCGCCACACGACCACCATCGCGTGCTGGTGGTCTGCCATGGCGGCGTGATTCGCGAGCTGCGCCGCCGCTTCGAGGGCATCGGCTTCTGGGAGGGCGGCGTCGTTCAGGCCGAGGGGCGCCGATTCACCTTCACTCATGACGGAGGGCGCTGGCAATGCAGCTCTTCATCGGCGGTACCTGCGCCGGCAAGCGCGGCGTCGTAAGGCAACGCTTCGACGCCCCGCATTGGCACTCCGCCCATGCGCGAGACCGGCTCGAGGCGTGGCCTTCGGTTGCCGACACCGCATGCCTGGTGCTGGAGGGCTGGGAGCGCTGGATCGGCGAGCGGCTCGCCGCCGAGCCCGACGACGACCGGCTGCGCCAGGCCATGGTGCGGGAGCTCGATGCGCTGCGGGCCTGGGAGGCCGAACAGGGCGGCCAGGCGGTGCTGATCCTGCTCGAGATGGGCCGCGGTATCGTGCCGCTCGGCCTGGATAACAGGCGCCTGCGCGACCTCAACGGCTGGCTGGCCCAGGATACCGCGGCCCGCTGCGAGCGGGTGTGGTACGTATGGAACGGACTGGTGAAAGAGCTAAGTTGTTGATCTATATCAGCCTGAGCGCAACGGTGCGTTGACGTTCGTCGGCGCTGTTGTTAGCTTACGCCCACTCTCAGGCGCCTCATTGTCCTATCGAGGTTAAACGGGAAGTCGGTGGTCCTCTTTGCAAGTCGAAGAGGCGCATTCCGACGCTGCCCCGCAACGGTGATCGAGTGCAGGTCCATCATCACGCCACTGTGCTTTGCATGGGAAGGCGATGGACCCGAAGCGTGTAGTCGGCGCTTCACTCGTCAGCCCGGAGACCGGCCTGAGAGCGGGAAACATCTTACAAATCGCCGAGCGGGATGAAGCGCAAGGCGCACGCAGCGCAAAAACCGGAGCCTATGTGGTATAGGTGAGGATTTTGAGCAGCGCGCAACGCAGCGATTCGCTCGCGCAGGCATTTGTAGGTGTTTCCCTCATGCCGGGTTGCGGTGGGCTACCTCGAGGCAGGGCCGCACCTCTCCCTTTCTCGATCCCCTTCACGCCATCCCGGCTTCGCCTAGAAGACCGTGCGGGTAGGCACGGCGAGCAAGGGAATCGAAATGAAAACCAGACATCACCTGGCCGCGCAGGGCCTGGCCGCCTTCGGCCTGGCAGCGCTTCCTCTGGCCGTTCAGGCCCAGGCCACCACCGCCGAAGAAACCGACACCGTCGCGCTCAACCCGATGGTGATCACCGCTACCCTGGCGCCGCGTACCGCCGACGAGACGCTCTCCTCGGTGACCGTGCTCGACGAGGCCACCCTGCGCCGGCAGGATCCCACCAGCGTTACCGATATGCTGCGCGGTCAGCCGGGGGTGGACGTCATCACCAACGGCAGCTTCGGCAAGAACAGCAGCGTCTACCTGCGGGGTACCGGCAACGAGTCGACGCTGCTGATGATCGACGGCATTCGCCTGCGTTCGGCGACGGCGGGCGGCGCGGCCTGGCAGTTCCTCGACCCGCGCATGTTCCAGCGCGCCGAGATCGTGCGTGGCCCGCGGGGCAGCCTCTACGGGGCCGATGCGGTGGGCGGCGTGGTGCAGCTGTTCACTCATGAAGCGCAGGAGGGCGGTCCGCACCCACGCGTCTCGGTGGGCGGCGGCTCCTTCAACACCCAGCGCTACAGCGCCGGGCTCTCCGGTAGCAGCGGCGGCACACGCTACAGCTTTGCCGGCAGTCATTTCACCACCGATGGAACGCCGGTACGTCGTGATAGCGAGGACAAGGGGTACGACAACACGTCAGCGCTGGCGCGTATTGCCCATACTTTCGAAAATGAAGTGGAAGTAGGTGTGCTGGCATTGCGTACCCGTGGCAACACGGAGTTCGATCGCTTCGGGGCGCCGTCCGATACGGACTTTGTCCAACAGGTCGCCGGCATCTATGGCGAAATCCCGTTCACCGACACCTGGCGTAGCCGTCTCACACTGAGTGAATCCCGCGATGAGCAGGATACGAGCTACCCCACCGGCACCAGCTTTTTCGATACGCGCAGCCGGGCGGCTCGCTGGGACAATACCCTGGATTTCGGCCCCCATCAGCTGGTGGTAGGCTCCGAGTACATGCATGATGCCATCGAGGCGACCGACGATTTCGTCGAGGAAAGCCGCGACAATGTCGCCGTGTATGCCCAAGCGCTGCTCGACTTCGACCCCTTCTCGGTCCAGGCGAGTTTGCGTCACGATGACAACGAAGCCTTTGGTCGGGAACTGACCGGGGGCATCGCACTGGGTTCGAGTTCGACGCTCACCATACGCTCCGCGCCAGCTACGGCACTGCCTTCCGCGCGCCTACGTTCAATGATCTCTACTACCGGGACGAGTGGGGCAGCGAGGGCAATCCGGACGTCAATGCCGAGACTTCCCGTACCTTCGAGCTGGGTGCCAGAGGCCAGTATCGCAGCGGCTTCTGGGATCTGGCCGTTTACCAGAGCGATATCGACGATCTCATCGCCTGGACGCCCGACCCCGCCGACCCGTTCCGCTGGACCCCCATGAATGTCAACGAGGCCCGTATTCGAGGTATCGAACTCGCGACAGGTGTCGAACTCCAGCACTGGACCTTGCAGACGGCCCTGACCTGGATCGATCCGGAAAATCGTAGCGGAGCCAATGCGGGCAATCGTATCCAGCGCCGGGCCAGCCAGAGCGCACGTTTCGACGTGGATCGCGAGCTGGGCGAGTGGTCGCTGGGCGGCTCCTGGATCGTTCAGGGGTATCGCTACAATGATGCCGAGAACCAGGATCGCATCGGTGGCTTCGGGCTGGTCAACCTGCGCGCCGGGTGGCAGTTCGCCCCGCTGTGGTCGGCTCGCCTGACGGTGGAGAACGCCCTGGACAAGGAGTACGAAACTTCCCGTGACTACCTCAACGCCGGCCGTGCGGCCTTCGTCAGTGTCCACTTCGGCCAGTAAGGGTCGATTCGGCGGGGCCCTTGGCCCCGCTGCATTTTCCTGTGCCTTGCTGGCACTGGCCCTGTCGGGGCCGGTGGCCGGCGAGGCGCGTGCCGGTTCGCTGTGCGCCATCGACGACCGCGACCGTGAGGTGTGTCTTGACCAGCCTGCCGAGCGCATCGCCGCGCTCTCGCCCGGTGCCACCGAGCTGGTCTACGCCGCCGGGGCGGGGGAGAAGGTGGTGGCGGTGGTGGCCTTCAGCGACTATCCGCCCGAAGCCAGGGACGTACCGTCGGTGGGCAGCCATACCCGCATGGATCTGGAGACCCTGGTGACGCTGACCCCCGACCTGGTGATCGGCTGGATGACCGGCAACCCTCCCGAGCAGCTCGAGACCATCGAGGCGCTGGGCATGCCGGTGTTCTACATCGAGCCGCGGGACTTCGAGGGAGTTTCCAGCGCCGTCGAGCGTCTGGCGCTGCTGGCCGATACCCGCGAGCAGGGCGATCGCGTGGCGGCCGAGTTCCGCGACGGCATGGCGGCGCTGGCCGGGCGCTACGCCGATGCCGAGCCGATATCGGTGTTCTACCAGGTGTGGGACGAGCCGCTGATGACCATCAACGACGAGCACCTGATCGGCAAGGTGCTGACCCTATGCGGCGGGGTCAACGTGTTTGGCGAGCTGTCGCGGCTGGTGCCGCGCATCGACGACGAGTCGGTGCTGGCCGCCGACCCCGAGGCGATCCTGGCCGGCGGCATGGGCGAGGAGAACCGCGGCTGGCTGACCCATTGGCAGCAGTATCCGAGCCTGACCGCCGTCGAACGCGACAATCTCTACTTCGTGCCGCCATCGTTGATCCAGCGCCCCACGCCGCGGCTGCTCGAGGGCAGCCGCCTGTTCTGCGAGCAGCTCGAGCGTGCCCGTGCCAAGCGCTGAGGCCGGCATGACCACGCCCCGGCGCTTACTGTGGCCGCCGCTGGCCGTGCTCGCGCTGCTGGGGCTGGCGGCGCTGCTGCTGTCGGTCACCCTGGGCAGTGCCGCGCTGTCGCTCGCCGACGTCTGGGCGGTGGCGCGCGGCCAGGGCAGCCCCCTGGCGCGTACGCTGATTCTCGACCTGCGCATCCCGCGTTCTCTCTCGGCCTTTGCCGTGGGCGGCCTGCTTGCCGTGGCCGGTGCTCTGATGCAGGTGCTGTTGCGCAATCCCCTGGCCGACCCCTACGTGCTGGGCCTCTCCGGCGGGGCCTCGGTGGGGGCGCTGGCGGCGATGCTGGCGGGCTGGGCGGGGCGGTGATCACCGGCTCCGCCTTCGCCGGGGCCTTTCTCTCCACGCTGCTGGTGTTCGGCCTGGCCCACGGCACCGGTAGCTGGACCCCGTCGCGGCTGCTGCTCACCGGCGTGGTAGTGGCCGCCGGCTGGGGTGCAGTGATCACCCTAATGCTGGCGATAAGCCCCGCCGAGCGCCTGCCTGGCATGCTCTACTGGCTGATGGGCGATCTCTCCTACTCACGCTCCCCGTGGCCGACGCTGGCGCTGCTGCTGGTCATCTGCCTGCTGCTGATGCCGCTGGGGCGCAGCCTCAACGTCATGGCGCGCGGCCCGCTGCAGGCGGCGGCGCTGGGAGTCAACGTGCGACCGCTGGAGTGGACGATCTATGTCGTGGCCAGCGTGCTCACCGCCACGGCGGTGACTACTGCCGGCAGCATCGGCTTCGTCGGCCTGGTGGTGCCGCACATGCTGCGTCTGGTGCTGGGCAACGATCAGCGCCTGATCCTGCCGGCCTGCGCCCTGGCCGGCGGCACCCTGCTGGTGCTGGCCGATACCCTGGCGCGTACCATGATCGCCCCGGAGCAGCTGCCGGTGGGGGTGATCACCGCGCTGCTCGGCGTACCCACTTTCCTCTATCTGCTGTACCGGAGCCGCTGATGAACCGCCTCGAGATCCGCGAGCTGGTCATCGACGTGCCGGGGCGGCGCGACGGCCGGGCGCTCACGCTCAGCGTCGAGCCGGGGCAGGTGTGGGGCGTGCTCGGTCCCAACGGCGCCGGCAAGACCACCCTGCTGCACACCCTGGCTGGGCTGCGCGGGCCGCGGGCAGGGCAGGTGCTGATCGACGGCCGCCCGCTGGCGGCGCTGGGCCGGCGACAGGTGGCGCGTAAGCTGGGGCTGGTGTTCCAGGAGCGCCACGACGGCTTTCCCGCCACGGTGCGCGAGACCGCACTGATCGGTCGGCATCCGTGGCTGTCGGCGTGGCAGATGGAGGGTGGCGAGGACCTGCGCCTGGCCGAGGCGGCGCTCGAGCGGCTCGATGTCGATCACCTGGCCGAGCGCCTGGTCAGCACGCTCTCGGGAGGGGAGCGCCAGCGCCTGGCGATTGCCACCGTGCTGACCCAGGCGCCGCAGATCTGGCTCGCCGACGAGCCCACCAACCATCTCGATCTGCATCACCAGAGCGCGGTGATGGCGCTGCTCGCCGAGCAGGCCGCCGAGGGCCGCGCGGTGATGATGTGCCTGCACGATCTCAACCTGGCGGCACGCTGGTGCGACCACCTGCTGCTGCTCTATCCCGACGGCGAGGCGTGCTGGGGGCCGGCCAGAGACATGCTGGTACCCGCCGCCCTGGAGCGGCTCTATGGCCAGCGCCTGGCCACCGCCGAGATCGACGGCGCCCCGGTGTTCGTGCCCATTAGATGAGGAACGCTGACGGAGCCAGCATCGGGCTGATCAGTCGGGCTCCTCAGTCGGACTTTTCATAGTGCGCAGCGAAAGCGCATGATCCGGCGTCGATCGACGGGGTCTTCGATGATGTCGGCCTGCACGCCGAAGGTGCGGCGCAGCCTGGCGGCGGTCAGCACCTGCTCGGGCGTGCCGAGGTCGACCAGCCGGCCGGCTTCCATCACGCCGATACGGTCGCAGTCCATGGCCTGGTTGAGGTCGTGCAGGGCGATGACCACCGTCACCGGCAGCTGCTTGACCAGCCGCAGGATCGAGAGCTGGTGGCGGATGTCGAGGTGGTTGGTGGGCTCGTCGAGCAGCAGAATGCGCGGCTGCTGAGCCAGGGCGCGCGCAATGTGCACGCGCTGGCGTTCGCCGCCGGAGAGGGTGTGCCAGAGGCGTTCTGCCAGGGGCAGCATGCCGACGTCTTCGAGGGCGCGGTGGACGATGGCGTCATCCTGCTCGGTCCAGGGTTGCAGCGGCGAGAGGAAGGGGGTGCGGCCCAGCTCCACCACCTCCCTGGCGCCGATGCGCTCGTGAGTCTCCGCCTGCTGCTCGACGAAAGCGATGCTACGGGCGATATCGCGCTGCGGCATTGCCTGCATCGGTCGGTCGTCCAGCAGCACACGCCCACGCTTCGGTCGTTGCAGTCCGGCCAGTACGCGCAGCAGCGTGGTCTTGCCCGAGCCGTTCGGGCCGATCAGGCCGAAGGTCTCGCCGGGCGCAATGCCGAGGCTGACGTCATCCAGCAGCTTGTGCCCGTGGATTGCCCAGCCGACGCTTTCCGCGGTCAGTTTCATCGTCTTCTCGTCCCACGAATCAGAATGACGGCGAAAGCCGGCGCCCCGACCAGGGCCGTGACCACGCCGATCGGCAGCACCTGCCCCGGCACGATGACGCGCGAGATGATGTCGGCGCCGATCAGGAACACGGCGCCGGCCAACGCCGATGCCGGTATCAGCCGGGTGTGGCGGTTGCCCACCAGAAAGCGCATGGCATGAGGAATCACCAGCCCCACGAAGCCGATGGCGCCGACCATCGACACCATCGTTGCCGTCACCAGCGCCATGACGGCGATCAGGATCGCCCGCACGCGGCGCACGGCGATGCCCATCGAGGCGGCGCTGTCGGCACCGAAGGTGAAGGCGTCCAGGGCGCGCCGATACCATAGGCACACCAGCAGGCCGCCCAGGGCGGCGGGCAGGCCCAGGGTGACGTCGTCCCAGCGCACCCCCGAGAGGTTGCCCATCAGCCAGAACATGATGCCCCGGGCCTGTTCGGCATTCGCCGACTTGGCAATGATGAAGGCGGTAAGGGCATTGAACAGCTGCGACCCGGCGATACCGGCCAGAATGATGGCACCTGCGGCCTGGGCGCTGCGCCCACCCCCGGTGCCGCTGCCGGCGGCACGGGCGAGCAGTACCACCAGGGAGAACGCCAGCCCCGCACCGGCAAAGGCGCCGAGCGAGAGCGTCACGACGCCGGCACCGAGTCCGGCGATGGTGACCGCCACGGCGCCGGTCGAGGCGCCGGCGGAAATTCCCATCAGGAAAGGGTCGGCCAGCGGGTTGCGCAGCAGGGCTTGCAGGACGACGCCGGACAAGGCCAGCCCGGCACCGCAACAGGCGGCGAGGATGGCGCGGCTGAGCCGGTAATTCCAGATGATGCCGGCGTCGATTCGGTCGACGGCATGCTCCGCTCCCCACAGCCGGTTCGCCAATACCTTGAGAATGGTCTCCAGCGGAATCGCCGTTTCGCCGATCGCGGTGCCGGCCATCACGGCCAGGAACAGCGTCGATGGCGCGAGCCAGACCCAGCGCCATCGAAAAACCATTGGTAACTGCACTGCTGCGGCCAGATTCATCGTTCGAAGGAGAGTGTCGTCAAGGAATCGGCCAGCATTTCCAGGCCAAAGATCGTGCGCATGGTGGCACTCATTGCATGAGCATCCATCTCGATGATGTTGCCGTTCTTCACCGCCGTCATCTCCCGGGTCACCGGATCGCTATGCAGGAAATTCAGCTTTTCTTCGATATCGTCAGCGGGAAAGCGCCGGCGATCCATGCGCGCTATCACGATCAGGTCAGGGTCGGAGCGGGCAATGGCTTCCCAACCGACGATAGGCCATTCTTCATCGGATTGAATGACGTTCTGAATACCGAGTTTCTCCATCATGTAACCGGGGGAGCCGAGCCGGCCTGCCACGTAAGGATCCACCGAGCTATCGGGAGAAGAGAACCAGAATACTGCCGACAGATCTGGAGGAAGTTCCAGGCTTTCGGCCTTGGCAATGGCGTCGGCTTCACGAGCTTCGAGATCGGTCACCAGGGCTTTGCCGGCTTCCTGCACATCGAAAATGGCAGCCAGCTCGGTGATGCCTTTGTAGACGTGCGTGGGGGAGAAGGCGGCGGTACGGGTGCCGTCGCCCCCGGTGCTGTTGTCCTTTGTGTCGCAGTCGGCGGGCATCACATAAGTGGCGATACCCAACTCGTGGAACTGTTCGCGACTCGCCACGCTGCCGGTGGGTCCTACATGCCACTCGTACTGGGCCGCGACGAGCTGCGGTCGACGATTCACCACGGCTTCGAAGCTCGGGTCATTGTCGGCCAGCCGTTCGATGCCGGCGTTGACCTCGCTGAACTCAGGCAGCACGGGATTGAACCAGACCGAGGTGCCGAGCACCCGATCGGAAAGGCCCAGGGAATAGAGAATCTCGGTGGCGGACTGTCCAACGGTAACGACGCCTTCAGGAGCGGAAGAGAAACTGATTTCCGTGCCACAATTGGTAAGGGTCAATGGATATTCCGTATCGCTTGCCATGGCGAATGAGGCGGGAATTAGCGATAATGGAAGCAGGAAATGGCGAGCGATTTTCATTGGTCGGTGTCCGGAATCTGGGAGAATTCTTCGGATGATTTGGCGTGAAACCCGGCATTGCTGCCATCTCTGTCCTCGCGCCGGCCGTGGATTCACTGCCATTGGCCTGAGATGCCGTGTGCGAATGGCGAGGATCATGATTCAAACCTGCGGTAAAATACAACCCCAAAATTTCCTTCGAGGTTGAGGTTTCCGTAGCGTCTTGGCGCTGCACGGAGAAGCTTTTTCCTACCTGTGAAATCTAGAGTTTTCAGTCGATTGCGAGAGAGTTTGCTGTGCAATCAGCCACCGCAGGCACTGAGGTCAGGCCAGGGCACGCTACGCATTGCGCTGGTTGCGGCAGTTCCTTTACGATGGTCCGACTGAAATGGGTGCCCCTGTGTCTAGGGGATAATCGGGAAGTATGGTGAGGCCGTAGGCCAATTCCATCGCTGCCCCCGCAACGGTAATGAGTGAGTCGCCTGCAGGAACCACTGGCATTGTGCTGGGAAGGTGCAGGCTTCGACGTCGTTCTGGCGTCCTCCTCGAGCCCGGAGACCGGCCCATCAATCCATCATCATCCCGTAACGGTGCGGTGGGCACCGAGGAGATGCCGTGTCTACGTTCGCTCTATCCGCCCCTCCCGCGGGGTTGTCGCCGTTTACGACCGATGCCTTGTCGGCCGTGTGCCGCTGCCTGTCCAGCCGGTGCATGGCGAGGCTCCCGTGAGCGAGTTTCCCTTCGCCGCCGTGGTCGGCCTGACAGAACTCAAGACCGCGCTGCTGCTCAACGCCATCCACCCCCGGCTCGGCGGGGTGCTGATCAGCGGGCCGCGTGGCAGTGCGAAATCCACCCTGGCGCGGGCCCTGGCGGCGATCCTGCCTGACGATGGCGAAGGGCGTCGGCCGCCCTTCGTCACCCTGCCCCTGGGGGCCAGCGAGGAGCGCCTGACTGGTAGCCTGGACCTGCAGCGGGTACTCGCCGAGCGCGAGGCGGCCTTCCAGCCGGGGCTGCTGGCCAAGGCGCACGGCGGCGTGCTCTACGTCGACGAAGTCAACCTGCTGCCGGACTCGCTGGTGGACCTGCTGCTCGACGTGGCCGCCAGCGGTACCAACGTCGTCGAGCGCGACGGTGTCAGCCATTCCCATCCCGCGCGTTTCCGCCTGATCGGCACCATGAACCCGGACGAAGGCGAGCTGCGCCCGCAGCTGCTCGATCGTTTCGGCCTCTGCCTCGAGCAGCACGCCTCGGTCAGCGTGGAAGAGCGCATCGCCATCGTGCAGCAACGCGAAGCCTTCGACCGCGACCCCCAGGGCTATGTGGCACGTCACGCCGAGGCCCAGGCAGCGCTGACCCAGCGTATCCGGCGTGCCCAGTCGGCGCTGCCGGAGATCGTCAGCGAGGCATGGGTTTACGAGCACATCGCGCTGGGTTGTCAGGCGGCCGGCGTCGAAGGGCTGCGGGCGGACGTGACCTGGCATCGTGCGGCCCAGGCCCACGCCGCCTGGCGCGGCGCCGCTGCCGTGGCCAGGGAGGATCTGGATGTCGTCGGGCCCTGGGTGCTGGCGCATCGGCGGACTTCGCCGCCTACCCAGGAGCCCGTCAGGCACCCGGACCATAATCCGCCACCGCCGCCGCCAAGCTCCGGTACGCCAAGCTCCGGTACACCACCTGCGTCGAGCGGGCCGGCAGGTCCCGGTGGCGGCACGTCAGGCTCGAGCGGCCAGGGGCAGTGGGGCGCCATGCCGCCGGTAGCGCAGAAAAGCGTCAGCGTGCCGGCCCCGAGCCTGTCGGACATTGTCGCCCATGAGCGTGGACCCGATGGCGTCATGGTTCCCCCGATGCCAGCGGCCAGGCGTCGGGGCCATCAGCGTCGCTCCTACCAGGCATCGCCCCGGCCGGACTGGTTCGCCACCCTGATTGCCAATCGCGGTCGCTGGCCCTGGCGCCGACTGCAGTATCGCCAGGCGCGAATCGTCCCGCCGACGGTTCATCTGGTGCTGCTGGATACCTCCGCCTCGACCCTGGGGCGGCAACTGCTGGGGCGGGCCAAGGGGCTGGTCGAGCAACTGGCCCGGCAGGCCTATGCCGCCCGCGAGCAAATGGCCGTGCTCGGCTTCGGCAATGACGGTGTCACGCCGATCCTGCTGCGCCGCCGTGCGCCCAAGGCGCTGCGTGAGCGGCTCGACAGCGCCGACGGGGGCGGCGGTACGCCGCTGCGCCAGGTCGTGTTGCAGGCGGCGCGGTTGATTCGCCAGTGGCGGCGGCAGGAGGCCGACCTGCGAATACGCACCTACCTGATCACCGACGGCCGCACCCGGCAATCCCTGGCCGGCCTGCCGGCGCTGGGCGATTGCCTGGTCGTCGATACCGAGCAGGCCGCCGTCAGGCGGGGGCGGGGCGAGACCATCGCCGAGCAGCTCGGCGCCCGCTATTGTCGCCTGCCGCTGTCGGCGGGCCGTTCATGGCCAGGAGGCCAGGCGTGATGCAGGAACCTGTCGAGCGGACGAGCGCAGCCTGTCCCGCGCTGTTCATCGCCGCACCGGCCTCGGGCCAGGGCAAGACCACGCTGACCGCGGCGCTGGCCCGGCTGCTGCGCAACCGCGGCAAGGTGGTGCGGGTGTTCAAGACCGGGCCGGACTACCTCGACCCTCAGATCCTGGCCCAGGCCTCTGGCCGGCCGGTGGATCAGCTCGATCTGTGGATGGCGGGGGAGACCTACTGCCGCCAGCGCTTCTTCGAGGCGGCCTGCGAGGCGGATCTGATCCTGGTGGAGGGCGCCATGGGGCTGTTCGACGGCGAGCCCTCCAGCGCCGACCTGGCCGCCCTGTTCGGCCTGCCGCTGGTCATCGTCATGGACGTCAAGGGCATGGCCCAGACCGCCGCGGCGCTGGTGGCCGGCCTGGCGGGCTTTCGCGACGACATCCTCATCGCCGGGCTGATCGCCAACGCCTGCGCCTCGCAGCGCCACCGTGAGCTGATCGAGTCCGCACTGCCTGCCGAGATTCCGCTGCTGGCCGCGGTGGCGCGGGACGGCGCGCTGACCCTGCCGGAACGCCACCTGGGACTGGTGCAGGCCGACGAGATCCGCGCCGAGCTGGAGCTGCGCTTCGAGGCCGGCGCCAGGGCGCTGGATGCCGAAGGGCTGGCGGAGGCGCTGCTGCAGCTGCCGCCGGTCACCTTCGAGGCGCCGCGGCAGGCCGCCGAGCCGCCCATGCCCTCGCTGCAGGGACGGGTCATCGGCGTGGCCCGGGACGCGGCCTTCAGCTTCATCTACCAGGCCAACCTGGATCTGCTGGAGCGCATGGGGGCGACTCTGCGCTTCTTCTCGCCCCTGGCCGACCGCCACCTGCCCCCCTGCGATGCGCTGTGGCTGCCGGGCGGCTACCCCGAGCTGCACGCCGCCCAACTGGCGGCGAACGCGTCGATGCGCGACGAGCTGCGCCGCTTCTTCGCCGCCGACAAGCCGATCCTCGCCGAGTGCGGCGGCCTGCTCTACTGCCTGGAGAGTCTGACCGACATCGACGGCGAGACCCACACCCTGCTGGGGCTGCTGCCGGGCCACGGCGCCATGCGCGGCCGCCGCGGCTGCCAGGGCATGCAGACCGCCGAGCTGCCGGAGGGGCCGGTGCGAGGCCACGCGCATCACCGCTCGGTGGCGGAAGGCACGCCGGCGCCCATCGCCTTCTGCCGGCGTCAGCGCCACCCCGCGCCGGGCGAGGCGATCTATCGCCAGCGCGGCCTCACGGCCAGCTACCTGCATCTGTTCTTTCCCGACAACCCCGACGCCCTGGCCCGGCTGCTCATGGCGAGCGGGCAGCCGGCAAGCGCTTTAGAGACTCATTCCCTTACCCCCGAGGAGTCCCAAGGATGAACCTGAACAAGATCCCCGCCACGGTGGTGACCGGCTTCCTGGGCAGCGGCAAGACCACCCTACTGGCCGCCATGCTGCGCCAGGTCACCGGCAAGCGCATCGCCGTCATCGTCAACGAGTTCGGCGAGCAGGACATCGACTCCAGCCTGCTGCGCGGCTGTGCCTTGAGCTGTGAAGAGGGCAATGAAGAAGGCCGCGACGAGGCGGGCGGCGCCCCGGTCGAGATCGAAAACGGCATCTATGAGCTGGCCAATGGCTGCATCTGCTGCACCGTGGAGGAGGAGTTCCTGCCGGTCATGAAACAGCTGATGGCCCGCCGCGACACGATCGACCATATCCTGATCGAGACCAGCGGCCTGGCCCTGCCCAAGCCGCTGGTGCAGGCGTTCAACTGGCCGGAGGTGCGCCAGCACTGCACCGTGGATGCGATCATCACCGTGGTCGACGGCCCGGCGGTGGCCGCCGGCCGCTACGCCCACGACGTGGAGAGGGTGGAGGCCCAGCGCCGGGCCGACGAATCCCTCGATCACGATCCCAGCCTGCGCGAGCTGCTCGACGACCAGCTCAGCGTGGCGGATCTGGTGCTGGTCAGCAAGACCGACCTGCTCGACCCGGCCGAACGGGCTCGGGTGGAAGCGCTGGTCGCCCAGCGGGTGCCGGCCTCGGTGAAGACCCTGTTCATCGACAAGGGGCTGGCCGAGGACCGCGCCCAACTGGAGGCGCTGATGGGCATCGGCGCGGCCAGCGAGGAGGGCATCGACCGTATCGACAACCACCACGATCGCCACCACGCCGAGGGCGCCCATCACGACCACGCCCACGATCACTTCGACTCCTGCGTGATCCGCCTGGGCGAGGTCGACGGCGAGGCCCTGGCGGCGCGCCTGCAGCAGCTGCTGCAGCATCACGAGATCTATCGCGCCAAGGGCTTCGCGGCGATTCCCGGCAAGCCCATGCGCCGGGTGATCCAGGCCGTGGGCGAACGTCTGGACGGCTACTTCGACCGGCTGTGGGGGCAGGACGAGCCGCGCGCCACCCAGCTCGTCTTCATCGGCAAGGGGCTGGATGGCGCGGCGCTGCACGCCGCCCTGGCGGACGTCGAGATCGCGACGAGCGCCTGATGCATCTCTTCGCCGCCAAGCCGGGGGGCTTCGTCGACGACGAGGGTATCGTCGATCTGCAGCAGAGCCCCGCCGAGATCGTCATCCTGTCGGCCGCCGACAGCAGCCTGTCGGCCCTGGCCCAGGCGGCGGAGCGCTTGGCCGAGGCGGGCGGCGAGGGATTTCCCTCGCTGCGCCTGGCCAACTGGATGAACCTGATCAAGCCGGCCGCCTACGACCTCTACGAGGACCGGGTGCTGGAACAGGCGCGGCTGGTGATCGTCTCGCTGCTGGGCGGCAGCGGATACTGGCGCTACGGCTTTGATCGCCTACTGGCCTGGGCCGCTGCCGACCGGCGCCGTCAGCTGATCCTGGTGCCGGGCTGCGACGCCCCGGACGACGCCCTGCTGGCGGACTCCAGCGTGCCTGTCGCCACGGCCCATCGGGTGTGGCGCTACCTGCGCGAGGGTGGGGTCGACAACGCCGAGCAGCTGCTGCGCTGTGTCGGTAGCGAGTGCCTTGGGCTGCCGCTGGCGTGGCGCGAGCCTCAGGCGCTGCCCGCGGCGCTGCTCTATTTGCCCGCAACGCCCGCTCGGCAATCCCCGCACGGCCAGCCGGCGGTGACACTCAACGAGTGGCGAAGGCAGCAGGATGGGACGCGCCCGGTCTGTCTGCTGCTGTTCTATCGCAGCCATCTACAGGGCGCCAACACCGCGGTGCTGGATGGCCTGCTCGAGGTGCTCGAGGCCCAGGGGTTCGCGCCTCTGGCGGTGGCGGTGGCCTCGCTCAAGGAGCCGGCCTGCCTGGCCTTCGTCAACCACCTGATCGAGCAGACCGGGGCCGGCATCGTGATCAACACCACCGGCTTCTCGGTCAATCGCCATGCCGACGAGAGCGAGGCGCCGCTGGAAGAGCAGCTCGACCAGGACCTCGCGGGGCTCTTCGTCGGTCGGCCGGTGGTGCTGCAAGCGATCCTTTCCAGCAGCACCGAGGAGGACTGGCAGGCCGAGGCCGGCGGCCTGCGCAGCCGCGACATGGCCATGCAGGTGGTACTGCCGGAGATGGATGGCCGCATCCTGACCCGGGCGGTGGGCTTCAAGAGCGAGGCCCACTACAGCGAGCGCTGCCAACTGCCGGTGATCCGCCACGTCCTGCACCCCGAGCGCGCCGCCTTCGTCGCCCGGCTGGCGCGGCGCTTCAGCGACCTGCAGCGCACGCCGAACCGGCACAAGCGTCTGGCGCTGGTGCTGGCCAACTACCCCAACCGCGACGGCCGCATCGGCAACGGCGTCGGCCTCGATACGCCGGCCTCGACGCTGGCGATCCTGCGCGCCCTGGCCGCGGCGGGCTATCCGGTCGACGACCTGCCGGCGGATGGCGATGCCCTGATACGGCGGTTGCAGGCGGGGGTGACCAACGACCCCCGCGGGCTGGACCAGCGCGGCTGCTGGCAGAGCATCGCCCTTGATGACTACCTGGCCTGGTTCCGGACCCTGCCGCAGGCCCTGCAGGAGGCGGTGTGGCGGCGCTGGGGCGCACCCAGCGAGGACCCCAAGCATCGCCAGGGCCGGCTGATGATCGCCGGCATTCGCCTGGGCGAAACCTTCGTCGGCATCCAGCCGCTACGCGACCTGGGTGACGATCCGCTCCAGAGCTACCACGACAGCGAGCTGGTGCCGCCCCACAGCTACCTGGCCTTCTATCTCTGGCTGCGCGAGCACTACCGGGTGGATGCGCTGATCCACGTCGGCAAGCACGGTAACCTGGAGTGGCTGCCGGGCAAGAGCGCGGCGCTCTCCGCCGAGTGCTGGCCGGACGTCGCCCTGGGGCCGCTGCCGCACTTCTATCCCTTCATCGTCAACGACCCGGGCGAGGGCGCCCAGGCCAAGCGCCGCAGCCAGGCGGTGATCGTCGATCACCTGATGCCGCCGCTGGCCCGTGCCGAACTCTACGGCGCCATGGCCGAACTCGAGGCGCTGACCGACGAGTACTACCAGGCCCTGGGCATGGATCCGCGACGCGAGACCCTGCTGCGCGAGCGCATCCTCGTCCACCTGCGCGACACCGGCATCGACCGCGAACTGGCGCAGGGCAGAACAGGCGGGGAGGTGGCCGGGGAGGTGGATGACGAGCGCCTGCTCAACGAGCTGGACACCTATCTGTGCGACATCAAGGAGGCGCAGATCCGCCACGGCCTGCACGTGCTGGGCAGCCTGCCGCCGCGGGACAAGCTGGCCGGGACCTTGGTCGCCATCCTGCGGCTGCCGCGGGGCGATCAGCCGGCCCAGCGCGGCCTGTTGCACAACCTGGCCGCCGACCTGGGGTTGCCGCCGGCATTCGACCCCCTGGCGGCCGGGGCCGAGCCCTGGCACGGCCCGCGGCCGGCGGCGCTGGCCGAGCTGGATGATTCCCCCTGGCGCAGCGCTGCCGATACCCGCGAGCGCCTGGAGCGGCTCGCCCACCGCCTGGTGGAGACGCACGTCGTGGCGGAGGGCTGCCTGGCCAGCCTGGCCCATGACTATCCGGCCACCGCCGAGCAGTTGCGCCATGTGCGCAGCGGGCTCTGGGCGGCCATGCAGCGCGGCGTCGAGATGGAGATCCAGTCGCTGCTGGCCGGCCTCGCGGGGCGTTTCGTTCCGCCCGGGCCGAGCGGTGCGCCCAGTCGCGGGCGTCTGGACGTGCTGCCCACCGGGCGCAACTTCTTCAGCGTCGACAACCGCTCGATTCCGTCGCCGGCCGCCTGGTCGCTGGGCGAGGTCTCGGCCCGGGCCTTCGTCGAGCGCTACCTGCAGGATCACGGCGACTATCCGCGGCGGCTGGGCCTGTCGATCTGGGGCACCGCCACCATGCGCACCGGCGGCGACGACATCGCCCAGGCTTTCGCCCTGATGGGCGTGCGGCCGGTGTGGTCGCTGGGCTCGCGGCGGGTGATCGACGTCGAGGTGATTCCCGCCATGCTGTTGGGGCGGCCGCGGGTGGACGTCACCCTGCGGGTCTCCGGCTTCTTCCGCGACGCCTTCGCCAACGTCATCCGCCTGTTCGACCGGGCGGTACGGGCGGTGGCCGAGTACCAGGAGCCGGGGGAGGCCAACACCATCCGTGCGGCGGTCATGGCGCGCCGGCAGGAGCTCGAGGCGCAGGGCCGCTCCCCTGAGCAGGCGGCGCGGGAGGCCGGCTATCGGGTCTTCGGCAGCCGGCCCGGCGAGTACGGCACCGGCCTCAACCGGCTGCTCGACGAGCGCGCCTGGCGGCACGCCGATGACCTGGCCGACGCCTACCTGGCGAGCGGAGCCTACGCCTACGGCCAGTTTCCCGAGTCGGGGGTGGCGGCCCGGGCGGCCTTCGAGCACCAACTCGAAGGGCTGGAGGCGGTGATGCACAACCAGGACAACCGCGAGCACGACATCCTCGACTCCAACGGCTACTACGCCTTCCAGGGCGGCATGGCCAACGCCAGCCGCGCCCTCAGCGGCCAGGCACCGAGCATCTATCACGCCGATCATGCCAATCCGGCGCGACCGCGCATGCGCAGCCTCGAGCAGGAACTGGCCCGGGTGATCCGCTCCCGGGTGCTCAACCCCAAGTGGATCGAGGCCATGCGCGAACACGGCTACAAGGGGGCTGCGGAGATGGCGGCAACGGTGGACTACCTGTTCGCCTACGACGCCACCACCGACTTGGTGGCCGACTACCAGTATGCCCAGGTCAGCCAGGCGCTGGTGTTGGATGACGAGAACCAGGCGTTCCTGCGCAAGCACAATCCGGCGGCCATGGAGGAGATGGCCGAGCGCCTGCTCGAGGCCATCCAGCGCGGCCTGTGGCGGGAGCCCGGCGAACAGGGCCCGGCCCTGCAGGACCTGCTGCTGGAGATCGACGAAACCCGGGAGGTGGCGGCGCCATGACGAACCAGGCGAATCGGCCGGCGGGCGCGCCGCGCATCAAGGGCTGGTGTCCCGGCGCCTGGCGCCCCATGGCTTCCGGCGATGGGCTACTGGTGCGCGTGCGCCCCCCGCTGGGGCGGCTCACCCGGCACCAGATGCTGGCCCTGTGCGAGGCGGCCGAGACCTTCGGCAGCGGCCTGATCGAACTCACCAATCGGGCCAACCTGCAGCTGCGCGGCGTATCCGACGCCAGCTGGCCCGGGCTGATGACCTTTCTCGTCGAGCACGGCCTGGTGGCGGCAGACCCGCAGGAGGAGCGTCGGCTGCCGCTGTTGCTGGCGCCCGACTGGCAGCCGGGCGACGCCACCCATGAGGTGGCGCGACGCTTGGAAGCCCGGCTCGATGCGCTGCCGGCACTGCCGGCCAAGATGGGCGTGGCCATCGATGCCGGCGCCGTGCCGCTGCTGGGCGAAGTCTCGGCGGATTTCCGTATCGAACGCTCGCTGGAAGGGGGCTTGGAAAGGGGCTTGGAAGGGGGCTTGCCGGCGCAGTCTTCGGGCGCCTTGCTCGTCCGTGCCGACGGGCGGGAAAAGGGCACCCCGGTGGACTCGCCCGCGGCCGCCGTCGAGCTGCTGATTTGCCTGCTGCACTGGTTCGTCGACAGCGGCGGGATCGACGCCGGCCGCATGCGTCGGCACCCGGCGCCGCTGCCGCCCTGGGCGCCTGCTACGCAGCGGCCTGCCGCCGCCGGTTGCGTGCCGGCCCTGGGACAGCACGCCTGGGGCCGGGTGCTGGGCCTGCCGTTCGGGCGGGCACCGGCGGCGACGCTGCGGGCCCTGATCGTGGCGGAGTCAGTCGTGGCGGCGTCAGCCTCGTCGGATTCGGTCGGCGCCGTGCGGCTCACCCCCTGGCGGCGGCTGCTGGTAGAGGGCTTTCCCGTCGGGGCGTCTTCGCCGCCGGGGCTGCTGGAGAGCGAGAGCGATCCGCGCCTGGCCATGCAGGCCTGTCCGGGCGCGCCCTACTGCGAGCAGGCCAGCGTGGCGACCCTGGGCCTGGCTCAGGAATTGACCGAACGGCTGGACGGCCAGGGATCGCGCAGCGTGCACCTGTCCGGCTGCGTCAAGGGCTGCGCCTGCCAGGCGCCGACGGACCTCTGCCTGACCGGCCGGGAGGGACGCTTCGACCTGATCGTCGGCGGTCGCGCCGATGGGACGCCGGTGGCCACCGGCCTGGATGAATCCGAGGCGCTGGAAACGATTTCAAGGCGGTGGGCTAGATGAGCGCCGGGGACCAAAGCTCCCGGTGGACAAGAACACTGATGGTGAATCTGGAGAGAATGAATGCCTCACGTCTATGAAACGGACGGCCCGGCCATCTACCGGGAGTCCTTTTCCATCATCCGGCGCGAGGCCGAGTTGGCGCGCTTCGCGCCGGAGGAGGAGCCGGTGGCGGTGCGCATGATCCATGCCGCCGGGCTGGTGGAACTCGCCGCGCATATCCATTTCCGCGGCGATGCGGTGAACCGGGCCCGGACGGCGCTGGAGCAGGGCGCTCCCATCCTGTGCGATGCACGCATGGTCTCCGAGGGCATCACTCGCAAGCGCCTGCCGGCGGACAACGCCGTCATCTGCACCCTGCACGACGAGTGCGTGCCCGAGCTGGCCCGGGAGCTGGACACCACCCGCTCGGCGGCGGCGCTGGAGCTGTGGCGGCCCCATCTCGACGGGGCGGTGGTGGCGATCGGCAATGCGCCCACCGCGCTGTTCCACCTGCTCAACATGCTGGAAGACCCGGCGTGCCCGCGTCCGGCGGCGATCATCGGCTGTCCGGTGGGCTTCGTGGGGGCCGCCGAATCCAAGCAGGCCCTGTGGGAGAGCGCCGCGGCTCCCTGCGTGATCGTCGAAGGCCGCCTCGGCGGCAGCGCGGTGACGGTGGCCGCCCTCAATGCCATGGCGGATCGCAGCGAATGAGCCAAGCAACCATCACACCGGGCACCATCCATGGCGTCGGCCTCGGCCCCGGCAGCCAGGACCTGATGAGCGTGCGCGCCGACCGGCTGATTCGCGGGGCCACCCACGTCGCCTATTTCCGCAAGAAGGGGCGCCGCGGCCATGCCCGCAGCATCGTCGAGGGCCTGCTGGCGCCCGACGCGATCGAGATTCCGCTGGAGTATCCGGTCACCACCGAAATCCCCTTCGACGACCCGCTCTACAACGAATTGCTGGCGGCCTTCTACGAGAACAGCGTCGCGCAGCTCCGCGAGATCGCCGAGGCCGGGTGCGATGCAGTGGTGCTGTGCGAGGGCGATCCGTTCTTCTACGGCTCCTTCATGCACCTCTATACCCGCCTGCAGGGTCGGGTGCCGGTGGAAGTGGTGCCCGGCATCACCGGCATGTCCGCCGCCTGGACCGCCACCGGGCAGCCGGTGACCTGGGGCGACGACATCATGACCGTGCTGATGGGCACCCTGCCCGAAGCGACGCTGGTCGAGCACATCGCGCGGACCGATGCCCTGGTGGTGATGAAGATCGGCCGCAACCTGGCCAAGCTGCAGCGCGCGCTGGCCGAGGCCGGCCGGGAGCAGGAGGCCTGGCTGATCGAGTACGCCGCCATGCCGCAGCAGCGGATACGGCCGTTCCGCGAGGTCGGCGACAGCGTGCCCTACTTCTCCATCGTGGTGATCCATGGCAACGGGAGGCGGCCATGAGAGATCCTGAGTGGGGGAAGGAAGGGTGGCTGAAGGTGGTCGGCCTCGGTCCGGGCGATGCTGCGCTGATCACCCCGGAAGTCTCCGCCGCCCTGAACGAGGCCACCGACGTGGTGGGCTACGTGCCCTACGTCGAACGGGTGGCGCCGCGGCCGGGACTTACGCGCCACGGCTCGGACAACCGCGAGGAGCTCCGCCGCGCGGAGCAGGCGCTGCGGCTGGCCGCCGAGGGGCAGCGGGTGGTGGTGGTCTCCTCGGGAGACCCCGGGGTGTTCGCCATGGCCGCGGCGCTGTTCGAGGCGCTCGAGGCCGGCGAGCCCGAGTGGCGCGAGCTGGACATCCAGGTGCTGCCGGGCATCTCCGCCATGCTGGCCGCCAGTGCACGCCTGGGGCACCGCTGGGCCACGACTTCTGCTGCATCAACCTCTCCGACAACCTCAAGCCCTGGGGGCTGGTGGAAAGGCGTCTGCGATTGGCCGCCGAGGCCGATTTCGCCATGGCCTTCTACAACCCGCGCTCCCGCGCCCGGCCGGAGGGCTTCGTCCGCACTCTCGAGGTGCTGCGCGAGGCCTGCGGGGCGGAGCGCCCGATCATGTTCGCCCGGGCCGTCTCCACGCCGGAAGAGTCGCTCAGCGTCTCCACCCTGGGCGAGGCCACGGCGGAGATGGCCGATATGCGCACCCTGGTGATGGTGGGCTCCAACCAGACGCGCCTAATCCGGCGCGAGGGCGTGCCGTGGGTCTATACCCCGCGCTCGGCCCTGGGGCCTGACTCAAGGCCTGACTCAGGAGCCGAGCCGTGATGCAGCCAGGCCAACACCGCATCGACCGAATGCGCCTCGCGCCGGGGCGGCGGCACTGGCCGCTCGATCATCACCACCGGTACGCCCAGCCGGCGAGCGGCGTCGAGCTTGGCGATGGCGCCGGTGCCGCCGGCGTTCTTGCACACGACGCGCTGGATGCCGTGCTCGCGCAGCAGTGCCAGGTCACCGTCCAGCGTGAAGGGGCCGCGGTCGAGGACGATGCGGTGGCGGGGCAGGGGCGGTGGCGTCTCGGGGGCGTCGACCAGGCGCAGCAGATAGTGGTGCTGGGGCTGCGCCGCGAAGGCGGCGAGCTGCTGGCGCCCGATGGCCAGCAGGATACGCTCGGCCGGGCCGGCCAGGGCGCTCACCGCTGCTTCGACGCTGGCGACCGGCTCCCAGCGGTCCCCGGCCTGGGGCACCCAGGGCGAGCGGGTCAGGGCGATCAGCGGAATGCCGCTGTGGCTTGCCGCGGCCACGGCGTTACGGCTCATCCGCTCGGCGAAGGGGTGGGTGGCATCGACCAGATGGGTAATGCGCTGCTCCGTCAGGAAGGCGGCCAGGCCCGCCACGCCGCCGAACCCGCCGACCCGGGTGGGCAGCGGCTGTGGCTTGGGAGTGCTCACTCGCCCGGCATAACTGAACAGGGCCGGGACCTCGCGCTCGGCCAGCGCGGTCGCCAGGGCACTGGCCTCAGTGGTTCCCCTAGAATCAGGATTTTCATATGACGGACCTTGACGACGCTCCCTGGCTGACCCTGCTCGGCTGGGGGAAGGTGGCACAGAAGGGCTGACCGCGGCAAGCCGCGAGGCGCTGGAGGCCGCCGAGCTGGTGTTCGGCGCCCGGCGCCATCTACGCCTGCTGCCGCCGCTGTCCGCCGAGGTGCGGGAGTGGCCGGTGCCCTTCGCCGAGGGCATTCCTCGACTGCTGGCCGAGCGGGGCCGGCGGGTGGTCATGCTGGTCTCCGGCGATCCCTTCTGGTTCGGCGCCGGGTCCACGCTGGCGCGCCATCTGCCCGCTGCGGAGTGGCGGGCCCTGCCAGCCCCTTCCACCTTCAGCCTGGCGGCAGGGCGCCTGGGCTGGCCGCTGGAAGCGTGTACCTGCCTCGGCCTGCACGCCAAGCCGCTGACGCGCATCCGGCCCTACCTGCAGCCGAACCGACGCTTATTGGTACTGCTGCGGGACGGGAACGCCGTCCATGAACTGGCCTGCCTGTTGGTGCGCTTCGGCTTCGGTGGGTCGCGGCTTCACGTGCTGGAAGCGCTGGGCGGAGACGACGAGCGCATTCGCTGTATACGGGCGGATGCCGCCCTGCCCGGCGATATCGCCCACCCGGTGGCGGTGGGGCTTGAGGTGGCCGGTGAGGGGCCGGCCTTGCCGCTGACGCCCGGCCTGCCGGACGCGCTGTTCGAGCACGATGGCCAGATCACCAAGCAGGCCGTGCGCGCCATGACCCTGGCCGCCCTGGCCCCGGTAGCGGGGGAGCGGCTGTGGGACATCGGCACAGGCTCGGGCTCGATCGCCATCGAGTGGCTGCTGGTTCATCCAGAGAACCAGGCGGTGGCTTTCGAGTTCCACGCCGAGCGGGCGGCGCGGGCGCGGCGTAATGCCGACAACCTCGGCGTCGACTGGCTCGAGGTGGTGGAAGGCGATGCCGTGGCGATGTTGGAAGGGGTGCCCTGGCAGACGCACCAGCGCCCGAGGCGGTCTTTATCGGCGGTGGACTATCGGACACCTTGCTGGAGGCGCTGTGGCGGCGCCTGCCGCCCGGGGTGCGCCTGGTCGCCAACGCAGTGACCCTGGAGTCCGAGGCCCTGCTGGCCGAGTGGCAGCGGCGGGCCGGCGGCGAGCTGCTGCGCATCGAGCTGTCCAGCGCCGCTCCCCTCGGCAACCGTCGCGGCTGGAAGGCCAGCTACCCCATCGTGCAGTGGCGGGTGACCCGATGACGGCGGCATCGAACGACATGCGCGTGGTCGGCTTCGGCTTTCGCCGCGCGGCACCGCTGGCCTCGCTGGCCGACCTGCTGGCACAGCTGGAGGCGCGCTATGGCCCCGTCGACCGCCTGGCGGCGGCAGCGTCCAAGCAGGCGCTAGTGCAGGCGCTGGGACGCGCGAGGGGCCTTGCTGTGATCTGCGTGGAAGACGAAACGCTGCCATCGGTCGCTACCCTCACGCACTCCCGCCATAGCCTGACGGCCCGGGGCACGGGCAGCGTCGCCGAGGCCATCGCCCTGCTGGCGGCGGGGCCGGGGGCGACCCTGCTCGCGCCCCGGCTGGTTTCTGCGGATCGCATGGCCACTGCGGCGCTGGCCCGAGCGTCACTGCCGCCAGGAGAGTCGACATGACCATACACTTCATCGGTGCCGGCCCCGGGGCGCCGGACCTGCTGACGCTGCGGGGCCGGGATCTCATCGCATCGTCTCCCGTATGCCTCTACGCGGGCTCGCTGGTGCCCGAGCAGATCCTGGCCCACTGCCCGGAGGGCGCCCGTATCGTCAATACCGCGCCGCTCTCCCTCGACGAGATCGTCGCCGAGATGCGCGCCGCCCATGCTGCCGGTCATGACGTGGCCCGGCTGCACTCCGGCGACCTGTCGATATGGTCGGCCCTGGGCGAGCAACTGCGCCGCCTGCGCGAGTTGGCGATTCCCTACACCATCACCCCGGGCGTGCCGGCCTTCGCTGCGGCGGCTGCCAGCCTGGGCCAGGAGCTGACCCTGCCGGGGGTGGCGCAATCGCTGGTGCTGACCCGCACCCCGGGGCGCGCCAGCGCCATGCCGGCGGGCGAGACCCTGGCCAACTTCGCCAGCAGCGGCACCACCCTGGCGATCCACCTCTCCATCCACAACCTGTCCCAGGTCGTCGCCGAGCTGCTGCCCTACTATGGCGCCGAGTGCCCGGTGGCCATCGTCTGGCGGGCCAGCTGGCCCAACGAGCGGGTGGTGCGGGGGCGCCTGGCGACGGTGGAAACCCTGGTCGACGACGCCTTGCAGCGCACCGCGCTGATCCTGGTGGGGCCGGTGCTGGAGAGCGAGGATTTTGCCGAGAGCTGCCTGTATGCGGTTGGCTACGACCGCCGCTTTCGGCCGCAGTCGGCGGACTCGCCCTTCGCCGCCGGCGAGAGGGTCGATAAGAGGAGTGAGCGATGATCCACCTCTCGCTGATCGGCATCGGCACCGGCAACCCGAGCATGTCACCCTGGCCGCGGTGCGGGCGCTCAACCAGGCGGACCTGATCCTGCTGCCGCGCAAGGGGGAAACCAAGTCGGACCTGATCGACCTGCGCCGGTTGCTGTGTCGCGATCTGCTCGAGGCGTCATCCCGCACCCGGGTCGTGGAGTTCGATCTGCCGCACCGCGATGCCCGCACCGACTATCTGGGCGCGGTGGACGACTGGCACGACGCCATTGCCGAGGTGTGGGCGGACCTGATGGCAACGCACCTGCCCCGGGGCGGGCGGGTCGGTATGCTGATCTGGGGCGATCCCTCGCTCTACGACAGCAGCTTGCGTATTGCCGAGCGTCTAGGTGGCAAGGGGCAAGCGCTCGAAATACGCGTGGAGCCCGGCATCACCAGCCTGCAGGCACTCACCGCTGCCCACCGCATCCCCCTGAATGCGCTGGCCGAACCGGTGTTGATCACCACGGGCCGGCGACTGCGGGAGCGCGGCTGGCCCAGTGACGCCGAGAGCGTGGCGGTGATGCTCGACAGCGGCGGTGCCTTCCAGGCGCTGCCTCAGGAAGGCCTCACTATCTGGTGGGGGGCCTATCTGGGCATGGACAAGCAGTGCCTGATCGACGGCCCGCTGGTGGACGTGGCCGCGACGATCCTCGAACGGCGTGCCGCCCTGCGTGAACGGCACGGCTGGATCATGGACGTCTACCTGTTGCGGCGAGTGTAATTAAGGAGAGTGCAATGAAGACGGTCGACCCCCAGCGCCATGCCGAGCGCATGGCCCACAAGCAGAAGATCATGCATGAGCGCATTGCCCGCGCCGACAAGGAGCAGGGCGTGCTGCTGGTGCTCACCGGCCCCGGCAAGGGCAAGAGCAGCTCCGGCTTCGGCATGCTGGCTCGCGCCTTGGGCCACGGCATGAAGGTGGGCGTGGTGCAGTTCATCAAGGGCAAGTTCCAGACCGGCGAGGAGGCCTTCTTCCGCCAGCAGTCGAACGTCGACTACCACGTGATGGGTGAGGGCTACACCTGGGATACCCAGGATCGCGACAAGGACGTGCAAGCCGCCGAGGCAGCCTGGGAGGTGGCGCGCGGCATGCTCGAGGATCCCGCGGTCGATCTGGTGCTGCTCGACGAGCTCAACATCGCGCTGCGCCACGGTTACCTGGAGCTCGATCGCGTACTCGACGACCTGCAGGCCCGCCCGCCCATGCAGCACGTGGTCGTTACCGGCCGGCACGCCCCCGAGGCGCTGATCGAGCTGGCCGACACCGTCACCGAAATGAAGGTGGTCAAGCACGCCTTCAAGGAGCAGGGGATCAAGGCGCAGAAGGGCATTGAACTCTAGCTGATGATTCGGCTGGAGGGGATGATGAGCTTCTCCGGCGACAAGCCATCGCGAGGGCGCTGTGAACCCATCCCTGGGCGCTACTTTTGCCATCCATGGCAAAAGACCCTCGCTTAGACTTGTCCCCGGCGCTCATCCTGCCGAGCTCACGCATTATCAGCTTTTCGCTGGCAGTCATCCTGCCGACTCGTTCCCTCATGACTTTTTTGGAGAGCCGCATGGCAGAACACAGCGGGCGAGCCGATCACGCTTTTCCCCCGCCACAGCGGGAGGGACTCTACCGCGCGATTCACGAGCGCCGCGACGTGCGCGCCCAGTTCCTGCCGGATCCCGTGCCGCCCGAGGTGCTGGCCCGGCTGCTGGACGCCGCGCACCATGCGCCGTCGGTGGGCTTCATGCAGCCCTGGGACTTCCTGGTGATCGACAGCCGGGAGGTGCGCCGCCGGGTGCATCGGCTGTTCCTGCGGGAGAACGAGCGGGGAGCGCAGCAGTTTTCCGCTGAGCGGCAGCAGGCGTACCGCCGCCTCAAGCTCGAAGGCATCCTTGAGAGTCCGCTCAACCTCTGCATCACCTGCGACCGGAGCCGTGGCGACGGCCCGGTACTGGGGCGCACCAGCATCGTCGACACGGACCTGTTCAGCACCTGCCTGGCAGTGCAGAACCTGTGGCTGGCGGCCCGCGCCGAGGGCATCGGCGTGGGCTGGGTCAGCATTCTCGATCAGCAAGAGCTGGCGACGATCCTCGACCTGCCAGAACAGGTCTACCCCTTGGCGTACCTGTGTCTGGGCTACGTCAGCGAGTTTCTGCAGCAGCCCGAGCTGGCCCGCTCCGGGTGGCGCCAGCGCCTGCCGCTCACCGAGCTGGTGCATGGCAACGGCTGGAGGCAGGCGCTGGCGGACGAGGCGCTTCACGAGGCACTGCAAGAGGTGGCCAGACCATGCCAACCCTAATGATCCAGGGCACCACTTCGGATGCCGGCAAGAGCACGGTGGTGGCCGGGTTGTGCCGGGTGCTGGCGCGGCGCGGGGTATCGGTGGCGCCGTTCAAGCCGCAGAACATGGCGCTCAACAGCGCGGTGACAGTGGATGGCGGCGAGATCGGCCGCTCCACGGCGCTGCAGGCGCTGGCGGCAGGCGTCGAGCCGCATAGCGACATGAACCCGGTGCTGCTCAAGCCCGAGAGCGACCGCGGCGCCCAGGTGATCCTGCGCGGGCGGGTCCACGGCCACATGGACGCGCTGGATTACCACGCCTACAAGCGCACCGCGCGGGAGAGCGTGCTGGCGGCGTGGCAGGCGTTGTCGTCGCGCTTCGACGTGATCGTCGCCGAGGGGGCGGGCAGCCCGGCCGAGATCAACCTGCGCGCCAACGACATCGCCAACATGGGCTTCGCCGAGATGGTCGACTGCCCGGTGGTGCTGGTCGGCGATATCGACCGCGGCGGTGTCTTCGCCCAGCTGGTCGGCACCCTAGAGCTGCTCAGCGTGAGCGAGCGCTCACGTACCCGTGGCTTCATCGTCAACCGCTTTCGCGGCGACATCGCTCTGCTCGAACCGGGGCTCGACTGGCTCACCGAGCGCACCGGCAAGCCGGTATTCGGCACGCTGCCCTATCTGCAGGGCCTGCTGCTCGATGCCGAGGACAGCATCGGCCGCAGCGGGCGGGTGGGGCCGGGGGCCACGCTCAAGGTTGTGGTACCGGCGCTGCCGCGCATCAGCAACCACAACGACTTCGACCCGCTGCGCCTGCATCCGCAGGTCGACTTGACCTTCGTCGGGCCTAACCAGATAGGGCCAGGCCGGGAGATCCCGCCGGCGGATCTGATCGTCCTGCCCGGCAGCAAGAGTACCCGTAGCGATCTCGAATGGCTGCGCGCCCAGGGCTGGGAAGAAGCGATACAGCGCCATCTGCGCTACGGCGGCCGGGTGCTCGGTATCTGCGGCGGCCTGCAGATGCTGGGCCGGGCGGTGCACGACCCGGAGGGGCTGGAGGGGCCGGCGGGCTCGACCCCCGGGCTCGGACTGCTCGAGTTCGAGACGCGCATGGTAGCGGGCAAGCAGCTGCGCAACGTGAGTGGGCGCTTGCTTCGCGAAGGGGTGCCGATCGCCGGCTACGAGATCCACAACGGGGTGAGCGAGGGGTCTGCCCTGGCGCGGCCGCTACTAGAGCTGCAAGGCCGGCCGGACGGTGCCGAAAGCGCAGATGGCCAGGTCATGGGCACCTACCTGCACGGGCTGTTCGACCGGCCCGAGGCGTGCACGGCGCTGCTTGCCCGTTGCGGGCTCGAGGCGCAGGGAAGCGCGGTGGACTATCAGGACCATCGCCAGCAGGAACTCGATCGACTGGCCGACTGCCTGGAAGCGAACCTGGACATGGCCGCCATCGAGTGCCTGCTGGGGTGTGAGCGTGAACGTGAGCGGAGCGGTCGGCTGCCGCGCGGGCCGACATGCCGGTGTCGGCCCGCGCCTCGTCGTCAGCTCGCGGTGTCCGGCGTGAGCGGCAATTGGCGCTTGTGCTCGGTGCGCCGGTAGGTGATCACGATGGTATCGAAGGCGGGGCGGGAGACGTCCCGGTTTTCCAGGAAGGCGTCGATCTCGTCGTAGCTGACGCCGAGGGCCACCTCGTCGAGCTTCTGCGGTGCCAGCGACTCGAGGTCGGCGGTAGGCGCCTTGTTCACCAGCGTTTCGGGGGCGCCGAGCTGCTGGCCCAGCAGGCGCACTTGGCGCTTGGTCAGGCCGGTGAGGGGGCGACATCGCAGGCGCCGTCACCATACTTGGTGAAGAAGCCCATCAGTGCCTCGGCGGCCTGGTCGGTGCCGATGACCAGTCCGCCGCGCGCGCCGGCCACGGCGTACTGGGCCACCATGCGCTGGCGCGCCTTGATGTTGCCCAGCACGAAATCGCGCTGATGGGCATCCGTGAATGCCAACCCGCCGCTCTCCAGTGCTTCCAGCAGGGCATCGCTGCCGGCCTGGATGTTCACTTCCAGCACTTCGTCGGGCTGGATGAAGGCCAGCGCCCGCTCGGCGTCCTCGGCATCCTGTTGCACGCCGTAAGGCAGCCGCATGGCGACGAACCTGGCCTGTTCACCTTCCTCGCGCAGCTGCTCCACGGCGAGCTGCGCCAGGCGCCCCGCGACGGTGGAGTCGACACCGCCGCTGATGCCCAGCACCAGGGTGTGCTGTCCACTCTCCCGCATGACCTTGCAGAGAAAGTCGCGGCGTCGCTCGAGCTCATGCCGGGCGTCGACGTTCGTTCTGGACCGCAGCTGCACGCCGATAGATCTCTGCTCGGCCTGGCGTGAACGGCGCTCTTCTTCGCCCCTTATCGATTCGGCGTCGGTGCATAGCCGGTGATAGTAAGGCAGTCGTTCCAGCGCGTAGTGGGCCGCGGCCAGGCGCACTTCATTACGCGTGCCGTCGAAGCGGCGGGTTTCGCTGAAATGGTGGTGCCGGCCATTCTCGCGGAAGGCCCAGGCGAAGCAGACCGTGCCGATGGGGTGTCGTCGTCGCCGGGGTTGGGACCGGCGATGCCGGTGTTGGCCAGGGCCACGTCGGCATCGTTGTTGTTCAGTGCTCCACTGGCCATTTCGCAGGCCACGGCCTCGCTGGTCAGTCCATATCGATCGATGGTGTCGAAGCTGACCCCGAGGTAACGATACTTCGATTGTGGCGAATAGACGCCAAGGCCGCAGTCGATGCTCTGGCCGCTGCCAGGCACCCGGGCCAGCTCGGACACGATCAGCCCAGCGGTACAGGACTCGGCGGTGGCAAGCTTCAATTCGTTGTCGATTAGATAGTCTGCGATTCTATCGAGCAGTTCCATTGCTTCTTCTCCCGAAAATTGCCTCTCCTCCTGGGGGGCGGCTAGCCTGAAAGGCCAAGGCAGTGACAATTTGCCCCCATACCCTAGGTCAGTTTAGCCATTGTTGCGTGATGGCTATGTTCGAATGGCTATGCTCGATAGGTACCCCGAGCCGTTCAGGATAGCGAAGGGAGGCATGGATGGAGCGTATCGACGGAGCGATGACGGCGGACCTCGAAGAGGTGGTGGAGTGTGAATGTCGTGTCCATCACGAGAGCGGGATGACCCCCTTCACGGAGCGAATCGGCGAGTCGGGTAAAGAGAGGGTCGGCATTGCCATCGTGGGGGCGGAAGGACAACTGGCTCAGGCAGGCGATGCCGAACGGCCGTTTCCCCTGGAGAGTGTCTCCAAGGCGGTGGTGCTCGCCCTGGCCCTGGAGGACGTGGGGGCCGAGGCATTGTTCGAGAGGGTTGGCATGGAACCCTCCGGCGACCCTTATCACTCCATCGCGACCCTGGAAGAAGGAGAGCTGGGCGTTCCTGCCAACCCCATGATCAATGCCGGTGCCATCGTGGCGACCGCCATGGTCCGCGCTCGCGACGGCGAGGAGCGGTTCGGCCGTTTGCTGGATTTCTTTCGCCGCCTCTGTGGCAACCCCGGGCTGGACTACAACCGCGAGATGTTCGAGGCCGAGGACAAGGATCTCAACCGGGCGCTGTTCTACTACATGCGCAACCACGACGTGGTGCAAGGCAGCGAAGAGGACCTGCTGGTGCCCTATCTCAAGCAGACCTCCATCGAGATGAATTGCCGGGACCTGGCCCGGATCGCCGCGGTACTCGCCAATGGCGGTAAGGACCCCGAGAGTGGCGAGAGGCGGATCAGCGAAGAAACGGTGCGTATCGTGCTCACCCTGATGCTGACCACCGGCATGTATGACCAGTCGGGCAGGTACGCCGTGGAAGTGGGCATGCCCTCGAAGAGTGGAATATCCGGCGCCATCCTGGCCGTGGCTCCTGGCCGACTGGGTGTCGGCTGTATCGGCCCAGCACTGAACGAGCACGGCAACAGCGTTGCAGGGCTGCGCCTGCTCAAGGCGCTGTCGTGCCGCCGGCGGCTGGGCGTGTTTGCTGAGTGAGTCGTCTGCCGGCGCTCAGGCCGGGGTAATGGCGGGCGGCGGGGCGATGTCGACGAATAGGGCCGGGTCGTCGCTGATGGCGCTGTCCACCCCCACGACCAGCGGTTGGCGAAGGCGGCCGGATCGTTGGGCGTGTAGCACAGCAACCGGTAGCCAGCATCCTTGATCTCACGAGCGCGGCGCGCGGTGAGCCGGGTCCAGTCGGTATGAATGCTGTAGGCATCGAGCGCCTCGCAGCGTGAGCGCCACTTTTCCGGCACGCTCTCGGTCAACACACCGATGGGCAGCAGCGAGGCGTCGGCCAGCGAGCGCGCATGATGCAGGGCGGGCTGATCGAAAGAGGAGAGAATCAGCCGCTCCGGCGGCAAGGCCTTGAGCAGGCGAGGCACGACCACTTCGGCCAGCTCGGTGCCACTGCGCCGGCTAGTGACCTTGAGCTCCATGTTGACGCCCATGTCCAGTTCCACCAGCAGTTCGAGCATGTCGCTCAAGGTGGCCATGTGCTCGCCGCGGAAACCGTCGCCGAACCAGCCGCCGACATCGAGCTTGCGCACCGCGGCGAGATCCAGCGTGGCCAGCCGGCCATGGCCGTCGGAACAGCGCTTGAGCGTAGCGTCGTGCCAGATCACCGGAGTGCCATCGCCGAGCAGTTGTACGTCGAGCTCTACCCACTGAAAGCCGGCTTCATGGGCGGCTCTCACCGCAATGAGGGTATTTTCCGGAGCATGGGCGGAGAGCCCGCGATGAGCGATCAAGCGGGGCAAGGCGATATCGGGGTGCTTTGGCATGTCGGGGCTCCGCATGAAGGTCGTGGCAGGCTAAACGATGAGGGTGACGGAATGGCGACTCGAGCGTGTGACGCGCATGGAATCGACCGCGACTATGCTAGGCTTGCAGCCTTTGACGATGCAACGAGGCAAGGCATGAAGGTGATGACCCCCGAGTGTGACGAGCAGCGCGATGCTTGGCTCGCACGCCTGTGCGCCGATATTTATGGAAGGGAAGCGGGGCTATCGCCGTTGGTCACGTTCACCGGCACGCGACAGTTGCTCTTCGCTCATGAGGCCGCGCGTTTGTGGGCGCTGGTGGACGACCAGGGCAGGCCCGGAGCATTGGCCCTATTGACGCTCGATGCGTCGGGTGCGGGCATGACCTTGTGGTTGCATGCTTCGCCTGGCGGCGACCGTGAGAGCCTGCGACGGCTGATTCGCGAGCTGGCCCAGAAAGCCCCTCTTCGGGTCGACGCAGCGGATCAGGACGAAGAGGCGTTCTTCCGCCGTTGCGGTATCGAGCGCTGGTTTGCGATCCCCGGCGGTCGACGCGTTGGGCTCTCTTCTCACCATCCGGCTCGAGGCGTGAGTGAACTGGAGCCGGCGCTGAGCTTCGATGACGATGCCGTGCTGCGTCGTTTCAAGCACGATCCGCACTTTTTCGAGCAGGAGAAGGGCCGCTTCGTCGAACGGCTGGCGGCGTTTCCCGGCTGAGTGCCGCCCGTTCGATGAGGAGAGGGCTTGACCGGGTGGAGCGGGGAAGGTTGGATGAAGCACACTCAGTTAGCGAACGAAGGAAAGTGACATGGCCAAGCGAATCCAGTTTGCTCGTACCGGCGGTTCCGAGGTTCTTGAACTCGTCGACGTGACGCCGGCCGATCCTGCCTCTGGCGAGGTTCGTGTCCGCAACGAGGCGATTGGCCTCAATTTCATCGACATCTATTTCCGTACCGGGCTTTATCCGGCCCCTGGGCTTCCGTCCGGTCTCGGTACCGAGGGCGCCGGGGTGGTCGACGCCGTGGGCGAGGGTGTCAGCCACCTCAAGGAGGGCGACCGGGTCGCCTATGCCCAAGGCCCGCTCGGTGCCTACGCCGAATATCACGTGCTGCCTGCGGAGAAGGTGGTGGTACTGCCCAACAGTGTCGACGCGGAGACAGCTGCTGCCAGCATGCTCAAGGGGCTGACCGTGCAGTACCTGCTGCGCCAGACCGCTCCGCTCAAGGGTGGCGAGACGATCCTGTGGCATGCCGCGGCCGGTGGGGTGGGCTCCATCGCCTGCCAGTGGGCCCGTGCTCTGGGCGTCAAGCTGATCGGGACCGTCAGCTCGGAAGAAAAGGCGAAGCTGGCCAAGGCGAACGGCGCCTGGGAAACCATCGACTACACCCGCGAAGACGTGGTCGAGCGGGTGCGTGAGCTCACCAATGGCGAGATGTGCGACGTGGTTTACGACTCGGTGGGCAAGGATACCTGGATCACTTCGCTGGATTGTCTCAAGCCGCGTTCGCTGATGGTCAGCTTCGGCAACGCTTCGGGGCCGGTCGAAGGGGTCAATCTTGGCATCCTCAACCAGAAGGGCTCGCTGTTCGTGACCCGCCCCAGTCTCAACGGCTATGCCGACACCCGCGAACGGCTGGAAATGATGTGCCGCGACCTGTTCGACATGCTGGGCAGCGGCAAGGTCAAGGTCGACATCGGCCAGCGCTTCGCCCTGGCCGATGCCGGCAAGGCCCAGGATGCGCTGGCCGGCCGCCAGACCACCGGCTCGACCATACTGTTGCCCTGAAGCCGCACCGACACGACGCCCGTCTCCTCGAGGCGGGCGTCGTCGTTTTCGCTTGTGACCCTCGGCAGTGCTAGGCGTACTCCCGCGGCGACTCGATGCCGAGCTGAGGCAGGATGGCGTCGAGTTCGAATTGAGAACGAGGCGTCAGGGAACCGCTACGAGACTCTCCGAATGAAGGCGAGGCAAGTTCGAAGCCTTCGGCATGGGCGTCGAACCGGCTGATATCGCCATCGAACTCGTCGAGCGTGTTGTGCAGATTGTCGCGCAGTGCGGCGAGCATGGCGGTTCCGTTCTCACTCTCGGGAATCGTGTTGATCCACTCCACGGTCTGCTCGGGCGAGAGTCCGTGAAGTTCGCCATAGCGCATCAGCAGGGGCACTACGCTATGCCCATCGCCGCTCTGGTCGATCAGCAGTTGGGCGGCCTCTTCGCTGAAACCGGCGTGGGCGAGGAAGTCCGCCGTGGTCTGGGTCTCGAAGCGACTGTTGTGCTGCGCCGTCAGGTAAGCGTCACGACCGAACTGGACCAGGGTGGCCAGGGTGGCAATGCCGAAGCCGATTGGACCTGCCAGTGTCGAGCTGCCGAACACTGCATAGCCGACCCCGCCCGCCACCGCCGCGTTGAGACCGGCACCGACCACGTCGCCCTCGTTCAGGCGAGCCAGGGCATCGGCCCCGGCCAACGAGGCACCGAGCAGATGCACGAATTTGCCGCTCAGCTTGAGGCCAGGCGTGGCCCGGGAACCTTCGCTGCCGGTGAACAGAGCGTCGACCAGTTGGGCGCCATCGACGCCGACCCGTGCTGTTTCGATCGATACTTGCAGGGCGTTGCGCAGCGAAGGATCGTCGCCGTAGGTCTCGATGGCATTGGCCAGCCCCGAGCCGACGATGGAGAGGGCGGAAGCGCGGAAGGCGCGATTGTAGGGCGAGTCGCGGAAGATCTCGTTGGTCTTGTCCAGGGTGTTGTTGAGATTGCGCGCCACGTCGATCTGGTAGCGCTGCGGGTCGAAGTCATCGGTGAATTCGGGTACCAACGCTGTGAAGGTGTCGGCGAGCGCATCGAGTTCGCCGGTCGTGGTGCCCAGCAGCTCGGCGAGCTGGGGATTGTCGCGCAGCGTCTCGTCCAGCCGCGCCTGGGGCTCCTCCAGCGACTGAGGGTCGCTGGGATCGATGTAGACCGCAGGCAGGATCACGTTCTCGCGCAGGTAGGCGCCGACCAGGCTTACCGCCAAGGGATGGTCTTCGGTGATACCCAGTTCGTTGAAGGTCTCGATCAAGGCGTCGCCTGCTTCCCCCGACACCAGCTCGGGTTTCTCCTGGAGGGCAGTCGATACGGCCAACTGGGCATTGGCATCTTCGAGCAAGGCCTCGATACGCGACTGCTGGTCCGCGCCCGCTTCGTCCGGTAGCCCCCGCAGCTGTTCTATCTGTTTCAGCAGCCCGGCACCGATGCCGGCCAACTGCTCCTGCAGCGCCTCGAATTCCGTTTCCCAGTCGGGATTGGAGGCGATGTAATCGTCGATCGCCGCTGCGAGCTGCTCCTCGGTCATTGCCGCACCACCGTTGAGGATCAGGAAGCTCAATTCATCGAGATGCTCATGGTACTCGCCGGCCTGTCCGCCGATGGTGTGGTCGCGGAACTGCTCCACGGCGGTGAACAGCTCGTCGCGAAAATCCTCTGCGCCTTTCAGCGAGGCGATTGACAAGGCCAGGCTGGGAATGGCCTCGCCGGAGGAGATCGCTTCGTGCATCTCGTTGCGCACCGTATTCATGTCCACCGGCAATTGTTCCGCAAGCCGGTTTGCCGCACGATCCCCCGCATCCGTCCCGGCGATACGGTCGAGGATTTCCAGCAGGAGCGTGGTGCCGTTTGGCCCGGCCATGGCTCCGCCATAAGCCTGTAGATCACCTTGGTTGGCCGTCTCGATCTCGTCGATCAGGGCTTCCACTACCTCGCTGGCGAGCTCAGGCTCCAGTCCTTCGGTCAGGGTGTCGAGGCGTTCTATCATCTCGAGTGTGCGCCGCTCGGGGGTGTCCGTTCCCTGCAATTCGCCAGTGAGAGGTTCGGCGGCCCAGGCGGCGGTATCATCGATGATCGCCTGGGCGTCGCTGGATCGGTCGAGAGCGTTCTGCACCCGTTCGGGAGCCTCGGCTCGCCCCGCCTCGAAGATACGCAGTGCACTGGCCGGATCGTCCTCGGCGCGGGCAGCGTCGATGATCTCGGCGCCTGCTTCGGCGGCGATCTCCCTGGCGCCACTGGAGCGATCCAGGGCGACCTGGACCGTAGACGAAGCTCCTTCGTACCCCTCTTCGAGAGTTTCGAGCGCCGCTTGCGGATCACTCTGTCCTCGGGCCTCGTCAATGATCTCGCGTGCTGCGGCTTCCGCTTCCGGGCCGGTATGACTGCTTGGCTGAAGTGCCAGCCCGCTGTTCTCCGCGGCTTGTTCGATGGCCATCTGGGCAGGACCGGCATCGCGCCAGCTATGGTCGTAGAGGCGTTGCAGGGAGGGCTGTCGTTCATCAACCGGAAGCGCCGCCAGGTAACGTTCAACATCCTGGGAGAGGGAATCGATCTCGCCATCATAATCGACCGTGGCTGGGTCGTCGGCGTATTCAAGATCGTTGCCGCGTTCGCGCAGGCCGTCGATGAACTCGTCTTCTCCAACGGGAACGCCTTGGGTATCACGTGGCGACTGGGCCGCCTCCTCGGGAGAGGTATGCGGAACGAACACGACGTCGCCTGGATCGATCTCTCCTGGGTCGGGCATGTCGTCACGTTCGTTCAGGGCGAGAAAATCGTCGTAATCGACGTGGAGCTCTTCGGCGATCTCCCACAGGCTGTCGCCTTCCTCTACGACGAAAACCCGCTCCGTTGCGCTGTCGAGTTCGCCGGTGCCTCCTGCTGATGCGCGGGCGTTGAGGGCTTCTTCGACGGCTTGCTCGAAGCGCTGGCGCTCACCCTCGGTCATGGCCTTGGATGCCACGCCGTCGGCTTGATAACGGCGCAGTGATTCGATATCGATCCGGTATGACATGCTCCGCTCCTTCCTCCGTGAAGGTTTCACCATAGGGAGGAGCGCAGGCAGGTTGTCTGAAGTTTTGTTGAATCTTTTGTGGCACGCGTCTCGCCAGCGTGCCTATGCCGTCACTCGTTGCTGACGTAGGCGCCCATGGCACGCATGCGCGACTCGAAGCGTGCCACGTTATCGACAAGGCCATCGGGTCCGTAGGCCACGCATTCGGCCAGCAGCACTTCGATCAAGGTGATGGCGGAGAGGATCGAGGGAAAGAAGTGCGGGGTGGCGTTGGCCACGGTGAAGGTGATGGCGGCGCCCGGTACCAGCGGGGAACGCAGCGTGTCGGTGATGACGATGGGAGTGGCGCCGCCTTCGCGGGCGATATCCAGGGCACGCACGGTTTCGGCGCAGTAGGGCTCGAAGGCGAAGGCAACCACCACATCGTTCTCGCCGTAGGGTGCCAGTTCCGTCAGCAGCCCGCCTTCCTGACCGCGGATCAGCTGGATGTTGGGCATGGCGATACGCCCTACGTAGGCGAAGTGATAGGCGCAGGCGAAGGTATCGCGAAAGCCCACCACGGCGATCTTTTCTGCCCTGAGCAACGTCATGGCGGCATCGCGCACCCGAGTCTGGGTATCGGCGGTGAACAGCCGGCCGATGTTGTCGAAGGCGGCGTCGCCTACGTCGAGAAACACTTGGTCGTCGGTCTGGCTGGCCAGGGTGCGAAGGTTGCTGGCCCTGCCCGAGAGTTCCACCGGGCCAGCCTGCACGGCGGACTGGAACACCTCGCGGAACTGCTCGTAGCTGTCGAAGCCCAGGCGCTTGGCCAGGCGCACCAGGGTCGAGGCGGTCACGCGGGCGGCGCCGGCCGACTTGCGAATCGACTGGAAGGCGATCTCGACCGGGTGCTCCAGCACGTAGCCAGCGGCAAGCTTCAGTTGCGGACTGAGCTCGGGATAGGCGGCGGCCAGCTGCTGGTTCACGGCATCCAGCCCCGAGGGCGCGGTTGGCTCGTCGGTGGGGAGTTCGTCACTTTGTGGATCCTGTTCCAGCACGGCGGTCTCCTCGGTCGGTCATGGCCCGGCGGCGCGTCAGGGCAGCCAAATGTGAGCGAAAGCGCATTGTAACGCATGGAAACGGTGAATGAACGAAACAAATGTTTCCTTGTTGTATTGATTTTGACACGCATGTATTGACGTCATTTCGTGGCTTGGCTAGGATGCCGGCAAAACAAGTGTGCCGATCTTGTTTTGATAACGGTACGTTTGTTTCTATTCGGTGCCGATGGTGCCGAGCGTTATGCAACACCCTGTTCCACCAAACAGTTCACGAAGCCCGAGAGTGCCTTACGCCATGAGCCCAGCCAGTCCTGAAACCCTCATCATCGACCGCCAGGGAGCGGTCATGGAGATTCGCTTCAACCGGCCGCATCGCCTCAATGCGGTAGTGGAGGCCTTCTACGGCGAATTGCTCGCGGCCCTGGCCGAGGCCAAGGCCGACCCAGAGGTGCGCTGCGTGATCCTGACCGGCGAGGGGCGGGCCTTCTGCGTCGGTGCCGACATGAAGGAGCACGGCGGGGCCAAGCGCACCCTGTTCCAGCGTCGTCAGTACCTGCAGCTCGGCAATGACGTTTGCGAGGCGATCCTGCGTCATCCCAAGCCGATCATTGCCGCTGTCAACGGCTATGCCCTGGGCGCCGGTGCCGAAATGGCGGTGGCCTGTGACTTCATCGTGATGGCGGAGGACGCCCAGATGGGCTTTCCCGAGACCAGCATCGGGACCTGTGTCGGTGGTGGCGTCTCCAAGCTGTTGCCGCAGTTGGTGGGAATGAACATGGCGCGCCAACTGCTCTACACCGGGCAGCGCATCGACGGGCACGAGGCGGCGCGCATCGGCCTGGCCACCTCCTGTCATGCCGGCGATCGACTCATGCAGGAGGCCCATCGCCTGGCCGAGAGCCTTTCCCGGCAGGCACCGGTATCGATTGCCATGCTCAAACGGCTGGTCAACCAGAGCAGCGACACCGGGCTTGAAAGCCAGCTGCAGCAGGAACTGGACGCGGTCTTCACCTGCTCCACTACGGCCGACTGGCAGGAGGGCGTCGACGCCTTCGCCGAGAAGCGCTCCCCCGGTTTCAGGGCCACTGACAGACTCAAGGATGCGAGACATGAACCCGATCGAAGGACATCTTCCGACACGCAGTCCGCTGCACGAGATCCTGGCGCCGTCCGGCATTGCCGTGGTCGGCGCTTCGAGCGACCCGACCAAGCGCGGTTACAAGGCCATGGTGGGCCTGATCAAGGACGGCTTCCGTGGCGCTATCTATCCGGTCAACCCCAAGGCCGACCTGATCCTGGGGGTCAAGGCCTGGCCCTCGATCGCCGAGATTCCCGGCACCCCGGAGCTGGCACTGATCTGTACTCCGGCTGCCAGCGTGCCGGGCCTGATTGCCGAATGTGGCCGCCATGGCATCAAGGGCGCGGTGATACTGGCCAGCGGCTTTGCCGAGATAGGCGGTGAAGGCGCCGAGCTCGAGCGCGAGATGATGGCTCAGGCGGAAGCGCATGGTGTGCGTGTCATCGGCCCCAACACCTCCGGGGTTTTCAACCTGCACCATCACCTCAACCTGCTGGCACTGGACAACGTCAAGCCGGGCGACGTGGGGATCATCTCCCAGTCGGGCAACATGCTGCTGTCGCTGGCGCTCGAGGCCCAATACAACGGCCAGGTCGGCTTTTCCACTTATGTCGGCCCCGGCAACCAGAGCGACATCGGTTTCAACGACTACCTGCGCTACCTCGGCGAGGACGAACAGACCCGCGTGGCCACCCTCTACGTGGAGGGCTTCCGCGACGGACGCAAGTTCCTCGAGGTGGCGCGCGACGTCACTGCCATGAAGCCGGTGGTGGTCTACAAGTCGGGCTCCACCGAGGCCGGCCAGAAGGCGGCCAGCTCGCATACCGGTGCGCTGGCCGGCAGCTATGCCATGACCGTGGACCTGCTGCGCCAGGCCGGCGTCAGCGTGGTGCATCGCTCCGACGAGATCCTGCCGGTGGCCGAGGGGCTCGGCTTGCTGCAGAAGGCGCGCGGCAAGCGTGTGGCGGTGATCTCCGACGGTGGCGGCCAGGCTACCATCGCCTCCGACCGCCTGGCCGAGGCGGGCCTATCGCTGGCCGAGCTCTCCGAGGAGACCCGCCAGAAGCTGCGCGACGTGCTGTTCCCCCAGGCCTCGACGGTCAATCCGGTGGACGTGGCCGGCTCCACCGACGCCAACCCCTCGCTGCTGGCCACCTGCATGGAGATCGTCGCCGCCGACGACAACGTCGACAGCATTTTCCTCGTTGGCATGTTCGGCGGCTACAGCATTCGCTTCGCCGAATCGCTGCTGGGCGACGAGATGCGCGGCGCCGAGGCGATGGTGGACCTGTCCAAGGCCACCGACAAGCCGCTGGTCATCTACAGCCTCTACACGCCAATCAAGCCGCCAGCCCTGCGCCGGCTACACGAGGCCGGCATTCCGATCTACTCCTCCATCGAGCAATCAGTACGCGTACTGCGGGCGCTGGGCGAGCGCGGCGACTACCTCCAACTGTGCGAGCAGTATCCGCGTGAGCCGGCGCTCGAGCCGAAACCGGAGCTTGGCGAGATGTTCGCCCGCGCCCGGGCCGAGGGGCGCGACATGTTCGAGTACGAGGCCAAGCAACTGCTGCGCGAGCATGATATCGAGGTGCCGCAGGAGAGGGTCGTGCGCAGCGACGCGGAGCTGGCCGAAGCGGTGGCCGCCTTTGGCGAAGCGCCGCTGGCGATGAAGGTGGTCTCCAAGGACATCCTGCACAAGTCGGATGCCGGCGGGGTCAAGCTCAATCTGGTCGGCGAGGCCGCGCTGCGTCGTGCCCGGGAAGAGATCCTGGCCTCCTGCCGCGCCTATGATGCCAAGGCTGAGATCGAGGGCGTGCTGGTCGCGCCGATGGCGAAGAAAGGCGTTGAGGTCATCATCGGTGTGATCCGCGACCCGATCTTCGGGCCGGTGCTGATGTTCGGCCTGGGTGGGATTTTCGTCGAGATACTGGAAGACGTTGCCTTCCGTTCGATACCGCTATCGCGCCACGATGCGCGCAGCATGGTGGAGCAGATCAAGGCTCGCAAGGTACTCGAGGGCGCCCGCGGCGAGCCGGCGGTCGACAAGGAATCCCTGGTGGAGCTGCTGCTGACGGTGTCGCGCATCGCCGATGCCTACCCCGAGCTCAGCGAACTCGATCTCAACCCGGTCATCGTCAACGCCGACGGCTATGCCGTGGTGGATGCCCGCGTTATCGTGGAGCGCGAACCCCTCAACGAAAACGTCAAGGAGTCCGCGGCATGAGCGTGAGCACGAGTCAGCCCCCTCAACCCGTCCTGCAGGATGCGCTGCTGACCTTGGAAGGGCGCGTGGCGACCCTGACCCTGGATCGCCACGACGTGCGCAACGCCCTGACCGGTACGGCACTGGCCGACGACATCGTCGCCGTGGCGGAGTGGGTAAACCGTTGCGACGAGGTTTCGGTACTGGTCATCGCCGGCGCGGGTTCGGCCTTCTCCGCCGGCGGCAACGTCAAGGACATGGCCAACCGCGGTGGCGACTTCGCCGGCGACGTGGCCGAAGTGGCGGGGCGCTATCGACGGGGTATCCAGCGCATCCCGCTGGCGCTGCAGGCGGTGGAGGTGCCGGTCATCGCCGCGGTCAATGGCCCTGCCATCGGTGCCGGCTTCGACCTGGCCAACATGGCGGATATCCGCATCGCCTCGAGAAAGGCCAAGTTCGGCGAGACCTTCCTCAACCTGGGGATCATCCCCGGCGACGGCGGCGCCTGGTTCATGCAGCGTCTGATCGGCTACCAGCGGGCCTTCGAGCTGACCCTCTCCGGGCGGGTGATCGATGCCGAGGAGGCCAAGGAGTACGGCATCGTGCTCGAGGTCACCGAGCCGGAGGCGCTGATGGAGAAGGTGAACGAGCTGGCGGCACGCATCGCCGCCCAGCCGCCCAAGGCCACGCGGCTGACCAAGCGCCTGATGAAGATGGCACAACGCACCGAGCTCAAGGATTTCCTCGACTTGTGCGCCGTGTTCCAGGGCATGTGCCACAACGAGCCGGAGCACCTGGCGGCGGTCAACGCCATGCTCGAGAAGATGGCGAAATAACCGGCGCTTTATGACCAAGGAACCCGGCTGCGGCCGGGTTCTTTCGTTTCGGCGCGTGCTGAACGCATGCCAAGGTAAAGAAAGCGCTGGATTTTTTCGCGTGTGGCTGTTGTGCTGAAAGCTCGCCGACACAGGGAGTGGAAATGGCCGACCATACGCTGGTTTTCATCGTGCTGGGACTGACGCTGGCCGCTTTCGTCTGGGGACGCTTCCGCTACGACCTGGTGGCGCTCTCGGCCCTGCTGGTCTCGGTCATGCTGGGGTTGGTGCCGGGCGACGACGCCTTCCTCGGCTTCGGTCATCCGGCGGTGATCACCGTGGCTGCCGTGCTGGTGCTCAGCCGCGGCTTCGAGCGTTCCGGCGTGGTGGATGTCATCGCCGAGCAGGTGCTTAAGGTAGGCGACCGCCTGTTCCTGCAACTGGTAGCGCTCACCGCCACCGTGGTGGTGCTGTCCGGCTTCATGAATAACGTGGGTGCCCTGGCGCTGCTCCTGCCGGTGGCCATGCGCCTGGCGCGTGAGCACAATACCTCGCCTTCGCTATTGCTGATGCCGCTTGCCTTCGGCTCGCTGCTCGGCGGTCTCATGACACTGATCGGTACCCCGCCCAACATCATCATCGCCAGCTATCGCGGCAGCGTGACCGGCGAGACCTTCGGCATGTTCTCGTTTTTCCCCGTGGGGGCCAGCGTGGCCCTGGTGGGGCTTGCCTTCATCGTGCTGCTCGGCTGGCGCCTAGTGCCCAGACGGGCGGGCAAGGCGTCTACCGAGGAGATGTTCGATACCGCCAATTACCTCGTGGAACTGAAAGTCGCTGAGGATTCCAAGGCCGCTGGTTGGACGCTTCGTGAACTGCAGCGGGAGTTGGAGGAGACCGTGCCGGTATTGGCCGTAGTACGCGGAGATCGACGCTGGGCCGGACATGCCTTTCTTGGCACGCTGAAGGCGGAAGACATCCTGTTGGTCGAGGCCGGGCCCGAGGAAATGAAGCTGCTCGAGGACAAGGCCGGGCTACTCGTGGGCTTGGGACCTGAAGAGCAGGAGGCGTTGGAGAACGAGGCGCAGCCCCAAGAGGCGGGGGACAACCCCGCCGCAAAGCTCGAGGTCACGCCCCGGGCGATGGGCGATGCCAGCCCTCGGCGGGACAACGGCGAACAGGACGCCGGCAAGAAGGCGGAGAAGAAGAAGAAGCCGGCCACCACCGAAGGTCTCGAGCTGATCGAGGCGGTGGTGCGCAACGACTCCATGATGATCAACCGGACCGTCACCCAGTTGCGCCTGCAGAACCAGTACGGTTTGCACCTGATCGCCGTCGCTCGTGATGGCGGGCGGCTCAAGCAACGCCTGCGTGACATTCGTTTCCGCGCCGGCGACGTGCTACTCCTGCAGGGGGGCGAGAGCAATCTTGGCGAGAGCCTGGCGACGCTGGGCTGCCTGCCGCTGGCCCGGCGCAACCTGCCGCTCGGACAGCCGCGCATGCTGCTGGTATCGATTGCCGTTTTCGCCGTGGCGATTCTGGCCATGCTGATGGACCTGCTGCCGGCGGCGGTTGCCCTGTCGGCGGCTGCGCTGGTTTCGCTGCTGGTGGGGGTGCTGCCGCTGCGCGAGGCCTACCAGGCCGTCGATGGGCCGGTCATCGTGCTGCTGGGAGCGATGATTCCGGTGGGGCAGGCGTTGGAAACCAGCGGCGGGGCCAGCCTGATCGCCGAAGGGCTGCTCACGGCCGGCCAGCAGTGGCCGATCATGGCGCTGCTGGTCGGTCTGTTCCTGCTCTCGATGCTGCTTTCCAACGTGATCAACAACGCCGCGGCGGCGCTGTTGATGGCGCCCATCGCCGCCAGCCTGGCGGAGGGCTTCGGTGCCTCGGTCGACCCCTTCCTCATGGTAGTGGCGGTGAGTGCTTCATGCGCCTTCCTGACACCGATAGGCCACCAATCCAATACCCTGGTGATGGGGCCCGGTGGCTATCGCTTCGGCGACTATTGGAAGATGGGCTTGCCGCTCTCACTGCTGGTGCTGGCGGTGGCGATGCCGATGATTCTGCTGGTCTGGCCCCTTTAAGCAAAAGCCCCGGCGCTGGGCCGGGGCGGTGGTGCAGTGGTCGAGACAAGCGTCAGGCGGCGTTGTGGCGCAGGATGTTGGCCTTGTCGGTGGCGAATTCGTCGTACTCGAAGTCGTCCACGCTGAGCAGTTCGAGTACTTCGGCTTCGAAGCGGCGCATGAACTCGGCGTCCTCCTCGCTGACCAGGCCCTTCTCCCGCGCTGCCTCCAGCCGCGCCTCGGGATGCAGCGCCTGACGCGGCAGTTCGTCCTTGGCGTAGGCCTTGTTGACCGTGCGGTAGAGCGCTTCGGCGCGGTCGTAGTCGGCCAGCAGGGCGTTGTAGCGGGCCAGCGGGTTGTCCTTGACGCCGTCGTTCTGCTGCCAGGCTGCCGCGAGGAGCTTGGCGCGCAGCGCGGTGTTGCGCGACACGGACTGAGCGATCTGCCGGGTCAGGTGATCGGCGGGGCGCTTCCAGCGCCGTCCCAACGGCATCGTCACCGCGCGCAGCACGCCGGCCAGCGCGCGGTTGGGCAGGTTGTCGAACAGCTCGTCGAAGGCTTGCTCGGCACGCTGCAGCAGGTGGGTGCAGCTGTAGTGGAGTAGGGCGGCCTCGCCTTCCACCTTGTCGCCCTCCTGCCAGTGCTTGAGCACCATCGAAGCAAGGTAGAGATTGGAGAGCACGTCGCCCAGGCGTGCAGAGATCATCTCGCGCTGCTTGAGCGTGGCCCGAGGCTGGCCATGGCGGCATCGGCACACAGGCTGAAGCCGGCCGAGAGACGCGCCATGTCGCGGGCGTAGGGCGCGGCGACCGCATCGAAGGGCACGCTCGGCTTGCCGATGCCGAGCCCCATGGTGAAGGCGCGTGCGGCGTTGCTGAAGACTAGGGCTGCGTGGCCGAAGAAGGCACGATCGAAGGCCGGCAGATCGTTGCTGTCCGAAGCGGCCAGCTCCTCGAGCACGAACGGATGGCAGCGGATGGCGCCCTGGCCGAAGATCATCAGGTTGCGGGTCATGATGTTGGCACCCTCGACCGTGATCGACACCGGGTTAGCACTGTAGCCGATGCCCAGGTAGTTACGCGGGCCCAGGGTCACCGCCTTGCCGCCGTGGATGTCCATGGCATCGGAGAGCCCGAGGCGCTGGAACTCGGTGAGCTGGCTCTTGAGGATTGCCGATGGTACGGAAGGCTTCTCACCGCGGTCGATGGTGTTGGCGGTCTGGTAGACCGCCGCCTGGGCGATGTAGCCCAGCGAGGCCAGGCGTGCCAGCGGCTCCTGTACGCCCTCCATCTCAGCGACGGGTACGTTGAACTGGCGGCGAATGCGGGCGAAGCCGCCGGTCCAGCCCAGGGCGTAGCGCATGGTGCCGCTGGCACCGGAGGGCAGGGTGATGCAGCGGCCGATGGAAAGACACTCCACCAGCATGCGCCAGCCCTGACCGATCATCTCGGTGCCGCCGATGATGGTGTCCAGTGGGACGAAGACGTCCTTGCCCTTGATCGGGCCGTTGAGGAACGGGCTGCCGATGGGGTGGTGGCGGCGGCCGATCTCCATGCCAGCGGTATTGCGAGGCACCAGTGCGAGGGTGATGCCACGATCCTCCTCCCCGCCCAGCAAGTGGTCGGGGTCGAACAGGCGGAAAGCCAGGCCTATGACGGTGGCGATGGGCGCCAGGGTGATCCAGCGCTTCTCGAAGTTGAGGCGCAAGCCCAACACCTCTTCACCGTCGATCACTTGCTTGCAGACGATACCGGTGTCGGGAAGCGAGGTGGCGTCACTGCCGGCGCGGGGGCCGGTCAGGCCGAAGCAGGGGATTTCGCGGCCGTCGGCCAGGCGCGGTAGATAGTGATCCTTTTGCGCCTGGGTACCGTACTTGAGCAGCAGCTCGCCCGGGCCCAGGGAGTTGGGCACTCCCACCGTGACCATCAGCGTCTCGCTGATCGAGAGTTTCTGCAGTATCAGCGACTGGGCCTTGGCCGAGAACCCGAGGCCGCCGTACTCCTTGGGGATGATCATGCCGAAGAAGCCCTCCTTCTTCAGGTACTGCCACAGCTCTTCGGGCAGATCGGCACGCTCCTTGGCGATCTCCCAGGCATTGCACATGCCGGCGGCCACCGAGCACTGATGCTCGAGGAAGCTGCGCTCCTCCTCGCTTAGGCCGTCGTCGCGGTAGCTCATCAGCTTGTCCCACTGCGGACGACCCGAGAACAGCTCGCCATCCCAGGCCACGGTGCCGGCTTCCAGCGCAATACGCTCCGTGTCGGAAACCTTGGGCGAGACGCGCTTGAACATGACGAACAGGCGCGGCGTGAGCCACTGGGTGCGCAGCGCCGGCAGGCCAGCCACGGCGACTGCCGCCGCGCCGAGCAGCAGCAGTACGCCAAGTACGGGGGAGACCAGCAGACTCACCAGGCCAAGGCCTCCGAGCATGACCAGGATCGGCATGGCGCCGGCCTCGCGCCGCATTAACGCCAGCAGGCCAGCGACAGTGAGGATGAGGAGTATCAGGGTGAGCATGTGTTCGGCGCTCCCTTGGTTCATGTTTAGAACGGTTGTTTGAATGTGTCAGCCTAGCCGATCTCCCCGGTGCTGGCCAGCCCTGAGGCACAGACGAAATGACAGCGCCCTGCTCGGTGGCAGGGCGCTGGGTGGGGAGGGAGTAACAGGCTCAGGTTAGGCGTCGCTGGGGCTCGCGCCTGGCCGGACTGTCACCGGCCACGTAGTAGGGCGCGTCCGAGGGTGGCAACGGCTCGCGGCCACGGATACGGTCGGCGATCTTCTCGGCCAGCATGATGGTCGGTGCGTTGAGGTTGCCGGTGGGGATCACCGGGAACAAGGAGGCATCCACCACACGCAGCCCTCCAGGCCGTGCACGCGGCCCTGGCCGTCGACCACGGCGTCGTCGCCTTCTCCCATGCGGCAGCTGCCGCAGGGGTGGTAGGCAGTCTCCGCGTGCTCGCGCACGAAGGCATCCAATTCCTCATCGCTCTGCACGTCCGGCCCTGGCGATATCTCGCGGCCGCGATACGGATCCATGGCGGGTTGGGCGATGATCTCGCGGGTCAGGCGAATGGCATCGCGGAATTCCTGCCAATCCTTCTCCTTGGCCATGTAGTTGAACAGGATGCTGGGAGCGGCCTTGGGATCGCGCGAGGTGAGGCGAATGCGCCCGCGGCTCTCGGAGCGCATCGAGCCCACGTGGGCCTGGAAGCCGTGCGCCTGCACCGCGCTCTTGCCGTTGTAGCTGATGGCGATGGGCAGGAAGTGATACTGCAGGTTGGGCCAGGGCTCCTCATCGTGGGTGCGGATGAAGGCGCACGACTCGAACTGGTTGCTGGCACCGATGCCGCTGCCGAGAAACAGCCATTCCGCGCCGATCTTCGGCTGGTTGAACCACTTGAGCGCGGGGTAGAGCGTGATCGGCTGCTTGCACTCGTACTGGATGTACATCTCCAGGTGGTCCTGCAGGTTCTCACCGACACCGGGCAGGTCGTGAACCACGGGAATGTCGAACTCGCGCAGGTGCTCCGGATTGCCGACCCCCGAGCGCAGCAGGATCTGCGGCGAGGCGATGGCCCCGGCGCACAGCAGTACCTCGCGGCGGGCGTGGACCCGGTGGGGCTGGCCGCGACGCAGGTAGCGCACGCCCACGGCGCGCTTGCCCTCGAACTCGATCACGTCGGTGGTGGCGTGGGTCTCGATGGTGAGGTTGTCGCGCTGCTTGGCCTGGTCGAGATAACCCCGGGCGGTGGAGGCGCGACGCCCCTTGGGCGTGACGAAACGGTCCATGGGGCCGAAGCCCTCCTGCTGGTAGCCGTTGACGTCCTCGGTTTCGGGGTAGCCGGCCTGCACGCCGGCATCGACGAAGGCGCGGTAGAGCTCGTTGTTGCCCTCCTTGGGCGTGGTCACGCTCACCGGCCCGTCGCCGCCGTGGTAGGCGTTGGCGCCGATGTCGCGGCACTCGGCCTTCCTGAAGTAGGGCAGGCAATCAGCGTAGCGCCAGTCCTCGAGCCCCGCCATGCTGGCCCAGTTGTCGTAGTCCAGGGCATTGCCGCGGATGTAGCACATGCCGTTGATCAGCGACGAACCGCCGAGCCCCTTGCCGCGGCCGCACTCCATGCGGCGGCCGTTCATGTGCGGCTCCGGGTCGGTCTCGAAGGCCCAGTTGTAGCGCTTGCCCTGCAGCGGGAAGGCCAGGGCGGCGGGCATCTGGGTGCGGAAGTCGAAGCGGTAGTCGGGGCCGCCGGCCTCGAGCAGCAGCACGCTGACCGCCGGGTCCTCGGTGAGGCGGGTGGCCAATACGTTGCCGGCCGAGCCGGCGCCGATGATGACGTAGTCGAATTCACGAATCTGGGACATGACATCTCTCACTGATAACGCGACGGGGCGGGCCTTTAACGGGGTCGCTCGGGGCTGATCCGTCGACAAGCCCCGGAGCGCCGGACCGGCGAGGAGGCGCTGTGGGCGCTACCTACGCCATCCATGGCGTAGGACCTCCTCTTCGGCTTGTCCCCGGCGCCCCTCGCTGCAGCCAGCCGCACTTGACTTGGGCCGACACGCCATGTGTGTGCGAGCGGCAATGACGGGTCTCTTCACTGATACCTAGAACACCGACTCGAAGGGCCCCATCTCGACCTGCACCGACTTGGTCTGGGTGTAGTGGGCCAGGGTCTCGACGCCGTTCTCGCGGCCGACGCCGGACTGCTTGTAGCCACCCACGGGCATCTCGGCCGGCGACTCGCCCCAGGTGTTGATCCAGCAGATGCCAGCCTCGAGGCGGTGAATGGTGCGGTGCGCGCGGGCGAGGTTCTCGGTGAACACGCCGGCAGCGAGGCCGTAGAGGGTGTCGTTGGCGCGGCGGACCAGCTCCTCCTCGTCGTCGAAGACGAGAATCGACATCACCGGGCCAAAGATCTCCTCGCGCACGATGCGCATGTCGTCGCTGCAATCGGTGAACACCGTGGCCGGGGCCCAGGCGCCGTGGGCGAAATCGCCCTCGGCCAGGGGTTCGCCACCGATCAGTACGCGTGCCCCGTCCTGCTTGCCGTACTCGATGTAGTCGAGCACCTTGGCCTGGTGTTCGAAGCTCACCAGCGGGCCGAAGTTGACGCTGGGGTCGAGCGGGTCGCCGGCGCGGATGCGGGCCACACGAGCGACGATCTTCTCCTCGAAGGCCTGCTTGACCGAACGCTCGACGAAGACCCGAGTGCCGTTGGTGCAGATCTGTCCGCTGGAATAGAAATTGGCCATCATCGCCGCGTCGGCGGCACGATCCAGGTCGGCATCGGCGAAGACGACCAGCGGCGACTTGCCGCCCAGCTCCATGGTCACGTCCTTGAGGGTCGAGCCGCCCGCAGCCGACATGACCTTCTTGCCGGTACCGACCTCGCCGGTGAACGATACCTTGGCGATGTCTTCGTGCTCGGTCAGCATCCGGCCGACGCGGCCGTCGCCATGCACGACGTTGAACACGCCGTCGGGCAGTCCGGCTTCGGTGAAGATCTCGGCGAGCTTCATGGCGGTCAGCGGAGTGACTTCGCTTGGCTTGAACACCACGGCGTTACCCGCGGCCAGCGCCGGCGCGGCCTTCCAGCAGGCGATCTGGATCGGATAGTTCCAGGCGCCGATGGCGGCGATCACGCCGAGCGGCTCGCGGCGGGTGTAGACGAACGACGACTCGCGCAGAGGAATCTGGGCGCCCTCGATCGCCGGAGCCAGGCCGGCGTAGTACTCGAGCACGTCGGCGCCGGTGACGATGTCCACAGTGGCGGTTTCGCTGATCGGCTTGCCGGTATTGCGCGTCTCGAGCTCGGCGAGTTCGTCATTTCTCTCTCTCAAGAGCGCGACGGCACGGTTGAGGATGCGAGCGCGCTGCATGCCGGTCAGGGCGGCCCAGTGGCGTTGGCCCTCCCGTGCCGCAGCGACGGCACGATCGATATCGGCCTGGCTGGCCTGTTCAACCTTGGCCAGCAGGCTGCCATCGTAAGGGTTGATGACGTCGAAAGTTTCGCCGGAGGTTGCCGGCTCCCGACGGCCCGCGATGAAGAGGGGCTCGGTGTTGTAAGCTGTCATGCAGTCTCCTTTGTGGACGCAAGGGAGGTGTCGTAACCGGTCAGTAACTGATCGAGATAGGCGTGCGCCAAGCGTCGGGCGCGCTCGGTATCCAGCCCCTCGGGACTCAGGGTGCCACGCAGCCATAGGCCGTCGATCATGGCGGCAAGGCCGCGAGCGGCATCGCGTGCCGCTGCGTGCGGCATCAGGCGGCGAAACTGGCAGCACAGGTTGGAATAGAGCCGCTGATCGTTGACATGCTGGAGCCGCTGGAGCCGCGGCTTGTGCATGCTGCTGGCCCAGAAGGCGAGCCAGGTCTTGGCTGCTGGGCCGGAGATTTGGCTACGGTCGAAGTTGCCATCGATGATGGCGCCGAGATGGTCGCGTGGAGAGCCATCTTTCAACTGACCGCGCCGGGCCGCTACGGCCTGGCCCAGGTCAGTGAGGATCTGGCGCATGGTGGCCTCGAGCAGGCCGTCCTTGCCGCCGAAGTAGTGACTGATGATGCCCGCCGATACGCCGGCATGCCGGGCGATTCTCAGTACGGTAGCATCCGCCAGACCGACCTCGTCGATGGCAGCCATGGTGGCCTTGATGAGCTGGCTACGCCTGATCGGCTCCATACCTGTCTTTGGCACCGCTGACTCCTGTGAATGCAATGACTCCACGTTGGCTCATCAGTATGTCATTTTTTTATTGAACGTTCAATCAATAAAAACAAAGCAGCTACCGGCTTGCTTGCATGCTAGGTATCGTGCATAATCCTGCCGCGTTGAAGGGGCCTTGTTCCCCCGAAAAGGCTACGTAGCTCAGCCGGTTAGAGCACATCACTCATAATGATGGGGTCCCCTGTTCGAATCAGGGCGTAGCCACCAGATTCTCCACATGACGCCCGCGCAGTTCCCGTTGCGCGGGCGTCATGTGTTTTGAGGGCAGTGCCAGGCCAGCAGAATCCGCCCTTGACCTTATGTGAGCGATCCGTATACTACGCACCGTGTTCAGGGCCATTCCCGGATAGCTCAGTCGGTAGAGCAAGTGACTGTTAATCACTGGGTCGCAGGTTCGAGTCCTGCTCCGGGAGCCAAGAACACACGCTGATCCTGACGCTCGTCATTCCTCGATAGCTCAGTCGGTAGAGCAAGTGACTGTTAATCACTGGGTCGCAGGTTCGAGTCCTGCTCGAGGAGCCATCAGCCCAAGTTCGAAAAGAGCCATCAGCTCAAGTTCGAAAAGAACCATCAGCTCGGCTTCAAAGAGAGCCATCGGCTCTTTCCAGAAGTATTGCGCCATTCCCGGATAGCTCAGTCGGTAGAGCAAGTGACTGTTAATCACTGGGTCGCAGGTTCGAGTCCTGCTCCGGGAGCCAGCTTTCGTTTCCCTCTCCATTTTGATCCTTGCCTGACGCTGAGTGCTGTCGGCTCTCCTGGTGACGGCTGTCGTCTTCCATGTCAATGCGCTCGACGCTCAGATAGCGGCGTTCGATCTCGGCCGGCTCACGGGCAGGGCTGAAATGGTAGCCCTGGTAGCCCCAGCATGCTTGTTGTCGCAGGAAGGCCAGCTCCTCGGCGGTTTCCACCCCTTCGGCAACGGTATGCAGGCCCATGGTGCTGGCCAGCGCAATGATGGCGCGTACGATGCCTTGATTCTTTCTGTCCTGGTGCACCCCCTTGATGAAGCTCATATCGATCTTGACGGTATCGATGGGGAAGTCGCGTAGGTAGGCGAGCCCCGAATAGCCGGTGCCGAAGTCGTCGATGGTCAGCGTTACGCCCAGTCGTTTCAGCGCCTGCAGCGTGGATAGCGTGTAGTCCAGGTCGAGCATGGCGACGTGCTCGGTGATCTCGAGTTCCAATAGCCGGGCGGGTACGCCGCCTGCCTTGAGCCACTGCGCGAGTTCGTCGACGAACTCCGTGCGCGAAAACAGCGATGCCGATACGTTGACCGCCACCGGGAACTCTTGGTATCCCGCCTGGCGCCAGCGCGAGAGCTGGTCGATCACCGAACCCAGCATCCATCGGTCGATGGCGGTAATCTGTCCGCTCATCTCGGCAGCCGGGATGAATTGGCCTGGCGTTACCAGGCCGCGCTCGGGGTGTTGCCAGCGAACCAGGGCTTCGAAGCCGACGAGCGTGCCCTTGGCGATGTGGACCTTGGGTTGGTAGTGCACGCGTAGCTCGTTACGCTGCAAAGCCTTGTCCAACTCTCCCCGCAGCCGCAGGTGGCTTTGCGCTTGATCCTGCATCTCACTGGAGTAGAACGCGAAGACACCGCGACCACGCGATTTTGCCTGGTACATGGCGGTGTCGGCGGCCTGGATGAGTTCGTTCAGGCTGGAACCGTCCTGGGGCGCGAGGGCGATACCAATGCTGCAGCCGATGTGCACGGACTGGTTGTTGAGTTGGTAGGGCTGTCTGATCTGGCGGATCAGGCGCTTGGCAAGAGAGTCGAGTTCCTGGTGCTTGCCTACGACCAGGACGACAAACTCGTCGCCGCCGAAGCGCGCCAGCGTGTCGCTGTCGCGCAGTTCGCCTTGCAGGCGCTCCGCCACCAGGCGCAGCAGTTTGTCGCCCTGCTGATGGCCCAGGGCGTCGTTGACATGTTTGAACTCGTCCAGGTCGATGAAGAGAACCGCGAGCTCCGGCTCGACTTCCCGGGTTCGCAAGGGAGCCTGGCGAAAGCGACTCTCCAGCAGCAGCCGATTGGGCAGCCCCGTCAGGGCATCGAAGTTGGCCAGGCTCATTATCCTCTCTTCGGCCTGTACCTGAGCGGTCACGTCTTCCATCACCGAGATGAAGTGCTCGATATTGCCCTGGTCATCGCGTACCGCCGTGATGGTGCCGCGCTGCGGGTAGAACTCGCCGTTCTTGCGGGCGTTCCAGAACTCCCCGGTCCAGTTTCCCTCTGTCAGCAGGCTGTGCCACAGCGCTTGGTAAAACGCCTTGTCCTGGCGACCCGATTGCAACATGCGCGGGTTGCGGCCAATTGCCTCTTCGCGCGTATGGCCCGTGATCCGGGTGAAGGAAGGGTTGACGTCGAGGATCCGTCCCTCCGCATCGGCGATGATGATCGACTCATGACTATGCTCGAACACTTCCGAGGTGAGCTTGAGTCGGTGCCGGTCCGCCATCATGTTCAGAGCGAAGGCGATATCGCCGGCCAGTTCATCGAACAGCCGTACCATGTCGGCATCGAAAGCCTGGCTCTGCCCGCTGAATACCGTCAAGACGGCATGAATCGTCTTGCCATCCGGCCGGATGGGAAAAGCCGCCACGGATCCCTGGGCATGCTGGGTGACGCTGGAGTCGTTGCTGTCCAGTACCTGCTGCACTACCGGGCACACGGGCTCGCATGGATCGGCCAGTTGTCGCTCCTTATCCTTGTGCACGCAGATGTTGCTGGGCGGCGATGGCACGGCAGTGGTATCGATCGGGTCGGTGCGCAGCGTGGTGATGCATGCTTTGGAAAAATCGCTCTCGCTGGTGATGATCTTGCACATGCGCTCATAGTGCTGTGCTGGCGTCAGCTTGAGGTTGATCAATGCCTGATTGGCATTGCTCAGCATCTCGTACATGTCGCGCATCTTCTGGGCGCGCCATAGGGCGCGGCGGCGCTCGTCTATGAGGGTGCCCAATAGCCATACGATGACCAGATTGATCAACTGAAAGGCGAAGAGGGCAATGAGGCTGCGCTGGGCGCTGTCCTGCGTATCGCCCGCGCCTAGTGCATCGGCTGCACCTGCGACGATGGTTGCAGAAAGTACCACAAAGAGGCTTGCCGTCAGTGGCAGGCGAATGGCGACAATGACCAGCAGGGGAGTCAGCAGGAAGCTATATGTCGCCAGTGCCCGGCCGGCGGGGTTGCTGATGCTGAAAGCCACCGCAGCGGCACCGCAAGTGAGTATCCATAGCGCAACGAACTCCCATGCCGGCGGACGTGTGGGCGGGAGGCGTTCGGCGTCGGGGAGGCGGTGAAACAGCAGCACCAGGAGTGGTGCCAGCAGCAGCAGTGCGCTAAGGCGCTGCATGAACCACCAGAGCCATTCGGCGAGCAGTGAATTATGCGCGCCAACATGGGCCAGGGCGGCAATGAGTGAGGAAAAGGTGACCGGCACCAGGCATCCCCACAGCAGGAACAGTAGAATGCCTCGCTGGGTATTGGGATGACGTGCCCAAGGAGGTTGAAGCTGCAGCAGATAGGCGCCGAGGCATGCCTGCAGCAGCAGCGAGATGCTGATCCAGGCCGCGGCCAACGGAGGCGCATCCGCCAGAACGGTGTGAATACCGAAGTCGATCAGTCCGGCCGCAGTGAGAAAGCCTAGCCGTTGGGCGCGATGTGAGGGCATGACCAACAAGGCGGCGAGCAGAATACCGCCTTGCGGTAGCAGCAGGTAGAACCCGTGCTGAGGGTTCACCAGCGCCTGCGCTGCCAGCGCCAGGGTAAGGTAGAGGAGAAGCCAGGCCGACCAGTGCCGGCTTGCACTATATGCCGTGTGCGACAACCGATGGATCATCATACGACCTCTCTGCGGGCCGGCACGATACCGTGTCGCTGACATGCGCTATGTCGTCTCACCCGGCATCACTTGCGTTGAGTATAAGTGAAGCCTTTATCAGGGGCTCGATTCGGCACAAACGCTAGTGGGTAAGCCGGATACGAGCCTGTGTGGTTCAATGGACGCCCAAGACGCCCGGTCATCGCAGCCGGGCACCTTGGGCGGAAGAGTCAGGAAGGGAGTCGAGGTGCGTCTCGATCAGGATCGGCCGGCCAGGCGCCGTTGGGTCAGCTCGGCATAGTCGGCAAGGATCGCCGCAGCCTCGACGACTTGGACGCGGTCCACGGGTTCGTCCTCTTCACCTTCTTCCTCACCGCGAGCATCGATCAGCTCGTCCAGCGGCTCCAGTCCCAGGGCCTCGCGGCGGCGATTTTCGAGAGCCAACTGCTCCGCATCGCGGGCTTCCACTTCGCGCTGGCGCTGCTCACGGTCGAGACTGACGCTGGTGTGCTCCTCGCGCATGCGACGTGCCAGTTCCACGCGCTCCTTGAGATAGACGAAGTTGGGGTGGGAGTCGGCCCGCTCGCGATGCCGGGAGCGCAGCGTTTCGAGATATTCCCACGGCTCGCCGTAGTGGCGATACTGGACCGCCTGGACGGTATCCCACTCCAAGGCGTTGTCCAGGCTGCTTTCGCCGATCCGATCCGGATCGATCATGTCGGGGAACAGAATGTCGGGTTCGACGCCGCGATGCTGGGTACTCTCACCCGAGATGCGGTAGAACTTGGCCCGGGTCAGCTTGATCTGGCCATGGCTGAGGTCGTTCAGGGTCTGCACGGTGCCCTTGCCGAAGGTGGAGCTGCCCAGCACCAGGCCGCGACCGTAATCCTGGATCGCACCGGCGAAGATCTCCGAGGCCGAGGCCGACAGGCGGTTGACCAGCACCGCTAGCGGACCGTCATAGAGAGTGCCAGTCTCGGTGTCGCCGTAGAGGCTGATGCGGCCGCGAGCGTCGCGCACCTGCACGGTGGGACCACGGTCGATAAACAGGCCGAGCAGTGAGTTTGCCTCCTGAAGCGCGCCACCGCCGTTGTTGCGCAGGTCGAGCATGATGCCGTCGATACCCTCTGCCTTGAGCCGCTCGACTTCGCGCGCCACATCGCGGGTGGTGCTGCGAAACTCCTCGGCGCCGGACTGCCAGGCATCGAAATCGACGTAGAAGGTGGGGATTGTGATTACGCCGATGCGCTTAATGCCGTCGTCACGCTCTACTTCGACGATTTCCCCCCGAGCGGCCTGTTCTTCGAGGTCCACGGTGTCGCGGGTGATCTCGATGGTGTGCGAGCGGGTCATGTCCACGGCTTCCGCAGGCACTACCTCGAGGCGCACCACGGTACCCTTGGGGCCACGGATCAGGTCGACCACTTCGTCCAGACGCATGCCGACGACGTTGACGACTTCATCTTCATCTTCCTGCCCGACACCGACGATGCGATCGGCGGGCTCGAGCACACCGGCGCGATCCGCCGGACCGCCGGGCACCAGGCTGGTCACCTTCACGTATTCACCGTCGGATTGCAGCATGGCACCGATGCCTTCCAGCGACAGCCGCATCTGGATATCGAAGGATTCGCCCTGGCGCGGGGAGAGGTATTCGGTATGCGGGTCGATACTGCTGGTCACGGCCGCCATGAACAGGCCGAACACGTCTTCGCCATTGGTTTGGCGAAGCCGCGAGAGTTGGCCTTCGTAGCGTTGGCGCAGGTTGTTCGTTACCTGCTCCTCGTCCTGGCCGCTGATGTCCAGGGTCAGGGCAGCGTTCTTCAGACGCTTGCGCCACAGGTCGTCGAGTTCTGCCTCGCTGGTGGCCCAATCGGCGTCGCGGCGATCGAGGTCGAGCCGCATATCGGTTTCATAGGTGAAGTTCAGCCCTTGATCGAGGGCGGAGAGCAGCCATTCGAAGCGGCTCTCGGCACGATCGTGATAGCGCTGGTAGAGCTGGTAGACGGAAGTCAGGTCGCCTTCGAACAGCATGTCGTCGATGCGTTCCTCGAGATGGCGAAATTCCTCGATGTCGCTTTCCAGCAGGAAGGCGCGCTGGCCGTCGAGGATGTCGAGGTAGCGCTCGAAGGCCAGTTGCGACCAGGCGTCATCGAGAGCGGCGTCGGCATAGTGGCCATAGCGTAGCGATTCGGCCACCTCTACCGCGGCCTGCCGTTGGGCATCGCCGGGCTGGATCTGAGCAAGCGCCAGTTGAGCGCACGACAACAGCAGCACCAGCGTCATGATCGCTGTGTGCCGAATAATGACTAACTGGCTCATCGATGAAGCACCCCTGGTTTCGTGTACACTTCCTTCCCTAGACAAGCGTATGGCGTGTGAGTTGCCAAGCAGAAACCGCATTGTAGCAGCTCTCGCGCCAACCACGACCCCTGATGAGGATCCACATGTCTCGGGAAGCCCGTCTCGAGCGACTGCTCGATTTTCTGCATCGTTCCCTACGCCCTGGCATGCCGTGGCAATAATGGCCGACCGGCTCGAGGCCGCCGGGTTTCGTCGCCTCGACGAGCGCCAGTCATGGCAGCTTTCACCCGGCGAGCGAGTCTTTGTCACGCGTAACGACTCATCCATCGTGGCGCTGCAGCTGCCTCGGCAGGAACTTGAGTCACTGCGCATGATTGGCGCCCATACCGATAGCCCCGGCCTGAGGTTGAAACCCAACGCGGCCCAGAATTCGGCGGGCTGGCTGCAGCTCGGCGTCGAGTTGTACGGCGGCGTGCTGCTGGCCCCCTGGTACGATCGCGACCTGGGGCTGGCCGGGCGAGTCCACGTGCGACATGCCGACGGTTGCATCGAAGGCGTGCTGCTGTACGTGGACCGGCCGATCGCCATCATTCCCAGTCTTGCCATTCATCTCGATCGCGAGGTCAACAACGGCCGGGCGATCAATGCCCAGACCCAGATGCCGCCGGTCTTCCTGCAGGGCGGAGAAAAAGCCGACCTGCAACGCCTGCTGCTCGAGTGGCTGGAGGTGCAGCATGGCATCGCCGGAGCCGAGATCCTCGATTTCGAGCTGGCACTCTACGATGTGCAGCCACCGGCGCTGGTGGGCATCGAGCGCGAGCTGGTAGCGAGCGCCCGCCTGGACAACCTGCTTTCCTGCTTCATCGGCCTGGAAGCGCTGCTGGAGAGCGACGGCAGCCAGGGCGTGGTGCTGGTGGCCAACGATCATGAAGAAGTCGGTAGTGCCAGCGCCTGCGGTGCCCAGGGACCGTTCCTCGGCGACGTCTTGCGTCGCGTGAACGCGCAGCTCGGCGAACCAGGCGAAGAGGGCTTCATTCGTCTGATCCAGGCCTCGCGAATGATCTCCTGCGACAACGCTCACGCTCTTCACCCCAATTTTACCGACAAGCATGACGCCGCCCATGGGCCGGCGCTCAATGGCGGACCGGTGATCAAGGTCAACGCCAACCAGCGCTATGCCACCAACAGCGCTACGTCTGCGCTGTTTCGCGATCTCTGTCGCGAGGCCGGGGTGCCGGTGCAGACTTTCGTTACTCGCGCCGACATGGGGTGCGGCAGCACCATCGGTCCGATCACTGCCACCGAACTCGGTGTGCCGACGCTGGATGTGGGTGTGCCACAGTGGGCCATGCACTCGATTCGCGAGACGGCGGGCAGCCACGATGTCGAATATCTGACCCGGGCGCTGATCGCCTTCGCCAACCGCCCCCAGTTGGTTTGAGTCTTCACCACGAAAAACCCGGCGCCAGGAGGCGCCGGGTTTTTTTCGATCTCTGGTGGCTACGCCCTGACTCGAACAGGGGACCCCATCATTATGAGTGATGTGCTCTAACCAACTGAGCTACGTAGCCAATCGACGGAGGCGAAGTTTACGGATTCGCCCCCATCAGGTCAAGCCTGAAGGCTACACATTGAAGCGGAAGTGGATCACGTCGCCGTCCTGCACCACATACTCCTTGCCCTCCAGGCGCCACTTGCCGGCGTCCTTGGCGCCCTGTTCGCCACCCAGGGTGACGAAGTCGTCGTAGCCGATCACTTCGGCGCGGATGAAGCCCTTCTGGAAATCGGTGTGGATCACGCCGGCGGCCTCGGGGGCGGTGGCACCCACCTTGACGGTCCAGGCGCGCACTTCCTTCACCCCGGCGGTGAAGTAGGTCTGCAGGCCCAGCAGCTTGTAGCCGGCGCGGATCACCCGGTCGAGCCCGGGCTCTTCCATGCCCATCTCGCCGAGGAACATGGCGCGCTCGTCGTCGTCGAGCTCGGCGATCTCGGCTTCGAGCTGGTTGCACACCGGCACCACCACGGCACCTTCCTCGGCGGCAATCTCGTTGACGATATCGAGGTAGGGGTTGTTCTCGAAACCGTCCTCGTTGACGTTGGCGATGTACATGGTCGGCTTGAGCGTGAGGAAGCCGAAGCTCTTGACCTGGCGCTTCTCATCCTCGTCGAGGCCGAAACTGCGCAGCGGCTGGCCTTCGGCCAGGTGCGGCTGGACGCGCTCCAGGATCGCCTTGGTGGCGATGGCATCCTTGTCACCGCCCTTGGCCACACGCACCAGGCGCTGGATGGCACGCTCGACGGTGTCGAGGTCGGCCAGCGCCAGCTCCAGGTTGATGGTCTCGATATCGGAGCGCGGATCGACCTGATTGGCCACGTGGATGACGTTGTCGTTGTCGAAGCAGCGCACCACGTGGGCGATGGCCTGGGTCTCGCGAATGTTGGCCAGGAACTGGTTGCCGAGCCCCTCGCCCTTGGAGGCTCCCGCCACCAGGCCGGCAATGTCGACGAACTCCATGGTGGTGGGAATCACCTTCTGCGGCTTGACGATCTCGGCCAGCTTGTCGAGGCGTGGATCGGGCATCGGCACGATACCGACGTTGGGCTCGATGGTGCAGAAGGGGAAGTTCTCGGCATCGATGCCGGACTTGGTCAGGGCGTTGAAGAGGGTCGACTTGCCCACGTTGGGCAGACCGACGATACCGCAGTTGAAACCCATGATGATGTCCTGAGTAAGATGGCGAGTGGTGCTCGCGAACGGGCGCTATTCTAGCCCAGCCTTGGCGCCGGTTCAGCCCGAGAAGCTGTGCAGTCGACTCATGGCCTTGGCCCAGTCGCCCGACACGGCCAGCGGCAGCGTGGCCAGGCACTCGTTGAGGGCGCCGCCGATGGCCTCGAACTCCGCCTTGCCGGGGCGACCCAGCACGTAGTTGGTGACCTGGCGCGAGTCGCCGGGGTGGCCGATGCCGATGCGCAGGCGGTTGAAGCCCTTCTCGCCCAGCGCGCTGATGATGTCGCGCAGGCCGTTGTGACCGCCGTGGCCACCGCCCTGCTTGTAGCGGGCCGTGCCGGGGGGATGTCCAGCTCGTCGTGAGCCACCAGCAGCTCATCCGGGGCGATCTTGTAGAACTGGCACAGGGCCGCCACGGCGGCGCCGCTGCGATTCATGAAGGTAGTGGGTTCGAGTAGATGTAGTTCCTGGCCGTCGAGAAGCACCTTGGCATACAGACCGAGGAACTTCTTCTCCGGGCGCAGCTCGGTGCCGGCCTGGCGGGCCAGGATTTCCACCAGCCAGGCGCCGGCGTTGTGGCGTGTGGCGGCGTACCCGTCACCGGGATTGCCCAGCCCGATGATCGCCTTGATCTGGGGCATGAGGGGTCTCCAAACAAAAACAAGCGCCGCAGCGCTTGATGGGACCGGGAAGGGGCCGCCCGCTTGGGCGACCCCTGCGGGGCAGCTTACTCGGCGCTGCCTTCGCCTTCCTCGCCTTCACCTTCACCTTCGCCTTCGTCAGCCTCGCTGCGGCCCTTGGGCTTGGTGATGCTCAGTACGGCGTTGTCGTGATCCGCACCGTGAGTCAGCTCGACCAGGGTGACGCCGGCTGGCAGCTTGAGATCAGAGAGGTGCAGGGTGGTGCCCATCTCGACGTTGCTGATGTCGACTTCGAGGAAGTCGGGCAGGTCCTTCGGCAGGCAGCTGATCTGGACCTCGTTGGAGAGCACGTGCAGTTCGCCACCCTGGTCCTTGATGCCCTTGGACTTCTCCTCACCCACCACGTGCAGCGGCACGTTGATGGTGATCTCGTGGGTGGCGTCCACGCGCATGAAGTCGGCGTGAGTGATCAGCGGCTTGTACGGATGACGCTGCAGGTCACGCACCACCACCTGCTCGCTCTTGCCGTCGATGACCAGGTTGAGCACGGAGGAGAAGAAGGACTCGTCCTCGATGGCCTTGTAGAACGCGGCTTTCTCGACGGAGATCGGCTGCGGAGCCTTCTCGCCACCGTAAACGATGGCCGGCACCTGGAGGTTCGAACGACGCAGGCGGCGGCTCGCACCTTTCCCCAGGTCGTTACGAACGCTGGCATTGAGTGTGAAATCGGACATGGTATTGCCTCTTGCTGAATGTAAGGGAGGCGTGCGACCCGCGACCTGATCGCTACGCTTCCCGAAAGCCCCCGTGGGGGCGCTACTCCGGCGCCTGTTTTGCTGAGAGCTGCTGAGTGTCTCAGTGGAACATGGCGCTGACGGATTCCTCGTTGCTGACGCGGCGGATCGCCTCGGCGATCAGGCCCGCCACGCTGAGCTGACGAATCTTGCCGCTGCGACGGGCAACGTCGGACAGCGGTATGGTATCGGTCACCACCACCTCGTCGAGTACCGAGCCGGTGATGTTCTCCACCGCCGGGCCCGACAGGATCGGGTGGGTGGCATAGGCTACCACGCGCCGCGCGCCGTGGTCCTTCAGAGCATCGCCGGCCTTGCACAGGGTGCCGGCGGTATCGATCATGTCGTCCACCACCACGCAGGTGCGGTTCTCGATCTCGCCGATGATGTGCATCACCTGGGCCTGGTTGGCCTGGGGACGCCGCTTGTCGATGATGGCGAGGTCGGCGTTGAGCTGCTTGGCAATGGCGCGAGCGCGCACCACGCCGCCTACGTCGGGCGATACCACCACCAGATCGTCGTAGTTCTGGCGCTCGATGTCATCGAGCAGAATCGGCGAGCCGTAGACGTTATCCACCGGCACGTCGAAGAAGCCCTGGATCTGGTCGGCGTGCAGGTCCATGGTCATGACACGATCGACGCCGGCCTTGACCATCATGTCGGCCACTACCTTGGCGGAGATCGGGACTCGGGCGGAGCGTACCCGCCGGTCCTGACGCGCGTAGCCGAAGTAGGGCACCACGGCGGTGATACGGGTGGCCGAGGCGCGCCGCAGGGCGTCCACCATCAGGATCAGTTCCATCAGGTTGTCGTTGGTCGGCGCGCAGGTGGACTGCAGAATGAATACGTCCTTGCCGCGAACGTTCTCGTTGATCTCGACCGCGATCTCACCATCGCTGAACTGCCCGACCGTGGCATTACCCATACGAGTATCGAGACTCTCGGCGATCTTCTGGGCGAGCTCGGGGTTGGCATTCCCGGCAAAAACCATCAATTTTGACACGCGCGTCCACCTATGCAGTATTGGGGAGCTCCGCAGGCGATGAGGCTTTACCGTCAGCGCGGTGATCGGACCGCGCGCTGAATGGCGACATGTTCATCGACCTAGAGCAGCATGTAGCGGGGAGAGGTTCAGGCCGCGGGCCGTGAAAGCAGTATAGCGGTCCGGCAGGTCGGCCAATAGACGCTTCGCTTCGGCTCTTGAATCGAACCAGGCGAAGACACAGGCTCCGGTTCCCGTCAGCATGGCGGGTGCCCGGCTACCAAGCCAGTCGAGTGCTTCGGCGACAGGCGGATAGAGTGACCTGACCGTCGGTTCGCAGTCGTTGTGCCAGCTGGGCGCTCCCCCTGCAGTGCGCGCGCCATGGTAATCGGGGCAGTGTCACGTGTCAATTGCGGCGCCCTGAACACGGCGGCGGTGGCGACCTCGATGCCAGGGTGCACGACCACGAACCAGGGGGTGTCGAGTGCCACCGGTGTGAGCTTCTCGCCGACACCTTCGGCCCAGGCGGCCTGGCCGTGAACGAACACCGGCACATCGGCCCCGAGCTGCAGGCCGAGTTCGGCCAGGTGGTCGAGCGGGAGGTCGAGACGCCACAAGCGGTCGAGGCCAAGCAGCGCGGTGGCGGCGTTGCTGCTGCCGCCGCCAAGGCCGCCGCCCATGGGCAGGCGTTTGGTCAGTTGAATGTCGGCGCCCAGGGGGCAGCCGCTTACCGCCTGCAACAGCCGGGCTGCCCGCACGATCAGGTTGTCGCTGTCGGGCACGCCCGGCAGGCCGGGCGTCAGGTGGATCTCGCCATCCTGCCGCAACTGAAAGCGCAGCTCGTCGCCATGGTCGAGAAACTGGAACAGCGTCTGCAGCTCGTGATAACCGTTCGCTCGGCGGCCGACGATATGCAGCAGGCGATTGAGCTTGGCCGGCGCCGGCAGCGTGAGTGCGTTCATCGACGGATGGCTCGGTGCGCTTGCTTGCGGCTCAGTCGTCAATGACGGGTCGCCACTCGGTGACCACCAGCGTGACGCTGAGGTCGTCGTATTCCATGCTCAGGCGTCGCGGTAGCCACAGCGATTCGACCTGGGCCCAGTCGCGATAGACGATCTGCCAGCCATCCTGTTCGAGCTGCTGGGGAAAGCCGCGCTCGTCGCGTTCGAGACGGTAGTCGCTGTGGTCGGCAGGCAGGCCGCGAATCCAGTCGGACAGCGAGCTGACCGGCAGCGACCAGCCCAACTGCTGCTGCATCAGGGATTCGGGAGAGGGAGCTTCGAAGCGGCCCTCGGCGTTGGTCAGGGTGAAGCGTCCCTCGCGCCCTTCGAGCAGGTTGCGGCCGCTGCCGAAGGGGCCGCTGATCAGCATGCGGTAATAATGTGGGTGCTGACTCCAGTCGAGGTTGGCGCTGGTCGTTTCCCGGGAGGTGCGCAACCCGGCCTTGCCGATCAGGATCCAGGTATCCAGCGCCTCCAGGCGTTCCTGCTGGGCTTGCCATTGGTCGGCCGAGCGTCCGCCGTCCGGTGTCGTGCCTGGCGTGGCGCAACCGGCCAGCAGGGCAAGGGCGAGGCTCATGGCAAACCAGCGTATCGCGAGAGTGGGGCGTCTCATGGCGTCGTCTCGTTGACTGTGGATGATGTGGGCGCCAGTTCGGGAATGCGCTCGAGGAGTTCATCGATCAGGGGATGTTCATCGTAGCGGAGCAGGGTTTGCTCCACCACGCGACGGGCATCCTCATGCCGTCCGAGTGCCCAGAGAACCTCGGCGAGATGGGCGGCGATCTCCTGGTCGGGCATGCTGGCATAGGCCCGTTCGAGCCAGGGCAAGGCGCGTTCCGGATCGCCCTGGCGGTAATAGACCCAGCCCAGGCTATCCATGATCGCGGGGCTGCCCGGTTCGAGGGCGTGAGCGCGCTCGATCAGCTCGCGGGCTTCGTCCAGTCGCTCTTCCTGGTTGAGGTCCGCCAGGGTGTAGCCCAGCGCATTCAGGGCCGAGGCGTTGTCCGGGTTGGTCTCGATAATGCGGCCAAGATCCCGCTCCATGGCATCGATGTCACCTTGCTCCCAGGCACGCATGGCGCGCAGGTAGAGCAGCGGCTCGTCGTTGGGCGTGCGCGAGAGTTCACGGTTGAGCAGGGCATTGGCTTCGGCATGCAGCCCGGCCTCGTCGAGCAGTTCCACCTCGAGGGCAACCAGCTCGCTGAAGCGCGATTCGTGGCGCAGGCGCTCGATGCGCAGGAAGGCGCGGGCATCGAGCAGGCGGTCGTCCTCGATCAGCATCTGCGCTGCCCGCAGTCGCGCACGCAGGAAGTCACTGCCGGGGGATACCTGACGGTAATAAAGAAGGGCATTGTCGATCTCGCCCTCTTCCTCGGCGATGAGGCCCATCAGGTAGAAAGCCGCGGGAGGTGGCTCGTCGCTGCTGACCAGTGGCAGCAGCAGGCGGCGAGCCGCATCCAGGTGATTGTCCTCGAGGTAGAGGCGGGCCAGTGAAATGCGTAGCTCCTGATTGCCGACGTGCTCGTCCAGCAGGGTGGAGGTGTGCTCCTCCGCTGCGGCGACGTTGCCCAGCATCAGCTCGGCTTGCGCCATCAGCAGCAGGAAGCGGGGATCGCCGGGAGATATCTCGAGGCCGCGGCGCGCGGCCTCGCGGGCCTGGCGCGGACTGTCGGCTTCCAGCGCCAGTTGGGCGCGGGTCAGCCACAGGGCGGGCAGTTCCGAGTGGTCGCGGGCGAGTAGGTCCAGGCGTCGTTCGGCCTGCTGGCGCTGACCGGTGGCGGCCTCGAGAATCGCCATGGCCAGCACGGCATCGTAGCGATGAGGATGCGCGTCGGCACCGGCGCGCTCGAGGTGCTCGCGCAGACGCTCGCGCAGGGGAAGTGGGTCGGTGCCGGATTCCAGGGCGAGTTCGGCGAACAGCGCCAGCTCGCCGTGCAGCCCCTGCTCGACCAGTGTCAGGCGCCGATCGAGTGCCGTCGGCCAGTCGCCGCGCTGCAGTGCCAGGCCTGAGAGGAGGCGCAGCGGTGCCTCGGCGGCGGGGTCGAGCTCATGCCAGGTGCTGACCGCTTGTTCGAGCAGCAGTACGTCGTTGCTGAAGCGCGCCGCCAGCGTGCCGCGCTCCGCCAGTTGCGGGGCGCGGTAACGCTCGGCCATGGCCAGGTAGCCCAGCGTGGCACGGCGATAGTCGCCGCGCTGTCCTGCCATCTCGGCGCTCAACAGCGTGGAGAGGCCCTCTGCATCCAGCCCACGCTCGATGGGGGGTGCCGAGGCCAGAGGGTCTTCTTGAGGCGTGCCGAAGGGGGAGGAGGCCAGGCCTTGGCAACCGCTCAGCAAGACGGTTAGACCAAGCACTGCCAGTCCTTGGCGAGAAGAGCGTATCAGCGTCGAGGGCATGCGTATCTCATCCGGTATCCCGAGGTGCCAGCATACCGGCTAGCGGCCCATGGGCAAAGGGATCGCTGCATCGCAATGCGCGGTTGGCGAATGAGCCGCGCCTTGTCGTGCGTCAATTGCCGGGTTGCTGCGCCTGGCGCCGAGTTCGAAAGGCTGTGATAGAATGCAGCGCCGCAGAGACGTTTTTTCATTTACGGTGCCGCCGGCCGACTTTTCCGAAGACGCTTAACGCATGACGCTTCTTGCCCTTGGAATCAACCACAGGACGGCCACCGTCGCGGTGCGCGAGCGGGTCGCCTTCACCCCCGCTCAGTTGGAGTCGGCGCTGACCGAGCTGCGCCATATCCCCCAGGTGCATGAAGCGGCGGTGCTCTCGACCTGTAACCGCACCGAGCTCTATTGCGTTACCGAGCCGGCCGGCGAGCGTCTCATCCTCGACTGGTTGAGCCACTTCCATGGGCTGCAGCTCGAGGAGCTTACCCCCTGTGCCTATCATTACCTGGACAACGATGCCGCCCGGCACCTGATGCGCGTCGCCGTGGGGCTGGACTCCATGGTACTAGGCGAACCGCAGATACTCGGCCAGCTCAAGGAAGCTTACCAGTCGGCGCGCCAGGCGAGTGGGCTGGGCGGTGAGCTGGAGCTGCTCTTTCAGCATACCTTTGCGGTGGCCAAGCAGGTGCGGACACGCACCGGCATCGGTCAGAACCCGGTCTCGGTGGCTTATGCGGCGGTCAGCCTGGCCAGTCGCATCTTCGATGATTTCAGCCGTTCACGGGCACTGTTGATCGGCGCCGGTGAGACCATCGAGTTGGTCGCCCGCCACCTGCGCGAGGCGGGCGTGCGCAACATGATCGTGGCCAATCGGACGCGGGAGCGCGCCGAGCTGCTGGCCGGCGAGTTCAATGCCGAGGCGATCTCGCTCGACGAGATTCCCGATGCCCTGTCCCGCGCGGACATCGTCATTTCCTCGACCGCCGCGCCGCTGCCGATCCTGGGCAAGGGTATGGCGGAGCGGGCGCTGAAGAAGCGGCGTCACCGGCCGATCTTCATGGTCGATATTGCCGTGCCGAGGGACATCGAACCCGAAGTCGGCGACCTGGACGACATCTTTCTATACACCGTCGACGACCTCAACGAGGTGATCCAGGAGAACCGTCGCCATCGCCAGGCGGCCGCCGATCAGGCCGAGGCTCTGATCGAGCATGGCGTTCACGTCTGGTTGCACGAGCGGCGTATCCGCAGCAGCGGGGAATTGATTCGCCGTTATCGCGACCAGGCAGCCGATCTGCGCGAGCTGTCGGAGCGCCAGGCACTGGCCAGGCTGGCACGTGGGGAGGACCCCGAGGAAGTGATTCGGCTGATGGCACACCAACTGACCAACCGCCTGCTGCATCGACCCACGGTGGCGCTGCGCGAGGCGTCGGGTAGCGAGCGACGTGACCTGCTCAACGCCGCCGAGGCGCTGCTGCTCAACCCCACATCAACGAAACCCTGACAGGACACGCCATGAAAGCGACCCTGCGCCAGCGTCTCGATGGCTTCGTCGAACGCTTCGAGGAGCTCGCCGCCCTGCTGGCGGAGCCCGAGGTGATTAGCGATCAGCCTCGCTTCCGCGACTATTCCCGCGAATACGCCGAACTCGAATCCCTGGTCGAGGCCTGGCGCGACTACCGGGCGACCGAGAGTGACCTGGAGGACGCCGAGCTGCTGGCCGGCGACAGCGATGCCGAGATGCGCGAACTGGCGCAACTGGAGCTGAGCGAGGGACGCGAACGCCTGGAGGAGCTGGAGGTTCGACTCAAGCGCTTGCTGGTGCCGCGCGACCCGGACGACGGCCGCAACGTCTTTCTCGAGATCCGTGCCGGCACCGGCGGTGACGAGGCCGCGCTGTTTGCCGGCGACCTGTTCCGCATGTATTCCCGTTATGCCGAGAAACAGGGCTGGAAGGTCGAGGTGATCAGCGCCAGCCATGGCGAGCAGGGCGGCTACAAGGAGATCATCACGCGAGTGAAGGGTGAGGGCGTCTATGCCCGGCTCAAGTTCGAGTCGGGCGCACACCGCGTGCAGCGCGTGCCGGCGACGGAATCCCAGGGGCGCATCCACACCTCCGCCTGTACCGTGGCCGTGATGCCCGAAGCCGATGAGGTGGGCGATGTCGATATCAACCCGGCCGATCTGAGAGTGGACACCTTCCGCTCCAGCGGCGCCGGCGGCCAGCACGTCAACACCACCGATTCGGCGATCCGGATCACTCACTTGCCGAGCGGGGTGGTGGTCGAGTGCCAGGAGGAGCGCAGCCAGCACAAGAACCGGGCCAAGGCCATGTCGCTACTGGCCGCGCGCCTCAAGCAGAGCGCCGTGGAGAGTCATCAGCGCGAGCGGGCCGACACGCGTCGCAGCCTGGTCGGCTCGGGGGATCGCAGCGAGCGCATTCGCACCTACAACTTCCCCCAGGGCCGGCTGACCGACCACCGCATCAACCTGACGCTCTATAAGCTTGGCGAGGTCTTGGCAGGCGAGCTAGACGAAGTGCTCGATCCCCTGGTTCACGAGCACCAGGCCGAGCAGCTCGCGGCGCTGCAGCAGGAAGCCTGATGCAGCTCGATACGCTGCTGGCGCGGGCTGCCGAGCGCCTGGCGCGAGCCGGCTCGCCCAGCCCACGGCTGGATACCGAGGTGCTGCTGTGCCATGTGCTGGGTGTCGAACGCGCCTGGCTCTATACCTGGGGTGACCGGACGGCGCACACCTTCCAGCGCGCCCGCTTCGAGGCTCTCGTCGCCGCGCGGGCGGCAGGCCACCCGGTGGCCTACCTCACCGGCGAGCGGGAATTCTGGGACTTGCCCTGGCCACTTCGCCGCATACCCTGATCCCCCGGCCCGATACCGAAACCCTGGTGGAGGTGCTGCTCGGTCTGGCGGGCGAGACTTCGGGCCGCCTGCTCGACCTGGGGACCGGTACCGGGGCGATTGCGTTGGCCTTTGCCAGCGAGCGCCCTGGCTGGCAGGTTCTCGGCATCGACCGGGTGCCCGAGGCGGTGGCCCTGGCCGAATCGAATGCCCGGCGGCTGGACATCGCCAACGCACGCTTCCTGGTCAGCGACTGGTTCTCGGCAGTGGCGCAGCAGCGTTTCGCGCTGATCGCAGCCAATCCGCCCTATATCGATGCGCGCGATCCGCACCTGGCTCAGGGTGACGTGCGCTTCGAGCCGAGAAGCGCCCTGGTGGCTCTTGAATCGGGGCTGGCCGACTTGCGCCATATTGCCGAAAGCGCTGTTGACCATCTCGTTCCCGGCGGCTGGCTTGCCCTGGAGCATGGGCACGACCAGGCGGCGGCCGTGCGCGAGTTGCTCGAGGCGAGGGGGTATGGAGACGTCGCGAGTCGGCGGGACCTGGGGGGCAGGAGCGGGTCACTTTCGGCCGAGGACCGAATCAGCGTTGAGGGAGGCGCATTGGAGGGGAAGCGGTGGCTGTGGTACATCTGTTCAGGAAATAATTCCAAATGTCGGCATGTTTGTGCGACCGAACACCAGCACCTCGCCTGATTGCCGCGATTTTTCAGGCCGATCTGCTGTCATGGCGACACGTCATCCACTCTGACCCGGCTTCCCCGACACGACAATGAAAACCAAGACCCGCTCGCTCGACCGTATCGACCTCAAGATCCTGCGCTGCCTGCAGGAAAATGCGCGTATCTCCTATGTCGACCTGGCTGCCCAGGTCGGGCTCTCCACCACCCCCTGCCTGGAGCGCGTCAAGCGTCTCGAGAAGTCCGGCGTGATCCGTGGCTACAAGGCGATACTCAATCCGCGCTCGCTCAAGGCCAATCTGCTGGTATTCGTCGAGATCAGTCTCGAAACGCAGTCGCCGGCGGTCTTCGATGAGTTCCGCCGCGCCGTCTCCCGCCTGCCGCAGATTCAGGAGTGCCATCTGGTTTCGGGGCAGTTCGACTACATTCTCAAGTGCCGGATTCCCGAGATGTCCGCCTATCGTCAATTGCTCGGCGACGTGGTGTTGACCCTTCCCGGCGTCAAGGAGTCGAAGAGCTACGTGGTGATGGAGGAGGTCAAGGAGGAGTTCTCGCTCTATGTACCCGACATCGAGGAGCTCGAAGGCAAGTAAATGGCGATGAACGACGAGGCGCTGTTGCGCTACAGCCGGCAGATCATGCTGGAGGCGATCGATATCGAGGGGCAGGAGCGCCTGCTGGCCTCGCGGGTGCTGGTGGTGGGCGCCGGAGGGCTGGGCTCGCCGGTGGCGCTCTATCTGGCCGCCGCCGGAGTGGGTCGCCTGACCCTGGCCGATGCCGATGCGGTGGAGCTTTCCAACCTGCAGCGCCAGATCGCGCATGGCATGACCGACCTGGGACGTAACAAGGCGCAGTCGGCGCGCGACGCGGCCATGGCGCTCAACCCGGGCTGCGAGATTCGCGTGATCGAGGCGCATCTCGATGAGGCCGCGCTCGATGCGGCCGTGGGGGAGGTCGATTTGGTGCTCGACTGCACCGATCGCTTCTCTAGCCGCTATGCCATCAACGCTGCCTGCCATCGTGCCGGTGTGCCGCTGGTTTCAGGGGCGGCGATTCGCTTTTCAGGGCAGCTGGCGGTATTCGATCCCCGCGATACCGCCTCGCCCTGCTATGCCTGCCTCTATCCTCCAGGGGAGGGCGGCGACGAAGAGCTGCGCTGCGCCGAGAACGGCGTGGTGGCGCCCCTGGTCGGGCTGATCGGCTGTTTCCAGGCGCTGGAGGCGGTCAAGTTGCTCAGCGGGGCCGGCATTCCTCATCGTGGTCTATCCACCTTCGACGGGCTTTCCGGTCAGTGGCGCCACTACCAGGTGCCGCGCGATCCTGGCTGTCCTGTCTGCGCCGGGTAGACTCGCCGGCCGATCCACCTTGAGAAATATCGACTCGTGATTGTCATTACTTGACACGCTGGGTTTGGTGAGTACGGCCGTTATCAGTATCGAGAGGCGATTATTCTGCCGAATACTGCCATGGTTGAGCCATGTTGCATCGTTTTGAAAATCCCTAAGACAGGGCAAAACGAGCGCAATCGTTATTGAATACTTGACAGCCTATGGCGGTTTGGTGCCAGACTAGTTGCATCCAGTGCCTGGTCGTGCCGGCCGCCGATGCGGACATGGCTTTCGTTGGCTCGACCCGGATCGGTTCAATTTTCGGGAAACCGCTGCATGGCGACTGATGCCCAGACCGACTTCCCCGCTACCTACTACCGCGATACGGTCGCGCTGACTCTCGATCAAGGCTGTTCGCCGTTGCGCGGGCAGCGACGTGTCGACGTCTGCGTGGTTGGCGGTGGGATCACGGGCTGCTCCACGGCTCTGCACCTGGCGGAGCGCGGTTATTCGGTAGCGCTGCTCGAGGCACACGAGGTGGGGTTTGGCGCTTCCGGGCGCAGTGGGGGACAGATACTCCCCGGCCTGGGAACCGATATCGCCACGGTGGAGCAGGCGCTGGGCCGCGAGCGTGCCCGCGAGGTTTGGGAGATGAGCCGCGAGGCGGTGCGCCTGACGGTGGAGCTCATCGAACGCCATGCGATTCCCTGCGATCTTGCCTGGGGCTATCTGCACGCCGCAGTGAAACCGCGGCACGTGCGCGAGATGCGCCAGTTCCAGGAGCGCATGGCCCGCGATTACGACTACGAAGCGCTAGATTGGCTTGAAGGCGAGGCACTGCGCGAGCGGGTGGTCACCGACGCCTATCCCGGCGCCCTCTTTGAGCGTGAGGGTGGGCATCTCCATCCGCTGAACTACACCCTGGGGCTGGCGCGAGCGGCCCAGCAGGCGGGGGTGTCGATTTACGAGCACAGCCCGGCCCTGGCCATTCGCCGCGGTCAGCCAGCCATCGTGCAGACGGCTCAAGGAGAGATCGTCGCCGACTTCGTGGTGGTAGGGGCCAATGCCTACCTGGGGCGCCTTCTGCCGGAACTGGAGGGGCGCATCATGCGCGCGGCCAACTACATCGTGGCCACCGAGCCGCTGGGCGAGGCGCGTGCGGCTCAAGTGCTACCGTGCAACGATGCCCTGTCCGATGCCAATTTCGTCCTCGACTACTATCGTCTCTCAGCTGACAAGCGGCTGATTTATGGCGGTGAGGTCAGCTACGATGGCCGGGAGCCGCGCGGTCTTCAGCAGCGCATGGATGCCAAGATTGCAAGGCTGTTCCCGGTGCTCGAAGGCGTGCGAATCGATTACCGCTGGGGCGGCGACGTGGCCATCACGCTCAACCGTGCGCCGGATTTCGGCCGCCTCGGCAACAACGTCTACTATGCCCAGGGCTATTCAGGTCACGGCATGGCGCTCGCCGGTCTGGCCGGAAAGCTGATGGCCGAGGCTATCGGTGGGCAGAGCGAGCGCTTCGATGCCTTTGCCGCCATGCCCCACCGCCATTTTCCGGGGGGCGAGCGCCTGCGCACGCCATTGCTGGTACTGGCGACTGCTTTCTACAAGCTGCGCGACCGACTATAACGAACGTGACGCCCGGGACGGGCCGCAATGAGGTTCCCATGAAAGACCTGGAAAGCTGGCTGAAGGAGCGACGCATCACCGAGGTGGAGTGCCTGGTCAGCGATATCACCGGCATCGCCCGCGGCAAGATCACCCCGGTGTCGAAGTTCATGGCCGAGAAGGGCATGCGTCTCCCCGAAAGCGTACTGCTGCAGACCGTGACCGGCGACTATGTCGAGGATGAACTCTACTACTCGCTGCTCGATCCCGCCGACATCGACATGCTGTGCCGGCCCGATATCTCGGCGGTGTATCCGGTGCCCTGGGCCATCGAGCCCACCGCACAGGTCATCCACGACTGCTATGACAAGATGGGCAACCCCATCGAACTCTCCTGCCGCAACCAGCTCAAGCGCGTGCTGGCACTCTATGCCGAGCAGGGCTGGAAGCCGGTGGTGGCACCGGAAATGGAGTTCTACCTGACCAAGCGCTGCGAGGATCCCGATCTGCCTCTGCTGCCGCCTATCGGCCGCAGCGGCCGCCAGGAGACCGGCCGGCAGTCGTTCTCCATCGATGCGGCCAACGAGTTCGACCCGCTGTTCGAGGACATGTATGACTGGTGCGAGATCCAGGGCCTGGATATCGACACCCTGATCCATGAAGAGGGCACCGCCCAGATGGAGATCAACTTCCGTCACGGCGACCCTTGATGCTGGCCGACCAGGTCTTCCTGTTCAAGCGCACCCTGCGCGAGGCGGCGCTGAAGCACGATGTGGTAGCGACCTTCATGGCCAAGCCGATCACCAACGAGCCCGGCAGTGCCATGCACATTCACCAGAGCGTGCTGGACGTCGCCACCGGGAAGAGTGTGTTCGCCAACGAGGATGGCTCCATGAGCCAACTGTTCCTCCATCATATCGGCGGCATGCAGCGCTTCATTCCCGAAGCGCTGCCGCTGATGGCGCCAAACGTCAATTCCTTCCGCCGGTTCCTGCCCGACACCTCGGCACCGGTCAATGTCGAGTGGGGCGAGGAGAACCGCACCTGCGGTCTACGGGTACCCGACTCCTCGCCGCAGAACCGGCGCATCGAAAACCGCCTGCCCGGTGCCGATGCCAACGCCTACCTGGCCATTGCGGCGAGCCTGCTGTGCGGTTACCTGGGCATGGTGCAGAAGCTCAACCCCTCTGCACCGGTGCAGGGTCGCGCCTTCGAGCGGCGCAACCTGCGCCTGCCGTTTACCCTTGAGCAGGCGCTCGAGCGAATGGAGAACTGCAGCGAGCTGGAGCGTTACATGGGGCATCGGTTCGTGACTGGCTACGTCGCGGTCAAGCGGGTGGAGAACGAGAACTTCAAGAAGGTCATCAGTTCGTGGGAGAGGGAGTTCCTGCTGTTGAGCGTCTGAGCCTTATGCGAAAAGTGACCGCGCTTGCCGTCGACTTTTCGCACAGGGCTCGGCTGCCGGGTCTATGTGTGGGCCTGGCAGTGTGACGCTCGCCGCGGCGCTTGGCGCCGCGTGGCCTGCCGTCCGTTGTGACGGGCCATGGGATTGGCGGCCGCCGAGAGTCGATCCGAAGAACTTGGCCGGATCGATGTCGATGCCTACAACGCAAACAACAGAAGAGGTGCCATCATGACCTGTCAACGCAAGCTGTCGCTGGCCGTCGCCCTGGGCTCGCTGGCCATGGCCGCAACCGCTGCCCAGGCCAACGAGGTGAGAGTCTACAACTGGTCGGATTACATCGCGCCGGATACCCTGGAAAAGTTCACCGAAGCCACCGGCATCCGTGTCATATACGATGTCTACGACAGCAACGAAGTACTCGACGCCGCGATGCTCTCGGGCCGTTCCGGCTACGATGTGGTGGTGCCCTCCAACCACTACCTGACCCGTCAGGTCAGTGCCGGGGTCTACATGGAGCTGGATCATGACAAGATCCCCAACATGGAGAACCTCAACCCCGAGCTGATGGACGATCTGGAATCGATCGATCCCGGCAGCCGCTACTCCATTCCCTACATGTGGGGCACCAACGGCATCGGCTACAACGTCGAGCGGGTCACCGAGATACTTGGCGAGGACGCGCCGCTGGATTCCTGGGCGCTGATCTTCGATCCCGAGACCACTACTGCACTGCGCGAGGGCGGCTGTGGTATCGCCATGCTCGACACTGGCGATGACATGCTTTCCTCCGGCATGGCCTACCTGGGACTATCGCCGCTCTCCGAGGAATCCGCGGATATCGAGGCGGCAGGCGACCTGATCGCTGCGGTGCGCGACAACATCACCTATTTCCACTCTTCGCGCTATATCTCGGATCTCGCCAACGGCGATATCTGCGTGGCGGCGGGCTACTCCGGCGATATCTTCCAGGCCGCAGACCGCGCCGAGGAGGCGGGACGCGATTTCACCATTGCCTATTCCATACCCAAGGAAGGGGCGGCGCTGTGGTTCGACATGATGGCGATTCCGGCGGATGCGCCGAACCCTGATAACGCCCACGCCTTCATCAACTTCATCCTCGAGCCCGAGATTGCCGCCGGCATTACCGAGTACGTGGTCTACGCCAACCCCAACATTGCCGCCAACGAGTTTCTCGACCCCGACATCCTCAACGATCCGGCCATCTACCCGGACCAGGAGGTAATGGATAACCTGTTCGTGCAGGAAGAGAAGCCGTTGGCCGTGCAGCGCGTACGCACTCGTGTCTGGAACCGGGTGAAGTCCGGCATCTGATCGCTCCGTGCCGGCCCCATGGGGCCGGCAGAGCATGCTGACCGGTGCCGCTCTGGCCACTGCCTACGGCATCTTCAGCATCCTCAACGATCCCGTTTGCTACAGGAGATGCTGTGATGCCGCAGTCCCAGACCCAAGCCGCGGAGTCGCCGCGACGAACCGTCGAGCGTTCGACCGATGCCGACGCCATGGTAGGCAAGCCGCGCCCTGCCCACAACGAGGCCTTGATGGAGATCCGCCGCGTCAGCAAGCGCTTCGACGGGGTGTTGGCGGTGGACGATGTCAGCCTGTCGATCCGCCGTGGCGAGATCTTCGCACTGTTGGGCGGTTCCGGTTCGGGCAAGTCGACACTGCTACGCATGCTGGCCGGCTTCGAGAAGCCCAGCGAAGGACAGATCGTGCTCGATGGCGAGGACATCACCGCCATGCCGCCCTATGAGCGGCCGATCAACATGATGTTCCAGTCCTACGCGCTGTTCCCGCACATGACGGTGGCACAGAACATCGCCTTCGGCCTCAAGCAGGACAAGCTGCCGCGCCGCGAGATCGACGAGCGTGTAGCCGAAATGCTCAAGCTGGTGCACATGGAAGCCTACGCCCGACGCAAGCCGCACCAGCTTTCCGGTGGCCAGCGTCAGCGCGTGGCGCTGGCGAGATCGCTGGCCAAGCGGCCCAAGCTGCTCCTGCTCGATGAGCCGATGGGGGCACTGGACAAGAAACTGCGCACCGAGATGCAGCTCGAAGTGGTACAGATCCTGGAGCGGGTCGGGGTGACCTGCATCATGGTCACCCACGATCAGGAGGAGGCCATGACCATGGCCGATCGGGTGGCCATCATGGCCGACGGCTGGATCGCCCAGGTCGGCACGCCGATGGATGTCTACGAGAGTCCGGCCAACCGCATGGTGGCGGAGTTCGTCGGCACGGTGAACCTGTTCGAGGGTGAGATCGTGGTCGACGAGACCGATCATTGCGTGATCGAAAGTCCTGCACTAGGCCGTGCGATCCGTATCGGCCACGGCGTCAGCACTCAGGCCGACGAACGCCGGGTGTGGGTGGCGGTGCGGCCGGAAAAGACCTGGCTGACCCGCGAGTGCCCATCGGGCGACTTCAACTGGGCGGCCGGTATCGTCGAGGACATTGCCTACCTCGGCGGCTTCTCGGTCTACTACGTGAGGCTCGAGAGCGGGCAACTGGTCAAGGCCAGCATGGCCAATACCGAGCGACGCGGCGACCGGCCACGCTGGGATGAGCCGGTGTTCGTTCACTGGGACGACCAGAGCGCCGTCATCCTGCACGACTGAGCAAGACGCCGGGAGATCCGCATGACTAACTTCACCGCTCGCCTGCAGCGACTGTTCAAGCCCAGTCGCGGCTGGGTCATCGCCGTGCCTCTGCTATGGCTGACCCTGTTCTTCCTGCTGCCGTTCGGCATCGTGCTCAAGATCAGCCTTTCCGAGGCGGCCATCTCGATACCGCCCTATGGCCCCATCTTCGACTACGCCAACGAGACGCTGAACGTCATCGTCACCTTCAGCAACTACCTGTTCCTGACCACCGATACGCTCTATGTCTCGGCCTACTGGGGTTCGGTGAAGATCGCCCTGCTCGCCACCGTGCTGTGCCTGGCGATCGGTTACCCCATGGCCTACGCCATGGCCCGCGCCCCGGCCCATTGGCAGTTGGTGCTGCTGTTGCTGGTAATGCTGCCATCGTGGACCTCGTTCCTGATTCGCGTCTACGCCTGGATGGGCATCCTCAGCAACAACGGCCTGGTCAACAACCTGCTGATCTGGGCGGGGCTGATCGACTCGCCGATTCGCATGCTCAACACCAACTTCGCCGTGATCCTCGGCATCGTCTATGCCTACCTGCCGTTCATGGTGCTGCCGCTCTACGCTAACCTGACCCGGCTCGATACCTCGCTGCTGGAGGCCGCCTCGGATCTCGGTTCGCGCAAATTCAATACCTTTCTCAGGGTGACCTTGCCGCTATCGAAGGGCGGCATCATCGCCGGCTCGATGCTGGTGTTCATCCCGGCGGTGGGAGAGTACGTGATCCCGGAGCTGCTGGGCGGACCCAACACGGTAATGATCGGCAAGGTGCTGTGGGAAGAGTTCTTCCACAACCGTGACTGGCCGGTCGCCTCGGCGCTGGCAATGGTGATGCTGGCGATCCTGATCGTGCCCATCGCCCTGTTTCATCGCTATCAGTCCCGCGAGCTGGAGGAGTGACCATGCGCAAGCCATCCTTCACCACCGTGATGCTGATCGCCGGGCTGGTCTTCCTTTACCTGCCGATGATCATCCTGGTGATCTACTCCTTCAACTCGTCGCGCCTGGTCACCGTATGGGCAGGCTTCTCGGCGCGCTGGTATGTGGAACTCTTCCGCGACCAGCAGATTCTCTCGGCAGTATGGACCAGCCTGCGAATCGCCTTCTTTTCCGCCTCCATGGCGGTGTGCCTGGGTACGCTTGCCGCCTTCGTGATGGTTCGCTTCGCCCGCTTTCGTGGCAAGACGGCGCTCTCCAGCATGGTCACCGCACCGCTGGTAATGCCCGAGGTGATTACCGGCCTGTCGCTGCTGTTGCTGTTCGTGCACATGGCGCAGTTGATCGGCTGGCCGGCGGATCGCGGCATGGTCACCATCTGGATCGCCCATACCACTTTCTGCAGTGCCTACGTCGCGGTGGTGGTGGCCTCGCGTCTGCGCGAGGTGGATCTTTCGATCGAGGAGGCGGCCATGGACCTGGGAGCCAGGCCCGTGCGTACCTTTTTCCAGATTACCTTACCGGTGATCGCGCCGGCGCTGGCGGCGGGCTGGCTGCTGGCCTTCACTCTGTCGCTCGACGACCTGGTGATCGCCAGCTTCGTCTCTGGTCCCGGTGCGACCACGCTGCCGATGGTGGTGTTCTCTTCGGTGCGCCTTGGCGTCTCGCCCAAGATCAACGCCCTGGCCACGCTGATCATCCTGGCGGTGTCGCTGGCCACTTTCCTCGCCTGGTACCTGATGCGACGCAGCGAAGCGAGGCGGCGGCAGGCGATGCTCCAGGACATGACGGCTGGAAGGTAACTCTTTTCTTTGAGTATGAGGTAGTTATGTCGACCCAAGCCAACACCGAGCACGTGGCGTCCTACTATGCGGCGACGGCCAATTCGTCGCCCGAGCGTCCCGCCCTGGTCGGCGACATCGAGTGCGAGGTGTGCGTGGTGGGGGCCGGCTTCACCGGCATCTCGTCGGCGCTGCATCTCGCCGAACAGGGGTATCGAGTGGTGGTGCTGGAGGCCGCGCGGGTGGGATTCGGTGCTTCCGGGCGCAACGGCGGCCAGATCGTCAATAGCTACAGCCGCGACATGGACGTGATCGAGGACAGGTACGGCGCCGACACCGCGCGGGCCTTGGGCGACATGGCCTTCGAGGGCAATCGCATCATTCGCGACCGCATCACCGGCTACGCTATTGCCTGTGACCTGAAGGAGGGCAACCTGTTCGCCGCCTGCAACCACAAGCAACTCGCCGGACTGCGCGAGCACAAGGCGCTATGGGAGCGCTACGGCAACCAACAGTTGGAGCTGCTGGAGGGCGAGGCCTACAAGCGTGAGATCGGCAGCGAGCGCTATGTCGGAGCATTGGTGGACCACTCCGGTGGCCACCTGCACCCGCTCAATCTGGTACTGGGCGAGGCCGCTGCGTTCGAGTCGCTGGGCGGCACGATCCATGAGCAAACACCCGTGCTCGAGGTGAGCCACGGCGCGAGCGTGACGCTGCGTACGCCGCAGGGGCGCGTGCGTGCCCAGCGGGTGGTCATGGCCGGCAACGCCTACCTGCAGGGGGTCTTGCCGGAGCTGGAGAGCAGGTCGATGCCTTGCGGCACTCAGATCATCACCACCGAGCCGTTGCCGGAAGCCTTGCGTCGCGAGCTGATCCCCCACGACATGGCGGTGGAGGATTGCAACTATCTGCTCGACTATTACCGCTTCACCGCCGATGGCCGTCTGCTCTACGGCGGTGGCGTCAACTACGGTGGCCAGGATCCCTCGGACATCGCCGCGGTGATTCGACCCAAGATGCTCAAGACCTTTCCACAACTGGCCGATACGCGCATCGATTATGCCTGGAGCGGCAATTTCCTGATGACGCTCAATCGATTGCCGCAGTTCGGTCGTCTCAATGACAACGTCTACTACGCCCAGGGCTACTCGGGCCACGGCGTGACCTGCTCGCACCTGGCTGGCAAGCTGATCGCCGAGGTGATGCGTGGCGAGAGCGAGCGCTTCGACGCCTTCGCTGGGCTGCCGCACCTGCCGTTTCCCGGTGGGCGGTTGCTGCGCGTGCCGCTTTCGGCGCTGGGCGCCTGGTATTACGCGACGCGGGATCGGCTCGGCTGGTGAAGTGTCGCCGGGAACTGACACCGGGACAAAAAACGTGAAAGCCGCTGCGTCGCGCTTATTGCCTTCCTTCGACGTCGTATAATAAAGCGATGAAGCGGGTGGCACGGAGTCGCCGCCCCGCGTCTCTCCTCCACATCGCATCGAGCCTAGCCTTAGTCAGCCCGGGGCGCCTAACGCCCTGCAGGAGGAGTGTCATGAACAAGTCGATCGTGATCGGAACGACGTTGAGCGTGCTCGGCCTGGGTGGTCTAGCCCTGGGTGCGTGGCAAGTGCAACAGGAGCCGCAGGAGAGCGGTCCCCAGTTTGCCGAGGTCGTGGCGGTACAACCGGTGACGCGCAGCGTCGAGACGCCGCGAGAGGTGTGTGAAGACGTGGTGGTGCAACAGCAGGCCCAGGCACCCAGCCGCGACCCGCATCGCATCGCCGGCACGGCGGCGGGGGCTGTGGTGGGAGGCCTGCTCGGCAATCAGGTCGGTGGCGGTAGCGGCAAGACGCTGGCCACCGTGGCGGGGGCGGTCGGAGGTGGCTTCGCCGGACGTGAAATCCAGGGACGTATCGAGGCCAACCAGACCCAGACCTACACCACCACGCAGCGCCAGTGCCATACCGTGATGGATACCCGAGAGGAAACCGTCGGCTATGACGTGACCTGGCGCCACGGCGAACTCACCGAGGTGTCGCGTCTGGAACATCAGCCCCAGGGCAACCGCGTACTGCTCGAGGAGGGGCAGCCGCGCTGGGACCTGCCGCTGGCCAGCGCGGACGGCTGATATTCTCCTTCAGCTGACTTTTTTCTCCTTCATGCTTTCTCCTTCATGCATCGCCCCGACCCGGTTCGGGGCGTTACTTTCAGTTCGGCATGATTCTTCGCGCACGAGACCCAGCACTCTTTGGCCGCTCTGTAGGGACTCCTTGGCAATGCTCCTTGTTCGCAGTAATGCCGACGGCCAGGTTAGGTTGTGTGAAATCGTACGCCCTCACGAAAGCCAGTTTTATTTATCTTTATGCTAAATGCTTGCGAATCGATCATTGGCATATCCAAGTCAATTGGAAAACTTAACCACCTTCCTCGGTAGTGGTCAATTTCTTAGCTGGCTTGGATTTCTCGGTTTGATTGCCGAAAAACAGCGCTGATGTGCTCCGTCATGACGATGGACATGGCGTACCTCCTGCCACGTGCGGCCGCACGCCGCTTCCTGCCGCTCCATGCAATCTTTGCATGAGAAATAAAAATAAAGAGTTGGCCGCCCATTGAGGTGCTGTATGACCATGACCACTCGACCCGGCTGTTTCACGCGCAGGGCCCTATAACGATAAGCAGGAAATTTCACTATGGCGGACACACAAACCCTACCACGTCGAGGTTTTCTCTCTCCCTGGACCCGACTTCCGCTATGGAAGCAAATCTTCATCGCCCTGGTGCTCGGCCTGAGTCTAGGGGTCGTGCTCAATCAGGTGGGGCGCGCCGACCTCGCTGCCGACATCAAGCCGTTGGGTGATCTGTTCATTCGCGGCATCAAGATGTTGATTGTGCCACTAGTGTTCGTTTCCCTGGTGACCGGGGTGGCGTCGCTAAACAACTTATCCAAGATGGGCCGCCTGAGTTTCAAGACACTGCTGCTATATCTAGGCATGACGGCAGTGGCCATTGCCATCGGGTTGGTGCTGGCAAGCGTGTTCCAGCCTGGTGTCGGGATTGAACTTGGCACAGTTGCAGCAGTAGCAGTGCCTGAGGCGCCTACGGCAGTGGAAACCCTATTGGGACTGGTGCCGACCAATGCTGTCGAAGCCTTCGCCGAAGGCAATGTGCTGCAGATTATCGTGTTCGCCATCCTGTTCGGCCTTTGCATCACACTGGTCGGCGAGAAGGCGCGGCCTGTGCGTGAGTTCTTCGAGTCCGCTGCTGAAATCATCTACCGCATGACCAGTATCATCATCGCGTTCACTCCCTACGGCGTCTTTGCTCTGATGACTTGGGTGGCTGGCACTTATGGTTTGGAGATGCTGTTGCCGTTAGCCAAGGTGATCGGGATCGTCTACCTGGGCTGCATCGTTCATGCCGTGGTGGTTTATGGTGGCATGCTTCGCTTCTTGGCGCGGCTGAATCCGTTACGCTACTTCCAGGGCAGCATCGAGCCGATCATGCTGGCTTTTACCAGCACCTCAAGTGCCGGCACACTTCCTGTTACCATGATGGCCGCTGAGCAGAATTTAGGTGTCAAGCGGGGAGTTTCCAGCTTTGTACTTCCGCTGGGTGCCACGATCAACATGGATGGTACTGCGCTTTATCAGGGTGTCTGTGCGTTGTTTATCGCCCAGGCCTATGGTGTCGATCTGGGCGCTGGCGCTTACGCGACCATCATTCTGACAGCAACCTTGGGTTCCATCGGTACGGCTGGTGTGCCGGGCGCGGGGCTGATCATGCTGTCTCTGGTTCTAACCTCGGTGGGCTTGCCGCTGGAGGGTGTTGCCATTATTGCGGGTATCGACCGTGTGCTCGACATGGCACGTACCGGACTTAACGTAGCCGGAGATTGTGCGGTGAGCTGTCTGGTGGCCAAGAGCGAAGGCGAACTGGACGAAGCTGTCTATAACACGCCTCACGTAATGCGGTCCTCATTCACCTGAACCTCTAAAAATCCGTACTGGCAGCGTTGAATCGTGGCTGCCGGTACGGATCGATGTAGGCGTCAAAGGAGACAGCCGCCATGAGGCGTGAAGTATCCGGTTGCAGCTCTTCCGTCAGACCGGTAGTTCGCTATGGAGTCGTGGGTGGACTAGGGGCGCTTGGCAGTGCCGATGTGCTGATCAAGACAGTGCGGGCTGCACAGAACTGTAAGCCGACCGGTGGTGTCGATATTGCCTTCGAGCAGCGCCACTTCGACGACGGCCCCGGCATTGCCGATGAAGACTACAATCCCATTCGTCGAAAGTTTTATGTATACGATGTTCTAAAGGGTATGCAGGGAAAGGTTGAGAATGCCTTGGTCCCTTGCTTCCTGTCTCATACCTTCCTTTCCGAAATCACACCAGAAATAAGCTACAACGTTGTCGACATATTCGATGCTTTGCTGGATCACATTCGTGGAAAATATCCGGAGGCGCGCAAGATCGGGGTGCTGACTTCCAGCTATGTGAGGGCTTCGTGTCTCTTTGAACAGCGCTTCGAAGGCTGCGCTGAGATCGTGTATCCGGATCAAGTCGTGCAGCGCGATGCCCTGATGCAAGCGATCTATGGTCCTTCAGGCATCAAGAGCGGTCATCACGGGAGCGGGTGTCTGCAATTGTTGTTGGAGACCTGCGATAACCTCGTCACCAAGGGCGCCGACATCATCGTGCCGGGGCTGAGCGAGATACCGGTGCTGATGGCGTCATTGCAGTCCCTGACGCCGGTGCCCTTGTTGGATTCGAATCTGATTTATGCCGAGTATGCGCTAGGCCATGACCGTGAGCGTGAACGCCACTCCTTCAAGTTAGGCGTGCTGGGCGGAGTCGGGCCCGCGGCGACGGTCGATTTCATGCGTAAGGTGGTCAGCCTGACCCGTGCCGAACGTGATCAGGACCACCTCAAGATAGTCGTAGAGCAAAACCCTCAGATCCCTGATCGTACTGCCAATCTCATTGGTAATGGCGAGGATCCGAGTATTCCGATGCTGGCTACCTGCCAGCGTCTTGAAGCAGAGGGAGCCAACGCGATAGCCATCCCCTGCAATACGGCACATGCTTTCGTGGCACGGATTCAACCTTATATCGGCATACCCATCATCAACATGCTGACCGCTGTGGTCGACCACCTCGGTGCCGGCAACGAATCTTTCACCCGGGTGGGGCTGCTGGCGACCAGTGGTACCGTGGAGAGCCGCGTCTACCATGACATCATGTCGTCCTCAGGCCGTGAAACTCTGGTTCCAGCGCCGGAGTTTCAGGCGCGTGTCATGGAGGCCATCTATGGCAGCCGGGGGGTAAAGGCCGGGTATGTATCGGGTGAATGCAGCGAGCATCTGCACGCCGCCATTGATCACCTGCTGGAAAACGGTGCCGAGGTCATCATTCTCGGCTGCACTGAGCTGCCGCTGATCGAGCTTGACCCAGTGCGGTGTCAACACGTAACGCTTCTGGACCCGACTGAAATATTGGCTCACAGCTGTGTGGCACTGGCGCAGTAACCGGCTGCTTCCCCAAGGAAACATGAGGCTGGCGGCGAGGAGGGCATTGACGTTATGCTGGGACTCATGTCTCCCTGCGTTCTGGGCCATGCCGTGGAAATGAACTGGCTGGAAGATTTCCTCACCTTGGCTGCCACACGCAACTTCTCGCGCGCCGCAACGCTGCGCAATGTGACTCAGCCAGCTTTCAGCCGCCGTATTCGCAATCTCGAATACTGGGTCGGCGCCCCTTTGTTCGATCGCAGTGTTTTCCCTGTAGCTCTTACCCCGGTTGGGGAGTCCTTTCAGCGCACCGCACAGGATGCTCTCTCGTTGCTACGCGTCGGGCGTGAGGAAGCGCTGGGGTTTGTGCCTCAGATCGAGGAGGTCGTCTCCATCTCCGCCTCGCATACCCTGGCGGTCAGCTTCTTCGTGGACTGGCATGAGCAGCTGCAAAGTCGTTTAGGTAGTATCAGGGCGAGGGTCGTGGCCGATCACGTGGCAGGATGCGTCGAGGCTTTGATCAGCGGCAACTGCGACCTGATGCTTGCCTATAACAGCCCCTTGTTACCGACACTGACCGATATCGGACGTTATCCCTCGATAGTACTGGGCTCCGAGCGGCTGGTGCCGGTCAGCGCTGTGGGTAAAGCGGGACAGGCAATATACCCACTCGATGACGACACAACACCTCAGCCTTATCTCTGCTATTCCACGGACAGTTATCTTGGCCGCATGACGGCGCTGATCCTGGCGCGTGAGAATCTCTCGTCACGACTGCAGTTTTGCTATGAATGCTCCATGTCCGACGTGCTGAAGCGAGGTGCAATCGCCGGTAGCGGGATTGCCTGGGTACCGGAGCGTGCCGTGCGTGATGAGTTATCGACAGGACGGCTGGTTATTGTCGGCGATGCCTCCCATACCGCACCACTGGATATTTGTCTCTTCCGACATGCCGAACACGATCAGCCCATTGCGGAGCGAATCTGGCAGACGTGCTTGAAGATACAAGAAGAAGAGTTGCTGTAAGTCGCCACTACACGTGCCTGAGATACCAGGCATACTCCAACTGGCTCACCGTCTGCATGGCCAGGTCGCGCTCGGCGCGCCGATTGGCAACGAAAACGTGGACGAAATCGCGGCCCAGGGCATTCTGCAACGGCTCGCTGGCTTCCAGCAGGTCGAGGGCTCGATGCCAGCTGTTGGTCAAGGAGGGCTCGAACTGCTCGTAGGCGTTGCCGGTGACAGGGGCGGGCGGCGTCAGCCGTTCCGCAATGCCGTGCTCGATGCTGGCCAGCAGCACGGCGAGCAGCAGGTAGGGGTTGACGTCGGCACCGGCAACACGATGCTCGATACGGCGTGCGTCGTTGCTGCCCGAAGGAATACGCAGTGCCACCGAGCGGTTGTCGAAGCCCCAGGTGGGCGTCATGGGCACGTAGAGACCTGGCTGGAAGCGGCGGAAGGAGTTTAGGTTGGGGGCACAGATCGCCATCGACGCCGGCATCAGCGCCAGCATCCCGGCAACGGCCTGATGCAGGGTGGCGCTGCCGAGCGGATCGCCGTCGGGAGCGGCGAACACGTTGCGGCCGCTGGCGTCGAGCATGCTGAGGTGCACATGGGTGCCGTTGCCGGCCTCGAGGCCATAGGGCTTGGCCATGAACGTGGCCTCGAAGCCGTGATTGAGCGCTACGCCCTTGATCAGGCGCTTCAGCAGGACGGCGCTGTCGCACGCCCTGAGCGCATCGTCGCAGTGGCCGAGGGTGATCTCGAACTGACCCGGCGCGCACTCCTTGAGCGCCGTATCGAGCGGCAGGCCCTGGCACTCGGCCGCCCGCTGCACGTCTTCGAGAAAGTCGGCATATTCGTCGAGTTCGCCGATGGAGTAGAGCTGGCTCTGGCTGGCACGCTCGCCGCTGCGGGGCGAGCGCGGCGGTTGTATCAGTCCGTCCCCGGTGCGCTCGCGATCCAGCAGATAGAATTCCATCTCCACGGCGACAACGGGCGTCAGGCCGCGCTTGTGCAGTCGTTCCAGCTGGCGTGACAGTACCTGGCGCGGGTCGGCGAAAAAGGGGGTCTCGTCGGGCTCGACCATGGTCATCAGCAGTTGCCCCTGGCGGCCATTGCGCAGCCACGGCGTCGGCATCAGGGAGCCCGCCACGGGCCGGCAGACCCGGTCGCTGTCGCCGATGGCGAGTCCCAGCCCGGTGGCTTCGATGGTGTGGCCATTGATATCCAGGGCGAAGACCGATGCCGGAAGGTTGACGCCCTGCCGGCAGACCTTGTCCAGGTTGTCTCGCGGGATGCGTTTGCCACGCATGACACCGTTGAGATCGCTGATCAGTAGGTCGATGCTGTCGATGTCAGGGTGGCGCGCGAGAAATTCCCGGGCCTGATCGGCGCTGAGCGGCGGCATGGGGCACCTGTGAGTGTCGCTGGGTCGTTATTGACGTCTATCTTTCGATGATGAGTCAGTGTTGTCAAATCCTTTACGTTTGGCCGGGGAAAATCTCTTGCTTGGTTCGAGACGAGTCCTGTCTTTCATTGCTTGGTTGAGTGTCGGGCAGGGGCGGGCTGGATTTTTTTGCCTCGATAGTGGAAAGTTTAATCAACACTATTTGCGCCAATCTGATTTTCGAGGAGGCCGCCATGCCGAGCCGACCCCTGGTGGGCGTCATTGCCTGTCGCCGTGAGGTGGAGGGGCACCCCGCCCATGTGGTAACCGACAAGTACTTGAGTGCGCTGCGTACCTATGGCCTGGCGCCGGTGGTGCTGCCGGTTTGGCAGGACGCCGTGGACGGCGATCTGCTTGCTCATCTGGACGGTCTGTTGCTGACCGGCAGCTACTCCAACGTCGAGCCTGCGCGTTATGGCGCTGAGCGGGCACCGGAAAACACCCGCGACGATCCGCATCGTGACGCCGCCGCCTTGGCCTGGATACCCGCCTCCATTCGGCGCGGCCTGCCGCTGCTGGGGATCTGTCGCGGCTTTCAGGAGCTCAACGTGGCCTACGGTGGCACGCTGCACCAGGCGGTGCAGAATGTGCCTGGACTCTCCGACCACCGCGAGCCCGAGGCCGACTACGCGACCCGCTATGCCCCCGCGCATGACGTCGAGATTCGCGCCGGTGGCCGCCTGGCGACGCTGTATGCCGAACCGCAAACGAGGGTCAATTCACTGCACCAGCAGGGTATCGATCGCTTGGGTGACGGGCTGAAGGTGGAGGCGGTGGCGCCGGACGGGCTGATCGAAGCGATATCGGTGGCCGCAGCCTCGGCTTTCGCCCTGGCTGTGCAGTGGCACCCCGAATGGCGTACACAGGAGCACCCGCTCTACCACGCGCTGTTCGAAGGGTTTGCCAGCGCCTGCCGCGAGCACAGTGACGAGCGCTCACTGGCCTTGACGAGCTGATCGGGGGAGCCATGCATACCGAGACCTACCGCCAGTTGGATCGGGAGCACCACCTGCACCCCTTCACCGACTTCAAGGCGCTGGGCGATGAGGGTAGCCGTATCGTCATCCACGCCGAGGGCGTCTACATCCATGACAGCGAGGGCAACCGCATCCTCGACGCCATGGCCGGGCTGTGGTGCGTCAATCTGGGCTACGGCCGCGAGGAGCTGGTCGAGGCGGCCACCGCGCAGCTGCGAGAACTGCCTTACTACAACAACTTCTTCAAGAGTACCCATCCGCCGGCGGTGAAGCTGGCCGAGATGCTGTGCCGACTGGCGCCGGCGCACATGAACCGGGTGTTTTTCACCGGCTCGGGCTCCGAGGCCAACGACACCGTGCTGCGCATGGTACGTCGCTACTGGGCGCTCGAAGGCAAGCCCGACAAACAGTGGGTGATCGCCCGCGAGAACGCCTATCACGGTTCCACCGTGGCTGGCATGAGCCTTGGCGGCATGGCGCCGATGCATGCCCAGGGCGGCCCGACGGTGCCCAAGATCGCCCATGTGCGGCAGCCCTATTGGTTTGGTGAGGGAAAGTTTGCAGAAGGGCGGGTTGGAGAAGGGTGCGATATCAGCCCGGAAGCGTTCGGCCGCGAGTGCGCCGCAGCCCTGGAGGCGAAGATTCTGGAACTCGGCGAGGAGAACGTCGCCGCCTTCATCGCCGAGCCGGTGCAGGGCGCGGGTGGCGCCATCATTCCGCCGGAGAGTTACTGGCCGGCCGTCAAGGAGGTGCTGGCCAGGTACGACATCCTGCTGGTAGTGGACGAAGTGATCTGCGGCTTCGGCCGGCTGGGGGAGTGGTTCGGCAGCGTCCACTACGATTTGAAACCCGATCTGATGCCCATCGCCAAGGGGCTCTCGTCCGGCTACCTGCCGATCGGCGGCGTGCTGGTGGGCGACCGAGTCGCCGAGACCCTGATCGAGCGCGGCGGCGAGTTCTTCCACGGTTTCACCTATTCGGGGCATCCGGTGTGCGCTGCCGTGGCGCTGAAGAATCTCGAGCTGATGCAGGCCGAGGGCATCGTCGAGCGGGTGCGTGACGACGTGGGACCCTATCTCGCCGAGCGCTGGGCCACCCTGGCCGATCACTCCCTGGTGGGCGAGGTGCGCTCGCTGGGGTTGATCGGGGCACTGGAGCTGATCGACCCCGACACCGGCGAGCGCTTCGACAAAGCGCGGTTCCCCAAGGGCTTTGGCGTCGGCACCCTGTGTCGCGACATCTGCTTCGATCATGGCCTGGTGATGCGCTCGGTGGGTGATACGATGATCATTTCGCCGCCGCTGGTCATTACCCGCGCCGAGATCGATGAGCTGGTCCGCCTGGCCTGGGAGGCGCTGGACGAGACTGCAAGGCGACTGGCCGCACGCGAACAGGCGGATGGTCCAGCTATCATGATCCAGCCATCAATAGAGGAGTCCCGATCGTGAGCCGTACGCCATCCCCCCGCACCCTGGCCGATTGGCAGGCCAGGGCTGCCGAGCTTTCTTTCGAGTCGCGGGCCTTTATCGACGACACCTTCGTCGCTGCCGAGAGCGGCGACACCTTCGAGTCGCGCAACCCGGCCACCGGCGAGGTTCTCGCCCAGGTGGCGAGCTGTGACGAACCCGACGCCGCGCGCGCCGTGGCGGCGGCGCGCCAGGCCTTCGCCGGCGGCGAGTGGGCGCGCCTGGCGCCGGGCAAGCGCAAGAAGACCCTGCTGCGCCTGGCCGACCTGATGGAGGCCCACAAGCACGAGCTGGCGCTGCTCGACACCCTCGACATGGGCAAGCCCATCTCGAGCTCGCTGGGCGACATGGCCGGCGCCATCGGCTGCATTCGCTACCAGGCCGAGTGCATCGACAAGCTCTACGGCGAAGTGGCGCCCACCGGCGAGGAGACCCTGGCGCTGGTGCTGCGCGAGCCCATCGGCGTGGTGGCGGCCATCGTGCCGTGGAACTTCCCGCTGATGATGACCGCCTGGAAGATCGCCCCGGCGCTGGCCGCCGGCAACAGCGTGATTCTAAAACCCTCGGAGAAGTCGCCGCTCTCCGCGCTGCGTCTGGCCCAACTGGCCAAGGAAGCCGGCCTGCCCAAGGGCGTGTTCCAGGTGCTGCCGGGCTTCGGCCACACCGTGGGCAAGGCCCTGGCGCTCTCCCACGAGGTCGACTGCCTGGCCTTTACCGGCTCCACCGCGGTGGGCAAGCAGCTGATGCAGTACGCCGGGCAGTCCAACCTCAAGCGGGTCTACCTGGAGTGCGGCGGCAAGTCGCCCAACCTCGTCTTCGCCGACTGCAAGGACCTTGACCGGGTAGCCAGCCACGCCGCCGCGGCGATCTTCCACAACCAGGGTGAAGTGTGCATCGCCGGCTCCCGGCTGCTGGTGGAGAACACGATTCGCGACGACTTCGTCGAGCGGGTACTCAAGGCCGCCGAGAACATGCAGCCGGGCGATCCGCTGGACCCGGACAGCTTCATGGGCGCCATCGTCGACGAGGTTCAGCATCGACGCATCCTCGACTACATCCGCCAGGGCGTGGAAGAGGGCGCGCGGCTGCGCAGCGGCGGCCAGGCACTGGAGGGGCCGGGGCTGTTCATCCCGCCCACGGTGTTCGACGGCGTCACGCCGCAGATGACCATCGGCCGCGAGGAGATCTTCGGTCCGGTGCTGGCGGTGTTCGGCTTCGACACGGAAGAGGAGGCGGTGGCCATGGCCAACGACACGCCCTACGGCCTGGCGGCGGGGCTGTGGAGCCAGGACATCGACCGCATCCTGCGCGTGACGCGGCGGCTGCAGTCGGGCCAGGTGTTCGTCAACAACTGGGCCGGGGGCGACCAGACCATGCCCTTCGGCGGGGTCAAGCAGTCGGGCAACGGGCGCGACAAGTCGCACCACAGCCTGGAGGAGTATTCCGAACTCAAGAGCGTGTGGATGTCGCTGACACTATAGCGACACGCGGAACCGAACGACGGGCCGACCGCGCGCTGTGCGGTCGGCCCGTGTTGTTGCTGCAGCTTGCCTGTCGCTCACGGCAACCGGCGCTTGGGCTGTTGCTGGGTGATGCAGTGGATGTTGCCGCCACCGAGCAGGATCTCCCGGGCCGGCACGCCCACAATCCGCCTGTCGGGAAACAATCCTTGAAGAATATCGCGAGCCTGCTCGTCCCGGGTCGGGTCCAGTAGCGGCATCACCACCACCGAGTTGCCGATATAGAAGTTGACGTAGGAACCGGCCATGCGGTCGCCGGGGCGCCGCGGATGGGAGCTGCTCAGCCGGTCGATGCCGCTGGCCTCGTCCTCCTCGATGAACAGCGGACCCGGTTGGGGCAGCTTGTGCACAAGCAGCTTGCGGCCCTTGGCATCAGTCGACGATTCCAGCACTTGTAGGGCCTCCCGGCAGATGGCGTGCTGGGGATCGGTCTCGTCATCGCACCAGCTCAGCACCACCTCGCCGGGGGTGACGAAGCAGCAGAGGTTGTCGACGTGGCCGTCGGTTTCGTCCAGGTAGCAGCCCCGCGGTAGCCAGATGATCTTGTCGACACCCAGGGTCTCGTGCAGCACCCGCTCCATCTCGGTGCGATTCAGGCCGGGGTTGCGGTTGGGGTTGAGCAGGCACTCTTCGGTGGTCAGCAGCGTGCCCTCGCCATCGACATGGATAGCGCCGCCCTCCAGCACCACGGGAGCCTTGAAGCGCTCGATGCCGAGCATCTCGGCGATCTTGGTGCGGATGCGCTTGTCCTTGTCCCAGGGGAAGTAGAGCCCACCCTTGAGACCGCCCCAGGCGTTGAACTCCCAGTCCACCATGGCTAGGCGTCCGTCCGGGTGGGTCAGGAAGGTGGGCCCCACGTCGCGCATCCAGGCATCGTTGCTGGAGAGTTCCACCACCCGCACGTGGGCGGGCAGCTGATGGAGGGCATTCTCGTATTGGTCGTCGTTGACGCCGACGTAGACCGTCTCGCTTTCAGAGATGGCGGTAGCGACCTCGACGAAGGCCTGCTGGGCCGGCTTGGCTCCGAAGCGCCAGGTATCGGGCCGCTGGGGCCACAGCATCCAGCAGGCGTCGTGGGGGCGAACTCTGCCGGCATGGCGAATCCCCGGGCTCGGGGGAGGACCTAACAGTGTGAGAATCAATAAGTGGTTGGTTCATGATGCTTTCTCACAGGTGGCCTGCGACCAGGAAGATCGCGGCGGCGATGGCGGCGGCGATCAGCACGTAGGGCAACTGGGTCAGGGCGTGGGCCATGGGCGTGCAGCCGGCCCCCTGGGCGGAGAGCACCGTCGAGTCGCCGTAGAAGCAGGCGTGACTGCCGAAGGCGCTGGCCGAGATCAGGGCGCCGACCACCAGCGGCATGTGAGCATCGAGGCTGGCCGCCAGCGGCAGCACGATGGGCATGGCCACGGCGAACAGCCCCCAGAAGGAGGCGGTGGCGAACGCCAGGAAGGCCATGGTGACGAAGACCACCGCCGGCAACATTCCCGGCGTCATCAGCGGCTGCACGGTGCTGATCACATAGTCGGTGAGCCCCAGGGCGTCGTTGACCTCCTTGAGGCTGAAGCCGGCCACCAGGGTGCCCAGCGGCATGATCATCGCCTTGAAGCCGTCGAGCGCGGTGTCGAAGGTGTCGTGGAAGCTCAGCAGCCGTTGGCTGGCGATCAGTACCAGGGTCACGGCGAGCGCCACGATCACGCCGCGTAGGATATCGATGTCGTAGTACCAGGTGAAGAAGATCAGCGTGACGATGGGCAGCAGGAAGTTGAGCAGGTGCGGCCGCTTGCGTCCGTCGTCTGCCGCTTCCAGGGCGCTGTCGTCGACGCCCGTCGGAATCGGCTGGCCGGCCGCGGCGCGGGCCTCGGCGGCCTTCATGGGGCCGAGATTGGGGATCCAGCCCAGAGCCACCAGGGGGACCAGGGCGGCGGCCACCCAGGCGTAGAACATGAAGGGAATCGCCTCGATGTAGAGGTTCATGCCGTTGCCGGCGATGTCGTTCTCTTCCAGCAGGCCGGCAAAGAACACCGCCCAGGTGGAGAACGGTACCAGAATGCAGATTGGCGCGGCGGTGGAGTCCACCACGTAGGCGAGTTTCTCGCGCGAAATGTTGAAGCGATCAGTGATCTTCTTCATCGACGCGCTGATCGCCAGGGCATTGAGATAGTCGTCGACGAAGATCACCAGGCCCAGCAGCCAGGTGGCCAGCAGGCTCTGGCGGCGGCTATGGATATGCTTGGTGACGGCATCGCCGAAGGTCAGCACACCGCCGGTCTTGACCAGCAGGGCGATCAGGCTGCCGAACAGGCCGCAGACCAGGATGATCCAGGTGACGGTATCGTTGCCCAGCACCCCGAGCAGGATGTCGGAGCCCTGGGAGACCACGCTGGTGGGGTCGACCATCAGCAGGCCGACCAGGGCGCCCGCGAGCAGCGATTCGATGGTGCGTCGCGTGAGGATGGCCATGCCCAGCACCACGGTGGTGGGTAGCAGGCTGTAGATGCCGTAGTCGTCGCCGTCGAACAGTGCGAAGCCGCCGAGGCTGGCAATCAGCACGACACCGAGAAACAGCAGGCCACCCTTGGTGGCGCTGCCGAAGCTTTGGGGGTGGGCCGTCGGACCCGAAGGAGAGTGTGTCATGGTCGTTCACCTTTGTTGTTGTACATCGCACGATGGCTGGCCCCGCCGGGAAATGCCGAGTCATACATGCGCATGCGGCGGCTGCCGGCGGGTTACAGATAACCGTCCTTGCGTAGCGATGCCGTGGTGGCGGTGAAGGCCTCGTCGAGGATTGCCACTACCCGATCCACCACGTCACGATTCCAGATCAACGGCGGCGAGATGATGTTGAGGTGGCCCACCGGGCGAATGATCAGGCCGCGCTTCTGGGCCTCGGCGGCGACCCGGTCGCCGACCCGTGCCTCCACCGGCAGCAGCTCCTTGGAGGCCTTGTCGGCGACGTTCTCGATGGCCAGCATGAAGTGGCTGCCCCTCACGTCGCCGACGGTTTCATGATGCGAGAGCGTCTTGAGCTGCCGCTCCAGGTAGGGGCCCACCTCGCGTATGTTGGCGCAGATGCCCTCGCGCTCCATGATCTCGATGTTCTTGAGCGCCGCCGCACAGCTCACCGGATGGCCGGAGTAGGTGAAGCCGGTGCTCAGCACGCCGCCCTTGCGCTGGGGCGTGCCCAGCACCTCGTAGATCTCGTCGGAGATCAGGGTGGCGCCCAGGGGCGCATAGCCCGACGACAGCCCCTTGGCGCAGTTGATGATGTCCGGCTGGGTATCGAACACCGCCTCGGAGGCAAAGAAGTGGCCCAGGCGGCCGAAGCCGGTGACCACCTCGTCGGCGATATAGAGGATCTCGTGGGCGCGGCACACCGCCTGCATGCGGGCGTGGTAGCCTCGAGGCGCCATCAGCACGCCGCCGGCGCCCATGATCGGCTCGGCAATGAAGGCGGCGATGTTCTCGGCACCGATGCGCTCGATGGTCTCCTCGAGTTCGGCCACCAGATGGCCGCAGTACTCCGCTTCGCTCATCCCCTTCGGCCGGCGATAGAGGTTGGCCTCGCTCAGGTGGGTGACCAGGTGATCCAGGGTGTCGAAGCCCCAGTTGTTGCTCTCGATGCCGGTCAGGCTCGCTGCCAGGTAGGTGGTGCCGTGGTAGGCGTTGTTGCGCGACAGGATACGCTTCTTGTTCGGCTTGCCCAGGCGATTGAAGTAGTAGTGCACCAGGCGAATGGTGGCGTCGTTGGCCGCCGAACCGCCGCAGCTGTAGAAGACGTGGTTGAGGTTTGCCGGGGCCAGCTCGGCGAGCTTGGCGGCGAGCTCCGCCGCCGGGGCGTTGGAGAGGTTGTTGAAGGTGGAGAAGTAGGCCATGCGGGTGGCCTGCTCGGCCATGGCCTGGCCGATCTCGGCGCGGCCGTGGCCCACGTTGACGCACCACAGGCCGGCGATGCCGTCGATGAAGCGGTTGCCATGGATGTCCTCCACGTAGATACCGTCGCTGTCGACGATCAGGTCGCAGCCCTTGTCGTGGAACAGGCTGAAGTCGGTGAAGGGGTGGATGAAGTGGTCCCTGTCCTTCTGCCACAGCGCCTGGGCATCAAGGGGCCGGGGCGGAGTACGGGTAGCGGTGGTCATGGTCGGCCTCGCGTGTCCGATGTCATTGTTGGAGTGTGCTGCTTTGAGGTCAGGGCCAGACTAGCGAGGGGGCGGAAGCGGGGAATATATCCTGATTGGGGTATATCGGTTCCGCGACGGGTCGGCCTAGGGTTGGGGTATAAAGACAAAGGGAGGCAACCTGCATGAGCGTTTCCATCGACGGCCAGCGGCTCTGGGAAAGTTTGATGGCCATGGCCGAGATCGGCCCCACCGAAAACGGCGGCAGCTGCCGCCTGGCATTGACCGAGGAGGATGCCGCCGGTCGGCGCTTGCTGATCGAATGGTGCGAGGCGCTCGGCTGCACGCTGCGAATCGATCGGGTCGGCAATCTCTTTCTGCGTCGCTCCGGCAAGCGCGACGACCTCGATCCGGTGGCCATCGGCAGTCATCTCGACACCCAGCCCAAGGGCGGACGCTTCGACGGCATTCTCGGGGTGCTGGCGGGGCTCGAGGTATTCCGCACCCTGCATGACCGGGGCATCGTCACCGAGCGCCCGCTGGAGCTGGTGGTGTGGACCAACGAGGAGGGCAGCCGTTTCGCCCCGGCCATGGTGGCCTCCGGCACCTATGCTGGTGAATTCAGCGTCGAGTCGACCCTGGCTCGCAAGGATCGCGATGGCGTCTCCTTCGGCGAGGCGTTGTCCGCCTGCGGCTTCGCCGGCGAGCTGCCGGTGGGCGAACCGCGACTCGATGCCTTCTTCGAGCTGCACATCGAGCAGGGGCCGGTGCTGGAGGAGGAGCAAGAGGCCATCGGCGTGGTCACCGGCGTGCAGGGCATGCGCTGGTTCGACGTCATCCTGCGGGGCCAGTCGGCCCATGCCGGGCCCACGCCGATGCGCTATCGCCACGATGCCCTGGCCGCCGCAGCACGCCTGATCGATCGCCTGCAGGCTCTGGCCATGGCCGACGGCAGCGGCGCCACCAAGGTGACCTTCGGCTGCCTGGAGATCGACAGCCCCTCGCGCAACGTGATTCCCGGCGAGGTGCGCCTGAGCGTGGACCTGCGCCATGTCGACGAGGGTGAACTGGACGACCTGGAGGCCCGCTATGACCGGGAGCTGGCCGCCGCGGCCGAGGCCTTCGGCGTGGAAGCGACCAGCGAGCGCATCTGGGCGTCGCCGGTGGTCAACTTCGATGCCGGCTGTATCGAGGCCGTCGAGCGCGCTGCCCGCGCCCAGGGGGTGCCATACCGGCGGATGATGAGCGGTGCCGGTCATGATTCTGTATATGTATCGCGGGTGGCGCCGACCTCGATGATCTTCATCCCCTGCCGTGACGGTATCAGTCACAACGAGGCCGAATACGCCACGCCGGAACACTGTGCCCTGGGCGCCCAAGTGCTCTGCGATGCCCTGCTGGAACGAGCCAACCGTCAAGGAGGTGTGCAATGAGCATTGAGATTCCCAGAACCCGCGACGATTGGCACGCCCTGGCCGAGTCACTCGGCTTCGAGGCCCGTGCCTTTATCAACGACGCCTTCGTCGCTGCCGAAAGCGGCGATACCTTCGAGTCGCGCAACCCGGCCACCGGCGAGGTTCTCGCCCAGGTGGCGAGCTGTGACGAACCCGACGCCGCGCGCGCCGTGGCGGCGGCGCGCCAGGCCTTCGCCGGCGGCGAGTGGTCGCGGCTGGCGCCGGGCAAGCGCAAGAAGACCCTGCTGCGCCTGGCCGACCTGATGGAGGCCCACAAGCACGAGCTGGCGCTGCTCGACACCCTCGACATGGGCAAGCCCATCTCGAGCTCGCTGGGCGACATGGCCGGCGCCATCGGCTGCATTCGCTACCAGGCCGAGTGCATCGACAAGCTCTACGGCGAAGTGGCGCCCACCGGCGAGGAGACCCTGGCGCTGGTGCTGCGCGAGCCCATCGGCGTGGTGGCGGCCATCGTGCCGTGGAACTTCCCGCTGATGATGACCGCCTGGAAGATCGCCCCGGCGCTGGCCGCCGGCAACAGCGTGATTCTAAAACCCTCGGAGAAGTCGCCGCTCTCCGCGCTGCGTCTGGCCCAACTGGCCAAGGAAGCCGGCCTGCCCAAGGGCGTGTTCCAGGTGCTGCCGGGCTTCGGCCACACCGTGGGCAAGGCCCTGGCGCTCTCCCACGAGGTCGACTGCCTGGCCTTTACCGGCTCCACCGCGGTGGGCAAGCAGCTGATGCAGTACGCCGGGCAGTCCAACCTCAAGCGGGTCTACCTGGAGTGCGGCGGCAAGTCGCCCAACCTCGTCTTCGCCGACTGCAAGGACCTCGACCGGGTAGCCAGCCACGCCGCCGCGGCGATCTTCCACAACCAGGGTGAAGTGTGCATCGCCGGCTCCCGGCTGCTGGTGGAGAACACGATTCGCGACGACTTCGTCGAGCGGGTACTCAAGGCCGCCGAGAGCATGCAGCCGGGCGACCCGCTGGACCCGCAGAGCTTCATGGGCGCCATCGTCGACGAGGTTCAGCATCGACGCATCCTCGACTACATCCGCCAGGGCGTGGAAGAGGGCGCGCGGCTGCGCAGCGGCGGCCAGGCACTGGAGGGGCCGGGGCTGTTCATCCCGCCCACGGTGTTCGACGGCGTCACGCCGCAGATGACCATCGGCCGCGAGGAGATCTTCGGTCCGGTGCTGGCGGTGTTCGGCTTCGACACGGAAGAGGAGGCGGTGGCCATGGCCAACGACACGCCCTACGGCCTGGCGGCGGGGCTGTGGAGCCAGGACATCGACCGCATCCTGCGCGTGACGCGACGGCTGCAGTCGGGTCAGGTGTTCGTCAACAACTGGGCCGGCGGCGACCAGACCATGCCCTTCGGCGGGGTCAAGCAGTCGGGCAACGGCCGCGACAAGTCGCACCACAGCCTGGAGGAGTACTCCGAACTCAAGAGCGTGTGGATGTCGCTTTCGCTCTGAGGGCTCACCACGACAGGCTACCGACATCGCCTGTTAGGAAATCCTCGACTTGCCGGTTCTCCATGTCTGGGGTGCCGGCTTTTTACGCGTCTCATACCGCCTGCTGGCGTGATACCAGCGCCACATGATCGAGGAACAGCCGGAACAGTTGCGATTGGCTGGAGACCTCGAGACGTTGGTAGATGTGCTTGCGGTGTACCTTGACCGTACCGTCGCTGATGTCGAGTTCCCGGGCCGCCGATTTCGTCGAGTGGCCGGCCAGCAGCAGACGCACGATCTCCTGCTCCCTTGCCGTCAGTACCGCGGCGCCGAAGCTGGCGAGTGCGGCTTCCACCGGTTCCTGCTCCGCGAGACGCTGCTGGAACTGACTTCCCTGCCATTTCCAGTACTCGGTCAGCAGGGCCTCGGCAATGGGTGACACGTAGCGCAACGCCTGCAGCGCACGGCGGGTCAAGGGCGGCGACTTCGTCCCGAAGCCGAGCGACACGGCGATCACCACCTCCGCTTCGACCCGGCAGAAAATGCCGACTTCATCGACCAGGCCCAAGGCACGATAGTAATGAGCGTAGTACTCACTGGCTTCGAAGCGATCCGGGGCCAGCTCGCGCAGGCGATGGGCACCCTGATCCAGGCCATTGCTCACTGCTGCGAAGAAGGGATCGAGCAGATAGGCCTGGCTCAGGTAGCGCTCGACGCCCTGCTCGTGGCGATGTGGCGGGTAGTCGTCGTGGATCAGCAGCGGTTGCCGACGACCACGATAGGCGTTGATCAGCACGGTTTCGTGACCCACCAGCTCGCGCAGGGATTGATCGAGCCTGGCGGGGAAGTCGGGGGTCGCCGCCGTGCGCAGCAGGCGAGCCAACTGCTGGTGCCAGGCATGGCTTTCGGAGCGGGCAAGGAAATCGAGCATGGGTAGGTGCGTCAGTAGAGCCTGGCTTTCACGATAGCATGACCCTGCGTTGATGCCTGGATGCCGTTCGTTGATGGCTGAGCGGACGAAGAAACGATGAACGATGCCATGTTGGATGCGATGCAGGCCGTGACAAACTCAGCGGTATTGAGGAGACTTGCGAGCTATCCCTTTGCTGCAGCAGGAGAATGCCCTTGACCGATCTCACCACGCTGCTGGCCTCTCTTCCCCAGGATATTGCCCTGATGGCTGTCGCGTTGGCGGCGTTCCTGTTTGCCTTCGGCTTTTCCGGCTGGCTTGCCGCACGACGTCAGCGCGCCGATGCGGCGCGGCACGAGACCGCCATGAACGAGCTGCGCGAGCGGCTGGCCGAGCGTGAGCAGCGCCTCGAGCAGCTTCAGCGCGAACTGGGCGAGGTGCAGGTACGCGAGGCGCGCCTGGCTACGACCCTGGAGCAGAAGCAGCAGCACTTCGAGGCGCAGCTGGCCCTGCTGCGCGATAGCCGCGACCAACTGCGCCAGGAATTCGAGAACCTGGCCAACGAGATTCTCGAACGCAAGGGGCGCGCCTTCTCCGAACTCTCCCAGCAGCGCATCAGCGGCCTGTTGCAGCCGATCCAGGCCGAGATGAAGGGCTTTCGCGAGAAGGTCGAGACGATCCACCGCCACGATACCGAACAGCGCGCCGGGCTGCGCGCCGAACTACGCCATCTGCAGGCGCTCAATCGTGAGATCACCGACCAGGCCGAGCGCCTCACCCAGGCTCTGCAGGGGCAGAAGAAGGTGCAGGGCAACTGGGGGGAGCTGATGCTCGAGAACGTGCTCGAGGGCTCCGGCCTGCGCCCCGGCAAGGATTATCAGCGCGAGGTGAGCTTCGCCACGGCCGAGGGTCGCCGGCGGCCCGACGCGGTGGTCTACCTGCCCCAGGGGCGCCACCTGGTGATCGACGCCAAGACCTCTCTCGCCGCCTATGTGCGCTACGTCAACGCCGAGGACGAGGTGGAGAGAGGGCAGGCCCTGGCCGCCCATGCCACGGCGGTGGGCGAGCGTATCGCCGAGCTGGCCGACAAGCACTACTACGACCTGCCGGGCCTCAACTCGCCCGACGTGGTGATCATGTTCATTCCGGTCGAGTCTGCCTACGTCGAGGCGCTCAAGCACGACGAGACCCTCTACCAGCGTGCCATCGAGCACAATGTGCTGGTGGCGACCCCCACCACGCTGTTGACCAGCCTCAACGTGGTACGCCAGCTGTGGCGCTTCGAGGACCAGAGCCGCCACAGCGCCGAACTCGCCAGCCGCGCCGAGCGGTTCTACAACAAGCTGCGCCTGTTCCTCGAGAGCATGCAGGAGGTACAGGCGAAGCTCGACGGCGCCCGCGACAGCTACGACCGCGCCATGGGGCAGCTGGTCAACGGCCGCGGCAACCTGATCAAGCAGGCTGCCGAGTTCCAGGAACTGGGCGTAGCGGTGAAGAAGGAGCTGCCCGCCGAGCTGGTCGAGCGGGCCGGGCTTGAGCTCGAAACGGCGGCGTCGGCCAGGGGCACGAGGACGAATGACGAGACGCCGTGAGGCGATACCGGCCGCCCGCAGGCGACCGGCTCGAGCCTAGAAGCTCGCCCATTCGGGTTGGGTGGTTCGCTCCAGCTGGTGCAGGAGGGGGCGCTTCGCCTGGGTCGGCATGCTTACCAACTGGCTCGTGTGGCGCTCCAGGCCGGGGCCGTTCGCCGGCAATTGGAAGGCTGACATGGCCGTCAGCAGCTGTCGCGCCTGCTGACGCAGGTTGTCGGCTGCCGTGGCGCTCTCTCCCACCAAAGTGGCGTTCTGTTGGGTGACCCGGTCCATCTCGGCTACGGCGGTACCGGCTTCCTGCACGCCGGCGCTCTGCTCAACGCTGGCCTGGCTGATCTCACGCATCAACTGGTTGACCCGTGCGATGGCTGCGACGATCTCCTCCGTGGCCTGGCGTGCTTCCGTGGCCCTGGCGTTACCGCTCTTCACGCGCTCCACGTTGCTGGTGACCAGCTCATTGATTTCGCTGGCGGCATCGGCGCTCTTCTGGGCAAGTTTGCGCACCTCGGCGGCGACCACAGCGAAGCCACGGCCGTGTTCACCGGCACGTGCCGCCTCGACTGAGGCGTTGAGCGCCAGGATATTGGTCTGAAAGGCAATGTCATCGATGGTCGAGATGATTGTCGCGATCTCGCCGGCGCTCTTGTCGAGCTCATCCATCGTTGAGGCCATCTGTTCGATTGCAATGCCTCCCTGGCGGGCCGTATTCGATGCGTTCTCTGCCTCGCGGCTGGCCTGGCCGGCGTTCTCTGTGTTCTGCACCACGGTACCGTTGAGCTCCTCCATGGCCGAGGCGGTCTGGGTCAGGGCGCTGGCCTGCTGCTGGGTTCGTGATGCGAGATCGGTATTGCCCTCGGCAATCTGCTCGCTATTGCTGGCCACCGCTTCGGCGGCGGCTCGCACCTGTGACACGATGTCTTGCAGCTGGCGCGCCATCGCTACCTGGGCGGCCATTATGCTGCGCTCGTCGTTCTTGCGCAGGCGTCCGGTTGTCGCCAGCTCGCCGCGGCCGATTGCCTCGGCGAAGGCACGTACCTCATGCGGTTCGGCGCCCAGTTCGCGCAGCAGCTGGCGCGAGAGGAGATAGGCAATGGATCCTCCCAGGACCAGGGCCACCAGGCACAGCGCCAGCATCAACTTCTGGAAGCCGGCGGCGGTATCGCGCGCCAGGGCGGTATCGGCTGCGCTCTCGGCCTCCTGGTGATCGAGGAAGTCGTTGATACGATCGAGCCAGGCAAAAAAGGCCGGCCCAGCACCGCGCAGAAGGGCCTCTCTTGCGCCATCCAGATCGCCCTGGTCGCGGCGCTCCATTACCTGGCTGGCGAATTGCTGCGTGACATCGGCTTGTTGCTCGATGGCGGCCAACAGCTCGCGCTCGCGCGGCGTGACGCTATCGCGCGTCACATCGCTCATGCCGTCGGCGGCGAGGCGGTAGTCATCGGCCAGCGTCCGGTAGTCGCGCATGAGCGTGGCAAGGTCCGTCGGCGACTCGACGAGGGTCATGTCGCGCAGCAGGATAGCGCGGTCGTGCACGCTGCCGCGCCAGTCGATGGCGTGGCGCTGCTTGGCGCCATTGACCTCGTTGATGGTGGTCAGGCTGCGGTCGATGCGGTTGACCTGCACGATGCCGATGGCGGTGAGCAGGACGATCAGGGCGAGCACAGCGGAGAATCCGGCTAGCAGGCGGCTGCGGATGCCGAGCCGGACGAGGCGGGGCGGGAATGCCTTCATGGTTGTCGTTCCTTCTGCGTACGTGGAGGCGTGACCTCGAGACGTTCATTGTTGTACAGGTTGTACCATAAAACTTGTACATAAAATGTACAAATATTTTCAGCCTATCCTGACGATAGTCGCGTCGAAAGAAGTTCGTTGCGCTATGCAATGGGCACGCAAAAAGAAACCTGCCGCGTTGGGCAGGTGATGAAACTTGTACAGAAGGGCGGCTCGGAAAGGCGGCGTGGCTAGAAGGTGCGTGCCGGGGTGCAGCAGCTTACCAGTCGGCAGGGGATCTTGCCGGGGTTACGGAAGCGGTGCGGCACGTTGGTATCGAAGTAATAGGCCTCACCGGGGCCGAGCAGGCGGGTTTCAGGGCCGATGGTGATCTCGATCTCGCCCTCGAGCACCACGCCGGCCTCCTCGCCCTGGTGGGCGATCATCTCGCGGCCGGTATCGGCGCCGGGGGGGTAGGTCTCGATCATGAAGGCCAGCGCGCGGCTGGCGCGATTGGCGCCGACCAGCTTGTAGATGACTTCGCCGCTGCCCACATCGGCCAGTTCCTCGGCGGAGTAGAAGACCTGGTTACGGCTCTCCATGTCCATGGTGAAGAAATCCCCGACGCTGATGGGGATAGCGTCGAGGATCTTCTTCAGCGAGCTGACCGAGGGGCTGACCTTGCCCTGTTCGATCAGCGACAGGCTGGAGTGGGTGACCCCGCAGCGCTTGGCCAGCTCGCGCTGGGAAATGCCGCGCAGGGTGCGCAGGGCGCGCAGGCGCGTGCCTACATCGTCCGACATGCCGGTCTCCTCGTCCACGGCGTGCGCCGTCGACGACGGCGCTCCGACAGGCTCAGCAGAGGGCATCCAGCTTCTGCTTGAGCAGCTGATTGACCTGTTGCGGGTTGGCGGTGCCGCGCGAAGCCTTCATCACCTGACCGACAAAGTAACCGATCATCTTGCCACGCTTGTCCGGCTCGGCGTCGCGATACTGGGCCACCTGAGCCGGGCTGTCGGCAATGACCTGGTCGATCATCGTCTCGATGGCGCCGGTATCGGTGACCTGCTTGAGCCCCTGGGCCTCGATGATGTCGTCGGCGCTTGCACCTTGGCCGTTCCACAGCGCCTGGAACACCTGCTTGGCGGCCTTGCCGTTGATGGTGTCGTCGATGACCCGCACGATCAGCTCGCCGAGCTGGCGGGCCGACACCGGGCTGTCCTTGATCGACAGGTTCTCACGGTTCAGGGCTCCGGAGAGTTCGCCCTGGACCCAGTTGGCGGCCTGCTTGGCATCTCCACAGACGTCCCTCACCTCGTCGAAGTAGTCGGCCATCTCGCGGGTGGCGGAGAGCACGCTGGCGTCGTAGGCGGAAAGTCCCAGCTCGTTCTCGAAGCGGGTGCGCTTCTCGGCGGGCAGTTCCGGCAGGTTGTCGCGCAGGTGGTCGATATAGGCCTTGTCGAGCACCACCGGCAGCAGGTCGGGACAGGGGAAGTAGCGATAGTCGTTGGCTTCCTCCTTGGTGCGCATGCTGCGGGTCTCGTCGCGCTCGGGATCGAACAGGCGGGTTTCCTGCACCACTTTGCCGCCCTCTTCGAGCAGCTCGATCTGGCGCTCTACCTCGAAGGCGATGGCACGCTCGACGAAGCGGAAGGAGTTGACGTTCTTGATCTCGGCACGGGTGCCGAAGGTTTCCTGTCCCTTGGGGCGCACCGAGACGTTGACGTCGCAGCGCATCGAGCCCTCGGCCATGTTGCCGTCGGAGATGCCGAGATAGGTGACGATGGAGTGGATCGCCTTGAGATAGGCGGCGGCCTCTTTCGCCGAGCGCATGTCGGGCTCGGAGACGATCTCGAGCAGCGGCGTGCCGGCGCGGTTGAGGTCGACGCCTGTCATGCCATGAAAGTCTTCGTGCAGCGACTTGCCGGCGTCTTCCTCGAGGTGCGCGTGGTGGACGCGGATCGGTTTGGTGGTGCCGTCCTCCAGGGTGATCTCGACCACACCGGCACCGACGATGGGCTGGTACATCTGGCTGGTCTGGTAGCCCTTGGGCAGGTCGGGGTAGAAGTAGTTCTTGCGATCGAAGACCGAAACCTCGGGGATCTCGGCATGAATCGCCAGGCCGAACTTGACCGCCATGGCCACGGCGGCCTCGTTGAGAACCGGCAGTACCCCGGGCAGGCCCAGGTCGACGGCACAGGCCTGGGTGTTGGGCTCGGCGCCGAAGGCGGTGGAGGCGCCGGAGAAGATCTTCGAGCGGGTGGCGAGCTGGACGTGGACCTCCAACCCGATCACGGTTTCCCATTGCATCAGGCGTTCTCCTCGGCGAAGGCGGGGCGTTGACGGTGCCAGTCGGTGGCCTGCTGGAACTGATGGGCGACGTTGAGCAGGCGCGCCTCGGTGAAGTGGCTGCCCAGTATCTGCAGCCCGATGGGGCGGCTGCCGGCGAAACCGGCCGGTACGCTCATGCCGGGAATGCCCGCCAGGTTGATGGCAATGGTGTAGATGTCCTGCAGGTACATCGAGACCGGATCCTTCTTGGCGCCGAGGTCGAAGGCCGGCGTGGGCGAGGCCGGGCCCATCAGTACGTCGACCTCTTCGAAGGCATCGAGGAAGTCCTGGCGGATCAGGCGGCGTACCTGCTGGGCCTTCTTGTAGTAGGCGTCGAAGAAGCCTTCGGAAAGGGTGTGAGTGCCGATCAGGATGCGACGCTTGACCTCGTCACCGAAGCCCTCGGCGCGGCTGCGCTTGTACAGGTCGATCAGGTCGGCTGGGTTGGCGCAGCGGTGGCCGAAGCGCACGCCGTCGAAGCGCGACAGATTCGACGAGGCCTCGGCGGGAGCGATGACGTAGTAGGCCGGGATCGCGTAGTGGGTGTGCGGCAGGCTCACCTCGCGCACGCTGGCGCCGAGCGATTCATACACCTTGATGGCATCGCGTACCGCCGCCTCCACCTGCGGGTCGAGGCCGTCGCCGAAGTACTCGCGGGGCAGGCCGATCTTGAGGCCGGTGAGGGGCGTGTCGAGCTCCTCGGTGTAGTCGGGCACGCCGCGCGCCACGCAGGTGGAGTCGCGCAGGTCGTGGCCGGCCATGGCCCCCAGCAGCAGCGCGCAGTCTTCGGCGGAGCGGGCCATGGGGCCGGCCTGGTCGAGGCTCGAGGCGTAGGCGATCATGCCGTAGCGCGACACCCGCCCATAGGTGGGCTTGAGTCCGGTGATGCCGCAGAAGGCGGCGGGCTGGCGGATCGAGCCGCCGGTGTCGGTGCCGATGGCGGCCGGGACCAGGCCGGCAGCCACTGCCGCCGCGCTGCCGCCCGAGGAGCCGCCGGGTACCGCGGTGAGATCCCAGGGATTCTTCACTGCACCGTAGTGGCTGTTCTCGTTGGAGGAGCCCATGGCGAACTCGTCCATGTTGGTCTTGCCCAGGCTGACGGTACCGGCGGCCTTGAGCTTCTCGACCACGGTGGCGTCGTAGGGCGAGATGAAGTTGTCGAGCATTCGTGAACCGGCGGTGGTCTTGATGTCCTGGGTGCAGAAGATGTCCTTCAGCGCCAGGGGCAGGCCGGTCAACAGGTCTGCCTCGCCAGCCGCGCGTGCCTTGTCGGCAGCGTCGGCGGCAGCCAGGGCCTGGTCGTAGGTGACGGTGATGAAGCTGTTCAGCTTGCCGTCGAGGCGGTCGATGCGGCCCAGCAGGTGCTGGGTCAGTTCGCGGCTGGAAAACTCGCCGGCTTCGAGCGAACGGGCCAGTTCGGCAAGGGTCTTGTCATGCATGCGGCATGGCTCCATGAAGGCGTGCCGTGAGAGAGAAAGCGGATCCTGCGTTGACCGACGGCCGCTGTGGCGGCCGGCCGGGGCTCATTCGACGACTCGAGGAACGAGGTAGAGCCCGTTCTCCACGGCCGGCGCGCAGCGCTGGAAACGGCTGCGCTGGTCGCTCTCGGTGACTTCGTCGGCACGCAGGCGCTGAGTGACGTCCAGCGGGTGAGCCAGCGGCGCGACGCCTTTGGTGTCGAGACCCTGGAGCATGTCGACCATCTCGAGAATGCGGCCTAGGTCGTCCACGTAGCGGGCGGCTTCGTCGTCGGTCAGGCCGAGGCGGGCCAAATGGGCGGCCCGCTGCACGTCTGCGTGTTCAAGCGCCATGAGCTGAGTGTCCTCGCACGGATTAGAGTGTTATGCACAGCAGGAAAAGGTACCATATCCGACGCGTGGCGGGCACTCTTCTCGCACCCGCAGCGGTGCCATGTCGCTTGCTGCACGGGGGCCGCGATGATACCGTTTGCCTCCGCACTGGTCCCGGTCTGCACTAGGTAACGACGTCCATGTTCAAACGCTTGAGGGGGCTGTTCTCCAGCGATCTTTCCATCGATCTGGGTACGGCCAATACACTGATTTATGTCCGCGGTCGCGGTATCGTGCTCGATGAGCCGTCGGTAGTGGCCATTCGCCAGTCCGGCAACATGCGCAGCGTGGCCGCGGTTGGCGCCGATGCCAAGCGCATGCTGGGCCGTACGCCAGGCAACATTACCGCCATTCGGCCGATGAAGGACGGCGTGATTGCCGACTTCACCGTCACCGAGCAGATGCTGCAGCACTTCATCCGCAAGGTGCACCAGAGCACCTTCCTGACCCCGAGCCCGCGAGTGCTGGTCTGCGTGCCCTGCATGTCGACCCAGGTCGAGCGTCGGGCGATCAAGGAGTCCGCCGAGGGGGCCGGTGCCCGCGAGGTATTCCTGATCGAGGAGCCCATGGCCGCCGCCATCGGCGCCGGCCTGCCGGTGGATGACGCCCAGGGTTCGATGGTGGTGGACATCGGTGGCGGTACCACTGAGATTGCCATCATCTCGCTCAATGGCGTGGTCTACTCAGAGTCGATCCGCGTCGGCGGCGACCGCTTCGATGAGGCTATCTCCGCCTATGTGCGGCGCCACTACGGCAGCCTGATCGGCGAGGCCACCGCCGAGCGCATCAAGGAAGAGATCGGTTGTGCCTACCCCGGCGGCGAGTTGCGCGAGATCGACGTGCGCGGTCGCAACCTGGCCGAGGGTATCCCGCGCAGCTTTACCTTGAACTCCCATGAGATCCTCGACGCGTTGCAGGAAACGCTCTCTTCGATCGTGGCCGCGGTCAAGAGCGCGCTGGAGCAGTCTCCGCCGGAGCTTGCCTCGGACATCGCCGAGCGTGGTCTGGTGCTGACTGGCGGCGGCGCCCTGCTGCGTGATCTCGACAAGCTGATCGCCGAGGAGACCGGTCTGCCGGTCATCGTCGCCGAAGATCCGCTGACCTGCGTGGCGCGTGGGGGCGGGAAGGCGCTCGAGATGATCGACCGCCACACCTTCGAGCTGCTCTCGAGCGACTGACGGCTGCAAGGCCGCCTACCAGTGCGAATCGAAGTCTGAACAGGCGCAGCCAGCCGACGTGCTGCGCCCAGTGCGGGGGGGACGTCTATTAAACCGCTGTTCTCGCACGGTTCTGTGCCCGGCTACCGCATGCTGTTGTGTGCGGTGGCCGCTTCTGCTTTGATGTTCGTCGATCACCGCTTTACCCGTATGGAAGAGGTGCGTGCGCAGCTCACCACGGTCGTGGCGCCGATCCAATGGCTGGTGGCCGTGCCGAGCGACGTACTGGCCTGGGGGTCGCTGGCGCTCTCCGACCAGCGTGCCCTGGTGGAGGAGAACCGGCGCTTGCGTGAACAGGTGCTACACCTGTCGCACCGGGTCCAGCACATGTCGAGCCTGACCGCGGAAAACGTGCGCCTGCGTGAATTGCTGGGCGCCGCGGCACGCCTCGACGCCTCCTATATTACCGCCGAACTGCTCTCTCTCGACTCTGACCCGTTCACTCACCAGATGGTAATCGATCGCGGTCGCCGCAACGGTGTCTTCGTGGGTCAGCCGGTGCTGGACGCCTCGGGCCTGGTGGGGCAGGTGACGGCCGTTTCCGCCTATTCCAGCCGGGTCTTGATGGTGGCCGATGCCAGCCATGCGTTGCCGATCCAGGTCAACCGCAATGGGCTGCGTTTCGTGCTGCAAGGCAGCGGCCAGTACGATGCACTGCGTGTGATACATGTGCCGGACACGGCCGACATTCGCGTGGGCGATTTGCTGGTGACCTCGGGTTTGGCGGGGCGGTTCCCACCGGGATATCCCGTGGCGCGGGTCACCGAGGTGGTACACGATCCGGGACAGCCGTTCGCCCGGGTGACGGCCGAGCCGGTGGCGCGCCTGCAGCGCTCGCGTCACTTCCTGCTGGTGTTTCCGCCCGACCCCGTGCCGGTACCGGATGACGAGATGTGGGACCGCGAGCCGCCCGACGAACCTGAGGTCGATGCCGAACTGGCATCTGCGATGGAGGAGCTGGATTGATGCCAAGCGGACCGCGAACGGCACTGCCCTGGATGTGGTTCACCCTGCTGCTGGCACTGTGCCTGCAGGTGATGCCCTTGGCCGAGGGCTGGCAGATCTGGCGTCCCGACTGGCTCGGCCTGATGCTCATCTATTGGTGCATGGCAGCGCCCGATCGGGTGGGAGTCTTCCATGGCTTCGTGCTTGGCATACTGCTTGACCTCATCGAGGGGGCGCCGCTGGGTCAAAATGCCTTGACTCTGTCGCTGCTGGCCTTCCTCGCGGCGCTGGTCTATCCCCGCTTTCGCACCTACTCCCTCGTTCAGCAGTCTCTGTTGATCCTGGTGCTGCTCGGATTGGTGCAGTTGGTCGAGCAGTGGCTGCGAACCCTGTTCGGCCCTTTCTCGATGCACCTTGCCTTCCTGCTGCCTTCATTGATCGGGGCCGCACTTTGGCCTTGGCTGGCTACCATGTTCCAGGCTTTCGAGCGGCGCCTGGCGAGGAGCGACTAAGGAGCGACAGCATGAGCGATGCACCGTGTTCGCCCGCGCTCTGCCTGGCTTCGGCTTCTCCGCGCCGGCGTGAGCTGCTGGCCGGTATCGGACTCACCGTCGAGGTCCGGCCAGTGGACATCGATGAGACGGCGCTGCCTGGCGAGCTTCCCGAGGCCTACGTGGTGCGTCTGGCCCGGGAGAAGGCGCTCGCGGGTGGACGCCATTCGACGCTTCCGACATTGGGTTCGGATACGGCCGTGGTCTGCGATGGCCGGATTCTCGGCAAGCCTGCCGACAGGGCCGAGGCGGCCGCCATGCTGCGCCTGCTGTCGGGCCGCGGGCACGAGGTGCTCACCGCCGTGGCAGTGATGGGGCCGGCCGGGTTGCTCGAGACTTGCGTGGCGACGCGAGTCTTCATGAGGGATATCAGCGACAGGGAAATGGCGGCCTACTGGGATACCGGCGAGCCGGCCGACAAGGCGGGCGGCTATGCCATTCAGGGGCTGGCGGCGATCTTCGTCGAACGCATCGAGGGCAGCCACTCGGCAGTGGTGGGGCTGCCGTTGTTCGAGACGGCGCAGCTGCTGGCGCGACAGGGCGTGCCGATTTGGAATGGTGCTGTCTAGCCGCATCACTATGTCATAATGCGGCGAAGACTGAATTGGACAAGGACTTCCGCATGAGCGGCGAAGTACTGATCAACCTGACGCCGATGGAAACCCGCGTGGCGGTGGTGGAAAACGGCGTGTTGCAGGAAGCGCTAATCGAGCGTACGCGGCGACGCGGCATCGTCGGCAATATCTACAAGGGCCGCGTGGTGCGGGTACTACCCGGCATGCAGGCGGCCTTTGTCGATATCGGCCTCGACCGCGCGGCTTTCATTCATGCCCACGAAGTGATGCCGCCGGGAACCCCACCCGAGGAGCAGGCCTCCATCGGCCAGTTGCTCCATGAGGGCCAGGCTCTGGTCGTTCAGGTCACCAAGGATCCCATCGGCTCCAAGGGTGCGCGTCTGACGACCCACCTGTCGGTGCCGTCGCGCTACCTGGTCTACATGCCCGACTCCCCCCATCATGGCGTGTCCCAGCGTATCGAGGACGAGCGTGAGCGCGAGCGGCTGCGCGAACTGCTCGAACTCTGCCAGGCCGAGCAGGAGATCGAGATCACCGGCGGCTTCATCGTGCGCACGGCGGCGGAGAACGTGGGCAAGGACGAACTTTTCTCCGACATGCACTTTCTCCTGCGGCTATGGCGCAAGGTCAGCGAGCGCAAGGTGACCGCACCGGCGCCCAGCGTGATCTACGACGACCTGCCGCTGTTCATTCGTACCCTGCGCGATCTGATGCGCGACGAGATCGAGAAGGTGCGCATCGATTCGCGCGAGAACTACGTCAAGCTGCTTGAGTTCGCCGAGGAGTTCATGCCCGACTGCACGGCGCGCATCGAGTACTATCCCGGTGAGCGACCGATCTTCGACCTCTACAGCGTCGAGGATGAGATCCAGAAGGCGCTGGGCCGCAAGGTCCAGCTCAAGTCCGGCGGCTACCTGGTGATCGATCCCACCGAGGCGATGACCACCATCGACGTCAATACCGGCGGCTACGTGGGGCATCGCAACCTCGAGGAAACCATCTTCAAGACCAACCTCGAGGCAGCCAACGCCATTGCCCGCCAACTGCGCCTGCGCAATCTCGGCGGCATCATCATTATCGACTTCATCGACATGGAAGATCCCGAGCATCAGCGTCAGGTGCTGCGGGTACTGGAGAAAGCGCTGGAGCGCGACCATGCCAAGACCAAATGCACCGGCGTCACCGAACTGGGGCTGGTGCAACTGACGCGCAAGCGCACCCGCGAGAGTCTGGAGCAGACACTGTGCGAGTCGTGCCCCACCTGTGGCGGTCGCGGTACCCTGAAGACCGCCGAGACGGTGTGCTACGAGATCTTCCGCGAAATTCTGCGCGAAGAGCGTGCCTACAGCGCCGAGACCTATATGGTGCTGGCCTCTCAGCCGGTGGTGGATCGGCTGCTCGACGAGGAGTCCGCGGCGGTTGCCGACCTGGAAGCGTTCATCGGCAAGACTATTCGCTTCCAGGTCGAGGGCCATTACTCCCAGGAGCAGTACGACATCGTGCTGATGTGAGCGGCCGATGTCCTCCTCTCGTCAGATAGGACGCTGGGCCCTCACGCTCCTGGCCACGCTGTTGGCGCTGGCGGCGGTAGTGCTGTTGGCGCTGCGTGTGGCACTGTCCCAGGTCGATCAAATGGCGCCACGCGTCGAGCGGCTGCTCGAGGCGCGAACGGGAGCGGCGGTTCAGCTGCACGAGTTCAATGCCAGGCTGGCACGGCTCGATCCCGTGATCGAAGGGGGCGGTCTGTCGCTCAACACCCAGGAAGGGGACGCCGGCCTGCCTCTTCTCGAGGTCGAATACGCCCGGCTGTGGCTCGATACCTCCGCCAGCCTGCGTACCGGCGTGCCGGTGGTCGCTGATGCTCGCATGCGTGGGTTGACCCTTCATCTCTATCAGGATGAGCAGGGCGGCTGGCACTGGCCAGACCCGGCCAGGATTCCACCGGAGCTGCTCGAAGGCGAGTTCGATCTTGAGCGACTCGATTTCTGGGTCGGGTTACTGCTGCGCCAGCGAGCCTGGGTGGAGGACGTGCGGCTGGTGCTGCATGGTCGCGAGCGCCGGGTCGACATGCTGGCGCCGCGGCTATTGCTCACTGGTGATGAGCGGCGTGCCCATCTCGAAGGCGAGGTGCACCTGGAGGGACAAGAGGAAGCCTCGTTGCAGGCCGCGCTGGAGATTTTTCCCGGACCTACCGGCTTTCGCGATTTCAGCGCGGCGCTTCAGGCCGAGATGAAGCTCGACACGCTGATCGATCTGGTCGAGGTGTTCACTCCCGACGATCCCTTGAGGTTGGAGGATGCCAGCGGTGACGTCACCCTGTGGGGACGTTGGCACCGTGGTGCCCTGGCCGATGCGCGTATCGATCTCGACATCCCGCGGCTGGCGCTGCGCCGCGATGATGCACCGATCGTATTGGAACCGTTCAGGGCGCGTGGTCAGTGGTTGCGCAGCGACTCGGGCTGGGAGGCCTGGTTGCAGGGCGACGCCTCGGCCGCCGAATGGGCGGAGCCGGATGAACTCGAGCGTGAGCGAGAGCCGGCGCTGCCACACTTCTGGCACCTGCGCCATGATGGCGAGGGCTGGTGGCTGACCACCAGTCAATTCGAGCTGGCCTCGCTTGCCGCTTGGCGTGAACGCATTCTACTGCCCGAAGGGCTGGTGCGTACCATCGATGCCCTGGGGCCTCGTGGCCTGGTTTCGGGCTTGGGAGTCGGTCGGCGCAACGGGCATTGGGTGGCACAGGCCGCCGTGCATCAGGTCGAGGTGGAGCCCTGGGACGAGGTCCCGGGAGGCGGTCCGCTGGATGCCTGGGTCGAAGCACGGGACCTCTCCGGTCGGGTCGAGTTCGTCGGCGTGGGCGAGCCCGCCCTGAAGATACCGCAGCTCTATCAGGCTCCGATGGAGCTTTCCCATGCCAGTGGCGAGGTGCGCTGGACCTACGAGGGACCACGTACCTTCGTCAGTGGACGCAATCTCAAGGCCGGCTGGCAGGATGCTGAGGTCGAGGGAAGCTTCGGCCTAGCGATCGGTGGCGGCGTACATGGTGGCTTGGGCCTTGACCTGCGCTTCCGCGATGTAGATGCACTGGAGCGGCCGCTGGTGGACTGGCTGCCTGCCGATGTGCTGGGCGAGGAGCTAGACGCCTGGCTGGCGGCGGGCGTGGCCGGCCGCGTGCCGTCTGGCGAACTCAAACTGCATCTGCCGCTCCGACGCGGCGGCAGCGGCCTTGAGCCACGTCTTCAGCTCGACCTTGAAATCGTCGACGGCCGGCTGCCGTTCGATCCGCAGTGGCCGGTGATCGAATCGGTCGAAGGCCGGCTGCGTGCCGGCATCGGCACCCTCGATGCCGAGGTGCGCTACGCCGAGAGCCTGGGTGTCGAGGGGACCAACGGTCAGGTTGCCATCGAGGATGACGTACTCCGCGTGACTGGCGATCTGGCTGCCGATGCCGATGGCATCCGGCGCTATTTACGGGCGATTCCGGTCGACGGCATGGAGCAGGTCGACGATTGGCGCGGAGAGGGCCGCGCCAGCGGTAGCATCGAGCTTACTACCCTGCTGGGGGAGGATGACGGCTTTCGGCTCGACCTCGAAACCGACGTCGATATGCAGCGTCTCGTCTACCTGCCGCTGGAAGTGCCTCTCAGCGATGTGAAGGGGGCGCTCGCCTGGCGTCAGCGCGATGAAGAGGGTGGGCTCGAGGGCCGCTTGGAAGGGCGTTTGTTCGGCGGGCCGTTCAATGCTGAGATCGATACTCTGGCAGGCTACGTTGCACTCGATGGCGCCGCTGAGGTGGATAGAGTGTCGCAGCGCTTCGATGCCGGTGCGCTCGGCGCTCGGCTGTCGGGTCGCCTGCCGTGGCGCGGCCGCTTCGAGCTTGGCGAAACGCGCAATACGGTTCGCTTCGACAGCAGCCTGCAGGGTGTCGCCATCGACCTGCCGTCGCCGCTGGGCAAGGCGGCTGGGGAGAGTCGTCCGCTGTGGATCGAAGCCGATCTCGATCAACAGCGGGTGGAAGCCGAAATGGGCGGTGATGCCCGCCTGCGCTGGCGCGGCCTGCCGTGGTCGGATCTGGGCCAGGGTCAGTTCTGGCTTGGGCGACTGCCCGAAGCGCCCAGTTGGCCCGAGCAGGAGGGATGGTCGGGTACCCTTTACCAATCCCGTCTCGACCTGGTGGAGTGGAGTACGGCGCTGGCACCGATGCTTGGCAATGGCTCGCCGGATAGCGGTGCGGGCTCTGGGGCGCTACGTCGCCTGCGAGTGGAGACCGCCTGTCTCGTCGGTCCGCAGGATTGCCTAGGCACCATGACCGCCGATGCACGGCCGCACACCGGCGGTGGTTGGCGTGTCGGCCTGCGGGGAGACCTGCTCGAGGGTTACCTCGATTACCGTCCGTCGCTCACCGACCCCTTGGATATCGCACTAGAGCGTTTGACCCTCGATGGACTGCTCCCCGCACAGCCGGAAGGGGCCGGCAACCTGCTCGAGGAGCTCGACGTACCGCCCGATCCCACGCCGCTGCCTCAGTGGACCAGCGAGCTTCCCGATGGTCGCCTGCGTATCGCCGACATTCTCTACCAAGGACGCCAGATCGGTCCGTTGACCGCTCATTGGCAAAGTGGGCCGCAGCGGCTCAGCATCGTCCCTCTGGGACTGACCCTGGGCCAGATTTCGGCCCGGGGGAAGTCGTCTGGGAGTCCGCCGGTCCGGGCGACAGCTTGACTCGCTCGCGGCTCGATCTCGATGGGCGTGATCTGGGCACTGCACTGGAGCGGCTCGGTCAGCCGGTCTCGATCCGCAGCGGCGAGACGCGCGTGCGCAGTCAGCTGGCCTGGCCGGGACCGCCCTGGCAGTTCGCCCTGGCGCGTTCGCGAGGCAGTATCGAAGTCGAGTTGCGCAATGGCCGCTTCGTCAATCTGGAGTCGCCGACGGCGCGGGTGGTGGGGCTGCTCAACGTCGACAATCTGGTGCGCAGGTTGCGCATGGACTTTTCCGACGTGACCGGGCAGGGCACGGCCTTCGATCGGGTGAGTGGGGCTGCTACCCTGTATGGAGGCGTACTGGAAACCAATGGTCCGGTGCTCATCGATGGCCCGGCCACTTCCTTCACCCTGGACGGCACCGTCGATCTGGCACGACGGGAACTGGATCAGCGTCTGGGCGTCACAGTGCCAGTCAGTAGCAGCCTGCCGCTGGCCGCGGTTATCGCCGGTGCGCCAGTAGTGGGCGGTGCCCTGTTCATTGCCGACCGTCTGTTCGGCAGAGCCATCGACCGGGTCACCCGAATTCACTATCGCGTGCGAGGCCCCTGGACCTCGCCGGACATCACACTGGAAACCGCCGAATGACGACATCTTCACCTGCCTTGCTCGATACCGCCGTCGAGATCCTATTGCACCCCGGTGGGCTGGATATCGACGCCCTCGATGCTGGACTCGGCCACGTGCTGGCTCCGGGGGTCGATTATGCCGACCTCTATTTCCAGAGAAGCTGGCACGAGAGCTGGGTGCTCGAGGATGGCGAGGTCAAGGAGGCCGGCTACAACATCGACGGGGGCGTCGGTGTGCGTGCCATGGCGGGCGAGAAGACCGGCTTCGCCTATTCCAACCAGATCACTCTCGATGCCCTGGCGGAAACGGGGCGCACGGCCTCGGGCATCGTGCGCAGCGGAGCGCGTCTTCCGCTTGGTTCCCGAGTCGTGAGCCAGGGCGCGTTGCGCTATGCCGCAATCGATCCTCTCGCCGGCCTGTCGGCGGAAGAGAAGATTGCCATGCTCAAGCAAGCCGACCGGGTGGCGCGTGCCGCCGACCCGGCTGTCTCCCAGGTCAGCGCATCGCTCACCGGCGTGCACGAGGTCGTGCTGGTGCGTGCCAGCGATGGCACCCTGGCGGCGGACATTCGGCCGCTGGTGCGTTTCAACGTCAGCGTCATTGCGGTCCGGAATGGACGACGTGAGCGTGGCAGTGCGGGTGGCGGCGGGCGCTATGCCATGTCGCGGCTGCGCGATGACAACGCCGCCGAGCGCTTTGCCAAGGAGGCGGTGCGTCAGGCGCTGGTAAACCTGGAGGCAGTGGACGCTCCGGCCGGGCAGATGCCGGTGGTGCTTGGCCCCGGTTGGCCGGGGATTCTGCTTCACGAGGCGGTGGGGCACGGCCTGGAGGGCGACTTCAACCGCAAGGGCAGTTCCGCCTTTGCCGGTCGCATGGGGCAACGTGTCGCTGCGCCTGGCGTGACGGTGGTGGACGATGCCACCCTGGCCGATCGGCGCGGCTCCATGAGCGTGGACGACGAAGGCACACCGGGCCAGAACACCACGTTGATCGAGGACGGCATCCTCACCGGCTACATGCAGGACAAGCTCAACGCCCGGCTGATGGGCATGACGCCCACCGGCAATGCCCGGCGCGAGTCGTTCGCCCACATGCCGATGCCGCGCATGACCAATACCTACATGCTGGCTGGCCAGGACGATCCGGCCGACATCATCGGCAGCGTCAAGCGTGGTATCTATGCGGTCAGCTTCGGCGGTGGCCAGGTGGACATCACCTCGGGCAAGTTCGTGTTCTCGGCGAGCGAAGCCTATTTGATTGAGAATGGCAGGATCACCGTGCCGGTGAAGGGCGCCACCCTGATCGGCAACGGGCCGGAGGCGATGGGGCGGGTGTCGATGATCGGCCACGACCTGGAACTCGACACTGGCATCGGCGTATGCGGCAAGGAGGGACAGGGCGTGCCGGTGGGGGTTGGCCAGCCGACGTTGAAGCTTGATGAGCTCACCGTTGGAGGAACGCAATCTTGACCACTACGAGGGCCGCAAGCTTGTAGATCCTGCGGGCTGCGGGCTGCGGGCTGCGGGCTTTGCTCGTTGCCCGAGGCCCGTAGCTCGCCGCGCTATAGTCCGGCCGTATCGCGGATCAGCCGGAACAGTTTGCGGGCGTTGGCTGGGGGCTTGCCCCGTTCGCGCTCGCTTCTGGCGTTGCGGATCAACTGGCGAAGCGCCTGGCGATCGACATCGGGATAGTCGGCGATGAAGGCCTCCACGGCCTCGTCGCCTTCGTCGATCAGCCGGTCACGCCACTTCTCGAGACGATGGAAGGCCAGATCGCGGCGACGGTTCTCCTGCTCGATTTCGTCGAACACGGCCTGGATCGCTTCCAGGTCCTCGCGCCGCATCAGCTTGCCCACGTACTGCATGTGGCGCCGGCGCCCCTCGTGGAGCGGATGCGGGAGGTTTCCTCGACGGCGGCGAGCATGTCCTCGGAAAGCGGGAAGCGGGCACGTTCCGCGGGAGTCATGGCGATGATCTGCTCGCCCAGTGCCTGCAGCGCATGCATTTCACGCTTGAGCTGCGACTTGCTGGGTCTTTCGTCGGAGGGGGAGGGAATATCCTGGGTCATGCCGCATCCAAGTGGTAAGGGATTGGAATTCGGTTGGCCATCGCGCAGCGAACAGGCCCGAATGGCAGCAGTATATCAGGCCGCCGCCTTGCGGCGGGAAGTGACACTTGCGAGGACCGGCTTGGCCGGTGAATGAGGGAGACACACATGACCAAGGCTTTCGATGCCGCTGCCCAGCAGGCCCTGCTGGAGTCCCGCGCCGAGCAGGCGCTGCTTCTGGCGAAGCACCTGGGGGCGGATGCCTGCGAAGTGGGAGCCAGTGTCGATCAGGGAATCGGCATCAGCGTACGTGAAGGAGAGGTGGAGTCCGTCGAACTCTCCCGCGACCAGGGAATTGCCGTCACGGTCTACCTGCGCGGCCACAAGGGCAGCGCCTCCTCCACCGATGCCAGCGATGCCTCGATCCGTGAGGTCGTGGAGAAAGCCATGGCCATCGCGCTGTATACCGGTGAGGATCCTGCGGCGGGGCTGGCCGATGCCGAGTTGATGGCCACCGACCTGCCGGACCTCGACGTGCACCACCCCTGGTCGCTCTCCACCGAACAGGCCGTCGAGCTGGCACTGGCCTGTGAAGCGGCCGGGCGTGCCGAGTCCGGCATCCGCCAGTCCGAGGGGGCGTCGCTCTCCAGTGGCGAGGGGGTGCGGGTGTATGCCAATAGTCATGGCTTCCTCGGCAGTCAGCGTGGTAGCCGGCATTCGCTGTCCTGCATGTTGATCGCCGAAGATGAGGGCGGCATGCAGCGCGACTACGATTACACCAGTGCGCGCAATCCCCGCGACCTGTTGGCCGCAGAGGAAGTGGGCAAGCGTGCCGCCGAGCGCACCCTGCGTCGCCTGGGCGCGCAGCGGCCGGCCACTGGGCGCTTGCCGGTGCTGTTCGATGCCACCGTGGCCAGCGGTCTCGTCGGCCACCTGATGAGTGCCATAGCCGGTGGTGCGCTCTATCGCCAAGCGTCGTTCCTGTGCGACCGGTTGGGTGAACCACTGTTTCCCGACTGGTTCAGCTTGGGCGAACGGCCCATGGAGCGCGGCGCCATGGCCAGCTCGCCGTTCGACAACGATGGCGTGCAGACTCGCGACAACGTTTTCATCGAAGCAGGGCGCCTTGCCAGCTACATGCTCTCGGCCTACAGCGCGCGGCGTCTTGGCATGCAGACCACCGGCAACGCAGGCGGGGCGCGCAACCTGCGCATCACGGCCCCGCTCGAGTCGCGCGAGGCACTGCTCTCGCGGATGGGTCGAGGCGTGCTGGTCACCGAGCTAATGGGGCAGGGGGTGAACGGTGTCACCGGCGACTACTCCCGCGGTGCGGCCGGCTTCTGGGTTGAGAACGGCGAAATCCAGCATCCAGTGGAGGAGTTCACCATTGCCGGCAATCTCGAAGCGATGTTCAAGGGGCTGGTCGGCGTGGGCAGCGACATCGATACCCGCGGCAGTATCCATACCGGCAGTTGGCTGATCGACGAGATGACCGTGGCCGGCTCATGAGCTGAATGGGCGCTTTACGCTTTCCCCATTAAGTTATCGGGAATGAGCGAGCGATGGCCAGGCCAGGCGAAGCCCGACGGCACTGCGAAGAGGGCTTCAACACCGCATGGCCGAGCGCAGCCATTCCCCTAGTTATCCTCTTCGAAGCGGGCCTCGAACAGAGCCTCGATGGCCTCCAGGGCCGCTTCGGCATCCTCTCCTGCGGCGCTGACCTCGAGTTCGGTGCCGCAGGGTGCGCCCAGCATCAGCAACGCCATGATGTTGTTGGCATCGGCCTGCTGGGGGCCCCGGCTGACGATGATACGTGCATTGAAGGGCTGGCAGCACTGCACCAGCTTGGTGGCAGCGCGAGCGTGCAGGCCGCGTTTGTTGGTCAGGATCAGCTTGCGGCAGGGCACGCTACGATTCCTTGTGGTCAGGCGTCTCGGCGGTCGGCTCCTGTGTGGCGGTGACCGGCGTATGGATACCGAGTTCGCGATGACGCAGGCGCACGTCCGGCTGCTGCTGTGCCAAGTGGTGCGCGAGACGTTCGGCGAGATAGACAGAGCGGTGCTGGCCACCGGTGCAACCGATGGCGACGGTAAGGTAGCTGCGGTGAGAATCGCGATACGCCGGTAGCCAGCGTTCGACCCAGGCGATGATATCGTCGAGCATTTGCTGAACCAGCGGGTACTGCTCCAGGAATTCCACGATGCTGGGCTCCCTGCCGGTGGCTGAGCGCAGGCGGGGGTCCCAATAAGGATTGGGCAGGCAGCGCGCATCGAAGACGATGTCGGCATCGAGCGGCACGCCGCCCTTGAAGCCGAACGATTCCACGGTCAGGGTCAACTGGTCGGCGCGATGGCTGGCCACCTGCTCGGTGATACGGCCGCGAAGGTCGTGCACCGACAGCCGCGAAGTGTCGATGATCAGGTCTGCCAGGTTGCGAATGTCGCTCAACGTGGCGTCTTCCGACTCGATGGCTTCACCCAGGGTCATGTCGCGGCCACGGGTCAGGGGGTGGCGACGCCGGGTGGCGGAGTAGCGCTCGTGCAGGATCTTGGCATCGGTCGTCAGGTAGACGATCTGGCAGTCGACCTGCTTGGCGCGCAGCTCTTCCAGCAGCCGCGGGAAACGTTCCAGGGCATGAGGCAGGTTGCGTGCATCGATGCTGACGGCGATGGAAGTCTGGATCGTAGGGGAGTTACGTAGCTCATCGACCAGCGACCCGAGCAGCATCGCCGGCAGGTTGTCGATGGCATAGTAGCCAATGTCCTCGAGCGCTTGCAGTGCGATCGATTTGCCAGAGCCGGAACGGCCGCTGATGATCACAAGCTGCATGAGGGTTCTCCTGATCAGGGGCTGGCCGAACGGCGTAACGAAAAATTCAGGCCGAGGACTGTCGTCGTATCGCTTCGATGAGACGCTCGTGGAGTTCGCGCTGGCTCTCGCATTTGCGCAGCCGTGCACGTGTGTCGGCATCGTTCATCACGCTGGCCACCTGGCTCAGCAGCGACAGGTGGGTGTCGTCGGCCTCCTCGGGTACCAGCAGTACGAAGACGAGATCGACCGGTTCGCCGTCGATGGCGTCAAAATCGATGGGCTCCGCCAGTTTGAGAAAAGCCGCCACGGGGCTATGGCAGTGTGGGCTACGGGCATGGGGAATGGCGACGCCATTGCCGATGCCAGTGCTACCCAGCCTCTCGCGGCCGACCAGCCGGCTGAAGACTTCCTGGCTGTCGAGGCTCGGAGTGTTCTGCGCAATGAAGGTGCTGAAGAACTCCAGCACCCTCTTCTTGCTGCCTCCCGGAACGTCGAACAGCGCGCGTTCCGGGGGCAGGATGGTTTCCAGTGTCATGGCAACTCAGCGAATGCCGGCGCCCTGGGCGCGCGCCTGGGCTTTTTCCTTGTGTTTGACCAGTTGACGGTCGAGCTTGTCGGTCAAGGCATCGATAGCGGCGTACATGTCGGGATCGGAAGCTTCGGCATGCAGGTCGGCGCCGGCGGCATGTATCGTACAGGCGGCTTGTTGGCGTTCCTTCTCGATCGAGAGCGTGACCTGCACGTTGGTAATGTTGTCATAGTGGCGTTGGACGCGGTTCAGCTTCTCGCTCACGTAGTCACGCAGTGAATCGGTCAGCTCTACATGATGGCCGGTGATGTTGACTTGCATGACAAGCTCCTTCGTCCTTCGGGTGGTAGCTCGATTGTAACCCTTTTTACTGCCCTGCAAACCCCCTCGAGCCGCCGAGATTGTCTGGCGTCAACGTTACGTGGAGGCCTCAGCGAAAACGCTTGCGCTCGCTCGAGGAGGGAATCCCCAAGGCCTCACGATACTTGGCAACGGTGCGGCGTGCCACCTGAATCCCGTCGTCTGCGAGCAATTCCACCAGGCGGCTGTCGGAGAGCGGCTTGCGTGGCGGCTCATCGGCGATCAGCTTGCGAATGCGGGCGCGAATCGCCGTGCTGGAGTGGGCGTCGCCATCGCCGTTGCCGCCGACATGGCTGGAGAAGAAGTACTTGAGTTCGAACACACCGCGTGGCGTGTGGATGAACTTTTGTGTGGTCACGCGAGAGATGGTCGACTCATGCATCTCGACGGCCTGAGCGATATCGGCCAGCACCAGGGGCTTCATGGCTTCCTCGCCCTGCTCGAGGAACTCGATCTGGCGCGCCATGATTTCGCGGCCCACCCGTAGCAGGGTGTCATTGCGGCTCGCCAGGCTCTTCATCAGCCAGCGCGCCTCCTGCAGGTGATCCTTGAGAAACTGATTGTCCTGACTCTTGTCGGCGCGGCGCACCAGGGCAACGTAGTCGGGTTGGATGCGCAACCGGGGCAGGGCGTCGGCGTTCAGCTCGACACGCCAGCCGGACTCGTCATGATAGGCAACCAGATCCGGCGTGACGTAGCTGCTGCCGACCTCGGCATAGGCGCTGCCCGGGCGGGGGTTCAGCGAACGGACCAGGGCGATGACCTCGTCCAAGGCTTCGTCGTCCAACCCCAATCGGCGCTTGAGCAGGCGGCGATCGTCGGCGGCCAGGGCTTCGAGAAACTGGCGCACCAGGCGGCGGGTCTGGGGTAGCAGGGGCGTGTCGTCGGGCAGGGTGGCTAGCTGCAGCATCAGGCACTCGCGCAAGTCGCGGGAGAATACCCCGGTAGGCTCGAACTGCTGCAGTCGCAGCAATACCTGCTCGACTTCCCGTACGGTCAGGCCGTCGAGGCCCTGCTGGCGCAGTCCGTCGCGGATCTCCTCCAGTGTCTGGGCCAGGTAACCGGCACCATCGACGGCATCGATCAAGCTCTCGGCGATAATGTGCTGGCGCTCGCTCAGGTCGGTCATCGCCAGTTGCCAGACCAGGTGTCCGGCCAGGGTCTGCTCCGAGGCCTGACGCTCGAAGTCGGGGCCTTCGCCAGTGACACCCGAGCCGCTGCCATGATCGGGGTAGGTATCGGTCCAGTCGCTGTCGGTCGACAGCTCGTTGGGTATTTCGCTGGCCCAGTCTTCGCTTTGGGCTTCGCTGACGGCCTGTTCACCAAAGCCGTCGTCGAGCTCCAGCATGGGGTTGGATTCCAGCGCCTGTTGGATCTCCTGGCGCAGGTCGAGAGTCGAAAGCTGCAGCAGGGCGATGGCCTGCTGCAGCTGGGGAGTCATGGTCAGCTGGGTGCCGACACGCAGTTGCAAAGATGCTTTCATGGCCATGAGAATACGGGGCTCATTTGCCGGAAAACTCTACCCTAGACCGGCGTGCGATGACTTGCAAGCGAAATAACTGCAATAAGCATGCCATCGGCAATATTCATGCCTTTTGAGTAACTTTTAATTTAAATCATAGTGTTGCCGGGGTGGTTGGGGTTTAGAGCCGGAAATCCTCTCCCAGGTAGACTTCTCGTACCCGCTTGTTGGCGAGAATGGCCGCAGCGTCCCCTTCGGCGATGATCTGGCCGTCGCCGACGATATAGGCCGAATCGCAGATATCGAGCGTTTCGCGAACGTTGTGGTCGGTGATCAGGACACCGATGTTGCGTGCCTTGAGCTGACGGATGATGCCCTTGATCTCGCCCACCGAGATCGGGTCGACCCCGGCAAAGGGTTCATCGAGCAGAATGAACGCCGGTTCGGTGGCCAGGGCGCGGGCGATCTCGACACGTCGGCGTTCGCCGCCGGACAGGCTCATGCCCAGGTTGTCGCGAATGTGGGTGACGTGGAAGTCCTCCAGCAGGCGTTCGAGCCGCTCGTGCCGCCCGTGGCGGTCGAGGTCCTTGCGCGTCTCGAGGATGGCCATGATGTTGTCGGCCACCGACAGCTTGCGGAAAATCGAAGCTTCCTGCGGCAGGTAGCCGATACCAGCCTGGGCACGCTCGTGCATCGCGCTGTGCGAGAGGTCCTGGTCATCGATGTGGACTTCGCCAGCATCCGCTTTCACTAGCCCGACGATCATGTAGAACGAAGTCGTCTTGCCGGCCCCGTTGGGGCCGAGCAGGCCGACCACGCAGCCCTGCTCGATGGAGAGGCTGATGTCGTGTACCACGCGGCGGCGTTTGTAGCTCTTGGCCAGGTGCCGGGCATGCAGGGTCTTCATTGGCATCTCAGCGCTCCGGCTGCAGGGTCATGCGGATACGCTGGCGCCCCTCGACGCCTTCGCTTTCGGCACGGGCCTGGACGACGCGGCGATCGAGGAAGTACTCGAGATAGCCGCCGTCGAAGGTATCGCCGCCCTGGTGCAGTTCGGCGCGGTCGATCAGTTCCACCCGTCGTTCGGCCACATGATAGATAATGGTGCGCCCCCAGCCGCGTACCACGGGCTGCTCGGGATCGGGCTGCTGTTCGATGTAGGCGCGTTCGCCGCGTGCCGTGGCACGCGAGAGTTCGCCGGCAGCATTGCGTTGGAACTCCACCCGGTCGCCGGTCAGGCGCATGCTGCCCTGGCGAATATCGACATCGCCGGTGTAGACCGCCGTGCCGGCACGGTCGTCCAGGTCGAGCCGGTCGGCCTCCACTTCGATGGGCTGGTCGGCATCGCGCTGCTGCGCCATGGCCGAGCCGGCTACCCACGCCATGCCAACCAGCGCCAGGGTGAGCAGCGTTCGGGCGGTTGGGAGCTTGCATCGCTTCATGGCGTGAAATCCTCTAGGTTGACGGCTTCGGCGGCCTGCCCCGGCTGGGCCCCTTCCGGGGGTGGTGGCCGCGCACATTGTCGGTCAAACGCGCCCGGTTGTCATGGATCCAGGCATCGAAGCGCTCGCCGCGCATGCGCTGCGGCGGTTGCTGCAGCAGGGCGGGCGTATCGCTCCAGGCGTGTCCTACGTTGGAGTCGAAGTGCAGGATATCGGTGTCGAGCTGCCAGCGCTCCTCGGGGGCAAGGAGTCGAGCCTCGCCAGTGAGCGTCAGCGGGTTGCCGCTGGGGCCGAGCCGTCCTTCGGTGGCGTTGGCGATCCACAGTCGGCCCTCGCGGTCGATCAGGTGGGCCAGCGGCGTGACGGCGCGGGTGACGTCGTCATGAGGCGTGTGTACCAATCTAGGGCTCTCCAGGCGTTGATGAGCCCTGCCGCTGGCATCGAAGCGGGTCAGTTGCGCCTGCTCCAGGTAGTAGTCAGGCTCGCCGGCTTCGTCCGTGGGCACCGGGCCCGGCGCCGGCGCTTGCCAAGGGTCCAGCCAGGCGATTAAGCCGCCCAGGGCGACCAGCAGCAGGAAAAGCCAGACACGAAATGAGGGGCGCGGCAACCGGCGCAGCATATCCAGGTGGCCTCAGCGCTTGCCGTGGAGGTAGGTGTCGATCAGGGCGTCGCGATGCCCCTGGGCCTCGAGCAGCATGTCGCAAATCTCGCGCACCGCGCCATGTCCACCGCTGCGTTCGGTGACATGGTCCGCCAGGGCGCGGATATAGGACGGAGCGCCGGGAACGGTGATGCCGATGCCGGCGCGCTGGATGGGGGCCAGATCGGGCAGGTCGTCGCCACAGTAGGCGACTTGCTCAAGTTCGATTCCCTTGCGCTGGCATAGCTCGCGCAGGATGGCGAGCTTGTCTTCACAGCTCTGGAAGACATGGTCGACACCGAGGGCCGCGGCGCGATGGCTGACCATGGGCGACTCGCGTCCGGTGAGAAAAGCCACCTGGAGGCCGGCGCGACGCAGCAGCTTGATGCCCAGGCCGTCCTGAGTATGGAATGCCTTGATTTCGACGCCGTCGGATTGGAAGTAGAGGCGGCCGTCAGTGAGGATGCCATCCACGTCCAGCGCCAGCAGACGAATCCTGCGCAGGCGGTCGAGAAGGCGTGGATCGATAGTAGAGGTGGCCAGAGCCATGGGCTCTCCTTGGTCAGGGTGATGTCAGATCACGCCGCTTCGCAGCAGATCGTGCATGTGCAGGGCTCCGATGGGGTGGCCCTCTTCGTCGACGACGGCCAACGCCGTTATCAGGTTGTCCTCCATCATGCGCACCGCCTCGGCGGCCAGCACGTCGGGGGCAATGCGTTTGCCGGGGCGGGTCATGACGTCGTCCACTGTCAGCTTGCTGAGGTCCTGGTGCTGATCGAGCGTGCGGCGCAGATCGCCGTCGGTATAGACACCGATCAGTCGATTCTGCTCATCGACAACGCAGGTAAAGCCGAGCCCTTGTCGGGTGATCTCGAGCAGGGCGTCGCGCAGGGGGCTGCCCAGCGGTACCCGCGGCAGTCGCTCGCCTTGATGCATCAGGTCGCTGACCCGCAGCAACAGACGCTTGCCCAGGCTGCCGCCGGGGTGCGAGAGAGCGAAATCCTCGGCGGTAAAGCCGCGTGCCTCGAGCAGTGCCACCGCCAGAGCATCACCCAAGGCCAGAGCGGCCGTGGTCGAGGCCGTTGGTGCCAGATCCAGCGGACAGGCTTCGCGCGCCACGCCGGCGTCGAGATGGGCGTCGGCGTGGCGGGCTAGCGTCGAGTCGGGGCGCCCGGTCATGCTGATCAGTGGCGTGCCGATGCGCTTGAGCAGCGGCAGGAGCGCCGTTACCTCAGCCGTTTCGCCGGAGTTAGAAAGTGCCAGCACCACGTCGCCTGGCGTGATCATCCCCAAGTCGCCGTGGCTGGCTTCGCCGGGATGGACGAAGAAAGCCGGGGTGCCGGTGCTGGCGAGGGTGGCAGCGATCTTGCCGGCGATATGGCCCGACTTGCCCATGCCGGTCACCACGACGCGCCCCTGGCAGGCGAGCATCAGTTCGCAAGCGCGATCGAAGTGGCTGTCGAGCCGGTCGGCGAGCGCGGCGATGGCCTGTTCCTCGACTTGCAGCGTGCGACGGGCGCTGTCGCGCAACGCCGAGGAATCCTGGGCGGAAGGGGCGGGTGAGGAGGATTGGTCTGCGGTCATGACGATGATTGTTGCCTGATGTGAGGTTTCACTCAAGGGTGGCACCGCCGCTGAGTCCGAGCCAGACGAGATAAGCGGCGTAGGTGGCAAGAAAGGCAGCGCCGGCGACCCGGCCTAGACGGCCTTGGCGTTGCCACAGCAACAGGATGGCCATGGCCAGGGTCAGCAGCAGCATGACACGGTAGTCCCGTCCGGCGGCGTCCGGATGTGGTGCGCCGGGCGCCAGCACGGCAGGTATCGGCAGTACGGCCAGCAGGTTGAAGAGGTTGGAACCGATCACGTTGCCGATCGCCAGGTCGTGCTGGCGTTTCAAGGCGCTGGCCACACAGGCGGCCAGTTCCGGCAGGCTGGTGCCCACGGCAACCACGGTGAGGCCGATCACCAGTTCGCTGATGCCCAACCCTCGGGCCAGTTCGCTGGCTCCCCACACCAGGGCGCGAGAGCTGAGCGACAGCAGCACGAGGGTGAGGACGACCCACAGCAGGGCGTGCTTGAGCGTCATGTCCGGTATTGCGTCGCCCGGTATGGTGTTGGGGGTATCGGGAGTGTCGGCCCGCACCAGCCACCACACGCTGAAGATCATCAGCAGCACCAGGATCAGGGCGTCGAAGCGACCCAGAATGCCGTTGGCCAGCGCATAACCGGTGACCCCGGTGGCCCCGAGCAGTAGCGGTAATTCGCGACGTACCAGGGAAAAGGGTACCGGGATGGGGCGAACCAGGGCCGTGGCCCCCAGTACCAGGCCAATATTGGCGATGTTGGAGCCAAGGGCGTTGCCGGTAGCCAGGTCGGGAAGGCCATCGAGCGCAGCGAACAGGGCCACCACCATCTCGGGAGCCGAGGTGCCGAGCGCCACGATAGTCATGCCGACCAGCAATTCGCTCAGCCCGGTGCGCCTGGCAGTGGCGGCGGCGGCGTTGACGAAACGATCGGCGCTCCAGGTCAGAACGGCGAGGCCGCAGGCGACCGTGATGAGAGGTAGCAGCATGGCAGCGATCATGGCGATGGAAGGGGGCACATTAGACGTCTTCAGTGGTTCGGGTGCAAGCCATTGGACGGGTTGGGCTGGCGCCGGGCGGAAGAGTTAGGATACGATGTTCGATAATTTTTCCTGGACTTTGCGGCATGATCGATTCCCCCTTCGTGGAGGTGAGCAATCTGCATTTCTCGCGAGGCGAGAAGGTCATCTTCAGCGGCGTCGAGCTGCAGATTCCCCGTGGCCGGATCACGGCCGTCATGGGGCCCAGTGGCACCGGCAAGACGACGCTGCTCAAGCTGATCGGTGGCCAATTGGTTCCCGATGCCGGTCGGATCCTGATCGATGGTCATGACGTTCATGCCCTGTCGCGCAAGGCTCTGTTTACCCTGCGCCGACGGATGGGCATGCTGTTCCAGAGCGGTGCTCTGTTCTCCGATCTCAGCGTATTCGAGAACGTGGCATTCCCGCTGCGGGTGCATACCGACTTGCCGCCGACGATGATTCGCGACCTGGTGTTGATGAAACTCCAGGCCGTGGGGTTGCGCGGGGCGCGAGAGCTGATGCCTGCCGAGCTATCGGGCGGCATGGCGCGCCGCGTTGCTCTGGCTCGGGCAATCGCATTGGATCCTGAGCTGGTGCTCTACGACGAGCCATTCGTGGGCCAGGATCCGATCTCCAAGGGCGTGCTGGTGCAGTTGATCAAGCAGCTCAACGATGCGCTCGGGCTGACCTCCGTCGTGGTATCGCACGATATTCAGGAGACGCTCTCGATAGCCGATTATGTCTATGTCATCGCTGACGGCCAGGTCATGGCCCACGGCACGCCGGACAGCCTCGACATCGACGATGATCCGCGCGTCAGCCAGTTCGTGCACGGCGAGCCGGACGGTCCCGTGCCTTTCCATTATCCGCGCCCGACTACTTCCACGACATCCTCAACCTGGAGGGGCGGCCATGATCGGGCGCATCCTGAGTCTCGGGCGGCGCGGCTGCGATGTGCTCGAAGCGCTGGGGCGCTCGGGCCTGTTCCTCGCGCAGTCCGGTGTCGGCATCCCGTCCCGCGAGGGTTGGTACCTGTGGTTGCGCCAGATGCATTTCGTCGGTGTGCTGTCGCTGGCCATCGTGCTGGTATCGGGGCTGTTCATCGGCATGGTGCTGGCACTGCAGGGCTATACCATTCTGGTCGACTTCGGTGCCGAGCAGGCGCTGGGCCAGATGGTGTCGCTGTCGCTGTTGCGCGAGCTGTCACCGGTGGTGGCGGCGCTGTTGTTCGCAGGACGTGCCGGCTCGGCGCTGACCGCCGAGATTGGCCTGATGAAGGCCACCGAGCAGCTCACCAGCATGGAGATGATCGGCGTCGACCCTCTGCGCCGGGTGGTGGCACCGCGGCTGTGGGCCGGGTTCGTGGCGCTGCCGCTGCTCACTGTCGGCTTCAGCGTGATCGGGATCTACGGCGGCTACCTGGTCGGCGTCGAGTGGCTGGGGTGTTCGAAGGCTCCTACTGGGGCAACATGCAGGCCAGTGTCGATTTCATCGAGGACGTCGGCAACGGCATGGTCAAGAGCCTGGTATTCGCGCTAGTGGTGACCTGGATAGCGGTATTCCAGGGCTACGACCTGGTGCCGACGTCGGAAGGTATATCCCGTGCCACCACGCGTACGGTGGTGTATTCCTCATTGGCGGTGCTGGGCCTCGACTTCGTTCTTACCGCGCTGATGTTCGGAGGATTTTCCTGATGCCTGGTGACTATTTAACGCGTAACGGAGTGGCAGCATGAAGCGCAGCAAGACAATGGAGCTGGGTGTCGGCCTGTTCATGCTGGCCGGGATCCTGGGGTTGCTCTTCCTGGGGCTGCGGGTCAGCGGGCTGACTTTTTCCGTGCCGAGCGACACCTTTCGGCTCGAGGCCAATTTCGCCAACATCGGCAGTCTCAAGCCGCGTGCCCGAGTCACCATGTCGGGTGTCACGGTGGGGCGGGTGACGGCCATCGAGCTCGATCGTGAATGGTATGACGCGCGTGTGATACTCGAGCTCGACGCGGAACTGGAGGGGCAGCTGTCGCGTGACACCACGGCGGCCATCCTGACGGCCGGCCTGCTCGGCGAGCAGTACGTCGGCCTCACCGTGGGTGGGGATCCCGAAATGCTGAGTGACGGCGATATCATCCGCGACACCCAATCCGCCCTGGTGCTGGAGGAACTGATCCAGCAGTTTGTGTCCAATATGGTCAGCGACTGAGCCACCTATTTTTTGAGGTCGATCCATGAGCCAGATGACTCTTCCCTTCGTTGTGTTTCGCCGCCTGTTGCTCGGCCTGTGCCTGACCCTGACCAGCATGACGGCGCTGGCCGCTCCCGAGCGTAGCCCCGAGCAGGTCATTCGCGACAGCGTCGACGAGCTGATGGGGCAGATCGAAGGGCGCAAGGACTACTACGCCAGCAATCTGGATGAACTCAAGACGCTGGTCGACGACAGCCTCGAGGACATCGCCGATTTTCGTTACATCGGTGCCAGCGTGATGGGGCGCTATTTCCAGAACGCCTCCCCCAGCAGCGCTCCCGGTTCGTCAACGTGTTCCGCCAGACCCTGATCGATACCTACACCAAGGGGTTGGTGACCTTCGACTATCGCGAGCTGCGCGTGCTGGATAGTCAGCGTGCGCCGCGCCATGAGGATCAGGCATCCGTAGCCATGGAGGTTGTGGCGATGGACGGCACGGTCTATCCGGTCAGCTACACGCTGCGCCAGAGCGAGGGGCAGTGGAAGGTGGTCAACGTCATCGTCAACGGTATCAACCTGGGGCTGACGTTCCGCAACCAGTTCGACCAGGCCATGCGCGACCATGGCCGCGACTATGACGCGGTGATCGCCAACTGGTCGCCGGAAATCGCTACCGAGGAACTGGAAGAGGGCGGCAACGCGTGAGTCGCCTGCTCGAGCGTGGTGGCGTTCTGCTGGAGGCCGGCCCGGAGGGGTTGGCCGTCAGCGGCGATGTCGATTTCGAGATTGCCGCGCCGCTGGTCGAGGCGGGAACCGCCTGGCTGGTCGAACGGCCCGCCGGTACGCGCCTCGTGCTCGACCTGGAGGGCGTCGAGCGGGTGAGCAGTGCCGCTCTCAGCGTACTGCTTGAGTGGACGCGCCAAGCGCGTAAGGCGGGCGTCAAGATCAGCGCCGTGCGCCTATCCGAGCCGCTGGCTCGGTTGACGCGGGCAGCGGGGCTCGACGAGCTGCTACCGCTTGCCGGTCAGGCCTGATCGGCTCCGGCATCGCCAAGCGCGATGCTTTTCTTTACCATGTGGGGATTCTTGTTCTCGGCGGCGGCCCGTATGGGGCCGTGCGCCGCTCCATTCGTGCCACAGGAGTTCCGTTTTTCATGCAACCCAGTGATGTCAAGGCGCTGCTAGAGGCACGCCTCGAGGATTGCGAGTTTCATATCCAGGGTGAGGGCTGCAATTTTCAGGTCATCGCCGTGGGTGAGGTCTTCGACGGTCTGTCGCCGGTCAAGCGTCAGCAGTTGATCTATGGCGCGCTCACCGAGGAAATCGCTTCCGGAGCCGTGCATGCCGTGAGCATCAAGACCTATACGCCGGCGCAGTGGGCGAGCGCGCCGGAGAACGTGTCTTCACGCAGCCAGGGTGCCTGACGGTCTAACGCTCATGGACAAGTTGATCATTACCGGCAACGGACCCGTCGACGGCGAGGTCTGGGCCAGTGGCGCCAAGAATGCGGCGCTGCCCATCCTGTGCGCAACCCTGCTGGCCGACGAGCCAGTGACCATCGGCAATCTGCCGCATCTCCAGGACATCACCACCACGCTGGAGCTACTGGGACGCATGGGCGTCGAGCCGGTGATGGGCGAGAAGATGTCCATCCAGCTCGACGGCTCGCAGGTGCGCGATTGTCACGCTCCCTATGAACTGGTCAAGAAGATGCGCGCCTCGATCCTGGTTCTCGGACCGCTGCTGGCGCACTTCGGCCATGCTGACGTCTCCCTGCCCGGTGGCTGCGCCATCGGCTCGCGCCCGGTCGACCTGCACATTCGCGGGCTCGAGGCCATGGGCGCCGAGATTCGCGTCGAGGGGGGCTATATTCGGGCGCGTGTCGACGGCCGACTCAAGGGCGCCACCATCTTCTTCGACACCGTGACCGTTACCGGTACCGAGAATCTGCTGATGGCGGCAACCCTGGCGGAAGGCACCACGGTGTTGGAGAACGCGGCCCGTGAACCCGAAGTGGTGGATCTGGCCGAGTGTCTGATCAAGATGGGGGCGAAGATTCGCGGCCACGGCAGCAACAATATCGTCATCGAAGGGGTCGAGCGTTTACATGGCGCCTATCATGACGTCATGCCCGACCGCATCGAAACCGGAACCTTTCTGGTCGCCGCCGCTCTGTCGCGCGGCCGGGTCCGGGTACGCAACACCCGTGCCGACATTCTCGAGGCGGTACTGGCCAAGCTCGAGGAGGCCGGAGCCAGGATCGCCGTTGGCGATGGCTGGATCGAGCTGGACATGGAAGGCCGGCGTCCGCGCCCGGTCAATATCCGTACCGCCCCCTATCCCGGTTTTCCGACCGACATGCAGGCCCAGTTCGTGGCGCTCAACGCCGTGGCCGAAGGTACCTCCCGGGTGGTCGAAACCATCTTCGAGAATCGCTTCATGCACGTTCAGGAGCTGAACCGCATGGGAGCGAAGATCGCGCTCGAGGGCAATACCGCCATGATCACCGGCGTCGAGCGTCTTTCCGGCGCTCCGGTGATGGCCACCGATCTGCGCGCCTCGGCGTCGCTGGTGATCGCGGCGATGATGGCCGAGGGCGAGACCCTGGTCGATCGTATCTATCACATCGACCGCGGCTACGAGTGCATCGAAGAGAAACTGCAGCTGCTGGGAGCCAGGATTCGCCGCATTCCCGGCTGAGCGGGCGATGCGGGGCCAGCAGTTTCCGAATTAGGCGAGAGCATGAGCAAGCAATTGATTCTGGCCCTGTCGAAGGGCCGCATCCTCGACGAGACCCTGCCGCTATTGGCGGATGCCGGCATCGTTCCGGCCGAGGATCTGGGCAAGAGCCGCAAGTTGCTTTTCGACACCAACCTCGACGCCGTTAAGCTGGTCGTCATTCGTGCTACCGATGTGCCGACTTATGTACAGCTCGGCGCCGCCGATCTGGGCGTGGCGGGCAAGGACGTGCTGCTCGAGCATGGTGCCGAGGGGCTCTATGAGCCGCTGGATCTCGAGATCGCCAAGTGCAAGCTGATGACGGCAGGCATCGACGGCGCAAAACCGGCCCGTGCGCGGCGTCGCGTGGCCACCAAGTTCGTCAACGTGGCGCGTCGCTACTACGCCGAACAGGGTATTCAGGCCGAAGTGATCAAGCTCTACGGGGCCATGGAGCTGGCGCCGCTGATGAACCTGGCCGACGAGATCGTCGATATCGTCGATACCGGCAATACCCTGCGCGCCAATGGCATGTCGCCGCGTGAGCTGATTGCGCCGATCAGTACGCGCCTGGTGGTCAACAAGGCGGCCATGACCATGAAGCACGAGCAGCTCAAGCCGCTGGTCGCGCGCCTCGCCCAGGCGGTGGAGCGGCGCAGGGCGGATGCCGAGGCGTAGTCCCGGTAACTCGCCGCCGCTCGCGGCAACGGTACATTTTTCACGTGGAGGCGTATGCGACCATGAGCGACACCTTATTCGAATCCGTCGATATCGCCCGGCTGTCGACCGAGGCTGCCGATTTCGAGACCCGGCTCGATGCGCTGCTGGCCTGGGAGGGCGTTTCCGATGCCAATGTCCAGGCACGCGTGGAGGAAATCATTTCGGCGGTCAAGGCGCGGGGCGATGCGGCCCTGATCGAATTCTCCAACCGTTTCGATCGCTTGACGGCAGCCAGCATGAGCGAGCTGACGCTGGACGCCGGGCGTCTCGAGCAGGCGTTTCGGGGCCTGTCCGAGGAGCAGCGGGACGCCCTGGCCCAGGCCGCCGAGCGCATTCGCCTCTATCACGAGCGGCAGAAGCCAACTTCCTGGTCCTATACCGAGGCCGATGGCAGCGTGCTCGGCCAGCAGGTCACACCGCTCGATCGGGCCGGTATCTACGTGCCGGGCGGCAAGGCGGCATATCCCTCTTCGGTACTGATGAACGCCATTCCCGCTCACGTAGCGGGCGTGCGCGAGATCGTCATGGTGGTGCCTACTCCCGACGGGGTGCTCAACGAGCTGGTGCTAGCGGCGGCGCACCTGGCCGGCGTCGACCGGGTATTCACTATCGGCGGTGCCCAGGCGATAGCGGCCATGGCCTACGGCACCGCCAGCGTGCCGCGCGTCGACAAGATCGTAGGGCCAGGCAACATCTACGTAGCGACCGCCAAGCGGGCAGTCTTCGGCCAGGTGGGTATCGACATGATTGCCGGTCCTTCGGAGATTCTGGTCGTGTCGGACGGCGGAACCGATCCGGAGTGGTTGGCCATGGACCTGTTCTCCCAGGCCGAGCACGACGAAGATGCCCAGGCGCTGTTGGTCAGTTGGGACGAGTCCCACCTGGCGGAGGTCGAGGCGGCCATCGCTCGCCTGCTGCCGACGCTCGAGCGCCATGAGATCGTGCGCCAGTCGCTGGCGCGGCGCGGTGCGTTGATTCTCTGCCGCGACCGCGACGAGGCCGTGACGCTGATCAATCGCATTGCTCCGGAGCACCTGGAGCTTTCCATGGCCGACCCGGAGGCACTGCTGCCGCAGGTACGCCATGCCGGCGCTATCTTCATGGGGCGCTATACCGCCGAGGCACTCGGCGACTACTGCGCGGGACCCAACCACGTACTGCCGACCTCCGGCACGGCACGCTTCTCCTCGCCGCTGGGTGTTTACGACTTCCAGAAGCGTTCGTCGATCATCCACTGCTCCGAAAGCGGAGCCTCGACCTTGGGCAGGGTGGCCTCGGTGCTGGCGCGCGGCGAATCGCTGACGGCGCATGCCCGCTCAGCCGAGTACCGTATCAAGGATTGAGAAGGAATCGAGAAGGGGCGTTCGTCAGCGCTCGGGCCGGCGGCTCGGCGGCAGCGGGCGCTCTCCCACCTCCAGATCGACGGTGAACTTCTCGCCACTGCGTACCACGGTGAGGGGCAGTGTGGCGCCGGGTTCGATGGCGGCGATGTCGCTCATGGCGGCACGCGCATCGAGAATGGGGCGTCCATCGACCTCCAGCAGCACGTCGCCGGGGCGTAGCCCGGCCAGGGCCGCGGGTCCTTCCGGCACCACGGCCGAAATGACGACGCCACGTGGCGCCTGCAGGCCGAATGAGGCAGCCAGATCCTGGGTCATCTCCTGTGCCTCGATGCCGAGCCAGCCGCGAATCACGCGCCCCTGGGTCACCAAGGCTTCCAGGATGGAGCGGGCGAGGCGGGTGGGAATGGCGAACCCGACTCCCTGGGAGCCTCCCGAACGCGAGAAAATAGCGGTGTTGATACCGACCAGCGAGCCCTCTGCATTGATCAGTGCGCCGCCGGAGTTGCCGGGATTGATGGCGGCATCGGTCTGGATGAAATCCTCGTAGGCACTCAGCCCCAGATGGCTGCGCCCCGTGGCGCTGATGATCCCCATGGTGACGGTCTGGCCTACCCCGAAGGGGTTGCCGATGGCCATGGCGATGTCGCCTATCGCCACATCTTCGGTGTCGGAAAGCTGAATGACCGGCAGATTGTCCAGGTCGATGCGCAGCACGGCCAGGTCGCTTTCTGGGTCGGTGCCGATGACCTCTGCCAGGGTCTCCCTACCGTCGCGCAAGGCCACCTGAATCTCGTCGGCGCCATCGATGACATGATGGTTGGTCAGGACGTAGCCATCTGCGCTGACGATGACGCCGGAGCCCAGGCTCGACAGCAGGCGCTGCTGGGTCGGCAGGTCGTCGCCGAAGAACTGGCGGAAGAACGGATCCGACATCAGCGGATGCTCCTCGCGTGCCACCACCCGGGATGAATAGATGTTGACGACCGCCGGAGCAGCCTTTTCGACGGCCTCGGAGTAGCTGACCGGACCTTGCTGGCGAGCCAGTGGCTGCGCCTGCTGGAGTTCGGGCGAGGGGCGCGATAGCTGTTGCTGGAGTTCGCTCTGTGGCGCGGACGGAGAGGGCGAGGAAGGCCCTTGGAGTAGCTGCGGAAAGGTATTGAGCAAGACGATGGCCAACAGCACGCCGATGAGGACGGGCAGGGCATAGGCAATGAGAGAACGACGCATGCGGCGCTTCCTGGTCGGCGGGCGGTCGATGGCATCCCGCTCAGTCGTTACAATGGAGCCAATTGTAACATCGACACCGAAGCGCTGTCCGGAGGTGAGATGATTTTGCGCGATGACCTGGTACGGGCCTGCGATACGCTGCTCGGTGCCCCCACATTCAAGGACTATACCGTCAACGGTCTTCAAGTGGCAGGGCGTGAGGAGGTGCGTCGAGTGATGAGCGGCGTGACTGCGTGCCAGGCGCTGCTGGAGGAGGCGGTGGCATGGGATGCGGACCTGCTGCTCGTTCACCATGGTTATTTCTGGAAGAACGAGCCGGTGCCCATCACCGGAATCAAGCAGCGCCGCATCCGTACGCTGCTGCTCAACGACATCAACCTGCTGGCCTACCACTTGCCGCTTGATGCCCACGCGGAGCTTGGCAACAACGCCGAACTTGGCCGTCGGCTCGGATTCCGCGTGGAGGGCTGTGCCGACGGTGAGCTGGGGCAAGGGTTGGTATGGCTCGGGAGTGTGCCCGAGCCGACGGCGCCCAAGGCTCTGGCGAACCATGTGGGGGTGTGCCTGGGACGTGAACCGCTACTCGTCGAGGCGCCTGGCGGCGAGCTGGTGCGCTGCGTGGCGTGGTGTACCGGCGGGGCGCAGGACATGATCACCCAGGCCTGGGAGGCAGGTGCCGATGCGTTCATTTCGGGTGAGATCTCCGAGCGTACCACGCACCTGGCGCGCGAACTGGGCATCCACTACCTGGCCGCAGGGCATCATGCCACCGAGCGTTATGGCGTCCAGGCGCTGGGCGCCTGGCTCGAGCGTGAGTTCGGCGTCATGCATCGCTTCGTCGATATCGATAACCCGGCGTGACGTTCATCTTTCGCGGCGCAGGAATCAATAGCGCGGGGGCTGGGGGAGTTCGCTCTTCTCGGTGCTGGGTTTGAGACCGAAATCCTCGGATAGGGTGCCGCCAGAACCGTCGGCATAGTCGCGTGGCGCCGGTACGTCGTCGCTTTCGGTCAGGGCCGGCTGGTCGGCTGCCTTGAGCCGATTCTTGTCCTGAGGTTCGCAATGCAGTGTGCTGGCATCCTCGGTGATGCGGTGTTCGAGGGTACGCATCTCGCGCTGAATGTTGCTCACCATCATGCCGACTTGGGTGAAGTGCTCGTTCATGCCCTCCCGAAGGACGCTGAGTTCGCGTTCACGCTCGGCCACCTGGCGGCGCAGCTCCTGTAGCCGGGTGGCCGATGTGCCAAGGGCACGATAGCCGAAGACGCCGATGCCAAGGCCGACCAACAGGCTGACGATAGCTACGATCCAGTTAACATTGCCGTAATCCACGAAGTTCTCCCTGATGCTGATACACGCCGGAGTTAGTGCCGCTGCCCGGTTCGAGTCATGTCTGGCCGGCCCATTATAGAAGCCTTGGCTGTCGGCGGGTCAACGCTGGACGATGCGAAGCGCCTCATCCTTTTTTCTGCGCGTGGCGTGCAGGATGCGTATAATGCGGGGCCTGCAACGATACGAGCCAAGATCAGCAAGGAATCTCTCATGTGCGCGACCGTGACTCCTGCGGGATCCCGTTCGGCCGATGCCAGTACCCCGCTGGCGCGTTACCGGGCCGATCTCGAGCGCGACGACTTTCATTACGATCCTGCCCAGGAGCAGGCCGTCGAGCACTTGCAGCGCCTGTATGACCATCTCGTAGCCTCACCTCGGACCGAGCCGCGTGCCGTCACCACCGGGCGGGGGCTCAAGTCTCGCATGGCCGGTCTGTTCGGCAAGCGGGAAAGGGCGAGGGAGGCGCCGGCTCTACCGTCAATCCAGGGTCTCTACTTCTGGGGCGGAGTGGGGCGCGGCAAGACCTATCTCGTCGATACGTTCTACGAGTCCCTGCCGTTTCCCGACAAGATGCGTACCCACTTTCATCGTTTCATGCAACGGGTGCACAACGAGCTCGAGCACTACAAGGGCGAGAAGAATCCGCTGACGCTGATTGCCGGCAAGTTCGCCGCGGAGGCGCGAGTGATCTGCTTCGACGAGTTCTTCGTCAAGGACATCACCGACGCGATGATCCTGGCCAACCTGCTCGAGGCGCTGTTCGAGCGTGACGTGGTCCTGGTGACGACCTCCAACATCGTGCCCGACGAACTGTACAAGGATGGCCTGCAGCGCGCTCGCTTCCTGCCGGCCATCGAGTTGATCAAGCGCCACTGCCGCGTGGTCAATGTCGATTCGGGGGTCGACTATCGCTTGCGCGCCTTGCAGCGTGCCGAGATATTCCATGCTCCCCTGGACGAGGCTGCGGAGCGGGAGCTCGAGCGTAGCTTCCGCGAAATTGCCCGGCACGAAGGGGAAGCTGACGTACCGGTGGAGATCAACCACCGTGTATTGCGCGCGCGGCGCCTGCACGACGACGTGGTGTGGTTCGAGTTTCGTGAGCTGTGCGACGGGCCGCGCAGTCAGAACGACTATATCGAGCTCGCCCGCGAGTTCCATACCGTGCTGGTCTCCAACGTGACTCGCATGGGAGCGTCCACCGACGACCAGGCGCGTCGCTTCATCAACATGGTGGACGAATTCTATGACCGTGGCGTCAAGCTGCTGATGTCGGCCGAGGTGCCGGCCGAGTTGCTTTACGCCGATGGGCGCCTGGGCTTCGAGTTCCAGCGCACCCAGTCGCGGCTGCAGGAGATGCAGTCGCACGAGTACCTGGCTTTGCCGCACAAGCCGTGACGACGGGGAGGCGATAGGGCTTTAATTCGCGCGGGCAGATCATGTAGAATACGCCCTCCTCGACCGTTGTCGCCGCTGCTGCGGGTGGCAACCAAGAAAAATAGGGATGATCCCGGTTGTGCTTCGGGCACGTGGGGTCCAATACACTTGTTTGATTTTGTGGTGATTTCTCCATGAAAACGTTCACTGCTAAGCCGCAGTCCGTACAGCGCGACTGGTACGTCGTCGACGCGGCGGACAAGACGCTCGGCCGTCTGGCTACCGAAATCGCTCGTCGTCTGCGCGGCAAGCACAAGCCCGAGTTTACCCCTCATGTCGATACCGGCGACTACATCGTCGTGATCAACGCCGAGAAAGTGCGGGTCACTGGTAACAAGGCCAAGGCCAAGACCTACTACCGTCACACCGGCTACCCGGGCGGTCTTCGCTCCATGAATTTCGAGAAGATGATCGCGCACGCTCCCGAGCGCGTGATCGAGTCTGCCGTCAAGGGCATGCTGCCCAAGGGGCCGCTGGGGCGCGCCATGTATTCCAAGCTCAAGGTCTACGCCGGCGCCGAACATCCGCACGCCGCCCAGCAGCCGCAAGAACTGAACATCTGAGGGGATCATCACCATGGCACAGCAGTATTACGGTACCGGGCGCCGCAAGACATCCACTGCCCGTGTTTTCCTCAAGCCGGGCACCGGCAAGATTACCGTCAACAATCGTGAGCTGGACCAGTATTTCGGTCGTGTAACCGGCCGTATGGTGGTGCGTCAGCCGCTCGAGCTGACCGAAACTCTCGGTCAGTTCGATGTCTATGTCACCGTCAAGGGCGGTGGTGGTTCCGCTCAGGCCGGCGCCATTCGTCACGGTATCACCCGTGCACTGATGGAGTACAACGAGGACTTCCGCCCGGCGCTGCGTGCCGCTGGCTACGTTACTCGCGACGCTCGCCAGGTGGAGCGTAAGAAAGTCGGTCTGCGCAAGGCGCGTCGTCGCCCGCAGTTCTCCAAGCGCTGATCTCACTCAGTCGCTGGCAAAAAACCCGGGCATTTGCTCGGGTTTTTTATTTCTTATTTCAAGATATTGCGTCGAGAATTCCACCTTGGTCAGGACTGCCTTGTCTTGTGCGTGGCAGCTCGATTCCTTAAGATATGCCGGATTTGGTATCCGTGGTCGCGGAACTCATTCCGTGCTGGATCAACGGGTAAGCTGATGGGAGAAACCAGAAAATGGCAGACAACGGCGTGAACAAAGGGCGGCGCCGTCTCCTCCTGGGTGCCACCACCGTCGTAGGGGCGGTGGGGGCCGTGGGAGTGGCGGTTCCCTTTGTGGCTTCCTGGCAGCCGAGTGCCAGGGCAAGGGCGGCGGGGGCGCCAGTGAGCGCAGATGTCTCGAAACTCGAGCCGGGGCAGCGCATGACCGTCGAGTGGCGCGGACGTCCGGTCTGGGTCGTGCGGCGCACTCCGGACATGATCGAGCGCACCGAGAATCTCGACCCTGCCCGTCTGGCCGATCCGGACTCCCAGGAACCGCAGCAGCCAGCATACATAACGGGTCCGTTGCGTTCGGTACGCCCGGAATACTCCGTACTGATCGGCATCTGTACCCATCTGGGTTGCTCACCGTTGTTCCGCCCCGAGCCGGACGACGTCGACATGACGGCCTGGCCCGGCGGTTACTTCTGTCCCTGTCACGGCTCCTACTTCGACCTGTCGGGCCGTGTCTTCCGCAACGTGCCGGCGCCGCTCAACCTCGAGGTGCCGCCGTACCGCTTTGATGGCGACGCCGTGATCGTCGTCGGCGAAGATGAGGAGGCTGCCTGATGGGTAACCCGAATCGAGTCAAGGCAGAAAGCGGCATCATGCGCTGGGTGGACGACCGCTTCCCCGCCACGCAGATGTGGCAGGACCATCTGTCCAAGTACTACGCACCCAAGAACTTCAACGTCTGGTACTTCTTTGGTTCCCTGGCACTGCTGGTGCTGGTCAACCAGATCCTCACCGGCGTCTGGCTCACCATGAGCTACAACCCTTCGGCCGAAGGGGCATTCGCTTCCGTCGAGTACATCATGCGCGATGTGGAGTACGGTTGGCTGATCCGCTACCTGCACTCCACCGGGGCTTCCGCCTTCTTCGTGGTGGTCTACCTGCACATGTTCCGCGCGCTGCTGTACGGGTCCTACAAGGCGCCGCGTGAGCTGGTGTGGATCTTCGGCATGGCGATCTACCTGATGCTGATGGCCGAGGCCTTCATGGGCTATCTGCTGCCGTGGGGCCAGATGTCCTACTGGGGCGCCCAGGTCATCATCTCGCTGTTCTCCGCCATTCCCTTCGTCGGTCCTGACCTGGCCCAGTGGGTGCGCGGCGACTACCTGATCTCCGGCATCACCCTGAACCGTTTCTTCGCCCTGCACGTGGTGGCACTGCCCATCGTGATTCTGGCGTTGGTGGTACTGCACCTGATCGCCCTGCACGAAGTGGGTTCCAACAACCCCGACGGCATCGACATCAAGAGCAAGAAGGACGAAACCGGCAAGCCGCTGGATGGCATCCCGTTCCATCCGTACTACACCGTCAAGGACGTGTTCGGCGTGGCGGTCTTCCTGTTCGTGTTCGCCGCGGTGGTGTTCTATTTCCCCGAGGGTGGCGGTTACTTCCTCGAACGGCCCAACTTCGAGCCGGCCAACCCGATGGTGACGCCGGACCATATCGCACCGGTGTGGTACTTCACTCCCTTCTACGCCATCTTGCGCGCCATCACCTTCGATCTGTTCGGGCTCGATGCCAAGTTCCTCGGCGTGGTGTTCATGGGCGGTGCCATCGCCGTGCTGTTCGTGCTGCCCTGGCTCGACCGCAGCCCGGTCAACTCCATGCGCTACAAGGGCTGGATGTCCAAGGTGATGCTGACCCTGTTCGCCATCAGCTTCATTGTTCTGGGCGTTCTCGGGGCTCTTCCGGCCACGCCGATGCGTACCGCGGTGGCGCAGCTGTGCACGGTGCTCTACTTCGCCTTCTTCCTGCTGATGCCGTTCTACACCAGGATGGAGAAGACCAAACCCGTTCCGGAAAGGGTGACTGGCTAATGAAAAAGCAACTGTTCGCACTGCTCTTCGCGCTGGTGCCTTTTTCCGCATTCGGTGCCGGCGCCGTGGATGTGCCTTACTCGATGACGCCGGACCTGCGTAATGAAGCCTCGCTGCAGCGTGGCATGCAGCTCTTCGTCAACTACTGCATGGGCTGTCATTCGCTGGAGCATCAGCGCTTCGCGCGTGCCGCCGAGGATTTCGGCATGCCCCAGGATCTGGTCGAGGAGAACCTGATCTTCTCGTCCAGCCTGGCGTTCAACGACCAGATGCGTATCGCCATGGATCATGACGATGCCGCCAACTGGTTCGGCTCGGCGGCACCGGACCTGACCCTGCATGGGCGTCTGCGCGGTCCCGACTGGATCTATTCCTACCTGCTGACCTTCTACCGTGACCCGAGCCGTCCCAACGGGGTCAACAACGAGGTCTTCCCCATGGTGGCCATGCCCAACGTGCTTGAGCCGCTGCAGGGCGTTCAGGAGAAGGTCTGTGCCGAGACCGATCGTCCCGTCGAGGGTGCCGAGCTCGATCCGCTCACCGGCAAGTACCAGTCCTGTGAAGTGCTGCAGGTGACGCGTCCGGGGAGCATGGAATCCGAGGAATTCCAGGAAGCGGTCTATGACTTGACCAACTTCCTGACCTACGTGGGCGAGCCGTCCAAGCTGCAGGCCCAGGTGCTGGGACCGAAGGTGCTGATCTTCATCTTCATCTTCGGTGTGCTGGCCTACCTGCTCAAGCGCGAGTACTGGCGCGACATTCACTGATTCGGACGAATCGGTACGTCGTGCCGCAGGGGGCGTATGGCCAAACGGTGCCATGCGCCCCCTGTGCATTGTTCCCTGTTCGAGTATGCATGCCCCACCCTGAAGTCCGGTGCGCGTGCTATCATGCTGGTTCGAATTGATGTGAGGATTGTTACATGGGTGTAGTGGCCAAGCGGTCGTCGATGATCTTCTATTCGGGAGGCGATGATCATTTCAGTCATCGCGTCCGCATCGTGCTTGCCGAGAAGGGTGTGGCGGTCGATATCGTCGAGGTCAACGGCGACCAGCGTCCCGAGGAACTCGCCGACCTGAACCCCTACAACAGCGTGCCGACCCTGGTCGATCGCGACCTGGCGCTCTATGAATCCAAGGTGATGATGGAATACCTGGACGAGCGTTTTCCCCATCCGCCGCTGCTGCCGGTGTACCCGGTCGCCCGCGCCCAGAGCCGGCTGTGGATGCACCGCATCGAGCGTGAGTGGTGTCCTCTCGTCGAGCAGATCGAGAGCGGCAGCAAGAAGGACGTGGAGAAAGCGCGCAAGGAACTCCGCGAGAGCCTGGTAGGAATTTCTCCGATCTTCGAGGACGTTCCTTATTTCATGAGCGAAGAGTTCTCGCTGGTGGATTGCTGCATCGCCCCGATTCTTTGGCGTCTTCCGGTGCTTGGCATCGAGCTTCCGGAGAAGCAGGTCAAGCCCTCGTCGCTTACATGGAGCGCCTGTTCGAGCGCGATTCCTTCGTATCGTCACTGAGCGAGAACGAGCGCGAAATGCGCACCTGAACCTGGCGTCGGGCGTGCCCGGCGCCAATAGACTGGAGGAGGGCAGAACGTCATGTTGTCGAGCCGTCCCTATCTTGCCAGAGGCCTCTACGAGTGGCTTCTGGATAACGATCATACTCCCTATATCGTGGTGGATGCCGAACAGCCTGGTGTCAGCGTGCCGCGCCAGTTTGTGCAGAATGGACAGATAGTGCTCAACGTGGGACCCGCCGCCGTGCGGGACCTGCGCATCGAGAACGATGCCGTCAGCTTTCATGCCCGCTTCGGTGGGCAGCCCATGCAGGTCGTGGTGCCGATGCCGGCGTTGGTGGCGATCTATGCTCGCGAAAATGGAGTGGGCATGGTGTTCGGCCACGAACCGACCATGCCGGCGCCGCAGCCGGATGAAGAAGCCGCCAGCGAACGGCCTGGGCTCAGTAGCGTCGAGAGTGACAAAGAGGGCGATGCCGCGGCGAAGCCGGAGCGTGACAAGGCGACGTCGTCCAAGAAGCGGCCTTCGCTTCGCGTCATCAAGTAGCACCGTCCGGCTTTGGGCCCGAGGCTTCAGACGCAGAGCGACCAAACGCAGAACGGCAGGTCATTGACCTGCCGTTCTGCGTTCGGGGCCATGCCCTTCGGTGAGCGCGTTCAATCGAGATAATCGAACACCTTGACGATTCGCTGGATGCCGCCGACGTCGGCCACGGCCTCGACGATGCGGTCCGCTTCGGCGCGGCTGACCATGCCCATGATATAAACCGTGGCATTCTCGGTGACGAAGCGCAGTCGGCTGGTATCGATGCTTTGATCGGCAGCCAGCGTCGTACGAATGCGCGTATTGGTCCAGGTGTCCGAGAGGCGCTGGCTGGCCGGCAGGTTGGCGGCTACGGTCAGCTCGTTGTGCACGTCGCGCACATTGCGCACTTCCAGCGCCACTTCGTTGGCCTTCTGCTTCAGCTCTTCGCTCGGCACCTGGCCGGTGAGGAGCACGATGCCGTTATAGCTGTCGACGTTGATGCGCGCATCGCCGAGTCGTGCATCACTGCGGCGCAGGTTGTGCGCAATCTTGGTTTCGATGCTCTCGTCTTCCACTTGGGCGCCGAGCGTACGCTTGCCGTAGTTCTCGTCGATGGTGCCGGGGGTGGTGACGCCGGTGACCGTGGTGCAGCCGCTGAGGGCGAGGGTCAGGGCGGCCAGAAGGCAAACGAACAGTCTGGTTGAGGTCGTCATGAGAATTACTCGCTGCTGCCGAACAGTTGTTCATCGATGAGGTCGCACAGGCAGTGGATCACCAGCAGGTGAACCTCCTGGATGCGTGCCGTGGAAGTCGCCGGGACGCGTATCTCGCAGTCGTCCTGGCCGAGCAGGGAGGCCATGTCGCCGCCGTCGCGGCCGGTGAGGGCGACCACGGCCATGTCGCGATCGTGAGCCGCCTGGATCGCCTGGATGACGTTGCCTGAGTTACCGCTGGTGGAAATGGCCAGCAGGATGTCGCCGGGTTGGCCGAGGGCTCTGATCTGCTTGGAGAAGACCTCGCTGTAGCTGTAATCGTTGGCGATCGAGGTCAGCGTCGAGGTATCGGTGGTCAACGCGAGTGCCGGCAGGCTGGGGCGCTCGCGCTCGAAGCGATTGAGAAGCTCGGAGGAGAAGTGCTGGCTGTCGCCAGCGCTGCCTCCATTGCCACAGGCCAGTATCTTGCCTTCATTGACCAGGCACTGAACCATCATCTGGCTTGCTACCTCGATGAAGGGTGGCAATACCTCGCTGGCATAGGTCTTGGTGTCGATGCTGGCGTTGAAATGGCCGAGTATGCGTTGCTGAAAATCCATTCTGTGGTGTCCTGGCTGTGAAGTCCTGGTCGCGAGACGATAGAGCCGGTCAGAACGCTTCGAAGGCGCCCTGTACCCATTCGAAGTCGAGCGCGGGCGGGCTGCCGATCACGGCCAGCACGTCGAAACGGCAGGGACATGATAGCCGGTTGCGCGCCAGATAAAAACGCGCGGCATGGACCAGCCGGCGCTGCTTGGTGGCGGTGACGGTCTCGAGTGGGTGGCCGTGGCGTATGTCGCTGCGATGGCGGACCTCGACGAAGACCAGCGTCTCGCCATCGCTCATCACCAGATCCAGCTCGCCGCCCTTGAACTGCTGGTTGCTGGCGATGAGCGTGAGGCCCCGGGCCGAAAGCCACTCCGCGGCCAGGCGCTCGATGCGCGCACCGCGAGCGCGGGCGTCAACGGAGCTGGCCATTGCCGCCCAGGTCGCCGTCAAGCAGATCGAAGGTCAGGATGGGGCGCGGTACGCCACGCTCGAAGCGTGCCCAGGGCAGGCGACGCTCGATGCGTCCGTCATGCCCGGCGACCAGCAGGCCCGTGGCGCCGAACAGCTCGCTTTCGGGCAGTAACTGGAACTGCGGCAGTCGGCGTGCCAGTTCATAGGCGTCGACGCCCATCGCCATCAGTCGGAAGGTGGAGGGGTCGGCATCCTGATGCAGCTCCTGGAAGCTGGCAAGGTAGGGTAGTGCCTCCACTCCGCCCACTGCCGCATCGGGAATCTGCCAGGGGATGTCGACGAAGTTGACCTCGTCGAGGTCATGGTCGAGCAGCGGCTGTGGGCGCCCTTCATAGAGATGCGAAGTGGCATAGATGGGGAGGTCGGCGGCGCCGTAGTAATCGAGCGTCGGTGGTACCTGGCGGGCATAGCTGGGCAGGGCCAGCAGGAACAGCATGTCCGGACGGCCGCCGGCAAGCACCCGGCGAGTACTCTCGGTTGCCGAACCGCGCGGGTCGTAGGAGACGCTGTTGGTAATGGTGCCGTTGCGGCTGCGCCACTCCTGCTCGAAGGCACGGCCGACGCGGGCGCCCCACTCGTTGTTCGGCACCAGCATGGCGCTGCGGCGATGGCCGTCCTCGTAGGCACGCCGCGCGACCTGGCGCGCCTCGTCTTCGGCCGACAGGCCATACTGGAAGAGGCCTTCGGCCCGGTTCGACGAGCCGGCGCCATAGTTCAGCGCCAGGGTTGGCAACGGTACGCTGTCGCGGGCCTCGAGTTCGCTGACCTGGTCTTTGTCGAGCGGGCCGATGACGACCTGGGCGCCAATGTTGCGCGCTTCGGTGTAGAGGGCGTCGAGATTGCCGAGGCTGGCATCGAGAAACGAGAGCCTCACCCCGCCGTTGCGTTCGACGCTGTGCAGGTGATGGGCGCGTATGCCGGTGCGGATCGACTCGGCGACGCTGGCCAGAGGGCCGCTGTCGGGCAGAAAAATGGCAATGTGGCGGACTTCCTTGCCGCGCAGCTCGCGCAGTGCCAACAGTTCGGAAGGTACGTTGCGGGCGGCCGGGTGCTGGGGGTTGCGCTCGCGCCAGGACTCCAGTCGCGCGAACAGACGTTCGATGTCGCCGTCGCTCTCGCGTACCAGACTGGCAAGGCCGAGCCAGCCTAGGGTCAGCTCGTCGGCGTCCTCACGCAGGCTGGCCAGTTCGTTACCGTCGAGGCGGGACAGCGAAGTCCAGATGGCATCGTTGAGCGCCTCCCGCTCGGTGCGGGCCTGAACGTACATCAGCATTGCGGCCGCGGCGCGATACTCGTCTACCCGTAACAAGGCGCGTCCCATACGTTCGCGCAGGATCAGGCCGGCATCGCGCGGCATGTCGACTTCATCGAGCAATTGCCCGGCCTGGATCACGGCCCGGGGCTCTTCCAGCTCCTCGCCGAGTTCCGACAGCAGCATTGCCCAATGCAGACGATGCTCGCCAGGCAACTGGGCATCGTCGATTCCGCTGGCGATCTCCAGTGCCTGGGTGCGCTGGCCGCGGCGTGCTAGGATGTCGGCCGCCTCGAGCCGGCTGATGGCGGCCTGCTCGGGGGGCTGTTGCTGCGCCTGCTCGAGGAGATAGCCGGGATCGTCATCGGGTACACGCTCGACGATACCGGGGGGGCACAGCCGGCCACCAGGAGGGCGAATAGCGCAATGGCCAGCAGGCCGCGAGGCTTTTTCAGCATGAATCCTTCCTTGTCTGCAGGTCCCGAGCGGCAGGAATCGCTCCCTGAACCCGGCATTCAACATTACATTCGGCCAACGACATCACATTCGGCCAAGCCCGACAGACTCCGGAGGAGCCGCCATGTCCGACAATCATCTAGGCACATTGTACGTGGTCGCCACGCCGATTGGGAATCTGGAGGACTTGAGCCCTAGAGCGGCGCGGGTGCTGGGCGAAGTCGCCCTGGTAGCTGCCGAAGACACCCGCCACACGGCGCGGCTGCTGCAACATCTCGGGCTCGCAGTGCCCATGCTCTCACTGCATGAGCACAATGAGGCGGCCAGGGTCGATCAACTCGATGAGCGGCTGGCCCGCGGCGAGAGCATTGCCCTGGTCAGCGATGCCGGGACGCCGTTGATCAGCGATCCCGGTTTCGTGCTGGTGCGCGAGCTGCGCGCACGCGGACGACGCATCGTGCCGGTGCCGGGCGCCTGTGCCCTGGTGGCGGCGCTGTGTGCCGCTGGCCTGCCGACCGACCGGTTCCTGTTCCAGGGCTTCCTGCCGGCCAAGGGGGAGCGAGACGGCAACGCCTCGAAGGGCTCGTGGAAAGGGAAGAGACGCTGATCTTTTATGAATCGCCGCATCGCATCCGCGAGACGTTGGCCGACATCGCTACGGTCTGCGGCGACCGGCGCCTGGTACTGGCTCGGGAGTTGACCAAGTCCTTCGAGACCTTTCTCGACGGCAGCGCCGCGGCGCTGCTGGCATGCATGGAAGCCGACCCGAACCAGGCCCGCGGCGAATTCGTGATCATGCTGGCAGGCGCCGAGGCGCGCGAGAGCGCGGACGCTGCCAGCCTGGAGGCCGATACGTTGCTGGCGGCGCTGCTGGCCGAAGGCGTGGGGGTAAAGCAGGCGGCGGCGGTGGCTGCGCGTCTGCTGGGCGGCGCGAAGAAGGTGTGGTATGAGCGGACCCAGGCGCTCAAGGAGGCGCGCTGAACGGGGTGCCGAAAGACATTGAGAGGCCTCGGGCGCGCTGGTATTCTTGCGCTCGGAGTCGGCCAGACAGTCGCCGCCGGCAGCGCTTGCGAGTGCTGCGGGGGGAGGAAAGTCCGGGCTCCATAGGGCAGGGTGCCAGGTAACGCCTGGGCGGCGCGAGCCGACGGAAAGTGCAGCAGAGAGCAGACCGCCTACGTCTCCCGCGGGAGGCCGGCAAGGGTGAAAGGGTGCGGTAAGAGCGCACCGCGCGCCTGGTAACAGTGCGTGGCACGGTAAACCCCACCCGGAGCAAGACCAAATAGGAACCCAATGGCGTGGCCCGCGTCGGGTTCGGGTAGGTTGCTGGAGGGCCGCGGTGACGCGGCTCCTAGATGAATGACTGTCCTCGACAGAACCCGGCTTATCGGCCGACTCCCCGTATGAAACCCTCCGCGTCCGGCCGTAGCCGGTGCGTTCATTCAAGTTCGAGACATCGGGAAAGCGCATGCCGCCATCCGCAGCTGAACCGAGCCGACATGGCTTTCGTCATGCCAGCGTGCTGCTGGACGGCGCCGTGGATGCGCTCGTTCACGACCCCAGTGGGGCCTATCTTGACGGCACCTTTGGTCGCGGCGGCCACTCGCGTGCCATCCTTGAGCGGCTGAGCCCTGAAGGGCGCCTGCTGGCCATCGACCGCGACCCCCATGCCATTGCCGAAGCGCGGAAGCTGGACGACCCGCGCTTTGCCATCGAACAAGGTGAATTCGCCAAACTGGACGCTATCGCGGCGCGTCATGACCTGCATGGGAAGCTGGCCGGGGTGCTGCTGGACATTGGCGTGTCTTCACCGCAGTTGGACGATCCCGAGCGGGGCTTCAGTTTCCTGCGAGACGGCCCGCTGGACATGCGCATGGATCCGACCCAGGGCGAGAGTGCCGCCGAGTGGCTGGCCCGTGCCCGTGAAGCCGATATCGCCCATGTGTTCAAGGCCTACGGCGAGGAGCGCTTCGCCAAGCGCCTGGCACGAGCCATCGTGACACGCCGTGCCGAAAGGCCGTTCCTGCGCACCGGGGATCTTGCCGAGGTGCTCAAGGCTGCCCATCCTGCCTGGGAGAAGGGCAAGCATCCCGCCACGCGAGCCTTCCAGGCGCTGCGCATCCATGTCAACGGTGAGCTGGAGCAGCTCGACGCGGCGTTGACGGCCGCGCTCGAGGCGCTGGCGCCGGGCGGGCACCTGGTGGTCATCAGCTTCCATTCCCTCGAAGATCGTCGGGTCAAGCGTTTCATTCGCGAGCACGTGCGTGGAGATGCCGATCTGCCGCGTGGCATGCCAGTGCGGGAGGAGCAGCTTGCCAAGCGCCTGGAGATGCTGGGCAAGGCGCAACGGCCCACGGCGGAAGAGGTCGAAGGCAATCCGCGTGCCCGCAGTGCCGTGATGCGCGCGGCACGCAAGCGGTTCTGAGGAACGGCATGAGACAAGGAAGAGTGCCAACACGAATGCCGAAAGGCGTTGCCTGGCGACCCGCCTGGCGGCCCAGTTGGCGCCTGCTGCTGATCGTGGGGCTGGTGCTGGCATGCCTGGCCAGCGCCACGGCAGTGATCAGCGCGAGTCATCAGACGCGTGCTCAGTACGTTCGCCTGCAACAGCTCGAGCGCGAGCGCGATCAGCTGCAGACCGAGTGGGGGCAACTGCTACTCGAAGAGAGCGCTTGGTCGTCGCCGGCGCGCATCGAGCGCCTGGCCGTCGAGCGGCTCGATATGCGACTGCCTCATGTCAACGAAGTCGAGGTCATCCGACCATGAGCACGGACGTACGTGGTGGCGTGACCCCGCGGCGGCGGCCGCCCATGGCGCCGATGGGCGCGATGCGTTATGGCTTGGTGCTGGGTCTGGTGATCCTGGCCATGCTGCTGCTCGCGGAAGAATCGTGACGCTGCATGTCTTCGATCGCCCCTTTCTTCAGGGGCAGGGAGATGCCCGCACCCTGCGCACCGAATCGCTTACCGCCCACCGTGGCATGATCACCGACCGCAACGGCGAGCCGCTGGCCATCTCCACGCCGGTGGTGACGCTCTGGGCCAACCCCCAGGAAGTGCCCGACGATCGCATCCAGCGGTTAATGCTGGCGCAGGCGCTGGGTATGGGGCTGGACGACCTCGATGCCAGACTGGAGCGTTTCACCGAGCGCGAATTCATGTTCCTGCGACGCCAGTTGACGCCGGTTGCCGCCCAGAGGGTGCTCGATCTTCGTGTGCCGGGCGTTTACGCCCAACACGAGTATAAGCGCTACTACCCGGCCGGCGAGGTGGTGGCTCAACTGCTCGGTGTGACCAACGTGGACGACATGGGACAAGAGGGGGTGGAGCTCGCTTACCAGCCCTATTTGGCCGGCACTCCAGGCCAGCGGCGTGTGATCAAGGATCGACGCGGCCGTTTGGTGCGCGACCTGGCAGTACTGCGCGAGGCTCAGCCGGGCGGTGAGCTGACGCTTTCCATCGATCAGCGGCTGCAGTACATGGCCTACCGTGAGCTCAAGGCAGCGGTGGCCGAGCACAATGCCGACGGCGGCGTCGTGGTCATGATGGACGCCCGAACCGGCGAGGTGCTGGCCATGGCCAATCAGCCCTCCTACAACCCCAACAACCGCGCCGGCATCGACCCTCGCGGCCTGCGCAACCAGGCCATCGTCGACGTGTTCGAGCCGGGGTCGGTTATGAAGCCGTTGGCCATGGCGGCGATCATGGAGAGCGGTCGCTTCGACAGCGACGTGGTAGTGGATACCTCGCCGGGCTGGATGCGTATTGACCGCTTCACCATTCGCGACATTCGCAACTATGGCAGGCTGGACCTGGCGGGCATTCTGGAGAAATCGTCCAACATTGGCATGTCCAAGCTGGTATTGGAGCTCGACGACCCGTTGGTTCCCGATCTTTATCGTCGGCTCGGCTTCGGTCAGAGTACCGAAACGGGTTTCCCGGGCGAAGCCGTGGGGCACATGCCGGCTCCGGTGCGCTGGTCGCGCAGCCAGTGGGCAGCGCTCTCGTACGGCTATGGGCTGTCGGTCTCGGCGTTGCAGCTGGCTAGCGCCTATACCGCCCTGGCCAACGGCGGGGTACGCCTGCCACCCTCGCTGCTCAGGTTGGACGAGGCTCCCGCTGGTACGCCGACCATCGATCCGCAGGTGGCCCATGAGTTGCTACGCATCATGGAGCAATCCGTGCAGCCGGGAACCGGTGCCCGGCGTGCCATGGTGCCGGGCTACCGGGTGGCCGGGAAATCGGGTACGGTGCGAAAGACCGGCGCCGCAGGCTATCAGGAAAACGCCTACCGCAGTTTGTTTGCCGGGATTGCGCCAGTCTCCGACCCGCGCATCGTCACCATCGTCATGATCGATCATCCGCGGGGCGAGAGTTACTTCGGCGGTGCCGTGGCGGCACCGGTGTTCTCGCGCGTCACGGGTAGCGCTCTGCGCCTGCTCGATGTGCCACCGGATCAACGTGAGAGATGAACCCAGCCCTCCCTATGACTGAGGTGCGTCGATGCAGGTAAGTGCTTCACGTCTCCAGGCGGCGCTGCGCCGCTGTTGGCCCGGCCTGTCGATGCCGGAGTTCGACTCGTCCGTACCGGTTCGCCTGGTGCTCGACAGTCGCCAGGTCGCGCCGGGCGACGTCTTCGTGGCCGTGCCGGGAGTGTCCGGCGACGGTCGCTCATATCTGTCCCAGGCGCTCGAGGCCGGGGCCGCCCAGGTGCTCTATCACCTCGAGCCGGGTGAGGCGCCTCCCGCCGAGGCTTGCGATCGACCGGTGCTTGGCCTGCCATTCCTGCGCCAGCGTCTCGGCGAACTGGGTCGCCTGCTGTTCGAGGTGCCCGATGCGATGGAGCTGATTGGCGTCACCGGGACCAATGGCAAGAGTTCCGTCACCCACTACATTGCCGAACTGAGCGATGCGCTGGGCCGTGATGCCGGTCTCATCGGGACGCTGGGCGTCGGTCGCCCAGGACGGCTCGCGGATACCGGGCTGACGACACCGGGGCCGCTGACGCTGCAGGAGGCGCTGGGCGAAATGGCCGCGCAGAGCATCGGACGGGTGGCCATGGAGGTTTCTTCCCATGCGTTGGAGCAGGGGCGTCTCGACGGCTGCCATGTCACCGCAGCGGTATTCACCAACCTGAGCCGCGACCATCTCGACTATCACGGCAGCATGGCGGCCTATGCCGCGGCCAAGGCGCGCCTGTTCCGTCGCTCCGAGCTTGCACTGGCCGTGGTCAACGCAGACGATCCGCTCGCACGTCTCATGCTGGCCGGCGTTCATGCCGGCGTGCGTGTGCTGGCGGTCGGTGACGACCCGGCGGCGACGCTGCGCGTGATCGACTGGCAGTCCAGCGACAGCGGCCAGTGGGCGCTGGTAGCGACCCCTCAGGGGGAACGCGCCCTCGAGCTTCCGCTGATGGGCCGCTTCAACCTCGACAACGTTCTGCTGGCCATCGCGACCTTGTATGGCTTGGGGGAGTCGCTCGATGCGCTGTTCGCCGCGGCTTCGCGGCTCGAGCCGGTGCCGGGGCGCATGCAGCGGGTGGGGGGCATGGGCCGGCCGGTCGTGATCGTCGACTATGCGCATACACCGGAAGCGCTGGAGAATGCTCTGGGTGCGCTGCGCGCCCACTTGCCTGGCAAGGGGCGTCTGTGGTGCCTGTTCGGTTGTGGAGGGGATCGCGATAGCGGCAAGCGTCCGCTGATGGCGGCTGCCGCCGAACGGCAGGCAGACTGGCTGATCGTGACCGACGACAATCCCCGAAGCGAGGATCCGCAGCGCATACGCGAGCAGATCCTGGCGGGGCTCTCGGCCGGAGCCCGGCAGCGAATCCAGAACATCCCGGGCGCGGAGAGGCCATTGCGTGCACCCTGGCGCAGGCATCGGACGAGGATGTGGTGCTGATTGCTGGCAAGGGGCACGAGCCCTATCAAGAAATCGCCGGCGTGCGCCATCCTTTCAGCGATGTCGCCGAGGCCGAAGCCGCACTGGCTCGCCGCAAGGAGGAGCAATGAGAGGCTCCGGTCTGCAGACCCTGAACGCCATTTGCGAAGCGCTCAGTATTGCGGCACCCGAGAGCGATCTTCCCGTAGGCGACATCGTCAGTGACACCCGCCGGCTGACGTCTGGCAGCCTGTTCGTGGCGCTGCGCGGTGAACGTTTCGACGCGCACGATTTCGTCGCCCAGGCGCGTGAAGCGGGGGCGGTGGCGGCCCTGGTCGAGCACCGCGTCGACGACTCGCTGCCGCAACTGGTGGTTCCCGACACTCGCCTGGCGCTGGGGCTGCTGGGCCGTGCCCGGCGTCGCGCCTGGGGTGGCCCGCTGGTGGCAGTGACCGGCAACAGCGGCAAGACCAGTGTCAAGGAGCTGTTGGCCCAAGTGCTCGGCCAGCGGGGCAAGACCCTGGCAACGCTGGGCAATCTCAATAACGATATCGGTGCTCCGCTCACCCTGCTGGGGCTCACCGACGAGCATCGTCAAGCGGTGGTGGAGCTGGGGCCAACCATCTCGGAGAGATCGCCTGGACCGCCACGCTTGCCGAGCCGCAGGTAGCCATCATCACCAACGTCACCGGAGCCCACATCGGCGAATTCGGCGGCATGGGCCAGATCGCCCAGGCCAAGGCCGAGATATTGGTCGGCCTGGGGGCCAACGGCGTGGCGGTGCTCAATCGCGATGATGTGTATTTCCCGTTCTGGGCCGAGTTGGCCGCACCGCGGGAAGTACTCGACTTCGGTTTCTCCGAGCAGAGCCGGGTGAGGGCCACCGAGCTGGCCTGCGACGCCTTGGGGCGCTATGCTTTCACGCTTGTCGTGGATAGCCGCGATATCGGTCGGGTGCAGCTCGCGCTGTTAGGACGCCATAGTGTCGCCAATGCTCTGGCGGCTGCGGCGGGAGCGCTGGCGCTGGGTGGGAAGGCCACCAGGTGCTGGCTGGACTGGCAGCGGCAGAGCCGATGTCGGGGCGCCTGAGCCCGGTAAGCGGAATCCGGGAGAGCCGCTTGCTGGACGATAGCTATAACGCCAACCCGGGAGCGGTCAAGGCAGCGCTTGCGCTGCTGGCCGAGCTGCCTGGCCCCAGGTGGTGCCTGCTTGGCGCCATGGGAGAACTGGGGGTGGATTCGGATCGATTCCACGCCGAGGTTGGCCAATACGCACGAGAGCTGGGGATCGACGTGCTGATGACCTGTGGGGCGGCGGCACTGTCCGCGAGCCAGGCATTCGGTGACAACGGGCATCATTTCAACGACCACGAGGCGCTAACGCGCCATGTCCTGGACCATCTACCCACCGGTGCCAGCGTACTTATCAAGGGTTCGCGCAGCGCTGGCATGGAACGGGTTGTGGCGGCGCTACGAGCTGACGCATCAAGGTGAACGCAACACATGCTGCTTTTTCTGGCTAATTTCCTGGCGCAATACCAGAGCGCCTTCAACGTCTTCAACTATCTGACCCTGCGCATGATCCTCGGTACCATGACGGCGCTGCTGCTGTGCCTGTGGTTGGGACCCTGGATGATTCGCCGCCTGGTCGAAAGGCAGATTGGCCAGGCGGTGCGCGACGACGGGCCGCAGTCGCATCTCTCCAAGGCCGGTACGCCGACCATGGGCGGTGCGATGATCCTAATGGCGATCGCCGTCAGCACGCTGTTATGGGCCGATCTCTCCAACCGTTTCGTATGGATCGTGCTGGTGGTGACGCTGGGGTTCGGCGCGATCGGCTGGGTCGACGACTACCGCAAGGTGGTAGAGAAGAATCCTCGAGGGCTGCCGGCACGCTGGAAGTACTTTTGGCAATCGGTGATCGGTCTGGCGACGGCCCTGGTGCTCTACTTCACGGCGACCAGTGCGGTGGAAACCAGCCTGATCGTGCCGCTGTTCAAGGACATCGTGCTGCAGTTGGGTGTGTTCTACATCCTGCTCACCTATCTGGTGATCGTTGGCAGCTCGAACGCCGTCAACCTCACCGATGGCCTCGACGGCTTGGCGATCATGCCCACCGTCATGGTCGCCATGGGGCTGGCAATCTTCGCCTATGCCAGTGGTAATGCGGTATTCGCCAACTACTTGCAGATTCCCAGTATTGCCGGGGCCGGGGAACTGGCCGTGTTCTGTGCCACCATCGCCGGCGCCGGTCTCGGCTTTCTGTGGTTCAACACCTACCCGGCCCAGGTCTTCATGGGCGACGTCGGTGCGCTGGCGCTGGGAGCGGCGCTGGGTGTGGTCGCCGTGATCGTGCGCCAGGAGATCGTGCTGTTCATCATGGGCGGTATCTTCGTTCTGGAAACCATCTCGGTGATCCTGCAAGTCGGCTCCTACAAGCTGACCGGGCGACGTATCTTCCGCATGGCGCCGCTGCATCACCATTACGAACTCAAGGGCTGGCCGGAGCCGCGTGTCATCGTGCGTTTCTGGATCGTCACCGTGGTGCTGGTGCTGGTTGGCCTGGCCACTCTGAAGATTCGCTGATCCAGGGAGACCGAGCCCACCGAGCGAGGAGGCTGCAATGCCCAAGGTGGCGAAGGGGGTGACACTGGTGGTCGGGCTCGGCATATCGGGCCGGGCGATCTGCCGCCATTTGGCTCGTGAAGGAGTGCCCTTCATGGTGGCCGATACGCGCACGGCGCCACCCGGAGTCGACGAGTTCCGTGCCGCTCATCCAGGTGTGGCGCTGCACTGCGGAGCGCTCACGGCCCTTGACATGAGCGAGGCGGCCGAAATCGTGGTAAGCCCCGGCGTCGACCCGGCAACACCTGGGCTGGCCGAAATGCGCAGGCATCGTCGCGCGGACGGAGCGCCACTGTTGGTTGGCGAGATGGCCCTGTTCGTGCGCGCGGCGCGCGCACCCATCGCCGCCATTACCGGCTCCAACGCCAAATCCACCGTTACCACTTTGCTTGGCGAGATGGCCAGGTTGGCTGGCTGGCGGGTGGCGGTGGGCGGCAACCTCGGTACACCGGCTCTCGACCTGCTGGTCGACGTGCCTGATGCGGAACTCTACGTGCTCGAACTCTCGAGCTTTCAGCTCGAGACCACGCCATGCCTGGGTGCCGAAAGTGCGGCGTTTCTCAATCTGTCCGAGGACCATCTCGACCGGCACGGCGACATGGCGGGCTACCGCGATGCCAAGCTGGCCATCTTCCGTGGTGCAAGGCACGCCGTCGTCAACGCCGAAGATCCCATGACCTGGCCACTCGAAGCGCTGCCTGCCATCGACCGCTTCACTACCCAGCCGCCTGGGACAGAGGAATGGGGCATTGCGTCCCGCGAGGGACGCGACTGGCTGATGCATGGAGCGACGCCGCTGCTGCCCACCGACGAAATGGGGTTGGCGGGACGACATAACCAGGCCAACGCCCTGGCCGCCTTGGCCATGGGCAGTCATCTCGGTTTACCTCTCGAGTCGATGTGCGAGATGCTGCGCCGGTTCAAGGGGTTGCCGCATCGCAGCGAGCTGATCGCCGAGTTCGGCGGCGTGCGCTGGGTCAACGACTCCAAGGGCACCAATGTCGGCGCGACGCTGGCGGCCATCGCTGGGCTGGGGCCCACGCTACAAGGGCGCCTCGTGCTGCTGGCTGGTGGTCTGGGCAAAGGGGCGGACTTCACGCCTTTGGCCGCGCCCATGGCTCGCTATGGACGCGAGGCGATCCTGTTCGGAGCCGATGCCGCCAAGCTTGCCGCAGCCCTGCAAGAGAGTGTGCCTGTGACTCGGGTCGCCGATCTCGAAGCTGCCATGCAGCGCGCACGCGCAATCGCCGAGTCCGGCGATTGCGTACTGCTCTCGCCAGCGTGCGCCAGTCTCGATCAGTTTCCCAACTACTTGGCCCGTGGCGAGGCGTTCCGGGAGCGGGTACACGAGTACGTCGAGGAGGCGGGGCATGTCAGCTAAGGCCAAGCAGGCATCCAAGGTGAGATTCGCGCGCTTGCGGCGGCTGCGGGAACGGCTCTCTACTCGTGATCAGCCGTTCGATGGCTGGCTGCTGTTCGCCGCCCTGGCGTTGATCCTGATCGGCTGGGTCATGGTCACCTCGGCATCCACCGAAGTGGCAGCGAGTCTGACTGGCAACCCGTGGTACTTCAGTCAGCGACACGCACTGTTCGTGGCCATGGCATTGGTGGGGGCTGCCGTCGCGCTACGTTCGCCGCTGGCCTGGTGGCGCGCCAACGGCCCACTGCTGCTGCTGGTCAGTATCGCGCTCTTGCTACTGGTGCTGTTCGTCGGTCGCGAAGTCAACGGCAGCCGACGCTGGTTGTCGATTCCCCTGCTGCCTTTCAACCTGCAAGTGTCGGAAGTGGCCAAGCTGTGCCTGATCGTCTACCTGGCCGGTTATCTGGAGCGTTTCCTGCCCGATGTGCGCCGTCGCTGGGGCGCCTTCCTGCGCCCGCTGCTGGTAATGGGGGTCGTCGCCGTGCTGCTCATCCTCGAACCCGATTATGGGGCGATGGTGGTGATGACCGGCTGCGTGATGGGTATGCTGCTGATGGCAGGTGCTCCCTGGGGGCGCTTCGTCTTCATCCTGGCGGGTGTCGGCCTGCTGGGCTTCTATATCGCCATTGCCGAGCCGTACCGGCTGGCGCGGCTGACGAGTTTTTCCGATCCCTGGGCGGACCAGTTCGCCAGCGGCTACCAGTTGACCCAAGCCCTGATCGCCTTCGGACGCGGCCACTGGCTGGGGATGGGGCTCGGCAACAGCGTGCAGAAACTGTTCTACCTGCCAGAGGCGCACACGGACTTCGTCTTTGCCGTGCTGGCCGAGGAGCTCGGCCTGTTCGGTGCCGTCGGCGTGGTGGGCCTGTTCGCGCTGCTGATTTGGCGGGCAATGGCGGTGGGGCGGCGCGCCGAGCTGGCAGGATTGGCCTTTGCTGCCTATATCAGTTACGGCATCGCCATGGTGATCGGTGCCCAGGCCTTCATCAACATTGCCGTGAGTACCGGCATGCTGCCAACCAAGGGCCTGACCCTTCCGCTGCTCAGCTATGGCGGCTCAAGCCTGCTGGTGAGCGCTGCCATGGTTGCCTTGCTGCTGCGGGCGGATATCGACACTCGCCGGGTGCTGCGACGTGCCAGTCCTGCCGCACCGCGGGAGGTGGCGGGGCGGCGTGAGCCCAGGCTCAACCAACAAGAGGTCATGAAGTGAAGCAGGCAGCAAGGCGGCGTGTACTGATCATGGCAGGCGGCACCGGCGGACACGTGATCCCGGCGCTGTCGTTGGCTCGTGGCCTGCGGGATGAAGCGCTGGAGGTGCATTGGCTGGGTAGTCCTCAGGGCATCGAGAACCGCCTGGTGCCAGCGGCTGAGCTTCCTCTGCACCATATTTCGGTGGCCGGCCTGCGCGGTAACGGGGCGGCTGGTTGGCTGCTGGCCCCGTTCAATCTGACCCGTGCGGTATGGCAGGCGGCGCGAATCATCCGCCGGCTCGATCCGGTATTGGTCGTGGGCCTCGGCGGCTTCGCCAGTGGCCCTGGTGGGCTGGCGGCCTGGCTACTGCGCCGGCCATTGGTCATCCATGAGCAGAACGCCGTGGCCGGCTTGACCAACCGCGTGCTGGCTCGCCTCGCCCGACGTGTCTATGCCGCTTTCCCGCAGGCATTCGGCAGTCGGAGCGAGGTGGTCGGCAATCCGGTGCGCGACGAGATCGCCGCCTTGGGCGAGTCGCCGCGCGAGGCACAGGCGATGCGGGAGCGGCGCTTGCGAATGCTGGTCGTGGGGGGCTCCTTGGGGGCGCTTCCGCTCAATCAGCGCCTTCCCGAAGCGCTAGCCGCGCTGCCCGAGGAGCGCCGTCCCGAGGTACGCCACCAGGCCGGTCGCGACAAGGACGCGGCCACCCGTGAGGCCTACGCGGAGTATGGCGTCGAGGCCGAGGTGAGCGCCTTCATCGATGACATGGCCGAGGCCTATGCCTGGGCCGACCTGGTGGTGTGTCGGGCCGGGGCACTGACCGTGTCCGAAGTGGCCGCCGCTGCCAAGCCGGCTCTGTTCGTGCCTCTACCCCATGCGGTGGACGATCACCAGACCGCCAATGCGCGTGCCCTGGTGGAGTCGGGGGCTGCCCGGCTCATGCCGCAACACGAGATGACTGCAGCGGCGCTGGCCGAGAGCCTGACGACGCTGCTCGAACCCGACACTCTTGCCACCATGGCCCGGCAGGCGCGCCAATGCGCCCACTTCGATGCCGTCGAGCGCCTGGTGGCCGGTTGCATGGAGACAGCGCTTGAGCGATAGCACCTTGAGGCCGGTTCCCGGTCAGGCAACGCTGCCCCGCCATGGGCGGGGCCTGGGCATGCGCCGTATTCGGCACATCCATTTCGTCGGCATCGGCGGTGCCGGCATGTGCGGCATCGCCGAGGTGCTCGCCAACCAGGGCTATCAGGTCAGCGGCAGCGACCTGAAAGCCTCTCCGGTGGTGAGCCGTCTGCGTGAGCATGGCATTCGCGTCGCCATCGGCCACGCCGAGGACAACGTTGCCGGGGCCGATGTGGTGGTGGTCTCCACCGCCGTGGATTCGGCCAATCCGGAGATTCGCTGGGCCCAGGAGCATCGCGTGCCGGTGGTGCGCCGTGCCGAGATGTTGGCCGAACTGATGCGTTTCCGTCACGGTATCGCGGTAGCTGGTACCCACGGCAAGACCACGACTACCAGCCTGACGGCGACACTGCTGGCCGAAGGCGGGCTCGATCCGACTTTCGTCATCGGCGGCAAGCTGACCAGCGCCGGTACCAATGCCCGGTTGGGCGAGGGCGACTACCTGGTCGCCGAGGCCGACGAGTCGGACGCTTCGTTCCTCCACCTGCAGCCGATGGTGTCCATTGTCACCAACATCGACGCCGATCACATGAGTACCTACGGCGGCGATTTCGAACGGCTCAAGGGTACCTTCATCGAGTTCCTGCATAACCTGCCCTTTTACGGCCTGGCCATCCTGTGCATCGATGACGAGCACGTGCGTGGACTGCTCGATCGCATCCATCGACAGTTCGTCACCTACGGCTTCAGCGAGGATGCTGACTACCGGATTGCCGACTTCACCCAGCAGGGGGGAGAGGTTTCCTTCACCGCGCTGCGCCCCGATGGGCTGGCACCGCTGCAGGTACGCCTGGGCATGCCGGGTCGGCACAATGCGCTCAACGCCCTGGCGGCGATCGCCGTGGCAACCGATGCCGGCGTCGACGATGCCGCCATTCTGCGCGGGCTGGCCGGGTTCGCCGGGGTAGGGCGCCGCTTCCAGGTGCATGGGCATTTCGCGCCACCGAGCGGTAGCGGCGAGGTGATGCTGGTGGATGATTATGGCCACCACCCGCGTGAGGTGGAGATGGTGATCAAGGCGGTGCGGGCCGGCTGGCCCCAGCGACGGCTGGTGATGATCTACCAGCCGCACCGCTTCACTCGCACGCGCGATCTCTACGAGGACTTCGTGCGTGTGCTTGCCGGAGTCGACGTGCTGTTGCTGCTTGACGTCTACAGCGCCGGAGAGACCCCGATCCCTGGGGCCGACGGCAAGACCCTGGCGGGCTCCATACGTCAGCGTGGCACGCTCGATCCGATTTTCGTGCAGCACAAGTCGGAGCTGCCGGCACTGCTGGCCAAGGTATTGCGAGCCGACGACATCCTGATCACTCAGGGTGCGGGTGATGTGGGCGGTATCGCGCTGGGGCTGGCCGAGAGCCGACTGATTCTCGATGAGGTGGAGCTATGATGCGGGCAAGCGAGTTTGGGCGGGTCGCCGTACTGTACGGTGGAAATTCCGCCGAGCGCGAGGTATCCCTCAGAAGTGGCGCGGCGGTGTTGGCGGCACTCGAGCGTAGCGGCGTCGACGTGATTGGCTACGATCCCGCCGACGGCGGGCTAGTCGGTCTCGAAGCGCTTGCCCCTGATCGCGTATTCATTGCCCTGCATGGTCGGGGTGGGGAAGACGGCACCCTGCAGGGGGCGCTCGAGCTGCTCGGCATCCCCTACACCGGCAGCGGCGTGCTGGCCTCGGCGCTGGGCATGGACAAGCAGCGTACCAAGTTGGTCTGGCAGGCCGTGGGGCTGCCCACTCCCGAATCGCTGATGCTCGAAGCCGATTCCGATTGGGAAGACATCGTGGCCCGGCTGGGTCTACCGCTGATCGTCAAGCCGGTGCACGAGGGCTCTACCCTGGGCATCAGCATCGTCGAAAGCCGTGAGGCCCTGGAAGCGGCTTACCATGAGGCGGCTCGCTTCGATGCACGGGTCATGGCCGAGCGCTTCATTCGCGGTGAGGAGTACACGGTTTCGCTGCTGGGCGCGCGCGTGTTGCCCGCCATCCGCGTCGAAGTCCCTAGCGGCTTCTACGATTACGAGGCCAAGTACAATTCCAACGATACGCGCTACCATCTGCCCTGTGGGCTCGAGGCCACACAGGAGGCGGAGCTCGGCGAGCTGTGTCGCCAGGCCTTCGAGGCCATCGGCGGCGAGGGGTGGGGGCGCATCGACGTGATGTGCGATGGCGAAGGGCGCTTCTGGCTGATCGAAGCCAATACCTCGCCGGGAATGACCGACCATAGCCTGGTGCCTCAAGCGGCTGCCCATGCCGGCATGGGTTTCGACGAACTGGTGCTGCAGATACTGGCCACCACGCTGGAGCCACGCCGGGCATGACCACACGCGGCTCGACGTTGGGAATTCTGCTGCTGCTGATACTGCTGGGTGCCGGGGGACGCGCCCTGTGGACTTGGCTCGATCGTCCCATCGAACGGGTCGCGATTCGCGGCGAGTTGCAGCATGTCAGTGCCGACTATCTGCGCTCGCAGTTGGCGCCGCTGCTGCAGGGTCAGACCTGGCTGTCGGCGGATCTTCCCGAGCTGCGCCGCCGTGCACGCAACATCGACTGGCTGGCCGAGGTACGGCTGGCACGCGAGTGGCCCTATACGTTGGCATTCGAGCTGGTCGAGCAGGTTCCGGTGGCCCGCTGGAACGATGACTATCTGCTCAACCCCAAGGGCGAACCGTTTGCCTTTGCCCCGGTAGCGCCACCTGAAGATCTGCCGGACCTGGCCGGTCCGGTAGGTAGCGGGGCCGAGGTTCTGGCCTATCACGACCGGTTGAAGCCGCGCTTCGAAGCGCTGGGCTTGACCATTACCCAACTGCGGCTGGAGCCGCGCGGCGCCTGGCGCTTTCAGCTCGACGACGGTGTCTGGGTAATGCTGGGTCGTAGCGACCGTGAGGCGCGTCTGGCCAGACTCGCCGCCGCCTGGCAGCGTCAGCTCGGTTCGCAAGCGACGCATATCCGCTACATCGACCTGCGTTATCCCAACGGTGTGGCCGTGGCCTGGCATGGCGAAACCGAGATTGAGGAGGAGGGCGACGGTACAGGATGAAACCCGATGTCACGCACCGGCCTCATCTTGCAGCCGCCGCGCTATTTTCTTTGTCTTCAATAACCCGTATCGTGAACCAGGTTTTTCGCAATGGACTGGTGGTTTAACGCCAGTTGTTTCTATAATGGGCGCAATGACCATTTATCAGAATTAATGGAACGCTCAGCGGGTCAAGTTTCAGGAGACACTCCGGCGCATGGCTGTCACTTCCAACTCATCTAATATGGTTGTCGGACTGGACATCGGAACGTCCAAGGTAGTGGCCATCGTCGGACAGCCTACCGATGACGGCGGCATCGAGATTGCCGGGATCGGGTCGCACCCTTCTCGCGGCATGAAAAAGGGCGTGGTGATCAACATCGAGTCGACCGTGCAGTCGATCCAGCGCGCCGTGGAAGAGGCCGAGCTGATGGCAGGCTGTGACATCCATTCGGTGTATGTCGGGGTGGCCGGCAGTCATATCAGTTCGATGAACTCCGACGGCGTGGTTGCGATTAAAGAGCGCGAAGTGACGCCTTCCGATATCGATCGTGTCATCGATTCCGCTCGGGCGCGGGCCATCTCCGAAGGGCAGCGTGTCCTGCATGTGCTACCCCAGGAGTTCGCCATCGACACCCAAGGGGCATTCGTGAGCCGCTCGGCATGTCCGGCGTGCGTCTCGAGGCGCGCGTGCATCTGGTGACTGCTGCACTCAATGCGGTACAAAACATCGATAAATGTGTGCGTCGCTGCGGGCTCGAAGTCGATGCCATCATCCTCGAGCAACTGGCTTCGAGCATGGCGGTACTGACCGAGGACGAACGCGAACTTGGCGTTTGCATGGTCGATATCGGAGGGGGAACCACCGATATCGCCGTGTTTACCGAAGGTGCCATTCGGCATACGGCAGTGATTCCGATTGCCGGCGATCAGGTGACCAACGACATCGCCATGGCGCTGCGCACCCCGACCCAATATGCCGAGGAAATCAAGGTCAAGTACGCCTGCGCCCTGACGCAGCTGGCCGCCAGCGACGAAATGATCAAGGTACCGAGCGTGGGTGATCGACCGTCTCGCGACCTGTCGCGTCAGGCCCTGGCCGAAGTGGTGGAACCGCGCTACGAGGAGCTGTTCACGCTGATCCGCGACGAACTGCGGCGCAGTGGCTACGAGGATCTGGTGGCTGCCGGTGTAGTGCTCACCGGTGGCACCTCGCGCATGGAGGGTGTCGTCGAGCTGGCCGAGGAGATTTTCCATATGCCGGTGCGCATCGCCTGCCCTCATAACGTGCGCGGGCTTTCCGACGTGGTGCGCAACCCGATTTATTCCACCGGCGTAGGTTTGCTACATTACGCCCTTCAGGAGGCTCGGCAAGGGCATGGTCGCGGGGGTAGAGTGGTGGCAGCGCCGCCTAGGCGCGATGACGTCTCCCAGCGTGGAGGATGGGAAGGGATTCCGGCGCTGGCAAAACTCAAGGGCTGGTTGAAAGGAAATTTCTAATAGGGCCGCGGCGCGGTCCAGGAGACGGGGCTTATGTTCGAACTGGTAGATAGCGCACCCTCGAGCAGTGCGGTCATCAAGGTCGTCGGTGTGGGCGGCGGCGGCGGCAACGCCGTGAACCACATGGTCGAGAGCAATATCGAAGGCGTCGAGTTCATCTGCGCCAACACGGATGCCCAGGCGCTCAAGCGGGTGGCCGCCAAGACCGTACTCCAGCTCGGCAACGAGATCACCAAGGGGCTGGGTGCTGGCGCCAACCCCGATGTGGGGCGTCAGGCCGCCATGGAGGATCGTGAGCGTATCGCCGAGCTGATCAGCGGTGCCGACATGGTCTTCATTACGGCCGGCATGGGCGGCGGTACCGGTACCGGCGGGGCGCCGGTCGTGGCCCAGATCGCCAAGGAGCTGGGTATCCTCACCGTGGCTGTCGTCACTCGCCCGTTCCCGTTCGAAGGGCCGAAGCGCATGCGCGTGGCCGAAGAAGGCATGAAGGAGCTGTCGGAGCACGTCGACTCGCTGATCACCATTCCCAACGAGAAGCTGCTCTCGGTGCTGGGCAAGAACGCCAGCCTGCTGACCGCCTTTAGTGCTGCCAACGACGTGTTGTTGGGCGCCGTGCAGGGGATTGCCGAGCTGATCACCAGCCCCGGCATCATCAACGTCGACTTCGCCGACGTGCGCACCGTGATGTCCGAGATGGGCATGGCGATGATGGGCACCGGCGGCGCCACCGGCGAGAACCGTGCCCGCGAGGCCGCCGAGAAGGCCATCCGCAGCCCGCTGCTGGAGGATATCGACTTGCACGGCGCACGCGGCATCCTGGTCAACATCACCGCCGGCCCGGACCTTTCCATCGGCGAGTTCAACGATGTCGGTGCCACTGTTCAGGAGTTCGCCTCCCAGGACGCCACCATCGTGGTGGGCACTTCCATCGATATGGATATGTCCGACGAATTGCGGGTCACCGTGGTGGCTGCGGGTCTCGAGGGGCGCCAGGTCAAGGCGACTGCCGGGCGCGAGACCGTCAAGCGCAACGAAGGCAGCGAATATCGTCAGCGTGCGCAGCCGGCCATGCGCCAGCAGAGCGCGATGCCCAAGGCCGAGCCTCAGGAAGCGGCCAAGCCGCAACCGGAGAAGCGTCGTTCGCCTCAGGAGTTGGACGATTATCTCGATATCCCGGCCTTCCTGCGTCGTCAAGCCGATTGACAAAAGCTATTGCACGCTTAGGCAGGGCCAGGAGATGTTTTTTTGTTGAAACACTCGTTCGGTGTTATAGTGAACGGTGTTTGATAACATACAACGGCCTGGCTACTGCCCATGATCAGACAACGCACCCTGCAAAATACCATCCGCGCCACCGGCGTCGGTCTTCATTCCGGGAAGAAGGTCTACCTGACCTTGCGCCCGGCCCGGTGAACACTGGTATCGTGTTCGTGCGTACGGACCTGGAGCCTGAAGTCCAGCTTCCGGCCAGTGCCTCCTTGGTCACCGACACGACACTGTGCACCGCGCTTTCCCGCGGCGACGTCAAGGTGGCGACCGTGGAGCACCTCATGTCGGCATTGGCTGGGCTGGGAATCGATAACGCCTATATCGATCTCAGCGCTCCCGAAGTGCCGATCATGGATGGCAGCGCCGGACCGTTCGTGTTCCTGATCCAGTCGGCTGGTATCGCCGAGCAGGAGGCGCCCAAGAAGTTCATCCGCATCAAGCGTGAAGTGGTAGTGAAAGATGATGGCAAGGAGGCTCGCTTCCTGCCGCATCAGGGCTTCAAGGTGACGTTCGCCATCGAGTTCGACCATCCGGTCTTCGAAGAGCAGAAGCAGACCGCCGTGGTGGATTTCTCCACGACCTCCTTCGTCAAGGAGGTTTCGCGGGCGAGAACCTTCGGCTTCATGCGCGATCTCGAATACCTGCGCGCCAACAACCTGGCGCTGGGCGGTAGCCTCGACAATGCCATCGTGGTCGACGAGTATCGCATCGTCAACGAAGGTGGGTTGCGCTATGAGGACGAGTTCGTCAAGCACAAGGTGCTCGATGCCATCGGCGATCTCTACCTGCTGGGACATAGCCTGATCGGCGAGTTCCGCGGCGTGAAGTCAGGCCATGCGCTGAACAACCAACTGTGCCGGGCGCTGCTGGCCCAGCCCGATGCCTACGAGATCGTCACCTTCGAGAACGAGCGCGAGCTGGCGCCGATCTCCTACGCTCAGCCCGCCATGGCCTGACGCAGCGAGCTGCGCAACAGCCTCATGACGACAGCGCCGCCTTCGGGCGGCGCTGTCGCGTTCGGCCCGGCAAGCGCCTCTTATTTCAGGAACCAGCCCTTCATCGTGTGCGTGATGAGACGCATGTCCGCCTCGGGCGTGATGTAGGCCGGCATGGTGTAGAGCCAGCGCCCGAAGGGGCGCAGCCAGACGCCACGGCCACGGGCGAATGCCGCGGCGCCCTCGAGGTATGCGGCATCCGTCACTTCGATTACCGCAGTGGCCCCAGCACGCGAACGTCCGCAACCTGTGGGAGATGCCGCAGCGCTTCGTCATCCAGCAGCTCTTCACACAGCACGCGGTTGAGAGCGACGATCTTGTCCAGGTAGTTCTCTTCCTCGAACACGGCGAGGCTCTCCAGCGCCACGCGACAGGCCAGCGGGTTGCCCATGAAGGTGGGGCCATGCATGAAGGCGTGCAGGGGTGACTCGCCAATGAAGGCATCGTGCACGCGGTCGGTGGCCAGCGTCGCGGCATGGCCTAGGTAGCCGCCTGTCAGTCCCTTGGAGAGCACCATGATGTCCGGCGTGACAGCGGCGTGGTCGGCGGCGAACAGCCTGCCGGTACGGCCGAATCCGGTGGCGACTTCATCGAATACCAGCAGCACGTCGTATTCGTCGCAGAGTTCCCGCGCGCCCTTCAGATAGAGCGGTGAGGTCATGTTGAGGCCGCCGGCGGCTTGCAGCAGCGGCTCCATCAGCAGCGCGGCGATTTCATGATGGTGCCGTTCCAGTACGGCGCGCAGGGCGTCGAGGTCGCGCGCTACCGCGTCGGGTTCGGCATCATAGGCAGCCTTGGGCGCCGGGGCGAAGTGGTGGCGCGGCAGATAGCCCGAAAACAGGCTGTGCATGCCCTCCTCGGGATCGCATACCGCCATGCAGCCGCTGGTATCCCCATGGTAGGCCTTCATTAGCGACAGCATGCGATGCTTCTCTGGCTTGCCGCGCAGATGGTGGTACTGCACCGCCATCTTCATGGCGACTTCCATGCCCACCGAGCCGCTGTCGGAGAAGAAAACGTGGTTGAGCCCCGTTGGCGTGATCCTGACCAGTTCCCGGGCCAGGCGTTCGGCGGGCTCATGGATGAGGCCTCCCAGCATCACGTGGCACAGGGCGTCGGCCTGTTCCTTGATGGCGTTTACCAGGCGCGGATGGGCATAACCATGGATCATGCACCACCAGGAGCAGGTGGCATCGAGCAGCGTCTCGCCGCTCTCCAAGGTAAAACGGGGTCCTTCGCCGCCAACGACCTTGGGGCGGCTTGCTGGGTGAGCAGGTGGGCATAGGGATGCCAGACGGGAGATGTCATCGTGCCTCCGAAGCGGGCGAGGGGATGAGTTCGAGCGAGGAGGAGTGTAAGGATATTCCGTCTTGTACGTGTGAAGGACGCACGAAAGCACGGCGGCAGCGCAGCGCTGTCGCAAACGGGAACGCAGGAAACCGTAGAAAAGGGGGAAACCGTGGCGAAGACGTCACGAAACTCGGCAGGCGCGAGCCATGATGGTGCGGATGGGGAGACTTGAACTCCCACGCCCGAAGGCACCAGAACCTAAATCTGGCGTGTCTACCAATTCCACCACATCCGCAGGGCTGGGCAGGCGTCCACATTGTACGGACCCTCGGTCGCAAGTCAATCGCCTTCGGGTAGCTCGAGATGAGCCACGGCGGCTTCCGGGCGTCTGGCCGGCGCCACCCGGCTCAGGCGTGGCACTACCCCCAGGCATGGTGCATCGAGGGTGTGCTGCAGGGTGGCGAGGTTGTCGGCATAGAGCGAGGCGTCACGGGCGAAGTCGGCAGCCAGCAGGTTGCCGACCCAGCCAGCCAGCTTCGCCCCATCCGCGCGTATGGCCTCGGCCGTCAGGCGGGCATGATTGAGGCAGCCGAGCCTGAGACCGACCACGAGGATCACCGGCAGGTCGAGATGAGTGGCCAGCCCTGAGAGATCCTCGCTGTCGTTGAGCGGTACGCGCCAACCCCCGGCACCCTCCACCAGGATGAGGTCACGCGGCTCTTCCAGCAGCGGAGCGACATGTTCGCCAAGCTGGGCGAGGCTGATGTTCGTCCCCGCCTGGCGAGTCGCCAGGTGCGGGGCGATGGCCGGCTCGAAGGCAAAGGGGTTGACCGTCTCGTAGGCCAGTGCCGGTACGCTACGCGCCATCAGGGCGAGGGCATCGTCGTTGCGCAGGCCGGCGCCGGTACGCCGGCAGCCCGAGGCGATGGGTTTGAGCCCCAGGGTGCTCAGGCCGCGCGAGCGGGCCAGTGCCAATAGTCCGGCGGTCACCAGGGTCTTGCCGGCATCGGTGTCGGTGCCGGTGATGAAATAACGCGTCATGCTTCCGCTTCCTTGTCGAGAATGAGGGTCAGGCGCCGATAGCTGACCGGCAGTCCAGCTGGCTCGCGCAGTGCTTCGAAGCACCGCTGGGCCCGGGCCAGGTCGGAGCGGGTCAGACGCGTGGCGGGGCGTGGGGTCTGGGCACCGACCCCCTTGATCGAATCCATGACCGCTGCCAAGTCGGGATAGAAGAAGCGCTCGGTGACCTCGTGGCAGTGAACGTGGGCGAAGCCGGCCAGGTGTGCACAGGCCAGGTGTCGATCTCGCGAGCGAAAGTCGAGCAGGGCCTGGGGCGACGACCAGGCTTGGGCGACCTCGCTCAGTGTGCCGGGACCCAGAGTGTTGATCACCGCACGGCCGCCGGGACGCAGCACCCGATGAAGTTCCGTCATCACGCTATCGAGATCCGGGCACCACTGAATGGCCAGGTTGGAGAACACCAGATCCAACTGGCCGTCGGCCAGGGGCAGGGCGGCAGCGTCCGCACACAGCCAGTCGACATTGGCGGGTGTCTCGTGGCGAGCGGCCTCGAGCATGCCCGGGGCCAGGTCGAGACCGAACACGCGGCACTCCGAGCCGAACCGTGTTGCCAAACGCCGGCTCCAGTGGCCGGGGCCGCAGCCCAGATCGAGTACGCGGCTCGCCCGTGGAGGGAGCAGGGGCCAGAGTGACTCGCCCATCTGCTGCTGCGCCTTGGCCAGGCGGGTGTAGCGTTCCGACGAGCGCGAGAAGGCGCGTGCCACATGCCGGCGCCAGGCACTGGCTTCGCAGGGGGCGGTGGCGTATTGCAGAGCCCTCGTCATACGACGACCTCGCCGTCGTCCGGTAGAAGAGCGCTATCGTGCAACAGCATCAGGAGATGACTTGCCAGAGCGTCCGGGCGCGTCAACATCGGGCAGTGGCCGTTGTCGGCGAGGAGCAGGTCGGCCTCCAATTGGGCTGTCTTTCCCACCAATCTGTCCCGCTCGCCGACGAGGCGGTGGATCGGGCAGGGCGGCGTCCTGAGCTGTCTGGAGAGATCGAGCTGCGCCAGTTGGTCGAGGCCCAGGGCCAGCGTCTCGCTCGAAGCGCTGGGATGTCGACCCAGCAAGCCGAGCAGGCGGCGATGTGCCGAGCGCGGAGAAGGTTCCCCCTGCAACTGCCAGCGAAGGAAATGCTGCCAGGTGGCATGGGGCTCACGCTCGAAGGCACGGCGAAAGGTAGCCAGCTCCGCTGACGTTACGCCGTCTTCGCTGCAGAAGCGATATCCGGCCCCCACCAGTATCAGGGCGCGAGGTGTCGGCAGGTGCTCCAGCAATGCGCCGGCGAGCAGGCCGCCGAGCGACCAACCGACCCAGACAGCATCGCTCGGCAGTTCATGGCGCATTGCGCTTGCCAGCTCGGGCAGGGTTGTCGGTGCCGCTTCGCCGGCGCGGTTGCCATAGCCCGGCCAGTCGGGAGTGTTCACCTCGATGCCCGGCGGCCAATAAGGTGCTAGCGGCTGCCAGACCCTGGCATCGATCCCCCAACCGGAGAGCAATACGAGCTTGGTCACCCCGCTTCCTCCCCCTGTAGGCGTGAGAGATTCTCCAGCAGCCGGTCCAGCGCCTCCCGACCGTGCTTCGCGCAAAGGGTTATGCGTAGCCGGGCTTCGCCGCATGGCACGGTAGGTGGGCGAATGGCGCCGACCGCCAGGCCTGCCTCATGCAGCTCGACGGCCCAGCGCATGACCCGCCCGGTGTCGGCCAGCATGAGCGGCTGGATGGGCGTGAACGAATCGGCCAGCGGTAGCCCGAGCAGGGCTGCCTCATGGCGGAAGTAGTCGATGGCGTCACGTAGGCGCTCGCGACGCTCGGGTTCGCTGGCCAGTATGTCGAGCGCTGCGAGGGTGGCGGCGGCCACGCCGGGCGGCTGGGCGGTGGTGTAGACGTAGGGGCGGGCGAACTGGATCAGATGCTCGATCAGCGCCTCGCTGCCGGCAACGAAGGCGCCTCCGGTACCCAGTGCCTTGCCCAGGGTTCCCACCAGTATCGGGACGCGCTCGACGTCATGGGCGCGGCCAACGCAGCCGTCGCCGTGAGCGCCGAGTACTCCCAGGCCATGGGCATCGTCGATCATCAGCCAGGCGCCGTGCCGGGCGCTGAGGTCCGCCAGTGCGCTGATATTGGCGACGTCACCGTCCATGCTGAACACGCCATCGCTGACCACGAGCTTGGCTGCCTCGGCTGGTGTCCGGGCGAGCAGGCGCTCGAGATCGTCGTGGTCACGGTGATGAAAGCGCCGCGAACGGGCTCCCGACAGCTTGGCGCCGTCGAGCAACGAGGCGTGGTTGAGACGGTCCTGAAAGACGTGGGTGGCTTCGTCGCACAGAGCCTGCAGCGTTCCCAGGTTGGCCATGTAGCCGGTGGAGAAGAGCAGCGCACGGGGGCGTCCGACGAGTTCGGCCAGGCGCCGCTCGAGGACGTCATGCACTTCCAGATGCCCATTGACCAGATGCGAAGCCGCTGCCCCGGTACCGAAGCGGCGCGCCCCTTTCGCCTGGGCCTCGGCCAGTCGAGGGTCATTGGCCAGGCCGAGGTAGTCGTTGCCGGCGAAGTCGACCAGATCGGTGCCGCGCGTGCGTCGTTCGCGCCACAGGCCTTGGCCACGGCGCTCGGCCGCGGCCTCGGCGAGGCGCTGGGGCCACGCGGTCGAAAGCGTCGACATCAGCATCAGGCCTGGGTCGCGTCGTAGGCCAGCGCCGCGCTGAGGGCTTGCTGCGACTGGTGCGCCACGGCAGTCTCGAGAGCGGCCTGCTGCGCATCGTCGCCATGACAGGTGCTGCGCCGCTCAGGATGCAGACCGAGCTTGGCGAACAGGGCCTTGTCACGCGCGGCCTGGGGGTTGCCGGTAGTCAACAGCTTGTCGCCATAGAAGATGGAGTTGGCCCCGGCGAGGAAGGCCAGCGCCTGGGTCGACTCGTCCATCTGCTCGCGACCTGCGGAGAGGCGCACGTGGCTTGCCGGCATCAATATGCGTGCCACGGCGATGGCGCGTATGAATTCGATGGGGTCGAGATCTTCCACATCCTCCAGAGGCGTGCCGGGCACCTTGACCAGCATGTTGATCGGCACCGACTCGGGATGCGGATCGAGCCTGGCCAACTGCTGCAGCAGGGCGGCGCGATCGCGGGGTGCCTCGCCCATGCCGAGAATGCCGCCCGAGCAGACCTTCATGCCCGCCTCGCGCACGTTGGCCAGGGTCTCCAGGCGATCGGCATAGGTGCGGGTGGTGATGATCTCACCATAGTATTCCGGCGAGGTGTCGAGATTGTGGTTGTAATAATCGAGGCCGGCCTCGGCCAGGCGGCTTGCCTGGTCTGTGTCGACCATGCCCAGCGTCATGCAGGTCTCGAGACCCAATGCCTTGACCTGGCGCACCATCTCCATCACCACGGTCAGGTCTTTCTCGCGCGGGCTGCGCCAGGCAGCACCCATGCAGAAGCGACTGGCGCCGGCTTCCTGAGCGGCCTTGGCCTGGGCGACCACCTTCTCGATCTCGAGCAACTTCTCCTTGTCCAGCCCGGTCGTGTAGTGGCCCGACTGTGGACAGTACTTGCAGTCTTCCGGGCAGGCGCCGGTCTTGATCGACAGCAGCGTGGAAACCTGCACGGCATTGGCATCGAAGTGGGCCCGGTGCACCTGCTGGGCTCGGAATAGCAAATCGTTGAAGGGTAGCGCGAGCAGCGCCTCGATTTCGGCCAGCGACCAGTCGTGACGAATCGGCGCTTGATGGAAGGCTGGTGCGTTCGGGCCAGCCTGCGAGGCATCGGTCATGGTAGGCTCGTCTCGGTCAACTTGGGGGTGTTTCTGGGTTGACTGTGAGCGTACGTGAAATCGACTTTCTGTCAACCAGGAAGTGCTGGGGGGTTGACTGTGGCGTTGGCGGCCAGAGCGACCATAGCGGGTAGAATGTCGGTTTCGTCCCTGAAGCTGTACGGCGTAAGTTGCGAGGCGTAAGTTGCGAGGCAACGTTACATGGAACAGAAGCGGGCACGCCCCAAGGGGCGTGCATGACATTCCTGGGCGCATGCGACTAGGTGGCTGGCTGAGTTCGCTCTGGCATGGCCTCGACGCCACGCTACGCCAGGCGTTGCCGGGGCGCTGTGGCTTCTGCCTGGCGCCGGCCGAGCGGGATCGCTCCTGGTGCGAGGCCTGCTTCGAGTCGCTGCCGTGGAACCTGCCGGCTTGTCCCAACTGCGCCGAACCGCAGCCACCGGGGTCGCTGGCGGGCAAGCGCTGCGGCCACTGTCTGACCCGGCCGCCGCTGTTCATTCGTTCGCGAGTGCCGCTGCGCTACGAGGACGAAGTGGCCAGGTTGATGCAGCGCTTCAAGTTTCATGCCTCGCCGCGTGCCGGCAACGTACTGCTCGAGCTGTTCGAACTCGGCCTGTCGCCTGAGGCGCTGGCCTGGCCCGAGGCGCTGATACCGGTGCCGCTCCATCCCCGGCGGGCCCGGGAGCGCGGCTTCGATCAGGCCGACTGGCTGGCCCGACGCCTGGCAACGCGTCACGGCCTGGTGTTGGCGCGTGCGCAGCGGCGCCAGCATACCCGCTCGCAGCGCGGTCTTGATCGTGCCGAGCGTTACCATAACCTGCGCGGGGGCTTCGTGGTCAAGGGAACGCTGCCGTCCCGCGTGGCGCTGCTCGATGATGTCATGACCACTGGGGCTACGCTGGATGCTCTGGCACAAGCCTGCCTGGCAGCCGGAGCTCGAGAGGTCGAGGCCTGGGCAGTAGCGCGTACGCCGCTGGCGGGCGGGTGATCCCCTCATCCGCGTTTGGCTGTTACCATGACAACCCACAGTCGATTTAGAGCATGCAGAGCGTGACACATCCTTTCGCCACCCTTGCCCCTGCCCGTGTCGTGGCGGCCATCGAGTCGCTCGGCTTCTGGTTGCCCGGGGAGCCGTTCGCGCTGAACAGCTACGAGAACCGCGTCTTTTTGCTGTATGACGATGAAGGACAGCGCTGGGTGGCCAAGTTCTATCGACCCGAGCGTTGGAGTGACGAGCAGATCCAGGAGGAGCACGACTTCCTCGCTGAGCTGCGCGGGGAAGGCGTGGCCGTGGCGGTGCCCTGGCGCGACGAGGCCGGGCGTAGCCTGCATCACGTGGAGGGGTTTCGGCTGGCGCTGTTTCCCCACTTGCCGGGGCAGGCGCCGGAGCTGGAGAACCCCGCTCACCTGTTCGCCCTGGGCGAGCTGATTGGTGCCGTGCATGCGGTAGGGGAGCGCGGCGAGTTCCGGCATCGCATCAGGCTCGACCTGGATGACATGGTGCGCGAGGCGCAGGCACGCGTGCTGGCTGCGCCCTGGCTGGAACGGCGCCAGCGCCAGGCTTATGAACGCATCTCGGATGCGCTGCATGATGAACTCGCGGCATACGCCTGGTCACCCAGGCAGACGATCCGGACCCAGGGAGATTGCCATATCGGCAACCTGCTGGGGCGTGACGACAACTTCGCCCTGGTGGATTTTGATGACTGCCTGATGGCGCCTGCCGTGCAGGATGTGTGGATGTTTCTCACCGCCGAGCACGAAGCCGAGTGGCAGATGCAGCTGTCGGAAGTGTTGGAGGGCTACGAGCAGCATCGGGAGTTCGATCGTCGCGAACTGGGCTTGATCGAGCCCCTGCGTACGTTGCGCCTCATGCGCCACAGCGCCTGGCTGGTATCGCGCTGGGACGATCCGGCCTTTCCCTTGGCGTTTCCCTGGGTCACCGACACCGGCTACTGGGACCGACACCTCCGGGAGCTGGAACAGCAGCGCATGGTACTGGGGCGGGGGCCGCGCTGGCTGGCCTGAGCCGGACGCCCGCAGGGGCGCCCGGCGAAGGAGGGCTCAGTCCGTATCGGGGTCGGAGTCGGGATCGGGGCGCTCGGCTGGGATCGGGTTGGCGACGCCAGCCCCTTCGGCTTGGCGGCGTTGCTCGTTGATGCGGGCGGAGGGGTTGTCCTGCTCCTCGATCTCCAGCCGGCTGGCCAGTCGGAGCTGGAACAGATGGTCGCTGGGCAGTACACAGCGATCGGCATCGCACACGGCTAGCCCGTAGCTGCCATCCGCTTCATAGGCGGCTGCGGAGATCTCGCCGCTGTAGATGTCGCTCTCGCCGCCGTTGGTCTCGATGCAGGTCAAGGCCTTGGTGGTGAGGCGCAGGCGGTCGCCTTCCTGGCGGGCATCGCCGACGACGACACAGTACTCAGGAAGCTCATGGGTGGCCTCGGCAAGCCCAATGGCGGGGCGAAGCAGGATGTCGTCGCGGCGCCCATCGTCGCCTTCCACCACGACATCATCGATCACCTGGGCGCCGATGACGGCGTCGCTGGGAAGGGCAAGGGTGTCGGCCGAGGCGTGCAGGGGCAGGAGAAGAAGGGCCAGTCCGCTGGCGGTCAGTATGGCGTCCGGAATCTTGATCATATCAGGCTCTCGAGAGGACCAGGCTGCGCATGATCGGCAGTCTTCGATGGCCAATATTTTACCATAGCCACCTGGGCGACACAGTGGCACGAATGTCGCAGCTAATTGCGACAGATTGCGACACAGCGCCTGCGAGGAACCTACCGTTACGGTAAAATGGCGACCAGGGAAGTAAGAAGTTGTACAGAATGACTATTATGTATACTTTTTGTATGAAAGAAAAGCGATGGCCGGGCCATCACGAGACCAATGGCAACAGTAGTCGCGGGGCCTGACCATGAACGAAGAACTTGCCAACCATTATCGTCAGATCATTCTCGAGCTGGGGGAGGACCCGAGCCGGGAGGGACTGCGCGATACGCCGAAGCGGGCCGCCAAGGCGATGCAGTTTCTCACTCGTGGCTATTCCCAGACCCTCGAGGAGATCATCAACGGCGCCGTATTCGAGAGTGAGACCGACGAGATGGTGCTGATCAAGGACATCGAGCTCTATTCGATGTGCGAGCACCATCTGCTGCCCTTCATTGGCAAGTGCCATATCGCCTATCTGCCCAACGGCAAGGTGCTGGGACTCTCCAAGTTTGCCCGCATCGTCGACATGTATGCCCGCCGCATGCAGATCCAGGAGAACCTGACGCGACAGATCGCGGAGGCGGTGCTGCAGGTTACCGGAGCCCGCGGCGTCGCGGTGGTGATCGAGGCGCGTCATTTGTGCATGATGATGCGCGGCGTCGAGAAGCAGAACTCCAGCATGACCTCCTCGGTGATGTTGGGTACCTTTCGCGACAACCAGCCGACACGCCAAGAATTTCTCACACTGGTCAGCGGCCGCTGACCAGGGGAGGGGGCGTACCTTCCTGTCCCCTTGCGACTGACGTTTCTCACCTTGGAGCCAACGCGATGCCGCTGCATGCCCTGGACGACCAGCATCTCGATCACGACCTGGCCACGATTCGCATCAAGAATCTGCGCCTGCGTACCTTCATCGGTATCAAGGACGATGAGATCAACAACCGCCAGGACGTGGTCATCAATGCAGTGTTCCGCTATCGAGCCGACAAGGCGGTGGAGTTCAACCACATCGAACAGGCGCTCAACTACCGTACGATCACCAAGGAGCTGATCGAGCTAGTGGAGGGTAATCGCTTCCTGCTTCTCGAGCGCATGACGCGAGAGGTTCTCGACCTGATCATGTCGCACGAGCAGGTTCTGATGGCACAGGTCGAGATCGACAAGCCGCACGCGCTTCGCTTCGCCGATTCGGTCTCTATTACTCTCTCGGCTAGTCGTGAACCGCGTCGCAACCGCTGAGCCGTCTGTACCCGGGGTTGGTGACAACGGCGCTTTACGCTTAGCATGAGGGGCTACTGCTGAATCGACAGAGAGAGACGATTCGTTGGAACGCAACAGCTCCTCACAGGATTCGCCGCGGCGACGCCATGCCCCCTGGGCCATGACCGCCATCGTCACCGCACTCATCGCCCTGCTGTTCCAGGGTAGCCTGCCGCCGCTGAACATCGCCGCCGCCATCTTCGCCGTGATGGGGCTGCGCCAGATTCGACGCCAGCCCGAGCGCTACATTGGCCGGGCACTGTGTTGGATTGCCATCGCACTGGTCCTGATTCTTGCCATACTGAACGCGATGCTTCAGCCGCCGGTACCGGGCGACGCTCCCGTCACCGTTCCCGAGCCGGGTGCCGTACAGGAACAGTGAGCAGATCAGGGCTCGGCAAGATTCACTACTTGGATACAGGCCCCGCTGAGGCCAGGAGAGACAACATGGAAGCCCTCAAGGAAACGCAGCTCTATTGTCCGTTCGCCTACATCGACGGTAGTTGGGTGGCCGCCGACAGCGGTGAGCAGATCGACGTGATCAATCCGGCGACCGGCGAGACCTTCGGTACCGTGCCACGCCTGGGGCGTGCCGAGACCGAACGCGCCATCGCCGCGGCCGACGCCGCCCTAGTCGGCTGGCGTGCGCTGACCGCCCAGGAGCGTGCCGACATCCTGATGAAGTGGCACGATCTGATGTTCGAGCACCAGGACGACCTGGCGATGATCATGACCCACGAACAGGGCAAGCCGCTCAAGGAAGCGGCCGGAGAGATCGCCTATGCAGCCAGCTTCATCCGCTGGTTCGCCGAAGAGGCTCGGCGCATCTACGGCGAGACCATTCCCGCCGCCAAGCCCAATCAGCGCATCGTGGTCACCAAGCAGCCGGTGGGTGTGGTCGGTGCCATCACTCCGTGGAACTTCCCGGCGGCCATGATCACGCGCAAGGCCGGCGCGGCATTGGCGGCAGGTTGTACCATCGTCATCAAGCCGGCCAGCCAGACGCCGTTCTCGGCTACGGCGCTGGCGCTGTTGGCCGAGCGCGCCGGCGTGCCGCGCGGCGTGTTCAACGTAGTACCCGGTCGTGCCGGTGAAATCGCTGCGGCACTCACTGAGTCGCCGCTGGTGCGCAAGATCACCTTCACCGGCTCCACCGAGGTGGGGCGCGAGCTGATGTCGCGTGCCTCGCAGCATATCCAGAAGATTTCGCTGGAGCTTGGCGGTAACGCCCCGTTCATCGTATTCGAGGATGCCGATCTCGATGCCGCGGTGGAGGGCGCCATGGCGGCCAAGTTCCGCAATGCCGGCCAGACCTGTATCTGCACCAACCGCTTCCTGGTGCAGTCGAGCGTGATCAACGCCTTCTGCGAGAAGCTGGCCGTGGCGATGAACAGCGAGCTTAAAGTGGGTGACGGTACCGAGCCGGACATCAACATCGGCCCGCTGATCGACGGTAACGCGGTGACCAAGGTCAGCGAGCACGTGCATGATGCTGTCGACAAGGGGGCCGAACTGTTGCTGGGCGGCCATCCTCATCCGCTGGGCGGCAATTTCTTCACCCCGACGCTGATCAGCTTCGCCAACGGCGACATGAAGGTGGCCCAGGAGGAAACCTTCGGGCCGCTGGCAGCGGTGTTCCCCTTCGAAGACGAGGAGGACGCCGTGCAGATGGCCAACGACACCCAGTACGGCCTGGCCTCCTACTTCTACTCCCGCGATCTGGGCCGGGTATGGCGCGTCGCCGACGCGCTGGAGTACGGCATGGTGGGCATCAACACTGGCCTGATCTCCAATACCGCGGCGCCGTTTGGCGGCGTCAAGGCCTCGGGGCTTGGTCGCGAGGGCGGTCACCAGGGCATCGAGGAGTTTCTGGAGACCAAGTACCTCTGCATCGACCTGGGCTGAACGCCATAAGTCAATAAGCCGTAAGACGCGAAAACCCCATCGGTCATGACCGATGGGGTTTACTTATTCGAGTGGCTTGAGAAAACGGCTGGCCGAGAACCAGCGTTTTCCTCGCCTTAGTGTCTGAAGTGGCGCATGCCGGTGAAGACCATGGCAATGCCCGCTTCGTTGGCGGCGTCGATCACTTCTTGGTCGCGCATGGAGCCGCCGGGCTGGATCACGGCGGTGATGCCGGCCGCCGCCGCGGCGTCGATGCCGTCACGGAAGGGGAAGAAGGCGTCCGAGGCCATCACCGAGCCGGGTACGGAAAGGCCTTCGTCGGCGGCCTTGATGCCGGCGATCTTGGCCGAGTAGACGCGGCTCATCTGGCCGGCGCCGACGCCGATGGTCTGACCGTCCTTGGCGTAGACGATGGCATTGGATTTGACGTACTTGGCCACCTTCCAGGCGAAGGCCAGGTCGCGCATCTCTTGCTCGCTGGGCACGCGCTCGCTGACCACGGTCAGCTCGTCGCGACCGACCATGCCGAGGTCGCGATCCTGCACCAGCAGGCCGCCGGTGACGCGCTTGAAGTCGTGGGCGTGTTCGCGCTCGCCAGGCCAGTTGTCGCCGACATCGAGCAGGCGTACGTTCTGCTTCTCGGCGACGATGGCAACGGCGGCTTCCTCGACCCCGGGGGCGATGATCACCTCGACGAACTGACGGTCGATGATGGCGCGGGCGGTGTCGGCATCCAGCGCCCGGTTGAAGGCGATGATGCCGCCGAAGGCGCTGGTGGGATCGGTGGCGAACGCCTTGTCGTAGGCCTCGCACAGGGTCGCGCCAACGGCGACGCCGCAGGGGTTGGCGTGCTTGACGATCACACAGGCGATATCGGTGAAACTCTTGACGCACTCGAAGGCGGCGTCGGTGTCGGCCACGTTGTTGAACGACAGCTCCTTGCCCTGCAGCTGGCGGGCAGTGGCGACGCTGGCTTCGCTGGCGTCGGCCTCGACATAGAACGCCGCGCTCTGGTGCGGGTTCTCGCCGTAGCGCATGGCCTGCTTCTTGACGAACTGCACGTTGTAGGTGCGTGGGAAGCCGTCCTCGCCGCCGGGAACCCGCTGGCCCAGGTAGTCGGCGATGGCGGCGTCGTAGCCGGCGGTGTGCTCGAATGCCTTGACCGCCAGGTCGAAGCGCGTGGCATCGCTTACCGCGCCGCCGTGTGAGGCGATCTCCTCGAGTACGCGATCATAGTCTCCGGCATCCACCACGATGGTGGTGTGAGCGTGGTTCTTGGCGCAGGCGCGCACCATGGTCGGGCCGCCGATGTCGATGTTCTCGATGGCGTCTTCCAGCGTGCAGTCCGGCTTGGCCACGGTCTGGGCGAAGGGATATAGGTTGACCACCACCATGTCGATGGGCGCGATGTCGTGTTCGGCCATCACCGCATCGTCCTGGCCACGGCGGCCGAGGATACCCCCGTGGATCTTCGGGTGCAGCGTCTTGACGCGACCGTCCATGATCTCGGGGAAGCCGGTGTGCTCGGATACCTCGGTAACGGCAATGCCGTTCTCCTGCAGCAGGCGGAAGGTGCCGCCGGTCGAAAGCAGCTCGACACCGCGTTCGCTCAGGCCGCGGGCGAAGTCGACGATGCCGGTCTTGTCGGAGACGCTGATCAGCGCGCGGCGTACCGGGGTGGGGGAGGCTTGGGCCATGGTGTGGTGCAACTCTCTGTCGGAAGTGGATGTAAGGGACCGGGGCCATTCAGCGGGGCGTTGCCCGGCGGTTTCAGATCAGGTCGTGCTGCTTGAGCTTCTTGCGCAGCGTACCGCGATTGAGGCCGAGCATCTCGGCGGCACGGGTTTGGTTGCCCTGGGTATGTTCGAGCACACTGGCCAGCAGCGGCGCCTCGACCTCGGCCATGACCATGGCGTAGAGGTCGGTGACGGTACCGCCATCGAGATGGTCGAAATAGCGTCGCATGGCGGCGTCCACGGCTTCGCGCAGCGGCTGCTCCGCCAACGTGGCCGATGCGAGAGAGGGGCTGTCCAGGTCCGTCAGGTCGGCGCAGGGGCCATCCTCCAGGCCAGGCAGATCGGCGTTGGGGTCAAAAGCTTCACGATTCATGCGGCACTGATTCCGTTCGTTGCCCGGTAGAGGTCGGCATCGCTCGCCGGGCGAAAGAGGTCGTCGATGAAGTCAAACTGTTCGTCGGGGTATTCCAAGGCGTTGAAAGCTGCCCTCAGGGCGCGCTGCCGGCCGGCATCGAAACGGCAGTCGGCTGCCAGGTACCAGCCGAGATGCTTGCGCGCGATGCGCACGCCCATGTAATCACCGTAAAAATCATGCAGGGCGACCAAGTGTCCCCGTAGCACGCTGGCTCGCTCATGCAGGTCGGGAGGTGGGCAGCGGTGCCCATGACGCAGGTAATGGTCGACCTCGCGGAAAATCCAGGGATTGCCCTGGGCGCCGCGACCGATCATCACCGCATCCGCACCAGTATAGTCCAGAACCCGGGCCGCCTTGCGTGGAGAGTCGATGTCGCCGTTGGCAAAGACCGGGATGCGTACGGCCTGCTTGATGGCGGCGATGGTGTCGTACTCGGCCTCACCCTGATAGCGCTGCTGACGGTGGCGACCGTGGACCGCCAAGGCTTGGATCCCGGCGGATTCCGCCAGGCGCGCCACACGCACGCCATTATTGCTTGCGGCGCACCAGCCGGTGCGGATCTTCAGCGTTACCGGGACATCGACTGCTGCCACCACGGCTTCGAGGATCTCGGCGACCAGCGCCTCATCTCGCAGCAGCGCCGATCCGGCGGCCTTGTTACACACCTTCTTGGCCGGACACCCCATGTTGATATCGATGATTTCGGCGCCCCGGTCGGCGTTGAGGCGTGCCGCCTCGGCCAGCATGGCGGCGTCACCGCCGGCGATCTGCACCGCGCGGGGCCCTGGCTCGCCGCGGTGATCCATGCGCTGGCGCGACTTTCGGGTATGCCACAGCGCCGGGTCCGAGGTGACCATCTCGCCCACTACCAGGCCTGCCCCCAGGCGGCGGCAGAGCTGGCGGAACGGACGGTCGGTCACACCTGCCATGGGGGCCAGGATGACCCGATTGGGGAGGCGATGGTGGCCGATCTGGGGCAGAGGGCGACTATCGGGCATGGATCAGATTGGATCAGAAAACTTGGGGCTGCATATCATACGCCCCCGGAAGGGCAGGGTGAAGGCGCTTCGAAGGTCGGCGGCGCTCATGCCGGCCGGCGTCCGCTGAGCCGAACCCAGCCTTCGCGCAGCTGCGGCTCGTCCATGGTCAAGCCCTGGTCGCGATAGGCATCGAGCACTTCCTCGGTCTGACCTTCGAGAATACCCGACAGGGCCAGCCGTCCCCCGGGGACACGTGGCCGGCAATCGTCGGCGCCAGCTCCACCAAAGGGCCGGCCAGGATATTGGCGATCACCAGGGGAAAGCGGCGTCCTGCGGCGAGCTGCTCGGGGTAACAAAGTGTCAGTTCATGCTCCGCAACGTCGTTGCGTATGGCATTGTCGCGGCTGGCCTGCAGCGCCTGTGGGTCGATGTCGGTGCCGGTGGCCATCGCCGCCCCAGCTTGAGCGCGGCGATGGCGAGAATACCGGAGCCGCAGCCCACGTCCAGTACCTCGAGGCCATCCAACTCGCTAGCGACTGCCAGCCCATCCAGCCACTCGAGGCACAGCGCCGTGGTGGGGTGGGTGCCGGTACCGAAGGCCAGACCGGGGTCCAGGTGCAGGTTGACGGCGTCGAGGTCGGGCGGCTCGTGCCAGCTGGGTACGATCCACAGCCGCTGGCCCATGCGCAGCGGTTTGAAGTCCTCCATCCACTCGCGCTCCCAGTCGCGATCGGCGAGCAGCTCATGTTCGATGACCGGGCAGGGCTCCTCGGGCATGGTCTCGGCCCAGGCCGCGGCGAGGCGCTCCAGCATGGCCTCGAGCCCTTCGAGGTCATCGTACAGGCCGGTCAGTACCGTTTCGTTCCACAGTGGCGTGGTGCCGCGCTCGGGTTCGAACACTGGGTCGTCGTGAGCGTCCTGCAGGGTAATGGCAGTGGCGCCTTCGGCTAGGAGCAGTTCCTCGAGCAGTTCGGCCTGCTCGGGGGCGATACGGGCCTTGAGTTGCAGCCAGGGCATGGCAGTCTCCGTGCGTAACGCAAGCAGGGTGGCCGTGGCCACCCTGCCGGGAGCGATGTTCGTCCCAGGACCGGGATCCTAGGAGGCGAGCTTCTTCTCCAGGTAGTGAATGTTGACCCCGCCCTGCTGGAAATGGCCGTCGCGGACTAGATCCTTGTGCAGGTCGGTGTTGGTCTTGATACCTTCGACCAGCAGTTCGTCGAGGCCGTTACGCATGCGTGTCAGCGCGATCTCGCGGCTGTCTCCCCAAGTGATCAGCTTGCCGATCAGTGAATCGTAGTGGGGGGCACGGTGTAGCCGGTGTAGACATGTGAATCCATACGCACGCCCAGTCCACCCGGCGGGTGGTAGAGCGTGACCTTGCCGGGAGAAGGCATGAAGGTGCGTGGATCCTCGGCGTTGATGCGGCATTCGAAGGCGTGGCCGTTGAGCTTGACGTCTTCCTGGCGGATCGACAGCGGCAAGCCCGAGGCGATGCGCAACTGCTCGCGCACGATGTCCACGCCGGTCACCATTTCGGTGACGGGGTGCTCCACCTGTACGCGGGTGTTCATCTCGATGAAGAAGAAGCGGCCGTCCTCGTAGAGAAACTCGAACGTGCCAGCGCCGCGATAGTCGATCTCGATGCAGGCCTGACGGCACGCTTCGAGCACCTCGGCGCGCGCCGCCGGATCGATGCCGGGGGCGGGGGCTTCCTCCAGCACCTTCTGGTGACGGCGCTGCAGCGAGCAGTCGCGGTCATAGAGGTGGATGGCATTGCCCTGACCGTCGGCCAGTACCTGGACCTCGACGTGGCGCGGGCGCTCGAGGAACTTCTCCATGTAGACCGTGCCGTCGCCGAAGGCCGCGTGGGCCTCGGTGCGGGTCACGTTGATCGCCGAGAGCAGGTGCCCCTCGGTGTGCACCACGCGCATGCCGCGGCCGCCACCACCGGCGGCAGCCTTGATGATCACCGGGTAGCCGATGCGCCGGGCGATGGCCATGTTCTCGCCTTCATCGTCGCCCAGCGGGCCGTCGGAGCCGGGAACGGTGGGTACGCCGGCCTTCTTCATGGCCTCGATGGCGCTGACCTTGTCGCCCATCAGGCGAATGGTCTCGGCGCGTGGCCCGATGAACACGAAGCCGGAACGCTCCACCTGCTCGGCGAAGTTGGCATTCTCGGAGAGAAAACCGTAGCCGGGATGGATGGCGCTGGAGTCAGTGACTTCCGCGGCGCTGATCAGCGCCGGAATGTTCAGATAGGATTGCGCCGAGGGGGCTGGGCCGATGCACACGGCCTCGTCGGCCAGGCGCACGTGCATCAGCTCGCGGTCGGCCTTGGAGTGTACCGCGACGGTCTTGATGCCCAGCTCCTTGCAGGCGCGCAGGATTCGCAGGGCGATCTCGCCGCGGTTGGCGATGAGAACCTTGTCCAGCATAGGGAGTCCGCCAGTGTCGGTGAAAGATCAGGAAATGACGAGCATCGGCTGGTCGAACTCGACCGGCTCGCCGTCCTCGACCAGGATCGCCTCGATGACGCCGTCACGGTCGGCTTCGATCTGGTTCATCATCTTCATGGCTTCGACGATGCACACGGTCTCGCCCTTCTTGACGCTCTGGCCCACTTCCACGAAGGGCTTCGATCCCGGCGCCGGGCTGCGGTAGAAGGTGCCGACCATCGGTGAGGTCAGGGGATGGCCCTGGTAGGCGGCGGGCGCTTCTTCAGCGGGCTCCGAGGAGGGAGCGGGCGCGGCCTGGCTTGGAGCCGAAGGCGCGGGGGCATACTGGGGCATCGGGGGCTGGGGCCAGCTCACGCCGTTGGGATGGCGGCTGATACGCACCGATTCTTCGCCTTCCTGAATCTCGATTTCGCTGATGTTGGATTCTTCCAGCAGCTCGATCAGCTTCTTGACCTTACGGATATCCATATTGAGTCTCGACCGGTGGATAAATGGCGGTGGGCCGGGGCGCTGTCAACCCGAGCCAACTTTCAATAGATCGCGGCAAGATGACGAACATTGCCGACGCTATCGGCCTCGATAGGCGTTGTTGGCGGAGTGTGCCTAAAATCAGGGGGGATGTCCAGCCGATTGGGAACGGTGTTCGGGGCGCACCGTCAACGCGCTCGGACGGCAGGCTCAGGAGTGCCCGCGTTCGAGCCAGGCGAGCAGGTCCTGCAGATGGCTGGCGAGCTGGCCGGCCCTGACTTCGCCCTGTATGCGTGCCTCGCGGATCTCGTCTTCCCCGCTGAAGAATAGCAGGCTGGGCGGACCGAAGAGGCCGAAGTGATCGAGCAACTCGCGCGTCGTGGCGTCGGCGCGGGTCACGTCGACATTGATGCGGGCGAACTGGGAGAGCGGCTCGGCGACGAGCGGGTCGGGATAGACCTGCCGCTCCAATTGCTTGCACGAGATGCACCAGTCCGCAGTGAAGTGCACGAAGGCGGGTTGGTCCTGTGCCGGGCCAGAGCGAAGGGCGCTGCGCAGGGCCTCGAGGTCCTCCACGGTGGTGACCTGAACGCTCTCTGCGTTGCTGTTGGCGGCATGGAAGGAGGCCAGCGGGCGCAGCGGGTCGCTGCCGCCCATGGCGGCGCCCAATACCAGGGCAATGCCCCAGGCCAGCAGCATCAGGCCAACGGCCTGGCGCACCCGAGGCCAACCATGGGCCAGGTTGAACGAGAGCGCGCCCAGGGCCAGGGCGCTGCCGATGGCCAGCGCCGCCCACAGCAGCAGGCTCACGGCAGGCGGCAGCAGGCGCTCGACCAGCCACACTGCCACGCCGAGCAGCAGGATGCCAAAGGCGACCTTGACGCCGTTCATCCAGGCACCGCTGCGCGGCAGAGCGGTGGCACCGAAGGTGCCGACCAAGAGCAGCGGTACGCCCATGCCCAGGCCCAGGGCCAGCAGGGCAGCGCCACCCATCAGGGCATCGCCGGTGGAGGAGATGAACACCAGGGCGCCGGCCAGAGGCGCCGACACGCAGGGTGAGACCACCAGTACCGACAGCGCGCCGGCGCCGGCGAGGCCCAGTGGCCCGCTGCGCTGGGCCCGCGCCTGCCAGGCGTCGATGCGGCTTGTCAGGCGTGGTGGCAGGCGCATGTCGAAAGTGCCGAACATGGCCAGGGCGAAGACGACGAAGAGCAGGGCAAAGACGATCAGCACGGGAGCGGATTGCAGATGCGCCTGCAGGTTGAGTCCTGCGCCGAACAGGCCCATCAGTACGCCGACCAAGGCGTAGGTCAACGACATGCCGCCGACGTAGCTGGCGGAGAGCGCGAAGGCACGTGGGCGGGACGGATTCTGACCGACGATGATCGAGGAGAGAATCGGCACCATCGGTAGCACGCAGGGCGTGAAGGTCAGGCCCAGTCCGGCGAGGAAGAACAGTCCCAGCGCCATCGGCAGGCTGGCTTCGCCGATCAGACGGCTGAAGCGGCCATCTTCGCTCAGTAGCGCGGGCGGCGCGGTGGCGGGAGTGGCATCGCCCGAGCCGCCGCCATCGCGCCAGCCGGCGAAAGCGGCAGGCATGGCGCTGGCGGGAGCCTGGAGCTCGACTCGTTCGGGGGATAGCACAGCCCGGCGTCGGCGCAGCCCTGGAAGCGCACGGTGATGTCCAGCGGCCCCTCGGCGACGCCTTGTAGCGGCGCCTCGAATACCACGCGTTCGTAGAAGACGTAGACGTCGCCAAGAAATTCGTCGCTCTTGAACTCACCTGGCGGGATGGAGGGTTCGCCGACCTGAAGCTTCTCGTCGCGGCTCTCGACGCCGAGCTGGTGACGATAGAGGTAGTAACCCTCGGCATTCTCGAAACCGATGTAGAGCGTCTCGCCGTCATGCCAGGCACTGGGCTGGAAGGCCTCCGTGACCGGCAGGAAATCGCCTTGGCTGTTATTGGCAGAGGAGAACCACTGGGCCTGGGCGGCCAGCGGCAGCCATAGCAGCAGGCAGCAGAGCAGGCGTATGAGATGGCGACGGGTCAACGCAGAGGTCCTTGTGGCAAACGAAGGCTGTCGGTAGCAGCACGCCTCGGGTGCGGCGGCGCTCCCGGTTGACTCGCAAGCGTAGCGCCGAGTTCCCGGGGTCAAGGCTACGAACGGTTCTAGAATACCTCAGTCGGCTACAGCGTTAGAACCTTACGGCTGCGTTCTGATGTCGCATGAAAACAGAACGGGCCACCCCTGGGCGGCCCGTTCTGAGAAGGCGGCCTGGCTTAGGCCTTTTCGTAGGCGGCCACGGCCTTTTCGATGGCCTTGCGGGCGGCATCGGCACCTTCCCAGGATTCCACCTTCACCCACTTGCCTTTCTCGAGATCCTTGTAGTTCTCGAAGAAATGCGCGATCTGCTGGCGCAGGAGTTCGGGCAGGTCGGTGACTTCCTGTACGTCGTCGTACAGCGTGGTCAGCTTGGCGTGGGGCACGCACACCAGCTTGGCGTCCTCGCCGGCCTCGTCGGTCATGTTGAGGATGCCGACCGGGCGGGCACGGATGATGCTGCCGGCCTGGACCGGGTAGGGCGTGACCACCAGGGCGTCGAGGGGGTCGCCGTCGTCGGCCAGGGTGTGGGGGATGAAGCCGTAGTTGGCCGGGTAGAACATCGGCGTGGCCATGAAGCGATCCACCAGCAGCGCGCCCATCTCCTTGTCGATCTCGTACTTGATCGGAGCATGGTTGGCGGGAATCTCGATCGCGACGTAGACGTCGTTGGGTAGGTCCTTGCCGGCAGGGATGTGGTCGAAGTTCATCGTCGCTTCCTTCGTTGGCGAAAAGTGGAGACACCGCAAAATGCGCAGAATTATACGGATCAGCCTTGGCGATTACCAATGCGACATAGGTGCGGGGTGGTTTGACCTGTGTTGGATTGGGCGTTGGTCGACAGAGCTTGGCTTTGGTTGACAGGTTGTGGCGACAACAACCGTGTATGATGGCCGACGTCATGAGATTCGGCCAGCCATGCGGAGCGAGCGGTGATCAGTGGCGATATCTTGAAGGAGCGCGTCTTGCCGTCCAATCGACTGTCCCTGAGCGTCGGGCAGGCCTTCGTGGCACCGGACCGGCGGAATCATCGCAGCTCCATGTCGGTGCGCATTCCTGACGAGGCGGGGCAGTTCGTTGCCAAGGGCGCCTGTGCGGTGATCAGCGATACCAGCTCGCGCAATGCCATTGCCAAGCAGGCCGGCGATCTCAGCGTCAGGGGATTTGTGGCCGACTACTTCTCCACGCCGGACCACTGGGACGTCAAGACTTCGGCTACTCGCGTGCTGCGAGCGCTCAATGGCTGGTGTTACAGCCAGAGTACCTTCGTCGAGGGCGGTAGCTATGTCGCCTCGCTTTCCGCGATGGTCTATCGCGGGCGCGACGCCCATCTGTTCCACATGGGCGATACCCTAGTATTCCGCCTGCGCGGAGCCGAATTCGAGCAGCTCTCGCGAGACCATATCACCGACCTGGGCGGCTACCGCTACCCGTCGCGTGCCCTGGGGCTGGATGGCAGCATCGACATCGATTACATGCAACTGCCGCTCAAGCAGGGCGATATCTTCCTTTTCACCACCCAGGCCGTACGCGGTACCCTGATGCCGTCCGATTACGTCGGACTGATTCGCCAGGACGCCAGCGACCTCGATGCCGCCTGCGAGCGGCTGGCCGCGGCGGCACGGGAGCGGGCCCAGGAGCGGGGCTACGGGGCCGACCAGTTCTGCTTCCAACTGGTGCGCATCGATCAGTTGCCGGAGGCAGAGCGCGACCATCCGAGCCGTATTTACGGCGATCTGCCGATCCCGCCCGAGCTGTCGCCCGGAGAGCGCATTGACGGTCTCGAGGTGCAAGAGGTGCTGTCGCGCACCGCGCAGTCGCGTGTCTACCGGGTGCGCGACACCCGTACCGAGCGCGAAATGGTGATGAAGGCGCCGAGCCCCGAACTCTCCAACCGCAACGCCTATCTGGAGCACTTCCTGCTCCAGCAGTGGGTAGTGGAGCGGGTCAAGTCGCCGTTCGTGGCCCGGGTGATGGAGTCGTCGCGGCCGCGCCGCTACCTCTACTACCTGATGGTCTACGTGGAGGGCATGACGCTGACCGAGTGGGCGCTGCGCCATCCCCAAGCCAGCCTGGCCCAGCGCCTCGACATCGCCATGCAGCTGGGCAAGGCCATCCAGGCGCTGCATCATCGCGATGTGCTGCATCAGCGCGTGCACCCCGACAACGTACTGATCGACACTCACGGCCAGGTGGTGTTGACCGACTTCAGCGCTTGCCACATGCGCGACCTGGACGGGCATCGTCGCTCTCGTGAGCTGGCCCGCCAGACCGGCCTGTCCGAACACAGTGCGCCGGAATATGCCCTGGACGACAACGTCGGCCGGCGCAGCGACCAGTACTCGCTGGCCTCGACGATATACTGGCTGCTGACCGGTGAGCTGCCCTATGAGCTGAGTCCCGACCGGCTGCGCAGTCATACCGATCTCGAGCAGCTCACCTATCGCAGCGCCCGGCTTTTCAATCCGGAAATCTCTCCACAGCTCGACGACACCCTGCGTCGTGCCCTGGATCCCCAGCGCTCGCTGCGCTTCCGGCGAATGTCCGAGCTGCTCTATGCACTGCGGCAGCAAGAGGGGCGGGGCAAGCCAAGGCGCCGCGACCCGCGCCGCTTCCTGAGCGAGCCGGCTAATTTCTGGCAGGGAGTGGCCGGTATCCTGCTGCTGTTGCTAGTGCTTTCCTGGCTGCTGCGTTGACGTCATAGCCGAAACGACGAAGCCCTCGTCAGAGCGAGGGCTTCGTTGCGAGGCTGACGGCTGCTCAGAGCTTGAACTCGGGCAGCTTGCGCTCGACCTTGGCCAGCTTGAGATTGGCCACCTTGGGCAGGCCGTTCTCGTAGGGCGGGTAGTCCTCACCCTGGATCAGCGGCGACAGGTAGCGGCGACAGGCCTCGGTGATGCCGAAACCATCCTCGCGGATGAACTCGCGCGGCATGAACTTCTCACGATTGGCAACCTCGGCCAGGGGGGCGGACTCGATGCGCCACTCGTAGGGCGTGTCGCTGACCCGCTTGATTGCCGGCATCATGGCGTTCTTGCCGGCGACGGCCAGCTCCACCGCCTGTTGACCCACCGCATAGGCCTGTTCGACGTCAGTGCGCGAGGCCAGGTGGCGTGCCGCCCGCTGCAGGTAGTCGGCTACCGCCCAGTGGTACTTGTAGCCGAGGTCCTGCTTGACCATACCGGCAAGCGTGGGGGCGACGCCACCCAACTGGCGATGACCGAAGGCGTCGGTATTGCCCGAGTCGGCGAGGAAGGTGCCGTCCTCGTAGCGGGCGCCTTCGGAGACCACGATCACGCAATAGCCGTACTTTTCCACGCACTCCTCGACGCGAGCCATTACCTTGCTGCGCTCGAAGGGAACCTCGGGGAAGATCACCAGATGCGGGGGCTCGCCCTCGCCTTCGCCGGCCAGCGCGCCGGCGGCAGCGATCCAGCCGGCATGACGGCCCATCACCTCGAGCACGAACACCTTGGTTGAGGTGGCGCACATGGAGGCGATGTCGAGCGAGGCCTCCAGCGTCGAGGTGGCGATATACTTGGCTACGCTGCCGAAGCCCGGTGAGTTGTCGGTGATCGGCAGGTCGTTGTCAACGGTCTTGGGCACGTGGATGGCGGTCAGCGGGTAGCCCATCTTTTCGGAGAGCTGCGAGACCTTGAGGCAGGTATCGGCGCTGTCCCCGCCGCCGTTGTAGAAGAAGTAGCGGATGTCGTGGGCCTTGAAGACCTCGATCAGGCGCTCGTATTGGGCGCGATGGCTCTCGATGTCCTTGAGCTTGTAGCGGCAGGAGCCGAAGGCGCCGCCGGGGGTATGCCGCAGGGCAGCGATCGTCTCGTCCGATTCCTGACTGACGTCGATCAGGTCCTCGGTCAGGGCGCCGATGATGCCGTTGTGTCCGGCATAGACCTTGCCGATGCGATCGGAGTGTTGGCGGCAGGCTTCGATCACGCCGCAGGCGCTGGCGTTGATCACGGCGGTGACACCGCCAGACTGGGCATAGAAGGCGTTATGCTGGGCCATGGGGCTGCTGGGCTCCTGGGAAAGTTCCGTTTCATGCTTCACGACAAGGCGAAATATTCTAGCCGAAAGGTGTCGAACCTGCACGCCGCTGGAGAGCGCCTGCCAGGCCGTGCTAGTCTGCCGATTCCTTTCCGGCGGACGCTGTCCGCCTGCTCTACCTGGTGAAAAGGTCGGATTCCATGCACCTTCATATTCTCGGTATTTGCGGCACCTTCATGGGGAGCCTGGCCCTGCTGGCGCGCGATCTGGGGCATACCGTTACCGGCTCGGATACGGGCGTCTACCCGCCGATGAGTACCCAGCTCGAAGAGGCCGGCATCGGCCTGTATGAAGGCTATGCGGCCGCCAACCTGGCGCCGCGCCCCGACCTGGTGGTGGTCGGCAATGCCATGACGCGTGGCAATCCGGAGGTGGAGGCGTTGCTCGACCTGGGCCTGCCCTATACCTCTGGCCCGCAGTGGTTGGCTGAACACGTGTTGCCCGGACGCCGGGTCATCGCGGTCGCGGGCACCCATGGCAAGACCACTACGGCGAGCCTGACGGCCTGGCTGCTGGAGTCGGCCGGGCTCGAGCCGGGCTTCCTGATCGGCGGCGTGCCGCGTAATTTCGGCGTATCGGCAAGGCTCGGTGCTGCGAATGCCCCCTTCGTGGTCGAGGCCGACGAGTACGACACCGCTTTCTTCGACAAGCGCTCGAAGTTCGTGCACTACCGCCCCGAGATCGCCATTCTCGGTAACCTCGAGTTCGATCACGCCGACATCTTTTCCGATCTGGCCGCCATCGAGCGTCAGTTCCACCATCTCGTACGCACCGTGCCGGGACGTGGCCGGCTGCTGGTAGCGGATGGCGAGCCGGCGCTCGACCGCGTGCTGGGCATGGGCTGCTGGACGCCGGTCGAGCGCTTCGGCGACGACACCGAAAGTCCTTGGCGGCTGGAGCTGGAGCGGGACGACGCCTCGCGCTTCCGGGTGGTGCACCAGCAGGGGGAGGTGAACGAGGACGCCGTGGTCGATTGGACACTGAGTGGCCGGCATAACGCGCGCAATGCGCTGGCGGCCCTGGCTGCGGCGCATGCCTGCGGCGTCGACCTGGCGCGGGGCTGCGCGGCACTGTCACGCTTCGAGACCCCGCGCCGCCGCCAAGAGGTGCGCGGCGAGGTGGCGGGTATCCAGATCATCGACGATTTCGCACATCACCCCACCGCCTTCGCGGCCACCCTAGAGGGGCTGCGGGCCGCGACGCCGCGTGGGCGGTTGCTCGCCGTCATCGAACCGCGCTCCAACACCATGCGCCTGGGCGCGCTGCGCGAACGCCTGGCAGCGAGCGTCGCCGCCGCCGACCTGGCATTCTGGTATCAGCCGCCGGGGCTTGACTGGTCGCTGGCCCCGGTGGTGGAGGCCAGCCCCGTGCCGGCGCGGCTCGAACAGGATATCGATGCGCTGGTGGCGGCGCTGGTGGCTGAGGCGCGACCGCTCGACCGTATCGTGGTGATGTCCAACGGCGGCTTCGGCGGCATCCACGAGAAGCTGCTGGCGGCGCTCGAGGTGGCGCATGGCTGAGCAGGCGCTACGCCCTCCGGTCACGGTAGCGATCACCGGTGCCTCCGGCGCCCAGTACGGCCTGCGCCTGGTCGAGGCGCTGGTGGCTGCCAGGCACGAAGTTTGGGTGATGATCTCCAAGGCCGCACACCTGGTCATCGAGACCGAAACCGATACTGCCCTGCCGGCGCGGCCCGAACGGTTGGCCCTGGCACTTACCGAGCGCAGCGGGGCCGCTCCCGGCCAGATTCGCTGCTTCGGGCGCGAGGACTGGATGGCTCCGGTGGCATCCGGTTCGGGCGCGCCATCCGCCATGGTGATCTGCCCCTGCAGCACCGGTACGCTATCGGCAGTGGCCACCGGTGCCAGCAACAACCTGATCGAGCGCGCCGCCGACGTGGCGCTCAAGGAGCGCCGCCAACTGATTCTGGTGCCGCGCGAGACGCCGCTGTCGGCCATCCATCTCGAGCATATGTTGAATCTGACCCGCATGGGCGCGGTCATCCTGCCAGCAGCTCCCGGTTTCTACCACAAGCCCGAGAGGGTGGAGGATCTCGTCGACTTCATCGTGGCCCGAATTCTCAACCAGCTGGGCATCGAGCATCGGCTCTTGCCGCGCTGGGGGGAGTGACGTCGGGCCTAAGCCGACATCTTTTCGTCATCGGAACCTGACAGATTGAGTGCCTAAGGACGAGACTCTTTCATGATCAAGCTATCGCTGCTGTCGGTCTTCGTGCCGACGTTTTTGTTCGTTTCCCTGACTCCGGGCATGTGCATGACCTTGTCCATGGTGCTGGGCATGACCCAGGGGGTGAAGCGCACGTTATGGATGATGGCCGGTGAACTCGTTGGCGTAGGACTGGTGGCGACTGCCGCCGGTGCCGGCGTGGCGACGCTGATGTTGCGCCAGCCCGAGCTGTTCGCGCTGTTCAAATGGGTGGGCGGCGCCTATCTCGGCTACCTCGGCGTGATGATGTGGCGCTCCCGGGGCGCATGGCGATCCCCCTCGAGAGCGTCGAACTGGCCCCGGCATCGCGTGGCCAACTGGTGCTGCAGGGCTTTGTGACGGCGGTTGCCAATCCCAAGGGCTGGGCCTTTTTCGTTGCTCTGCTGCCGCCTTTCCTGGATGCATCGCGCCCGCTGGGCGGGCAACTGACAGTGCTGATCGGGGTAATCCTCACCATCGAGTTCCTGAGTCTGCTGCTGTATGCCGCCGGTGGGCGGGGGCTGCGGCGCGTGCTGGGCGAGAGCGGCAATGTGAGACTGCTCAATCGCATTGCCGGCACGCTGATGGTGGGCGTGGGAATATGGCTGGCCCTGGGCTGACCCGGCTTCGCCGGGAGCTATCAGCCATAAGTTATTAGCCAAAAACTATCAGCCATAGACTCCAATCCATGAGTGAAAAACCGTTCCTGCGGCTGGGCGGCTGGGTAGTCGCATCACGGCTTACGGGCTAGATCGGTGGCAGCCAGGCCACGCGCGCGGCGAGAAGCATCAGCGAGGCGACGGTCAGGGCCTGCCAGGGGCAGGGAGCCAGCGAACGGTGCGGCTGGCGCTGCCAGGCCAGTCGTACCAGGGCGCAGACCACCAGTCCCAGCAGTCCTCCGCCCAGCAGGTCGGTCAGCCAATGCACGCCAACCACCAAGCGTGACAGCGCCATGGCAGTGTCAGGGCGATGGCCAGCCAGTAGGCCCAGAAGCGCCGGTGCTGGGGCAGCTCCTGGGCGACGAAGGCGGCGGCCAGACCATACAGCACCACGGCGGAGGAGGCATGGGCGCTAGGGTAGGCCAGCGAGCCGGTGAGGTAATCCGGTGTATCCGGCCGTGGCCGCCCGATCAGTGCCTTGCCCAGGGTATTGAGCAGCGCGATACCGCCAAGCCCGGCAGCGATGTGGGCGAAAGCGGCCAGGTGCCGCCTGGCCAGCAGCCAGATTCCCCAGGGCAGGACCAGGGCCAGGATGCCAAGCATGTCCCCGATTCGCGCCAGGAGTTGACCCGCTTCAGGGAGTAGCGGCACGACCAGGATGTCGAACAGCGCGTGCACCTGCAGGTCGATGGGGAAGGGGCCACGTTGACGGATGACGGCGATGGTCAGCCCCGAAAGCCCACCGAGGGAGAAGATCAGCAGCAGCCAGCTGCCGAGAGGCACCTCTCTTCCGTTGCGCCAGCTGCGTTTCAGCCATGCGCGGCGCAATAGTGGGGAGCGGCGCGCGGCGCGCGCCAGTAGACGGTACAGGCGGCCGGCCCGACTCACCTGATGGCGCAGCCACGAGAACACCACTGCCAATCCCACCACCACGATGGCCAGCGTGACCAGCAGTGCCTCGAGCCCGGCAGGAACCGTGAGCAACTGCTGCCAGGTCTGGCCCAGCAGATAACCCGGCAGAACATAGGCCGGAGCCCAGAGTGCCGCTGAGGCCAGGTTGGCCCACAAGAAGGCTCGGGGGACATGTGCAACATGCCGGCAATAAGCGGAATCACGGGGCGAACCGGGCCGACGAAGCGGCCAAAGAAGACCGAGAGGCTGCCGTAGCGTTGGAAAAAGCGTGCGCCGCGTGCGAGCCACTCGGGATGACGTGACAACGGCCACAGCCGCGTGACCCGCTCGCGTTGGGTATAACCCAGGCTGAAGCTGATGCCATCCCCCAGCACGGCGCCGATGAAGGCTGCCAGCAGCAGCGAGGAAACCGCCATGTCCTGATGGCCGGCCAGCGACGCTGCTGCTGTGATCAGGACCACCCCGGGCAGCAGCAGGCCAACCAGGGCCAGCGACTCGAGCAGGGCGATGGCACCCACGATGAGGAGCAGCATCTGAGGAGAGGGGGCGAGTTGCAGCAGGGTCTCGGTCAGGCTCAAGCATCGACTCCTTGGTTACCAGCTCCCGGTTCCAGCATTCTTTTCACGACTCGCTGAGGTGCCGCGTCATGGCCAGCAGGCGCTGTTCGAAACGTGGCCAGCTCTCTCCCGGCAGGCGCTGACAATGGGCCACGCTGGCGCGTAGCGGTCCGGTATCCACCAGCACCGTGGTTTCCAGCGCCTGCTCGATACGCTGTTGTACCATCTGGGCGCCGCTCTGGCTGGTGTCGGGCAGCACCAGCCAGAACGTGGAGGCGCTCTGCCGCCCCAGGAAGTCGTGGCGTCGCGAGCAACGATTGATGGCCAGGCACAGGGCATCGAGCAGCGACTGGCGCGCTCTATTGCCGAACTGCTCGCTGGCCATTTCCAACTGAGGCAGGTGCAGCGTCAACACGGCGAACGGCTGTCCCAGGAACTGCGTGCGCTGGTACTCGCTGGCCAACAGCTCATGCAGGGCTTCACGGGCCAAGGCGTTACAGTGGGGATCGCGTGGGTTGGTGGCGTCCAGCAGCGCTTGCTGGCGGCGCTGTTCCCAAGGCACCAGAGCGACCACCAGGGCCATGGCGATATAGCTCAGCGCCAGATGGACATCCAGCCGGTTGTCGATGAGCAATAGCCAGACCGGAGCCAGCAGCAGGTTGAGCAGCATGGCGGAAGCAAGCGGTAGCAGCAGCACCGTAAGCAGGGGGGCGAATCCCAGCCACATGATGCCGGTCTCGTCCAGCCATGGCAGTTCGAGGGCCAGCATCAAATAGCCGACGATCAGCGCCAGGTAGGCGGACAGCCGCGTCTGGCTGGCGCGCGAGACGCGCATCAGGCAGGCAACCAGCATGACCAGGGCGAGAGAGGCGGGTAACAGAATGCGGTGGTAGTCGCCCATCAGGTAGCGCCAGATCGCATAGCCACCCAGCAGCAACGTAGCGATGGCATAGGCAACGACGAGGCGTAACGCATGGTTCCGGTTGTCGTCAGCCATGCACGCTCTCCGGCTCGACCTGGATGTCGTGTTGCTGGTGCTCGAGGCGCTCTACCATTTCCTCGAGCGAGCCGAGACTGCTCAGCGAGGCGAAGCGTACCTTGGCGCTGGGGCGCAATCCCTTGAGCAGGGCCTGGCGCCTTTCGCGTGCCTGTTGGTCGTCGCGGCTCAGCAGCAGCGTGGCCAGGGTGCGCTGGTCGAGGCGGTAGCAGTTTTCGAACTCATGGGTCAGGCGACACAGATCCTGCGCCAACGGCCAGAGTCGCCTTCTCGAGGTGCGCAGTAGCATCAGTTCGCCGTGTACGCCTTCGCGTCGGCAGCGCGCTCGCTCGCGGCGCAGGTCGGTGATGAGCTGCTGGCCGCTCCAGAGTGGCAAGCCCGGCACCAGACGAACGCGCTGGCGCGCGGCGGAGCGTGCCGGCAGCAGATGGCGGTTGCGTGCCAGGCCAAGCAGCATCAACGGCAACAGGACCAGGCCGGAGAACAGCGTCTGCTCGATCCCCAGCAAGTCGGCGAGCAGCCACCAGGTCAACCCCGCCAACAGGCAGGTCAGGGCCAGTACCCAGCCGGGCTGGGGCAGCATCAGCAGGGCAGGCCAGACCCATAGCCACAGGGCATGGCGCTCGGGATCGGCGACGAGCAGGCCCGCCAGCAGCAGGCTGGGCAGCAGTTGCCAGGGCACGGTGGCAGGGCGCCGATGGCTCATCTCGAGCAGGCTCGCGGTGACCATCAGCCAGACACTTGCCAGCACCAGCAAGAGCGCGCTGGAAAGCCGTTCCGAAAGGTATGCCAGCACGATCAGCAGTAGCGCCGCGGCCCAGAGATTCAGGCGCATCAGCCCGACTTTGTACTTGCTCTGCATGGTGCCTTACTATGGAGTCTGATGTGGTGTCGCGCCAGTATAACGTTCGCAGCGCCAAGTGGCGCTCTGCCCAGGAGAACTTCTTTTCGCATGTCCGTTCACGCCTCTCAACCCGCACGCACCGATGCCGAGGTAGGCGATGTCGCCGCCTACATGATTCGTCTGGGCCAGGCGGCACGTGCTGCTGCCACCCACATGCGGCGTGCCGTCACCGGTGACAAGAACCGTGCCCTGCTGGCCATGGCCGATCAGCTCCAGTCCCGCCGCAGCGATATCATCGCCGCCAATGCCGCTGATCTGGCACGTGGCCGCGACAATGGCTTGGAGCCGGCGCTGCTGGACCGGCTGGCGCTGAACGATGCGCGACTCGATGCCATGGTGGAAGGGCTGCAGCAGGTAGCGGCATTGCCCGATCCCGTCGGCGAGATCGAGGGAATGCACTTTCGCCCCAGTGGCATCCAGGTGGGGCAGATGCGGGTACCGCTCGGCGTGATCGGCATCATCTACGAATCGCGCCCCAATGTGACCCTTGAAGCCGCCAGCCTGTGCCTGAAGTCGGGCAATGCCTGCATCCTGCGCGGAGGCTCCGAGGCACGCGACTCCAACAGCGCCATTGCCGCTTGCATTCGCGAGGGGTTGCGCGAGGCCGGGTTGCCGGAGGACGCCGTGCAGGTCGTGGCGACCACCGACCGTGCCGCGGTGGGACAGCTGATCGCCATGCCCGAGTACGTCGACGTGATCATACCGCGTGGCGGCAAATCCTTGATCGAGCGTATCTCGCGCGAGGCGCGGGTGCCGGTGATCAAGCATCTCGACGGCGTATGCCACGTCTATATCGATGCCACGGCGGACTCCGAGAAGGCGCTGGCGATCGCCGTTAACGCCAAGACCCACCGTTACGGCACCTGCAACACCATGGAGACCCTGCTCGTCGATGCTCCGGTGGCGAAGAAGTTGCTGCCGAAGCTGGCCGCAGCTTATGCCGAGCATGGCGTCGAGCTGCGTGGCTGTGAGCGGACGCGTGCCATTCTCGAAGGTGTCGTCGCCGCCAGCGAGGAGGACTGGTACGCCGAGTACCTGGCCCCGGTGCTGGCGCTGCGTGTGGTCGACGGCATCGACGCCGCCATCGAACACATCGAACGCTATGGTTCGCACCATACCGATGCCATCGTCACCGAGAACTATGGGCTGGCGCGCCGTTTCATGGCCGAAGTCGATTCCAGCTCGGTGATGGTCAATGCCTCGACCCGCTTCGCCGATGGCTTCGAATACGGCCTGGGCGCCGAGATCGGCATTTCCACCGACAAGCTGCACGCGCGCGGGCCGGTCGGGCTCGAGGGGCTGACTACCCGCAAGTACGTGGTGTTGGGCGACGGCCAGGTCCGGCAGTGACCGCGCACCAGACCCGCACTCAACCGGCCGGTCGCGCGGCGCTTCCCCTGGAGCCGCCGCGTGTGGCAATGCTGGGCGGTACCTTCGATCCCGTGCATCTTGGACACCTGCGCAGCGCCCTGGAGCTACTCGAGATCCTGGCGCTGGACCGTGTCCATATGATCCCCGCCAAGATGCCGCCGCTACGCGATACTCCTCGTGTTGCTCCCGAAGAGCGCCTGGCGCTGCTGCGGTTGGGTATCGGCGATACGCCGGGCCTGGTCGCCGACCCACGCGAGCTGGAGCGTGACGGTCCGTCGTACAGTGCCGATACCCTGGCTAGCCTGCGCGCGGAATACGGTGACCAGGCCCGGCTGATCATGGCGCTTGGGCATGACGCCTTCCTGCGTTTGGCCGAATGGCATGCGCCATGGCGTCTCTTCGAGTTGGCTCATCTGGTGGTGATAGATCGGCCCGACTTCGAAGCTGCGTTGCCGCGTGCTCTGGCTGAACTGATCGAGGGGCGTGAGGTCGATAGCCCCGGCGCGTTGATGCAGCGCCCCGCGGGTCGTCTGCTACGCTTGGCGCTCCCGACACGAATGGCGATATCGGCAACGGAGATTCGCCGGCGCCTCGCATCGGATCGCAGCGTGCGTTTTCTCGTGCCCGAGGCCGTCGAGGCGAGGATTCTGGCCAACTCACTATATCGGCATCGCTGAACGCTGCCAGCGGCGGCCCAAGAGGCTACAATGGCGGCGACCAAGACTTCCCGTTGATGAGGGGCTATGCAGAACGATTCGCTCAAGACTCTGGTGGTAGAGGCATTGGAAGATCTCAAGGCCAAGGATGTCGCGCTATTGGACGTCTCACGCTTGACCAGTGTGACTGACCTGATGGTCGTGGCCAGCGGCACCTCCACGCGCCACGTCGCCGCGCTGGCCGATAACGTGGTCCAACAGGCCAAGGCCAATGGTATCCAGCCGCTGGGTGTGGAGGGGCAGGCGGGGTCCGATTGGGTCCTGGTCGATCTGGGCGATCTGGTCGTTCACGTCATGCTCCCCGAAACCCGCCAGCTCTACGACCTGGAACGGCTGTGGGCCGATCTGCCGAGCGATGCGGAACAGCAGCAAGAGCACGGTGGCGCATGAAGATCCGCCTGCTGGCGGTCGGCACCCGCATGCCGGGGTGGGTCAACGAAGGTGTCGAGGAGTACCGCAAGCGTCTACCGCGCGACTTCTCCCTCGAAATCGAGGAGATCGCCCCCGGTCAGCGCGGGAAGAATGCCGATACGGCCAAGGCGGTGGCGCTCGAGGCCAAGCGTATACGTGAGCGGCTTCGAGGGGATGAGCTAACGGTCGCGCTCGAGGTCGGGGGGCGGGCCTGGAGTACCGAGCGCCTAGCCCAGGAGGCCGAGGCCTGGCGCCTCGAAGGTCGCGATGTGGTGCTGCTGGTGGGCGGGCCGGACGGTCTGGCACCGGAGCTTTCCGCCTCTGCCGAGCGGCGCTGGTCGCTGTCTCCGCTGACCCTGCCTCACCCGCTGGTGAGGGTGATCCTGGCCGAGCAGCTTTATCGCGCCTGGACCCTGATGGTGGGACACCCCTACCACCGCTGAACGGCGGCTTTACGACAACCCTGAGTCGAGACCATTTCCGGCATGCGCGACCGCCGTGAGACCCTGAAGAATCCGGAACAGGAACTGCGCATCTTTCGTGTGCGTGCGTTTCTGGCCGTATTGACGATCCTGCTCTTGACGGGCCTGTTGGCGGGGCGGCTGGTGTATTTGCAGGTAGTCCAGCATGAAGTCTACAGCACTCGTTCCGAGAAGAACCGTGTACGGGTGGAGCCGTTGCCGCCGACCCGGGGACTGATCTACGACCGCAATGGCGTACTGCTGGCCGAGAATCGCCCCACCTATAACCTCACCCTTACCCGCGAGCGGGTCGACAACCTCGATGCGACTCTGGATCGTCTAGAGGAGCTGCTGGAACTGACCCCCGAAGAGGCCGAAGGCTTTCGCATTCGCGCACGCCAGCCCCAGCGTCCGTTCCAGCCCGCGCTGCTGATGAGCGACCTCGACGAGGTGCAGATCGCGCGGCTGGCGGTCAACCGCCATCGCCTGCCCGGGGTCGAGGTCGAGGCCCAACTGCTGCGCTACTATCCGGATGCGCAAATCATGGCCCATGCCCTGGGCTATGTCGGCCGCATCAATGCCGAAGAGATCAAGACGCTCGACCCGGGGCGCTATGCCGGTACTCATTTCATCGGCAAGACCGGCGTGGAGCGCTTCTATGAGGACGTGTTGCATGGCGAGGCCGGGTTGCGCCAAGTGGAGACCAATGCGCGGGGAAGGGTGCTGCGTGAACTCGGCCGCACCGACCCGGTGCCCGGCCAGAACCTGACCCTGACCCTCGACAGAGAGCTGCAGAACCTGGCCTACGAGCTGCTCGATGGCAGGCGTGGCTCCATCGTGGCCATCGTTCCTGCGACCGGTGAGATCCTGGCCATGGTGTCGGCGCCTGGATTCGACAGCAACCAGTTCGTGACCGGCATCGATTTCGCTTCCTATCGTGCGTTGCAGGAGGACATCGACCTGCCTCTGTTCAATCGTGCGATTCGTGGCCAGTATCCGCCGGGTTCCACCATCAAGCCCTTCCTCGCCCTTGCCGGCCTGGTGGAGGGCGTCATCACCCCGGATCGTACGATCAACGACCCCGGCTTCTATCAACTGCCCAACGACAGCCGGCGCTATCGCAACTGGCTGCGCTGGGGACATGGCCGGGTCGATATGGAGCGCTCCATCGCTGTTTCCAACAATACCTACTACTATTCGCTCGCCCACGAGATGGGAATCGACCGCCTGCATGAGCAGATGAGCGCCTTCGGTTTCGGTCAGCGTGTCGGTCACGACGTGTTCGGCGAGAGCGGGGCATTGATGCCGTCTCGTGACTGGAAGCGAGCTCGCTTCAATCAGCCCTGGTACCCTGGCGAAACGCTCTCGGTGGGCATCGGTCAAGGATATTGGCAGGTCACGCCGTTGCAGCTGGCAACGGCCACCGCGGTTCTCGCCAACCGGGGGCGATGGGTAAAGCCGCGCCTGGCGCGGCGGATCGGCGACGAAGACGTGCCGGTGGATCTTCCGGATACCCCTGACGACATCGTCATCAGCAACGAGGCGTGGTGGGACCGGGTGTTCGCGGGCATGGAAAAAGTACTCACCGGCCACGAGGGAACGGCCAGGCGCACAGGGGTGGGGCTCGAGTATCGCATGGGCGGAAAGTCCGGTACCGCCCAGGTCTTCTCGTTGGGACAGGATCAGAAGTATAACGCCGAAGAGCTTGCCGAACGGCTGCGTGACCATGCTCTGTTCATGGCTTTCGCTCCGTTGGAAGACCCGCAGATCGCTGTCTCGGTGATCGTGGAGAATGCCGGCGGCGGCAGTACCCATGCGGCGCATCTGGCACGCGCGATGGCCGATGCCTGGCTGTTGCAGGAGGAGGCTCCCGATGCCGAGGAGATACGCGAGGCGATGGAGAACGACAACAGCACCGTGGCGGGGAACTGAGCAATGGGGTTGATGGGCTTGACCAAGGGGCTGCGGGCACGTCCGGTACGTGCACCGGAGAGCGGTATCTCGCGGCGCAAGAGCCTCTGGGAACGCACCCACCTAGACCCCTGGCTGCTTCTACTGCTGCTGATGTTGCTGGTGGCGGGCCTCGGCGTGCTCTATAGCGCTAGCGGGCAGCGGATCGAGGTCGTCCTGGCGCAAGGCTCGCGCTTTCTGGTTGCGGCCCTGGTGATGGTGGTATTGGCGCAGCTGCCACCTGTCACGTTGATGCGCTGGGCACCGCTGGTCTATGGCGTCGGTCTGTTGATGCTGATTGCGGTCGAGCTGGTCGGCGATGTCGGCATGGGCGCTCAGCGCTGGCTGGTGATCCCCGGGGTGATTCGCTTTCAGCCCTCCGAACTGATGAAACTGGCCATGCCGCTGATGCTGGCGGCGTGGCTCAGTCGACGCGAGCTGCCGCCGCGCTGGAAGGACCTGCTGGTCTGTGCCGCGCTGCTCGGTTTGCCCGTGATGTTGATCGCCAAGCAGCCGGACCTGGGGACTTCCCTGTTAGTGGGATGCGCCGGTGTTTTCGTGGTTCTGCTGGCGGGACTTTCCTGGCGCTTCATTGCCTTCCTCTCCGTCGTTGCCGCAGCGGCGCTGCCGCTGCTGTGGATGAACCTGCACAATTATCAGCGGCAGCGGGTCCTGACCTTCCTCAACCCCGAGAGCGACCCGTTGGGCGCCGGCTGGAACATCATTCAATCGACCACGGCCATCGGTAGCGGCGGCCTGTGGGGCAAGGGCTGGCTGCAGGGAACCCAGTCACAGCTGGAGTTCCTGCCCGAGCGCCATACCGATTTCATCGTCGCGGTGCTCGGTGAAGAGTTCGGCCTGGTGGGCATGCTGATCGTGCTGTTGCTTTACCTGTTGATCGTCGTGCGCGGGTTATGGCTTGCCGCCGTCGCGCACGATACCTTTGGGCGGCTGCTGGGCGGCAGTATCATTCTGACTTTCTTCATCTATGTCTTCGTCAACGTAGGCATGGTCAGCGGCATACTCCCAGTGGTTGGCGTACCTCTCCCGCTGGTCAGCTACGGCGGGACCTCCAGCGTGACCTTGCTGGCGGGATTCGGTATTCTCATGTCCATTCATGGGCACCGCCGGCTGCTGCCGCGATAGCTGTTAGGGCGGGCTCGAACGATAGGGGTCCCAGTCAAGGAGTGGCACAAGCATGACGCCATTGAGTAAGTGGAAAGGGGCCGGCGCCGCGGCAGCGGCATTGACTCTTGGGTTGTTGGCGCCGGCTGTGTATGCCGCGGACTTTTCCCCAGCACGGCACGAGGGGGCCCGGCAGTTGCTTGAGGAACTCAGCGAACGCGGTATCGAAAGCGACTGGCTGGAGAGTGCACTTGGCGACGCCGTTTTCCAGCAGGGGGTGCTCGATGCCATGGCGGGCGCGGCGGAGCGCCGCCTGCGCTGGGACGAGTATCGCGAAATATTCCTGCAGCCCGAGCGCATCGCACGCGGCGTAGCCTTCATCGAAGCGCATGAGGAAGCCTTCATCCGAGCCCATGCCGAGTACGGCGTGCCGCCCGAAATCATCGCCGCCATCATTGGCGTCGAAACCAGTTATGGTCGCTTCACCGGGCGTCATCGCGTCATCGACTCCCTGGCCACGCTGGCGTTCCACCACCCGGTGCGTGGCAATTTCTTTCGCGGTGAGCTGGCGGCGTTTCTCGAGATCACCCATGAGCAGGAAGTCGAGCCCGGCAGCCTCAAGGGCTCTTATGCCGGTGCCATGGGCTACCCGCAGTTCATCCCCACCAGTTATCGGGCCTATGCGGTGGACTTCGATGGCGATGGGCAGCGTGACCTGTGGACCAATCCCGTCGATGCCATCGGCAGCGTCGGTAACTATTTCGCCGAGCACGGCTGGCGCCCGGGCGAACCCATCTATGCCGAGGCCGAGGGCCCTGATACGCCGCCCGGGGCGATCGACTTCAACCGCACGCAGCGGCCCTACGCCAAGCTGGATGAACTGGAGCGGGTCGGGATCGTACCCAAGGTGGCGCTGGATGAAGCGACACCGGTGATTCCGCTGGCGTTGGAAGTGGACGATACCGCCTGGCGTTACCGTCTCGGACACGACAATTTCTACGTCATCACTCGCTACAACCATAGCCATCTCTATGCCATGGCCGTGACCGAGCTGGCTGAAGCGATAGCGGATTCGCGCGACCTCGAGCCCTTCCCCTGTCAGCGTCGGTGGCTATGGAGCGGGAGGATTCGCCATGAAAGGAGCATGGGCGGTGCTGGTCGTGTCGGCGCTGTTGGCTGGCTGTGCCGGCAGCGGTTCGAGTGGCCCGGCGCGAGACGATGCGCCAAGGGCGTCCTCCGCGGCACCGGCCACAGGGGGCGGTCGTTATGCCATGAGCGGTGACGCTTATCCTGAAAACCCGCCCGATGTCAGCCAGATTCCCGATGCCGTGCGCGCGTGGAAGAGCCCTCCCGTGGTGGCAACCGCCCCGTCTACGAGGTGTGGGGCAAGACCTATCATGTCCTGCCGGATGCGCGCGGCTATGCGCGGCAGGGTACCGCCTCGTGGTACGGCGAGAAGTTCCACGGCTACGCCACGTCCAACGGCGAAATCTACGACATGTACAAGATGAGCGCGGCGCACCGCTCTTTGCCGCTGCCTACCTATGCACGTGTCACGAGTCTGGACAATGGCCGCTCGGTGATCGTGCGGGTCAACGACCGCGGACCGTTTCACAATGACCGCGAGATCGATCTTTCCTATGCCGCTGCCGCGCGACTCGATATCCTCGAACGTGGCACCGGCAGGGTAAAGGTCGAAGCGATCGATCCTGTGGTGTGGCTGGCCGAAAATGGTGGTGGCGGAGCGAACCAGAGCGCTACGCCTGCTGTCCAAACGGCGGCTCAGGCATCGTCACCGGCACAAGCATCGCCACGGCCCGTTGCGACCGCCAACACCAATCCCAACAACAGTTCCAGCAACAGTTCCAACACCATCGCCTCGACTTCCGGCAGCGGCGCCACTGATGCCGGTGCCGCCAGCCGCGGCGAAGGTGGTGACGGCCTGCCAATCTACCTGCAGATCGCCGCGTTGGGATCGGCCGACAACGCACGAGCGCTCAAGGCCCGCCTCGAGCGTGAGCTGTCACACCCGGTACGGGTGGCGGATGCAACTGGTATGTACCGGGTCCAGGTCGGCCCGCTGGCGCATGCCGGACAGGTCGAGCCCGTTCGGGCCGAACTCAGGCGTGCCGGTTTCGATCAGGCCTTTATCGTCAACGGTGCCGATTGATCGGCGCCAATATCCCTTGACCTTTCTCGACGTAGCGATGAGATCCATGCCCATGCGAGTGCTGCTTTCCCATTTCCGTGCGCGGCTTCTACCGTTGTCGCTGTTCGGCCTGCTACTGGTCGTTTCCCAGGCTCTGGCCCAGGCGGTACCCACGCCCCAGCCGCAGCCTCAGGCGATGATTCCGGCGCCGCCGCAGATCGCGGCGAAATCCTGGATTCTCATGGATGCCGACAGCGGCAGAGTGCTGGTCGAGCACAATGCCGACGAGCGCCTGCCGCCGGCTAGCCTGACCAAGCTGATGACCGCCTATCTGGTTGAGCGCGAACTGAATCGCGGCAATATCAACCTCGACGACAGGGTGCGCATCAGCGAGAACGCCTGGCGTACGGTGGGGTCCAAGATGTTCATCGAAGTCAATACGGATGTCTCTATCCGTGATCTGCTGCATGGCATCATCATCGCCTCGGGCAACGATGCCAGTGTCGCCGTGGCCGAACACTTGGCGGGCGGCGAAGCGCCCTTCGCCGACATGATGAACCAGCATGCATCGCGCCTGGGCATGCACAATACGAACTACGCCAACGCTACTGGCCTGCCGCATCCCGAGCAGTACTCTTCCGCGCGGGACATGGCAATCCTGTCGCAGTACATCATCAACGACTATCCCGAGCACTACGCCGTCTACTCCGAGAAGTACTTCACCTATAACGACATCCGCCAGCCCAACCGCAACCGCCTGCTGTGGCGCGACCCGACCGTGGATGGCCTCAAGACAGGCTGGACCACCGAGGCCGGCTATGGCTTGGTGGCATCCGCCAAGCGCGACGACATGCGCCTGATCTCGGTAGTCATGGGAACCAGTTCGGAGGAGGCGCGTGCCCAGGAGACCCAGAAACTGCTCAGCTACGGCTTCCGCTACTATGAAACCCTCAAGCTCTACGACCAAGGAGCGGTACTGAATACCCCGCGTATCTGGGGTGGCGAGAAGAACGAGCTGCGCGTCGGCGTCGATCGCGATGTCGCCATGACGCTGCCGCGGGCGCGCAACCAGGAACTCAGCGCGCGGCTGGACATTCGCCAGGACCTCACCGCACCGATCAGTCTCGGCGATCGTGTGGGCACCCTGGAGGTACGCCTTGGCGACGAAATCGTTGGCGAGCAGCCGCTGGTGGCCCTCGAGTCGATCGAGGAGGGCGGTCTGTTCAAGCGGCTGTTCGACCAGGTACGGCGCTTCTTCAGCAACCTGATCGGCGGCTGGTTCTGACGGTGTCTTGGTCGCCGGTCAGTAGTTGAGTAGAATACTCGGAAATAGCTTTCGAGACCTGAAGAGAACCATGTCACACGACAAATTGCGCGACCTGCGCCGGGCCACCGCCACAAGCGACCCGGCGTCGGCGCCGACGATCAGCTTTCCGTGCGATTACCCCATCAAGGTAGTGGGGGACGCCGCCGAGGATTTCACCGCCATGGTGTGCCAGGTGGTGCTGCGCCATGACGCCAGCTTCGATGCTTCCAGTATCCAGGTGGTGGAGAGTCGCAACGCGCGTTTCCAATCGGTGCGGCTGACGCTGCGTGCCACCGGCGAGGTCCAGCTCAAGGCGCTGTTCGAAGAGCTCAAGGCCACTGGGCGCGTACATATGGTGGTGTAATGTCCGATCGACGGGGCGCGAGTGCGCCGATCGCACTTCTATGCCTGGGGCGCCGTCCCTACTTGCCGGTCTGGCAGGCCATGCGTGAGCTGACCGACGGCCGCGATGAGGCCACCCCGGATCAGTTCTGGCTGGTGGAGCACGATCCGGTATTCACCCAGGGGCAAGCGGGGAAGCCTGAGCACCTGCTGATGCCGGGCGACATTCCCGTGGTGCAGACCGATCGTGGCGGACAGGTGACCTACCACGGTCCGGGGCAGGTCGTGCTTTACCCGCTACTCGACGTGCGCCGCTGCGGGATCGGTGTACGCGAGCTGGTCACGGCGCTAGAGCGTGCCGTGATCGAGCTGCTTGCCGAGTACGGCATCGAGGCCCATGCCCGACCCGATGCCCCTGGCGTGTATGTCGGTGAAGCCAAGATCGCCTCGCTGGGGTTGCGTATCCGCCGTGGCGCCAGTTTCCATGGTGTCGCCCTCAACGTGAATGGCGACCTCGCACCGTTCCAGCGTATCAATCCCTGTGGCTATGCCGGCATGGCCATGACGCGTTTGGCCGATCTCGTCGACCAGCCGCTCGCCGTCGAGCGTGTCGGCTTGCGGCTTGCCGAATGCCTGGCGCTGCAGTTGAAACGTGAGCTGGCTTCGACCGAGACGGCATTGCTTGCGCCGCTTGCCGTGAAAGAAGCGGGAGTCGATTGAGCGCAGAGAAAAGGCGACCGCAAGGGTCGCCTTTTCGCATGCTGCGCCATTGTCCCGCCAATGGCGATGTTGTCTCAGCCGACGTTGATTGCCTCGATTCGGTTGGGGTCAGGCGCCTGGCCCGGTACCTCGGCCGGTGCGGCAAGGCCCAGGTTGTTCTTCTCGAACACTCGGTCGGCGCGATAGCTGGAACGTACCAGAGGCCCGGAAGCCACTTCCATGAAGCCCTTTTCCAGACCCAACTGACGATAACGCTCGAACTCTTCCGGCGTGACCCAGCGCTCCACCGGCAGGTGGTTGCGCGTGGGGCGCAGGTATTGGCCGAGCGTGACGATGTCCACGTCGATGGCGCGCAAGTCGTCGAAGGTGGCGAGGATCTCCTCATCGGTCTCGCCGAGCCCCAGCATCAGGCTGGTCTTGGTCAGCACGTCGGGGCGATGACGCTTGGCATGGGCCAGCACGTCGAGAGTCTTGCGGTAGCCGGCGCGCGGATCGCGCACGTAATGGGTGAGGCGCTCCACCGTCTCGACGTTCTGGGCAAACACCTCGAGGCCGGAGTCGACCACTCGCTCGATGGCGGCCGGGTCGCCGTCGAAGTCGGGCGTGAGCGCCTCGACCACCACGGCTGGCGTATTCGCCTTGATCGCTCGGATGCACTCGGCGTAGTGCGTCGCTCCGCCGTCGGCCAGGTCGTCGCGGTCCACCGAGGTGAGCACTACGTAGCGCAGCCCCATCAGCTCCACCGACTTGGCGGTGTTGGCCGGCTCCTCGCTGTCCAGCCAGCCGCGCGGGTTGCCGGTGTCTACGGCACAGAAACGACAGGCGCGGGTGCATACCGAGCCCATCAGCATGATGGTCGCCGTACCGTTGCTCCAGCACTCGCCCATGTTGGGGCAGTGGGATTCGGCGCACACGGTGCTCAGGCGATGCTCGTTGACGTTGCGCTTCACCGCCTCGAAACGCCCGCCGCCAGGGATCTGCGCACGCAGCCAGTGTGGCTTGCGCCCTGGTTCCGGACGCTCGTCGACCTGGCTGCGCTGCAGCTTGATACCGTCCTTGATGGCGGCGAAGCCGTGTTCAGTGCGGAACTTGGCGCCGCTAGGCACGCGTTTTGAGGTGTTGTCGCTCATAGGGTGTGAGCCCCTCCACTCGGCGGCTGCCAGAACCAAGCCGCGGCGCGCCTCGTTACGGGCGGCAGCAGGCCACATGGCAGGCCATTGATACGATAGTCGCAGGCCCGTAATCTACCATATCCGCGACTGACTGGCACAGCGGACGCAGCCCGTGCAATTAGCGTGGGACTCAGCCCGGGGCAATGGGCAGGCAGACCACGCCGTGGTCGGGCATCGGCCGTGGCGGCGCCTTGAAGTGCGCTTCGATCTCGCCCAGCCGCTCGCGCACGAAACGCAGGAACAGCTCGGTCACCGGGGTGGGAAAGCGATCGCGGGATAGACCGTGCACCATGAGCGGCGCAGGGGGAAGCCCGGCAGGGGCAGCTCGGCCAGCAGCCCCGCGCCCAGCTCCAGACGTACGGCCAGCCGAGGCAGTACCGCCACGCCCAGGTGTGCCATCACGCCCTGCTTGATCGCCTCGTTGGTGCCCAGCTCCATGGTATGCTGAAGGGCGACGTCCTGCTCGGCAGCGAGCTGCTCGAAAGCGGTGCGGACCCCCGAGCCCGATTCGCGCATCAATAGGTAGTGCCGGGCCAGGTCCTCCAGCGTGGGGGCATGGGCCTCGAGCAGCGGATGGCCGGGCCAGACGATGGGAATCAGTTCGTTCTCGAGGAACGGCATGAAAACCAGTTCGTCGTCATCTTCGGGGACCATGGCCATGATCACCAGGTCGTCGCGGCGAGCCGCAAGCCGCTCGAGCGCTTGGCTGCGATTGCACACCTGCAGGCGTACCTGAACGTTGGGGTAGTAGGCGCGGAAGCGGGCAATCAAGTGTGGCACCACGTACTGCGCCGTCGAGACGGCAGCCAGATTGAGCTCCCCCGAAATCGTGCCGTCCATGTCGGAGAGCGTCATTTGCAGGCGCGAGACCTGGCCGAAGATGGCCTGGGTCGAGGCCGCCAGCGCATCGGCCGCCGGCAGCACGTGTAGGGTCTTGCCGGTGTACTTGAACAATGGCTGGCCCAGGGCCTGCTCGAGCTGGCGGATCTGCGCGCTGACTGCCGGCTGGGTCAGGCCCAGCAATTCGGCGGCTCGCGAGTAGGACTGCTGGCCATGCACGGCCTGGAAGACCTGTAGCTGGCGAAAAGTCAGGCGGTTCAGCAGCCTTGGCATCGTCATCGATCAATCCGCAAGCAAGAAGGGTGCAGGGAGGCCCGTTGAAGACCTCTTTTCATGCTATCACCGCCGACGGCCAGGGTCATGTCGGCGGGGCCGATGGAGAATCACGCTCCTTGCATGGGGCCTATGACGATGTACTGCGCCAGGGCCGCTGGCGTGGTGTCATGCTCGCCGGCAGCGGCCTTGCGGCACTGCGTGCCGGTCAGGCCTGTACCGAGCTGGAGCTAGCCTGGCACGACAGCGGCGGTGCCATGGGCGAGGCCCTGGTCGAACGCGCCCGACGGTGGGGCTGCGATGCGCTGCATCCCGGCGAGGCGACGGCCGAGGAGCAGTGGCACCTTGCACGCTGCTGCTCGCGTTCGGGACTGGCTTTCATCGGACCGCGCGAGTCTCTTATCGCTGCCATGTGCGATGACGATGCCGCCCGCCAATTGATGCGCGAGGCGGGGCTGCCGCTGGGAGAGATGTCGGAGCAGGCGTTGCGCGTGCACCTGCCGGTACTGGCCGACAGCCGCGGCCAGGCGCTGGCGTTGGTCGAGCATCAACTGCTCGGAGCGACTTTCGCCATGGCGCCGAGCGAACGGTTGACCCCCGAGCAGCGCGCTTACCTCGGACAGCTCGCCGTGCAGGGCGCTCGCTCCCTGGGGCTGGTCGGTCTGGCGACGTTGAGTTTCTCGCTGGCCGAAAATCGGCTGGGTTTCGTTAGCATGCGCCCGGGACTGACGGGTTATGAAGGCCTGGCCGAGGTGCTGAGCGGGCTCGACCTGGCGGTGGAGCAGATTCGTCTGGTGGCGGGCGAACGGCTCAGGCGTCCCGGGTGGGGCACATGGGATACGGTCCGGGCCGGCCTGGGCAGGCGCGTTGGCGCCTGCTCTTGCCAGGAGGCGGGCAATTGGGTGGAGGGCCCGGTGTCAGGCTCGACCGCCCCACTCCGGAAGCGGGCAAGACCGAGATGCGCCTGCTGGTATGGGGGCGAGACGGCGCGGAGGCCCGCCGCCGCGAGCGTCGAGCCTTGGCGGAGTGGTATGGGCGCCCAACTGGCGTAAGCGAAGACAGCAACGGAGCGGGCGAGTAAGCGCTTCACAAAAAATCGACAAAACGGCTGCATTGCAATGGCGCAGGACGTACTATGCTTGCTGCATCGCAGCATATTTTCTCCTTCCGCTGTCGAAACCCTATAGCGGAGACAACAGGAGCCGAGCATGAACGCACTCTTGCCGACACCCCCGACAGAAGTTCTCAGCTTCCTGGATCCATTCGGCTTCGGCCGTGCCGCCTTCGATTACTGGCGGGACGCCGTCGAACGTAGCGTGCTGTACATGGACGTGATGCGCGAGCGCGGCAACCAGTACCTCGAGCACATCGAGAAGACCAAGCCCAACGTGTTGGGCTTCGATGCTGAGGTGGTGATGGACGGTCGCGAACTGCCGCGGCCGGTCAACTATGAACTAATGCGGATTCTGCCTCCGGCCGGTGTCGAGGTCGATCTCCAGGCGCGCCCCTTCGTGGTCGTCGACCCGCGAGCCGGGCATGGGCCCGGCATCGGTGGGTTCAAGCCCGACAGCGAGATCGGCATCGCCCTGAGAGCGGGTCATCCCTGCTATTTCATCGGTTTTCTGCCTTATCCCGAACCCGGTCAGACGGTGGAGGACGTGGTCGAGGCGGAGATTGCCTTCCTGCGTCGTGTGGTCGAACTCCACCCGGAATCCTGCGAGAAGCCGATGGTTGTCGGCAACTGCCAGGCAGGCTGGCAGATCATGATGGCAGCCTCGCTCGAGCCCGAAGTCTTCGGTCCGATCCTGATCGCCGGAGCGCCGCTCTCCTACTGGGCCGGCGAGCGGGGCAAGGCGCCCATGCGCTATACCGGCGGCATGACCGGCGGCAGCTGGATGACGACCCTGGCCAGCGACCTGGGCGATGGACTGTTCGATGGCGCCCTGCTGGTACAGAACTTCGAGCGGCTGAACCCGGCCAATACCTGGTGGGACAAGCAGTATCGGCTGTATGCCAACGTCGACACCGAAGCCGAGCGCTACCTCAACTTTGAACGCTGGTGGGGCGGCCACGTGGTGCTGGGCGGCGAGGAGATCCAGTACATCGTCGACAACCTGTTCGTCGGCAACCGGCTCTCCACCGCACAATTGGTCACTTCGGACGGTCGTCGCATCGACCTGCGCAACGTACGCTCGCCGGTGGTGGTGTTCTGCTCCCAGGGCGACGACATCACGCCGCCGCCCCAGGCGCTGGGCTGGGTCAGGGATCTCTACGGCGATACCGACGACATCGTTGCCAGCGAGCAGACCATCGTTTACTGCGTGCACGACAGCACCGGTCACTTGGGCATCTTCGTGTCGAGCAGCGTGTCGCGCAAGGAGCATGCCGAATTCACCGCCAACATCGATTACATCGACGTGCTGCCGCCGGGGCTCTACGAGACCACGGTGACCAGTGCCAAGGAGCGTGACGATGCCGAACTGCTCGAGCGCGACTACCTGCTCGAGTTCAAGGCGCGCTCCATCGAGGGGCTCAACCGCGACGTCTTGCATCATCGCGAGGATGACGACAGGCGTTTTGCCACCGTGGCGCGGCTCTCGGAAATCAACCTGGGGCTCTATCGGCTGTTCGTGCAGCCCTGGATCCGGGCCACGATCACCCCAGAGGCGGCTCGCCTCATGCGCCGCCTGCATCCGATCCGGCTGGGCTACAAGCTCCTTTCCGATCGAAACCCCCTGTCCGTGCCGCTGCCGGTGCTGGCCGAGTGGGTGCGCGAGGATCGCCACCCGGTGGCCGAGGACAACCTCCTGCGCACCATGGAGAGGGCCGTGTCGGAGCAGATATCCCGTGGTCTGGATACTTGGCGCGAAATTCGCGATCAGAGCATCGAGCACACGTTCCTGACGGTGTATGGCCAGCCGTTGCTGCAGGCCATGGTCGGTCTGGGTGGCGACGCCCATGTCCACCGCCGCCAGCCCGGCAGCGAGCCGGAGCATCGCCGTTTTATCGAGCGGCGCCAGGACGAGCTGCGCCAGAGCGTGGCAGAGGGCGGCATCCACGAGGCCGTGATGCGCTCGGTAATCTATGTACTGGGCGGTGCCCCTACGACCGATGAGCGCAACTTCAAGCGTCTGCGCGCCTCGCGCGCCGAGTTGGAGCCAGCCAGCAGCCTTTCTGACTTCAAGCATCTGGTGCGCGAGCAGTTCTTTATTCTCAAGCTCGATCGCGAGGCGGCACTGGGCGCGATTCCCCAACTGCTAATGGGGGAGCGGGCCGAGACGATCCGCGCTTCGCTGGAGCATATCGAGCATGTCCTGGCGGCCAGCGGTGAACTCTCCGAGCATGCCCGCAAGCGCTATGAGCATATCCAGGCGCTCTTCGGCGAGGCATTGGAGCGTGTCGACCCGGCGGAGCGCCGCCGGGCGTTGGCCGATCTACACGAAGAGGTGGCGACAGGCGCCAGAGCTGAGGTTGCGGCGCGTAGCGAGGTAGAGAGCCTGTTCCAGGCAGAACCCGAGGTGGGGCAACCCGATCGAGCCAGCCGCTCTGCCGGCGCGAAGGCGTCAGCCAGGAAGGCGCGAAAGCCGGCTGCCAGATCGCAAGTCGATAGCCAGTCCGGCACCAAGAGCGAGACGACCCGAAAGCCGCGCAAGCGTTGAGCGAAAGTCCATAGCGGTAATTCAGCGCCTCTGACGTTTACGGCAGGGGCGCTGCGCTTTTTGGACAAGCGTCATGTCAGCTACCGCGGTATGGATGACTTGATGCTACTTTCACATTGCTGCTTTACTCCCGCCATGATGGAAGCGACTGGCGCGAAACGGGTTGCTGGGGTAGGGTAAGCGGATTTTTCACCCCGCGAGGAGCGTTCGCCGCTAATTCAGGGCGGGCCGGAACCGTCAGGTGGGGCCCAAGAACCTCGCCGTGCAGAATGTGGAGCACTATGGGCAAGTCATTGGTCATCGTCGAGTCGCCGGCCAAGGCCAAGACGATCAACAAATATCTCGGCAACGACTTCATCGTGAAGTCGAGCGTGGGTCACATTCGCGACCTGCCGACGAGTGGCTCGGGCAAGGCAGCCTCCGACCCCAAGGAGCGCGCACGCCAGGCGGCGGCGACCCGCAAGATGTCGCCGGAAGAAAAAGCCGAGTACAAGAAGCAGAAGGCCAAGGAACAGCTCATCCGGCGCATGGGAATCGATCCGGAGCACGGCTGGAGAGCCCACTACGAAATTCTGCCCGGCAAGGAGAAAGTGGTGGCCGAGCTGCAAAAGCTCGCCGAGAAGGCCGATGCCGTCTATCTCGCGACCGACCTTGACCGCGAAGGGGAGGCGATCGCCTGGCACCTCAAGGAGACCATCGGTGGCGAGGACGAGCGCTATCGTCGCGTGGTGTTCAATGAGATCACCAAGAATGCGATCAAGGAGGCGTTCAAGGAGCCCGGCACGCTCAACATTCCTCGCGTCGAGGCGCAGCAGGCAAGGCGCTTCCTCGACCGGGTGGTAGGCTTCATGCTGTCGCCGCTGCTGTGGGCCAAGATCGCCCGCGGGCTCTCTGCCGGCCGTGTGCAGTCGGTGGCGGTACGGCTCATCGTCGAGCGCGAGCGCGAGATTCGCGCCTTCGTGCCCGAGGAGTTCTGGGATGTGCATGCCGACCTCGTATCGAGCGAGGGCGAACCGGTACGCTTCGAACTGGTACGCCAGGACGGCAAGGCATTTCGGCCCACCTCGGAAGCCGAAACCCTCGAGCGTATCGCCGCGTTGCGCCAGGCATCGCTTGCCATCACTGCCCGGGAAGACAAGCCGACGCGTTCGAAGCCGGGCGCTCCCTTCATCACCTCGACCCTGCAGCAGGCCGCCAGCGGTCGCCTGGGCTTCTCGGTGAAGAAGACCATGACCCTGGCCCAGCGTCTCTACGAGGCGGGCTATATCACCTACATGCGTACCGACTCCACCAACCTGTCGCAGGATGCGGTGGCCATGGCCCGCGAGCATATCGAGCAGGAGTACGGCAAGCGTTACCTGCCCGAGTCGCCCAACCGCTATTCGAGCAAGGAGGGGGCCCAGGAGGCGCATGAGGCGATCCGTCCCTCCGACGTCAATCGTCGTGCCACCGACCTGGCTGGAATGGAGCGCGACGCCGAGCGCCTCTATGACCTGATCTGGCGGCAGTTCGTGGCCTGTCAGATGACGCCGGCCGAATACCTCTCCAGCACACTGACGGTGGAGGCCGACGGCTACGAGCTCAAGGCCAAGGGGCGGGTGCTCAAGTTCGATGGTTACACCCGGGTGCTGAAGCCGGCTGGCAAAAACGAGGACCAGGCCCTGCCGGATCTCGCCGAGGGCACGCCAATGCGGCTCGAGGCGCTCGACCCGCAGCAGCACTTCACCAAGCCGCCGGCTCGCTACACCGAGGCGAGCCTGGTCAAGGAACTGGAGAAGCGCGGGATCGGTCGCCCTTCCACCTATGCCTCGATCATTTCCACCATCCAGGATCGTGGCTACGTCAAGTTGGAGAATCGGCGCTTCTATGCCGAAAAACTCGGTGACATCGTCACCGAGCGGCTCAAGGAGTCCTTCCCCGACCTGATGGACTACTCCTTCACCGCACGCATGGAAGACAGCCTCGACGAGGTAGCCGAGGGTGAGCGCAACTGGCGCGAGCTGCTCGATGCGTTCTATGCCGAATTCCGCGAGGAGTTGGAGTCGGCCGAGAGCGAGGAGGGCATGCGCCCCAATCAGCCGGTACCCACCGATATCGATTGCCCTACCTGCGGTCGCAAGATGCAGATCCGCACGGCTTCGACTGGGGTGTTCCTGGGCTGCTCCGGCTACAACCTGCCACCCAAGGAGCGCTGCAAGACCACCATCGACCTGCTGCCAGGCGACGAAGCGGTACCCGCCGACGCTGACGAGGAGGCCGAGACCCAGGCCCTGCGCGCCAAGCATCGCTGTGCCAAGTGCGGCACGGCGATGGACAGCTACCTGATCGACGAGAACCGCAAGCTGCACATCTGCGGCAACAGCCCTGACTGCGATGGCTACGAGGTCGAACAGGGCAGGTTCCGCATCAAGGGCTACGAAGGCCCCACGATCGAATGCGACAAGTGCGGCAGTGAGATGCAGCTCAAGTCGGGGCGTTTCGGCAAGTACTTCGGCTGCACCAACGAGGCGTGCAAGAACACGCGCAAGCTGCTGCGCAGCGGCGAGGTCGCACCGCCGAAGATGGATCCCATCCCGATGCCCGAGCTAGCCTGTCAGAAGGTCGACGATCATTACGTGCTGCGCGACGGTGCCAGCGGCCTGTTCCTGGCTGCCAGCAAGTTTCCGCGCAATCGCGAGACGCGGCCGCCTCTGGTGCGGGAACTGAAGGCCCACGCCGGGGAGCTGCCGGAGAAGTACCGCTACCTGCTCGATGCGCCCAGTGAGGACTCCGAGGGGCGTCCGGCGCAGATCCGCTATTCGCGCAAGAGCAAAGAGCAGTTCGTCATGACCGAGGACGAGGGCAAGGCGACGGCTGGCGAGCGGTCTTCGAGAACGGCAGGTGCAGGTGGAGGACAAGCAAAAGTGAATCCGCGAGCCCGTACCAACCAGCTGCTCTACCAGGCCGAGCTGATGCTGGATGTCGCTTCCGGCGACGACGAGCATGCCGAAGCCCGGCGCATGGCGAGCGAGGAAGCGGCGCTGGCTTTGACCGAGCTGGCACTAGAGTCGTTGCTACGCGAGGTGACAGAGCACGCACGGCTGGCGCGGCACGACTGGCGGGAACTGCTTGGCAGCGAAGGGGCGGGCATCGCCGAACTCCATCGCCTGCGAGAGCTCGCGGCACGGCCGGAGAGTTGGCTGGCTGGCTGCTTCAGCGCATCGAGGCGCTGCATGACAGCACTGGAGCGGCACGTCGCCGCAGCGCTGCCCATGCAGGGCTCATCGCGGTGGGCAGCAGTGCGGCGCTGGGAGACGAGCTGCGAGCCTGCCTGCAGGAGGCCAAGCGTGAGATAGCCTCGCTACGCGAAACCAGTGAGGAATGGTAGCCGCCACCGCTCGCAACGCTTTACTCTACCGCACCTTGATGGCACCGCAGGTAACCATCGCTTGACGTAAGTCAAACGTCAGAAGCGGGCTTTGGCTAGGATGAAAGCAAGAGCCGGTCGTCAAGGCTGGCCGAGCGACACTCGAAGGGGGCTCGCATGCGCTTTCGTCAAATCAAGGAGCTGGTGAGTTGGGCGGCGGATTACCATGCCCGCCTGGCGGACAAGTATACCCGGCTGGCCGCCGAGGGAAGTGATGAGCGGGTCAGGATGGCGCTGCACTACTTGGCCGAACATGAGCGCAAGCTCGAAGCCGACCTGGTCGGCTATCTCGATGACGGCACCGACCATCGCAACGTGCTCGATGCCTGGTTCGACGACCCCAATGACTTCCCACATGCTCCGGTACTTGAACGTTTGCCGAAAGACGTCGATGGTGAAAGTGTACAGAGCGTGCTGGCCACTGCGCTGACTGCGCACAGGACTCTTCAGGACCTCTATGCGCATCGCGCCGACCTGGCCGGTGGCAGCGACGAGAGAGCTTTCTTCGAAGCGCTCTCGGTGGCCATGAAGCCGAGGTACGTCGTATCGCTCGCGACATGCAACGACTGGAAGATTATTGAGGAGGTCCCATGTCGGATCAGCTGCTCTCCCCAAGATGCTGGGCTACTGGACGCAGGATCAATTGCGTGAGGCTCCGGACGAATCGGGAATCTTCTGCGTCTATCGCGCGCACGCGATCCCGAGACCAATGAGATGGAGGTGCAGGAGCTGCTCTACGTCGGTGAGCATCGCAGTGCGCGCTATGGGCTGGAGCATCATCCTGATTGTGACAAATGGCATGCCTTCCTGCAGCCGGGCGAGGAGCTCTGGTACTCCGTCGGCCTGGCGGGCCACGCCAACCGCGAGCGTCTTGCCGCGGCGATGATCAATGCCCACAAGCCGCGCTTCAACAACCACAGCCAGTATCGCGACCACTTTCCTTTCGACGAGACTACGGTTCACATCTACGGCAAGAAGGACAAGCTGCAGAGCATTTTTACCGTGGAGCCTAAAGCCTAGTGCTAGTACCAGAGAGAGCGCCTAGGAGAGAGTCCTGGCGAGGAGCCCTAGAGAGAGTCCCTAGGCTGTATGGCCGACGCCCAACCATCGGAGCGACCGCCCATGCCTTTGCGGCAGCCCGCCGGAGGCCCTTTTCATGCAGCGGCAGGGGCGCGATCTCATGCTGGCCTGTGTGGTTTTTTGTAAGGTGGCACAAGAGACTGGTGCGCAAGCAGTTTGAGCGATGAAGTTGAGTGCGGCCTGGAGCGGGAGCCTCGCTTCCACCATGAGCTGGTCGCTCAGGCTCGGTTACGTTAAGTGAACTGACAGTCGTCGGCCGATGCGTTATAAGACGCTTAGTCGCGCATCGACCAACCCGCATGAGGAGCCGATGAGATCCGTTTCCCGCCGTCGCTTTGGTCAGCTAGCCTTGCTGGCACCCTTCACTCTGATGATGGGGCGTGAAGCACATGCCAACTTGATCGAAACCCTGCTGGCGCGCGCCCATGTGCCGCGTCATGCTGGCGAAACGTGGATTCTCGTCGACGATCGCGAGTCGGCACTGAGCATCTATCGCGGCAACCTGCTGCTCGAGCGCTTCGCTCCCATTTCGCTGGGGCGGTCGGGGGCGAGCATCATGCGCACCCGGGGTGGTAACGTGACGCCGAAGGGGAGTTTCGCGTCAATCGCTTCAATTGGGAGAGCGATTGGCACATTTTCATCGGTCTGGATTATCCTACGCCATCTCATGCACGCATGGCGTTGGAATCAGGGCTTTACACGGAGCAGGATTACGCAGATTATTTCGCCTACTATCGGCACCATGGTTATCCGCCCCAGCAGACCGTGCTGGGAGGCTTCATCGGTATCCACGGGGTCGGTAGGGGGACCCGGAGGTTCATGCTAGCTATCACTGGACTCAGGGTTGCGTGGCGGTGACCGACGAGCAGATCGAAAGGCTCTCTGAGCTAATCGACATTGGCACTCGCGTCGTCATCCGCTAGGCTCAAGATACGCAAGGGACGTTTCGAGCTATGGACAAGCGCCGTAGGGTATTATAAAACAGCGTTTGACTCCTGTGCTTGGCAGCAGTCGCTGCAAGAAGTCCTGCATTGAGCAGGGGAGCCTGGATCTCAGGCATCATTAACGCCGCTGTACTAACTGTGCAGTACCAAGGAAGACTCAAGGAGAACATCATGACTCTGAAGACCACCCTGAAGCTGACCGCCGCTGCTGCTTCTCTGGCCATCCTGGCTGGTTGTGCAAGCAATGCTGCTCTGGACGAAGTCCGCCAGACTGCTGAAGCTGCTCAGGCCGACGCTGCAGAAGCTCGCAGCATCGCCACTCAGGCTCAGAACACCGCCAACCAGGCTCAGCGTGACGCCCAGGCGGCTCTGCAGATGTCCGAGCAGAACCGCGAGGAAATGAACCGCATGTTCCAGCGCTCCATGCAGAAGTAATTCTGCTGAGCGCCGCATCGCCCTCGGGCGATGGCGGTTCTGCAATGAGAAAACCCCGCCTAGGCGGGGTTTTCTTGTTTCGGTACAGGCTCCAGCACGTCGTTTCGTCGCTTCCCGATGGAGGCGTTAGCGACGGTAGGCCTCGAGCTCGGTGAACAGGCCTGAGATCTGGCTGACCTCGATCTCGGAGAACAGCCCGTCGTTGAGTTCCTCTTCGCGGGTGTCGGTAGCGGGAGCCGGCTCCTCTTCGGCGGCCTGCAGCAGGGAGACCAGGCGGCCATCGGGGTTTTCCACCACGCGGCGCAGTTGAGCATAGTCGATAGGCGGGCGCTCCTCGCCAAAGGCGTTGGCCACCACTTCCATGGCATTGAGAATCGGCTCGAAGGTACCCTCGTTCTCCTCCAGCATGGGGAAGGACTGAGCGTAAAGTACACCGTCCGCCGACCAGGCGACCTTGAACGGCTGGTCGATGAGGTTGACCTGAGTGCCGCTCGGCACGCGCTCGTAGAGGGACTCGATATCCTCCGGGAACATGCGGATACAGCCGCGGCTAGCACGCATGCCGACACCGTCGGGGCGGTTGGTGCCATGGATCAGATAGCTCGGCAGGCCGAGCAGGATGGCATGCCGGCCCAAGGGGTTGTCGGGACCCGGTGGCACCACGGCGGGAGGCGGTTCGCCACGGGCGGCTGCTTCCTCACGCATGGAGCGCGGCGGTGACCAGTGGGGTCTTTTACCTTGACGGTGGTGCGGGTCACGCCCATTGGAGTGGCAAAACCATCACGACCGATGCTGATGGGGTAGGTTTCGACGATGCCGGGCTGGGAGTAGTAGTACAGGCGCATCTCTGAAAGATTGACCACGATGCCCTCACGTGGGCGTCCGGCAGGATGTGCTGGGCCGGGATCACCACTTCGGTACCGGGACGAGGTGCCCACAGGCTCACGTCTGGGTTCGCCATGCGCATCTCTTCATAACCGGCATTGTGGCGACGGCCAATGTCGAGCAGGGTTTCTCCCTCTTCGACGACGACCGTGTAGGCCTCGCCGATCACGTTGCCCTCATCGGGCAAATGGTAATGGCCCCTGGGCAGTTCTTGGGGACGATCGGAGCCCTCCTCGGCAAGGGTCGTCGTTGCCAGCAGGGCTGCGATACCGAACAGGGCAGCGCCAAGACCGATGCGCCTGGGCAATGTCGGATTCTTCATCAACGTCATGATCTCGTCATAAGGTCGCTGAGCGGCATGCCTCACGCAGAGGCAAGGGCCGCTTGGCGACGGTCATACGCCTGCCGGTGCGAGGCGGCGTCGGGGTTCGTGTCGAGGCTGCGATAAGACACTTGCGCATAGTATAGCGTTCCCGCCACTAGCGGGAGTCCCACCACAGTGACGAAGGAGGCCGCCTTGTCCTTTCAGGCGGCCTGGGCCTTGCGGTTGAGCGCATCCAGCAGTTGCTCGACGGCCTGGAAGCGGGCCTCCTCTCTTTCCATGTCCGCTTCGAAGCGCAGGGTGTCGGCGCCGTCGAGCCGATAGCGCTGCGGCTCGGCCTGGATCATCTTGACCAGCGTCAGCGGGTCGACCCGTGTCTGGCCGCCGAAGATAACCCGGCCGCGCTGGGTGCCGGCCTCCAGGCGCGCGATGCCCAGGCGTTCGGCACGCTGGCGCAGGCGGGTCTGGCGCATCAGGGTCTTGACCGCCGCCGGCAGCAGCCCGAATCGGTCGATCATCTCCACTTGCAGTTCCTTGAGTTCGGCCTCGTCGGCGGCGCTCGCGATGCGCTTATACATCACCAGGCGCTGCTGCACGTCGGGCAGGTAGTCGTCGGGTATCAGGGCCGGCAGGTTGAGGCTGATCTCGACGCCATCGCTCAGTGGTGTCTCGATGTTGGGCGTCTTGCCCGCCCGGATCGCGGCTACGGCGCGATCGAGCATCTCCATGTAGAGGGTATAGCCAATGGCTTCCATCTGGCCGCTCTGCTCCTCGCCTAGCAGCTCGCCGGCACCGCGGATCTCCATGTCGTGGCTGGCCAGGGTGAAGCCTGCGCCGAGGTCTTCGGCGGCGCCGATCGCCTCCAAGCGCTTGACGGCATCCTTGGTCATGGCCCGTGGTGGCGGGGCGAGCAGGTAGGCATAGGCCTGGTGGTGGCTCCTGCCCACGCGACCGCGCAACTGGTGCAACTGGGCCAGGCCAAACTTGTCGGCGCGCTCGATGACGATGGTGTTGGCGCTGGGTACGTCGATCCCGGTCTCGATGATGGTCGAGCAAACCAGCACGTTGTAGCGCTTGTGGTAGAAGTCCGACATCACCCGCTCTAGGGCGCGCTCGGGAAGCTGGCCGTGGGCCACCGCGACGCGCGCCTCGGGTACCAGCGTGCGGAGGGCCTCGGCGGCGGTCTCGATGGTCCTGACCTCGTTGTGCAGGTAGTAGACCTGGCCGCCGCGCAGGATCTCGCGCAGGATCGCCTCCTTGATGATCGACTCGTCGCGCTGCTGCACGAAGGTCTTCACCGACAGGCGGCGTGCCGGCGGCGTGGCGATGATCGACAGGTCGCGAATGCCGCTCATGGCCATGTTGAGCGTACGTGGGATCGGCGTGGCGGTGAGAGTCAGGATGTCGACCTCGGCGCGCAGCTCCTTGAGGCGCTCCTTCTGGCCTACGCCGAAGCGGTGCTCCTCGTCGATGATCAACAGGCCCATGTTGGGCAGCTTCATCGATTTCGACAGCAGCTTGTGAGTGCCGATCACGATGTCGGCCTGACCGTTCTCGATGCGCTTGAGCGCGGCCGCCTGACCCTTGCCGGCAGTGAAGCGCGAGACCAGCTCGATCTGTACCGCCGTATCGGCGAAGCGGTCGCGGAAGTTCTCGTAATGCTGGCGGCGAGCAGGGTGGTCGGTACCAGTACCACCACTTGGCGCTCCGAGTGCACGGCGAGGAAGGCGGCGCGCATGGCGACCTCGGTCTTGCCGAAGCCGACATCGCCGCATACCACGCGATCCATCGGCCTGGGTGCGGTCATGTCGCCGATCACCGCGGCGATGGCGGCACGCTGGTCGGGCGTTTCCTCGAATGGGAAGCTGGCGGCGAAGCGGGCATACTCCTCGTCGGGCGGGGCGCAGGCAAAGCCTTCGCGGGCCTCACGACGAGCGTAGACATCGAGCAGCTCGGCGGCCGTGTCGCGGATCTTCTCGGCCGCCTTGCGGCGTGCCTTGTCCCACTGCTCCGAGCCCAGGCGATGTAGCGGAGCGAGCTCGTCATCGGCGCCGGCGTAGCGCGAAATGAGGTGTAGGTTGTCCACCGGGACATAGAGCTTGGCGCCGTCGGCGTACTCGAGTGCGACGAACTCCGCGGCCTGGCCGCCGGCCTCCAGGCGTTCCAGACCACGGTAGCGGCCGACGCCGTGGGTCTGGTGCACCACCGGGGCACCCGGGCGCAGCTCGGCCAGGTGGCGAATGGCCAATTCGCCCATGTCGGTCGCCTTCTCGCGGCGACGGCTCTGGCGCACGACGTCGCCGAATAGCTCTGTTTCGGTGATCACGGCAATGTCAGGCTGCTGTAGCCATAGCCCGGTGCCGACTTCGCCCTCGGTGATGGCCAGACGCGAGTCGCTCTGGCGAAAGGCATCGAAACCCTCGGTATGGGGGAGTTCCAGGTGCAGCGGCGCCAGGGTTTCTTCCAGCGCCTCGCGGCGGCCACGCGATTCGGCAACGAACAGCACGCGTGTGTTGCCATACTCGTCCAGGAAGCCCCGTAGTGCGGCCAGCGGCTGCTTGGCACGGGCATTGACGGCCACCTCCGGCAGGGGGCGGGAAGCCGTCTCGAGGGCATGAGGATGCTCGCGGTCGGCGGTCAGCTCCACGCGTGGGTGGCGCTTGATGGCGGCGAATACCTCGGCGACGGGAATGAAGGCCCGGTGGGGTGGCAGCAGTGGCCGGGTGGGATCGACACCGAGATTCTCATAGCGGCTCTCGATGGCTTGCCAATGGTGTTCGGCGGCGGCGAAGGCCTCGGGGAGGAGTGCCACCCGGGTGCCCTCGGCCAGGTGGTCGAACAGCGTAGCCGTCTGCTCGAAGAACAGCGGCAGATATTGTTCCAGGCCGGGGGAGGGTATGCCCTTCAAGGCGTCGACATATAAGGGGCACTGGCGTGGATCGACGTCGAACAGGGTCTCGAAGCCTTCACGGAAGCAGGCAATGGCACTGCGCGAGAGCGAATACTCGTGCGCCGGCAGCAGCTCCACCCGTTCGACCTTGTCCTGGCTGCGTTGGGTGTCGGGGTCGAAGCAACGCAGGGTATCGATCTCGTCGTCGAACAGATCGATACGTAGCGGGCTTTCACTACCCATGGGGTAGAGATCGATCAGGGCGCCACGCAGCGCGTACTCGCCCGGCTCGTAGACCGTCTCCACGGCGCGGTAGCCGGCACGTGACAGGCTCTCGCGAAACCCTTCGCGATCCAGCCGCATGCCCACTTCAAGAGTGAGTACCCGGCCGGCAATGTACTCCGCCGGAGGCAGCCGCTGCATCAGAGTGTTGATCGGCACCAGTACGATGCCGTGCTCGCCATCCTGGAGCCGACGCAGGGTGCGCAGGCGAGCCGAGATGATGTCCTGGTGTGGCGAGAAGCTATCGTAGGGCAGCGTCTCCCAGTCGGGAAAGGGCAGCACGGGAACGTTGGCATAGAAATGTAGATCGTTCTCGAGGCGCTGTGCGCTGGCGGTGTCGGGAGTGATGACCAGCAGCGGCGCATCGTCGGCCAGGTGGGCCAGGGCCAGGGCGGCCGCACTGCCGGGCGGAGTCTGCCAGTAGAGGGTTTCGCGAGTTCCCGTGGGGCGGGGCGGATCGAGCGGCGAGAATGATTGCATGATGTCGTCGGGACGCTTCTGGAGTCGTGTGTGCTGGCCGTACAGGCCGTTCGCAATGCCAGGCTGGGAGCAGCGGCTTGAACAAAGAGGAATCATACCAGCCCTATGCGACGCTTGTAGTCAAGCCGCGATTCCTGTAATCCCCCTACAGCGCCTGCGACCATCCTTCGATTGCCCCACCGAAACGCGAACGGGATAATGAGCCTGAATTTTCGATTACCAGAGAGGCTTCACGTGAGTCAGCAACCCCTCGAGACCGTTTTTCAGGAGTGGCACGACAACCAGGCACTGGCCGAGCAGATGATTCCGCTAATCGGCAGCCTTTACCGCCACAACAACGTGGTCACCACCCTCTACGGGCGCTCGCTGTTCAATCGCTCGGTGATCCGTATCCTGAAGGACCATCGTTTCGTCAGGAAGGTTGAGGGCACCGAACTCTCGGTGCAGGATACCCTGCCGCTTGTCCAGGCCATGACCGAACTCAATCTCGGGCCTGCCCACGTCGACGTGGGTAAGCTGGGCGTGGCCTTCAAGAAGCGTGGCGGTGGTGACGCCAAGGCCTTCCTGCGCGAAGAACTCGCCGAGATCGTCGACGCTCATGATGCCGACGGCAACAACGGCCAGCCCAAGGACGTAGTGCTCTACGGCTTTGGCCGCATCGGTCGCCTGCTGGCGCGCGTGTTGGTGGAGAAGGCTGGCGGCGGCAACCTGCTGCGCCTGCGCGCTATCGTCGTGCGTGGCCGGGGCGACATCGCCAAGGACCTGGAAAAGCGCGCCAGCCTGCTGCGTCGCGATTCCGTCCACGGGCCCTTCGACGGTACCATCAGCGTCGACTACGAGGCGCGTACCATCACCGCCAACGGCAACATGATCCAGGTGATCTACGCCGACAAGCCGAGCGACATCGACTATACCGCTTATGGTATCGACAATGCCGTGGTGGTCGATAACACCGGTATCTGGCGCGACGAGGCGGGCCTGGGCCAGCACCTGGAGTGCAAGGGCGTGTCCAAGGCGCTGCTCACCGCGCCGGGCAAGGGCGATATCAAGAACATCGTATTCGGCATCAACCATGGCGATATCGCCGAGGACGATACCATCCTCTCGGCGGCCTCCTGTACCACCAACGCCATCGTGCCGGTGCTCAAGGTGCTCAACGACGAGTACGGTATCGAAACCGGCCACGTCGAGACGGTACACGCCTATACCAACGATCAGAACCTGATCGACAACTACCACAAGGGCGATCGTCGCGGCCGCAGTGCGCCGCTCAACATGGTGCTGACCGAAACCGGTGCCGCCAAGGCCGTGGCCAAGGCCCTGCCCGAGCTCTCCGGCAAGCTCACCGGCAATGCCATCCGAGTACCGATCCCCAACGTCTCCATGGCCATCCTCAACCTGACCCTGGGCCGCGAGACCGACGCCGTGTCGCTCAACGACTATCTGCGTCGCATGTCGATCGACTCCTCCTACCAGAAGCAGATCGACTATGTCGATTCGCCCGAGGTGGTGTCGTCGGATTTTGTCGGCAACCGTCATGCGGGTATCGTCGATGCCAAGGCGACCATTGCCAACGGTAAGCAGGCGGTCCTCTACGTCTGGTACGACAACGAGTTCGGCTACAGCTGCCAGGTGGTGCGCATCCTCCAGCACATTTCCAACGTGCGCTTCCTCAAGCTGCCGCGCGCCCAGGCCTGAGCCTGACGAGGTCAATCCCGACCTGGTGGGTCGGGAATCCCTGACTTGAGTCACTTTCCCGTCATCCGAGCCAGCCCCATGCCGGGGCTGGCTCGCTTCGTTCAGTACCTCGAGGCGGCCTGAAACCATGGCCTTTCAACGCCTATTGAACCCTTTCGAAGCCAGGCGCAGAGCGGCTTTATACCCCCTTTTGCGACCTTAGGCCGTGTGGCCTTTGGTCGCGCTTGTCTTTATAATACTGGGGATTTTTTCGGGGTGGTCCGAAGTCCGTTCGGGCCTGACTGGTAACGTACTGACTCAACAAGAATTCGAATCCATTCGAACCCCTTTCCTTCGTATTTCCGATCCATCAACTGGGCGAGACTATGATCGAAGTCAAGAAAGGCCTGGATCTCCCCATCATGGGGGCGCCCGAGCCGCGCATCGAGGATGCGCGACCCGTGCGTCACGTGGCCATCCTGGGCACCGACTATGTCGGCATGAAGCCGACCATGGAGGTCCGGGAAGGGGACAAGGTGAAACTAGGCCAACTCCTCTTCACCGACAAGAAGAACGAAGGCGTACGCTTCACGGCGCCGGCCGCCGGTGAGATCGTCGCCATCAACCGTGGCGAGAAGCGCAAGCTGCTCTCCGTCGTCATCCAGATCGACGAGAACGAAGAAGCGATCGAGTTCACGGCGCATGGGCGTGACAAGCTCGCGTCCCTCGAGCGCCGGACCGTCGTCGATCAACTGGTCGAATCGGGCCTGTGGACGGCACTGCGCACGCGCCCCTTCTCGCGCACTCCGGCCATCGACAGCGAGCCGGCCGACATCTTCGTCACCGCCGTCGATACTCATCCGTTGTGCCCCGACCCCGCCGAGATCATCAACGAGCAGGCCGAGGCCTTCGAGGATGGGCTCAAGGTGCTGTCGAGTCTAACCCAGGGCAAGGTATTCCTGTGTACTGCGCCCGACGCGCGAATTCCCGGCGGCGACGTGGCCGGCGTGCAGGTAGAGACCTTCGGCGGTCCTCATCCGGCCGGTCTCGTCGGCACCCATATCCACTATCTGTCGCCGGTCGCGCTGCACCGCAAGGTCTGGCACATCGGCTATCAGGACGTGATCGCGTTCGGCAAGCTCTTCTGCGAGGGCCGGATCGATGTCAGCCGGGTGGTGGCGGTGGGTGGCCCGCGTGCCGAAAAGCCGCGTCTGCTACGTACGCGAATCGGTGCCAGCACCGAGGAACTGTTGGCTGGGGAAATCCTCCAACCCGAAGATACGCGCGTGATCTCCGGCTCGGTGTTCTCCGGGTTCACCGCGGAGGGCGGACTGCGTTACCTGGGCCGCTTCCACAACCAGATCAGCCTGCTCGAAGAGGGCAACAAGCGCGCCTTCATGGGCTGGCTGTCGCCGGGCAACAACCGCCACTCCGTGCTGGGGATCTACCTGTCGAAGTTCAAGGGGCTCTCCAACTATGCGCCCAACACCTCCACCAACGGTTCTGAGCGGGCCATGGTGCCGGTGGGCGTCTACGAGGAAGTGATGCCGTTGGATATTCTGCCGACCCAGCTGCTGCGCTCGCTGATCGTCGGCGACATTGAGGTGGCCATGCAGCTCGGGTGCCTGGAGCTGGATGAAGAGGACCTGGCGCTGTGCACCTACGTGTGCCCGGGCAAGTACGAGTACGGTCCCATCCTGCGTGACAACCTCACCATGATCGAGAAAGAGGCCTGATGATGGGTATCCGACAGACACTCGACAATCTCGAACCGCATTTCCACAAGGGCGGCAAGTACGAGAAGTGGTACCCGCTGTACGAAGCTGTGGACACCATCTTCTATGCGCCCCCCAGCGTGACCAAGACCACGGCCCACGTGCGCGACGGTGTCGACCTCAAGCGCATCATGATCACCGTGTGGCTGTGCACCTTCCCGGCCATGTTCTTCGGTATGTGGAACGCCGGCTGGATGGCCAATGCCGCCATCGCCGACGGCTACGCCTCGATGGACGGCTGGCGCGAAGCCATCCTGATGATCCTGGCTTCCGGTCACAACCCGGACAGCCTGTGGGCCAACTTCGTGCTTGGTGCTACCTACTTCCTGCCGATCTACCTGGTGACCTTCGCGGTCGGCGGGTTCTGGGAAGTGGTCTTCGCCGTCAAGCGCGGCCATGAGGTCAACGAGGGCTTCTTCGTCACCTCCGTGCTCTACGCCCTGATCCTGCCGGCCACCATCCCGCTGTGGCAGGTGGCGCTCGGTATCACCTTCGGCGTGGTCATCGGCAAGGAGATTTTCGGCGGCACCGGCAAGAACTTCCTAAACCCGGCGCTGACCGGTCGTGCCTTCCTCTACTTCGCCTACCCGGCGCAGATCTCTGGCGACGCGGTATGGGTGGCGGCCGATGGCTATACCGGCGCAACGCCGCTCTCCATCGCTTTCCAGGAGAGCATGACCGAGCTGACCTCGCAGTACAGCTGGTGGGATGCCTTCATCGGCTTCGTCCCTGGCTCCGTGGGTGAGGTCTCGACATTGGCGATCTTCCTGGGTGCCGCGGTGCTATTGTGGACCAAGATCGCCTCGTGGCGAATCATGCTGGGCTGCTTCCTCGGTATGGCGGCGACCAGCGCGCTGTTCAACCTGATCGGCTCCGAAACCAACCCGATGTTCGCGATGCCCTGGTATTGGCATCTGGTCATTGGTGGTTTTGCCTTCGGCATGGTGTTCATGGCTACCGATCCGGTTTCTGCTTCGATGACCAACCCGGGTCGTCTGATCTTCGGTGTGCTGATCGGCGTGATGACGGTGCTGATCCGTGTGGTCAACCCGGCCTTCCCCGAGGGCATCATGCTGGCGATTCTGTTCGCCAACCTGTTCGCGCCGCTGATCGATCACTTCTTTGTTCAGGCCAACATCAAGCGCCGTCTGCAGCGCACTGGTGTGCCGGCCGAGGAGACCGTCTAAATGGCACAGGGCAATAACACCATCAAGAAGATCCTCACGGTGGCGTTCGCACTCTGTATCGTGTGTTCGGTCATCGTCTCCACCGCTGCGGTGGCGCTGCGTCCGATGCAGCAGCTCAACGAGGAACTCGACCGCAAGACCAACATCCTCAGCGTGGCCAACCTTTACGAGCCAGGCATGGATGTGGAGGCTGCCTTCCGCGAGATCACTCCGCGGGTGGTGGACATGCGCACCGGTGAGTACACCGATGAGTTCGATCCGCAGACCTTCGACCACTTCCAGGCCGCCCGCGATCCCGCCACCGGGCGCACGCTTTCGGGCGATCGCGACATTGCCGGCCTGACCCGTGTCGAGAACTTCGCCACCGTCTACCTGGTGGGCGATCCCGACGATCCCGAGCAGATCATCCTGCCCATTCGTGGTCAGGGCCTGTGGGGGTTGATGCGCGGCTACATGTCGGTCGAGGGCGATGGCAACACCATCGTCGGTATCACCTACTACGAGCACAGTGAAACGCCTGGGCTCGGTGCGGAGGTCAACAATCCGCGCTGGCAGGCCCAGTGGGAAGGCAAGCAGATCTTCGCCGATGCCGAAAGCGTGACACCGGCCATTCGCGTGGCACGGGGCAGCGCTGCCAACGAGCATCAGGTGGACGGCCTGTCGGGTGCTACCCTGACCTCCAATGGCGTCACCAACATGCTGCAGTTCTGGTTGAGCCCGGAGGGCTTTGGTGAGTACCTGGCGAGATTCCGCGCAGGCGTCGAACCGGGCGAGGCTCAGGAAGCCGACGTCGAACTCGAAGCTGAAGCTTAAGGAGCCTGAAAATGTCCGCTGTGACTCCCAAGGGCGTCCTGACGACCCCGATCTTCAATAACAACCCCATTGCCCTGCAGGTGCTCGGTATCTGCTCGGCGCTGGCGGTAACGACCAGCATGAGCGTGTCGCTGGTCATGACCATGGCCGTTATCTTCGTGACGGCCTTCTCCAACCTGTTCGTGTCGTTGATCCGGCATCACATTCCTTCGTCGATCCGTATCATCGTGCAGATGACGATCATCGCTTCGTTGGTGATCGTGGTGGATCAGGTGCTCAAGGCGTTCGCCTACGAGATGTCCAAGCAGCTCTCGGTGTTCGTCGGCCTGATCATCACCAACTGCATCGTGATGGGGCGCGCCGAAGGCTTCGCCATGCAGAACAGCCCGGGGCTGTCGTTCCTTGATGGCATCGGCAACGGTCTCGGCTACGGTTTCATTCTGATGACCGTGGGCTTCTTCCGTGAGCTGTTCGGTTCCGGCAGCGTGTTCGGTTTCACCGTGCTGCATCCGGTTCAGGACGGTGGCTGGTACGTGCCCAACGGCCTGCTGTTGTTGCCGCCCTCGGCGTTCTTCATCATCGGCCTGATCATCTGGGCACTGCGTTCCACGCATCCGGAGCAGGTCGAGGCGAATGAGTTCAAGATGAAGGAAAACACCAAGCCGAAGGAGGCCGTGTAACATGGAGCACTATATCAGCCTGTTCGTCGCCTCGGTCTTCGTCGAGAACCTGGCCCTGGCGTTCTTCCTCGGCATGTGTACCTTCCTGGCGGTCTCCAAGAAGGTTTCGGCAGCCTTCGGTCTCGGCATTGCGGTCATCGTGGTGCTGACCATCTCCGTGCCGGTCAACAACGTGATCTACAACGCGCTGCTGGCTGAGGGTGCCCTGACCTGGACCGGTATCGCCGGTGCCGAGAACATCGACCTGTCATTCCTGGGTCTGCTTTCCTACATCGGCGTTATCGCCGCCCTGGTGCAGATCCTCGAGATGTTCCTCGACAAGTACGTGCCGGTACTCTACAACGCGCTGGGCGTGTTCCTGCCGCTGATCACCGTGAACTGCGCCATCCTCGGTGGCGTGCTGTTCATGGTCGAGCGCAATTACGGCTTCGGTGAGTCCGTGGTGTATGGCCTCGGCTCCGGCGTGGGCTGGGCGCTGGCCATTACCGCCCTGGCGGGCATCCGTGAGCGGCTCAAGTACAGCGACGTGCCGGGTGGCCTGCAGGGGCTGGGCATCACCTTCATCACCGTGGGTCTGATGTCGCTGGGCTTCATGTCCTTCTCGGGCATCCAGCTCTGAGGCGCGTTCCGGCGGTGTTCGCACCGCCGGACAACAGGTCATACAGCAAATAGGAAACCGACATGGTTGGAACATCAGTCATCTTGCTCGGTGTGTTCATGTTCACCGTGGTCGTCATCGGCCTCGTCCTGGTGATCCTGGCAGCCCGCAGCAAGCTCGTCAGCACCGGTGACGTGACCATTGAGGTCAACGGCGACCCGGAGCACACCATTACCACCCAGGCCGGAGGCAAGCTGCTCAACACGCTGGCAGCCAACGGCATCTTCCTCTCCTCCGCCTGTGGCGGCGGCGGCTCCTGCGCTCAGTGCAAGTGCCGCGTGGAAGAGGGCGGCGGGGCGATCCTGCCGACCGAAGAGTCCCACTTCACCATGCGCGAGAAGAAGGAGGGCTGGCGTCTCTCCTGCCAGGTGCCGGTGAAGCAGGACATGAAGATCGAGGTGCCCGAGGAGGTCTTCGGCGTCAAGAAGTGGGAGTGCGAGGTCATCGGCAATCCCAACGTCGCCACCTTCATCAAGGAACTCAACCTCAAGCTGCCCGAGGGCGAGAACGTCGACTTCCGCGCTGGCGGCTACGTTCAGCTGGTGGCGCCGCCTTACGATATCAAGTTCTCCGACTTCGATATCGAGGAAGAGTATCGCGGCGACTGGGAGAAATTCGATCTATTCAAGATCTCCCACAAGAACACCGAGGAAGTCATCCGCGCCTATTCGATGGCGAACTACCCGGAAGAGAAGGGCATCCTCAAGTTCAACATCCGCATCGCTACGCCGCCTCCCGGTACCAATCATCCGCCGGGTCTGATGTCGACCTACGTCTTCAGCCTGAAGCCGGGCGACAAGGTCACCGTAATGGGGCCCTTCGGCGAGTTCTTCGCCAAGGACACCGATGCCGAGATGGTCTTCGTCGGCGGTGGTGCGGGTATGGCACCGATGCGCAGCCATATCTTCGACCAGCTCAAGCGGCTCAAGAGTCAGCGCAAGATCTCGTTCTGGTACGGTGCGCGTTCTTGGCGCGAAACCTTCTACAACGACGAGTACGATCAGCTGGCCGAAGAGTTCCCCAATTTCGAGTGGCACCTGGCTCTCTCCGACCCGCTGCCCGAGGACAACTGGACCGGCCCTACCGGGTTCATCCACAACGTGCTGTACGAGAACTATCTCAAGGACCATCCGGCTCCCGAGGACTGCGAGTACTACATGTGTGGGCCGCCCATGATGAATGCATCCGTGATCAAGATGCTGCTCGATCTGGGGGTCGAACCCGAGAACATCCTGCTGGACGACTTTGGCGGATGATCCCCCTCGCCTACGGGCGACTCACCGGGCTGGCCCTGCATGGGCCGGCCCGGCTCCTTCTCTCGCTGTTCCTGGTCGTGGCGCTCAGCGCTTGTCGTGACCCATCCAATGAGCATTTCTATCAGGGCACGGCTCTGGGAACGGGCTACCACATCACCCTGTATGCAGACCTCGACGCTGAACAGGCGCTCGAACTCGAGGCCGGCATACAAGGTGAACTGGCAAGCCTCGAACGGCAGCGAAGCGGCTTTCTGCACGCCGTGGATGCCGCCTTTGGCTGGTTGTGGCTATCTCCGGCGGCGTCGCTGAATCGGGAAATGGACCGTCTGGTTCATGCGTTGGCCGTCGATCGGCTGATGCTGTGGCTGGACGCTCATCGTTTCGCTCCCTCTGCCATGCTGGTCGAGGTGGGGGGCGTGGTGCGGGGTCAAGGTGTGCCGCCCATGGGAGGCTGGCGCCTGTCGCTGGAGCAGGCGGGGCTTCCCGATCCGGATGGCGCACATCGGTTACGCCTGGAGAATGCTGCATTGGTGCGCCGTTATGCGCAGCAGGACGGCATGCCCCTGGTCTCGCTGTCGACGCTATTGGCTGTGAGTGTCGTTGCGCCGAGTGCCAGCGAGGCCATGGAGCAGGCAAACCGATTGATGCATGCCAAGCCCGAAGAGGCGCTGGCGCTGGCCGTAGCCATGGATAGTGCCGCAAGAGTTATTGTCAAGACACCACAGGGTGTTGAAATCCATCATACTGCGGCCCTCGAGCCTTGGCTCGAGCCATAGCCGCAAGGAGTGACCTGATGACTACTTTCCTCGTCGTGCTGGGCTTCATGCTGTTGATCATGGCGGCCATGGCCATTGGCGTGATCATGGGGCGCAAACCCATTGCCGGTTCCTGTGGGGGGCTCAACAAGCTCGGCCTCAAGGAAGGCTGCGATATCTGCGGTGGCAAGGATGAGATCTGCGAGGAGGAAAATCGCAAGCGCAAGGGGGCGCCGGTCAGCGCGCGGCGCAGCAGTGACGAGAGCCGTGGGGCGGACCTGGGCTACGACGCTACCAAGCGCTGAGCGCGGGAGCCGGACGATTTAAACGACAAGGGAAAGGAGACGCGAGAACCCATGGCAGTTCATAACTATGACGTGGTGGTAATTGGCACCGGACCCGCCGGCGAGAGCGCCGCCATCAATGCCGCCAAGCACGGTAAGCGTGTCGCGGTGGTGGAGAAGCAGCCGGTCCTCGGCGGCAACTGCACCCATTGGGGCACCATCCCCTCTAAGGCATTACGCCACCAGGTCAAGCAGATCATGCAGTTCAATACCAACCGCATGTTCCGCGATATCGGCGAGCCGCGCTGGTTCTCCTTTCCCAAGGTGATGGAGCGCTCACGCATCACCATCGACCAACAGGTCGAGATGCGCACCAAGTTCTACGCTCGTAACCGTATCGACCTGTTTAGTGGTGTGGCGCGCTTCAAGGATGAGCATACGCTGCTGGTCCGCGATCGGCAGGAAGCGCTGGAGGAGCTGGTGGCCCAGAAGATCGTCATTGCCACCGGCTCGCGTCCTTACCGACCCGCCGATATCAATTTTCGCCATCCACGAATCTATGATTCCGACACCATTCTGAGTCTCTCGCATACGCCGCGTACCTTGATTATTTTCGGTGCCGGCGTGATCGGATGCGAATACGCCTCGATATTCTCGGGCTGGGGGTGAAGGTCGATCTCATCAATAGCCGCGACAGCCTGCTCTCGTTCCTCGACGACGAGATTTCCGATGCGCTCTCCTACCACCTGCGCAAGCACGGTGTACTGATTCGCCACAACGAAGAGTACGAGCGGGTCGAAGGGGATGAGTCCGGCGTGGTGCTGTATCTCAAGTCGGGCAAGAAGCTGCGTGCGGATGCCTTCCTGTGGGCCAATGGCCGTACCGGCAACACTGACGAACTGGGCCTCGAGAACATCGGTCTTGAAGCCAATGGCCGCGGTCAGCTGCAGGTCGACGACCATTACCGTACTGCCATCCCGCACATCTACGCTGCCGGCGACGTGATCGGCTGGCCGAGCCTGGCGAGTGCGGCCTACGATCAGGGGTTGAATGCCTGCGACGAACTGCTCGAGCGCGATTATCGCTATGTCAATGAAGTGCCTACCGGGATCTATACCATCCCCGAGATCAGCTCTTTCGGCCGCACCGAGCGCGAGCTGACCGAAGCCAAGGTGCCTTATGAGGTGGCGCAGGCTTTCTTCAAGGATACCGCCCGCGCCCAGATCACTGGCGATACCGTGGGTATGCTCAAGATCCTGTTCCATCAGGACACCCTGGAGATCTACGGTATTCACTGCTTTGGCGATCAGGCTTCGGAAATCGTCCACATCGGCCAGGCGATCATGCAGCAGAAGGGGGAGGCGAATACCCTCAAGTATTTCGTCAACACGACCTTCAACTATCCCACCATGGCCGAGGCCTACCGGGTTGCGGCCCAGAATGGACTGAATAGAGTATTCTGACTTTCTTCTTACTTTCCTCCTGATCCAAGCATCAGCTCTCCTCATTCCCGCCGGTCGCTAGACCGGCGTTTTCGTTATGCATGGCTGACTTCTGTCTCCTCATTATTCCTTCCCTTTTTCACCCCAGTTGCAGCAGCCAAGTGCCGGCTTTCTCAATCGTCTATATGGCGATTCGATCGCTCTTTCATGTTGCAGGAAGATGACAAAAAGATATCAGAAAAATGATATACGCAGCCGTGAGCGATATATGTGATCTTGTGTAACTGTGATGGCTGTTTCGCTGCCAGGCGCAATCATTGGATCACATTGCCGCTCAGTGCAGGAGAAACAAGGACAAAGAGAGCGGCATGGAGAAAGCCCCAGAACTCCTGGGCGGTAGCGTGGCAAATAGTCGGATATTGTTTCAAAATGTATCTGCGTTACTAGATACTTTGCCTTGGGAGATGACCCAATGGTGCATGTGACCCCTCCATTTTTCTCGGTCGTAGTGCCCGTCTATAACAAGGCCGAATACTTGGAGGAGGCGCTCGAATCTCTCTATGCCCAGCGCTACACCAACTTCGAGATCATCGCCGTGGATGACGGTTCTACGGATGGCTCCATGGAGATACTGGAACGTCATCATGCCCAGGGTAATATTCGGCTATATCGACGAACACGTCCTGGTCCCGGTGGCTATGCGGCAAGAAATCATGGCGCGCGCATGGCACAAGGTCGATGGTTGGTCTTTCAAGACGCCGACGATTGGTGTTCGAGTGACCATCTGGCTGAGTTCTACTCCAGTATCGTGAACACCCAAGGCCGAGGCATCAAGCTTTATGTCAATGCCTATGCCAAGCGGTGGGGGGATGTCATTCAACCGGCGGTCGCGTTTCCCCATCATGGGGAGTTGAGTCGGCAGCAGGGCCTCGAGCTTTTCTCACGCTCTGACTACATCCACATGAATGGAGCCTGCATAGACAGACGGGCTTTCCTGGATAGCGGCGGGTTTCCAGAGGGTATCTACCGTAGAGGCGGCGATGTCTACTACTGGATACGACTATTGGCTTCGATGCACAGGACGCATTACAACCGTAAAGTTACCAGCCACTGGAAAATAGATAACTGCGGAATCAGCAATAACCTTAACAATCTCATCAATACCCACCCAGCAAGAGATGCCTTGGGAGCGCTACCCCATGAGCTGACGTGGAAGGAAGCCTATTACGCCAAGAAGGCTGTCAACCGAAAGCTGATCTCCTGGGGGGTGGAAAAGAAACGCCATGGCATGGCGATTGCCGAGGATATAAAGTCCCTGCATCCCGAAGCCCTTTCTTTGAAACAGGTACTCCACTGTCTTACGCTGATGCTGCCTGACAATTTGTTCGCACATTGTCGAACGCTGGTAGGAAAGGCGTTGTGAAAAGGCCGTGACAATGCTTGCTCTGGTGCGACGCGGATTGACTGCGACGGTGTTTCTCCCCTTGGTGATGCTATCGTTCGTGGTGAGAAAGGATAGCTCTATATGGGTGTTCGGGGCGTGGAACGGTATGCAATATTCCGATAATCCACGCTATCTCTTCGAATCGCTGAGTGACCGGGAAAGTACCATCCATCCGGTGTGGATATCAAAATCCCACGAAGTGGTCGAAAAAGTGAAGTCGCACGGCCATCTGGCCTATCATTGGCTATCGCTGAAGGGAATCTTTTACTCGCTTCGTGCGAGCGTGGCCGTGGTCAGCCATTCAGCGGATGATGTCAACCCATTCGCTTCATACCGTGCCAAAGTTTTCAAGATCACGCATGGTACGCCAATGAAACGCATGGGGAGGGACAATGAAGCAGCCTGCCCCGGTTACCTGCCGCGAGGCTTTTACGATTACGTCCGATCCATCAGTCCACAGCGTAAATCACCCGTCATCGCCTTCGTTTCCTCCGAGCTTTCCAAGTGTCGCTTCGAGAGTGCCTATCGGGGCAGTTCCATTACCGTCGTCAATTCCGGCTACCCACGCTGGAAGGGGATCGTCGAGAGCCAAGGAATTCTTTGGCAGGTGATCGAGCGCGAGACGGGTATCCGCCGCGACGGTCGGTTCAGCAGAATCATCATGTACGCTCCAACGCGCCGCGCCAATCGTTCGTTCCAGCTAAAGTTGGGGCCGGATTTCGTAGACTTTGTCCGAATGGCGAATGAGCAGGACTATTTCGTCGTGCTGAGACCCCACCCCTCCCTGCTGATCGACATGGATGCCGAGGCCGGGCCGGAGCTGTCGAAGCTGGGCTTCCTGGAAGTTACCTGCCAGCAGATAAACGATATCAACTCCACGTTGCAGGATGTCGATGTACTGCTTACCGACTATTCGAGCGTGATCTACGATTTTTGCATCTTGGGACGTCCCTCGTTTCTCTATGCACCCGATCTCGAGGAGTATCTCGCCAGCGATACCGGGCTCTATGCGGCATATGGAGAAACGGAGCCCGCTCTGAAAGTCGACTCCCTGGCAGCGGTGCTGAATCCCGAGGTGCTGGAAGAAGCCGTGGCCAGGGCGGAACGCTTCCAACGGCTGCACGGCGGGGGAGATGGGATGGAAGCCTGCAGCACGATCGTGAAAAGAATCAAGGAACGGATCTAGTCGGAGGCTGCATGGACATCGGTGTTTTCCAGGGTGATGTACCTCGAACGGGTCGCATCCTTGCCGTCTCCGGGGTCGATGGTGCCGGGAAGTCGACCGTCGTGGAACGGCTCGCTGCGCGTTTGGGGCTACGGGGCGGATTGCACGAGTCAGCGCTGGCAAGCCGCAAGCGGCCTGGCTCGAGACGCTACGGCGCCGATGGCGTAACGGGGACGACACGGGGGAAGGCGGCGAGAAGAGTCGGGGCCAAGGCGGGTGCAAGGTTCGCCTGCGAGATGCGCTGTCCAGCCTGGTGCTCGCCGTGCTGCGCTGGCGCCTGTCCCGGCACGCGCGCCGTCTGGCCCGAGCCGGCGTTACCGTGGTGGCGGATCGTTGGCCGACGCTCGAGTACGGCAAGATGGATGGCCCCAGGATCGCCACGGGGCTGCCGGGGTTAAACGGTGCCGTGCTGCGGCTGCTGGCCGGTTGGGAGAGAGCCATCTATCGGCGCATCGAGCCAGCCGATATCGTCTTTCACCTGGTCGTGGACGAGCAAACGGCGATTGCCCGCAACGCGGCGCGGGTCAAGGCGGACAAGGAGAGCACCCAGGATATCGTGCGACGCTTCCGCGACAACCTCGACTTCCAGCCCATTGCGCACCGGGTCGAGCGCATCGACAACCTGGGTACGCTTCAGGAAGTCCTGGCGGTTGTCGAACGCCACCTGGAACAAGATCGATGATGGCGCCCTATATCGAGGCATTCGGATGCCCTGCGGTCGGCAAGAGCTACGTGACCGGGCGGCTGCTGGCGCTTCCCGAGGTGCGTCAAGCGGGCGTCCAGAGCGAACTCTTTCCCATCTCCAGGGGCCAACGGTTGTCCAGGGTACCCAGGAAGCTATGGCTCATCCTGAGCTATCTGCCAACCCTGCGCAGCGAATGGCGCCGGCTGACCTCGCTCGTTTGGCACACACCTTGGGTCAGTTTGCCGGAAGCGGGCCGCGCACTGTTGAACTGGATCCAACTGCTTTCAATGCTCCAGCGGCTGCACCGCCATGAGGGCGCGATTCTGCTCTGTCAGGGCGTCTTCCAGGCCATCTGGTCGCTGCGTTTCCGTACCAGGTCGGCAGGCCCGGCCTTTCCCTTGCAGGATTGGGTCGCGCTGACGCTCTCTTTGCTGCCCCCGCGGCCGATCGTCGTACTGCATGTCGTGGCCGGGGCGGAGGCGATTCGCCACAGGCAGCACAACAGGATGGGTGGGCAGAGCGTGCTGGATAGGCGGCACTCGGCCGTGCACAGCCCGAGCCAAGTCGTGCAAGAAGTGCTCGATGCCATTCGTGCGCTGGAATCGGCAGGCAAGTTGCGTGTGGTCACGTTCGATAACAGCGCCGCCAGCCTGTCCAACGAGGCGCTCTGCGCGCTGGCCCTGACCCTGGGACTGGGGCAGCCGTCGAGGCCGGATCTGGTACAGACCTCTTCCGCTGGGGTGGTGTAACCCAATGCTGGGCTGCTGAACCCGGTCAGAAGCGTGGCCTGGCGATCATGTTCCTCCCGATGGCTTCGAGGTGCGTCATGAAAGTGGGTCTCTGCTTTCCTTCACAGAGCTATGACGATTGGGAGCGGAAGATACGCTCGACCCTGACCGGGCTAGTGCCTGAGCTGACGCTGCTCGATTGCAGCAGGCCGGGCTCGCTGTGCGACCGTACGCCCGAGGTCGTGGTGGGGCACGAGGGCGGAGCGCTCATCGCTGATCTGGCGGCTCCTCCGGTGTCTCTGCGCTGGGTGCAGATCATGAGCGCCGGTGTGGATCGTCTCCTCGCAGCCATCGGTAACGATCCGGTGGCGTTTCGCATCACCAACGTGCGCGGCATACATGCCCGCGCCATGACGGAGTACCTGCTGGCGGTACTGCTGCACTTCGAGAAGCGGATTGGCACGTTCGTCGAAAACGCAGCGAGTGGACGCTGGGAGAGGCCGGTCCTGGGCCAGCTGTCCGGCAAGCGTCTGCTGGTATGCGGAGCGGGGGAATCGGCCTCCCCGTGGGGGCCGTGTTCGATAGCCTGGGGGTGTCGGTCGAGGCCATCGCACGGGGGACGGGGCCACGGGCACCGTTCCGGTATGTCCATCGCCTCGATGCACTGGCCGAGGTGATCGGTAGCTTCGATTACGTTTTTTGTGCCTTGCCGCTTACCCCCGAGACCCGCAACGTCTTCGAGCGCAACGTGATCGAGGCCATGAAGCCCGGTGCGATCTTCGTCAACGTTGCCAGAGGCGAACTCTTGGATGAAGAAGCGTTGATCGAAGCCCTGCATGCCGGACGCCTTCGCGGAGCGGTCCTGGATGCGTTTCGCGAGGAGCCCCTGCCGAACGATTCGCCCTTGTGGACCGCGCCGAATCTGCTTATCACGCCGCATGTTGCGGGTCGCTTCGACTCGGGCCATGAGCTTGGGTTGGCGGTACTCAGGGATAACATGGCCGCCTATCTCGCAGGAGCGCCGTTGCTTACGGAAGTCTTTCCGCAGCGAGGTTATTGACATGTCGAATGGCTCCGGTTTCGAGCACTCCAGTTTCGAGCACCTTGGTTTCGAACAGAAGGACATCCTGTTCATCGCGGCCAATACGCGATCGTTGGCGGTCAATCGGGGGGCGCTGATCCGTGATCTGCAGGAGCGTGGACTCAGCGTCGGTGCCCTGGTGCCAGACGAGGATTTTCTGCCGGAGGTGCGGGCATTGGGAGTCACCACCTGGCGCTACCATCTCGAGCGACACAGCATGGGCCTGCGAGGGGAAATCGCGCGCTTTCTCGAGTTGCGTCGGCTGATCCGGGCCATTGCACCACGTGCGGTGTTCGCCTATTCCGTCAAGCCGATCGTGCTTGGCATCCCGGCGGCAAGATTGGCGGGAGTGAGCGAGACCTATTGCCTGGCGACAGGACTCGGCTATCTCTACGGCTGGCAAGATCGGCGCACGCGCTTGATCCGTGCCATGGTCGGTCTCTGCTATGCCCTATCGGGTGGCTTGAGCCGAACGTTCTTCTTTCAAAATCCCGATGATCGCGACGAACTCCAGCAGAGTTTTCTCTTTCGTCGCGTCACACGCAGCGTGGTGGTCGATGGCTCTGGGGTGGATCCCGACGAGTATCCCTTTAGCGAACCGTCTTCCGCTCCGCTTCGTTTTCTCTTCATGGGACGCTTCCTGGAGGAGAAGGGCATTCGCGAATTCGTCGACGCGGCGCGGCGGCTCGCGCCGGATCATCCCGAGGTGGAGTTCATCGCCTTGGGCGATGTCGACGAAACCACGGTCAATGCGATTGGCACGGCTGAGGTAGCGGCGTGGCGCGAAGAGGGACATGTCACGCTTCCCGGCAAGGTTCGCGACGTGCGTGGCCATCTGCGTGCCGCATCGGTGATGGTGCTGCCTTCTTACTATCGCGAGGGGATCCCGCGCAGCCTGCTCGAAGCCATGAGCACGGGGCGGCCGATCATTACCTGCGATTCGCCAGGCTGCCGCGAGACTGTGGTGGAGGGGGGCAACGGCTGGCTGGTGCCCCCGGGCGATGCCGAGGCGCTAGCTGAGCGGATGCATGCCTTCATCCGCGATCCGAGCCTGGTCGGGCGCATGGGGCGAGCGGGTAGAGCCTTGCTGGAGGAGCGTTTCACCACCGCGCGCGTCAATCGGCAGATGCTCGATGAAATGTCGATCGCCCAGGTCGCGCGACCGTTGGAGGGTATGGCATGAATCCACACGACCAGGCAGCGCGCGGGGGGCGGGGCAGGGAGGTACGCCAGCCAAGCTCGCGCTGCTCGAAGCCCTGAAAGATACGATTCCCGACGGCACTCGCTGGGCCCTGCGCGGCGGCAAGAGCGGCCTTGCCGCCTGGCTCGCTGCCGACACGGTCAAGGATCTCGATCTTTGGGTCCACAGCCAGGACATACGCCCTTTCGTCCGTGCCCTGGCCCCCATTGCGGTAGGCACCGTCTCGCTGGAGTCCGACCCCCGCTGGTTGCGACACCTCGTGCTGGTGATGCCGCAGCGCTTCGGGGGCAACTGTTGGACATCACCTACGGAGACCTCAGAGTCGGGGGGCGCTGACCTGTCGTGAAGCGCTGATCCAGGTGCGTCCCGGTCGTCATGGCCCAGCGCTCAGCGGTGTGGCAGCGGTTTCCGACCTGTTGATGCGCAAACTGCTGCGTGGCAAGACGGTCAGCCCGAATCGCCTGGCCGAGTCCTGCCTGCAGTGGCATTCGGCTCCGGTCGGGCAGCGTGAGGCATGGCTTGGGGATCTTCGCGCAACCTTCAACACGGCGTTGCCTGACCGGGTCCAGGCGATCCTGTCCGGACGCCGTATCACTGGCTTCGTGCGTGCCACGTTCCTGCTGAGGGCAGGATGGGCCTCTCTGCGCGACGGCGGCGTGCCGCTTGCGTTTCGCCGTCGCCGCCGGTTCGTTCTGGGGCTCCGGCACCGGGTGCTGTTGAAGCGGCCGGTCGCGCCAGTGCTCTTCGAGGTGAGTGGCGAAGAGGCCGCCATGCTCGCAGCGCATATCGAGATGGTGCTGGCCGGCATGGGCGTGACGACGCAGCGCGTCGCCTCCGTCGCCGTTGGTCCTGCCGCCCTGTGGAGGCGAGGGGGCGGTTGATCAAGGCCGGGCTTTATGGCCATGCCGTCATCCTGTTCGCCAGCGACGAGACCCGGCTGCCGTGGATGGCGCGCCTGTGCGGTAAGCCGATCCTTGTCGATGCGCATGATGGAGGCGGCGATATCGTGAAGCGCTACTGCCTGGCTGCGCACCGCTGGTATATCGACGACCCGATGTTGGCGGGTCAGTTCGCCGGCGGTGAAAGCGCCATGGCGGAACGGCTGCTGCAAGCGGTATCGCCCCTCTCGAGCCAGCCATCCCACTCCTGATCGTCCACCGGACGCACACCGTTTCACCGTGAACCCGGCGCGATTCTCCACATGAGAGCCGCGACTGCGGCGACGCCAGGTGTCGGAGTCACTTCGTACAGGTAAGCCTCATGAATGCCGCCATCAAACGCAGCATCGATATTGCCGTATCCGCATCGGCCTTGCTGGTTCTGGCCCCGCTACTGGCGCTGATAGCGCTGCTGATCCGCTGCGATTCGCCGGGTCCGGCACTGTTCATTCAGCGTCGCGTAGGACGAAACCTTGCGCCATTTCGCATTTACAAGTTTCGCACCATGCAGCAGCGCGATGCCGCGGCGATCGACCCGCTGGCCGAAGGAGTGATTCGCTCGGGCCAGGATCCGCGCATTACCCGCATGGGGCGCTATCTGCGCGCGACGAGCCTCGATGAGCTTCCCCAGCTCTTCAACATCCTCAAGGGTGACATGAGCCTGGTAGGCCCTCGCCCGGTACTGATCGAGCAGGTCGAGGCCGTGCCGGATGAATACATGAAGCGTTTCACGGTGCGCCCAGGGCTGACGGGACTGGCCCAGGTGCAGGGACGCCGCAGCCTCGGCTGGCTGGAGCAACTGGCGCTGGACGTGCGTTACACCGAGCGGGCCAGCGTCGGGTTCGACCTGTGGCTCATGCTGGCCACGGCCTATGTCGTGCTGACCTTCAAGGATATCTACGGCAGCACTGAACGGAACTGGCGCCAATACAGGAAGAGTCGGCGCCAACATGACGTGGGGGAAGCCAAGTGAAACACTTGCACACCATGCTGATTACCGTCGTGCCTGAAATTGCCCTGCACGCCCAGGCCTGTGGCGTCGATACCCTCTTCATCGACATGGAGACTCGCGGTAAGGCTGAGCGACAGGGACATCTGGACACTCACAAGAGTGCGCACACCTATGCCGATGTGGCGCGTATCTCTGCCGTGCTCACCACGGCGGAGGTGATGGTAAGGATCAACCCACCCTGGGAGGGTACTTCGGCAGAGGTCGATGCGGCCATCGACGCCGGCGCCCAGCGGCTGATGCTGCCGATGTTTCGCAGTGTTGCCGAGGTGGTCGACTTCAAGCGCGCCGTGGCGGGGAGGGTTCCGGTCACGTTGTTGGTGGAGACGGCGGCGAGTCTGGCGCGCCTGCCGGTGATCCTGCCGCTGCTGGATGGCGAGGACCGCGTGCATTTCGGTCTCAATGACCTGTGCATCGACATGCACCTCGATTTTCTCTTCGAGGTGCTGGGGGGGCGTCTGCTCGACGGCCCGGCGGCGCTCTGCCGCGAGGCTGGGGTCATCTTCGGCATTGGCGGTGTCGGCAGTATCGGTCAGGGCACGGTGCCAGCGGAGTGGATCATCAGCGAGCATGCCCGGCTCGGGTCGGAGTGGGTCATCCTGTCGCGGGCCTTTCACGGCGGGGCGGAGAGCTTGGCCGTTCTCACGTCCCGTCTGGACCTGTCTGCCGAGTTGAATGCCTTACAGCGCTGCTATCAGGAGTTCACCTTGACCGTGCCGAGCGTTCTCGAGGCGAACCAGGCAAACCTGGCGCTGCGTGCCGCAGCCGTCAATATCCAGCCGCAGAAGGTGGCGTAAACATGGGCGGTTGACGATTTCCTGCCTGGGTGAATGGAATCCGGCCATTGCCATGAACGAAAAAACGCCTGACGGACTTGCTCCGTCAGGCGTTTTTTCGTTCATGGCGGGAGAAGAAGATACGCTCACTCCTCCTTGAACTGGTGCCGGTAACACGGCGGCGAGGCAGGCTCGAGGTCCCCCATGTCCTCATCTCGCAGTGCCTCCAGCAGGGCCTGCTGCAGCAATGGAAGGTAGGATTCTTCCAGGTTGCGTGCGGCGGAAAGCAGCGTCAACTTGCCCTGGCGGGCATAGCGCATCAAGGGTACGAGACTCGCCGGATCGTCGCGCAGCTCGCCGCGATAGCGCACGGCAAAGACAGCCGGACTGATCTCGCCCTCGTGGAGCTGCCGCCGCAGCAGAGGCGAGGGTGATGCATCACGATACCACTCGGTTAGATCGAGGCTCTCGCGACGTTTGCCGCGAGGCCAGAGGCGATCGACCAGAACCCGGGCGCCGTCGGTGGGTTCGCTCGGGCTGTAGATTCGCTTGAGTACGATCTCGTAGCTCACACCGTCTCCCTTTGCTGTCGAAACGCTACAACCGTTCCAGGGCCTCCCTGGCGCGTGGCTGCCAGTGTCCGGGCAGCTCAGCGGCACGCCCCAGTGCCTGGCGGGCCTCGTCGGTTTCCCCTTGAGCCAGCAGCACCAACCCGAGGTTCAGCCATGCTACGCCCAAGTCGTCTCGGTGTGCCACTGAAGTACGAAATGCCTCGATGGCGCCTGGTGTATCTCCTGTCGCGTAGCGGGCGTTGCCCAGGGCAAAGTGGCCCATGCCGGAAGCGGAAAAGCGCGCCGTGAAGGCTTCCCAGGCGGGCAACGTGGCGCCGGCTCCCTGAACCTGTTCGAAGGCAGAGATGGCCTGTAGGGCACGCTGCTCATTGACACCGCTGGGCAGTTCGCCGGGCGACAATGCGACGAAGGCCCAGCGATCGCTGCGCGCCCAGGTTGCATCGAAGCGGCGAAACGATTCGATGCGTTCCGCTTCCTCACCGCTGTGCAGGATCAGCTCACTAGCCTCCAGATCGTAGCCGATGGCGACGGCGTAATGCCACATCGGCCAGGCCGGCAGCGAAAGGTTCTGCATGACCACCACCGGATGGCCGGCGGCGATTTCGGTAAGCAGGGCATCGAGACTGTCGTTCAGAACGTAGGGGATGCGGCCATGGCGCCTGACGGTGGCGAGCATCTCGGGCTGTACGCTGCCCTCGCGGCCGGGGATGAACACCTGTGGTATCAGGCGTTCCATGGCCACGTCCACGCCGTCGTGGTTGAGCACCATGGCCAGTGAGGCGGGACCGCACTGGTATTCGCGCTGGGCGTGGAAGGGTACGCCTTCGATCATTGCCCCTCGCGGCAGAGTTTGCTCGGTGCTTTCGGCGAGGCGCGGCGTGGCGGCACAACCCGTCAGCATCAGCAGCCACAGGCTCAATAGAAGAACGCCCGCTAAGCGGGCGTTCTTGCAGACTGGCTTGAAACGGCCTTGCATGACGTTTCCCATCAACGTGTGAAGGGGAAGACGTTGGTCAGACCCAGGATATCGGTGACCAGCAGGACGAGGAAGACGAGCAGCAGGGCGCCGACGACACTGGCGCCGGCGGGCAACTGGTCGAGCTGCTCGGCCATCTGACGAGCCTCTTCATCGGAGAGTGCGGCCACGCGGGCTTCGACTTCGGCCAGGTCGACGCCCTGGGCGACGAGCTGCTCCTGGACCTCGGCCCGGGACAGGATCTCGTTGATGCGCTCCCGGTGGGCATCGCCACGCTCTGCCGAGAGAGCCGCCTGGGTGGAGACCAGTTCGCTGGTGGGAAGCGGGGCGGCCGAAACCGATACGCTGCCGAGCACCAGGGCCAGGATCAGCAGGGGACTGAGAAAGCGGCGGAGAGTTTTCATGATCAATATTCCTTCTTCTTGGGAAAAGGCTTCCGGCTCTTGAATGATCCAGCGCTCCCGGTTCAGTGAGCGCAGTCGTCCACGTGCTCCAACGATGCTTTATAAGTATAAGCAGAAAGCGCGTGAAATTTCATGCCCTTGCATAATCCAATATGCGAGATTCCGGAGCGGGGGCGGCCACCTCAACCTACACGGTAGGAAGAAGGCAATTCGGCAAGCAGGCCGCGGCCACCGGCCAGCGTCAGGGCCAGGTCGTGCAGTCCCTCCCACAGCGGCAAGTTGGCGGCTCCCTTGATCGAGAGGTCGAGGCGCTGGGAAAACAGCAGCAGCTTGTGTAGGCGTTTACGGGGCAGACGGCCGATGGCCTGCTGGTAGGCGGGGCGGCGCTTGTCGAAGATGGCCGGTTTTTGCGCCTTGCAGGCGTGTTCGAAGCTCTGGCCCTGATCGAGGTGCTGATGCAGCGACAGCAGGGTGCGTAGCTCACGATTCAGCGCCCACAGCACGATGGGGGCCTCGACGCCTTCGCCACGCAGGCCGTGAACGATGCGCGAGACGCGCTCGCGTTCGCCCTTGAGGCAGGCATCGGTCAGGGTGAAGACGTCATAGCGCGCACTGTCCTCCACACCACCCGCAATCTGGCTGGGGCCGATGCGGCTGCCGGGTGGCAACAGCAGGGCCAGCTTCTGCAGCTCCTGGTCGGCCGCGAGGAGGTTGCCTTCGGTGCGCTCGCCGAGCAGCCGGGCGGCATCCAGGTCGAGTGTCAGACCGTGGCGCTCGGCGCGGTCGCGTAGCCAGAAGCCAAGTCGCGCCACGTCCACCGGCCACACCGGGACGAACAACCCGAGCTTGTCGAGCGCCTGGAACCAGGCGCTCTTCTGCTGGCGGTAATCGAGCTTGCCCATGCTGACGAGCAAGACATTGTCGCGGTTGCCCGGGGCGTCGGCGTACTCCTTCAGCGCCTTGGCGCCCTCCTGGCCGAGGTTCTGGTTGCCCAGGCGCAGCTCGATCAACTTGCTCGAGGCGAACAGCGACAGGCTGGCGGCCGCCTCGCGCAGTCGCCCCCAGGCGAAGTTGGCTTCCACATGAAGAATGTCCCGCTCTTCGATGCCCCTCTCACGGGCCGCACTGCGTACGGCATCGCAGGCTTCCATGTGCTGCAGCGGCTCCTCGCCGGCCACGATCACCACCGGGGGCAGTTTCTTGGCCAGCGCTTCCGGCAGCTTGTCGGCAAAGACCTTCATGAGAGTGCCTTCATGAACCTATCTGAATGGAGTGCCTGCTGGATAAAACTCGCACGATTGAGATCACGGGAGCGCGTTTTCACGAGCCGTCGGTCAGTGAGCGCAGACGCTCGAACAAACGACGCTGGGCCTCCTGGCGCAGCTCCTGGCGTGCTTCCTCGCGGAGTTCGTCCTGGGCCAGCAGGTTGTCGTCGCTGACGGTGAAACGGGTCGATACCTCGAGGCGCTGTTCGGAGAGCCGATAGGCACCGTCGCTACGCCGTTGTACCGAGAAGGGCACCGTGAGCGACATTTCCCGCTCCTGCGGGCCGCTGTCGAGAACGCTCAGCTGGCGCTCACGGAAGGTCTCCGGGCCGAGGTTGAGCACCAGTGGGGCGTTGTCGTGCACCTGGGTACCGACTGCCACCAGGCGCTCTTCCACCAGGCGGGCCAGTTCACTGTCATCTCCCGCCAGAGCGAGTTCTTCCAGGGCCAGTCCCGGCGTATCGAAGCCGCGCAGGCGAAAGCCGCAGCCGGTCAGTGCCATGGCCGCTCCGGCGGCCATGGCAAGGTTGAGAAATTCGCGTCGCTGCATGAGGGCTCCCGTTCGGTCTGCGTCAGCTCACCACGATATTGACCAGTTTGCCCGGTACCACGATCACCTTGCGTACCGTCTTGCCCTCGGTGTGGCGCTGGACGTTCTCGGCGGCGAAGGCTTCGGCTTCAATGGCTTCCTTGGGTGCCTCGGCGGCTACCTCGATGCGGGCGCGCAGCTTGCCGTTGACCTGTACCACCAGCTCGATGGTATCGCGTGCAAGCGCCGATTCGTCCACCTTCGGCCAGGAGGCATCGATGGCCGGCTCCTCGTGGCCCAGCTCGCGCCACAGCGCATGGCAGGCATGCGGCGTGATCGGTGCCAGCAGCAGCACACAGGCTTCCACGGCCTCGCGGACCACGGCCAGTCCCTGTGGCGAAGTATCCTCGAACCTGGAGAGAGCGTTGGTCAGCTCCATCACCGCCGCGATGGCGGTGTTGAAGGTGGTGCGCCGGCCGATGTCGTCGCTGGCCTTCTTGATCGTCTCGTGAGTCTTGCGCCGCAGTTCACGCTGGGTGTCGTTGAGTGCAGCGGTGTCCAGCTTGCCCGGCTGGCCGGCTTCGAGATGCTCCGCGACCAGGCGCCACAGGCGCTTGAGAAAGCGGCTGGCACCCTCGACGCCGGAGTCGGACCACTCGAGCGATTGTTCCGGCGGGGCGGCGAACATCATGAACAGACGCACGGTGTCGGCGCCGAAGCGGTCGATCATCGACTGCGGGTCGACGCCATTGTTCTTCGACTTGGACATCTTCTCGATGCCGCCCATCTCCACCGGCTGGCCGTCCTTGATCAGCACCGCGCTGACCGGGCGCCCCTTGTCGTCGCGCTGGACCTCGACATCGGCGGGATTGAACCATTCCTTGCCGCCGTTCGGTGTCGAGCGGTAGAAGGTTTCGGCGATGACCATGCCCTGGGTGAGCAGGCGCTGGAACGGCTCGTCGACCTTCACCAAACCCAGGTCGCGCATCAGCTTGGTGAAGAAGCGAGCGTAAAGCAGGTGCAGGATGGCGTGCTCGATACCGCCGATGTAGAGATCCACCGGCAGCCAATAGTCGGCACGCTCGTCGAGCATGGCTTCGCGATTGTCGGCACAGCAGAAGCGGGCGAAGTACCAGGACGACTCCATGAAGGTATCGAAGGTATCGGTTTCGCGCACCCAGCCGTCGCCCAGGTCATAGAACTCGGGCATGCGCTTCAGCGGCGATCCGCTGGCGTCGACAGTGACTTCCATGGGCAGAGCCACCGGCAGCTCGTCGTCGGAGAGCGGCACGGTCTGGCCTTCGGGGCCGTACTTGACCGGGATTGGTGCGCCCCAGTAACGCTGGCGGGCCACGCCCCAGTCGCGCAGGCGATAGTTGATCTTCACCTCGCCGCGACCCAGCTCGGCCAGCCTGCCGGCGATAGCTTCGAAGGCGGCATCGAAGTCCAGGCCGTCGAACTCGCCGGAGTTGATCAGCCGGCCGTATTCCACGTAGGCGCCCTCGGAAAGATCCGGGGCCTGGCCGCTCTCGTCACTGATCACCGCTTCAATGGGCAGGTCGTACTTGGTGGCGAACTCCCAGTCGCGCTGGTCATGGCCGGGAACGGCCATCACCGCGCCGGTACCGAACTCCATCAGCACGAAGTTAGCCACGTAGACGGGCACCTCGTGGCCGGTCAGCGGGTGCACGGCCACATGCCCGGTAGGCATGCCGCGCTTCTCCTTGGTGGCCAGCTCCGCCTCGGAGGTGCCGCCGCGCGCGCACTCCTCGCAGAAAGCGGCCAGTTCGGCGTTGCCTTCCGCCGCGGCCCTGGCCAGCGGATGGCCGGCCGCCACCGCCACGTAGGTCACGCCCAGCAGCGTATCGGGGCGGGTGGTATAGACCGACAGCGGCTCGGCGGCGCTGCCGTCCGCGTTCCTGATGTCGAAGCTGAGCTCCACGCCGCGCGACTTGCCGATCCAGTTGCGCTGCATGGTCTTGACCTGCTCGGGCCACTCGATCTTGTCGAGATCAGCGAGCAGCTCGTCGGCGTAGTCAGTGATCTTGAGGAACCACAACGGGATTTCCTTACGCTCCACCAGCGCGCCGGAGCGCCAGCCGCGACCCTCGATGACCTGTTCGTTGGCCAGTACGGTCTGGTCCACCGGGTCCCAGTTGACCGTGGACATCTTCTTGTAGACCAGCCCCTTTTCCACCAGCTTGGCGAAGAACCACTGCTCCCAGCGGTAGTAGTCGGTATCGCAGGTGGCGAACTCGCGGCTCCAGTCGTAGGCGAACCCCAGCGCCTTGAGCTGGCTGCGCATGTAGTCGATGTTGTCGTAGGTCCACTTGGCTGGCGGCACCCGGTTCTGAATCGCCGCGTTCTCGGCCGGCATGCCGAAGGCATCCCAGCCCATGGGTTGCATCACGTTCTTGCCTTGCATGCGCTGGAAGCGCGAGACCACGTCGCCGATGGTGTAGTTGCGCACGTGCCCCATGTGCAGCTTGCCACTGGGGTAGGGGAACATCGACAAGCAGTAGAACTTCTCGCGGCTGGCATCCTCCACCGCCTTGAAGCACTGGTTCTTTTCCCAGAAGTCCTGGGCGTCGCGTTCGATTTCAAAGGGCTTGTACTGTGCGTCCATCGGCTTTCGAAATGACCTTAGAGTGTGTTGGCGCGGGAGCGCCGTGCGGTTGCGCAGAAAATTGTCCGACGTCATTGCCGGCCGGCAGCCATACGATAAAACGTTGAACTGACGGCGGGATGGCGTCTAAATGGTAACCAAGGATACCCCAGTAGGGCAGGCCCGGCCATGCCCGGTCCATGCCGAAAACCGCTTCGAGGAGATGACCATGAGCGAACGTCCCGACTCCCATCGCGAACATCGGCTGCGTGAGGGCTACGAGCGCATGCTGGCCAGGCTGCGTGAGGGCGCCGACGACCTGACCTGGGAGAACCTGCAGCGGGAACTGGATGAGGCGGTCGAGTTCGAGGCCGAGCTGGAGGACTTCACCAAGGATGAACTCGCCTTGCTGCGTGCCTGGGTCGAGCGCGACCTGATGGACATGCGGCGCTACCTGCGGGCGGGTGGGCGCGGTGTAGCCGCTTGGCTGGGCATCGACCTCGACCAGTTGTCGCGCAAGGTGGTGGATTCGCTGTTCTCCATCGCCGACCGCAGCATCGTCGAGAATGCTCAACTCAACGAAGACCTGGAGGCGGCCCGGGCCGATTACTGCGAGGGTGAGGTGGCGGCACCCGGGCGCATGGCCTGTGTGCACTGCGATGCGGTCGTCGACCTGGAGGGTGTGACTCGCATCGAACCCTGCCACCAGTGCGGCCATCGCTATTTCTACCGCATCTCCCAATGAGCCTTTACAACCAGGCATCGAGCGTGAGTATGGCCACCACCACCAGGCCGCTGAGCAGCAGGGCGTACCCCACGTTGTGACGCATCATGCGATAGCCGCTGACGCCGTAGCGACCCTGCAGCGAAAGATTGATTCCCGACAGCGGCCCCACCGATGTGCCCACCGCCCAGGAGGCCAGGGCGGTAAAGGCGAACAGTGTCTGCTCGCTGCCACGCAGGTCCAGCATCGAGGCCAGCACCGAGACGCCGATGATCGGATGCAGCCCGGCTACGGCGCTGACGACGATGGCGAGAAAGCTGGTCACGGCCTGGGCCGAGCCGAAGTGAGAGAACAGCCGCCATTCACTTCCCGTCGCGGCGGCGACGAAGGTGGAAAGTCCCAGGGTCAGCAAACCTGCCGAGAGGAACAGGGCAATCTCGCCGCGCATCGCCGGCAGGCGCGTCAGCGTGTGCTGGCGCACACGGTGCAGGGTCCAGCGCGGCCCGGCCGGGAGGTTGCTGGCCAGTGCCACCGCCGGCAGCAGAAACGTGATGATGCTGACGATGCCGAGCCGAGGCGTGAGCTGAAAGTGAAACAGCATCACCAGAATGGCCATCGATACCGGCATCAGCAGGCTACGCGGCGAGAGCGAGAAACCTGACACCTCGGCCAAGTCGAAGCGCCGCGACAGTTCTAGTGTCGTCAGGAGACCGCTGAGCAGTGCCAGCGGCAGCCCCACTGCAAGGATGCGGGAGTATTCCATGCCCGGGGCCAGGGTCATCACCACGCCCATGGAGGCGAAGAAGGGCGACCACAGCGCGGCGCTGGAGAGTCCTCGGTTCAGTGCCAGCAGTTGGGGCGTGGTTAGCGGGCCGCGACGGGCCAGGCGGTCGCCGATCATGAACACCGTCGAAAGATTGAGAATGGTGCCGAGCAGATGGACGCCGAGCCAGGTACCCAGGGTGCCCCGGCGCCCCGTTATCGGGCGGCCGAGCGGTCGCGTCCTGCCGCTGCGGTTGCCGATCAGCCCGATGAAGCTGACCCCTACCAGCATGGCCGCCACGTAGGTGTTACCGCTGGTGACGGCTGGCCAGGCAATCTGCGCACCATAGTGCCAGCGTGCGATCACCAGCAGGGCGAGACCGATGATTGCCAATGCTCCGGCCTGCCAACGGGTTCGCCGGGGAATATCACGCCACAGTAGCAGCGTGGCCAGCCACAGGGCGTAGCCGACCCCGTGCGGAAAAGGTAGCGCCCCGGTAAAACCGAGGATTTGCTGCACCAGCCCAAGCAGGATCAACACGCCCGCCAGGGCATGGCGCGTCGATGTGGCAGGAGAGTCGGGAGAGGACACGGTGGTGTAGGGCTCCAGGTGGAGTCGGTCTGATTGTGAGCAGTCTAACAATGTTTTCTCATGTTCGGCGACTCGCCGCGTCACGCGCCTCCTCCAGCAGCGCCAGCATCGCCCGTGCGGCATTGGAAAGCGTACGGCTGCGGTGCACCAGATAACCCAGTGAGCGGGTGATGGTCGGATGCTCCACGTCGAGTTCGTGGAGCTCGCCTACTACCATTCGCTCCGGCAGCAGGCTCCAGCCCAGGCCGATGGCGGTCATCATCTTGAGGGTTTCGAGATAGTTGGTGGAGAGAGCTACCGGCAGCTCGAGGCCGGCAGCGGCAAAGCGCGATTCGATCAACGTGCGGGTGAAGGTCATGGGACCGGGCAGTACGGCATCGAAGGCACACAGTTCATGCAGCGTCAGCCGCCCATGGCCGACCAGCGGATGATCATGGGCGCAGACGAAGCACATCCGGTCGTCCCATACCGGTACCACCTCGAGCTGCGGGTCGGGGTGGGGGGCCAAGGTGACCACGGCCAGCTCCAATTCGCCGTCCAGTACCCCCTGATAGGCCAGCTCCGAGTCGAGAAAGCGCAGGTCCATGCGTACCTCAGGGTGGGCCTGGGTATAGCTCTTGAGCAGCGGCGGCAGGCGATGCAGGCCGATGTGATGGCTGGTGGCGAGGGTCAGGCTGCCGGCCACCTGACCTTCGAGATTGGTCAGCGCGCGGCGGCTGTCGTCTACCATGACGAGGATTTGCCGGGCGCGGGGCAGCAGCACCCGGCCCGCCTCGGTGAGGGTGACGCGGCGGCCGATGCGGTCGAACAGCCGCGCGCCGATCTGGTCTTCCAGGGTGGCGATGCGCTTGGAAACCGCCGGCTGGGTCAGGTGCAGGTGCTCGGCGGCGCGGGAGAAGCTGCCGCTGTCGGCCACGGCGAGGAAGGCTTGCAGGCTTTGGGTGTCCATCGTATCGCTTGTATTCCTATTGGGAATCCAATGAATAAATAACATGAATTGCTTTTATGGGCGAGCCGCGCAAGACTTGATGACACCAAAGAGAGCCAAGCGTGAATCACCAGTACGGATAAGCTTGGCGGCTGCTGCAACGTGAGCGGCGCCGGGAACAGGCCGAAGAGGAGGTCCGATGCCATGGGTGAGGAGCATTGCTCCGAACGGGCTGGCCATGGATGGCCAGCACCGGTCCTGCAAGCGGAGCAGGATGCGAGAGCGAAGCAGGGCATCGGTAGCGTACAGGGAAGTATTCACAGCGCCTCCTCGCAGGTCTGTTGCCGGTAAAGCCGCGGTGCTGGGGCAACTCGGGACCGACCGCATGAGAAAAGGGCCATAGAGCCCGGGAGAACGATATGGCAGGCCAGACGCTTTACGACAAGCTGTGGTCGCAGCACCTGGTGAAGGAGCGCGACGACGGCACCGCATTGATCTACATCGACCGCCAGTTGCTGCACGAAGTGACCTCGCCGCAGGCCTTCGAGGGGCTGCGCCTGGCCGGGCGCAAGCCGTGGCGTCTCGACGCCAACCTGGCCACGCCGGACCACAACGTGCCGACCACCGTGAAGGAGCGTGCCGAGGGCAACGCCGGCATCAAGGATCCGGTGTCGCTGATCCAGGTGCAGACGCTTGACGACAACTGCGTCGAGTTCGGCATCGAAGAGTTCAAGATCAACGACCCGCGCCAGGGCATCGTGCATGTGGTGGGGCCGGAGCAGGGCGCCACCCTGCCGGGCATGACCGTGGTTTGCGGCGACTCCCACACCGCCACCCATGGCGCCTTCGCCGCGTTGGCCCACGGCATCGGTACCTCCGAGGTGGAGCACGTGCTTGCCACCCAGTGCCTGCTGGCGCAGAAGATGAAGAACATGCAGGTGCGTGTCGAGGGCAAGCTCGGCACTGGCGTTACCGCCAAGGATGTAGTGCTGGCCATCATCGGCAAGATCGGTACCGCCGGCGGTACCGGCTATGCCATCGAGTTCGCCGGCAGCGCCATTCGCGACCTCTCCATGGAGGGACGCATGACGGTGTGCAACATGGCCATCGAGGCCGGCGCCCGGGTCGGCCTGATCGCGGTGGATGACACCACTATCGAGTACCTCGCCGAGCGCCCCTTCGCCCCGAAGGGCGAGCAGTGGCAGGCCGCCGTGGCGGACTGGCGCAACCTGGTGTCCGATGCGGATGCACGGTTCGACAAGGTGGTCACATTGGATGCCGCCGAGATCGAGCCCCAGGTGAGCTGGGGCACCAGCCCCGAAATGGTCACCGGCATCTCCGGCGAAGTGCCCGACCCGGCCGAGCAGAACGATGACACCGTCAAGCGCGGCTACACCCGTGCACTGGAGTACATGGGGCTCGCGCCCAAGCAGAAGATCACCGAGATCAAGCTCGACAAGGTGTTCATCGGCTCGTGCACCAACTCGCGCATCGAGGACCTGCGCGAGGCGGCCAAGGTGGCGCGCGGCAAGAAGGTAGCCGACTCCATCAAGCTCGCCATGGTGGTGCCGGGCTCCGGCCTGGTGAAGCGCCAGGCCGAAGCCGAGGGGCTCGACAAGATCTTCATCGAGGCAGGTTTCGAATGGCGCGAGCCGGGCTGCTCCATGTGTCTGGCAATGAACGCCGACAAGCTCGGTGCCGGCGAGCACTGCGCTTCCACCTCGAACCGTAACTTCGAGGGACGCCAGGGTTACGGTGGACGCACCCACCTGGTCAGCCCGGCCATGGCTGCGGCCGCCGCCATTGCCGGCCACTTCGTTGATGTGCGTCGTCTCGACGCCCAGCCCGTTGCAGAGGAGGCCTGAGCCATGAGGAAATTCGAACGCACCGAAGGGCTCGTCGCACCGCTCGATCGGGCCAACGTCGATACCGACCTGATCATTCCCAAGCAGTTCCTGAAGTCGATCAAGCGCACCGGCTTCGGCGTCAACCTGTTCGACGAGCTGCGCTACCTCGACGAGGGGCAGCCCGGTCAGGACGTTTCCCAGCGTCCGCTCAACCCAGATTTCGTGCTCAACCAGCCGCGCTATCAGGGCGCGAGCGTGCTGCTCGCGCGGCGCAACTTCGGCTGCGGCAGCTCCCGCGAGCATGCGCCTTGGGCACTGGAGGACTTTGGCTTTCGCGTGGTGATCGCGCCGAGCTTTGCCGACATCTTCTACAATAACGCCTTCAAGAACGGCCTGCTGTTGATCACGCTGCCGGAAGAGACCGTGGATCGCCTGTTCCGCGAGGTGGAAGCCAGCGAAGGCTATCGCCTCGACGTGGACCTCGAGAACCAGCGGGTGATCACCCCCGCGGGCGAGATCCTCGAGTTCGAGGTCGACGCCTTCCGCAAGCACTGTCTGCTCGAAGGGCTCGACGACATCGGCATCACGCTGCAGGACGAGGACGCCATTCGCGCCTTCGAGAAGAGGCATCGCCAGGCCCGGCCGTGGCTGTTCCGCGATACCGCTCAGGTCTGAACGCTCTTAACTTTGCATCTGTCGCTGGTGCGGGGCCGATCCCCATCACCCCGCGGGGCTGATCCGGCGGCAGGCCTGCGAGGAGGCGCTGTGAACCCGTCCTTGGGCGCTACTTTTGCCATCCATGGCAAAAGACCTCCTCTCCGGCCTGCCCCCGGCGCCCCGCTTGCGACGTTGGTAGTTAACCAAGGAAGCAACGATGACACGCAAGATTCTGGTACTGCCGGGTGACGGCATCGGCCCCGAGATCACTGCTCAGGCCAGCCGCATCCTTGCCGCCTGCCAGGCCCGCGGCCTCGACATCGAGATCGAGGAAGGATTGGTCGGCGGTAGCGCCTACGACGAGCACGGTGAGCCGCTGCCTGCCGTGACCCTGGACAAGGCCAAGGCCGCCGATGCCATCCTGCTCGGCGCCGTGGGCGGACCCAAGTGGGACAAGCTCGAGGACCTCACCAAGCGTCCCGAGAAGGGCCTGCTCGGCCTGCGCAAGAACCTCGGCCTGTTCGCTAACCTGCGCCCGGCTATCACCTACCCACAGCTGGCCAGCGCCTCCAGCCTCAAGCCCGAGCTGGTGGCGGGCCTCGACATCATGATCGTGCGCGAGCTGACCGGCGGCATCTACTTCGGCCAGCCCCGCGGCATCGAGGCGCGCGACGGCCAGCGGGTCGGCTTCAACACCTATATCTATTCCGAGAGCGAGATCGAGCGCATCGGCCGGGTCGCCTTCGAGCTGGCGCAGAAGCGCGGCAAGCGCCTGTGCAGCGTCGACAAGGCCAACGTGCTCGAGGTCACCATTCTGTGGCGCGAGGTGATGGAACGGCTGGCGCCGGAGTACCCCGACGTCGAGCTCTCGCACATGTACGTCGACAACGCCGCCATGCAACTGGTGCGCGCGCCCAAGCAGTTCGACGTGATGGTCACCGGCAATATGTTCGGCGACATCCTCTCCGATGCCGCCGCCATGCTCACCGGCTCCATCGGCATGCTGCCCTCGGCCTCGCTCAACGAGAGCGGGCAGGGCATGTACGAGCCTTGCCACGGCAGCGCGCCGGACATCGCCGGCAAGGGCATTGCCAACCCGCTGGCGACGATTCTCTCGGTGGCGATGATGCTGCGCTACTCTCTCGGCGAGCCCGAGTTCGCCAGCCGAATCGAGACGGCCGTGGGCAAGGTGCTGGATGACGGCCTGCGGACCGCGGATATTGCCTCCGAGGGCACGCGCACCGTATCGACGAGCGAAATGGGCGACGCGGTGCTGGCAGCCTTCGAAGCGCTTTGATGGTTGATGTCAGGCAGCATTGATCCGCGGCGGAGGGCTTTTCGCTGAGTTGGGTTTCTCGACTACGCTTGTGACAAGTACGTCGATGGAACTCACCATGTTGAAGACCCTCCGCCGTTTCGTTCGCTTGCCTTGGCATCGCAAGGCTCTGCTACTGGAGAGTTCCCTGTGGTTGGCCTTGGCCTGGGTGTTGGTTCGCGGCCTGCCGTTTCGCTTCTGGTCGCGCTGGTTGGGCCACCAGGCAGCGGGGGAGGTTGAACTGGACGCCGTCGATCGCGATTCTCGAGCGCTTGAGATCTGCTGGTCGATAAGAGCCCTCAATTCGCGCATGGGTGAGCCATTTACCTGCCTCATGCTGGCCATGGCGGCTCAGTGGATGATGCATCGGCGACGGATATCTTCCTGCCTGGTGCTGGGCACCCTGACAGAGCAGGATGCCCAGCGCCGCCCCACCTTCAAGGCTCATGCCTGGGTAAGGGACGCCGGCGGGGTGATCCTGGGACACCAGGACGAACCCTACGTTGCACTTTCCAGTTTCGTGCGCTGCTACCCCGTCAGGGAGAGAGCGGCCTGATAATGGCACACCCGGCCACATGAGTTCTTGCCAGTCGACTGAGTGGTCTCGCCCACTCTCTCAGAGGGCTAAACCTCAGCCTGCCGATAGGGAATCTCCCACCTCTTCTGCCTAGTGCTAAAAGGTGGTGCGCCTTGCCTTGATGCGCCAACCCGAAGAAACAATTCTTCACGTATCGTCCGGCGCTATCAGGGAGTCAACGAAGAATGAAGATGACCACGGTGGTGAAGCGGCATCCGTCGTTGCTCGCTTCTCAGGTAAATGACGATCTGGTCCTGTTCAATGCCGAACGGGGCATGTACTACGGTACTCAGGCAGTAGGAGGACGTATCTGGAGCCTGATTCAGGACGAGATGAGCGTCTCTGGAATTTGCAACCAGCTCCTGGCCGAGTTCACAGTCGAGCGCGAAACCTGTGAGCGCGACGTATTGCAGTTCCTGGAGCAGCTCGAGACGGAAGGGCTGGTGGTGGCCTGCTGATCGGAGACGATTTCAGGCGTCCACTTCGCGATAGTGGTGGGCCTGTTGGTTGAACAAACGGCAGTAGATGCCTCCTCGCTTGATCAGCTCGTCATGGGTCCCACTCTCGTGGATCACACCTTGTTCCATGACGTAGATATGGTCAGCCATTCTTACGGTGGAAAGCCGGTGGCTGATGATGAGGGCGGCTCGGTGATCGATCCGTTCTCGAAAACTCTCGAACAACTTGAACTCGGCACCCGGATCCAGGGCGCTGGTAGGCTCGTCGAGAATGATCACGCTGGACTGCTGCATGAAGGCCCGCGCCAGGGCGACCTTCTGCCACTGTCCGATACTGATCTCCTGGCCGTCATCGAACATGCGGGTCAGGGGAGTATCGTAGCCGGCGGACAGCTCCTGTATGAAGCCATCGGCATCGGCCTTGAGTGCCGCCGTTTGCACGGCGGGGGTGTCGCAAGGCGCCTGGATATCGCCAAAGCGAATGTTCTCCCGTGCCGATTCGGCGTAGTGAGAATAATCCTGGAAGATAACGCTGAACAGACGACGGTAGGCTTCAAGCCCGTAGTCGCGTATGTCCACGCCATCCAAGGTAATCTCGCCTGTCGTTGGGTCGTAGAGACGGCAGAGCAGCTTGATCAATGACGTCTTGCCGGATCCATTGGTGCCTACTAGCGCCACGATCTGCCCCGGGGCGATGCTGAGATCGATATGACGTAGAACGGGAGTGGTGCATCCGGGGTAGTGAAAGCTGACGTCGTGAAACCGGATTCCCTCGCGCATCGGGTCGGGCAGGGGAACGGGGGAAGCCGGGTCGGCGATGACCGGGCGAATGGCCAGGAACTCGATCAGCAACCCCATGTAAAGGTGGTCTTCGTAGAGATTGGACAATTGATGGACCAACTCCTGCCCCATGGATTGGGCGCGCTGAAATATCAGCAGGAACAGAACCAGGTCGCCGACACTGTTGCGACCCTCTGCCGTTTGCCAGGCGAGGTAGGCCAGGGCACTGAAGAAGGCGATGGTGGCGATGGCACCCACAGCCACTTCGACTCGTGTGCGTCGCTGGGTGATGTTCAGGCGTTCCTGCCGGATCTGGCTGCGTAGCCTGCCGTAGCAGCCTCTTAGATGATCGCCCAACTGGTAGAGGCGCAGCTCCTTGGCATGGTGGTCAGAGGTCATCAGCCAATCGAGATAGCCGGCGCGACGCTCCATCTGCGTACGCCGATGCTGCCAGTCGTAAAGATGCCTGGTGAAATGCAGCCTCACCAGCAGTGCCGGAACGATGGCGATCGCCAGGACCGGTACCAGCAACCAATTGAGCGAAAGAATCAACGCCGCAATGGCCGTCAGCATGATGCAGTTGCGGACGAGCATCATGAGGTTGCTCACCACCTGGACCGGCCGATGGCTGCCCGCCTCCCGGGCGCGTTCGAGAGTGTCGAAGTAGCGCGGGCTTTCATAGAACGCGAGATCGGCCGTTACCGCCCTGGCATGTATCTCCTGGTCAATATGGTCAGCCACCAGCAACGACTGTATCTCCTTGGCGAGATTCGACAAGGCGCGTGCCGCTATGAAGGCAAGCGTCGTGATGCCGGTCAGGGCGACATACCACAATACGGGGGTGAAGCTGCCCGCCGAGGCAGCGTCGCCAAGAAGTTGGGTGACCACGTCGACCAACTGCTTCAGCAAGTAGAGAGTGGCGAGGCCCAGGCACGCTTCCATTGCCATGAACAGCGTGCTCAGCAGCGTCCACTTCCGGCTGCTTACCCACAGCAGGGGAAGAATGGCTCTCAGGGTATCGACGGGAGCCAGCAGCTTCCTGAGGTTCACCATTTTTGCCTGGCCCTGGTAGGAGTCATGGGTGCGACCTTCTCGATGTAATCAGGCTGCGCAGCTTCCGGCAGGGGTGCGTGACGTAATAGAGCCATTGCCAGCCTGGTGGCAGGGGGCGGCTGGCATAGTCAAAGTAGCTGGGTCGAAAGGGTTGTACCCATCGCCGTAAACGACTCCTGATCCGATAGTGACGGGTAGTTTGCCAGTCGAAGGCAAACTCGGGGCGGGCCGCTTGCGTCGTAATGTCAGTTCGGCCTCGAGCCCTCCTTGGAGAGTGGTTAGGCAGGCCTGATACAGCTCACGCCCCTGCCGACTGAGCTTGTCTATTGCTTCATCCAGATCGGGATTGGCCAGCGCGCTGTTGAGTTCCAGGCTGGCGTCTACGGTTGAGGTCAGGCCGCGCTTCCTGGCACAGGCGTAGACGGCAGTCAGGTTGAAGTCGGGATGACGTTGCAGTGCATCCAGGTCGACCAGCCAGTGCAGGTGCGACCAGTAGTGGCGCGTGTTGTGCAAGCAGAGATAAACGAACAGTTCGTTTGTCGGCATGACATGGAGGGTGGTGTCACCCGCTTGCAGTGTTTCCCGGGCCGCGAGGAGAGCCTCGGTATCATAGAGTGCGGCTTGCTTGTCCAACTGGCAGTGCACTTCCACCTCGATCCCCGCAGGAGTCAGGATGTTGATGACGGATTGGCGACCGACGGCAAAATCCAGCGCGGTCCTGTCTGAGGTCAGCCACGGCGGATCGCTGGGTTGATAACCACTCTGGAGAGCTGCGGCGAGCAGGTCGGGCATTCGGCTGCGGGGGACCAACAGGTCGATGTCGCCGCAGCATCTCATGCCTGGGTCATCGTAGTAGCGAGCGGCGAGTGCGGGACCCTTGAAAAAAAGATAGGGGACATCCAGTGGGACGAGGAGTTCATGCACGAGCCGTTTTTGCTCGGCCGCGATCCCCAGGTTTTGAGCCACGCTCATCAGGCATTGACTCCGCAGCTGCGCCATTTGGTTCTGGGGCAGGGAGGGCGGCGAGAGCCGGCTCAGGTGGTGATAGACGAGAGGCAGTACGAAAGTGTCCTGGGCAAGGCACGTCAGTTCCGTCCAGTCCTCAATGCGGGAACAGAGAGCGTTCGCTTCATGCTCCTGGAGCTTCGAGAGCTTTAGCCTGGCGAGGAGAAACAGCAAGCGTAGCGCCGGCGGGGGAGAGATAGGGCAGGCACTGTCGTGAAGCATCGCTGCGATCCTCCAGATGGTAGGCCTGGTGGTTCGGAAAGCCTGGTGGTTCGGAAAGCCTGGTGGTTCGAAAAGCCTAGTGGTTCGAAAAAAGAGTTCAGGCCAATGTTGTGCCAGCTGCCGGAAGGCATACTGTTACTTGATATGACACTTTGGGGGCTTTGCCAGGTAGCCGCGCTGCTGGCGGTCGCCTGGCGCTTGGCAGCACGGCTCACGCCACGAGTCCGATCGCCCCGGCGTCGAGTACCGCATGGGGAAAGTGCTGGACGAGAGCCTGCGGACGACGGATATTGCCACGGAGGGCATGCGCACCGTTTCCCCCCGCGAAATGGGCGGTGCGGCGCTGGCGGCTTTCGATGCGTGCTTAGCGCCAACTCATACCACTGCCGTTACCCTGGGCTCGGGCTCGCCTGCGAGGTGAGCCCGGGTCGTGTATACTATTGGCCTCATACTTTCCAGGAGGACTTCACACATGTTGAAAGTCGGTTTCGTCGGATGGCGTGGCATGGTGGGCTCCGTGCTCATGCAACGCATGCAGGAGGATGGAGACTTCGATGGCATCGAGCCCATCTTCTTCACCACCTCCCAGGTCGGTCAACCCGGCCCCGACATCGGCGTGGACGTACCTCCGCTGAAGGATGCCACCGACATCGACGAGCTCAAGGCGCTGGATGTGGTGATCACCTGTCAGGGTGGCGACTATACCAAGCAGGTCTACGGCGATCTGCGCGGCAGTGGTTGGAAGGGTTACTGGATCGATGCCGCCAGCACCCTGCGCATGGAGGACGAGGCGACCATCGTGCTCGATCCTGTCAACCGTCACGTCATCGATGCGCAACTTGCGCGTGGTGCCAAGACCTTCGTCGGCGGTAACTGCACCGTCAGCCTGATGTTGATGGGACTGGGCGGGCTGTTCGAGGCCGACCTGATCGAATGGATGACTTCCATGACCTATCAGGCCGCCTCCGGCTCCGGTGCCAAGCACATGCGCGAGCTGCTCAATCAGATGGGCGCACTGCGCGACGTGGTCAAGACCGAGCTCGACAATCCTTCCAGTGCGATCCTGGACATCGACCGCAAGGTGGCCGCGGCCATGCAGGGCCGTGATTTCCCGGTCGACAACTTCACCGCCCCTCTGGCTGGCAGCCTGCTGCCGTGGATCGACACCAAGCTCGACAATGGTCAGAGCCGCGAGGAGTGGAAGGGCAGCGTCGAGAGCAACAAGATCCTCGGTCTGCAATCCAACCCGATCCCGATCGATGGTCTGTGCGTACGCATCGGCGCCATGCGCTCGCACAGCCAGGCCTTCACCATCAAGTTGAAGAAGGATGTGCCGTTAGATGAAATCGAGGAGCGCATCGCCAAGCACAACGAGTGGGTGAAGGTGATTCCCAACGACAAGGAAGCCACCATTGCCGGCCTGACACCGGCCGCTGTCACCGGTACGCTGTCCATTCCGGTGGGGCGTCTGCGCAAGCTGAACATGGGCGGCGAGTACCTCTCGGCCTTCACTGTTGGCGATCAGCTGTTGTGGGGCGCAGCCGAACCGCTCAAGCGCATGCTGAAGATCCTGCGCGAGCAGTAATTCTCGTTGCAGTGGCATTGACGGGGCATCTCCTGCAGGAGATGCCCCGTTTTGGAGCGCGCTCGCCCGGTGCTGCAGCGTCTGTGCGGCGGGGCCGGGATTCCCTCCTGCGCGACGAGGCGCAGGTATTGTTCTCACATTATCGACTCTGACGGTGGCATGACCCTGTTCCGACCTCTCGACGATCGTCATCCCCTGAGTGGCCGTTTGGCCATGGGAGTGGAATATGACGGCAGCGCTTACTGCGGCTGGCAGCGGCTCAAGCATGCCCCCTCGGTTCAGGCCGAGCTGGAGCGAGCGCTCTCCAAGGTGGCAAGCCTGCCGGTCAAGGTACATGCCAGCGGGCGTACTGATACCGGGGTGCACGCTACGCGCCAGATCGTGCATTTCGACGCCCCTGCGCCTCGCTCGCAGAAGGCCTGGGTATTCGGTGTCAACGCCAACCTGGCGCGCGATATCGCGGTGCGTTGGGTGCGCGAAGTGCCCGACGATTTCCACGCCCGCTTCAAGGCGCTGGCGCGCCGTTATCGCTACGTCATTCTCAACCAGCCGAGCCGGCCGGTGCTGGAGCGCGCCAACGTAACCTGGTGCCGCGACCCACTGGATGCCGGGGCCATGCATCGCGCAGCCCAGGCGTTGGTAGGCGAGCACGATTTTTCCAGCTTCCGGGCAGCGGGCTGCCAGTCGAAGACACCCTGGCGCCATCTGCACTTCATCGAGGTGCATCGCCACGGTCCGTTGGTCGTCATCGACGTGCAGGGTAATGCCTTTCTGCATCACATGATTCGCAACATCGTCGGCGCCCTGGTCAGCGTGGGACGCGGCGAGCGTGGCGACGACTATCTGGCTGAGTTGCTGGCGCTGAAGGACCGCACCCTTGCCGATGTCACGGCGCCCGCCTGTGGGCTGCACTTCGTCGACTCGCTCTATGACGAAGCCTGGGGATTGCCGCAGGAGCCCCTGGGGCCGAACCTGCTGGCCTTCCTGGGCGAATGGACCGGAGGGCGCGAACTGCCGGACTGTCCTATGGTCGAGTTTCGGCGCGGTGAACCTCGGGTACTCGGGTAAAGGGGAACGTCCCTACCTGAGCGAGTTCACTGTTGCCCATGACGCATGGGAAGCTCCATGCTGGGTGCAACTTGGCACGGCGATCTTATTTGCTACATTGTGTAGCCATATGGTGAATTTGTGTGCCATGACCTGCATCCTTGGTGATTACCGGGTAGGCGGGGTGGCGGACCGTGTGGTGCCGGTCAGCCATCTGCTTGGTGTTCCTGAGGCGTTGCCTTAGCAGCCTGTGGGAGGTCCATCCCCGGTGAGCGGTATCTGCGGGATCATTCGTCTCGATGGCGTCTCGGTCAGTCGTGCCGAGCTGGAGCTGATGGCGTCACGGGTCGTCTACCGAGGCCCCGACGGTGTCGAGTATTACTGCGAGGGGCCGGTGGGAGTCGCCTGCCTGTCACTGGATACGACGCCCGACGGTACCGGTGCATGCCGCCCGGTGGTCGTGCCGGAGCATGGCCTACTGTTCGCGGCCGATGCACGCCTCGATAACCGCGATGACTGTGCCGGCGTGAGCCCCCATCTTCATGCCGGGGTGGCAATGGACGCCGAGCTCATGCTGGGTATGCTGCTCCATGCCGGCGAGCAGGGGGCCGCACGGCTGCTTGGGGACTTTGCCTATGTGCTCTGGGATGCCGGCCATCGTGAGCTGCACCTGGGTCGAGACCCCCTGGGCATGCGCTCCCTGTACTATCGGATCGAGCCAGGGCGGGTACTGTTTGCCACCGAGGTCCGGCAGATCCTGGCGGTGAACGGTGTGCCGCGCCGCTTGAATGAGCAGGCCGTCGGTTGGCACCTGTGCGGCATGCAGACGCCGCCGGGACAGGTCTTCTATGAGGGGATAGAGGAGCTCAAGCCCGCCGAGGAAGTGGTGATCGATATGGCGGGGCGTAAGCGCAGTCGGTGCTTCTGGGCTCCGGATCCAGAGCGACGCCTTCGCTACCGCAACGAGAGGGCCTATGCCGATCAGCTGCGCGAGCTGTTGACGGAGGCGGTACGCTGTCGCTTGCGTGCCCGGAGCCCGGTGGGCATGAGCCTGAGCGGCGGAGTCGACTCCACCTGTGTCGCCTCGGTGGCGGGCTGGCTCCGCCAGCAAGGGGAGGCCGTGCCGCCGATGCGCGCCTACAGTTGGATCTTCTCCGAGCTGCCGGAATGCGACGAACGCGAGAACATCTATCGTATTGCGGATCATTTCGGCATGCCGGTCCACGAGGTCCCGGCGGAGGAGACCTACCCCCTGGTCGAGGAGGCTGCCAACCAGCCCCATGAGGATGATCCTTTCTTCTCGATGTTTCAGCCCTTCCTGGACCGTTCCCTGGCTGCGGCGGCGGCTGATCGGGTCAGCGTGATGTTCTATGGCTCACGCGGTGATGTCATCTGTGGGGGAGCAGTCAGCGACGTGCCCGGTATGCTGCTGGCTGGCCATTTTCATAGGGCATGGCGTGAGTTGGAAGCTCTGTCGAGGATAACTTCGCTGCCGCGTGCCTCTACCCTATCCCGCTACTTGGTGCGGCCCATGCTGTCGGATCTCCTGGGGGGGAGCCGTCTCGCCCGTGGCTTGCACGCCGCTCGATGCTTCGGTTCATCGCGCAAGCCACGGCGGGGGCCGATAAGGCGCGCGGAGTCCTATGTCTCCCTGGGCTTTCTGCACCGGGCCGGATTGCCAGAGGTCGAACCCGTGCGAGCCGAGGCGGCGAACTGGTCACGCCGCGCCCCACGGGAGCGTTACATCCATGTCTTCTCGCCGCTGGTCCAGCAGGGGATGACTTACGCCGAGCGCATCACCGCCATGCATGGCGTGGGCAATGCCGACCCCTGGAGCGACAGGCGCATCGCCGAGTTCATTCTCGCCTGCCCCCAGTACAGTGTCGATAGTGTCATCGAGGTGAAACGGCTGGCGAGACGAGCCATGGCGGGCATCATGCCGATCGAAGCCATCGGCTCGATCGGCAAGGTTTCCCCGAACCCCTTTACTTCGCTGCGCTGCGTGACAAGGCCTACGACAAGGTGCTCGGCCTGATGACCCATAGCCGCTGTGCCGAGATGGGGTTCATCGACGAAGCGATCCTTCGAGACCGCTTCATGCGCTTCGTACGCGGCGAGGCGCCCAGCTTCGACCTCTGGCCGACCCTGTCTCTTGAAATCTGGTTGAGACGATTCTGGTAGGCGTACCACTTCGTTTAGGCAAGTGCGTGTGGCTAAGTCGCTATCTCATGAGTGATGAAAACCAGTCGGTAATTCATTGTAAACCAGCTTTTTTTTCCATGGCTGGACAATTGGGGGCTGGCCTAATCTGTCTATGCAAGGAAATGTTGGCTCTCGATGTGAGCTAACTAGTTGGGTGCATTTGCTATCCAACGACAGAACGGGTCGGAGGATGAGATATATGGACAATACCCAGGAAAGAAAGAGCGATGTTCGGCGTGAATATCGCAAGCCCCAATTGACACGCTGGGGAACTGTCGCCGATCTCACGCTGGTGGGCCTAACCAGGCCGGGGTCGGATGTATTCCCGGGGAATGCACCGCATTCGAACGGCAGCCGCAACCCGCCCGGGCACAACAGGTAGGCCCTGGTAAGGGGCTGGCATCGCACTGTCTCGACCCGTGGACAGAGAAAACGTGGACAGGGAAAACGTGGACAGGGGCATCGATGCCGTCCTGCTGCTCGATGGCCGGGAGGCCATCGAGCCGCTTCTTGCCTTTACCCAGCAGCCCGACCGCGAGTCGGCCTTGCGGGCGCTGGGCGAGGGAATTCAAGCCAACCCCCTGTGGGTCAGAATGAAGGGGGCCAGGCTCGTGGCGCGAGCCTGGCCCGAGCCTATGGTCGCGGCCTTCGGCCATTTCTCGGGGAGCAGCAGGCCCTGCTGGCGGATCTGGCTGTCCAACTCCATGAGATGCTCGAGCATCATCGCTATATCGATTACCCCGCCGCGGAGCAGGCGGTGGAGCGTCTCGCTACGGTCCTCCGGGCGCGCTTCGGCGAGGACGCCCTGTCGCACTTTCGTTATACCGCCATCCCCCGCGGAGGCTGGATCGTGCTCGGTATGCTCTCCTACTTACTCGACTTGCGCCCCGATCGGATCGGCGTGCCCGGGATGGCCGAGCGCGGGGAGTCGCAGCCCTGGGTAGTGGTGGACGACTGTGCCCTGTCCGGGGTGCGCTTCCAGCAGTTTCTCCAGCGCTGTGATACCCCGGCCGTCATCTTCTGTCCGCTGTTTGCCCCTCGGGAGCTGTGTCGAGCCATCGAGCGGGTCGAGTCCAGGGTCCTGGCCTGCCTCAATGCCGAAGACCTCAGGGATGTCGCGCCTGAATGGTTCGGCGAGGCCTATCCCCGTTGGCTCAGGGAGCGCCGGGAGCGGATCGGCGGGGATGCCTACTGGTGCGGGATCGCCGAGTACGTGGCCTTCGCCTGGTGCGAGCCCGAGACCAAGTACTGGGATGCGGGAACGGGGCGCTTCGAAGCCGGCTGGAACGCCTGGCCGCCGTCGCTGTGCCTCAAGCGTCGTGTCCAGGCCGCGCAGCTGCGGGCGGAGTCGGCTGGCCTGGCGGAGGGAGAGGCACTGGCGGGGATCGCGTTGCAGGCGGCGGAGTCTGGCCCCCTCAGGTCCGCCGATCGCGTGCTGTGGGTACCGATCGGGGAATCGATCGCGGTGGCACACTTCCCGGAGGCGGCCGCGGAGTCCGCTCCCTGTTTCCAGCTCGATCCGACGGCGGCGGACATGTGGCGAGCGCTGCTGAAAACCGGCAGTCGGGAAGGTGCCATCTCGGTGCTGCTGGAGGACTATGCCGTAGCGCCGGAGGCGCTGCGACAGGACCTGGCCTCGTTGGTGGTGGAACTCGAGGACATTGGTGTCCTGGTCCGACAATGAATCGTCCGGCGCTGAGTCGGCAACGGGGGCAGGGAACGTGGCATACCGATACCGGGTCTTTGGGCTCTGCATGGAAACGACGCATCGTTTTCGCTTCCCCTGAGTGCCGCACCCGCCACGGCGGAGTGCGACCTGACCTTTCATTGTGAGCTGGAGAAGGCGTGGCCCACACCCTCGAGCCGGGATGCTCTCTATTTGAGTCCGGCCAGGAACCGGTTCGGGGAACCTGATCTGGAGATATATGCCGTGACCGGCGGCAGCCTGATGCGCTTTCCCCGGGTAGCGGAATTCCTAGTCGCTCCCGGGCGGATCGACTGCCGGCTGCAGGACGGCGGAGCTGGCTTCATGGTCGATCTCTATCTGCTCGGGGACGTCCTCTCCTATTACCTCGAGCTGACCGGCGTGAGCGCTCTGCATGCCGGGGCAGTGGCCCATGATGGTCAGGCGATGCTGTTCGCGGCGGATCGCGCCGGCGGCAAGAGCACCCTGGTGGCCTCCCTGGTCGCGGCCGGGTTTCACCTCCTCGCTGACGATATCGCGGCGCTGGAGCCGGATGATGCGTGGGTAACCTGTCGGCATGCCTTTCCGCAACTGAAGTTGACCCCGGAGCAGGCGCAGCGCTTCGTCGGCACCGCCGAGGGTTTCGAGCCGGTCCATCCTTCCTTCCTGAAGCTTAGTGTGCCGGCCGAGAGAGTGGGGGACATCGCCTGGGAGTCACTGCCCGTGGCGAGGATCTACCTGCTGGAGCGCCGTGTCGTCACCGGGGACGACACGGCGATACGCCTGGAGCCGCTCGGTCCGGGCGAAGCGCTGATCCAGCTCGTGCGTCACTCCTTCCTGGCCGAGGAACTGGAGGGGTGTGGGACCGCGGGAGGGCAGGGCGGCACTGCGCAAGCGGACATGACACGAGCACGCTTCCATCGTCTCGCGGCCATTGCGCGGGCCGTGGCGGTCAAGCGTCTGTGTTATCCTAGCGGCTACCAGTATCTCCCCGAGGTGCACCGCGCGGTGCTCGCCGATCTCGGTGGGGCGCCGGCCGGCGAACGACAGGCAGGTTGAGCAAGGATGGGCATGATTGACGTACAAGCCGTGGGATGCCGTACCCGCATTAAATTCTGTGGTCTGACCCGCGAACGGGATGTGGCCGATGCCGTAGCTGCCGGTGCCGATGCGTTGGGGTTCGTGCTGTGGCCGGGCAGCAAGCGCTGCGTCGACGAGGCGCGTCTCGCCGCATTGGCAGCCCAGGTGCCGGCTTTCGTCACCCGGGTGGGGTTGTTCGTCGATCAGGACGCCGAACTCATCGCACGCAGTGCCGTTTACCTCGATCTGCTGCAGTTCCACGGCGACGAGACGCCGGCGTTCTGTGCCGGCTTTGGCCGGCCCTGGATCAAGGCGCTGCGCATGCGCGACGATCTCGATCTGCATGCCGCCGCCGCGGCCTATGACGGCGCCCAGGCGCTGCTGCTGGATGCCTATCGCCCGGGGATGCCGGGCGGTACCGGCGAGACCTTCGACTGGTCGCGAATCCCCGCAAGTCTTGAAAAACCTGTTATTCTCGCGGGTGGGCTGACGGCGGACAATGTCGCCAACGCCATCGAGTGCGTGCGCCCCTTTGCGGTGGACGTTTCCGGTGGTGTGGAGGCCGAGCCCGGCTGCAAGGATCCCCGCCTGCTATCGGCATTCGCCGCGGCGGTGGCCGAGGCGGATCGCAAGCGCCTGGCATGATCGTCTTTTGCCCAAGCCCGACCCAATCCCTGTCCCTTATGGCGACCCTATGAGGTGTCTTTAGTGAGCAAGTTCAGTGACCTGACCCGACTGCCGGACGCCCGCGGCCACTTCGGCCCCTATGGCGGCCGGTTCGTCTCGGAGACCCTGAGCTTCGCCCTGGACGATCTGGAGAAGACCTACCTGCGTCTTCGCGAAGATCCCGATTTCCAGGCCGAATTCGACTATGACCTGGCCCATTACGTGGGCCGTCCTTCTCCGCTCTACCATGCGGAGCGATGGTCGAAGCAGCTCGGCGGGGCACAGATCTGGCTCAAGCGCGAAGACCTCAACCATACCGGCGCGCACAAGGTGAACAACACCATCGGTCAGGCGCTGCTGGCCAAGATGAGCGGTAAGCCGCGAGTAATCGCCGAGACCGGCGCCGGCCAGCACGGCGTGGCAACGGCCACCGTCGCGGCGCGCCTGGGACTGAAGTGCGAGGTCTACATGGGCGCCGAGGACGTGCAGCGCCAGAAGCTCAACGTCTACCGCATGCGCCTGCTCGGGGCCAACGTGATCCCGGTGGAGTCCGGCACCCGCACGCTCAAGGATGCCATGAATGAGGCGCTGCGCGACTGGGTCACCAACGTCGACGACACCTTCTACATCATTGGCACCGTGGCCGGACCTCACCCCTATCCCATGCTGGTACGCGACTTCAACGCCGTGGTCGGCCGCGAGGCGCGCCGCCAGTCGCTCGAAGAGTTCGGCAAGCTGCCCGATGCGCTGATTGCCTGTGTGGGGGGCGGCTCCAACGCCATGGGCCTGTTCTACCCCTTCGTCGAGGATGACGACGTCGCCATGTACGGTGTCGAGGCCGGCGGCGACGGCGTCGATACCGGGCGCCATGCGGCACCGCTGGCTTCCAATGCGCCGCGTGGCGTGCTGCATGGCAATCGCACGTATCTGATGTCCGACGAGGGCGGCCAGGTGGCGGATACCCACTCGATCTCGGCCGGCCTGGACTACCCCGGCGTAGGGCCCGAGCATGCGCTGTGGAAGGACGTGGGGCGGGTGCAGTACGTGGCGGCCAACGACGACGCCGTGCTTGAGGCTTTCCGCGAGCTGACCCGGGTGGAGGGCATCATGCCGGCGCTGGAATCGGCCCATGCCCTGGCGCATGCCAAGGTGCTGGCACCGACCCTGCGGCCTGACCAGAACATCGTGGTCAATCTCTCCGGCCGCGGCGACAAGGACATCATGACGGTCGCCAAGATCGACGGCCTGGAGTTTTGACGATGAATCGAATCGATGAACGTTTCGCCGAGCTCAAGGCCCAGGGGCGTCGCGCACTGATTCCCTACATCACCGCTGGCGATCCGGCTCCGCGCTACACGGTAGGCTTCATGCACGCCCTGGTGGAAGCGGGGGCCGACGTGATCGAACTGGGGGTGCCGTTCTCCGATCCCATGGCCGATGGCCCGGTGATCCAGAAGGCCTGCGAGCGGGCGCTCAAGCACGGCGTACGCCTCACCCATTTGTTCGAGATGGTGCGCGAATTCCGTCAGCGTGACGACCAGACCCCGATCGTGCTGATGGGATATCTCAACCCTGTCGAGCGCATCGGTCTCGAAGCCTTTGCCGAGCAAGCCTCCGCCGCTGGCGTCGATGGTGTGCTGACCGTGGACATGCCGCCCGAAGAGGCCGACGAGTTCGGCCCCATCCTCAAGCAGAAGGGTCTGGCTTCGATCTTTCTGGTCGCCCCTACCACATCGCAGGAACGGGCCGCTACAATATGCGCCCATGGCGAGGGCTACCTCTACTATGTCGCGCTCAAGGGGGTGACCGGTGCCGCCACGCTGAATGCCGCGGATGTGGCCGAGCACCTGGCGCCGCTGCGTGGCTTGACTGAGCTGCCACTGTGCGTCGGCTTCGGCATTCGCGACGGTGCCTCTGCCGCCGAGGTCGGCAAGGTTGCCGACGGCGTCATCGTTGGCAGTGCCCTGGTCAACCGCATCGCTGAGCACGCCGAGCGACCGGAAGCGATTGCCGGAGAGCTCAAGGCCATTCTCGGTGAGATGCGCCAGGCTCTGGATGCGCTACCGGCGCGCTAGCCACGAGGCTATCCTTGCCCACGATTTCGACTCATGACGCCCGGTGCCGCCGGGCGCAACAGCATACGGAAGTCTTTCTGACATGAGCTGGCTCGACAAGATTGTTCCCTCCATGGGGCGGATTCAGCGCAAGGACCGGCGGGCCAGTGTGCCCGACGGCCTGTGGCGCAAGTGCCCGAAGTGCGAGGCGGTGCTCTACCTGCCCGAACTGGAGAAGCATCACAACGTCTGTCCCAAATGTGACCATCACCTGCGGTTGACGGCGCGCAAGCGGCTCGACTGGTTCCTCGACAAGGAAGGGCGGGAGGAGATCTCGGCCGACCTGGAGCCGGTGGATCGCCTCAAGTTCCGCGATTCGAAGAAGTACAAGGATCGCCTTGGCGCGGCTCAAAAGGAGACCGGCGAGAAGGATGCCCTGGTGGCCATGCGCGGTACGCTGGACGGCCTGCCAGTGGTCGTGGTGGCCTTCGAGTTCACCTTCATGGGTGGCTCCATGGGCGCCGTGGTGGGTGAGAAGTTCGTGCGTGCGGCCACCCTGGCGCTCGAGGAGCGTATTCCCTTCGTCTGCTTCTCCGCCTCGGGCGGGGCGCGGATGCAGGAGGCGCTGTTCTCGCTGATGCAGATGGCCAAGACCTCGGCGGCGCTGGAGCGCCTGCGCGTGGCCGGCGTACCCTACATCTCGGTGTTGACCGACCCAGTGTTCGGTGGCGTTTCGGCGTCGCTGGCCATGCTCGGCGATCTCAACGTGGCCGAGCCCAATGCCCTGATCGGCTTCGCCGGCCCTCGCGTCATCGAGCAGACCGTGCGGGAGAAGCTTCCCGAAGGCTTCCAGCGCAGCGAGTTCCTGCTCGAGCATGGCACGGTGGACATGATCGTTCATCGTGGCGAAATGCGTGACCGCCTCGGTGGCGTACTGCGCAAGCTGACCCATCAGCCCCCAGCGGCCTCGAAGAGGACATGCTTCTCGAGCCGGACCTGGTTGACGAGGCCGAACGCGCAGAGGCGGAAGAGGGCGAATACATCGATGCGGCCGAGACGGGTACGCCGGAGGAAACTTCGTCGTCCGAGAACCTCGATCGTGGCGACCCGGCGCGCTGATTGCCCGTGATGGCTGCGATTCCGTCTCGTACTCTGGAGGCCTGGCTTGATTACCTGGAGCGGATCCACCCGGTGGGCATCGACCTTGGCCTCGATAGGGTGGCCGAGGTGGCCCGCCGCATGGGGCTTCTGGCCAATCGCCTGGCGCCGCGGGTGATCACGGTCGCCGGGACCAATGGCAAGGGTTCGACCGTCGCCATGATCGAGGCGTTGGCCAGGGCGCACGGCTTGACTACGGCCGCCTACACCTCGCCGCACCTGCTGCGTTACAACGAAAGGCTGCGTCTCGACGGTGCCGAGGCAGACGATGCCACGCTCATTGCCGGCTTCGAAGCCGTTGAGGCCGCACGCCTGGCCGACGAGCCCGTCAGCCTGACCTACTTCGAGGCTGGAACCTTGGCGGCGCTGTGGGCCATTGCCCGTCACTCGCCGGAACTCGCCGTGCTCGAAGTGGGGCTGGGTGGCCGCTTGGATGCGGTCAACGTCATCGATGCCGACGTCGCCGTGATCACGACCATTGCTCTCGACCACGCGGCCTTCCTTGGCACCGACCTTGCGGGAATTGGTCGCGAGAAAGCCGGCATCATGCGTGCCGGAAGCCCCGCCATCCTGGGTAGCGGTGAGCTTCCCGATAGCGTACGCCAGTGTGCCGAGGCTTGCGGTGCTCCGATCCTGGCGCTGGGGCAGGAGTTTCGCTGGCAAGCGGGCGCTCCAGACCGCTTCCGCTGGCAGGGAACCGTTGACGATGACGCCTCGCCAAGCCTGGAAGACTTGCCCGACCCGGGGCTGCCGCTGGACAATGCAGCAACGGCACTGCAGGCCCTGGCGGCGGCCGGCATAGCGCTCGATGAAGTGAGCTGCCGGCTGGCTCTGCGTGAGTTGCGAGTCCCTGGCCGCATGCAGTGGCTGGGGCAGTGGTGCCTGGACGTGGGCCATAACCCGCATGCGGCGGGCTACCTTGCGGAGAGGCTCTCGACGCAGCCATGCCGTGGACGCACCTGGGTGCTGCTTGGCATGCTGGCCGACAAGGATGCGGATGGGGTCATCGAGGCTCTGGCCACGGTGGCGGATGGCTGGGTAGCGGTGACCCTGGCCGGTGAGCGGGCGCGTGCAGCTGCCGACCTGGCGGGCCGCATCGAGGATCAAGGCGGTCGTGTCGCTTACCAGGCCGAGTCACCCGAAGCCGGTGCCGAATGGTTGTCCGGGCGCCTGGCGCCGGACGATCGCGTGCTGGTATGCGGCTCCTTCTTCATGGTGGCGGCCATACTGGCATGGAAGCAGGCGCAGTCGGCCTGGCTGGGGCAGGAGGGCAAATGAAGTACGGAATGCGCGAACGAATCAGTGGGGCCGTCATCCTGATCGCCCTGGCAGTCATTTTCGTGCCGATGCTGTTCGACGAGCCGGCGCCCCGCGACGAGCGCCCCCAGCCGATGCTGACCATCGAGCAACCGGTGCCGGTGGAGCGGCGTAACGTGCCCGACCCGCAGCCGCCGGAGAGCCTGGGGCAGATTCGTACTCCCGAGACGAGTCCCGCACGGGTGGAGCCGCAACCGCCCCTTGAAGACGTCGAGCCCGATCCCGGTGAAACGACCCGCGTGGAGGCGGCCCCCGCCGTAGCCGTTCAGCAAGGTACGGCGAGTAGCGCCTCGGAGCCGTCTTCAGCGCCGGCCGAGACCTCTCGCCAGGATCCGATCGCCGATCTGGCCCAAGCTGCCTCCGAGCGGCTGGAGAGCAACCAGCCGGCTTCCCCCAGCCCCGAGCCTGAGCGCCAGACAGCCACCGTGAGCGCTTCGCCCGGCGGCGAATGGGCCGTTCAGGTGGGCAGCTTCGGTGAGGCGGGCAATGCCGAACGATTGCTGGCGCGGCTTCAGGAGCAGGGCTTCCCTGCCTATAGCCGGCGACGCGACAACAACATGACCACGGTCTATGTCGGCCCCTTCGACTCTTCGGAAGCCGGTGAGCGGGCCATGAACGCGGTGAAAGAACGAATCAATCAGCAGGGGCTGCTGGTTCGCGTGAGAGATTGATGGCAATGACGCTGACCTGGATCGACTGGGGTTTTCTTGCCGTACTGGCCGTCTCGACCCTGGCGGGCTTCATGCGCGGCCTGATCCGCGAAGGGCTGGGGCTGGCGGCTTGGATTATCGCGCTGCTGGCCGCCCGGCTGCTGGCCGAGCCGGTGGCCGAGCTGCTGTCCGGTCTGATCGATAACCCCGATGGCCGGCTGGTGCTGGCTTTCGTGCTGGTGATCCTCGGCGTGGTACTGCTTTGCGGTATCGTCATTCGCATGGTTCATGCCGCCGTGGAGTGGGTCGGCATGGGTTTCTTCAATCGTGTTGCCGGCGCCTGTTTCGGAGTCGCCCGAGGTGCGGCCATACTGGTAGTAGCCACCATTCTGATCAGCCTGACACCACTGGCCCAGCTACAGGCGTGGCAGAATGCGGAGCTGCGGCCCACTTTCGAGCAGCTGCGTGACTGGGCTGTGAGTCAGCTCGAAACTTGGGAAGGGCGTATGCCCGAGGCCACCGAGGGCTGGCGGAACATTTCGCTGCCCGAGCGTCGTGACGGGCAGCCGCCCGAGCCAGCCAACGACGCGCTGTGAACGACGGATTTTCCTTTGCCGACCCGGTCGGCACCCTGTAAGCGAGGTAAGGTGGAATGTGCGGTATCGTCGGCCTTCTGGCCAAGCAGACCGTGAACCAGGCGATCTATGACGCCCTGACGGTGCTCCAGCATCGCGGCCAGGACGCCGCTGGCATGATGACATGGAGCGAGGGGCGCTTTCTGCTGCGCAAGAGCAATGGCCTGGTACGCGATGTGTTCCACACGCGCCACATGGCACGACTGCAGGGCAACCTGGGCATTGGTCACGTGCGCTATCCAACTGCGGGATCTTCCAGCGAGGCGGAGTCGCAGCCGTTCTATGTCAATTCCCCTTATGGCATCGCGCTGGCACACAACGGCAACCTGACCAATTCCGAGCAGCTCAAGCAGGAGCTGTTCTCTTCCGACCTGCGGCATATCAACACCAGTTCGGATTCCGAGGTGCTGCTCAACGTGTTCGCCCATGAATTGGGCAAGCAGGGGCTGCATCTCTCTCCCGGCGACATCTTCGACGCAGTACGCCGCGTGCATCGCCGCTGTCGGGGCGGCTACGCCGCGGTGGCCATCATCAACGGCGTCGGCCTGGTGGCTTTCCGTGACCCCAACGGTATCCGCCCAGTGGTATTCGGCACCCGCGACGAGGGCAACGGACAGGAGGTGATGATCGCTTCGGAATCGGTGGCGCTCGACGTAGGCGGTTTCGAGCTGCATCGCGACCTGGCCCCTGGCGAGGCGATCTTCGTCGACATGGAGGGCGAGTTTCACACCCAGCAGTGCGCCGACGCGCCGCAGCTGTCGCCGTGTATCTTCGAGCACGTCTACCTGGCGCGTCCCGACTCGATCCTCGACGGTGCCTACGTCTACGGCACGCGCATGCACATGGGGCGCAAGCTTGGCGACCGCATTCGCAGCGAGTGGCCGGAACACGACATCGACGTGGTGATCCCGATTCCGGACACCTCGCGTACCTCGGCGCTGGAGCTGGCCCAGCACCTGGGTGTGACCTATCGCGAAGGTTTCATGAAGAATCGTTACATCGGCCGTACCTTTATCATGCCGGGCCAGACGCAGCGCAAGAAATCGGTACGCCAGAAACTCAATGCCATCGGCATCGAGTTCAAGGGCAAGAACGTGCTGCTGGTGGACGACTCCATCGTGCGTGGCACCACTTGCAAGCAGATCATCCAGATGGCCCGCGAGGCAGGTGCCAACAAGGTCTACTTCGCCTCGGCGGCGCCGCCGGTGCGCTATCCTAACGTCTACGGTATCGATATGCCGGCGGCTGCCGAGCTGATCGCCCATGGCCGCAGCGAGGCCGAGGTGGGTGAGCTGATCGGTGCCGACCGCATCTTCTACCAGGACCTGGAAGACCTGAAGGCCGCCTGTCGCGAGGTCAACCCGGGATTCGAGCATTTCGACTGCTCGGTATTCGACGGTCGCTACGTGACCGGCGATATCGATGCTGGCTACCTGTCGGCGCTGGAGGCGTCTCGCAACGATGCCGCCAAGCAGCAATCGAGTGCCGGGGCCCACGCGCTGGTGGGCATGCATAATCAGGACGACGACATCGACGACTGAGGTGGCCGAGCATGAATGATGAAATGAGCCCTGACGATAGCTGGGCGCTGGAGACCCTGGCGATTCGCGCGGGCCATCGGCGCACCCACGAGCAGGAGCATGGCGAGCCGATCTTTCCCACCTCGAGCTTCGTCTATGGCAGCGCCGCCGAGGCGGCGCGCAAGTTCGGCGGGGAGGAGCGCGGCAACGTCTACTCGCGCTTCACCAATCCCACGGTACATACCTTCGAGCGTCGCCTGGCGGCGCTCGAAGGAGGCGAGCGCTGCGTGGCGACGAGCTCCGGCATGGCGGCGATTCTCTCTACGGTGCTTGCCCTGCTGCAAGCCGGCGACGAGATCGTCGCCTCGCGCTCGCTGTTCGGTTCCACCGTCAGCCTGTTCGACAAGTACTTTGGCAAGCTGGGCATTGCCACGCGCTATGTGGAGCTCTCCGACCTGGCTGCCTGGGAGGCAGCGATCACGCCCAGAACCCGCCTGTTGTTCGCCGAGACGCCCTCCAATCCGCTCTCCGAAGTGGTCGACATTGCCGCGCTTGCCGAGATCGCTCACCGGCATGAAGCGCTGCTCGCCATCGACAACTGCTTTTTGACGCCTGCGCTGCAAAAGCCGTTGGCGCTGGGGGCCGACCTGGTGATCCATTCCGCCACCAAATATCTGGACGGGCAGGGGCGTGCGGTCGGAGGCGCCGTAGTCGGACGCAACAAGGAACTGGAGGAGGTGTTCGGGGTCGTTCGCACCTGTGGGCCATGCCTGAGTCCGTTCAACGCCTGGATCTTTACCAAGGGCCTCGAGACACTCTCGCTGCGCATGCGCGCCCACTGCGAGAATGCCCAAGCACTGGCCGAGTGGTTACAGGCACATCCGGCGGTAGCGCGGGTGCACTACAGCGGCTTGGCGGAGCATCCGCAGCATGGGCTGGCCCGCCGTCAGCAGAGCGGCTTCGGTGCAGTGCTGGGCTTCGAAGTGAAAGGGGGGCGTGAGGCCGCCTGGTCGGTCATCGATGCCACCCGCATGCTCTCGATCACCGGCAACTTGGGCGACGTCAAGACCACCATCACTCATCCTGCCACCACCACGCATGGGCGGCTTTCGCAACCGCAGAAGGAAGCGGCAGGCATCGGTGAAGGGCTGATCCGCGTGGCGGTGGGGCTCGAGGCCATCGAGGACATTCGCTCCGACCTGGCACGCGGTCTCGACGCCCTGATCTAACGCTCCCGATCTCACGGGCTGGGCCTCCCATCCCGTGAGATCGGGAATTTTTACGAACGTAGCGTTCGGTTTTTTCAGCGTAACTGCATGGTGCGTTGCGGTATGCTGCCCTCCATCGACGACGAAGCTCAACGGGAGCGACGAGATGTGGCGCAACACCCGATCAGGCTGGGGCCTGGTCAGCATCATCTTCCATTGGCTTAGTGCCCTGGTCATCGTTGGTCTGTTCGTGCTCGGCTGGTGGATGACCGACCTGGGTTATTTCGATCCCTGGTACAACCGTGCTCCGTGGTGGCATCGCTCCGTCGGCATGTTGCTGTTGTTCGCGACCCTGCTGCGTATCGTCTGGCGCCTGTTCCAGCCGACGCCAGTGGCGCAGGGCAGCCGTCTGGAGCGGCTTGCGGCGCATCTGGGCCATATCGCCCTATATGTGCTGATGTTGACGGTCCTGCTCAGCGGTTACCTGATTTCCACTGCCCGTGGACGTGGCATCAGCGTATTCGACTGGTTCGAGGTGCCGGCGCTGGTGAGCCATCTGCCCAACCAGGCAAACATCGCCGGTGAGGTGCACTGGTATAGCGCACTGGCCCTGCTCCTGCTGGCTGCAGGTCATGCGCTGGCAGCCCTCAAGCACCATTTTCTCGATCGCCACGATACCTTCGTGAGAATGCTGAATCCGGCACGTACGCGTCGCCGTTGAACGCCAGCGCCTTCGGGCGCTTCAACCAAGGAGAGACTCATGTTCAAGAAAGCCGCACTCGCTACTGCCCTTGGCGCCGCTTCCCTGGCCTTGACCGGCCAGGCCCTGGCCGACGACTACGTGGTGGATACCGAGGGGCAGCACGCCTTCGTCCAGTTCAAGATTAACCACCTCGGTTATTCCTACATTCTGGGTAACTTCGAAGAGTTCGAAGGCAATTTCCACTACGATCCCGAGAATCTCGAGGCATCAAGCGTGGAAATGGAGGTGCAGGTCAACAGCCTCAACACCAACCACGCCGAGCGTGATCGCCACTTCCTGAGCGATGATTTCCTCAGTGCCGACCAATATCCGACCGCCACTTTCGTATCCACCGGTTTCGAGCCGAATGGAGACGGTGAAGGCGTGCTCACCGGCGATCTCACCCTAAAGGGAGAGACCCGTGAAATCGAGATGCCGGTGACCCTCGTAGGTGAAGGCGAGGATCCGTGGGGTAGCTACCGTGCCGGTTTCGAAGGTTCGACGACGCTGACACTTGCCGACTTCGGCATCGACATGAGCGACTTTCCCGAAATGATGCATGAGCTCGAACTCTACGTCACTTTCGAGGGTGTGCGTCAGTAACGAGCCCTGGTCTTTAGCGGGAACACCCTCGGCTTGTGCCGAGGGTGTTCTGTTTTTGGGACGAGGCAGGTCAAGAGGGTTTACTTGGTTTCGTTCAATACTGCGTGGGGAAAGTGCCGGCGAAGGATGCGGTTCTGGAAATCGTCCACGAAACGGCTATTGATGATAATGATGAAGCGCTCGAACGGAGCCTCGGGATCCAGTTGGGAAATACCGTCGATGCTATGGTAAAGCCGGTCGTCGTGAAGATGGAGAATGTCGCCCTCTGCCAGTGTGGCGTCGAGTAGCGGCAACGTTCCATCGCCATCGGCAAACAAGTGATTGGTCCCTCCCGTGACGTTTTCGCGCTTGAGCACCAGAATGCTCAGTGCCTTGCAGCCATCGGCATGAATACCCTGGCCCTGCAGGGGGTCGACCAGACCCTTGCCGCGTACGCCGGTAATCTGCATCAGGATCGGTTCGTTGGGGCCTAGGCCCCACAGCCGGGCCCAGGCGCGTACGAAGTCCTTCACATCGCTCCGAGCGAGGAATTCTGGGGTAAGAGGCTCGTAGTAGCGCAGTCGATCCGCCATGCTTTCTGCCGCGTTGAAAGCGCCGCCTTGTGCCATTGGGCAATGGCCCATGTCTTGTACGTCGCCGTTGTCGTCCAGTGCCAGCCAGGACATACGCTTCCAGCGCCGGTTGACATAGGGATCGCGGGGCAGGTCGGCGAGGAACGTCTGCCAGGCTGGCAGGTCGATCCGTGAACGCACCTCGGTCAAGGCCCAGTGATGGTTTGCCAGCTCGCTGCTGATACCCGGTGCCCAATAGTGGGCCTGCGGGTCGACGGGCATGCCGGTATAGTCGTAGCCATGTTTGAGTGTGTCGAGCTTCATGTTGCTATCTCCAGGTGAATGGGCGGTATTGCCCGGTGTTGTCGGGTTGCCCCGCTCAACATGTAAGCGAAAAGAAACTAAATGTTAAGTATTGTAGTTGTGAATGGTAGCTGGTTAGCTAGAAGGCTGGGACAAACGCGGGAAGCGAAAGGGAGACTTTCGACCAAGGACGTAGGAGAATCCTGACAGTGCTGACTAGGATGTAACAAAAACGGCTCAATTGTTTCGTTCCGAGAGCAGTGATGCCGTCATGCCCCCTGACGAGGAAGTACTATGTTCCCCGAAGAGCGCTTCAGGCGATGGCTGCGCCGGTTTCTGGGGAGGCCTTCGGCCGTGGCGGCTGCGGACTCTGCGGAAAACGATGAGGCCGTAGCGCGTGTGCGGCGCCAGTATCTGGAAAGCGAGCAACGTTTCCGCGCGCTGCTCGAGAGCCTGCCCAAGGTGGCGGTGCAGGGCTATGATCGCGACCGCCGTGTCATCTATTGGAACGAGGCCAGCACGCGGCTCTACGGCTATACATCGGAAGAAGCCCAGGGCGGCCTGCTAGAGGATTTGATCATTCCCGATTTCATGCGCGAGGGAGTCGTCCAGGCGCATCGGGCCTGGATCCATGAGGGCATAGAAATCCCACCCGAAGAGTTGGAGCTGAAGCACAAGAGCGGCGAGCTGGTGCCGGTCTTCTCGCATCACGTGATGCTCAAGGAGCATACCGACGATCCGCTCATGTTCTGTGTCGACGTTGACTTGTCGGACCAGAAACAGGCTCATCGCGATCTCGAGTTTGCCACTCGTTACGATCGGCTGACGCAGTTACCGAACCGACATACCTTTGAGACCGACCTGGAACACGTGCTCGACGGCATGCGCCGGCGCGGCGTTGGCCTGGCGTTGATCTATCTGGATATCGATTATTTCGTCGAGATCAACGATGCGCTGGGCTATGAGCAGGGGGACCAACTGCTGGTGGAACTGAGTCGCAGGTTGCGTAAGGAGCTACGTTCGACCGATCTGCTGTCCCGGGTGTCCAGCGATGAGTTCGTGTTGGCCTTTCCTGGCCTGCATCGCGAGGAAGACGTGCTGCAGATAGTCAACAAGATTCACGGCTTGTTCAAACGCCCTTTCGGGCTGGATGGGCATGAGCGCCGTGTCTCGGCCAGCATTGGCGTTTGCCTCTTTCCCGACAACGGCGGCAGCGCGCGTGAGCTGATTCGCAATGCCGACGTGGCCAAGAACCGTGCCAAGCTGGAAGGGCGGGGCAGCATACGCTTCTTTCACCAACAACTGCATGACGAGTTGGTACGGGAGCATCGTTTGGCCGAAAACCTGGAGCGAGCCCTGAACGCTCAGGAGCTGACGTTGCATTATCAGCCCCAGGTATCGGCGATCAGCGGTCGTATCGAGAACCTAGAGGCACTGTTGCGCTGGGAACTGCCCGGTGGCATTGCGGTTCCTCCCCATGAATTCATTCGCGTTGCCGAACGCTCTGGGCTGATACACCGGCTGGGTGACTGGGTCATCGAGGAGGCGTGCCGACAGCGAGCGCAGTGGCGGGCTGCCGGTGTACCGCTGGAGCGCATCGACATCAACGTCTCGGGACGCCAGCTATCGCGCCCCGATATGTTCGAGCGTTTGCGCCAATGCCTGGCACGTCATGGGCTCGGGCCGCGGGAAATCGGTATCGAGTTGACCGAGAACGTGTTGATCGAAGCCGATGAACGCATTCTCAAAGGCTTATGGGAGCTTTATCACCTTGGTTTCCGCATTTCTATCGACGACTTCGGCACCGGCTATTCATCGCTTAGCTATCTTAAGCGTTTCCCGGTGACAGCATTGAAGATCGACCGAACCTTCGTGCGGGATGCGCCGGGAGAACCAAAGGACAGGGCGATCATGGAAGCAGCGGTGTTCATCGGTCATCGTCTCGGACTCGAAGTAGTAGCCGAGGGAGTCGAGGATGAAAGGCAACTCGAGCTGATCCGCGAGATGAAGTGCGATCTCGTGCAGGGCTTCTATTTCTACCGTCCGATGCCGGCGGCAATGACCGAACGCGTCCTGCTGGGGCTGGTAAGTGCGCCCAATGGCTTGCGGGCTGAGCGGGGACGCGCTTTGACGTAGAATGCAGCTCCCCTTGACCGATGGAGCCGCCGGATGCCTCCTGCCTCTGCCGCTACTTCCCTGGGCGCAACGCTTTGGCGCCAGACCTGGCCGATGGCCATCGGTGTGCTGGCATTGTTGGGCTTCCAACTGGTAGACAGCGCATTTGTCGCTCGTCTGGGTACGGCGCCATTGGCGGCGCAGTCGTTCACCTTTCCGCTGAGCTTTCTCATCATTGGCGTTCAGGTTGGGCTCGGTATCGCCATAGCGGCGCTGATCTCCCGCGCTCTAGGGGCCGGCGAGGCGCTGCGGGCCCGACGCCTGGGCTCGCTGGTGTTGATGGTAGGCAGCGCGACCATTGCCTTGCTTGCTCTGGTGCTATGGTGGACCCAGGCGCCAATCTTCTCGCGTCTGGGGGCCGATGCGATAACGCGCGCCCTGATCCGCGACTATTGGGCACCGCAGCTGTTCGCGGCTTGGTTGGGGGCGGTGCTCTATTTCGTCTACAGCCTCTTTCGCGCTCACGGCGATACGCGACTGCCCGGCAAGATGATGGTGATGACGAGCCTGGTCAACCTAGTGCTCGATCCGCTACTGATTTTCGGCGTTGGTCCCTGGGAGGGGCTGGGGTTGCCCGGGGCGGCCTGGGCCACGGCGATTGCTTTCGGTTGCGGGTTACTGATGGCCATCAAGCGATTGCGGCGCAACGACTGGCTGGCACGGCATGGACTCAAGCTGGAGCTTGCCGCTTCGCTGCGTCCCTTTGCGAGCATCGCCGGGCCAGCGATGATCAGCCAATTGATGCCGCCGCTAGCGTCGATGCTTGCCGTCTCGGTGGTGGCGGATCTTGGGGGCTCCGCCGTGGCGGCCTGGGGCCTCGCAAGCCGCCTGGAGACGCTTGCCCTGGTCGTGGTGCTGGCCATGACCATGTCGTTGCCGCCGTGGCTAGGACGCTGCTACGGCGCCGGCGACTGGATTCAGATCAGGCGCCTGATCGGCTTGGCGTTGAAGGTCGTGGTGGTATGGCAATTGAGTCTGGGCATGATACTGGCATTGCTCTCGCCCTGGGCGGCACATTTGCTGGCGGGGAGCCCCGAGGTTCGTGACGATCTGACGGTGCTGATCCGTTTCCTGCTGCCGAGCTATGCCGCACTTGGCGTCTGTATGCTGGTGGTCTCCGCCGGCAATGCGCTGGGTTGGCCACTGCGTGCCATGCTCATGTCGGCAGCACGACTCTTCCTCTGCTATCTCCCCGGCTTGTGGCTGGGGGCTTCGCTCGGTGGTCTTGCAGGACTGGCCATAGGAGCGGCGCTCGGTAACGTGCTGGCTGGCATGGCGGCCTGGCAGTTGATGCGCCGCATGCAGGCGCGGAGCGAAGCCAGCGAGCATGGCGAGCCGAAACTTTTCTCTCGTGAGCGAACCTGACGCTCGAATTGCTGTCAGGGGTAGGACGTAGTGGTCCGTTAGACTCGGGCCATGAAAGCAACTCATGGAAGGGAGTAGGAAATGAAGCTCACCAAGTTTCTGGCAACGATCGTGTTCGCCCTAGGTGTTGCAGGCGTAGCCGTTGCACAGCAGATGCAGGCTCCGCCTCAGGGCGATCAGGTGGATCAGCTCGATCAGTTGCTCGACCTGGACGAGAATCAGCAGCAGGAGATCCGCAGCCTGCTGGACGAGGCCGAGCGTCAACTGGCACCCAAGGAGCAGGAGGCCCAAGCGCTACAGGCGCGCCTGGGCGATTACGTTGGGCCTGACTTCGATGAGAACGCCATTCGGCAGGATGCGGCAAGGCTTGGCGATCTGACTGGTGAGATCACTGCCGAGACGGTGTTGCTGCAGTCACGTATCGAAGCGGTATTCACCGAGGAACAGCGTCAGCGCCTGGACGATGCGATTGCCCAGCAGCAACAGCAGATGCAGGACCTGCAGGACCAGATGCAGCAGCAGGAAGGGCAACCCGCCCAGCCAGCACAGTAAGTCTAAGTCCTGCTTTCTGACAGCGGCTTCCTGAGGGAGCCGCTGTTTCACGTCTGTACTAGTCAAATCTCATGACTCAAGGTGGCGATCTCGCGCTTCGACGACAGGATTCGCATGGGGCGTCGCCGAGCTGACATCCTACGACCCAAGCGGCCTGGATGTGGCGTCGTAAAAAGCAGACGGCAGGCACCCCGATAAAGCCACTGATTCCTCCCTCCCTTCCGTTTTTTCGTTGCCTGGTCGCGACATTTTTGACGCTATTGGCAATGTTTGGGCGAATTCATAGAACGGTGTTTTCTTATAACACCTTGTTTCACAGAAAATTATCCCGCTATTGGCATGGCGCTCGCTAGGTTGATGGTGCGAGTGGGCTCGCCTGGCGGGTCTGCGAAGGAATCTCACCGAAGTTGCCCCAGGGAAAACGGGATAGGAGGCGCTATGAAGCTCAAGACACTGACTGCCAGTATGGCACTGATCTTTGCCGGTCTGGCCGGTACTTCGCTGCATGCCGAGACGCAAGGGTGGCAGGGTGATGACCTTTCCTCCCTGTCGGCGAGTATGAGCGTCGAGTCCTCTTCGTTGCTGCTGGCCCAGGCGGGAGATGCCGAAGGTGGTGTCGAAGGTGGCGTTGACGGCGGTGTCGAAGGCGGCGTCGATGGCGGCGTCGATGGCGGTGTCGAAGGCGGCGTCGATGGCGGTGTCGGAGGCGGTGCCGAAGGTGGCGTCGATGGCGGTGCCGAAGGTGGCGTTGACGGCGGTGTCGAAGGCGGTGCCGAAGGTGGCGTCGATGGCGATGCCGAAAGCACCGATACCGGTGTCGATGGCGAAACCGAGGGTGACATGACTGGGGATGTGGAGAGTGACATGGATGCCGAGAGTGACATGGATGCCGAGAGTGACATGGATGCCGAGAGTGGCGTGGATGCCGGTCACGAATCAGAGGTAGCGGCCGATGCCGAGACAGAGGCGGAGGTCGAAGCCGACAGCCGCACCAAGGCGCCTGGACTGGATCGGGCGATGGAGCGGGCCGCCGAGCCGGCGCAGGATCGCATCGAAGCGAATCGGGATCGTATCCGCGGATCCGCAGAGGGGACGTGGAAGCCGAAAGTACCCTCGAAGCCAACTGATCCGTTTTGAGTCGCCAATATCAGTGCAAGAGCAATCAAGGGAAAGCGGGGGCGCCATGGCGCCCCCGAAGCGTTCGAATCAGTCGGCTGCGGGAGGGGCTGAGGCTGGGCGCGACGATGATATGTGCGGCGCTGCGAGCTTCTCCTGCTGCCAGGCGAAGTAGAGGAACAGGGCACCCATCACCAGGTAGCCGAGGGTGAAATCCCAGGCGGCGTTTAAGGCCAGTTCCGGTGCGTGCATCAGGCCGACGAAGGAGAAGGCGGCTGCGACGCCGGCGAAGATGGCAGCACGGCGGAACTGGTGATCGATGACCGAGACCGTCATGGCGCCGATGAAGATGGCCATGAACATCGCCCCCTGGCCCATGGCGACGATGCCGCCAGAAATATCCGCCACCACGTCGCCGGCACCACGATTGAACCGGGTCATCACGTAGTTGGCGAAATAGGGCAGCATGGCCAGAGCCACGGCAGGGTAGTAGCGGGTGTCGTTGCTCTGGAAAGCGGTGGCGATCATCGACATGCCGACGAAGACCAGGATCGGTGCGACCACCGAAACGGGAATGATGGCTGCCAGCGCGGCGATGAGACCGAACATGGTGGCAACGGCATAGACGGCGCCGTTGAGAATGCTGTAGCCGCGTCCCGCTCCCATCCACTTGGCGCCCACGGTGGCGATATAGACGGTGGTGGGGAAGACGCCGCCGAACAGTGCGCCGATCATGGTGCCTGCGCCATCAACGGCCTGGCATTCGCGCACATCATACTTGTCGCCGGCGGCCTCCATCGCCTCGACGTTGTTCATGGTCTCGATGGCGTTATACAGCGTGATCGGCAGTACTACCGTGAGTACGGCCAGCATGCCGGTGAACAACAGCCCCAGGCCCTCGAACCAGGCGAGGTTGGGCAGCAGCGGATAGAACCCGAGGTGGGTGAAGGCGTCGCTGAAACGCTCGCCGCCGGCATCACCGATCAGGTAAGCCATGGCGGTGCCGATGACGATGGCGAACAGCGAGGTTGGCAAACGGAACGGCATGCTCACGCGGGCCACCAGGCCAACGATGATGATTGCCAATACCAGCAGGCCGATGACGGGCATTTCCAGTGTCTTGAACAGCATTTCACCGGCGATGAAGGTCAGTGCAACCCCCGCCACTGCCCCGAGCATGGCGGCTCGCGGCAGGTGGTACTGCACCCAGCGGCCTATCAGGCTGACGGCGGCTTCGATGGCGCCACTGATGAAGCAGGCCGCGACTGCCACTTTCCAGGCCAGCTCGGCATCGCCGGTGAGTTGCTTGGCAGGCAGCAGCACGCCGAACAGGAAGACGAACATCACGGGAGTGGAAATGCCGTAGGAGAGGGCCGTCACATCGGTGCGGTTCTCCTTGCGCGCCAGGCGGGCTGCCGACCAGGCATAATAGAAATTGCCCACCATGACGGCGACCGCAGCGCCGGGCAGCACCTGGCCGAACACGATGGAGGCAGGAAAGCCCATGCCCAGCATGGTAATGGCAATAATGACGAAGTTCGCGATATTGTTCTGGAATAGTGCGAAGAAGGCATCGGTATCCTCCTTCTTGTACCAGGGATAGTGCACAGGGGAAGCCGCCATGGTAAGCCTCTTGTGTGTTGGGTTTGTATCAAGGCAAGGCCAGTTTGGCCATGACCTGACTGTTTGGTCAAGGCTGCCTTTGTCGTATTGCCCGCGAGGCTACCAGGTCAGGGAGTTGCCTCATGGTGGAAAGCCGTTGTGCTATTGCGCAGAGTGGCATAGCGCACCCATGCAGCCAGCGATAGAGGTGATACTCGATGAACCCAGATGAGAGTTGCATCGTCCGCCATTTCGATCGGTACTTTCGTCTCTCCGATGACGACAAGGCGTTGCTGGTTCGACTGGAGGATAGCGCCTCCCCAGTAAAGGCAGGAACCTCTCTCTGGGAAGAACGGGACGAGGCCTATGAGTTCTGCACCCTCAAGCGTGGCTGGGCGTTCTCCTATCGTGACCTGGAGAACGGCTCGCGTCAGATTCTGGAGATCTACCTGCCTGGCGACATCGTCGGTCTGCGTGAGTTCGCTTTTTCGCAGCGCCTGGCCGGGGTGCAAATGATCGAGGATGGCGAAGTCTGTTTCTTTCCCCATCGCCACCTCATCGACATCTTCCGCCAGTCGCTCACGCTTACCTCGATCATGTTCGCCATAAGCAGCCGTCAGCAGGTGATGATTACGGAGCGGCTGGTCAACCTGGCGCGTCGTAATGCGCGACAGAAGCTTGCCCATTTCCTGCTGGAGATGTGCCAGCGTGTCAAGCAGACGCAGAGCGATGGCTGCGAGAGCTTTCGCCTGCCGCTATCACAGGAACTCCTGGCCGATTTGCTGGGGCTGAGCCCGGTTCATATCAGCCGGACCTTTACCGCCTTGAATGAGGATGGCCTGGTCTTTCGGGATCGCCACAACGTAACGATACCGGACCTGGAGGCGTTGAAGCATGAGGCAGGGTTCGATGACCGCTATCTGATCGAGAACATGCGGCCGCTGTTCCATGAGGCCAATGTTTGAGCAATGCTTTCTGAGAGGTGCTGTCTGAGAAGCGCTGTCTGAGAAGTGCGTCTTTCCCGTCGTGTTTAGGCTTGCCTTTCGCTTCATTTCTTTGGCCATACACGCAACGCCCCGGGCAGGAGCCCAGGGCGTTGCGTGACTGCCGAGAGTCGTCTCAATTGACCGCGGCGATGGCCTTGGCCAGGTAGGGCAGGTTCTCGTGGGAGAAACCGGCCACGTTGGCCCGTCCCGAGCGCACCATATAGATGCCGAACTCGTCACGCAGGCGGTCGACCTGCTCAGGCTGCAAGCCGGTATAGGAGAACATGCCGCGCTGTTCGGCTACGCAGGCGTACTTCTGGTCGAGTCCGTACGGCTTCAGTGCCTCGACGAAATCGCGACGCAGGGTATTGATACGGTCACGCATTTCGGTAAGTTCCTCGCGCCACAGGGCTGCCAACTCGGCGGAATGGAGGATCTCGCTGACGATCGCACCACCATGGGCCGGCGGGTTGGAGTAGTTCTCGCGCGCGACGATGGCTACCTGCGAGCGAACGTTTTCCATCTGCTCGTTGGTTTTGGCCACCATGATGAGGCAGCCGGTGCGTTCGCAGTAGATACCGAAGTTCTTGGAGCAGGAGCTGGTGATGATCACCTCGTCGAGGTTTTCGGCCAGCAGGCGCACGCCGTAGGCGTCTTCGTCGAGGCCTTCACCGAAGCCCTGGTAGGCGAAGTCGATCAACGGCAGCAGGCTGCGCTCACGCACCACCTCGAGGATCTGCTGCCACTGCTCACGATTCAGGTCGAAGCCGGTAGGGTTGTGGCAGCAGGCGTGCAGCACGATGACGTCACCGGCTGGGATCTGCTTGACGGCGGCCAGCATGCCCTCGAAATCGAGGCGATTCTCGGCATCGACGTAGGGATACTTGTGCAGCTCGATGCCAGCAGCCGTAAAGATACCGTGGTGGTTCGGCCAAGTGGGGTTGCTTACCCAGATTCCCTTACCGGGAAACTGGGTGCTGATGAAGTCCGCTGCCAGCCGCAGAGCGCCGGTGCCGCCGGGGGATTGGGTTGCACTGGCGCGGCCGGCTGCGAGCACCGGTGAGTCCTCGCCCAGCACCATCGGCAGAACCACTTCGCCATACTCCGGCGCCCCGTGGGAGCCAATGTAGGTCTTGGTGGTCTCGTTCTTGAGCAGTCGGGCCTCGGCTTCCTTGACGGCGCGCATCACCGGGGTGTTGCCCTGGGCATCCTTGTAGACGCCGACGCCGAGATCGACCTTGTGAGGATTGGTATCCTTCTTGAAGGCCTCGATCAGGCCGAGGATGGCATCCCCGGGAACCCGCTCAATATGTTCGAACATTTATTTCGCTACCTCGTCGGTTCTGGCGGCAAGTATGAAGTCGTTGCGATGCAGGCCCTTGATCTTGTGTGTCCACCAGCTCACGGTGATCTTGCACCATTCGGTCAACAGTGCTGGATGGTGGCCAGCGGTTTCAGCCAGCCCGCCCACGCGATTGGTGAAAGCCAGGGCTTGGCGAAAATCGGCAAAGGTAAAGACCCGCTCCAGTTGCATGATGCCATTGCGCTCGACGATCTGCCACTCGGGAGCTTCGGGTTTGAACAGCTGGATTTCGGCTTCCGTGATGATGAGATCTTACCTTCGATAGGCCTCGCAGGACTGGCGTGAGAGCCGTGTCATCGTGCCTCTTGGGGCGGTTGGCCTGGGTGGGGCTATGCTGGTCGGTAAGGCTGCTCGAACACTGGCCCGGCGCAGGGAGAGGTGGAATGCGCGCTACGCATGGGGAGTCCGATGCTTCATCAGAATCGCGCCTTGCCGCTCTGGCTCAAGCTGCTGTTCTCGGCCTGGATCCTGTTCTGGGCGCCCTCGTTTGCATTGATGCTAGGTGTGCAGAACTATTTCTGGCTATGCAACGTCGCCAGTTTCCTGATCCTCGTTGGGTTGTGGTGGGAAAGCCGCCTCCTGCTCTCGATGCAATGGCTCTCCGTGGCGTTGGTCGGTGCCTTTTGGACCTTGGACGTGGGTGTCGCCTGGTTGACCGGAGTGCATCCCATCGGCGGCACGGAGTACATGTTCGACCCGGAACATCCCCGATTGGCCCGGGGCTCTCGCTCTATCATCTCATTCTGCCGCTGGTGGCGGGTTTTGCGATGGTAAGGCTGGGCTACGATCGGCGTGCCTTATGGTGGCAGACGGCGCTGACATGGTGGCTGCTGCTGCTCACCTTCCTGTTCGCCGAACCCGAGCGCAACATCAATTGGGTCCAGGGACCTTTCGGTGCGCCACAGGAAATCCTCGAACCGCTGCCATACCTGATCATGCTGGCCGTGGCCTGGCCGCTGTTGCTCTACCTGCCGGTACACGGAGCCATGTGCTGGCTGCAGGGGGCCCGCCGGTTACGTTGAACATCGCCTTTCAGGTAACGACCCTGTTACGGCCTTGGCGCTTGGCTGCATAGAGGCTGCGATCTGCCCTGTCGATCAGCGCATCCCTCGGTTCGCCCAGGCGATATTCAGCCAAGCCGATGCTCACCGTGACCTGTCCGTTGGCAATGGAGAAATCGTGATCGGCGATGGTGCGCCGGAGCCGCTCGGCCAAGGGGTGGCTGGCGACCAGCGGCGTCTGCGGCAGGACCACGGCGAATTCCTCTCCGCCCAGGCGCCCGATGACGTCTTCCTCGCGCAGCAGGCGTTGGCACAGGGTGGCGAATTCGGTCAGCACCTGATCGCCTTGGAGGTGGCCCCAGGTATCGTTGACGCGCTTGAAGTGGTCAAGGTCGATGAGCATCAGCGAAAGCGGACTGCCGTGCCGATTGCTCTTGGCAATCTCTTCGTCGAGACGCGCCATCAATCTGCGACGGTTGGCCAGGCCGGTCAGGTCATCGGTATCCGACAGCCGCCGCAGCCGCGCTTCTTCGGCCATCTGTTCGGTAATGTCGATCATCAATCCATGCCAGAGCACGCCGGTGGCCGAATCCTCGGGTTGGGCGCGTAGCGCGACCCAGCGGCAGCGTCTGCCCGACAGCCGGATGCGGAATTTCGTGGCGATAGGGATGCGCCAGCGAGCCGAGCGCTCAATGGCGGCCATTACTCGTGGATGATCCTCTTCATCCAGGCGGTCGAGCATGTGACGAGCATCCTGCCTCAGGGCATCGCGGTCGATTCCTGGCAGGCTGGTACCGCTTCCGGCGAGGAAGGGGAAGTGCATGTGCCCATTGTGGTCACGATGAAACTGAAAGACGACGCCGGGCAGGCGTTCCGTGAAGTTACGCATGCTGATCGGCTCATTCAGCCCCCCTCCCGTCATGGCATTCTCTTCAGGCATGCGGGCGTCCCTTGTGGCCTGCGGCAGGCAGGCGCAATCCTGCTGTTGTTATGTAACGGCTCACGGCATTGCCATGGGCATGCAGGGGTTCAGCGGGAAGCTTCCTGCCACCAGAAGGGAGCCGTTGAAAGAATGACTAATATACGTAACGGTGCGTAAATCATCTAGCGAAGTATGTAAGATATTGCCGATACCGCTTGTAAGACATAACCGCCACGAGGAAGCTCATCGCGGTGCATCGTAGCGGGAACGTCTCCCGCGCGAGAAGACGACCTGCCAGAGTTGAATGTCGCGGGCGCGAAAGGCTCCCGCGCATACCGACAGATAGTAGCGGAACATTCGCTCGATGCGCTGACTGTAGCGTTCAGCGATCTCGTGCCAGTGGGCATCGAAGTTGTCGCGCCAGGCCAGCAGGGTCCTGTCGTAGTCGGGGCCGAAGTTGTGCCAGTCCTCCAGCAGCAGCAAACCCTCGCTGGCATCGGCGATATGACGCGCCGATGGCAGAACCCCATTGGGGAAGATATAACGATCGATCCACGGGTCGACGCTGATCTCGGAGCTGTTCGAGCCGATGGTATGCAGCAGGAAGAGGCCATCCACGGCCAGCAGTCGTTCCACGGTCTGGAAATAGATCGCATAGTTGCGATGCCCCACGTGCTCGAACATGCCGATGGAGACGATGCGGTCGTAGCTCCCGCTGAGTTCGCGGTAGTCCTTGAGTTCGATCGTTACCGGCAGGCCGGCGCAACGTTCCCGAGCGAGTTCGGCCTGCTCCTTGGAGATGGTGATCCCGGTGACGGAGACTCCATAGTGGCGGGCAGCGTATTCTGCGAAGCTGCCCCAGCCGCAGCCGATATCGAGTACGTGCATGCCGGGGCGCAGTTCCAGCTTGCGGCAGGCCAGCTCGAGTTTGGCGAGCTGGGCTTCGTGAAGGGTCCTGGCCTCTTTCCAATACCCGCAGGAATAGCACATGGTGGGGTCGAGCATGCGCTCGAACAGGTCGTTGCCCAGGTCGTAGTGCGCTTCGCCGACGATATAGGCTCGGGCCTTGCTTTGTAGGTTGAGCAGGCCGGCCTGGAGGCGATACATGATGCGGTCGGAAGGGGGGCGAGCACGTTCACCGAGGCCATGCTGGAGCAGCCGGCAGGCCATTTCGTCGATACGTTCGCACTCCCACCAGCCGTCCATGTAAGACTCTCCCAGCCCGAGCGAGCCTTGGCGCAGGATCCTTGAGCAGAAGTCAGGATGGTAAATCTGTGGATCCCAGGGTGCGTCGCCGTTGAGGGTCACGCCGGAACCTTCCAGCAAGGAAGTCAGTACTCGCTGGGCTCGGGTGTCAGGCAGGACGATCGGGCCAATGCGTTGTTCGCTTGTCATGGAGTCCTCCCGGTCCATCGATTCAAGGCATGGTCGTTGAAGCCTGAACTGCTGGGCGCGTCGTGCGTGCGCAAGCTGCTAGGTAAAGCTTAGTTCAGAGGATAGTCCAGCCTGGAAAGAACGGTTAACCATCCTCGACTGGTATACTCGGAGCTTTCATCCCGCAGCCGGAGCTCGTCAACGTGTCTAGCGATTCGCCGCTGATCATCGCCCTGGATCACCCCTCCCTCTATGCCGCCTTGTGCCTGGCCGACCGGCTCGACCCGAGCGTTGTCGCGTCAAGGTGGGCAAGGAGCTGTTCACCCGCAGTGGCCCGGAAGTGATCGAGGCACTCCATGGGCGAGGTTTTCAGGTTTTTCTCGATCTCAAGTTTCATGACATTCCCAATACCGTCGCCGGGGCCGTGCAGGCTGCTGCCGAGCAGGGCGTATGGATGGTCAATGTGCATGCCGGCGGTGGCAGACGCATGATGGAGGCGGCACGTGAGCGGCTGGACCGTCATGGTCTGAATACGCATCTGATTGCTGTCACCGTATTGACCAGCATGTCGGCGGAGGACCTCACAGAGGTGGGCGTCACCGCAACGCCGGCCGAGCATGTCGAACGCCTGGCCGTGCTGGCACATCAATGCGGTATGGATGGAGTGGTCTGTTCGGCGCAGGAGGCAACCAGGCTGCGTGAGCTTTGCGGCGAGGCGTTCCTCAAGGTCACACCGGGTATCAGGCCGCGCTTCGCCGAGCAAGGCGATCAGCGTCGCGTGATGACGCCGGCCGAGGCAATGGCGGCGGGCAGCACGCACTTGGTCATTGGCCGGCCGATCACTCGGGCGGATGATCCCATGGCGGCATTGACGGCCATCGAGCAGGAACTCGCTGGAGGCTGAGCCTCATTCCCCCTCAATGCCGGTAATTGGACGGGTAGTGCCCCAACTGCGGCAACTGGGGCATTGCCAGTGTAGGGGCTGGCCGGCAAAGCCGCAGCGCTGGCAACGGTGGCGAGGCCGTGCCGTCAGCAGGGTATGGGTGTGCTGCTTGAGGAGTTGCAACCGGTTGTCGGGTGGGCCCTGCTCCTGCTGCTGGTGCTGATAGAGATCGAGCAAATAATCTAGCGCTCCCAGGCTCGGCGCACGATTGAGTTGCTCACTGACCAGTTCGATGGCCACCTGCAAGCCATGTCGCTTGCGCTGGGTTTCCGCCAGCAGAATGATCAAGCTGGTCACGTGGGCACGTTCCAGCAGGCGTTGCAGGCAGTCGACGAGCCCTGCTTCATCATCGAGCATGGCATAGGCGTGGTGAAGCGGCTCCAGGATGATCGGCATCATGTCGAGATCCTGGTCCGGAATACGCATGAGTATCCGGATGGCCTCGCGATAGTGCCCGGTATCCTGAGCCAGTGCCGCCAATAGCAGGTTGGCGCGCACGCAGCGTGGGTCAATGGAGAGCGCGCGGCGCAGATGCTTGCGGGCCAACCCGGGGCTTGCCGAGCGACGCTCCTGGTCGGCCATCTCGCATAGCCAGTGGGCCGCCGCCCGGCGGATGTCCTCATGCTGGCGTATCAGGTTGGGGTAGGCCACGTCGAAGGCGGCTTGCCATTCTCCTTCGCGATCGAAGAGGTCCGTCAACAGGCGCTTGGCGGCATGGCGGATGTCGTCGTGACTGGAGTCGTTTATCAACTGCTGGAGCAGGCGCTCGCTGCGGTCGAACAGTCCCAGGTGCAGAAAGTCCCGGGAGAGTTCGAGCTGGACCTGATCGCTCTGCAAAGCCGTCAGGGTAGGGCGTGCCAGCAGGTTCTGATGGATCTTGACGGCGCGATCGGCTTCGCCGCGAGTGCGGAACAGGTTGCCCAGGGTGATGTGAGTGTCGACGGTTTCGCTATTGACCTCGAGCGCATTGACGAACGTCTCGATGGCGCGGTCCGGCTGCTCGTTGAGCAGGTAGTTGAGACCGACGAAATAATCCCGCGACAGCGTATTCGGTGGCGCGGGGTCATGGCTGCCCTGTCGCTCACGGCGGCCTAGCCACCAGCCAATGGCAACGGCAGCCACCAGCAGCACAAGCAGCAGGGCATCGGGCATTTAGGGAAGTTCCTTGAGCTCCTGAACGCGAAGACGGTCGAGTTCCTTGCGCTGCTGTCGGTTCAGGCGCTGGGCGCGGGAAAGAGCGGTGCGTAGCCTTAGCCAGACCCCTGTCATCGCCAACATGCCCAGCACCACGCCGCAGACCAGTGCTGCCAGGAGCCAGACGGAAAGCGAAATGGCCGGTAGTTCCACCCAGATCAGGTTGAGCGGTACCGTCTGCTGGTTGTTGACGGCGAACAGAATGCCGACAAGCAAGACCGCCAGCAGGATGATGGCCAGGATCAGGCCTTTGAGCCAACGCATGATTCTATCCCTTGTAAATGACGAAAATGTTAATAGCCGAGGGCGCGGCTGGCATTGACCTGCTCGCGAAGCTCCTTGCCAGGCTTGAAGTGTGGCACGAACTTGCCATCCAGCGCGACCGGTTCGCCGGTCTTGGGGTTACGGCCTACCCTTGGCTCCCGGTAATGCAAGGAAAAGCTGCCGAACCCTCGGATCTCGACCCGGCCCCCTTCGGCCAGCGTATCGGTGATGTCGTCGAGAATCAGGCGCACCGCGGATTCGACTTCCTTGATCGAAAGCTCTGGCTGTCGCATGGCGATCTGTTCGATCAATTCGGATTTGGTCATCGGGTCATCTCCAGGCGATTCCCGGTCCGGTGGGACCCGGGCGGCATTCTTATTCTACCGTCAGCATACTGCTCAAACCGAGATAAAACAACGCACTACGACCATGGTCAAGAAAAGATGGCAAAGCTGGTCGAAGCGCTGCCTCATTTTCACGGCTCCGGTATACTGGACGACTCATTCTTTTATCACCGAGGCCGACGTTGAGCGAAGCGAATACCTCCGATGCCGCAGCCCTACGCAAGCGGCTCTACTGGCACTCCCGGCGTGGAATGTGGGAGCTCGATCTGCTGCTGATTCCCTTTCTCGAGCACTGCTATGACGCGCTTGCTGCCGAGGACCAGGCGGCCTATCGGGCCCTGATCGAGGGCGAAGACCAGGACCTCTTCGCCTGGCTGATGCAGCGTGAAACGCCTGCTCCCGAGTTTCGTCGTATCGTGTCGCTGATCCAGGCTCATGCCGAGAACGCCGACAACGATCCACGTCGTCCGGTCTAGGTTGGCCTGGTGCAGCCAGGGGCTGCTCGGGCTGGTCGTCACCGGTAGCGTATTGAGCCATGCCCCTGGCTGGCTGACGTTGCCGGTTCTGGCATGGCTCGTGCCGCTTGGTTGGTGGGCGTGGCGCGGTCAGTTCCGTGGTGAGCTGCTCATGCAGCCGGAAACCGGGGGAGGCTGGCGCTGGTCGTGGCGCCCCTTCACCGCTACAGAAGCCTTTCCCGTCGAGTTGCGCTGTGTCTACCTCGGCCCATGGCTGATCGGTCTGGAGGTCGATCGCCAGCGGGCATGGCTATGGCCTGATAGCGCATCGCGCGAAGCGCTGCGTCAATTGCGGCGCGCCCTGGCTCGCTAGGCTCAAGGCTTTTTGCTATAGGCGGGCAGGGCTTTCAGGCGAAAAGGTCGTCCAGATGAAGCCGGGAAGGGCGGGGTGCGAGGCCGGTTTCGGTATGGGGCGGACAGTCGGGGTTGAAATGCAGGCCGCGCGACTCGCGGCGCTGGCGAGCCGCAAGCACGGTCAGGCGGGCCAGTCTCACGGCATGCCATAGGCTGGCCAGTGCCGTATTGGGCGCAGCGCTTTCGAAAGCGGCCTGTACCTCTCGGCTCAGTTCGCTCAGCTCGTGTGAAGCGGTATCCAGGCCGGCATCACGGCGTACGATCGCCACGTAACGGCTCATGATGTCACGCAGGGCCGTACGCCACTGCTGAACGTGTCGAACCTCCACGACGCCGGCTCCCGGTTGTGTAGACGCCGTGGGGGGCGTAGTCGGACCACGTTGCGTGGCGAGTTTCGCCGCGCAGCTGCGCGCATAGACCAGGCACTCCAGCAGTGAATTGCTGGCCATGCGATTGGCACCATGCAGCCCGGTGCAGGCAACCTCGCCGATGGCGTACAGGTGCGGCACGCTGGAGCCGCCGTCGAGGTCGGTTGCAACGCCGCCGCAGCTGTAGTGAGCGGCGGGTACGACGGGAATCGGCTGTCGGGTGATGTCCAGTCCGCGCTTGAGGCAGTGGGCATGGATGGTGGGGAAGTGATGACGTATGGCTTCGTCGCCGAGGTGGGTCACGTCGAGCCATACGTGAGGCGAGCCGGTACGCTGCATCTCGGCATCGATGGCACGCGCGACGATGTCGCGCGGAGCCAGCTCGGCACGCTCGTCGAGTTCGAGCATGAAGCGGCGTCCGTCGGTGCTCAGCAACCGCCCCCCTTCGCCGCGCACTGCCTCGCTGATCAGGAAGGGGGGGCCGTCCGGATCGTATAGGCAGGTGGGGTGAAACTGCTGGAACTCCAGGTTCATCAACTCGGCCCCCAGTTCGGCCGCCATCATCATGCCTTCACCACTGGCCGGGTGGGGGCTCGTGGTGTGCCGATAGATACCGCTGGCGCCTCCAGTGGCCAACACGGTATCGCCGGCCACCAGTTCCTGCAGCTGGCCACGACTGTCCAGGCAGCGGGCACCGCGGCAGCGCTGCTGAGCATCGGCAAGCAGGCCAATGGCCACGAGATCGTCGCGGATCGTGATATCCGGATGTGTCTGGGCATGATGCTTCAGCGTGTCGAGTACGGCACGTCCGGTGGCATCCTCGGCGTGAATGATGCGCCGCGCACCGTGCCCGCCCTCGCGGGTCAGATGATAGGGGTAGTTGGCCGTCGGGCTGGTATCCCTGGTGAACGGCACGCCAAGCGAGAGCAGCCACTCGATGGCACTGGGGCCTTGCTCGACGGTGAAGCGCACGGCTCGCTCATCGCACAGGCCATCGCCAGCGACCAGAGTGTCGGCGACATGGGCATCGAAGTCGTCCTGGGGCGAGAGTACGGCGGCAATGCCGCCCTGGGCCCAGCGGCTGGCCCCCTGATCATCGCTGGCGGGGCGCACCAAGGTCACGCGGCGTGTCCCGGCGACGTGCAAGGCGAGCGTCAGGCCGGCGACGCCACCGCCGATCACCAGTACATCATGCTCGCTACGAACCAGTGTGCTTGGGGGCATGGGCAGTCTCGCTGAAGCCTATTGCATCAGCCAGCTAGGCTCGAGGAGTGTGCGGCGGAATCGTAACGAGGGCGCGATAGCGAAGAGTCTGGTGCCCGGAGCCGGGCTCGAACCGGCACGGTGTTGCCACCGAGAGATTTTAAGTTCGTTTCCAGACTAAACGGGGCTGCGCTTGCACCGCTGTTTCCTGTCACTTCAAGCACTTAGCTGGCTGATATGTTCGAAAGTTGCGCGATTGTAGCATGCAGTTTGCGACCAGTCTGCGACCACTATGCGAGTGCTACCTGTCAAGCCAGCCTTGGCAGGTGGTTCTCTACCAACTGCGTAAGACCAAACACACGAAGAGCCCGACCGTTTCCGGCCGGGCCCATCCCGTTGCGCATCGCTCCCTGACACACTCTCAGCGTGGCACCTGGCTTCACTCACGTCTTGTGGGTTTCTGTAAGCGATCGCCCATTAGCCTTGTACGATATGGCTTACATCTCTGGCGCGTTTCCCTAAGCGTACTGTATAAATATCAGTATTGGACAACAGGGAGACCCATCATGGCCAAGAAGCCCAAGGCGGTGACGCCTCCAGCTCGATCGAAGCATATTATCCTTGAACGGCAGCCCGGCGAGAGCGCTGTGCAATGGGAGAAAACCCTGGCGGCGATTGCGCAGGGCGGCGCCGCCACGGTGACGCGCCAGTCCGACGGAAGCGCCCTTGTGGAGTGGCGGGCAGGGACGACGCCATGACCATCCAACTGCAAATTCTCGGTCGTGCCGATGATGCTGCACCGGCACTTGCCTTGCCTTACCCACTGGCCCTAGGCCGTGCCGGTCTCTCGGGCTTCCCATCACCGGCACAGGACTATGAGGGGCGAACGCTCGACCTCAATAAGAGGTTCATCAAGAGGCCTTCGGCCACGTTCTTTCTGTCCGTTACCGGTGACAGCATGGTCCGGCTGGGGATTCAGGAGGGCGATACCCTCGTCGTCGATCGCTCTCTCGATCCTCGGCCGGGGCATATCATTGTCGCAATGGTGGATGGCGAGATCACGGTCAAGCGCTACGAGATGGTAAACGGAGTGCCATGCCTATGCTCCGGCAACCCGCGCTACGCACCGATACCGCTCATCGACCTGGAGTGTCAGGTCTGGGGAGTTGTCAGGTCTGTTATCCATGAGTATACGGTGTGAGCATGATCGGTCTCGTGGACTGCAACAGCTTCTACGTCAGCTGCGAGCGCGTGTTCCAGCCGCGGTTGCGCGGCCTGCCGGTAGGCGTGATGTCCAACAACGACGGCTGCGTGATCGCGCTCTCGCCCGAACTCAAAGCCATCGGCATCACCATGGGAACGCCGGCTTTTGAGCTGCAGCACCTGGTACGCCGAGGGCAGATCCGCCTGCTATCGTCGAACTACGAACTCTACGGTGACATGTCGGCCCGGGTGCAAGCAGTGCTCGAGGAGTTTTCCGCCGGCGTCGAGCCCTACAGCATCGACGAGATGTTCGTCCGCTTCGGTGGCTTCACGCCCGACCAACTGCTCGAGCATGCCCGGCAGCTGCATGTTCGGGTGCGTCAGTACACCGGCATTCCGGTCTGCGTCGGCGTCGCTCCGACGCACACCCTGGCCAAGTTCGCCAACCGGGCCGCCAAGAAGATCCCCGCCTATCGAGGCGTCTGTGTGCTCCAGGCCGGTACCGCAGAAACCAAGGCGTTGCTGCAGCGGTTCGAGTTGGGGGACCTCTGGGGTGTCGGTAGGCGACTCGTGGAGCGCCTCGCAGTTATCGGCATCCGTACCGGCTGGGACCTCGCCCAAGCCGACCCCAAGCGAATCCGACGGCAGTTCAGCGTCACGCTCGAGCGCACCGCCCTGGAGTTGAGGGGCATCAGTTGTATCGAGATGAACGACTTTCACGAACCACGGCAGCGCATCATGACCAGTCGATCGTTCGGCAAGCTGACCAACAACCTGGGCGAAATCCGAGAAGCCATGCGGCAGCACGGCCAGCGCGGAGCCGAGAAGCTGCGCAGCCAGGGCAGCCTCGCGCGCGCAGTGCTGGTGTTCCTCAAGACCAACCCCTTTAGAGAGGACCTGCCGCAGTACTCGCCCAGCGTAGCCGTCGAGCTGCCCCGTCCCACTGATGACAGTCGAGAGATCCTCCGCGCAGCAGGTCAGGCCCTGGAGCGAATCTATCGGCCACACTATCTCTATCAGAAGGGTGGAGTGATGTTGCTCGACCTGATCGACGCAGATCGGCAGCAGCTCTCGCTGCTCGACACGCCCCAGAGCGATGCCGACAGGCAGCGCAGCGCGAAGCTTATGGGCGTGATGGACGAGCTGAACCAGAGGATGGGCCGAGGCACCGTCAAGCTCGGCACGCCCAGCCCCGGAGCGGCCTGGCACCTGCGCTGTGCTAACCTCACTCAACGATACTCGACCCGTTGGGATGAGTTGCCGGTCGCGAACGCGCGCTAGTCATACCGATCACGCTGCTCGCATTACCCCGTCCAGCACCTGGGTGATCGCCTCTCGTGCGCGTTCGATCCAGTGCGCAATCTCCGCCAGCGCATCCGCCGTCCAGGCGGTCATGGCGATAACGCCATTTTCCCAGTGGGCCCGAACGACCTGCAGCAGGGCGGCCAGGGTACCGAGCCTGAGCGTCACGTATCCATCGAGGACCTCGGTGTCGTTGGCGTCGATGGCCTTCCGGGCAGCATCTGCATACTTCGTGAGAAAGAAGGCCGCGGCAGCCAGCGCAGGCTGGCGTTTCTCCTCAACAAGGTAGAGCCAGGATAATGACTGTGCGGCTCCTTCGAGGTGCCGAACGATGTCGGCCATTGTCGACTGTTTTTGGCCGCTGGGCGGACGTGGGCTAGACTGCATGGTGTCTCCACTCCTAGCAGATTGGTTGACATTGAAGCCCTCGAGGATGCGACCCTCGGGGGCTTCTCCTTTTGTAGCGGAAAAATTCAGCCTTTTCCAGGAGAATGAAGTCTCCACTTTTTGTGGAATTATCCACCGTTAGTTGAGCAACGGTTGATTCTTGGAGCTCAACTGGCGCGGCGGGTCGCTCAGGAATGAGAAAGCACTACCCTAAACAGAACAGTGGGTTGTATTGCCATCTATTGACATTGCGTCAGGTTCACGCCTGATATTGCCAGTAGATTGTCAGGTTGATACCTGACAACACTTTCCCTCATTTTTGAGCGTGATCTCTCTTCAAAAATTCAGGGTCTTTCCACATGAAGCTTCCGCTTCCAGCAACAGGGTCAACCACCTTCCCGCGCATGCCTCTCCCTCTGCTCCTGCTCCCGTCTGGATCGCTCTAGCCGAATCGCCACCTCGGCGCTGTAGCTGCGCCTGTTCCTCCTCGCCTCCTCCTTCAGCCACTTCACGATACCTCGCGGCAGCCTAACGTTGGTCTGAACAAAACCGTCCATGCATGGCCTCTTTGCATCATTTTGCTTTATCAATGTAGCAGAGTGATGCATTGCCCGATGTAGCAAACTGCTACATTCTCGGCGCATGGACGACTCAGATACTCAATTCAACCTGCGCATGCCGAAAACGCTCCGCGAGCGGATCGAAGAGGCAGCAGAGCGCAGCCGTCGATCGGCCACGGCCGAGGTGCTCGTTCGTCTCGAGGAAAGCTTCAGGCGTGAGGGCATCGATCCCGCCACAGGCGAGCCGATAGGGGAGGAGAGCCTGGCGAAGGTCATGGCGGATCTGTCAGCCAGGCTGGAGGTGGTGAGGGGGCTACTGGAGGTGGGTCGCGATGGGGATTCGTAAGAGGCCGTCACGACGCAGGTCTGACGCCCATACCTTAGCCACACTCAGCAGATCATCGGCCGTGCGCCCGGAGTAGACGCGATAGAGGTTAGTCTTTACGATCTGCTTTCGTTCAGCGGGAGGCGTTGAGATGTGACATTATCCTCCCCCTCAATCAATGCAATGAACGGAGCGTAGGGATGGGTAGCCCGCACTACAGGCCAGACATAGATGGGTTAAGAGCAATTGCGGTGCTGTCTGTTATTATATACCACGTAAACAATGAGTGGCTTTCGGGCGGCTTCGTTGGCGTAGACATGTTTTTTGTCATATCGGGTTATTTGATAACCAGCATAATTTACAAATCTGCTGAAGATGGGTCATTTTCTTTTATTGATTTCTATGCTCGTCGTATTCGTAGAATAGTCCCTGCCTCCTTCTTTGTCACCCTGGTCACTGTTATAGCTGGAAGTGTCTTATTCCTTCCTGAGGACGCTCAATCACTATCTGAGTCGGCAATAGCTACAGCCCTTTCAGTCGCGAACGTGTATTTCTGGCTTTTTTTGGATACTGACTACTTCGCTGCATCGTCAGACTTATCACCTCTCTTGCACATGTGGTCGCTTGGTGTAGAAGAGCAGTTCTACCTAATATGGCCTGCCGTGCTAATATTTGCTTTGTCTATTGGTGGAAAACGAGCGGTAATTATAGCAAGCGTGCTGGTAACAGTAGCTTCATTCGCCGTCGGCGAATACTACTTAGATAAGGATTCGCTTTTTTCCTACTACATGCTTCCATCGCGTGCTGGTGAGCTAATGATTGGTGGCCTAGCATACTTTATTAGCGACAGAAGGGGCATGTTTTCGTCATATTTCGCTTCTACTCTGGCCGGATTTGCAGGGGTCGCACTAATCACTTATTCTCTCTGGATTATTGACTCAGCAACGGGCTTCCCGGGTTTTGCTGCGATCCCGGCCACAGTAGGCACTGCATTATTGATTCTGGCAGGAGTCAATCAAAAAACAATTGTTTCGAAAGTCCTCTCAATTAAGGCAATGACTAGCATTGGACTACTGTCGTTCTCGCTTTATCTTTGGCACTGGCCTGTATTGTCTTTCTATAGATATGCGTTTGGCGACCCGTATAAAGGCTTGCCACTTATCATCTGCCTATCGCTTATTGTCTTCCTTTCTACCGCTTCGTATTTTTTGATTGAAAAGCCTTTTAGGGGGCAGCGTAGTGGGTCGTTGTTAAATAGGTCTGCGCCATACGCATCGTTAACAATCATCCTGTTAGCATTCTCCAGCCTAGTAGTAGCGAAGAATGGATTTGTAGCTTCGCTTTCTCCAAATGACTATTTGGCTAGACTAGAGAATCTTAACGACAATACGCTTGCTGCAAATAGATACAGGTACAACTGCCAGACCTCGAATTTTAATGCATCACTTATACGACATCCTCGTTGTGTCAGTGATTTTGGTCAAGGAGATCCTTCCATATTGTTATTTGGGGACTCTAACGCAGCGCACTATCTAGGTTACTTTCGAGAGCTAGCTCGTGATGAGGAGCTTTCAATCATGAATATCTCTCACTCGTCGTGTCCACCTATATTTGGTTCGGGGTGGGAATATGCGAGAGCAAACAAGTCTTCCTGCAGATCATATCTCCAGGAAGTGGAGCGTATAGTGTCCGATTTTTCTGTTGTAATCATTGGGGCGAACTGGACAGGATTTGTAGGCGAAGATTATAGAGAAGATGTGTCAAGAACGATTGGTTTTTTGAGCGATAATGTTAGAAATGTTGTTATTGCTCTGAAAGTGCCAGTTTTCCCGCTGTACGACAGGTACTGCTCTAGTAAAAGCCTAAAGATACCATGGATGAACTGCTCCGAACGAAGTTACATCAGGTACGGTAGCGACCATGACATTAACAACTTCTTAATTAGCCTGGCTTCCACTTACGAGAATGTCAGGACTGTGTCCATTAGAGAGCATGTTTGCGGATCCAGTGGATGCTCCGCCTATCTTAATGGCGATCCGATCTATTTCAACCCTACTCATCTCAGCATGAAAGGTTCTGAGGCCCTGGGTAAGATTGCTATTTCGACTGGCAATATATTCACCGAAATTGAGAATTCTGATAATCTAGCCTACAACATTCATGAGTAAAGGGGTGTCCGCATTCATTCCTGCGGGCCCCGATCTTGTCTTATAGACACCTTGGCTGTTACCAGTTAATGGAATTGATCGCCTCTCGCTTGGCATCGTTGTCAAGGCTGTCTTCATGTTCAATAGCGACGATCTGGTCTCTCAGGGCCTGGCGGCGGCCGATCACTGCGGCGGCGGCCTGCTGATAGGCGTCGGCTTTTGCGATGATGCGGCTGATCAGCTCCTCGATGGCCACTCCGCGAGCATCGGCTATGGCTTGAATCAACGGTCCTCCACCTTCGCGCGCTTCGCGCTCTTGGCGCTCCCAACTCAGTTGCTCGTAGTCGGGGTAATCTCTGCGCACTTGGTCAAGTTCTGCCACCGAGGCGGCATCGATCACTGCGCGGCGGTCGGCGGCGAGATCAGAAACCGACGGCCCGGTTACCGGCGGGATCGGCTCGTATACCCACCCACCATCGACGAAGACGACACGGTTCCCCGCTTTCGGCGGAAGCGGCTCCTGGTCAGTGAAGCCGGGCGGTATAGGACTGTCCGCATCGATCAGCATGCAGGCGTTGCGGTCGCCCGACGATGTTGCGTAGACCTTGATTTTCATAGGGCACCTTTAAACGTTGGGCTTCCAGCGGGACTCGATCCTACCGACTGGACGGTAGTTACGGGTGTTACCTTGTTGCACTGGACCAGCGACAATCAACGTCATCTCTTCGGCATTGCCACCTTCGGTTGAGCCAATCTGTGGATTGGTTAATACGAAGAGATAGTTATCGTCTGATGCTGACGCGATAGACCATTCCTGCCGGATTTCCTGGCCGCTCAAGATGGCAACTGGCAGTTGTGCATTGAGCGCAGGGGTAGCATACATACCCCCTAGAGAGTTATTACGCTGAACTTGAAATTGAGATGGAATTACATGTGAGACCATCCTGCCGCTGGCGCACCTGTAAATCCTTCCTCTGGAGTTTTGTGACCACGAGGGCTCAGGTAGCCGCATCAGGCGCCATCGCCCGCTCCCTTCATGCACGAAGGTCAATTGCTCATGCAGCGCGGCTCTGTGCCCTAGTGCGTCGTTGGCATCCGGGTAGGCCTGGTATGTATAGAGCGTACTGGCCCCGTCCTGTCGAGCATTGAGTGTCAGATCTAGTCCGGCCCCACTGGCCGCATGCAGGAACTGAACGTAGTTGCCGAGGGCATTGGCTGTGCCGCCAGTGTTAGCAATCGAACGAGGGATATACAGCGTGATCTTCCAGCCGATCGGGCAGGCGCTGCCGAAGCCGGTTATTTCATGATTGGATGCACCATGCCCTTGCAACACGAGGAATCGGCCGCGAGCCTCCGTTAGCTCGATGGTTCCGTCATTGATTTCTGTGACAGAAACTTGACCTGGCGTATTAAGTGCAGTTGCATCGCGCGGGATCCAATTATCGCCACTATCAAGGGCTGGGTCGTTTCCCGTATTTTGACTTGAGATTGATTTGTAATAGATCCCGTCGCTTCCTCGGGCTTGACCTCCGATCCCGTAGATCGCCTCGGCATGCCAGTCCATCACGCCGTAGCGCTCGATCTGCTGCATGGCGGCATCGACACGGTTATGCCACCAGTTCTCCCACTTGGCCTCAGGAAGCTGGCCTTGAGCGCCACCCACCCAGCCACTGGCGAAGGTGCCGGCAGGCGGTTTTTCGAACTGGTCGGGATCGGGGTTATTGGCCCACTCTTCATTGAACGGCTCACGTGCCATCAGTTCGGCTCCTTATACGGCGCTACGCCGTAGTTGCGCGCGTTGAACGTGCCGGCATAGCCAAACGCCGGGACTGTCTTTTCCACGCGGGTGATCTTGACGCCCTGGGGGCGGGGGATGAGGTCGAAGTTCTCGATGAGCATGCGGATCGTCGGGCTGATATCGCCCTCGACCCACACGGTCTGAACGGTCATGTCCTGCCCGTCGATGACCGTCGAGTTCTCACCGAGGATGAAATCGACGGCGGTTTTCACGTCGTCGATAGTGGTCTCGGTGTTGTTTCGGAAAATCTTGGCTTTAATGATCAGCCGGAACAGCCAGTCCGGGGCAGGGATCGAGGCGGGATCCTCGGTCGGCGACTTGTAGGGGCCGACACCGTAGTTCACCGCGCCTGGCGTGCCGGCGTAGCCAAAGAACGCCACGTCATCGGATAGGATGGTGGGCCGCTGGTCGATGCCGGCGATGCGCCCACAGATGTCGAGCTGGTCGCCGACTGCGTTGTCGAGGTTGATCAGGTTCACGACCTGGTCGGCGGCGGTGGTGATCTGCTCCTCGGCGATCTCCGGAAAGTGCGCGATCCACGCCCGGAACTTCTGCCCGTTGCGGTACTGCCAGACGATCCGATCCAGGGCCTTGTCGGTCAGGCTCATGTGACGTACTCCACCTCGATGTTGGCGACGTCGAACACGGCGAGCTGGTTGAAGTCGATCGGCACCACGGCGCCGGTGGGATCGGGGTCCGTGCCGACTGTGATCGACTCGGTCGCGCCCTGGTCGCCGACGATGTTGTTCACCGGGGTGTAAAGCTTGCCGGCGGCGACGCGCTCGCCGATGCGGAAGCCACGCTTCGTAAAGCCTTCGCCGGGAATGAAGCCCTCGAGCGAGAAATCCACGATGGCCTGCTTGATCGTCTCCTTCGTGGCCTCGCTCATTTCCGTGGTGTTGATCGTGACTACGTCATAGATACTGATGAGCTCAGGGCGGAAGAAGGTGATGTTGACCGGGTTGCCCAGCGGGGTGGTGGTGTCCTCGCTGATGGTGTTCGGAAACCCCGAATATCGGTTCATGCCGCAGCCGGGGTTCTTATTCGCGGCAATGGCCTCTAGAATCGCCTCCACCTCTCCGCCCTGAACGAAAACCGCGATGCTGTGCGGCGCCAGGCCGTTGCTGTCTGTAGTCGGCTCAGGATTCTCATAGACTCGAACCTGAGTCACGCCGTCGACGTTGCTGACGGCGGCGAAGATGTTATCCACCTGGTTGCGGCCGGGTAGGGCGACAGAGCGGTTACGGCGTAGGCGGAATTGGTTGTCACTCTCCTCGTCGCGCCCGATGGCTGCAGCCTCGTCGTTCGTCACCGACTGCCAGCCGGCTACGGGGTCGGCGATCTCGGTCAGCGTTCCGATAGCGGCCGTCAGCGCGCCGCGCTCGGTGGCAGTGGCGTTGGCTGTGGTGGGGCCGTCGATCTCGACGTCCTCATCAAGCGCCCACGTCGTGCCGGTGTCACTGTTTCTCACCCGGGAGCCTGCCTGGATGACCGTGCCGTCCACACCGGTGATGACCACAGTAGCGGTGGAGAACGTCGCGTCCTGACGCTCCAGGCCGGCATAGGCGGCAATGTCGTTGAGTGCCTGGCCGGTTGCCGTGGCCGGGTCACGGCTCATGTAGGCGTACTGGACCTGCTCATCTAGCAGCGCCAGGGTCTCGGACCAGATGCTGATGGCCTGTCCGTCCGGCGATTCCGGCTCAATGTTCCAGTCGGGGTCGATGGCCTCGTAGCGCGCCTGGATCTCGGCGAGGTACTCCTGCAGCGTGGTCCCGGTGATGCCGTCGGCGGTGATCTCAGCCATTACAGGAAGCCCTCATCAAACAGGATACGGATCGATTCGTGGTTCACGTCGAGCACGGTGGCATCCACGGTGATGCGCCGGCTGGCGGCGTCGGTGGTGAACGAGAACGAGGTGATTGACACCACGCCGGGGGCGGTCAGGATGCGTTGCTTCAGCGTGAGCTCGGCGAGATCCTGCGGGGCCTTGCCGAGGATGGACTGAAACCACGCAGTGCCCTCGGTGACGTCCAGCCAGAACTCGCCGAAGAACAGCCGCAGGCGGTGGTAGATACCCGCGGCCGTGGCTTCCTTGCCTGTCAGGAAGGGCTCTCCCCGCGTCGCCATGTCGCCGTTGTCTCGGTTCCACTCGCGGATCATTTCGGCCCTCCGGTGTCCTGCTGGCTATCGCCCGCGCTGTCGTCGCCCTGCGGGTGCGAGTGCGTGTCGCCGACGTTGGTGCCGTTGTGGGTCAGGGACTCGCCATTGATGGCCACCCCCGAACCATCGACGGTGATCGTCGATCCGCCGGCCTTGATGACGATGGCACCGGCGGTCAGGTGGATGCGCGTGGTGCCGCCGTAGTCCGACAGACCGCAACCCTCGTTGACGAAGCCGGGAATGGAGCCAGGGTTCGAGCGATAGCCCGGGGCAAAGAAGGCGTCCTCGGCGGCGAACATGCGAAAGTCGGCCGGGGTGGCCGGGCCGCCCTGCGACAGCCAGGTATCGACTGCTCGCTGCGAGAAGTGGATGTATCCCTCGGTGCCGGGGGTGATCTCGTGCCAGGCATACCATTGGTCGTTGCCGGCGAACTGTACCGGCACGTTGGAGATGACAGGCAGGGTGACTGGCTGACCCTCGACGACGCGACGGATGCCACACTGCACCTGAGCGCGCTGCAGCTCGGGATCGAACGCCACCACGCGCCCCGGCATGCCCACCATCAATTGACGCAATAAGCCGTTGAACGCTTCGCCCAACATGTGCGAGAGCGGGTTCTGGCCGGCTTCCCGGGGATCAATCATCGGCCGGCTCCTCGTAGATCAGCCGATTGCGGCGGCCGAGGTTGTCGAGCGTCGGCTGTCGGCCTTCCAGCATCAGCGTGCCGAGGCCGGTATTGAGCCCGGCCAGCAGGTTGATGCCCGGGTGCAGGCCGCGACCCAGGGTGATGGGGTCGCCGCCCTCGAGGATGTCGATGGCATAGAAGCCGTACTGGTGCAGCCAGCGCAGGCGCAGCGTAATGACGCGCTCTGACAGCGTGACGGTCATGCGCTGATAGGCGCCTTGCTCGAGCGGGATCTCGTATCTCATGGCAGCCGCTCCACGCTGACGCGCCCACGGTCTCGAACCGATGACGCCATGGCGGCGGCCGGGTCGTTCGGGGCGACGATGCCCTGCTGACGCAGGGAGCTGTACAGGATGTTGAGCTGCTCCATCTCGACCACCAGCTCCAGACCGCCCTCATTGCGCGGGTTGGTGGTGCGCCGGGTGTTGGTGATCAGCACGTTCTGGTAGCTGGCCTTCTGCGTGACGACGGTGATGACCTCTCGGCTGCTCTGCAGGGCGCGTATCTCCTCAAGGACAGAAGCGGAGCGGGAGAGCGCCTGGCCTACGGTATTGGTCGCCACCGATGCGCCAAGGCCGACCGCGGCGGCTACCCCAGGGGCAGGGGGCTGATAGCCCGGCCCACGCCGATGCCTACTCCCGCCCGGAGGATGCCGGCCGGAAGGTTGAGGTTGTTGAGTCGCTCCAGCGCATCGCCCTGGGTGGCCTGCGCGGTAGCCGAGCGCACTGGATTGTCCGAGAGCGCCACGAACATGGTGATGCGCGCGTTGCGGTTTACGGCATGGTCATTGCCTTCGAAGCCGGTCTCGACCGGGTAGCGCGTCACGTCCGTCTGCAGCTCGTCGGATTCCTCGAGCGTGGCGTCGAAAAAAATCCCGCCGATGCTTGGGCGGGATCTGGTGAAGATGCCAGTGATGGCCATGGCTCACTCCGGGTCGCCGGGCCGCCTCACGCTGGGCTCCCGAGGGTTGAAGCACTCGATGACCGTGGACCAGTCGTCGCCGTAGAAGTCGCCTGAGTGCACCACGCTGCGCGCCACGTAGCGGCCGACGCCGATGGTGCCCTGGTAGGTCAGCACGCGGCTGGCAAAGGCCAGGTCGCCGGTGGCGTTCTCGACGATGACCTCGTCCAGTGGCTTTAGCGTGGCGTCCATCAGTACGCGCACGTCTAGGCCGCGCTCGTGGATCTGTGGCGAGCCGATCATGCCGGTCTCGGCGCTGTAGCGGTGCTGAACGTCGCGCATGGAGTCGTCGTTGGAGATGACGAGCTCGTCGTTCTCGATATGCCAGGTGAAGCGGAAGGTCTGGCCCAGGCGGCGCAGGAACGACCGCGCCGTCTGCGAGATCGTCATGCCACCCTGGGTCCGCCCGAGATCACCCATATCACCGACATAGGTAGTGGGGATGCCCATCTGCCTGGCCGCGGCCTCGATCAGCTCTCGCACCGGTGTGTTCGGCCCAAACGACTGATTGAGGAAAGCGAAGTCGTAGGGCCGTCCACCTGCCGTGCAGAGCAGGGTGATGAAGCTGTCCGGTCCGTCCCGCCCGATGCCGACGTTGTAGACGGTGCCGCTGAAGATCTCTCCGTGGCGATCGGCAAACCCGGCCGTCAGCCGTACCCGGTCGTAGCGGGTGTACGCCTTCATGCGGCTGGCGTAGCTCAGGCCGTAGACGGTGATCTCGGCCAGGCTCTGGTAGCCGGTGATGTTGTGCACCACGCGAAAGCGGATCTGGGCGGGCTGGCTGGCAACGCCACCCGAGAACCGACCCGGGTCGAAGCCGTCCAGCAGCAGCGTCTCGCCCTCGTCGCCGATCTCGAGGCGGTAGACGCGGCCGAACAGTTGGCTCATGCGTAGGGCTCCTGCCAGTCGCGGGCGGCCTGCGAGGCGTGTTGCGCCAGGACGCGGTTCACTTCCTCGCCGATCTCGCGCGCATTGGTGCCGGTGATGTACCAGTTATGCGTCTGGCTGTTGCCTTGGTACTGTTCGGGGAACTGGTCGCGCATCAGGCGCAGGTTTCCCTCACGCAGCTCCGACCGGTTGCCCGGGGGATCAGTTCGTCCGGACTGGGCTGGTAGGCCAGTTCGTCGGGCATGAGGTCGCCATGCGGCATGCGGCGAAGCTCGTCCAGCACCTTGGGCACATACTGCAGCGTTTCATCAGGGGCGTGGTGGCGCCAATCGTCGCCGTGCTGCATGACATTGCCCGGCCCCCAGTTATAGGCGGCGAGCGCCTTCTCCATGTCGCCATCGAATTGATGGAGCAGGGCGGAGAGGTATTCCTCGGCAAAGCGTCGATGCTCCGCCTCGCTGTCGTTGCGCAGCGGGGCCACGCCGAAGCCGGGAGACATGCCGGTCGCCGGCATGATCTGGTAACGGCCGAGCGCACCGGCAGGGCTCTGGGTCAGGTTTCCGCTGGCGTCCCGGTGCCTGCCGCCAGACTCCACCCGGGCCAGGGCTTCCATCACTTCGGGGGAGACCGTGGACGAGGTATCCCGGCCCCGCGGCAGCAGCTTGGGGGCATCATCGCTGCGGATCAGCATGCGAATGAAGTTCGCAATACGCCCTGTGGAGTCGGTTTCCTCGCCGCCGAAGCGCTCCCGGAACTGCTCGACCGACTCCCCTTCCTCTCTGGAGACCATGCGCGTCATCAGCTGGGTGGCGTCGATCAGGCGCGGGATGGTGCGCAAGCTGATCTCGTCGGTCAGCCCTTTGAACGCGCGGCGCAGACGCAGTGTCTCGTCGTTCAGTTCAGCAGAGAGCTCAGCATGGCGGCGAGTCATGGGCGCCAGTTGCTCTGCCTCGGCCATGTAGTCACGGATGGCCTGGGAGCCGCCGGCAAGCAGGGTCATTTCTGCCTGTGAGCCGAGCCCCAGGGCATTGAGCACGTTCTGGCGCGCCATTGGGCTCATGCCGGCCGTGGCGTCGGCAATGCGCTCCAGGGCGTCCGCCATGCTGGTGGCTTCAAGCACGGCGGACGGGTCGAATCCCCAGCGCGCCGCTTCCTCGAGTGCGGCCGTGTCGCCCATGCGAATACCGGCCATGAGGTCGGTCAGGCTCTGGATGGTGCGGAAGGCATCCGTGGCATTGCCACCGCTGCGCTGCAGGGCGTGGCCGAGGCCGTCGACGAGCTCGACGGAGACGCCGAGGTTATCGGCAAACTTGCCCACGACATCGTTTGCACGGGCAAAGCCGTAGGTCATCTGGTGCGCGGTGGCCACGCCACCGACGGTTGCACCCAACTTGAGGGCCGCCGAGCGCAGGTTGTTGAACAAGCCCTCTGCCTGGCGGAACGACCGAGCATCGGTTTCAAGGCCCAGCTCCACGAGCAGGCTGTCGATCTTCTCAGACATTCCGCGACTCCTCGGCATGCTGCTTGATGTCGTCCATCACCTGATGCATCTGCTGGACGTCTTCGATCGTGAGTGTGCCGTCGAGCATCTGCGACCACTGGGAGAGGGGCGGGACCAGCCCGGGGATGCCCAGGCAGGGGCGCCACAGGTACCAAGGTACGCCGGGCTTGGCTTCCTGCGTCTCTACGGCTTCGCGGCCTGCTCGGCGCCGGCGTTTTTCTGGCCGCGAAGCGCGTAAAAACCCGCCAGGTTCTCGCGGGCCGCCAGCCCGATCAGCAGGGCGTAGTTGGCTGGATCGTCACGGAAGAGGTTGCCCGCCACTGGTGCGTCGTCTTCCGCCCGCTTGATTTTCTCCTTGACCAGCAGCGACTCCAACCGCTGCAAGTCAGGCCAGTCCAGCGCCAAGAGGGAGAGCACCAACGCCTGGTCGGAAACACCTTCCTGCATGCCCACCAGCAGCCGGGAGTTGGCGGCGATGTGCAGCGCCTGGAACTGGTCCCGGGCGCTGGCCGTCTCGCCGACGTACTCGACGCCGGCTACCTCGATCTCGAAACGGGCCATCAGGTCTCCTCGCTGTCGGCGAACTCGAAGATGAATGTTTCGTCCGAGACGTTGGTCTTGCCGGCGCGGCCCATGGAGCCGCGGGTGATCAGCACGCCATCGAACATGGCCACCACCTCGGCGGTACCGGTCTGGCGAAATGTGGCCGTTGCATCGACGCCGGACTTCTCGGCGGCGAGGATCTGGCGCACCTCGTCGGAGCCCGGTAGCAGGCTGATGGTCAGCCGCTTGGGCCGGGTCTGGTTGTCGATGCGGTTGGACGTACCGCCGATGCCGCGCTTGAGTGTCGAGCGCTGCTCGATGTCCTCAATGGTGATAGCCGGATCGGTGTCGCCGAATTCCTCAATGGGGATGCCGAACACGGTAAGGTTCGCGCCGTCGGCGCCGTAGCGGTGCATGGCCATGCGGTTACTCCACAGTCACGTTGATGGTGGCGGCGTGGCCGGCCCGGGCCAGGATGGCCAGGATCGACGTCTCGGGGTACTGGCGCGCGCGCTTCTGCGCCTGGGTGAGGCCAAACACGTCCTCGGGCTGGCCGAAGTTGACGAAGCCGTACTCGGCGATCTTCTCCTGCCCGTCCACAGGGTCGGTGTAGGATGCCTCGCCCAGCACCCCGTTGTTGTAGAACTGCTTGCAGGTCTGGCTCAGGGTGTCGAGCAGGCCGGCATAGCCGCGGGGCGTCAGGCCGCGCTTGGTCGGTGTGCCGGTGATGTAGTTGTAGCCGTCCACCTGCAGGTAGTTCTTGAGCACGTCCAGGTTCACCACGTCATCGATGAACTCGCCGAAGCTGGACATCGACTTGGAGTTGATGACGCGGCTGTTGTCGATCTGCCCCTTGAGCTCCACGGCGGTGAAGAACACGACGCTCTTTTCCTTGAGCGCGTTGTAGGCGGTGGTGTTGAGCTGGTCGCGCGCGCCGACGACACCGGGCAGCACCTGATACTCGGCGGTGATCGCCGTGCGGTCGCCCAGCGGCCGGAACTTCTGGAAGCTGGCGGCGAGCTGCACCATGGCGTACTGCTGGCTTGGGTTGCTGTCGATGATGGATTGCGGCACGTAGCCGACCATCATGTGGCGGTTGCCCTGGGCCTGCAGCACGCTGGCAAGATCCGTGTCGCTCTGCGGGTCGATCACGGCATTGCCAGTCAGGGTGATCGGTACCGGGTGCTCTGTCGCATCAGACCAGTCGGAGAGCTGAATGGCCGTGGCCTCGTCCTCGTAGACGTCAGCCGGCACGAAGTACCAGTAGCGCCAGGCTTCGTTGTCGGCCTTGTTCAGGGTCTGAATGATGGTGTCGCCCTCGACCTCATCGTCATCCCACATCCACACGCTGATCTGCAGCGGCTTCGGGATGTTGGCAAACCAGCGCGTGGCCATGAGGTAGACGGGGGAGTTCTCGGCGAAATGCTCGCCCACTTCGTCTACGCCGGCATAGTCGCGGTAGGTGTCGACATCGAAGGTCACGCCGTCGAGAAGGTCGGCCTGGCGGGCGATGATGAAGCCGGTGGCGAAGTTGGCATAACCGATGCCCGCCGGCGTGAGCAGCAGATTGACGTTGAGGATATTGTCGACGGGATACGCCATGGTTCAGCTCCTGGGTTCGACAGGCAAAGAAAAGCCCAGCGCGGTGGCTGGGCTTCGTGGTTGGGGTAGGGCGTGGGTTACGGGGGCGAGAGCACGTTGCCGTTCTCGTCTTCGATCTGGACGTTGAAGCCGGCGGCTCTCAGCACGGTGTCGGTGATGCTGATCTCGACGAACATGTGCACGTCCACCTGATGGCGGCTCTGGATCTCGGCCGACTCCAGCCCCGTCAGGTTGCGCACCGGCCCGATCTCCCGGCACGAGATGCCGTTGTGGTAGAGATACTCGCCGATGGGCTGCCGGAAGTAGCAGTCGAGCATGCGCGTCGCCGCGTTCTTCGATCCGTCGTTGAAGAAATTCAGACTGAGCAGCAGCTCGAGGTTCGAGATCGTGACCTCTTCGAAGTCGGTCCACTCGAAGTCCGGCACCGGCTCCACCGCAGGGACTTCGTTGCGCAGGCGACGAGGGTGGCCGTAGGCGCGAACCGGCATCGGGTTGTAGGTGGCGTAGAGTCCAGAGGGACGGTCGCCGCCCTGGTTGGCCAGGATGGCCAGCGGCACGCCTGACGCATCCCGCACGAGCTTGGCGAAGACACCGTTCAGCTCATCGATGCTCTCGATCATGTCCTCACCCGCTCGACGATGGCGTGGCAGTAAGTGTGCCACGGCCGGTTGTCTGCCTGCACCACCTTCCAGGTACGCACGGCAAGCCCGTCCGAGAACTCCAGCCGGTCGGCTGCTCGCCCGTCGTCTTCGGGGTAGAGCATGGTGCCGTCGTTGATCCAGAGCTCACGTAGGTCGCGCGGATTGGCCGTGCCGCCGATGCCGATCATCATCTCGACCGTCTTCTTGCTGGCTGGCTGGATGCTGACGTTCGACAAGGTGCGGGGCGGCTGCTGGGTGGGCGGCACCCAGATGCCGTCATCGTCGTAGTAGCCGTCCGACTCGGAGCCGAGCAGGGTCACGCCGCCCTCGGGGCGGGACGCGAACATCGGATCGACGAAGCCGTACATGTCGAGGCTCATGACAGCTCCTTCGGGTTCTTGATGACCCAGGTGATGGCCTGGCGAAGATGCCCATCGCGGATGAGCGGCTTGCTCGAGCCTTTCTGACGCACTGTCGAATCTGCGTTCGGCGGGCCAATCCCTGCCGAGATGGCTTCCTGGCTCACCGATGCCGCCTTGGCGCCGATCTGGTCCAGTGCCTGCTCAATGGTCAGCTCGCCTCGGGCCACCTTGGGCATGATCTGCCGGAAGGCCTTGGCGAACTCCTTCTGGTTGGCCCGCAGCGGCACGCGCAGGAATGAGCGCTCAGGGATGGTGATCTTGTGGGGCCCAGTCTCGCCCAGCACCATGAAGCCCTGGCCATCCTTGAGGAAGCGCACCTTGCCGTCTTCGGCTTCCTGCCGATTGCGGTAGCCGTACTTGGTGCCGCCCGGGTGGTTGATGGTGCCGCCGAACTCGTTGATGGCCCCGATCACCACCAGGGGAGTGCCATCCTCGCTGTTGCCCGAACCCTCGGGCAGGCCGACATAGACCCGTTTCTGGTCGGTCAGGCGCTGCTGGATCTCGCGCAGCCGGCGGGAGACACCCTGGCCGCCACGGATGCGAGACTTGATCATGGCTACACCATAACCCCGCCCATGGCCGCCCGCTGCCGCAGGCGGATGAACTCCAGGCCGTAGATTGTGGTGAGCAGGTCCCCGTAGCGCTCCTGCTCAGCCGCAGAAGGTGTCGGCACCGCGAAGGATGCCGACTCGCCGCCGATGGACTTCGAGGCCAGCCGGGCAGGCGCCGCCGGCGTGCCGCCGTTGGCGACGGCAATGTCTGCCGCCTTGGCCAGCACCAGGCGGTGGGCAGCAAAGGCGAACATGCCGCGCTTCTTGATGCCGCGCGCGCCGTATTCGCCCCAGCGCTTGCCGGTCTCGTCGTCGGCCTCTTCCAGGTAGCGGGTGACCGTGGCGTCAGGCCAGTCGTCGGCGTCGGCAAAGCCGGGGTAGTAGGCGCGGAAGGCGCTCACGATGTCGGGAGTGATGTCCATCAGAACGGTCCTTCAATCTTGATCGCCCAGCGCGGCACCCAAGGGCGCCGGCCCAGTCTCGTCTGGATCAACCACAGGGGCAGCAGCATCAGCGCCGCCTTTCGCCTCACTGAGATCTTCATGGTGAGCTGCTTTGCCATGGCTGCCGCCCCTTGGTTATTCCTCGCCGCCTTCCGCCTCGGCCTTGGCCTTGGCTTCCTCGTAGGCCTTCATGCCGCCACCGGTCAGGGTGCCGTCCTCACGCACCTGGTTCTTGGCGGGCTGGAAGGTCACGCCGTCACTGGCCTGGACAGTGAAGACACCATCCTCGCCGGTGACATCCTCGACGGTGATCGGATCATCACCCGAACCACCTTCCGGCGCCTTGGGCTCGGCCTTGGCCTTGCCGCCCTCGAACTTCAGCCAGCCAGCCTTGACCATCGGATGCTTCGAGAAGTCGCGCTTCACCTCCGCGCTGCGCCCTGGCTCGATGTGTACCAGCTTGTGCTTCTCCTTGGGAGAGTCGGCGTCATCGTAGACGCCGACACGAGAGGAGTGCTGATTTGTGAGCTTGCCCATGGTTACACCCCGTCTGCGTATTGGCCGGCCTTCGGGATGCGCCATTCGGTACCACCGGTGCGCACGAGAGCCGGAACCTTGAAATTCACGTTATCGGCGGTCGCCGGCGCGAGGAAGCGGATCGGCATGACGTCGTGGCCTTTCACGACGCGCAGGTCGCGCTTGTAGGTCACCATCCGATCAACGCCACCGGCGCCCGCACCCTTGAGCAGGATGTCGTCCACGAAGGTCATGTCCGGGAAGTTCTTCTTGAGGAACTCCAGCAGGGTGACATTGGAGGCGTTGTCGGTGGACAACAGGGTGCGCATCAGCAGCTGGTACTGCTCCGGAGGCAGGGCAAAGGTGTTCGGACGATGCACCGTGTTGGTGTTGGTCAGATACACCTTATTGTACTCGCCGCCGAAGAAGTCGAGGATCGGCTGGGCGCCGTTAGTGGGAATGTCAGCCACCAGCGAGGCCAGCGTCCCGGCTGCGCTATCGGTCGGCACGCCACCGGAGGTATACAGGCCCTCGCCGATGCCCTCGCGGCCTAGCAGGTAGATGCGGTTCAGGTCCTGCTCGACCACGTCGCGGGTAGCCTGGGCTTTCTCGCCGTCGAGGTTGACGTTGTTCAGCATGGCGAAACCCAACTCCTCGATGGAGTAGGTGTAGCCAAGCGCCGCGGTCTTCACCTCGTGGAAGCCTTGCGAGGCCGCGATGTCCACTGTCGGGATGTCGGTGGAGTTCGGGCCGAAGACCTTGAGTTGGCCGCGTGCGTCGAGCGCACGGAACATCACCACCTTGGTCCAGTCGGGAGCCGAGCTGTCCAGGGGCACCAGGTCGGTGTACTTGAACTGCGGGTACTCCAGGCGGTAGACCTCGGCCTCGATGTGCGCGGCCTGCTGCTGCAGGAACGACAGCGCAGCGGCCGGGTTCGTATCGAATGTCGCTTTCATGCTATCGCTCCTTAAGCGGTGGTCAGGATGCCGTCGATCTGGATCTCGCCGATTTCGCCGTCAACGACGTCGTCGATCCAGCGGACCTGGTTGAGTTCGATGGTGTTGGTGCTGTCGGCCGCCCCGCGCAGCTGGCCCAGCTCTTCGCCGCCCGCGGTGTTGATCACCACGTGCACGGTGTCGCCAGCGGAAGCGCCGCCCAGACAGGTGGCGTACATGCGACCGTCGCGGATGACGGAAGCGACATGGCCTTCCTGATAGCCGGTCTCGTAGTTGTCCGGGTTGGCCGGGGGCGTGTTGCTGAACTCGGCCAGGGAGCGCACGGCAAAGCCGATCACATCGCCAGCGGTGGACGCGCCGGTTACCGGGGCACAGGAACGTGTGCCAGTGCCGCGTACGGCGGCACGGCCGAACTGGAGCAGGCCATCCTCGACGGTGCGCGACACGACATCGCTGACGTCGATGGTGGAGACCTGGCCGTCATAACCGCGGCCCCGGAAGGTGTTGAAGTCAGACTGTGCGATCGCCATTACGCGGTCTCCTTCTTGCCGTAGCGCTTGTCGAGAAACGCCTGGTAGTTGGCATCACGGGTCGCCTGAGCATCCCCGGTCTTGGTCTTGCTCTTGGCCATGTCGTCGGCGAAGCGGCGGTGGGAATCGGAGGTGCGCTTCTCGTGCTCCTCTTCCTCCTCGTCCTCGGCTTCCTTCTTCTCGACGGCCATGTCGATTGCAGCGACCACGTAAGCCTCGGGTGCCTTGTCCCAACTCTCATAGCGCTTGCAGGGGGCTTTAGCCGAGTCGAGGGCGGAGCGGTAAATCACAACCGGGACCACGGAGTCGCAGGTGAACTCATCACCAGCGACCTTGCGGGCGGAGTCCATGGCGGAGATAACTTCAGTCACGCGGGCTGAGATGGCATCGTCAGACGCCTTCTTCTTCAGCTCCTCGTTCTCTTCGTCGGCAGCATCGGCCTTGGCCTCGGCCTTCTGCTTCGCCTCCTCGGCGTCCTGAACGGCTTTCTGTGAGTCGGCGACCTGCTTGCGGAGGCCGTCCAGCGTGGACTGGATCAGGGTCTGGGTTTGCTCGTCGGCAACCTCCACCTTGACGCCATTGTCCAGAGTTACCTTGTGAGTCATGACAGCCTCCTGGGCTGGCTTGTGGTCGAACAGACGAGCCTCTCGGCCCGCTCGGGCGTGATCGCACAGGGCGATATGGTTCACGGCGATGCCGCGTTGGATGAACTCGTAGGGCGTCCCGTCGGGCGTGACGCCGGGTTGGTGCACGTACTCGGCGAGGTAGCCGGCGGAGAGCTCGACGGTGCCCGCGTCGATGGCCTTAATCGCCTCCTGGTCCTTGATCAGAAGATCCACCACCACCCAATCGCCTTCCTGGCGGCCGGCGGAGATGGCATGGCCAACCGACACTCCCTGCCACGTCACAGCCGTGACCAGGTCGTCAGGGTGCTGGACCGTGATGTCGGAATTGTCGTAGGTGGAAAGCGAGTCTGGTGCGAACACGCTTTCAGGCGGCCGGTAGACGTTGACGATCTCGTTCGGGCCGCGGTCGGTCAGCTCGAGCTCGCTGGCCAGGTACTGCTGGACGTTGCCGGCGCGCGCGACACGGCCGGGTACGCGCAGATAGCCCTCGTCCGTCACGACACGGGCGGACCCCGGCGCCAGGGGAATGCCGGCCCGGTCCTTCAGCAGGATCTTGGTCATCGCTTCCTCTCGGGCAGCTCGAATTCAAAGACAGGGGATCGGGTACAGCGGCAGTTCGGCCGCTTGGCGTTGCCGGGCTGGCCCTCGGGCGGTTCGTAGCCCACCGGATAGACGCCTGGGCCAAAGCCGATGTCTCGCCGGGCGGCGAGGCGGTGGTCTGTGCCCACGCGCTCATCCTTCGACGTGACCCAGCGCCAATACTGTATGCCGGCCTGCTTCTGCCGGCGCTCCGTCACCTGGCCGCTGATCTTGGCCAATTGGTCGCGGGCGATGAACCGGGCCCGGCGGTCGGCCACACCGGTCTGCTGCTGGATCTGACGCATGATGCTGGTGATCGATTCGCCGTCCATCGCGCCCTGGAGCACGACGGTGCGCAGGCCCTTCAACAGCTCCTCGGGCACCGACTTGATCAAGCCGACGTTTTGGGCAATCGCGGCGTTGAGATACTCGGCCATGCCGCGCTCACTGAGCACGGCCCGGTAGTCCACACCGATGGCGCGCCTCACCGACTGGATGAAGGCGCCGGTCGTCTCGTCGTTGGCCTGCATGACCACGGCGGTGGCCAGGCGGCGAACCTGTGCGGCGAAGGAGGCGCTGGTGTATTCCTCGGCCAGGCGGTCAAGCTCGGAGGCGACACGCTCGCTCCACTGGTCGCGGGTGAGAATGGCATCCTGTGTGTAGTCCGAGCCCTTCAGGATCGGCAGCACGCTCTCCTGCACCTGTCGGGTGATGCGCCGGACCAGCGCCCGCAGCTGGGCCCGGTACCGGCGCTCGACGTCGTCAGGGTGGGGGATGGGCTGCGCCGGCCGTCGGCGGCGACTGGCGGCTTCCTCATTCGCTGCCGTCAGGGCTTCCAGTGACATTGCCTTCCTCCGGCAGCGCTACGCCTTCCCTCACCTCGGACACAATGTCCTCGGCCTGATCGATAGAGAGCGGGAAGGACGCGGCGATCAGCTTGGCGGCAGTGCCGCGCGTGATCTGGCCCTCACGAACCCGGGCGACGATCTCCAGCATGGCCGTGACTTGGGCGCCGTTGAGTGACTCGTCCGGGTCGGCGCTTGCAGCTGCACCGGCAGCGTCGGGTAGATCGAAGTCAAGATCGAGGTCAGGCTCATTGGCCCCGATGGGCTCGCGCTCAAGGGCGGCCTGCGCCTCGATCTCTTCATCGCTGATGGCATAGACGCCCTGGCTCTGCAGCTTGCGCATGATCTGCGAGCGGCGAACCACGCCCTGCTGCAGGCGCACGTCGTCGGCATTGGCGAAGCCCAGCTCCTGCTGTGCCAGCTCGGTGTCACTGGGTTGGCTGAGTGGGTTGAACTCGAACTCGCAATCATCGGGCATGTTGCCCAGAGCAGAGCGGATCAGCACTTCGTCGATGCGCTCGAGGAAGGGTCGGTAGTCGGCCTCTTGCCGGCCGCCGATCGCTGAGTAGTAGTTGCGGCTGTCACCCTCGCCAGAATCGCCGATGCCCTTTGACTGAACGCCGAACAGGCGCGTCATCGGGATCTCGGCGGCACCGGAGACCCACTCCATGAGCGAGCGCAGCACCTCACCCAGCCCGCCGAAGCTGGCCGGGTGGCGATGGTATTCCTCGCTGCTGTCGAGCAGCCCCAGGCGGAACAGGCTCTTCATCATGCCGAACAGGCGGTAGCGCTCTGCCACCTGTCCATCCATGTCGCCGGAGCCCAGCGCTTCGGCCAGGCCTTCCTTCTGGATGATATCGACGTTGGCTTCCTGGATGAGCGAGGCAATGCCGCCTTTGGCCGCGACTGCATCCTTGATGTCTTCCATGCAGCGGCGCAGCTGGCTGTCATCCCAGCCGCCGTTGATCATGCGAATGCGAAGGGGCAGCTTGGCGCCCGGGGCACGCACGAAATGTGAGTGGTGGATCTCCTGCACGCCGCCGGCGACACGGTAGACCTCGGGCAGCATGTAGTTCGGGCTGAGGGGGTCGGTGACGTTGTAGCGTTGACCGGCGAGCAGCATGCGGTCGAGCACCATCAAGCGCTTGAGCGAGCCTTTCTTGATCTTGGTGACGTCCAGCGGTGCATCGAGGGGCTGGTCGGTGATCATCAGCACGCCGGCGCCGCCATACAGCCCGGCCCACTTGAAGGCCTCCTGCGTCACGCCCTGCAGGTTGAGGCGCTTTTCCTCGCGCTGGATCTCCTGCGCCTCCTTGCAACTGAACGAGCGCCACTCGCGGGTGGCGTCATCCACTGGTACGTCGATCACCTGGCGGGCAATCCAGTTCTCGCTGTACGCCGCCTCGAGCTCGGCGAAGTCCTGGTAGATGCCATAGGCGAACTTCGAGAACGAGCGCATGTCGCGGTCGGTACCCATGCCGCTAACCACGTTGCGCAGTCCGTCGCGCATGAGTACGGAGCCGTCCGCCGTGAAGCGAAGGCGCATTTTGGTGTCTTCGCTCATCGTCATACCCAGTTGAAGCCGCCGGCGCCGCCCTGGATGAGCTCGCGGTCGATGGCATCCATGATCGTGTCCACGATGTCGTCGTGGTCGTGGCTGTCGTCAGCCGAGAAGTCGGCGAACTCGGATAGGGCGGTCACCACCCAGTCGGTACCGGCAGCAGGCGTGCCGTCGTGGTAGCAGACCCGGCTGATCTTGTTGCCCTCGGCGTCGTGCGTGGCCGGGATGAAGACCTGGCCGCTCTTGATCTGCGGGACGCAGTTCAGCGCCCGGACCAGCTTGTTCTGATCGGCACCTCGAGGAATCTCCACCACCGGGATCTGCAACAGCTTCTCGCCGGGCTTGGGCTTCTTCTTGAGGGTGGTGATCAGGCCTTGGCCGGCCTGCTTGTCCTCGATGCCCATATGGCGCAGCGGCATCGGCTGCCGGTGGTCGAACGGCCGCCACTTGGCCCACAGCTCGCGGGCCTTGTCGAGCAGCTCCTCGGGGTCCCAGCGGCCGCGCACGACGTCGATGACGTAGAGGTTGCCGTCGTCCTTGCCCACGCCGACCAGGGTGAACACGGTGTAGTCGAGGTAGTCGCCGACCTTGCCGCTGTTGGTGTCGACGTACACCGCCCGATGGCTGAGCCGGGGCAGGGTGGTGTACTCCTGGAACCATGACGTCTCGAACACGCCGCCCGTCAGCTCGTGGGGCTGCTGCTGGTACTGCGACATGAAGACGTACAGGTCGCGCTCCCACAGCGCGATGAGGTCGTCCACGGTCTCCTTGGCGGGCCAGTACGACCAGTAGCGCGTGCCGTTCACTACCCGGCTGGGCGAGTCCTTCACGTCGGCCCAGCACAGTTCGCGGATGTCCTCGGGCAGGCTCTCGATGTACTCCTCATCGACCAGCGCCGGGATGTTCACGTGATCGAAGTCCATGCCGAGCTTGCCGCTCAGGGCGAAACCGCTGGCATCCTCGGTGTGCAGCCGCTGCTGAACGATGATCACCGGCGTCGTGGGCAGGGCCCGGCGAGAGCGCACGGTGTTGACCAGCATCTGGTTGGAGTTGGACCGCTTCACGTTGGAGAGCATGTCCACCGGCTTCTGCGGGTCGTCCAGCATGATGTGGCCGGAGTAGCCGGGCACCATGTACCCACCCCGGGCGCCAGTGACCTGGCCGGCCAGTGATCGGGCGAACGCCTGGAAGCTGACCTTGCCCTGCTCGTTCAGCAGAGTGAAGTTCTCGGCGTTGGTCCGTCCGAACGCCCGCGGCCACAGCTCCTGGAACTCGGCGCTGCCCAGCAGGGCCTTGACCCGGTTGGCGTGCTCGGTGACCAGGGCCTTCGAATACGAGAGCTGCAGGATCCGCACGCGGTCGAAGTTCACGCTGGCGAAGGCCGGCAGGAAGATGCACCAGGCTTCCGACTTCGAAGAGCCGGGCGGCTGGTTGACCACCACGTTGGTGCGCTCGCCGACCAGGACGTCATAGAACACCCGGCCCACGTAGACGTGGTGCCAGTTGCTCAGGAACTGCTGGCCCTGGTCATAGCGGAACCAGATGCGGGTGAACACGTTGCGGTAGATCGACTCGCGCGCCGTATCCAGGCCATGGCGGAAGGGCTCGCACGCCCCCTTGATCCGAGCCTTGACCTCGGGCGGCGTGTCTTCCCAGTCCATTCAGAACCCCGAGATGAAGTCGTCTATCTCTTCTTTGGTAACCTTGTGTTCGTGCTGGATGGGGCCGCCACCAGGGGCGGAGTGCTCGTGCCGCTCGGTGAACATCTTCATGTGCTTACCGATCAGCTCAAGCGGCTTCACCTTGTCCGTCAGCTTGATCTTGTGGATGTACTCGACCTCGGGCTCTTCGTCGCCCATGCCGGGGATGGTCTTGGTGACGACCTCGATGCTGGCGATAGCCGCGGCGATGTCGTCGGGCAGGTCGGCAACGCTGCGGAGTTGTCCAGCAGGCGTGAACAGCTTGCGGATGTCGGAGAAGCCCAGGCGCCCCAGCTGCTGTAGAACATCATCGGAAGTGATCTGCGTCCGCTCTTGCTGCTTCAGCAGGCCATCATCTACTCGCCTGCGGATCTCAACATTTTTCAACAGCCGCTGACCTTGGGAGTACGCGGTTTTCGCACTATAGCCAGCACGCTCTGCCGCCTTGGTGGCGTTCTGGTCTACGAGATATTCATCGACGAATCGAGACTGCTTGGGGGTCAGCTCGACCGCCTCCGCAGTCTTGGTCATGTCGTTACCTCTTGATCCGATCCATAAACGTCTCCGCCACACCCCGACCAGAGAGCGTCTTGGTGATCTTCTCGGCAGAGCGCCCTGCGATGTACCCAGCCAGGCCGTACTGCACGATGTCGAACAGAGCCAGGACCATGGGCTCGCTCAGGTTGTCAGGCGTGAACCCGAGGAAGTGGGCGCCGACGAGGATGGAGAGCCAGAGCATGACGATCGGTCGCCAGTTGCGCTGCAGCCAGGACTCGCCCTGGACCTCAGCCGTAACGACTCTGGCTTGCGCGTCGATCAGGGCGCGTCTTGCCTCTGCCTCGATCTCGGCCAGCTTGGTAGCCGCTTCCGGATCGCGATGAATGGCCTCAGCGACAGCGTCAGGAGATGCCTCAACGCCAAGCGCACGAGCTGCCATGTGACCCACCACAGCACCACCTGGACCCGCCAGCGCAGCACCCACGGCAGGCGCCGCTTTGCCGATTGTTTGTGCGACATCGCTCCACCTCATGACGCGCTCCTGGCTTGAGTTGAAAGGGTTACTTGCCTACCCATTTTTCGATGAGCCGGCGCGCAACCGTGTCGGCATGGCGCCGGAACCAATCGACGCCGAGAAAGGCAATGGCCGCGCCAATCGCGACCGCCAGGTCTCTCGGCAACCCGAAATAGTCGAGCAGCGGGACCAGGGCGAGCGTCAGGCAGCCACACAGGACAGCCTCCAGGAGGCTCTTCACCGGCTTGCCGCCGGCATGGATGCCGCGGATCAGCGCAATGGCAAAGGCCAATCCCGCTGCGTACAGCGACGGCCAGAGGCTGGCGACGACCGATAACAGCCATCCCCAGTTGTTCGGGTCGCGTCCCGGCATGGGCGATTTCTCGTTTCGTAGGGCATTCATGGCGCACCTCTGGGGCGGGCCTGCGTACTCAAGGTTTATCTGTGATGGGCCAGGATGCGCTCGTAGCGGCGCTTTCTGTCGTCCAGGCCGTGGCGTCCACCGTTCACCTGCTTGGTGACGGTTATGATGTCGGCGCCCGGGGTAACCCGGTCGAGCCAGTACCAGGCTGCCGCCATCGCCCCATATCGGGGCATGGTGGCCAGCAGGTCGGGGTGGGTGATCAGCTTCAGGCCGGTGGCCTTGGCGCAGCGCGCGTAGTTCTCGCGACCAGTGAGCTGGATCGGTCCGCGGCCTCGGAACCGCCATCCATCTCCGGGCATGGTGTTGCCCATCCGGCCGCCGTAGGTGTGGTTGGCAAGCGCCTTGGGGTTCCGTGCGTATGGGGCGGCGGCCTCGAGCGTTGGGTACCGACGGGGCCACACTTCGGTAAGGCGCTTCGCCGTGTAGTTCATGTTCTCCTCGAGGCGCGTCAGGTCGCTGGACTCATGGCCGACCTGGGCCAGGAACATCGCCACTTCAGCCTTGTCGCGGATCTTCGCCCACGCCAGCGCCTCGCTCAGCTCATCCGCCCACTCTTCGACGTCTGGCGCGCCAGGCATGGCCGCACGCAGCAGATCGACAGACACGGCAGGGCGCGCCAGTTCGAGCTCGTCGTACCAGTGCATGGGCGCACCTCAGAAGAAAAGGCCCGCACGAACGGGCAAACGCCAGGCGGCGCTATCGCGAAATCAGGGGTGGCCGTCCGTGGCCGGGAGAACACGCATGGGGGTACGTGTGGGGTCTGCGTCTGGCGAGGGGCCAGAAACGCGAAAGCCCCGCCGGGGAGGGCAGGGCCTTTAAATCAAGGGCTGGAAGAGCGCATCTGGTCCAGCTTAGAAAATACGGTATCAATTGACCTTCAATTAGTCAAGCTGCATTTTTCAGGTCGTCACGCATTGCCCGGTTGGCCTCCCTGGCCACCCGCGCCACCGGTGCCATTGCCTCATCCTCGAGTTCGGAGATGATCCGCCCCAGCTGAGCCCATACCTGCTCCCAACCATCGCGCTGCCAGTTGTAGCTGACAATGGTCACGCCCACCCAGCCGGCGACGAACTCGCAGATCTCCAGGGGCTGCCACAGAGGCCTGCTGCCGTCCATGTCGTTGCGGTCCATCGCCAGCCGAGCCTGTACCAGGGCCTCGACGCGCTCTCGCCGCGCCTTGCGGTAGGTGGCCCATTCGGGAGTGGCCACGATATAGCGCGTCAGCACCGTATCGGCGACGTCATCCAGGTACTGGTTGGCCTCGCCGGTGTCTGCCAGGCAGAGCCAGTGGCCCACGGCAGCGATCACCGGCTGCTCGCGCTCCATGCGTCGGATGACGGAGTAGACCGGGTGTAGTGATCGCCGTAGCAGTTGCCGCCCTTGGCGCCGCTGGTCTGGACTTTGCTGCCGGCCTCGGCCAGGTCGGCGGCGGCCTGCGTCCTGATACCGGACTCGAAGGCCATGGCCCAGGCCACGCGGGGTTGTGATCGATGTAGCTCATTCGGCCTCCCGGGTCATCAGTTGGCGGCCGTACTCGGCCAGGCATACGGCGTCAGCAATGCCGTCTTGAGGGGTTCGGCATCGCCCGGGCATCAGGTCTACCAGCGGGTAGGCGCGATGCACGAATTCGATGGCTGCCGCCTTGTCCTTGGCCGTGCCTTTGAGCACCACCGCTTTCCATGTCTGGGGGGTGACCAATCGGTGAGGGATACCCATGGCCTCGAGCACGCCGAGCAGCTTCCCGAAGCCGGTGCCGAACGTGAACATCGAAGTGCCTCCTTGGGGCCGACCATTCACCCGGGCAGCGCCGACCTTCTCAACGATTACCAGCTCCGGGCCGACGCGGCGCAGCCACTGGGCCAGGTAGCGGCCGTCAATCTCCTTGCCGACCAATGGCATCGGCAGGCCACTGGCGCCGGTAGGCGTGATCAACGCCACGCCACCAGCTTTGCCCGGGTCTATCCCCACTACTGCCCGCATCACGCCACCTCTTTCGAGTCGATGAATGCCCAGGCCCGCAACAGGGCCTCTTTGATGTCGCCATCGAACTGGCGAACGCCAAGCGAGATGACATGCCGCAACCAGGTCGGCTGCCAGCGCTGCAGCTCGGGCGATTCGTGAATGGCCCGATGGCATGCGCGGCAGACCGGCATGGCGAATGAGTCGGGCGCCGTCATGCCCATGCCGGACAGGCCCCAGTGCAGACCGATGACGTGATGCGGATCACCACCGGGGCCGCCGCAGTTGCAGCAGGGAAGCGACTTGATCCAGCCGATGTAGGTCTCGCTGCGCCACTGCTCGTCATTTGCAGCCTTGGCCGGCCGGCGCTTCGGCGATGTGCGATTCATGGGCGTGCGTTTGAGCGGGGCGCCCTGGGCGAGAGGTGTCTTGCGCTTGAGTGTGCCGGAACGCTTCATGCAGCCTCCGTACGCTTCTCTGTTAGCCGCATTTCATCAAGCAGGCTGGGATTCAAATACGTGACCTCGCACCGAGCCAGGTCGCCAGATGGAAGCGCATCCGAGGTGTATGCCTGAACACCTTCCCGGCCCTCGTTGGGGTCGATGACGCTGTAGCCTTCGTCATCGAGGACCACCACTACCATGTGAAGCTTCCCAGGCAGGTTCAGGCTGGGTGTTGATACTAGGTATGTCCCAAAGAACGGGAACTCATGAAGGTTCCCGGTGGTGGGGTGTGGAATATTCCATGCTCAATGAGCACCGAAACCTCTTCCTTGATTCCTAGGGGGCGATCTCCAAACCGATCAATAAGTGAGTCGATAGACACGCCCGTCACCATGGCGAGGCAGGTATGAACACAGGTTCTCGGTGTCGGCTGCTGCAGTTTTCTGATTTTGATAGTCACGCTGCCTCCTTGTACTGGCTAGGATCCATGCCCTTGAGGTTCGGATCGGTCAGGCGAAAGCCCAGGCCGGTGAAGTGCGTCCACATGGCATCGAGGTACTCGCCCTTCTGCGCGGTGGTCATCAGCCGGGTTACCTGGAAGTCCAGCGGCTCCATCATCAGTTCGAGCTTCTCGGCGTAATCGCGCGGCCGGATGAGGCGGTCGTAAACCTCGCGGAAGGCCTCGCTATCACGGCGCAGGATCGGCACGCCGAAGTGCAGCTTGCAGTAGCCGCGGTACTCCTCGGCGGTCATGTCACCTTGGGCGGCGGCCTCTTTGCACCACTTCCGCTGGAGTTTGTTCTGCTCTTGGCTGCGGTGCTTCTCGCGCTTACGCACGATGACCTCGATCTCACCCCAACGTGTGATGGCTTCGGCCAGGATCCAGGGAAGCTTGGCTACGGCAGCCAGGGATTCCTGCAGGGTGCTGGCCCGGCTGACGTATTGCTTGGGCAGGGTCATGCCGGCAACTCCTGGTCCTGCTCAGTGGTGACGCTCTCGTCTTCGCCGCCGTCGATGCGCATCAGGTTGTGTTCAGCGACCGTGTAACCAACGCTCGGATCACTCGCCAAGTCGACACGCCAGGCGTCGCAGCTGAAGGTCGTTTGCCTCTCGCTCTCCCAGGTCCTATCTGGATGGATCGTGAAGGGCTGATTGGCCGGGATCTTCTCCACCGCCGTGCAAACGTGATTGGCCATATTCCCGCGCAGGATCAGTGCCAGACATCCAGGCTCAATGGGCTTCATGGGGCACCTCCCCAGCCAGGTACCGTTCCAACACCGCCAGCCGCTCGTCTGGTATGGCGTGCTTGGCCATATCCCAGTTGCGAATGACCATGGGCCGAAAGCCTATAGCTGTAGATAGGGCTGAAATTGAGCCGGCTTTCTTCAGCGCCTTGGCCAGAACTTTGCGGCGGCGCTGCTTCTCCTCGCCCGAGAGATTGAACCGGCGGTTGATGTGCGGGCAGGGCTTGGCGTTCGGGCCGCTGCCCGGGGCTGGGAACAGCTCGGCGGGCGTCTTCTTGCCCTGTTCGTAGGCGGTGAGTTTCATGCCGCAGCACCTCCATCCCAATCCGGCACCAGCCGGTACTCATGCGGGCGGGCCGCACCCTTGCCCGGTACCTCGCGGCTGACAATCGTCACGCCCAGGCCACGCAGTTCACGGATGCGGGCTGAGATGGCGGCATGGCTGTCCATGCGCTGGAAGCGGCTCAGGATGGCCTCGCCGATCTCGTGGAGTTGCATCCAGTAGGTGGCATCGCGCAACACCATGTGCACGCGGCCGAGCTGGCCCTCTGGGTTCTCCAGACGATTGGGGCTGGGCTTGATTTGAGTGACGGTTCCCATGATCAAAACTCCGCCATGGCCGACTTGCGCCGCGGCGCTTCCGGCACGGGTGGTTGGGATAGCTCGTGGATCTTCTCAGCAGACAGATCATCGAAGCGGTTAAGCTCGAGCCTGGCGGCGGTGTAAACCGTGCCCAGGCGCCCCTCGCGCTGCTTGCCGATGATGATTTCGCCAACGCCCTTGCTGCGCTGGTCGTTCTCGTCGTAGACCTCGTGGCGGTACAGGAACAGGATCAGGTCAGCGTCCTGTTCGATCGCTCCCGACTCCCTCAGGTCGGACATGCGCGGCCGACGGTTCTTGAGGTCGCGGTTCTCGAGGTTTCGGTTGAGTTGGGAGAGCACGACGACCGGGCACTCCAGCTCTTTGGCAAGGGCTTTCATCGCGCGGCTGGCCTCGGCCACTTCCTGCTCACGGTTGCCGTGGCGGCCCTCGGCTTTCATCAGGCCCAGGTAATCGACCACCACGACGCCCATGTCACCCAAGTACTGCTTCCAGCGCTTGGCGGCGCCGCGGATCTGGCTGGGGGTGAGGGCGGGGCGGTCATCGATGACGAGCTGGGTGTCGTGCAGCAGCTGGTTGCCCGCGGTGTACTTATCCCAATCCCCGGCTTCCATCGTCGTGGGATCGCGCAGCTTGTCGAGCGGCAGCATGCCGGAAGCCGCCACCAGGCGCGTGGTGATTGCCTCGGAGCCCATCTCCATGGAGAAGATCATGGCCGGGCGCCGGTTGTGGGTCAGGACGGCGCGCAAGATGTTGAGCGAGAACGCCGTCTTCCCCATCGATGGGCGGGCACCTACGACGATCATCTCCCCGGCCTTCATACCCATGGTCATGCGATCGAGATCGGTGAGGCCGAACGACAGTCCCATGGAGGACTCTTCGCCGCTGCTCTTCCGCTCTACGGTATCGAGGAGTGACTTGAGAGCATCCTTGATCATCACGGCGCCTTTCTGCTCGCCACCGACCAGGGAGAGCAATTGACCCTGGGCCTTGTCGATCAGGTCGGAAAACGCTTCTCGGCTGGTTGTTGCCTCTTCGGTCAGATTGGCCAGGCTGGCGACCAGGCGGCGGCGCTGCGCCTTGTCCCTTACGATGCCGGCGTACACCTCGGCATTGGCTGCAGACGGGGTGTTCTTCGTAATCTCGGCGAGATAACCGACACCGCCGGCAGCGTTCAGGTGGCCGTGCTCTTCGAGGTGTTCGCTCACGGTGACGATGTCTGGCTTCACGCCCAGCCGGCAGGCGACGTGAACGATGGCGCTCCAGATGGCAGCATGGGCTGGGTCGTAGAAATCCCCGGCGCTCACGATGTCAGCGAGGCTATCGATCACCTTGCTGTTCAGCATGGCGCCGCCGATCACGGACTGTTCGGCTTCCAAGCTGAAATGACTCATTGGGCCATATCCTCGTGGTAGCTCAGCTCCATGATCTTGGTGAAGTTCGTCTTGTTGACGACCCAGTCGAGCTTGAACCAGCGATGGTCCTGCATCAGGAATTCGGATTTGCGCAGGAACTTGAAGAACCGGCCCCACCAAGCAATTCCCTCTTCGCGATTGGTGTACAGCGGCTTGCCAGTGCGCTCGTGCTTAATCGAGAACCCGGCCTTCCAGCGAGCAGCGAGGTTGCGCGCGCGCTCAGTTCCAGCCCACAGGTTTTTCGCGGGCTGCGGTTTTTCAGGCATGACCTCGCCCCAGAGATCAATGATCTCGTTGTGAGGGCAGTTCGGCAGGGCAGGAGCCTTCGGGCGTTTGATCGGGAAGTGATTCAGACGCAGATCGACAAGCGCGTTCGGCGCCAGCCGATGCGCTATGAATACGTAAGTATTCATATGAGTGTCTTTCTGTCTTTTGTGTGTCTCCGTTTTGCTGACATTTTGTGTCAGCATTTTGCTGACACTGTCAGCATTTTGTTTTTGCTTTGGAGCGGGTGCTTTTTTCTTCGGCTTCGCAGAGAAATCCCACTCGGCGTAATGCTTGTTGATGCCCAGCTTACGGCCATCCAGAACCAGAACGTGCATGTCGATCAGCTCGTTCTTGGCCTTGTTGACCATCTGACGGGGGAGCCCGGTATCAGCTGCAAGCTGGGTGTCGGCAATACGATCGAAGGACTTGTTGAACCCGTAGGTGCGGCGAATCACCGCATGAATGACACGCATCTGGCGGATCGTAACCGGGCACGTGTGGACGTTGTTGACCACCTCGTACAGCTCGTTGGCGATCCGGGTATATCCGTCTTCCACTTGAGGGCCCCTTGGTGTCTCGGCGGGCACCGACTCCGGTTCGTGTCCTGGCAGGTAGGCGACGTTGCTCATGATCACAGCTCCAGCTCGCGAGTCAGGCGAGCAATAAACTGGTCGTAGGTCTCGGTCATCACGATGCCGGCCGCCTCTCGGCCCTGGCGGATTCGTTTGGCGTTCTCGTACCACTGCCAGCGCTGCTGTTCGGGCAGGTGTCGAAACGACCGGTAGCTGGGCTCTGAATCTGCTATCGCCTTGCGGCAATCTGGTGGTTGCATTAAGATTTCCTCATCCATCGAATGGATTTGAAGCCCGGCATATGCTCCCCAGCAGCGCCGGGCTTCGCCGTTTACATTCCTGTACATCCGACCAGACCCATCGGGGTCGATGCTTCCTGGCCTATATCCGCTTATCCTTAAAAGCAGCTGGAAGGTCAGGCGGCATCAAGGCCTTCCAGCCGGGGACAAAGCTCGGAAGCCTTGATCTTTCCTTTGGTAATCCGCTCAGCCTTGAGCGCATTGAGTTCCGACACGCCATGCTTGCCACTCGCCCAGCCAGCAACGGTAGGCTGCGAGACGCCCATGGCTTTGGCGGTCTGGTCCTGCGTGCCAAAGAAGGAGATCAATCGAGAGATAGGTGAATCCATGGGGACGGCCTGTTCGGATAGGAATGCCTATATAGTAGGCACAGGAACTCCTTTTTGCAACGCTATAGGCTCGCCTATACTGTTGGCTGGTATGACCATCGGAGAAAGGGTGCGCCGCGCCCGCAAATACGCAGGCCTGACCCAGAAGCAGCTGGCCGAAGCTGTCGGTATCCGCCAGCCCACTCTGTCTGACCTCGAGAAGGGTGATTCCCGCAGTAGCGCCTACCTGGTGCAGATCGCGCGCGCCTGCAAGGTAAACGCTGACTGGTTGGCGACCGGCCGGGGCGAGATGGAGGCATCAAACAACGTCACCGAGCTACACCCCAAGCCTGTAAGTAGCGGCGACGATTTGGTAATACACGATACCGAGATCACGGAAGGGGAAGAGCCACTCCGCCCCGACGAGGTGGAGCTGCCGTACCTGCGCGAGGTCGAGTTCGCGGCCGGTGATGGCCGCACCCAGGTCATCGAGAACCACGGCCGTACCATGAAGTTCAGCCTGCCCAGGCTGCTCCGGGCAGGCGTCCAGCCTCATAACGCTGCCTGCGCCACGGCTTCCGGTAGCTCAATGGAGCCCACAATTGCCGATGGCAGCCCGATCGCGATCGATCGCGGCTGCACGCACATCATCGACGGCAAAATCTACGCGCTCGACCACGGCGGCATGCTCCGCATCAAGCGTCTTTACCGGCTTCCGCTGAACCGCGTCCGGCTCGTCAGCGACAACAGCGACGAGCACCCCGAAGAGGTTTACAGCATGATGGGGGACGAGGCGCCTCAGATCCTTGGGCGCGTGTTCTGGTGGGAGGTGTTCGATTGATCCGATTGGCAGCTGTGGCGGCATCATCGTTGTTAACGGTACTCCCTCCAGATGCCGTTGCCGGTGACTGGCTCGCACATGCCCGAGAGGGCTACATCGAGCAGGCAGTCGAGCTGAACAGCTACTCAGGTTTCTGTGAAAACGTTGCTCAGGCGGGATTCACTGCTGCCCTAAATGCACGTCGCGGCATCCCTTACCACCAGTCCCTTGCCAGGGCTCACGATGGTCAAAGCTACGATCATCCCCTGATAGACGAAAGCACCTTCATTGAGCACGCCGTCAATTTCGCCTACCAAGACGGCGGGAGCCATGATCTCGTCAGTGCCATTCTTGGGCAGCAATGCCGGCGTGGAGAGAGTGTGTTTGCAGAGGCTCTCCATGCCTACCAGCATGGACTGACGGCCCCTGACCCCACACCCGAAGAGGTTCTCGAGTTCGCCTGCCAGCGCGGCTATGGGCCGAAGGCCTATCTGCTACATCACTCTATGTACGAGGTAGGCCTTGGCGTTCCGCAGATCATGGAGCGCTCGATCTCCACCAGCCCCGTCATGACCCGTCAGATGCAGCGCGACCTGGTCGAGCACCTGGCCAGCGAAAGGTCAGCATCTGCTGAGGCAGCCAGAGAGTCGGTTACAGCCGACTGCATGGCCGAGAGAGGCATTTTCACCCGAAGATAAGTCCCAGGACCCCACGAGCCCGCCCATCGAGGCGGGTTTTTTTGTGACCGTAAGGTATAGACGCAAAAGCGGAATATAGGAATCGGGTAAAAAATATAGGGACACCTGTTGACGAGATAGATAGGTATGCCTATATTTGTGACATAGACAGAGAGCGAGGGGCAGACATGGAGATCACTTTCGGCAACTGGGCGGCACAGGTCGATGAGACCCGCGGAAGCCAGGGCCTGACTCCGATGGAAGCCCGTTACCTGCTCTGTGTCGTCAACGGCATGACGCAGAAGGAAGCAGCGAAGGCCACCGGCCGCCAGCCCAACACCGTGAAAAAGGGCCTCGAGCGTGCCTACGCCAAGCTTCGCGTCTCCCGGGCAACTGCCGCTGTGGCACGAGCCCAGGCGCTCGGATGGATCCGACCCGTTGCACGCACTCTTCTCTGCGCCGTGCTGGCCATAGCGATCGGTACCGGCGGAGAGGAAGGAATTCGGAGGGGAGGGCGGACGCATCGCCTGACTCGCCGGGAAACGGAAGTACAGATTTTCGCTTGAAGCAGTAGAGGTACCCGAGCCACCGGGCAATGTGGCCGACGCTTCGACGCCCCAAACGTCTGACACATAGGGGTAGCGGCTCGGAAGAGCCCCGCAGAACGATTGCGCAGCCGAGGGCGAGCTGGACTGAGTTGCCAGTAGCCGAGATGGGCCGGACTGAACCGGCCATGACGTTAAACGCTGGCCATCGAGCGTATCGATGGCCATCGGAGAGCGCCTTCAGTGCCGATGAAGGCCGTCACGGTCTCCATGCCGGAGATGGTTGGAGGCGAGGGCGCTCTACCGATGCCAACAAGGAGAACGCCATGCTGATGATCTGGCTGGTACTCCTGGCATGGGTGGCGGGACCGAGACCGCTGGAACTCAAGCCTCCTGCAGCTGCGCGAGCACAATCGCTGCCGGGGCGCTATGAGCCACCACCCAGCCAGGAAGGCAATATCGAAGCGCCCCAGCTGCCGCGACTCGGCGCGGTCTGGACGCAGGCGCAATGACAGAAGTGTGCGACCAGAGTCCACGAGCAAGTCTGAGAAAGGCGCCCTGGTGAGCCAGGGCGCATCGATAAGCAGGTTCCGTGCTCAAGCGAGCTGCACCGTCGGGATAGGAAAGACCGGGGAAACGTCCTGTGTCCGAATTGGCGGACGTGCACGTAAAAACCACGGCCCGGAAGTAAGCGAGGGTAGCGCCTCGGTGGAGCCTGCTTATCGATGCACAGCATCCGCGATCCACTGCGTAGTGAGGAGCATGGCCACCGCTGGCGGGCCGAGAATACGCCAGCAAGTTCCCTGCGTATTGCCCGGCACCCGCCGGGCTTTTTTTACGCCCATTTCCAGGAGGTTCGCCATGATCCCCATCAAGAACGGCGGCAACGTCGTGATGTTGGTAGACGAGCGCGTCCGCGTGGCGGACCTCGTCAAGTCTGGGCAGCGGCTGCGCTGGCTACGGCCGGCCGCGCGCCGCACCGCTGAAGACAAGCCCCTCAGCGTGGCTGAGCGAGAGAACGCCAGGCGTGAGGCGGACTACATCGCTCGCCGAAATGGCGTGAAGCCCGCCCACCTGCAGCTGTGGAGGTTCGATTCATGAACATGTCGGATCGCAGACAGCAGCAGCGTCGTGCGGCCGACACCCCTCGCCACATCGCCCAGGCCGCACTGATCCAGCAAATGCTTTTGGACCATGGCCGCGACCGGGCCAGCGAGCCGGTGATACACGATCGCCGCATGTACCGCATCACCATCGAGTTGGTTCCTGTCGATGAGATTGCGGACGAGACACGTCGATTCATCGAGGAGAGCGGACATGACCAATGAGCAGATAGCGCTGCTGGCCGGCATCACAGCCCTAACGCTGGCATGCCGGGACCAGACCGGAATTCGCATCTACCACGAAGTGCAGGCATGGCCCGACGGCCATACCTGGAGCCAGGTACGAGCGCTGGGCGGCAACTGCGATCCGATCTTCGGCACCCTCATTGATATCCAGGCGGATGGCAGCGAGGTCCGGGTATCCGGCGCAGCGGAGATCACCACTCTTGCCCAGCAGCGCGACGCGCTTGCCAGCTGGATCGCAGAGCATCGGAAGGAGAAGGCGGCATGAGCAACGCAGACATGCCGGCAATGCCGGTCACTCAAGATCAGGACACTACACGCACTATCGGTCTCACCAAGCGCGAGCACTTCGCCGCCATGGCGATGCAGGGATACCTATCTGGGCAGCTGGCTTGGTGCGGGAACGGTGAATTCCTCACCGTCTCGGACAAGGAAGCTGCCAAAGAGGCGGTCGCTTACGCCGATGCCCTTCTGGCCGAACTGGAGCGCACATCATGAACGCAATCCCCAACATCCCCACCCGCGGCCGCCCCTTCGACGTCAGCCAGCGCGCCGCCGTGATCGCCCAGGCCGTCGATGACTGCAACCCGCCGCAATGCTGTCGTTCGCCACCCATGTGCGCGACGAAGGGCTACTCGGCTGCTGGTACGACAACCTCTCGCTGGGCACCACCGTGGCGCACCTGATCGAGCGATACATCCAAACCGATGATGGCCGGGCGGAGTTGCGCGCCTGGGCGACACAGGTGGCAGAGGATCAGTTCGAAGAGGCGATCAGCTGCCAGTACGAGGCGGCATAAAGAAGGCCCCGCCCTGGGCGAACGGGTACGGGGCCGGATCCATTGGGCAATGAATCAACAAGGAGAATACACATGACAGCACTGACACGGCAAGGCGGCAACGGCTTCGCCTTGCAGCCCACCAGCATGGGCGAGGCCATGCAGATGGCCGAGATGCTGGCCCACAGCCAGATGGTTCCCAAGTGCTACCAGAACCGGCCTCAAGACACACTCGTCGCCATGATGATGGGCTCGGAGCTGGGCCTGAATCCCATCCAAGCATTGCAGAACATCGCAGTGATCAACGGGAAGCCGGCGATCTACGGCGATGCCTTGCTCGCCCTGGTGCAGAGCCATCCCCGTTTTGGCGGACATGAGGAGAGCTTCGACGAGGCCAGCATGACCGCCACCTGCACGGTGTGGCGCAAGGGTGACCCGGCCCGGCATACCGTCACGTTCAGCAAGGCCGATGCTCAACAGGCAGGCCTCTGGGACAAGGCGGGGCCATGGAAGCAGTACCCGAAGCGCATGCTCATGTGGCGAGCCAGAGGCTACGCCCTACGCGACAAGTTTGCCGACGCCCTGGGCGGCCTGATCACCGTCGAGGAAGCGCAGGACATTCCGCAAGAGCGGGAGATCAACCCGGCGCCACAGCGGCAGGAGCCGGCAGCGCTGCCGTATTACCCCGCCGAGTCGTTCGACGCCAACTTGCCGAAGTGGCAAGCCGCCATCGCGGCTGGCAAAGCCACGCCCGAGCAGATCATTGCCAAGGTCGAGAGTCGTGCGTCGCTGACTGACGAGCAGAAACAACAGATCGAGAACATTGCCCAGGAGGCCGCATGAAAATCCAAACCGTCCGCCAAGGCACCGAGGAGTGGCATGCTCTGCGTGCCAACCACTTCACCGCCAGCGAAGCCCCGGCAATGGCCGGGGTCAGCAAGTACCAGAGCCGCGCCGAGCTGCTCAAGCAGAAGTACACCGGCGAAATCCCGAGGCCAGCACTGCCCAGCAGCACCTGTTCGACAAGGGCCACGCCGCCGAGGCCGCGGCGCGCCCTATTGCCGAGGGGGTCATTGGCGAGGAGCTCTATCCGGTCACCGGTACCAGTGAGGATCATCCCCATCTGCTGGCCAGTCTCGACGGCTGCACCCTGCTCGAGGATGTGCTGTTCGAGCACAAGCTCTGGAACGAAGACCTGGCCGCCGCAGTACGTGCCGAGGATCTGCCCGAGGCCTACAAGGTGCAGATGGATCAGCAACTGCTGGTCAGCGGCGCAGAGAAATGCCTGTTCATGGTCTCGGATGGCACCGAGGAGCGCTGCGTCTGGTGCTGGTATCACGCGGACGAAGATCGCTTCAAGCGCCTGCTGGCAGGCTGGGAGCAGTTCCGCCAGGACCTGGCCGACTACCAGCCCACTGATGAAGTGGTGCGCCCCGCTGGAGAAGCGCCTGAGGCGCTGCCGGCACTGCGTATCGAGCTGACCGGCGACGTGCAGGCTAGCAACCTGCCCGACTTCAAGGCCGGCGCCCTGCGCATGATTGAGGGCATCAAGACCAAGCTGGTCACCGACAAGGACTTTGCCGATGCCGAGAGCACCGTCAAGTTCCTGCAGAAGGGCGAGAAGCAGCTCGAGGCCAGCAAACAGGCCGCACTCGAGCAGACGGCGAGCATCGCCGATCTGTTCTCCACGATCGATGAGCTGCGCGAGAAGATGCGGGCCAAGCGCCTGGAGCTCGACAAGCTGGTGAAGGCCGAGAAGACCAACCGGCGCAACGAGATCCAGCGGCAGGCCGAACAGAACTTCCAAGCCTGGCTGGGCAGCCTCACTTCACCGGTACCGCCCGCGCACACCCTGGACGTTGCCGGCGCCATGAAGGGCAAGAAGACCATCGCCACTCTGCAGTCCGCCGCTGATGACGAGGTAGCCCGGGCCAAGGTTGAAGCCCAGCAGGAAGCCAAGCGTCTGGCCGACAACAAGGCACTGATCGAGCGGGAGCAGGGCGACTACGCCTTTCTGTTCAGCGATTGGCGTGAGCTGGTCCAGAAGGATGCCGAGTTCATCAAATTGCAGGTCGAGAACCGCATCGCCCACCACAAGCAGGAAGAGCAGAAGAAGCTCGATGCCGAGCGGGAAAAGATCCGGCAGGAAGAGGCGGAGAAGGCCCAGGCCGAAGCTGCCAGGGCACAGCAGTCTGCCGAGCCAACCAAGGTCGAAGTCCAGAGCGCAGAGGACCCACGCTGGCCGATCGACACCAGCCGACTGAACGCCGCTGCCGACCGTGGCGCCGCACTCAAGCCGGCCAGCCAGATCGCCCAGCCGGAGACGGTCACCATCTCGAAGAAGGAATACGAGCAGCTGCTCGCCGACCAGGTGAAGCTCTACGCTCTGCTGGATGCCGGCGTGGACAACTGGACCGGCTACGACGATGCCATGGCCTCGCTCAAGGCTGCCTGATCACCCACCCGGGGCCGCCAGGCCCCTCACTCCCCACCCGAGAGGGAACACCATGTCGAAACCGACAGATGTTTCCAGGTTCTTCGAGGACCTGGACGGCGGCGTATTGGCTGAACGCCTGGGCACCATCCTCAGCCATGCCGCAGGCGCGGCCACCAACAACCCGACCAAGAAGGCGAAGGTCAGCATTGACCTGATCGTCTCCAATATCGGCAAGGGCTCGCAGGTGGCCATCATTCATAAGCTGGCCTTCAAGATCCCGACCGAGCACGGCGACCAGGCCGAAACCCACACCACCGAGACGGTGATGTACGTCAACCAGGGCGGCGAGATGACGCTCGAGCCAAAGAACCAGCTCGACATGATCGGCCACGCCCACCGCAAGCCCACCCAACAGCGCCAGGAGAATGACCAGTGAGCCTGACCAAGGAAGCGCTTCAGCATATCGAGCAATCGCACAAGACCGGCACCGAGGTCGCGGGCGGCAACGCCCTGATTCTGGGTGAGCAGTTCAATCTCGCCGACCTTGAGCAGTACCAGGACCACCGCCGCCGTTTCCGCGGGAAGTACCAGACCCAGGACCTGACCGCGTTCCTGCGCTATGTCGAAATTTGGGCAGAGTCTGGTGTGCCGGTCTTCATCGACCAGGACCGCATGGCCGCGCGCAGCTTCCTCGACATTGGCGGCCAGGATGCGCCGGGGCATTGCGAGCACAGCGCCACGCTGACGCTGCCCAAGACACCCGACTTCCTCGCCTTCCACGGCGCCGACGGCTCTATCTATGACCAGGAGGGATGGTCGAGCTGATCGAGGACTGGGGCCACCTGATGGAGTTCACCAACTCCAAGGGCGAGGCGCTGGAGAAGAGCAAGGTCATTCACGCCTTCCGCAAGGTGTCGATCGACGACCTGACCAGCATCGACAGCGAGAAGCAGGAGCACAGCTCGCAGATCGGCGTCATGAACAAGGTCACGGTGAAGCAGGCCGAGCGACTGCCCACTGTCATCACCTGGACGCTGCAGCCCTACGAGGGCCTGGCAGAGCGCCGCTTCGATATGCGTGTGGCGACAATCACCAAGGGCGGGCCGAGCTTCCGCCTGCGCGCCATGGCCTTGGAAGCCACCGAGAAGGAGATCGCCAAAGAGTTCGCCGGCGACATCACCCGCACTCTGCCCGAGTGCGAATGCCTGCTCGGCATCTTCACCCCCTGACGACACCGGGCCCTGCGGGGTCCTTTCTCATTCCGGAGGCCAGCATGCCCGCTTCCCCCGTTCACACCGTCACTGATCCTGCGACAGGCGACCAGGTCAGCCTGCGCGTTCTAGCTCGCCGTCACGGGCTTGGCTACTACTGCGTAGCCCGGCGTCACTGGCGGGGGCTGCGAGGATGGGCCTTGGTCGAGCCGGTGAAAGATGTTCGCCGGCGGATCGGCATCGCCTGGGCAGAGGACAGGCTACGGCGCCAGGCTGAGGCCGAGCAGGCACGCGACCTGGCCGAAGCCACTGAACATCCCCTGAGCCGAATCCGGCTCTCCTGATACGCACATCCGGCCGTCACCGCGCTGCTCGCTCGGACGGGCACGGCCGGTGGGTCACCTGTACGGAATATCCACGAGCAGCGGCGATACGCCGATCTCCCTTGCTCTACCTCGCCAACGCCGGCATGGGGCCGGCTGAGGCGTGATGAGCGGCACCGCCAAGCGGTAGGCGTAGGCAATGCCGACCGGGGCACGTCACGCCCCCTCGAATTCAATCTGCCCTGGCAGTGCCGGGGCTTTGCATACCTGGAGATCATCATGAGCAGAACAGAAATCTTCCTGCTGCAGCCCAACGGTGGCGTCCACGTGCTCGAGTTCAGGAATGCCTGGCGAGGAGCCATGTACGTCTGGAACGACATTGCCAAGCGCTACTGCGGATTCGAACGCTTCCCTTTGGGCTTTGACGATAAGGGGAAAGAGCAGCAGATGGATGTCTGGAATTACGGCAACCGCAACCCCGACATGCCGGAGCACGATGCCATCGTTCTGCTGAGCACCATGGACCACGCTCTGCTGGAGCCGGACCAGTGGGAGCGCTTGGCCGAGGCGTTCGAGAAATACGGTTCCGAGCACCCGGACAGCAGCTACAGCGAGCAAGCTGCCGCGTTGCGCCAGGCAATGGAATCCGAGGCCGGGAAGGACGTGACAGGCATCGGGTGGTTGCAGACGAGCGTATGCGATACCGAGTGGCTGATATGGGACGAGGATGGCGAGGAGCGCCGCAGCTACGACCCGAGCAAGGATGAAGGCCACTTATGGATCTTGGCTCAGATCGACGAGACGAGAGCGGAGGCCGCATGAACATGCTCACCAGGCTCTCCGCCGCCAGCATCTTCGCCTCGCTCGGCGCTCTCACTGCTCCGCTTGGCTTCCCCATCCAGCGCCACCAGGCGCCGCCCAAGCCGCGATTCGGGGGCGTGAAGCGGCAGAAGAGGGCGGCAGTTATTTCGATACGCAAATTTGATCTAGACGATAATAATTTTTGCGATACGCATGTTTTATAATTGTAATTAATGGCCGTAATTTTGTTATTGTTTTAGCGTCTTGGCCATGCGCTCAAGGTCATCAGCAACAGCACTATAGCCAAAATAGTTAGTGGGATGTTCATACAGCATGTCTATGTGTTGGTCTAGTGGTTCGTAATCCGGCATGCGAGATCTATATTCATCCCTTAGCAGGATTGCATCAATCCTAAAGCGGCGTTCGTATTCAGCATTTCGTTCGCTACCGAGTCTCATCATCTCGTTAGTGAAGTAATCCCAGGTAGCATTTTTCTCTTCTTCGGTTTTGGCTTTTCGCATTGCCGCTTGCTGAGCCTGGCTGTTGTGTTGATCTTCACGCTTATGTCGCTCACTAAACTCTCTTATCGATTTAACTAATTCTAGGGCCCGCTCTCTCAAAGAGATTGAGTCTGATTCAATTACCTTCTGTACTTTATCATCGTATTTTAGCGCTCTTTCCTTATAGGATTCGGCCTGCTCAGATTTTAGTAACAATCTTTCTCTTAATGTTTCGTTAGCAGCCTTTGTTTCATTCAGTGTTCCAGTGAAATGCCATTTGGAAACCAGATAGACCAATCCAAAAATAATTGCTGAAATAATTAAAAAAGCGAATGGTGCCTGGGAAACTACGCTCCATTCTTTCGCCATGTATTCGAATAGTTTTTCCACAGCCATACCCATCGTTATCGAAGATTTTGCTTAAGTAATCCATCCTGCGCGAATGAAGAATGTTCAGGGTAAAAGCAAACAATATCTCCGCTCATTTCCTGTTTTCTCACCTGCCACCCTCATGCCGCCTTTAAGGAGACATTATGATAGAAACACGAGAAGTTAGACACTTCCACCTCTTCTGCGGCCTGGGTGCCGGCGCCAAGGGCTTCAACCGTGGCCACGCCCGCGTTGGCAGTATGGAAGCGCGATTCCGCTGCATAGGCGGCGTGGACGTGGATCCGGCCGCCATCGCCGACTTCGGCCGGCTGACCGGCACGCCCGGTACTGTGCTCGACATGTTCGATCGTGACCAATATCGGGCTTTCCATGGCACAGAGCCACCCGTCGGCTGGCGTGAGGCGACGCCGGCAGACATCCAGGCGGCAGCCGGCAATGAGCGCCCTCACATAATCTTCCTGTCAGCGCCGTGTAAAGGCTTCTCCGGACTGCTGAGTCAGAGCCGTAGCACCACGCCCAAGTATCAGGCACTGAACCGCCTTACCCTGCGCGGGATGTGGCTGGCCCTCGAGGCCTTCGCCGACGATCCGCCCGAGTTGTTCGTCTTCGAGAACGTGCCGCGCATCGCCAACCGTGGCCGGCCGCTGCTCGACAAGATCGTGGCCATGCTCGAGCACTACGGCTATCACGTCGCCGAGACCACGCACGACTGTGGGGAGCTGGGCAACTTGGCACAAAGCCGCAAGCGCTTCCTGCTGGTGGCCCGTCATGCCGAAAAGGTGCCTCCGTTCCTCTACGAGCCGGTGAAGCGCCCATTGCGCGCCGTGGGCGAGATTCTTGGCGATATGCCGTTGCCGGGTGACGAGCTCGCTGGGCCGATGCACCGGGTGCCGCGCTTGCAGTGGAAAACGTGGGTCAGGCTCGCTTTCGTGGAGGCCGGCAGCGACTGGCGATCGCTCAACAAGCTGGCGGTACAGGACGGCCATCTGCGCGATTACCTCATCGTGCCGGAATACCACTCTGGCTTCATGGGCGTGAATGCCTGGGAAGAGAGTATGGGCGCAGTGGCCGGGCGCAGCGGCCCGACCAACGGAGCTTTCAGTGTTGCCGACCCTCGCTTCGATCAGTCAGCCCACTGGAACCATGGCCAGGCCTACGGCGTGCGTCGCTGGAGTGACACTACGGGCGCGGTGACTGGCCAGCAGTCGCCAGGACAAGGCCAGTTCAGCGTGGCGGATCCGCGACCCACAGGCGTGCGACACAACAACGTCTTTCGTGTCGCGCCCTGGTCGGAGCATAGCCCGCGATTACCGCCGGAACCGGGCCCACCGCTGGCGGCTTGGCCGTGGCCGACCCTCGTGGCAGCACCTTTGCCGGCAAGTACCGCGTGACGCCATTCGACCAGGCGGCAGGAACGGTCATCTCGGGCAGCACCACCGGACAGGGGCCATTCGCTGTGGCCGACCCGCGCCCGGGCATGGTTCGCAGCAAGGGCGATCACTACCTGACTGGCGGACACTACGGCGTGGTGCCCTGGTCCTCGAGCTGTGGTGCTGTCTCGGCCTCGGCCCGCCAGGACAACGGCTTCTGGTCAGTGGCCGACCCACGACTGCCAGCGGCAACCGACAAGCTCGTTGCTGTGATCCGTGCACTGGACGGCACCTGGCACCGCCCCTTTACCACCCTGGAACTGGCCGCCCTGCAGGGCCTTGTTGATCCCGGCGAGCTACTCGAACTCGACGGCCTTAACGACAGCGATTGGCGCGAGCGCATCGGCAATGCCGTGCCGCCGCCAGCTGCCGAGGCGATTGCCGGCGTTATGGGTACCACCCTGTTGCTGGCCTGGTCTGGCGAAACCTTCGCCCTTGGCTCAACGCCGATCTGGGTGCGCCAGGCCGCCGCCGGCCTATCCCTCAACCGACCCGATCAACCCGCCGCCCGCTGAGGCGGCTTTTCTTTGGAGGCTCGCATGAACGTCGAATACCTCGAGTTCGTAAAGCGCAAGACAAAGCTGGACGAGCCGTCCGGTTTCGATATTCACGAAGCTGATGTTGGCTTCGGCGGAATGCCGCTAAAGGACTTCCAGCGCCACATCGTGAAGTGGGCACTGCGTCGCGGTCGCGCGGCTACCTTCGCCAACACCGGTCTGGGCAAGACCGCGATGCAAACCACATGGGCCGGCCATGTGGCTGAGCATGCTGGCGGGGCGGTGCTGATTGCCGCGCCGCTGTGCGTTGCCCGACAGACTCAGCAGGAGGCCAAGAAGTTCGGCGTCCATGTCGAGTACGTCAGGGAGATGCCGGCCGACCCACAAGGCGTCTACGTCACCAACTACGAGATGCTGGATGAATTCGAGCCCGAGGCGTTCGCCGGCGTCGTGCTGGACGAGTCGAGCATCCTGAAGAACCGGGACGGCAAGACGCGAACCCGCATCATCAATGACTGGAAGCGCTGCCCCTACCGCCTGAGCTGCACCGCCACGCCTTCTCCCAACGACTACATGGAGCTGGGCAACCAGAGCGAGTTCCTGGGAATCATGGGCATGGACGAGATGCTTGCCATGTTCTTCACCCATGACGGCGGCGACACATCGAAATGGCGGCTCAAGGGGCATGGTCGCAAGAAGTTCTGGCAGTGGCTCGCATCTTGGGCGGTGACGATTCGCCTGCCATCAGATCTCGGATTCGACGATACCGGCTACATTTTGCCGGCGCTGCACATGCACGAGCACCTAGTCGCCAGCCAGTACGGCGACGACATGTTCACCAGCATTGCGCAGAGCCTCACGGAGCGCCGACAGGCGAAGAAAGAGACGCTGGAACAGCGAGTGGCAAAGGTTGCCGAGATCGTGGCTCAAGAGCCGGGGGAGTCCTGGTTGATCTGGTGCCACACCAACGATGAGGCCGACCTGCTGCGCAAGTCGATACCCGAGAGCGTCGAGATTCGCGGCAGCGACCATCTGCTGCGTAAGGAAGATGCTATCAACGGGTTCCTCGATGGCACCGTCCGAGTGCTGATCACCAAGCCATCAATTGCCGGCATGGGCCTGAACCTGCAGCACTGCGCCCGCATGGCATTCGTTGGCCTGGATGACTCATTCGAGCAGATGTACCAGGCCGTGCGGCGCTGCTGGCGGTTCGGCCAGGCCCGTGAGGTGCATAGCCATATCGTCAGCGCTGAGAGCCTGGGCGCGATCAAGGCCAACGTCGAGAGCAAAGAGCGCCAGATGGAAGCCATGCAGGCCAGCATGGTCGAGCACATGGTCGGCATGATGCAGCGAGAGGTGCAGTCGGCTGGCGTCGAGAAGGCCGAGTACAACCCGACACAAGACATGGTGCTGCCCGCCTGGGTGGCATAGGAGACGACATGAAGAACAAGGTGCTGAATCAGGAGTTCGGCCAGGATTGGGCCATGTATCACGGCGACTGCGTGCACGTCATCGGTAACATGCCGAATGACAGCATCGACTACACCATCTTCTCACCGCCATTCGCCTCGCTCTACACCTACTCCAACAGCGACTTCGACATGGGTAACGTGCAGAGCGACGAGGAATTCAGCGAGCAGTTCCGCTTCCTGGTTCGCGAGCTGATGCGCGTCACCAAGCCGGGCCGCCTGCTGTCCTTCCACTGCATGAACCTGCCGGCGAGCAAGGTGAGAGACGGCTACATCGGCCTCAAGGACTTCCGCGGCGAGCTGATCAAGGCCTTCATCGCTGAGGGCTGGATCTTCCACTCCGAGGTCTGCATCTGGAAAGACCCGGTGACCGCCATGCAGAGAACCAAGGCCTTGGGGCTGCTGCACAAGCAGATCAAGAAAGACAGCGCCATGAGCCGGCAGGGCATCCCCGACTATCTGGTGACGATGCGCAAGCCTGGCGAGAACACCGAGCCTGTTACGCACACCAACGAAACCTTCCCGGTGGAGCGGTGGCAGCGCTACGCCTCGCCGGTATGGATGGATATCAACCCCAGCCGGACGCTGGCATTTCGCGACGGACGCGACCCGGACGACGAGCGCCACATCTGCCCGCTGCAGCTCGATGTGATCGAGCGAGCGATCGATCTCTGGACCAACCCCGGAGACACGGTGCTGAGCCCCTTTGGCGGCATCGGTAGCGAGCCGGTAAGCGCAATCAAGATGGGTCGCAAGGCCGTCGCCGTTGAGCTCAAGGAGAGCTATTGGCAGCTGGCTGTTCGGAACCTGCGTGATGCTGAGCAGGAACCCATGGACATGTTTTCGGGAGCTGCTTCATGACCACGTGCGACTACTACTGCCCGACCTGTGCCGATAAGTGGCCAGGAACCTATACCTGCGAGCATCGCTGCACCGTGTGTGGCGATGTGATCAAGGCGAAGGAGCCGTGGCGGGAAGACGAGAAACAGCAGAGCGAGGAGGTGGGGAATGTCGCCTGAATTCAAGCAGTGGGTAAACCAGGTCATCGCCAAAGGCGATAAGGGTGTCGCCGAGGCCATACTGGAGATAGATCAGGAAGGTCGCTATGCCTACGTCCACGTAAATGCTGCTTGGCGGGCCTGGCTCGCCCAACAAGAGAAGATCGAAGCCCTGGAGGCGCATGTGGAGGCGGTTGCCGACGCCATTGGTTTCCCGCCGCGCAACGAAAACCGCCGCAGGACCAGCGTTGTCGTCACGAACATCGAGAACGCTCGTCGTTTCGCCGACTACCTACATGCCGCGGAGCAAGAGTTCCTCATGGTGCCTGGCGAGCCTGATGACGACTATCCAGACGACGAACCGGAGGACGATTGCCTCGTGAACAGTTGGGGCGCCAAGAGCCGGGAGGATTACGTCGAGCAGTTCCGAAGGGCGCTCGACCGCCTCGTCACGCAGAAATTGCCGGTGTGCTCAAAGCGAATCGCCGAGCTTGAGAAGGAAGTCGCCGAACTCCGCCGCCAAGCCGAGGACCAGCCGCCATGCTCACCTTGAACCGCCACCGACAGGCCTCGACCGTTCCGGCCATTCGCCAAGGCTGGAGGCCAATCAGCACCATGCGTGCGAGAAAGCTTCGCCGCCGCGGCGAGGATGTCCGATGGCGGCCCGACCTGGGCTGCTATGCCTGGCTGCCCTGAGCCGCCACACCACAGAACACGCCGCCTAGTGCGGCTTTTCTTTTGCCTGGGAGATTGCCATGCAACCACTCATGACGCCCGGCGAGGTCGCCGAGCTGCTGCAGGTCAGCCAGCGCAAGGCTTATGCCCTCAAGGACGAGATCGGCTATGTCGAGCTCGGCGGCAACGTGAGATTTGAGCGTGACGCCGTGGAAGCATACATTGAGCGGTGCAAGCGCAGCCCCAGGGATAGGGGAGAGACACAATGGGAGTCACGGTCAGGTACCGTGCCGCCCGGGATCGGTGGGTTGTCACCGAAACGGGTGAGTGCGGCCGACATCAATGCACGTTTACAACAGAAGAAGATGCAGAAGAGTACGCCACGAAGCGACGCGCTGAGCTGAACGAGGCGCGCTTCAATGGCGTGATGGGCAGGGCTCGGCGCAAGACGTTCATGGAAGGGCTGTTGCGCTGGGTCGAGGAATACGACACGGAGAGCCAGGCGCCCAGCATCAACTGGGTGGCGCGGTGGTTCGATGTGCACGCGCCGGGTGTCTTGCTGGGACAAGAGACGCTCGACGGCGCTCGGCGAATGGTGAAGGAGATGCGCAAGGCTCGGCTCAGCCAGAGCACGATCAACAACCGCGTGCAGGTGGTGAAGCGGGTCTTGGGTCTGGCGTTCAAGGAGTGGGATTGGATCGACCAGCCGCTGGGCGCGAAGCTCTCGAAGCCGGCGCCGAAGAACGAGCGGCACGTCTACCTCACGGCGGACGAGATCCGGGCGCTGGTCACCGCGGTACCGGAAGGCAAGGAGGTCGAGCGAAAGGTGATTCTTCTGGCCTGCCTCACCGGGCTGCGGAAGGGCGAGCTGCTCAGTCTCGAGCGATCGAACCTCCAGGCCGGGCGCATCGTGTTGCGACCAGGGCAAACCAAGAGCGGGAAGGCGAGGGTGATCCCGTTGCCGGAAGATGGCCATGCCCTGGTGGAGCAACTGCCTTTCGACACCAGCGAACAACGGCTACGGTCGGCGTTCGAGAAGGCGAGGGCGGCAGTAGGTCGGCCTGATTTGCGGTTCCACGATCTGCGACACACGTATGCATCACTGCTGGCAGAAGCCGGCGAGGTGATGACGACGGTGCAGGCGCTATTGGGTCACAGCAGTCTGGTGGTGACGAGCCGATACGCTCACATGTTCGATTCGAGACTGGACCAGGTCGCAGGGAGGCTGCCGAGGTTCTGCGACCAAAATGCGACCACGCACTAGGTCAACAAGAGATTGGATGACGTAAGGGCTTGAAAGGATTGGTGCCCGGAGCCGGGCTCGAACCGGCACGGTGTTACCACCGAGAGATTTTAAGTCTCTTGCGTCTACCAATTTCGCCATCCGGGCGGCACGGTTTCGAGCAGTCAGCTGAAAGGAAACGGGAAATGGAGGCTGGAGTCGGAATCGAACCGGCGTACACGGAGTTGCAGTCCGCTGCATAACCACTCTGCCATCCAGCCTCGAAGAGTCGCATGGAGCGGAAAGAGATCGATCGGAGCAGAGACTCATGATCTTCTCGATGCCGCCTCTCCCATGGGGTATCCACAAGAGAGTTGGAGCGGGAAAGGAGATTCGAACTCCCGACCCTCGCCTTGGCAAGGCGATGCTCTACCACTGAGCTATTCCCGCTTGACTCGAGTGCGAATTATACGGATAAGCTCGCTGATGTCAATCACTTGATGGCGTTGAGTGGCCTCGATCACATCGAGCGCGACAGGTGGGGCCAGGCGGCGCGCAGGTACATGGCCATCGACCACAGCGTCATGATCGCGGCGACATGCAGCGTGACCACCCCGAGGTGGGCAAGCGCAGTTCCCGGGGCAAAGGCCAGCAGCAGCAGCAAGGCAACCATCTGCAAGGTGGTCTTGACCTTGCCCAGCCACGAAACCGCCACGCTGCCCCGCTTGCCCATTTCGGCCATCCACTCTCTCAGCGCCGAGATCACGATCTCGCGTCCGATGATCACCAGCGCCGGCAGGGTGAGCCAGAGCGTATCGTAGCGTTCGATGAGCAGGGCCAGTGCCACGGCAACCATCAGCTTGTCGGCCACCGGGTCGAGAAAGGCACCGAAGGGCGTGGACTGATCCCAGCGCCGAGCCAGATAGCCATCAAGCCAGTCGGTGACCGAGGCCAGGGCGAACAGGCCTGCGGCGACGGGCATGCTCCAGGAATGGGGGAGATAGAAGAACACCACCAGCAGCGGGATGAAGGCGATTCTTGCCAGCGTCAGGATGTTGGGGATGTTCATTGACGGGATTTCCTCGCCTAGGTCTGGACAGCCGAAGTGGGGCCCCATTCTATCTGTACCGGGCGTCATCATCCATGCAGGGAGCGATGAATCGTCTCTGCCAGGGCAGCGCTGATCCCGGGCACCCGGGCGAGCTCCTCCCTGCTGGCCTGCTTGACGCCCTGCAGTCCGCCGAAGAAGCGCAGCAGTTCCCTGCGACGCTTGGGGCCGATCCCAGCAATGTCTTCGAGTGCCGAACTGCGGCGAGCTTTGTCGCGTCGGTTGCGATGCCCTGTGATGGCGAAGCGGTGTGCTTCGTCACGGACGTGCTGGATCAGGTGCAGGGCCGGCGAAGCCGCCGGCAGGTCGAGCGTGCGATCGATGGTTTCGATGAACAGCGTCTCGAGGCCGGCCTTGCGAGTAGTGCCCTTGGCCACGCCAAGCAGCCGAACATGGGCAAGGCCCAGCTCACCGAGTACCTCGCGCGCCAGGTTGAGCTGCCCCTTGCCGCCATCCAACAGCAGGATATCCGGTGCGACGCCTTCGCCCTCGGCGAGGCGTCGGAATCGGCGAGTGAGGGCCTGGCGCATGGCGGCATAGTCGTCGCCTGCGGTCACTCCTTCGATGTTGAAGCGTCGGTAATCCGATTTTCGCGGTCCATTGCGATCGAAGACCACACACGAGGCAACGGTCGCCTCACCGTGACTGTGGCTGATGTCGAAGCATTCCAGGCGTTCGGCCGGTGTATCCAATACCAGGGCCTCTTGCAGCGCGTCGAAGCGTCGATCGAGTTCGTTCTGGCTGGCCAAACGGCTGGCCAATTGCTGCTCGGCATTGGTCCGGGCCAGTTCGAGCCACTGGCTACGGTGGCCGCGTACCTTGTGGGTCACGCGAACGCGCCGCTCGGCCCGGCTGCTCAGGGCGCTTTCCAGAATGTCGTCGTCGGGAATCGGCAGACTGGTGATCACTTCGCGCGGAATTTCACGACCCTGGCCAAGATAGAATTGGCTGACGAACTCGCCCAGCAGTTCGGCCGCGTCCAGCCCCAGGCCGTTGTCCGGCGAATGGTGGCGTGCACCCAGCAGCCTTCCCTGGCGTACCGCCAGCACCGAGATGGTGAGCACCCCTTCGCGTTCGGCCAGCGCAAAGGCATCGGCGTCGCCGCCTTCGGTGTCGACGAACTGGCGATGCTGCAGTTGGCGCAGGTGCTGGATCTGGTCGCGTAGCCGGGCCGCGTCCTCGAAGGCCAGGTTGCGGCTGGCGGCTTCCATGGCCTCGGTCAGCTCCTCGGTTACCTGCTCGCTGCGCCCCTCCAGGCACATCACGGCATGCTCCAGGTCGCGCCGGTAGTCCGCTTCGCTGATATATCCGACGCAGGGAGCGCTGCAGCGTTGGATCTGATACTGCAGGCACGGGCGCGTACGGTGGGCGAAGACGCTGTCCTCGCAGTTGCGGATTCGAAAGATCTTCTGCATCAACGACAGGCTTTCGCGTACCGCACCGCTGCTGGGGTAGGGGCCAAGATAGCGTCCGTCGTCGTGGCGCCGGCGGGCCCGCTTGTACTCGAGGGCGGGGTAGGGGTGGTGGTCGGTGACGAAAACGAAAGGATACGACTTGTCGTCGCGCAACAGGATGTTGTAAGGCGGGCGCAGCTCCTTGATCAGGGTCTGCTCGAGCAGCAGGGCCTCGATCTCGCTGCGCGTCACCGTGACCTGGACATCCGCGATGCGTGCCACCATGGCCTGGGTCTTGGCATTGAGCGCCCCGCGGAAATAACTGGCCAGGCGGGCTTTCAGCCGCTTGGCCTTGCCAACGTAGAGCGTGTCGCCGCGCTCGTCGAGCATTCGATATATGCCCGGCGCCTGCGTGAGATTGGCAAGGAACTGCCGCGAATCGAAAGTCATGGTGCTGTGGCTGTCTGGCATGGTGGCATAGCTTACCAGAAGCGCGCGTTCAGTTGGTGGCGTCGAACCCGTCGACCAGGCCATGTTTCAGGCCCAGGTGTGTCAGCTCCACGTCAGTCTCGATGCCGAGTTTCTCGAAGATCCGGTAGCGGTAGGTATTGACGGTCTTGGGGCTGAGAAACAGCCGGTCGGAAATCTCCGAGACCCGCTGGCAGTTGACGATCATCATGGCCACCTGTAGTTCGCGCTGCGAGAGCTTGTCGAATGGGTTCTCTTCCGAATCGAAGCGGGACAGCACCAGGCGCTGGGCGATGTCGGGGCTGATGTAGCGATGCCCGGCGAAGACGCTGCGAATGGCCTCGACCATGTCGGGTACGGGAGTGTCCTTGCTGATGAATCCGCCGGCACCGGCTTCGAGCATGCGCTGGGCGAAATTGTCTTCCATGAAACCTGTCAGCGCCAGGATGCGAACATCGGTATTGTTGCGCATGATCTTGTGGGTGGCCTCGAGACCGCCGATGCCTGGCATGCGCAGGTCCATCAGGATGACGTCCGGTTTGAGCTTGCGGCACAGAGTGATGGCTTCCTCTCCGCTGGCAGCCTCGCCCACTACGTCGATGTCCTCTTCATTCTCGAGCAGGTGAGCAATACTGGTGCGAACCAGATGATGATCGTCGACAATGAGCACCTTGATCAAGGCTGACATTCCTCGTCATTACGGATAGCTTGCGGCAACGAGCAGAGCCGCTGCGGAGCTTGAAGCGAGTTCCGCGATGCGATACCGAGAACCCAAGCTGTTCAGGGCAAGCTTGCCATACTCGTGAGGCGAGGGAAATTGAATGGGTGTCCCGATTTCTCCTTCTTTATCAACGAAGGCAAAGTTCCGCGACTTGCTCTTGACGGGCCCCGCCGCAGTAGGTAAAGTACGCCTCGTTCTCGCCGGGCGAGAATATGTGGGGCCTTAGCTCAGCTGGGAGAGCGCAACACTGGCAGTGTTGAGGTCAGCGGTTCGATCCCGCTAGGCTCCACCAACAAGCCTATACGAATCAGCCGCTTGGCGCATCGTGCCAAGCGGCTTTTTCTTTATCTTCGCCGCGAGGTGCTACCTTTCCGCACACCATTGTGCATAGGTGCCCTGTTCGTCAGGGTGGCCGAGACGCCACTTCGGCGCGACATCGAGCATTTCCTCCCTGTACCACTGCTCGACCTTCTCGCAGTAGCGCTGTTGGTCCGGTGTGAGATCCTCCGGATCGACCGTGACCGCCTGATCCCTTGCAGTGTTGAGCAGATGGACACCGGCACCGATGCCGGCCAGGCAGACGGCAGCCGCCAATGCCTTGTTCATGGCTTTTGCCTTGTCATTGGTTAAGTCTTCTTTACTTAGCGTAGTTCCTGGCAACGCTTCGATACAAAGCCGATGACGCTTCGGCGGGCTCTGCATGCCCCCGTCGACTACGTTGGGAGCATGTTGAGCATGCTGGCGAGTAGGGCGGAGCCGGCGGGCACTGGCAACGGAAAGAGGTCTTCAAGGAGGAGAAGCGGGATGAATATGCCTGAGCTGAGTGGCGAGGTTGTGGTGTTGACGGGGGCATCGAGTGGCATCGGCCGAGCCACTGCTTATGAGTTTGCTCGGCGTGGCGTGGCGCTGTTCCTCGCGGCGAGGGATCGGCAGGCGCTGCATGATGTGGCGGAAGCGTGTCACCGCTTGGGAGGGCAGGCCAGGATCTTGGTTGCCGATGTCAGCCAATTCGGCGAAATGGAGCGACTGGCAAGGAATGCGTTCGAGACAGCGGGTCGCATCGATGTCTGGGTCAACAACGCAGGGATTGGAGCATTGGGTGTGTTCGAGGAGATTCCCTTCGAGGCGCACGAACAGGTGGTCCAGACCGATCTATTGGGCGGCATGCGCGGGGCCCATGCGGTGATTCCTTACTTCAAGCGTCAAGGGCACGGCATTCTCATCAACAATGTGTCGCTGGGCGGCTGGGCACCACAGCCTTATGCCGCATCCTACAGTGCGGCCAAGTTTGGCATGCGCGCCTTCGCCGAAAGCTTGCGTGGCGAGCTGCGACGCTGGCCAAGGATCCACATCTGCAATGTCTATCCTTCGGTCATGGATACGCCAGGGTTTCGCGATGGGGAAATTTCACCGGTCGCAATGTCAAACCGGTGCCTCCAGTCTACGATCCGCGTCGTACGGCCAGGGCGATCGCGAGACTTGCCCGACAGCCACGGCACAGCGTTTATGTCGGTCTACCCGCCTTGTTGTCGCCGTTGGTGCAGTGCATTCCGGCTACAGCCTGCTCAACGGCAGCCTGGTAGATCTCTCGCTACGTCGGGCTCGGCCACAATCGAGGTCATCGGGCAATCTGTTCGCGCCACCCGAGGGAGAGCGGCGCATCGATGGCCGTTATCGTTCGCCACGGCTGCACCAAGGCATGCTGGCAGTAACGGCCGCCGCTGCTGGTCTGGCGGTAGGCAACTGGTTGGTGCGCAGGGGCAGGTGATCGCTCAGCGCTACGACCTAGGGCGTGAACTCGTCGGCAAGGTTCATGATCGCTGCCTGCCAAGGGGTGGGTTGCGTGACAAGGTCGAATCGTTCGAGGACTGCGTCAATTTGCCCTCATGGGCGGCTTTTTCCCACAATCGTAGAGGACTCACTGGGAAAACGGAGGTTCTTGTGAGCGACACCGATCTTGGCATCATGGATGCTGGGCAACTACGCGAACTCTTCGAGCGTGGCGAAGCCTCGCCGCTGGAAGCCGCCCGTGCTGCGCTCGAGCGTATCGATCGTTTCAACGACACCGTCAATGCCTACGTTGTGGTCGACAGGGAAGGGGCGCTAGCCGCTGCCGATGCTTCGACCCGGCGCTGGCGCAAGGGCCGCCCGTTGAGTCACCTTGATGGCGTGCCCGTTTCATTGAAGGATTTGACCGAATCGGTAGGGCTGCCAGCGCGGAAGGGTTCGTTGACGGTATCCGAAGCTCCCTGCGAACGGGATTCTCCTCCGGCACGCATGTTGCGTGAGGCTGGAGCTGTGATTCTGGGCAAGACCAATACCCCGGAATTCGGCTGGAAGGCCATCACCGACAATCGCGTATTCGGTGCCACCGCCAATCCGTGGGATACGCGGCTGACGCCTGGCGGCTCGTCAGGAGGTGCCGCGGTGGCGGCGGCGCTCAACATGGGAGTGTTGCACCAAGGAGGAGACTCAGGCGGGTCGATTCGCATCCCTGCATCGTTCTGTGGCGTGTTCGGCTTCAAGCCCACTTTCGGCTGGGTGCCAGAGTGGCCGCGGTCGAAAGAGGCGTCGCTTTCTCACCTGGGGCCGCTGACGCGCACCGTATCCGATGCGGTGCGCATGCTCAATGTGATAGGTCGCTACGACTATCGCGACCCTTATGCGCTGCGTGGCCAGCCGGCTGACTGGGGAGAAGAGCTTGGCTTGGGTTTGGAGGGTATGCGCATCGCTTTTTCACCCACGCTGGGTTATGCCCGGGTGGAGCCGACGGTTGCCGAATGCGTGCGCCAGGCCGCATGCCGCCTTGAAACGTTGGGTGCTGTGGTCGAGGAAGTAGATCCTGGCTTTGAGTCTCCCATACGCATCTTCAATACGCTCTGGTTCACCGCCTCACTTGCCGTATATCGCGAGCATGACGAGCGACAGCGTCGGCTGCTCGATTCCGGTATGGTGGCAGACGCGAAGCGCGCCGAGAGGTTGAGCGCGCTGGACATGTTCTATGCGCTAAAGGACAGGGCGCGGCTGACGGAGAAGCTCGAGCACTTCAATCAGCGCTATCACTTGGTCATGACGCCTGCGGTGGCGGTGCGCCCTTTTCCCTTGAACCATGACGTGCCGCCAGGTAGTGGCATGCGTGACTGGGAGGAGTGGGCGCCCTTTTCCTACCCGTTCAACTTGAGCCAACAGCCTGCCGCATCCGTGCCCTGCGGCTTTACGCCGGATGGCCTGCCCGTGGGGTTTCAATTGGCGGGTGGCAAGCATGACGATGCCAGGATACTGCGCGTTAGCCATGCCTACCTGGCGGCATTTCCTCCGGCCTTTCCCGAGAAGCTCGATCTTGCCCGAGCCCGATCTTGCACAGATAGTCCGGAGCCGTATCGGAGTTGAGGTTGGTGCCGTCCTGTCCGGCACAGGGTGCCTGGCGTCATGCGCTGGGCGGCTGACGCCCGTCAAGCCATGTTTGCAGCGCCTCGGGAGCCAGGGGAGGACAATAGTGATTGCCTTGTACCAGGTGAGCCGAAACTGTTTTCAGCCGATCTGCTAGGTTCTCGTCATGGATGCCTATGAGCACGGGTTCGATGTCGAGTGCGTTTAACATTCGGCATGAAGCCTCTATCTGGCGCAATCCATGATGGGTCTCGATTGGGCGAACGTCGATGCTTGCCTTGTGCAGAGGCAGGCGAGATAGCCAGTTCAGGTCGATGGGGCTGCTGCCGAAGTCTTCTACGGCGAGGCGGATACCGAGTTGCTCGAGCCGCTTGAGCATATGCGTTGCCGTGTCTAGGTCGTTACCAAGACCCTGTGCGGGTACTTTCAGCGTCAGCCATTCGAAGGAGTCCATGTCCTGATGGCGCAGGAAATGGTCCAGCGGTCGGCGATCGAACGTGTCGTGAGACAAATGAGATTCACACAGGTGAATGGATATCGGCAGTTGGCTCAAGGGGGAATCATCCGTGAGCCACTGGCGATGATCGGCAATGACCTTCTGGATCATCCAACGATTGAGGCGTACGCCAAGGCCCTGACGGGCGATCATCTCGAGGTAGTGCGCAGGTGAATGCTGCCAGCGCTTGGGCTGCTTCCAGCGAAGTATGGCTTCCAGGCCGGTGCAGCGAAGATTGTCATGCCGATCCAGCTCCGGCCGGTACTGTAGTGCAAAGTGCTGGTCCGGCATATGGATGGCTTCGCTGAGCAGGCTCTCGAGGCGGTGCTTTTCCTTGAGTCGTGTCGTCAGCCGGTGGTCGACGAAAGCTACGCGACCGGGGCCTTTCTTGCGGGCGATGTACATGGCGCTGCGTGCCGCCGTCAGCAACGTCTCGTCATCCTGAGCGTCAGTGGGATACAGCGCGATACCGATCGACGCCGTCATCAGCAGGTAGCGATCCCCGGAGGTGAAGGGAGGCTCCAGTGCCTCGTGCAGGCGTTCCGCCACCGCCTGCGCCGCTTCGGCGGCGCCTTCCTTTTCCAGCAGGACCACGAACTGGTCGCTGCCAAGCCTGGCTAGAGTATCCTTGCTGCGCACTACGCGCTGAAGGCGTTGAGCCAGTTCGCCAAGCATGCGATCGCCTTCGATGTGCCCCACCGCATCGTTGACGGCCTTGAAGCGGTCGATATCGATGAATAGCAGGGCAAGAGTGGAATCGGAGCGCTCGGCCTGGGCCAGGGCGTGATTCAGGCGATCCCTCAGCAGTAGCCAGTTGGGCAGGCCGGTCATTGGATCAAGGTGGATCCAATGACGATCCTTGAGCACCTCGCCGCTGGGAGTGGTAAGCAGCACGAAGGTATGCACCAGGTGACGCGGCTTCTTATGTTCGTCGAGCAGGGTGTCGACCGTCATCAGTACCGGTACCGACTCACCATCCGCCCTGCGGCAGAGCACTTCCTGTTGCCAGGAGTGCGCCAGGTTCCGCGGGGTATCGGCCGTCATCGGCAGTTGCCAGGGGGTGCGCAGGGAAACGTAGAAGTGCTCGATCGGCCAACCCGTCGTTTCGGATCTGTCGCTTCCGGCGATATGGCAGAAGGCGTCGTTGACCAGCACGATACGCCCCTCGGCATCGGTGATGGCCATGCCGATCTGGCTCTGCTCGAAGGCTCGCTGCACGAGCCGAGCCGGATGTTGGGCAAGGACGGGGACGTGCTTGCCGGTTAGTCTATTGCCTTTGGTCATTTGAGCCGTTTCATAAATGGAATTCGGGTCGGTTGGAAACATTATCGTCCCTTCCGGCCAGGACTTGAGCTGTAAGGCTCCTTTCGTTGAGGGGCGAAAGTGTCAAGTTGGGTAACATGGTTTGATGCGTTACCTAGTCTCAAGTTCGCTTCGGCAATGCCGATAATCAAGCTAGCTCATCCGCTTTGTATGCGGGGCTGTCAGAGGAAAGGCGGCACATCTCATCAATCCGGAGCTGACAGGCCGTTTTTTACCTCGACCAAGGGGAAAGTTCTGCTCGTGACGGTACCTATCGCGTCCCTGGCCCGCTCGATCTGCTCGTTGCAGGGCCGCCTTCTCGCCGGATTGGCCATGACCTGGCTGATGATCGTCGGCATTGTCCTGATGCTGGCCTGGCAGTTCGGGGAGGAATTGGTCGACGAGGTTAACTTGACTCACTTGCGCTATGAGTCGCAGTTGATCGCGGATGGCTTGAGCGAGCAGGTGGAGCGGCGACTGCGCGCATTGGAACGACTCGAACAGGGCTTGCGTGGGGTGGAGGAGGACCAGTTGCATGTCAGGCTCGAGAACAGCCAGGCTCTGCTGGAGTGGTTCGAGGGGTTGATGCTGACCGATGCCGATGGCCGCGTGCTTGCGGACTGGCCCATCGTGCCGGGGCGGGCGGGGCTCGAGACTGCCGAGACGGAGTATTTCCGTAGGCTACGACACTCGCCGTGGCCATATGTGAGCCGTCCCTTCGTCGGTAGGGCGAGCGGCGATTCCCTGGTGCTCATGCTGGTGCCGCGTTTCGACGATCAGGGGAGCTTCGCCGGTATGGTCGGAGGCATGATCAACCTTACCAGTGGTGGTCTGTTCCGTCGGTTGGAAGGCATAAGGTTGGGAGGGGGGGATATGTATCGGTATTCACCGCGACGGGCGAGCCGCTGTTTCACCCGCGTCGTCGCCCGGCGCAGTCTGACGCCAGTCCCTTTGGCGATGCCGACACACTCGCGTTGGCGCTCGACGGTTGGCAGGGTGAGGCCGTCGCCTCGGTCGTAAAAGGACAGGCAGCCCTGGTGTCTTATCGCCAGATCTGGCCGGCTGACTGGATCGTCAAGGTGGCCATCCCTCAGGCGCAGGCTCAGGAGCCTCTGGGAGACTTCCTGAGTCGTCTGTGGTGGGCCTGGCTGGCGCTGGCCATTCTGTTATTGATAACCATGCGTTGGCTGGTCAGGCGGCTGTTACGCCCCCTGCATCGACTCGAGCGCCAGATCGCTCAGGTTAGTGCGGGTGAGCGGCGTTATCTCGAGCTTTCCACCAATATGCATGAGCTGCGCCAGGTGGCCAGCAGCTTCAACCACCTGGAACACGAACGTCTGGCGGCGCTGGAGCACATGCGTGACCGGCAGGCATTCCTCGATGCGGTGCTGGGCTCGACCCCCATCGGCATGTTCGTCGCCGATCTCAAGGGGCAGTTGAATTACCTGAATCCAGCTCTGCTTGAGCTGCTTGGGCTTGACGCGTGGAATAGCGCCAGGGAGTGGTGGCAGCGTATCCACCCGGCTGATCAGGAAGGAACCCGGGACATGTGGCGCCATACCTTGGCGACCGGTAACGATTTCGTGCGACAGATGCGCTTCCTGCGCAACGATGGCATTACGCTGTGGGTCGAGGTGCATGCCAGCCAAGTGCTGGGGAACGAACAGCCGCTGGGCTTCGTGGGCATGGTCAAGGACATCACCGAGCGGCGCCAGCAAGAGGCGCTGCAGCGCTGGGAGGCGGAACACGACCCGTTGACGGGGCTACTCAACCGGCGCGGTTTCGAGCGGCGTCTCGAGGAGGCGTTGGCCGAATATTCCAAGACCGGCACACCCTCGGTACTGATCCTGTTCGATCTTGACCACTTCAAGCCGATCAACGACGAGGGTGGGCATGCCCTGGGTGACGAGATGCTGCGGCGCGTTGCCCAAGTGGTGGCCTGGGAAGTGCGGCGTAGTGATCACGTGGCCCGCCAGGGTGGGGATGAGTTTGCCGTCCTGCTGCCTAGCTGCACGCTGAAGCAGGCAGGCGAAATTGCGGAATCCCTACGCCGTGCGGTGTCTGAAGTCACCGTGACCCATGAGGGCAAGACATACAATATCACCCTAAGCATGGGCGTTACGGCGCTACAAGAGGGCGACGAATCGGTCGAGACTGTATTGGCTCGCGCTGATGAGGCGAGCTATAAAGCCAAGGCTGATGGGCGCAATACCGTGGTGATCACCACTGTTGACGACGACCTGATCGACAGCCTGTGGTAGCGAGCGGTGCGGCATTGCGCGCAGCGCTGACGCAAGGGACGACTTTCGCAAGGGGGTTTCACAAAGGGGTCTCACAAAGGACTTTTGCAAAGAACTTTCGCAAAGAACTTTCGTGGCGCTCGGATTCGAAACCTAACAGGCCAGCTGACCATGGGCCACTCGGCCTGCCTTGGCAGCTGGGAGGTGGGGAGGGGGAGTCGAAACAATGACCAGGGCAATGGCCAGAGAGAGCGGGGCCAGGAGTTGGAGTCGTTGGCGAGTGCCCTGTCGTGAGGTCTAGGTCAAGCAGGGGCTGATACGCAGACAGGGCAGGGACGAAAGCGCCTAGACCGATGCGTCGATACGGCCTGACTGGGCGGCGACGCGACCGCTGGAGCGGTACGTGGTCTTCTCGGCCACCCGGTGAATCATGTCGAGCAGGTTCGTGTTCTGCTCCATGCGCAGGCTGACCAGCTTGCCGTTCAGTGCATTGAGGCGCTGAGCCTCGCGAGTCAGTTCCAGGGTTTGCTTCCAGGCCTGCCCGCAGCCGGCGTCGACGGCTGCCTGATGGGCGCCCGCCGCTCCGTCCGCGTAGCCGAGCCGACGCTGTACTCCCTGGCGCAGCGTTTCGCTGGCTTCCACCCGCGACAATAGCTCCTGCTTGCGCTCGGCGATATCGGCAAGCGCCTTGCCATCGAGATCGGCATCGGCCAGCAGGGTGCGCTCACGCTCGAGTAGCTCGATGATGCCGCCGAGGCGCCGCTGCTGCTCCTGAAGAAGTTTCGCCAGGCTCATTCCGTGCGGCTCTCCGCCGCCAGTGATTCGATCAGGGCGTCAGCGATACGCTCGGCCCGAATCTCCAGCCGTCCCTCGCGAATGGCCTCACGGATCTCCTCGACGCGTGCCATGTCGATGTCGCGTGAGGAATCGGCAGCCTTCTGGCTGAGGTGAGTGGCGGCTGACGGACCGGGTTCCTGACGACCCGAGGGCGTGGCGCCCTTGACCGGCTGGGCTTCCTCGCGCGGAGCCGTCTGGGGCGGGCGAGTCAGGGGATTCTGGCTGTTGATCTTCACGATAGTTGCCTCATGGCCGAATGCTTTTACCGGTTATCGGCAGTCCGGCAGATAACTTTAGGCTTTTCAAGCGATGCCCTTCTTAGGCGCGGCTCTCAGAGCGCTTCGAAGCATCCGTCAAATGTGCTGGGCGATGTCAGAAGTCTACGACAAGGACACCCTCTCCGACCACCTCTGCCGTTACCACTTCGCGGTTATCGAAGCGGACTCGAACGCGGTCGCCCAGTCCGCCTGGCTCCAGCGCCTGCCCTTCACGTGAGATGCGAAATGCCGCGCCTCGGGCTTCGACCACGACTCGTTGATTTCTCTCCACCAGGGGCAGGCTGCGGAACTGGTGGGCCTGCAGCGGTTGGCCGGGCGGCAGGGCGCGGGTTGCCACCTGGCCCACGATCTCATCGGGATCGAGCAGGGTTCGGTTAGGCAGTTCGGCCAGGTTGCCTGATCGCGAGGCGAGATGGTCGCGGCGCACGGTTTCCCCCGCTGCTAGCGGAGCGGCAAGGACCGGATAGTCACCCATGACCCCAACCTCCGCCTGCAGGTAGCGCACCTGGCGTCCATCGCTGCCGCAGCGTACGCCGACGGAGACGCGGCCCAGGGGAACTTCTCCCGGGCGCGTGAGGAAGGGCTCGGGCGATTCGCAGGCCGGCAGTCTGGCGGAAGGGGGCGCAGTTCGATGATGAGTTCGTCGCCCAGCGTGCGGGCCTCTTCGTGCAGGAAGCCGTGTACGACTTGCAGTAGTTCGGCGTCTTCGGCCGAGGCGGCCGGTATCGCCAGCCAGCCAGCCAGAAAAAACGAGAGCAGCGGGGCGAAGCGGGTCAGGCGCATGGGGCAATGCCGTCCAGCAGGAAGGTGATGGCAGGATTCTAGCTGGCGGTACGCGGCTGAAACAGCGGAAATGAACGAGGAAAACCGGCCTGTTCCTGCCATTGAAATGACAGCGGCGTCGCTATTCTTCAACCTCAAGAAGTTCCGCATGTCTTCCATCTGGGTTTCGCACGGGGAGCGCCGGCATGATCGACCAGCTCGAGGCCGCCTTTAATTACCACCAGCAGGCGCTGGGCTTACGCCAGCAGCGTCACCAAATCCTGGCGAGCAACATCGCCAATGCCGACACGCCGAACTACAAGGCGCGCGACATCGATTTCGCCAGCGAGCTGAAGAAGGCCGTCGAGCAGGGCCGCCCGACTGGCGGCGGGTTGTCGCTGGCTCGTACCTCCGAGCGGCATCTGGCGGGCCAGGCTCCAGCAACGCCCAGGCAGGATCTGCTCTATCGCATACCCGACCAGCCGAGCCTGGATGGTAACACCGTGGACATGGATCGCGAGCGTACCCAGTTCGCCGACAACGCAGTGCGCTACCAGGCTGCGCTCACCATCATGAACAGCCGCATCCAGGGGCTGAAGAACGCCATGCAGCCGGAGTGACAGGCCGGATCAGACAGAGGAGAGAAATCGTACCATGTCGATATTTTCCGTGTTCGATATCGCCGGCTCGGCCATGAGCGCCCAGTCGCAGCGAATGAACGTTACCGCCAGCAACCTGGCCAATGCCGACAGCGTGGCCGGGCCGGATGGGGAAGCCTACCGAGCCAAACAGGTGCTGTTCGAGTCGCGCCTGCAAGGTGGGCATGGCATTGGCGGTGTCGGCGTGCGCCAAGTGGTTGAGGATCCCTCGCCGCTGCGCATGGAGTACCGTCCCGAGCATCCGCTGGCCAATGAGGAGGGCTACGTGTCCATGCCCAACGTCGAGCCGGTGCATGAAATGGTCAACATGATCTCGGCGTCACGCTCCTATCAGGCCAACGTGGAGGTCATGAATACGAGCAAGCAGATGATGCTCAAGACGCTCACGCTGGGTGAGGGCTGATCATGTCCAACACCATCGATTCCAATGTCGTTTCGAGAGTGAACGCGGGCAACTCTTTTCGCGATGCCAGTCAGTCCGCTGAGCTGCGCAACAATTTCATGACCCTGCTGATCGCGCAGATGCAGCATCAGGATCCGCTCAATCCCATGGATAACCATGAGATGACGACTCAGCTGGCCCAGATCAACACCGTCAGCGGCATCGAGGATCTCAACAAGACCCTGAACGGTATCACCGAGCAGATGAATGCCGGCCAGACCCTGCAGGCCACGGCCCTGATCGGCCAGGGCGTGCTGGTGCCGGGCGACCGACTGCTGCTCGAGCATGGTGAAGATGGCGAGTTGCATACCACGCCGTTCGGCATCGAGCTGCCCCAGTCGGCCGACAACGTGCGTGTGGTAATCACCAATGCCAGCGGCCAGGTGGTCAACCGCTACGACATCGGGCCGGCCAAGGCGGGGGTGGAATCCTTCACCTGGGATGGACGCACCAGTGAGGGCGAAGCGGCTGCTTCGGGCTCCTACCGGGTTCGCATCGAGGCCACCAGCGGTGACAAGAACGTGGACGCCACCACCCTCAACTATGCCGTGGTCGGAGGTGTGACGCCGCCTGACAAGAACGGCGGCGTGAAGTTGGATCTGGGTGCCGTCTATGGCCAGGTCGGACTCGACCAGGTCAAGCAAATACTCTGATTTTTAAAAGAACCGCGCATAGCGGCATATTTAGCCGTAGGCAGAGGAACGAAAAATGAGTTTTTCACAAGCATTGAGCGGCTTGAATTCGCAGTCGCAGAAGCTGGGAGCGATCGGTAACAACATTGCCAACTCCCAGACGGTGGGTTTCAAGGGCTCCAACGTCCAGTTCTCCGACGTATTCGCCAACTCTCGTGTCGGTCTGGGTACGCGGGTCTCTGCGGTGCTGCAGAACTTCAACGAAGGCAATATCGAGTCTACCAATCGCAACCTGGACCTTGCGGTGGCTGGCAACGGCTTCTTCCGCTTCATGGATACCAGCGGCGAAGTGGTCTATTCGCGTAACGGTCAGCTCACCATGAAACCCAACGGCGATCTGGTGAATGCCCAGGGCTTCCAGATTATGGGCTATGGCCTCAATGCCGCCGGCCAGGTGCAGGTGGGTGGCCAGCCGGTGCCGCTCAACGTCTCCTCCGAGGAGCTGGCCGCTAGCGCCACGACACGTGTCGGCACTACGCTAAACCTGGATGCACGCATGCAGCCGGGCTCCGACGATATGAGCACCGTCGAGGCCCGTGACGTAAATGGCGATCCGGTATCGATCGATTACCACTATTCGAACAACTTCACCGTCTACGACTCGCTGGGCAACCCACGCAATATCTCGGTCTATTACGAGAAGGTCGGTTCCAATGAATGGACCGCCAAGATGACACTGGATGGACAAGCCTTGGGTGGGGCGACTCCTGATACTGCTACTACATACACGTTGGAGTTCGATGCCAACGGTAAGCTTGTACATGGCGGAGGCAACGTAGGGGCTAACGGCGCGATTGCTGGTATACAGTTTCCTACTAATGAATTCTTCAATGGTGAGCCGTTGGATCTTGAGTTCGACCTCAATCTCGCCGGTTCCACCCAATTCGGCAATAGCTCCACCGTCAGCAGTCTGACTCAGAACGGCTATACCTCCGGGACCCTGGTAGGCATCACCATCAACGAGGATGGCACTGTCATGCGTAACTACTCCAACGAGGAGTCGCGCCCGGCGGGCCAGGTCGCCCTGGTTAGCTTTCGTAACCCCGAAGGCCTGACACCCGCCGGCGACAACGTTTGGCGGGCCTCCAACGAATCGGGCCAGGAGCTGGTCGGTGCTCCAGGCACCGGCCTACTGGGCAGCGTGGTTTCCGGCGCGGTCGAAACCTCCAACGTCGACATGGCGCGTGAGCTAGTCAACATGATCGTGGCGCAGCGGGCCTACCAGGCCAACTCGCAGACGATCAAGACCCAGGACGAACTCCTGCAGACCGCGATCAACCTGCGCTAAGACGGGACGGAGCCTGAGTCATGGATCGCATCCTCTATACCGCCATGAGCGGGGCCAAGCAGAGCATGGACCAGCAGTCGGTGGTCAGCCACAACCTGGCCAACGTCTCGACCAGCGGCTTTCGCGCCCAACTGCACGCCATGCGCGCGGTGCCGGTGCAGGGCGACGGTGCGCTGCCGACCCGCGTCTCGGTTGCTGCGACTACTCCTGGCAGCGATTTCAGCCCGGGGCCGATCACCCGCACGGGGCGTGATCTGGATGTCGCCGTGCAGGGTGATGCCTGGCTCGCCGTACAGGCTGCCGATGGTAGTGAGGCCTATACCCGACGCGGCGATCTCGAAGTGGACGGCGATGGTCTGGTGACCGTGCTGGGCCGGCCGGTAATCGGCGAGGGAGGTCCGATCATCGTGCCGCTGGGGTCGAGCGTCACCATCGGTGCCGACGGCACGCTCAGCGCCATCGGCGAAGGAGAGGGTCCCGCGGCGCTGGTCGATGTCGGCCGGCTCAAGCTGGTCACGCCGGAGCGGGCGCTGCTGCGAGGTGAAGATGGCCTGTTCCGCATGCCGCCGAATGCCGAAGGCGAGGTGGCGGCGCTCGAGGCCGATGATGATGCCCGAGTCGTCAGCGGTGCGCTGGAAGGTAGCAACGTGAGCGCGGTGGAGGCCATGGTGGCGATGATCGACGTGGCTAGACGCTATGAAATGCAGATGAAGGTCATCAGCACTGCCGACGAGAATGCCCAGCGGGCCAACAACCTGCTCTCTATTCAGGGCTGAGGGCTCTTTATTCAGGGCTGAGGGCTCTCTATACAAGAGCTGAGGGCTCTCCGCCCAAGGCTAAAGGTACCCAAACTCGGGCTGACGGCCCGTAGGGTCGAGGAAACGTATCATGATCAAGTCACTATGGACGGCCAAGACCGGCCTGGAGTCACAGCAGGTCAAGCTGGACGTCATTTCCAACAACCTGGCCAACGTTAGCACCAACGGTTTCAAGCGCTCGCGTGCGGTGTTCGAAGACCTGCTGTATCAGAACCTGCGTCAGCCCGGTGCGCAGAACGACGTACAGAATCGCCTGCCTTCGGGCATGCAGGTGGGTACCGGTGTGCGCCCAGTGGCCACCGAGCGCCTGCATACCCAGGGCGGTCTCGAGCACACCGAGAACTCCCGCGACCTGGCGATCAACGGTAACGGCTTCTTTCAAGTGCTGATGCCCGATGGCACCACTGCTTACACCCGCGATGGCAGCTTCCAGTTGAACGAGAACGGCCAGATGGTGACCGCCAATGGCTACCCGCTGGAGCCGGCCATCATCATCCCCGACAACGCCCTGTCGATCTCCATCGGTGAAGACGGCATCGTCTCGGTGACCCAGCCCGGCGTGAACCAGGCACTGGAAGTGGGCCAGATCACCATCTCCACCTTCGTCAATGCGACCGGCCTCGAGAGCATAGGCGGCAACCTCTACCTGGAAACCACCGCTTCGGGTCCGCGCAACGAGACCATGCCGGGCATGAACGGGGCCGGTCGGCTATTCCAGGGCTATGTGGAAACCTCCAACGTCAACGTGGTGGAGGAGATGGTCAGCATGATCCAGACCCAGCGGGCCTATGAAATCAACAGCCGTGCCGTGCAGACCAGCGATGAGATGCTGGCGCGCCTGAGCCAGCTGTGATCGTCGACACATTGAACCTCCTGGACCACGAGAGTAGGGCCGGAAGCGAGTGAGAATGAAAGGTACGAGTTTGGCGGCCCCGCGAGTGGCCATGGCGATTCTTGCCATTGCGATGTTGGCCTTGGGTGGGTGCGCCCAGGTGCCGCGCGCCTCGGTGGTGGGGGAGCAGGAGCAGATCAATATTACCGAGCCGCCGCCGCGGCTGGCCAACGGCTCCATCTATCAGTCTCACCGCGGCTCGCAGCCGCTGTTCGAGGATCGCCGTCCGCGCATGGTGGGCGACATCCTGACCATCGTGTTGGATGAACAAGTCAGTGCCAGCAAGAACTCACAGTCCAACATGAGTCGCAACGGCTCGGCGGGGCTCGATCTTTCAGCGCTGCCCGATGTGCTGGAGCGCTTGGCCGAGCGTGGCGTCGACCTGTCTGCTGACCTTTCCGGCAACAGCAGCTTCAATGGCGGCGGCGGCTCCCAGGCCAACAACAGCTTTACCGGCACTATCACCGTATCGGTGCTCGAGGTAATGCATAACGGCAATCTGCGGGTACGTGGCGAGAAGCAGATCGGCATCAACCAAGGGGTCGAGTTCATTCGTTTCTCCGGGGTGGTCAACCCGCGCACCATTACCGGCCAGAACACGGTGCCCTCGACCGCAGTGGCCGATGCGCGTATCGAGTACGTGGGCAACGGCTATATCAGCGAGGCGCAGCATATGGGCTGGCTGCAGCGCTTCTTCCTGAACATATCGCCTTTCTGAGCGACCGCGAGCGAGGCGACCATGACGACTCCCATGAAGTTCAAGCCAAACCGTTCTCCTTCCTTGGTGGCGAAGCTCCTGTTGCTGGCATGTCTATGCCTGCTGGCGCTGCCGGTCCAGGCTGAGCGCATTCGCGAGATCGCCAATTTCGCCGGCGTGCGCGACAACGTTCTGGTCGGCTATGGCCTGGTGGTCGGGCTCGATGGTACCGGCGACCAGACCATGCAGGCTCCCTTCACCGGTCAGAGCCTGACCAACATGCTGTCTCAACTGGGCATTACCGTGCCACCGGGCACCAATATGCAGCTGCGCAACGTGGCGGCGGTCATGGTGACTGCCGACCTGCCGCCGTTTTCGCGGCCAGGGCAGCGGCTGGACGTCAACGTATCCTCCATCGGTAACGCCCGTAGCCTGCGTGGCGGCACCCTGCTGATGACCCCGCTCAAGGGCGCTGATGGCGACACCTACGCGATTGCCCAGGGCAACCTGCTGGTAGGTGGGGCCGGGGCAGCTGCGGGCGGTGCCCAGGTGCAGGTCAACCAACTGGCGGGCGGGCGTATTGCCGGCGGGGCCATGGTCGAGCGCGAGGTGCCGCTCGATCTCGGTGCCAATGCGGGGCTGCTCGAGCTTGAACTCAAGGAGGCCGACTTCGGCACCGCGCAGCGGGTGGTCAATGCCATCAACAACGAGTTCGGTCGCCCCGTGGCGGCGGCACGCGACGGCCGGGTGATTGCCCTCGATGGCCCCATGAATCCCAACTCTCGGGTCAACTTCATGGCCCAGGTGGAGAACATTCGCGTCACACCCATGGAGGCTCCGGCCAAGGTCATCTTCAATGCCCGCACCGGTTCCGTGGTAATGAACAGTGCCGTGACACTGCGGCGTGCCGCGGTGGCGCACGGCAACCTGTCGATCGTCATCGATACCCGCTTCCTGGTCAGCCAGCCGGCCCCCTTCGGCGAGGGCGAGACCGTGGTCGTGCCCGATACCGAGATCGAACTTCAGGAGCAGGATGCCTACCTGCGCGTGGTCGAAGGAGCCGATCTGGTGGACGTGGTCAATGCGCTCAACGCGCTTGGCGCCACGCCCAGCGACCTGATGGCGATTCTCGAGGCACTCAAGGCAGCCGGCTCGCTGCGTGCCGACCTGGAGATCATCTGATGAGCATCCAGGACATGAGCAGCCAGTTCGCCCTCGACGTGCAGGGGCTCGAACGGCTCAAGCATACCGCGCGCAACGACGAGGCGGCTGGCCTGCGTGGCGCTGCCCAACAGTTCGAGGCGCTGTTCCTGCAGATGATGCTCAAGAGCATGCGCGACACGATTCCCTCGGGTGGGCTGCTCGACAGTCAGCAGGCCGAGTTCTACCAGTCGATGCTCGACCAGCAATGGGCGCAGACCATGGCGGGGCGGGGCATCGGCCTGGCCGACCATCTCGTTGCCCAGCTGGAAGGACAGTTGGGAACTTCGTCTTCACGTACTAGATTGGCGGATCGTGAGCTTGGCGAGCTGATCGCCGGTATTCCTCGCGGTACACCCCGGGTACTACAGGATGCGCTGCAACCCGCAGGCCCAGAGGAGGCACGCCGTGACGCGCGTGAGTCCTCAAGGCCTGTGCAAGAGGCCGAAGTGGCAACCATGCCGGCCAACTTCCTTGAAGAACTCGAGGCGGTGCGCGGTGGGTTCATGACCGCGCTCGACGCGACGCTGCCCGGCGCGGCATCAGGTACGGGAAATGCCAGCTCGGCCCAAGGCAACCTGACGTCAGCCCGACCTGCTCCAACTGGCACGCCGGCTAGCGCACCGGCCGGCGAACATGCCAAGCGCTTCATGGAGCGTCTCTCGGCACCCGCCCAGGCCGCCAGTCGCAAGACCGGCGTGCCGGCCGAGCTGATCCTGGCCCAGGCGGCTCTGGAAACCGGCTGGGGACGCCATGAAATTCCCACCGCCAACGGCGGCAACAGCTACAACCTGTTCGGCATCAAGGCGGGCAGTAGTTGGAAGGGACATACCACGGACATCGTCACCCATGAGTATGTCAACGGTCGCCGCACGCGTGTGGTCGATACCTTCCGCGTCTATGGCTCCTTCGAGGAAGCCTTCACCGACTATGCACGGCTGATCGGTAACAATCCCCGCTATGCCGCGGTGACGACGGCAGGCAGCCCGGAGCAGGCGGCCAGGGCGCTGCAGTCTGGCGGTTATGCCACCGACCCGGCATACGCCGACAAATTGATCGCGGTAATGAACAGCATGGGACCGATGCAGCCGCAGCGTGGCGACTCGCTGGTCTTTTTCAGTTATTGATTTCCTAAAGTTCCGGTGACTCAGGCCGATATACCAGGCATTGGCGAAAGGAAACGACACCATGAGCATCATTTTTTCCGTCGGCCTGAGCGGCCTGAATGCCGCCCAGAACGCGCTGAACACGACCAGCAACAATATCAGCAACGTCTATACTCCCGGCTACAACAGGGAACTGACGATTCTGGGCCAGAGCCGCGCCGATGCCGGGGTGCAGGTCAATGCCATCCAGCGTCAGTTCAATCAGTTCGTCGCCTCGCAGCTCAACGCCGCGACCAGCGTTTCCAGTGCGCTGAAGGCCTACGAGAATCAGATCAGTCAGATCGACAACCTGCTGGCCGACCGCGAGGCCGGCCTGGCACCGCTGATGCAGAACTTCTTTTCGTCGCTGGAGGATCTTGCCGGCGCGCCTTCCGATCCTGCCGCACGCCAGGGGCTGCTCGGCACTGCCGATACCCTGACCGCGCAGTTCCGCGCCTTCGACAGCTACATGCAGGACATGCAGGAAGGTATCAATGGCCAGATCAAGGATGAAGTCACCCAGATCAACAACGTGACCGAGCAGCTCGCGACCCTCAATCGCGAAATTGCCCTGGCCCGTGCACGCAGCGGCGAAGCGCCCAACAGCCTGCTCAACCAGCGCGACCAGTTGGTGGCCGAGCTCAGCGAGCGCATGGATATCCGTCTCGATATCCAGGATGGCAAGAGCTACAACATCAGCCTGCCCAACGGTCAGCCGCTGGTGTCCGGCACCAATCACTATCGCTTGGAGGCGATGGATGCGCCCAACGATCCGCAGCGCACCGTATTGGGGTATCGCGACTCCGGCGGCAACCTGGTGGCACTGCCGGAAAACACGATCAAGGGCGGCACTCTGGGCGGCCTGATGACTTTCCGCGCCGAGACGCTGGACAAGACCCAGAACCAGATCGGCCAACTGGCGGTGTCACTGACGGTGGGCTTCAACGAACAGCATCGCCTGGGCATGGACCTCAACGGTGAACCAGGCGTCGATTTCTTCGGCATTGGTCAGCCTCAGGCCTACTCGCATACGCGCAATACCAGTGGTGAAGAGGTGACGGCTGCCAGCTTCGATGCAGCGAACATCGATAAGCTGCGCGCTACCGATTACACGGTGCGCTTTGCTGGCGGCGAACCGCAGGTGATTCGCAAGGACAACGGACAAGCCATGCCGGCCGATGAGATCGACTGGGATGCCGGTTCCTCTACACTCAGCTTTGGCGGTATTACGCTGGAATTCAGTGGCACACCAGCTGACGGAGACCGCTTCGAGGTGCAGCCGGTCCGTCGTGTCGCAGCCAATTTTGAGTCCCAGATCAGTGACCTGGACAAGATCGCGGCTGCCCAGCCGCTCAATCCTGAAGACGATCCGGCCGACTGGATCATGTCCGGCACCGGCGACAACCGCAATGCCCTGGCGTTGCAGGACCTGCAGAGCAAAACGTTGGTAGGAGGGCGTGCAACGATCAGCCAAGCTTACGCAGGTATCGTCAGTGACGTGGGCAACCGCACCAATATCGTCAAGGTCAACCTCGATGCACGTCAGGGGCTCACCGATCAGCTCAAGGCGGTTCAGCAGTCCGAGTCCGGCGTCAACCTGGACGAGGAGGCCGCTAATCTGATCCGCTACCAGCAATACTACATGGCCAATGCCAGGGTCATCGATACCGCTTCCACGCTGTTCGATACCATCCTCGGCTTGCGTAACTGATCTTCAGGGAGTCCAGTACGATGCGTATCAGCACCGTGACCATGTTCGATCAGAGCGTGGCATCCATGAACCGGCAGCAGAGTGACTTCCTCAAGGTCGGCCAGCAGATCGCCAGCGGTCGTCGGGTCGTGAACCCCTCCGACGACCCCCAGGCGGCCTCTCGCTCGGTCGGTGTCTCCCAGGCCATGGCGGTGACCCAGCAGTACGCCGATGCTCGGGTGACGGCGCGCAATTCTCTGGCCCAGGCCGAGAGCGTGCTCAATAGCGTCGCCGATGCCATCACCAGTGCCAAGACACTGCTGGTACAGGCGGCAAGCGACACCCTGAGCGATGTCGATCGCCAATCGGTAGCCTCGGAGCTGCGTGGCATCTACGAGACATTGATCGGCCAGGCCAATGCTACCGATGGCAATGGGCGCTACCTGTTCGGTGGCTATCAGGACAACTCTCCGCCTTTTGCCCGTACTGCTGGCGAGGGAGTTTCTGGCGTCAATTACGTTGGCGACACGAACACGCGTGAGCAGCGCATCGACGCCTCGCGGTTGATGCCGGTAGCCGACAACGGCAAGACCATCTTCCAGAGCGTGCCGTCCGGTGCCGGCTACGTGGCACGGGCGGAGAAAGCATCGCCAGGCAATATTAGCATCGGCACCCAGCCTGATCATGTTCGGAACGAAGGTTCGGTGGCTTTTACCAGTGGCCCGAACCGGGTGGACCCGAACAACGCCGACTTTGGCAAGCCGTTCGAGCTGGAGTTCTCGAGCGATGTGGATGGCAATCCGGTGTATTCTGTCAGTGTCGTCGAGGAAGACGGTACGCGAACGCCTATCGTCACCGATGCCACCTATGTGTCTGGAAGAACCGTCAGCTTCGGTGGTGTCAATATCACCCTGGAAGGCACGCCTGTCGATGGTGATCAGATCCAGCTGCGCCCGGCCAACAATGAAAACGCCAACCAGGACCTCTTCAAGTCATTGAAGGATGCCATCGACCTGCTCGAGCTGGACCAGGGAGGCATGGACGATAATCGCGCACATTTCCGCAACACCGTTAATACGGTGATGCGTGAACTCGACAATAGCCTTGACAACGTTCTTACCGTTCGCGCCTCCATGGGAGCGCGTCTCAACGAGCTGGATGTGGTCGACGCCGTTGGCGGTAACCGCATGATGAACTACGAACAGACGCTTTCCGATCTGGTCGACCTTGATTACAGCAAGGCAATCGCCGAGTACAGCCTGCGCCAGGTGGGCCTGCAGGCGGCCCAGAAGGCCTTCGTCGACGTCAAGGGCTTGTCGCTGTTCAACTTCCTATGAGGTCGTCGGCAGGGATGCCAAGGGACGCTTCGAAGAACACCACTTCCCTGCAGACCTTATAGGTGCCAACCCATATGGTCTCTTCTCGCCGCTCCGGCTTGCCGGAGCGGTTTTTTTTCGACCCTCTAGTTCGCACCAGTTATCGGTTGGGTTCGATCAGGAAGGAGGAATGCAGAGAATCAGGAGAGTGGTGCCAATGCTTCGATCAGCGAATAGAGGAACTGGATGCCATGGCTGAACAGCCGTTGCAGGAAGCGCCCCATGTCGGTCATCAATACCATTAGCAGTATCAAGCCGACTGTCAGTGACGTAGGGAAGCCGATATTGAACACGGTCAGCTGTGGCGCGGAGCGATTGAGAATGCCCATGGCCAGGTTGATGATCAACAGCGAGCCGACCAGTGGGAGGGCGAGTGACATGCCGGCGACGAAGATGGTGCCGCCATAGCGTACCAGCATTTCGAAGGCGGCGGGATTGAAGGCGCCGATGCCCACTGGCAAGCCATGGAAACTCGAGACCAGCGCCTCCAGCACCATTAGATGCCCGCCCAACGCCAGGAACATCAGCAGGGTGATCATGAAGAACACCCGCGACAAGATCATGGTGTTAGTGCCGCTGCCGGCATCGAAAAAGGTAGCGAAAGCCAGGCCCATCTGCAGTCCGATGAATTCACCGGCGGCCTGGACCACGGAGAAGACGACGTGCATCACCAAGCCAATGGCAATGCCGATGAGCATCTGTTCCACCATCAGCCCCAGGCCCGCCCACGACATGATCGGCACGTCGGGCATGGGTGGTAGCACCGGGGCGATGACCAGAGTGACCAGAAAGGCCAGTCCGACCTTGGCCTGCCTGGGCACGCTCGAATGCCCCCATAGCGGGGCGGCGGAGAAAAACGCCAGGATGCGCACGAAGGGCCACAGCAGGATCACCAGCCAGCCGTGCAGTTGGGCGAAGGTCACTTCGACCATGCGTAGCTCACCTCAAGAGTGTGGCTCACATCAACATGCTGGGGATGCTGGTGAAGAGGTTGCGGGTGAAGTCGACGATCAGTCCGAGTAGCCAAGGGCCGGTGAGCACCAGCACGGTGAAGACCCCGAGTATCTTTGGAATGAACGAGAGGGTCATCTCGTTGATCTGAGTGGCGGCCTGGAAGAGGCTCACGATCAAGCCGGTCAACAGTGCCGTGATCAGTAGCGGGCCGGCCAGGAACAGCGTGACGCGCATGCCCTGGTAGGCGATGCCCATGACCATTTCCGGTGTCATCTTGACTCCTCGCCGAGCCTGGCTCGGCTGCGTGTGCCGAATTAGATGTAAAAGCTTTCCGACAGCGAACCGATGACCAGCTGCCAGCCGTCGACCAGGACGAACAGCATCAGTTTGAACGGCAGCGAAATCGTTGCGGGCGGCACCATCATCATGCCTAGCGACATCAGCGTGCTGGCGACTACCAGATCGATGATCAGAAACGGGATGAAGATGGTGAAGCCGATCTGAAACGCCGTCTTCAACTCGCTCGTCACGAAGGCCGGCACCAGGATACGCAGCGGTACGTCTTCCGGACCCTGCATCGGGCCGACTTCGGCCAGGCGCGCGAAGAGCGCCAGGTCGGGCTCACGAGTCTGGGCCAGCATGAACTCGCGGAACGGTTCCTGGGCCAGCAGCAGAAACTCTTCGAAATTGATGTCATCCGTGGTCAGCGGCACCCAGGCGGATTCGTAAACCATGCCAATCACCGGCGACATGATGAAGAAAGTCAGGAACAGGGCGAGCCCCAGCAGTACCTGGTTGGGCGGTGTCGCCTGGGTGCCGATGGCGGTGCGTAGCAGACTGAGCACGATGATGATGCGGGTGAAGCTGGTCATCATCAGCAGCGCCGCCGGCAGGAACGCCAGCGAACTCAGCAGTAGCAGTGTCTGCAACTGAATCGACCATTGCTGACCGCCGTCCTCGAGCGGCCGGCTGACGATGCCAGGGATCTGCTGGGCCTCGGCGCCTAGCGGTATCGACATCAGCAGAAGAGCGATGAGCGGAAGCGGCATGCGAAGCCACTGGGCTTGCCGGAGCGCGGGGAACATCTGGCGAATCATGAACCTCTCCGCCCGTTGTTGCCCAGGCCGGCGTTTTGCTTGAGTGCCCGAGCGAAGCGCGTGGCGAAGCGCTCGCCCTCGGCAGCGGATGGGGAGAGATCGCCTGACGGGCGAGCGGGAGCCGGAAGCTCGTGAAGTTTATTGACTTGACCGCCGCCGACGCCGAGTACCAACCAGGTGCCTTCGACCTCGACGATCACTACGCGCTCGCGACTGCCAAGCGCGGCGCTGCCGACGACCTGAAGATGGCCGCCGGCGGCGCGCCGCTGGGGTCCCCAGCGGCGCAGTAGCGCCGTGCATATCAGAATGATGGCGATGACCAGCGCCAAGGCTGCGGCCGTCTTGCCGAGGGTGGCCATGCCCACCAAGGCATCGCCACCGACAGCGAGGGACTCGAGCCCTGAGGACGTCTCGGGGGAGGGGGTGTTGCTCATCGGTTGAGTTTTTGCACCCGCTCGGAAGGGGTGATGATCTCTGTGATACGGATGCCGTACTTGTCGTCGACCACGACCACTTCGCCCTGGGCAATCAGGTAGCCGTTGATCAAGATATCCATCGGTTCGCCTGCCAGGCCATCGAGCTCGATGACCGAGCCCTGCGCCAGCTCAAGTAGCTGCTTGATGGTCAGCTTGGTACGGCCTAGTTCCACGGTCAACTTGACCGGGATGTCCATGATCATCTCGAGGTCGCGTGGAGCACCGCTCTCGCTGCCCCTGTCGAGGGGACGAAATACGCGATCGCCGGCGGATTGGGGCGCAGAGGCCTGAGCGTTGGCCGCAGCCGGTGCTTCATCCGCTGCCGCTTCGACCGCTTCCTGCTCGGCCAGGGCTTCTGCCCAAGGGTCGTCGTCGCTTCCCTCGCTTGCCGTTGCCTCGGCAGCTTCCTGCTCGGCCATGGCCTCGGCCCAGGGGTCGTCGTCGACAGTGGAGTCGTTGTTCTCCTGCTCGGACATGGCGGCGGCCCAATCGTCGTCGGAAACGTTCTGATCGGGTTTCTTGGGATCAGTCATGCTTGGATTCCTTGGCTTGAGGCGCTGCGCCCTTGATGAAGGCGTCCTTCGACACCGGGTTCTGTGCACCGTGGTCGATGATGCGGATGACACGCAGAGCGCGCTGTTCGTGCTGGCTACCGTAGTCGCACTCCATCACTGGTACGCCATCGACGCTGGCGGTGACCGTCTCGGGCAATTCGAGAGGGAGTACGTCACCCACCTTGAGCGCCATGACATGGGCGATACGGGTAGGGATGTCGGCAAAGTTGGCGATCAGTTCCACCTCGGAGCGGCGAATCTCACCGGCCATGCGCTTGGTCCAGGAACCGTCCTGGTCGTGATGATGATCGCTGAGCGGATTGGCCAGCAGGTCGCGCAGCGGCTCGATCATGGAATAGGGAATGCAGATCTGGAAACTGCTGGAGAGATTGCCGACCTCGATGTTGAAGTTCGTGTTCACCACGATCTCGTTGGGCGAGTTGGTGATATTGGCGAACTTCGCTTGCATCTCCGAACGCAGGTAGCCGATCTGCAGTGGATACACCGACTTCCACGACTCCTCGTAGGCGTCGATGGCAAGATTCAGTAGGCGCTGGATGATGCGCTGCTCGGTATTGGTGAATTCGCGGCCTTCCGACTTGGTCAGGAAGCGCCCATCGCCACCGAACAGATTGTCGACGACCATGAAGACCAAGTTCGGCGGAAACACGATCAGTGCCGAGCCGCGCAGTGGCTTCATGCCGATGATGTTGATGTTGGTCGGTACCGGTACGTTGCGCGAGAACTCGCTGTAGCTCAGGTAACGTACCGAGTCGATGGTGATATCGGCACTACGACGAAGCAAATTGAACAGCCCCATGCGAAAGTGCCGCGCGAAGCGTTCGTTGATGATATCCAGCGCTTGTAGGCGCTCGCGGATGACGCGATGCTGGGTCGCCGGGTCATATGGGCGTACGCGTGAGTCGCCATCGCTGCGTGCAACGGGCTCGTCATCGCCGCTGACACCCTTGAGCAGGGCGTCGATTTCATCCTGTGACAGCAGATCGTCTTGGGACATGGTCGCCAGGGCACCCGGTTATTGCACGATGAACTCGGTGAACAGCACGTCCCGGATATCCAGGGGCGGCTGCGGCTCGGTCAGCGGCTCGGCCAGCGTGGCGATGACCTCGTCGCTCAAGCGACGCTTGCCTTCCGGCGTGGTCAGCTCATTGGCACGCTTGCCCGAGAACAACATCAGCAGGCGACTGCGCACCTGGGGCATGTGTTCGGCAAGGATCTCGCGCGTTTCGTCGTTGCCCACTCTCAGAGAAATACCGGTATAGAGCAGGCGCGAGCCGAAATTATCGTCGGCGAGATTGACTGTGAACGGATCGATCTTGACGAAGATCGGCGCCTGGCGCTGAAGCTGCTGGGTCTGGACGCTGCCTTCACCGCCGCTGTTGCGGTCGTTCATGACCATGTAGATGGCCGCTCCGGCAGCTGCCGTGGAGAGCAGTACCAGCAGAATCATCAGCCACAGGAGCTTGGGGGAGCCCCCGTCGATTTCGCCATTGCCTTGCCTATTCTGTGTGAACCAGCGGTTGAAGAGTATTATGTCGGAGTCGCGCGGCGCCTGATGACAGGAACAAGCCGCGCGAAAGGGGTTATCTTGGCTTTTTGTCTCAAGCGTAGAGATTCACCCGGCCATCCAGCGGCAGCGTAGCGGAGGAGGGCGTCACGCCATTCTCTTCCATGCCCGGCAGCGCTGCTGCCTCGTCACCTTGGGATGAACCTCCCTGGCCGCGCCGACCGTCGTTTCCGGCAAATGCCTGGGCATCCTGGCGACGCTGTTCTCCCACGGAGGTATCACCCAGGCTGATGCCTTGTTCGGCAAGCGCCTCGCGCAGTTGGGGGATGGCCTGCTCGAGGACCTGGCGAACCTGAGCATGGGCAGACAGGAACTGGGCCTGCGCGCCTTGTTCGGTCATCTTCAGTGTTACCGAAAGCGGTCCCAGCTCGGCTGGGTTCAAGCGCATCTCGACTTGCTGCTCGCCACCGTGGCGAGCGAACTGCACCAGCTGCTGGCCGAGTTGGTTGGGCCAGGCGGGGCTCTGCAGCGGAGCGGTAAGGCTGGCCTGGGTGGGCTGCTGAACTGCCTGGCCCGGTATGCTGGTCGTGGTGGAGGTGTTGGCGCTCGGCTGTGTCATGGAGGCAGCCTCCGGCACGAAGCCTCCACGCGGCTGATCGGCTGCCATCGTGCGAAGTTCAGGGGCACCGGACTGAGACTTGGCGAACACAGTGGCCGGATCGATGGCACGTGATGCGCCGTTCGTGTTGCGCTCGGCATCGGTGATGTTGGCATCAGGCGTCGTGGTGCCGTTACCCAATTGGGCTGCAAGCGGATTGACAGATACAGCCCCCGCGGAGGCGGCAGGCATGTCAGGCCGCGCTATGCCCGCTGTAGGTTGAGACTCGGCAGGGCGAAGGGGATTCGCTGCCGCCGCAGCAAGGGCGGCCACTTGAGGCTGCTCATCAAGCGGCATTGCCGTGTCGACAGTCGGTGTCATATCGCTAGTCGATGCCATGGCGGGCAGCTCAGTGTCATCCGGCGGCGGCAAGTCGGTAACCAGCGACTGCAGATTGGCATCCAGCGGAGCATGGCCGTTGCCTTCGATCAGTGCGAGCCTGGCCATGATCTCGCTCAGTTGAGCATTGGGCTGGGCAAGCTCGATCCCTTCTTCAACAGGCTTTTCCACATGGGTATTCAAGGCCTGGAGCAGCGCTTGCTGTGCTGCCATGGTGGACGGGAGGCCTTCGCGCCATGCACTGCTCAACTGGGTTGGCATGTGGTTGGGCATGGCTTCACTGCCTGCCTGTGAGGCGTTGGCTGCCTGAGTCAATGCCAGGGCAAACTGGCCTTGACCCGTGCCGGATTCCAGCTTGCCGGAGGGCTGGGTCGGCAGAGCGGACAGGATCATCTGAATGTTCATAGGGGTCTCCTCTACCGAATCAGGGGGCATATCCGGCGCGCTGGCGCAGTAGCCGCCCGGCCGCCATCTCATCGTTGATGCGTTGTTCGCGGCGGGCCTCCTGGCGCTGCCGCTCGGCATCCCGGCGCGATACCAGAGTATCGAAGGCCGAGAGCCGTTGTTGTTCCTGCCGCCACTGCTGCTGGCTCTGCTCGACCCGCTGCTGTTGCGCGTCAAGCGCCTGACGGGCTCGTTGCAGTGCGGCATCCAGCGAGGCCAGGAATTGCTGATAGTTGTGCATGCTGGCTGGGTCGATGCCTTCGCGCATGGCCTGCTGCAGACGCTCGGCATACTCGAACCGGTAGCGGTTGAGTGCCTCGAGCTGGGAGGCTACCTGACGCTCGCTCTGGCGTTCACCGGCGAGCAATTGACTTGCCTGGTCGCGTGCATCACGTGCCAGGTCGCTCAGCATGGCGAGTTGTGACGATGCACTCATTGCCTGACTCCTAAGGTCTCAGCAAGAAGCTGTCGGGAAGCCTCTATCGAGGCGTTTTCATTCATGCCCTGTTGGAGAAAGCGTTCCAGCAGAGGGTAGCGCTGCACGGCCTCGTCCAGCTGCTGATCATGCCCCGGGCTATAGGCGCCAACGCTGATCAGGTCGCGATTACGCTGGTAACGCGAGAACAGGCGTTTGAACGCCTGGGTCATGGTCAGCTGCTGGTCGTCGATGATGTGGGTCATCACGCGGCTGATCGAGGCCTCGATGTCGATGGCCGGATAATGGCCAGCCTCGGCCAGGGTCCGTGACAGTACGATGTGACCGTCGAGGATGGCGCGGGCCGAATCGGCAATGGGATCCTGCTGGTCGTCGCCTTCGGTCAGCACGGTATAGAACGCCGTGATCGAACCGTGGCCGCGCTCGGCATTGCCGGCGCGCTCCACCAGGCTCGGGAGTTTGGCGAATACTGAGGGCGGGTAGCCCTTTGTGGCCGGTGGCTCGCCGATGGCCAGGGCAATCTCACGTTGGGCCATGGCGTAGCGGGTCAGCGAGTCCATGATCAGCAGTACGTTCTTGCCCTGGTCGCGATAGCCTTCGGCCAGGCGTGTGGCGTAGGCGGCGCCCTGCAGGCGCTGCAGCGGCGAGGTGTCGGCCGGAGCCGCCACTACCACGGCGCGGCGACGGCCTTCCGGACCCAGGATATTGTCGATGAAGTCCTGCACTTCGCGGCCACGTTCGCCAATCAACCCCACCACGATGATGTCGGCGCCGGTGTAGCGAGCCATCATGCCCAGGAGTACCGATTTGCCCACGCCGGAGCCGGCGAACAGGCCCATGCGCTGGCCCCGGCCGACACTGAGCAGGGCGTTGATGGCACGAATCCCGACATCGATCTGTTCATTGATCGGTGCCCGCTTCAGCGGGTTCAGCGGCGGCGTGGAAAGGGGCGCGCGGGGTGCGCTGTCCAGCGGGCCAAGGCCATCCAGCGGCTCGCCGTTACCATCTACCACGCGGCCCAGTAGTGACTCGCCGAGCGGGAAACGGCGGGCGGCATGATCCGGGCCATCGCCAAGCGGAAAGACCCTGGCTCCGGGCATCAAGCCGCTGATTTCCGAGAGCGGCATCAGCAGCAGGCGCTCACCGTTGAAGCCGACTACCTCGGCTTCGGCAAAGCGTGGTGGTTCGTTACCACCGGGGGAGAGCAGTTCGATACGGCAGGCATTGCCAAGCGCCACGCGCAGGCCAACCGCTTCGATCACCATGCCGGTGGCGCGCAGCACCCGGCCGCTGGTGCGGTAACCGGGTACCGTTTCCACGCGCTCACGGACGCGCTGCAGCGTCTGCTGCCAGCGTGTCCGATGCGCGTTGGGTGTTGGTACCGCGGTGTCGATCATGTCCATGCCTCGCTGCTATTCGTCATTGGCGTCATCGTTGGATGTCGCCGAATGCCGCCTTCTGACTTGAGCCTTGACTGCCTGCCAACGGGTTTCCCAGGTGGCGTCCAGTTCGCCGTTTGCGCTCGTCACTCGGCAGCCGCCGCGTGTGAGCTGGGCGTCGGGTTGCAGCTTCCAGCCGGCAGCCGCCAGCTCAGCGCCAAGGTGCTCCTCGACCAGCTTGTGATCCAGGGGGTGCAGCCACAGGCGCTGCTGACCGACCAGCGGGGGCTCGGTGTGCAGCAGAGCCTTGACCAGCTCCAGTACCTGACGCGGCCGTGCCTTGAGCGCTTCGCCAGCCAATTGATGGCCAGTTGTTAGGGCCAGCTCCACCAAGTCGGTGGCGATCTCGTCGTCGAGCTGCTCCAGCGCGCTGCTGAATTGCTCGGCCAGCGGTGCGAGCGGCTTGACGGTTTCGCGGACCTGCCGCTCAAGCTCACGCTGGGCTTCCTGACGGCCTTCTTCGAGACCCTGTGCATGACCTTCACTACGGCCGCTCTCGAAGCCGGCCCGATAGCCTTCTTCGCGTGCTTCCTGCATCACCTTCTCGCGCAGTGCCTTCAGTTCTGCCTGGCGCTGGAACTGCTCGCGACGCCTTGCCTGCTCGGCGGGATCCTGCTGGGGAGCTGTACGCTCGCCCGCTTCCTCGCTGTGCAGCTCGCCCATTTGCCAGCGCTGCCAGGGCGCATGACGAGCGGACGAGGAGGGCGCATGCTCAGACATAGGTGTCGTCCCCACCGCTCAGCACGATCTCGCCGGAATCCGCCAGGCGGCGTACCACCTGGAGAATGGCCTTCTGTTCGGCTTCCACCTGGGAGACGCGGATCGGACCACGGGCCTCCATGTCCTCGCGCATGAGGTCGGCGGCACGCCGCGACATGTTGCGCAGGAACTTCTCCATGAGCCCTTCGGGGGCTCCCTTGAGTGCCACCACCAGCGAATTGGTGTCGATCTCCTTGAGCACCAGTTGAATGCTGCGGTCGTCCAGGTCCATGAGGTTCTCGAACAGGAACATCTCGTCGATGATCTTCTGGGCCAGATCCTCGCTGTGGGCGCGTACCGTCTCGATGGCGGTCTCCTCGAGGGAGGAGTTCATCAAGTTGAGAATCTCGGCGGCGGTTCTTACGCCACCCATCTTGCTGCGCTTGAGGTTCTGGCCATCGAGCATGCCGGAGAGTACCTCAGTGAGTTCCTGCAGGGCGGCTGGCTGCACGCCGCTGAAGGTTGCGATGCGCAGTACCACGTCGTTGCGCAGCTTGTCGGTGAACTGCTCCAGGATATCCGCGGCCTGGTGGCGCTCCAGGTGAACCAGGATGGTGGCAATGATCTGCGGATGCTCGTCGCGGATCAGCTCGGCCACCATGGAGGCTTCCATCAGGTTCAGCGAGTCGATGCCGCTGCTGCTGCCCTTGCTCTCCAGGATGTCCTCGATCAGGCTGGTGGCGCGCTCGCTGCCCAGCGCCTTGGTCAGCACCGAACGGATGTGCTCGCTGGAATTGAGGTTCAGCGCGATGTACTCCTCGGTCTCGCGATGGAACTCCAGCAGTACCTGCTGCATGTCCTCGTGAGATACCTGGGCCATCTCGGACATTTCCATACTCAACTGCTGGATCTCCGAGGGCCCCAGATACTTGAACACCTCGGCCGCGCTGTCTTCGTCGAGAGCCAGCATCAGGATGGCGCTGCGGCGCAGGCCGCTCATGGTCTTGGCGCTACTCATTCTTGGTCATCCAGTTGCGGACGATCATGGCGATCATGCGTGGATCCTCCTGGGCCATCTCGCGCAGGTCGGCGAGATGATCTTCGTAAGCGGAGGAGCGGCGTTTGCGCTTCGGCTTCTGGTACGGACGCAGTTCGTCGTCTTCACCACCGGCCGCTTGTAGTTCACCCTCGGTCGGTTCGTTGTCGTCACCCACGCGGACCTGCAGGCCGGTACCGGGTGCTGCGGCCAGCACGGGGCGCTCGGTGTGGCGCTTGATCAACGGGCGCAGGACGAGCAGGTAACCCAGCAGGATACCCAGTGCCACCAGCAGGTAGCGGCCAATGGTGAGCGCCAACTGATGGATCTCCGGTGACTGCCACCATTCGAGCTCTTCGGTTTCGTCGACTGCACGGCTGAACGGACTGTTGACGACCTCTATCTCGTCGCCGCGCGCCTGCGAGAAGCCAATCGCTTGGCGCACCAGCCGCTCGATCTGGGCAATCTCGGTCGCGCTAAGCGGGACGCGCTGCCACTCGCCCTCTTCGTTGCGTTCCTCGCGATAATCGACCACGACCGCGGCGGTCAGGCGCGTCACCTGGCCCTGGCGGTGCTGAATGTGCTGTATGTTGCGGTCGACCTCATAGTTGACGACATCGTCCTGGCGCAGGTTGTTGAGCGCCTGCAGGCTCTGTTGAGCCTCTTCGGTCAGCTCGCCTTCCTCGTCGGTAGGCAGCTCGATGGGGGAGGGCGCGACGCCCGGCGGAGTGTTGCTCAATGCGCCGGGGATGCCCAGGGCCAGATCGTCGCCGCCGTTATAGGAAAGGCTCGACTGACGGCTACGCACGGCCGCTTCGTTGGGCGGCTGGTTGGGGCCGAAGCGCTCGGAGGTCTCCTCGCGGCGGGAGAAGTCGATCTGAGCGGCCACCTGGGCGCTAATGTTCTCGCGGCCGAGGATCGGAGCCAGAATGTTCTCGATGCGTTGCTGGAAGGAGCGCTCGACCTCGGCGATATAGTCGAGTTGAGTGGCGTCCAGCCCGCGTCCCTGTGAGTTGGGCTGTGACAGCATGCGACCGTTCTGGTCGACCACGGTGACGTTCTCGGCGGACAGGTCCGGCACGCTGCTGGAAACCATGTGCACGATGGCGGCGACTTGGCCATCGCCGATGACCCGGCCGGGCTCCAGGGTGACGATGATCGACGCCTTGGCGGGCTCGCGGTCGCGCACGAAAACCGAGGAGCGCGCCATGGCCAGGTGCACCCGGGCGCGTGATACCGGGCCCAGGGATTCGATGGAGCGTGACAGCTCTCCTTCGAGGCCGCGCTGGAAGTTGACCTGCTCGGCGAACTGGCTGACGCCGAAGGCTTGGTTATCCATTACCTCGAAGCCGACGTTGCCGCCGCGCGGCAGGCCCTGCTCGGCCAATTGCAGGCGCAGGCTATGCACGGCATCGCCTGGTACCAGTAGTGCGGTACCGCCCTCGCTGAAGCGGTAGGGCACGCCCCGGCTCTCCAGTTCGCTGATGATGCGACCGCCGTCGGCTTCGGTGAGGTTGCTGTAAAGGACGCGGTACTCGGGGGCACGCGCCCACATCAGCAAGGCCACCACGATCGCGATCATGGCGGCGCCACCGATCAGAATGGCGATCAGCGGGTTGCCGCGGAGCTGCTGCTGGAGTCGCTCGAACAGGGCCGCGGAAGACGCGCTGTTGGTGGAGTCCTGACGCTCCTGCGTCGTGGCGCCGTTGCTCATGCGTCCCCCCGCAGGAGGGCGCCGCTGGCCGCATGGAAGATGTTGCTGGAAGATGGCATCGACTGCATCCGTTCACCGCGTTCTGGCTGCCCGCAGGGGGCGCAACTGTGATGAACGCTATTATGCGAGCCGCCATCCAGTCCAAAGGCGGGAAAAGCCCTGCTTTTACCTTCCATTTGGTGGTTTGGTAAGTGCGTGTAAGCTGTTAGCCTTGCTCTACATTCGCCGGAGCCCCGCTTTGTCGGGCCTCATGCGGCGAGCCATACGCATAATGAAGTATGTAAAACGAAGTCGCCAAAGGGGCACGAATCATGAGTTCACCCGCCATCCAGTCGGCACTGGCACAGATGCAGACCCTGGCTGCCCAGGCGGGCAGTCAGGTCGGCAAGGGGCAGCAGGTTTCCACGCAGGTGGGGCAAGGCGGCTTCGCCGGCGAGCTACAGGCCTCGATACAGCGTATCAATCGCCTGCAGCAGGCATCCGCAGCCAAGTCCATGGCCTTCCAGGCGGGTGATCCCAATGTCGAACTCAACGACGTCATGGTCGACATGCAGAAGGCCAGCGTGGCGTTCCAGATGGGTTTGCAAGTCAGGAATCGCCTGGTAAGCGCCTATCGAGATGTCATGAACATGCAGGTCTGATCATCACACCTTCAGGCTGATCAAGCTGCCTTGCAGTTCATTCAGCCTCTCCGCGATGGCGAGCACTTCCTCGGCGGGAATCTGGCGCAGTACGTCGCCCGTTTCCCGATCCACGATGCGAGTAACGATCCGGGATGGGTCGTTGAGTTCGAATTCCACACCATACTGGCGCAAGACTTCATTGATTCTCTGTATCGGCTCTACCAGGTCGGCCTGGCTTGGTGACTGACCATGGCTCGTGGCCTGGGCCAGCATGCTGCCGGCGGTAGGCAGCGAGGAAAGCACGGCTTCCTTGCGCTGACGCGGCGTCAGGTCGTGCAACGCCGATGTGCTCAAGGTATTGGTGGCATCTGTCAGTGGCGAAGACATAGTGCGTTTTCCTTATTGGTACCCAGCATCCTCCCCAAGGCTGTCAGCCGGACAGCCTCTCCCACGAAGGCTATCGGCCGACGTTTCGATATCTTTAGTCTCCCGCCTATCTTTTTTTCCCTCACGTTGATGCAAAGTTAGATCAAGAGGATAAAATGCGGTTACGGATTGGCTACATTTCGAGAGTTCGATCCTGAACGGGCAAGGAGCTTGAGCGGGGCAAGGAGGCAAGCGGGTTGCTCTTGGGCTCGGTGCATCCGAGGCTCAAGCAGCCGTGTCCAGCCAGCGAGGCGCCATGAGCCAAGAGCTACCTATCGAACGCATCATGCAGACTGGGCTGCTGACATGTGAGCCCGATACGCCACTATGGATGGCCGCTGAGCGCATGGCGGCGCGCCAATGCAGTTCGGTCATCGTGGTCAAAGCGGGGCAACCGCTGGGGATATGGACCGAGCGCGATGCACTTGCCGTCAATTTCTCCGACCCCGATGCTGGGCGTCTGCCAATCTCCCAGGCCATGAGCCAGCCGGTCGCCAGTCTGCACCGCACCACTACCATCAGCGAGGCGGCGCTGCGCTTCGGCGCCGAGCGGCGCCGGCATTTCCTCGTCGTCGACGATGGCGGCACGCCGGTTGGTATTTTGTCGCAGACCGACGTCGCCTTGAACCAGGGGCTCGAACCCTACCTTCGGCTGCGCGAGGTGCAGGCTGCCATGCGTCAGCGAGCCTTGGTGCTGGAGGGAACGCAATTGCTGGCGCAGGCCGCGCGCTCGATGCGGCTGTCGGAATGCGATGCCGTGGTGGTCAAGTGTGCCGATGGTGAGCTGGGCATCCTGACCGAGCGCGATCTGGTTCGTTTCGTGGCGCGACACCCTGGCAATATGCCCATCGAGGGACTGGCCAGTCGTCCTCTGCTGACGGTGCATCAGAATGACACCCTGATTGCCGCGCGGGACCTGCTGATGAATCACCGTGTGCGCCATCTGGCGGTGCTAGATGAGGTCGATGAGGTGATCGGGTTGCTGGGTTTTCGCGACATGCTGGCCGGGGCCGAGCATCTTTACATGCAGGATCTGCGCAATGCCCTGGAGCAGCGCGATCGCGCTCTCGCCCAGTCGCGAGAGAACCTGCAGTTGGCCGAGCGGATCATCGATGCATCGCTGGATGGCATCATCATCACCGATCCCAGTAACCGCATCGAGTTCGTCAATCGTGCCTTCACCCATATGACCGGGTATACCGCGGAAGAGGTGATCGGCAAGACGCCCGAGATTCTCTCGTCGGGGCGTCACGATGCCGCTTTCTATCGCCAGATGTGGGATAGCCTGAAGCGCAGCGGCTACTGGCGTGGCGAGATCTGGAACCGGCGCAAGAGCGGCGAACTCTTCCTGGAGCTGTTGACGATCACTGCGATCAGCGATGAAAGCGGTGCGGTGACCCATTACGCGGCGCTGTTCAGTGACATCACGCACCTGCGCGAGAACGAAGAGCGTATCCGCAAGCTGGCCTATTATGATGCCCTCACCGGGCTGCCCAACCGTCGCCTGTTGGAAGATCGCCTGGAACTGGCGATACGCCACGCTCATCGAAACCAGACCCGGCTGGCGGTCATTTTCGTCGACCTGGATCATTTCAAGGAGGTCAACGACGCGCTGGGCCATGCCTTCGGCGACGAACTGCTGGTGATGATGGCCGAGAGGCTGCAGCTGCGCCTGCGTGAGGACGATACTCTCGCCCGCCTGGGCGGCGATGAGTTTCTCGTACTGCTTCCCGACCTGGAGGAGGTCGACGAGATCACCCGGATCGCTCGACGGCTGGTGGAGGCCGTTCGCGAACCCTGCGTGATCGAGGGGCAGGAGTTCCGCCTCGGCTGTAGTCTGGGCATCAGCCTCTATCCGGACGATGCCTCGACGGCGGAGTCGCTGGTACACAATGCCGATGTCGCCATGTATCGCGCGAAGCAGGAAGGGCGCAACGGCTATCGTCTCTATCGCAACGAAATGAACCTTCAGGAGGACCGTCAGCGGGCGCTGGAAACCGCCTTGCGTGATGCTTTCATCAGTGGTGAAGGTTTGCAGCTGCACTATCAGCCCGTCTTCGAACGTGAAGGTGAGCGGCTGTATGGCGCCGAGGCGCTGCTTCGCTGGCATCACCCTCTGCTGGGCAGCGTGCCGCCGGCCGATGTCGTGACGTTGGCCGAGCGTGCGGGCCTGCTGCCACAGCTGGATGAATTCATCCTCGAGCAGATCTGCGGGCAACTTGCGGCCTGGGGTGCCGTAGGGGCCGGGCCGGTACCCATCAGCATCAACCTCTCTGCACGCCAGTTCTGGCAGCATGACCTACCGGTGCGCGTGGCCACCAAGCTGAAAGAGCACAAACTGCAGCCGGGCCTGCTGGGCTTCGAGATCAGCGAGCGCACCCTGCTCGACAAGCCCCATCAGGCAGCCGTGGTGCTCAAGCGGTTGCGGCGTCTGGGCGGTTTGGTCGCGATCAATGACTTCGGTACTGGCTATGCCTCTCTCGGCTATCTCCAGGAACTGCCCGTCAGCATGCTCAAGATCGACCGGCGTTTCGTGCAGCGCCTGGACAGCGGCCAGCGGGGCAGCGCGGCCATCGTGGCCGCGGTAGCGGGAATGGCTCGTGAAATGGAGTTGCGCCTTGCTGCCGTTGGCGTCGAGACCGAGGCTCAGCGCGAGATACTGGCTCGCCATGGCGTTGAGCTGATCCAGGGATACCTGACCGGCCAGCCGGTACCGGCTGATGTCTTCGCCAGTCGCTATCTGGACTCCCGGAGCGATGTCACGCCGCAGGACGCCTGAACGCCGTGGCCTGGCGCCGAAGAGCCAGCTTTGTCTAACGCTTTTCTTGGCTTCACCCAGGGGCGCGATCCATTAGGCTAGGTGTTTGTCCGGACCAGCAGCCGTTTCGATGAGCCCTCTTCACGCCAGCAGTGGCGATCATCGTGGCCCCATGCGCCATGAGTCGCTGATGCCGACCCATCACGATCAGGAACAGGCCAGCACCTGGATGATCGGCTACCTGGATATCATGACCCTGCTGGTCGCTCTCATGGTACTCATCTTTACGCTTTCCAGCTTCGGGCGCTCTGACAGTGAGGCCGCGCCACCTACCGCGCGCGTGCCCTTCGCCGTGCCGCTGCCCAGCGAAATGGCTCAAATGTTGCCTGCGGTAGCCGAGCCGCGTCCGACCCCCGGACAGCTGAATCGAGCGGCCGTTTCCGCAGCGCTGGGTGTGGCGGGTCTGCCGCGCCGTAGTGACCCGCTCGTGCCGTCCGCACCGAGTGAGGCAGTGGCCTTTGTCGCCCCCACGCCTCTGGCCTTGCTGGAACGGCGCACGCCACCACCACTGGCATTGCCTCGGCCGCTAGTGACATCCAACGGTGAAATACCAATGCCCATGGCCGATTTTGTGCTGGTGCTGACGGATCGCCCTCCAGCCGCCGTACGCGAGCTTGACGCCGAGGCCGTGGCGAGTTCGGCGGCGCTGAGCCAGGCATTGAGCGAGCGTCTCGAAGAGGCACCCTACCTGGCCGACCTGGAGGGCGTCGAGGTATCGCGCGTCGCCGAGGGGATCAAGCTGCGGGTGGAGGATCGCTGGCTCTTCCCCACCGCCACCGCCGACCTCACCGAGGATGGCGAGTCACTTATCCAGCGCCTGGTGGAAGTGATCCAGCGGCACGAAGGCGAGGTAGCCGTGGAGGGGCATACCGATGACCGGCCTATTCAGACCAACGAGTTTCCTTCCAACTGGGTGCTCTCCAGTGCGCGGGCAATTGCCGTCGTTCACGCGCTAGAGCGCTCAGGTGTGGATTCGCAACGCCTGCGTGCAGTGGGTCTGGCCGATACACGGCCACTGGCGAGTAACGACACTGGAGAGGGGCGGGCACAGAACCGTCGCGTCGAGGTCATCATTCACGCGCGCTAATTATAACTAAAGTCTTGGTTCCAGCGGTCGATAAGCCATGCAGCCCGAGGCACAGGACGTGCTCGGATCTGCATCCAGCTTATCGTGAGAACCTCATGCTTTCTTCCCTTCGATTCCGACTTCTGTTGGCTACGGCGTCGGTCATTGCCGTGGCGTTGCTCATCAACGCCGCCATCAGCTACTTCACATTCCAGCACCATAACAACCGCCAGGTGGAGCAGAACCTGGCGGCTGAGGCGCGGGGTAACGCACTGGCCATCGGCGAGTGGCTGCAGGCTCGCGCCAGCATGCTCGAGGCACTGGAGCCCGCCGTACAGAGCGGCGACCCGTTGCCGGAACTGCGCCAGGCGGCCACCGCCGGCGGCTTCATTACCGCCTACCTGGCCGATCCCAGCGATGGCAGTGGTATCTTCTCCGACGGCTGGGAGCCGCCGGCCGACTACGATCCCCGCGAGCGCCCTTGGTATCAGAAGGCGGTGGCGGAGGAATCCACCGTTATCACTGAACCCTACGTGGATGCCAGTACCGGTGGCCTGATCGTCACCATCGCCACGCCGTTTTACCGTAACGGTCGCCTGGCGGCCGTGGCCGGTGGCGATATAGCCATCGACAAGGTGGTCTCCATCGTCGACGCCATCGCCCCCACGCCGGCCAGCTTCGCCTTCCTGGTTACTGCCGACGGCACCCTGGTAGCCCATCCTGACGCCGAGCTGACCCTGGAGCCGGCCTCTCGTCTCAGCGACGCCTTCAATGGCAATATCTTCGCTTCGGCCATCGGGGCCGAGCGTCCGCTGCGCCTGGCCCTGAAGGGCGGTGACAAGCGGTTGCGCGGCATGTTAATCGTTGGTACCGACTGGCAACTGGTCATCGCGCTGGACGAACGCGAGGCTACCGCCGGGCTGCGTGCAGTGCTGGGTAGCTCGGCCGTGACTCTGGTGCTAGTGGTGCTCGGCACCTTCGTAGTGCTGGGAACCCTGCTCAAGCTCATGTTCCGCCGCCTGCAGACGGTGCGCGATGCCATGACCGACATCGCCAGCGGCGCAGGCGATCTCACCCAGCGCTTGCCGGAGGACGGTCACGACGAAGTGGCGCAGATCGCGGCAGCCTTCAATCGGTTCGTGTCGCGTATCGAAGATGTCATGCTCACGATTCGTGATGCCAGTGAGTCGGTCACGGTGGCTGCAGGCGAGATCGCCACCGGCGGACAGGACCTTTCCCGGCGTACGGAAAATGCCGCTTCCAGCCTGCAGCAGAGTTCGGCCTCGATAGAACAGATCACCAGTACCGTCGAGCACACCGCAGATTCGGCTCGGCACGCCAGTGAGCTGTCGCAATCTGCCTCCGATGTCGCTGCTAGAGGAGGTGAAGTGGTGGGGCAAGTGGTTGCCACCATGCAGGAAATCACGACCTCATCCGAACGTATCGGCAACATCGTCAAGGTGATGGATGGCATTGCCTTCCAGACCAACCTGCTGGCACTCAACGCGTCGGTAGAGGCGGCCCGGGCCGGCGAGCAGGGCAGGGGGTTTGCCGTGGTGGCCGGCGAGGTACGTCAACTGGCGACGCGCAGCGCCGAAGCCTCGCGCGAAATTCGCGGACTGATCGAAGCGTCCGGCCAGAAGGTGGCCTCGGGGACCGAGCTGGTGCAACGTGCCGGCGCCACCATGGAAGAGCTCGTCGCCGGTGTCGGTCGCGTGGCCAAGGTATTGGGTGAGATCAGCTCAGCGGCGGGTGAGCAGAGCGACGGCATCGGCCAGGTCAACATCGCCGTAGCGGAGTTGGACCGCATGACGCAGCAGAACGCCGCCCTGGTGGAAGAATCCACCGTCGCCGCCGAGCAGCTCAAGGAACAGGCCGATCGCCTGGCCGAAGCGGTGGGTGGGTTCAAGCTAACTGAGCGTCGCCTGGCCTGCACTTAGGTTAGGTGCGGCAGAAGCAGGCTGGCTGCAGGGACGCGGCCATGAAACTCCACCATTTTTTTCTCCAAGGCCTAAAGTTATTTGATTGGCTGCCGAGTAAGAGTGGTATCAGGAGGCAAATACACCGACACAGGGCAGTTCCTCATGGCTAGTATCTCATCGCTCGGCATCGGCTCCGGGCTCGATCTCAACGGGCTTCTCGATCAACTCAATGCCGCCGAGCGCGGCAAGCTCAAACCCATCGAGAGCCAGATCAAGACCCAGCAGGTCAAGATTTCCGCCTACGGTGAGCTCAAGGGGGCGCTCTCCGCTTTTCAGACCGCGGCCAATGCGCTCAACGATGCCTCGCTCTACCAGAGCCTTTCTACCTCCACTACTGGTGAGGCCATACAGGCCGCTGCCGGCGCTGACGCGAGCCTTGGGCGCTACGAGGTCGAAGTCGAGACCCTGGCTTCTGCCGGCAGCTATGCTACGGCGCGCCTGGAAGGAATCGAAACGCTCGATGATTCCGTAGTGAGCGGCGGCGGGACGTTGCAGTTGCAGTTCGCCCATGCCAATGGCGGAGATGGGGAGAGCGTGCCGATCAGTATCGACGACAACGCCACGCTGGCGGACATTCGCGATGCGATCAACGCCGAGCAAGCCGGCGTTACCGCTTCGATCGTCAATGATGGAGATGGCTACCGGTTGGCGTTGATGTCCACCGATACGGGTGAGGAAGCATCGATCACCGGAATGGACTGGTCCGGCGTCGATCTGGAGGCAGGCGTCAGCTTCAGCACCACAGCCACTGCCGTTGAAAATGTCGGTAAGGATGCCGAGCTTACCGTCAACGGTATCGCGATCAGTAGTCCTTCCAATCAGGTGGAGGGAGCCATCCAGGGCGTCACGCTCAACCTGACCGGTGAGGGCAGCAGCACCGTCAAGGTCGAGCAGAATACGCGCGCGGTGCGCGAGGCGATCACCGGTTTCGTCGAGGCCTTCAATGCGTTGAAGGGCACCATTGGCAAGCTGACCGCTTTCACCGGTGATAGCGAAACCGCAGGCGATCTGCTGGGTGATAGCGCAGTGCGCAGCATCGAATCGCAGTTACGTAGCGTATTGGCCGGTGGTGTGGCGGCGGAAGAGGGTGGCTTTGCCATGCTCAGCGACATCGGCATTTCGTTGAAGCTCGACGGCACGTTGGAGATCGATCAGCAGCGCCTGGACGACGTGATCGCCAACGACCAGGATGCCTTAAGTGCCTTCTTTGCCGGCGACACTGCCACGGGCGGCCTGGCAGGCCAACTGAGCGAAGCCATTACCCAGCTGAACGGCAATAACGGCGCTTTGGGCGGTGCCATCAGCGGCGCCGAGAGCCGTATCGAAAGCCTCAACGAGCGCTACGCGCGCATGGAGCAGAGCATCGACGCTACCATCGCCCGTTATCGCACCCAGTTCGGGCAGCTCGATGGCATGATCGCTCAGATGAACCAGACCAGCGACTATCTCTTCCAACAGTTCGAGATGATGAACGCTCAGCTTGGGCGAAAGTGATCGTCAACTGTCGAGTATTCAGCCGCCCCATAGTGGGCGGTTTTTATTTGAATGGTTGGCAGGGCTGACGCAGCCGGTTGGTGTAGTGCTACGAAGCTAGCGCCACCGGGTTAAAGTCTTATTCATCGAAGCCGATAACCCCTCCACCGGTGCATATTGCCCGGCGGAGGGCATTTGCGTGGCCGTTATCAATACCAATATTCTCTCGATGATCGTGCAAGCCAACCTGCGCGGCAGCCAGAAGGCCATGCAGAGCGCCATGCAGCGTCTCTCTTCGGGCCTGCGCATCAACAGCGCCAAGGACGACCCGGCGGGGCAGGCCATTGCCAACCGCATGACCGCACAAATCCGCGGACTCAACCAGGCGGCACGCAATGCCAGCGATGGTATCTCGCTGGTACAAACCGCCGAAGGCGCGCTCAATCAGGTCAACGACAACCTTCAGCGCATCCGCGAACTCACCGTGCAAGCCGGTAACGACACCTTGAGCCCTTCCGATCTCGCCGCGATTCAGGCTGAGATAGACCAGCGCCTCGACGAGATAGATCGTGTCGGGCAGCAAACCGGCTTCAACGGTGTTTCAGTGCTAGGCGAGAACCGCAGCCTGCATATACAGGTGGGCGCCAATGATGGTGAGACGATCGCCATTTCCCTCCAGGTTGTCGATCGCCATTCCCTGGGCCTGGGTGGATTTCGGGTCGTGGATGACGGCAGCAGTACTACCACCGAATCGCCGCTGGATGCCCTCGACGAAGCACTCAAGCGAGTCGACCGTCAGCGCAGCCAGCTTGGCGCGCTGCATAACCGCTTCGAAGCGGTGATCGACAATATTCACTCCTCCGTTACCAATCTCAGCGCAGCCCGCTCGCGCATCATGGATGCCGATTACGCCAGGGAAGTTTCCAATCTGGTACGCGCCCAGATCCTGCAGCAGGTGGGCTTCGCCATTCTGGCCCAGGCGAACCGTCAGCCGGAACTGGTTCTGGAGCTGCTGCGCCAGCGCTGAATCTGGCTCGTGGCACGATGCGTCAACACGTGAGCGAAAATTTTTTTTCTTTCCCCCTAAAGTCCTGCCGACAGGTGCCGTTAAACAGGGTAACGGCCAACGGCGCCGTTGAGGTAGGCCCGAGATGCTGGGCCAGGAATGAAGGTTCAGTGGGCCCGCCAATGGAGCCCTCAACGCAAGAAGGAATGACACCATGTCAGTGATCAATACCAACATTACTGCAATGATCGGTCAGGCGAACCTGACCAAGTCGCAGAACTCCCTGTCTACCGCCATGGAGCGTCTCTCCTCCGGCCTGCGTATCAACAGTGCCAAGGACGACGCCGCCGGTCAGGCCATCGCCAACCGTATGAGCAGCCAGATCACCGGTCTGGCCCAGGCACAGCGTAATGCCAACGACGGTATCTCCGTCGCGCAGACTGCCGAAGGTGCCCTGAACCAGGTCAACGACAACCTGCAGCGCATCCGTGAGCTGACCGTTCAGGCTCAGAACGGCACCAACTCTTCCGATGACTTGGCATCTATCCAGGCTGAAATCGACCAGCGTCTGTCTGAAATCAACCGTATCTCCGAGCAGACCGACTTCAACGGCGTGAAGGTGCTGGCTGAAGACACTCAGCTCACCATCCAGGTGGGTGCCAACGATGGTGAATCCATCAATGTCAGCCTGCAGAAAATCACTGCTGGCACTCTCAACCTGGCCAGCTTCAACGTCAACGGCGCGCAAGGCGATCTGACTGAGCTTTCTGGGGCTGGTGGTGCTACAGCAACTGCTGCCTTCCAGAAAGCCTTCGGTGACACGACACAGATCACCACTACGACTGTTGCGCTCAATGCAACTGACCTGGGCAACCAGCTTGGCATCAGTGATGGCGCCATCAGCGTTGCCACCGCGGCTCAGGTGGATGCAAACGGCAACTGGTTTGCGACTGTCACCATTGAGACGACCAATGCTTCGGAGTTGACAGCGCTGGAGCTGCAAGGTTTTGATGTCGAGGCAATCCAAGCTGCAGGTGGCGCTAGCTTCCAGATTGCATTGGAGCCGGCAGATGCTGATACCACTACAGCCGCCGATACGGCTGCATTTACGGTTGATGCAACGAAACTCAGTGCCAATGATCTGTTGAGCAAGGCTACTGCCAACCCCATGGCGCAGCTTGATGCAGCACTGAAGCAGGTGGATGAGCTTCGCTCCGACCTGGGTGCGATCCAGAACCGCTTCGAGTCGGCCATCACCAACCTGCAGACCAACCAGACCAACCTCTCTGCGGCTCGCTCACGTATCGAAGACGCCGACTATGCGGTCGAAGTCTCCAACATGACCCGTGCGCAGATCCTGCAGCAGGCTGGTACCTCTGTTCTGGCCCAGGCCAACCAGGTTCCGCAGAACGTCCTGTCCCTGCTGGGTTAATCCCGGGAAGCGCCTGGCCAGCTTCAAGCTAGAGCTGTGTCAGGCGCTACGCAGCAGCTATCCGAAGGCAGAGCCACCCGAGGCTCTGCCTTTTTCTCGTGTGGCAGAGGCTTATGCGGCGAGTCCGGAATGGCTGTTGGGGGAATCCTGAGCTCCCTGCACATACAGCTTCACTTGTGATGAATTTGTCCTGCGCCTGTGAGGCGGCCACGAGCTTGCATAAGCGTGCGACTCCATGCCTTTTTTGACGCTTAGAGCCGCTCCAGCCCTGATAGACTCGAGGTATTGACCTTAGTATCCATAAGCACGGGTAGACCATGAGCAAGCCAAAGCGCCGCTTTACAAACCGTCGTCATGCTGACCAAAACCCGGCTGCGGCTAATAAAACACTTGCTGAAGCCGAGGCGAAGGTAAGGCAGTACCCCGGCGACTCCAGCGCTTGGGAAGCACTGGCGGATGCCTGGCTTGCTCAACAGGAATATCTCAAGGCTTCGGAAGCCATCTCTAAGGCTATAGATATGGATGGCTTGAATCCGGAGTTCTACCGTAAGTTTGCAGCTGCTGTTTATCATCTAGGAGAGCGGGAAAAGGCAGAATCTCTTCTGCAAAAGGCTTTGGAATTGAGCCCGAAATTTGGCGCTGCACATCATGCAATGGCTTACCTCTTGTTTAATAAAAACAACCATACTGAGGCGCTTGAGCATGTAAACTCTGCGCTTGAAAGTAAAAGGAGTGCAGAAAGCCTTTCTCTGAAAGGAGCGGTGCTGAAAGAGCTACATCGACACGCCGAAGCCTTGGAAGCCTATGAAGAGGGGCTTCGTCTCCAGCCTGGCTTGTCCACTCTTTGGAATAATTACGGTAATACTTTACAGGCTCTTGGTCGCCTTGATGAAGCTGTAATTGCGTATAGAAAAGCATTGGATAATTCTGATGGCGCTACGACGCATCCTTTTTCCAATTTGCTGACTACCGCTCATTACCATCCCGGCTATAGCCAGGATGATATTTTGGCTATAGCGAGACAATGGAACCAGAAGTTTGCTCCCAAAGAAACGCCGGTCCGGCCTTGTCATGACAATGTCAGTCCAGAAAAATGCTTGCGAATAGGCCTGATTTCAAGTGGCTTTCGCAATCATCCGGTCGGGCGTATGACTGTTGCCGTGCTTGAGGAATTGGCGAATTATGACGTTGAGTTGTATTTTTATAGTACAACTAATCATGAGGATTTCGTTACCAGTCGATTCAAGACTCTGGCAGCCAATTGGATGTCCGTTGAGCATTTGGATGACGCCCGCTTTGCTCAGCAAGTGCGTGATCATAAAGTAGACATTCTATTTGATCTGGCTGGGCACAATAGTGGCAATCGCATGCTTGCCATGGCTATGGAGCCTGCGCCGCTGTTGGTCAAATGGGTAGGTGGGCTGATCAATACCACGGGCATTGAGGCCATGGACTACTTGATCAGTGACTCTATAGAATCACCTAGAGGGGTTGATCAGGATTATGTGGAAAAACTGATTCGGCTTCCAGATGATTATATCTGCTATACGCCTCAGGAATATGCTCCAGAGGTGAGTGAGCTCCAGCATTTAAAAATGGCTATGTTACATTTGGTTGTTTTAATAACGCAACCAAGATAAATGAGGTGGTTCTGTCGCATTGGGCTGGTATTATGCGAGAGCTGCCAAAATCCCGACTTTTTCTCAAGAGTTTGCAGTACAATAGTGAGGAGCTCTGTCAGCGTGTGCGTGAAATAATGGCAGGGCATGGGGTGGAAGCTGATCGCTTGATTATTGAAGGCCCATCTCCCAATTTGGAACTGCTGAAATCATATAACCGAGTTGATATAGCTCTTGACCCATGGCCTTACTCAGGAGGGCTGTCTACCTGCGAGGCATTCCTTATGGGAGTGCCAGTGGTATCTCTGCCTGGGCCAACCTTTGCTGGTCGCCATAGTGCTACTCACTTAGTGAATGCCGGTATGCCTGAGCTGGTAGTGAATAGCTGGAATGAGTACCGCGAACGCGTATTGGAGCTGGCATCTGATCTTGATAGCCTGAGTACCATTCGCCAGCATTTACGTGATGTGTTGCTCCAATCTCCAGTGTGTGATGCTCCACGATTTGCCAAGCATTTTGCTACCGCTATACGTGCCATTTGGCAGCGCTATTGTGAAGGTAAGGCACCAGCTGCGCTTACGTTTGATAAAGATGGCAAGGCTTGGTTCGAAGATGAGAGCCAACCTATCGATATCGTTTGTACTCCAAATGCCAGTAAAGCTGGATTCAATTGGCAATTGACTGGCAAGATTATTGCTATCGATAATAGCGCCAAATTGTTACAGCAGAGTGGGTTCAAGGAGCTGTTGTCGCTGAAAGCTTTCGGTGTCGTGGCTTTCGACCCTGGCAGCCGTGTCGAAAATCCCAGTCGCTTTGAAGGTAGCGATGACGTACAACTATTCCCTCATGCGGTGTTGGGTGATGGTCAGCCAGCTACGCTGTATGCTTGCCTGGACCCCGAGATGAGCAGTACGCTGGCGCCACTGCCACCAGAGCAACTACCGGAAGGCAAGCGCCAAGGCGCACAAGTGCTCGCCACACTGCCTATCAATACCATTGCGCTTGATAGCATTGAAGGCTTGGAAAGTCTGGATTGGCTGATTCTGGACGATCTTAACGATGCAATGGCTGTCTTGGAGAATGGCGAAAACGCCTTGAAAGACACGCTATTGATCCAAGTGCGTATCGCGTTTCAGCCTACTCACAAGCGCCAACCCAATCTCGCTGAAGCGCAGCATTGGATGGCGCGTCACGGGTTCCGTTTCTACCGCTTCAACGATATGCAGTATAGCTGTTACCTGCCCGACGACGTACCTTCGGAGCAGCGACAGGCGACGGAGTTGGTGGCGGCTGATGCTCTGTTTCTGCCAAGTCACGAGCGCATGGACGTGATGCAGGAGGCACAGCTCAAGAAGCTTGCTTTCCTTTTGCACACAGTTTTTTCTATACGTGACATGGCTTATGTAACATTGAGAAGGTTTGATGAAATTTACGCATCAAATTACTTGCAGGCTATGGGGATAAGAAAAAAATTAAACCCTCTAGAGGAAGGGCTTGATATGGCCGACAACTTCTCCGAAGCGGATGCCAAGGGAAAGGGTGATGACTCAATATCGTCGATGCTGGATGATCTGCTGAGGTAACCTTCGATGCTTAAGATTCAGAACGAGACTGCAAGCCGCGAGGCTGTCGAGAGCACGGCCCAAGAGGATACGAGCGGAGAAAGCCAGTTTCTCACTCTGTTGCGAACAGCAAAGAAAAAAGAGCTCGAGGCCTTGGCCAAGCTGCTCATGCCCTACATTTCCGTTTTGGACATGAGTCATCCGAAGGTCTGGGGGGATCGTAACCGCTTGCATATTGATAGGGCTACGATACCCATTAATGATCTCCTGATAAACACGCGTTCGGGGCATGTCACCATCAAGGAGGACTGTTTTTTCGGACATCGTTGCATGCTCCTGACAGGAACACATGACTACAGGGAAACCGGTATGAGGCGGTTGAAGGCCGTTCCCGATAGCGGCCGGGATATTGTGCTGGAAAGGGGCGTTTGGTTGGGTTCCGATGTGACAGTGCTGGGGCCGGTCCATATCGGTGAGAACGCAGTTGTAGCTGCTGGCAGTCTGGTGACCAGAGATGTACCGGCTAATACGATCGTTGCGGGCCGTCCAGCAAAACCGGTAAAAAAGATTGATGGGTCTGACGTATGAACTTCCAAGACAAGAATGTGATTTTCACTATAACGCATGGGCGGACTGGAACCACCATGTTGACGGAAGTGTTCAAGATTTTTGCCGATACACGTAGTGAGCATGAGCCAGAACCCAATTATGCAAGAGCGCTTCCTGATGTAAAAAAGGATCCTCGCCATGCCGTCGCCTTCTTGAAAAATAAAATAAAAACAGTGGAAGGTTATAAGGAGAAGAACTATGTTGAGACGAGCAATGTTTTCGGCAAGGGTTTTTTTATTCCCTTGGCTAGGATGGGCTTCTTTCCTAAGTTGATTTTTCTCAATCGTGAATTTAGAAAAGTTGCTGGTAGCTTGTATAAGCGTGGAAGTTTCCCCATGCGAACCAAAATGGGTCAGCATTTTTCTTCTGATCCGTCCTACCCTGGAAGTCTTCCTATATTCAAGCCGGCCGGGTTGACTGATTATCAGCTGTGTTATTGGGGTGTGTTGGATTCGTTTTATCGGCAATTGCAAGCTGAAGCAATCTATCAAGATGTAGGGAAGGAGTATGTGTGGGCATCGGCTAGCGATTTCAATGACTTCGATTTGACTTGCTCAATAGGAGAGAGGTTAGGGCTGAGTCTTGCTGACAAAGCAATGGCTGAGCGCCGTCACAAGGAAATTGCAGGCCAGCATCACAATCCTAACAAGAGTGATAATGGTCCAAGAACGGAAGTCAATTTTGATCGGGAGGAGGCTGAGGTACTGGATAGAATCGCCTTTTACGATCCACTCTTTGTCGATAAAGTAATGAGTTCTAAATTTTTTTCAAGAGAGTTGGCCATAAAGCTATCTTGATATCCTAATGGCTGGTCTCCCTCTAGTTGTAATCCTTGGATGCAGGGAGGCCCCACTGGTCTTTTATTGTCGCCGACTCATCCGCGGCAATGGAGTTTGTCATGACCGCAACTGAATATCAGCATGTCATTGAGGAGCTCGAACGGCTGGTCTGCGAGACACGCCACACTCTTGCACGCTTCGAGGCCACCGGCATGCACGAAAAGATGCCGGATGACTACACCAGGCTCCACGAGATCTATGCCAAGGCAATTAGTGACCAGCGGATCTACACTTTGGCCATGCTGAACCTCTAATACACTAGACGAATATTGGCTTCTTTTTAGCCCTTCTTTTAATTTCTATCTTTTTTCGATGCCGTCAATAGGCAGACATCACCTTCACTCACTGTTACCAATGATACTGCGCCCTCCTCGTTGAGCATGTCGATGAACCGGACGCTATCGATCTGATGCTGTCCACAGCAGGCTGGCAGCAGTATGCGGCTCAGGCGAACGTAATCCCGGCCAATGTATTGGCATTGTTGAGATGATCTTATTTTAGTAATGTTGGTGTTAGCGTGAAACCTCGCTTTTGGTAACAAATGCTCACGGAGCCTCTGTTCTTGGGAAAAGTAGCATGACGAAATTCAATTTTAGCCTATCGGCAAGGGAGGTGATCGATGATCTCGTCCCGAAGCTCAAGGCTACCGAACGCTTCCTCGGCAATACGCTTGCAGCCAAGATCGCGGCTTGCAACGATTCTGGTGAGGCGCAGCGGCTTCAGACCCTGCAAGCCGAGTTCGAGCTTGAGATCGCCATGGTTCATATGAACCTGGAGCATCTTCTCAAACGGTATTCGGAACAACTTGCCGATGCAGTTCACGACCCGGAAGGAAAGGGCGGCATCATGCTGACATTAGATGAGCATGAGGCGGTTGCTATTGAGAGTATTCGCCGGCTTTATCAGCGTTCGCATGAACTCCAAACGGCGTGAAAGCCAAGGAAGGGAATGCTTGATAGAGAAATTTAATATCTTTTAGTGAATTTTTCGTTGGCAAGCTCGGCCCTGCACCGGTAACTCAAGTTTTTTAAGGTGGCGTTTCGCTGAAATGCCGGCGCCCAATGAGCTGGTGTAATTCCCGTTCGGCGATAGGCTTTGAAATAACGTAGCCTTGGGCCGTATCACAACCCATCGCGGCCAGCTTGCGAAGCGTGGCGGTGTCTTCCACCCCTTCCGCCGTTACCTGGAGTCCAAGCTCATGAGCCAGAGAAATGGTTGAGGAAATAATGGTGCGGTGCCTCCTGTTTTCCAGCATGTTGCTGATAAAGCTGCGATCCATCTTGACCTCATCGACTGAAAAGGCACTTAGATAAGACAAGGAGGCGTAGCCTGTGCCGAAGTCATCCACTGCACAGCTGATATTGGCTTCATGAAGCTCTTCAATGACCTTTTGGGCATGTCCCTGGTCCTGAATGACTCCTGTTTCGGTTATTTCCAGGCAAAGTGCCTGTTTATGTTCAGAAATTTCTCTTTGCTTGATAAAGTCGACCAACGTGGAACCTTCCATCAAGTCTCTAGAAGAGATATTGACGCTAATACAAAAATTCTTGTCGTATGCTCGGCATCGTTCGGCTGCATGCATCGCTTCTTCGATGACCCAGTAGGTTAGCCGAGTAATTAATCCCGTCTCCTCCAGCAGAGGAATAAAGTGTGCGGGTGACACATTGCCTAGCTGCGGATGCTCCCAACGAATGAGTGCCTCGGCTCCTTTGATATAACCGCCTGCCAGGTCGAGCTTGGGCTGGTACAGCAGGTGCATGTCTCGTGTGCCATGTCGACGAAAGTCCTGCAGTAACAGTAGATCGTTGGGATCGGGTTCAAGGTCGGGATTGTAGGTGCGCCACGGCCGGCCGGTTTCGGTAGCAGAGGAGTAGGCCGTCATGGCGCGGCGTACCAGTTCTTCTGCCTCTGAGGAGGTTTGTCCTTCTCTCTTGACTCGACCCTCACAGATCCCCATGGCGACATGTACATCGATACTGATCGTATCTATGGTAAGAGATTTATTTACGAGGAGTGCGATCTCTTCATGGCACATATCCTGCTTGAGCAGAATGGCGAAGACGCCTGAACCGAAATGACCGACCTGAGCGAAGTTCAGCGATTCAAGGTGCTTGGAAAAACCAATGAGCAGAGCTTCGTGGCCAAAGTGGTAACCGAACATGCTGGTAAGTTGGTCGATATTCAACAAACGCAAGAGTATTACCGTTGGGTCCCAATCACGCTCTTCCTGAAGGCGCCGATCCAGGCTCTCGATGAACGTAGTGCGACTGGGAAGTCCGGTAAGGGTGTCATGCTCGGCTTGATAGCGCAGTTCCTCTTCCAGCCGGCTGCGTGCTTTCAGTTCCTGCGAGAGCAAGCGCGTGCGCAGGGAAACCTGGCGCTTCAGATACCAAGAAAATGAAAAGCCCATGAGAGCCATGAGGAGTAGAATGGCAAACACCCAGGCGAAGGTGCGCAAGCTGTCGATGATGCTGGGCTTCCGCCACTCCAGCTCGGGTCGCCACTGCTGGTAGATGTCGTTGAAGGTACCGTCGGCCATGACCACGGCCAGCTGGTGCTCCAGCCAGTCCAGCATGGCCGTATTCCCCTTGCGTACCCCGAACACGTAGGGTTGCGGCCAGAAAGGGGGGCTCGACTGGCGTACATTCATTTCAGCGGCATGGCGCATCGAGGTGAGCGAGGCCTCGATACAGGCCTCCGCCTGCCGGGCCTGCACCGCGCGCAGGCAGTCGTACTCGGTGGCGACCGGCACCAGCGGGATATCGGGGTACTCCTCCGCTAGCCGTGCTGCGGCATGGCTGCCGGCGACCACGGCGGCTCGGTGCCCCTCCAGGGCCGCCAGGCTGCTGAAGTGCTCGCCGTCGTCGTGCGAAAAAATGCCGTGAAACAGATAATAAAAGGGCTCGGTGAAATCGAGGAAAGGGGCACGTTCTTCGGCGGCGAACAGCGCAATGGCGTCGGCCTTGCCGTCTTGTACCTCCTGCAGGGCGCTATCCCACTCCATCAGCCGGTGTTCGGCGTCGATCCCGGCGTGGCGTGCCATGCTCTCCTGCAGATCGATGACGAAGCCTTTCGCCTGGTCGTGCCGGTCGAGCCACTGGAACGGGGGTAGGTCGCGGAGCCGGCGAAGACCAGCTTTCCTTGGCGCCCGGGGTTGCTCTGACCGGCAACCTCATTCGGAAGAGCAGCCAGCATTAGCAAACCACCCGCCAGGGCCAGGCCGATGGCCGCCTTGGCGCTTGACTGCTTCATTCGGCCCCCTCTAGGTCCCTTTGCGGGTTAGTTATGGTCAGTCAGGTCAACCCCATTTCATACCAAATTGGTAGGAAAATAAAGCCACGGCGCTGTATCCGCCCGCCTACTGTCACTGCTCCGGCCCTCAGCGGAAGATTTGCTCACTGTACGCATGCGCTGGCTCCACTTTGAGCCCTTCGATCGTGACGAAGGCTCTTGCCAAGCGCGTGCGGATATCAAAGACCTGTAGGAATTCCTCTCCTTGTATCCATATTGCGCAGGCAATGTCTGAATTGCGCTGCTGAACAGCCGGCCGGGCTCCGGTCTTTCGCTTCGCTGCCGATAGAAAGGGTGAAGAGAAATCTCAAGCATCTAACGACTTGAAGGAAAAACTGCCGTCTATCTATGAGTTTTTCTTCTGTAGTGGGCGTTAATAAAAATGTTTTCTGTCAAGGAAAGAAGATGCGCTTGAGTGGGTTGAGATACAAGGTGATGATGGCGGTGGCGACAGGAATGTTACTCTTGTTCGCCGTACAGTTTGTCGCTGGGCGATTGGTGCTGCTGGAGGGATATAGCCAGCTGGAGCAGGATAAAATGCTGACCAAGGTCGGCAGCGCGATGAGTCTGCTCGAAGAACAGGTCCGTCAGCTTGGCAGCATCACTGTTGATTGGGCACATTGGGATGATACCTATCAATACCTGGCGGCGCCTAATCAGGAGTATATCGATTCCAACTACACCGATGATACCTTCGCCAATCTCAACATTAGCGCTATTCTGCTGGTCGATGCCGATGGTAGTATCGTGTTCAAAAAAGGCATAGTTGCTGGGCAGCCATGGCCTTTGCCGGTAGGGCTCGAGCAAGCAGCATCGAAAGGCGGTGCGCTGATCGATACCTCTAATGGAAAGAATCATGTCTCGGGATTTTTCTGGATCCCAGGAGATATTCTGGTGGTGGCCGCCTTTGATGTACGCCCCAGTGGGAATGCTGAAGGTGAGCGACGTGGCACACTGATTATGGTGCGGCATCTCGATCAAGATCTACTTAGCCACGTTAGCCAACTGCTCGGTATAGAGATCAACGTTGAACGTGCAGAGGGGCAGCGGCTTGCAGCAGATCGGCTGGATGCGTTAGCGATGCTGCAGGTCCACGGCGGTATAACGGTAAAACCGCTAAGTGATATTGAAATGGTCGGTTATGCCTTGCTGGATGATGTGGGTAATGAGACGCCATTGTTAATGCGGGTGGTCGATGACCGTAGCATTTTCGAGCGTGGGCAATCCAGCCTGAATTTTCTGCTCTGGTCTACAGCCCTGATCGTGCTTGTACTTGGCATTTTTCATTGGCTATTCGATCGGCTCGTACTGGTGCGGCTGGCACATCTGAGTGAATATGTAGGCCGTATAGGTAAATTTCCGAATATCGCAGTTCGTATCCCGGCGCTACGCGGAAACGATGAACTAGCCAGATTGTCCCACAGCATCAACAATATGCTGGAACGGCTCGATGAGTCCCAACTTGCCCTTCACTATGAGAAAGAGCGTGCGCAGATCACGCTGGCTGGGATTGCCGATGCCGTCATCACCAGCGATGCGGCCGGTGACGTCATATACCTGAATGCAGCGGCGGAACGTCTTACTGGGATCACGTCAGGCGAAGCTCGTGAGCAGTCGATGCAGTCACTGTTTCGTCTGATGTCGTTGGAAAACAGGGCCGTGCCGATGGACAGTTTCTGGCTGACTGATCCGGCGACTAACCAGGAAGAAGCGATACTGCAGCGGAACGATGGCGAGGAGTTATTCATACGTAAATCAGCCGCCGCATTGCATGACGACAATGGCAATAGTCTTGGCTTTGTCACTGTATTGCACGACGTCACCATGTTACGCGTGCTATCAGGACAACTCAGCTTTCAGGCACGTCATGATGCATTGACGGGGCTTGTCAATCGCTATGAATTTGATCGGCTGGCACAGGCTGCACTGGAGGATGCGGTTCAGGGAGAGCGTACACACTGCATTGCCTATATCGATCTGGACCAGTTCAAGGTCGTTAATGATACCTGCGGCCATATGGCTGGCGATACCCTGCTTTATCAACTGGCAGGTCAGTTGAAAGCCAAAGTGAGAAGTTCTGACACTTTGGCCCGCGTGGGTGGTGATGAATTTGCTCTGCTATTAATGGGGTGCACCCTGGATAGGGCCCGGGTCGTTGTGGAAGGTTTGCTGAAAATTGTTCGAGAGTATCGATTCGTATACGAGGAAAAGATATTCAGGGTGGGTGCGAGCATCGGCCTGACAGAGATCTCTCCAATGCATGACTACACCTTGAGCGAATTGTTGAGCACGGTGGATTCAGCCTGCTATGCAGCCAAGGATGAAGGCGGCAACCGTATCCATGTTTATTGCCCCGGAGACCAGGATATGCAACAGCGTTACAGTCAGCTCGAATGGGTGGCAAGGATACACCAGGCGCTGGAAAATCAGCAGTTCGTTTTGTATTACCAGCGTATGCAAGGCCTGACAGACGGTGCCGAACCGCATTGTGAGGTATTGATTCGCATGCGTGGCGACGACGGTACGCTATACCCGCCAGGCTATTTCCTGCCCGTGGCGGAGCGCTTTCACCTGATGCCGCAGCTGGATCGCTGGGTGGTAAGCGAAGCGTTTTCCATCATGGCTCGCAAAGGGCTGGACTTTCCTTATGTGTGTGCCATCAATCTCTCGGGACAAACTCTATCGGAAGAAGGGTTTCTCGATTATGTCGTTGGTCTTATCCAGCATTATGAAATAGACCCAAGGCGCTTCTGTTTCGAGATTACCGAGACATCCGTGATCGCCAACCTGGAAAAGGCACGTCAGTTCATGTCCACGCTGCGCGAATTGGGTTGCAGTTTTTCGCTTGACGACTTCGGAAGCGGTCTCTCTTCCTTCGCTTACCTGAGGAATCTTAACGTCGATTTTCTCAAAATAGATGGAATGTTCGTCAAAGGAATCGATAACAGCCTGATAGATCGTGTAATGGTCTCCTCCATCAGCCAAGTGGGTCAGGTGATGGGGTTGCGCACGATCGCTGAGTTTGCTGAAAACGAAGAAATCATCAGTATCTTAAGGGAAATTGGCGTGGATTATGCTCAGGGGTATGGTGTCGCCAGGCCTGAATTGTTTCAGTGACCGGAAATATTCCTATGACAAAAAAATCTCAAGCCTGGTATCCGGAAACAACACTAGCCAGACTGGAGGAGTTGGAGCGCGAAAACGAACTACTTCGCAACATGTCAGAGCGGGCTGCCGATTTTGTCATCTTGATACATGATTCAACTGAACGAGGAAAAATTATTTTTGCCAACGATGCTGTCTGTAAGCATTTTGGTGCCGACAAGAAAACGTTGCTGAGCTGGACTCCGTTTGATTTTGATCCGAATTGCGATGAATTGTTTTTCAAGAAATTGGCCGAGAGAATGCAGGTAGGGGAATCGATAACGTTTGAATCCGAACATCGTAAAGTAAATGGGGACCTGGTTTCTGTCGAGGTTGCCGTGCACCCGTTCGAGCAGAATGGAAGAATGCTAGGTGTCAGTTACATCCAGGATATTAGTGAGCGTCGTAAAATAGAGGCGCAGCGTTTGCGTTATGAAGCTCTTGTCACCAAAAGGAAAGTTGAGGAGCATTATCGCAGTCTGGTCGAGACGTTGCCGGATTTTGTCGTGCGGCTCGACACGCAAGCCAGATACGTCTATGTCAACCCGTCGATGCTGAATAGCATTGATCGCGAAGAGAGTGCATTCCTGGGCCTGACGGCGGTGGAAGCGAATGTGACAGACAGCCCGGAGAGTAACCGCCGGTTGTGCCAGGAGGCATTACGTACGATTGAGAGTGGAGAGCCTAGTGTTTATCAGGATTGCCTGATGCTGGCTGGCCGCAAAGCCTGCTATGAGATTCGCCATATTCCTGAGAAGGATATTTCAGGGAAAGTCACGAATGTATTGGGTATTGCTCGTGACATCACCGAGCAGGTGAAAATTGATGATGCGCTCAGATTTATCGCTCAGCGCGGCTGGTCATTGGTTGGTGAGCCGTTCCTGACGGCATTGGCTCGCTATCTTGGTGATTCGCTGGGTGTCGATTGTACGATAATCGCCAGAGTGGCTGACGATCTGGATGAGGCGGAGGTAGTGGCAATTTTCGCCAAGGGGGAGGTTCGCTCCAATCTCCGTTATGCTATCAAGGGCACGCCTTGTGAAAACGTAATGAACGGGGCGATGTGCTGTTATCTGAACGAAGTTCGGCAGCGCTTCCCTGATGTTGGCGTGTTGGATGAAATGGGGGCAGAAAGTTATATCGGATTGCCGTTGTGGGGCTCCGATGGAAACGTCATTGGGCTGATCGCAGTACTGGATAGCCGGCCGATCAAGGATGAGGCTTCGGTGAGTGGGATGCTGCATTTGGTTGCTACCCGAGCTACGGCGGAATTGGAGCGTGAGCGCTCGGAGCGGGCGCTGAAGGCACGCGAGCAAGATTACCGTCGTCTGTTAGATGACTCACCTGATGTCATTATCCGTTACGACCGAAATTGTCGCCGTACATACAGCAACGCTGCTCATCGCAGGACACTGATAAAACCCGCATCTGTGGGAACAACGCCTATAGAAGAGTGGGGCTTACCCACAGGGATTGATATAGCAAAGGCTTATCAGGCCCATGTGCGTGGGATAATTGAAAGCGGGATGCCGGACGAGTGGGAATTATCCTGGAATGATGCTGAGGGTAAGCCTACCTGCTTTCTGGTCCGGGGAACGCCGGAATTGGACCAGCAAGGCAAGGTGACTGGCGTACTCGTCGTCGGAAGAGATATTTCGGCGCGAAAGCGGCTTGAGGTAGCCATGCTGGCGCGTGAACAGGAGTTCAGGGCTTTGGTTGAAAACTCTCCGGATTTCATTACCCGCTTCGATAGCCAGTGCCGATGTGTTTATATCAACCCCAGCATCGCCAATGCGGTTGCGGCTGAGAATGGGCTGGGGAAAACGCCCACTGAATGTTATTCGCATCACGAGCCGGCCAAGCGCTACGAGGCAGAGGTACGTGAGGTTTTGGAAAAAGGAGTGGAAGGGCAGTGCATGTTCAGCTTCACTGGCAAGGATAGGCAGCACTACTGTTACGAAATGCGTATTGTGCCGGAATACGATGCCGAAGGAAGAGTCGTGAGTGCTTTGTCAATTGGTCGTGATATTAGTGAACGACTCCGCCTGGAGAAACAGTTGCGGCATCAGGCTACCTATGATGCGCTGACTGGGTTGCCTAATCGCTGGTTGGCGGGCGAGCGGCTGCGTGAGGAGCTTGCCAAGGCTGAGCACGTTGGTGACCAAGTCGCTCTACTATTCATCGACCTGGACCGCTTCAAGGAAGTGAATGACACCCTGGGTCATGAAATCGGTGATCAACTGCTGGTCGAAGCCGCACAGCGAATCCGCTCATCGGTCAACCGGTCTGACGTCGTTGCCAGGCTGGGAGGTGACGAATTCGTTGTCATCCTGACGGGCGTGCCGAATATTCTTGGACTCGACAGTGTGGCACAGAATATTATCAATGCATTGACTCGACCTTATAGATTGGCTGAGCGACAAGCATATATATCCGCGAGCATTGGCATTGCCGAATACCCCAAGGATGCCGGCAATGCCGATGTACTACTGGCCTGTGCCGATCAGGCTATGTACGCAGCGAAAGAACAGGGGCGTAACGGCTTTCGGCATTTTACACCTTCAATGCAGGAAAAGGCTGAAAATCGAATCCGTCTTGCCAATGACCTTCGGTTCGCATTGTCGAGCCAGCAGTTTCAGGTTCACTACCAGCCTATCCTCGATACCGTTACTGGGCAGGTGGTGAAGGCTGAAGCCTTGCTGCGTTGGCAGCATCCTGAGCACGGTTTCGTGTCGCCAGACCTGTTTATCCCGATAGCAGAAGATACAGGGGTAATTCATGAGGTTGGTAACTGGGTGTTTCGTGAAGCAGCCAAGCTGGCTTCGCGTTGGCGAAAGCAGTGTCCCGCCGCCTGTGGTCAGGTAAGTGTCAATATTTCGCCACGTCAATTCATGCATGAGAAGACGGTTGATGCATTGCTGGGCTGCTTAACCGAAATGAATATGCCGGGAGAGTGCATGGCAATTGAAATTACTGAAGGGCTGCTGCTTGATGATCAAGATCATGTCAGGGAAAAACTGGTCAGCCTGCGCGAGGCCGGTATTCGTGTGGCGCTGGACGATTTTGGTACCGGTTATTCAGCAATGGGCTATCTTAAGAAGTTCAATATTGATTACTTGAAGATAGACCGCTCTTTCGTTCGGGACTTGGCTCGCGATGAAAGTGATCGTGCCATCGCTGAAACGATTGTCATTATGGCGAAAAGATTGGGTATGAAAACCATCGCTGAAGGAGTGGAAACGAATGAGCAGCGAGACATACTCGCTGCGGTAGAATGCGAATACGTGCAAGGTTACTTGTATTCTCGCCCGCTACCTGCTGCTGGATTCCTGGAGTATGTCGCTGAAAATATGCGGGCAGGGTGTTCTGTTAATGGGGGGTGACGGCTAAAACCTGCCCTGCGTAGACGATAAGGGTAAACGCAAAACTGGTAAAGCGCTTCAAGATCTAGGTTAGGGCTGGTTCGTAGTTCGTATATGTATAGACATAGGCTGAGCATGGCGGTGGGCGTGCCGGCTGCCCACCGCTTGGAGTCAGGTGGCTCAGTGGGTCGGATTCAGCTCGGTGATCTTGAGTGTGGCGGGCTGCATTTGATTGCTGCCGTGCACGCCGACCCAGATGTTGTACATGCCGCTGGGTGGGTTCTGGAACATCACCAGCGGATTCAGGCCGATGAAATCGTCGTTGCAGTACCAGCGCCCATCGGGGGCGTTGATCACCAGGGTGGTATCGGCACTGGATTCGACGGTGATATAGAGCGGCATGCTGCCAGCCGTATAGTGCAGGTCGAGATCGGGGGCATCGGCCATGATGTAACCGGTGCAGTTCGGTCCCAGTTTGCCATTCACTTCTGTGGAGCCGCCTGCCTGTAGGCTCTGTGACCAGGGGTCGGGCGTGAATCCGGCGGAGAGGTGATGGCTGCCGTAGCTGGGAGTGGCGGTCCAATCGGGCTCTTGAGCCAGTGCCGTGCCGGCTGCCAGTGCCAGGCCGACCAGCAAGGCAGTGCTACCCGCCATGGCGGGGCGGAAAGGAGAGGGTGCGTTCAAGGCATTGTTCCTGCGCAATCGAGCGTTGGGCTCTTGTCATTGGTAGGTGTGAACCTGCTATCGGTTCCTTCTTATGGAAGGAGTAGAATAAGGCCGATGGATGTAGATGAGAAGTCTCAGACATGCCGAGTATCGATGTTGTGGTTGAACTTTCCGCCGAGGCCTGCCTTGCTCACTACGAAGGCAGGGTAGGGCAGGTGATGGCCCGCAGTCTCGATGGTCGTCGTGTGGTGTTTCCTGCCGAAGCGCTACGCCGCGTGGTGTCCCGGGATGGCGTTCATGGCACCTTTCGTCTCTCTTTCACCCCCGAGGGACGTTTCCTGTCGATAGAGCGTCTGGGTCGACGTGGCTGAAACATGGCCTGGCAAGCTGAACGTGAAATAGCCCAGGAATGGCCCGGTGTTTGACGTATATCGGATCCGGCCCTCTCGTTAGGCTGACTTTGCTCTGCTATAACGTCGATTCTGCATAGTTGCGCGTTGCTGCGGCAACGCGCAACTATGCAGCGCTTCCGTTACCGGTCATGTGATGTGCGGCCGCCCGACAAGGCCTTACCATGCATTTCAGCAAGTCACGAGAACCTCGCGAGTACCAGAATCGCCGCCTGGATGCGCTGGCCGAGCCGCCCGAGGTGGGGCATGAGCTGTTCGTCGGGCTCAGCGCCCTACGTGACACCTTGAGCAGCCGCCATCATTCGCGGGATTTCACCTTCGCCCATGCGCGCTACCTGCGTAGCCGGGTGCTGGCCTTGGGGCTCATCTTCGCGCTGCTTTCTCCGCTGTGGATCGTGGTCGATTCCCTGGTGCTGCCGACCGAGCTGCTCAGGTATACCCTGCTGGGTAGGGTCGTATTGCTGCTGGGGCTGGTGGGAGTGTTGGCATTGGCCTATTTCAGCCGTGAGCGGATAGGTCGTATTCGCTTCAGTGCCGGCATGCTACTGGCGCTCCCGGCGGGGTTTTATTTGCTGGTGCTGAGCATGCTACCGCCTGAGCAGGTGCATAGCCTGGTGGGCTATGGCTTCATACCTTTTCTGCTGGTAGCGGCGCTGAGCGTCTTTCCCTTCACCTTGCTGGAGTCGTTGGCGGCCGGGCTCGCCATGCTGGGGCTACTGGCGTTCTCTCAGACGGTTGACGGTAGCTGGCTGACCGGTCGCGGGGTGGAGAATTTTTGGCTGCTGTCGAGCCTTTTGGTGGTCTCGCTGGCAGCCAACCACTTCCAGCTCAGCCTGTTGCTGCGCCTTTATCGCCAAGCCACGCACGATCCACTGACCGGACTCTTCAATCGTGGCGCGCTGGAGGTTCACCTGGAGAAGATCCAGGCCTGGCAACGCGAAACCGAGGGGCAGGATAGCCTGGGGCACGTGCCGTGCTCCTTGTTGATGCTCGATCTCGATCACTTCAAGCGGATCAACGACAGCTACGGCCATTCGGTGGGTGATGGCGTGCTGTGCCAGTTTGCCGAGCTGCTGGTACGTCAAACCCGCCGGCACGACTGTGTCGCGCGCTACGGCGGTGAGGAGTTCGTCATCATTCTGGTGGGCAGCGGTCCGGCGCGAGCACTAGAAGTTGCAGAGCGGATCCGCTTCGCCGTGGAGAAAACGGAGTTCAGAGGGCATGACGACGAGCCCATTCCCGTGACGACGAGTATCGGGGTGACCCGGCTGGAGCAGGATGAGCCGCCTCGAGAGGCGCTCCGGCGGGCCGATGAAGCGCTTTACCGCGCCAAGCGGGAAGGGCGTAATCAAGTGATCTCTGCCATGGGGCCTGCGTCGCCATAAGTCTAAGCAGGCTTGCATTGACCTCAAGTTTCGCGATTTTCAGCCGATAGATCGGATAAGAAAATCCGCGAGCGAGGGCCGAATGCCCAACAATTCACAGCAGGTAGCGTTGCATACCTGGCTGGTACTGGTGCCGGTACTGCTGCTGGTCATGGGGGGCGTCAACGGTCTGGCCACTTGGCAGCTGCCGGGCGAATGGCAGCCCCCTTGGGTCAGCCTGCCCATCATGCTGTTGGTTGGGGGCGGCCTATTGGCCAGGCTGTTGGGCAGGGTGCGTATGGCGCAGCTGTGCGGGGCGCTGTTATTGCCAGTCGGGCTGTATGCGCCGGTGATGGCTTGGTTGCCGTCCGGTCTAGTGGAGCCGTTCGGCCTGGGGCGGGAGGCACTGACGCCAGCCACCAGTATCGCAGTGCTGATCGTGTCGGTTTGTCTAGTGGCGGGCAACGACTCACCGCGTGCGCGCGTTGCCTGGTGGCTTGGTGGGGGAGGGCTGTTCGTGGTGGGCGGAATGGGCGTCGTGGCCGGTGTCTGGCCCGAGCGGCTTTTTTCCAGCCCTTGGGGAGTAGCCTTCACGACACCTTTCACTGCCTTGCCCGCATTGTTGTGTGGCACGGCGATGCTGCTGATGGCGCGCCATCCGACCGTGGCTCCATCATTGAACCGCGCCATGATATTGGCCTTGACCGGTGGTGTATTGGCCAGCGGCTTCGTCTGGTATGCGCTCACCTGGCAGCAGTACGATGCAAAGCAGCGGCATGCCTCGGAGCTGTTCTTTACCTTCAAGGTTGGTGCCGAACGCGTCGTGGATAACAAGCAGCGTGAGATCCAGCGCATGGCGGCGCGCTGGGTGGAGTTCGGCGGACTGCCTCCGTTGAGCTATCGCGAGGCGGAAGTCGACAACTATTTCCGCGACACGCCGAGCCTGATGTCGCTGCACTGGCAATCGGGGCGGGACGAGGAGTTCCGCTGGGGACGCGAAAGAGACGCTGGCTTCTTTCCCAGGTGGGTGGAACGGCACGACTGGTTGCTGGACTGGTTGGCAGTAGGAGGACCCTATCCGCGCTGGGTACTGCCCGACGAGCAGCGTCCCGAGCTTGCCCTGGTGGCGGTGCCCTTGTCTCTGCCCGCGCATGGCACGCTGGTTGCCGTGCTGGACCTTACCAGCTCTTTCACCAGGAAGTCCGCTCCCTGGTAACGCCGCTGCGGCTCTCCATGCAGCGCAATGCGAGCCTGATGGTAGCCAACCATCAGCAGAAAATCGGCGAGGGGGTGGAGCTGAGCCGCGGCTGGGTGCTGCTGCCCGGCGGGGCAGCCATGGAAGTAAGCGTCCATGGCGATGGGCCGCTGACGGCGGACTTGGCCGGCCTGATGCCGCTGGCCGTGGCCGTGGGCGGCCTGGTAATGAGCTACCTGCTGGCCTTCAGTCTGGGTATGGCCGGATTGAGCCGGCGCCGCTCTCTGGCGCTGGCACGCACCCAGCGCCACCTGCGTGCGCAGCAGCGTGTGCAGACGCTGATCGCGCGCGACCAACCCCTGGAAGACATTCTCAAGGCCATCTGTCGAATCGTCGAGGCTCAGGTGCCGGGCGGCATCGCTTCCATCATGCTCTGCGACGAAGCTCGGTTGCGCCTAGAGCGGATCTATAGCGTCAGCCTGCCGCAAGCCTACTGCGATGCGGTCCGGGGGTGAAGATCGGGCCGAAGAGCGGCGCTTGCGGCAGTGCCGCCTATCTGCGCGACTGCGTGGTTTGTGTCAACATCGCTCACGATTCCCGTTGGCAAGGTTTTCACGAGCTGGCGACGCAACACGATCTGGCTGCCTGCTGGTCTTATCCCGTGATTGGCAGTAACGACTGCGTGCTGGGCACTTTTGCCATCTATTACCGTCAGCCGTGCGAACCCTCACGGAGCGATCGCCGACGCGTGATCGAGGCGACCGAGCTAGTGTCGCTGGCGGTGGAGCGCGAGCAAAACCGCCAGGCGCTGCGAGAGAACGAGCAGCGCTACCGCTCTCTTTTTACCTACCATCCCGATGCGGTGTTCTCCCTCGACTTGAAGGGACACTTCACGTCGGCCAATGCCGCGTGCAGCCATGTCACCGGCTATTCTCTGGAGCTATTGCTCGGCTCGCATTTCTCGGCATTGGTGCAGCCAGGCGACCGGGAGCGGATCGAAGCGCTCTATCGCGATGTCGACCAGGGCGAAGCCTTCCGCTACTCGGTCACTATCCAGCATCGCGAGGAGCGCAGCGTCTATCTCGACGTGACCAATCTACCTATTGTCGTCAACGACCGCATCATCGGCTTCTACGGCATTGCCAAGGACATGACCGAGCGACATCGGCGCGAAACGGAGCTTCGCATACTGCAGCGAAGCGTCGAGGCAAGCATCAACGGCGTCGTTATTGCCGATGCCCAGCAGCACGACTACCCCATCGTCTACGTCAATGAAGCCTTCGAACGCATTACCGGCTACAGACGCGACGAGGTGCTTGGGCATAATGGCCGTTTCCTGCAAGGCAGGGAGACCGATGCGGAAGCCATGGCGCAGTTGAGGCAAGCAATCTCCGAACGGCGCGAGATCAATGTCACGCTATGCAACTACCGCAAGGACGGGACCCCCTTCTGGAACGACCTGTACCTGGCCCCGGTCAAGGACGGCGAAGGCGCCGTCACCCACTTCGTCGGCGTTCAGCATGACATCTCCGAGCGCAAGTCCTATGAGGCGAAGCTGTCGTTCCATGCCAGTCATGATGCCCTGACCGGGCTCGCCAATCGGTCGTTGTTCGAAGATCACCTGCTGCATGATGTGCAGCTGGCACAGCGTCATGGCCGCCACTTGGCCGTCCTGTTCGTCGATCTGGATGACTTCAAGCCGATCAATGACAGCCTCGGGCACGAGGTGGGCGATCAGGTGCTGATTCAGGTGGCCCAGCGCCTAATGGAGGAATTGGACCCGGGTGATACTCTGGCCCGTTTCGGCGGCGATGAGTTCGTCATCCTGCTGCCCGAGCTGGATCGTGAAGAAGAGGCCATCTGCCTGACCGAGCGGCTGTTGTCACGCGTCGGACGCCCTTATCGGGTCGACGATCATGAACTCTACATCGGGGCCAGCGTGGGAATTGCCTTTCTCAAGGAAGGCGTGGAGAACCCGGTCGAGCTGATCCAGCAGGCCGACATGGCGATGTACCGGGCCAAGCAGAAGGGACGCAACGCCTGGGAGTGCTTTACCAGCGACATCAACGATGAGGTGAGCATGCGCATGGCGCTGCGCAACGACTTGCAAGAGGCAATCGAGGCGCAGAATTTCGAACTTCATTACCAGCCCTTGCTGGGGGCTCGTAGCGGAGAGGTCGTGGGTTCGAGGCGCTGGTACGCTGGAAACATCCTACCAAGGGCTATCTCTCCCCGGGCCTGTTCATACCGTTGGCTGAAGAAACCGGTCAGATCGGACCTATCAGCGAATGGGTGTTGCGTCAGGCATGCCGCGACATGTGCCGCTTGGCTGCTGAAGGCTATGGTCGTTATCGCGTGTCGGTAAACCTTTCCCCATTGCAGTTCCGCCGCAGCAATTTTCTCAGCAGTCTTCAGCAGGCCCTGCTGGAAACCGGTTTGTCGCCGGACTGTCTAGAGCTGGAGCTCACCGAAGGCATTCTGATGATCGACACCGTGGCGGCAGTCGAAACGTTGCATCGCCTTCGTGACATGGGTGTGGAGGTCTCCATCGATGATTTCGGCACTGGCTTCTCGAGCCTGAGCTATCTGAAGCAGCTGCCTATTGGCAAGATCAAGATCGATCGCAGCTTCGTGCGCGATGTCACCGCCAACCGTCATGACAGTGCCATCGTGCAAGGGATCATCTCCATGGCCCACCATTTGGGGCTGGGAGTGGTGGCCGAGGGCATCGAGGAAGCCGCGCAGCGAGATTTCCTGGCGGCTCATGGCTGTGACGTGTTCCAGGGATTCTTTTTTGCGCGTCCGATGCCGCTCGAGAAACTCAAGGTCTACCTGAAGGAGCGGGCCGCAGAAGCTGGTTCGACTCAAGTCCTGTAACGCAATGCCGATAACGGGTCGTTGGCAAACGTGCCATCATGGCCAGCGGTGATTACCAATAGCTCAAGAGGGTGGGGTGGCGCGGATGGCGCAGGTCCAGGATGCATTTCTTCGGGTGGGGAGTCCGACAGAGGTCGAAGCGCTGCTGGAGAGGTTGATCCAGCCCGGTGGAGCTTCGTTGCTGCTCGATAAACCCGATGCAACCCCGCTGCCGGTGGTGGTGATGGAGCAGAGGCCGTTGGAATCGCTGCTTCTCGACATCACGGCGGTACGGGAGATCGCCAGCGAACTCAAGCGTGGCGTGGGCTTTCGCTTGCTGGGCCAGGTGCAGGGCAAGATGATCCGCACGCCGGTGCTCAAGTCCCGGCAGGCCGATACGCAGGATGGGCGGGTTCACTGCCAGTGCGAATACCCGCACTATCTCGAGGAACTGCAGCGGCGCGAGTCCTTTCGTGCGCGCTTACGCCTGGGCATGGAGGTCGGCGCCATCGTGCGCGGCGTGGAGGGAGATGGCGAAACGACAGTACAGGGCGATCTCAAGGATCTCTCTCAGCAGGGCTGCCAGCTCGAACTGCCTTCTTCGGCGGCAACGCTGCTGGCTGAATCCCTGCTGGTGGAGATAGAACTCTGCTTTCCCAACGATACACGCTTCACGGTTCAGGCCGCTGCGCGTCACAAGGTGGCGGATAGTGACCGCCAGACCCTGCGGGTAGGGTTCCATTTCGAGAACTGCACCGCTGAGCAGGAACGCAAGCTGTGGTTCTTCGTGCGTGAAATCGAACGCGAGTCGTCACGCTACGGCGACGAACCGATGTCGGCCGCCTGCCTTCGATGCTGTTCCAGAACCAGTCAGCGGGGGGCGCCCCGCCCGTCGGGCGTCGTAACCTTTTGACCTACCCTACGCCCATGGCGCGGCGTTTGGCCAGGGTGGCTGGTTATCTCGATGCGCAGCTACTTGAGCTGCAGCAAGGCGACCGAATCGATTCCGTACAATTGTCCCGGCATGCCGACATGCTGCTTCAGCTGGCGGAAGAGGATATCGAGGCTTTGCTCTTTGCCACCCGTTGCCTGGGACAGGAGCCGCTTGTGGTTCGCCATGGGCTAGGTGTCGCCGTGCACATGCTGGCCTTGGCCGGTAGCGGCTCGGTGCCGAGGGACGTGCGCAAGGCGTTGGCAGCCAGTGCCATGGTGCACGACCTGGGCAAGGGGCTCCTGCCCTCAACACTGCTGGCAGCGAAGTCGCTGGGGCCCGAGGAGCGGGCTCATCTTCATGAGCACGTGGAGCGGCTTCAGCAGTGCCTTGCAGGTTGCCAATGGTTGGCGGCGGGGGTCAGTACGGCGGTAATAGCCGGTGCCAACGAGCGGCTCGACGGCAGTGGATACCCGACCGGAGCATCAGGCGACGATCTGTCCGAACTGGCCCGCATGAGTGCAGTAGTGGACGTAGTGGATGCCATGCGCCGCAGCCGGTCCGATCGTCCCGCTTGGCGTATCGATGCGGTATACCGTCACCTGCTCACTTCGCCGCATCTGTTCGATCCGCGCTGGGTGAAGCGGTACGTACAGCGCTTTGGGTTGCGCCCGGTAGGATCATTGGTGCGCTTCTCCAGCGGTGCGCTGGCCTGGATACAGCGGCTCGACCAACAGGGTAAGCCCTTCCAGGTGCAGCTTGCCGAAGAGATTGCACCGCCCAGCGAGGCCTTGGGGGAAGTGCTGCGTGGGGACGTCACGGGTCGGCTGGGCGAGGTGGTCGAGGAGTTGCCCGTCTCGACGTGAGGGAATCGGCCATGCAGGGCTGGCCAGTCAGATTGGATGGCAGCGAGGCCTTGGCCTCCCTAAAGTTGGCGCATCCTGTGCCGATAATACGAAATAACCCCTTGGTCGCGGGCTTTTCACCGGAAACGTTGGCGCGAAGCCTGCCAAAATAGCGGCATGAAGAAGGAAATCTCATGGCTACGATAAGCTCGCTGGGCGTTGGTTCGGGACTGGATCTCAACGGTCTGCTTGATAAGCTCAACGCGGCCGAGCGCAAGAAGCTCGAACCCATCAAGCTGCAGCAAAAGAACCACCAGGCCAAGATCTCGGCCTATGGCAAGCTGCAGAGTGCACTGACCAAGCTGCAGGAGGCGGCGGCAAAGCTCAACGATCCGAAATTCTTTCAGAATGTCTCGAGCAATGTGACGGGTAGTGGCCTCAAGGCAGCGGCACAGTCCGATGCGCCGCCGGGGCGCTACTCGGTGAATGTCTCCCAGCTCGCCACGGCTCAGAGTATCGCCGCCAATGGGGTGGAGAGCCGCACCACCCAACTGGGTGGTGGCAATGTCAGGTTGACGCTAGGCGATGGGGAGCCGATCGATATCGCCATCGAGCCGGGCAAGAGTTCACTCGAAGACATCCGCAAGGCGATCAACGACAGCAAGTCGGGCGTGACGGCGACCATCGTCAATGACGGCTCCGGCACGCCCCATCGCCTCGTGATCACGTCCAACGTGACCGGCACCGAGGCGGCGGTCACGGCGGAATTCTCGGGCGGGCTCGAGCAGCATCTGGGGGCCTCGCCCGAAACGGTGGTCGAGGCGAAGAATGCCTCGTTGACGGTCAATGGAATCGCGATCACCAGCCAGACCAATCGTGTTGAAGGCGCGATTCAGGGCGTAACGCTCGACCTGGAGGAGACCACCGCGGAAGGCAGTAGCGTCACCGTAGTGATCGAGCGCAATACCCTGGCCATTCGTGAAGCGGTCAGCGGCTTCGTCAAGGCCTACAACGATCTGCGCAACACCACCAAAGGGCTGACGAAATTCAATGCCGATACTGGTGCGGCCGGTGAGCTGTTGGGCGACGGTACCCTGCGTACGGTCGAGTCGCGCCTGCGTGGCGTGCTCAGCGGTGGAGTGGGGGAGGGTGAGTTTCGCGTGCTCTCGCATATCGGTATCACCTTGCAGCGCGACGGGACTCTCAAGCTCGATGAGGAAAAGCTGAGCGGTATCGTGGCCAGCGACCCCCAGGCTTTGGCGGCCTTTTTTTCGGGCGAGAGCAAGGCGGGCGGTCTGGCGGGCAAGCTGGGCGATACGCTGGACCAGGTGCTGCGCGACCGTGGTCTGCTGGACAACGCCAAGCGTGGGCTGGAGTCACGCATTACCGGGCTGAAGGATCGCCACGAGCGCATGGAGAAAAGCATCGAGCAGACCATGCAGCGCTATCGCGCCCAGTTTGGCCAACTCGATGCCATGGTTGCCAACATGAACCAAATGAGCAATTACCTGTTCCAGCAGTTCGATATGATGAACGCCCAGCTTGGGCGCAAGAAGTAAGGCGCATGCGTTTGGCCGGGCCGGCAGCGTGATGCCCCTGTAATCAGGTCATGCCACCATAGGAGAATTTCGCCATGACTGTCATGCGAGGTGCTGCCGCTTACGGCCGTGGTGCCGGGGCCTATGCGCGGGTCGGAGTGGAAAGCGGCGTCATGTCGGCCAGCCCTCATCAGCTGATCGTCATGCTGTTCGATGGCGCTCAGGGCGCCATCCGCGCGGCCCGTATTCACATGCAGGCGGGTAATACGGCAGAGAAGGGCAAGTCCATCTCCAAGGCGCTGGATATCGTCAACAATGGCTTGTTGGCTGCGCTCGATACCGAGAAAGGAGGCGAGATTGCTGAGCGGCTCGGTTCCCTCTACGACTACATCGGCCGGCTGCTGCTCTCCGCCAACCTGCACAACGACCAGGAGAGTCTCGACCAGGCCGAAAGCCTGCTGGACGATATCGCCTCGGCATGGCGGGAGATCGGCAATAGCGGAGCGAAAGGTTGACATGGCCATGTCGTCCTCTCGTGCTCTGCTTGACGGCTACGTCCGGCTCAGGCAACAGGTTGCCATCATGCTCGAACTGGCGCGAGCCGGTGAGTGGGATGCGCTGATTGAACGCCAGTCCGATTATCTGCAACTCGTCGATCGTATCAGGCACCTTGACCAGGAGGCGGTGCTCGACGATGAGCAAAAGCGCTGCAAGGCCGATCTGCTGGAGGCCATCCTCGACGATGATCTGGCGATTCGCGAGCAGTTGATGGCGCGACGCAGTGAGCTTGGCCACCTGATGGATACCAGCCGGCGCCAGCGCGACCTGCACCGCAGCTATGGCAAGCAGGCCGCTTCCGTGTTCGATGCCGCTGACAAGTTCGGTCCGGAAACGTCGTGAGTGGTATCACGCCGCTACTGGATACGCTGCTCCACCAGGTGCTGGGCAAGCGTGTCGATACGGCACCTCCGCGAGAGCTGACCGAGCCAGTTCGGCCGGTCGATCCAGGTGAGGGCCCCAGGGCGCTGCACAGCGACTCTCGCCTGGAGGGGCGTCGGCCGGCCACGGCGCCCCTCCAGGGAGCGTCGACTCATGCGCAGCGCGGTGATGGCCAGCTGTTGCGGGGTGACACTCCCCAGGCTCCTGCTTCCTTTCAGACCCACTTCAGCCCTTCGGCGCGCACCATCGCTGACCTGCTGTTGCGTTTCCCGGCTCCACCTTCGGTATTGAGCGCCAAGGCCCCATTGATGAATGCGGGTGAGACGCCTGGCGCGTCCACGCTGGCCGACAGGCTGCAATCCAGTGTGCGCGACAGCGGGTTGTTCTACGAGTCCCACTTGGCGCGCTGGTATCGTGGCGAGATGAGCCGTCAGCAGTTGGGGAACGAGCCGCAGATGCTGCGTACGCAGCGCTTCGCGCCGGCTGTATCGACGACAAGTGGCGCACCTATGCAGGCGGCGAATGCTGCAGTTGCAGCATCGAACGCCCAGAGCCAGGTTTCGGCGGGGCAGATGCAGTCGGGGCAGTGCCTGGCCAAGTACAGTCTGGCCAAGTGCAGTTTGGACAAGCACAGTTTGGACAGGTGCAGTCTGGCCAATCGCTGCCTGGGCAGGCAGCTTCCATGGCCAATACCTATGCCGCTACCGAATCCTTGTATCCCGCGGCGGCTCGCGGCGAGCGTGCCGGCGGGGAGGCCCCCACGTCTGCGGCCGCTCAGCCGCGTGACATGACGCCAGCCGGTATGGCGCGGGCGAGGGTGCCGAGTCGAGCGGGCGCGAGGGTGGCGAGCAATTGGTGCGCGCACGTCCCGCAGGGGCGAGGTTGTACACGAGAGCCTGCAGGGAGTGGTGCGGCATCAGCTCGAGATGCTGGTCACGCCTGTGCTGCGCTGGGAGGGGGATGTCTGGTCAGGGATCTTCATGGCATTGATGATCCAGATGCCAGCTGGCTCCCGGCGTGAGGAGCACGGAGAGGGGCAAGAGGGGGAGGAATCGCAGCAAGGGGCCTGGCACTCCGAACTCCAGCTCTCGGTGCCAAGCCTGGGCGATATTCGTGTGGCGATGTGGCTACAAGACCAGCAGGTGCGGCTGCAGCTCCTGGCGCGGGACGAAGATGCCCTGAGAGTCTTGGAGGGTGGGCTGCCGCAATTGGAGCAGCGCTTGCGGAATGCCGGGCTTTCGACAGTGCTGATCGATGCGCGTCCTTGGGACAGGGGGGAGGCGAATGACGGAACCGAAGCCTGAGCGCCGCCGACAGGCAGTGGCGTTGGCCTATCGCGAGGGTGACGATGCTCCTCGGGTGCTGGCCAAGGGATATGGCGACATGGCCGAACGGATCCTGGCCGAAGCCAAGCGTCAAGGCATCTACGTCCATGATGCCCCTGAACTGGTGTCCCTGTTGATGGGTCTGGACCTGGATGAACGGATCCCTCCCATGCTCTATCAAGTAATCGCCGAATTGCTCGTATGGGTACATGAGCTGGCCGAGACGCAAGGGAAGCGCTGAGCGCACAAGTGGATTTGACTTGTTTTTTCGTAAAAAATTGTAACTGCAATATTGAAGAAACGGCTTTGTCAAGGTCCGGCTGTAGTCTTTTTTATGTTTTCGCACAAGGCGTTAACAATTTAGTGCTAAAGGCTTAGCAGGCTCAGCTTTTTTGCTGAATGCTGTCACCCCGCAAGGCGCTTGGCAGCGTGAAAAACAGTAGTCACAATGGGTCGCGTATGAGATATGTCCTTACACAGGTACTACCTGGTCGCAACAATGGGCTGCATGACGTATCTCTAGGCTAGTCCTGACAAGAGCGTTACAAGAAAATAAAGGACACGCGAATCAACAGCGTGCAGGGAACCCAAATGAAGAACACGAACCACCTGGATGAAATCCAGGAGCTCAACCTCGCCTATCTGCTGCTGGCTCAGCGGCTGCTCAACGACGACCGTGCCGCGGCCATGTTCCGCCTCAAGATCGATGACGAAACCGCCGATCTGCTCGTGTCGCTTGGTGCCGCCCAGCTGACCCGCCTGGCCCGTACCAACCAGCTGCTCTGCCATTTCGGTTTCGAGGGTGCCGAGCAGCTGCGCCAAGTGGTCGACAACCCCCGTGACAATGGACTGTCGCAGTTTCACGCCGCTCTGCTGATGGCGGGTCGTGAAGCGATGTCCATGTCGCGGGGGGTGTGAAATGACCCAGAAAAGCCTCGTTGAGGAGATGCAGCAAGTCCAGTTGGCCATCGAGCTGATCGAGCTGGGCGCTCGCCTTCAAGTGTTGGAGACCGAAACGGACCTGAGTCGTGCCCGCTTGATTCGCCTGTTCAAGGAGGTGCGCGGCATGTCCCCGCCGAAGGGGATGCTGCCCTTCTCGACCGACTGGTTCATTACTTGGCTGCCCAACGTACATGCCTCGCTGTTCTACAACATCTATCGCAACCTGCTCGTCGGGCAGAAATGCGAACGGATGCAGGCCTTCGTCACGGCGTATCGGCTATATAACGAGCAGGTCAGCATCGATCAGGCCGAGCCAGTGCTGGGGCTGACCCGCGCCTGGACCCTGGTCAGGTTCTTCGAAAGCGAGCTGTTGCAGCTGTCCACCTGCACTCACTGTGGGGGCATTTCGTCGCTCATGCGCATTCGCCGGACCATGACTATGCCTGTGGTATCTGCATGCCGCCTTCCCGTGCCGGCAAGACCCGCAAGCGCCGCGAGCGCGAAGCGGCGATCGACGACTGCACCATGCCGAGGGTCAGGCAGGTCGGTTGACGCTCGCCTGCCGGCGTGTATCGATCGCCTATCTCACAAGACGCCGCCTTCGGGCGGCGTCTTGCCGTCCGGATCCATCATTTCTTTTGAACCAAGGGCTCAAGTGTCGCGACAGTCGGCCGATAAGCAGTGATAACGACGGCTTACATCCAATGAAGGGTATCGGTTGTGCTGATTCTGCTGGGTTACCTCGTAGTCATAGTGTGCGTCTTCGGCGGCTTCGTGCTTGCCGGAGGCTATCTTGGGCCACTCTATCAGCCGACCGAGCTGCTGATGATCGGCGGGGCGGGGGTGGGTGCCTTCATTGCCGCCAACAATGGCAAGGCCATCGTCGCGACGTTCAAGATATTCCCCAAGCTGCGGCGTACCAAGAAATACAAGAAAGACATGTTCATGGAGCTGATGGCGGTGCAGTTCAAGCTGCTTTCGAAGATCCGTCGCGAAGGCATGCTCGGCATCGAGCGCGACATCGACAGCCCCGAGGAAAGCGCCCTGTTCCAGGAGCACCCCAAGGTGCTCGCCGACCCGCTGATCATGAACTTCCTGACCGACTACCTGCGCCTGATGGTGGCCGGCGGCATGGATCCGATGGAAATCGACGAGCTGATGCTCCATGAGATCGAGACCTTCGAACAGGAGGCTCACATTCCCGCGGATGCCATTGCCAAGGTGGGTGACGCCATGCCGGCGTTCGGTATCGTGGCGGCCGTCATGGGGGTGGTCAAGGCGCTGACCTATGCCGATGCCGGGCCGGAGCAGATGGGCCAGATGATCGCCCACGCCCTGGTCGGTACCTTCCTCGGCATCCTGTTGGGCTACGGCTTCATCAATCCGATTGCCAGCAGCATCGAGCGCCAGGCCAAGGAGGCGGAGAAGATGCTCCAGTGCATCCGAATCACGCTGCTGGCCAGCCTGCACGGTTATGCGCCGCAACTGGCGGTCGAGTTCGGGCGCAAGGCGCTGCACAGTTCTGAGCGCCCCGGGTTCACCGAGCTCGAGACCTACGTACGTAATGCCAAATCGGGTGCGACAACGGAATGAGTGCAGGCGGCGACAAGCGCCCGATCATCATCCGGCGCAAGAAGGTAGTCCACAGCCATCATGGCGGCAGCTGGAAGATCGCGTTGGCCGACTTCATGACGGCTCTGATGGCGCTGTTCCTGGTAATGTGGATCTTGTCGGTGGCAAGTCCGGAAACCCGGGAGGGTGTCGCCGACTACTTCAGTACCCCCTTGGTCAGCGCCGTGACCGGAGGGGATCGTTCAGGCAGCACCCGGGCCATTCCCGGTGGCGGTCCCGATCCCTCCCATAGCGATGGCGAGCGGGCACGTATCGACACCCGGGAGTTTTCGCGCCCAAGTGAGCAACAGCGGCGTTTCTTCATGGATCTGCAGCGCCGCATCGAGGCGGTGATCGAGGCCGACCCCGAACTGCGCGAGCTGCGTCAGCAGATGCGCTTCGACCTGACGCCCGAGGGGCTGCGTATCCAACTGCTCGATACCGAGCAGCGGCCCATGTTCGATATCGGCAGCGACCGCGTCGAGCCCTACATGCGCAACCTGCTGCGTACCATTGCGCCGCTGCTCAACGATCTGCCCAATTACCTCAGTATCGGCGGACACACCGACAGCCGGCCTTATGCAGGCGGCTATCGGGGCTACAGCAACTGGGAGCTTTCCAACGATCGGGCCAATGCCTCGCGTCGTGAGCTGGTTGCCGGTGGGTTCGATTCGGACAAGCTGCTGCGTGTGTCCGGCTTCGCCGACCGCGTGCTGCTGCCCGATACCGACCCACTCGACGCGGACAATCGGCGCATCGAGCTGCTGGTACTGCTGCCGGAGGTAGCAGAGTACATTCGCCGGCCAAGCATTCTGAATGGTCCGGGCGTGCCGAGTCCGATGAGCACTCGCCTCGAGAGCGAGATCGATCTGGCACCCGTACAACAGTTCACAGAAGGTCTGCGCCGTGCCCTCAATCCTGAAGAATAGGACTGGGCACGACAGTCAGGAAACCCATTAGACACCAGGTGGTAAAGCGCATGGATATCACGGATTTCTATGACACTTTCTTCGAGGAAGCCGAAGAGTTACTGGCCGACATGGAGCGCTACCTCCTGGAGCTCGACGTGGATGAGCCGGATACTGAGCATCTCAACGCGATTTTCCGGGCGGCCCACTCGATCAAGGGGGAGCAGGCACGTTCGGCTTCGACGTGCTGCAAAAGACCACACATCTGTTCGAGAACCTGCTCGACCATACCCGCAAGGGCGAGCTCAAGCTGCGCCGGGATATCGTCGATACCTTTCTGGAAACCAAGGACATGCTCAGCGATCAGCTAGACGCCTATCGTAACGGCGACGAGCCCGATCAGGAGGCCTTCGAGCGTATCTGCAAGACACTCCAGCAGATAGCGCTCGAAGAGATCGGGCAGGATCTGGATGGGGGGGCGGCTCCGGTGCCGGCTCCCGAGCCCGAGCCTGAACCGGAGCCCGTTACGCCAAGTGAAGGCGCCGGCGGGGCTGGCCGGCGTATCGTGACGCTACTCAACGTCGGCGAGAAGGACCGACAACTGCTCGTCGAGGAGCTGGGACAGTTGGGCGAGGTCGTGACGCATGGCGGCGATGAGGCGTGCTATGAAGTCACGCTCGCTTCGACCATCGACAGTGACGACATCGAGGCCGTGATGTGCTTCATCGTCGATGCCGATCAGGTCAAGATTCGTGACGCCGAGGATGGCCAGGCGTCCGAGGCCGCTCCCGTGAAGAGCGAGCCGGCAGCAGCGACGCAGCTCCAGGAGAAGCCGGCGGCAACAACCGCTGAACCAGCCAAGCCCGTCGAGCCAGCACGGCCCTCCGCAGCCGCCAAGCCTGCTGGCGATGCCAAGGCCGCCAAGGCGAAGGGCAAGGCCAAGGGTGGCGGTGAGTCGACTTCGATCCGGGTTTCGGTCGACAAGGTCGACCAGATCATCAACCTGGTGGGCGAGCTGATCATTACGCAATCGATGCTCGACCAGACCGTCAGCGAGATGGAGGGGGCCGCTGATAGTGCGTTGTTGAATGGCATGAGCCTGCTTCAGCGCAACGCGCGGGACCTGCAGGAATCGGTGATGTCGATTCGCATGATCCCCATGGATTTCGTCTTCAGTCGCTTCCCGCGGGTGGTGCGTGAAACCGCCGCCAAGCTGGGCAAGGAGATCGAACTTACCACCGAAGGGGAGTCCACCGAACTCGACAAGAGCCTCACCGAGCGCATCATCGACCCGTTGACGCACCTGGTGCGCAACAGCCTTGACCACGGTATCGAGCCGCCTGACGTCCGCGAGGCGGCCGGCAAGCCGCGTACCGGCAAACTGGTGCTCTCGGCCAAGCACCAGGGTGGCAACATCATCATTGAGGTGATCGACGATGGTGCCGGCCTCAACCGTGACAGGCTGCTGGCCAAGGCGCGTGAAAATGGCCTGCCCGTTGCCGACACCATGAGTGACGACGAGGTGTGGCAGCTCATCTTCGCTCCAGGCTTCTCCACGGCAAAGGAAGTGACAGACGTTTCGGGCCGTGGTGTCGGCATGGATGTGGTCAAGCGCAACATCCAGGGCATGGGCGGTCATGTACAGATCATGTCCACGCCCGGCGAAGGCACCACCATTCGCATCGTCCTGCCGCTGACGCTGGCGATCCTTGACGGTATGTCGATCAAGGTTGGCAATGAGATGTTCATTTTGCCACTGTCGGCCGTCCTCGAGTCGCTGCAGCCGGCCAAGGAGAACCTCTATGCCATGGCGGGCGACGATGTGGTGTTGAAGGTACGCGACGAATACCTGCCGGTCGTGGCGGTGCACGAGGCCTTGGACGTACCGAACGCCAGGACGGAGCTTACCGAGACGATCGCCGTGATCGTTCAGGGAGAAGGACGCCGCTACGCGCTGTTGGTGGACGACCTGGTCGGCCAGCAGCAGGTGGTGGTCAAGAATCTGGAAACGAATTATCGCAAGGTGCCGGGGGTTTCCGCCGCCACCATCCTCGGCGATGGCAGCGTGGCGTTGATTCTCGACATCACCGGACTGCACCGCCTGAGCCGGGCCAAGAAGGAGAAGCGCCGGCCTGAACGGGGATTGCAGACACTTGAAGCCCTCACCGAAAACGCGCTGGAGAACTGAACATGAGCCAGACGAACGATGCAGCCCTGGCTGCGGCCGAAGCCCATAACCGTGAATTCTTGGTGTTCTCGCTGGGCGACGAAGAGTATGCCGTCGATATCCTCAAGGTGCAGGAGATTCGCGGCTACGAGAACGTGACACGCATCGCCAACGCACCGGATTTCATCAAGGGCGTGACCAATCTGCGTGGGGTGATCGTGCCCATCGTCGACCTGCGCATCAAGTTCCATCTCGACAAGGTGGAGTATGGCGGCCAGACCGTCGTCATCGTGGTCAACGTCGAGGATCGCGTGGTCGGCATCGTCGTGGATGGCGTTTCCGACGTGATGACGCTGTCACCCGACCAGATCAAGCCGGCGCCGGAGTTCGGCGTCACGCTGTCGTCGGATTTCCTCAGCGGGCTGGGCAGTCTCGAGGATCGCATGCTGGTCATCGTCGACATCGACAAACTGTTGACCAGCGACGAGATGGAGCTGGTGGAGCGCGTGGCCGAGTAATTGGCGAACTCAAGTTCGCCTCGTTCAAGCCGATGATAGATAAAGCCGCTTCCTTACGCCTGTTGTTCATGAGGGGATGACGTGAAGTTACTCGACAACCTTACGGTTCGGGCCAGTTGGTTCCTGGTGTTGCTGTTTTTCGGCGCGATGCTCATCGTGCTGAGTGCCCTGGGCCTCTACGCACTGCAGCAGGGGAGTCATGCCGTTGCTGCGATGGCGCCGCATGCCGGGGAATCGGGTGCCGCCTACCAGGCGTCGTTCTCCGCCACGGCCGACCTGATGCGCCTGGCCATCGTTGCCGTGCTGGCGGGCTCGGCTGTGGTGATGGGGGTCGTGGTGTGGGGTATCAGTACCAACGTGCTGCGGCCGCTGGCTCGCCTGGTAGGGTACTTCGAGAGCTTGGCGCAAGGCGATCTCTCCCAGCCGGTGGAAAATCGGGGCAATAACGAGATTGGACGGCTCTTCACTTCGCTCAGGCGCATGCAGGACGGCCTTTCAGGCACCGTCGGTACCGTACGCAGCAGCAGCGAGGGGATATACGTCGGCGCCCAGGACATTGCCGAGGGCAACGGTGAGCTGTCGTCTCGCACAGAGCAGCAGGCAGCCTCGTTGGCCGAGACTGCCTCGAGCATGGAAGAGTTGGCCTCCACCGTGGAGCAGAATGCCGACAATGCGCGCCAGGCCAGCCAACTGGCCGCCGAGGCATCGCGCACCGCCGTCCAGGGCGGCGAGGTGGTCGGTGAAGTGGTCGCGACCATGCATGACATCAGCGAAAGCTCGCACAAGGTGTCTGACATCATCGGCGTCATCGACACCATTGCCTTTCAGACCAATATCCTGGCGCTCAATGCTTCGGTCGAAGCGGCGCGAGCCGGCGAACACGGTCGTGGTTTTGCCGTGGTGGCTCAGGAAGTGCGCAACCTCGCCGGGCGCAGTGCCTCGGCGGCGGGAGAGATCCGCACCCTGATCCAGGCCTCGCTCGAAAAAGTGGACGTGGGCACGGCACGAGTGGATCAGGCGGGCCAGACCATGAACGAGATCGTGGCGGCCGTTCAACGCGTCAGCGACATCATGGACGAAATCGCCTCGGCCTCCCTGGAGCAGAGCAACGGTATCAGCCAGGTCAACCAGGCCGTGACCCAGATGGATCAGGTGATCCAGCAAAATGCTGCGCTGGTGCAGCAGGCAGCCACGGCAGCGACCCAGCTCGAGGCCGAGGCCGCTCGCCTGCGTGAAGCCGTATTGCGCTTCCGTCTGACGGGTCAGCACGGCGAGCCGGTTCGCGCCGCCGCGACCAAGCGTAATGCTGTCAAGGCGCTGGCGGCACCTGTCGGGCACGATCCGCGGCCGGCCGAACGCAAGCCGCGCGGAGCCATGAATACCAGCAAATCGAACGAAGAAGAGGAGTGGGCCTCCTTCTAGGGCTTCCCTGGTGGACAGGGCACCACTCCCGATTGAGGTGCACTCCCGATTGTGGAGCGCTACCGATCATGGGGCAGAAGGGGACGCAGTGGCCGATCGGCACGTCGCCCCCCTGAACGAGTCGAATCGGCAAGGACTATAACGATGCGCAACAATCAGCCGGTAACCCAGCGAGAATATCAATTGGATGATCGGCAGCTGCTGATCAGCCGTACCGATCTCGAGGGAAACATCACCTATGCCAACTCGGCGTTCGTCGAGGTCAGCGGTTTTCGTCATGACGAGTTGATTGGCTCACCGCATAACATCATTCGCCATCCCGACATGCCGCAGGAGGCCTTTGCCGATCTTTGGCGGACGATCAAGGCCGGCGAAACCTGGCAGGGGTTGGTCAAGAACCGGCGCAAGGATGGTGACCACTACTGGGTTCGGGCAACAGTCACGCCGATCCTCGAGAATGGCAAGTGCCTGGGCTATACCTCGGTGCGTAGCGCCATCGAGCAGGCTGCTGCCGAGGCCGCCGAGCGCGCCTATGCGCAACTGCGCGAAGGTCGCTCCGGCCTGACCGTTCGCCAGGGGCAACTGATTCGCCGTGGCCCGCTGGGCTGGCTTTCGCGCATCAATCTGCACTCGATACGCGCGCGGCTCTCCATGTTGACGTTGTCGGCCTTGCTGCTGCTCGCCATCAGCAGCGGGGTCGGGCTCTATGGCGTGAATGCTTCGGGCGAACGCCTGGCGGAGCTGAACCGCGATGGCTTGCAAGATGTCATTCGCCTGCAGCAGCTAGGCCAATTGGTGAGCGAGGGGCCGCAGCGTCTGAGTGCCGAGCAGCGCATGGAGATCCTGAGCGGTCGGCATCAGCATGCCGAAGCGTTGTCGGACATCGGCGAGCAACTGTCGAGTCTGTGGGCCGAATATCTGGCTCGAGAGGTCAACCGCACCGAGGCGGCGATGGAATTCGATGCCGCTTTGACGGGATTCCTGGCGGAAGGCCTGATCCCCATGGCCGATGCCCTGGGTGGCGAGGAAGCGTTCGATGCCATGATGGCGCTGAACAACAATACCTCGGCACTGCGGGAGCAAGCCGAAGCGTTGACGGTACTGGTGAACCAATTGATCGATCATCAGCGCATTGCGGCGCTGGGTATGGCGCAAGAGGCCGAGCGCGGGCAACAGCAGGTACTGGCCGGTCAACTGGGGTTCATGGCGATTGGCTTCGTGCTGCTGCTGGTCATCAGCGCATGGATCATGCGGGCAATTACCCGTCCAGTGCGCCGAGCTGCGGATTTCACCTTGCAGATCGCCTCGGGCAACCTGGCTGTCACCACGCCGAAGCAGACCCGCGACGAGATTGGTGCGCTGCTCGGCTCGCTGGATACCATGCGCAAGAGTCTCTATGGCACTACCGAGAGCGTGCAGCGCGGTATCGACGTGGTGACCCCGGCCAGCCGCTCCATCGCCCGGGGCAACGAGGACTTGTCGTCGCGCACCGAGCAACAGGCCGCTTCGCTGCAGCAGACCGCTTCCAGCATGGAGGAGATGACCGCCACGGTGCAGCAGAACACCGACAATGCCCGCCAGGCCAGCGGGCTGGCGCTGGACAATGCCAGCCGCGTGCGTGATACCGGCGAGCTGATGCAGGGCGTGGTGCAGACCATGGAGCGCATCACCGCGGGCGCCGAGAAGATGAAGGACATCATCAACGTGATCGACTCGATCGCCTTCCAGACCAACATCCTGGCGCTGAACGCCTCGGTGGAAGCGGCGCGGGCGGGCGAGCAGGGTCGTGGCTTCGCGGTGGTGGCCGGTGAGGTGCGCAACCTGGCGGGACGCAGCGCGGACGCCGCGCGGGAGATCCGTCAATTGATCGACGGCTCCGCCAGCGAGATCCACGAAGGTGCCAGCCAGGTCCAGCGTGCCGAGAGCGCCATGGCCGAGGTGGTGGCGGCCTCGCAGCGGGTCAACGACATCATGGGCGAGATCACTGCGGCCTCCGAGGAGCAGAGCAGTGGCATCGGCCAGATCAACCAGGCCATCACCGAGATGGACCAGGTCACCCAGCAGAACGCCGAGCGGGTGCAGCAGAGCGCGCGGGCAGCCGCCGATCTACAGCATCAGGCGGAGCGACTGGCCCAGGCTATTCGCGTCTATCGCCTGCGCGACGCCGGTCCCGAGACGGTACCCGCCGCAGAAGCCGAAGGTATTTCGTCAGCCGGATTCGAGAGCAAGCCGGCGCCTGCGCCGACTGCGCAGCGCGATCCGCTTCCCACCAGGCGGGCCGCGGCTGGCACGCACAAGCCAGCGGCCGAGGAAGAATGGGAAACGTTTTGACCATGAGCGACATGCGTAACTGACCCGGGGCGAAGAAGGATAATAACGATGCGCGACAATCGGCCGGTAACACAGCGTGAATACACGCTGAGCGATCAACACTTGCTCATCACCCGTACGGACCTCGAAGGTCGGATAACCTATGCCAACTCGGCGTTTGTGGAAGTCAGTGGGTATTCCCATGAGGAGTTGATCGGGGCGCCCCACAATGTGATCCGGCATCCCGACATGCCGCAGGAGGCCTTTGCCGATCTCTGGAGCACGATCAAGCGGGGCGACTCCTGGCAGGGAGTGATCAAGAACCGGCGCAAGGATGGCGACCACTACTGGGTCGAGGCCACGGTCACCCCGATTCTCGAGGAAGGGAAGTGCCAAGGCTACACCTCGGTGCGCACACGGGTCGAGCCGGCCGTTGCCGAAGCGGCGGAGCGGGCCTATTCGCAGCTGCGCGAAGGGCGTCGCCGGGTGACCTTCCAGCGTGGCCAGCTCATGCGGCGCGGACTGTTGGGAACGCTGTCGCGCCTCAACGTGCATACCATCCGCGCCAAGCTGGTCATGCTGACCCTGGTGCCGGTGCTGCTGCTGGTACTCAGCGGGGCCTTCGGTCTCTACGGCCTCAAGGTGTCGGGAGATCGAGTTGCCTACCTCAACAATAACGGCGTCCAGGATATCGCCGACCTGCAGCGTATCGACCAACTGCTCAGTCAGTTGATGACGGACCTGGAGCGACCAGTGCGCAACCCCAGGGCGCTGCGGATGGAGCAAATCAACCAGCTTGCCGAGGAGGTCGAGGGCACCATCGTTACCATTGAGGCCTCTTGGGAGAGCTTCCTCGAAGGCGAGGATACTGAACTGGCTGAAGTGACGGCACTTGGTGACCGGCTCGGCGTGGCTGTCGAAAACGGTATCCGGCCTACCTTGCAGGCACTGATCGACGGCAGCGGCTTTGCCGCCTACGAGGCCTACAACGACGTGCTGAGACCCGAGGTCGATGCCATCGGTCAGAACGTCAACGTACTGATCGATGGCAAGCTCGACTATGCCAACCAATTGGCTGAGGATGCCGCGCGTGGCCAGGCGATGATGCTCACCGGGCAGGTCGTGGCGCTTTCGGTCGGTATCCTGTTCCTGCTGCTGTTGGGTGTCTGGACCATGCGGGCGATCACCCGCCCGGTACGCCGTGCCGTGGATTTCACCCTGCAGGTCGCTTCGGGCAACCTGGCGGTGCGTTCACCGGACCGTACCCGTGATGAAATCGGTCTCTTGCTCGGAGCGCTCAATACCATGCGCAAGAGTCTCTACAGCACCACCGAGAGCGTGCAGCGTGGCATCGACGTGGTAACCCCGGCCAGCCGCTCCATCGCCCGGGGCAACGAGGACTTGTCGTCGCGCACCGAGCAACAGGCCGCTTCGCTGCAGCAGACCGCCTCCAGCATGGAGGAGATGACCGCCACGGTGCAGCAGAACACCGACAATGCCCGCCAGGCCAGCGGGCTGGCGCTGGACAATGCCAGCCGCGTGCGTGATACCGGCGAGCTGATGCATGGCGTGGTGCAGACCATGGAGCGCATCACTGCGGGCGCCGAGAAGATGAAGGACATCATCAACGTGATCGACTCGATCGCCTTCCAGACCAACATCCTGGCGCTGAACGCCTCGGTGGAAGCGGCGCGGGCGGGCGAGCAGGGTCGTGGCTTCGCGGTGGTGGCCGGTGAGGTGCGCAACCTGGCGGGGCGCAGCGCGGACGCCGCGCGGGAGATCCGTCAGTTGATCGACGGCTCCGCCAGCGAGATCCACGAAGGTGCCAGCCAGGTCCAGCGTGCCGAGAGCGCCATGGCCGAGGTGGTGGCGGCCTCGCAGCGGGTCAACGACATCATGGGCGAGATCACTGCGGCCTCCGAGGAGCAGAGCAGTGGCATCGGCCAGATCAACCAGGCCATCACCGAGATGGACCAGGTCACCCAGCAGAACGCCGAGCGGGTGCAGCAGAGCGCGCGGGCGGCCGCCGATCTGCAGCGCCAGGCAGAGCTGCTCGACCGAGCGATCCGTGTCTTCCGCCTGCGCGGTGCAGGGCCTGAGCAGGTAGCCAGTCATGAACAGGGGCGAGTCTCGGAGGATCATGCAACATCCTCGCGAACCGCTCCCCCTGCCTTGCGGCACGATCCGCTTCCCACGTCGCGGACTGCGGACAAAGCCAGCAAGGCATCAGCCGATGAAGAGTGGGAAACATTTTGACGAAGGCACAGAGCCCTGGAATGGAGCCGGGGCAATGGTCCGGGCTGGGTCACCTCGAGCGTGACCTGATCCTGACCGATGAGGATTTCTCCCGCATACGCCAGCTGATTTATCAGCGTGCGGGCATCGTGCTGGCGGAGCATAAGCGCGAGATGGTCTATAGCCGCCTGGCCAAGCGCCTGCGCCATCATGGACTGACGCGCTTCAGCGATTATCTGGAGCGGCTCGCGCGCCAGCCCGATGCCAGGGAATGGGAAGCGTTCACCAACGCCCTGACGACCAACCTCACGGCCTTCTTTCGGGAAATGCACCACTTCCCGCTACTGGCCGAACACGTGCGCAAGTCCAGTGGACCCGTGCGTGTCTGGAGTGCGGCTGCCTCGACTGGGGAAGAACCCTATTCGATCGCCATGACACTACAGGAGAGTCTTGGTCCTCGGGCTGCGGAGGCACGTGTCGTGGCAACGGACATCGATACCGAAGCCCTGGCGCGTGCTCGTGCCGGTGTGTATCCAGTCGAGCAGGTACGCAAGCTCGACGAGGAGAGGGTAAGACGCTTCTTCCAGAAGGGGCGGGGGCAGCATGAGGGGCTGGCCAGAGTACGGCCCGAAGTGTCGTCGATAGTCGAGTTTCTCTCCATGAACCTGCTGGCACCACAGTGGTCGGTCAAGGGCCCTTCGATGCCATCTTCTGCCGTAACGTGATGATCTATTTCGACAAGCAGACCCAGGCGCGGATTCTCGAGCGCTTCGCTCCCTTGCTCAAGCCCGATGGCCTGCTGTTTGCGGGCCACTCGGAGAACTTCTCATACATCAGTAAGGTGTTTCGCCTGCGGGGGCAAACGGTGTACACCCTCGCCTAGCAGCCGAACTTAACGCTGATCTGCTGCGAAATCCGAATTTCTCGCGACGATCAGTCAAGACCGACAGGCTGTTAAGCGGGTTTGCAACGTTGGCGGGCGTAGCCCATTTCAGGCAGGGCTCGAGAAAAACTCTAAAGTTTCTGCCGGTTGCGCCGATGTCCATCACATACGTATTTGCCTCGGGTCGCAGTGACTCCCCGTGACACAGGAGACTTGCCTTGGGATCGAACAGGATCAAGGTGTTGTGCGTTGATGATTCGGCACTGATTCGTGACCTGCTCAGCGAGATCATCAATTCGCAGCCGGACATGGAAGTAGTGGCCGTAGCGCCGGATCCACTCGTGGCGCGGGACCTGATCAAGCGCCACAACCCCGATGTGTTGACGCTGGACGTCGAGATGCCGCGCATGGATGGCCTCGATTTCCTCGAGCGCCTGATGCGCCTGCGACCAATGCCAGTACTGATGGTGTCATCGCTGACGCAGGCCGGCTCGGAAATTACCCTGCGCGCGCTGGAGCTGGGGGCGCTGGATTTCGTCGCCAAGCCTTCGCTGGGGATACGCAACGGCATGCTGGAGTATGCCAACGACATCGCCGAGAAGATTCGGGCCGCCGCCAAATCGCGGCCTCGCCAGGCGCGTCAGGACAAGGCAGCGCCGCGAGCCACCCTGAAAGCACCGCTGGTATCGAGCGAGAAACTGATCATCATCGGCGCCTCCACCGGAGGGACCGAGGCGATCCGTAGCGTGCTCGAGCCGTTGCCGGCCAACAGTCCCGCCATCCTGATCACCCAGCACATGCCAGGTGGCTTTACCCGTTCCTTCGCGGAGCGCCTCAACCGGTTGTGCAACATCACCGTGAAGGAAGCCAGCGACGGTGAGCGCGTGCTGCCGGGGCATGCCTACATTGCGCCGGGCGATGCACACCTCAAGCTCGCGCGCAGCGGGGCGAACTACGTCGCCAAACTCGACGACGGCCCGCCGGTCAACCGGCACCGCCCTTCGGTGGACGTCCTGTTTCACTCCGCCGCCACCCAGGCTGGCCGCAATGCCATTGGGGTGATCCTGACTGGCATGGGCAAGGACGGTGCCGCCGGCCTGCTCGAAATGCGTCAGGCCGGCTCGTCCACGCTGGCTCAGGACGAAGCAAGCTGTGTCGTCTTCGGTATGCCGCGGGAAGCCATTGCCCTGGGGGGGGCAGTGGAAGTGGCGAGCCTGGATGACATACCCGAGCGCCTGATGGCGCTAGTGGCGGCATCGGGCCGCGCGCAGAGGGTTTGACTGCAATATCAAGACAATACCGAACGTTACTCACAGTGCCTGTTTCATCGCGAGGAACGCCAGAATGAGCCGCTTGTTACGCAACATCAGCATTCACGCTACCGTGATTGCCGCCCTGGTCAGCTTTGCCGTGCTGATCGGCGTAGTGTCTTTGCTCTCGCTCATGTCCGACCGACAGGCGGCTCGGATCATGGCGGATCTCGACCGCATCAACGTGCAGCAGCTCAACGAGATCAACCGTGCCGACGCCCTGCTCAACGTGGCCCGGGTGAGTCTCGAGGTTGCCTCCAACCAGATCATGCTGGGGCGCATGGGCGAGGCTAACGAGCAGCTCGATATCGCTGCCGATCGCATGGAGCGTGCCGAGGTGCGCTTCAACAACTTCGTTGCCGCACCCAAGTCGGAGCGAGCCCAGGAGATCTCTCAGCCGCTAGAGCAGGCCTTTACTGCGGTTCTCGCCCTGGTACGCCAGCAGCATCAGGCGCTCGACGAACTCAACACGCCTGGATTCGGCAATCTGCGCAACGAGTTGAGCGAGCCGAGTGCGGCCCTGGCCAGCAGTATGACCGAGTTCGTGGCTTACGGCTTCAGCAACGCCCGGGCGATGACCGCCGAGTACCACGCCCAGTCGGATCGCTTTGTCTACGTCATTCTCGCAGCGCTGTTAGTCGCCGCGTTGGTGCTGGTGCTGGTCTACGTGGGGCTGCGTGCCACGGTGATCCGGCCGCTCGGCTCCGCTGTCAAGCATCTGCAGACCATCGCCAAGGCCGACCTGACCGGCAAGATTCCCGAGGGCAGCCGCAACGAGATCGGCACGTTGTTCAATGCCATGCGCAATATGCAGCAGAGCCTGACGCGCATCGTCAGCCAGGTGCGTGACAGCAGCAGCTCGATCCATATCGGCACGCGCGAGATCGCCAATGGCAACGTGGATCTTTCCTCGCGTACCGAGCAGCAGGCGGCCTCGTTGGAGGAGACCGCATCTAGCATGGAGGAGATCACCGCCACGGTGCGTCAGAATGCCGATAACGCACGCCAAGCCAGTGGGTTGGCCCTGGATGCCTCCACTACCGCCGAGCGTGGCGGCGAGGTGGTGGATCGCGTGGTCAAGACCATGGGGGGCATTTCGGCCAGCTCACAGAAGATCAGCGACATTACTAGCGTGATCGATTCCATTGCCTTCCAGACCAATATCCTGGCGCTGAATGCCTCGGTGGAGGCGGCGCGAGCCGGTGAGCAGGGCCGTGGCTTTGCCGTGGTGGCCGGCGAGGTGCGCAATCTTGCCAGCCGCAGTGCCACGGCAGCCAAGGAGATCAAGGAGCTCATCGAAGGCTCGGTGGCTCAGGTGAAGGAAGGCTCGACCCTGGCCGAGCAGGCGGGTGAGACGATGGACGAAGTGGTCAAGGCGGTTCGCCGCGTGACCGACATCATGGACGAGATCTCGGCGGCATCGCAGGAACAGAGCGACGGCATCGAGCAGGTGAGCCAGGCGGTGGGGCAGATGGACCAAGTGACCCAGCAGAACGCGTCGCTGGTCCAGGAGGCCACGGCTGCCGCAGCCTCTCTCGAGGAGCAGGCGAGCCGTCTCGAGCAGGCCGTTGCCGTGTTCCGCCTGTCAGGCGATGCGCAGCGCGAGCACAGCCATCGGCAGGGCGAGAAAGACGGCCTGAGCGGCAAGACTTCCCCAGCCCAACGCACTGGCGTCCCTGCACTGACCAATCCGAGCGCCCAGGCGCGACCGACAGGACGCGAGCCAGCCGAGATCGACCCCAAGCCCAAGCACAGGTCCCGCAGCGAGGCGGTGGCCGAGGGCGACTGGGAAGAATTTTGAATCCATCCATAAGACGAAGTCTACGACGGTCCCATGTGCTGTTGACGACGATCATAGCCTGACAGAAAAGAGGAATACCGATGGCTGACAAGAACATGAGCTTCCTGGTGGTAGACGACTTTCCGACCATGCGTCGGATCGTCCGCAGTCTGCTGAAGGAGCTGGGTTACACCAACGTCGAGGAGGCAGAGGATGGTCAGGAAGCCTTGACCAAGCTGCGTTCCGGCTCCTTCGAATTCGTGGTGTCGGACTGGAACATGCCGAATCTCGACGGGCTCGAGATGCTCAAGCAGATTCGTGCCGATGCCGCGCTCAAGGAGCTCCCGGTGCTGATGGTGACCGCCGAGGCGAAGAAGGAGAACATCATTGCCGCCGCCCAGGCGGGAGCCAGCGGCTACGTAGTGAAGCCATTCACCGCTGCCACCCTGGAAGAGAAGCTCAACAAGATTTTCGAAAAACTGGGCAAATGACGCCGGCAGGCGAGTCCCGCTTGCGGAGGAGATAACGAGATGAGCGCAAACGAGCAGCCTGACCAGGCTCAAGCGCCCGGCGCCGGTGGTGAGGATCTGGTTCAGCGTATTGGGCAACTGACCCGCATGCTGCGTGAAAGCATGCGTGAGCTGGGTCTGGACAAGGAAATCGAAAAGGCCGCTGAGGCGATTCCCGACGCACGGGATCGACTGAGCTACGTGGCGACCATGACCGAGCAGGCCGCCGAGCGTGCGCTCAACGCCATCGATCGTGCCCAGCCGCTTCAGGATTCCATCAGCAGTGGCGCCGAGTCGCTGGACAAGCGCTGGGCGGAGTGGTTTGCCGAACCCAAGGAACTCGACGAGGCGCGCGATCTGGTCAAGCAGACACGCTCCTACCTGGCCGAGGTGCCCGACAAGACCCAGGCGACCCAGAAGGAGCTGCTCGAGATCATGATGGCCCAGGACTTCCAGGACCTGACCGGCCAGGTGATCAAGAAGATGATGGATGTCATCCGCGAGATCGAGCATCAACTGGTTCAGGTGCTGATCGATAACGTGCCCGAGGGCGAGGCTCGCGAGAACATGCAGCGTAAGGCCAACGATCAGTGGGAGAACGAAGCCCGTCGTCAGGAAGGGTTGCTCAACGGTCCGCAGATCAAGCCGGGGGTGGATATCGTCACCAGCCAGGATCAGGTGGATGATCTGCTCGATCAACTGGGCTTCTGAGCGACCTCGTCAGTCGTAGGCAGCCCGGCCCGAGCCCTCGCTCGGCACCCGTTGCCTGATACCTGAAAACCATACATTTCGTTCAGCGAACGTTTCCGCGCCGACGGTCGTAGTCGATAAGACTACGATCATCGGCGCTTTTTGGCGTATCGCCAACCCGCCGTTGACGCGACAATGGCCAGCGTGAGAAGAACTGTGCGGGTACCATGGCGGACGAAAGCAGCGATCAGGAAAAGACCGAAGAGGCCACGCCACGACGCCTGGAGAAGGCGCGTGAAGAGGGCCAGGTCGCCCGCTCCCGTGAATTGACCACTTTCATGCTGTTACTGGGCGGGGTGGTCGGCATGTGGTCGATGGGCGCGCTGCTCTACGATCAACTGGGCCTGGTGATGGAACAGGCCTTCCTGTTCGAGCGTCGTCAGGCCTTTGAAACCGGTCCTATGCTGAGCAATGTGCTCGATCTTGCCAATCGCACATTGCTGACCATGCTGCCGTTGTTCGTGCTGCTGACGGTAGTGGCACTGGTTGCGCCGGCCCTGCTGGGAGGCTGGCTGGTCTCGGCCAAGTCACTCAAGCCGCAGATGTCGAAGCTCAACCCTTTCAAGGGATTGAAGCGCATGTTCGGCACCCAGGCGCTGGTGGAGCTGTTCAAGGCGGTGGCCAAGTCGACGCTGATTGGCGGGGTCGGCATGGCGTATCTCTATTTCCATCGCGGGGAATACCTGTCGTTGATGGATCAGCCGACCTCGCAGGCGCTGGCTCGAGCGCTGATGATGGCGGCCGAAGCCTGCGGGTTGATGGTGCTGACGCTGCTGGTGGTGATTCTGATCGACGTGCCCTATCAGCTTTGGAGCCATGCCAAGAAGCTGCGCATGTCGAAGGACGAGGTCAAGCGCGAGCACAAGGAATCCGAGGGCGATCCTCACGTCAAGGCGCGGATTCGTTCCCAGCAGCAGGCCATGGCGCGAGGCCGCATGATGAGCAAGGTGCCGGAGGCCGATGTGATCATCACCAACCCCACTCACTATGCCGTGGCGCTGCAGTACGACGAGAAGCGCATGGGGGCTCCCCGCGTCGTGGCGAAGGGGGCCGATATGGTGGCGGCACGTATCCGCGAGCTCGGTGAAGAGGCTGGTGTGCCGCTGCTCCAGGCTCCGCCGTTGGCGCGAGCGCTGTATCATCACGTCGATCTTGAACATGAGATCCCATTGGATCTGTACACTGCTGTGGCAGAGGTCCTGGCCTGGGCCTTCCGTCTCAGGCACGTAACACGAGAGGGGGGAGAGGTGCCGCCTACACCCGAGAACTTGCCTATACCGCCGAACCTGGAAGTGCCCGCCGCCGATGCGAGCGGCGCAGCCGCTGACCCAAGTGCGGCCGGACCCGGCGGAGTGCGTCGATGAAATCTCTCAGTCATATCATCGGGCGTCGCGACCTGCTGGGTGACGTGCGCATGAAGCTGCTGGCCGGTCCCGTCCTGATCATCATGATCCTGAGCATGATGGTCGTGCCGCTGCCGCCATTCGCGCTGGATTTGCTCTTCACCTTCAACATCGCGCTGGCGGTCATGGTGCTGCTGGTCAGCATGTTCACCCAGAAGCCGCTGGATTTTGCCGCTTTCCCCGCCGTCCTGCTGTTCACCACGCTGCTGCGTTTGTCTCTCAACGTCGCTTCCACCCGGGTGATCCTGATGGAAGGCCACCAGGGCGGCGACGCCGCAGGCAAGGTGATCGAGGCATTCGGCCAGTTCCTCATCGGCGGTAACTTCGCCGTGGGCCTGGTGGTGTTCCTGATCCTGGTGATCATCAACTTCATGGTCATCACCAAGGGTGCGGGGCGTATCGCCGAGGTCGGCGCGCGCTTCATGCTCGACGCCATGCCCGGCAAGCAGATGGCCATCGACGCCGATCTCAACGCTGGCCTGATCGGCGAGGAAGACGCTCGCAAGCGGCGTTCCGAAGTCGCCCAGGAAGCCGACTTCTACGGCTCCATGGACGGTGCCAGCAAATTCGTGCGCGGCGATGCCATGGCCGGCCTGGTGATCATGGTGGTCAACGTCATCGGCGGGCTGTTGATCGGCATGCTGCAGCACGGCATGGGCTTCGGCGACGCCGCCAGGACCTATACCCTGATGACCATCGGCGACGGCCTGGTGGCGCAGATTCCCGCGCTGATCATTTCTACCGCCGCCGGCGTTACCGTCTCGCGCGTCAATACCGAGCAGGACGTCGGCCAACAGATGATCAGCCAGCTGTTCGTCAACCCCCAGGTCATGGTGCTGGCGGCGCTGGTCATGGGCCTGCTGGGCCTGGTGCCGGGCATGCCCAACCTGGTTTTCCTGCTCTTCACCGGGCTGCTGGCCGGGCTGGCCTGGATGCTGACTCGTCAGAAGGAACAGCGTCTGGTGGAGCAGGAGCTCAACGCCGAACCGCCACCCCAGCCCGAGGCGCCCGAGGCCAGCTGGGAGGATGTCCAACTGGTGGACACGCTGGGGCTCGAGGTCGGGCACAGGCTGATCCCGCTGGTCGACCAGCGCCAGGACGGCGAGCTGCTGGGAAGGATCAAGAGCGTACGCAAGAAATTCGCCCAAGAGGTCGGCTTCCTACCCGCCGTGGTGCATATCCGCGACAACCTGGAGCTGGGGGCCAACACCTACGTGATCACCCTGAAGGGTGCCGAGATCGGCCGTGCCGAAGCGTTCCCCGGCCAATGGCTGGCCATCGATCCTGGCCAAGTCACCGGACAGCTTCAGGGCACCCCGACTTCCGATCCCGCCTTCGGCCTGCCGGCCATCTGGATCGACAGCGGGCAGCGCGAGCATGCTCAGGTCTACGGCTACACTGTGGTCGATGCCGGTACCGTGATCGCGACTCACCTCAACCACTTGTTGCATCGTCACGCAGCCGAAATGCTGGGGCGGCAGGAAGTGCAGAAACTGCTCGACAAGCTGGGCGAAGAGCAGAAGTCGCTGGTCGAGGACGTGGTGCCCAAGGCGATCAGCCTGACGGCTCTGCAGCGCATTCTGCAGAGCTTGCTCGACGAGGACGTCTCTATCCGCGACATGCGCACCATCCTGGATACGCTGGCCGAACATGCACCGCAGCAGCAGGACATCAACGAGCTGACGGCGCTGGTGCGGGTCGCACTGGGGCGGACCATCACCCAGCAATGGTTCCCTGGGCGCGATACGCTGAACGTGATCGGTCTGGACGCCCAGCTCGAGCAGGTCCTGCTACAGGCAATGAATGGCAATGGTGCGCTCGAGCCTGGGCTCGCCGAAACTTTGATGCACCAGACCGAGCAAGCCGTGGAGCGGCATGAGGCAAGCGGTGAGCCGCCGGTGCTGGTGGTACAGCACAGCCTGCGTCCGCTGCTTTCCCGGTTCCTGCGCCGGCGCATGCGCCACTTGGTGGTCATGTCGCAGGCGGAACTGCCCGACGATCGTACACTGCGCATCGTGACGCTGGTAGGAGGTCGATAACCGATGAGTGTCATGCGTTTCGTTGGCGTCAACAGCCGCGAGGCCATGCGCCAGGTCCGTGCGGCCCTGGGCGATGAGGCATTGATTCTGGCCAACCGGCATACCGAGCAGGGTGTCGAGATCCTGGCCATGGCCGAATCGGCGGCAGCCGAGAGTGGCGCCGAGGCGGTGACGCCACCCGCCGCTGAGCCCCAGCAGCAGAGCCCTGCCGCACCTGTGCATCAGGACCCGGCCCAGGCTTTCGAGACCATGAGCGCGCGGCTGCTCGAAGAGATGCGCGACATGCGCGCCATGCTTGCCCGTGAGCGCAGCCAGGCGGAACCGGCCAATACGCTGGGCGAACGTCTCATCCTCACTATGCGGGAAGCCGGCTTCGGCCAAGCCCTGGCCGAAGAGGTCGTGGCAACCCTGCCCGAGGAGCTGGCTGCTGGTAGCGCCCTGGATGACCGGGCACTTTCCTGGCTGACACGCCAGTTGGTCAAGCGGCTCGGCGGCCTGGATGACGAAGCCGGGTTCATGGATCGTACCGGCATCGTAGCCTTGATCGGACCCACCGGGGTAGGCAAGACCACCACCACCGCCAAGCTGACAGCACGCTACGTCATGCGTCACGGCACGCGTCCGGTGGCACTGGTGACGACCGACAGCTTCCGTATCGGCGCCCATGAGCAGTTGCGGATCTACTCGCGCCTGCTCGACGTGCCGATGTATGCGCTCAATGCCGACCAGCCGGTATCGGAGCTGCTGGGGCGTATGAAAGGCAAGTCCTGGATCATCATCGACACGGTGGGCATGAGCCAGCGCGATCAGCGTGTCATCGAGCAGGTCAGGCACCTGCACGGTGGCGACTCACCGGTTCGCCTGGTACTGCTGCTCAATGCCGCCAGCCAGCCGGAGACCCTCGAGGAGGTGGTGGTGCGCTACCGTCAGGCGGCACAGGCTGCCGGTGGCGAGCTGCACGACTGCATCATCACCAAGCAGGATGAGGCAGGCCGGTTGGCGCCGGTGCTGGACATCATCATGCGCCATGGGCTGCGACTGCTGTTCGTCTCGCATGGTCAGCGGGTGCCGGAAGACATGTCGCTTGCCGATCCCGCAGCCCTGATCGAGCAATCTTTCGCCGAGCGCGTACCGCTGACCGCGCCCCTGGCTCGTCCGGTGGCGGAGCCGGTCGCGAGGGGGCGGGCAGCTTGCTGGGGCAAGGGCGCCGCTTGGCGACGCTGCTGCGCACGCTGCGCCAACGTCTGCCGGGATTCGATCGGCTAGAGGAAGTCTGGAATCTGCCGGGGCTGCCCGTTTCGATCCAGCAGCAACGCCTGGATTCGCTGCTGGCGGAATACCCTCACTCCGGCCAGGCACTGGGAATGCTATGGAGCGAGCGGCGTCGTGTCGCGGGTGAAGCCTGGTCGATGCCCGATGTGGCACTTAGTCCGGAAGGCACCTGGCTGGCGCTGCCGCTGCTGCAGCATCGCCAGGTAGCGGGGCAACAGGCGCGCCTGGAGGCGGCACTGGAGCAGTGCGAGATTGGGGTGCATCTGTTGAACGGCCTGCCCGACGGTGAAGCCGGCGCGTGGCTGGAAGGCCAGGCACTGAGCTGGTGCAGCCAAGTGCGGGGTAGCCAGCGGGTCGAGCATGCCGCCGAACGCCCATCGTTGGCAATGCTTGGCGCTGTAGGAGAAACCGCCGGGGAAATACGCTGTCGTTTCCGCGGAGTGCCTGGCCGCCTCGAGCTTGCCACGTTGCCTGTTGGGGTCGCGCTCAAGGGTAACCGGCGCGAGAGCCTGGACGCTCATGCCTGGTTCGGCGTGATTCGCGACGAGGAGAGCGGCAGGATCCTGGCCAAGCGCTATTGGCTCACTCCGGCGCGACTGGGCCGTGGGCCGCAGCCGCTACTGCTGGCCTTGTTGCAGGGGGAAGTCCTGCCGCAGCTTGCCCGCCGTGCCTGGCGGCGCCTCGACCCGGATGCATTTGGGGAGCTGCGTGCCGACGTGCGTCTGCTGATGGCAAGTGGCCTGGCAACGGTGGCGGCTCATCTGGATATTGCCGAAGACGAGGGGGCGATGGACCTTCGGGCGGAACTGCTGGGACTCGGCGGTGGGCGTCGTCGGCGTCGTGACGTCGCTTTGCTCGAGTCGTTGGTACAACTCTTCATGGTGCGCGATTCCATTCGCCACCTTGGCCTTGGTGAACGGGAGACAGGCTAGATGGGATGGGACCAGGCCGCTGGACTGCGCCAATGGGCAGCAAAGGGAGCCTCGCAGGAGGATTGCCCGGCACATGTGGCCGAGATGCTGGTCGAGCTGGCTTCCGCCGGAGGCGCAAGCAAACCCAGGCCGCAGGCTGCTGTGAAGCCGCCGGCCAAGCCGGCTCCGAGCACGACCGCCGCGCCTCCGCGCACGGCGCGCAACGCTCAAGAGGTGACGTTGATGGTGCTGGGCCTACCGGGCACTGCCGAGCGCCACACTGCCAGGGTGACCGAATTGTTGGAGTGCTGGGCACGCGAGGGTCGCCGCTGGGTCGGCGACCCGCGTGCCTGGCGCGTCGTGGCCCTGCCCATCAGCAGCCCGCACTTGCCGGTGCTGGCTGCTCAGCAATCGCACTGGGCGCTATGGGTGGATGACGACCTGGAGGCCTTCCGGCGTGGTTATCGCATGCTCCGTCAGATCGCCGAGCGGGGCGGTCCGCAACGCTTGATTGCCGTGCATCCTCCAGGAGTGGGGCGCCAGGGCCTGCTGAGCAACCTGCAGTACGTGGCGCAGGATTATTTCGGCATCGAACTGTTGGTATTGGCGAGATGAGATATCGCAGGAGCCGTTGGATCGCGGCCATCGCAGCGAGTGGTCTGTGGGTGGGCATGGCACAGGCTGCCGGCAGTTGGGTAGCCACCGCCCCAGCGTTGACGGTGGCCATGGTCGAGCGTCCGATGATGTCTACCACCATGCTGCCACCTACGCCCGAACTGGCGAGTGGGCAGATCATGGGACGGATCGGCTGGCAATATCAGGCCCCGGTGGGTAGCGAGGTGAACGCCTGGTTGTGCCACCCGGGAGACTGCGTGCGCCTGCCGGGGCCACGAGGGCAGACCGACGCCATGGCCGGGCTGCCGGCCGATACGCCACTGCATTTTCAGTTTTCACTGCAGGATCGCCGCCAGCGTGCCGCGACCCTGCAAGGGCTGCAGGTGATCGTCAACCATGAACACCCGCAACGTCCCTGACCCGTCGAGCCATCGAATCGAAGCTCGAGGGAATCGTCAGCCGTGAGAGCAAGCGCATGTACACAGCACGAGGCAAGATCGAACAGGCAGACCTGCTGGATGAGTACCTGCCGCTGGTAAGGCGCCAGGCGCTCTCCATGCAGGTCCGGCTACCGGCGAGCATCGAGCTCGATGATCTGATTCAGGCCGGCATGGTGGGGCTGCTCGAAGCCCTGGGGCGCTTCGATGCGACCCAGGGAGCCAGCTTTGCCACCTTCGCCAGCCAGCGTATTCGTGGCGCCATGCTGGATGAGCTACGCAGTCGCGACTGGTTGCCGCGCAGCGTCCGGCGCAACGCCCGAACGGTAGACGAAGCCGTGCGACGTCTCGAGCAGCAACTGGGGCGGCCGGCCGAGGAGAACGAGATCGCCGCCGAACTCGACATGGAGCTGGAAGAGTACCGCCAACTACTGAGCGACACCAACAGCGGGCATCTGTTGCCCTTCGAGGTGCTGATGGCCGAGGGCATCGAGCCAGGCATCGAAGATGCCTCCGTCGATACCCCCTACCGCGTGCTCGTCGACGAGGAGAAGCGACAGCAGTTGGCCGAGGGCATCGAGGCGCTTCCCGAGCGCGAGAAGCTCTTGATGGCGCTCTATTACCAGGAAGAACTCAACCTCAAGGAGATCGGTGTCGTGCTCGGCGTGACCGAATCACGTGTGTGCCAGTTGCACAGCCAGGCGGTGAGCCGGTTGCGGGCGCGCCTGACGGACCCTGATTGAGGAAGCACGAATTGGTGCCGTGCGCGGCACACAACCCTGTGGATCGCACGGCAAAAATCGACGAGGAGGCGGAGTTTACGCGGTGTAAATGAGTACTTTGAGCCGATTTTTAACACCGTATGGGCAAGCGCAGGTACTTTTCGTACAGTGCCTAGTGATCGCAGCGTATTCCCTAGATCGCCTGACGCAATGCCGCCAAGGCCGGCTCCAGTCCAGGGGTCAGGCTTTCCAGGCCGGGGCGGGCATAGAAGAAGCCCTGCTGCAGACTAATGCCGCTACGGGCCAGCCACAGCGCTTCCTCGCGGGTTTCGACACCTTCGGCGATGAGTTCGATGCCAAGCTCGTGCCCCAGGGCGATGATAGCGCGCAGTATGGCTTGGCGTCGCGAGTCGCGGTCGCAGCTCGACACCAGCATTCGGTCGATCTTGAGACGGTCCGGATGCAGCCCCACCAGCAGGTCGAGATTGGCGAAACCATTGCCGAAGTCGTCCAGGGCGGTGGTGAATCCCGTGGCGCGGTAGGCCTCGATGATGCTGTGCAAATGCTGCTGATCCTGGACCTGCTCGCTCTCGGTGACTTCGAACACCAGGCGCTCGAGTGGCCATCCCACTTGTGCGGAAATGGCCAGCGTTGCCTGGATGCAGGCCATGGGTTCGTAAACCGCATTGGGCAGAAAGTTGATCGACAGGCTCTCGGTCATGCCAAGTTGGCTGGCGAGCTCGATGGCGCGGATGCGGCAGGCCTGGTCGAAGCGATACAACAGGCGCGGCGTTACCTGCGCCAGGATGCTGCCGGCGGATTCTCCTGCCGGACCTCTTACCAGCGCCTCATAGGTGGTGACACGGGCCTCGGCAAGGTCGACGATCGGCTGAAAGGCCATGGTAAAGGCGAACGGCAATGGTCCTTCGCAGCGTTCGCAATGCCCTTCCTTCTCGGCGCATCGGTGCATGATGGCTCCTTGCGGGCCGGTGTGGGCCAGTGGGGTGTCGAAAGGTCGGTTGGCGACAATACACGCATGATAGTGATATCGGCCGCACATCATAGAACTTTAATAGAAGACAATAAACTTGACCTGAATCAATTCGATAAGAACATTTCCCGGACGCGGCTAAAGTATCCACGGCCGCAGCCGAACTATCCCGTTAGGCTTGGACTGAAAACCCGGGCCAGGCTCGATGCCCCGTACGCTCAGGAGCTTCAATGAATCCGTCTACCATCATCGGCATGATTGCCAGCACGATACTGCTGGTCAGCGTGCTCTTCTTCACCGCCGAGTCGCCGCAGAGTTTCATCAACCTGCCAGGGCTCGCCATCGTGCTGGCAGGCACCATGGCGGCGACGTTCATCAGCTACCCATTGAAGGAGGTCGTCCGGGTCGTACGCCTGGTGGGGCTGGTGTTCCGGCGCGAGAACACCTACATACGCGATGACATCAAGGAACTGGTCGACATCTCGCGGCTATGGTTCAAGGGCGACGTGAGAGCCGTCGAGGCGGCGCTGGACAAGGCACGCAATCCCTTCCTGCGCACTGGCATTCACCTGGTGATCGCCAATACCAAGGAAGAAGAAATCTTCGACCTGCTGCGTTGGCGTATCGCCCGGCTCAAGGCGCGCGAACATGCCGAAGCGCAGATTTTTCGAACCATGGCCACCTATGCGCCGGCCTTCGGCATGATCGGGACCCTGGTGGGGCTGGTCAACATGCTCGAAGTCATGGAGTCGGGTGATCTGCACGTCATTGGGCCGCGCATGGCGGTGGCGCTGCTGACCACCTTTTATGGCATCCTGCTGGCCAACCTGGTGTTCAAGCCGATTGCCGTAAAGCTCGAGCGACGCACGGAAGAGCGGCTGATTGCCATGAACATGGTGCTGGAAGGAATCTCGCTGATCACCAAGCGCCGTCTGCCCTCGTTCATCGAGGAGACCCTCAACTCCTTCGTCGCCAACTATCACGACGAGATTCGCGATCCGGTCGTGACCAAGCGCGACGCTCCCGACGGACAGGCGCAAAATGCTTGATCGCAGCACGCGCAACGTGCTGCATCCTCCTCCCATCGAGCCAGGGGAGAATGAGGGCTGGCTGGTGAGTTATCTCGACGTCTTGACGCTGCTCATCACACTGTTCGTGCTGCTGCTCTCGCTGGCGGGCAACGGCCTGGCGATAAAGGGTGATCGGTACGGCGGCGAAGTGGCCGCACTGGTGACGCCTCAGGCCGAGGCCGCTGCTCGCATGGTGGCGGGGGTGGGGCTCATGCCGAATCACAATGGCCTGCAGCCGCGTTTCCCGGGGCTCGAGATCGAAGGTGTGAGCGTCCTGGAGGATCAGAAAGGCATTACCCTGCGCATCGACGACAATCTGCTGTTCGATAGCGGCCAGGCCATTCTTACCATGCAGGGGAGAGAAGTGCTGGGACGCTTGCGTGATGTCCTCGCCTCCTTCGAAGGTGAGGTGTCCGTGGAGGGGCACACCGACAGCATGCCCATTGCGACCTCTCGCTTCCCGTCCAACTGGGAGCTTTCCTCGGGACGCGCCATTGCCGTGCTGCGTTACCTGTCCGAACTAGGCGTGCCGGCCGAGCGGTTGCGGGCGGTGGGCTATGCCGAGACGCGACCGCTGGAGAGCAACGAGACAGCGGCAGGGCGAGCTGCCAATCGGCGCGTCGAGCTGTTGCTGCATCAGGAAGCGAACGGCTAAGTGCGACCTCAGGCGGCTCGCTCGAAGGGGGCGGAGGATCCGCCGCAGCGTCGCGGGATAGGGCACGACGGTGCGGCGAGAGCTCAGTGGTCGACGCGACCCAGCAGCAGGAACTCGATCAGTGCCTTCTGTGCATGCAGGCGATTGCCGGCTTCCTGCCACACCACAGCGCGCGGGTCGTCGAGCAGGGTCTCGCTGATCTCCTCTCCGCGGTGAGCCGGCAGGCAGTGCAGGAACAGCACGTCCGGTTTGGCCTTGTCGAGCAGCGCTTCGCTGACCTGGAAGCCGGCGAAGTCGGCCTCGCGCTTGGCCTGCTCCTCCTCCTGGCCCATCGAGGCCCATACGTCAGTAGTCACCAGGTCGGCGCCGGCGACGGCCTCGGCGGGGTCGTGCAGCAGGGTAACCCGATCGCCAGCGGCCTCGAGGATGTCCTGGCGCGGCTCGTAGCCTTTGGGACAGCAAACGCGCAGTTGGAAGTCGAACTGGCGTGCGGCGTTGATCCAGGAGTGGCACATGTTGTTACCATCGCCGATCCATACCGCCGTGCGCCCGCGCACGCTGCCACGCAGCTCGGTCCAGGTCATCACGTCGGCCAGCAACTGGCAGGGGTGATAATCGTCGGAAAGCGCATTGATCACCGGCACCGAGCTGGCAGCGGCGTACGCCTCGAGGCCGGCATGAGAGAAGGTGCGTATCATCACGATGTCGACCATCTCCGCCAGGACCCTTGCGGTATCCTCGATCGGCTCGCCCCGGCCAAGCTGGGTGTCCCGCGGCGAGAGGAACAGGGCGTGGCCGCCGAAATGGGCCATTGCCGTTTCGAACGAGACCCGTGTTCGTGTCGACGATTTCTCGAAGATCATGGCCAGCGTGCGGTTGGTGAACGGCGCGTAGGTCGGCCCCTGGGCACGCAGGCGGTTCTTGATCGTGATGGCGCGCTGGATCAGGTAGTGCAGCTCTTCGGGACTCAGGTCCAGCAGGGTCAGGAAATGGCGTGTCGCCATGGCGATCTCTCCGCGCGAAAAAACCACCATCCTATCCAGCCGGCGGGGGATGCGCAATTCGCCCGTCATCAGTAGAATGGGACCAAGAGCAAAAGGCCGAGCGCGGTACTCGGATATTACCGGCACCCTCGGCATCCACGATCCAACCTGGAGCGCACATGAGCACTACCCTCGAGAACATTCAGCGCCAGATCAGCGAGAACCCCATCCTGATCTACATGAAGGGCACTCCCCAACTGCCCCAGTGCGGCTTCTCCGCCCAGACCGTGCAGGCCCTGATGTCCTGTGGCGAGCGCTTCGCCTTCGTCAACGTGCTCGACAATCCGGACATCCGCGCCGAGCTGCCCAAGTACGCCAACTGGCCGACCTTTCCCCAACTGTGGGTCGAAGGCGAGCTGGTGGGTGGCTGCGACATCGTCGTCGAGATGTACCAGAGCGGCGAGCTGGAGAAGCTGATCAAGGACGCGGCGGCACGTACCAAGGCCAAGGAGGAGGGCGGCGAAGCCTGAACCCGCCTCGATACGGCATGGCCCCGACAAGGCCCGCGAGCTTCGGCTCGCGGGCCTTGTCGTTTCCGGGCTGTGTCCACAGGCCTGATACGTTAGGAAACCAAATGACGAAGCAACGGGTTTGAAATCCCCTTCGGGCACGACCACGCTGACAGCTGAATGGCCGAAATGGATTCAGGCATGCACAAGCCAGGGAGGTAAAGATGCAGACACCCTTGGAAATCACCTACCAGCACGTTTCACGTTCCGACTGGATCGATGAGTACGTTAGGTCGCGCGTGGCCAAGTTGGAGCACTTCAGCAAGGATATCGTGTCATGCCGCGTCACTATCGAGCAGACCCAGAACCCCCACAAGACGGGGAATCCATATCGCGCCCTGGTCGAGGTGTCCCTACCGGCCAAGGGAGAACTCGTTGCTGAGAAGAGCGATAAGGTCGTCGACCCACATGTTCAACTGCGTCCCATCATTCGTAACGCCTTCGAAGCCATGGAAAAGCAGCTCAAGAAGCAGGCGGCGAAGCGTGATGGCAAGGTCAAGCAGCATAACGATGAACCGATACCTCCAGTGGCGACGGTAGTTCGCCTATTCGAGAAGGATGGCTACGGCTTTCTCAAGAGCCTCAGTGGTGAAGAATTCTACTTCCACAAGAACTCGGTACTGCACGATGATTTCAAGCGCCTAACCGTAGGCACCCGGGTACGCTTCGAACCCGACGAAGGAGAGGAGGGGCTGCACGCCAGCACCGTGCAGATCATCGACAAGCCGGGAGTTGGCGGCACGCCAGGCGAAGATGACCTCGACATGCCCGCCGGCTGGGAGCAGGACACCGGCACCCGCCACTGAGCATCCGCTGGACCTTACAGGTCCTCCAGGCCCTGTTCCCGCTGCGCCAGCGCCCAGCCGCCCAGATCCTTGTAACGGTTGACGATGGCGCAGAACAGCTCCGCGGTGCGCTCGGTATCGTAGCGTGCCGAATGCGCTTCGTGGTTGTCGAAGGGAATGCCCGCTGCGCGGCACGCGCGGGCGAGGACCGTCTGGCCGTAGGCCAGGCCCGACAAGCTGGCGGTATCGAAGCTGGAAAAGGGGTGGAAAGGGTTGCGCTTGATCCCGCAGCGGTTGACCGCGGCATTCAAGAAACCATGGTCGAAGGCAGCGTTGTGGCCGACCAGTACGGCGCGGGTGCAGCCGTGAGACTTGATCGCCTTGCGAACTGGGCGAAAGATCTCGCCCAGGGCTTCGGCTTCGGAGAGCGCCACCCGCTGGCGCAGAGGGTCGTCGAGCTTGATGCCGGTGAAGTCCAGTGCCGACTGCTCCACGTTGGCCCCGGAGAAAGGCTGCACATGGTAGGCGTAGGTCGCGTCCGGCATCAGATTACCTTCGGGGTCCATGGTCAGCGTCACGGCGGCGATTTCGAGAATGGCATCGCGCTCCGGATTGAATCCTCCGGTTTCCAGATCGACCACCACCGGCAGGAAACTGCGAAACCGCTGTGCCATCAACTCGCGAGTCGCCTCGCTCATGCGCCTCTCCTCATCACGCGTCACGCGCCTCTCTCTGTCGTCGTCAGTTGTCGTTGCCCGCCTGCCGTTTCGGCATCGGCTTGCTGCCGGCAGGAGTTCCCTGTCCGGCCGGCAGTCATGAGCAAAAAGTCTATCAGCTCGGAGGCGATACGTCCCGCCGCCGGTATTCGCCGGGCGGCAGCCACGCTATACTGGACGCCTTGTGACGCTTATCTGAAAGGAGCCCCCGAATGTCCGATGTCAAGAAGGTCGTGCTTGCCTATTCCGGCGGCCTGGACACGTCCGTCATCGTCAAGTGGTTGCAGGAAACCTACAACTGCGAGGTCGTGACCTTCACCGCCGACATCGGTCAGGGCGAGGAAGTCGAACCCGCGCGTGCCAAGGCCCAGGCCCTGGGCGTGAAGGAGATCTACATCGAGGACCTGCGCGAGGAGTTCGTTCGCGACTACGTCTATCCGATGTTCCGCGCCAACACCATCTACGAAGGCGAATACCTGCTGGGCACCTCCATTGCGCGCCCGCTGATCGCCAAGCGCTTGATCGAGATCGCCAACGAAACCGGCGCCGACGCCATTTCCCACGGCGCCACCGGCAAGGGCAACGACCAGGTGCGCTTCGAGATGGGCGCCTACGCGCTGAAGCCCGGCGTCAAGGTGATCGCCCCGTGGCGCGAGTGGGACCTCACTTCCCGCGAGAAGCTGATGGCCTACTGCGAGCAACACGACATTCCCGTCGACTTCTCCAAGAGCAAGAAGAAGTCGCCGTACTCCATGGATGCCAACCTTCTGCACATCTCCTACGAGGGCGGCATCCTCGAGGACCCCTGGGCCGAGGCCGAGGAGGACATGTGGCGCTGGAGCGTGTCGCCGGAAGCCGCTCCCGACAAGCCCACCTACGTCGAGCTGACCTATGAGCGTGGCGACATCGTCGCCATCGACGGCAAGCCGATGAGGCCCCACGAAGTGCTCGAAACCCTCAACAAGCTGGGCGGCGACAACGGCATCGGCCGTCTCGACATCGTCGAGAACCGCTACGTCGGCATGAAGTCCCGTGGCTGCTACGAGACCCCGGGGGGCACCATCATGCTGCGCGCCCACCGCGCCATCGAATCGATCACGCTCGACCGCGAGGAAGCGCACCTCAAGGACGAGCTGATGCCCAAGTACGCCAAGGTGATCTACAACGGCTACTGGTGGAGCCCGGAGCGTCGCATGCTGCAGGCCGCCATCGACGAGACCCAGAAGAACGTTTCCGGCGTGGTGCGCATGAAGCTCTACAAGGGCAGCGCCACCGTGGTGGGCCGCAAGTCGGAGCAGTCACTGTTCGACGAGTCCATCGCCACCTTCGAGGACGATGCCGGCGCCTACAATCAGAAGGATGCCGAGGGCTTCATCAAGCTCAACGCCCTGCGGTTGCGCATTGCGGCCGGAAAGGGCCGCCAGCAAGGCTGATTGCCTGTCGATCTGCTTCGAATGCGCCGGCCAGTGGCCGGCGCTCTCGTTTGGTAGGTTCGCATTGAAAGAACTCGTAGGGAAAAATTCGTAGGGAAGAGCTGTAGGAGAGAACAATGCTGAAGAAACTGTTGGGTGGGTTGTTCGGAAGCGGCGAAGCCAAACCGGGGAATGCCAAGGCCGCCGAGCCGGTCGAGTACAACGGCTATCAGATCGTCTCGGAGCCGGCCGAGCAGGGCGGGCAATTCCGCGTCAGCGGCTGGATTCGCAAGCCGGGCGGGAATGGCGAGATACGAGAGCACCGCTTCGAGCGTTCCGACCTGGTTCCGGGGCGCGAAGCCTGCGACCAGTTGATGGTGAGCAAGGCGCAGCGTTACATCGATCAGGTCGGCGACGACATGTTCGAATCGCGCTGAGGCGGACTTGGCCGCGAGGCGGCTTCATCCCTTGGCCCAAGTGCCTCGCGGGCCTTCTCTCGTTACACTCGCTTGATGTGGTCGGGCGACGGGAGACGACATGCGTGTGCTGCATCGGGCTTCACCCTGGCGGGAGCTGTTCGCAGGTGATGGCGAGCCGGAGCCGGCGGCTCTGCTGGCCCCGCTGCGCGCAGCGCTGGACGAGTTGGGGCCAAGCCCCGATCTGCCTACCGCCCATGCCTGGCAGCTGCGTCTGGTCGAAGCGCTGCAACGACTCGACCTGCCTGCCTGGCGCATCAGCCAGTTGATCAGCGATCACAACGACCTGCTCTATCGTCGCGCCATACAGCTCTCGCTGAACGAGATGCAGGGTCAAGGGTGGGGCAGTCCACCAGTGGCGTTCTGTGTGCTCACACTGGGCTCTGCCGGCCGTCACGAGAGCCTGCTCGCCCCCGATCAGGACAACGCCATGATCGTGGCTGACTACCCAGACGCTCGTCACTCAGAGATCGACGGTTTTTTTCAGGCCCTGGGGAGCGTTTCACCACACGTCTCGACGAGGCTGGCATCCCGCTGTGCAACGGCCATGTCATGGCGCGCTGGCCTATGTGGCGCAAGCGCCTCTCCGAATGGTGTGAGCAGCTCACGCTGTGGACCCGGGAGCGTCGCGTCAAGCGTGTCCAGCAGAGCAATATCCTGCTCGACTTCCATCCGGTATTCGGCGATGCCAATCTGGCCGACGCGCTGGCGGGGCATGTCGCGCAACTCATGCCACGGGCCGGTCTGTTCCTCGATGAAATGGCGCAACTGCTCGATGAGCTACCCGTGGCCCTGGACCGTTTCGGCCGATTGTCCGGAGACGATGAGGGGGCGCCTCACGAGAACGCTCTCAATCTCAAGCGACAAGGGCTGCTGCCATTGGTCAATGCGGTACGTCTGTTGTCGTTGCGCCATGGCGTCAGGGTGCCCGATACGCGCCGGAGATTGTCGGCACTAGTGCTCAAGGAAGCGCTCACGGCGCGCCAGGCGAGGGCGGGTATCGCTGCGCTGGACCGTCTTCAGGAGCGGTTACTGACGGAGCAGTCGATCAACCTGAAGGCGGGGGAGCCGCCGATGGATGGATCGACGTCGCCAGGCTCGAGGATGACCACCGACTGTTGCTGCGGCACGACATGCAGGCGATTCGAAGCCTGGTCAGACTGGCACAGGGGAGCACCGGCAGGTAATTCCAGTTCACTTCTTTGACGTGGGCGTGAGGGCGGCCAGGAGCTCATAGGCCTGATGGTGAGCCTGTTGGTAAATATCGAACAGGCGGGAATTGCCATCGTATGGTGTCATCTGGCGCATGGCGAACTGCCGCTCCGTTCCTTCGATGCGCTGCAGCAAGTTTCCGTAAACCCCTTCCCGGCGTAGTATGGCATCGCTGGTGGCCGAGTCGAGTTCCAGACAGCCGAGAAACTCCTCGCGTGGGATGCCCAATAGCAGCTCGGCTGTCGATAGCAAGCCGATGAAATAGGCATCCTGGCTGTTCAATTGGTCCCGCTGGGCCAAGAGTTCGCAGGCCTTGGCGCGGGTCAGCGCCAGCTCCGCGTATTCGGACGGTGCGTTGTCGAGCAACCCGAAGAGCGTCACCCAACTGGAAAGCTGCCGGAAGCCAAGGCGGGTCACTACGTCCTGGATCGAGCCGATGGGCGAGAGCGGATGGTAGTAGGCGCTATTGACGATACGGATCAACTTGATGGCCAACTCGGGATCGGCCTGAATCAGGCGGATGACTTCACCGGTGTCCGGTTCGGATCGGCAAAGCTCCTTGAGAAGGTGAGTTGCCTGCAGTGTCGCGGGAGGGATTTTCTTGCCATACACTGGCGCCGGCCGTGCGTAGAAGTACCCTTGGAAGAGTTCGAATCCAAGTTCGAGGTAGGCATCGCGCTCTTCTCGGGTTTCGATCCGCTCGGCTATCCACGCCGCCTCGAGATGCGCGAAACGCTCGCGGTACGCGCGTGCTTCCGCCAGGGACGACACCTGGATGTCGATCTTGATGTAGGAGGCGAAGGGAAGCAGAGGGTCCCACTCCGGAGCAAAGGCGAAATCGTCCAATGCAAAGCGAAAGCCCTGCTGGTGCAGCCGGCTGACGGCCTCGACCAGGGCGGGTGTGGGCGTTATCCGCTCGACCAGCTCGATCACCACATGCGCCGGGGAAACCGGCAGAAAGTGGCGTGCCAATAACAGATCGGCGGATACGTTGATGAAGGCCGGTGCCCGGTAATGAAGGGCTTTTTGCGATATGGCCGTACACAGCTGGTAAACCACTTCCGCCGTAGCGTGATCTTCACCGACATCCAGTGCGCTCAGGCCCTGGTCGTCGCGATAGAGCAACTCGACTCCACGCACGTTGTCCGCGCGATCGAAAATCGGCTGCGAAGCCAGTAAGAGGTCGTCTGCACTATCCGGTCCCTGTGTCATGCCTTGACCCTCGGACTCTTATCTTCCCGTTATCGGCAGCGCTTCGAGAATTCTTTAACTTGGATTTAAGCAAGCGTGTCGATCGGCTCATGAGTGCGCCGGGCGAATCCATGGGCAGGCGGGGTGCCTTTCAGCATCGGAGCATCGTCGTCCGGGGGCGGCCGCCCAAAGAGGCGAAGGTTGGCACTGCGCTGTCTTGCCGACATTGCGGGAGGTGCGGGCAATGTTATCCTGTCGGTCTATGCCATCTATCGACAGTCCTTGCCATCGGAGCGGTAGGATGCCGAGTTGCGACGCCACTTTGTCGGCAGGCAGCAGGGCTTGGGTGGCGGTATCGAACGCCATGGCTACGCCAAAATACCCATCTCTGCCAGCTAAATGGGTTGATGTCACAGATATTAGCCCATTAATGCCAAATTAAGCAAGCCCTTTTGAAGCTGTGTTGGAAATAAGTGCGTACCTATCGAAGTGGCATCGCTTCTATATAATTATCAGCGGCTTACTGGAAATGCGACACGTGGAAAAGAGAAGTGCTACGCACGACGCCCCTTCAGGTGCAGCAGAGCTCGGCAGCACACTAAGCGACAGGCTACGTGCTTGTGCGCGTATCGCAGGGAGTGGCAATGCCTTGGCAGATAAGGCCGGAGTAGCCAGACGGACGCTCGAGAATTATTTCAGTGGGCGGAGTGAACCCAAAGGGGCAGCGCTCGCCTCAATCGCCAGGGCCGTAGGGGTGAGCGGCCATTGGCTTCTGACTGGTGAAGGGGAAATGCTGCTTGAGGAGTCGGCCAGCCCGCAGCGGGACCCTGCCGCTGGCAGCGGCCAGGGGATTGCCCACGACTTCGACACTCTGGAGGAGATCATTGCCAAGACGTGCGCCATGTTCAAGGCCAAGGGCATCAAGCTACGACCCGAGGCCGAGGCCAAGGTGATCCGGTTGATGTATGAGTACTACCTGCGCCATGGCGACGCCATGGATGAGGCTACCATGGAGAACGTCATCGCATTGGCTGCCTTCCGCTGACAGGGAATTAAAGGTAGACCGCGACAAATGGATGCTGTCCATGCTGCGGCTTCGCGAGCGATTTCTGCGGTTTGCCTACTCGGTAACGGTTTCCTGCGAGAGCGTGGCCAGCAGTTCGAGTGCTGCATGCTGCGCTTGGTAATACAGATCTGACAGTTTCTCTTCCTCGATATTGCGGACCGGCTGCCGCTGGGCATGGCGACGCTCGGTTTCCTCTATGCGATTCAGAAGGCTTCCATAACTCCCTTGGTGCAGCAATACTGCCTCGCGGATCGTGGTGTCGATCTCCAGATCGGCGAGGAACTCATTGCTGGGGATGCCGGTCAGCAGGTCGACCGTGGAGAGCAGACCAATGAAATAGGCGGTTTGGCCGTCCAATTGCTCCTGATGTGCGAGATGCTCGCAGGCCTTGGCGCGTGTCAGTGCCAACGAGGCGTATTGGGAGTGGACGTGGTCGAGCAGGCCAAAGAGTGTTACCCAACTGGAGAGTTGACGGAAGCCGAGACGCGCGACGATCCCCCGGATCGAGACGATGGTGCCATAGCAGGGGTAGTAGGCGCTGTGAGCGATACGTGTCAACTTGATGGCAAGTTGTGGGTCGGATCCGATAAGGGAAACGATCTCAACGGTATCGGGCTCGGGTTGCATGAGTTGACTGAGTATTTGCATGGCTTGGAGTGTCGCCGGCGGGATCTTCTTGCCGTAGACCGGAGCGGGACGGGCGTAGAAGTAGCCCTGAAAAAGGTCGAACCCCAGTGCCAGGTAGGCGTCATGTTCTTTACGCGTCTCCACACGCTCGGCAATCCACTGCACGTCCAGGTGGGCGAGGCGAGTGCGGTACTGCTTGGCTGTCGCGAGGGGCAGCGAGGTGATGTCAACCTTGATGTATGAGGCCAGTGAGAGTAGCGGGTCCCAGTCGGGAGTAAAGGCAAAGTCGTCCAGGGCGAAGCGAAACCCCTGGCCGTGCAGGCGGCGCACGGCATTGATTAGTGTGGGGGTGGGGGTGATGCGCTCGACGAGTTCGATGACCACCCGGTCGGGTGGCAGCGGAAGAAAGGGTTCGGCGAGTAATAGCTCGGTGGAGACGTTGATAAACGCCGGTACCCGAAGCAACTCGGTTCTGTCGATGATGGCAGTGTTGAGGTGGTAGATCAGCTCCGAGGTGGCAATATCCTCGCCGACTTCGAGTGCGCTCTTGCCCAGATCGTTGCGGTACAGCAACTCGACCCCATGAGCAGTATCCTGACGGTCGAAGATCGGCTGCGCTGCCAATAAGAGGTTGCCCATTTCCTTTGTTGCTGGTGTCATCCTGGCTGCCCCTTGTACTTCCCTGCCATCCCTTTCGTCGTCTTGCCGCCGGTTGCATGGGCCTGGGTGCGCTAATGACCTTGATGCAGTGAGCCGGGCAGCTGACAACCTAGCTTGTTTGTTCTATGGTTGGCAATATTTTTCTTGACTGGCGTGGTAAAAGTTGCGTGTGGCATTCTACTTCACCATCACGAGAAGGGCTGGGTTTTGTCAGGCCCTGGGCGCGTACCGTTTACGCTGCCGGTGCCTCTGGCAACTCCATTACCAGGCAGGCACCGTTCAGCGTCGGGGCATCGTCGACCCAGAGCCGGCCGCCCAGGTGGGCGACGATACCACGGCTGATTGGCAGGCCCAGGCCGCTGCCGCGGGGGCGGCCGCGGGCCTTGCCGCTGACGCCGCCGTAGCGCTTGATCTGGTGGAATTTCTCGAACACCCTCTCGCGCTCCTCCCGAACGATGCCTGGGCCGTTGTCTTCCACGCTCAAGCGGAAATTCTGCTGATGGCGGGACAGGTGGAGCCTCACTTGCGGATTTTCGTCGGCGGCGAACTTGCCAGCGTTGTCGAGCAAATTGATGATCACCTGCTCCAGGCGGTCGGAATCGCCGATCACGGGAGCTTCGTCGAGTTCCAGGTCGACCTTCAGTTCTACGCCGCGATCCTCCTGCAGCCGATGCACCGCGTCCACGCTGTGGCGTACCAGTGCCACCAGGTCGAGCCGCTGCGGCGTCAGGGTCAGCCGGCCGCTCTCCAGGCGTGCCAAGTCGAGGATTTCCTCTATCAGGCGCGAGAGCCGTTGGCTCTCCAGTACCACCACCTCGAGGAAGTGGGTACGTTTCTCTTCCGGCAGGTCCTTGCCGTCGCGCAGGATCTCGGCGAAGGCGCGAATCGAGGTGAGCGGCGTGCGCAGCTCGTGGCTGACCATGGCGACGAATTCGTCCTTGAGCCGGTCGAGTTCGCGCAGGCGCTCGTTGGCGGCACGCAGTTCCTCGCCGATCTTGGCCAGCTCGTTGGATTTCTGCTCGAGGCGACGGTTGTATTCCAGCGTCTGCGAGGTGGTATCGAGGATGCTGAGGATCGATTCCAGGTCAAGCGCCTCGCCACGTACGACGGAATTGATCAGCACCCGCGCCGACGCGCTGCCCAGTGCACCCGACAAGGCTTGCTCGGCACGTGCGATCAGGGTTGGCGGTGCGGGCGCATCGTCAGCCTGGGTGCCCTGTGGGTCGGCCAGGATGCGAGCCGTGGCACTGGCGCCCAGGTAGCGGTTCAGCAGGCTCTTGAGTTCGCCACGGGTGGTTTGGCCGCGCCACAGCGAAGTGTGCTGCAGGCCGGGGTTCATGGCTTCGGTGAACAGTGCCGCCTGGGTCTGCTCCACCGGGCTCTGGCGAGTGAACAGCGAAATGCCGACCAGCAGGCCAACGTTGGCCAGCAAGCTCCACAGCAGGGCATGGCTGTAGATATCGAAGCCCTCGAGGCCGAACAGTGCGTAGGGGCGCAGCCACTCCAGGCCGAAGGGGCCCTGCACCAGGAAGGTGGCATCGAGCCAGCCTGACTGGGCGAAGCCTGGCAGCAGCAGGGTATAGATCCAGGTAACGAAGCCTGCGAGCAGCCCCAGGCTGGCACCGGACCGGGTCGCGCCGCGCCAGTACATGCCGATCAGCATGGCCGGGGCGAACTGGGCCGCACCGACGAACGACACCAGCCCGATGGTCACCAGGCTATAGGAATCACCGATCAAGGCGTGGTAGAGATAACCCAGCAGCAGGATCAGCACGATCGCCACGCGACGGATGCCCAACAGCCAGCCGGCCAACTCGCCCTGGGAACTCAGGTGGAGCCGTTTGGAGCGCAGCAATAGCGGCATGATCAGCTGGTTGCTGACCATGGTGGAGAGTGCGATGGTTTCGACGATCACCATGCCGGTGGCCGCCGAGAGGCCGCCGATGAACACCAGCAGCGGAATGCCTTCGATGCCCGCCGAGAGCGGCAGGGTCAGGACGAAGCTGTCGGGATCGCTGTTGCCCGCCGGTAGCAACAGGCCGGCCATGGCGATGGGAATCACGAACAGGTTGATCGCGACCAGGTAGAGTGGAAACAGCCAGCTGGCACGCGCCAGGTGGCGCTCGTCGACGTTCTCCACCACCAGCACCTGGAACTGGCGCGGCAGTGTCAAAAAGGCGAGGAAGGCGAGCACCAGGGTGCCGGCCCAGCCGATGGCGCCGCCGGGCACCGCCTCGAGTCCCAGCGCCCCGCTAATATGGGGGCTGTCGGCAACCTGACGGAACAGGTCGAAGGGGCCGTTGAAGAGCACGAATACGACGAATACCCCAACGGTGAGGAAGGCCACCAGCTTGACCAGCGATTCGAAGGCAATGGCCGCCACCATGCCTTCGTGGCGCTCGCTGGCGTCCAGGTGCCGGGTGCCGAACAAGATGATGAAGACCGCCAGCACCAGCGCGACCCAGAATGACTTGTCGACCCAGAAGCTCTCCTCGACCAGGCGAAACTCGGCGGCCTCCGGGTAGTTGACCAGCACCGCATGGCTCAGGGTGATCGCCTTGAGCTGCAAGGCGATATAGGGCGTGATACCGATCAGCGCAATCAGTGCCACCAGTGCACCGAGACTGGAACTCTTGCCGTAGCGGGCGCTGATGAAGTCGGCGATGGAGGTGATGCGCTGGGTGCTGGCGATACGCACCATCTTGCGAATCAGCAGCGGCGCCATCAGCATGGCCAGCGTTGGGCCCAGGTAGATCAACAGGAAACTGGGGCCGAACTCTGCCGCACGACCCACGCTGCCGTAGAAGGTCCAGGCGGTACAGTAGACCGCAATGGAGAGGGCGTAAACGGTGGGTGAACCAATTACCGAGCGGCCCTGTTCGGCGCGGCGGTCCCCCCAGGCGGCGATCACGAACAGCAGCGCCAGGTAGCCGAAGGCGACCGTCAGTACGACCGGGTCGGTCCTCATCGTGTCAGCTGTCCTCCCGACGATGCTCCATCAGCCAGGCGGCCAGGCCGATGACCAGCAGCCAGGCCACGAACAGATAGAGCGGCAGCCATGACAGGCCGGCGGTGGAGGGCCGGTCGAAGATCAGTACCAGTGGCGGCGAGAAGAGCAGCGTGGCCAGGCCGATCAGTGCGACCAGCCGGGCCTGGGGGCCGGAGGCGCTCATGTGCACGCGTCCTCCCGGTCGAAGGCGGTGGCCTGCAGCGCCAGCGCTTGCTCCAGGGTCTCGATGCCGCGTGCCTCCAGCCGCGGCAACAGTGCCAGCCACAGCTCGGCCGTCATGCGCGCGTCTCCCAGGGCGGTGTGGCGGGTGCCGGGCGGAAAGCTCAGGTCGTAACGATCGGCGAGGGTGTCCAGGTCATGGCCATCCAGGCTCTCGTCCAGGGCGCGTGAGATCAGCAGCGTATCCAGCACCGGCATCTCGAGGATGACGCCGGTGCCGGGAGTCTGCAGGGCCAGCAGGTCGAATGCCGCATTGTGGGCCAGTATCACGGCGTCGCCGATGTAGTCGCGAAAACGCGGCAGAATGACCGGCAATGGTGGGGCGCCGGCGACATCGTCGTCGGTGATACCATGAATCGCCGTGCTGGCGGGAGGGATCGGCTTGCCGGGGTCGACCCGTGCGTCGAAGATGTCGCTGGCCAGCAGGCGTGAATTGACGATCCGGCAGGCGCCGATGCTGATCACCGTGTCGCCACGCCGCAGCTCCAGGCCAGTGGTCTCGGTATCGAAGGCGACGATTTCCAAGGCACGCAGCGGGCAGCGGGCCAGCTCGGCATCGGGCGGCGGCAGATCGGCGATGCCGAAGTCGTGGAACTCAGGGCGCGGCGGCAACTGGCTGGGCGGGGCGCCGACGCGGTCCACGGCGGGTAGCGGCAGGCGCAGGCGGGCGTGCCGACCATCGTCGTCAGCCAGGCTCCAGGCATCGCTGGCGTGCTGGCGCAGCAGGTCGCCGATCCGGGGGAAAGCGGCAATGCGGCAAGCTTCTGTTCGCACCAGGTGGCCAGTGTGCGCTGCGGTAATGGGCTGCCTGGCCAGATCAGGTCGAGATAGACACGGCGATTGCCGAGCAGGATCTCGCCCTCGAAATGCGTGGTGCCAGCCTCTTCGCTCAGGCGTTCCAGCAGCGCTTCCAGCATCACCAGCAGGGCGGGAGCATCGCCTTTGAACCAGGCCGGCATGCCGATGGGGAGCACTTCGATCGGTCTGTCGCCCAGCCGCTCGTTGAGCGATTGCCAGAGGTCGTTGGACCACAGCGGCACCAGCCGCTCACCCTGCTGCTGCATGTCTTCTATCAGACGCCCAAGGCCTTCGATCTCGTTGCCCAGTGCGCGGCTCTCCTCATCGATGACCGCTTCCAGGCGTCGACGCAAGGTATCGTCGATATGCCGGGCATGGCGTACGCTGCCCAGCGCTTCGGCGGCGCTGGCCAGGCTTGCGCCGTGCCGGCGCAGCGGGGCGATTCGGTCGGCGAGGTTGGCGCGGGCGCCCATCTCGCTGTTCCACACGGAAGTGGCATCGGTCAGTGTCAGCAGCGTTTCACCATTGCTCTGAGGGACCCGGCGCAAAATCACATGCAGCCAGCGCTCATTACAGGGCACCAACAGCTCGCGAGGGGAGCCGTCGTCCGGCAGCTGTCCCAGAGAATCCTGCAGGCTTGCGATTGGCAGCAAGGCGTCCAGACGCTTGCCTAGCCCAAGCCCCGGGTGATTCGCGAACAGCTTCTCGGCGGCTTGGTTGAACAGCAGCAGGCGGCGATGGTGATCGCAGAGCAGCAGCGGTGTATCCAACACCTGCAGTAACGTCTCGAGCTCCTGGCGGATACGCGCTGCACTGCGTGCCCCTTCGGCATGCGCCGTGGCCAGACGGGCGCGATCGCTGCGCCAGGCCTCGCGTACACGCACCAGGTCGGGGCCAAGACCGCGCAGCCATCCTTCGGGCGGATAGTCGTCACGGGCGTCGGGATTGGCGACCAGTCGTGCGAGCTGCACCTGAAGATGGCGCAGCGGGGTGAAGAGCATGCGTTCGAGCAGCAGACCGATCAGAAAGATGGTGCCGCCGCCAGAAAAACAGCCCAGCCACAGCACCAGGCGAGCGAAGCCTTGGGGCTGGAACAAGCTGTCCAGCCAGGCCGCAAAGATGGCGCCCCCCAGCAGGCTGATGCCGCTGAGCAGCAGCCACAGGCCGATCAGGCGCTGGCGCTTGGGCAACTTGCGCCCGAACATCAGGCATCCTCGGCGAGCAGGGCTTTCACCTTCTCGACCAGGGCCTGGGTCGAGAAAGGTTTGGTCACGTAGTCATCGGCACCCAAGGCCAGTCCCTTCTCCCGTTCCACCTCGCGCCCATGGGCAGTGAGCATGATGATCGGGAGCCTGGCATGGCGGGGATCGTGGCGCAATTGCTCCAGCACGTCGAAGCCGCTCAGGCCGGGGAGGCTGATGTCGAGCAGGATCAGGTCGGGCGGCGACTGCTCGACCTCGGCCAGAGCGCCTTCGCCATCCTCGGCCGTTGTCACTTCGAAACCGGCCTGCTGCATAAGGAACTCCAGCGAAAGGACGATATTGGGCTCATCGTCCACCACCAGCACCTTGGCCATGCATCACTCCTCGAGCGTCTTGTATGTTATTGATCATTAGTCTAGTGCGCGTGTAGGGAGCGGCAAAGACGACCTTGGCAGAAGAGGCAGCCGCTAGGAACTCTACTACCACGAGCTGGCCGTCAGCGCCACGGGCTCTAGCGCGGCTCGTCGCTGTCTTTCTCGAGTCGCCAGCGCTTGGGCCCCAGCGGGCCAAGCCAGAGCCACACCTGCAGCAGCACCAGCACCGGTAACAGCCAGGCCGGAGCGCCGGTGGTGCGGGTCAGGACGTAGTAGATCAGGTAGGCGGTTACGCCGGCGGCGAGCCCCACCAGCGTGAACAGGAAGGCGCGTGCCTGGCCTGGCCGGCGCGTCACGCGAAAAAGCATACCGATGAAGGCGCCAAAGGCGCCGGCCATGGTGAGTTGGAGCAGTGTCTCTTGCATGGGCGTCTCGTCTTTCCACAGGCGGACTTTCTTCCGGCAGCGTAACGTGCCCGTTCAGCCGGTGCTGTAAGACTTTTGATCGTTGGAGGGAATCATACGACTTTAGCTGTAAATCGTTAGCGCGAGAAGGTCGCGAATTGGACTTAGGGCCTCGCTCTGCGCAGACTTTCCTGGGCAGAGTCCGGCCTACTGCCGGACCTGGCGCGTCGCGTAACATGCGAGCCGCCCAGAAAGATAAAGGACAATCCTTAAAAAGGAGCTGACCAGAATGAGTGCCATCATTTTGCTGATTCTTGGTCTTGGCGGTATGGCGGCGGGGTACTTTCTCTATTCCCGTTTCATAGCCACCAAGATCTATCGTCTCGACCCGATTTCAGAACGCCCGCCCACGAGTACGAGGATGGGGTCGACTTCGTGCCGACCAATCGCTACATCCTCTGGGGCCACCATTTCACCTCGGTGGCAGGGGCCGCCCCCATCGTCGGGCCGGCCATCGCGGTCATCTGGGGCTGGCTGCCCGCCTTCCTGTGGGTAGTCCTCGGGACCGTGTTCTTCGCCGGCGTGCACGATTCCGGCGCCATCTGGGCCAGCGTGCGCAACAAGGCCAAGTCCGTCGGTGCGCTGACCGGCGACGTGGTCGGCGCCCGGGCCCGCAGCATCTTCATGATCGTCATCTTCCTGGTGCTGCTGATGGTCAACGCCGTGTTCGCCGTGGTCATTGCCGGGTTGATGATGAACTTTTCCAGCGCCGTGGTACCGGTGTGGGGAGCCATTCTGGTCGCGCTGATCATTGGCCAGTTGATCTATCGCCGCATTCTGAGCCTGCCGGTGGTATCGATTCTCGGCGTCATTGCCCTGTACGTGCTGATCTTCATCGGCCCCTCGGTACCGATCCAGATGCCGGCCGAGGTGGGTGGCCTTTCCGGTAACGCGGTGTGGATTCTGATCCTGTTTGGCTATGCCGCCATCGCCTCGATGCTGCCGGTATGGGTACTGCTACAGCCGCGTGACTACATTAATGGCCTGCAGCTGTTCATCGGCCTGATCGTGCTCTACGGTGCCATTCTGCTGCTCAACCCCAGCGTAGTGGCGCCGATGATCAATGGCGACCTGCCGGCAGGCACGCCATCGATGCTGCCGCTGCTTTTCGTCACTATCGCCTGCGGTGCCATTTCCGGCTTTCACGGTCTGGTTTCCTCCGGCACCACCTCCAAGCAGCTCAACCGCGAAACCGACGCGCGTTTCGTCGGCTATTTCGGCGCTGTGGGCGAGGGCATGCTGGCGCTGGCGGCCATCCTGGCCGCCACGGCCGGTTTCGCTACCTTCGCCGACTGGCAGGCGGTCTATACCGCCTTCGGGGCCGGCGGTGTCAACGCCTTCGTCGAAGGCGGCGCCTACATGATCCACAACGGCCTGGGCCTGCCCGAAGTGACCGCAGCGACACTGCTGACCGTGATGGCCGCGCTGTTCGCCGGCACCACCATGGATACCGGTCTGCGCCTGCAGCGTTACATTTTCCAGGAGTGGGGCGTGATCTATAACCTCAAGTGGATGACCAAAAACGTACCGGCCACGCTGCTCGCCGTGGGCAGCTGCCTGCTGTTGGCCTTCGGCGCCGGAGGGGCCGACGGTACCGGCGGCATGATCATCTGGCCGCTGTTCGGCACCACCAACCAGCTGCTGGCGGGTCTGACCTTGCTGGTGGTCACGGTGATGCTGGTGCGCCTGCGCCGTCCCATGTGGTACACCCTGGCGCCGCTGTGCTTCCTGCTAGTGATGACTATCGCTGCGCTGCTCATACAGCTGCGCACCTTCTTCAACGAGGGCAATTACTTCCTGCTCTTCGTGGACATCGTGGTACTGATTGCCGCGATCCTGGTGGCCATGGAGTGCGCCTCGGCGCTGAAGCGCTCACGGGCGGAAATGGCCCGCCAGGAGTGAACCGGAGGCATGCAATGAGCGACGATCATGACAAAGAGCATGACCCTCGTCGCGAGCGGGTTAGGGCCTGGCTGAGCCAGGCCCGGTTCGTCGCCGAAGAGTTCTACAGCGCGCGCTATCGCGGCGCCATTGCCCGCGCCAGGCGCGACGAGGACGACCTGTTCATGCTGCTGGTGTTCTCGGAGATGATGGGGGTACCCAACCCGGCTGCCTACTACACCCTGGAGCTGCAACCGCTGTTGCTCGAGCGCTTCCACGAGTGGCACCGGCGCATGGGCATGGAGCGCTCGCCCCTGGATCATTTCAGATGTTGCTAGCGTCCGGACCTCGAGCGAGCGGCGCAGGGGACAGGCCGCAGCGGGGTCTTCTTCCAGGGATGGAAGAAGTAGCGCCCAGGGAAGGGTTTACAGCGCCCCCGCATAGGCCTGTCGTCGGATTAGCCGCGAAGCCACCATGCTTCATAGGATGTGACATGAGAGAGTTACTCGACAAACACCTGCTCTGGGTGGGCGGCAAGGGGGCGTGGGCAAGACCACGGTAGCGGCATCGCTGGCGGTACTGGCCGCTCGCCGCGAGCGCCGGGTGCTGGTCGTCTCCACCGACCCGGCCCATAGCCTCGGCGACGTCTTCGACCGCGAACTGAACGATGCGCCGCGGCGCCTGCTGCCCAACCTGGACGCCATGGAGATCGACCCGGACGCCGAGGTCGATGCGCACCTGGCCCGGGTGACCGAGCAGATGCGCCGTTACGCCGCGCCGGAAATGATGGCCGAGCTGGAACGTCAGATGCGCCTGACGCGGCAGTCTCCTGGCGCGCAGGAGGCCGCGTTGCTGGAGCGGCTTTCACGTATCGTCAGCGACGATACGGCGCCCTACGACCTGGTGATCTTCGATACCGCGCCCACCGGGCACACTTTGCGTCTGCTGACCCTGCCTGAAGCCATGGCGGCCTGGACCGACGGCCTGCTGGCGCACAGTCGCAAGTCCGAGGAGTTGGGCAAGGTGCTCTCGCATCTGACGCCCAAGCGTGGCCGTGACGTGGCCACACCCTTCGACGACCCCCAGGAAGACCCCTTGAACGATCTCGACGAACGCACGCGTGACGTGGCGCGCACGCTGCTCGAGCGACGGCGTTTGTTTCATCGTGCCCGGCGACGCATCGAGAACGCACAGGAGAGCGGCTTCCTGTTCGTGATGACTCCCGAGCGACTGCCGATTCTCGAGACGGCACGTGCCGTGCAGGCGCTCGAAGCAGTCAAGATTCCGGTGGCAGGTACCCTGGTCAACCGGGTGCTCCCCGACGATGCCGACGGTGAATTCCTGCGTGCCCGACGCGAGCAGGAGGCCACGTACCTGGCCCGCATTGACGAACAGTTCGCTCATTTGCCCCGTCCGCGGTTGACGCTACTGCCGAGCGACGTGCAGGGTATCGCCGCTCTCGAAGAGCTTGCCAGCCGGCTGGAGAGCGCTGGCTTCTGATCGCATCCGTTGGCCGTCATTGCTGTATGGCAATGATCAAATGCATTCTCACCGGCTAATGCCTCGCTGCCCGGGCGTTTACACTGGCGCCTGAATTTCTCCAGGAGAGCCTGACGATGTCCGAAAGTGGGCGACTGATCCAGCGATACTATGACGCCTTCAACCGTGGCGACTGGGCCGCCATGCTCGAATGCCTCGATGCCGAAGTGGCACACGACCTGAACCAGGGGCCACGCGAAACAGGACGTGACGCGTTCCGTCAGTTCTTGGAGCGCATGGATCGCAGCTACGTGGAGCGGCTGGCAGACATCGTGATCCTGCCCAGTGCAGACGGTTGCCGGGTAGCCGCCGAGTACACGGTACACGGCGAGTACCGAGCTACCGACGAGGGGTTACCGCCGGCGACTGGACAGCGCTACGTGCTGCCCGGCGGTGCCTTCTTCGAAGTGGCTGAGGGGCGGATCACCAGGGTGACCAACTACTACAACCTGCAGGAGTGGCTGCGCCAGGTGGGCGCCGAAGTATAAGGTGACACTGATGAAGCGGTGAGCGCCCCTTGGTGCGGCCAAGGGGCGAACGGCGCTACGGCAGCAGGTCGCGTAGCGACTGACCGGCACGCCCCAGCCACTCGTTCAAGGCGCGTGTGCTCTGGTTGAGGTGATAGGCCCGGGGTAGCCAGGCCTGGAGCCCTTCGGGCGGTGGACTGGTGAATTCGGTTGGGGCGGGCACCACGACCAGACCCTGGGCTTCGAACTCCGCCACGGCACGCGGCAGATGCCAGGCCTGAGACACCAGCGCCACCCGGGCGATACCCTCGGCGCGCAGCATGTCGGCACTGAAACGAGCATTCTCCGCCGTGCTGCGGCTCTCACCCTCCAGCCAGCGTACCGGTACGTCGAAGACGTCGCGCAGGGCGACGGCCATCAGATTGGCTTCGGCGCTTTCTTCGTCATGTACCCGCCCACCACTGACCAGCAACGGCAGTTCGGTCTGCCGATGGAGATGGGAGGCGTAGGCTAGTCGGCGCCAGGTGGGATTCGCTGGCGCGTCGCCCCAGCCGAATTCCGGGGCCACATAGTCACGTCCACCGCCAAGGATGACGATTGCCTCGGCGCTTTCCAACTGCGAGGTGGACGGCGTGGAGTAGGGTTCCAGCCCCTGACGCAGGGTATGGCTGGCCATTGGCGTGGCAAGCAGCAGCAACCCGAACAGACCCAGCATGATCAACAGGGCGCCGAGGAAGCGCCTTGGGCTCAGGAGCAATCCCAGGAGCACCAGCAGCACGTTCAAGGTGGGTGGCAGTAGCAGGATCTTGAGCAATGTCATCGTCGTATTCCGTCAAACGTGATCGAGAAGTTCCAGTCTGCGGCTGGGCCAATGGACGACAGCTGTGCGGGAGATCATGCCGGCCACCAGCCTGGGATGTTCGCGAGCGATGACCTGGGCCGCGAATTCCGACAGGAAGCGGGATTTGAGTTCAGCGCGCGCGCGGTCAACGCCGATCGCTTCATAGGGCGTCGAGGCAAGCAGGAGGAAGCCGTCGTCGGGGACACGTTCCGCTTTCATGTTGGCATCGATGATCGCTGCGGCCGTACTGATGGGCTGGGACAGGTCGGGGCTGTAGGGCCCGACGATCAGCGCGGTATTGGGCAGGTGCAGGAAATCGAAGCCGCGACCGACGCAGATCACCCATTCGCGGTGTTCGATATCGAGTTCGCGGGTGATGCCGCGCAGGGAGTCGACATGCTGCAAGTTGCCCTTCAGTAGCGGTAGCAGGTCACGGCGTATGTCGCCTGGCATGTCGGGACACAGGCTGGCAATACGGCGCTCGAGCTCACCCTCCTGGCTGGGCTGCAGCGCGCCGATGTCGAGTGTGGCGTCATCGATACCGTGGACGATGAGTGCGTCGCTATCCGTCTCGAAGCCGCACACCAGGGGATAGACGTGGCGGTGGTCACGGCCGAAGATGCTCTCGGCCTGACGGCGTATCTCATGGGCGTGGGCCAAGGCGGCAGCCACATCGCAGTCGAAGCCGGCACAGCCGCGGTTCCGATCGCCGCGGGAGAAATGGTAACTGATGATCAGCAGTACGCCGCTGCCGCCATGGATAGCTTCATCGACGGCGTCGGTGAGCATCTCGCCGAGGTACGGCCAGCCCAGGTGAAAGATGCCGCCCAGGTTGCGGAAGGGGGTGATGATACCCAGGGGCGTGCGCGTGACGTGGGGAGGTGGATGCGACCGTCCATGCACTTCATGGCCAGGATGCGCGTGGGGTGGTTGGCCAGGTAGCGTTCGCGAGCCAGCCAGGCCGAGGGGCTGCAATAGATCTCGGCATGCTCGTGCGACAGCGCGAGCAGGGCGTCGACGCGCTTGTCGATGGGATGATCGTGCAATGGCATGGTACGGCTCTGGTTATTGTTGTGTTGTTATCCTCCCTGACTGTGCCGAGTCATGCAAAGTCATCATTAGTCTCAGGCGTTTGCCTCAGGCCAGGTCCACCTTCTCCTTGTACTCGCAGAGATCCTCTATCACGCAGCTGCCACAGCGCGGTCGGCGCGCTACGCAGGTATAGCGGCCATGCAGGATCAGCCAATGGTGTGCATCGCGGCGAAATTCCCTGGGCACGTGGCGCAGCAGTTTCTGTTCGACCTCGTTCACGTTCTTGCCGGGAGCGATGCGGGTGCGATTGGAGACGCGAAAGATATGGGTGTCCACGGCGATGGTGGGTTCGCCAAAGGCGGTATTGAGGATCACGTTGGCGGTCTTGCGCCCGACCCCCGGCAACGCCTCGAGCGCCTCCCGGGTGCGCGGCACCTCGCCGCCGTGCTGTTCGACCAGCATACGGCAGGTCTTCATCAGGTTTTCGGCCTTGGTATTGTAGAGTCCGATGGTCTTGATGTGCTCCTTGAGAGCCTCGAGGCCTAGGTCGAGGATGGCCTGGGGGTGTTGGCTACCGGGAACAGCCGCGCGGTGGCCTTGTTCACGCCGACATCGGTAGCCTGAGCAGAGAGCAGCACGGCGGTGAGTAGCTCGAACGGCGTGCTCCAGTCCAGCTCCGTTGTCGGCTCGGGGTTGTGCTCGCGCAGGCGAGCGAAGATTTCGTAGCGTTTTTCGGCATTCATGGATATATCGGGCTCAACGGTCGAGTCATGGCGACGGGTTCGAGGCCAGGGCGGCACGGGCTTCTTCGAGCAGGGCGGTGGCACGCTCCAACTGGGCTTCGGCCAGGCGACAAGCTTCCTGGTCATCGCGACGCTGGGCGCTCTCGAATTGCATGTGTGCCCTGCGTACCGCCTGCTCGGCCGCTTTCACCGCCATGTGTCGCTGACGCTGAGGCGGGGTCGGGCCAGGGCCGCCATGCGAGCCGCGCGTACCTTGCCGGATCAGACGACGCTGCCGCTCCAGGCGCTTTTCCCGCTCCAGGCGAGCCAGCCGCTGTTGGCGCGCCTGGTGGCGCCGGCGTCCCAGGCGGGCTCGGCGTGCCAGATAGGCCTGGCGTTCGGCTGCATCGGTGGCGGCCTGCCAATCGGGATGGGGCACGAGATCGATACAATCGACCGGGCAGGGCGCTACGCACAGCTCACACCCGGTGCACTCGGCGGCGATCACGGTATGCATGCGTTTGCTGGCCCCGAGAATGGCATCCACCGGACACGCCTGAATGCATTTGGTGCAGCCGATGCACTCCGCTTCGCGTATGACCGCCGCCAAAGGCATCTGGGCCGGTTGCTCGAGCGGCAGGGATGGCTCTCCGGTCAGCTCGGAAAGGCGCGCGATGGTCTCCTCGCCACCAGGAGGGCAGCGATTGATCGGTTCGCCCTCGGCAATGGCCTCGGCGTAGGGTCGGCAGCCTGGATGCCCGCACTTGCCGCACTGGGTTTGCGGCAGCAGGGCATCGATGGCATCGATCAGTGTGCTGTGGCCCGTTGTCACATCGTCTCCTGGGAGGGCTCGGATTGGCCGCCGGCAAGCGGTTGGCGACCCAGCATTATACGCTGCCAGGTCGATCCGGGCATCCCGCTGGCAGCGGGCTCGATGAACGTGGGCTGGCCGATAGGCGGCAGGCCGGCGAGCACAGACCGTTTTTCCTCGAGCGCCTAGCGGTCGATCGGACTGGGCTGGTCATGGACATGGTAGGCCTGGACGCGATTGCGACCGCTGGCCTTGGCCTGGTACAGGGCCTGGTCGGCGGCACGCATGATTTCCGAGGGGGTTGTCAACTCCGCATGATGCGCGGCGACCCCGATGCTGACGGTCACGCTGTCGTCGGTCGGGGAGAGCGCATGAGGGAGTGCCAGGTCGTCGATTGCCTCGAGTAGCCCCTGAGCATGCAACAGGGCATCATCCAGCGATGTGCCTGGAAGCAGTACGCTGAATTCCTCGCCCCCTGTGCGGGCCAGTAGGAAACCATGATCGCTGAGCCGCCGCCTCATGCATTGGGCCAAGGCCACCAGGCAGGCGTCTCCGGCCTGGTGGCCGTAATGATCGTTGTAGAGCTTGAAGTGATCGATGTCGATCATCATGGCGGCAGCGCGAGGCTGGGGGCCAGGTCGGTTCAGAGCCTGCTCGAAACGCTGGTCGTACAGACGGCGGTTGGCCACGCCGGTCAGTGGGTCGTGTAAGGTCAGTTCGATCAGTTGCTCGGACTGTTGCTGCTGATGTTTCAGCAGGTTGTTGAACTCGCGGGCCAGGGTGCCGATCTCGTCGCGGCGCGCCACCAGGTTCGTTGGCAGGGCAGGCCTGGCGATTTCCTGATGGAGGCGCTGGGTATAGTGGGCGAACTGGCGCAATGGCTGCAGCACCATGCATTCCAATAGCCAAAGAACCAGCAGCAGCGTGACGATGAGCACGCCGCTGGTCCAGTAAAGGGCGAAGCGAAACGTCTCCAGGCTGGCCTGGTAGCGTTGACGGGGCAACAGGGCCTCGATGTGTACGGCGTGGCCCGCCGGCAGGGCCGGGATGAGGCGATTGGCCAGCATGTGCGTCGGCGAGATCCGCGCCAACTGCTGGGACGGGGCTTCCTGACCCGTCGCGGGGCTCAGCTCCAATTGGATACCAGTGGTATCCCGCAACTGCTCGAGCCAGGGCTCGTCGAGCGGACGGACCATGGCGAGCCAGCCGGCTGGGGGCGATTTTTCACGACTCTGATGAATTGGCGACAATGCCGCCATGCCGAGCTCGGCCCGGGCCAGCAACCAGGTGTCGGTGGCATCGTCCGACTTTCGTTCGATATAGCGACCGAGGAAGGCCACGGCTGGTGCTGCCCAATCGCAGGGAGGTTCCACTCCCGGACAGGAGACATACTCTCCTTCTTCGTCGAAGCCGGCTACCCAGTGCGCGCTGAGGTCGGCATCAAGAAAGAGCATCATATCGAGATCCAGCGTCTCGAGGGTATCCTCATAGAGATTTGAGTCAACGTACTGAGGGCGCTCTCCCATGACGAAATCGTAGCTGTCGTCCCAGTAGGCCCAATCCTCCACCAGGCGGCGCAAATGATTGAGTTCCCCGCCCAGGGCCCGCTCGGCCCGGTCGAGCTCGGCATTGGCGAAGTGCTCTTCGTCTTCCAGAAGAATGGGCATGATCTGGTAGCGCGCGATCAGGACCAGGGAGAGAAGAGCCAGACACAGCACGCCACATAATGACAACAGGAAACGGTTGCGCAAGGAGCTGAGCGTGAGCGTCGATGTCATGGGGGCGCGCCTGTCTGCTGTGCCGCCACCCAGGTGTCAAAGGGGTCGGCACCGGTGTAGGTGATTGCTTACAAAATATATCGGCTTGAATTCACGAAGCTTTAATTAAACTAAGATTTTGATCGCAAAGTGCCAACGCGTGCCCATGCGGCGTCAAGGATTGGCTCGATGTGCCCATTCTGCAAAGAAAAGCGCGACCGAAGCCGCGCTGTTGTCCATGCCGGGACATTACCTGACGCGCTGGCCAGGTTCGGCGCCGGAGTCTGGGGAGAGCAGGTAGATGCCGTCGTCGTTGCCGGCAGCTAGCACCATGCCCTCGGATACGCCGAAGCGCATCTTGCGCGGCGCCAGGTTGGCAACCATCACGGTCAAGCGTCCCTCCAGAGCCTCTGGAGCGTAGGCGGAGCGAATACCGGCAAACACGTTGCGCGTTTCGCCGCCCAGGTCCAGAGTCAGCTGCAGTAGCTTGTCGGCGCCCTCGACGTACTCGGCCTTGGCGATACGGGCAATGCGTAGGTCCACCTTGGCGAAGTCGTCGAAGGCGATCCGTTCGCCGATGGGGTCGTCGGCAAGCGGCCCCTTGGCCGCTTCCTTGAGCTTCTGTTCTTCCACCAGATCCTCCTTCGATGCCTCGATCATGGCATCGATCTTGTCCCGCTCGACACGGGTCATCAAAGGCTTGAACTTGGCGATTTCGTGGTCGAGCAGTACCTCGTGCCGGCTCTCCCAATTGAGCGAGCCAAGTTTCAGGAACTCGCGTGCCTGCTCGGCCATGGCCGGTACCACCGGGGCCAGATAGACCATCAGCTGGCGGAACAGGTTGATACCCACCGAGCAGATTTCCAGTACCTCCTGCTCGCGTCCTGCCTGTTTGGCCAGTGCCCAGGGTTCCTTGTCGGCGATGTAGGTATTGGCCTCATCGGCCAGTTCCATGATCTTGCGCACGGCGCGACCGAACTCGCGCGCCTCGAAGTCCTCGGCAATGGCGTCGCCGGCGGCGATGAAGCGCGCCACCAGCTCCGGCTCGGCGCAATGGGCCGAGAGCCTACCGTCGCCCAGCTTCTTGACGAAGCCGGCGCAGCGACTGGCGATATTGACCACCTTGCCGACCAGGTCTGCGTTTACCCGGGCGGCGAAGTCTTCCAGATTGAGATCCAGATCGTCGACTCGTGAAGTGAGCTTGGCGGCGAAGTAGTAGCGCAGGTATTCCGGGTTGAGGAATTCCGCATAGGTAGCGGCCTTGATGAAGGTGCCGCGCGACTTCGACATCTTGGCCCCATTCACCGTGACGAAGCCGTGGCAATTCACTGCCGTGGGGGTGCGGAAATCGGCACCATGCAGCATGGCCGGCCAGAACAGGGCGTGGAAGTAGACGATGTCCTTGCCGATGAAGTGATAGACCTCGGCCTCCGAGTCCTTCCTCCAGTAGGCGTCGAAGTCGATGCCGGTACGGTCGCAGAGGTTCTTGAAGCTCGCCAGGTAACCGATCGGTGCATCGAGCCAGACATAGAAGTACTTGCCCGGTGCATCGGGAATCTCGAAGCCGAAGTAGGGGGCATCGCGGGAGATGTCCCACTCGTTGAGCCCCGATTCGAACCACTCCTGCAGCTTATTACCGATCTGGGTCTGCACGTGGCCGCCACGGGTCCACTGCTTCAGGAAGTCGGCGAAGTCCGGCAGTTTGAAAAAGTAGTGCGTGGAACTGCGCACTTCCGGGGTGGCACCCGAGATCGCCGATACGGGGTCGATCAGCTCCGCCGGCGTGTAGGTGGCACCGCAGGCCTCGCAGTTGTCGCCATACTGGTCGGGAGTCTTGCACTTGGGGCAGGTGCCCTTGATGAAGCGGTCAGCCAGGAACAACCCCTTCACCGGATCGTACATTTGCTCGATGTCGCGGGTGGCAATGTGGCCAGCGTCGCGCAAGCGAGTGTAGATGAGTTCACTGTAGTAGCGGTTCTCTTCGGAATGCGTCGAGTGATAGTTGTCGAAGGCGACCCCGAAGGTGGCGAAATCCGCCTGGTGCTCCTTCGAGACCCGCTCGATCAGTGCCTCGGAGCTGATTCCTTCCTGCTCGGCGCGCAGCATGATCGCGGTGCCGTGGGCGTCGTCGGCACATACGTAATGGCACTCGTGGCCGCGGCTCTTCTGGAAACGCACCCAGATGTCGGTCTGGATGTACTCCAGCAGATGGCCAAGGTGGATCGAGCCGTTGGCGTAGGGCAGGGCGCTGGTGACCAGGATCTTGCGCGGGGCGCTGGTGGAGTTCGACATATCGGCTCTGGAATTCCCAAGAAAAACAGACTCTCGATTGTATCTGTCTTCCCCGCTCGCTGCATCTGCCATGGGGCAAGGTTGGCACCCTGGAGGGAGGTTGGGGTAAGATGAGGTCATCCGCTGACGATTGGTCAAAGGGATGGACCGTCGCGGCAGGACTCAACGCAAAGCCCGTTACGCATCATCCGAAAAACGAACGAATGACTGAAATTTTCGTGAGGATGATACGATGAAACTGCGACTCACTCTGCCCCTGCTACTCATCTCCGCCCTGCTGGTAGGTTGTGGCGCCAATGCCGTCGCTCCGCGTTATAGCAGCGAAAACCCCGATATCATGCGGATCGGCAACGATCGTCCCGCCGACCCGGAGCGCAGCGTCGAGGACCTCGGCTCCTACTGTGTCGAGGTGACGGAAACCTGGAATTCACACGGTAGAACGCCCGATGGCCAGACCCTGTGGGCCAAGGACACTCATCGTGCCGTGGTACCCTGTGACTAAGTTCACGTAACCGATACGCGGTACTGCCCGAATGTGCGACAGCACGACGGCAGATCGACCGGCCCATGCCTTGGCATGGGCCGGTTCGTCAAGAGCGCCTGGCAACGCCTGGCTCGACAACTAGACTGGAGGAGACAACGCCAAGGAACCTGTCGCTGTCAGGAGGTATGCCATGGAACACAAAGGCGCCACTTCCCCATCCCGCATGTTGCTCCATTCCCTCCGTTCGGCTTCGGCCGCTCGCTATCCATCTTGTAGGGCTGCTACCGCCGTGCAAACGGGCAGTTTGGCATTGCTGCTGGCAGCGCTGTCCGTCGGCCTGCAAGTCAGCATTGGCTTGGCGCAAGCGCAGGAGCCCGAATCGAAACGCTTGTTGGGTATCGAAGCGGCAGGCGAGACCGAGGAGAGCGGACTGGAGCATCCCAGCGAGCACCTGGTCGTGACCGACTTTCCCGGTGAACTCATCGATGCCGATCTGGAGGTGTGGCAGGAGCACGTACCCGAGGTTGAGGACATCACCGTGCCCGCTTCGGCGGACGATTACGATCAGCCGGCCTTGTTCTACGCGCCGGAGAGCGAGGAGGAGCGCCCGCTTCTTCTGGTGCTGCACAGCTGGAGTACCGATTACCTCCAGAACATCGACATTCCTCTCGCGCAGTTCGCCGTGGCCAATGACTGGGTCTTCATGCATCCGGATTTCCGCGGTGCCAACGATGGTCGTCCTGAGTCGACGGCCTCCGATCTCGTCATCTCCGACATGGAAGACGCCTTGGAATACGCCCGTGAGAATGCCAACGTGGATGAGTCGAGAATCTATCTGCTGGGCTATTCCGGCGGTGCCATGAATGCGCTGCATCTGGCCAGCCGTCATCCCGGTACGTTCGCCGGCGTAGCCGCCTGGGTGCCGGTCTACGATCTCGTCAACTGGTACGAATGGAACGATCGCCTGGGCGAGAAGTATGCCGAAGAGATCGCGGAGGCCTGTGGCGGTGCGCCGGAGGAAGGCAGTGAAGCCCATGACGAGTGCATGCAGCGCAGCCCCAGGGCGCATATGTCCGATGCCGCGGGCGAGATCCGTGTGCTCATCGCCCACGGCCTCGACGACGAGACCGTACCGGTCGAGCAAGCGCTGCATGCCTACAACGATCTGGTCGAAGAGGAGGCGCGTCTATCCCAGGAGCAGATCGAGGAAATCATGGAGAGCGGGGAAATTCCCGAGGCGCTGCTCGAGTTGTCGCTGCACGAGCAGCGCGATTACCCGTTCTTCGACGAAGCCGAGGCACCGGTTCTGCTGCATCTGCAATCGGGTCCGGCCGAGCTGGCACTGTTCGATGGCGAACACGACATGCTCTATCGCCCCGGCCTCGAATGGCTTGCCCTGCAAGAACGCGATTGAGGAAATCCACCGTTTGGCAAGGATGAATCTTCGATGTTGTTACGTTCTTTCACCCGACGCCCACGCATAGTGGGCGTCATGTTGTCAGCCGCCCTCATGACCGGCGGTATGTCGGCCGCCAAGGCCCAATCCGGTGACTCGACGCTCACCACGCCTGCGGACTGGTCGGAAGTCAACGAGCCTCTGGCCGGCCTGCCGCGTGTGGTTGGCCCATACGATGGAGGCTGTATCGCTGGTGCGGTACGACTACCCGAAGAAGGCATCGGTTACCAGGCGGTGGATCTAGAACGCAACCGCCACTACGGGCACCCCTCGCTCATCGACTATGTCGAGCGCTTGGGCGAGCGCATCAACCGGGCCGGCTTCGGCCCGATCCTGGTGGGCGACATGGCCCAGCCACGGGGTGGGCCGATGCCTTACGGTCATGTCAGCCATCAGACCGGGCTTGACGTGGATATCTGGTTTCGCCTCGACCTGCCGTTTCTCGAACGTAGCGAGCGCGAGGCGCTCGAGCAGCCAATTCTGGTCGATCCGCGCACCCAGCGCCTGGATGAGCGTTGGACGGATCGGCATGCTGAACTCATTCGCTTGGCGGCCGACGACCCGCGGGTAACACGAATTTTCGTCGACTCCGCCGTGAAGCGTGACCTGTGCGAACGGGAGTGGGACGACCGCACCTGGCTGCGTGTGATTCGCCCCTGGCATTCTCACGACGAGCACTTGCACGTGCGCCTGCGCTGTCCACCGGGTCAGGCGGAGTGCGTCAACCAGCCTCCGCCGCCTCCTGGCGACGGTTGCCAGGCACTGGCACCGACACCTCGTCCGGAGACCTACCCACTGCCGAGCCGTACCCTGCCGCCAGCCTGCCGTGCGATACTGGAACACTAGCGCTGGCAGTCGTCTCGACATGGCGCACCGTATCACTCCCGCAATTTTTTGCCGTCAACCTGTGATTCATCCAGGTGACTGACGAACAAGAAGTGAGTGTGATCGGGGGAGGCTGTGAGCACAGGAAGGCGAAGAGCAGGGAGAGTGGCATGACAAAAAAAGAAGAAACCCATGCGGTGCGGGTGTGGCTGGGCTATGCCCTGCCGGAGTTGGCCAGTGGAACCGGTCGGGAGCGTTTTTACCAACACATGGGGGAGATATTCATCCCCGCCACCGTGCAGTCGATGGCCCCGCAGGGCCTGCAAGCTTATGTGCCGTCGATACTGCCGCCCTGCGGCCATCCCAAGGTGCCGGATGAAGTCGCGCTGGTCTTCTACCCCAGCCGGCAGTGTTACCAGCAGGCCAGCCATGCCAGTGTGGCAGGGCGTGCCTACGGAGCTTTGCATGGCACCGTGTTCAGTTTCCAGGCCTGGCAGGACAGGCCCGCCAGTCATAGTGACTTCCCCGTTCCCTTTGAAGGCCAGCCGGAGCAGTCGGGCCCGGTGCAGTTGTTCGATTCCGGGGGAAATTGGCAGCAGGGAGACGTGTGCAGCGAAGTCTGGTTGCGTGGCGGGCAAGGCGTAGCGGCTTTCCGGCAGGGGGTATGCGAGGCGATGAAGAACTTGTATGCCCGGCCGCGGCAGGGGCTGCTGGGCGTTTATTACTATCTTGATGACGACCTGCTGGTGGCCTGGTCCCATTGGCAACAACAGGGCCAGGTGTTACAGGCTGACGACATCGGTGAATTGGTGTGGGCCGGCAGTGCCACAGCGGTAACGGTGCCGTCGTCTCCCTTTGCCGACTATGCCGGACTGACGGTGGGCCCGGGGCAGGCCTTCAATCTGCAATTTCCGCTGTCACCCGTGGCCAATGAGGGGTGACGCCAATGAGCTTTTCCAACCGGGATTTCATGTTGCTGGATCAGCGTCTGTTCAAGGCCTTCATGGCAGCGGCGCAGACCCAGAGCTTCACCCATGCGGCTACCCGGGCCCACATGACCCAGTCTGGGGTCAGCCAGCATATCGCCAAGCTCGAAGAGCAGATCGGCGTCACCTTGTTCAAGCGCATCGGCAAGAAGGTGGTACTCACTGACGCAGGTAAGGCCTTGATGAGTTACGTGCGCCAGCAGATGCATAGCACCCAGCAGTTCATGGATCGGGTGCATGCCATGGAGACACGCGTGGCGGGGCTGGTGTCCTATGCCATGCCGCCCAGTTGCCTGATGTCGCCGCACTTTCCCATGCTGCTGGAGCGGCGCCGGGCACACCCGGATATCGAGCTGAACATCACGCTAACCTCCACTCAGGAAGTGGTACGCATGTTGCTGGATAATCAAGCTGACTTCGGTTTCGTCACGGAGAACAACAATCACCCGCTGCTGCGTTACCGGCTGTTCTGCCAGGAGGAGTATGTGTTGGTGTCCAGCGATCCGGCCTCGCTGCAGGACCTGACCGACAGTTCCATTCTGGAGCAGCGCTTCATCTGGTATCCCGGCTCCAGTTATTACTATGATCGCTGGCTCAAGCATGTGTTTCCCCAGCGCTGTAACCTCAACACTTATTCGCTGACCTATGCGGGAGAGATCAATTCCATTAACGGCGCTATCGATATGGTGGCCGGTGGGCTGGGAATGGCGGTCATTCCCTGCCATTGCGTGGCATCCCTGCTGGAGAAGGAGCGGCTGTACCGCCATCAGGCCAGCCAGCCGCTGCTCAACGATATCCATATCATTACCATCAAGGACCACGAATATCCGCGCCGGGTGGAGCAGGTGATCGACTGGTTCTTCGATATGGTGGCCGATAAATGAATCAGCCGTACAGGGCCAGCAGAGATTTGCCGCCGCCGCAGGGAATGGCGAGCAGATGCGAGTAGTCGCGCCCGGCCTGTAGCTGGGCCTGTTGTTGCCAGCCCTGGCAATCGCTGTGGAAGCGATTGACGGTCAGCAGGCCGTTGTCTGCTCGATACCCGGCAAAGCCGGGCCCCTCCTGCAAGGTGAGCGTTGCCGCCGCGCTGGTTTCCTGGGGCAGCGGCAAGCCAGTGCCTACCGGGTGAGACCCCTGGGCAGGGTCGTCCATGTAGTGGTCGATATTGACCGCCTGGTAGGCGGGGTTGTGCTTGAAGAAGAAATTCTCGCCGCCGAGTTGGAAAAAGCAGAAATCCTGCCAACCTTTTGCCCACTCACTTTGCCAGAGCAGGCTGATACTCAGCGGGGCCTGGGGTGGTACCTGAATGCCATAAATCCGGCTGGTGCCGGTGTTGGAGTTGTAACCCATGAACAGGCACCGGTCGCGGTAGCCGAAGGCATGCACGGTGGTAAAGCCTATGGTGGTGTCGCCATAGGTGCGTTGATAGCGGTACAGGTGCTGAAGATCAGTGGCGCTGACCCGGAAGAAATCGAGGATACCTCCGTCCCGGGTGTAGGCCAGCAGGTGCAGCTGTCCACCCAGCCAGAAGGGGCTAAGGGTCTGGTAGGCCAGGCTCGCATTGACTTCCGCCCCCGGCGTGAAGGCCAAGGTGTCAGGGTTCAGATCAAGTGCGGCCAGGTGGCCCTGGACGCTGCTGACGAACAGCTTGCTGCCGTTACTGGCCAAGGCACTGGCCTGATCGAGAAAGCCGACCCCGCTGGGGCTGACCGGGGTCAGCCGATACTGATTGCGCTGCGGCTCGGGGCTGAGCTGATACCAGCTGGACTTAGTCATGGTGCGCCTCCTTGCGGTCGGCCTCGGCGGCCAGCAGAGCCCAAGTGGCCAGGGCACCGTTGTAACTGGTGTACAGCCCCTGTTCCTGATAGATGTAGCCGGCCCAGCTGTCCTGCAGGGAAGCCGGTAGTTGGCCATTGATGACCGGGTCGGACACGTTGCGGACGAAACCGTAAGCCACCTGATGCTTGTCGCAGGCCATGCCGACCACGGCATCGTCCATTTCCACGATGCAGCCGTACTCTTGCAGGCCGTTGGTCGTGGTACCGAACAGGAAGGTGTCGGTGGTAATGATGGGCTGGTTGGTGACCACCTTGATGCGGCTGTTCGGCGCATCCGGACTGATATGGGCGTCGGCGGGGTATTGCGGGCTTACCGGCAGTATTTCGGGGCCGGAAACCTGGATCACGCCTTCCTGGGCCTGGGGCAGGTAGTGCTCGCCAGGTTGCCAGTGCGATCGCACCGTGCTGTGGTTGAAGGCGGCGTTGGCGAAATTTTTCAGGCAGTGAAAGTAGGCCTGGTTGGTGATCAGCGCCGAGCCCAGGGCATCTTCCTCACGTACGCCGCCAGCGGTGCCGATGGAGAGCACCAGTCGTGGCTGGGCCTCCAGGCACAACTGGTCGATCAATTGAACCAGGGGCAGGTCTGTGCCGTCCTGGGCCAGGTGCATAGCGGATTTCACCAGCAGCACTTTCAGCTCGCCGACGGTCACCATCCTCACGCTGCCCCACGCTTGGTCATACAGGGAGGGGGCGCCGCCCTGGTAGGTTTTCGCCACATCCACCATGTACTGATGAATCTGGCAGTAGTTGCGCTGGTATTTTTCCCAGCCCTGGCGCCAGTCGTGGCCCTTGGCCTGCTCCGGGGTGAGTGGTTCGCGGCGATTGGTGAGCACCTGGTTCATGGCTGCCCACTCGGCGCTGGTCCAGGTGATCACTACCACATCCGCTTGGGGAAAGGGGAGTTGGCTTGCCAGCCGGTGAGGGGTGTCACGCTGGGAATACGGTTGTCCGCTACGCCCAGTGTCTGCCAGTCCACGGGTGGCAAGGCGTGCTCGCTGCTGGTGGGCAGGGCGGCCATGCGTTGGGCGTGAAGTAAGGTGTCCGGTAGCGCTGCGGATGATTCCATGATCATGACGGCATCCTTTTTATGGTTAGTTGTGAAACTGGCTGCGAAAAAACGACAGTTCCCTCAAGGCAGCTAAGTAGTCTGAATGAGACCATTTCTCATACTAGTCGGTTTTGGCATGGTGAGAAGTGTTTAATCATTATGAATGATAATGGTGATAATCACAGTAGATAATTCATGCTTCATGATGATGACCATCAGTAGTGATAATTTCACTTAGGCTGTTTCTTGCTCATACATTGGTATTGCCGATTTACTGATCGGTTGACTGCAGGGATAAAACTCCCCTTAACCTATTAGGAGCAAGACAATGAGCGACATGACAAAAACGCTTTGGGGCCAGTTCATGACCGCCTTCAACGAGCAGATGAAGATCGAAGGCGTTCCACAAATGCTGACCGGGCCGCAACCCTGGAACTGGGGTGGCAAGAATCCACCGATCGGTTCCATTCCTTACCAGCAGGTGCAATTCCTCAATATCGTACCGGCCAGTCCTCTGGTGGATCCCAACACCTATGGCATGAAGCTGAGTTTCGGGCAGCAGTACAAGGCATTCCTGAATTCTCTGATGGTGACAGATGGCGGGGATGAGGGACAGAAACTGCAGCAGAATATCATCAATGCGACGCAGAACCTGGGGACGGTGCAGGCCAGTGTGAATGTGGCCTACCAGAATTTCCAGCAACAGACCGGTAGCACCGAATCCTACGCGGATTGGTTGAAAAATGAAGGCATCGCCGTGGCTGCACAGCTTCAACAGGCGACAACGGCATACCAGAATGCCCAGTCGACTTATGACGAGTATATGAAAAAGTTGAAGGGGCCCATCACCGATGCCGTGAAGCAATATAACGACAATTTGTCCACGGTGGTGGGGCAGGCGGGTACGACGCTGAAAGACCAGCCGGTGTTCCAGCTCAGTGAAACTCCCTGGAGTTACATCCAGCGTATCACCAATGACAATTATGGCAGCGATGCCTCTGCTGGCTCAGCTCGCACTTTCTCCTTCAGCTCGTCTACCCAGGAGTGGTCGGATAGCACCGTTTACTCCGAAGGGGAGCTGGGAGGCCTGTTCGACTTCTTCGGCTTCGAGGCCGCTGGCCGGGTGGAGAAGGTGTCCACCGAGCATTTCTCCAGTGAGTACGATATCACCTTCGCCTTCCAGGATGTGTCCGTGGTGAACGTGACCCCGGAGAACTGGTTCGATGCGTCGATGCCGAGCAACTACGTGAATGGTCCCTTCATGCCTGGCCATTCGGGCTTCGAGCATGGCAATGACGTGTACTACTTCGGCAAGGGCGGTAACTTGGCGCGCATCGTCTCGCAGATGATCGTCGGTTACCGGCCCACGATCACCATTAATGCCGGCACGGATTTCGCCGAGGAGGTGAAGCAGAAAGTCAGTGGAGAGGGCGGCTTTTTCATCGGGCCGTTCGAGTTCGGTGGTGCGGGAGGCTCCGACTCTGACAAGGGCACCGTCAAGGTGGACGGGCAGACCATTACCTGCACTTCCAACAGCAACTGGGGGACGATAATTGGGCTGGGCACCAACTGGATCGTCAACCCACGCTGATAGCCCTTCGCCAAGTCAATGGAGACGGCCATGTTACAGCTACAACGTCAGGGCCCGATGCGCAACGCCTACGGCAATATGAACCAGACCCAACATGGTGATGCGGTCACGGCCATCAACAGCTTGACCGATACCGCGATCTGGCGTGGGGCAGGTACCATCATTAGCCAAGGTACCGTACGTATCGACGTGCAGGGTTACACCAGTGATGGCGATCTTAACCTTCAGGTTCAGATCAATGGAGTGAGCGGCAATAGTACCGTGGCTGCGATACTGGTGGCGCCCAGCGTGGGTGAGGCCAATACCCAGGCACAGCATGTCTATGCCACCCGCAAGCTGAAGAATGCTCTCTTCGAGAGCATGAACGACGGCGATATCTACCGGGTGTTCGGCACTCCCGTGTGACCCTTCACTGCCACCTCGACCGCCGACCTTGCACAGAGGCAAGGCCGGCGGTCGCTTCGTTTGCGCCAGTGCGTAATGCAACTCACGAGCCCCGACTGGTGTCCGTTCGCGCTGGTGACTGGCCATACGGCGACATTCCAGCCGGTACTGAGTAACATGGCCTATGATCCAGCAGGGTGAGAGATGGCGGTGGAAGAGCAGGGGTTCGTGCTGACACGGCACTGGCGGGACACCCCCGCAGGTTGCGAGGTCGGGTTCTGGTTGGCGACCGAAGGAGGTCCACGCTACCTGCGCCTGCCACCACAGCCAGTGGTGGCTTTTCTGGCCGCCGAGCAGCGTCGGCGCGCACAGCGCATCCTTCAGGGCGAGCCGGGCGTTGAACTCAAACCCCTGGCCCTGCGCGATTTCCGTCAGCGGCCGGTAGTGGGGCTCTATTGCACGCAATATCGCCAGCTGCAGCAGCTGGCTCGACGCCTGGAGGAGTCCGGTATCGAAGTCCTCGAGGCCGACGTGCGCCCGCCGGAGCGCTACCTCATGGAGCGCTTCATTACCGCGCCGGTATCATTTACCGGACGGCAAGCCGATGACGGCTCCCTACATGATGTGCAGCTCCGCCCTGAGGAGGGATATCGCCCCCGGCTCAGGCTGGCCTCGCTGGATATCGAGACCAGCGCGCAGGGCGATCTCTACTCCATTGCGATTGCGTGTGGCGAGCAACGCCAGGTGTTCATGCTGGGCTCGCCCGCCGGCGGGAATGGCGAGGATGGCGAGATCGAGGGCTCGCCCGATTTCGCGCTCGAATACTGTGACAGTCGGCGTGCGCTGTTGGAGCGACTCAACGCCTGGTTCGCCCGGCACGATCCCGATGCGATCATCGGTTGGAACCTGGTGCAGTTCGACCTGCGCCTGTTGCAGCGTCATGCCGAGCAGTTGGAAGTGCCTCTGCGCCTGGGGCGGGGTGGCGAGCCGCTAGGGTGGCGCGCCCATGGCAGCAACCCCAACCACTTCTTTGCCTCGGCGGCGGGCGGCTGATCATCGACGGTATCGAAGCCCTGCGCCAGGCTACCTGGCGCTTTGCCTCGTTCAGCCTCGAGCACGTCGCCCAGGAGCTGCTGGGCGAGGGCAAGGCCATCGACAATCCTTACCAGCGCATGGACGAGATCGAGCGCATGTTCGCCGAGGACAAGCCGGCCCTGGCACGCTACAACCTCAAGGACTGTGAACTGGTCACACGGATTTTTGCCAAGACTGAGCTCATCGATTTCCTGCTCGAGCGTGCCAGCGTCACCGGGCTGCCGGCTGACCGCAGCGGCGGCTCAGTCGCGGCCTTCTCGCACCTCTATCTGCCGCGCATGCACCGACTGGGGTTCGTGGCGCCGAGCCTTGCGCAAGGGCGCGGCGGGGAGGATAGCCCGGGCGGCTTCGTCATGGATTCCCGGCCGGGACTCTACGACTCAGTGCTGGTGCTCGATTTCAAGAGTCTCTATCCCTCCATCATCCGCACGTTCCTGGTCGATCCGGTCGGCCTGGTGGCGGGCCTGAGCGAGCCCGAGGTTCAGACGGTACCGGGCTTTCGCGGCGCACGCTTCTCGCGTACCCGGCACGCGCTACCCGACATGGTGGAGCGGGTGTGGCAGGGGCGCGAGGCCGCCAAACGCGAAGGCAATGGACCGCTCTCCCAGGCGCTCAAGATCATCATGAACTCGTTCTACGGTGTTCTCGGCTCGCGTGGCTGCCGCTTCTTCGACCCGCGACTGGCCTCGTCGATCACGCTGCGCGGCCATGAAATCATGCGGCGTACCCGTGAGCTGATCGAGGCCGAGGGCTTTACCGTGATCTATGGCGACACCGATTCCACCTTCGTCTGGCTGGGGAGCGCCCATGAAGAGGATGAAGCTCTTGCCATCGGTCGGCACCTGGCGGAGCGGGTCAACCGCTGGTGGGCACAGCACCTCGATGGTGAGCTTGGCCTGACGAGTGCGCTGGAACTGCAGTTCGAAACCCATTTCCGGCGCTTCCTGATGCCGACCATTCGCGGTGCCGAGGAGGGCAGCAAGAAGCGCTACGCGGGGCTGGTTCGCAACGAGAAGGGCGTTGAACATGTCGTGTTCAAGGGCCTGGAAACGGTGCGTGCCGACTGGTCGCCGCTGGCCAAGATCTTCCAGCAGGAGCTCTATCGCCGCGTATTCGTCGGCGAGGCCTACCGGGATTACGTGCGTGACTACGTCAATCGCACCCTGGCCGGCGAATTCGACGAGCAACTGGTTTACCACAAGCGGCTGCGCCGCCGGCTCGACGAGTACCGCCGCAACGTACCGCCCCATGTGCGTGCCGCGCGCATGGCCGACGAACTCAACGACCGACTGGGACGCCCACGGCAGTACCAGCATGGCGGCTGGATCCGCTATGTCATTACCGTGGCCGGTCCCGAGCCGCTCGAGGCACGTCGCTCTGCCATCGACTATCAACATTACCTTGCGCGGCAGCTGCAGCCGGTGGCCGATGCCATTCTGCCCTTCCTGGGAGATGATTTCGCCAGTTTGGTCGATAGGCAGCTTGGGCTGTTCTAAAGAGACCATCTGCCTCAAGAGAGACCTTCTGCCTCAAGCGTATGCCTGCGCCGATGTCGAGTGACTACCGCGTTGGCCGATACGCTGCCCATTCATGAATTGCCGCCGCCATCGACGGATTTTCTCGGCCGGGTAAGCCATGTCGCAGGCTTCGAAGAGTTCCTCGAGGAAGCGTTTGCGTTTGCTCCGGCATCTTCCGACGATCACGGTGGCAGTGATCAGCAAGTCGAGTACACGATGTTTTTCTTGCCGCTCCAGGCGGCTGAGGGCGAAGCGTTGCTGGGGCCAGTCGACTTCGATGCTGTGCTCCTGAATCCCAAAGGTCTCGAACAGGCGCAGGAGAAGGTAAACGTGATTGGGATGGATGTCCTGATTGGCCATGATCAGTGCGCCAAAAGAATGCAGTACGACTTGGCGTGCCCGTTCGCTAAGTGGGTCGCGCTCGAGCGATTCCATCTGAGCCTCGATGGCGAAGGGGCCCAGTGCCTGCTCCCTGGCCTTGTTCAGGATTCGCCAGGTGATGATGGCATTCCAAGCGGCATAAAGCGGGCCCATGACCAGCGGCAGCAAACCGCGCAGTGCAACCCGCCCCAGTACGCGGCGCAGCAATACGCGCAGCAGGAAACTGCTGACGCCCACCTTCATGCGGTACATGACTGCCATGACAGAGAGTTTCCAGCGGCTCATTTGGGCATAGGGATCGATGCCGTAGATGCGATGCCGCGGGCTCGGAAATTCGAGTGCCACGCGGGTCAAGCCCAGCAGTACCAAGCGTGCCTTCGGGCTGGCGTGGAGGGGCGCGCCGGCCTGGCGACTGATGGTGCCCACACCGCGCAGTGCGTTCCAGTAGAGAAAGGCGATCTCCACTGCGCTGATCACACCGGCGACAACGAAGAAGCCCGTCCAATAGGGAAGTTGCTCCCTCAGGCTCATTCCCTGCATACCGTCGAGCAAACCCTCGCGCATGTACCACTCCATGGCGCCAATGGCTCCGCCCGAGAGGATGCCGGCGAGCATGGACCACGCCACGCTGCGGTGCAGGGTGCGCCGGATGGCATCGAGCTGCTGGTCGTCCCGAGCCCGTCGCGGAATAGCTTGGTGACGATTGTGGCGCTGCAAGTAGCGAGCGGCCCAGCGCTCGAACACACTGGGCTGAGGTGCGTATTCCCGATCCGGTCTTGCTTCGGCCATGAAAGTTGATCACATCCTGACTGTGCCTGATGCCTTCAGCGTAGCGTCGTCGGCCAGTCAGTACGAGTTGCCAATCTCATACGTTAGCGTGGCTCATGCAACCAGGCTGTTCCGCTGGGCGATGGCTTGCAGCCAATGCCTCGGCAGAGCGGCAATGAAAAGGCGTCCACGCGCTTACTGCCGGGAGTGAACAGTGTTCGAAAAAGTGATTGACGCCACTCGCCGAGCGGTGATATCTAGCGCTACCGGCAATGCCTGCCGGAGCGATATCGACACTTTCGAGGGTTTGTGAACATGCCTCTGCGCCGCTGTTTGCCCGCTGTACTGGTAGCCGCCGCCCTGATTGCCGGCTGCGCCAGCAACTCCACCATTGCTCCCCGCTATACCACCGAGAATCCCGATCTGCTGCGTATCGGTGGCGAGCGTCCTTCCAACCCCGACGTACGCACCGAAAACGCCGGCTCCTTCTGCATGGAGATCACCGAGCGTTGGAACGAGCATGGCAAGACACCGGACGGTCAGGTGCTCTGGGCCAAGGACACACTGCGCAAGGTCGTGCCCTGCCAGTAATCGATATCACGGATGTTTCCCTGAAGGGGCCCGGTGTGAACCACCGGGCCCCTTCGTTTTCTCGGTTCGACAAGAATCGAATTTCAAACGTATGCTTGAATCAATGACGCAGGTCAGGTGCGGCTTACCTACGCCGTTGTATGGTCTATGGTTAGTCGTTCAGGCAGTCTCTGCCTGCCACTGCCTGCCGCTGACGCGTGATTTCACAGGGAGGTCGGTCGATGAAGCGAGCTGTAACGCTCATGGCGCTCCTCGTCCTGGCTCTGGCCGGTTGCGACCGGGAGCAAGTCGATGAGGAAGAGTCTTCTGTCCGGGTGGTAAAGCTCGTCGAGGTGGGCGAGCGCAGCCTCGTGCCAAGCCGCCGCTTCGTCGGTCGCGTGGAGGCCGTGCGTACGGTCGACTTGTCGTTTCGCGTAGGTGGGCAATTGACCGAGATGCCGCCGCGCCAGGGGGAAGTAATCGAGCAGGGCGAAACGGTTGCCCGGCTGGATCCGGCCGATTACGAGCTGGCCGTGCGGCGCGCCGAAGCCGAATATCAGTTGGCCAGGCGCGAGATGGAGCGTACCCGGCACCTGCTTGATAACAACTCCATTTCCCAGTCGGCATTCGACGAGGTACGCACCCGCTACGAGCTTGCCGAAGTTCAACGCGACAGCGCCCGACAGGATCTCTCCTATACCACCATCGAGGCACCCTTCGATGCGCTGGTGACACGGCGGCTGGTCGAGAACCATAGCAATGTGCAGCCCAATACGGCCATCGTGCGTGTGCAGGACGTGACCGAGCTGCGAGTCAAGATCAACGTGCCCGAAACCCTGGTGCGTCATGTCAGCGACCCCGAGCGCTTCCAGGTCGAGGCCGAACTGCTCGCCGTGCCCGGCGAGCGCTTTCCGCTCGAATACCGCGAACACGTCACCGAACCCGATGTGGTGGCGCAAACCTACGAGGTGGATTTCGCTATCACCGAGCCTGCCGAGGTCGGGGCGTTGCCGGGCATGACGGTGTCAGTAGCCGTCTCGCTGATCGATGCCATCGACCATGGAGCGCTGAGTATCCCGCTCACGGCGCTCGACAAGGACAGCGAAGGCGGCTTTCGGGTTTGGGTGTATCATGCCGACGACCAGCGGGTAGAGCCGCGCAGGGTACTGGTCGGCGCGATACAGGGCGAGTCAGTGCCGGTTCTGGCTGGCCTGCAAGCGGGGGAGAGCATCGTCGCCGCCGGCGCTCACCTGCTGCATGAGAATGCGCGGGTGCGTCCCATGGAAGCGACTCTTTAGCCCGGGAGCAGGATATGGATATCGCCAAGTCGTCCATCGAACGGCCGGTCGTCACCTGGCTCATCGTCGTCATCTGCCTGGTCGGTGGCATTTGGGGCTTCAATAACCTCGGCAAGCTCGAGGACCCCTCGTTCACCATACCCAATGCCATCATCAACACGCCTTACCCCGGCGCGACCGCCCAGGAAGTGGAGGAGGAGGTGACCGAGCGCCTGGAAATGGCCATCCAGGAGCTGCAGCAGATCGACGTGATCGAGTCGCTCTCCATGCCTGGGCGCTCGGAGATCGAGGTCGAGGTGGCTTCCACCTACCGCAGCCACCAGCTACCGCAGATCTGGGACGAACTCAGGCGCAAGATCAACGATACCCAGGCGGCATTGCCCGAAGGTGCCTCGCCCTCGCAGGTCAATGACGATTTCGGCGAGGTCTACGGCATCTTTTACGCCGTGACGGCACCTGGCTACAGCGAGAGTGAAATTCGCGATGTGTCGCGCTTCCTGCAACGGGAGATCCTCACGGTGCCCAATGTGGCACGGGTCGCCACGGCCGGTGAGCGAGAAGAGGCGATCTATATCGAGATTCCCAACGAGCGGCTCACCACCCTCGGAATTCCCGTCGATCATGTGATCAATACCATCCAGACCGAGAATCAGGTTGCCGATGCCGGCTCGATGCGCATCGGTGACGATCATGTACGCATCGTCGTGCGCGCCGGGGTCGACAGTGTGGCCAATATCGAATCGATTCGTATCGGCCGTCCCGGTACCACCGAGCAGATCTCACTGGTCGATATCGCCACGGTAACGCGTCAAGCCGTCGAGGTGCCTGGCCATTTGATTCGGCACAATGGCGAGCCCGCTTTCACCCTGGCCGTGGCCGGTGTGGCCGAAGCCAATATCGTCGAGGTGGGCGAAGCCGTGGAGCGACACCTCCAGGCACTGGAAGGGCGCATACCGCTTGGCGTCGAGCTGCAACCCATCTACGAGCAACATCGCGTCGTAGACGAAGCAATCAACGATTTTCTGCTCAACCTAGCCATGTCGGTGTCCATCGTCATCGGCGTACTGTGTCTGTTCATGGGCTGGCGGGTCGGCATGGTGGTTGGCGCAACGCTGCTGCTCACGGTTCTCGGCACGCTGTTCTTCATGTGGGTGTTCGATATCGAGATGGAGCGGGTTTCGCTCGGCGCCCTGATCATTGCCATGGGCATGCTGGTAGACAATGCCATCGTGGTGGCCGAAGGCATGTTGATCAACATGCAGCGTGGCAAGGCGGTCAAGGAGGCTGCCAGCGAAGCCGCCGGCCGTACCCAGATACCGCTGCTTGGTGCCACGGTCATCGGTATCCTGGCTTTCTCGGGTATCGGCCTGTCGGATGACGTGACCGGCGAGTTCCTGTTCTCTCTGTTCGCAGTCATAGCGGTCTCGCTACTGCTGAGCTGGGCGCTGGCCGTCACCGTCACGCCGCTGTTCGGCTACTACCTGTTTCGTAACGCACAGCTTGGCAGCGACAAGGATCCGCATGGTGGGCTGATCTATCGCCTCTACGCCCACTTCCTGTCGCTGGCGCTGCGCCTGCGTGTGCTGACCGTGACCCTGTTGGTGGGAGTGACGGCAGCCTGTGCCTGGGGATTCACCTTCGTTTCGCAGTCGTTCTTTCCCGACTCGAACACACCGATGTTCTACGTCAACTACGAGTTGCCCCGGGGTAGCGACATCCGCGCCACCCGGCGCGATGCAGAGCGTATCGAGACTTATCTGCTGGACAAGGCCGGCGTCGAGGCGGTGTCGACCTTCATCGGTCGCGGGGCGACGCGTTTCATGCTGACCTATGCCCCGGAGCAGCCCGATCCCGCCTACGCCCAGTTCATCGTGCGGGCGGAGAGTCTCGAGCGCATTGCCGAACTCGATAGCGAAGTTTATGCCGAACTACAGGCGTTTTTTCCCGAAGCCCGGGTACGTACCCAGCGTATTCAGTTCGGCCCCGGCACCGGCGCTCAGATCGAGGCGCGTTTTCACGGCAGCGACCCGGTCGTACTTCGCCGCCTGGCGGATGAGGCCAAGGAAATCATGCGTGGCAATCCTGCGCTGATCGACATTCGTCAGGATTGGCGTGAGCAGGAAACCGTCGTGGCGCCGCAGTTCAACGAGGAGCGGGCGCGGATCGCCGGCGTGAGCCGCGACGAACTGGCTCAGACCTTGCAGTTCGCCTCATCGGGAGTTCGGGCAGGGACCTACCGCGAAGGCGACAGCTTGATCCCCATCATTGCCCGCCCGCCGGAAAACGAGCGGCGGAATGTCTCGCGGCTGGCCGATCGCATGGTATGGAGCAGCGCCGAGCAGCGCTTCATCCCCATCGCCCAGATCGTGGATGGCTTTGCGACCGAAAGCCAGGAGGCGCTGATCCATCGGCGCAATCGGGTACGGACCTTGACGGTTCAGGCCGATCCTGCCGAGGGATACACCGCCAATGCGGCCTTCTCGACCGTACGCGGGGCCATCGAGGACATGACGCTTCCGCCCGGCTATGCGCTCACCTGGGGAGGCGAATACGAAAACTCCAGCGATGCCCAGGAGTCCCTCGCCCGACAGTTGCCGTTGAGCTTCGTTGCCATGCTGGTGGTCTCGATCCTGCTGTTCGGCAAGCTGCGCCAACCCTTGATCATCTGGCTGGTGGTGCCCATGTCGATCTGTGGTGTGGTGATCGGCCTGTTGCTCACCGGGTTGCCGTTTTCATTTACCGCGCTGCTGGGCATGCTCAGCCTTTCAGGCATGTTGATGAAGAACGCCATCGTGCTGGTCGACGAGATCGATGCTCAGATCAAGACCGGCAAGGAGCGTCTGAGCGCGCTGTTGGATGCCAGCACCAGCCGTCTGCGTCCGGTAACGCTGGCTGCCGGCACCACCATCCTGGGCATGCTGCCGCTATTGTTCGACGCTTTCTTCAACAGCATGGCCGTGACGATCATGGGTGGGTTGGCCTTCGCCTCGTTGCTCACGCTGATCGCAGTGCCGGTGTTCTACTCGCTGCTCTTCGCCATCCCCGGACATGAGAGCCAACGCCAGGACTAGTGTAGAAAACGGCGCCAGGGCTAGCGCAGGGCCAGGCCGGACGACACGGCAGGATCCTCGCCCGAGGCATCGGGGGAATGATCGACTTCGTCCTCGGCGAAGTGGTACTCACCGCTCGGAGCGGGGCGGCAGGCGCCGCCGTCCGTTGATAAATAGGGACGCAAGATCGGCTCCATGCCCTTGAGCACCTGAACCGGCAGCGCCGAGGTGAAGCGGAAGTTGTCCGAGGCGCTGCCGGGTACATAGGCGGTAAGGGTGCCGAAATGATTTTCGCCGAGATAGAACACGAAGGTTGCCGTGCGGTTGCGCGCCCGGGAACTGATGACCTGGCCGCCGCGACCCACCGTTTCGATCCGGTTGTTGCCGGTACCGGTCTTGCCGCCCAGTACCAGCGGTGAGCCATCCTCGAGCGTAAAGCTGCCCTGAAGGCGTCTGGCGGTACCGCCTTCGACCACCTGCGACAGCGTTTCACGCAGCACCGCGGCCACTTCGGGAGCCATGACGCGCTGGGCTCGCCCGCCGGCCGGCAGGAAGCGTGTCTCGTAAGGGGTGTTGGCGGCGAAATGCAGCTCGTCGATGCGCAGGGTGGGTTGCCTCACGCCATCGTTGAGGATGATGCCCATCAGCTCTGCCAGCGCCGCCGGGCGATCGCCCGATGAGCCTATGGCAGTGGCCAGCGAAGGTACCAGATGGTCGAAAGGATAGCCCAGGCGCTGCCAACGCTCATGGATATCACTGAACGCCTCGACCTCTAGCATGGTGCGGATACGCACATCACGGGCACTGCGATGGCGTGTCCTGAACAGCCATTGATAGACCTCCTGGCGCTCGTCCGCGCTGGCGGAAGCGGCTTCGCCGAAGCTCGCATCGGGGTAATCGAGCAGATAGCCCAGCAGCCACAGCTCCAGTGGATGCACCTTGGCGATATAGCCCTGGTCGGTGAGCGAATAGTTTCCCGGCGCGTAGCGCTCGTAAAGCGTATCGATCTCGCGCTCGTTCAAGCGGGTGGTGTCGGGTAGCCAAGTGGTAAGAAAAGCGGCGAAATTATCGCGGCTGGCTTCGGGAAACAGGTAGCGATGGACGGCGGCAAGTCGTGGCGCCGAGACGTTGAGCCCTTCGAGGAAGGTAACGAGTCGCTGGTCGTTCTCCATATGCCGGTACTTGCGCCAGAAACGCTGCAGGTAGGTGCGTCCCTCGCTATCGGCAAACCGGCGCAGGTACTCCAGGCGCCGTGGATCGCCATCGTCCTCCAGCAGTTGGCTGCGAGGTTCGTTGCGATGGGTGCTGTAGCGTACCAAGTCGCGCATCAAGCGTATGAAAGGCAGGTTGAGCGATTCGCGCATGGCTTCGGCCAGGGTCGGGTTGCGCCCGTTGTCCTCACGACGGAAGTTGTTGAACGTGTGTCGTCCGCCTCCGGTGAAGAAGGCTTCCCCCGGGCTTGCCGAATAGCGCCGCTCCATGGCCATGTGCAAGAGTTCGTCGAGCCTTAGCTCGGGGGACTCGATGAGCCGGTCCAGGACCCAGCGGCTGAGCACGTCCTGACGATCGGTCTCGATCGCACGTAGCGCTTCACGGCTGCTCCCTGCGTGGCGTGCATGCAACTCGGCGATCACTTCCAGGTAGGTGGCCAGTACCCTCAGTTTGGCGGTGGACCCGAGTTCGAGTTTGCTGCCCTCGTTGATGTCGAACGGCTGATCGGTATTGTCGGTCTGCACGCGAACCATGAAGCCCTCTTCGCTGCGCTCGAACAGGGTGAAGCTGTAGCGCACGTCCTGGGTCCGGTCGGGTGACAGCAAACGGTCTCCCAACAGGCCGACTTCACCGGCGAACTCGGGGTCCGCCAAGCGATGCAGATAGCGAGTCACTTCCCGCTGAAGACTGGCGTCGAGAGTCGTGCGAGCGCTGAGGTCGAGACGGTCGAGGTCGTAGAGCGACATGCCCAGCATGCCGCCCAGGCGCTGGCGTGCGACCTGGATCGCCTTGTCGGCTTCCACACGCAGGCTGAAGGGCGTCTCGGTGTAATCACGAAACGTCAAGCGTTGCTCCAGCGCTGCCTGGGCGAGCGTATCCGGTACCACGCCTTCCTGGCGCAGCAGTCGCAGGTAGCTGTCGGTCAGGTCCTCCAGCGCCCGCCGACCGCCGGTGAGATACCATGAGGGACGTCGCTGCGCGATCATCAGCGCCACGACCTGACGCAGGGCAAGCCCCTGCTCGGTGCGCTCGTCGACCGCGTCGAAGCCTATGGCCAGACGACGATTGAACGTATCGAAATCGGTACCGAACCAAGCCCACAGGCCATCGCCGATACCATGCACTTCGCCATAACCGGGAGCGGCCGATAGCGGCACGGTATTGAGGTAGTCGAGCGCCACGTCCTGGCGAGCCGTCATGGTCTGGGGGCCGTGTCGGTAGCTGCGTACGCTGGCCGACACCATCTGGCGCAATTTTTCCCGGGGCGAGTAGGTCAGCCCTTGGGGAGAGTGGCGATATTTCTCGAGCTGAGTGGCAAGCGTGCTGCCGCCGGCGGCCTGGCCGGGCAGATCCAGGGCACGACCCACCTGCGACAGGGCCGCTTTGGTGAAGCGCGGCCAGTCGACGGCGGGGTTGGCGTAGGGCGTGCTTTCGTCCAGCAACTGGCGGTTCTCGATGAACAGCAGGACGTCCAATACGAGCGGTGGAATCGAGTCGAAGCTGGGGTACTGGCGCCCTGGATAGCGGAAGTGATAGAGCGTATCGCCCCGGCACTCCTCGATGAGCAGGCCGCCCTGGGTCTTCTCTGCATAGGGCGGGAAGAAGCCGCGGCGAGTGTAGTCGAGCAGGGCAGGCGAGAAGCGTGCCTGCTCGGTGACCTCATAGCCGCGAACCAACAAGCGTGACTCGAACTCGGGAAGTAGGGTATAGCCCAGGCGCTGATCGAAGGGACCGTGGCTGGGAAACTGTATCTGCTGGCTGCGACCGGGCTCTACCGAATAGCGCAGCGTTGCGGCATAGCGCGAGAGTTCCTGAGCCTGGAAGTGCGAGGTCTTGGCTTCCGCCACCAACAGCGTGGCGAGCGTCACGCCGAACAAGAACAGCAGAATACCCAGGCCCAGGTAGAGATAGCGATGCGACGGTGGCGCCTGAGGCGCTGGCGCGAGCGCCGGCTCCTGGACAAGGGGCGAGCGCCTCTCCAGTGACTCGCCTGGACCGAGCCACGCCACGGTCGACGAATTCCGGCGTGACGAAGAACCGCGCGCACCCATACGTCACTCCCACTAACCGCAGCCTGTTAATTTTGTTTTAGCGCAGTCCGGCGGAGCGATAAAGTGGTTGCTAAAAAAGAATTTGTAACAAGGCAGGGCACCCTACCTGGCGCGATAGATGCCGAAATGCCTCAACCCCCGGTCATGCAGGTGCAGGGCCTGCATGCGGCTCATCACGCCCTGGTCGCAATAGAGCAGGTAGCGGCGGTCGTCGGGTAGCGTTTCGGCGCGCGACTGGAGTTCGAAGAAAGGAATTTCCAGGCACTCCACCTCCCCAAGCATGAGCGGTGCGGCTTCGCGTTCCGCCGGAGGGCGAATGTCAATCACGCTGACCTCCGTTCCATCGGCCGTAGACAGGTCGGTCACCACCTCCAGGTGCGGTTCGTTGCCGGACTCTTCAGCTGGCAGAGCGTCCAGCAGGCGGTCGGAACGGGTTTGTACGGCATGCTCCACGGCGGCATCGAGCACGCTGAAGTCGAAGTTCGACTCGGCCGCAACGACCTTGTCATGGCGGGCCTGGGTATTGGGGCGTTGGGATACAGCGCCGCACACTTCCGGCATGCCCTCGGCGAACGGAGCAGTGCCGATCTGGCGAGCAGTATCGATGATCGTCTGCTTGTCCTCGGCAATCAGCGGTCGCAGGATCGGCACTTCGCTGGCCTCGTCGATGAGCACGAGGTTAGTGAGACTCTGGCTCGAAACCTGAGCGATGGCATCGCCGGTCACCAGCATGGGAATGCGCGAGCGTGCCGCAATACGGCTCGCTGCCCGGACCATCATGCGCTTGAGCACGACGCCGATGAGGCCGTCGGGAATGCTGCGCTGCAACTCCGCCACGACGCCCTCGAAGGGCACCGAGATGAACCTGACCCGATGGGAGCGTGAGTAAGTCTCCCACAGATGGTATGCCACCTTGCGCACGGCTGCCTCGTGGCCGGCGCCACCCAGTTCGAAGAACAGAAAATGGGACTTGATACCGCGACGCATCATCTTCCACGCCGCAACGGGGGAGTCGTAGCCGCCCGAGATCAGCGTCAGGGCCTGACCCTGCAGTCCCATGGGATAACCGCCGAGCCCAGGCCAACGCTGGCGCACGAGACGCAGGCGGTCCTCTATCACCTCGACTCGAACGTCCACGTCAGGAGCCTTGAGGCGAACCCGGGCGCCGGGAGCGGCGTCGAGCAGTACCTGGCCAAGGTAACGCTCGAGCTGTTCGGAAGAGAATTCGTGCTCACCGCGGCGTTTCGCTGTTATGCGAAAGGAACGTCCAGCGATCGCATCCCGCCATACCGGCAGCAAACGTTCAGCGGTGTCCTCGAAGGAGACGAAGGGAATCTCCTCGACACACTGTACCTCGTGGATACCTGGAATACGGCACAGCATCTCTTCCAACTGATGGCGCCATTCGAAGGCTGCATCGTCCGAAATGCGCACCTTCAACTCATCCCAGCCCCCTTGAACGTGAAGCGTATCGCCGAGCGGGCGCAGCACGTTGCGAATGTTGCCGACCAGGCAGCGTGTCATCTGGCGCCGCACGGAGCGTGACTTGATGGTGATCTCGGGGAATAGCTTCAGCAAGTAATACATTGGCAATGCACTTGTAAAAGATTTGAAAAACAATTGCTTGCCATTATACCAGAGGATGCGGCGCGCAGTGGGAGGTCGTCGATGGGCGCCCCTGGGGCGCCCAGACGGCAATGGCTTAGTAGAGGGCCTGTTCCTCGCTGACCACCTCCTTGAGCAGTTCCAGGAACAGTTTGTCGGCTTCAGAGTGCTCCTGCGGGTCTTCGGGGATGTGCACGCTCGTGGTGTCCGAGATCTCGTTGGCGATACGAGTCAGGGCGTCTTCAGGGTTGCCTTCGCCGAAGTGCCGGCGCGCGATATCGAGCGACTGCTCGAGGATGCGGGGGTCCTGAAGCAGCTTCTTGATGAAACCGCGCAATTCGTTGATGACACGCGTTTTCTGAATTTCGGATGAGGCTGACATGACGTCTCTCCTTATGCTGATGGCTCATGTCGATGATGGGCTGACGATAGCATGTTTGGAGGTTGTCGGGAGAGTGGCGGATGGCTTACGAGAGCCGCCCAGGATGCAGGTTCAGTGGGCTCATGCTCGATATAGGTCGTACCCATACGAAAGGTTGAAAAACAGCGATCAGAAACTATTGGACTTTTCAGTCGCCTCGGTTACGCTAGTTTACAAAAGTGAGAAAAAGGCCTGAAAAAGACCTTAGGATTCAGCTTCTGAAAGTAATCTTAGGCGAATCTGTATCGTCCTTTGCTTACATACTTGTTACAATTCGCGCCGCAAAGGGCACTCGCTTCGGCAGGCCACGGTTTTTGAAAGGGAATCGGGAATGGATGCACCATCCGGTCTTTCCGGATGAGCCCCGCAATAACAAAAACATGTCTCCACAACTCGACGGATTGCCTGTGTAGACGGGGCATCCGAATCATGAAAGGGAACACCCATGACACATGCTACTGACCTCTCTCGTGCCCGACGTATGGCCAAGGCCATGATGGTGGGTTCATCGCTTGCGCTGCTCCCCCTGTCCGCCGCGGTGGCCCAGACCCTGCCGCCCGGGCTGGCTGCGCCGGGCTCCGCTGACATCCAGCAAGTGGTGCGCCAGGCACTCACCACCAATCCAGAGGTCAAGGCCGCTCTGAACGGCTTGAGCGCCGCTGGCCATGACGTGGGCGTAGCGCGTGGCAATTACCTGCCAAGCATCGACCTGGCGGCTGGCATCGGTCGTGAAGAGCGCGAAGGCGATGGGCGCGGCAGCTACGATACCGATTTTGCCGAACTGCGCCTGACCCAGATGATCTACGACGGTTTCGCCACGCGCAGCGAGGTCGAGCGTCTCGATCGTGCTCAACTGGTGCGTTACTACGAGCTGCTGGGTGCCAGCGAGAACGTGGCGTTGGAAGCCACGCGTGCCTATCTCGACGTCAGTCGCTATCGCGAGCTGGTACGCCTGGCCCAGAACAACTACGCCGATCACCTGCGCGTCTTCAACCAGATCGAGGAGCGCGTGCGCTCCGGCGCCGGTCGTGGGGTCGATCTCGAGCAGATCAGCGGCCGTCTGGCCCTGGCCGAATCGAATCTGATGACCGAGGCATCGAATCTGCACGACGTCACTGCACGCTACCAGCGTATCGTCGGCGACCTGCCTGCGGAGAATCTGGCGCCGGCCCCCCAGCTCGACAGCCGCCTGCCGCCTTCGGTTGCCGAAGCGGTCAACCTGGCGTTCCAGGGCAACCCCGACTTTCATGCCGCCATCGAGAACATCGAAGCGGCCAAGGCCGAGCAGACTGGTACTCGGGCCGGTTTCCAGCCGCGCCTGGACCTGCGCGGTCGTACCGGCACCAATAACAACGAGAACGGCTTCGATGGCTTTGGGCGGCGCGACCGCCACAGCATCGAACTGGTTGCCAGCATGAACCTGTATCGTGGCGGCAGCGACCTGGCTTCGTTCCGGGCGGCCAGCGATCGCGTGGAGCAGGCCATCGATCAGCGTGACCTGGCTTGCACCAACGTGCGCCAGACCACCCAGATCGCCTTCAACGACACCCAGCGCCTGCGTGAGCAGATCCGCTATCTCAACGACCACCGCCAGTCGATCGATCGCGTGCGCGGCGCTTACCAGCAGCAGTTCGACATCGGTCAGCGCACCCTGCTCGACGTGCTCGACAGCGAAAACGAATACTTCGAGGCAAGCCGGGCCTACACCAACGCTCAGTACGACATCGCCCTGGCCGACGCTCGCACGCTGGCTGCCATGGGCCAGTTGATGCAGGCGCTGGGTGTGATGCGCGACGACATGCCGACCCTGGCCGAGCTGGGCAGCGACGGCGTGGCGCTCGACCCCAGTATTCTCTGCCCGGTCGACGGACCCATGGGCTACACACTGGCCGACTTCACTCGCGGCATCAGTGCCCCGGCTCCGACTCGGGCTCCCGACATCACGCTCTCAGCCGATGCCCTGTTCGCGGTCAACAGCGCCGAGCTGGGCCCCGATGCGCGTCAGGAACTCGCGGACCTGGCGGGTCAGATCCGCAGCCGAACCGACCTGGCCCGAGTGTTCATCGCCGGTCATGCCGACAGCACCGGCAGCGATGCCATCAACGATCCGCTCTCACAGCGGCGGGCCGACAGCGTGGCGGACTACCTGGTCAGCCAAGGCGTCGATCGTGGCCTGATCCAGACTCGCGGCTACGGTTCCCGTCAGCCGGTTGCCTCCAACGATACGGTGGAAGGACGGCGTCAGAATCGCCGTGTGGAGGTTACTCTCGAGCGCGTGGGCGAGAACCTCGATCTCGGTGCGGCATCTCAGTGGACGAGCGATATGCACCAGGCGAGCGGCGCCGAGGAGCAACCGAGCATCGCCAGCGTCTGGGCCGATACCCAGCCCGTGGCAAGCCTCTACGGTGAGCTGGAAACCGCAGCACAAGACGAGCGGCAGACAGTGAACGTCGAGCAGGGCACCTACCTGCAGGTCGTCGCACTGCGCAGCTCCGAGCGTGCGCAGAGCGTAGGCCATCAGCTCAGCGATACGCTGGCTCAGCCGATGCGGTTGGTCAGCACTGCCGACCTGCATCGGGTGCAGCTTGGCCCCATCGGCGATCCCGGCGAACTGGCGGCCCTCCGGGCCGAACTGAAGCGCCTTGGCTACGCCGATAGCTACGTCGTACAAGGTTGAACGACCTGGGGTAAATGCCGTCTGTTCCGGGTTCGCTCAGTTCAGACGGTGAACGTTATCTAGCTCGATCCCGTCCGGCATTGCCGGGCGGGCCTCATCCCCGAGGTCCCCGTGACGCAGCAAGAAGTACTGGATTCCTCATTAGAGGCTCCCCGCTCGGCAATTCGTGACGAACTGCTCGAGTGCTTGCAGACCATTACCCTGGCCCACGACCATGCGGTGACGCCTGATTCGTTGACCGCAGGCTTGCCGTTGGAGGAAGGGCGTCTCACCCCGGGTGTGTTCCCCAGGGCGGCTGCACGAGCCGGCATGACGGCGCGCATCGTCAAGAGCAGACTGGTGCAGCTCAATCCGGCACTCTTTCCCGCCGTGTTGTTGCTGGAGCCAGGTCGTGCCTGCGTGCTCGTGGCGCTGGATATCAAGGCGCGCCGTGCCAGGGTAATCTTCCCGGAGCTTGGCGATGCTGCCACCGAAGTCGATCTCGACGGACTGAGCGAGAGCTACAGCGGCCAAGCCATCTACGTGCGCCCGCGCTTCCGCTTCGACGCGCGTGGTCCGGAAGTCGGCAAGCAACGCTCACGCCACTGGTTTTGGGGCGTCATACGTGAAAACCGACGGCTCTATCGCGATGTGATCGCCGGCTCCGTCATCATCAATCTGTTTGCCGTGGCCATGCCGCTGTTCGTGCTCAACGTGTACGACCGCGTGGTCCCCAACCACGCTACTGAAACGCTCTGGGTGCTGGCCGCCGGCATCTTCATCGTGCTCTGTTTCGATCTGGCGCTGCGCATGATGCGCAGCGCCTTCGTCGACCTGGCGGCGAGCCGGGCCGACGTCAAGCTATCCTCGAGGATCATGTCCCAGGTGCTGGGGCTGCGCATGGAGGCCAGGCCCGCATCGACGGGATCGTTCGCCTCGACCCTGCAATCCTTCGAGTCGGTGCGCTCCTTCATCGGTTCGGCCACGGTGGTGGCATTGGTTGATCTGCCTTTCGTGTTGTTTTTCGCCGCCATCATCGCCCTGATCGGGGCGCCGCTGGCGCTGCCGGTGTTGGCAGGTATCGTCGTCGTGCTGCTCTACGCCATGGCGGCCCAAGGCAAGCTGCACGAGCTTTCCGAAACCACCTGGCGAGTCAGCGCCCAGCGCAATGCCACGCTGGTCGAATCGCTGTCACACCTGGAAACGGTCAAGACCCTGCGGGCCGAGAGTCGTCTCCAGGGAAGCTGGGAGAAGGCGACGGCTTTTCTCTCCCGCACCTCCGCCCAACTGCGTCTGGTCAGCACCTCGGTTTCCAACGTGGCGATGTGGGCCCAGCATACCGTGGCGGTCTGCGTAATCCTGATCGGGGTCTACCTGATCATCGACGGTAACCTCACCCAGGGTGGGCTGATTGCCGCCTACATGCTGTCGTCGCGCGCCATGGCGCCGGTAAGCCAGGCCGCGGCACTGCTGGCCCAGTACCACCAGTCGTCGACTGCGCTGAAATCCCTCAACGATGTGATGCAGCGCCCGGTGGAGCGGCCCGATGGCAAGTCGTTCATCTCGCGGCCGGTCATTCACGGTGAGATCCGCTTCGACAAGGTCTCCTTGCGCTATCCGGACGAAGAGCGCGATGCGCTGCGCGATATCTCGCTCAAGATCGAGCCCGGCGAGAAAGTGGCGCTGCTGGGGCGTGTCGGCTGCGGCAAGACTTCGCTCAACAAGCTGCTGCTCGGGCTTTACGTGCCCACCGCAGGCTCGGTGATGATCGACGGTGTCGACCTGCGCCAGTTCGACCCCGTCGAGCTGCGGCGCCACATCGGCTACGTGCCGCAGGACGTGAGCCTGTTCTTCGGCTCGTTGCGCGACAACATCGTGGCCGGCGGTGGCAGTGATGGGGTCAGCGACGAGGCACTGCTGCGCGCGATCAAGCTCAGCGGCCTGGAAAGTCTGGTCAATAGCCATCCCCACGGGGTCGATCTGCAGGTCGGCGAGCGTGGGCAGATGCTCTCCGGCGGACAGCGTCAGGCCGTGGCCATCGCCAGGGCGCTGGTACACGACCCCCAGGTCCTGCTGCTCGATGAGCCCACCAGCGCCATGGATCATGCCAGCGAAGAGGCCTTCAAGAGCAATCTCAAGCAGTACGGCCAGGGCAAGACGCTGGTGGTGGTAACCCATCGCACCTCGCTATTGTCACTGGTCGATCGCATCATCGTCATCGATGCCGGCAAGATCGTCGCCGACGGCCCGCGCGACAAGGTCGTGGAAGCGTTGCGCAAGGGCCAGATCGGGAGGGCCAGCTAATGACGGTCATGAATCCCAAAATGAAAGGCAAGAGCGCAGAGCAGCAGGGGTTCGAGGCGATCGGTCGTTTCTCCGAAATGGGCGGCAAGCCGTTTCGCCCCTTCATCGATCGGCTCTTCTCCAAGCGCGTCACCTCGGCCCACCTCAATCGCGACTGGGCCAGCGATGCCGACTGGGCGCGCATGCAGCAAGATCCGATCAGGGCGCGCCTGTTCCTGTATACCGTGCTACTGGCTTTCGCCGCGCTGATCGCATGGGCCTACTTCGCTTCGATCGACGAAGTGACGCGCGGCACCGGTCGGGTGATTCCCTCGAGTCAGTTGCAGAAGGTGCAATCGTTCGATGGCGGCGTGGTGCAGCAGATCCTGGTTAGGGAAGGAGAACTCGTCGAGATGGGGCAGGTGCTGATGCGTATCGATCCTACCCGCTTCATTGCCAACTTTCGCGAGAACCGTGCCCAGGCCCTGGCGTTGCGTGCTCGCGCCGAACGGTTGCGCGCACTATCGACCGACACGCCGTTCAATCCCGACGACGAATTGCGTACCGAGGCACCGGAGATCGTGGCCCAGGAGCGCGAAGTCTACGAGAGCCGGCGCGAGGAGCTGCGCGAGCAGGAGAGCATCCTGCGCGATCGCATTCGTCAGCGCGAGGAAGAGCTCAATGAGGCCAAGGCGCGGCGCGATACCGCCCAGCGTGAAGCCAACATGGCCAGCCAGGAGTTGAATCTGACGCGGCCACTGTTGGCGTCGGGAGCGGTCTCGGAAGTCGATATCCTGCGTCTCGAGCGTGAAGTTTCCCGCGCCACCGGCGAGCGTAACCAGGCGACTGCCTCGGTGGCACGCCTCGAAGCAGCCGTGGAAGAGGCGCGCACTCAGCTGCGCGAAGTCGGCGTGGAACGGCGCAGCGGCTGGCGTAACGACCTGGCTGATACCCTCGGTGACCTCGGCGCGCTCGACGAGTCCAGTGCCGGCCTACAGGATCGGGTGCGCCTCGCCGAGGTGCGTTCGCCGGTGGATGGCGTGGTGCAGCGTTTGGGGATCAACACCCTGGGTGGCGTCGTTCAGCCTGGTCAGGAAGTGGTAGACATCATTCCCAGTGACGACCAGTTGCTGGTCGAAGCGCGAGTCGCGCCCCAGGACATCGCCTTCCTGCGCCCCGGCCAGCCCGCCACCATCAAGCTGACCGCTTATGACTTTGCCATCTACGGTGGTCTTGCAGCCGAGCTGGACCACATCAGTGCCGACACGATTACCGACGATAACGACAACACCTTCTACTTGGTGCGCGTGCGAACGCTCGAAGGAGAAAACCTGGGCAGCGACATTCAGGTCATTCCCGGCATGACCGCCCAGGTCGATATCATGACCGGCAAGCGCACCGTGATGCAGTACCTGCTCAAGCCCGTGCTACGGGCCTGGAGCGACTCCATGGGGGAACGATGATGGCAGTTCTGTTCATCAGTCAGAAGCGTGCTGATATCCCACGCCTGCGCAGCGCCTTTCCTGATCTTCGGCAGGTCGGCCCTGAGCAGGCGCGTCGTATCGCGAAGCGCGGCGACCAAGCCTGGCTCATGACCGACCATGCAGAGTGGCCTGCCTTGGCAGCAGCCTTGGCCTCACAGGGCGCCACCATCGTCGTGATGTCCCTAACACCGAGTGAAGCGGAAGCGCTTCAGGCGCTGCAGGCCGGTGCCAGGGGTTACCTGCATGCGCTTTCCCCTCCTGAGTTGCTGGCCCAGGCAGCGCTGGTCACTGGCAATCAGGGCGTTTGGGTGCCGGCCGAGCTGTTGAGCAAGGTGATCGGTGCGGCATTCACGACCCTTGGCGGGCGCGAGAACTTGCCGGTGGATAGCCTGGCCATGCTGACGGAGCGTGAGCGTGCCGTGGCATTGGCGGTGGCGGAAGGGCGCAGCAACAAGGAGGTCGCCCGCCTGCTCGACATCACCGAGCGTACGGTCAAGGCGCATCTCGGAGCGATATTCCGCAAGCTTGGCGTACGCGATCGCATGCAGTTGGTGCTCAGATTGGCCAAGCAGGATGAAAACGTGGCCTGAAAGTTAAATATTCTTTAGTAAAAGGCTTATCGGAAACGATAAGCCTTTTTTTATCCGTATTGCGCATATTTAGGCCTGAACTGTCCATCGGTTCAATGTTCCTTGATCTTCCTGCGACGTAATTTGTGCCGAAACGTTCATCGGGGCGTTTATCCCCAGTCAAGAAGACGAAACAGGAAGCACAATGGTCAAAGTCATTTCGATTACGGGTCAGGCTTGGGCGCGCGACGCCGACGGAAACCTGCGCGAACTGCGCGTGGGCGACACCATTCAGCAAGGCGAAGTGCTGATCACCTCGGATGGTGGAAGCGCTCAGCTCGACTTCGGTGACGGGCTGAACCCGACGCTGGTCGAAGGTGACGAGCAAGTGGTCATGACGCCCGAGCTCGATGGCGACGAACCCACCGATGCCTCTGAGTTCGCCGCTCTCGATCAGGACATCGAGGCGCTGTTGGCCGCATTGGACGACGACAGCATCGATCTTCTCGACATACTTGATGCGACTGCAGCGGGTGCTGGCCCTGGCGGTGCCGCCGATGGTGGCCATGGCTTCGTGCGGCTGGCGCGCATCGCCGAAGACGTCAACCCGCTGGCGTTCGAATATGGCCTGGGGCTGGCCAGCGAGCTGCCCGAAATCGAGGGAGGCGCCTTTCTGGCAGGAGAAGAAGAAGCAGAGGCGCCAGCTGAGATCGAGCCGCTTCCGCCCGGCACCATTACGGTCTCCATTCAAGACTTCAATAGCCAGAATGTGACACAAGTCTTTCTGGTCGGTACGACGACCAATGTCCCCGCGGGCAGCATCGTCACTCTCGTCATTACCGATCAGGCAGGCAATACGGTGACGACGACGGCAACGGTGGATGCCGAGGGCAATTACCAGACCGAAGTCGATCTCAGTGAATTGGTGGATGGTCCCATCTCCGTTGAGGCCCGTGTCGTGGACCAGATCGGAGAAACACGGACGGCCGAAGACGACGCGGTCAAGGATACGTTTGCCGAAGCGACGATCACCATCGATACCATTGCCGGCGACGACGTAATCAACGGCGAGGAGGCCCAGGGGCCCGTCACCATCACCGGCAGCGTGGGCGGCGACGCTCGTGAGGGCGACACCGTCACCCTGACCGTGGGCGGCGAGACCTTCACCGGCACCGTGACCAGCGACCTGACCTACGTCATCGAGGTGCCGGGCAGCCTGCTGGCCCAGCACGACAACGTCGAGGCCAATGTCAGCGGCAGCGACGAGGCCGGTAACCCCTACAGTGCCGACAGCGAGCGTCCCTACCAGGTCGTGCCTGATATCGTTCAGGTGGGACCGGAAGCCGATCCTGCTATCGGCAACGTGACCGTGACCGAAGGTGAATCCGCGCTGTTCAAGGTCGTCCTTTCCAACGCCAGCCCGCACAGCAATACCTATACGCTCGAACTCGAGAGCGGTACGGCCACGCTGGGTGAGGACTTCACCGGCGACCTCACCTTCAGCAACGGAGTGACTTACGATCCGTCCACCGGCCTGATCACGGTGCCGGCAGGCGTGGCCGAATTCACCGTAACGGTACCCACCATCGACGACGATCTGGTGGAAGACTCCGAGACCTTCACTCTCACCGTGGGGAATGTCACGGGAACTGGCACCATCCTGGACAACGACGTCGCCGATGGCGGTGAGACGGTCACTACCCTGGAAGACACGCCCCTTTCCGGCAATGTCCTCGACAATGCCGAATCCAACGTCGGTGAACTGTCGGTGACCGGCTTCGAGGTGGAAGGCGTTACCTACGCACCCGGTCAGACGGCCGTGCTCGAGGGCAAGGGCACGCTCACGTTGGAAGCGGACGGTTCCTATCACTTCGAACCGTACCAGGACTACAGCGGCCCAGTTCCGCCGGTCAACTACACCGTCACCAATGGCCTCAAGACGGTGAACTCCACGCTCGATATCAGCGTCACGCCGGTGGCCGACACGCCCGAGGTCAGTGTGAAGCTGGCCCAGAGCGGCACCGTGGAACTCACGCTGGGTGGCCCCAACGTGAATGATCCACAAGGCTTCAGCGTCGAAGCGTTCAAGAATGGTGGCGCTGGCGAGATCAGCATTCGCTCGTCGGGTTCACCGACCGGCTTTGGCGTCGCCGGTCCTGCATCCGACGGAGCAGACAGCGAAATCGGCAACGGCGAATCGCTGTTGGTGACCCTGGATACACCCGCGCAGTCGGTCTCCTTCCAGCTTGCCTGGCTGGCAAACGGGGAATATGCCAAGACCACCGTCCACTACACGGATGGCTCGTCCGAATCGTTCGTCATCAGCGGCAACAGTGCGGAAGGCGGTTTCGACGGTATCGGCGAGGCTGCTACCCGTCAGGCGCCCGAGGGCAAGTGGATCGCCGGGATCGAGTTCAGCACTCCCGCGGAAGGCGAGGAGCACTTCAGCGCTGGCAACGACTACCTGGTGCACCAGGTGAGCTATGTAGCTGCCACGACCTACGATGTTGAGATCGTCGCGACACCGACCGACATCGACTTCTCCGAGTCGATCGTCGCGGTGGTGGTCGAGGTGCCGGAGGGCGTTACGCTGTCTGCCGGCGAGCGCAACGAAGATGGCACCTGGACGCTGCCGCTGGAAAGCGACGGCAGCTACACGGTATCCGTCGATCCGGTGACTCAGGAGGTAACGATCGGCGGGCTCGTCATGATCGTGCCCATCGATTACACCGACCCGGTGACATTGACCGTGACCGCAACGGCCCAGGATGGTGCCGACACGGCGGATGGTACGGCTTCGCTGATCGTTCCGGTCGCCACCATCACCATCGACACCATTGCCGGCGACGACGTGATCAACGGTGAAGAGGCCGAGAACCCGGTCACCATTACCGGTACCGTGGGCGGCGACGCCCGCGAAGGCGACACCGTCACCCTGACCGTGGGCGGCGAAACCTTTACCGGTCTGGTGGGCGAAGACCTGACCTACGCCATCGAGGTGCCGGGCGAGCTGCTGGCCGAGAACAGCCAGATCACCGCCGAGGTAACCGGCAGCGACAACGCTGGTAATGCCTACCGCGCCGACAGCGCACGTGGTTACGGCATCAATCTTAGCGCCGAAGCGACGATTACCATCGACACCATTGCCGGTGACGATGTGATCAACGGCGAGGAAGCCACTCAGCTCATTACCATCACCGGCAGCGTGGGCGGCGACGCTCGCGAGGGCGACACCGTCACCCTGACCGTGGGCGGCGAGACCTTCACCGACACCGTGACCGGCGACCTGACCTACGCCATCGAGGTGCCGGGTGAACTGCTGGCCGGGAACAGCCAGATCACCGCCGAGGTAACCGGCAGCGACGACGCTGGCAACCCCTACAGCGCTGACAGCGAGCGCCCCTACCAGGTCGTGCCCGATATCGTCCAGGTGGGGCCGGAAGCCGATCCTGCTATCGGCAACGTGACCGTCACCGAAGGCGAATCCGCACTGTTCAAGGTTGTCCTTTCCAACGCCAGCCCGCACAGCAATACCTATACGCTCGAACTCGAGAGCGGCACGGCCACGCTGGGCGAAGACTTCACCGACGCGCTGACGTTCAGCCACGGCGTGACTTACGATCCGTCCACCGGCCTGATCACGGTGCCGGCGGGTGTGGCCGAGTTCACCGTCACCGTGCCGACCATCGATGACGCGCTGGTCGAGAACACCGAAGCCTTCACCCTCACCGTGGGTGGCGTCGAGGCGACCGGCACCATCCTGGACAACGACACTGCGACCATCACCCACGTGGGCGATGCTGACGGCGACGTGGCCGGCGTGACCGTCACCGAAGGCGAGGCGGCGGTGTTCACCGTCAAGCTCTCCAACGAGAGCGTCAACGACGAGACCTTCAGCCTGACCCTGGCCAGCGGCACGGCCACCCTGGGCGAAGACTTCACCGACGCGCTGACGTTCAGCAACGGCGTGACGCTGAACGCCGATGGCACCCTCACCGTGCCGGCGGGCGTGATCGAGTTCACCGTCACCGTGCCGACCATCGATGACGCGCTGGTCGAGAACACCGAAGCCTTCACCCTCACCGTGGGTGGCGTCGAGGCGACCGGCACCATCCTGGACAACGACACTGCGACCATCACCCACGTGGGCGATGCTGACGGCGACGTGGCCGGCGTGACCGTCACCGAAGGCGAGGCGGCGGTGTTCACCGTCAAGCTCTCCAACGAGAGCGTCAACGACGAGACCTTCAGCCTGACCCTGGCCAGCGGCACGGCCACCCTGGGCGAAGACTTCACCGACGCGCTGACGTTCAGCAACGGCGTGACGCTGAACGCCGATGGCACCCTCACCGTGCCGGCGGGCGTGACCGAGTTCACCGTCACCGTGCCGACCATCGATGACGCGCTGGTCGAGAACACCGAAGCCTTCACCCTTACCGTGGGTGGCGTCGAGGCGACCGGCACCATTCTGGACAATGACGTGGCCGATGGCAGTGAGACGGTTACTACACTGGAAGACACGCCCCTTTTCGGCAATGTCCTCAGCGATGCCGAATCCAACGTTGGCGAACTGTCGGTGACCGGCTTCGAGGTGGAAGGCACGACCTATCAGCCCGGCGAGACGGCCGTGCTCGAAGGCAAGGGTTCGCTCACGATCGGAGCGGACGGTTCCTATCACTTCGAGCCGTACCAGGACTACAGCGGTCCGGTGCCACCGGTCAGCTACACCGTCACCAATGGCCTCAAGACGGTGAGCTCCACGCTCGATATCAGCGTCACGCCAGTGGCCGACACTCCCGATGTCAGCGTGGCACTGAGCAAGAGCAGTCCGACCCTCCAAGCCGTGGATCTGTCCAGTGCTCTCAAGCCGGCCGGTTTCATGGTCTCCGCGCTCAAGGACGGTGAACCTGGCGAGCTCAGCATCAAGGACACCGGAAACCCGACAGGCTTTGGTGTCGCGGGTCCGGCATCAGACGGTGATGGCTCGGAAATCGGCAATGGCGAATCGCTGTTGGTGACCCTGGACACGCCCGCGCAGTCGGTCTCGTTCCAGCTCGCCTGGTTGCGCACGAGCGAGTATGCCAAGACCACCGTTCACTACACGGATGGCTCGTCCGAATCGTTCGTCATCAGCGGCAACAGTGCGGAAGGCGGTTTCGACGGTATTGGCGATGTCGTAACCCGCCAGGCGCCCGAGGGCAAGTGGATCGCCGGGATAGAGTTCAGCACTCCCGCGGAAGGCGAAGAGCACTTCAGCGGTGGCAACGACTACCTGGTGCACCAGGTGAGCTATGAGGCTGCTTCGGCCTATGACGTTGAGATCGTCGCGACACCAGCCGACATCGACTACTCCGAATCGATCGTCGCGGTGGTGGTCGAGGTGCCGGAGGGCGTTACGCTGTCTGCCGGCGAGCGCAACGAAGATGGCACCTGGACGCTGCCGCTGGAAAGCGACGGCAGCTACACGGTATCCGTCGATCCGGAGACCCAGGAGGTAACGATCAGCGGGCTCGTCATGATCGTGCCCACCGATTATACCGACCCGGTGACATTGACCGTGACCGCAACGGCCCAGGATGGTGCCGACACGGCGGATGGTACGGCTTCGCTGAACGTTCCGGTTGCCACCATCACCATCGACGAAGTGTCCGGTGACGATGCGATCAACGGTGAAGAAGCCCAGGGCGACGTCACCATCACCGGCAGCGTGGGCGGCGACGCCCGTGAAGGCGACACCGTCACCCTGACCGTGGGCGGCGAGACCTTCACTGGCCTTGTCGGCGAGGATCTGACCTACGCCATCGACGTACCGGGCGAGCTGCTGACTCAGCACGATAACGTCCAGGCCAGCGTCAGCGGCAGCGATGAGGCAGGTAATCCGTACAGCGCCGACAGCGAGCGGTCCTACCAGGTCGTGCCCGATATCGTCCAGGTGGGGCCGGAAGCCGACCCCGCTACCGGCAACGTGACCGTGACCGAAGGCGAAGCCGCGCTGTTCAAGGTCGTCCTCTCCAATACGAGCCCGCACAGCAATACCTATACGCTCGAACTCGAGAGCGGCACGGCCACGCTGGATGAGGACTTCACCGGCGAACTCACCTTCAGCAATGGAGTGACTTACGATCCGTCCACCGGCTTGATCACGGTGCCGGCGGGTGTGGTGGAATTCACCGTGGCGGTACCCACGGTCGACGATACGCTGGTGGAAGACACTGAGACCTTCACGCTCACTGTGGAGAATGTCACGGCGACCGGTACGATCCTCGACAATGACACCTTCTCCGTCTCCGGCGTCTCGCAGGCATCGGATCGGGATGTCAATAGCAACCAGGATGGCAGCTCCGAGACGGACATCGTTTACAAGGGGAGCATCGAGGGTGAGTTCTCACCGGAGGTAACGCTGGCCATCGATGGTACCGAGGCATCCGGACTGACTTCCAATGGTGAGTCGATCGGCTATAGCTGGGATGCCGATAGCCAGACCTTGACCGCCAGCACGGATTCCGGCGTCGTGTTCTTCGTAACGCTGGATGCATCGAACGGTGAATATTCCTATCAGCAGTTCCAGGCTATCGATCACCCGGACATTGCGGGAGCCGATCACAGCATGGATATTCCGCTGACCCTAGTGGCGCTGGATGTCAACGGCAATGTCATTACCGACTCGAATTTCACGATCACGGTATTCGATGATGCGCCGGTGGTGTCAGGTAATCTGGTAATCGAAACCGAGAACGACGGAGACTTCGCAACGTCGGGTTACCTCTCCCAGGCAACGCTCTCTAACGATTTGACCAGTGTCTCCTGGAAGACCGACGGTCTGCCGCAGCTTGTCTTCGATGGCCTGCCGGTGAACTACGTCGACCATGGCGATGGCACGCTGACCGGCGAACTGGAAGACGGAACGCTGATTTTCCGTGCGCAAATCGATACGAGTCAGGCCAATGCCGACAATAGCCCGCGCTACAGCTTTGAACTCCTCAATTCGTTTGGAAAGCTCGGTGCCATGGAGGGCGTCACGGAGTACACCGATATCTCTGGCGGCAACAGTGCTAACTATGTAGTGAGTTTCGGTGATTTCCTCATCAATAGCATGATGGCAACGAATGGTGAGGCGGCAGAGTCCACGGTAAATACGAATAACAACTGGATTGGTGTCGGCGGCAACTGGTTCAATCCAGGTGAGAAGCTCACCATGGCGTTTGCCGATCCCGACGACAATCAGGGGCAGGTTCGCGGCATGGGCCTGTCCGTGCAAGGCCAAGGCGGTGGTAGTTACACCCTGCATTGGGAGGCCACTGGTGTCGATGCCGCAGGCAATAGCGTAACCTGGTTCGGAACCTTCGACGGCTCCGGCAATAAGGCAACAGATTTCACTATTGCGCTGGATGGTCGGGCCGTCTATTTCTCCAATCTGGTGATCACGGGCGTGTCCGGAGAGTTCCGTATCGGCCTGAAAGGCGTTGTGGCCAACAACTACAACGACGATATCCCGTTGGATTTGGCCTACACGCTCACCGATGCCGATGGCGACACGGCCGAAGGTGGTATCAATGTGACCTTGACTGGGCCGGCAACGTCACCGGACGGGCCTGCCAACCCCGACCCGCTTCCCGAAGCCGCGGGTGGCCAGGTGGAAGGCAGTGAGGATACTGCGCTGGTACTCCAGTGGCAGGATTTTGGAGCCGCCGCCGATACGGCACTCGATATCATCATCACCCAACTGCCCGAAGCCGGCACGCTGGAGGTTCGCGATGCCGGTGGCGAGTGGCACCCGGTCGCCGAGGGCGAACGGTTCAGCCAGGCAGGCATCGAGGCTGGAAACCTGCGCTTCATGCCGGAGGCCAATGAGTCAGGGTTCGACGGCTACGGTGGCGATGGTGTCGGCAACCTGCAGGCCGACTACGCCCATATCGGCTTCAAGCCGGCGGTGGGTGATAACGTTGGCGAGGAGGCAACGCTGCGGGTGGATATCACCCCGGTCGCGGATGCGCCGGACGTTGCGCTGACGGTCACTGCGGGTGAAATCCATGGCGGAGACAGCGCCGAGATCATCAAGGTCAATGGTGGCAGTGAAGTCGCGGGTGGCTTCGACGTCCAGGATGGCCAAATCGTCCGGATCGGTGATGGTGTGCGGGTGTGGCTGACGGAAGGCGACACAGTGCCGGAAATCGCCAATCCAGGCTCCGCCAATGCTGGTGTCGTTGCTTACTACACGCAGGGTAATCACGGCGGAGAGGGCCAATATGCCGATATCTTCGTGGTGCACTCGAACAGCGGCTGGTACTACAGCCAGTCGGACTGGAACCACAGCGAACTGCGTGGTTTGGACTCGGTGCATGGCAACCGGACCGAGGATGGCGATGATGCCCTTAGGGATTACATCTTCGTGGTTCAGGAGGAAGGCTTCGAGTATCAGGTCGGGTGGAGCACGAACAACAATGCGAACACACACGTCAACACGCTAGATGGTGTGTGGGTGGGCTACGTGAGCCAGAGCGGATCGGGCTCGCTGATCAGCCAGGTCAGCAATAACCTCGATGGCGTGATCTTCGGCGACGGCAGCTATGCCACACCCAATGCGCCAGAAATCGAGACCGTGTCTGGCGGTGAGGCTTACCAGGAGTTCTTGGTCGACATCTTTGCACAACTGATCGATACCGATGGCAGCGAGATTCTTGCGGATATCACGCTGACCGGGATTCCTGCAGGCGCCAGTGTCGAGCTGGTCACGGCTGCGGAGGGCGTGTCGGTAGCGCCGGGAGCGGATGGCAGCTGGGTCCTGACCCACTCCGACCAGACAGCGCTGACCGATCTATCGCTGGTGGTTCGGGTGCCGCTTGAGGATGCTGGTGCATTCAGCGTGGTTGCTCATGCCACGGCGCAGGAAATGGTCGGTTCCGTTGTCGTGGACGCTGCCACAACGCTTGTCGGTAGCAACGGCGATGACATCCTCATTGGCGGTGCCGGCGACGATATCCTGATCGGCGGCTTGGGCGACGACGTCTTCCAATGGAGCTTCGGCGATCAGGGAAGCGAAGGCGACCCCGCTAAAGATACCGTCAAGGACTTTGGCACGGGGCATAACGTGCTGGATCTGGCGGACCTGCTCCAGGGGGAGAGCGAAGGCAATATCGATGGCTTCATTGTCGCGGAGCAGGAGGGCGACGATACCGTGCTCTACATCAAGCATGACGGTGGGATTGAGCCGGATGGTAGCAATGCCGATCAGAAGATCGTGCTGGAAAACTACGCGATGGGAGAGATGACTTCCGGCGAGTTCCTCCAGCAGCTGCTGGAGCAGAACCAGCTGAATATCGACCCCTAATACAGATCCGATAATCCTGGCTTGCCCCATCCAGCGCTGCTGGGTGGGGCCTTTTTGTATCCAATATTTCAACGGCTTGCCCTCATGGCAGGCCTCTTCTTCGCTCCTTTTTCGCTTCCGTCGGCCTAAGTCAGCCTTGTCCTTCAGTCCAATAGGAAAGTAACGCTACGTAACATAATTTCCCTTGACTGTACTGCAAGGGATTGCCCTTGGGGTGCACTACTAAACAATACAGACGAAACAGGGAGTCGAGTCATGGCCATTGCCACGGTTATTTCCATTACCGGTCAAGCCTGGGCGCGCGACGCCGAGGGCAACCTGCGCGAACTTCGTGTAGGCGATACCCTTCTGGAAGGCGAGACGCTGATCACTTCCGATACCGGTAGCGCTCAGCTCGACTTCGGTGATGGACTGAACCCGACGCTCGTCGAAGGTGATGAGCAAGTGGTCATGACATCGGAGATCGATGGCGACGAACCCACCGATGCCTCTGAGTTCGCCGCTCTCGATCAGGACATCGAGGCGCTGTTGGCCGCATTGGACGACGACAGCATCGATCTTCTCGACATACTTGATGCGACTGCAGCGGGTGCTGGCCCTGGCGGTGCCGCCGATGGTGGCCATGGCTTCGTGCGGCTGGCGCGCATCGCCGAAGACGTCAACCCGCTGGCGTTCGAATATGGCCTGGGGCTGGCCAGCGAGCTGCCCGAAATCGAGGGAGGCGCCTTTCTGGCAGGAGAAGAAGAAGCAGAGGCGCCAGCTGAGATCGAGCCGCTTCCGCCCGGCACCATTACGGTCTCCATTCAAGACTTCAATAGCCAGAATGTGACACAAGTCTTTCTGGTCGGTACGACGACCAATGTCCCCGCGGGCAGCATCGTCACTCTCGTCATTACCGATCAGGCAGGCAATACGGTGACGACGACGGCAACGGTGGATGCCGAGGGCAATTACCAGACCGAAGTCGATCTCAGTGAATTGGTGGATGGTCCCATCTCCGTTGAGGCCCGTGTCGTGGACCAGATCGGAGAAACACGGACGGCCGAAGACGACGCGGTCAAGGATACGTTTGCCGAAGCGACGATCACCATCGACACCATTGCCGGCGACGATGTGATCAACGGCGAGGAGGCCCAGGGGCCCGTCACCATCACCGGCAGCGTGGGCGGTGACGCCCGCGAGGGCGATACCGTTACCCTGACCGTAGGTGGCCAGGAATTCACCGGCACCGTGACCAGCGATCTGACCTACGCCATCGACGTTCCGGGCGAGCTGCTGGCTCAGCACGACAACGTCGAGGCCAACGTCAGCGGCAGTGACGAGGCGGGCAACCCCTACAGCGCCGACAGCGACCGCGACTACGGCGTCAACCTCAGCGCCGAAGCCTCGATCACCATCGACGTGATCGCCGGCGACGATGTGATCAACGGCGAGGAGGCCCGGGGGCCCGTCACCATCACCGGCAGCGTGGGCGGCGACGCTCGCGAGGGCGATACCGTTACCCTGACCGTAGGTGGCCAGGAATTCACTGGTGCGGTGGAGACCAATGATCAGGGTGAGCTGGTTTACGCCATCGACGTTCCGGGCGAGCTGCTGGCCCAGCACGACAACGTCGAGGCCAACGTCAGCGGCAGCGACGAGGCCGGCAACCCCTACAGCGCCGACAGCGAGCGCGACTACGGTGTCAACCTGGAAGCCAGTGCTACCATCACCATCGACGTGATCGCCGGCGACGATGTGATCAACGGCGAGGAGGCCCAGGGGCCCGTCACCATCACCGGCAGCGTGGGCGGCGACGCCCGCGAGGGCGACACCGTTACCCTGACCGTAGGTGGCCAGGAATTCACTGGTGCGGTGGAGACCAATGATCAGGGTGAGCTGGTTTACGCCATCGACGTTCCGGGCGAGCTGCTGGCCCAGCACGACAACGTCGAGGCCAATGTCAGCGGCAGCGACGAGGCGGGCAACCCCTACAGCGCCGACAGCGACCGCGACTACGGTGTCAACCTGGAAGCCAGTGCTACCATCACCATCGACGTGATCGCCGGCGACGATGTGATCAACGGCGAGGAGGCCACTCAGCTCATTACCATCACCGGCAGCGTGGGCGGCGACGCTCGCGAGGGCGATACCGTTACCCTGACCGTGGGCGGCCAGGAATTCACTGGTGCGGTGGAGACCAATGATCAGGGTGAGCTGGTTTACGCCATCGACGTTCCGGGCGAGCTGCTGGCCCAGCACGACAACGTCGAGGCCAACGTCAGCGGCAGCGACGAGGCCGGCAACCCCTACAGCGCCGACAGCGAGCGCGACTACGGCGTCAACCTCAGCGCCGAAGCCTTGATCACCATCGACACCATTGCCGGTGACGACGTGATCAACGGCGAGGAGGCCCAGGGGCCCGTCACCATCACCGGCAGCGTGGGCGGCGACGCCCGCGAGGGCGACACCGTTACCCTGACCGTGGGCGGCCAGGAATTCACCGGCACCGTGACCAGCGATCTGACCTACGCCATCGACGTCCCGGGCGAGCTGCTGGCCCAGCACGACAACGTCGAGGCCAACGTCAGCGGCAGCGACGAGGCGGGCAACCCCTACAGCGCCGACAGCGAGCGCGACTACGGTGTCAACCTCAGCGCCGAAGCCTCCATCACCATCGACGTGATCGCCGGCGACGATGTGATCAACGGCGAGGAAGCCACTCAGCTCATTACCATCACCGGCAGCGTGGGCGGCGACGCCCGCGAGGGCGATACCGTTACCCTGACCGTGGGCGGCCAGGAATTCACTGGCCTGGTGGGAGAAGACCTGACCTACGCCATCGACGTTCCGGGCGAGCTGCTGGCTCAGCACGACAACGTCGAGGCCAATGTCAGCGGCAGTGACGAGGCGGGCAACCCCTACAGCGCCGACAGCGAGCGCGACTACGGCGTCAACCTCAGCGCCGAAGCCTCGATCACCATCGACGTGATCGCCGGTGACGACGTGATCAACGGCGAGGAAGCCACTCAGCTCATCACCATCACCGGCAGCGTGGGCGGTGACGCCCGCGAGGGCGATACCGTTACCCTGACCGTGGGTGGCCAGGAATTCACCGGCACCGTGACCAGCGACCTGACCTACGCCATCGACGTCCCGGGCGAGCTGCTGGCCCAGCACGACAACGTCGAGGCCAACGTCAGCGGCAGTGACGAGGCGGGCAACCCCTACAGCGCCGACAGCGAGCGCGACTACGGCGTCAACCTCAGCGCCGAAGCCTCGATCACCATCGACACCATTGCCGGTGACGACGTGATCAACGGCGAGGAGGCCCAGGGGCCCGTCACCATCACCGGCAGCGTGGGCGGCGACGCCCGCGAGGGCGACACCGTTACCCTGACCGTGGGCGGCCAGGAATTCACTGGCCTGGTGGGAGAAGACCTGACCTACGCCATCGACGTCCCGGGCGAGCTGCTGGCCCAGCACGACAACGTCGAGGCCAACGTCAGCGGCAGCGACGAGGCGGGCAACCCCTACAGCGCCGACAGCGAGCGCGACTACGGCGTCAACCTCAGCGCCGAAGCCTCCATCACCATCGACGTGATCGCCGGCGACGATGTGATCAACGGCGAGGAGGCCCAGGGGCCCGTCACCATCACCGGCAGCGTGGGCGGCGACGCCCGCGAGGGCGACACCGTTACCCTGACCGTGGGCGGCCAGGAATTCACTGGTGCGGTGGAGACCAATGATCAGGGTGAGCTGGTTTACGCCATCGACGTTCCGGGCGAGTTGCTGGCCCAGCACGACAACGTCGAGGCCAACGTCAGCGGCAGCGACGAGGCCGGCAACCCCTACAGCGCCGACAGCGACCGCGACTACGGCGTCAACCTGGAAGCCAGTGCTACCATCACCATCGACGTGATCGCCGGCGACGATGTGATCAACGGCGAGGAGGCCACTCAGCTCATTACCATCACCGGCAGCGTGGGTGGCGACGCTCGCGAGGGCGATACCGTTACCCTGACCGTGGGCGGCCAGGAATTCACTGGCCTGGTGGGAGAAGACCTGACCTACGCCATCGACGTTCCGGGCGAGCTGCTGGCTCAGCACGACAACGTCGAGGCCAATGTCAGCGGCAGCGACGAGGCCGGCAACCCCTACAGCGCCGACAGCGAGCGCGACTACGGTGTCAACCTCAGCGCCGAAGCCTCGATCACCATCGATACCATTGCCGGCGACGATGTGATCAACGGCGAGGAGGCCCAGGGGCCGGTCACCATCACCGGCAGCGTGGGCGGCGACGCCCGCGAGGGCGACACCGTTACCCTGACCGTGGGCGGCCAGGAATTCACTGGCACCGTGACCAGCGACCTGACCTACGCCATCGACGTCCCGGGCGAGCTGCTGGCCCAGCACGACAACGTCGAGGCCAACGTCAGCGGCAGTGACGAGGCGGGCAACCCCTACAGCGCCGACAGCGAGCGCGACTACGGTGTCAACCTCAGCGCCGAAGCCTCGATCACCATCGACGTGATCGCCGGTGACGATGTGATCAACGGCGAGGAAGCCACTCAGCTCATTACCATCACCGGCAGCGTGGGCGGCGACGCCCGCGAGGGCGATACCGTTACCCTGACCGTGGGCGGCCAGGAATTCACTGGCACCGTGACCAGCGACCTGACCTACGCCATCGACGTCCCGGGCGAGCTGCTGGCCCAGCACGACAACGTCGAGGCCAACGTCAGCGGCAGCGACGAGGCGGGCAACCCCTACAGCGCCGACAGCGAGCGCGACTACGGCGTCAACCTCAGCGCCGAAGCCTCGATCACCATCGACGTGATCGCCGGTGACGACGTGATCAACGGCGAGGAGGCCACTCAGCTCATTACCATCACCGGCAGCGTGGGCGGTGACGCCCGCGAGGGCGATACCGTTACCCTCACTGTAGGTGGCCAGGAATTCACTGGCACCGTGACCAGCGACCTGACCTACGCCATCGACGTCCCGGGCGAGCTGCTGGCCCAGCACGACAACGTCGAGGCCAACGTCAGCGGCAGTGACGAGGCGGGCAACCCCTACAGCGCCGACAGCGAGCGCGACTACGGTGTCAACCTCAGCGCCGAAGCCTCGATCACCATCGACACCATTGCCGGCGACGATGTGATCAACGGCGAGGAGGCCCAGGGGCCGGTCACCATCACCGGCAGCGTGGGCGGCGACGCCCGCGAGGGCGACACCGTTACCCTGACCGTGGGCGGCCAGGAATTCACCGGCCTGGTGGGAGAAGACCTGACCTACGCCATCGACGTTCCGGGCGAGTTGCTGGCCCAGCACGACAACGTCGAGGCCAACGTCAGCGGCAGCGACGAGGCGGGCAACCCCTACAGCGCCGACAGCGAGCGCGACTATGGCGTGGCCGCACCCGAAATTACTGGCCTGAACTCTGGTGGGGCCGATATCGTCGTGGATGAGCAACACCTCCAGAATGGCTCGAATCCGAACCCTGGTGAACTCATCAAAACTGGCACTTTTGGTATCAATGCCGTGGCTGGCATCGCTTATATTACAGTGGCGGGTCAAGAGATAACGATTGAAGAATTAATTGGACTGGATGGAACTGCAGCCATTGAAATTGCAACGCCGGGAGGAAATGTCATCCGTATTACCGGATATCAGGGTGATGTTAATTCCGGCGTCGTGATGTATGAGTTTGAATTGACGGCACCTGTTGAGCACATAGAAGGTGGTGGCCGAAATGAGTTCGATAAGGACGGGCTCGAACTCTCGGTTGCTGATCAGAGGGAGCAAGTGTCCTCATCGGAAATCGACATTACCATCGTGGATGACGTGCCTAGTGATTTCACTCCGGAAACCGGCAGCCTAGAAGATGGGTTTGTAGGTTCTATCGGTTTCGAAACCAAGGCAGGTGCCGATGGGGTCGGTAATGTAGTGTTTACAGTGGAGGCTGGTACGCCCGCTACGGATATCAATGGGCTGCAACTATTCCTCGATGGCGAGCCGCTCTATTACAGCTATGATGATAACGACCAGTCTGTGTTGCTTGCCAAAACAGCTGGTGGTGAGCTTGGCTTCAAGATTGTGCTTGACTCCGGTAGTGACACGTACACCATTACTACCTACGGTAAGGTTCTTAACGGAACAGAGTTTAGTGCTACTGCAACAAGTGGGGTGTCGGGTGGTAATAGTAGTGTTTACGGACTGAACCTTGGTGACGATATAGACAATAATGATGTGCTAGTCTCTACCCGTGCAGGTGAAACCGTCAATACCAGCACTGGAAACGGTATCGGAATATCTAACGGAAGTAGCATAAGCAAAGGGGAGGTGGCCCGCTTCGATTTTGTCGCTGGGTTGAGTCTCGGCAGTGGTGGAGCCAGCTGGGACGAAAGTTTGAATGTTACGCGGTTCGCCCAAGAAGTCAGTGTGCGTGGTGGTGGTGGTAATACGGCAACGCTGACAATAAAAGCACTGTCTTCGGTATCAGCGACCGGTATCCCTGCCAATGGAGGTATTGAAGGCAATGGAGATTATCTGCCGCTTACGGTGGAAGATATTCGCATCTACGATGAAAATGGTGCTGATGTCACCTCCAGCCTGACGATCACTCAGAATGGCAACGGTATTCAAATTTCCGGGATCAAGAGTGGCTATGCTTATGAGCTGAGCACCAGCTCACCCTTCCAAGCGATCGAAGTGGTGGGAGGGGAAGGTAGCAACTTCAATCTTGGTGACTTTACCTACTTCCAAGGTGGTACGGCGACAGATATTGAACTGGGCCTTCCCGTTCAGGGATAGATGGAGATGGAGATACCGTTGACAGCTCACTTGAGATTTCTGCGCCTGTTGCAGATACGCTCTATGTCGGTGGCAATGTCGACAATACCTTCGAGAGCGGCGATGGCAGCGACGTATTGATTGGCGATGTAGGTGGCGGACAAACCATTATTCAGCCGGGACAGAACTATAATATCTCGATCATGGTGGATGTGTCGGGAAGCATGCGTGACCCGTCGGGCACGTCAGGCCTGAATCGGATGGATCTGACCAAGCAGGCATTGCTGAATCTAGCCGAACAACTTAAGGAGCACGATGGCATCGTCAATGTTCAATTGGTGGAGTTCTCCACCCATGCCAATACTACAGCCAATATCTCGAACCTTACGTCAGACAATGTTGGTGACTTGATTGCAGCGATCGAGGCCCTGTCAGCCAATGGCGGTACTAACTATCAGGCAGCGTTCGAACAGGCGGTGGATTGGTTCAATGCCCAGCACGGTAGTGGTGCATCGCCACAGGATGGCTTCAAAGATTTGAGCTATTTCCTGACGGATGGAAACCCGACTCAATATTATCCGGGAGGAACCGACAAGTGGGGTAATCCTAATGTCGGGGGGGCGGGAAATTCGACGGATTATGACACTTTGTATGCTTCTATTCAGGCCTTTGCCGAGCTTGGAAATATCAGCTCCGTGCATGCAATCGGTATGGGGGGGGATATAACTGAGAACTATCTTCGTTTCTTCGATAACACCGATGTTATTGGAGAGAGGACAGAGACGTTCAATGACGGCGGTATGTATGGTGATAACAGCTCGGTGACTGCTCCTGCCGGGGTGCCTAATATCGTGCATACAGCCGAGGAATTGCAGGCAGCACTCCAGGGTGGATCGGTAGATAAAGATTTTGCCGATCTAGGCAGCAATACCCTTAAAGGAGGCGGTGGAGACGACATTATCTTTGGAGATACCGTCAATTCCGATCATCTTTCCTGGACGAACGGAAATGGGGAGCACTTTGTAGCTGGTGAGCACGATGGCATGGGTTATATCGGTTTGATAGAATACCTGCGTTGGAGTGTTGAGTTCGGAAATAGCGGTAATATGCCGTCCGAGGAACAGGTTATCGATTATGTGAGAGAAAACTGGGAGCAACTGGCGCAACCGCAAATATCTGCAACGCCTGGGCAGAACGATCTCTACGGAGGCGGAGGGGACGACGTTCTTGTAGGTGGGGCGGGTAATGATACCCTGAGAGGTGGTGAAGGTAACGATACTCTCTTTGGTGGTCTTGGTGCAGATACCTTTGTATGGAAGCTGGGAGACCAGGGTGAAGCTGGTGACGTATTCACTGACACCATCATGGACTTCGACACTAATGACGGAGACGTCATCGACCTGTCCGATCTGTTACAAGGACGTGATAGTGACAGTGATATCAGCTCCTATCTTCGGATGGAAGATGATGGAGAAGGTGGTACCATCATTCATATCAGCACGACAGGAGGTTTCGAGAATGGTTATGATGCCGATCTTGTCGACCAGAATATCATTCTGAAAGGGGTGGCATATAACGATAGCCTTCTCGAGAACATGCTAAATGAAGGATATATCAATATTGATCAATAAATAACTCGTGATGTATTAGGGGTGCCTTGACGGGCGCCCCATTTTGCTATGGAGTTGCCAATGTACTTAAAAGAGGATCAGGTTTCAAAATGGGTGAAGGGCAATGCTTCGGCTGCCGAATTTCTCCATATGGTAATTAACATTTCACATGTGTGGGATGATTTGATCGACAAGGATAAGTCGCTGGAGGATGAGGCTGTCAATCAATGTTTTTTCGATGCGTTAGTTCGTTTGCCGAGGAACGAATTTTATCGAAAAAATTTTGATCACCTTAATTCGATAATGATGAATTCTATATCCAATTGGTTGATAGCTACCGATATGGAGCGTGAAGGAGGGGAGCTGCAGCTGAATATCGCCTTCATCCTTCGCTCGTCGTACGTGGATCTCATTACCCAGTCCGCCCTGTTGATTGGAGGGCAAGCTTGGGCCAGTCAAGTCGGGAAAGAAGTGCGTAAACTAACGCACCATGAAAGGTACGAAGGCTACCTGAGAACTTTGGATGAAGAAAAGAAGGCGCGGCAAGCGGCAGCGAGATGAGAAATATAATTCGCAGCCGACCTCGAGGCGCTGAAATCGAGTCTCAACATCGAATGAGTTTCTTCTAGGCAGCACCACTAACGCCCGGCTTCGCTGGGCGTTTTTCTTTCTCTGCTAATAAGTTCAGGGAAGAAAGGGCGGCCTCAATTTTTTCTTACCCTGTACTACGGTCCAATATCGCGCCGTAGGCCTTGAATCATACTTAGCATTAAGCACGCCCCTCCAGGCACGGACCGTTTGGCCGTGGCGAGCCTCGTAAAAAATTCCACTTTGCGGGGTATTACCCTCATGACTATTGCAACCGTTCTGTCCATCTCCGGTCAGGCCTGGGCGCGTGATGCCTCAGGCAACCTGCGTGAACTGCGTGTCGGAGACACGCTGCAGGAAGGAGAAACCGTAGTGACATCCAATGGAGGGGTGTGCAGCTCGACTTTGGCGACAACCTCGATCCCACGCTGATCCCGGGTGGTGAGCAGGTAGTCATGAGTCCGGAGCTGGATGTCGAGCAGCCGGTCGAGGCGAGCGAATTTGCTGCCCTGGATGAGGACCTCGAAGCCCTGCTCGCTGCGTTGGATGACGACACCGTCGATCTTCTCGACGTGCTTGATGCCACGGCTGCGGGCGCCGGGCCTGGTGGTGCAGCCGATGGCGGCCATAGCTTCGTACGCCTGGCCCGCATCGTCGAGGATGTGAATCCCTTGGCGTTCAGCTTTGGCATGAATGCTCTCGGTGGCCCGCCGGAGGAGCAGGGCGGCGCTTTTGTGCTGGCGGAAGCGGAAGAGGTGGAGGAGCCGCAAGAGCCTGTCGTCATTCCACCAAGCGCCGGCAGCTTCGAAGCGACGCTTTTCGACATCGAAACACTGAGCGGTTCCGGTTCAGTAGCCAGTGGTCTCTTGCCTGTCTCCTTCGGCTCCGGCAGTGGCGGCAGCGTGACCTTTGCCGCGATGGACGGTGTAACCCAACAGGTGGGCGGTGAGACGCTCACGTTCATATGGAATGCTGGCACCAATACTCTACACGCGATATCCGAAACGCGTGGCATCACGATCTTCACCGTTGAACTCGACCCAGCAACAGGCGCGTTCACCGTCACTCAAGTGAACAACCTGCTGCATGGCGAGGGCATGGACGAGGCCCTTCTTGGCCTCGTTTATACCGTGACCAGCAGCAGCGGTAGTGCAACGGGCACACTGCAACTCACCATCATGGACGATCAGCCCAGCCTGGAGCTGGGTAGCGTCAATCTGAGCGGCCTCGAGCTCACCACCTTCGACCACGAAACCTCCAACGGCGGCCTCTCCACTGCGGGCGGCAGCGTGGCCGCGGCCTTTATCGCCGCCGTCAACGCCAGCTACGGCGCCGACGGCGAGGGCAGCACGGTCATCGACGGCTACGCCCTGAGCCTGGGCAACGTCGAGCACGGCCTCACCAGCGGCAACGTGCCGATCGTCTTCACCCTGGTCGATGGCGTCGTCATCGGTACCGCCAACGGCAGCGAAGTGCTGCGTATCGCGATCGACGCCACCACGGGCGAGGTCACCGTGACCCAGTCCGGCCCGGTGGATCACCCGGCCCAGGGCGCTGACAGCCTCTCCCTGCCGGCCGGCCTGGTGAGCGTGAGCGCCACGGTCACCGTGACCGACGCCGATGGCGACACCGCCAGCGACACGCTCACTGCCGACCTCGGCGGCAGCATCACCATCGTCGACGACGTGCCCGGCGTCGAGCTGGGCGAGGTCGACCTCGGCGACCTCGAACTCACCACCTTTGACCACGAGACTGCCAGCGGCGGTACCTCCACCGCGGGCGGCAGCGTGGCCGCGGCCTTTACCGCCGCCGTCAACGCCAGCTACGGCGCCGACGGCGAGGGCAGCACCGTCATCGACGGCTACGCCCTGAGCCTGGGCAACGTCGAGCATGGCCTCACCAGCGGCAACGTGCCGATCGTCTTCACCCTGGTCGATGGCGTCGTCATCGGTACCGCCAACGGCAGCGAAGTGCTGCGTATCGCGATCGACGCCACCACGGGCGAGGTCACCGTGACCCAGTCCGGCCCGGTGGATCACCCGGCCCAGGGCGCTGACAGCCTCTCCCTGCCGGCCGGCCTGGTGAGCGTGAGCGCCACGGTCACCGTGACCGACGCCGATGGCGACACCGCCAGCGACACGCTCACTGCCGACCTCGGCGGCAGCATCACCATCGTCGACGACGTGCCCGGCGTCGAGCTGGGCGAGGTCGACCTCGGCGACCTCGAACTCACCACCTTCGACCACGAGACTGCCAGCGGCGGTACCTCCACCGCGGGCGGCAGCGTGGCCGCGGCCTTTACCGCCGCCGTCAATGCCGGCTACGGCGCCGACGGCGAGGGCAGCACGCTCATCGACGGCTACGCCCTGAGCCTGGGCAACGTCGAGCACGGCCTCACCAGCGGCAACGTGCCGATCGTCTTCACCCTGGTCGATGGTGTCGTCATCGGTACTGCCAACGGCAGCGAAGTGCTGCGTATCGCGATCGACGCCACCACGGGCGAGGTCACCGTGACCCAGTCCGGCCCGGTGGATCACCCGGCCCAGGGCGCTGACAGCCTCTCCCTGCCGGCCGGCCTGGTGAGCGTGAGCGCCACGGTCACCGTGACCGACGCCGATGGCGACACCGCCAGCGACACGCTCAGCGCCGACCTCGGCGGCAGCATCACCATCGTCGACGACGTACCTGGTGTCGAGCTGGGCGAGGTCGACCTCGGCGACCTCGAACTCACCACCTACGATCAGCAGAGCGTTGAGGAGAATGGCTCGGTGGCCACCGGCAGCGTGGCCGCGGCCTTTATCGCCGCCGTCAACGCCAGCTACGGCGCCGACGGCGAGGGCAGCACCGTCATCGACGGCTACGCCCTGAGCCTGGGCAACGTCGAGCATGGCCTCACCAGCGGCAACGTGCCGATCGTCTTCACCCTGGTCGATGGCGTCGTCATCGGTACCGCCAACGGCAGCGAAGTGCTGCGTATCGCGATCGACGCCACCACGGGCGAGGTCACCGTGACCCAGTCCGGCCCGGTGGATCACCCGGCCCAGGGCGCTGACAGCCTCTCCCTGCCGGCCGGCCTGGTGAGCGTGAGCGCCACGGTCACCGTGACCGACGCCGATGGCGACACCGCCAGCGACACGCTCAGCGCCGACCTCGGCGGCAGCATCACCATCCTCGACGACGTGCCCAATATCACCCTGGAGCTGGGTGATGAGAGCATCGGTCTGATGACGAAGGATGCCGATACCGTCAGTGAAATCGGCCGCGATTCCGCTAGCTTCGCCGCCGCTTTCGTCATCGCCACCTTCAGTCATGGTGCCGATGGTGAGGGAAGCATTAGCTGGGATTACTCATTGGCACTTGCCGAGGGAGTGGTAAACGGGATGGATTCGGGCTTGAGCAGTGGTGGTCAGCCGATCTACCTCTACCTCCATGAGGGCAGCATCGTTGGTTCGACAGCTACGCAGGCCATTGATATTGCGTCCGGCAATACGGTGTTTACCATCTCCGTGGATGGCGATGCCAACGTCACCTTGACCCAGCACGCTGCCATCGATCATGACAGCGCGGACAACGGCGATTACGCCAGCGACACCGTCTCGCTGGCCAATGGCCTGGTGGTACTGACCGGTACGGCCACCGTTGTCGATGCCGATGGTGATACCGCCAGCCACAGCGTGGCGCTGGATCTGGGTGACAACATCGTCTTCGCGGATGACGGTCCCAGTCTTTCCAGCCTCAACCTCGCCATTGCTAACGTGGCGGGCACGTATGAGGGCACCTACGAGTTCGATGTTGGAGCGGACGCACAAGGCTTCCTTGACAGCTTCGGTGAGGGAGCACTCATCTGGATCGGTATGCCCGAAGGCTACGAACTGGTCGTTACCGATACCTCATCGACTTCGATTACCTACACCGCGAAATCGGGCACTTTCGAGTTCTTCCATCTCACGTTGAATATGGATGGTACCTACACCTTCGAACTGGTATCGCCCGCGCCTGTGGTAGAGACGACCATCGATAGCCTGCTGAGCGCCTTCGACAAGAGCAACTTCTACAAGGAAGGCGGCAAGGATGCTTATCTCTTCACGGCGGATGTTTTCGACGGCAAGTTTGCCTTGGCGGTAACGGCCTATAGGAACGGTAAACTCGAAGATGTGAGCATGTCCGCGACCGACCTGGGCGTGAAGTCCAACGTGGTCCAGGGCAATCAGAATGAGAAGCTCAAGTTCGATGTGCTTCCTGTGGGTAGCCAAGGGGCGATAGGTGTTTCGTCGTTCACGTTTAGCGTCTCTGGAGCCTCGGGCTCTAGTGCGGGAGACAAGGCGATACTTACCGTCTACGACGTGGATGGCGTTGCTCACCAGTACTTTGCTACCTTGCTGACTGGCAATGGAGAGTTTGTCTTCCATATCGACCCTATGCTTAATGTCGATTACATGGAGCTGGCACCGGCGGGCAACAACAGCTTCAAGATCGACGGCATTTCCACCAGCTACATCACCCAGATCTTCCCTGATGACTATCAGCTTGATTTCGTGCTGACAGGGTCGGACGCCGATGGCGACACAGCCACTGCCGACTTCTCGGTCTTCGTCAAGACGACTGACAGCGGCACTTATGAAATCTCCGGCTCCGATAGTGATGACGTGATACATGGTACCGAGGGTAACGACATCCTCATTGGTGGCGCAGGCAACGACACCCTGATCGGCGGTGAAGGCGATGATGTGTTCCAATGGAACCTGGGCGACCAGGGCCAGGTGAACGCACCGGCCGTCGATACGGTGAAGGACTTCGACCTGGGCGACAACGTGTTGGATTTGGCCGATCTACTGCAGGACGAGAGCGCTGGCGCCATCGGCGATTTCATCTTCGCTGCCCAAGAGGGGACCGATACCGTGCTGTACATCAATCACGAAGGCAATGTAGGGGTAGATGGCAGCAACGCCACGCAGGTGATCGTGCTGGAGAATTACAGCATGGATGGGGCCAGCTCCGCGGATTTCCTCCAAGGCATGCTGGATAGCGGACAGCTGCACATCGACCAGTAACATCGCGTTGAGCGATACCCGTCGCCCTGCCTGGAGACACCTGGCAGGGCGTTTGTTACTCTACGTAAGGACATCCGAAGGGCAGAGCCATGTACATCAAGCGTAACGAGTCGGGGCAGGTCGTACAGGTCAGCCGAGAAGCGACGGAAGAGTGCCGCGAATTCGTGTCGCCCGGTGCGCCCGAACTGCAGAGCTTTCTGTCAGGAGAAAAGGATGCCGACAGCCTGGCGCTATCGAAATCCGACCTGGCCTTCGTACGGGTGCTCGAAGACGTAATCAACGTATTGATGGACAAGGGCGTGATCAGCTTCACCGACCTGCCCGAGCCCGCCCAGCAGAAGCTGCTGGAACGTCAGTCGTTGCGTGAACGCAGGAATAGCGTAGGTCTGATGTCGGATACCGATGACGACATCATCTGATACCTCTCCACGAAACGATTGGCAGAAATGACGAGGCCGGCAGTTGCCGGCCTCATGCACTCATTCTCCGCTTTCTCCACTCCCGCCGTCTTCGGAATGCCGGATCCCGGGCCCGGTTACGCCATCCAGCCCCAGCTCGAACAGGGTCTCGGCGGCCTCCTGGTTCTCCACCCCCTCCGCAATGGCCGTGATGCCCAGCGAATGAGCCAGCGTCGCCATGCCACGTAGCAGGCTCTGCTGGTCACTGCGGTTCTCGATTTCCTGGCTCAGCGCGCCATCGATCTTCATGAAGCTCAGCCCCAGGTCCTGCAATCCCTCGATCTTGCCGAACTGCGTGCTGACATGTTCGAGGCCGACCCGGCAGCCCAGGCCAAGCAGGGCGTGGCACAGTGTCTTCAGGGCCTGTGGCTGTTGCATGGCCGCGGATTGCGGCAGCTCGAACCACAGCTTGTCCGCAATCGCCTGGTGGGTACGCACGCGAGAAAGCAGCTCGCCAACGAAGTGGCCATCGTTGAGTGATTCGGCGGAAAGATTGACCGCCACCGCCTTGCCACTCGTTTCGACGTCGGCTATCGCCGCCGAGACGACGGACAGGTCGAGGGTCGGTGCCTTCGCCAGGCGTGAGATCCAGGGCAAGAAGACCCCGGCCGGACGCCATTCGCCTTTCAAGCGCAGGCGCGACGGGACCTCGAAATGGATCAGCCGCCCCTTGCTGTCGAGCACGGGATAATGAGCCAGGGAGATGCCCTGCTGAAGCGCATCGTCCAAGGCCTGGCGCCACTCGTCGTGGCGCGTATAGAGCACGCTGCTGGCGGGCAGATCGACGACTTCCTGAGCGTTGTCGCCGCGAGCTTCCGCCGCCGCCAGTGCCCCATCCAGACTGGCCAGCAGCTCGGCCCGGCTCTCGCCCTGGCTGTACTGGCACAGTGCGGAGGGCAGGGAAGCGCTAACCGCTTGTTCGCCACTCAGAGTTTCGAGATGTTGCCTGAGTGTCCTGCCGATTGCATCGTGATCGTGCTGACGCGGCAGGATGACGGCGAAATCGCTGCCGTTGAGGCGACCCACCGTGCCCAGGCCATGAGTGCCGGCGAGCTGTTCGAGTCGACGTGCCAACTGGGCCAGCAGGGCATCGGTTGCCGCGTGGCCGAGCTGCTGGTTGAGTTCGGCCAGGCGGGCGACGCGCACCATCGCCAGGGTGCCGCTGGCATCGTCCTTCTCGCTCTTCAGGTGCGCTTGCAACTGATCGAGGAAGGGCGCGCGCGTGAGCGTGTCGGTCACCGGATCGTGCTGCATGCGTCGGCGCAACTGGTCGAGCTTGTCGCTCTCTTCACCCAGCATCTGACGTACCGCCTGCGAGAGCTGGTTCATCGCTTGTACCACTTCGCGCAGTTCGCGGGTGCGCGGCTCGCTTGCCATGGTGAAACGCCGCTGGCCAATGGCCTGGGCCTGGCTCACCACGTTGCGCAACGGACGGCGAATGGTGCTCACGATCCAGCTCGCCAGCAGCAGGCTGATGACGCCGGCAACGGCAAACCAGCCAGCCAGTTCCAGGCTGCTGCGCCACAGCGAGCGGTAGGCAAAGCTATGCTGGCTGGCCAGCTCCAGGGTGCCGTACTGCTGCCAGCCATCCTGCACCACCGCACGGCCGGGAGGAACGTCGAAACGTACCAGTTCGACGAACCACCCCGGCACGTCGTCGATATGTTCGGAGGCAACACGCTGTTCGATGAGCTCACCCTGGGGATCGCGAAGCGCGATATGCTGGTAATGGCCGGTATCGAACTGGGCCGCCAGCAGCAGCTCGAGAATGACGGGGTCCTTCTCCATCTGGCTCATCGAGAGCGCCAGGGCATTGGCGTTGTCGTTGTTCTTGATGCGTACTTCCTGCTCGATGTAGTGACGACTGCTCGTCACCCCGATGAGCAGACTGCCCACGAAGGCCAGCAGCAGCAGAACCGCAATGGTCAACCAGAGCTGCTTGATCAGTGACATGTCTTCGTTCCCCCTGGGAATGGACGTCCTTGCTCGTCCGATTGCGCGTATGGTGTCGCTATTGTTGTTCGCCTGCCGGTTGTCGCCATCATCACAGGAATCCTTGCTGCTCCATGCGCTCGATCACGCTTCGCCAGCGCGACAGCCGGGCCACCGGGTCCGCCCGCGACTGGCTGGAACTACCGGCCCACAGGCCTGCGCTGTTGAAGCTGAATACGGGATCGAGATCGGTACGCTGGGTAGCGGGCGTAATGGAAGGCACCAGATTGTCGAGCACCAGCGGTACGGCGGAAGGTGTCTCGTAGTAGCCCAGCACCATGTGGGCCTGGGTGATCTGGCTGCGCCCGATGCGAGCACGAACGTAGATCATGCGCAGCCGAGAGCCCGGCACGCCCAGTTCCTTGAGCGTCACATACTTGGCGATCGAATAATCCTCGCAGTCGCCCTGGCGCTGGCCCATGGTCTCCAAGGGTGTGGCCCAGTGATCCTCGGCGCCCCAGTTGTCGATGTCATCGACCCAGCGCACGCGGCGGTTGAAGAAGTCGTTGACCTCTCGCAGCTGGGTATCGAGGTCTGCACCCTGCAGCCGGTCGAGCAGGGCGAACCACTCCTCGAGAATGGCGAGCCCAGAGCTGCCGTAAAGGCGCTGCATGCTGTTGCGTAACCTGGCGCGATCGATGCGCGCCTCGAGCGGCATCGGTGAAAGCCCCAGCCCCCGGCCAGCAACAGCCCGCCCAAGCCGGCCAGAAAGCGGCGACGACTGGGGCTGGAGATAGAGCTGCAGCCATGAGGGGCAGGGCGTTGCGTCATCTAATGCGCCGCAAGAGTGTTAAAGAATGTAAGCCATGGGGCGAGTATAGAGGAGGAGAAAGGTCATACGATAGGTAGGACATCCAACGGATGCCGCGTGACCAAGCGCAGCCGGATTTCGATAAGCCAAGGCATCGTCTGAAAACTCGGCGAGCGAAGGCCAGACAAGGCAAAAATCAGCGAGAAGACGGAGTTTACGCAGTGTAAATGAGTATTTTGAGCTGATTTTTAACGCTGTATGGCCAAGCGCAGCCAGTTTTCGGGCGATGTCTAACCTTTGCCGGGCCCTTGCCACACCCTAAGCCGCCCCACCCAAGTCAGCTCGTGCGAGGCGTCGCGTAGCTCCTTGGCGGCGGTATCGAGTGTCTGGCCAGCCGGCAACTGCCTAACGTAGACGGAAATATCGATCTGCTCGGCCAAGTAGTGCAGGTCGAGGGCGACACGGTCCTGCCAGACGCTGCATTCCTGCCAGGCTTCGTCGAGCATGCCTTCCACGTCTTGGCGCAGCGGCAGCCCCGGGCGCAGGCTATGTTCGATCTGGTTCGAGTCGTCCTCGGGGTCGATATGGAAGGTCACGTCGGCCAGCTCAGGATAGGCCTCGCGCAGCTTACGGCTTACCGCATTGCCGATTTCGTGCGCTTCGGAAACCGTCAAGCGCGGTGCCACTACGATATGCAGGTCGAGCACGACATGGCTGCCGACCGAACGGGTGCGCAGGTCGTGCACGCTATCGACGCCGGGTATCGATTCTGCGACGGACTTCATCTTCTGCTGATCGGCTTCGGGTAGGGCGGTGTCGATCAGCTCGCGCCCGACTCCCACAATAGTTTCCAGCCCACCTGGCCGACCATGATGCCCACCACGATGGCGGCAAGCGCATCGACCCAGCCGGCGCCGAACTGGGCGGCTATCAGGCCAACCAGCACTACCCCGGTGGAGAGCGCATCCGAGCGTGAATGCCACGCGTTGGCCTCGAGCAGCCGCGAGCGTATCCGCTTGGCCACTACCATCGTGTAGCGGAAAATCCACTCCTTGGCGGCCAGGGACAGCACGGCCACGCCGATGGCCCAGATGCCGGGGCGGGAATGGGATCGCCGGTAAGCAGGCGGGAGAGGCTGGCCCAGGCAATGCCCCCGGCCACGAAGATCAGCACGCTGCCCAGCCACAGCGTGGCCAACGTCTCGATGCGGCCGTGACCGTAGGGGTGATCGCTGTCCGGTGCCTGTCGGCCGAAATGGGTTGCCGCCAGCACGAAGCCGTCCGTCACCAGATCGGAGAAGGAGTGGATGCCATCCGCGATCAGTGCCGCAGAGCCGACCAGCCAGCCGGTCACGATCTTGAGTACACCGACCAGACAATCGATGACGGCACCGATCAGCGTAACCCGATGCGCTTCGCGGGCCTGGGCCTCGCGACTCAGAGTGTCTGGGATCGGTGGCGGTGATGTCGCGTTCATCTGGCTGAAGGAATCTCGCTGTCAGTGAGCCGCTCGGCCTTGTTGCGTACCGGATTGGCATATTGCGCCAACCACCAGGTGCGCAGCTCCGCGGGCACTTCGTTCAGGCGTGCCTGGAAGCGTGCCCGGTCGACATCGCTGACCTCGCTCATGTCCAGGAGTTCCGGCGCATCGCCCAGGGCTTCCAGGGCCAGGTAATGGGTCGGGAACAGGTGGTAGCCATCGATCACCTGACGGTCGATCTCGGCGGCCACGGCTTCCGGCGTGTCGAAACCGGTGCCCAGCGGTTCTCCAAAGCGTAGCTCCACGCGCCCCTTGTGGCCGGTAATGCCGGCCACGATGGACTGGATGTCTTCGTATTCGCTCTTCTCGTAGCGCCCCTGGCTGTGAATGGCGTGCAATTCGCGCGCCTTCTGCAGATCGCAGGATCGTACTCGTAACTGATCGAGACCGGCACCATGCGCAGCTCGGCAATGGCGTCGCCGATCGGGGCGTTACGCTCTTCCTGGCGGCGTGCCATGGTCAGCATCTTGATGATGGCCGGATCGGTGCGGTCGATCCCATCCTTGGCACGGCCTTCGCGCTGCGCCATCCAGATCGAATGATTGTCCTCGGTGATCGAGTGACGAATATAGCTCGAGAGGTTCTGGTAGGCGGCCAGCATGGCGCGCTTGCCGCGCAGCGCTCGCGGCACGATGAAGCTCTTGTTGAGCCGCATCAGGTCGGTCACGTAGGGCTTCTTCAACAGGTTGTCGCCGATGGCGATGCGCACCGTATCGCGCCCCGCCTGATGCAGGGCATAGTTGACGAATGCCGGGTCCAGCGAGATGTCGCGATGATTGCCGATGAAGAGGTACGCGGTGTCCGGGCTCAGGTTCTCCAGCCCTTCGACGCGAAAGTCGTCGGTCGAGGTGCGGATCATGCGGGCCATGTAATAGGCCACGCGCATCTGGAAATCGCGCACGCTGGTGACGTCGCGAGTCTCCCGGCGAATGACATGGGAAGCCAGCGCGCGAGCCAGCCATGGCAGCGCTCTGCTCAGCCGCGGCAGACGGTAGCGTGTCAGGGCATCGAGCAGTTCGCGGTTGCTGGCCAGATTGGCCAGTACTGCGGCCACCTCGTCATCCCGGTAGGGGCGGATGTCGGCCCAGGGATCCGTTGCAGTCGTGCCTGTCAGGGTATCGGTCATCGGTTTTTCTTGGTTACCGGTTCGGTCATGTGGCCTGGGTGGTGGCCTGGTTGGCCTCGCCACCCAGCCAGTCGATCAGTCTTTCTACCTCTTCGGCCAGCGCCTGGGCCATTAGTATGAAGTCGGCCTCGAGACGTACGATGGCATCGCCATCGTCCTCTGTCTGGCCGGCTTCGTCGATCAGTGCGTCACTGAACCGCAGGGACTTCAGCGTCAAGTCGTCGTGCAGCACATAGCCAAGGCGGCCTTCGATCTCGACCCCCATGCGGCTGGCCTGCCTGCCGGCGGCAAGCAACTGCTGGATTTCGTCGCTGTCCAGGTCCACCTGCCGTGCGCGCAGCACACCGTCGTCGCCCTTGGCCTTGAGCTCGACCTGGTCGCCGAGCTGCAGGCTCGCCGGGCGCGAGCCCTCGTCGGCAAGCCACTGGGTCATGGCGCGCATGGGCAGGGTCTGGGTGGCCAGTGGCGTCACCTTCAGGCTGCCCAACGTCTCGCGCAACAGGTCGAGAGCTTCTTCGGCGCGCTTGCGTGAGCTGCTGTTCACGGCGATCAGGTTGCGCCGGGTATCCCACCACAGGTCGACCTTCTGGCTGCGGATGAAGGCACGCGGCAGCAGTTCCTCGTAGACCTGTTCCTTGAGTTCCTGCTTTTCCTGGCGGCGCAGCTTGCGGCCCTCGCGGGCTTCGATCTCGGCGCTACGCTCTTCTACCTCCTCGCGCACCACGCCGGCTGGCAGCAGCCGCTCATGGCGCAGCATGGTCAGCAGCCGCTGCCCTTGCAGTTCGTGCAGCAACGCGGTGCCGGCGCGACCGGCGGGCGGGCACCAGCCCACGCGCCTGGCCTCCTGGCTGCCGGGAGTGCGGGCCGCCTGCTCGGCCAGGGCCGCTTCCAGGTCGGCGGCCGGAATCGCCGCTGCCTCGTGCAGGCGGTAAAGGTGCAAGTGCTTGAACCACATAGCGCAATTCCCTGAGCAAAAGGACGCATATTATGGCGAAGGGCGAGCGGGGGTGCCAGTGGCGTTGTGGGTCCATGATTCACTCGAACGCTCGTTCGAGGCTCAGGGAGTATGGGGGAATAGGTCCAAGATTTGCTTAGGGCCGGCGTTGAGTTGCTCTTACTCCAGCACCAGGGAAAGGAGCTTGTCGCGTAGAGGCCCGTCGATGGCTGGGGTTGGTTGGAGCGCATATCGAGCAACACGAAGGTGAGGGTGGCCCGGCTGATCAGGGTATCGTCGCCGAGGCGATGGATCTCCTGGGTCATCTTCCGCTGCGGGTGCCGATGGCAGACAGGCGGCTGCGGATCTCGAGATCGTCACCAGCCACGGCGGCGGCACAGTAGTCGATGTTGATGTTGACGGCGACGAGAGCGATACCGGCTTGCTGGAGTGGGGCACTCAGATCGGAGTGTTCGTCGAAGTAGGCCCAGCGTCCTTCTTCGAGAAACTCCAGGTAGCGGGTGTTGTTGACGTGGCCATAGCCGTCGAGGTGATAACCGCGTACGCGCAGGGTGGTGCGGGAGATGCGAGGATCCATCCGGTACTCCTTACTCGCTTGTGTGGGTGGCGGCAAAAAGGAAGCGTTCTGGATTCTAGTCATTCAAATCTATTTCAAGCAAACGATTGTTTAAATGTCGAGAAAGGCTTGTGCCGAGAGCCGCTTGTGCCGAGAGAAGAACGATGGCGGCCAACGGCCGCCATCGTCATACGGGGGTCAGGCCTTCAGCACCTCCATGATGGAGGCCTTGGGCTTGAGCGAGAGACGACGATGCAGTCGTTCGGAGAGTTCGCTCACGGAGATCAGTCCGCGAATATGATGCTCGCCGTCCCTCACCAGGCAGTAGGGTTCGCCGGCCTCGCGGAGCGTGACCACCAGGTCGGCGACGGTAGCACTCGCCAGGACATCGTAGTCCAGGACGGGCATGGCAGCCCGGGGCTGCATCAGGTCGCTGGCAGTGAGGCTGTCGCGGTCGACACCGAGACGGTGCAAGGCCACCAGGATGTTCTGCTCGAGAGCCGCTCCAAGGTCAGCACGCCGACCAGTTCGCGCTGGCGATCGACCACCAGCTTGCCGCTCAGGCCCTCCGCCACCATCTGCCTGGCCACCTCCAGGGCGGGAGCCGAGGCGCTGACGGCATGGGGCCAATGCTGGCGGAAGTCGGTCATCAGGCTCAGCGCCGGGGAGTGTTCATCGATATCGGAGAACGCTTGGGGGGTAACCAGATGGTCGGCGGTGTCGAGTCGGGAGAGAGGGAGTGTTTTCATTTGGCAAACCTCTGAAGGCGCCGTCATCCAACGGATGCGCAGCGACCGAAAATGACGGCTCGATACGAGCCAGGATTCGGGGCGTGGCGTTCAGAGGCAATGCGGTGGAGCGCGTACGGGGGGTAGCGTGACCTGACGGCAGGCGAGCGCCGAGCCGCCGGGCGAAACGCTGAGGCGCGCGGGGGCAGGGCGCCGAGAGTGACTAGCGATACCGAACCGATCTCATCGGTATCCGCATCGAGCGACGACAACGACGGGGAGCCGTCGTGGTGGGCGAGTCCGGCCAGCGCCTTGGCGGGACCCTGCAAGCCATCCTCGACTGCCTGGGAGGCCGATATCGGCAACCCGACGAGCAGAGCGGTAAGGGCAATTAGCAGGAGTCTTTGCATTGGGCTTCTACACGGGACCATGGTCATGGCGGCTGGGGCGGAAACGCGTCCATCGACACAACCTAGCCCACCAGAGCCGGGATGGCTACCGTTGCGAATGCGTAAAGCCCTGCGGGGTTGCTGGATGGCATTACCTCAAGCTGCCTTTGTGCCGTCCGGAGTGGTATGATGGCAGGCTGTAATGGCGCGCCACGCCTCGGCCACGGCTTGGCTTGAAGAGCGCACCAAATCGTTGTAGCGCAAAGGATTCGACGACCCATGGGTGACATCGCCAGAGAGATTCTGCCAGTCAACATCGAGGACGAGCTGAAGCAGTCCTACCTCGACTACGCGATGAGCGTGATCATCGGCCGTGCGCTGCCGGACGTGCGCGACGGGCTCAAGCCGGTGCACCGGCGCGTGCTGTTCGCCATGCACGAACTCGGCAACGACTGGAACAAGCCCTACAAGAAGTCGGCCCGTGTCGTGGGCGATGTCATCGGTAAGTACCACCCACACGGTGACAGCGCGGTCTACGACACCATCGTACGCATGGCGCAGGACTTCTCCATGCGCCACGTGCTGGTCGACGGCCAGGGCAACTTCGGCTCCATCGACGGCGACAGCGCCGCGGCCATGCGTTACACCGAGGTGCGCATGGCCAGGCTCGCCCACGAGCTGCTGGCCGACCTCGACAAGGACACTGTCGACTGGGTCGACAACTACGACGGCACCGAGCGCATTCCAGACGTGCTGCCGACCAAGGTGCCCAACCTGCTGATCAATGGCTCCTCGGGCATCGCCGTCGGCATGGCCACCAACATCCCGCCGCACAACATGGGTGAGGTGATCGATGGCTGCCTGGCGCTGATCGACGACTATACCCTCACCGTCGACGATCTGATGGAGTACATCTCCGGCCCCGACTTCCCGACGGCAGGTATCATCAACGGCCGTGCCGGCATCCTCGAGGCCTACCGTACCGGCCGCGGGCGCATCTACGTACGTGCCCGCCACACCATCGAGCATGACGACAAGACCGGCCGCGACCACATCATCGTCACCGAGCTGCCGTACCAGGTGAACAAGGCGCGGCTGATCGAGAAGATCGCCGAGCTGGTCAAGGAAAAGAAGATCGAAGGCATCGCCGAACTGCGCGACGAGTCCGACAAGGACGGTCTGCGCGTGGTGATCGAGGTCAAGCGCGGCGAATCCGGCGAGGTAGTGGTCAACAACCTCTTCGCCCAGACCCAGCTGCAGAACGTCTTCGGCATCAACATGGTCGCCATCGAGGACGGCCAGCCCAAGATCCTCAACCTCAAGGAAGTGCTCGAGGCCTTCATTCGCCACCGCCGCGAAGTGGTCACCCGGCGCACCCTGTACGAGTTGAAGAAGGCTCGCGAGCGCGGCCATATCCTCGAAGGCCTGGCCGTGGCCATCTCCAACATCGACGAGGTGATCGAACTGATCAAGGCCTCGCCGAGCGCCGCCGAGGCTAAAGAAAAGCTGCTCGACAAGGTGTGGCCGCCGGGTCAGGTCACCGCCATGCTGGAGCGTGCCGGCGCTACCTCGTGCAAGCCCGAGGATCTGGAAGAGGGCTTCGGCCTCAACCCCACCGGCACCGAATATCGTCTCTCGCCGGCCCAGGCCCAGGCCATCCTCGAGCTGCGCCTGCACCGCCTGACCGGCCTCGAGACCGAGAAGCTGCTCGACGAGTACCTCGGCATCCTGGAGAAGATCGCCGAGCTGATGGCCATTCTCGCTTCCAGCGAGCGTCTGCTCGAAGTGATCCGCGAAGAACTCCTCGCCGTGCGCGACCAGTTCGGTGACCCGCGCCGCACCGAGATCCAGGCCAGCCACCTCGACCTTTCCATCGAGGACCTGATTGCCGAGGAGGACATGGTGGTCACGGTGTCGCGCACCGGTTACGCCAAGACCCAGCCGCTCTCCGACTACCAGGCCCAGCGTCGCGGCGGTCGCGGCAAGTCGGCGACCAGCATGAAGGACGAGGACGTCATCGAGCACCTGCTGGTGGCTTCCACCCACGACACCGTGCTGCTGTTCTCCAACAAGGGCAAGGTCTACTGGCTCAAGGTCTACGAGATGCCGGCGGCCAGCCGCGGCTCGCGTGGCAAGCCGCTGGTCAATCTGTTGCCGCTGGACGAGGGCGAGTCGATCAACGCCATCATGCCGGTGAAGGACTACAGCCCCGACTGCTACATCTTCTTCGCCACCGCCAAGGGCACGGTCAAGCGTACCAGCCTCGACCAGTTCTCGCGTCCGCGCAGCGTCGGCCTGATCGCCATCGACATCGAAGAGGGCGACCGCCTGGTGGGGGCCGCCATCACTTCCGGCAACGACCATGTCATGATGCTGTCGTCCAATGGCAAGGCGATCCGCTTCGAGGAGAGCAACGTGCGCGCCATGGGCCGTACTGCCCGCGGCGTACGCGGCATGAAACTGCTGGGCGATGCCGAGGTAATCAGCCTCATCATTCCCCAGAGCCAGCAGATCGATGCCGACGCCGACAGCGAGACGGAAGGCGAAGAGGGTGCTGCGCTGGAGAATGGCAACGGCGGCCAGATCTACATTCTCACTGCCTCCGAGAACGGCTACGGCAAGCGTACCCGGCTCGAGGAGTTCCCGCTGCGCGGTCGCGGCGGCCAGGGTGTCATCGCCATGCAGACCAGCGAGCGCAACGGCTCTCTGGTGGCGGCCATGCAGGTCTACTCCGCCGACGAGATGATGCTGATCACCGACCGGGGCACCCTGGTGCGTACCCGCGTCGACGAGGTCTCGATCACCTCGCGCAATACGCAGGGTGTGATGCTGATCCGCCTGGGCAACGACGAGAAGCTGGTCAAGACCGTGCGCATCGACGAGCCTGAAGCGGAAAGTGAGACTGAGGCGGAGATCGAGCCTGAGAATGGTGTCGAGAACGCGTCGGAAGATGCGCCGAAAGCCGAGCGGCAGAGCGGGCCGGACGCGGAAGACGGTGTAAACGAAAGCCAGAACGACGAATAAAGCGTTTGCAATACCGGAAAGCGATGAGCTGTTCCGGCGACAAGCCTCGCGAGGGCGCTGTAAACCCATCCCTGGGAGCTACTCTTGCCATCCATGGCAAAAGACCCTCGCTACGGCTTGCCCCCGGCGCTCATCTCGCCTGGCCACGACATGAGTAGAACGGAACACCACGCTGATGACACGCCACTATAACTTCTGCGCCGGTCCCGCGGCGCTGCCCACCCCGGTGCTCGAGCGCGCGCGGAAGAGCTGCTCGATTACCATGGCCGTGGGCTTTCGGTGATGGAGATGAGCCACCGCTCGTCGGAGTTCATCGCCATCGCCGAGCAGGCCGAGGCCGACCTGCGCGAGCTGCTCGCCGTGCCCGAGAACTACAAGGTGCTGTTCCTGCAGGGCGGCGCCAGCCTGCAGTTCTCCATGGTGCCGATGAACCTGCTGGGACAGGGCGGTACGGCCAACTTCCTGTATACCGGGATCTGGGGCAAGAAGGCGCTGGCGGAAGCGAAGCAACTGGGATTCGCGGTGCATACCGCAGGCAGCAGCGAGTCCAGCGGCCATACGCAAGTGCCGACCCAGGCGGATATCGCACTCTCCGCCGATGCCGCCTACCTGCACTACACCGCCAACGAGACCATCGGCGGGCTGGAGTTCGACTATATCCCCGACGTCGGCGTGCCGCTGGTGTGCGACTACTCCTCGAGCATTCTGGCCGAGCCGCTGGATGTCTCTCGCTTCGGCGTGATCTATGCAGGTGCCCAGAAGAACATCGGCCCGGCGGGCCTGACCCTGGTGCTGGTGCGCGACGACCTGCTCGACCGCCGCTGCGAGCGCATCCCCAGCCTGTTCGACTACAAGGCCGTGGCCGAGGCGGGATCCATGGTCAACACCCCGCCCACCTACGCCTGGTACCTGGCGGGGTTGGTGTTCCAGTGGCTCAAGCACGACATCGGTGGGCTCGACGCCATGGCGGCCATCAACGCGCGCAAGGCGGCCAAGCTCTACGCCGCCATCGATGCCAGCGGTTTCTATTCCAACCCATCGCGCCGCGTAACCGCTCGCGCATGAACGTACCCTTCGTGCTCGCCGATGAGCGTCTCGACAAGCCGTTCCTGGCCGAAGCCGAAGAGGCTGGGCTGCTCAACCTCAAGGGGCATCGCAGCGTCGGTGGCATGCGGGCGAGCCTCTACAACGCCGTACCCGAGGCGGCCGTCGATGCTCTCATCGACTTCATGGCCGACTTCGAGAAACGCAGGGGATAAGCCATGACCGATACCCCTATCAATCTCGACTCGCTGCGCCAGCGTATCGATGAGCTGGACAGCGAGATCCTGCGCCTGATCAGCGCCCGCGCCGAGTGCGCCAAGCAGGTCGCCGAGGTCAAGACCGCCAGCGACCCGGGCGCCGTCTTCTATCGCCCCGAGCGCGAAGCGCAGGTGCTGCGACGGATCATGGAACTCAACCCAGGCCCGCTCAACAGCGAAGAGATGGCCCGGCTGTTCCGCGAGATCATGTCCGCCTGCCTGGCGTTGGAGCAGCCCACCAAGGTGGCCTACCTGGGGCCGGAGGGGACTTTCACCCAGCAGGCCGCCCTCAAGCACTTCGGCGCCAGCGCGGTGAGCATGCCCATGGCGGCCATCGATGAAGTCTTCCGCGAAGTGGAGGCCGGCGCCGTCAACTACGGCGTGGTGCCGGTGGAGAACTCCACCGAAGGCGTAGTGAGCCATACCCTGGACTCCTTCATGGACTCCTCGATCCACATCTGCGGCGAGGTGGTGCTGCGCATTCACCATCATCTGCTGGTGGCCGACACCACGCTGCGCGACAAGGTCTCGCGCATCTACTCCCACCCGCAGTCTCTGGCGCAGTGCCGCAAGTGGCTCGATGCCCACTACCCCCGTGCCGAACGGGTGCCGGTATCGTCCAATGCCGAAGCGGCCAAGATGATCAAGGGCGAGTGGCATAGCGCGGCGATTGCCGGCGACATGGCGGCCAAGCTCTACGGTCTCGAGAAGATCGCCGAAAAGATCGAGGATCGTCCCGACAACTCCACGCGCTTCCTGATCATCGGCAGCCAGCACGTGCCCATGTCAGGCGAGGACAAGACCTCCATCGTGGTGGCCATGCGCAACCAGCCCGGTGCGCTGCACGACCTGCTCGAGCCGTTCCATCGCCACCAGATCGACCTGACCCGCCTGGAGACGCGTCCCTCACGCACCGGCGTGTGGAACTACGTGTTCTTCATCGACTTCAAGGGACACGTGGATGAGCCTCGCGTAGCCGCCGTGCTCGAGGAGGTGCGCCTGCGCGCCTCCGAGCTCAAGGTGCTCGGCTCCTATCCCGTAGGCGTGCTGTAAGCGTGGTGGAACGTGGCAACGCAATCGTGACGCCGAACGAAGCGCGAATCCTGATCGTCGGCCTGGGGCTGATCGGCGGCTCCCTGGCCGCTGCCCTGCGTGCTGCCGGTTATAAAGGAACCCCCACCGGCGGCTTTGGGCCGGTTGAAATCGTTGCCTGCGACCCGGACCCCGGCGAGATCGAGCGCGGCATCGAGATGGGCCTGATCGACCATGGCGATACGCGGCTCGCGCCGCTGGTGGAAGGCGCCACGCTGATCGTGCTGGCGGTGCCGGTACTGGCCATGCGCAGCGTGATGACGGAGTTCGCCGCCGCGCTGCCCATCGAGGCGGTGGAAGGCGAAGCCCCGCGCGTCGTCATTACCGATGTCGGCAGCACCAAGGCCGCCGTGCGCGACTGTGCCCTGGTAGCCTTTGGCCGGTTGCCGGCGGGCCTGGTACTCGGTCATCCCATCGCCGGCTCCGAGAAGAGCGGTGTGGCGGCCTCGAACCCCCAGCTCTACGTCAACCACAAGGTGATTCTCACCCCCGGCCCCGAGACCGCGCCTGCCGCCGTGGCCCGGGTGCAGGCGCTGTGGCGTGCCTGCGGCGCCGAAGTGCTGGAGATGGACGTGGAGCGCCACGACCAGGTGCTGGCGCGCACCAGCCACCTGCCGCACCTGCTGGCCTTCTCCCTGGTGGACACCCTGGCACGGCAGGACGAGCGGCTGGAGATTTTCCGCTACGCCGCCGGTGGCTTTCGCGACTTTACCCGTATCGCCGGCAGCGACCCGGTGATGTGGCGCGACATCTTCACCGCCAACCGCGACGCCGTGCTGGCCTCCCTCGACGACTTCGAAGCCGGGCTTGGGCGGCTGCGCCGGGCGGTGGAAGCGGGCGACGGCGATGCTATGCTTGCCGTTTTCGACCGTGCCAGCCACGCACGTCACTATTTCGACTCTCTCCTGAACCAGACCAGTTATCAGGCGGAATACCAGATGCAAGAACAAGGCAGACTCACCTTCCGGGCCGCGCCCGGTGGCCGCGTGGCCGGACGCATTCGCGTGCCGGGCGACAAGTCGATCTCCCACCGCTCGATCATGCTCGGCGCGCTGGCCGAAGGCGTGACCGAAGTGAAGGGTTTCCTGGAGGGCGAGGACAGCCTGGCCACGCTGCAGGCGTTCCGCGAAATGGGCGTGGCCATTGAAGGTCCGCACCAGGGTCGCGTTACCGTGCACGGGGTCGGCATGCACGGCCTCAAGGCGCCTTCCGGTCCGCTCTATGTGGGCAACGCCGGCACCGCCATGCGTCTGTTCGCCGGCCTGCTGGCCGGGCAAGCCTTCGATACCGAGCTGATCGGCGATGCCTCGCTGACCAAGCGCCCCATGGGGCGCGTGGCCGATCCGCTGCGGCTGATGGGGGCGGTGATCGACACCGCCGAGGGCGGACGCCCGCCGCTGAAGATCCACGGCGGCCAAAAGCTCAAGGGCATCACCTACGACATGCCCATGGCCAGTGCTCAGGTGAAATCGTGCCTGCTGCTCGCCGGGCTCTATGCCGAAGGCGAAACCCGCGTGCGTGAACCGGCGCCCACCCGCGACCACACCGAGCGCATGCTGGCCGGCTTCGGCTATAACGTCGGTCGCGAAGGCGATACCTGCTGGCTTACCGGCGGCGGCAAGCTCACCGCCGCGCCGATCGACGTACCCTCCGACATTTCCTCGGCGACCTTCTTCCTGGTGGCCGCCGCCATTACGCCGGGTTCCAACCTGATTCTCGAGCACGTGGGCATCAACCCCACGCGCATCGGCGTGATCAACATCCTCAAGCTGATGGGGGCCGACCTTCACCTCATCAACGAGCGCGAGGTGGGCGGCGAGCCGGTGGCCGACCTGCATATCCGCTATGCGCCGCTCAAGGGGATCGATATTCCCGTCGACCAGGTGCCGCTTGCCATCGACGAGTTCCCGGCGCTGTTCGTTGCCGCCGCCTGTGCCACCGGTACCACCCGGCTGCGCGGCGCCGAAGAGCTGCGGGTCAAGGAGTCCGACCGCATCCAGGCCATGGCCGACGGCCTGGCGACACTGGGCGTCGAGCACACCGTGCTGGAAGACGGCATCGACATCGTCGGCGCTGGCGATCGCGAAGTCGCCTACGGCGGCGGGCGCATCGACAGCCTGGGCGACCATCGCATCGCGATGTCCTTCGTGGTGGCTTCCCTGCGTGCCGGCGAGGAGATCGTCATCGACGACTGCGCCAACGTCGCCACCTCGTTCCCCGGCTTCACGGAACTTGCCAGGGTCGTGGGGCTCCGAGTCAGCGAAGAGCAAGAGGAGCGCGCATGAGTGACACGGCCAAGGTGCTGACCCTCGACGGACCCGGTGGTGCCGGCAAGGGCACCATCAGCCGCCTGGTCGCCGAGCGCCTGGGCTGGCACCTGCTCGACAGCGGCGCCCTCTACCGCCTCACGGCGCTGGCGGCCATGCGCCACCAGGTGGCGCTCGACGACGAAGCGGCACTCGAGCGGCTCGCCGCCGGGCTCGACGTGGTGTTCCTGGCCGAAGAAGAGAGCACCCGCGTGCTGCTCGAAGGCGACGACGTCAGCCGCGAGATCCGCACCGAGCAGGTGGGCGATGCCGCCTCCCAGGTGGCGGCGCTGAACGGCGTGCGCCAGGCGCTGCTGCAGCGCCAGCGGGACTTCCGCCAGGCCCCCGGTCTGGTGGCCGATGGGCGCGACATGGGCACCGTGGTTTTCCCCGATGCCGAGCTGAAAGTATTCCTCACTGCAAGCCCCGAGGAGCGCGCGCGCAGGCGCCACCTTCAGTTGCAGGAGGCGGGGGTAAATGCTAATCTATCGAGTCTTTTGAAGGAAATTCAGGCGCGCGATGCACGTGACATGCAGCGCAGCGTGGCTCCGCTCAAGCCGGCCGATGACGCCATCACGCTTGACACCACGAGCCTGAGTATACCGGAAGTGGTGGAACGGTTGACGGAGTGGCTGGCCGAGCGCGGCCTCGTCCCCGGAACTTGATCTCCCTTGCGGCGCCCTCGAACGGATGTCATGGCATGGTCGGGCAACTCCATTACTTGCAAGCCCGGCTAGGTCCAACCAGCGCTAACATCCCGGGGGTTTGGTAAATAAGGCCCGCACTCGCTGGTGGTGCGGAGAAGGCGGCAACGCCTCAACACCGTTGATCACGTAGGAAAATCATGAGCGAAAGCTTTGCTGAACTGTTTGAACAGTCACTGCAGGACATCAACATGGAGCCGGGCGCCATCGTCACGGCTACCGTCGTCGACATCGAAGGTGACTGGGTCACTGTCAATGCCGGCCTGAAGTCCGAAGGACAGATTCCCGCGGCGCAGTTCCGCGACGACAACGGCGAGCTGACCATCGCCGTTGGCGACGAAGTCAGTGTTGCCCTGGAAGCCGTCGAAGACGGTTTCGGCGAGACCCGCCTGTCTCGCGAGAAGGCCAAGCGTGCCGAAGCCTGGAAGGTGCTGGAAGCCGCCTTCGAGAAGGAAGAGATCGTCAAGGGTGTGATCAACGGCAAGGTCAAGGGCGGCTTCACCGTCGACATCGACTCCATCCGTGCATTCCTCCCGGGTTCCCTGGTCGACGTGCGTCCGGTGCGCGACACCACGCATCTCGAGCACAAGGAGCTCGACTTCAAGGTCATCAAGCTCGACCCGAAGCGCAACAACGTGGTCGTTTCCCGCCGCGCCGTGCTCGAAGCCGAGAACAGCGCCGAGCGTGAAGCCCTGCTCGCCACCCTGCAGGAAGGCCAGCAGATCGTCGGTATCGTCAAGAACCTCACCGACTACGGCGCCTTCGTCGACCTGGGCGGCGTCGATGGCCTGCTGCACATCACCGACATGGCTTGGAAGCGCATCAAGCATCCGAGCGAGATCGTGGCCGTGGGCGACGAGATCAACGTCAAGGTGCTGAAGTTCGACCGCGAGCGCAACCGCGTCTCCCTGGGTCTGAAGCAGCTGGGCGAAGATCCGTGGGTCAACATCAAGGACCGCTACCCCGAGGGTACCGTGGTTCCGGCCCGCGTCACCAACCTCACCGACTACGGCTGCTTCGCCGAGCTGGAAGAGGGTGTCGAAGGCCTGGTTCACGTCTCCGAAATGGACTGGACCAACAAGAACATCCACCCGTCCAAGGTCGTCAACATCGGCGACGAAGTGGATGTCATGATCCTCGACATCGACGAAGAGCGTCGTCGTATCTCCCTGGGTATCAAGCAGTGCACTCCGAACCCGTGGGAAACCTTCAATGCCCAGTACAACAAGGGCGACCGCGTGTCCGGTACCATCAAGTCGATCACCGACTTCGGTATCTTCATCGGTCTGGAAGGTGGCATCGACGGTCTGGTTCACCTCTCCGACCTCTCCTGGTCCGAGACTGGCGAAGAAGCCGTGCGCCGCTTCAAGAAGGGCGACGAAGCCGAAGCCGTCATCCTCTCCATCGATCCGGAGCGTGAGCGCATTTCGCTTGGCATCAAGCAGCTCGACTCCGACCCGGTGGCCGAGTACCTGGCCGTCAACGACAAGGGCTCCATCGTCTCCGGCCGTGTGGTCGAGGTCGATGCCAAGGAAGCTCACATCGAGCTGGCCACTGACGTCGTTGCCGTGCTCAAGGCTTCCGAGATCAGCGCCGACCGCGTCGAAGACGCGCGCAACGTGCTGAACGAAGGCGACACCGTCGAAGCCCGCATCGTCAGCGTCGATCGCAAGAACCGCGCGATCAACCTGTCGATCAAGGCCAAGGAGCAGGACGACACCCGTCAGAACCTGAAGAAACTGCGCGAGCAGGAAGTCGAGACCGGTGGCCCGACCACCATCGGCGACCTGATCAAGCAGCAGATGGGTCAGGACTGATCGTCCTTCGGGCTCCGCTCGCGGAGCCCGATGAGCCAAGGCTCAAACAAGAACGCCGCCCCTCGGGGCGGCGTTCTTGTTTGCATCCTATACCTGCCAAACCAGAGGGAAGCTCTAGCAAAGGCCAGGCTAGGCAAAAATTGACGCAGAAACGGAGTTTACAAGTTGTAAATGAGTATTCTAAGTCAATTTTTAACGACGCATGGCCGAAGATAGGGCTTTCTATGCACCGTAAAAATCCAAGAATTTGACCGGTTGTGCTTCCTCAATCACCTCCGCCCAGAGGTCGTACTCGTCGGCATTAGTCACCCGGGCGCGCACCACGTCGCCGGGGCGCAGGGTGCGCTTGGACTCCAGGAACACCATGCCGTCGATCTCTGGAGCGTCGGCTTCGCTGCGACCGATGGGGCCGTCCTCATCGACCTCGTCCACCAGCACTTCGATCTCGCGGCCGATCTTGCGCTCCAGGCGAGCGGCGGAGATCTGCTGCTGATGCGCCATGAAGCGCTCCCAGCGCTCCTGCTTCACGTCGTCCGGCACCGGCTCCAGGCCCAGTTCGTTGGCCGGCGCGCCCTCCACCGGTGAGTACTGGAAGCAGCCCACGCGGTCGAGCTGGGCTTCGCTCAGCCAGTCGAGCAGGTACTGGAAGTCTTCCTCGGTCTCGCCGGGGAAGCCGACGATGAAGGTGGAGCGAATGGTCAGCTCGGGACACAGCTCACGCCAGCGCTTGATGCGGGCGAGCGTCTTGTCCTCGAAGGCAGGGCGCTTCATCGCCTTGAGCACCTTGGGGCTGGCGTGCTGGAAGGGAATGTCCAGGTAGGGCAGGATCTTGCCCTCGGCCATCAGCGGAATCAGCTCATCCACGTGGGGGTAGGGGTACACGTAGTGCAGCCGCACGCGAATGCCCAGCTCCGAGAGCGCCTCGCACAGCTCGGTGAGGCGCGTCTTGACCTCGCGGCCGCGCCATTCACTGGGGGCGTAGCGCAGGTCCACGCCATAGGCGCTGGTGTCCTGGGAGATCACCAGCAGCTCCTTCACGCCCGCCTTGGCCAGTCCCTCGGCTTCGCGCAGTACGTCGCCCACCGGGCGGCTGACCAGCTTGCCGCGCATGGAGGGGATGATGCAGAAGCTGCAGCTATGGTTGCAGCCTTCGGAGATCTTCAGGTAAGCGTAATGGCGCGGGGTGAGCTTCACGCCTTGGGCGGGCACCAGGTCGATATGAGGGTCGTGCCGGTGCTGGTGCGGGGCGGCTTCGTGCACGGCGCCCACTACGCGCTCGTACTGCTGCGGGCCGGTAACGGCCAGCACGCTGGGGTGGACGTCGCGAATTGCACTCTCGTCCACACCCATGCAGCCGGTGACGATCACTTTACCGTTCTCGGCGATAGCCTCGCCAATGGCATCCAGCGACTCGGCCTTGGCGCTGTCGATGAAACCGCAGGTGTTGACCACCACCACGTCGGCATCGTCATAGCTGGGCACGATCTCGTAGCCGTCCGTGCGCAGCTGAGTCAGGATGCGCTCGGAATCCACCAGGGCCTTGGGGCAGCCAAGTGAGACGAAACCGACCTTGGGTGTGGTCATGCAGAACCTCTTGAAATAAAAATGCCTAGCGCTTCATCTCGCTCGGCGATTTGCCGAGTGCATCCGAACAAACGCGTGCGTAAGCAAAGATTAGCTATTCTCGTTAGCTAACATGTAGCAGGACGGGTACCCTGCAATGTGAAGGTGGAGCATTTTAGCGTTGTAGAGCAGCATAGGGAACCGCATGGCCACGATCGAACACAGTGCAATTCTCAAGGCCCCGCCGGAACGGGTCTATGCCCTGCTGGAGCGGGTCGAGGACTTCGTCGACTACTCCGACCTGATCAAGGCGATCGAGCCGCTGGGTGACGAACGCTATCGCTGGCACGTGCACGCCGTCGGCATGGACTGGACCTTCGAGGTGGCCATTACCGAGCATCAGCCGCCCGAAGTCCTGGCCTGGGAGTCGCTGGACGGTGTGCACAACCAGGGCTGCTATCGGCTCAGCCCGGTGGAGGAGGGCACGGAGGTCTCCTTTACGCTGACCTACACCATTCGCAACCGCCTGGTCGAGAAAGCCGTGAACAAGGCCGCCAAACCCCTGGTAAATAAGGTGAGCCGGCAGATCCTGGAGCGGGTGGAAGCCAGGCTGTAGCAGGCTTCTCGCTCAACGAGACGTGCAGGAGGCTGCTCTATTAGCAGCCTATCTATCTTTTTTTCACGGCCAGGACTACACTCGACTCGACGAGGCCGCATCGGCCTCAGCTCGTACGAATCGAGGTATACGACCGTGAGCGTGATCAAGGGGTTCATGTGGTGCCTGGCCGTGTTGTTCGTCCAGCTCGGGCTGCTGCGTTACATCGACTTGCGCGTTGCCGCCATGCCGCGGCTGCAGGATACGCCACAGGAACCCGGCAAGGAGCTGCCGTCCGCCGAGCCCGCCGACAAGGAAGGTGAATTCGGCGCCTGAGCGGGCGAAAAGTGACCTGAATGATCCGGCATGGCAACATTGCTGCAAACCTGACGGATGATTGCCAATGCCGAACGACTCGTCACTTCGCCGGCACTGGCGCTGGGTTGCCCTCGGCGCCAGTGCGACCATGGCCGCCTATGTGTGGTTCTGGCACTCACCGGACCTTTCGGCCGTGCGCCATTGGGTCGAGGAAACCTCGCATCATCCGCTGGTCGTCATCGGCGTCATGCTGACCATGGCCATCACCCTGGCCATCGGCCTGCCGGGTAGCATCGGGTTATGGCTCATCGCTCCCTTCTATCCGCCCCACATCGCTACGCCAATGCTGATCCTCGGCAGCGTCAGCGGTGCCTTGGGTGCCTACCACCTGGCGGCTCGGGTCGGCGAGCGCTGGAACCCCAAGGGGCTGACGCGCAAGATCATGGAGATGCTCACGGTACGCAGCGACCTGCTGACTCAATGCGCCCTGCGTGTGCTGCCCGGCTTCCCGCACTCGGTGATCAATTACGCCGCCGGCCTGTGCCGGCTCCCGCTCGGCACCTTCATTGTCGCCGCCGCCCTTGGCTTGGGGATCAAATGGGCCGTCTACGCCAGTGCCATTCATAGTGGATTGCAGGCAGTCAGTCGTGAAGACGATGCCTTCACCTTCGACATCCTGCTGCCGCTGTTCGCCCTGGCCCTGTTGCTGCTGGTCGGGGCGTGGATGAGGAGGAGGGTGGAGCAGGGCCGCGAGTTCTAGGCCATCGCTTACCGTCAGGGAATGACGAGGATCGGCAACGGCACCCTGGCGATCACTTCCTCGTCTTCCCTCAACAGGCTTTCCAGCTCGCCTCGGTGCAGCAGCAGGCCGCCGGCATCGGCATGAGCCAGCAGGTTCTCCAGCTCGCCGGCATGGCGAGCAGACAACGGGGCAGCCTCATCGAACAGCGCCGCCAGCCACTGAGGGATCGTGGGGATGGCTGGATTCTGTGCAGGGTCATTGCCACGGGTGTCCAGCCAGCGTAGTGGGCCACGCCGGAAAGGGTGTCGTTCGTCCCACAGCAGCACCGTGCAGGGAGCCTCCAGGATCAGGCGGCGGCTGGTGGAGCCGAGCCGGTTTCCCCAGCGCTCGCTGGTGCCGGCCTTGCCGAGTACCAGCACGTCGCCGGGCTCGGCCTTGGTCAGCGCCTCGGCGGCTATCTGGCCGCGGCTGACCTCGAGCCGGTGGTGCAGGTCGCGTCCGGCCACCGCGGTTGCCAGGGCCTGTTGCACGCGCTGAAGCTGAAGGGCGATGCTGGCTTCCAGCGATGCCGACGTGAGCGGCCGTGTCAGCCCCGATTGAGCGCCGATTTCACAGGAGAAGGGAAAGGTGGCGCAGCGCAACAGGTCGATGTCTTCCACGTACAGCGCCACCAGTTCGGCATGGCGCTGGCTGGCCAGATCCACCGCCGCGGCCAGAGCGGCCAGGCTATGGCGCGAGGCGTCGAGAAGGGCCAGCACCCGCGCCACATCCAGTGCCGGTGTCGGCGAGCCGCCGGGCAGGGCATCGTCAGTCGTCATCGCTACGCTCCTCGTCGCCTGGGCCCCCGTTTGCCTCATCGCTCTGCTTGCCGCTGTCCCGTTCGGAGCCCCGGCTCTTCTTCACCGCCTGGTGGAACGTCTCCAGACGCTCGACCACGCGGGCATTGAGACTGCCGGCAGGATAGTCCCCTTGTGCGTTCCGTTCGCCTGGCGTGAGTCCGGTGAGCAGCTCCAGCGCTTCGTCCAGGTGTGCGATGGCATAGACCCGGAAGTCACCGGCGGCAATGGCATCGCGAACCTCGCGCTTGAGCATCAGGTGCTCCACGTTGGTGGCCGGCAGTAGCACGCCATGCCCCTTTGCGCCGCCCCGTGCCTGGCAGATGTCGAAAAAGCCCTCGATCTTCTCGTTGACGCCCCCCACGGCCTGCACGCGGCCATGTTGGTCGATGGAGCCGGTGACCGCCAGGCGTTGGTCGATGCCCGCCTGGGCAATGGCCGAAATCAACACGCACGCTTCCGCCACCGAGGCGCTATCGCCCTCAATTCCGCCATAGGACTGCTCGAAGGCCAGGCTGGCGGAGAGCGAAAGCGGCGTATCCGGGGCATAACGGCTGGCCAGGCAGCGTGACAGGATCATCACCGCCTTGGAGTGGATACGACCGCCCAGGCGTGCCTCGCGCTCGATATCCACCACATGGCCGGGGCCGGGCCTAGCAGTGGCCGTGATACGGGTGGGTTGGCCGAAGGCATAGTCGCCCAGGCTCATCACCGAGAGCCCATTGACCTGCCCGACAACCGCCCCTTCGAGCTGAATCGCCACGGTGCCGCGGGCAATGGCCTCGTGGCTGCGCTCGTGGATGCGGCTGGCGCGCCACAGCTGCTGCGCTATCGCCTTGTCGACATGAGCGCGGGTGATCACCTTGGCGTCTTCGCGCTCGGCCCAGTGGTCGGCTTCTTCCAGCAGGTCGCTTAAGGCCGGTGGCGTGCGGTGAGCTTGCTCTGGTCGTCGGCCAGGCGGCTGGCCCGCTCGATCACCGCCGCTACGGCGCTGCGATCCAGCGGGCGCAAGGCCGACTCCCGTGCCAGGGTGGCCACCATGCGGGCATACAGCGGCTGGTTGCCGTGGTTGCGTTCCAGCTCATCCTCCAGATCGGCCTGCACCTTGAACAGCTCGAGGAAGTCGGGATCGTTCTCGCACAGCAGGTAATAGAACAGCCGCTCGCCGAGCAGCACGACCTTGAGATCCAGCGGCACCGGCTCGGGCTCCAGCGTAGTGGTGCTGATCAGGCCATAGGCCTGCTCCAGCGACTCGGTGCGAATCTCGCCGGCACGCAGCACGCGCTTGAGCGTCTCCCAGGCGCCGGCATGCATCAGCAGGGCGCGCACGTCCACCACCAGGTAGCCGCCGTTGGCGCGATGCAGGCCACCGGCCCGAATCAGCGAATAATCGGTCAGCAAGGTACCGTTGTGAACGTGATGCTCGATCCGGCCGACCAGGTGCTGGTGCGTCGGCAGGTCGAGATAGATGACGGGGGCTCCCTCGCAGTCGGTGTTGTCGACGATCAGGTTGATTTGAAAGCGGCTGAAAATCGCCTCGGGCGGCATCTCGGGTTCGTCGGCAATGAACGAATCGACGTGCAGCACCATTGCCTCGCGTATCGCGCCTAGATGATCTTGTATGCCGTCGTGGTCGGTGTAGCGCTCTTCCAGCTCGGCCAGCGGCGCTTCGATGGCCGTTTGCAGCATCTCCTGGTTGAGCGCGGTGATCTGTTCGCGCAACTGCTTCGCCAGGCGAGGCATGCGGCGAATGGCCTGGGCCAGCTTCTTCTGCAGTACCTGTACCGTGCCCTCGATGCGCTCGCGCTCGTCCCTCTCGAGCTGCTCGAACTCCTCGGGCGTCATCATCTTGTCATCCGCGGTGGCCGGGGCAAACGTGAAGCCGTTGGGCGTGGAGAGCAGCAGTATGTCGTGCTCGCGCGCCTCGCGTCGTACCGCCTCGACGTTGTCGCGCTGGCGTTCGCCCATGGCCTGCTTCAGCTCGTGCAAACGGTTCTGATATTCGTCGCCCTCGAACACGGCGGGAATGGCCGAACGCAGCTCCTCGGCCAGCAGCTCGAGATCGGTGCGCAGCATGCGGCCCATGCCGTTGGGCAGCAGCAAGTGCAGCGGCTGCGATGGGTCCTCGAAATTGTAGCGGTAGGCGATGTCCGGCGGCGTGGGCTCGCTGCGCGAGCGCTCGGCCAGGAAGCGTCCCACCAACTGGTGCTTGCCGTGGCCGGGGTGTCCCAGCACATAGAGGTTGAAACCCTCGCTGCGCATGGAAGTGCCGAAGTCCAGCGCATCGCGGGCCCGGGTGTGACCGCTGAGCATGTCCAGCGATTCGAGCTCGCTGGTGACCTCGAAATCGAAGGTATCCTCGGGCAGGCGCGATAGACCTGCGTGACGTCCAGTGGCTTCACCCGCCATTCTCCTTATTTGCTAATACACTCAGTATGGCGAAGTAAGTTCGATACTGCATGATCCAGGTCATGGGCGCGGTTGCTCGCTCGGCACGGAGACCTAAATGGCAATATGGATAGCAATAGGGATTGCGCTGGGGAGCGCTATTGGCAGTATGCTGGGAAACCTTCCGCTCGGCATTGGTATCGGTGTGGCGCTCGGATTGGCATTGCACGCGGCCCAGGGCCCCAAGGGATAGCGGCTTTCAACCATGGTTTGCAAAGAGACGACATCATGACCTTTACCTTCTGGTTCGAATTCGCCAGCACCTACTCCTATCCGGCCGCCATGCGGCTCGAGCATCTGGCGGCCGAGCGAGACATCGAAGTGCGCTGGCAGCCCTTCCTGTTGGGGCCGATCTTCCAGGCCCAGGGCTGAACGACACGCCCTTCAAGCTCTACCCGGCCAAGGGGCGCTACATGTGGCGCGACATCGAACGGATCTGCGAGCGCGACGGCATTCGCTTCCGGCGACCCTCGCAGTTCCCGCGCAACGGCCTGCTGGCGGCGCGTATCGCCAACTGGCATGCGGAAGAACCGTGGGTACCGGCCTTCGTACGCAGCGTGTTCCGCGCCAACTTCGAGCACGACGAGGACATCGCCGATCCCCAGGTCATTGCCAACTGCCTGGCGGAGGTCAACCTCGACGCCGAAGTGCTGCTGAAACAGAGCCAGCAGCCGAGGTCAAAGCGTCGCTGCGCGAAGCCACGGAGCGGGCGCAGGCACTGGATATATTCGGCGCGCCGTTCTTCATGGCCGGTGACGAGCCGTTCTGGGGCTACGACCGCATGGAACAGGCGCTCGACTGGTACGAAGCCCGGATGGGCGAAGAGGAGTGAGCACGCGATGAACGCCAGCAAGATCTTGCAGCAGCTGATGCAGCAGGCCGGTGGCCAGGGCGGTAACAGGAATAGTGGCGGTGTGGATGTCAAGGGCATGCTCGATGGCCTATCCCGCCAGTTGGGAGGCGGCTCGCCGGGCCAGGCTTCGCCCGGCGGCAACGGCCTGAACCTGGATATGAAGAGCCTGCTGGGAGGAGGGGCCATGGGGCTGCTGGTCGGCTCCAAGCGTGGGCGCAAGCTCGGTGGCAAGGCACTCAAGTACGGGGCCATCGCCGCGGTCGGCGTGCTGGCCTGGAAAGCCTGGCAGAACTCACAGAACTCACAAGGAGCGGTTGGCCAGCCGGCAGGCAGCGGTGCCGAAGGCGAGCGAGTCGAGGAGCTGGAAGGCGAGTACCAGGAGCGCCGCAGCCTCGAACTGCTGCAGGCAATGATCATGGCGGCCCGCGCCGACGGCCATATCGATGCGCAGGAGCGCGAACTCATTGCCCAGCAGATCGATGCCCTGGGGGCCGACGATGAACTCCATCGCTGGGTCGAGCAACAGCTCAGCGCCCCGCTGGATGCCGAGGCGCTGGCGCGCCAGGCCGATTCGCCCCAGGCCGCGCGCGAGATGTACCTGATCAGCGTGGCGGTGATCGACGAGCAGAATCCCATGGAACGCGCCTGGCTCGACCAGTTGGCCAAGGCACTGAAGCTCCAGCCCGCGCTGGTCGCAGAGTTGGAACACCAAGCACGGCAGGCAGGCTAGGGCACGCCAGGGCGTGCATTAGCGATAGCGGTAAATTCTGAGCGACGGCAGGTAGGGGGTATCTTCGAGCTTCTCGTCGCTACGGCGTGCCCGGGTACGGCTCTGCGGCGGCGCGGCCGGGGGCTGGTTGTGGTCGGGCAGGCGCCCGCGTGGCGCGGGCAGGAACAGCGGCAGCGCCACGTTCATGGCGCGGCGGGTGCGGCCATCTTCCAACGGCTCGCAGTAGAACAGGTTGGCGCGCATCAACGGCGCCTGGCGCTGCACCTGGGCCAACGGTTCGCTCGAGGGCAGGGCGGCCAGCTTGCGCAGCTGAATGCGAACGTGAGGGCATCGCTGTCCAATGCCAGCAGCTTCTTCTCCACCTCGCGCACCGTGAGCCGCTTGATCGAGCGGCCGCTGGAGTACCAGGCCAGGCGTACCCGGGCGACCGGCGCTTCGGCCACGGGAACGGCCCGCCAGCACTGCTTCAGGTGCAGCCGGGCCAGGCCGCTGCCGCGTAGATGGTCGTGCAGCTGTGGGTGGCGGAAGGGCAGTACCGCCTTGGCCTCGGCCAGCAGCGGTGGATGCTCGGCCTTGATGCGCGCAAGCCGCTTGGCGAACTCGCCTTGGTCGCATTCACCTCGGCTACCCGCGCCATGAGTATGTCATCGGCGGCAATCAAGCCCACATGGCTGCGGGTGGCGCGACCATCCTGTCCATCGGTGTACCAGAAATCGAGCAGGGCGCGACGCAGCCACTCGGTGCTGGCCTCGGCCTGAAAGGCCCAGGCTCGGAGGGCGAGGCCGCGTAAGCTTCGAGCAAGGCTTCGGTACTCTCGATCAGCCTGTCGAAGGCGAGTTCGAGTTCGGCCAGCAGCCGATAGGTCGGCGCCGGGGCCAGGGTCACCGCTCGTCGCCTCGCTCGGCGCGGGCCAGCCACTCGTCGATGTTGGTCTCGTCGAGCGCCGGCTCCCCGGCAATGCGGTGCGATTCATCGGCCCAGGCGCCCAGGTCGATCAGCTTGCAGCGCTCGCTACAAAAAGGGCGGTAGGGATTCTTCTCGCTCCACACCACCTTTTTCTGGCATTGCGGGCAGGCGACGGTCAGGGGACGTTGGTCGTGTTGGCTCATGAATCCAATGCGGTTGGTGGCTTTCCACTCATTCTAGCGGCTCTCGGCCATCTCTCGATAGCGTCGGTCCAGTTCGGCGACCTGGGCGGCGAGATGCTCCTCGCTTCCGCTGTTGTCGATCACATCGTCGGCGCGGGCCAGGCGTTCGCTGCGCGGCATCTGGGCGGCAACGATGGCGCGGGCCTGTCGTTCGTCCACGTCATCACGGAGGCGGTACGGGCGATCTGCACGCTCTCCGGCACGTCGATCACCAGGCAGCGGTCCACCATCTCGCTCTGGCCCGATTCGAACAGCAGCGGCGAGACCAGCAGCACGTAAGGCGCGCCCTCGTTCTGGAGCCGTTCCAGATGGGCGATGATGCGCTCGCGAATGCGTTGGTGGGTCACCGACTCGAGCCATAACCGCTCGCTTGGCTCGGCAAACACGATCTCGCGCAGGGCGCGGCGGTTCAGGCTACCGTCAGCCTGCAGAATCCGCACGCCGAAGCGCTCGGCGATCTCGGCCAGCGCCGGCTCGCCGGGCTCGACCACTTCGCGAGCCACGTCATCGGCATCCACCCAAGGCACGCCAGCGCCGCGAAGGCCCGCGCCACGGTACTCTTGCCGGAAGCGATACCGCCGGTTACGCCAACGATCAAAGCAGGTTCTCCCTCACAAGCCCTCACTCAGAGTGTCATGCCGACATAAATGGCCATCAACGGCTCGCCCACGAGCAATGCTATCCATCCCGATATGGCCAGAAAAGGGGCGAAGGGCATGGGGGCGCCGCGCAGGCGGGGCAGGGCGAGCTGCACCAGAATGCCGACGAGAGCACCGGCGCCGGCGGAAAAAATCAGCACCAACGGCAGGTATTGCCAGCCCAGCCAGGCGCCCAGCGCCGCCAGCAGCTTGAAATCACCGTAGCCCATGCCCTCCTTGCCGGTCACCAACTTGAACAGCCAATAGACGCTCCACAGGGCGAGGTAGCCTGCCATGGCGCCAATGACGGCGCTGGCAACATCAGCGGCTGGAACAGCAACTGGTAGAGCAGGCCGGCCCACAGCAGCGGCAAGGTCACCACGTCCGGCAGCAGTTGGGTGCGCAGGTCAATCACAGCGAGTGCCAGCAGCGCCAGGCAGGCGGCAAGAATGAACACGCCTTGCCAAGTCACGCCGTACAGCGCCACCACGGCCAACGTCAGGCCCGCGCCGGTCAGCTCCACCAGTGGGTACTGTAGACTGATGCGCGTCGCGCAAGTGGCGCAACGGCCGCGACGCTTGAACCAGCCGATGACGGCAGGTTGTCGTGCCAGGCAATCGGCGCCTCGCAGCGGGGGCAGATCGAGCGCGGCACCAGCAGATTGAAGCGGGGCGACTCCTCCTCCGGCAGCTCAGCGCCTCGCGGGCCTCGGCCCGCCAGCCAAGCATCAACATGACGGCAGGCGCACGATCACACGTTGAGGAAGCTGCCCAGGCAAAGGCCCAGCAGGGCTGCCAGTGGCCAAAGAAGGCGGGGGGTAGGTCAAGCAACAAAGGAATACCTCACAGCACCGTACCCAGCTCGAAGATCGGCAGGTACATGGAGACCACCAGGCGCCGACCAGCACGCCGAGTACCACGATGATCAGCGGTTCGAGCAGTGAGGTCAACGCGTCGACCTTGTTATCGACCTCTTCCTCGTAATAGTCGGCCACGCGGTTGAGCATGGCGTCCAGCGAGCCGGATTCCTCACCGATGCCCACCATCTGCACCGCCAGCGCCGGGAAGCGCTCCGTCAGGCGCATGGCGAAGTGGAGCTGCTGACCGGTGGCCACATCCTCGCGCACCTGGCGCGTGGCGCGCTCGTAGACCAGGTTGCCGGTCGCCCCGGCGGCTATGTCCAGCGCTTCAAGCATAGGGACGCCGGCACCGTAGGTCGTGGCCAGGGTGCGGGAATAGCGCGCCACGGCGGACTTGTCGAAGATATCGCCGAGGACCGGCAACCTGAGCAGGAACGCATGCACGCGGTAGGCAAAGGCCGGTGAGCGCTTGATGCCCTGGCGTATCAGGCACACGAAGGTGATTATGCCGCCCAGGCCCCACAGCCAATACTGCTGGGCGAATTCGGAAAGGGCGATGGTCATGCGAGTCATCGCCGGCAGCTCGGCGCCGAAGCCGTTGAACAGGCTCTCGAACTGGGTACCACCTTGATCAGCAGCAGTGCCGTCACGCCGATGCCTACCAGGATCACGGCGATGGGGTACCACAACGCCTTCTTCACCCGGCTCTTGAGCGATTCCACCTTCTCCTTGTAAGTGGCGATCCGGTCGAGCATGCGGTCGAGCGAGCCGGAACTCTCGCCGGCTTCCACCAGATTGCAGAACAGCCTGTCGAAGTGCTCGGGATGGTTGCGCAGCGCCTGGGAAAAACTCGAGCGCGGCGGCCACTTCATTCATCATCTGCTGCACCACCGCGCTCATGGCCGGCTTGCGAATGCTCTCGGCTACCACCTGAAAGGCCTGCAACACCGGTACCCCGGCGCGGATCATCGTCGCCATCTGGCGAGCGAACAGCATGACGTCCCGTGGCGTTATGGTGCCCATGCCACCGCCAAACCTACCCTTGCGCCGCACGGTCTTGACGATGATGTTCTGGCGGGCCAGCTCGCGTTCCACCTCGTATTTCCTGGCGGCTACGATTTCGCCGCTCACCTGCCGCCCTCCGGGACCCTTGCCCGTCCAACGCCAGCGGTACAGTTTCAGCTTCCTTGGCGCTCTCGCCGATCTCGTTGCCATAAATTCCCTGCGAAGTGACTTATTCAGTCTTTCCCATTCATTATCGCGCGGACCAAGAGGTTGCCGAGCGATTCGCTCGCTTAGGGCTAATCTTTTGTGACTCTGTTGACCTCGGTCAGGCTTGTAATCCCCTGCATTACCTTCAGCAGGCCGCTGCGGCGTAGATCCGGGTGGCCCTCCTCGCGCGCCAGGCGATCGAAGTCCATGGAGTTACCGTTACGCATGATCAGTTGGCTCATGGCGCTGCTGATCGGCACCACCTCGTAGATCCCCACGCGGCCCTGGTAGCCATGGGTGCACTGCTTGCAGCCTACCGCCTCGAAGACAGTGGCGCTATCCACTTCCTGTGCCGTAAAGCCCTCCTGCAACAGCGCCTCGCGGGGCAGCTGCGTCTCCTGGCGGCAGTGCTTGCACAGCCGCCGCGCCAAGCGTTGAGCGATGATCAAGCTCACCGAACTGGCAATGTTGAAGGGCGGCACGCCCATGTTGGCCAGGCGCGTCAGGGTCTCCGCGGCGGAATTGGTGTGTACCGTGGACAGCACCAGGTGGCCGGTTTGTGCCGCCTTCACCGCGATCTCGGCGGTCTCCAGGTCGCGGATCTCGCCTACCATCACCACGTCTGGGTCCTGGCGCAGGAAGGCGCGCAGCGCGCTGGCGAAATCCAGGCCGATCTTGGGCAGCACATTGACCTGATTGACTCCCGGCACCTTTATTTCCACCGGGTCCTCGGCGGTACAGATATTGCGCTGTACCTCGTTGAGGAGGTTCAGGCCGGTATAGAGAGTGACCGTCTTACCGCTGCCAGTGGGGCCGGTCACCAGGATCATGCCCTGGGGGTGGTCCAGTACGCTCTCGTAGAGCGCGCGCTGTTTCGGCGTAAAGCCCAGTGCATCGATACCGATCTGCGCCGAGCTGGGATCGAGAATACGCAACACGATCTTCTCGCCGTACACGGTGGGCAGCGAGTTCACGCGAAGATCGATCGAGCGCGACTTGGAAACCTTGAGCTTGATCGCGCCATCCTGCGGCAGGCGGCGCTCGGAAATGTCTAGCCGCGCCATTACCTTCAAGCGCGCGGCAATGCGTGAGCGCATGGCAAACGGCGGGTGCGCCGCCTCCATCAACATGCCGTCCACGCGCATGCGCACCGGTAGCTGGTTTCGTAAGGTTCGAAATGAATGTCCGAAGCGCCACGGCGAATAGCATCGAGCAGGATCTTGTTCACGAACTTGACGACCGGGGCGTCGTCGGTACCGCTGGTAACGGCGTCTGCCGCTTCCTTGCCGATATCTTCCCCGCCCTCGAATTCCAGCTCGCTGATGGCAGCGTCTACTCCCGCTAGCTCATTCATCATGTCGGTGTCGTGCTGCGCCAGGTAAGCCTCCAGCACCGGCATCAACTGGTCCACTGGGCATAATACGGCCTCGATACCCAGGCCGGTGGCGAAACGCAGCTCGTCGAGTCGCACCAGGGTGGAGGGATAGGGCACCGCCACCGTGAGCCGATGCCCACGGCGGGCAAGCGGCACCGCGCACAGCTTGCGTAGCAGCGCATGGGGATACTCGCTGGCGGCGGGCAGGCTCGCCAAACGCAGTGCGTCCAGATCGACCAGCGGCAGGCCATACTCCCACGCGGCACACAGCGTCCCTTGACGGGCCGTGACGAGGCCTGTCGCGATCACATGCTCCAGCAGGCTGGTCTCGGCTTCGCGCGCCTCGTGCTCTGCCCGCCGTACCGCCGCGGGTGAGAGCAACCCATGCTCCACCAGCCGCTGGGGGAAGCCACGCAGCCCCTCGAGGCTGGCGGCATGTCGTTGAGCGGTATCTGCGCTGGCTGGCTCGTGGGCACCCAGCGGTACCGTTCGATAGTCGTTCATGGCGCCCCAGGTATCAGGCCCGCAAGGGTATTTGGCGAAAATCTACCAGGCATTCTAGCCCCCTGGCCAAGGTACGGCACGACGCGCTGGCCAACGCCACTCCAACTGGTATTAACGTACTGGTCGTTTATGATGAGACAGCTTTCATGCCTACGTAGGAACGGCTTGCGAGGCGTGGGCTGAGTCATCTAATGTACGCGACAAGGCTCATGGGGCCACAAGGAAAGGTGTTGACAAGGCATGATGGAGAAGATGTCGCAGCAGGAAGTGGCCGCCAAGCGAAGGCAGGGCGGTTTCACGCTCATCGAGCTGCTGATCGTGGTGGCTATCATCGGAATATTGATGACGGTCGCGATTCCGCAGTATCAGAGCTATACGCAACGAGCGGCAAACAATGCTTGCGAAGTGGAAGTGCGGTCTTATGCCAATGCTGCGGCAGCCGAACTTTTCATTGGAAGCACGCCCCCTGCCTATCCGGTAGACTCGGCATGTACGAACTGGTCTCCCGCTGATCCAGCAAGTATCGCTCTAGGGTCGACGATTTCCGCCGATGCAGTGGCTCCTGGGCGCGAAGGGTATTTCCGTCGATATCTGAAGCAGAGCATTGTCGCTTGCAGGGCAGCTACTCAATGCGAAACGGCACCATACAGCCACTGTTGTGGCAGTGCGATTTCCAGGCCGTGACATGCTGGTTGCGTAGTGTTTTGGCATAAAGCAGCAGATAGGAGATATCCCGGGCCTTGTCGGCGCTCTCCTGCATTCGGTTGCCGTTCTGTTCCAGCAGGAACCACACTCCCGCTTGTCTCAGCCCCTGTCTGAATTCCGCTATCTCCGCGTCGATACCATGCTCGGCATAAGCGAGAAAGACCTGACATTCCACAGTCCATCGCTCGCTGTGCCGCGAACTCTCATAGCACGCCCAGCCCATGTCGTATCCTTTGGCAATGGCCTCGTGATAAGCGGTGTCGCCGTAGGCCGGTAGGGAGACGAGCGGCGCCAGTGAGAGAACCAACAGGGCGAGCACTCTCTTGCCACTGGGGTGCATGACGATCTCCTGTGAGTCAATCGATTTGATTGACATCGGCGAGTGCGGGAGAAACTTAAGAAAAATTCGCAATCAATGTGACAAAGTGTGCCGGAACATGCCGTTTCGTTGCACGCTCATTGCGTATTCATCTCCTAGGCTCAAGATGACAGCCAACCTGCAAGGAGTGCCACCATGCGTCATGCCAAGCGAATTCTGCTGCCGAGCCTGGCAGTGCTGATTCTGACCGCGACTCATGCCCAGGCGCAGCCGGGCGAGAACCGCGGCCAGGGGCAAGGGCCAGAACAGCAGCAGGGGCAAAGTCAGGGCCAGGGCCAGGCGAGAGGGCAAGCCCAGCAGGCAGTGCCGGGCCAGCCCGGACGAGGCGCCGATCACGAGCCCGGACGCGGGGCGAGGGGAAGCGACGAGTGGCATGACGACAGGCGAGACGAGCGCCGCATCATCGTCGATGGCCCGCGTATCGACGAGCGCGAGATCCGCCGCCTGTTGATCGAGCGGCGCGACTGGGTCGAGATAGACCGCAGCCGCGAGAGCCTGCCGCCTGGCATACGCATGAACCTGGAGCGCGGCAAGCCGCTACCTCCCGGTATCGCCAAGCAGCTTGACGAGCGCATTCTGCGTGACTTGCCGCGCTACGACGGTTATGAGTGGCGTCGGGTTGGGCCGGATGTCGTGCTGGTGGACGTCGCCAACGCCATCATCTACGAGATTCTGCGCGACATTTTCTGAGCCGGATACTGAACCAGAGCCCGCCCCCATGGAAGTGGGGTGGGCTCGAGTGGCTACCTCCGCGCGCCGGGGAAAACTGACCCCGATCAACAGATTTGCATGTCTTGTAAAAAAATTGGTGATATCAGGAGAGGCCTGGCCCAAGGGGCATCGCACCGGCCAGCCTGCATTTTACCGGTGGTGCGACGTCAGGAAAGAAACTCCATGTTTTCCTGCCTGAAACCGCCCAGTGTGGCCAGGCCGCTCCAATTCATGATGCGAATTTGCCTGTTATCGCAGTTCTCGATCAGTCCCTTGCGCTTGATCTTGCTGATCGAGCGGCTGACATGCACGCTGGAAAGCCCCAGCACGTCGGAAATTTCCAACTGCGTGAGCGGGAAGAAATAGCGGCCTTTATAGGTCAGCCCGGCCGCATGGGAGCGGGCATAGCATTCGCACAACAGGTTGGCGATGCGCCCCTCGGCACTGCGCGCCGAAACGTTGATGATCCAGTTCAAGGCCACGTTATGGCTCATGTGGCCCGAGGCCTTGAACAAACGCAGTATTCTTGGGCGTTTGAACAGCCGCTCGGCGCTTTCCGGATTGATGGTAGTGAAGCGGAGCGGTGTCAGGGCCTTGATCGAAAAATCCATCCTGGTATGCAGGCCATGCCGCTATCGCTGAGATCGCCAGGCAACAGCAGCGAAGTAATGGGCTCGCTGCCGTCGGGCAGCATCTTGTAGCGACAGGCCCAGCCTTTCTCGATCAGGTGCAGGCACTCGAGCGGTTCGCCTTCGCGAGCCAAGTGGCTACCTTTCCGCACCTCCCGTGCGGGGCCGGTGCAGGTGGCGAACAGGCGCTTGTCCTCGTCGCATAAGTCATTGCGTTCCTTGAAGTTATGGAACAAATACATTGACGTCCCTTTCGTCGTATCGCTCATCGCTTCCCTTGCAGTGTAACAAAGCTCCGGGGGCTTACAAATTGCTTCATTAGAAATATCTGATTCACTGGTGTAGCCTCGAGGCTTGCTAGTTGCACTTCGGCATGGTGCAACCCGGGCGCACGAAGAGTAAAAATATGACTCATGCAATTGACAAATTGTGATGTTTCAGTTTATGAGGGGCGTGCCGTGCTTAAAAGATGCGAGCAATTGGTTCTCGCCTATACGCAGGTTTTTTTGACACCAAGTGCCTCTTAACTGCACGCGTATTTGACTCACTCCGTTCGAGTCGGCTAAAACTAGATCGAAGTGTTGTCATTTCGGTCGGGTTGTTGTATTTATAAGCGGCATCCCATAAACCTCCCATTTAGAAGCAAGGACCGTGCACATGTCTCTTCTCAGCGAATTCATGCAGAAAGAACAGCAGCTCAAGCAGCTTCAGGCTGAAATGGAGCGGCTGCAGAACGACGAGCGCCTGAAGGCCGAACTGGAATTCAAGGATAAGCTCGAAGCCCTCATGCGCGAGTTCAACAAGAGCTCAGCCGATGTTATCGGCCTGCTGGAGCCGCAGGGCGGCAAGTCAGCGCAGGCCAAGTCCGCGGCTTCTTCCAGCACCGGGCGCCGCAAGCGCAAGCTGAAGATCTACAAGAATCCGAAGACCGGCGAAGTGGTGGAAACCCGCGGCGGCAACCACAAGACGCTCAAGGCATGGAAGGACGAGCACGGCTCCGACACCGTAGAAGGCTGGCTGGTTCGCGTCGAATCCTGATGCACGTGGAATTCTGATTAGAGGGTCGAACCCTAATTAGGACTGTGGGCTCGCGCCATACGCGTGAGCCCACTTGTCTGGCCTCATCAGGCCTGGTGAATGGGCAGTCTGATCATAATGCCGGTTTCGTCCCATTCCACCTGAACGGCATCCCCGCTGGCATGAAGCTTCTTATCCGGCAATCCCTCGCAAACGAGGAATTGTATGACATCCGGAATCTCCTCCAGTGCTTGCAGTTTGACACAAGCGTGCTGCTGGGCGGGGAGTTTCAGCAAGCGAAAGGAGGCGGGAATGGCAATTCCCGGCGCTTCGTGCTGCTCGATCAGCGGACCGACATCGATCCGTTCCACATCGCTAGGTAGAGGCGTGTTATGCATCAAGGCAATGGTGCGCCCCTGCCGTAGGCGTTCCGGCAGGCTCTCCACGCCTTTGGCATGTTGGGTCCATTCGCGCAATACGCCGAAAGAACGATGGTTATCCTTACGGTATAAGCGTGTCGCCAGAGCGTAGCGCACAGGCGCCTTGCAGATTTCGAACTCGGGCGCCGTGCCGCCATGCCCTTGGCAATAAGGATTGTGATGTAGCTGCAAACGCAGCGCTTGGCGGTATTGGCGCGGCGTTTGGTTGTGGTATCGTTGGAAGGCGCGGCTGAAAGCAGAATGATTTTGATAGCCACACCGGGTCGCGATGGTCTGTATCGGGAAGGGGGTGAACGCCAGCAGGCGTGCCGCCTTTTCCAGTCGCAGGGTGTCGCGATAGGCGCTAGGGGACAGACCGAAGCACTGCTTGAACCTGCGCCGGACCTGTGAGGTCGAATAACCGAGTCGGCTGGCGAGGTCTTCTACTCCCTGCTGGCTCTCCAAATGTTCCTGCAGCCAGATCTCCGCCCGCATCATCTCGTTAAACATAACTGTCCCTTGCTTGATCCCGCAGCATATGAGGTGCTGCATCCATAACAACGCTGGTGCCCTCAATGGCGCCGGGGCAGTGCCGGAAGCGGCATGTGCCCGTGATCTTTATGGTTTTTATGCACCTCTTTATGCGCTTTGGCAGGAGGCAAAGGCAAGTTTGGTTAGAGATTTTGACCGTTTGTGCATAATTGTAGCCGGGTGCGATGTGACGCTCCTTGTGCGTAAGCCCGCGTATCTCTAAGGGTAGCGCACTGGCTGGCCTTCGCTACTCGAGGTGTTGGCGGTATACTCGAGGCCTATCGCCATCGGGTGCCGTCAAGGAAGCGAAGCCATTCATGCAGCGCTTCCAGGTACTTGAGCAATTACGGATACACATGAGAAACCAAAAACCCAACCGATCGATGGACGAGCGCGAGAAACTGCGCAAGTTTCGTGAACTCGATGACGCCTTCGCTCAGGCGCTGCGCGAACTGGAAAAGCCCAATTCACGTCTCGACATTCCCACGGGGCCGCCGGTGCGCAGCCTGGCCGAGCTGGAGGCGGAAGAGCAGCAGCAACGCCAGCAGGCGTTCGAAGCGCAGCTCAAGGCATTGATGAAGGAATACGCCCAGCCCAGGGAGAGTGTGGCCGACCTGCTGCGCACCCTGAAAACGCTCGGCCACATCGCCTGATTCACCCATGACCCATACTCGCCAATGACCTACTTGCTGGTGATGGGCAGCCTGGTACTGTCTGTCGTGTTCACGCTGGGCTGGGCGCTTTCGCGCCTGTTGCGCTGGGTAGCCGCCGGCCTGCCGGGTGGCGGCAAGGCCAAGCGCAAGCCCGCCAGGCGCAGCGGCGCCACGCGCCAATCCGGCTCGAGCCGGGCATCGCGCGGCGCCGGCACCAAAGCTGCCGCCAAGGCTAGCGCCAAGCCGCCCCGCGAGCCTTGGCGCGTCACCCGGCGCCTGGCCGAATGGCATTCCAGCACCGCGTTCGCCCTGGTGGCGGCGCTCACCTACCTGGTGGCACGCCTTGCCGAGCACGGCATGAGCTTTCGTCCACCCCATAGCGTGCCAAGCGGCTTCACCGACTTGGTTGCCGGCCTCGGCTGGCTAGCCGCCGGCCTGATCCTGCTCGCTCTCCTTCATCGTCTAGCCGCTTGGCGCTGCCGTTGAGTTAGCGTTGTCTTGGCGCTTTATCAGTCGTTTTCGCGATTTCGCTGTCATATTTTCGTAAAACGCGAACAACTCACTGACCGCTCAGCATTATTCGGATTCACTCAGCGGTAGAGCAACGCGCCCGAGTCCCGTAGAATCATGCCATTCCAATAACGATATTCGGCAGGGGGCCTGAAAGCGCAGCGACCCATGCTGTACTTCAGGAAATGTCGAGCGCCAGCTCGGCGACGGACCGTGAGAAGTGGCGTGCCAGGGGCTTGCCCTGTGCTTTTCCGTGCGCGTTTTCGCAACGGCCCGTTCCCGTTCTGGTATCGCTCCGTGACAGGGCCAGGGAACCGCCCGGAACAATCCCCGGGCGGTAGCGTGCCTGAACAGTGGCTAGCGGCCACGAAAGCCCATACGTAAGGGAACGAACCGAGTGAAGCTGCCGGTCATCGGCACGACGCTGTTTCGCGAAACTGGGTTCGACAAACCGCGACAAGAACGAAGAATGAAGATTCTCCACCACGGCGCTGCCAGCGGCGTAACCGGTAGCTGCCATCGGTTGCAGATTGCACCGGGCCGTGCACTGCTGATCGATTGCGGCATCTTCCAAGGGCAGGATGCCGAGCGTCTTGATAGCCTCGAGCAGCACCAGGTGCGCTTCCCGGTGGAGGACGTGCTGGCGCTGGTGGTCACCCACGTACATATCGATCATATCGGCCGCTTGCCCTACCTGCTGGCGGCGGGATATACGGGGCCGATTCTCTGCTCGGTGCCCTCGGCCCGGCTACTGCCATTGGTCATAGAAGATGCCCTCAAGGTCGGCTTTACCCGCGACCGTGCGCTGATCGAGCGCTTCCTGGCCGAAGTGCAGGGCCGCCTGGTAGCGCTGGACTACAAGACCTGGCACACCGTACTCGACGACGAACGCCACCGGGTGCGGGTCAAGCTGCAGCGTGCGGGCCACATACTCGGCTCCGCCTACGTGGAAGTGGATACGCTCGATAAGTCCAGTGGCAAGCAACAGCGCACCATCTTTTCAGGTGACCTGGGCGCCCCCCATGCACCGCTGCTGCCGGCACCCCAGCCGCCGTATCGCGCCGACGTGCTGGTGCTGGAAAGCACCTACGGCGACCGCCTGCATGAAGACAGGCGCCATCGCCGCGAACGACTCAAGGCCGCCATCGACAGGGCACTGGCAAACGGTGGCACCGTGATCGTTCCCGCCTTCAGCGTGGGGCGCACCCAAGAGCTGCTCTACGAACTGGAAGGGCTGATACACAACGCGCAAAGCGAGCGCTGGCGCGAACTCGAGATCATCGTCGATTCGCCGCTGGCCGCCCGCTTCACCGAGGTGTACCGCGAACTCAAGCCGTGGTGGGACGCCGAAGCCCACCAGCGGCTGCGCAGTGGACGCCACCCGCTCAGCTTCGAGAACCTCTACACCGTGGAAGGCCACGAAGCCCACGAGCGTACCATCGAATACCTGGCCGACAGCGGCCGGCCGGCAGTGGTGATCGCCGCCAGTGGCATGGCCAGCGGGGGCAGGGTGGTCAACTACCTCAAGCGCATGCTGGGTGACGAACGCCACTGCGTGCTGTTTACCGGCTACCAGGCACAAGGCACCCCAGGGCGCGACATACAGCGCTTTGGCCCCAAAGGCGGCTGGGTAGTGCTGGATGGCCAGCGGATAGACATTCGCGCCCGCATCGAAACCGTGAACGGTTACTCGGCTCACGCCGACCAGCACGACCTGCTCAACTTCGTGCGACGCATGCGCCACCCGCCCAGGGAAGTGCGCCTGGTGCACGGCGACGCCCACGCCCAGGCCGCGCTCAAGGCCAAGTTGCTGGAATGGGCCGAAGGAGCACGGCATGAGTTGAGCGTGACGCTGGGGGCGGATCACCTGTACGACGAGAAACTACCCGAGACAGCCTATGCACCTTGACCGCCTGAGGCTTGAGAACTTCCGCGCCTGCGAACAGCTCGAGATTGAGCTGGGCAGGCGCCTGACAGTGCTGCTGGGTAACAACGGCAGCGGCAAGACCTCCGTTCTGGATGGCATTGCCATTGGCCTGGGGGCTGCACTGACGCATCTGCCATCAGTATCGGGCATCACATTCAGGAAAACGGGAGACATTCGCCAGCAGGGCAATGCACTTGCGCCTTATACCCGCGTGGCGCTTACCCTGCGCTCAGGCGTGAAGTGGGATCGTATACAGCGACGCGACAAGAGCAAGGCCACGGTAGCTGCTACGCCGAAAGCCACGGGGCTCAAGGAGCTGGAAGCCTACCTAGACAGCACCGTCATCGATCCCCTGAATGCTGGAGGGCAATACGATCTACCCATGGTGGCCTACTACGGTGTGAGCCGAGCCGTGCTGCAGGTGCCGCTCAGACGGAAAGGTTTTCCCAAGAGCCATACGCGCATGGAAGCCCTGGAAAACGCGCTGGAGGCGCACAGCAGTTTCAAGTCTGCATTCATCTGGTTCTACAACAAGGAAAACGAAGAGAGCCGCCTGCAGAAAGAACGGCGAAGCTTCGATGTGACACTCAAGGAGCTGGATGCCGTCCGTCGCGCCATCCGCCAAGTGTTTCCGGACATTAGCAATCCCCATATAGAAGTCAATCCTCTTAGGCTCGCCGTAACGCTCAACGGCGAGACGCTAGATTTGATGCAGCTCAGCGATGGATACAAGACCCTGCTAGGCCTAGTCATCGATTTGAGCATGCGCATGGGGCTAGCCAATCCACACCTGAGCAATCCCCTGAGTGCGGAGGCGGTAGTGATGATCGATGAGGTGGATCTCCACCTTCACCCTTCATGGCAGCGCCGTGTATTGGCAGACCTGTTACGCACTTTCAGCAACACCCAGTTCATACTGACGACGCATAGCCCCTTCATCGTGGAAGCGTTGAACAACCATCTGAAGCGCCATCAACTGGGTGAACCAGCGACCGGGGATCAGGAAATCGACCATTTGATGCCTCTCTCCAGTGACGATGTGCGTGCCTATTTGATGGAGAGCAGCGCCAAGCATTCACTGGTCGATGAGGAAACCGGGCTGGTGGATGACACCTTGCTGATGCACTTCAACGACATCAACGCGCTCTATGATCGTATGCGCGACATCGAATGGAATCGAATGGATGATCAACACAGGTCCGTATAGTCACTGCGAGTGCGTACGGATGGGGAACATCCATTCGGTATGCAAGACCGATTTGATGCTGGAAGAGCAAGGCAAGAAGGTTTCCCTGAGCTTACGCGCGAATGAAGAGGCAAAGGCGTTAGTGCTCGATGGCTGTGTCTTCACGAATAACGCCATGAAGTGCGATGCCATGTACCTGTTCAAGGGCCACAACAAGAAGGTAGTGGTGCTAGTGGAGCTTAAAGGCGCAGGCGATATCCCACATGCGTTTGAGCAGCTTGCTTACACACGCTTTCAGCGAGCCGAATACAGTCAGTTGAAGCAACTTCTTGATACCTCCGGTCCTGGCCAGATGGCTGAAAAAGCATTCATCGTGAGTAACGGTATGCTATCCAAGCCGGCAATCGAACGGCTTGAAAAGGCGCACGGCATTCGTGTGGGAGCAGTGCTTCACTCAGAGCCGTCGAGCAAGGTACCGGACCTGAGGGAGTGGTTGTGAGATATACCAAGGCCAAGCTGCTGGAATGGGCCGAAGGGGCAGGGCACTCGCTTGAGGTGACGTTGGGTGGCGATCACCTCGCCGGGACGACAGCAGACGAGGCCGTTCTGGCCACGGCGTGACGGCGATCAAGCTCTGGGCTAACACAAGCCCGACTATACCTCTGGAAGAGAATTCATAAAGGAACGGCAATGAACGTTACCGTATTCGGAACCGGCTATGTGGGCCTGGTGACTGGTGCCTGTCTCGCCGATGTCGGGCACGACGTGATGTGCATGGACATCGATGCCGACAAGATCGCGGGCCTGGAGCGCGGAGAGATTCCCATCTACGAGCCGGGGCTCGAAGCCATGGTCAAGCAGAACGTGGCCGCCGGGCGGTTGCGCTTCACGACCGAAGCCGCCAAGGCAGTGGCCTTCGGCAGGCTTCAGTTCATCGCCGTGGGCACTCCGCCGGATGAAGACGGCAGCGCCGATCTGCAATACGTCCTCGCCGTGGCCAAGAGCATTGGCGAACACATTGACGACTACAAGGTCATCATCAACAAGTCGACCGTACCGGTGGGAACGGCGGACAAGGTGCGCGTGGAGGTGAGGAACGCCCTGGAGGCTCGCGGCCATCAGGTCGACTTCGATGTCTGCTCCAACCCCGAGTTTCTCAAGGAAGGCGCCGCCATCGAGGACTTCACTCAAGGTGCCCGTATCGTGGTCGGTACCGACTCCGAGCGGGTCAAGGCATTGATGCGCGAGTGCTACGCCCCCTACAACCGGCTGCGCGACAAACTGATGTTCATGGACATCCGCGCCGCCGAGCTGACCAAGTATGCCGCCAACGCCATGCTGGCGACCAAGATCAGCTTCATGAACGAAATTGCCAACCTGGCCGAGAGGCTGGGCGCCGACGTGGAACAGGTGCGCCATGGCATCGGCTCGGACCCGCGAATTGGCTACCAGTTCATCTACCCCGGCTGCGGTTATGGCGGCTCCTGTTTCCCCAAGGACGTACAGGCGCTAATGCGTACCGCCAGCCAGGCAGGGTATGAGCCCGCACTGCTCAACGCGGTTGAAACGGTCAATCGCCGCCAGAAGCAAACCCTGTTCACCAAACTCATGCAGGCCTTCGATGGCGACCTGAGCGGCAAGACCATCGGCTTATGGGGGCTGGCGTTCAAGCCCGACACCGATGACATGCGCGATGCTCCCAGCCGCGTACTGATGGAAGCCCTGTGGGACGCCGGTGCCAAGGTACAGGCCTACGACCCGCAAGCGATGCGCGAATGCCGGCGCATCTATGGCGACCGTGACGACCTGATACTGGTGGCCGATCGTATTCAGGCCGTGAAAGGCGCCGATGCCCTGGCGATCTGTACGGAGTGGAAAGACTTCCGCGCCGTGGATTTCGACTGGCTGAAGCAGCAATTGGCCTCGCCCGTCATAGTGGATGGGCGCAATGTGTTCGATCCAGTACGAGTGAGGGAAGCCGGGCTTCTCTATTTTGCTGTCGGTAGGGGCGATTCCCTGCAATGACGGTTTACGTTGCATGAACGGTAACGGCACCAAGGCAACCAAGTGGCTCAAAAGTTAAATGTCGATTGATGCGTTAGCCACGTTGGGCGTCATTGGGGTGGTGCTGGCATTGCTGGCTCTTACTAGAATTGCTGCCGATGTCATTCTCATGGCATCGCTAGCCACTCTGGTCGTTTCAGGCATCCTGACCCCCGGCGAGGCCCTGGCCGGGTTCGGCAATCCTGGCGTCATGACCATCGCGGTGCTTTATGTCGTGGCCGCCGGGCTGAAGGAAACCGGCGCCATCCAGTGGCTGGCGCACCGCTTGCTGGGTCAGCCACAGCGCCTGCGGCAAGCGCAACTGCGCGTTTTGCTACCGGCATCGGGTTTGAGCGCCTTCATGAACAACACCACCGTGGTGGCCATGTTCATCCCTGCCATTCAGGAGTGGGCGGGGCGCCTGCGGCTGCCACCCTCCAAGCTGCTGCTGCCGCTCAGCTATGCCGCCATCATCGGTGGCACCTGTACCTTGATCGGCACCAGTACCAATCTGGTCGTGGATGGCCTGCTGCAAAGCGAGAAGGGAATCGGGCTTGCCATGTTTTCGCTCGCCTGGGTCGGCATCCCTGTCGTACTGATAGGCGGCACTTTTCTTTACCTTTTCGCCGATCGCCTGCTACCGAACCGGCAGGGCGTGTTGGAGCAGCTCGAGCAGGCGCGCGAATACTCGGTAGAAGTGGTGGTAGACGAGAAAGGGCCGCTGGTCGGCAAAAGCATCGCCGATGCGGGGCTGCGTCACCTCAGCTTCGGCTACCTGGCCGACATCGAACGGCATGGCCGTCTGCTTACCGCCGTGCCGCCGAGTACCGAACTGCAGGCAGGCGACATCCTCATTTTCATCGGTGCGCCCGAGTGCGCCCGTGAGCTGCGCCGCATCCACGGCTTGAAACCGGCCAGTGGCGACGTTCACAAGCTGGATATTGCCCACCATCAGCGCTGCCTGGTGGAAGCCGTGATCGGGCCGGACTTCGGCGGGCTCAATCAAACGGTACGCGAATCGCGCTTCCGCTCGCGCTACCAGGCCGTGATTCTGTCGATTTCCCGCCATGGCAAGCGATTGCCAGGCAAGCTAGGCGATTTGCGCCTGCAAGTGGGCGATACGCTGCTGATCGAAACCGCCCAGGACTTCGTCGATCAGTACCGCTACCGCAAGGACTTCCTGCTGGTCAGCGCACTGAACGACTCCACGCCGCCGGATTTTCGCAAGGCTCCGGTGGCGATGGGCATTCTCGCGGCCATGGTAGTGGCCAGTGCCACGGGGCTTTTGAGCATTCTCGAAGCAGCGCTGCTGGCCGGCGGCGGCATGCTGGTCTCACGCTGCGTGCCGGCAAGCAAGGCCAGGCGCTATGTGGACCTCTCCGTACTGGTGGTGATAGCGGCTTCGTTCGCGCTGGGCGCGGCCATGACGAAAACCGGCGCCGCCGCCCAGATCGCCCAGTGGCTGCTGCTGATAGACGGCCTGGCACCATGGGCTGCACTGGCGCTCGTCTACCTCATGACGGTGCTATTCACCGAACTGATCACCAACAATGCGGCCGCAGTGCTGATGTTTCCCATCGCCGTGGCCGTGGCCGAGCAGTTGGGCGTGAGTTTCATGCCCTTCGTCATTGCCATCATGTTTGCCGCCTCGGCCAGCTTCATGACGCCACTGGGCTACCAGACCAATCTCATGGTGCTAGGCCCCGGTGGCTATCGCTTCATTGATTATCTGCGCCTCGGTGCACCGTTGAGCTTGATCGTAGGCGTTACCGCCGTGGCGTTGATACCGTTGGTTTGGTCGTTTTGAGCGACAAGATGCCGCTACGCGGCTGAAGAGGTAAGAGGTAAGAGGTAAGAGGACTTTCCCTCTTCTCACTTCTCACTTCTCTCTTCCCTCTTCCCTCTTCCTTCTTCTATCTTCTGTCTGATTGCGAGAATTATCTGTGACATTTTTCATTACCGACAACATGCGCACCCGTTTGGTCGAGGGCGTTCATGCTGCAGGCCGCGAAGTGATCTCGATCTACGAGCGGGATTTCAACGTCGAGACGAAGGATGACAAGAGCCCACTGACCGAAGCGGACATGGCTTCCCACCACGCCCTTGTGGATCTGCTGGAAAACCTTGCCCCAGAGGTACCGATTCTCTCTGAGGAGTCTGCGGAAATTCCTTTCGCCACTCGCTCGGCCTGGCAGCGCTACTGGTTGATCGACCCGCTCGACGGTACCAAGGAGTTCATCAAGAAGAACGGCGAGTTCACCCTGAACGTGGCATTGATCGAAGCGGGGGAGCCGGTATTCGGCATCGTGCACGCACCGGTACTTGATGCGACCTGGGTAGGCCAGCAAGGGCAGGGGGCATGGAAACAGGAAAACGGCGGGGCTTTGCATCCTATCCAGGTGCGGCCTCTTCCCGAGCCGGAGCAAGCGCCCTGGCAAGTGGTCGGCAGCCGTTCCCATGGCTCCAAGGAGTTCGAGGCGTTCCGCGCCGGGCTCCCAGCCCATGAATGCGTCTCCATGGGAAGTTCGCTCAAACTTTGCCTCGTTGCCGAGGGCAAGGCCGATCTCTACCCACGCCTGGCACCGACCAGCGAATGGGACACCGCAGCCGCCCAGGCAGTGGTTACCGCAGCGGGCGGCCAGGTACTGAATGCCCATACCCTGGAGCCGCTGCGCTGCAACCAGCAGGAGAGCGTGCTCAACCCGTTCTTCATCGTATGTGGGCAGCGGGATGAGCGCTGGGAAACGGCCCTGCGGGCTAGTCTGAAGAGATAAGAGAGAAGAGTTAAGAAAGAAGAGATAAGAGATAAGAGAGAAGAGCTTCTTCCCTCTTTCTTCTTCCCTCTCCCTTCTTCTTTTATTACCGAAGGTTTTTCGATGCCTGAAATTTCCATTGAACGTCAGACCCACCTCAAGCAACTCGAAGCCGAGTCGATTCATATCATCCGTGAGGTGTCGGCCGAGTTCCGCAACCCGGTGATGCTCTACTCCATCGGCAAGGACTCCTCGGTGATGCTGCATCTGGCGCGCAAGGCCTTCTTCCCCGGGCCGCCGCCGTTCCCGCTGATGCACATCAACACCACCTGGAAGTTCCGCGAGATGATCGTCTTCCGCGACCGCATGGCCGGTGAGGTGGGCATGGAGCTGATCGAGCACATCAACGAAGAGGGGCGGGCCGCGGGCATCAACCCCTTCGATCACGGCTCCAGCGGCTATACCGACGTGATGAAGACCCAGGCGCTCAAGCAGGCGCTGGACAAGTACGGCTTCGATGCCGCCTTCGGCGGTGCCCGCCGCGACGAGGAGGCCAGCCGCGCCAAGGAGCGGGTGTTCTCCTTCCGTGACAAGTTCCACCGCTGGGACCCCAAGAACCAGCGTCCCGAGCTGTGGAACCTCTACAACGCCCGGGTCAACAAGGGCGAGTCGATCCGCGCCTTCCCGCTCTCCAACTGGACCGAGCTGGACATCTGGCAGTACATCTACCTGGAGCAGATTCCCATCGTGCCGCTCTACTACGCCGCCCCGCGCCCGGTGGTGGAGCGCGACGGCATGCTGGTGATGGTCGATGACGAGCGCATGCCGCTGGCCCCCGGCGAGGTGCCCGAGGAGAAGTGGGTGCGTTTCCGCACGCTGGGCTGCTACCCGCTGACCGGCGCGGTGGAGTCCAAGGCCGACACCCTGCCCGAGATCATCCAGGAGATGTTGCTGACCCGCACCAGCGAGCGCAGCGGCCGGGCCATCGACCACGACCAGGCCGGCTCGATGGAGAAGAAGAAGAGGGAAGGATACTTCTGAGCCTCCGGCTCATAAGTATCAAGAGGGAAGAGCGAAGAGAGAAGAGAAATGGACTTCGAAAAACTGGACGTATGGAAACGCTCGGCGCGCCTATCCGCCAATCTCTATCTTCACTTCGCTGATTCCAGAGACTTCGGCTTCAAGGACCAGATCACGCGGTCCGGTTTATCCGTACCCAGCAACATTGCAGAAGGTATGGCACGACCTACTGTCAACGACCGCGTCAGGTTTCTCTATATTGCGAAAGGTTCCTGTGCCGAACTCAGGACACAAATTTATATCGGTATGGAAATTGGATACATTGAACGCGAGAAGGGGCAGCAATGGGTTGCCGAAACGAAGGAGATCGCCGCCATGCTGACTGGCCTGATTCGCAAGCAGCCAGCCTTCGAACCAGGCTGACCGGGTTTTCTTCCCTCTTTCCTCTTCTCTCTTATCTCTAGGGTTTCCCATGTCACACCAATCCGCAATGATCGCCGAGGATATCGAAACCTACCTCCGCGAACATGAGAACAAGGACCTGCTGCGCTTCATCACCTGCGGCAGCGTCGACGACGGCAAGTCGACCCTGATCGGCCGGTTGCTGCACGACTCCAAGATGATCTACGAGGACCAACTGGCCGCCATTGCCAGGGACTCGAAAAAAGTCGGCACTACCGGGGAAGAGGTGGATCTGGCGCTGCTGGTCGATGGCCTGCAGTCGGAGCGCGAGCAAGGCATCACCATCGACGTGGCCTATCGCTTTTTCTCCACCGACAAACGCAAGTTCATCATCGCCGACACCCCGGGCCACGAGCAGTACACCCGCAACATGGCCACCGGGGCCTCGACCGCCAACCTGGCGATCATCCTGATCGATGCCCGCTACGGCGTGCAGACCCAGACCCGGCGCCACAGTTTCATCTGCGATCTGCTGGGCATCCAGCACCTGATCGTGGCGGTGAACAAGATGGATCTGGTCGATTACTCCCAGGCACGCTTCGACGAGATCGTCGAGGAGTATCAGGCCGTTGCCGAGAAGCTCCACGCCCGTGACATTCGCTTCGTGCCGATGTCGGCCCTCAAGGGCGACAACGTCGTCAACAAGAGCGAGAGCATGGGCTGGTACGATAAGCCGGCCCTGCTGGAGCTGCTGGAAAGCGTAGAGATCAGCCACGATCACAACCTGCGCGACCTGCGTTTCCCTGTACAGTACGTCAATCGCCCCAATCTCGATTTTCGCGGTTACTCCGGGACCCTGGCTGCCGGCATCGTTCACCGCGGCCAGGCCGTGAGGGCGTTGCCCTCCGGCAAGGTATCCAAGGTGGAAAGAATCGTCACCTTCGATGGCGACCTCGAAGCCGCCTACCCGGGGCAGGCGATTACCCTCACCCTCGAGGATGAGATCGATATCTCTCGTGGCGACTGGATCGTCGCCGAAGAAGCCAAAGTGCCGCTGGCCAATGGCTTCGAGGCGGATATCGTATGGATGCATGAAACGCCCCTGGAGCCCGGCAAGCTGTACGACCTCAAGCTAGCCACCCGGGCCGTGGCCGGCAAAGTCACGGCCATCGACTACCAGGTCGATGTCAACACGCTCGAGCACCGCCACGCCGAAAATCTCGATCTCAACGCCATCGCGCGCTGCCATATCGAACTGACGGCTCCTGTGCCCGTCGACGACTACCGCACCAGCCCCGGTACCGGCTGCTTCATCGTCATCGACCGCCTCAGCAACGTAACGGTCGGGGCGGGGATGATTCATCAGCCGCTGGATAGCGAGCTGCCCTACGAATTCCGCGAGCACGAGAGCAAGGCCAACGTGGTGTGGAACCGCACCAGCGTTACTCAGGCCATGCGCGAGCAACTCAACGGCCATCAGGGCAAATGTGTGTGGTTCACTGGGCTTTCCGGCTCGGGGAAATCGACCCTGGCCAATGCTCTGGAAGTGGAACTGAACCGCCGTGGCTATCACACCATGCTGCTGGATGGCGACAACATCCGCCACGGCCTGTGCAAGGACCTCGGCATGAGCGAGGAAGACCGCGCCGAGAACATCCGCCGCGTGGGCGAAGTGGCCAGGCTGTTTGCCGAGGCCGGCATCATCGTCATTACCGCCTTCATCTCACCGTTCCGCAGCGACCGCGACGCCGCACGGGCTCTGTTCCAGAACGGGGACTTCATCGAAGTACATGTCGATACCCCGCTGGATATCTGTGAGCAGCGCGACCCCAAGGGGCTTTACCAGAAGGCACGCGAAGGCAAGATCAAGGACTTCACGGGCATTAACAGCCCCTACGAGGTGCCTAAATCAGCAGAACTGACGGTCAATACCGCAGAATTGAGCCAGCAGGAAATCATTGGGCTGTTGCTGAAGCAGCTGTAATTCAGCTCTTGGCTCGCTAATTTTTCTCACCCTCTCATCAAGCAGTCTTTTGCCCCCTATGCCCATCAAGACCCTCTGCGTGTTCGGCACGCGCCCTGAAGCCATCAAGATGGCACCTCTCGCCCTTTCTCTCGCCGCCGACGATCGTTTCGATGCCAAGGTGTGCGTAACCGGGCAGCACCGGGAAATGCTCGACCAAGTGCTGGAACTGTTCGAGCTGGAGCCGGACCATGACCTGAACATCATGAAGCCGGGGCAGGACCTCACCGACGTAACCACGGCAATTCTGCAGGGCATGAAGGGCGTTCTCGCCGAGGAGAAGCCGGATATCGTGCTGGTGCATGGGGATACCTCCACCACGCTTTCCGCCACGTTGGCTGCCTACTACCAGCAAGTGCCGGTAGGGCATGTGGAAGCCGGCCTGCGCACCGGCAATCTCTATTCGCCCTGGCCGGAAGAGGCCAACCGCAAGCTGACCGGGCGCTGGCTGAATTGCACTTCGCGCCTACCGAACGCTCACGGCAGAACCTGCTAGAGGAAGGGGTGGCGCCGAGCAAGGTATTCGTGACCGGGAATACCGTCATCGATGCGCTGCTCGACGTGGTCAAGAAGCTCGAGAACAGCGCCTCTTTTCAAGAGCGCTTTACCGAGCAGTTCGGCTTTCTGGATGCCAGTCGCAAGCTGATCCTGGTAACGGGGCATCGCCGGGAAAGCTTCGGCGGCGGGTTCGAGCGTATCTGCCAGGCGCTGCATGACGTGGCGGCGCGCCACCCCGAAACCCAGATCGTCTATCCCGTGCACCTCAATCCCAACGTGCGGGAGCCGGTCAACCGGCTGCTCTCCGACATCGACAACGTACACTTGATCGAGCCGCTGGATTACCTGCCGTTCGTCTATCTGATGAACCGCGCCCACCTGATTCTCACCGACTCCGGTGGCGTACAGGAAGAAGCCCCTTCCCTCGGCAAGCCGGTTCTCGTCATGCGGGACACCACCGAGCGGCCGGAGGCAGTGGATGCAGGCACCGTCAAGCTGGTAGGCACTGATGTAGAGCGTATCGTCACGGAAATGCATACCTTGCTCACGGACAAGATTGCCTACGAAGAGATGAGCTACGCCCATAACCCCTACGGCGATGGGAAGGCGTGTCGGCGCATCCTCGATGCCTTGGCTGGCCTGAAGTAAGCCTCGCTTCTTGAACATCTTTTCCTCGATTTTCGCTGCTATTGGATAAGCCATGAATTTCAACACGATTTCCGTTATTGGCCTGGGCTACATTGGCCTGCCGACCGCTGCCGTCATCGCTTCCCGCCGCAAGAAAGTGATTGGGGTAGATGTCAACCAGCACGCTGTCGATACCATCAACCGTGGCGACATCCACATCGTTGAGCCAGAACTGGATATCGTAGTGCATGCGGCAGTAAAGGAAGGCTATCTGCGCGCCACCACCGAGCCGGAGCCGGCGGATGCCTTTCTCATTGCCGTGCCCACTCCGTTCAAGGCCGAGAATGGCAACGATCACGTACCCGATCTCAGCTATATCGAAGCGGCAAGCAAGAACATCGCCCCGGTGCTGAAAAAAGGTGACCTGGTCATCCTCGAATCTACCTCGCCAGTTGGGGCAACCGAGCAAATGGCGGCATGGCTGGCAGAAGCCAGGTCGGATCTCACCTTCCCGCAAACCCATGGGGAGGATTCGGATATCCGTGTAGCCCACTGCCCGGAACGTGTACTTCCCGGCCATGTGGTGCGTGAACTGGTGGAAAACGACCGAGTGATTGGCGGCATGACGGCCAAGTGCTCGGAAGCGGCTACGAAACTCTACAAGATCTTCGTGGAAGGGGAGTGCATTACCACTACGGCACGTACTGCCGAGATGGCCAAGCTCACCGAGAACAGCTTCCGCGACGTGAACATTGCTTTCGCCAATGAGCTTTCCATCATCTGCGATAAGCTCGACATCAACGTGTGGGAACTGATTCGCCTGGCCAACAGGCACCCTAGGGTGAACATTCTGCAGCCTGGGCCTGGTGTGGGTGGCCACTGTATTGCCGTTGATCCTTGGTTCATCGTTAGCGAAACGCCTGAAGAGGCGCGCCTGATTCGCACCGCTCGAGAAGTCAACGATGGCAAGCCACAGTGGGTAATCGGCAAGGTCAACGAGGCGGTAGGCAAGTTCCTGAGCCACCACCCTGACAAGACTGCCAAGGACGTTACCATCGCTTGCTTTGGCTTGGCATTCAAGCCGGATATTGACGATCTGCGTGAAAGCCCCGCGCTGAAAATTGCCGAGAATATCGTGTCACGGCATCCAGGACGGGTATTGCTAGTTGAGCCAAATATCGCTGAGCTTCCGAAAGGAAAGGCGGTGGGAGGTAATTTGGCCGATCAGCAGCAGGCACTCGAGATAGCCGATGTCGTAGTACTGTTGGTGGATCATAAGCCTTTCAAATCCATACCTTCTACTCGCGTGAAGATTGATTACCTTGTTGATAGTCGTGGGGTGTGGGAAGTCAGATAAGTATTTTGTGAACTCCATGAATATTCGGTATATTAAAATTTGAGAGTATAGGGATGTTTACTCAACAAAGTACCTTCGGCTTAGGAAGAAGAAAAATAAAAAATATCTCTCAGAGAGTTGGGCTTTACCCGTTTCTGTTAAAGGTCAAGAGACTTTTGGCTAATGGGAGAAAGGTGGTAAGGTCGCCTTCGCTTATATTTAATAAATTAAATGAAATAAAATATCGTTCGTCTTTCAGAGAAGCTGTTCACCTGTTCTACAAGCAGGGAAAGGTTAGCGCTGCGTACACTGTGTTAGAAGAGCTACGAAAAAGTGGAGCTATCTTTGATAAAAAGAATCTTGAGCTTTTGGGATTGATCCAAGGATATATGCGCCTTGCAAACGGGGTGGCTATACCTCCTCGACAGCCCAACCCAGGCTTGATGTCACGCCGTCAGCATATTCTCTACTGCCTACACCAATCAGTGCCTCACGCCACCAATGGCTACTCGACCCGTTCGCATGGTGTGGCAGTAGGCTTGCAGCAAGCAGGTTGGAAAGTATGTGCAACTACTCGTCCTGGCTTTCCTTGGGATACCGGCATAGAGGGGTTGAACAAAGGCTACCATAAGGAAGAAGTTGAGGGGGTCAGCTATACGGCGGTGTCTGGGTGGAATCTAGCCAGGACGCCATTGGACTACTATCTAGCTGAAGCAGCTGACCACTATCTTCGCGAGGCGCAGATTAATGGTGCCGAGGTTATTGTTGCCGCCTCCAACCACATTACTGCACTGCCCGCCTTGGTGGCAGCTCGACGTTTGGGGTTGCCCTTCGTGTATGAAGTACGTGGCCTTTGGGAAGTGACGCAGGCTTCCACTCAGCCCGAGTGGGCCGGCTCTGAGCGCTACCGGTTGATGCGCAAATTAGAGAAACAAGCCGCATTGGAAGCGGATCTGGTGATTACTCTCACCGAGGAGCTGGCGGATGAACTTGCTAGCTGGGGGGTGGCTCGAGAGCGTATCGAGGTGGTGCCTAATGCGGTCAATGCCCAGCGATTCCAGCCCATGGCGCCGGACGCCACCATTGCCAAGGAGCTTAACCTAAAACCCGGTGTGCCGGTAATCGGTTATGCGGGCAGCGCTGTGGCCTATGAAGGTTTGGAGCTGTTGATGGAGGCGATGGCCCAGCTCAAGCAGAAAGGCCAAGCTTTCACCTTCGTGCTGGTGGGCGACGGCAAGATCATCAACACCGTCAAGGCCAAGGCCAAGGAACTAGGCATCGAAGCGCAGTGCCGCTTTACCGGTCGGGTTCCCTTTGAGGAGGTGCCACGCTATCTCTCCTGTATGGACATTTTGCCAATTCCTCGGCTGTCTTCGGCTGTAACCGAAATGGTCTCTGCCCTCAAGCCGCTGGAGGCTATGGCCATGGAGAAGGCCTTGGTACTTTCGGATGTATCGCCTCACAAGACAATGGCTGGGCCCAACGATGAGCGTGCCCGATTATTCACCAAAAACAGCGTCGAGGCCCTCTGCGAAGCTCTACAGCAACTGATCGATAGCCCGAAGAGCGTAAGCGTCTAGGCAAGGCCGCACGTGCATGGATCGAGCAGGAGCGTACCTGGAATCACGTAACGCGACGCTATGCCGAGGCTCTGCAGCGATTGCGTCGTAACGCTGCAGGCACTGCCGAGACTCAGTTTGCCGAAGCAAAAACATTGGAGCAGATAACGCTGGGCCTGATTGCCGATCAGTTCACTACCGACACCTTGGCCAGTGCCGTTAAGGTAGTGCCGCTGTCACCTCAGAATTGGCGGGAAGAGTTGGAAAAACAGCCCATCGACGCGTTATTCGTCGAATCTGCCTGGAGGGGCAATAACGGGCAATGGCACCGTAAGGTGGGCTACTACTGCGACGAAGAATTAAATACGCTCAGCGAACTACTTAATCACTGCCGTGAACAAGGTATTCCTTCTCTTTTTTGGAACAAGGAAGATCCAGTTCATTTCGAACGTTTCCGTAAGGCGGCCAGCCTGTGTGACCATGTATTCACTACGGACAGTCGCAAGATCATTGCCTATCTCTCGACTCCAAGTGCGGTAACGCAAACGGCAAGTAGCTGTCCTTTCTTTGCTTCGCCAAAGATTCACAACTTACTGCCTTCTACCCGCGACTGGCAGCCCACCGCGGCCTATGGCGGCACTTACTATGGTGAACGCTACCCGGAGCGCACCGAATACATGGACAAGATCATGAGTGCGGCGGCGCCCTTGGGCCTCACAATCTACGACCGCCAGCACAATGATCCGGAATCACCCTACAAATATCCTGGTGGCCTGAGCGACTATGTGGCTGGCAGTCTCAGCTACGAGGAGATGATTCAAGCCTACAAGGCTCATCCAGTTCAAATCAACGTCAATTCTGTGCTTGATTCACCCACGATGTTCTCGCGTCGGGTAATGGAAGCGGCTGCCTGCGGTTCACCAATTGTCTCAGGTCCTGCTCTAGGCATGAACCGCTACCTAGAAGGAGCTGGGAATATCGTGCGTACTGAGAGCGAAGCCGCTCAGGCACTAGAGGATCTGCTGCAGTACCCTGCTTACCGCTGGCGAGTGGCGATGAAAGGCGCACGGGCGATTATGCGTGCCCACACAACCCAACACCGTCTGGCTCAGATGCTGCGCACCGCCGGCTTGGTGATTGATGCGCCTCAACCGCCTCGGTTGCAGTTGGTGACAGGCGAAATGTCTGATGTTGCTGTGAAGCGTCTCATGAACCAATCGCTGCGTCCCCATCGAGTAGTGGCTAGCCAGTGGCAAGCGAACACTCGGACATGCTTGGAAGCTGCCGGTATTGAGTGTGATACCTACGGTGGTTCTGTCGACAAAGACGAATCGCTCTGGCTATTGGCAGAACCAAGTGCGCTTGAAACCCTCGGACCAGAAGACCTGGAAGATCTGGCTTGGCCCACCCGATACGCGTCGCATAAGCGCATTGGCTTTGACCGTGGGTCACCTTGGACGCTGGCCAGTGGCCCGGTATCGCTTTTGAAGGCCAAGCAATTGATGCTAGCCTTCAGTTGATTCGTCCTCCTGCAGGCATGCCGATCAAGGCACTCGACGAATGGGCTGCACAGCAGCCGACGCTGGCCCTGCGAAAGCCGGCGGGGACCTATGAGCAAGCACCTAACATCTTCCCAAAGAAAACCATGGTAATTGCGGGGCATGATCTCAAGTTCATCAAGCCTTTCTATCCTTACTTCACAAAAGCGGGAATTCGAGTGCTGCTGGACTTCTGGAGTGGCCATAACCAGCACAATGAAATTGCCAGCAAGCGCTTGGTACGGCAGGCAGATACTGTGTTCTGCGAATGGATGCTGGGCAATGCCATTTGGTATGGCAAGAACAAGCGGGAAGGGCAGAAATTATTGGGCCGACTACATGCTCAAGAGTTGCGTAGCCCTCTGTTTGTTAAGGTGCCATTCGAAGTTTTTGATACCGTGATCTTTGTTGGTCCACATATGCTACGCAATGCCCAGAAGCGTAACCCTACGCTGAAGCGGAACGGTACAGTCGTCTATAATGGTGTGGACACAGACGCTATGAAAGCCGTCCCGCGTAAGCAAACTAACGGAAAAGTACTTGGCTTCGTTGGTATGGTACCTCAAAGCAAGCGATTGGATCGGGCCTTGGATGTCCTCAAGCAGCTTCGTAAGAAAAATGACAGCTACACTTTACGGGTTAAAGGAAAGCGGCCAGAAGAGTACCCCTGGATGGCGCAGCGTATCGAAGAAATGGCCTGGTACGAAGCACTGTATAATCGTATCAAGTCAGATCCAGACCTAAAAGGAGCTGTTTTTTTTGATCCCCAAGGCAATGATATGCCCGAGTGGTATTCTGGTATCGACTATATACTTTCTGTTAGCGATCATGAAAGTTTTCATCTTGCTGTGGCTGAAGGAGCAGCTAGTGGTTGTAACCCTCTGGTACTCCCTTGGGAAGGTGCAAAAGAAATATACCCGCATGAGTGGATTTTCTCAGATACTAAAGAAATTGCTGAATATTTATTGACGCTTTCTAATGCTAATATTCAGCTAGCACAGCTTAAAAATATCGACTGCGATATAAAAGTTATATTTAATGAGCTTAAAAAGCGTATTGGTTGATTCTATATTATATGCAATAGCGAGTATGAGATTTTTATGGAAAGCTTTCGATTGAGCATGATTAAAGATTTTATCAAAAATAAATTCAAAGAGAAAAACAAAAGCGAAAGTTTTGACGTTGAGATGTTGGAGTTGGAAAGAGAGAATGCTGATTTAGTTAAAAGGATGAAATTTGTTCCAGGAAGAGATGTTGATGATTATAACCGTTATATAAAAAATCTAAAAAGACTTTTTGAGATAACGGGAACTTCGATACACCTGATAAACATTTGCCGTGCTGAGAAAAAAATGCATGGAGTATTTACACCATTAGCGAAAAAGTGCGCAATAGAAGCTTACGATAAGAATAAAAATGAGAAGACCTTATATTTTGTCCTTGAGGTATGTCTCGCGAATTTGAAGCCAGCTTTGGCAAGAGAAAAATTAGACGATATTTTTTCCAAAACAAAAAAACCTGAGCTTCAAGTAATAAAAAAAATATACAGCGCTGGGTTGGCTAATAAAGAAGGGCAATATTGCAAGGCTAATAATTTATTGTCTGAGTTCAAGAAAAAATATAACGGCAAGGTTTTGTGGCAGTCATCTTTTGTAATAACTGATTTTGAAACAGGAAGTGAGGAAAACTATTGGTTAGGAAATGACAGTGCAATAGAGGTCGATAACGATCTGCATCTTGATAATATTAAATACGTCATAAGCGTTTCGTGCAACAAGCTTTATTTCGATACCTATGCTGAATATTTCCTCTCATCAGTTAAGGAGAGTTGTGGGAAAGATGCTCTTGTGCATATAGCTCTCGTGAATATGGATAAATCATATGTAGAAAAGAAGTTAAAGGAATGGGCGGAGGATCTAAATATTAGCTATAAGCTGTTTTCAGTGAATGAAAAAAAAGAAATACCCGTTTCAGCTACAGCTAGACTTTTTTTAATAAGGAGTCTACTGAAGGCGTATTTAAAGCCTGTATTTTATTGTGAAATTGATAGTGCAATAACAAAAAATTTGAAGACGTGGAAAGAAAGACTGGAGCAGAAAGATGCCGACCATTTAATAAGAAAAGTAGGATCTCTTTTGCCGTGGCGTATGTATACATGTGGGTTTGGGCTTATTGTGCCTACTGAGTCTGGTTTGAAAACTGCCTCTCTAATTGAAGCTTATTGTAAAGGTGTTTTTAATCAAGCCGACAAGCTTGTTTGGGCTGATCAAGCTATTCTTGAGGGAGCAATACGCTTTTCAAGTATAACAGATTCTAATTACAAAACTTTTTCGCCATCTTTAAAAGAAATATCTCAATTTATATGCACTCCAACAGGTTCCCATTACAAGAAACAGAAAATACTCAAAAGCACAGTAGCTCAGTACAGATTAAAAAACAAACGCTGCATCCAAGTGATTGGACTGCAGAGAAGTGGGACAAATTTTTTAACGGAAGTGCTAAAAAATAGTCAAACAAGTTATACACTGATAGAAACTGGTAATAATTATTATGCATGGAAGCATGCATTGCCTGACGAGAAAAAGATGACAAACAAGGAGTTTAATACAGTTAAGGACTCTTTGATGTCTGAAGAACATTTAAAAATAGTGCTTATTTCTAAGCACCCGTTGTGGTGGTTGTCTAGCATACTAAATAGAAATCCGGCAGATATAGTATCTCACAGGTCACACTTGTTAGATGAAAATGGAAATATAGATCCGATAAAAGCAATAGACTTCTATTTGCTTTTTTACAGGTCTTGGATTTCAAGTTTTGACAAAAACAAACTAATTCATATCAAATATGAAGATATATTGAACGATGCTGGCAATAGCTTGCAAAAGATAGATGAACAATTAGGCATGGGTTTAACAAATGACTTGAGCCTAGATGAAATAAAAGTTAAGTACTCTAAAGGTTCTTTTTCCGAGAAAAAAGATTTTTATTTGAATTCAAGGCTTGACTTAGATGAAAAGATTTTAAGTATGGTAAAAGACTCGGTTAGTGAGAAGGATGAAGTTTTTATCAAAGACTTGGGTTATACATTGCAAGTTTAATTGTTTTTCAAAGGAGGTTGTTAGTGTTATCTCATTTCCATAAAACTATTTTTGTGCATATACCTAAGTGCGGAGGCCAATCTATTGAAGATATTTATATAAGAGAGACAGGACTTACTTGGAAAAATCGGGCGCCTCTATTATTAAGGAAAAGAGCTGATGGGGAGAGTGCGCCTCCGAGGTTGGCACACCTGACGATTAAGGAATACTTAGAAAACAAATATGTCTCTAATGAGATGTTTGATAGTTATTTTAAATTTTCAGTGATAAGAAATCCCTATACAAGAGTAGTCTCGTTCTATAAATATATGGGCTTTTCCGACAAAATAAGTATAAATGAATTTTGTCAGGAATATCTAGTTAAGTTTAATTCTAAAAAGCATGCAAAATATTGGTTTTATATGCCGCAAGTTAATTTCCTATTAATGCGAGATGGGAGAGTTGGCATAGATAAGTTACTTAGGCTGGAAAATTTACAGGAAGACTGGGAAAGAAGTGTGCTATCATTAACTAATGTCGTGACGAGCAAAGTGCCACATGTGAATATCTCTAAAGAAAGTGACGAAAGCACTAGGCGTACAGATTATTTGCGTGAATTAAATAAAAAAAGCTTCGAAGTTATAAATCGCTTGTACGATAAAGACTTTTTGTTTTTTAACTATGAGCGCAGGTTGTACTAAGTTGCCGACGTGAAATTTTCGCATGAAAATATGAGGTGAACTTAGCCAACATGGGCGAACATACTTGTCAAGTTCAATGTCTAACTATTTCGGTATGGTTCTGCCATGGCTCAGTCTGTCATCTTGGACTGAAAGCATAGCTGTTGTTATGCTGATACGAACTTCTTAATTGATTCTAAACAACACACGTCAACTGATGAAATTAGACCTCCAAAGGTAGGTAAACAGACTGTCAGGATGGATGAAGTGTGCAACGAACTCGATGGCAAACTCTGGCCCACGAGCCGCGCGCCATGGTGATCTAGGGGCAAGTCGGAGTTTGATTAAGAGGTTTACAAGCTCTGTCAACTTGGTTGTCTGCATTTGCCCAACAATAGTGGACATCCCGTTAAGGCAGTACACTGAACAAAATGCCGCATGGCAAAGAACGTCCCTATGTGGCAACCTCAATCCATACACCGGCTCAGTGAGTTAAACTCGATTTGTGAGCCCGAGACTCAGAAGTTCGTATCATGTCTAAACCGCCATCAGAGCTGCTCGATCACTCTAGGTCACACCTAACCTGAAGCTGGAAAAGCGCACGCGGTGCCAATTCTCGACCGAGTACAAGTTGCGCATTCTAGCAGAGACCGATGCCTTCCGACATGGCGAGATCGGCGAGCTGCTACGGCGCGAAAAGCTGTACAGCAGTCAGCTGGCCAATTAGCGCAAAAAGCTCGCTCAGGACGGCGTGGAGAAGCTCTACAAGACCGCACTGGAGCCTAAGGCAAACCTGACACCAGAGCAGAAGCGCATCGAGGCGTTGGAGCAGGAAAATTTCAAGCTGCAACAGAAGTTGTCGCTGCCGAAGACTGCCTTTCGCTCCACAAATGCGTTGTCAATGCTCGATCGCATGATCAATGGGAACAAGCCATGATGACGGTGCTGGAAGCACGCTCGTCGCACCTCCCGGTGGTCAAGGTTTGCCGAGCCTTGGTATCAATCGCAGTATGTGGTGATTGCGGCGTGATAAGGCCCCTCTGAGCGAGTGGCGTCACGTTGGCACTGTCCGCAACCAAGAGCGCTATCGGCTGAGGAGCACGCGGATACTCAAGATTGCGCACAGCGAATGTATTGGGATCAACCGGTGTATGAGATCTACCATGACCTGCTGCAGCAAGGGATTTATCCCGGCTCACTCAGTACCTGATATCGGCAGCTGCGTGATGCGAAGGAAAGCGATGATCGTCGCCCTCAGCGTGCGCCTCAGCACCCTGCGTTGCCGCAGATCACGGCCAGGGTCGTCAATGAGGCTTGGACGTGGTGCATCAGAAAATTACCCCACCGCGCGCCGGAGCGTCTATCTCAACCTCTATGTGGTAGTGCTGGACCTTTATAGTCGCTTCATCGTGGTCTGGATAAACTCTCGCAAGGAGAATGCGGCGCTGGCCCAGCAGCTATTCTAGGAGACGGTAGACCGCTACAGCATTCCGCACGGTGCGCTGGCCCTCCACCAGGGCCGGGGCTCGCTGATGATCGCGCGCGGCTATTTGGGTCTGATGGGGGGGACGTGCAGCCATAGCCGCCACGGGTCAGTAACGACAACCCCTTCAATGAAAGCCAGTTCAAGACCAGTAAATACCAGCCGAACTACCCGGGTCGATTCGACAGCATCGCTCATGCCCGCAGTGTTATCGCACCGCATCTATTGCATCATCATCACAGCGGGCTGATCGGCTTCACGCCAGAGCAGGTCTCCACCGGCCGTTATTTCGCTATCGCGGAGGTTCGCCAGCAAGCCCTCGACTTGACTTTCGCCCTCCGAGTGATATACAGGGGACGCCCGACGGTGGCGATGCTACCAGCCAGTGTCTCGATCAATCCGGTACAGACTGATGGCGGCGACCCGGCCCCCTACAACGTGGTGAACTTTCCGGTGCTATCGGCGGCAAGCGTTACTGCCGCAAAATCGACGTTAATTTTTAACGTTCTGTCTGAATCAGGTTGATATGTAGGGGCTCGGATGATCGTTTAGGTCGGTGTCCACTGAAGCTAAGCAACATCAGTTCCCGGATGAGTTGCTGGAAAACTCTCTGGCAGCTAGCAGGGGATAACTCTTATAGGCGACTTAATCATCCTAGCCCTACATCTAGTGTCATAAATCAATATTTTTAAAGGATATATATATGTTGCGTGATTATCTTTTAAGTCCTGAAAAGTTTTGGCCAGAAACGCATTGTCGAAATTCGTTGAAGTTGCAGAAGAATCTTATAAAAGGGTGCGGAAGCAATGATAAAAAGATAATCGAAAAATATGTTGATAACATAATCTCTTTAGCAGAGTTGAGGTCTAGGTTTTCACCTAAACATGTATATATAGTTAATGCTGGCAGTTCAGGCTCACATTGGTTAGAAAAGATGTTGAGCTTTTTCCCAAATTTTCACAATGGCGGTGAAATTTACATCCCAAAAAATCTTATTAATTACATGGGGAAGATTTCAGGTGATCAAGCAAATATAATTTTGGATGCAATTTATATTGTTCATACGGGTGATGTTTTTAAGGATTCGCTCTCTGCTACGATAAGTAACTCCGCTCACTTGGCAAAACATAATCGTATTTCAAAGTTTAGCAGAAATAAATTACGTGTGTTGCTTTTGAGGAATCCTGTGGATATTGTTGCTTCAAGAACTTTTAGAAAGGATGAGTATAAAAAATATGTGGCCCCAAACGCGTCCGATAAAGAATATTTAGAAAGAAATTGCTCTTATGTAGAAAATTTTTTTAAAGAAATAGTTTATGATGATTTTGATATTATACTAAAATACGAAGATATTCTGAGCGACCCCAAAAATATTATTTCTAAAATTCTAAGTTATATTGATGTAAGCGCATGTGACGCTGACTTAGAAAAAGTCGTAGCCCTTACATCTAAAGAGGCAATAAAAAAATCAGTGGAAGAAGGTAGAGATGCTGTAACAAATGTCTATTTGGGTGAAAGAAAAGATTATGGGTGGGCAATGGAATATATAGAAAAAAGGGTGCATGATGTCGCTTTGAGTATGGGGTATTTATAAGACTGGAAACAGTATGTTCTTAACATATGAATTGAGTTATGGATTGAAGGTTGCCATAAATACCTTGGGTGAAGTTTTAAGTAATAAATCTCTTCGTAGGCTAGACATCAGCACACAGATAACTCTAAGACGTAATTATATCTATTTTCAAGCAAGTAGGCCTGCAAGCAGTACTGCTAGGTATGCATAGTAATGGTGTTCACTATGACACATAGACTAGGAGTGTCCACGGCACTGGGTAAGTCCAGTATTTGTACTTCGTGACATTGAGGGATGGTTTGGCTGGAGAGTTTCTAGTGTACCCTACACTGAGAGCGAAGAGTTGGTGCGTGAGTTTACTATCGACATCGTCCAGCAACCCAGTGCTACTTATTGTGGATAGTAAGTATTACTATCGACAGCGCGTTCCGCAGGTTTAAACTTTGTGTTTTGAGTGAAGTGAAAGACTGGAAAGACTAGCTTAATCTGTTCCGTTTGCCTTGCTTTAGCAATCTATTTGAGATGCTCTGAGCAGATGAGCCAAGGGTGGCTGTACTTTTATAGCCTCTCCTAATAGCCTATGGGTAACTAGTCGCTATTTCTTTTGAGGGTGTTATGTCCACATCAGTTCAAGAGTTTAAAATATTTGGAGAAAGAAACACGTCGACCAATGCCGTTGAGAAAGTTTTAAGACTTAACTTTAATAACTTGTATTTCTTTCCATCTACATCTGGTCAGATAGAGCCGAGAATTAAAGAGAAAATAAATTTGGCTTGCCAAGGTCTAGATGGTTTTCATCGGCTAAGGGAGAGAGAGAAAGTTATTGATTCGGTTTTTAAAGAGTGCGGATTGTTAACCTTATGGAAGCACTGTGCTTTAAATTTTGATGACTTTAGTAGCATGGGTGATACAAAATTTATTATAACGGTGAGGCATCCGGTTTCTTGGCTAATAGCACTTCACAAGAGGCCTTATCATAAGCTCCAGCGAATCGAAGAAAATTTTAAGGATTTCGTTGTTCAACCATGGCAAACAGTTGAAAGAGAGAGGTTGGGTTGCGCCATCCTAACTCCAATCCAACTTTGGAATGAAAAAGTTGGTTCGTATTTGCGGTTTCTGGAAGAGGTTTCCTTTCGAAATAATATTTACTTTGTGAAATTTGAGGACTTTGCTCGCTCTCAAGAGGAGGCGCTAAAGGATGTTTTAAATGCTATTGGGGGTATTCACGGCTTCAAAGAGCTTAATGTCTCCGCTAAAGGTGATGATAGAAATGTTCATTGGTATAGGAATTATTATGGAAATGAAGTTTGGCGTCGCGAAATTGAAGATGAAGCATTTAGAATTATTGAGGAGCGAATAGATAAGCGGCTGTTATCCATATTTAATTATGAAATTTAGGACTTGCGTGTTTTCTCTATTTGTCTATTGGTGAGGGGCTTTATTGTTTGCTATAGTCTGCTTGCGAATTTTTAATTATCTGTGATCTGTTTCAAGTGTTAAGTACATTGCTTCCGGACTTCTCCACGAAGTTTGATTTTTTTAAATTAAATATACTGGTTTATATCTATGCCTTTGCCTAAGCTTTTTGTTCATGTAGGGTATCCGAAGAGTGCATCTACTGCGTTACAGAAGGCTTGCTCTGACTCTCGGGAGAGGCTTAGGGAAAAAGGCGTGAACTACCCAAGCGCGCTCTGTGTAGGTGATATAAAGCATGAAGAGTTATTTCGTTTTGTACGTTTGGGGAAAATAAGTAAGGCGCTTAAAATTCTTCGTAAAGACTTGATTACCCATAAAGATAAAACGGTTTTTCTTTCGACTGAGTCCATAGTCAATCAGTTAGATAACATAGAAGATTCTCGTTGGGTAGAACTTTTTGAAGGTTTGAAAAAACTGGGTTGTCTTGAGCTTCTGATTGTTGTGAGAGAGCCTGTAGCATTCTTAAAATCTTACTACAAACAGGCTGTTGTTAACCAGCCTTCTTCGGCAATGAGCTTTTATGCAACGCCTCTAACTCTTGATGATTTCTCAGGGCTTGCCTCTATACAGAATCTTTTAGATTACCCAAAAGTTATTGAAAAACTCGAAAGGCTCAGTGGTTCTTCAATAAGAGTTTTTGAATATGGTGCTGATATTGTTGACGATATTTTAACTTGTGTAGTTGAGGGGCCTGTAGAAAATATTAAAGCTCAACGTAGTAATGAGAGCTTAAAGCCGGAAGAAGTTGAGTTGATTCGCCAGATTAATGCATTGGGCCTCTCTAGTGGCCAGCGCAATGCTTGGTTCAAGGTGATGAGTCACAGTTGCTCCTTGAATAGCCAAACAGCTTTAAGCTTGGCAAGTCGGGCTAATTACGAAGATCTTTTGGCGCTAGATGCTAATTGGCTACTTAATGTTAGGCTTGGTCAAAATGAAAACCTGGGCGTGAATGATAATAAATTAATGGCTTTATCACATGAAGTGCATCAATGGCTAGTGAAATATCAGCATGCTCATGAGGTTAAACATTTGCTTAGTAATACAGAGCGGGGGGCTATGTCCTTAAAAAAAGCTGGTTGTCTTGAGCTCGAGTGTTGCGTCCAGAAAAAATTGCTGCAGCTCTCGAATCATTCGAGAAACAAGGCGCTGGGCGAGAAACTATTCGCCAAACAGCAGCTTGAGCTAGCCCCTTTCAAAGCTGTCCCATTTTCCGGATGGGGTGAGTGGGAGAAGGACCCGCTCAACAACCGCAGCTGGCAGTGGCGATTGAACTGGTTGTCCTTTCTATCTTACCTGATAGCCTTTCATCGAACCAATGGTGAAGAGGCGGTACTAGACACAGCTCGCGAAGCGATCCAATCATGGCTTGACACCTACTTAGATACAGATACCAGCTACCCATTCGAGTTTATCTGGCACGACCATGCAACTGCGTTGCGCGCTGAGCAACTCGTGCTGTTTGCTTACTACTGCCGTGAACATGCAACCGAGTGGGCAAGCAAAAATAGTAAGTTTCTGACCTCCTTGGAACAGGCGTTGGTAGTGCATGGTCAGAGGCTGGCCAAGGATAGCTTTTATTCAGAGCACACCAACCACGGCCTGGAGCAGGCCCGTGTATTGCTATTGCTCGGTACCGTGTTTGAAGGAGGGCGGGCCCGAGAGTGGCAGCAGATCGCCATTCGACGTATCAGCAGTGAGCTGACGTTTGCCTTTACCGAAGAGGGCGTCCACGTCGAGAATAGCCCCGCCTACCACATCTTCGTCTTCAAGGTGTTCTTGGGTATAATCAAGGACTATCCAGAACAGATGCTGGGTGATCTGGCTGAACAGTTCAATCAGTTCTCCAATAAGGCGTTGAGCTTTATCACCCATGTTCTACGCCCAGATGGCAAGCTGCCACCCATTGGTGATACCGAGCAGCTACCCACCTCGGATGCTTATCGTGAGATGTTCGGCCACCGCCTGGAGTACCAGTATTTTCTCTATGCTCTGACCCAGGGCGAGCAGGGTGTAAGACCACCGGTACTGAACTGCGTTTATCCTAAGTCTGGTTACGCGATTTTCCGCGACCATTGGCCTATCAAGGAGCACTACCAGAAAGCGTTCCACCTGATCGCCAAAGTGGGCTGCTCCAGCCGTTATCACCATCAGCAAGATGAAAGCCATGTTAGTCTTTATGCTGGTGGTGAAGACTGGCTAATTGATTCTGGTCTCTATAACTATATCAATAATGATCCGGTGCGAAAGTATATGCGTGGTCGCCACGGTCACAATGTACCATTGATTTCTCATGCCAACTATCATAAGAATTTTGATCATCGTTTGAAGGCTTGGGAAGTCTTAGACTATTCAATAGATCCATCAAAGCCTTTTTTATGCATGAAGCTTGATGTCCTGGTGCCTGTGGCACATGAGCGGCGAGTCGAGTTTGATGCTAAAGACAAAATCGTGGAGATTAAAGATAAAATCTCATCAGGTGACGGTGAATATAGAGATATTACTTTGCAATGGCACTTTCCAAAGGATAAAAAAATTACGATTGAGGACGAGCAGGTAACGGTGACCAGTCGCTCGGGAAATCTCTTGCATATTAGTTTTGAGGGAAAGGTTCCAGACAGCCTGTCAGTAGTAAAGGGTAGAAAGGAAGAGCGTGTTTTTAGTTGTATCTCCTATAAGGCCAATCAAGTCGAGCCCAGTCAAATGCTACGTGTAGTATTCAAGAGTCGGGCAGGACTGGAGGTGACTACTAAGTTTGCATTTGAGATGTCAGAAGAGAAGGTGGCTCCTGCTGCGGCAGCTCCTGTAAAAAATGTTCAGTCACTAGGAGCCTCTTTTAAGTATTGGCAGCGAAAATCTAATAGGCAACATTCGGTTGTATTGGGGGCTGATGCTGTTTGTATAAAGCTAGCCAAGGCCCACCGAGCTAAAAAAATTGGTAAAGTTGACTGCCTTGCTAGTGGTTGTGGGGAGGGTAATTTTACCGACTTTAGTAGAGAAGATGGGCTCTCTGAGTGGCTTTCACTCCAGCTACTAAACGTCAGCGGTTCCTACCCGTTCGTTGACGATAGACAAGTCCTGCAGGGCTTTCAAGATCTAGAGTTGCTAGTTATTTCTGGAGCGGGATTTTCAGAGAAAGAATTTGCTCCGGTGCTCGTTTCCTTGCTGCCGAGTTTGTTTAAGTGTATGGCCGACGCTGGACAAGTTTGGGTCAATGATAGTTTGCCTGAGGAGTTAAAGACGTTTTGCCTGACATGGGCTATACAACATAACCTTTCGGTTAAGCTTATTTCTGGGTTGGAAGAGGCATTAGCCGTACCTCGTACGGTGAAAGAGAAATCACGAATGCTAACTGTTGTAAGTAGAATTATTAGGGGAATAAGAAAATTGGGTTGAGTATTTTATGTGGGCGGCATCGCTTCTCTTAGATGGAATGGTCTGCTTTGATATTGGTTGTATGGGGCGTCGTACTTTGATGCTTTCTTTTTCTATTAGTGCCCAGGTGATATGTTAGATGCTTAATGCAATTTTGAGCGCTTTGCGTTGGAGTGTATCTTTAGGGGCAAAATTTTATAGGGTCGTGCCTTACTATACCACTGGCATCGTGTTACTAACCCTGATAGCGCAGCTATCAGCGCTTTTGTCCTCCTTTCTTCCCTTGAAAGTTATTATACTGCTTGGGTCAGATGGGATGCCCCGTTACTTCCCATCATCGTTTCAGTCAGTAGATCGTGACTTGCTGGTAGTATTGCTTAGTGTTGCTACGGTCGGTTTCTTCCTGTTCAACCTTTTGGCGAATAAACTGATTGATTTGGCGACAGCTGCTGCGTCTGAAAAGCTACTTTCTAAGAGTCAGAAGCTAAGTCTGTTCGAAAATCAAGATCAAGTAGCGGCCAATGGCTATCAGAAATATTCAAGCGCTTTGGCTGGGCTGGTATTTGTTTTCCTTTCTTTGTCCGGAATTTCATTTTTTTACTCTTCTATGTCGTTAGTGTTGCTCGCTTACCCGGTTAGTGCTTTCCTGCTGGTTCTTGTACTATCCCGATATGTCTCAGCGTTCAATGATTATTTGGAAGCCAACCTCTCGGCCTTTGTTGGTTTGATTAGTAATGTTGGGTTTTTTGTTGCCTTTGCCTTTCTAATAGTGGAGTTTGTAATTTGGACGCCCCCTAGTTTTATTGTCGTAATAGTGTCTTTGTTGCTTAGTCGCCAAGTGTTCTCTCGAGTCACAGGTTTTGTTAACAGTATATATGGGCTAAGTAAACAGCGTCAAAAATTGGATGCGCTTTTTTTTCATGGCAAGCAACTCATTCCCTCGTCTGTATCGTCAAAGCAGAATAATATCTGGAGCTATTTGAGTCCGGAAGTGCGCGACGGTTGGTTGCCGCCTTTGCTTTCAGATGTTAAAAATTCACCATTATCTGCTAATTGTATAAGCGTGAAGTGGCTAGAAAGTGGGCAGCAAAATATTCCACACTTGCTGGTTTCTGTTGATGGAGATGAAAGAAAATTCTTGATCAAACTCTACGAAAAAAACCGTACCGCGCTGGCGAGACATGAGGCCTCTTTGTTGCTGGACCCGCCTAGTGGGTTACCCGCTCCAATTTTATTGCATGTAACAGAGATTGAGAAGCTTTCTTGCCATGTGTGTGAATTATCACCAGGAAGGATGTTGACAAAAAAGCAAGCAGACAAGGGGCGTTGGAAGTTGGTTACTCCCTAGCTCTTATCCTTCCTTCTGCTAGTTTAAAAAACCGTTATCTACGTTCCAGGCCATTAGTTGGTGATCGCTTAACGCCCGGCTTGTTGCAAAGAGTAAAGGTGGCCGTCAACGATGAACATCATTTGTTTACTGTTGATGAGTTTATTGAATCCTTGCCGGATCTTAAGAAGCTATTGGATAAGTTGCCATTGGTAATTGTAAACCCTGCTATTCGCAATGGAGTATGGAAGGATAGAAATTCAGATGCTCATCTGGCAATTAATTGGGAAAAATGGACGCTTGAACCCTTAGGGGCGGGTGTTCCACCTGGTCAGGTAAACAAGCTTTTAAATTATATTGAATCCGAGGGTGTAGATGTTCACAAGAACTTAGATCCAGACTGGGTTAAGCTTGCTGCTTTGGCATTAGAGCTCGAGCGCCTCATTAATAAGCAGAAGCTGTCTTTAGCATTTGGTAAAGTCAAGAACATGCTTCGCTTGCTAAATGAAAAGTGATAGGTGGAAATTAAATTGACAAATACAGTTTCCATGGTCGTATGGAACGAGTTTCTTAATGATGCGCGGGTGTTGAAGGAAGCACAGACGCTGCAATCGTCAGGTTATCAAGTGGTCGTGCATGCACTGCATACACCCGGTGTGACGGAAGAGCGAGAAATTCTTGCCTCTGGTGTTCAGGTGGTACGTGTCTCTCGCAGCCCGCTGTGGAAGCTTCGCAAGCGCAAGCGTATAGAAGCCGAACGCAATGCCGCCAAGAAGAGTGAGAAGACAAAGTCGCAACCGCAGAAGGTTGCTGCTCCGCCACCGGAAACCTTCATGCGCCAATTACTCAAGCTGGTGGCTAGGTTATGGACCCATGCTGGGCTTGCCGCTCAGCTCGTGCGCTCACGTCCGGATGTCATCCATGCTCATGATGTCAATGTACTACCTACCGCTTGGCTGGCGGCTAAGATTGCTCGCGTACCCTTGGTTTACGATGCTCACGAGATCAGTACGGACCGGGAAGGGTACAAGGCATTTCGAGGGCTGGTGGGGTGGCTGGAAAAGAAGCTGATGCCTAAAGCGGCGGGCACCATTACCACTACGGATGCACGTGCCAAGTTTTTTGCTCGTGCTTATGGCATACCGCGCCCCTTGGTGCTGCAGAATCGTCCGCGGCTGGTCAAAGTGGAGGGCTCGAACCGTATTCGTGAGGAGCTGGGGCTGGCCGAGCCTTGGCCGATCGTGCTCTATCAGGGCGGGTTACAGCCGGGCAGGGGGCTTCCTCGTTTGGTGGAGGCTGCTGCCAGTGTACCGCATGCCTATTTCGTGTTTATTGGGGGAGGCCGCCAGGCCGCTGAGCTGCACGAACTGACCGCCGAGTTGGGGTTGGAGGAGCGTGTGCGCTTCATTCCTACTGTTGCGCTCAGTGAGCTGCCGTCCTATACCGCCTCGGCGGATGTCGGTGTGCAGCCCATCGAGAACACTTGCCTGAACCACTTCACTACCGATTCCAACAAGCTATTTGAGTACGTCATAGCAGGCTTGCCGGTAGTGGCTAGCCAGCTACCCGAGATTGGTAAGGTGGTACGAACCCATGACTTGGGTTTGTTGGTGCCTCCGGGTGATACCGAAGCCTTGGCAAACGCCATTCGCCAATTGGTGGAGTCACCGGAGTTACGAGCTTACCATCGCGCCAAAGCGGAGCAGGCAGCCGGGTCGCTCAACTGGGAGAGTCAGGAGCGGGCATTGGTCGAGCTGTATGAGCGGATATTGCCCAGTTCACGGGTTGCCAAGGCAGGGCGTTAGGCTTCGTGAGATTGCTCCTGCTTGGGTTCTATTATCCGCCGGATATCAGTGCCGGTGCCTTTCGTACCGAGGCACTGGTGAATGCATTGGCGTGTCGTTTGCCCAAAGGGGCGGAGCTACATGTCATCACTACGATGCCTGGCCGGTGTGTAGCCGGAGGTGACGCACCGCCTGAAGAGGAAACGCTTTTCTCGGGTAGTGTGAGAATCATACGCTTACCTGTTCCCGGCGGGCGTGGTATGGCCGCGCAGGCTCGCGCGTTCACTTGCTATGCGCTTCAGGTACGTAGGCTGATCAAGGGCGTTTCGTATGATCTGGTGATCGCTACGTCATCGCGCTTGGTAACCGCTGCGCTTGGGCAATGGGTGGCAAGGCGTTGCAACGCCAAGCTATATCAGGATATACGCGATAATTTTGTTGCTAACCTGCCTTACGTGCTACCTAGTGGCGTGGGCCGGCTGCTGGCGCCTATCTTTGGTTGGGTGGAGCGCTGGGCATTGGACCGGGCCGACCGCATCAACCTGGTGTCGCGAGGGTTTGCTCCCTATTACGAGTCTCATTATCCATCCCAAGATTTCACGTGGCACACCAACGGTATCGATCTTCCGTTCGTCGAGGCGGCGGAATCCGGCTTTTTCGAGCGTGCGGATTGCCACGGCACCGAACCGCTGAAGGTACTCTATGCCGGCAACTTGGGGGCTGGCCAGGGGATCGAGCACGTGTTGCCGAGTTTGGCTGAGCGGTTGCACAAACGGGTTGAATTTACCGTTATCGGGGCCGGGGCGGGACGAGAGGCACTGTGCCGCGCTCTGAATGAGCGAGGCATCAAGAACGTTAACGTGCAAGACCCCGTGCCACGCGAGGCGCTGCTCGGTGCCTATCGCACAGCCGATGTGCTGTTTCTGCAACTGAATACCCTGCCTTCGCTGGAGACCGTGCTGCCTTCCAAACTGTTCGAGTATGCGGCAACAGGGCGCCCGATCTGGGCTGGGCTGGCGGGCTTTCCCGCGCGCTTCGTCAGGGAGGAAATAGATAACGCTGCGCTATTCGCACCAGGTGATGTCGAGTCGGCTGTCGCTGCATTGGATCGACTTGAGTTACACTGCCGCCCGCGCCCGGCATTCGTAGAAAAATGGCGGCGTGACAAGATCATGGCCGACATGGCCGAGGAAGTTTTGGCTCTGGTGACGAATGAAACGTAAGTACGAGCGCCGGCACTCCCGCTGGTACGAGGTGTTATTGCTGGGGCTGGGCATTCACGTGCTGGTGGGGTTGCCGCTGGTCATCCTGCTGCCATCGCTGGAGCGTTGGGGATGGGAGTTCTGGTTGTACCTGCCGGATGTCCGCAGTAACACCATTATCGCGGTTGGGTTGGCGTTCATGGCTTCTGCCCTGACGCTGCGTCGCTTGGCGGATTACCCAGGCACTCAGTTGCCTGCCTATATCCTGCCTACGGTATCCATTGCTTTTCTGATTGCCGTAGCCCTGCTGTTTTTTACTCGTGAGGGCTACACCCGCCAGGTAATGTTCGGTGGCTACCTGGCCAGCCTGATATGGTTCTATCTCGGCTATTTCATTGGCAAGCGCTATCGCAAGCTCAAGCTGGCCTTGGTGCCGTTCGGCGACACCAAGCGGCTGCTGGGCAGTAGGCGCCTGGACCTGCGTATGCTGGATGAGCCCGATCTTCAAGGGGTCCGCTTCGATGGCGTGGTGGCCGATCTACGCGCCGAGGATCTGCCGCCGGAGTGGGAGAAATTTCTGGCCACCTGCACCCTATGCCACATTCCCGTTTACCACATTCGCCAGATCCATGAGTCGATTTCCGGGCGCGTGCAGATCGATAGCCTCTCCGAAAACGAGTTCGGCAGCCTGCTGCCTTCGTTGATGTACCTACGCTTCAAGCGCCTTGCCGATACCCTTGGGGCTATCCTGCTGTTACCTGTGTTGCTGCCGATCATGCTGGTTACGGCTATTCTCATCAAGCTGGATAGTCCTGGCCCGGTGTTCTTCATGCAGCCGCGCGTGGGCTATCGCGCCCGGCCTTTCCTGATGTTCAAATTTCGCAGCATGTACCACGACATGAGCGGCGAGGATTTCACTATCTCCGAGGATGATCCGCGCATTACCCGGGTCGGCAAGGCCATTCGCAAGTACCGTATCGATGAGCTGCCCCAGATCTTCAACATCCTGAAGGGGGAGATGAGCTTCATTGGCCCGCGCCCGGAATCGGCGTCGCTCTCCGAATGGTACGAGCAAGACGTTCCTTTCTTCAGCTATCGCCATGTGGTGCGCCCGGGTATTACCGGCTGGGCCCAGGTCGAGCAGGGCTATGCGGCAGAGGTGCAGGGCATGACCAAGAAGCTGCAGTATGACTTCTACTACATCAAGCACGTATCGCTGTGGCTGGATGTGCTGATCTCCCTCAAGACGGTGCGCATCCTGTTTACCGGCTTTGGTGCCCGTTAAGGCTTGGCTGCACATCGCTATCGTGGGAGCTAGCCCTCGGACACTCATCGGCCTCAACGCACCGCCCGGTGCGGGAGGTGATATGATCTCAACGAGCGCCTGCGGGCGCTCGTTGCGTTTATGGCTCGCTTGGGGGAGAGAAGGGCAATGAAAGGGGTGTTCGAGCGAAAGCGAGCTTTGTGGGTCAACCAGTGGGCGTTGTTCCTGGTGCTGGTGCTTCTCATCGCCACGCCGATACGTAGCCATGCCGTGGTTGCGGTGCTGCTGCTTTATTCCATCGGCTATTTGGTGGTCAATCGCCACACGCTGACGATCACTCCGTTCGATTGGGTGGTGGTTGCGCTACTGCTGTTATTCTTGCTTTCCCGGCTGCCTATCTATTTCTGGGCCGATCAAGAGTCCCGTTACCTGGCTCCAGGCGCGCATATGGCCGCTTTGGTGCCCATCTACCTGATGCTACGCCACCTGCTGGTCCCGCCTGACTTGCCTGCTTTAAGGCAATACATGGAAGCGGGCTTGGTGCTGGGCTGCCTTGGTGCACTGGCCGTTGCGCTTTATCAAACCCAGGCATTGGGGAGCTACCGTGCCGACGGCTTTCTGTTCAGCATCAACCTGAGCTATCTCAGCTGTGCCATGGCTTTCCTGGCAGCCTGTTTGATCCGTGGTAGCCGCCATAAGGCATGGCTGTTGGCCGCGGCTCTGGCCGGTGCCGTGACTTGTGTGCTCACGCTAGCCAGGGGAGGCATTCTGGCAATGCCCATCCTGCTGATAGTGCTCTTGATGCTGAATATCGACAAGATCGGCTGGAAGACCTTCGCCAGCGGTATCGCTGCCTTGTTGCTGCTGGGCACGGTGAGTTATGTCGCGCTGCCCAGCGTACAGGATCGGGTTGCCTACACCATCGCCGAGTTGGATAACCTGTCAGAGGGTGACATTGAAGCTGCGGTATCCACCGGTGGGCGCTTGCAGCTTTGGACTGCGGCTTCTCATGCTTTCTTGGCTCGCCCACTGATCGGGCTTGGCTATGAGGAGCGCGAAGCGCTGAATGCGCAGTTGGTAGAAGATGGGGAAATAACCGAATGGGTACTCGGGGTCAGCCGTGGCCATGCTCATAGTCAGTATTTCGAGATGGCTGCCACGGGTGGTGTCTTGGGATTGGTGGCGCTCTTTGGCTATTTGGTCGTCCCTGGTGTTTTCCATTGGCGGCTGTGTCGGCAGGACAGCAGTAATGTCTGGTCGCAGGCAGCATTGGTGTTTACGCTAGGATTTGCCTTGTACAACCTGACCGAAGCGGCGATACACCATGAAATGATGACAACTTTCTACACCTACATGCAGGTGACGCTATTGGCGATGGCGCTCTTGCATCGGAATCAGATGTCCGAGAGGCAATGAGGGGTTCGGTACCATGCATTGCCTCTGGGTGTGCGGAGCCTCTACCATAGGCATCGCAGCTAGGCGGCGCGCATAAAGTACGCCGCCTTCTCTCATTAACCGATGCGAAGATGACGGTCTAGCAGGGTGAGGTAACGCTCTTGTGTTGCCTCTTTATGCTCGGCCAATGCGCGGCTTCTGCTCACGATGTTGCCAATTGAAGCGTCAATCGTTTCTTTTACCTGCTCATAGGGTCGTCAATAGCTATCATGTCTGCAAGGAAGCCTTTTACCGTGGCCGCTCGTCTATCATGAGCAAGCATGATGCCGGGGATTCCCATGGAGGCCGATATTCCGATACCATGGACACGGTAACCTATTACCAGATCATAGCGATTATAAATATCCAGATAATCTTTGGCGTCGTAGGAGTATCGAACGGTTTGATCACCGAAGTCCTTTCTAAAATGAGATAGCTCGTCTATGTAGTGTGAGACAAACTCTATTTCGTATTCGTCACCGTAATCATCAAGTAATTTTTTATAAATATTCATCATGTACTGGTAGGTATCGCTAGAAACGTTGTTGCTGGCAACCGCGTCGTTCGTACCGTACATTAAGCCGATTCTTTTGACTTTATCTACCAATCTTCCGCTTTTGCTAGATAGCAAGGCAGGGCAAGGTAGCTGATGGGTTTCTAGCGGTTGCAGCCCATCATGTGTGTCAGTATCTCTTGTGGTTATTAGCGAAGCTCGTTTAAAAACTTCTTGTTCTTCCTTAGTGAAGTGTTCGTCATTGAAGCTGAATTTCCCGCTGGTCCCCAAGCCAAGAAAAATGGTAGGAAGATCGTATTCGAGAATGGATGAATAGAGCTTGACCATGCGTCTGCCTCGCCACTCGGGGAGCCAGCGAAGACTACCATGTCAGCATAATCCATAGGCGGCCTTTCTTTGACCGAGTTGTCGAGAAATTTCTCAACTAGATCTTTGCCGGCCGCCTTGTCGATGGCTTTGATGATATCATACTTACGGGCGCGTCGTGTCTGCGGGTTTCGGTTGTAAATGATGGGATTAAACTCACCGAGGTATTGCTGAAGCAGGTTGATACACCCCATGAGAATAAATTCGTCGCCAGGATTCCACTGGCGGGTGGTCGAAAAAACGATATTCACGTCTATGCTCCTGGTTGGGTAGCCAAGGTCGTTACGGCTCGGTTATCGGGAGCGATGTGATGTGCTACCCTGAGCCATTTCCGGGTGCGGCAAGCCTAACGAAAAGTTCTTTCCGTTGCCAGTGTGGCCAGACGCGAGGGTGAGTGGTGGGATACCTTATCAGAAAAGGGTTGAATGGGGTCCGGTCGAGCCGAGATAGGCTTCGCATCGCACTGATTCGACGGCTTTTTGATCGTGAAAAGCTGGCCGTTGAAAGGCCCTCAGAGGTTCGCAAGGTGCTTTTCATCCGGTGGGATGCCAAATGGGGCGATTCGGTAGTGTTCTCCTTCGTGCCCAGAGAGCTGCAGCGGCAGGGCATTTCGGTGGAAGTCATCGCCACAGCCGATATGGCACCGGTATTTCGCGATCAGTTTGGCGTGGATACAGTGCACGTAACGAAGAAGCGTGCTGGCTACGGCGAAATCCGACAGCTAGCCAAGCGTATTGGTCAGGTCGATCTGGTCGTGTTTTTCAGCCATTTGGCTAACCATCGAGCGCTCTACCTGCTGAGTCAATTGCAGGCCAGGCATGTTGCTAGCCTGGACGATAGCGTAGGGCTGGTCGATCTCAAGCTGGGAGAGGCTACTCGAGGGCGTCATTTTGCCGAGAAATACCTGACACTGCTTGAACGCTGTGGCGTACAGGGGGCGGATACCCAGTACCTCGTCCCCGTAACGAGCAGAGCGATGAGCGGGTGGCTACCTTTGTGAGAGGTCGACGTCCCTTCATCTGTTTCAACGCTTTCAGCAAGGGGCGTGCCCGTACTCTCACGTTCGAGACTAGCCGGCAACTCATCCCCATGCTGCTTGAACGACTGCCTGGGCACGACGTATGCGTATTATCCGCTCCCGGCAAGCAGCAGGAGGTCGAGGCACTGTGTCAACAATGGAGTGAGCGAGTCTTTTCGTTGCCCGACACGCAGAGCGTCTATGACAATATCGCGCTTATCGCCCATGCCGATGCCCTGGTGTCGGGTATAACTGCTACGGTTCACATAGCTGATGGCTTGGGTGTGCCCTCCTTTGTGCTGTTCCCCTATGATCCGGCCGATCGCGACGATTGGCACAGCCGGCACCCGCTGTCGGTTAATATGTTGGCACAGCCTAGCGAGCCGCTGGATGTCAATCAGTTAGACTGGGATGAGGTGAAAAAACAGTTGAGCTGGTTTACTAGTGAGCTGGGAGTTTCGAAACTAGATCATAGCTCTCCGGAACCGTGAGGGCTGGGGCATGTCGTAGCTGGGGTATCCATGAAGAGGGGAAGCGAGTGAACAACTTTGGCGTACTGGCCTTTGCCAGGATGGTGAAACTGCTGGCCAACGTGACCAAGCTGGCTTCCTACGGCTTCCATTTTCTCTTTCCCAACAAGCGCTTCACCATTCCCGAGCGTGCCGCTCCCTGGTGGAGGTCGAAGCGCGCGGCCGAGGCCAAGGTGCCACGCATCCTGTGGCAGACCAACTTCACCGACAAGGCTACGCTACCGGTCTACCTGAACTATCTGTTCAACCGGCTGATGGCGCCGAGCTTCGAATATCGCTTCGTGATCACCGAGGCACGGGCCGCGTTCATCGAGCAGAATTACCCGGCGGATATCTTTGAAGCCTACTCACGCTTGCAGGTGGGCGCGGCCCAGGCCGATTTCTGGCGCGTGCTGGTGCTGCAGCGGCACGGCGGGGTCTACATGGATATCGACGGCCACGCGGTGTGGCCGTTGGCACGGATCGTCAAACCCGAGATCGGTGAGCTTTACGTGACGACCCGGCGAGGGATATCAGCAATTACTTTATCGCCAGCAAGCCCGACAATCCGCATCTGAATGGAATCATCGAAGCCATCTACTCCAATATCGAGAGCGAGGCCGACAAGAACATTTTCGAGCTGACCGGCCCCGGCGTGTTCAACAAGATGTTGCCACGCGATGAGATTCCAACCGCTTGCTACCGCTACACCTGCAACCAGGGCAACTTCACCAACGAGTACTTCCAGTACATGGACAAGCCCAGGGCAAGTGGACCCGCGAGCAAAGCAAGGTCGACGTGGTACGCAAGCGCGAAGCGGTGCAGTAGAGGCTCTTCGGTTCCACGACCAGTTGACGTTGGAGCCGCACATTCATCGGCAAATTAGTCCGCTCAAGGTCTTGTGCGAGCCGCCTTGGTGATTGTCCGGGCGCGCTCGCTCAACGGCGCAGCCTGCCATGGCGTCAGCGGCTACGTTTGGCGCTGAAGTCGAGCAAGATCAAACGGCGTAGGAATAAAACAATGTGGAAGGCAGCTTCCCGTCTCAGAATCGCTACGGAAAAGGGCTGAGACTCAGCTCGTCGGCGTTTTATTCCATTCGCTTCGTATGAGATAATCCATGACGCTGAATTAGCACATTTGGTATCTCGCTCTGCAAAAGCTTGGGTTACGTTGGAATACATTCCATTGAGTATGGAGTGGATTCAATGGCGACTCTTGTTACCGGCGTGGCGGGATTCATTGGCTACCATGTGGCTCGGGCCTTGTGCCACCGCGGCGAGATGGTGGTGGGGCTCGATAACCTCAATGACTACTACGATCCGGAACTCAAGAAGGCGAGATTGGCGAGTCTTGCCGAGGAAGCGGGCTTCCATTTCATCCGTCTGGATTTGGCTGACCGCCGTGGTGTGGATCAGCTTTTTGACGTGTGGCACCCAGAACGGGTGATTCATTTGGCGGCTCAGGCTGGCGTAAGGTATTCGCTCGAGAACCCCATGCTTATATGGAAAGCAATATGGTGGGCTTTCTGAATGTGCTGGAAGGGTGCCGAACGCAGCGAGTGGAGCACTTGGTGTACGCCTCTTCGAGTTCGATTTATGGGGGAACGTACGCACGCCATTCAAGGAAGGTGATCGCGCCGACCATCCTCTCAATTTATATGCGGCAACCAAGCGGGCCAATGAATTGATGGCGCATGCTTATAGCCATTTGTACGATCTTCCCACCACGGGGCTGCGATTCTTCACCGTCTATGGCCCTTGGGGGCGCCCTGACATGGCGCTATTCACTTTTACCAGGAAGATACTTTCCGGTGAGCCGATAGAAGTATTCAACTATGGCCGGCATCGCCGTGACTTTACTTACATCGAAGATATCGTTGAAGGCGTTCTGAAAATTCATGATCATCTGCCAGTGGCGGATGATGGCTGGTATGACCTGGCCGCCGTAGGCGAGCCCCCGGCGGCGAGCAGTACGGCGCCTTGGCATATCTATAACATTGGCAACCAGGCGCCCGTTGAGCTGATTCACTACATCAAGGTCTTGGAAGAGTGCTTGGGCAGGAAGGCGGAAGTTCGCCTGCTGCCGCGTCAGCCTGGCGATGCGCTGGATACCCATGCCGATGTCACAGGGCTACAGCAGGCCGTGGGCTACAGCCCTCGAACCACGGTGGAGGTGGGGGTGGCTCGCTTCGTCGAGTGGTATAGGGAGTACTACAAGGTACCGGAACACAAGGTACCGGAGCAGGAGCCTCTCCTGGACGGCCAGGATGCCCTGACCATGGTATCGCAGCCTGCGGTGCCACAGCCTGTGATATCGCAGCCTATGACAGGTACATGATGCATCCCCTGGGGTAGCGCGGGGCAAAATTGGCTTCGCTCCTGACTTGCTCTTGGTTTTTTGGCAGGGTACTTTCTTCTGGCTGCTTGGCCTGCATACTGAGGCCTGGCAACGAGATGACCGGGGGAATCGAGTGAAGATCACTGCGGTGGAAATTGCCGGCCGCAGGCGGAACTACCTGTTGTTCGAAAGCGGGCGAATGCGCCTACCACTGAGCTTGAGCAAGGACGACCGGTCCCGCCTGATGGAGGGAATGGCAAGCAGCGAGTTCTATTTCGACAAGACGACGGGCGTGCTGGCCAAGGTCAAGAGCGACAAATATCGCTGGCAGCAAAGACCCGTGCGCTGGTTTCTGCGCGATTTCATCGACAAGCGTATCTTCTGGCAGTTCGAGGCGCGCAAGGAAGTTCGTAGCAAGAAGATTCTGCAGCAGGCGGGGCTGAACACGCCGCGTTGTCTGGCCTGGGGCTTGTCGCTGAATCCGTTTAATCATCAGGGTTCGTTATTACTGATCGAGCATGTCGATGGGGTAATGACGGGCGAGCAGTATTTTGCGGGCTTGGGCGAATATCAGCGCGAGGGTTTTCTCGCCAGCCTGTGCGATGACCTGATGAAGTTGGCCGCTGCCGGCTATGTGCACCGCGACCTGCACATGAACAATTTCCTGTGCACTGCCACGGGTGAGATCATCTGGATCGATACCCACGTCAAACCGCTGCCAATCAACAAGCGTGCCAAGTGGCGCGCGCTTTATCGTTCGATAAGCCAGCGGCACCTGCTCGATTCGCACTATCGCGAATCGCTGCATCGCTATTTGAAGCGGCGCTGGCGCTCGGCGTGAGTAGGCGGTTGCCCAACCTTCGTTGGGCTACATCCGTGTGCGAGCCGCCTTGGTGATCGCCCGGGCGCACTCGATCAGCGGCGGAGCCAGCCGTTCGAGGGCGGCATCCAGCGTCCAGCGGCTGCCGGGGGCCGTGATATGAACCGCGGCTACCGGTTCGCCTGAGCCGTTGAGTACCGGTGCGGCGATGTTGATGTCGCCCAGGAAGTACTCGGCGTTGTTCCAGGCCACGCCGCGCTTGCGACACGCCAGGATCAGCTCCAGCAGGGTATCGATGTCCGTCACGGTGTCGGGGGTGTAGCGAATCAGCTCCGAGGCCTCCAGGTAGCGACGGATGGTCGTTTCATCCTGCGCCGAGAGGAAGGCCGCCCGGAAGCCGTGCAGTACATGGGCACCCGGCTGCCGATGGGCATGTGGATGGGAATGTAATGGCGGCTGGTGAAGCGGGCCACATAGACCATCTCGAGCCCACTGGGCTCGGTCAGCGAGACCGTTTCGAGGCAGCGGTTGCTGAGATCGGAAAGGTAGGGATTGGCGCAGTCCACCAGCAGGTCCGCTTCCAGGTATTGCGAGGCCACCGTCAGGATCTTGATGCCGATACGATACTTGCGCGAGGCGGGTACCTTGATCAGGTAGCCCAACTGCTCCAGCGTATGGGTAATGCGCTGTACCGAGCCCATGCTCATGCCGCTGAGCCGGGCGATTTCGGAAAGGCTCAGCTGGCTATGCTGGGCGCCGAACAACCCCAGGATGGCGAATGCCTTCTCGATGGATTGGTTGAACAGGGAAGAGCGCGAGGGCCGTTCTTCGCCGGTCGTCATTCGCTTGGCTCCTGAGATATCGTTGTTGAGATATCACTACTGAGATCGTTATTTGGCGCCCAGCCTACCATGCGCGGACTCTCCAGGGAGAGGGTGATATAGCGCAGACATTTTTCGCAAAGAGCCTAGCGTTCCAGCCAATCCCGGGCTCGATAGTAATTCACCACGGCACCCACGTAGAGCCGCTGCAACCCATGCAGGGGAATGGGTTGTATGGGCGTGATCGGGAGGGGCAAGGCGTCGTGGAGCGAGGCGTTGCCCAGGTGTTCGCCGATCAGCTTGCCCAGGTGCGTGCCCATGGCCACGCCCCGTCCGTTGTAGCCGAGCGCTACGGTCAGCCCCGCTGCGGGCTGATGCACGTGGGCAGGGCGTCGCGTGTCAGGGCGACCCGGCCCGCCCAACGGTAGCCGATCTCCACATTCTTCAGAGCCGGGTAGAGCTTGCCGATGGCCCGCTGCAGGTGGCGGAAGTCGGGCTCGCCCCGGGGCTCGTGGAACGGGCCGCGCCCTCCCATCAGCAACCGGCCGCTGGCGTCCCGCCGAAAGTAGAGCAGCAGCTTGCGGGCATCCGAGACGACTTCGCCCCCGGCAGTATGCCTTGCGCTTCCGTGTCGGTGAGCGGTCGCGTGGCGATCTGGTAGCTGTTGGCGGCTATTACGCTTCTTGCCAGCCCGGGCTGCAATCCTCCCGAATAGCCATTGGTGCATAACAGCACCTGGCCGGCGTCGATTCTGGCGCCACCCTGCACCTCGACCACCCATCGGCCTGACTGGGCATCCAGCCCCTGTACTGGAGAGCGCTCGAAGAGCCGTGCGCCGGCTGCCTCGGCGGCCGTTGCCAGGCCGCGTGCGTAGGCCAGTGGATTGAGGCCGCCGGCACGCGGGTCCAGCCAGGCGCCGAGATATGCCTCGCTGCCCAGGCGCTCGGCGCATGCCGCTCGGTCGAGCCAGCTTACGTCGACGCCGTGGTCGGCCCACTGGCGGGCGCGTGCCTCGATCACCTTCAAACTGGCATGCGTGGCGGCCGGCTGGATCCAGCCGTTACGGCTGGCCTCGCAGTCGATACCGTGGCGCTGGATCAGTTCGAACACCACATCGGCATTGCGTCCGGTGAGTTCGACCATCTTCTGCCGCGCTCCTGGCCATAGCGCTGGCGCAACGTCTCGGGATCGTACTTCAGCCCCGGTATGACCTGGCCGCCATTACGGCCCGAGGCGCCCCAGCCAATGGCGTTGGCCTCGAGCAATACGGTATCGATGCCGCGCTCGGCCAGCGCCAGTGCCGCGCTGAGCCCGGTAAAGCCGCCTCCTATCACCACGACGTCGGCGCGACGGCTTTCCGTCAGGGCGGGCCTGGCGGTGCTGCCGGTGCCGTATCCGCCCACAGCGAAGGGGGCATATGTTGCAGTTCGTCCATTGGCTCGGTTCCCTGTGGGCGGTTCAGTGATTGAGGACTCGGCGAAGGAAGTCCTGGGTTCGCTCATGCTGCGGTTCGGTGAGCAGGGCCCTGGCGTTGCCTTCTTCCACGATCTGGCCGCCGTAGAGAAAGCAGACGCGGTCGGCGACTTCCTTGGCGAAGCTCATCTCGTGCGTCACCACCACCATGGTCATGCCTTCTCTTGCCAGGTCGCGCATTACGGTGAGCACGTCGCCGACCAGTTCCGGGTCGAGGGCCGAGGTGGGTTCGTCGAAGAGAATGGCATCGGGGCGCATGGCCAGGGCGCGTGCTATGGCGACCCTTTGCTGCTGCCCGCCCGAGAGTTGCTGAGGGTAGGCGTCGACCTTGTCGCCCAGCCCGACCTTTTCGAGCAGCTCGATGGCTTGCTTGCGCGCTTCGCTGCGTGGTTCGTGTTTGACGTAAACCGGGCCCTCCATCACGTTCTCCACCACCGAGCGATGCGGAAACAGGTTGAAGCGCTGGAAGACCATGCCGACGCGGGTGCGCAGGTCGTGAATGTCCCGGCTGTCGGCATCGACCTGCCGGCCGTTGATGGTGATCGCGCCGCCGTCGTATCGCTCCAGGCCATTGATGCAGCGCAGGACCGTGGACTTGCCGGAGCCGGACGGGCCGATCAGGCAAACGACTTCACCTGCGTTCACTTCGAGGCTGACGCTCTTCAGCACTTCGGTGGTGCCAAAGGATTTGTGGATGCTGTCGATCGTGATCATTTGCCTGCCCCTTCGCGGATTTGCCGAAGTAACGCTCCAGCCGGTTGACGCCGAAGATCAGCGGCAGGCTCAGCGCGAGGTAGAGAAGCGCGACCATGGTGTACACGGTGGTGTTCTGGAAGGTGGAGGCGGCAATCAGTTGGCCGGCCCGTGTCATCTCCGCCACCGTGATGGTGGAAGCCAGCGAGGAGTCCTTGAGGATCATGACCGCCGTGTTGCCGTAGGGCGGCAGGGCGATGCGAATGGCCTGGGCAGCACCACGCGACGCATGATCAGGCGACTCTTCATGCCGATCGATTTGGCCGCTTCGATCTGGCCGCTGTCGATGGCCTCGATACCGGCACGGAAGTTCTCGGCCTGGTAGGCACTGTAGGCGATGCCCAGGCCGATGATGCTGGCCTGGAACGCGCTGAGCTGAATGCCGAGTTCGGGTATGACGAAGTAGATGTAAAACAGCTGCACGATGATGGGCAGGCCGCGAATCACGTTCACGATGGTGCTCGCGGTCAGCGATAGGGCGCGGAAGGGCGAGAGCTTCATCAGTGCCAGGACCAAGCCAAGCAACGAACTCAGCAGCAGGGCGCCGATAGTGATCTGTACGGTGACCACCGCGCCTTTCAGCAGGATGGGCAGGAAAGCGACTACGTCGGAGAACTCCATGGGAGAACCTTTTTTCCAGGCGCATGCCGGCGATGCCGAAAGGCACTGCCTGCGTTGCGCTGTTCATGGAATCGTCGAAGGCGCCGGCCGGAAGGTGCCGCCGGCGCGCGGACGTGGAGAAGGTGCTTCAGGCGAAGCTCAGAGTCCCCACTCCTCAAATATGGCCTCCACCGTCCCATCCTCTTTCAGCTTCGCCAGCGAGGCATTGAGCTGCTCGAGCAGTTCCGTGTTGTCCTGCGCCACGGCCAGGCCGATGTGGCCGACCATCTGCTGCTCATAGCCTTCGGCCAGCTGTAGATCGGGGAAGCGCCCCTGGCTCAGCTGGTAGCCCATGATGGGAGCGTCGCCCACGCCGGCCACGATCCTGCCGAGGGAGACGTCTCGCATCATGTCCGCCAGGGTGTCGTAGTTGCGTATCTCGGGGAAGATGCCCATGGCATTGAGCTGTTCGACGTAGGTGGTTCCCACCTGGGCGCCGATCGTCTCTCCCGCTAGGTCGTCCAGCGAGTGGATTTCGCCCTCGTAGTCGGTCTTGATGACCACCCCTCGCCATAGGGATAGACATCGTCGCTGAAGGCGACCACTTGCGCCCGCTCCGGTGTCTTGAGCATGGCGGCGGAGATGATGTCGATCTTGCCGGAGGTGAGCGAGGGAATCAGGGCGTTGAACTGGGACTCCTGCACGGTGACGTCATAGCCCATGTCTTCGCCCAACGCTTGCACGAGGTCCACCATGGCGCCGGTGATCTCGTTGGTCTGTACGTCGAGGAAGGTGAAGGGAATGCCGCTGGGGGTGCCGCCTGCGCGCAGTGTCTCCTGCGCCTGAAGGGTGGCGCCGGTCAGCAGCAGTGCCGTTCCGAACAAGCCGGGCAGCAGGTAGCGACGCAGGCTGGAGGCTTTGGTTGTGCTAGCGGAGCGTTTGGGCTCGAGGGGAGTAAGGGTCATGAAAGCACCTTGCATGGCTATTGAGGTTGTTATGGTCAGGTAGCTCTACGACTACACCTCCCCGAGCCTAGGTGAAGTTAAAGTTATCGGCAAGAGTTATTTATTATCGCATATCGATAAAATCTATCGTGAAGCTCCTGTGGCGGCTTTAACTAACCATTGAGCGAGGAATGGTGAAAAATTAGTTAAATCCCGGTGGGAGCGGGCTCCGAGCGTTGGCTTGGTGGCTCGAATGCCCTAAGCCGGTTTTGCTTGCTAGACGGAAAGCGTTGAAAAATCTCTCTATTTTCCCCGTTGGAGTGGAGGCTGGCATGGTAGGTTATCGGCTTCCCGGAACCGCGTGGGCTGGGGCGTGTCGTAGCTGGGGTATCCATGAAGAGGGGAAGCGAGTGAACAACATTGGCGTACTGGCCTTTGCCAGGATGGTGAAACTGCTGGCCAACGTGACCAAGCTGGCTTCCTACGGCTTCCATTTTCTCTTTCCCAACAAGCGCTTCACCATTCCCGAGCGTGCCGCTCCCTGGTGGAGGTCGAAGCGCGCGGCCGAGGCCAAGGTGCCACGCATCCTGTGGCAGACCAACTTCACCGACAAGGCTACGCTACCGGTCTACCTGAACTATCTGTTCAACCGGCTGATGGCGCCGAGCTTCGAATATCGCTTCTTGATCACCGAGGCACGGGCCGCGTTCATCGAGCAGAACTACCCGGCGGATATCTTTGAAGCCTATTCACGCTTGCAGGTGGGCGCGGCCCAGGCCGATTTCTGGCGCGTGCTGGTGCTGCAGCGGCACGGCGGGGTCTACATGGATATCGACGGCCACGCCGTTTGGCCGCTGGCGCGGATCGTGAAGCCGGAAATGGAGGAGCTGTTCGTCACCACCAAGCGGGGCGATATCAGCAACTACTTCATCGCCAGCAAGCCCGACAACCCGCATCTGCACAAGGTGATCGAGGCGATCTACGCCAACATCGAGAGCGATGAGGAGATGGGAATCTTCCACCTCACCGGCCCCACCGTGTACAACCAGGTGCTGCCGCGCGACGAGATCCGCACCGCTTCCTACCGCTATACCTGCAACCAGGGCAACTTCACCAATGAGTACTTCCAGTACATGGACAAGCCCCAGGGCAAGTGGACCCAGGAGCAATACCAGGTCGATGTGGTGCGCAAGCGCGAGGTGGTGGAGTAGGGCCTCGATGGCCGGGACGCAGGCTGTCCCGGCCGCTTTCTTTACAGCGTTAGCGTTTAAAAGCTGTAGCTGATCCCGATCATGGCGACGGGGTAGACCTCGAGCTTCTTGGCATAAAAATCAAACAGTTAAGGTTTTTTCACCATTCACTGGGTGGCTGTAGTGGAGCCCAAACCGGACATTAAAGTCCGTTGCCTTAACTTCCGGTATAACCTTACCACCTTCCTTCTTCAGATCAACTATTCCATATTTCTCGAGAGTTTTTAATGTCCTGGAAAGATTGGATTTTTTCCTTGACGTTATTTTTTCAAGATCGGAGATGGAGCGTGGTTTGTTATGAATTATTGTTCTCAGTAATTCTTGGTTGTCGCTGTTAAGAACCTGAGCCATAGAGGCGATAGATTCGAACCATATTTTTGGTTCGTTTTTCTTTGGCTTATACTCGCCTTTTGCAATGGCGATAGTGCGTTTGCGATAATCTTCTTTTGAGATGATGCCTACTGTCATGACTTTAGTTTTCATCTCACACCTATTTCATAGCCAATATGGTTTCAACTTCATTCCAAAAATCTTCCAGAAGCCTGCCGGCGCTCTCAAACTCGTAATCTTCGACGCTTTCCATTTTGTGTTTGTGATCCCATGTTTTCTTTTTTGCCGAATAGTTCCTTCTTTTAGGCTTTATAGCGTGAGCGTTGTCATACCCAAGTATTCTTTTGTTGTGCTTGTCATGTAGGGTTATGGAGTATCTCACCCCATGAGGAATTTGCTCACTAGAATCGACCTTCCAAGCCTCGAACTTTGTCCAATATCCATCCTCCATAGGGAAGACCTCACCATTAAGGTCTAAAAGGACTTCTAGACCTGGATCTGTTGTTTTTTCATCTGACACTTTTACCTCAGCTCACGGTGTTATCATCCGATGATAACACATGAAGGTGGAATGCGCGATCTTCCCCTCAGAGGATGACCCTGTTTCGTCCCGCTGCCTTGGCCAAGTACAGTTGCTTGTCGGCGAGGACGATCAGTTCGTGAGCCCCTTCGGTATCCTCTTGGGGTACCAGGCTGGCTCCTCCGATACTGACGCTCAGGTGAGAGGCCGCGGTCGATACGGGGTGCTCGATGTCGAGATCGCGTACCGCCGCCCGCATGGTTTCGGCCAAGTGGTTCATGCCCTGGCGGTTGGTGTGTGGAAGCAGGGCGGCAAACTCCTCGCCACCATAGCGGGTCACCAAATCGTTACTCCGATGCAGACAACGGCTCAAGGCCAGGGCGACCTTACGCAGTACCTCGTCACCGGCAAGGTGGCCGAAATGGTCATTGAACGCCTTGAATTCGTCCACATCGATCAGCAGCAGCCCCAGCGGCTGCTTATGGTTCAGATGGTGTTTCCACTCCCGCATGAGTTGGAGGTCGAAGGTGCGGCGGTTGGCAACCCCGGTCAGTCCATCTACCTGTGACCATAGGGCCAGCTGCTTGCGTTGCCGCTCCATCAGCAGGTGATTGCGAACCCTGGCCCGGAGGATGGGAGGTGAAAATGGCTTGCGGATGTAGTCCAGGGCGCCTAGGTTCAACCCTTCTTCTTCATCCTGCTCTTTGCCCAGTACGGTGAGGAAGATGACCGGGATGTCATGGGTGAGAGGCTCGGCCTTGAGTTTTCGGCAAAGCTCGAACCCGCTCATCCCCGGGAGGCAGACATCCAATAGAATCAGGTCTGGATGCTGCGTCAAGGCCAGTTCCCAAGCCTGTTCGGCATTTGCCGCCGGGATCAGGGTGCAGAGTTCCTCCAGTTCAACCGCAGCCAGCTCCCTGTTCAGTTCGACGTCCTCGACAAGCAGCACCTTCTGACGGCTCTCCGGGTCGCAGAACCTTCTGTGCCAGGTAGATATCAAGTCGGTTCCTCGCTGTTAGGTTCGAGACAGGCACGGAAGGTTTGTTCGAGCACGTCCAACGCTTCGGTTACCAGGTCGGGAAGCTGCAAGGCGAGGCAAATCGTCTCTGCTTGGTCGCCGTCGTGTAATGCTTGGTTGAGTTGTGCCGCCTGCTCGGCAAGGCGCTTCATCCCTGCATGGCCTGCGGTGCCGATCATGTCATGGGAAAGCTGGCGCAGCGGCTCTGTGCGTGCTTCTTGAGCCAGGCGGTAAATCTCTTCTGCTCGTTGGCGACAGTCCTTCACCAACATGGAAAGCACCCGTGCAAAACGCGCTTCCGGTATGCGCTGTTGAAGCTTCGACAGCGGTTGGGGATCGAACACCGCAGCAGTCATGGCATCGCGCGACAGGGGCTTGTCGTCAGTGACGGTGATGTCCTTGCCGATCAGGCAGTTCACCAACACCTGCCATAACTGCCTTTCATCGATGGGTTTGGCCACATGCCCATTCATGCCAACCGCCTGGCACTGTTGGATATCCCTGGCGCTTGAATTGGCTGAAACCGCAATGACCGGTAATTGCTTGAAGCGTGCTTGCTGCCGGATCCGACGGCACGTTTCCATTCCATCGAGTTCCGGCATCATCAGATCGAGCAGCACGGCATCGAAGTAGCCATCCTCCTTCTCGGCCAGCCTGTTCAGAGCATCGAACCCATCGACCGCCGTTTCGACCTCGAGGCCGGCTTCCTGCAGCAATTCGGCAGCGAGAAGGCGGTTCACCTCGGTATCGTCGACCAGCAGGAGCCGCATCCCGACCAGTTGCCTGGGATTGACCGGCATCTTGCTGTGCGCCGGACGCTCCGATGCAGACTCGATATCAACGCGGACCCTGAACCAGAAGACACTGCCTTCTCCAGGGACGCTTCTGACGCCGACACTTCCTTCCATCAGCTCAGCAAGGCTGCGGGAGATGGCCAGTCCTAGTCCCGTTCCGCCAAACTTGCGCGTAGTGGAAGCATCGGCCTGCTCGAATGGAGTGAACAGCCTCTCCTGATCCTCCGCCCGTATGCCGATGCCTTGATCGATCACTTCACCGTATAACCAGGGTAAACCGGTAGCCGATTGCTCGACCACCAGGCGGACCTTGATCTCGCCGCTGTTACTGAACTTGATTGCATTGTGGGTGTAGTTCAGCAGAATCTGGTTGATCCGTAGAGGATCGCCCAGCAACCTGGGCATCTCGGCGTCGAATTCGCAAGTTAGCTCGAGATTCTTCTCCTGGGCCTTTTCTTCCAGCATGCCCCGCATCTCTTTCAGCAGCAGGCCCGGCGCGAAGGGAATCCTCTCGATCCTGAGGTGGCCGCTATCAAGGCGGGTGAAATCGAGGATATCGTTGATGATACCCAGGAGGTGCTCGCCGGCATGGACGATTCTCTCCATGCGCTCTCGCTGTCGTGGCTCGAGTGGATGTTTCAGGGCTTGCCGGGCGAGACCGAGAATGGCGTTCATCGGGGTGCGGACCTCATGGCTCATGGTGGCCAGGAAGGCGGCCTTCGCCTTGGCGGCTTCCGCCGCGAGTTCCAGATGCTCGGCGCGTTCCAGGGTATCGCGGAACACTTCCATCGCCTGGGCCATTTGCCCGACTTCGTCGTTTCGATCGGTGTAGTCGATGCGCTGCTGATACTGGCGATGGGTCAAGCGGCCCATCCCTCGGGTCAACTGTACGATCGGCCGTGAGATATGGGTCACGGAGAGGTAGGCGGCCAAGCCAATCACCCCGATCAACGCCAACCCGAACGCCAGGGAGGTGTTGAGCAGGGTGGCCCGGGTCGTCGAGCTCAGATGGGCGGAGGTGGCCTGGTAATGGGCGACAGTGCGATCGTGTATGGTCGCGATGTCACCCTTCAGGGCGTTGAGGGCGGGATCGAACCGTTGATGGATGACGTTGAGTGCCCTGTCTCCCCGCCAGCGAGCGGCCCATTCCACGATCTCGGCGGCGAGGGCGAATACCTGGGTCTGCTGCTCCATGATCCGCACGAAGGCCTGGTCCTGGGCGCTCAGCAGCGGGCGCGCCTCGGATACGATCCCGAGGAATCGCGCCTGATGCTCATCCAGCACTTCTTGTACGGCCCGCATCTTGTCGGCTTCCTGCTCGGTAAGCACGGCGAAGACCAGTCGGCTGGCATCGCTGAGTTCGAGCGCTGCATTGTTGATCAACATGGAGGCCTGGGCCTCTTTGTCGATCAATGCCCGATAGTCTCTATCCACTTCATAGAGGTTGAGCAGCGAGTAGAGAGTGATCGCGATCGCCAGCGCACCCAAGAGGCCAACCAGGCAGATGATCTTGACCGTCAACGAAAGGTTGATGAGGAAACGCGGCATGTCATCAGCGTCCGGCTGAATGATTCATGAGTGCCTCTCTTAGACGGTGCACGGCCTCTTCGTCATCGATCCGGCCATAGAGGTGATCGCTTACCACCTGATAGATGGCGTTTTTCACTTCCGGCGGGTTGGCATTGCCCATCGCGATGGACCCCATCAAGGTGCGGCGCATATTGGTGCTGCGCATATCGCTGATGGCTTGTCTGCCACAGGGGTTGAAGGCATCTCCCGGCACATCGACCCTGGCGGGGGCCGCACCACTGGAAACGTTCACGTCACGCTGCAAGTCGACATCCATCAAGGTGCTCACGAACTCCCTGCGAGCCTCCTCGTCGCCAGGCCCCTGCTCGAACAGCATGTATTGATCACTATTGAAGAGGAACATCCCTTGAGTGTCGGGGAAGCGGAAACAAGCGTAGTCCTGCCCGGGGATATAGCCGTAATAGGAAAACTCGCCATCCACCCAGCTGCCTTGTACCTGCAACAGGGCTTCGCCGGAAAGAATGAGTCGCGTGGCTTGGTTCCAGGTGATCCGGGAAAAGTCTTCATCCAGATATTCCCGCAGTTGACTCATGCGCTGGAATATTGCCAGTAGCAGGTTTTCATCCAGAGCCGTTGGATCGAGTTCCAGAAAGGCCCTGCGGTAGAATTCGGCACCGCCAGCGCCCGCAGCCACGGCCTCGAACAGCAGCGTATGCTCCCAGGCCTCATGCCCTATGGCAAGTGGGACGATATCCAGTTTGCGCGCTTCTTCGAGCATGGAAAGCAGGTCTTCCCATGTGTCGGGGGCAACGCCACCCAAGCGGCGGAACAGATCGCCATTGAGCCATAACCAGTTCGTCGAATGGGTATTGATCGGGGCGGCATACCAGTGGCCCTCGTATTTCGACAAGGTCTGAATGCCGTACGGCACCACCTCGTCCCATTCCTGTTCCCTGGCAATATCGTCCAGGTTGACCAGTTCGCCTCGGCTTGCCCAGTAATGAATGTCGTAACCGATGACCTGGGAGGCCATGGGCGGCTCGCCGGCTTCGACGGCTGCCTTCAATACATCGCCGAAGCGGGCGGTGCCGCTTCCGGCAATGGCGCGATCCTGCCAATGCATGCCGCGTGCTTCGATATATTGCTGGATCACCTTGATGCTGGCGTGTTCTCCATCGGATACCCACCAGTGATATACCGTGGCATCGGCTTGGTGATCCGCCATGACGAGAGAGGAGGCTTGGGGTATCAGCAGCCCCAAGAGTAGGGCATGACGACATATCGTTTTCATTGTGTAGTTAACGTCTTGTTAGCTGGCTGGTTTCTCGCTGCCCAGTATATTGCCGAAACAAGAGAGCACGACAGCGGATACCTTCGAGCCCTCAGGAAACGCTGAACAAATTGACGAGCGAGATGAAGCGCAACGCAGCGATTCGCTCGCGTAGGCATTTGTGCAGTGTTTCCCTCAGTGCAGACCCTGCCCGAGGTGGCGCTGAAGGATGACAAGGCGTTCTATCAGTCTTCGCGCAAGGGATCGTGAGTGTGTGAGGCTTATGTGGACGAGGGAGGCGGGGGGTGAACTGCGTGCTCGAGTAGGGCCGCGTGACGCGGCACGAGACCTACCTTTAGGCCCAACCTTGAGGCCCAGCGGACGGGAGACGCGGCTTGCGCCATTGAGGAAGCAGTGCCGGCCGGCCATGCAGTGCATAGCCGGGCCGGCATGGTGGGGTTGTCTTCAAACGATTGGAGGTTCGCCCAATATATCGAGCCCAGTGCCCAGCTTGGCTTCGATGGCCTGGCCGATGGCCAGCAGGCGTGCATCCTGCCAGGGACCGGCGAGTACTTGCAGGCCCACGGGCATGCCGGCGTCGTCTTGGCCGACCGGCAGCGTCAGGCCGCACAGTCCCATGAAGTTGGCCATGACGGTGTTGCGCAGGGCCTTCATGTTGGCCTTGGGATAGGCCCCTTCCGGCTGCAAGCTCTCGAGTGTCGGTGGGGTGATTGCCACGGTGGGGGTCAGTACGGCGTCTACCTGGCCCATGCACTCGGCTGCGGCCTGATAGAGGCGGTCGATCACCACGCGACGGCGTACATACTCCCATGCGGGCATATCATCGGCGGCAGCGACGCGAGCGGCGACGTTGGGGTCCAGGGTCTCGAGCATGTCCGGCAGCTCCATCCGCAGGAAAGCGGCCAACTCCGCGGCGGCCAGGCCGCCTTGCTGGAACAGCTCGTACGCCTCGTCGGTTTTGGGCAGTTCCAGCGTTACCATTCGCGCACCGGCAGCTTCCAACTGGCGAATGGCCTGTTGCACGGCCTCGGCGATGCCGGGGCTGCAGTCGTCCCAGAAGAAGCGCTGCGGTATGCCGAAGGTGAGGTCGGCAAGATGGGGAATGGCGGGGACCTTCGCGGGGTGGGGGCTCAAGTCGACGTCCAGGGCGTCGAAGGCATAGGCCAGGTCATCGACCCGCCGGGCCAAGAGCCCAGGGGTGTCCAAGGTGGTGGAGAGCGGTACGATCCGTTCCGCCGGCCAGCGACCTGCCGTGGTCTTGAGACCGGCTACGCCGGTCATGCTGGCGGGAATGCGCACCGACCCGGCGGTATCGGTACCCAGTGCCAGGCTGGCGGTACCGCTGATGAGCGAGACACCCGCGCCGGAGCTGGAACCCCCCGGCGTGCGGTGGGTGTCACGATCCCATGGGTTGCGGGGGGCGCCCCAATGGGCGTTGGTGCCCAGGCCGCCGAAGGCGAACTCCACGGTGTGGGTCTTGCCCATCAAGCTGGGGAGTTGGGCCAGCAGAGCCGTCACCAGCGGCCCCGGTGTCTCCCAGTGCGGGGGTAGCCGGCGCGATGAGCCGGCGTAGGTGGGCAGCCCCGGTACGGCGTAGATATCCTTTATCGATACCGGGATGCCCATCAGTGCGCCGCTATTACCTCCTTGGGCAATCAGGGCATCGGTGGCGCGGGCAAAGGCCAGGGCGGCCTCGCCCTGCCAGGTGAGGTAGGCATTGTCGTGCTTGCCTCGGCTGGCATAGGCCGCGCAGGCGGCTTCGGCCAGCTCGGTGGCGCTGAGCGTGCCATCACGCAGCGCGGCGGCCTGTTCGCGCAGCGACCGCAGCAGGGGGGAAGGGGGCATGGCGCGTCTCCTTGTGATGTATCAGTCGCGAATCTCGAAGATTGATTCGACTTCCACGGCGGCGTTGCCGGGCAAGGTAGCCACACCAATTGCCGTGCGGGCATGACGGCTGGCCTCGCCGAACAGTGCGATGAACAGCTCCGAGGCACCGTTGATGACTAGTGGAACATCGTGAAAGCCGGGGGCCACGTTGACGAAGCCGTTCATGCGAACGCAGCGCACCACGCGCGTCATGTCGCCATCCACGGCATCGCTGAGCGAGGCCAGCAGGTTGAGCGCGCAGGCCTGGGCAGCCAGCTTGCCGGTTTCCAGGTCGAATTCCGCCCCGACCTTGCCGGGGTAGAGTACCTCGCCGCCACGTTCGCAGATCTGGCCTGCCAGGAACAATTGGTTACCTAGCCTCGACCAGGGCCGAAAGGTGCCGCGTGGCTCGGGAATGGCGGGCAGGGTAAGGCCATGGGCGGCCACGGCATCGGCTATGGTGTGCATTTGTCGTTATCCTTTTGGTTGTACGTTTAGTAGTACGTTCTCGACCGTGCTGGCCAGGGCTCGCACCGCCAATTCAGCCTCGGTGCGTTCGATGTCTTCGTCGGGATGATGGCTGATACCTGCCCGGCAAGGGGTGAACAGCATGGCGGTGGGGCATACCCGTGCCAGGTGGATGGCATCGTGAAAGGCGCCGGAGACCAGCTGTGGTGCGCTGGAGCAGTATTGCTTGGCGGCGGAGTCGGCGAGTTCCACCAGGGTGGGGTCGAAGGCTACCGGTGCCACTCGCGACGCTACCTTCAGGCTGGCGCTGCAGCCGGACCACTCGTGCTTGGCCAGCTCATGAAAGGCGGCATCGAGTTCGTCGAGCACGGCCTGGCTGGGGTGGCGCAAGTCGATGGTGAAGCTGGCGCGCTGGGTATGGTGTTGGTAGAGCCGGGCGCCACAGTGAACTTACCGATGGTGAAGCGCACCTGGTCGTCATGCTGGGCAACGACCTCCTTCAGCGCGCCGATCAGGGCATGGGCGCCCATGAAGGCGTCGCGGCGAGCGACTTCCGGCGTGGTGCCGGCGTGATTGGCCTGGCCGCTCACTTCGAACTCGTACCAGTTGACCCCCTGGATACCGCTGACGGCGCATACCGGTACACCCAGGCTCTCCAGTACCGGGCCCTGTTCGATATGCAATTCCAGGAAGGCGTGGGGTACGTAGGGCTCGGGGCGCAAGGTGGTGCCCTCGGTTTCCTCGAGCAGGGCGAGGCAGCGCTTCAGGGCATCGCCGAAGCGAATGCCGTTGTCGTCGCGGGTCTCGAGAATGGCTTCGGCGCCGCGTTGACCGGCGAACCAGGAGGAGCCGGAAGCACCGGGGGCGAAGCGCGCACCTTCTTCGTTGGTCCAGGCTACGACTTCGACGGGGCGCTCATGCTCGATGCCCCGTTCCTGCAGCGTGCGCAGCACCGCCAGCCCGGCGACCACGCCCAGCGTGCCGTCGTAGCTGCCGGCGCTGGGCTGGCTGTCCAGGTGGCTGCCGATGAGCAGCGGCGCCAGGTTGGGGGCGCTGCCCTCCCGGCGCAGGAAGACGTTGCCCATGGCGTCATGGTAGGCCTGGCAGCCAGTCGCCCGGCCTTGTTCGATCAGCCATAGGCGGGCGCGGTTGTCGTTGTCGTCCAGCGCCAGGCGGCGCAGGCCCCGGGGTTCGAGTGCGCCGATCTGGGCCTGCTCCTGAAGGTCGCTCCAGAAGCGCTCGCCATCGAGGCATTCTGCCAGTGTCATAGTCAGGTTTCCTTTTCGTACAGGCGCATCAATAGATCAGCGAGGGCACCCAGGTGCTGAGCCATGGCACGTAGGTGAGAATGATTAGGGCGATGAACATCATCACGATCAGCGGGATGCACGCCTTGAACACCTCGATCAGTGACATCTTCGAGATCGCCATGGCAACGAACAGGTTGAGCCCCACGGGCGGGGTGATCATGCCCACCGAGAAGTTGACCAGGGTGATGATGCCGAAGTGAACCGGGTCGACGCCGACCTGGGCGGCGATGGGCTGCAGCAGCGGCGAGAGCACGATGATGGCCGAGGCGCTGTCGAGGAAGAACCCGGCGATGAGCATGACCAGGTTGAACAGGGCCATCACCTGGACGGGCTGGTCGGTCAGCGAGAGGACTTGGCTGGCCAGTTGGGTCGGCGTGCCGGTAATGGCGAGCAGCCAGGAGAAGGCCGAGGCGCCGGCGGTAATCAACAACAGCGTGGCCGAGGTCAGCCCCGAGTTGCGCAGGGTGCTGAGGAGTTCACGCCAGCCGATGGTGCGGTAGACCACCATGCCGACGAACAGGCCGTATACGCAGGCCACGGCGGCGGACTCGGTCGGGGTGAAGATGCCGCTGTAGATGCCGCCCAACAGGATGACCGGCAGGCCCAGGCCCCAGGCGGCCGATTTGAACGCGGTGACGATTTCGCGCAGCGAAGGGAAGGGCGAGCGTGAATAGCCCTTGAACGATGCGTAGACGATGCAGTAGGCAGTCAGCAGCGAGGCGATCAGGATGGCCGGCAGCAGCCCCGCGGCAAACAGCCGGCCCACCGAGGTCCCGGTCACCGAGCCGTAGATGATCAGGGCGATGCTGGGCGGCACGATGGGCCCCAGGGTGCCGGCCGTGGCGATCAGGCCGATGGCAAAGCGCTTGTCGTAGCCGGCCGCTACCAGGGCGGGGAACATGATCGAGCCAATCGCCACCACGGTGGCGGGGCTGGAGCCTGAGATCGCGCCGAACAGCAGGCACGAGAGCACGGTGGCTGCCGCCAGGCCGCCCGGCACCCAGCCGACCAGGGCCTTGGCCAGCTCGATCAGGCGGTTGGAGAGCCCACCGATACGCATCAGCTCGGCGGCCAGGATGAAGAAGGGAATGGCCATCAGCGAGAAATTGTTCATCCCGGTGAACATGCGCATGGGCACGATGACGGGATTCGTGGTGCCGAAGAAGTCGATGGCCAGGAACACGGCAAAGGCCAGTGCGGCGAAGATGGGTAGCCCCAACAGCAGTACCGCGAAGAAGAGGGGAAGCAGAGCCGTAATCATGGGAACTCCAGGCGTCAGACGAGCTTGTCTTTTTCGGCGGCGAGCTCTTCGGCAAGGCTGACCGGTGGTTTGGTCCAGGCTTCGTGAATCACCCACAGGTAGCGCAGGATCAGCAATATGCCGGCGATGCCGATGGGCAGGTAGAACCAGGCCATGGGCAGGCGCAGGGCGGCAGTGAGCTGGCCACGCCCCAGGGTGTTGAAGTAGAGCTGGAAGCCGTAGTAGGCCAGGTAGCCGGCGAAGGCGATGCCGAGCAGGGCCGCGACGATGTGCAACCAGCGGTTGACGGCCGGCGGGGCGAAGGCGTTGAGCACGTCGACGGAGATGTGCACACCATGCCGAACCCCCATGCTGGCGCCGACGAAGCTCATGCAGATGATGGAGTAGATGACGACTTCCTCGACCCAGAAAAGCGAGCTGTTGAAGCCATAGCGATAGACGACCTGGACGGCAGTGAGGACGGTGGCGATCGACATGAACACGACCATCGCCACGCTCTCCAGGAGATCGAGAACCTTGTTGAGCGCATCGAACATGGCAGGACCATTCCGTAGGAGGATGCTGGGGCGAGCTATGCATGCGGGCGCCGGGCGCAGCGTTGCAATACGCCTGGCCCGGGGAGCCCGCACTCACGGCATCAGTAGCTGATGCCAACCTCGTCGTAGACCTTGTGAAGCAGCTCGGTGGTCACCACGCTTTCATACTCCTGGTGCACCGGCATGCTGGCCTCGATGAACGCCTCGCGTGCCTCGGGGGTGATCTCGTTGATGGCAATCTCGTCGCGGATGGCTTCGAGAATCGTCTCCTCGTCCTCGAGGGTCAGTTCGCGCGAAGCGGTGCGGCCGTTATTGAAGGCTTCGGTCATGACCTCCTGCAGGTCTTCGGGCAGGGAGTCCCATGCGTCCTGATTGATCACCGCAGCATAGGCGTGATAGGCGTGGTTGGTCAGCGAGAGGTAGTCCTGTACTTCGTGGAAGCGCATGGTGTAGATGTTGGCCAGCGGGTTCTCCTGTCCTGACACCACGCCCTGCTGCAGGCCGTTGTATACCTCGGTAAAGGCCATGGCCGTGGCATTGGCGCCGAAGTTCTCGTAGGTGGAGATGATGATCGGCGCCTGCATGGTGCGCATGCGGATGCGCTCCAGGTCCTCGGGGCCTTCGATCGGGCGCTCGTTGTTGGTCATGTGACGGAAGCCGGCACCCCAGAAATTTACCGCGTGCATGTTGTGCTCGCTGAGCGTATCGAGGATCTCGCGGCCCACGTCGCCGTCCAGCACCTGGACCATGGTGTCGTAATCGGCGATCAGGAAGGGCAGGTCGAGGATCTGCATGCGCGGTTCGAAGTTGCCCAGGGTGGCGGTAGGCGGAATGCCGATGTCCACCAGGCCCATCTGGATCTGTTCGATGATTTCCACGTCGCCACCGACCTGTGCGGCAGGCAGTACGTTGATCTGGATCCTGCCGTCGGACTTCTCTTCCACCTCTTCCTTGAAGCGCAGGGCAGCCTGACCGTTCGGGTATCTTCGATCAGCACGTGGGCGAAGCTGAAGGTGTACTCGGCGGCCTGAGCCTGCCCCAAACCTAGGGATGCAGTAGCGATAGCCGCTATGAGCGAAACTTTTGTCATCTTGTTTTTCATGTCGTCACCTCATGGATGGTGGGGACTGCGTAGAGATCGGCACCGATCCCGGTGCCTGCCGTACGCCGTACGGGTCTTGCTGGACTGGACGAGCAGTCCTGCCTGGGTCGAGCGCGTCACGCGTGCGGGTGCGTTCGGTCCAGGCTTAGTTCAGTAGCGTCTTCATCCTCGCTGCCAGCCCTTGCTGGCTGGGCGATGCGAGGAGTACCGTGAGCGCCAGGCGTGCCTTGCGTGCGCTCAGGTCGAGTACCGGCAGGGCACCCATCGATTCCAGGCTGGCTAGGCTGCCGGTGAATTCATATGCCTGGTGCACGGGCCCGCTGGGGCAACTACTGACCACGGCGATCGGGACGCCGCGCTCGATAACTCTTGCCAGGCTTGGCACCCAGTCGGGCGGTACATGACCGCGCCCCAGGCCATCGATGACCAGCCCCACGGCACCTGCCTCCACCGCGGCATCGATCAGGCTCGGTGAAGCGCCGAGATAGGCGGGCAGGATGTCGACCCGTGGCAACGTCGACCCGATGGCGACAGCACTGGCCGGTGGCCGGACAGGGCGAGCCGCCAGGCGAATTCTCGCGCCGTCGACGTAGCCGAGCGGCCCGGTTTCGGGCGCAGCGAATCCGTTCACCTGAAACGTGCTGACCTTGCGCACTTGCCTGGCCGCGTAGATCGTTTGATTGAACACCACCAGGGTGCCTAACCCGGATACTTGCGAGGCCGCCGCCACCTGTAGCGCGTCGGCCAGGTTGCGAAAGGCATCCGTGCCGGGTTCGTGGGGGCGCGCTGGGAGCCTGTGAGCACGATGGGCAACTGGCCGGGCAGAGTGATGTCGAGAAAGTAGGCCGTTTCCTCGAGGGTATCAGTGCCGTGGGTGATGACCACGCCGCATACGTCGGGGGATTCGGCAAGTGCCTGGCAGTGGTCGCGAAGCAGGAGGAGATCGTCGCAGGTCATGGCGTTGCTGGGCTTCTGCAATACCGAGCGGACCTCGACCCTGGCTTCGAAGTCGGGCGGCAGGCTGACCTGGGCCATGAGGGCATCGCCCTGCAGGGCGCCCGAACGGTTGCGCCCCGACTCATCAGGCTGACTGGCGATGGTGCCGCCGGTGGTCAATACGACGATTCTGTTTGTTGTCATTGTGCTCGCTCGTCTTGCCTCTGCTCGGTTTGTACCCGTTCGCACTGTAGCGATGCCGGTCGGCTGAGGGAGGCCGGAGTGACATGTGTCATGAGACATCAGATGTCTGTCGTCTGTGTGCTATGCTAGGCAAACATTTGCCCAATGCGCAAGGGCGCGAGACAATTCATACTCCCGTTCGAAGCGGGGCATCATGAAAACAAGAGCAATAACTTCCTGTTTCGGTTGGTATTGATAGACTGAATCGCAATGACAAGACAGAGACGCCAATGAGTTTGAAACGACAGCTCACGACCCAAGCCATACCGACCGAACCGTTTGGAGGCTCCATCGAGCGAAGCTCGGTCGCCATGCAGCTCCTCGAGCGAATCAAGGGCGCGCTGATTCGCGGCGAACTCAAGCCAGGCGATTTTCTGCCCTCCGAGAGCGAACTCACCCATAGCCTGGGCATCGGCAAATCCAGCGTTCGCGAAGCGATCAAGATGCTCCAGGCCATTGGTATCGTGGAGGTACGAAGGGGGCAGGGCACCGTGATTCGGCGTGAGCCTGGCGACCCGATCGTCGACCCCATGGCCTTCGGGATGATCCTCGCCCGCGGCATGACCCGCGACGTGCTGGAGTTCCGCCGCATGTTCGAACCCGCCTACACCCTGCAGGCGATGAGCAATGCCACTCCGGAGGATCACGCACGGATCCGGCAGGCCATCGACGACATGGAGGCGGCCATCGCCAACGGTGAGCAGACCGCACGACACGACGTGGCGTTTCACCGCGCCATCCTGCACGCCACCCACAATCCGATGACGATTCGCGTCGGCGAGACGCTGTTGCAGCTGATCGAAGCCGCACTCGAAACCTCGATGCAGACCCTGCCCGACGTGGCGTTGAAGGATCACAAGGCGATCTACCAGGCGTTCGCCAAAGGAGACCGCGAGGGCGTGCAAGCCGCGATTCAGGTCAGCAGCAAGAGCTGGGAAACCAACCTGACCTATGTGGACGAGGGGGCAGGGGGGTGAAGCGCGCGCTCGAGTAGGGCCTGTTGACGCGGCACGAGACCTACCTTGAGGCCCAGCGGGCGGTAGACGCGGTTCATGGCTTCCAGCGTCATGTTGGCGCGGTCGCGCTCCAGATCGGAAAGGGTGCGGCGGCACCGCGCCCTACACATCGAATTCGTCGATCTGGCTGTTGGCCCGTTGTCTGACGAGGTGAGGAAAGGCACGCTCGACGGCTTGCGTCGTCGACAGTTCACGTAGCTCGTCGCGAAGCAGGGTGGCTATCAGGCGAGCCTGGGCCTCGTCTCGGTGACGTTTCATTGGTTCCCGGTCGGGCTGTTGGCTGACGTGCCACTTATGCAGCACGAAGGCGCGGGGATCGACGGTAGACAAGCGCAGCGGCATGCCTCGTTCATCGAATACGATGGCTTCGAAGCGTGGCGACGCTATGGCCCATTTCAGGGAGTCGATGCCTACCGGCTTCAAGTCGCCCGCCTCCAGATGATGCTCGAAGTCGCTCATTGCCATGGGGTCTGCGGCCTGCGTGATCAGGTCGATCATGTAGCCTTTAGCGTTCGCGGCCCGAAACTCGAAAGGAGACTCGGTGAGCGGCTCGAAGGTGCGATCGCTGGATTGCAGGACGGAGAGCAGGGTTTCCCCCTCAAGGGCCGTGACGATTCTCAAGCCCTGCCGGGCATCCATGAGCACATCGATATCGGCGGTCGCCAAATGTTCGGGCTCGATCAGCACGCCGGCACGGGCTTCATAGGCGTACAGGGCATTGGTACCGATTACCCGGAAAGGGATTTGCTTGCGTTGCAGTGCCCGTATCGCCCGGGCGCCGGCGATGGGGAAGCGGTTCAGCCGGTTGGCTCGGATGTAAGCGGAGTGCACCTGGAGCTGCTCCTTCAGCGACTGCTCCCGCGCCTGGTACTCCGCCTTGCGAGCGTCAAAGGCTTTTATAATGGCTTCTGTCTCGGCGGAGCGTGGGCCCAGCGAATGATTCTTGCCTCCCGTGTAGGCACGATACAGGTACTCGCGTCCATGGATACGCTTCCAGTGCATCGAGCCCTTGACCTGGCGCGCCTGGGCGCGATGCTGCTCGAGCGCTTCGAAGAGCTGCGTCGCGTTGACGGCAACCCGGGTTTGTTCCGCTTGGAGGCGCTGGTAGGACATTGGGGTAGGCTCTGGATGGTTTTAACTAACATCAAGCCAATTATGATGAAGAATTAGTTAAAGTCCAGTGCGCTTGTCGTCACGCCATACGCTTAGCGTATCGTGGCGGCTCATGTGCTTTGGGCCTCTGGCAACTGGGCCGTCAGCTCGATGCCCAGGGCGTCGAGTACCATAGCACCCGTACCAGGCTGCAGGTTTCGCGCCCGTTCTCCAGCTCGCTGAGAAAACGGATGCTTAGCCCGCAAAGGCCCGCCAGGGTCTCGAGGGTATGGCCTTGCTGCTTGCGCACTTGGCGGATGAGGCGGCCAAGGGTGGCGGCAAGCGAATTTTCCCAATCGGGAAATTTGAAGCACATAGGCTTGTAGCAGCACTTTTCTTTCCCTATTGGGAAAATAACAGGCACGATGCCGTATCGTGAGCCCATCCAGGCTCTCCTGCGGAAAATTGGGAGATAAACGCACCAAAACGGTTATGGAAGCGATTTCCATGCGCTTGAGCGGTGCTGGGACGAGATTTATGACATACAGTGACGTATCTTTAGGTCCTGAGGGCAAAGTTTCGTCACCCTGGTGAAATGTCGATAAAGCTGGGGCATGATGTTTCTCGATGTCACACAGGAGAAACCTCATGCCTACACAATCGACTGCTGTGCTGCGCGAAGTGCTGGATCACTGGGTCTCCCAAGCCCAGGCTCAACTGGCGGCTTGCGACGCCATCGCTGCCTACATCGGCTGATACGGCACGCGCTACCAGGACCAGGGAGGGTCCGCGCTTTACGACTTTCTCCTGACCTCTTCCTCCTTCCCTCTTCCTTCTTATCTCTTCCTTCTCTTCCTTCTTATCTCTTCCTTCTCTTCCTTCTTATCTCTTCCTTCTTATCTCTTCCTTCTTACCTCTTCTCTCTTATTTTCTTCTCTCTTTGTCTCTTATCCCCTCAATGCCGAGGCGGCAGGATGCGCCCCGGGTTCATCAGTCCGTCGGGGTCGAACAGCGCCTTGATGCCTTCGGCCAGCTCGCGCTCCACGGGTGAGAGGCGGGCCAGGTAGGCGGGCTGCTTGACGCGGCCGATGCCATGTTCGGCGCTGATGCTGCCGTTGAACTCGTCGAGCACGTCGAACAGGCGGGCTTCCAGGGCGTGGAGATGCTCGCGCTTGTCCGCTTCGGGCATGGCCGGTGGCGGCAGGATGTTGAAGTGCAGGTTGCCGTCGCCAATGTGGCCGTAGGCGATGATCTCGCAGTCGGGCGAGGCTTCCATCACGCTGCGGCTGGCCGCGTCGAAGAAGGCGGGGATCGCTGAGATGGGTACCGAAATGTCGGTGCGCAGGTGCTCGCCGCGGCGGCGCTGGCCTTCCAGCATGCTTTCGCGGAACTGCCACAGCTGACGCGACTGCGCTTCGCTCGTGGCAAGCGCGCCGTCGAGCACCAGCTCGCGGGCCATGCCCTGCTCGAGCAGGTGCTCCAGCAGGGCAGTGAGGTCGAGCGGGCCGCTGGCGCTGATCTCCATCAGCACGTACCAGGGGTAGGGTTGGTCCAGCGGGTCGCTCAGCGCTGGTGTGGCCTCCATGGCGAGTTCGATGCAGCGGCGTGGAATCAGCTCGAAGGCGCTGAGCAGGTCGCTGCAGTCGCGCCGGGCGAGTCCGTACAGGGCGATGACTGCCTCCAGCGAGGGAACGCCGAGCAGTGCCGTGCGGGCTTGGTTGGCTCGCGGCGAGAGCTTGAGTACGGCGCCGGTGACGATACCAAGGGTGCCTTCGCTGCCCAGAAAGAGCTGATGCAGGGCATAGCCGCGATTGTCCTTGTGCAGGGCGTTGAGGCCGTTCCACAGGCGGCCGTCCGGCAACACCACTTCGAGCCCCAACACCAGCTGGCGCATCATGCCGTAGCGCAACACGTTGAGCCCGCCGGCGTTGGTGGCGATGTTGCCACCGATCTGGCAGCTGCCCTGGGCGCCGAGGGCGAGCGGAAACTCGCACTCGTGTTCGGCGGCGGCTTGCTTGACGTTCTCGAGGATGCAGCCGGCATCGACCGTCATGGTGAAATTGATCGGGTCGATGGCGCGTATCCGGTTCATGCGCTCCAGGCTGACGATCAGTTCGTTGCCCTCGGCGGCGGGTAGTGCACCGCCGACCAGCCCGCTGTGCCCGCCCTGGGGCACCATGGCCACTCCGTGCTCGCGGCACAGCCGTACCGTCTCGACGACTTCCTCGGTGGACGCGGGGCGGGCAACCGCTCGCGGCATGCCGAGCCTGTCGCCGGCCCAGTCGGCCACGTAGCGGGCCATCTCGTCTGCTTCGCGCAGCAGTCCGCGTTCACCCAGGCGCTCGGCGAGCGCATCGAGAAAGTCGTCGCGTTCCATTCAGGTCTCCTCCTGCCACGCTTCTTGCCAGACGGCGCCGCCCGGAAGCGATACCGGGCCAGCGGCTTGGGGTACATGGTATTTGCAAAGCCCTGGTGCTTGGCCAGGACTCGTCTACCATGCTAATGATACTGTGTTGTATGACAGGTATGCCAAACAGGCTCACTCTAGCTCAAGGATCCGGGCCAGGTCGACAGCCGGCAGTGCGGACCACGTTCCATTTCGCATGTTTCATTTCGCACGTTCCATTTCGCATGTTTCATTTCGATAGGGGGAGAGTTCAGCAATGCTCGATGAGTGGAAAGGCAAGCGCGTGTTGATTACCGGGGCCAGCCGGGGCATCGGCGCCGCCGTGGCGCGGCAGTTGGGTGCCTTGGGCGCCCGGGTCGCGGTGCACTACCACGCCAGTGCCGATGCGGCCGAGGCAGTGGCCCAGGATGTGCGTGAGGCGGGTGGCGAAGCCGTGGTCGTGAAGGGCGACGTGAGCCGTTCCGCCGAGGCACGGCGTGTCGTCGACGAGGCCGCCGAGCAGTTGGGCGGGCTGGACCTGCTGATCAACAACGCCGGCGACATGCTCGGTCGCGTCACGCTGGCGGAGATCGACGACGCCCACTACGACCGCGTGATGGACCTCAACGCCCGCTCGGTGGTGATGGTCTCGCAGGCGGCGCTACCGCACTTCAAGCGTGCCGGTGGCGGCAGCATCATCCATACCACCTCGATTGCGGCGCGCAACGGCGGCGGCCCGGGTGTGGGGCTGTACGCCTCGGCGAAAGGCTTCGTCAGCACGCTGACGCGTAACATGGCCAAGGAGCTGTTTGCTGACAACATACGCGTCAATGCCGTGGCGCCGGGGGTCATTGCCACCGATTTCCACGTACGCCACTCGACCGAGGAGCAGTTGGCCGCGGTATCCGCTTCCATTCCCATGGGGCGCATGGGCACCGCGGAAGAGTGCGTGGGCGCCTATGTGTTCCTGGGCACCGACAGCATGAGCGGTTACGTGACCGGGCAGATCATCGAGGTCAATGGAGGCCAGTTGATGCCATGAGCGAAATATCACCAGCGACCGATGCCGTTCGCCGCGGCCATGAGCTCGCCATCACCATGGGCGATCCCGCCGGCATCGGCCCGGAGATCATCTGCCGGGCCGTGGCGGGCATGTCGGGCGCCGAGCGTGGTGCCGTCCTGCTGGTCGGCGATCCCACGATCTATCGGCGCGCGGCCGCGCTGATCGACGCGCCGCTCGAATTCGTCGCGCTGGAGGAGGCCCGGCCCGGCGACGGACGGGTGGCGGTGGCCGAGGTGCCGGTCGAAGGGCAGATCGCCGATGGCCGGATCGGTGCCGCGGCGGGCGACCTGGCCTTTCGCTGCGTCAAGCGCGCGGTGGAGCTGGTGCAGGATGGCCAGGCGAGGGTGATCGTCACCGCACCGCTGAACAAGGCGGCACTACACGAGGCGGGTCACTACTACGACGGCCACACCGGCATGCTGGCGGCGCTCACGGGGGCGCCATCTTCCTTCATGCTACTGGCTTCCGAGCGGCTTTCGACGCTGCATGTCTCCACGCACGTTTCCTTGCGAGGGGCGATCGAGCGAGTGACCGAGGCGCGTATCGCGGCCACCGTGGAGGTGGGCCACGAGCATCTGGCGGCCATGGGCGTGGCCGCGCCGCGCATCGCCGTGGCCGGGCTCAACCCTCACTGCGGTGAGGGCGGGATCTTCGGCGACGAGGATGAGCGGATCATTGCGCCGGCGGTGCGCGCGTTGCGCGAGCGGGGCTTCGATGTGCACGGGCCGATCTCGGCCGATACCGTGTTCTACCGTGCCTTCCGCGGCGAGTTCGACCTGGTGGTGGCTCAGTACCACGACCAGGGGCATATCCCGGTGAAGTTGATCGCCTTCGATACCACGGTCAACGTGAGCCTGGGGCTGCCGGTGCTGCGTACCTCGGTGGATCACGGCACGGCCTTCGACATCGCCTGGCAGGGCAAGGCGGACGCCACCAACATGGGCGCGGCGATTGCCTATGCCCGCCGGCTGGCCGGGAACGCACGGCCATGAGCCGCTGCCGGGTTGCCATCGTCGCCGATGACCTGACCGGGGCGCTCGACGCCGCGGCTCCCTTTGCCGCTCGGGGCGCTCGGGCGCGGGTGGTGATCGCGCTGGAGCACTTGGAGACGTGCTTGGAAGCATTCTGTGCGGAGCGCCTGGAAGGGGAGCAGAACGGTGTCCCGCAGGTGATCGCGGTGAATACCGAGTCGCGTCACCTGTCGGCCGAGGAGGCGGCAGCACGCGTGGCCGAAGCCACTGCGCTGCTGGCACGGCTCTCACCGGCCGTTTGGTTCAAGAAGGTGGATTCCACCTTGCGTGGCCAAGTGCTGGCCGAGAGTGTGGCGATGATGGAGGCAACGGGCCGCAACCTGCTCGTGGCCCCAGCCGTGCCTGCCCAGGGGCGGGAGGTGCGCAATGCCGAGGTGTGGGTCGAGGGAGCGCCCCTGGCGGCTACCGCCTACGCCGCCGATGGCCGTTCGCGGACCCTGCAGGGGCCGCTGGATGCCGCTTTCGCCTCGGCCGGAGTGGTCATGGAGCGCTGGCTGGCCCCGCTTGGGCGAGATCTGCCGGATGGCCACTGCGTGGTCGATGCCTCGACCCAACAGGAACTCGCCTTGCTCTGCGATATCCTCTCTCGACGGCCGGAGCGCTGGCTGCTGGTAGGGGCGGCGGGCCTGGCAACGGCAATCGCACAGCGCTGCTTTGGCCTGATGCGCGGCGCTGCGTCGCCGTTGAGCGGTATTTCCCGGTGTCTGTTCGTGGTGGGGTCGCGTAGTCCGCGTGCCCAGGAGCAGTGCCGGCGATTGCGGGAGCACGCCCCCACATTGAGCGTGGAGTCGGTGCTGGAGGCTGCGCCTGGAGCGGAAGGGGCGGCGATGCGTCTGCTGGTTCCCGGCGGGCAACCTGGCGAGATTCGCTCGCCCGAGGAGGTGGCCAGGGCGATGGGCGATCGTGTGGCGGCGATAGAGCGTGAATGGAGCGGGGCGGAGACGCGGTTGCTGTTTCTGACCGGGGGCGATATCGCCATGGCGGCGTTGAGTCGCCTGGGAGGGCGGTTCATCGAAGTGAAGGCGGAATGGAGGCCGGGCATCGCCTTGGGCGACCTCGATGGCGATCCCAGGCGCCGTGTGATGACCAAGGCGGGAGGGTTTGGCGATGCGGCGCTGTTGCTGCATTTGCACGACGAGATCGCCGGTCCCGAGATTTCTGAAACCGGGTTCGCTCGCCTGACTTGAGGCGGTTAGGAAACGATTGCGGTTGCGCGGCAGCAGGCGACCGTCTAAGTTTGGATAGGGTGGTATGATACGTATACAACAAGACAGCATCCCCATCAGGCCGGCTCGCCCGTTTCAGCCGCAACACCGAAGCCAACGAGCCGAGCCGAGTCGAGGAGCTGAGCCCACGGACGCCACTACCCAACGCCTGCACCTAAGTTGACAAGCAGAATAAACCGACAGGTTGTAAGGAGAACAAGATGAGCCATAAGCGCCAACGCCAGCCCAAGCTCCTGCGCATGACGGCCGTTGCCCTCGCGGCGGCGAGCATCAGCATGGCGGCATCCGCCCAGCAGAGCCTGCGTTTCGCCCACGTCTACGAAACCTCCGAGCCCTTCCACAAGTGGGCGCTATGGGCGGCCGACGAGATCGAGCAGCGCACCGAGGGACGCTACACCATGCAGGTGCACCCGGCTTCGTCGCTGGGCAAGGAGGAGGACATCAACGAGGGCCTCGAGCTTGGCACCATCGACGTCATCTATACCGGTACGCAGTTTGCCGGCCGCTCCTATGGCCCCATCGGCATTGCCGGCGCCGCCTACATGTTCCGTGACTTCGATCACTGGCAGGCCTATGCGGACAGTGACCTGTTCCAGGAGATCGCCGAGGGCTACCAGAATGCCACCGGCAACGTGCCTGTCGCGCTCAACTACTACGGCGAGCGCCACGTGACCTCCAACAAGGAGATCAGCGTGCCCGAGGACATGCGCAACCTGCGCATTCGCGTGCCCAACGCGCCGCTCTACATGATGTTCCCCCGCGCCGTGGGTGCCAACCCGACGCCCATTGCCTTCGACGAGGTCTACCTGGCCCTGCAGCAGGGCGTGGTGGATGCCCAGGAGAACCCGCTGCCCACCATCCGCGCGAAGGCGTTCCATGAGGTACAGGACTACATCAACCTGACCGGGCACATTACCGACTCGCTGATCACCATCGTGGGTGGGCCGCGTTGGAACCAGCTCTCCGAAGAGGACCGCGAGATCTTCCGCGAGGTGTTCGAGGAGGCGGCACGCAACAACACCGAGGAGATCGTCCAGGCTGAGCAGGACCTGGTGGCGTGGTTCGAGGAGCAGGGCACCACGGTCAACCAGGTCGACCGCACGCCTTTCCGCGAGGCGGTGATGCCGGAGCACCTGGGCGATGCCGCTACCTGGGATGAGGAAACCTACGAGCGGTTGCAGGCCATCGGCCAGTAACGGCAAGCGTTTCGTTTCCTACGTACTCATCTCGCAGCCGGTCCCGCGCTCCAGCGTGGGGCCGGCCAGGAGGCATGCTTCATGTCCCGCACACCGTCTTCCAAGGCGCCGTCGTCACCACCCGTCGAGCCCGAAATCGACTTCAACATGGCGTTCGATGACGACGACTTTCGGTTTCGCGACTATGCCGTCGAGGATTACGTCACCCTGGTGGTGTTCTGGTCGCTGATCTTCGTCGTGTTCCTGCAGTTCTTCACCCGCTACGTGCTGGGCGACTCGACGACCTGGACGGAGGAAATCGCCCGCTACTTGCTGATCCTGGTGGGCTTCATCGGTAGCGTCATGGCGGTTCGCCGTGGCACGCACATCATGGTGGAGTTCTTCTACCACTACATGCCCGCCTGGTTGGCGCGGTTGCTCAACTACTGCGTCGAGGTGGTCAGCATCGCCTTTTATTCCATGCTGGCCTGGGTCACGTTCAACCTCGCAGGGCGCACGGGCGGCATGATGATCTCGGTGGACGTGCCCAAGAGCGTGCTCTATTACGCTGTCTGCGCGGCCTTCGTGCTGATGGCGGTGCGCGGAGTGCAGCGCCTGGTGAGCCGCAGCCTGGCGGAGCGTCGCCAGGTCCAGCGTCGACCCGCACCATCCGATTCCCGCTGACGACAACGACAAGACTCTTTTTTCGCGAGGCTACGCATGGCTCGACTCTCCGTGATGCGCTGGCACAAGCCCATCGTCACGCCCACGCTCTCGGCACTGGCCGTGCTGGGGTGCGTGATCCTGGCCGTGATGGGCCATTACCTCTCCTTCCTGTTCTTCTCTCTGTTCACCATGCTGGTGCTTGGCGTGCCGATCGCCATCAGCCTGGCGGGCTCCTGCCTTATATTCGTGCTGATCAGCGGCCAGGTGCCCAACATCGTCGTGGCACACCGCATGATCAACGGCATCGATAGCTTTCCGCTGCTGGCCATCCCGTTCTTCATCTTTGCCGGCAGCCTGATGAACAATGCCGGTATCACCGAACGCATCTTCAACTTCGCCAAGGCCCTGATGGGCTGGATGCGCGGTGGGCTGGGTCACGTCAACGTGGGGGCGAGTATCGTCTTCTCGGGGATGTCGGGCGCGGCGGTAGCGGATGCCGGCGGCCTCGGCATGATCGAGGTGAAGGCCATGAAGGACGCCGGCTACGACGAGGAGTTTGCCGTCGGTATTACCGCGGCCTCGTCCACCATCGGTCCGATCATTCCGCCCAGCCTGCCGATGGTCATCTACGGCGTGATGGCGTCGGCTTCGGTGGGCCAGCTGTTCGCCGCCGGCCTGCTGCCGGGCCTGCTCATGGGCGCCATGCTGATGCTGATGATCTTCCTGATCGCCCGCCGCCGCGGCTACCAGCGCGACACCACCTTCTCCGTGCGCGTGTTGGGACATACCTTCGGCCGGGCGCTGCTCTCGCTGATGACACCGGTGATCATCGTGGGTGGGATCATTACCGGCGCTTTCACTCCCACCGAAGCCGCCGTGGCCGCCGTGTTCTATGCGCTGTTCCTCGGCGTGGTGGTCTATCGCACCCTGACCTGGCGCAAGCTGCTCAAGGTGAGCATGGAAACCATCGAGACCACGGCGGTGATCCTGTTCATCGTGGCGGCCGCCTCGATCTTCGCCTGGATCCTCACCAGCAACCAGGTGACCCAGCATGTCATCGCGCTGATGGGGCCGTTCTCCGACAGCAAGGTCGTGGTGCTGATGATGGCCAACCTGGTGCTGATCATCGTCGGCTGCTTCATGGAGACCATTGCCGCCATCACCATTCTGGTGCCGGTATTGCTGCCGCTGGTGATGGCGGTGGGCGTCGACCCGGTGCACTTCGGCGTGATCATGGTGCTCAACCTGATGATCGGTCTGTTGACGCCACCGGTGGGCATGGTGCTCTACGTGCTGTCGCGGGTTTCCAACGTCAGCTTCGAGCGCTGCATGCGCGGCACGATACCGTTCCTGATTCCGCTGGTGATCTGCCTGCTACTGGTGACCTTCGTGCCGGCCATCTCCATGTGGCTGCCCACCTTGGTGTACCGCTGATACGACGAACCACAAGGGACGTGAGCGATGAGTGAGTGCGTAACCGATTTCAGAGTGGCACGGAATGAGCTGGAGCGTTTCATGCTGGCGGTGCTGGCGCGTGCTGGCGCCGATGAGGCCTCGGCCAGTGCCGTGACACGTGCCCTGGTGACGGCCTCGCGCATGGGCACCGACAGCCATGGCCTGCGTCTGCTGCCGCACTACGTCAGCGTGCTGCAGGGGGGGCGCGTTTGCGGCTCTCCCGAGATGCGTTTCGAGCGCCGCCTGCCGGCCACCGGCTATCTGGATGCTGGAAATGGCTTTGGCCATTTGGCGGGTTATACCGCCATGCGACATGCCGTCGAAATGGCGGAGGAGGTCGGCATGGGGGCGGTGGCCGTGGGCCGCTCTTCCCACTTCGGCGCGGCAGGCTGCTACGCCCTGGCAGCTGCCGAGCGCGGCTTGATCGGGCTGGCGCTGTGCAACTCCGATCCCTTCGTGCTGTTGCACGGTGGTAGGCATCCGTTCCATGGCACCAATCCCATCGCCTTTGCCGCGCCGGTTGCCGATTCTCCTCCCTACCTGCTGGACATGGCAAGCAGTTCGATTCCCTGGAACCGTGTGCAGCAATATGGCGCCATCGGCCGCGAGCTGCCCGATCAGGTGGCGGCGGATGGCGAGGGCAGGGTGACGCGCACCCCCGCCGAGGTGGCGGCACTGCTGCCGCTGGGCGGGGCGGACTTCGGTTTCAAGGGCGCCGGCCTGGGCGGCATGGTCGAGGTGCTCAGTTCCACCTTGGCCGGTATGGCGAATGGCTTCCGGCTGTTGCCCATGGGCGGGCCGGACATGTCCACGCCGCGGGGCGTCGGGCATTTCTTCCTGGCGCTGAAGCCGGATGCCTTCGCACCGGGCGATGCCTATCCGGCCAGAATGCGCGACTACCTCGACGACCTGCGCGCCCAGCCCGGAAGGGGCGAGGCCCGAGTGCTGGCGCCGGGCGACCGCGAGTGGACCTGCCAGGCGCACCGCGATGCCGAGGGCATTCCCCTGGATAGCGCCAACCAGGCCGCCTATGACGAGCTGGCCGAGCGGCTCGATGTCGCTCCGCTGCAGCGCCTGCGTGGCGCCGGTCAACGCTGAAAATGCGGTAAACTGGCGGCAATTGGCGCATTTATCAGGAGACACCGCCTATGAGCAGATATCGGGTCGAGCGCAAGACGCTCTCGGAGCAGGTGGCGGAGCAGCTCGAGGCGGAAATCCTCGAGGGGCGGCTCAGCGAGAACGATCAGTTGCCCTCGGAGCGTGAGCTGATGGAGCAGTTCGGCGTCGGCCGCCCGGCGGTTCGCGAGGCACTGTTCTATCTGCAGCAGCTCGGCCTGATCGCCATCAACAGCGGTACCCGCGCCCGGGTGATTCGTCCCACCGCCGAATCGGTCATGGCACGGCTGTCCGGCGTTACCCGTCAACTGCTCTCCAAGCCCGATGGCCAGCAGTACTTCCAGGAGGCTCGGGCAATGTTCGAGATCTCGCTGGCCCGCCATGCGGCACGCCACGCCAGCGACGAGGACATCGTCCGGCTGCGCGAGGCACTACAGGACAACCGCGACGCGCTGGGTGACGAGGCGCGCTTCAAGCGTTCCGACAACGACTTTCACGGCGTGCTGGCGAGCATTGGCCGCAATCCGATCTTCGACGCCATCCACGTGGCGCTCTCCGAGTGGCTCGACGACCGCCGCGCCCAGGTCCTGCAGCAGAAGGACGAGGACAAGGCGGCGCTGGCAGCGCATAGGGAGATCGTCGACGCCATCGAGTCCCGCGATCCGGACGCTGCCGAGGCGGCCATGCGGCGGCACCTCGACCGGCATTATGGGACCTATATGAAGCTCAAGAAGCGCCTTGCCGACTGATGATCTGCCACTATAAAGAGACGCCGCGCTTCCAGGGGATAAAATCATACTGCGCCAATCTCACCGCATGGGGTCGGTAGCGGCCGGAAGCGGTGTCGATGCACAGCGCGAGCAGGCGGTCGGCGAGTTCGTCGATGGTTGCCTCGCCGCGAATGATGGGGCCGGCGTCGAAGTCGATGACGTCGCCCATGCGTGCGGCCAGTTCGCTGTTGCTGGAGATCTTCAACACGGGCGTGATGGGGTTGCCGGTGGGCGTGCCGAGTCCGGTGGTGAAGAGGATCAGGTTGGCGCCGGAGCCGGCCAGCGCGGTGGTGGACTCCACGTCGTTGCCCGGCGTACAGAGCAGGTTCAGCCCGGCCCGTGTATGCGGCTCGGTGTAGTCGAGCACGTCGACCACCGGGCTGTCGCCGCCTTTCTTGGCGGCTCCGGCGGATTTCATGGCATCGGTGATCAGGCCATCGCGAATGTTCCCCGGCGAGGGGTTCATCGAGAAGTCGGCGCCGACTCGGGCAGCATGCTGCTGGTAGGCTTCCATCAGCGTCTTGAAGCGCTCGGCCACGACATCGTTGCGACAGCGCGCCATCAGCTCGTGCTCGACGCCGCACAGCTCGGGGAATTCGCTGAGGATGCCGCTGCCTCCCAGCGCCACCAGGCGGTCGACCACTGAGCCCACCAGCGGGTTGGCCGAAAGCCCGGAGAAGCCGTCGGAGCCGCCGCACTCCACGCCTAGGGTCAATGCCGAGAGCGGCGCAGGGGTGCGCTCGACGCGATTGGCCTCGGCCAGGCCATCGAAGATGGTGGTCAGCGCCTCGCGGATCAGCGCCTCTTCGCTCGCGCTGGCCTGCTGTTCGAGGTAGTGAACCGGGCGCAGCCCCTGGGGATCGCGCTCGGCCACGGCGGCTTTCAGCATCTCGATCTGTGCCTTCTGGCAGCCCAGGCTGAGCACCGTGGCGCCCGCCACGTTGGGATGGCAAATGTAGCCTGCCAGCAGTTGGCACAGGGCGCGGGCATCGTCGTCGGTGCCACCGCAGCCCAGGGTATGGGTGAGGAAGCGAACGCCGTCGACGTTGGGGAACAGCCTCTCGCCGCCGGGAGAGGTCTGCACGGTGTCGCTCTCGCCGTGCAGCAGGGCACGGGCCATGCGCTTGTAGTCGCGGTAGGGGTCTTCACCCAGGGCATCGGCGACGCACTGGCGCAGCACTTCGATATTGCGGTTCTCGCAGAATACCAATGGCACCACCAGCCAGACGTTGGCCGTGCCGACCCTGCCGTCGGGGCGGCGATAACCCTCGAACGCGGCATCGGCAAATGACGAGACGTCGGGGGCTCGCCATTCGCCGCGCCTGGCCTGGGGCGTGGCGGAGGCGGTGCTGTGCTCGGTGTTGTCGACCGTAATGGCCGTTCCCGCCGGGATGGGGCGCGTGGCACGGCCCACGGTGACGCCGTACATGACGACGGCATCTCCAGCGGCGATGTCCTCGAGGCTGAACTTGTGCTTGTGGCGAATCGGCTCTGCCAGTTGCAGGGTGTGCCCGTCGTCGTCGACCCGGGTGCCGGCGGCGAGATCCTTCAGCGCCACGCGCACGTTGTCGGCGGCGTGAACGCGCAGGCTCCCCTGTTGGCTACCGTCGCTGGCAATGGTCTCGGTCATGGTCTGGGGCTCCGCAGCAGGATGCTAGGTGTCGTTAGAAGGTTCGGCGATCACACGCTGGGTCTGGATGCCGAGGCCTTCGATGCCCAGGCGCATCTGCTGGCCGGGCTTGAGGTAGACCGGCGGCTTCTGGCCCATGCCCACTCCGGGCGGGGTGCCGGTGGAGATGACATCGCCGGGCTGAAGGCTCATGAAACGGCTCAGGTAGCTGATCAGGAAGGGGATCTGGTAGACCATGGTGCGCGTGTTGCCGTCCTGGTAGCGATGCCCGTCCACTTCCAGCCACAGGTCGAGTTGGTGGGGATCGGCGATCTCCTCCGGCGTTACCAGCCAAGGGCCCAGCGGTCCGAAGGTGTCGCAGCCCTTGCCCTTGTCCCAGGTGCCGCTGCGCTCGAGCTGGAACTCGCGCTCGGAAACGTCGTTGACCACGCAGTAGCCGGCCACGTGGGCCATGGCATCGGCCTCGGCGACGTAGCGTGCGGTCTTGCCGATCACCACGCCGAGCTCGACTTCCCAATCGGTCTTGCGCGAGTCGCGCGGAATGATCACTTCGTCGTTGGGGCCGCAGATGGCGCTGGTCCACTTGTTGAAGATCACCGGCTCGGGCGGCACCTCGGCGCCGGTTTCCGCGGCGTGATCGGAGTAGTTGAGCCCGATGCAGATGAACTTGCCCACGCCACCCACGCAGGGACCTATGCGGGTATCGGGAGAGACCTGGGGCAGGCGGGAGGGGTCGAGCCCAGCCAGCTCTGCCAGGGTGTTGCGGCCCAAGTGGCGGCCATCGATGTCGGCCACGTGAGCCGAGAGGTCGCGGATCCCGCCGTCGGCGTCGAGCAGGCCGGGTTTCTCGCGGCCCTTGGGGCCGAAGCGCAGCAGTTTCATGACGTCTCCTCTCTCATAGTCTGTTCCCGATGGTGTCGTCAGATCAGCCAGCCGCCGTCAATGACCTGGGCGGTGCCGGTGGTATAGGCGGACTCGTCCGCGGCGAGATAAGTAGCCAGGGCAGCGATTTCCTCCGCCGTGCCCAGTCGCCCGAGCGGCTGACGGGCAAGGAACTCGGCGTGAACCTCGGCTTCGGGGCGCGCCTGCCGATGGGCCTGCTCGCGGATGCGCTGGCGCAGCGAGGGGGAGTCCACGGTGCCCGGACAGATTGCATTGCAGCGAATGCCCTGGCCGATGAAGTCGGCGGCGATCGATTTGGTCAGGCCGAGCACGGCGGCCTTGGTGGTGCCGTAGGCGCAGCGGTTGGGCACGCCCTTGAGGCTGGAGGCCACCGAGGCCATGTTGATGATGCTGCCGCCGCCATGTTCGATCATGGCCGGGAGCAGGGCGCGGGTCAGGCGCATCATGGCGGTCACGTTCAGCGATAGTGACAGCTCCCAGTCATCGTCGCTGCCTTCGAGCAGCGAGCCGCTGGCGACGAAACCGGCGCAGTTGAACAGGACGTCGAGCGGTGGCAGTTCGGCGGCAAGGGCGTCGATGGCAGCGGCATCACGCACGTCCAGGCGACGGGTTTCGATGCCGGCCGTGGATGACAGGGTGTCGAGTTTCACCGCGTCGATGTCGGTGGCGATCACTCGGGCGCCCTCGGCGGCGAAGCGCAGGGCAGTGGCACGGCCGATCCCTTGGCCCGCTGCCGTGATCAGCGCCGTCTTGTCGCGCAGTCGCATGGCGGTTCCTTGTTGTGGTTATTTGGAGCGATGTGGCTGGAACTGACATGCGTCAGGCTATCCTGGCGAGCCGCACCGAAGCGTGCGCTAGCTGGTATGATAGGATACTAGCCTGACGTTTATCCCGATTATGGCCCAGTCCGGAGGAAATGCAACTTGCCGTTCCTCTCGCGCGTACTGCGTACTGGGGGAGGGGGAAGTGGATCAGCGGGCGAGCCAGCCGCCATCCACCGCCAGGGTGTGGCCGTTGACGTAGCTGGCGGCATCGGAGCAGAGGAAGATCGCGGCCCCTGCCAGGTCCTCGGGCCTGCCCCAGCGGCCCATGGGGATGCGGCCGAGAATCTCTGCGCTGCGTACCTCGTCCTCGCGCAGCGCCTGGGTATTGTCGGTCGCCATGTAGCCGGGGGCGATGGCATTGACGGTGATGCCATGTACGGCCCACTCATTGGCCAGCAGCCGCGTGAGCCCCAGGATGCCGCTCTTGCTGGCGGTATAGGAGGGAACCCGGATACCGCCCTGGAACGACAGCACCGAGGCGATGTTGACGATTCGCCCCGGTGCGCGGCGCTCCACCAGGTGACGTGCGACATGTTGGCTGAGGAAGAATGCCGCCCTGAGGTTGACGTCGATGACTTCGTCCCAGTCCGCTTCGCTGAACTCCAGCGCGGGAGCGCGGCGGATGGTGCCGGCATTGTTGACGAGAATGTCAAGGCGTCCCATGCGCTCGAGGGCCTGGGCGACGATGTCGCTTTCCCGGTCTCGCCCGAGCTGCGCTTCGAGGTTCTCGTAACGGCGGCCGAGCGAGGCGATGCGCTCGGCGGTCTCCTCGGCCGGGCGACGATTGACACCGACGATGTCGGCGCCGGCTTCGGCCAGAGCCACGGCGATGGCTTGCCCGAGCCCCTTGTTGCATCCCGTCACCATGGCGATCCGGCCGTCCAGCGAAAAGCGTGACATGAGTTCCTCCCTCTGCGCGGCTGTATTGCTGTGAATGGATCATGCAGAGATGAAGATAGCGTCGATTCGCCTGCGCCGTAACGAAAGGACGGCTCGATCGCCATGGTGCCGGCTACATGCCGCGTGCCCTGTAGGGATGGCAACCAACTGAATGGAAAGTACAAAAGAGACTTTCCATTTGCGTTCGAACGCGATAGTATACGCCTCGTTCTCAGGGGCGCTGGCAACGGCCGGTCAACCTGAAGCGCCGGATATCGCTACGCTTTGCCGTGGCGGAATCGACGCAAAAATGTCGGAGCGTGGCGCAGCTTGGTAGCGCGCTGCAATGGGGTTGCAGAGGTCGCAGGTTCGAATCCTGTCGCTCCGACCACTTGTTTCAAAGAGAAACCGCCACTACGGCCTGCGCCGAGTGGCGGTTTTTCGTTTCAATCCTCAAGATTTTCCTGCCTGGCGGCGCTTCGCTTGCTGGACCGTTGTGTCGCGATACATCCGGTCGACCGCTCAGAGCTCTTCCCAGATGCGACGCCTGAATTCCTGGGGCAGGCTGGCTACCTGCTTGATGCGCTGCATGTGGTGCTCCGCGACTTCACGGGCGATCTCCTCATAGCATTCCTGGATCTTTTCAGGATCGTGCCCGTGGGTTTCATAGCACTGGCCAAGCTGCTGTCCGGCGGCGGAAAGGGCGGCAATGAAGCGTGCCTCCTGTTGCATCATGTCGCTCATGCTCTCCATCCAGGCGAGCTGCAGGCGTGTCATCGGGGTGATGCCTTGAATCCACTGTTGAGCCCACCACTCCACGAGTGGCTGTGAGGCGAACAGCGCTGGATTGGTCGGAGGGCTTGTGGTGTTGGTGCTGGGCATGGCGAACTCCTGTGGTAACTCCTGTGGTATAGGTGAGGGCAAGCGTCAGGGGGCATTCCTTTGAGTGTAGCCGCCTGGGGGCAAGGCTCCATGCATTTTTTGTTGCGCTGCGGTATGAATTTTTATGATACCCAGTGAACAACGCTTTACTTGCCCGGATGGGGGTGGGCATGCTTTGAGATGGCTGAGTGCACTGGGAGCATAGCGATGTGGGGCGTGATCAAATCGGTATTGGCCGCTTTCCTTGGGGTGCAGCGGGATCAGCAGCGCCGCGAGGATTTCGAGAAGGGCAACCCGCTCGCCTTTATCGTGACGGGCATCGTCATGGGAGTGTTGTTAGTGGCAATCATTGCCCTGGTGGCGTTTCTGGCGGCGGGTTGAGGTCGACGAAACGATGAGGTTTGTCGTACAACGTTGACTGCCGCGTTAGCCAGAAGGAGGAGATCGGACCAGTGACTTTCTGATTTTGGCTCCATATACTCGCTCAAGAAGCGGCTAATGTTCTCTGGGATGAGAACCCCGAACCCTGACACACGGGACTGCCGTTATCTAGACAACTACAAACATCGGGAGGCGTCGATGCGCACTCTGCTCGTCTGGTTGGCAGGGGGCTTGACCCTTGTCGGCTCGAGCCAGGTGGCTCTGGCTAGAGGCTGGAACATGCCTGTCGGGGTCACTGACCTCAGTGGTGAAATTTACGGCCTGCACATGATCATATTCTGGATCTGTGTGGTCATCGGCGTGGTCGTGTTCGGGGTGATGTTCTACTCCCTGCTCCGCTATCGCCATTCCCAGGGCGCCAAGGCCGCCAATTTCCACGAAAACACCACTGTCGAGATCATCTGGACGACGGTACCGCTGCTGATCCTGATCGGCATGGCGGTGCCCGCCACGGCAACGCTACAGAAGATTTACGACCCTTCCGATGCCGAACTCGACGTCATGATCACCGGACAGCAGTGGCGCTGGCGCTACGAATATCTCGGTGAGGACGTGGCCTTCAACTCCAACCTTGCAACCCCCCGATCGCAGATCCGCGGCGAGGAGGAGCGCGGCGAGCATTACCTGCTCGAAGTCGACGAGCCTCTGGTGTTGCCGATCAATCGCAAGGTGCGTTTCCTCTTTACTTCCGATGACGTACTCCACGCCTGGTGGGTGCCGGACTTCGCCGTCAAGCAGGATACGATCCCCGGCTTCGTGAGCGAGAATTGGGTCCAGGTCAACGAGCCGGGCATCTATCGCGGCCAGTGTGCCGAGCTTTGCGGTGTCGACCACGGCTTCATGCCGATTGTGGTGCATGCCGTCGAAGAGGAAGAATTCGATGCCTGGCTGGCCGAGCGCAAGGAAATGGCCGCCGAGGAAGCCATGGGCGTCGATCGTGAATGGGAGATGGACGAACTGATGGAGCGTGGTGAAGGCGTCTACGGCAGCATCTGCGCTTCCTGTCACCAGCCCGAAGGGCAGGGCTCACCGCCGGCATTCCCGGCGCTGGCTGGCAACGACCACCTGATCGACGATCTCGAGTGGCACATGAATACCGTCATCAACGGTGTGTCGGGTACTGCCATGCCTGCATTCCGCACCACGCTCAATCCGGTCGAGCTGGCAGCAGTGATCACCTATACCCGCAACGCCTGGGGCAACGACACCGGCGATGTGGTGCAGCCCTCGGAAATCGCCGAGCGGCTGGAGTGATGATCCATCACGGTGCCGTCGGCACCGTGATGCCCCTGACCAAGCTACGACACAACAAGACAATGAGACTGGAGTATTCCGATGGCCCCTAAGGTACCTCCTCAACCGACTCTCGAGCAGAGCACCAGCGCCGCGGAAGCGGGGCATGGACATGCCCACGAGGCGCCGCCCAAGGGCATCATGCGATGGTTGCTGACCACCAACCACAAGGAGATCGGTACCCTGTACCTGATCTTCTCGCTGATCATGTTCTTCATCGGCGGGATTTTCGCGCTGGTGGTTCGCCTTGAGCTGTTCCAGCCCGGGCTGCAGTTCGTCAATCCGGAATTCTTCAATCAGATGACCACCATGCATGGCCTGATCATGGTCTTCGCGGCGGTCATGCCAGCCTTCACGGGCTTGGCCAACTGGATGATTCCGCTGCAGATAGGCGCGCCGGACATGGCGCTGCCGCGACTCAACAACTTCAGCTTCTGGCTGTTGCCGGTGGCGTTCGGCCTGCTGCTCTCTACCTTGTTCATGCCGGGCGGCGGTCCCAATTTCGGCTGGACCTTCTATGCGCCGCTGTCGACCACCTACGCACCGCCGTCGACGACGTTCTTCATCCTGTCGCTGCACATCGCCGGTATCAGCTCCATTCTTGGAGCGATCAACATCGTTGCCACCATTCTCAACATGCGTGCCCCTGGCATGCGCATGATGGATATGCCGCTGTTCGTGTGGACCTGGCTGATCACCGCGTTCCTGCTGATTGCGGTGATGCCGGTCCTGGCCGGCGTCATCACCATGATGCTCATGGACATCAACTTCGGCACCAGCTTCTTCAATGCCGCGGGCGGTGGTGACCCGGTACTGTTCCAGCACCTTTTCTGGTTCTTCGGGCATCCCGAGGTCTACATCATGATCCTGCCGGCGTTCGGCATCGTGTCGGCCATCATCCCGGCGTTTGCCCGCAAGCGCCTGTTTGGCTACGCCTCCATGGTGTATGCCACGGCCGCTATTGCCGTGCTGTCGTTCATGGTGTGGGGCCACCACATGTTCATCGTAGGCATGCCGCTGGTCGGACAGCTGTTCTTCATGTATGCCACCATGCTGATCGCGGTGCCCACCGGGGTGAAGGTATTCAACTGGGTGGCGACGCTGTTCCGGGGGTCGATCAGCTTCGAGCCGCCGATGCTGTTCGCCCTGGCCTTCGTGGTGCTGTTCACTATCGGTGGGTTCTCGGGCCTGATGCTGGCCATCGCGCCGGCCGACTTCCAGTACCACGACACCTATTTCGTGGTGGCGCATTTCCACTACGTACTGGTGCCGGGAGCCATTTTCGCGATCATGGCAGGGGTTTATTTCTGGCTGCCGAAATGGACCGGGCACTATCCCAACGTGCGCCTGGCGCAGTGGCACTTCTGGCTATCCGTGATCGGGGTCAACCTGACCTTCTTCCCCATGCACTTCTCGGGGCTGGCCGGCATGCCACGACGTATTCCCGACTACGCGCTGCAGTTCGCCGATTTCAACATGGTGTCTTCCATCGGCGCCTTCATGTTCGGCTTCTCGCAGCTGCTGTTCGTTGCCGTGATCGTGATGTGCGTACGCGGTGGCCAGAAGGCGCCGGCCCAGGCCTGGGGCGAATACGCCGATGACCTGGAGTGGAGCGTGCCGAGCCCGGCGCCGCTGCATACGTTCGAGACACCGCCCACCTTCCAGCGTCCGGCTCACTGAGCCGGGCGGCCGTTCCCTTTGCGGATCGGCATGTGAGAAGAGGAGTGAAGCATGAGTCAGAACGATACTCAGGCTCGGCAGGTCGCGGTGCGGCGGACGGTATGGCGCAGCGTGGCCGCACTGGTCGGCATGTTCGCCTTCGCTTTTGCCCTGGTGCCGTTGTATGACGCCTTCTGTCGGGTGACGGGCATCAATGGCAAGGTCGATACCAAGGCCCAGGCCATCATTCATGACGAGGTCGATCAGTCTCGCATGGTGACCGTGCAGTTCATCACGCGCAATGGCTCGGGCCTGCCCTGGAACATGGAGGTGGAAACGCGCCAGGTGCGGCTGCATCCGGGCCAGACCTCCGAGGTCAATTTCTCGTTCAGTAACCAGAGCAGCGTGGAGAGCTGGGGGCGCGCCGTACCCAGCGTTTCACCTTCCACCGCTACCCGGCATGTCCGCAAGGCGAGCTGCTTCTGCTTCGAGGAGCAGCAGCTGCAAGCGGGTGAGCGCGTCGAGCTGCCACTGGTTTTCCAACTGGCCCGTGACCTCCCGCCGGAGGTCAATACCATCACTCTGGTCTATACCCTCTATCCCGTGGAGGGCAGGAACATACCGCTGCAGGCCGGGGTAAAGAGCGATGAAGGAGGTGAGGCATGAGTGGTGGCAGTTATTACGTTCCCGCGACCAGCAAGTGGCCGATACTAGGCTCCCTGGCGCTTGGGGTGATGATGATCGGGACCGGGATGGTGCTGGTTCACGGGCGTGGCACCATCATTTCGCTGATCGGCCTGGTGGGCGTCATCACGGTCATGGCGCTGTGGTTCCGCGATGTGGTGAGCGAGTCCCGCAGCGGCCTCTATGATGCGCAGATGGACCGCTCCTTCCGCTGGGGCATGGGCTGGTTCATCTTCTCGGAGGTAATGTTCTTCGCCGCCTTCTTCGGCGCGCTCTTCTACGTACGTACCTTTGCCATTCCCTGGCTGGCGGGCGAGGGGACCAAGGGAGCAACGGCGCTGCTGTGGCCGGAATTTACCGCCCACTGGCCGCTGCTCAGCCCTCCGGATTCGTCCGTGACCGGGCCTGCCCAGGTCTTCAGCCCATGGCAACTGCCGCTGGTCAATACCTTGATCCTGGTATCCTCGAGCATCACGCTGACCGTGGCGCACGAGGCCCTGAAGGAGGGTAAGCGCCAGATCTGCCGCAACTGGCTGGCGGGGACCGTCCTGCTGGGGCTGTGCTTCATCACGATCCAGGCGGTGGAGTACTACGAGGCCTATGTCCATTACGGCATCACCCTGCAGGCGGGCATCTACGGCGCAACGTTCTTCATCCTCACCGGCTTCCATGGCCTGCATGTCATCATCGGCACGATCATCCTGATCGTCATGCTGATGCGGGTCATGCGCCATCACTTCTCGCCGGAGGAGCACTTCGGCTTCGAGGCATCATGCTGGTACTGGCACTTCGTCGACGTGGTGTGGGTGGGGCTGTTCTTGTTCGTCTACGTCTTCTGAGGTCGTGCGTATCGCGTCGAAGCCTTGTTCGGTAGGCCTGGCCCTCAAGCGGGGCTCAGGCTGCCGAAATAGAAGCCATAGAACAGCAGGGCCAGCAGCAGCGCCGCGAGGCTGACGCGGATCTTCAGCGACACCAGCAATCGCCTCGAGCTGATGTCGTCGCGGAGGAGAAAGCCGGCGCCGGCGGCCAGGCTGGTCAGCATGGCCAGGAATACGAGGGCTATCAGGGTCTTGAGAAACATGCATCACTCCATCAGAGGTCAAGGGGCAGGAAGCTGGCGGCTGGCCGCCTGGTTCTTGTTTTGGTCGCTGCTGGTGATATTAGGGGTGTTTCTTGGACTATGGCAGTGGGAGAGGGCCGACGACAAGCGTGACTATCTGGCCCGGCTGGATGCTGCGCCAACGCTCGAGGCGCCGGGCAAGGTCCCGCCCGAAGGTACCCATCTTACCCTGCGTGGCCATTATCTGGCCGAGCGGACCCTGTTTCTCGACAACCGTACCCACCAGGGGCGATTGGGTGTGGCGGTGTTGACCCCCCTGCGTACCGAGGATGGCCGTGTGTGGCTGGTGCAAAGAGGTTTCGTGCCGACCGGGCCGAGCCGTGAGTCACCCGAGGTGGATACGCCCACCGGAGAAGTCGTGGTAGAGGGACGGTGGCAGCAGGCGGGCGAGGGCACGCCGCTGTTCGGCCCCAACCGTGAGGGGGACAGGTTGCAACGAATCGACCTTGCCGCCTGGGAGTTCGGTGACTTTGCCCATGAGGGGTGGATGCATCTCGAGCGCGGTGCGGGAATGCTCGAGCCCTGGTGGGAGCCCAGTGTCATGCCCCCAGCCGTCACGTCGGCTATGCCGTGCAGTGGTGGGGCCTGGCGCTGGCCGCTCTGGTGGTGATGCTCCTTGGCGGATACAGGTTGATGAAAGACCGCAGCCCCCATGGGGGTGGCGCCGAAAACGCAACATCCGAGGAGACGGAAGGGTGCAGGAAGCCGTGAATATACGCCATCAGCGCATCAAGCTGCTGGCATTGATTGCCGTGTTTGCCTTGCCGGTGCTGACGGCTTGGGTCATGGTGCAGTGGCGCATCGGCATTCCCGAGCAGCGCACGGCCCATGGCCAGTTGGCACCCGAGATCCCGCGTTTGGCCGAGTGGCCCTTGGCCGAGTCGTTCGGCACGGTGGACGGCGGCGACTGGATACTGGCATTCGATTGCACGAGTGACTGTGCCCAGGAGGCCGACCGCTGGTGGCGCTTGCATCGTGCATTGGGTCGCGAGGCGCCACGCGTCACCCGGCTCAGGATCGGCGGCGAGGGCGATGTGCTGCCTGGCGAGGTTGGCAATCATTGGCGGAACGTGCCCGATTGGCAGAGCCCGGGACGGGTCTGGCTGCTCGACCCTCAGGGCAAAGTCGTATTGACCTATGAACGAGAGGTCGCGGAACGTGACGTAATGGACGATCTCAGTCATCTGTTGCGCATGAATCCTGACCCTCGGGCGGCGCCTGAGCTCGATGGCACGCATCGCTGAGGTGATGCGAGGGTGGCAAAGAACGATTCGATACGTGACGAGGTCAAGGAATCCGATATGCAGGGTGCTTCGATGCCGAACTCTCCCGCGCAGGCGCATACGTCGCGGCTACGCTTGTTGCTGATCCTCAGCCTGTTGGGCGTCGTCCTCACCGCGGTGGTGATCCTCATCGGTGTCTGGACTCGTCTGGTGGATGCCGGGCTGGGCTGTCCGGACTGGCCGGGGTGCTATGGGCGCCTGGTGGTGCCTGATGCCGAGCGTGCCATGGCACACTCTCCCCATGCGCCGCTCGAGTCGTTCAAGGCCTGGGTCGAGATGATCCATCGTTATGTGGCCTCCGCCTTGGGTCTGCTGGTCATCAGCCTGCTTGCGCTGGGGGCTGGGCTGCGTCGGCGTCCTGGCTATCCCTGGAGGGCCAACGTGGCGCTGCTGGCAGTCATCCTGCTGCAGGGGGCATTCGGTGCGTTCACCGTGACCCTCAAGCTGTGGCCCCAGGTGGTGACGTTGCATCTACTGGGTGGCCTCACGGTGCTGGTCCTGTTCCTGTGGCTGCATCTAAGCCTGCGTCGCTTCGCCAAGGGCGATGGGCCCGGCGTGCCCAGGCGCCGGCTGACACCGCTGTGGGGGCTGGCCATGACCCTGCTGGTGCTGCAGTTGGCATTGGGTGGCTGGGTGTCCAGCAACTACGCCGGTATTGCCTGCCAGGGGTTCCCCACCTGTAATGGCCAATGGTGGCCGGAAATGGACTGGAGCGAAGGGTTTCACCTGACCCAGACGGTAGGGCCCAATTACCTGCACGGCCAGCTACATGCCGATGCCCGCACGGCCATTCACCAGGGGCATCGTATCGGTGCGCTGCTGCTGGGACTGGCGTTGGTGATGCTGGCGGCACGCTACTGGGGAGAGGCGCGCATGCGGCCCTGGCTCGGCGGGCTGGTCGTTGCCTATGGTATTCAACTGGGGTTGGGAATCGCCAACGTCCTGATGTGGTTGCCGTTGTGGCTGGCGTTGCTGCATACGGCCGGCGCCGTGTCGCTGGTCCTGCTGTTGGCGTTGGCGACCTGGCACTGGCGGGAAACGGCTGTCGAGGCCGTAAGTTCGAAACGACGGGACAAGGAGTGGGTGCATGTCTAACGCGCTGATGAAGCGGGCGGGTGTGAAGCGCGTATTGCTGGCTCATTTGGCAGCGTCCGATTGGACCTGGCAGGACCTGCTCACGCTATGCAAGCCCAGGGTGGTGGTGGTAATGCTGGCCTGCGCCCTGGTGGGGATGGCGCTGGCAACGCCTAGTCTGCCTTCTCTGGCAACGGTGATGTTCGGTCTGGCGGGCATTGGGATGGCCGCCGGTGGTGCGGCAGCCTTCAACCATGTCGTCGACCGTCGGCTCGATGCCATGATGCTGCGTACCTCGCAGCGCCCCCTGGCTGCCCAACGGATGCCTACTGCGCTGGCATTGGCCTGGGCTTCGCTATTGTCGATTGCCGGCATTGCCCTGTTACTGTGGCAGGTCAATGCCCTGACGGCTTGGCTGACGCTGGGCTCGTTGATCGGCTATGCCCTGATCTATACGGCTTTTCTCAAGCGCGCCACGCCGCAGAACATCGTGATCGGTGGGGTGGCGGGGGCGGCGCCGCCCATGCTCGGTTGGACGGCCGTCACCGGACAGCTGGGGCCGGAGCCGCTGCTGCTGATGCTGATCGTTTTTGCCTGGACGCCGCCCCACTTCTGGGCGTTGGCCATCCACAAGCGCGATGAGTATGCCCGTGCGGGCGTGCCGATGCTGCCGGTGACCCATGGCGAGGCGTTCACGCGGCTTCAGGTCTGGCTCTACGGTTGGCTGACCGTCGCCGTGACACTGCTGCCTTTTGTCATCGGCATGAGCGGCTTCGTCTACCTGTGCGGTGTCATGGCGCTCAACCTGCGCTTCATGTACTGGAACTGGAAGGTCTGGCGCGGCCAGGACCCCAAGGCACCGCTGGCGGCCTTCTGGTTCTCGATCCGCTATATCCTTGGGGTGTTCGGCGTGCTGTTGCTGGACCACTATGCCGGCTTGTGGGCCATCTAGCCGGCCATACGTCTGACTCTTTTCCGCTGACGCAGGAACGCCCGGCCCATGGTCGGGCGTTTTTGCGAAGAGGGTCGCATGCAATTGTGTCGTTGCGTATATCAGAGTTGTTACGAGGGCTGTTACGAAAGTTGTTATGAGGGTTGTAGTGAGTCGAGGACTCGGCTTGAGTTACAATCCGGCCCGGAACTCATCAGCCTGGAGATTCGATGACGACGACAACGGCACTGATCCTGCTTGCCGTGGGCCTGGCCATCGTGGCTGGCCTGGCGGCTTATGCTTTCACGCTGTGGCAGGAGGTGAAACGCCGAGAAGCCTTTCGCGAGGATGAGCTGCGCCGGGCGCACGAGAATTGCCTGGCCAATCTCGAGATCGTCGCTTCTTCCTTGTTGCAGGAGCAGGTCGATATCACCGAAGGCGCCTGGCGCTGCAAGCTGCTGCTCGATATTCTCGATCCCCATCTGCTCGAAAGGCCCGATTTCCAGGCTTTCAGCGAGGTCTACGTCCGCACCCAGCACTTGCATACCCATTCGGCTCGCAAGCAGCTGGCGCCGCGCGAACGCATGCGCGAAGATCGTGAGCGCCTGGAGATCGAGGCGGAGTGGCGTGGGCCGGTAATGGCGGCGGCGGAGGAAGTGCTCAAGTTTCGCCAGAGCTGGCCCAACCGCCTCCACTGAAACTATACAACGGCTCTACAGCAAGGTATGTTGGCAGCGCCTTGCGTACTCCGGCAAGCTAATCAATGGCCATTCAGCAGGTTTTTCTGGCAGGAAACGGCAAATGGCCAATGAAAGGAGTGAAACGACGCTTTGAGCAAGGCCAATAACGGCCTACACTTGAAGCCGTTGGGTCAATGAGTGTCCTGACCGTCGGGGAGTTCGCTTCTGCATAGCCCGAGATGAAAATCAAGAAGGAGTCTTGCAATGAAAAAATCAACGACTGGCTTGCTACTGGGTTCTGCACTGGTGATCGGCCTTTCTGGCTGTGCCACGGATTTTCAGCGGGGTGGCCAGGCGTCCGGTGGTGCGACAACCGCTTCTTCCGGTACCGCCTGGTACCAGCAGCCCGTTGTGTGTGGCATCGCTGGTGGCTTGATCGGTGGCAGCATTGGCTATGCGACCAGCGGCAGCTCTGACGAGGAAACTGGCGCTGCGACTGGCGCCGTGGCCGGTTCCGCGATTGGCGCTCTGCTGTGTGCTGACCGCACGCCGCCGCCCGAGCCGGTAGCCGAGCCCGAGCCGATGCCGGAGCCGGAGCCCGAGCCCGCCCCGGTCACCGAGTTCGAGCCCGTGACTCTGGACAGCGAAGTCACCTTTGCCTTCGACTCCGCCGAGATCCGCCCGGGTGCCCACCAGACCCTGGATCAGGTGGCAACCACCCTGCGTGAGAACCCCAACCTGCGGGTTCGTATCGAAGGTCACACCGACTCTGTCGGTTCCGCGCAGTACAACCAGGGCCTGTCTCAGCGTCGCGCCGACTCCGTCCGCGACTTCCTGGTCTCCCGTGGCATTGCCGAGAATCGCATGACCACGCGTGGCTTCGGTGAGGAGCGTCCGGTCGCGACCAACGAGACCGACGAAGGTCGCGCTCAGAACCGTCGCGTCGAGATCCTGAACTGGGATTGATCGATGCCTCCGGGCGATACGCCCGGTGAGCGACATGTCAGGGGCACCTCCGGGTGCCCCTGTTTTTGTGGCCAGCTTTTGTCTCTGGACGGCTTTTTGTCTATGGCAATGAGTTCCGTGGCGCACGCAGGGTCGATTCTGTTAGTCTTGTCGGCTCCGTGACGTGCGGCGGGGCCGGCTGGCTAGGCACCCGTATCGCCCAGAGTAGTGGGTGGGCCGTACGCTTCCCGGATTGAACCCTGTTTTTGAATTCTGCTATCAACCGCGACATGTGATCCCTGGTATGGATCACCACTGCGCAAAGGACGCTTCGATGCCCATCGTGACCCTGCCGGACGGCAGCCAGAGAACCTTCGACGAACCCATTAGCGTGATGCAGCTCGCCGAGTCCATCGGACCCGGTCTGGCCAAGGCCTGCGTGGCCGGCAAGATCGATGGCGAGCTGGTGGACGCCGCCGATCTCATCACCCATGACGCCGAGGTGGCAATCATTACCGCCCGCGATCCCGAAGGGCTCGAGATCATCCGCCACTCCTGTGCGCATCTGATCGGCCATGCCGTCAAGCAGCTCTATCCTGACGCCAAGATGGCCATCGGGCCGGTGATCGATGACGGTTTCTACTACGACATCGATTTCGGCCGTTCGGTGACACCGGACGACCTTGCCGCCATCGAGGAGCGCATGAAGGCGCTGATCGATAGTGAATACGACGTGGTGCGCGAGTACGTCGATCGCGACAAGGCGATGCTGACTTTCCTCCATCGGGAGGAGCCCTACAAGCAGGAGATCGTGCGCGAGATCCCCGAGGGCGAAACGATCCGGCTTTATCATCACCTGGAATATACCGACATGTGCCGGGGCCCCCACGTGCCCAATACTCGGCATCTGAAGGCGTTCAAGCTGACCAAGCTGGCGGGCGCCTATTGGCGCGGCGATGCCACCAAGCCGATGCTGACCCGTATCTACGGCACCGCCTGGGGCGACAAGAAGGAACTCAAGGCCTACCTGCAACGCCTCGAGGAAGCCGAGAAGCGCGATCATCGCAAGCTGGCCAAGCGCATGGACCTCTTCCATTTGCAGGAGGAGGCACCGGGCATGGTGTTCTGGCATCCCAACGGCTGGACCCTGTACCAGGCGCTGGAGCAGTACATGCGCCGGATCCAGATCGAGCACGGTTATCAGGAGATTCGTACGCCGCAGGTCGTCGATCTGTCGCTGTGGAAGAAGTCCGGCCACTGGGGTCACTACAGTGACCTGATGTTCACCACCGAGTCGGAGAAGCGCGAGTACGCGGTCAAGCCGATGAACTGCCCCTGCCATGTGCAGGTGTTCAACCAGGGGCTGAAGAGCTATCGTGACCTGCCGCTGCGCCTGGCCGAGTTCGGCAGCTGTCACCGCAACGAGCCTTCCGGCTCGCTGCACGGCTTGATGCGGGTGCGGGGTTTCACCCAGGACGATGCCCACATTTTCTGTACGGAAAAGCAGATTCAGGGCGAGGCCGAGGCCTTCATCGCCCTGACTCTGAAGGTTTACAAGGAGTTGGGCTTCGAAGACGTCGAGCTCAAGCTTTCGACGCGTCCCGAGGATTTCATGGGCGAGGCGGCACTGTGGGATCGTGCCGAAGCCGGTCTCGAGGCGGCACTGAACGCCACCGGCCTCGACTGGGAGTTGCAGCCGGGCGAGGGGGCCTTCTACGGGCCGAAGATCGAATTCGCGCTGCGCGACTGCCTCAATCGCGTGTGGCAGTGCGGTACCCTGCAGCTCGATTTCAACCTGCCGGGCCGCCTGGGCGCCCAGTTCGTCGACGAGGACGGCGAGCGCAAGACGCCTGTCATGCTGCATCGGGCGATACTGGGTTCCTTCGAGCGCTTCATCGGTATCCTGATCGAGCACTATGCAGGTGCAATGCCGCTGTGGCTGGCACCGGAGCAGGCGGTGGTGATGACCATTACCGATGCGCAGCGCGATTATGCCCTTGATCTCGAGCGTCGCTTGCAGAAAATTGGCCTTCGCGTCAAGGCGGACTTGAGGAACGAGAAGATCGGCTTTAAAATCCGCGAACATACGTTGCAGAAGATTCCCTATCTCCTGGTAGTAGGAGATAAGGAAGTCGAAGCCGACTCTGTTGCCGTGCGTACGCGCAGTGGCGAAAATCTGGGCACCATGACCGTCGATGCCTTCATCGAGCGGATCAGGGCTGAAGGCTGGTAACAAGGCTGACAGGCCCAGGTGGGTATGGCCCAGGTGGTAAAGACAGTTGGCTACCGACATCGTCAATTACCGGAACGGAGACGGAACGATCAAGCGAAGCAGCCCGCGCGGACGTCCACAGGACAAGCGCCCCCCAATGAACGAGCGGATAACCGAGGATCAGGTACGCCTGATCGACAGCGACGGCGAGCAGCTGGGCATTGTGCCGACCAGCGAAGCGCTCGAGCGCGCCGAAGCGGCCGGTCTAGACCTCGTCCAGATTTCCAATGCCGATCCGATCGTCTGCAAGATCATGGATTACGGCAAATTCGTCTTCGAGCAGAAGAAGCAAAAGGCAGCTCAGAAGAAGAAGACGAAGCAGATTCAGGTCAAGGAAGTCAAATTCCGGCCTGGCACCGACGAGGGCGATTATCAGGTCAAGCTTCGTAACCTGATCCGCTTCCTCGAAGGTGGCGACAAGGGCAAGGTCACGCTGCGTTTTCGCGGCCGTGAAATGGCGCACCAGGACATCGGCCGCAAGCTGATGGAGCGGATCGCCGCGGATCTCGAGGATATCGGGACCGTGGAGGCCTTCCCCAAGATGGAAGGGCGCCAGATGACCATGATCATTGCCCCCAAGAAGAAGTGATCCGCAGGCCCGTCAAACGGATGGTCGGCCAATGCCGGCCATCGGCCCCGGATTTTCTGAAAAACCTCGAGCGGAGTTAGTCTCATGCCGAAAATCAAGAGCAACAGCGGCGCTGCCAAGCGCTTCAAGAAGACGGCCAACGGCTTCAAGCACAAGCAGTCGTTCCGTAGCCACATCCTGACCAAGAAGTCGACCAAGCGTAAGCGTCAACTGCGCGGTATGAAGCAGATTCACGACGCCGACAAGGCCCTGATCCAGCGCATGCTGCCGAATCTGTAAGCCCTTGGTTGCCCATATCTAAGTCAGGAGAAAGCCATGACTCGTGTCAAGCGTGGTGTCGTCGCTCGTCGTCGTCACAAGAAGATTCTTAAGCTGGCCAAGGGCTACTACGGTGCCCGTTCGCGCGTCTTCCGCGTAGCCAAGCAGGCCGTCATCAAGGCCGGTCAGTATGCCTATCGCGACCGTCGCCAGCGTAAGCGTCAGTTCCGTGCCCTGTGGATCCAGCGTATCAACGCCGGTGCCCGTCAGCACGGCCTGTCCTACAGCCGCTTCGTCGGTGGCCTGAAGAAGGCCGGGATCGAAATCGATCGTAAGGTGCTGGCCGACCTGGCCGTTCACGAGAAGGCTGCTTTTGCCGCTATCGTCGAGAAGGCCAAGGCTGCCCAGTAAGTGACATCGGCCGATGGCGTCGGGCCGGCTTAGGCTGGTCCGACACGATGCCAGACCGTCGCAGGGGAAGAGCAGCCGCTCTTCCCCTGTTTTTTTGGTGATTGCCTATCCATGGCAACCACCCTACGGGCCGTCGCTGGCGCGACGTTAAATCGTTCCCGGCGTTTTTTGCCGCGCGCCAGTGATGTGCTAATAGCAGAATCAACGATTCGGAGCTCAACGGATGGACCATCTACCGACATTGGTCGCCGAGGCCCGTCAGGCCATTCAGGCCGCCGAGAGCATCGCGGCGCTCGAAGAGCTGCGGGTACGCTACCTCGGCAAGAAAGGCGAGATCACCGCTCAGCTCAAGGGGCTGGGCAAGCTTCCGGCAAGCGAGCGTCCGGCGGCAGGGGAGCGTATCAATCAGGCCAAGCAGGCGCTGACGGAAGAGCTCGATGCGCGTCGGGCGGCGTTGTCGAAGGCCGAGCTCGAGGCGCAACTGGCCGCTGAGAGTATCGATGTGACCCTGCCAGGGCGTGGCCAGGTCAGTGGTGGCCTGCATCCCGTGACTCTCACCCTGGAGCGCATCGAGGGGCTGTTCAGCCGCATCGGCTACGATGTGGCGGTAGGGCCCGAGGTCGAGGACGACTATCACAACTTCGAGGCGCTCAACATCCCGGCGCACCACCCGGCGCGGGGTATGGCCGATACCTTTTACTTCGATGCCACGCGTCTGCTGCGTACCCATACCTCGCCGGTTCAGGTGCGTACGATGAAGGAGCAGGCGCCGCCGATCCGCATCGTCTGCCCGGGTCGCGTCTACCGCAGCGACTCCGACCTGACCCATACGCCCATGTTCCATCAGGTCGAAGGGCTGCTGGTCGATGAGGACGTGAGCTTCGCTGACCTCAAGGGCACCATCGAGGACTTCCTGCACGCCTTCTTCGAGCGCGACGATCTTTCGGTGCGGTTCCGGCCTTCCTACTTCCCCTTCACTGAGCCTTCCGCCGAGGTCGATATCCAGTGCGTGATGTGCTCCGGTGAAGGGTGCCGGGTCTGCTCGCACAGTGGCTGGCTCGAAGTGATGGGCTGCGGCATGGTGCATCCGGAAGTGTTCCGTCATTCCGGCATCGACTCGGAGCGCTACAAGGGCTTCGCCTTCGGCATGGGCGCCGAGCGCTTGGCCATGCTGCGCTATGGCGTCAACGATCTGCGCATGTTCTTCGATAACGATCTGCGCTTCCTGCGCCAGTTCGCCTGACCGACCGCTGCAGAACACAGGATTTGTCATGAAATTTTCCGAACAGTGGCTGCGTGAATGGGTATCGCCGCAGCTTGGCGTACAGGGCCTGGCCGACCAGATCACCATGGCCGGCCTGGAAGTCGATGCCGTCGAGCCTGTCGCATCCGCCTTCGATGGCGTGGTGGTGGCCGAGGTCGTCGACAAGCAGCCGCATCCCGATGCCGACAAGCTCAATGTCTGTCAGGTGGTTGACGGCAGTGGCGAGCCGGTGCAGGTGGTGTGTGGTGCGACCAACGTGGCAGTGGGGCAGAAGGTGCCCTTTGCCCGGGTGGGAGCGGTGCTGCCTGGCGACTTCAAGATCAAGAAGGCCAAGCTGCGTGGCGTCGAGTCGCGCGGAATGATCTGCTCGGCTTCCGAACTAGGCCTGGCCGAGGAGACCTCGGGGGCATTCTGGTACTGCCTGCCGATGCGCCGGCCGGCGAGGATTTTCGCGCCTGGATGGGGCTCGACGATCACACCGTCGAGGTCGACCTGACGCCCAACCGCGGCGATTGCCTCAGCCTCAAGGGGCTGGCGCGGGAGGTTGGCGTGCTCAACCGTCTGCCGATCACGCCGCCCGTCATCGAGCCGGTCGCTCCCCGTCATGACGAGACGTTCCCCGTGCGCGTCGAGGACGGCGGACGCTGCCCCCGTTACATCGGTCGGCTGATCAAGGGTGTCGACGTCACCGCCGCCACGCCGCTGTGGATGGTCGAGCGTCTACGGCGCAGTGGCATTCGCTCCATCGATCCGGTGGTCGACGTCACCAACTACGTGATGCTCGAGCTCGGCCAGCCGCTGCACGCTTTCGATCGCGACAACCTGCACGGTGCCGTAGTGGTGCGACTGGCCCGCGAGGGCGAGCGGCTGGTACTGCTCGATGGCCAGGAGATCACCCTGGGCGCCTCCACGCTGGTGATCGCCGATGAGCGCGGGCCGCTGGCCATCGCTGGCGTGATGGGCGGGGAGCACTCCGGGGTCAGTCCGGCGACCCGCGATATTTTCCTCGAATCCGCCTTCTTCTCACCGCTGGCGGTGGCGGGCCAGGCGCGCTCCTACGGGCTGCATACCGATGCCTCGCATCGCTTCGAGCGTGGGGTCGATCCGCAGCTCACACGTGAAGCCGTGGAGCGTGCAACGGCGCTGCTGCTCGAGATCACCGGCGGCGAGCCGGGGCCGCTGGTGGAGGTGGCGAGCGAGACCAACCTACCCGCCGAGCGTGAGGTCATGCTGCGTGCCGCGAGGCTCGAGCAGGCGCTGTGCAAGGCGCTGCCCAGCGCTGAAGTGCAGGACATTCTCGAGCGGTTGGGCATGCAGGTGAGCGTCGTCGAAGCCGGGTGGCAGGCGAAGGTGCCGAGCTGGCGCTTCGATATCGCCATCGAGGAGGATCTGATCGAGGAAGTGGCGCGCATTCACGGCTACAACCTGCTGCCGGTGCGTCGTCCGGCGGCGCGTCTGGCGCTGCGCCCCGACCACGAGGCGCGTACCCCCCTGGCACGTTTGCGCCGTCAGATGGTAGCGCGTGGTTATCAGGAAGCGGTTACCTACAGCTTCGTTGCTCCCGAACTGCAGCAAGCCCTGCTGCCGGATGCGGTGTCGCCACGCCTGGCCAATCCCATTTCCAGCGATTTGGCGGTGATGCGGGCGAGCCTGTTCCCGGGGCTGATACGAGCGTTGGAGTACAACCTCAACCGCCAGCAGACCCGTGTGCGCCTGTTCGAGACCGGACTGGTGTTCCGCGGCGACCTCGACGAGCTGGAGCAGACCCCCATGGTCGGTGCTCTGGCCTGCGGCGAGCGTCTCCCCGAAGGCTGGGCCGGTGGTCGCGAGAAGGTCGATTTCTTCGACCTCAAGGGCGATCTGGAGAGCCTGATCGCGCTGGGTGGTGAAGAGGGCGCCTGGCGCTTCGAGCCCGGCGAGCACCCGGCGCTGCATCCGGGGCAGAGTGCGCGGATCATTCACCGCGGCGAACCGGTCGGCTGGATCGGCGCGCTACACCCAGGGGTGAAGGCCGAGCTGGGTCTCAAGGTCGAGGTCTTCCTGTTCGAGGTACGCCAGGATGCGCTGACCCATGGCCGGCTGCCGACGTTCGAACCGCTCTCCCGTTACCCGGAAGTGCGGCGGGACCTGGCATTCCTGCTTGGAGAGGATCGTCCCGTCCAGGCGCTGCTGGATTGTGTCCGCGCGCAGGCGGGGCAGTGGCTGCGGGAGCTTCGCTTGTTCGACGTCTATCAGGGCAAGGGGGTACCCGAAGGTCGCAAGAGTGTTGCCTTGGGCTTGACCTGGCAGCATCCTTCGCGCACGCTGAATGACGAAGAAATCAATCAGTTGGTCGATGCCATCGTCGCTGAATCGCATCAGCATCTGGGAGCCGAGCTGCGCGGCTAGCGCAGCACGCCGGAAGCCATGCAGGCGGCGGGCTGGACCGCCACTCTGAGGAGTAGACATGGGAGCGTTGACCAAGGCGGAACTGGCCGAACACCTCCACGCCGAGTTGGGGCTGACCAAGCGTGAGGCCAAGGCCATGGTGGAGGCCTTCTTCGAGGAGATCCGGGCGTGTCTGCGCGAGAACGAGCAGGTGAAGCTGTCGGGATTCGGCAATTTCGATCTGCGTGACAAGCGCGAGCGGCCCGGGCGCAACCCGAAAACCGGGGAGGAAATCCCCATTTCGGCGCGCCGTGTCGTGACCTTCCGGCCCGGCCAGAAGCTCAAGAGCCAGGTTGAGCGTTACGAAGGTCCGGCGTCCAGCTGATCCAGCTGATGTACCAACCGCCAGCCCGCTCTCTCGTACATCGCGAGAGAGCGGGCTGGTGTCGTTTCATTTCTGCAGGCTTCGTCTGAAAAATCGGCGTGTGAAGGTCAGGCAGTTTCCCTAGATGCCGCCGCTCTCCATTAACCAGGTGATGACCACCTTGAAGATGTAGCCCATCATGCCGGCGCCGAGCACGACGAAGAGCATGATGGTGCCGAAACGTCCGGCCTGGGATTTCTTGGCCAGGTCCCAGATGATGAAGCCCATGAACAGGATCAGGCCGCCAATGAGCAGGGGAGTGATCCAGGCTTCGAACGTTTGCGTCTGCAGCATGTTGCCTCCTCGAACGAGAGGCCAACCATTATACTCGGGCATTGCCCGAGCCGCATGCGACAACCCGTCGCTGAGCGTCTCGATGACTTGCTGCGCTTTGCCGCGTGCATTCCTGCCGCATCGAGGCTGGCTGCCTGCGGCAAGGGTCGGGTCGTGGTACCATCGCGTCGAACGAATTCAGGTTTATTCCCGACATGCCAATGCTGAAGATCTTCGTAGGAACCATGTATGGCGGCGCGCTCGATGTCGCCGAGCAGATCGCTCCGCTGTTCGAGGCGGCCGGTTATGAGACTGCCATTCTGGAGCAGCCCACGCTGGAGGATTTGACCGAGGAGCGGCCCGATCTGGCGCTGTTCTGTGTCTCCACCACCGGTAGCGGCGACTTTCCCGGCAATTTCGTGCCCTTTGCCCGCGGGCTGGATGAGCAGAGTCCGGCCCTCGTCGGCCTTCGCTACGGCCTGATCGCCTTGGGCGACAGCTCCTACGGCGATACCTTCTGTGGCGCCGGGCGTCGGCTGGACGAAATGCTCGAGGATCTAGGCGCCACCCGTCTGGGAGAGCGCCTGGAAATCGATGCCATGGAGACTTTCATGGCTGACGATGCCGCGTTGCCTTGGGCCGAGGAGTGGATCGAAACCCAGCAGCTCACGGTGGCCTGAGATGAGTGCGACACCGACTGCGGAGCGACTGAGCCTGTTGGTGGGGCTGCTGGTCCTGATGCTGGCCACTGTGCCACGCTACCTTGCCGGCGGCCATGAGAACCGCCTGAGCCTGATCACGATTGCCTTGCTGGTGATTGCCGCAGTGGCCGTGATGAACTGGCGCATGCTAGATGCCGACGAGCGGGGTAGGCTGCCCCGACTGGGCAAGCGTCTGTGCGTGTCGCTGGTCGTGGGCTTGGGGGGATGGGCCTATGGCATGCGCTGTTCACCGCCTGGATCAGCTGGCAGCTGCTGATTGCGCACGGGGCCACCCTGGGGCTGCTGCTGTATGCCGTGTGGCTATGGTGGCGTCCTGCCGAATAGTGCTGGCCGAGCGGCGCCATACGCGGCGCCGCTCGACTTGGTGCGGGTACGGTCGTGTACCCTCAAACCAGCCGATAACAGGGCACGTACTCCTGCCCGGGCAGCTTCATACGACCCTGGGCGACGAAGGAGCCGAGCAACTCATCCAGGCGACGCATCAATTCCGACTCGGCGTGCAGTTGGAAGGGGCCGTGGGCCTCGATGGCGCGTAGGCCGCGCTCCTTCACGTTACCCGCCACAATGCCCGAGAACGCCCGGCGCAGGTTGGCCGCCAGTTCGTGCACCGGCTGATTGCGGTGAAGCGCCAGGCCGGCCATGGCCTCGTGGGTGGGCTCGAACGTTTCCTGGAAATCGCGGGCGATGGTCAGGCGCCAGTTGAAATGGAAGGCGTCCTGATGGGCGCGCCGGAACTCCGTGACGCTGTCGATGCCCTGGCGCATGGTGCGGGCGACCTCGATGGGATCGTCGACGATGATGCGGTATTTGCTGCGTGCCGTCTCGCCCAAGGTGTAGACCAGGAATTCGTCGATCCGCTGAAAGTACTCGGCCGAATTGGCGGGGCCGGTGAAGATGACCGGCAAGGCCATGTCGTCATTGTCGGGGTGGAGCAGAATGCCCAACAGGTAGAGTATCTCCTCGGCGGTACCGACGCCTCCAGGGAAGACCACGATGCCATGGCCGAGCCGCACGAAGGCTTCCAGGCGCTTCTCGATGTCGGGCATGACCACCAGTTCGTTGACCAGCGGATTGGGTGCTTCGGCGGCGATGATGCCCGGCTCGGAGACACCCAGGTAGCGACCGTCGGCGATACGCTGCTTGGCATGGGCCAGGTTGGCCCCTTTCATCGGCCCCTTCATGGCCCCGGGGCCGCAGCCGGTGCAGATATCCAGTTCGCGCAGGCCCAACTGATAGCCGACGTCCTTGGTGTACTCGTACTCCTCGCGGGTGATGGAGTGCCCGCCCCAACACACCACGATACCGGGATCGCGCCCGGGTTTCATCGTGCCGGCCTTGCGCAGGATATGAAACACCGCGTTGGTGGTGCCTTCTCCGGTGGTCAGGTCGAAGCGGGAGTGGCGCTGAATTTCGTTGTAGACATAGACGATATCGCGCAGCACCGAGGAAAGATGCTCGCGAATGCCGCGGATCATCTTGCCATCGACGAAGGCCTCGGCCGGGGCATTGGTCAACTTGAGGCGAATGCCGCGGTCCTGCTGGATCACTTCGATATCGAAGTCGTGATAGGTCTCCATCAGTACCAGGCTGTCGTCGGTCATGCTGCCGGAGCTGAGGACGGCAAGCGAGCAGCGTCGCAGCAGGTCGTGCAGGCCGGCCTTGGAGGTATCGCGCAGGCGATTGACCTCGTGTTGCGAAAGCACTTCCAGGCTTCGCAGGGGAGAAACGGTGGTGGAGATGGTATCGGGCATGCAACGATCCTTGTGTCGTCGGAGTCTCCCGTCGAGGCCGGTTGATGCCAGCACGTGGCTGGGCCGACAGGAGAGTCATTCATTCTTCATCGAGTCGTAATGCGATGCTATCACGGCGGCTGACACGGCGCAGCGCTGCAGCACTGGGCATGCGGTGGTAGGATTAAGCGATCCGGTTTCGACCTCGTCCCTGACTTCAAGCGATGTGCCATGTTCAACGCCCAGTATTTCCGTACCTTCATCACGCTGGTCGAAACGGGTAGCTTCACGCGCACCGCACGACACCTCGACATGACGCAACCTGGCGTCAGCCAACATGTGCGCAAGCTCGAGCAGTATCTCGACAAGCCGTTGCTGGAGCGCCAAGGACGACGCTTCACACTGACCGAGGCCGGGCGGCGGGCCTATGACTACGGCCTTAGGCTATTCTCCGAGCACGAGCAGTTCCGTCATTCGCTCGATGACGACGCACTCGATACCGGAGAGTGCCGAATTGCTTCGCCGGGCAGCGTCGGCCTGATGTTCTACCCCTATATTCTCGGTCAGCAGCAGATGTCGCCCGGGCTGACGGTCAACTACAGCTTCGCCTTCAGCCACGAGATCGTCTCCGATGTGCTGGCGGGGCGTCACGACCTGGGGATCGTCACCGAAACGATTCGACACCCGGAGCTGGAGTGCCGGCTTTGGCATCAGGAGCCGCTGTGTCTTGTGGTGCCGGCCGATTTCGCTGGCACTTCGCTCACCGAGCTGATGGGTATCGGCTTCCTCAACTACTCCGACGGCATCAATCATGCCGGGGCGCTGTTGCGCAGCAACTTTCCCGACGAGTTCCGCTCCATGAGCCAGTTCCGCCGCCAGGGCTTTACCAATGAAGTGGGGATGGTGCTTGATGCAGTGGCCCGCGGCCTGGGATTTACCGTGGTGTCGCGACTGGTACTGGAAACCTCGCCCTGGCAGCGCCAGGTCAAGGAACTCGACCTGCCGGTGACCGAGTACGAGACGCTGCACCTGGTCAGCCGCTCCGGTGCCAAGATACCGCGCCGCTATGCGCGGTTGCTGGAGGGATTCCGCGAGCAGCGCATGCGTGAGCGTTTCGGGCATGGGGATATCGTGTCGCCGCTGTAGCTGCCAGCTGGTACACGCCGCTGGTGAGTGATCCGCCACGCTTCGATTAGGCGTAGCGTCTCGAAGTCTGCTTTGTAAGTCATTTCCTACACCGTTATCAGCGAAGTGCCACAGATACTCCCTCTCGTGGCTGGTAAGCTTTTCGCGCGAAGCATCAGTATTTTCTTAATCAACGATAAAGTGGCGTCATCTTCCAGACGCAGGGAGGCACATTGGCCGATGCACATGGATGGCAATTCACCCTGGCCTTGGCCGGGGCCGAGGACCTGGCGGTCATTGAATTCACTCACAAGGAAGCGCTGTCCCAGCCCTTCGAACTGAGCGTGCGCTTCGCCAGCCGTGACGGCCGCCTCTCCGCCACCGATATCCTCGATCGCGAGGCCACCCTGACGATCTGGCAGGAGGGCGAGGTGCTGCGCCGCGTTCATGGCATCGTCAGCGAGTTCGCCCGTGGCGACCGCGGCCACCGCCACACCTTCTATCGGGTCGAGATCCGCCCCGCGCTGTGGCGCCTCTCGCTGCGGCAGAACTCGCGCATCTTCCAGGCGGTCTCGCCGCTCACGGTGCTCAACACCCTGTGCGACGAGCATGGCCTGACCGATCTCGCCTTTGCCGCCACCCGCGAACCCGAGTCTCGGGAGTACCTTACCCAGTACCGGGAAGACGATCTCGCCTTCGTCGAGCGCCTGGCCGCCGAAGAGGGGCTGTTCTACTTCCATGAGTTTTTCGAGACCGGTGGCGAGACACCCAGCGCCGCCCACCGCCTGGTGTTCGCCGACGCCCCTCAGGTGCTGCCCCACCTGGGCGAGCGCACCTACCACGGCCGCGCCGGCGGCACGCCGCCCACGCGCCACGTGCGCAAGCTGCACCAGCACGCCCGGGTTGCCCCGGCCTCGGCCACGCTCAAGGACTACTCGTTCAAGAACCCGGCCTACGGCCAGCTGCACGACCACGCCGCACGCGATCTTGGGGCGCACGGTCAGAGAAGTGACTACGAACACTACGACTACCCCGGGCGCTACAAGCGAGACGCCTCCGGCCAGGCCTTTACCCGCATCCGCCTCGAAGCGCTACGCCGTGGCGCCAACACCGCCGACGCCGAGAGCGACCTGCCCGAGCTTGCCCCGGGCACCCGCTTCACCTTGACCGACCATGACCTCGACGAACTCAACCGCGATTGGCAGGTGCTCGGCGTGGTCCACCACGGCAAGCAGCCCCAGGCGCTGGAAGAGGACGGCTTCATTCAGAGCGGCGGCCAGGGCGATGGGCAAGGGAATAGTGGCCTGCAGGGTCGGGCAGGCTCGGAAGCCATGACCCGCTACCACAACGACCTCGTGCTCATGCCCGCCGACCAGGCCTGGCGCCCCGAGCCCAATCCCCGGCCCCGGGTCGACGGCCCTCAGATCGCCTTCGTCGTCGGTCCCGAAGGCGAAGAGATCTATTGCGACGAGCACGGCCGGGTCAAGGTGCAGTTCCCCTGGGATCGCTATGCCGAGCCCAACGAAACGGCGAGTGCGTGGCTCCGAGTCAGCCAGGACTGGGCCGGCGGCGGCTACGGCAGCCTGGCGATTCCCAGGATTGGCCATGAGGTCCTGATCAGCTACCTGGAGGGCGATCCAGATCAACCGCTGATCACCGGGCGGGTCTACAACGCCGTTAGCACACCGCCCTACGCGCTACCCGAGCACAAGACCCGCACCGTCATCCGCACCCAGAGTCACCAGGGCGAAGGCTTCCAGGAACTGCGCTTCGAGGACGAAGCGGGCCAGGAGCAGATCTGGCTCCACGCCCAGAAAGACCTGGAGCTGCTGACGAACAACGACCGCACCGAAGAGATCGGCAACGACAGCCACCTCACCGTGCATCATTACCGCATCAGCGAGATTCACGCCGACGACCACCTCACCGTGCACGGCCAGCGCCACCTCCAGGTCGACGGCGACGACCACCTCATTGTCGGCGCCACCCGCCACGAGAAGACCGCCCGAGCCCAGCTCGTCGAAGCGGGCCAGGAGATCCACCACAAGGCCGGCAGCAAGACCGTGATCGACGCCGGCGCCGAGATCACGCTGAAGGCCGGCGGCAGCTTCCTCAAGCTCGACCCCAGCGGCATCACCATCGTCGGCGCCCAGGTCAGGATCAACTCCGGTGGCAGCCCCGGCGCGGGGAGCGGGCAGGGGGCGGCGGCGGCGCTATTGCCGGGTGGAGCGACGGCAGAAATCCACGAGCCGGTCGATCCGATTCTGCACGAGCAACTGCTGACTGCCGCCTTGCAGGGGGCCGCGGTGATCGAGATCTGCCAGCGGCTGGCTACGGGTGATGCCACGAAGGTGGCTGACTGTGCGCTGGGGGAGGCTTGCCCATGTCGCTGAGGCCCGTTTCCCGAGCACAGGTGTTCTACCTGGTTGACCAGGCGCTTTACTCGCAGGCGCAGCAGCGCATGTTCGAGGCGGACGACTCGCCGACGTACCAACTGCTCTACCTGCAAACCCCGTATCGTCAGCATGCGGCACACGGTCCGCTGCTGGTGCTGCCCTCAACGGCGGATGCCCAGGCTATTCTGGCGCGCTGGGTCGAGCAGGGCGTGGCCATCGAGATTCACTCGCACCATCCATTTTCCACGCTGGTCGAGCACTGGCGTAGCTTGACCCAAGTGCGTCGTCAGGAAGGACCGCCAGCGCTGTTCCGCTATGCCGATCCAAGGCTGTATGCGGGCCTCGAGGCAGCATTGAGCCCACACGAGATCGCTCGGTTGCTCGGGCCTGCTCATCTCATGCATGGCTTCGCTGCCGGTAAGGCCTGGCGCCTGAAATTGCCTGACAGCCAGCTCGCGTTTTCGAGCGAGGAGTTCGTGCTGACCATGGCGCATCAGCGCGCCCTTGAAGCCTGGCGGGAAGGTGTCTTCAGCAGTCGGCTTGCCGAGGAATATGAGTTGCCCGAAGCCTGCGTCTTGACCTGGCTGGAGCAAATGAAAGCGCTGGCATTTCCAACTGAACATGCCCAGTGGGAAGGGTGCCGCGTGCTTGCCGAGGCGGGTCGCCGGTCGCCGCTGTCGGACCGGCAGATGGACCGCTTGGGGCATCACGCTTATCCATGGCAACAGCGACTCGCACAACTGCGTGTCCTGGCGACGACAGCCCATGAACCGGATGAGGCGATCTCATGAGTGACACCTTGGCGCCGCCTGCGCTTCAGCCCAGCCGGGCTTCTACATCGGGTAGCAGCGTGCCCGCCCACTGCTGTGTGAGTGTAACGGTCATCATTGAGCACCGTGACACCCTGGGGCGACTTCTTCCGGCCGGCACGGAAGTGGAGCTTTGCGATATTACCCGCCGTACGTATACGGCTCGTATCGACGAGTATGGTATCAGTCGCCACGAGGGCGTAACGCCCGGCAGGGTGGCCTGGCAGTTGCGTGACCTTCAGGGCCAGCACCTCGTCGCCGTCGACGACGAGCCATGCGACCCGAGGCAGGCAGCGGCGGCTCCGCCCGAATGCGATGTCGTCGCGGACGAAACCACGTTGCGGGCGACCTATCTGCCGCCACCCATCGTCATCAATCTGCGTAAGGATGCGGATGCGTCAGCGCCGGACCTGCTAAGCGACGAGGAATTGGAGCAGCTACGCCTGGCCGGCAACAACGCCACGCTGTTCCTGCACGGCTACAATGTGCCTTTTGGCGGCTACCACCACTTCGCCAACTGGGAGCAGCGCGATGACGTGACCGAGCGGCCCATGCTGGTTCCTTCGGGAAGCGCGCGCATTGCGACCATTCGGCAGGAGTTGAAGGGGTGTCGATCCACCTTCCTCCTAGAGCGTGGGGAAATCATTATCCATCGTCTAACGATGCGAGCTCCGATCAACTGGAAGCTTTGCTCAACGGTTCGGCAGCACACAGCTGGTGCCTGCACATGGAGTACCGGCTCAATGCCGCCGCCGGTATGCAGGACGACGACTGGCGCCCTTATACCCGCATCGTTGGCGTGGCCTGGTCCGGCGACACCGGAACAGTGGACTTCTTCCAGGCGGAGCTCAACGCCATGGCAGCGGGGCGCCGCCTGGTGGCACTGCTGAACCAGCTCCACGAAGCTGGTATTTCTATCAACGTGATCAGCCACTCCCTCGGGGCGCGTGTCATTCTGACCGCCCTCAATATTCTCGGCGAGCAAGACCACTACCAGGTGCTGGACAACCTCTACCTGTGGCAGCCCGCCGTGGCGGACAACGCGCTGGTTAACGACCCCTCGCAGGACAGCCATCCGCTGGGCATGGGCATCTTCCCCGATGCCCACAAAGCGGTGCGCAACGTGGTGGTGCTGCTCTCGCAGGAAGACGGCATACTCGGGCCGCCGCCGGCAGACACTCGCTCCTTCTGGCGGCAACTGGCCGAAAGGGACCAGGCTATCCGTGGGGCTCTCTGGTTACTGGAGACGCTCGGCGCCGACGACTGGTTGGATGAGCTGATCGGACGGCAGGCGGTGCCTACGGCAAGAAATGGTGGGTGTTCCCCAGCGGCCTGTCGACGCCCATCACCCAGTACTACCTCGACAAGGCGCCGGCCCATACCGTGAGGCCACCGACTCCTAGCCAGCCACCCGTGGGGCCGGACCCCTACGGCATAGAGCGCGCCGCTCGAGGCTGGCAAGCGTTCAAGGAGCAGGCGATGCAGGAAGCGCGAGACGCCCTGGCCAGCGGCGACGCGCTGCCCACCTACCATTTGTTGGCGCCGCTGGCGCATCACGCCGTGATCTCGGAAGCGCGCGCGGCTCAGTATGTCGATACCCTCCAGGCGCTGGTGGCCAGGCATTGGCGGGCAGGGAAGACACCGCGTGCGGCACTGGGGCATATTGGGTTTGGGGCAGTAAGGAATGAGAGTCGCTTTGTTGAAGGAAAATTAAGGGCAAAAAATTACGATTTCGTAGACCAGACGCTTTGGTTGTTCGATCACTCAGGGATGCGTATACCCAGCGATGAGGTGTTTGAAAAGAGCTACAAGGAAGGCATCTACGACCGCATCAAGGAGTCATCTCGCTTTGGCCGTTATGAATAAGGGAAAGTTGGTTGCACTTATTGCTGGGGCAGCACTGGTCTTTGCTGTGGCTGCGTACGGCTTGTTCTTCTTCTCTCGGCTGGAGCCCGTGACCTCGCTAAGCGTGTCGTCGGATGGCCGCTACGTGATCAGCGTGCATGAAGACTCTCGGCTGGTGCTATGGGACCTGGAGAAGCGGAAGCGAGAGATTCTGTCTGAATCGGCCAACCTCTACAGCGCCTACTTTATTGAAGATAGCGACGCCTTCCTGTGGCAGGATCTCGATGACGTCGTCCGTGTGCAACGCATAGATGGAGAAGTGATCGAAGCGTTCGAGCACTTTCCCACCTATGGGCATGTGATGTCCTCTGACATGCAGGATTATCTCTCCGCCAACGAGACCTGGAATATCTATCATGGTCATGGCGATGCATTGCGCCCCGTATTGCGCGACAGCCGTAGCCCCAGCTTCACGGGAACGGGGCAGGTGCTGAACCTCTCTATTGGCGGTCGTTATTTCGTCTCCGGCGGCTCGGGCAGCCCTGGCGGCGAACTGGAGGATTCCCCGCCGGTGCGGGAAGAGGAGGAGTTCCGCTTTTCTTCAAGCTATGGCGGCGTCACGCTATGGAGTCTCGATACCCTGGCGCCCGTGGCGAAGCTGCCCGGCAACTCTTCCAAGACCTATGCCACCATCAGCCCGGACGGGCAGTGGGTGGTCAGTGGTGATGAGAATACTATTGGCAATTACTGGAACACCGACGCGCCAGACGAGCGCTATGGTATGGCCAGTTATGATTACGGCATTTTTCGAGATCATCTGCCGGATGGGCTGGGGAAGATGAATACTGGGATGACAGCAAGCTAATTCCCGTTCCGAAGGCAGACAAACCTGATAAGTGGGGCACTATCCGCTCCTTGTCGACTCCGACGACGATTGCCATCGCCTTTATTAACGGTAGCGAGGAGTTCCTTCGTATCGGCCATAGCCATTATCGCCGTGACGGCTCCAGCGCAACCTATGCCGCACTGTTCGAGGCGGGCAATCCCTGGCCACAGGCGTACCTGGATTTGGGCACCGATCCTTTCCCCTCGGTCAACAACTACTCCCGCAACCTGAGCATCGACTCGGCCCCCGAGGCCAACCTGCTGGTCACCGGACACGCCTTCGAGGGCGGGATTACTGTCTACCGCTACGATCCCGAGGAGCGCACCCTGACCAAGGAGTGGGTAGGGCGGTGACGTTTCATTGACTCCGACAGCAAACGGCCCGCCGATCGCTCGGCGGGCCGTTTCGCTTTGCTGCTTCAGTCAGCGACGCGTCAGTCGCGGTACTCATCGATGCTGGGGCAGGAGCAGATCAACTGGCGGTCGCCGAAGACGTTGTCGACGCGATTGACCGCCGGCCAGTACTTGGCTGCCTTGACCGCTTCCGCGGGGAAAGCGCCGATCTCGCGGGAGTAGGGGCGCTCCCAGGCCGGATCCATCAGGTCGGCCATGGTATGCGGTGCGTTCACCAGCGGGTTGTCGTCGGCCGGCCACTCGCCGCGCTCTACCCGGGCGATCTCCTCGCGGATGGCGATCATGGCGTCGCAGAAGCGATCGATCTCGTAGCGCGACTCCGACTCGGTGGGTTCCACCATCAGCGTGCCGGGCACCGGGAAGGACATGGTCGGCGCATGGAAGCCGTAGTCCATCAGGCGCTTGGCGATGTCCTCCTCGCTGATGCCGGAGGCCGCCTTGAGCGGGCGGATGTCGATGATGCACTCATGTGCCACGGTGCCGTTGACGCCGCGGTAGAGCACCGGGTAGTGCCGCTCGAGACGCTTGGCGACGTAGTTGGCGTTGAGGATGGCCAGCTCGGTCGCCTGGCGCAGACCACGCGCGCCCATCATCTTGATGTAGGCCCAGGAGATCGGCAGGATCGAGGCGCTGCCGTAGGCTGCCGCGGAGACGGCGCCACAGTTCTCGTTGACACCGGCAATGGGTGTCACCACGTGGTTGGAGACGTAGGGGGCCAGATGCGCCTTGACCCCGATCGGACCCATGCCGGGGCCGCCGCCGCCGTGGGGAATGCAGAAGGTCTTGTGCAGGTTGAGGTGGCTGACGTCGCCGCCGAAGTCGCCGGGGCGGGAGAGGCCGACCTGGGCGTTCATGTTGGCACCGTCGATGTAGACCTGGCCGCCATGGCGATGGACGATGGCGCACGCCTCGCGGACACCCTCCTCGAACACGCCGTGGGTCGAGGGGTAGGTGAGCATGATCGCCGACAGGGCTGCGCTGTGCTGTTCGGCCTTGGCGCGCAGGTCGTCGAGATCGATGTTGCCCATTTCGTCGCACTCGACCACCACGACCTTCATCTGAGCCATGGCGGCGGAGGCGGGGTTGGTGCCATGGGCGGAGCTGGGAATGAGGCACACGTCGCGATGCCCCTCGCCCTGGGCGGCCTGGTAACGGCGGATGGCCACCAGGCCGGCGTATTCGCCCTGGGCGCCGGAGTTGGGCTGCATCGAGATGTGGTCGTAGCCGGTGATCTCGACCAGAAAGGCCGCCAGCTCGTCGATCATCTGCTTGTAGCCGACCGCCTGGTCCTGCGGTACGAAGGGATGCAACTGACCGAACTCGGGCCAGGTGATGGGAATCATCTCGCTGGTGGCGTTGAGCTTCATGGTGCACGAGCCCAGCGGAATCATCGCATGGGTGAGCGAAAGGTCCTTGTTCTCCAGCCGCTTGAGATAGCGCAGCATCTCGGTTTCGCTGCGGTAGCGCAGGAAGGTCGGGTGCGTCAGGAATTCGCTCTGGCGACGGCTGCCGGCGGGAATGCCGCTGATACCCTGGCCGGCCACCTGTTCGTCCAGTGCGCTGATCGAGAGACCGTGCTCCTCGTCGAGCAGCACGTCGAACAACACGTCGAGATCGTGGGCGGTAGTGGTTTCGTCCAGGCTGACACCGATGTCGCCATTGTCGAAATAGCGCAGGTTGATCTCGTGGGTCAGTGCGCGGCCATGAATCTTGCCGGCATCGACGCCGGTCAGGCGCAGGGTATCGAACCAGCTGTCGTGCACCAGCGCCACCCCTTTGGCCTTCAATCCTTCGGCCAGGATGGTGGTCAGGCGGTGGATGCGCGTGGCGATGGTGGTGAGGCCTTCGGCACCGTGATAGACGGCATAGAAGCCGGCGATGTTGGCCAGCAGCGCCTGGGCGGTACAGATGTTGGAGGTGGCCTTCTCGCGACGGATGTGCTGCTCGCGGGTCTGCATGGCCATGCGCAGGGCGGTGTTGCCGCGGGCATCCTTGGACACGCCGATGATGCGGCCCGGGATCGAGCGCTTGAGCTTGTCAGTGGTGGCGAAGTAGGCAGCGTGGGGGCCGCCGTAGCCCATCGGCACGCCGAAGCGCTGGGTGTTGCCGACCACGATGTCGGCGCCGAGCGCGCCCGGCTCCTTGAGCAGTACCAGGCTCATGATGTCGGCGGCAACGCAGGTCATCACGTTGTTTTCGCGTGCGGCGGCGAGCAGCGGGGCGAGGTCGTGGACCTGGCCGCTCTCGCCGGGATACTGCAGCAGGGCACCGAATACGTCGTGTTCGGCCAGGCTTTCGGCGGGGCCGACGATCAGTTCGAAACCGAAGTAATGGGCGCGGGTACGTACCACGTCCAGCGTTTGCGGCAGCACGTCATCGGCGACGAAGAAGGCGTTGCTCTTGGATTTCTTGTTGGCCCTCTGGCACAGCGCCATGGCCTCGGCAGCGGCGGTGGCCTCGTCGAGCAGCGAGGCGTTGGCCAGCTCCATGCCGGTGAGGTCCATTACCATTTGCTGGAAATTGAGCAGGCCCTCGAGGCGACCCTGGGCGATTTCCGGCTGGTAGGGCGTGTAGGCGGTGTACCAGCCCGGGTTCTCCAGCACGTTGCGCTGGATCACGGCGGGCACATGCGTGTTGTAGTAACCCTGGCCGATGTAGGTCTTGAAGACCTTGTTCTGGCGCGCCAGGCGCTTGAGATAGTCGAGCGCTTCGGCTTCGCTGCGTGGCGGATCGAGATCCAGCTCGCGACCCAGGCGGATGTCCGCCGGTACGGTACGTTCGACCAGAGTATCGAGGCTGTCCATGTCCAGCGCCGCCAGCATGGCGGCTACATCTTCGGCTCCGGGGCCGTTGTGGCGGCGGATGAAGGCGTCATGATCGGCCAGTTCGGCCAGGCGGCGGGTGTCGTTAACCATGGAGAACCCTGTCGTTGAGACATGTAAAGGAAGAAAGGAGCCCGGCCGCTCGGCCGGGCGCGCTGGGGCGTTGCGCTCAGGCTTCGCGCTCAGGCTTCGCTGTCGACCACGGCCTGGTAGGCATCGGCATCCAGCAGGGCTTCCACTGCGGCTGCATTCTCGACGCGAACCTTCATGATCCAACCATTCTCGTAAGGAGATTCGTTGACGGTTTCAGGCGCGTCCTCCAGTGCCTCGTTGACCTCGACGATCTCGCCGGCCAACGGGGCATAGAGGTCGGAAGCCGCCTTGACCGACTCGATTACGCCGAACTCTTCGCCCTTTTCCAGGGTGCGGCCGACCTCGGGAAGCTCGACGAAGACGACGTCTCCCAGGGCTTCCTGAGCATGATCGGTGATGCCGATGGTGACGGTGCCGTCGCCGTTGTCCAGCACCCATTCATGACTGTCGTTGTAGCGCAGGTTGGCAGGAATCGAGCTCATGATGATTTTCCTATAAGAAAAGGTTTTCCGACTGGGCGAATGCTAACGCCATTGGCGGCGTTTGGCGAGCCTGAAGGCGGGCCCTCTTCCAGGCCAGTCTCGACTCGTCGCATCCATAGCGTGGCGCGCCCCGGGACGAGCGTCTAGTCCCATTCGTCTACGGTAGAGGGCGCGAGGCATGACGACGCTAATTCGACACTGCTGCCATGGCTCACTAATCTGACAGGGAACGCTGTCTTAGCCCCGGCTCCCGAAGCGTGTCGCCAATCTGAAAGTTGATGTGGCGCTGACATTTGTTTCCGATACGAAACACGAGCTAAGCTAGCGCAGACGCAATACCCGTCGAGAAGTGTGCAGCAGGCATTTCGTCGAGGTGGTGCTTTCCTGGCGTTTTCCGCTATGGTACGCCGTCTCGACGTATCGATACTTCGAGAAAGGCAACAAAAACAGTCCATACAACAGAGGGAAACGTTCGTGGAAACCTTGACTTCGATCTTCACCGCCATCAACGGCGTGGTCTGGGGACCGTTGATGCTCATCCTGCTGCTTGGGGTGGGTCTCTACCTGCAGATCGGCTTGAAGCTGATGCCTATCCGCAAGCTGGGCACCGGCTTCAAGCTGATGTGGCAGGGGCGTGATGCCAAGCCCGCGCCTGGCGAGGCCAAGAAGGCGGATGAAGAGGGTGAGATCTCGCCCTTCAATGCGTTGATGACAGCACTCTCCGCCACCATCGGCACCGGTAACATTGCCGGGGTGGCCACTGCCATCGCCCTGGGTGGCCCCGGTGCGGTGTTCTGGATGTGGATCACCGCGCTGGTCGGCATGGCGACGAAGTTCTCCGAGGCGGTGTTGGCGGTGCGTTATCGTGAAACCGACAGCACCGGCTACCACGTCGGCGGGCCGATGTTCTACATCAAGAATGGCCTGGGCAGGAAATGGCTGTGGCTGGGCGGCGCCTTCGCCTTCTTCGGTGCCGTGGCGGCCTTCGGGATCGGCAATACCGTGCAGTCCAACTCAGTGGCCGATGCGCTGGATTCGACCTTCGGCATTCCTCACTGGCTCACCGGCGTCGTCATCATGGTGCTGGCAGGGGCCGTGATCCTGGGTGGCATCAAGCGCATCGCCAAGGTGGCCGGCAAGCTGGTACCGATCATGGGGATCGCCTACGTGCTGGCGGGCCTCGTAGTGCTGGTCGTCAATGCCGGGCAGATCGGCGATGCCTTCAGCATGATCTTCTACTATGCCTTCAACCCGCATGCGGCCATGGGCGGCTTTGCCGGTGCCGCGGTGATGGCGGCGATTCGCTTCGGCGTGGCACGCGGTATCTTCTCCAACGAGGCGGGCCTGGGTAGTGCGCCCATTGCCCACGCGGCGGCCAAGACCCGCAACCCGGTGCGCCAGGGTATGATCGCCATGCTCGGTACCTTCATCGACACCATCATCATCTGCACCATTACCGCGTTGGTGATCCTGACCTCCACGGTATGGGTCGAGGGCGAGGCGGGCGCCTCACTGACGGCGCTCTCCTTCGATGCCGCGTTGCCCGGCTGGGGCAATCAGATCGTGTCGCTGGCACTGGCGGTATTCGCTTTCACCACCATCCTGGGTTGGTCGTTCTACGGTGAGAAGTGCTTCCAGTTCCTGTTCGGCACCCGTTCGATCATGCTTTACCGGGTGCTGTTCGTGCTGGCGATTCCGCTGGGTGCGATTGCGCAGCTTGGCTTCATCTGGCTGATGGCCGATACCTTCAACGCCATGATGGCCATTCCCAACCTGATTGCCCTGGCGCTGCTGTCACCGGTGGTGTTCAAGGTCACGCGCGACTACTTCGACGGCAAGGAAGTACTGCCGGGCGAGGATCTTGACCACAACCGGCCATAACACTCGGCCACCCTATTGGCTAACACTTGGTCACAACATGGGGGATAGGAGCCTCGCGTACGACGAGGCGCCACGTGCGCCTCGTCCCGCCTCCTTTGCCCACCATCCATGTCACGAGGAATTTGCATGAGCCAACTCAAGCGCACGCCGCTGTTTGACCTGCATCTCGAGCTGGGGGGCAAGATGGTGCCCTTTGCCGGTTACGAGATGCCGGTGCAATATCCGCTCGGCGTCAAGAAGGAGCACGAACACACCCGTAGCGCCTGCGGCCTGTTCGATGTCTCCCACATGGGGCAGATCCTGCTGCAAGGCCCACGGCCCGCCGAAGCGCTGGAGACGCTGGTTTGTGCGGATATCGTCGGCTTGCCTGAAGGCATGCAGCGTTATGCCCTGTTCACGGGGCAGGAAGGGGGCATTCTCGATGATCTGATGGTGGCCAATCCTGGTGAGGGGCTCTATCTGGTCGTCAACGCTGCCTGCAAGGAGCAGGATGTCGCGCTGCTCGAGATGGGACTCGACGACGAGCACCGTATCGAAGTGCTGGATCGTGGCCTGCTGGCGCTGCAGGGGCCCAAGGCCGCTGACGTCATGCGCCGTCACTGCCCGCAGGCCTGCGAGATGGTGTTCATGCAGCACGGTCGCTTCGAGATCGATGGCGTGCCCGTATGGGTGAGCCGCAGTGGCTACACCGGCGAGGATGGCTTCGAGATCTCGGTGCCGGCCAGCGAGACCGAGGCATTGGCGCGCCGCCTGCTGGCGGAAGAGGAAGTCGAGGCGATCGGCCTGGGCGCGCGGGACTCCCTGCGCCTGGAGGCGGGGTTGTGCCTCTATGGTCACGATATCGATACCGAGACCACGCCGGTGGAAGCCGGATTGGTCTGGGCCATTGGCAAGGCGCGTCGCCACGGCGGTGAGCGTTCGGCCGGTTTCCCTGGGGCGGACGTGATCCTGCATCAGGTCGATGCCAAGGATCATCGCCGCAAGCGTGTCGGCCTGCTGGGCGAAGGGCGCGCGCCGGTACGTGAGGGAACCGAACTCTTCGATGAAGAGGGCCAGCGTATCGGCTCTGTGACGTCGGGCGGCTTCGGGCCAAGCGTAGGCAAGCCGGTGGCCATGGGGTACGTCGACATCGCCCATGCCGAGCTCGGTAGTACCGTCTATGCCGAGGTACGGGGCAAGCGGCTGCCCATGCTGGTGAGCAAGATGCCCTTCGTGGCGCCGGGCTACCACCGCGGCTGAGCGTAGCGCTAGCCAGTTATACCGTTATCTTTCCTGAAGACCACCGCGATCGCTGCGGTGGTCTTCGTCATTACGACGATCGGTGGCGGTTTCCGTACAGTGCCTAACGCATCATATCGGCCTGCTGCTCCCAATAGCGCCCCATGCTGCGCTCTTCGGTCAGGTCGTAGAGTGCTTGGCGGCGGGCCAGCTGGGCGCCGCCGTCCCGCGTGAGCGGGCGCCACGCCAGCTGCGCACGCTGGCGGGTGGAGCGGACGAAGAAGGCGTCCAGCGGCAGCGAGAGGTAGATTCCCTTGTCGAAGCTGCCCTCGCCGAAGTCACTGCCGGCATCGGTGAAGGTAGCCCAGCCTCCTAACCTGACGCCGGAGTCGAACTCGCGGGACACATCGAAGGTCATGCCGAGATCCCCGGCCAGGTAGCGACCCACGCTGACCTTGGCCAGCATGTCTTCGATGTCGGTCTGCCAGTATCCGGTCAGGTGACCCGTCCAGGTAGAGTAGTCGCGCATGTCGAAGCGCTGGTCGAAATCGCGCTGCTTGACCCAGTTGACATCGAGGCCGACGGCCACGTCGCCGTTGAAGGGGCGATAGAGCAGTTCGCCGCCTACACCGGCGAACATCGTCTCGAGCAGGCCGCCGTAACCCATGGCATACCAGTCGCCGCCCAGGTGGCCGGTATGGGTGTACTGGAGGTTGCTGATGCCGATGTCGGTTTCCGCCAGATAATCGCCGATGTGGGTCCGCACCCGTGGCAGATCGGACGGGCCGACGTAGCGGTACTTGTCGAGGTTGTCGTCCACCGTGTAGCTCAGCGTGGCCGAGAGCCAGCCGTTGGCGTTGAAGCGGTATTCGCTGTCGAAGTTGGCGGAAAGCCGATAGAGGTAGCCGTCCGGACCGCCGAAGTTCTGTTCGAGCTGCGGTTCGAGACTGTAGGAGAAGCCGCGGGGCGTGGACTCGTACAGCAGCTCTCCCTGCTCGGGCTCAAGCAGGGCATGGGAGTAGATCCCATGACGATAGGCGACGGCATGCTCGCTGGAATCGATGGCGGCGACCAGGTCGTCGCGCTGGTGCACGCTTTCGCGCAGTGCCATGCCGCGCTCGTGCCAGCGGAAGCGGAAGGTTTCCACCTCGCTGCCCAGATGATTGTGCAGCAGGCGCCCGGCGCGCTGCTCGCTCTCGGCCAGGGAGCGGTAACGCGTGGGCTCGCCCTCCACCACGACACTGGAGCCGTCTTGATGGATCCGGTAGACGCCAAGGCCGGCGTTGGCTTCCAGTTCCCGGCTGAGTCCGTTCCAGTCGCCGTCATGTGTGGCGGGAGCCGCTGCCAGATCGGCCGGAGGCGGGTCGCGTTTGACCTGGGAAACGGTGGCCAGGTTGGTTGAGAAGCTGATCCCGAGCATGGCGGTATTGCCGCGTTGCCAGCCAGCTTTGAGTTCGATGCTGTCCGTCAGCTGCAGGCGAGCGCCGAGATTGACGCGTGAATCCTGCTGTTGGTGGTTGCGCTGGGGTTCGTGCCGATAGTCGTTGCCTTCCAATTCCAGTTGCAGGACCAGCGGTTCCCATGGGGTCTGGTATTCGATGCCACCGAACAGGGCGCTGCGGCCGCTGAACAGGCTGCCAAGGTTGACGCTGCCGCCGTCACCCCCGAGGAGAATCCGGAGCGGCGTTCGAAACGCTCGTCGAGTCGGGCCAAGGGGTTGGTGAAATCCTCCTGGTTGCCGAGATAGCCCCAGCCGATCCCCAGGGAGAAATCGAAGTCGTGCCAGCGTTTGCTGGCCACCAGATATTCGCCCGCGAACAGGCCGGTGCCGCCGATGTCGCGGGCGCCGATGGCGATCTGCGGCCAGTAGCGATCCTCCTCGCGTAGCCTCACCTTGAAATCGATGCCCTTGTCGAGGTTGTTGCGGTCGCCGGTCGCGGCCAGATAGCGGCGATTCTCCACCTCGACGTAGCGGAAGCCGGCTTCGAGCCATGCGGTGGGCTGAAAGAACAGGCTGTAGCGTCGATAGGGTGCTGTACGTGAAAGCGAGAAGGCGAAGCCGCCGAGCGGCTGCATCCGCGCGCTAGGGGTCTGCATCAGACCGGCTCCACCGAAATCGCCCTGTCCGCTGCCCAGTCGCGGTTGGCCCGGGTCGGCGATGGCTGCTCCGGTTGCGGCCATGGCAATGGCAAAGGCCAATGGGGTGAGCGACAGCGTTCGTATGCCGGGCTGCTTCATCGTGCGGGCCCTCCCGCGCCGGCTCGATCCGCCATGTCCGGTAACTCGATGATGTGGCAGGTATCGCCAGGGAGGCGGGTCGCCAGGAAGCCGGGCAGCGCCCGGTTGATCCAGTCGGCTTCCTGTACCGGCTCGGGAAGTGCGAGTGCGATCCGACTGCCGGCGGCCAGTGGGGCATCGCTGGCATTCCAGGCCGCTATGCCGATACGGCGGGGCTCACTCTGCGGTGCGATCAGCCAGGCCTCGTCGGCGCGGGACCAATGGGAGCGCGGCTGACGACGAAGCAGGTCGCCTAGACTCAATCCAGGGGTCCAGCGGTGCCGGGTTACGCCGCCGAAATGCCACAGTTCGATCCACTCGGGCATGACACAGTGACCGACTTCGGCCAGGCTCTCCTGCAAGGGGTCGTGCTGTGGCGAGGCGAGTAGGGCGGCAAGATCGGCTCTGGCCGGTGTGCGCCCCGGCGACTCCTCCAGCTCGGCAAGCGCGGTTTGCCATTGACGCAGGCCCTGGGCCGCTCCTGTATGGCCGGCCAGCGAGTACCAATCGCTCAGCGTCGCCAGCTCTTGCTGCAGGCGCCTTGCCTGGCGTTGCTGCGGTGCTTGGTGCCGCGTCAGCAGGTAGTAGCTGTAGGCGGGTGCCTCTGGCAGCGCATGCTGCTCCAGCCACAGGTGCGAGAGTCGGGGGGCATCGGCCTTGCTCTGTAGGGGAAGAAAAGCGGCCAGTAGTGCGCTCAGGCCGACTGCGCACCAATGGCAGGCAGGAGAGTGGTGACGTTGGGGCATGCTCGTTCTCTTTGTCACGACGATGACGCGCTGTTGGGCTCGGCGTCTTGCCCAACGTCGCGTCCGGTGTCCTCGGCATCGCTCCACCAGGGTCTCGCCACCTGCCAACGCAGGCGTGGACCGTCCGGCCAGAGCGCCATGTCACCCCCCCAGATCCGCAGGCTGACCGGATCGCGCCAGTACACCCCGCGGGTATGCGTATTGCGGCTCGCCCAGTCGAGCCGTTCCGTACAACGTTCCAGTGCCAGGTGAATCAAGGGCAGCTCGACGGGCCGGGCCGGTTCGCAGGTGCGTTCCGCCGTCGCCACGTCCTGCCACTCCTGCCCGCTGGCATCTCTCCAATGGACATGGACCCGGTAGCGATTCGAACCGGTGTCGCCCGAGTACTGCCGTCCCAGCAGAATCTCCTCGAAGCCGGCCGTGCTGGCGGGCAAGCCGTCGCGTAGATGTAGAGTGGCGCGATCCCCGGCTTGCCAATAGGTATCGCGGCCATGCTCTCCGCTGCGATGTGCCATGATCAGCAGTGCCTGGTTGCCCTGGCTGCGGGCCACCAGCGATGCATAGGGCAGGGCTTCTGCCTGGGCTGACGGATCCTCGCCATGCCTGTCGCCAAACAGCGTGGCTCCCATCGGTGTCAGCTGCCCACCCTGTGCGCAGGCCGTAAGGCCCACGATCATTCCCCCCAGTAACAGCCAGCGCCAAAGCAGGACCGCCTTGCGGCGGTCCTGGATCGGCACACCAACATCTCTGTACCGTCTGTCACGACTCATCAGCGCGTCCCGGTACCGGTTCCGGTGCCAGTACCCGTGCCGGTGCCGGTGGCACCGATCGCTACGCCGATGCCAACGGCTCCCCGGCTAACGGCGCCGGCCAGAGCCTGGCCGGAATTGCCCGGGGCCTCGACGCCGGCACCAATGCCGGTGGCGAGGCCGCCGCTTGCCACCGCAGCTGGTGCGGGAGTGTTGGCTGAATTGCCCGGGGCGCCCGGTGTTCCCTGGGGCAACGTGGCTTGCTGAGCCAGGGCCAGTGGCGCCAGGCCCAGCAGGGTCACGCCTGCCAGGGTGACCACGCGTCGTCGCAGCTTCGCGGGACCGAGTCTCATGGTTTCAAGCATATCGATATGGCTCCTTCTGTTGCGCCGGCAATCACCGGCGGGGCGAGTGGCCGAATGGTGCGTTCCCTATGTCGACTTGGAATCACGATCCGGCCTGCCTGCCTGTGGCAGGCAATTCAGATAGGCCAGAATAGAATTACCCCCGCGACACTTTAAAGTCATGGGGGTATCTGGAATGCTGAATTGATACCCCAATTGAAGATTGCTGGAAAGAAACTTATCTTATTTTAGCTTTTCCTTTTGTATAGTATGGTAAAAAAATGTGTAAAGCCTGGTCAGGGGTAGTGATAAGCAAAAAAAAAGATTATTCTAGCCTCATCAACTTGGTTCCTTGCATGGAAGTGAGGGCCCCGTCTTATCAATCTCCTTGAGTTTCCATCGTGCCACGGCTTGTGCCGATGGTTGAATTATGCCTTGTGGATCAAGGTATTGCGATTGGCTTCGGGGATTGTCGTTTAACCTCGTGGCGGTAGCGTGCCCGCGCCGGTCTCATGAAGAAGGGTGTTTTGTCAGGATATTAAGAATACTTTGGTTTTGGTTCTTGAAATTCAAGGTGTCTAAGTAGGGCGACAGTTTAAGCTAGCTGATGTCGCCGAACGACAACGCTAGTGTCTGAAAAGAGTGTCATGGTAAGAAATGTGTAGGAGATAGGTGTTAGTTGTTTGTTTCTTTCTGTGTCACTGGTTGGCGACATTGAGTGAATAATAAGAGAGACATGTAATGGTGTCTTAAAGAGACAGGCAGGGTAAAGGTTAATAATGACCAGCGAGTGAAGAGTCGATGAATCACTACTTTCTGCGACCCCGGATGGGTCGTGTGCTTTTCGTGTTCGGGCTGTTTGCCCTGGGTGGATGCGCCTTTGCTCCCGGCGGGCATATCGATTATCGCGCCGATTCCGCCCCGATCGACGATCTGGTCGATATTGAACCCATTACCTTCGGGCTGGTGCGCAGCCAGCGCCAGGAGGTCGAGGCAGCCCGGACGCCGGAGGAGTTCGGCAAGGTCAGCGAGGCGCTGCGCGAGGGCATCAGCGGCTATGACTACCACATCGGCAAGGGCGATGTGCTCACGGTCATCGTCTATGGCCATCCGGAGCTGACGATTCCCGCCGGCGGCGAGCGCAGTGCCGCGGAATCGGGCAATACCGTGCACAGCGACGGCACCATCTTCTATCCCTTCATCGGCCGCATTCCGGTGGAGGGGCGTACGGTGCGCGAAGTGCGCGACATCATCGCCCGCGGGCTGGAGCCCTACGTGGCCATGCCTCAGGTCGAAGTCCAGGTTGCCCAGTACAACTCGCAGAAAGTGAACGTCACCGGCGCGGTGCAGGATCCCGGCCCGCTGGCGATTCGCAACGTGCCTATAAGCGTGCTCGATGCGATCAACCTGTCCGGCGGCTTGGCGGAGCACGCCAACTGGCACGATGTACTGCTGACGCGGGACGGTGAGGAAATTCGCGTCTCCCTGCACGAGATGCTCAATCGCGGGCGCCTCGATCAGAACCTGCTGCTGCGCGACGGCGATGTCCTGCATGTTCCCGACAACAGCGACCAGAAGGTCTACGTCATGGGCGAGGTGCGCGAGCCGAAAAGCCTGCCCATGGGGGCAAGCCGGCTCACGCTGACCGATGCGCTCTCCGAGGCCGGCGGTATGAACGAGGGCAACGCCAATGCCTCGGGCATCTTCGTCATCCGCCGGGCTCCTGCGGACAGTGACAAGCTCGCCACGGTCTACCAGCTCGATGCGCGCAATGCGACCGCCCTGATGCTGGGGGCTGAGTTCACCTTGCAGCCCACCGACGTGGTGTATGTCACCACGACGCCGCTGGGACGCTGGAACCGGGTGGTGCGCCAGCTTCTGCCTACGGTCAGCAGCATCTATCAGACCACCCGAACCGGGCGTGAACTGGAACGTATCGGCGAGTAGGGGGAGGCAATGTTTCAGGAGGTTCTGGTGGTGTGCACCGGCAATATCTGTCGCAGTCCGGTCGGGGAGGCGTTGCTCAAGCGGGCGCTACCCGGTCATCGCATCGCCTCGGCGGGCCTGGGGGCTCTGGTGGGGCACAGTGCGGAGCCCACTGCCGCGCGACTGGCGGAGGCCGATGGGCTCGACCTTTCCGATCACCGGGCGCGCCAGATCGACGCCGGAATGATCAGGGATGCCGACCTGATTCTGGTCATGAGCGAGGGGCAGCGTCTCGCCCTTGCCGAGCGTTTTCCCTTCGCCACCGGCAAGACCATGTGCTTCGGGCGCTGGCTGCCGAGTGAGACGGGCAAGGGGGTAGACATCCCCGACCCCTATCGCAGGAACGAAGAGGTCTTTGTGCGCGTGCATCGACAGCTCACCGAAGCGGCACGGCTGTGGCAGTCACGCCTCGGTAGCCCTCGAGGCTGACGCGAACGATCCACCTTTTCACGCCAGGACTCTATCAATGGTGAAAGAGACAAAGACGGGCTCGCGCCCAGGTTACGACGACATCGATCTGGGCAGGCTGTTCGGCGTCCTGCTGGACAACAAATGGCTGATCATGCTGGTGACGGCGATCTTCGCTCTGGCTGCCGTGATACATGTGCAGCTGGCCACGCCGATCTTTCGCGCCGATGCGCTGGTCCAGGTGGAAGGCAAGACCGGACTGAGCAATCCGCTCGCCGAAGTTCGCTCGATCCTGGGCGAGGAACCCAAGGCCGATGCCGAGCTGGAAATCCTGCGCTCGCGAATGGTGCTGGGGCAGGCGGTCGACCAGGAGCGCCTCGATATCGACGTGATACCGACCCGCTTCCCCGTGGTTGGCGGCTACTTGGTGCGACGGGGTATGGAGCGGCCCGAGTTCGCGCGCCGCAGTGTATGGGCCGGCGAATATCTCAACGTCGGCGAGCTGCGCGTCGATCACGAGTGGTTGGGGCGTGCGCTGCGCCTGGTGGCCGGCATCGACGACGGCTATCGGCTCTATCACGGCGAAGAGCTGCTCGGTGAGGGGCGCGTCGGCACCACCGAGAGCTTCGACGAGGGACGCATCGAGCTGCGCGTGGCGGAGCTGGAAGCCGGCGAGGGCGCCGAGTTCACCGTGGTGAGGCGCACTCGCCTGGCTGCCATCAACCAGCTCCGTTCACGCTTCAGTGTCGCGCAACGCGGTCGTGATAGCGGCGTGTTCAACATGACCCTGCTCGATGAGGATCCCCGTCGCGCCCAGCGCACCCTGAGCGTCATCGGACAGATCTACCTGACCCAGAATGTCGAGCGCCAGAGCGCCGAGGCGGAGCAGAGTCTCGAATTCCTCGAGGCACAGGTGCCCCAGGTGCGCACCGAGCTGGCCGCCGCCGAGGATGCGCTGAATGCGTTCCGCATGCAGCACGAGAGTGTCGACCTCAATATCGAGACTCGCTCGGTGCTGGACCGCGTGGTGGAACTCGACGCCCGTCTCAGCGAGCTGGAGATGGAGCAGGCCGAACTGAGCCGGCGCTACAACGCCTCGCACCCGCTCTATGCCGCGATGATGGAGAAGCGCAACAACCTGGAGCGCGATCGTGAGCGGCTCAACGAGCGGATCCACGACCTGCCCGAAACCCAGCAGCAGATCCTGCGCATGTCGCGTGACGTGGAAGTGACCCAGCAGGTCTACGTGCAGCTGCTCAACAAGATCCAGGAGATGAGCATCACCAAGGCCAGCACCGTGGGCAACGTGCGCATCCTCGACGATGCCGTTGCCCAGCCGGGGCCGGTGGAACCGCGCAAGCCGGTAACGGTGGCCATGCTGACCCTGGTCGGTGCCTTCCTGGCGGTGGCATTCGTCATCGTGCGTAGCATTCTCAACCGCGGCGTGGAGAGCGCGGAGCAGATCGAGGATCTCGGCCTGCCGGTCTATGCCACCGTGCCGCTCTCCGACGACCAGCAGAAGCTGGTGCGGCGGGTCAAGCGCCATAATCGACGCCGCGGCCGTGCGGTGGCCAATGGGGTCTTGGCCCAGAACGCTCCCGGCGACACGGCGGTCGAGGCCTTGCGTGGCCTGCGTACCTCGCTGCATTTCGCCATGCTCGAGGCGAGCGACAACCGGCTGATGATCACCGGGCCGAGCCCGAACATCGGCAAGAGCTTCATCTGCATCAACCTCGGGGCGGTAATCGCCCAGAGCGGTCAGCGTGTACTGATTCTGGACGCCGACATGCGCAAGGGCCACGTGCACACCGCCTTCAATGCCGACAGCAAGGGCGGCCTGTCCGAGGTGCTCTCCAACAAGGCCGAACTCGACCAGGTCATTCGTCAGTCGCCCATCAATGGGCTGAGCTACGTGGCGCGGGGTAAGGCGCCACCCAATCCGGCCGAGCTGCTCATGAGCGAGCGTTTCTCCCGGTTGCTCGATGCACTCAGCGAGCGCTTCGACCTGGTCATCGTCGATACGCCGCCAATCCTTGCCGTGACCGATGCCGCCGTCATCGGCCATCACTGCGGTACCACGCTGATGGTGGCCCGCTTCGGGCTCAACCCGCCGCGCGAAGTCGATGTGGCCATCCGTCGGCTCGAGAGCAGCGGTGTCAAGGTCAAGGGCGGCATTCTCAACGCCATCGAGCGCAAGGCCGCCACCAGTTATGGCTACGGCTATTACCACTATGCCTACAAGACCACCGAGACCTGAGCGCGATGTGCGCAGCAGGGTCCTGACCGTGCCTGCCTGAGCAGGCCGTTCCCTGACGCGAAGCCGCGGGCCGCAATGTGCTGTCGCCGGGCCCAGCGTCGATCACTACCACTCGAAAACCATGGAAGCGTCATGACCACTATCAAAGATCGTCTGATTGGCCGGCTCGAGCGCAAGGAAGCCGTGATCGGGATCGTCGGGCTTGGCTATGTGGGTCTGCCACTGATGCTGCGCTATAGCGAGATCGGCTACCGCGTGCTGGGCATCGATATCGATGCGGGCAAGGTGGAGAAGCTCAATGCCGGGCGCAGCTACATCGAGCATATACCCGCTGAACGAGTCGCCGGGGCCAGGGATGCCGGCTTCGAGGCGACTACCGACTTCTCCCGTGTCAGCGAAGTCGATGCGGTGATCCTGTGCGTACCGACACCGCTCAACAAGTACCGCGAGCCCGACATCAGCTTCGTCATCGGCACCGTTGATGCACTGAAGGCGCACCTGCGCGAGGGACAAGTGGTGTCGCTGGAGAGTACCACCTACCCCGGCACCACCGAGGAGGAACTGCTGCCACGCATCGAGGAGGGCGGACTCAAGGTCGGCGACGGTCTGTTCCTGGTCTATTCGCCGGAGCGCGAGGACCCGGGCAATCCCGACTTCGAGACCCGCACCATTCCCAAGGTGGTCGGCGGCCATACCCAGTCTTGTCGTGAAGTGGGCGTGGCACTCTATCGGCCGGCCATTGACCAGGTGGTACCGCTCAGCTCGACCCGGGCGGCCGAGATGACCAAGCTGCTCGAGAACATTCATCGCGCGGTGAACATCGGCCTGGTCAACGAGATGAAGATCGTCGCCGACCGCATGGGCATCGACATCTTCGAGGTGGTCGATGCCGCCGCCACCAAGCCGTTCGGTTTCACTCCCTACTATCCGGGGCCGGGACTGGGCGGGCATTGCATCCCCATCGATCCCTTCTACCTGACCTGGAAGGCGCGCGAATACGGCCTGCATACGCGCTTCATCGAGCTTTCCGGCGAGATCAACCAGGCCATGCCCGACTACGTGGTCAGCAAGCTGATCGAGGGGCTCAATCAACGCGGCAAGGCGCTGAAAGGCAGCCGCGTGCTGATCCTCGGCATCGCCTACAAGAAGAACGTCGACGACATGCGTGAGTCGCCGTCGGTATTCATCATGGAGCGCATCCGCGACCGCGGCGCCGAGGTGGCCTACAGCGATCCCCACGTACCGGCGTTCCCGCCCATGCGCGAGCATCACTTCGACCTGGAGAGCGTGCCGTTGTCACCCGAAACCCTGGCCGAATACGACGCCGTGGTGCTTGCCACCGATCATGATCGCTTCGACTACGACATGATTCGCGCCCATGCCCAGCTGATCGTCGATACGCGCGGCATCTACCGCGGCGTGAGCGACGAGCGAGTGATCAAGGCCTGATCTTCATGTCCAACGCACAGGTAAACGCCATGAAATACTTCGCACTGATCGGTGCCGCCGGCTACATCGCTCCACGCCACATGAAGGCGATCAAGGAGACCGGCAACCACCTGGCCATGGCCTACGACATCAACGACTCGGTGGGCATCATCGATTCGATCTCGCCGGAGAGTGAGTTCTACACGGAATTCGAACGTTTCCTCGAGAGCGCCTGGCAGCGCAAGCGCGATCCCTACACGGCGCTCGACTACGTCTCGGTGTGTTCGCCCAACCACCTGCATCACGCCCACATCGCCTCCGGTCTGCGCCTGGGCTGCAACGTGATCTGCGAGAAACCGCTGGTGCCCACGCCGGCCCTGCTCGATGAGCTCGGCAAGGTCGAACAGGAAGCCGGGCGTCGCGTGTTCAATATCCTGCAACTGCGTCACCACCCGGCCATCGTCGAACTCAAGGAACGCGTGGCCGGCACACCGCGTGACGACAAGTACGACGTCGAGCTCACCTACATCACCTCGCGCGGCAAGTGGTACCACGAGAGTTGGAAGGGCGATCCGCGCAAGTCCTTCGGCGTGGCGACCAACATCGGCGTGCATTTCTTCGACATGCTGCACTTCGTGTTCGGCAACCTGGAGCGCAACGTCGTCCACTACCTCGACGAACACCGTGCGGCGGGTTACCTCGAGTATGAGAAGGCGCGGGTGCGCTGGTTCCTGTCGATCGACAGCAACGACCTGCCGAGCAGCGTGCAGGGGCAGCAGACCACCTATCGTTCGATCCTGTGCGAGGGCCGCGAGATCGAGTTCTCGGGCGGCTTCACCGACCTGCATACCGTGTCCTATCAGGAGATCCTCGCCGGACGCGGCTTCGGTCTCGAAGATGCCCGCCACTGCATCGAGACGGTCGATACGATTCGCAATGCGGCCCTGGAAATACCCGCCCGTAACGAGGCGCATCCCTGCCTCAAGCGGCACCTGATGTGAGGCTCGCCATGGATAGCCAAGCGCTCGAAAACCGTTACCCCGGCGTCCAGATCCATCCCAGCGCCATTGTCGACCCCGGCGCCGAGATCGGCGAATCGTCCCGCGTGTGGCACTTCGTGCACGTTTGCGGCGGGGCTCGGATCGGTCGCGGCGTTTCGCTGGGGCAGAACGTCTTCGTCGGCAACCGGGTGGTGATCGGCGATCACTGCAAGGTGCAGAACAACGTCTCGGTGTACGACAACGTCACCCTCGAGGCGGGTGTCTTTTGCGGCCCGAGCATGGTCTTCACCAACGTCTACAACCCGCGTTCACTGGTCGAACGCAAGGACGAGTACCGCGACACCCTGGTGCGCGAGGGAGCGACCCTCGGCGCCAACTGCACCATCGTGTGCGGGGTGACCGTGGGCCGCCATGCCTTCATCGGCGCCGGTGCGGTGATCAACCGGGACGTGCCCGATTTTGCGCTGATGCTGGGGTGCCCGCCCGCCAGCAGGGCTGGATGAGCCGTCATGGTGAGCGTCTCGAGCTGCCATTGGAGGGCGAGGGCGAAGTGACCTGCCCGCACACCGGCGATTGCTATCGGCTCGAAGGGAAGAGGCTCCGCTGCATCCCGGCGCAGGAAGGGGGCGCCGCCACTGACAAGGACACCCGTCGCATGGAGTTCATCGATCTTAAGGCCCAGCAGGTGCGTATTCGCGATCGCATCAATGCCGGCATTCGCAACGTGCTCGATCACGGCAAGTACATCCTCGGCCCCGAGGTGGACGAACTCGAGGCGCGCCTGGCCGACTATGTCGGCGTGCGCCACTGCATCACCTGTGCCAACGGCACCGATGCGCTGCAGATCGCGCAGATGGCGCTGGGTATCGCCCCCGGTGACGAGGTGATCACCCCGGGCTTCACCTACATCGCCACCGCCGAGACCGTGGCACTGTTGGGTGCGCGCCCGGTCTACGTCGACGTTGACCCGCGCACCTACCTGCTCGACCCGGAGAAGCTGGAAGCCGCGATCACGCCGCGCACCCGCGCGATCATTCCGGTTTCGCTCTATGGCCAGTGCGCCGACATGGACGCCATCAACGAGATTGCCGGACGTCATGGCATCCCGGTGATCGAGGACGGAGCCCAGAGCTTTGGCGCCACCTATCGCGGGCGGCGCTCGTGCAGTCTGTCGAGCATCGCCACCACCTCGTTCTTTCCCAGCAAGCCGCTGGGCTGCTACGGCGATGGCGGGGCGCTGTTTACCGATGACGACGAGCTGGCCAAGGTGCTGCGCCAGATTGCCCGGCACGGTCAGGGGCGGCGCTATTACCACGTCAGGATCGGCGTCAACAGCCGCCTGGATACGCTGCAGGCCGCCATCCTGCTGCCCAAGCTAGACATCCTCGACGAGGAGCTCAAGCTGCGCGAGCAGGTGGCCGAGCGCTATGGCCGGCTGCTGCGCGCCCATGGCTTCGACTCGCCTCATGTGGCGCCCTACAACACCAGCGCCTATGCCCAGTACACGGTGGAAGTCGACGACCGTGAGGTGGTGATCGCGCGCCTGGCCGAGGCCGGCATCCCGACCGCCGTGCATTACCCGATTCCGCTCAACCAGCAGCCGGCGGTGGCCGATCCGGCCGTGGACCTGCCGGTTGGCAATGCGGCCTCGCGCCGGGTGATCAGCCTGCCGATGCACCCTTATCTCAGCGCCGAGGATCAGGAGCGCATCGTTACGGCACTCGGAGAAGCGGTGGCCTGAGGCCACCTGTCAAGGAGAGACATCACGTGCTGAATCGGCTCGTCATACCGGCCAGGCGTCTGCTGCCGACCCATGCCTTCGCTCGCGGGGTGAGCGTGCTTGTGGGCGGCACGGCGGGTGCGCAGCTGCTGACCATCGCGGCGGCACCGCTGTTGACCCGGCTCTACGCCCCGGAGGATTTCGGCCTGCTGGCGGTCTACGGGGGCCTGCTGGCCTTGTTCACCGTGGTGGCCAGCGGTCGTTACCAGCTGGCGATTCCGCTGCCCGAAACCGATCGCGAGGCTGCCGAGGTATTGGCGCTCAGCCTGGTGGTGGTGGCGCTCACCACTCTGGCGGCGCTATTGCTGGTGGTAGTGGGAGGAAGGGCATTGGCCGAGGCGCTTGGCGTACCGGCCTTGGCCGCCTGGCTGTGGCTGCTGCCCTTGGGCGTGGCCTTGGCCGGCGGTTATCAGGCGGTCAGCCACTGGGCGGTACGCACGCGCGCCTTCTCCCAGATCGCGACGACACGCATCAAGCAGTCCCTGGCGCTGCTGGCGATCCAGCTCGCCGCCAGCCCCCTAGGCGGAGGCGGCCTGTTGCTCGGGCATGCCGCGGGTCAGGGAGCCGGTACGCTAACCCTGGCGCGCCCGGCGCTGCGTGCCGTCGCCGATCAGCGCGTCAGCCTGGCCGGTGTCTGGGCGGCGGCGCTGCGCTATCGCAAGTTCCCGTTGTTTTCCACCTGGTCGGGCTTGTTCAACACCCTTGGCAAGCAGCTCCCGCCGCTGCTCTTCGCCGCCCTGTTCAGCCCGGTGGCGGCGGGGCTCTACGCGCTGGCGCATCGCGTGCTGGCGATGCCGATGTCGTTGATCGGCGAGGCCGTCGGCAAGGTGTTTTTCGCCAGTGCCGCCGAGTCGCAACGGCGCGGCGCACTGGGCGCACTGGTGGCCAAGGTGCACGCCATGCTGGCGCACATCGCCATGCCGGTAGCCGTGGTGCTGGCGCTCATCGGCCCGGAACTGTTCGCCATGGTCTTCGGCGAGCGCTGGCGTGAGGCCGGCGAGTTCGCGCGCTGGATGGCGCCGTGGCTCTACTTGGTGTTCATCACCTCGCCGTTGAGTCATCTGTTCTCGGTGCTGGAGCGCCAGGGCCAGGGGTTGGCCTTCCAGACGCTGCTGCTCGGCGTGCGTGTGGTGGCGATCGCGATCGGCGCGGCGCTCGATGATCTGCTGCTGACGGTGGCGCTGTTCTCCCTGGGCAGTGCTGCCTGCTGGGTCGGTTTCCTCGCCTGGATTGCCCACCTGACCGGCAACCGTTTGTCCGTCCTGGCGATGGCCACTCTCTCTGCGCTGGCCTGGAGCCTGGTGCTGCTGGTGCCGCTGATGGTGGCTGGATGGTTCGCACCCGCGTGGCTGCCGTGGAGCGTCGCACTGCCGCTCAGCGGCGTGCTGGTGGGAGTGCGTTATCTCCTCCTGTTTCGAAAGGCCTATTCATGAGTTCGATACATTGTCACTTTTCTTCCCCGCGCTGGCAGGAGTGCACGCTGTCGGGCGATGACGGCCACGTATGCGGCAGTGCCTGGCTGAACGGGCATCGCCTTTCCGCCAGCGGTGCCCTCAAGCAGCTGGAGCTGGCCGAAGGCATCGAGGCGTGGCGCAAGCGCATGGGCGATCTCAATGGGTTCTACGCCCTGGTGCGGCGCAGGGGCAACGACATGGTGGCGGCCGTGGATCGCGTGCGCTCTATCCCACTGTACTACGGCGTGCATGCTGGCGACGTGTACCTGAGCGATGATGCCGACTGGGTGCGCCAGCAAGTCGACGAAACGCAGATTCACGACGAAGCGCGGGCCGATTTCGAGCTGGCCGGGTACGTGACCGGCCAGGACACGCTGTTTCGCCGGGTCAAGCAACTGCGTGCCGGCGAGGCCCTGATCGTCAGCGATTCCGACCTGGGGCTGACGCTCTCCGTGGAGCGATATTTCAGCTTCCAGTACTACGGCATGTCCGATCGTGACGACGACCGGCGCCTGATCCGGCTCGAAGAGGTGGTCGAGGAGGCCTGTCAGCAGTTGGTCAGGATGGCCAACGGTCGACAGATCGTGGTGCCCCTCAGCGGTGGCTACGATTCGCGCCTGATCGCCACGCTGCTGGCACGCTGCGGTTATCCCCGAGTGCTGACCTATGCCTACGGCCATCGTGACAATCAGGAGGCGAAGGTGAGTCGCGAGGTGGCCCAGAGCCTTGGGCTGCCGTGGACCTTCGTCGAGTACAGCCAGGAGGCGTGGAGCCAGGTCGCCGACAGTGAGGAGTACTGGCGCTACCAGCAGTGGGCTTCGGGCTGGAGCGGCATCGTCAACATGCAGGACTGGCTGGCGGTCAAGCTGTTGACGGAGCAGGGCAAGGTCGAACCGGGTTCGCTGTTCGTGCCGGGCCACTGCTGCGTGACCGGTTTCCTGCTTTCGAGCGTGTTCGAGGCCAAGCGGGCGGGGCGCCTGATGGAGGCGGGCGAGCTGACCGAGGCGCTGCGCCAGCGGCACTTCATCTTGAACGAGAGCGCCGAGGGCGAGGCACTCTTCCGCGAACGGGTATTGCCGCGCCTGGCGCAAGACTACCCGCTGGACGAAGCCTTGGACCCCGATGAGTTCATTCGTCAGTTCGTGCTGTTCGGCTGGCAGGAGCGCCAGGCCAAGTTCATCGTCAACTCGGTGCGCTGCTTCGAATTCTTCGGCCATGACTGGTGGATGCCGCTCTACGACCGCGACTTCATGGCGTTCTGGCAATCGGTGCCGCGCCACTGGCTCGAGCGCCGCTCCGGCTACGTCACCTTCGTCGAGAAGCTGTTTGCCGAGGTCAGCGGCCACAGCGCGCCGCTGGGCAACGCCGCACAGCAGTCGCGCCGAAGCCTGCGCGCACGCCTGACTCGCCTGGCCGCTTTCCGTCGCGGCCCGGGGGCGCACGTCAAACGCCTGGCGAAGCGACTGCTGCCAGGCCTGGCCCAGGGCAACACCCTGGCTTCCACGGGACGCTTTCCTCCCGAAGCCCTCGAACGCCTGCGCTCCCAGGGCTATTCGCACAATGGAGTCGCGGCACAGCTCTTCCTCGAGAGGTTCAGTCGATCATGAACGTCAACGCACCGAAGCGATATCTCCGGCTCGCTTTCGAAGCGGCCGCGCTGATCGCCCGCAACCTGCGGCGAATCCGCGGGTTTTCCGCCGTGCCGCTGCGCTGCCACGACGGCTACCGGCTCTGTGCCATGGGGCGCAGCCATTTGCCGGGGGCGCTGGCGCTGTATACCGACCTGCACGATGGCCAGCCGCTGGATCTGCCGCGACGCTGGCTGTACCGCCTGGCAGGGGACCGCCTCGGCGTGGTTGCCCTGGATATCGAAGGCCATGTGGTGGGGGCGGCGTTCTATGGCTTCAGCCGTCGCGACCTGCGCGAAGGCCGGGTTCATTCCAACTTCAGCGGCGTGCATCCGGCGCATCGGGGCAGGGGGCTGGCAACCGAGCTGCGGCGCACCGCCATCCTGCATTTTCGTGCCAACGGCGTACGCGGCTACTCCGCGCGCATCTCGGCCGACAACGTCGCTTCACTCAAGCCGAGCCTGCGGCTCGGTTTTCGCATCGCCGAGCGCTACCACGACCCGGACAGCGGCGAGCAGCGTTACTACCTGGTTTGCGACTTCGACGACGACTACCACGATGGGGCGGCCCATGAGCCCGGGGCGGACCCCGAACCGCAGCCCCCCACACCGGAGACGGAAAGGAAAGCCGTACCATGAACAACGATCCCTTGTTCCATGCCGGATGGATCCGCTTCAACGAGCAGCGCTGGGGCTCACGGCCGAACCGCTGATCCTCGAGCCCGACAAGGGCGATGGCTGGCGGCTCGAGACCGTGCTCTATCGCAACCGGCACGGTCGCCTGGTGACGCCGCCACGCAATCCTCATCTGCCCATCGACTTCCAGTGCACCAGCGAGCGGCCTGCATCGCGCAACCGACGCAAGCGCCTGGCGCTGACCCGGTTGGCCGAATACCTGCAGCAGTGCGAGTTCGGCGGCAGTCTCAGCCTATCTTCGGTGGCGGACGACGTGCGGCCCTTCGAATGGGCCAACATGGCGGCGCGCCCGCGCTACACCTATCACCTCGACATCGCCACGCGTGAAGCGGCCATCGACCCCAATGCGCGCAAGAAAGCACGCAAGTGTCGCCGGCTGGGCTATCGCTGCGAGATCACCGAGGACTATGCCGCCGTGGCCGACTGCCTGGCGGGGCCGGAAGCCCGCAAGGGATTCGACTACCGCCTCGACGCCGGGGAGCTCGCGCGCCTGGCCGAGCTGATGGGGCCCGAGCACTTCGTCTGCTTCCTGGCGCGCAACGGCGAAGGGGAAGCGATGGGAACCCGTGTCTGTCTGTTCGTGCCGGGCGGCCATGCCCTGGCCTGGTCGGCGGGCATGAAGACCGAAGCCATGAAAGATGGTGTCAACAATCTGGTAGCCGAGGAGGCGCTGGATTTCTTCGACCGTCAGGGATGCACCGTCTTCGACTTCATTGGCGCCAACATCGCGCCGGTGGCGGAGATGAAGGAGGCATGGGGCGGGCGGCTGGTATGCCACTACGCCATCAGCCAACGCGGTATCCGCCAGTTGGCTCGCGAGGCATACGTCACGGCCCGTACATTGATGAAGAGGGAATCCAAGTGAATGACATGACTGCATTGCATGATCGGAATTCCCGGGTACGGCTGAACGCCGCACCGAAGACACCCCAAATACCGGGTAGCCAACCCAGCGTCTCGGCAGCGGCCGCGGCGACGGGCGAACCGGTACTCGTCTGGCTGGAGCAGATCCTGCTGGAGCGCTTCGGACTGCCGCTGCGCCTGGAACGCGACGGCCCCGAACGACTCTATCTGCGGCATGCCGAAGCTCCGGGGTATCTGCTGTTCGACGCCTGCAACCGGGCTTCTACCTGGCGGCGTGGATCTACCACACGCTCAGTGGGACGCAGCGGCCGAGGGCTTCAGCGCACCGCTGGACATGCCGCTGCCGGCACCGGGTGCTGCCAGCCTGCCCGGCCGCTGGTGGAGCCGATGCCGGATGGACTGGCGATCCATTATGACATCCTGGGCCTGACCTACTGGATGCTGTCGCGCCAGGAAGAGGTCGATGCCAGGTGCTCGACCGCCACAGTCGTTTCCCCGCCAGCGCCTCCCATGCCGGTCGCCACGGCTATCTGGAGCGGCCGGTGGTCGATGAGTGGCTGGCGGTACTGGGCCAGGTGATTCGCTGCCAGTGGCCCCAGGTGAATCTGCGCCAGCACGCTTTCGCCCTGCGTCCGAGTCATGACGTCGATCGCCCCAGTCGCTACGGCTTTGCCCGCGACATCAAGCTGGCCCGGGTCATGCTGGGCGACACCCTGCGCCATGGCCGCCCCAGGCGCTGCTGGTCGGTCCTTGGATTCGCCTGTGTACCCGTCGCCGGCTGCACCCGCTCGATCCGCTCAATACCTTCGATTGGTTGATGAACGTATCGGAGCGCACGGCTTGACCAGTGCGTTCTACTTCATCTGTGGCGTACCGATCCGCGCAAGGACGCCGACTACGAGCCGGAGCATCCGGCCATGCGCGACCTCATGCGGCGTATCCATGCGCGGGGCCACGAGATCGGCCTGCATCCCAGCTACCACACTTTCCGCAATCCCAAGGAGTTGGCCAACGAGGCCGGACGCCTGCGCCGGGTGTGTGCCGAGGAGGGGATCGAGCAGGCTCAGTGGGGCGGGCGCATGCACTACCTGCGCTGGCAGATGCCGCTGACCCTGCAGGGCTACGTGCAGGCCGGCCTCGATTACGACACCACGCTGGGCTATGCCGAAGCCCCCGGCTTCCGTTGTGGCACTTGCTTCGAGTACCCGGCATTCGATCCGGTCAAGGGAGAGCCGCTGGCGCTGCGTATCCGGCCTTTGATCGCCATGGAGGCTTCGGTGATTTCGTCGCTCTACCTGGGGCTTGGCACGGGTGAGGAAGCCTTCGAGTGCTTCAGTCGGCTCAAGGGGCGCTGCCGTGCCGTGGGCGGAACCTTCAGCCTGTTGTGGCACAACTCCGAACTGACCACCTCGGCCCAGCGCGATCTCTACGAACGCGTACTGGCCGATTGAGCGATCCAGGGGTATCGGCATGATCCTGTCCGGTGATGCTCTGACGGCGCGCGCTTCCGCCATCGGCTTCTTCGTGCTCTTTCCGGGCTTCATCCTGTATCACACGCTGGTGGCGATGGGGATGATCCCGGCGCTGCTGGGGGGCCTGTTCGGCGTGGTGTCGGTGATGATGTTCGTCGTCTACTGCGCGCTGTTGCCGTCCCAGCTCTACTCATTGCTCAGCACGACGCGCGGTTATGCGCTGCTGGCGTTCGCGCTGTTTGCCTATGTCCTGCTGTGGGCCGTGGCCAACTACGTCCTGCTCGGCGGTGGCGTCATGCGCGCGGCACTGATCCAGACCATCGAGACGCTGGTGCTGTGGCTGGTGCTGTTCGTGATGGGGTATCGCGTACCGCTCGCATCGCCGCGGTTGATTCGCGCTTTCTGGATCGCCTTCGTGCTGATCGCCGCCTATCTGCTGTTCCACGTCGCGACCACCGGCCAGTGGATGTTCTTCGCCCGGCGGATGATCGAGGCCGAGGGTGGCGAGAACGTTTCCACTTATCAGGGGTATGCCCGCAGTGCCCTGGTACTGCTGGTATTCCTGATCGCGGTCAGCGAGCGCGCGGTGGTGCGCGCCGCGCTGATCGTGCTCGGCGCCTTCGTCATGTTCGTGCTGGGAGCGCGTTCGGAGCTGTACGCCTTCTCGCGCTCTCGACGTTGCTGCTGACGCTGTGGGCGGGCATGAGCGTCAAGTACATGCTTACGCTGCTGGCCGTGGTCGCGGCCCTTATCGCGCTGGTGGTCAGCCAGTTCGAAGCGCTGGCCGGTAGCCGCCAACTGCAGATCCTCGACCTGTCGGGAACCAGTTCGTGGCTGGCGCGCCAGAATCTCGGCCAGCGTGCCGTCGAGCAGATCCTGGAGAACCCGCTGCTGGGGCGCTTCGGCGGTCACATCAGTTCGGCGGAAGTGACCGGCGGCTATGCCCACAGCATGCTCTCCGCCTGGGTCAACTACGGGCTGCTGGGCTTCGTGCTCTATCTGGGATTGACGGTCAGCGCTTTCTTCGGCGCCGCCTACCGCATGCTCGTCGTCGGCGACCGTGCCGCCGGGTGGGTGTTCGCTTTTTCCATCAACTTCGTCTGCCTGCTGTTGATCGTGCTGGCCAAGCCGGTGTTCTGGCCACTGCCGGCACTGGGGTGGGGCGCCTATGCCAATGCCCTGGCCACGGCGCGCTGGGCACCAGGCAGCGATACCGCACGGCAGGACGGCGCGACCGGCGCCCACCATGACGAATCGGGGCAGCATGACGCTGCAAGGGACTCACAAGGACGCAACGATAATGAAAGTGGCACACCTGACCTCCGCCCATCCGCGCTATGACACTCGCATTTTTCACAAGCAGTGCCGTTCGCTGGCCGCCGACGGCCACTCGGTGACGCTGGTCGTCGCCGATGGCGAGGGCGACGAGACACGGGATGGCGTGGCCATCGCCGATGTCGGACGCCTGCCCGGGCGGGTCAACCGCATCGTGAAGACCACGCGGCGTGTCTTCGAGCGGGCCAAGGGGCTCGAGGCCGATCTCTATCATCTCCACGACCCTGAGCTGATGCCCGTGGGGCGGCGGCTCAAGCGCCTGGGCAAGTGCGTGGTGTATGACGCTCACGAAGACCTCCCACGCCAGATGCTGGCCAAGCACTATCTCGGCAAGGTCACGCGTCAGGTGCTTTCACGCGGGGTCGAAGCATACCAACGCCGGGTTTGCCGCCACTTCGATGCCGTGGTGGCGGCCACCCCCTACATTCGTGATCGCTTCGGCGAGTTTCATCCGCGGGTCGTGGACGTCAACAACTTCCCCATGCTGGGCGAACTCGACGGTGCGCCCGATGCGCGCCTGACCGCCGGCGTGGGGGAGGTGCCGATGGTGTGCTACGTGGGCGGCATCGCCGAGGTTCGCGGCATACGCGAGATAGTGCGCGCCATGGAGCGGGTCGAGCAGGATTGCCGGCTGCAGCTTGCCGGCGATTTCAAGACCCTCGCCCTGGAGCAGGAGGTCATGACCTATGCCGGCTGGTCCCGGGTCGAGGCGCATGGCTATCTCGACCGTGACGGCGTACGCCGGGTGATGGCCAGTTCGATTGCCGGGCTGGTCACGCTGCATCCGATCATCAACTACCTCGATGCCTTGCCGGTGAAGATGTTCGAGTACATGAGCGCCGGGCTGCCGGTGATCGCCTCCGACTTTCCGCTGTGGCGCGAGATCGTCGAGGGCAGCGATTGCGGGATCTGCGTCGATCCCCTCGACCCGGAAGCCATCGCCGAAGCCATCGACTTCATCGTGACCCGACCCGAGCGCGCCCGCGAGATGGGCAGGAACGGCCAGCGGGCCGTGGCCGAGCGTTACAACTGGCAGCAGGAGGAACGCAAGCTGCTGGACCTTTATCGCGCCCTTTCCCGCTGACTGAGGATGGCATGAGACACGTCTGGATCCTGAACCACTATGCCAAACACCCCGACGCGGCCGGCGGCGCCCGTCACTACCAGCTCGCCAAGCATCTGCCGGCGCATGGCTGGCATGCCACCCTGATCGCCTCGAGCGTCGATCACCCCAGCGGCGAGCAGCGCCTGGAGCGTGGCGAGCCGTGGCGACTGGAGAACTGCGGTGAAGCGCGTTTCTTGTGGCTGCGTACTTCGAGCTATCGCGGCAACGGCGGGGGCGCATGAAGAACATGCTGGAGTACACCTGGCAGGCGGTGCGCCCGTCGCGCCTGGCCGGGCTGGAGCGTCCCGATCTGATCGTCGGCTCGAGCGTGCATCCCTTTGCCGCGCTGGCCGGTTGGTGGCTGGCGCGCCGGCATCGCGTGCCGTTCGTGTTCGAGGTGCGCGACCTGTGGCCGCAGACCCTGATCGACATGGGCCGCCTTCGGGAGGGCGCGGCAATGACCCGCGCGCTGCGCTGGCTCGAGACCTTCCTGTATCGCCGTGCGCGGCGTGTGCTGACCCTGTTGCCGCGGGCGGTGGACTACATCACTCCGCTGGGTGTGCCGGAGGAGCGGGTGGTGTGGCTGTCCAACGGGGTCGATCTCGCCGAGTTTCCCGATGCCAGCCCGCCGGCACCGCGCCCCCCGAGATGCCGCTGTCGCTGATGTACTTCGGCAGCCACGGCGAGGCCAACGGCCTCGGCGACCTGCTGGAGGCCATGGCGATCGTCAAGCAGGGCAGGCGCAAGGGCGAGGTGCCGGTACAGCTGCGCCTGATCGGCGATGGACCGGCCAAGCAGGAGTTGATGAGCCAGGCCAATCGGCTCGGGCTCGACGGGCGCTGGGTGCGCTTCGAGCCGCCGGTACCCAAGCGCGACATACCGGCGCTGGCGCGCGAGGCCGATGCCTTCGTCATTACCGTACGCGACCTGCCCAAGCTCTACCGCTTCGGCATCAGCATGAACAAGCTGTTCGACTACATGGCCGCCGCGCGTCCCGTGATCATCGCCTCGGCGGCGGTCAACGACCCCGTTGCCGAAGCCGGGGCCGGCATCACGGTTCCCCCCGAAGACCCCCAGACCCTGGCCGAGGCGATCGAACGGCTGATCGCGCTGCCGCACGAGGAGCGGGCGCGCATGGGCCGGGCCGGGCGGGCCCATATGGAAGCCGTCTACGACTACCGGATTCTGGCCGAGCGCCTGGCCGGGATCATGAACGACGTCATGGATGAGAGGCAATGAAGCGACTGTTCGATATCGTCCTGTCCCTGGTGGCCTTGGTGCTGCTCTCCCCGGTACTGCTCATGGTGGCTCTGCTGGTACGGCTGAGGCTCGGCTCGCCGGTGCTGTTCCGCCAGACCCGTCCGGGATTGCACGGGCGTCCGTTCGAGATGGTCAAGTTTCGCACCATGCGCGATGCCGTCGACCGTGACGGCAATCCGCTGCCCGACGCGGCGCGCCTCACGCCGCTGGGACAGCGGTTGCGCGCGGCCAGCCTCGATGAGTTGCCGGAGTTGTGGAACGTGCTCCGGGGCGACATGAGCCTGGTCGGGCCGCGTCCGCTGCTGATGGAGTACCTGCCGCTCTACACGCCGCGCCAGGCGCGACGCCACGAAGTGCGCCCGGGCGTGACCGGCTGGGCGCAGGTCAACGGGCGCAACGCGCTCTCCTGGGAACAGAAGTTCGAGCTCGACGTGTGGTACGTCGACAACCGCTCGTTGTGGCTCGACCTGCGCATCCTGCTGCTGACCGTGAAGAAGGTGTTGGTTCGTGAAGGCATCGCCCACGACGGCGATGTCGCCATGCCGCGGTTCCGTGGAGGTCATCGTCATGAGTAATCGCCGTCGTCTCGCCATTCTCGGCGCCAGCGGCCACGGCAAGGTGGTGGCGGACATTGCCATCCATGCCGGCTGGCAGGACCTGGTCTTCTATGACGATGCCTGGCCGCAGAAGACCCGGCTCGAACACTGGCAGGTGCAGGGCACGCTACCCATGCTGCTGCGCGACCTGCCCAGCTTCGATGGCGTGGTGGTGGCGATTGGTCACAACGGCATACGCGAAGCCAAGCTCGAGGCCTTGCTGGCGCAGGGTGCCAGGATCGTGTCGCTGGTCCATCCGCGTGCCACGGTAAGTCCCATGGCGCGTCTCGGGCCGGGCAGCGTGGTCATGGCCGGGGCGGTGGTCAACGCCTTCGCCGAGCTTGGCATGGGCGCCATCGTCAACTCCGCCGCCACGGTGGACCACGACTGCCGGCTGGGTGCCTGTGTACACGTGGCGCCAGGCGCCAACGTGGCCGGCGACGTGGAAATCGGACGTACCAGTTGGATCGGCGCCGGTGCCGTGGTGCGCCAGGGCGTGGCCATCGGCGAGGGCGTGATGGTGGGTGCCGGTGCGGCTGTGGTGTCCGACATCGACGGTTACCTGGTGGTGGGCGGCGTACCGGCCCGACCGTTGCCGTCATCGGCGAAGGACGATGACGGCGACGACGACACCACGCCTCCCGACACCTCGAACGTACTTCGCTTCGACCTGCTTTCACCGCAAGGAAGATCGTAATGCTCAATGGATCCTTTTCCCCCTGGCCTGCCTATACCCGTGAAGAAGCCGATGCGGTGGCCCGCGTCCTGCTTTCCAACCGGGTCAACTACTGGACTGGCGACGAATGCCGGGAATTCGAGCGCGAGTTCCGTCGTTTCGCCGACAGCGAATACGCCATTGCCGTGGCCAACGGCACCGTTGCCCTCGACCTTGCCCTGCACGGGCTCGGTGTCGGCCAGGACCCCAGCGATGAGGTGATTGTCACCTCGCGCACTTTCCTGGCCTCTGTTTCAAGCATCGTCATGGCAGGCGCCCGGCCGGTGTTCGCCGACGTCGACCGTGACTCGCAGAACATCACCGCGGCGAGCGTGGCCGAGAAGATCACACCGCGTACCCGGGCGATCGTTGCCGTTCACTTGGCCGGCTGGCCGTGTGAGATGGATGCGCTCATGAAGCTGGCCGAGCGCCACGGGCTGTATGTGATTGAGGACTGCGCCCAGGCCCACGGGGCCCGCTACCACGGACGCAGCGTGGGCAGCATCGGGCACGTGGGATGCTGGTCGTTCTGCCAGGACAAGATCATGACCACCGGCGGTGAGGGCGGCATGGTGACCACCAGCGATGGCGAGCTGTGGCGGCGTATGTGGGCCTTCAAGGATCACGGCAAGAGCTGGGAGGCGGTCTATGAGCGCGATCACCCGCCCGGTTTTCGCTGGTTGCACGAAAGCTTCGGCACCAACTGGCGGCTTACCGAGATGCAGGCTGCCATCGGGCGTATTCAACTGGCTCGCATGCCGCAGTGGAAGGTCGCGCGCCAGCGCCATGCCTCGCGCATCTGGCAGGCCGCGGCCGGTTCCCCGGGACTGCGCGTTCCCCGGGTGCCGACCCACTGCGACCATGCGGCCTACAAGTGTTACGTCTTCGTCGAACCCGAGCGGCTGGCGCCGGGTTGGGATCGTGACCGTGTCATGGACGAGATCAACGCCGCCGGAGTGCCTTGCTTCTCGGGTTCGTGCTCGGAGGTGTATCGCGAGAAGGCGTTCGACGGCACCGGCTGGCGTCCCAAGGCGCCGCTACCCGTGGCCCGCGAACTGGGCGAGACCAGCTTGATGTTCCTGTGTCATCCGACGCTGACCGAGGACGAGGTCGCGCGGACCTGTGCGGTGATCGAAGAGGTCATGGCGCGGGCCTGCGCCTGACGCCCCGGAACCCGGCGGGCGTATCGGCGCCCGCGTCATGGAGAGACGATATGCGAAACCTGCTGCAATCCCTGTTCCGCCTGCCGCGGCGGCAGAAGCGCACCATCCAGTTGACGGTGGATTGCGTGCTGATCGCGGTGAGCTTCCTGCTGGCCATGCTGCTGCGCCTGGAGAGCTGGGCGCCATTGGCGGAGGCTCGTACCTGGATGGCGCTGCTGGTGATGATTCCGTTGAGCCTGGCGATCTACGTCCGGCTCGGCTTCTACCGGGCGGTGATCCGCTATCTGGGGCCGAAGGCGATTCGCGCGGTAGTGATCGGCGTGGTGGTATCGGCGCTGTCGCTGCCGCTGGCCAGTTACCTGTTCGCCCTGGGCATCCCGCGCAGCGTGCCTTTCATCTACGCGATGCTGGCGCTGCTCACCATCGGCGGGGTGCGCTTCGGGCTGCGTGCCATTTACCTGCGCAGCCAGATCCGCCACAAGCCGCGTGTGGTGATCTACGGCGCCGGTTCGGCCGGTCGCCAGCTGGCGGTCTCGCTCAGTCACGGTCAGGAGTATCTGCCGATCGCCTTCGTCGACGACGCGGTGAGCCTGCAGAACACCTATATCGAGGGGCTCAAGGTCTATCCGCCGCGCCAGCTCGGCTACCTGGCCGACACCTACGGCGCCGAACGGGTGTTGCTGGCCATGCCTAGCGCCAGCCGGGCGCGGCGGCGCGAGATCCTGGCCGAACTCGAGCCCCAAGGCTTCCCGGTACAGACGATCCCCGGGGTGGTCGACATGGTGACCGGCCGCGCCCGGATCAGCGAGGTGCGCGACGTGGCGGTGGAGGATCTGCTGGGGCGCGATCCGGTACCACCCAATCCGACCCTGATGGAGGCCAACATCCGCGGCAAGGTGGTGTTGGTGAGCGGGGCCGGCGGCTCCATCGGCTCCGAGCTGTGTCGCCAGATCCTGCGTCACGGCCCGAAGCGGTTGCTGCTGCTCGACATCTCCGAGTTCGCGCTCTATCGCATCGAGCAGGACCTGCGCCGAATCGCCGCCGATGAAGGGCTCGAGGTGCGCGTCGAGGCGCTGCTGGGATCGGTGCAGCACCGGCAGCGGCTGACCACCGTGATGAAGGCCTACGAGGTGCAGACCGTCTACCATGCGGCAGCCTACAAGCATGTGCCGATGGTGGAGCACAACGTGGTCGAGGGCGTGCAGAACAATGTCTTCGGCACTCTGTCGACGGCCCGCGCGGCGATGGATGCCGGCGTCGAGACCTTCGTATTGGTTTCCACCGACAAGGCGGTGCGCCCGACCAATGTGATGGGCACCACCAAGCGGCTGGCCGAACTCATCTGCCAGGCCTTCGCCAAGCACCAGGACACCACCCGTTTCTGCATGGTGCGCTTCGGTAACGTGCTGGGCTCCAGCGGCTCGGTGGTACCGCTGTTCCGCGAGCAGATCCAGGCGGGCGGGCCGATCACCGTGACCCATCCGGACATCACCCGTTTCTTCATGACCATTCCCGAAGCGGCCCAGTTGGTCATCCAGGCCGGCGCCATGGCTCGCGGGGAGACGTCTTCGTCCTCGACATGGGCGAGCCGGTACGCATCGCCGACCTGGCGCGCCAGATGGTGCGGCTGTCGGGGCTCAGGGTGCGCGACGAACGCAGCCCGGATGGCGACATCGCCATTGCCTACAGCGGACTGCGGCCCGGCGAGAAACTGTTCGAGGAGCTGCTGGTGGGCGAGGACGTCGCGCCGACGTCGCATCCGCGCATCATGACCGCCCAGGAAGTGTTCTGGGAGTGGCCGCGGCTCGAGAACTTCCTCGATCGTCTGTTCGAGGCGTGCCGCAACTTCCATCACGACGGCATTCGCCGGTTGTTGCTGGAGGCGCCGACCGCGTATCGGCCGGAGGGTGACATCGTCGACCGGGTATGGCTGGAGAAGCGTCGCCGCGAGGCACTCACACCGGTGTCGAACACGGCGGTGACGCCGCTGCGCCCGGTGCTGGAGCGCCACAAGTAGGAACGGTATCGCAGGCCGTCGCCCAGGAAGGTCGACGGCCGACTCTCATCGCAGCCGGTGCATCGCACCACGAATCGCCCAAAGCGTGCACATCGGCCACGGCCGTGGCACCGTTCATGGAGAACAGAACATGTGTGGCATCGTAGCTGCCGTGGGTTCGGACAACGTCCTGCCCATTCTGATGGAAGGTCTCAAGCGCCTCGAGTATCGAGGCTACGATTCAGCGGGTGTCGCCCTGGTGGAGGCCCCCGGCAAGTTGGGCCGCGCTCGTGAGGTGGGCAAGGTGGCGGCTCTGGAGCGCCTGCTCTCGGCGGCGCCGCTGACGGGCCTGACCGGTGTGGCGCATACGCGCTGGGCGACCCATGGCGAGCCCAGCCAGGACAATGCGCATCCCCACGTCTCGGGACGAATCGCCGTGGTGCACAATGGCATCATCGAGAATCACCAGGCGCTCAAGGCCGAGCTCATTGCCGATGGCTACGTCTTCACTTCGGCCACCGATACCGAGGTGGTAGCGCATCTGGTCGAACGCGAACTCAAGGTACATGGCGAACTGCTGGCCGCGGTCGGGGCTGCGGTGTCCCGCCTCGAGGGCGCCTATGCCCTGGGGGTGATCGATGCCGACAGGCCCGACCGGGTCGTCGGTGCGCGTCATGGCAGCCCGCTGGTGGTCGGTATCTCCGACCAGGGTTGCTACCTGGGGTCCGATCCTTTGGCGCTGCTGACGGTGACGGACCGTTTCGTCTACCTGGAAGACGGGGACCTGGTGGAGGCGACTCGCAAGGGCTGCGTCGTGCATGGGGTCGATGCCGCGGGCATCCGCCAACCCGTGGTGCGCGAGGTGCTGCGCTATGAGCACGACGACCAGGCCGTCGGCAAGGGCGAGTTCGAGCACTACATGCTCAAGGAGATCCACGAACAGCCAGTCGCCGTGGCCAATGCCCTGGAAGGACGCCTGGGCAGCGATCAGGTGCTGATCGAGGCGTTTGGCCCCCAGGCCCGTCAGCTGCTCGGCAGGACCCGCCAGATCCATCTGGTAGCCTGTGGCACCAGCTATCATGCTGGCATGGTGGCGCGTTACTGGATCGAGGCACTGGCGGGTGTGCCGTGCCAGGTGGAGATCGCCTCGGAGTACCGCTATCGCGACGTGGTGGCGCCTCCCGGGACGCTGCTGCTGACCCTGTCGCAGTCAGGCGAGACGGCCGATACCCTGGCCGCGTTGCGTCATGCACGCAAGCGCCAGGAGGAGAATTATGTCGGGACGCTGGCGATCTGCAACGTGCCGGGCAGCTCGCTGGTGCGCGAATCCGACCTCAGCCTGATGACTCATGCCGGGCCCGAGATCGGCGTGGCTTCGACCAAGGCGTTCACCACTCAGCTGACCTCGCTGATGCTGGTGGCGCTGGCACTGCGCCAGCTGCATGGCGGCGACCGCGACCTGACGGCCAGGCTGGTGCATCGACTGCGCTACCTGCCGACCTTGCTGGGGGATACGCTGCAGCTCGACGGTGAGATCGCCGCCCTGGCCAAGGGCTTCGCCGACTACCGCCATACTCTGTTCCTGGGCCGCGGTGCACAAATGCCGATCGCCCTGGAGGGGGCGCTCAAGCTCAAGGAGATTTCCTACATCCATGCCGAAGCCTATCCCGCCGGTGAACTGAAGCATGGTCCGCTGGCGTTGATCGATGGCAGCATGCCGGTCGTGGCGCTGGCTCCCATGGATGAACTGATCGACAAACTCAAGTCTAACCTGCAGGAAGTCCGGGCGCGGGGAGGCCAACTGCTGGTCTTTGCCGATCCCGAGAGCGGCCTGGAGCAAGAGGAGGGCATGACAGTCGTCAAGGTACCCGGTTGCTGCCGCTTCCTGGCACCGATCGTCTATACCCTGCCGCTACAGTTGCTGGCCTATCACGTGGCGGTGGTCCGGGGTACCGATGTCGATCAGCCGCGTAATTTGGCCAAGTCGGTCACCGTGGAGTGAAGCAAGCCTGCGCGGTGGGTATCGGTTCCACCCCGCATCGATTCCACTATGCTGAGAGGTAATGTGACATCACGGCGCCAGGAGAGCCAGGAGGGCAGCGCGCCCTGGCGCCGTTCACGGCAGCGTATCAACGGACGAACTTTTGCCATGATCGAAGACAACTCCTGTCAACCTCCCGCCGGGGCCATGCCCCGCCACCTGAAGGTGCTTTACCAGACCTGGCTGACGGCCGCGGCCATGCTGCTGCTGGGCGCGGCGATGCTGGTACTGCCATGGACCCTGCTTATCCTTGTGCCGCCACTGCTGCTGTTGACGGCTTGGCTCGGCGAGGAGGGCCAGATGGCGGCGTTCCCCAGTCGCCAGGATCTGCTGCTCCTGGGAGCGCTGGGGCTGCAAGGACTCATCTGGATCGTCATGCTGCTATTGCATGGGGAGGGGGCGGATGGCCTGGCCGACGCCTGGCCTTTTGCCCTTGGCATGGTGACGTTGCTGGCCTTCGCCAGAGCCAGGATGCCCGTCACTTGGCTCTGGGCCGGTTTGGCGCTGGGCAGCCTGGCGGCAAGCGGGTGGGCCGTGTGGCAGCGTGTCGTCGAGGGAACGGCGCGGGCGAGTGGCCACGAGCCGTTGCATGCCATCCTGTTCGGTAATCTCGGTCTGCTGTTGGGACTGCTGTGTTTTGCCGGCTTGAGCTGGTCGTTTGCGCGCCGGGAACGCTGGCCCTGGTCGCTGCTGCTGATTGCCGGAGGCCTGGCCGGACTGATCACCTCGGCGTTTTCCGGTTCACGGGGGGCTGGATCGGCCTACCGCTGGCCGTCTGGGTGCTCTACCGTGGGCATGGGCGCCGCTTGTCGCTGAGCTGGCGGGTGACCCTGATTGCCGCCCTGATGGCGCTATTGGGGAGCCTCTACGTGATGCCGCAGACCGGCGTGGCCACTCGGGTGGATAATGCCATCGACAGCATGCGTCAGTATGTGGCGGGCGATGACGAGATGACCTCGGTCAGTGCCAGGCTGGAGATGTGGCGCGGCTCCTCACAGCTGATCCTGGAGCGTCCCCTGACGGGCTGGGGAGGCAGCGGCTATCAGGATGCCATGCGCGAGCGTGGCGCCGAGGGTGTGCAGCATCCTTCGCTGGGACGTTTCTGGCACGCCCACAATGACGTGCTCGATGCTTGGGTCAAGCGGGGGCTGCCGGGGCTGCTGGCTCTGCTGGCGCTCTACTTCATGCCGCTTTGGCTGTTTGCGCGCGGTGTCAGTGCCGGCTCCGGCGAGCGCCGGGCATTGGCGGTGGCGGGCACGTTGGTGCCGGTGGCGTTCATCGACTTCGGCCTGACCTACAGCTTCCTGGCGTATCCCGCCGGTGGGCTGGTCTATGCGCTGTTGATCACGATTCTGTGGGGGCTCTATCGCCAGGCGCGCTGATGCCACCAACGTTCCCTGCCGGCCAGTGAATCTGGCGAAACGTCAGGCTGATACGCAGCCCGGGGATGCGCCGAGGCAGCAGCGCGTGCTGCAACAGGGTCTGGCAACCGGGTCCCATCAGTAACAGGCTGTCGTGGGGTAGCCAGACGTTGAACGGTTCACCCGCGCCATGCTTCCAGCGAAACCGCAGCGGTCGTTCGGCGCCTAGCGTCACGGCGCCGACGATGGGGTCCTGACCGAGTTCGGGCTCGTCGTCGCTGTGCCAGCCCATGCGCTCGTGGCCGTCGGCATAGCGGTTGAGCAGCACACTGTTGAAGGTGACTTCGAGGCCCTGCGCCGCCAGCAGGGTGGCGATCCGGTCGCGTATTGCGAGGATTTCCGGATCCCAGGCGACCGGCATGAAGTCGCGCCCCGAGTAGCGGTAGCACGCCTCGGGCTCACCCATCCACACCTGTCGACGCGGGATGGGGTGCTCGCGTCCGTACAGACGCAGGCTGGGCTGCTGCCAGTCCAGCGAGGCGTCCAGCCTGTCGAGCACCTCGCTGGCCCTGGGTTCACCGAGTACACCCTGATAGCGAGCCAGGAGAGGTGTGGTCGAGAGTCGCTCCCAGCCTGGCATGGTGCTCTCCTCGATTCCCTATCTCAGCGCAGCACGCGGCGGGGATCGATCGGCTTGCCCCCGAGCCGCATGTCGAAGAGTAGATCGAAGCGTTCGGTGGCGTTGCTGAAACCGACTTCGCAGACCGGCGTACCACGCGTGACCCGTGCACCATCGTTCACCAGCAGATTGTCGCACAGGGCGTAGACGCTCTGCAGGTTGTCGGCGTGGTGCACGATGACCACGCGGCCCAACTGGCGCATGCTACCGGCGAAGCGCACGTCGCCGTCGGCGACCGCTCTGGCCCGGGCGCCGCGATTGGTGGCCAGCAGCATCGGTTGCAGGGTGCCGTTGTTGTCGGTGCCGTAGGCACGCACGATGCGGTAGTCCTCGAGCGGCCAGGGCCAGTTGCGCGCCGAGGCGGGCAGCGAGCTGGGCGCGGGTGAGGGACTCGCCGAACGCGCAGGCGTGCTCGAGCTACCGCTGGAACGGCTGGTGGAGGCGGCGCCTGACGAGGACGAAGAGCTTGCCACGGCGCTGCCCGAGCCGCGTAGTGGCACCTGGACGATCTGGCCCACCCGCAGTCGAGTCGGCTCGACCCCGGGATTGGCCGATTGGATGCGCGCCGGTGTGGTGCCGAAGCGGCGGGCAATGGCCGAATAGGTATCGCCTGGACGCACCTGATAGCGATAGGGACCGCCGGAAGGAGCGCGCTCCTGTTGAGTCGGTATCAACAGCCGCTGACCGACTGCCAGCCGGTTGGGGTTGACGTCGGGATTGAAGCGCTGGAGGCGGGCAAGCGGTACGTCGGCGCGGGCGGCAATGCTGCCCAGGGTGTCGCCGCGCTGTACCACGACCCACTGTCCGGCGATTCCCGGATCGCTGCTACGCTGGACCTCGCCACTGCCGCGGGGCGAAGCGCAGCCGGCGAGAAGCAACAGCGACAGCAAGCAGAGCAGCGTCAGCGCGATTCGAGCGCCTGGTCTTTTTCCTGCCACAGGGCATTGAGCCATGAGTGGAAGCGTTCCTTGTAGTGCGGGTCGTCATGGTAGCTGCCGTCGAGCATCCAGGCCGGTACGTCACGGTGCCTTGCCTCGAGAGTGATCGGACCTTCGCGGCCACACAGGAAACCCCAGAAGGTAGGTCGGGGGTTCGCGTAGTGCAGCGTGACGTCCAGGATGCCGTCGAGCTGTTCGCCGAGCAGGCTGAGTACCTGGGCGATACCGCCGGCCTTGGGTCGCAGCAGGTGGCGGAAGGGGCTATTTTGCGCGTCGCGCTTGGCCGGGGTAAAACGCGTGCCTTCAACGAAGTTGAAGATGGCGATGGGCATCTCGCGGGCACGCTCGCACATGCGTTCGGTGGCCTGGCGGTCGATGTGGGCCAGGTGCGGGTTGCGTTCGATCTGCTCGCGGCTGTAGCGGCGCATGAAGGGATACTCGAGCGCCCACCAGGCGAGCCCCACGATAGGAATCCAGATCAGCTGCTGCTTGAGGAAGAAACGCGGCATCGGGATTTGCCGGTGCAGGACCATCAGCAGCATGAAGATGTCGGTCCAACTGCGGTGGTTGGAGATCACCAGCCAGCGCTGCTCGGGTGAAAGCCCCTCGGGCAGGGTCGCCTCGAGGCGGGGCTTCAGCCAGCGACGCATCCACCACAGGTTGCAGCCGATCCAGTTGAGCGCCACGCCATTGAGCCCCCGCAGTACGATCAGCCGCAAGGAACGTGTCGGTGTGATCAGCTTGAGCAGTGTCAAAAGGATCAGGGGGACCGACCAGAAAAGGGTGGTGATCACCAGTAACAGCACGCTGACGAGCCCTTTCAGGGTCGACATTCCTGACTCCTCGAGTTGCGTCATGGCACTTATCGACGAATAGCCGCACATGCTAATGGATCAGGCCCTGACTGCCTAGCAGCCTGTGCCAGCGCTTCCACTCACGCTGACGGTTCGCACAGCGTCGTTTGCAGCACTTCGTGCAATGCCCGCGCCGCAGTCGAGAGTTCCTGACCGGCGCTCAGGACCACGCCCACGGTGCGGCGTATCTGCGGATCGAAGAGCGGCACGCAGCGCGCGCCGAGTTCGTGCATCTGCTCGCGGCACAGCGTCGGTACGGCGCTGACACCCAGGCCGCTGGCCACCATGCGGCCGACGGTGGCGAGTTGGTGGCTCTCGAAGGCGACCGGCAGCTCGGTATGCCGGCGGGCCAGCGCCTGCTCCAGCAGGATGCGCACCATGGAGGGGCGTTGCAGGGTAATGAAGTCGTGCGCGAGCAGCGTCTTCCAGTCGATCGAGTCGGCCGCCGCCGAGGGTGAGTCTGGCGGCAGGACGGCCACGAAGGTGTCGTCGAACAGCGGCAGGAAATCGATGCCCTCGCGGGTTTCCGGTTCGAAGGCGATACCGAGCTCGACCTGCTGGCGGCGCACCATGTCGATCACTTCCTCGTTGATCACGTCATGTACCGTCACGTTGACCCGCGGAAAGCGCTCGCGAAAGCGGCGCAGGGCGCTAGGCAGCCGATTGCAGGCGACCGATGGCATCGCCGCCAATGCCACGCGGCCGAGCTGCAGGGTGAAGCGCTGGCGCAGCAGCTCCTCGGTGTTGTCCCAGTCGGCCAGCAGGCGCTTGGCCAATGGCAGCAGGGTCTCGCCCTCCGGCGTGAGGCGAACGCTGCGTGTGCTGCGAATCAGTAGCGGACCACCCAGGGTTTCCTCCAGGCCCTTGATGGCCAGGCTCAATGCCGGCTGGGAGAGGTGTAGCCTTTCGCAGGCCTGGGTGAAGCTCAACGTCTGGGCCACGGCAAGGAAGGCCCGCAACTGCTTGGCGGTCATGTCGGCTGGCTCATTTTATAAATCATTCATATCAATTCATAAAAAAAACAAACTTAACAAATATATGGGGTGGGTCAACACTGTCTGCTACCGTCAATTTACCCACTTCACAACAAGACGAGGCTTTGCGATGTCCGGATTCGACAAGCGCGTGTACTCCTACGAAGAGGCAATGGCTGGCATCGAGAGCGGCATGACCGTCGTTGCCGGGGGCTTTGGCCTGTGCGGTATCCCCGAAAACCTGATTGCCGAGATCAAGCGTCGGGGCGTCAAGGATCTCACGGTCATCTCCAACAACTGCGGCGTCGACGGATTCGGCCTGGGCCTGCTGCTGGAAGACAAACAAATCAAGCGCTTCTATGCCTCCTACGTGGGCGAGAACGCCCTGTTCGAGCAACAGATGCTCAACGAAGAGATCGAAGTGATCCTGACGCCGCAGGGAACCCTGGCCGAGAAGATGCGCGCCGGCGGCGCCGGTATTCCCGCTTTCTACACCGCCACCGGTTACGGCACGCCGATCGGCGAGGGCAAGGAGGTGCGCGAGTTCAACGGGCGTCACTACATCCTCGAGGAGGCGTTCCACGCCGACTTCGCCATCGTCAAGGGCTGGAAGGCCGACCGCTATGGCAACGTGATCTACCGCGACACGGCGCAGAACTTCAACCCGCTGGCCGCCACCTGCGGCAAGGTCACCGTGGTGGAGGTCGAGGAGATCGTCGAGCCGGGCGAGCTGCGTCCCGACCAGATCCATACGCCGGGCATTTACGTCGATCGCATTATCCAGGGCACCTTCGAGAAGCGTATCGAGAAGCGCACCGTACGCGAGGGTTGAACCCTTCGCCGTTCAGGCGCCGGCTCACCGCCGGCATCGATTTTCCGCTTCTCCACCGAACACAAGAGGCAAACAAGATGGCACTGACTCGCGAACAGATGGCGCAGCGCGTGGCGCAAGAGTTGAAGGACGGCTTCTACGTCAACTTGGGGATCGGCATTCCGACCCTGGTAGCCAACTACGTCCCGAGGGCATCGATGTGATGCTGCAATCGGAAAACGGCCTGCTCGGCATGGGGCGCTTCCCCACCGAGGACGAGGTCGACCCGGACATGATCAACGCCGGCAAGCAGACCGTGACGGCGCGCCCCGGCGCGGCCATCTTCCATTCAGCGGAATCCTTCGCCATGATCCGTGGCGGCCATGTCGACCTCACCGTGCTCGGCGCCTTCGAGGTCGACCAGGAAGGCAACATTGCCTCCTGGATGGTACCGGGCAAGCTGATCAAGGGCATGGGCGGGGCCATGGACCTGGTGGCGGGTGCCGAGAACATCATCTGTACCATGACCCACGCCTCCAAGCATGGTGAATCCAAGCTGCTCGAGAAGTGCACGCTGCCGCTGACCGGCGCCGGTTGCATCAACCGGGTGCTGACCGACCTCGCTTACCTGGAGATCGAGAACGGTGCTTTCGTCCTCAAGGAGCGTGCGCCCGGGGTGAGCGTCGAGGAGATCGTCGAAAAGACCGCCGGCAAGCTGATCGTGCCCGATCACGTACCGGAAATGACATTCGACTGAGCCTCTCTGGACGGCACTTTCAGGCCCGGGCTTGGCCCGGGCCTTTCTGTTTCGGCATGTGATGATTTTATGATCAATGTCACCGGAGCGCGCTGTTTCCGGCCCGATGTCGGTTACCACAGCGTCTTGCACAGCGTTATCCACAATTTCTGTGGATAACGCTTTCGGTGGCTGACGACGGCCGTCTCAGGTGATCTCGCAGCGGGTGTGATGCGGCAGCAGCAGTTCCACGGCGCGCTCATGGTCGCTGCTCAGGCGCTTCTGCATCAGCGCCAGACCGCCCAGGCCGATGCGGTGTTCGTCCCCATCGGCAAAGGCAAGGCGCTGCGAGCAGGTGGGGTAGAAGCGGTACTGGAGCAGTGGTGAGACGGGAAAGACTCCGTGATGGCGGTCCTCGCTACCTGCCAGGCCGGCTGCGGCAAGGGCGGCATCGAGCTTGTCGAAGCGATGGCCAAGGCGCTCGCAATCGAAGCCGGCATGATGCACGCTCGGCCCCATGACCGCGATCCAGCCGGCCAGCGGATGGGCCTCGTAGAGCAGGCTGTAGAGCTCCCAGCTGGGCATGGCCCAGGGGCGTCCCCGACACAACAGGTTCTTGCCGCGGGTGTCCTGCGGGTGGGTATGGCTGACTAGCGCGGTCAGCATGTTGCGTGGCTCGCGCGACAGGCTGCTGAGCTGTAGCTCGGCCAGCACCAGCCAGGTGCCGTCGTCGGGCGGGGCCAGTAACGATACCAGCAGGCCGCGATCGGCCATGGCATAGCGATGTACGGGGCGATAGCCGAGATGGCCGAGAGTCGGCAACAGGTCCTGTTCGGCGAATGGCGACTGGTCGAGCGTAAGTAGGGTCAGGTACTCGACCGGCGCATCTGTCGGCCACAGGCGAAGCATCCCCACATCCGGGTGATGATGGATGTAGTCGAGCCAGAGTTGCTGGAGGAATTCTTCCCTTTGCATCGTGCCGTTCCTTTGTCCAGATGCGCCAAGCATTAGACCTCAGTATAGGGCTTGGCGAGGAACGTCTTTCAACGCGGGGGAAAACGTTAAACGGGAAATGAACGCTGGCTTGGGCCCGGGGTGGCGAGCCGGGCCCGGTACAAAAGAAAGGGTCACGCCAGAAGGGCGTTGTCGCGCACGTACTGGTCGAATTCGGTGAAACCGCCGACGTGGGTCTGGTCGATGAAGACCTGCGGGACGGTCGACACCGGCTTGCCGATGGTCTTCTCCAGGTCGGCCTTGCTGATGCCTTCGGCCCAGATGTCCACGTAGCGGTGGCCCTCGATCACGTTGGCGCTTTCCAGACGCTCGGCAAGGGTCTGGGCGCGTACGCAAAAGGGGCAGCCGGGACGACCGAAGATGACCACGAACATACGAATGTCTCCTGAAGGGGGTAATGAGTGCCGTCATTGTGACGGATGGCGCCCCTGACGGCCAATAGGACACTACTAGTGGATCGATTGCAGGCTACTATTGCCTGCGCGCACTCAGGAAACACTGCACAAATGCCTGCGCGAGCGAATCGCTGCGTTGCGCTTCATCTCGCTCGTCGATTTGTTCAGCGTTTCCCTCAGTAGAGACGCAGCTCATTGGCGTCGGCTGCACGCAGCAGCTCACCCAGCTCGGCATGGATCTCCGGGGCGCTGACCAGCAGGTTCTCGCCGTAAAGATCCTCCGGGATCCCCTTGGGGCAGGGGTAGAGGTGACCGGCACGGGCGCCGGCCTCGCGGGCGATCAGCACGCCGGCGGCGAAATCCCAGGGCGAGACGCTCTCGTAGTAGGCATCCAGGCGCCCGCAGGCCACGTCGCACAGATCGAGAGCGGCCGAGCCGTTGCGCCGCACATCCTGACAGTGCTCCAGTACGGCCATCAGCCGGCGCATCAGCGGCGGGCGACTGTCGCGGCGGTAGGGAAAACCGGTGCCGACCAGGCAGCGCTGCAGGTTGGTGGTGCGGCTGGCGTGGATCGGTTTGCCGTTGCGCCAGGCCCCCTGGCCGTACAAGGCGGTATAGGTCTCGCCGAGGAAGGGGCATGTACCACGCCCAGGCGGGTCTTGCCTTCACTCATCCAGGCGATGGAAACGGCCACGTGGTGCAAGCCATGCGCGAAGTTGACGGTACCGTCGATGGGGTCGATGACCCACAGCGACTCGGCCGTATGCGCCACCTCGCGGTCGGGGGCAAGCTCCTCGCTGAGGCGCTGTTCGCCGGGCAGGGTGGCGTCGAGCCGCTCACTGATCAGCGTGTCGATCGCGACGTCCACGTCGGTGACGAGTTCGTGCCCATTCTTGAGCTGCTGGTTGAAGGTCTGTTGGTTCCTGGCCACGACGATCCGTTCGCCGGCCTCCAGAGCAATGGAGACGGCCAGCTCTAGACGCTGCTGGGGGAGCATGAGCATTCCTCGTTGCGCATGGACCTGCCAGAATAGCAGTCGCGAGGCGTCCTGCCGAACGGGACGTCTGTGCCCCTCAGCTTACCAAGGAGTGTGCCATGCTGGCCCCGACGCCCGAGCAATACCAGCGCCTGAACGAGATGGCCCAGGCCTGGAAGCGACGGCATGGCGCTGCGCTCGAAGCAGCGCCGGGTCGCAACCCGCGCCTCGAGGTCGATGCGTTGTGTTTCCAGGTCTGTCCGGACGATGGCGTGACGGCGACCGGACGCGACTATCTGGTTGGCGCCTTGATCAGTCCCGTCTCGCTATCTCTCGTGCTGTTTCCGGTCTTTGCCAGCGCCGCCCCGCCGAGCGAAGGCGAGTGCCGGGCCTTTGCGCTGCCTTCGGGCCGCTACCCCTTCGTCGCCGAGACGCTGGAAGAGGGTATCTGGCTGTGGCGCTGCGAGCTGCTCGACGACCTGTCCGACCTGGAGACACGCGAGGAGGGCAGCCGCCTGGCCCAGCGTCTGATGACCAAGGTGATGACGCCGGCGGAGGAGCAGTAGTTCGCGGGCTTTTCAGGCTGGCCTTGTTCGCAACCCCGGGCTTATGCTGAAGGACCCGCGAACTTCCAACGCCGTGTAGAAGGATTTACCCCATGACCAACACAACGACTTCCGTGCCACGCGTCGCCCTGGTGACGGGAACCGCCAGCGGTATCGGCGAGGCCGTGGTACGCCAGTTCCGTGAACTCGGCCACCAGGTGCTGGCCGTCGATTTCAATGAGCAGGCCAAGGACAAGGCCGACGCTGCCGGGGCGGCGTTCTACCAGGCCGATCTCACCGACGGCGAGGCCTGCAAGGGGGCCGTGGCGGAGGCGATCCAGCGCTTCGGGCGGGTCGACATTCTGGTCAACAACGCCGGCATCCAGCATGTCTCGCCGATCGAGGATTTCCCCGAAGCCAAGTGGCGGCAGATCATCGACCTGATGCTGACGGCTCCTTTCCTGCTGACCCAGGCGGCCTGGCCCTCGATGCGCCGGAACGGCTGGGGGCGGATCGTCAACATCGCCTCCGTGCATGCCCAGGTCGCCTCGCCGGGCAAGTCGGCCTATATCAGCGCCAAGCACGGGTTGATCGGGCTGACCAAGACGGCGGCGCTGGAGGGCGGCCCGCAGGGGATCACCGCCAATGCCATCTGCCCGGCCTACGTCAAGACACCCTTGGTGGAGAACCAGATCGCCGACCAGGCCCGCTTGCATAACATGGACGAGCAGGACGTGGTGGAGCAGATCATGCTCAAGAACGCCGCGGTCAAGCGCCTGATCGATCCTGAAGAAGTGTCGGCGCTGGTGGCCTACCTGGCTTCGGATGCGGCAGGCGCGGTGAGCGGCTCGAGCTGGAATATTGATCTGGGCTGGACGGCTCAATAAGCGCTACGGAAATTGCTACTCACGCGAGCGGCACCGGGGACAGGTCGAAGCGGAGGTCTTTTTCCAGGGAAGGAAAAAGTAGCGCCCAGGGATGGGTTTACAGCGCCTCCGCGCAGACCTGTCGCCGGGAAAGTCGCGACGTCAACCTCCAACCTGGCAGCCGAAACCTCGCCACGCTGGAAAGTCAGCGCCGCACTGGCCGCTTCTGCAGCTTGCGCTGCAGGGTGCGGCGGTGCATGCCCAGGGCGCGGGCGGTGGCGGAGATATTGCCGTCGTGCTCCTGCAGAACCTTCTGGATATGCTCCCAGGCGATGCGGTTGATCGAGGGCGGGTTGTCGGCCACCTCGGCATCCGGGTCGCCCTGTTCCCGCTCCAGTGCGGTCAGGATCTCGTCGGCATCGGCGGGCTTGCACAGGTAGTTGACTGCGCCGAGCTTGATCGCTTCCACGGCGGTGGCGATGCTGGAGTAGCCGGTCAGCACCACGACACGACAGCTCGGCACCACCTCGAGCAGCTCCGGCAGCAGCTTCAGGCCCGAGCTGTGCTCCAGCTTGAGATCGAGGGTGGCCAGCTCGGGGCGGTGACGGCGGGCCAGGGCGATTGCCTGCTCGGCATCGTTGGCCACCAGCACCTCGTAGCCGCGCCGGCCCAGGGCGCGGGAGAGCACGTGGCAGAACATTTCGTCGTCGTCGACGATCAGCAGGCGTGTTTCGGCGTCTTGCATGGTGTCCTCGTCGCTCAGGGCTCACTGTGCGGCAGGATCACTTCAGTCAGCGTCCCCCCGTCAGGATGATTATACAGCCTCACGCCGCCGCCGAAGCGGTTGATGGTGGCGTGGGTCAGGAACAGGCCGATGCCCAGCCCCTTGCTCTTGGTCGAGACGAAGGTCTCGCCCAACTGGTCGGCAATATCCAGGGTGACGCCGGGACCGTGGTCGCGGATGTCGATCACCGTCTCCTCGGCGTTCCAGTCGAGACGAATGTTGATGTCGTCCGGATTGGCGTCGGCGGCGTTGTTGAGCAGGTTGGTGATGGCCTGATCCAGCGTCGTGTCGACCTTCAGCCAGGGCGTGCCGCGCTGTTCGCTGATCTCGAGGCGGTAGCTGACGTCGGGGCGCAACACCAGCCAGCGCTGCACGACTCCCTGGAGCCAGTCGCGCGCATCGCGCACCTCGGGCTCGGCCATGCGCCGTCGGTCGGCGCTCTCCACCAGATGGCGCAACCGCGATTTGCACACGTCGACCTGGCGACGCAGCAATTCGATATCTTCGATCAGCTCAGGGTTGTCGCGAGCATCCTCGCGCATTTCGGCGAGCAGCACCGCCATCGTCGATAGCGGCGTTCCCAGCTCGTGGGCGGTGCCTGCCGCCTGGGTGGCCACCGCGACGATCTGCTCGTTGCGCAGAGCGGATTCGCGGGTCTGGGAAAGGGCCCGTTCGCGGCTGCGCAGGGCGTGGGCCATCTTGAAGATGAAGAACGTCACGAGCCCCGCCGATAGGCCAAAGTTGAGCCACATGCCCAGCACGTGCAGGTTGACGCCAAAGCCCTCGTGATAATGGGCGAACTGCGGCACCGGATGGTAATCCCACATCAACAGCGTGTACGAGGCCATGGCCGCCGAAGCGACGATCCAGGCGTAGCGCCAGGGCAGGGTGGCGGCGGCAATGGTGACCGGTACCAGGTAATAGTTGATGAAAGGATTGTTGGAACCGCCGGTAAGGTAGAACAGCAGCGTCAGCCCGAAGATGTCGGCCAGCAGGTGCAGCACGTATTCGGTATGGCTGACCGCCCACTGGCGGCCGAGTCGCCACCAGGTGAACAGGTTGACCAGCCCCATGCACACGATCACGCCGATGACGGCGGGTACCTCCAGCTCGAAGTGGAGCAGCTCGATACCCACGATGACCGCCGCCAGGAAACCGGTCCAAGTGATGCCTCGCACGATGGTCAGGCGAATCAGGTTGCGGCTGGGCGTGGAAAGCGGCAGGGGCGGGGCGGTTGGCATGGGGGCTCCAGCGATGAATCCGCCCACATGATACCGTGTCGTGCCGCCATTCGCTCAGGCTGGGCGCGAACCCGGCAGTAGCCATTCGCGTCGTCGCCCTACAACTGAGTCGGGCAAAACCGTAGAATGCGTGCCACTTCACCATTCACGCACCGCCCCGCGGTGCCAATGACGACGAAACTATCTGATGTCAGCTGCCGATCTGGCCCGTGAAGTCGGGCTGCGTAGAACCTTCGCCATCATCTCGCACCCCGATGCGGGCAAGACCACCATTACCGAGAAGATGCTGCTGTTCGGAAATGCCATCCAGCTCGCCGGTTCGGTGAAGAGCAAGCGCAACGACCGCCACGCTACCTCCGACTGGATGAAGATGGAGCAGGAGCGGGGTATCTCGGTGACCACCTCGGTGATGCAGTTCCCCTATGGCGGGCGCATGGTCAACCTGCTCGACACGCCGGGGCACGAGGACTTCTCCGAAGACACCTACCGCACGCTGACGGCGGTGGATTCGGCGCTGATGGTGATCGACGGTGCCAAGGGTGTCGAAGAGCGCACCATCAAGCTGATGGAAGTGTGCCGCCTGCGCACTACGCCGATCCTCACCTTCGTCAACAAGATGGACCGCGACATCCGCGATCCCATCGAGGTGATGGACGAAGTGGAGACGGTGCTGAACATCCAGTGTGCGCCCATGACTTGGCCGATCGGCATGGGGCGCCACTTCAAGGGCGTTTATCACCTCTACAACGACGTGATTCATCTCTACACCCAGGGGCAGGGCAACCGTATCCCGGACGACAAGCGCATCGAGGGGCTCGACAACCCCGAGGTCGACGAGGTGCTGGGTGCCGAGCAGGCCGAGGAGCTGCGCATGGAGGTGGAACTGGTGCGCGGCGCTTCTCACGAGTTCGATCTCGACGCCTACCGTCGCGGTGAGCTGACCCCGGTCTACTTCGGTACCGCCATGGGCAACTTCGGCGTGCGCGAGATGCTCGACGGCTTCGTCGAATACGCGCCGTCGCCGCAGCCGCGCGAGACCGACACCCGTACCGTGGAGGCCGAGGACTCGCGCTTCACCGGCTTCGTTTTCAAGATCCAGGCCAACATGGACCCCAAGCATCGCGATCGCATCGCCTTCCTGCGGGTGTGCTCGGGCAAGTACGAGAAGAACATGAAGATGCGCCACGTGCGTATCGGCAAGGACGTCAAGATTGCCGATGCCCTCACCTTCATGGCCTCCGACCGCGCCCACGTCGAGGAGGCCTGGCCCGGTGACATCATCGGCTTGCACAACCACGGCACCATCCAGATCGGCGATACCTTCACCATGGGCGAGGACATGCGCTTCACCGGCATTCCGCACTTCGCCCCGGAGCTGTTCAAGCGTGTGCAACTCAAGGATCCGCTCAAGCTCAAGGCGCTGCAGAAGGGGCTCCAGCAGCTCTCAGAGGAGGGCGCCACCCAGCTGTTCCAGCCGCTGGACAACAACGACTTGATTCTCGGCGCCGTGGGCACCCTGCAGTTCGACGTGGTCGCGCATCGCCTCAAGGAGGAGTACAAGGTCGATTGCGTCTACGAGCCGGTCAACGTGCAGACCGCGCGCTGGATCTACTGCGACGACGCCAAGAAACTCGAGGAGTTCAAGCGCAAGGCGAGCGCCAACCTGGCGCTGGATGGCGGCGGCTACCTGACTTATATTGCCCCCACGAGGGTCAATCTGCAGATGACCCAGGAGCGCTGGCCGGAGATTCGCTTTGCGGCAACCCGCGAGCACTGAGTCGAGCAGGCCAGGTGGCGACTCAGTGTGAGGTTGGGGAGAGATTCCAATGGCATCGAAGATGCTGAAGGAGTTCCGCGAGTTTGCGGTCAAGGGGAACGTGGTAGACATGGCGGTGGGCATCATCATCGGCGCCGCCTTCACTTCCATCGTCAACAGTCTGGTGCGGGATGTGTTCACCCCGTTGATCAGCCTGGCGACGGGTGGGATGAACTTTACCAACCAGTTCCTGGTGCTGCGTGACGGTCCTGGCGACGAGGTCTACCACACTCTGGAACAGGCCCAGGCGGCCGGCGCGGTGACGCTCAACTACGGTCTGTTCCTCAATGCCGTACTGTCGTTCCTGATCGTTGCTTTCGCCACTTTCCTGCTGATCCGCAACATCAATCGGCTCAAGAACCTCGCCTATCCTCCCGAGACGGCGGCGGCGCCGACGGTCAAGGATTGTCCTTACTGCCTGAGCAAAATCCCCATACCGGCTACCCGCTGTCCGGCCTGCACCTCGCAGTTGCCTGCGATGCAACCCGAGTCGGAGTGACTCGGGCTCAGGCGTGGCCATTATCACGCAAGGGAGCACGACACGGATGTTGATCGACGCCCACTGTCATCTCGACTTCGAGGCCTTCGACGACGACCGCGAAGCGATGTTCGACCGCGCCAGGACGGCCGGTGTCGGCCACTTCATGGTGCCGGGTACCACTCGCGAGCGCTGGCCCGACGTGCTGGCGCTCGGCCAGCGCGATGACGTCCACGTCAGCCTGGGTCTTCATCCCTATTTCATGCATGAACACGGCGAGGGCGACGTCGAGGCGCTGGCGCAAATGCTGGATGATCATCCCGAGGTGCGGGCGCTGGGCGAATGCGGCATCGACGCGCGCTTCGAAGAGACCCTGGACGACCAGTGGGAGCTGTTCAGTGCCCAGTTGCGTCTGGCCAAGGCGCGCCACCTGCCGGTGGTGATCCACTGCGTGCACGCCAACGACAAGGTCTCGAAGCGGCTGCGCCAGCTCGATCTCCCAGCGGGCGGTTTGATTCACGCTTTCGCCGGCTCGCCGGATCAGGCCTGGAAGTTTCTCGACCTCGGCTTCGTGGTGGGGCTGGGTGGTGCGGTCACCTACGAACGCGCCCAGCGCCTGTGGCGCGCGGTGAAGAGCCTGCCCGAGGATGGCTTCGTGCTCGAGACCGACAGCCCCGACATGCCGCTGTGCGGCTACCAGGGGCAGCGCAACGAGCCGGCACGCATCGTCCAGGTCTGCGAAATGGTGGCGAAGCTGCGCGGCGAGACCACGGAGGCGGTCGCCGCCCAGAGCACGGCGACCGCCAAGCGGGTGTTCGGCTTGGACTTGCCCTAGGCGCTTGCCTGGGTCAGGTTCTCCGGGTCGAGACGCTCGATCGGGTAGGGCAGCTTCAGCAATTTGACGGCCTGACCGTCGACGCTGAGTGGTCCGATATCCTCCCGGGTGGTGAGTACGGCGAGAATTTCGGCCTGACCGTAGGCATCGAGCTCTGCTGCCACGATCTCACCTGCAGCCTTGCCATCGGCATCGACCACGCTGGCGCCGAGTTCGGGCAGCCGGCTTCCTTCCAACTGCGCGCGGGCCAGGCGCTTCTTCACCTGGCCGCGGAAGTGGGCACGTGCCACCACTTCCTGGCCGGTGTAGCAGCCCTTCTTGAAGCTGATGCCACCCAGCGCCTCCCAGTTGATCATCTGCGGCAGCAGAGCATCCTGGTGGGCTGGCGTCAGCCAGGCGAGCCCGGCCTGGATGTCCTGCAGGCACCACACGGCGTTGCCGACCGGAGCCGCCTGTTCGCTGAGCCGGGTGGCGACTGCCTCGGCCTGCTCCAGCGGCAGGCAGGCCAGCAGCCGATGCTGTGGCCCCGGGTGGGCCAGCAGTTGCACCGTCTCGTCTCCCGACTGGTGCCAGACGGCGGGCGGGACGGCATCGAAGCGGACTTCCGCCAGGGCCTGGGCTTCCTTGCCGATCAGCCCCAGCAGTACCAGATCGTCGCGGATGGCAAGTTCGCTCTTGTAGAACGGCGCGAACTTCTTCAGGTGGTCGCGCAGCGGCTCGAGCAGGCCGCGATGCAGGATCAGGCGGTAGCGCTCGGCATCGATGCGCAGCAACTGAGCGTTGGCCAGCATGCGCCCCTTGGCGCTGCAGAAGCAGGTCAGCGGGGCGAAGCTGCCATTGGCGAGATCGACTTGGGCGCTGGTCTGGCCCTGTAGCAGCTTGTCGGCACCAGGGCCGCTGACATCCAGCACGCCAAGGTGAACGAGTGGGGTGATGACGGTACGCTCCATGGCCTGGCGGGCGGGCTCGGAGGTGTCGAACGTCACCCGCTCGTCGCTCAGGTATCGCCCTTCCAGGGCGGTTATCCAATCGTTCATGCCTGTATGGCTCCGGGTCGTCATGTCAGGGATATGGCCAATGGTATGCGGGCAGGGCGGCGGGAATGCAAGCGGCTGCCGCTTCAGGGTTGCCATGTTAGACTCGTGCTTTCCTATTCCATGCCCGGGGAGTCAGGCATGCCACAGCAGTCGCTCAGTTTCAGTGGCGTGGAGAACGCCGACCAGGTCAACCGCATTACCACGGCCCTGATGATGGTGGATGGCGTGGAGAGCGCCGAGGTGGGGCGCCATGGGGCGGAAGTGGAAGGGCGCGTCAGTCGCGAGGCGCTGATTCGTGCCGTCCAGGCTCTCAAGCTTCCCATCGAGATCAAGTAACCGAGCGGAATCGTTCATGCACAAGTCCATCGAGATCGTCAGCGAGCGCAACAGCATCTTTCGTCAGCGGGTCCATATTGAAGGGTTCGAGGATCTCTACTCTGATGTGCCCGTGGCCTTCGGCGGCGAGGGGAGTGCACCGGACCCGCATGACTATTTCGACCTCTCGCTTGGTGCCTGCAAGGCGATCACTGCCCAGATGTACGCCCGGCGCAAGCAGTGGCCGCTCGAGGGGATCAGCGTCAGGATCAACCGCGACGACAGCGAGGAACGCAAGGGCGTTTACCGACTCGAAGTGGTGATGACCTTTCATGGCATCGAGGATGCCGATCAGCGGGCGCGGCTGGAGGAGATCAGCGACAAGTGCCCCATCCATCGCCTTATGACCAGTGCCACTGTGGAGGTCACCACGAGCAGCGCCGCTATCGCCGGGGCGTAGCCTTTCTGCGTCACCGCCGCAATAGCGGCTACATTGGACGTTGATACCAGGCCAGGCGCCCTTCGGCGCCTGAGGCCTGTTGGGAGCTGCCATGAGCAAGCCGTTTCGCCTCAATGCCAACTTCAAGCCCGCTGGCGATCAGCCTTCCGCCATAGAAGGCCTGATTCGGGGGCTCGAGTCCGGGCTGGCCCACCAGACGCTGCTTGGCGTGACCGGCTCGGGCAAGACCTTCACCATGGCCAACGTGGTGGAGCGGCTGCAGCGGCCCACCATCGTCATGGCGCCCAACAAGACCCTGGCTGCGCAGCTCTACGGGGAGTTCAAGTCTTTCTTCCCCGATAACGCCATCGAATACTTCGTCTCCTACTACGACTACTACCAGCCGGAAGCCTACGTTCCCTCGTCGGATACCTTCATCGAGAAGGATGCCTCGATAAACGACCACATCGAGCAGATGCGGTTGTCGGCGACCAAGGCGCTGCTCGAACGCCGCGATGCGCTGATCGTGGTCTCGGTCTCGGCGATCTACGGCCTCGGCGATCCCGACCAGTACCTGAAGATGCGCCTGCACTTCACCCGCGGCGAGCTGATCGATCAGCGCAGCTTCCTGCGCCGCCTGGCCGAGCTGCAGTACACCCGCAACGACATGGACTTCAAGCGTGGTACCTACCGGGTGCGTGGCGACGTGATCGACATCTACCCGGCCGATTCCGACGAGGAAGCGGTGCGGGTCGAGCTGTTCGATGACGAGATCGACTCGATCCGGCTGTTCGACCCGCTTACCGGTGAAGTGCGCGGCCAGGTGCCGCGCATGACCATCTATCCCAAGAGCCACTACGTGACGCCGCGGGAGACGATCATCTCGGCCGCCGATGCGATCAAGGCCGAGCTGGTCGAACGCCTGGAGTGGCTGCGCAAGAACGACCGCCTGGTCGAGGCCCAGCGGTTGGAGCAGCGCACCCTCTACGACCTCGAGATGATGAACGAGCTGGGCTACTGCAACGGCATCGAGAACTACTCGCGCTATCTTTCGGGCCGCAATCCCGGAGAGCCGCCGCCCACTTTCTTCGACTACCTGCCGGACGACGCGCTGCTGTTCATCGACGAATCCCACGTCAGCGTTCCTCAGGTCGGCGGCATGTACAAGGGTGACCGCTCGCGCAAGGAGACCCTGGTCGAGTACGGCTTCCGCCTGCCCTCGGCGCTGGACAACCGCCCGATGACCTTCGAGGAGTGGGAACGCATCTGCCCGCAGACGATCTTCGTCTCGGCCACCCCGGGGCCCTACGAGGCCGAGCACGCCGGCCAGGTGGTGGAGCAGGTGGTGCGCCCCACCGGGCTTGTCGATCCCGAGATCGAGGTGCGTCCGGCCTCGACCCAGGTCGACGACCTGCTCTCCGAGATTCGCCTGCGCGCCGAGGTGGGCGAGCGGGTACTCGTCACCACCCTGACCAAGCGCATGGCGGAGGACCTCACCGAGTACCTCGACGAACACGACGTGCGGGTGCGCTACCTGCACTCGGACATCGATACGGTGGAGCGGGTGGAGATCATCCGCGACCTGCGCCTGGGCAAGTTCGATGTGCTGGTGGGCATCAACCTGCTGCGCGAGGGCCTCGACATCCCCGAGGTCTCGCTGGTGGCGATCCTCGATGCCGACAAGGAGGGCTTCCTGCGCAACGAGCGCTCTCTGATCCAGACCATCGGCCGGGCGGCGCGCAACGCCCACGGCAAGGCGATCCTCTATGCCGACCGGGTGACCGATTCCATGCGCCGCGCCATCGACGAGACCGAGCGGCGCCGCGCCAAGCAGATCGCCCACAACGAGAAGCACGGCATTACGCCCACCACCGTGACGCGCTCGGTGGCCGACATCATGGAGGCGGCCCAGGCCCCGGGACGCAAGGGCAAGGGGCGGCGCAGCGAGCGCAAGGTGGCCGAGGGCGCGGCGATCTACGATCTCGGCGAACTCTCACCGACCGATCTGGCCAAGGAGGTCTCGCGGGTCGAGGATGCCATGTTCGAGGCGGCTCAGAACCTGGAGTTCGAGGAGGCGGCCAGGCTGCGAGACCGGCTGCATGAGCTCAAGGAGCGGCAGCTGGCTTTGGGGTAGGCGCCGTTGAGTGCCTGCTGCGCTCGATATCTTGCCCGCCGGCGGTATCGAGGCGTCGAACCGTCGCAATCCTCATTGAGCAGCAAGTCAACTCCGGTTGCTGCGCTCCGGCGGCGGGCAACCTCTCTTCGCTCGCGACGCCAATCCACAGATGCTCTTACGTATATCGAGGAGTCAGAATGCCACGGAGCGAGGGGCGCCGGGGGCAGGCCGAAGAGGAGGTCTTTTGCCAGGGATGGCAAAAGTAGCGCCCAGGGATGGGTTCACAGCGCCTCCTCATAGGCCTGTCCGCGGATCAGCCCCGAGCGCCATGATCGCCGGATTCGTTGCTGAGATCGTAAGGAAAAGGGATGCCCGAAGGCCCTGAGATCCGCCGTGCCGCCGACCGCCTGCACGAGCAGCTTGCCGGCAGGCGGCTGGAGTCCGTGTGGTTCGCCTTCCCCGAACTGGCCGCCGAGGCCGACTCGCTGATGGGGCGTGAGGTCACGGCCGTGGACAGCTGGGGCAAGGCGCTGCTGACCCGCTTCGACGACGGTCGCGTGCTCTATTCGCACAATCAGCTCTACGGCGTATGGAAGCTGCACGACGCCGAGCGTGAGCCCGATACCGAGCGCTCGCTGCGCGTACGGCTGACGGCGGAAGGGCGCTCGGCCAGTCTCTACAGCGCCTCGGATGTCTCGCTGTGGCCGGCCGACAGGCTCGCCGAGCATCCGTTTCTCTCCCGGCTCGGGCCCGACCTGCTGACTCACGGGGTCACGCCGGAGCAGGCTATGGCGCGTCTGACCGAGCCGCGTTTCGCGCGCCGCCGGCTGGGTGGCCTGCTGCTCGACCAGGCGCCTTTCGCCGGCATCGGCAACTACCTGCGCTCCGAAATCCTGTTCTTCGCCGGGCTGCCGCCCACGGCCCGCATGGTGGACTTGAACGCTGAGCGGCAGGCAAGGCTGGCGCAGACCATCCTCGATGTGACCCGGCAGGCCTATGAGCAGGCCGGCGTGACCAACCGCGCCGAGTGGGCGGCCGACGCCAAGCGGCAAGGCGAAAGCCGGCGGCTGTGTCGATTCGCCGTGTTCGAGCGTGATGGGCGCCCTTGCCATGCCTGCGGCACGCCGATCGAGAGATTGATGGTCGCCTCGCGCCGGCTCTATCGCTGCCCGAGCTGTCAGCCTGGCTAGACTCGTTTTTATACCGTTATCTTCAAGGGCGCAGCAACCCGCCATGCCCCATCTGAGGCCATGGCTGGGCCAGTCGCCGTTGCGTCTCGCGCTTGAACGCTATTTCTTGCGCTTGAAAAGCGAGCGTCCCATCTGCTTGGCCGACAGCTTGGCGCTGTGCAGACCGCTGGAGTCACCCTTGAGCATCGAGGCGAGATAGCTCTTGGCCTGCTCGAACTCGATATGCGGGGGCAGGGGGGCGATGTCGCCGTCGGTGTAGGCGTTGATGACCACCGGGCGGTCGGCGGTAAGTGCCTCGTTCCACACCCGGTCGATGTCGTCGGGTTCACGCATGACCAAACCCTTGAAACCGAGCAGCTCGGCGTACTGGTCGTAGCGGAACTCGGGCAGTTCCTGGGAGATGTCGAACTTCGGGTCGCCCTCCATCACACGCTGCTCCCAGGTCACCTGGCTCAGGTCGTGGTTGTTGAGCACCAACACGATGCAGCGGGGGTCTTCCCACTCCTGCCAGTACTTGGCCAGGGTGATCAGCGCATTGTTGCCCAGCATCTGCATGGCGCCGTCGCCCACCATGGCGATGGCGGGGCGGTTCGGATGGCAGAGCTTGGCTGCGATCAGGTAGGGCACGCCGTTGCCCATCGACGCCAGGCCGCCCGAGACCGAGCCCAGCATGCCCTGGCGGATCTTCAGGTTGCGTGCGTACCAGTTGGTGGCCGTACCCACGTCGCAGGTAAGCATGACGTTCTCGGGCAGCCGGGGCGAAAGGCTCTGGAACACTCGCTGGGGGTTGATCGGCGTGGCCTCGGTGGCGGCGCGGGCCTCCGTCTTCTCCCACCAGTCGTCGATCCAGCCCTGCACCTGCTTGCGCCACTTGTCATTGGCCTTTGGCTCGAGGCGTTCGGCCAGGGCGGCCAGGGTGGCGCCGGCATCGCCATGCAGGTTGATCTCGGTGGGATAACGCACGCCCAGCGCTTCCGGTACCACGTCGATCTGCACCGCGCGAGCCTGGCCAGGTTCGGGCAGGAACTCCACGTAGGGGAAGCGCGTGCCTACCATCAGCAGGGTGTCGCACTCCTTCATCATGCGGTCGCTGGCTTCGGTGCCGAGCAAGCCGATGGCTCCGGTCACGCCGGGTAGATCGTCGGGGACCATGGTCTTGGCCAGTATCGCCTTGGCAATCCCGGCGCCGGTGAGGTCGGCCACTCGGATGAGCTCATCGACGGCGTGCTTGACCCCGGCGCCGGCGAGAATAGCCACCTTCTCGCCCTGGTTGAGTATCGCGGCGGCGGCATCCAGGTCGGCCGGTTCCGGCAACTGCTGAGGGAAGCGATAGCCGACGCCGGAGAACACGGCGCCATGCTCGCGCGGCGGGTCCTCCATGGGCAGGTCCTGCACGTCGTTGGGCAGGATCACGCAGGTCACGGTGCGGCGGGCGAGGGCGATGCGCATGGCCTGGTCGATGACGTGGCGAGCCTGGGCCGGCTCGGTGACCATCTGCACGTATTCGCTGGCCACGTCCTTGAACAGCGCCATCAGGTCCAACTCCTGCTGGTAGTCGGTACCCAGGCTCTTGCGCGCCTGTTGGCCGACGATGGCCACTGCCGGCATGTGGTCCTTGCGCGCATCGTAGAGCCCGTTGAGCAGATGCACCGCACCGGGACCGGAAGTGGCGACACAGACGCCGACCTGGTCGCTGAACTTGGCATGCCCGCAGGCCATGAAGGCGGCCACTTCCTCGTGGCGCGGCTGGATCAGGCGTGGGTTGCCTTCGGCACGGCGCAAGGCGGACATGAAGCCGTTGATGCCGTCGCCGGAGTAGCCATAGAGGCGCTCCACGCCCCATTCGCGCAGGCGGGAAACGAGGAAGTCGGAAACGGTGGGTTGCATGATCGGCTCCTTGATCGTTGCGGGTTCGAATCCATGATCGCGCTACAGGCAAGCGTAGAGCCGGCTCGGGAGGCAGACAAATGGAAACTTTTATACCGTTATCTTCCATGGCCGTTGCCTTAGAAATTCGACCTTGGCGGCACGACCCTGTCTAGCAGGCTGCGATACGGTATAATTCGCCCCCGTTCGAGCCCGCCGCTTCGCGCTCGCGAATCAGAAGCGGGCATGCCGACACTGCCGAGGAGTTCCTTGCACATGACCGTGATCCGCCAGGACGATCTGATCCAGAGCGTCGCCGACGCCCTGCAGTACATCTCCTATTACCATCCCAAGGATTTCATCGACGCCATGGCGGCGGCGTACGAGCGGGAAGAGAATCCGGCGGCCAAGGATGCCATCGCTCAGATCCTGATCAATTCGCGCATGTGCGCCATGGGCCATCGCCCGATCTGCCAGGACACCGGTATCGTGACCGTGTTCGTGCATGTCGGCATGAACGTGCGCTTCGAGGCCGACATGAGCCTCGACGACATGATCAATGAGGGCGTGCGTCGCGCCTACAACTACCCGGACAACGTGCTGCGTGCCTCGGTGCTGGCCGACCCGGACGGCAAGCGCAAGAACACCGGCGACAATACGCCGGCGGTGATCCATCACAAGCTGGTGCCGGGCGATACCGTCGAGGTGCACGTCGCGGCCAAGGGCGGCGGCAGCGAGGCGAAGAGCAAGTTCGCCATGCTCAACCCCTCCGACAACGTGGTCGACTGGGTGCTCGAGCAGCTGCCCAAGATGGGCGCCGGCTGGTGTCCGCCCGGCATGCTAGGCATCGGCATCGGCGGTACCGCCGAGAAGGCCATGGAGATCGCCAAGGAAGCGCTGCTCGATCCCATCGACATCCAGGAACTGCAGGCGCGTGGCCCGTCCAACCGCGCCGAGGAGCTGCGCCTGGAGCTGTTCGACAAGGTCAACAAGAGCGGCATCGGCGCCCAGGGCCTGGGTGGCCTGACCACGGTGCTCGACATCAAGGTCAAGGACTACCCGACCCATGCCGCCAACAAGCCGGTGGCGATCATTCCCAACTGCGCCGCTACCCGCCATGCGCATTTCACCCTGGATGGCAGCGGTCCGGCGGCACTGCCGGCGCCGAAGCTCGAGGACTGGCCCGAGATCACCCGCGAGGCCGGAGACAACGTCAAGCGCGTCAACCTGGATACCGTGACCCCGGAAGAAGTGCAGACCTGGCAGCCGGGCGACACCCTGCTGCTCAACGGCAAGCTGCTCACCGGTCGCGATGCCGCCCACAAGCGCATGGTCGACATGATCGCCAAGGGCGAGGAGCTGCCGGTCGACCTGAAAGGGCGCTTCATCTACTACGTCGGCCCGGTAGACCCGGTGCGCGACGAAGTGGTCGGCCCGGCTGGCCCGACTACCGCCACGCGCATGGACAAGTTCACCCGTACCATGCTGGAAGAAACCGGCCTGCTGGGCATGGTGGGCAAGGCCGAGCGCGGCCCAGCCGCGATCGAGGCGATCCGCGACAACAAGGCGGTCTACCTGATGGCCGTGGGCGGCTCCGCCTACCTGGTGGCGCAGGCGATCAAGAAGTCCCGCGTGGTGGGCTTTGCCGACCTGGGCATGGAAGCGATCTACGAGTTCGAGGTCGAGGACATGCCGGTCACCGTGGCGGTCGACAGCCAGGGCACCTCGGTGCATCAGACCGGCCCCGCCAAGTGGAAGGAGATCATTGCCGAGCGGGCTTGATGTTGGTACGGAATATCTAGTTACATAGGCCAACGGCCCCGCCAACTGGCGGGGCCGTTGTTGTCTGAGGTATGCTGCAGACTGCTGTTTTTTCAGGGAGAGATCATGGCATCCTGGCTGTTCGGCCTGGCGATTTTCCTGGTACACCTGCTGGGTTTCCTGTCGGCGATCCTGGCGCTGCTCTCGAGTCGTACCTCGCAGGGCGCGGTGGCTTGGATCATCTCCCTGGTGACCATTCCCTATCTGGCAGTACCGGCCTACTGGATCTTCGGCCGGCCGCGTTTCTATGGCTACGTTTCCGCCCGCGGCGAGCGCGACACCGTGCTGCGACGCATCCTGGCGCGTTATCGCGAGCGCCTGGAGCCGTACCTGGCGGATGCGCGCAACCCCGACATTCGCGCCGTGGAGCAGCTTGCCATGATGCCGCTGACCAGCGGCAACCAGGCCGAGCTCTTGATCGACGGCAAGGACACCTTCGACAGCATCTTCGCCGGTATCGATGGTGCCCGGGAATACGTGCTGGTGCAGTTCTTCATCGTGCGCCACGATGCGCTGGGTCACCGGCTCAAGGAGCATCTGCTGAGGGCGGCAGAACGGGGCGTGCGGGTCTATTTCCTGTTCGACGAGGTTGGCAGTCGCAAGCTGGCCGAAGGTTTTCTGCGCGAATTGAGTGATGGTGGCGTCGAGGTCAGCGCGTTCCGTTCCTCCCGTGGCTTCAAGCATCGCTTTCAGCTCAATTTCCGCAATCATCGCAAGATTCTGGTGGTGGATGGCCGCGAAGGTTGGCTCGGTGGCTTCAACGTCGGTGTCGAGTACCTGGGCCAGCATCCCCGGCACGGCCCCTGGCGCGACACACACCTGAAACTCACCGGGCCCAGCGTGCTGGGGCTGCAGGAAGCCTTCTGGGAGGACTGGCACTGGGCCACCGGCGAGGTCATCAACCTGTGCTGGGAGCCACAGATCACCTGCGAGGAGTGCCAGAACGTGATCATCGTGCCCTCGGGACCGGCCGATCGTCAGGAGACCGCCAGTTTGCTGGTGCAGCAGGCCATTCACAGCGCGCATGATCGACTCTGGGTCACCAGCCCTTACTTCGTACCCGACCAGGGCGTTCAGGACGCCTTGCGCCTGGCCGCCATGCGTGGGGTCGACGTTCGTATCATGATGCCGGAGCACCCCGATCACCTGCTGATCTATCTCTCCGCCTTCTCGTTCCTCCCCGACATGGTGCGGGCCGGGGTCAAGGTGTATCGCTACCAGCCGGGTTTCCTGCATCAGAAAGTGATCTTGATCGACGATGTCGCGGCATCCGTCGGCACGGTGAATCTCGACAACCGCTCGTTTCGCCTCAATTTCGAGATCACGGCTTTCATTCCCGACCGCCACTTCGCTGCCGAGGTCCGCCTGATGCTCGAGCGCGACTTCGCCGACTGCCGCCGGATCAGCTACGACGAGCTGCAGCGTCGTCCGCTGTGGAGCAAGCTGGTGTCACGGGCGGCCTATCTCACCGCGCCGATCCAGTAAGGCGTGAATTCCTTGGGTTCAATGAGCGGCTGGGGTACATTAGGCGCTGCCTCAACAAGATGTTCTGGGGCACGATGAATTCCTTTCGAATCGTGATTGCTGTCAGCGGGAGTCCCGGTGAACCTCGAGACAAAGTGGCTGGAAGATTTCGTGGCCCTGGCCAACACCCGTAGCTTCTCCGCCTCCGCTCGGCAGCGCCATGTCACTCAGCCGGCCTTCAGCCGCCGGATTCGTGCCTTGGAGCAGGCCGTAGGCGTGACCCTCGTCGACCGCTCCACCACGCCCATTAACCTGACGCCGGAAGGGCAGCTGTTCCTGGTCACGGCGCGCAACCTGGTCGAGCAACTCAACGAGTGCCTGGGGCATTTACGCGGCGTTTCCATGGCGCGGGAGGCGCTGGACATCGTTGCCGCCCATTCGCTGGCATTGAGCTTCTACCCTGAGTGGATCTCACGCCTGCAGGAAGGGCTGGGCGAACTGCCGACTCGGCTCGTGGCCATGAACGTGGGCGAGGCGATCCATGTGCTGCGCGAAGGCAACTGCGACTTGATGCTGGCCTACCACGACCAGTACGCCACCATGCAGCTCGATGCCGAGGTGTTCCCTTCGTTCTCCATCGGCCAGGTCAAGATGCTGCCGGTGAGCGTGCCGGATGCCAAGGGCAAGCCGCGCTTCAGTCTCGAGAGCAAGGATACGATTCCCTACCTGGCCTATACCCAGGGTGCTTTCCTCGGCCGCAGCGTGCGCATGCTGTTGAAGAACGATCCGCTGCGCCTGCGCCTGCGGACCGTTTACGAGACCGCCATGGCCGAGGGCCTCAAGGGCATGGTGCTGCAAGGCGTGGGGTTGGCCTGGATTCCCGATTTTTGCGTTCGCGAAGAGCTCAAGAGCGGACGCCTGGTACGTGCCGGCGACGAAAAATGGGACGTGCCGCTGGAGATCCGCCTGTACCGCTGCTCACTGGTGCACAAGCCGGGGGTCGAAAAGCTGTGGCGGCAGATGATGAAGTTGCCCCGGGACTTCCTCCAAGCCTGAAAAAGTACTCCACGGCTGGCTGCGCCGCCCAATCGCTGCGTTACGCGGTGCTCGGAGGTGTCACATATACCCCATATGCTCCACCTCCTGCGCTCCGGGCGCCTTGCGCTTGAGCCGCTCGCCAACCCGTGAAGCACTTTTTATCTGCAGCTAGATCCCGCCGAAATCGGCCGGCAGGCCGAGAAAATTCTGGATGATGAAGAAGTGGTCCTCGAACAGACTGTCGGGTTCGAGTTCGGCCAGCGGCACCCAGCGCGCGTGGTCGCCGCCCTTGACCGGCTTGAGCCGGGGAAGCTGCTGGTCGGGGCGCAGGGCGAAGTAGAAAGCCTCGGCCAGGGTGCGGCCCCGCCAGCTGCGGTGGGGTTCGTCGAACAGTCGCTGGCCGCGCAGCGAGCCCTTGAGCACTGGCTCCGGCACCTTGAGGCGGACGCGCTCGCGCAGCTCGCGCAGGCAGGCGTCGAGCAGTCGCTCGTGGGGGTTGATGAAGCCGCCGGGCAGGGCCAGCAGCCCCTTGCCGGGGGCGGCGGTGCGGCGCACCAGCAGCACATGGCCGGACTGCACCACCACGGCGTTGACAGTGACGAAGATCGGCGGGTAGGGGGCATTGCCCCACGCCTGGCGATACTGCTCGAGCAGTCGTTGCTCTTCCATCAACTGCTGGTGAGCGTCGCTGCCGGAAAAATCGCGTAGCGTCTCGCACACGCCTGGCGGCAGGTCATGGGTCGCACCGGTGCTGAGGTAGTCTTCGGTGGAAGAGGGCGAGCGGAACAGCCGCTCGCGGATCTGGCTGGCGGAGATGCCGTCGACCAGCGGCACGCTGACCGATTCCCACTGGGGGAACAGCGAAAGGTAGTAGCTCGACTGGCCGCGGCTGGCACCGATCAGGCCGATGCGGGGCAGGCGGGTGTGATGGTGGCCAGCAATGTCGCGCACCTTGCGTTGCACGTCGCGCACCCAGACATCATCGTTGTAAAGCGCATCCAGCAGCGGCACGATTTCCAGCCGTGCATTCTCTTCCTCGTCGAAGCAGCTACGCAGCATCTCCTGGCGTTCGTCGAAGCGCCATGGGTTGCGCAGCGAACGTGCCTGCCAGGCCGAGCCCACCAGCACGATCACCTGTCGCGCCTGGCGCAGGGCCTGGTTGATGACGGCCAGGTGGCCCAGGTGAGGCGGCTGGAAACGCCCGATGAAGACGAGACAGTCGAATTCGTGAACGGCATCGCTCATCGGCGAATCCTTCGCTGGTGGCTCGGGGGGGCCTTATTATGGGCGTGGCCCGGTGGGGCTGCAAATGCGCAACTGGCCGACATCAGGCATTCAATCGGATATGCTGAATGATAGGGAATTCATTGCCAAGGAGGTGTCGTGCGCAGTCTCTCGCTCAGGTTCTGGTGGAATACGGTTCAGCAGGCGATCAGCCTGTGGTTGGAACGCAATGCCTTCAGTTATGCCGGTTCACTGGCTTTCTATACGCTGTTCTCGCTTGCACCGACTGTCATCATCGCCGTTGCCGTGATCGGCGTGGTGTTCGGCGAGGATGCCGCTCAAGGGCAGATCGTGGCTCAGTTGGAGGGAACCTTGGGTGCGGAAGCGGCGAGGGCAATCGAGCAAGCCGTGGCGTCGTCACGCATCGAGGAGTCGGGTGTGTTGCCGACGTTGCTCGGGGTGGGTGGCCTGCTGGTGGGGGCTACCACGGTCTTTGCCCAGATGCAGTTCTCGCTCAACATGATCTGGGGCGTAACCGCCAAGCCCAACCGTAACAGTATCCTGGTGTTTCTCAAGCAGCGCCTGCTGTCGCTGGCCGTGGTGCTCGCGATCGGCTTCATTCTGCTCGTCTCGCTGCTGGTCGGGATCATGCTGCGCGCCATGCTACAGGCGGTTGGCGATGCCATGCCGCTGATTGGCCCGCTCACGGCCGGAGCGGAATTCCTGATTTCCCTGGCTGTGATCACGGCGCTATTCGCTACCATCTTCAAGGTGTTGCCGGACGTGGTCCTGGGTTGGCGAGATGTGCTGTTGGGGGCGCTGGTCACTGCGCTGCTGTTTGCCGTGGGCCGCAGCGCCATCGCCTCCTATCTGGCCTATACCGCGACCGCCTCGACCTACGGGGCCGCCGGTTCGGTGGTCATGATCCTGCTGTGGGTCTACTACAGCTCGCTGATCCTGCTGCTCGGTGCGGCCTTCACGCGCAGCTACCTGGTGGCCAAGGGGCGCAACGTCGTGCCGCGCAACAGCGCCGTTATCGTCAGGCGCGAGCTGATGATGGAATGAGTCGTCGCCGGGCGGGCATGCCGCCCGGCGCCGGGTTCAGCCCTGCAGTCTCTCTCTGGCCAACTGATCGGCAATGCCAGCCGGGCTGGTGTCCTGTGCCTGGGCACGGGCCAGGATCTCATCGACCGTCGCGGCGATCCGCTCCACGTGGCGCATCACGGCATCGCGATCGTAGTTCTCGTGACGCTGGGCTTCCACCTCGATGACGCCGCCAGCGTTGGCCACATAGTCGGGAGTGTAGAGGATCCCCCGCCGATGCAGCAGTTCCGCGACCACGGGGGTGGCCAGTTGGTTGTTGGCTGCACCGCAGATCGCCCTGGCCCTGAGCCGCCCGGCTACGCCTTCCGTCAGCACAGCGCCCATGGCGCAAGGGGCGAATACGTCGACCTCGGCATCGAAGATTTCCTCGGGAGCGACACTCAATGCTCCCAGCTCATCGCTGAGCAGGCCAAGGCTATCTCGATCGACATCGGTCAGCACCAGTTGGGCGCCCGCCTCGTGCAGCTCCCGGGCGAGGTGGGCACCGACATGACCGACGCCTTGGATGGCCACACGCAGTCCCTTCATGTCGTCGCGACCGAAGCAATATCGCACGGCGCTCTTCATTGCGCAGAACACGCCATGGGCGGTAAAGGGCGAGGGGTCGCCGGATTCGCCGTCATGGCCCAGGCCGCTGACGTGACGGGTCTCCTCCCGAATCAGCCGCATGTCTTCTTCGCCGCTACCGGAGTCTTCAGCGGTGATGTAGCGTCCGCCCAACGATTCGACGAGCCGGCCCATGGCGCGCAGCAGCGCGGGGGTCTTGTCGGTGCGCGGGTTGGCGATGATGACCGCCTTGCCGCCACCGAGGGGCAGGTCGGCCAGGGCCGATTTGTAGGTCATGCCGCGGGACAGGCGCAGCACGTCGGTGAGGGCGTCGTCCTCGTCGGCATAGGGGTAGATGCGCAGGCCGCCCAGGGCAGGGCCGCGGCGGGTGTCGTGAATGGCGATGATGGCTCGAAGTCCGCTGGCTTCATCGCAGCCGAAGACAATTTGCTGATGGTGGTCGAACTCGGGGTGATCGAAGACCCGCATGGCGTTATCTCCCTTGTGAGGATGCTTTGTTGTGGTGGAGCGCAGTGGGTGGCACCGCTTCCGTTGGGGCGGCCGTTGCTTGTGGCGAGGCCGCATCCCTATTATCAAGATTAGAGCATTTGCAGGCCCGACTGGAATCGTGCCTGGATATCGGTGCGTTGATGGCAGCGCGCCAAGCCGACTTGACGCGAGACGCGGGCTCGGAACTGACGAGGCGAGGAGGACGAATGAGCAAACGCTGTGTGAAGGCCCTGGTGGCCGGCAAGGTACAGGGTGTGTGGTATCGCCGTGCAGTGCAGGAGCAGGCGCTGCAGCATGGCCTGACCGGCTACGCCAAGAATCTGGCCGATGGCCAGGTGGAGGTGATGTTGTGCGGCGACGGCGAGGCGGTCAATCAGGTCGCCAACTGGCTGTGGCAAGGGCCGCCGAATGCCCGGGTCACGCACGTCGAGCTGGAAGCGCTGGAGTGTCACGACCCGGACAATTTCGTTTGTCTCTAATGCCGAGGAAGCCTAGCCGAGGGTGTCGGCAATCCATTCCACCACGGCCTCGCCGTCCACCTCGAGGCACACTTCCGCCAAGGGTGTCTGTGACCAGCGATCCTGAATGAAGCCGCGCCCCTCGGGGGCGAACAGGGTCTGGCCCTCGGCGATGCCCTCGGTGACGACAGACAGGTGCCCCGGCGCAGTGGTGAACAGCTCCGGACGCAGCAGCCAGGCCAGCGCGCAGCTGTCGTGTGGGCAGCAGCCGTCGATGCCGAGGAATTCGCGATAGAAGTCGCGATAGAAGGCGTAGCTGCCGGCCAGCACCTTGCCCAGCTCGCCCTGGCCCGCTTCGATGCGCTGCATGTGCGCCTGGCTGAGCACGCAGCGGTGGGTAACGTCGAGCCCCACCAGGGTCAGCGGCCAGCCGGCGGTGAGCACGCGCTGGGCGGCATGAGGATCATTGAACATGTTGGCTTCGGCTACCGGGGTGACGTTGCCACCCTCGCGGATCGAGCCGCCCATGATCACCACGCGCTTGACCTTCTCGGTGAGCGCCGGGTCGAGCTGCAGGGCGGCAGCCAGGTTGCCTACCGGGCCGACCGCGACCAGCGTGACCTCGCCGGGACGGGCGTTGACCGTATCGACGATGAACTGTGCGGCGCTGCGCGGATCTTTCTTCCCCTTCACTTCGGGCAGCTCGATGTTGCCCAGGCCATTGGCACCATGAATATGGGCCGGCGCCGGGTGGCGCGGCTTGACCATGGGGCCGGCGGCACCCTGGGCAACGGGAATGTCGCGGCCTGCCAGCTCGCTCAACAGCAGGGCGTTGTGGGTGGCGGTCTCGATGTCGACGTTGCCGTAGGTGGTGGTCAAGCCGAGCAGCTCAATGTCGGGATGACGCAGGGCGATGGCGATGGCCTGGGCGTCGTCGACGCCGGGGTCGGTATCGAAGATGATCGAATGCGACACGTTGCCTCCTTGGGGTGTCAGTTTAGAAACCGCTCGACCTCGTCTCGCGACGGGATGCTGTCGGCGGCGCCGGGGCGTTGTACGCCGAGCGCCGCGGCATGAGCGGCGAACGCCAGGCATTGGGGAGGGAGCGCTGCTCTTGCAGTGCCGCCATGAAGTAGCCGATGAAAGTATCGCCGGCGCCAGTGGTATCCACCGGCTCCACCGGCAGTGCGGGCTGGAAGTGACGTTCGCTGCCGGACTGATACCAGGCGCCTTCGCTACCAAGGGTCAGCACCGTTGCTGTATTCGGCAGTCGCTCGTGCAAGCCTTCCAGCAGCACACGAGCGTCGCTCGTCTCGGGTAGGCCGGCGAGCCAGGCGGCCTCGCCGCGGTTGACGAACAGTAGTTGGCAGGCTTCCAGCGGCAGTGCCAGTACCGTGTCGCTCATCGGTGCGGGATTGAAGGCAATGGCGAGCCCTTGCTGGCGTGCGCATTCGAGCAGCTCGGGCAAGGCGTTGCACTCATTCTGCACCAGTAGCCAGTCGCCGGGCTTGGCCGTCTCGCACAGTGCTTCGCGGTGGTGGCGGGTGAAACCGTGATTGGCCCCCGGACAGAGAATGATGGCGTTCTCGCCGTGGTCATCGACCTGGATGATGGCATGGCCGCTGGGCTCGTCCACCAGTTCGACATAAGTGACGTCGACGCCGGCTCGGGCCAGCCGGTCGCGAGCCCAGCCGTCCTGGCGGCCCAGCCGGCCCCAGTGGCACACCTGGCCGCCGGCCAGGGCCATGGCCAGTGACTGATTGGCGCCCTTGCCACCGAGGCCGACCTGATAGCTGCGGCTGGCCAGCGTCTCGCCGGGGTGGACCAGGTGCGGTACCCGATAGAAGTGGTCGAGGTTGATCGAGCCGAGGTTGTGAAGCATGGAGTTATGCAGCATGGTCATGCTCCGTCCCGCTGGGCCTTCCAGCGGCGCAAGTTGTCGCTGGTCAGTGCCACGATACGCTGGCGTGCTTCAGGGGTGATCCAGGCGTTGTGCGGGGTCACGATCAGGTTCAAGGGCTCGCTCAGGGCGTCTAGCAGGGGATGGCCGTCACGCGGCGGCTCCGCCGGCAGCACGTCGACGCCGAGACCGCCGAGCCGCCCCTCTCGCAGCGCGGCAAGTGCAGCATCTTCGTCGATGATCCCCCGCGGGCGCAGTTCACCAGCAGGGCATCGGGCTTGAGGGTCGCCAACCGCTCGGTGCCGATCAGGTGGCGAGTGGCGTCGGTGAGCGGGCAGTGCAGGCTGATGACGTCGGCTTCGGGGGCGAGTTCGGCGATGCCGGGACGGCTGTCGGCGGCTTCGTTACCGGGGCGGGCGGCGAAGCTCACACGCATGCCCAGGGCTTCGCCGAGGGCGCCGACGCGGCTGCCCAGCTCGCCCTGGCCGACGATGACCAGATGCTTGCCTTCGAGCTGCAGCGTGCCGTGGTCCATCAGGCAGAAGAAAGGGCTCTCGTTCCAGCGTCCGGCCGCCACGTCGCGCTGGTAGAGCGGCAGGCGATTGGCCAGGGCCAGGATCAACATCAACGTGTGCTGGGCCACGCTGGCGGTGCCATAGGCCGTGACGTTGCGCACCTCGATGCCCAGGCGCTCGGCGGTGGTCATGTCGATGTTGTTGGTGCCGGTGGCCAGCACGCAGATCAGCTTGAGCTCAGGCAGCGCCTCGAGGGTAGTGGCATCGAGCACTACCTTGTTGACGATGGCTACCTGGGCGCCGACCAGGCGCTCGCGACTCTGCTCGGTCGTGCTGGCCTGGTGGACTTCGAGATCGTCGACCTGTTCCCGGATGGCGGAAAGGTCGATATCGGGCCCCAGGCTGGCGGCATCGAGTATCACGGCTTTCATGCTGGTTTTCCTTGTGCTGTCGCCGTGGCAAGGCCGGGACAGGCCATGCCAGGCACGTTATACTATCGGGCTTTCACGGCAGGCTTGGAAAGTGCACCGCTCGACCCTATATCGCCGTTGGTTGCGCGCTGTCGAATCAGGAGTGAATTGAACCATGCCCATCTATGAATATCAGTGCAAGGCCTGCGGCCATCGACTGGAGAAGCTCCAGAAGCTCAGCGCCGCCCCCCTGACCGATTGCCCCGCCTGCGAAGCGCCCGAGCTCGGCCGCCTGGTGTCTGCCGCGGGCTTCCGTCTGGCCGGTGGCGGCTGGTACGAAACCGACTTCAAGTCCGGCAGCAAGAAAAACCTGGCCGGCGACTCGGCGAGCGGTGGCGGAGAAGGCAAGCAGAGCAAGGCGCCGGCGAAGGACGGCGCCGCGGCCTGACCGTGACCCATACCGACCATTTCACAGACAACGCTTAACGAAACAGGATACGACATGCGCAGCCATTATTGCGGCCAGCTAAACGAGACCTTGGTGGACCAGACGGTCACCCTGTGCGGCTGGGTTCACCGTCGCCGTGACCACGGCGGTGTGATCTTCCTCGACATGCGCGATCGCGACGGCATCGCCCAGGTCGTGGTCGACCCCGACACCGCCGAGGCCTTCGCCACGGCCGACCGCGCGCGCAGCGAGTATGTGCTGCGCGTCTCCGGTCGCGTGCGGCTGCGCCCCGAAGGCACCCAGAACCCCAAGATGCCCACCGGGATGGTCGAAGTGCTGGCCAAGGATGTCGAAGTGCTGAACACGGCGGCCACACCGCCGTTCCAGCTCGACGAACATGGCAAGGTGGGCGAGGAGGTGCGCCTCAAGCATCGCTACATCGACCTGCGCCGCCCGGAGATGATCGAGAAGCTGCGCCTGCGCTCGCGCATTTCCCACCACGTGCGTGCCTTCCTCGAAGGGCAGGGCTTCCTCGACATCGAGACGCCGGTGCTGACCCGCGCCACGCCGGAGGGCGCGCGCGACTACCTGGTGCCCAGCCGTACCCATCCGGGCAGCTTCTTCGCCCTGCCGCAGTCGCCCCAGCTGTTCAAGCAGCTGCTGATGGTGGCCGGCTTCGACCGCTACTACCAGATCGCCAAGTGCTTCCGCGACGAGGACCTGCGCGCCGACCGTCAGCCGGAGTTCACCCAGATCGACATCGAGGCCTCCTTCGTCGAGGAGGAGGACATCATGGGCGTCACCGAGTCCATGATCCGCGAGCTGTTCCAGGACGTGCTCGACGTCGAGCTGCCGGCGTTCCCGCGCATGACCTGGGCCGACGCCATGGACCGCTACGGCTCCGACAAGCCTGACCTGCGTATTCCGCTGATGCTGGTCGATGTCGACGACCTGATGAAGCAGGTCGACTTCCAGGTATTCTCCGGCCCGGCCAATGCCGCCGACGGTCGCGTGGCGGCACTCAAGGTGCCGGGCGGGGCCAGCATGTCGCGCAAGGTGATTGACGACTACACCAAGTTCGTCGGCATCTACGGCGCCAAGGGTCTGGCCTGGATCAAGGTCAACGAGCGCGCCAAGGGCCTCGAGGGCCTGCAGTCGCCGATCGTCAAGTTCATGGAGAACGTGATCGAGGAGTTGCTCGACCGCATCGGTGCGGAGGATGGCGACATCGTCTTCTTCGGCGCCGACAAGGCGCGCATCGTCAACGAGGCGCTGGGTGCGCTGCGGGTCAAGCTGGGTGAGGACCTCAACCTCTATACCCGTGACTGGGCGCCGCTGTGGGTGGTCGACTTCCCCATGTTCGAAGCCGATGACAACGGTCGCCTGAGCCCGCTGCATCACCCGTTCACCTCGCCCTCGTGCAGCCCCGAGGAGCTCAAGGCCAACCCGGCCGCGGCGCTCTCGCGGGCCTACGACATGGTGCTCAACGGTACCGAACTGGGTGGCGGCTCGATCCGTATCCACGACCAGCAGATGCAGAGCACCGTCTTCGAGATCCTCGGCATCGGCGAGGAGGAGGCCCGCGAGAAGTTCGGCTTCCTGCTCGACGCCCTGCACTATGGTGCGCCGCCCCACGGCGGCCTGGCCTTCGGTCTCGACCGCCTGGTGATGCTGATGGCCGGTGCGCGCACCATCCGTGAAGTGATCGCTTTCCCCAAGACCCAGAGTGCGGCCTGTCTGATGACCGACGCACCGGGCGAGGTGAGCGGCGACCAACTGCGCGAACTCAACATTCGTCTGCGCCAGAAGGTCAAGTCGGAAGGGCAGGAGTGAGTACGCCAGCCAGCTATGCGATGAATGAAACCGGCGCCCATGTGGCGCCGGTTTCACGACGCTTCCAGCGATGCCATGCCGGGTGCGTGTCGGTCGCTCACGAGCGGGAGAGCCTGGCGTGCTGATCCTCGGCATCGATCCCGGCTCGCGCATTACCGGCTACGGCGTGCTCGATGTCACTACGCCTCAACCACGCTATGTGGCCAGTGGCTGCATTCGCCTGCAGGACGCTGACTTGCCGCAGCGCCTGGCGCGCATCTATGCGGGTATCGCCGAGTTGATCGGTGAGTATCGCCCGGGTGAAGTGGCCATTGAGCAGGTATTCATGTCGAAGAATCCGGACTCCGCGCTCAAGCTCGGCCAGGCGCGTGGAGCGGCCATCGTCTGCGCCGCCAATCACGGCCTGGCCGTGCACGAATACGGGCCGCGTCAGATCAAGCAGGCGGTAACCGGCAGCGGTGGGGCGACCAAGGCTCAGGTGCAGCACATGGTGGTGGCGGTTCTGGGGCTGGACGGCTCTCCCCAGGCCGATGCCGCAGACGCACTCGCCATTGCCCTGACCCACGCCCACGCCAGGCTCGGGCTGCTGACCCAGGGCAGTTTCGGCGGGCATCGCACGCGACGCCGAGGCGGCTCCTGGCGTGATTACCGCCCTTGATGGCGGGTCGGCGGCCTGGGCAAAATAATTCTCGAACACCGTTTACCATGGGCTGGTCAGCCGCTTGAGCGACCAGTATAGTGGCGCCAGGAAGGGGCCTTCGGCCTGGACGTATTTCGGAACGGGATTTATCGGAATGGGACTGTAAGTCGCCATGATCGGACGCTTGCGTGGCACCCTGCTCGAGAAGCAGCCGCCCTGGTTGGTGGTGGACGTGGCCGGTGTCGGCTACGAACTCGAAGCCTCGATGACGACCCTGGTGGCGCTGCCTGGGGCGGGGGAGCCCGTCTCCCTCTATACGCACCTCACCGTGCGCGAGGACGCCCATCTGCTGTTCGGCTTCGCGCGTGAGCAGGAGCGGGCGTTGTTCCGTGCGCTGATCAAGGTCAATGGAGTCGGTCCCAAGCTGGCCCTGGCGATTCTGTCCGGCATGGACGAGACGGCGTTCATCCGCTGCGTGATGGAGGACGACGCCAAGTCGCTCACCCGTCTGCCCGGGTCGGCAAGAAGACCGCCGAACGCTTGATCATCGAGATGCGGGATCGCTTTCCGCACTGGGAGCACCCTGGTGCGACCGATCTTGCCGGTGCTATGGCGCCGGCCAGCGAGGCTCGGGAACGGCAGGATCCGCTGGCGGATGCCGAGGCAGCGCTGGTCAGTCTGGGCTACAAGCCCACCGAGGCGGCGAAGATGCTCTCGGGCTGGAAGAGGGCCTGTCGACCGAAGCTCTGATCAAGGCCGCCCTGACCAGGCGTATGGCCGGCTAGGTCGTGTCATGCATTGTCGTGACCGGCCAGTCACCCGTACCGTCCTGTCCGCTGAAACAGTGACCGCTACCCTGGATGTTTCATGAACGCCGCGAGTGTTCGACATGATGCACAATGACCGCTTGATCGCCGCCGACGAGCGCGAGGGCGAAAATCGCGTCGATCACGCGATCCGTCCCAAGCGGCTAGCCGAATATATCGGCCAGCCCCGCGTGCGCGAGCAGCTGGAAATATTCATCAGTGCAGCACGTGGGCGTGACGAGAGTCTCGACCATACCCTGGTGTTCGGTCCTCCCGGGCTGGGCAAGACCACGCTTGCCAATATCATTGCTGCCGAGATGGGGGTGGGGCTCAAGTCCACCTCCGGTCCGGTGCTCGAGCGTGCCGGTGATCTCGCCGCCATGCTCACCAACCTGCAGCCGGGCGACGTGCTGTTCATCGACGAAATCCATCGTCTCTCTCCGGTTGTCGAGGAAATCCTCTATCCCGCCATGGAGGACTTCCAGCTCGACATCGTCATCGGCGAGGGACCGGCGGCGCGCTCGATCAAGCTCGACCTGCCGCCTTTCACCCTGGTGGGCGCCACCACGCGTGCCGGCCTGCTCACTTCGCCGCTGCGCGACCGCTTCGGCATCGTCCAGCGCCTGGAATTCTACGACATCGAGGAGTTGACCGAGATCGTCGCGCGCTCGGCGCGGCTGCTCGGCGTAGAGGCGGACCGTGAGGGCGCCCGTGAGGTGGCGCGGCGTTCGCGTGGCACCCCGCGCATCGCCAACCGCCTGCTACGGCGGGTGCGCGACTTCGCTCAGGTGCGCGCCGATGGCAAGGTGGATGCCGCCATTGCCGATCAGGCGTTGAATATGCTGCATGTGGACCATCATGGGCTCGACCACATGGACCGCCGCCTGCTGTTGGCCATGATCGAGAAGTTCGACGGGGGGCCGGTGGGCATCGACTCGCTGGCAGCGGCAATCGGTGAGGAGCGCGATACTATCGAGGACGTGATCGAGCCCTACCTGATTCAGCAGGGGCTGATGATGCGTACCGCACGCGGGCGGGTGGTGACTCGCCAGGCGTGGCAGCATTTCGGTCTGGTGCCCCATGAGCAGGCCCTGGATGCGAGCGGCGAGGTGCGTCAGTGAGTGATTTTCTCCTGCCGCTGCGTGTCTACATCGAGGATACCGATGCCGGGGGCATCGTTTATTACGTCAATTACCTCAAGTACATGGAGCGGGCACGCAGCGAGTGGCTGCGCCATCACGGTTTCACCCAGCGCGAGCTGCTCGAAGCCGGTATCCAACTGGTCGTGCATCGGCTGGAGTGTCGCTATGCCAAGCCCGCCCGCCTCGACGATGAGCTTAACGTCTCGGCAGCCGTCCTGTCGTATGGGCGCTGCCGGTTGAGTTTCGTGCAGATAGTGATGCGTGACGGGGAACCCTTATGCGAGGCGAGGGTCGACATCGCCTGTCTGGATGCCGTTCGTCTCAAACCCACACCCTGGCCGCCGGCACTCGCCGCGGTTCTTAACGGTTAACTGCAAGATCAGCGAGGAAGCCCGTGAACGACTCCATGTCAATACCGCACCTGATCATGAGCGCCAGCACCGTGGTGCAGCTGGTCATGCTGATCCTGGTGATAGGCTCGATTCTCTCCTGGGTGGTGATTTTCCAGCGTACCTTCGTGATGCGCCGGGCACGTGCCGCGCATCAAACCTTCGAGGAGCGCTTCTGGTCCGGTGTCGATCTCAACGAACTCTATCGCGAGACCCCTTCGGAGCAGGAAACCCAGGGCGCCGAGCATGTCTTCCGTGCCGGATTCCGCGAATTCAATCGCTTGATGGCCAAGACCAAGAGTGCCGATGCCATCCTTGACGGCGTCCAGCGCAGCATGCGCGTGGCCTGGTCGCGGGAGGAGGAGCGCCTGACCATGCATCTGGTGTTTCTCGCCACGGTAGCCTCGGCGAGCCCCTATATCGGCCTGTTCGGTACCGTGTGGGGCATCATGGGCTCGTTCCAGTCGCTCTCGATGGCACAGCAGGCAACGCTGGCCACTGTGGCGCCCTGGATCGCCGAGGCGTTGATCGCCACCGCCATGGGCCTGTTCGCCGCCATCCCCGCGGTCATCTTCTACAACCGCCTGTCGTCCGAGTCCGATCGGCTGCTGGGCAAGTACGAAGACTTCGCCGAGGAGTTCCACTCCATCCTGCACCGCAATCTGCAGGGGCGCAGCGAAACCGGCGCCGCCTGAGGGAGACGCGACATGCATGGACCGTTCAACCGCGGCGGCCGCCGCAAGCCGATGGGGGAGATCAACGTCGTTCCCTTCATCGACGTCATGCTCGTGCTGCTGGTCATCTTCATGATTACCGCGCCGATGCTGACTCAGGGCGTACAGGTCGAGCTGCCCCAGGTCACCTCCGAGCCGATCGAGAGCCAGGAGGACCGCGAGCCCATCATCGTGTCGGTGGATCGCGAAGGCGGCTACTACCTGTCGATCGGCGGCGAAGAGATGAACGTCGATCTCGAAGAGCTGGGCGATCGCGTGATCATCCTGCTCGATCGCCAACCGGGAACGCCGGTCATGGTGCGTGGGGATCGTTTCGTGCCCTATGGCGAAATTGTGACCCTGATGAGCACCCTGCAGGTGGCCGGGGTGGCCAATGTTGGACTGATTTCCGAGCCGCCGCCGCGTGATTAAGCGCCTTTTGCACAAGAAGGTAGGAGACGTGATGGCCCGACGTCAGCGCGGACCTGCGCGTAGAAACGACAAACCTGTCGGCTATGGCGTGCCTGCGCTGCTTGCCATCGGCCTGCATGTACTGGTCGTGATACTCAGTGTTATCACCTTGCCCCAGCGGCAGCCGGTCGAGCCCGATTCGAGTTCGATCGTCCAGGCCACGCTGGTCAGCACCGAGACCACTACCGACCAGGCGCAGCGTGCCGAGGAGGCTCGGGCGCGGGCGGCGGCACGCCAAGCCGAGGAGGAGGCTCGTCAGGAAGAGGAGGCGCGGCAGGCCGAAGAGCAGGCGCGTGCGGAAGCCGAGCGTCAGGCAGCCGAAGAGCAGGCCCGCCAGGCCGAGCAGGAGCAGGCGGCGCGCGAGGAAGAGGCACGCCGGCTGCAGGAGACCCGTGAGGCCGCCGAGGCGGAAGCCCAGCGGCGCGCCGAGGAAGCGGAGCGCCTGGCTCGCCAGCGTGAAGAGCAGGAGGCCGAACGGCAGCGCCAGCAGGAAGAGGCGGCCGAAGCCGAGCGACAGCGTCAGCAAGAGGCCCAGCGTCGTGCCGAAGAGGAGGCGCGTCGCCAGCAGGAGGCCGAGGAGCAACGCCAGCGCGAGGCGGAGGAACAGCGCCGCCGCGAGGAAGAGGCCCAGCGTCAGCGTGAGGCCGAGGAGCAGCGCCGTCGCGAAGAGGAAGCCCAGCGTCAGCGTGAAGCGGAAGAACAGCGCCGTCGCGAAGAGGAAGCCCAGCGCCAGCGTGAGGCCGAGGAGCAGCGTCGCCGCGAAGAGGAAGCCCAGCGTCAGCGTGAGGCTGAGGAGCAACGCCGCCGCGAAGAGGAAGCTCGGCGTGCGGCCGAAGCCGCGTCCCAGGGGCTTGATCGTGCTATCGAGGGTGAGTCGGACGCAGTGGCCAATGCCCGGCAGGCCCAGGAAGCGGCGAACAGCTTCATCAACCTGGTCCGTCGTGCAGTGGAGCAGGCGTGGGTGATTCCGCCCGGAGCCAGTGGCGGTCTCTCCGCTACCGTTCAGGTGCAGCTGGGTCCCTCGGGTGAATTGTTTGGCGCTACCATTAGTCAGAGTAGTGGTGACAACAGTTTCGATCGCTCCGCTATCCAGGCAGTGGAAGCCGCCGCACCGTTCAACGAACTGCGCCAATTGCCGCCAGCGGCACAACGTGATTTTCGACAGTTCAATCTGCGTTTCACACCGGGAGATGTACGCTGATGAAAGCCCTGATGACCACATGGCTGGCTGCCTTGCTGCTGATGTTAGGCACGCTTGCCCATGCCCAGTCCGATCTGACTATCGAAATCACCCGAGGCAGCGACCGGGCGACCCCCATCGCGGTCGTGCCATTCGCTACCGACGGTGAAAGCCTGCCCGAAGACGTGGCCCAGATCATCAGTGACGACCTGGAGCGAAGCGGTTTCTTCGCTCCGCTGCCGCGCGACGCCATGTACGATCGCCCCAGTTCCGGCGATGAGGTCCGCTATGGTCAGTGGCGTGCCCTCGATGTCCGCTACCTGGTCGTGGGCAATGTCAGTCGTGGTTCCGATGGCTATCGCATTCGCTACGAGCTGATGGACATCAGTGGCCAGCGTCGTATGATCGGAGAGAGCGTCAGCGCGGGGAGCAATGAGCTGCGCGGCGGCGCCCACTACATCAGCGACCAGATCTTCGAGGCCATCACCGGCATTCGCGGTGCTTTCTCGACCCGCATCGCTTATGTCACGGCGCAAGGGACGGACCAGGACATGCAGTTCGCCCTGTACGTTGCCGATGCCGATGGGCATAACAGCCAGCAGGTGCTGAGTTCGCGTGAGCCTATCCTGTCGCCGGCGTGGTCGCCGGATGGACGTAAGCTGGCTTATGTCTCCTTCGAGACGGAGCGTCCCGCCATCTACGTGCAGGACGTGGGCACCGGCCAGCGCGCCCGCTTGGCTTCGTTCGATGGCATCAACGGTGCGCCGGCCTGGTCGCCCGATGGCCGGCGTCTGGCCATGACCCTGTCGAAAGACGGCCAGCCCGAGATCTACGTAATGGACGTGGGCTCGCGCAACCTCGAGCGCATCACCAACAACTCGAGCATCGATACCGAGCCCAGCTGGGCGCCGGATGGTCGTAGCCTGATCTTCACCTCCGATCGCAGTGGCGGTCCGCAAATCTACCGTTACAGCTTCGGTGGTGGACAGGTCGAGCGGCTGACCTTTACCGGCAACTACAATGCGCGGGGCCGCTTGTCGCCGGATGGGGAAACACTGTTCCTGGTTCACCGCAGCAGCAACGGTTATCAGGTGGCGCGCCAGGACCTGGGGTCTGGACGTCTGGTCGTTCTCAGTGACTCCCGTTGGGATGAATCACCTAGTGTTGCGCCCAACGGGACCATGGTAATCTTCGCCACCCAGCAAGGTAACAGCGGGGTGTTGGGGGCCGTGTCGGCCGATGGACGGGCGTCCTACCGGTTGCCTTCGGCGCGTGGTGACGTGCGCGAACCCGCGTGGTCACCGTTCTTGAACTAAAGCAACTACGTGTCATTCGAAATCCTTTGAGGAGTTTGACGATGCAATTCAAGTCGCATGCCAGAACCCTGGCAATCGCCCTGTCTCTGGCTCTGATTGCCGGCTGTTCCAGCACCGGTGGCAGCCGTGACGGGTCCATGGATGGCACACGCACCGATGGCGGCGTCGGTACCGGTGTCGCCGGTTCTGGCCAGGTCGGTGGCACCGGCGTCAGCGGCGATCGCGCCGGTCAGCAGGCCGACGGCCGTATCCCCGAAGTCCGTACCATTTACTTCGATTTCGACCGTGACACCATTCGTCCCGAGTTCGAATCCGTGCTGGTGGCGCATGCTCGTTACCTGCGCTCCAACGGCAATGCGCGCGTCGTGCTGCAGGGGCACACCGACGAGCGCGGTACACGCGAGTACAACATGGCGCTGGGTGAGCGTCGTGCCAACTCGGTGAAGCGCTTCCTCGAGGTGCAGGGCGTCTCCCCGTCGCAGCTCGAGGTGGTCAGCTACGGTGAAGAGCGCCTGGCGGTGCGTGGCAACGGCGAAGATGCCCATGCCCAAAACCGTCGCGTGGTCTTTGCCTACTGAGCGAACTGGCGCAATCGCGCGCCTATGGAGTGAAGCATGAGACACAGTCTGAAAAGGCTGTGCGGCGCGGGAGCCCTGGTGCTCCCGCTGTCCGTGATGAGCCTTGTCGAAGCCCAGCAGCGTCCGATCGTGGAAGACCGCACCGCACAACCGCGGGGCTTTCTCGAACAGGCCGAGGTGCGTGAAGAGGCCGGCGGCAGCCTGGTGATGTACAACCAGTTGCAGGAACACCAGCGCGAGATCCAGCAACTGCGAGGCCAGATCGAGGAGCTGCGTCACCAGCTCGAACAGCTGCGCAACCAGACCCGCCAGCAGTATCTCGACCTCGATGAGCGGCTGATGGCGGGCAGTGCCGGTATCGAGGCCAATCCGCAGGTCGATGAGGAATCGGCCAGGCAGGTAGCCCAGACGCCCTCGCCGAGCGGTAACAGCCCCGACGCCCAGGCCGCCTACCAGGCTGCCTTCGCCAAGGTCCAGGCGCGCCAGTTCGGTGAGGCGATCGCGGCCTTCGAGGCGTTCGTCGCTGACTACCCCGACACCAGCCTGACCGCCAATGGCTATTATTGGTTGGGGGAACTGCACTCGGCCGAGGCCAATCTGGACCAGGCTGAAGGCGCGTTCCGCCAGGTCATCGACAACTACCCGCAGAGCAGCAAAGTGCCCGATGCGCTTTACAAGCTCGGCCTGATCAAGGCGCGCCAGGGCGAACTCGAACAGAGCCGTTCACTGCTCGAGCGCGTGCGTGACGACTATCCGGACAGCAGCGCTGCCGGGCTTGCCAACGATTTCCTGCGCCAGTCCCTGTAACGGGCTGGCCCCGCTCAAGGAGCCAAGATGACCTGCAAGATCGACTATGCGGCGCCTGCCGACCTGCTTCGCGACCGTATCATCCTCGTGACGGGGGCCGGTGATGGCATCGGCCGCGCGGCGGCCCTGGCCTTTGCCCGGCATGGCGCCACAGTGATACTGCTGGGTCGTACCATTGCCAAGCTGGAAAAGGTCTACGACGAGATCGAGGCTGCAGGCGGCCCGCAACCGGCCATCTATCCGCTCAATTTCGAAGGGGCCGCGCTCAAGGATTACCACGACATGGCCGAGACTCTGGACAAGGAGTTTGGCCGGCTCGATGGCATTCTGCACAACGCCGGGCTGCTGGGGCGCATCACTCCGTTCGAGCAGTACAATCCGGAGCTGTGGGAGCAGGTCATGCAGGTCAACATCAATGGGCCGATCTGGATGACCCAGGCCTTGTTGCCCTTGCTGCAATCCTCTCCCGATGCTTCGGTCGTCTTCACTTCGTCCAGCGTGGGGCGGAAAGGCCGTGCCTTCTGGGGTGCCTATGCCGTCTCCAAGTTCGCCACCGAAGGGTTTGCCGAGGTGCTGGCCGACGAGATCGAACACCTCGGTACGCTGCGCGTGAACACGATCAACCCCGGAGCCACTCGCACCAAGATGCGTGCCAATGCCTATCCGGGCGAGGATCCCGAAACCCTGCGTACACCGGAAGAGATCATGCCGACCTATCTGTGGCTGATCGGGCCGGAGAGCAGGGGGGTTAACGGCGAGCGCTTCGACGCCCAACCGCCCAAGTAAGCAAACGGGGCCTGTCTGGTATTTCAGGCAGGCTCCAGCAGGGCCTCGACCAGCTTCTCGCAGGTCTCGAACCAGAGGTCGGCCGGCCACTCCCGGTAGTCGTCTCCCTCTTCGATGTAGCCGTAACCGACGGCGACGGCCACCATGCCGGCGGCGCGGGCCGCCTGCATGTCGCGCAGGTGGTCGCCGATGTACCAGCACTGCGATGCCGGCACGTCCAGTCGTTCGGCGGCGGCCCATAGCGGTTCCGGCGCCGGCTTGCGCTGCGGCAGGTCGTCGGCACACAGCAGCGCACCGGGAGCCAATCCCAGCGCCTCGACGAGCGGTGCCGCATAGGCGCGGGGCTTGTTGGTGACGATGCCCCAGGGCAGCCCCCGGTCCTCCCAACTCTCCAGCAGCCGGTCGAGGTGGGGAACAGGCAGCTCTCTTCGGCCACGGCCTGGCCGTACGCGTCGAGCAGGAACTGGCGCGCCGCGTCATGGTCCCGATGCGCCTTGTCCAACCCCAGCGCCAGGGCAACCAGCGCGCTGCCGCCGTTGGAGACCTGCGCGCGGATCACCGAATAGGGTAGTGGCTCGAGGCCATGATGAGCGCGTAGCGCGTTGGTGGCGCGGGCCAGGTCCGGTGCGGTGTCGACCAGCGTGCCGTCGAGGTCGAACAGCAGTGCGCGGGGCGAAGACGTCATGCCGGCTCCCGGCGGCAGTGCACCATATAATTGACCGAGACGTCCCGGCTGGAGAGACGATAGTGGCGCGTCAGCGGGTTGTAGGTGAGACCGTTCTGCTCGCGTACGGAGAGTCCATGCTCACGGCACCAGCCGGCAAGCTCCGAGGGGCGGATGAACTTGCGATACTCATGAGTGCCACGGGGCAGCATCCGCAATAGGTACTCGGCACCGACGATGGCCAGGGCATAGGCCTTGGGATTGCGGTTGATGGTGGAGAAGAACAGATGGCCACCGGGCTTCACCAGCGCCGCACAGGCCTGGATGACCGAGCCGGGATCGGGAACGTGCTCGAGCATCTCCATGCAGGTCACCACGTCGTATTCGCCAGGCTGCTCGGCAGCCATGGCTTCGGCGCTGGCCTGACGGTACTCCACCTCGACGCCACTCTCCAGCGCATGCAGGCGTGCCACGCCAAGCGGCGCCTCACCCATGTCGACCCCGGTGACGCGAGCGCCTCGATGCGCCATGGCCTCGGCCAGGATCCCGCCGCCGCAGCCCACGTCGAGCACCTTGCGGCCGGCGAGCCCGCAACGGGCATCGATGAAATCCAGGCGCAGCGGGTTGATGTCATGCAGCGGCTTGAACTCGCTGTGCGGGTCCCACCAGCGGCTGGCCAGGGCTTCGAACTTGGCAATCTCGCCCTGGTCGACGTTGTGGTGGAGGGTTGCGCTCATGTGGTCTCTCCGTGTCAATTGGTCTGGCACCCTGGCAACATTCTTTACCTTCGGTATCATGCACATTGTACCCGTAGCTGCCCGGGCTTTCCCATGACGGAATCAAGGACAGACCCGGGAAGCGATATTCACCAACGTCCGTTCACCAACTGACAAGGAAGGCACCCATGATTCGCAAGGCCGTACTGCCCGTGGCCGGATTCGGCACCCGCTGTCTGCCGGCCTCCAAGGCGATTCCCAAGGAAATGATCACCATCGTCGATCGCCCGGTGATCCAGTACGTGGTCAGTGAGGCGGTTGCCGCCGGCATTCGCGACATCGTGCTGGTGACGCATGCCAGCAAGAGCGCCATCGAGAACCACTTCGACACCCACTACGAGCTCGAGGCCACCCTCGCCGCGAAGAACAAGCAGGAGCTGCTCGACGAGTTGCGCGCCATCGTACCTGCCGACGTCAATATCATCAGTGTGCGTCAGCACGAGCCGCTTGGCCTGGGCCACGCCGTGCTCTGCGCGCGCTCCGTCATCGGCGACGACGAGCCCTTCGCGGTGCTGTTGCCCGACGTCCTGGTCGATGACGATGGACTCGAGCGCAACGACCTCGCCGGCATGATCGATGCCTTCGAGTCGACCGGGCGTTCGCAACTGATGGTCGAGGACGTGCCGTGGGAGAACGTGCACAAGTACGGCATCGTGAGCCCGGAAGGCGAGCCGCCTGCCGCTGGCAAGTCCTGCCCGCTGGCCGGCGTGGTGGAGAAGCCCGCGCGCGAGGAAGCGCCTTCCAACCTGGCGGTAATCGGCCGCTACGTGCTGCCGGGCAGCATCTTTCCCTTGCTGGCAGAGACCCGCCGGGGGCCGGCGACGAGATCCAGTTGACCGATGCCATCGAGACGCTGCGCCAGCGCGACGGTGTCGACGCCTGGCGCATGCGCGGCAAGACCTACGACTGCGGCCATCAGCTCGGCTATCTCGAGGCGACGCTGGTCTATGCCCGTCGGCATCCGCGCTTCGGCGAAGGCTTCCGCGAGCTGCTCGCTCGCTATAGCCAAGCGGGGTGAGCGACATGCGCATCGAGATACATGGCAGCGAGCTGGCGGCGGCTACGGCCGCCGCCGCGCTCTCCTGGGTTGGCCATCAGGTGCGCTGGGTGCCGCACGAGAGCATGCGCTGGCCGGCACTCCAAGCGGCCGACTGGCTGCGGCGAGAACCCGATCTGCTCGACCGCCTCGAAGAGGGGCGGGAGCAGGGCACCCTGCATCTGGCCAACGGTGAGGATGCCACCTCGGCTGAAAGCATCGACATCCTGTGGCTCGCATTGTCTCCTGAGCAGCGTGAGGAAGCCGACGCGCTGGTGGTCCAGGTCGCTTCGCGCCACCAAGGACCGCTGACCCTGGTCAACAACTCGACCTTTCCCGTCGGCGAGACGGAACGGCTGGAAGCGCGGCTCGGCGGTAACGGCCGGCGTGCGGTCGCGCTGGTCGACATGATCGAGGAGGGGCGGGCATGGGCCAGCTTCACGCGCCCCGGCCGCTGGCTGCTGGGCTGCGACGATGAGCGTGCCGAGGCCCAGGTGCGCGAGCTGTTGCGCGCCTTCAACCGCCGTCGCGACGTGATCCAACTGATGCCTCGTCGTGCGGCGGAGCTCACCAAGCTGGCGACGATCGGCATGCTCGCCACGCGCATCAGCTACATGAACGAGATCGCCGGGCTCGCCGACAGCCTGGGGGTCGACGTCGAGTACGTGCGCCAGGGCATGGGGCAGACTCGCGTATCGGCTATGAGTATCTCTATCCCGGCTGTGGCTTCGGTGGTCCCCATCTTTCACGCGACCTGATGCGTCTGGCCGATGTGCAAGAGGCCAGCGGCCGGCATTCGGCACTGCTGGAGCAGGTGCTGGACATCAACGAGCAGAAGAAGGAGACGCTCTTCCGCAAGTTGTGGACCCACTTCCACGGACAGCTTGGAGGACGAACCCTGGCGATCTGGGGAGCGGCCTTCAAGCCGGGCTCGGCGCGTATCGATCATGCGCCGGTGCTGACGCTGCTCAGGGCGCTGTGGGCCCAGGGCGTTCACGTCCGGCTGCATGATCCTGCGGCCATCCCGGCCGTGCGCGCCGAGATAGGCGACCATCCACTGCTGAGCCTGTTCGATGGCGATCCCTATGCCGCCTGCGAAGGTGCCGATGCGCTGATGCTGGTCACCGAGTGGAAACACTACTGGAACCCGGATTGGCCGCGCCTGGCCGAGCTGTTGCGCGAGCGGCTGCTGCTCGACGGGCGTAACATCTACGATCCCCGCCATGTGGCCAGTTGGGGACTGACCTACCGCGGTATCGGTCGAAGGGCCGATCCGCGGAGCCAAGCGCGACGCGTTGAGGCAGCCGTGTGCGTGCAGGCGCTGGACCTGCTTACAATGGACAGGCGCCTGCCGCACCTGCCTAGAAGGAGTTTGACATGCCCGAAGCGCGTCCCTCCGAGCGACGTCCCATCGTGCCCGACCCGGATTCCAGCCTGACAAGGCCGAGACGTGTTTCCCAGCCGCAACCGCGCCTTTGGCCCTTGAAGTTTGCCGTGCTGCTATTGCTGGCCATGCTGCTCGGCGTGGCATGGCTGGGGTGGCAGGAGATTCAGCGCTTGAGCGCCGAGGTACAGCAGGTCACCTCGGGAATGTCCAACGTGCATGCTCGCTTCGATGCGGAGGAAGGGCGCGGCGATCGTCTCGAGAACATCGAGTCGCGGCTCTCCTCCACGGAAGAGCATGCCGAGTCGGTGGTGGCTCGGATGGCGGGCCTGGAAGTCGAAGTGCAGCAGGTTGCCGAGCGGGATGCCTCACGCTTCGAAGCGCTGGACGAGCGCATTGACGATGTTGCCTCCAGGCTCGAGCGACTCGACGGCGAGGCCGAAGATCGCGATGCTCTGCTCGAGGCGGTGCGAGCCTCTCTCGATTCGCTTGAGCGTGTCGCGGAGGAGGGACGTGAGGTCCTGGTCGCAAGGATCGAGGCGTTGGCCGAGGCCAACGAGCGCCAGGGCGAGCGTCTCGCCGAATGGGAGTCGTTACAAGATGAACTGGCGGAACGTCAGCAGGGCGTGAGAGCATCGCTCGATGAACGGCTCGAAGCCGTGGACGAACACGTTCAGCAGCTCCTGGAGCAGGAACTCTCCACTCTGGAGGAGCGCCTGCAGGCTCGCACGGTGGCCCTGGAGACACGCCTCGACGATCTCGCCGGGGAGATCGAGTCGACCGCCGATAGTGAGGAAGCCTCACAGGCGATCGAGAGTCTTCGGGCTCGCTTGGCGTCGATGGAGGCCGAGTTGCGCGAGTTGCGTCAGGAACAGTTGTCACTCAGCGCAGGGCTGGAAGCTCTGCGATAGGTTGCCTGGTTCTCACGGGCCGGGCAGGAGTCGAGTCGGGAAGCCGTGTATATGGGAATAGGCGTGATCTCACGCATGGGGGCGGCGGCCCTGTGTCTTGGTATGGCGCATGGAGCGCTGGCACTGGAGGCACGCATCGACGGGTTGGATGGCGACGTTGCCGACAATGTCCGTTACTACCTCGGTGAGCTGGATGCCGCGCAGTATGACCGTCGCCGCCTGGAAGGCGAGGTGGTACGGCGAACGCGCGAGGCCATGCGGGTCTATGGCTACTACGAGCCGCGCGTGCGCTCACGCCTCGACGAACAGGATCCACCGCGCCACGTCGACCTCGCCATCGATCCGGGGCCGCAGGTGGTCATCGAAGTGCTCGACATTCGTCTCGAAGGCGAGGCGGCCGAGGACGAACCCTTTCGCGATACCGTGGGCGCCTTTCCCCTGGCGGAAGGCGACCCTCTACAGCATGCACCTTGGGATCGCATGCGCAACCGGCTTGCCAACCTCGCCCTCGAGCGTGGCTATTTCGACTGGTCCTTCACCGACCGACGCATGGAAGTGCGTCCATTCGACGAGAGTGCCAGACTCTACCTCACGCTCGACAGCGGGCGCCGCTATGCCTTCGGCGACATCGCGATCCGTGGCAGCCATATCGTCGAGGACCGCTTGCGCAACATGGCGCCCTTCGAGCCAGGTGGGCCTTATCTCGCCGGTCAGGTGGCGCTCTACGCCCAGCGCCTGGGACAAACCAACTGGTTCAGTTCGGTCAGCGTGCGTCCCCGACTGGATGCGCGCCGCGAACTGGCTCTGGCGCCTGCGACGCTGGGCTGGTGGAATGCGGTGGCCACCGAGGGTGAGGCGACGTTGCCGCAAGCGCCTTCCAGGCAAACGGAGATGGTCAGCGGACCGAGGCTCTCTGCCACTGCGCTGGCTGCCGCCGCGCGCCTGCATGCCCCAGAGCGTCCCAGCATGCCGGTCGACGTGGTCCTGGCTCCGGCCGATCGTCATCAGTTCGAGACCGGTATCGGCTATGCCACTGACGTCGGCCCACGTCTGCACTTCGGCTGGAACCAGCCGTGGATCAACCGCTATGGCCACAGTCTCGATCACGACTTCTTCATCTCACAGCCCGAACAGCGGCTGACCGGCACCTACCTGCTGCCGCTGGACAATCCGCTGCGTGACCAGTACCGCTTCCAGTACGGTCTGCGCCATCGTGACAACGAGGATACGCGCAGCAACGAGGCGACCGTCGAATTGGCTCGGCGCTGGGAATTCGACAACCGTTGGGTGCAGACCCTGTTCGTGCGTGCCACCTACGAAGACTTCACCCAAGGCGGCGAAGCCGAGAGCGTCTTCATCTACTACCCGGGGGTAAGCTGGTCGCGGACACGAACCCGCGACCCCCGTTTCCCCACTTGGGGCGACCGCCAGCGCATCACCTTCGAATATTCCGACACGAGCTGGGGATCGGGTGCCGATTTCCTGCGTATGACGGGTAATACCGAATGGATACGCATGCTGGGGGACGACTTGCGATTCGTCACTCGCTTGGCCATGGGGGCTATCGAAACCAGCGACTTCTCCCAGGTTCCCCCTCGCTGCGTTTCTTTACTGGCGGCGACCGTTCGGTGCGCGGGTATGGCTTCGAGACCCTGGCGCCACGCAATGAAGAAGGCCTGCTGCGTGGCGGCCAGCAAATGCTGGCCGGCAGCGTCGAGTTCCAGCGGCGCGTGACGGGCAACTGGTGGGGCGCAGCCTTCGTCGACAGCGGCGACGCCTTCGACGACTGGTGGCCGGAAACCCTCAATACCGGTGCGGGCCTCGGCGTACGTTGGATTTCCCCCGTCGGGCCGGTGCGTTTCGATATTGCTCACCCCTTCGATGACGAGGAGAACTCGTGGCGTCTGCACTTCGCCATCGGCCCGGAATTCTGAGAATGCGCCTGCTGCTGTGGTCGCTCATTCGGCTGCTGATCGTGCTGCCCCTGCTGGCGATCGGCGTAGTGATCCTCGTGCTCGGCCTGGCGCTGTCGCCGTGGGGTGCCGGGCTATTGCTCGAGGAAGGAGCCAAGCGAGGGCTCTATCAACTGGAGCGGGTCGAAGGCGCGCCGCTGGATCGCCTGGTGCTGCATGGGTTCCAGCTCGAGGCCGGCCCCGTCGAGATCGCCGCCGAACGTCTCGAACTCGCCTGGGCCGACGACTGTCTGCTGCGCGGCCGCCTGTGCATCGAGCGCCTGGCCATGCTGGGAGGAAGCGTACGGCTGCATGAAACGGCGACTGCCGAGCCGGATGAGGCGGCACGGCCGAACGAGGTGGGCGACCCCATCCAACTGCCGCTACCCATGGAAATCCGTGAGCTGATATTGCAGGACACCAGGGTTGAGCTGGCGGATGGCACCCGGATCGAACTCGAGCGGCTGGCGACGGCAGCTCAGGCGGAGAACAGCCAGTTGCACCTGGCAGCCTCCCGCGCCGATGGCCTGCGTGTCGAACTGCCGGATACGCCGGAATCGACACCGGGAGCGGACGAGATGGCAGCGCCGACCCAAGCTACCGAGCCACTCGAAGATGAGCCGTTGGTGATAGCCCCCGCACCGTTTCGCTTTCCACTCGACATCTCTGCACCGGAACTCGAGGTGGAAGATGTCGAGCTACGACTCGCCGACGGCACTCGCATCGGTTGGGATCGTCTGCATACCGGCATCGAGGCAGAGGACGAGCGCCTCACGCTGTTGCCGACGCGGCTCGTCGCGCTGCAGGTCGCGATGCCTCCGGCTGCCACTGCACTGGCCCTGGATGAGTCGGGAGATGTGGCGGTACTGGACGAACGAGCCCTGGCGGCTGCCGAGGCCGTGCAGGCGCCGGCGACCGCTGTCGAGGCAGCGGTGCCGCTCGACCAGCGTGAGCGCATCGCGCTGCCCGATATCAGCCTGCCGTTGACCGTCTCGGCACCGCGGGTCCACCTCGATGGTGTGGAGCTGAGCGGCCCCGTGGACTACACCTTGCGGCACCTGACGCTCGCCTTCGAGGCGAGTGGCCAGGAGGTGGAAATCGCGGCGCTGGAAGTTGCCAGCCTCGATGCCGATGCCCGCTTGACCGCGCGGATTGCGCTGCATGACGACTATCCGCTCGAGGCGCGGCTCGAGGCCGCCTTGTGGGTGCCGGAGTTGATGCCCGGGCTGGCCGGACAGCGCCTTGAGCTGCACCTCGATGGCAGCCTGGCAGAGCTGCGGGCCCAACTGGTGGCAAGCGGCCCCGTGGATGCCCGCCTGACGGCCCGCGCCGACGTGCTGGATCCCACGCTGCCGTTCAGCGCCAGCGCCCAGAGTGAATTCCTGCAATGGCCATTGCCGATGACCGCCGCGCTGGCTGACGAGACCGAAGAAGCCGACGTCGCCGAGCCGTTCGTGGTGGAGGATCTGGAGCTGAGAGCCTCGGGCAGCCTGGAGGATTACACTGCCGCGCTGTCCATGCGGCTGGAAGGGCCCGACATCCCTCTGACCCGGGTGGCGCTGTCGGGAAGCGGAGATTTCGAGCACTTCGCCTGGACGCCGCTCTCGCTTGCCCTCGGCAATGCCTCGGTGGTCAGCCGGGGGAGTGTCGAGTGGCGGGAAGGGTTGAGCCTCGAGGCCACCGCGCGCCTCGACAACGTCGATCCGGGGCTGTTCACCGAAGCGATGGAGGGGCGCCTCAGCGGGAACGTCGACGTGGCCTTCAGCCAGACGCCTGAAGGATGGCAGTTGCATGTGCCACGCCTGGCCATAGACGGTGAACTCCAGGAGTTGCCTCTGTCGTTGCGGGCGCGTCTGGCCGGCAACAGCGACATGCAATGGCAGGTCCAGGAGTTCGATTTCCGCCAGGGTAACAACCGCATCACGGCAGATGGTGCCATCTCCGAGCGACGCATGGATCTCAGCGGGAATATCTCGCTCACCGAACTTGGTAGCCTGCACGACGAGCTCAGCGGCAGCGTGACTGGGCGTTTCCGCACTGCCGGCACGCCAGAGCGGCCGCAGTTGAACCTCGACCTGCAGGGCAGCGAACTGGCCTTCGAAGACAACCGCCTGGAGGCGCTGCAGCTCACCGGCAGCGTGCGCGGTCTGGACGATCCCGAACTCGACGTGGACCTCGTCATCGAGCGTCTCAACGCAGGCGGCCAGCGCTTCAGTGAGGTTACGCTTGGCCTGGCGGGTCGACTGTCGTCCCATCGCGCGGAACTTGCCGCCATCGCCGGTCGAGGCATGCCGTTGTCACGGGTGGCACTCACCCTGGAGGGCGGCTTGTCTACCGAACGTCAGCGCTATACGGGACGTATCGATCCTCTGGAGGTCGATACCGATCATGGTGACATGCGCCTCGACGAGCCGATCGAATTCAACGCCGATCTGGCAGCCGGTCGCATCCAGGTTCGGCCGTTCTGCCTGCGCCGCCAGCAGGGTGGCCAGCTATGCCTGGACGACACGCTCCAGGCCAGTGCCGACCAGGGGCAGGTCGCCCTGTCGGTGCGTGGCTTGCCCATGGAGCTGCTCGAGGAGTGGCTGCCCGAGGATTGGCAGGCCAGCGGTGCCACCGATCTCGAGTTGCAGGCCCGCTGGCGACAAGGAGGACGCCAATGGAATGTCGAGGCGGACCTTGCCAGTGAGCTGGACCTCGAGGGCTTCGATATCTACGGCCAGCCGTGGTCGATGCCGGATACGCGCCTCAACGTGAGGTTGAACGCCAGCCAGACCCGTACGGATCTCGATCTCGACCTGGCGCTTGGCGATGCCGGTCGTCTTAACCTCGACATCGGCCTCGATGATCCGCTAGGCCGCGGTGAGCTCGATGGAGTCCTGGTCCTCGACGGTCTCGACCTGTCGCGCTATCGCACTCTCGCCGAGGGGCTCGATACGCTGGAAGGCGTCGTGACCGGCAGGGTGCGGATCGGGGGAACTCGCGACAACCCGAGCCTGGATGGTGCGCTCGAACTGACCGGGCTACAGGCCTCGGGGCTCGATGTGCCGCTGATCGTCGAGGATGGGCGCATACGCATCGAGTTCAATGGCGATAGTGCGCGCCTGATGGGCTACGTCGCCAGCGACGAAGGACGCCTGGTGGTCGACGGTAACGCCAGTTGGCCGTCGTTGGACGAGTGGCGCATCGCCGTGGATCTGGACGGTACACGGCGACCGCTGCTGGTGACGCTTCCCCAGTTCGGGCGACTGCGTATCGCGCCGGAAATCGCCGTGCGCATCGATCCCCAGCGGCTGCGGGTGCGCGGCGATGTACGCGTCCCATGGGCGAGGCTGGAGATCGGCGAAGCGCCGCCGGCGGCGGTCAGTCCCAGCCCCGATGAGATCATCATCACCCGGCGTGACGAGGCGCGGGCTCAGCGGCGCGAGGACTTGCAGGCGACCACAGGCGACGACGAAGCGGCCGCTGTCGCCCTGCGCGAGGCGGGCATGATACTGGATGTGCGCCTCGAGCTGCATCTCGGGCCGGACATGATGCTCTCCGCCTCGGGCCTCGAAACCGGGCTTGCCGGCACTTTGCAGGTACGTCAGCAGGATGGCCCGGTGCAACTGTTTGGCGAGGTCAACCTGGTCGACGGCCGCTTCCGGGCCTTTGGCCAGGATCTGCTGATCCGCCAGGGCCAGCTGCTGTTCAGCGGTCCGCCGGATCAGCCACTGCTCGACTTCGAGGCCATTCGCAATCCGGACATCACCGAGGATGGCGTCATTGCTGGCCTGCGGGTGACCGGCTTTGCCGCCGAGCCGAGCCTGGAGATTTTCTCTGAACCGGCCATGGACGAGGCGCGAGCGCTCTCCTACCTGCTGCGCGGACGTGCCCCCAGGGATGGCGACGCGGATGGCGCTCTGACGGCCGCGCTGGTTGGCCTGACGCTGGGCCAGACGGGAGGTGTCGTGGGCGCCATCGGCCAAGCCTTCGGCATCGACGACCTGGCGCTGGAAACCACCGGGGTGGGCGACGAGAGCCAGGTCGTGGTGAGTGGCTACCTGACAGAAGATCTACGTGTCAGCTATGGTGTCGGTATCTTCTCGCCAATCGCCGAACTCACCCTGCGCTATACGCTGTGGCGCGATCTTTACGTGCAGGCGGTATCCGGCGCCGCCCAGGCCATCGATCTGGTCTATGTCTTCACTCGGCCCGGACGGCCGCCCAGACTGGAAAGCGAGCCATGACCATGCAACCGACCCGTCTCCCGAGGACAGTGCCATGACCGTCGAACCTGCCCACGCCCTGCCGGGGCGTGATACACCGATCCGAATCTCCGGAATCCATGCCGTGAGCGGGCACTCGATGCTGCCTCCCTTCCCGCAGGGACACGAGCAGATCGTCTTCGGCCTGGGTTGCTTCTGGGGTGCCGAACGGCTGTTCTGGGAATTGCCCGGGGTGTATGTCACGGCGGTGGGCTACGCCGGTGGCGTGACGCCCAATCCCACCTACGAGGAAACCTGCACCGGGCGGACCGGCCATGCCGAAGTGGTTCAGGTGGTGTTCGACCCGCGCGAGGTCGACCTGAAGACGCTCTTGAGGGTCTTCTGGGAGGCGCACGATCCGACCCAGGGCATGCGCCAGGGCAACGACATCGGAAGCCAGTATCGCTCGGCGATCTATACCACCGACGATGCCCAGTTGAACGCTGCCAAGCGCAGTCGCGACGCCTATCAGTATGCACTGGCCCAGGCCGGGCGAGGGCGGATCACCACGGAAATCAGCGCACTCGATACCTTCTATCTGGCGGAGGAGTACCACCAGCAGTATCTGCACAAGAACCCCGCAGGGTATTGCGGACTGAAAGGTACCGGAGTCAGCTGTCCGATCGGCTGAGGTGGCGGTGCATGGCCGAGCGCCATGACGCCCCGGTATCGGCCCAACAGGCCAGTTCATGGGCCAGGCGTCGCGCCAGCCACGGGTGCAGGCGTCGACCATGCCACTCCATAAACCCGACATGACCGCCATGGCGGCTGATCTCGAGACGCACCGCGTCGGCGGGGCGCGGCAAGCGCTCGAACAACCCGCCGGCATGAACGGATCGTCGGCGGCATGCAGGATCAGGGTGGGAAGCTCGATGTCGCCAAGCAGGCGTCCGGCGGAAGCGCGTCGATAGTAATCGGCGGCATCCTGGAAGCCATGTAGCGGTGCGGTGACTGCATCGTCATAGCCACGCAGGCTGTCGATTCGTGCCAGCGCCTGGGTATCCAGCGTCAGGGGGAGTTCGCCTCGGGCCAGCCGCGGCTCCACCTTACGCTTCAGCGCACTAAGCAAGTGACGTTCGTAAACCCGTGAAAAGCCTTGGTGCAGGGTGTCGGCGCTGGCGGCGAGGTCGAGCGGTGCGCTCACCACGATGGCACCGGCCAGATCGAGGCCGCCACCGCCCTGTTCGGCTACCAGCTTGAGCAACATGTTGCCACCCAGCGAGACGCCCGCAGCGATCTTCAGCGCCATGGGGTAGCGGCGCGACAGCTCGGCGATCAGCCAGTAGGCGTCGGCGGTGTCGCCGCTGTGATAGGCGCGAGGCAGCCGATTCGGCCGATTGCCACAGCCACGGAAGTGCATCAGCAGCGCCCGCCAGCCCATCTGGCTGGCCGTTGCCAGCAGCCAGCGGGCGTAGGGAGAATGAAACGAGCCCTCGAGGCCATGGAACAGCACGAAGATCGGTGCCGTACCGGCGAGGGGGCTCGGACGGATCCAGTTGAGCTCGACGAAGTCGCCGTCGGGAAGCTCCAGGATTTCGACATCGCGAGCGAGCCGTGGCCGAGGCAACAGACGTGGCAGCAAGGTCTGCACGTGCGGATTGGTCAACCCGCGCGGGGAGCAAAGTCGGCTGGCGGCCGCCGTTCACTCATGTCGCTTACTCGAAAGTCGTTTACTCGAAGGTCGTTTACTCGAAGTCTGCTGTCAGATTCCTGGCGGAATCTGACGTTACCGCTACGTTATCCTCGCTGCGAATGCCGCCATGAGGTGCCAGGCGCTCGACCAGCGTCCAGTTCACTTCACGGCCGACAGGGCTTGCCTTTAGCGGCTCGAGCAGCATGGGGATGACGTACAGTCCCGGTTCTATGGTGACCGTCATTCCCGTTTCCAGTTCCCGTGTCAATCGCAGCGCCGGATACTGGGCAGGCGGCGGCAAGACAGTGCCATCCCTTGCCTGGCGGCCGGCAACGTCGTGAACCTGGAGGCCGAGCAGATGGCCGAGCCCATGGGGGCAGAAGGCCCGGGTGATACCGCTTTCGACGGCCATTTCCGCGGATCCGGTGACGAGTTCACTCGCTACCAGCAGTTCGCCGAGCAGGTGGTGCATCCGCTCGTGCAAGGCAACGAACTCGATGCCTGGTGCCACTGCTGCAACGAGGCGCTGCTTGATGTCGTGCATGCCTGCGATCAGGTCGGCGAAGAGCGGGTCGGTGTCGGTTCCCGGCCAGGTGCGGGTGATGTCGGCACAGTAACCGCGAAAGCGATGCCCCGCATCCACCAGCAGGCTGGGGCGGGAGCGCGGTGGTTCACTATCGTAATGCTGGTAGTGCAGCACTGCGGCATGAGGACCGATCCCGACGATGTTGCCATAAGGCAGCTCACTTTCGCGCTGGCGTGAGGCCTGCAGATAGGCGAGCTGGATATCGAGTTCGCTGCCGCCTGCGAGAAAGGCCTCATGCGCAGCGCGATGGCCGAGCATGGCCATACGATTGGCCTCGTTGAGGCAGGCGATCTCGTACGCGCTCTTGCGCAAGCGGCCCTCGTCGAGGGCGGCCAGCAGGTCCGCTGGGTTGCACTCTACTCCAGGGGCGTGGACTCCAAGGGCCTGGGCGGTTGCGCGATCGACGTCGCCGATCACGGCGAAGCGGCCCGCGCCGAGTCGCGGTGGTGTGGCGTCGCGCACCACCGCGACCTCGAGATGCTCGGTCCATGCCTGGTCGGGCAACTGGGGCGGCAGGTGCCAGAAGTCGTCCGGCGCATGAAAGAAGCAGCGGGTCGGTTGGCCCGGTTGGACCAACAGCCAGCTGTGGGCGAGTCCGGATTGTCCCGTCCAGTGCTGAAAATGGCCATAGCTGCAAAAGCTGGCGTACTGATCGTCGCCGAAGTGAAGGGTTGGCCGGCCGCTGTAAATCAGTACGCCGTCGTAGCCGAGGGCGGCCAGTGTTTCGGCATAGTAGCGTTCGAGGTGCTGAAGATGTTCGCGCTGAAGCGCGGCAAGTGGGTCGGACATGTCATGTTCCCAGCGCTGAATGTCGCTTGCAGTATGAGGTGGCGTGGCGGCGACCCGGCTCAGCAGGCATCGGGCGTCGCTTCGATGCGATCGATACGATAAAGCGTAGCCACCTGATCCAGCCCCTTCACGGTGCAGTCGAGATCGGTGATCCGGCCATCACCGAGTCCATAGATCCAGCCATGGACGGACAAGGGTTGGCCGCGTTGCCAGGCGAGCTGGACGATCTTGGTGCGACACAGGTTGTTGACCTGGGCCCGCACGTTCAATTCGCACATGCGGTCGATCTGCTGCTCGAGGGTAAGCCCGGCGAGGGCAGGGCGGTGAAGACTGTAGAGTTCGCGCACCGAATGCAGCCAGTAATCCACCATGCCGCATTCGCCACCGGCCACGGCCGCACGCACCCCGCCGCAGCCGTAATGTCCCACCACCATGATGTGCCTGACCTTGAGTACATCGACGGCATACTGCACCACCGAGAGGGCGTTCATATCGTTGTGATGCAGCAGGTTGGCGACGTTACGGTGAACGAAGACCTCCCCCGGCGGCAGCGACACGATCTGGTTGGCCGGCACGCGGCTATCCGAACAACCGATCCAGAGATAATCGGGATTCTGCTGGCGCGACAGACGTGTGAAATAGTCTGCGTCCTCCTCGCACATCCGCTCTGCCCATGCGCGGTTATTGTCGAGCAGGGTCGCTATTTCCTTGTCCATGATGAGGTCCGTTGGCCAGGGGGAGGGTTGGATGGAGCGCCTCTTTTACCGCCGCATGCCCTGGCGGTCAACCGGCTGCGGCGGAGAGGGCCGGCTCTACACACCGGCATGGCACTGGTAAAATCGCCCGATTGGACCGGTCCTGTCATCCATGGCCCGGCAAGACGAGGAGAATCGAGTGTCTGATTTCGACTATGACCTGTTCGTCATTGGCGCCGGCTCCGGTGGGGTCCGTGCCGCCCGCACCGCCGCGGCGACAGGCGCCCGGGTGGCCGTCGCCGAGGATCGCTATCTAGGGGTACTTGTGTCAATGTAGGCTGCGTTCCCAAGAAGCTCTACTCCTATGCCGCGCATTTCCACGATGCCTTCCTGGATGCTCGTGGCTTCGGTTGGGAATTGCCCGAAGCGCCGCGCTTCGATTGGGCAACGCTACGTGACAACAAGGTTCGCGAGATCTCACGGCTCAACGAGATTTACGGGCGTCTACTGGAGAATGCCGGAGTGCGCCTGATCAATGGCCGGGCAAGCGTGGTAGATGCCCATTGCGTCGAGGTCGCCGGACAGCGCTTCTCCGCCGCCAAGATTCTGGTCGCCGTCGGTGGCTGGCCCTGGATCCCCGACTTTCCTGGCCGTGAGCTGGCCGTGACCTCCAACGAAGTGTTCGATCTGGAGCGTATGCCGCGACGCTTCCTGGTCCTCGGTGGCGGCTACATCGCCGTGGAGTTTGCCAGCATCTTCAATGGGCTGGGAAGCGAAGCCCACCTGGTCTATCGCGGCGAGTTGTTCCTGCGTGGCTTCGACCGTGAAGTTCGTGAATTTACCCGGGAGCAGATGGCCATCAAGGGGGTCAATCTGCACTTCGAGACTAACATCGAGCGCATCGACAAGGTCGAGGACGGCTTGAGAGTGACGCTGACCAACGGCGAGACGCTTGCAGTGGATACCGTGCTGGCGGCGACCGGTCGTAAACCCAATCTCGAGGGGCTCGGACTCGATGCTCTGAACGTCGAACTCAATGCCGACGGTACCGTCAAGGTGAACGATCGCTTCGAGACGTCAGTGCCATCTATCCTGGCACTGGGCGATGTCACCGGCGGGCCGGAGTTGACGCCCGTGGCCCTGGCGGAAGCGATGCACTTGGTGCAGCAGCATTTCAGCGATGCAAGACCGGCGCCGATGGATTACCGCAACATTGCCACCGCGGTCTTTTGCCACCCCAACATCGGAACGGTGGGGCTATCGGAAGAGCAGGCGCGCAAGCAATACGAAGCCATTCGTGTCTACCGCACCGATTTCCGTCCCATGAAACACACGCTTTCCGGCAGCCAGGAGCGCTGCCTGATGAAGCTGATCGTCGACGATGCCAGCGATGTGGTGGTTGGCGCCCATATGGTGGGAGAGGAGGCCGGTGAGCTGATCCAGGGCATCGCCATCGCCGTGAGGGCCGGCCTGACCAAGGCGGACTTCGATGCCACGGTTGGCATCCATCCAACGGCTGCCGAAGAGTTCGTCACCATGCGTACGCTGTCGCGTCACTGAACGGCGCGTCGAGCCGCCTACTTTCATCGGGCCACCATCAGGTGGCCCGATGTCGTTTCAGGCCCTGCCTGCCGTGCCATCCTGGACTAGACTCATTCGGGTGAATGGTCATTCGAATACCGCTTCCTTCAGGGAAGAACAAGCTTCAAGGACGAACAAGGCGGGGAGGTGGTGGTGAATTGCGTGGCTTTCCGTCAGCGATGATAATTTTTTGTTATGCAATTGTGGCGTAGCCATAACTCCAATTTTGATTTGCCGGCAAGCCCTGTTATCATTATCCGCAACATCGCTACAGCGAAGCCTTACCATGAACGTGACACCGCAGCCTTTTACGCCCTCCGCCGACCTGGCTCGCCCCAGTGTGGCCGACGCCGTGGTTGGTAGTGATGCCTCGCCACTGTTCATTCGCAAGCCCAACCCAGACGACGGCTGGGGAATCTATGAACTGGTCAAGTCCTGCCCCCCGCTCGACGTCAATTCCGCCTACGCCTACCTGCTGCTGGCTACGCAGTTCCGCAATACCTGTGCCGTTGCCACCGACGAAGAGGGCGAAATCGTCGGTTTCGTATCCGGCTACGTGAAGAGCAATGCCCCGGATACCTACTTCCTGTGGCAGGTCGCGGTGGGTGAGAAAGCCCGCGGCACCGGCCTGGCCCGGCGCCTGGTCGAGGCCGTCATGAGCCGCCCTGAGCTGGCCGAGGTTCATCACCTGGAAACCACCATCACACCTGATAACCAGGCGTCCTGGGGGCTCTTCCGCCGCCTCGCCGATCGCTGGCAGGCTCCCCTCAACAGCCGTGAATACTTCTCCACGGATCAACTCGGCGGTGAACACGATCCCGAGAATCTCGTGCGTATCGGCCCCTTCGACACGCGCCGCATCTAAATCCCATCCGAATCGCGGGATGGCCGAACCCAACGGCCGTCCATGCTTCCCTTCGTCCGATTATCCCGACAGGAGGTCGACATGCAGACCCAGACACTCGAACGTCTCGAATCCAACGTCCGGACCTACTCCCGTTCTTTCCCGGTGGTGTTCACCAAGGCCAAGAACGCTCGCCTGACCGATGAAGAAGGGCGGGAGTACATCGATTTCCTGGCCGGTGCCGGCACCCTCAACTACGGCCACAACAATCCGCATCTCAAGCAGGCTTTGCTTGACTACCTGGACAGCGACGGCATCGTCCACGGCCTCGACTTCTGGACCGCCGCCAAGCGGGATTATCTGGAAACGCTGGAGGAGGTGATCCTCAAGCCACGTGGCCTGGAGTACAAGGTGCACCTGCCGGGACCGACCGGCACCAACGCCGTAGAGGCCGCGATTCGCCTGGCCCGAGTGGCCCAGGGGCGACACAACATCGTCACCTTCACCAATGGCTTTCATGGCGTGACCATGGGCGCGCTTGCCACCACCGGCAACCGCAAGTTCCGTGAAGCCACCGGTGGCATTCCGCTACAGGGCAGCGCCTTCATGCCGTATGACGGTTATCTGGGCAAGAACGCCGACAGCCTGGACTACTTCGAGAAGCTGTTGGGCGACAACTCCAGCGGCCTGGACCTGCCGGCAGCAGTCATTGTCGAGACCGTGCAGGGCGAGGGCGGTATCAACGTGGCCGGGCTCGAATGGCTCAAGCGCCTGGAGCGGATCTGCCGCGACAACGATATCCTGCTGATCGTCGACGACATCCAGGCCGGCTGTGGCCGCACCGGCAAGTTCTTCAGCTTCGAGCACGCCGGTATCAAGCCCGACATCGTCACCAACTCCAAGTCGCTGTCCGGCTTTGGCTTGCCGTTCGCTCACGTGCTGATGCGCCCCGATCTGGACAAGTGGAAGCCCGGCCAATACAACGGCACCTTCCGCGGCTTCAACCTGGCCTTTGCCACGGCCGCTGCCGCCATGCGACAGTACTGGCGGGACGATACCTTCGAGCGTGATGTCCAGCGCAAGGGCAGGGTAGTCGAGGATCGCTTCCAGAAGATCGCGGCCTGGATCAGCGAACAGGGCGTGCCGGCTTCCGAGCGTGGCCGCGGCCTGATGCGCGGCATCGACGTGGGCAGCGGCGAACTGGCCGACAAGATTACCGCCAAGGCTTTCGAGAAAGGTCTGGTGATCGAGACCAGCGGTCAGGCTGGCGAAGTGGTGAAGTGCCTGTGCCCCTTGACCATTCCCGACGAGGACCTGCTCAAGGGGCTGGATATCCTCGAGGAGAGCGTCAAGGAGGTCGTCGCCTAGGTTCGCGAACCTACGCAGACGAACTAGCGGCCGGCTGTGCCTGCAGCCGGCCGGTCTATGGATTGAACGGAGATACGAGAAAGATGATCGTTCGCAATCTCGAGGAAGCGCGCAAGACGGACCGGCTGGTGAAGTCGGAAAGCGGAACCTGGGACAGTACGCGCCTGGTGCTCGCCAATGACGGCGGCGGCTTCTCGTTCCACATCACGCGGATCTACGAAGGCACCGAGACGCATATCCACTACAAGCATCACTACGAGTCGGTGTACTGCATCGAAGGTGAAGGTGAAGTGGAAACTCTGGCCGACGGCAAGATATGGCCGATCAAGCCCGGCGATATCTACATACTCGACCAGCACGACGAGCATCTGCTGCGGGCTCACAAGACCATGCACCTGGCTTGCGTGTTCACGCCGCCGATCACCGGCAAGGAAGTGCACCGCGAGGATGGTTCCTACGCGCCGCCCGACGAGATTTGACGGGCCTCGGTGGTTCGCGGTGATATGGAGAACCCTGGCACTGGCCGGGGTTCTTCGTATGGACGTGGTGCATGTGCCTGCACGGGCGTGTCAGCCCGGCGCATGTCAGGAGAACCTCGCTGGGATCAAAGTTCGCATAATGTATATTATGTTAAATTGGATGTCTGTCGCGACGTTGGACAACGCCACCTCGAAATCCTTATCATCCTCCGTCATGTTTCGAGCAACGAAACCCGAGCCCATCAAGCAAGCCCACTGCCGCTGCGCCTAGCCCGTAGCCCGACCGGAGGCTGTCGACCCACATGCGACCGAGAACGCTATCCGCACCCATACCCTGGTTGCTGAGTTCATTGTTGATCAGCGGATGCGCCCTCACGCCCGGTTCTCATTCCGAGCCCGAACCCACATTGAGTCCCGATGCCTTCGAGACTCGCATCGGCCAGCTCGAGGAGCGGATCGTCCAGAGCTGCGATCGCTCCGACGCCCTCGCTGCCAACGGCCGTCACCAGGCCGAGCTGCTCGCCGAGTTGCGCGACGCTGGTGTCACGCTGCGTCATCTGCGTGGCGATATCGAGCGGCTGGAGCAGCGTCGTGGCGACGAGCCGGTGCTGGTACCCGCAGAGTGCAACACTGAGCTCAGCGAAACGCTTGCGGCCAAGGAAATGGTCGGTCGCGCTGAATGGATCGGGCTGCCTGATGTCGGCACTTATCTTCGCGCGCGGGTGGATTCGGGGGCCAACACTTCTGCCCTGTCGGCCACGGACATCACGCGCTTCGAGCGCGATGGCGAGGACTGGGTACGCTTCAAGCTGGGCCTTACCGACGATGATGTCTTCGTCGAGCATATCCGGGATGAATGGATCGAGCGCCCGGTCGAGCGCCGGGTCCGCATCCTGCAGGCCGCAGGCAGCGAATCGCGTCCGGTGGTCAGTCTATTGATGACCCTTGGGCCCATTCGTGAAACAGTAGAATTCACCCTGAGCGACCGTACTCATCTCAACTATCCGGTGCTGCTGGGACGTCGCTTCTTGATGGACATCGCCTTGATCGACGTGGCGGAAAACTACATTCATCCACGCCCAGAGTTCCCAGGGGGACGTCCGGCCTCCGAGGCGCCGCAGGACGAAGTCAACGACAGGGATGAAGAAGAAGGCTGATACCGAGCCTGATCGCCCTATCTGCAAGGACCTCTCTAAAGGACCTATCTGCAAGGAAGAGAAATGTCACGACTGCCCTTCTATCTCATCGTGGGCCTGCTGATGGCGCTCGGCATCGGCACAAGCCTGCATCGCCATATCCAAATGGAAGTGCCGTGGACCCCCGGTGAGCAGCGCCAGGTATGGGAGGTCGAGGCCATCGTCGACTTCACGGCCGTGGGCGATCCTGTGCGCGTTGAGCTGGCATTGCCCTCGCATCAGCGCGGCTACCGGATCCTGACCGAGAATACCGCCTCACCGGGCTATGGGCTGTCGTTCCTGCAGGACGAAACCGGTCGTCGCGCGCAGTGGTCGATTCGACGGGCAACAGGCAGCCAGCAGCTTTATTACTCCGTGCGCATGCAGGTGACCGATGACCGGCGACAGCGTCAGATCGCTCGTCCGGCACTGCGTGAAGTCAGTTGGGAGCGTCCTTACGACACAGCGGCGGCCCAGGTGATCGAACGTGCCTGGGCGCGCAGTGCCGATCCCTATACCTTCACTCGGGAATTGATCCGCGATTTCGACGCAGAGCGTCAAGGCGAGAACGCCCGCTTGCTGCTGACCCAGTTCGATCGCACCCCCCTGCTGGTGCGCCTGCTCAACCAGGCCGGGGTGCATGCGCGCGAAGTGAGCGGGCTCGTGCTCGAGGATGGGCGTCGGCGCCAGACCTTGACGTCATGGATCATGGTCTTTGCGGACGAGGAGAACTGGGCGCTGTTCAACCCGCGCACTGCCGACCAGGGCCAGCCGGAAAACCTGCTGCTGTGGGAAACCGGGGGCCGCGCAGTGCTCGAGGTACAGGGCGGCACCAACTCGCGGGTCACCTTCTCCATGCTTTCGCGCAGCCAGCCCGCCGCGGCCGCGGTACGCAGCCAGCTGGTCGACGACACCCTGCTCAACTTCTCGATCCACAGCTTGCCGCTGGAGGAGCAGGCGCTGTTCCAGACCATCCTGCTGATTCCTATCGGGGCGCTGGTGGTAGTGTTCCTGCGTATTCTCGTCGGGATCAAGACCTCGGGCACCTTCATGCCCGTGTTGATCGCACTGGCCTTCATCCAGACGACCCTGCCCACTGGATTGATCGGCTTCCTGCTGATCGTTTCGGTGGGGCTGGTAATACGTAACTACCTGTCGTATCTCAACCTGTTGTTGGTCGCGCGAGTGTCGGCGGTGATCATCACGGTCATCGCCATCATCTCGATCTTCTCCGTGCTCTCCTATCGGGTGGGGCTCAATGCGGGCCTGACGATCACCTTCTTCCCGATGATCATTCTGGCCTGGACCATCGAGCGTATGTCGATCCTCTGGGAAGAAGAAGGTCCCAAGGAGGTCTTGATTCAGGGCGGCGGAAGCCTCATTACTGCCGTACTGGCTTATCTCGCCATGAACAACCCGTGGATACGCCATATCACCTTCAACTTTTTGGGCGTACAGCTCATCATCATGGCTTTGATCCTGCTGCTGGGTAACTACACGGGATACCGCCTGCTCGAGCTGAGGCGCTTCAAACCGGTCACCGAGGATTGACATCATGTGGGCACGGCCGAGCCAGCTTCTGAGTCGCGGTATCATCGGCATGAACCGGCGCAACATTCGTTACATCGGGCGTTATAACAATCGACGCCTCTACCCGCTGGTGGACGACAAGCTCAAGACCAAGCTGCTGGCTGAGCAGTACGGTATCACCACCCCTGCCCTGATCGGCACCGTGACCACCCAATTCGAGGTCAAGCGGGTGGGCAACATGATCGCCGGGCACAACGGCTTTGCCATCAAGCCGGCCAAGGGCAGCGGTGGCAAAGGCATCCTGGTCATCGAGCGGGTCGACAATGACGGCTTCGTCAAACCCAGCGGTGCCAAGCTGAGCCTGGAGGATCTGCATCGCCATATCTCCAACATCCTGTCGGGGCTATACTCCCTGGGTGGCGCGCCCGACGTGGCGATGATCGAGGCGCTGATCAACTTCGACGAGAAGCTCTCCGAGTACACCTATGAAGGTGTACCCGACATTCGCGTGATCGTCTTCCGCGGTTACCCGGTCATGGCCATGATGCGTCTGTCGACGGCAGCCTCCGATGGCAAGGCCAACCTGCACCAGGGGGCGGTGGGCGTCGGGCTCGATATTGCCACGGGAACAGCGGTGCGTGGCGTTCAGTTCGATCGTTCCCGGCGCGACCATCCGGATACCGGCCACGAGCTCGCCAGCCTGCGCATTCCCGACTGGACGAATCTGCTCGAGCTGGCGGCGAGCTGTTACGAAATGACCGGGCTTGGCTACCTGGGCACCGACATGGTGATCGACCGTGACCGGGGCCCTATGCTGCTTGAACTCAACGCCCGTCCGGGGCTTGCCATTCAAATGGCTAACGGCGAGGGGCTGCGCTCGCGCCTCGATCTGGTGGAGAAACAGTCCGATCGCCTGAACGTCAAGGAGAGGGTCGCCTTTGCTCAGCGCCATTTCTCCCGTCGTGGTGAACTCAAGGACCTGCCTGAACCCGAGCTGGCCCCGGCCTGTGTCAGCACGTAGAATGGACTCTGTTCCCGAGATACCGGTTCTCCCATGACCGACGCCACTGCCCTGCTTGCGCAGGCCGAGAGACAATGTCAGCAGCGCGGGTTCGCTTCACCCCGATCCGACGCCGTGTGCTCGAGATGATTGCCGGGGCCAGCGGGGGCCTGAAAGCCTATGAACTGCTCGATCGGCTCGCCGTCGAGCATGCGGCAGCCCGCCCGCCGACGATTTATCGAGCGCTCGATTTCCTCATCGAGCAAGGGCTGGTGCATCGCATCGAGTCGCTCAATGCCTATGTCGCCTGTCCCTGCCCCGAGCATGCACATGGCTTCCAGCTCTTGATCTGCCGCCACTGCGGGCGTGTCGAGGAGCTGCATCTGGATGACGTCAACGCTCAACTCAGCGCCCAGGCACGCACCTTGGGCTTTCGCGTCGAGCGTCAGACCATCGAGCTGCTGGGCAGTTGTGACGCCTGCCTGAATGCGGCGGTGCGTGCCTGAAACTACGCGACGGATATGCCATGACCGATACCTTCAAGCAACTCGAGCGTGCCGAGCTCGACTCCCGTGTGCCGCTAGCCGAGGTGCTCGAGGCCGCGCGTTTCAACGGCGATGGCCTGATTCCCGCCATCGCCCAGCAGCATGACAGCGGCGAAGTGCTGATGATGGCCTGGATGAACCGTGAGGCGCTGGAAGAGACCCTCGCCACCGGGCGTGTCTGCTACTGGTCGCGCTCTCGCGGCAAGCTGTGGCGCAAGGGAGAATCCTCGGGCCAGCAGCAGCATCTGCGCGGAGCCAGCCTCGATTGTGACGGCGACACGCTGCTGTTGCAGGTCGAACAGACCGGCCCCGCATGCCATACCGGGCGGCGCAGCTGTTTCTACGTAGCCCTTGAAAACGGCGAGGCGCGCATCACCAGCGAGCCGTTGATCGACCCGGAAATCCTCTACCGCAATCCGGCGGAGGGGCGCTGAGCCATGCCCTGCCTGGCGGCCTGGCTCGCCCGCCTTGGCCGATTGCTACGCGGCGCGCTTGGGCTCGCGATGATCGGCCTGGTCAGGCTCTACCAACTGGTGATAAGCCCCCTGCTGGGCCCACGCTGCCGCTTCTGGCCCAGCTGCTCGCACTACACGGTGGAAGCCATTCAGGTCCATGGCCCGCTGCGCGGCGGCTGGCTCGCCGCCAAGCGCATCGCTCGCTGCCATCCGGGTAGTGGCGGGGGCATCGATCCCGTACCCGGCGGACCCAGCGAGCGGCTCTGCCGCGAAGATCCCGAACTCGACGAGCATTTCCGCTGTCGCCATCACCATGGCGCAGGCCAGGGCGCCGAGACCAGGCGCCTGTAGTAGCCCGCTACCACCCTCCTCCGACTCATCGGTGACAGACTGATCCGTGGCATACCCACCACAACGAGTCGATGAGGAGACACGCCATGCCTGCCAAGCGACTGCTCTTGCTGTGCGGCGACTTTGCCGAAGACTACGAGACCATGGTGCCGTTCCAGGCCCTCCAGGCCGTGGGGCATCGCGTCGACGCCGTGTGTCCCGACAAGCGGGCCGGTGACAGCATTGCCACCGCCATTCATGATTTCGAAGGGGACCAGACCTATAGCGAGAAGCCGGGTCATCGCTTCACCCTCAACGCGGAGTTTGCCGCAGTGGATCCGGCCGATTATGACGGTCTGGTCATCGCCGGCGGACGCGCACCGGAATACCTGCGCCTGAACGATAAGGTCATTGGCCTGGTGCGTCATTTCTTCGAGGCCGACAAGCCGGTGGCGGCGATCTGTCATGGTGCCCAGCTGCTGGCGGCTGCCCGGGTGCTGGAGGGGCGTACCTGCTCGGCCTACCCTGCCTGCCGTCCCGAGGTGGAGCTGGCCGGCGGACGCTATGCCGACATCGCGGTGGACGATGCGGTCACCGACGGCAAGCTGGTCACCGCCCCGGCCTGGCCCGCCCATCCTGCATGGCTGGCCCAGTTCCTGGCCGTGCTGGGTACCCGAATCGAACATTAGGCTCCCCGCGACACCGCCTTGCCCTGGCTCGTGCCTGACACCATGATGAAGAGGTCGACCGGGCCAGCAAGGGAGGAAAGGTATGTGCAGGCTTTTCATCGGTGCCGAACCGCAGCTCTGGGAGCCCCAGACGCGCTCCATGCGCCTCGACGGAGTCTCCACCAGCGTGCGCCTGGAGCGCTTCTTCTGGGCGATACTGGAAGAGATCGGCCGGCGCGACGGGCTTACCTTGAGCCAACTGGTGGCGAAGCTTTCGCGGGAGTGCGCGGAGGCTGGGCACGATCCTGCCAACTTCGCCTCTTTCCTGCGCGTTTGCTGCGGTCGCTACCAGGCGCTGCAGCTGTCGGGTGAAATCCCTGTGGCGCGGGATGTCTCGATTGCCAGCCTGGATAGCGAGCGTATTCTCGAGCGTGAGCGTCGACGCCATGTCGTCGCGCTCACACCGGGCCGGCGTCAGGCCGAGGCGACCTCTTTCTCGGCAACCTCGTAGATCTTGCCGAGCATGGCATGCAGCCCGTTGCTGCGCGTCGGCGAAAGGTGCTTGTCCAGCCCCAGGTCCTCAAGGAAATGCGGGCTGGTATCGCGAATCTCGGTGGCAGGCCGATCGTTGTAGATGCGCATCAGTACCGCGATCAGGCCGGAGACGATGGCTGCATCCGATATCGCATCGAAGTGCAGTACGTCACCTTCGCGACAGTGGTGTATCCAGACGTTCGACTGGCAGCCTTGGATCTTGCGCTCCGGGGTCTTCCACTCTTCCGGAAACGCCGGCAGCTGCTTGCCCATGTCGATGATGTACTGGTAGCGATCCATCCAGTTATCGAACATCTCGAACTCTTCCAGCAGCGCCTGCTGGGCCTGTTCGGCCGTGGCTTCGGTAGTCATGTCGTCTCCCGTATTGGCTTGTCCACCATTATACCGGTTCGGCCGCCCTGCCGGGCAATCCATGGGCCGACTGTTGGCGATGCCACTCCTCATCTTCGGTATGGAGGTATTGTGCGGTGGTGTCCAGTCGGCATGGCGGGCGGTGCTGGCCAGGTAGCGCAGCTCCACGCCGGCTTGGGCCTGATGCGTGAGCGCGGTATGGCGTAGCCAGTGAGGCGTGGCGCTGCGCAGCCGCGCCACCTGTGCCGTCGCCGTATCGCCGGCCTCGGTTTCCAGGACCGAGGCGGCCTGGCGAAAGGTGTCGCGTATCAGGCGGTAAAGCTGGTTGTCGCCCAGGCCACGCTGGCCGTCCAGGCCGCGCAGCACGGGGCCTACCTCCCCGGGCGCAGGCTCGGCGGATAAGTCGAGTTCACGCCGCCACTCGCGCAGCAGGACCAGCATGTCGTCGGGCACCGGTATCCGGGCAGCCTTGTCGCCCTTCCCCACTACGCGCCACCACCAGCGCCCTTCGCGCTGAAAGAAGTCGCCCATCTCGGCGCCGGCCATCTCGCCGATACGCGGTGCCAGCAGGTAAGCGAAGCCGAATATCACGCGCCGACGCTGCCATAGATAACGCTCGCGAGCGTTGGCGCCATCTTCCAGGGGGCGGGTGAGCCACTGCCACAGCCACTCCCACAGCGGGCGCTCCAGGTAGCGATCGACACCCGCGCGCCGATTGTCGAGGCGGCGGCGCTTGTCGCGCATCAAGCGGAACGGGTTGTGTGCAACCCACCCTGCCTCGACCAGCCAGGCAAACATGCCTTGCAGGATCACCAGGCTCTGCCTGCGGCTGGCCGGTGACAGCGGTCCGCGAAACGGCCGCCAATCCGGTGCGTGTCGAGGTCGTGGCGGCCCCACCCAGAGGTGGCGCGGCGCGGGCGAAGCCAGGAAGGCTTCAAAGGTATCCAGGTCCTGGCGGCGCAATTGCCCCAGGTCCCGGCCCTGATGCTCCAGCCACAGCAACAGTCGCTCGGCTTCCCGGCGATAGGCCCGCAGAGTTTGTGGGCTGGCACGGAACTCGGCAAGCCACAGGGCCACGGCCTCGGCATCGCTGCTGGCCGCGATACGAGCAGCGCTATTCGCGTTGGCCATCACCGCAGCCGACGGAATGGGATCGCCTCCTGCTACATGGCGAGCCGGGTTCCGTTCCTCGCTCTGGTGCATAGTGGCGTCGCTGCCGCCCTCTTCGTGCAGATCTTGCTCGTGTAACTCTCGTTCGTGCATCGCTCGTGTCGTCTGCCCTGCGCCGCGCTTGTCGTCTCTGTGTGGAAGTGTCCCGTGTAGTGGCTAAAAATTCAAGATAAGACAGGTAATCTTGAATTTCTATCGTTTTTCATTATGTAAATTACGTAATTACGTTTAATGTAATTATCTTTCCGCCTTGGACGAAAGTCGCTATGCTTAGGTATCCGAGCGGGCGCATGGAACGGTAACAACAAGCGACGCCTGCCGCGTGACGCAAGGATCAGCCACCACACAAGGAGACCGTCATGGCACGCAGCGGTGTGCAGTACGTGGACGTCCAGCAGGCCATCGAGACCCTGCTGGCCAAGGGGGAAGCGCCCAGCGTTCAGAAAATTCGCGACGTGCTGGGAACCGGCAGCTTCACCACCATCAGCGATCACCTGAGGGAGTGGCGGTTTCAGCGCGAAGCCAGCCGCGACCTGCCCGCTTCCCAGGCAATGCCGGAACCGGTACTGAGATTGGCGGAAAGCTTGTGGCACAAGGCTCAGGAGGCCGCTGGAGAGGCGCTGTCGGGCTACCGCGAAGAGGCCGATCGCCGTGTGGCGGATGTGCAGGCTGCCATGCAGGAGGCGCAGCGCCAGGTGGAAAATGCCGAGCAGCGCGAAGCCGCTCTGTCGGCGCACCTGGCGGGCACGGAGCAACGGCTCGAGCAGCGCAGTGCCGCGCTGGCGAAGGTCGAGAGCGAGCGCGACCAGTGGCAGGAGCGCTCACGCCAACTGGAACAGCGCCTGAGTCGAACCCTGCAGCAGCTCGACAAGTTGCAGCGAGAGAATGAGCAGCAGATGCAGGCGCACCAGCAGGCGTTGGCCGACCGTGACGCCCAGCAACTGGCGCGCCTGAACCAGGAAGAGCAGCGCCACGAGGCTGCCGAGGCGCGCCTGATGAGCCTGCTCGACGAGGCGCGTCAGGAGCGAATGTCGGCAGAGAAGCGACACGACGCCACGGTGGCGCAACTCGAGAAGCGCCAGGAGAACATGCAGCGGCAGCTGCACGAGACCCAGGCGGCGCTGGCCAAGGAGGAAAAGCAGCATCGCGAGACCCAGTGGGCCAGGAGCCGTGCCGAAGAGCGCATCGATACCCTGCGCCACGAGCAGTCGCTGCTGCAGGCCCGCATCGAGGACCAGAAACGCCACATCGACGAGCAGGCGGCACGCCTGCGCACACTGGAAGCGGAGCTGATGCGGCGTACCTGGCAGCCTGACGAGGAAGGAAAGCCCTCACGCCGTGCGGAACGGGGAGCCGAAACGCAGGAAGGCTCCAAAGTGGAGCCTTCCGAGAGCGTCCGCTGAATGCCCGGCGCCCTTGCGGGCGGGTGCACCCTGTACGAACCACGGCGATGCCGCGAAATGCGGCTCGCCGTTTCGAATGTCAGCGATAGTAGGCGTTGGTGGTATCCGTGTGGTCGGTCACGTCGCGGATGCCGGCCAGCTCAGGGATACGCTCCATCAGGGTCTTCTCCACACCCTCCTTGAGGGTCAGGTCGACCGCGGCGCAGCCCTGGCAGCCGCCGCCGAAGGCAAGCACCGCCACCTGATCCTCGGTCAGCTCGACCAGCTTGATCTCGCCGCCGTGGGCAGCCAGGCCGGGATTGATTTCGCTGTAGAGGATGTAGTTGACGCGATCCTCGAGCGGACTGTCGGCGTTGACCTTGGGCATCTTGGCATTGGGCGCCTTGATGGTGAGCTGGCCGCCCATGCGATCGGCATTGAAGTCGACTACCGCCTCCTCGAGGAAGGGAATGCTGTTCTTGTCGACCAGTACGACGATCTTCTCGAGCTCCAGTCGCTGGTCGGTGGGCTCCTCCTCGCCAGGCCGACAGTAGGCCAGGCAGGTCTCGGCATAGGGCGTACCCGGCTGAGTGATGAAGATGCGCACGGCGATCCCTTCGACGTTCTGCTTCTCGAGCAGCTCGGCGAGGTAGTCCTGGGCGCTGTCGGTAATCTGGATGATCTCGCTCATGGTGTTCTCGCTGGTCGGGCACGGTCGCGCGGACCGGCCATAGGTGACATGCCATTATGGTAAGCAAAAGCCTGCTTCGAGACAATCCCGACTGTTTTGCTCGGTTTTTGACCAGCCCTGCCCTCAAGGCGCTGGTTTTGCTACCATGTCGGGCCGACATGACCGCCTACGCCCGTAGCCCACAAGAATCCGCGGGCGGCCCCAAACCCTGGACGTGACTTCGCTGGAGATAGACCCGACCCATGGCCGCCGTACCCTCTGCACTGACCGCCACCCTCACCGAGCGTCTCGGCGAGCGCATCCTCATGCTGGATGGCGGCATGGGCACCATGTTGCAGAATGCCCGGCTCGACGAAGCCGACTTCCGCGGCGAGCGCTTCAGCGATTGGCCCTCCGACCTCAAGGGCAACAACGACCTGCTGGCGCTGACCTGCCCCGAACTGGTCACGCGGATTCATCGCCAGTATCTCGAGGCCGGCGCCGACATCATCGAGACCAACACGTTCAACAGCACCCGCCTTTCCCAGGCCGACTACGGCATGGAAGCGCTGGTGCCAGAACTCAACCGCGAGTCGGCGCGCCTGGCCCGCGAGGTGTGCGACGCCGTGGCAGCCGAAACCGGGGTGCCGCGCTACGTGGCCGGCGTGCTGGGACCGACTTCGCGCACCGCCTCGCTGTCACCGGACGTCAACGACCCGGCCAAGCGCAACGTCACTTTCGATGAGCTGCGCGACAACTACTACGAGGCGGCCGAAGCGCTGATCGAGGGCGGTGCCGACCTGATCCTGATCGAGACGATCTTCGACACCCTCAACGCCAAGGCGGCCATCTTCGCCCTGGAGACCCTGTTCGAAGCGCGTGGCGAACGCCTGCCGGTCATGATTTCGGGCACCATCACCGACGCCTCGGGGCGCACCCTCTCCGGCCAGACCACGGAAGCCTTCTGGAATTCGGTGCGCCACGCCCAGCCGCTCTCCATCGGCCTCAACTGTGCGCTGGGTGCCGAAGAGCTGCGCCCCTATCTCGAGGAACTCTCGAACAAGGCCGATACCTTCGTCTCGGCGCACCCCAACGCCGGTTTGCCCAACGAATTCGGCGAGTACGACCAGACGCCGGAGGAGATGGCGGCCATCGTCGCCGAGTTTGCCCAAAGCGGCCTGGTCAACATCATCGGCGGCTGCTGCGGTTCGACCCCGAGCACATCGCCGCGATTCATGCTGCCATCCAGGGTCTGACGCCGCGCCAGGTGCCCGAGCGCCCGCGCGCCTGTCGCCTCTCCGGCCTCGAGCCGTTCAACATCGAGAAGGATTCGCTGTTCGTCAACGTCGGCGAGCGCACCAACGTCACCGGCTCGGCGCGCTTCAAGCGGCTGATCGTAGAAGAGGACTACACCACGGCGCTGGAGGTGGCCCTCGAGCAGGTCGAAAACGGCGCGCAGGTCATCGACATCAACATGGACGAGGGCATGCTCGAGTCCCAGGAGGCGATGGTGCGCTTCCTCAACCTGATCGCCGGTGAGCCCGACATCGCCCGCGTGCCGATCATGATCGACTCCTCCAAATGGGAGATCATCGAGGCCGGGCTCAAGTGCGTGCAGGGCAAGGCGGTGGTCAACTCCATCTCGCTCAAGGAGGGCGAGGCATCCTTCCTCGAACAGGCCAGCCTGTGCCGCCGCTACGGCGCCGCCGTGGTGGTGATGGCCTTCGACGAGGCCGGCCAGGCCGATACCTTCGCGCGCAAGACCGAGATCTGCCAGCGTGCCTACGAGCTGCTGGTCGAACGAGTCGGCTTACCGCCGGAAGACATCATCTTCGACCCCAACATCTTCGCCATCGCCACCGGCATCGAGGAGCACGACAACTACGCCGTCGACTTCATCGAGGCCACTCGCTGGATTCGCGAGCACCTGCCCCACGCCATGGTCTCTGGCGGCGTCTCCAACGTGTCGTTCTCCTTCCGTGGCAACAACCCGGTACGTGAGGCGATCCACTCGGTCTTCCTCTACCATGCGATCCGTGCCGGGCTGACCATGGGTATCGTCAACGCCGGCCAGTTGGCGGTCTACGACGACCTGCCGGAGGAGCTGCGCGAGGCGGTCGAGGACGTGGTGCTCAATCGCCGCAGCGACTCCACCGAGCGGCTGGTCGATCTGGCCGAGAAGTACAAGGGCGACGGCAGTGGCGCGGCCAGGAAGGAGGACCTTGAGTGGCGCTCCTGGCCGGTCAACAAGCGCATCGAGCATGCCCTGGTGAAGGGGGTGACGGCCTACATCGAGGACGACACCGAGGAAGCCCGCCAGCAGGCCAACCGCCCCATCGAGGTGATCGAAGGACCGCTGATGGACGGCATGAACGTGGTCGGCGATCTGTTCGGCGCCGGCAAGATGTTCCTGCCCCAGGTGGTCAAGTCGGCGCGGGTCATGAAGCAGGCGGTGGCCTACCTCATTCCCTTCATCGAGGCGGAAAAGAGTGCTGACACCCAGGCCAAGGGCAAGATCGTGATGGCCACGGTCAAGGGCGACGTGCACGACATCGGCAAGAACATCGTCGGCGTGGTCCTGCAGTGCAACAACTACGAAGTGGTCGACCTCGGCGTGATGGTGCCGGCGGAAAAGATCCTGCAGACGGCCCGCGAGGTAAACGCCGACATCATCGGCCTCTCGGGGCTCATCACTCCATCGCTGGACGAGATGGTCCACGTGGCCAAGGAGATGCAGCGCCAGGGCTTCAAGCTGCCGCTGCTGATCGGCGGCGCCACCACTTCCAAGGCGCACACCGCGGTAAAGGTCGAACCGCAGTACGACGAGCCAGTGATTTACGTGGCCGACGCCTCGCGTGCAGTCGGCGTGGCCGGCAAGCTGCTCTCGCCCACGCTCAAGCCCACCTACGTGGCCGAGATCAAGGCTGAATACGAGCAGGTGCGCGACCGCAATGCGAAGCGTCGACCCAAGGCGGCCGACCTGAGCTACGCCGAGGCACGTCAGCGCAAGCTGCCCATCGACTGGGACGGCTATACCCCGCCCAAGCCCGCCGTCACCGGCCTGCGTGTGTTCGATTGCTACGACATCGAAGAGCTGCTTGAGCGTATCGACTGGACGCCCTTCTTCATGAGCTGGGAGCTGGCGGGCAAATATCCGAAGATTCTCGACGACGCGGTGGTCGGCGAGGCAGCACGCAACCTGTTTGCCGATGCCCAGCAGATGCTGCGCAAGCTGATCGACGAGAAGCGCGTCGAGGCGCGCGGCGTGATCGGCCTGTGGCCGGCCAACAGCGTCGATGACGACGTCATCGAAGTGTATGCCGACGAGTCGCGCACCCAAGTCATCGAGCGGCTGCATCACATTCGCCAGCAGACCACGAAAAATCGCGATGGCGTCTGCTACAGCCTGGCGGATTTCGTCGCGCCCAAGGAGAGCGGCAAGCCTGACTGGATCGGCGGCTTTGCCGTGACCACCGGCCATGGCGTCGAAGCCTTGGCCGAGCGCTACAAGGCCGCCGGCGACGACTACAACGCGATCATGGTCCAGGCCCTCACCGACCGCCTGGCCGAGGCCTTCGCCGAGCGCATGCACGAGCGGGTGCGCAAGGAGTTCTGGGGCTACGTGCCCGACGAGACGCTGGACAACGATTCGCTGATCGCCGAGAAGTACCAGGGTATCCGGCCGGCGCCGGGCTACCCCGCCTGCCCCGACCACACGAGAAGCGCACCTTGTTCCGTCTGCTCGATGCCACGGCGAACGCCGGCATCGAGCTGACCGAGAACTTCGCCATGTGGCCGGCCGCGGCAGTCTCGGGGTGGTATTTCTCTCATCCGCAGTCGAAGTACTTCTCGACCGGCAAGATCACCCGCGACCAGGTCGAGGCGCTGGCCGAGCGCAAGGGCATGACGCTTGCGGAGATGGAGCGCTGGCTGTCGCCGGTGCTCTCCTACGATCCGGCTTGATATGTCGCCATTCGACGCCGCCCGTGCCACCGGCACGGGCGTTTTTCAGACGAACCGATAGTACGCGAACCGATAGTACGGATGTTACCCGACTCCATTCGCCGCCGGAGAATCCTGCGCCTCGCTCTGCCGATCATCGCCGCCATGGTCACCCAGAGCCTGATCAATCTGATCGATGCGGCCCTGGTCGGCTCGCTCGGCGAAGTGCCGCTGGCCGGCGTGGGTATCGGTGGCTACGCCATGTTCCTGATCACCGCGCTGGTGTTCGGGCTTTCGTCGGGGGTGCAGGCACAGACCGCCTGGCGGCACGGCGAACAGGCCTGGCACCAGCGTGCCCTGCCGCTCAATGCCGGGCTTGCGATTGCCCTGCTCGTGTCGCTGCCCGTTACCCTGCTCTGCCTGTGGCAGGCGCCATGGCTGCTGGGATGGCTCAACCCCAGCGCCGAGGTCACCGACGTCGCGGTGGAGTACTTCCGCTGGCGAGTGCTGTCGCTCGCCGCCGTGGCGATGATCTTCTGCTTTCGCGGCTATTGGAACGGTATCCAGCAGAGCGGCTTCTACCTGCGCATCATGCTGGTGATGCACGTCGTCAACGTGCTCGCCAGCATCTGTCTGATCTTCGGCTACCTCGGGCTGCCCGCCATGGGGGCGGCAGGCGCTGGCGCGGGAACCTCCCTTTCGCTGCTCGCCGGGCTCGGTCTGTGGGCCTGGATCAGCACCCGTCATGCCGTCGCCTGCGGTTTCATGACGCGTCTGCCGGAACGTCCCACGCTGCTGACGACCCTGCGCCTGGCCACGCCGCACTCCTTTCAGCAGCTATGGTTCGCTGCCGGTTACGCCGTACTGTTCTGGATCCTGGGCCAGATCGATACCGCCAGCGTGGCGGTGGGCCACGTGCTGGTGAACCTGTCGCTGCTGCTGATCCTGCCCGGTGTGGGGCTGGGCATGGCCGCGATGAGCCTGGTGGGCCAGTCGCTCGGTGAACAAGCCCATGGTGAGGCGCATCGCTGGGGCTGGGACGTTGTGCGTCTGGCCTGGCTGTGCCTGGCGTCACTGGCGCTGCCCATGATGCTATGGCCCGAGCATGTCCTGGGGTTGTTCCTGCATGACCCCGAGCTGATCGCCCTGGCCCGGCTGCCGCTGCAGTTGACTGCCGTGATGATCGTGCTGGATGCTGCTGCCCTGGTATTGGGACAGGCACTGCTGGGCGCCGGGGCCAACCGTACCGTGATGACGACCACCCTCAGCCTGCAGTGGCTGGTCTTCCTGCCTCTGGCCTGGTGGGTCGGCGTGGCCATGGAGCAAGGGCTGCTGGGTATCTGGTGGGTGCAGCTTGGCTACCGTTGCTTGAACTCGCTGTGGTTTGCCGCGATTTGGCAGCGCCGCCAGTGGCTCAGGGTGCAGTTCTGATCAGGTGGGAGACCCTCTTGACGCTTTATATGTCTTTACGTATAAAAAATATGAATATTTATTCTTTCATAGAATATCGCGGGGCGTTATGGTGCCCCCTGACGCTTCGCCAATCCCCTAGCAGCAGGACCGGCTGAATGTACCGCTACGACACCCATGATCAGACACTGGTCAATGAACGCGTCGCCCAGTTTCGCGAGCAGATGAACCGTTATCTGGCCGGCCGCATCAGCGACGAGGAATTTCTGCCGCTGCGCGTGCAGAACGGCCTCTACGTCCAGCGATACGCACCCATGCTGCGTATTGCCATCCCCTACGGCATGCTGGCCTCCTATCAGCTGCGCAAGCTGGGCGATCTGGCTCGCGACTACGATCGCGGCTACGGACACTTCACCACCCGCACCAACCTGCAGCTGAACTGGCCGAAGCTGGAGACGGTGCCGGACATGCTGGCCGAGCTGGCCAGCGTGCAGATGCATGCCATCCAGACCAGCGGCAACGACATTCGCAATACCTCCACCGATCAGTTCGCCGGCATTGCGAGGACGAAGAGGTCGATCCGCGTCCATGGTGCGAGCTGATTCGCCAGTGGTCGACCTTCCATCCCGAGTTCACCTACCTGCCGCGTAAATTCAAGATCGCGGTGACGGGTGCCGCCGAGGATCGTGCCGCCATCCAGGTCCATGACGTGGGCCTGCGCCTGTGGCGTGACGAACACGGCGAAGTGCGCGTCAAGGTGCTGGCCGGCGGTGGCCTCGGCCGCACGCCGATGATCGGCGAGGTGGTGCGCGACGACCTGCCTTGGCAGCATCTGCTGACCTATCTCGAGGCCCTGGTGCGCGTGTACAACCAGTTCGGCCGCCGCGACAACAAGTTCAAGGCGCGCATCAAGATCCTGGTCAAGGCGCTGGGCGTCGAGGAATTCCGCCGCCGGGTCGACGCCGAATGGGCGCATCTGAAGGATGGACCGCAGACCTTGACCCGTGAAGCCGTCGACGCGATGCAGTCGCACTTCGTCGATCCGGAGCGCCGCGCCGTCAGCGACGAGGCGATTGCCGAGTTCGAGCGCCTGCGCGGCGAGAACCGGGCCTTCGCCCGCTTCGTGACCAATAACGTGCATGGACACAAGGTACCGGGCTACAAGGCGGTGACGCTGTCGCTCAAGCGCAGCGGCCATTCGCCCGGTGACCTGACCTGGGAGCAGATGCATCAGGTGGCAGACCTGGCCGACGAGTTCAGCTACGGCGAGATTCGCGTCACCCACGAGCAGAACCTGGTGCTGGCCGACGTGGCGGTGGATCGCCTGGAAGAGCTCTGGCACCGGTTGGATGAGCTCGGGTTGGCCAACCCCACCGTGGGTACCCTCGCCGACCTGATCTGCTGCCCCGGCGGTGACTACTGCGCCCTGGCCAATGCCAAGTCCATTCCGGTGGCCCAGGCGATTCAGGAGCGCTTCGAGGATATCGATTACCTCTACGACCTCGGCCCCTGGACCTCAATATCTCAGGCTGCATGAATGCCTGCGGGCATCACCACGTCGGCCATATCGGCATCCTCGGCGTCGACAAGAAGGGTGAGGAGTGGTATCAGATCTCGCTCGGTGGCGCTCAGGGCAACGAAGCTTCGCTGGGCAAGATCCTCGGCCCTTCGTTCGACCGCGAAAGCGTGCCCGAGGTGATCGACAAAGTGCTGCAAGTCTATGTCGGTGAGCGTGTCGAGGGCGAAACCTTCATCGAAACCTATCGCCGTATCGGCCTCAAGCCTTTCAAGGAGCGGGTATATGCCTGATCAGAACGTCTCCGTGCGCCCCTTCATTCGTGGCGGCAAGCCGGCCGAAGACCGCTGGGTGCTGATTCGCGAAGAGGATGCGGCACTGCCCGCCTCCCCCGCCATCGTGCCGTTGGCACGCTGGCAGGTGCTGGAGGGAAGCCAGGAGCTGGCCCCGTGGCTGGCCAGCGATACCGAGCTGACACCGGAACTGGCCGAAGAGCTGGCTGCAGCACCGCTGATCGCCATCGACTTCCCCAAGTTCACCGACGGTCGCGGCTACAGCCTGGCGCGTCTGCTGCGTGAGCGTTACGGCTACGCGGGGGAGATCCGCGCTATCGGCGACGTGCTGGTCGATCAGGCCTTCTTCCTCACCCGCTGTGGCTTCGACGCCCTGTCACTGCGCGAGGACCAGTGGCTGGAGGACGCTCTGCAGGCACTGAACGCCTTCAGCCGTGCCTACCAGCCGGCCGTCGACGTCGACGAGCCGCTGTTCCGTCGGCGCATGCGCGAAGCGGTGAAGCGCGCCGAGCCGGCATTGGCATAAAGACCCTTTGGCGTAACCATGAAGCCGGCCGAGTGCCGGCTTCATGGTTTTTATGACTTCTGGTTTTTGGGACCCTGGTTTTTGAGACGCCTAGCTTCTGGCTTCGTGGATTCCAGGGCTCAGCCGCGCCGCTTCTGCTGACGCTCGCGGTTTGCCGCCCTCGCCCGCTCGCTCTTGCGCAGCATTACCCAAGTGGCGCCCAGTCCGCCATCGGCTTGCTGCGCAGAGACGAACGCCTGTACCTCCTCGAACTGTGCCAGCCACTTGGCCAGGTAGGAGCGCAGCACGTTGGCCGGACTGTCGACCTCCTGCCCCCGGCCGTGCACGATCAGCAGCGAGCGCAGGTCATGGGCATAGGCTTCGTGAATGAAGGGCGGTAGCGCTCGCCGGCAATCGGCCAGCGGGCGACGCAACAGATGCAAGCGTGACTGGGCGGGATAGCCGCCATGTCGCAGGCGGTCGACGACGCCTTGTTGGATGCCATCGCGGCGAAACTCGATGGGATCGAACGGTGGCAGCAGTTCGACGAAATCGTCCGACAGAAAGCTGTCCCGAGCGAGTTCCGCCTGAGCGCTCTCGCGCCGTGCCAGTTGGGCCTCCGTGGGCCGGCGTCGGCGCTGGCCCGGGTCGGCTCGATTGGCGTGTCTGCGTAGCGGCTTCACATCTCCCATCAACGCCCTGAAGTCCTGATCCTCGTGTGTCGACTGGGCCATGGGCATCCTCCGCTGTGGTCGAGCCATACTTCGCATCCTAACAGAGCCTTGTGCTGGGGTAGAACCGGACAGTCGCTGTCCGGCCGTGGCAGGATAGAGCCCATCTCGATCACTCTTCTCGAACACCCTTCTCGAAGACAAGGAGCGTGTATGCGCCTGTCTCATGTCGTTCTCGCTGCGTCTGCTGCCCTGCTGGCCATAGTGGGCTGGCTATGGCTGACCATGCTCAGCCCCCTGACCTATGACCGCCCCGATCATCTTCCCGAGATCGACGAAGGCGAGCATGCGGTCTTCGTCTACGGCACGCTGCGTTTTGCCCCGGTACGCTGGGTGGTGATGGGTCGTGCGGGAGAGACCGAGGCGGCCGTGCTCGAGGGTTTTCGCCGCGAAGGGCTCGACCTGGCCGAGGCGCCGGATGAGCGTGTGCAGGGTGAAATCGTGGTGGTCGATGCCGATGAACTGGAGCGCCTGGATCGCTACGAGCGCCTGGGAATTCGCTATCAGCGCGTGCCCATGCGCCTGGCGGATGGCCGCGTGGCATGGGTCTATCGCCGCCTGAACGAAATCACACAAGCCAGTGAAAGTCCTGCCACCGACTGAGCGAGGCGGACGAACCTTCCTGGCTTCGGTTGTGGCCGACATGGCCGCCCTTCTACAATACTGGCCAGCCTTTCAAGGATCGAGGAGTCACGCATGGCCATTACGCTCTACCACAATCCCCGTTGTTCCAAGTCGCGCCAGGCGCTGGCTCTGTTGGAGGAGCATGGCGCCGAGGTGAACATCCGACGCTATCTCGACGAGCCGCTCGACGAAGAGGAGCTGCGCGATCTCATGTCGCGTCTGGATGCCGACGGCGAGCGCCTGGTACGTACCCAGGAGCCGGAGTGGCAGGAGGTCGACGAGACCGACCTGCAGGACCAGGAGCAGGTCATCCGCGCCATCCTCAGCCATCCCAAGCTGATGGAGCGCCCCATTGCAGACGATGGCAAGCGTGCCGTGATCGGTCGCCCGCCGGAGGATGTGCTCGCCCTGATCCATGCCAACGACTGATCGCCTGCCCACTGTCGAATCGGAGCCACGATGCGCGACTCCCTGCCCTATGTATTGATCCTCTACTACTCCCGACATGGCGCCACGCGCAGCATGGCCGAGCAACTGGCCGCCGGTGTCGAATCCTGCCCCGGTATCGAGGCGCGGCTGCGCACCGTACCGCCGGTCTCGCCCACCTGCGAGGCCGTCGACCCCGAGATCCCCGCCGAGGGTGCCGTCTATGTCGAACTGGACGATCTGCGCCACTGTGCCGGCCTGGCGCTGGGCAGCCCGACCCGCTTCGGTAACATGGCCGCACCGCTGAAATATTTCATCGACTCCACCAGTGCCCTGTGGCTCAATGGCGTGCTGGTGGACAAGCCGGCGACGGCGTTCACCTCTACCTCCAGCCTGCATGGCGGGCAGGAAACCACATTGGTTTCCATGCTGTTGCCGCTGCTGCACCACGGCATGATCTATGCCGGCCTGCCTTATAGCGAGACCGATTTGATGACCACGACCGCCGGCGGTACCCCCTACGGGGCCAGCCATGTGGCGGGGCAGCGCAGCGATCAGCCCCTGGCCGATGTCGAACGTCGGCTGCTGCGTGCCCAAGGCAAGCGCCTGGCGCGCCTGGCCTTGGCACTGGCGAACCAGAGGGAAGCCTCATGAGGCGCTGGGTCGAAGGGCTCGAGGAGCGGCACGGGCTGGGTTTCCTCACCGAACGCAGTCGCCAGCTGGTGCTTACCAGCTACGTCGTGTTGCTGCTTTTGCTGGTATGGAGCGGCCTGGCGATGCAGGCCGGGACCAATCCGCTGACGCCGATTCTGATCCGCGCGCTGCCATTGATCCTGTTTCTGCCTTCGATCATGGCCAAGCGGCCCCGGGGGCATGCCTGGCTGGCTTTCGTCAGCCTGCTCTATTTCATCCAGGGCGTCATGGTGGCCACGCTGCCCGGCCAGGGGATTCTCGGTGTCGTCGAGGCCTTGGCCGCGCTGGCGCTGTTTACCGGCTGCATGTTCTATGCCCGCTTTCGGAGCCGCCAGCTCAAGGCGGAGCGCGGTGAGTGACATCAGGCTTTGCTGGCCCGGTGCAAATAACGGAATACGTGATAACGGTCAAGCCGTAGGTGTTGTGCCGTTGCCCCTCAGCGGCCACCATTGAAAAAAATGACGAGGAGTACGCCATGACACGCAACATCGCCGATATCCGGCGCGACTACGAGGGTGGCAGGCTCGATGAGGCCATGGTGCCTGAGCAGCCCATGGTGCTGTTCGACGAGTGGCTGACGCTGGCGCTGGATGCCGAGGGCGAGGATGGCAACGTGATGACCCTGGCCACCGTCGATAGCCAGGGTCTGCCCCACGCGCGCGTCGTGCTGCTGAAAGGCTGCGACGAGCGCGGCCTGGTGTTCTACACCAATTACCATAGTCACAAGGGCAGCGAGCTGACCAACGTGCCCCATGCCGCACTGGTGTTCTGGTGGCCATCCCTTGGCCGCCAGGTGCGTATCGAGGGGCGCGTGGAGCTGGTTTCCGACGAGGAGTCGGATGCCTATTTCAACAGCCGCCCCCGGGCCAGCCAGCTTGGCGCCTGGGTGGCGACCCAGAGCGTGGTGATTCCCGACCGCCACTGGATCGAGGAGCGGCAGCATCGCTTCGAGCAGGCCTACGAAGGGCAGGAAATCCCGCGTCCCGTACACTGGGGCGGCTATCGGGTGGTGCCGGACATGATCGAATTCTGGCAGGGTCAGCCGAGCCGGCTTCACGACCGTATTCGCTACGAATATCGGGACGAGAGCTGGCACTCCTTCCGTCTCGCCCCCTGAACGGCTGAACTCGATCGATAGGAAGCCCTGATTCATGTAACGAGCGAAGATAGGCTGACCGCCGCCGGAGCGCAGGGCCCGGAGTTGACTTGCTGCTCAATGAGGAGCGCGACGGTCCGACGCTTCGGCACCGCCGGCGGCCAGGATATCAAGCGCAGTAAGGAATCAGGATTTCCGTTAGTCTGGCAGGCTCTCCAGTCGGTGTTTCTGCCACTCGCTCTGCGGTTCGTTGAGCCGCATCACCGCGTCGATCACCTGCTCTTCCATGTTGTAGCGGCAACGAAAGCCGAGATGCTTCATCAGCGCTCGCATGGGATGGTTGTCGACCATCACCTTGCCGACCATCTCCAGCGTGCCCACGCTCTTGCAATAGGCGATCATCTTTTTCATCAGCAGGCTGCCGAGCCCCTGCCCGGCCATGTCGTCGCGTACGATGATGGAGAACTCGGTGCGGATGTTGTCGGATCGTTCCATACGCGGACTACGCCGAGCATCTCCTTGCCGCCGTTCTCCTTCTGGTGCTCGGCAATGAAGGCCATTTGCCTGTCGTAATTGATGTGAGACAGCATCGACAGGTCGCGCTGGCTGAGATCGGACTTGTTGTGGAAGTAGCGAAAGCGAATGCTCTCCTCCGACAGCTGGCTGTGAAAGCTGGTGATCAGCGGGGCGTCCTCGGCCCGGATCGGACGCACCTCGACGTTCATGCCATTGCTCAGGGTGACCCACTCTCGCAGCTCCTCCGGGTACGGCATGATGGCGAAGCGTGCCGGTGGCCCAAGGTCGAGAGCGAAATCCACCGCCAACATGCCGTCGCGATTGAGCAGCAAGGGATTGAGCTCCAGGCCGCGAAGCTCGAGCAGATCCGATGCCATCTGCGATAGCTTGACCAGCAGCTGACACAGCCTTTGCAGGTCGCGCTCGGGTTCGCTCGAGTGCTCGCGAATGAGCCTTGCGGCATGGGTGCGCCCGACCACGTCCGCCGCCAGGGTCATGTTGAGCGGTGGCAGCGCAACCTGCCGGTCGGCCAGGATGTTGACCTTGTATCCACCGATGCCGAACACGATGAGCGGGCCGAACACCGGGTCTCGGGTGATTCCGGCGCAGATCTGCATCGACTGCTTGCCCCGTTGCATGGGCTGCAGGCAGTACTCGCGGATTTTTACCGGTGGGAATTTCTCATGCACCTTGTTGCCGAGCCGGGTGAGCCCATCGGCGACCTGGCTCGGCTCGTGGAGGTCCTGTAGCAGCCCCGCCGAGATGCGGTGGGGGTGCTTGCGGTAGCGGAATGGGCGACAGTTGCCGTCATGTACCACTTTCAGTGCCCACGGCCCCTCGAATTCATGGGCCGCCGCCTCGGCCTCTGCCGGCGTGTGGACATAGCGGCTGGGGGCCACGGGGATGCCATAGGCCTCGAGCACCTGGGCGGTCTCGGAATGCGACAGGGTTTCGCGCCCCTCGGCCTTGGCCTGTTCGATCAGGGTATGGCACTGGGCGCGAATGTCCGCCGTGGTGCTGAATGGCAGGCTGGGTGGGGTTTCCTGCAGCAGCGCCTGCACGCGCTGATAGTCGACCATGTGCATGAACGCCTTGACCGCTTTCTCCGGCGAGACGTAGGTGGGAATGCCCGCCATGCTGCACTCGTGGCGGGCATACAGAGCGCCCTCCAGCCCCATCCAACTGGTCAACAGGTTGCGTCTGAAACGCTTGCGGTTGGCGATGAGCGCCTGGGCGGTGGTCTTGGACGGGGCCAGCCGCGTAGGAGCATGAACCACCAGCACGGCGTCGACGCCGGGATCGGCCGCGACTATCTCCAGCGCGTCGACGAAGCGCTCCGGCGTGGCGTCTCCGCCCAGGTCCACCGGGTTCTCGCCGGGCTTGCTCATGTCGAACTCGCCGTGGCGTAGCGCCTGGCGCGTTTCCGCAGTGAAGCTGGCCAATGCTCCCCCCGCGCTGATCAGCTTGTCGATGGCCAGCATTGCGGGACCCAGCCCATTGGAGACGATGGCCAGGCGGTCGCCCTTGAGCGGGCGCATCTGCGACAGGGTCATCAAGGCATCGAACAGTTCGTCGGAGTCGTTGACTCGCACCACGCCGGCACGCGAGAAGGCCGCGTCGAAGACCACATCGCGGTTGGCGATGCCTGGTGTCGGCGGCATGCCGGAGAGATCGGACTGTGGCGTTCGGCCGCTCTTGATCGCCAGCACCAGGCGATGGCGCGAGGCATCGCGCAGCGCGGTCATGAAATGCAGGGAGTCCTGGATGCGTTCCAAGTGGAGCAGGATGGCCTGGGTCGGAGCGTATTGGTTGATGTAGTCGATCAGATCGGGAAGCATCACGTCGACGCTGTCACCTACCGTGATCAGATGCGAGAAACCGATGCCGCGGCCTGCCGCCCAGTCGATCATGGCATTGCCGAGCATGCCCGATTGCCCGAGATAGGCCACCTTTCCTGCTTTCACCGGCTGGCTGGAGTACGAGGCATTGATGCGCCGCCCTGGAACGATCAGCCCCATGCACTCGGGGCCCAGCACCCGAATGCCCGACTCTCGCGCCGCCGTCAGCATGCGCTCGCGGATCGAACCCTTGTCGCCTTCGGCGTCGTCGAGATGCGCTCCACCCGACAGCACCAGTGCCGCCTTGACGCCAATGCGGCCCAGCCGGGAGATCACCTTGGGCAGGGTCGCCGCGGGTGTGCAGACGACGGCGAGATCCGGTGTCTCGGGCAGCTCGCTGATCCGAGAGACGCAAGGTTGCTCGAAGACGGAGTCGTAACCCTTACGGTTGACCGCCCACACGGCTCCGGTAAAGCCCGCCTCCTGCAGGTTGCGGATCACGATGCCGCCGATGGAATGGTTTTTTTCCGAGGCGCCTATCACCGCGATGTTACGAGGTTCGAAGAAGTGGCGCAGGAATCGGGTGCTCAAGACGTCACCTCCTCCAGAACGGAAATATGCTTCCTTGTGTACGACTTATTGACACTGTTGTGCAAGGGCTTGCGCGCATTAAGGTGACTTGAGTCACTCTGGAGTTCCATATGATCACGGCGTTCATCTCGCATCCCGATTGCGATCTTCACCATATGGGTCCGGAGCATCCCGAAAGCCCTCTGCGTCTGGAGGCCATTCGCGCCCGCCTGGCTCTCAGCGGCCTGCTGCAGCAGACCATGCAATCGGAAGCCCGTCCCGCCAGCGAAGAGGAACTCGCCCGGGTGCATCCGCTGCGCCATCTGCGTGCACTCGACAAGTGCGTTCCCGAGTCGGGCATCGTCAGCCTGGATGGCGACACCCTGATGAATCCGGATAGCCTGGATGCCGCCCGCGTGGCGGCAGGTGCGGTGATACGTGGTGTCGACCAGGTCTATCGCAGCCAGGCCGACAATGTGTTCTGTGCCGTGCGTCCGCCCGGTCACCATGCCGAGGCCACCGATGCCATGGGATTCTGCTTCTACAACAACGTTGCCGTCGGTGCTGCCCATGCCCGGGCTCGCTACGGGGCGCGGCGCATTGCGATCCTCGACTTCGACGTGCACCAGTGCAACGGCACCATCGATATCTTCAAGGACGATCCGGACATCCTGATCTGTACCAGCTTCCAGTTTCCCTTCTACCCCTGGCGCTACCTGCGCAGCGAATGGCAGAACGTGGTGAACACGCCGCTGGAAGCCGGTACCGACAGTGCCGCCTTCCGTCGGGCAATCGAGGACGACTGGCTGCCGGCGCTGCACGCCTTCAAGCCTGAGCTGGTACTCGTCTCTGCCGGCTTCGATGCTCATCGCGAAGACCCCCTGGCCGAGCTGTGCCTGGAAGACGAGGACTATTACTGGATCACCCGGCTGGCCCTGGATATCGCAGCGCTGTATGCCGACAATCGCCTGGTTTCGGTGCTGGAAGGCGGCTACGACCTGGATTCGTTGGGGCGCAGCGCCGAAGCGCACGTCAAGGCGCTGCTCGGCCTGCCCTTCGAGGCTTGAAACAGGGACGGTAGGTGTCGGTTACGCGCATTCTGAAGGCGCCTCCCGGCCGTGCTTTTGCGGGCTTCTGTGGTACGCTTTGCGGAAACTCTGTTTCCAATAGTGAACACGCCAATGCCCACCAATACCGATCAGCAGGCCGCTCTGCGCATCGCCTCGGGGCGCAAGCCGTTCGTCGAGCCGCTGCGCCTGGGCGAGCGGCTCAAGGAAATCCGCCTGGCCAACCAGTGGACGCTGGAAGACGTCAGTCAACGCACCGGCCTGGCCCGTTCCACTCTGTCCAAGATCGAGAACGACCAGATCTCGCCCACGTTTACCGCCGTGCAGAAACTGATCAACGGCCTGGGCATCGACCTGCCGCAGCTGCTCACGCCGCCGAAGGTTCAGCCGCGGACCATGGGGCGTCGCGACCTGACCCGCCAGGGCGATGGGCAGCGCCACCCGACACCAACCTACGAGCACGAGCTGCTCAGCTGCGAGCTGGCCCAGAAGCGTATGATTCCGTTCAAGACCATCGTGCGGGCGCGCAGCTTCGATGAGTTCAGTGAATGGGTGCGCCACGATGGAGAAGAATTCCTGATGGTGCTGGAGGGCGAGATCCAGCTCTACACCGAATTCTACGAGCCGCTGCAGCTGTCACGCGGCGACAGCATCTACTTCGACAGCGACATGGGCCACGCGCTGGTCTCGGTCAGCGACGACGACGCCGTGGTGCTTTCGGTCTGCACCCGCGGTGACAACGCATGAGTCGATGCAGGAGAACGCCATTTTGTTATCCTGAGGCAACCTGAACCAGGAGCCAACGTCATGCAGCATCTCGACGACGCCACACGCACCCAGCTCGAGGCGGCCGCCTTCCGTCGCCTGCTCCAGCATCTGGATGCCAACAAGGACGTGCAGAATATCGACCTGATGATCCTCGCCGATTTCTGCCGCAACTGTCTTTCCAAGTGGCTGGTGGCCGCCGCCACCGAGCACGGCGCTGAACTCGACTACGAAACGGCGCGTGAATACGTCTACGGTATGCCTTACGCCGAGTGGAAGGAGAAATACCAGCAGGAGGCCACACCGGAGCAACAGGCTGCCTTCGAGGCCAGGCAGGCGCGCAGGCGGGAAGCGCAATCATGAGCGAGGCGATGATACCGCTGCGGATCGCGGTGTTGACCGTTTCCGATACGCGCGATTTCAATAGTGATCGCAGCGGCGCCCTGCTGGCCGAGCGCCTCGCCGAAGCCGGACATCAGCTGGCCGAACGTCGCATCGTCATCGACGATGTCTACCGCATTCGTGCGGTGGTATCCGAGTGGATCGCCGACCCCGAAGTCCAGGTGATCCTGACCACCGGCGGGACCGGTTTCACCGGCCGGGACTCCACGCCAGAAGCGGTGTCGGTATTGCTCGACAAGCGCATCGAGGGGTTCGGCGAGCAGTTCCGCCAGCTCTCCTGGCAGGAGATCGGCAGCTCGACCATCCAGAGTCGCTGTCTCGGCGGCCTGGCCAACGCCACCGCGATCTTCTGCCTGCCGGGCTCGAGCGGCGCCTGCCGCACGGCCTGGGATGGGCTGCTTCTCGAACAGCTAGACAGCCGCCACAAGCCGTGCAACTTCGCCAACCTGGTCATCCCCGAACGAGGCCAGCATGTCTGAGCTGCAATCCGTCGAGGCGGCGCTTGCCGCCCTGTTGAAGGATGTCTCCCCCGTCGAGACGGAAACCGTGCCCTGCGAACAGGCCGGGCGGCGTGTGCTGGCCGATGAAGTCATCGCGCGTCTCGACGTGCCTCCGTTCGACAACAGCGCCATGGACGGTTATGCCCTGCACCATGAGGATGCCGGCAAGCGACTGCCCATTGCCCAGCGCATTGCCGCAGGGTACGAGCCGCGGCTACTGGTGCGGGGCACCTGCGCACGCATCTTTACCGGTGCGCCGCTGCCTCCCGGTGCCGACTGCGTGGTGATGCAGGAGAAAGTCGAAGTAATTGGCGACGCGGCGCTGATACCACCCCAGGTTCCAGCGGACGACAATGTGCGCCACCGCGGCAACGACGTGGCGGCCGGAAGCGTGTTGCTCGAACGCGGGCAGCGACTGCACGGCGCGGCCCTGGGCTACCTGGCGAGCCAAGGCATCGTCGAAGTGGCGGTACGTCGACGGCCTCGCGTTGCCCTGCTCACCAGCGGTGACGAGATCGTCGAACCGGGCCAGCCGCTGGCGGCCGGGCAGATCTACAACACCAATCGGCCCATGTTGAAGGAGCTGCTGGAGCGCTTCGGCGCCGATGTGACGTTCGTCGCCTCCATGGCCGACGAGGCCGAGGGCACGCGAGCCATGCTGGCGTTGGCTGCCGAGCAGGCCGATGTGGTAGTGGCCACCGGCGGGGTCAGCGTTGGCGAGGAGGACCATGTCAGAGCCGCCATCGAGGCGATCGGTCGGCTGGACCTGTGGCGTCTGGCACTCAAGCCCGGCAAGCCGCTGGCGCTGGGCCGGCTCGATGCCAGCGACGGGCGCGAGGTGCGCTTCGTCGGTCTGCCCGGCAATCCGGTCTCCAGCTTCGTTGCCGCCTGGCTTTTCCTGCGGCCGCTGATGGGCGCCCTGCTCGACTGCCCAGACCTTGCCAGCCTGCCCAGGCTCAGCGCACGCGCCGACTTTGCCACTCGCACCGGGCCACGACGGCATTACATGCGGGTCAGCCTGGACATGGGTGCGCAGGGCATCACGGCACATGCCTTCGCGGATCAGGGCTCGGGAGTGCTCACCACCTGCGTGAGAGCCGATGCGTTGGCCGTGATTCCGGCCGACGCCCAGATCAATCCGGGCGACAGCATCGACTGCCTGTGGCTCAGAGGCGATTGATTCCTTCGCCGTCGGGGGCACTTCGAGCGCTAAGACCACCGCCGCCCACAGCCGGCGGAAGTCGTGCTCCAGGGCCAGGTAATCCTCTTCCAGCCAGGGAACCAGCGCGGCCAGGCGATTTGGGCCGGACAGGCGCTGGCCGATCCCACGCACCGCATCGCAGGTGAAGCCGAAATCGGCGTAGCGGTGCAGCCAGTCCTGGGCGACCAGGGCCGGAATCATCCGCTCCAGGCGCGCTGGCGCAGGTCGGTGGCTCAGCACCCGGTAGCTGCGCTGGACCAGGCGAGACGGCTGTTGATCCAGCGCGAGTCCCCGCGCCACGAAATGATCCCACACCAGATCGAGGGCGATCCCTGCGTAGCGCCGATACTCTTGGGGCGCACGTCTGCGTGCCGCGAGCACCACCGGGTGCGTATCGACGAAAGCGTCGACCCGGCGATGATGGCGAATGCCGCTGGCCACTTCGGTAGGCCAGGCGGTGAGGTCGTGCCCCTTCACGCCGTCGGCGATCAGGTTGCCGTAGAGGAAGTCATCGCTTCCGCCGCGGGCAAGCCAGGCATGGGCCAGAAAGTTCATCGCCCGGGTCGTCAGAGACAGTTGGCAGGTTTCGGCAGCCCGGCGAGGCGTGCCGCTACCTTGGCGGGGCTATCGGGAAAGAGTTTCATCAGATGCAGTGAACGACCCTTTTCCGGCCCCAGTGCCTGGCCCACGGCCTTGACCAGCGGACGCATGGCCGGAGACGCTTCATAGCGCTCATAGAAGCGGCGTATCACCTCGAGCACCTCCCAGTGTTCCGCCGTCAGCTCGCGCCCCTCCTCGGCGGCTAGCGCTTCGGCCACGGCCGGGGTCCATTCCGACAGCTCGACGAGATAGCCTTCGGGGTCGAGGGCGACGCGGCCGTTGCCGGTATCCAGGTAGCGTGCAATCTCGGAGGAAGCCATCAGAACCAGCTCACTGTCTTGTCGGCTTCTTCCGTCAGCGTAACGAAGCCATCCACGTCGACGACCTGCACGCTGGCGTCGCACTGTCCCTCGAGACCGCGTGCGCTCAGATCCTCGCGCAGCGCGAATAGGCGACCTTCTATCGCCTGGAAGTGACGAATCTGGGCCGTCAGTGCCCCCAGAACGCCATCCTCGATCAGCAGCAGTCGATCCGTGGCGTCCATGGCAGCGAGTGCGTCACGATACACCAGGCTCGAACTGGGCGGTCGATTGAGAATATGCAGGATCATTTGCACCCTCTTGGCAGCGTGACGGCCAGTCAGAATGTCAGGACCAGCCGATGCCCGGCAATGAGTCGTGGGAGCGAAGCGGCATCGAGTGTGGCGGCGGGCAGCAGCAGGTCCTGCTCGCCGAGTCCGAAGTGCTCGAGCGCCTCCGGGTCCAGATAGAGCGACTCGATATCGTACATGGCCAGCATGTCCAGCGTGGCCGCCGTACCCTTCTGGGCCAGTGGGCCGGCCCCCTGCCCTTTGGTCAGCGCCAGTACGCCATCGCTTTGGAACAGCAGGCTTACCGATTGACCGAAAGCGGCTGCCACCAGTGCGGTATCGAGGCCTTCGCGCAGCCAACTGCTGCCATGTGGAGCATGGCGCAGGATGACCAGCAGGTCACCGCTGAAATTGACGGTTGACGACATCATGGATCCTCAAGGAGCGAAGGTCACCAGGCGATCGACCTCCCGCCCCAGGTCGATCAACTGGCCGAGTCCCGTCAGCTCGAAGGGCGGCTCGACGCTGTGCCCCGACTTTCCGTGGCGCTCGGCCTCACGCGAATCGAGCAGACCGCGGCGCAGTGCGGCGGCGATACAGACCTGCAGCTGCGTACCGTGCTCGTCGTGCAGGGAGCGCCAAGCGTCGTACAGGTGTGGCTCATCCTGCGGCGGCGCGGCGAGGCGTGCCGCGTTGTAGACACCATCATGATAGAAGAAGACGCACTCCAGGCGATGCCCCCTGGCGATCAGCGCGGCTGCGAATCGCAGTGCGGAGTGAGATGCCTGGCTGCTGTAGGGTGCGCCCTCGACGAGTAGACCGTAGCGCATGGAACTGCTTGCTCCTCAAACGCGCAGGCCCCGCATCGGCGGGGCCTGGAGATTTGCTGACCGGTCCGCTGTCAGTCGTTGCTCATGATGCCAAGCAGCGACAGCAGGCTGACGAAGAGATTGTAGATCGAAACGTACAGCGTGATGGTGGCCAGGATGTAGTTGGTCTCGCCGGCGCGATGCACGATCTCGCTGGTCTGATAGAGAATGGCGGCCGAGGCGAACAGCACGAAGCCGGCCGATACCATCAGCATCAGAGTGGGAATCTGGAAGATCAGTCCTGCCACCATGGCCAGGATCAGCACGATGGCGCCTGCCAGCAGGAAGTTGCTCAGGAAGCTGAAGTCCTTCTTGGTGACCAGTGCCACGGCGGAAAGACCGATGAAGGTCAGCCCGGTCATGGCCAGGGCATTCATGATCAGTGCGGCGCCGTTGGGCAGGGCCAGGTAGGCGCTGAGGATCGGGCCGAGGGTGAAGCCCATGAAGCCGGTGAAGGCGAAGGTGGCCAGCAGGCCGGCGGCCGAGTTGGCGGTCTTGTGCACCAGGAACATCAAGCCGTATGCGCCGATGAAGAACACGAAGATGTTCATTCGCTCGACGCCCATGGCCATGGCGGCACCCGCTGTGATGGCGGAGAACAGCAATGTCATCGCCAGTAGCGCGTAGGTGTTGCGCAGCACCTTGTTGGCACTGACGGCCTGGGACGAGTGCTGGGCCACATGTGTGTCGTGATAGGCCATTGATCCAGAGCTCCCTGTGGTTGATCTTGATTGATCTCAGCAGTGGACCAAGGATGCCGTCGGTTGGTTCCCGACGCAAGTCCTTAGTTCTACAAGCATCAACGCATCTTCATCGTATTGCCTGGGGCTCGAGCAGGAGAAGGGCGACGCGTCGTGCGCTAGCGCACAGGTCCGGCTCCTCCCTCACCTGCCGCTCATCCAACCAAAGCATCTCGCTGGCATCGTCTCCTGCCATGGCGTTGCCACCTGTCCAGCGACAGCTTACTACGACAATGACATAGTGGCTCAGCAGGCGGCCTTTCTCGTCATGCTGGAGCTGATCGATGGCGGTCAATACCCGCTCTGGCCCGGCCGTGAGTCCTGTCTCTTCGTATAGCTCGCGTCTGGCCGCCTCGAATAGGGTTTCGCCCGGCTCGAGACGGCCACCCGGCAGTGCCAGCATGCCGGCATTGGGTGGATTCCGACGCCGTATCGTCAACACCCTGTCCTGATGGACCAGTGCTGCAGCCACGGCTGGAATCGGCTTCACTTCCTCTTCCTCATGAATCGACATGTCGTCTCCTTGGCGGCGGTTGGCGAAACCCCCTTGACCTTATGAGCGTAACTGGTAATATTCGCCCCCGTGAGCCGGAGGGATGGCAGAGCGGTTGAATGCACCGGTCTTGAAAACCGGCAAGGGTTAACGCCCTTCCAGGGTTCGAATCCCTGTCCCTCCGCCATTGCTTTTCTCAAGCCCCTGATAACTCAGGGGCTTTTTTCTTTTTGGGACTAATAATTAGTCTTATTCTCTATATTGCAAAGCAATATCGAGTGATAAAATGGTGCGGTCTTCCTAACCCTTCCTTTAGACCTGCAAGTAGGAACCCACCATGCCCATTGGCTTTTGTCATTGCCCTAGGCTCCGGAGCCCCTTCCGGCGGCCAGGTCTTCTGCTGCTCGCTGTTCTTGCCCTACTCTTCTTCAGCCCGGCCGCGCTTGCCGTGACGGGTAGTCTGGAGATGACCAACTCGACCGTCGGCTTCATTGCCGTGGGTATCTTCGTTTTCGCCTATGCGCTGGTCATGGGCGAAGAGAAGCTGCACATGCGCAAGTCCAAGCCGGTGCTGGTCGCGGCTGGTCTGATCTGGTTCATGATCGGCTGGGTCTATGTGCAGGCCGGCATGCCCGACGAGGCCGAGCATGCCTTCCGCGAGACCCTGCTCGAGTTCACCGAGCTGATGCTGTTCCTGCTGGTGGCGATGACCTACATCAACGCCATGGACGAGCGGCGCGTGTTCGATACCCTGCGCTCCTGGATGATCCGCAAGGGATTCAGCTACAAACAGCTGTTCTGGCTGACCGGGATATTGGCGTTCGTGATCTCGCCCATCGCCGACAACCTGACCACCGCCATGCTGATGTGTGCCGTGGTAACCAAGGTGGCCGAGGGCGACAAGCGCTTCATCAACCTGTGCTGTATCAACATCGTAGTTGCCGCGAATGCCGGTGGCGCCTTCAGCCCCTTCGGCGACATCACCACCCTGATGGTATGGCAGGCCGGCATCGTGCAATTCTACGAGTTCTTCTCGTTGTTGGTCCCCTCGGTAGTCAACTTCATCATTCCCGCTGTCCTGATGAGCCTGTTCATCAACAATCGCAAGCCGGAGGGCGTCTATGAGGATGTCTGGCTGAAGCGTGGTGCGCGCCGGATCGTCGCTCTGTTCCTGCTCACCGTGGCAACAGCGGTGGCCGCTCATACGTTGCTCCATCTGCCGCCGGTGCTGGGCATGATGACGGGTCTTGGCTATCTGCAGTTCTTTGGCTACTACCTGCGCCGCAGCCTGCCCCGTTCGCTGGAGCGCAAGCGCATTCGCTATACGGCGCGCGGCGATGAACGCAAGCTGCGTCAGTTGGGTAGCGTGGTGCCGTTCGATGTATTCAACCGCGTGGCGCGTGCCGAGTGGGATACCTTGCTGTTCTTCTACGGCGTCGTGATGGCGGTCGGCGGCCTGGGTTTCCTGGGCTACCTCGGCTTGCTCTCCGAAGCGTTGTATACCGGCTGGGATGCCACCTGGGCCAACATCACCCTGGGCCTGGTTTCGGCAGTGGTCGACAACATCCCCGTGATGTTTGCCGTGCTGACCATGCAGCCCGAGATGTCCCACGGCCATTGGCTGCTGATCACGCTGACCGCCGGTGTGGGCGGCAGCGTGCTGTCGATCGGCTCGGCGGCGGGCGTGGCGCTGATGGGCCAGGCACGCGGCAACTACACCTTCATGGGCCATCTGCGCTGGGCGCCGGTGATCGTGCTGGGCTACGCTGCCAGCGTCGCAACCCACATGTGGCTCAATGCCGGCAGCTTCAGCATCATGGGTTGATTCGGCAACACTGCTTCAAACCTCCATGGCGCCCGGCTTCGGCCGGGCGCAGCTTTTTTTATGCTCTGCTTCTGCGTTCGGTTCTGCGTCAAGGCAACAGCCTCTCGCCGTGCCTTGGCTAGTTACCTAGCATGATGACGCTGGCCGGTGCGAAGAAGGCGACGTAGCCCAGAACCAAGCCAATGGTTGCGCCCTGCCGGCTATGAATGCGCCCCAGCAATGCGCCGATGAAGGCCAAAGCCGTGGGCACGAGCATGCCTCCGAAAGCCAGGAACAGGTCATGGTTGGCGTCGGGAGGCCAGCGCAGGATCATGAACAGGAACGTACCGACCACCTGCCCTGCCAGCAGTACGAGCCACTGTTGACGCGAGAACAACATCACAAACTCCCGTTGGAAGGGTATTACCAATACTAGCCAAGTGAAACGGGGGTGTGCGATGTGGAAGGAGGCTGGAGAGCCGGGACGGCGCTTGCCGCCCGGCGAACGGTGTCAAAAGATCAGCATCAGCAGACCGATGACCACGATCAAGCCAATGAGAAAGATAATTCCGACGGTACTTGCCAGGAACTTGAGCATGGATATTTCCTCATTCGTTAACGGGAAATTCACTCGACTTCGCCAATGCCCTTGGTGACATCGGCCATGCTCTCGTACTCCTGATCGGGCAGGTTGCGAACGATTTCCATGACCTCTGCTTCGGCATCATTGGCTTGAGCCTGTGCAACGAGGTCATCGCGGCGCGCGGGAAAATCCACTCCCTGAAGATGGTATGTGATGTTGGCCGGTGAACGGCCACCTAGTCCACGTGTCATGGCGAACCTCCGTCAAATCCTGTTGAGCGTGATGGTTTCAAGAGGAAGGTAGTTGGAGCGCGATCGGGCTGCAAGCGAGCCGGTCAATACAGGCGCAAGCCGACCCGGGTGACGCGATTGCCGTCCATTTCGCTGACTACCCAATGGATGCCATGCCAGTCGACATCGTCGCCAACCACGGGATGGCCACCGACGCGCAGCGAGACGAACTCGGCCAGTGTCATCTCGCTCTCGCCCGGGCTGAGCGTCAAGCCATAGACGCTGGCGATATCCTTCATCAAGGCGTCGCCGTCGAAGGTGAAGGTGCCGAAGAAAGCACGCTCGCGCTTGAGCTTGGCATCCCCGCTGAACAGCCGATTGAGTGCCGGCAGGTCGCCGCTGCGACCGATGACGCATATGACGTCACCCAACTTCAGGCGCGTACTGCCCTTGGGGTGCAGCATGGCATGCTGGCGGAAGAGCGCCGAGATCACCGCGCCGGAAGGAAAGCGCAGCAGACGAATGGGAACGTCCTCGAGGTCCTGGTTATCCACCTTGTAGACGAACATCTCGTAATCGTTTTCGGGCAGGATGCCGAGTGGACCACGATGGTCGGGGGTGACACCGACGGGAACCTCTACCCTTGTCCAGCGTGCCATCAAGGGCAATGTGCCGCCCTGGATCAGCAGCGACAGCAGCACCACGGCAAAGGCGACATTGAAATAGAGAGCGGCGTTCTCGACGCCACCGATGACCGGGAAGATCGCGAGCACGATGGGTACCGCGCCGCGTAATCCCACCCAGGAGATGAAGCCGATCTCGCGCCAGCGAAAGCGGAAGAAAGGTTTCACCGTGATCAGCACGGCCAGTGGACGCGCGACGAAGATCAGAGCCAGCGCCACAAGCGAGGCCGGCAACGCATATTCGAGCAGACCCGATGGATTGACCAGCAGGCCCAGGATCAGGAACAGGCCGATCTGGCTCAGCCAGGCCAACCCATCATGGACCGGAAGAATGAAGTTCAGGTGGCGGCCCGGCTGGTTACCGATCATGAGCCCTGCCAGGTAGATCGCCAGGAAGCCGCTTCCACCGAGGAAGCTGGTGGCACCGAAGACGCAGAAACCCAGTCCCAGGGCCAGCAGGGAGTAGAGCCCGGGGCGAGGTCGAGCCAGCGCAGCAGCTTGGCGCTCAACCAGCCGCCGCCGAGGCCGATCAGCATGGCGAGCCCGAACTGCAGAACCATGAACAGTGCAGTCGAACTCGGCCCGCGAATGTCCCCGACCAAGAGTTCTACCAGCAAGAGGGTCAGGAAGATGGCCATGGGGTCGTTGGTGCCCGATTCGATCTCGAGCGTGGCGCTGACACGCTCGTTGAGATGCACGCCTCGGCCACTCAGCATCGAGAACACCGCGGCAGCATCGGTAGAGCCAACGATGGCGCCGACCAGTAACCCTTGGATCAGGGTGAGATCGAACACCCACATGGCGAACAGTCCCACCAGGCCGCTAGTAACGAACACTCCCAGTGTGGCCAGCGACAAGGCGGGCTTGAAGCCGACACGAAAGGTTTTCAGCCGGGTTCGCAAGCCGCCGTCGAGCAGGATCATGGCCAATGCCAGATGCCCAATGAGGAATGCTAATGAGTAGTCATCGAACTGGATGCCCAGCACCCCCTCTTCGCCTGCCAGCATTCCAAGACCCAGGAAGACCAGCAGCAGCGGCAGTCCCACCATTGACGATATGCGGCTGGCTACGACGCTGAGGGCGATCAGAAAGCCGGAAAGCAGGAAAAGGGTATTGATGGTGTCCATGCATGACCTCGAGCGGGAATGACTCCATTATGCCACGTGAGGCCATGGTCTAGCAGGAGAATGCCTGCGCTAGCCACGCTTGGCAGGACAACGATAAACTTCGGTTCACCGAAACTTACATCCTCCGCTGGAGATTGCCATCCATGGCCAAGCCTTATCGGAGTTTCTCGGCCCGCGCCTTGGCTGGCAGGATCATGACGTTGGTTCTGTTACTGCCAACGCCGCTTCTGGCCGAACCCCATGCGGATCTGGAGCCGCTTCCCGCTCCCCCGTTACAGCTCGATACGGTCGTCAAGGTGCCGCCGCCGCTGCACGACGCCGAGACCTCGGCACCTGGTGAGGATTCGCCGGTGCTCGAAATACCGCCACTCGCGGAAACGCCGGGTATTCTGGAGCGCCTGCTTCCGAGCGAGCCGTTTCCCGCCAGCCTCGATGACGAGGATCAAGGTGAGCTGCCGGGAGTGCCGTCGGTGGTCAGCGAGCCTGCCGAGCCTATCGTGCCGCCCCCTACGACCCGGCTGACCGTAACCCTTGACTGGTATCTCAACCCCCAGCATGCCGCCCTGCTGGTGGCTCGCGAGAAAGGCATGTTTGCGCGCCGGGGTCTTGAGGTGTCGCTGGTCGTGCCGGCAGATCCGAGCGTGACGACCAAGCTGTTGACTGCCGGGCGAACCGATTTGGCGGTGGGGCGACAGCCTCAACTGCACTTGCTGGCTGACAAGGGAGCGCCACTGATACGTGTGGCGACCTTGGTCGCGACTCCCGTTTCCGCCCTGGTGCTGCGCGATGAATTCGTGAATGAGAAGCGCGAGCTCTCGCTCGAGGGGCTGCGTATCGGTGTGACCGACATCGATGGGCGCGATGCCCTGCTGGCCAGCATGCTCGCGGAGTTGCTGGGCTTGGCCAATGGCCAGGAACTGGTAGAGCTGCACGACATCAGCTATTCAGCACTCGATGCCATGCGTGAGCAGCGTGTCGACGGGGTGCTGGCCCATCATCGCTATCTCCTGCCTCGCCAGTTGGCCGACGAGGGTGTGATGACACGCATGCTGCCTGTCGAGGAGCATGGACTGCCATCTCACGACGGCCTCATCCTGATGGCCAATCGTGACCAGCTCAACGGCAAGCGCGACGCCGTACGCCGGCTGGTACTGGCGTTGGAAGAGGCTGCGCTATGGATCGTCAACCAACCCCACGAAGCCTGGGCACTGCTGCAGGCGGCGGAGCCCGCGCTTGCCGATCAGACTAGCGAGGAAGCCTGGGGCGATGTCTTTCCCCGCCTGTCGCTTCAGCCCGCCGCCGTGGACCACGGGCGCTATCTGCGTTTCGAGCAGTTTCTCTTCGAGGCAGGCGTCACCGAAGCCGTTACGCCACTGGAGCGGCTCGCCATCGATCTCGGCACGGCCGCTCCCTGATGTCCTTCAGGCTTGCGCAGCGAGAAAGTCGTTGACCGCGGATTGGAATGCCTCGGGCTGTTCGGCGTGCAGCCAGTGGCCGGCCTCTTCCAGGGTCACCACACGTGCTTGAGGGAGGACTTCGCGCAGGCCCGGCAAGGCCGAGTCAGGAACATAGTGCGAGCGGCCGCCACGCAGTACCAGGGTCGGGCCCTCGAAAGCCCCTCTCCCGCTGGTGCCTGCATGATGTCGGTATAGCCGGCCTCGATCTGATCGAGGCCAAGACGCAATGTCAGTCCGCCGTTTTCACCCCGCTCCAGGTTAGTGGCCAGGAACAAGCGGGTGGCGCGCTCCTCGACATGCTCGGCAAGTAGCTCATCGGCTTCCCGGCGATTCTCGGGCCTGCCGCGCTCCAGATTCCTGAGTCCTGCGAAGACGGCATCGTGGCCATGTCCGTAGGCTTGGGGGGCGATATCCGCCACGATCAGCGAAGCGACACGCTCCGGCGCCAGGCGCGCCAGGCTGATGACGACCTTGCCTCCCATGGAGTGTCCGAGCAGGTGTGCCCGGTCGATGTGCAGGCGATCCAGAAGCGCCAGGAGATCCTCGGCCATCTCGCGATAGCTCATGCCGTCGGCATGCGGCGAGCGTCCGTGGTTGCGCAGGTCGACCGCGACCACACGACGCAGCGCCTGCCACTGCTTGACATGCGAGCGCCAGTTGTCGGCACTGCCCAGCAGACCATGCACCACCACCAGGGGAGTGCCTTCCCCACCGGTATCCTGATAATTGAGTTCGACGGTCATCCTTCCTCCGTTGCTTAGTGGTGGTCAGAGGCGCTGGGGTGCGAGATCCTGCTGCCCGGTGAGTTCTACCAGCCTGCGGCTCAGCCAGGCCAGCAACAGGCCGTAGAGCGGCAGGAAAAACAGCAGGCTGATGGCGAGCTTGATCGCATAGTCCACGGCGGCGATCTCGACCCAGTGTGCCGCCATGAAGGGATCGGGGCTGCGATAGAACGCCATGGCGAAGAATGCTGCGGTATCGGCAAGGTTGCCCAGCACGGTGGAGATCGCCGGCGCAATCCACCAGGCCCGCAGGCTGCGCAGGCGGTCGAAGACCTGAACGTCGAGCAGTTGGCCCAGCACATAGGCCATGAAGCTCGCCAGAGCGATGCGGGCCACGAACAGGTTCCATTCGCCCAGCGCCTCGAAACCGGCAAAGCTCCCGCGGGGGAAAATCACCGAGACGACATACGAGATGAGCAACGCAGGGAGCATTACCCGCATGATGATGGCGCGTGCCGGTTCCTTGCCAAACAGCCGCACCGTCAGGTCGGTGGCAAGAAAGATGAAGGGAAAACTGAACGCTCCCCAGGTGGTATGGAACCCGAACAGGGTGAAAGGCAACTGGACGAGGTAGTTGCTGGCCGCAATCACGAGGATGTGGAACGACACCAGCAGCAACAGGCAGCGACGCTGCTGCGCTTCCGACAGGACGAACATGTGCGAATCCTTTTTGACGGCCCCGACGTGGCCACGATGGTTGACGAGGGGTGAGGGAACCCTCGCCGGCAGCCGATGCGATCGGTTGCCGGAATGAGGCGGGGATTATACGTGGGGCCAACGGCTTGGGCCAACCTTACATGGCACTCGGCAAGCACACATCGCGATGAAGCGAAGAAAGCCCGGAGCGGCCAGCGTGCCTTGCGCCGCCCCAGCAGACGGCGCAGGCATGCTTGCGGAAGCCGTTCACGTCAGACTTGGCGGGCCTCGTGGGCGGAGCCGATGTCGCGCTCCTTCATGGCTTCATGTACGTCTTGCAGGCTGGCTGGATCGTCGATGGTAGACGGCACGCCATACTCCTTGCCGTCGGCGATGTTGCGCAGCAGCTTGCGCAGGATCTTGCCGGAGCGTGTCTTGGGCAGTCGGTTGACCACCAGCACCTGCTTGAAACAGGCGACGGGGCCGATCTTCTCTCGCACCAGAGCGATCAGTTCGTTCTCGAGAGTGAGCTCGTCGCCCTCGAAACCATCCTTGGGGATGACCAGACCAACCGGCACCTGCCCCTTGAGCGCATCGTGAATGCCGATCACGGCGCATTCGGCAACGGCCTTGTGGGCTCCGACCACCTCTTCCATCTCACCCGTAGAAAGGCGGTGGCCTGCCACGTTGATGACGTCATCGGTGCGGCCCATGATGAAGAGGTAGCCCTCCTCATCGAAGTAACCGCCATCACCGGTCAGGTAGTAGCCGGGGAAGGCCGCCATGTAGGCGCTCCTGAAGCGCTGCGGATCGCCCCATATCCCCATCAGGCAACCTGGGGGCATGGGCTGCTTGATTACCACGCTGCCCTGCTCCATCGGCCTCGCGCGTTCGCCTTCGCGGTCGAGGATCTGGACGTTGAAGCCCGGCACGGGCACGGTGGCGCTGCCGGCCTTGGTCGGCATTGGTTCGAGCCCCTGCAGGTTGGCGGCGATCGGCCAGCCGGTCTCGGTCTGCCACCAGTGGTCGATCACCGGCACCTCGAGCAGATCGTCGAGCCAATGGAAGGTCGGCGGATCGAGTCGCTCACCGGCCAGATAGAGTGCCTTCAGGCAGGATATGTCGTACTGCTGCAACAGCTTGCCGTCGGGATCCTCCTTCTTGATTGCGCGAAAGGCCGTCGGCGCGGTGAAGAAGCTCTTGACCCGATACTGGCTGATCAGCCGCCAGAAGGCACCCGCGTCCGGCGTCTTCACCGGCTTGCCCTCATATACCACGCTGGTGCAGCCTCGCAGCAAGGGGCATAGACGATATAGGAATGCCCCACCACCCAGCCAACGTCCGAGGCGGAGAAGAACACGTCGCCAGGCGCAACGTCGTAGATGGCTTCCATGGAATAGTGCAAGGCCACCGCATAGCCCGCGGTGTCACGAACCACTCCCTTGGGTTTGCCGGTGGTACCCGAGGTATACAGCACGTAAAGGGGATCGCTGCCCTTGACTGGTACACAATCGGCCGGTGCGGCGTCCTTCATCAGCTCCGACCAGTCGTGGTCGCGCGCGCCCAGTTCCGCAGGCTGCTGGTTGCGCTGCAGGAAGATGCAGGCGTCGGGCTTGTGCTCGCTCTGCTCGATCGCCGCGTCGATGTTCGGCTTGTAGGGAATCACCCGGTCGACTTCGATACCGCAGGAGGCGGCTACCACCACCTTGGGCCGGGCATCGTCGATTCGCACGGCCAGCTCATGTGGGGCGAAGCCGCCGAACACCACGGAGTGAACCGCCCCCAGTCGCGCACAGGCATACATGGCCACCAGCGCCTCAGGCACCATGGGCATGTAGATGACGACTCGATCGCCCTTCCCCACGCCAAGCCCCTGCAGCGCCCCGGCGAACAACGCCACTTCATCGCGCATCTGGCGATAGGTCAGGGTGCGCTTGCCGCCGGTGACCGGTGAGTCCCAGTAGATGGCCGGCTGGTCCCCCCGCCCCTGCTCCACATGGTGGTCGAGGGCCGCGTGGCAGATGTTCGTTTCGCCATCGGTGTACCAACGTGCGTGTCCGTGCTCATCGTATTCGAGAATGCGCTTGGGCGGTGTGAACCACGGGATTCGGCGTGCCTGATCGGCCCAGAAAGCTTCCGGCTGATCGATGGAGCGTTGGAATTCGGCTTTATAGGTTGTCATGAGGTGCAGTCCGCAGCGAACAAACTTGATTGTTGACACTTTAGAGTCTTTTTCTGAAATTTCCTTCATACCATCGGCTAATTTGGCGATTCTTGAAGGAAAAATGCGTTGGATCAAGTTCTCATTGTCGACAACCAGGCGGGCAATGACAGCGAAAAAACCCGTTTAGTTGATTCTTCGTTTGACAGTCGTGCTCTTACTATCAATGATGACTAAATCAGCAATGCCATGACTCAATTTGACACTGCCGAACTCCATCGTCTGCGACAGGTGGGTTCACGTTTTCCTGTCGCAGGCCGAGGTAGCCGCCTGACGCCGCCAGCCCAGAGCCTGGACATTTTGCTCGGGCAGCAACACGGGGAGATCATCATGAGCACCTCGCATAACGCTGCATCCCGCCTGCTTCAAGCCGGCCACCCGGCCATTGATCAAGCCACTGCCTTGCTGAAGGCGCTGGCGAACGACAATCGACTGCGTATTCTCTGCTTGCTCGATGGCTCCGAACTGTCGGTGACCGAACTCAACCAGCGGCTGGCCCTGAGCCAGTCGGCGTTGTCGCAACACTTGGCGATTCTGAGACGGGAGGGCCTGGTCTCGACACGCCGCGCTTCGCAAACCATTTACTATTCCCTCCAAGGGGAGCAGGCGCGTCAGATGATCGACACGCTGGTGCGGTTGCAGGATGCGTGACAGGCCCCAGTGGGGCGTGGGGGCTCAGCGTTTTTCCCAGCGGCTCGCATCGAGTCGTTCCAGCAATCGCTCGGCACCACCCTCGACGGCTTCTCTAACTGCCACGCCTAGCCGTTTCCCGATCGGCTGGCGCGCCTCGAGACGCACGCTCACGACTCGCGCCTCGTTCATGCGTGCCACCAGATAGGCTTCGCTGGTACCAAGGGCATCCACCAGCCCTCTGTCGAGCGCATCGTGTCCATACCACACTTCCCCTGTCGCGACCGCTTCGATATCGAGTCCTGGGCGGCGCTGGGCGACATGGCGTTTGAATAGTTCGTGAATGTGCTCGAGATCCGACTGGAATTTTTCACGTCCCTCCTCGGTGTTTTCGCCGAATACGGTCAGAGTCCGCTTGTACTCCCCCGCCGTGAGCAGTTCGACATCGATATCGTGGCGCTTGAGCAGGCGATGCACGTTGGGCAGTTGGGCGACGACACCGATGGAGCCGAGAACGGCGAACGGTGCGGCTCGCAGATGGTCAGCGGCGCACGCCATCAGGTAGCCACCGCTGGCAGCGACCTTGTCCACGCATACCGTAGTGGTGAGACCCGCCTCGCGCAGTCGATCGACCTGCGCCGCACCGAGGCCGTAAGCGTGTACCAGACCGCCGGCCGACTCCAGGCGAATCACGACTTCGTCGCCCTCTGCCGCTGCTGCCGTCACGGCTGAGATCTCTTCGGCGAGCCGCCCCACCCCCGCGGCCTTGAGATCGCCATGGAAGTCCAGCACCCATACCGTGCCACGAGGTTCGTTTTCCTGCTTGCGGCCGGCACGGGAGCGGCTCTTGTCGTCACGCCGAAAGGCCTTGGCAAGGCGCTTGCGGGCACTCGGCTCGCTGGCCGCCAGGGCCAGGCGCCGGCGGCGGTACTCGAGGCGGCCGTTCAATTCCTCCACCCTGAGCCGAACCCGCTCCCCCGCCTCGTTCCTGACCTTGGCGATCACCAACACCACCACCATGACCAGTAGCGTCAGGATCGACATCTGTACGACGAAACGCCCCATATCCATCAGCCATTCATTCACGTCGCCACTCCTTCTGTCGTCGGTTGCCTCATCCTGCCCCCGGGCGGTGTCGCTGACAACGGGGTTGATTGAAACAACCGTTTGAAATATTCTGATGAACAGCTCCCAAGCTCTCCGAACATCAACGAAGGAAAGGCCCCCATGTCCACCTCGACCTTAGACAAACTGCAAGAGCGCTTCGACCCCCAGGCTGCCCAGGGCATGGACGACATCTTCCAGTTCCACTTCAGCGATAACGGCAGTCACTACCTGGTGGTGAAGGATGGCACCCTGTCGATCGAGGAAGGCGAGCATGACGATCCATCCGTATCGCTCTCGATGAGCACCGATACGCTGAAGGGCATCATGACTGGCGAGGTCAATGGTATGACGGCCTTCATGACCGGCAAGCTGAAGGCCACTGGCAACGTGATGCTGGCCACCAAGCTGACGAGCCTGTTCCCGAACCGCTGAGCGACAGCCTCTCCTATTGAGACGGGCCGCCCTTGGGCGGCCCGTCTCATTTCAGCCTGCCGGTTTGGCCGGCACCGTTTGCCACTTCGGCAAGATGGGTCTCGATCAGTGCCCGCGAGATGGAGTACGGGGGTGGTAATTGCGGCAGCCGGCTCGGCAGGAACCAAGCGGCATCAGCGATCTCGATACCGTCGATGCGTATGCGGCGGCTTGCAGCTTCGGCAAAGAAGCCTAGCATCAGCGCGTGGGGAAAGGGCCAGGCCTGGCTACGGTAATAGCGAATCCGCCCCACGCTGACTCCCACTTCCTCGTATACCTCGCGGTGCACGGCCTCCTCGGCGGACTCGCCAGGCTCGATGAAGCCCGCCAGGGTGGAGTAGCGCCCAGGAGGAAAGCGTGGGCTGCGGGCCAGCAGCATGGCATCGCCATGGGTGACCAAGGTGATGATGCAGGGCGATATGCGGGGATAGTTACGATGTCCGCACTGCTCGCAGTGCATGGCGAACTCGGCGTCGAGTCGCGATGCGGGCGCCCCGCAGCGGCCGCAGTAGCGGTGGTCGCGCAGCCAAGCCGCTACCTGCAAGGCAGTGGAGATCAGCGGGAACCAGGACTCGGGAAGGCGGGAAAGCCATTGGCGGCCGTCAGGCCAGTCTTCCCCTGCCTGCTCTTCCACCGATAGCGCGATCGGTTCGTCATGCCAGTAGGCCAGCGGCTGGACACTCTCCGGCCAAGGTTGCTCTGGCTGTAGCGGACTGTCGTCGAGCCCAGGCGCGATTCGTCCGGCCGCGACCCGAATCAGTCGCCCATGGCTGGCTTCGAGCGGCAGCTCACGGCGCAGCATCCTGGCTCCCCGCAGGCTGATCCACCAGCGTATCCCAGTGGCAGCTTCCTGCCGCCTGGCGAATCTGGTCGAGTTTGGCCCGATGCGCCGCAAGCTCGGCGTCGTCGGGCCGCAATACGCGAAGGCTGCCGGCAGGAAGCGACATGCGCCGTATCGAGAGACCGCTGGCCATGGCCTGGCTGTCGCTGCGCTCCTCGGCATCCAGTGACAATGCCGTCTGTCCACCTGTCATTGCCAGGTAGACGTCGGCCAGAATCTCGGCGTCCAGCAAGGCGCCATGCAGGACACGGCGGCCGTTGTCTATTTCATAGCGCTTGCACAGCGCATCGAGATTGTTGCGCTGGCCCGGATGACGTTCGCGGGCCATTTGCAAGGTATCGAGGATACGACAGTGCTCGGCCACTGGCCCCAGGCGCGGCTCGCCGCGAGCCGCCAGCAGCAGATTGAACTCGTGGTCGATGAAGCCGACGTCGAAGGCTGCGTTGTGAATGACCAGCTCCGCACCGCGCACGAACTCCCAGAAGGCGTCGGCCACTTCGGCGAAAACCGGCTTGTCGACGAGGAACTCGTTGGTGATGCCATGCACCTCGATGGCCTCGGCCTCGACCTCGCGCTGGGGATTGATGTACTGGTGGTAGGTGTTGCCCGTGAGGCGCCGATTGACGAGTTCGACGGCGCCGATTTCGATCAGGCGGTGCCCCTCACGGGGATCGATGCCGGTGGTTTCGGTATCCAGAACGATCTGACGCATGGTCTCTAGGGCTCAGGTTGGGTGGCTTGCGATTTGTTGCGTGTCCAGTGGGCATCGATGGCAGCGTTGGCCAGTGCATCGGCCCGCTCATTGCCAGGATGTCCGCTGTGTCCTTTGACCCAGTGCCAATGGATGCGATGGCGATGGGTCTCCTCGAGTAGCTCCCGCCATAGCTCGGCGTTCTTGACCGGCTGCCTGCTCGCTGTCTTCCAGTTGCGCTTCATCCAGCCGTGTATCCATTCGGTGATGCCCAGGCGCAGGTATTCGGAGTCGGTCCAAAGTTCCACCTCGCACGGCCGTTTCAGCGTGCGCAATGCCATGATCGCAGCCATCAGCTCCATGCGGTTGTTGGTGGTACTGGCCTCGAAGCCATTGAGGGTCTTTTCATGCCGGCCACTGACCATGACAGCGCCCCACCCCCCGGCCCCGGATTGCCGCGGCAGGCACCGTCGGTATAAATGGTCACGCTGGGGAGCGGCTTGCCATTGTCGCTGTCACTCAACTTCGGTGGTCCTTCTGCTCGGTTCCGGGGTGGGGCTGCCGACACGAGTGGCGTGACCCAGTGCACCGCCGCCCAGGGTGCCCTGAAGCCTCAGCCTGGGACGCTGGCTCTGGGCAAGCCGGCTGCGGCGACGGGCGCGAATGATGTAGCTGTCGCCCAGCGGCACATTATGCCGTCGCCCCAGCGTCTCCAGGGCGGCATTGTTCGGCAGGCTGCCGGGCAGGTGAAAGCCGCAGTAGTCTACCCGCTCGACACGGAAGTCGACAAACGCAAGCCAATCGCCGAGCTTGCCGGGCGTGCGCCAGTGTCCCCGCCACGGCAGACGGTTACGGCGCCCCGGCGAGAGGCGCGAAAGGCCCGTTATGCCGAGCGGCATCCAACCGAGCACGATCAGGCAGCCATCATCGGCCGTGACCCGAGCCGCTTCCTGCAGCAGCCGGTGAGGTTCGGCGACGACCTCCAGCAGGTGATGCACGATGACCAGATGCAGGCACTCATCGGGGAGGGCAAGCGCATCCAGGGGGCACACCAGGGAGGAGGCATGCTCGGACAGCTCGGCCGTAGGAGCCCAGCGTATGTTGTGCCGGATGGGTGACATGTCGGTAAGCGAAGGCCCCATGCCAAGCTCCAGGCTATGCCCTCCATGTAGGCTCTCGCAGATCGGCCCCAGACAGGCCCGCTCGGCCCGCCAGTGGGCCTGGCCATCGTCAGTGGACCAGTAGCGGCGCCCCTCACGATACAGTCTTGCCAGGGCGAGCGCTTCATGCGGGTTTGACATTGCTGACCATTACCTCCATGATCACCGGTTTTGCGGGCCATTTTCGGCATTTTAGCCGTGCTCGGCTCTGCGGCCCTGGGCAACCCACTTTGGTCTGGCACCTCCGTGGTGCTCCCCGGCATACCGCTGGGTGCGTGAAACGGGCCGGCGAACGCAATCCACCCTGTCGGTTTACGACGCGTAGTCTACGACGCGACGAAGGACATGACGCCTATGCTGAGCGTGACACCGATTCCCGCTTTTAGCGACAACTATATCTGGCTCATGCGCCAGGATACGAGCCCCGAAGCCTGTGTCGTGGATCCTGGCGACGCCGAGCCGGTGATTCGTGTCCTCGAGCAAGAGGGTCTCACACTCGGCAGCATTCTCGTCACTCACCATCACCATGATCATACCGGTGGCCTGCCCGAACTCATCGATCGCTACTCACCGAAAGTGATCGGCCCCGACAACCCGAGCATTGCCGGCTTGACGGAGCGGGTTGGTGATGGCGACACCTGCCGTGTCATGGGGCGGCGCTTCGACGTCTATGAAGTTCCCGGCCACACCCTCGATCACATTGCCTTCTTCACCGCCGGCATACCGCCGCTGCTGTTTTGCGGCGACAGCCTGTTCTCGGCAGGCTGCGGCCGCCTGTTCGAAGGCAGTCCCGAGCAGATGTACCGTTCACTGCAGACCCTGGCTGGGTTGCCGGACGACACCCTGGTCTTCGCCGCTCATGAGTACACCCTGGCCAACCTCAGGTTTGCCCAGGCGGCCGACCCGCACAACCAGGACGTTGCCAATGTTCTGGCTGAGGCCCAGCGCGCGCGTGATCTCGACCGCCCGACGCTGCCGAGCCATCTGGCCCGGGAGAAGCGCATCAATCCGTTCCTGCGCTGCGGCGATCCCGATGTGCGTGCCACGGCATCGCAGCATGGCAACACCGATACCGAGCAGGCCACTTTCGCCACTTTGCGTGCCTGGAAAGACAGTTTCTGAGAATCGACGCATCCCATGGGCAGCGTGAACGACACCTGCTCTGAAGGAGAACGTATGACTTATCGAACGACGCGGCAATGGACCATGGTCCTTGCTGGAGGCATCGCTTTGATCGGTGCACTGACGGCAGCCAGTCCGGCTTTGCTGGCAAGCCCGCACCCCGGCGCCGCGCCGCCAATGCCGACCCACCATTTCTGGGATGATCTGAATCTCGATTTCCTGCCCGGCGATGCCTGGGAGAGGCTGCGCGATAACCTGGCATGGCATGACCGGCGTCACGATCCCCGCGTTCAGCAATGGATAGAACACTACCGCGCCAATCCCGATAACGTGGCGGAAATCATTGAGCGTGCCCGGCCGTGGATGGCTTGGATCACCGAGCAGGTAGAGTTGCGCGGGCTGCCCGGCGAAATCGGTTTGATCCCCTTCATCGAGAGTTCCTACGACCCGCAGGCCCGCAGCCATCGTGGTGCGGCCGGTCTGTGGCAGTTCATGCCTGGTACTGCGGATGCCCTGGGGCTGCGCCGCCTCAACGGTTACGACGCTCGCCTCGACGTCGTCGCGTCGACCCGCGCCGCGCTGGACTACATCGAATTGCAGGCCGAGCAGTGGTACGACGGCGATATCGAACTCTCCCTGGCGGCCTACAACGCCGGTGCGGGTACCGTGAACCGGGCACGCCACACGGCGGCATCTCAGGGCGCCCCCGATAGCTACTGGCACCTGCAGTTGCCCAACGAAACGATGAACTACCTGCCCAAGCTCAATGCCATTGCCGCCATTATCGATGACCCCGAGACCTACGGCGTGGCACTCCCCGAGATCGACGATACCCCCGCCTTCGCCAAGGTGCCGGTCAATGCACCCATCAACCTGTCGCAGCTGGCCAGTGTGGCCGGTGTGGATCGGGAGGAACTCGTCGCCCTCAATCCCGGGCTGACCAATGGCAGCGCGAGCCCCGCCACGGTCGACGTGGTACTGGTGCCGATCGAGCAGGAGGAGGCTATTCTTGCCGAGCTGAGCGCACCGGCCTCCCGTTCGGCACCCGCCGCCGGCGAACGTTATCTGGTCCAGCGCGGCGACAGCCTTTCCGCAATTGCCAGCCGCCACGGCATCAGCGTGGCCGAACTCCGTCAACACAACGGCTTGAGCGGCGACATCATTCAGGTCGGCCAGGCACTCGACATCCCGCGGCGCAGCCTGGCAGCGCGTTGACAGCCTGATCGGCCACCTTCCAAGACCGAGGTTTACAAGCGGCGGGCGGCCTGACACCTTATGTCGATAACGCTCGGGCTCCCGGGCCAGTTTCGATCAAGGATGTCATTGATGCGGTTCGTCTTGCGTACCACTCTCGTCTGCTGCCTGTCGTTTACCGGGTGGGCTCCCCTGTTCGCTGCCGAAGCGGATGAAGTGCCCACCGTTCATGGTCTGGCGCTCTACGATGCCCCGGCCCTGCCCGAGGATTTCAGCCACTTCCCCTATGTCAATCCAGAGGCGCCCAAGGGCGGCAGCATGACCCAGTCCGCTGTGGGAAGCAGCTTCGATTCGACCAACCCCTTCATCATCCGCGGAACGCCGGCCATTGGCATCGGGCAGATCTATGACACTCTGCTGACCGAGAATGTCGACGAACCATTCAGCGTCTATGGTCTGCTGGCGGAAGGCATACGGCTGGATCCGGATCGTCTGTGGATCGAGTTCGATCTGCGTCCCGAGGCGCGTTTCCACGATGGCGAACCGCTGACGGCCGACGACGTGGTGTTCAGCTTCAACCTGCTGATGGAGGAAGGCAATCCCTTCTATCGCGGCTATTATGCCGATGTGGAAGACGTGGTAGCGCTCGACCGTCATACCGTACGCTTCGAGTTCGCCTCCAACCATTCGCGTGAGTTGCCGTTGATCGTCGGTCAACTGCCGATCCTGCCCAAGCACTACTGGGAGACGCGTGAGTTCGGCACGCCGACCCTGGCGCGTCACCCCGGCTCCGGCCCGTATCGCATCGCCAGTGTCGAACCGGGTCGTCGCATCGTCTATCAGCGCGACGAGGAGTATTGGGGCCGCGACCTGCCGGTCAATGTCGGCCGACACAACATCGACCGCCTGATCTACGACTACTACCGCGATCGCGACATTGCCTGGGAAGCCTTCAAGGCGGGCGTGCTGGACTATCGCATCGACGCCCGCGCGGCTACCTGGGCCATCGGTTACGACTTCCCCGCTTATCGTGACGGGCTGGTCAAGCGAATTACCGTTCCGGACGGCCAGCCTTCCCGCATGCAGGCCTTCGTGTTCAACCTGCGGCGTGAGAAGTTTCAGGATATACGGGTGCGCGAGGCACTCAACCTGACGTTCGATTTCCCTTGGCTCAATGCCAATCTCTTCTACGATACCTACCACCCCACCAAGAGCTATTTCCAGAACTCCGAGATGGCGGCAGAGGGCCTGCCGAGCGAGGCGGAACTCGAGCTGCTCGAGCCGCATCGTGACGAACTGCCCGAGCGCGTGTTCGACAGCGCCGTGCCCATCGACCATCCCGACGATCTGCGGGAGCGTCTGCGCCTGGCCTATGAGCTGCTGCTCGAGGCCGGCTATGAAGTGCGCGACGGTAGACTGGTCGATGAGCGCGGGCGTCCGCTCACCATCGAAGTTATGCTCTTCGATAGCGGCATGGAACGCGTCGTACAGCCGATGCTGCGCAACATGTCGCGGCTCGGCATTCAGGGGCGGTTGCGTATCGTCGATATCAACCAGTTCCTCAATCGCCTGCGTAGTTTCGACTTCGATATCGTCGTCGGGCAGTTCCCTCAGTCCAACAATCCGGGCAACGAGCAGCGCGAGTTCTGGACCAGCGAGTTTGCCCACACGCCACAGAGCCGCAACCTGATGGGGCTCGAGAGTCCCGCCGTGGACGATCTGGTGGAGCGCCTGATCCGGGCTGACAGTCGTGAGGAACTCAACACCGCGACGCGTGCGCTCGATCGAGTGCTGCTATGGAGCTTCATCACCATTCCCCAGTACCATTCCGGCGAGACACGGATCGCGGTATGGGACAAGTTCGACTACCCGGAACCTTTCCCCAAGTACGGCTTCGACCTCGAGGCCTGGTGGGTAGATACCGCGCGCGAAGCCGAGATCAACCGGCGCCTGCGGCGCCGCTAGGCAAACAATGAATGCATGCAGACAACGAATGTACAAGGATGACCTGACGTGAGCCGCTACATCCTGCGCCGCCTGCTGCTGATGATTCCGACGTTGATCGGCATCATGTTGCTCAATTTCATTATCGTCCAGGCCGCCCCGGGCGGGCCGATCGACCAGATGCTGGCACGCTTCGAAGGCATGGATGCCATGGCCAGCACGCGTCTCGATGCCGGCGGTGGCGACGTGGTGGTGCAGGACGAATCGCGTGGCGCCAGGGGCATCGACCCCCGCTTCATCGAGCAGTTGGAACAGCAATTCGGTTTCGACAAGCCGGCCCATGTGCGCTTTCTGACCATGATGCGCGATTACGCGACCTTCGACTTCGGTAACAGCTTCTTCCGTGATCGGCCGGTGGTCGAATTGATGATCGAACGGCTGCCGGTCTCGATATCGCTGGGGTTGTGGACCACCCTGCTGGTCTACCTGATCTCGATTCCCCTGGGCATCCGCAAGGCGTTGCACCACGGCTCGCGTTTCGATGTCTGGACCTCGGGGCTGGTCATCGTCGGCTACGCAATCCCCGGCTTCCTGTTCGCCATTCTGCTGATCGTGCTGTTCGCCGGCGGCAGCTACTGGGACCTGTTCCCCTTGCGTGGGCTGACCTCGCCCGACTTCGACGAGCTGAGTGCCTGGGGCAAGGTCAAGGATTACTTCTGGCACATCACCCTGCCGGTCACGGCCATGACCATCGGTAGCTTCGCCACCTTGACCATGCTGACCAAGAACAGTTTCCTCGACGAGATCCACAAACAGTACGTGCTCACCGCCCGTGCCAAGGGCGCGAGCGACAGCCGCACGCTTTACGGCCATGTATTTCGCAACGCCATGCTGATCATCATCGCCGGCCTTCCCGGCGCTCTGGTCACGATCTTCTTCACCGGCTCGCTGCTGATCGAGGTGATCTTCTCGCTCGAAGGGCTCGGGCTGCTCGGTTTTGAAGCGGTGATGCAACGCGACTACCCGGTGATTTTCGGCACGCTGTTTCTGTATACCTTGATCGGGCTGATTCTCAAGCTGGTTTCCGATCTCACCTACGTGTGGGTGGATCCACGTATCGATTTCGAGACACGGGAGTCCTGAGCCGATGACATTCGCATCCAAGCTCTCCCCCATTGCGCGACGCCGTATCAGCGTCTTCCGCAGCAACCGGCGCGCCCGGGTCTCACTGTGGATCTTCCTCGCCCTGTTCGTGGTGAGCCTCGGCGCCGAGTTGATCGCCAACGACAAGCCCGTGGTCATGCGCTACGACGGTCAGTGGTACGTGCCGCTGCTGGTCGACTACCCCGAGACGGAATTCGGCGGCTTCCTGCCGACCCGCACCGATTATCACGACCCCTTCATTCGTGAGCAGATCGAGGCGCACGGTTGGGCCATCTGGCCGCTGATCCCCTTTTCCTATCAGACCCTGGACATGCAAATGATGCGGCCCTCTCCCTCGCCGCCCGATTCACGTCACTGGCTGGGCACGGACGACCAAGGGCGCGACGTGCTGGCCCGGGTGATATACGGCTTCCGTCTCTCGGTAGCCTTTGCCCTGGTGCTGACTGTCGGTTCGCTGGTAATGGGGGTGATCATCGGCGGCATACAGGGCTATTTCGGCGGCAAGACGGACCTCATCGGGCAACGTCTCACCGAGATCTGGTCCGGGCTGCCCGTGCTGTTCCTGCTGATCATCCTGGCCAGCTTCGTGCAACCGGGCTTCTGGTGGCTACTCGGGATCATGCTGCTGTTCTCCTGGCTTGGGCTGGTCGACGTCGTACGAGCCGAATTCCTGCGTGCCCGCAACCTGGAGTACGTGCGTGCAGCCAAGGCCATGGGTTTGCCCTCGCGGCTGATCATGTGGCGTCACGTACTGCCCAATGCCATGGTCGCCACGCTGACCTTTATCCCCTTTCTGTTCACCGGCGCCATCACCACCCTGACGGCGCTCGACTTCCTCGGCTTCGGGTTGCCACCGGGTTCTCCCTCGCTGGGTGAACTGGTGGCCCAGGGCAAGAACAATCTGCATGCACCATGGCTCGGCATCACTGCTTTCGTCAGTCTCTCGCTGATGCTCTCGCTGCTGGTCTTCATTGGCGAGGGCCTGCGCGACGCCTTCGACCCGCGCCACATCCAGCACGCCCCCAGCGCCACACCGTTGACCAGGACCCAGCCCAATGCCTGAGATCCGTACTGAAACCCTGCTGCGTCTCGACAAGCTGTCGATCGCCTTCGACGGCAAACCGGTTCTCAAGGAGCTGACCCTCGAGGTGTGCCGTGGCGAAACGCTGGCTTTGGTCGGTGAGTCTGGCTCCGGCAAGTCGGTTTCGGCACTGGGCGCCATGAACCTGCTGCCGAGCAATGCCCTGGTCCAGGGTGGACGCTGGCTTGGCGATACGGACCTGACCAAGCTTCGGCCGCGGGATTGGCAAGCGCTACGCGGTGGCCGTGTCGGCTTCGTGTTTCAGGAGCCGATGACGTCGCTCAACCCGCTACACACCGTGGCCAAGCAGATCGGCGAGACGCTTCGCTTGCACCAGGGAATTTCCGGACGCGAAGCGCGGGAGCGAACCCGCAAGTTGCTCGAGCAAGTGAAGCTGCCGCGCGCCGAGGAACTACTCGATGCCTGGCCGCACCAGCTGTCCGGCGGCCAGCGTCAGCGAGTCATGATCGCCATGGCCATCGCCAACGATCCCGAGCTGCTGATCGCCGATGAGCCCACCACTGCGCTGGACGTCACCGTGCAGCAGGAAATCCTCGCCCTGCTCGCCGAACTACGCGATCGCCATGGCATGGGGATGCTCTTCATTACCCACGATCTCAATCTGGTTCGACGGCATGCGGACCGGGTCTGTGTTCTATATGACGGCCACGAACAAGAGACCGGCCCGGTGGACGAGGTGTTTGTTTCGCCGCGCAGCGCCTATACCCGTACACTGCTCGATGCCGAGCCGCGCGGTCGGCCAGTGGCCGTGACGTCATCGAAGCGCCTGCTCGAGGCACGAGGCATTACGGTGAGTTTTCAACGCCCCAGGCGCCTCTTCGCCAAGCGCCCTCCCGCCTTCGAAGCCGTGAAGCCGATCGACCTGCACCTGGCGCCTGGCGAGACGCTCGGCATCGTTGGCGAATCCGGCTCCGGCAAGACCACCTTGGCCATGGCCCTGTTGCGCCTGGTGGAGAGTCGCGGCGAAATCGAACTCGACGGCGAGCGGCTCGACCAGCTCACCGGAAATGCTCTGCGTAAGCGTCGCCGGCGCATTCAGGTGGTCTTTCAGGATCCCTATGGATCGTTGTCGCCACGCATGCCGGTCTCCGACATCATCAGCGAGGGGCTCAGGTTCCACTACCCTGCCCTCACCGAAGAGCAGGTGGCGGAGCGCGTGCGCGCGGCTATTCAGGAAGTCGGGTTGCCCGCTGACTGCGCTTCGCGCTATCCGCATGAGTTTTCCGGTGGACAGCGCCAACGTATCGCCGTGGCACGTGCCTTGATACTCGAGCCTGCCCTTGTCGTGCTCGACGAACCCACTTCAGCGCTGGATCGTACCGTGCAGAAACAACTCGTCGAACTGCTGCGCGCTCTCCAGGCCCGGAGAGGGTTGAGCTTCCTTTTCATCAGCCATGACCTTGCGGTGGTGCGGGCCATGGCACACCGGGTTCTGGTGCTAAAGGACGGCGCCCTGGTGGAACAGGGAGAATGCCAGGCCCTGCTGGCGAAGCCTGCCAATGTATATACACGTGCTTTGGTGAAGGCAGCAGGACTGAATCCAGAGTTCTTGTGAGCAATGGGCGCGAAGCTTGCATGGATAGTGGGTTGTTTTAAAAGATAACGGTATAAAACCCTAAGAATCCCGAACGCGAACTGTCATAGCTTCTGGCTTATACTAGGTCCCGTTGCCTGCGACACTGGAAAGGTGATTGATGCGCTGCCTCGTCCATCCATCGTGGCTTTTCGCACTATTGACGCTAGTGTCGTTGCTATTTCCAGCCAGCTTGCAGGCGTCCTCTTCTCCGCTGGATCTCACCGAGGGTTGGGAATACCGCTGGGGCGATTCGCCGCGACTTGCCGACGATACTCCGGCATGGCTCGTCGAGGAGGCACCCCATGGGGCCTGGCAGGCCATCGGTTTCCCCTCCAACCCTCCTGCACGCAATGGAAACCGTCACGCCTGGTTCCGAATCACCCTACCCGCAGGCGAATGGCGCGATCCGGTGCTTTACATCTACAGTATCGACCTGCTGGCCCAAGTGTTTCTGGATACTGAGTTGATCTACCAGCACGGCAGTTTCGATGCAGATGGCGAAGGCCGTTTCATTGGCTGGCCGTGGCACATGATCAGCCTGCCCGAAGATTACGCCGGCCGTCAGCTCGCTTTTCGGGTCTACTCCAATTACACCGATATCGGCTTGTGGGGCGAAGTCCGGCTAATGGATCGCCCCGATGTCCTCGGCATGATCCTGAATCGATCGGCAGCCGATCTGGTAATTGCAGCCTTCTGCCTACTACTCGCCTTACTGGCGGGTATCTTTGCGCTGATCCAACAGCATCGGCAGAGTTTCGCCGGCATCGGCCTCTTCTCGCTCGCCTCCGGCATCATGGTGCTTGCCGAAACTCAGGCCAGCCAACTGCTGCTGGCCAAGCCGCTGCTATGGAACTACTTGGCCGCAGCCGGCTACTATGCCCTTCCCGTCGGCATCGGACTGCTGCTCGAGCCTTGGTTCAAGGCACGGCATTCGCTGTGGATCCGTCGCCTCTGGCAGCTGCATCTGGGCTACCTGATACTTGCTTTGGGGCTAGCCCTCGCTGGGGTTATCAACCTTTCGACCACTTTTCCGGTCTTCGACGCCCTGTTGGTCGTCAGCCTGCCCACGCTGTTCCTCCTCGTCTCGCTGCAACTGAGGCAACTCAGCGGTGAGCAGCAGTTGGTGATCGCCGCTTATGGCGTGTTTGCTCTGTTGCTGCTGTTCGACATGGCGGTGGCCCACGGTTTTCTCCCGTGGCGACTCATTCCGGTCAGTCTCGGTGCCCTGATCTTCAGCCTCGTCATCGTGGCGATATCGCTGCGTCACTATGCCCGCACCCAGCGCGAACTGGTCAAGCTCAACCAACACCTGGAGATACAGGTCGCAGAACGGACCCATGCGTTGCAGGATATGGTCGAGAAGCTCAGGGCTTTCTCCTATCAAGATCCGTTGACGGGACTTAAGAACCGGCGCCATTTCGATGAGATCTTCGCTCACGAAGCGGCCCTTGCCCGGCGCGGTGCAGCGCTGACCCTGGTCATGCTCGATATCGATCACTTCAAGCATTTCAACGACCTGCACGGCCACGAGGCAGGCGATGCGGTACTGGTGGCAACAGGTCAACTGATCGGTGAGCACTTCCGCGGTGCCGATGTCGTCTGTCGCCTGGGCGGGGAGGAGTTCGTCGTGGTCATGCCAGGTGCAAACGCGGAGCAGGCTTGCGAAGCGGTGGAAAGGCTATTGCGCACGATGCGCCAGCGACGCTTTCAGCATGGCGAAGCATTTCTCGGCCGGGTGAGTTTGTCTTGCGGTGTCGCCAGCTATCCTGAGCATGCCGACGACCCCCTCGACCTGATTCGCCTGGCCGACCTGGCTCTCTACCGTGCCAAACGCTGTGGTCGCGATCGCAGCGAAACCTACGAATCCTCAGCCTGAGTCAGACGAAGGCAGCCACTTCGGCCTCGCTCAGTTCACGCCATTCTCCTGGGCGAAGCGAACCCAGCGTCAACGGGCCGATCGAAATCCGTTCCAGGGCGGTGACCCGATTGCCTAGCGCGGCGAACATGCGCTTGACCTGGTGGTAGCGTCCTTCGTAGAGGGTCAGTTCAGCCTCGCAAGGGCCAAGCATGGCGAGCTGGGCCGGCAGTGTGGGCTTCTCCTCACCCTCGAGCAGGATGCCTTCCTCGAAGCGCCTGGCGGCCTCATCCAGCGCGGCACCCACTAACGGTTCGGCCAGTACGGCGCGGTAGACCTTGGCGCAACGCCTGCGCGGTGAAGTGACCCGATGCGACCATTGGCCATCGTCGGTCAACAGCACCAATCCGGTGGTATCGACATCGAGACGGCCTACCGTCTGCAGGCGTTCGGTCTTGGGCAGATCGATTAGGTCAACGGCACGTGGATAGAGACCGCGTCGCGCGCTGCACTCGACGTCACTCGGCTTGTTGAGCATCACGTAGCGCAATCCAATCAATTCCAGCGTTTGGCCGGCCCACTCGATCCGATCCTCATCACTCACCTGAGTGGCTGGCTGCTTCACCACGATACCGTTGATGCTGACTTCGCCGCGGTGCAAGGCCTTCTTGGCCAAGCTGCGGGTCAGATCCGTAGTCTCCGCCAGGAAGCGGTCCAGACGCATCAGAACCCCACTCCGTCGGCCAGTGTGAAGTGATCGGCATCGCGCCAGGCGGGAAACTTCTCGCGGAACGCGTCGAGTTCGGCGCGGGAAAGCGTGGCGGTCTCGATGAAGGCGGTATCGCGCGGCTCGTCGATGAGCGCCTCGCCCTTGAAGTCGACCAGCATGGAATCGCCGGAATAACGCATGCCGTTGGCGTCCTCGCCGACCCGATTGACGCCGATGACCGGACACAGGTTCTCGATCGCCCGCGCCTGCAGCAGGATGCGCCAAGGGTGGCGCCGTGGCGCCGGCCAATTGGCCACGCACAGCAGGGCGTCGTACTCGAAATGTTCACCGGGACCAGGGCTCTGGCGCAGCCACACCGGGAAACGCAAGTCATAGCAGACGCTAAGCAGGATGCGGAACCCCTTGAGCGTCACGATCACCCTGTCGTGGCCCATGGAATAGCGCTCGTGCTCGCCGGCCATGCGGAACAGGTGGCGCTTGTCGTAGCAGACACGGCTGCCGTCTGGACGAGCCCAGACCAGGCGGTTGTAGTAATGCCCATCCTCGACGATCGCCACACTGCCTGTTACCACGCAATTGCGTTTGATCGCTTGTTCGCTCAGCCATGCAACGGCGCGGCTCTGCTCCATGGGCTCGGCCATCTCACGGGAATTCATGGTAAAGCCCGTGGCGAACATTTCGGGCAGCACGATGAGATCGGTCTCGTTGCCACCAAGCTCCCCAAGCTGCTCTTCCAGCATACGGCAATTGGCCTCGGGATCTTCCCAGCGCAGATCGCACTGAACCAGGGTCGTACGCAAATCGCTCATGGTGGTTCCCTTGCGGTGTCATCTATCGCTTCAGCCTAACTCAGGCCGGCTACGACGTCAGCCCGGGCCGGGCTTTATCACGAGCGATGCTTATAGAGCGTAGAGATGATTCCAATAGGCTGCTAAGTTATAGCTTTCCTCATGTAAGAGAAACCAGCATGCCCCTGCTGCCCTCGAATGATCGCGAAGCCACCCGCGGTGTCGGCTTCGGTCTTGCCGCCTACATCATGTGGGGCTGCTTCCCGCTGTTCTTTGCCCTGTTCGAGGGCGTTCCTGCCTTCGAGGTGCTGATTCACCGCATCATCTGGTCGTGCCTGTTCCTGGTGGGGCTGGTCACGCTGCTCAAGCGCTGGGGCCCATCCGCAAGGCACTCGGCGAACCTCGTCGCCTGGGACGGGTACTCGGCTGTGCCCTGCTGATCGCCACCAACTGGGGACTCTATATCTATGCAGTGGAGAGTCGGCAGGTCTTCCAGGCCAGCCTGGGCTACTTTCTCACCCCGTTGGTCAACGTCGCGCTGGGCATGCTGGTGCTGCGCGAGGCAATGGCTGGATTGCAGCGCGTCGCTGTCGTCCTGGCAGGCATTGCCATCGTCATTCAGTTGGTGCTGCTTGGTGAACTGCCGTGGATCAGCCTGACGCTGGCGTTGACCTTCGGCACCTATGGCCTGCTGCGCAAGCAGGTGCCTCTCGACGGCCTTTCAGGGCTGTTCGTGGAAACCCTGCTCCTGCTGCCGCTGGGGCTGATGGCACTCGCCTGGCTTAGCGCCAGCGAGCTCTCCCATTTTCTGACCGGGCCTCGCATCACGCTGCTGCTGATAGCGAGCGGCGTCATTACCGCCCTGCCCTTACTGGCTTTCGCCGGTGCCGCCCGGCGCCTGCGACTCGCCACGCTGGGCTTCCTGATGTATCTCAACCCCACCATCCAGTTCTTCATCGCCTTGCTGGTGTTCCGCGAGTCGCTGTCGCTGGTGCAGCTCGCCACTTTCCTGCTGATCTGGGCCAGCCTGGCGCTCTACTCCTGGTCGGCCTGGAATAGCCGCCCGCGCTCCCCCTGGCACCGGCCGGTACGCTGCAGGAGGGAGAGCGGATCTGACTTCTAAGGGTGGGGCTCCGTTCAGGCGGTTTCTGGCTTGTAGCCGACCCGGAAGCCGCCCCAGTGCTTGCCGCCCACGTAGATCGGCACGGAGAGATCGTGCATGACCTCGCCGGTATCGCGCTTGTAGGTCTGTAGCAGTAGCGTTTGTTCGTGGCTCCCGCAGCGTTGACCGGTGGGGTCCTCATAGATGCGCCGGTTTCGACAGAACTTCAGGTCGTGGTCGTAATCGCCCGTCGGCGGGCGGCTGGATGCGACGTTGTGGGTGGGAATGTAACCGCGGCGATCGATACCGATGGCATAGGCCACTCCCAGACGCTCGAGCAACGGTTCTTGGATCGCCGGGAAATGCTCGTCGGTAAAGCCGACGAAACCAGTTTCGTACTGCTGCGGGTTGGTGCCGGGAATCGGCGTGTACTGGGCGTGGAAGAGGGTCCCTTCATCGAGTTCGCCGCGTTTGATGGCGCTGTCGAGCAGCGCGCCGATCTTGGCCGCGGCCTGGCGCGCCGCTTCGAAGACCTGCTGGTGACGTCCTTCGAGCCGCTGCTGGGCGAGAGCCGCGTCCACCGCTTCAGCGCCTGCCATCAAGGCCCGTGCCTGGCTTGCAAGGCCATGCATGTCACGATTGCCCTGCTCGGCATCCTCCTCCAGCGTACCCAGGGTACCGGCAACCCGCTGGGAGTGCCGGTTGGTGTCTTCCATGGCCTCGGCGATGGAGCGAATCTCCCCCTCCACCTGGTCGAAATGGCCAGTCATCTCGGTGAGCTGTTCACCCACCTTGCTCATTTCCTTGGCACGGTCGCCCACGCGTTGCATCAAGTGGCCGATGGTATCGACCACTCGGTGGCTGCTGTCGCCGATGTCACCCACCAGCGCCTCGACGTTGCGAGTGGCATCGGCGGTGCGGCCGGCAAGCTGACGCACCTCGCCGGCCACGACGGCAAAGCCACGCCCATGCTCACCGGCCCGAGCCGCCTCGATCGACGCATTGAGCGAAAGCAGATTGGTCTGCTCGGCGATCTCTTCGATCAACGCGGTAACGTGACGCACGCTATCCGCTTTCTGGCTCAACATGTTGAGCAGCTCGAGCGCCTCCTCGGAGCGCTCTGCCAGTGCCTGCATCTCCTCAATGACCTGGCCGAGCGATTCGCGACTGACATGACTGGCATCACGCGAGCGGCTGGCCAGCGTGGCCACGTTGGCGGCGCTGGCGGCCACCTGCTCGATCGCCGAAGTGATCGCTGCCATGCTCGACGAGGCTTCACGAACGGTCTGCTCCTGACGCTCCAGCCGCTGGTCCATCCTGTCGGCGTGGTGCGAGACCTCAGCGGAGGCAATCGCCGTGGTGCTGGCCTGACGGATCAGGCCATGCGCCATACGGCGCAGCGAGAGATAGTCGCGCGTGACCGGCAGCCAGGCCTGGAGGCGTCCCTCTACCAGTCCACTCGCATCGGCCCGATACACGGCCACCATACCGCTAAGGGCCCATGCGGCCCCAGACACCAAACCGAACCCAAGGCCGGCATAAGCCTGCCAAGCTGAATCGTTCAAGTACATAAGGAAGAATCCACCGGCCAGTGTAGCTGCGGCCAATAGAAGCATCAGAGTCCGCATGGCGTCAGATCTCTATGTTATTGGAGAAGTTGTTCGAGATTAACGCCATGTAAGCGGCATGCGCATCACCACTTTGGCCTGACATACCAAAGCACGACTCAAGTCGCGAACCTTGCGGCCGATAAGAAGAAAATTGGGCTGTGCTCCGAGCCGGAAAGGAACGAGCCGCCCCGGTCAGGAGCAGCTAGTGTCTGTGTCTTCAGGCCTGGCTCGCGGCGAGTGCCTGGTCGAGATCGGCGATGATGTCATCGACATGCTCGATGCCGATGGAGAGCCGCACCATGTCGGCAGTCACGCCGGCGGCCGCCAGCTCCTCTTCGTTGAGCTGACGATGTGTGGTCGAAGCCGGTATCGATGAGCAGGTCTTGGCGTCACCGATATTGACCAGGCGCAGGATCATGCCCAGCGCATCGTAGAAGCGCGCCCCCGCCTCACGGCCACCCTGAATGCCGAAGCTGAGAATACCGGAAGCGTGACCGTTCATATAGCGCTGCGCCAGCGCGTGATCCTTGTGGCCGGGCAGGCCGGCGTACTGCACCCAAGTCACTGATGGGTGCCCTTCGAGATACTCGGCCACCCGGCGCGCGTTGGCACAGATCCGCTCGATCCGCAGCGACAGCGTTTCCAGCCCCTGCAACAAATTCCAGGCAGCCTGAGCGGAGAGCGCCGCCCCCATGTTGCGCAGCGGTACCACACGGGCGCGGGCGATGAAGGCGGCCTCGCCCACGTCGCGGGTATAGCTCACCCCATGGTAGGAAACGTCCGGCTCGTTGAGCAGCGGGAAGCGCTGCGGATGTTCCGCCCAAGGGAACTTGCCGGAATCGACGATCACACCGCCCACCGTGGTGCCGTGGCCCCCGATATACTTGGTCGCGGAGTGAATGACGATATCCGCTCCGTGCTCGATTGGTCGCCACAGGAATGGCGTGGGCACGGTGTTGTCGACGATGACGGGCACGCCGTGGCGATGGGCGACCTCGACCAGCCTGACCATGTCGACCACGCTCCCCGAAGGATTGCCCACGCTCTCGCAGAATACCGCCTTGGTGCGCGCATCGATCAGCGACTCGATGCCCTCGATGTCATCCTTGTCGGCGAAACGTACCTCGATGCCTTGTCGCGGCAGGGTATGCGCAAACAGGTTGTAGGTTCCCCATACAGCTCGCTGATCGAGACGATATTGTCGCCTGCCTCGGCGATGGTCTGGATCGCGTAGGTGATCGCCGCCATACCCGACGCCACCGCCAACCCGGCGATGCCACCCTCCAGCGCCGCGATACGCTGCTCCAGCACCGCGCAGGTGGGATTCATGATGCGCGAATAGATGTTGCCCTCGACCTTGAGATCGAACAGGTCGGCGGCATGCTGGGCACTGTCGAAGGAAAATGAAGTGGTCTGATGAATGGGCACGGCCACGGCGTGCTGGTCGTTGGGGGCATAGCCATGGTGCAGGGCGATGGTTTCAGGCTTCATGACGTGTCCTGTGAGGTCGAAGAAACATTCGGTTTATATCACTCGATGCTAACCAAGACTCAACCCATCCACCAATATCGTTTAGTCTGGTCGTTCCTACCCCCTGATACGAAGAGACGGGATGCTCAAGCGCTACCTGCCGATCCTCACTTGGTTGCCCCACTATAATCGTCGTCTGGGTGGAGCCGACGTGCTGGCGGGCCTGATCGTCACCGTGATGGTCATACCCCAATCGCTGGCCTACGCCGTGCTGGCCGGCCTGCCGGCCGTGGTAGGCCTCTATGCCAGCCTGTTGCCGGCCATTGCCTATGCCATGCTGGGCACCAGCCGGACCCTGGCCGTGGGGCCGGTGGCCATCGTCGCACTGATGACCGGCGCGGCACTGTCGGGCGTCGCCACTCCGGGCACGCCCGAATACCTGCAAGCAGCGCTGGTGCTCTCCCTGCTCTCCGGCCTGATCCTGCTCGTCATGGGACTGCTGCGCATGGGCTTCGTGGCCAACTTCCTCAGCCACCCCGTCATCGCCGGCTTTCTCACCGCATCGGGAATTCTCATTGCCGCCAGCCAGGTGGGCTACCTGGTCGGCGTCGGGCTCGACGCCCGCGACCTGCTACCTAGGTTGGCGCAACTCATCCGAGCACTGCCTGACGTTCATCTGCCGACGCTGGTCATCGGCATCGGCACCCTGCTGTTCCTGCTACTGCTGCGTCAGTATGGGAGGCCGGTCCTGCGCCGCATCGGCCTCTCCCAGCCCTTGGCCGACCTGATCACCCGGGCAGGTCCCGTCTTCGCCGTCGTGGCGACCACGCTGGTTACCTGGCATTACGAGCTGGCTTCAGCCGGTGTCGCGGTCATCGGCGACATCCCCCAGGGCTTACCACCGCTTACCCTACCCGGCTTCGACGCCACCCTATGGCAGGCACTACTGGTGCCGGCACTGCTGATCAGCGTGGTGGGCTTCGTCGAGTCGGTTTCCATGGGCCAGATGCTGGCCGCACGCCGGCGCGAACGCATCTCGCCCAACCAGGAGTTGGTCGGCCTGGGCGGCGCCAATGTCGTCGCCGCCTTTTCCGCAGGAATGCCGGTCACCGGTGGGCTGACGCGCACGGTGATCAATTACGACGCCGGTGCACAGACTCCGCTTGCCGGTCTGTTCGCCGCGCTCGGCATCGGCGCGGTGACGCTGTTTCTCACCCCTGCGCTTCATCACCTTCCCATTGCCACCTTGGCAGCAACGATCACCGTGTCGATCATTACCCTGATCGACATTCCCATGATCCGCCAAACCTGGCGCTATTCGCGCAGCGATTTCTCGGCCATGGCGATCACCATCCTGCTGACCCTGGTCGAAGGTGTCGAAACCGGCATCATCAGCGGCGTTGCTCTCTCCATCGGCCTGTTCCTCTACCGCACCAGCCGCCCCACAGCGCACTGGTCGGACGTATTCCCGACACCGAACATTTCCGCAACGTCGAACGCCACGAAACCGAGACCGCCAACCACCTGGCCCTGCTGCGCATCGACGAAAGCCTCTATTTCGCCAATGCCCGCTATCTGGAGGACACCGTCTACGACCTGGTGGCCACACGACCGGAGCTGGAACACGTGGTGCTGATCTGCTCGGCGGTGAACCTGATCGATGCCTCGGCCCTGGAGAGCCTGGACGCCATCAATGCCCGCCTCAGGGACTCCCGCGTTACCCTGCACCTGGCCGAAGTGAAGGGGCCAGTGATGGATCGTCTGAAACGAAGCGACTTTCTCGACGACATGACCGGACGCGTGTTTCTCAGCAGCTACGCCGCCTGGCGAGAACTCTCGCGCCCTCCAGAATGACACTGCGGCCGACGGCGAGCAGTGATGCGGGTTCTTCGGCCGCTGAGCTTGCCTAGACCTTTGGTCGTACGAGGCATTTCAGCTCGCAGCTAAAACCACGCCAAGCCTTTATTTTTCTTCACCTATTGCTTACTCCTTGGGCGCTATTTCGCCTAGCGGAAAGCCTATGCCGCCCCATTCGCGAGCATTCGTTGACACCGTCGCGGTGCCTTTCTAGTATCGACTGCAGTTTCGGAATCAAATACCGCATAGCAAAACAACAACCGATACAAGGAGACTCCCATGCGCCAGCTGTCCCAATCCCTCGCGCTTATCGCTCTTCCGCTTTCGCTACTCTCGGCCGGCGTGACCCAGGCCGCCGAGGTCGAGCTGCCGCGCACCATGGCCTGGACCGCCTACGGCACCAACTCCAGCGGCTATGCCCAGGCCGTGGCCATCGGCAACATGCTGCAGAACCACTACGGCACCTCGGTGCGCATCCTGCCCGGCGACAACGACGTTTCGCGCATGACGCCGCTCAAGCAGGGCCGCGTCGATCTGTGCGCCTGCGGTATCGCCAGCTACTACGGTGCCGAGGGTGTAATGATGTTCGCCCACCCCGACTGGGGCCCCCAGCCCATCCGGGTGCTCACGACCTCCACCGCCTCCTTCGGCCTGTCGCTGGCGGTGGCCGGCGATCTCGGCGTCGAGACCCCGGCTGACCTGGCCGGCAAGCGCATCGCCTATATTCGTGGCGACGACGCCCTCAACAAGGGCACCGAGGCCTACCTGGCCTTCGGCGGACTGACCTGGGACGACGTCGAGCGTGTCGATTACCCCGGCTATGCACGCTCCTTCGACGGCATCATCGCCGGCGACGTCGACGCCTCCTTCACCACCACCGTCACGCCACCCGCCCAGCAGCTCGCCAGCAGCCCCCGCGGCGTCAGCTGGCCGGTGCTCGACCCTGACGATGCCGAGGGCTGGGAGCGCATGCTGGCGGTGGCGCCCTACTTCCAGCCCCACGAGGTAACCGCCGGGGCGGGCGACGTCAGCGCCGACAATCCCGTGCCCAGCGCCAGCTACCCCTACCCGATCGTGGTGGCCAACCAGGATCTCGACGACAAGGTCGCCTACGGCCTGATCAAGGCGCTGCAGGACAACTACGACGACTACAAGGATGCCGCTCCAGGCGCGGTGGGCTACGCCCTGGAATACCAGGACCTGACCTGGGTGCTGCCGTTCCACGACGCCGTGGTCGAGTACTACAAAGAGATCGGCGAATGGACCGATGAAATGCAGGCACACCAGGACTCGCTGATCGAACGACAGGAGTTGCTGCTCGAGACCTGGAACGCCTTCATCGAGGATGCACCCTCGGACGAAGAGGCGTTCCGCGACGCCTGGATGCAGGCGCGCGCCACGGCCCTGCGCGACGCCGGCTTCGATCCGGTCTTCGAATGATCGCGTCACCAGCGACTGATTCCGGGGCGGCCATGCCGCCCCTTGCCGCCTCACGGATGCTGCCATGACCACTGCTACTTCGCCCCCGAGTCGCCACGCCAGCTCAAGGAAAAGGTCACCCACGTCCGCCCGCTGCCCACCGCCCTGCGCTGGATACCCGGCGCGGTGACGGTCGTGCTGATGGCCATGACGCTGGACTACCTGTTCAACCTGGGCTGGTTGCGCTTCGTGACCGGACTGGAGACGCAGTTCTACTACGCCGTGGTGGCCCTGCTGTTGCCACTGGTCTATCTGCTGTGGCCGATCCTGCCTTCGCGGCAGCACCAGCCGGTGCCGTGGTACGACTACCTGCTCAGCGCCGTCACCCTGGTCGTCGGTGGCTACTTCGTCTATCACGCCGAATCGATCCTCGAGCGCGGCTGGGCCTTTGCCGCTCCCGATACGGCCATCCTGGCCAGCTATGCCTGGTGGCTGCTGATCGTCGAGGCCGCCCGGCGTGCCGGCGGCTGGCCGATTGCGGTGATCGTGGCGACGTTCTCGCTCTACCCGCTGGTGGCCGATATCGTGCCCGGGCCGATCCAGGCGTTTCCCTCCACTTTGGAGGAGACCGCCATGTACCACACCATGAGCACCGAGAGCATCATGGGCGTACCGCTGCAGGCCTTCGCCGGTCTGGTCATCGGCTTCCTCGTCTTCGGCGTGGTATTGCAGAAGAGCGGCGGCGGCAAGTTCTTCATCGACCTGGCCTTTGCCCTGCTGGGCCACGTACGCGGAGGCCCGGCCAAGGTGTCGATCTTCTCCAGTGGCCTGATGGGCTCGATGAGCGGCAGCGTGATCAGCAACGTACTGACCACCGGCGTGCTGTCGATACCCGCCATGCGCCGCATTGGCATGGGCCGCTCGTTCGCAGGCGGCGTCGAGGCGTGTGCCTCCACCGGCGGCGTGCTGATGCCGCCGGTCATGGGCGCCACCGCCTTCGTCATGGCGATGTTCCTCGACGTGCCCTATGCCGCCGTGGCGCTGGCCGCGGTGATCCCCTCGATCCTCTATTTCCTCGGCCTGTTCATCCAGATCGATGCCTATGCGGCGCGCCACGACATCAAGGGCCTGCCCGCCGTGGAACTGCCCTCGGTGGTGCAGACCCTCAAGGAAGGTTGGTACTTCATCTTCGTCTTCGCCCTGCTGGTGTGGATGCTGCTGGTGATGCAGCGCGAGGCCGTAGCGCCTTTCTATGCCACCGCGCTGCTGCTGGTGCTCAACCAGTTCTCGCGTCGCAACCGCTGGGGGCTACGCGAGCTGGGCGAATCGCTCTCCTCGGCGGCCAAGCTGTTCGCCGAGTTGATCGCGATCCTGGCCGGCGTCGGCATGCTGGTCGGCGCACTGTCGATGACCGGGCTCTCCGGCACCATCGCCAACGACTTCATTCATATCGCTGGCGGCAGCGTGCCGCTGCTGTTGATCATGGGCGCCCTGACCAGCTTCGTGCTCGGTATCGGCATGACCGTCACTGCGGCCTATATCTTCCTCGCCGTGGCCTTGACGCCGGCGCTGATCCAGGGGGGCGGGCTCGATCCCATGGCAGTGCACATGTTCATCCTCTATTGGGGCATGCTCAGCTTCATCACCCCGCCGGTGGCGCTGGGCGCCTTCGCCGCGGCCACCGTGGCCGGCGCCCGCCCCATGGCCACGGGCCTGCAAGCCATGCGCCTGGGTAGCGTGATCTATTTCATTCCCTTCCTGTTCGTGCTCAACCCCGCCTTGATCATGCAGGGGGAGGCATGGCAAATCGGTTTGGTCTTCATTCAGGCCGTGATCGGCATCGTGCTGTTCGCCTCCGCCATGCAGGGCTACCTGATCGGCGTCGGCCGGCTCGGCATCGGCGCCCTGCATGAGATCCCGGCCCGCGGGCTGGTGCTGGTAGCCGGCCTGCTGTTCGCCCTGCCCGGCGGCGGCATGGTGCCGCTCAGCCAGATCGAACTGCTGGGTAGTGCGATGGCCGCCCTGCTGCCTGCCGTGCTTCTGGCGCGCTGGAGCCAGCGCCACGCAGGACCGCGTGTGGCGAAGATGGCGCCTCCCGTCGATTCATGAGGTAGCGTACATGTACCATCCATTCGAACCGAAGCCTGACACAGGGAGCCATACCGCATGACATCCCCCGTCGCCTACCAGCGCCACGACGAGTTTGGCGTGATCACCATCGACAATCCGCCGGTCAATGCCCTGGGCCAGGCCGTGCGCCAAGGACTGATGGAGGCCGTCAGCCAGGGCAACGATGATCCCCAGGTTCAGGTACTGGTGCTTCACGCCCGCGGCCGCACCTTCATCGCCGGGCCGACATCCGAGAGTTCGGCAAACCGCCCCAAGCGCCCCTCCTGCCGGAGGTAATCGCCCATCTCGAGGCCAGCGCCAAGCCCATCGTCGCCGTGCTGCACGGTACGGCGCTGGGCGGCGGGCTGGAGGTCGCGATGGGCTGCCAGCTGCGCGTGGCGCTGCCGGGCACCAAGGTGGGCCTACCCGAGGTCAAGCTGGGGCTGCTGCCCGGTGCCGGCGGTACCCAGCGGCTGCCGCGACTGGCCAGCGTCGAAGCCGCCCTGGATCTGATCACCAGCGGACGCTTCGCCCCCGCCGACGAGGCCCTGTCGCTGGGCATCGTCGACGCCGTGCTCGAGTTCGACGACCCGTTGGAGGCGGGACTGGCGGCGGCGCGCGACGTGCTGGCAGGCACGCGCAGGGCGCGAGTCACCGGCGAACTGCCGCCGCCAGCGGCCGATCCCGAAGCCATCGAACGCTACCGCGCCAAGCTGGAAAGCGAGGTGCCGGAGCTCTACTCCCCCTTCCGCTGCCTCGAGGCCATCGCCGCCAGCAGCGAGGGCAGCCTGGCCGAAGGGCTGCGCCGCGAGCGCGAGCTGTTCCTTTCCTGCATGAAGTCGCCCCAGCGCGCCGGCCTGATCCACGCCTTCTTCGCCGCCCGTGCGCCACACAAGGTGCCAGAGGCGGGCGAGGCCCCCGCCCTGACACGCCTGGCCCTGCTCGGCGAACATCCTCTGTACGTCAAGCTCAAGGACAAGGCCGAGCGGGCCGGTATCGAACTCAGCGAGCGGGCCGACGACGCCACCCAGGCCTGCTTCATCGCTGCCGGAGCCGATGCGACCTGCCCGGCCCACTGCCTGCGTATCGCCTTGCGTGATCTGGAAGAGGCGCACGATCTCGACAGCCTCGACGCCGACCTGGCGCTGATCTTACCTGCCGAGGGCAGACTGGCCGAGCTGGTGGCACTGCGCGCCGATGCCGCTCGCCAGCAGGCCGTGGCCAATCTGCTCAAGGCGCTACGCCAGGAAGTGGCGGTCAGCTGGCAGGGCAGCCTGCTCGCCACCCTGGCGCAAGCCGCATGGGACGACGACGCTAATCCTCACGCCGCCATGGAAGCAGCGAGCCTGATGCTGGCCGAACGTGGCTGGGCCTACCGCACGAGCGACATCGACCTGCTCGCCATCGAGGCACTGGGCTACCCTCGCCACTTGGGCGGCCCACACCGACAGGCCAGCTTGGCAGTAGAAGAGCGGCGCGGCTAAAGGCAGCACAAGTCATTACCAGGCCGCGAGCAGGAACCAACCGGCCAGCAGCGGGATACAAGCGAGCAAGAAGCGCGCATTCCAGCGATAGCCGATGCGGCTCGATGCGACCCCGGTGAAGCGCGACAGGATCAGCATCGAGGCCGTCATCGGCGATGACATCATCGCCAGCGCCCAGCCCACCATCAACGATGCCCCGAGCAGTGCCGGCGGCAGCCCTTCGATGGGCAGCGTCGGCACCAGTCCCACGAGCAGCGTCACGGTGACGATGGGATTGATACCGACCTGCGCCAGCCCCATCACCAGCAGCATGGCCAGCACGGCGTTGGCCGCCCCCAGCGGCTGCACCGCAGCCATCAGCGGCCCAAGGCTCTCCACCGGCACCAGCGCCACGCACAGGTGGCCAAGGTAGCCTGCCGCCCCCAGCACCACGACCTCATTGGCACTCGGTGCCAGAAGCCACGGCAGCTGGCGATGCAGGCTGGCCAGCGCCGCCGGTGCGCCCAGCATGCCAAGCCGCCGCCTCTGCCAGGCGAGCCAGGTGATCGCCGCGAGCGGTGCGCCCATCAGCACGGCGATGGGCAACCGCACCTGCAGCGCCCAGGCCAGCAGGAACACCAGTGAGACGACACCCAACAGCAGCAGGCAGAACTGCCCCAATGGCGCCGCCGAAGGAGCCGGGTGCGACGAGCGTCGCGAGGCAGGGTCCGGGGCGATGACATGAGCGGGATGCGGGCCGGTGACATGATCGACGCCCCACCCCACCAGGAAGATGAGCAGCGCGGCGCCGATCACATAGGGGGCGAGGTCGAGCCAACGCAGCTCGGGCAGGTTGGAGAGCACTACCGCCACACCGATGCCCATGGGCGAGATCAGCGGGGCCAGCGAGAAGCCGCGCAGCAGGGCCAGCATCATCCGTCGCTGGCGTACCTGCCGCACCCAGGCGCGGCCCTGGGCCGCCGCCAGGGTATTGCTCTTCTCGATCATGCCGGCGAACAGGTTGAGTACGCCGATATTGAGGATGATGCCGAACAGCGCCGAACCGGCCGAGAGGATCGGGTAGCGCCGTCCCGGAGGCTGCAGCAGCATCGCCTCGCCGCAGCGGCGCACCAGACGTGAGCGATAGGCGGGCAGGCGCAGCAGGCTGAGCGCCACCACGAAGGTGGCAAAGAAGGCGAAACGGCCGGCCGCCTCGAACAGCAGTCTGCCGGGAGTATCGCTACGCCATAGAACGACCACGCTCAGCGCGGCAGCCGCGGCAAGCAGCCAGCGCGCCATGGACGACAGGTGCCGGGTCACGCCGGCCAGATAGAGGGCCAGCGCCAATGCCGCGATACCCTGCAGCCAGGCGCTGGTGAATATCAGGTGACCGAGGGTCGTCAGGGTCACCAACACCAGCAGGCTGGCACGCAGCCGTGCCGGTGTCACTCGGGGACACCCTCCGGCGACTCGCTGCCAGCGCGCCGACGAAACGCACCTTCGGCCATGGCCATCAGCTCGCCCCCGCTGCCGGTGACCTCGCCACTGGCCATGTAGATCTTGCGCCCGCCGCCGCGCACCCTGCCGGTAGCACGCAGCAGGCCTGGACCGGCAGGCCCGACGAAGGTAGTCGTGAGCGACAGGGTCATGCCGCGCCTTACTCGGCCAGGCAGCTCGCAGTGGAGCCCGGCGAGGCTCAGAGCGCTGTCAAGCATCGAAGTGAGCACCCCACCGTGCACGATGCCGCTGCGGTTGAGGTGACGCTCATCGGCCACCAGCTCGACCACGGCGACCCCTTCCGACCACTCCACCACCCGCATGCCGAGCAGCTCGTGGTAGCCCATCAGGGGCGACTGGCTGGATTCGCTCATGCCGTCCCCTCGCGGTTGGCCAGCTCGCGCAGACGCCCCTTGAGGATCTTGCCGCTGGCGGTGGCCGGCAACGCGTCCATCAATACCAGCCGCGTCGGCCGCTTGTAGGGTGCCAGGCGCTCGGCGATGAAGGCCTTGAGCGCCTCTTCGTCAGCCCTAGCACCGGGTTCGCACTGGATGAAGGCAACCACTTCCTCGTTGCCCTCCACCTGGCGCCCGACCACGGCCGAGAGAGTCACGTCGGGGTGCTCGTTGATCACCGCCTCGACGTCGGGCGGATAGATGTTGAAGCCGGAGCGGATGATCAGCTCCTTGCTGCGGCCGACGATGTAGAGCTGATCGTCGTCGTCGAAGCGGGCGATGTCGCCGGTATTGAGCCAGCCGTCCTCGGTCAGGCAGGCACGGGTAGCCGCCGGCTGGCGGAAGTAGCCCTTCATCACGTTGGGACCGCGCACCCACAGCTCGCCGGCGCCGGCATGGTCGGGTTCGTCCTCGCCGGCATCGCCCAGCGGCTCGAGGCGATACTCCAGCAGCGGCAGCACGCGCCCCACGGTGTTGCTGTCGAAGCTGTCGTCGATGCGGGTCTGGCTGATGGTCGGACTCGCCTCGGTGAGGCCGTAGCCGTTGTGCAGCGTCAGTCCGAACAGCGCCTGCACCCGGCGCTTGAGGTCGCCGTCGAGCGGCGAACCGCCGGCAGAGATGTAGCGCAGCGCAGGGGCCACGAGCGAACGCTTCTCCCGACGCAGCGTCTCGAGCATGCGCGCGAACATGGCCGGTACGCCCTGCAGCACGGTGATGCGCTCCTGTTCCAGGGCCGCCAGCATGGTGGGAGCATCGAAGCGCGGCACGCAATAGAGGCAGGCACCGTTGTAGAGCGAGCCCATGCACACCGACGACAGGCCGAACACATGGGACATCGGCAGCACGCCGTAGACCCGCTCGCCTTCGCACAGGTGGCGCATGCCGCCGGAGAGCGCAGCGATGTAGAGAATGCCGCGATGCGTCAGCATCACGCCCTTGGGTGTGCCGGTGGTGCCCGAGGTGTAGATCATCGCGGCGACCTGGTCGGCGCCATCGGCCGCAACCGGCTCGGGTTCGACCTCGGCCAGCGGTGACAGCCCGAGCCGGCCCAGCGACGGGTGTGCGAACGGCTCGGCGCCATGCCGCCGGGCGTGGGCCTCGGCGTCGGGAGACGCCTCGCTGGTATAGAAGATCCGCCGCGGCTGGCAGTTGTCGCGAATGGTATCGATCTCCTGGGCCGAGAGCCGCGAGTTGACGATGGCCACCCAGACATCACGCTCGCTCGCCGCCAGCAACAGCACGACCAGCGCCCGACAGTTCTCGCTCACGGTCATGATGCGATCGCCAGGGCGAATGCCCAGCGCATCGAGCCACTCGGCGGCGGCGCGTATCTCGCCGCCCAGCTCGGAATAGCGCCAGCGCACCTCGCCGTCGACCAGCGCCGGCCACTCGGCCAGCCGCTCGGCGTTGTCCAGCACGCGGGTACTCAAGCGCTCGGGCAGCTCGGCCACCCGCTCGCTCGCCAGGCGGCCGAAGATCGCCTCATCGGGTGCCTGACGGGGCACTGAGAGAGAGTGGCGCTCAGTTGCGTGAGCCCCCCGCTCGCCATCGAGCGCCATCAGGTCACCTCCCGCACCATGTTGCGTGCGATCACCAGCTGCTGGATCTGGGTGGTACCCTCGTAGATGCGGAACAGCCGCACATCGCGATAGAAGCGTTCCACCGCATACTCCGCCATGTAGCCGGCGCCACCGTGGACCTGAACCGCGCGATCGGCCACCCGGCCCACCATCTCGGCGCAGAACAGCTTGCAGCACGACGCCAGGGTGGAAACGTTCTCGCCGGCATCCTTGCGCCGGGCCGCATCGAGCACCATGGTGCGGCCGGCGTAGGCCTCGGTCTTGCTGTCGGCGAGCATCGCCTGCACCAGCTGGTGCTCGGCCAGCGGCACGCCGAACTGCTTGCGTTCGATGGCGTAGTGGAGCGACTCCTCGACGAGGCGTTCGGCCACGCCCACGCACACTGCCGAAATGTGCAGGCGCCCGCGGTCGAGCACCTTCATCGCGGTCTTGAAGCCCTGCCCCTCGCGCCCGCCGATGATATTCTCGGCCGGCACCCGGCAGTCCTCGAAGATGATGTCACAGGTATGCGCCCCTTTCTGGCCCATCTTGTTGTCGGCCGGTCCGCGCTTGAGCCCTGGCGTGTCGCCCTCGACGATGAAGGCAGTGATACCTCCGGCGCCCTTGTTGCTCGGATCGGTCCGTGCCATCACGGTGAAGACATCGGCTTCGGGGCCGTTGGTGATGAAGCGCTTGGTGCCGTTGAGCACGTAATGGTCGCCATCGCGTATCGCGGTGGTCCGCAGACTCGCCGCGTCGGAGCCGGAGTCAGGCTCGGTGAGGCAGAAAGCGCTGAGCAGTTCGCCGGTGGCCAGGCGCGGTACGTACTTCGCCTTCTGTTCCGGGGTACCGTCGATCAGGATGCCCTGGGCGCCGATGCCGTTGTTGGTGCCGAACACCGAGCGGAAGGCTGGCGAGGTCTTGCCGAGCTCCATCGCCACCAGCGCCTCCTCCTCCATGGTCAGCTCCAGGCCGCCGTACTCCTCGGGGATCGACAGGCCGAACAGGCCGATCTCCTTCATCTCCTCGAGCAGTTCCTGTGGCACCGCGTCCTCTTCCGCCAGGCGTGCCTCGTTGGGAATCAAGCGCTTGCGCACGAAGCGGGAAATGGTATCGATGAGCTGATCGAGCAGTTCGGGGTCGCGAATCATGGCATGTCCTCACGCAGGTGGCGGCTGGCTGTCAGATACTGTGGTTAAGAGCTACGGAATGACCAAGAGCAACGAAGCCCTTGAAGTGACAGGTCTCACCTGCCTTAATTTCGCATAGCAGAATGAAAAACCGCATTAAGTTGTCAGGCAATGTTGCATAGCCTAGGATGGCAGTCAATATACGGAATATCGTTCCGCTAAGCGAAATAAAAGCGATAAAGAGGATTGACTCATGCCGAACGACACGCCAACCCCCTCTTTCCGGACGCTGGGTATCGTCGGTACCGGTGCCATGGGGCGTGGCATTGCCCAGATCGCCGCCCAGGCTGGGCTGACCGTCTATCTCCACGATCTGCGCGAAGGCGCCGTCACCGAAGCTCGGGATTTCATCGGCGGCATGTGGTCACGCGGCGTGCAGAAACAGCGTCTCAGTGAAACCGAGGCCGAGCGCTATCGGGCCAGCCTGAGAGAAGCGTCGACGCTCGCCGACCTGGCCGGCTGCGACATCGTGATAGAGGCTATCGTCGAGAAGCTCGAGGCCAAGCAGGCACTGTTCCAGCAGCTCGAGGAGATTCTCGACGATCGCGCCGTGCTCGCCACCAATACCTCTTCGCTCTCGGTGACCGCCATCGCTGCGAGCTGCCGCCGGCCCGAGCGCGTCATCGGATTTCACTTCTTCAACCCGGTGCCGCTGATGAAGATCGTCGAGGTAATCCCGGGGCTGCGCACCGACGCCGACGTGGCCGAGCGGGTCGAGGCATTGGGCCGAGCCATGGGACACTTCACCGCCCGAACCACCGACACGCCGGGATTTCTGGTCAACCACGCCGGACGCGCCTTCGGCACCGAGGCGCTGCGCATCCTCGGCGAGAGCGTCGCCGACCACGCCACCATCGACCGCATTCTGGTCGACCAGGGCGGCTTTCGCATGGGACCGTTCAGCCTGCTCGATCTCACCGGGCTCGACGTCTCCCATGCGGTGATGGAATCGATCTATCACCAGTACTACGAGGAGCCGCGCTTCCGCCCCTCTCCGCTGACCCGCCAGCGGCTGACGGCCGGCCTGCTCGGGCGCAAGAGCGGCGAAGGCTTCTACCGCTACGTGGAAGGCAAGCCACAGCTGCCTGCTGAGCCACCGCTGCCCCAGGCCGCGCCACGTCCGGTATGGATCGGCACCGAGGACGACGAGGCCCGCCGGCAGCTCAGCGAGCTGACAACCGAGGCGGGTTGGCCGCTGGAGAGCAGTGCGGCCCCCTCGGCCGAGGCGCTCTGCCTGGTCGCCCCGCTGGGCGAGGATGCCACTGCCTGCGCCCTACGCCTGGGCCTGCCCGCAGAACGCTGCGTGGCCGTGGATCTGCTGGCCGGCCTCGATCGTCGCCGCACCCTGATGACCACGCCGGCCACCCAGGCGGACTACCGCAATGCCGCGATGGCCCTGCTGGGCCACGACGGCACCCCGGTCAGCGCCATCGGCGACAGCAACGGTTTCGTGCTGCAGCGGGTGGTGGCATGCATCGTCAACGTGGGCTGCGAGATCGCCCAGCAGGGCGTGGCCGTACCGCACACCATCGATCGTGCCGTGGAACTGGGCCTGGGCTACCCCCATGGACCTCTCGCCATGGGCGACCATTACGGCAGCCGCCGCATCCTCACCATCCTCGACAACCTGCTGGCCGCCACCGGCGATCCACGCTACCGCGCCAGCCCGTGGCTGCGCCGTCGCGCCACCCTTGGCCTGCCGCTGACCGCGGCCTGATGCCTCATAGGAGCTTTGCCATGCGAGACGCCTATATCTTCGACGGTTTGCGCACGCCCTTCGGCCGCCATGGCGGCAGCCTCGCCGCGGTGCGCCCGACGACCTGCTCGGCCTGGTGCTCAAGGCGCTGGTCGAGCGCAACGCCTTCGCCGCCGAGGCTTATGAGGAGGTACTCGCCGGCTGCACCAACCAGGCCGGTGAAGACTCGCGCAACGTGGCGCGCCACGCGGGGCTGCTGGCCGGGTTGCCGGTCGAGGTGGCGGCGCAGACGGTCAACCGGCTGTGCGGCAGCGGTCTCGCCGCGGTGATCGACGCCGCCCGCGCCACCCGCCTCGGTGAAGGCGAGCTGTTCCTGGCCGGGGGCGTGGAGTCGATGTCCCGTGCGCCCTACGTACTGGGCAAGGCGGAGTCACCCTTCGCCCGCAACCAGCCGCTGTACGACACCGTGATCGGCTCGCGTTTCCCCAACCCCTGGATCGCCCGCGAGTACGGCAGCCACAGCATGCCGGAGACCGCCGACAACGTGGCCCACGATCTCGACATCGGCCGCGAGGTAAGCGATGCCTTCGCCGCCCGCTCACAGGCACGCTACGCCGAGGCCCAGGCCCGCGGCTTTTATGACGACGAGCTACTCGCCGTCGAGGTGCCCCAGGGGCGCAAGCAGCCGCCGCTGACGGTGAGCCGCGACGAGCACCCGCGTCCGGGCACCGACGCCGACAAGCTGGCCCGGCTGGGGCCACTGTTCGAAGGCGGCGTGGTCACCGCGGGCAACGCTTCGGGCCTCAACGACGGCGCCGCGGCGCTGATCGTCGGCAGCCTGGCCGCCGGGGAACGCGCCGGCGTCGCCCCTCGGGCGCGTATCGTGGCCAGCGCCGTGGCCGGAGTGCCTCCCAGGGTGATGGGCCTGGGGCCGGTGCCGGCCAGCCATAAGGTGCTGGCGCGGGCCGGCCTCTCCCTCGAGCAGATGGACGTGATCGAGATCAACGAGGCGTTCGCCGTGCAGGTGCTTGGCTGTATCAAGCAGTTGGGCATCGCCGCCGAGGACGAGCGCCTCAACGCCAACGGCGGCGCCATCGCCATCGGTCACCCGCTCGGCGCTTCCGGTGCGCGACTGGTACTGACAGCGCTTCGCCAGTTGGAGGCCAAGGGCGGCCGCTATGCCCTGGTCACCATGTGCATCGGGGTCGGCCAGGGCATCGCCTGCATCATCGAGCGCCTTGACGCCTGACGGCAGCGTTGCCCGGGCCGGCGTCGCCAACGGACCCAGCCCGGGCGATATGCGATACTCCGCCACAACGATCTCGCGACAGGGAACCCGCCATGAACAAGCCTGCACCGCTCGATGACGACCAGACCGCACCGGCCAAGGATCGCAACTTCGTCACCGCCCTCGCCCGCGGCCTGGAGCTGCTGCGCGCCTTCGGCACCGGCGAGGAGTACCTGGGCAACGCCGAGCTCTCCAGCCGTACCGGCATACCGCGACCGACGGTCTCACGCCTGACCTACACGCTGACCCAGCTCGGCTACCTGCGCCACAACACCCGGCTGGAGAAGTACCGCCTTGGGCCCGGCATCCTGGCGCTGGGCTACCGCTTCCTGGCCAACCAGGGCATTCGCGAAATCGCCCGCCCCTTCATGCAGCAGTTCGCCGAAGCCACGGACTGCAACGTCAGCCTGGGGGCGGCCGACAACACCGACATGGTCTACATCGAGAGCTGCCATGGCAGTGGCCCGCTGATCGTGCGCCTCGACGTGGGTTCGCGGCTGCCGATGGCAACCACGGCGATCGGCCGCGCCTGGCTCTGCGGCCTGCCGGAAGTGCGCCGCGAGGCAATCCTGGCGGAACTTGCCAGAGAGCACGGCAGCGATTGGCCCACGCTCGAAAAAGGCATCAGGCGCAGCCAGGAGGAGTACGCCCGCTACGGCTTCTGCCTCTCTGAAGGCGACTGGCAGTCGCAGATCAGCGCCGTGGCCACGCCGCTGATCCTCGAGGATGGCGCCGAAGTGATGGCGATCAACTGCGGCGGTGCCGCCCATCGCCTGAGTCATTCGATCATGGTCGACAACCTGGGGCCGCGACTCAAGGAAGTGGCCAGGCGCATCCTCGGTGAATTGCAGCACGGCAATGCCAGGTAGGCCGCCGCCCGCTGTCGCCTAACGGTGTATGACGATATAGTGATGGGGAGATGCCCAAGGGCACCATTTTGAGGTTTTGAGGGAGAGATGGACGACTCGCCATGCCCGACACCGTTTCCCGTCCCGGCAGGCTGGAGCAGGATGCTCATCGCCTGAGTGCCATAGGCGACTGGACGCTGCCGCACTATGCCAGGCTGCGTGACGCCGTGGCCAGGGTCCATGAGGCCGAGTCGCTAGACCTGGAGCGCCTCGGCGAGCTCGACACCTCCGGTGCCGCCCTGCTGGTCGACCTGCTGGGCCCCGATACCGTACGCGACGTCGCCCAGTGGGCACCGAACCTGCCGGCCGAGCGCCAGGCGCTGCTGAGAGCGGTGGCCGACGCCTCCCGCACTCCCCTGTTCGCGCCTCCTGGGCCTGACAGGGGCCTGTTTGCAGCCTTGGCCGCACTGGGGCAAATCGTCGAGCAACTCGCCCGCCAACAGCTGCAGCTCATCGCCTTCATCGGCCTGACGCTCAGCACGCTGTTGGCCACGCTGGTCACACCCTGGCGCTGGCGAATCACCTCGCTGGTGGCCCATGTCCAGCAGACTGGACTCAACGCCATTCCCATCGTCGCCCTGCTTACCTTTCTCGTCGGTGCGGTGGTGGCGTTCCTTGGCGCCACGGTGCTGCGCGACTTCGGTGCCACCATCTACACGGTCAATCTGGTGACCTACTCCTTCCTGCGCGAATTCGGCGTGCTGCTCGCGGCCATCCTGTTGGCGGGCCGCACGGCCAGTGCCTTTACCGCCCAGATCGGCTCGATGAAGGCCAACGAGGAGATCGACGCACTACGCGCCCAGGGGCTCGATCCCATCGAGCTGCTGGTACTGCCACGAGTGCTGGCGATGACGATCAGCCTGCCGATACTGGCCCTGATCGGCATGCTCAGCGGCATGCTGGGCGGCGCACTGGTATGTGCCCTGGCGCTCGACATTCCACCCAACCAATTCCTCGCCATTCTGCAGCGCGACATTCCGCTACGGCACTTTCTGGTCGGCATGATCAAGGCCCCGCTATTTGCCTTCCTCGTCGCCGTGATCGGCTGCCTGGAAGGCTTCAAGGCCAAGGCCAGCGCCCAGTCGGTGGGCGAACACACCACCTCCAGTGTGGTGCAGTCGATCTTCATGGTGATCCTGCTCGATGCGCTGGCCGCACTGTTCTTCATGGAGATGGGCTGGTGAATCAGAGGGGCGAGGCTATCGTCGAGATCCGTGGGCTGGTCAACCGCTTTGGCCAGCATGTGGTGCATGACGGCCTGGACCTGGACATTCGCCGCGGCGAGATCCTCGGCGTGGTGGGCGGCTCCGGCACCGGCAAGTCGGTACTGCTGCGCAGTATCGTCGGCCTCAAGCGGCCAGACGGTGGCACCATCCGCGTCTTTGGCGAGGAACTGCAGCGCCTGCCTTCCGCCCAGCGGGCCCGGGTCGAGCGCCGCTTCGGCGTGCTGTTCCAGCGCGGCGCCCTGTTCTCCTCGCTCAATCTACAGGAAAACGTTGCCCTGCCGCTGATCGAACATGTCGGACTGTCGCGGGCCGATGCCGAGCGCCTCGCCCGGGTCAAGCTGGCATTGGCCGGGCTGCCGCCAGACGCCGCGCGCCTCAACCCGGCGGAGCTCTCCGGCGGCATGATCAAGCGCGCCGCACTCGCCCGCGCCCTGGCCCTCGACCCCGAAGTGCTGTTTCTCGACGAGCCCACCGCCGGTCTCGACCCGATCGGTGCCGCCGCCTTCGACCGCCTGCTCCTGACGCTGCGCGATGCCCTGGGCTTCAGCGTCTTTCTGGTCACGCACGATCTCGATACGCTGTACTCGAGCTGCGACCGAGTGGCTGTCATTGCCAACAAGCGTGTTCTGGTCGCCGACTCGCTGCCAGTGGTGGAGGATACCGACGATCCCTGGATACGCGACTATTTCCACGGCCCAAGGGGCCGAGCCGCCAGCCAGGCGGCACGACACCATTCGTCACCTAACGGGGAGGAACGCTGATGGAGACCCGCGCGCACCATGTCGTGATCGGCCTGTTCGTCGTGCTGGCGGCCGTCGGCGGCCTTCTGTTCGCACTTTGGCTCAACCAGAGCACACGCGACCAGGCCTATACCCAATACGAGGTTCTCTTCCACCACGGCGTCAGCGGCCTCTCGGAAGGCAACGCCGTGGAGTACAGCGGCGTGCGGGTCGGCGACGTGGTCAGCCTGCGCCTCGACCCCGCCGACCCTCGCAATGTCCTGGCTCTCATTCGCGTGGAGAGTCAGGTTCCCATTCGCCAGGACACTCGCGCGCGGCTCGCCCTGGCCAACATCACCGGGAGCATGTCCATCCAACTGCAGGGAGGAGCGCCGGAAAGTCCGCTTCTGGTCACCCGCGGCGACACGCCGCCACGCATCACCGCCGACCAGTCACCGCTCAGCGCCATGCTCAGCGATAGCGAGGAACTGCTGGGCAACGTCAACCGCGTGCTGACGAGGCTGGAGGAGGTATTGTCAGAGGAGAACGTGGCCAGCATCGAGCGGATCCTGGCCAACCTGGAGCGCACCACGGCGCAGTTCGCCGCTCTCGGCGATGCCCCAGGCCAGCTGGCCGAGCGCATGCTCGAGGTGTCCGAGGAGGCCGCACGCGCCCTCGCTGAAATTCGCGCCCTGGCCGGTCGTACGGGTGGCTTGGTCCAAGGTCAGGCGGAGGAAGTGCTGGGCAATGCCCGTCAGATCACCAGCAGCCTGGCCCGCACGGCCCAGAGTCTGGAGGCGCTGCTGGACGACAACCAGGGGGCACTGGAAAGCGGCCTACGTGGCGTGCAGGGGCTGGGACCGGCCACCCTCGAGTTGCGCAACACCCTCTCCTCGCTCAACCGGCTGGTACGCCGCCTGGAGGAGAATCCACGCGACTTCCTGCTGGGGCGCGAACGCGTCGAGGAGTTCACGCCATGACCCAGCGTGCCCTGCCGCTCCTGGCCATCGTGATAGCGTTCGCCCTGCCCGGTTGCAACCTGGTACCGGAGCGCACGCCCGTCACTCTCTACGAGCTGCCCGCCCAGGCTCTCGATCCCGCCGCGCATGGCAGTTCCTGGAACGGAACTGCCCTGCGCCTGGCCACACCGGATGCCAGCGGGCTGCTGGATGGCGCGCGAATCCTTGTCGTACCTATGCCCAATCAGCCGCAGGTCTATGCCGGCGTACGCTGGGCCGACACCATGCCGCAGCTCATCCGCAACCGTTTGCTCGACGCCTTTCAGGACGATGGCCGCATCCCTAGCCTGGTCCATGCCGACAGCAACGTATCGGCCGATGTGGAGCTGCTGAGTGACCTGCGCTCCTTTCACAGCCGCTATCGCAACGGCCTGCCCGAAGCGACGCTGCGCCTGGACGTCAGGCTGATCGACACCCGGTCCCAGCGGCTTCTGGCCAGCCGGCGCTTTACCCAGCACCAGCCGGTGGGCAGCGAGTCCATCGACGCAGTGGTCGATGCCTTCGGCATGGCAGCGGACAGGCTGGCTCGCGAATTGGTCGATTGGACCGTGAATCGGCTCGAGGACCGCTGATCGCGTCGCTCGGCGGACTGCATCGAATATAGATACTTGGTATAAATGTCGCGCGGTTACCGGCAACGGTAGCGTTTGGTTATCATGCTCGGCAAATACAAGGGAACGACGACAATGACGATGGATAGCTCGCCTCGCCAGAATCTCGGCATCAGCGCCTATAGCTGGCTCAAGCGCGACATTACGCGCGGCGTGTTCCAGCCGGGCGAAAAGCTGCTGATGAGCCGGCTCAAGGAGCGCTATGGCCTGGGCATCGGCCCGCTGCGTGAAGCCCTGTCGCAGCTCGTTGCCGAGCGCTTGGTCGTCGCCATCAGCCAGCGCGGCTATCGGGTTGCCCCGATGTCGCTGGCGGAGTTGGCCGATCTCTACGACGCCCGGGCCCAGCTCGAGGGGTTGATCCTGAAGCTTGCCATCGAGCGCGGCGACGATGCCTGGGAGGCCGAGATACTGGCCAAGGCGCATACGCTATCGAAGATCATGGAGGTCAACAGCCCGGACGAGCTGCTCGATGTCTGGGACACCCGGCACAAGGCATTCCATACCGCCATCGCCAGCGGCTGTCGCTCGCCGCACCTGCTGCAGGTGCGCGAGAGCCTGTTCGACCAGGTCGAACGTTACCGACACCTGTGGCTGCGCGAGACGGTATTCTCCGAAGAAGCCCTCGAGCGCAAGCGCCAGGAGCATGCGGCGCTGGTCGAGGTGATTCTCGAACGCCGCGCCGAGCGCGCCGCCGACATGATGCGCGAGCACCTGATGACCCCGGTGCCGATCATCACCGAAGTGATGACCCGCCGCGGCCTGGCCTGACATTTTCACCAGGACGTCATCCCAGCGTCACCGTGTCGTCACGCCTGGCCGGCAACATCCAGGTGACAGCCTGCACCCGGCGGCTTATGTTGAGAAGAGAGGCCCCGCATGCAACCAATGCTGCCACAGGGCCTAAGGGAGGGGGGAATGCCACATCTGCTTCGGTTTTCACGCGACGTCGAGTCTCGCCTCGAGCGGCTCGCCCAGCGCACCGGCAAGAGCAAGGGAGAGCTGATCGAGAGCTGCCTTGCCGTGGGCATGCACGACCTCGAGGCCCAGTACCTGCTGGAAGAGGCCGTCAGCGCCCCGCTGCCGAACCGGCGCCCGGCGCTCGACCAATTGCTGCGCGAGAGCGGGCTGGGCGCCTGATCGTCCCGGTTCAGTAGTATCAGTTCAGTGGTGCCGGCTCAGCGGAACGCATCCAGGCAACTGCGATAGGATGCCAACGCCCGCTCACGAGAGATCGCCATCAGGCCGACCTCCTTGCCCGGCAGGCACTGCGCCAGGCGTGCGGCAGCCAGCGGTGTCAGCGCCCCCAGGCGTGGGTAGCCGCCAATGGTCTGACGATCGTTGAGCAGCACGATGGGCTGACCGTCCGGTGGCACCTGCACCGCTCCCATGGGAATGCCTTCGGAGACCATGCTACCCAGCCGACAGCGCAGCTCCGGTCCCAGCAGTCGGACTCCCATGCGGTCGGCACGGGTGTCGATGCGCCAGGTCGCATTGAACGCACGGTAGAGACTGGTACCGGAGAAATGGCCGATCTGCGCACCGGGCACCAGCGCCAACCGATTGCCGCGCAGCGTTATTCCCTGGGCTGGATCGAACGGCAAACGACGCCCCCTCACCTGGCGCGGGTTCCACTCCAGCCGGTCGCCACTGCCCAGCGCACTGCCATCCCCACGCTGTCCGCCCAGTTGCTCCCGCGGCGTGGCACTGCGACTGCCCAGCACGACCGGCGTAGCCAGCCCACCAGGCACGGCCAGGTAAGCGCGCAGGCCATCGCGGGGCTGGTGGAAGCTCAGCCGCTGGCCCGCCACGACGGCAAAGGCCATCCCTGGCGCCAGCGGGCGGTCGTCGAGCCGGGCATCGAGATCGGCGCCCGCCAGCGCCAGGGTCGCATCCTGCTCCACCTCCAGCGTCAGGCCGCCGCCAAGCACGATCTCCAGTGCCGCGGCATCCAGCGCGTTGCCGAGCAGCCAATTGGCCCAGTGGAACGAGACCCAGTCGGCGGCGCCCCCCTGGGTCACGCCCAGGTGGCGCACACCGAAGCGTCCACCATCCACCACGAGCGCCAAGGGGCCCGCCTGTACGACACGCAGCAGCGTATGCGTCATATGGCTCACAGGGCGGCCTCCAGCGGTGTGGTGTCGCCACCTTGGCGTTCGAACTCGGCCCGGGAAATCGCCATGAAACGCACCCGATCCCCCGGCAGCAGCAGCGGTTCGCCGCGCCGCGCATGTTCGAACAGGGGCACGGCGGTGCGCCCCAGGATGTTCCAGCCGCCCGGAGACAGCAACGGGTAGATCGCGGTCTGTCGATCGGCGATGCCCACGCTACCGGCCGCCACCCTGCGACGCGGGGTCTTCAGCCGCGGCGTGGCCAAGGTCTCCTCGACCATGCCCATGAAGCTGTACCCCGGAGCAAAACCGAGGGCGAATACGTGATAGTCGCGGCCACAGTGGCGCTGCACGACCTCCTCGACCGACAGCCCGGCGCGCTCGGCCACCCGGCCCAGCTCGGGGCCGACGCTGGGGTCGTACCAGACCGGGATCTCGTGGCGGCGCCCCAGCCCGGCGGCAGCCGGCTCGAGCCGTGAAAGTACGGCCTCGATTCGCGCCAGTGCCTCGTCATGCGTCAGGCGCAGGCAATCGTAGTGCAGCATCAACGTGGTATAGGATGGCACCAGGTCGATCAGCGAATCCCCGAAGGCGTCGCGTAGCGCCCGGTCGGCAGCCACGATCCAGGACATGTTCGACTCGTCGATATCATCGAACAGACGCACCATGAGCACGTCCATGGCCGCCAATTCGATGCGTGCCTCGTGCGTCATGCCGTTTCCAGCGCCTGGAAGGCATCACGAATCGCGCGCACCGCCGCCACCGATTCGGGATTGTCCCCGTGGACGCAGAGCGTGTCGCAGGGCAACTGCAACAGCGTGCCATCGCTGGCCTCGAGCGGTTCACCGCGTGCCAGACTGACGGCCTGGGCCACGATGGTCGCCTGGTCGTGATGCACCGCTCCCGGCAAGCGGCGGGAGACGAGATGACCCTTGGCGTCATAGGCCCGGTCGGCAAAGGTCTCGAACCAGATCGCCATATCCATCTCTTCCGCCAGCCGCCGGCTCGGTTCGGGATCAGCAGTTGCCATCAGCATCAGCGGCAGGTTCGGGTCGAAGCTACGCACCGCTCGCATCACCGCACGCAACAGCTCGGCATCGCGCGCCATGTCGTTGTACAGCGCGCCATGCGGCTTGACGTAGCGAATGCTCGTCCCCTCCGCCTGGCAAATTCCCGCCAGCGCACCGACCTGATACAGCACCAGGTCCTCGACCTCCGCGGGGGAACAGGCCATGGAGCGACGCCCGAAGCCCATCAGGTCGGGATAGGCCGGGTGCGCGCCCACTCTCACGCCATGCTCTACCGCGAGCCGCACCGTTCGGCGCATTACATGAGGATCCGAAGCGTGAAAGCCACAGGCGATGTTGGCGCAATCGACATAGGGCATCACTTCACTGTCGAGCCCCAGCGAATAATTGCCGAAGCTTTCTCCCATATCGCAATTGAGCAGGGGGACGGCCATGCGCTTCTCCTGAACATCGATAACGGTTGTTGTAGTGGAATTCACTATATGGAGGGGCGGTTTTCATCGCCAATCGTTTTTTACGATACTCTATATCGGTATCACCTATCATATTGTTATTAAGTAGAAAAATGGTTGACGAGCCCTCTCTTGAGGATTATCAATGAAACAAAGCGCGACCCTATAACTTCAACAAGAGGTGTCTCCTCATGGCAGTAAAAGATCCGTTCCATTTAGCCGTCCAGGTGCGCGATATCGACGAAGCGCGACGCTTCTACGGCGACTTCCTCGGCTGCCCCGAAGGCCGCTCGTCGGAGAGCTGGGTCGATTTCGATCTCTACGGGCACCAGTTCGTCTGTCACCTCAATCCGGCCCTCAGGAACAACCCGGTTTCCAGCCACAAGAATCCCGTCGATGGGCATGGCGTACCCGTACCGCACTTCGGCGTCGTGCTGGAGATGGAGGCCTGGGAAGCGCTGGCACAGAAGCTGCGCGACAATGGCGTGGCGTTCGAGATCGAACCCTACATCCGCTTCAAGGGCGAACCCGGCGAGCAGGCCACCATGTTCTTCTATGATCCTTCCGGTAATGCCCTGGAGTTCAAGGCATTCAAGAACCGCGAAGAACAGCTGTTCAAGAAGGCTTGAGCCGGTATCAGCATGCTCGATTTCAAAGAGTTGGAAGCGTTCGTCTGGGCAGTCAGGCTGGGTTCCTTCCGCAAGGCGGCCGACCGCCTGCACCTGACCCAGCCCTCGATCTCGGAGCGTATCCTGCGCCTCGAGACGACCGTCGGCGAAACGCTGCTGGAGCGCTCGGCGAGACCCATTCAGCCCACCATGCGCGGCCGTGAGTTCTTCTTGCATGCCGAAGGCCTGCTGCGACAGCGGGATGAAGCCCTGAGGTTGTTCGACGACAAGGAAACGTTCTCCGCTCCGCTGCGCCTCGGTGTCATCGAGACCATCGCGCACAGTTGGCTGACCGAATTCATGCGCGACCTGACCCAGCGCTATCCGCAGCTCACCATTGAGTTGAGCGTCGACTACTCGCCGGCGCTCAACCAGCGGCTGGCCAGGAACGACCTCGACATCCTGTTGGCCATGAACGGCTATCTCGACCCCGAGCGCATCGACCAGGTGCCGCTCAGCCCCTACGAGATGGGCATGTTCGTCTCGCCGGATCATGTCGAGATGCTGGCCAGCTGCGGTGAAGAGTGGCTGACCCGCCTGCCCTTCATCTCCTTCGGCAAGAAGGCCAGGCCTTACGAGGAGCTGCTGGCTTACCTGGCCATGCAGGGAGTGGAATCGCCGCGCATCCATAGCGTGAGCACCTTGATGACTATCGTGCGGATGACCATGGAAGGGCTCGGCATCGGCGCCCTGCCCACCGCCACCGTGCTCGACGAATGGCGCTGCGGCAAGCTGTACCGCATCGAGCTGCCGCTGCCTCTGCCGGAGATGCACTACGACGTGATCTGGCGCAGCGCCAATCATCCGCGTTTCTGTCGCAGCGTCGGGCTACTGGCGCAGCAGTGCGCCCAGCGCTATGCCCAGTCGCGTATCGCGACCATGGCGCAGAGCGACTTTTCCGGCCGTTGGGTGCGGCCAAGACGTCCCACTACACACCCACTGGCAACATGAAGCCAACCTGGCAAATCCAACAAGAGAGAAAAACATGAACAAGTTCCTGTCCCGCTCCGTACTGCTTGCTACCGCCTGCGGCCTTTCCGCCGCGGCCAGCGCCGCCGAATGGACCATGGCCACGCCCTATGGCGATGCCAGCTTTCATACCAAGAACGTGAAGCAGTTCGCCGAGGACGTGGCGGAAGCCACCGGCGGCGAGTTGACCATCAACGTTCACAGCGGCGGGTCGCTGGTGGCCCATGGCGAGATCAAATCCTCGGTACGTCGCGGCACCATCGAAGCCGGCGAGGTCTTCCTCTCGACCCTTTCCAACGAGGATCCGATCTTCGAGGTCGACACCCTGCCGGGCGTGGCTGGCAGCTACGAGGAGGCCTTCGCGCTGTGGCAGGCCACCAAGCCGGTGATCAGCGAGCTGTTCGCCAACCAGGGGTTGATGCCGCTCTACGCCGTCGCCTGGCCGGCCCAGGGCATCTACACCGATTTCGAACTCGACGACCCGGAACGCTTCGAGGGCCTGCGCGTGCGTGCGCCGAACATCAATACCCAGCGCTTCGTCGACTATCTCGGCGGCAACCCCACCGAGACCGAGGAGTCGGACATTCCCACCGCCTTCAGTACTGGCCGGGTGGATGCCATGATAACCTCCAGTTCCACCGGCAACTCGATGACGGCGTGGGATTACGTCTCCCACTACACCGATGCCAACCTGTGGCTGCCGAAGAACATCGTGTTCATCAACCAACGCGCCTTCGATCGCCTCGATGAAGCCACCCAGGAGGCCCTGCTGGAAGCGGCGGCACGCGCCGAGGAGCGTGGCTGGCAAATGAGCCGCGACGACAACCAGGCAAGCCTCGAGGCATTGCAGGCCAACGGCATTACCGTTTCCACGCCCAACGAAGAGGTTGCCGCCGCCCTTCAGGCCGCTGGCGACCGTCTGTTCTCCGCCTGGCAGGATCGTGCCGACGAGCAGGCCCAGCAGGTGCTCGAAGAGTACCAGCAGCAGCGCGGCAACTGAGCGCACCATCCTGACATGACAGCGTGGTGGGCAACTGCCACGCTTCTCTCAGTTCGCCATGAGGCTCCTGTCATGATCTTTAAGTTCAATGCGCTCTATCGCCTGGGCGCCTGGGGTGCCGCTGCCTGCATGGTGGTGATCTGCGCCCTGGTCGCCCTTCAGGTCACCTTCCGCCTGGTCGACGCACTGCTGGTACTGGTGGGCATGCGCCGCCTTGGCCTGGGCATCACCGGCGTGTCGGAGATTGCCTCCTACCTGCTGGTGGGGGCGACGTTCCTCGGTCTCGCCTACACCTTCGTCCACCATGCGCACATACGCGTCACCCTACTGATTTCCCGGCTGCCATCGGCACTGCGCGCCTGGTTCGAGGTGTTCTGCCTGCTGGTGGCGCTCGTCATCAGCCTGTTGCTGGGCTATGGGCTGGTGGAACTTGCCCGGGAGAGCCGTGAATTCAACGACGTCTCCTCGGGCTTCCTGTCGATTCCACTGTGGATTCCCCAGACGGTGCTGGCCACCGGTGTCGGCCTGCTTTGCCTGGCACTGGCCGAGGCCCTGGCGACCACCTTGCGCATCGCCATTCGCGAGCCCCACCGCTTCCGCGAAGAGGCGGCTGTCGACGACAGCGATCTTCCTTGAGCCGCGTCTCAACCACACGGAGACATATCACGTGTTGATACTCAGCCTGGCCACCATCTTCACGCTGGCGATCCTGCTCGGCAGCGGAGTATGGATCGCCTTCGCCCTGATCGGCACCGCGTGGATCGCGCTGGCCTTCTTCAGCCCCTTCGCACCGGGTCCGATCCTCGCTTCCGATTTCTGGGGTGCCAGCTACGGCTGGGACCTGACCGCCCTGCCGATGTTCATCTGGATGGGCGAGATCCTGTTCCGTTCGGGGCTTGCCGACAACATGTTCCGCGGCCTGTCGCCCTGGCTCAACCGCATTCCCGGCCGCCTGCTGCACACCAACATCATCGGCAGCGGCATGTTCGCCGCCGTATGTGGCTCGTCGGCAGCCACTTGCGCCACGGTAGGCAAGATGACGCTGCCAGAGCTGGAACGACGCGGCTACGACAGCAACATGGCCATCGGCACCCTGGCCAGCGCCTCGACGCTGGGACTGCTGATTCCGCCTTCGATCGTGCTGATCGTCTATGGCGTGGTCACCGAGCAGTCGATATCACGGCTGTTCATGGCCGGAATCGGCCCAGGCCTGATGATTTTGGCACTGTTCATGGGTTACCTGGTGGTCTGGTCGCTGCTCAGGGGCAACCGCCAAGGCTTGACCGGTCAGGACGAGTCCTCCGTGTCGCTCGCCCAGAAGCTGCGCCATACCCTGGAGCTGATTCCCATCCTGCTGCTGATCGGCGGCATCATCGTATCGATCTATGGCGGGTTCGCCTCACCCACCGAGGCCGCCGCGGTGGGCGTGGTACTCTCGATGCTGATCGCCCGCTGGAACGGCAGCTTCGGCATTGGCGTATTCAGAGAGTCGCTGTTCGCCGCCGTGCGCACTGCCTGCATGATCGCCTTCATCATCGCCGGCGCCTCGTTCCTGACCTCGGCCATGGGCTTCACCCAGGTGCCGATGCAGTTGGCCCGCGCCATCGGCGAGATGGGCCTGTCACCCACCATGCTGCTGGTGGCGCTCACCCTGCTGCTGCTGGTGATGGGTTGCTTCCTCGATGGTATCTCGCTGATCCTGCTGGTCACCGCCATCATCATGCCGCTGGTCAGCGCGGCGGGGTTCGACCTGATCTGGTTCGGTATCTACCTGGTGATCGTGGTCGAGATGTCGCAGATCACTCCTCCCGTTGGCTTCAACCTGTTCGTCATCCAGGGCCTGACGGGCAAGGACATCGTGACCATCACCAAGGCCACGCTGCCCTTCTTCCTGCTGATGCTGGCGGCGATCGCACTGATGCACGCCTTCCCCCAGATCGCCCTCTATCTCCCCTACAGCATGACGCGCTAAGCGCTGACACCGTTACAGGTGGCGCCCGGCGACTTAGGCCCGGGCGCCACCGTCCCGGGCCTCCTCGCGTGGATTGCGCGGGTAATAGCGCTCGGGCTGACGCTCCACGTGAGCAAAGAAGCGCGTGTCCTTGTAGGGCATCTTCATGAAGCCCGACACCCCCAGTCCCTCGATCAGCCCGACGGCATCGAGAATGTCGTCGAGCCGGTCGCGGAATTCCACCTCGCGTGAAGGATCGAGCAGGCGGTAGTAGCTGTGGATCTTGAGGTGCTGGGGCAGCGCCTCGAAGATGATCATGCCGGTGTGATGGATGTCGTTGAGCGCCTCCAACGAGGTGATGATCGGCTCCGGCAGGACCAGGAACTCCTCGGGATCTGGGCCATCCTCGAAGTAGCTGTGAAGACGGCTGCGATCCTCCAGTTCCGGCACGCCGCTAACCTCGTAGCGCAGCCGCATGCCGGGCTCGATCACGAACGGATGCGCCGGGCTCTCGCGATCCAGGTGCAGGGTGTCGCGCGCATTGAACAGGCAACTCTTGAAGATACCCTGGCGATAGATGGCCCGAGCCAGATTGACCATGTTGTTGACCGCCGCGACGAAAGCCGGCTTGAGCGTGGTGTCGTGCAGATTGAGCGAGGTATCGATATACACGCCCTCGCTTTCCCAGCGCACCGCGAGCCCGCCCACCACCGGGTACTTGCCAAGGCGACTCACCGCCGCCAGGAATGCCTTCTCGGTCTCGCCCATGCCCTGCATGAAGTTCTTGTAATAGCGGTCGAGCTGCACGTCGTTGACGTCGCTGAGCGTCTCGCGGCCGCCCTCCTCGCGCAGGAAGGCCTTGCGCGAACTGTAGACCACGGTGTCGATCTCCCGCGTCGATGGCCTGACCCAGGTCGGCACCAGTGGCGCTTCCGGTGCCTCGGGCAGATCGATCATCACCACCCGGGCCAGGCGCGGCATCTCGCGAATGAAGTGATCCCCGGCCTGGAGCCGAATCCTCGGGTCCGGGTCGAGCATGCCGTCGAGCATCCGCGCGAACTCCATGGGCAAGCCCAGCGAGGTAGCGGGGATGGCACGGTGGCCGAAGCGGCACGATTGCGCGGAGGCCAGCGCATAGAGGGTACCGGCGGCACCCTGCTCGTCGAAGCGCGGCGATGACAGCGCCCCGTTCAACTGCTCCTCGCCGATGAAATAGACGTCGCCGAGGCGGGCATTGGTCTGCTGCAGGTTGTCCGACATCAGCTCCATGACGTTGGCGGCGACGAACTGCTGGTTGGCGTCTAGCTGGGCGAATACCGACGATCCCCAGTCGATCAGTGCAATCGACTCGCGGCGGGCATCGAAGACGAGGTTCGAGGGCTTGATATCGCCATGTACGATGGGTCGCCCCGCCTGCCCGGTCTCGTGGCGCAAGCTGCGCAGGATGTCGGCGAGCTGATCGGCGATACGCACCACCAGGCGTGGAGGAAGGCGCCCTTCACGCAGCGAGACCTCCTCCAGGTTGAGCCCCGGCGCCCGCTGCATTACCAGAATCGACTGGTTGCGCACGCGCTGGTAGGCGATCAGGCGTGGCACCCGGGATGGTCGACCTGTTCCAGCATGAACGCCTCCTCCTCGAGGCGGTCCTGTAGCTGCTGGGGCAGGTTGACCCGGGTGAACTTGAACACGTATTCCTCGCCATGAGCGGTAATGCCGGCGAAGACGAAGCCGTAGGCGCCCTTGCCGATCAGCTCGATGTCACGGTAGCCCAGCTGCTCGAGCTGGGCGCGGCACAGCGCCACCCACTCCTTGAGCTTGCGTGCGTCATCGTGGCTAAGCAGATAGATCGACTGCTCTTCGGGAATGTAGAACTGCTGCAGCGGCGCCTGGGACATGTGGAATTGCCCATCGAAAGGGAGCCGTCCGGACAAGCTCGCCCGGACGGCTCTGCCGGACTAGCCGAGATGCAGGAGCATGGTCTCGGGGCTCTCGAGGTAGCCCTTCCAGGCGTTGCAGAAGCGCGCGATGGTGCCGCCGTCGATGACCCGATGATCACCCGCCCAGGTTACCGTCATGATCGCCCGCTTGACCACTTCGCCGCGCGCGTCGAAGCGCGGTAGCCATTGGCTCTTGCCGATGGCGACGATGGCCAGCTCCGGCGCGTTGATGATCGGCGCCGCGTAGGTGCCGCCAAAGGCGCCGATATTGGAGATGCTGATGGTGCCGCCCTTGAGGTCCTCCTGTGCCACCCGGCCTTCGCGCGCATCGGCCGTCAGGCGCTGGATCTCGCGGGCTACTTCGAGCACGCTGCGCCGCTCCACCTGCTTGACGTTGGGCACGATCAGGCCCGACCGGCTATCCACGGCCATGCCGACATTGACCGAAGGCAGGTAGTGGATCTCGGTGACTTCGGCGTTGAGCCGGGCGTTGAGGATCGGCTCCTTGCGAACCGCCAGTGCCAGTGCTTTCATGAAGAACGGCATCAGCGTCAGGCGTACCTGCTGCGCCTCGGCCACCGGCTTGAGCCGCTCGCGCAGTGCCAACAGCTCGGTGACGTCGATCTCCTCGCCATAGTGGAAATGCGGAATGGTGCTGGCCGATTCCACCATGCGCCGCGCCATTACCGCGCGCACGCCGCGAATCGGCTCGACCCGCACTTCACCCTCCTCTGGCTTCGACGCAGCCGTTCCCTGTTGAGGTATCTCGCTGCGGGCGAACGACGTGACGGCTCGTGCGGGGCGCGCTTCGCCGCCCTCGACCTGGCCGTGCTCCAGTTGCCTATCCAGATAGCGCAGCACGTCCTCCTTGAGCACGCGGCCGTCCTTGCCAGAGCCATCTATCGACTCGAGCGACAGGCCATGCTCGCGCACCAGGCGGCGCACCGCTGGGCTGGCCGGGATGCGCCCATAGGGACCGCGACCGCCGCTGGCCACCGGCATGACGCCCTCCTTGCGACCAGGCGTTTGCGGCACGCCGGGTTCGGCATCAGACACCTCAGCGGTAACGGTTTCTTCGCCCTCCTCGGCATGAGCCGGCACATAGGCGAACAGCGGGGCGTGCACCTTGGCGATGTCGCCCTTGGGCACGTAGAGCTTGCTCACCGTGCCCGCCTCGGGGGCGGTGATCTCCACCAACGCCTTGTCGGTCATCACGTCGACCAGCGGCTGATCCTCCTCGATCGCCTCACCTTCGGCCACGCGCCACTCCACCACTTCGCATTCGACGATACCCTCGCCGATATCGGGCAGTATGAAGTCGCGGGCCGGAACCGCGGCAGTGGGCCGCGCCTCGGCCGAGGATTGCCGTGGCCCAGGTGCCTCGGCCGCCGGGCTTGCCACTTCGTCATCTTCACCAGCGGCGGGACGCGGCGGATCGAGCGTCTCGGTGCTCTCGCCCTCCTCGCCATGCGCCTCATAGGCGAACAGCGGGGCATGCACCTTGGCAATATCGCCCTTCGCCACGTACAGCTTGGTGACGCGGCCCGCTTCGGGAGCGGTGATCTCGACCAGTGCCTTGTCGGTCATGACTTCGACCACCGGCTGGTCCTCGGCGATCTCATCGCCTTCGCTCACGCGCCATTCGACCACTTCGCACTCCACGATACCTTCGCCGATATCGGGCAGCATGAAATCGCTCATCGTTCTCTCCTGTCCTGATATCGGGCGTCAGTACGCCACGGATGCCTTGATCGCCTCGAATATCTTGAGATGATCGGGCAGGTACTCCTTCTCCAGCGTCAGCGGGAATGGCGTATCCAGGCCCGTCACCCGCTCGATGGGCGACTCCAGGTACAGGAAGCAGCGCTCCTGGATAGTGGCGGCGATCTCACCGGCGAATCCGCCGGTGCGAGGCGCCTCGTGAGTGATCACCAGGCGGCCGGTCTTGAGTACCGACTCGACCACGGTATCCTCGTCCCACGGCAGGATGCTGCGCAGGTCGATCACTTCGCAGGAAATACCCTCCTTCTCGGCGAGTTCCACGGCGCGGTCGATCACTTCCATCTGCGCGCCCCAACCGAGCACGGTGACGTCGCTGCCCTCCTTGGTGACCTCGGCCTCGCCGATGGGCAGCTGGTAGTCCTCCTCGGGCACCTCGCCCACCGCAGCACGGTAGAGCCGCTTGGGCTCGAAGAAGATCACCGGGTCGGGATCGCGAATCGCCGACAGCAGCAGCCCCTTGGCCTGATAGGGATTGCGCGGCACCACGATCTTGAGTCCCGGAGTGTGGGCGAAATAGGCTTCCGGCGATTGGGAATGATAGTGACCGCCGGAGATGCCGCCGCCGTATGGAGTACGAATGGTCAAACCACCGACGTTGAACAGATCGCCGGAGCGATAGCGGAACTTGGCCGTTTCGTTGACGATCTGGTCGAAGGCCGGAAAGATGTAGTCGGCGAACTGGATCTCAGCCACCGGTACCGACCCCTGGGCCGCCAGGCCATTGGCGAAGCCGATGATCCCTTGCTCCACCAGGGGCGTGTTGAAGCAGCGCTCGCGGCCGTACTTCTCCTGCAGATGGCTGGTGGCACGGAAAACGCCGCCGAAAACGCCGACATCCTCACCGAAGCAGAGCACCTTGTCGTCCTCGGCCATGGCGATGTCCAGCGCATTGTTGATCGCCTGAAGCATGTTCATCTTGGGCATGTCAGGCTCCTCCCTGTTCGTCGCCGGCCTTGTACTCGCCAGCTGCCGCCTTGACGTCGGGGTCGAGCGACCGCGCCCCCTTCGGATAGGCATCGGGATGCTTGCGGATATGGGTCTTGAGCGCGTCGAGCTGGCGCTGCAGCGCCGGCGTCACGTCGGCGTAGACGTCCGTGACCAGGCTTTCGAGCGGCGGCGGCGGTCGCTTCTCGGCACGCTTCATGGTTTCGAGCACCTCGCGGCGCAAACTGTCCTGGAGTTCTTTCTCTTCCTCTTCGCTCCACCAGCCGCGCTCGATCAGCCAACGCTGCATGCGCAGGATAGGGTCCTTCTCACGCCACGCTTCCTCCTCCTTGCGCGAGCGGTAACCGGAGGGATCATCGGACGACGAGTGCGCCGCCAGTCGATAGGTCATTGCCTCGATCAGCACCGGCTGGTTCATCTCTACGGCAAGCTTGCGCGCTTCCTGCGTGGCGCGATATACCGCCAGCACGTCGTTACCGTCGACACGAATCACGTGCATGCGGTAGCCGAACGCCCGCGGGGCGATGCCGTCGGCGGCGAACTGCTCGCTGGCCGGCGTGGAGATCGCATAGCCATTGTTGCGACAGAAGAAGATCACCGGCACCTTGTGCACCGAGGCCATGTTCAGCGCTGCATGGAAGTCCCCTTCCGATGCGGCCCCTTCGCCGAAGAAGGTGATGGTGCAGTGCCCTTCTCCGGCCAGCTTCTGGCCATAGGCGTAGCCGGTGGCCTGGGGGATCTGGGTGGCCAGCGGTGAGGAGATGGTCATGTAGTGCAGCTTGCGCGACCCGTAGTGGATCGGCATCTGCCGTCCCTTGCCGTAGTCGAGTTCGTTGCCGAACAGCTGGTTCATGAACTCGTCGTAGCTGAAGCCACGGTAGACCAGCGCGCCCTGCTCGCGGTACTGAGCCATGATCATGTCGGCATCGTCCAGTGCCGCGGTGGCGCCGATCACCGCCGCCTCTTCACCGGTACACTGCATGTAGAACGACAGCCGCCCCTGGCGCTGTGCCGCCATCATGCGCTCGTCGAGTACCCGCGTGACGAGCATGGCGCGGTAGATCTTGAGCGCCTTTTCCTCGTCGAGCTCGGGCGCCTCGGCGCCCTCGAACAAGGTGCCATCCTGCTGGAGCAGACGAAACGTGGGGATGTGGAACTCATCGCCGGTCATGAAGCTTGGCGAGTGGACGTCGTGTGTTGTTGTCATCTTCCTGATCCTTGGGTGGTGGCAGGAGGAAATACCGCCCCTCGTGAGGGCAGTGTTGTCTCTAATGTAGCCGTCTGCCAGAGGGTCACTCCAGCAAGTCGCTAACGCTGGAGGAGTTGACGTTAACGTAAGATGAATCTAACCGCATCCATTTTGCCAGCCTATAAGCACTTCGTATAAGAAATTCCCTAGCGAAGCGGCTGCCTGGCGACATGATGCACCAAAAGACACCACCTTCCCGGAAGGATCATCCAAACCAGGAACGGCGCTAGATTAGCGACATCAGGCGTCGGGACGACGCTGCATTCGCTCGAACATGCTGTCGACACACAGGGCAAGCAGCCCAATCAACAGCGCACCCTGCACGATATAGGCGGTATTGCCATTGACGATGCCGGAAATGATGGGATCGCCCAGATTACTGGCACCGACGGTGGCCCCCAGCGCGGCAGTGGCGATATTGATGGTGACGGAGGTACGAATGCCGGCGAGGATCACCGGCGCGGCCAGCGGTAGCTCCACCTGGCGCAGGATCTGCCCTGCCGTCATGCCCATGCCGCGCGCCGCCTCGCGCACCTCGGGGTCGATGCCATCGATCCCGGCCAGGGTATTGCGCACGATCGGCAACAGTCCGTACAGCAACAGGGCGACGATGATCGGCAAGGTACCGAAGCCGAGCGCGGGTACCGCCAGCGCCAGCACGGCAACGGGAGGGAAGGTCTGGCCAATGGAAGCGAGCTGCGACACCAATGGCAGGAAGTCCCGGCCGGCCGTTCGCGTGACGGCAATTGCCGCTCCCACCCCCAGGATCACGGCCAGCAGCGAGGCTGCGCCCACTACCAGGACATGCTGTGCCAGCAGAGTGAAGAAACCGGCACGGCGATAGATCACTTGACGCATGTCCGGCTCGATCAGGCGAAACAGCCATTCCAAGTGGGTCATCCCAACCGTCAGCAGCAGCAACAGCGACAACCAGGCCAGCGGCGCCAGCCAGCGGCGCAAGGAGGCCACCGGCATTCCCGTCACGGCTACCGCCGCCTGGCGATTCATGAAGCCTTGGCCCCGAGCAGGCGGCGTAGCGACAGCTCGCCGATGGGGATGTCCTCTTCGTCGACCACCGTCAGGCGATCCACGCGGTGCCACAGCATTACCGACAGCGCCTGGCTGAGCGGCGCGCCGTAGGCAATTCGCTCACTGGCCAGCAGGCGGGGGCCCAGCGGCAGCATGCGCTCGGATACCTGAATCAGCGCCGCCTCCTTGAGGCCGCGATCCAACCCACCCAGCAGCGACTCGACGAAGGGGTTGGCAGGCTCGTGCAACAGCTCGATGGGCTTACCCTGCTGCACGATCCGGCCCTGATGCATCACCACCAGCCGATCGGCCAGGGCCAATGCCTCGTCCATGTCGTGAGTGACGAAGACGACCGTCTTGTGCAGGCGGGCCTGAAGCTCGCGCATCTCCTGCTGCAGGGTTTCACGAGTGATCGGGTCCAGCGCCCCGAAGGGCTCGTCCATCAGCAGGATGTCCGGATCGGCGGCCAGCGCCCGGGCGACCCCTACCCGCTGCGCCTGCCCGCCGGAAAGCTGACGCGGATACTTGTCGGCGAACTCGGCAACCGACAGGCCAAGCAGGTGCATCAGTTCCTCGACCCGTTCGCGCACCCTGGCCTTGGGCCACTTCAGCAGGCGCGGTACCAGCCCGATGTTACGTGCCACCGTCCAGTGCGGAAACAGCCCGGTACTCTGGATGACATAGCCGATCCGCCGACGCAGCTCGACTTCGTCGAAGTTACGCACCGGCTGGCCATCGAGGTGAATCTCGCCGCCGTCATGCTCGATCAGGCGGTTGATCATGCGCAGCGTGGTGGACTTGCCGCAGCCCGAGGTCCCGACCAGCGCACATAGCTCGCCCTTCTCCACACGCAGCGAGATGCCATCGACCGCGGTCTCGCTGCCGAAGCGCTTGGTCACGTCGAACAGTTCGATCATGCCGCCCCTCCCGGACGCAGGCGTTCACTCAGGGAACCGAACAAGGCATCTGCCACCAGTGCCAGCACGATGATCGGCAAGGCGCCGAGCAGGACCATGTCCATGGCCGCCTGGCCCAGGCCCTGGAAAATGAAGGTGCCAAGCCCGCCGGCTCCGATCAGCGCCGCCACCGCGGTCAAGCCTATCGCCTGGACCGTGGTGATGCGAATTCCCTCCAGCACTACCGGCAGCGCCAACGGCAAGCGAACCTGCAGGAACACCTGGCGCCGGCTCATGCCCATGCCCCGGGCCGATTCGATCACCGCCGGCTCCACTTCCTCCAGCGCCACATGAATGTTGCGCACCATGGGGAGCAGACTGTAGCCGAGCAACGCCAGGAATGCCGGTGCCCAGCCGATACCGCTGACGCCGAACGCCGCCAGCCAGTCAAGCCGCGAACCGAGCCAAGCAAGCGGTGCCAGCAACAACCCGAACAGCGCCAGGCTGGGAATGGTCTGGAGAAAGTTGAGCACAGCGAACCCCGTACGGCGGATTCCGGCATGCCGCCGCATGGCCAGAGCCAGCAGGGATGCCAGCACCAAGCTGGCGCCGACAGCCGCACCGACCAATATCAGATGCACCAGCAACGCACTCATGAACTGGTCGCTACGCGCCTGGTACTCGCGCAGCAGAGCCAGCGGCTCCAGCCATAGCGCGAGCGACAACCACCAGCTCGAGACCATCGGCACCAGCAGCAGCCAGCCCAACGGGCGCGACAACCCGAGCCGGGTGCGCAGCTCGATCGTTGCCAGCAGCAGCAGGAACAGCACCAGCCAGAGGGAGCGACCGATGGCGACACGCGCCTGCGGCATGTCCGGCTCGACCAGCACCGCCGTCGCCGCCGAAAGCCACAGCGGCAGCAGCGCCAACAGCGTCACCACGGCAACCAGCGAGAGCCTCAGCTCCTTGCGACCGGGCTTCCAGGCCAGCACTGCCACGGCCAGCATGGGCAGGGCCAACAGCCAGGCCGGCCAGCCTCCCATGACGCCCAACGCCATGTGGGGAGTGCCGGGTACGATTCGGTTGGGTGCCACGCTCACCGCGTCGAGCGATAGCCACGCGGCTACGGCAGCAAGCATCAGACTCAACAGAACCCAATTGGGAGATTGCCTGCCCTCACCCACGCGTCAGTCCTGCAGCCCGGACAGATACTCCTCGGCAACCTGGCGCGGATCGAGGCCCTCCACCGCGACCCGGGCGTTGAGCTCCTGCAGCGTCTCGAGATCGAGCGACTGGAACAGTGGTTCGAGCAGCTCGGCAATCTGCGGGTAAGCCTCGAGTACTTCCTCACGCACCACCGGCGCCGGCTGGTAGACCGGCTGCACGCCGAGCGTGTCCTCCAACACCACCAGGTCCAGTGCATTGAGCCCACCGTCGGTACCATAGGTCATGGCACCATTCACGCCGCTGGTCTGCTGGGCGGCGGCACGCATGGTGGCAGCGGTGTTGCCGCCGGACAGCACCAGCAACTGGTCGGCGCTCAGTTCGAAACCATAGGCTTCCTGAAATGCCGGTAGCGCCTGCTCCGATTCGACGAACTCCGCGCTGGCGGCGAACTTGAATTCCCCGCCGTCACCAAGATACTCGGCGAGATCCTCCAAGGTCTCGAGGCCATGCTCACGGGCCAGGTCGCCGCGCACGCTCATGGCCCAGGTATTGTTGGCCTGCGCCGGCATCAGCCAGACCAGACCGTTCTCGGCATCCCGCTCGCGCACCGTCTCAAAGGCCTGGTCAGCGTCGTGCCAGACATCGCTGTCGGCCATGTCGAAGAAGAAGGCACCGTTGCCCGTATACTCGGGATAGAGGTCGATTTCTCCGCTCAACAGTGCCTGGCGCACGATGTTCGTGGCACCGAGCTGCAGCCGATCCTCGGTCTCGATGCCACCCTGCTGCAAGCGCTGGATGATCAACTGACCCAGTACCGAACCTTCGGTGTCGATCTTGGAGGATACCGTCACCGGTTCATTGGCCTGCACGCTCGCGGCGAGCAACAGGGAACCGGCAGCCAACGCCGCCAGGCTGGACAAGGAGCGTTTCATCGTCACCACCATCCGTTGTGAATGTCAGTAGAGTATAAGGCGTGTACAGTTTGACTGTCAGACACGATCTCAACGCGGAGCTACACGCCCACCATGTCCGAGGACGATGCCGCCCTGCTCGCCCGTTGCCATCACCCGCTGGTGCGCGATCTGGCCTGGATCGTGCTGGCGCCAGACCTGATCCGCACCCCTTGGCCAGGCAGGCCCAGCCGCGCGGACCTAGGCCTGGAAGGCGATGATCTCCTGTACGACTGGCTCGGCGAGCTCGAGGCCAATCCCCAAGGGTTGGAGCGCCGGGTGGGCGATACGGTCGACGGCCGCATGGGCATTACCACGAGCGCCTGTGGCAGTTCCTGCTCGATACCGCGCCGGGCACTCGCCTGCTCGCCAGCAACCTGCGCGTGCATCAGGGCAAGCGCACCCTGGGCGAACTCGACCTGCTCTATCGTCGACGAGACGACCCCACGCCGGTTCATCTGGAAGTGGCGATCAAGTTCTACCTGGGGTTACCGGAAGGCCCAGGCCCACTTCATGGCCAGGCCCGCTGGATCGGTCCCGGCGGCGCCGACAGTCTGGCCACCAAACGCGAGCACCTCGACCGCCATCAGTTGCGCCTGACGGAGAGAGTCGAAACGCGCACGGCGATCCGTCAGCACACCCATCCTCGCGACATCGGCCCAGCCCCGGAGATCGCCATCCTGCGTCAGCTAGCGATACCCGGCGTGCTGTTCTATCCCTGGCAGGCGCCCATGCCGAAGCCACACGAAGCGGCTTCCGATCACCTGCGCGGTCATTGGCTGCACTGGTGCGACTGGCGGCGACTGCGCGACGGCCTGGCCCGCAACACTCGCGCCGTCTGGCTGGTCAAGCCTCACTGGCTGGCGCTACCGCGGGACGAAGCGTTCCTGCCGCTACATCAGGTCGAGGCGCGCCTCGCCCAGCATTTTTCCCGTCCCTCCGCTCCGGTGCAAATCGCCCTGCTCGGCCCCCGTGCTCGCGACCGCCGTCATCGGCGCCTGTTCATCGTGGATGACAGCTGGCCACTGCAGATACCGCTGCCCCCTCGGCCGCTTGCCTGACCCAGACACGACTGCGCCCGGCCGAAGCCGGGCGCACAGACCTTGAAGCTCCGTTATGGTTTCGGCGACTCGAAGACCCAGCTCGTCCCCTCTCGGGAATCCTTGAGCACGATGCCGAGTGCGGCGAGTTCATCGCGGATGGCATCGGCGGCAGCGAAGTCCCTGGCTTTCTTGGCTTCGGCCCGTTGCACGATGCGCGCCTCGATCTCTTCTTCGCTCAACGGCAGCGCCGCCTGGCCGCCCTTGAGGAAGGCCTGCGGATCCTGGCCGAACAGCCCCAGCACGCCGCCCAGACGACGCAGCTCGGCAGCCAGTGCCGGCGCCTCGTCGGGCGTTTCCTTCCTGGCACGGTTCAGCTCGCGCACCAGCTCGAACAGCACCGAAAGCGCCTCCGCAGTGTTGAAGTCGTCATCCATGGCGGCGGTGAAGCGCTCGGCGAAGCGGCTGTCGACCGTGCCCACGGCGCTCCCGGGCTCAAGACCCTCGAGAGCGGTGTAGAAACGCTCCAGCGACTTGCGCGCCTCGGCCAGCGACTCGGGGGCATAATTGATCGGGCTACGATAGTGGCTGGCCACCAGCAGGTAGCGCACCACTTCCGGATCGTGAACCTCGAGCACCTCGCGGATAGTGAAGAAATTGCCCAGCGACTTGGACATCTTCTCCTGGTTCACCCGCACTGCCCCGGCATGCATCCAGGTGTTGACGTAGGGCTTGCCGGTAGCTGCTTCGGACTGGGCAATCTCGTTCTCGTGGTGCGGGAAAGTCAGGTCCGGGCCGCCGCCGTGGATGTCGAAGGTATCGCCCAGGCAGCAGGTCGACATCGCCGAGCACTCGATATGCCAACCGGGGCGTCCCTCACCCCAGGGCGAGGGCCAGCTCGCCTCGCCTGGCTTGGCAGCCTTCCACAGCACGAAGTCGAGCGGATCCTCCTTGTACTCGTCGACCTCGACCCGGGCGCCGGCACGCATCTCGTCCAGGTTGCGGTTGTTGAGCTTGCCGTAGCCCTCGAACTTGCGCACCCGGTAGTAGACGTCACCGTTGGCGGCCGGATAGGCATAGCCCTTGTCGATCAGGGTCTCGACCATGGCGATGATCTCGGCCACGTGGCCCGTGGCACGCGGCTCGTGATCGGGACGCAGCACGCCAAGACGCGTCTCGTCCTCGTGCATGGCATCGATCATGCGCTCGGTCAGCGCCGCGATGCTCTCGCCATTCTCCTCGGCGCGCTTGAGGATCTTGTCGTCGATGTCGGTGATATTGCGTACGTAGGTGACGTCGAAGCCGCGCCAGCGCAGGTAGCGGGTCACCACGTCGAAGGCCACCATCACCCGGGCATGGCCCAGGTGGCAGTAGTCATAGACGGTCATGCCGCAGACGTACATGCGCACCTTGCCCGGCTCGATGGGGGTGAACGTCTCCTTGCGCCGCGTCAGCGTATTGTAGATCTGCATGTCAGCCCTTCTTCTGGCCATCATTCTTCTGGGCTTCTTGCTTCTGAACCTTGGCCCAGCTGTCCTTCAGCCCAACGGTACGATTGAACACCAGCTTGCCGTCACGACAGGCGTGGCGGTCGGCACAGAAGTAGCCTACGCGCTCGAACTGGAAGCGCGACTCGGGTGCCGTGTCGGCCAGGCTGGGCTCGCCCATGGCCTGACAGACCTTGAGCGACTCGGGATTGAGATGCTCGAGGAAATCGGCGTCCTTGTCCTTGTCGGGTTGCTCGACCAGGAACAGGTTGTCGTACAGGCGCACCTCCATGGGTACCGCATGGGTGGCACTGACCCAATGGATCACGCCCTTGACCTTGCGCCCCTCGGGATTCTTGCCCAAGGTGTCGAAATCCACCGAGCAACGCAGCTCCACGACCTCGCCGCTGTCGTCCTTGATCACCTCGTCGCAGCGGATCACGTAGGAGTTGCGCAAGCGCACCTCTTGACCGGGCGCCAGGCGGAAGAACTTCTTCGGCGGCTCCTCCATGAAGTCTTCCCGGTCGATGTAGAGCTCGCGGGTGAACGGCACCCGGCGCAGGCCCATGTCCTCCCGAGCGGGGTGACCAGGCACTTCGTACACTTCTTCGTGGCCCTCGGCTACGTTGGTCAACACCACCTTGAGCGGGTTGAGCACGCACATGGCGCGCGGCGCATTGTCCTCGAGGTCCGAACGGATGGCATGGTAGAGCATGGCGATGTCGACCAGCCCGCCATCGGCCCGGGTCACGCCGATCATCTCGCAGAACTTGCGGATCGATGCCGGGGTATAGCCGCGGCGGCGCATGCCCGAGATGGTCGGCATGCGCGGATCGTCCCAACCATCGACGATGCCCTCGTCCACCAGCAGCTTGAGCTTGCGCTTGGAGGTCAGGGTGTAGTTCATGTTGAGCCGGGCGAACTCGATCTGCCGCGGCTTGGCCGGCACCGGCAGGTTGTCGAGGAACCACTCATAGAGCGGGCGGTGATCCTCGAACTCCAGGGTGCAAATGGAGTGGGTCACCCCCTCGATGGCATCGGACTGGCCGTGGGCGAAGTCATAGGAAGGATAGATCTTCCACTTGTCACCGGTCTGATGATGGTGGGCATGACGAATTCGGTAGAGGATCGGGTCGCGCAGGTTGATGTTGGGCGACGCCATGTCGATCTTGGCACGCAGCACCTTCCCACCCTCGTTGAACTCGCCGGCGCGCATGCGCTCGAGCAGATCGAGGTTCTCCTCCACGCTGCGCTCGCGCCAGGGGCTGGGCCGTCCTGGCTCGGTCAGGGTGCCGCGGTACTCGCGAATCTCGTCGGGCGAAAGGTCGTCGACGTAGGCCTTGCCCTCGCGAATCAAGTGCTGCGCCCAGGCGTAGAGCTGATCGAAGTAATCGGAGGCATAGCGAACCTCGCCGGCCCACTCGAAGCCAAGCCAGCTGACGTCCTCCTTGATCGCATCGATATAGGCCTGCTCCTCCTTGGCCGGATTGGTGTCGTCGAAGCGCAGGTGACAGTCCCCACCGAACTGCTCGGCCAGGCCGAAGTTCAGACAGATCGACTTGGCATGCCCCACGTGCAGGAAGCCATTGGGCTCCGGCGGAAAACGGGTGACGATCTTGTCGCTACGGCCGGCCTGGATTTCGTCGCGGATCTGGTTGCGGATGAAATTCGGCGCACTGGCGGTCTCGGTGGTCATGTTGGAGCGAAAAGCCTCTGGTTGGAACGCGAATCCGGAGCGCGGGCAAAGCCTGAAAAAACAGCACCGCCCCCAGCCTCGGCAAGCCGATGAATCCGACGCGCTTCGCGCATCGATACAAAACCGCTATTATAACGCCACGCCCTGCACGGCGCCAAGGCGCGCAGCTTTCGAAAAGGAAAACTTCGATGATCATTCTCGAGACCAGCTTCGGCGACATCACCATCGCCCTGAACCATGACCAGGCGCCCAAGACCGCGGCCAATTTCGAGCAGTACGTGCGCGACGGCCACTACGACGGCACTCTCTTTCACCGCGTCATTCCCGGATTCATGATCCAGGGCGGCGGCTTCGACCAGGACTTCAACCAGAAGCCCACCCGCGACCCGATCGAGAACGAAGCCGACAACGGCCTGAAGAACCTGACCGGCACCCTGGCCATGGCCCGCACCCAGGACCCGCACTCCGCCACCGCGCAGTTCTTCATCAACGTGGCCGATAACGACTTCCTCAACCACAGCGGCAAGTCCATCCAGGGCTGGGGCTACTGTGTCTTCGGTGAAGTGGTCGAAGGCATGGACGTGGTCGAACGCATTACCGCCGTGGACACCACTCGCCGCGGCATGCACGCCGACGTGCCCGCCGAGGACGTGATCATTCAGCGCGCCTACGTCAAGGACGAAGCCAGCGACAGCTGATTCCCGTAGGCCTGCACGCCCGCATGGGGCGGGCGTGCGGCGGCTCGCTCCCCCAAGCCGAGAGACATGGCCATGAGCACAACCCTGTTGATCTCCGACCTGCACTTGCACCCCGGCGCTCCTGAGGTCACCGAAGGCTTTCTCGACTGGCTCGACCGGCGCGCCCGCGGTGTCGACACGCTCTATATCCTGGGAGACTTCTTCGAGGCCTGGATCGGCGACGATCTGCTCGATCATGTCGATCAGGATCCCAGCGGCAACGCCGCCCTCGCCCTGCGCGTGGCCACGGCACTGCGCCAATTGACCGACGACGGCACCGCGCTCTACCTGATGCATGGCAACCGCGACTTCCTGCTCGGCCACCGTTTCGCCGATGCCATCGGCGCCAAACTGGTCACCGATCCTGCCGTCCTGCGCTTTGCCGACGAACCGGTGCTGCTCATGCACGGCGACAGCCTGTGCACTCGCGACGAAGCCTACATGGCCTTTCGCGAGCAGGCACGCAACCCGGCCTGGCAAGAGCAGGTCCTGGCCATGCCGCTGGCCGACCGCATCCAACTGGCTACGGCCCTGCGTCAGCAATCCGGCGAGGCGACCTCCAACAAGGCCGAGGACATCATGGATGTCACTCCCGAGGAGGTCGAACGCGTCATGCGCGATCATGGCGTCACCACGCTGATCCACGGCCATACTCACCGCCCTGCGGTGCACGAGATCGAGATCGACGACCAGCCCGCCCGACGCATCGTACTGGGCGACTGGCAGCCCGGCAGGGGCTGGGAGGTCGAGATCGGCCCCGACGGCGACCCGGTGTTGCGCGAGATTGCGCTCCAGCCAGGCCGCTCATGAACGCATGCCGTCCCCGTCCTGTAGGCGGCATGCCTGCAATGCGGACAAAGTCTCCTCGGCGGGCGGCATGAGCTCCAGCTCGCCGATCAGCTCCAGCCGTGAATCCTTGCGCCAGGCACTTGCCGCAAGACTCGTACTCCCCTCACCGCGATTGTAGAGTCGCCATCCCGCGTCCGTGTGCCAGACCCCTTTTACACGCAGCCCGGTAGGCAGGCGATCCAGCACCTGGGTCAAACGGTCGAGATCGAAGACATCCAGCGGATGCCAGCGCCAGCTCAGAGTCTGGTAGCCCAGGGCCCGGCCGCTCTCCTGCTGAGGCTGCCCGGGAGATGGCAAGACTGCGGCAAAGTCATCGAGCAACACTGCTGGCTTCGCTACATCACGCAATGCGGCGTGAGGATCGCTCTGCGGTGCGCCCCCGGCGTCTACCCAATGCCGGCCACCATCCACCAACAGCGCGATCGGCAGCTCGCCGAAAGGCGCTTCTCTCACCCACTTCTTGGGTGGCCACAACGCCTCGGCATGACGCCGGGCAGCGCTCAACTGATCCGGCCCTACCCTGTCGGGCATGGTCAACGCCACCGCATCGGCCATGGTCAATTGGTCGTTGAAGGTTTCGTGCTCACGCGCCCGGGGGTCGTCGAGCCGGGCCGGGTCGAGCAACACGATGACATCGCGTATCTCGAGAACCCCGGCAAAAGCCTCGCCCTGAAGCACATCGAGCAGGCCGGCCGGATGACCAAGCCCCGAAGGTTCGATGATGAGACGGTCGGGCGGTGGCGATGCAGCAGATTGACCAGGGTTGCCTGTAACACGAAGGAGAGCTGGCAACACAGACACCCGCCGGGCAGTCCCTTCACGATCACATCGTCACGCGCCTCGAACATGGCCTGGTCGATGCCGACCTGGCCAAACTCGTTGATCAAGACCGCCCACCGTTCCTCCTCCGGCTTTTGCTCGATCAAGCGTCGAATCAGCGTGGTCTTGCCGCTGCCAAGGAAGCCGGTAAATAAGTGAACGGGTATCGTCGAGAGAGGTGCCGTCCTCATGATGCGCCCTATCTATGGAATTCGTTATAACATAACATATTAGGCGCACCGCTTTTAGCCCTGATTGGTGCTTCGCCTTGAAAAGATAACGGTATAAATGTCGAATAAAAGAGAAAGGGGCTTTTGCCCCCTTCTCTTGCTGCGAGCCCTTCCTTCAACGCCGAGTGATATCGGCCGTCTCACGCAGGTGGGTTCTCAGCCCCTGGATGGTGGCCTGAGCACGCAACTGCTCCGCCATGCGCGCCACGAAGGCTTCGGTTTGCTCGTCCACTTCGCCGACCTCGACCTCATCGAGCGCTATCAGCGCGACGCGGCTGCCATCGCTGGCGTGACCGTAAACGGCAGTGCCGTCTGCGGGCTGCGGCAAACGGAAGGCTGCCTGCAGCACGGTGCGCGGCACGTTGCCCTGCTGGCGGGTTGCTCGCTCCACCTGCTGCCACTCGAGCTCGAGGTCCTCACCGCTACGCAGGCGTTCGAGACGCTCACGAGCAACCTCCAGCAGCGCCTCACGTTGCTTGCGCTGTTCGACTGAAGCCGCCACACGCTCACGCACTTCCTCGAGCGGCAACACCGTCGCCTCGCGGTGCTCCGCCACGCGCAACACCATGCGGCGATCCTCGTCAAGCTCGATGACCTCGCTATTGAAACCTTCGACAAGAACATCCTCGCTGAAGGCCTCGTTCATGATACCGGGCTCGGATAGCACACCCTCGCCGCCTTCACGTGAAACCCACTCGCTCTCGCGCAGCTCCAGGTCCAGACTATCGGCCACGCTGGCCAGATCGTCGGCAGCAAAGCTCTCATCGATGAGCGCCTGGACACGACGATTGAACGCGTCGTTTACCTGGCCTAGCGCAAGCTCCCTTGCAAGGTCGTCGCGCATCGCTTCCAGCGGCGCCTGATCCAGCTCCGTAACCTTGACCAGGTGCAGGCCGTTACTGGTTTCGACAATACCTGACACCTGCCCCGGAGAGAGCGCGAAAGCAGCGTCGTCGAAGGCATCGCCAAAGAAACCGCGGCTGATCACTCCCAGGTCGCCGCCCTGTTCGGCTGTCGAGGGGTCATCGGAGAACTCGAGCGCGAGGTCTTCGAATGACTCGCCGGCGGATAGTCGTTCGCGCACCTCTTCCAGCCGCGCCACGGCCTCGTCGCGACTGCGCTCGCCGTCGAACGTGGCCATGATGTGCGACACGCGACGATCGGCATCCCGGCCGCGCTCTTCCCATGCCTGGCGAATGGCTTCATCGCTGACCTCGACCTGTTCGGCCATTTCCTGACGGTCGACAATGACATACTCCAGACGCACCTGCTCAGGGCGCTGGTAGTTCTCGCGATGCTCCTGGTAATAGGACTCCAGGTCCGCCTCGCTGACTTGCACAGGCTCGGCGAGTTCCTCCGGGCTCAGGACGTGATAGCGGAAGCTGCGTACCTGGCGCTGCAGCGCGGCCAGGCTCTCACGCTCGCTGTCGAGAACGAAATCGCTGACTGCGAGCCCCTGCTGCAGTTGCTGGCGCTTGAGATCGACGCGCAGCGCAGCCCGGAACGAGTTGGGCGTGAAGCCAGCGCTGGCCAGGCGGTTGCGGAACAGGTCGGTATCGAAGCGTCCGTTCTGGTCCTGGAACTCGGGCAGCGTCACGATCACCTGATCGAGCTGCTCGTCGGAGAGGTAGAGTCCACCATCCTCGGCAAAAGCCAGCAGCAGGCGCTCACCGATCATCTCGTCGAGCACCTGCCCGCGCAGAGCCCTTTCCTGCTCGGGCGGCACCTGACCGGAACGGATGGCACGCTGCACTTCCATTTCCAGCTCCTGACGGGTGATGCTCTGCCCGTTCACCTTGGCGACTTCATCGCCTCCGCCACCGAACAGCCCCACCAGGGACTCGATGCCGAACAGCGCCATGGTAACCACCACGGCACCCACGATGATCTTGGCACCCCAGCTTCTGGAGCGATCACGAATACTTTGCAGCATGCAGGCCTCGGTTGCTGATTGTTGGCTGGCTGTGGCGCCACATTATACGTTGGCGGGTCGCCATGGGCCATCTCGACCGCCCTGTCGACCGGTTCATGGCACGGAGCCGCCAAAAAGAAAGCGCACCGCCGAAGCGGTGCGCTCGATCGTTTGCTGCCGATGCGGGACCGTCCCTAGCTGGGACTATATCGGCGCAAATAATCCGTTGACTCAGTTCACAGAGTCTTTCAGAGCCTTGCCGGCCTTGAAGGTAGGCACCTTGGCTGCGCTGATCTGGATCGGCTGGCCTGTCTGCGGGTTGCGGCCGGTGCGGGCGGCACGCTCCTTCACCGAGAAAGTACCAAATCCGACAAGAGATACACTGTCGCCTTTCTTGAGGCTTTCGGTGACGGTGTCGACCATGGCATCCAGTGCGCGAGACGCAGCGGCCTTGGGAATGTCGGCAGACGCGGCGATAGCTTCGATCAGCTCGGATTTGTTCACACTTCACCCCTTGACTGTTTCAGAAAATGGCTCTAATCGGCGTGCCTTTCGCCCGGCAACACGATCACAGCATGGCTGGCAGTTTATAGCAATGCTGTAAAAGAGGTGTCAAGCAACTGCGGCGCCAAACCGCGTCATGTCGGGAATTCCGACCCCGACATGACACAGCAATTATCGTTAATGTGTACTGATCATGCTGGAAGAAGAAGCGGAATCTTCCGTTCGTGTTTCTTCTCCACCATTGCCGGCCCTTTCTGCCAGGGCCGCCTCCAGTACCTCGTCGATCCAACGAACGGGCCGGACATCCAGCGCGTCCTTGATATTATCCGGTACCTCCTTGAGGTCCCGGCGGTTCTCTTCCGGAATGAGCACGATCTTTATACCACCGCGCCGTGCTGCCAGCAATTTCTCCTTTAGCCCCCCGATCGGCATCACCTCGCCCCGCAGGTTCACTTCGCCGGTCATGGCCAGGTCGCAGCGTATCGGACGGCCGGTATACGCGGACACCATGGCCGTGACCATGGCGATACCGGCGCTGGGGCCATCCTTGGGCGTGGCGCCTTCCGGCACGTGGATATGCAGGTCTTCCTTCTCGAAGCGCTCCGGGTCGATACCCAGCGTACTGGCACGCGCCCGCACCACGGTGTGGGCGGCACTGACGGACTCCTTCATCACGTCGCCCAGCGAGCCGGTCTTGTTGATCCTTCCCTTGCCCGGCGTGACCACCGATTCGATATTGAGCAGCTCGCCGCCCACCGAGGTCCAGGCCAGACCGGTCACACGCCCCACCTGGTCCTCCTTGTCGGCCAGGCCGTAGCTGTAACGCCGTACGCCGGCATAGGTCTCGATATCGGCCGCCGCCAACATCACCGGCGCCTGAGCCCCCTTGCCCTCGTGCTCAAGCCGCTCGCGCAGGACCTTGCGACACACCTTGGCGATCTGCCGCTCCAGCTCACGCACCCCTGCCTCACGGGTGTAGTAGCGGATCAGCTCCAGCAGCGACTCATCGGAGAAGCTCAGTTCCTCGTCCTTGAAGCCGTTGGAGTTCAACTGCTTGGGCACCAGGTAGCGGCGCGCAATGGCCAGCTTCTCGTCCTCGGTATACCCCGGCAGACGAATGACCTCCATACGATCCAGCAGCGGGCCGGGTATGTTCATCGAGTTGGCGGTACAGATGAACATCACCTCGGAGAGATCGTAGTCCAGCTCCAGGTAGTGATCGTTGAACTTGTCGTTCTGCTCCGGATCGAGCACCTCGAGCAGCGCCGAGGCGGGATCGCCACGGTGATCCATGCCGATCTTGTCGACTTCGTCGAGCAGGAACAGCGGATTCTTGACTCCGGCCTTGCTCATGCGCTGGATCAGCTTGCCCGGCAGCGAACCGATGTAGGTGCGGCGATGACCGCGGATCTCGGATTCGTCGCGCACGCCACCCAGAGCCAGGCGCACGTACTTGCGGTTGGTGGCCCGAGCGATCGACTGGCCGAGCGAGGTCTTGCCCACCCCCGGCGGCCCCACCAGGCACAGCACCGGCCCCTTGAGCTTCTTGACCCGCTTCTGCACCGCCAGGTATTCGAGGATGCGTTCCTTGACTTCCTCGAGACCGTAGTGGTCCTCGTCCAGCACCTTGTGGGCGTGTATCAGGTCATGCTTGACCCGGGTACGCTTCTTCCATGGCACCGACACCAGCCAGTCCAGATAGGAACGTACCACCGTGGCCTCGGCAGAACTCGGCGACATCATCTTGAGCTTGCCGAGCTCCTGCACGGCCTTGTCGCGCGCCTCCTTGGGCATGCCCGATTCTTCGATCGCACGCTCGTACTTCTCGGCCTCGTTGGGCACGTTCTCGAGCTCGCCCATCTCCTTCTGGATGGCCTTCATCTGCTCGTTGAGATAGTACTCACGCTGGGACTTCTCCATCTGGTCCTTCACGCGGGAGCGAATGCGCTTCTCCACCTGGAGCAGATCGATCTCGGATTCAATCAGCGCCATGAGATGCTCGATGCGCTCACGCACACGATCCATTTCCAGCAGTTGCTGCTTGTCCTGTATCTTGAGCGAGAGATGAGCACAGATCGTATCGACGAGGCGACTCGGGTCCTCGATGCCCGAAAGCGAGTTGAGCACCTCGTTGGGGACTTTCTTGGAGAGCTTGACGTACTGCTCGAACTGATTGAGCAGCACCCGCACCAGCGCCTCCTGCTCACGCTCGCTCAGGGGCTCGCTGTCGCGCAATACCGCCTCGGCCACGCTGTGGCCCTGATCGGTATGGTGAACTTCACGCAAGTCCGCCCGCGACACGCCCTCGATCAGCACCTTGACGGTGCCATCGGGCAGCTTGAGCAGCTGCATGATCTCGGCAACGGTACCGATGGTGAAAAGATCGTCGGTCCCCGGGTCATCCTGCCCAGCCTCGCGCTGGGCAACCAGCAGCACGCGCTTGTCGGCCGCCATGGCCGCATCGAGGGCCTGGATCGACTTCTCGCGGCCGACGAACAGCGGGATCACCATCTGCGGATAGACGACCACGTCCCGCAGTGGCAGTAGGGGCAGACTCAGGGTCTGAACGGCGTTCTGCTGCATCGCAGACGTTCCTCAAACAGAAATCGGTGGATACAGGGGGGATTGGGGCACGGTACCCCCATTACAAGGGGGTGCTGGAGAACATGGAAAGGGGCCGCCCGAGCGACCCCTTTTCGTCATGGGCTGGCAGCGGCTCGCCGCCCAGCTTCAGCCGTCAGTACCGTCGACCCGCTGGTCCTGCTGCGAATAGATCAGCAAGGGGTCGCTCTCACCGGCGATGACCGATGCATCGATGACCACCTTCGAGACTCCCTCCATCGAGGGTATTTCGTACATGGTATCGAGCAGTACCGACTCAAGGATGGAGCGCAGCCCACGGGCGCCGGTCTTGCGCGCCATCGCCTTGGCCGCCACGGCACGCAGGGCGTCCTCGCGGAACTCCAGCTCGACGCCCTCCATGTCGAACAGGCGGGCGTACTGCTTGACCAAAGAGTTCTTGGGCTCAGTGAGAATCTGGATCAATGCATCCTCATTGAGCTCGGTCAGGGTAGCGATGACCGGCAAGCGGCCAACGAACTCCGGAATCAGGCCAAACTTGACCAGATCCTCCGGCTCGACTTCGGCAAGCAGATCACCCACCCCCTTGGTCTCGTCCTTGCTCTTCACCTCGGCGCTGAAGCCGATACCGCCCTTCTCGGCACGATCGCGAATCACCTTGTCCAGCCCGGCAAAGGCACCGCCAACGATGAACAGGATGTTGCCGGTATCGACCTGCAGGAACTCCTGCTGTGGATGCTTGCGGCCACCCTGCGGTGGCACGGACGCCGTGGTGCCTTCGATCAGCTTGAGCAGGGCCTGCTGCACCCCCTCGCCCGACACGTCGCGGGTGATCGAAGGATTGTCCGACTTACGCGAGATCTTGTCGATTTCATCGATGTAGACAATACCGCGCTGGGCCTTCTCCACATCGTAATCGCACTTTTGCAGCAGCTTCTGGATGATGTTCTCGACATCCTCGCCGACATAACCCGCCTCGGTGAGGGTGGTGGCATCGGCGATGGTGAAGGGCACGTTGAGCAGGCGCGCCATGGTCTCGGCCAGCAGCGTCTTGCCACTACCGGTAGGCCCGATCAGCAGAATATTGGATTTGCCAAGCTCCACGTCGTCGCCCTTGATGCCGGCACGCAGACGCTTGTAGTGGTTGTAGACCGCCACGGACAGCACCGTCTTGGCGCGGTCCTGACCGATCACATACTCATCCAGGGTGCGACGAATCTCGCGGGGAACGGGCAGACGCTCCTCATCGCTCTCGGCATCGGCATCGAGAACTTCCTCGCGAATGATGTCGTTGCAGAGATCGACACACTCGTCGCAGATATAAACGGACGGGCCCGCAATCAGCTTGCGCACTTCGTTCTGGTTCTTGCCGCAGAACGAGCAGTAAAGCAGCTTGCCGCCTTCGTCCTTGCCTTTGCCGTCGGCCATTCGCGTACCTCTGTCACTTCGGCGGCCAGATCGGCCGCCGCTAAATCACGTAGTTGAAGCGTGTTTGATTTCACGCTATCAGGATGTGGGCCGCTTATCCAGTACAGCATCGATCAGACCGTATTCCACCGCCTGAGTGCCGCTCATGAAATTGTCGCGGTCGGTATCCCGAGCGATGGTGTCGATATCCTGCCCGGTATGGTGGGCCAGGATACGGTTCAGCTTGTCCCGAATCCCCAGGATCTCGCGGGTATGAATCTCGATGTCCGCCGCCTGGCCCTGGTAGCCGCCCAGCGGTTGGTGGATCATCATGCGCGAGTGTGGCAGCGAATAGCGCTTGCCCGCGGCACCGCCCGCCAACAGCAGCGCACCCATGCTGGCCGCCTGGCCGATGCACACGGTGGAGACATCGGGTTTGATGAACTGCATGGTGTCATAGATCGCCATACCGGCAGTCACGGCACCGCCAGGGGAGTTGATATAGAGGTGGATGTCCTTGTCCGGATTCTCGGATTCAAGGAAGAGCAGCTGCGCCACGATCAGGTTGGCCATATGATCTTCCACCGGCCCTACCAGAAAGATCACACGCTCCTTCAGCAGCCTGGAGTAGATATCGTAGGCCCGCTCGCCACGCGCGCTCTGCTCTACGACCATCGGCACCAGGCCGCCGGCGTTTCGGGTCTCGAACTCGTTGCTCATCAGTGTGATGTCCTTGCATCCGATGAATGGAAAGCGGCGTCTCCGCCGGCCACCAGCGAGGTGGCCGGCAAAAACCTTCAGGCCGCCAAAATCAGCCCTTGGCTTCCTCGCCTTCGCCTTCTTCGCTCTCCTGGTCACCCTGCTGGGCGGCGGCCAGGGCCTGCTGATAGCTCATTTCGACATCCTTGACCGAGGCCTGCTCCAGCAGCTTGTCGACGGCCTTCTCTTCGAGGATAGCCGACTTGACCTGAGTCTTGAGCTGGTCGTTGCCCATATAGTAGTCAATGACCTGCTGCGGCTCCTGATACTGTTCGGCCAGTTCCTCGACCTTGGCGCGGATCTCGTCGTCGCTGGCATCGAGCTCATTCGACTTGATCACCTCAGCCAACAGCAGACCGACCTGAACGCGGCTCTTGGCCTGCTCGGAGAACAGCTCGTTGGGCAGCTGGGAAACGTCGAAATCTTCACCCAGCCCAAACTGCTGCGCTGCCTGACGCTTGAGCGCATCGGTCTCCTGCTGGACCAGTGCTTGGGGCACCGGAATGTCGTTGGCCTTCTTCAGGGCCTCGAGAACCTGCTGCTTGACCCGATTGTCGACGGCCTGCTTGGCCTCGCGGGACATGTTCTTCTTGACCTCGGCGCGGAATTTCTCGACGTCGCCGTCTTCAACGCCGAAGCGCTTGATGAATGCCTCGTCGACCTCGGGCAGAGTCTGCCCCTTGACCGCATGCACCTTGACCTTGAAGGTGGCGTCCTGACCGGCCAGGTGTTCAGCCTGGTAATCCTCGGGGAAGGTGACCTTGATCTCCTTCTCCTCGCCAGCCTTGGCACCGACGAGCTGATCCTCGAACCCGGGAATGAAGTTGCCGGAACCAAGCACCAGATCGTGCCCTTCGGCACTACCGCCCTCGAAGGGCTCGTCGCCCAGGAAGCCCTGGAAGTCGATCTTGACCTGGTCGCCCTCTTCGGCAGCCCGCTCGACCTCTTCCCAGGTGGCGTTCTGCTTACGCAGGGTCTCGACCATCTCCTCGAGATCGGCATCGCTCACTTCCACCACGGGGCGCTCGACCTCGGTACCTTCGATCGAGGCCAGCTCAACCTCGGGATAAACCTCGAGGGAGGCCACGAACTCAAGATCCTTGCCCGCCTCGTCAACCTTGGGCTCGATGCTCGGGAAGCCGGCCGGATTGAGGTTCTGCTCAGTGATGGCACGCACATAACGCTCACGCATCAGCTCGCCCACGACCTCGTCGCGCACGCCGCGGCCGTAACGCTGGCGCACCACGGACATGGGTACCCGGCCCTTGCGGAAACCGTTGAGGCGAATGTTCTTCGCCGTGTCCTTGAGGCGGGCTTCGACGGCCTCGTCGACCTCGGCGGCCGGCACCTGGAACGTGACACGGCGCTCGATCTGGGAGGTCGTTTCGACGGAAACTTGCATGAATGGTCCTCTACCGACTGGGGCGTTCTAGGAAAGCGTGGAATGTAAAAGAGAGATTCTAAGAATCCCGCCCTACGCTGGCAAGCGTTACGCCATACAGAGTGGGGGCGATTGCGGGTTTTACAAGGGGTCGGCAACCTGTTGGACAAGCTCACCGCCAGGCAAGCACATGACACACGAGCATCAACGACCGACACCCGGGCAAGGCGACTCGACCGGGCAGACAGGAAGCACGAAAGGAAACCAGGCAAAGATTGGGTGCAATGGGGTGGATGATGGGGATCGAACCCACGACCACCGGAGCCACAATCCGGGGCTCTACCACTGAGCTACATCCACCATTGCAGCATTAAGCGCATCGCTCAAAGAGATATCGGTCGATTGGGGTGGATGATGGGGATCGAACCCACGACCACCGGAGCCACAATCCGGGGCTCTACCACTGAGCTACATCCACCATATCGACGCTGCGCCACTTACTAATGACGCCTTCAAGTAACGCCACTTCAAGAACGGCACTGCTCGAGCAAACAACACCCGAGACACCACCCTCGAACCGGAGGCCGCCCTGCCTGGAAGCGTGGCACGCCCAGCAGGACTCGAACCTGCAACCTACGGCTTAGAAGGCCGTTGCTCTATCCGGTTGAGCTATGGGCGCATTCTACGTTCCATGCCAACTGACCGCAACCCCGTTTCGCCTTTTTCCCAGCACAAACAAAAGGTTGTGGTCGGGGTGGAGGGATTCGAACCCCCGACATCCTGCTCCCAAAGCAGGCGCGCTACCAGACTGCGCTACACCCCGCCGGCCTTCGCTCGACCTCGGCACCGCAGAGCGGGCCTCACCGAGCGCTGCGTATTCTACGCGAGAATCGACTGCGGTCAATAGCTTCCTGACACAGCGGGGCTTTTGCGCTTTGCCTGGGAGGCGCGTCATGCGAAAATCGGCCCCCTTCGAATTCACCGCCGGCCTCGCCAGCGCCGCACACATCACTCGTCAGGGGGAGACACGATGACCGCCCAACTCATCGATGGCAAGGCCATAGCCGCTCAGGTCCGCGAACAGGTTGCGCGCCAGGTGGAAACGCGCCGCAGCGAGGGCAAGCGCGTCCCCGGTCTCGCCGTCGTCCTGGTGGGCGACGACCCGGCCTCCCACGTCTACGTGAGCAACAAGCATCGCGCCTGCGAGCAGGCCGGCATTCTCTCCTTCCGTCATGCGCTGCCCGGCGACACTTCGCAGCAGGCGCTCGAGCAACTCATCGACGAGCTCAATGCCGACAAGCGCATCGATGGAATTTTGCTGCAGTTGCCGTTGCCCGCCCACCTGGATGCCCGCCCGATCCTCGAGCGCATCCTGCCGCACAAGGACGTCGACGGCTTCCACCCCTACAACCTAGGCCGCCTGGCCCAGCGTCTACCGGTCCTGCGCCCCTGTACGCCCAAGGGCATCATGACGCTGCTACAGGCGAGCGGATTGAAGGTACGTGGAATGGACGCCACCGTGGTTGGTGCATCCAACATCGTCGGACGCCCCATGGCGCTCGAACTGATGCTGGCAGGCTGCACCACCACCGTTTGCCACCGCTTCACGCGCGACCTGGAATCGCACGTACGTCGGGCCGAGCTGCTGGTCGTCGCGGTCGGCAACCCCGGTCTGGTCAAGGGCGAGTGGGTCCGCGACGGGGCGATCGTCATCGATGTGGGGATCAACCGGGAGGAAGACGGACGACTGGTTGGAGACGTGGAGTTCGGCCCAGCCTCCGAGCGCGCTGCCTGGATCACTCCGGTACCGGGAGGCGTGGGACCGATGACGGTCGCCTCGCTGCTGGAGAATACCCTGTTCGCGGCCGAACGCCATGACGCCATGGAGCTGGAAACCGCCTCTTCCTGAACCAGGCCTGACATGAGCCTGCGGCTCGGATAGAATGCGCGCTCCGTCAATATCGGAGAATCGGGAACAAATGAAACGCATTGGCATCATTGGCGCCATGGCCCAGGAGGTCGACCGCCTCGCTGCACGGCTGGAGGGGCGCAGAACTCGTACCCACGTGGGCTGCACCTTCCACCAAGGCAAGCTGCACGGCGCCGATGTTGTGGTGCTCCAGTCGGGCATCGGCAAGGTCAACGCCGCCATCGGCACTACCTTGCTGCTCGACATGTACCAGCCCGAGGCCATCATCAATACCGGTTCGGCCGGCGGTTTTGGTGAAGGGCTGGAGATCGGCGACGTGGTGGTATCGAGCGAGGTGCGCCACCACGACGTGGATGCCGTGGCATTTGGCTACGAGCACGGCCAGGTACCGCAGATGCCGGCCGCCTATCTCCCCGACGAGCGCCTGGTCGCCCTTGCCAGGGAGTGCGTCGAGGAACTGGGCGAGGTCAAAGTGACCGAGGGCCTGATCGCCACCGGCGATGTCTTCATGGCCTGCCCCGAGCTGGTGGCCAAGACCCGCTCGCGCTTCCCCACCATGCTGGCAGCCGAGATGGAGGCCGCCGCCATCGCCCAGACCTGCCATCTGTACGGTTGCCCGTTCGTGGTCATTCGCGCGCTTTCCGACATCCCCGGCAGCGGCGACAACCACATATCCTTCGAACAGTTCCTCGACAAAGCTGCCGCGCACTCGGCGCGCATGGTCGAAGCCATGATTGCACGGCTTGCTCCTCAGGCGGAGCCTGAACTCACCACAGACTGAAGCGAGCGCGGTCCATGGCTGCCGGCCTTACCCTGGTGCATGTGGCAGCGGGCCGCCGATACTTCAGTGGCTCACCAGCCTCCTCCTGTTCAGGTGGCGCTTGATCGTGGCGCGCAGCGAGCCGTTCAGCGTGTGAAAAGCTATCTTCAGACACATCCAGCGATTTCTGAACCCCAGGATCAGCGACAGCAGCAACGACATATCGTAGGGCTCGCGGACATCGCGACAAACATTCATGTACTGGCCGGTATACTGGATGGCCCGCTTCCTGATATGGCGCCGGCAGTCGCGATACGCGGGGTCGCGATACAACGCCAGTAGGGATTCCAGTAACACATGCAACCCCCTCACATGCTTTCTGTTCTTGGACATGGTCATGGTGGAGCCCTGCCGGATCCGGCGCTGGAAGAAGACCTCATCGACCACCACGTAGCGTTCGGCAGCAAAGATCAATGGGTAGAAGACCTCTTCATCCTCGTGGTAATACGCCTTGAACCTGAGCTTGCCCGACCATAGCCGGCGCTGGCTGAGATAGAGGCAGGGACTGCAGGAGCCACCGCCGTGCCTCTCGAATGCCGCGAGGAGGCCGGCAGCGGTGAGATACTCCCCTGCACAGCCACGCCGGTAGGTGCGGACGAAATCCACCCCCTGCGCTCCTTCGTCGAAGAAAGCATCGCCCGAAAAGAAGATGATGTCAGGATATTGCCGGGAGATGATGATTTCCTGCATTTTCTCGATGAAGTCGGGCTCCAGCAGGTCGTCCGCATCGAAGAAGTAGAGATATTCTCCAGAACTCCTGGCGATGGCCAGGTTCCTGGCCCTGCCCTGTCCCTGGTTGTCGGTCGAGATCAGCTCCACTCGGTAGGGATGCGGAAAAGCGCACATCCGCTGCCAAGTATCGTCCTCACTGCCGTCATCGACGATGATGACCTCATGCGGCCGAACCGTCTGTTGGGCCAAGCTGTTCAGTGCGGCATCGATATAGGGAGCCACATTATATGCCGGGATGACGACGCTGATGGTCGGTTCACGCATGTCCATGTCAACATCCGAATTCGCTGAAAGGAAAGGCGGCGACAAGCCGTGCGGGATCGCCGAGATACTTGGTTACCCTGCCCTGCGCCAGCAACTCAGCCATGCAACCGTCGGCTGCCTCCCGATCCATGATCGGCACGATACGAGTGCCGGGAGCCTCCGTGGTGCTGTAGTAATCGTGGAACTTGAATTCGCCCCCGATGAGCCCATCGCTGAACCGCACCCAGAGATTGGGAATGCAGTAACCATCCGAGAGAATCAGCCCATGCAGGGAAGAGGAAACGACCGTTTCGCACTCGCAAATGGCGTCGATAAAGGGCTCGGGCTGCTGCCTCACGTCGATCAGCCTGACACCGGACTGGCTCGCCATGTAGCGCACCATCGGAGCCTCCCGATCCGCATAATGGGGCACCAGCCCTATGCGATACTTCGTGCTGCGTCGCTTGGGGCAATACAGTTGGGGCATCACTAGCGCGGGATCTCCCAACGCCACTGTTGCCACATCCGCCCCATTGGCCGCCAGCAGTTCCAGCGTGAGACGTCCTCTCACGGCAAAGAATCGGGCACTCTCGAGCACATCCCGTCCGGGCAACCATTCAGGGTCGATGATGCCGCTGCCCCACACCAGGCTTCGACGCTTCGCCAGGTGCATGATGCTTCCCACTCCCAGGAGATGGTCGACCGTGTTGGAGCGGACTCGATACGCCACCTTGCCGGTAAGCTTTTCGATCAGATAGGGCGTGAGCGCATCGCCGACATTCAGTTGCCTGTCGAAATACACGGCCGGCACCTTTCCCTTCGCAACGGTCAACAGCAGCGCGAACTCCAGGAATCCTCGCGATGCCTCACGCGCATGCTTGGGAATCAGCTTTGTCATTGCAGGCCATGTCTCCGGGCACGATCCTCAGCCAGCACGCAGCTGGCCGACTGGCAATGCGGTTACAACGGAGATTGCGATAGAGGAGCGCCTCCAGCGCTCCTCCTCACCATAGCCTACCCTCGGACGCTTCGCTGAAAGAATGACAGCTAAATGTCAGCCACCATTGGCGAACAACGCAACGGCCGCCTCAAGGGCGGCCGTTGCGTCAAGAAAGACAAAGGAGTCGTCACTCCTGCAGCTTCCAGGCGAGCGCCTCCCCCGCCTTGAGCGGTACGATGCGCTGGCTGCCGGCATAGGGCAGCGAGTCGGGTAGCGTCCACTCCTCACGCACCAGGGTGATCGTGTCGCCATTGCGCGGCAGGCCGTAGAAGTCAGGCCCGAAATGACTGGCGAACCCTTCCAGCCGACCCAGCGCCCCGGCCTGCTCGAAGGCCGTGGCGTACAGTTCGATCGCCGCTGGAGCGGTATAGGCACCGGCACAGCCGCAGGCCGACTCCTTGTCGCCCTGGGCATGAGGGGCACTATCGGTGCCGAGGAAGAACTTACCGCTGCCCGAGGTGGCAGCAGCCAGCAGTGCCTCGCGGTGGCGCTCACGCTTGAGGATCGGCAGGCAGTAATAGTGGGGCGAATGCCGCCGGCCAGCATATGGTTGCGGTTGAACAATAAATGGTGAGCCGTGATAGTCGCTGCCACATTGGCCGGTGCCTGGGCAACGAATTCAGCAGCGTCCGCCGTGGTGATGTGCTCGAACACGACCTTCAAGGTGGGATGACGTTCGAGCAGCGGCTTCATCACTCGCTCGATGAAAGCGGCCTCGCGGTCGAAGATGTCGATCTCGGCATCGGTGACCTCACCATGCACCAGCAGCGGCAGCCCCAGGCGCGCCATGGTGGCAATCGTTGCGTCGCAGTGCGCGACGTCGGTCACACCCGAGTCCGAGTTGGTCGTGGCACCTGCGGGGTAGAGCTTCACTGCATGCACCCTGCCACTCGCCACGGCACGTTCGATCTCTTCGGCCGGCGTGTTGTCGGTGAGATACAGCGTCATCAACGGCTCGAAGGCTGAGCCTTGCGGGCGCGCGGCCAGGATCCGCTCACGATAGCTCAAGGCCTGCTCGGTCGTCGTGACCGGCGGCTTGAGGTTGGGCATGATGATCGCACGTCCCATCTGACGGGCAGTGGCAGGCACCACGGCCTCGAGCGCCTCACCATCGCGCAGGTGCAGGTGCCAATCGTCGGGGCGGGTCAGGGTGATTGCGTTCACGGCGTATCCTGTGGCTCAGCTGGAATGTCGAAGCCAGAGTATACCGGAAGGTCGCGTCCGGTTGCCCGGATGGCGGGCACTGAGCCGACAATTTCGGCGCGACGGCAGCAAGTCGAGTCGATTTGCCGTATCATCGACGCCGTTTTTACCGCATGAGACCTTGCCAATGCCCCGGGTTCGCCACTACGCCGATATCGTCGCCATCCTGGCTGGGCTGATGTGGGTCGTGTTCTTCTGGTCGATCAGCGTCTCGGCCAGGATGGACAGCGTCGAGCCCACCCTGGCCGCCATCCTCGCTCTCGGCGCCATGATCCTGGTCAGCTTCATGCATCGCCCGTTTCGCGTTCATCTCAGCCGCTACCACGTACGCAAGCGGCGCACCGAAATGTGGATGCATATTCTCGCCCTGCCGATGGCGCTTGCCCTGCTTCTCGGCATGCTCATCGAGACCCTGTTCGCCCCCATGAGCGGCCAGCAGAAGATGCTGCTGTTCAACGTGCTGGCCACCGCCGGCTGGGTGGTCTATGTAATGACCCTGTTGATCAAGTCCATCCACCACCAGTGGCGCCGGCGGCGCAATCGCGCCGGGTGAAAACAAGGGCCAGGACCTAGAAGCGGTCCGCACGGAACGGCGCCATATCGATCGCCGTCGGCTCCCCCTCCATCATCTCCGCCATCAGGCGCCCGGTCACCGGCCCCATGGTAAAGCCCTGGTGGCCATGCCCGAAGGCGAGCCACAACCCCTTGTGGCGCGGCGCGGGACCGATGATCGGTTTCATGTCCGGCAGACAGGGACGCGCGCCCTTCCACGGCACCTCCTCCAGCCGCTCGCCAAGAGCGGGATAGAGCTCTCGAGCCCGGCGTTCGGCGGCATCCAACTGACCTTGAGAAGAGGGCGCATCGAGGCGAGCCAGCTCGGCGCCCGTGGTAAGCCGGATGCCGGCGCGCATCGGCGCAAGGATATAGCCGATGTCGGCGTCGGCGATCCAGTGCCGCAACCGCCTCTCCGTTCAGCGCCGTAGTGCATGTGATAACCCCGCTTGACGAACGCGGGCAGGCGATAGCCCAGGTCCCTGAGCCATCCTCCCGACCATGGGCCCAGCGCTACCACCACCTCGTCGGCCTCGTGGCTGCCGCTGTCGGTCTCGATACGCCAGCCCTGCCCCGCCTGGCTCACCCGCTCGACGTTCGCCTGCAGGAACTCCCCACCCTGGCGCTTGTAGCTTTCGGCATAGGCCGCCACCAGCCCGCCCGGATCGGCCACGCTCCAGGCGTTGGTCCAGTGAATGGCTCCAGCGAGGCCAGGCTTGAGCTCCGGCTCGAGCCTGGCCAGCGCGGCGGCGTCGAGCGCCTCGTGAGTGACACCGAAGCGTACTGCAGCATCCTCGGCCTCCCGCTGGCGACGCTCGAGTTCGGCCTGGCTACGGTGCACTTCCAGCCAGCCCTCCTTGCCGATCAGCCCCGCGGCACCGGCCGCCTCGATCATCGGCGCGTGCTCCTGGGTAGAGAGCATGATCAGCGAAGCGTACTCGGCAACGATACGCTCGTAGTGGCGCGGCGCCGAGTAACGCCAGTAGCCGTACAGCGCTCCGGCAAACTGCAGCATGCCACTCAGCCGGTAGCGGATGTCGACCCGTCGGTTGGGTAGTGCGCTGAGCAATTTGCCGAACTCGCGGGGAAAGGTATAGGGTCGCACCGCCTCGCGCTGGATCAGCCCACCGTTGCCGTAGGAGGTCTCCTGCCCGGGCGGGCGGCGATCGATCAGCAGTACTGAGCGGCCGCGACGAGCCAGGTGCCAGGCGATGGAGACGCCGATCATGCCGGCTCCCAGTACGACGGTTTGACGCGACATGCCACTCCTCCCTTTGCGACCGGCCCTGCCGGAAAGAGCGCATAGTCTAGCAGTGCGACCAGGGCGACGCCGCCCAGAAATCCACCACTTCATGCCCCGGATCAAGGCAACCTACTCGACCTGCCCCTGGACCTGCAGCTTGGTGCGGATGAAGTCGGAATGGCTGACATGCAGCAGCTCGGCCAGACGGCGGATGCGATGCTCCTCGAGCGCGTTGTGGTTGGCATCGGCATTGGCCAGCGTCCACATCATGCGCACCAGCTCGCAGCGCTGGGCATAGTCGTAGTGCTGCTTGATCAGGCTGACGAACTGGTAGTGATCGACCGAGTGCTCCACCTCCTCGCGCGCCATCTCCATCAACTCCTCCACGTCGGCGGCGGGAAGCTGGAAATGGCTCATGAGCAGCTGGCGCAATGCGTCGAGCTGCACCTGATCGGTGTGGTAGTCGGCACGCATCACCTCGCACAACAGCGCGGCGGTGGCACGCTCCAGGGTCGGGGCCGGATCGTCCGAGCGCTCGGGCTCGGCCAGGGCCTGCTGGAAGAAACGTTGGATGGTGTCGAGCATGGCGGATCCCCTGCGACGTTAACGCTTCAGACCCACGGCGGCGCCGGGCGTTCAGTCCCGGGCCGCCGGTTCGTTCCTCTCAATATCCTGTCAGGCGAGGCAGCCAGGTCGCCAGAGCAGGCGTGGCGATGAGGATCAGGATGGTCAGCAGTATCGGAATCAGAAACGGCAGAATGGCGATGACGATCTGCGAGTAGCGCAGCCGCGTGATCCCAACCATCAGGAACAGCACCGTACCGAACGGCGGTGTGATGACACCTACGACAAGGTGATCACCATGACGATGCCGAAGTGAATCGGATCGAGGCCGGCCGCCAGGGCGGCAGGCACGACGATGGGCGTGAAGATCAGGATGCTCTCGATCACCGACATGAAGCAGCCGATCAGCAGGAAGAAGAGCGCGAAGGCCAGCAGCAGCATGAACGTCGGCATGTCGATGCCGGCAACCTGGGCCGCCAGGGCCTGGGGAATGCCGATGCGCACCAGGATCCAGCCATAGAAGCTCGATACGGCGATGATCAGCAGGATCGCGGCACTGAACATGAGCGTGCGCCGGAAGGCATGGAACAGGTCGCGCCACGACAGATCGCGATAGACCAGCCCACCCAGCACCACGGCGTAGAGCGAGGCAATGGCACCGGCCTCGGTAGGCGTGAAGAGTCCGGTCCAGATACCGCCCACGATGATTGCCGGCATCATCAGCGGCAGCAGCGCCCGCCTGCCGGTACGTAGCACTTCCTTGCCGTCGAACGGCACGGGCGGTGGCATGGCCACGCGCTTGCCGGCACCGAGCACCACCGTCATCCCCATGAACAGCAGCGCCATCAGGATACCCGGCACCAACCCCGCCATGAACAGGGCGCCGATGCTCACGTTGGCCAACCAGCCATATACCACCAGCGCAATGCTCGGCGGCAGGATCGGCCCGATGACGCTCGAGGCCGCGGTGATACCGGCCGAGTAGCCCAGGTCGTAGCCACGCTCCTTCATGGCCTTGATCTCGATGCTGCCGAGCCCGGCGGCATCGGCCACCGCAGTGCCCGACATGGTGGCGAAGATCGAGCTGGCGACCACGTTGGCATGGCCCAGGCCGCCTTTGGTAAAGCCTACCAGCGCCGTGGCGAAATCGAAGATCCGCGTGGTCGTCGAGCCGGTATTCATGATATTGGCGGCAAGGATGAACAGCGGTATCGCCAGCAGGGTGAAATTGTTCAGCGTCTGCACCATGCGCAGCGACATCAACTCCACCGGTAGGCCGCCGGTACCGGTAACCGCCAGCGCAATGAAGGAGGTGATACCGATCGCCACGACGACGGGCAGGCCGATGGCCATGAGCAGCAGCAGCCCGCCGACGAAAACCATGAGCTCCTGCATCAGTTGGCCTCCTGCTCGGCCTGAAGGGACTCCTGCCACGACACCGGTCCGCGCAGCGCCTGCCATAGCGCCAGTACGGCCATGCCGGCGAAGGCAATGAAGATACCGTAATAGAGGTAGCTGAAGCTGATGCCCAGCGACACGGTGCGGTTATTGGCGCTGACCGTAGACATCGTGAGAGAGCCATAGGCCGCCAGCACGAAGAAGCCGAATGAGAGCAGCGCTACCAGGCGGTACTGCAAGTGGCGCACCAATGGGCTGAGCCTATGGCTGAAGAGATCGACGACGAGGTGCTCGAAGCGCACCCAGGCCGACAGCGAGCCGAAGGCGACGGCATAGATTGCCAGCATGGAGGCGACTTCCTCCGTCCAGGGCATGCCCAGGCCGATCACGTCACGCGCCAGCACGGCGGCAACGATCAACAACAACACGCCGGCCAGCAGCAGTACGCCCACGATGTCGCAGACCAGGGTAATGCCCCGCAGCAGATGAAACGCAACCCGGTCCAGCCCACTCTCGGGCGGCGTTGAAGAAGACGTCAAGATGCTTTCCTCCAGGCAGGAAACGCCAGCGGCGTCCCGGATGGGGCGCCGCTGACCGTTCGATTCGACACGCGGGCGTCAGTCGGCCGCGCCATTGCCCATGGCATCTTCCATCACGCCATCGGCCATGTCGGCCATGACGCGTTCGATGGCCGGCATGGCCGCCTCGCGGAACAGCGACACATCGGGCTCGATAATGGTCATGCCCGCTTTCTCCAGCTCTTCGAGGTAGTACTCGTCGAACTCACGCTCCACCTCGGTACCATGCTGGCGAGCCACATGGATGGCCTCGGTGATCAGTTCCTGGTCTTCGGCATCCAGTCCGTTCCACCAGCGCGAGCTTGCCACCCAGTTCCACGGAAACATGACGTGGCTGGTCAAGATGATGTGATCCTGCACTTCCCACAGACGCCGGGTATAGGGCGATGACAAGGAGTTTTCGTGGCCATCGACCTGGCGAGTCTGCATGGCCAGGTAGATTTCCGGTGCCGGCACGTTGACCACCTGGGCACCGATCTCCTCCCACACCTCAAGCCATACCGGCAGCGACGGCAGGCGCAGGCGGAACCCTTGTAGGTCGTCGGGGGTGTGAATCGCCTTGTTGGCGGTCATGTGGCGCGGGCCGCGATGCTGGGTGCCGAAATACTTGAGTCCGCCCTTCTCTTCGGCCAGCTCTACCAGGCGCTGGCCCGACGGGCTCTCCATATAGGCATCCACTTCTTCCCAGGTAGAGAAGACGAAGGGCACGGTGATGGCGTCGTATTCGGGAGCATACTGCTGGCGCCAGTTGCCGCCGGTGATGGAGATCTGGGTCTGCCCCAGGTTGAGCAGTTCCAGCACCGCATCCTCGCCGCCCAGGGAGCCGGCCAGGAAGGGGCGTACGTTGAAGCGTCCCGGCGCCTGCTCTTCCAGATACTCGGCGAAGCGCTCGACGGCAGCACTCTCGGAGCCGCCTTCGCTCATGGTGTTGTTGACCTGGATCTCGATGGTATTGGCGAGCGCGAACGGGGCGCTCAACATGCCAAGCGTGGCCAGCGAGGCAAGGAGGGACTTGCGCATGGGTGCTCTCCTGATCGTTATCGTTATGTTGATTGTCGTGATGGCGTGCTGTGATCTTGAAACATGCACCCGCTACGCTCAAATCGATTTTGATGAAGGCTGCCTTCGCCATTGACGATGGCTCTGAAGCCCATCAGGCAAGGCATTCTTCAGTCGCATGAACACAACGCTGCGACTAATGGCTAATATCTTGAGAAAGACGAGCGTCCGTCAATGAAGCTTCACTTCATGAGGGTTCATCATGCACGAAACCGCACCCATCGCTTTCATCACCGGTGCTACCTCGGGCATTGGCCAGGCCTGTGCCGAGACCTTCGCCTCGGCCGGCTGGGGGCTGGTGCTCACCGGCCGCCGCCAGGAGCGCCTGGAAGCACTGCGCCAGCGCCTCGGCAATTCGGTCCCGATCCATGTCGCCGCCCTTGACGTCACCGACCGTCAGGCCATCGAGCGCGTCGTCGACTCGCTGCCCGCCCCCTTCGACGACATCAGACTACTGCTCAACAATGCCGGCCTGGCGCTCGGCAAGGGACCTTCCCAGGATGCCGATCTCGACGACTGGCACGCCATGATCGACACCAACATCAAGGGCTTGGTCACGGTCACGAGACTGCTGTTGCCAAGGCTGATCGCCCATGGCGAGGGCGCCACCATCATCAATATCGGCTCCATCGCCGGCCACACGCCCTACCCTGGCGGCCATGTCTACGGCGCCTCGAAGGCCTTCGTCGAACAGTTCAGCTACAACCTGCGCTGCGATGTGAGCGGCTCAGGCGTACGAGTTACCGACCTTGCCCCGGGCATGACCGTGAGCGAATTCACCGAGGTCCGTATGAAGGGCGACCGGGACTTCGCCGAACGCTACTACGCCGGCACCCGAGCGCTGCAGCCCATTGACGTGGCCGTACAGGCGTTGCATATCGCCGAACTGCCGCCCCACGTCAACATCACCCGGCTCGAAGTCACTCCGTTGTGCCAGCAGTGGTCACCGTTCACCATCCTGCGCAATGGGTGACGCCTCGCGGCCGACCAGATGATCAACCAGGTGCCGCGCGATCACCGGCAACCCTTCGTACTGGCGTATGCCGATCACCAGCTCGCGCCGGGCCCAGGGATCGCTCAGCGGGATGCTGCGCAGCTTGAGGTCGCGCAAATCGCGATAGATGGTCTTTTCGGGCAATACGCCGACGCCCATGCCGTGATGGATCATGCGGCAGATGGCATCGAAGCTGCGTACCTGGATGCGCATGCGCAGGGTCTTGCCCGCCTGACTTGCCTGTTCGTGCAGCAGTGTCTGCAGCGAGGCATCCTGCTGCAGGCCGACGAAATCGTATTGGGTGGCTTCAAGCAGCTGCAGCGACTCGCGCCCGGCCAGGGGATGGTCATGTGGCGTCATCAGTACCAGCCGGTCACTGCGATAAGGCAGGATCTGCAGACAATCGCAGGGCACGTGTCCAGCGAAAATCCCCACGTCGGTCAGGCCGTCGCGCACCGCGGCGATCACTTCGGAACTGACCCGTTCCTGGAGATCGATCTTGATCTGGGGGAACTGGCGGGAGAAGGCGCTCAGGTCCTGCGGCAGGAAGGCGATGATCGCCGAGGTATTGGAGTGGATGCGCACATGGCCGCGAACGCCCTCGCCATACTCGCTGAGTTCGGCGGAGAGCCGCTCGATGTTCTCGAGGATGCGTCGCGCATGATGCAGGAAGGCATGCCCGGCAGGCGTCAGCTCGACGCCGCGGGGACGTCGATAGAGCAGCGCCGTTCCCACCAGCGACTCGAGATCGCTGATGCGCTTGCTGACGGCCGCCAGCGCCATGTGCTCGCGTTCGGCGGCAGCGGTCAAACGCCCCTCGTCGGCGATCGAGACGAACAGCTTGAGGGTGACGAAGTCGAATCGACGCACGGCAGCATCCCCGTGAGTGGTGAAAGCGCCCATGTTACGCCAAGGCTTCGTCATAAACGAATCCAGACTTCCCCTTTCCTTAATTGTTGTGCCCGGTGTTCTCACGCATCCTGACCCCATTCCGCACAAGGAGTCGCTGCCATGGCATTATCGGAAGACCGGCGCCTGCCGCTGGATGGCTTGAAGGTACTCGAGCTGGGCCAGCTGATCGCCGGCCCCTTCGCCACCAAGCTACTCGGCGAATTCGGCGCCGACGTGATCAAGGTCGAACCTCCCGGTACCGGCGATCCTCTTCGTCGTTGGCGAATGATCGAGGACGGCACCTCGCTGTGGTGGCACGTCCAGACCCGCAACAAGCGTTCGGTCTCTCTCGACCTGCGCAGCCAGGAGGGGCAGGATCTGGTGCGTCGTCTGGTTGCCGAAGCGGACGTGCTGGTCGAGAACTTCCGCCCCGGCACCCTGGAGGGCTGGGGGCTCGGCTGGGACGCGCTCAGCGCCATCAACCCGGGTTGATCATGGTGCGTGTCTCGGGCTACGGCCAGACCGGCCCCTACCGCGACAAGCCGGGCTTCGGCGTGATCGGCGAGGCCATGGGCGGCCTACGCTACCTGACCGGTCATCCGGATCAGCCCTCGGTGCGGGTCGGGGTCAGCATCGGCGACTCGCTGTCGGCGCTCTACGCTGTCATCGGCACCCTGCTGGCCCTGCAGGAGCGCACCCGCAGCGGCCAGGGCCAGGTGGTCGACATCGCGCTCTACGAGTCGGTCTTCGCCATGATGGAAAGCCTGCTGCCGGAGTACGACGCCAGCGGCGAGATTCGCCAGCCCAGCGGCAGCGCGCTGCCCGGCATCACGCCTTCGAACGCCTACCGCACGCGTAGCGGCGACTACGTACTGATCGCCGGCAACGGCGACAGCATCTTCAAGCGCCTGATGCAGGTGATCGGGCGCCCGGACCTTGGGACGATCCTGAGCTGGCCCACAACGACGGCCGCGCCCGGCAGGCAGAGCGCATCGATACCGCCATCGAAGCCTGGACCCTCGAGCGCGAACGCGACGACATCCTCGCCCAGCTCGATGCCGCCCGGGTACCGGCCGGCTACCCCTATACCGCCGCCGACATCGCCCGCGATCCTCACTATATCGCGCGCGAAATGATCCAGAGCATCACCCGCCCCAACGGCAAGCCGCTCAAGGTGCCGGGCGTGCTGCCCAAGCTGAGCGCCACTCCCGGACGGCTCGGCGATGGCGGCCCGGAACTGGGCCAGCACACCGACGAGGTGCTCGACGAACTGGGCATCGACGCCGACACACGGGAGAAACTGCGTCAGGCCGGCATCATCTGATCGAGACCGGACAGCCGCCAGGAGAGCTGCATGACAACGCTGCAAATCAATGAAGTGGCGCCCCGAGATGGACTGCAGATCGAGGCCGAATTCGTGCCCACCGAAGCGAAGATTCGCCTGATCGACGCCCTCTCGGCCACCGGGCTGGCGCGCATCGAGGCGACCTCCTTCACCTCGCCCAAGGCGATTCCCAACCTGCGTGACGCCGAAGAGGTGGTGCGCGGCATAAAGCGGCGGCCGGGCGTGGGCATTACCGTGCTGGTGCCCAACCTGCGCGGCTGCGAACGGGCGTTGGCCTGCGGCGTCGACGAGATCAACCTGGTGATGTCGGCCAGCGACTCCCACGGCCTGGCCAATCTGCGCATGACCCCCGAACAGTCGCTCGAGCGCTTCGCCGAAATCCTCGCCGCCACCCGGGGCAGCGGCGTCTTCGTCAACGCCTCGCTGTCGACCAGCTTCGGCTGTCCATTCGAAGGCGAAGTCCCGGAAACACGAGTGCTGGGCCTGGTAGAGCGCCTGCTCGAACTGGGTGTGGAAGGAATCACCCTGTGCGACACCACCGGGATGGCCAACCCCGCCCAGGTCGGCAGGCTGTGCGAAGCGGTGCTGGAACGCTGGCCGGAAGCGCCCTTCACCCTGCACTTCCACAATACGCGCGGCATGGGACTGGCCAATGCGCTTGCCGCCTGGCAAACCGGCATCGTGCGTTTCGATGCCTCGCTGGGCGGCCTGGGCGGTTGCCCCTATGCGCCCGGCGCCACCGGCAACGTCTGTACCGAAGATCTGGTGCACATGTTCGAGCAGATGGGGGTGGCAACCGGTGTGGACCTGGATGCCCTGCTCGCAGTATCGGCAGGCCTGCCCGAGCTGGTGGGTCACGCCACGCCAGGCCAGGTGGTCAAGGCCGGCAAGGCGGATCGCCGCTATCCCATGCCTGCACGGTAGGCTTGGGCGGGCGTCATGACGCCTCGCCGATGCCCTGCACCACGTAGTCCCGTGCCACACCGATGTGGTAGTCGACGGCCTCGCGACACTGCTCTCGATCGCCGCTGGCCAGCGCATCGAGCAGCGCCCAGTGGCACGTGGCAATGCTGTCGGGATCGGCATGGGTCTTGCCGATCAGCGCCATGCACAGCCGCAGTTCGTGGGTGATGTCGTCGAACGCCTTGAGCAGGCGCCGGTTGCCGGCGAAGGCAATCAGCATGCGATGGAAAACGAGATCCTCTTCGATCTTGCGGCTGTCGCTGTCGTTGAGCGCCACCTCGCACATCAACTCGACCTGTCGGCGCAGGGCTTGCTCCTTCTCGGCGTCGTAGTTCTCGACCAGCCGGGCTAGCGCATGGCGCTCCAGGCACAGGCGCAGGTCGAACACATCATTGAGCTCCGCGGCATCCAGGGCCCGCACGAAGAAACCCCGTCGCGGTTGCGACACCAGCAGACCGCGGCTTTCGAGCAGCCGGGCCGCTTCGCGGACCGGCGCACGGCTGACGCCCAGGTCGCGGGCCAGCTGCACTTCCGACAGTCGCTCACCGGGCGCGTAGTGCTGGCTGATGATGGCCTGGGTGAGGAAGTCGGCGACCTGCTCCACCAGATTGCGCTGCTGGATGACCATGCCGCTACCGAAAGCATTGGAAGCTGTCATTCTTCGGGGCTCTTGCAGGTTGACACCGCTAGAGTATGACGCAAGACCAGTTATGTCGACCGTCGATTGACGACTGTCGACAGTTTAGTATCGCACTGCTAAGGTCATATTGCTGATAGACGGCAACTATCCATTCAAGAACAAATCGCCGAGACAACAAGAAGGAACCCGATAATGAGAAAGACGCCCTTAGCCTTGGCCGTCGCGACTCTGGCCTTCACTTCCGCTTTTGCCATCGCCGACGAGCCCAAACGCGGCGGTGTCATCGACACCATCATCCAGCCCGAGCCCCCCGGCCTGGTATTGGGCATGGTACAGAACGACCCCACCCGCAAGGTCGCCGGCAGCATCTATGAGGGCCTGCTGCGCTACACCAACGATCTGGAGCCGATTCCACAGCTGGCCGAGTCGTGGGAAGCCAGCGACGACGGCCTGACCTGGACCTTCCACCTGCGCGAAGGAGTACTATGGCACGACGGTGAGCCCTTCACCGCCGAAGACGTGGTGTTCTCGGCCGACGTCTTCCACCGCGAACTCAATCCCAGTGCCCGTGCCGTGCTGCAGCACGTCGAAAGCATCGAGGCCACCGATGATCACACCGTGGTCTTCACCCTGGCCGAGCCGTTCGGGCCGTTCCTGATCTCGTTCGAGGCTGGCACCTTCACCATGGTGCCCAAGCACATCTACGAAGGCACCGACTTCCGCGACAACGAGGCCAACAACCACCCCATCGGCACCGGCCCGTTCAAGTTCGACAACTGGGATCGCGGCACCGTGATCCAACTGGTACGCAACGACGACTACTACGAGGAAGGCTTGCCCTATCTCGATGGTGTGAATTGGCACGTCATTCCCGACGGCGCTTCCCGGGCGGTAGCCTTCGAGAACGGTACCGTCGACGTACTACCCAACGGCACCGTGGAAAACTTCGACATTCCGCGCCTCTCCGCCATGGAGAATGCCTGTATCACCGACGAGGGCAATGAGTACTTCAGCCCCTTCGCCATGCTTTGGATGAACAACCGCGAAGGTTCCACCGCCGACAAGCGCTTCCGTCAAGCGGTGATGTACGCCATGGATCGTGAATTCGCCCGTGACGTGCTGTGGAACGGGCTCGGCCAAGTTCCGCTCTCCGCCTTCGGCTCCAACGCCAAGTTCCGCCATGACGGCCTCGACCCCTACGATCACGACCCGGATCGCGCCCGCGAACTCCTCGAAGAAATGGGCTACGACGGTGAGGAAGTTCGCCTACTGCCGCTGCCCTACGGCGAGACCTGGAATCGCTGGGCCGAGGCCGTACAACAGAACCTGCGCGAGGTGGGTGTCAACGTGCGTACCGTGGCCACCGACGTGGGCGGCTGGAACCAGCGTCTGGGCGACTGGGACTTCGACCTGGCCTTCACCTACCTCTACCAGTATGGCGACCCGGCGCTGGGTATCACCCGCTCCTACCGCTCGGACAACATCGAGAAGGGTTCGCCGTGGAACAACGTGGAGGGCTACGAGAACGAGCGCATCGACGAGCTGTTCGACCAGGCGGCAACCGCCTACCCGGAGGAGGAGCGCGAGGCGTTCTACCACGAAGCTCAGGAGATCCTGCACGAGGACGTGCCGGTAGGCTGGCTGATGGAACTCGGTTTCCCGACCATCTATCGCTGCGACGTGCAGAACCTGATCACCTCCGGTGTCGGGATCAACGACGCGTTCAGGGATGCTTGGCTCGACCGCTGATCGCTCTAGCGTAACGGGGGCGGCCCCTGCTGGCCGCCCCGCTTTGCACGACAACAAATCGCCGAGCGAGATCGAGCCCCGCGTAACGCAGCGATTCGCTCGCCCAGGCATTTGCGTACCCTCAAGTACCCAGAGGCTTGCTGCATGCTCTATGCCCGCTTGATCGTGATGCGGCTGCTCAAGGCCGTCGTCGTACTGTTTCTGATCATCATCTTCAATTTCGTCCTGATCCAACTGGCACCAGGCGACCCCGCCGCCATCCTGGCCGGTGAAGCCGGTGCCACCGATCAGGAATTCCTGCGCCAGCTGCGCGAGCGCTTCGGTCTCGACCAGCCGCTCTACGTCCAGCTGTGGCGCTACGTCTCGGGCATCGCCACGCTCGACTTCGGCTGGTCCTATCGCCAGGGCATGCCGGTCCTCGACCTGATCCTGGCACGACTGCCGGCCACCCTGCTGCTGACCGGCACCGCCTTCGTCCTGTCGCTGGCGCTGGGCATCGTGCTCGGCTCTATGGCCGCGGCCCGGGTCAAGAAGCCCTCGGGTTCGCTGATCATGGCGCTGGCGCTGATCTTCTACGCCACCCCTCTGTTCTGGGTTGCACTGATGGCCGTGGTGTTGTTCTCGGTCTATCTCGGCTGGCTGCCGGCCTATGGCATGGTCACGGTGGGTGCCGGCCATACCGGCTTCGCCCTGGTACTCGACGTGGCCAAGCACCTGATCCTGCCGGCCACCACGCTGGCGCTGTTCTTCATGGCCATCTATACCCGCATGACCCGCGCCTCGATGCTCGAGGCGAGCCAGCAGGACTACGTCAAGACCGCTCGCGCCAAGGGGCTAAGCCCCCGCGTGATCCAGCGTCGCCACATTCTTAGAAACGCCCTGCTGCCGATCATTACCCTGGCCGGCTTGCAGGCGGGCCAGATGGTCGGCGGTGCCATCCTCACCGAGACGGTCTTTGCCTGGCCCGGCATCGGCCGGCTCATGTTCGAGGCGCTGCAACAGCGCGACTACAACCTGCTGCTGGGGATCTTCTTCTTCTCCGCCGCCCTGGTGATCGTGTTCAACATCATCACCGATCTGGTCTATCGCCTGGCGGACCCGCGCATCAAGGAGGCCTCATGAGCTTCTTCGCCCGATTTGCCCAGAACCGCGGCGCCTTGATCGGACTCGTCATTCTGCTCGCCATCGTGCTGATGGCGATTCTCGCGCCGCTGCTCTATCCCGAGTCCCCCTGGCGTATGGTGCAGCGCCCCTTCCTCGCGCCGATGGAGGTCGAAGGCTTCTGGCTGGGCACCGATACCATGGGTCGCGACGTAGCCGCCGGGTTGATGCACGGCGCCTGGGTCTCACTATTGATCGGCCTTATCTCGACCACGGTGGCCCTTCTCATCGGCGTGCCGCTGGGCGCCGTGGCCGGCTACTACGGCGGGTTGATCGACGACGCCCTGATGCGCTTCACCGAATTCTTCCAGACCATCCCCAACTTCGCCCTGGCCATCGTGCTGGTGGCGATCATGCAGCCGAGCGTGGTTTCCATCGTGCTGGCGATCGCCATCGTCAGTTGGCCACCGGTAGCGCGTCTGGTACGTGCCGAATTCATGTCGCTGCGGCATCGGGAGTACGTGGAGGCCGCACGCCTCGTCGGCCAGACCAACCGCACCATCATCCTCAAGCAGATCCTGCCCAATACGCTATCGCCGATCATCGTGCTCGCCTCGTTGATGGTGGCGACGGCGATCCTGCTGGAATCGGCCCTCTCCTTCCTGGGCCTGGGCGACCCCAACGTGATGTCGTGGGGTTACATGATCGGTGCCGCACGCACGGTGATCCGCCAGGCCTGGTGGTTGAGCTTCTTCCCCGGGGTGGCGATCCTGCTCACGGTATTGGCGCTCAACCTGGTCGGCGAGGGGCTCGACGACGCCCTCAATCCCAAGCTCGCCCGCGAACGCTCATAGGAGAGGGACCATGAACGACAATACCCCGGTACTGAGCATCCGTGGCTTGACCCTGGCCCTGCCCAAGGGAGCGGATCGCGACTACGCGGTGGAGGACGTCAGCTACGACGTGGCGCGTGGCGAGATCATGTGCGTGGTGGGCGAATCCGGTTCCGGCAAGTCGATGGCCGCCAATGCCGTGATGGGCCTACTGCCCAAGGGGGTCCGCCCCACCGCCGGCGAAGTGCTGTTCGACGGCCAGGACCTGCTCGCCCTCAGCGAGAAGCAGCACCGCAAGCTACGTGGCCTGCGCATCGGCATGATCTTTCAGGAGCCGATGACCGCACTCAATCCATTGATGCGTGTTGGTGCCCAGATCGCCGAGGTCTTCGAGGCCCACGGCAAGTACACGAGCCGCGAGCGTCAGGCCAGGGCACTGGCACTGCTCGAGGAGGTCGGCATTCCCCAGCCCGACAGGGCCATTCGCGCCTATCCCTTCCAACTTTCCGGCGGCCAGCGCCAGCGGGTGATGATCGCCATGGCGCTGGCACTGGAGCCGGAGCTGCTGATCGCCGACGAGCCCACCACGGCACTCGACGTCACCACTCAGGCACAAATCCTCGAGCTGATCCGCGACCTGCAGAAGCGCCGCGGCATGGCGGTGATGTTCATCACCCACGACTTCGGCGTCGTGGCGGAGGTCGCTACCCGTGTGTGCGTGATGCGCTACGGCCAGATCGTCGAACTCGGCATGGCCGACGAGGTACTCGACAATCCGCGCCACGAATATACCCGGGCCCTGCTCGAGGCGATCCCCAGCAACGTGATACCCGAAGCGAGAGGCGGCGAACGCCCCGCGCCGCTGCTGGAAGTGCGCAACCTGAACAAGATCTTCCGCTCCCGTGGCGGCCTGTTCAAGCCGGCGCGCGAGGTACGCGCGCTGGACGACGTCTCCTTCACCCTGGCCCCCGGCGAGACAGTGGGCATCGTCGGCGAGTCCGGCTCGGGCAAGTCGACCCTGGGACGCTGCGTGGTGCGTCTCGAGCGGCCCGACAGCGGTACACTCGCGCTGGCGGGTACCGACTTCTCCTCACTTCGCGGAGACGCACTGCGCCGCGAGCGGCATCGCGTGCAGATGATCTTCCAGGACCCCTACGCCTCGCTCAATCCGCGCCACCGGGTCGGCTATGCCATTGCCCAGGGTCCCATGGCCAACGGCGTGCCACGCGACAAGGCCATGCGCCAGGCGGAGGAACTGCTGGAGCTGGTAGGGCTCGGCGCCGTGGCCGTGGATCGCTTTCCGCACGAATTCTCCGGCGGCCAGCGTCAGCGAATCGGCATCGCCCGCGCCCTGGCGCTGAATCCGGAACTGATCGTGGCCGACGAGGCGGTGTCCGCACTCGACGTATCGATCCAGGCCCAGGTGCTCGAACTGCTCGAGGAGCTCAAGCAGAAACTGTCGCTCTCTCTGCTGTTTATTACCCACGACCTACGCGTCGCGGCCCAGATCTGCGACACCATCATCGTCATGCAGCAGGGTCGCATCGTCGAGCAGGGCACGGCCCAGGAAGTCTTCCTCAGCCCGCGAGAGGCCTATACGAAGCAGCTACTCGAAGCCATTCCCGGCCGTGCGCACGAAGCGGCCATGGCCTGAAGTCCAGGCTCGAAGGCCCAAGCTCGAAGGCCCAAGCTCGAAGAACAAGCTCGAAGAACAAGCTCGAAGAACAAGCTCGAAGAACAAGGAAAGCAAAGGATACCGAATGCAAGCACTGCTGAAGGATATCGCCGCCATCGTCGGTCCAGGCAACGTACTCACGGGTAACGACGTGGCCCAGCGCCAGGTCGACTGGATGAGCGGCGCGAGCTGCCGTGCTGGCGCCATCATACGCCCCGGCACCACTGCCGAGCTCGCCGAGGTGATGCGCCTGTGCCATGCCGCCCGTCAACCCGTAGTGACCCACGGCGGGCTCACCGGCCTGGTCCATGGTGGCGAGGCGGCACCCGACGAGCTGGTGATTTCGCTCGAGCGAATGAACGCCATCGAGTCGATCGACCCGGTCGGCGGCACCATGACCGTGCTGGCCGGCACGCCCTGCAACGGGTGCAGGACGCCGCCGCCGAGCATGGCCTGCAGTTCGCGCTCGATCTCGGCGCACGGGGCTCCTGTACCATCGGCGGTAACATCGCCACCAACGCTGGCGGCGTGAGGGTGATTCGCTACGGCATGATGCGCCAGCAGGTTCTCGGCCTCGAAGCAGTACTCGCCGACGGCACCGTGGTCAGCTCGATGAACCGCATGCTCAAGAACAACGCCGGCTACGATCTCAAGCAGCTGTTCATCGGCAGCGAAGGCACGCTGGGTATCGTCACTCGTGCCGTGCTCCGCCTGCACCCCAGGATGGCCAGCGAGCGTACTGCCCTGGTGGCCTGCCCCGACTTCGACGGGGTAGCCGGGCTGCTGGCCCATCTGGGGCGTGAACTCGGCGGCAGCCTTGGCACCTTCGAGGTCATGTGGCGCAACCACTATGCCCTGCTCACCGAGGAGAGCGGACGCAACACGCCTCCCTTGCCGCCCCGCTGGCCCTACTACGCCATCGTGGAGTCGCTGGGCAACGACGACGCGGTCAATACGGCGCAGCTCAGCGCCGCCCTGGAGTCGGCTCTCGAGGCCGGCCTGATCGAGGATGCGGTGCTGGCTCAGTCCGACACCCAGCGCCAGGGCATCTGGAATATACGAGAGGACATCGAGGGGCTGATCCAGCATCTGGCTCCCCTGTTCACCTTCGACGTCAGCCTGCCCATCCCGGACATGCCAGGCTATGCCGCGGAACTCGAGCGGGCCGTGCAGCAGCGCTGGCCGCAGGGGCGCGTCGTGGTGTTCGGTCACCTGGGCGATGGCAACCTGCATGTCTCGGCCAGCGTCGGCGACGACAAGCCGGAGACCCGCCGTGACGTGGAGCGCATCGTCTACGAGCCACTGGCCGAACTGGGCGGTTCGGTTTCCGCCGAGCACGGCATCGGCCTGGAGAAGCGCGACTACCTGGCGCTGTCGCGCACGCCCGAGGAGGTCGCCCTGATGCGTACCCTCAAGCGTGCGCTGGATCCGCTGAACCTGCTCAACCGCGACAAGGTACTGGCCCTGGAGGAGTGACCCCCGCATGCGGACCCAGGCTCCCTCCTCCGCCTCGACGCTGCCGCGTCGCGATCTCACCACGCTGCTGTTGATTGCGGCGATCGGGCTGTTCTGGGGTGGCAATTGGCCGGCGGTGCGCTTCAGCCTGATGGACATCCCGCCCTTCAGCCTGCGCGCGATCGGCTTCAGCGCCGGTGCGCTGATGCTGCTGGGGTGGGCGTGGCTGAAGCGCTGGCCGCTCACCATCGTGCCGGAGGAACGCCTATGGCTGGCCGTGAGCGGATTGTTCACCATCCTTGGCTTCAACCTGGGCACGGCGTTCGGCCAACTGCACATGCCGACGTCCCAGGCCGCCATCGTCGCCTTCACCATGCCCTGCTGGGCGCTGCTGCTGGCCATCGGGCTGCTCGGCGAACGGGTGACGGCGCGCCAGTGGCTCGGCCTTGGCCTGGGGCAGGCGGGCCTGCTGGTACTGCTCGGCCCGGCCGCCTGGCGGGCCGGTGTCGAAGGTCTCGCCGGCCCTGCGTTCGTGCTCGGTGCCGCGCTCTCCTGGGCGTTGGGTACCGTGCTGACCAAGCGCCGCGGTGGCTGGCAGGGCCATCCCGTGGTGATCACGGGCTGGCAGTTCGCGCTCTGCGCCCTGCCGATGATCGTGCTGGCCGCCCTGCTCGAATCGCCGAGTGCACCCGCCAACTGGCAGGACTCGACCTGGATCGGCCTGGGTTATCATCTGGTCTTTGCCATCTGCCTGGCGCAGATGCTGTGGTTTCGCAACGTCAATCGCCTCACCATCGGCCAGTCCACCATCAGCACGTTGATCATTCCGGTGGTTGGCGTTTCCAGTGCCGTGGTGCTGCTGGACGAGCCGCTCACGTTCAGGTTGCTGCTGGCTCTCGCACTGATCCTTTCGGCCGTGGCCATCGTCATGACCCAGCGCAAGCCACCGCCTTGAGTCTGCGACAGCCTTGAGCCAATAAGCAGCCTTGAGCGAATGGCAGCCTGCTGCGACGATCCCTTACATTGCTTCTTGAGTATTGGAGTCTTCCATGCCCCGTTTCCCCGACCACTTGACCGGCCCCGGACCCAGCAACCCCTTTCCCGGCATCAAGGTGCTGGAACGGCGTATCGGCCGGGAGATCCCCCATCGTCTGGGCTCCAACGAAGGGCTCGACATGCCCCACCGGGCACTGCGGGAGCGCTTCGGCGACGCCATGGTGGAGCACGTCTACTGCTACGGCGATTCGGAAGCGCTCGGGGTACGCCAGCGGCTTGCGTCCCTTTATGGCCTGCCGCTGGAGACCACCCTGGTGGACGCCGGCGCCGACAGCCTGATCGCCCTGGCGCTGCGCACCGTGGCCATGCCCGGTTGTACGGTGGTGAGCGCCAGCGGCACCTATCCCACCTTCGGTTACTTCGCCCGTGGCCAGGGCTGCCGCCTCGTCGAGCGGCCCTATCGGGAAGCGCCGGGCCTGCTCTCGCCCGACCTCGAGGCGCTGCTGGCCAGCGCCCACGAGCACCGGGCCCGGCTGGTCTACGTCGCCAACCCCGACAACCCCAGCGGACATCTTCACAGCGACGAGGAGATCCGCCGGCTGCGTGCCGAACTTCCCGATGACTGCTGGCTGCTGCTCGACGAGGCCTACCACGACTTTCGCGACGACGCCGACTCGCCGTTCAGTCGCGAGGTGCTGCCCGGGGTGATCCGGCTGCGCACGCTGTCCAAGGCCCATGGGCTGGCCGGGATGCGCATCGGCTACGCCATTGCCGAGCCGGAAACCCTGGCCATGATGATGAAGGTGCGCATCCACTACGCCGTATCCGCCCTGACGCTGGCCGTCGCCGAAACCGTGCTCGATCACCACAGTGAGGTGGAAGCGCACATTCGTGACGTCAAGCAGCGCCGCGAACGCCTTGCCCGGCATTTTCGCGACCTGGGTGCCGACGTTCTGCCCAGTGCGACCAACTTCATCGCCATCCGCCTGCCCAGCGCGGAGCTGGCGGGGCGACTCAATCAGGAGCTGCTCGAAGCCGGCCGTCTCATCGCCCGCCCGCGCATCCGGATCTCGGCCACGTGCTGCGTATCACCGCCGTGGAGGATGCCCTGGTGCCCGGTCGCTTCGAGATCCTCGAGCGTGCCATCACCACGAACGGGGCCGACTAGGCTTTGTCTGAAAAGTCGACGAGCGATGGTCAGACAAGGCAAAAATCGGTGAAAAGACGGAGTTTACAGGTTGTAAATGAGTACTTTGAGCCGATTTTTAACGCCGTATGGCCGAGCGCAGGCACTTTTCGGATAAAGCCTAGCGTTCGATCCTGAGGCCGTGCCGCTTCAACTTGCGCACCACGCTGGGCTGGCTGACCCCAGCCGCTCGGCAATGGCATAGGTGCTCGCTAGCGTACGGCACATCTCCTCCAGCACGCTGCGTTCGGCACGGGCCAGATAATCGTTCAGGCCTTCGCCCTGAGTCATTGTCGGAACAGCCGCCGTGGCCTGATCGAGCGACGAGACCGCCACCGGAGCCGCCGTCTCGGCGCGGGTCGGTGAGTGAATCAGGTCGCCCGGACTCGACAGCCAGGCGCGCTCCAGCCAGTTCTCGAGTTGGCGCACGTTGCCTGGCCAATCGCCGCCCATCAGCTCGGACCAGGTGCTGCCATGCAACAGCTTGCGCTGGCCATAGCGCTGGTTGAGCCGCTCCAGGCACGCCTCGACCAGGGCCGGAATGTCCTCGCGACGCTCGCGCAGGGGCGGCAGGGTCACCGGAATGACGTTCAGCCGATAGTAGAGGTCGAGGCGAAAGGCGCCGCTCTCCACGCGCCTGGCCAGGTCCTGGTTGGTGGCCACCACCAGGCGGAAGTCGACCCGCCGCGGGCGAGTGTCGCCCAGCCGGGTCACGCTGCCGTCCTGGATCACCTTGAGCAGTTTGGTCTGCATCGGCAGCGGCAGCTCGCCGATCTCGTCGAGAAACAGCGTACCGCCCTCCGCCTGTTCCAGCAGCCCGGCCTTGCCCTGTCGCGCCGCCCCGCTGAAGGCGCCCGGCTGGTAGCCGAACATCTCCGACTCGAACAGGTTCTCCGGTATCGCCCCGCAGTTGACCTCGACGAACGGACCTGCGTGACGCCGGCTCCAGCGATGCAGCTGGCGGGCGAAGGCGGTCTTGCCCACACCCGACTCGCCAAGCATCAATACCGTGGCATCCGACGGCGCCACGCGCTTGAGCAGCAGGGCCAGCTCCCGCATCACGCCGCTGCGCACCTGGAGTTCGTCCAGCGCCGCCTCGAGCTGGCCATCCTCGGCATTGCCGCCGCCCTGGCTGCGCTTGAGGTGCTCACTGAAGCGCTTTTGCAGCAGTGCGTATTCGTCCTGCAGCAGTTGCAGGTCGGTGAGGTCGCGGGAGCGGCTGACGATACGTGCAAGTTTGCCCTCGACGTACACCGGATGGGCCTCGGCAATGACCCGCCTACCCGTACCGGTCACCTGCATCAATTGCGCCGGCTTGCCGCTGCGAATCACCTCCAGGCTGATGGAGGGCTTGAGCACCCCCTCCGCCTCGAGCCGCTGCACGGTACTGCCAATAAGGCGCTCCCGCGCCATGCCGTAGACCGCCGCCGCTCCTGGGCTGACGTCCAATACCAGCCCCTCACCGTCGACGATGAAGAAATGGTCGTTGGCCGTTTCGACGATGGTCCTGATCACTTCCCGGTCGATGTCGCTCATGCCTTCCTACCGATGCAAATATGAATCTCGATTCAATCATGCATCACATGAACGGCGATGGCGATTCAATCATGCATCGCATGGCGCGGCAAAATCCCATGATGGCGGGCCGCACGGGGTTGGCACGAAAGCTGCTATATGCAGGAGAGAGACGTTCACAGACCCAACGTTACGCAAGGAGCCGACCATGCCCGACTTCAACCAGCCGCTCGGCGGCAACGAGATGCCGCGCTTCGGCGGACCCGCCACCATGATGCGCCTGCCCACCCAGCCTACCGCCGCAGGTCTCGACGTGGCCTTCATCGGCGTACCGCTGGACATCGCCACCTCAAATCGTCCCGGCACGCGCCTGGGCCCGCGCCAGATCCGCGACGAGTCGCGCATGCTGCGCCCCTACAACATGGCCACCCGCGCCGCGCCCTTCGACAGCCTGCAGGTGGCCGACATCGGCGACGTGCCGATCAATACCTTTCATCTGCCCAAGACGGTGGACATCATCAGCGCCTTCTACGACGAGGTGCTCGGCCATGGCTGCACACCGCTGACGCTGGGCGGCGACCATGTGATCACCCTGCCGATTCTGCGCGCCATCGCCAAGAGGCACGGTCCGGTGGGGCTGATCCATATCGACGCCCATGCCGACGTCAACGAGCACATGTTCGGCGAACCCATCGCCCACGGCACGCCATTCCGACGCGCCCAGGAGGAAGGGCTGCTGGCCCACGGCAAGGTGGTGCAGATCGGCCTGCGCGGCACCGGCTACGCCGCCGAGGACTTCGACTGGTGCCGCCAGCAGGGCTTCCGCGTAGTCACCGCCGAAGCGTGCTGGTATCGCTCGCTCGAGCCGCTGATGGCGGAAGTGCGCGAGCAGATGGGCGACACGCCGGTCTATGTCACCTTCGATATCGACGGCCTCGACCCCTCCGTGGCTCCCGGCACCGGCACCGTCGAGATGGGCGGGCTGACCTCGGCCCAGGGGCTGGAGATCGTGCGCGGCACCGCCGGGCTCAACATCGTCGGCGGCGACCTGGTCGAGGTCTCGCCGCCCTACGACCCGAGCGGCAACACAGCGCTGATGGGCGCCACCCTGCTCTACGAAATGCTCTGCGCCCTGCCCGGCGTGAAGCGTCGCGACTGACACAAGAGAGCCGCGATTGACACAAGAGAGCCGCGACTGACACAAGCGTCGCGATTGACCCGACACCACCTGATCCTACAACGACAACCCAAAGGGAAACCCCATGTCCTCCACTGATACCACCCAGCGAAACGCTGCCGCCCAGGCGCCTTTCGAGCGCGGCAGCCTGCTGAAATTCCTGCTTCCCTCCGCGCTCGGTGTCGGCCTGTTCCTGATTCCGTTCCAGGTCGGCGACACCATCAACATCGGCATGGGGCTAATGGCCGACGGTCTCAAGGCGCTGCTCGCTGGCGCCCTGCCGGCCATCGCCGTGGTCGTGCTGGTGCTCTCGGTCCTGGCCACCAGCTGGGTCAAGCTGGCCCGCCCGGGCTGGGCCGAGAAAGGCGTGCTGCGCGACATGTTCCACGTCGGACCGGTGTGGTTCGGCATGCGTATCCTGGGGGCCGCCTTCGCCCTGATGACCTTCTTCCAGTTCGGCCCCGAGTTCGTCACCGCCTCGTTCACCGGAGGCGTGATGCTCAACGACCTGGCCCCGGTGCTGCTGACCTTCTTCTTCTTCGCCGCCCTGTTGCTGCCGTTCCTGGTCGAATTCGGCTTCATGGAGTTCATCGGCAGCCTGGTGCGCAAGCCCTTCCGAGCCATCTTCAACCTGCCCGGCCGCAGCGCCATCGACGCCACCGCCTCATGGATGGGCTCGGGCACGGTCGGCGTGCTGATCACCACCCAGCAGTACGAAAAAGGCTATTACAATCGTCGCGAGGCGGCGGTGATCGCCACCAACTTCTCCATCGTCTCGATCGCCTTCAGCCTGCTGATCACCAGCTTCGTCGACATCAACCATATGTTCGTGCAGTTCTATTTCACCGTGGTGGTCGCCGGACTGATCGCCGCGGTAATCGTGCCGCGCCTGCCGCCGCTGTCGCGCAAGCCGAACACCTACTACGAGCCGGTGGGCTGTCAGCTGGCCGAGAAACGCACCGAGGAGATGGGCCTGCTGCGCTACAGCCTGACCCAGGCCGTACGTCGTGCCGAACATGCACCCGGCCCCAGGGAACTGGCGCGTAACGCACTGTTCAACGTCGCCGACATCTTCCTCGCCCTTTTGCCGCTGGTGTTCGCCATCGGTACCGTGGCGCTGATCCTGGCCGAGTTCACGCCGCTCTTCACCTGGCTCTCCTACCCCATGGTGCCGGTGCTGGAACTGCTGCGCATTCCCGAGGCAGAAGCCGCCGCTCCCGCCACCCTGGTGGGTTTCGCCGACATGTTCCTGCCGGCGGTACTGGCAACCAACATCGAGAGTGAGCTGACCCGCTTCGTCATCGCCTGCCTGTCGCTGACCCAGTTGATCTATATGTCGGAAATCGGCGCGTTGCTGCTCAAGTCGAAGATCCCGCTCAAGCTGTGGGAGCTGGTGGCCATCTTCATGCTGCGCACCGCCATCACGCTGCCGATCATTGCCTTCATGGCCCACACTTTCTTCTTTTGATACCGCAAGCAACGGTCTTCGAGCATCGAGCAGTTCGTAGCCCGTAGCCCGTAGCCCGTAGCCCGTAGCCAGAGAGGTTTACCCATGACTTGTGCCCAGTTGCTGTTGCGCCTGTTACGCGATACCTATGGCGTCGACACCGTGTTCGGCATTCCCGGCGTGCACACCGTGGCGCTCTATCGCGGGCTGGAGAATGGCGGCGTGCGCCACGTCACCCCGCGCCACGAACAAGGTGCCGGCTTCATGGCCGACGGCTACGCCCGCGCCACCGGCAAACCCGGCGTGTGCCTGATCATCACTGGGCCCGGCATGACCAACATCGCCACCGCCATGGGTCAGGCGCTGGCCGACTCCATCCCGATGCTGGTCATCTCCAGCGTCAACCGGCGCGATACCCTGGGGCGCGGTCAGGGCCGCTTGCACGAGCTGCCGAGCCAACAGCAACTGATGGCGGGGGTTTCGCGCTTCAGCCATACCCTGCTCGACCCCGTCGCACTGCCGGAGGTGCTGGCCCGCGCCTTTGCGGTGTTCGAGAGCCAACGACCGGGGCCGGTGCATATCGAGATTCCCATCGACCTGTTCGATGCTCCAGTAGCGTTGGTCGAACTGCCGCCACCGGCTCGCCTGTTCCGTCCGGTACCGGATCCCCAGGGGTTGGCCCTGGCCGCCGCTTGGCTACGTGAAGCGCAAAGGCCCCTGGTGCTGCTGGGCGGCGGTTGCGTCGAGGCACCCGCGGCGGTCCGCACCCTAGTGGAGCGGCTCGACGCACCCACCGTTACCACCATCAATGCCAAGGGCGTGCTGGGGCGCGACCATCCTCTCGACCTGGGCGCCAACGCGGCTCTACCCGCCGTGCGCGAGCTGGCCCGCAATGCCGACGTGATCCTGGCGGTGGGCACCGAGCTCGGCGAGACCGACTACGACGTGGTCTTCGACGATGGCTTCGAACTGCACGGCAGGCTGATCCGCATCGACCTCGATGCCCAGCAGCTGGTGCGCAACCAGCAGGTCTCGCTGGGCCTGGTGGGCGAGGCCGGGCGCAGCCTGGCATTGCTCGCCGAGCACTTCCTCGAGCCTCTCTCACGCGCCGGCAGGGAACGCACCGCGGCCACCCTCGCGGCGCTGGGACTCGCTGCCGACCCGGCATTCGCCCCCTTCGTGCCCTTCTATGCCACCCTGCGCGAGGTACTGCCCGAGGCGATCCTGGTCGGCGACTCCACCGCCCCGGTCTATGCCGGCAATCACCTGGTCTCGCAGCCCGAGCCACGCCGCTATTTCAACGCCTCCACCGGCTACGGCACCCTCGGCTACGGGCTGCCTGCCGCACTTGGCGCCCAGTTGGCCCAGCCCACACTTCCCGTGGTGGCCCTGGTCGGCGACGGCGGTGTGATGTTCACCCTCAGCGAGCTCGCCACCGCCGTGGAAGAGCGCCTGCCGGTAGTGATCGTGCTGTGGCACAACCAGGGCTATGAGGAGATCCGCCGCTACATGGATGCCCATGGCGTCGCGCGTTGCGGTGTCGACATCCAGGCGCCTGACTTCCAGACCGTTGCCGCCGGCTTCGGCTGCCTGGCCACCCGGATCGGCAATCCCGCCGAGCTGGCCAGGGCCCTCGCCGCCCGCCCCAGCGACGGCCCCTTGCTGATCGAAGTCGATGTCAACGCCTGGCTCGAGGTCATCAATTCATGAAGGGACTTTCCATGCAGCAACTCGACAGACAATTCATCGACAATCGTTGGGTGTCATCGCGAGGCGAGCGCTACCTGCCGGTGATGAACCCTTACCGCGAAGAGACGATCGCCGAGGTCACCGCTGGCCATCCGGACGACGTCGACGATGCCGTTGCCGCAGCACGTCGCGCCCTACCAGCCTGGCGGGAACTGTCAGGCGCCCAGCGCGCCATCTACCTGGAGGGTTTCGCCGATGGCCTGAGCCGGCGCCGGGAGGAGCTGGTCAGGCTCTCCTCGACCAACAACGGCAAGGTACTGGCCGAGGCCGGCATCGATCTCGATGACGCCATCGCCTGCTACCGCTACTACGCCGGCCAGGCCCGCGCCCTGGACGAGCGCCAGGGCCGGCCCGTCGAGCTGGAGACGGCGGGCGTGGAGGCACGCTGCTATCACGACCCGGTGGGTGTGGTCGGGCTGATCACGCCGTGGAACTTCCCGCTGGTGACCAGCGCCTGGAAGCTTGCCCCGGCGCTTGCCGCCGGCTGCACGGTGGTGCTCAAGCCTTCCGAGGTCACCCCGCTGCCCGAGCGGGTCCTGGCCGAGATCGCCCAGGAGGTCGGCCTGCCAGCCGGCGTTTTCAACCTGCTGTTCGGTGATGGCGGGGGCATCGGTGCACCGCTGGCCGCCCACCCCGGCATCGACAAGGTCTCGTTCACCGGCAGCAACCGGGTCGGAGAAGCGGTGATGCACGCCGCCGCCGAACGCGCCGCCGACATCTCGCTGGAACTCGGCGGCAAGTCGCCGATCCTGGTAATGGAAGATGCCGACCCCGAGCAGGCCGCCGACTGGGTCATGGCCGGTATCTATTTCAATGCCGGCCAGATCTGTTCGGCCACCTCGCGGCTGATCGTCCACCAGGCCGTCGCCGAAAGCCTGTACGACGCCTTGGCGGCACGTATCGACGCCCTGGTGCTGGGCGACCCCCTGGATAAGGCTAGCGACATGGGGCCGCTGACCAGCGCCCGCCAGCGCGAGAACGTCCAGGCCTATCTCGCCGTCGCCGAGCAGGAGGGGCTCAGGGCGGTGCGCGACGCCAGCCACCGCACACTGCCGTCACGGGGCTATTTCCTCGCCCCCACTCTCTACCGCGACGTGCCGGCACATAGCCGCCTGTGGCGCGAGGAGATCTTCGGCCCGGTGCTGTGCGCACGCAGCGTCGCGAGCGAGGAGGAAGCGATCATGTTGGCCAACGACAGCGACTTCGGCCTGGCCGCCACGGTGGTGAGCGCCGGCCGGGAGCGAGCCGCGCGCATCGGCCGAGCCCTGCAGGCCGGCAGCGTCTGGCTCAACAGCGAACAGCTGGTGCTGCCCGAAACCGGCTGGGGCGGCTTCAAGCGCAGCGGCATCGGTCGCGAGCTTGGGCCCTGGGGGCTTTCCGCCTACCTGGCAGTCAAGCATCTCGTTGGCCCGGCCTGACATTGGAGGACGCCCTTTCCACGCTGACATGCCGTAGAATCGGGTCGATGCCAGGTATCAAGGAGGACACCGATGATCCGCATCCGCCCCTACCAGTCGGGTGACTGGCCCGCCATGTGGGATTTCATTGCCCCGGTGCTGCACGCCGGCGACAGCTACGCCGTACCGCGCGACATCGGGAATCCGACGCCTATCGCATGTGGGTCGAGCTGCCGCGCGCCGTGCGCGTGGCCGAGGACGCCCGCGGGCGCGTTCTTGGCACCTATTTCCTCAAGCCCAACCAGCCGGGCCCCGGTGACCACGTGTGCAACTGCGGCTACCTGGTGGCCGAGCAGGCCCGCGGCCAGGGCATCGCCAACAAGCTGTGCGAGGATTCGCTACGTGTCGCGCGCGAGCTGGGTTTCACCGCCATGCAGTTCAACATGGTGGTCTCGACCAACGAAGTGGCGATCCGTCAGTGGCAGAAGCACGGCTTCGAGATCGTCGGCACCCTGCCCTGCGCCTTCCGCCATCCCCAGTTGGGGTTGGTCGACGCCCATGTGATGTACCGCCTACTGTGACACGTCCTACTCTGGCGCATGGGGCTGACGCCCTGTCGGCCAGATTGTTAGCCTATTACTTGATAATGGTCTAATGATTGACCCTGTCGGGCTGGCTGGGGCATCCTCCACAACGGTTTGACCCGACAAAGGAAAATTAATAATGAAAACGTTCGCACGCAGCACGCTGGCACTCGGCATCTCTCTCGCCCTGGTTTCCGCTGCCCAGGCCTCCGATTTCGAGGACATGGATCCCGTCACCCTGCGCCTGGCCCATGTGGTCAACGAGCAGGACGGTTTCCACATCGCCGCGGTCAAGTTCCAGGAACTGGTCGCCGAGCGCACCGATGGCACCATTTCCATCGACATCTACCCCAATGCCTCGCTGGGTGACGAGCGCACCCTGCTCGAGGGCATGCAGATCGGCACCGTCGACATGGGCGTGATCACCAACGGCCCGGTGGCCAACTTCGTCGAGGAGATGGCGGTGTTCGAACTGCCGTTCCTGTTCCCCTCGCCGGAAGCCGCCTACGAGGTTCTCGACGGCGAGATCGGCCAGGAACTGCTCGACAAGCTCGCCGACGTCAACCTCAAGGGGCTGGCCTACGCCGAACGCGGTTTCCGCAACCTGACCAACAGCGAACGGGCGGTACGCAGCCCCGACGACCTCGACGGCCTGCGCATCCGCGTAATGGAAAACCCCGTCTATACCGACACTTTCCGTGAACTCGGCGCCAACGCCATCCCCATGGCCTGGACCGAGGCCTTGACGGCCATGCAGCAGGGCACCATCGACGGCCAGGAGAACCCGGTCAACGTCATCCACTCGTTCAAGCTCTACGAGACCCAGGACCACATGACGCTGTCGCGCCACACCTACGCACCGGCCATCTTCGTCATGGGCATGCCGGCCTGGAACCAGCTGCCGGAAGCCGCCCGGGAGGTGCTGATCGAAGCCGCCCAGGAGGCCGCCGAGCACGAGCGCCGCATGAACGCCGAGATGGAGGCCGACCAGCTCGACGAGCTGCGCGCCGCCGGCATGGAGATCGTCGAGGACCCCGACCTCGAGGCGTTCCAGGCTGCCGTGGAGGGGGTCTACGAGAAATACGGCGACCAGTTCGGCGACTACCTCACCCGCATCCGCGAGGCCCTGCAATAAGTGAACGCTCCGCTGCACGCTCTCACGAGCTTGCTGCAGCGTAGCGAGCGCGCCCTCGACGCCGTCATCCAGCCCATCGTGTTCCTGGGCATGGCGGCGTTGATCGGCGTGATCACGCTGCAGATCGTCTCCCGCGTCTTCTTCACCGCGGTGGGCTGGACCGAGGAAGTCGCGCGCTTCCTGCTGATCTGGATCACCTTCCTCGGCGCCACCCTGGCGTTCCAGCGTGGTCGCCATATCGCCGTGACCTTCGTCGTCGACGCCCTGCCCCCGCGCCTGGCCCAACTGGCGCGTATCGCCGCGGTACTGGTGGCACTGGGCTTCATGATCGCGCTGGTCGTGATCGGCTATCGCTACATGCAGGTGCAAAGCTTCCAGCGCTCGGCTTCGCTACGGCTGTCGATGACCTACGTCTACGCCGTGATACCCCTCGCCGCCGCCATCATGGCCTGGTACGCCCTGGTCGACATCGTCGAGTTCATCGTCAAGGGCCCTCAGGCAGGCGAGACCGGCAGTGGCACCGCCGAGGAGCCGCCGCCATGACCGCCCTGCTGTTCGTGCTGTTCTTCGCCTTCATGCTGCTGGGCGTACCGATCGCGCTCGCCATCGGTGCCAGTTCATTGCTCGCCCTCAACGCCCAGGGTGTGCCGCTGATGGTGGTGACCCAGCAGATGTTCCAGGGCATCAACTCCTTCGCCCTGGTGGCCGTACCGATGTTCATCCTGGCCGGCGACCTGATGGCCCAGGGCAAGGTGAGCGAGAAGCTGGTCGATTTCGCCGACTCGCTGTTCGGCTTTCTCAAGGGTGGCCTCTCCATCGTGTCGGTGGGCGCCGGCATGTTCTTTGCGGCCATTTCCGGCTCCGGCGCCGCCACCACCGCCGCGGTGGGCTCGAGCCTGGTGCCCGAGCTCAAGCGCAAGGGCTACGATCCGGCCTCGGCGGCCAGCCTGATCGCCGCCAGCGGCACCATCGGCGTGGTGATACCGCCTTCGGTGCCGATGATCATCTATGCAGTCATCGCCCAGCAGTCGGTATCGAAGCTGTTCCTGAACGGCATCGTGCCAGGCATCCTGATGGGGATCGGGCTCGCCGCCATCGCCATCGTTCAGGCCTATCGGCGCAACTACCCGCGCGGTACCGCGCTGTCACCGGCGACGATCTGGCGCACCTTCAAGGGGGCGAGCTGGGGCCTGATGACGCCAGTGATCATTCTCGGTGGCATCTTTTCCGGCATTTTCACGCCGAGCGAAGCGGCCGTGGTAGCCGTCAATTACGCCCTGCTCGTCTCGCTGTTCGTCTATCGCAATCTTTCCTTGGCCGACGTCTATCGCATCCTGATCCGCTCGGCGATCACCACTGCGGTGATCATGCTGGTCATCGCCACCTCGGCGGTGCTGAGCTGGACGCTCTCCAGCTGGCAGGTCCCCGGCGCCATCGCCCAGGCGGTGCTGTCTCTCTCGACCAACCCCTACGTGATCATGCTGCTGGTAGTGGCAGTGATCCTGCTCACCGGCGTGTTCATCGAAACCGCCAGCGCCCTGATCATCCTTACGCCGGTGCTGCTGCCGCTGGTCGGCCAGCTCGGTATCGACCCGATCCACTTCGGCATCATCATCGTGATGGGCCTGGCAATCGGCATGATCACGCCGCCGGTGGCCATCAACCTCTACGTCGCCTCGTCGGTGACCCAGCTACCGCTGGAGCGGATCACTCGCGCCATCCTGCCTTACCTGCTGGGCCTGATCGCGGTCCTGCTGCTGGTGGTCTATGTCCCGATCCTGCTGGGCTGGTCGGGATGAAGCCGCTTCAACCACTTGACGACCTTGCGGTCTGGCCTCAGGCTGGCCGCTGAACCACCCATCGAAGGGATTCCACGTGATTACCATGCTGCGCCTCGCATTTCCTCTTGGTCTTGCCCTTGGCCTCGCCCTGCTCGCGGGCTGCACCACCTACACCTACGAAGACGGCAACCGCGAGACCCTATGGGGCGTCCCGGCCGAGGAGGAAACCCGGCGCTACGAGGACGATCGCCAGGCCGAAGGCGTACGCTATCGCGTACCGGGACAGGTCGACGAGACCCGCAGCGAAGCGGAGCAGTGACACCGCTCAGGCATGCAGGCGCAGCACCACGCTGAGGTTGTTGGCCGGCATCTCGACAGTCTGCTCGAGCATGAAGCCATGCGGCTGGGCCTCGCCAACCACCTGTTCCAGGTCACGCACGCCCCATCGCGGATCGCGCGCCTTGAGATCGGCATCGAAGGCGGCGTTGCTTGCTGCGGTATGGCGACCGTCACGGCGGTACGGTCCGTAGAGATAGAGTACCCCGCCCTCTCGCAGCCGCTGCGCCGCTCGCGCCATCAGCGCTTCGGTCACTTCCCACGGCGAGATGTGCACGAGGTTGATCGCCACCACGGCGTCGAAGGGACCGGCCGGCCATATCCCACCGACATCCAGCGGCAAGGGCGCTTGCAGGTTGGCGAGGCCGGCGTGTTCGCGCCAAGCCGAAATCGAATCGCGCGCCTCGGGATTGGGGTCGCTGGGCTGCCACTCCCAGCCAGGTCTTGCAGCGGCAAAGTGCACCCCGTGCTCGCCGCTGCCGCTGGCCACCTCCAGGATCCGGGCCCGTTCGGGCAGGATCACGCTCAGGACATCGAGTATCGGCTGGCGATTGCGAGCCGCGGCTGGGCTCATCATGCGGCGGCTCATGGTCTCGGTCGGCCTCGCTGTTCATGGTTGGTTAATGGATACGAACAAGGCCCCGGTAACTGCCGGGGCCTGAATTTCACGGATGACGACTCACGGATGACGGCGACGCTGGTGCTCTGCCGTCGAGCGCGCCTGACGACCACGAAAGCCGTCGATCATCTGTTTGCCCTTGCGCCTGAGCCTCTCACGATTTTCCGGTTTGCGCAGCCACCATGCTGCCGCGAGTCCTATCAGCTTCTTCATACCTGACCTCCTGTTGTCGGGCGGGTGACTCTTCCTGTATGGACCGCGGCACGAGTCAGGTCAAGCGTAGCGGCCCCTTCCGGCCAGGTCCCGGCCACGCCGTCATTCGCCAAGCATGGCTTCCTCTGCCATGGTTAAGGTGGTCAACCACCATGGAGGAAGTCATGACGCGAACGGCACGTGTCGAGCCGATCAGGGAAGAGAGTCGCGAGGCGGTTCTGGTAAGCGGTTGGCGGGTGCTCGACGTCACCGACCCCGACCTGCCGCAGGAGATCTCGCGCCACGATACCGAACCGGAAGCCATCGAGGCCGCCCGGCAGTACGAGCACGAGACCTCGCTCGAACCCGGGTCACCACCCGACGACACCCAGGATTACGACGCCTCCGATCCCCACGGCGGCAAGGATCTACCTTGAACCTTCACCGAGCCTGAGCCCAGGCCCGGCATGGCCAGTCGTGTTTGCCGGGCCGCTCTTATCGCCTGAAGGGCTGAGCGCGTCGATAAGTCAGGCTGCGCCACAGCCACTCCAGCGGTCCGTACTGGAAATGGCGTAGCCATAGCGCTGCCAGCCACAGCTGCAGCAGCCAGATCGCCAGCACGATGCCCAGCTGTTCACTGCGCTCTACCCGGCCGAACCAGCCCAGGCCATACCCCTGGAAGATCAGGCTGCACAGTACGCTTTGCAGGATGTACTGGCTGAAAGCCGTCCGCCCTACCGCAGCCAGCTTGCGAGTGAGCCCGGGGAGCCACGCCGCCTTGAGCGCCAGCATGACGCATGCGACCCAGCCCAGGCTGACCAGGACGCTGCCCCAGTAGTTGAACTGGGTGCCGACGAACAGCGAGCTCGGCCCCCAGCCGTTGGCGAAATTCCAGTAGATGCCATAGGCAACCACTGGCAGCCCCAGTGTCAGGGCGGCGCCGAGCATGGCCACATAGGTTCGCCTGCCAGCCTGGCCACTCAGCACGCCAAGGCGGTACAGCGCCATGCCTATCAGCATCAGGCCCGCCGCCCGCCACAAGCCCCACACCAGCAGTGTGAAGGTCTGCACCTCGAAGGCCAGCTCAGCGCGGTAAGGGAACTGCTCGAACCAGCCGCTGCGATAGCGCGCTATCTCGGTCTGCAGCTGTTCGACGGGAGGGTGCCACTCCGCCTGCAAGGCGAGCCGCTCGGCCTCCGGCCACATCGACATCGTGCCGCCGAGAAAGAGGAAGATCGCCGAGGCCACCGACAGCAACGTCAGCCCCAGGATCAATTGAATGGCGGGCGATAGTCGGCGACAGGGATACAGCAGCATGCCGCAAACGGCGTAAGTGAAGAGTATGTCGCCGTACCAGATCAGGTACGCATGAACGACGCCGAAGAGCAGCAGCCAGCCTTGGCGGCGGAAATGCAAGGAGCCCACCGGGCGCCCCGCAGCCTCCGCCCGTTCGGTGAACAGCACGATGCCGGCGCCGAACAGCATGGAGAACAGCGCCATCATCTTCTGGTCGGCAAGCAGATGCGAGACCAGCCAGGCGGCCAGGTCGACTCCCTCCAGGCGCCCCCAGGCAGTCGGGTTCATATAGGCGGCCTGGGGCATGGCGAACGCCTGCACGTTCATGACCAGAATGCCAAGCAGCGCTACGCCGCGCAGCACGTCGAGTGCCTCGATACGATCACTCATCTTCGCGCTTGCTTCGAACCTCCGATCGCGGCATGCGCCGCTTGAAGCCGGCGGCGGGCCGCGATCGGATCTCAATCATTCGGTCGCGGCCCGGCATACTCATAGCGCGGTGGGTTGCCCGTCCGCACCTGTCTGGCTGGCCATGGCCTCGGCCATGAACGCCTCGCAGCGGAGATTGGCCGGGCGATCCTTCAAGCCGGCCCAATACGCCTCGAATTCGGGGCGCTTCTCCAACGTACCGAATTGCATGCCCCAGCCGATATGCGAGCCGACATAGACATCCGCGGCGGTAAAGGTATCGCCCGCGATGTACTTGCGCCCCGCCACTGCCCTGGCGAGGGTATCGACGACGGCTTCATAGGAGCCGCAACCGAACTGCATCTCCTGCTCCGCCGTAAGCGAGAAACCGGCATGCTTGAGCGACAGGGCCATCTCCACCGGCCCGGCGGCGAAGAACAGCCAGCGGTAGTAGTCTCCGCGAGCCTCGGGTGCCGGCAGCAACCCGGCTTCAGGGAAGGCCTCGGCGAGGTAGGCGCAGATCGCCGCAGCTTCAGTCACCACGCTATCGCCATGGCGGATCGCCGGCACCTTGCCCATCGGATTGACGGCCAGGTAATCCGGCGACTTCATCGGCGACCCGAACTCGAGCACCTCCATGCGGTAGGGCTGGCCGATCTCCTCCAGCATCCAGTGCACGATGGCGGCCCGCGACATAGGATTGGTATAGAAAACGATGTCGTGTTTCATGGGGTGCTGCTCCCTTCGGTTTGAGGTAGCGACAGCCTACCGCTCGACACTGACAGATTCTGGCAGTAGGGTGTCCAGCCACTCCTTCTCCAATAGCGCTCGCGGCCTTGGGTAACGTTCATCCAGCGAATCGCCCGCTTCGATTCGATCGGCACGAAAGCTGCGAAAGTCCCGTCTCAGCTCACACCAGGCAACGACGAGGCGAGTCGACTCGAAGAAGGCAATGGCGATGGGCCAGATCACGCGCGTAGAGCGCTCCCCTTTCTGGTCGCGATACTCGATGCGCAGCTTGCGCTCGCTGCGAATGGCATGACGCAGCACCTCGAGATCGACCACCTGGGGCTTGTCCCACCCGGGCCCCACCAATAGCGCCGAGTCCTGCATCCTGTGACGCAGTTCGCCGGTAGCACGGCGGCCACCTTGGCCAGGGCATCCCCAGCCGCACGCGACAGGCCATCGTCCGCGCGGCGCTCCACCCACCTGAGCCCCAAGGTCAGCGCTTCGAGCTCCTCTTCCGTGAACATCAGCGGTGGCAGCATCAAGCCGGGGCGGAGCAGGTAACCCATCCCCGGCTCACCCTCGATTTCGGCGCCAATGGCACGTAGCGAGGCGATGTCGCGATAGAGGGTACGCAACGAGACGTCGAGTTCTCGGGCCAGCGCGGTACCGCTGACCGGACGACGATGGCGTCGAAGCACTTGCATGAGATCGAAAAGCCGCGTCGTCCGAGACATGGGAGCAGGTCTATTCCTGGTTCATGGAGACAAAGTTCACCCGCCTGGCTGCCGATCGGCTTGGGCATCACGACGCCGGTTGGCGAAATGCCCGCGCAAGCATCAATCTCCTACGCCCCCATTACGTTCGGAAAACGTCGCCGTTGCAAGCCTCAGCCGGTAAAGAAAGTCAGGCGGGAACTGAGCGTATAGTTCGCTTCCAACGCCATCAAGACTGCCAGGAACAGTAGCGCCGCCGGCGGCAGCAGTACCGTGTAGATGATCGACAGGCGCTCCCAAGCCATGTGCATGAAGAAGGCCACGATCAGCCCTGCCTTTAGCAACATCAACAGAGTGATCAGGCCCCACTTGAGAATACCCTCGAGACCCGAGAGGTCCACCAGGTACGAGAGCACGCTAAGCACGAATAGCCACAGCCAGACATGCAGGTAGACGCGCAATTCGGGCTGCTGATGGCTGCCTTGGTCCATGATGCCTCCTACCACAGATAGAAGAACGCAAAGATGAAGACCCATACCAGATCGACGAAGTGCCAGTAGAGCCCCAGGCTCTCGATCATTCCGTAGTTGCCCTTGCGACCGGTGAGAAAGCCAGGGCGTCCCCCTCCAGGGAACCGCGCATAACCTTGGCCGCCATGATCACGATGAAAATGACGCCGATGGTGACATGAGTGCCGTGGAATCCGGTGATCAGGAAGAACACGGCCCCGAACTGAGCCGCTCCCCAAGGATTCTCCCAGGGACGTACCCCCTCGCCGATGAGCATGGTCCACTCGAAGGCCTGCATGCCGACGAAAGTCGCCCCGAGCAGCGCCGTGATCAGCAGCAGCGCAGCCGTGCGGCGGCGCTCGTTCGCATAGCCGTACTTGACAGCCAAGGCCATGGTGCCGCTGCTCGAAATCAGGATGAAGGTCATGATGGCGATCAGCAGCAGCGGGATCGAATGACCGCCAACACTGAGCGCAAACACTTCGCCGGCATCCGGCCAGGGTTCCACGGTCGACATGCGCAACACCATGTAGCCGACCAGGAAGCAGGCGAAGATGAATACATCGCTGAGGATGAAGATCCACATCATCGCCTTGCCCCAGGGCACATCGAAGACACGGCGCTCCGACGACCAGTCGCTGACCAGGCTGGCCAAGCCCTCCCGAGGTATCGGGCGGGTCAATTTCTCAGGCGTCGACGGATGACCGGGATGCGGGTGTGCCATGATCCTGTCCTCAAGTGGTCAACAGCAGTGCGAAGAGAATCCCCCACACCACCAGCAGGAAATGCCAGTACAACGCGCACAGCTCGACGCTGGCCAGCATTTGTCGCGGTGTAGCGCCCCGGCGCAGGCGAAACAAACTGCGCGACCAGGCAAACAAGCCACCCAGCAGGTGCAGGACGTGCAGGGCGGTCAGCAAGAAGAAGAAAGCATTGGCCGGGTTGGCGGAGAGGTAGATCCCCCTGGCTTGCAGCTGCCACCAGGCCAGCGCCTGGCCCAGGATAAAGGCGATGGTGAAACCACCTCCCACCAGCAGGCCCCGCCGCAACTGCGGCCCGTTGTCACGACGAGCCGCCCCCCAGGCGGACTGCAACGCTATGCTGCCGAGCACCAGGCAGGCGCTGTTCCACCACAGCAGGCCGGGTACCGCCAGCGGCTGCCAGTCATGCCCCATCTCATGGCGCATCAGATAAGCACTGATGGTCAGCGCAAACAGCGACGTGGCCACGGCCAGGAACACCGCCAGCCCCACACGGGAGGCAGTCAGCGCGGGTGGCAACTGGCTGCTCCGTGCATCGGTCTGTGCCACCCAGGGACGAGCGTTGATCGAGTGACTGAACAGCCAGCCGCCGAACAGCGCCATCATCACCGCCAGGAACACCAGCGTCACGCTCATGACGGCAGCCTCCCTTGCGCAATCTCCCGGTCCACCGGATCGGCCATCTCGACCTCGTCGGGCGCCATGTTCTGGGGAATGAAGTCATGCTTGGCGCCAGGAACCCCATAGTCGTAGGCCCAGCGATAGACCACCGGCAACTCGGCACCGAAGTTGCCGTGGCGAGGCGGGGTGTGCTCCGTCTGCCACTCGAGGGTGGTCGCCCGCCAGGGATTGGGCCCCGCCTCGCGGCCACGGAAGTAGCTGCGCACCAGGTTGTAGAAGAACACCAGTTGCACCAGCGCCACGACGATAGCCGCCACGCTCATGAAGGCATTGAGGGTCTGGATCGAATCGGGAATGTAGCTGGTCTCGCCATAGCCGTAGTAGCGGCGCGGCACGCCAGCGAACCCCATGAAGTGCATCGGATAGAAGATCGCGTAAGTGCCCAGGAACGTGACCCAGAAGTGGATCTTGCCCAGGAAGTCGTCGAGCATGCGCCCGGTGATCTTGGGATACCAGTGATAGATCGCGCCGAACACCACCAGTACTGGCGCCACCGCCATTACCATGTGGAAGTGGCCGACCACGAAGTAGGTATCCGCCAGCGGCACGTCGACGGTGACGTTGCCCAGGAACAGGCCACTGAGCCCGCCATTGACGAAGGTAAAGATGAAGCCGATGGCAAACAGCATGGGCACGGTCAGGCGGATATTGCCACGCCACAGCGTGAGCACCCAATTGTAGACCTTGATTGCCGTGGGCACGGCGATGATCAAGGTGGTGGTGGCGAACAGGAAGCCGAAGTAGGGATTCATGCCGCTGATGAACATATGGTGAGCCCAAACCACGAAGCTGAGCACGCCGATGAGAATGATCGCCCAGACCATCATGCGATAGCCGAAGATGTTCTTGCGGGCATGGGTGGCGAGAATGTCGGAGACAATGCCGAAGGCCGGCAGCGCGACGATATAGACTTCCGGGTGCCCGAAGAACCAGAACAGGTGCTGGTAAAGCAAGGGACTTCCCCCCGCGTGGGTCGACTGCTCACCGAGGTTGAGCATTTCCGGCATGAAGAAACTGGTGCCCAGCAACATGTCGCAGAGCATCATCAGGATCGACACCAGCAGCGCTGGAAAGGCCAGTAGCGCCATCACCGTGGCCATGAAAATCCCCCAGATGGTCAGCGGCAGACGCATCAGCGTCATGCCACGGGTGCGTGCCTGAAGCACCGTGACCACATAGTTGAGCCCACCCATGGTGAAACCGGCGATGAATACCCCTAGCGAAGCGAGCATCAGCAACATGCCGCCGTGGATTCCCGGAGTACCGGGGCTGATCGCCTGGGGCGGGTACAGCGTCCAGCCGGCGCCCGTCGCCCCACCGGGCACGAAGAAACTCGCGACCAGGATCAGGACTGCCGCCAGGTAGAACCAGTAGCTCAGCATGTTGAGGTAGGGAAACGCCATGTCCCGTGCGCCACACATCAAGGGGATCAGGTAGTTGCCAAAGGCGCCCAGGAACAGTGCGGTGAGGAGATAGACCACCATGATCATGCCGTGCATGGTCACGTACTGCAGATAGCTGGATGGGTCGATCAGCGAGAAGGTGTTCGGAAAGCCCAACTGCAAGCGCATCAGGATCGACAGCACCAGCGCCACCAGCCCGATGGCAATGGCGGTCAGTCCATATTGGATGGCGATTACCTTGGCATCCTGGCTCCACACGTACTTGCCGATGAAGGTCTTGGGGTGAACCAGCTCCACATTGTCGAATTCGCCCGCCTGGGCATGCGGTACGCTGTGCTGACCGTGCTCCGACATGATTCACTCCTCCACGCCGCCTGGGTTCGCTGCCGCCATTTCCACCCTGGGCTGCGGCAGGGTCATGATGTATGCCACCACGTCGCTGACTGCCCGGTCGTCGACCAGCACCTGGGCCATCTCGACCATCTGGTTGCCATAAGGGTCCTCGCGGTGTCGCCCGCGCACCCCCTGGCGGAAATTCTGCAGCTGCCGCTCCAGATACCAGTCCGATAGGCCCGCCAGGCGTGGCCCATTGGTAGCGCGTATGCCCTGCCCCTGCTCGCCATGACAGTTGGCGCAGGTGCGGTAGCGCCGCGCGCCCCGCTCGGGATCGCCACCGGCAAGGCTGGCCTGAACGGGCTGGTCGGGCAGAGACCCTATATAGGCCGCCACGTCGGCGATCGCCTGACGGTCGGGCAGCATGGTGGCGAACGGCCGCATTTGCTGGCCATGAGTATCGTCCTCGTGGCTGCCGCGGGCGCCGGAGCGGAACAGCCCGAGCTGGCGCTCGAGATACCAGGGATCCAATCCGGCGATCTTCGGCGCATTGAGAGCCTGGTTGCCCTGCCCCTCCGGGCCATGACAGGCGGCACAGCTGGCATAAAACTCACTTCCCGCCTCAGGGTCGCCGGGTGACAGCTGGGCAAGTTCGGCATGGGTAGTGCGTTCGCTCAGCCAGGCATCGAAGGCCTCCTGTTCGACGACCTCGATGCGCCCGCGCATGGCGAAATGAGCAATACCGCAAAGCTGGGCGCAGACGATCTGATACTCGCCAAGCACAGTGGGCGTGAACCAGAAGTAGGAAGTCTGCCCCGGCACCATATCCATCTTGGCGCGGAAGTTGGCCACCTTGAAGTTGTGCAGCACATCCTTGGATCGCAGCACCATCTTGACCGGGCGATCGACAGGCAGGACGAGATGCGGCGTCGTGATCAGGATGTCGTCCTGACCGGCGGGATCGTCGGCCATGCCGAAAGGGTTATGCTCGTCGATGAGGCGATTGTGGACCGTCCCGAATCGGCCATCCTCGCCGGGAAAACGAAAACTCCAATGCCACTGCTGCCCTACCACCTCGACCTCATGGGCATCTTCCGGGGGTGAAACGAAAGAGCCCCAGACAAGCAGTCCGGGAGCTAGCAGGCCAGCGATTCCCAGCGTGGTCAGGCCGGTCAGCCACAACTCGAGCCGCTTGTTCTCGGGGTCGTACTGGGAGCGCCGCCGCCTGTTGAATCGATAGCGGACGACCACATAGGCCAGGAACAGGTTGACGGCCAGGAATACCGCCCCTGTCACCCACAGCGTGATCGTAATGGTATCGTCGATAGTCCCCCAGTTGGAGGCCAGCGGCGTGAGGTACCAAGGGCTGAAGAAGAAGAACAGTACCGACCCCATCGCCAGCGCGATGACCGCAACCGCAATAGCCATGACTGTCTCCTTCCTTCGGCCAAGGAGTAGAAAGAACGGCGATAACGGCGATTCGTGGCCCTAGGAGGCCATCGAATTTGACCGATCATCGCGAGGGAGTCGGTTTTCATTGCAGATCAGCGTCAAGTCTGACGTCCTCCTAGATACCGGTTCCGCAATGATGTCGGCGCTCTTCCGGCGTGACCTTGTCGATGATGACCTCGGGGTGATGGCGATGAATCACTGAGTAGATCATCGACTCACGCTCGTTGGGACGTCCACCATCATCAGATAAGCACCGTGCTCGATCTCTTCCTCGTACTTGTCGACCTTCACGTCGTGCACCGACACTCCCACCATGGTGCTCGTCCAGACACCGAACAGGCCGCCAAAGATGCCCATTGCGATGATCAAGGTGGCGATACCGGCGGTGGTGAAGTCTTCGCCCAGCACGTAGTAGACCACTACCCCGAGCACACACCCCAGAGGAAAGCCGAACAACAGGCCACGCACCGCGGCATGTGCCACATCTGAAGTCTGGAGCAGGGAGGCGCTGTTAACGCCGTTCTCCTCGAGTTTCAGCCACTCACGGCCAGTCACATGAACTTCCTTCTTGGATAACCCCAGGTCGGTCAGTTCATGGGCGATATTGATAGTGGTATTCAGGTCAGGGGTAAGAAAATAGAGGCGCTGCATGGCATGCCCTCCTCGATATGTCAGGGGAGACGCACGCGATTGGGGCGCACTTTCAACTGTGCAGCACTCTTCCTTAATTAACAACTCCTAACCCACCACGGCGTCTTTTTTATAGACCCGTTCCGTTGGGTAATCCCTTTATCAAAGTTGTCTATATTTCGTTTCTAGGCAAGTTTCATTCCGCTTAATTAGCGACACCCGGTTTCCGAGGGACATGTCGAGCGCCTGTCAGGCTAAGGAAGCGCTGAACAAATCGATGAGCGAGATGAAGCGGCTATGGATACCTGGCGGCAGGTGCCTTGTCTCCGCCATCCGGTTAGACTGGGTGCCTAGACAATTCGTTTTTGCCTGAAGGACTCAGCACAGCATGGGCAGCACGCTCCCGCTCTACCTGCAGATTCAGCAGCACCTGCTAAGGAAGATCAACGACGGTGAGTGGCCGGCGCATCACCAGATCCCTCCCGAAGAGCGCCTGGCTCGCGATTTCGGCGTCAGCCGCATGACCGCCAACAAGGCGATCCGCGACCTGGTGCAGCAGGGCTACCTGACTCGCCAGCCGGGGCTCGGCACCTTCGTTACCGATCGCAAGGCGGAGTCGTCGCTGGTCGACGTACACAACATCGCCGAGGAGGTGCGCGGCCGCGGCCACCGTTACGGCAATGACGTGCTGCTCGCCGAAGCCATTGCCGCCGACGATGAAGTGGCGCTGCGCCTGGGCGTTCGCCTCGGGACCCGAGTCTTTCATACGCGCATCGTGCATCGTGAGAACGGCGTGCCGATCCAGCTCGAGGAGCGCTTCGTCAATCCGCGCTGGGTACCCGATTACCTGGAGACCGATTTCAGCCGCCACACGCCCAACGAGGTCCTGGTGGCGGCCTGCCCCATCACCGATATCGAGCACGTGGTCGAAGCGATACGGGTCGACAGCGTTACCGCGGAGTACCTGGAGATCGATGTCTCGCTACCCTGCCTGAGCATGATCCGGCGCACCTGGTCGGGCGAGCACCTGATCAGCTACGCACGGCTGATCCATCCGGGCGATCGCTACAAGTTGCGCTCCGCGGTGCACCGCAGCAACGCCTGAGCGTTGCAGAATGTCGTGACCGGGTGGGTGCCCGGCCACGGAGCTGGGTCGGATCAGGCGCCGCTCATGGCCTGGACCAGGTAACCTGCCGGCACGGCAAGCATCAGGCTCAACGCCACGCGCAGGAACCACACCGCCACGATGCGCCCTACCGAGAGCGGAATGCTGGTCGCCAGGATGCAGGGAATCGAAGCGGAGAAGAACAGCACCGCCGAGACCGATACCACGCCGGCAGCGAAACGGGCGACGAACTCGGCTTCCGTCATCAGCAATGCGGGAAGGAACATTTCTGCCAGTCCTGCCGCGGATGCCTGGGCCAGTGCCATGCCGTCCTCGAGCCCCCAGATCGCCACGAAGGGGTAGAACAGCAGCCCCAGCCACTCGAACAGCGGGGTGTACTTGGCCACCAGCAGCCCAAGCAATCCCACCGACATGATCGACGGCAGGATGCTGATCGCCATTAGCAGCCCTTCCCGCACGTTCAACGCCACGCTTCGATGCAGCCCCGGCGCCCTGTCCGCCACTGCCAGGCCGGTCTTCCACGCGGTGGCCAGCCGCTTGCCGGGTATTGCCTCGGGTTCACCGTCGCTCCGGGCATTGTCCATTCGAGCGAGCGGCGGCAGGCGGACGGTGACGGCGGTGACCACGAAGGTGATCGCCAGCGTCAACCAGAAGTAGAGATTCCATACGCTCATCAGCTCCAGGGTACGCGCCACGATGATCATGAATGTCGCCGAAACCGTGGAGAAGCCGGTGGCGATGATGGCCGCTTCGCGTGCCGAGTACTGCCCCGCCTGGTAGACCCGGTTGGTAATCAGCAGTCCAATCGAGTAACTACCCACGAACGAAGCCACCGCATCGATGGCACTGCGTCCCGGCGTGCGCCAGATCGGCCGCATGACCGGCTGCAGCAATACACCGACCAGCTCCAGCAGCCCGTAGCCGATCAGCAGCGCCAGGAATACCGCACCGATCGGTACGATCAACCCCACCGGTATCACCAGTTTGTCGAACAGGAACGGCAGCATGTCCGGCTCATGCAGTAGCGCTGGCCCCCAGCCCGTCAGCGCCATCACGGCTACCGCCACGCCGGCCAGCTTCAGCACGGTGAAGATGCGTTCGGTCAGGTTGCGCTTCCAGGTCCCCTTCCACAATGGATAAGCCGCGCCGGCCAGGATCAGCGCCAGCGCATACAGGCCGGCGGCTTCGCCCAGCAAGCCTCGGGCCGCGGTGACCATATGGTCCAGCAGGATGGTCTGGCGCCCGCCGAGGGTGACGGGAACGAAGAAGATCAGGATGCCCAGTGCGCTGGGCACGAACAGCTTGGCTGCCGTGATCCAGGCGCCACCATGCAATTTGCGGGTGGCCGGTTCCGGTATCGCCATGGTCGTTTCCTCGCGTTGTGATTGTGGTCGTGGGGCTTGTCCTGCGGGTAGGCAGGGACATGATTATTTGTATATACAATAAAGCTCGACCAAGCACCAAAAACGATTTGCCGAAGCCTCTCATGCTTTAGTCTAAAAACCACACCGCCGCTGCTAAGCAGTCAAACAACAGTCTCCTGTTTCTATTGAATTTAATGGACCTATTGGCGAGCTGGCTACGGTTCGTCGCCGGTGTCGTGCCGGGAGCGGCTTGACCTCACGGCTATGACGATTTAAATGTATATACAATACGAATGACAGGAGCCACCATGACCACGTCCCCACCGATCCGCCGACTCTGGCGCGACGTCACACTGTTCGATGGCATGGATACCCTACCCGAGCCGATGGCGGTCATCGTCGAGGGCGGGCGCATCGTGCGCGTCATGCCTTCCGCCCGGCTCGCCGACGACGAAGCCGCAAACTGCACGCTGCAAGGGACGGGTGGAGTGCTGACCCCCGGCCTCGTCGACTGCCATACCCACCTGGTGTTCGGCGGCTCGCGGGCCGATGAGTTCGAGAGCCGCCTGGAGGGTGCCAGCTACGAGGAGATCGCCCGGCGCGGTGGCGGGATACTGAGCACGGTGCACGCCACACGGGCCGCTAGCGAGGAAGCCCTCTTCCAAGCGGCGAAATCCAGGCTCGAAGCCTTGATGCGCGAAGGCGTGACGACCGTGGAGATCAAGTCCGGCTACGGACTGAGCGTGGCCGACGAGCTGAAGATGCTGCGCGTGGCGCGCCGCCTCGGTGAGGCACTGCCGGTGCGGGTGGTGACCACACTGCTGGGAGCCCATGCCTTGCCGCCAGAATTCAAGGATGACAGCAACGGCTACATCGATCTGGTATGCCGCGAGATGATTCCCGCTGCCGCCGAACAGCGCCTAGCCGATGCCGTGGACGTATTCTGCGAGAAGATTGCCTTCTCCGTCGCCCAGTGCGAGCGCGTCTTCGAAGCCGCCGAAGCCCACGGCCTGCCGATCAAGGCTCATGCCGAGCAGCTCTCGAACCTGGGCGGCAGCGCCATGGCCGCCCGCCACGGTGCACTTTCCGCCGACCATATCGAGTACCTCGACGAGGCCGGCGTCGCCGCCCTGCGTGAGGCCGGCAGCGTCGCGGTGCTGCTGCCCGGCGCCTTCCATACCCTGCGCGAGACGCAGCTGCCACCCATTGCTGCGCTACGTGAGGCCGGCGTGCCCATGGCCATCGCCACCGATGCCAACCCCGGCAGCTCGCCACTGTTCATGCCGACGCTGATGCTCAATTTCGCCTGCACCCTGTTCCGCCTGACACCCCGCGAGGCCCTGGCCGGCATGACCGCCCACGGTGCGCGCGCCCTCGGCCTGCATCGGCAATCGCTCGGACGCATCGCCGAGGGTGCCCCGGCGGACCTGTGCCTGTGGGACGCCAAGACGCCTGCCGAGCTGGCCTATGCCGTGCAGCCCGGCCGGCTTCGCCAACGTATCTACCAGGGAGTGCTGACCCATGGTCAAGACCAGCACTGATCCACATCTGGCCGATCCGGCCATCGACATGTCCATCTGGGCCGGACGCGAGGACCCGGAACCCGACAGCCTGCGCTGGCACCAAGTGATGACTCCGCTGAAGCGGGGCGCCAGCACGGGCATCGCCCTGCTCGGCTTCGCCTGCGACGCCGGAGTGGCACGCAATCAGGGTCGTATCGGCGCTGCCGAAGGGCCGCGTGCCATTCGCCGCGCGCTGGCCCCACTGGCCTGGCATCGGACCGCCCCCGTCTTTGATGCCGGCGACGTGAACTGCCATGGCAACGACGATCTCGAAGCGGCGCAGCAGCGCCTGGCCGAACGGGTCGCCACCCTGCTGGCGGCGTCGCACCTGCCGCTGATTCTCGGCGGCGGTCATGAAGTCGCCTTCGGCAGTTGGTCGGGCCTGGCCCGCCATCTCAAGGCTCAGGGCGAGGCGCGGCCACGCGTCGGCATCATCAACCTCGACGCCCATTTCGACCTGCGCGACCCGGGCCGGACGGCCTCCTCCGGCACGCCCTTCGCCCAGATCGCCGCCGAGTGCCACGCCCGCGGCTGGCCGTTCCGCTACGCCTGCCTGGGGGTCAGCCGAGCCAGCAATACCCGGGCCCTGTTCGCCCGCGCTCGCGAACTCGGCGTGCTGGTACGTGAAGACCGCGAGTTCACGGCGCAGCACCTGGACGCCATCGTTCGCGACTTGCAGCGCTTCATGGCGCACTGCGACCACCTCTACCTGACGGTCGACCTCGACGTCCTGCCGGCCGCCGAGGCGCCTGGCGTCAGCGCGCCCGCCGCCCGTGGCGTATCGCTGGCGCTGCTCGAGCCGCTGCTCGAAGCGGTGCGCGACAGCGGCAAGCTGCGCCTGGCCGACATCGCCGAGCTCAACCCCGGTTTCGACATCGACACCCGCACCGCCCGCGCGGCGGCGCGCCTGATCCACCAGCTCACGCTGGATAGCTGAAGCTAACGCCAAACGCCCATAACGGCCAAACGACACGTAACGAGAGAAGACACGCCCATGAACAGCCACTCCCAGATCGCCACCGACCCGCGCCACGACCCCAACCGCCGCATCGCCGCCCCCACTGGCAGCACGCTCAACTGCAAGAGTTGGCTGACCGAAGCGCCGCTGCGCATGCTGATGAACAACCTCCACCCGGACGTCGCCGAGCGCCCCGAGGACCTGGTGGTCTACGGCGGCATCGGCCGCGCGGCCCGCGACTGGCAGTGCTTCGATACCATCGTCGCGACACTCAAGCGCCTGGAAGACCACCAGACCCTGCTGATCCAGTCCGGCAAGCCGGTGGGCGTGTTCGAGACCCACAAGGACGCCCCGCGGGTACTCATCGCCAACTCCAACCTAGTACCGGCCTGGGCCAACTGGGAACATTTCAACGAGCTGGATCGCAAGGGCCTGATGATGTACGGCCAGATGACCGCAGGCTCGTGGATCTACATCGGCTCCCAGGGCATCGTCCAGGGCACCTACGAGACCTTCGTCGAGGCCGGGCGCCAGCACTACGGCGGCGACCTCACCGGCCGCTGGATCCTCACCGCCGGCCTTGGCGGCATGGGCGGCGCCCAGCCGCTGGCGGCGAGCCTGGCCGGCGCCTGTTCGCTCAACGTCGAGTGCCAGCAGTCGCGCATCGACTTCCGCCTGCGCACCCGCTATCTGGACGAGCAGGCCGACGACCTCGACGACGCCCTGGCGCGCCTCGAGCGCTACACCGCCGAGGGCAAGGCGGTCTCCATCGGCCTGTGCGGTAACGCTGCCGAGGTGCTGCCGGAGCTGGTCAAGCGTGGCGTCAAGCCGGACATGGTCACCGACCAGACCAGCGCCCACGACCCGCTGCATGGCTATCTGCCCGCCGGCTGGCGCTGGGACGAGTACGTCGAGCGCGGCAAGGCCGAGCCCGAAGCGGTGGTCAAGGCCGCCAAACAGTCCATGGCGGTGCACGTGCAGGCCATGCTCGACTTCCAGAAGATGGGCGTGCCCACCTTCGACTACGGCAACAACATCCGCCAGATGGCCAAGGAAGAAGGCGTCGTCAACGCCTTCGACTTCCCCGGCTTCGTGCCAGCCTACATCCGCCCGCTGTTCTGCCAGGGTATCGGCCCGTTCCGCTGGGCGGCGCTCTCCGGCGACCCGGAGGACATCTACAAGACCGATGCCAAGGTCAAGGAGCTGATCCCGACGACCCGCACCTGCACCGCTGGCTCGACATGGCCCAGGAGCGCATCAGCTTCCAGGGGCTGCCGGCGCGCATCTGCTGGGTGGGCCTCAAGGATCGCGCCCGCCTCGGCCAGGCCTTCAACGAGATGGTGAAGAACGGCGAACTCAAGGCTCCTGTGGTCATCGGTCGCGACCACCTCGACTCCGGCTCGGTGGCGAGCCCCAACCGCGAGACCGAAGCCATGCTGGACGGCTCCGACGCCGTCTCCGACTGGCCGCTGCTCAACGCCCTGCTCAACACCGCCGGCGGCGCCACCTGGGTCTCGCTGCACCACGGCGGCGGCGTGGGCATGGGCTTCTCCCAGCATGCCGGAGTGGTGATCGTCGCCGACGGCACGGACGACGCCCACGCCCGCCTGGGCCGGGTATTGCGCAACGACCCCGGCACCGGGGTGATGCGCCACGCCGATGCCGGGTACGATATCGCCAAGCAGTGCGCCCGGGAAAATGGGTTGGATCTGCCGATGCTCAAGTAAACCTCATTCTCATACCTGCTCCGTTGACACGACACCTGACGTTACCGCCATGCCAACAATATGTCGGTAACGTTTGCAGCACCCGGACAATAATTCCTAATAATGGATCTTCCAATGTCAATTCCAATCAAGAAAAGTCTGAACCGAAGCGTATTCATTCCAGCCTTTGCCATCATCTTGCTGGCTGTCACCATTGGTCTTGCTAATAACGAGCTGCTAGTCAGCGTTGCCAGACAGCTGTTCTACCTATCCCTCTCCGATTTCGGCTGGCTCTACCAATTGTTAGCTGTGGCGGCGCTGAGCGTTACTGCCTACATATTCTTCTCCAAGGCCGGCAACATTCGGCTAGGTGGAGAGAACGCCAAGCCGACATTTTCAATGGCAACGACATTCGCCATGGCACTTACCGGCGGCATCGCCACGGGCGTAGTGACCTACTCGGTCAACGAGCCGATCATCTACCTTGGCAACGTCTATGGCGAAATCGGCAATCAAGCCTTCGAGCCCAGCAGTGCCAAAGCCGCGATATTTGCGTTGGCCAGAAGCTTTCACAATTGGAGTTTCATTCCCTATGCCATGTACTCCATCGTCGGCTTGATGATCGGCTACATGCATTTCAATCGACAACAGCGCTTTTCGATCTCGTCGACACTGTTACCCATTCTTGGCAATACCGAACGCAAGCCCTTGGTTCGCGCGGTGGTCGATATCATCTCGATACTGGCTATCGCTCTGGGGCTCGCCTCGTCGCTGGGTGCCGGCCTGGCCCTGATCAGCTCCGGTCTCGAGGTCGAATACGGCATCGCGTCGAACCCCACCACCTGGCTGATCCTTACGTTGATCATTTCCGCCATCTTCATTACCTCGGCGGTCTCCGGGCTCAAGCGCGGCATCCGATTCCTGTCGTCGATCAATGCCTACATCTTCTATGCTTTCGTTGTCATCCTGCTGATTATCGGCCCGCTGAATTACATCCTCAGTCTGTCGGTGACCAGCCTGGGTTATTGGCTCGACAACTTTTTCCTGTGGTCGTTCGACACAAAGGAGTCGGGAGGCGAGGCTCTGGTAACTTGGTGGACCATGTACGACTGGTCGATCTGGATCGCCTATGCACCGCTGATGGGGCTGTTCCTGGCACGCATCTCCTACGGTAGGACACTGCGCGAATTCCTCGTCATCAATTGGATTCTGCCTTCGGCGTTCGGCATCATCTGGTTCGCCATCTGGGGAGGATCGGCCATCAAGTGGCAAATGGACGGAACCCTGGACCTGATCGGAGTAGTTACCGATAGCGGCGCGGTATCGGGGCTATGGGGCTTTCTACAACACCTGCCGCTGTCCGCCCTGCTGATCCCGCTAGCCATCCTGACCTTGATCATCTCCTTCTCCACCGCCGCGGACTCGATGTCATCGACCATCGCTACCATCTGCACCAAGAACATGACGGCGGATGAAGAGGCGCCCCGCAAGCAGAAGATACTCTGGGGTCTCTCGATCGGCGTCATCGCCTACATCATGGTGGCCTTCGGCGGCGGCGCCCAGGGTGTGGATGGCATTAAGTTCCTGGCCGCAGCAGGAGGATTCACCGTGCTGTTCCTGTTTGCGCTGATCGTGGCTGCGGCAGTAAAAACTTTCATTATGCGAGGGGCTCATGAACAGTATCAGCCAGACGCACTGGGCCAATTGGCGGAAACTGCCCGTGAATGAGCATGCCGAATGCGTTGAACTCGGCGCAACGCCGGTTGAATGGCAACAAGTGGTCCGGGTGGCTCGCCACGGCGCGCTCCTGTCGCTATCACAAGGCGCATGGGAGAGGATCGCCGCAGCGCGCCAGGCCGTAGAGGAAATAGCCTCCTCGACGGTGCCGCACTATGGCATCAATACCGGCCTGGGTGCCCTTTGCGACGTAGTGCTCAAGCGAGACGAGCTGCAGCGACTCTCCTACCACACGCTGATGAGCCATGCTTGTGGCGTGGGTACGCCACTGAGGACAGAGCAAGTCCGGGCAATCATCTGCTGCGCCGTTATTAATTACAGCCACGGCTACTCCGGCATCAGCCCTGCAGTCGTCAAAGGGCTGCTACATCTGCTGAACGAACGGATCACCCCGATCGTGCCCTCACGGGGTTCGGTCGGCTACCTCACTCACATGGCACACATCGGCCTGGTGCTGATTGGTCACGGCGAGGTCGAATTCAACGGCCAACGTATGTCGGCCAGACAGGCGCTGGATGCCATCGGGATGGCTCCACTGACCCTCGGTCCCAAGGATGGTCTGAGCCTGGTCAATGGTACTCCGGCCATGACCGGCCTGGCTTGCCTCGCCCTAGAGGATACCGCCCGTCTGGCTGCCTGGGCCGATATTGTCGGTGCCATGAGCTTCGAGGCCTTGGGCGGCCAGTTGGATGCGCTGCTACCCCAAGTGACGGGCCTCAAGCGGCATCAGGGAGTCCGGCACGTCGGCGACAACCTGCACCAACTGCTGCAGTACAGCCGGCGACTCGCACGCTGTCAGGGCCAGCACCTACAGGACGCACTTAGCCTGCGCTCGATACCCCAGGTGCATGGTGCCTGTCGCGATCAATTCGCGCATGCCGCCAGGCAAATCGACCAGGAGTTGAATTCGGCGACTGACAATCCCCTGGTAATTGCGACGGAGGATGGCTACCGCGTCGTGTCGCAGGCCAACCCCCATGGGGCCTCGGTAGCCATGGCATGCGACCTGCTGGCAATCGCCGTGTGCGAGTGGAGTTCGATTTCCGAACGCCGCGCCTATCGACTCGTGACACCGCAGACCAGCCGGCTACCCCCATTCCTGACCGACGAGGTCGGGGTCAAGTCAGGCATGATGATTGCCCAGTACACGGCAGCCTCGCTGGTTGCCGACAACAAGCGCCTGGCCCAGCCCGCGGTCACCGATAATTTCCTGACCTCAGGACTGCAAGAAGATCACCTGAGCCTGGGGGAAAGTGCCGCCCTGAAGCTGGACCAGGCCCTCGACAATGCTTTTCAGGTGATTGCCATCGAATACCTGCTGGCTGCCCAGGCTTTCGACCTGATCGAAGACCAGGACTTCGCCCCAGGCACCGAGTTGGCCTGGAAAGCACTGCGAGAGGCAGTTCCTTTTTATAATGAAGAGCATCCCCTGCATCTAGATCTGCAGACAGCTCGCCACTTGCTTCAGGATACCTCCCGACAGGCCTCCTTCATCACACTTGCCCCCCACCTGTACCCTGGAAAGAGGCAGACATGTCTAATCTCAGTATCAATCCCGGCAGCATGACCCTGGCCCAGGCGCGCCAGGTCTTCGAGGCACCGCTGCGCGTGACGCTGCCCGACAGCGCCGACGCCGCCATCCAACGCGGCGTCGACTGCGTCAATCGCGTCGTCGCCGAGGATCGCACCGTCTACGGCATCAACACCGGCTTCGGCCTGCTGGCCCAGACCCGCATCGACCATGACCACCTGAAGGATCTCCAGCGCTCGCTGGTGCTATCTCACGCCACCGGAGTCGGCGAGCCCATGGAAGACGCCCTGGTGCGTCTGATCATGGTGCTCAAGGTCAACAGCCTGGCGCGAGGCTTCTCAGGTATCCGCCGCGAAGTACTCGACGCCCTGCTCGCCCTGGTCAACGCCGAGGTCTACCCGCACATTCCGCTCAAGGGTTCGGTGGGTGCTTCCGGCGACCTGGCGCCGCTGGCGCATATGAGCGTGGTACTGCTCGGCGAGGGCAAGGCACACCATCGCGGCGAATGGATCCCCGCCCGCCAGGCTCTCGAGATCGCCGGCCTCCAGCCGCTCAGCCTCGCGCCCAAGGAGGGCCTGGCGCTGCTCAACGGCACCCAGGTCTCTACCGCCTATGCGCTCAAGGGCCTGTTCGAGGCCGAGGACCTCTACGCCGCCGCCACGGTATGCGGCGCACTGACCGTGGAGGCCACGCTCAGCTCCCGCGCGCCCTTCGATGCCCGCATCCACGATGCCCGCGGCCAGCGCGGCCAGATCGATGCCGCCGCCGCCTACCGCCACCTGCTGGGCGAACGCAGCGAGATCAGCGACTCCCACGCCCACTGCGACAAGGTGCAGGACCCCTACTCGCTGCGCTGCCAGCCCCAGGTGATGGGCGCGGTGCTGACCCAGATCCGCCAGGCCGCCGAGGTGCTGGCCGTCGAGATGAATGCGGTATCGGACAACCCGCTGGTGTTCAGCGACGAAGGCGACATTCTCTCCGGTGGCAACTTCCATGCCGAGCCGGTGGCCATGGCTGCCGACAACCTGGCCCTGGCACTGGCCGAGATCGGTTCGCTCACCGAGCGCCGCGTCTCGCTGATGATGGATACCCACATGTCGCAGCTGCCCCCGTTCCTGGTGGAGAACGGCGGGGTCAACTCCGGCTTCATGATCGCCCAGGTCACCGCCGCGGCGCTGGCCAGCGAGAACAAGGCCCTGGCCCACCCCCACAGCGTCGACAGCCTGCCCACCTCGGCCAACCAGGAGGATCACGTCTCCATGGCCCCGGCCGCCGGCAAGCGGCTGTGGGAGATGGCCGACAACGTGCGCGGCATCGTCGCCATCGAATGGCTGGCCGCCTGCCAGGGGCTCGATTTCCGGCTCGATGCGAATCACCATCGGCTGGAAAGCACGCCGCGCCTGGAGCGGGCCAGGCAGGCGCTGCGCAACGAGGTTGCCTACTACGACCGTGACCGCTTCTTCGCCCCCGACATCGAGCGGGCCACCCAACTGCTTGCCTCTCGGACGCTCAACGAGCTGGTACCGGTGGAACTGCTGCCGAGCCACTGACCCGGCAGCCCGGCTGAGGTAAGATATGCTGCCCGGCGCTTCGGCCCGGGGCTTTATTCTGCCTGACCCTCATCTCGACATTCGTTCATTCAGCCAAGAGCCGCACATGAATGCCATCGTTCTGGCCATCCTGGTCATGGTCACCCTGAGTCTTGCCCGCGTTTCCGTCGTCTTCGCCCTGATCGCCGCCAGCCTGGTCGGTGGGCTGGTAGCGGGCATGCCGCTGACCGCCATCATGGATGCCTTCAACCAGGGGCTGGGCAACGGTGCCACCATCGCCCTTTCGTACGCCGTGCTGGGCGCCTTCGCCGTGGCCCTGTCACGTTCCGGCATCACCGAGCTGCTCGCCAATCGGGCCATTCGCGGCCTTCACCTGGACGACCAGCCGTCAAGCCGACGCTGGGTCGCCTTCACCCTGCTCGGTGCCCTGCTGGCCACCGCGGTCAGTTCGCAGAACCTGATTCCGGTGCATATCGCCTTCATCCCGGTACTGGTACCGCCGCTGCTCAAGCTGATGAATCACCTGCGCCTGGATCGTCGCGTGGCCGCCTGCGTGATCACCTTCGGCATCACCGCGCCCTACATGCTGCTGCCGGTAGGCTTCGGCTCGATCTTCCTCAACGACATCCTGCTCACCAATCTCAACGAGAGCGGCGCCGAACTGGGCCTCGAGGTCACCCGTGGCATGGTGCCCATGGCCATGCTGATGCCCATCGGCGGCATGGCGTTGGGGCTGGTCGTGGCCGTACTGTTCAGCTATCGCCGGCCGCGCCGCTACGAGGACCGCGACCTGGCCCACGGCGACGAGACGCCGGCTCAGGCCGCGCGCCACCTGGCGCCCTGGCAGATGGTGGTGCTCGGCGCGTCGCTGGTGGGCACCGTGGCGATCCAGTTGCTCTCGGGTTCGATGGTGCTGGGCGGGTTGTTCGGCTTCGCCCTGCTCTCGGTCAGCGGCGTGTTCCGCTGGCACGAACAGGACGACATCTTCACCGAAGGCATGCGCATGATGGCGCTGGTGGGTTTCATCATGATCAGTGCCGCAGGCTTTGCCGGGGTGATGCAGGCCACCGGCGAGGTGCCCGCACTGGTGGAAGGCTCGGCGGAACTGATCGGCGACAACAGGGGCCTGGCCGCCTTGATCATGCTGCTGGTCGGCCTGTTCATCACCATGGGCATCGGCTCGTCGTTCTCCACGGTGCCGATCATCGCTTCACTCTATGTGCCGCTGGCGCTGAGCTTCGGCTTCTCGCCCATGGCCACCATCGCCCTGGTGGGCACCGCCGCCGCCCTGGGCGACGCCGGCTCCCCCGCCTCGGATTCGACCCTCGGCCCCACCGCCGGGCTCAACGCCGACGGCCAGCACGACCACATCTGGGACACCGTGGTGCCGACCTTCCTGCACTACAACGTGCCGCTGATCGCCTTCGGCTGGCTGGCCGCCATGGTGCTCTGACAGGGCTCATCCGACTGGGATCATCCCAGGCCGCAGCAACTCTTGAACTTGCGCCCGCTACCGCAGGGGCAAGGGTCGTTGCGGCCCGGCTTGAGGCGGGTCACGCTGGGCGTACCGTCCAGGTAGTACCAGCGCCCCGCCTCGCGCACGAAGCGCGAATTCTCCTCCAGCACGCCCCAGCGCCGGCCCTCGCGGAAGGTCGCCCGAAAGTGCACGCGGCCCCGATCGCCGTCCTGCCCATGATCCAGCACCTCCAGGCGCACCCAGCGTGTCGAGGCGTCGGGGTCCAGTGCGGGCGGGCGCGTGCTGGCATGCCAGGTCGTCTGCAGGTAGTCGTCAAGGCCAAGGGCGAAGGCGCTATAGCGTGAGCGCATCAGCGCTTCCGGAGTGGGCGCCGGCTCGCCGGCATGAAAGCGGTCGCAGCAGGCGGCCAGCGGCAATAGGCTACCGCAAGGGCAGCGCATCTCTCGAAGCGAAGTCATTGGCTCTCTCGTACCGAACGAGCCACCATCATAACGCAAGCCCTCGCCACCTCGCTGTCGCCGCGATGTCGCCCCTACGTCGCGCATTGACCCGATCCCGCGCGGGCTTGGAACACGTTCCTTGCCCTGGATCACTGCATTGCAACATGGGTGTGTGATACATCTGGCGTTGTCCCTCTCACGTTCTCGGAGGTAAGGGAATGCCTGAACGTCAAATCGCTCCCCGTACCGCCTGGCATGCGCTCAGCGAAGAAGATGTCCTCCATCGACTCGAGTGCGACCGCAATGGCATCGATGACGAACAGGCGGCGTCACGCCTGGAGCGTTATGGCCCCAACCGGCTGCAACAAGCGAAGGGGCGCCCCTGGTGGAAGCGCCTGCTGGAGCAGTTCAACAACATCCTGATGATCATTCTGCTGCTGGCGGCGGTAGCCAGCCTTGGCCTCGGCCATACGATGGACGCCCTGGCCATCGTCGGGGTAGTCATCATCATCGCCCTGATCGGCTTCATCCAGGAGGGCAAGGCCGAACAAGCGCTGGAAGGTATCCGCAACCTGCTCTCGCCCCAGGCGGCAGTGCTGCGCAACGGCCGACGCCAGACCATCGACGCCGAGGCGCTGGTTCCCGGCGACATCGTCATGCTGGAGAGCGGCGATCGCGTGCCAGCCGACCTGCGCCTGCTCGAGGCCAAGCGCCTACGCACCGAGGAGGCAGCGCTGACCGGCGAATCCACGCCGGTCGACAAGCAGACCGACGCGATCGGCGAAGCGGCCGATCTCGGTGACCGCAGCAGCATGGCCTACGCCAGCACCATCGTGGTACAGGGTACCGCCCGAGGACTGGTGGTGGAGACCGGCACCCGCACCGAGATCGGCCGCATCTCCGAGATGCTGCGCGGCGTGGAGAAGCTCAAGACGCCGCTGCTGCAACAGCTCGACCGGGCTGGCCGCGTGCTGGCGGCATTCATCCTGGGCGCTGCGGTCCTCACCGCGGCCATCGGCGTGATCGTCCACGATCAACCCGTCAGCGCCATGTTCATGGCGGCGGTGGGGCTGGCGGTGGCCGCCATTCCGGAAGGCCTGCCCGCCATCGTCACCATCAGCCTGGCCCTCGGTGTCCAGGTCATGGCCCGGCGCAACGCCATCATCCGACGCCTGCCGGCGGTAGAGACACTGGGCTCGATCTCGACCATCTTCTCCGACAAGACCGGCACCCTCACCCGCAACGAGATGACCGCCCAGGCGATCTGGCTACCCGAGGGTGAGTTTCGCCTTACGGGGGTCGGTTTCGCTCCGAGGGCAGCTTGCACCTTGTTTCCGGCGACGCCGGACACGATGAGGACGGTGAGAAGATCGCGCTGGATGGCCATCCGGCGCTGGCTCACTTCCTCGCCGTCGGCGTGCTGTGCAACGACGCAGAGCTGGCCGAGGAGAACGGACGCTGGACCATTCATGGCGACCCCACCGAGGGAGCGCTGGTCGTGGCAGCCGCCAAGGGTGGTATCGACGCCTGTGAGCTTCGCTGCCGGCATCCGCGCCGGGACGCCATCCCCTTCGAGTCCGAGCGCAAGTACATGGCCACGCTCAACGAGCTGGAAGGCAAGCGCCTGCTGGTCAAGGGGGCACCGGACCGACTGCTGGAGATGTGCCACAAGGTACGCACGGCAGACGGCGACGGCGAACTTGATCACGCGGCCTGGGAAGAGCGCATTCATGCGCTCTCCTCACGGGGGCTGCGCGTACTGGCGCTGGCGGAAAAGGTAGCCGACCACATCGACGACGAACTGAACGATAGCCACGCCGAAGAGAGCCTGGTGCTGCTGGGCCTGGTAGGCCTGCTCGACCCGCCGCGTGAGGCCGCCATCGAGGCGGTGAAGCGCTGTCTCCAGGCCGGCATTCGCCCGGTGATGGTCACCGGCGACCATGCCGTGACCGCCCGCGCCATTGCCGAGCAGCTCGGCTTCGCCCATACCGACCGGGCGCTGACCGGCCGCGACGTGGAAGCCATGTCCGACGAGGAACTCGAGCGCTGCATCGTCGAAGTGGACGTATTCGCCCGGGCCGCACCGGAACACAAGCTGCGCCTGGTGAAGGCCATGCAGGCCAGGGGCGGCATCTGCGCGATGACCGGCGACGGGGTCAACGACGGACCAGCGCTCAAACGCGCCGATGTCGGCGTGGCCATGGGCATCCAGGGCACCGAAGCGGCCAAGGAAGCCGCCGAGATGGTGCTGGCCGACGATAACTTCGCCACCATCGTCGGAGCCATCGAAGAGGGTCGCAAGGTCTACGACAACATTCGCAAGACGGTGACCTTCCTGCTGCCAACCAACGGCGGCCAGGGCCTTGCCATCTTGTTGGCCGTGCTGGCCGGCACCCTGCTGCCGATAACCCCGCTACAGGCGCTATGGGTCAACATGGTGGTGGCGGTGACCCTGGGCCTGGCACTGGCTTTCGAGGAAGGCGAGACCGACCTCATGCAACGCCAGCCCCGTGACCCTTCCGCCGCCCTGCTCGACCTGTTCCTGCTATGGCGGGTCGTATTCGTCTCGGTACTGCTGCTGGCGGGCGTGTTCGGCATGTTCAGCTGGATCCTGCTGGCACAGGGCGGCAGCGAGGAGCTCGCCCGTGCCGGCGCCGTCAACATGCTGGTCATGGGCAGTGCCGCCTACCTCATCAACAGCCGTTTCCTGCTCAACAGCGCACTTTCCCTGCAAGGCATCTTCGGCAGCCGTCCAGTGTGGCTTGCCATCGGACTGGTAGTCCTGCTGCAGTTGGGCTGGACGTATCTTCCCTTCATGCAGGTGGTGTTCGGCAGCGAAGGCCTCGGCGTGCAGCACTGGCTGGCCATCGTAGCGGGCAGCATCGCCTTGTTCCTGATCGTGGAGTTCGAAAAATGGGTGCTACGACGGCGCCGCGACGAGGCCACCCGCCACCGGGGCACGGCGTCTTGTAGCGGCGACAGTCAGTCCAGAACACCTGCGCCCGAGCGCTAGCTGTGCTACGCCTGTAGGAAGCATTGGGCAGGAGCCCAGCTAGAGGAGATCAAGGATGAGCGAGCAAAACGAGCGGGAACAAACGCCCTGGCATGCCCTGTCGCCCGAGGAGACACTGGAGCGACTCGATGCCAGCCAGGAAGGCCTAGGGGCCGAGGAGGCGCGCAAGCGGTTCGATCGGTACGGCCCCAATCGGCTCCAGCAGGACGAAGCGACCCCATGGTGGCGCCGGCTGCTGGGCCAGTTCAACAACGTGCTGATGCTGATCCTGATCGTGGCGGCGGTCGCCAGCCTGTTTCTCGGCAAGTTTCTCGACGCCTCGGCGATTCTGGGCGTAGTGATCATCATCGCCCTGATCGGCTTCATCCAGGAGGGCAAGGCCGAGAAGGCGCTGGACAGCATTCGCGACATGCTCTCGCCCAAGGCCAAGGCGCTGCGCGACGGTCACCAGCGCGAGATCGATGCCGAAGAGCTGGTTCCCGGCGATATCGTAAGGGTCGAAGGCGGTGACCGCGTTCCCGCCGATATCCGCCTGCTCGAGAGCAATCGCCTCGAGGCCGAGGAAGCCGCCCTGACCGGCGAATCCACCCCGGTAGACAAGTCCGACGAAGCCGTCGACGAGGAGGCCGATCTCGCCGAGCGGAGTTCGATGCTGTTCGCCGGCACCATCGTGGCCAAGGGCACCGCCACGGGGGTCGTGGTGCAGACCGGTTCGCATACCGAGATCGGGCGCATTTCGGAAATGCTGCGCGGTGTCGAGCAGCTCCAGACCCCGCTGGTACAGCAGCTCGACCGGGCGGGACGCATCCTCGCCTTCTGTATCGTTGGCGCCGCGTTTCTGACCGGCGCCATCGGCGTACTGATTCATGACCAGCCCTGGGCCGACATGTTCATGGCCGGCGTCGGGCTTGCCGTGGCTGCCATTCCTGAAGGGTTGCCAGCCATCGTCACCATCTCACTGGCCCTGGGCGTGCAGTCGATGGCCAACAAGAACGCTATCGTGCGCCGTCTGCCCGCGGTGGAAACGCTGGGCTCGATCTCGACCATCTTCTCCGACAAGACCGGCACCCTCACCCGCAACGAGATGACGGCCCAGGCCATCTGGCTGCCCGAGGGAGAATTTCGTCTCTCCGGCATCGGCTTCGCCCCGGAGGGCAAGTTCCACCTTGCCCCGCAAAACGGCGCGTCGGGTGAGCGCGCTGAAAAAAAGGAGCCGCACGGTAAAGACGAACAGCACGAGGAGAACTACGGCGAGGAAATCTCTCCGGAGGACTACCCCGCCCTCACCCATTTCCTTCAGGTGGGCGCACTGTGCAACGACGCCGAGCTATGCCACGAGGACGAGGAGTGGTCGATAGCAGGCGACCCTACCGAAGGCGCGCTGGTCGTCGCTGCCGCCAAGGCGGGGTTCGATACCCATGACCTCAACGACCAGCACCCGCGCGAGGACGCAATTCCCTTCGACTCCGAGCGCAAGTACATGGCCACCCTCAACGACCTGGACGGCAAGCGCCTGCTGCTCAAGGGCGCACCGGATCGACTGCTGGAAATGTGCGAGAAGGAGCGTGGCCCCGACGGCGATACCGAACTCGACCGCGACACTTGGGAAGAGCGAATACACGAGCTCTCGTCACGCGGCCTGCGCGTGCTGGCCCTGGCCGAAAAGGAAGCCGGTGACGTCTCGGGCGAACTCGAGGACGACGATGTCGAACACGGCCTGATCCTGCTCGGCTTGGTGGGTCTGCTCGACCCCCCACGGGAAGCCGCCATCGAAGCGGTCGCCAGTTGCCAGAAGGCCGGAATTCGCCCCGTGATGGTGACCGGGGATCACGCCGTCACGGCCACTGCCATCGCCGATCAACTGGGTTTTGCACGGACGGAGCGCGCCCTGAGCGGCCATGAGATCGAGGCCATGGGCGACGAGGAGCTGGAGCGGGAGATCACCGAGGTCGACGTCTACGCCCGAGCCGCCCCCGAGCACAAGCTGCGCCTGGTGCAGGCCATGCAGGCGCGCGGCGGCATCTGTGCCATGACCGGCGACGGGGTCAATGACGGGCCGGCGCTCAAGCGTGCCGATGTCGGCGTGGCCATGGGCGTCCAGGGTACCGAGGCGGCCAAGGAAGCCGCCGAGATGGTGCTCACCGACGACAATTTCGCCACGATCGTGGCCGCCGTGGGCGAAGGCCGCAAGGTCTACGACAATATCCGCAAGACCACCACCTTCATTTTGCCGACCAACGGTGCCGAGAGCCTGGCCATTCTTCTTGCCATTCTCGCCGGCATCACCCTGCCGATCACCGGCCTTCAGGTGCTGTGGGTCAACATGATCACGGCCGTCACCCTCGGCATTGCCCTGGTATTCGAGCATGCCGAGGACAACGTGATGCAGCGCAAGCCCCGCGATCCCCATGCGCCATTGCTCGACCTGTTCATGCTATGGCGGGTCATCTTCGTCTCGATCCTGCTGGTCGTGTGCGTGTTCGCCATTTTCAGCTGGATCCTGTACGGCCAGGGCGGCAGCGCCGAACAGGCCCGCAGCGGAGCGGTGAACATGCTGGTGGCCGGGGAAATCGCCTATCTCATCAACAGCCGCTACCTGCTCAACAACACACTCTCGCTGTCGGGCCTGTTCGGCAGCCGCCCGGTGCTGCTGGCGATCGCGCTGGTCGTCGTGGTGCAGCTGGGTTGGACCTACCTGCCCTTCATGCAGCTGGTGTTCGGCATTGAGGGCCTCACGTTGAGCCATTGGGGAGCTATCGTCGTCGCCAGTGTCGCCGTCTACCTGATCGTGGAGGCCGAGAAGTGGGTTCTGCGTCGACGGCAGGCACACACGGAAGACGATGCCGATCGTGTCGCGACCGCTCCCGCCGCCAATTGATCAGGAGCGTCGCTTGGTGCGGGCGGTGGCCTCGGCAGTGGTGGGGTCCTCCGGCCAGGGGTGCTTGGGGTAGCGGCCGCGCATCTCGCGGCGTACCTCGGGGTAGCCGTTGGCCCAGAAGCTAGCGAGATCCGCCGTGACCTGCAGCGGACGCCGCGCCGGCGAGAGCAGGTGCAGCAGCACCGCCACGCGCCCTTCGGCGACACGCGGCGACTCCCGCCAGCCGAAGGTCTCCTGCAGCTTCACCGCCAGCACCGGCGCCCGGCCCTCCAGGCACGGCGTGTAGTCGAGGCGAATCCGGGAGCCGCTGGGTACTTCGAGACGCTCCGGCGCCAGCGCATCGAGGCGGCTGCGCAGCGACCAGTCGAGGCTATCCAACAGAAAGCGGCCCAGCGGCAGCCGCGCCACCGCGTCGAGGCTTCTGACACCGTCGAGGTGCGGCCCCAGCCAGGCGTCGAGATCGTCGAGCAGCGCCGGCAACGACCAGTCGGGCCAATCCTGCTCATCATCACAGTCTTGATCCCCCGAGAGCCCAACTCCTGGCGCAGCAGCGCTACCCTGCCGCGCAGCTGCTCGGCGCTGTCGTCGAAGGGCAGCTCGCCGCGACGTCGCAGGGCGTCGAGCAACGCCTGGCGCACCGCCTCCGGCGGCAGCGACGAAAGCGGCTTGCGCTCGAGCACTACCGCCCCCAGGCCGCGTACCTGCTCGCCGATCAGGCGCCCCTGCTCGTCCGACCACTCCAGGCTCGCCCGCCACTCTCGTGTTTCGGGAAACAGCGCCTCGAGCCGCGCCCGCTCGATGGCCACGCCGCGAAAGATGCGCGCCCCGCTGGCCTGGCCGTCGAGATCGGCGGCCACCAGCAGCTCCGCATGGGCCAGCGAATGGCGTTCCGGCAGCGTCGCCAGCCCGCCCGACGCCAGGCGAAAGCGTCCCGGCCCGGCGTCGTGTTGGATACGCTGCGCCACCCGGTCCGGATAGGCCAGCGCCAGCAGCTCTCCCAACGGCGCCAGGGTCGGCACTTCCAGACTCACGCCGCCAATCCGGGCCAGGCGCTGGGCCTCGCGCTGCCATTGACGGTGATCGGCGGGCTGCGCCAGGCGGGCCTGCAGCGTGCGCTCCAGATCCTGTTCTCCGTCGAGGTCTCGCCCCTCCAGCGCCGCCACCAGGGCACAGGCCAGCGGCACGGCGTCGAGTTCGCCGGCACGCTCCAGCATCGCCGTCAGGCGCGGATGGGTGGGCCAGCGTACGCAGCCGCGGCCCAGCTCGGTGAGCAGGAAGCCGTCGTCCATCAGACCGAGCCGCTGCAGCAGGCGGCGCCCCGCCGCCAGCGCCCCGGCGGGAGGTGGCGTGATCCAGGCCAGCCCGGCCGGATCGACGATGCCCCAGCGGGCCAGCTCGAAGGCCAGCGGAGCGAGGTCGGCCTGCAGTATCTCGGGCTCGCCGTGGGCCGGCAGCGGCTGCTCCTCGGCCCACAGTCGCAGGCAAAGCCCCGGCCCCTGACGCCCGGCCCGGCCGCGACGCTGGTCGGCGCTGGCACGGTTGACGCGACGGGTCTCCAGCCGGCTGAGCCCGCTACGCGGCTGGAACACCGGCACCCGCTCCTGGCCAGCATCGATGACGATGCGTACGCCATCCACGGTGACGCTGGATTCGGCGATGGCGGTGGAGAGCACCACGCGCCGCCGACCGTCGGGCTCGGGTTTCAGGGCGCGGCGCTGCTCCTCCAGCGGCAGCCGCCCGTGCAGCTCGCGCACCGCCAGTTCGGGCCGACGGCTGGCCAGCTCACGCGCCAGGCGGCGAATCTCGGCCACCCCGGGCAGGAACACCAGGGCATCGCCTTCGCTCAGGGCAAGGGCCTCCCCTACCGCTATAGCCTGCTGGCTTGCGGCGTCGTCGCGAGAGCTGGAGTTGGAGTTGGAGTTGGAGCTGGAGCGAAAGTTGAGCGGACGATAGCGGGTCTCCACCGGGAAGCTGCGCCCCTGGCTCTCGAGCAGCAGCGTGGCTTCACCGAGCACGCCGAGCAGGGCCTCGACGTCGAGGGTGGCCGACATCACCAGCAGGCGCAGATCGTCACGCACCGACTGGGCATCCAGCGCCAGGGCCAGCCCCAGGTCGGCCTCCAGGCTGCGCTCGTGAAACTCGTCGAAGACGATGCCGCTCACCCCGTCTAGCAGCGGGTCGTCCTGCAGCATCCGCGTCAGCACCCCCTGGGTGACCACCTCGAGCCGCGTGTTGGGCCCTACCCGGCTCTCGCCGCGCATGCGGTAGCCCACGGTCTCTCCTACTCTTTCGCCCAGGCTTTCCGCCATGAAGCCGGCGGCCAGGCGGGCGGCCACCCGTCGCGGCTCCAGCAGCAGCAGGCGGCCTGCGCCGCGCTCGCCCAGGCACCAGGCTTCGTTCAGCAACGCCAGCGGCACCCGGGTGGTCTTGCCCGCCCCGGGTTCGGCGACGAGCAGCGCACGGGAATGGCCGGCAAGCGCCTGGCGGATCGACGGCAGTTGGGCATCGATGGGTAGTTCGCCGGCTGATGTCATCGAATTGTCATCTCGCTTCATATACGATTTGCCATATATTTCGCCACACGACGTTCACACCCCCGACTCGCTCTCAAGAATGGAGCCCCGACATGACCCTCCGTATCGGCATCAACGGTTTCGGTCGGATTGGCCGCCTGGCGCTGCGCGCCGGCTGGACCAATCCGGACCTAGAGTTCGTGCGCATCAACGACCCGGGCGGCGATGCCGCCACCTTCGCCCACCTGCTGCAGTTCGACTCGGTGCATGGCCAATGGAGCGGCGGCGGCGATGATATCACGTCGACTGAGGACGCCATCGAAGTGGCCGGCAAGCGCATCGCCTTCAGCACCAACCGCGAGATCGCCGACACCGACTGGTCCGACTGCGACGTGGTGATCGAGTGCTCGGGCAAGATGAAGACGAGCGCCAAGCTCCAGGGTTACCTGGACCAGGGCGTGAAGCGCGTGGTGGTCAGCGCGCCGGTGAAGGAGGAAGGCGTGCTCAACGTGGTGATGGGGGTCAACGACCACCTCTTCGATCCCGCCAGCCACCGCATCGTCACCGCGGCGAGCTGCACCACCAACTGCCTGGCGCCGGTGGTCAAGGTGATCCACGAGCGGCTCGGCATTCGCCACGGCTCGATGACCACCATTCACGACATCACCAACACCCAGGTGATCCTGGATAGCCCGCACAAGGATCTTCGCCGGGCCCGGGCCTGCGGCATGAGCCTGATCCCCACCACCACCGGCTCGGCCAAGGCGATCACTGCCATCTTCCCTGAACTCGAGGGCAAGCTGAACGGCCACGCCGTGCGCGTGCCGCTGGCCAACGCCTCGCTCACCGACATGGTCTTCGAGGTACAGCGCGAGACCACCGTCGAGGAGGTCAACGCGCTGTTGAAACAGGCCGCCGAGGGCGAACTGGCCGGCATCCTGGGCTATGAGGAGCGCCCGCTGGTCTCCATCGACTACCGCAGCGACCCGCGCAGCTCCATCGTCGACGCCCTCTCCACCATGGTGGTGGCCGGCACCCAGGTGAAGCTCTACGCCTGGTACGACAACGAGTACGGCTACGCCTGCCGCACCGCGGAGCTGGCCGCCAAGGTGGGGAAAGCCGCCGGGGTCGAGAGCGACAAAGAATGATCGCCCGCGTTGCCGCCCTGCCCCGCGAGGTTCGCCAGTATCTGCTGGTGACCGGCAACTACTGGGGCTTCACGCTCACCGACGGCGCCCTGCGCATGCTGGTGGTGCTCTACTTCCACCAGCTCGGCTATTCGGCGCTGGAAGTGGCGCTGCTGTTCCTGTTCTACGAGTTCTTCGGCGTGGTGACCAACCTGGTGGGCGGCTGGCTGGGCGCGCGGCTGGGGCTCAACCGCACCATGAACCTGGGGCTGGGCTTGCAGATCGTCGCCCTGGCCATGCTGCTCCTTCCCACGGCCTGGCTCACGGTGCCCTGGGTGATGGCGGCCCAGGCGCTCTCGGGCATCGCCAAGGACCTCAACAAGATGAGCGCCAAGAGCGCGATCAAGGGGCTGGTGCCGGCGGGCGACGAGGGGCACACCTCGCTCTACCGCTGGGTGGCGCTGCTCACCGGCTCGAAGAACGCACTCAAGGGGGTGGGGTTCTTTCTCGGCGGATTGCTGCTCACGCTGATCGGTTTCCAGGGCGCGATACTGGCCATGGCGCTGATGCTCGCCGGCGTGCTCGGCCTCTCGCTGCTGCGCCTCGACGCCGACCTGGGCCGCGCCAAGGCCAAGCCCAAGTTCCGCGAGATTCTCTCCAAGAGCCGGGCGATCAACATTCTCTCGGCGGCGCGCATGTTCCTGTTCGGTGCCCGCGACGTGTGGTTCGTGGTGGCGCTGCCGGTATTCCTCGCCACTCAGTTCGGCTGGGACCATTGGCGGGTCGGCGGCTTTCTGGCGCTGTGGGTGATCGGCTACGGGGCGGTGCAGGCGGTGGCACCACGCATCACCGGGCGCACGGCGGGACGCAGCGCCGCCATTGCCTGGGCCGCGGCGCTGGCGGCGCTACCGGCACTGATCGCGCTTGGCCTTCAAGTACAAGGTCTGGAGTGGCTGCCGCACGTGGTACTGCTGGGCGGGCTGTTGCTGTTCGGCGCGGTGTTCGCGGTGAACTCCAGCCTGCACAGCTTCCTGATCGTGCGCATGGCGCGCTCGGACGGGGTCTCGCTGGACGTGGGCTTCTACTACATGGCCAACGCCATGGGCCGGCTGATCGGCACCCTGCTCTCCGGTTGGCTCTACATGACCGGCGGCCTCAGCGCCACGCTGTGGGTGTCGAGCGCCATGCTCATGGCGACGGTGGCGATCAGCCTGGCATTGCCGAGGGAGCCTGACACCTATTGAGGGAAGCGCTCACGAATATTCGCTTCCCCCATCCCGGGCATGACGCTGCCTAGGTTTTCAAGGCCAAAACCAAATTGCAATTAGGCAATTTATTGCCCGGCCGGGCAAGATCTTGCCCGCTCTGGGCAACTTGTTGCCTAATTCTATTTAGGCCTGGTAGTGCAAAATCCCTGATCGCTTTGTTTTTTCTTGTGTTTCTCATATCCGGCACGCTTCCTGCTCCTTATGCACCGTCCATCGGGACATTTCATTCACATCGTCAAGGAGCAGACCATGCCGACTCCCTGCTATATCAGCATCGAAGGCCAGACCCAGGGCAACATCACCGCCGGTGCCTTCACCCCGGACTCCGTGGGCAACATCTACGTGGAAGGCCACGAGGACGAAATGCTGGTCCAGGAGTTCAAGCACGTCGTGACCGTGCCCACCGACCCGCAGTCCGGCCAGCCTTCCGGCCAGCGCGCCCACAAGCCGTTCGTCTTCACCGTGGCCCTGAACAAGGCCGTGCCGCTGATGTACAACGCCCTGGCCTCCGGCGAGATGCTGCCGAACGTGGAACTGAAGTGGTACCGCACCTCCGTCGAGGGCAAGCAGGAGCACTTCTTCACCACCACCCTGACCGACGCCACCATCGTCGACATCAACCTGCGCATGCCGCACGCCCAGGACGCCACCAAGGCCGAGTTCACTCAGCTGATGGACGTCTCCCTGGCCTACCGCAAGATCGACTGGGAACACACCGTCGCCGGCACCTCCGGTTCCGACGACTGGCGCGCCCCGTCCGAGGCCTGATCGTCTAGTGCCTGATACCCCCGCCCGCTCGCCGGGCGGGGGTTTGTAAGACATTGCCGACACGGGCTGTCAGTCTTTGCCGCTTCGTGCGCTTTTGTGCCGTTTCGCTCTTGTCTTGTCGGATACGGCACGTAACCTGCTGTCTCGGCGCGTTCCACCGTCGCGCTGACTCATCCCACATTCATCTTCCAGGAGGGAAGCTTGGCCAACCAGACCGGACTCCAGTTCACCCTTGCACTCGCCGGGGCCGAAACGGCCGAGCTGGCGGTGATCGACTTCACCCTGGAGGAGGCGCTCTCCGCGCCCTTCACCCTCACGCTGCGCTTCGCCAGCCGCGACGGCAGCCTCTCCGCCACCGAACTGCTCGACCGCCCGGTGAGCCTGACCATTTGGCAGGACGGCGAGGCGCTGCGCCGGGTACACGCCATCGTCACCGAGTTCGGTCGTGGCGATCGCGGCCACCGCCGCACGATCTACTCGCTGGTCGCCCGCCCCGCGCTATGGCGCCTTGGCCTGCGCCACAACTCGCGCATCTTCCAGGAGGTCTCGCCGCTCACGGTCATCAATACCCTGTGCGACGAGCGCGGCCTCACCGATATCGCCTTCGCCGCCACCCGCGAACCGCAGCAAAGAGAGTTCCTCGTTCAGTACCGGGAAACCGATCTCGCCTTCGTCGAGCGCCTGGCCGCCGAGGAAGGGCTGTTCTACTTTCACGAGTTCTTCGAGACAGGCGAGGATGCGCCGAACGGCGCCCATCGCCTGGTGTTCGCCGACGCGCCCCAGGTGCTGGCCCACCTGGGCGAGCGTACCTACCACGGCCGTGCCGGCGGCACCCCGCCGAGCCGCCACGTGCGCAAGCTCGAGCAGCTCGCTCGGGTCGCCCCGGCCTCGGTCACGCTCAAGGACACCTCGTTCAAGAACCCGGCCTATGCTCAGTTACATGAATACACTGCTGACGGCCTGGAAGAGCACGGTCAGCGTGGCGTCGGTGATGGAGAGTACGAGCATTTTGACTACCCCGGGCGCTACAAGGCCGACGCCTCCGGCCAGGCCTTCACCCGCATTCGCCTCGAACACCTGAGAAGCGACGCCCTGACCTGCGCCGCCGAGAGCGACCTGCCCGAGCTCGCCCCGGGGGTCAAATTCACCCTCACCGACCACGACCTCGATGAACTCAACCGCGACTGGCAGGTGGTCAAGGTCAAGCATACCGGCAGCCAGCCCCAGGCCCTGGAAGAGGACGGTGTCACCCAAGGTGATGCGGCGGGTTTAGGCCTGCGGGGTCGGGCAGGCTCGGAGGGCATGACCAAGTTCGACAACGAACTGGTGCTGATGCCCGCCGACCAGGCCTGGCGCCCCCAGCCCAACCCCAAGCCCCGCATCGACGGCCCGCAGATCGCCTTCGTCGTCGGCCCCGAGGGCGAGGAGATCTACTGCGACGAGCACGGCCGGGTCAAGGTGCAGTTCCCCTGGGATCGCTACGCCGAGCCGAATGAAACGGCCAGCGCCTGGGTGCGTGTGTCCCAAGGCTGGGCCGGCGGCGGCTACGGTAGCATGGCCATTCCGCGGATCGGGCATGAGGTGGTGATTTCGTTCCTCGAGGGCGATCCGGACCAGCCGCTGATCACCGGGCGCACTTACCACGCCGTCAACACGCCGCCCTACGCACTGCCCGAGCACAAGACCCGCACCGTCATCCGCACCCAGAGTCACAAGGGCGAAGGATTTAACGAACTTCGCTTCGAGGACCAGGCCGGCGAAGAGCAGATCTGGTTGCACGCCCAGAAGGACCTGGAGCTGCTGACCCACAACGACCGCACCGAAGAGATCGGCCACGACAGCTTCCTCACCGTGCACCACGACCGCCTCACTGAGATCGACGGCGACGAGCACCACACCGTGCGCGGCACCCGCCACGAGCAGACCGTTGCCAACCAGCACCTCACGGTACAGGGCACGTTGCACCTCAAGGCCGGCCAGGCCTGGCTCAGCGAGTGCGGCCGCGAGCTGCACATTAAGGCCGGCCACAAGGCGGTGCTCGAAGCCGGCAGCGAAATGACGCTGAATGCCGGCGGCAGCTTCCTCAAGCTCGACGGCGGCGGCGTCACCCTGGTCGGCCCCAAGGTCAAGATCAACGCCGGCGGCAGCCCCGGCTCCGGTTCCGGCCAGGCGGTGGAAGCGCCGCTGCTGCCGGGCAGGGCGGTGCCGGAGGTGCATGATAGGATTGAAGGTGCCGCTCATGATGCAATGTTGACGACTCGGCTCAAAATCCCCGAGGTCTGCGAAGAGTGCTGGAAAAAAGCTGTCACAGAAGGGCAGCATGCCATTCCGGAGGGTAATGGATGAGCGGTCGCTGGATTCCAGGCGTGTGGCTGGATGCAACGCAGCCCAATAATTTGAAGCGTTACGCGCTGGTCGAACTGGCTGCTCTAGCGCCAGCAGTACGCACCACTCTTTTCGAAACATACGCAGGAAGGAGTGATTACTGGCCTCTGATCGATGACGATGCTCAGCCCCACCTGAAGCGTGAAGGCCCATGGCTGCTTGAAGTCAACGACGCTCACCTAAGCGCATGGCACAACCTCGAAGCCATACACTGTGCTCTGCATGCGTGGCTCGAGAGCGAGCTTACAGGGGAGCAACTAGCTCTTCAGCTAGCTCCAGGCATGGTGGTCGAAAGTCCTGAGGGAGCGCGCGCTCTGCTACGCTTTTATCTGCCTGAGGTTATCGAACAGCTGCATGCATCAGCGCCAGAAGAGTGCCGTGATGGGTTGTTTGGCAGCGTCCAACGTTGGTGGTACCGCAATGAGGAGAAGGAGTGGGCTGCGCTGGATGGATTACCAAGCGTAGACTTCCCCAAACCATGGTCACTAAAGGTCAATCATGAGCTTTGGCTATCCTTACACGGGGATGCTGAAGTCATGACGCTAACGACAGAGTTGCTTGAAACCACGCCTGATATCTTTGGAAATGTCTGCGAATGTGATCGACCCCGCCTGGTTGGACAAGTGTTAGAAAAGGCTGATTTTTTTGGTTTGACGCGTCGGTCAGACCGACGAACGTATGCTTATCTGCAGCTAAGCCAAGGAGATGCCGTTTGGCAGGAGGAAGGTATGCATATTTTGTTACAACAAGCCGCAAGCGGAGATGTTCCGCTATTAGAACTCCTTGAAAAGAATTATGGAGAGCCAATCTGATGCTTGCCAATATGGCTATTAGACGCCTCTACCGTCTAATTCCTGCCTGGTTGAAGGTCGTATTATCCGGAGCAATTGTGATAGCTTTGGGTTGGCAAGCATTTTTCCCTAGTTCGGTCAGCGGAAGTCTTGCCGGATACAATCACACTGATCGTCCTATTTTCAGTTACTGGGTTAATGGAAACTGGGGAGGGGATGGCGGAACAACATGCTGCTGGTCTTTCAAAGACGACACGGCTGAAGTCGTTTGGATTCTTAGTATGACCAGCGAGCAAGAGCGAGCAGGTATGGAGGCTGAACGGCACAGTGCAACACTTCCCATGCCTGAGCATTCCCGCGGAGATCAATACTTGCATGTGCACTTTTTGCCTGGCAATAAAGTTGATCTTGTCTGGAGTGAAAATATCAGATCGCCAAAGCTGGAATATTACCGTAGGGAATATGGAAGATGATTGGTCAGAATGAAATTTCCTGTCTTCAATCGCTTAGCTCGCGAGCGGAAAATAAGCTTGGTGCCGTATTGGGCGCTCAGTGCGAAAAGAATTTAGATATTGGTTTTTCTTTGATGGAACGGGACGAAGTCTCGATCAAGACCTTCTCGAGGGAAGAGTCAGCAATATCGGAAAAATGTTTCTTGCCCACTTTTGGAGGAGGGATGATAGCTTCGGCTCTTCTTATCGCAAGCACTATTATTCCGGCCTGGGCACACCTTTCGAAGCAAGTCTTTCAGAGAACTTGACAGGTGCTTTCCATCGCGCGCCAAGTGAAGCTGAGACTACTCGTGATGGCCAGTTAAGGGACAGCGCTATCGATGCCGCAAAAGATGTCGCATCCGGCAACCAAAGAGGGCGTTGGTGGGAGGTATTTGGCCGTTCATTCAAGGGATCTATCACTCGGCCTTGGAACTGGGTCAAGCAGGCTAGAGACTCTGTTGTACGCACAGGGGCTGAGGCCTTTTCGCCTATCCGGGATAACTCTATTGTTGCCAGTGTTCTGATGAGTGGCTCCCATACACGTCAGTCGGCTGCTATTCGCGACTTTCAACAAAGCGTGAACGACGTGAAACAAGGGAGCCAGTTGTCTCTGGCTCAAATCCGCGTTTCCGTTTATGGTTTCGACTTTGGTGCCGCCATAGCCAAGGCCTTTGTACGAGAATTACTGGATAATGTGTGTGAGAAAGAAGGAAGCGGCTATTTCTATGCTGGCACCGAAGTCAAGGTCATATTTGTCGGCTTGCTAGACTGTGTAGATCGTACACACCCCGAGATGGGACCGCTCGACTGGTTCCATCCCCTGACACCCGTGCTTGACGATGGCGGCCCTTTACACCCAGGATGCCAGCGTGCTCTGCATCTTATCGCTGCTCACGAGCGACGCTATTATCGCCGTTGTCGCCCTTTGGGCGGGAGGAACCCTCAATGGCGAGAAGAGCTTTGCCCAGGTATCAGCGAAGATATCGGTGGTGGTCTGGTTGCTGACGAACAAAAAATCAGTGCCGAGCTCTCTCGAGCTGCATTACACCGAATGTACCGCCAGGCGATGAGTTCAGGCGTTTCTTATCCACCCTTGGAACGTCTACGTGAAAGAGACGTCATGACTGCCCAACTCTTCGAGCTCAATGATCGAATTGAAAGTTATTCATTGCTGGCTCTGGCCAGGCATTACCAACGCGAGACAGCGAGCCACAGTTGGCCGACAGGGGATAATTTCCGTTTTCATACGTTAACTTACTTGGCCTGGTTGGCACAGCGTTACCGAAACTATAGCGAAACTTTGGCAATACTGGAAAACCGGGAAGATGCGCTTCCCAACCGCTACTACAACCGTACCATAGGGGCCGTAGCTGCATCCGTCATGGGTAGTCGTGAACAGTGGCAGCTTGAAGAGGTCGAGCGTGGGGAAATCGATGCAGCACGAGAAGAACTTAAGAAATCTTGGGGATGGCTTGAACAAGTCGATAGCGAAGCTATCTATATACGTAGGCGCTTTAACTCGCCAGATGGCAATACTCGGCGTCACGCAAGAGCTGTGCTTGGAGAAAATCGTATTCTGGCGGAAAGTTGGTATCAGTGGACTCGTGAGGTGTCACCACCTGTACTGCCGGAGCCAGTTGACCTGCTATTTTCTTATGGGCTGCATGATAAGCAGCCGGAGGAAATGAACTATCGAAATCACCAACCCAGCCAAATTACCGGCGGGTATCGATTTATGACGTATCGTGGTATCGATCATCCAAGGGAAGAGTCTGCAGCCCAAGCAACAGAGCCACATCCACGCGAGCAACTGTCTGGTTGGGCGATGCGGTAGACCATGCAGAGCATCCGGAATTTCTTCGCCGACCTCTCCCAGCGGCTGGGCCTCGCCGATGACGTCATCGTGCTGTCGCCCAAGCGCCGGGCGGCCCGGCAGCCCATGCAACTGGGCGAGGTGCAGGAGCAGACCGAGCACTACCTGGACATCTCCAGTGGCGCCGAAGAAGGCAAGGGCATGTTGACCGGCGTCTGGGGGATGGGGGCGTTTTACGGTGTGTTGCTTATGTCGCCTGTTATTTTTCAGGATTGGGAGGGTGCGCTCTACGTCTTCACGACCGCCGCTATAATGTTTGGCATTACGTTGGCGGTTTTTCTGCTGGAGGTCTTCTGGCCCTCCTCGTCTCCCATCCGCTTCAACCGCCGCACCCGGGAGGTCTACTTCCAGGACAAGGACAAGCTCTACCATGTGCCCTGGGACGAGGCGGTGGCCTGGATGCAGGAGGCCCGCACGGTGACCCACCACGCCGGGGCCATGACCGAGACCCCGCTGGAATTGCTGCTGCAGCGCCATGGGTGCCCGGAGGAGGTAATCGCCCTGCGCCTCAACCTGCCCATGGGGCGCACTGCGGAAACCCAGGGCATGTTCTGGGAGTACCTGCGCTGCTATATGGAGAAGGGCCCCTGGTTCGATGAGCAGGGGAATCCGCAAGTGACCTCCAACCGCGAGGAGGTGCTGAAGGGTTATCGAAGTAGGCAAAAGAAGGCCACGTTAAACCTGAAAGGCTATCGAGAGTCAGTAAGAGAAGGAGTAACACCTCCCTCACGTGCAGCTATACTAATTTTCGGACTCGCCTTGTTTTACCCGTGCTTCTTCCTCCGTGACCTAACTGCCAAATACGCCCGCCAGCGTGCCGCCCGCAACCAGTGGCACCCACTAGTGAAGGAGCGCTGCCGCCCCGATGGCCCCACCACCCGGCTCTACGACCTGGAAGTGGCCGAGGGGCTGCATCCAGAAGCGTCCAACGCCCCGGCTTCCGTGGCCGACACAGACAGCAGGGAGCATCCGAGCGAGATCCGCTAAGCCCTGCAGAGCTCCAGATCCTCGAGCGCTTCTGGAGACCAGGCTAGCGCTCGAGCCACTTTGCCAGCTTCCTCTCGACCTGTTGTTGGCTTAGAGTCCTCTTGGCTTCAGCACGCTGACTGCCTCGCTGTACCTTTTCCACGACGTCCAGTCTTCATTCGCTGCCAGGCGGCCTCACCCCACAGCCCTTGAGGATCACCTGGGTCAGGAACCGGGTGATGCGCTCGACGTCGGCATCGCTGATCTCGTCCTTGCCGGTAATGCCCAGCACCTGGGCCTCGAAGTCGGCGTAGTGCTGGGTGGCCGACCAGATCAGGAAGATCAGCCATACCGGATCGACCGGATCCATCAGACCCCGCTCGGCCCACTGCTCGAAGATTCGCGCCCGGGTCTGCACCCACTGGCGCAGCTCGCCACGCAGATAGCCCTGCAGGAAAGGCGCACCGCCAAGTATCTCCGCGGCGAACAGGCGCGACCCTTCCGGGTGCTGGCGGGAGAGCTGCATCTTGCTGCGAATGAACGCCTCCAGCACCTCTGCCGGATCGTCCTCTACGCTGATGTCGTCGAGCAAGGCATTCCAGCGCGCCATCATGCGTTCCAGCAGCCGCACGTAGAGACCGCGCTTGTTGCCCATGTAGTAGAGCACGTTGGACTTGGGTAGCCCCGCCTCCTCGGCGATGGCCTGTACGCTGGCGCCACGGTAACCGTACTGGGCAAAGACCCGCTCGGCGGCCTCGAGAATTTCACGTTCGTTGCGCTCACGGGTAGCGCCATTGCTCTCGCTGCCCTGCCGCGAGCGCAGCATGGACTCGGGTTCGGTCACGTCTGTCATCCAAAGGCCCTGCCCTTCGTGAGGTGGTGAGACAAAGCAAGAGAGTGCCCCACCGCGGCAGTTCCTGCAAATGAGACCATCGGCGCCACTGGCGCTTGCAAAGTGCGACATTCTGGCCCATGCTGACAACATCCTGACCATTTGGTCAGAACCTGCAAGACGGACACAAGGTCAAAAAGAGACCGTTACAAGTTCTTGGAAGAGCCCTTAACAAGAGTTCTTAACAAAGAGTCCTTAACAAGAGACAAGGCGATGATCGACTTCATGCTCAACGGGCAGCCATGCCGGAGCGAGGCCTCTCCCGAAACCAGCGTGCTCGAATTGTTGCGCGAAACGCTGGCTGTCACGGGGACCAAGGAGGGCTGCGCCTCGGGTGATTGCGGTGCGTGCACGGTAGCTATCGGTGAACCCGGCCCTGACGGCGAGCTGCACTATCACAGCGCCAATGCCTGCATTACCCCTGCCCACCAGCTCAATGGACGCCATCTGGTCACCGTGGATGGCCTCGCCCAGGGCGATGCGCTGCATCCGGCCCAGGCGGCCATGGTCGCGTGCCACGGCAGCCAGTGCGGCTTCTGCACCCCGGGTATCGTCATGTCGCTGTTCACCCTGCACGAACAGCAGCGTCAGGCACCGGCACCGCTGACGCCCCAGCGCCTGGAAGCCACGCTGGGCGGCAACCTGTGCCGCTGCACCGGCTATCGTCCGATCCGCGATGCCGCCTTGAGCATGGACTCTCATCCCGACAATCGCCCCCTGTGGCTCGACGCCGCCGCGCCCCGCGACAGCGAGGCAGACAAGACCGACCTCGATCTCGACGCCGCCTTTCTGCAGCCCTCCACGCTTGCAGCACTCACCGATTGCCTGAAGCGGCACCCCAAGGCGCGGCTCGTCGCCGGTGCCACCGACCTGTGGCTCGAATCGACCCAGCGCCTGGTACGCTTCGAGCACGTCATCGACGTGACCCGAGTGGCCGAACTCAACGTCGTCGAGGAAACCGAGCTGCAAGACGGCCGCCGCGGCTGGTGGATCGGCGCCGCCGTCACCTACTCGCGCCTCGAACCGCTGCTGGAAGAACACTACGACGCCTTCGCCCACCTGCTGCACCGCCTCGGCTCCCAGCAGGTACGCAACCGCGGCACCCTGGGTGGCAACGTCGCCAACGCCTCGCCCATCGGCGACACCCCGCCGGTGCTGCTGGCGCTGGGCTCGCGTTTGCGTCTGGTCGGCCCCGAGGGTGAGCGCGAGCTGCCCCTTGAAGAGTTCTTCCTCGACTACAAGCGCACTGCGCTGCGCGAGGGCGAGGCCATTCGCGCGATCTTCCTCCCCCACCCCGAGGCGGGCCAAACTCTCAAGGTGTGGAAGCTGTCGAAGCGTCGTGAGGATGACATCTCGGCGGTGCTGGGCGCCTTCGCCTACCGCCTGGAGAACGGCGTGATGCGCGACGTGCGACTCGCCTTCGGCGGCATGGCGGCCATCCCCAAGCGGGCCGCCAATGCCGAAGCGGCGCTTGAGGGTCAGGCTCCCGATGCGGCCTCCTTCCGCGCCGCCCGCGAGGCCTTGGCCGAAGACTTCCAGCCCATGTCCGACGTGCGCGGCAGCGCCGAATATCGCCGGCTCTCCGCCGCCAACCTGCTCGAGCGCCTGCGTCTTGTGATCGCCCAGGCCGAGACCGATAGCCCCGGGAGGTGATGCTCCATGCGTACGCTCACTAAGTTGAAAAAAGATGCCGACGACATGAGCACGGACTCCGCCGTGGCGCGCGAGGAACTCAGGGGCGAAATCAAGGGTTCGAGCCCGCTGGCACGCGATACCGTGCACACCACGCCGCACCCTCACGCCCGAGCCCACGAGAGCGCGCTCAAGCACGTTACCGGCCGCGCCGCCTATATCGACGACCTCAAGGCACCGGCCGACGCCCTGCACGTGGCGCTGGCCCTCTCCCCCGTCGCCCATGGCCGCCTGACCCGGCTCGATCTGGAAAAAGTGCGCGCCATGCCCGGCGTGGTCGATGTGGTCGGCTTCCACGACGTGCCGGGACACACCGATATCGGCCCCGTTTTCCCGGGCGACCCCATCTTCGTCGAGGAGGAGATCAGCTACGTCGGTCAGGTACTGTTCGCCGTGGCGGCCGAGAGCCATCGCGCCGCCCGCAAAGCGGTGAACGCGGCTCTGGCCCAGGGTATCGCCGAGATCGACGAGCAGCCGGCCTGCCTCGATCCGGTGGCCGCCGCCGAGCGCGGCGAGTTCGTGCGCCCCACCCACGTGCAGCAGAGCGGCGATTGGGAACAGGCCCTGGCCAGCGCCGCCCATGTGGTCGAGGCGGAGCAGTTCGTCGGCGGTCAGGAACACTTCTATCTGGAAGGTCAGGCCTGCCTGGTGCAGCCCACCGAAGACGAAGGCGTGATCGTGCACACCTCCAACCAGCACCCCAGCGAGACCCAGAAGCTGGTGGCCGAGGTGCTCGGCATCCCCTTCCACGCCGTGACCGTGGAAGTACGCCGCATGGGCGGCGGCTTCGGCGGCAAGGAGACCCAGGCCTCGCCCTGGGCCTGCATCGCCGCGCTGATCGCCCGGCGCACCGGCCGTACCACCCGCGTGCGACTGCCCCGCGCCGACGACATGCGCGTCACCGGCAAGCGCCACCCGTTCCACAACCGCTACCGCCTCGGCGTGGATGAGCAGGGCGTGATCCAGGGCGGCGAGATCACCGTGATCGGCGACTGCGGCTACTCCCCCGATCTCTCGGACGCCATCGTCGACCGCGCCATGTTCCACAGCGACAACGCCTACTCGCTGGGCGAGGCCCGGGTGACCGGCCACCGCGCCCGCACCCACACCGCCTCCAACACCGCCTTCCGCGGCTTCGGCGGCCCCCAGGGCATGATGGTGATCGAAGCGGCGATGGACGACATCGCCCGGCGCATCGGCGAAGACCCGCTGACGGTGCGCAAGCGCAACTTCTACCGCCCCGGCCGGCAGACCACCCACTACGGCCAGCAGGTGGATCAGATCAAGCTGCTGCGCGAGCTGGTCGAGCAGTTGGAAACCAGCAGCGAGTACTGGGCACGGCGGCGTGCCATCACCGAGTTCAACGCCGAGAGTCCGATCATCAAGCGAGGCCTGGCGCTCACCCCGGTGAAGTTCGGTATCTCCTTCACCGCCAAGCACCTCAACCAGGCCGGTGCCCTGCTGCACGTCTATACCGACGGCAGCGTGATGATCAATCACGGCGGCACCGAGATGGGCCAGGGCCTGCACACCAAGATCTGCCAGGTGGTGGCCCGCGAGCTGGGGCTCGACGTCGACGAGGTGCGCATCACCGCCACCCGTACCGACAAGGTGCCCAACACCTCGCCCACCGCGGCCTCCAGCGGCGCCGACCTCAACGGCCAGGCCGCCCGCGACGCCTGCGTGAAGCTCAAGCAGCGCCTGTTCGACTTCGCCCACGAGCACCTCTACAAGGATCAGGGTCTCGACCGCGAAGAGATGCGCCTGGAAGCCGGCCACCTGGTGGCGGGCCACGGCGAGAGCGAGCGCCGCATTCCCTGGGGCGAGCTGGTCCAGGCGGCCTATCTCAACCGCATCTCGCTCTCCGAGAAGGGTTTCTACGCCACGCCGCTGATCCACTACGACCGCAACTCCGGCCAGGGCCGCCCCTTCTACTACTACGCCTTCGGCGCCGCCGTGGCCGAGGTCAGCGTCGACACCCTGACCGGCGAGTACCAGGTCGATCGGGTCGATATCCTGCACGACGTGGGCGACTCGCTGAACCCGGCCATCGACATCGGCCAGGTGGAGGGCGGCTTCATTCAGGGCATGGGCTGGTTGACCAGCGAGGAGCTGAGGTGGAACGAGGCCGGCCGGCTGATCTCCGACGGCCCCGCTACCTACAAGATCCCGACCTATGGCGATCTGCCGCCGGTGTTCAACGTCAAGCTGATGGAGGGCCACCCCAACTCCATGGCCAGCATCTACCGCTCCAAGGCGGTGGGCGAGCCGCCCTTCATGCTCGGCATGGCGGTGTGGTCGGCGCTGCGCGACGCCCTGGCGAGCCTCGCCGACTACGCCGAAGCGCCGCGACTCGACACCCCGGCCACACCGGAGCGGGTACTGATGGCCGCCGAGGAGCTGCGTAGCCGCTACGACAGCGCGCAGCTGGAACGAGGCGCGCCGTAATGAACGCGCCACGGCCCACTCCCTGGCACGAAGCGCTACACCGGCTGCAGCGCGAGGGACTGCCCCACGCGCTGGCCACGGTGGTGACCAGCGCCGGCTCCACCCCCGCGAGCCCGGCGCGCGCATGGTTATCAGCGAGAGCGAAGTGTTCGACACCCTGGGTGGCGGCACCTTCGAGTTCCAGGTGATCGACGCCGCCCGCGAGAAGCTGGCACAGGGCGAAGCCGGCATGAGCCTCGAAGCCTTCGCCCTGGGCGGGCGCAGCGGCCAGTGCTGCGGCGGCTTCGTCAACGTGCTGCTGGAGGTGTTCCCCGGCAGCGCGGCCACGCTTGCCATCTTCGGTGCCGGCCACGTCGGCACCGAGCTGGTACGCCTGGCCGCCCCGCTGCCCTGGCGTGTGCTGTGGCACGACAGCCGTGAGGGCGTATTCCCGGCCTGGACCAAGGAACAACCACGCCTGGCCTGCCGCCATGCGCCGGACCCGCAGGCCGCCGTGGCGGCGCTGCCGGCGGGCAGCCACGCGCTGGTACTGACCCATGATCATGCAGAGGACCGCGCCCTGGTCGACGCCCTGCTCCAGCGCGACGACATCGCCTCCATCGGCTTGATCGGCTCCAAGAGCAAGTGGGCCAGCTTCCGTTCGCGGCTCACCGATGCCGGCCACGACGACGCGGCCCTGGCCCGGGTGCGCTGCCCCATCGGCATGACCAGAGACGCAAATGGCGAACCAATCAGAGGCGGCGACAAGACGCCCTACGCCATCGCCATCGCCGCCCTGGCCGAACTGCTGCCGATGGTGGGCAACGCCGAGCGCACCGATCAGCGCGGTCTGGAGCCAGCAGAGCTTAGAGCACTGTTCAGCGAACAATCACGATGATGCATAGCAATGCCAAGACTAGGGGCGCCGGGGACAGACCGTAGGGGAGGTCCTTCGCCATGGATGGCGAAGGTAGCGCCCAGGGACGGGTTCACAGCGCCTCCCCGAAGGTCTGTCGCCGGAACAGCCCCAGCCATCGTATCCATTAAGGCCCTGACAAGATGAACCAGAACGACACCCGCGTGATACGCGCCGAACTGCTGAGCTTCGATGCCGATCCCGGCGAAGGCGACAGCCCCGCCGAAGGCAGCGTGCGTCACTACGCCGACGGCGCGCTGTGGCTGGAGAATGGCCGCATCAAGGCCATCAACGACTACGCAGCGCTGGCGCCACACCTGCCCGAAGGCATCGAGACGGTGGATCATCGCGGCAAGCTGGTGATGCCCGGCTTCATCGACAGCCACGTGCACTACGTGCAGCTGGAGATCATGGCTTCCTACGGGCGTCAGCTGCTGGACTGGCTGAACGAGTACACCTTCCCCGAAGAGTGCGGCTTCGCCCAGCGCGAGCGGGCCGAGGTGATCTCCAATGCCTTCCTCGACGAGATGCTGCGGGTCGGCACCACCACCGCCCAGGTGTTCTGCTCCAGCCACCCCACCTCGGTGGAAGCCTTCTTCACGGCCTGCCGCGAGCGCGACCTGCGCATGCTGGCCGGCAAGGTGCTGATGGATCGCAACGCCCCCGAGGCGCTGTGCGACGACACCTACGGCGGCATTCGCGACACCGAACTGCTCATCGGCGAGTGGCACGGCAGAGGGCGCCTGGGCTACAGCCTGACCCCGCGCTTCGCGCCCACCTCCACCCGCCAGCAGCTCGACGCCACCGGCGGCCTGCTGCGCAACGACCCGAGCCTGTGGCTGCAGACCCACCTCTCCGAGAACCCCGGCGAACTCGACTGGGTGGCCGAACTGTTCCCGAGAGCCGCGACTATCTCGAAGTCTATGAGCAGTCCGGGCTGGTCGGCCCGCGCAGCACCTTCGCCCACGGCATCCACCTCGACCAGGAGATGCGTTGCAGGCTGGCCGAGCGCGGCGCCAACATCGCCTTCTGCCCCAGCTCCAACATGTTCCTCGGCAGCGGCCTGTTCGACCGCCTGGCGGCACGCGAGGTCGGCCTCAACATCACCTACGCCAGCGACATCGGCGGCGGCACCGACCTCTCCGGCCTCGCCACGCTCAAGGCCGGCTACCAGGTAGGCCAACTGCGCGGCCAACCGCTCACCGCCTGGCAAGGCCTCTACGGCCTCACCCTGGGCAACGCCAAGGCGCTCTCGCTGGATGACAAGATCGGCCGCCTCGCCCCCGGCATGGAAGCCGACTTCGTGGTGATCGACCCGACGGCTCGCCGCTGCTTGGGCGACGTCACGCGCGTTGCAAAACCCTCGGCGAGCGGCTGTTCGCCCTGATGATGCTGGGCGACGACCGCAGCATTCTGGAAACCTGGGCCAGCGGACGCTGCCAGCACCAGCGCGACCAGGCCTAGGCTAAGCCTGAAACGAAAATGGCGAGTGGCTCTCGGAATTCATGAGGACCACTCGCCAATGAGAAAACGCTCAAGTAGCTTCGTGCGCGGGGAGGCGCTACCAACGTCGCTGTCTGTCGATTCAGCCCATCATGGCCGGTAGCGCCTCAGTTAGAGCCTCGACCGCGAGACGCACCCGACGCGGGAGGTGGGGCGTCGGCAGCCACATGGCATAGGCGTCGTAAAGGAAACAGGGCTCCTCGGGCAGCAACAGTATCAAGTCACCAGATTCGATACGTTCGCGCACAAGCCAGTAAGGGAGCCACGCCATCCCCATGCCTAGGGTCGCCGCATCGGCGACGGCGGCGAGATCGTCGAAGCGCATGCGGTGGATGGGGGTTATCGCCGCTGCCGGCAGGTCTTCTTGGGGAAACAACCAAGGACGGACCCTGCCGGAGCGCCGGTAGATGACCGCCTGGTGACTGGCGAGCTCATTGACCTGCTGCGGCTCACCATTCCGTTCGATGTAGCTGGGCGACGCGCAGACGACCATACGCTGCTGTGCAACGCGGCGGGCGACCAACCCCGGGCTTGTCTCCGAGCTGCCGGTGCGAATCGCCAGATCATAGCCATCATCGGCAAGATCGGTGAAGCGATCGTTGAACGATAGATCCAGCTCAAGTGCTGGGTATTGCTGAGCGAGCTTCAGCAGTACCGGCGCCACACAGCGGCGGCCGAAATGCACGGGCATGGTCACACGTAACTTCCCGTGTGGCTCGTTCAATTGATCGATGACGAGTGCATCGGCCGCATCCGCTTCTGCCAGCACCATCCGGCATCGCTCGTAGTACGCCCGCCCGAAGTCCGTCAAGCTCTGGCGGCGCGTAGTTCGGGCGATGAGTCGCACACCCAGGCGCTCCTCAAGAAATCTCACGTACTTGCCAACCATCGGCCCGGAGAGTTCCAAAGCTTCCGCGGCAGCCGTGAAGGAGCCCAGCTCAACGGCTTTGACGAAGACGGCCATGCTTGTAAGTCGGTCCATATTAAAAACCAGTGGTTTCTACTGTTCTACCTGATAGCAGATTTATCCGTTAATGACACCGCCTCATAGTCTATTCGTTTCATTCATTCAGGAGTCGAAACGAGATGACACGTGTCATTCGCTTTTACGAACATGGCGGCCCGGATGTCCTTCGCATCGAGAACATCGAACTGTCGCCCCCTGCACAGGGAGAGGTTCAGATCCGGGTAAAGGCGCTGGGACTGAACCGCGCAGAAGCGTTGCTGCGCGCAGGAAAGTACATTGAAACGCCGACACTGCCCTCAGGCCTTGGGCTAGAGGCAGCCGGCATCGTCGAAGCAACCGGTGAGGGCGTGGTGGGCTTCGCTCAGGGCGATGCCATCAGCGCGGTGCCACCGTTGTCGATGGTCCGGTGGCCAACCTATGGCGAACGAATCAACTTCCCAGCCGAGTTCGTCGTCAAGCACCCTGCCTCACTCGACTGGGCGACCGCCGCTGCCGTTTGGATGCCGTACCTGACTGCTTACGGTGCGCTGATCAACATTGCCGGACTTGGCAAAGGCGAGCACGTCGTGGTGACAGCCGCTTCCAGTAGCGTAGGGTTGGCCGCGATACAGATTGCTAACAGTATTGGCGCTATTCCCATCGCCGTTACCCGCACATCCGCCAAGCGGGATGCCCTGCTCGAACAAGGGGCAGCCCATGTTGTGGTTTCAGGTGAGGAAGACCTGGCGGCACGATTGTCGGCGATTGCCGGGCCAGAGGGAGCAAGGGTTGTGCTGGACCCGGTAGGCGGCTCGATCTTCGAACCACTGACGGCCGCGATGGCTCGTGAGGGAATACTGATCGAATACGGCGGCCTGAGCAACGAACCCACGCCATTCCCGTTGTTTACCGCACTGAGCAAGTCGCTGACTCTTCGCGGCTACCTTGTCCACGAGATCACCGGGAATCCGGCGCGACTCGAGGCCGCCAAGCGCTTCATTCTCGACGGGCTCGCCTCTGGGGCGCTAAAGCCGGTCATCGCCAGAACCTTTGAGTTCGACCAGATTGTTGAGGCACATCGCTACCTGGAATCGAACGAGCAGCTCGGCAAAGTCGTCGTTCGGGTTTGAATTAGGGGCTGGTGCCTGGCATGGAAACCGGCTTCGTGGTGCTCGCACCCGACGGCTCGCCGCCACGCACGCTGCAAGCTCCTCAGCGAGCGGCTGTTCGCGCTGATGATGCTCGGCGACGACCGCAGCATACTGGAGACCTGGGCCAGCGGACGCTGCCAGCATCGCCGCGACCAAGCCTAGGCTAGGTCTGAAACGAAAATGGCGAGTGGTTCTCGATATTCATGAGGACCACTCGCCACGATTTGAAATTCAGTGTGAAACCCAGTTGTGAAACCTACTGCTTCGAGGGCCATACCTCCCCACTATCCGGATCGAAGATCCAGCGCTCGCCACCCACCCGGAAGAGCAGCTCTCCGTTGCTCCACGCCAGCGCCTCGTAGATGCGCTCCTCAGGTGCCAGCTCATCATGCTCGGGGCTGCGCACCGGCATGGCACCCTCCTCCACCGTTTCTCCCAGCCGCTCAGCATCAACCACCGTCAGCGTGCGACCGCCCGCAGGGCCTTCCTGCACGAAGACCAGCCGACGCGAATCTTCGCTCCATAGCCCGATAGTGATGTTGCCGCCGTACTGGAATGCAGCCGGCCTTGGCTGCCGCGCATCCATTCGGACAAGCCAGCCGGCGCTGTGTGCCGCCCCCGTGGTGACCACGGCTAGCCAGGCACCGTCCGGCGAAATCGTGGCCTCTTGAAAGCGATCCGCAGCGCCAAACTCAGCCTGTTGATCCACGCGAATGGTATTCGGCACATCGTCTATGCCAACCAGCACGGACCCATCCGCCGCCCGGATCTGCTCGTCACCTACCTCAAGCGGAGCAAGAGCCGCTTCAGGTTGAGAGGTATCGGCTGTTTCGGCCTCCGGTGGCGGCTCGCCATCCCCCGGCGACGGACAGCCGCTGAGCACGAGCGCAGCGGTTGCGATTGTGAGAGCGAGCGGGAGCCTGCGTGGAGCCATGAAGCCTCCTGATGCCGAATTGAATGCTTCATCTGCACGGCAGTGTAGGTGCCAGGGAACACCTGTAAACCTTAGAAGCTAACGCCTTGCTCACCGGAAAATTGGGAGCGTAGCGACTAACTTTTCCAAGTTCAGAAACTTGTTATGCCTTTGTTGCTAGCTGATCGTAGCCAATTAAAACCGACGGGCTAAATGACTCAAACTGCCACCTTGGCAGTCGCTGACGATCTGTCTTATAAGCTTCCATTAATTCACTTAGGTCAGAAGGGCTATCTATACCTAGGACACACTTAACTTTCTCAAAATATGATTTTGATGATGCTCGAGCAAAGATTTCAAACGCACTATGAAATCTACCAACGTACAACAGCGTATCAGGAAACCAACGAGAATAAAAGTCAGCTTGCATTATTTCTGACCGCATAAACAGCACAAAGTCAGCCTGCATCAGATAACGAAACTCTATGCCAGAATGCTTACTTCTTTGCTCAAGAAGATCCGCATGAACAGATAACCGCCTTAGCTCTAGCCGATTATTCCTGTGCTCCAATGAACGTAAATATTCCCAAAAAGCGTCATAGCCAACCATTACATACTTACCATAGTCGGATCTTCCAGCCACATAGTACTGCTGTGTCAACAACAGATTTACCTCATCAAATCTTTCATGCTTGATGAGGATCGCAATCGCATATAAAAAAATTTCATGAACAATAAATTTGAAGTTGTCGAAATCCCATTCGCTCCAGCTATTAACATTTTCTGGCCTACTCATATACGGGATCAAGGATTCGAAAAATCGGTGAATTTTCTGTATGCTTTCTTCTTCTGGAGCATATTGAGCAAGAGTGACAAACAAACTAATCAATTCATTCCGACAAGGAAGAAACTTTTCGATACTATCAATAACCTGATCGTCAAACTCACCTTCCTTTTCTGTGATTCGGAACCTTTCAAGATTGCTAACAAAAGTGGACAAATACTCATCTAGCGCCCCTGATGCGAACGACTTCCTTTCTTTGATAGCCGAAATAGCCCGTTTGTGTGCCGCCGCAGTCCCCAAAGATATTCCGTCTGACTCGTCAAGAAAGGATGGTCGCTTACCTATTTCTGGCCTAGTATATAGGGGTTTATCATATATCCAACGCAGCAATTTTTCGAAATTGTCTGCATAGTTATCAGGCTCACTTAAATCGATATATATTCTCGATTTGTAGTATGTGGGTAAGTACGCCTTACCTTGTGCATCTCTCTCGGGAATTATGGCTACAAACTTTCCTTGTTCCTGATTTTCATACACCTCACGTGAGATAATTTGAGTTTCTGTGCCCACACCACCGGATCTGCCATCTGCCTTCGATGCATATACCTCGTCACATATCATAGCCACCTTGGTTATCTGCGGGTCGGTAACCATTTTTTCCATAAAGGAAACCGAATCATGTCCTTCTTTAAGATCCCATTTATCAAGAATTACGTGAACACCTGATTCGGCCAGTTCGTTAGCTAAATCAATCACCCACTGCTCATGCGTTGGATTAGACCAGCTATATGAAATAAATAATTTTGGGGCTTCCATCTATTTGCAGATCCTCAATTAGGCATAACGCCGCGCTCTGTGGCAATTTTGGAGCGCAGCGGAAAAATTGTCCGACAGCAGCGCATTGTTATGTGATGTGACGATTTTAGAAGTAGTCACTGAATTTCCTTTATCATTTTCTTAATGATCATATTCTCCAACTTTCCAGATATAGCTGCTTCATTATTCTTCCAGTGCATTCCGTCGTTATAAATAATACCCAACAAATAGAATGACTCTGGCACAGCAACACCCTTGCTTTCAGCAAAGCTCAATTTATTTGGTGTTTTATGTGTAGTAAGAAATTCTGCCTTTGAATCTTCACTATTCAATCTATCATAGGCATATTTTTCGACTTTCTTGCGTAATGCGCAACAGACTGCAAATGGGTCGTAAACAGACTCATCGGCTATATATTTTGCAAACTCTGAAAATACATACTGGTCAAAAACGGAAGAATCGCCCCAAGTTGGCTTTAGTCCTAAAGTCTCAAATGCTAGCCGAATATTTATTGGTTGGGGTTCGTAATGTAAATGATATTTAGATACATCGCCCTCAATCTCAGGTTTTTCTCTGTTTAAAAGCAGTTTCTTCAAGTGAGGATTAACTTTTGCATCTCGCCTCTCAAGATAAAAAACCTTCTGATTGCTAAATGTATAATTTCGAAAAAAAGCAGGATCCAGATGTGTAAGGATAATAGGGTAAAACAACTTACCATCTTCTTTAAACTTCGCTATAAGCTGAGTAACATAATATTGAACTGCTATAAGGTTAGCATCATCAAGATAATCAAAAACCTCGTCTATTACCAGAATATTCCTTTTCTTGGTTAGACTAAGCTCTGCCTTTTTGAGAAGTGCTATGAAGCACATTACATCCCTTTGCCCATTCGAGACCTGGTGAACCTTAGGCATCTCTACAACTAACTTTCCATCTTTTTCTTTAGGCTTAAATTCTTTCCAGCTAGAATTGAAATCATCAAAAAGTCGCTCATAGGCAGACTTTCCAAACTCATATATTGTTCTTTTTACAGCCTTTCTAAACTCGAGTGGATTTTCATTGAAGTCTGATGCCATCTGAATAGCAGCCAAGTAGTTCTCGGCTGTATTTGTGAAGCCCAAATCAAATGAAGCGCATACATCAGCGATGTTTGAAAGGTTATTGGTTCCCTCTAAGAATTGTATCTCATTCTGATCAACCCAGTCTAATAGATTGGCTCGTGATCCGTTTTGATCATTTAACCTTTGGATAAATGAACTTATTCTTTCTTGGACACGCTGACCAGAAATTCTCTCAAGATAAACGAGGTGGTTGTTTAACTCGGTTATAAATTTTCCGTTCTGATAAACACTTTGGATATTAGGCAAAACTTTTCCATTTTTCCCAATTTTATCCTTTTGATTATTAATCGAGTAATTGAGGACAGTTTTTTCTGGTATGCTGCTAGATAATACAATTGGAGGTATCTCTAGTGAAGCAGAGGCAATAACATGACCACCAATTCTATTCTTTTTCACTTTAGCGAAGACTTGGCTGTTAATTACAAAATAGTCAAAAGTATTACTAATTTCATTTGTAATATTATCAGCGAAAGCAACTTCTATGTTTCCATCATCATCCAAATACGAGATTTCTAATCTAGGAGATAAATCATCTTTTCCTTGATGATAGTCATTTTTATGAAGATCAATCTTTTTGCTTTTAAGTGATTTAAACGCAGTAGCCAAAGAGCTTTTCCCAAACCCATTTGGCGCGACTAAAATACTAGGCTTGTTTTTCGGAATATCAAATTCATATAGCCCATTGCTCGTGCCATCACCAATCCCTTTAACATTAGTGATTGCAATCTTTTTTATCACTCAAACTCTCCCTCACATAACGCCGCGCTCTGCGGCAACTTTGTAGCGCAGCGGAAAAGTTGTCCGTCAGCAGCGCTTTGTTAAATTCTTACATGATGAGCGACTGGGACTCATTTGCATATTTTTTTATTAATTTTGATAAGCCATCCAATTTCTGGCTTGCATATATTTGATTCTGCGCTGCTCTCGCTGTTCCAGTATTTAACCTTCTAGAATTAACTTTATCCAGTTGATAAGTGTTGAAATTTCCACCAGTTCTGGGCGGCGTACAAACTAACGCGAGATCAGATCTCAGATTCACAATTATTTCGACTGCAGGATGACCAGGGCCTGCCATTATATTCCCAGCAGACTTAGGTAATGAAAAATGGACAGGATTATCTGAAGTTATTAGCTTTACATCATTATGAGGAACGAAAAATTGCCACTCTTTAGATAGGCACGATTCAGATATCCTATCTGCTGCCTCCAGCATGGGTCTCAAGCTAACCCACTCCTTTGCTGTCGCTTTAATTCCGTATTTTTCTAGCCCCGCTGCGATAAAAGGCTCGTGGGTTGCAGCCACTTCCAGCATCCGCTGAGCGATTTGTGTATGAAGCTCATTGATACCATCACGAAAACTAGGAACTCTCGTGAAAGAGAGCCCAATAAAATAGGCAAGTATTCCAATATACTCATCTGACAAAGCTACCTTAGTATTAGGTTTTGCCTCGATACTTTGGATTATTTTAGGAACCTCATTATCTAACGTTTGAGCAAAAATTGTTTCTAAGGTATCAGTATCTTTTTCTCCTTCGTCATTTTCCTGCGCGTAGTAAAAAGAGCTCCAAGCAACAGACTTCGTTGACACAAGCCTTGGTGGGTTGTCATATCGTTTCTCATACTTCCATATCATTTTTCCACTAGGATATTCTGGATCGGAAAACCCCTTAAGAAAACCTTGTGGTACGAAGTGTTGTCTTTTTATAGCCATAAATTTAACAGTGATTGGACCGCGCGTCCTGATATTGGATGAACACCCCTGCGCGTTCAACAATATTATCTGGCGCGCTCCTTTTCTTCCAAATCGTTGACTTTTCTAGTATCTAACTATAATTCGGCCACCTATGCAGTATTCGCGCGCATGCTCGTTTTGTCGGCATTGATATACCGCCTGCATATCTGCTGATCCAAAAATGCTAAGTGAGGAGGCACGCACCTGAGCCAAAAGCTCATGAAGAAGTTAAAGGCCACCAATGGCGTAAAGCACCCAGCCCCCGTACCGAGAAAAGCCGCGATGTAACGCATGCGCTGGCAAAGGTTTGTCGGGGTACGTAGCCCGCTGTGCTGAGCCGTGACTTCCAGGGACGCTACCGCCCTGCTGGCAAAATGGATGACGTTTTCCATCATCCCTAATGCGGCATCCCTGAGTACGTCTTGGTTACGTAAGCCATCTCTGCAGCTTTTTTCTCAACGTAACCGAGAGAAACGTTGAGGGCAACGCCAACCAAAGCACGACACCAAGGCAGCACCATTGGCGCAAGCGCATCCGCCATCAGCTTGACGCAGATCAAACATCTCGCTGCCTACGCCTAGGCCGGCTAGTGAGTACTAGATTTCTCATGCATATTGAATCATTACAAACGATAACTAGGGTCGTTCGTGCTCCCTCTGCCCACTTTGCTTCGACAGCCGTTGCCCTATTCCCGCCTGACGTTGGCGTGCCTGCTGTGTCTCGCCAGCCTGTTCGCCTGGGCGGATGAGCACGTGGCAGTCGAGCCCAGCGACGAGCTGTTGGCTTCCCTTCACCAGGGCGGCTATGTGTACTACATGCGCCATGGGCCGACTGACACGACACTTCCCGACCGGGTGCCGGTCGACTTCGACGACTGTGCTACCCAGCGGCCCCTGAGCGACGAGGGCCGTGAACTCATGGCGACTGTCGCCGAGCACATGGCGCGGCACGCCTGGCCCATCGAGGATCCCGTTCTCGTCTCGCCCTTCTGCCGAACGCAGGAGACCGCTCGGATCCTGTTCCCGAACAAGCCCCAGCAGATCGACGAGCTGCTGCGCTATACCGCCGCGATGACGGACGACGAGAAGCAGCCCGTGAGCGAGCACACTGACAGGATGCTCTCGCTGCCGGTCGAGGGCAGCGCCAACCGCATGATCGTGGCCCATGGCCCCAATCTCGCCGACCTCATGGAATACTTCCCAGCCGAAGGCACCCTGGTGATCTTCTCGCCGCTCGGTGAGGCGGGTTATCTCTACCGTGCCAGCATTCCACCGGAGCTGTGGCCATCGCTGGCCTCCCAAGCACCGTAAGGTTGCCCATGAAGTCGAACCGACCGCTCATCTGGATCTTTCTTCTGCCCACTCTGGTGGTGCTGATCCCTGCCCTGCTGTTCGGTCTTGCCTCGGTGCAGGTGCTCAAGGAAAAGATGACTCAGAACCACGCCGTTCAGTCGGCGGACATGGCCGCTCTGCTGCAGGCCGCCAACTACACTCAGAGCCTGGGCGAGCTACATCAGGGCGTAGTGGACATGCTGCAGCAGGCCGACCGGGGCGAGCTGTCGGCGCTTGCCAGCTATCGGCTGCATTCGAGCTTCGTCAACGAGCTTGCCACCCTGGGCGGGCAGATACAGACGTTGACCGAAACGCCGCTGATGATCGATTTGAACCACGGCAGTGCCCAACATTTGCGCGAGGCTTTCGAAGGCTATCGGCGCTTCATCATCATGGCCGGCGACATCGCCACCGTGGATGCCACCCGAGCCCGACATTACCTGGACGAGGCACAGCATGAATTCCTGCGCTTCTCCATGCTCACGGGGCACCTTTCGTCCAAGCTGGCGCAGCGCAGCGGCGAGCGCACCAGCGATGCCTATCAGGACACTCTTGGGCACTTCAACACGCTGCTGCTGTTTGGCGGGGCGATCCTGGCACTGATGCTGGTCGCCGCCTTTTACTCCGCCCGGATCCTGAATCGTCACCTGCTGATCATCGCCGAAGGGCTGCTCGCGCTTTCCCATCCCCACCGTGAGGTTCCCGAGCTGCCGCGAGTTCAGCGTCTTGCCGAACTGGGGCGGGGTCAGTTGCAGCAGCTTGCCCTGGCGGTGCTGCGGCTGCGTGAAAGCGAGGCACGTCGACTCGTAGCCGAACGCAAGGCGCACCAGTTGGCCCACTTCGATGGCCTGACGGAACTGCCCAACTGGCGCATGATGAGCGAGCACCTGGCGCATTCATTGATGCTGTGTCAGCGCAACGGCCAGCATGGGGCGCTGATCTACCTGGATCTCGATCTCTTCCAGCAGATCAACGACAGCTACGGCCATCGTACCGGCGACCGCTTGCTGCGCGAGGTTGCCCAGCGACTGCGCACCTTCCAGCAGGAGGGGTGTATGGTTGGGCGGTTGGGCGGCTGGGCGGCTGGGCGGCGATGAGTTTCTCCTCATCATCGACTCCCTGCCCAAGCAGCCGGACAAGGCGGCCAATCTGGCGGAAGAGCTGGCCGATCGAATCCGGATCGTCGTGGCCGAGCCCTACTCCATCGATGGGATTCAGCACTTCCTCTCGGCAAGCCAGGGCGTGGCGATGTTCGACGGCTCGAGCGACGTCGAGACCCTGTTCAAGCTGGCAGATGCCGCCTGTCACCATGCCAAGCTGGCCGGTCGCGACACCATTTGCTTCCATGACGATGCCACCCAAGCCGTCATGGAAGCGCGCAACGAAACCAGGCGCGATCTGCGCTTAGCCCTACAGCGTGGCGAGTTCCGACTCGTCTATCAGCTTCAGTACGACGCCGATCATCGGCCGCTGGGAGCCGAGGCGCTGATCCGCTGGCAGCACCCGTCTCGCGGTATGGTGTCGCCGGCGGAGTTCATCCCGCTGGCTGAGGAGAGTGGCCTGATCGTGCCCCTCGGCGATTGGGTTCTCGAACAGGCGTGTCGGCAGCTGGTGGCCTGGCAGCAGCAAGCGGCTACGGCACATCTGACCCTGGCCGTGAACGTCAGCGCCCGACAGTTCAAGGAACCGGATTTCGTCGAGCGTATTGAACGGGTACTCACCGCTAGTGGCGCCAATCCCCACCGCTTGAAACTGGAGCTGACGGAGAGCAGCCTGCTGGACGACGTCGAGGCCGGAATCGACAAGATGCGGCGCTTGAAGCGTCTCGGCATCCGGTTCGCCCTGGACGACTTCGGCACCGGCTACTCTTCGCTGCAGTACCTCAAACGGCTACCGCTGGATCAGATCAAGATCGACCAGAGTTTCGTCAACGATCTGCTGCTGAGCGGCGATGACATGGCCATCGTGCGAACCATCATCGCCATGGGAGTATCCCTGCAGCTCGAGGTAGTGGCTGAAGGCGTGGAAACCGCCCACCAGCTCGGCTGGCTCGTCGAGGCGGGCTGTCATGTGTTCCAGGGCTATTACTTCTGCAAGCCGCTTCCTATCGACCAAATCGAGCTGCCACTAGCTCCAATCGCGGTGAGCTGAGCCAGAGACTGGCCTCACGCTAGGCTCAAGCGCAGTCTGTTACGCAGCCAGGAACAGCAGAACGAGACCCAGCGCAGCGGGAACCGCTTGAATGAGGAGAATCTTCTTGTTTGCCGTCAGGCCGCCGTAGACCCCAGCGACGAAGACGCAAAGCAGGAAGAAGACTTTGATGGAGAATCCAGCTTGGCCAAGGGCAAGGCCCCAGAAGAGCCCTGCCGCCAGGAAGCCGTTGTACAGGCCTTGGTTTGCCGCCAACGTCTTCGTCTGCACTGCGAAATCGGCGCTCAAGCCAAAGGCCCTTCTCCCCAGCGGCTTGTCCCAAAAGAACATCTCCAGGATGAGGATGTAGACGTGCAAGGCTGCGACAAGGAATACAACGATATTGGCGGCGATGATAAGCACTCGGTGCTGCTCCGAAATGGGTAGGATTGACGTGGAAGTGACGCGGCTCGGCGGTAATTCAACTTAGATGACATCTAACCGTTCCGCTTGAGCCGCGACTTGGCCTAGAGCGCAGCGGAAGGGTAAGCCGTCGGACTCAAAGCGGTTGTCAGCCGTTCCCATCGAAGCGCACCCCGGCCTGGGGATCATAGAGAGGACAGCCGAATTCAGCCCCTAAATCGATAAGTCGGTTCATGTCCTCACCCCTCATACCGTAGCAGTCGACTCTAAAAAACTGCGGTGTGGTAAAGATCTGAAAAGCGCCCCGCTTCTCATTCTCCCAAGTAGTCTCATCTACCTGACGCCACCCATCGGCGAAGAGATCTTTTAAGCGTTCCAGCATCGCCCCAATCGGAAGCTCTTCAAGCCCTTCCACATGTTTTCCATCGCTCAATCTCTCGTAAACCACTTGATGTTCGAGGGCGATACCATCGTTGTACTTCCAAAAATTCAAGTCGTAGCTCATAGTTCCTCCTTAACGACTAAGGCAGAGTTATGCGGCAATTTGGAACCAAGAAGCGGTGTAAAATTGTCCGTCAACAGCGCATTACTATGTATTCCTTCCCGCTGCATAAATCCAACACTCTTTACCAGACTGTAGACAAGAGTACGAACATAGTTGTTAATAGTTTTTGGATCGCACATAGAATTACAAACTTTGAAACTTCTCTCTTGTTTCTTGCGGGCTTTTCCGGAACCTGCTTGAGTCACTGGGCCAAGCCAGAGCGTTCATCGATCGTTGGATTCGGCACTACAACGAAGAACGGTCAAATCAGTCTTTGGGCCATGTGGCGCCCTAAGCACCCTCGGCATTAGCCGCGTAGGTGCGCAGAAACCAAGGGGCATTACACAAGCCCTTTACCCATGAAAATTGATGAGTCCGGGCATAGCCCAGAAAATTGCTGTGTCTCAGTGATGACGTTTGGAGCCTCCGAGCGAGTTAGTACCTCGTAGCCCAAGCGCTTGAAGAAATTATCAGCTGTGTTTGTCAGAAGATATAGCGCTTTTAGGCCAGAGCAAGTTGCCCACTCTTCAGAAAATGCCACAAGCTTCTGACCAAGGCCATTTCCTCGATGGGTTGCAGAAATAGCGAGCGAGCGAAGCAGTCCATAATCACCGCATACCTCAACCCCTATGACGCCCACTAGATCACTTTGATGACGAAGGCCAAAGAAACAAACGCCGCCATCATCCCGCAAATCAGCAACTGGCAGGTCACAAGCAACCAAGAGATCTCTAACTTCTTGGCTGTAGGCAATTTTCTCCATGAACTCTCCTTAATCGCCAACCTCACCAACACGTGAAGATTTGTAGTGAAGGTGCAACCGCAGCGAAAAATCTATAGCCGTGCTTGGCCTTGCAAACTGCCCAGCACATGTTTAAAGCACTGAACTCTTGGGTCACTCAAGACTGGTCCTTTCAGTATCAGAATATGAGCATTCACATGCTCACGATACGAAGCATAATCTCCCACAACCTCGTGAGGAATCAACAATGCTTCAAGGACATTGAAGTCCTCGTCGTAAATTATGGCCGCCAGAGCATCAAAGTCCTTCTCAGCGTACTTCCTGATAGCACTTAGCTGACGTGAATCATTTCCGGGGGTCACACGACGCCCCTTTATCTGAATACGCACACCATCCTTGGTGATGCCGTCATATCCCGCCATTGAGTTGGCCTGAAGCTCAAGACCCAAGGCCTCTGCCACCAGCCACTCTGTATAATCACCCAGCGGATTATTTTGAGTTCTGACTATACCCCTGACTCTAAGCTCATTGGTCGCGGCAGCCTGAAGCTGCAGAAGTTCTTTAATTGTCAGCTCACTGAGATGCATCTTCCCTCCCATTCGGCTATTGTCAACCGAAACCTCGTACGGAAGAATGCCGTAACGCGTCGGATTGAGCGTGGGCTTAGGCGTCACGGCATCTGGCAGCCGTTCTCTACGAAGCCAGGAACAGCAAAACGAACTGCTCGCTGTTAGTGCAGCGGAGGCTTAACGCCGGACGTGAGCGGCGCCTGGCAGCAGACAAAGCCCGCTGGAAGGCGTCCGCTCGATGGGCGGGATAGCCGCCTTCATGCAGGACGCTTTGCGAGGAGTGCCCACACGCCAGCTGCTGAGAGCAGCGAACCACCTGCCAGGTTGAAGCGTCGTTGCGCCCGTGGCGAGGACAGAAACTTTCGCGCCGAGCCAGCAAATACTGCATACAGCGTTGCGTTGAGCGCGGCCATTGCTACGAATGTGACTGCCAAGACCCAAAGCTGTTGCGTGACGGCCAAGCTTGGATTGATGAACTGCGGCAGAAAGGCAACGAAGAATACGATGCCCTTCGGATTGAGCGCGGTGACCAGGTAGGTGTTCGCGAACAGCTTCCAACGTGATCCCGGCGCAGCCGGCGCAGACAGCTCCACGGCAGAAATGCCAGCGCGCAGGAGCTTGATGCCAAGGTAAAGCAAATACAGTCCGCCAGCCCATTTGACGACCGTAAACCAGAAAGCCGAGGTTGCCAGGAGTGCACCTAAGCCGAGGAGAGATACCACCAAGGCCGTTGAGTCGCCGAGAGCAACGGCAGCGACGAGCGGCACATTCGCACGCCGGCCATGCGTCATGGAGTAGCTTATGACCGTGAGGATGGTCGGACCAGGAATGATGAGAAGCACCGCAGATGCGGCAACGAAGGCAAGCCATAGCTCGATTGACATGGTAGTACTCCCCTTTTAGCGGCTAACGACGAAGCTGAGCTGCGCTTAAGGCTGGCGCGGATTTGGGGCAACAAGGCCGCTACAGGGCCGAGCGTCGGGCTGCAGCGTCCTTGTTATGCATCAAATCCATTCTTGGTCTTCGGCGGAGACCGTAACATCAGTCTTGAGGTCGCCAGTATGCGCCGTGCTTCCAGGCTCAATCATCATAAAGTGTGTCCCTGGTTCCGCCAATGGACAATGCTCAACCCCCTTTGGCACAACGAACATTTCATTTGGACCTAAAGTAACATCTCCTTCATGCATCTGTATGGTGAGCTGCCCTTTAAAGACGATAAACAGTTCATCTTCGTTTTCGTGCTTGTGCCACACAAGCTCGCCGCTTCCCTTTGCAAGCTTTACAAGCTGGCCGTTAGTTTCGGCGATTATCTTAGGAGTCCACTCCTCGTGAAACAGACCAAATTTCTCGCCAATCGAAATTTTTTTCATGTATCTACTCCGAATGCATAACGCCTGCAGCATGCGCGCCCTTGGAATGTAGCCGAAGGTGCAATGGAAAGGGCGCCGCGTGCCTGCATTGGTTATGCAACATTTCCCGAAAGCACAGGATACTCTGCATTGGACACCACAGCAGAAAACTCGTGCTTGAATTCGTAGTCCCCAACGTAAGCCTGTGCGATCAAGCCTGCCCAGAAAATTTTGAATCTCAGTGTGTTACCAATTCGTTCAAATCTAATTCGGTGTTTCGCGACCGCATCATGCCCCAGTAGATATATATGAAACGCTAGATCATCGTAATTATCGATTGTTTCAAGGCTCGGGTCGACAAGTAGCTCAAGGCCGTCCAAAAACTCAGGCGTGCACTCTGCTTTTGAGCAAACTCTGAAACCGCCATGGTGCCAGTAGTTAGAAGACAAGATACATGAGTGGTAATTACTCCACACCGCTGGCGCCGTCCAGTCTGATGGATAACCTTCGTCTTCATCGTCTTCTATGTCCCGTTCCGCGTAGTAGTCAGCAGACTCCAGATGCATGTCAAACCATATGTCGCCGTCTATCTCTTTTGCCGACCATGCGAACCTTTTGATCGGGTGCCCCTCAGGCCAAGGGTTGTCTTTGAAGTAGATTCTGTTAGGTTCCATCTATAGTCTCTCTTGGTGCATAACGCCGCGTTCACCGCCTTGTCCAGTGCAGCGCTTGGTTAGCGCCAAGCCTTTTGCCCATGAAAATCGATGACCCCGGGCATAGCCCAGAATACTTTAACACCAATATTCAACGGCACCCTTTGCGTAACGAAGCAGAGAAAAAGGCCGTCCGCTGGAGGCCCGTCAGGGCCGGAGTGAACTAAAATGGATTGTTAAGCAGTAGCAATTATGACACTCTGACGAATTTCTCAAATTTCCTTCCATTCAAAAGGCACTCGCGCTCGACTGAGCGGACAGTTCGCCCAACGACTGAAAACATATGAATTACAAGATGTGCATATGAGATCCCCAACCAGCGGCTCTAAAAACTCGATACTGCCACATTCTTCCGTTTCCACAGCAAACATTCTCTGCACGCTAATTGGCACTCTTCTCTTTAGAAATCCTGGCACCTCAGATTGAACTTTATACTTTCCTGAGACCATATTGAGTTTCGCCTCACCAGAAACAATGAAAACATCATATGTATTAGTTTTTGCTTTCGCAATGTACCCCCCTGCGGTAGGTTTTTATAACGTTCTGTTGAATCATCAGCGCACCCTGCAGCCAATAAAAGAAATAATACAGAGATAAAGTCGTTACGGCGCTTGCGGCGGCTGACCTCATCCTGTTCCTTCAGCTGCTTCTTGGCGTCTGGCGGTACCTTCGGCTTGCTCATGGCAAATTCCCCTTCCCGGTATTCCTTGCGCCAGCGTGACAGCATGAAGGGGTGGATATCCAGTGCTTCGGCTACGCCTTTGACACCCCGGTGAGGCTGATGACTCCACTGAACTCCATTCAGATTGAATTCAACCGAGTACTTTGGGGTGTTCTTCCCCGTATTCATGGCCGGCATCGTCTACCTCCATAGCGGTTAGCGATGCGTGTCCACTGAAGTGGGGGAAGTTCCACTGTCGGCTCCACGCCCTGGTTAGGCTCTTCTTACACAGGCTTTTCACGATAAACACGGTTCAGTAAAAGTCATAGTAGAGCACCCACTCGCCAGTGCCCTCATGCTTCCAGAGCATCAGGCTTCCGTTGCCTACCACGTTAAGACCCACCTTCGAGTCGGACGAGAGCTGGAAGACAAACTCGAAGCCCTCGCCCGGATCAACGCCCGACTGACAAAATGATGGGTACCCACCAATCTTGTGCTCATACGTGTGGGAGATGATATCGTAATAGCTTTCAATCTCGCCGGCGCGCTCCAAACGTAGGACCTCCTCCTCCAACTCCGGCGGCACACCACCATCCCATAGCGGGAAATCCGCGCCGACCAACTCGGCCCTTAGCGGAAATGGCTTGAGAGATGGCACTGGAACGGGTTCTTCTCTGCGCTCCAGGCGCTCATGAGAACCGTACTCCCTTATGAGCCAGTTCCTGCCCATCTCCTCGAACTGCTCGGGAAAGGTCCTCGACATAAACAGCGTGAGGACGCGCGTATCGCTCAGGAGTGGGCTACAGAAGGGAAGGCCGGGCAGATAGAACTGTGCAAGAGGAAGCATTTTCTCGCCCGACTCATCAAGCGGAACAGCTTCATCTGGCCGATAGAGAAAGACCTTGCCGATCCAACTCTCGTCATCCAGGCCAGTCGGCCTGAAGCCCCCGTGATGAATTTGGTGGCCGGCTTCGCCAACCGGCGCTTGATCTCTGGTATGTCCATCGTCGTTCCGATGATGTTTCCCGACCTAACAGTAATTAGGTTCATTGTCGCATCGCAAACTGCAGCACCACCTGCGTGTTTTCCAAAATTACCCAGGCGATCAGTAGCGCGGCAAGACCGTATAATGTGACGGCGGCCAAACGTGCGCTTGGGAGGTGTTGGTTTACCATCTTCTGGACCGACCAAAACATTCGGTTTAGTTTTTCCTCTGGCGTATCCTCATTCTCCGGATTAAAGAGATTCGCGTCGCGACGAATCCTGTCCCAATCCAAATTCGCCGCCAGAGCATATTCATAGAGGTGCTGCACCCCTTTTCCGGCATCTTTGAACTCGGTAGGCGTGGCATGATCTCGGATGAATTGTGGACAGTACATGAAAAAGAACAGGTTACCAAGTACAAAACAAAGTGCACTGCCGTAGAAGAGATGCCAGGAAAACGGCAATGTCGTGACAAGCTCAAATGTATGACCAAGAATAGTTATCCTCACAAATTCTTCTATTCTGTGCAGACTCTTGGCAGCAACTGGCACGATAAACAGCCAAACGTACATGGTTTGAACCACCTTTAGCTGATGAACTTGCTTCAATCGGGACCAGCTTATCTCTTCGCGTAAAAAACGAAATCCTGGTTGGCGCATGAACCAGCTCTTCAAGTGTTGGGATGGGTTTCTCATTCGTTTCAGCATGATTAAACCTAACGCCCGCTTAATAGGCGCGAGTTTGCGAGCGTCCTAATTGACGCGATTTTTATCCGTAAGATGCTGGCAATCGCTATTGATCCAGGGGTATTCGCGGCGTTGCATCGTTGACCCCATCCGTGATAGACACTGAGTTAGCTGCTTCGATTGCCTTACCATTTCACTAGTATTTATTGAAGAGCCCGAGATAGCGATGATTTTCACAAGCTCGGCGGTTTGCGTGTCAGTTAATCCACCATTTGCAGAAATCTGGCATAAATAAAACATACCTAAATCCAGAAACGTTGTTCGCTCCGTTGACGTTGTCAATAGAGTCGCCGTTTGTTTTAAGGACGCAGCTACATTTGCAAGGTCAGCACTGTCACCACCTTTTGCTGCATCTTGAGAAGCTTCAGCTAATGCAAGCATAGCTTCTGAAACTTTTATAGTAGCCTTTGCATCGATAGTCGTGATAGCAAGGGCTCTCTGCATACATATTTGGCCCGTTTCGTAACCAACGGCTGCTGACATCTCTGCGTTTCATATCGAAAGACTTCCCCCGGAATTTTTTACAAATGCGACCGATGACCGCTTGCCCCACGCGGCGCATCCTGCAAGCGACAGAACTATTGCAAACATGAGTGTGATTTCAATTGTTTTTTTCATTGTAAGACCCGATTATTCTTCCTAAGAACAGACGGCTAACGCTTAATGTAAGCCGCGCGAGCTTGCGAGCGTCGGGCGAACGATGTGAGCGGACTTAATGTGATTGTTAAGTATTCTAGCACCGAATAAAATCAACTACAGATACTATTGCCATGATCACTGTTGACGCAGCTGCAGCGATTGCTGAACAGTTTACCCACCATTGCAGCTTCACCTTTTTCTCGGTTACGACAGGCTTTCCGTTCCAGTAAAGCTGACCATCGTCATCAATCCCGAATTCACCGCCTCTACCATTTTCAGCGGCAGCACCAAAAAGGATTTGAATATCTTTCTTCATGAATTCACCAATTACACTTAACGCCCGGCTCAAGCGCCGGTTTCGAGCCGCGAAGCGGCGGAAAATCGGTCACTGCGCAGCCGATTGTTAAGCTTACCAATCATGCTTGTAGGCATGGTGCCAATCGACTTCTTCCTGCATCGTCTTGTTGAAGCGGATCATGGCGGTACACCACTCAGGAATATTCAAATCTACCTGCCAGCCTTTACCTCTACTTTCACCGAAGAGCTCGTAGACACCGCTCCAATACTCTACCTCAGGCTTATTCTGGGAGTTCATCCAGTGCATTCTTGCTTCTGTCGCATGAACGATTTTGTTGCAGGACTCACGTAAACTGAGGGGCGTAGATAGTCCAGAGATAGATCCTATGACCAATCCATGTCTTGCCTCTCTGTCGAAAGCCTTTACATCAAGCTCATCATCGTCATGTTTCGCAAAGTCTTGAACCATTCTCAGCTTAATTGCTGACTCTATGATTTTGTTGCCTACGTAGCTTTTTAACAGCCCTTTGTATTCCCACCATTCGTAGTCGCCGTCATCACAATCCATATTGAGATCGAATTTTTCGCAAAACTCCCGGCTGCCATACGCAGTATGCTGAAGGACAAAAAGATCGTGCTCCAATCCATCAAAATCTATGAGGTGAGGCATATTTCCCTTCTGCTTAACGCTTTTGTTTAGCGGTGCCCTGACAAGAGCGTCCGGTGGAGGCCATAGACTGGAACAAACTACAACAGCTTGTTAGGTATCTATTCGGACACAGGTTGCTCTGAGTTCTTTTGGTACTCAGCGTAAATCTCATCTAAAACAGAATTCGAGATTTGGTTCCGCTTATCTTTTTCCTTGACAAACTTCATGATTTTCAACCACATATATAAGCCATGAGAATTGGCTATCCTCACAAGGGAATTCTTTATAGCCGTCTCACACTGATCGAGACCCACCTCATAAACTGAAAGCAAAAAGATGTATTTTTGCTCTTCTCTAGAGCTTCCTAACAGCTTTACATTTTTATGCTTAGTAATCAGCCGCATCAAACCTCGAAGTTTTACTGCCTCTAAAGGCTTGTACTGAGAATATTCATCTATCAGAGTATCTAGGGCGCTCAAACTGTCGCCTGAGGAAAGAAAATGCTTGCCGACGACATATTGCCGAAGCTTCTCATGGCTTTCCCAATCCTCTGATATATCTTTCAAAGGTTCTGTTATCGACTGCAACATTAGCAAGTCTTCATAAATGTAGATGATTCTGGTGAGCAATTTCGCAGTGACGCGCTTCCTCTCAAGGCGCCCTCTCCATCCAGCCGAAATTCCAGCTAACAACCACCCAAGCACAATTCCTACAATTGGCCAGATGTACTTAAAATCCATAAACATCTTCCTACCTAACGTTGCCAACACGCGCAGATTTGGAGTGTAGGCGGAGCCGCAACGGAAAAGCTGTCACTGTGATTGGCCTGGTTATGTGCTTTGCTCATCATATTCGATGAAATCCCAAGGAATTTCTCTTTTTTCCTTGGTGTCGTCTCGAAAGATTTTTAGGGAAATATCATCACCCTCAAGCACCTCAATACCTATTCCACCACTTTCGCCGCTAACGTCACTTTGAACTGCATAGTTGCCGACAAGTGGGAAGTCTTTATCAATCAAGATGAGGCATCGTTTGACACGTAACAGCGATTGGGCTGCACGTCCTGGTATTGGATGAAAACTCCTGCGCATTTCATATTATTATTTAGTGCGCCTTCCCCACCCAACCTATTGATTCCTATAACTCCAAAGCATAGCTCAGCTACCTATGCAGAATTCGCGTGCATGCGCGATTTGTCGAAACCAATATATCTTATGCATGCTTACTTATATAAAAATCACGTATAGTGGCACACACATGCCCTAAAACTCATTAATAAGATAAAGGCGACCATGCGCCTAAAGCCCGACTGCCCCGGCCCAGGAAGATCTATGGAGCGGAGGCATGTGCTGGGCAAAGGCTTTGCCGGGGTGCGTAGTCCGCTGGGCTGAGCCGTGATTTTCAGGGACGCTACCGCCCTGCTGGCAGAATGGATGACGATTCCCATCATCCCTAATGCGGCATCCCTGAGTACGTCTTGGTTACTTAGCCATCTTCTGCAGCTTTTTACCCACCGTAACCAAGCGAAACGTTGAGGGCAACGCCTAGGCGAGTCTTGTCCTCTCTCCTCTCATCCCCTATCCCGACCTCCTTGTCACGACTCTACGACGTTAGTCGCAACCCACCTGTCCAATCGGTCAAATAACGTCTAGGCTGTAGCCGTGCACAGCCTGACCAAACGGTCAGGCTTGTCGCTGCGGCACCCAACAACGCTTATTCGACAACGCCATCCAACAACAACGGACACAAGCTATGGAACCGACTTCCTCCTCCCTGGCCGAAAAGGCAAGCGGCCAGTCGCTGGGCCAAGGCAACTGGTTGGACGCCTACTTCGGCGTGAGCCGGCGCGGCTCGACCGTCAAGACGGAGATCCTGGCCGGTATCGCCACCTTCCTGGCTTCGATGTACATCATCGTGGTCAACCCGGCGATTCTCTCCCATGCCGGCATCCCCTTCTCGGCTGCGCTCTCCGCCACCGTGCTGATCAGTTTCATGAGCAGCCTGGCGATGGGCCTGTATGCCCGCAACCCGATTCTGGTGGCGCCGGGCATGGGCATGAACGCGCTGTTCACCTACACCCTGGTGCAGGGCGCCGGGCTTTCCTGGGAGGTGGCGCTGGGCTGTGTGTTCTGGTCCGGCGTGCTGTTCGCCACCCTGGCGATGTTCAACGTGCGCGAGGCGATCATCAATGCGATTCCGCCTTCGCTGCGCTATGCCATCACCTGCGGCATCGGCTTGTTCATCACCTTCATCGGCTTCAAGAACGCCGGCTTCATCGTCGGTAGCGATGCGACCCTGGTCACCCTGGGCAGCATGGACGCCTCGCTGATCACTTTCTTTATCGGCATGATGGCCACCGCCATCCTGGTGATCATGCGCTTCAACGGCGCGCTGATTCTGGGCATTGCGCTGACCACCCTGCTGGCCACGCCCATGGGGCGGCTGTGGGGCGGAGACGTGGTGGTGGAGTGGAGCGGTATCGCCGCCTGGCCGGACTTCAGCGCGGTGATGCAGGTGGATATCTGGGGCGCGCTCAAGGTCGCTTACCTGCCGTTCATCTTCGTCATGCTGTTCACCAACTTCTTCGACGCGCTGTCGTGCTTCATGGCGCTCTCCGAATCCGCCGATCTCAAGGACAAGGACGGCAATCCGCGTAACCTCAAGCGCTCCATGACCGTGGACGCCTTCGCCTCGATGATTGCCGCGCCGCTGGGCACCAGCGCCGCCCAAACCTTCATCGAGTCCGGCGCCGGCGTGGCCCAGGGCGGCCGTACCGGCCTGGTGGCGGTCACCATCGCCCTGCTGTTCCTGCCCTTCCTGTTTCTCTCGCCGCTGCTGTCGCTGGTGCCCGGTATCGCCACCGCGCCGGCCCTGGTGCTGGTCGGGTTGTTCATGCTGGCACCGGTGAGCAAGATCGACTGGTCGCAGTTCGAGCAGGCCTTCCCGGCTTTTCTGGCGATCATCCTGATGCCGCTGACCTACTCGATTACCCTGGGCATTGCCTTCGGTTTCCTGAGCTTCGTGTTAATCAAGCTGGCCACCGGCAAGCTCTACGACATCAAGCCGGCGATGTGGGTCTCCGCCGCGCTCAGCGTGGTGATGCTGGTCACCACCCACTGACCAAACGGGGCCGGCACAAGCCGGCCCCGTTACCCGTCTTATTGAACGGCTATCGAGGATCACATTCAGGGGCCTGAAGACAAGCGTTTGTTCGCCCGCAAGGGACGGAACGAAGCAAAGTTTGACCCACCTCAATAAGCACTCCATTCCGACCATTTCACTTGGTTGATACGGCTCAAGACGCATCCGTAACCTGATGTTGCATAACAGGCTAAAACCGTCTCTAGCTTGCAACCAAGGGGATTCGTCATGACACATCACGCTCTCGTCCGGCCGGCCCGTCTCGCCGCCGCAGTGTCGCTGAGCGCCGCTCTGGCGGCTACCGGTGCCACCGCCGACGACGGCCTCGGCAATTATCGCGACCGCTTCGAGCCGCTGCCCCACCTGCCGCCGATCCCGGCGGAAAATTCGCTCACCAGGGAGAAGGTCGAACTCGGCAACATGCTGTTCTTCGAGCCGCGCATCTCTTCGAGCGGCGTGATCAGTTGCGCCACCTGCCACAACCCGGCGCTAGGTTGGAGCGACCGGATTCCTCGCGCTACCGGCCACGATGGCCAGATCGGCGAACGCAACACGCCGACCGTGCTGAACTCCGGCTTCCTCGGTGCCCAGTTCTGGGATGGTCGCGAGCCCGATCTGGAAGGCCAGGCGCTCGGCCCGATCCAGGCCGACATCGAGATGGCCATGGCTCTCGACATGGCCCTGGAGCGCCTCGAGGGGTTCCCGCTCTATCAGGAGAAGTTCGCCGAGGCATTCCCGGAGGACGAGAGCCCGATCAACGCCAACAACCTGGCCATGGCCATCGCCAGCTTCGAGCGCACGCTGAACACGCCGAACTCACCGTTCGACCGTTATCTGCGCGGTGACCTGAATGCGCTGAATCAGCAGGAAAAGGATGGCATGGTGGCCTTCGTCGACAGCGGTTGCATTGCCTGCCACCGTGGCCCGGCGCTGACCGACAGCAATTTCTACGCCATCCAGGTGCCCGGCTCCACCGACGTTGGCCGGTACGAGGTCACCGGCGAAGAAGCCGACATGCACAAGTTCCGCACGCCCACCCTGCGCAACGTCGGCGTGACCTACCCGTACATGAACAACGGCGCTACCGAGACCCTCGAGGAGGCCGTGGCGATCATGGGTCGGGAGATGCTGAACCGGGAGTTCGAGGATGAGGTGATTGCCGATATCACCGCCTTCCTGCATACCCTGACCGGCGAGATGCCTGAGTTCCAAGTACCGGCACTGCCGTAACTGGGTATCGGCGCGGCCCACTCGCACCCGAATTCCCCCGGCCCAGGCCGGGGGAGCTCTTTTATGTTCAGCTCTTCATGTAACGTTCAGACGCTCTCGGCCAGCTGCCGATGCAGTTCCAGGCGACGCTTGTCACTCATAAAGGCGGATTCGATGGCGGTGCCGGCCAGTTGCACGAAGGTCTCCTTCGACCAGCCAAAGGCATCGTGACAGGCCATGAAGTTGTCGAGCATGCCGCCACCGAAATAGGCCGGGTCGTCCGAGTTGAGCGTCAGGCGCAATCCCGCCTCGAGCAGTAGGGGTAGCGGGTGCTCCTCGATGCGTTCCACGACTTTCAGGCGCACGTTGGAGAGCGGACACACGGTGAGCACGACGCCTTCGTCACGCAGCCGCTCGACCAGGGCCGGGTCCTCCAGGCAGCGCACCCCATGATCGATGCGACACACCTCGAGCAGATCGAGGGCCTCGCGGATGTACTCGGCAGGCCCTTCCTCCCCGGCATGGGCGACTCGCGGTATGCCCAGCATCTTGGCGCGCTGGAACACCTCGGTGAACTTGGAGGGCGGATGGCCGCGCTCGGCGCTGTCGAGCCCGACGGCATCGAGCATCTCCCAGTAGGGGGCGGCGCTGTCCAGCACCTTCATCGCCTCATCCGCGGGGCGATCGCGCAGGAAGGCCATGATCAGCGCGGTGGACATGCCCAGCTCGCGCTCGGCTTCGCGGCGAGCGAGGCTCAAACCCTCCATGACCGCTTCGAGCTCGACGCCGCGCGCCAGATGGGCCTGGGGGTCGAAGTGCATCTCCACGTGCACCACGCCCTCGGCGTGTGCGCGGCGGAAGTAGTCCATCGCCAGGTCGTGGAAGTCTTCGGCGCGCCTGAGCACGCTCATGCCCTGGTAATACACTTCGAGAAATGAGGAAAGGTCCTGGAAGTCGTAGGCGGCGCGTACTTCTTCGATCGACGCATAGGGCAGCTCGACTCCGTTGCGGCGCGCCAGAGCGAACATCAGCTCCGGCTCCAGGGAGCCCTCGATATGCAGATGGAGTTCGGCCTTGGGCAGCCGCTTCAGGAAATCGCGCATGGTGCACCTCATCGGCTTTATTTCCTTATCCTGATGGATACCCGGGTTTTGCGCAAACGGTCAATTCACCCTGCTCGAGGCGCCTGACCTCGGTGATGCCCGGCGGATCGAAAGCCCCGCCATCGAGCTGGTGCACCAGGTAGAGCACGCTGCGCCCGTGCAGCCACTCATCCAGCCGCTGCGATAGCCGGGACACTGTCGCGGCATCCAATCCGGCGAACGGCTCGTCGAGAATGACCAGCCCCGGATCGCGCAGGTGCAGCCGGGCCAGCGCCAGGCGCCGCGCCTGCCCTCCCGACAAGGCCCGCCCTCCTTCGCCCACTTGCGTTTGCAGGCCATGCGGCAGGCTTTTCGCCCACGCTTGTAGATCGACCCAGGCCAGGGCCTGCCAGAGCCGCTCATCGTCGGCTTCCGGCGCTGCCAACCGCAGGTTGGCCGCCAGGCTGTCCTGGAACAGGTCGATGCGCTGGCCGAGAATGGCCACGCGTTCGCGCAGCGAGCCCTCGTCGAGTCGATCGAGCGGCACCCCGGCCAGCTCGACCGCTCCCTGGCTGGGCGGCAGACGCCGGGTCAACAGGGCCGCCACGCTGCTCTTGCCCGCGCCGGAAACGCCGGTCAGGGCCAGCCTCCGCCCCGGAGCCAGCTCGAACGCCAGCCCGGCCAAGGCCGGCGCCAGCGCGTCGGGATAGTGCAGCCCAACGCCTTCGAAGCGTACCGACAGCGGGCCGGCCGGCAAGACACTATTTCCCGTGCCGTACCCGCCCCCACTCGACCGCTCTACCGCATTGAGCCGCTCGGCCGCCCCACGGCTGGCGCCCAGCCGGGTGAATGCCGCCGGCAGCGGAGCCAGTGCCTCGCCCAGGGCGAGCACCGCCAGCGGCAGCATGACCATCACCGGCCCGCTGATCGCCCCCTGCTGCCAGGCCGCCGCTCCCAGCCACAGCACGGCGACCAGGGCCAGCCCGATCGCCAGGTTGACCAGCGCGATGCCGAAGCCCGCCACGTTACCGATGCGGCGCAGGTCGCGATTCAGCGCCGCCTCGCGTCGGCTCAAGCCACTGCGATGCCAGCCCTGACTGCCGTAAGCCTCGAGTTCCGCCATCCCACCCAGATGCTCTATCGCCTGGCTGCGCAAGCGCTGCATGTGTCCCACCTGTCGCCGGCTCGCGGCCATGCCCAGCCACGCCTGGCCGAAGGTCAGCCAGGCCCAGGCGGGCAGCAGCAGCGCCAAGACCACCAACCCCGCCGCCGGAACCCACAGGGCCAGGAAAGCCGCTACCAGCAGGATTGCTGCCAGCGCCACCAGCGGCGGCGCCAGCAGGCGCAGGTAGAGGCTGTCGAGGGTATCGATATCGGCAGTCAGCCGGTTGAGCCAGTCGCTGGCCCGCTGGCGGGCCAGGGTGCGGTCGTCGAGCCGGGCCATGGCGGCAAAGAGGCGGCCGCGCAGGTCGGCCAGCAGGCGCAGCACGGTGTCGTGGTTGTAGAGGCGCTCGAGGTAGCGCGCCACGGTGCGGCCCACGGCGAAGAAGCGTATCCCGCCGCCCGGCACATAGACATCGAGACTTACCGCCAGACCGAGCGCCAGGGCCATGCCGGTGAGCGCGCTGGCGGTGATGAACCAGCCCGACAGTGCCAGCAGGCCGATCGCCGCGAATACCGTCGCCACCAACAGCGCCACGCCGATGGCAAGCCGCCGCCGGCGCTGTCCGAGCAGCCGCAGCCAGGGTGCGAACACTTTCAGCCAGGACTCGTTCATGCCTTCTCCTTGCCGGAAGCGGTGCCGGTACGATCGACCGGGCGCCCTTCGCATAGCTCGAGCCGCCGGCTCCCCATGGCCATCAAGGCGGGGTGATGGGTGGCGATGACCAGCGTCCTGCCCTCCCCGGCCAGGGTCGCCAGCGCTTCGATGACCCGCGCCTCGGTCGCCTCGTCGAGGCTGGCGGTCGGCTCGTCGAGCAGCACCAGCTCGGCATTCGAGAGGAATACCCGCGCCAGCGCCAGGCGCTGCGCCTGGCCTCCCGAGAGGCCCGAGCCGCGCTCGCCCAGCGGCGTGTCGATGCCCTGTGGCAGCGTCGCTACCAGTTCGCCCAGACCGGCACGCTCGAGGGCTCGATGCAGGTCGTCGTCATTGGCCTCGGGGGCTGCCAGGCGCAGGTTGTCGGCCAGGCTGCCGTGGATCAGCACGGGGCGCTGATCCATCCAGGCGATCCTCAACTCCCGCTGTGCCCGCCGCTGCCCCTCGTCGGGCGTCACGAAGCCCGCCAGCAGCTGCAGCAGCGCCGATTTACCGGCGCCGGAGGGGCCGGTAACGACCAGCGTCTCGCCGACTGCCAGCGCGAGGCTCAGCGGCCCCAGCACCCGACCGCGACCCGGATGGGAGAGCGAGACGTCTCGCAGCGCCACCAGGCCATCCATCGGCGGCACCTCTTCTCGCCCAGCGGCTGGATGGCGCACCGGCTCGTCCAGCAGCGCCAGCATGCCATCCGCGGCTCCCAGCGCTGCCGCGCGATCGTGGTAGTGCTGGGCCAGGGTACGCAGCGGCTGGAAGAACTCCGGCGCCAGCAGCAGCACCAGCAGGCCGCTGAATAGCGTCAGCTCCCCTGCTGGGCCGAACTCGATGTAGCCCAGCAGACCGAAGCCGACATAGATGGCGACCACGGCGATCGCCACCGAGGCGAAGAACTCGAGCACTGCCGACGAGAGAAAAGCCACGCGCAGGGTACGCATGCTCAAGCGCCGATAACGATCCGCCGCTGCATGTACCTCGGCGGTGGCTTCCGCCGTGCGATGAAACAGCTGCAGCGTGGCGATCCCTCGCACGCGGTCGAGAAAATGCCCCGAGAGCCGGCTGACGAGAGCGAACTGGTCGCGATTGAGGCGCTCCGCCCCATCCCCACCAGGGCCATGAACAGCGGTATCAAGGGCGCGGCGAGCAGCAGGAAGAGTGCCGCCAGCCAATCGAGCGACAGCACGACCAGTACGATGAGCAGCGGTATGACTGCGCACAGGCGAAGCTGGGGCAGAAAGCGCGCGAAGTAGCCATCCAGCGCCTCGACCTGCTCGACCAGCTGACTGGCCAGCGCTGCCGTATGGCGGGAGCCGGCACGCACCGGCCCCATTGCCGCCAGGTGATCGAGCAGCTCGGCGCGAACCGATTCGCGGATACGCAGGCTCGCTTCCTGGCCGGCCAGCTCCTGCCCCCACTGGCACATGGCCCTGAGCAGCAGCACGCCCACCAGCGCGATGAAGGCCCCGCTCAGCGTGACAAGAGCATCGCCGTCGACGAGCAGGCGGCTGACGATCCAGGCCAGCAGGGCCATCTGGACGATCGTCAGCGCCCCGGCGGCGATGCCGGCCAGGGCGGCCAGCCCCAGCCAGCCCCGTTGGCGAGCGGCATGCGCCGCCAGCCATCGGCGCGGCGACGCGCGTAAATCGTGGCTCATGGGCTCAGTGGTAACCCTCGCCCGGACGCACCTTGCCGCGGAACACCCAGTAGGACCAGAAGGTATAGCCCAGCACGAAAGGCAGCACGAACAGTACGCCGAGCAGCAGGAAGAGCTGCGATTCGGGGGCCGAGGCGGCGTCCCAGATGGTGTAGTTGGGCGGTACAAGCCAGGGCCACTTGCTCACCACCAGGCCCAGGTAGGTGAACAGGAACATGCCCAGCGTGGCCATGAACGGCAGTAGCTCGCGTCGCTGGCGCACCGCCCAATAGACGCCGAACATGCAGAGTAGCGTGAGGGCCGGCAGGATCCAGATCACCTGCAGGTGGCCGAACCAGCGCTCCCGCACGACTTCGTTCACCAGCGGCGTCCAGATGCTGATGATGCCAAAGATCACCAATACCGCCAGCAGCAGTGGCGTGGTGAGCTTGTAGGCCCAGGCCTGGATGTAGCCCTCCGACTTGAGGATCAGCCAGGTGGTGCCCAGCAGCGCGTAGCCGATCATGATGCCGATCCCGGTGAGCACCGTGAATGGCGTCAGCCAGTCGAAGGCGCCACCGACGAAGACGCCGTTCTGGGTTTCGAAACCCTGGATGTACGTTCCTACCACGGCGCCCTGGGCGAAAGCCGCCACCGCCGAGCCGCCGCTGAAGGCCAGGTTCCACAGCCTCCGCCCGCGGCGTTCGCGGCGCGACTTGAAGCGCAGCTCGAAGGCCACGCCACGGAACACCAGCCCCGCCACCATCAGGAACACGCCGATATAGAGCGCCGGCAGGAATACCGTGTAGACCAGTGGGAACGCGGCCAGGAAACCCGCTCCGCCCAGTACTAGCCAGGTCTCGTTGCCGTCCCACACCGGCGCCACCGTGTTCATCATCACGTCGCGGGCATCCTCGTCGGGAGCGAACGGGAAGAGGATGCCGAGCCCCAGGTCGAAGCCATCCATCAGCACGTACATCATGATGCCGAAGCCGATGATGAGCGCCCAGATCACAGATAGATCGAACATTTCCATGGCTCAGGCCTCCCCCTTGGCGGGATTGTCGTCGAATGGCGTGTGGGTGGCCGACCAGGGCCGCTTGGGCGTCTCGAAATCGTCGACCAGCAGCTCCTCTTCCTTCGGCTGCATGCCGTAGCGGATGACTCGGGTCAGGTAGTAGGTACCGGCATAGAAGATGATGCCGTAGACCGTGATGTAGCCGATCAAGGTAAACAGTGCCATGCCGCCGGTCAGCGAGGGCGTGACGCCCTCGGCGTGGGTCATGATGCCGTAGACCAGCCATGGCGCACGTCCCGATTCGGTAGTGATCCACCCCGCCAGCACGGCGATGAAGGGTGTGACCGACATCAGCCTCAGGGTCTGCAGATAGCGCCTGGCGTGGTAGAGCCTGCCGCCACGCCGCAGATAAAGGCCCAGCAGCGATACCGCGATCATCAGCAGGCCGAGGCCAACCATCACGCGAAACGACCAAAAGACGATGGCGACCGGCGGCTGCTCCTCGGGAGGCGCCTCGATAATGCCGGGAATCTCGCCGTGGAGTTCGTGGGTCAGGATCAGGCTGGCGGCATAGGGAATGCCGATCTCAAAGCGGTTCTGCTGTGCCGCCTGGTCGGGCCAGGCAAAGAGCAGGAAGGGAGCGCCTTCGCGGGTCTCCCAGTTGCCCTCCATGGCCGAGAGCTTGACCGGCTGATACTCGAAGGTGTTGAGCCCATGGAAGTCTCCCACCAGCGCCTGGGTCGGTGTCAGCACCAGCAGCATCCACAGGCACATCGACAGCGCCTTGCGGTTGGCCTCGACGTCGCGGCCGATCAGCAGGTACCAGGCGCTGACCCCGGCCACCACGAAGCCGCCGGTGATGAACGAGGCCATGGCCATGTGAGCGAAGCGATACGGGAACGAGGGGTTGAAGATCGCCTCCGTCCAGGAGGTGACACGGAAGACACCGTTGGTGAAATCGACACCGGCCGGGGTATGCATCCAGCTGTTCGCGGCCAGGATCCAGAAGGTCGAGATGAAGGTTCCCAGCGCCACCATGGCAGCGGCGAACAGATGCACCCCCTGCGGCACCCGCCCACGGCCGAACAGCAGCACGCCGAGGAAGGCGGCTTCGAGGAAGAAGGCCGTGACGACCTCATAGCTCAACAGCGGCCCGATGAAGTTGGCGCTTGCCTGGGAGAAGTTGCTCCAGTTGGTGCCGAACTGGAAGGACATCACGATGCCCGACACCACCCCCATGCCGAAGGCGACGGCAAATACCTTCGTCCAGAGATAGGCCAGGCGGTCCCAGGCCGGATTGCGCGTCTTGTAGAACAGCGCATGAAGCACGGTGATGTAGGACGCCAGGCCGATAGTGAAGACGGGAAAAATGGCGTGAAAGGAGACGACGAAGGCGAACTGCAATCGCGATAGCAATACGGGATCAAGCTCCATGACGTACCTCTTGGCTGCGAGAGAGTCAACGTCTCGAGGGATGCGAAAGCACACTGAGTGCCATTGTCGTGCCTCCGGCATGTCCCTCCTGGACATGTCGTGGCGCATTTCACCTCGACACAGCTAGAGCCTAGAACAGTGAGCCTTGCCGGGCGTCGTCGCTTACAAAAGCCTACGCGCCGAAACACTGTCCCAGGTCAATGCATTCCGTTACGTCTTGTGCTTGTATCCGCAAAGCCTACTAGAGCGCGGGCACTGAGTCCCCGCTTCTTGCTGTGTCGGGTTGTCGCAGCGCCCCCACTACAGCTCCCCCTAGAGTGCACCCGCACTGCTTACGACCAGGTGCACCATGAACGCGGTGTAGCCCACGAACAGCGTCAGCAGCATGGCGCCCTCGAGCCGATTGATGCGTCCCGGCCGGCCCTTCCAGCCAATCGCGAAGACCGTCATCAGCAGCGTCATGACGGTCATCAGGCTCCAGTCCCGCAGCAGCACCTCGCCCCCCACCGCAATGGGATGAATGACCGCCGCCAGCCCGACCACACCGAGCGTGTTGAACAGGTTGGAACCGACCACGTTGCCGACCACCAGGTCGTGCTCCCCCTGCGCAATGCGCTGAAGGAGGAGGCCAGCTCCGGCAGCGAAGTACCGACGGCGACGATGGTCAAGCCGATGATCAGGTCGCTGACGCCAAAGCCGATCGCGATCTCCACCGCCCCCATACCAGTATTCGGGAACTCAGCACCAGCAGGGCCAGCCCCACCAGGGTCCAGATCACCCCGGCCCGCAGCGACATGGGATGGGCCTGCAGGCTCTCCTCCGTTTCGGCGCCCAGGACATCGCTGCTGGAGCGGCGCGCCTGCCAGATACTGAAACCGATCATGGCCGCCAGCAACGTGAGTAGCAGGCTGCCTTCGAGCCGGCCGATCACCCCACCCCACATCAGCAGTGCCGACAAGAACGTCACCGCTACCAGGATCGGCAGCTCGCGACGGATCACGCTCGAATGCACCGCCAGCGGCGAAATGACCGCCATGAGCCCCAGGATCAAGCCGATATTGGCGATGTTAGAACCGTAACCGTTGCCCAATGCCAGGCCGGGATTGCCTTGTCCCGCCGCCAGGGATGAGACCATCAGCTCGGGGGCCGAAGTGCCGAAACCGATGACCAACATGCCCACCAGCAGCGGGGAAACCCCAAGCCGCCGGGACGTCGCCGCCGCACCGTCGACGAAACGCTCGGCACTCCAAACCAGCAGCACAAGACCTGCCGCCACGGCCATTAGGGGAAGCAACAATTTCATCTCCTCGGGAACATTCAGGGTCGAATGTTTGTATATGGTACGCGCGGCGTCAACGTGTCACACTTCAGTATGCCTTTCCAGGTCATACGTGCGGACAGGCACTCCTCGCATCGTTCAGTCGTCGGGTCGTCTCTCACGTGCTCAATCAGCCTCTTCGCTTCCTGCCCGCCCCAGGCGAACCCCAGGTGGACCACACGCCACCCGAGGCGCGCGTCTCGCGTCGTCGCCTGCGCGCCTGCCACGAGTGCGACTGGCTGGTGGCACTACCGCCGTTGCGCCCAGGGCAGCAGGCCGACTGCCCGCGCTGCGGACATACCCTGGTCACCCGGCATCACCGGCCGGCCCAACGCAGCATGGCGCTGGCCATGGCGGCCATGGTCGCACTGCTGCTGGCAATCTCCTTCCCCTTCGTCAGCTTTAGCGTCGGCGGCCTGGGCAACCGCATCGAACTGACCCAGACGGCCACCACGCTGATCGGCTTCGATCAGCCGCTGGTGGCCATTGCCGTGATCATGACGATTGCCGTGCTGCCCGGCCTCTACCTGCTGGGCGTCATGTGGCTGCAACTGGGCCTGCTGCAGGGTCAGCCGCTGCCGGCCAGCCGTGGCATTGCCCGCACGCTGGCCCATCTTAACCCGTGGATGATGGCCGACGTGTTCATCATTGGTGCGCTGGTGAGCCTGATCAAGGTAGCGGATCTGGCCCAGATCGAACTGGGGCTCTCCTTCTGGGCCTTCTGCGCCTTCGCCCTGTTGCTGTTGGCCACGACCCAGTCCATCGACTCGGACTGGATGTGGTTCTCTCTGGCCGGCGAACCACTGGCTCCCGAAGGCGCCCGCACTGGAGCGACAGCCGCCGGCCAGGGTCTGACCGGCTGCTCCACCTGCGGGCTGGTCAATCGCCTGGAGGCCGACGGGCGCGGATACTGCCGCCGCTGCGGCGAGCGGCTGCATGCACGCTTGCCGCACAGCCTGCAACGCACCTGGGCGCTGATCGCCGCCTCCGCGCTGATGTACATCCCGGCCAACGTCTACCCCATCATGACCACCACCAGTCTCGGGCATAGCGCCCCCTCGACCATCATCGGCGGCGTGGTGGAACTGATCCAGATGGGCTCGTGGCCGGTCGCCACGGTGATCTTCGTCGCCAGCGTGATCGTCCCGGTGGGCAAGCTGGTCGCCCTCTCCTGGCTCTGCCTGGTGGTCAGCCGCAGCAGCGAACTCAATGCCGTGCACCGCACCCGGCTCTACCGGCTGACCGAGTTCATCGGCCGCTGGTCGATGGTCGACGTCTTCGTGGTGGCCATCCTGGTGGCCCTGATCCGCGCCGGCTCGCTGATGTCGGTGACGCCCGGCCCTGCCGCGCTGGCCTTCGGCGCCGTGGTGGTGTTGACCATGCTGGCCGCCATGACCTTCGACCCAAGACTGATCTGGGACACACCGCTGCCGCGTGATCCCGACGCAACGCAAGGAACCCCTGGATGAGCGACACTCCTCGCGACAACGAGGCCAACCAAGACATGCATCGCGCCCGCGCCACGCCGCAGCGCCGCCTGTCGCCGATCTGGATCGTGCCCATCGTGGCGATGCTGATCGGGCTATGGCTGGTCTATGACAACTATCGCAGCCGCGGTCCGCTGATCACCCTGACCATGAGCAATGCGGAAGGCATCGAGGCCGGCAGCACGTTGATCAAGACCCGCAACGTCGAAGTGGGGCGCGTGGAGCGCGTGCAGCTCTCCGACGATCTGTCGCACACCGTGATCACTGCCCGCATGTCACCGGATACCGAAGCCATGCTCACCGAGGGCAGCCGTTTCTGGGTGGTCAAGCCACGCATCGGTCGCGAAGGCATCAGCGGCTTGGGCACCGTTCTCTCGGGTGCCTACATCCAGCTTCAGCCGGGCAGCGGCGACCCCGGCGTGCGCGAATTCGAGGTCAGCGACCAGCCGCCCATCGCCCCCGCCGATGCCGCCGGGCTGCGCATCAACCTGATCAGTCAGCTCGGTAACTCGCTGCGCCCTGGCGACCCCGTGACTTATCAGGGCTACACCGTGGGGCGTGTCGAGGAGGCTCACTTCGATGCCGATACCCGGCGCATGACCCAGCGCATCTTCATCGAGAGCCCCTACGACCGCCTGGTCACCGACAGCACGCGCTTCTGGTCGGCCAGCGGCATCGACCTGCGCCTCGATGCCGACGGCATTCGCATCAACGTGGAGTCGCTGGAGGCACTGCTCGGCGGTGGCGTCACCTTCGGCGTACCCGAGGATCTCCCCCGGGGGCGCCCGGTCGAGAACGACACCACCTTCAACCTCTACCCCGACGAAGAGAGCGCCCGCCAGGGCACCTTCAACCGTTATCTCGAATACGTGTTGCTGGTGGAAGACAGCGTACGCGGCCTCTCGCGCGGCGCCCCGGTGGAGTTCCGCGGCGTGCGCATCGGCACCGTAGCCTCCGTGCCCTGGCAGTTCACCGCCAGCCAGCCAGGCAATCGCGGCGGCTTTGCGATCCCGGTGTTGATCCGCATCGAACCGCAGCGCCTCGGCATCGAGAACCAGCAGGTCGACCTCGAGGAGTGGGATGAGCGCTTCAAGCGCCTGTTCGGCGTCGGCCTGCGCGCCTCGCTCAAGTCGGGCAACCTGCTCACCGGGGCGATGTTCGTCGACATCAACTTCTACCGTGACGAAGCGGACGATTATCTGGCGGAAACCTTCAGCGAGCGCACCGTGTTCCCCACCACCTCGACCGGGTTCGCCCAGATCGAGTCCCAGGTCACGGCGCTGCTTGAGAAGCTCAACGCGCTCGAGATCGAACCGCTGCTCGCCGGCCTGGAGCGCAACCTGACGGCTTCCGAAGCCATGCTCGGCGAAGTCCGCGAACTGAGTGCCTCGCTGCAGGGCATGCTCGACGACCCGGGCACACGCAACCTGCCGGCCAACCTCAACGCCTCGCTGGAAGCGCTACGCGAGACGCTGGAGGGATTGTCACCGGACTCCAGCGCCTACCGGGAGCTGACCGGCGCCGCCGAACGGCTGGAGCGCACCCTGCGCGACCTGCAGCCGGTGACGCGCACGCTCAACGAGAACCCGAGGGCGCTGCTGTTCGATAGCCTCGACGCCGAGGACCCGCTGCCCCGGGCACCGCGCGGCGATCGATGAGGCAGCCGCCCATGAAAAGCTATGCTGATGCAACTCGTGATAGGGAGTCATGCATGAAGTGGATGTCCTGGCCCGTCCTGCTGACGGCCTTGCTGCTGCTCACCGGCTGTGCGTCGCCAAGCGCCCCGGCCAATCGTTACATGCTGCCGGACACCGGCGTGGCCCTGCCGGCCACCAGCCCGGCCGCGGGGCACCTGCTGGTGGTGCAGTCGCCACGCCTGGCGCACTACCTGGACGTCGACGGTATCGTGCTGCAGCTCGACGACATTACGCTCAACGCCGCCCGCCAGCATCTCTGGGCCGAACCGCTGGGGCGCCAGCTGGAGCGTGGCCTGCGCGCACGCCTGGCCGAGCGGCTGCCGGATACCCGCGTGATGCGCGACGAGGCCAGCCTCGGGCGCAGCGAAGCACTGCGCCTGCGCATCGAGGTGGATCGCTTCCAGGGGCGCCATGACGGACTGGCCATTGCCAGCGGCCAGTGGCAGCTGCTGGCTCCCGACGGACGCCTGCTGGCCATGGAACGCTTCCATAGCGAAACAGAGCTCGACGACGACGGCTACCCTGCCCTGGTACGCGCCCTGGGCAGCAGCTGGGATCAGGTCGCCGCCGAGATCGCCGCCGGCATCCGGCAGGTGCGGTGAAGCACGGTCTTACTGCATGTTCGATATGGCTGTGTCATACTGGCGCCTCGCGGCGATTCGTGGTCCCTCCTGCCGCGCCCCTGAACCGAATTTCTCACGTCTTGGCCCGGGACTGGTCATGTGCCGCTGCACATGGCATGGCGAAGACGTATCTGCGGAGACCGCATGACCCTTTTTTCCGAACTCGGCCTGCGTGCCGAACTGCTGCGTGCCGTCGAGGCCCAGGGCTACACCACCCCAACCCCAATCCAGCGCCAGGCCATTCCCGCCGTGCTCAAGGGCGGCGACCTGCTGGCCAGCGCCCAGACCGGCACCGGCAAGACCGCCGGCTTCACCCTGCCGATGCTGCAGCGCCTGGCCGACGGGCCGCGCCCGGGCCAACGCCAGATACGCGCACTGGTGCTGACACCCACGCGCGAGCTGGCCGCCCAGGTGGGCGAAAGCGTCGCCGACTACGGCCGCCATTTGACGCTGAAGAGTCACGTCATCTTCGGCGGCGTGGACCAGCAGCCCCAGGTGGATGCCATTCGCCCCGGGCTCGACGTGCTGGTGGCCACCCCCGGCCGCCTGCTCGACCTGCAACAGCAGAAACACGTCGATCTCTCGCGCGTGGAGATCCTGGTACTCGATGAAGCCGACCGCATGCTCGACATGGGCTTCATCCACGACATTCGCAAGGTGCTGCGCCTGCTGCCCGATAAGCGCCAGAACCTGCTGTTCTCGGCGACCTTCTCCGACGAGATCCAGGCACTGGCCGACAAGTTGCTCGACAACCCCGAGCGCATCGAAGTCGCGCGTCGCAACACCACCGCCGAGACCGTCGACCAGGCGGTCTACCGCGTCGACCGCGACAAGAAGCGCGAACTGCTCGCCCATCTGATCACCCGCCACGCCTGGCATCAGGTGCTGGTCTTCACCCGTACCAAGCATGGCGCCAACCGCCTGGCCGAACAGCTCTCCAAGCAGGACATTCCGGCCATGGCCATCCATGGCAACAAGAGCCAGTCGGCACGCACCAAGGCGCTGGCGGCCTTCAAGAGCGGCGACCTGCAGGTGCTGGTGGCGACCGACATCGCTGCCCGCGGCCTGGACATCAGCGAACTGCCCCATGTGGTCAACTTCGAGCTGCCCAACGTCGCCGAGGATTACGTGCACCGTATTGGCCGCACCGGTCGTGCCGGCAGCGACGGCCAAGCCGTCTCGCTGGTCTGCGTCGATGAACACGGTCTGCTGAAGGGTATCGAGCGACTGATCAAGCGCGACCTGCAAAAGCACATCGAACCCGGCTTCGAGCCCGACCCGAATGCCAAGCCCGAACCGATCGAGAACGGCCGCAACCGACGCGGCGGTCGCAGCCAACCTCGCCAGGACGGCGCCAATCGAGGTCAGTCCGGTCAGCGCAACGGTAACGGCAACGCTGCCAACGGTAATGGCAACGGTGACGGCCAGGCACCGCGCCGTCGGCGCAGCCGCGGCGGCCAGCGTGCACGTCGCGCCTGAGCGGCTTATCCGCTAGAGGCCTGGTAGCGGACGAGGTAGCGGGAGAGATTTTGGGAATTGCTCGTCGCGGCGAGGGGTTTTTCAGCGACGGCAATGAACAGGAGAACCGACAAGTGGCAAGGCCATGACGACTGACGCCAGACCCGATCCTCGTCGCATTGCGCTGTTTCTGTTGCTGATGGTTCTCGTCGGCCTCAACCTGAGGCCGGCGCTTTCCTCCCTCGCTCCGCTGCTGGTCCGGATCAAGGCGGACACCGGCCTGTCGCCATTGGCCATCGGTGCCCTGACCACCCTGCCGGTACTCTGCCTGGGTATCTTCGCGCCGCTGGCGCCCTGGCTTGCCAAGCGCACGGGGCCCGAGAACACCCTGGCCCTGGCTCTCGGCCTGTTGATTCTCGGGCTGATGTTGCGCGGCGCACCGCCGCTCCCGCTACTGTTCGGCGGCACCCTGCTGGTGGGCGCTGCCATCGGCGTCGCCGGCACGCTGCTTCCGGCCCTGGTCAAGCGCGAACTGCCCGGCGGAGCGGACCTGATGACCGGGGTCTACACCATGGCCCTGTGCCTGGGTGGCGCCCTCGGCGCCGGCTTGAGCATCCCCTTGGCCGATGCCATGGGCAGCTGGCGCTGGAGCCTGGTGAGCTGGGGGCTGCTGGCCGCGGTGGCCCTGCTCGCCTGGGTGTCGCTGATGCCGCGCGCGCCTCGCAACCTGCCCGCGCCGCCCCCCGGCGGCAGCATGCGCGAGCTGCTCGGGCAGCCGTTGGCCTGGCAGGTGATGCTGCTGATGGGCACGCAATCCTCTCTTGCCTATATCGTCTTCGGCTGGCTGCCGACCCTGCTCCAGAGCCGCGGTTATAGCGAAGCCGAAGCTGGCTGGTTGATGGGCGCTTCGGTCATGGTGCAGCTGATCTCGGCACTGGGCGCGCCATGGCTGGCGCGCTTCGGTCGCGACCAGCGCCCGGCGCTGCTGCTGGTGTTGGGCTGCGTAGCGGGCGGCCTGTGGCTACTCCTGCAGGCCGACGTTCAATGGCGCTGGCCGGGCGTGGTGCTGCTGGGGCTCGGCCAGGGCGGCAGTTTCAGCCTCGCGCTGACCCTGATCGTGCTGCGTACGGCCAATTCACGCCTGGCAGGCAAGCTCTCCGGCCTGGCCCAGGGCGGCGGCTACACCCTGGCCGCCATGGGGCCCCTCGCGGTAGGCGTGCTGCTGCAGCTCGAAGTGAGCATGGGCACGGTCACCGCCGTGCTGCTGTTGATCGTGGCCGCTGCCGCCGCCTTCGCCCTGCTGGCCGGGCGCAATCGTCGCCTGGATCTGGATCAGAGCGGGAAGCTATTCACGCATTAACCCCCGCCAACCTGAACGCGGCTTGACCTCGATCAACACCGTATCGGCGCCTTGGCGTGCTAGCCTGTTTCTATTCTTTCTCCACGAGGCAGCCCCTACGTCATGTCCCGCGTCGTGTTCCAGGCCCGCGGCCTGAAGCGCTTCTACCCGATGGGTGAAATCACCATCCAGGCGCTGCGCGGCGTCGACCTGGAGCTGCATGCGGCGGAGCTGGTGGTGATGCTGGGGGCTTCCGGCTCGGGCAAGTCCACCCTGCTCAACATTCTGGGCGGTCTGGACAGCCCCAGCGAGGGCTCGCTGCTTTACTATCCGAGCGACCCACGCGACTCTCAACACTCCGCCCCTCGCCACCCCGCTTCTCGCCACTACAACTCCAATAGGGCTTCGCCCGCACAGGCCCAGGGCATTGACCTGGCACGCGCCAACCAGCGCGAGCTGACCCGCTTTCGGCGACATCATGTCGGCTTCGTTTTCCAGTTCTACAATTTGATCTCGAGCCTCACCGCGCGGGAGAACGTCGCCGTCGTCACCGATATCAGCCGCCACCCGCTGTCCCCCGAGGAGGCCCTGGCGCTGGTGGGCCTCGAGCACCGTCTCGACCACTTCCCTTCGCAGCTCTCTGGCGGCGAGCAACAGCGGGTGGCCATTGCCCGCGCCGTGGCCAAGCAGCCTGACGTGATGCTATGCGACGAGCCCACCGGCGCCCTCGACTTCCAGACCGGCATCCGGGTGCTGGAAGTCCTCGAGCGCATCAACCGCGAAACCGGCACCACCGTGGCGATCATCACCCACAATGAGGTGATCGGCGACATGGCCGATCGCATCGTGCGCCTGCGCGACGGCAGGGTTGAGCAGTTGCAGGTCAATACCCAGCGCCGCATGCCGCAAGAGCTGCGCTGGTAGCGCCGGCGGCAAACGCCATGCAGACACTCGACCGCAAACTGTATCGCGACCTATGGCGCCTCAAGGGACAGGCACTGGCCATTGCCCTAGTCATCGCCAGCGGCGTGATGACGCTGATTCTCGCCGTGACCACCCTGGAGGCGCTGTCCGGTGCCCGCGACCGTTTCTACGCCAGCCATCACTTCGCCAAGATCTTCGTCGAGGTCAAGCGCGCGCCCCTGGGCGTGCTGGAGCAGCTGCAGCGACTCGATGGCGTCAACCTGATCGAGCCTCGGGTTCGTGCTGCGGTTCGGCTGGCGGTACCCGGTTTCGGCGATCCGGTACGCGGCCAGTTGCTGTCGCTGCCCGACGGCCGCCAGCCGCTGCTCAATCGACTCCACCTGCTGAGCGGCAGCCTGCCGGAAGCCGGGCGCGACGACCAGGCGGTCGTTTCGGACGCCTTTGCCGAGGCGCATGGCCTGCGACCGGGCGACACCTTGGAGGCGATCGTCAACGGCCGTCATACCCGGTTGACGATCTCCGGTATCGCGCTGAGTCCCGAGTTTCTCTATCAGGCCGCTCCCACCGATCTGATGCCGGACTATCGCCGCTATGCGGTGCTATGGATGAACCAGCGTTCGCTATCCCGCGCCTACGGCATGGAAGGAGCCTTCAACAGCCTCAGCCTGACGCTGCAGGCCGGGGCCAGTCAGGACGACATCATCGACGCCCTCGACCTGGCGCTGGCCCGCTATGGCGCCACCGGGGCGCAAACCCGCCATGACCAGCAGTCGCATCGCTTCATCGAGGAGGAGCTCAACCAGCAGCGCATCATGGCCACCGTACTGCCGACGATCTTCCTGACAGTGTCGGCCTTCCTGCTCAACGTAGTGATGGGGCGCATCATCCAGACCCAGCGCGAGCAGTTGGCCATCCTCAAGGCCTTCGGCTATCGCGACACCGAACTGGCTCGGCACTACGGCCTGCTGGCGGCATCGATCGTCATGTTCGGCTGGGCCATGGGCGTTGCGCTGGGTGGCTGGGCCGCCAGCGGTCTGGCCGAGGTCTATCGGGCGTATTTCCGCTTTCCCGAGATGCGCTTCGGCGTACCAGCCTGGGCATTGGCCCTGTCGTTCGCGGTGACGCTATGCGCCGCCCTGGCTGGCACCTGGCATGCAGTATGGCGGGCGGTCAGTCGCCCACCTGCCGAAGCGATGCGTCCGCCGGCACCGCACCGCTTTCGCCGCAGCTGGCTGGAGCGTTGCGTTCCCCCGCCCTGCTCGGCAACGAAGGACGTATCGTGCTGCGCAACCTGGCCCGGCATCCCGCCAAGGCCGGCTTCTCCATCGTGGGTATTGCCCTGTCTGCCGGCCTGCTGATGATCGGCGCCTATCAGCTCGCCGCCGTGGACAAGATGATCGATCAACAGTACCGCCAGGTACTGCAGATGGATGTCGAACTCACCTTCAACGAACCGACGCCGGCCCGGGCCGCCGGTGAACTGCGCCACCAGCCTGGCGTACTGGCGGTGGAAACCTGGCGCCGGGTGCCGGCGACGCTGATCCACGGCCACCGCGAGTACCGTACCAGCCTGTTGGGAATGGAGCCGGAGCCACAGCTGCGCCGGGTGCTCGATTCCCGTGGCCAGGCTCAACCCGTGCCCGAAGCGGGGATCATGCTGACGCGCCACCTGGCCGGGATACTCGACGCCAGGGTCGGCGATACGCTGGACGTGGCGGTCATGGAGGGGCGGCGCGAGCGCCTGCGCCTGGCTCTCGTCGCCGTGGTGGACGAACCGCTGGGTGTCGGTGCCTATTTGCGCCGCGACACCCTCAACGCACTGATGCATGAAGGTCCTGCGGTGAGCGGCGCCTGGCTGCTGATGGACCCAGCACATACCGCCGAGCTGCATGCCGCACTGTGGGAGATGCCCAAGGTGGCCTCGATCGGCCTGCTCAACGAGGCCGAGCGCGGCATTCGCGACTACATGGACGAGACCCTGCGCATGTTCGCCGTGATCTTCGTTGCCATCGCCTCCTCCATCGCCTTCGGCGTGATCTACAACAATGCCCGTATCGCCTTTGCCGAGCGCGCCCGGGAGCTGGCGACCCTGCAGGTGCTGGGCTACACCCGGGCGGAGGTCGCGCGGATACTGCTGGGAGAGATCGCCCTGCTCACCCTGGCGGCCATCCCGCTGGGCTGGGCCATCGGTACCGTCTTCGTTCGCCTGCTGCACCAAGCCTTCAGCAACGACCTGTTCCGCATACCGCTGGTATTCACCTCCCAGGTCTTCGGCTTTGCGGCCGCGGGCGTGTTGATCGCTTCCGTGGTAGTCGGCGTACTCGTTTTCCGCCGCCTCGGACGTCTCGACAAGCTGCGCGTCCTCAAGGCCGTGGAGTGACGATCCATGGCTCCAGCACAACAGGGAAGAGCATGAATGGGGGAAGAGCATGAATAAAGGTCGCAGTTGGATACGCTACGCCATCTGGGCCGCGCTGGGACTCGGGCTGCTCGCCTTGCTGGCCTGGGCGTTGCGCCCCATGCCGGTGCCGGTCAACGTGGCGCGGGTCAGCGTGGGGCCTTTCACCGATTCGATCATCGAAGAGGGCCGTACCCGCCTGCGCGATACCTGGAACGTCTCGGCACCGATCGCCGGCTTTCTCCAGCGCGTGACGCTCGAGGAGGGTGACCGGGTTGCGGAAGGCGATACGCTGTTCCGCCTCGAGCCAAGCCCCGCGCCAGCGCTGGACGTGCGGACGCGACAACAAGCAGAAGACAGCCTGCAGGCCGCTCAGGCCCGGCTGCGTGCCGCCCAGGCCAACCTGGAGACGGCCCGTGCCGACCGGCGCTTCGCCGAGGCCGAGTATCAGCGCTACCGCCAGCTTCATGAGCGCAACCTCATCTCCACCGCCGAGCTGGAGCAGCGCCAGAACCAGCGTGACCGGCTCCGGGCGCTGGAAAATTCCGCGGCATCCGGGGTCGAGGTCGCGCGCTTCGAGGTGGAGAGCGCCAGGGCACTGCTCGCCGTGGCCAGCGGCCAGCGTAGCGAGTCGGACCAACCGGTATTGCAGGTGCGTGCTCCGGTCTCGGGCTGGTGTTGACCCGCTACCGCTGTTGCGAAGGCAGCGTCTCGGCCGGCGATCCGATCCTCGAGCTGGGCAGCCTCGACGACCTGGAGATTCAGGTCGACCTGCTCTCCATGGACGCCGTACGCCTGCGTCCCGGCATGACCGTCAACATCACCGGCTGGGGCGGCGAACCGCTGACAGGCCATGTCAGACGCATTGCGCCTTCCGGTTTCACCCGCACCTCGGCACTGGGCGTGGACGAACAGCGGGTCCCGGTGATCGTGGACTTCGCCGATGGGCTCGATCTGGCCACGCTGGGCCTGGGGAGCGGCTTTCGCGTCGATGCCGAATTCGTGGTCTGGGCGGCCGATGAGGTCCTGCAGATGCCTACCAGCGCGCTGTTTCGCCACCAGGGAGAGTGGAGCGTATTCGTGATCGAAGCGGGGCGCGCCATGCGCCGGCCAGTGGAACTGGGGCGACGCCAAGGGCTCGTCAGCCAGGTGCGCGCCGGGCTAGAGGCGGGCGAAACGGTGATCATCCATCCCGGCGAACGAGTCGCGGAAGGCGTCAGAGTCAGAGCCGACGAGTGAGTTCCCCGGCGAGTCCCGCTATCATGTCGCTCGCGCGCCCAGCCGCGCCCTCGAACACGACAACGCAGGAGCTGCCATGAACGAGTCCACCTTCGCCGATCGCCCCGTGCTGGTACTGTACACGGGAGGCACCCTGGGCATGCTGCCCAGCGCCCAGGGGCTGGCACCCGGTGGAGACATCGAGGCTCGATTGCGGCGCGCCCTGGCCACCCTTCCGCCCACGCGCCAGGCCCGCCTGCCCCAATTCACGGTACAGGCGGTGGACGATCCCATCGACTCGAGCGCGGCGACACCGCGTGACTGGCAGCGCCTGGGAGGGACCATCGCCGCCCAAGTGGGTGAATATGCCGGCGTGGTCGTACTGCACGGCACCGATACCCTGTCGTGGACCGCCTCCAGCCTGGCTTATCAGCTTCAGGGCCTGGACCGCCCCGTGGTAGTGACCGGGGCCATGCATCCGCTCGAGGCCGAGGGCAGCGATGCCCTGGACAACATCGAGCTCGCCCTGCGCTTCGCCGCCAGGCCGGAACTGCAGGAAGTCGCCGTGGCCTTCTGCGGACGCCTGCTGCGGGGCGTGCGCACCCGCAAGACGCACAGCGAGGCCGACGACGCCTTCGCCAGCCCCAACTACCCGATTCTCGGCGAGCGCATCGAAGATGACGTGATCCTCTATCCCGGCCGCGGACTCGAGACCCAGCAGCGCGGCGCTCCCCGTTTCGAACTCCCCGACTATACGGCACTGGCCGATGGCGGCGTGGTACGCCTCGTGCTCTGGCCCGGCATCCAGGCCTGGCAGCTCGACGCCTGGCTGGACGATGCCCGTGTGCGCGGCGCGCTGCTCGAAGTCTGGGGCGGGGGCAACATCCCGGCGGACCCTGAACTGATCGGCGTGCTGGCCAAGGCCAGCGGTGAGGGCAAGCTACTCGCTGCGATCAGCCAGTGCCCCTTCGGTGGTATCGCTCCCGGCCACTATGCTGCCGGCCAGGGCCTGGTACAGGCTGGCGTTCTCTCGGGTGACGGCATGACCGCCGAAGCCGTCATGGCCAAGCTCGTCCACCTCCTGGCCCAGCCTCTGGACGAGCAGGAGCGGCGGCGACGCTTCCTCGCTCCGTTGGTCGGCGAGCGCTGAGCGTGGCGCCCATGCTCGATAAGCAACCCTGCATGTCCGTTCGACACGAGCTAAGTTGAATCTAGGAAAGATCGACAATCACGGCCTGCATGCCGTCTGGAGCGCAACATGGAACACCCTGTCCATCCCTTCACCGAACTCTTCGAACAGCTGGGGTTACCCGCCGATGAAGCCTCGATCAAGGCGTTCATCGAGCGCCATGCTCCACTGCCCCGACCATGGCGCTCTACGAGGCGCCATTCTGGAATCACGCGCAGGCCGAGTTTCTCGAAGCCGCTCTGGAAGAGGACGCCGACTGGGCCGAAGTCGTCGATCATCTTGATACATCGTTGAGGAAAGCTTAAGGCCTCAAACGTATGAATATTGGCCATTCTGCTAGGCTTGGCCGAGGACAACAAGAATCAGCATAGGCGGGAAAACATGTCGATCGATAGGATATCGACTGCGGAAATCTCTGTCGCGCCTGGCCCCGCCGAACTGGGCCTTCCTCCACTACCCGACACCCTGCGTTCCCGCCTGGCCGAGTGCCGTACCTTGCCCAGCCTGCCGGCAGCGGCGGCACGCGTGATCGCCATTGCCCGCTCACCCGAGCCGCGCCTGGCAGATTATGCCCGCACCTTCGAGCAGGACCCGGCGCTGGCCTTGCGCCTGCTCTCCATGGCCAATAGCGCGTTCTATTCACGCAATGGCAACCCGGTCTCCTCGAGTCTCGATGCCGTTTCGCGCATCGGCCTCGACGCCACCCTGGCCATTGCCTTGAGCTTCGGCTTGCCCCGCCCACGTGCGGGGGGAAATCTCGACCATGAGTACCTGTGCCAACGGGCCATCATTGCCGCCTCGGCCACCCAGGAGCTGGCCCAGCATCTCTGTCCGGACCACGCTCCCCAGCTCTTCACCACCGCGCTGCTCCAGGATATCGGCATACTTGCTCTCGAGGCACTGGATGGGGAAGCCTACGTCGCCAGCCTTCCCGACCTGCACCAGCATCAGAAGCTGGCCGAGGCCGAACGTCAGCGCTACGGCTGCGATCATGCGCTGATCGGCGCCTGGCTCGCCGCCAGCTGGGGCGTACCCGGCCCCATAGCGGCCGGTATCATCGACAGTCATGGACCGCTGGCAGACGGCGATCCACGACAGCTCTGCCTGCGCCTCTCCTGCCGCATCGCCGATTGCTGGCTGGCGGCGGATTCCGCTACCGCCTTCAGTGCCCTGCTGCGCCAGTTGGCCTCGCTCGCGTCGCTGGACATCGTCATGCTGATGACGGTAATGCAAGAACTACAGCATCGCCTGCCCTCCCTGGCGCGCCTGTTCGAAATCACCTGTCCTCCAGCCATCGACAGCGCTCACCTGCTAGCCGAGGCCAAGGAGCTGTTGTTCGAGCAGAACCTGCGCATGACCATCCGGCTCGCCGAGCAGCAGCGTGAGCTAGAAGCACTGCATGCCAGCCATGTGGTCCTCGACGAGCAGCATCGCACCGATCACCTGACCCAACTGGCCAACCGCCCCTGGCTGGAGAAGCGGCTCACGCAGCACTTCGACTGTGCTCGCCAGACCCGGCAGCCGCTCACGGTGATGTTCATCGACCTCGATCACTTCAAGCGCATCAACGACCGCTTCGGGCATCGCTTCGGCGACGAAGTGCTGATCCACTTCGCCGCGGCACTCAACAACATGGTGCGCGAAAGCGATATTGCCGGCCGCTATGGTGGGGAAGAGTTCCTGGTCATCATGCCCAATACGCGGCGCCAACAGGCAGGCATCCTGGCCGACCGTATCCGCGAATACTTGGCCAGCCAGCCTTTGGCTCAGGCCGATGGCGAGCCGCTTCACGTGACGGCCTCAATCGGCATCGCCGACCTGGAGGATGGCGAGTTCGAGGATGCCACCGCCCTCGTCGACGCAGCCGATCAGGCCATGTACGGGGTCAAGCATGGCGGCCGCGATGGCGTGGGCCACTACGAGGAGCCGGACTCTTCCACGTAGCGACTGACTCGACACGCTCCCGATAGAGCCTCGAAACGCAAAGAGGGCGGCCTGCTGGCCGCCCTCATTCGTTGCTCGGTCACCTCTGGATGAAAGCCCAGGTGACTAGTCGTGCAGGTCACGCATCAACAATGCAAACTCGATCCGCTCCGGCGCGATGGGCTCACCCGGCACCGGGATGCGCACCACATGGCCGGAGCCTGGGGCTGCCTGAACCGATTCGCCCCGCTTGTCCTGGATGTGCTCGAGCCTGAAGCGCCGGTTGCCGCCAGGCAGCATCAGTTCCATGCCATCGCCGACCTCGAAGCGGTTCTTGACCTCGATCTCCAGCATGCCACGATCCGGATCGTAGCCAGTCACCTCGCCGACGAACTGCTGGTGCACCCCGACCGAATTGCCGCGCTCGTAGTTCTGGTATTCATCGTGCACGTGGCGACGATAGAACCCTTCGGTGTAACCGCGGTTGGCCAGGTTGTCGAGCTCGTCCATCAGGCGCATGTCGAAGGGTCGTCCGGCCACCGCATCGTCGATGGCACGACGATAGACCTGGGCGGTGCGCGCCACGTAGTAGTGCGACTTGGTGCGCCCTTCGATCTTGAGCGACGTCACCCCCATCTCGGTGAGCCTGGGCACGTGCTGCACGGCGCGCAGATCCTTCGAGTTCATGATGTAGGTGCCGTGCTCGTCTTCGAAGATCGGCATCAGTTCGCCCGGCCGGGTGGCATCCTCGATCAGCGCCGAAAGCTCGTCCTGCCCCTCCACGCCGCCGGCCGTGGCCGTGCTGTGGGTGGTACTGCCGCCTCCCGACGCAATCAGGCCACTCTGGCCCGGGCTCCAGATGCCGCTTGCCGCATGCGCTGCCGCCGAGTTGGCCGGCACCAGGTCACCGGTCTCGTCCTGGGCGGCGGCCACGGTGTTGTACTTCCAGCGACAGGCGTTAGTGCAGGTACCCTGGTTGGGGTCACGGTGATTGAAATAACCGGAGAGCAGACAGCGGCCCGAATAGGCGATGCACAGCGCACCGTGCACGAAAGTCTCGATCTCGAGGTCCGGGCACTCGGCGCGGATCTCGGCAATCTCCTCGAGCGACAGTTCCCGCGACAGGATGATGCGGCTGATGCCCTGCTGCTGCCAGAACTTCGCCGCCGCCCAGTTGACCACGTTGGACTGCACCGAGAGATGAATGACCTGCTCCGGCCAGCGCTCGCGGATCATCATGATCAGTCCCGGGTCGGACATGATCAGCGCGTCGGGGCCGGCCTCGATGACCGGCTCCATGTCGCGCAGGTAGGTCTTGAGCTTGCTGTTGTGCGGCGCGATGTTGGAGGCCACGTAGAACTGCTTGCCCCGCTCATGGGCATAGGCAATGCCGCGGTGGAGGTTCTCGAGCTTGAAGTCGTTGTTGCGCACACGCAGCGAATAGCGCGGCTGGCCGGCGTAGACGGCATCGGCGCCATAAGCGAATGCATAGCGCATGTTCTTGAACGTCCCCGCCGGGGAGAGCAGTTCGGGAGCTTTCATTGGAGTCACCGTTTTCAGGACGATGGCGAGTCACTGCCTGAAAACTGGCTGCGCTAGCCGACTTTTCAGACAGCGCCTGGGCGCTGATATGGGGCCGCATTATATCAGCTGGGCACCTCGCCAGCACCACCAAGCCACGTGCACTTGTCTTTCCGGTCAAGTAGAATGATGCGCGCCGGACCGGATCCCGGCACCCCGCCTTGGCGGGAGTAACAAATTCTCCGACTCAGAGTCTCACTATGCCCAATGCTTCCCCAACGCCACCGTGGTGATCTACTCCGGCGGCATGGACTCCTACACCGTACTTCATCGCGCCCTGAACGAGGGCCGCGACGTTCACGCCCTCTCCTTCGACTATGGCCAGCGCCACGCCCGCGAGCTGGAGGTCGCCGCCCGTGTGTGCTCCGCACTCGGCGTGCCGCACCAGGTAGTGGACATCCGCGCCATCCATGGCTTGATCGACAACTCGGCGCTGACCGATACCAGCCGCGACATGCCCGAAGGCGACTATGGCGAGGAGAACCTCACCGCCACCGTAGTGCCCAACCGCAACATGGTGCTGCTGTCGCTGGCCATCGCCAAGGCGGTAAACATCGGCGCCAGGCGGGTCGACTACGGCGCCCACGGCGGCGACCACGTGCTCTATCCCGACTGTCGCCCCGAGTTCGTCGACGCCATGAACGCCGTGGCCGGTATCGCCAACTTCGAGCCGGTCGAGATCCACGCGCCCTACCTGCGCTCGAGCAAGGCGGAGATTCTTGCCGATGGTCTGGCCATGGGGCTCGACTACGCCAACACCTGGACCTGCTATCGCGGCGAGCAACTTGCCTGCGGCCGCTGCGGCAGTTGCCGCGAGCGCCTTGCGGCCTTCGCCGCCAATGGCGTGGCCGATCCCCTCGGGTACTTTTCTCAGCGGCCCGAAACCGCCGCACAGCGGCCCGAAGCCGCCGCCCTTCTGCAGCCCGAAGCCAACAACGGCGGATCAGCGGGAGATGGCGTCTGATGTATCACGTCAAGGAGGCCTTCTACTCGCTGCAGGGAGAAGGCGCACGGACCGGGCGCGCCAGCGTCTTCTGTCGTTTCAGTGGCTGCAACCTATGGTCGGGACGCGAGCAGGACCGGGCCCAAGCCGCTTGCCGCTTCTGCGATACCGATTTCATCGGCACCGATGGCCAGCACGGCGGTCGCTTCGCTACCGCCGAGGCGCTGGCGGACCACCTGGCGGCGCTGTGGCCAGCGGAAGGCGGCGTGGCGACACCTTACGTGGTGTTCACCGGTGGAGAGCCGTTGCTACAGCTCGACGAATCCCTGATCGAGGCCATGCATGCGCGCGGCTTCGAAGTCGCGGTGGAAACCAACGGCACCCTGCCTGCCCCAGCGGGCATCGACTGGCTGTGTGTCAGCCCCAAGGCCGCCACTCCGCTGGTCATTACGGAAGGCGACGAACTCAAGCTGGTCTATCCCCAGCCGGAGGCCTTGCCCGAACGCTTCAGCGAATTCGCGTTCCGTCATTTCTTCCTGCAGCCCATGGATACCGCGGTGCTGGGCGACGACACCAGCCACCTCGACGCCACACTCGCCTACTGCCTGGCCCATCCGCAGTGGCGGTTGTCGCTACAGACCCACAAGATCACGGGAATCGACTGATGACTCTCTTCGTCAATCGCCTGACCCAGCTCGACGCTTCGCTGTGGTGCCCGCAGCGCGGACTGACCGGAGTCAGTTGGTTCGTCGACGCCGAACTCGACGGCGAACTCGGCGAGGATGGCATGCTGTTCGACTTCGGTGAAGTCAAACCATGGATCAAGTCACGCCTGGACGCAGGCGCCGATCATACGTTGCTCGTGCCAATCCGCGCGCCGGGCGTCACCACCAGCGAGTGCAGCGAGGGGCTCTGCGTACGCACCACCGCCCCTTATGCCATGGAGGTGCGCGCGCCACGTCAGGCGTTCACCCTGCTGCCCTGGACCGAGGTCACTCCCGACCGGCTCGCCGAGCGTCTCGCCCGCGAGCTGATGAAGCGTCCTCCCCCTCGGGTCAGCGACATTCGCCTGCGCCTGCGCACCGAGACCATCGATGGCGCCGCCTATACCTATAGTCACGGCCTCAAGCACCACGCCGGCAACTGCCAGCGCATTGCCCACGGCCACCGCTCGCGCCTGCACGTCTGGCAGCGTGGTCAGCGTTGCCCTGAGCTCGAGGCCCAATGGGCCGATTTCCTCAACGATCGCTACCTGGTCGACAAGAGCGATATCGTCCGCCAGGTCGAACCTGAAATTCGCCCCAGCCTGACCAGCCGCTACCGCGCCGGCCAGGGCCGTTTCCACATACGGTTACCGCTGGAACGCTGCATCGTGATGAACGTACCGAGCACGATAGAGCACATCGCCGCCTGGCTGGCTCAACAAATAGCAGAAGAGACCGGCAAGACGACTCGCGTACAGGCCTTCGAGGGAATCGACAAGGGCGCCATCGCCGAGGCCAAGCCATGAGCCAGCGAGCTGCCGCCGGTGCGGCCGAGGCGTGTCGCCCCGGCTGCGGCGCCTGCTGCATCGCCCCATCGATCAGTTCCCCGATACCCGGCATGCCGCATGGCAAGCCGGCGGGAATCCGCTGCGTTCAGCTCGATGCCCACAACCTGTGCCGCCTGTTCGGCGACCCGCGCCGCCCCGAGGTGTGCAGGAGCTTCTCCTTCGACACCGAGCTGTGCGGCCAGAGCCGCACCGAGGCCCTGCAGCGAATCGCCTTCCTCGAATGCGGCACGTCAGGCCAAAGCGGTTAGCCGTTACCGACCGCCACGCGCCCTGCCATGCTGCTCGACTGCGGCAACTGCCGATCAAGTAGCGTGCGCCAGCGGATCAGGATCGGCGCATCACTGTGACTCACGCTGTCGAGCAGCGCACGGAACTGTTCGCGTATCCCTTCGTCGTGCTTGTCGACCAGCGTCAGCCAGGCCTCCAGCGCACATAGCTCCTGATGCCGGTTCTCATGCAGGCGCGAGCACTCCAGGGCCTGCTCCACCAGCAGACGCACCTCATCCGCGGGGCGCCCGAGGCGATGGCGAATACAGGCGAGCTGGACACCCAGCTCGGGTACGAACAGCGTGCTGCGCTCACGAGCGATCAACAGGCACTGATCCAGGTAATCTTCGGCCCTGGCGAGCTCATCCAGCGCCATGCAGGCATCGCTGTACCACAGCGTGGGGCGATGGTAACGGTCGCGCCCGGTAATCTCGCCGAGTTCCTCCTGAGCCAACTCCATCATGGTCAGTCCATCGCGGTCGCCCGACAGCGCTCGGCGCCAGCCGAGAATTCCCTGGGCCGATACCTGCCACAGATGGAGGTCGGGAGTCTCGGTCAAAGCCACGGCCTGCTCGGCACGGCGCGCTGCCAGGTGCACATGGCCGAGCTGCCGGTAGAGGGAGGCGGCGAACAACAGCGCCATCGCCAGTGACCCCGGATGACCGATCCGTTCGGCCAGACGAATTGCCGCCTCGACCTGCTGCTCGGCACGCCGGTAGTCGCCGCGCAAGCAGATGGCCCAGCCCTGGAAGCAGGCGGCAGCCACCTGGGGATGCTCGGAGAACGGCAGCCATTCGATCATCATCGGCTGCTCGAGCGGAGCGATCTCGTCGAGATGCTCGTAGGCCTGGCCGATGCGCCCGGCCCAGTATTCGCAGTTCGCACGAGCGTAGTCGGCCAGGCGCCGGTAGCGCGGGTCCTCGAGCCGGGCGGCAATGCTGGCCAGGCTGGCGGCCAACGAAAAGGCATCCGCATGCGCATGGCGCTGACTACAGCCGACCCACAGGCCCCACTTGACCAGGAAGGCCTGCTCCAGGTCCTCGGCATCCTCGGCGTGGCAGCCGCCATGCTGAACCAATAGTTCACGGGCCCGCACGAAACTCTCGTGGGCGGTCGGCGAGCCATGGCCCTCGAGGGCGAAAGCGGCCTGGCCACGTACCGTCAGCAGGCTGATCTCGCGCTCTTCCTGCCCTTCCACGTGACGCAGACTGGCGAGGCCGAAATCGGCCATCTTCAGCGCGGTACGGTTGGCACTGACCTTGAGCGCCTCGCGCGCCGCCAGCTCGAAGTAGCGGGCTCCGCGAGCGTAGTGTCCGCTACGCCGCAGGTGGGTGGCGAAATCGCCCGGGTGCCGGCCGATCCACATCGGGAAACGCTCCTCGATGAGGCTGACGACCTGGCGGTGGATACGTACCCGGACGTCGCGGGGACAGGAGAGATAGGCGGCTTCCTGCAACAGTTGGTGGCTGAACTGATATTCGCGACAGCCGCCCTCGCCCCCGGCGGGCTCGATGATCTCGAGCCGGCGCATCTGCTCCAGGGCGCGGTTGAGCTGGTTCATGTCCCAGCCGCTGCACTCCGCCAGGAAATCGAGGCGGAAGCGGCGGCCCAGTACCGCGGCGACATGCGCCACCTCACGATCGCCGTCGAGCTGATCGATACGACCGGCCAGCAGGCCGAGCAGGCCCCGCGGAAGCTCGTCGAGGTGCACGCTACGCCCCTCGCGCCGGTCCATCTCCAGGCGCCGGCAGATCTCCTGCATGTAGAGCGGTACGCCATCGCAGCGCTCGATGATCTGGCCACGCAGACGCGGGCTCAGGTGCAGCCGGTAGCGCCTGGCCAGTTGCGACAGCAGCCGCGACGACTGCATGGCATCGAGGTGGCTCAAGGTGACCTGCTGATCCCAGTGCAGGCGCGTGGGCAGCGCCTCGCGGCCGTGGTGGCTGGCCACCAGCATGAAAGCGCAGTTGATCGGCAGGCGCGCCTGTAGCCCGGCCAGCACGCGGAACGAAGGCTCATCAAGCCACTGCAGGTCATCGATCATCAGCACCTGGGTGCGCTCGATGGCCTGACGCTCGATGACCCGGCACAACATGGCAACGACGAGATCGACCGCCTCGCCGCTCTTGGCCAGTTGCACCACCTCGGTCGCCTCCTTGACTCCCAGCGCCTCTTCCAGCAAGCCCAACTGCTCGGGGCTCAGCGAGAGGTCGCTCTTGGCAATCAGTTCCTCGAGACTGTGCTGGTCGAGTTTTCCGTCCAGCCGCCAGCGCAACAGCGTGCGCGCGACACCATAGGGCTCCAGCACCGACAGGCGGGTCGTGGGCTGCCAGCAGATAGCCGCGTCGCGACTCAGCTCGAGCTGACGGAAGCCGACCATCAGCGCCGACTTGCCCATGCCGGACGCTCCCCGCACCAGCACACTTTGGCGCAGGCCGATACCGGCACGCGCCAAGGCATCGCGCAGCACGCGTAGCGACGCCTCGCGTCCCACCAGGCTCGGCGGCATGGCATCGCGCCCGCCCTCATTGTGGCCCAGCACCAGGGCACGCAGCCTCACGCGGCCGTCGCTCGCCACCAGCCGCGAGGAGAGACGCGGCTGCAGGTCCAGCGCCGGCGGCATATGCTGGCTTGCCTCCTGGGAAATGACCAACTCGCTGCCTTCGGCGGCACTCATCAGGTCCAGTGACCCCTGGGTCACCTGACCCAGCGGATCGACCAGCTGTCGCTCGGGCAGATAGACCACCCGGCCGCTGTTGAGCCCGGCCGCCAACTCGATGCGCGGCGGCTCGTCCTCTCCGCTCCAGTGGCGCGCCACCTCATCGGGCAGCACGCGCCGGCAGTGTTCGTAGAGTGCCACCAGCTCCGCCAACTGATGCGCGGGACCGTGGGTGCCGAAGCAGGCCAGCCCCAGCCCTCCGGTGGCGCCGGGAAGCCAGAAGCCCCCCAGGTGGTGGCACTGCTGCTCCAGCCAACGCATCAGTTCGATCTGCAGCGCCAGGCAGGCGCGGGTCTCGTCGCGAGCCGAGAACTCTCCCTTCACTCGCAGGCGGATCGCCATCACCGACAGCTGGCGCTGTTCGATCTCGTCCTCGCGCAGCGGCGAGCTGCCGGCCGCCAACGTGCGCGAGAAGGCGCCTTGCGGCGAGAGGCTTTGCAGATCGGGGCTGCCATCCGACCAGTAGCGCGCCAGCTGCAGAAAATTGGGCTCAGGCTGCTGGCCGGAGAGAGCCAGCAGCTGCAGGTAGGCGTTGTACTGCTCATGCGCGGCGGCCAGTTGTCCCTGCTCGGCGAGCTGACGCACCAGGCGCTCATGGAACGGCCCATAACCGGAGAAGCGGCTGACCAGCGTCTGCAACAGCGCATCGGGTACTTCGTCGTTGCGCTCGAGCACCCCCTCGGCGAAGCGGATGACCCGCTGGCGCCACTCGTTGCGCAGTTGAACCAGCCAGCGCTGGAATTCGGTACAGGCGGGTAACTGCAGCTCTTCCACCAGGTCGCCGCGATAGCGCTTCAGGAGCTGCTCGAGGGTGGCGACGTCCTGCTCCCCTTCCAACAGCTGCTGCAGCTCGTGGAGGTCGAAGCGCCAGCTCTCGGGTCGGCGAAAGGCAATGGTCTGGCGCGATACGACCAGCACCTGCTCGGCCTGCTCGCCCAGCGACTGACGCAGGCAGTGCAGCGCGTGGCGCAGGTTGGTGCGCCCCGAGGAGAGCCCCTGGTCGGGCCACAGCAGTTCGGCCAGACTGGCCCGGTTGACGGGTTGCTGATGAAGCAACAGATAGACCAGCAGCGCCTTGACCTTGTCGTAGCTGAACTGGGTCAGAACGTCATCACCCAGCGCCAGCGAGAACTGGCCGAATAGCGCCAGATGATCGCTGTCATCACTGTGTTGCACCATTACTGAAGCGTCCTGCATGACGGAACCCTGCATGGCAAAGTGGCGGCGTCAGGCCGGCACGCCACTATGGAAACGAAACGCCGTGTCCGGCGTGACTATTAGTTGTGCTTCGCATTCGGCAAAGAAATCCACCCGCTTGTCAATGGGATCCGACGAAATATGCTGCGCCAGCATGAGATAATCTTCGTAATGTCGCCCTTCGGACTTGACCAGCGAGCGATAGAATCTAGCCAGCTCGGTGTCGAGATGGGGTATGAGCCTCGCGAAGCGTTCGCAGCTTCTCGCTTCGATGAATGCCCCGATGATGAGGATATCGACAAGCCTGTCGGGTTCTTGAGGGCGAACGTGCCGGCGTAGCGATTCGGCATAGCGCGATGCACTCAGGTGGCGATACTCGATCCCCCGCGCCTCCATCAGCTTGACCACCTGCTCGAAGTGCAGCAGCTCCTCCCGCGCCAGCTGCGACATCTTGGTCAGCAGCAGCGGCTGGTTCACATAGCGGTAAAGCAGGCTCATGGCGGTGGAAGCCGCCTTCTTTTCGCACTGGGCGTGATCGATGAGCAGCAGCTCGGGATTCTTCAGTGCCCATTCCACCCAGGCATCGGGCGTGGGACAGGCAAGAAAGGCGAGCAGGCTCGGTGGCAGCTCGACGTCACTCAGGGTCGCTTCCAGGGTATCGGACATGTTTTCAGCTCGGAATTCTGGGTCAGGCAATCAACAGTGGGAGTCCGTACACGCTTGCAGCGCGCGTCGGCGTCTGCTCGCCTCCTCCAGCAATCGGGCACTCAGGCGCTCGTGAAGTTCAGCGGCAGTGAGGCCCACGGCGCCTTCCAGCGGTACCAGCCCATAGCACTGCAGGTCACGTATGCGGTCTCGGCCAACCCGCAACAACTCCACCGCACGCGACAGCGGCGGCTGCTCGGGACGGAAGCGGATGCGGTGGCGCTTCAGCTGTGCCTCCAGGCGGGCTTCGTCGTCGATGCGCAGGAAGCGGCCGGCCACTCGCTCACGCAGGCCGTCCAGCTCCACCATGCGGCTATCGCGCTGTTCGGCGGGCAGCGCCATCCATTCGCTAATCTCATCATCGGTACGCTGACACCCTCGGCATACGGAGTCGCCAAGCGTCGTCGAGCAGAGCCCCACGCAGGGCGAGGCGATACGCGCGCACATCTACCTATCCCCTGTCGTTTTACCGGCCCATGGTAACGCGACCCGCTCCGGGTGGCACGCTGTAGTTCGGCGAACATCGCGACGACCAAAGTCTAGGCCCTCGCCAGGAGGCCCAACTTAACATTGTCGACAGTTTCCCGTAGAATCGCGCCACCCAGTGACTACGGTTGTTTCACCAACCAAAGCGGGCATTTCGCCGATGTTCATCGACTATCGCCCCGCTTTGGGCAACACACCAGATGAGGGCCCCAACGTGCTTGAAGCCTATCGCCAACATGTCGAAGAACGCGCCGCCGAGGGCGTCCCGCCGAAGCCCCTGAATGCCGAACAGGCCGCCGCGCTGGTCGAACTGCTGAAGAACCCGCCTGCCGGCGAGGAGGAGTTCATCCTCGACCTGCTGACGAACCGCGTTCCCCCGGGCGTCGACGAGGCCGCCTACGTCAAGGCCGGCTTCCTCACCGCCATCGCCAAGGGCGAGGCGCAATCGCCGTTGGTCGACAAGGTACATGCCGTCAAGCTGCTGGGCACCATGCAGGGCGGCTACAACATCGCCACTCTGGTCGAGCTGCTGGACGACAGCGAACTGGCCAAGGAAGCCGGCGAGCAGCTCAAGCACACCCTGCTGATGTTCGATGCCTTCCATGATGTGGAAGAGCGCGCCAAGGCCGGCAACGCCGTGGCCAAGGACGTGCTGCAGTCCTGGGCCGACGCCGAGTGGTTCCTGTCCAAGCCGGCGCTGGCCGAGAAGATCAGCCTCACTGTGTTCAAGGTGCCGGGCGAGACCAACACCGACGACCTCTCCCCGCGCCTGACGCCTGGTCGCGCCCCGACATCCCACTGCATGCCAACGCCATGCTCAAGAACGAGCGCGAAGGCATCGTGCCTGAAGTGCCCGGTACCACCGGCCCGCTCAAGCAGATCGAAGAGGTGAAGGCCAAGGGCTTCCCGGTCGCCTACGTGGGCGACGTGGTCGGCACCGGTTCCTCGCGCAAGTCGGCCACCAACTCCGTGCTGTGGTTCTTCGGCGACGACATCCCCAACGTGCCCAACAAGCGCGCCGGCGGTTTCTGCTTCGGCGGCAAGATCGCCCCGATCTTCTTCAACACCATGGAAGACGCTGGCGCCCTGCCCGTCGAGATGGACGTCTCCAAGCTCGAAATGGGCGACGTGATCGACGTCTACCCCTACGAAGGCAAGGTGTGCAAGCACGGCACTGATGAAGTGGTCTCGACCTTCGAGCTCAAGACTCAGGTGATCCTCGACGAAGTGCGTGCCGGCGGCCGTATTCCGCTGATCATCGGCCGCGGCCTGACCGGCAAGGCACGCGAGGCGCTGGGCCTGCCCCAGTCCGACGTGTTCCGCCTGCCCGAGCAGCCCAAGGACACCGGCAAGGGCTTCACCCTGGCCCAGAAGATGGTCGGCAAGGCCTGCGGCATGGAGGGCGTACGCCCGGGCATGTACTGCGAGCCGAAGATGACCACCGTGGGCTCCCAGGACACCACCGGCCCGATGACCCGTGACGAGCTCAAGGACCTGGCCTGCCTGGGCTTCCAGGCCGACCTGGTGATGCAGTCGTTCTGCCACACCGCCGCCTATCCGAAGCCGGTCGACGTGGAGACCCATCACACCCTGCCCGACTTCATCATGAACCGCGGCGGCGTCTCGCTGCGCCCGGGCGACGGTATAATCCACAGCTGGCTGAACCGCATGCTGCTGCCCGACACCGTGGGCACCGGCGGCGACTCGCACACCCGCTTCCCGCTGGGCATCTCGTTCCCGGCCGGCTCAGGCCTGGTTGCCTTTGCCGCCGCCACCGGCGTGATGCCACTGGACATGCCGGAATCGGTGCTGGTGCGTTTCAAGGGCAAGCGCCAGCCGGGCGTCACCCTGCGCGACCTGGTCCATGCCATCCCCTACTACGCCATCCAGGAAGGCCTGCTGACCGTCGAGAAGTCGGGCAAGAAGAACATCTTCTCCGGCCGCGTGCTGGAGATCGAGGGCCTCGAGGATCTCACCGTCGAGCAGGCCTTCGAGCTCTCCGACGCCTCCGCCGAGCGCTCCGCCGCGGGCTGCACCATTACCCTGGGGGAGGAAAGCGTCACCGAATACCTGAAGTCCAACATCACCCTGCTCAAGTGGATGATCGCCAACGGCTACGGTGACAAGCGCACCATCGAGCGCCGTATCCTGGCGATGGAGGAGTGGCTGGCCAACCCGAGCCTGATGCGCGCCGACAAGGACGCCGAATACGCCGCGGTGATCGAGATCGACCTGGCCAATCTCAAGGAGCCGGTGCTGTGCGCCCGAACGACCCGGACGACGCCCGCCTGCTCTCCCAAGTGGCCGGCGAAAAGATCGACGAGGTCTTCATCGGTTCGTGCATGACCAACATCGGTCACTTCCGCGCTGCGGGCAAGCTGCTCGAGAAGCAGCCCGCCGGTAGCCTGAAGACTCGTCTGTGGCTGGCCCCGCCGACCAAGATGGACCAGCACCAGCTGACCGAAGAGGGCTACTACGGTATCTACGGTCGCGCCGGCGCGCGCATGGAGATGCCGGGCTGCTCGCTGTGCATGGGCAACCAGGCCCGCGTCGCCGCCAAGAGCACCGTGGTCTCCACCTCCACCCGCAACTTCCCCAACCGCCTGGGCGACGGCGCCAACGTCTACCTGGCCTCGGCGGAGCTGGCCGCAGTGGCTGCGGTGGAAGGTCGCCTGCCGAGCGTCGAGGAGTACCAGCGGTACATGGGCGAATTCGACGCCATGGCCGGGGAGATCTATCGTTACATGAACTTCCATGAGATCGAGGAGTATCAGAACGCCGCTTCCAACGTGATTCCGGTCGCTCAGGAAGCCTGATACCCCCGGGTTCTGATAGCATCAGGTTCGACTCCGATGCTCGCAACATCGATGGTGCCTTGCAGAAGGCACCGGAGCCGATGAACGAAGCGCCCTCCCACGAGGGCGCTTTTTTTATAAGCCTTTGTATTAACTCACCTTAATGTCGCCACGAAGCGACGCCTCGCTACGATTCTTTACCTGCCCCACCTTGAGAGCCGCTCCCGGCGAGTCTAACTTTAAAAAGCCTTCGTGCGCTGGCGGCATGGAGCCGTCCAGGCATGAGAATAAGAGGGATTCGAGAGGCCAAGGGACATTCAAGGAGTCAGAACATGTCGAAGAGAACACTCCTCACCGCAACGCTCGCCTCCACCACGCTGCTTTTCGTCACTGGAGCACAGGCCCAGACCAACGATCCATATGAACGCTACGCCTATCTGGGTCTCGGTACCGGCTTCAGTTCGCTGGAAAACGACCGCGAGGAGGTGGACAACTTCATCGAAAGCGGGGGTCGCAATTTCAGCGTTGACGACGACGACAACGTCTGGAAGGGCTTTGCCGGCTACCAGTTCAACCGCTATCTGGCAGTGGAAGCCTTCTACGCCGACCTGGGGCGCGTACGCTTGCGCGGTACCGACGGAGCCAGCACCGATCTAGAGTCGACCGCCTACGGCGCCAGCCTTGTTGGTCAGCTCCCCGTCACGACCTGGTTCACCCCATTCGCCAAGGTCGGCGCAGCCAGTTGGGAGACGGAGGTGAAAGGCAATCTGGGCGATGCCGAACTCGACCTTCAGGACAATGACGGCTTCGATCCGGTCTATGGTCTCGGTGCCCAGTTCAACTTCAATCCGGTGCTGATCCGAGCCGAATACGAGCGCTACGATTTCGATAGCGACTACACCATCGATACCTTCACGGCCTCGGTAGGGCTGCGCTTCTAGTCAGTCCCACTTCGCGCCATCCACCTGCCCCTCCGGCACCGGACCATGCCCGGTGCCGGCGATCTCAGACGAACCGACGAAAGCCACCCACGACCGAGTGTGGCATCATGTTTGGGCTTTCCACTCTCGTCGGCAAGGAACCCCCATGAGTGCCATCATCACGCCCGATATCTGCGATGCCCATCCGGAAGTTCAGGTTCTCGATCCGATCTTCATCAATTTCGGCGGTCGGGACGCCTTCTGCGGGCCGATTCGCACGGTCAAGTGCTTCGAGGATAACTCCCTAGTCAAGCAGGCAGTCAGCGAGCCTGGCGAAGGTGCCGTGCTGGTGGTCGATGGCGGCGGTTCCCAGCGCTGCGCCATGCTCGGCGACATGTTGGCCGAGCAGGCCGTGGACAATGGCTGGTCCGGTGTCGTCATGTACGGCTGCGTGCGCGATGTGGATGTCCTGGCCGAAACCGACCTGGGCGTGCAGGCGCTGGGGGCTCACCCGCGCAAGAGCGAGAAACGTGGCGAGGGTAGCCGCGACGTGGCCGTCACCTTTGCCGGCGTGACCCTGCGGCCGGGCCAGTGGCTCTACGCCGACAACAACGGCATCGTGGTGGCCGAGACGCGCCTGCCGCTCGACAGCTGATCGGCACGCACGGCGGCACTTGCTCTTCATGCGGCGGCGATGCCACGCTAATGGCATGAGCCTTCACCGAGAGCCTGCAGATCGATGACGTCATTAGGCGTGGATGTGCTACGCAGCCTGCGAGAGCATCTGCGTCCGCTGGTGGCGTACCATCTGTTCTTCACCCTGCTCGCCTCCAGCCTGCTGCTGCCGGCCGTGGCCTGGACGCTGACCAGCCTGCTCAGGCGCTTCGACCGCCCGGTCATCACCAATGCCGAACTGCTCAACCTGCTGCTCAGCCCGGGAGGAATCCTGTGGCTCTTGGCCGCGATCGGCCTGACGTTTCTGCTGCTCTACCTTCAGCAGGCCGGCATGATCCTGGTGGCGATCAAGCGCCGCGACAACCATTACCGGCTAGCCTTCATCGCCCTCTGGCAAACCTTGCGCCGCCTGCCCGCCCTGGCTGGGCTGGTGGTACTGCAAGTGGGGGCGCATCTGCTGCTGCTGCTACCTGTGGCACTGTTGCTGGGCTGGCTCTATGAGCTGATCATCGGCGGACTCGATCCCTACTACGTCATGCGCATGCGTCCACCGGCGCTGTGGTATTTCCTGGCGGCGGCGGCACCGGTTGCCTTCGCCTGGGCGCTGATCGCCGCTTGGCTCTATGTCCGCTGGATCCTGGCATTGCCGGTGGCCACGCTGGAAAATCTTTCCGCCCCCGCAGCTCTCAAGCGCAGCCGGGAGCTGACCCGCGGGCAGCGCGGCAAGGTCGCCTTGGTGGTGATCTCCGTGCTGCTGGTCATCGTTGCCTTGCCTTTCGCCACCAGCACCCTCTTCGATCGCGTCTTCACGCCCATGCTATGGTGGCTGCCGGAACGCAATGCGGTACTGATCCCCGCCATGCTGGCCTACATGACCGGTTATGTCCTCGTCACGCTGGCCATTACCTTCATCGGCATTGCGGCAAACTCACTGCTCTCGGCCTGTCTCTACCTGCGCCTGGCGCACCGTGAACCTCGTCCCGCCCCACCACCACCCGACGCCCACCCGGGGCGCCTGGCCTGGGGGGTCGAGCTAGCCGTCCTGCTCTTTGCCGTGGCCCAGGCCTGGTGGATCGTCAATAGCTTCGAGCTGCGTGACGACGTGACGATCATCGCGCATCGCGGCAGTTCCGTGGCCGCGCCCGAAAATACCCTGGCGGCGATCGAGCAAGCGATCGAGGACCGCGCCCACTACGTCGAGATCGATGTTCGTCTGACGGCCGATGGCGAGGTGGTGCTCTATCACGACCGCAGCCTGCAACGCCTGACGGGAGACCCACGCAATCTGCAGGAAATGACGCTGGAAGAGCTGCGCACATTTGACGTCGGCAGTTGGTTTGGCGACGCCTTCGTCGGCGAGCGCATCCCCACCCTCGACGAGGCCTTCGCCGCGGTACGCGGCAGCAGTGCCCTGATGATCGACATGAAGCCGGATCCCGGGGCCGAAGCCGCGCTGGTGGAAGCCGTGCTGGCCGCGCTACAGCGGGAAACCGAAGCGCGGCGCACCTGTCTGACGCGAGTCGCCCCGGCCGAGGCATCGCGCTGCGGCAACCCAAATGTGGCCGGAGAGACTCGCCTCGCCGTCATGTCGGCCAGCGTGCTGGAGATGATCAAGGAGCGGGAGCCTGACCTGCGCGTGACCCTGCTGGCCCAACTGGTCATGCCGGGCACCTTGGATCGACGCAGTTTCGATGCGCTGGGACTGCGCCACAACCGCATCACCGAGAACGAGATCCGGCTGGCGCGGGAGCTGGGCTACGAAGTGCACGCCTGGACGGTGAACGACCGCGCCCGCATGTCGCAGATGATCGATCTGGGAGTGGACGCGATCATTACCGATCATCCGGATCGTCTCGCCGAACTCATCGAGGAGCGTGGCGAACTCAGCGACGGTGCGATCCTGCTGGTGAAATTGCGCAATTGGCTGCGACGCTGACGAGTGGCGCCCGCGGGCGCCATTCGCCGAAACCTCGACTCGCCCATGAGTTTCTACTCGCCCATCACCACGCCTTCACGACGCGGGTCGGCGCCGCCGAAGAAACCCTCTTCGGTGCGCTGGATCGCCTGCAAGCCGCTTGTCAGCTCGCGCTCGCTGGCCTCGTGACCCAGCTCGTTGAGCGCCTCGATCACCTCGGCGGGGAAGCGTCCTTCCTCCAGGTAAGCCGGCCCGCCCAGGTGATGGCGTGAGGCAGGTTGAGCGCCTCTTGAGCATCCAGCCCCCAGTCGAGCATGGCAACAAGCGCTTTGGCGGTGTAGTGAATGATTGCCGCTCCGCCCGGCGAGCCGAGGCTGGCAACGAGTTCACCGCTGTCGCGATCGAACACCAGCGTCGGGCTCATGCTGGAACGCGGCCGCTTGCCGGCCTCGACACGGTTGGCGATCGGCGAGCCATCGCTGTCCAACGGCCGGAACGAGAAATCGGTCAGCTCGTTGTTGAGCAGATAGCCCCCGCCAGGCCGGTACCACCATCGGCCATGATACGTGAGCCGAACGCCGCCTCGATGGTCGTGGTCATGGCCACGGCATTGCCCTCTTCATCGACGATGCTGATATGGCTGGTACCGTACTCGGGCTGCAAGGGCTGCACGGCCCAGGCCATTTCCACCTCGCCGGGGTTGCCTGCTTCGGCCCCGTCGGGGCCCATGCTCTGCTCGCCTATCAACTCGGCGCGCTCGGCCAGGTACTCTTCGTCGAGCATGCTGTTCCAGTCGCCCCCGGGAGGATTGACGAAATCGGGGTCGGCAATGAATTTGCCGCGATCGGCGAATGCCAACCGCGATGCCTCGAGGAAACGATGCAGCCACTCGACGCTTGGCCGATCTTCGTCCAGCGGCTCGTCGAGTTCCGGCAAGTGCTCCATGACCCCCAGGATCTGCATGATGGTGAGGTGTCCCGACGAGGGCGGTGGGAAACCGCAGACCCGATACGCCTGCCAGTCGGTGCACAGCGGATCTCGCTCCTTGGCGACATAGGTCGCCATGTCCTCCAGGCTGATCGCTCCCGGGCGCACGGGATGGTTCTGCACGCGCTGTACCAGATCCTCGGCAATCGATCCGGTATGCAGCGCCTTGCTGCCGTTCTCGGCGACTTCCCTCAGGATGGCGGCCAATGCCGGGTTCACGAGGCGATGTCCCTGGGGCAGGGGCTCACCCTCCTCGGTGTAGTAAAAGGCACCACCGAGCGGATCGTCGCGCAGCCGCTCTTCGGCGGCAAGGCTCGTATGCAAGCGCGGGCTGACCTCGAAGCCTTCCTCCGCCAGGGTGATAGCCGGAGCGAACAGCTCTGCCCAAGGCAACTTGCCATGCTTCTCGTGAGCCATCTCGAGCATGCGCACGGTGCCTGGAACGCCAACGGAGAGGCCACTGGCCGCCGCATCCATGAACTCCAGGGGCTCGCCCCCACCATTCAGGAACAACGATTCGCTGGCGGCGCGGGGAGCGGTCTCACGGCCATCGTAGGCCTTCACTTCGCTGCCGTCGTAATGCATCAGGAATGCCCCGCCGCCGATTCCGCTCGACTGGGGCTCCACCAAGGTAAGGACCATCTGTACGGCAATGGCGGCATCCACCGCCGAGCCGCCCGCCTTGAGCACCTGATAGCCGGCATCGGTGGCCAGCGGGTTGGCAGCCGCCACGGCAAAGCGCTCGGTACTCCAGCCGGGCTTCTCCTGGTAGCCGGAAGCGGCTTCCGGTTCGATGGCCGGAGCTTCATACTGAAAGGCCACCTCGGCAGTCGCCATCAGCGGCATGCTCAACGCGCTGACGGAGATAACGAAAGCTAACCAGCGCCTACGCCAGGAAACTGAACGATTGTCCATTTGAGTGCCCCTCGGTAACTCCATGTAAGAGGTGTACAGCATAGGCGAAAAAAAGCCCGATTGAGAGGCCTCAATCGGGCAAGTTTGTAACGTTAAGCGGAATTAACTACGCCAATGTCTCACCCGCCAGCATGAACCAGGTTTCCAGCACCGCATCGGGGTTCAACGACACCGAATCGATGCCCTGCTCCATGAGCCACTTGGCCAGGTCGGGATGATCGGACGGACCCTGCCCGCAGATCCCGACGTACTTGCCTTGGGCCTTGCAGGCCTGGATGGCCATGGCCAGCAGACGCTTCACCGCCGGGTTACGCTCATCGAACAGGTGCGCCACGATGCCCGAGTCGCGATCCAGACCGAGCGTCAATTGGGTCAGGTCGTTGGAGCCGATCGAGAAGCCGTCGAAGTGCTCGAGGAACTCCTCGGCCAGCAGCGCATTGGCCGGCAGCTCGCACATCATGATCACCTTGAGCCCGTTGTCGCCACGCTTGAGCCCGTTGGCCGCCATCAGCTCGACCACCTCGCGCGCCTCGTCGGTGGTCCGCACGAACGGCACCATTATCTCGACGTTGTCGAAGCCCATCTCGTCACGCACCCGCTTGAGCGCACGGCACTCGAGCTCGAAGCAGGGGCGGAAGGCATCCGAGATGTAGCGGGAGGCGCCGCGGAAGCCGAGCATGGGATTCTCTTCGCCCGGCTCGTAGAGCTTGCCGCCGATCAGGTTCTCGTATTCGTTCGACTTGAAGTCGGATAGCCGCACGATCACCCGCTGGGGGTGGAACGCCGCCGCCAGGGTCGAGATGCCCTCGACCAGCTTGTCGACGTAGAAGTCCACGGGGCTGGCATAGCCGGCGGTGCGCAGGTTGATAGTCTGCTGGAGATCCAGTGGCAGCGTGTCGTACTCGAGCAACGCCTTGGGGTGCACACCGATCATGCGATTGATGATGAACTCCAGGCGAGCCAGACCGACGCCGGCGTGCGGCAGGCTGGCGAAGCTGAAGGCACGATCGGGGTTGCCGACGTTCATCATGATCTTGAACGGGATCTCGGGCATCGAGTCGACGCTGGTGACGCGACGGTCGTAGTCGAGCAGCCCCTCGTAGACATGGCCGGTGTCGCCCTCGGCGCAGGAGACGGTGACATCGCGGCCGTCCTCGAGGATCTCGGTGGCGTCGCCACAGCCAACCACCGCCGGGATGCCCAGCTCGCGGGCGATGATCGCCGCGTGACAGGTACGGCCGCCGCGGTTGGTGACGATCGCCGAGGCGCGCTTCATGATCGGCTCCCAGTCGGGATCGGTCATGTCGGTGACCAGCACGTCGCCGGCGTTGACCTTGTCCATCTCTTCCGGGGTGAACACGATCTTCACCGCACCACGACCGATGCGCTGGCCGATGGCGCGGCCGCTCACCAGAGTGCGCCCCTTCTCCTTGAGGTGGAAGCGCTCCAGCTTGCCCCCTTCCTGCTGCGAAACCACGGTTTCCGGACGCGCCTGGACGATGTAGAGCTCGCCGTCATCGCCGTCGAGCGCCCACTCGATGTCCATCGGCCGGCCGTAGTGCTCTTCGATGGTCACCGCCTGGCGCGCCAGGGCCATCACCTGATCGTCGCTGATGCAGAAGCGCGCGCGATCCTTGAGCGGCACGTCGACAGTGGAGACCGACTTGCCGGCGCTGGCATCGTCGCTGTAGATCATCTTGATCAGCTTGGAGCCAAGGTTGCGGCGCAGCACCGCCGGGCGCCCCGCGGCCAGGGTCGACTTGTGCACGTAGAACTCGTCGGGATTCACCGAGCCCTGTACTACTGTCTCGCCCAGGCCCCAGGAAGCGGTGACGAACACCGCCTCGCGATAGCCCGATTCGGTGTCGAGGGTGAACATCACGCCGGACGCACCGGTCTCGGAGCGCACCATCTTCTGGATGCCCGCCGACAGCGCCACGTTCTCGTGGGCATAGCCGCGATGCACACGGTAGGAGATGGCACGGTCATTGAACAGCGAGGCGAACACCTCGTGCACGGCACGCTTGACGTTGTCGAAGCCCTCGATGTTGAGGAAGGTCTCCTGCTGCCCGGCGAATGAAGCGTCCGGCAGGTCCTCGGCGGTAGCCGAACTGCGCACCGCCACCTTGAGGTTGGGATGCTGGCTGGCAAGTTTGTCGTAGGCGCTACGCAGGTGCGTCTCGAAGGTGGGCGGCAGCGGAGTATCGATCACCCACTGGCGAATCTGGGCGCCGACCCGGGCAAGTTCGCTGACATCGTCGACGTCGAGTCGTGCCAGGGCCTGGTTGATCCGCTCGTTGAGCCCTTCATGGGCGAGGAATTCACGATAGGCATGGGCGGTGGTGGCAAAGCCGCCAGGGACGGTGACGCCGGCTCCCGAAAGGTTGGAGATCATCTCGCCGAGCGAGGCGTTCTTACCGCCCACCCGCTCCACATCGTCCATGCCGAGTTGATCGAACCACAGGATGTAATCTTCCACGTAACCCCCTTTGATTTTCGTTGCCGAGGCCCTGCCGCCGTTGCGCCGCTTGCGCTTGCCGATTTCTCGGGCAGAGCCGCCTCAGGCGAAAAACGCAATGCTGCCCACCTTAAACGCAAGCGGCCATATTCGCCATTGGTCTAACATCGAAGTCACTGGAGGTTTTTTACAACAACGGCACGATTTGCGCGTTTTCTGTAGTCGGGACAGGCGGCAAGGCAGCTCCGCCTTGCCGCCAACGACACCAGCCACGACAATAGGTGGTCCAATCGTAATGGACCTTGCCGACGCCATGTCCCGTACCGCCTTCTTCATCTCCGACGGCACCGGCATCACTGCCGAGAGCCTGGGCCGTAGCCTGCTTGCGCAGTTCGAGAACGTTGACCTGCGCATGCTGACCAAGCCCTACATCGATACCATCGACAAGGCCCGCACCCTGGTCGAGATCATCGAAAACACCGCCGTCCGCGATGGCGAGCAGCCGATCATCATCGACACCATCGTCGATGAGTCCATCCGCGAAGTGATCCGCAGCGCACCGGGCTTCAAGGTGGACATCTTCTCCACCTTCCTCAAGCCACTGGAGAAAGAACTCGGCACCCACTCGAGCTACACCGTGGGCCGCACGCACTCCATCGGTCAGGATGAGGTCTACATGGACCGCATCCACTCGGTCCACTTCGCCCTGGACAACGACGACGGGGCCCGCACCCACCAGTACGACCAGGCCGACGTGATACTGGTCGGCGTGTCGCGCTGCGGCAAGACGCCCACTTCGCTCTACCTGGCCCTGCAGTTCGGCATTCGCGCCGCCAACTATCCGCTCACCGAAGACGATCTCGACGAAGACGGAACCCTGAAGCTGCCTCGCGCCCTCGCCCAATACCGCCACAAGCTGTTCGGGTTGACGATCGACCCGCGCCGGTTGGCCGCGATTCGCCACGAGCGGCGGCCCAATAGCCGCTACAGCTCGCTGGACCAGTGCGTACAGGAAGTGGAACAGGCCGAAGGACTCTACCGCCAGATGCACATTCCCTACATCGACACCACGCGCTTCTCGGTGGAAGAGATCTCGACCCGCATGATTGCCGAGACGGGGCTGACGCGACGCTTCTCGCCGCGCTGAACGAGAGAGCCACGCCATGCTCAAGCTGTTCGTTGGTGTGCTGATCCTGATATCGCTGCTGGCCGGCGGACCGCTCTACATGTGGGGGTTCGGGGATATCGACACCCGCGGCGACTGGCGCAGTGCCGACCGCAGCAGCATGGGACTGGCGCCCGACCCGAGCCAGACCCACGAAGCGGTGGTACAGGTCTACTCGGCGCGGGCCTTCAACTGGCGCGGCATCTTTGCCGTACACGCCTGGGTGGCCACCAAGCCGGAAGGAGCCGCAAGCTATACGCTGCATCAGGTGACGGGCTGGGGTCGTCCCGCGCTCTCCTCGCGCGTCGGCATGCCCGACCGCGCCTGGTTCGGCAGCTCGCCCACCCTGCATGCCACACTGTGCGGCAGCACCGCCGAGCGCGCCATCGAGCGCATCGAGACCCTGCTGCCGGACTACCCCTATCGCGACCGTTACCGCGCCTGGCCTGGCCCCAACAGCAACACCTTCGTGGCCTGGCTGATCCGCGAGGTACCCGAGCTCTCCGTGACACTGCCCTCCAGTGCCATCGGCAAGGACTACCTGGGCGGGGGCGTATTCGCCGCCACCCCAGCGGCACGGGGGTACAGTTCTCACTTGGCGGCGTGCTGGGTGCTGCCATCGGGTTGCAGGAGGGGGTCGAATTCAATCTCGCCGGCCTGGTACTTGGCATCGATCCGGCAGCGCTCGGCGTCAAGCTGCCCGGCGTCGGCACGCTGGGCCTGCTGCCTTCCGCCCATGGCCAGGCCTTGGGACAGTGCCCGGCCCCCACGGCCGCCTGAGCCTATCGCACGCGCCGGCACGCTAGCGCACGATGCCCTCGCGCCGCAGGCGAGCGATATCGTCGGCGGTCAGGCCCATCTCGGCGAGTATCGTGTCGCTGTCCTGGCCCAGCCGGGGCGGGGCCACCTCGCTCAGTGCAGGCTCGCTGTCGAAGCGCAGCGGACAGGCCACCTGAGGCACGTCGAGTTCGCCACGCTTGAGCGAACGCTGCATGCCGCGGTGTTTCACTTGAGGGTCGTCGAACACTTCAGCAATGGTGTTGATCGGCCCGGCGGGAATGCCTCGCGCCTCCAGTTCGGCCAGCCACTCGTCGCGCCGACGGGTGAGGAAGATCGACTGGATCAGAGATACCAACTGCTCACGATTGCCCACCCGGGCAGCATTGGTGGCATAAGCCGCATCCCGGGCCCACTCAGGATGGCCCAGCAGCTCAGCCAGGCGTGAGAACTGGGCGTCGTTGCCCACGGTGAGCACCAGATGCCCATCAGCACAGGCAAAGGCCTGGTAAGGCACGATGTTGGGGTGGGCGTTGCCGTGACGCTCGGGCGACACCCCGCTGACCAGGGCGTTGAGCGCCTGGTTGGCGAGCGCCGCTACCTGCACGTCGAGCAACGCCACGTCGACGTGCCGCCCTTGCCCGGTGCGCACACGCTCGTACAGTGCCGCCAGCACGCCGATGGTGGCATATAGCCCCGTCATCACGTCGGTAATGGCCACGCCGGTTTTCATCGGCATGCCTTCCGGCTCGCCGCCGATGCTCATCAGCCCGCCCATGGCCTGGATCATGAAGTCGTAGCCGGCGCGGTGCGCATAGGGGCCATCCTGGCCGAAGCCGGTGATGGAACAACCGATCAGCCGTGGGTTGAGCGCCTTCAGGCTGGCGTAGTCGAGGCCGTACTTGGCCAGGCCGCCGACCTTGAAGTTCTCGAGCATGACGTCGGCACCGGCGGCGAGCTGGCGGATCAGCGCCTGACCCCGCTCGCTCGCAACGTCCACTGCCAGCGACTGCTTGCCGCGGTTGGCGCACAGGAAGTAGGCCGCCACGCGCTCGACCTCATCCTCAGCGGCCAGCCATGGCGGCCCCCAGCCGCGAGTGTCGTCACCGCGTTCTGGATGCTCGATCTTGATCACCCGCGCCCCGAGGTCGGCGAGCAGTTGGCCGGCCCAAGGGCCGGCCAGTACCCGCGACATGTCGAGCACCGTGATGCCTTCAAGAGGTCCACTCATCTTGAGATCCTTGCTCACTCGGGGCTGATCCGGCAACAAGCCTTCGGGGAGGCACTGTGAATACATCCCTGTACGCTACCGACGCCATCCCTGGCGTAGGACCTCCCCTTCGACTTGTTACCGACGCCCCTCGTTGGCTCAATTGTGTGAATGACCTTTCAACCGGAGAAAGCCTGAATACCTGTCTGCGCCCTACCCAGGATCAGCGCATGCACGTCATGGGTGCCCTCGTAGGTATTGACCGCCTCGAGGTTCATCATGTGGCGAATCACATGGTACTCGTCGGCAATGCCGTTACCGCCGTGCATGTCGCGGGCGACGCGGGCGATGTCGAGCGCCTTGCCGCAGTTGTTGCGCTTGATCAGCGAGATCGCCTCCGGCACCAGTTGGCCCGCGTCGATCATGCGGCCCACCCGCAGCGCCGCCTGCAGGCCCAGGGCGATCTCGGTCTGCATGTCGGCGAGCTTCTTCTGGATCAGCTGATTGGCGGCCAGCGGGCGGCCGAACTGCTTGCGATCCAGGGTGTACTGGCGGGCGGCGTGCCAGCACGCCTCGGCGGCGCCCATGCTGCCCCAGGCGATGCCGAAGCGGGCGCGGTTCAAACACGAAAACGGTCCCTTGAGTCCGGTCACGCCCGGCAGGCGCTGCTCGTCGGAGACTTCCACGTCCTGCATGGCGATCTGCCCGGTAATGGAGGCACGCAGGCTGAACTTGCCCTCGATCTTGGGCGCCGAGAGCCCCTTCATCCCCTTCTCGAGGATGAAGCCGTTGACCACGCCTTCCTCGTCACGCGCCCAGACCACGAAGACATCGGCGATGGGCGAGTTGGTGATCCAGGTCTTGGTGCCGTTGAGGCGCCAGCCGTTCTCGGTGCGCACGGCGCGGGTGGACATGCCGCCCGGGTCGGAGCCGTGGTCCGGCTCGGTGAGGCCGAAAGCCCCTACCCACTCGCCGGTGGCCAGCTTGGGCAGGTACTTCTCGCGCTGGGCTTCGCTGCCGAAGGCGTGGATGGGATACATCACCAGGCTCGACTGCACGCTCATGGCACTGCGGTAGCCGGAGTCGACGCGCTCCACTTCGCGGGCAATCAGGCCATAGCTGACATAGTTCATGCCGGCGCAGCCGTAACCATCAATGGTGGCGCCGAGCAGGCCCAACTCGCCCATCTCGTTCATGATCTCACGGTCGAAGCGCTCATGGCGGTTGGCCTCGAGCACGCGCGGCATCAGCTTGTCCTGGCAGTAGTCGTGGGCGGTTTGCAGGACCATGCGCTCGTCTTCGTCGAGCTGGTCGATCAGGCGGAATGGGTCTTCCCAAGTGACGGGGGTGATCTGGCTCATGGTGACTCTCCTGAAATAATTTCTACATTTTCGTCGAATGTAGACCAATAAGAGAGCAATGCCAACCCCCGCCGTGCTTTTTTCTCACCCCCTGTGAGCGTGACCTGATGCATCCGCATGCATGGCATCGAGCCGCCGGCGAAGCGCGCGCCACGCCACCAGCCCCACCAGTACATTGGCCAGAAACAAGCCGACGAAGATGCCCTGGGTGCTACCCAGCACACCCCCCAGCCAGGCTAGCGGCACCGTGAGCAGGAACAGCCGGATCACCGAGAGACGCATGGCGCGCGCGGGCTCATGCAGCGCATTGAAAGACGACACCGCCAGAATGACCACGCCCTGGGCGCCCAGGCCCAGCGGCACCCACCACAGGAAGCTGCGCAGTACCTCGGCCATCTCGTCGCCCGTGGCATAGCTGGCCATCAGCCAGGGGGCGAGCAGCTGCAGCAGCAGCCAGACGCCGAACTGCCACGCCAGCACGAAGGCGAAGCAACCGAAGATGGCCCGCCGCACACGCTCGTGCTGCCCAGCCCCGGCGTTCTGACTGACCAGCGGCGGCAGGGTCATCGAAAGCGCCAGCACGCCGATCTGGGCGATGGCCTCGATGCGTGTACCCACGCCATAGCCCGCCACCGCATGGTGGCCATGCCCGGCGACGATGCGTGTGACCAGCGCCAGGGCCAGCGGCGTGAAAACGCTGGTGATCGCCGCCGGCACGGCAATACGGCCCAACTCACGCCACGACGCCATCAACCCGCTCGGTGTGAGATGGCGCAGGTCGAGACACTCGCGCAGCTCGCGCTGGAAGAACAGCGCCGCGGTCATGGCGCTCCAGCTCAGCACCGTAGCCAGGGCTGCGCCCTGTACGCCCAGCGCCGGCAGCGGCCCCACGCCGAAGATCAGCAGCCAGTCGAGCAGTCCGTTGAGCAGCGCGGCCAGTGCCATCATCAGCCCGGGGATCAGGGTGTTGCCCTGGGCGCGCAGCACGCTGTTGAGCACTCTTGGCACGATCACCGCCGCCGCGCCCAAGTACCAGATGCCCATGTAGTCGCGGATGTGCGGCATCAGTGCGGCGTCGGCTCCGAGCAGGCGGAACAGCGGCTCGAGGGTGGTCAGGCCCAGCACGCTCAGCAGCACCCCGACCGCCAGCGCCAGCAGCGCGGCATCCGTCGCCCTTCGCCGCACCGTGTCGTGATCGCCCCGCCCCAATAGCCGCGCCACCACTGCCGAGGTGCCGATGCCCAGGCCGATGGCCAGGCTGATCACCGCGAACACGACGGGAAACGTGAACGACACCGCCGCCAGTGGCTGCGGCCCCAGCCGCGCGATGAACCAGGTATCGACCAGGTTGAAGCTCATCATGGCGATCATGCCGCCCACGACGGGAAGGCACTTGCGCAGCAGGGTCAGGGCAATGGGACCTTCGAGCAGCTCACGCCGCATGGGGCGTCGCGAGCCGCCTTCAGCCGTGGAAGGCGACGTTGGCATGGGACCTCGAAACGAGAAACGGGCACAAGATTGTGCCCGTTTCTCGCCAAGCTGCCAAAAGGGGGTTCAGCTCTCCTCGCCCGAGCGGTAAAGCTTCTGAATACTGGAAAAGTCCAGCCCGCCGTTGCCCTGGGCCGCGTGCAGCGCAAACAGGTTGCGCGCCTGGGAGCCCATCGGCACCGTGGCCTTGCAGCCCAGCGCCAGCTCCCACGCCAGCCCGAGATCCTTGGCCATCAGGTCGGTGAGGAAACCGCCTTGGTAGTCGCGCGAGGCAGCGGAGCCCTCCATCACCCCGGGCCAGGGGTTGTAGACGTTGAGCGCCCAGTTGCCGCCGCTGCTCTGCTTCATGATCTCTGAGAGCACGGCGGGGTCAAGGCCGTTCTTGACCCCAGGGCCAGGGCCTCGGCGGTGCCGCTCATGAGGATGCCGAGCAGCATGTTGTTGCAGATCTTGGCCACCTGCCCGGCGCCGATCTCACCGGCGTGGAAGATGTTCTTGCCCATGCCTTCCAGCACCGGCCTGGCCTGCTCGAAGCCGGCCTGGCTGCCACCGACGATGAAGGTCAGGGTGCCGGCCTGGGCGCCACCCACGCCGCCGGAGACCGGGGCATCGAGGTAGGTCAGTCCGCGCTCGGCGGCAGCCTCGCCCACGGTGCGTGCATCCTGCGGCGAAATGGTGGAGGCGTCGATAATCAGCGGCTTGCCTTCGAGTGCATCGAACAGTCCCGACGAGTCCGACTGACCGATGTAGAGGCGGCGAACGTGCTGGCCGGCCGGCAGCATCGAGATGACCACCTCGGCCCCGCGGGTCGCGTCCTCGGCACTGGCACCGGCCCGGGCTCCGGCCTCTTCGAGGCGCCGCATGGCGGAATCGACCAGGTCGAAAACGCTGACCTCATGGCCGGCCTTGACCAGATTGAGGGCCATCGGGGCACCCATGTTGCCCAGGCCGATAAAGGCGATTTTCATGCGAGCTGCTCCTGATTGTCGTTATGAAAGAAAATGCGTCGTTCGGTCACTGACTCCGCTTGTCGCGACCGAGGTCGCGCAGCGGGTGCTCCTCCTCGCTCCATAGCGGCGCCAGCAGTGCCTGGAGGTCCGCCTCGGGAACGCGAGCAACGCTTTCGTGCTGCCACTTGGGGCTCTTGTCCTTGTCGATCAGCAGGGCCCTGACACCCTCGGCGATATCGCCCCGCCGGCAGCACTGCACCGAGAGGTTCAACTCTTCGCGGAAAGCATCGGCCAGGCTGGTGTGGCGATGTCGTTCGAGCATGCGCCAGACCAGATGGGCGCTTAGTGGGCTACCGGCCTCGAGCCGCTTGCGGTTGGCCGCAAGCCAGGCGTCGTCACGGCGATCCTCGAGGATACGTGCGACCGCGGCGACGGCATCGACCTGTCCGACCAGCGCCTGAAGATGATCGAGCAGCGGCGCCACCTGCGGCGCGGGAGCCTGGTCGCGCGCCTCGAGTTCGTCGAGGACCCGCTGCACTCCGGCCTGCAGTTCGCGGGGGCTGCGCGTGCCGTAATCGGTCTCGCCCAGCGCTTCCAGCAAGGCCTCACGCCGCTCGCGCGGCACGAAATGATCGGCCAGCCCCAGGTCGAGCGCATCGCGGGCATTGAGCTGGCCCCCGGTGATGCCCAGGTAGGCGCCAACGCCCGGCGGCATGCGATTGAGGAACCAACTGGCGCCGATGTCCGGATAAAGGCCGATGGTGATCTCGGGCATGGCGATTAGCGTGGTCTCCGTCACCAGACGCCGCGACGCTCCTGCCATGAGCCCTAGGCCGCCCCCCATGACGATGCCGTCACCCCACACCAGGATCGGCTTGGGATAGGTGTGAATGCGGTAATCGAGGCGATATTCCGTGGTGAAGTAGGTCTCGGCAAAGAGGCTGTCGCGCCCAGCGCCGGGATCGTCGCCCTCCTCGGTCATTGAACGGTACAGCGCTACCACGTCGCCGCCGGCGCAGAACGCCTTTTCACCGGCCCCCTCCAGCCATACCGCGACGATACTGCGGTCCACCGCCCAGGCCTCGAGCTTGGCGTCGAGCTGTCGCGCCATCTCCAGCGACAGGGCGTTGAGCGACTTGGGCGAGTTGAGGGTGGCGACACCGATCCGCCCACCGTCGCGGGTCGGCAGCTCATCGAAGATGACCGCTAGCTCCGTCATGCCTGCTTTCTCCTTATGCTCATAGCCGCTAATGCTCATTGCAACGCTTCGATCACGCCGTCCGCCAGCAGGCGGCGAGCCACGATCACACGCATGATCTCGTTGGTGCCCTCGAGAATCTGGTGCACGCGGGTGTCGCGCACCATGCGCTCCAGGGGAAACTCCCTCAAGTAACCATAACCGCCATGCAGCTGCAGCGCCTCGTTGCAGACGCTGAAGCCCATGTCGGTGGCGAAGCGCTTGGCCATGGCGCAGTAGGCCGTGGCTTCCGGATCGCCCTGGTCGAGGCGCCAGGCGGCGTGACGAACCATCAGCCGGGCCGCCGCCAGTTCGGTCGCCATGTCGGCCAGCTTGAACTGCAGCGCCTGGAATTGCGCCAGTTCACGGCCGAACTGCTTGCGCTCTTGCAGGTAATTTCGCGACAAGGTCAGCGCATGCTGAGCGGCGCCCAGCGAACAGCTGGCGATATTCAGCCGGCCGCCGTCAAGCCCCTTCATCGCCAGCTTGAAGCCTTCACCCTCTTCGCCCAGCCGGTTGCCCACCGGCACGCGCACGCCGTCGAAGCTGATCAGCCGTGTGGGCTGGCTCTTCCAACCCATCTTCTCTTCGTTCTTGCCATACTCGATGCCTGCGGCATCCGCCGGCACCAGGATCGCCGACACTCCCCCGGCCCCGCTGTCGGGCGCACCGGTACGCGCCATGACCACCAGCACGTCATTGGCCCCGGCACCGGAGATGAACATCTTGGAGCCGCTGATGACATACTCGTCGCCCTCACGCACGGCCTTGGTCCGCAGGCTGGCGGCATCCGAACCGGAACCCGGCTCGGTCAGGCAGTAGCAGCCCAGGCACTCGCCGCTGATCAGACGCTCGACCCAGCTTTCGCGCAGTGCCTCATTGCCCCAGCTGGCCACCATCCAGGCCACCATGTTGTGGATGGTAAGATAGGCGGTCGTCGAGATGCAGCCCTGAGAGAGCTGCTCGAAGATCAGCGAGGCATCGAGCCGCGACAGCCCCAGGCCGCCACGCTCTTCGGGGATGTAAATGCCAAGGAAGCCCGCTTCTCCCGCCCGGCGGATGACATCGACCGGGAAGTGGGAGGTGGCGTCCCATTCGGCGGCGTGGTCGGCCAGCTCCGCCCGCGAAAAATCCGCGGCGGCCTGCACGAGCGCCTTCTGATCGTCGGTTAGGGAGAAATCCATTGCGCTGTCCTCTGAATGTTGGGCGGACCGTTCGTCCAGCAAAAGATGGCTGGCATTGCCATGCAGACCTGGCCTGCTCGCCAACCAACCTAGCACTTGCTAGGTTTTATCGCATACCTCCCTTGGTCGACAACCACTTTACGTTAACGTTAACGTCGTCTAGTGTTGCGATTAGTGGAGGACACCGCACGACGGCCCGTCCAACTCATAGGAAAAACAGCGATGAGCACATCCAAAGCGGAAGCTACCACCCGGTCAACGGCAGCCTGACACGCCAGCGTCGTACCTATTCGATAGGCGAATTGGCCCGGATGTTCGAGGTGACCCCGCGCACCATCCGCTTCTATGAGCAGGAAGGGCTGTTGGCGCCGGAGCGTCGCGGCCAGACCCGCATCTATCACGAGAAGGATCGGGTTCGTCTCAAGCTGACCCTGCGCGGCAAACGCCTGGGCTTCTCGCTGGCCGAGATCCGCGAGGTCATCGAGATGTACGACGCCATGCCCGACGGCAACGCTCGGCAGCTCAAGCGCCTGCTGGAGATCCTGGCAGACAAGCGCAGCAACATGGAGCGCCAGCTGGAGGACATTCGCCTGATGCAGCGCGAACTCGATGATGTGGAAATGCGCGCCCGCGAGGTGCTCGAGCGCCTCGGCCAGGACTAGGTTTCGCCATCGGACAAGCCCACTCCATGGCCGCCGCAACGTGACGTCCCGACCACGCCGTTCAACGGATGGGCGCCCAGCCACGGCGCCCATCGGCAATCGACTACCGCAGCCAACTGCACAACAAGACGGGTAATACGATGACACGCCAAGCACTTCAAGAACGCGTCCCGAACAGTTACGTCAGCGGCATCAGCGATACGCCACTCAAGGGCGAAACCATCGGCGACTGCTTCGACGCGACCGTGGCACGCTTTCCCGATGGCGAGGCCCTGCTCAGCCTGCATCAGGGGCTGCGCTACACCTGGAAAGAGCTGCAGCAGGCGGTGAACCAGGCCGCCCGGGCCATGCTCGCGCTGGGCGTGAAGAAAGGCGACCGGGTTGGCATCTGGTCACCCAACTGCGCCGAATGGACCATCACCCAGTTCGCCACGGCGAAGATCGGCGCCATCCTGGTCAATATCAATCCCAGCTACCGCACCCATGAACTCGAATACGCGCTCAAGCAGTCCGGCACTTCCACGCTGATCCTGCAGGGCAAGTTCAAGACCTCCGACTATGTCGCCACCTTAGCGGAGCTGGCGCCCGAGTTGCGTGACGGCGCACCGTCCACCTTCTCCTGCGCCAAGCTGCCCGAACTCAAGCGCGTGGTATGCCTCGACGCCGACCGCGCCTTGACCGGCATGTTCAGCTGGCAGAGCATGCTGGCCCATGCCGACGAGGTCTCGGAAGAACACCTTGCCGACGTCCAGGCCACGCTGCAGTTCGACGAGCCGATCAACATCCAGTACACCTCGGGCACCACCGGGGCGCCCAAGGGAGCCACCCTCTCCCACCACAACATCCTCAACAACGGTTTCTTCGTCGCCCGCACCATGGGCTTCTCCGAGAAGGACCGCCTGGTGATCCCGGTACCGCTCTACCACTGCTTCGGCATGGTGATGGGCAACCTGGGCTGCATGACCCACGGTGCCACCATGATCTATCCGGGCGACGGCTTCGACCCGGAGGCCACCCTCAAGGCGGTATCGGACGAGAAGGCCACGGCGCTTTACGGCGTGCCGACCATGTTCATCGCCGAGCTGGAACACCCCGACTTTGCCCAGTACGACCTCTCCACCCTGCGCACCGGCATCATGGCGGGCTCGATCTGCCCCATCGAGGTGATGCGCAAGGTCATCGACAAGATGCACATGGAGGACGTGACCATCTGCTACGGGATGACCGAAACCAGCCCGGTCAGCTTCCAGACCCAGACCGACGCCCCGCTGGACAAACGCGTGACCACGGTGGGCACCATCCACCCCCATCTCGAGGTCAAGCTGGTCAGCCCCGAGACCGGTGCGGTGGTGCCCCGCGGCGAGACCGGCGAGCTGTGCACCCGAGGTTACAGCGTGATGCTCGGCTACTGGAACAACGAGGAGGCCACCGCCAAATCCATCGATAGCGCCGGCTGGATGCATACCGGCGATCTCGCCACCATGGACGAAGAAGGCTATGTGGCCATCGTCGGCCGCATCAAGGACATGATCATTCGCGGCGGCGAGAACATCTACCCGCGCGAGATCGAGGACTTCCTCTACACCCACCCATCCATCTCCGACGTCCAGGTGATCGGCGTGCCCGACGAAAAATACGGCGAGGAGGTCATGGCCTGGGTCAAGCTCGGCGAGGGCCAGAAGCTCACTGCCGACGAGCTCAAGGAGTTCTGCAAGGGCAAGATCGCCCACTACAAGATCCCGCGCTACGTGAAGTTCGTCGACGAGTTCCCGATGACCGTCACCGGCAAGATCCAGAAGTTCAAGATGCGCGAGGAAGCCACCCACGAGCTGGGCCTGGCCTGAACCGCTGACCAGGCGACGCCTTGCCGACCGTCACGCCCCTGCCTCGGCAGGGGCGCTTGCGTTTCGCCGTCAGACGATGCGCTCGCGTATCCAGTCGATAAAGGCGCGCACCTTGTAGAGATCCGCCATGTGCTCCGGGTAGGCCATGTAATAGGCGTCCCGGCTCTTCAGGCTGAACGGCCAGGGAACCACCAGCTTGCCCTCGTCGATCTCCTCCTGGACCAGGAAGCGCGGCACCAGCGCCACGCCGCAGCCGGCCTGCGCCGCACGTAGCGCCATGTAGAACGTATCGAAACGCGGCCCATGGTAGCTGTGCTCGGTGTACTGGCCCTGGGCATCGAACCAATCGTGCCACGCCTCGGGACGGGTGGTGCTCTGCAGCAGCACAAGCCGCGTCAGCGCCAGCGGTTCCTCCACCCTCATGCCCTCCAGCGCCTGCGGCGAGCAGACCGGCACGATCTCCTCCTCGAGCAACCGGATGCATTCGGCCTTGGGCCAGGCCCCGTGACCGAAGAAGAACGCCACCTCCACCCGCTCCTGCTGCATGTCGAACGGCTCGACCCGGTTGCTGATGTTGAGGTTGATATTGGGGTGGCGAAAGCGGAAACCGTTGAGCCGCGGAATCAGCCAGCGTGCACCGAAGGTGGGCAGGGTCGCCACGTTGAGCACGTCCGCCTCGCCGCCATAGGACTGCATGTAGCGCGTCGACATCTCCACCTGGGCGAGGATCTTGCGCGCCTCGCCGAGGTAGATCGCTCCCTCGGGGTGAGGTGCAGGCGCCGACGGATGCGCCGGAACAGCGGGTGCTCCAGGATCGACTCCAATTGTGCGACCTGCTTGCTCACGGCGCTCTGGGTCAGGCTCAGCTCATCTGCCGCACGGGTGAAGCTCAGATGGCGGGCCGCCGCCTCGAAGCATTGCAGCCCAGCCAGGGAAGGAAGGTGTCGACGACTCATTTCGCCCGCCTAGCATGAAATTAAGGAATGATGTGTGTCGTAATCGTCGCTTGTTGCCGCTCGGCAGCGGTGGCGATACTGAGCGCCACGACATTCTCGGATGATAACGATAGGAGAAAGAATGATCGACTCCCTGATGCAGCGCCTCGGCGTGGCGCCTGAACAGTACCGAAACGGCGATATCGCGGTCGCCACTCCCATCGACGGCAGCGAGATCGGTCGTGTGCGCACGGCCACTGCCCAGGAGATCGACACGGCCATCGCCAACGCCCAGCGCGCCTTTGAAGCGTGGCGCCAGGTGCCCGCCCCGCGTCGCGGCGAACTGGTGCGCCTGTTCGGCGATCAGCTGCGCCGCCACAAGGAGGACCTGGGCGCACTGGTCACCTGGGAGTGCGGCAAGATCCTCCAGGAAGGGCTCGGTGAAGTACAGGAGATGATCGACATCTGCGACCTCGCCGTTGGGCAGTCCCGCCAGCTCTATGGCCTCACCATCGCCTCCGAGCGTCCCGGACACCATATGCGCGAGAGCTGGCACCCGCTCGGCCCGATCGGGTTGATCACCGCCTTCAATTTTCCGGTCGCCCCCTGGGCCTGGAACGCGGCACTGGCCCTGGTATGCGGCGACAGCCTGCTGTGGAAGCCCTCCGAGAAGTCCCCTCTCACCGCCCTGGCCTGCCAGGCACTGCTCGAACGCGCCATGGCCGAGTTCGGCGATGACGCGCCCCAATACCTCAGCCAGGTGATCATCGGCGAGCGCGCCGCGGGCGAGCAACTGACCGACGACGCCAGGATTCCCCTGATCAGCGCCACCGGCAGCACGCGGATGGGCCGTGAAGTAGGGCCGCGCGTGGCCGCCCGCTTCGGTCGCAGCATCCTCGAACTGGGCGGCAACAACGCCATGATCCTGACGCCCAGCGCCGACCTGGACATGGCCGTGCGCGCCATTCTCTTCTCGGCGGTGGGGACCGCCGGCCAGCGCTGCACCACGCTGCGCCGCCTGGTCGTGCATCACTCCATCAAGGAAGAGGTCGTTACCCGGCTCAAGCAGGCTTATGCCGGCATCAGTATCGGCGACCCACTCGAAGGCAACCTGATCGGCCCGCTGATCGACCGCCAGGCCTTCGACACCATGCAGGCGGTGCTGACCCAGGCCCGCGAGCAGGGTGCCAACGTATTCGGCGGCCAGCGCCAGCTCGCCGAGCAGTATCCCGAGGGCTACTACGTGGCGCCGGCCATCGTCGAGGTCGAAGGCCAGAGCGACCTGGTGCGGCACGAAACCTTCGCACCGATCCTCTACGTGATCGGCTACGAAGCGCTCGACGAGGCCATCGCACTCAACAACGACGTGCCCCAGGGTCTTTCCTCCTGCATCTTCACCACCGACGTGCGCGAGGCGGAAACCTTCGTCTCCGCGGTGGGCAGCGACTGCGGTATCGCCAACGTCAACATCGGCCCCAGCGGTGCCGAGATCGGCGGCGCCTTCGGTGGCGAGAAGGAGACCGGTGGCGGCCGCGAATCGGGCTCCGATGTCTGGAAGAGCTACATGCGCCGCCAGACCAACACCGTCAATTATTCCCGGGAGCTGCCGCTCGCCCAGGGCATCAAGTTCGACTGATCGGCAGGGCAACCACGGCCTCGGCGCAGCGGCTCGCCGAGGCCTTCCCCATCACCCGATGTACGGGAGGCACAATGAAGGAACGCTGTCTCTGGCACGACACCTCTCCGGAGCCGCCCCTGGAGCTGGCCATGCTGCAGGGCGATCACCGCACCGATGTGCTGGTGATCGGCGGAGGGATTACCGGTCTCAGCACCGCCCTGCACCTGGCCGAGGCTGGCGTCAGTGTGACCCTGATCGAAGCAGGCGACGTACCCAGCGGCGCTTCGGGACGCAATGTCGGCCTCGTCAATGCGGGACTGTGGATTCCACCGGATGACATTCTTGCGGTGCTTGGTGAGGAGATCGGCGAGCGCGCCAACACCATCCTCGGCGGCGCACCCGCGGTCGTCTTCTCGCTGATCGAACGGCACGGCATCGCGTGCCAGGCGACCCGTACCGGTACCTTGCACCTAGCACACAATGGCAAGGGCGAGCAGGAACTGGCACGACGAGCGGAGCAGTTGCAACGGCGTGGAGCCCCCGTGGAACTGCTCGAGGCAGCGGCCTGCCGGGAGCACGTGGGCACCCGGCGCATCCGCCGCGCCCTGCTCGACCACCGCGCCGGGACCCTGAACCCCGCCGCCTACACCCGCGGCCTGGCACGTGCCGCACAGGCGGCCGGCGCAAGCCTGTACACCCATAGCGCCGCCACCGCCGTCGCCCGGGCGAGAGACGACTGGCGGATCACCACCGCTCACGGCAGCATCCAGGCCCAGCGCCTGGTGCTTGCCACCAATGCCTACACCGAGGATCGCTGGAACGAGGTCCGCCGCCATTTCTTCGTCGGCCACTTCTACCAGGTCGCCTCCCGGCCGCTATCCGGCACGGCTGCCGATGAGATCCTGCCGGGGCGCCAGGGCGCCTGGGATACCCGCATGGTGCTGAGCAGCATCCGTCGCGATGCAGAAGGCCGACTGATTCTCGGCAGTCTCGGCAAGGGGGAAAGCAAGCCCGCCGCCTTCCTGCGTTGCTGGGCCAACCGCATCCAGCGTCACTATTTCCCTCGGTTGGGCAGCATCGAGTGGGAATACAGCTGGACGGGACGAATCGGCTTCACGCCAGATCACACGCTGCGCCTCTTCGAACTCGCCCCGGGCGTGCTGGGGGTTTCCGGCTACAACGGGCGCGGTATCACCACTGGCACCGTGGTAGGCAAGGGTTTCGCCCAATATCTGATGACCAACGAGGACGACGCCCTGCCCCTGCCGATTCGCACACCCCGGCCGATACGGGCCAGGGCGCTACGCAGCTCCGGTTACGAAAGCGGCTTCACGCTCTATCACACGGGGCAATGCCTGAGAGTGTTGAGTTGAGAAGCTTACGGCTGGAAGTAGTTATCGATGGGAACCGGCACCGTCACTTCGTCTTTTACCAGCTCCATCACCACGAAGGAGTGCGTTTGATGGACATTCGGCAACCGGCCGATCTGCTGGACCAGCACGGCCCGGTAATGGGAGATATCGTGAGTTCTCACCTTGAGCATGTAATCGAAGTTTCCCGCCACCATGTAGCAGCCCTGCACCTCGGGGATGAGGCGCACGGCCTCGTTGAAACGATCCAGGGCGTCTTCGCTGGTCTTTTCCATCGTCACCAGCACCACCAGCACGTGGCCCGCCCCAGCTGCTCGGGGTCGAGGTCGGCACGGTAGCCGCGGATGATGCCGGCCTGCTCGAGCCGACGCACCCGCTGAGCGCAAGGCGTCTTGGTCAGATTGACCCGGCTGGCGAGTTCGACGATGGAAAGCCGCCCATTCTCCTGCAGTTGGTTCAGGATCCGACGGTCTATGCGGTCCAGCTTGGTAGCCATATTGCCTACTCATATTTGTTTTTAAGGACAAAGGTAAAACAATTTAGCGTTATTTGGAGCCAATTCCTATCAAGATTGGCCAACAATTAGGCCTGAAGGACGGTGCTCATGACAACAAGCGACAACGACCCGAGGAGGTGAGCCCAAGACGACTCCAGGAGCAAACCCAGTGATCGGCCCTGCCGCCTGCCCATGGCGATGAGGGTTGGGAATCAGCGTAATGCTTATCGATTAAGTCGTGCTTATCGATGAATAAGCAAACAAAGAACAACGCACATTGGTCCCAAGGTAAAGTTTAATATGAAAAGTTCAACGCCCATCCAGTACCAGCAGCCAAGTCTGGCGCTGGCGCTGACTCCCGTCGTCCTGACACTGCTGGTACTGGCAGTGCAGCTGTTCTACTTCGGCGATTTCACGCCCCATATCCCCCTGGCCATCGGCCTGGCCATCACGGCGCTCGTCGGCGTCAAGCTCGGCTTCCGCTGGAAGCAGATCGAAGAAGGCATCTTCCACGTCATCCACGTGTCGCTGCCCTCCGTCTCCGTGCTGATCTGCGTCGGCATGATCATCGGCGTCTGGATCGCCAGCGGCACCGTGCCGACCCTGATCTACTACGGCCTGACGATCCTCTCGCCGACCATCTTCCTGGCCGCGGCCATGCTGCTGTGTTCGATCGTGTCGCTGGCGCTGGGTACCTCCTGGGCACCGTCGGCACGGTGGGCCTAGCCCTGATGGGTATCGGCGCCGGCTTCGACATCCCGATGTACTGGACCGCCGGAGCGGTGGTCTCGGGCGCCTTCTTCGGTGACAAGGTCTCGCCGCTGTCTGACACCACCAACCTCGCCCCGGCGGTCACCGGCACCGACATCTTCTCGCACATCAAGAACATGATGCCGACGACGGTCCCGGCCATGCTGATCGCCTTCGCCATCTATCTCGGTGCCGGCTTCGCCCTGATCGACGACAACTCCGCGTCCTTCGAGCGGATCGACGCCATTACCTCGGCACTGCAGGCGAACTTCACCATTTCCGCCTGGCTGCTGTTGCCGGCGGTGCTGGTCATCGTGCTCGCAGTCAAGCGCATGCCGCCCATCCCGTCGCTGTTCGCCGGCGCCCTGGCCGGTGCGGTCACCGCCATGCTCGTGCAGGGAGTCGGCGTGCATGACGTGCTGACCTATGCCAATAGCGGTTACTCGATCGATACCGGCATCGCCGCCATGGACAGCCTGCTCAACCGCGGCGGCATCCAGTCGATGATGTGGACCATCTCACTTGTGCTCATCGCGCTGGGCTTCGGCGGTGCGCTGGAGAAAACCGGCTGCCTGGAGGCGATCATCCGTGCCATCATGACCAAGGTGCGTAGCTTCGCCGGACTGCAGACCTCGGCCGTTCTGACCTCGGTTTCCACCAACCTGGTCGCCGGCGACCCCTACCTCTCGATCGCCCTGCCCGGCCGCATGTATGCCCCCACCTATCGCGGCATGGGCTATTCGACCCTGAACCTGTCGCGTGCCATCGAGGAAGGCGGCACACTCATTTCGCCCCTGATTCCGTGGAATGCCGGCGGCGCCTTCGTGATCAGCGCCCTGGCACTCGGCATCGCCGACGGCAACGTAGAGAACCTGCTCTATATCCCGCTGGCCTTCGCCTGCTGGCTCTCTCCCGTCATCGGCCTGCTCTATGCCCAGACCGGCCTGTTCTCACCCCGCGCCACCGAAGAGGAGCGCCAGCTTTGGGAAGAGCAGGGAGAAGCCATCGCGACCGACCTCGGCGCCGCTGGCGAGGCTTCCGTAAGCGCCACCCCGGCAACACGAACCAGCTGACCTTCTCGCCTCGGTGGGATTGTGTTCAGCTACCCGGCAGGCCAAGCCTGCCGGGTTTTTTCATTCGCCTTTTTGCAACCGCCGCAGCTCTTCGAGGTAGGTTTCCAGCACCAGGTTGGGCGGGGCGCCCTTGCGGGTGATGGCGCTGTAGTGGGTGAGATAGTGCCAGCGCGCGGGTTCAGGGCCCGCATCCGGCCACTACCCACCCAGCGTTCGGCATAGTGGGTCGGCAGGTAGCCGATGTAGCGGTTGGAGAGAATGAGAAAGGCGATCCCTTCCCGATCGGTGGCCGAGGCAGCGGCCCTGAGCGGCTCGTGCAGCGCCTTGACCTCTGGCGTCTGAGCATAGGCCGGAACCACCGCGTCGCAGTTCGCCAACTGGTGCTCGGTCACGTCTTCGGCCTCGAACAATGGGTGGCCCGAGGCGCAATAGAGCTGGGAGGTTTCCGCGTACAGCGGGAGATAGTCGAGTCCCGGCAGGGTCTTGAGCGACGGTATCACGCCGGTATGCAGGCGACCATCGAGCACGCCCAGCTCGATTTCACTGGGCGGGATCATGCGAATGTTGATGCGCACGTCCGGACCGCGCTCCTTGAGTGCGCTGAGGGAATTGGTGATATGCATCTGCGGCATGGTCACCAGGTTGTCGGTGATACCGATGTTGAGCTCGCCCTTGAGCCAGGCATGCAGGCCATTGACCCGGGTGCGAAACCCTTCGACCGCAGCCAGCAGCTGCAAGGTCGCCTGGTAGACTTCCGCGCCTTCATCGGTCAGTGAAAAGCCACTGCGTCCACGCTGACACAGCCGCAGGCCGAGGCGCGTCTCGAGGTCGTTCATCGCCATGCTGATCGCGGCGCGGCTGATGTTCAGCTCTACCTCGGCAGCAGAAAAGCCGCCGCACTCCACCACCTTGCGGTAGATCTTCAGCAGGCGCAGATCGGCATCGCCGGGCTGGGCCGACAGGGCCTCCTTGCGGCGTGACATGGGCCGTTCCCTTCGTTCATGACGTTCGCCTTCGAGAATATCGCCGCCCGGACGAAAAGTTAAGCAAGCGCTTGCGTAAGCTTAAAAAGATCTGGATTTAACTTATCCTCACTTCGACCTAGCCTGCTACTAAATGCCACCAATAACGGCAATGCCAACCGAGGTACTGACATGTCTGTTCAAGAATCGCTGCGCGCCGGCCTGAGCCAGGAGCAGTTGGACGCCTACTGGATGCCCTACACCGGCAACCGCCAGTTCAAGCGCGACCCACGCATCATCGTCGGCGCCAAGGGTAGCTACCTGACCGATGCCCAGGGCCGCCGGGTCTTCGACGGCCTATCGGGACTTTGGACCTGCGGTGCCGGTCACTGTCGCCCCGAGATCACCGAGGCGGTGGCCCGCCAGCTAGCCGAGCTGGACTATTCGCCAGCCTTCCAGTTCGGCCATCCCAAGGCCTTCGAGCTGGCCCATCGGCTCCGTGGGTTGACGCCCCAGGGCCTCGACCATGTGTTCTTCACCGGCTCCGGCTCGGAGAGTGCCGACACCGCACTGAAGATCGCCCGCGCCTACTGGCGCAAGAAGGGCAAGCCGACCAAGACCAAGCTAATCGGTCGCGCCAAGGGTTATCACGGGGTCAACTTCGGCGGCTTCAGCCTGGGTGGCATCGGCGCCAACCGCACCATTTTCGGCCAGGGCGTCGATGCCGACCATCTGCCCCATACCCTGCTGAAGGAAAACGCCTTCACCAGGGGCATGCCCGAGCGTGGCGTCGAGCGGGCCGAGGAACTGCTGGAGCTGATTGCGCTGCACGATGCTTCCAACATTGCCGCGGTGATCGTCGAGCCGCTGGCCGGCTCGGCCGGGGTGATTCCGCCGCCCAAGGGCTACCTGCAGCGGCTGCGAGAAATCTGCGATGCGCACGACATTCTGCTGATCTTCGACGAGGTCATCACCGGCTTCGGCCGCATGGGTGCCATGACCGGCGCCGAGGAGTTCGGCGTGGTGCCGGATATCCTCAACGTGGCCAAGCAGCTGACCAATGGCGCGGTGCCCATGGGCGCAGTCATCGTGCAGGGAGAGATCTATCACACCTTCATGGAGCAGGGCGGGCCCGACTACATGCTCGAACTGCCCCACGGCTACACCTACTCGGGGCATCCGGTGGCCTGTGCCGCTGCGCTGGCGGCACTCGACGTGCTCGAGAACGATCGCCTGATCGAGCGCGTACGCGAGATGAGCCCGGTATTCGAGGAGGCCCTGCATGGGCTCAAGGGCACCCGCTATATCAGCGACATTCGCAACTACGGGCTCGCCGGGGCCCTGCAGATCGAGCCCTACCCCGGCGAGCCGGCCCGGCGCCCCTTCGAGATCGCCATGAAGTGCTGGGACAAGGGCTTCTATGTGCGCTACGGCGGCGACACCATTCAGCTCGGCCTGCCCTTCATCGTCGAGCGCGACGAGATCGACCGTCTCGTGAACGTGCTTGGTGAGACCCTCGGCGAACTCGACTGAAGACAACAGACACTCGTTTTACCTAGAGGCAATGCAATGACTACGCTCGGCCATCTGATTGACGGCGCACGAGTCGCCGGCGAAGGACGCACCCAGGACATCTTCAACCCCTCCACCGGCGATGTGAGCGGCCAGGTGAGTCTGGCCGGCAAGGCCACCGTCGAACAGGCCATCGCCGCCGCCCAGGCTGCCTTCCCGGCCTGGCGGAACACGCCGCCGGCCAAGCGCGCCCGCGTCATGTTCCGCTTCAAGCAGCTGCTCGAAGAGCATGCCGACGAGATCTGCCGGCTGATCGGCCAGGAACACGGCAAGATCGTCCACGATGCCAAGGGTGAACTCTCGCGCGGCATCGAGAACGTGGAGTATGCCTGCGGCGTGCCGGAGCTGCTCAAGGGCGAGTACAGCAAGAACGTCGGCCCCGGCATCGACTCCTGGAGCGAGTTCCAGCCGCTGGGCGTGGTGGCCGGCATCACGCCGTTCAACTTCCCGGCCATGGTCCCGCTGTGGATGTACCCGATGGCCATCGCCTGCGGTAATACCTTCGTGCTCAAGCCCTCCGAGCGCGACCCGACCTCGGCCCTGTTCATCGCCGAACTGGCGCTGGAAGCGGGCCTGCCCGCCGGGGTGCTCAACGTGGTCAACGGCGACAAGGAAGCCGTCGATACCCTGCTCGACGACCCGCGCGTCCAGGCCGTCAGCTTCGTCGGCTCCACGCCGATCGCCGAATACATCTACGCTCGCGCCAGCGCCAACGGCAAGCGTTGCCAGGCGCTTGGCGGCGCCAAGAACCACGCCATCGTGATGCCCGACGCCGACATGGACAACGTGGTCGATTCGCTCACCGGCGCCGCCTTCGGCTCCTCCGGCGAACGCTGCATGGCCCTCTCCGTGGCGGTGGCCGTGGGCGACGCTGCCGCCGACGCCCTGGTCGCCAAGATGCGGGAGCGTTTGACGTCCCTCAAGGTCGGTCCCTTCTCCGACGCCGGGAACGATTTCGGTCCGGTGATCACCAAGGCTCACCAGGAGAAGGTGTGCGGCTACATCGACAGCGCCGAGGCCCAGGGCGCCGAGATCGTGGTCGATGGCCGCGGCGTGCAGGTACCGGGCTTCGAAAACGGCTTCTATGTGGGTGGCACCCTGATCGACCGCGTGACCGCCGAGATGACCTGCTACCGAGAGGAAATATTCGGGCCCGTGCTGCTGGTGGTGCGCGCCGGCTCCATGGAGGAAGCCATGAAGCTGATCGACGACCACGAGTACGGCAACGGTACCTGCATCTACACCCGTGACGGCGAAGCGGCCCGTTACTTCAGCGACAATATCCAGGTGGGCATGGTCGGCATCAACGTGCCGCTGCCGGTGCCGGTCTCCTACCACAGCTTCGGCGGCTGGAAGCGCTCGCTGTTCGGCGACCTGGCTGCCTACGGGCCGGATGCCGTGCGTTTCTATACCAAGCGCAAGACCGTCACCCAGCGCTGGCCGTCAGCCGGAGTTCGCGAGGGCGCGCAGTTCTCCTTCCCCTCTTGACGGCAGGCGATGGCATGAAGCCGAACCAAGTCTCCTGGTTCGGCTTTTCATTGCCGCCATTCTCACGGCTTGAGCGTTCGGGTGACAGGTGCTGCTCAGCGCCCCAAGGCTTGAAGCACCGCCTCGCGGGAGGCCCGCTCACGCTCGGCATAGAGTGCCAGCTCATCGCTGACCGGCGCCCCCAAGGCCTGCTCGAAGGCCTCGCGATTGGCGTTGCCGGCATAGGCCCCATTCTGCCCGCCCCCCAGGTTCGATTGGAAGATCCCTGCCGCACTGACCGGCAGAAAGTCTTCGTAGGTGAGTGGCAACGCCTCCACCAGGCCCTGGGCGATCAGCGCCTCCAGGCTGGCGCCCTCCACACGATCCGCCCCCGTTCCGGCATCGGTCAGACGGTAGTGGAAGAAGGCCAGCCCCTCGCGTCGCAGAACAGTCTCGTCATCGGGGAAGTCGGCGAAGACTTCTTCGAGCACGCGCTGATGTGCCTCGTTGTCGAGACCGGCGGTGCGGCGCCGCGCTTCGCCAAGCAGGCTGTCGTAGCGCTCACGCCCCCTGGCGGTCAACGCCATGCCGCGCTGCTCGATTTCACCGAAGCGGGCGGTATGGGTCCCCTGCCGCTCACCGGCAAAACGGATTCCCTCCTCCAGCGCCTTGAAGCTGGTCTGGCGCAGCAGGATGGGACATGCGCGACGGGGCGGCCCCTCGATCACCGCCTTGGGCTGCATGCCGGCGTCGGGCATGCGCCGTTGCACTTCGTCGATATCCAGCGTGCGCGGCGTGAGGTGATTGATATGCGGGCCACGGAAGCAGACCACATCGGCGATCAGCCGGTGCTCGGCATGCAGCGCCTGGTAGGTGTCCAAGTCTACCGTGGCGTCGCGATGCCAGCGGAACGTCTCCAGGGCCTCGCCGATGAAGCGCTCGGCCTGCTCTTCATCGAGCCCGCCCTGCGCTTCATGGAGTTCGATCAGCTGGCGACAACCCGGGGTGAAGATATCGCGGCCGGCAAGAATGGCTGCCGCCCGCTCCCGCAGTGCCGGGCTCTCGATCAGCTCGAGGCGTAGCAGCGACGTGAAGATGCGGAAAGGGTTACGCGCCAGCGCCGCGTCATCCACCGGGCGGAAGGCCGTGGAGTGTACCGGCACGCCGGCTTCGGAGAGGTCGTAGTAGCCCACCGGATGCATGCCCATGACGGCGAACAGACGGCGCAGCATGGCCAGCTCCTGGGCCGTGCCCACGCGGATGGCACCATGGCGTTCGGCATCGAGCCGTTCCAGCTCGCCCTGACTGGCAAGGCGCCCAGCCAGGGCGGGATCGGCTTCCAGGACTTGCCGGTTGACGCGCTCGACCAGATCGAGCAGCGCCCCGTACTGCGGCACCTCAGCCTGGTACATCGCCGACATGGCCCGGGAAAAGCGATCGCGGATCTCATCGGAAGAAAGATAGGGGGCAGGCAATTCAGGCCTCCTCGGTATTGGGTTGAACGAGCGATTCCAGGGCGCGCTCGATGCGCCTGAGTCCTTCTTGCAGGGTGTCGGGCTCGGCGGTCAGCGGTGCCAGCAAACGCAGCACGTTGCGCCGTCGGCCGCTGGGCATCAGCAACACGCCGGCCTCGCGCGCCGCCGTCAGCAGCGCAGCCAGGTGCTCGGCACCGCTGGCCCGGTCGGTATCCTCGAAGACGACCCCGCGCATGGCTCCCACGCCGGTGAGATTGCCCAGCATCGGGAAGCGCCCACTGGCCTGCCAGCGTCGATGGGTCTCGACGATCAGCGTCTCCTGGCGCGTTCCCCAGCTCGCCAGGGCCTCTTCGCTCATCAGGGCCATCACCGTACGCGCCGCGGCGCAGGCCAGGGCGTTGCCCGAATAGGTACCGCCCAGCCCGCCCTTGGGCACGGCGTCCATGAACTCCGCCCTACCCGCCACCGCCGCCAATGGCAGCCCCGCCGCTATGCTCTTGCCCATCAGCAGCAGATCGGGCTCGACGCCCAGCCGTGAGAAGGCGAAGCGGGTCCCGGTACGCCCGAACCCCGACTGGATTTCGTCGAAGATCAGCACGATGCCGTGTCTGTCGCACAGGGCACGCAGCCGCTTGGCGAAGTCGCCACACAGCACGCGGAAACCACCCTCGCCCTGGACCGGTTCGACGATGATGCACGCCACTTCATCGGCAGGTGTTTCGACCTCGAAGAGGCGCTCCAGGGCGGCCATGGCCTGGTCGGCATCGACATCGCTGTCGCCGCTGGGGAAAGGTACGTGGTAGACCGGGCCCGGCAAGGCGCCCAGGCGGTTCTTGTAGGGCTTCACCTTGCCATTGAGATTCAACGCCGCCAGCGTGCGCCCGTGGAAGCCGTCATCGAAGGCAATGACCGCCTGACGCCCGGTCGCCGCACGCGCCACCTTCAAGGCGTTCTCGGTGGCTTCGGCACCGCTGTTGGTGAGCATGCAGGAGAGCGGGTAGGAAACGGGCACGAACGCATCCAACGCCTCGACGACTTCCAGGTAGCCACGGTGCGGTACGGCGTTGAACGCCGAGTGCATCAGCGTATCGACCTGCGACTTCACGGCCTCGACGATCGCGGGATGCGAATGCCCCAGGTTGAGGACGCCGATACCGCCGATGAAGTCGATGTAGTGCGTGCCACGCTCGTCCCACACCTCGGCATTACGCCCCCGCTCGATACAGATCGGGTGCACGATGCCCAGGCCCTGGCTGACGTGAGGTAAATCCATGAACAATGTCCCGCAAGCATGAGAGGTCAGAAGCTCAATGAGAGCAGATGGCCGAGGGCATGCTCAAACGAAAAAAAGACGCCTATGCATTCCATTAAGTCATGAAACAAGGCGTCTTATATATTTTTCACAAAACTTTCAGCAATCTGCATGCACGGCTTGCGATGATATTCCTAAATCTATCGCGAATGAGATATACCGAGCTACAAACCTTTAGGGGCGAATATCCCCGGCGCATTGCGCCAATACCCCTTGTAGTCCATGCCGAAGCCGAACACGTAGCGGTCGACCACTTCGAGACTGCAGTAGTCGGCCTTGAGGCCCGGCACCGCCTTGCGATCATGGCGCTTGTCCACCAGTACGGCGGTGGAAATGCTCGCCGCACCGGCTTCGCGGCAGTAGTCGAGAATGGCGGCAAGCGTCGCGCCTTCATCGAGGATGTCGTCGACGATGACCACATGACGATCGGCCATGGGGATCTCCGGCGACACACGCCAGAACAGCTCACCGCCGCGCAGACCGCCGCGATAGCGGGTGGCATGGATGTAGTCGACTTCCAGCGGGAATCCCAGTCGGGTCAGCAGGTGTCCCGTGGTGATCAGGCCGCCGTTCATCACGCAGTAGAAAACCGGCAGCTTGTCGCCCAGGTCGGCAGTGATCTGCTCGGCCATGCGATCCAGGGCACGTTCGACCTCTTCGTGGCTGATCAGGCAGTCGGCGTTCTCCATGACATCACGCATGGTGGCCAGGGATTCATGAAAGTCGGGTTCGAGTTTGGGCATGAAACGCTCGTATCGATGAGGGTACGTTGAGGAAAAATGGGACGATCAGAGCGTGGCCATGGCTTCCAGGCGCGCATGCACCCGACGCCAGCGACCCAGTGCCTCGAGGGCGGCCAGTTCGGGGCGCGCACGGCCATAGCGCAGGCGGTTCGTCAGCCGTGTGCTGCGGCCCTGACAGGCTTCCAGCACCTCCAACGCCGCCGCACGGTCGTTGCACACCAGCACCATGTCGCAACCGGCATTGAGCGCGGCCAGAGCCCGCTCGCCCGGCGCGCCGGCAAAGCCGGCACCGGCCATGCCGAGATCGTCGGAGAAGATAGTCCCCTTGAAGCCCAGCGATTCGCGCAGCAGGCCCAGCCAGCTTGCCGAGAAGCCCGCCGGGCGCGAATCGAAGGCGGAATAGATCACGTGAGCCGGCATCACACCGTCGAGCCGGCCGGCGAGTTCGGCAAACGGCACCAGGTCGCGCTGACGCAGCTCCTCCAAGGGGCGCTCGTCTATCGGCAGCTCCAGGTGGGAATCCGCCGCTACCCCGCCGTGTCCGGGGAAGTGCTTGCCCACCGCCGCCATGCCGGCTTCGTGCAGGCCGCTGATGAAGGCGCCGGCCATGGCTGCCACGGCCTGGGGGTCGGAGGAGAAGCTGCGATCGCCGATCACGCTGGAAAGGCCGACATCGACATCGAGCACCGGGGCAAAACTGAGGTCCAGCCCACAAGCCGCCATCTCCATGCCCAGCAGCCAGCCGGCATCGAGACACAACCTCAGGGTCACCTCCGGGGCCACGGCATAATCCCGGCCGATTCGACCCATGGCAGGGAGTCGGGTCACGCCCTCGCGGAGCCGCTGGACACGCCCCCCTCCTGGTCGATAGCCAGCAGCAGTTCGGGACGAATGCGACGAATGGCATGGCACAGCTCCCGCACCTGCTGCGCATGCTCGACATTGCGAGAGAACAGGATGACGCCCCCCACTTCGGGGCGCTTGAGCAAGTCACGCTCCTCGCTGCGCAGTTCGGTGCCTTCCAGGTCGAGCATCACCGGGCCGAGGGTCTGGGTCATGATCGGGGTCCTTGGGGCGGAAAGGGAGCTGATTCTAGACCAAAGCCGGGTATGACGACAGCCATCCAGACATACCTTCATCGCGTCCGCTGCGTGACGACACACAGCATGGCGTGTCAGTCATGCAGCCAGACAGGCGTGCCCGGGGGCGCCACGGCGCAGACCTCCAGCAGCGCTTCGTCGCGCAGACGAATACAGCCATGCGAGCGAGGCTCGCCCATCGGCTGGTCGGGAGGCGTGCCGTGTAGATAGATATAGCGTCTCTGCGAGTCGACGTCGCCACCACGATTGAACCCGCGCTCGAGCCCGCACAGCCACAAGATACGGGTCAGTATCCAGTCGCGCCCGGGGTGGGCCGCAGCCAGCGCCGCGCTGTAGACCTCACCGGTGGGACGCCGGCCCCGGAAAACGGTACCCGGCGGTTGCCCATGGCCGATGGCAGCCCTTACGTAATGCCAACCGAGCGGCGTGCAGCCACTACCTTCACGCTGCCCCACTCCCGCCAGCGCGGTTGAAACCGGCCATTCCGCCAAGGCATGCTCGCCCTGCCAGTGGACGAGACACTGGCGGGCGATGTCGATCTCGAGCCAGGTCTCGTCTCGCGGCGGCAGCGCTTCGAGCCGGGGAGTACGCATCAGCTCGCCTTGGCCGGCTGCGCGGCCGGCGGCGGCGGCAAGGGCGCATTCATCGCCGCCACCACCACGGGGCGCAGGCGGCGGATCAGGTCGCGCACCGACACATGCTCGTGGTAGTCCTTCTCGGCGATGTCGCGCAGCGCGTCGAGGCCGGAGAGGGTAAAGATCACCGTACCCAGGACGAAGTGCAGGCGCCAGAAGCGCTCGGCATCGGGCAACTCCGGCGTGGCACGGCGTACCAAATCGGTGAAGCGGGTGAAGACGCTGCCGTACTCCTCCTGTATATGTCGTCTCAGGTGTCCTTGGGCCTGACTGTAGGCGAGGCCCAGCAGTTTCATGAACACCTTGAGACTGTGCTTCTCGGCCGGTACCTCGAGCACGGTGCGGGCCATGGTTTCCAGCAACACTTCCAGCGGGATGACACTGCCGGCATGCTGAGCCTCGAGCTCGTCAAGGGCATGGTGGAAACGCACCGTGAAGGGGTCCAGGTAGCGCGAGAAAACCGCCTGGATCAGCGCCTTCTTGGAGCCGAAGTGATAGTTGACCGCGGCAAGGTTGACGCGAGCCTTGCTGGTGATGGTGCGCAGCGAGGTCTCGGCGAAGCCGCGCTCGGCGAACAGGACTTCGGCAGTGTCGAGGATGCGCGTGACGGTATCGGTCTGGGCCATGATCAGTTCCCACTGGAAACGACTGTTTTAAACATTACAAAAGTCTACGACATTACGCCTTATGCCTCAACGTATAGGCAAGCCAAAGCGTTTTAAACACTCTGGCAGGCAGGTCTGGAGCGGAAGCGAGGGCTTTTACTGTATGGGCTTCCATGCTGTATACTTGACCAATACGGCAGTCACGCTACCGGAGTTCGCCATGACACGCCCCCTCACTTCGCGCCAGCAGAACGTCTATGACTTCATCGTCAAGACCATGAACGAGTTCGGCTACCCCCCACCCGCGCCGAAATCGCCCGGGCCCTGGGCTTCCGCTCGCCCAATGCCGCCGAGGAGCACCTGCGCGCGCTGGAACGCAAGGGCGTGATCCGGGTGATCCGCGGTACCTCCCGCGGCATACGCCTGCCGGCCCAGGAGGCCGATACCGCCAGTAACGAACCGAGCGGTGAAGGGCTGCCGATCATCGGTGAAGTAGCTGCCGGCAGCCCGATCCTGGCCGCCGAGCATATCGATCGCTATTGCCCCCTGCCGCCGGACTACTTCACGCCCCGTGCCGACTACCTGCTCAAGGTTCGCGGCCTGTCGATGAAGGATATCGGCATTCTCGAAGGCGACCTGCTTGCCGTGCATCGCACCGAGCGCGTGCGCGACGGCCAGATCGTTGTCGCGCGCCTGGAGGACGAGGTCACGGTCAAGCGCTTCCATCGCCAGGGACATCGTGTCGTGCTGGAAGCCGAGAACGCCGATTTCGCCCCGATCGAGGTGGATCTGCGCCACCAGGAACTCGAGATCGAGGGGATTGGGGTGGGAGTCATACGTGGCGGCAACGGCCAAGCCTTGGGGTAAGAGCTGGCTGCGCTTGGCCATACAGCGTTAAAAATTGGCTTAAAATGCTCATTTGCAACAGTAAACTCCGCTTTTTCGCCAATTTTTGCCTTGTCTGGCCTTCGCTCGCTCAGCTCCGACGTCCTGGCGAATCTCCATGAGCCGCAAGATTCTGCATGCCGACTGCGACTGTTTCTACGCCGCGGTGGAGATGCGTGACAACCCTGCGCTGCGTGAGGTGCCGCTGGCCATCGGTGGCAGTGCGGAGGGCCGCGGGGTCATCGCGACCTGCAACTACCCTGCCCGTGCCTACGGCATTCATTCCGCCATGCCGACGGCGCGGGCATTGCGGCTGTGCCCCCACCTGACCCTGCTGCGCGGGATTTCGATCGCTACCGCGAAGCGTCACGCCAGATATCGGCGATCTTCCACGAACTCACCCCGCTGGTGGAGCCGCTGTCACTGGACGAGGCCTTTCTCGACGTCACCGATGTGACGCGTTTCTCGGGCAGCGCCACCTGGATGGCACGCTGGCTGAAGGAGGAGTGCCTGAAGCGCGTCGGCATCACGGTGTCGGTAGGCGCCGCTCCGTCGAAGTTCCTGGCCAAGATTGCCAGCGACTGGGAGAAGCCCGACGGCCTTACCGTCATTTCTCCCTCCCAGGTAGATGACTTCGTGCGCCAACTCCCGGTCACCAAGCTGCACGGCGTTGGCCCAGCCACGGCCAAGCGACTGCAGGCCCTCGATATCGACACCTGCAACGATCTGCAGCGGATACCGCTTGACCGATTGCTGCAGGAGTTCGGCAAGTTCGGCCGACGCCTGTTCGAGCTTGCCAGGGGGATCGACGACAGACCGGTGCGCATCGAGCGCGAACGAAAGTCGGTGAGCGCGGAGACTACCTTCGCCAGCGACCTGCCCGATCTCTCGCTCTGCTACGCCGAGCTGGCGCCGCTGTGCGAACGCCTCGACGCCAGGCTGGCACGGCACGGGCACCCGCCCATCGCCGGCACCTTCGTCAAGGTACGCTTCGACGACTTTTCCCTGACCACCCTCGACTCACGAGGCGGCTCCCCTGCCCTGGAGAATTTCACTGCCCTGATGGAGCAAGCCTGGGCACGTCGCGCACGCCCGGTACGGCTGCTCGGCGTGGGAGTACGGCTGGTGACGGACGATGCACGGCGTCAGCTCAGCCTGCCTTTTTGAAGACTCACTTGGTATCGATATAGCGGTGGTCGTTGAAGGTCGCGACCCAGGCGGGGTGATAGACCATCAGCACGCTGAGCAGCATGCCGGTGAGAAAGGCCTCCGAGGGCATCAACAGCGGCAGGAAGAGCGCATATTCCTGTGCCAGGTAGACCGCCCCGGGGTCGCTGGCGGCGAGCATGACCAGCCCTAGCCCTGCCAACCCCGTGCCCAACGCAGCCAGAGCCGCACCGAAGAAACCGCACACGAACAGGAACAGCATCAGGTTGTCCGGCAGGTAGCGGTCTACGATGCGCCACACCGAGACCACGATCGCCACCGGTATCACCCCGGTGATCAGCACGTTGACCCCCAGCAGGGGCCAGCCCGCCTTGCCCAGCACCACCAATGAGAGATTGGCCAGCAGATTGGTCACAAGCGCCAGCGGGGCCTTGAAGAGCAGCGTCAGCAGAGCCGTGAGCATCAGGTGGAGCGTCAGCCAGTCCACCGACTGCGCCCGCAGTTGCCACAACAACACGACCGCAACGCTGGCGGCCAGCCAGCGGTGCTGCAGGCCGCGGTCGGCCAGCAGCTCCCGCCAGGGGCGCTGTGCCAGCGCCAGAAGCAGCACGAGCAGGGAAATTACGCCGCAGGCGATCAGCAACCACGACGCGAGGATCGGCTGGGAAAAGGTCATGCCACGCTCCTGCGAGCCGGGCTCAGGCGAAGACGACGGTCTTGTTGCCGTGAATCAGCACCCGGTCCTCGAGATGCCAGCGCAAGCCGCGTGCCAGCACCGCCTTCTCTACGTCACGGCCGAAGCGCACCAGGTCCTGCGGGGTATGGCAGTGGCTCACGCGGTGTATGTCCTGTTCGATGATCGGACCGGCATCCAGTTCCTCGGTCACGTAGTGACAGGTAGCGCCGATCAGCTTGACGCCCCGCGAATGGGCCTGGTGATAGGGTCGCGCCCCGGCAAACGACGGCAGGAAGCTGTGGTGGATGTTGATGACCCGCCCGGCATAGCGCTCACACAGCCGCGGCGGCAGGATCTGCATGTAGCGGGCCAGCACCACGGTGTCGGCCTCCATTTCCTCGACCAGGCGCTCCACCTCACCGAAGGCGGCACTCTTGTAGTCGGCGGGAACCGCCACGTGGTAGTACGGCAGGCCATGCCACTCGACCATGCTGCGCATGTCGTCATGGTTCGAGATCACACCGACGATATCGCCTTCCAGCTCACCGGCCGTCCAGCGGTACAGCAAGTCGACCAGGCAATGGGATTCACGCGAAACCATGACCACCACCCGTGGCCGGCGGCGCGTATCGCGCAGCGCCCAGTCCATGTCGAATTCCCGCGCCACGGGCTCGAAGGCTTCTTCCAGCTCAGCGGCCGTCATGCCGATGGAGTCGGCCAGGATCTCGTAGCGCATGAAGAAGCGCCCCGCTTCCAGGTCGGAATGCTGGTTGGCCTCGGTGATGGAACCGCCATGGCCGGCAATGAAGCCGGACACACGGGCCACGATACCGCGGCGATCGGGGCAGGAAACGACGAGTCGATAGTAGTGAGACATGAGCCCAACCTGGTGCTGAACGGGATGCAGGAAGCGCGCATTGTAGCGAACTCGGCATACCCGGAACACGTCTCACTCGGAGGGAGCGCTGCCGACATCGCATTTGTGGAGGATTGCGACGTTCCCGTATAGTGAAGTTTCCATTGTCTGGTCTAGATTTGCCGATGCATTCGACTCACGCCACTATCCGTCCCCGCCGCCGTTCCCCGCTTTACTTCCTGCCCTTGGGGGGGTGCGGAGAAATCGGCATGAACCTGGGACTCTATGGGCTTGAGAACGCATGGATCGCCGTCGATTGCGGCATGATGATTCGCCAGGACCTGCCGGACACACCGCTTCAGGTGCCCAGCCTGGAAACCCCCGAAGCGCTCGGTATCCGTCCTGGGGCACTGATCATCACCCATGGTCACGAGGACCACATTGGCGCTGCCGCCTGGCTATGGCCCAAATGGCAATGTCCGGTGTACGCCACGCCCCTGGCGGCCGGCCTGTTGCGGGCCAAGTTCATCGAGCGCGGCCTGGCCGTCGATGCCATCCAGGTGATCGAGCCGGGCGAGGCGCTGGAGAACGGCCCCTTCACCCTGCGCTACCTGCCACTGACTCACTCGATACCGGAGAGCTGCGCCCTGCTGATCGCCGCCGGCGACTACCGCGTACTGCATACCGGCGACTGGAAACTGGATCCTGAGCCGCTGATCGGTACGCCGGTGAAGGGCTCTCTGTTCCGTGCCCTGGCCCCGGTCGACCTGGTGGTGGGCGACTCCACCAACGCGCCCATGCCCGGCCACTCGCGCAGCGAAGGCGAAGTGGCCAGGGCGCTGGAACATCGCCTGAGCCAGTGTTCGGGCCGCGTCGTGGTGAGCTGCTTTGCCAGCAACCTGGCCAGGGTGCTGGCCGTGGCTCAGGCGGCCGAGCGATGCGGCCGCCGGGTCAGCCTGATGGGGCGGGCCATGGAGCGCATGGTGGCGGTGGCCCGGGGTCTCGGCTACCTGGATGACATGCCGCCGCTGGTGCCGGTCGAGGACCTGGGCTACCTGCCGCCCAATGAGGTACTGGTCATCGCCACCGGCAGCCAGGGAGAGCCGCGTGCCGCCCTCAGTCGCCTGGCCAACGGCCGTCATCACAGCTTCGAGCTGATGCCCGGTGACACCGTGATCTTCTCGGCCAAGGCGATCCCCGGCAACGAACGCCAGATCGAGCGTCTGAAGCACGCCCTGGCCCGCCTGGACGTGGCGGTATGGGATGAATTCAACCACCCCGAACTGCATGCCTCGGGGCATCCCGCCCAGGACGAGCTACACACTTTCTATGGCTGGATCAAGCCACGCCACCTGCTGCCGGTCCATGGCGAACATCGCCATCAGCAGGCGCATCGCGAGCTGGCGGAATCGATGGGCATCCTGGCGCCTCTGGCACCGGTCAACGGTGACCTGATTCGACTCGATGGCGACGGCCTGAGCCTCGAGTCGCGTCATCCCCAGCGTCCTTGCATCATCAGCCAGAATGCCGTCACGCCGCTACCGGGCCTCACTGCCGAGCATGGTTCGTCACGCCACGGCATCCTGCACTTGGCCGTGTCCGTCGCCTCGACGGACACGGGCTGGACACGGATCGGGCGTCTCATGATGGATGCGCATCGAGTCAGCGCGATGGACGAAGAGAGCTTCACCGAATGGCTCGATGAGCGTTTGGAAGGGCTGGAAGCCGATAGCCTGGCCGAGCTGCGTACCGCGTTGCAGCCGCTGATCACCTCTTGGCTGGGACAGCACCTGCGCCAATTACCGGACGTTCATCTCCAACTGATTGCGGTGGAATCTCCGGCCTTCCGCTGACCCCATTGGCTGAGCACGTTGCATCGGCTAGCCGAGCGAAATCCATTTAGACTTCACACTCAATACGGCAGGCCGGAATGCAGCAGGCCGGAGGGGATACGTCATGTTCCCCTCCGGCCTGAGCTGCGCGAGCAGACGACTCGTACCCTGCCGGATCACGAACCGCTGGCATTCTTGGGCGGACGACCACGCCGACGACGCGGCTGTTCACCTACGAGATCTTCCACGGAGAGGCCGGCATCGCTCATGGCCTCGCGGATCTCAGCCAGCTTCCTTTCCTTGTCCGCTTCTTCCTGTTTGCGGAGCTTCTCTTCCTCATTTTTCTGCTCGATGACCTCGCCGATCACATCGGAGAGCTTGTGCAGCTGCTCCATGCTCAACTGGCGAGCCGCGGCACGAGCCACGTTCTTGTTACGGGCGATACGCTCCAGGGTTTCGCTGGACATTGGCCTCCTCCATGCAAGAAAAAGACGAGAGAGTCATATGACTCACTCGTCGAAAGTATATGCCGATTTGCCGAATTGGCAAGAAAATCCCCATCAACGCAAGGCCGAAAATCGCTGAAGTGGGAAGTAAAAGTGCCGGCTTGTCAGGGCTCAGCCACCCGTCATGTTCATGAATCGCACGATCTGGACATCGCCATCGGTGGTAAAATGATGTCGCTCGGGCTTGAGCGGCAGCGCCGCGACGATGGCCTGTTTCAAGGCATCGAGGTCGCCCGGGTGCTGGCGCAGCACGGCACGCAAATCGACAGAGTGTTCGTTGCCCAGGCAGAGCAGTAGCCGCCCTTCCGCCGTGACGCGCACGCGATTGCAGCTGGCACAGAAGTTATGGCTGTGGGGAGAAATGAAGCCGATCCGACTATCGCTATCGGTCATGCGGAAATAGCGCGATGGCCCGAGTGTCGACTCGGTCGTCGGGATCAATGCATGACGACACTCAATGATGGCTTTCACTTCATCGCTGGAGCAGAAGGTCTCGGCACGCGAATGATCGGACACATCCCCCAGCGGCATCTCCTCGATGAAGCTCAGGTCGACGCCTTCCGACCGGGCGAATTCAACGAGATCCAGCACCTCGTCGTCGTTGCGTCCCTTGAGGATCACGGCATTGAGCTTGATGCGTTCGAATCCGGCCTCCCGCGCCGCACGTAGTCCATCGAGTACACGCTCGAGATCTCCGGTGCGGGTGAGTTGGCGAAAGCGCTGCGGATCGAGCGTGTCCAGGCTGATATTGAGCCGATTCAAGCCCGCTTCACGCAAGCGTCGGGCATGCTTCACCAAGCCCGCGCCGTTGGTGGTCATGGCCAGATCGCGCAGCCCGGGCAGCACACTGGTCTGCTCGATGAGCTGATCGATACCACGTCGCACCAGAGGTTCACCGCCGGTCAAGCGGATCTTCTCCACGCCCATCTCGACGAATGCCCGCGCCACCATGCCCAGCTCTTCCAGCGTCAGAATCTGGGCACGCGGCAGAAAGGTCATCTCTTCGCTCATGCAGTAGACGCAGCGAAAGTCGCAGCGATCCGTAACGGAGATTCGCACGTAGCGAACCTGCCTGCCGAAGCCATCGATCAATTCCGATGGCAAGGGCTCAGGGAATCTTGTCATCATCGCTCTCCCAGCGGCTGGCATCCCGGTGATCCGATTCACGCTCGGAAACCCAGTAGTCCCCGGTAATGCTGTGCTCCTTTTTCCAGAAAGGCGCACGAGTCTTCAGGTAATCCATGATGAAGTCGCAGGCCTCGAAGGCCGCGCGGCGGTGAGCGCTAGCCACCACCACCAATACGATAGGCTCCCCGGGGAAAGCCGTCCAACACGATGAATGACCCGCACCCCCTGGAGCGGCCAGCGCGACTCGGCCTCCGCCACGATCTCGCCCAGGGCAGCTTCGGTCATTCCCGGGTAGTGCTCCAGAGTCAGCGCACTCACGTCGGGACGCTCATTGAAGTCGCGTACCAGCCCGGTGAAGCTGACCACCGCGCCGATATCCGAGCGCCCGTCAGAAGGTGCTGCTGCTCGGCCCCTGAGTCGAAAGGGGCTTCTTGTACCCGAATCATGTCGTTCATCCTCCCGTTACCGGCGGGAAGAAAGCCACCTCATCGTCATTGGTGATGGGCGTTGGATCCAGCGCCATGACTTGATTCACGGCACACAGAACGCGCCCCTCGGTCAGTCGCGAGAAGCGAGCGTCGCGCTTCACAAGAGCGCTTTTCAAGCCACCGACGTCGGTACTCGGCAGGCTGTCCAGGGGCAAGACGAGTTCGCTGATACCCAGGCGCTCACGCAACTCGGCCAGGAATTTCACCCGCACGCAGGGAGAGTCGATATCGCAACGGCTCCCTACCGACACCTGGCCCGCCGCCCCCTCACCCGTCACGATGGGAGTCGCGGAAGCATCGGCTTGACGCTGATAATCTCCCGACTTCCCACCGCGCTTGGTATCGACATGAATGGCGCCGATTTCCATGTCCTTGTCCACCGCCTTGCACATGTCGTAGAGCGTCAGGCACGCCACCGAAACCGCCGTCAACGCTTCCATTTCGACACCGGTACGACCATTGAGGCGACAGGTGGCAAAGACCTCGACGCGGGAATTCTGCTCGTCCAGGCGGAAATCCACCGCAACCTTCGACAGGGGCAGCGCATGACACAGCGGAATCAGCTCGTGGGTGCGCTTGGCCGCCTGAATGCCGGCGATACGCGCCGTCGCCAGCACGTCGCCCTTGGGCAGTCCCCCTTCGCTGAGCAGGGCCAGCGTCTCGGGCTTCATCTGGACATGACCGGAGGCGGTGGCTTCTCGGCGGCTTTCCGCCTTGTCGGCGACGTCGACCATGTGTGCCTCGCCGCGCTGGTTGAGATGGGTCAGACTCATGTGAGGCAGCCTCGGAATCGATTGAGCGGGTAAAGGTTCGAAAATGAGAGGTTCATGACTGGGCTACCCGCGGCACCCGCTCGCCCGGCCAACGCGCCGGCCAGGCAGCGATCCACTCGGCTATGGCATCGACATCGTCCAGGTTCAACCACTCGACGCCAGCCGGGACCTCCATTGGCGCTTGGCTCGCCACCGCCTTGATCCAGGGGTCTTCCGCCACACGCAGCGTCTTGCCGAGCGCCTCGCGGTACAGCTCCAGCTTGGGCAAGGGCCACGCCTTGAACCCCTCGATCAGGATCAGGTCGGGCCGTTGCGGTCGTACCGCCTCGATCAATTGCGCCAGGTCGGCCTCCTGGCGCTCGGGGTTTCCATCATCATGGCCCACCTGGCGCGGGAGGCAACCAACATCGGTGCGGCACCGGCCTGGCGCAGCCGATGGCTGTCCTTGCCAGGCTGGTCGACATCGAAGTCGTGATGGGCATGCTTGATCACGGCGACACGCAACCCACGCTGCCGAAGACGTGGCAACAGCGCTTCCAACAGGGTGGTCTTGCCGGTTCCGCTCCACGCCGCGATGCCGAGCAGCGGCAACGCATCGTCGAAGTCGAGCTGGGCATGCTCCGCGGATGTCATCAGGATCATCCCTCCTCTTTCCTTTCCAAATCCGGTCTTTGCAAACGCGCCTCTAGACGCCGCTTGTCTTCTTCGGTGTTGAGATTGCTGAAGGCGCCGGGGCAGTCGCTGAAGTCAACGCGGGTCCAGTCGTGGCGCTCGAGCCAACGGCCGACCTTGCGCTCCCCCGCTGCCAGTGCCGCCTGCAGGTCGCTTGCCAGTCGACGCTCGAGCAGCATGATCACCGGATGCAAGCGCTCGCCGTCATGGGCCACGGCGATCCGATGCCCGCCGATACCGGCCGCCATGCGCGCCACCAGATCATGTGGAAGCAGCGGCGTATCGCAGGGCACCACCAGCACCCACGGCGTGGTCGCAACGCCAAGACCACTGCAAATGCCCATCAGCGGCCCCTGGAAGCCCTGCTCGCCGTCGACCACCACGCGGTCGGCCAGCCTTCGGTAGCTTTTCAGGTGACGGTTGGCACTGATCAGCACTTCGGCCACCCGCCCCTCCAGGCGCGCCCGGACATGGCCGACCAGCTCGATGCCATCAAGCCGCTCCAGCCCCTTGTCGCATCCGCCCATGCGGCTGCCCTGCCCGCCGGCCAGTATCAAGCCGGTAACATCGGTCGAGGGGTTCAAGGCACGGGCTTCTGATCGATCGGTCATGCCTCCATGATGCCTTAGCCGGCACGCCGGTGCCATGACGAGCGCGCCAATCGTGCATGCGCCATGATCCGGATCATCTCATGCACGAGGGCGGCGGCGAGGGTATCATGTGTCAAACAAATCGAACGGACCCTGGACCCTGACAATGGAAGGATTTGATGTGGGGGGCCGCCTGCGCGAGTTGCGCAAGGCGCGTAAGCTATCCCAACGCGAGCTGGCCAAGCGAGCCGGCGTTACCAACAGCACCATCTCATTGATAGAACAGAACAGCGTCAGCCCCTCTGTCAGCTCGCTGAAGAAGATTCTCGATGCGCTGCCGGTATCGATCAGCGCCTTCTTCGCCGGGGACGAACCCTCCCCGCCGCGTGCCTTCTATCCCGCCGATGAGCTCACCGAGATCGGTGACGGCCATTTGTCATGGCGGCTGGTGGCGGCACGCCGCCCTGACCGCAGCATGTCGATCATCCATGAACGCTACCCGCCCGGGGCCGACACCGGTGCCGACATGCTCGAGCACGACGGCGAGGAAGGCGGCGTGGTGATTTCGGGGGAAATTGAGCTCACGGTGGCCGGCGAGGCCCGGATCCTGCGCGCGGGCGATGCCTATTACTTCGATTCGCGCCTGCCCCATCGCTTTCGCAACGTGGGCGAGCATGAGTGCGTGATCGTCAGCGCCAACTCCCCACCAACCTTTTCGGAGGGAGGCAGGGAGTTGCATCACGCCTAGCTTTGCCCGAAAACCGTCTACGCTCGCGGGCTTTTCAAACGAAGTTCAGTCACTCTTCCTCGGCGCGGGGCAACACCCAATTGAGGACGATGCCCACGAGCGCGGCCAGGCTTACCCCTGCAGGGTGAACTGGCCGCCACCGAACTGCATGCCGCCGATACCGAATACCAGGATTAGCGACACCACCACCAGGTTGCGCGGCGCGGTCAGCGAGTGGCCGGCACGCACCAGAGTGTTCATGCCGACCACCGCGATGGAGCCGAACAGTAGCGTCATGATGCCGCCCATCACCGGCCCCGGGATGGTCTGCAGCAATGCGCCGAGCTTGGCAACGAAGGCCAGGCCGATGGCGAAGCAGGCCGCAACGACCATGATCTTCGGGTTGAATGCGCGGGTCAGGGTCACCGCCCCGGTCACCTCCGAATAGGTGGTATTGGGCGGGCCGCCAAACAACGCCGCCGTGGAGGTCGCCAGGCCATCGCCCAGCAGGGTGCGGTGCAGGCCGGGCTTCTCCAGGTAGTTCTTGCGCGTGACCGAGCCGATGGCGATCATGTCGCCGATATGCTCGACGGCAGGGGCGATGGCCACTGGGATCATGAACAGGATCGCCGCCCAGTGAAAACTCGGCGCCGTGAACGCCGGCAGAGCCAGCCAGGCGGCCTCGCGCACCGGCGTGAAGTCGACCAGCCCCATCAGCAGTGCCATGGCGTAGCCCACCAGGATACCGCCCATGATGGGCACCAGGCGCAACAGGCCGCGCCCGAATACTGCCAGCACCAGCGTGACCAGCAAGCTGGCCATCGACAGCAGGATGGCGGGGCCATAGTCGATTTGATCGCTGGTCTCGCCGGTAGCCATGCTCACCGCCACCGGCGCCAGGGCCAGGCCGATCACCATGATGACCGGCCCCACCACCACCGGCGGCAGCAGGCGATGCAACCAGGCGGTGCCCTTGAGACGGACCGCCTGGGAGATCGCCACATAGACCAGCCCCGCCGCCATCAACCCACCCATGGTAGCCGGCACGCCAAAACTGGCCACCGAGCCCTGGATCGGCGCGATGAAAGCGAACGACGAGGCCAGGAAGACCGGCACGGTGACGCGTGTCACGCCGTGGAACACCAGGGTACCGACCCCGGCGGTGAACAGCGCCACGCTGGGGTCGAGGCCAGTCAACAGCGGCACCAGTACCAGCGCGCCGAAGGCGACGAAAAGCATCTGCGCTCCGGTCAGAATCACCTTGGGCAAGGATTCGACCGGCGCCTGCGCAGTCGCCACGTGTTCGTTCATGGGAAGCTATCCTTCTTTTGTATCGTTGGTTCGAATGAAGGCATCCTGCCCAGAAAAACGCCCCTGGATCGCGATCTCAGGGGCAGCATCTTGCGTTTTTTGCCAATGAACCTCGACGAGCGAAGGCCAGGCAAGGAAAAAAGCGGAGAAAGAGCGGAGTTTACTGGAGTAAATGAGCATCTTGAGCCGCTTTTTGACACAGCATGGCCGAGCGCAGGCAGGTTAATGGCAAAAAATTATCGGGTGCCGAAGATCTTGTCCCCTGCATCGCCGAGGCCCGGCACGATATAGCCGTTCTCGTCGAGGTGATCGTCCACCGCGGCGGTGTAGATCTCGATGTCGGGATAGGCGTCCTGCACCCGCTTGATCCCTTCGGGGGCCGCCACCAGCACGATCACCTTCATCTGCTGACAACCGCGCTCGCGCAACATGTCGAGCGTTGCCACCATGGTGCCGCCGGTCGCCAGCATGGGATCGATCACGATCGCCATGCGCTCGTCCAAGTCATTGGCAAACTTGGCGAAGTACGGCACGGGCTCGAGCGTCTCCTCGTCACGATAGAGCCCCACCACACTGATCCGGGCACTGGGGATCAGGTCGGTCACGCCATCCAGCATGCCTAGCCCGGCGCGCAGGATCGGCACGATGGTCACTTTCTTGCCCTTGAGCAGCTTCACCGGGATCGGCTTGCCGCTCCAGCCGTCGATGTTCTGCTCCTCCAGCTCCAGATCCTTGGTCGCCTCGTAGGTGAGCAGCTTGGCCAGCTCTCCGGCCAGCTCACGAAAGCTCTTGGTGCTGATGCCGGCTTCGCGCATCAGACCCAGCTTGTGCTGGACCAGCGGATGTTGAATGGCATGGACGCTCATGACGGACCTCTCGGCGTGGGATGGAAGGGCAAGCTGAGTCTTGTGGACGAGTCGCGCGCATTTTACCCGTAACCGGCGAACAGGTTAAGGCATGCCAGGCAACTCCCCCACCACCTCAGGGCATGGCAGGGAGCTGCCAGTCGATCGGCTCGCGACCGTTCGCCTCGAGAAAGGCATTGGCCGGGAGAAATGGCGATTGCCGAAGAACCCTCGGTGGGCGGAGAGCGGCGAAGGATGCGGCGACTCCAGCACCAGGTGTCGTGAAGTATCGATCAGCGCCTTCTTCTGCCGGGCATGGCTGCCCCACAACAGGAAGACGGAAGGCGGTGCATGAGCGTTGACCGTCTCGATGGCACGATCGGTAAAGGTCTCCCAGCCCCTGCCACGGTGCGAGCCGGCATTGCCCTGCTCCACCGTCAGCGAGGTATTGAGCAGCAGCACGCCCTGTCGCGCCCAGTGCTCGAGGTTGCCGTGATCCACCGGCTGGAAGCCGACATCGACGGCCAGCTCCTTGTAGATGTTGACCAGCGAAGGCGGCGCCGGGACTCCGGGGCGAACCGAGAAACACAAACCATGCGCCTGGTTGGGTCCGTGGTACGGATCCTGCCCCAGGATCACCACCTTGACCCGCTCCAGCGGCGTGAGTTCGAAGGCTCGAAACCAGTTCGAGGAGTGCGGGTAGATCACTTTCCTGGCGGCCTTCTCCGCCGCCAGGAAGTCGCGCAGCGACTGCATGTAGGGCAAGGTGAATTCATTTCCCAGCCAGCGCTGCCAGCTTTCGGGCAATGGACAACTCATGGCGATCACTCGATATGACGTGCGGTTGACCTTAACCAGGGTTCGATTGCACTGGCGATGGCTTGCAGGCAGCTAGCGCTTGACCTGATCGACCAGCGGCTCGACGTAAGCCACCCCCATGTCCCAAGGGAACTGGATCCAGCAATCCTGCGCCACTTCGGTCAGGTACTGGTCCACCAGCGGGCGCCCTTCCGGCTTGGCATAGACGGTCACGAAATGCGCCTTGGGCAGCATTTCACGTACCTTGCGAGCCGTCTTGCCGGTGTCGACCAGATCGTCCACCAGCAGCCAGCCGTCACCGTCATGATCCACGCCTTTCATGACGTCCAACCCGCCCTGGTCCATGTGGTCGTAGCTCTTGATGCAAACGGTATCGATCAGACGAACGTTGAGCTCGCGCGCAATCAGCGCCGCAGGAATCAATCCGCCCCGGGTAATCGCCACGATGCCCTTGAAGTCGCGCTCGACCAGGCGATGGCAGAGTTCACGCACGTCGCGATGCAGTTGGTCCCAGGATACGGTGAAGTGCTGGTGGTAGCGGGCGTTGCTCATGATGGTGTCACTCGTCCTCATTGAAGGAGCAGACCGCAAAGACGCCGAAACCGGCTTCACGAATCCTGGCAGACCCGCCGATCTCCGGCAGGTCGATGATGGTAGCGGTCTCCACTACCTGGCCCCCGGTGCGGGTGATGAGCTTGGCGGCAGCCAGCATGGTGCCGCCGGTGGCGATCAGGTCGTCCATGATCAGGATGCGGTCCCCCTGGCGGAATGCATCGGAATGCAGTTCCACCTCGGCCTGGCCGTACTCCAGCGTGTAGGTCTCGCTGATGGTGCGAAACGGCAGCTTGCCCTTCTTGCGCACCGGCACGAAGCTGCAGCCCAGTTCATAGGCCACCGGCGCACCAATGATGAAACCGCGCGCATCGATGGCGGCAATGGCGTCGAGCTCCATCTCCTGGTAGCGGTGCACGAAGCTGTCGATCAGCTTGCGAAAGGCCGAGCTGTTCTGCAGCAGCGGCGTGATGTCGCGGAAGTTGACCCCCTGCTGCGGCCAGTCGGGGACGGTTCGGATCACGGACTTGATGTAGTCGCCGTAAATGCTCATCGCAGGTCTCGGTGAGGAAATGTCAGTCTAGGAACAGGAACTTCAACACGAACAGGATCGCCAGCACGACCACGGCCGGATTGAGGTCCCGGAAGCGGCCGGAGAGGGTCTTGATAGCAGCGTAGCTGATGAAGCCCAACGCGATGCCTTCAGCGATCGAGAACGTCAACGGCATTGCCAGCGCGGCGATCAGCACAGGGGCAGCATCGGTCGGATCGTCCCAGTTGGCGTGCGCCAGGCTTCCGGCCATCAATACCGCCACGTAGAGCAGCGCGCCAGCCGTGGCGTAGGCGGGAATCGAGCCGGCCAGCGGGGCGAAGAACAGGCTGATCAGGAACATCGCGGCCACCACCACGGCGGTGAGACCGGTGCGCCCGCCCGAAGCGATGCCGGCGGTGGATTCGATATAGCTGGTGGTGGTCGAGGTACCCAGCACGGCACCGGCCATGGAGGCGCCACTGTCGGCCATCATGGCGCGACCCAAGCGCGGCAGCTTGCCGTCCTTGTCGAGTAGCCCGCCCTTGTGGGCCACGCCGACCAGGGTGCCCGAGGTATCGAACAGGTCGACGAACAGGAAGGCGAAGATCACGCTGAGCATGGCCACGTCGAGCGCTCCGGCGAGATCCAGCGCCATGAAGGTCGGCGCGATGGAAGGCGGCATCGACATCAGGCCGCCATACTGGTTATGCCCAGGATCATGGCCAGCACGGTCACGCCGAGAATACCGATCATCACCGCGCCGGTGATGCGCAGATAGGCCATGGCGGTAATGGCGAAGAAGCCCAGCAGTGCATAGATGGCAGCGGGCTCGGAGAGATCGCCCAGCGCCACGTAGGTGGCCGGGTTCGACACCACGATACCGGCGTTCTTGAGCGCGATCATGGCCAGGAACAGGCCGATACCGGCGGCAATGCCCAGCCGCAGGGAGAGCGGAATGGAGTGAATGATCCATTCGCGAATCTTGAAGGCGCTGAGCAGGAAGAAACAGAAGCCGGACAGGAACACCGCCCCCAGCGCCGCCTCCCAGGTGTAGCCCATACCGAGCACGACACCGTAGGTGAAGAAGGCGTTGAGCCCCATACCCGGCGCCTGGGCAATGGGATAGTTGGCCCACAGCCCCATGATCAGACAGCCGACGGCGGCGGCCAGGCAGGTCGCGACGAACACCGCGCCGTAGTCCATGCCCGCTTCGGAGAGAATGCTGGGGTTGACGAAGATGATATAGGCCATGGTCAGGAAGGTGGTGACTCCCGCAATGACCTCGGTCTTCACGCTGGTATTGTGTTCCGTCAGCTTGAAGTGTTTATCGAGCATGTTCTTCATTTTGGCATTCCTGCGCACTAGGGCTGGCCGTCGACCAGGGGGGCGAGAAAAGTCGCACATGGTACCCAAGGGCTGCCTGCGATGCGAGGCCCGCCTTGAACGCCATGGCACGGTTCGCTCTGTATAAGCAAACTCTGCGCCACGCGCCAGTGCAGCTGCCAACGCAGACTTGACGAAACGGTCATTTGAAGCCGGAGTTCAGGCACCGCGCGAGGCGAGCACCCGCTCCACGGTCTCGACGATAGCCTGGGTCTGCGGATCGATCTCGATGTTGACCCAGTCGCCCGGCACGCGATCGACCAGAATAGTGCGCTCCAGCGTTTCGGGGATCAGGTCGACGCAAAAGCGCGGACCATGATCGGCCGAAGCATGCCTCACCGCACCGATCGTCAGGCTGATGCCATCGACGCCGATGTACCCCTTGTCGAACAGGAAGCGTCCCAGTGCATGCGGCACTTCGAACCATAGCCGGCGATTGTTCGGCGCTTCGTCCAGCTCGACCAGCACGGCCATTGCCATGACGTGCCCGGACATGGCGTGACCGCCGATCTCATCGCCGAAACGCGCTGCCCTTTCGATATTGACGCGGTCGCCTTCGCGCAGCGCGCCGAGATTGGTCACGCGCAGCGTCTCGCGCATCAAGTCGAAGCTGACGCGCTCCCCCTCCATGGCCGTCACGGTCAAGCAGACGCCGTTGTGCGCCACCGAAGCGCCGAGTTCCAGCCCCTCGCGCAGAGATTCCGGCAGGCTCACGACATGAGTGCGGAATGCCTCGGCTTCCTTGATGGCGACGATCTCGGCCGTCCCCTGAACGATGCCTGTGAACATGGCGTCTCCTGGGCAGCTCCCGACAGGGAGAGTGAAGAGCAAAAAGAAAAGGATGGGCTGGCAGTTTAAGAATTCAGCTACCCTACGTCCATCGGTGCCGGCCCGCATGACGGCACCGACAACGAAACGAACGCATGCCAACCAGGGTATATCCAGCAAATTTTACCAAACAAAGCGCCAGGGGCACCGCGCATTCACCAAATGGATTGACACGATACACCTTTGGTCCTAAGATGCCGCCTCACATTTCAGGCGCCGATTTGTACCCGGATTGCGGGCGCCCACGCTGCCGGCGAGGAATCACGAATTCCCTGTCCAGCAGCGTGAAGTGCAGCTAAAAGGGTGTGTCCAGCGTTGATGGCCACCCGTCAGGGTGGCCTTTTTTTCGTTCCGGTCATCCGCTCTGGCTACCGCTGCGCCCGCACCACCGGGACGGCCCCAGGAAGCCAGATGATCACGCTACGCAACGTCTCCAAGACCTACCATCTCAGCAGGCCCGGAAGCCGGCTACCATTCGCCGCGCGTCGCCGCGACATGCCAACCAGAACGATCGAGGCCCTCCGGAACGTCGATCTGCACGTGCCCCAGGGCAGCATCCACGGCGTCATCGGCCTGTCCGGTGCCGGCAAATCGACCCTGATCCGCTGCGTTAACCTGCTCGAGCGCCCCACCAGCGGCAGTGTCGTGGTCGACGGCCAGGAGATGACCGATCTCTCCGCCGCCGAACTCAACCAGGCCCGACATCGCATCGGCATGATCTTCCAGCACTTCAACCTGCTGACCACACGCAACGTATTCGACAACGTCGCGCTGCCGTTGGAGTTGATGGGCATGAAGCGTGGCGCGATCCGCGAGCGCGTGCTGCCGCTGCTCGAGCTGACCGGACTGGCCGACAAGACCCGCCAGTACCCTGCCCAGCTCTCCGGCGGGCAAAAGCAGCGCGTGGCCATCGCCCGGGCGCTGGCCAGCGAGCCCCGCGTGCTGCTCTGCGACGAGGCGACCTCGGCTCTAGACCCCCAGACTACCGGCTCGATCCTCGCCCTGCTGCGCGAAATCAACCAGAAGCTTGGCCTGACCATCCTGCTGATCACCCACGAGATGGAGGTGGTCAAATCGATCTGCCATCGGGTCAGCTTGATCTCCGATGGCGAACTGGTCGAGGAGGCCGAGGTGGGCGATTTCTTCACCGCCCCGCGAACCCGGCTCGGCCGCGAGTTCCTCAACGACTTCCTGCAGTTGGAGCCGCCCAAGGCGCTGGTCGAGCGACTGGAAGAGGCGCCGGGCGAGCATACCCACCCGGTAGTTCGCCTGGCGTTCTCCGGCGACGCCGTCTCCACGCCGCTCATCTCGCGCCTGGCGCGGGAGTGCGGCGTCGACGTGAGCATTCTCCAGGCCAAGGTTGAGTCGATCCAGGAGCGCACCCTGGGGCTGATGATCGCCGAACTGCTCGGTTCACCCGAGCAGACCCGTCGCGCCATCGACTATCTCGAAACCCATGATCTTCACGTGGAGGTGCTCGGCCATGTCCAGCGCGATGATTGACCTGATCCTCCAGGCGACCCTGGACACGCTCTACATGGTTGCCGTGTCGGGCGTGATCTCGGCCCTGTTCGGCGTGCCGCTGGGCGTGATGCTCTACGTCACCCGCCCTCGCCAGATCCTGGCGCGCCCGGCGCTCAACCAGGTATTGGGCATGGTGACCAATATCGGCCGCTCAATCCCCTTCATCATCCTGATGGTGGCGATCATCCCCTTCACGCGCATGGTCGTCGGCACTTCGATCGGCACCAATGCCGCCATCGTGCCGCTGACCATCGCCGCCATTCCGTTCGTCGCCCGCCTGGTGGAGGGTGCACTCAACGAGATTCCGCCGGGACTTGTCGAGGCCGCCCAGTCGATGGGCGCCACACCTCACCAGATCATCACCAAGGTATTGCTGCCGGAAGCCCGCGGCGGCATTATCACCGGCCTGACCATTACCGTGGTTACCCTGGTGAGCTACTCGGCCATGGCCGGGGCCGTGGGCGGCGGCGGCCTGGGCGACCTGGGCATTCGCTACGGCTACAACCGCTTCAACCCCACCATCATGCTGATCACCGTGGCCATCCTGGTGGTCATGGTGCAGGGCTTCCAAAGCCTGGGGGATTACCTGGTACGCAAGTCGGATCGCAAGTGACTGCATCTCACGCAAGGAGAACGACCCAAATGCAAGCAACCCTGACCCGCCTGCTCGGCGCCGCCACCCTGGTCGGCGCCACCTTGATTGCCGGCTGCGGCAACGACGACGGCGCCACCGAGACCCGCTCGATCAAGGTCGGCACCATGTCCGGCCCCGAGTCGGAGGTAATGGAAGTGGCGGTCGGGATCGCCCGCGACCGCTACGACCTCGAAGTCGAGATCATCGAGTTCACCGACTACGTCTCACCCAATGCGGCGCTGGCCGATGGCAGCCTCGATGCCAATGCCTTCCAGCACGAGCCCTACCTGCGCAGCATGATCGAAGATCGCGGCTACGACCTGGCCGTGGCCGGCCATACCTTCGTCTATCCGATCGGCGCCTACTCCGAGAAGCACGACAGCATCGACGAACTGCCCGAGCGCGCCATCATCGCCCTGCCCAACGACCCCACCAACGGCGGTCGCGCGATGATCCTGATGCACAACGCCGGCCTGATCGTGCTGGACGATCCCGAGAACCTCGAAGCCACCCCGGTCAACGTGATCGAGAACCCCAACGAGTTCCGTTTCCGCGAGATCGAGGCGGCCCAGCTGCCGCGCGTGCTGCCTGACGTCGACCTGGCCTTCATCAACAACACCTTCGCCCAGCCCGCCGGCCTGCGCCTGGACGATGCGCTGATCAAGGAAGGCCCCGAGTCGCCCTACGTCAACCTGATCGCGGTGCGCTCCGGCGACGAGGAGCGCGAGGAGATCCAGCAACTGGTCTCGGCCTACCAGAGCGACGAAGTCGCCGCCAAGGCGCTGGAGCTGTTCGACGGTGGCGCGGTGCCTGGCTGGCAGTAATGCCGGGCGATTCGCCATATGAATGACAACGGGCCGACGCCATGCGTCGGCCCGTTCGTTTGACAGGAACGGCTCGAATCAGCCGATCTTGCGTTCGACCTTATCGATCCGCTCCTCGAGGCTCTGATCCTTGTCGGTGGCCGTGGCGATGCGGATCGCGCTGTCCACCCGCGGCGCACCGCGCTCGTGCAGCACGTCGTGGCAACGCTGGATCACGCGCATCACCTCCTCCCAGGAGCCTTCGATATTGGTCCCGTGGGCGTGCAAGCGATACTTGAGCCCAGCCTCCTCGATCACCTCCTCGCAGGCGGCGATATGAGACGACAGCGAGGCTCCCGCCCCGATCGGCGTCACGTTGACATCGGCAACTACATGCATACTCAATCCTCCTGATCGACCTACGGATGTCCTTACTATCCGAAAGCTAGTGACGACCAGACCATTCTTCAAACCCAACAACTGAGTACTAGAGATTCCATGGCACCGGACATGCCCAACTACACGCTGCTGACCCGTCAGCTCGAGGCTCTGCTCGACGATCGCGACTGGCTGATCAACGCCGCCCAGACCTGCGCTTTCATCATGCAGCAGGTGCCGGAGCTCAACTGGGCCGGCTTCTACCTGCAGCGCCAGCCCGAGCTGCTCACGCTTGGCCCCTTCCAGGGCAAGCCGGCCTGCAACCCGATCCCCTTCAGCAAGGGGGTGTGCGGCGGCGCCGCCAGGAGCCGCCAAACCCAGCGCATCGACGACGTGCATGCCATCGCCGACCACATCGCCTGCGATGCGGCATCGAACTCGGAGCTGGTGGTGCCGATTTTGCGCCAAGGGACATTGTGGGGCGTGCTGGATCTCGACAGCCCGCGGCACGGACGCTTCGACGAGGTGGATCAGGCGGGCATCGAGGCGCTGGTCGAGGTGTTCAACGCGCGTACCGACCTGCCCGACTTCCTGTCCTCGCATTGACGAATGATGCAATGCAAAACGCCCCGAGACACTGGCCTCGGGGCGTTCGAATTCTGGTAGGACCAAGCGGATTTGAACCGCTGACCTCCACGATGTCAACGTGGCGCTCTAACCAACTGAGCTATGGTCCTGAAAAAGACGAAAAGGCTGGTAGGACCAGGCGGATTTGAACCGCCGACCTCCACGATGTCAACGTGGCGCTCTAACCAACTGAGCTATGGTCCTGTCTCGGCCTTTTCTTGCTCACCTCAAGCGGCGGCAACGGATGCATATCTTACCGATATCGCAGGCTTTTGCAAGCTTCAGACGCCGCTTTTTACACGCTCCACCGCCTCGAGCCAGCCTTGGTAGAGCCGCTCGCGCTCGGCCTCCGGCATGCTGGGCGTGAAGCTTCTCTCACAGCGCCACAGTTCGGCGATTTCCTCGAGGTCGCGGTACCAGCCGAAGTGCAGCCCCGCCATGTAGGCCGCCCCTAGCGCTGTCGTCTCGAGCACCGTGGGCCGGTCGACCCGTACGCCCAGCATATCGGCCAGGAACTGGACCAGCCAACTGTTAGCCACCATGCCGCCATCGACACGCAGGGTGCCAGGAGGCGCCCCCATGTCATCGCTCATGCAGGTCTGCAGGTCGCGGGTCTGGTAGCAGACCGCCTGCAGCCCGGCAGCCACGATCTCGGCGATTCCAGTATCCCGTGTCAGGCCGAAGATCGCGCCCCTCGCCTTGGGGTCCCAGTGGGGCGCCCCCAGTCCGGTGAAGGCAGGCACCAGGTAGACGCTATGCCCAGCGCGGGTCTGCTTGGCCAACGCCTCGGTTTCGGCGGCATGGTCGAACAGCTTGAGGCCATCACGCAGCCATTGCACGGCGGCCCCCGCCACGAAGATGCTGCCCTCGAGGGCATAGGTGGTCTTGCCATCGATACGGTAGGCCACGGTGGTCAGCAGGCGGTTGCGCGACTGCGCCGGCTTGTCACCCGTATTGACGATCATGAAGCAGCCAGTGCCATAGGTGCTTTTTCCCATGCCCGGCTCGAAACAGGCCTGCCCCACCAGCGCCGCCTGCTGGTCGCCGACCACCCCGCCGATGGGCAGCTCGACCCCCAGCCATTGAGAATCGGTTCGGCCGAAGTCGTCGCTGCTGTCGCGCACCTCCGGCAGCACCCCGCGAGGAATGCCAAACAGCGCCAGCAGCTCGTCGTCCCATTGTTGGGTATGGATGTTGAACAGCATCGTACGCGAGGCGTTGGTAGCGTCGGTGGCATGCACGCGCCCCCCGGTGAGCCGCCACAGCAGGAAGCTGTCCACTGTACCGAAGGCGAGTTCACCGCGCTCGGCACGTTCGCGGGCCCCTTCCACGTTATCAAGCAACCAGGCCAGTTTGGTCGCAGAGAAATAGGGGTCGATCAAGAGTCCGGTGCGTGCCTGGACGAGGTCGGCGTGGCCCTGGTCGCGCAGCTGCCGACAGAAATCCGCTGTCCGCCGGTCCTGCCAGACGATGGCGTTATAGAGCGGCTGTCCCGTGGCCCGGTCCCACAGCAGGGTGGTCTCTCGCTGATTGGTGATGCCGATACCGGCAAGCGCCTCGGGAGCAGCCCCGGATTGCTCTATCGCGTCACGGCATGTGGCCAGTACGGTGTCCCAAATATCCTGCGGATCGTGTTCGATCCAGCCGTCATGGGGAAAATGCTGGGGAAATTCACGCTGGGCCACCTGGATCACATGGCCGCCGCGGTCGAAGAGAATGGCACGCGAGCTGGTAGTGCCCTGGTCGATGGCGAGTAGGTAGTCGGCCATGTTGCATCCCGTCGTTGTATGTTCGTTTATGATCACCAAGAGTACTTGAGTATGTTCGCAATGCTTTACGACTTTCGTAGAATAAATCGCTGATTGCCTGCCGATAGCGTGCCGAATCGCTTACACTCGCGTGATCGAAAGGGAGCCGCCATGAACCAGCAACAACGACAAGATGCCATCGTTGACCTGGTGCGCCGCCAGGGCTATGCCAGTATCGAACAGCTGACGGATCACTTCTCCGTCACCCCGCAGACCATACGCCGGGACCTCAACGCGCTGGCGGAAGAAGGCATGATCCGTCGCGTGCATGGCGGCGCAGGACTCGAATCCAGCACCGTCAATACCGCCTACAGCACACGCAAGAACCTCAATCTCGAGGCCAAGCGGCGGATTGCCGCGCTGGTCGCCGGCCATATTCCCGACCACGCTTCGCTGTTCATCAACATCGGTACCAGCAACGAAGTGGTAGCGGAGGCGCTGCTCGACCACCAGGGGCTCGAGGTAATCACCAACAACCTCAACGTAGCCGCCATCCTCCAGCACAAGGAGGATTTCAACGTCATCATCGCCGGCGGCCAGGTCCGTTCGCGTGACGGCGGCATCATCGGTGAGGCAACGATCGACTTCATCAACCAGTTCAAGGTGGATTTCGGCATCATCGGCATCAGCGGCATCGACGAGGATGGCTCGCTACTGGAGTTCGACTACCAGGAGGCGCGCGTCGCCCAGGCCATCATTCACAACTCCCGTCAGGTCTACCTGATCGCCGATCATTCGAAATTCCATCGCAATCCCGTCGTCCGCCAGGGCAACATCGCCCAGTTGGATGCCCTGTTCACCGATCGCCAGCCCCCGAGCGCATCGTTCATCTCATGCAGGTCAACGACGTCGCCCTGCATATCGCCTGAGCCATAGCCCCCTCTTCCTTCTTCTCCTTCAGGCAGCCTTTTCACAGGCAGCCTTCTCGAGCGTTCCGCTTCTCGCCGATACGACGAGGCGGCGTTGCGCTCTTGGCTCTTGATGTTCGATTTCGATTGTTCTATGTTCGTTTTCAAACATTATCGGTTCGGCCCCGCCCCTGGGCCGTATGCTCGGAGCCTCCCCATGGCGCACACCTCTCACAAGCTACTCGATATCTTCATCATCGGCGGCGGCATCAACGGCACAGGCATTGCCAACGACGCCGCCGGCCGTGGGCTCAGCGTGGGGCTCTGCGAACAGGGCGACCTGGCCGGCGCCACCTCATCGGCAAGCAGCAAGCTGATCCATGGCGGCTTGCGCTATCTCGAGCATCGCGAGTTTCGCCTCGTCGGCGAGGCCTTGCGCGAACGTGAAGTCCTGCTGCGCAAGGCACCGCACATCATCTGGCCACTGCGCTTCATCCTGCCCCACCGCTCTCACCTGCGACCGGCCTGGATGATTCGCACCGGCCTGTTTCTCTACGACCACCTGGGCAAGCGCAGGCAACTGCCCGGATCGCGGGGTGTTCGTTTTGGTTCCGATTCACCGCTCAAGGAAGAAATGGTACGCGGATTCGAATATTCGGATTGCTGGGTGGATGATGCGCGCCTGGTGGTGCTCAACGCCATTCAGGCCCGTCAGGGAGGCGCGGAGATTCTAGTGCGAACACGCTGCACACGGGCGCACGAAAAGGATGGGGTGTGGCATGTCGAACTCGAGGACGTACGCAGCGGGCAGCGCTTCGAGCGTCGCGCACGCACGCTGGTCAACGCGGCCGGCCCCTGGGTCGAGCGAGTGGTGCGCGAGCAGGCGGCACGGCCGTCGCAATATTCGATTCGCATGATCCAGGGCAGCCACCTGATCGTGCCCCGGCTCAATGCCGATGAGCGTGCCTATATCCTGCAGAATAGCGATCGCCGGATCGTCTTCGTGCTGCCCTACGAAGACGACTTCAGTCTGGTCGGCACCACCGACCGGCGCTATCAGGGCGACCCGGCCAAGGCCTCGATCAGCGAGGAGGAAGTCGACTACCTGCTCGGCGTGGTCAATGCTCACTTCCGCCGCCAGCTCGCCCGTCGTGACGTGATCGCGAGCTTCTCCGGCGTGCGTCCGCTATGCGACGACGAGTCGGCCGACCCCTCGGCCATGACCCGCGACTACACGCTGGCGCTGGACGCTTCCGGCGCACCGATGCTCTCGGTATTTGGCGGCAAGATCACCACTTACCGCAAGCTGGCGGAAGCCGCTCTGAAACAGCTGGCACCTGCCCTGCCCGGCATGGGGCCAAGCTGGACCGCAACCGCCTCACTGCCGGGGGCGAGATCGGCAGCCAGCAGAGCTTCATGGCACGCCTGCTGCACGATTACCCCTGGCTCGGAGAGGCGCGTGCGCGCCGCTTCGCTCGTAGCTATGGCAGCCTGTGCCTGCGGTTTCTCGAAGGAGCCAAGGGCCCCGAAGACCTGGGCGAAGAGTTCGGCGCCGGCTTCACTGCCGCCGAGGCCGATCATCTCTTCGATCATGAATGGGCTCTCGAGGTCGAGGATATCCTCTGGCGACGCACCAAGCTCGGCCTGCGCCTGACGCCGCGTCAGGTAGAGCGCTTGAACGCCCATGTCGAAGCCCATCGTCAGGTGCTGGCGGCCTGACTCCCATCGCCAGGTTAGACCATTTGCGAGCCTCCACCGCAAGCAACAGGATTGAAGTGATTCAGTCGGGTATTCCCCCCTCGGTCAACCGGGCCGGGTCGAGCAGGCGCTCGAGTTCCTCGCGGCTCAAATCTGTCTGCTCCGCGGCCACCTCGACGATCGGTCGCCCGGCCTGGTAGGCCTGCTTGGCGATGGCCGCCGCCGCATCGTAGCCAATCACTCCGTTCAGCGCCGTCACCAGGATGGGATTGCGCGCCAGCGGCTCGGCCAGCCTATCCTCCCGTACCCGGAAGGTGGCGATGGCCCGCTCGCCCAGCAGTCGCGCGGTATTGGTCATCAACGTGATCGAGGTCAGCAGGTTGTTGGCGATCAGCGGCAGCATCACGTTGAGCTGGAAGTTGCCGCTCTGTCCGGCCACGGTGACCGCCGCATCCAGGCCGATCACCTGCGCGGCCGCCTGCGCGGCCGATTCGGGAATCACCGGATTGACCTTACCCGGCATGATCGAACTGCCGGGCTGCAGCGCCTCGAGTTCGATCTCGCCAAGCCCGGCCAGCGGCCCCGAGTTCATCCAGCGCAGGTCGTTGGCAATCTTCATGATCACACAGGCCAGGCCCTTGAGCTGTCCGGACAGCTCGACGGCAGCATCCTGAGAGCCGAGGCTGGCGAAGAAGCTGTCGTTGGGTGCCAGGGAGAGACCGGTCTGGGCACTGAGTTCTTGTGCCATGCGCTCGGCGAACTCAGGATGCGCGTTGATTCCCGTACCCACTGCCGTTCCGCCCTGGGCCAGACGAGAAAGCCTCACCATGGCACTGTCGATACGCTCGATGGCCTGTCCCACCTGGCTCGACCAGCCGCCCAGCTCCTGTCCGAGCCGCAGCGGCATGGCATCCATCAAGTGAGTGCGCCCGGTCTTGACCACCCGATCCAGCTCGAGGGCCCGCTCATCGATAGTGGCACGCAGCTGCACCAGCGCGGGGCGCAGCCGTGCAGTGACCTCCAATGCCGCCGAGAGATGGATGGCGGTGGGGATCACGTCGTTGCTCGACTGCCCCATGTTGACGTGGTCGTTGGGCCCGACCTTCAGCTCGTCACGACTGGCGAGATGGGCGATTACCTCGTTGACGTTCATGTTGCTCGAGGTGCCCGAGCCGGTCTGGAACACGTCCACGGGAAACTGGTCGTCGTGCTTGCCGTCGACGATCTCCTGGGCAGCGGCGACGATGGCTTCGGCCCGTACGCCATCGAGCAGGCCGAGATCGCGATTCACCTTGGCCGCGGCCAGCTTGATCCGGGCAATGGCATGGATGAAGGCCGTCGGCATCGGCTGGCCCGAAACCGGGAAGTTTTCCACGGCGCGCTGGGTCTGGGCACCATAGAGTGCCGAGCCCGGCACCCGCAGCTCCCCCATGCTGTCGCGCTCGATACGATGCTGTTCGCTCATGTCGTTCCCTCGTTGACCGATTCTTCTCCTTCACCATGGGTCCGGGAGGAGCCACATGCAAGGAACAAGCAGCCTGTCTTCCCGCCAAGTGACAGCCCCGGCGGTGACAAGTTGACAATTATCAAGAAAGGCCCCGATCGCAGCAGGATCGCTTGGTTTTGTGACAGTTGTCGTTGTTTCGTTTGCTCCCACACTCCTAAGATCACTTCGCCAGACCAATGGAAGGCACCTAACAACGACTCGCAAACAGCGAAAGACTCGTGGATTCAAACGACATGATGAACATGCAAGCTTCCTTGCTGCTTCTCCCCCAAGAGCAGCTGACACTAGCCAGCGCCCATGAAATGGCAGAGCTTCAGCGCTATCGCCGGCTGACTCTCGGCTTCTTGCCCACTGCTCCACAGGTCAGTCGACTCATGGCAAGCCTGGGCCTGCAATGCGAAAGCAGACTAGCCACCTTGCACCAGATCGCCAGTCACCTCGATCTGGAAGCCTGTATCAGCACTGTCCCAGTGAATCCCCCCAACTTCGAGGTGACGCGCCAGCACTTCTTCGTCGTGGACGATGGCATGGCTGTCCAGCTACTCGATCAAGCCATCCTCACGGCGGTGGAGTCGAAGAGATTCTTCGCCTGGCTACTCGAGACGAATGCCACACCGGAGCTACACCGGCCTTTCATCGACTTCGTCAGCGAAAAGGAGGCGGAGTGTCATGTGCTGCTCGAATTCCGAGAGCATCACAGCGCCTCGCTGCTCTTGCATCACGCCTAGGCCAAGCGGCTCATGCCCTCTTCTGCCGCCTGCCGGTGGAAGAGGCCAGTCGCTCGAGCCTGGTCACGTCAAGCAGGTGATAGTCGCGACCGCTGACATAAAGCAGTCTCTGGGCCTGGTAGGCCGCCAGGGTCCTGCCCACGGTTTCATGCGTCAGGCCTAGATAGCTGCCGATGTCGCCGCGCGACATTGCCAGACGGAAGTGATGCGGCGAATAGCCGCGCTGACGAAAACGGTTGGAGATACCCAGCAGGAAATAAGCCAGGCGGGCCTCCGCGGTGCGAGACAGCAGTTGATGAAGCCGCAGTCTCTCTTCCTGCATCGTCCGGCTGATGTTGCGCTGTAGGTGACGGCGCAGGATGGGCATTCGCGAACTCAGCTCATCCAAGCACTCGAAAGGCAAGCGGCACACGGACGACGACTCCAAGGCAACGATCGTGCCGGAATAGTGGCCAGAGCCGATGGAATCGAAACCAATGATGTCACCAGGCAGATACAGAGCGGTCAGCAGCGTTTCGCTATTCGCGCCGTCGGTGACTTGCTTGAGACTGCCGGTACGCACGGCATACAGATGACTGAAGGTCGCTCCCTGTTGCACCAAGGACTCCCGTTTGTCGAGCCTCACGGGAGCATCGACGATACGACCAAGGGTTCCAAACTGTTCGGGCGTCAGGTCTCGAGGTAGGCAAAGTGCTTTCAAATAGCATGAAAGGCACTGTGAAGCCGTTGAATCATCGAATCTTTTTCCATGATTCGCCATGGCGTAGCCCTTATTCCTTGGGACACAGATTAAGTATAGGAGCCTCCTTGTGCGCCGCAGTTTGAGTTACCTCATGCCATTGGCGGGTCAAGCCAAAGAGAGACTCCCCAGCAGGCATGACGAAAATCATGCTGCACGAAGAAAAACGCCCACCTAGTGTTAATGCTGCAACGCCGCAGACCTCACTGATTTTTGGGAGCCGGATGCATAGCGTCACCTCTGGGAACAAGGGGGGCGCGACTCAAGGGAGCTTCACCATGCACAAGACGAGCTGGATGACGTCGAATATTCTTAACCGGTTGAATGCTAACGCCGGTATGCTGCTGGTCCACAATCTCTGGGAGTACTGTCCTGAGCATATGTTCATCGTTCGCGTCGAGGGGCCGACCGACTTCGTCATCGAAGCCATGAACCCGACGCGCCAGGCCATGCTCGGTGACGAAGCCACCTTCATCGGCAAGCGCATCGAGCAGTTGCTACCCGCCCCCATGTGCCATGGAGTGATCGCCAACCTGAACCGCTGCGTCGAGTGCGGCAGCCCAATTCGCTACGAAGAGAAAGGCGGCTATATCGACCGCGACGGTATTTGCCAGCATGGCCATTGGCAAACCCTGCTGGTGCCCATCACCGACCAGGAAGGCGCCGTTACCCATCTTTTCGGTGTATCCCGCGACATGTCGCTACTGTCCGAGAAGATGGCCGGAACCTACTCGCACAGCCAGGAGCTCGAGCGTCGGGTGCACGAGCGCACCGCAGAACTGGTTGCCGCCAACGAGAAGCTCACCCAACTGGCGATACGCGACTATCTGACCGAGACCTACAATCGCCGCTACCTGCTGGAACTGGCCGAACTGGAGTTGCGTCGCGCCTTCCGCTACGAACAGTCGTTGTGCCTGATGATGCTCGACATCGACCATTTCAAGGAAATCAACGACACCGAGGGTCACCTTGCTGGTGACGAAGCCCTGCGCAACGTAGCCCGCACCGTACTTGCCACCGTCAGGGAGTGTGATCTGGTTGGCCGCTATGGCGGCGACGAGTTTCTCATCCTGATGCCCGAAACCACGGCCGCTGGAGCAAAAGAGATCGCCGAGCGCTTGCAGCGGACGCTGAACCAGACCACGCGGCTCACCGTCAGTGTCGGCATCGCCAGTCTCACGCACGACGACCGCTTCGTCGTCGATCTGATTCACCGTGCCGATACGTTATTGCTGCAGGCCAAGCGCAACGGGCGCAATCGCATCGAGTGCGCGATCTGATGCACAGCCTAAGGGCATGCGACAAAACGTATCAAGCTTCATGTTGCAGCGCACAAATAACTCTGCTACGTTGCAGCGCAATAGGATAGGTTGACCGTTCGCTATAGAGAAGAACCCGGAGGTTCACGCACAATGATGAAGTCTTTCAGCTTCGATACCAAACCGTTCGAAGCCATGCTTCTCGGCCCGGCCCGCGCTTATGCGGCTTTGAGCATCGATTACACCGAAAAGCTCTTCACCGCCCAACTGGACGCGGCCAAGGGCTATGCCGAAGCCGGCCTTACACAGGCCCGTGAACTGCTCGACGTACGCGATGCCGACGGCCTGCGCCGCTATGCCGAAGCGCAGCAACAGCTTGCCAAGGGCATGGCCGAGCGCGTCAAGGGAGATGCCGAGAAGGTCGTCTCTCTGCATCAAGAGTTCTTCCAGGAAAGCCAGAAGCTGGCCCAGAGCAGCCTGAGTCAGGCACAACAGGCCGCATCCGAGCTGGCTTCGAAGTCGTAACCGCGCCACCGCGTTGCAGCTTCCGAGATTGCAGCTTCCGAGGCCCGTCGAACCCCGTTCGGCGGGCCTTTCATTTGCCCCTCAGGTCTGTCACCGGCCTACTCTCATCGTTTATGCTCGATGCGCACGGGCATGGTTTTGAGGACGTACCGAATGAAAGCCTGGATTCCCCTGGTCCTGCTGGGCCTGACGCTTGCCGGCTGTCAGATGCAGCCTGGCCCCCCTCCTGAGCGCATCGAAGTGATCGAGATCGGCGAGCCGTCCCGCACAGACGAAAGACGCCCGGATGCCGAGCGCCCCGCTCCGTCACCAGGCCGCATCGCCCGCCAGGTGGCGTTCCCCGTGGATGAATATGCCTCTTTGGAAAAACGCGGTAGTGCTGCCATCACAGGCAGGCTCAGCCTCAACGGCACTCCCGGGGGCGGGGAAACGATCTCCGTCGCCCCTGTCACTACCTACTCGGCCGAAGCCGCGGAACATGCCCTGGCAGGAAGAGCCGTCGAACCGGCCGATCCTCGGGCGCGCGAGTACACCCACACCACCCGCACCGATGCCAATGGGAACTTCAGCCTCAACGGGCTTCCGGCCGGGGAGTTCTACGTCTCGGGCAGCATGGTCAATTCACGCGGTGAGCGTCAGGTGATCCTGCGCCAGGTATCGCTGCGCAACGGCCAGCGGCTCGAGGTCAACCTCAGCCGCTGACGGCGTCACTACCAGCCCAGCGCCTGCTTGACGAAGGGAATGGTCAGCTTGCGCTGGGCGGACAGCGAAGCGCTATCGAGTACGGCGAGTTCCTCGAACAGCTCGTCGAGGCGACGCGGTCCGCGGTGGAGGATGTAACGTGCTACCTCGTCGGGCAACTGCATCCCACGCACCCGGGCCCGTAGCTGAAGCGCCTGCAGCCGCTCGCCGTCGTCGAGACGCTGCAGGTGAAAGGTCACACCCCAAGTCAGACGCGAGGCCAGATCCGGCAGTTTGACTGGTAGCTGGCGTGGCGCCGCGGCGGCCGACACCACGAGCCGCTTGCCGGCATCCCGCAAGCGGTTGAAGGCGTGGAAAAGCCCCTCCTCCCAGCGTCGCCGGCCGATGACGCTGTCGATGTCGTCGATGGCTACCAGGTCGAGCCGCTCGACATCCTCGAGCATCAGCGGCGGGAAGTGCCCCAGGTCACGCAGCGGCAGGTAGAGCGCGCGCAAGTCGCGATCGGACGCCGCGTGGCAGGCAGCCTGCAACAGGTGACTGCGACCGCTGCCCGGCGCTCCCCACAGATAGAGGAACGGTTCACCGCCGGCATCGAACTGATGCGAGAGACGATCCACCAGGCTGGCATTGGCCGCCGGCAGAAAACTGTCGAAGGTGGCATCGTCGCGCAGCCCCACTCCCAATGGCAGCTGCGCCGGCGCTCGGCTCATGGAGAATCCTCGTGGCAACGATCCCGCTTCTGGGCGTCGTAGAGACTGCTGCGCTTGTAGCGTTCGTTGAGTTCCCGCAAGAGTACCATGATCACCGCGGCGGCCGGCAGCGCCAGCAGCACACCGGTGAAGCCGAACAGGTTACCGCCGGCCAGCACGGCGAAGATGACCGCCACCGGATGCAGCCCGATGCGATCGCCCAGCAGCTTGGGCTGGAGTACCACGCTCTCGAGCACCTGGCCGATGGCGAATACGATGAGTACACCGAGCAGCGCCAGCCAGGTGCCGAACTGAAAGAACGCCACGACCAGCGCCACGCTGATGCCGACGATGAAGCCCAGGAACGGCACAATACTGGCCAGTCCCGCGGCCATGCCGATCAACAGCCCAAAACGCAGCCCCATGGCGGTCAGTCCCACGGCATAAATCGCACCCAGCGTCAGCATGACCAGTAGTTGACCGCGCAGGAAGGCCGAGAGCACGTCGTCACAGCGGCGGCTCAGGCGAACCACATCGGCTTCCCAGCGACGCGGCACCATGCTGCGCAGATTGGTCAGCAGCCGATCCCAGTCGAGCAGCAGGTAGAAGGTGACCACCGGGATCAGTGCCACATAGGTCACCCAGGCCAGGAAGGCTGCCCCGGAACGGCCGATCTTGCCTAGGAACGGCGCCAGATAGCCCCCGCATCTTGCCAGTGCTGGGCCAGCGTCTGCTGCACGTCATCGAGGTCGGCCGCCACGTCCAGGCCCGTCCAGCCGCGGATTTGAGGCGCCAGGACGGTTTCCACCCAATCGAAGATACCGGGAATCATCAGGCCGAACTGGCGCACCTGCTGTACTGCCAGTGGAATCAACACCAGCAAAGCCACCACCAGGATCACCACCAGGATCAGGAAGACTCCGCATACCGCCAGGGTACGGGACAAACCCAGGCGCTGGAGACGATTGGCCAGCGGATCGGTCAGGTACGCCAGGATCATGCCGGCGATGAACGGCATCAGCATCGCTTCCAACTGGAACAGCAACCACACCACGGCCACTGCACCGATCAGGACCCACCATTCTTTACGCATCACCCCTCCCTGCGTTCTCCAACCACGGCGATGCGAGCCGTGCGCTGTGATGCTACAATTCCGGCCCGATCTTGCCCACTGCTTCGGCCGTCAGGCGCCAACTCGCGCGTGCCGGCCAACGGACCATCAACCGCGCTTCTTCGTACAGGACAGGCCATGACCGATTCCACCTCTCCCGACAACGCCAAGGCATCGCTGAGCTACAAGGATGCTGGCGTCGACATCGATGCCGGCAATGCCTTGGTCGACCGCATCAAGGGCGTTGCCAAGCGCACCCTGCGCCCCGAGGTGATGGGCGGGCTGGGCGGCTTCGGTGCCCTGTGCCAGCTGCCTTCGGGCTATCGTGAGCCCGTGCTGGTTTCCGGCACCGATGGCGTGGGCACCAAGCTGCGCCTGGCCATGGACCTGGGCCGCCACGACACCATCGGCATCGACCTGGTTGCCATGTGCGTCAACGACCTGGTGGTAGCCGGCGCCGAGCCGCTGTTCTTCCTCGACTACTATGCCACGGGTAAGCTGGATGTGGACATCGCCGCGGACGTGGTGACCGGCATTGGCGAAGGCTGCGAGCGCGCCGGCTGCGCCCTGGTGGGTGGCGAAACCGCCGAGATGCCCGGCATGTACGAAGGCAGCGACTACGACCTTGCCGGTTTCTGTGTCGGTGTGGTGGAGAAGTCCGAAATCCTCGACGGCAGCAAGGTCGGCGAAGGCGACGTGCTGCTGGGCATCGCCTCCACCGGGGCGCACTCCAACGGTTATTCGTTGATCCGCAAGATCCTCGAGGTCAGCGACGCATCGCTGGATACCGCCATCGACGGCCAGCCGCTCGGCGACGCCTTGCTCGCTCCCACGCGCATCTACGTCAAGCCGCTGCTGTCGCTGATCAAGGAAAGCGGTGTGGCGGTGCACGCCCTGTCCCACATTACCGGTGGCGGACTGCTGGAAAACGTCCCGCGGGTATTGCCAGATATGCTCGCCGCACGCATCGACGTGAAGAGCTGGACCCGCCCAGCCCTGTTCGATTGGCTGCAACAGCAGGGCAATGTGGAGGAACGCGAGATGTATCGCGTGCTCAACTGCGGCATCGGCATGGTCGTCGTCGTTCCCTCCGCCCAGGCCGACCAGGCCCGCGCCCACCTGCAGGCGCAGGGAGAGACGGTCTACCGCATCGGCGAGATCGTTGCTCGCAACGAAGATGAAGAAGCCGTGCAGTTGGAGAACCTCGAGGCATGAGCGACTACGCCAGCGACACCCTCAACGACCTGACGCCCGAGCCGACCGGCGCGCGCCGGGTCGTGGTGCTGATTTCCGGCAATGGCAGCAACCTGCAAGCGCTGATCGACGAGCAGACCCACGACCGCCTCGGCGGTGAGATCGTCGCGGTGATCTCCAACGTCGCGGATGCCTACGGCCTGCAACGAGCCCGCGATGCCGGCATCGATGCCGTGGTGTTGCCCCACGGCGAGTACGACAGCCGCGAAGCCTATGATGGCGCCCTGATCAAGGTGATCGAGCGCCATGAGCCGGACCTGGTGGTGCTGGCCGGCTTCATGCGCATACTCAGTTCGCGCTTCGTGCAGCGCTTCCATGGCCGCATGCTCAACATCCACCCTTCTCTGCTTCCCGCCTATCGTGGCCTGAACACCCACGCCAAGGCGCTGGCCGACGGCGTGGCCGAGCACGGCTGCAGCGTGCATTTCGTCACCGAGGAACTCGACGGCGGCCCGGTCGCGATCCAGGCGGTGGTGGAAGTGAGCGAGGGCGAGACCGAGGCGAGCCTGAAGGAGAAGGTTCACGCCCGCGAGCACCTGATCTATCCCATCGCGGTGAAGTGGTTCCTCGAGGGCCGGCTGCGCCTCGAGGGCGAGGCCGCCGTGCTCGACGGCACCCCGCTGCCACCACAGGGGCTACGCCTCTCCCACGCCGACGCCGCCGAAGAACTGGACGAGAAATAGTAGAAAGCCGGCGATTTATGTCGCGAGCGATGACATGCTGATCGCCGCCGGAGCGCAATACCGAGCGAAGCGACAAACAGCCGTAGGCTGGCCCCAAAGGGGCGAGAAGCCGAAGGCTGCGAGTCAACCGGAGTGTAGCCTGCTACATGAGGATTTTGACGGTCCGACGCCTCGGCACCGCCGGCGCTCAGAAGGTCGAGCGCAGCAATAAATCGACGCTTTCTCTCAGGTGCGGGGCAAAGTCACTCCCCTCTGCCCCATATACTTGCCACCGCGATCCTTGTAGGAGGTCTGGCACACCTCGTCCGACTCCAGGAACAGCATCTGCGCCACGCCCTCGTTGGCGTAGATCTTGGCCGGCAGGTTGGTCGTGTTGGAGAACTCCAGGGTCACGTGCCCTTCCCACTCCGGCTCCAGCGGCGTCACGTTGACGATGATGCCGCAGCGGGCGTAGGTCGACTTGCCCAGGCAGATGGTCAGCACACTGCGCGGGATGCGGAAGTACTCCACGGTGCGCGCCAGGGCGAAGGAGTTGGGCGGGATGATGCAGACATCGCCCTTGATGTCGACGAAGCTCTTCTCGTCGAACGCCTTGGGGTCGACGACCGCGGAGTGAATATTGGTGAACACCTTGAACTCGTCGGCACAGCGAACGTCGTAGCCGTAGCTGGAGGTACCGAAGGAGATCACCCGCTGATCGTTCACGTAACGCACCTGGTCGGCTTCGAAGGGTTCGATCATACCTTCCCGCTCGGCCATGCGGCGGATCCAACTGTCGGGCTTGATGCTCATGGGACGTCCTGAAAGAGTTGTGCCGAAGAATGAAGAAGTAGGCTATGGCCGAAAAGACGGCGAGCGAAGGTCAGACCAGGCAAAAATCGGCGCAAGAGCGGAGTTTACTTTAGTAAATGAGCATTTTAAGCCGATTTTTAACGCCGTATGACCGAGCGCAGCCAGTTTTCGGATATAGCCTAGGGCCGCTATCATAGCGGCCCTTGGTGCACTCGTCACGGCCCATGGCAAACGCTCCTGGGCCAAACGCCGTTAGTCGCTGAAGGAAATGCTCGGCCCCTCATCCGTCGACTGACCCTCGAGCGCCTTGGCGATCTGCCGCGCCATGTCGCGGAAGGTGTGGGTCACCTCCCCCTCCGGCTCGGCGACCACCGTGGGCCGGCCACCGTCGACCTGTTCGCGGATCGACAATGCCAGCGGCAGCCTGCCGAGCACGCGAGTATCGTACTCCCCGGCAATACGCTCGCCGCCCCCTTCGCCGAAGATCGGTTCGGCGTGACCGCACTGGGAACACACGTGCAGGCTCATGTTCTCCACGACACCAGCACCGGCACGTTCACCTTGCGGAACATCTCGATGCCCTTGCGCGCGTCGAGCAGGGCAATGTCCTGCGGCGTGGTGACGATGACGGCGCCATCCACCGGCACCTTCTGCGCCAGGGTCAACTGAATGTCACCGGTGCCCGGCGGCATGTCGATGAACAGCACGTCGAGATCCTGCCATGCCGTCTGGGTCAACAACTGCTGGAAGGCCCCCGCGACCATCGGACCACGCCACACCATGGGTTCCCGCGTATCGACCATGAACGCCATCGACATGGCCTGCACGCCGTGAGTTTCCAGCGGACGGAAGCGGTTCTCTCCAGCCTGCTGGGGCCGCACCCCTTCCGGCACGCCAAGCATCTGGGCCTGGCTGGGGCCATGGATGTCGGCATCGAGAATGCCGACTCGATAGCCCTCGGCCACCATGGCCAGCGCCAGGTTGACGGTAACGGTGGACTTGCCGACTCCACCCTTACCGGATGCCACGGCCACGATATGCTTGACCCCTTCGATCACGATTGACTCCTCGTATGGTTGGTGTGGCTAAAGTGCCATCGTTCTGTCCCGACGTCAGTATAACGCGCCGCTGCCAGCGCATGGGCACGCCTGAACGCTCATGGCGAGCCATATCCCGCCACCGCGTCCACCCGCCCGATCAACTGCGCTCACTGGCGTCTTCGGTCTCACTGGTGGCTTCATCCTGGCCTTGCGGCTGCTGACCCTGCGGCTGCTGGCCTTGGCCTTCCTGTTGCCGCTGGTTCTGCCGCTGCTGGTCCTGCTCGGTCGATTCAGTACGCAGCTCGAGTTCGGCCAGCGCATCGCGCCACTGCGCCAGTTGTTCCTCGAGCTGCTGTAGCTGCTGCTGGCGCCGCTCGGCCTGAGCTTCCACCTCTTCGAGCTGGCTACGGCCCGAATCGATTTCCTGGTTCACCTCGTCGCGCTCCTGGCGAATCGATTCGAGCTCGGAGGTGGCGGCGTCACGCTCATCGCGGATTTCACCCACTTCGGCCTCGACCTCATCGCGCCAAGCCTCCAGTGCCTCGATGTCGTTCTCCAGTGTCTCCAAGGTCTGCTCACGCTCTTCGATCGCCGTATTGAGTGTATCCAGCCGCTCCTGGGCAGCCTCAGCGTCTTCGCGCATCTGGCCCAGCTCGTTGGAAATCTGCTCGAGTTCAGCCTCTGCCTGCTGGCGTGCCTCTTCGGCTTGTTGACGTTCTTCCTCAGCGGCCTGTCGTGTCTCCTCCGCCTCTTGGCGGGCATTCTCGGCATCCTGGCGGGCTGCTTCGGCATCGGCTCGCGCTTCATCCACCGCCTGGTAGTCATCGCGCAGGGCAGCGAGGCTATTCTCCATTTCGGCCTGCTCGTTGCGACGGGCCTCGAGATCGCTTTCCAGCGAGGCCTGCTGCTCCTGCAACTCTGCGAGGCGGTTTTCCGCCTCCGCGGCTTCGGCCTCGAGCTGCTCGATCTCACTTCGGACAGCCTGCCGCTCCTCGTCCAGAGCCGCTTCCACCGATTGTCGCTCTTCTTCGAGCCCAGCCAGCCTCGCCTGAAGCGTCTCGATATCCTCGCCCGCCTGGTTGCGCTGGTTGAGTTCGCCGATCAATTCCTGATGCTCGCCCTCGAGTGCCGTCAACTGTTCCTCGAGCGCGGCACTGCGCTCCCGATAATCACTGGCATTGTTGTGTGCGAATATCGCCCAGACGATGGCGAGCAGGGCAATGGCCACCAGCACTAAAACTCGCCTGTCCTTGTAGAGTGGGCTCTCGGCTGTCTCCGACATGGGCTAGACCCTCCTGTTGGTCCTTTCAGTATTCTCGTGCCGCTCCTTCCTCAGCATACATAGCGATACCCTGGGTAAAAGGAAGCAACCGCCCCTTGGCCAACTGCGCACACTCGGACAGAGAAAAAGGCGAGACATGGCGGAATCATGCCGACTCAGGGCTCGTCGACACGCCAATTGGAAAACCACGGCGATCCCTGGACTTCGACATCCAGGGCACGCAACCAGCGCGCAACGACCAGGTTCGACTGGTGGGCGGCAGAATATCCTCGCGGATAGGGAACGAACTCCAGTCCGAACTCCTCACTCGCCACCGGCTCGACTTCGGCCCGTTCGAAATGCCCATCGAGGTGCCGCTGCAATGCCTGTACCCGGCTCGCCTCAGCCTGGAACGGGTAGACCTCGGCCACTCCCTCGGGCGCCAGCCGGTGGAACTGATGGGGCGATTCGATCCCGGGGTGGATGCCACGTCCCAGCCCCGCTTCGGTGGGCCACAGCATAGCCGCAGCGCCGGCCGGAAAATGGCGTCGCCCCTCGACGTACCAGCGCCACTCACCATAGCTGTAGCGTACCACCCCACCCTCTGCGCGCGGCAGCACCAGGCTCGAGTGACGGCCATGATCGAGCAGGTAGATATCGACGGGATGGGCCAGCGACTGGGGCTCGGGCGGCATGACACGGCCAACGCAACCGGTCAGCAACAGCAGGGACAGCCCCACCCCAAGCCAACGCGGCAGGAGTGGACACATCGTTGTAGCCTCCCATTGACGATGAGTGAGTAAAAGCCCGACGAGTCCTCCCGGAACCTCCGGCAACCTGGCGTCCTCGAACAGAGGAACACTTCCACGCGAGAGCGAGCATGTCGATTAGCCTAGCTGCCCTGGCGCATCCTCTTCATCCCTGGCGATGCCTGCTCATGTCATCACTCGCGCTGTGCCTGTGCCTGCTCGGCCCGTTTTCGCCACTGGCCCAGGCACAGGAGGCAGCGCAGGAGAGCGTCAGCGAGCGGGCGCTGGCGAGACTGGTAGAGCGGGCAAGCGAAGTTTCCCGGCTACACGCCATCGTGGTCGCCGAACAGGGCGAGATCGTCCTGGAGCACCGCCTGGCAGGTCCCGCCAGCGACCGGCCGGTCAACATCAAATCGCTGTCCAAGACCGTGCTGGCGGCATTGGTCGGAGCCGCCATCGAGGAGAAGGTGATCGAGGGCGTCGACCAGCCCATCGTGGAGCTGCTCGGTTCGCGAGTTCCCGACGATGCCGATCCACGCATCGATCAGATCACCGTGGAACATCTGCTGACCCTGCAGGCGGGGCTCGAGCGAACGTCGGGGCACAACTACGGCGCCTGGGTCGCAAGCAGCGACTGGGTCGCCGATGCTCTGAGCCGTCCCTTCGTCGCTCGCCCCGGAGACGAGATGCTCTACTCTACCGGCAGCTCCCACCTGCTCTCCGCCGCCCTTACCGAAGCGAGTGGTGAAAGCACCCTGGCGCTGGCTCGGCGCCTGCTTGGCGACCCTCTCGGCATCACCATTCCGCCTTGGCCGCAGGACCCGCAGGGCATCTATTTCGGCGGCAACGACATGGTCCTTTCCCCCCTGGCCCTGATACGCCTCGGCGAACTCTACCGCCTCGATGGGGTGATCGATGGAGTGCGCGTGCTGCCGAAGGCGTGGGTGGAGGCTTCCTGGCAACCGCATGGCACCTCACGCTGGACAGGCGACAGCTACGGATATGGCTGGTTCATCACCACGTTGGCTGGGGAGCGCGTCTACTACGGGCGCGGCTTCGGTGGTCAAGGGCTCTATGTAATCCCTGCACGCGAACTGACGGTGGCCATTACCGCCGACCCTACGCCCAGCCCGGACGGTGCCCGTTTCAACCAAGAGCGACTGCACGCACTGATCGAGACGCTGCTGGAAGAACGCTGACGGACGACATGCCATGACCGGCATGCTGCCGGTCATGGCCTGTGCCTAGCGCTCGTTAGGCATCCGCCGGGTGCCTAAGGAAGCGCTGAACAAATCGGCGAGCGAGATGAAACGCAAGGCGGCACCGCGCAACGCAGCGATTCGCTCGCGCAGGCACTTGTGCTGTGTTTCCTTAACGCAGTCCCAGCATCGAAAGGATAAAAAGCACCACAACGATCAGGCCAATGATGTAGATGATATTGCGCATACAGCTCTCCTTGCTGTCCGGTTGGAAGAGTCGAGAGGTAGCTATCGGCCACCGTCAGCCCCAGTGTAGCGGACCTGCACGAAGCATCCAGCGAAGCGGCCAGGCTTGTGGCCTACGGTGTACGCTAATACCTTAACGAAGAGGATTCCCAGTTCGGCACAAGGAGCGACACTCGCCATGTCTCGAGACCACAGGTCGCAGCGTGTCATGTTCGTCCTGGTTCCTCGCGTTGGTGCCTTCCTGTGGCGAGTCCTGGTGGCCTTCCTGCGCAACCGCGGCATTCTGCTGGCAGGCGGTGTCGGCTACAACATCCTGCTTTCCATCGTGCCACTCTTCGCCCTGCTCGCCGTACTGCTGACGCGGGTCGTGGACGAAGCCGTGCTGCTCGAGGTCCTCAGCGTCCAGTTGGCCCACTTGGCTCCGGCCCACGCCGAAGGCCTGCTGGAAGCGGTGCGTACCCTACTGGAATCGCGCGACGTGATCGGGCTGTTCGGCATTCTGATGCTGCTGGTGTTCAGCTCCTTCGTCTTTCGCATGCTGGAAGACGCCCTGGCGATTATCTTCCACACACCGGAAGCCCATCCCAAGCGCCGAATCTGGGTCTCGGTACTGCTCCCCTACCTGTTCATGCTGGTGTTGGGTGCCGGCCTGGCCGCCCTCACCCTGATGGTGACCCTGGCCGAGGCGATCGGCACCCTGTGGCGAGTGGTCGCCGGGCGCGACATGCCCTTGGCCGGCCTCTCCGATCCCCTGCTCAACCTGTTCAGCTTCCTCGGTGTCTTCCTGCTCTTCAGCGCCATCTACAAGGTTCTTCCCGTGGTGAAGATCGCCTTGAAAAGAGCGCTGGTAGGCGGCTTCGTCGCCGCCCTGCTGTGGGAAGGGGTCCGCTTCCTGCTGATGTTCTATTTTCTCAACGTCTCGCTGGTCAACGTGGTCTACGGCTCACTCGCCACGCTGATCGTGGTGCTGCTGACCCTGGAAGTGGGCGCCGTGATCCTGTTGCTCGGCGCCCAGGTCATCGCCGAACTCGAATACAACGCCCGTCGCGGCTTGCCGTGGTATGTCGACCCACGGCGGGAGGCGATCACGCACGTGGACTGAGGCGAGCACTCCCAGTAACCCCTCAATAACGGGAGCTGTGCTTTCTATTGCTCCGTAACCGGCGTATGAACGTAAACAGCGCCTTGCCGCTGACCATGCCAAGCACGTAGATGACGAGCAGCAGCAACGCCAGCGGCATGCGCGTTCCCCATGCCAGGAAGCGCACCTCGACCAGGACGATGTTCTGCACGAAGAGAATCGCGACCAGCAGGGTGATGACGATCTTGATCGCCAGCAGTAGCGTATCCATGCGCCCTCCTTTGTCATTCTGCCTATTCAAGCTGGGCGGTCGCACGTTACCTGTCAACTTGAGCCAAGGTCGAACCGCCTTGGCCAACAATGACACGCCCGGCCGAAGTCGGGCGTGTAGGGCATGGACATCAGGAAGGAGAAACGTTGCGGGACTTCAGGCTCGGCGCGCGATCAGCCGAAGGCAAACAGTGCCCCGGCTGCCGCGATCGCCACGCCCAGAGCCCGCAGAAAACGGTTCTCCCGCTGCATGAGAAACCCGCCGGCCAGGCGGCCCACATAGGTGATCGCCAGCGTGGCCAGCGTGAAACCGGCCAGGTACGCCAGCATGGAGGCACCGTGCGGCATCTCGCTGCCGTGGGCATGGCCGTGGAACAGCATGAACAGTACCACTACGCCGGCGCCCACCGCGGCCGGCACCTTAACCAGCGCGGCAATCAATACACCCGCCAGCAACACCGACATGGCAATACCGAACTCCACGCCCGGCAATGCCAACCCCCCCCAGGCCAATCCGGCTCCCAGCAGCATGCCACCGGCGGCGAGCAGCGGCGCCGCCAGGCTGAAAGCACGGCTCTGGCGCAGGCTCCACAGCCCGACGGCCAGCATCGCCAGCAGGTGATCCAGCCCCAGCAACGGATGCGCCAAGCCGGCGGCAAAGCCGCTGCCGTGGGCATGGTCGTGGCCCGGGTGGCCAACAGCCATGCCCGCGACCAGCAGCATGAGGGGGACGCTGGCCAGTGCCAGGCGCGTGGCGGAGGAATGACGGTTCTTCATGGTGGCGATCTCCTTGCCGATAAGGGAAACGGGTTTAGACTCAGGCGTTGACCGGCTGGGCCCGGGGACGACGCTCCGACAACATGCCGCGATCGAGAATGAAGCGGATGATCTCTTCGAGACCCACGCCGTCGTAGAGGTTGGTGAAGACGAACGGACGCTCGCCGCGCATCTTCTTCGAATCCCGCTCCATCACTTCGAGCGAGGCGTGAACCTGCTCGGCGATGTCGATCTTGTTGATGATCAGCAGGTCCGACTTGGTGATACCGGGCCCGCCCTTGCGCGGGATCTTGTCACCGGCGGAAACATCGATCACGTAGAGCGTGAGGTCGGAGAGCTCAGGACTGAAGGTGGCCGAGAGGTTGTCGCCGCCCGACTCCACCAGCACCAGCTCCAGGTTGGGATGTCGCCCCTGCAGCTCGTCGATGGCGGCGAGGTTCATCGAAGCATCCTCGCGGATCGCCGTGTGCGGGCAGCCGCCGGTCTCCACACCCAGGATGCGGTCGGCTGGCAGCGCCTCGTGACGCAGCAGGAAATCGGCGTCCTCACGGGTGTAGATATCGTTGGTGACCACGGCAATGTCATAGTGGTCGCGCAGCGCCAGGCAGAGCTGCTTGAGCAGAGCCGTCTTGCCGGACCCCACCGGGCCGCCGACACCGACGCGTAGGCAATGTGTCATCGTCTTGTTCCTTTCATGAATTCGACGTTTGGAATGTCACGAGAAGGAAGACGTCGCTTCGCGACTCGAAGAGGGAAGAAAACTCACGTCCTGTCTTCCCTCTTCCCTCTTCCCTCTTACTACTAGCTTCTAAACAATCGCGAGTACTGCGTTTCGTGCAACGCGCTGGCCAGCGCCAGGCCGGGCAGCGCAGGGCCGAGTTCGTCGTCCTCGAGCACGAGCGCCTCGTCTACCGCGGCCACCAGCGCCGGGCGCAGCCGCTCGACCAGGCGCTGGGCGGCGGTATGTCCCAGCGGCAGCGCCTTGCAGGCCACCGCCAGCTGGTTCTCGAGCCAGGCCCAGGAAAAGCCGAGCATGGCCTGGCGCGGTGCCACCCCTCGCACCTGGGCAGCCCAGGCAAATACCGTCACGTAGCCGGCGCCCGGCGGCAGCGCTGGCGACTCTCTCGAAGGGCCCTCGGGCAACAGGTTCAGACTGCCCAATAGACGGGAGAGCGACGCGCCCAGGCGCGAATCCTCGGCGGCCAGCTCGGCGGTCTCGCGGTTGGCGGCAAGCCAGCCATCCCACTGTGCGATCGCCTCGGCATCCTCATCCGCCCAGGCCTGCTGCAGACGCGCCAGCACCGGCAGCTCGCAGCGGGTCAGGCCGTCGTCGAGCACGCCGGTCAGCCAGTCGCCGAGGCTCGCCTCGTCCTTTACCCACCCGAGTTCGAAGGCACTCTCGAGCCCCTGCGAAAAGGCAAAGGCGCCGATCGGCAGCGCCGGGCTGACCAGTTGCAACAGTCCCAGCAGGGCCAGATCGTCGCTCTGCGCCATCCCCTGGGCCGCCTCAATGGGCATGGTGATGGCCATGGCCGTGGTGACTGTGATCGTGGCCGTGCTCATGGTCATGATCGTGGCCGTGCTCATGGTCATGATCGTGGCCGTGCTCATGGTCATGATCGTGGTCATGCGCATGTGAATGGCCGAGCTGGTGGTAGGCGCCCGGCTCGGGATCGAAGGGAGCCTCGTGCCGTTCCAGGCTCGCTCCCAGCAACTCGGCCAGCTCTTCCAGAACGTGGTCCGGCGGGAAGCGCACGTAACCACCCTGCCCGTCCTCGCCCAGGGCCAGTTGTACGTGGCGATTGCCCAGGTGGTAGGCGAGCCGCGCCAGCGGCAGGCCTGCCGCAACGCGCGCCGTCACCACCGGCTCGTCTGCAGCCCTGACCCGCACGATCTCACCGCTCTCGGCGCGCAGCCCCTCGCCATGACGCAACACCGGGCCACGGTCGAGAAACAGCCCCAGATCGCGACCGGCGTCGCTGACCGCCTTGAGCCGACCGCGAATGCGCAGCTCATAGGGCAGCGTGAGGGTGTCGCTGGCCTGGCGTCCTTCGATGGGTCCCAGGCGTTCGATCAGTTTCAGCATTATTCAACCCCAGTATCGGGCCACGAGCCGCGGGCTTCGGGCTCGTAGCTCGTAGCCCGTAGCCCGTAGCTCAGAACAAGTGGTAGCGCTGAGCCAATGGCAGCTCGGTGGCCGGCTCACAGGTCAGCAGCTCCCCGTCGCAACGCACCTCATAGGTCTGCGGATCGACGCTGAGCTCGGGGCAGGCATCGTTGAGCTTCATATCGCTCTTGCGCACACCGCGCACGTTCTTGCATGCCGCCAGCTCGCTTTGCAGGCCCAACCGCTCCTTGATGCCGGCGTCCAGCGCCGCCTGGCTGACGAAGGTCAACCGCGACAGGCTCGCCGCGCGACCGAAGGCACCGAACATGGGGCGGTAGTGCACCGGCTGCGGCGTGGGAATCGAGGCGTTGGGGTCACCCATGGGTGCCGCCGCGATCATGCCCGCCTTGAGAATCAGCGCCGGTTTGACGCCGAAAAAGGCCGGACTCCACAGCACCAGGTCGGCCAGCTTGCCGACCTCGATGGAGCCGACCTCATGACCGATACCGTGGGTGATCGCCGGGTTGATGGTGTACTTGGCGATGTAGCGCCGGGCACGGAAGTTGTCGGCGCCAAGCGCTTCATCCTCCGGCAGCAGACCACGCTGCACCTTCATCTTGTGCGCGGTCTGCCAGGTGCGGCACACCACCTCGCCGACCCTCCCCATGGCCTGGGAGTCCGAGGCAATCATCGAGATCACCCCCATGTCCTGCAGGATGTCCTCGGCGGCAATGGTCTCGCGGCGGATGCGCGAGTCGGCGAAGGCCACGTCCTCGGGAATGTTGGGATCGAGATGGTGGCACACCATCAGCATGTCGAGGTGCTCGTCGATGGTGTTGACCGTGTAGGGCCGGGTCGGGTTGGTCGAGGACGGCAGCACGTAGGGCTTGGAACAAGCAATCAGGATGTCCGGCGCGTGACCGCCACCGGCGCCCTCGGTGTGGTAGGTATGGATCCCGCGCTCCTTGAAGGCGGCCAGCGTATCCTCGACGAAGCCCGACTCGTTGAGCGTGTCGGTATGGATGGCGATCTGTACGTCGTACTTTTCGGCCACGCTCAGGCAGGTGTCGATGGAAGCCGGCGTGGTGCCCCAGTCCTCGTGCAGCTTGAGACCGATGGCGCCGGCTTCGATCTGCGCCTCCAAGGCTTCGGGCAGGCTGGCGTTGCCCTTGCCGAGCAGGCCGATATTCATCGGCAGCTCGTCCACCGCCTGTAGCATCCTGCCGATGTGCCAGGCGCCCGGCGTGCAGGTGGTGGCATTGGAGCCGGTGGCCGGCCCCGTGCCGCCGCCGAGCATGGTGGTGATGCCGCTCATCAGCGCCTCTTCCACCTGCTGGGGGCAAATGAAGTGGATGTGCGCGTCGATACCGCCGGCGGTGAGGATCTTGCCCTCACCGGCAATGATTTCGGTGCCGGGGCCGATGACGATGTCGACATCGGGCTGGGTGTCGGGATTGCCCGCCTTGCCGATGGCTGCGATACGGCCGGCCTGCAGACCCACATCCGCCTTGACGATACCCCACCAATCGAGGATCAGCGCGTTAGTGATCACGGTATCCATCACCGTATCGTCGAGGCGCTGGCTCTGGCCCATGCCGTCGCGGATCACCTTGCCGCCGCCGAACTTCACCTCGTCGCCGTAATGGGTCGCGTCGCGCTCGACTTCGATCCACAGTTCAGTGTCGCCCAGGCGTACCCGGTCGCCCACCGTGGGGCCATACATATCGGCATAGGCCTGCCGGCCGATCTTGTTGGGAGAGGTATTTGGAGAGCTGTTATGAGAGCGGGTGCTCATGCGCTACCTCCATCCAGCTTACCCATCACCTCACCGCGAAAGCCGTAGATATGGCGCGTGCCGGCAAAAGGAATCAGCGTGACCTCGCGGGTCTGACCCGGCTCGAAGCGAATCGCCGTGCCCGCCGCCACGTCCAGCCGAAAGCCGTGTGCCTTGGTGCGGTCGAAGACAAGCGCCGGGTTGGTTTCGGCGAAGTGATAATGGGAGCCGACCTGGATCGGCCGGTCGCCGATGTTGGCCACCTCCACCGTGATCCGCTCGCGCCCGGCGCAGAGCTCTATCTCGCCGTCCTGTAATTGGTACTCACCGGGAATCATTGGACCTTCCCTACGTTATGGCTGTCATTGAACAGCTAAAACTGAGCGAACGAAGGCCAGGCAAGGCGGCGAGCGACAAAAACGCGGAGTTTACTTTAGTAAATGAGCATTTTTTGTCGTGAAGCCAACACAGCATGGCCGAGTGCAGCCAGTTTTAGACGATTGGCGTGTGGACCGTGACCAGCTTCGTGCCGTCAGGGAACGTCGCCTCCACCTGCACCTCGTGCACCATCTCGGCTACCCCCTCCATCACATCGTCGCGGCCGAGGATCTCGCGGCCGTAGCTCATCAGCTCGGCCACGCTGCGGCCGTCTCTCGCGCCTTCCATGATCTCGAAGCTGATCAGCGCCACCGCTTCCGGGTAGTTGAGCTTGAGGCCGCGAGCCCGGCGTCGCTCGGCCAGTTGGGCGGCCGAGAACAGCAGCAGCTTGTCCTTGTCTCTCGGGGTCAGTTCCATGCGAGTCTCCTGGAATCGTCAGGTGAACCAGATACGGGGGGAATGGGGAGGAGAATCGATCAACAACGGCCTGAGACAGGCCCAGGCCTGCTGGCAAAGGTCCCAGGCTTCGTTACGCTCATGTCCTAGATAGCGCAGCAACAGCACGCCATGGCGCATGGTCACCGCCCAGCGCGGGTTCGGCGTTATCGCGTCACGCAATGCCTCGACGGCCAGGGCTTCATCGTCGAGGCCCACGGCCCACAGGGTGGCCTGCACGCTGGCGCCACCCTGCCCCCAGCGCCCCTTGAAGCGCGGGTGCTCCGGGTCGAGCGGCTGGCGCTCCAGCCACAATGGCTTGCCATCGCGATACAGCCGAAAGCGCTGCTCGATTCGGCCCGACACGTAGGGCAGCCGGCTCGCCGGTCGACCCAGCGCCAACACTTCCCAGCCCAGGCAACGCGCATCGTCGGCCAGCTCGATGGACGTGTGCTGCTCACCGCACGAGCCGTCGAAGGCAATGGTCTCCTGGGGCAGCCACTCGAGCACTCCGCCCGACGCCACCTGCAGCTCGGTACGCTGGGACCAGGCCACACCATGGCTGTCGGCACGATAGAGCTTGTTGGCCGCAGGCGTCGTCACCAACGCACGGGCGCCCGCTTCGACCTGAACCGAGACGTGCAACACATCGCCGCTGACCAGCCCTCCGGGTGGATGCAGCAGGTAAACATGACACGAGCCCTCGCGCCCCTCGGGATAGAAAGGCCGCTGCACCCGCAGCGGGCCCTGATGACGAGCCCGCACCAGGCGGGTGGCCCCCTGGCGCCGGTCGAAGCCGAGTTCCAGCGACGCCACCCAGCGGCGGCCGGCATCGAAGCGGTGACCGGAAGCACAGGGCGGCAGCAGTGTCTTGGCGTCGAAACGAGCCGTCATTGGCATCGGCCTTCTGCAACAGGGTTCGGCCTCTTCGTCGAGGCTTTGCCCTATTCAGGCAACCGCTGTACCAGAACAGTGAAATGCAGAAAAAACGAATACGATTCATTGAGTTATTTTGTATACAGCCACACCTGCAAGGACCATCTTCGCACCAGATTGGCGCACAAAAGCCAGCGAGGCGCACAGTTTCTGCGCATGAGCGCCTCGTAACCCTCTTGATCACGGCCCAGAACGGTGCAGGAGCGAATTCCTTACCTTGGCAAAACGGCTATACCGTCAGGTGCTCCTTGATCAGGGCATCGGACAGCTCGCCGATCGCGCCCTTGGCCACCGGCCGGCCGCGATCCATGATCGCGAAGCGATCGGCATACTTGCGGGCGAAGGGCAGCTTCTGCTCCACCAGCAGCACGGTCAGACCGTCCTCGGCGATCAGCTTGCGAATCACCTCGCCAATCAGGGTGACGATATTGGGCTGGATCCCCTCCCCCGGCTCGTCAAGAATCAGCAGGCGTGGCTCGATCACCAGCGCCCGACCGATGGCCAGCTGCTGCTGCTGGCCGCCCGAGAGATCGCCGCCCCGACGGTGCTTCATCTCCTCGAGCACCGGGAAGAGTTCGAAGATGCGCTCCGGGATGGTGCGCCGACCATCGCCGCGTGCCGCCAGGCCGGTACGCAGGTTCTCTTCCACGGTGAGCAGCGGGAAGATCTGCCGCCCCTGGGGCACGTAGCCGATCCCCAGCCGCGAACGATCCTCCACCCGCCGCCGGGTAAGCTCGACATCGTCGGCATAGCGGATGCTGCCGGAGGCCACCGCCACCTCCCCCATGATCGCCTTCATCAAGGTGGTCTTGCCCACCCCGTTGCGCCCCATTACGCAGGTACACTGGCCCACCGGCACGGCCAGGTCGAGATCCCACAGGGTGTGGCTTTCGCCATAGAACTGGTTGAGCTTGTCGATCTCGAGCATCAGACCGCCTCCTCCTCGGCTTCGGCACCCAGGTAGACCTCGACCACCCGCGGGTCGCTCGAAACCTGGTCCATACTGCCCTCCGCCAACACACTGCCCTGGTGCAGCACCGTCACCTTGCGCGCGATGGAACGCACGAAGCCCATATCGTGCTCGACGACCACAACGGATTGTTTTCCCGCCAACCCGGTCAGCAGCTCGGCGGTACGCTCCATCTCCTGCTCAGTCATGCCGGCCACCGGCTCGTCCACCAGCAACAGGCGCGGCCGCTGCATCAGCAGCATGCCGATCTCCAGCCACTGCTTCTGGCCGTGGGAAAGGATGCCCGCCGGGCGCTGGCGCAGTTCGCCCAGGCCGATGGTCACCAGCACTTCGTCGATGCGGTCACGGATCTCGCCGCTCATGCGCGCGGTGAGCGTGGGCAGGATGCGCTTGTCGGCAGCCATCGCCAGTTCCAGGTTCTCGAATACGCTCAATGCTTCGAACACCGTGGGCTTCTGGAACTTGCGCCCGATGCCCAGGCTGGCGATCTGCGGCTCGTTCATGGTCAGCAGGTCGTGGCGACTGCCGAACCATACCTTGCCGCTGTCGGGTCGGGTCTTGCCGGTGATGATATCCATCATGGTGGTCTTGCCGGCGCCGTTGGGTCCGATGATGCAGCGCAGCTCGCCGTCGTCGATGGTCAGGTTGAGGTCATTGATCGCCTTGAAGCCGTCGAAGCTGACCGTGACGTCCTCGAGGTAGAGAATCGGCCCGTGGCGCACGTCGACCGGCGACTCGGCCGGCACCAGGAAATCGAAGACCCGGTCACGATTGGCCAATGAACCCAAAATGCTCATGCCGATGCCTCCTTGCCGGAAAACGAGGCGTCACCGTCGCGGCGATGACGAAGTCGCAATGCCAGGAGCCCCGCCACCCCCTTGGGCAGGAACACCGTGACGAGCACGAAGAGCCCGCCCAGGGCAAACAGCCAGGCATCGGGCATCACCCCGGTGAAGACCGTCTTGGCGTAGTTGACGAGTATCGCCCCGATCACCGCTCCATAGAGCGTCGCGCGGCCGCCCAGCGCCACCCACAGCACGATCTCGATGGAGAACAGCGGCGAGAACTCGCTGGGGTTGATGATCCCTACCTGAGGCACATAGAGCGCCCCGGCCAGGCCCGCCAGCATGGCCGAGACCACGAACACGAACAGCTGGAAGCGCTCGACCCGATAGCCGAGAAAGCGCGTGCGCGCCTCGGCGTCGCGGGTCGCCACGCACACCCGGCCCAGCTTGCTGGTCACGATGGCCCGGCACAGCAGGTAGCCCAGCGCCAGGGCCACGCCGGTGGCCAGGAAGAGGCCCAGCCGGGTCTCGCTGCTGCGCAGGTTGAAGCCGAGGATCTCGCGGAAGTCGGTCAGCCCGTTGTTGCCGCCGAAGCCCATCTCGTTGCGGAAGAAGGCCAGCATCAGGGCGAAGGTGAGCGCCTGGGTGATGATTGACAGATAGACCCCGGTGACCCGTGAGCGAAACGCCAGGAAGCCAAACACCAGCGCCAACGCTCCCGGTACCAGCAGCACCATCAGGAAGGCGAACCCGGCCATGTCGAAGCCATGCCAGTACCACGGCAAGCTGTCCCAGTTGAGGAACACCATGAAGTCGGGCAGCACCGGGTGGCCATAAACGCCACGGTCACCGATCTGGCGCATCAGGTACATGCCCATGGCATAGCCGCCCAGGGCGAAGAAGGCGCCATGGCCCAGGCTGAGGATACCGAGATAGCCCCACACCAGATCCACCGCCACCGCCAGCAGGGCGTAGCTCAGGTACTTGCCGAACAAGTTAACGGTATAAGCACTGACATGGAGCGGATGCCCCGCCGGCACGGCCACGTGCAGTAGCGTCACCAGGGCCATTGTCGCCAGCAGCACGCCGAGAAAGATCAGCGTCGAGCGTTCGCCGAACGGCCTCATCAGCCACGATCGCGATTGCATGGATCAGCCCTCCGCCGCCCGGCCCTTCTGCGGGAAGAGTCCGCGGGGGCGCTTTTGAATGAACAGGATGATGAACACCAGCACGATGATCTTGGCCATCACGGCACCGGCCCAGGGTTCCAGCACCTGGTTGATGACACCGAGCGATAGCCCCGCCACCAGGGTGCCCCACAGATTCCCCACGCCGCCGAAGACCACCACCATGAAGGAGTCGATGATGTAGTTCTGGCCCAGGTTGGGTCCCACGTTGGTGAGCTGGCTGAGCGCCACGCCGGCCAGCCCCGCCACCCCGGAGCCCAGGGCGAAGGTCAGGATGTCGACCCGCGTGGCGCGAATGCCCATCGAGCGTGCCATGGCACGGTTCTGGGTCACCGCCCGCACCTCCAGGCCGAGCCGGGTACGGCGCATGATCAGCATCAGCGCGGCGAACACCACCAGGGCGAAGCCGAGCACCACCATCCGGTTGAGCGTGAGAGAAAGCGCATCGTTGACGGCAATGGAGCCGCTCATCCACTCCGGCGTGACGACGGTGCGGTTGAGCGGCGAAATGACGGTGCGCACCAGCTGCTGCAGGATCAGGCTGATGCCGAAGGTGGCCAAGAGCGTTTCCAGCGGCCGTCCTTTCAGGAACTGGATGACGCCGCGCTCGATGGCGATACCCGCCAGAGCTGCCACCAGGAAGCCGGCGGGAATCGCCAGGATCAAGGCCAGCCCCGGCTGGCCCGGCAGCAATTGCTGCATGGCCCAGGTGGTGTAGGCACCGAGCATGATCAGCTCGCCATGGGCCATGTTGATCACGCCCATCACGCCGAAGGTGATGGCCAGGCCGATGGCGGCGAGCACCAGCACCGAGCCCAGCGACAGGCCGAAGTAGAGCGTCTCGACCGCACGGTTGACCTTGAGCTTCTGCTCGATGCCGCTCAAGGCGCTCCTGGCCTCCTCGACCAGCGCGGGATCGTCACTGTTGAGTACCCGATTGAGAGCAACCCGCACCCTAGGATGGAGACTGCCGCGCAGTTCCTCGACCGCCTCGACCTCACCCTGCTCCAGGCGGTAAATGGCGAGCGCCTGGATCAGCCGCTCTTGCACCCGCGCATCCGGCTCCGCCTCGATCACCTCGGCCAGGGGGCCAGCCAGGTCGCCGTCGACCTCGCCCAGCAACCGCTCGGCGGAAGCGCGGCGTAACCCGACATCGGCGGCATAGAGATCGACCACGGCGATGGCGCTGCGCAGTTGATTGCGCAGCGCGTTATTGATGCCGATGCGGTCCAGGTCGCGGCGCGACATCTCGCCCAGGGCCTCGCCGGTCAGGGCGTCCTCGACCGGCCACTGGCGGCCCGAATTGTCGAGCACTACCACGAAGCGGCCATCGTCGATGCGCTGCAAACGACCATCGAGCAGGGCCTGGAGCCAGTCCCGTGCGCGAGGATCGTCGCTGCGCACGATGGCCTCAATGGCTTCGCCCTTAGCGGAAAACGACGACACGTCCAGCGCCGCGAGAAGCGCCTGTGCTGTTGTATCGTCGGACCTTTCGGCGTCCTGCGCGGATGCGGGAGCGGCCAGCGTAAGACCAAGTGCGAGCGTGAGGGCAAGGACGAGAACCATCAGCCACGAACCCCTCGTTGCTGCATGCATGGGCTCGCTGTCTTCGGCGGCGCTGCCGGCCCTCGCCCCGGCCGCCACTGGCCAGGGCACGGGGGATATCTCATCGGAGCGTTCCTCGGAATCGGTGAAGAAGGCGTGCTCCCCGCTGCCAGGCAGCGGGGGCCATGCTGGGCTTACTCGGCGAGCGCCGCTTCGGCCTCTTCGGCAGCGGTGCTGCCGCCGCAGCGGCCGTTGGCCACGTTGAAGTTGCCGCACTCCATGGGCTTGCGCCAGTCAGCGATCAGGTCACGCGAACCCGGCAGGTAGTCGGACCAGGCATCGCCGGCCACGGTGGAGGGCGTCTGCCATACGATGTCGAACTGGCCGTTGTCCTGTACCTCGCCGATCAGCACCGGCTTGGTGATGTGGTGGTTGGGCATCATCGCCGCATAGCCGCCGGTCAGGTTGGGAACGGTCACGCCGATGATGGCCTCCTTGACCGCATCGACGTCGGTGGTGCCGGCCTTGCGCACCGCCTCGGCCCACATGTTGAAGCCGATGTAGTGCGCCTCCATGGGATCGTTGGTCACCGCCTCCTCGTCGCCGGTGTAGTCGATCCAGGCGTCGATGAAGTCGTAGTTGGCGTCGGTGTCCACGCTCATGAAGTAGTTCCAGGCGGCCAGGTGACCCACCAGCGGGCCGGTATCGATGCCGGAGAGCTCCTGCTCACCCACCGAGAAGGCGATGACCGGAATGTCGGCGGCGTCGATGCCCTGGTTGGCCAGCTCGCGATAGAACGGTACGTTGGCGTCGCCGTTGATGGTCGAGACCACTGCGGTCTTCTTGCCCTCGCTGCCGAAGCGGCGCACCTCGGCGACGATGTTCTGCCAGTCGGAGTGACCGAACGGCGTGTAGTTGATCATGATGTCCTCGTCGGCAATGCCGTGCTCCTCCTTGAGGAAGGCTTCGAGGATACGATTGGTGGTGCGCGGGTAGACGTAATCGGTGCCGAGCAGCGCAAAGCGCTCCACGCCCACCTCGTTGAGCAGGTATTCCACCGCCGGGATGGCCTGCTGGTTGGGCGCTGCCCCGGTGTAGAAGACATTCTCCGAGGACTCTTCGCCCTCGTACTGCACCGGATAGAACAGCAGGCCATTGAGTTCCTCGAACACCGGCAGCACGGCCTTGCGCGACACCGAAGTCCAGTTGCCGAACACCACGTCCACCTCATGCTGCTCGAGCAGCTCGCGGGCACGCTCGGCGAACAGCGGCCAGTTGGAGGCCGGGTCGACCACCACCGCCTCGAGCTGACGGCCCAACAGGCCACCCTGCTCGTTCTGCTGCTCGATCAGCATCTCGACGGTGTCCTTGAGGGTCGATTCGCTGATCGCCATGGTGCCGGACAGCGAGTGCAGGATGCCCACCTTGATGGGCTCTTCCTGGGCCAGCGCCTGGCCAGTAACACCGAGGGACGCCGCCGCCAACAGGGCTGCGGCCACAGCGCGGGACGGGGATGACATGATGCGAACGGGGAAAGGCATGTTGCGACGGGAAGCGTTCACTCGAACCTCCTTGCGCCCTCCTGCGGGAGGGACTTGTTGTGAAGTTCATGCACGGCCGACACCGGCCGCACAGCACTAGGCTCCAAGCCATTGCAAGGCCTGCGCCATCATGCGGCAAAACCCTTGGAAGGCTTCCTGTACAAACAGTTACGCGCAGCTCTTCGAGCCAGAACTCACCCTATCGCACCGCAGGCGTGCACAGGTCAGGTGAACCTTTGCGCCGACAACGTTCGCCTGCACCACGAGCACGCACCAAGCAAGTGCACCCCACCTAACGCAAGCAGGGGCGTCGATCTCTCGACGCCCCTGCTGGGAAAGATGCTTCTACTTCTCGTCTGTGGCTGAGCTGCTAGGAAGCGGCTGGGCTGCGCATCTTGGTCAGGCCCCGCTTGGCCAGCGGCAGCAGCAGCGACAGCGCTGCAATGATCAGCAGCCACATGGAGATCGGCTTGTCGATGAAGGTCCACCAGTCGCCACCGGAGATCTGCAGCGCCCGCCGCATCGACTCTTCCATGATGGCGCCGAGAATCAAGCCCAGAATCAGCGGTGCGGTGGGGAAACCGAACAGGCGCATGCCAAGTCCCAGCAGGCCGAAGCCGAGCAGCAACAGCAGATCGAAGATACTGAAGCTCATGCCATAGACGCCGACCATGCAGAAGATCAGGATCAGCGACAGCAGCATCGGCTTCGGCATGTCGAGAATCTTGGCAATCAACGGGATCAACGGCAGGTTGAGAACCAGCAGGAAGATGTTGCCAATGTACATACTGGCGATTACGCCCCAGAACACGTCCGGGCGATTCTCGAGCATCATCGGACCTGGCGAGACGCCCATGATCAGCAGCGCGCCAAGCAGCACCGCGGTGGTGCCCGACCCCGGCACACCCAGCGTCAGCAGCGGCACGAAGGAGCCGGTACAGGCCGCGTTGTTGGCCGCCTCCGGTGCCGCCACGCCCTTGATGTTGCCCTTGCCGAAGGTGTGGCCGTCCTTCGCCAGACGCTTCTCCATGCTGTAGCCGAGAAACGAACCGATGGTGGCACCAGCGCCCGGCAGTACGCCGGTAAAGAAACCGAGCACCGAACTGCGTGCGATGGGCGGCGCGATCTGGCTCACTTCGCTACGCGTCAGCTTGAGCGAACCGATGGCGTTGCGTGGCGCCTCCTTGCCGCCGCCGCCGCGCAGCAGGATGTAGAACACCTCGGCCAGAGCGAAGATACCCAGCGCTACCACCAGGAAGTCGATACCGTCCAGCAAATGCGCGCTGCCGAAGGTATAGCGCTCGGTACCGGTCTGCAGATCGATGCCCATGATCGAGATCATAACCCCGAGCACTGCGGCGATCAGGCCCTTCACCAGCGACTTGTCGGACAGCGATACCACCGCCGTCAGGCCCAGCACCATCAGCGAGAAGTACTCGGCCGGACCGAAGCTGACGGCCACCTTGCCCAGCAGCGGCGCCACCAGCATCAGGAATACGATGGAAACGGTGCCGCCAATGAACGAGGCGTAGGCGGCAATGGCCAGGGCCTTGCCCGCCATGCCCTGCTTGGCCATCGGATAACCATCGAAGGAGGTGGCCACGGTTCCCGCCACACCCGGCGCGTTGAGCAGGATCGACGAGGTCGAGCCGCCGAAGATCGCGCCATAGTAGACCCCTGCCATCAGGATCAGGCCCGAGGAAGGCTCCATAGCGAACGTAATAGGGATCATCAGTGCCAGCGCACTGATCGGCCGAGCCCGGGCAGCATGCCGATGATCGTGCCGGCGAATACGCCAAAGAAGACATAGGCGATGTTCATCGGCTCCAGCGCAATGCCGAAGCCGTACATCAGATTGTTCAAGGACTCCATGGAAGTCTCTCCAGCCGATCAGAATGGCAGCAGGCCGGTGGGCAGGTAGACGCCCATGGCACGGGTGAGAGTCAGGTAGAGCGTCAGCACTACGCCCAACGATACCGCCAAGTTGATCGCATGGCGGCGATAGCCGTAGTACCAGCTCAGGCCGAAGCCCAACAGGGTGGAAGCCAGCACGAAACCGAACGGTACCAGCAGCAGCGCGTAGGCCACGATGGCCAGCGAGGTCACGACGACGCGCGACCAGGGGCGCAGCAGCAAGGGCCGGGCGGCGTCTTCCTGAGCCTCTTGCGCCGCCGCATCCGCCTCCTCGTCGTCACTGACCACTTCGGCCGGACGCTCGAAGAACAGCAAGGCAGCCAATGCAAGCAGAGTGAACCCCAGCACCTTGGGAAAGAGATCGGAGTCCACCGGGCGAGGCAAGGGGAACGAGGGAATCTGCCACGCCATCCACAGGTAGGCGGCGGCAAACACGGCGATGATGAGTGCCAGCCACTGGTTGGTATTGAGTCGTGTCATGGGGTAAACCTCGAGCCGAATGGCTCAGGTGTTGCAGGATGAACCGACCAGAGCTCCGTAGCGAAGCCCTGGCCAAGGGTCTTGCCTTCGCTTACTTACTGGCCGAGCAGGCCAAGATCGCTCAGCACTTCGCTGAACTGCGTCTTCTGTGCATCGAGGAAGTCGCCGAACTCTTCGCTGTCCTGATAGGCATCGAGCCAGCCCAGTTGATCACGAGCCTGCTGCCAGCCGTCGGTCTCCAGCATCTGGGCGAACAGGTCCTCGTAATAGGCCACGGCCTCGGCGGGCATGTCCGGAGCACCCATCACGCCGCGCCAGATGTCGAAGGTGTAGTCGATGCCCTGCTCCTGGTAGGTGGGCACGTCAGCCAGCACACCGCCCATGCGCTCGGGAGCGGAAACACCCAGGGCGCGAACCTCACTACCCTCGCCCAGTTGTCCGGAGGCCTCGCCGGCGCCGGTGATTACCGCCTCGACATGGCCGCCCATCAGGCTGGTCATGGCCTCGCCGCCGCCGGAGAACGGCACGTAGTTGACTTCCGCTGCGTTCAGCCCTGCCGCGGAGGCAAGCCCAGCGATGGAGATGTGATCCATCGAACCAGGAGCACTACCGCCACCGATGCTGAGGTTGGGCTTCTCCTGGATCGCCTCGAACAGCTCGTTGAGGTCGCCGTAGGGTGAGTCGTCACGCACCAGCACGATGGAATAGTCGGTGATCAGGCGTGCGATCGGGGTGAAATCGGTGTGATCGTGGCGCGAGGTCCCTGCCAGCGGCACCAGAATGATGGGCGGGCTGGTGGCGAACAGCTTGTGCGGGTTGCCGCTGTCGCGCGCGATCTGCGCCCAAGCCACGGCACCGCCGCCTCCCGGCACGTTGATGGCGGCGAAGTTCTGGTCAGCCAGCCCTTCCTCCTGGATGACACGGGAGGTGGTGCGCACCAGGGTGTCCCAGCCGCCGCCCGGGTTGGCCGGGCGATGAACTCGATGGAACGGGTGGGCGTCCAGTCCTGGGCCTGAGCCAGGGTGGCCAGGCTGGCAGCAGCCAACGGCAGGGCCAGCAGGGTCAGGTGCTTGACGGGAAACTTGGCAGTCATGGCGTTCTCCGGTTGTCGGATAATTATTGTGTCACCGCCCGAGGGCGTACACCTCGAACGTTAGAGGAGTCTTCACAACATAGACAAGTTTCTGAACATAAACGACAAAGTGTTCTTTGTGAGCATTTTGTTCATTGTGCTCACGGCCGTATTGCTACTCTCAGCCCTCCTCGCTCAACTCTCCTCTCTCAACCCTCTTCGCACCAGGGCGACGCATCTCCCGCCAGCCGGTAGCGCCGTTCGGGCCGCCCGACGTCACCATAGCCCAGCTCGGCGCTCACGACCTGTACCGATACCAGGAACTCCAGGTAGCGCCTCGCCGTCGAGCGGCTAGCCCCCATGGCGCGTGCCACTTCCATGGCGGCCAGAGGCTTGCCGGCGCTGTCGAGCGCCGCCACCACCGCACGCAGCGTCAAGCGGTCGATGCCCTTGGGCAGGCTACGCGTCGCCGTGCTCGTCGCCCCCTCGGGACGCAGCCGGGCCAGCACTCGGTCGAGCTCCTCCTGGCTGAGCTCGCTGCGTGCCGCCAGCGCCTCGCGCTCGCGGCGAAAACGCGCCAACATCTGCGCCATGCGCGCCGCCTCGACCGGCTTGATCAAGTAGTCGAAGATGCCGCCGCGTAGCGCTTCTGAGATGGTATCCACCTCGCGCGCCGCGGTTATCATGACGATATCGATGTGCACGTGATCGCGGCGCAGCGCCCACAGCAGCTCGAGTCCCTCGACGTCGGGCAGGTAGGCATCGAGCAGCACCAGTTGCACGGCGCTGGCATGCCGTACCATCAGCTCGCGCGCCTCGGCCCCACTGCGTGCCATTCCCACCACGCGGAAGCCCTGGCTCTGCTCGATGAAGGCGCGGTGGATCTCGGCGATCCGGAAATCGTCCTCGACGATCAGGATGCCGTATTCATCAGGCGTCTGGCCTGCTGCGTGCATCATTTCCCCCATGGCGTTTTACGTTGTCATTATGGCCGCCGACCTCTCGCCTCACGGTGACGGCTCGACCGGCTGGCTCGTTCGACACAGCGAGCGGTCGAGCACTACCGTGAAGCAGGCGCCACCCAGCTCGCTCTCCTCGAGCGTGATGGCCCCACCGTTCTCCCGGCACAGTCGGCTTACCAGCGCCAGGCCGATGCCGCGATGCTTGCCCGGCTTGGTGGAGAAGCCTTCTTCGAAGATCGACTCGACATGCTCCGGCGGCACGCCAGGGCCGTTGTCCTCCACCTCGATCAGCAGCTGCTCGCCCAGGTCGGTAAAGAACAATCGAACCTGCCCACCTTCCCCGCGTTGCTGAGCGGCATGGCAGGCGTTGTCGAGCAGGTTGCCGATCACCGTCATCATGACCTCCTGGCCGGTGAAGGTTAGCGGTGAGGAGAGCGAACTCTGGTCGTCGATCTCGAGCGCCACGTTGAGCTCCCGGGCCCGGGTCAGCTTGCCCAGCAAGGTGCCGCTGACCACCGGATCTGCAACGTGCTTCATCAGGAAGGTCATCTGCGCCTGCTGGCGCTCGCTCTCCTGATGGATCAGGGCCAGGGCATCCTCGATGCGGTCGAGCTGCAGCATTCCAGAGATGGTGTACAGCTTGTTGGAGTACTCATGAGCCTGTGCACGCAGCATGTCCACGTCGCGGCTGGCAGCGCTGAGGGCATTGGAGAGATTGACGATCTCGCGACGACTGCGGAACGTCGATACGGCCCCTTCAATCTCGCCGGCATGCAGGATCGGTACGCGGTTGACCACGATGGGATGGTCGCCCAGCCACATCTCCTGGTCGAACTGGCGCTCGCCACGCTCGAGCACCTCGGACAGGCGCGAATTGGGCACCACCTCCTGGATCGGTCGCCCCAGTACCTCCTCGGCCGGTGGCAGCCCGAGAAAGCGCCGCGCCTGCTGGTTGACCAGCGTGATCTGCCCCTCGCGGTTCACCGCCAGGATGCCCTCGTGGATCGACTGCAGGATCGCCTCCTTCTCCATCGCCAGGCGCGCGATCTCGTAGGGCTCGAGCCCCAGTATCACCCTCTTCAGGTGACGCGAAAGCAGGTAGGCACCGGCAAAGCCGAGCACGATCATCAGTGCCACCAGCCACCACCCCAGGCTGGTGTGCTCGATCACGGCCAGTTCCACCCGGTCGAGCATGAAGCCCACCGAGACGATGCCGATGATGTTGCCCTCGGCGTCGAAGACCGGGGTCTTGCCGCGCACCGCCTCGCCTAGCGAGCCGGTCGCCTCCGAGACGTAGGATTCGCCATGCAACAGCGCACGATCGTTGTCGCCGCCGACCATGGGCTTGCCCAGCCGTTCCGGCAGCGGATGGGAATAGCGCAGGCTCTCGGTATTGCCCACCACCACGTAGCGCGCGCCCGTTTCACGCCGGATGCGCTCGGCGATGGGCTGAATGGTGGCGCTGGGGTCGGGGTCGTCGAAGGCCGCGATCAGTTCCGGGATGCTGGCGACGCTGAGCGCCACGGCCAGGGCCCGCTCACCCATCTGGTGGCTGATGATCTCGGCCTTGCGGTGATTGAGGTAGGCACCCTGGGCGAGCAGCATGCCGGCCAGCAGCAGGCCGACCAGCAGCATCACCTGCAGGCGAAAGCTGCGCGTCAGCCAGCCGCGCCTTGAACGGCCACGACGCAGGCGCTGGAGTTCGGCAATGGATTCGCTGCGCGGGGAAGACATGACGGGCGCTCGACGTTAGCGAAAGCGTCATTGTCGCATGAGTGACGGGACGAGACACCTGGCCAGCGCAGCCGGGTCCTCACTCAGGCGAAAGCCGCACCTCCGCCACGCCCTGCCCGAGCATGCCGAGTTCCTCGGCCGCACGCCGCGAGAGATCGATGACACGACCGCGCACGAAGGGTCCACGATCATTGATACGCACCACCGTCTCGCGGCCGTTGTCCAGCCGCGTCACCCGGACCCGTGTGCCGAATGGCAGGCTGCGATGCGCCGCCGTCAGCGCGTTGCGATCGTGGGTTTCGCCACTGGCGGTGCGCCGGCCATGGTAGCGGTCGGCATAAAAGGAAGCCTGCCCCCGCTCGCCATTCCAGCCGGATGGCACCGAGGCCCGCTCGCCACGGCCCCCATCGCGTCCGGCACAGCCGGCAATCAAGAGCAGTATCAGAAGCGCCAATGCACCTCGCAGCAAGCGAGGTGCGACCGGGCCGGCACCACAAATCGTATGTGAGAGCATCCTGTCATCTCGATGAAACGTCCTTAGCGGACCCGGCCCGACATTAACGGCTTGCCCCGGCCGGGGCAAGCCCATGGCTCAGCCAGCCAGCGTGCGCCGTAGCCTGGGGCTCAGCAGCTCGCCGACCAGGGTGATCAGCGCCAGCACGGCGAGCAGCCAGGGCCAGTGGACGCCGAACTCCAGCCGTGCAATGCCCAGCGCATCGACGAAGATCACCAGGATGCCCAGCGGGCTCACGTAGCGCACCATGAACAGCCACAACGCATGCCAGTACGGCGCCAGGCCCAGCTCCTCGCGAAAGCTCTCGCTCTTGAGCACGAAGCCGGCCAGCAGCACCATGCCCAGGCCGCCGAGCGGCATCATCCAGCGCGAGGTGAGGTAGTCGAGCCAGTCGAAGAAGTGACGGCCGGCCAGGGTCCAGTCGGCACCCAGGTTGAACGACAGCATCGCCAGGGTGCTCACCAGCCACAGCACGATACCCGTTCCCCACGCCGCGGTACGCCGGGTGATGCCCTTGTTGTCCACCAGCCAGGAGACGGTGGCCTCGACCATGGAGATCGACGAGGTCAGCGCCGCCATCGAGAGCATGACGAAGAACAGGATGCCGAACAGCGTGCCCAGCGGCATGGCCTGGAACGCCAGCGGCAAGCTCATGAACAGCAGCCCGGGGCCGCCCTCGGGGCTCATGCCGTTAGCGAAGATGATGGGAAAGATCGCCAGGCCCGCCATGAGCGCTACCAGGGTATCGGCGATCGCTACGCTGAACGTGGTGCGCCCGATCGAAGCCCCCGCCGGCAGGTAGCTGCCGTAGGTGAGAATGGCGCCGGAAGCCAGCGACAGAGTGAAGAAGGCATGGCCCAGTGCGGCCAGCATGCCCTCGCTGGAGAGGCTGCCGGTGTTGAAGGAGAACAGGAAGCGCCATGCCTCGCCGAAGCCGCCGGAAAACACGCCGTAGCCGATCAGGATCAACAGCATGACGACCATGCCCGGCATCATCCAACTCACGCTCTTCTCGATACCCGCCTGAACGCCCTTGCCGACGATCAACATGGTGGCAAGCGTCACCAGGGTACTCCAGAAGCCGAGATTGAATGGGTTCTCGTTGTTGGCGACGAAGATTGCCACCATATCGTCGACACCCGAGCCATTCAGGCCACCGCTCAGCATCTTCCACAGATAGGAAAACGACCAGCCGGCCACCACCACGTAGAACGACAGGATCATGAAGCCGCACAGCATCGCCATCCAACCCAGCAGCGACCAGGCGGAGCTTCTGCCGGACTCCGTCACCACCCGACGCACCGCGTCGATGGGGCTGCCTCGGCCGCGCCGGCCGAAGGCGATCTCGGTCATCATGACCGGCACACCCACCGCCAGAATACAGACCAAGTAAACCAGCACGAAGGCGCCGCCGCCGTGCTCACCGGTCATGTAGGGGAACTTCCAGATATTGCCCAGGCCAACGGCGGAACCCGTCGCCGCCAGCACGAAGCCCCAGCGGCCTAGCCACTGGGCGCGGGGTTGTTGCTCGGTCGTCATTACGTCACCAGAGGAGTCGTTGTTATGAACTGACGCAGCAATATGCCCGGTGCAACACCGAGATTGCAACGACATTTTCTTGTACTAATTGAAGTGCTCAGGATTTTCATCCTGAAGCGTATGAAAAAGCGGCTCCCATCCGCGCGATGGGAGCCGCTTGCCGATCAATCCGCCTTGAGTACGCCGCGACGGATCTGATCCTCCTCGATGGATTCGAACAGGGCCTTGAAATTGCCCTCGCCGAAGCCGTCGTTGCCCTTGCGCTGAATGATCTCGAAGAAGATCGGGCCGATCACGGTCTCGGTGAAGATCTGCAGCAGCACACCCTCATCCGGACCGCCGTCGATCAACAGGCTCAGCTCGCGCAGGTCCTCGACGTTCTCCTCGTGGTTGGGCACGCGCGAGTCGACCTTCTCGTAGTAGGTATCCGGCGTGGACAGGAAAGTGACACCGTTGGCACGTAGCGCGCGCACCGTGGCGTAGATGTCGTCGGTGGCCATGGCCAGGTGCTGGATGCCTTCGCCGTTGTACTCGCGGAGGAATTCGGCGATCTGCGAGGTATCGTCGGCCGACTCGTTGATCGGGATATGCATCTTGCCGCACGGCGCAGTCATGGCACGGGAGTGCAGGCCGGTCTTCTTGCCCTTGATGTCGAAGTAGCGGTTCTCGCGGAAGTTGGCGATCTCGGTATAGAAATCGGCCCACACGTCCATCTGGCCACGGTCGACGTTGTGGGTCAGGTGGTCGAGCACCTTGAGCCCCACGCTGTTGTCGTTGCGCGAACGGCCGGGGATGGCCTCGAAGTCGATGTCGTAGATGGTGCGCCCTTCGCTGTCGACCTTGTTGTCGACGAAGTAGAGCAGCGAACCGCCAATGCCGTGCACCGCGGGAATGCCCACCTCACCGGGGCCGACCGGGTTCTCCACTGCCTCGGCACCGTGGGCCAGGGCGTATTCGAAGGCCTGCTTGGCGTCGGCCACCTTCCATGCCATGGCACAGGCACAGGGGCCGTGCACTTCAGCGAACTTGGCGGCATGGCTGTCGGGCTCGGCGTTGAGCACGAAGTTGACGTTCTCCTGCTGGAACAGGAAAACCTGCTTGGAGCGGTGCTTGCGGGTCTCAGTGAAGCCCATGCGGTTGAAAAGGGCGCGCAGCTCCTCGATGCCCTCGGCGGTAGGCGCACTATACTCGACGAACTCGAAGCCATCGGTGCCGATAGGGTTGTCCCGAGTGATGGGAGATACGGTCTTGGCAGGGGCGTTCATGTTTCCTCCGGGGCTGGACATTGTTATGCGCAGTATTGGGTCAGGCCGCCTTCGGGCTGCCTTTGCGTAACTCCAGACTAGTGCGCGTACTTTTTCCGAGGAACGCCCCACCGGCGTCTTTGAGAACGCCGGCTGGGGATAACTCCACATCGGCGTGTCAGAAGATCCTTACACCTGAGGCGATCGCGACGCTATGGCACTCCGTGCGGTGTGATTTCGTGACAGAGCGTAAATCTTTCTTTACACCTTAACCCTCTGGGCGGCTTGCCTAAGGCATCATGGCGCCACTGGCCAACCTCCACGCCACCCACGCCAGGATGATACCGATCGCCAGGTCGATGGCCCGCCACACCCGCGGGTTGGCCAGCCTTGGCGCCAACCACCCGGCTGCAGCCGCCAGGCCGAAGAACCAGCCGAAGGAAGCCATTGCCGCACCGATGAAGAAACCCAGCGGACTCGGCTGCACCGCACCGATGGCGCCGAGCAGCACCACGGTTTCCAGATAGACCTGGGGATTGAGCAAGGTCACGGCCAGTGTCGCCGCCAGGGCAGCCTGCCACGACTGCACCCTGCCGCCCCCCGCCGCCAATGCCTGACCGGCGAGGACTCGCCGAAACGCCAGCCACGCCTGCCAGGCCAGGAAGGCGGCACCGGCCCAGCGAGCAGCTTCCATCAACGCATCCTGCTGGGCGATCAGCACGCCCAACCCCAACACCCCGAGCCCCACCAGTAGCCAGTCGCACAGGGCACAGACTCCCGCCACCATCCAGGCATGCTGACGACGCAGGCTTTGCTGGAGGACGAAGGCATTTTGCGCACCGATGGCCACGATCAACCCGGCGCAGATCAGTAGCCCATTGAGCCATGACAACCACATTTCACTTTCTCCCTGGCGAATCGATGCCGCCAAGGCTAAGCTCGCCACAATGATAAGAGAAACAAATAAACCAACTAGGGGATAAAAATTACTAATGCTTGACTACAAGCTGCTCGACGCACTGGTGGCGGTCACCGATCAGGGCGGCTTCGAGCGCGCCGCTCGCCACCTGGGCCTGACACAATCGGCGATATCCCAGCGCATCAAGCTGCTCGAGGCTCGTCTCGGGCAGCCGGTACTGGTACGCAGCCCACGTCTTGCCCCCACGCCTTTGGGACGCAAGCTGCTCAACCACGCCCAGCAGGTGCGCCTGCTCGAGAGCGACCTGCTGGATGAGATACCGGCACTCGGCAGCGGCGAGCAACGCCTGCGCCTGGCGATCAACGCCGACAGCCTGGCCACCTGGTGGCCGGAGGCCATTGGACGTTTCTGCGAGGAACATCCCGTACTGTTCGATCTGGTAGTGGAGGATCAGGAGGTGGCGCTCAAGCGCATGCGCGACGGTGACGTGGCCGGCTGCATTTGCGACTCGCCCACGCCGGTTCAAGGCGCGCGCAGTTACCCACTGGGCAGCATGCGCTATCGCGCCCTGGCCAGCCCCACCTTCGTGGCGCGTCATTTCGCCGATGGCGTAACCCCGGAGGCGCTGCGCCGAGCACCGGCCATCGTGTTCGGCCCCGACGACCGCCTCCAGCATCGCTACCTGGCCCAGCATGGCGTGGAGCCACCCTTTCCCCACCATCTGTGCCCGTCGTCGGAGGGCTTCATCGGCCTGGCGCTAGCCGGGCTCGGCTACGGCATGGTGCCGGAGCGTCAGGCCGAGAGGGAATTGAGCGAAGGACGCCTACAGGAGATCGACCCCGGCCCTTACCTAGCCGATGGCCGCCTGGTCGACCTGTCACCGGGCTTCGTCATCGACGTACCTCTCTACTGGCACCACTGGCGCCAAGGCGGGCGCCTCCTCGACGCCCTCACCGACCACCTGCTGCGCCTGGGCGATGCCTGGCTCACGCCGCTACCCACGGCATGAACGAATCACGAACCGCGTAGCTTGTTCTCGACGCTCGACACCTTGTCGGCCATGGACTGCTCGCGGTCGGTACGCGTACCCAGCTTGATAGTGGTGGTGATGCGCGGCGCCCCCATCTCGTGCACCACCTCATGGCAGCGCTTGACCACCGCCATCACCTCATCCCACGGCCCCTCGATGTTAGTGCCGTAGGCGTGCATGTGGTGCTCGAGACCCGAGGCCTCGATCACCCGCTGGCAGGCGGCGATCTGCGGCGAGACCGACACGCCCACCCCCAGCGGGACGACGCAGAGATCGATGATGACGTGCATGATGATTAGCCCCCTTGACAGCATCAGACAAAACGACACCCCATGGTAACGCAGAGCACGCTAATCGACAGGGGCGCATCTGGGTAACTTTCTGTGACCAGCTCGCCAGGGCAATTCAGGATATACCCACTCACCCTTCTTGTTGCTTCAACTTCAGTGCCCGGCGAGCGATGGCAACTTCTGTTGTCATTCCTCGCAAAGCTAGAGCCATGGCTAACAACAGCCCCGCCACAATCAGAAATCTTGGCTCAAAGTTTTCTCGATACAGCTGGCTCCTAATGAATATAACAGGTCCCATGAGCGCCACAACTGCAGCTCCCAAGCTTTCTAATCTGTCTCTCCACTTAACCCAGGCCGCGCGTTCTTTTTTATGCAGATAATTAACATTGGCAATGGGATTGTAAAGCAAATATCCATCTGGATGGGGCTTAAATCTTTTCCGAAACGCCTCTCTAATCTCTTCATCCCCAACAACATTAACCTCATGCTTATTTGTCAATTCAGAGAACAACCACAAACAAATTACAACAACATACGCCCACAAACCAATATTAGTCAAAGATAGCCAAAGCAACGCCCCCATATAGAAAATCCTAAAGGACAAGAACATAATTTGCCCCCAGTGATACGCCATAGGTTGACGAATTCGAAACAGGCTAACCCACATAAAAATAACGCACGCCACACAAATAATTATCATCAAACCAAATGACCACCAGCCGACCCCAACCTCATAAAAATCAAGATCACCTAAGTTGCTTACGACATGCATTTGGATAGGGGCCATTATGTTTACAGCCAAAAAAAACCAAAAAATACTATAGGACCATGAAACGCCCGGCCTACCATTGGCCTCAAAATTATTATCAAGATAAATATCTACGCCATCGTTAGCCTTTATCACGCTCGCCTGTACTCCTTCAGCCAGCCAACCCTTCTTGCTGCTTCAGCTTCAATGCTCGCTGTGCGATGATGACATCTGTAGTCATGCTACGGGTAGCCATAGCAAGGGCTAGTGCAACAGCAGCCAGGATCAAAAATCTAGGCTCAAAATTATCTCCATATTGATGACTTCGAATAAAAAGCACCGGCCCAGCAAGCATTATCATCACCGCTCCAAAATTTTCGAACCTATCTCTCCAAGCAACCCACTCTGGACGATCAGTACTAGAGAGAAAGTTTTTTATATTCACGAGAGGATCATAGAGAACATAGCCTTCTGGATGAATTTTAAAACGCTTACGGAACACTCGATAAATCTCTTCATTACCAATACGACGCACTTCGTATCTATTTGTCACCTCAGAAAACGCCCACAACACCCCTACTACTATGTAGGCCCACCACCCCACACTACTCAGCACCAACCAGAGAATTGAACTAATATAAAAAACTCTAAAACAACCAAATACCATCTGCCCCCAATGATATGCCATAGGGTGCCGAATTTTAAAGAACGCGATACGCAGAAACAGAACGCAGCCTATACAGATAATAACCATTACATAAAACAGCCACCAACTCAGACTCATATTAAGAAAAAAATGGCCGGCTAAAAAATCCTTAAAAACCAACTGTATTGGCACCATTAGAAATGGAGCAAAGAGTATCCAACAAAAATTTAAGGCACCCGAAATCCCTGCCCGCCCCTTTTCTGAAAAATCATTGTCCAAGTAGATAGTTTTTCCACCACAGGTCTTGATCATGAACTGCCTCCACCCGCGACGGCTGGGTCGGCACTCCACTCGCCTGACTCACGCCGACTCAAAAAGACATCTAAGCCCAACCCGACCTCCTTCGCCAATTCTTGAACTTTTCGTGTAACTCCCCATGTCTCATCGAGTGTATCCAATACAAAACCCACAGCGATACCAGCACCTATACCGGCAGAAACAATTACAATCAGCGACCATCCAAACAGCACTGCTCCTGCTGCGGCAATTGCCCCCGCCATCACCGAAATGCCCACCTTGGAGATATCGACAATTAGCGTTCCGATCAAGTGGCTTAATTCAGACTCGGTTTCCGGTGCTGCCAGCCATTCCGCATAATCGATAGCACCGATGAGAACGATGGAGATTACCGGAACACCCTTACCGACAGAACTCAGCGTGCCCGCCCAGTTCTGTGAGTTCTGCACGGCGGTGCTGATAATGCCGACCTTCGCGTTTCCTACCCCATAGGCCGTGGCCGTCAGGAACTGTCGCATGCCAGCTTGCCCGCGGAATGAGAGCATCATCGTGCCATTCGCGTTGCGCCATACCTTGCTGATACGACCGTTTCCACCAAGCCTGGCTACCTCTCGTATGAAGGCGCGATTCTCACCCCGCCGCAGCATATTGGTCAGGTCCAAGGCCAGCGGCACTAAGTTGGTGCCTCTCAGGGTAAAGTCGACCGCACCATCCGTTCCATCCGTGAGCGCTTGAAGTCCCGATGCCTCGTCGATGAGCTGCAAGCCATGGGCGATGGCAATGACGAATTTTTGCAGGTGTTGCTCGGAGAGGGCATCCAGGTCGTACTCCCCCTCGGTGAAGCGAATCGCGAAATTGTTCGGCAATGCAAAGACATAGATATCCTCTTGCCCGATAGGAGGATCGACATAGCCCAGCTCCCGAGCAGTATCTTCGACCTGGCGCAGCAGGGAATCCAGCGCCGCATGGGTGTCGTTGTCAGCGACACCCAAGTCCACCCGCTGCTGGAGCGTCTCGATCTCCTGGCGGTGGGTCAGCGCCCTGGGCATGTCGTAGGTTCGCAGCAGATGCAACGCCCGCTCGGTTCGGGATGGACCTGGCGGGGGCGGCGACGCCGCATCCATGGGCTCCATGGGTCCTATGTAGACGCCCACGTCCTCAGGCCGGGTACGCGGGAAGCTATCGAGTTCCTCGAACAGCGTAAAGTCCCTGTCGCCAGTGGAGAGCGTGAGCGAGTTGGCAGTGCCCTCCAGACTATTGGGCAGACGGTACATCAACCCATTCGGTAAAGGACCGGTATCGTTGCCGTTGACCGTGCACATCAACACCGGGCTGTCCGCTTCGAGCGGCAGCGCGTTGAGGAAGAGGTTGCCGCGCTGGCAGGGCAACACGGGGTCGCAGACTCTCTGAGTCGTCGAAAACTCAGCCATCATGGCTCCTTATCGTTTTTCGTTCTTCGTCGTTCAATTCCTGCACGGCTCGCAGCAGCAACTGACCTTTGTTCAGTGCGTTCATGTTGGCATCCAGCAAGCGCTTCAGGGCCGGTTCATCGGCGAGTGGTCGACCCAGCATCATACTGGCCAAGGCAAAATCGGCGACGGCGCGCTCGACCTCCATACCGAAGCGCTGCGCTTCGTCGATCAAGGAGATAGCAATTCCCTGCCGCTCGTCATCGCGATTGGCGGAGAAGTCCGAAAATCGTTCGCTCAGGTATTTATCCAGCTTCCAGGCGAAGTCTTGTTTTCTGACCTGGACGAATGCCTCTCGCTCTTGCTCGGCGTACAGGAAAGGGGCTCGTGGCCGCTGGGGCGGGAGTTCTTCGCTGGGAGCGAACACCCAGGCGCACCTGCGCCGCGTACAAACCGCCATGATGGAGAGTGGAGCCGCACCGCCACACAGGAACCAATGCTGGACGCGTTCGCGGTCATGCACGATGGCTTGGTAGTAGGCCACTGCGTAGCGGCTTTCCCAGAATCGTAAATGAAACCATCTGCCTTGGGCGTCACGCACCCGAGTGAACTTGCGGCAATGCTTCCACAGCTCTTCCAGCGTGCCGCGTGAGCGGATGAAAATGCCGGGCTCCCTGTCCCACAGGTCAGAGGGAAAGCCCGAACGGCTGAAGAGCTGACGGGTGAAATCGTTCTCTTCGGCCAGTTCGACGAGATAAGGCGCCACCGCCTTGAGTTCCTCCCCGGCCTTGCCCGTGAACAAACAGCGGAATGGAAGCCCAGACTCCTCGATCCGCTCCTGCAACCACTGTCCCTTTGCCGCATCGAGAAGAGCAAACGTTCTGACTGGCGGTACCTTGGTGGTATCGCCACCCGCCCGCTCGACTTCCTCATCGGTCGGTACTGGCTGGCCGAACAGTGGCTCACGAAGCGTGTCTGGCACATGCTTCATGGGGTGGACGCCAAACTGGGCATCCAAGGGTTCCACCTCGGCAATGTCTTCAATGCCCAGCCAGGTTTCCTGGATGGGCATGCCGCATTCATCGATACGTGTGAAATCTCCCATCTCCAAGAGATGTTCAGGGCCGACCCGGGGCGATAGCGTCAGCGCATCGGCATGGTAGCCATACTGGGTCATCCACTGCACGACCGGCAGCACGTCCTCGTCCCAGGTAAGGACATAGCCCTGCGTCTCGAGATAGCGCGTCACCACGTCGAGAAAGCCCGCCCGGGAGCTAGTCCACACGGCGGCATGGCAGGAGTAATCCTTGAAGCTGGGCTCGGCAAAGGGATCGCTGCCAGAGGGTTTTTCCAACCACTGACGAAAGAAACAACGTCCCATCCAGGGGCCATACTCGTTTGTGGCGCCACCTCGTGGGGTCGCCTCATGGCCCCAGATCGCATGTTCCATCAGTAAGCAGCCTTAAGCCTGCGGATCAGAAGAAAAAACTCGATTCACACGCTCTTTCGCCGGCCCCTTCTGAAGAAAAAGCTCCAGCGCCCGAGTGGCAAGAGGCTCCGCTCTCTCCGAAATTTCTGAGGTCAGGATCAAACGCTCCACGGGAACTTCCACCCCTCCTTCTGGATGGCTAGCATCATGGTGAAAATAAATCGCATCCTCAACCCAGACAAGAAAATCCTCATACATCAATCGAGCATCTTTTTCTGCCTCATCCCACGTTAGGCCACGTTTCTCCGCCTCGCTTGGATGATAATTAAAATCCTTGGCAAACTGCTCGACTTCCTCGTCTGTATACCCACCATTATCAACCATATACTGGTGGACAAATCCTTCGAAGCTACCCGTATGAAGAATGATCTCTTTCTTATCCACCGCATTCCTTATCCAAAAGACAAGCCCAGAACTCTGGTCATCCTTGACATCAACAGGGCGCATCACAGGAGCCCACTCGCCTTCGCTGTACTGAGGAAGTGATCTCAGAAGAAGTAGCCAGTATCTTTGCGCGCGAATATAGCTATCTGCATCACAGTAGTAGTCAAAAAAAGGAAATTTAGGGTCATCTAAAAACATTTCTATCATTATAATCACCTAACACCGAATGCACGTCCCCGGTGGACCTCTAGGTCCACACGGGGTGCATCCGGCCCTGCTCTAAGATTACGCACAGCTTGCCTTGTCGCAGGATGAATACCCCACCCAACCCTATGCCCTGCAAGAAACCCCTCTGAAGGAGAGTCTCGTATGTGTTTACTCATCTTGGAAAAAGCCTGGCCACGATAACCTGCAGACTCATAGGAAATCGCCGCAACCTGTGGAAGTAAAACCCCCGATACAGCGCTCAGCCCTTCTGGCCGTAACGGAGGTACACATTCACGGTTCCACGGCCAAGATAGCTCTAATGGATGAGGATCGATGCGTGGCACATAACCTTGCACCTGTATCCTTCCCCCATGAGGACCATCACATGGCCTCGTCGTGGTGGTCGTGCCGGCGACAGGCACTGATTCGCTTTGCTCTTCTGTCTTTTTTCCCGAAAACAGGTTGACAATACTATCGATGGCACTACCGGCACCGTCGGCCACAGCCTCACCCAAGGAAGCCGTGGTGCGCTGTCCCGCCGGAGTCATCAGATAGGCGGCACCAGCCAGTAAGGCCGCCCCCGCAATATAAACACCTGCTGCTGGTGCTGCTACTGGTGCAGCCATGTCACGCCCTCTTTTCCATATGGTAGGTCAGCGTTTCCAAGTACCACTCACGAGCAAGGGCGACCCGTTGCTCTACTGGCACGAGTCGCTCATTGAGTAGCGGCGCTTCCAGTAAGTCCTGTGCCGCCGGGCCGAGAAGTAGCACAAGAAGCGAGAGTTCGAAGCATGTGCCAAAAGCAACGGGCGCTCCACCGGAGCGCTCACGAATGTAGCGCAGCATGCTTGGCACGGTATCAGTAACACGTTGGCGCACTTCCTGATCGGTGTGCGGCAACGCGCTCAACAGCTTTTTCTCGATCTCCGCAATGAATCGCCGGTCGACGAGGCGCTGAAAGGCTTCTCGGTAAGCCCCCTTCAAGGTAAAAGGCTGGTCTTCAACGGAAGCATCGAGCTCCAGCTCGGGATTGAGCTGGGCATGCACGACCTCCCCTTCCCTGGGGTAGATCAGCTGCATGCCTCGGAGTAGCTGATAGGCATCGCCCCGCTCCAGCACCGGCAGCAAGGTATCCAGGGTTTCGGGGTGCCAGTAGCGCAGGAACAACTGGCGCGACTCCCCTTCTACCGGCACCTTCAGGTGCGCTTGGCAGTGCCGCCAGGTCGCGTCGAAGGTGGCCGCGGTGCGAATCACGATACCTGTCTCCTGCGCCCAATGGCGGGCAAACAGGTCCTTGTGGAAACGGGGCACGAGGTCAGCATCCTGACCGGCGCCCTGAGGTAGAGCCAGATCGATCAGGTAGGGGGCGGAAGCCTTCTGCGCCTCGCTGCCCTCACCTTCGAACAGACACTGGACCGGCACGTCGACGGCTTCCAGATCGAAAGTGCCGACAATGTTCTTGCTCAGCGCCGCGTCGACCAGGAAGTAGGTGTTGAGGGAGGCCTCTCGGCCTTCAGGCTGGCCGAACAGTAGCGCTTCGAGTTCCGGAGCGATCCACGCCCGCTCCCAGAACGGCGCGTCCGCCTGGTCTGGCAACTCGGGTACCTGGTGGCGGGTAATGAGCACTGGATCGACTTCGGGCAGCGGCTGGCCGTCTTCGCCCGTACGGATCATGGCCCCCAGTTCGATGCGATGCTCGGCATTCACGCGCGGCGACAACGACTCGACCTCCGCGTGATAGCCGTGCCGGGTCATCCAGGCGATGATCGGCAGCACGTCCTCGGCCCAGGTGAAGACGTAGCCTTGGGCTTCGAGGTGGCATGTGACGCTATCGAGGAAACCGGCCTGAGAGTCCGTCCACACGGCGGCAAAGCAGGCGTAATCCTTGAAGCGAGACTCGACGAAAGGATCGTCCTTTGGCCGCCCCAGCCACTCGCGGAAGTAGCAGCGCCCTACCCAGGGGCCGTACTCGCTCATGGCATCACCTTGGCCGTGGGCGAGCCGCTGACGATACTGCCACCGCAGCTGATCTTGCAGCCGAGATAGGCGATCGGACGGCCGTTGTCAGAGGCCTGGGACGAGCCTTGTACGATGGTCCCTCCACAGGAGCATGGGTCGCCCAGCCGGGCGACCGGGCGGCCATCGATACGGCTTTGCCCACCTTGTACGATTTCCCCCGGGCCGTGTTGGGGGCAGACCACCTTGTCACCGAGACGAGCAATGGGTTGGGCCATCCTGGCTCTCCTAATCCGCCTATGTCTTGAGCTTCTCGCACTCTTCACAAAGCGGCAGCGCTTCGTTGGCCGCTCCCGAGAGCGTCGGCACGCTGGAGGAGCCAGAGCCACCGGTGGTGAGGTTGCCCTTGATGCGAATGTTGGGCGCCTCGAGAGTGATCCCGGCGGCATCCAGGGTGATCTTGCCGCCTGGCCCTCGGATTTCGAAGCGCTCGAAGGCCATGAGCTTGTGGTGGCGCGTATTGTTGGTGATGGAGTCGGTGACTTCCAACACGTATTGGCCCTGCACCCGTTCGTTGACGTTACGGCCGACATTGACCAAGTGATCGGCGTGAATGTCCTGCTTCAAGGTGTTGCCAATCTGTTGGAGCACATCCTTGCCATAGCGCTCTTTCTGGCTCTGGCCCACGCTGTAGTAAACATCCCGCCCAACGTCTTTCTTGACGTCTTGGGCGATGCTCTCCGTGTGGTCGCGGCCTACACGCGAACTCTTGTCCTGCCCGATGCTCTCGGATTGATCCACCGCCACCGACTTGCTACGGTTATTGCCGATGCTGTGCGTTTCGTCGTGCTGGATGACGGTATTGTGGTCACGCTGGCATGCAGGTAGATTTCTTCGCTGCCTTGTTCGTCTTCAAACCTAAGTTCATTGAAGCCAACGCCCTTATGGGTCTGGGTGCGGATCGTGGTACGGGTCTTGTGCTGCGGCAACGGATAAGGCGTGAGATTACGAGCATCATAGACACGCCCGGTAATCAACGGCTGGTCGGGGTCGGCCTCCAGCCAGTCGACGACCACCGAGTGCCCGATACGCGGTAGCGCCAGCATGCCGTAGCTACCGCCCGCCCAGCCCTGGGAAACGCGCACCCAGGCACTGGCTCGCTCATCCGGTGTACCGTCACGATCCCAATGGAAGCGCAGCTTCACCCGACCATATTCGTCCGTGTAGATTTCTTCCGACTCGGGTCCCACCACCGTGGCAATCTGTGGCCCTTCGACACGCGGCTTGGGATTGGGAGCAGGTCGCCAGGCCCGGTCGCCGGGAATCAGGACCAGATCGTTCTCGTAATGGGTGGCATCGACCATACCCGAGCGGTCGGCACTGGTGATGCCTACCGCCTCCTCCGCCACGGCCTGAGGCTGGGTGCCCGTGTGCACGACACCTACCACTTGCCAGTCGCTGTTGAACTCGTCGATGTCATGCGCTTCCAGCGTGAAGCGCTTTCCTGGGCACAGCTCGGGCAGATCGCTCTCTGCCCGAGCCAGGTAGGCTTCATTGCGCAGGTGCTCCAGACGAATCCGGGTATAGGGCACTCCCGAGGCATCCCGCTTGAAGCGACCGGGATAGTCGTAGTATTCATAGCCATCCCGCTGGCCATGGGCAGACAGCTTCGGCTCGTCGTAACGATGAATCTGCTCATGACCCGGATGTTTGAAAGTCAGGTCTTCCAGGGTCGCACTCGACGGTTTGATCTGAGAGGCCTGGATCAGCTTGCGAAGATGGCGCTGAGGGGCATTCCCTCCACTACGCCCATGATAAGTACGCTCTCCCAGCTGGGCCAGCAATTGAGGGTGATCACAGAAGACCACCCGGTGGATGTCTCCTTCCATCTCGTGAAAGTAAATCGCGCCTTCTTCAGCTGCCAGGCGTTCGATAAAGCTCAGCGAATCCTCGCGATATTGCACGCAGAACTCTCGCTCCTGCCAGTCGCGAGTCAGCGCGAAGGCAACTTCCTGTATACCACTCTCCTCACACAGTGTCTGAATGATCTGCTGGGGCGTGACATGCTGGAAAATGCGACAGTTTTGCTGCAGGAACAACCGCCATAACGCAGGACGAATCGTGACTTCATAGTAGGTGCGCCGATGCCCCCGGTCGCCACGGTGGAAAGCCGCTACGATACCGTTGATACGGCGCAACTCCTGACCGTCCTGGTAAATGCGCAAGCTGGCATTGCGATCCAGCCAGTCGAGGGGCGACAGGTCGCCGTGCCGGCTGGCAAACTTGACCTCCAGACAAAAAGGCCTCGAGAGGTGTTCGTGGTGCTTGAAGGAGGTGACGGCCAAGTCCAGCTCGTCGCCCCCCAACAAATGAAGGGTGAACTGCAGCCCCGTGGCATCCGCCATACGTCAGCCTCCCTGCGGCAGGGTGTTATTCTTTAAAAGAAGTTTCAACGATAGCGAAGCCCAATCGGCAACTCAACGCGTCGCGTGTAAGCCAACTTCCCGATTATTTGTAAGCCATATCTTACACCCCACCAGAATCTGCCATCCAACCCCCTAAAAATACTTCAGCATTGCCCTCATAGAATGAAATTGGTTCAATGAATATCATGAACGACCCATCCTCTTTACCCACACTCCCTGCCGAGACTGTCCTTCCACCGGAACAGGACAATGCGCTCAGCATGTCCGACTACGCCTTGAGGCGCGAAGAACCCAAGGGACATCGTCTAGGGGGTTGGTGCGTGGACATCCGGCGCTACACACATCGCATCAATCGACTGTTCAAGGATCAAGTGTATGGCTCGGCTGATGCCGCCGAAGCCATGGCGCGCGCCTATCGGGATGCCATCACTGCCGCATTTCCCCCAACCATCAACCGGGAGAAGGCCACCCAAATACGCAAGAACAACAAAAGCGGCATTTCAGGAGTGTACCGCACGGATACCGGCGCCGCCGGTGAGTGGCGTGTCTACTTGTGCACCCAAGGACGCATGAAGCGTCGCCGTTTCTCGGTTCGGAAATACGGTGAAGAGGGAGCGAAGGCGGAGGCCTTGGCTCTCCGTGAGAAATGGCTGGCCGAATTGCCAGCCAAGTTCCTGACCTTTCATGATTACGCCGACACCGTGTCGCGGCAGCTCCACCCCGAGTTACTTGATGAAGTTCCCGATGTGCTACCGCATGCCCCTCCTTTATCCGACGAGGAAATCAAGGCAAAACTCGCCGAGATCAATGCGCGCTTCGACGCACTCCGCCCTCCAAAGCTAAAAGTGCGGGTCCGTCGCTATGGGCCTGAGTCCGATAGTTATGCCGTCTATGTCTCCGATTTGGGCTACCCAGCGCGACGTAAATTGACCACGGCTTATCAGGGAAAGCAGTCGTTAGAAGCGATGCTCACCAAAGCACGGAAAAAGATCACCACACGGATCGACCAGCTTTATTCGCCTGCTGTCACCGAATGGTTCATGCATGAGTACGGCAACGCCCTGCTTGATCCCGCCCGCTTCGATCCAGATGAGGGCTTCATCATCTCCGTCTGGGTGCCACCGGAATTGGTCAAGCACCCGTCGCCAGGCGAGAGTTAGAAGTCGAACCAAGTGCGCTTGCAGTTGCCCCCAGCTGGGCACTTTACTTTATGCTTATTGGAGTGCCATTGGGAACGAGAGACCATATTTCCCGCATTTCCTGATTGGTAACCGCTATGCAGCCATCCGTCCAATCCCAGTAGCGGTGCAGCCTTCCCAGCCAACCCCAGCCGTTGAGTATGCCGTGGATCATGATGTTGCCGCCGGGTCGACATCAAGCTCGTGCGCTACCGCTCGGTCATGCTCATTGGGATAGGAGACATGTAGTGAGAGATGCCCAATCGAGCGTGGGTTACGCCAGTCGATGAGGTACTCCCCTTCGGGCGTACGTTGATCGCCCTCCTGTTGCTTGTGTCCTTCCGGGTTGCCGCCAAGCGCAATGCGGTATTCCTCTATGACCTCGCCTTCCCGCAGCAGCCGCATGACACGCTCGGACTTGATGACATGAATAGCGTCCGCACGCTGGCTGGGCGGCGCCATGTCAGGCACGGTTGGCGGGAAAAAACGTGGCGCGGCCTTGCCATACAGGCTGAAGCCAAAGAACAGAACGGCCAGCAGGCCGCCGACATACAGCAAGGTGCGCAACATGATATGTCCTGTTCCATGTTCTATTTAGCAAGGGAAAAGGCCCGCCAGCCTTTTCCCTTGCTACCGCTCACGTAGGTTCGTTGCCACTCCCCTCCGAGCCAGACCAGGGCTTCCCTGGCCTGGCTCGTTCGGCATAAAAGCCGAATCGCTTACTCCTGGGTCGCTGGCTCGCTGACGTGAATGCCGAACAGGCTGGCCTCGCCGGCGCTGCGGCCGAGCGATTCCGGCGCAGCGATGCGCCCGTCGCGCACCATCACGTGGCCGCCCTGTCCCTGGGCCCCACCGATCACGCTGCCCACCAGGTAGGTGGGGAAGATGTCGGGGTCGTTCTCGTAGTTGGGGTTGTGGATCAGGCCGATCATCTGGAAGCGCCCGCGTGTGTTGCGAAGCGACTCCAGTGAGTCTTGGATCAGGCGGCGGTGAGAAAGCTTGGAGAACAGGCCGTCGAGCAGGATCACGCTCTCGCGGCTGGTGCGGGCGCGGCGGCGGTGGTGCCCCGGCAGCTCGCGCAGCTCACGCTCGATGGCGAATTCCGACAGCTTGACCAGCCACATCAGCGACACCGCCTCGCGCTGGCCCTCCGACATCTCCTCGTTGAGCGAGAACAGCCGCCCATGGGGGCGGATGGCGTCGTGCTTGAGGCGGATCGCCACGTCGTGGAAGAGCCCGCGGTAGATGCGCCGGCGGATCTGGCGCAGCAGGTCGTCGTCACGGCGGCGCGCCTCGCCGTCGACCATGCCGCCGTCGCGCTCGGCGCGACGGCGCATGGCCGCCTGGTGCTCGTCGATGTCGGCCAGCAGCGTGGCAATCAGGTCGCGCAGCTGGTCGGGGCCGATCAGCGAGGCCTTGACCTCGAAGAAGGCGCCGCCCTCGCCGCTGCTCTTGGCCACGCGCTTGAGGATGTCGAGGTTGCCGGCGGCATCCGAGATGATCGAGCTGAGGCGCTCCACCAGGGTGCCTTCGATCTGCTCGCGAGAGGCGTGCAGCCGCTCGACCCGTATCTTGTGGTCGTCGAGTTGGCCGGCAAGCTGGTCGTGCAGGCGCGAGAGGTCGTCCAGCGCCTCGGCGCTGGCATGCGTCAGCCCGGCCAGGCGGGCACGCTCGGTGTCGCTGAACATGCGGCTGTGGGCCGCTTCGGCCAGGGCCTCGGCCAGCTTGCGCTCGCCGCCGTCGACCTGGCGCGCCTGGCGCTCGCGGTTGCGCGCCTGCTCGCCCAGGTTGAGTTCGCCCAGGGCATCGACCAGGGTCTGCTGACAGGCTTCCAGCGCTTCGATGTCGAGCTCGCCCTGCCCCTCGCTGCCGACCATGTCGTGCCAGGCCACGAGGGCGGCGTTGCGTGCCGTGTGCTCATCCACCTCCCCGGGCCAGCGGCTAGCTTCGGCGAGATCGACCAGCGCCGCCAGGCGCCGTGGCCAGCCCTCGGGCAGGTCGCGCAGCACCCGCAGCCACTCCACCGCCAGCTGATCGATGCAGGCCAGCGCCCGACGCTGCTCGGCCAGGCGTGCCTCCAGGGCGTCGCGCTCCTCTCCCCGCGCCTTGCGCGTCTCGCGCAGTTCGCCCAGCTCGCGCCGCACCCGGGCGATCTCGCGCTCGAGCTTCTGGCTACCTCCGGCGGCATCGCGCACCTCCAGGTAGGCACGGATTCGCGTGAAATCGAAGTCGGCACGGCGGGTCGCCCGGGCCTGAGCGGCTTCCAGCTCCTCCTGCACCTCGGCGGCAGTGACCATGAAGTCGACGCCGCCTTCCGCTTCGAAGCGCGCCAGGGCACGCAGACGGTCGCGCTCGCCGTCGCTGAAGATGCCGCGCAGTTGGGCCTCGGTCTCTTCCACCTGGCGCTTGAGCGTCTCACGCTGCTCCTCGGCGGCGGCCAGTCGTACACTCGCCTCATTCAGGTGGCGTTCGAGTTCGGCGAGGCGCGCCTCTAGCGCCTGCAGCCGCTCGACGCCGCCGGCGTCGCTGAACTGTTCGGCGGCGAGCCAGGTCTGGCCATGGGCCTCCAACTCGCGGGCCGCCGCTTCGCGCCGCGGTGCGAGTTCGGCCAGCGCCGTCTCGGCTTCGAGCCGCGCCTCGGCGGCCTCCTGCTGGGCGAACTCCCCGCCCTCCTGCAGGTAGCGCTGGTAGTCGTCGATACAGGCGAACGCGACATCGGTGAGCCGCGGCGCCAGCGCCGCCTCGCGCTCGGCCAGCGCCGCCTGCCGCTCGGCCAGGGCCTCCAGCGCCATCTCGACCTGGGCCTCGTCGGCCTCGCGGGCGCGCAGCGCCAGGGAGAAGGTTTCGCCGTGGGGGTCGAGCCGCTCGCATTCCACGGCCAGCGCCTTTTGCCGCTCGCGGTCGGCGTCCAGCCGCTTCTCGGTGGCCTCGCGCAGCGCTTCCAGGTAGCTCGGGTCCAGCGCCGCTTTCACCGCCAGGGTCTCGACGCCGGCCACCGCTCCCAGGGGCGGTTCGCCCCGGGCCAGCAGGCCGGTCAGTGCCTCGGCCTCGAATACCGGCACCGCCAGGCCCGCCTCGATCAGCGTGGTGGCGGCGGACTCGGCCGCCTCGCGTCCGGCCACCACCGGGGCGAACAGCACCCGGCGGCCTGCACCAGCCACTCGCGGCGCTGTTCGGGGGTATGGGTCTCGACGTTGAGCACCGCATGCAGCGGCTGCCAGGCGATGCCGGCGTCGTCCAGTTGGCGATGGGCCTCGGCCTCCACCACGCGCCGCTCCAGCGGATCGCCGGAGAGGCTCTCCAGGTAGCGCTCGCGGGCGGCGATGTCGGCTTCCAGCGTCTCCGCTTCGCGCAGCAGCCGCGGGTAGCGACGCCGGGCGTCGGCCAGCCACTTCTCCGGGCTCAGCTCGCTGCGCTCGGCGAAGTCGAGCCGCGCCCGGTGCAGCGTGCGCAGGTGGTTCTCTTCATCGAGCAGCCGCTTGCGCTCGTCACCCAACTCGCGCTCCGTCTCGCGGAGGCGGGCGCGCAGGTGCACCGGCTCGTCGTCGCCGTGCAGCTCAGCGTAACGACGGGCGGCCTCGGCCAGCGGTGCCAGCCGGGCCAGGGTGCGTTCGGCCTCCTGACGGCGCTGCTCGGCCTCGCGACAGTTCGACTCCAGCTCGGCCAGCGCAGTCTTGCGCCGCGTCCAGAAGCCGCTTACCTCTTCGCCCGGCCAGCCCTCGACGAAGGCGCGCCAGGGAGCCTGGCCGCGGGCCAGCAGGCCCTGCTCGCCGCTCAGACGTTCACGTTCGCCGTTGAGCCGCTCACGCTCGGCCCGGGCGGTCTCGAAGGTGCCGAGCGCCTCGTCGCGGCGCCGGGTCAGCTCGTCGAGGGACTCGGCCAGCTCGGCCTCGCGCTCCAGCTTCTCCTCGAGCCGCTCGGCCGGTGCGGTACCCGGGCACTCGCGTCGGTAGGCGTCGTGCCAGGCGGCGAACTGCTTGAGCTCGCCGACACGGCCCAGGTGCGCGTTGAGGGCGCGGCGAGCGTCGGCGGCCTCGGCCTTGGCCGCCTCGGCGCTGGCTTCGGGGGTTTCCAGCTCGGCCTCGCTGAACAGCCCCTCGGCCAGCGCCTGGGTGTAGAAGCTCTGGTTGTCGACGAAGTCGCGCTGCTGGGACTCCAGCCGCTCGCGCTCGTGCTCCAGATCGTCGCGGCGCTCGTCCAGCTCGGCGAGTTCGCGGGTCAGCTCCTCGAGATAGACCCCGTCGCCTATCACCTCCTCGCGGAAGCGGTTGCCGTCGGCGGCCTCGAAAGCGTCGGCGCCTTCGTCCAGCGCGCTCAGGGCGCGGTCGCGGGCCGTATCGTCGGCCAGGGCATGGCTTTCGGCCAGCCACTCGCGGGCAGCCTTGAAGCTGACGTGGCCGACGTCGCGGTTGAGCGGCCACTCGGCCTGGGGCAGGTGAATCAGCCGGCGGTGCACATCGACCCGGGCGCCGCGCTCGGAGAGCGCCTGACGCACGGCCCGTTCGGAAAGCCCCGATAGGGTCGCCAATAACGAGGTGGAGACCCGCGGCCGCGAGGTATCGCCGGCGATCCAGGCGAAGCCATCCAGCGGAGCGACGCCGCGCTCTTCAGCGTCATCCTCGGCGTCATTCTCGGCAGCGGCGCGGGGCAGCCCAGGCAGGCCCAGCAGCGCCTGCCCGCCCAGCAAGGCTTCGCTGGCTGCCAGGCCCTGGTCGAGCTCCATCAGGCGGGTGCGGGCGTCGCGCAGCGACTCGCCCTGCTCGCGCAGCTCGGCCAGGCGCACCACCTTGTCGCTGGCGCGGCGCTGGTCGCTCTCGGCCTCCTCCAGGCGATGGCGCAGCTCGGTGATGTTGGTGCCGGAGTTGAGGATCACCTCCTCGATCAGCTCCTCGCTCTCGTCGGTCTCGCCGCGGGTGGCGCCGGAGAGGATCTCGGGGGCCAGCACCTCGAAGAAGAACGCCTGGTCGGCCTTCTCGCCGGCGCGGGGCTTGATGGCATTGAAGATCTGACTCTTGTCGGCGCCGCCCTCCTTCTGGAAGGCGGCAAGCTGGGCCAGCTCGCGACGGGAGACGTGGGCGCCCACCGCTTCCAGCCACTCTTCGCGGTTGTGGGTCAGGCGCACGCCGCGCTCGGCCATGGCCGCCTTGACGTCGCGGTTGGCGTAGAGCGCTAGCTTGCCGTCGAGGGTCAGGTGATGCACCGGCACGTCTTCGAAACGCCCGGCATAGTGGTAGAACGAGAGCCCGCTGCCGTCGCTGTAGCCGTAGAAGCCGAACACGAAGGTCTCGCCGGCCACCTCCTCGCCCGCCGCAGCGAGCATGTCGTCCTGGCGTTCGAGCCCGCTGCGCGAACGGAACTCCACCCGCAGGTGGCTCCAGCTACGCGCCGTGCCGCCCACCGCCGAGGGCGAGCACTTGCGCCGGGTGCGCGAGAGCAGCGTGCGGTCCCGCGACAGCAGGCCGATCAGCGCCTCGGAGAGCGTGGTCTTGCCGAAGCCGTTCTCCATGCTGATGGCGCTCGACTGGCCGCGCAGGTCGAGCAGCAGGTGACGCATCTTGGCGTCCCAGGGCGAGGCCACGTCGCCGTGCTTGTTGAGCAGGTTGGCGACCTCGATGCGGTTGATCACGCTCATGCCTGGGTCTCCTCGTGCTCGTCGATGTCGGCCTCGTACGCGTCTTCATCCCGATAGCGGCCCTGGGCACGCCCCTGAGCCAACGCCTGCAGGTGGCCGAGCTGATGGATGCCGATCTGCTCGCTCTCCAGCGCACCGAGCAGGGTCTGCTGCCATACCTCGCCGACGCTCTCCTCGGCGCCGGCACTCGCTTCGGCGTCGCGCAGGCCTTCGAGCAGCCCGGCGCGCACCTGCAGGTCGATGAAGGCACGCACCCGGCGGCTGATGTCCTCGCCGCGCTCCTCCAGCAGCACGCGGCTGCTCTCCGGCGCCTCTTCGCCCAGGCTACGCAGCGTCTCCAACTGGTCGCGCATCAGCTCGACCAGCTCGGCTCCGGCGAAGGTGGCTTCCTGGTAGCGGCTGACGTCGGAGAGCGCGCGGTTGTAACGGGTGTAGAGCAGCGTGTGCATCAGCAGCCACAGCTGCAGGTACCACTGGGCCAGCTCGGCGCGGCTCTCCTGGCGCAGCTTGAGCGCCTCGAACACCGGCTCGCGGGTGTAGAGCGGCGGCTGCTCCAGCTCCGGGTCGGGCAGCAGCGCGTAGTAGCGCGAGCCGGGCGCGATGCCGGGATAGTCGCCGGATTCGAAGGCCTTGAGCCGCAGGCCCTGGCCGGCCAGGAAATCCCGCAGCGCCTCGCGCTCGGCCTCGCTGGCGTCGTCGATCAGCGCGCAGACGTCGCGCTCGGAGAGCTGGCCCTCGCGGGCGGCGCGGCGCTTGCGCCCGCCGCCCGGGGTGCGTTCGGCGCTGCGGTAGCGCAGCAGGTAGGCGACCACTTCGCCCATCTCGGTCATGTTCATACTGGCTCGTCCTGATCGATGCGCGATATGTCGTTAGGCGCGGCAGCGGGCGCCTGCAAGGAATGCGGCGCAGCTTCGGGCGTCTGTAAGGAATTCGGCGCGGTCCCGGGCGCCTGTAAGGAGTTCGGCGCAGCTTCGGGCGCCTGTAGAGAGAAGAAGCCGAGAGAGGGGGTCACAGCCCCCTCGATGCGGCGGCCGTCGTCGAGTTCGAGCTCGAACGGCGTCGCGTCGATACCCACCGTCAGCCCCGGGGCCAGCAGTTCGGTATCGACGAAGGTGTTGAGCAGTTGGGCCAGGCAGTCGCCCTCCTCGAAGCGGTGCCAGCCCTCGGTCAGCGCCTCGGGCAGCGACAGCGGCGCGCGACGAATGCGCTGACGCAGCGCCGGCCCCCGCGCTTCGAGAAAGCGCGCCAGCAGCGGGTCCTCGGGGGCGGCGTCGCGCGCCTCGTCGAACACCAGCGCCACCGGGCTGACGTCGGCGCGTCGGCTCTCGAGCAGCGGCACCAGCGGCGCCAGGCGCGGGAAAGTGGCCTGCACGTGCAGCGGCATCATGCGCGCCACCACGGCATCGCGCAGCGCGGGCGCGGGCGGCGCCTCGAGCAGCTGGCGCGCCATGTCCTGGAAGTCGATCACGCCCATGGCCTGGATGCGCCCCTCGGCGATATCGGCCAAGAGCTCGGAGAGCCGCCGCGAGAGGTTCTCGATGGCGGTGAGCACGCGGCCGATGGCGCCGGAGAGCACGCGCAGGTCCCAGTCGTCGGACTGCGCCTCGCGCCAGCTCTCGAAGCGCTCCATCAGGCGCGGCGTGGCGAGCTGGGCGCGGGCGTCGAGCAGGGTCTGCTGAATGTTGGTCAGGGCGTTGTGGTAGTGGCGCTCGTTGTCGAGCAGCGCGGAAAGCTTGCCCTCGCGAGTGGGGTTCTCGCGCACCCGGCGCAGCTCCTGGGTCAGCGCGCGGATGGCCAGCAGGATCTGGTTGGTGATGTCGGGAATACGGGCGAAATCGCCCCGCGCCAGCGCCGCCAGCACCTTGGCGGCGTCGTACTCGGAGTAGAGCAGGTCCTCGACCTGGCTGGCCAGGGTCACCGCCTGGCGGCCGCTCGGGGTGAGGCGCACCTGGCCGGTCTGGCCCTGCTTCTCGATCAGCGCGGTGCGCTTGGTGCTGCGCCGGCTGCGCTCCTCTGCCGCCGCGTCGTCGCCCGTGGTCGGCGATGGTAATGGCGACGGCTGCCGAAAGTGGATCTCGCTGGGAGTGGCAAGCAGGTTGATGACGAAGCTCAGGTCGTCGTGGGGCAGCCCCGGGTACACCTCGCGCAGGTGATTGAGGCAGCGGCTCTGCGAGACGAAGGCGCTGTTGGTGGCGAAGTCCTCGTCGAGCAGGTAGTCGAGCAGCAGGCAGCCGAGGTCGAGCCAATAGCCGTCGCGCAGGCCACGGCGCTGCTCCTGGCTCACCTGGACGAAGGGAGAGCCGGGCTCGTGGGCGCTGTCGTGCAGGTCGATCAGCCGCGTCGTGGCGATCAGCAGCTTGCTCCAGGCGGTCATGGGGGTCTTCCCTGCGGGCGAAGGAGAAAAAGGAGCATTATGCCAAGCTCGGCCCCTCGGGTCATGACATGGCTGCCCCCAGCCCTCCACGCTCGACGCTGTCCTGCACGGGAAGTGCCCGGAGAAGCAGGGCTATAGATGATTCAGGAAAAAGCGGGCAGCGTGGCGCTCGACCTCCTCGAGCTTGCCGGGCTCCTCGAACAGATGCGTGGCGCCAGGCACGATCACCAGCTCACACTCGCTCGCGGCGGTCATCTGCTCCCTGGCCTTCTCGTTGAGCTCTATCACTGGTTCGTCCCAGCCTCCCACCAGCAAAAGCGTAGGCACCTTCACCTGCGCCAGGTGCCGCCCGGCCAGGTCAGGCCGTCCGCCGCGGGACACCACCGCACGCACCTGTTCCGGGCGCTCGGCAGCAGCGATCAACGCAGCCGCCGCCCCGGTGCTGGCACCGAACAGGCCAATCGAGAGGTGCCGGGTGAGATCGGCCGTGGCGACCCAGCCCACTGCCGCGGTCATGCGCGTACCGATCAGTGGAATGTCGAAGCGCAGCTGCCGGGTGCGCTCGTCGACGACGTTCTCCTCCGGTGTCAGCAGGTCGAAGAGCAGCGTCGCCAGCCCGTTCTCGGCAAGATGCCGCGCCACCTGGCGATTGCGGCTGCTGAGGCGACTGCTGCCACTGCCATGGGCAAACACCACGATGCCGGTTGCGCCTTCGGGCAGGATCAAGTCGCCTTCCAGCGAGACGCCGTCGGCATCGAGCACGATACTCCTGGGCGTGAGCGTCATCGAACACCTCCTGTCGTGCTGAAGCTTGAGTGGTGCCAAGGAGAGAAAAGCTCGATCTCACCCAAAGTGTAGGCACCCTGGCGCGCTCGCTACACGCGCCCGCTGCTCTCCCCCGTGGCCACCCCGCCGGCAATCAGGTGCGCCACGCGCAGCGGCTCGGGCACGCTGCCATGGGGCGTGGTGGCGAGAATCGCCGCGGCCGCCTCCTCCGCGCTCAATCCCATGCGCTGAACGTAGACGCCTGCCAGTGGCTCCATCTCCCCGAGACGCTCGACCAGCGCCCATTTGCGGGCACCGCCGGGAATGCGCTCGAGCAGGGCCCGGCGCATGCCACCCTGGCGCGGTGCCCGGCGCGCCACCACCAGCACCGGCAGCCCCAGCTCGGCGTGCAGGCGCGGCACGTCGATGACGTTGAAACCGGCCAGGGCGACGCCCTGCAGCATGATCAGTTGCAGATGCGCGGCAAAGCGCGAACTGCCGGCCAGGCGAATGAGCTCCCGGGTGCTGTTGGCGCCATCCCGGCGTACCTTGCCGGAAAGCACCCCCTCCAGGCGCAGCCCCGAGAACACCGTACCGACGATGGGCACATCGCCGCGATGGCCGCGCGGGAACGGACAATCGTCGAAACCGACGATATGCGAGAATGTGCGTCCGGTGGTCGCCATGGCCTCCGCCTTTCGAAAAAACGGTACGTAAAACAACTGCGCAGGGAGTGCCCACGTGATCGATCAAACGTTACAGCAGGTCTTCGGCTATGACGACTTCCGCCCCGGGCAGCGCCCCGTCATCGAAGCGATAACCGCCGGCCGTTCGGCGGCGGCGATCTTTCCCACCGGTTCGGGCAAGTCCCTGTGCTACCAGTTGCCGGCCCTGCACCTGCCTCACCTGACGCTGGTCATCTCGCCGCTACTGGCGCTGATGCAGGATCAGTTGGCGTTCCTGGCGCGCCACGGCATCGCCGCCGCCAGTATCGATTCGGGCCAGAGCCGCGAGGAAACGGCGGCGGTGATGGAAGGCGTCAAGCGCGGCGAGATCCGTATCCTCATGGTCTCGGTGGAACGGCTCAAGAACGAGCGCTTTCGCGCCTTCATCCGCCGCGTGCCGATCTCGCTGCTGGTCGTGGACGAGGCCCACTGCATCTCGGAGTGGGGCCATAATTTCCGCCCCGATTACCTCAAGCTGCCCCACTACCGCCATGAGTTCGGCATCCCCCAGGTACTGCTGCTGACCGCCACGGCCACGCCGCGGGTGATCGCCGACATGCGCGAGCGCTTCGGCATCGCCGAGGGCGACGTCACCGCCACCGGCTTCTACCGCCCCAACCTCAACCTGGAAGTTGCGCCGGTGCCGGCCGAAACCCGGGCGCGACGACTGGTCGAGTGGCTCCGCCCCAGGCTGGGCGGCGAACCGCCCCAGCCCACCATCGTCTACGTCACCCTGCAGCAGACCGCCGAACGCCTGGCCGCCTACCTGAGCAAGGCGGGTTTCGTTGCCACCGCCTACCATGCCGGGCTCGACGCCGAAACCCGCGAGCGCATCCAGCGCGACTTCATGGCCGGCCAGACGCCCTGCATCGTCGCCACCATCGCCTTCGGCATGGGCATCGACAAGGCCGACATCCGCAACGTGGTCCACTTCGACCTGCCCAAGTCGGTGGAGAACTACAGCCAGGAGATCGGCCGTGCCGGCCGCGACGGCCAGCCCTCCGACTGCCTGATGCTGGCCGGGCGCGACCACGTCAACGTGCTGGAGAACTTCGTCTACGGCGACACCCCGGAGCCCCACGGCATCCGCCGAGTGATCGACGAGCTGATCGAGGCGGCCGGCAGCACACGCCAGTGGGAGTTGGTGCTCAATTCGCTCTCCCAGCACAGCAACATTCGCCCGCTGCCGCTCAAGACGCTGCTGGTGCAGCTTGAACTGCGCGACATCATCGCACCGCGCTATAGCTACTTCGCCGAGTACCGCTTCCGCCTGCACGACGAGCCCGAGGCGCTGGTATCGCACTTCGAGGGCGAACGCAGCGCCTTCGTGCAGGCGATTCTCGACGCCTCGCAGCGTGCCCGCACATGGTTCAGCCTCGACTTCGCGGCCCTCGAGCGGCTGGGAGAAGAGCGCGGCCTCAACGTCGAGCGCACCCGCGTACTCACCGCGCTGGACTATTTCGTCGCCCAGGGCTGGATGGTGCTCGAGAGCAAGCAGATGACCGAAGTCTACGAGGTGCTGCGCCACGACATCGACCCGGCGGCCCTGACCGAGGAGCTGCACGCCTATTTCCACGACAAGGAGCGGGCCGAGGTCGAGCGTCTGCACGCCATGCTGGCGCTGTTCGAGAGCGAGGCGTGCCTGAGTCGCCGGCTGGCCGAGTGGTTCGGCGATACCCGAGCACCCGAGCGCTGCGGCCACTGCTCGGCCTGTCGCGGCGCCATCGCTCACCTGCCCGACCCCGAGCCACTAGAGCCGCTGTCGAGCGAGGCCGTCGCACGACTCGCGGGCGAACTGGTGCAGCAACTGTCCGTCAGCGACGAGCCTCATCCTGCCACCCCAGACCTGCTGGCACGCTTCCTGTGCGGCCTGACCAGCCCCCTGCTCACCCGCCTCAAGGCGCGGCGCCTGGCGGGCTTCGGCGCGCTGGAAGCGTATCGCTACGCGGAGGTGCGGGAACTCGCCGCTCGCTCGACATGGGCGGACGGTCAAGCGTCGGCGGCGCCGATGCCATAGCTGCGCAGCTTGTTGGCAATGGTGGTGTGCGACACGCCGAGACGTTTGGCCAGTTGTCGGCTGGAAGGGTATTGCGGATAGAGTGCCGCCAGCACGCGGCGCTCCACGTCACTCATGATGTCGGCCAGGCTGCCGTCCAGATCGACCCCCGCGAGGCCCGGCGCCTCGCCCACGTCCGGCAGACGCAGGTGCGAGGGTTCGATGGCATCGCCCTCGCACAGCGATACCGCCTGGAACAGCACGTTCTCCAGCTGGCGCACGTTGCCGGGCCAGTGATAGGTGGAGAGCCTGGCCAGCGCCGCGGGAGAGAGCGACGGCATGCGACAGCCGATCTGGCGTGCGGCACGATCGATGAAGTGCAGCGCCATGGCCTCGATGCCGTCGAGACAATCGCGCAGCGGCGGCACCGCCAGCGACAGCACGTTGAGCCGGTGGTAGAGGTCCTGTCGGAAGAGGCCTTCGGCACAGAGTTTGGGCAGGTCCTGCTGGGTGGCACAGATCACCCGCACGTCGAGGTAGGTCTCATCGTCGCTGCCCACCCGGCGAAAACCGCCGTCCTGCAGGAAGCGCAGCAGCTTGACCTGCAGCCGCGGGCTCATTTCCCCCACCTCGTCGAGGAAGATGGTACCGCCCGCGGTCATTTCCAGCAGCCCGAGCTTGCCCTCGGGGCGAGCCCCCTCGAAGGCGCCCGGTGCATAGCCGAATAGCTCCGTTTCGGCCATCGACTCCGGCAGGCCGGCACAATTGAGCGCCATGAACGGCGCCTGGCCGCGGGCGCTGGCCAGATGACACGCCCGGGCCAGCAGCTCCTTGCCGGTTCCGGTCTCGCCGTGGATCAGCAGCGGCGCGTCCAGCGGCGCCATGCGCCGCGCCTCACGAATCAGCGCGGCCAGCCTGGGGCTCGCCTGGAACAGCGCATCGAAGCCGCGTAGCTCCTGGCGCTGCACCTGGTAGATGCGCTCACCGATCCGGTCGGCGCTGTGCAGGGTCACCACGGCGCCGGCCAGGGAGGCCACGTCGTCGTGATGCTCGCGGTGTAGCGGCGCGATGTCGGCCAGGAAGGTCGCATCGCGCAACTTGATGCGCAGGCCGTTGACTCGCGCATTGTTGCGCCGAATCAACGCCGGCAGATCCACGTCGGGCAGGTAGCGGTTGAGCGACAGCCCCGGCACCTCGTCGATACGCACCCCGAGCAGCTGCCCAGCAGCACGGTTGGCGGCCACGATGTGTCCCTCCATGTCGATCGACATCACCGGGTCGGAGAGCGACGACAGCAGCGCATCGAGTTCGAGGTGGCGCCGCTCGCTAGGCATCAGGCTGACCCGGCGCACACCGAATACACCAGGGACCGCCTCCAGCTCCGGTTTCAGCGTAGCCAGCTGCGCATTGAGCAAATTGGGAATGTGCAGATAGATGGCATTGCCATGCTCACCGCCCACTTCGCCACGTGCCACGTTGAGGCCGTAGTCGACGAAATGCGAAACGATGTCGCGCAGAATGCCGATACGGTTCTGGCAATGAAACCTCAATCTCATGACGGGCCTCCGGAGCGGGGGAATCGGCAGGCCAGGCAAGCCGAAAATGACGTCAAGACGACGTGACTCGGCTGTAAAGATAACGTGACACCTCGGTCGACTCAAACTCGCGCGAGCCTCGGTTCGACAGGAACAGGCAAGGACGCACGAGAAGTCGTCAGGTTTTCTTTACGCCTACCGCATCACCCGCTGCCTGATACACGTTTCGGGACGCATCATCCTGGGCATCAAGACACATAGACTCGGGTCAAAGGCTCACAGGACAAACACAAGATTCGCCGACCGGAGACAGCCATGACGTCATCCCATCCGACCCTCAGCGACGTGGCCAGCAAGACCGGCTATCGTGCGCGACTACCCGACGACAGCGGCTTCATCGACTGGCCCGAACAGGACAACGCCACCTGGCACACGCTGATGCAGCGTCAGCTCGGCATGCTGGAGGGACGCGTCTGCCAGGAGTATCTCGACGGCCTCGAGCGACTGGCCCTGCCCGAGGATCGTATCCCACAACTCGTCGATATCGACCGCGTGCTCCACGCCGCCACCGGCTGGCGCACGGCCCAGGTTCCAGCGTTGATACCTTTCGATACCTTCTTCGAGCTGCTGGCCAACCGGCGCTTTCCGGTGGCCACCTTCATTCGCACCCCGGAGGAGCTCGACTATCTCAAGGAGCCGGATATTTTCCACGAGATCTTCGGCCATTGCCCGATGCTCACCAATCCGGCCTTCGCCGAATTCACCGCCACTTATGGTCGCCTCGGCCTTGCCGCCGAGCCCAAGGAGCGGGTCTACCTGGCGCGGCTCTACTGGATGACCGTGGAGTTCGGCCTGGTGGACACCCCGGTCGGACGGCGCATCTATGGCGGCGGCATCATCTCCTCGCCCAAGGAGACCCTGCATGCGTTGTCGGACGTGCCCGTGCATATGCCGTTCGACCCAATCGAGGCCCTGCGCACGCCCTATCGAATCGACATCCTGCAGCCGCTCTACTACGTGCTTGACGATCTCTCCACCCTGCACGAGCTTTCCCAGCAGGACATCATGGGCATGGTGCACCGGGCCATGGAACTGGGCCTGCACGAACCCCGCTTCGAACCGGCCCCAAAAGCCGCAAAGGCAAAAGCCTGAACACAACGATCATACCCCGACCGAAACCAACAACACCCCAATGAGGAACGAGAATGAGCCAACTATCCGAGCAGCAATGTGAAGCATGCAGCTGGGACGCCCCCACGTCAGCGATGACGAGATCGAAACGCTCCAGCAGGACATCCCCGACTGGAGCCTGGTCGAGCGCGACGGCATCAAGCAGCTCGAGCGCGTGTTCAAGTTTCGCAACTTCAAGCAGGCGCTGGCCTTCACCAACCGCGTCGGTGACATCGCCGAGGAAGCTGGGCACCACCCCGCCCTGCTGACCGAATGGGGCAAGGTCACCGTGACCTGGTGGTCGCACGAGATGAAGGGCCTGCACAAGAATGACTTCATTCTCGCCGCGCGTACCGACAAGGTCGCCGACGAGAGCCACTGACCGATATCAATCGCCCGGTCCGTCATGGTACCGGGCGCTTTTTCCACCCGTCTCGCTCTCCCCTGTCACGATAGGCTCACAAGCCGCCGGGCGAATCACTGCGGCAAACCATCGGCTTTTTCTTACATAGAAAAAGGCGATATACCTATCCTCTCGCCCCCCGGATTCGTTTAGCTTGAAAAAGCGAGACGACGCGTGTCTCTCGCACCGCTAAGCAAATCATCACAAAGGGGATTTACGGAATGAAGGGAGTCATCAAGGCAACCTTGCTGGCGCTGGCACTGAGTTTCGGCTCACTGGCCATGGCTCAGGATGTGGCACCGATCAACGTCAACACCGCCGATGCGGAATTGCTCACCGAACTGCCGGGTGTCGGCCCGAGCCGGGCCCAGGCGATCATCGAGTACCGCGAAGCCAACGGCAATTTCGAGAGCGCCGACGACCTGACCCAGGTCAGCGGTATCGGGCCGGCCACCGTGGACAGTTTCCGCGATCAGGTCACTTTCCAGTAGCGATCAGGTCGCTTTCTGGAGAGGTCCAGGCAAAACACAACGAGGCCGGCATTTCGCTGGCCTCGTTGTCATCGGCATGGCAGGGGTTTTTCTCTGTTGCTGGAACCTGTCTCCTGTCTACAGGCGCAGCCCTCCGTCACATTCGATCACGCGGCCAGTGAAGTAATCGTTCTCGAAGATGAAGGCCACGCTCTGGGCAATGTGGTCCGGATCGCCCAAGCGCTTGAGCGGCACGCCCGCCGTCAGCTTCTCGAGCATGTCCTCACGCATCGAAGCGGTCATGTCGGTCTCGATGAAGCCCGGCGCCACCGCCCCTACACGAATCCCGTAACGTGCCAGCTCCTTGGCCCAGGTCGTGGTGAGCGCGACCACGGCGGCCTTGGCGGCTGCGTAGTTGCTCTGCCCCATGTTGCCGGCGCGGGAGATGCTCGAGATATTGACGATGACGCCACCCTGATTAGCCTCGACCATCTGGCTGGCCGCCTCACGGCCGCACAGGAAGACCCCGGTGAGGTTGACGTCGATGACCGATTGCCACTGTTCGAGCGACATGGTCTTTTCCACCTTGCCGTCCTTGGCCTTCACCAGCAGGGCATCGCGCAGGATGCCGGCGTTGTTGACCAAGCCTGCAACCGGCCCAAGCGACGCAGCCACGTCGCCAAAGGCCTGCTTCACGGATGTTTCATCCGCCACGTTGAGCCGGAACGCGCCTGCCTCGATGCCTTCCGCATGCAGCGTGGAGACAGCCTTGTCCAACGCATCGGTATCCAGGTCCATCAGTGCCAGCGTGGCACCCTGGCGACCCAAGCGACGCGCCATGGCAAAACCAAGGCCGCGGGCTCCGCCGGTAATGGCTATTACGCTCTTGTCCAGTTTCATTCGCAGTCCCCAATAGAGTGATAATCGGAAGATGCGGGCCCGGATACCGCCCAGCCTCTTCTTCACCGGCCTCGTCCCTCATTTATTCGGCACAAGTCTCAATCGACTTTAGCGCCGGAGACGATTTTTTGTGCAACGCAACACAAGCGTATCACGAACTTCTATCGGAGTGACTCGCCGCTTGAATTTCCCCCTCTCGCCCCCATGATGAACGAACCGTCATTTCCGGAGCCGTCATGCCGTTACTGTTCTTCATCTCGCTTTTCACCCTGCTCGACTTCATCGTGCTCTTTTCCGTTGGCAGCCAAATCGGTCTCCTGCCCACTCTGGTCCTGGTACTCACTACCGGGTTCATAGGGCTCTACCTGATCCGCCAGGAAGGCACCGCCACGTTGGCTCGCGCTCGACAGCGCATGGCACAGGGCGAACTCCCCTCGAGCGAATTGCTGACCGGCGCGGCACTGATCTTCGGCGGTGCCCTGATGCTCGCTCCCGGCTTCCTTTCCGATGCGCTCGGCCTGCTGTGTGTCGTGCCCGGCGCACGTCGGCTGCTGGCCCGTCTATTGGCGCTGGCGAATCTTCGCCTGCTTGGCATGGCCTACCGGGGCCCCTCCCGGGATAGGCACCAGGGCAATGACTGGAACCAGGAAGAATCTCACGCACGGGAGGGCTCCGGAGGCCAGCGCACCAGCGAACACGGGGAACCGCTGGAAGGCGATTTCATCGGTCGTGACGAACCGCGCCGGTAACCGACCGCTGGCGTCTGCGCTGTGCGGTGAAATTTTTTTACTGCTGGCCCTTGAAAGGGTTTTGCCCGGCCCCATTTCACGGTCAGCACCAGGCTACGGTGCCGAGCAACGCTCGGCGCCTTTGACCAGGAAGGCGTCCTCGCCTCCACCTTCCGGGCCAACCGGAAGGCGATGATGAAACCGCCATGCTCGCATGGCACCACTGACCATCAGGAGAACGTGAGCAATGAACATCCGTCCCTTGCACGATCGCGTCGTCATCCGTCGCGTTGAAGAAGAGCAGAAAACCGCTGGCGGCATCGTGCTTCCGGGCAACGCCCAGGAAAAGCCGACTCGTGGCGAAATCCTCGCCGTCGGTAACGGCCGGATTCTCGACAACGGTGACGTCCGTCCCCTGGACGTCAAGGTCGGCGACACCGTGATCTTCAAAGAAGGCTTTGGCGTCGAGAAGCAGAAGATCGATGGCGAGGAAGTCCTGATCATGAGCGAGTCCGATATTCTCGCCGTGGTCGAAGGCTAAGCACGCCGCGAATTTACTCCGTTCCCATAAGACGTTCACGAACTCACAGGAAGTAACGAAAAATGGCAGCGAAACAAGTCAAATTCTCCGATGACGCCCGCAAGCGCATGGCCCGTGGCGTTGACATTCTGGCCAACGCCGTGAAAGCCACCCTGGGTCCCAAGGGCCGCAACGTGGTGCTGGAGAAGTCCTTCGGCGCCCCGACCGTCACCAAGGACGGCGTCTCCGTGGCCAAGGAGATCGAGCTGAAGGACAAGTTCGAGAACATGGGCGCCCAGATGGTCAAGGAAGTCGCTTCCAAGACTTCCGACGTCGCCGGTGACGGCACCACCACCGCCACCGTCCTGGCCCAGTCCATCGTTACCGAGGGCATGAAAGGCGTGACCGCCGGCATGAACCCGATGGACCTGAAGCGCGGCATCGACCAGGCCGTCGTCGCTGCGGTCAAGGAAATCGAAGCCCTGGCCGTGCCCTGCACCGACTCCAAGGCCATCGCCCAGGTCGGCACCATCTCCGCCAACGGCGACAAGCGCATCGGTGAAATCATCGCCGAAGCCATGGAGAAAGTTGGCAAGGAAGGCGTCATCACCGTCGACGAAGGCCGTGGCTTCGAGGACGAACTGGAAGTCGTCGAAGGCATGCAGTTCGACCGCGGCTACCTGTCGCCCTACTTCGTGACCAACCAGGACACCATGGCGGTCGAGCTGGAAGACCCCTACCTGCTGCTGGTCGACAAGAAGATCTCCAACATCCGCGAACTGCTGCCGGTGCTGGAAGCCGTCGCCAAGTCCGGCAAGCCGCTGGCAATCATCGCCGAGGACATCGAAGGCGAGGCCCTGGCCACCCTGGTGGTCAACAACATGCGCGGCATCGTCAAGGTCGCAGCCGCCAAGGCGCCCGGCTTCGGCGACCGTCGCAAGGCCATGCTGCAAGATATCGCCATCCTGACCAACGGCACCGTGATCTCCGAGGAAGTGGGTCTGACCCTGGAGCAGGCCAACCTGGATCACCTGGGCAGCGCCAAGCGCATCACCATGTCCAAGGAGAACACCACCATCATCGATGGCGCCGGTAACGAGGGCGACATCGAGGCCCGCGTCAACCAGATCCGCGCGCAGATCGAAGAGACCTCTTCCGACTACGACCGCGAGAAGCTGCAGGAGCGCGTCGCCAAGCTGGCTGGCGGTGTTGCCGTCATCCGCGTCGGTGCTGCCACCGAAGTCGAGATGAAGGAGAAGAAGGCCCGCGTCGAAGACGCCCTGCACTCCACTCGCGCTGCGGTCGAGGAAGGCGTGGTGCCTGGCGGCGGTACCGCCCTGGTGCGCGTGCTGACCAAGATCAAGGACCTCAAGGGCGAGAACGAGGACCAGACCCACGGTATCGCCATCGCGCTGCGCGCCATGGAGTCCCCGCTGCGTCAGATCGTGACCAACGCCGGTCAGGAAGCCTCCGTGATCCTCAACGAGGTGAAGGCTGGCCAGGGCAACTTCGGCTACAACGCCCAGACTGGCGAGTTCGGCGACCTGTTCGAGATGGGTGTGCTGGATCCGGCCAAGGTGACCCGTACTGCGCTGCAGTCCGCCGGTTCCGTGGCTGGCCTCATGATCACCACCGAGTGCATGATCGCCGACGATCCGGAAGAGAAGGAAGGCGGCCCGGACATGGGCGGCATGGGTGGAATGGGTGGCATGGGCGGCATGATGTAAGCCGGCCCTGACCAACTCCAGGCACCCGCCTGACTCAACCCCTGCCGGGAAACCGGCAGGGGTTTTGTTTGGCCGGAGGGTACCTTACCTTGCGATTTCCGCACCCTGCGGCTTACGCTTCCTGCTGCCGCCCGTAGCCCGTAGCCCGTAGCCCGTAGCCCGTAGCCCGTAGCCCGTAGCCCGTAGCCCGTAGCCCAAAGTACACTACCCACCGTTTCCCGGCACAGAACGTCCAGATGCTATCGAACATACGTATCGTCCTCGTCCAGACCTACCACCCCGGCAACATCGGTGCCTCGGCACGGGCCATGAAGACCATGGGCCTGACCGACCTGGTGCTGGTCAACCCACGCTGCTATCCCGATAGCGAGGCTTCGCGTCTGGCCGCAGGCGCCGAGGACGTGGTCGACGGTGCCCGAGTAGTGACCTCGCTGGAAGAGGCGGTAGCCGACTGCGTACAGGTGGTGGGGGCCAGCGCCCGGCTGCGCAGCCTGCCCCTGCCCCACTTCGATGAACCCGAGGCAATGGCCCGTGAACTCGTCTCCCATGCGGCAGACGATCCGGTAGCCCTGGTGTTCGGTCGCGAGCGCTTCGGCCTGACCAATGACGAGATTCGCTGTTGCAGCCATCAGGTCAGCATCCCGGCCAATCCCGATTACGGCATCCTCAATCTCTCCCAGGCGGTTCAGGTGCTCGCCTACGAAACGTTCAAGGCTTGGCGCCTACGTCCCGAAAGCGAGTTTCGCCACTCGCGGCCGGCCGAGGAGCGCCAGCCGACCCGAGAGCAGCTCGACCACTTCCACGCCCACCTGAGCCGGGTGATGCAGGCCAGCGGTTTCCTGACCCAGCCCCATGCGCGCACCGAGGCCCAGCTGCAAGCGTTGTTCGCCCGGGCTCAGCCCAATCGCAAGGAGCTGTCGCTGCTGCGGGGCCTGCTTCGCTCGCTGGAAGAATCCGCCACGGGCGACTAGGCTTCGATATGCCTTTATCGACCTTTTATCACCGCGCCGTCACGGCGATGTCACTTGTCGATGAGATAAAGGCTCATGCCCCGGCAGGGGGAAAGACAAGGGATACTGTCGAGCTGCGACACGGATGCGACCGGGCAGGAAGCCGGTGCAGGAAAGTCGGCATGATGGACCATGCCCAGGGAGACATGCGCCACGAGGCCTCGTGCCCGTGGCGCTCTTTGTTTGTGGCTAGCGGTTTCGAGCTAGCGGTTCGGACTAGCTGTTTCGGGCTAGTTGCCGTTCCTCGGATGGCGCCCAACCCGGCACGCTCCGGCGGATGAGTCGGGAGTATGCGGGGTCGCGATGCACCTGGCGCGCCTGCTCGTCGATTCTTCCGCTCGCCTCCAGCTCGGGCAACGTATAACCAGGCCACAGCCCACCGACCTTGAACGCATATCCCGGCAACCTGTCAGTCACCAGCAGGCGGTAGTCCAGCGGTAGGCGGGCCCCGATTTCCCGTGCCATGGCGAAGATCAGCGTGGTGCAATTGGCGGTAATGGTATTGTAGAAACGTGGGGATTCGGCCAGCGCATTGGCCTCCTCTACGTAGGCAAGCAGCAGCGAACGCATGGCATTACGCGACATGGTCAGGCGGAACAGTGAAACCCGTTCACCGCGGACCTTGGCGCGCAGGCCCACCGCGTCGCGCTCGTCGGCCGCCACGATGGCGAGCTCGTATTGGCGGAAGAAACCGCCAATCTCGGAGAAGCGCTCGCCCTTCAGGCGTCTTACCTCCACCGAGAAAACCACGAACCGCTCCCCTTCGAAGCCGAACGAGATCATCACATGGGCGACCCCGGGGCGGCCCCAACTGGATACGATCATGTCGACCGAATCGAGGCGATCCAGATCGTAGCTGCGCGCTTCCCAGCTCACCTCGGCCTCGTCGCGAGTACGCCAGTCGAAGTCGCGAACGTGATGCAGCGTCAGTTGGTTGTCCCGAACCTCACCGGTGGCCAGGTAGGCCACGTCATCGGACCAGGGCCGATCGTGGGTGGGCTGCAAACGAAACCACCAGGTCAAGAGCGCGCTCACCAGCAGCAGTTGGGTAGCGTTCGCCAGCCACTCCCCGTGCAACCCCAATAGCAACAGCCCCAGGGCGAGAATTCCCCAACAGGCCACGGCCAGGCGTCGCTTGTTCCGCGACCATGGCAAGCGAAACCACAGTGCGGCAGCCCCCCAAGCCATGGCCAACGCCAACAGCACACTAAACGAGAATCCTACGATTGTCTGAGCCATTTCATCCCACTATCTCCGAGGTGCGGCCATATTAGCAGCTATGCAAGGCGATGCGTGTCTCGGAGCGGCGGGACCCGACCAGACAAACGGCTTAGACCGGCGTCAGCCATGGCGCGAATACATGCAGCCCGTCATCCAGCTCGGCGCGGGTGACCCTTCGATACAGACCCTGTAGCTGGGCCGTGACCGAATCCTCGGCGATCGGCTGTGCCGGAAGGGGTGCACCGGCACGCGCGCCGACATGCCTTCCGTCGAGCTCCCGCAGCGGCAGGATCTCAGCGGCGGTGCCGGTGACGAAGGCTTCATCGGCGGTATACAGCTCGTCGCGAGTGACGCGCCGCTCCCTCACCTCGATGCCCAGTACATCGCGTGCCAGTTGAATCACGCTGTCGCGGGTGATGCCCTGCAGGCAGGAGGTAACCTCCGGCGTATGCAGCACACCGTCGCGCAGCAGGAATACGTTCGCCGCGGATGCTTCGGCCACGTAGCCCTCGGGGTCGAGCATGATCGTCTCGTCGAAGCCCGCCTTCACGGCAGTGTTGAGCGCCAGCATGGAGTTGACGTAGTGGCCGTTGGTCTTGGCCCGGCACAGGCTGATGTTGACGTGGTGGCGTGCCCAGGAAGAGGTCAGCGCCCGCAGGCCGAGCGAAGCCGCTTCCGCTGAGATGTAGTCGCCAAGGTTCCAGGCAGCGATCATCACGTGCACGGAAAGATCTTTGGCCCGCAGTCCAAGCCCTTCGGCGCCAAAGAACACAGTAGGCTTGAGATAAGCGTTACGCAGCTCGTTGCGTACCAGGCATTGCCGCTGGGCCTCGATCAGCTCCGCTTCGTCGAAGGCGACCGGGATGTCCAGCGCATGGGCACTGTCGAGCAGGCGCCGGGTATGCTCGGCAACGCGAAACAGGTGCGTTCCCTGCTCTCCGGCATAGGCGCGCACGCCCTCGAAGCAGCCCATGCCGTAGTGCAGGGTGTGAGTCAGCAGGTGGGTCTGGGCCTCGCGCCATGGCTGCCACTCGCCGTCCAGCCATAGCCAGCCATCTCTATCGTAGAGTGGAGTCATGTCTTCCTCTATCGGTTCAGAGTGGAGCAACGCGCAGCCACTGGTCACGCCAGCCATCGATCAGGGCACGCTGGTGAGGTTGCAACGATTGGTAGGCCCAAGCGGCAATCTCGTCGTTCTGGGGGTCGGGTACCTGGGTGCGACTGCCGGCCAGCTGCTGAATCACCGCATGGCCGCACATCGGCACGTAGCCCTCGGAATAGCCGCCCTCGTGGATCATGACCAGCTTGCCGTCGCTGATGCGCTCGGCCAGGGCCTTGAGCTGCTGGGTCATGGCGGCGAAGGCCGAGCTGTTGAGCATCATCTTGCCCAGCGGGTCCTTGCCGCAGGCGTCATAGCCGCAGGCCACCACGATGAGGTCGGGAGCGAAGCCGCCGATGGCGGGCAGCACCAGCTCCTGCATGGCGTAGCGATAGGCGCCGATGCCGCTGCCGGGAGGCATCGGCAGGTTGAGGTTGGCACCATGCCCCGCCCCTTCGCCCAGCTCCTCGAAGAAGCCGCTGTCCAACGGATAATTGCCGGCCTGGTGAATCGACACGGTCAGCACGTCGGGGTCGTCATAGAAGGCGTCCTGCTGGCCGTTGCCGTGGTGTACGTCCCAGTCGAGAATCGCTATGCGCCGGGCATGACCCAGCGCCCGGGCTCGCATCACAGCTACCGGAACGTTGCCGAGCAGGCAGAAACCGCGCCCGCGATCGGCTTCGGCATGGTGACCCGGCGGCCGGCACAGGGCATAGGCGTTGGGTAGCTCACCGCTGGCCACCGCCTCCACCGCAGCGATTGCCAGGCCCGCCGATTGTTTCGCCGCTGCCAGGCTGCCCGGCGTGTAGGGTGCGCATTCACCGGCATCGCCGCCCCGGGTCAGGGCACCCTCCTCGAGTTCGTCCAGGTAGCGCCCGGTATGAAACCGCGCCAGATCCTCGCGGCTTGCCGGCGGCGCCTTGCGCACGTCGAGCTCGTCGATCAGGCCCGATACCTCGAGCAGGTTCTTCAGCCGGCGCTTGCTCTCGGGGCTTTCCGAGGCGGGCTGTGGCTGCAGGAACTCACCGGGCGCCGAGAATACGCCGATGGCGCCAGGATCATGCCAGAAGCAGCGCTCGTGCCAGAAAAAGCCTGTTCGACGCTTCTCCTTCATGCAGGCTTCTCCAACTGTTCCCAGACTTCGATGGCCGCCCCCAGATCTTCCAGCGAGGCGCCGACCGACTTGAATACGGTGATGGCAGCGTTCGAGCTGCGCCCGGGCTTCTCGCCACGCAGCAGCTCCGCCAGTTCGGCGACAATGTCGTCGAAAGCGAACGCGCCTTCATCGATCGCCTGGAGAATGTCGCCCGCCTCGCCCCGGGCGCCGGCATAGGTATCGACGAATACCTCGCCACGGCGCAGGCACTCGGCGTCGGTTTCGCGCATGCTGGGACGAAACGCGCCGATCAGGTCGAGATGGGTGCCGGGCGCGAGCCACTCCCCGCGTATCAACGGTTCGCTGGAGAGCGTCACGCAGCTGATCAGGTCGGCTTCACGGGCAGCCGTCTCGAGATCCTCGACCGCAGCACAATCGAACCTGTCGGCATACGCGGCGGCCAGCTGGCGTGCCTTCTCCGGATTGCGGCCCCAGATTCGCACTCGCTTGATGGGCCGCACCGAGGCGTGCGCCTCGATCACCATGGGTGCCAGCTTGCCGGTGCCTACCACCAGCAGGGTCTCGGCATCTTCCCTGGCCAGCTCGCGGGCCGCCAGGGCCGAGGCCGCCGCGGTGCGACGACGGGTCAGCTCGCTGCCATCGAGGCAGGCAAGCGGGCGCCCATGGGCGCCCTCGCTGAGCAGGTAGACACCGGCAATGGCCGGCAGGCCATGGTCGGCATTCTGCGGAAAGACATTGACCATCTTCACGCCGATGTAGCCGGCCCGTTCCCAGGCCGGCATCAGCAGCATGGTGGCCTCGCCGTCGGGCCGCTGCATGGCATGATGATGGCGCGGCGGTGATTCCACGCCCTCACGGAACGTCAGTGCCAAGCGCTCGACCAGTGCCGGCCAGGGCAGCGCGCCGGCAACTTCCGCGGCGGTGACGATGCGCATCTCAAGCCTCCGGCAGGGCCGCGACCACCATGATCTCGACCTTCCATTCGGGCTTGGCCAACTTGGCCTCGAGGGCGGCGCGCACCGGCGGGCGGCCCGGCACGACCCAGGCTTCCCAGGCCGCGTTCATCTGGTCGAACTCCGCCATGTCGGTGACCCACACCTGGGCCGAGATCAGGTGCTCCTTGGAGCTGCCGGCCTCGGCCAGCAGCTCGTCAATACGTGCCAGGACCTGCTCGGTCTGGCCACGCATGTCGGCGGTGGCGTCACTCGGTACCTGGCCGGCCAGGTAGACGGTTCCGTTGTGCACGGCGATCTGGCTCATGCGGGCATTGCTGTGATGGTACTGAATGGTCATGTCGTCTCTCTCGATGGAGGTGAGTTGGGTCGAACAGCGAATACTTGCACGTCCGCGGCCTCACGTCAGCCGCCGCTGAAGCCATTCATGAAGACGGCCAGGTTGTCGCCCAGGTGCTCGGTGGGATAGCCGCCCTCCTGTACCAGCACGACGGGCCGGGCCAGCTGGCCCAAGCGCCGGCCGACCGCTTCGAAATTCGCGGTCTCGAGCGTCATGCCGGCCAGGGGATCGTCGCGATGGGCGTCCAATCCCAGCGCGATCACTACCGCCTCGGGACGAAACGCTTCCATGCGGGCGATCAACACCTCCAGCGCCTCGAGGAAGGCGACGCCATCGCTGCCCAATGGCAGCGGCAGGTTGACGTTGGCGCCCAGCCCCTCGCCCATGCCCTCCTCGTTGGCCCCGCCCCAGAAGAAGGGATAGAAATCGGCCGGGTCGACATGCAGCGAGCCGGTCCAGACATCGCCCCGGTAATAGAAGATGTCCTGGGTACCGTTACCGTGATGAAGGTCGATGTCGAGTATTGCGACCCGCGAGAAATGCTCGCGCAGCACGGTTGCCGCCAACGCCGAGTTATTGAGAAAGCAGAAGCCGCCCGCCCGGTCCGGCCCGGCATGGTGGCCCGGCGGCCGACACAGCGCATAGGTGGTGCCATGTCCGCCGATCAGCGCCTCGGCTGCCGCCTGGGCGGTGGCCGCGCTGGCCAGAATACCGCGGAAGCTGCCGGCGGCGATGGGGCACGCCATGTCGTGCAGGTGCCAGCCCGCCTGGCCTACCGGATGACGTGGGTAGTGGTGCCCACCACCGCATGGGTGCACGTTGGGCATTACCAGCTCGGAGGCTCCCGGCATCTCACGCCAGCGGGCGTGGATGGTCTCGAGGAAACTCAGGTAGCGTGGGGTATGGATCCGGGCCAGACGGCTGCGCAGCCGCGGGCTATCGACATCATCGGGTTCATGCAGGGCAAGGCCCGCTGCTGCCAGGCCCTTGGCCAACAGTTCGGCACGCACCGGCCCCTCGGGGGACGAGGTGAGCTGGCCACGAACCAGGAAAGAGGCAGGAGCGTGAGCCTCCTGGTCAGGATGGTAGAAGAGTTTCATCTTGGTTCCTTGGCGACGCGACGCTGACGTACTAAGCCAGACAAGGCAGTGACGTTTACCGTCAGACTAGAACGTGCGAAGGGGCAATGCTTGCCCGCAACTCATGAAGACTTGCCCCAGACTCGGCAGTTGCCTCGGTATGGCGACGCTCCTGTGAGGGAGTGCCATCGAAATGACGGCGGTAGGCCCGGCTGAAGCTACCCTGGTCACGGAAGCCGACCAGGGCCGCAATATGCCCCAGGCTCAGATCGCTATGTCGGACCAAGGCACGGGCGTGCTCCAGACGACGCTGCTGCACGTGGGCCAGCGGCGTGATCCCCATCAGCTCGCGAAACAGCGCATGGAAGTGACCTGGGCTGAGTGCGCACAGCGCCGCCAACCGCTCGACCCGGATCTCTTCGGCAAGGTGCCGGTCGATCCAGGCATCGAGGCGGCCGATGTCGATTCGTTCAAGGGGGCGTCGCCGGGAAACCGGCGCAGGAGCGGATGCCTCACTCTCGAGATGCAGGTAGATCGCCCGCAGCAGCAGTGCGGCAATCTCGCTATGAAGTGCCGGAAACTGCTCCAACTGAGCCATCAGGGTAGTGGCCAACCGGCTGAGACGAGCGGGTACGGTGAAGAAACGCGGGCGCTCGAACAGACGCTGCAGGCCCTCGCCATCACGCATCTCCGTTACCGCAGCCAACGGCACATCGAGCACCAGCGTACGATTGCAGCCATCGCCTTCGTATTCGTGATGAAAGGAGCAGGGAATCAGGCAGCCACGCCCACCGGTAACGCGATCGCCGAGGCCCGCGACCTCGAGTTCGGTGCTGCCGCAGGTCGCCAGAATCAACTGATGGTGCGCGTGATCATGAGCGATGTGCTCCTGCCCCAGGTTGCAGGTACGCAGGTCGAGTAGAGACATGACGGTTTCTTGGAGTCCGCTCGGTCAGGGAAGCTACCACCCTACCCTGCCGAGCGACGGCAGGAAACCGGGTTCATTCAGCAGCGGCCTTGCATCCTCAAGCCGGGCGGGCAGAAGCCACCTCGGTGATGATGGCGATCCCGATAGCGGCGGTCGTCATAGTAGTAATGACGCTCGACGTAGCGATCCCGGTGCCGGTAGCGGTGCTTGTCGTCGTGATAATGACGATGACCGCCATCGACCACGACCAATGGCTCCGGGGTGATCCGGGCCGGCGAGTAGCTACAGCCGGCCAAAACCAGCATGGCAGGCAGAAAAGCCAGGGTGAGCAAGCGCAGGGACGTTTTCATGGCAATTCACCTCTCTGGGCAAGAACTCCAAACGCCCCTTCGGTTCCCGTTCGAAGTCGTTATGGGTACAACTGGTCAGTCTAGTGTGTCTTGGCGATGCACTGACTCAGCAGCGGCCCTTCTTCGCCTGCCCCGGCGGACAGAAGCTTCCGCCATGGCCGCCACGACCATCGTCGATGACGATCAGCGGCTCGGACTTGATACGTGCCGGCTGGTAGCTGCAACCCGCCACCAGCGTGGCGGCAAGGACGAGAAGGAAAGGAATCAACAGGCGCCGTGACATGGTGGATCTCCAAAGTTGTCGAACACTGTTCATGATAGCGAATCACACTGCCTTTACACATGTGGCACGGCGGCAACAGTCGAGTCGCCGATTGGCGACATTGCCAGCGTGTTGAGAAAGCGCGATAGTGCCGTATTCATTAGTCTGCAAACAGGCCCGTCACCATGGACGCCCTTCGTCGTCACTCGCTGCTACTGATCCTGCTCGGCAGTCTGGTCATCTCCCTGGCCATGGGGCTGCGCCATGGTTTTGGCCTGTTCCTCGAGCCGATGAGCAGCGAGCTGGGCTGGGGACGCGAAGTGTTCGCCTTTGCCCTGGCGTTGCAGAACCTGGTCTGGGGGTTTGCCCAGCCCTTCACCGGCGCTCTGGCCGACCGCTTCGGTGCGGCCCGGGTGGTTGCCATCGGCGGCATTCTCTATGCCCTCGGCCTGCTGTTCATGGGGCTTTCCGAATCGGCGCTGGGCATGTCGCTCTCCGCCGGGCTGCTGATCGGCCTGGGGCTCTCGGGTACCACCTTCTCGGTGATCCTCGGCGCCGTAGGCCGCGCCGTGGCACCCGAGAAACGCAGCATGGCCATGGGTATCGTCAGCGCGGCGGGCTCGTTCGGCCAGTTCGCCATGCTACCGGGTACCCTGGGCCTGCTCGGCTGGCTCGGCTGGTCTGCCGCGCTGCTGGCGATGGGCGCCCTGGCGGCCATGATGGTACCGCTCGGCGCCATGCTGAAGGACCGCCCCTCGGCCCGCCAAGCCAGCGATCTCTCGCTTCGCGGGGCGCTGGACGAGGCCGCCGGCCATCGCGGCTTCTGGCTGCTGTGCCTGGGTTTCTTCGTGTGTGGCTTCCAAGTGGTGTTCATCGGTGTGCACCTGCCCGGCTACCTGTTCGATAACGGGCTGGCCGTACAAGTAGGCAGCACTACCCTGGCCCTGGTGGGCCTGTTCAACATCTTCGGCACCTACGCCGCCGGCTGGCTGGGAGGGCTCTACTCCAAGCCGCGCCTGCTCAGTTGGCTCTATCTCGCCCGCGGCGCAGTGATCGCGGCCTTCGTCTTCCTGCCGCTGAGCCCCGCCAGCGCCTATCTGTTCGGCATCGCCATCGGCCTGCTGTGGCTCTCCACGGTGCCGCTGACCAACGGCATCGTGGCCGCTGTGTTCGGCGTGCGCCACCTCTCCATGCTCGGCGGCATCGTCTTCCTGTTCCATCAGGTCGGCTCGTTCACCGGCGTGTGGCTCGGTGGCATGCTCTACGACCTTCACGGCGACTATGATGTGGTATGGAAGCTAGCCATCCTGCTTTCGGTGGCGGCGGCGCTGCTGCACTGGTTCATCAGCGAGGCACCGATCAAGCGCCCTGTCCCCCGAGAGGCCCAGGCATGATGCATTACCCATTGGTGAAACTTGCCGCCTTACTGGCACTCGGTGTCGCCCTGGCCCTGGTGTGGTGGGGCTGGCAGAACGCCGACGCCTCGCTGCTGTTGCTCGGCACGCGGCTGTGCTGAGCGAGCGTAGCATCATGCCCCTTCTTCATTCATCGCCACGGCCAGGGCGGTTTGGCTGGTAAAGTCGATCTCGGCGATATTCTCGGCCAGGAAGTCGAGCAATGCCCGCACTGCGGGAAGTACGCCGCGCCGCGACGGAAAGACGGCATGCAGGATCCCTCCCCGCGGTTCCCAGCCGGGTAGCACGTCGATGAGGCGCCCCGCCTTCAGGTCTTGTCCTGCCACCAGCAGCGCCAGCTTGACCACGCCCAGGCCCGCAAGCGCAGCCTGATGCAGCGTCTCGGCATTATCGGTGACCAGCCGTGGTTGGTGACGAATCCGGGCGGTCGCGCCATCCGGTCCATCGAGTACCCAAAGGTGCTGCCTGTCGATCTGGTCGAAATCGAGGCTGGGCAATCCCGCCAGGTCCCCGGCACCTGCGGCCTCTGCCGCTTCTCGAAGAGCACCGGCGCCGCCATCAGACGCTGGGGGCTGCGCGACAACACCTTCATCGAGAGGTCGCTGTCCTCGAGCGGCGGAAAACGCACCCGAATGGCCATGTCGAAGCCCTCCCTGATCACGTCTACCCGTCGACTGGTGGCCTCCACCTGCACCTCCACGTCGGGGCACTGCGCCATGAAGCGCACCAGCAGCGGGGTGATCAGGTAGTGCAGCAGGCTCGGCGGACAGCTCAGCCGCACCGTGCCCCGCGGTAGCGCCAGGTTGCGTTGGATCAGTTCCTCGGCGGCCTCCGCCTCCACCAGCATCGCCACGCAGTGACGGTAGTAGGCCTGGCCCAGCTCGGTAACCGACAGATGGCGCGTCGAGCGATGAATCAGCCGCGTGCCCAACCGCGCCTCCAGCATGGCGATACGCCGGCTCAGCTTGGACTTGGGAATGCCCAGGGCGCGTCCGGCCGGGGCGAAACCGCCATGATTCACTACCTGCACGAAGTAGTAGAGATCGTTGAGATCCTGCATGTCGCTTCGCCCCTTACTGTCCTGTTTATAGAACGCAGAGTGTGAATTATACCCTCTACTGCCACGTTCGTTCCCTGCATAAGCTTCCTGTATCGGGCTAAAGCCCAGTTCAAGCAGGAGCTAGACCATGAAGAAGATCCACGGCATCTATGGCGCCCCCCGCGGCCACTGGGTCGGCGACGGCTTCCCCGTCCGCTCCCTGTTCTCTTATGACCGCCTGGGCGCCGATCACCTCAGCCCCTTCCTGCTGCTCGACCATGCCGGTCCCCACGACTTCGCCCCGGCAAGCCGCCCCCGCGGCGTCGGTGCACACCCACACCGTGGCTTCGAGACCGTGACCCTGGTCTACAAGGGCGAGCTGGAACATCGCGACTCCACCGGCAGCGGCGGGCGTATCGGCGAAGGGGACGTCCAGTGGATGACCGCCGGGGCAGGCATCATTCACGAGGAGTTTCATTCCGGCAACTTCACGCAGCAGGGCGGCACCCTGGAAATGGTGCAGCTGTGGGTCAATCTGCCGGCCAAGCACAAGTCGGCGCCGGCGGCCTACCAGACGCTGCTCGATGCCGATATCCCGCGGGTCGCGCTTCCGCAGCGGGCCGGGGAGCTGCGGGTGATTGCCGGTGAGTATCGCGGGCACCGAGGCCCGGCTCATACCTTCACCCCGATCGAGGTCTGGGACCTGCGGCTTGAACCGGGTACCGAGACCACCCTGAGAGTTCCCGAAGGCCACACCACGCTGCTGGTGGTGCTCGAAGGGACCGTGCAGGTCAACGGCGACGCTGTCGTCCGTGAAGAAGCCGTGGTGGCCTTCCAGCGCCAGGGCGACGAGATACGTCTCGAGGCCAACAGCGACGCCAAGCTGCTGCTGCTTGGCGGAGAGCCGATCGCCGAGCCGGTGGTGGGCTACGGTCCCTTCGTGATGAACAGCGAGGCGGAAATTCACCAGGCCTTTGCCGAATTCCAGGCCGGCAAGTTCGGCCGCCTGGAGGGCTAGCGGCCCTGCCGCAGCCAACCACGCCCGGTCTCGCTGCCGGGCGCTTCACTCGAGAAAGCCAAGGAGAAACGAGATGTCCTATTCCTACAACCGCCTGAACAAGGACGATGTTGCCCTGCTGATGGTCGACCATCAGTCCGGCCTGCTCTCGCTGGTGCGCGACTTCAGCCCCGACGACTTCAAGAACAACGTGCTGGCCTTGGCCGACATCGCCAAGTTCTTCGAGATCCCCACCATCCTCACCACCAGCTTCGAAGACGGCCCCAATGGACCGATGGTGCCCGAACTCAAGGCAGCCTTCCCCGATGCGCCCTACTTCGCCCGCCCCGGTCAGATCAACGCCTGGGACAACGAGGAATTCGTGGCGGCGGTCAAGGCCACCGGCAAGAAGCAACTGCTGGTCGCTGGGGTGGTGACCGAGGTATGCGTGGCCTTCCCGGTACTCTCGGCCCTGGAAGAAGGCTATGAAGTATTCGTCGTCACCGACGCTTCCGGCACCTTCAACCAAACCACCCGGGACGCCGCCTGGGACCGCATGTCCCAAGCCGGTGCCCAGTTGATGACCTGGTTCGGGGTGGGTTGCGAACTGCACCGCGACTGGCGCAACGACATCGAGGGCTTCGGCGGCCTGCTGGCCGGCCACCTGCCCGCCTACGCCAACCTGATCCAGAGCTACGAGCAGCAGAGCCTGGCGCACAAGCGTTGAGGCAAAAGGGCCCGGCTTCTGCCGGGCTCTAGTCCACTTACCACTCACCGCCATGGAGGCTCCCCATGTCCGTATCCGACCCCGCCCCCTCGGCTCACTGCGAGGGGGCAACCATCCAGATCCACCATCGGGTCAGGCCTGAGGCCAGGGATCGCTACGAGACCTGGCTGCGCCAGATCATCGAGGCGGCCGGCCGCTTCCCCGGCCACCAGGGGGTGCATATCCTGCGTCCTCCCGAAGGCCATCACGACTACGAGATCGCCGTGCGCTTCGCCAGCGACGCCGACGCCCGGCGTTGGCGGGAGTCCCCCGAGCGCCGCGAACTGATGGGAACCATCCAGCCCGACCTGCAACAGGCCGAGCGGGTGGAGATCGTCAGCGGCATCGACTACTGGTTCACCCCGCCGACACCCGCCAGCAAGCAGCCGACGCGCTGGAAACAGTGGCTGGTAACCACGGCGGTGATCTGGCCGCTGACCATGATCGTGCCGCTGCTCTGGCTGCCGCTCTTCGGCCTGCTGCCGCTGCTCGACACCTGGGGGATCCGTCACGGGCTGGTCGCCGCCACCATCGTCGCGCTGGTGGTCTACGTCGTCATGCCCCGGGTGGTGAAACTGGTAGCGCCCTGGCTGTTTCGTTGAGGCATGGCCACCCCCGACGGGCAGTGCGGCAAGCGAGAACCTATGCTGAAACAAGCCTGACCGCCCACCCACTTCGTTCTTCCTGGAAAAACGACAATGAGCAACCTCGTCAACGAAGCCGATCTCTCCTCCTCGCTGGACTGCCCCATCGTCGATGGCAAGCGCCAAGTACAGCATGTCGCACCGCGCACGGCCGACGTCGGCGGCATTCCCGTCAACCGTGTGCTGCCCTCACGCCATCGACGGCTGATCGGTGCCTGGTGCTTTCTCGATCATGCCGGCCCGGCGGTATTCAAGGGCGACTCGCGAGGCCTGCGCGTCGGTCCCCACCCGCACATCGGCCTGCAGACCTTCACCTGGATGATCGAGGGAGAAGTCCTGCATCGCGACAGTCTGGGCAACGAGCAGGTGATTCGCCCCGGCCAGGTCAACCTGATGACGGCCGGTCGCGGGATCAGCCATACCGAAGAGTCGGTACCCGGCGAGTCACACCTGCATGCCGCCCAGCTATGGATCGCCCTGCCCGAAGCCCACCGCCAGACCGAGCCACGCTTCGATCACTACCCGCAGTTACCCCAGTGGCACGAAGGGGGCTTCGAGCTGACCCTGCTGACCGGCGAGTTCGCCGGCCAGCGGGCACCAACGTTGGCTTTCTCGCCACTGGTGGGCCTGGACCTGGCGGCGACCTCTGGCGGCTCACTGGAACTGCCGCTGCGCGAGGACTTCGAATACGGCCTGCTGCCGCTGGAAGGCGAGCTCGTCATCGAAGGCGAACGCTTCGCCACCAACGAGCTGGCCTATCTGGGCCGTGGACGCAGCCAGTTCGCTCTCGAGCTACCGCCAGGCGGACGCGCGATCCTGGTCGGCGGCGAACCGCTGGGCGAGGAAATCCTGATCTGGTGGAACTTCGTCGGTCACAGCAAGGCCGAGGTCATCGAGGCCCAGCGCGACTGGGAAGCCGGCAGCGAACGCTTCGGCAGCATCCCCCAGTTCGACGGCAAGCGCCTGGAGCCGCCACCCCTGCCCTGGCAGGAATGACAATCCCGAGAAACACCGACAACAACCGGCAAGAGGAACGCTTCGCCCATGACGACTTCCAACCCTCCGCGCATTCTGGTCTTCGCCGGCAGCGCCAGAGAGAAATCCTTCAACAAGCGCCTTGCCCGCCTGGCCGCCGAACGGGTCGAGCATGCCGGCGGCCAGGCGACCTTCATCGATCTGCGTGACTATCCCCTGCCGCTCTACGATGGCGACCTCGAAAGCCGCGAGGGCCTGCCCGCCAATGCCCGCCGCCTCCAGGAGCTGCTGGATGAGCATCAAGGCCTGCTGCTGGCCTCGCCGGAATACAACGGCTTCATCACGCCACTGATGAAGAATACGCTGGACTGGATGTCGCGCTCGGACGGCGAGCGCAGCGGTTTGGCCCTGTTCGCCGATCAGGTGGCGGCGGTGGTCTCCGCTTCACCAGGCGCACTGGGCGGCATGCGCAGCCTGGCGCTGATCCGCCAACTGCTCAGCAACCTCGGCGTTACCGTGCTCCCCAGCCCGCTGGCCGTGCCGCGTGCTGCCCAGGCCTTCAACGAGAACGACGAGCTGGCGGACGAAAGCCAGCGCGAGCGCCTGGACGCTCTTTGTCAGCGGCTGGTCAATACCCTGGCCAAGCTGCACGCTGCCGATAGCCCAAGCGGCTCATGAACGCGGGCACGCCGACAATCACGCACGGCGCAAGGCAAAGCACCCATGCCAAACGGCATGGGTGCTTTGCCTGGTATCGGCGCCCCGCTTGCGGCGAGGCTTCGGTGCGTCAGAGGTAGAATTTGGAAAGCTTGCGCGGGGATCGCTTGCCCTTGGCCGACGTGGTGAGACGCGGGCTGTCCCAGATGGTCAGGAAACGCTCGGTAGTCGGCGCGGCCGGGGTTTCGTCGGCCTCGCGACGGGTAGCCAGCGGAAGATCCCAGATGGTGGAGAAACGCAGTGTGGTCATGGCTCGTTACGGCTCCTGAGGAACCGCCTCCGGCGTGTTTATGGAAACATTTTTCACATTATCAACCTCCTTAGACTTTAGTGCAAGCCCGATCGGTTCTCTCGCGACGGAGGTCTCGCCCGTTCATCTCGAACAGGCGAGGCTCGCATGAGCCTCCTACACTGCAACGCAACATCGACGACACAGGAGTTGGCATGCCCAAGGCAGAATGCAAGCACATCGACCTCGCGCTTCAGGGAGGCGGCTCTCACGGCGCATTGACCTGGGGCGTACTTGATCGGTTGCTGGAAGAAGAACGGCTGGAGATAGATGGCGTCAGCGGCACCAGCGCCGGGGCAATGAACGCCGTGGTGCTGGCCGATGGTCTGCACCGCGGCGGCCGCCAGGGAGCGCGTGAGGCGCTTGGCAACTTTTGGCGTGGGGTCAGCGAGGCGGCACGCTTCTCGCCCATCCAGCCCACGCCATGGGACTGGCTGACGGGCACCGGCAGCCTCGACTACTCGCCCAGCTACCTGATGTTCGAGAGCCTGACCCAGCTCGTCGCACCGGCCAAGCTCAACCCCCTGGGCTTCAATCCACTACGCGACCTGGTATGCGAGCTGGTCGACTTCGAACGAGTCAACGCCTGTCGCAAGACCCAGGTGTACGTCACCGCCACCAACGTGCGCACCGGGCGGGCCAAGATCTTTCGCCAGCCGGAGATCACGGTGGATACGGTGATGGCCTCGGCTTGCCTGCCGTTCATGTTCCCTGCCGTGATGATTGACGGCGAGGCCTACTGGGACGGCGGCTATAGTGGCAACCCGGCGCTGTTCCCACTGGTCGACAACCTCGACTGCCAGGACCTGGTGGTGGTCCAGGTCAATCCTCTGGTGCGCAACCGGTTGCCGGACAGCGCCCGCGACATCGTCAATCGCATCAATGAAATCACCTTCAACTCCAGCTTGATCAAGGAGCTGCGCAGCATTCAGTTGCTGCAGCAGTTGATCGACGCCGAAGGCCTCGAGGTGGAGCGCTACCGTTCCATGCGCCTGCACCTGATCCACGCCGAGCAAGAGGTGGAACAGCTCTCCGCCTCGAGCAAGCTCAACGCCCAGTGGGATTTCGTCTCGCGGCTGTATCGCCAGGGCCGCGACTGGGCCGAGCTGTGGCTCGAACAAAACTTCGATGCCATCGGCAAGCACTCCACCTTCGACCTCAATGCCGTGTTCGGCGACGGCTTTCGCCCGGTCTCCACCGCTGAGAAGCGCCGCGCCAGAAGAGCACGAGGCAGAAGCGACAAAGCGTGACGAGTCAGGCGGGGGCAGGTGCTCGCCGGGAAAACGCACCGCTACCAATCAGCATGCCCAGGGTGATTACACCTGCCGCCAGAGCCAGCAGCGGCGTGGCCTCGGCGTAGCCGGCTACGATCAGCACCAGGGTCGAGAGCAACGGCGTGGCGTAGGCCAGCAGTCCGAGCAGGTGCAGGTCGCCATGCTTGACGCCGATGTCCCAGGTGAAGAAGGCACTGCCCACCGGCCCCAGGCCCAGCCCAACCACGCCCAGCCACTCGATGCCCTGGGGCCAGCGCGTTGCCTCGAACAGGCCGTGGCAGGCGAAGGCCAACAGTGCCGTGACCAGGCAGAAGCCCCCCACGGCACTGGTTGGCACCGCCTTCTTGGCCCGCGATAACACCGAGTAGCCGCTCCACACCAAGGCGCAGGCGAAGGCCGCGCCATAGCCCAGCGCGCTACCTCCACCGCCCAGGTCGCCACCGATCAGCAGCGCCGCGCCGGCAAAGCCCAGCAGCCCGCCCACCACGTGCCGGGGCAGCAGGCGCTCACCCGGCAGCAGGCCGACGAACAGCACGATCAACAATGGCCAGAGATAGCTGATCAGCCCGGCGTTGGCCGGCGGTGCGTTCTGCTGGGCGACGAAATAGAGCGCGTGATAACCGAACAGCCCGCCGACACCCAGTGCCCACACCGAAGGGGCCTGGCGCAACGGCGCGACGAACGACTCACGCCGCCACAGACTCCAGGCAAGAAAGCACAGGAAGGCAATGCCGAACGCCAGCCCGGTGAGCAGGAACGGCGGCACCGGCCCGGAGAGCTGGGTCAGGGTGGCGAGCAGCGCCCAGTTGAGAATGGTGGTGGCCCCGATGGCCGTGGCCTGACGGCGGGAGAGCGCGAACATGCGATGACCTCGTCAACAACGTCGAGGTCCCAGCATGCCTTTCAGGTGTCGCGGTCGCTTGTCGAATCCTGACCTTTGCATGCAGCGCCCTTCCCCAACGCCAGCCGGCGCCACTCGCTGGGCGACACCTCATGCCGCTGGCGGAAGCTCTTCGAAAAATGGGCGCTGTCGGCAAAGCCGCAGGCCTGGGCCACTTCGGTGAGCGAAGCGTTGTCGGCTCGCAGCAGCTCGCGGGCCAGTGCCAAGCGCTCGCGCACCAGCCACTCGTGGGGCGATTGGCCGGTCAGCGCGCGAAACTGACGGGCGAAGACGGCCTCGGCCAGGTGGCAACTCCTGGCCATCTCACCCACGCGCCAAGGATGCGCCAGGTCGCCGCGCATGGCGGGCAGCAGCTCGAGCAGCTTCAGCCGCGGCGGCGCCAAGCGGCGGCCACCGGCGGCGAGCGCTTGCTGCAGCCAGCAGGCCAGCGCCTGGCCCGAGCCGCCAAGCCCCTTCCCTTGCGCCACCAGTTGCTCCGGCAAACGCCGCGCCTGCCCCAGCATCAGCCCTTCGAAGGCCAACGCCTCGCACCACGCCTCGGGCAAGTCGAGCACCAGCACGCGGTTGTCTCCCGGCGCCAGGTAGTGGTGCACGTCGCCACTGGCAACCGGGGCCAGCACGCCGCGCGTCACGTGCATGAGCCGCCCTGCCGACTCGAGTTCCAGCGCACCATCGAGCCCCAGCAACAGCTGGTGAAACCCGTGGCGGTCGGTCAACACGCGGTCGGGGTAGTGGCGTATCTCGACGAGCAGCTCCATGAAGGCCCTTTCTTGCAGCGCCTAGAACCAGCGCTTGCGCTTGAACCAGACCACCATGCCGACGGCCACTGCGAGCATCACGCCCCACACCATGGGATAGCCCCAGTACCAGCCAAGCTCAGGCATGGCGAATGGACTGACGGGGTTCTCGAAATTCATACCATACACCCCGACGATGAAGGTCAGCGGCATGAACACGGTAGCGATGATGGTCAGGGTGCGCATGCTCTCGTTGAGCCGATGGCTCATGCTGGAAAGATAGACGTCGAGCAGGCTCGCCGTCATGTCGCGATAGCTTTCCACAAGATCGATGACCTGCACGGTATGGTCATAGACGTCGCGCATCCACAGCCGCGTATCGGGGGTGAAGAGATCGTCGTGATCGCGCAGCAGTTGGTTGATCACTTCACGGGTGGGCCAGAGATAGCGTCGCAGCATGATCAGCTCACGCTTCAGGCCATGCAGGCGCTCCAGCGTCGAGCTGTCGGGATGGTTGAGGATCTCGACCTCCATCTCCTCGATGCGCTCGCCTACACTGTCGAGCACCGGGAAGGCGTGATCGACGGCAGCATCGAGCATTCCGTAGAGAAGATCGTCGGGCTCGCCCAGGGCGCGCCCTCCGCTCTCCTTGAGCCGCCGCCGAAAGACCACGAAGGGGTCCAGGGTTTCCCCCATCACACTGACGACGATGCTGGCACCCATGAACAGGGAGAGCTGGTAGAGGTGCAGGTCTCCCTCTTCGTCGAGTTCAGGAATGCCGAGAATGACGACCAGCGCATCATCGAAGCGCTCGACCTTGGGCCGTTGGCCACCGTTGAGGATATCCTCCTGGGCGAGTGGATGCAGGCCCACCCGCTCGCCAAGCAGCTCCAGCTCCTCGGCCTTGGGCAGCCCCTGCACATGCAGCCAGCATAATGGCCCCTCCGCAGCGGCCTCGGGGATCTCCGTGACCGGAATCTCCTGCATCGCGCCCCAGCGCCCCGCCTCGCGGCGGGCCAGGTAAAACGTGGCAGGGCCAAGCAGACCTGCCTGCTCAAGCGTCAGCTCGCGCAGGGTACCCGGGGCCGTACCGGCCGGATGGTAGTGCTTCTTGAACAGTCGGGTCATGAAGGGCGTCCCTCGAAATTCGACCTAACCATACTGGCATGCCCAGCGCCAATGGCGAACCCCGAGCCATGTCCAGGCAGTGGCTTACCTCTCGGCACTCGGCTTGGCCAGTGGCGGATTTCGGCTAAGCTGAACCCAGTCATTCGTGGCAAACGGAAGCAAGCCCAAGGAGGGATAACGACATGACCATGACGGTGGGTGAGCTTTTCATTGCCCTGGTACTCGTCTCGCTGGTGCTGCTGGCAAGCAACGTCCTGCGCAACTTTTCCCCCTGGCTCCGCCGTTTGTTCCTGCCCAGCTCCGTGGTCGGCGGGCTGATCCTGCTGCTGCTGGGCCCCGAGGTACTGGGACGAGCCGTCACGGCCCCTTTCGACAACGCGGCGGGGCTATTCCCCGAGTACGTCTTCGAGAGCTGGGCCGCCCTCCCGGGGCTGCTGATCAATGTCGTGTTTGCGGCGCTGTTCATCGGCCGGCCGATCCCCGGGCTGCGCACCATCTGGATGCGTGCCGGACCGCAGGTGGTGGTTGGCCAGACCATGGCCTGGGGCCAGTACGTGGTGGGTCTCACCCTGGCGATTCTTGTACTAGCCCCCATCTTCGGCATGAACCCCATGGCCGGTGCGCTGATCGAGATCGGTTTCGAAGGGGGGCATGGGACGGCGGCTGGCATGGCAGACACCTTTGCCGAGCTGGGTTTCGAGGAGGGTGCCGACCTGGCGCTGGGCCTGGCCACCATCGGCATCGTCTCGGGCGTACTCATCGGTACCTTGATGATCAATCTGGCCGCCCGGCGCGGGGTCATCTCACTGAACGACACGGGCTTGACCTCCGAGGCACTGGACCGGGCGCAGGAACAAACCGAGCAGAACGAGCGCCCTTCCACCGAGGACTACAGCGAGTTCAAGAAAGACCTGGCCCAGGAAGAGGAAACGGCCGATCCCCTGAGCCTGCACATCGGCCTGGTCGGCATCGCCATCGTCATCGGCTGGCTGATCCTCAGTGCCTTGCAGTGGATCGAACAGCAGACCTGGGCACGGGACGGCGGCCTGGAGGTGCTCGCCCACGTGCCGCTGTTTCCCATCGCCATGATCGGCGGCGTGATCGTGCAGCTCTGCGTTACCCGCTTCGGCCTGGAGCCGCACGTCTCTAGCCGTACCATGTCGCGCATCGCCGGTACCGCGCTCGACTTCACCATTGTCGCGGCGCTGGCCACGCTGTCGCTCACCGCGCTGGGCGAGTACCTCGTTCCGTTCCTGCTGCTGGCGGCGGCCGGCATCGCCTGGTGCCTGTTCGTGCTGATCGTGATCGCACCGCGGGTGATTCCCGAGAACTGGTTCGAGCGTGGCATCGGCGACTTCGGCCAGTCCATGGGCGTCACCGTCACCGGCCTGCTGCTGATGCGCATGGCCGACCCCAAGAACCGCTCCGGCGCCTTCGAGAGCTTCGGCTACAAGCAGCTGATGTTCGAACCGGTGGTCGGTGGCGGCCTCTTCACTGCCGCCTCGCTACCGCTCATTGCCCAATTCGGCGCGCCTGCCATCCTGGGCCTGGCCCTGGTGCTGACCGTCGCCTGGCTGATCTTCGGCCTGCTCTACTTCGGCCGCATGGTGCCGGATCGCGGGCGCGGCAGGTGGTGACGGCAGGAAACTCTGGAGCGCGCCCGTCACGTGCGTCATAGTGTCGAAGAACGACAGGAAGCCGGAAACGCCATGCTGCCCATTCAAGGTCTCGATCATTTGGTGCTGCGCATTCGCGACAGCGATACCATGCTCGCCTTCTATTGCGATGTATTGGGCTGCACGGTGGAGAAGCGTCAGGAAGAGATCGGCCTGATCCAACTGCGCGCCGGACGCAGCCTGATCGACCTGGTACCCGTGGAAGGCCCGCTGGGACAGCGTGGCGGGGCCGCCCCGGGCCGCGAGGGGCGCAATCTCGATCACTTCTGCCTGCGCCTGGAACCCTTCGACGAGGAGGAGATTCGCCGACACCTCGCCGCGCACGACATCGAGGCCGGCGAACTCGTGCAGCGCTACGGCGCCGAGGGTTCGGGTCCCTCTCTCTACCTCGAAGACCCCGAAGGCAACACCGTCGAACTCAAGGGGCCGCCCGACGCTTGAAGCCCCATGCATCGCGAAACCGCACGGGCACCTCTCGGGGTATCGCGGTCAGTCTCCCGCTGCGGCGAGCCGCTGGAAGTGCGCCATCATGCGAGCGGCATCGGCAGGCCGCCCGCTGATCAACTCGAAGGCCTTGACGGCCTGGAACACTGCCATGTTGGTGCCGTCCATGGTGGTGCAACCCAACGCCTTGGCCTTGCGCAGCAGCTCGGTTTCCCTTGGGAAGTAGATGATATCGGCGACCCAGAGTTCAGAGCGAAGCAGCGATTCGGGAACCGGCATGCCAGGTAGCTTGTCCATGCCCACCGGTGTGGTATTGACCAGGCCATCGGCGGCAGCTATCTCTGCCGCCAGGTCACTGCCAAGTTGGGCGCGCCCCGTGCTAAAGCGCCCCTTCAGAGAGTCGACCAGCTCACATGCCCTGTTGGCATCGGTATCGAATATCACGAGTGTTTCGACGCCCTGCTCCAGCAGGGCATTGGCTACGGCGGCACCGGCGCCGCCGGCCCCCATTTGTACCACCCGCCGGCGTGATTGTTGGCTCAGGTTGCGTCGGAAGGCTTCTCCGAAGCCGGTGCAGTCGGTGTTGTGGCCAACCAGTTTTCCCCCACGAATCACTACGGTGTTCACCGCGCCGATGGCACTGGCTTCGTCGGAGAGCTCATCGAGGTGGGGAAGAATTGACTGCTTGCAGGGGAAGGTTATGTTGAGGCCGTCGAAAGCCGTCAGGCGAACGGCCTGCAGCAGCTCCGGCAGCACTTCGGCGCCGAATCCCAGGCTGTCCAGGTCGATCAGTTTGTAGACATAGGCGAGCCCCTGGTTGCGGCCCTCTTCCATGTGCAGATCGGGGGTTTTGGATAGCTGGATGCTGGCGCCGATCAAGCCCACCAGCACTGAATGATCGTTGACGGCGCTCATCGAGAAGCCCCTTCCAGTCGATGGGCGAAACCATCGATTGCCAACGCGTAGCCGTGGGTGCCCAGCCCGCAGATCACTCCAACGGCAACGTCGGAGATATAGGAGCGGTGGCGAAAGGCTTCGCGCTGATGCACGTTGGAGATGTGCACCTCGATGACCGGTAGCTCCGAGGCCAGAATGGCGTCTCGGATCGCCACCGAGGTATGGGTCCAGGCCGCTGGGTTGAGCACCACGCCAGCCACCTTGCCGCGGGCTTGATGAAGCCAGCCGATCAGCTCTCCTTCGTGATTGGTCTGGCGGAAATCGATTGCCAGGTCATGAACTTCGCCTCGACGCAAGCAGATAGACTCCACATCGGCTAGCGTCTCGTGACCATAGAGTTCTGGCTGACGGGTGCCGAGCATATTGAGATTAGGGCCGTTGAGGACCAGGAGGGTGGCGGTCATGGGGCTCTCCAGTTAGCAGTAGCAATAGAGGCGTCACACCTCGAAGGCGCGGTATTCACCGACCTCAAGCATGAGATGATCGTTGCCGGGAACCGTCAGCTGAAGGAAGGCATAGTCACGGTTCCCACGGCGTTCATAACGCAGGGCATGAGCCTGGAAGAGGGTCCGGTCGCGCTCGGATAGGGCCTGGTGGGCCGCCAGGTCGTGGTAGTAGTTGACCGGCACCGGTTCCACGGCAAGTCCGGCGGCCTTCAGGCGCTGGGCGGTGGCCACGACATCGTCGACCTCGAGGCGCAGTGCCACGCAAGTGGCACGCTGAGTAAGACCCGCTGAAGGCGACAGGGCCCGACCGACCGAAGTGCCGGCATGGGTCGAGGTCTCCAGGGCGATCTCCACCTCACCGGCGGTGGACTGCCAGCAGCGACGCCTTACCACGCCCTGGGGCTCGTGGCGCACGCCCGTGCTCGCCGCAGGCAGTCCTAGCAGGTGGCGCCAGACGCCTGACTCGCTCTCCAGCAGGCCAATCGGTAGGGCGAAGGCGACCCCGCTCAGCCGGCAGTCAGAGGGCGCCGGATGCAGGCCGGACTCGAAGCGTCCGTCGAGGTTGGCGTCGGGGCCGATGCGCAGTGCCAGGGCCGCTGGGGTGGTCAGCAGGCGACCGCCTAGGTCATCATCGCCGCGGGTGGCTTGACCATAGTCTTCCAGACGCATCAGCAAGGCCTGAGAGCCGGCGCATGTGAGGCCCAGGCTATGCACCGTGACGGCCGCGTTGTCGTGGGTCTCACGTAGATAAACATCGAAGGCCTGGCCAGCAAAGCGGGTGATTGGCGCTCGGCGATGCCGGCCCTGCTCGACCAGGCCCAGGCTACCAAGCAGCTGTTCCACGGCCTGTCGGTGGACGGGCGGTATGGCTAGCTCGAGGCTGGTGAAACCGTTGAGGGCCGGAGCCCTGGGCGGCTGAAACAGTGGCAACCCTGCCTGGCTGGGCAGCTGGGCGTCGGCTTGCAGGCGCTCCTCCAGCCAAAGCAGCGATTGGCGGGCGGCCATCGCGGTAGGGCCGGCCGGGGCGGCACGAAACTCGTCATTGAACATCTCCAGCGACAGTGCACCAGCGTATCCGGCCTTGAGCACGGCGGCGACGAAGCCCGTCATGTCATATTCGCCGAGGCCGGGGAATGAGCGCAGGGTGCGGCTGTACCTCGGGGGCGAGTACTCTCTCGCGGGGCGTCGGAAAGCTGTAGGAAGAAGATCTTCTCGCCGGGCAGCTCGGTAATGGGGGTGATGGCGTCGTCCAGTGCCAGGGTGTGGTAGCTGTCGAGGATGAGCCCAAGGCTGGGGTGGTCGGCGGCCTCAACCGCCGCCCAGGCCTGGGCATAGCGATTGATTTGCGTGCCCCAGGAGAGTGCCTCGAAGCCCACTCTCAGCCCGCGGGCCGCCGCTCGCTCGGCCAGGCGATGGAGCTGCTCGGCGACGAGGGCCGGGTCGCCGGAGACATCGGGCTGGGCATTGGAGCAAACCAGCATGAGCTCCACACCAAGCTGTTCCATCAGGTCGAACTTGTGCTCGGCGCGCACCAAGTTGCGCTCCAGCTGTTCGGGGTGGACGCCCTCGAAGTCTCGGAACGGCTGGAAGATTTCGATGGTCAGACCTAGGTCTTCGACCATGCGGCGAATCTCGTCTGGGCGGCCCGGGTAGCTCAGCAGATCATTCTCGAACAACTCACAGCCATCGAAGCCGGCGGCGGCGATGGCCTGGAGTTTCTCCGGCAGGCTGCCGGAGAGCGACAGGGTTGCGATAGAGTGGCGCATGAGTGCCTCCCTGCAGGCGGGTCAAAGCCCGTCCGCATCATGGATAGTGATCGGGGGTGCCGCCTGGCGGCAGAACTCAGTCCGGCTGGACGTTGAGTTCCTCTTCTCGCTCGCGCGCCAGCATGGTGCGAATGTTGTCCGTGGTTCGCTGGGTATGCTGGGCCAGCAGGGCGCAGGCCAAGTCGGCGTTGCGTTCCAGCGTGGCCTCGACAATGGCTGCGTGCTCGCTGCGGGTATCCCGGTCGAAAGGATTTTTCTGGAGGTAGAGGCGGCGGTAGCGATCGTTGAGGTCGTGAAGCGTGCGACAGTAGTTGAGGAGCAGCGGCATGTCACAGGCCTCGAGCAGCTTGAGATGGAACTGGCGGTGGGCCTCTTCCCACACTTCCTGCTGCTCCAGGGTCATGCCATCGGTACGCTTGATGCTGTCCAGCTCGTACTGGGCGGCAATGATACCGGCTTCCCAGCGCCGGCCGCCCTCTGCGATCGCCTCACGCAACGCCAGCCCCTCGAAGTGGATGCGCAATTTGGCGATTTCCCTGAGATTCTTCTCCGATACGGGCATGACACGGTAGCCACGCTTGTCCTCGATCAGCACCAACCCCTCAGCACCCAGGCGCGACAGCGCCTCGCGCAGGGGGCTGCGGCTGATCGACAGGTTCAACTGCTCGCGAAGGGCCTCCAGACGGAGCTTGGCCCCCGGGGGAGTTCACCGCTGAGAATGGCGCGACGCAGGCGCTGAACCAGGGAGGTGGCCAGGGTGATACCGCCCTCCCCGCTCTCGGGACGAGACTTTCCATCATCCTGTTCATCATCAGAGCCTCCAGTGTTACCGGCGTCGTGACGCCTATCGGGTAGCGAGAGATCAGTGTTCAGTATACCGCGCTGCCCCTTGGCCTTCAGGGCTACTCTGTCAGGGAAGTCCTGGGTGAGCCTTAAAGCAGCGGCGTGGCGTGTTCATGGAAGCTCGGCGGACATTCCAGGCCCCAGGCGGTGGAGCGGCCCTTGACCTCGGTGCCCCAGGTTACCGGCTCCCAGTCCGGTTCGAAGATATGAAAACCGCCGGCAAACACCTCGATGCGATTGCCGCCCGGCTCATAGACATAGAGGAAGAAACCCTGGGTGCGCGAGTGCTTGGCCGGCCCGAACTCGATGAAGACGTCGTTCTCCATGAAGATCTCGGCGGCTCGCAACACCTCCTCGCGGGTGCTGGCGTAGTAGGCCAGGTGATGCAGACGCCCGCTGGCACCCGCCGCAGGCTCCTTGGTGATCGCCAGGTCGTGGGCCTTGTTCATCAGGCTCATCCAGGCGCCCACTTCTTCGCCTTGGCCGCCGGGGATCAGGTGCTCACGCAGTTTGAAGCCCAAGGTCTCGGCGGCGAAGGTGCGCATCTCCACCACGTCCCGCGTCAGCAGGTTGATATGATCGATGCGTTCCACGGCCACGCCTCGGCCATGGTACTTCTGCGGCTGATTGGGGAGATAGGCTTGCTTACCCTCTGGTGCCCGGTATTTCTCGGACTCGAAGTAGAGTTCCATCTCGTGGCCGCCGATGCCGGTGAAGCGATAGGCCTTGCCGTGGCCCACGTCGCCATCGATCCAGCGGCCCTGGATACCGTAGGCTTCGAGGGCGGCGACGCGACGCTCCAGAGCCTGGGGGCTCATGGCTCGCCAGCCCACATGACCAAGTCCGGCCTGGTGGGAGGCGGTGAGCTTCAGCGAGGTGAGATCATGGTCGCCCCAGGCGCGCAGATAGGCGCTGTCACCCTCGGTGGCCACGACATCGAGACCGTAGACTTCGGTGAAAAAGCGCAGGCTCTCGTCGAATTTGGGGGTGAGCAGTTCGGCGTGGCCCAGCTTGGCGACGTCGTAGATCGGTTCCTGGTAGGACATCTCTTGTACTCCCGTTGAGTTGGCAGGTCACTGCTGTTGTTGTGTTTGCGATGGCGAAATCACCAGGGGTCATCGATGCGTCATATCCAGCGCTACGTCGACGATCATGTCCTCCTGGCCGCCGACCATCTGGCGGCGGCCCAGCTCCACCAGGATATCCATGGTCTTCAGGCCATAGCGCTCTGCAGCGGCCTCGGCGTGACGCAGAAAGCTGGAGTAGACGCCGGCATAGCCCAGCGCCAGGGTCTCGCGATCGACGCGAACCGGCCGGTCCTGCAGCGGGCGAACGATATCGTCGGCGGCGTCCATTAGGGTGTAAAGGTCACAGCCGTGCTGCCATCCCAGGCGGTCGGCGGCAGCGATGAATACCTCCAGTGGAGCATTGCCGGCCCCGGCGCCCATGCCGGCCAGGCTGGCATCCACCCGGTCGCAGCCCTCCTCCACCGCGACGATGGAGTTGGCCACACCCAGGCTCAGGTTGTGGTGAGCATGAATGCCGGTCTGGGTGCTCGGGTCGAGCGCATCCTTGAGCGCCCGGAACCGCTCGCGTACCCCCTCCATGGTCAGGGCCCCACCGGAGTCCACCACATAGAGGGTCTGGGCGCCGTAACTCTCCATCAGCTTGGCCTGTTCGGCGAGCCCCCTGGGCGTCTGCATATGGCTCATCATCAGGAAGCCTACGGTATCCATACCGAGCTTGCGGGCATGCTCGATATGCTGACGGGAGACGTCGGCCTCGGTGCAATGGGTGGCGATGCGAGCCCCCCTGGCACCGGCGGCATAGGCGGCGTCCAGGTCGTGGACGGTACCAATGCCAGGTAGCAGCAGGGTGGTGATCATGGCGTGCTCCACTACCTCGGCCACTGCGGCGATCCACTCCACGTCGCGGTGAGCGCCGAAGCCGTAGTTGAAGCTGGAGCCTTGCAGGCCGTCGCCGTGGGCCACCTCGATGGAGTCGACTCGGGCGGCGTCGAGGGCACGAGCGATGCGTCGGGCATCGTCCAGGCTGTACTGGTGGCGCACCGCATGGCTGCCATCGCGCAGGGTAACGTCGGAGATGTAGAGTTTCTTGCTCATGATGGGGCTCCTCAAGCGGTGGCGGCAAGCAGGCGGGTCTCGGCCAGACGCTCGGCGCAAGCCTTGGCAGCGGAGGTCATGATGTCCAGGTTGCCGGCATAGGCAGGCAGGTAGTGAGCAGCGCCCTCCACTTCCAGGAAGATGGAGGTCTTGAGGCCGCTGGCCTTGCCGATGCCGGGAACGTTCAGCGGTGCCTCGATCGAAATCTCCTCGAATTGCACCCGCTGCTTGAGGCGATAGCCGGGAACATACTGCTGGACCATGCGGACCATCTCCTCGACGGAAGCCTCGATGGCGGCTTGGTCAGCGGACTCGGAGAGCACGAAGACGCTGTCACGCATCAATAGTGGCGGCTCGGCGGGATTGAGGATGATGATCGCCTTGCCGCGTTCGGCCCCGCCGCAAACCTCGATGGCCTTCGAGGTGGTTTCAGTGAATTCGTCGATATTGGCTCGGGTGCCGGGGCCGGCGGACTTGCTGGAAATGGAAGCGACGATCTCGCCGTAATGCACCTTGGCGACCCGGGAAACCGCTGCCACCATGGGGATGGTAGCCTGGCCACCGCAAGTGACCATGTTGATGTTGGGGGCGTCCAGGTGCTCGTCCATATTGATGGGGGGATCACGTAGGGGCCGATGGCCGCGGGGGTCAAGTCGACCACCCTGATGCCGCGGGCCGTGAGCAGCTCGCTGTGGCGCCGATGGGCGCCGGCGGAGGTGGCATCGAAGACGATCTTGATCTCGTCGATGTGGTCCATGGCCAGCAGCCCGTCGATGCCCTCGGCGGTAATGGGCACGCCAAATCTCTGTGCCCTGGCCAGGCCGTCGGAGGCAGGGTCGATGCCCACCATGGCGCCCATCTCCAGGTACTGGCCGTGACGCAGGATCTTGATCATCAGGTCGGTGCCGATGTTGCCGGAGCCGATGATGGCGACTTTGACTTTCTGGCTCATGCTGGAGTCCTCACTGCTGCCGTGCGCGGCGTTGCTGCATGGTTTCCCCACCTACACCCCAATGGGTGGCGGGGTACTCCTGGACCAGCACCCGTACACTCTCCAGGGGGGCGTCCAGGCTCTCGCTGATGGCGCGGGCGACATTCTCGATAAGCCTCTGCTTCTTCTCGGCATCACGGCCTTCGATGATGTTGATGGTGGCGATCGGCATGGTCACTCCTCCACATGGAAACCGAGGCTGCCTAGCTGCTGCATTTCCAGGCGCACGTATTGTCCGGGCTCTAGCCACTCGGCGGCAGTAGCGCCTCCAGCCAGCACGATGTCACCGGCGCGCAGTGGCTCGCCGGCCTGGGCGGCCAGGCGTGCGGCTGCGACCAGCGAACGGATGGGATTGCCAAGAATGGCAGCGGTTGAACCGACATGACGAGTCTGGCCGTTGAAGCTCATGGCCAGCCCCAGGTTGGTAAAATCGACTCTGGGGTCGCCCCAGTTACCGACCACGAAGCCTGTGGAGGAGGCATTGTCGGCGATCACGTCGGGCAGTGAGAATTTGAAGTCGCGGTAGCGCGAATCGATGATCTCCAGTGCAGGAGCGATGGCCTCAATGGCCGTCAAGGCCTCGGCAGGAGTGACCTGCTCAGGCAGGTCGCGACCGAGCAGGAAGGCCAGTTCCGGCTCCACCCGCGGGTGCACATAGCTGGCGAGACTTATGGTCGAGTTCTCCTCGATGCGCATGCCACTGGTCAGGCGTCCCCAGATCACATCGTCGATGCCCATCTGGCTCATCTTGGCGCGACTGGTGAACCCCATCTTCATGCCTACTCGGGTCTCGCCGCGCTGCAGGCGCTGCTGTATGGAGGCCATCTGGATGGCGTAGGCCTCTTCCAGCGACATCTGCGACTCGGGGTCGAGCTGCTCCACGGCGGTGGCTGAGCGGGCCGCCTCGTCGAGCCGGAGGGCGTGCTGCTGAATAGTGCTCATGCGCTCACCTCGTCATTCGCTGCCAGTTGGAAGACGGCCTGGACGCTGCCTAGGCCGTTGATGCGTGCCTCGATCACGTCACCGGGCTGCACCGGCACCATGGGGCCGAGGGCGCCGGAGAGCACGAGGTCGCCGGCCTTCAGCGGCTGACCGAGTTCGACCATCTTGCGGGCCAGCCACACCACGGCATTGAGGGGGTTACCAAGACAGGCGCGGCCCACGCCAACCGAAACCGGCTCACCACGCCGCTCCATCACCATGCCGCACAGATCCAGGTCGAGGTCTTCGAGGCGTCGCGGGGTGCTGCCCAGCACATAGACGCCGGACGAGGCGTTATCGGCAATAGTGTCGATGATGCCGATGTTCCAGTCGGCGATGCGGCTTCCAACCACCTCGAGGGCGGCTACCGCATGGTCGATGGCGCGGATCACGTCCACCTGCGTAGGGTTGACCATGGCCAGGTCCTGGCCCAGAACGAAAGCAACCTCAGCCTCCACCTTGGGCTGCTGCAGCTGCGCCCAGGGGATCGGTTCACCGTTGCCGTAGCCCATGTCGTCGAACAGAGCGCCGTAATCGGGTTGATCGACACCTAGCTGGGCTTGCACCACTCGTGACGTGAGTCCGATCTTGCGGCCGACGATGCGGTGACCAGCCGCCAGCCGTGCCTCGGTGTTGTGCTGCTGGATGGCGTAGGCGGCTTCGATGTCGAGGCCCTCGAACCTCTCGCGCAGCGGGGAAATGAAGTCACCGCTGGCGACGGCATCGCGCAGTTGCTGGGCTGCCAGTTGCAGGGATTCCGGCTTCATGATGATTTCCCGATTCATTGTTCGTTGGCGGAGCCGTCGGCCTGCTCGGCCTCGCGGGCGGCGACGCTAGCCAGCATGTGGGCTCCACGATTGGCGGCGGGCAGGCCGCGGAACAGGAAGCAAAGATTGATAGTGGCTTGGAGCTCCTCCCAGCTTGCGCCACAGCGGCGGGCAGCGATGCAATGGGTTTGGGCGGCATCGTTACCTGCCATCAAGAGCATGCCGAAGAGCATCATCTGCACCATCTTGGGTTCCAGGTGCGGAGTGTCCATGGCGTAGCTGCGAGTCTTCTCTTGCAGTTCGACCATGGTGGGATCCATGACACCGGTGGTGCACAAACGGGCCTCAATACGCGGTGGCACGAAACCAAGCAAATCAAGATAGGGCTGCTGGTAGGCGCTGATGGCGCTCCTCTGTGCTGTGTTTGCCAGGCCCATGGCCTGACCGACAGCGTCCAGGTCGAGTCGGGGTGATGACATTGGTAGAGCTCCTTCAAGTGTCAGGATAAGAGACAAAATATGTTTTGCATGCAAAATCGCTATTGAATGCAAGCTATTCGTCTCTCCCTCAGGCGTCAAGTGAGTTAAGAAGAGTTGAGACCAAAGTCGTATATAGAGAACGGTATATTCATTCTTCTGTAGATGAACGAGTGAAATAAGCACTTTCACGACTGACGGCCAACGTCAGCAATACCGGATCGACATTAGACGATAGTCGAGGTGATATTGACCCGGGGCTTGCAGCGCCCTAGCTTGTATTTTGTCGGCAATAAAATTTCTGCATGCAAAATGCCGTCAAGACACCCTCATTCCATGCAGCGGTGCTTCCAGGGTAGTAAGGCGAGAGTCCGGGACCCAGGCACCCATAACGACAACGAGGCAACGACAATGACAACGATAAACTTGAAGAGCGCCCTGTTCGGCACCGCCCTGGTCTTCGGCGTAAGCACCATGGTTCAGGCTCAGACTATCCGCTTTGCCCACGTCGACCCCGACGACTGGCAGGGCTCCAAGAAGGGCGCGGCAGCGCATATGTTCAAGAAGATCGTCGAGGGTGAGACCGACCTCAGCGTCGAGCTCTTTCCTGCCGCTTCGCTGGGCAACGAACCCGAGCTGGTGGAACAGGCCATTGACGGCACGACTCAGGTGGTGATGGTTTCTGGCGCCATGGCGCAGATCTGTCCGGCAGCCGGAGTACTCGACATTCCCTATACCTTCGATTCGCCAGTGACCGCCTGGCGGGTGCTGGACGGGGAGTTCGGCCAGGAGCTGGCCGAGCACTGCCTGAACCAGACGGGGCTGCGCACCCTGGGGTACGGCGAGACAGGCGTGCGCCACTTCACCAATAGCGTGCGCGAGATTCGGAGCCCGGATGACATGGCCGGGCTGCGCTTCAGGGTCCAGGACATACCGCTCTATGTGGAGATGGTACGCGGGCTGGGCGGCGAACCGACCCCGATTGCCTGGTCGGAAGTGCCCACCGCATTGGCCACTGGTGTGGTGGATGGCCATGAGAATCCGGTGGGGACCATCTACAACAACAACATTCATGAGTTGCAGGACTACCTGACCCTGGATGGACACGTCTATGCCACTGACTTCCTGCTGATCAATGACGACTTCTACCAGTCGCTCTCGCCCCAAGACCAGGCCGTGGTCAAACGCGCTGGCGTCATCGCTGGGGTGATGGGACGGGCGATTCAGCAGTTCACCACAGCCGAGGGGGTGATCGCGGTGCAAGAGGCAGGCATGCAGGTCTACACTCCCTCTGCGGAGGAACTCGAGCAGTTCCGTGAACGCGCTCAGCCTCGTGTGCTCGAGTGGCTGGCCGACGACCTCGGCCCCGATGCCGAGTGGATCGACAAGCTGGAAGCCGCCGTCGCCGCGGCCAACCGCTGATCACTGGCGTATGCGAATACCCCTGCCGGCCCAGCCGGCAGGGTGATACCCCCGACTCTTCACTGGCTGAGACGCGCACACCATGTCTGCACTCTTCCGACCCCTGATTCTCCTGGTGTCACGACTACTGGCTATTGGCGCCGGGCTATGCATGGCCACCATTTTCCTGATCGTCTTCTGTAATGCCGTGCTGCGCTATGCGCTAGGTAGCTCGCTGGCCTGGGGGATCAGCTGCCTGTCTTCCTTGGTATCTATGGCGTGATGTTTGGTTTGTCGCTGGGCTATTTACAGGATCGCCATGTGCGCCTCGGCCTGCTAGTGGACTTCCTGCCTGAGCGCTTCCGAGAAATTCTCTTTCTGATCGTCGACCTGTCGGTCGTAGTGATTGGCGTATTGCTCTCCTGGTCTGGCTACCTCTTCATGCAGCAGCGCGGTGGCATGCGTGTTTCAGGGTTGCACGGTGCGATGCGTGACCTTAGTCAATTGACCGGCCTGGATCTAAGCCTCTTCGCCACCATGGCTCCCTATCAGTTCGCCCTGTGTCTAGGTGGCACCATGCTGGCCTTGGCAGCGGTGCTGAAATTCATCGAACGGCTTGCCTTGCTGCACAACACGCAGAGCAGCGTACCGGAGGGTGTGTGACATGGCCTATGTAATTCTGGTCGGCGGGCTGATCATTGGCTTGCCGATCGCCTTGGCGATCCTGGCCGCCTTGCTGTTCTTCATGGCAACCGGCGAGCCGCCCTATCATCTGCGTGCGGTGGCCACCCAGATGTTCTCGGGCATGAATTCCTTTCCGCTGCTGGCAATCCCGCTGTTCATCCTAGCCGGCGAGCTGATGAATGCCAGCGGCATCACCAGTCGTATCATCGCTTTCTCGAAGCTGATGGTTGGCAGGCTCAGAGGGGGGCTGGCTCACGTCAACATCTGGGCTTCGGTGGTCTTCGCAGGCCTGTCTGGTTCAGCGGTAGCCGACACCTCGGCGCTGGGTCGTGTGTTCATTCCAGAGATGGAAAAGGAAGGTTACCCTCGCGATTTCGCAGCGGCGCTGACCGCAGCCTCTTCAGTCATCGGCCCGATCATTCCGCCGAGTATTCCGGTTATCATCTATGCACTGATCGTCTCTGGTGTCTCGGTGCCTGCCCTCTTTTTGGCAGGCATCGTGCCAGGGATACTGCTGGCCCTCTTCCTTTCCGGCTACGTGATGATCTTCGCCGGCAAGTACCAGAAAAAGGCCGCGCCAAAGCCGGCCGGTGAGAAGCGAAAGATCCTACTGGACGGCATTGTACCGCTGTTTATGCCGGTATTCGTGGTGGGCTCCATTCTGCTGGGCATCGTCACGCCCACCGAGGCGGCAGCCTTCGCCGTCGCCTATGCCCTGCTAGCTGGGATGCTCTACTTTCGCGAGCTAGGTTGGCGAGATCTGCCTTCGATCTTTTCGCGCACCATGGTCGACAGTGCGGTGATCATGACCATTATCGGCGCAGTGGCGGCGGCCAACTGGCTGTTGACCTACAATCGCATCCCCCATCTGATCACCGACATGGTGCTCGCCTACATCAGTGTGGAATGGACCTTCCTGCTGGCGATCATTGTGCTGTTCCTGATAGTTGGGCTCTTCCTGGAAGGGATCGCCGCCATGCTGGTGCTGGTGCCGATTCTACACCCCATCGCCATGAGTCTGGGGATCGACCCGGTGCACTTCGGTATCGTGGTGATCTTTAATCTGATGATCGGTTTGATCACCCCGCCCATGGGGCTCTGCCTGTTCGTGGCGGACTCGGTGGCCAAGGTGGGACTGGCGCGGCTGTCACGAAGAGTGCTGCCACTGCTCCTGGTACAGATACTGGTGCTATTGATTATTACTTTTGTGCCCGCAGTCGTAACTTGGCTCCCTAGACTTCTAGGATACTGAAAGGGTGTCTTTAGCCACCCAGAGAACGAGACTATTGCGCTACACGCCGGCCACCGCGAGTGGCAGGACGCTACGAGATCTCCGATAACGGCCGAACCCTCATCGGGGAGATCGTCTCTCCGTCACCAGCCGCGACAGCAACCCGGGCAGTGCCGTCTCGAGGTCGAGCTCGGGCACTGCCTGCTGCAAAGCGACATGGCTTTCGGGCAGGAAGCGCTGGGGGTCGTCGATGGCTTCCTGAAAGGTATTGACGATGTCGACCAGTTCGGCCGGATCGCCACCGACCTGCATGGCACCGTGAACCAGCAGCGCCATGTCGCGACAGCCGCGCACCCGTCGCCAGCGCTGGGCGGTACCCACCAGCTTGCGGCCACCGATGCGCACGTTGAAGCGACCGTCGCAGTAGGCGCCGGGCACCGACCCCAGGTCGGCGTCAGTGACGCCGAGCGCGGTGAGCCATTCGCACCACGGATCGCCAAGGCGATGGTAGCCCCACTCGAGATGGGCCGCGGAGCTGCCCACGCGACAGCGCAGCACGAGGGTCACGTTGACCACCTCGGGGCATTGCGGCACCGGCGTGCCGCCCGTGGCGCGGAACAGGATCGGCCAGCCCCGTTCGCGCAGGACTTGGCGTGCCGCAGGGAAGCCCTCGGTGCGCTCGTGGCGGCGCGGCATCACCAGGGCGCGATCCAGCGGCTGCCAGGCCAGCAGTTCGAACTGGCTCTCGCCCTGACAGACCGCATCGAGCCTGGCCTCCTCGGCGGCCAGCCCCTGCCCGACGCTGAGCCGCTGGAGCACGCAGTCCAATCCAGGCGAAAGCGCCGTCATGTGGCCTCCTCCCTCTAGTCGTCGTTGACGCTCAGTTCGCTGTCGAACGCCTCGGGCGGCAGGCCCTCGATGCGCTCGCATAGGGCATCGAGGAAGGCCGCCGCCGGGGCGCCGTTGACGGCGCGATGATCGAAGGTGAGCGACAGGCCGATGACCTCCTCCTCTCGCCACCCTTGCGATGATGGCACGACGCGCCGCTCCATCCCACCGATGCCGAGGATCGCCACCTGGGGCACGTTGAGTATCGGCGTAAAGTGGTGCACCCGCGAGCGGCCGAGATTGGAGACGGTGAAGGTGGCGCCGGTCAACTCGCGCACCCCGAGCTTGCCGGCCCGCGCCCGTTCGGTGAGCGTACGGCGCGCCGCGGGCAACTGGCCCAGGCCCAGGTTCTGGGCATCGAAGAGTGCCGGCGCCACCAGCAGGTCGTCGGGCAGCGGTATGGCCAACCCCAGGTGCACCGCGCCGTGTTGGACGATGCGATTCTCCTCCAGCGTGGCATTGAGTGCAGGGAAATCGCCCAGGGTCTGCACCACCAGGCGCAGCAGCAGGTCCTGCAGCGAGGGCACTACCCGCCCCCGTTCGCGGCAGCGCGAGCGCAGCGCTTCGAGGGCGCAGAGCCCGGCGCTGGCATGGTGGGTCAGCTGGGCCGTGGTCTGCAGGCTTTGCTGCATCCTGGTCGCGATCATGCCGCGCATGCCCTTCAGCGGGATCTCCTTCGCCGCGGCAGGTGATATGCCCGCCCCCGGGGGGCGGGTCTCGTCGTGTCGGGTCGTGGTGAGTTTCACAGCACTCTCCTCAGCTCTCCAGCGTGGCGATCACGCTGCCCTTTGCCACCACTTCGTCCTCCTCCTTGACGATGGCGAGCCTGCCCGAGAGCGGTGCCTCGATCTCGTACTGGGCCTTCTCCACCATCACCTCGGCGACCAGGTCGCCCTGGGCCACCTCGGCGCCGTCGCTCACCAGCCAGGAGGTGATCACCCCTTCGGTATCGCCTTCCCACAGATCCTCGGGCACGGCTATTTCGGTCGTCATGCTCATCTCCTCAACTCTCTCGCATCATCTGGTGGAAGGCCGCGACGACCTTGTCGGCGTTGGGCAGCGCCCACTGCTCCATGGTCGGCGCGAAGGGAATCGGAATGTCGGGATAGGCCACCCGCTTGGGTGCGGCCTTGAGCCGGCAGCCGGCGTGCTCGGCGACGCTGGCGATGATCTCGCCGCTGACCCCGTAGCTGTGGTAGTCCTCGTCGACCACGATCAGGCGGCCGGTTCTGGCCACCGAGGCCCGCACGGTATCGCGGTCCAGCGGCACCAGGCTGCGCAGGTCGACCACCTCGGCGGAGAAGCCCTCCTCCTCCAACGCCTTGGCCGCACGCAGGCAGTGGTGCACCCCCACCCCTAGGCTGACCAGGGTCACGTCGTGGCCCTCGCGCACCACGGCGGCCCTGCCGATCTCGACCGAATAGGACTCCTCCGGCACCGGCACGGTGGCGCCCTTCTCGGTGCCCAGCCAGCCCATGCCCTGCAGCGCCTTGTGGTACATGAACACCACCGGGTTGTCGTCGCGGATGGCGGCGGTCATCAACCCCTTGGCATCGAAGGCGTTGCTCGGCACCACCACCTTCATGCCGGGCAGGTGAGCGAAGGTGCCGTAGAGGCACTGGGAGTGCTGGCCGGCGTCCGAGTAGCCGCCGCCGGTAGAGGTCATCAGCACCATCGGCACCTTGACCTTGCCGCCGGAAAAGTAGGTGTTCTTGGCCATCAGGTTGTAGATGGCGTCCATGCACACGCCGAAGAAGTCGACGAACATCAGCTCCACGATGGGACGCATGCCGTCGGAGGCGGCTCCCACCGCGGCACCGATGAAGGCGGTTTCGGAGATGGGCGTGTCGCGCACCCGCTCGGGACCGAACTCGTCGAACAGCCCGCGGGTGTTGCCGAACACGCCGCCCAGCGGGCCAACGTCCTCGCCCATGACGAAGACCCGCGGATCGGCCCGCATCTCCTGCGCGGTGGCCTCGGCCATGGCCCGGGCAATGGTCAGCTTGCGGGTGGCGCTCTTGGTCACTGTGGTTGTCATGATCCATCTCCTGGGGTTAGGCGAACACGGCCTCGAGCGCCGCCTCGGGCGGCAGGAAGTCGCTCTGCTGGGCGAAGCGAATGGCCGCTTCGACCCGCGCGTGGGCCTCGGCCACCAGCGCGACGTCGCCGGCTTCGTCGAGCACGCCGGCGTCGAGCAGCGCCTGGCGGTAGCGCGGGATCGGGTCGCGGGCCTTGAGCCCATCCTTCTCGCCCTTGGGCCGGTAGTCCTCGCCGTCGCCCATGAAGTGGCCGGCGAGCCGTGCGGTCTCGATCTCGATCAGGCTCGGCCCCCGCCCTTCGCGGGCGCGGGCGATGGCCTCGCCCGACGCGGCAAAGACGCCCTCCACGTCGTTGTCGGCCACGTGGTGACCGGGAATGCCGTAGGCGGCGGCGCGCAGGTCGTTGCGCGGCACCGCGGTGGAGGCCTGCTTGGCCACGGAGATGCCCCAGGCGTTGTCCTCGATGACGAACACCACCGGCAGCTGCCATACCGCGGCGAGGTTGAGCGCTTCGTGGAACGCACCCTGGTTGGCCGCCCCTCGCCCATGAAGGCCACCGCCACGCCCGGCTTGCCCTGCATCTTTCTCGACAGCGCCGCGCCCACCGCGGGTCCCAGCCCTTCGCCGATGATGCCGGAGCAGGAGAAGTTCACCGCGGCGTCGAACAGGTGCATGTGGCCGCCGCGCCCGCCGGCGAGCCCGGTGGCCTTGCCGAAGATCTCGGCAACCATGGCGTCGAGGTCGACGCCCTTGGCCACGGCGATGTGGTGCGGCCGGTGGGTGGCGGTGACGATGTCGTCGGCAGAGAGATGGGCACACACCCCCACGGCGCAGGGCTCCTGGCCGTTGGAGAGGTGCATCTCGCCGGGAATGGGCCCCTTGGCCATGTTGAAGACCGGGGTCTTGCCCTCCATGTAGAGCGCCTCGATACGCTCCTCGAGATGGCGGCTGAGTACCATGTGGCGGTACATCCAGCGCCGCTGGTCGGCTGTCGGTTGCATGGGATGGCTCCTGTCAGAGTTCGCCGCGCGACATGCGCTCGGCGATGTGGTCGGCCTGGCGCAGGGCCAGGGCGACGATGGTCAAGGTGGGGTTCTCGGCGCCGCTGGAGGTGAACTGGCTGCCGTCGGAGACGAACAGGTTGTCGATGTCGTGGGCCTGGCCCCACTGGTTCACCACGCCGTCCTCGGGGCGCGCGCTCATGCGGTTGGTGCCCACGTTGTGGCTGGTGGGGAAATCTGGCACGTCGAACACCCGCACCGCGCCCACCGCTTCGTAGCAGCTCCGTGCCTGCTGCTGGCCGTGGCGGCGTAGGGCCTCGTCGTTGGGATGATCGCCCTTGTAGACGATGGGCACCGGCAGGCCGTACTGATCCTTGCGGCTGTCGTGGAGGGTGATGCCGTTCTCCTCCATGGGCAGGTCCTCGCCGCAGATCCACACCCCCGAGAGATGGTCATACTTCTCCAGAATGGCGGCGTAATCGCGCCCCCAGCCGCCATTGGCCGGGTCCATGAACTTGGCGAAGAACGGCAGGCCGAGCGACATCACCTCCAGGGTGTAGCCGCCGACGAAGCCGCGGGAGCGGTCGAGCCGCGCCTCGTCGGAGATGATCCCGGCGAAGGTGGTGCCACGGTGCATGTTCACCGGCTTGGGCATCTCGGCGAACACGCAGGCGGTGGCGTGGGTCATGTAGTTGCGTCCCACCTGGCCGGAGGAGTTGGCCAGGCCGTCCGGGAACAGCGCGGAGTGAGAGTTGAGCAACAGCCTGGGGGACTCGATGGAGTTGCCTGCCACGCAGACCGCCCGCGCCCGCTGGCGCTGCAGGTTGCCCTCGGCATCGGCATAGACCACGGCGTTGACCCGGCCGCGCTCGTCGTGCTCGATGGTGAGCGCCATGGCGTTGGGGCGGACTTCGCAGTAGCCGGTGGCCTCGGCGCGGGGAATGTCGGTGTACATCGTCGACCACTTGGCGCCGAAGCGGCAGCCCTGCATGCAGAAGCCCGCCTGCATGCACTGGGGGCGGTCGTCGTAAGGCCGGGTGTTGATCGCCATGGGCCCGGCGCGCAGCTTCTCGTAGCCCACCCGCCTGGCCCCCTCGGCCAGCACCATGAAGTTGTTGTTCCAGTCGTGCAGCGGCATGCCCGAGGCATCGCCGGTCACACCCATGTGCCGCTCGGCCTGGACGTAGTAGGGTTCGAGCTCCTCATAGGAGATGGGCCAGTCCAGCAGGTTGGCGCCGGCGATGTCGCCCACCTCGCTGTGCAGGCGGAACTCGTGGGGCTGGAAGCGCAGCGCTACCCCGGCCCAGTGAATGGTGCTGCCGCCCACGCCCTTGACGATCCAGGCCGGCAGGTTGGGAAAGGTCTCGCTCAACTGGCGCGGGCCGGCGGTAATGCGCTCGTCGAGCCAGGAGATCTTCTCGAACATGGCCCACTCGTCGTTCTCGATATCCTCCAGGGCGTAGCGCTTGCCGGCTTCCAGCACCACGCTCTTGATGCCCTTGCGGGCCAGGGCGTGGGCCAGGGTGCCGCCGCCGGCACCGGAGCCGATGATCACCAGCACCCCGTCGTCGTCATGCTCGAATCGGGTACTCATGGCGTGTCTCCTCATTGCAGCGTTTGTTGTTGTGGTGAGCGGCGTGCCGGCGTCACAGCCAGTCGATCACCAGATCGTTGTAGCCGCGGCCGACATAGCCGCCCTGCTCCCACGAGGAGCCCTCGTAGCCGAAGTGGGCTTGCCACAGCTCGGGCGTGTCGTAGAGCCCCACTACCAGGGTGTTGCGCACGGCCTGGAAGAACTCGCCATCCTCGATCTGGCGCAGCAGCGCCTCGCGCTCGGCGGCGCTGTCGACGGCGGCGTAATCCCGGCCATGGGCCGCCCGCGCACGGCGGTCCAGGTCGTCGAGCCCGGCGGCGATCAGCTCACGTTGCTCCCCCAGCAGCGGCGTGAGCGGCGCCAGGTAGTAGCGATCCGCGATCGCTTCGTGGGGATAGATGTCGCGCCCCAGGCGCAGCAGCCGGGTGGCCAGCTCGGGCTCGGCGCGCGCCCAGCGCGGCCACAGCGTCGAGGCGCTGAGCGCCAGGCTGCCGGCGGCCAGGACGCCGGTCAGGGTGAGGAAACGACGACGGCTGAGCGTCGTCCCGATGGCAAGTGGCATAGTGCGAGTCCTCGGTTGTTGTTGGGCGATGGCCACGCCGACGCGGCGGGCTCACCCCACCCGGGCAGCTTCCATGCCAGAACCACCCAGAACACGAGTAACTCGTTGTAGGAAAAGCAATATCGGAGGAGTCGGGGAGCATGTCCGGAACGCGCCGCATGACAGTCGCGTTACACGGAGGGCGTACGCATGCGTTTACAGGTGTAAAGCGCTCGACGAAGGTCGTATCTCGCGCCGGGTGGGCGACCCTTACCTTGAAGGCATAACGACAACGACATGCCACGCCAAGGCTCCGCCATGTCCACGACACCGCTCACGACACACCACCAGCGCCAGCATATCGACACGATATTGCGCACCGTTGCCGACACCGAGGCGAGAACGCCGGCGCAAAACGAAGCCGGCATCATTGCCCGCTCATGGCGTCGCTGCATCGATCGCTATGGCCTCGATCCGGCCCGTCCCACGCCCGCCCGCTACGTGCCCGGCGCCACCTTGCGCGAACACCAGGACCAGGCCGATGCCCTGCTCCAGGTGGCCCGGGCCGGAGTCGAGCAGCTCTATCGCCAGGTCGCGCCGCTGAGCTACGTGGTACTGCTGACCGATGCCCGCGGCATCGCGGTGCAGTTCCTCGGCGCCAAGAGCGACCAGCGCGAGCATCAGCGCACCGGCCTCTACCTGGGATCGGACTGGAGCGAATCCCACGCCGGGACCTGCGCCGTGGGCACCTGCATCCACGAGCGCACCGCCCTGACCTGCCATCACAGCGACCACTTCAGCGCCCACCACATCCAGCTCACCTGCACCGCGGCACCGGTCTTCGATCCCCACGGCCAGCTGCTGGCGGTACTCGACATCTCCGCCTATCGCTCGCCCTCCGCCAAGGAGTCGCAGACCTTCGCCCTGCAGTTGGTCAAGACCACCGCCAGGATGATCGAGGATGCCTACTTCCTGCAGCGCTACGGCGACCGCCATATCGTCTGCCTGGATCGCTCGCGGGAGTTCGTGCAGATCAATCGCCGCTACCTGCTGGCCATGGAGGAGGACGGCACCCTGGTGGCCGCCAACACGGCGGGGCGCAAGCTGCTGCGCCATCACGGCCTGCCGCTGCCCGAGGCCGGCGAGGCACGCCCCTTCCAGGCCTGGAACATTCGCGACCTGCTCGACGGCGAAGTCAGCGAGGTACTCGCCATCCCCCAGCACAGCGACGACCGGGTACAAGCCTTTCACACCCGGCGCCACCGCGAGATCCACTTCGCCACCCTGATCGAGCCGCCCCGGCGCCCCGGCGCCAATCGCTCGCTGCCCCGCGACTCCAGCCTGGCCCCGCTCGAGGCGCTGGCCGAGGACGACCCGAGCATGCGCGACACCCTGACCCGGGCCGCGCGCCTGCGCAACGAGCCGATCAACATCCTGGTGATGGGCGAGACCGGTACCGGCAAGGAGCGCATGGCCCGCGCCCTGCACGACTCGAGCCGGCGCCGCGACAAGCCATTCGTGGCGATCAACTGCGCCGCCATGCCGGAATCGCTGATCGAGAGCGAGCTGTTCGGCCACGAACCGGGCAGCTTCACCGGGGCGCGCAGCAAGGGAATGAAGGGGCTGATCGTGCAGGCCGACGGCGGCACGCTGTTCCTCGACGAGATCGGCGACATGCCGCTGCAGCTACAGACCCGTCTGTTGCGGGTGCTGGCCGAGCAGGAGGTATTGCCCATCGGCGCCAGCCGGCCGATCAAGGTGGACCTGAGGGTAGTGGCCGCCACCCACCGCGACCTGCGCGAGCTGATCCAGGCCGGGCGCTTCCGCGAGGACCTCTTCTATCGTCTCAACGGCGCCAGCCTGCGCCTGCCGCCGCTGCGCGAACGCGCCGACAAGGGCTACCTGATCCGGCAGATCTTCGCCGAGCTGAACGAGCAGCGCGGTTCGCGGGTGCGCCTGCGCGGCGACGCCATGAGCGCCCTGCTCGCCTATCCCTGGCCTGGCAACATTCGCGAGCTGCACAACGCGCTGCACTACGCGCTGGCCACCTGCGATGGGGACGAGGTCGTCGTCGGCGACCTGCCCGAGGAGTGCGTGCATGGTCAGTTGGCCCACCCCGGTGCCAGCCAGGGCCAGGCCCTATCCACCGCCACCGGTTCATCCGCGCGACCGCTCCATCAGGACCTGCTCTACCGCGCCCTGTGCCGACACCAATGGAACGTCAGCGCCGTGGCCAGGGAACTGGGGCTGTCGCGCCCGACCATCTACCGTCGCATGAAGCGGCTGGGCATCGTGCCGCCGAACCAGCAGATGGCGGACTGACACACCGAAATGCAGGGCGACGCCTCAGCGCTCGAGCCCTTGCACCCACGCCAGCGCCAGCGCCGCCTTGGCCTCGTCATCGAGGCCCAGCGACTCCAGCGAGGCCCAGGTAGTGAAAGCCAGGGCATGCTGCAACGTGATCGTCAGGCGTGAATCCCCGGTCGTCGCGCAGCTTTTGCCAATTTCCTCGCCGACCTCACGCAGGTAAGCGCGGAACTCCGCCATGGGCCCCTGGATCGCCGGTACCTTCGGCTCGTCGCGATGTGCACCCTGCCACATGCGCTGGGTCCCCCGGTAGTAGCGATAAAAGGCCAGCAGCGCCGCACGCAGCCGCTCATCGTCGCCTTCGCAGGCCTCCCAGGCGGCAGGCATCGGCAGTGGGTTCAGCTCGAGCCAGTGGCTGGTGCACGCCTGGAATACCGCGGCTTCATCGGGGAAGTGGCGATAGACGGTCAGGCGCTGGACGCCCGCCCGCTGGGCGATGGCGCTGATCGTCGTGTCGCTTGGCCCGATCTCCTCGTGGAGTGCCATCGCTGCCTCGACGATGCGCAGGCGCGTCTCTTCCCGGTCGGCAGCGCGCTTGCGCTGGGTGTAACGGCGTGTCTTTGTCATTCAATGAACATACTTGTTTACTTAAATATTGACAAGCGTCGCCGACAGGCTTATCACTCTCGAAGTGAACAATGGTGTTCACTGAAAATGAGAACCCAGCGATGAGCAACGACAACAACCCAACGATGCTGCAAACCCTCGGGGCCGGGAGCGACTGGCATGTGCTGCCTGCCTTCCTGCCATTGCCCGGCATGGGCGGTTTGGCGGTCAACGCCTTCCTGCACAAGGGCCATGAGCCGGTCCTGGTCGACACCGGCCTGGCCGCACTCGGCGACGCCTTCCTCGAAGCCCTCGAGGCGGAAATCGACCTCACCGACCTGCGCTGGATCTGGCTGAGCCACACCGATGCCGACCATATCGGCAATCTGGCACGCATTCTGGAACGCGCCCCCAAGGCAAGGGTCGTGACCAGTTTCCTCGGTATGGGCAAGATGGGCCTGCTCGGTCTCGACGTCAGCCGCGTGCACCTGCTGGAGCCCGGCGCCCGGCTCACGCTTGGGGACCGCGAGCTGGTCCCGCTGCGCCCGCCCTATTACGACGCACCGGAAACCCTCGGCTTCCTCGATACCCGCTCGCGTACCCTGTTCGCCGCCGACAGCTTCGGCGCTCTGCTTCCCCAGCCGGTCGAAAGCGTAAGGGAGATCGCGCCCCCGACCCTGCGCGAAGGCCTGGTGGCCTGGTCAGCGATCGATGCCCCCTGGCTGGCCACGGCCGACCGAGCGGCCCTGGGTCGCGCCCTGCATGGCCTGGAGCGCCTGGCGCCGACCACGGTGCTCTCCGGGCACTTGCCGGTCGCCGAGGGGGGCGTCGAAGAACTTACCGCCATGGTGCATGCCGCCTGGTGCTCGGGTCCCGGCAGCGAGGTCGATCCGCACACGATCGAGGCCGTGGCAGAGGCATTGGCAGCATGAAAAAAAAGGCCAGGCGCCACATGGCGCCTGGCCCTGCCCATCGCGGCATCGTTCACACATGCATGATGTCATCCTTGAGCGAATAGGCGATGCCGAGCATTTCCTGGCGCGTCTGCGGATCGATCTCGTGGCGGTCGAGCACCGCCAGGATATCGTCGATGGCGGCCATGTATTCCGCCTCGCTGATGTTCATGCCCCGGTGGGCCTCGCGCATGCTCTTGCCGTGGTAGTCTCCCGGCCCCCCGCTGCCGGAAGTCAGGAACTCCCGAAGGTGCCCTTTCACCGCTTCCAGGTGTACAGGGTCGTCCCGATAAGGCGTGAACCTCGCCTTGATCTGCGGATTCTGCATGTGAGCTTCGACGATTTCGTCGACCAGCGCAGCGATGCCGCCATCTCCTCCCAGCCGTTCGTACAGTGTCGCCATGACCATGACACATCTCCCGGGTCGGTCGGTCCCAACCCTATTCGTTGGTCTTGGGTCGGCCCAGTGGGTCGGCCGTGGACAGACCGGTCGGTCTGGTGGCAGGACAAAAAAGAATCGCTACCCCGTTGCGGCAGAGAAATAGAAGTCGAGCATCGCCTCGAGGGGAGCCGGATCGCCACGCAAACGGCTGCGTAACGCCGCCCCCTCCCAGCAATCCACCAGCAAATCGGCCATCTCTCGCGGCTTGCTGCCGGAGGGAATGTCGCCGCGCTGGCGCGCCTCCTCCAGGCACCCTGCAATGCGCTCGGCAATGCTGGCGAAGCAGGAGGCGATCTTGCGTCGAAATACTTCGCTTACTCCCGAGAGTTCCTGCCCCACGCCACCGAGCAGGCACCCGAGGTAGCCCTCCTCGCGGTATTTCTCCTGCGACAGTTCGAAGAAGCGTCGCACCCGGTCCAGCGGCGGCAGGGCCTGGTTACCCAGGGTCAGGTCGAGCCCCTGGTGCACTTCGACCATGTAGCGGTCGATCACCTGCAGGGCAAAATCCTCCTTGCTCTTGAAGTGATGATAGAAGGAGCCCTTGGGCGTCTTCGTCTCCTCGAGCAAGGCCTGGATACCCAAGTCGTTGTAGCCGTGTCGTAGCAGCATGCCCAATCCCGCATCGAGCAAGCGTTCCTTCGTCGTATGGGCCATGGACGCTCCATCAGACCGAACGGTCTAGTTTCACTATGGCTCAACGCTGCGCTTCGTCAAGCGCTATCGGTCTACCCACGCAAAGCGCCTTCGCCAGTTCGATGGGCAGCTCGCGGTAGGCGGCGTCGGGCTCGGCGCCCAGGCCGTCGAGAATGCGCGTGAAGAAGGCGCGCCCGGCCACCACGGCGACGATGTCGAAGATCTCCTCGTCGGCGAACCCATGCGCCCGCAGCGCTTCGATATCCTCGGCGTCGACCTCCTGAGCCCGGCAGGCCACCTTGGCGGCGAAGGCCATCATGTCTCGCTCGGCCTCGTCGAGCGGCCCCTTCTGTCCCGTCACCATGGCCTGGGTGGCCTCCATGCCCATCAGCTCGGCGAGAAACTTGGCATGGGCCAACGAGCAGTAGGAGTTACCCAGGGCCCGGGCGGCGGCAACGGTCACCAGCTCGTAGCGGCGCGCCTCCATGGGGCGACGGATGGTCGCGATCAGTGCCGCCCAGCACTTCATCACCTCGGGGCGATGACAGAACACCCGCGCGTAGTTGGGCAGGTAGCCGAAGTGCGCCTGCTGACGCTGGTACATGGCCAGCACCTCGCCTTCGGCCTGCTCGGGAGGAATCGTCTCGATATAGCTCATGTGCATTTCTCCATCAGGCCGTGGTGGAGCGTGGATGCAACCAGGCCGGCAGCAGCAGTTCGGTGTCTATGATGGCCTCGGCGTCGTATGCGACTCCGCACGCGGCGAGTCTTCGGCCCAGGCTGCCATCGCGCCAGGCATCGAACAGCTCGCCGCAGCCACCGAGCGGCTCGCCAGCGATGAAGATCTGCGGGATGGTTGGCGCTCCGGTGCGCCGTGCCAGCACAGGACGCAGGCGCACGCCCATGTCGTCGGCCTGATAGTCAGGCGAATCGAGATCCACGCTCAGGTAATCGACCCCCAGCCGGGCGAAGAGCTTGCGCGCCGCCCAGCAGAACTCGCACCAGGCGAGGGCGAACATCACCACCGGCGCCTGGGCCAGATACTCTTCCAGCCTCCGCTCGGCCTCGGCATCACGCCCCGTATCCGCCGGCTCGACAGCCCGTGACATGGCGGCGGCCGGGCGTGGCGCGGGCACGTCGAAACGACAGCCCGGCGTAGAGCGCGACAGAGCCAGTTCCTCTTCGTTCATCTCATCCCCGATGCCCTCGAACAGAGGGGTGGACTGGTAGCGCTCGCCGGTATCGGGCAGCATGCAGACGATATGGCTACCGGCCGGTGCCCGACGAGCCACCTCCAGCGCCGCCGCCAGGGTCGCGCCGGCGGAGATGCCGACGAAGATTCCCTCCTTGCGGGCCAGCTCACGGGCCAGGCGCAGCGCCTCCTCTCCCGCCACCGGCACGATCTCGTCCACCATGCCGGCTGCCACCGCTTGTTGGGTGAGCGGGGAGATGAAATCCGGGCTCCAGCCCTGCATCAGGTGCGGGCGAAAACGCGGATGGCTGGCTCCTGCTGGCTGCGCCTCGCCGCTGCCCAGCAGCGGAGCATTGTCGGGCTCGGCCACGACGATGCGAATGCGCGGATCGGCCGCCTTCAGCACCCGGGAAACGCCCCTGAGCGTGCCACCGGTGCCGAAGCCGGTCACCCAGGCATGAATCGGCTCGCCCTGGAAGTCGTCGAGGATCTCCCGCGCCGTGGTGCGGCTGTGCACCTCGGCGTTGGCCTCGTTCTCGAACTGGCGGCACAGGAAATACCCATGGGCCTCGGCCAGCTCGATTGCCTTGGCCAGCATGCCGCTGCCCTTCTCGGAAGCTGGCGTGAGCACGACGCGGGCGCCGAGGAAGCGCAGCAGACGCCGCCGCTCCAGGCTGAAGCTCTCGGCCATGGTCACCACCAGCGGGTAACCCTTGCGCGCGCACACCATGGCCAGGCCAATGCCGGTATTGCCACTGGTGGCCTCGATCACCGTCTGGCCCGGACGCAACACCCCACTGCGCTCGGCCGCCTCTATCACCGCCAGGGCCATGCGGTCCTTCACCGAGCCCATGGGATTGAAAGCCTCCACCTTGACGTGCACGTTGACGTCCGGCGGTGCAAGCCGGGCGAGTCGCACCAGCGGCGTACGGCCGATGGTTTCCAGAATGCTGGCGTAGCGGGTCATGGCTTGTCTCTCTCCTCAGGGATGGGTTGGTAGGAGCCTCGCTGCCCGGCGAGGAAGCCAGCGTGGTAGCCAACGTGGTTTTTTTCCCTCTTCCAGCGTGGTGGGATTCAGCCAGCGCTTCGTTCCCACGCGCTATAATTCAAGCGTTACCCCAACGGGGCCTACGATGAACGCGCTGACTCTCAACCTGCTCGGCGACCTCGAAGTGATTCGGGATGGGCAGGTATTGGCGCTTCCTCCCTCCCGCAAGACCCGCGCCCTGCTCGCCTACCTGGCACTGCATACCCGTTCCCTGAGCCGCGAACACCTGTGCGACTTGCTGTGGGAAATGCCCGACGACCCGCGCGGCTCGCTGCGCTGGAGCCTGTCGAAGCTGCGCCGACTGGTGGATGCGCCGGGCCGCACCCGGCTGCGGGCCGACCGTAACGGCGTGGGACTGGATACCACCGATATCGACATCGACGTGGTCGGCCTGCACGAGCTGCATGGCGAGCGCCTGGAGTCAGCCGATGTCGCAGCGCTCGAACACACCGCCGGCCGCTACCGCGGCCCGTTCCTGGAGGGCCTGGAGCTGGATCGCTTCGCCGACTTTCACGGCTGGTGTCTGGCCGAGCGCCAGGCGGCCCTGCGTGCCCAGACGGCCCTGCTCGCCGCCTTGGTCGCACGCCTGATGCATACCCCGGAGCGGGCCCTGCCCCATGCCCACGCCTGGGTGAGGATCGCCCCCTTCGACGAAACGGCACGCGCACGGCTGGTAAACCTGTTGCTGGCTCTGCATCGCCCACGCGAGGCCGAGCAACAGCTGCAGTTGGGCGTGCGACTCATCCGCGAAGCGGGCCTGCCACTCAACGGCCAGTTGCTGCGCGCCTGGCGCGAAACCAAACAACTGGCCGCCGCCACACCAGCAGATACCGCCCCGACGCCATTGTCCCTCTCCGTGGTTGGCGAGCTGACGCTACCGGAAGGCGATACCCTGGAAGTCATGCGCTGGGCGGCACTGCTCGCGCCGAATCCCAGCCCGGCGACCCTGAGTCAGGTGTCGGGGCTCGATATCAACCGCATCGGCGCGGCGCTGGAAGTGGCCGAGCGACGCCACTGGCTGACCGCCGAAGGCGGCGGGCTGCGCTTTACCCAGAGTGACATGGCCACCGAACTGTATGCCGCGATCTCACCGGCCCGGCGCCAGGCCATGCATCGGCGAGTGGCGGAGTGGCTGGCCGAGACCCCGCTCACCGACATCAGCCAGGCACAAGAGCTTACCCACCACGCCCAGGCCAGCGGTGACCTGGAGCTGGCCGCTCGGGCCACGGTCGAGGCCGGCCGCTTCTGCCTGAGGATCTGCGCCAACGAACAGGCCCAGCACTTCGCCCAGCATGGGCTGGCGCTGGCCGAGAAAATTGCCGGCATACGACGCGTCTGCCTGGCTCTCGAGCTGCATGACATCCTCTACAGTGCCGTCCCGCTGGCGGATTGGGAAAGCGGCGCCCGCGAAGTGGTGGCCCTGGCCGAGCAGGCGCTGGAGCATGGCGCGCTGGCCCACGCGCGGCTCGGCTATCAGTTGGCCAGCCACATCCGCTGGGCCCATGGCCAGTGGAGCGATGCTCATGAAGAGACGCTGCAGGCGGAACGTGCGATGCGCTGCGCCGAAGGACGCGAACAGATCATCGCCATGGCCGAGACCGCCCGCTGCCTGGCCATGCTGGAACGCGACCTGGACCAGGCGACCGAGCTGCTCGCCCAGGCTCGCGAAGAGGCCATTCGGCAGCGCATCGCCCACCCCGCCATTCCCCTGGCCCAAGGCCTGCTCAGCCTCCACGAGGATCGCTTTGACGCGGCGGAGGCCTACTTCAAGGAGGCCCGTACCCTGTGCAAGGCCATGGGCGACCGTCTGGGAGAATTCCAGGCCCAGGAGACCCTGCTGCTGATGGACATGGAACGGGACGACTACCCCAGGGCGCAGGAGCGCTGCCTTCAACTGCGTGAGCTTGGCGAACGCCTGCGCGACGGCAGCGAGGCCCCCTATGCCGCCGCCGCCGAGGCCTTGTGTCGCTATGCGCGGGAGGACGATCCCGGCCCGTTCGGTGTCGCCCTGGTCACGCTGCGCCATGCCGACGCCCGCCATCGCCTGGCCGTGCTGCTGCTCCAGGCGGCACGCCTCGACCTTACCCGGGGGCGGATCGAAAGCACCCGCCAGCGGGCCGCCGAGTCCCTCGAGCATGCCAAGGTGCTGGAGCGACGTACCGAACAACTGCTGGCCCATGCCCTGCTCGCCGAGGCCGCACGCCGCCTCGGCGACACCGCCGAGTGGCAGCACCATGCCCTGGCTGCCGAAGCGCTGGCCCAGGCGCCGGTGGCCGGCTGGGCCCGGCGCCGCTGGCAAGCCCTACGGGAACAACCCGCCGCGGAGGATGAAACATGATCGACGTCTTTCTGGAACGCCGCTTCGACCGCCCTCTCGCCGCGGAGCTGGTCCGCTCACTGACGCAGGGCGCCCAACCATGCTTCGACCTGCATCGAATTCATTGGCAGGAGAGCCTGCTGGCACGGGATGGATGTCGCCTGGTGTGTCATTTCCACGCCCCGGATCTCGAGTCGGCCCGTATCGGCCTGCGCCAGGCCGGTGCCGAAGTGAGCTCCATGTGGGGCGGCAGCCTGCACGATGCCCCCGGCCTCAGCGCCGCAGGACTGGCAGCCGCCAACGTCATGGTGGAACGCCACTTTGGCGCCCCGGTGACCTTCCAGGCCATCCAGTCATTGGAAGACGCCGGTGCGGCCTGCCTGCACAACCATCAGGTCCGCTTCCTGCGCACCCTGTTCTCCTTCGACCGCCAGCGCATGCTCTGCCTCTATCACGCTCCGGATGCCGAATCGGTGCGTCACGCCCAGCAGCAGGCCGGTATGCCGGTCAGCCGCATCTGGGCCTTCCAGCGTATCGCTCCCGCGGTGGATTCCACGCCTGCCGCCTGAAAAACCACGCGCTCTTCCACGCTGAGTCTCACGTGACCCCGTGAATCTCGCAGCTGACCGCTGACGGTCAACCCCTGACGAGATACAACAGCATGAGGAGAGTTCCATGCACACCGCCACTCAACCGATCGACAATGGCGTCAACGTCACCGCCCTGCTGGGCGCCCGTGAGGCGCTGGCCCAGGCTCCCGCCGCTGCCCGCTTCACCTGGCGTGCCCACTGCGACTGGATCCGCGGCACTCACAGCCGGATCGCCGTGGAGGACTTTTACGGCCTCGGCGAAACCCAGCAGCACCGCTCACGCTTCACCTTCGAGGCCGACCACCCGAGGTGTTCGCCGCCGAAGACCATGGCCCCACCCCGGTGGAGTACGTACTGGTCGGCCTGGCCGCCTGCCTCACTGCGGGAGTGGCCGCCGTGGCCCAGCATCGCGGTATCCAGCTGCGCTCGGTCAAGGCCACGGTGGAGGGTGACATGGACATTCAGGGTATCCTCGGCATGGATCCCGAAGTGCGCAACGGTTTCGACGACATCCGCGTGACGTTCGCGATCGATGCCGATGCCAGCCGTGCCGACATCGAGGCCCTGGTCGCCCAGTCGCAGAAACGCTCGGCGGTCTACGACCTGCTCACCAACCCGACCCACGTCAAGGTCGAGGTAAAGTGAAGACCGTGACCGCCGTGGTCGTCGGCGCCGGGCACGCCGGGCTGGCCATGAGCCACCACCTGGCCCGGCACGGCATCGATCACGTGATCCTGGAGCGCGGCGAGGTGGCCAATGCCTGGCGGCGCCAGCGCTGGGACTCTCTACGCTTGCTCACGCCCAACTGGCAGACGCGGCTACCAGGCCAGATCTACACCGGGCCGGAGCCGGAAGGCTTCATGGGTATGGCGGAGCTGATCGCCTTTCTCGATGACTATGCACGGGGCCTCTCGGCCCCGCTGCATACCGGTACCGAGGTGATCTCGGTGCGCCAGGCCGAGGACGGCTACCGGGTGATGACCGACCGGGGCGAGTGGCGCTGCCGGGCGGTGGTGATCGCCACCGGCGCCTGCCAGCGCGCAGCGGTGCCTGCCTTGGCCGCGGACCTGCCACCCTGGATCGCCAGCCTGACGCCTCTCGACTACCGCAACCCCGACCAGTTGGCTCCGGGTGGGGTGCTGGTAGTAGGCGCTTCGGCCACCGGCGTACAACTGGCCGACGAGCTCCAGCGCAGTGGGCGGCCCGTGACGCTGGCCGTGGGCGAGCACCTGCGTTTGCCGCGGCGCTACCGAAGCCGCGACATCCAGTGGTGGCTGGAGCATGCCGGCCTGCTCGACCAGCGCTTCGACGAGGTGGAGGATCTCATCCGTGCCCGGCGCCAGCCTTCGCCGCAGCTGCTGGGCAGCACCGAGCCGCTGGACCTGGACCTCAACGCCCTTAGCGAGCGCGGCGTACGTCTGGTGGGACGCCTCGTCGGCCTGGCCGGCACCCGGCTGCAGTTCTCCGGGTCCCTCGCGGTACACTGCCAGGCAGCGGACCTCAAGCTGGTCCGGCTGCTCGACAACCTGGATGATTGGGCCAGCGCTCACGGCTGGCACGATTCCCTGCCCGTCCCGGAGCGCCCTGCGCCCACCCGAGTGCCGCAACGCCCCTGCCTCGGGCTCGACCTGGCCGCCGGCGAGATCAAGACGGTGCTATGGGCAACCGGCTTTCGCCCCGACTATCGCTGGCTCGAGGTGCCGGTGTTCGACGATCGCGGGCGCCTGCTACACCATGGCGGCGTGGTGGCGCCGGGTCTCTATGCCATGGGGTTGCCCTTCATGCGACGGCGCAAGTCGGGTGCCATCCACGGTGCCGACGACGATGCTCGCGAACTCAGCGCTCACTTGGCCGCCTGTCTGGCCAGAGCCAGACATCGCCACGGCAGCTTCGCCTGATGCCCGAAGAAACGCAGAAATCCAGCCGCTCAAACTGAGTCGGCTGGGTTCTGTTTTTCCAGAATCACAGCACTCAACAAACTGACCCTCTCCCTCGCTCCTTCCCGGCGAGGCAGGTTCAAGTCCCTTGTTCCCTGGTCACCAAAGTTTACCGGTCCTATCAAAATCACATACCATTCCGCTGCATGCGTGTTCTTCATTGCGATTCGAAAAACAGCTTAAATTTAATTAGAATTTACAGCTCGATATGTGCCCCAGAAGAATGAATCGTTTTTTATTTCACTCAGGATGAGACATGAAGTTTTCCGCCCCCCACCTTCAAGGCTGTCTTCCCGAAGCGACCATGCGGCAGGCTGAGGGCTCAGTATTCTTACGATCGCTACGCAACACAGCAACAGTCGATACCTTGGATACGACGACCCACCGCCCCCACCTAACAGCATCGCTTGTATCATGAATTTATTTAACGCCATGCAGTGCTTTTGCAGAATCGTCGAGCTGGGAAGCTTTGCCCATGCAGCCACGGCTCTTGGCATCTCATCTGCTCAGGTAAGCAAACAGATCCATGCATTGGAATCACACCTCAAGGTTCGTCTTCTCAACCGTACTACACGCAAGGTCAGTCCAACCGAAATCGGCACCCTCTACTACGAAAGATGCCAGCGTATACTGAAGGAAATAAATGAACTGGAATCCCTTGTCGAGCAGCAAGACAAGGAGCCTCAAGGTGTACTAAAAATTAGTGCTCCCGTAGACTTTTCCACCATGTACCTAATGGATGCCTTTACCAGCTTTCAGCGCTCCCATCCAAAAATACAACTTGATATCAACTTGAACGATAATTTTGTCAGCCTGATAGAAGATGGACTTGACGTTGCCATTCGTGTCGGAGAACTACCGGATTCAGCGCTCATTGCCCGCCGCTTGGCTACGACCTTTCTTGGCTACTACGCTTCGCCAGTTTATTTACGGCAATATGGCGAGCCAAAAAACCTGGAACAACTAGCAGAACATCAGACTCTCAGATATATGGTACAAGGCCGAGAATTCCCCAGTCCATTGCAGAAAAGCTCCTGGACTATCTCCTGCAATAATGGCCGGGCCATGTGCGAGGCAGCTGCCAAAGGAGCGGGGATCATTATCAAACCCAACTTTCTCGCCATGCCGTTTCTCCAGGATGGCACCTTGGTGGAAATACTCAAGCAGCACCGCCGCCAAGACGTTGGCATCTACGCGGTGTACCTCCACCGCAACCACGTTCCCTGCAAGATCATTGAGTTCGTTGACTGCCTGGCGGATCACCTCCGGCATAACGACGTCTGGAATCGCGTGCATGATGGAAGGGGATTGACCATGCCATGACAAGCGGGCGATCAACAGCCGTCACCCGCTTGCATGTCTCGCATTACATTCCCAGCTGACTCTTGAGCATCTGGCGAGCACGAGACAGACGGGAGCGGATGGTACCGACGGGAACCCCCAGGTGCTCGGCAGTATCCTGATAACTGTACTCGGCGTCCACGATCAACTCGAACATGGAGCGAGTATCGTCGGGAAGCGTTGCCAAGGCGTCGACGGTGTGTTTGAGGATGATCTCATGCTCGACGAGCACGCCAGGATCATCTTCCGCCTCACCCTGCAATTCTGACAACAGAGCATCGCTGATCTCATCCAGCGGGGGTTGGTTGTAGTGCCGTTTGAAGTAGTTCCGGGTAAGGTTGGCCGCTATTCCGAACAGCCAAGTCTCTGGCTTCGATCCACCGATGAAGCGCTCCTGACAACGCATCGCCTCAAGATACGTCAATTGAAGTACGTCCTCGGCATCTTCCCGACTCCATATCCGCTTCTGAATGAAGCGCTTGAGTCGTTCATTCTGCGTCCGGTAGAGCGTCTCGATATTTATTCCCTTGTGCTGCTCCATCACCGCAGCGGGTCGCGCCTTGATTCTTCGCATCTTCACACCCTTGTGATCGCCATCCATTGTGAGGAAAGCGGTTCATTATTTTCTGAATCACTTATCCAATGGTCATTGGAGTAGCCACTACCCAACAACTTTCCTGACAGCTAGCAAGGAAGAGATATACCAATGCGATTTTCCCTGGGTCAATCACACCATATTTAATAAAAATTCGGAAACACTCGAACTCCAACTCATGACACCAAAAAACACAGTGAAATCAACAATATATGACCATAAAAACACCTCCAATATCTTTATTAACAAAACACAACTTCTTCATTAACCACTGCCCAAATAAGGCAAACAGAATGAAAAAATAAGAACATGAAAACGCTCTTGTAGGATTATTCCTACAAGGCATACAGAGCGATGCTCACTGCTTAAGAAAGCACCCTGAAAAAGGGCACCGTAGAAAGTCATGTTCGCGGAAACCAGCGTGCTGGAGGAACCACAGTACCAGGCCGGCCACTCAGACAGGGTCCACTGAGGCGAGAGACGATTTGGAAACCCGCGCTGGCGGCTATCCGCTCCCCAGGGACGGAGGATCAAGCCAAGCAGCCACGCCATTGACCCGGCATACCAGGCCATGGGGTCGGCTTGCACAGAACAGCAAGGGTGCCAAGATGACCAAAATTCAGGGAAGTGCCCTCCAGTCAACTCAAGAGAGTCAGGAAGTCTCTCGCCACGCCACGGGCCAAGGCATCCGGCAAGTTCAGGGGGAACAGCGGCACGGCCGAGTCCAGAGCCTGGCCAGTGATGGCCGCGAGCTGCCCCTGCCCGAGGCGGTAACACAGCAAACGGCCGACGCGGAAGGTCACACGGTCGGCAAGCACAAGAAAAAGCCCCTCTCTTTGAAAAACCTGCTGGGTATCGGCAGGCGCAAGCCCCCTTCCTCCTCGCTCCCCGGCTCCGGCCAGCGTCAATCTACCGGGAATGGCTCGCCTTCGGTCAGCGCCGGTGTCAATCTGCCAGCTGATACGCTCTCCCGTGAGCGAGCCGGCCAGCGTGATAGACATCGTTCACGGTCCATGGCGTCGCGCTTGATGCATCAGTTGGGGATGAAGCAACACAAGGCGGAGAAGAACGCGACTCCAGGCACCGCTGCGGAAGCACAACGGCCAACCACTCACTCTTCGCTCCCCCCAGGCTTCGCCAGCAACTCCTTGCTTGCCCGGGTCAGAGAGGACAACCCCCAAGGCTTTAGCCACCTCGACAAAAACGCCAATCACCCAACGGGTGAATCCTCCCGGCCGCTAGCCGATGCCGGCGGCGAAACCTCCCGCCAGGAGGAGGATCCCGAAGTCAGTGCTCATCTACAGGCACTGCGGCAACGTGGACTATCGGCCTTTACCCTGCCCACGATTCCCGAAGGCGACGAGAGCGAAGTAGACGGTTCCGGTGGCGATCCCTCCCTTCGCGAAGAGAATCCTCAAGTAGACGCCTCCCGTCCAGCCACCGGCCAGTTCCCGGATGGGCGAAGTGCCAATGAACTTCACGCCGAGCGCGGCAAGGCGCCACTGTTCACTCCGAGCCATTCCATTATCGAGATCGGCGCAAGCTCTACTACGGCTGCCCGGAGGCCACCGAGCCCGCCACCCGGCCCCAGCAGCAGCCAGCCTGCCCCACCTACCGGCGCCTCCCAAGAGAGCACCGTCGTGCTGCAACCCCCCCGCCTGGGGGTGAAGGACAGCAAGCTGACGATCGATCCCGAGACACCTGCCTCTGTGGCCACCCTGATCAAGGAGACCCTGGGCAAGGCCTCGCAGAGCTACGTCGCCCATGAGTCCAGAGAGGATGACCGGCAGCAGTATCTGCTCGACGGGAAAGGCCGCGCCTTCCAGGTGTCGACCGACCCTCAGACTGGCCTGGTGGCCCTGCACAGCTCCAAGACCATGCTGGATCCCAAGCAGCCTCCCGCGTCGATCGCCGACCGGCTCGCCGACGATGGACATCCGGTAGGCGAGCGCAACTACCTGGCACTGATCACCGGCGTCCATCATGACGGCAATGGCGATCGCTGGCGACTCCACGACGACAAGCTGCACAAGCTGTCGAGCGCGGGGCAATGGCAGCCCGACCGGCCCGATATCGACAAGCTGACCCCAGGGGGCGATGGCGGGCTCTATGGCCTGGAAGCGTCGACGCGAATCGTCGATCTCGCCACCGGTCGCAGCAGCATCACGACCGAGCAGCCCATCGCTGCGTTCGACATCAACCGGCACGGCGAGGTGGCCCAGCTACTCGAGCCAGCCAGCGGCAGAGACAACATCCTGCGCCTGCTCCCCTCACTTGAGGCGAGCCCCGAACAAGCCCTGGAGCTTATTCCCCGCTATGCCCCCGACACCCCTATTCCCGGACTGAAAAGCTCCGACGTCCTGAAACTGGGCCATATTGCCATCACCGACCAGGCCCTGTTCGCCACCGACAAGGAGAATCGGCTGCTGATGGCCCCGCTGCCGCAACAAGGGCAAACCGAACTGCATTTTCAGGCCATTCCCCAGTCGGACCTGGAAAATGCTTTCGGCAAGGACATTCAGTTCGAAGGCTTCACCCCTCATGGCGACGGCAAGCTCTCGGCCCTGATCAGGGATCACGGCAACCAGTTGCACGCCTGTCCCCTGGACGATTCCGGCACGACGTTCCGTCCCGGCTGGAACCTCTCCGACGTGCTGCACATCGACAACAGCCGGGGCATTGCACCAGAGGCACCTCAAGGACTGACACCGCAGGATTTCGGCAAGCTGGGGCAATTGGGCCTGGCCGACGGCAAGCTCTACGCCAAGGACAAGCTGACCGAACAATGGACCCAGGTGGGCGGGAACATCGACGGCCTGCATCGTGGCCTCGATGGGCAACCCTACGTCCTGCAGGAAGGCAAGCTGAAGAAAGTCGCTTTCAAGGAGAACTCAGCCGTCATCGCTCACGGTGACAGCAACGTCTCCGCCATCACCCAGACCCGTGGCCAGCCCGAGTTGAAGGATGGCCCCAAGAACACGCCGAAAGAGAACATCACGGCCGCGGCGGTACTCGACAACTACCGGCATGTCACGCTATCCGAGAGCGGTGAACTGCGTTATACCCACGTTCGCCCGGGCACCAACAGCGACAAGCATCCACCCGTCATCATTGGCACCCGTGGGCTGGAAGGTGAAATCCGGCAGTTGAGCGTCGACAGGAACGAGCGCCTGTTCGCCCTCACCTCCGAAGGCAAGCTCTACAGCCTGGCCGCCGACGACTGGCAGAAACCGCGTTTCACGGCTCCCTCCGCTAGCTGGCAGCCCGAAACCCTGCCGGAAGGCACGGGCGACCTGACCGGCGCCACGCTCTCCGGCTCGAGCGATTACCGGGGCGAGCTGACCCTCGCCTCCGGTGAACGCCTCAAGCGGCAGGAGCATGGCTGGGAATCATCGGCGCCACCCGAACAGGAGAATGCGTCCCCTGCCAACGACAAGAGTGGCAGAGACCGGCTGTTCGACAATCTCGCCCTGGCCTCCAAGGGCTTCAAGGTGAGCAAGGGCGGAGTGAAGTATGCTGCCACCGCTCAATTCGGCGGCGTCGCGGGGATGGAAACCCACAAGATCAGCAGCCGCTTCCTCGATCGTCTATCCGCCCACGTATTCAAGCCCAGTTGGGAAACTCCCCGCCCGATCAAGACGGCTGCCAATTTCGTTCAACACCGCTGGCAGGGGCGTGAGGGCCTGCGACCTCTCTATGAGCAGGAAAGCGCCCTGTTCAAGGAATTGGAAGCCCGCAATACCGAAATCAAGTCCGGCCTCGCCCCACAACGCGAGCGGGTGGACCTGAAGACTCGAGTGCAACGTCTGGAATTGGGCAGCGCCGGCGCCGAGTTGAAAGAGGAGCTGGAATCCCTGCGCGAGAGTCTGGAGCTCAGCGCAGAGAAGCGATTGACCGAACTGGGCAAGCACCAGGGCGTGCTCAACCGGGGCGGCGAACTCAAACTGGACTACAAGCCATCGCAGTGGAAGGACATCGTTCAGACATTCAACCCTAACCGTTCCGGCCATAGCCTCTGCGAGGAGTTGCTCACGCTCTGGAAGCACAGCCCGGCCTCCCCCGATAGTAATACCGCTCAGCTATTGAGGACGTTCACCGCCCTTGGCGTCAACATGAGCCACCAGCAGGCCGATATTCCTCTCGGGCGTCAACGCGATTACAACGACGCGATGGCCCTTGGCAAGGCACGCTTGGTGCTCGACACCCTGGCGCTGGTACGTCTCGACCGGCTGGTGGAGAAGGCCGAGCTGGTCTCCGGCGATCAGGCCACTCCCCAGCAGTTGGCCAGCCTCAAGCATGACCTTGCCCAGCTACGTGACAACGGCTACGAAAACAACCGGGTGAAGCACTACACCGACCATGGCATGTTGAGTCACAAGGATGTCGAAGCGCGCTACGACGTCGCCAAGACCTTCATCAAGGCGTTCAGTGACTCTGGCCATGGAGTGAGCCTGATCAGCAGAGCGGCCATGCAAAGCAAGGATCAGCAGGCGCTGAACCAGGATATGAAAGCGTTGCTGCACTCCCTCAAGCCGGACGATGACGTGATCATCTCCCGCGCCTACGGCGCTGGGGCTTCCGCCACCTTCATCCCGGCCCCTCTGGCAGAAAAGGTCAAGGTTCTTGACATGTTCCCCAGCGTGGGCGCCGAGCAGAAGCGCAATTACAATATCGAATTCCTTGGCACTGAGGATGGCATTGAGGTCACCTTGAGCCGCAATCTTGGCCTCGCCGGCAGCGGCAACATGGGCATCAGCAAGGACGTCTTGCCCGATATACTCAAGCGCGACCCCAAAGACATTCCTGTCTCCATCAACGGTGGCGAGCAGACCTTCAAGCCCGATCTAGTCCTGGGAGCCGGCCTGACGGTTGGCGGGGGTGCCGTCAGCCATGATGAATTCATTTTCAATATCCGTGGCAAGGAGATCGACGACTTCGTCGATGGCCTGACCAGTGGCAGGATCACTCCGGAAGCATTGGTCGACAAAGGTGTGGAGCACGTTTCCATGCATGGCAAGAAAACATTCTTCAGTGTCGACCTGGGAGCCAACTTCACCGCCAGGGCCAGGCTGGACCTGACCGATAAGGACGACAATCCAACGGCCATGTTCCGCCTCGGCGGTGGGATTTCCGGCGGCATGAATCTGTTCTCGCGGAAAAAGGACGAGCTCCATTACCAGGGGATCGAAAAATCCAAGCACCGGATCAACAATACGACGGGACCCTTGAATTCTGGCTCGGCGAGTGCCGATCTGGCGCTTACCTTTGGTATCAATAGAAGCGAAAATGAAGGCGATCTCGTCATGTTTTCCAACGCCAAATCCGAAGGCAAGCTGGCCGTCGACAACTCGGTCAAGGTGCGCGGTGAAATCCAGACCAAGCGCGCAGAGCCTGTCACCGGTGAGGATCTCGACAGTCTCATCGACAGCCTGGCCAAAGCCTTCCATGATCCGATCAGTCAGGAGATGCTTAAAAATATCGGGGAGCTGACGGATATCGGCGAGCAGCTCTCCATCCTCAAGACCCATTTTCTTTCCTCGGGCACGGTGCCCCACCAGAATGACAAGCAATACGCCGCCCTTCGCAGCATCGAGTCCACTGCTGTCCAGCATCAGGCCGCCAGCGCGAATAAGGAGTTGATGTCGACCGCCAAGGCGGTGGTCGCCCACAGCAACCCCAGCCACCTCGACCGGGGCGGAGTACTCAACTTCCTCACCTCGCTAGTTGCACCGTCACGCAAGGACGCCCTGGCCAGCCAGATCAACGGCATGATGAAGACCGATCCGGCATTCGCCGCCATCATTGACGGCGCTCGGTCCAAACCCAACAGCTACACCTGGGTCACCCTGGAGCCAAAGGACGACGTACGCCACCGCCTCGAGGAGAACTACCTCGAGGGCAAGACCGGCCTGGCCGAGGTCAAGGCCGCCTTGGAAAATCCGCAAAGTCGCCGTATCAAGTCCATTACGCTCTATGAAACCGGACAGCACAATGAAGGATTCTCCTCGCCAACTCTGCTGTTTGGCGGCTCCAGCTCGGCCAACATCTATATGGAAAGAGTGGCAGGAACCATCAGCTTCCAGTATGGCGCCGACCAGGACACGCCGCGCAGCTATACCCTGAGTGGCAATGCGGTCTCCTCCAAGCCGGAGGTGGCCTCGGCCATGACCGAACTCAAGCAGCAAGGGCTGGATGTGCGTAGCTGAACGCCCAACTCTCTCTCGCCCCCGCTCCCAAGGAAATGACCTTGGGAGCGGGAAGCCGGCACAACGACAGGCCTCGCAAGCCTGCCATGACATCGACATCAGGAGCGACCATGACTCCCTACCAATGCAAGGCCGATCAATTGCTGCAGCACTTCGGACAGACCCTCGGCACCCCACTACGGCTGAAGGATGGTGTCTGCGCGCTATTCGACGCCCAGGGCACCGAGCTGGCAGTCGTCGAGGTGCCCGTGCACAGCGACAGTGTCATTCTTCACTGCAACCTGCTCCCCCTCGGCCATGATCTGCCGTCCCAGGCGCTGCGCCAACTGCTGCGGCTCAACTTCGAGATCGGTGCCATGCAAGGCAGTTGGCTGGCCATCGACGAACAGGATGCACTCTGCCTGTGCTACGTCCTGTCCCTTGAGCGGACCGACGAGCGACACTTCAGCGATACCCTCAACGCGTTCATCAGCCAGGCGAAGGACGTGCGCACCTTCAGCGCCGATCTCTTGCGCCAGGCGGCTTGACCTCCTATTCATATCCACCTGCTCGAAACCATATCCACCTGCCCGAAAGCCAAGGGCAAAAGAATATCCCCCGCGGGAATCGATTTCCCTGCGGGGATTGATAGGTGCTTCCGATCCACACCACACGTTACCATCCATCGGACATCGCCATCGGGCATCGCTAACTCAACGCGCCGCAGCGGCCCATGCACGCAGACACTCGACGGCCTCCCGCAACATCGCCGGGTCTTCCCGCGCTTCGGCCCCCAGCCGCCAGTGCAACACCCAGACGCCGGACTCGTTGGCAGCGATGAAGGCAGCATTCAGGGCGATCATATCGGTATAGCGTTGCTCCAGAAGGGCCAGGAGATGTTCCGGGGAGCGGCCCATGGCCTCCATCTCCAATTGCAGCATCACGCCGTCGGCGGAGTCCCGCAGGCCCAGGCGCCCCTCCTCGAGCATCAGGTCCCGCGCCTGGCCCCGCGACAGCTCCCGCAGCCACTGCGCCAGCGCCTCTTCATCCAGCATTCTCAATCTCCGTAGCGATAGCGAGTGGTAACCTGGCCCTCTGCCAATCCCCCACGCATGTCGGGTGCCCACCAGATCACCAGGTGCTCTGGCGACGACAGCGGGCGGGCACAGCTCTCGGAGCCACTACACCCCTGGCGCTCGTGTGTCGCGCAACCGGCAAGCAGCAGGGGAATCGCAACGGCAAGTATGCGGCGCATGACAGGCTTCCTGTTCATGAGGAGGGTGATTGAAAGAGTCATTGAGAAAAGTCATTGGGAAGGAGTCATTGGGAGAGAGGTGGTTCGATCAGAGCAGGTCTCGTCCTGGCGCTGGAATCGGGCCGGCGCAACGCCAGCATGACTTCGGCCTGCTCCCCAGGCAGCAGGTCGGCATTCGGCCACACTGCCACTGCCAGCACGTTGTGATAGCCGCAGGCGGCCTCATCGAAACGATGCCGCTCCTCACCATTGTTTCTCACGGCCGCGATCACCACGACAAAGCGATCGTTGGCATACCCCTGCATCCGCTCATGCCCCATCAAGCGCACGGGCCCGTTCCGGCAGAACCCCTCGAACTCCTGGGGATCGAAGGCTTCGAATCCTTCGGGTACGTGATGCTCGGCGAAGGCACCCAAGGCACGCTCTACCTCGGCACGGGTCACGCTGTTGCGCCGTCCCCGGTGGCGAGATTCCTGGTTGTCGAGCGCAGCGCCCAGCGCATGCCGGTTCTCGGGCGACACGTACTCCAGGGGATCGAGTTCGGTACCCACCAGTCGGGTGTGAGAATGAACAGCCGCTCCCGATTGGAGTGATGACGGCTCGTGTAGCGGAACAGCTTGCCTACCCCGGGCAAATCGCCAAGCAGGGGCACCTTGCTGGAGAGATCCTGGCTGCGCTCGACGTTGAAGCCGCCCACCACCAGGGAACGGTCGGCCCGGATCACCGCCTGGGTACTGATGGTGCCGCGGTTGACCCTGGGCGTGCCGGCATCACCGCCATCGTCCTGCTCGATATTGCCGTCCTCGATGTCCAGCGATAGCTGCACCAGACGCTGCGAATCGTTTCCAATGGCCCTCGGGATCACCTGCAGGCTGGTACCCGCCGTGACCGGTGTAATGCTGGCCACCCGCTCGCCGATGGAAGAGAGAAAGGAGGTCGCACTGAAGTCGATCACCGCCGGCTGGTTTTCGATGGTCAGGATCGAAGGGTTGGCGACCAGGGTCGCCTCGCCCCGGCTCTCCAAGGCACGAACCTGGGCAAAGAAGTGGCCGAAGTCCTGTATCAGCACCGTTGCCGACGACCCTCTGGCGAGAAAGGGCTCGGCGCCCGAGGCATTGAAGGTCGCTTCCATGCCACCGCCGCCCACCCGCCAGTTGATGCCCAGTTCGGCCAACTTGCCCCGCTCGACATCAAGAATGATGGCGTCGATCTCGATCACGTTGCGGGGCTGGTCGAGCCTCTCGATCAGGCTCCGATACATCGACTCCTTGTCGGGGTCGTCGCGGATCAGCAAGGCATTGTTGCGAATGTCGGCACTGACCATGGAGCCGCCACTTCGATCGTCACGTAGCTGTTGACTGAGTCGAGCCGGCGTCTGGGAGCGGTTATCGACATGACGCTGAATCCGTTGAGCGGCCTGCTCCCGCATCGCAGCGAAAGCCTGCAAGCCCTCGTCCGGCGCCATGCCAAAAACATCGGAGGCGTTGGAATGGTGCCACTCGCCCGCTTCTCCAGCAGTGCGCTCAGTATGGTAGCGACACCGGGAACCACGATGGACTGGCCGCGATAGTTGATGGTGCGATCGTCCGCCAGCGCATAGCGGAGTGGAAACACCATGATTTCCAGCTTGTCCTCGCCCTTCCTTCTTCTTTCGCTCAGTGCCGAGATGTAATCCAGGTATCGCCGCGGCCCGGAAACGATGACGGTTCCCTCGTCGGGCAGCTCGCCCCAGCCAAACCGGGTGTCCAGCAGCCCCACCTGGTTCAACGCCTCCCTGAGATCGGTATCGCATCCTCCGAGACCTCGAGGCTCACGGTGGACTGCGCCTCCCTTGGACTGACGTAGAGCGTGCCGTTGTAGACGAACCACAGGAAGTGATGCTCCAGGGCCAGCCGGTCCAGATACTCCTCGGCGCTGTTCGCCCGCAACCGGCCATTGACGGCTCCCGATACCCCTTCGATCTCCAGCGTGACCCCAAAGGTGCGGGCGAAGTCCATCAGCGCCTCCGCCAAGGGAGTGTCGTGGGCATCATAGGCGAAGGAGGTATTCTTCCAGGACGCGGGGACGGCCGCCGACACCGCTCCGCTCCAGCAGAAAACGCAAACAGCCATCCACATGGCAAGTCGACGCGCAACACTCATGTTGTTTGCCTCAAGGCGAAAACCGCAATGACAGGCCAAGCGGAAGCCCGGCGACGGTAGACTGGATAGCGCGGGACTGGCCCTGCCCTCGCGACCGATAATGGCCAAGCAAGTCGCACCACACCTCGGCCTGATTGGCCATTCCCTCCAACAGGGGCAGCAAAGCGGCGCAATCCTGCGACTCTTGGCCCACGCAAGGTACCCATCTCACCAATACGCACTGCCCGTCTGCTGGATCGATGGCCAGCGCGCCGGGAAAGCGTAGGCCGCTGAGCGCAGCAAGGCGCAGCAAAAGGCTCGTCGCGAAGCCAGGATCGCGACTGGAGACGCCCAGTTCGAAGACGCAGCGAATGCCGCCATCCTGCTTGCCCACCAGGCAGGTACGATGATCGATCTCCAGCCGCAGCTCCGCCTCGCTCGCTCCCAGCCAGCGCACCAGCCCCTCCTCCAGGGCCCCATGAGATGCCATGTCAGCGGATCTCGTTGATGATGGCCTTGGCCAGGTTGTGCTTGACCTGCAGCTCCTGGCCCACCGCCCAGCTGGCGGTGGCGTGCTGCTGCAAGGCCGAATTGAAGGCATAGATATCGTCCAGCGACGCGTCTTCGAGGTTGGTGGCGATCTTGTCCATGTTTTTCTGCGTGAGCTCGAACTGCCTATCGAGCCGATGACGTACGGAGTCCACCGAAGGCATATCCCCTCCAGAATCAATTCCACGCAACGCAGTGATTCGCGCGCGCAGCCATTTGTGTAGTGTTTCCTTGCCACTCCATGGGTGGCCGTTATCGGCCTTCGGTTCCCTGGCCATCGCCGGCTTCGTCCACAGCGCCAGACAGCGCACCGGCAATAGCCGACCAGGAGCAACGGAACACGCCGGCGTCGGTTTCCAGCATCAACTGATCATTCGTCAGCCGGGGATCCGGCAGGACCCGCCAGCGGAAGAGATGCTCGTCCTCCACGACCGTCCGCACGCACTCCTGCTGCTCGGGGAGCAATACAGAGTGGCGCTCGCCGGCTCCCGCTGAGCCTCGACCAGCCGTCTTACCAGCACTTGGATGCGCTGGCGTGAGTCGATGTCTCCCAGCAGGGCCGTCAAGGCCGCCTGCAATACCTGCTCGGCGTGCCGCTCGACCTCTGCCCAAAGCTCCTGCTCCGCCCGGCGCAGTCCATCGAGCAGAGCCTCGGCCTCCTGCCATACCCGCTGCTCGGTTTCCCGGCGCGCCTGCTCGACCACTTCCACAGCTCGCTGCTGTGCTGCATCGAGTCGCCGTTGCGCCTGCTGCTCGGCATCGGCCATCAGTTCCTCTGCCTGCTCTTTAGCCCTGGCCAGTATCCGTTCGACGGTAAGACACAGCTCCAGCCGTTCGGCCTTGATCAACGCCCCGAGGGCCAGCTCCTGGGCACCATTCAGGTCGATCCGGCGAGTGACGAACATAAGCGCGACGTCTCCTGGTACGGTTTTTTCGGGCAACGTGGAAGGGGAGTGATCAAGCGTCAGGACGCTGCGCGGTCACGCGCCACAGCACGGCGTGCCAGAGCTGGTCGAGGCGCGCGGCCGGGATCCCGTCCAGCGTCGGGCATCCCCCGCCTCGACCAGCGCGCGATGGTAATGCAGCCGGACTCGGGCCCAGGCCGCCGCCGGCAGCCACTTCCGCAGCATGGCAAGGCCCAGCGGTTCCGCCGTAAGCCCAGGCGGATAGGCTACCGGCCAGTTCCCCGGCATCAGCGCCCTGGCCAGGCGGCGGCACCACGCCCGCTCTTCGGCCGCCAGCAACGGGGTGGCGATATCGCGCACCGCCACCTCGGCGGCCAGCCGTAGCACCCGGACCCGCTCTTGGGGCGACAGCGCATGCCAGTGCAGCAACGCCTCGCCCGGCATTGGGGGCACCTCTTCCTCGAGATACAAGCGCCGACGCAGCAGCGTGGGCGGCATGCTCTGCCAGGCATCCTCGAGCCCGTGATCGGTCCCGGGCCGCAAGGTGTCGCGCCAACTGACATCCATGCCCACCCAGGGACATTGCCAGAAGCGCAGCCATTCGATCAGACGCGGATCGTCGATGTTCAAGGGTGAGCCCCGGGGAGAATCCATACCGGCGCCTGCTCCAGCGAACGTCATTCACTCGCCGTGGGTGAGCCGGATGCCGAAGCCGGCCTGGCCTTGCCCGGCAATACGGCGCGCCATTCGGCTTGAACCACAGGCACAACACCACCAGCAATGCCATCAGCAACAGTGCCAACAGCAGGCCACCAGTGATCAGGCACCAGCGCCAGAAGCGTAACGACTCGCCAGGTATCAGGAAGGGCCCAAGCCTTACCAGTTGCTGTTGTTCGAGATACGCCTCGGCAGGAACGAACACGACCGCCAGCTTGTCCGGCTCTTCGGCCAGTCCCGGAATGCTGCTGAGCACCAGCCGCTCGACCCGCGGCCGGATCACATCGGATCGAGATCGGCGCGATGCTTGATGAACACGGCCGTCGAAGCCGGCTGCACCGGTTCCCCTGGCGCGACTCGCTCCGGCAGCACGACATGAGCCCGCGCCACCAGCACACCGTTGATCTGCGCCAGGGTCGATTCGAGTTCCTGCGAAAGGGCATAGATGTAACGGGCACGCTCCTCTAGGGGCGAGGAGATAACGCCTTCCTTGCGGAACACATCACCCATGTTGGCACGCGGCTGACGCGGAAGGCCGGCGGCCTCCAGAATCCGTACGGCGCGAGCCATCTCCGGGGCGTCGACTGACACGGAGACACCGTCCTTGTCGATGCGCTTCTTCGCCCCGATATGCCAGGCAGCCAGCTCGGCGATCACCTCGTTGGCATCGCTCTCGCTCAGATGGCGGTGCAACTCTACCGACTGCTGACAACCGACCAGCAGCAGCACGGCTCCCAGCAGCACCAGTCGTGCCAGGTAGCGCAGCATGACTTTCCCTCACTGCAGATTGGTCAATTTCTCGATGGCCTGGGTGCCCTTGCTGATCAGCTTGGTGGTCAGCATGCTTTCCAGATAGAAGGAAGACAGAGAACGACTGGCCTGGATCACGTCCTGGGGGTCGTTGGATTTCGACGCCTTGCGCAAGGCGCGGTCGGCCTTGTCCGAGAGCTGCTGCAGATGTTCCGAGGAGCCCGCGAGCTGGCCCACGATGCGTTCGGCGACATTGCTATCGGCCGCTCTCTCGGTAGGTTGAACGGCCGCGCTGAACCACTGTACGTCGCCGCGCTCGGGCGTCCGCTCAACGGAACGCACCGCGCCGTGTTGGCCTGCCCATTCACCGGACAGGCTAGTTTTTTGAATCCGATCGATGGACATCACTACACCCGCAGCGGATAGTCTTCCGGTAGAGAAGGGAGGAAAAGCGGGCACTGGTGCAGCAAGGCCCGCTATGCATCGGCGGCCAAGCGAACCGCCAGGCATCGGCAATCAGGCCGCGATCTTGTGCATGGCCTGGCTGAAGAGGTTGTTGGAGAGCAGCATGGCATCCAGATCGGTTTGCGGATTGCCGGTGCTCTTGCCGTCCATCACTCCCTTGACGTCACTCATCGCCTGCTTGAAGCGCTCCATCTCACCCTGATTGAAGTCCTTGCCCTGCTCGATACGGCCGGCCCAGCCACCGTTCTGAGGCACGGGCCCATATTTTTCGGGTTCTGGTCCATGTATTTACCAATTTCCTTGGCCATCTCCTTGTCTCCAGCGCCAATGGAAAAACGCTGACCGCCATTGATGTCCATCTCGGAGAAGCGGAATCCTGTCTGCTCGATGCCAATGCTGTCGACTGCGGTCTTGCCTATATGGCTGACAAAGCTGCCGCCGGTCATGAAGCCCGCCTGTCCCATCGGACTCAGGTCTCTCGGCATACCGCCACCGAACCCGGCACCGATCTGATTGCCCAGACTGCCAACGGCACCGCCCACGCCGGAACCCAGGGCATCGCCCAACGCACCACCTACCATGCCACCGCCAATACCGCCCATGGCACCGCCTGCCATTCCACCACCCATCCCACCGAGACCGCTGATGGCATTGCCAATGGAACTAAGCACTCCTCCCAACATCTGCAGCAGACTACCCTCCAGCACGCTGGTCAGGGCATCCCTCAAGCCCTGCCCGAAATCCGCCAGTTCCTCCTTATTGAAGTAGTTGTCCTCCTTCAGCTCATCCTGCCAGCTATTGACGTTGCCCGTAGCATCATGCGGGCCACCATAGCGGGACGGATTCTGATCCATGAACTTAGCGACCATCTCCATCAATGGGTTGCTACCGGAATCGTCGAAGGTGGCGCCATCCCCCGTCTTCTGGAACAGTGCCTGCATCAGAGCGTCAGCCAGCAGGTCGACCAAATCACCGATGCCACCCCCGCCCTGCCCTCCTCTGGGCTGCGTCACCGCACCACCGCCATCGCCACCGATCTGCGCTAGACCACCGGTATTCTCCAGTGGAAGGCTAATCGTCAGAGTTGCATTGACCATTCACATCTCTCCTCGAGAGTTGGAAGACAGCATCCGCGATCACCCTCGATCCCGGACACCCTCCCAGGCATGACCATGAATGGCAGGAGTTCAAGCCTTGCGCTCTCCTGCCATTCATGACATAGATGATATGGATTAGAAGCTGATCGACTTAGCGCTCGACGTCGCGGCATTGCTGGCCTTGGTGGCAGAATCGACATAGCCATCGGCGATACCGTTGATGGTATCCGTCACCATTTTTTCCGACGAAGCCTTGGCATTCATCAAGGTTGTCTGTGCCGCAGTCTGATCCAGCATACCCATCGCTGCCTTAGAAGCTTCCAGGGCCGCACCACCACCGATACCGAGAAGACTACCCAACATACTCTTCACCTCTCTTCACTAATAGACTAGACCGTAAGGGTTGCTCTTGGGCACACTGCTGTGCCTCACCGCTTGAGTGGCGCTCCCCCACATCCGGTTCCGGGTCATGTGCATTTTTTCTTCATGCCCACGCCATGCCCCGGAATGTACGGCCAGAACTCTCAGGGAAATTCGCTAGGATGTGCTCGCGGCGTTGCCATGGGCTTTTAGTATGCCTGTCAGAATGGAATGACACTGTTTACGCATCATCGCTGGCACTGGTTAGATCAAACCATTAACTTAAACGTTACACCTAGGTACTTCATACACCAATACAACAGGTTACTAGTCATTAGACCTTGGTTTGAGATGAAAAACCTACACGCACTCCTATCCAGCTCATCCGACGCCGATCCTGATGCACTGCGTCACGAGAACAGCCTGCTACGCGCGCTGATCGAATCGACCATCGAACCTGCCATCTTCGTCACCGATCCCGACCAGGACTTCCGCTTCGTGCTGGTCAACGAAGCGGCATGCAAGCATTTCGGCGTTCCGCGTGAACAGGTGATGCAATGGCGGCCCACCGATATCGACCCGTCGTACAGCATCAGCCGACTGAACGAGCTGCACGCCCAGTTGCAGCACAGCAAGACCAGAACCTTCGAAACCGAGCACCACCTGCCGGATGGCCGACGCGTACCAGTGGAAGTGATCGTCAACCACTTCGACCATCAAGGAAAAATTCTTTCGGCCGGCTATTTTCGCGACATTTCCGAGCGTAAACGAGAGGAGCAGCGCCGTCGTTCTCTTCAGGCCGAGCAGCAGCGCAGCGAGATCGAGCAGCAATACAGGAGAGTGTTCAACGACCTGACCGATGACTTCTTATTGCTGGATATCACACCCGACAAAAGGTTACGCATCGTCGATATCAACAAGGCAGTCTCGCAACGACTCGGACTGCCTTCCGAACAACTGATTGGACTATTTCTCGACAGTTTTCTTTCACCAGAACAGGCTGAAATTTGCCACAGACACAAGCTAGAATGCGTGAAGACGCGGCAACCCTATCATTACGAAAATCCAGTCATCATCAATGGTATATCTCATTATTTCGACACCACCGTCTTCCCGATCTTCAATGACCGCGGCGAAGTCTATCGTATCGCTTCGCTATCTCGCGACATCACTGCAAAAAAGAGCCAGGAAGTCGCCAACCTGTTGAAGGAACAGGAATTCAGGGCACTGGTGGAACATTCCCGCGACATAGTGATCCGCTACGATCTCGAGGGACGACGTACCTACGCCAACAGTGCCTACCTCAAGATGGCTCGCGCCAAGTCCATTGAGGATGTTCTCTACAAGACACCACTGGATGGCCCGCTGGTCGGGAAAAATGCCGAGACGCTGTTCGACAAGATTCATGAAACGGCACAGAGCGGGGAATGCAATGAACTGGATGTCAACTGGAGTACTGATGACAATGAGTATTACTACGAATTACATCTGATCCCGGAGTTCGATAGCCACGGCCAGGTGGCCAGCGTACTTTGCATAGGTCGCGATTACGCTCGACGCTGGAGAGCGGAGCGCGCCTTGAGAAAACGGGAGGAGGAATTCCGCACCCTGGTGGAAAACTCTCCGACATCATTTGCCGCCATGAGCTGGATGGGCGTCGCAACTACATCAATCCCAAGATCATCAGGATGGCGGGCAGCATGGCACTGGTGATCATGAACTCAACGCCTCTGGAGTATCCGGGAGGTGAGGAAGGCAGACTCTACCAGGACAAGATCGATGAGGTCATCGCCACCGGCCAAAGAGTGGAATTCGAGCTGACTTGGAACTCCTATGAGAGCCCTGCCTGCACGCTGATCAATCTGGTTCCAGAGCGCGACAGCCATGGCCGTATCGTCAGCGTGTTGGCCATTGGCCGAGACATCACGCTGCTCAAGCGCTTCCGCCAGGATCTGGAACGCTCCCGAACCCAGTTGCGGGAACTGGTGGCACACCGGGAACGTACCCGCGAGGCCGAGCGCAAGCACATCGCCCGCGAAGTACACGACGAGTTGGGCCAGCAGCTGACGGCGCTGAACATGGAGATCCAGAGCATGCGGATACGCTACGAAAAGTGCACCCCACAGCTCCAGGCCCAGCTCGACCGGATCCACACGCAGCTGCATCATACCATCGCCTATGCCCGCAACCTGGTCTCGCGCCTGCGTCCCAGCGCTCTCGACATGGGCTTCATTGCCGCCTTGGAGTGGCTGGTCGAAGACTTCAAGCAGCGCAACCCGGGGTGCGAATGCCGCCTGATCCTGGACGGTTCCGACCTCTGTCTCACGGAAGAAGTGGCCATCGCGGTATTCCGTATCGTGCAAGAGTCCCTGACCAATATCATCAAGCATGCCCACGCCACCCAAGTGCATCTCATGCTGCACGAACTGGAGACCCATGTCCTTTTGGGCATTCGCGACAACGGTAGTGGCTTCGATACCAAGGGTCACTACAAGGAATCCTTTGGCCTGGTCGGTATCAAGGAGAGAGCCATCATGATCGGTGGAGAATTGCAGCTATTCAGCGCCCCCGGACGGGGAACCTATATCGAACTCCACATACCCGGCACACACATCGAAACGAAGGAGGATGAATGAAAATTCGCGTGCTGATTACGGATGATCACGCCATCGTGCGCGAGGGCATCAAACAGCTTCTTTCCCTCTATGACGATGTCGAGTTGAGCGATGAAGCCGCCGATGGCGACCACCTGCTGAATCTTCTAGAAACCCAGTGCCCCGATGTCCTGATTCTCGACATTCTGATGCCCGGCCTCAGTGGCATTCCGTTGATCGAAACCCTGCTCGACCGCCATCCTGCCTTGCCGATCCTGATCCTCAGCATGCACAACGAGACCCAGGTCGCCAGGCGCATCATCCGCGCCGGCGCACGCGGCTACCTAAGCAAGGATTGCGATGCCGACACCCTGATCACCGCCATCCGGCGACTGGCCAGAGGCGGCCGCTATATCCAATCCGACGTGGCAGAGAAATTGGCCTTCGACTATGACGAAGCCATCGACGCCCCGAGGCACGAGACACTTTCCAAGCGCGAGTTTCTCGTCCTCTGTCTGTTGGCCAGGGGCATGAGCGTCAACGAGATCGCCGACGAACTCAGCATCAGCAACAAGACCGTCAGCACCCACAAGTTCAGGCTGATGCACAAGATGAGCTTCAGCAGCCATACCGAGATCGTGCGCTATGCCCTGGCTCACAACCTGATCAAGTGACACCGCCGCTCCTTGGCTGATGCAGCCCAGCTTCATCTACTTGCCTTGCACCGTGGGTAGGGCAGCATCGGTCTAATGGGGCGCCACACAGGGCGTTCGGAGCCAGCATCGGTATCGAACGTCTACCAGCCCCTTCGACAAAACCCACGGGGCGGCTGTTTAGCTCTTGCTGTATAACATCGCAAAAGGAGTATCCCAAGCCAGACGTTCATTAAAATAGTCCAACGGCATAGTTAGATCAGGACCCCGTTTGGGATCATGAAAAATGATTCTATCATTTGGCTTATCAAGACCTGTAAGAACAGACATATGTCTGCTATTTCCTGGCGTATTCCAACCAAAAATAACCGGCCCATGCCGATACAAAATATCGCCAAGCTCCTTCAAAGAAAACTCTTTTGAATCAGGTAGATTAACTGCAGCCAGGTTTTCATTTTCCATCAGGCGGGGAATTTCTCTTCTTTCAAGACCATTGGGTCCAGAAGGGCCATAAAGGTCAGGAAGACCTAAGCGGGGCCCACTGCTGATACTATGGCCCAACATTCTCACACATGCATACCAGCATCCCATTGCTTCATTCTCCTGAGACACATAAGGAACATGATGCAAACGAAAGCCCGCATTATCATTTCCAGCCGTCCCCGCATCACCTGAATCTTTTGCTCTTTTACTTCTACTAAAGCATCCCCCATAGGGTGGTGGTATTCCAACCGGGAGCGCAGACCACTGCTTTATGGGTTCTTCCTCTCGATTCTTAACGTCATTTTTTACATCATGCTTTACATTTTGTGAGACATTTTGAAAAGCAAAAAACCGCTGCATCTGACATCCATCAAGTTTCATTTGAAATCACCTAAACGAAGCCACAACACCAAACTCCCACGCCCTTGGGTGGCGCCAGTGCGTAAAAGAGTTCCTCACCGGCTCCGTAAGGTTGCGCCTTCATTTCCATGCCGATGGAACCCTACCTCTTTCATCGCCACTCATGAATCATCACCTCAGCGACCGTCAGCCCATGCACGTCACACCCAAGATCGAAGTCACGAAACCGGATGCCTTCCGCACCCCGGCGCCGTCCCAAGCCGGCCCGGCCAGCGCCACCAAGGCCCCCTCGCCGGCGGACGACCTGGCCGATGCCGCGGAGGAGATCGCCACGAAGTTCAGCGAGAGCGTGGAACGGCGGAGCAAATCCCTGGAGGAACGGTCCGTGCGGCCCCGCACGCTGCTGCGCGTCGAGAAATTGCAGGCCCTCTACACCCTGCTGAACGGCGACGACGACCGGCTGGACAGGGAAGTTCGACGGCTGCTGGCCATGGGCCAGCAACAGGTGTCGCTGGGGCAGCTGCTGGAACTGGCCGATGGCGATCCGGCCAAGGCGGAGGTGCTCGCGCAGCATGCACTGCAACGGGCGCGGGGCCAGGGCAGCGATGGCGTAACAAGCCACCTGCAGCAAGCGATGCAGGAGCTGCACGACGAACATGGCGCCGAGGTGCAGGCAGGCATCAACACCGCGGAAGCGTTGGCGCTGTTCAGCCGGGATCCGCAGCAGTTGCAGCACATGCGCAGGCTCTACTATCGCAGCATCGTCGGCCAGGCCTCATTGGCCACGCTCTTCGATGGCCTGTTGAGTCAATTCGACGAGCAGCGCTTCGGCCAGGGCATCCATACCTTGATGCGCGCCATCTCCGATGACCTGTCATCGGCCTTCCCCTCGCTACCCGCCGGGCAGTTGCGCGCCCTGTTGCGCGACCTGACCGCCAGCCAGCAGCTCATCAACATCCTCAATGGCAGCCGCGAGCTGCTGGAAAGGCTTGCTGCGCGCCGCCTGGCGCCTCGGATGTCCGCCCCGCGCCTGACCCGCCGTCTGCTGGACTTCACCCAAGCCACCATCTACCCGCGGGAGATCAAGACCCTCGGCGAGGACGCCGTCGGCGACGACGCCCTGGACCAGTCATGGTTCCTCAATGCGATCTACCCCTTGATGCAGCAGCTGCCCCTACCCATCTGGAAGGATGGCAAGTCCCGCCAGAGCACTCTCAATCTCCTGCTGCGCGTCATGACGGAGTTTGCCCAGTACGAGCGGCAACAAATGACCACCCCGGCCGGCACGGCCACTGAGCGGACCTCCTGATGCACCAGCTGTTTCTCGTGCTGAACCGTATCGCCATCAGCGCCATGAAGCGCTCCGAGGTGGTGGGCGCAGTCTTCGTCATCGCCATCGTGTTCATGATGATCATCCCACTCCCGACGGGATTGGTGGATGTGCTGATCGCCATCAACATCAGCCTTTCGTCATTGCTGATCGCCCTGGCCATGTACCTGCCCGGCCCCCTGGCCTTCTCCTCCTTTCCGGCGGTGCTGCTGCTGACCACCATGTTCCGCCTGGCGCTGTCCATCTCCACCACCCGCCTGATCCTGCTGGAGCAGGACGCCGGCAACATCGTCGAGGCCTTCGGCAACTTCGTCGTCGGCGGCAACCTGGCCGTGGGCCTGGTGATTTTCCTGATCCTGACGGTGGTGAACTTCCTGGTGATCACCAAGGGCTCGGAGCGCGTGGCCGAGGTGGCGGCACGCTTCACCCTGGACGCCATGCCCGGCAAGCAGATGTCCATCGACAGCGACCTGCGCGCCGAGTTGATCGACGCCCGCGAAGCGCGCCGCCGCCGCGAGCAGTTGGGCAAGGAGAGCCAACTGTTCGGCGCCATGGACGGCGCCATGAAGTTCGTCAAGGGCGACGCCATCGCCGGCCTGGTGATCGTCTCCATCAACCTGATCGGTGGCTTCGCCGTGGGTACCCTGCAGCATGACATGAGCGCCTCGGAGTCGATGTACCTGTTCTCGGTGCTGACCATCGGCGATGGACTGATCGCCCAGATTCCCGCGCTGCTCATTTCGCTGACCGCCGGCATGATCATCACCCGCGTGGCGCCGGACAATCAGGCCCTGGACGCCAACATCGGCCGCGAGATGGCGGAGCAGATCACCAGCCAGCCCAAGGCCTGGATCATCGCCTCCCTGGGCATGGTGGGCTTCGCCCTGCTGCCCGGCATGCCGACTGCGATTTTCCTGGTCCTCGCCAGCCTGTCGCTGGCCAGTGGCCTGTTCCAGTTGTTCAAGGCGCACAAGCTCCGGCAACTCCAGGAGGCCAGCCGGCGCCCCTCCGATATTCCGCCGGAGCTCAATGGAGACGAGGATATCCGCCGCTTCAATCCGGCGCGGGCCTACCTGTTGCAGTTCCCGCCCTGTCGCAGCACCCCCGACGACCCGGTGACCGTCGAACTGATTCGCCTGGCGAGGCGCTGTCGCAACCGCATCGTCGACCAGTACGGCGTTACCCTGCCCTCGTTCCACATCGACTACAGCGATGCACTGGCCGAGGATGAATTCCGCTTCTGCGTCTATGAGGTACCGGCTCTGAAGGCGACCTATGCACCAAACCGGGTGGCCATCGAACGCGGCCGGCTCACCGACGAGCAAGCCGCGCAGGGGCAGCCGGGCACCCCGGAGCGCGACGAGGAGCGCTGGGTCTGGTTTCCCGCCGACCACCCCTCGCCCGGGAGGAGGAGATGGCCCCGGTCGCCGCCGTGGACCTGGTGATCGAACGCCTGCAACGCCTGTTCTTCGCCACCGGCCCCCAATTCATCGGCCTGCAGGAGGCCAAGGCGATCCTCGGCTGGATCGAGATGGAGCAGCCCGAACTGGCCCAGGAGCTGCAGCGGGTGGTGCCAACCCCGCGATTCGCCGCCGTACTCCAACGCCTGGCCGCCGAGAGCATTCCGCTGCGCGCCATCCGCCCCATCGCCGAGGCCCTGATCGAGCATGGCCAGTACGAACGGGATGTCGGCGCCCTGACCGACTACATCCGCATCAGTCTCAAGGCGCAGATATGCCACGAGTACGGCACCCCTTCCGGCCTGCACGTATGGCTGCTGACGCCGGAAGCCGAAGAGTTGCTACGCGACTCCCTGCGCCAGACCCAGACCGAGTCCTTCTTCGCGCTGTCCCAGGAAGCCAGCCACCTGCTGGTGCAGCAGCTGCGCGAGGCCTTCCCCGTGCTGGCCACCCCCAAGCCGATCCTGCTGGTCGCCCAGGATCTGCGCCGCATCCTGCGCAACCTCCTGCAGGACGAGTTCAACCATGTGCCGGTGCTGTCCTTCTCCGAATTGCAGAGCACCTCGCAAATCAACGTGCTGGGGCGTATTTCGCTGACATGACATGAAAGCGGGAACTGCTCCAGCCGGCACAGCCACTCAGCGGTTGACGCAAACACTCTGGAAAGCACTCCATCATCACCAAGGGCTCCACACCATGTACGAATTACGCGTGCTGACCGGCCTGCATCGCGGCGCCGCCCTGCCACTGATCGGCGAACAGTGGTCGATCGGTGCCGATGAGAACGCCGACCTCGTACTGTTCGACCCGGGCATCAAGCCACACCACTGCCGCCTCGAGTGGCGACAGGACGGTTGGGCGCTCACCGGCATCCAGGGCAAGATCACCGACGCCGAGGGCCACCGCAGCGATGCCTTGGCCGCCCTAGGCCCCAACACGGCCTTCGCCCTCAACGGCATCTGGCTGACCGTCGTCGATGCCGCGACGCCCTGGCCAGCGACGACGAAGAAGAAGCCAGGGCCGAGCCGCCGGCACCATCGCCTACCACCAGTGCACCATCGGCGCCGAAGCGCTCCGCACTGCCCTTCTTCCTCGGTTTTCTCAGCGCCGCCGCCATCGTTGCCACCAGCACCTGGGCCACTTTGTCTCCCCAACCGACAGTGGAGCCCGCGCCGGTTCCCCAGGTCGCGGAAGGCAAGCTGGTCCTGGCCACCGCCGATGCCGTCGAACGACAGCTGCGCAGGATGCTGGCCGATCGCGAGCTGGACGATAGAGTCCGGGTCGAGGTCCAGGACCAGCGTATCGTGCTCGAAGGCGCCCTGCTGCGCCAGGAACAGGAACTGGTAGAGCGGATGCTCACACGCTTCCAGCAGCGCTTCAGCACCTCCTTGCCGGTCGACAATCAAATCTCCGCCCTGTCCCGAACGCTGCCCTTCGAGATCGCGCAAATCACCTCGGGTCCCATGGGCAGCGTCATCACCCAGGACGGCCAACGCCTGTTCGTCGGCGACGAGCTGGACGGCCTGCGCCTGGTGGCCATCGACGATCACAAGGTGGTGTTCAAGGGCCACCAGGATTACGAGGTCGCCTGGTAGTGGGTGCCGCTGCCCTGGCACGCTGGCGGGACCGGCACCTGGCACGCCTGGCGGCCTTCCGCCCCGTTGCCATCGAAGGCCGAGTCACCCAGGTCAACGGCATCCTGGTGGAGGGCCGGCTGCCGTTCGCCCGCATCGGCGATCTCTGCGCCATCGAAGGCCAGCGGGGCAAGCCGGTGCTGGCGGAAGTGGTCGGCTTCAGCGCCCGCTCCACCCTGCTGTCGGCGCTGGGTGCGCTCGATGGCATCGAGGCGGGTGCAACCATCACGCCATACTTCCAGGAGCATCGCATTCATATCGGCGAAGGGCTGCTGGGCTGTGTGCTGGACGGTTTCGGCCGCGGCCTGCAAGGGCCAGGCGAAGCCTTCACCCTGGCGCGCAGCGGGCAAACCTTTCCGGTCATTGCCGATGCCCTGGATCCCACCCAGCGCCCCCGCATCAGCCAGCCCATGCCCAGCGGCGTGCGCGCCATCGATGCCATGCTGACCATCGGCGAAGGCCAGCGTCTTGGCCTCTTCGCCGGTGCCGGCTGTGGCAAGACCACCCTGCTGGCGGAGCTGGCGCGCAACATGCCCTGCGATGTCATCGTGTTCGGCCTGATCGGCGAGCGCGGCCGGGAGCTGCGGGAATTCCTCGATCACGAACTGGACGAGGCGCTGCGCGAACGCTCCGTGCTGGTCTGCGCTACCTCCGACAGGACCAGCATGGAGCGCGCCCGCGCCGCCTCGACCGCCACCGCCATCGCCGAGGGCTTTCGCGCCCAGGGCAAGCGGGTGTTGCTGCTCATCGACTCGCTGACCCGCTTCGCCCGCGCGCAGCGCGAGATCGGCCTGGCGGCGGGCGAGCCGCCCGGGCGCGGCGGCTTCCCGCCCTCGGTCTACACCATGCTGCCGCGCCTGGTCGAGCGAGCGGGCAACATGGAGGGCGCGGGCTCCATCACCGCGCTTTACACCGTGCTGATCGAGGGCGACGTGATCGCCGGTGATCCGGTCGCCGACGAGGTGCGCTCCCTGCTCGACGGCCACATCATCCTGTCGCGCAAGCTGGCGGAGAAGAACCACTACCCCGCCATCGACGTGCTCGGCAGCATCAGCCGCACCATGGCCAATGTCGCCACACGGGACCAACTGCGGGCCGCCGGCCAGCTGCGCCACTTGCTGGCGGCCTATCAGGAGGTGGAAATGCTGATTCGCCTGGGCGAGTACGAACAGGGTCACGATCCCCTGACCGACACTGCCGTGACCCTCCAGGAGGAGATCAACCGCTTCCTGCGCCAGGAGATGCGCGACCCGACCCCCTACGAACACTCCCAGCAATGGCTCGACCAGTTGAGTGCCCATGCGCCAGCGTAACCACCCGTTCGACGAACCGTGCTCCTCCGATGCCGAGTCGCAGCGACTCAGATCCAGCCTGGCACAGCTCGTTCCGATCCGCGCCCATCGCCAACTGATGGCCGAGCGCCGTTGGCGCCGGGCGCGCCAGACGCTGGCCGAGCTGCAGGAAAAGCTCCGCGACCGGGAGACCGAGTGCGAGCAGCGCCGGCAACTCAACCAGCAGCGCCGCGGCGAACTGGCCGACGATCATCAATCGCGCAGCATCGATCACGCATCGCTCAAGGCGTGGATGGAGGAAGAGCAGCGGCTCAGGCATGCCATTGCCACCCTCGAGCACGATCTGAACCGGCTCAAGCAGGCGCTGGAGGAGCAGGAGCGGCACGTGGTGGAAGCGAAGCGTGACGTGGAGCAGCAGCAGCGCGACAGCGAGCGCCTGAGCCTGCTCATGCAACGGCTCGAGGAGGAAGCGTGAACCGTTCCCTGTCCAGCGCGGAAGCGCAGACCGCAACCGCTCACACCAGCCCCGGAGGTGGCGAGCCCGCGAGGGAAGCATTCCCGCGAAAGAGTGCTACGGACGGCATCGTCAGCGCGGACGTGGCGCTGTTCGACAGCCTGCTCATGCCCACCATGCCGGTGGAGTGCCATGCCCCGACGACGGCCCATGGCGAGACTCGCCCCTCCACCGCCAAGCCCAGCGCTTTCCTGTATCAACAGAGCGATACACCACCGCTTGAGCGGTTGGAGGAGCAGGTAGGCGAGCGGCTCGGGGCGTGCGGTCGAGCCATCGAGTGCACTCTGCTGCTCCCCCGGCTCGGCGAGGTTCAATTGAGCGCTGGCCTGCACCGGGATGAGTGGCATATCGACCTCACCTTTCTGCAAGCCCCGCCCGGGCCCATGCACGCCGCCAGCACGCTCATCTTGCCGATCGCCTTGGCCAGCGCCTGGGCCGCCCGGTGGTACTGGGCCTGCACCTGCGCGGGGAGGATGAGCGTGACGACTAGCTATCTACGGCGGCTGCGCCGCGTCGGCGCCGACGAGGCGCTGGCCTCCCGGCGGCTCGGGCGCGGCAAGGTGTTCCACTGCACCGGCAAAGAGTACAGCGTGGGCTACCTGGCCCTGCACCGAGCCCCCAAGCAAGAGCAGAAGCCAAGCGGCGACTGGCTCGCACTCGACACGGCGGCGGGCATGATCGCCCTCGACGCCTCCGACGCGGAAGCCCTGCTCAACCAGCTCTCCGACGTCCCCTTCGTGACGGCGTCAGCCGATGGCGACGAACAGGCCTGGTACGCGGCCCTCTACGACCAGCACCTGCTCCCGGGCTTCCGCCGGCTGTTCGGCCATCTCCGGCCCCTCGCGCCGCCCCGGGACGAGGCGCACGCGGGCCTGCGGCCCTATCGCCTCGCCTGGCGCTTCGGCGAGCACGGCGGCCACCTGCCACTGGCCCTGGCGGACGCCACTCTCGAGCGTCTGCTCGGCCGGGCACCATGGCGGGTTGTCTCGTATCTCGATACCGACAGGCTGACGATCAGGACGCCACTGCGCCTGGGCTGGCTTCAGCTCGCGCGGGACGAGGTCATGCAGCTCGGTCTCGGCGACGTGCTCATCGCCACCCAGCCGCTGTTTTCCGTCGCCGGCGAGGGTATCGCGCAACTGGCCGGCGCCCGCTTGCAGCTTCATTACCAGGATGACGGAACCCGGAACGCTTACCGGGTCACTCATCTGCACACCACGGCTGAAGACGATCCCCTGATGCACGACGATTACGATATGGACACCGGCCTCGCGCACGCCGATACGGAAACGGCCTCCCCGCATACCCGGCTCACCCTCTCCCTGCAAGCCGGCGAGATCTCCCTGAGCCTCGCGGAGCTGGCGCAACTCGAGGAGGGCAGCGTCCTGGTCGCCGCCGGAGAGGCGCCGGGCCACGCCACCCTCTACCATCGCCAACGCCCCATCGCGCGGGGCGAACTGGTGGACGTGGAGGGACGGCTCGGCGTGCAGTTGACGCAGATTCTCCTGCCTGTGAGGCCCTTCGACGATCCCGGCACGGATGACGCCCCATGAACCTGGGCCAGGTCGATCCGCTGATTTTCGCCCTCTTCCTGGGCGGGCTGTCGCTGCTGCCCATTCTGCTGATCGTGTGCAGCGCCTTCCTCAAGATCTCCATGGTGCTGATGATTACCCGCAACGCCATGGGCGTTCAGCAGGTGCCGCCGAACATGGCCATCTACGGCATCGCCCTGGCCGCGACCCTGTTCGTCATGGCGCCGGTGATGCAGGAAATCGGCCAGCTGGTGAAGGAGACGCCCCCGACTTCAGCTCCCTGGACAACATGCAGACCAGCGTCAACCACCTGGTCGGCCCGCTGCAACGGTTCATGGCGCACAACGCCAATCCCGACGTCCAGACCCACCTGATGGGCAACACCGTCCAGCTCTGGCCCAGGGAGATGTCGGAGCAGGTCGACAAGGACGATCTGCTGATCGTCATCCCCGCCTTCATGCTCTCGGAGCTACAGGCCGGCCTGCAGATCGGCTTTCTGATCTACATCCCGTTCATCGTCATCGACCTCATCGTCTCGAACCTGCTGCTGGCACTGGGCATGCAGATGGTCTCGCCCATGACCATCTCGTTGCCGCTCAAGATCCTGCTGTTCGTGCTGGTCGATGGCTGGAGTCGCCTGCTCGACGCCCTGTTCTACACCTACGTGATCTGACGCCCCAGGCGCTGCGGTCACCCGTAAGGAAGATAACGCCCATGGATGCCCTGACCCTGTTCAAGCAAGGCATGGTACTGGTGGTGATGCTGTCGGCACCGCCGCTGCTGGTGGCGGTGATCACCGGCGTGATCGTCTCGCTGCTGCAGGCCCTGCTGCAGGTTCAGGACCAGACCCTGCCCTTCGCCATCAAGCTGGTCGGGGTCGGCATCACCCTGGCCCTGACCGGGCGCTGGATCGGGGTGGAAACGATCCAGTTCGTTTCCCAGATCTTCACCCTGATCGCCACCACGAGGCACTGAGATGCCCTTTCAAGGAGTTGAGCATCTCGCCGACTGGGTCCTGGCCATCACCCTGGCCATGGCGCGGCTCTATCCCTGCCTGCTGTTGCTGCCGCTGTTCTCCTTTCATGAGCTCAAGGGCATGCTGCGCTATGCCATCCTTGCCATTTTGGCCCTGGTGGTATCGCCCGGCATCCATGCGGCCCTGCCCAGCGACGATTCCTGGTGGACCCTGTTCGCCCTCTATTTCAAGGAGGCCGCCATCGGCATGCTGCTCGGCGCTCTGCTGTCGATGCCGTTCTGGCTGTTCGAGTCGGTGGGCAGCCTGTTCGAGAACCAGCGCGGCGCGCTGATGGGGGGCCAGCTCAACCCCAGCCTCGGCCAGGACTTCACCCCGCTGGGGTTCCTGCTCAAGCAGGCACTGATCGTGCTGATGGTGACCTCGGGTATCTTTCTGTCCATGCTGCAGGTGATCTGGGACAGCTACCTGGTCTGGCCGCCCACCCAATGGTTCCCGGTGCCGGCGCCCGATGGCCTGGACGTCTATCTTGCGCTGCTCGCCAAGACCTTCACCGACATGGTGCTCTACGCCGCACCACTGGTCGCGCTGCTGCTGTTCATCGAGTTCGGCATGGCCATTCTCAGCCTGTACAGCCCCCAGTTGCAGGCCTACATCCTCTCCATGCCCTCAAATGCCTGGTCGGCCTCGGTTTTCTGATTCTCTACCTGCCGATGCTGTTCTACCTCGCAGAAGAGCGCAATCTGCAGTGGATCGGCTTCCAGCACACCCTGCGGCTACTGTTCGAGAGCCCATGAGGGCAACACTCAGGATCCACGACCGGGAGCCTCGCCATGGGGGAAAAGACCGAAAAGCCGACGCCCAAGAAACTGCGCGACGCGCGCAAGAAGGGCCAGGTCGGCCAGAGCCAGGACGTACCCAAGCTGCTGATCGTCGCGGCGCTGCTTGAGGTCGTACTGGCCATGGTGGAAACCGGTATGGGCAACATGCAGGACCTAGTGGCCACGCCGCTGGGCCAACTGGATCAACCCTTCGAGTACGCCCTCCAGGCGGTGGTGGTCCAATGCCTCACCATCGCCGTCTCGATGATCGCCATGGCGCTCGGCCTGGCCGTGATCATGCGCCTGCTGGGCAGTTGGCTCCAGTTCGGCTTCCTGTTCGCACCGGAAGCCTTGAAGATCGACTTCAACAAGCTCAACCCCTTCCCGCAATTGAAGAACATGTTTTCCGGCAAGAAGCTGTTCGAACTGCTCAACAGCCTGACCAAGGCCATCATCCTTGCCATCATTCTCTCGCTGTTGTTGCCCCCGGCCCTACAGACCCTGGCGAAGCTGCCGCTGACCGATCTCGACACCGCCTGGCACGCCATCGCCCTGCTGTTCGTCAAGATCGAAAGAACCTGCCTGCTGGTCCTGCTGGTGCTGGCCGTCCTCGACTTCGGCATGCAGAAGTATTTCCACCTCAAGAGCCTGAAGATGAGCAAGGACGACATCAAGCAGGAGTACAAGAGCACCGAGGGCGACCCACACACCAAGGGCTACCGCCGCTCGCTGGCCCGTGAACTCGCCACGAGCGGCGGCCCGGCCCGGGGATCCCGGCCCAAGCCGGAGCTGGAAGAGGCCGACGCCCTGGTGGTCAACCCCACGCACTTCGCCGTCGGGCTCTACTACCGTCCCGAGACCACCCCTTGCCACGCATCGTCTGCAAGGGAGTGGACGAGGATGCCCTGGCACTGATCGAGCAGGCCAAGGAGAAAGGCATCCCCATCATCCGCTTCATCTGGCTGGCGCGAACCCTCCATCGCGAACGGGCCGGCGGTTACATTCCGCGGGAAACCCTGCGCCATGTGGCCAAGATCTACCAGGTCATTCGCGAACTCGACGACGACGCCATGGACGACGGCATCCTGCACATTCCCGATCTGGAGATCTTGTAGACCGACGCGTTCTCGCTGCTCTCTGTCAATCGAGGCGAAACAGCTCTCGTGGAGAGTCGTTCAGGATCACGCGCCGGTCGTCGTCGTCGCGGACCCAGTCGGCCAGCCAGTCGAAGGTATCCCGGTAACCGTGCTTGCCTTCATGGCGGGTCCAGGGCCAGTCGCTGCCCCACACCAGCCGCTCGCGCCCCAGCTCCTTCAACATCTCGCCCACATGGGGCCGCAGGTCGCGCACCGGGGAACGGTAAGGCGCCGACAGCTTGACCCAGGTGCGGCCGTACCGGCCGGCTTCCAGCAACAGGCGGAAACCGGCATCGGCGGCGGGGTCGGCCTCCACGGGCAGGCCCAGGTGATCGACCACCAGGGTGACGCCGTGCTCGTGCAGCGCGGGGAAGAGCTCGGGCAGGCGATCTCCTTCGAGGTGCAGCTCCAGGTGCCAATCCAGCGCCTTCAGTCGATCTAGGAAATCGATCCATTGCGGATCCTCAAGGTCGGGAAGTTCGCGGCGTCGTTCGATGAGATTCCAGCGCACGCCGACAATGCCGGCCGCATCGAGCAGCTGCATCTCGGTCAGGCTAGCCTCCTTGGGAAGCTGCACCACTCCGCGGTAGTTCCCCCCAGTTCGCCAAGGATCCGCAGCAGCTCACGATTGTCGTGGCCGAGAAAGCTCGGCTGCACCAGCACGCCACCGCGAAGCTCGCATGCCTCCAGATGTGCCTGCCACTCATGCAGGGGCGCCGCCCGTGACGGACGATAGTTGGAGCCCTCGACCTCATCCACCTGCGGATAGACGTGGGCGTGACAGTCGAATCCTTGCTTCACTCTGGTTTCCTCACCTGCTTTTCTCACCGACTTTCCCCCACAGACTTCCCCCACCGACTTTCCTCACCCCAGCTTCCTATCCGTCAGGCCCATGGCTGAATATCCAAGGGTGCCTCACCTAGACTTAAGTCTAGTTCTCTAGAGAACTGGTTGACTAGAAGTATACACTGGTCTTTAGTGACAGCAACAAGACAGCGAATCCAGGAGATCGAAGCCATGTGTGCATTGCGCATGCCCCAAGCCGACGGGCGCCTTCCCCTCTATGCCCGGCTGCGCGACCAGTTGGCTTCGCGGATCGCCAATGGGGAGTGGTCGCCGGGCGACACGATCCCCTCGGAGAACCGCCTGGCCGAGGAGTACGGCGTGGCGCTGGCCACCATGCGCATGGCGCTTAAGCAGCTCGTGGACGAAGGCCTGCTGGAGCGCCGCCGCGGCACCGGCACCTTCGTCAAGCAGCCGGCTTTCCGCGCCGACCTGTTCCGCTTCTTCCATGTTCACGATGCCGACGATCCCGACGGCTCCATGATTCCGGAGAGCCGTATTCTCAGCCGTGAGGAGGTCGAAACGCCCGCCGAGGTCCGGCTGGCCTTCGGCGAACCGGACGCGACGCGCTGCATCAAGCTCGAGCGCGTTCGCCTGTGGTCCGGCGAACCGATGCTGTTCGAGGAGGTTTACCTGCGCCTGCCCGATTTCGAGGGGCTATTGGCGCTCGATCCCAAGGACATGGGACCGCTGCTCTACCCCGTCTTCCTTCAGGAATTCGGGATTCTCATCACGTCGGCGACGGATGAGCTTTCGTTCGGCACCGCCACCCAGGCAAGCGCCAGGCACCTGGAACTGCCTGCCAATTCGCCGGTTGCCGTCATCGAGCGCATCGCGCGCAACCCCGTGGGCCGCGTCATCGAATATCGCCGCGTGCATGGCCGCCCCGAGCGCTTCCGCTATCGCGTCACTCTCGGCGAGCAAAACGCCTGAAGCGGGCCTCGATGCCCGCCCCCATGTCCTCACGATTCCAACGACAGGTAAGACAAATGAAAACCACGCTGCTCCTCACCACCGCCACCGTATCGGCCCTTGCCTTCAACCCGGTCATGGCCAACGACTATCCCAATCGCCCCATCGAGATCATCGTGCCGGCACCCGCGGGTGGCGGCACCGACAACGTGGCGCGCATGCTCAACCAGTATCTCGAGGAGGAGCTGGGCCAGCCCGTTGCCGTGCTCAACGTGGCGGGCGGCGGCGGTGCCATCGGCGTCAACCAGTTCTCCCGGGCGCGCCCCGATGGCTATACCCTGCTTTCCACCTGGAACAGCCCCATCACCACGGTGCCGCACATGCAGCGCGTGCAGTACTCCTACGAGACGCTGACCCCCATCACCAGCACCTCGCAAAGCGCCTACACCCTCTGCGTCGCGCCCGACTTCCCCGCCGAGAGCGGTGAGGAGTTCCTTGCCGAGCTGCAAGCCAACCCCGGCAAGTACACCTATGGCAACGATGGCGTCGGCGGCACCATGCGCCTGGCGGCGGAGCGGATCTTCGAAGCCTACGACATCACCGCCCGCCCGATCCCCTTCGGCGGCGCCGGAGAGACCCTGCAGAACTTCCTCGGTGGCCACGTCGATATCTACGGCGGCTCCATCACGCCGGTGCTGCCCTATGTCGAGGAAGGCCAGGCCAAGTGCCTGCTGGTCACCTCTGCCGATGACAACGAAGCCCTACCCCAGGCATCCGGACTCGCTGCCCTGGGCCATCCCGAGCTCGAGACCGTGCTCTGGCGCATGATGCTGGGCCCCGAAGGCATGGAGGAAGAGCGCGCCGAAGCGGTCGCCGATGCCGTGGCCCGCGCCGTGGAGCACCCGGAGTTCCAGGAATTCCTCACCGCCCAGGGCGAAACCCTCAACCTGGTGCGTGGCGAAGAACTGCGCGAGCGCCTGAAACAGGAAACCCAGGCCATCGGCGAGACCCTGGAAAACCTCGGCCTCAAGCAACAGTGACCGGCAAAGGCATCGATAAGACCATGAACTACAGAGATCTCTTCTCTGGCATTGCCTTCCTCATCGTTGGCGTCACCACCGTCTGGATGGGGAAGGGCTTCTTTGCCGATGCCGCCTACGTTCCCATCGGGGTAGGCACCCTGATGGGCGCGTTCTCCCTGCCCCTGATCTGGCGAGGCATGAAGAGCGTGCTGGCCGCGCGCACCACGACCGCCGCCGGCCGCCACACGACGCCCCACCCGGCTCCCGCCCTGGTCGATCACCCGGCGCGCTTCACCACGACCCTGGGCTGCTGTCTGGTGTACTACACGGCCCTGCCGATCGTCGGCTTCTATACCACCAGCGCCCTGTTCATCACGCTGCTGGCCGTGCTGCTGGGAGAGCGGCGCCCCGCCGTGGTGGCGGGCATCACCCTGGGCTTCATCACGCTGCTGTACGCCCTGTTCGCCGTGGTGCTCAAGCGCCCGTTGCCCGTCGAGTTCTTCCTCGCCTCCTAGATAGGGTCCAGCTCATGTTCGAATCGCTCCTGAATGCGCTCCCGGTGGCCCTGCAGCTCGGCTCGCTGATCAGCCTGTTCGTCGGCACGCTGATCGGCATCCTGATCGGCGCGCTGCCCGGCTTGAATCCGGTCATGGCCATTGCCCTGATGCTGCCGCTGACCTACGGCTTCGACCCATCATTGCCCTGGGGCTGGTGGCCGGAATCTACAACGGCTCCATGTACGGCGGCGCCATTCCCGCCATCCTGCTCAACATTCCCGGCACGCCCGCCGCCATCGCCACCACCTTCGACGGCTACCCGATGACACGCAAGGGCGAAGGCGGGCTGGCCCTGAAGACGGCCTGCTGGTCGTCCGCCATCGGCGGTATCGTCAGCGCCCTGGCCCTGATGACGCTGGCCCCCATGCTGGCCAAGGTGACCCTGGCATTCGGCCCGGCGGAGTACTTCTGGGTGGCCGTGTTCGGCCTCGTCAGCATCGCCGTGCTGGTGGGCAAGGATATCAGCAAGGGCATGCTCAGCGCCCTGCTCGGCGTCATCATCGGCCTGGTGGGCATCGATACCATCAGCGGAGAAGAGCGCTTCACCTTCGATTCGCTGTACCTGTCAGGCGGCTTCGAGCTGCTCATCGTACTGATCGGGCTGTATGCCGTGCCGCCAGTGCTCGAGATGGCGGAAAAGCGCAACGAATCCTACTTCAACAGCGACAGTTTCCGCGCCAAGCCAAGCGGCGGCAGCCTGGGCCTGCTGCGCCGCCACTGGCGTACCTGGAGCCGCTCCTCGCTGATCGGCGTGGCCGTGGGCATCCTGCCTGGCGCCGGCGGCAACCTGGCCGCCCTGCTCAGCTACAACGAGGCCAAGCGCAAGGCGCCGGACCCCGAGACCTTCGGCAGCGGCAATCCGGTCGGCGTCGCCGCGGCGGAGTCCGGCAACAGCGCCGACAACGCAGCGGCCATGATTCCTTCGCTGACGCTCGGCATTCCCGGCAACCTGATCGCGGCACTGGTGCTGGGCGCGCTGATGATCCATGGCCTGCAGCCCGGTCCGCAGCTGTTCACCCGCTCCCCCGACGTGGTGTTCGGCTTCATGTGGCAGATGCTGCTGACGGCCATGTTGCTGTTGCTGCTCGGCGGCATGGTGGCGACACGCCTGTTCGCCCAGGTGCTGCGCATGCCCTCCGCGCTGCTGGTCCCCACCACGCTGGTGCTGATGGCAGTGGGCGTGTACACCGTGAACGGCAACGTCACCGATCTCTATGTGATGCTGGCCTTCGGCCTGGCCGGCTACCTGCTCAACCGGCTCGGTTTCCCGCTGGCGCCCGTGGTGCTGGGGGTACTGCTGGGTCCCATGGCGGAGCAGAACTTCCGCCTGACCATGCTGATTGCCCAGAACGACTGGACGGTGTTGTTCAGCCGCCCCATCTCACTGGGCATCATCGCCCTGCTGGCCGTGGTGCTGCTCTCCCAGGCCTGGAAAACGCTGCGCCAGCGGCCACGGCCCTCAAGGCAGCATTGATCCCGTATCATTGACGTTCATCAAGCCGAAGCGGAATGCCACGTGAAAGCCCTGGTCATCGAAGACAACCCCAACCTGGCCACCTCCATCGCCACCGTCCTCGGCGAGGCAGGCTTTCAGGTGGAGACCTGCGACGATGGCCAGGCCGCCGAGCAGTGGCTGCGCCATCTCTCCTTCGACCTGATCCTGCTCGACTTGGGGCTGCCCCACCTGGATGGCATCCACGTGCTGCGGCGCCTGCGCGCCCGGCAGGACAACACGCCAGTGCTGATCATCTCGGCCCGCGACGATCTGGATCAACGCGTGCTGGGCCTGGAAGAAGGCGCCGACGACTATCTCGGCAAGCCCTTCTCGCTGGTGGAAGTGGTCGCCAGGGCCAAGGCCCTGGTACGGCGGGCCAAGCAGTTCGGCGAGAAGAGCCTGCACTGCGGCGACGTCGAGCTGCCGCCCGACAGCCCGGCGGTGCTGGTCAACGGCGAACCGGTCACGCTGCACCGCCGAGAGCGCGAGGTGCTCGAATACCTGTTGATCAACCAGGGGCGCCTGGTGAGCAAGGCGCAGCTCATCGACCGGCTCTCGGACCTGGACGACGCCATCTCTCCCAGCGCCATCGAGACCTACATCTCACGCCTGCGCAAGAAACTGGGCGATAGCATCCAGCTGCGTACCGTGCGTGGGCTGGGCTATCTGCTCGACACCCAGTTGCTCGACACCAAGCCCCACTGACATGACCTCCATTCGCTCCCGCCTGCTGCTGTGGATCGGCCTGCCCTTCACCCTGGTCGGCCTGCTGACCCTGGTCACCAGCTACTACGTGCTCTCCCGCCAGATCACCGAAACCTTCGACGACATGCTGCTCAACGCCGCCGAGCGCCTGGAGCGACGGATCTACTCGGTGGACGGCGAACTGCGTATCAACATGCATTACTTCAGCATCAGCACGCTGGGCAGCCGCGGCGATGGCAAGATCTTCTATCGGATACGCGATGCCGAGGGCAACATGCTGGCAGGCTTTGACGGCCTGGAGGATCCTCCCGGGCCGCTAGACGAGCCGCTGTTCTACGACACCCGCTACGCCGGCAATACACTACGTGCCGTCGCCACCACCTTCCCCGTGGTTCGCTCGACCCACAGCGACCAGATCGAGGTGATCGTGGCCGAATCCACCGAAGCGCGGGAGAACCTGATCAACGAGTTCCTGCTGACGCTCTCGATCCTGATCGCGCTGGGCGGCCTGCTCGCCGTGACCATCGCCCTGCTGGCCATTCATCGCGGCCTGGCGCCGTTGCGCTCGATCAGCCGCTCACTGCGGCGTCGCTCACAGAACGATCTCGAGCCGATCGAAGCCGAAGTGCCCAGGGAAGTCTCCACCCTGGTCGCCAGTATCAACGGCCTGATGCAGCGCATGCGCCAGAGCATCTACAACACCCAGCAGTTCAATGCCGACGTCTCGCACCAGCTTCGCACGCCACTATCGGAGATTCGCGCTCTGGCGGAGCTGGCCGTGCGCCAGCCCGACGCCCCCAGGGCCAGGCACAACCTGCACGAGATCGGCCGCATCGCCGAGAGCGCCGGCTACATGGTTCAGCAGCTGCTCACCCTGGCCAAGGCACGCCATGAACTGGTGGACGCTTCCGCCATGACCGAGATCGATCTCGCCGGGACCTGCCGCGAGGCCTGCACCGAGGCAATCTCACGCATCTACCAGCGTGGCCAGGAGTTGGAGTTCTGCGCAGCGGATGAAGACAGCCGAATCGTCGGCGATAGCGTGATGCTGCGCTGGCTGGTGCAGAACCTGATCGAGAATGCCAGCCAGCATGCCGGTGGCAGCCAACCCTATCGCGGCACCATCTACGTGGCCGTCTGCCGCTGCCCCGATGGCACGCAGCTGCGGGTCAGCGACGACGGCATCGGCGTGAGTCCGCAGCAACTCGACCGGATTACTGAACGCTTCTACCGTGCCAGCCCGAGACACCGGGCAGCGGCCTGGGCCTGGCCATCGTCGACGAGATCGCCCGCGCCCACGGCGCTAGCCTGGCGTTCGACAGCCCCCCGGGGCAGGGACTCATGGTGACGGTGACTTTTCCTCGGCCTAAGCCTTGTTCGCCAGCCGCCGGCCCAGCGAAATGAAGAACGGCGTGGCAAGAATCAACAGCAGCAGGCGCAGCACGTGGTGCGTCACCACATAGATGGGATCGACATCCAGCGCCACCGCGATCACCGCCATCTCCCCCACCCCGCCCGGCAGCAGCGCCAGCAGAGCGGCGATGAAGGTGTGCGGGGTGAAGGTCGACAGCAGCCAGGCGGCGACCACCGCCATCAGCACGGCATAGAGTCCGAACAGCAGGCCGTAACGGCCAACCTGGACGATCCGCTGCCAAGGCGTACCGGCAAAGCGCGCCCCCACCGAGCTGCCCAACACCAGGAAGGTCGCCACCAGCAGCATGTCGGGCAGCGCCACGCCATGGCCCAGCGTCGACAGCACCGCCCCCACGGCCATGGGCCCGAGGAATTCCGGCAGCGGAAAGCGCAACAGCCTGCCCAGCCACCAGGAGGCCGGGGCCAGCACCAGCAACGAGATGTCCTGCCAGCCCACCCCGTTGCCCTCGCCGAGCACAATGCCACCGGCCAGGTAGCTGGCCATGAAGGCCGCGGAAGCCACCACGATGACCAGGCGCATAGCATGAGTGATAGCGATCCAGCGAATATCGACGCCCAGGCGCTCGGCCAGAATGACCGTGGCGTTCATGCTGCCCGGGAAGGAACAGAACACGGCGCTCAGCCGGCTCATGCCGCTGGCGGAGAACAGCCAGGCGCCTCCCGCCAGCATCACGGCCATGTAGGCGAGCATGGTCAGCACGCTGGGGTACCACTCCAGCAGATGCCACAGCTCACCCAGCTCGATACGGTTGCCGATGAACAGCCCCAGCATGGCGATGGAGCAGCGATGCAGACGCTTGTCGATACCTGCTTTCACGCCGGCTAGCGAAGCGATCAGTACCGCGAAGAGCGGCCCCAGCATCCAGGCCATGGGCAGTGAGACAAGGGCGGCAATGCCCCCGCCCAGAGCCCCGATCAGTAATGTCGAAACGGTACGTTGCGCCATCGATCAGGCGCTGGCCACGCGCTGGCGGTTTCTGAACCAGCCCACCAGGCGCTGACCGAACAGCGATACCAACAGCAGCGCCAGGATGATCATGGTCACTGGCCGCTCGAACACGTAGGCCAAGTCGCCACCGCTGATCTGGTAGGAGTGCAGCAGCGATTTCTCCGCCATCGCTCCCAGCAGCATGCCGATCACCGCGGCGGGCACCGAATAGCCGTAGTGACGCAGCAACCACCCTACCACCGCGAAGATCAGCACCGTGGCGGGGCCGGTCATGTTGCCGGTCAGGCCGAAGGAGCCCATCACCGCCAGCACCAGCACCGAGGGGATCAGGTAGCGCATCGGCACCTTGACGATGTTGGCCAGCAGCGGAATGAACAGCAGCCCGATCACCATCAGCAGGAACACCTGGGCGAAGTTGGCAAAGATGATCGCGTAGACCACGTCGGTCTGCTGACGGATGAACTGCGGCCCGCCGGTGATGTTGTGCATGGCGAAGGCCGCCAGCATCACCGCGGTGGCGCCGCCGCCCGGAATGCCCAGCGCGAGCAGGGTCGCCATGGAACCCGCCTCGGAAGTGCTGTTGGCCGACTCCGACGCCACCACCCCCTTGGGGTTGCCCTTGCCGAACGAGGAAGGATCCTCGTCGCGGCGCTGCGTTTCCACGTAGGAGAGCAGGTTCGAGACCGACGAGCCCACGCCCGGCACGGCACCGACGAACACGCCGATCAGCCCGCCGCGAATCAGTACCCAGGGGTAGGTCACGGCCATCTTGAAGCCCTGGAAGATCTCCCCGATCCGCACCTTGCGCGAGGCCTCGGATTCGACGATGTAGCCCTTGTTGGCGAGCTTGAACAGCTCCGAGGCGGCGAACATGCCCATCATCGCGGGGATCACCGGCACCCCGTCGAGCAGGTAGGTCTGGCCCATGGTGCCCCTGGCCATGCCCAGCTCGTTGAAGCCGATGGTGCCCACCAGCATGCCCACGAAACCGGCCATCAGCCCCTTGAGCATCTGCTCGCCCCTGAGGCTGGCGATCAGCGTCATGCCCCACAGGATGATGGCGAACATCTCCGCCGGCCCCAGCTTCAACACCATGAAGGAGAGCGGCTGGATCATCACGAACAGGATCAGGTAGCCCATCAGCACGCCGATCACCGACGATGCCAGTGCCACGCCCAACGCCTGGTTGTGCTTGCCCTGGCGCGCCATGGGGTAGCCATCGAAGGCAGTGGCAATGGCCGAGGAGGTACCGGGTATGTTCATCAGGATGGCCGGGATGCCGCTACCGAAGGAGCCCCCGGTGAAGATCGCGGTGAGGAAGAGCATGGCCTGCACGAAGTCCATGTACAGCGTCATGGGCAGGAAGATCGCCATGGCCATGGAGATCTGCAGGCCCGGCGTGGCGCCGAAGATCAGGCCGATGACGATGCCGGGGACGACGACCATCCACGGCGCGAAACTCGAGAACAGCAGGGCCAGCCCCTGCTCGACGGCGGCAAGATCGATCATGGTGTCGCTCCTCAGTCAGGCAGGACCAGCATGTGCATGGGATAGGGCAGCATCTCGGCGAAGAAGAACGCCACGCCGAAACCGAAGACCAGGCTATAGCCTCCCAGCAGCAGCCAGTTGCGCTCCCCCTTGAGCAGCAGGAACAGCGCAACGAACACCACCGTGGCCACATCGAACCCCAGCGTCTCGAGCGAAATCACATAGGCGGCGAAGAGCCCCACCACGGGCAACGTGCGGTAGAGCGGCTCCCCTTCCTCCCCCTGGCGCTGGAACAAGGTGCCGTGCTTCAGGCGCAGCACCGCCTCCAGCAGCACGATGGCCAGCACCACGAGGGAAAGCGGGAGAATCAGCAGGAGGTTCTGGACAGCCGACGAGACCCGAATGGCGTCCAGCAGGTACCACAGGGTAAAGCCGGCCAGGGCCATGAGGACCAGCAGGTCCCCATAGTCGCGTTTGTTGGTGGACATGGGACGACTCCAGGCGGTCCCGGCCAGCTCTGACCGGGACCGCAACGTACGGAAGGATTCAGTTCAGCAGGTGGGCGTACTGCTCGAAGATTTCATAGTTCTCGCGCATCAGCTCGTTGGAGCGCTCGGGGCCGACCCAGACACCGCCGATGTCGTTCGAGGCGAGATGGTCCTGGACATCCTTGCGCGCCAGGGTGTTCTGGATCGCCTCGGAGAGTGCCTCGAAGCGCTCGGGGTACTGGCGCTCCATCTCGCTGCTGACGGCAAAGCCGCGCATCGAGCCCTGCAGCACCGGCACTTCGAGGTCCATCGGCTCGAGCGCCTCGTTGATGGGCGGCGCATCCCACTGGTCGATGCGCTCATCGTTGATGACCGCCAACGGCGTGAGGAACTCGCGGATACCCTCGCTACCCTCGGCGCTGATGGAGGTGAAGTGCACCTGGCCGCCGGCCACGGCGGAACGGGCCTCGCCGCCGCTGTTGTAGGTCACCAGGTTGAGATTCTCCTGAGGGATGCCCGCCTCTTCGAGCAGCAGCCGCACCATCAGGTGACCCGCCGAACCCTGCACCACGGAGGCACGCACCTGGCCCGGGTTGTCGCGAATCTCCTCCAGCAGCGAGGGCAGATCCTCGAAGCCGCTGTCCTTGTTGGCGGCGATCAGGTCGAGATCGAACCACTGGAAATTGATGAAGGAGAAGTCGTCGATGGCGTACTCCGCCCCGCCCGTCAGGATGGTATTGGTCAGGTACGGCGCGAAGGTGGAGGCATACAGGGTATAGCCATCGTCCGGCCGCGACAGGATGTAATTGGCGGAAACCTGGGTGCCCGCTCCCGGGCGGTTGGTGACACGCACCGGAACACCCATCTCTTCGGAGAGGAAGTTGGACATGGCACGCGTCATGCGATCCGCGCTGCCGCCGGTACCGAAGCCCACCACCAGATCCATGGGCCGATCCGGGAACTCGTCGGCCGCCACGGGGGCCGTCATCGTTAGCGAAGCCAGCAGGGCTGCAAGGGTGCCGGTCATGAGCACCTTCCGACCGGTCTGTGCAATTCGTTCGAACATGGCGTGTACATCCTCATTGTTGGTTTCTTGCCGGGGCTTGCCCCGGCAGCTCCAACTCTAGAGGGCCAACCTGTCACCAACCTTGCATGCCTCCTGCATTCGACCATTGTCTAAGCTGCCAGCCGTGCCAGCAGTCCCTCCAACTCATTGGCCACGAAGCGCGGCTCGACGCACTCGTCGAGATGCCCCGAGGCGAAGCGCAGAAAGCCCAGCGCGGCGTGAGGCAGGCGGCGGTCGCGGCGCACGATGAACTGCCAGTGGCTCTCGATGGGGAAATCGGTCACCGGCAGAATCACGATATCGGGGTGTTCCGGCGGCAGCACGTGCTCGGAGAGCACGGCCAGCCCCATGCCGGCCGCCACGCCCACGCGAATCGCCTCGTTACTGGCCATCTGCAGGGTCGGCCCCAGCGACAGGCCATGCTCCTGCAACCAGCTCTCGAACATCATGCGTGTGGCCGAGCCCGGTTCGCGCAGCAGGAAGCGCTCTTCCAGCAGTTCACCCATGGCGATCCGCTCACGCTTCGCCATGGGGTGCCCCTGCGGTGCCACCACCACCAGCGGATTACGCAGGAAACGTCCGGCCAGGGCATGGGCCAGCGATGGCGGGTGGCTGAACACGTAGAGGTCGTCGTCCTGGCGTTCGAAGCGCGTCAGCATCTGGCGGCGGTTGCCGATATGCAGGGTCACGTCGACATCGGGAAAGGCATGACTATAAGGGCCGAGCAGGCGCGGCAGCACGTACTGGGCGGTGTTGACCAAGGCGATGCTGAAGCGGCCCCGCTCGCCGCCACGCAGCGCCTCGAGGTAATCCTGGAAGTCATCGAAGCGGCCTAGCACCTCACGGCTGGCCCGGTAGAGCTCCCGCCCCGCCTCGGTCGCCGCCAAGCGCCCTTGCCGCATGACCAACAACGGCTCCCCGACCGCCTCACTCAGCCGTTTCAGCTGCTGGGAAACGGTCGGCTGGGTCAGGTGGAGCTGGCGAGCCGCCTCGCTGACCGAGCCGCTGCGCACCACGGCGACATAGACCTGCAGCAGGCGAAACGTGAGATGGCGCACGTTCATGGAAGCGGTTCCGAAGCATTGCATAGGTAATTCACTATACTAAGGCCGGTTACATTCTATTGGAATCAATATCCGGCACTCCTCACAATCCGCGACTACCCTGCCTGTGCGACTCCAGAAGAAGAGAGCCCCATGCCCGATATCGTCGTGATGTTCTTTCTGCTCGGCCTGCTCGCCGGGATCGTCAAGTCCGACCTGACCATTCCCAAGGCCGCCTACGACACCCTGAGCCTGCTGCTGATGCTGACCATCGGTCTGAAGGGCGGCATGTCGCTTTACGGCAACCTGCGCTGGTCGCTGGTGCCCGAACTGCTCGCGGTGGCCGCTCTTGGCGCACTGATTCCGCTGGTGCTGATGCCGATCCTGCGCCGACTGGTGCGCCTCTCTCCCGCCGACAGCGCCAGCATTGCCGCCCACTACGGCTCGGTGAGCGCCGGCACCTTCGCCGTGGCACTGGCCTTCGCCGAGAGCCGCGCCCTGCCCATCGGTGCCGAGGTCACGCTCTACCTGGTAATGATGGAGCTGCCGGCGATCATGGTCGCCATCGCGCTCTACCGCCGCCATGCCGGCAAGGAGGCAGGCGAAGCGCTCCAGGGGATCTGGCACGAGACCCTGACCAACCGCGGCGTGATCCTGCTGGCCGGCGGTGCCGTGATCGGTGCCATGTACGGCCCCGGGGAAGGCGCCGCCGTTACCGAGCTGTTCATGGGTGCCTTCCATGCGGTGCTCGCCCTATTCCTGCTGCAAATGGGCCTGACCGCGGCGGAAACCCTGCGCCCCATCCCCTGGTTCCATTGGCGCCTGCTCACCTTCGCCCTGGTGGCACCGTTCTGCCTGGCCATGGCCGGCCTGAGCGTCGGCCTGATCCTCGGGCTGCCCATGGGTTCGCTGATGATCCTCACGGCACTCGCCGCCAGCGCCTCGTACATCGCCGCACCGGCCGCCATGCGCACCGCCATTCCCCAGGCCAACATCGGGCTGGCCATGCTGGCCTCACTGGGCTTCACCTTCCCGCTCAACGTGCTCGTGGGCATCCCTATCTACTATCAGTTGGCCCTGATACTGCGTTGAACCAGCCCCGCGCCACCGGCCCTAGACTTGTACCCTTGGGCCGGTGGCGTTCTTGCCTCCCCCTATTTTGTTTCCCTTCTATTTTGCTCCCCTCTTATCCGCTCGACTTTCGTCGCACACCCCAAAAGCTGCACTTTACGTTAACGTAAACCTCGCCTAGTCTTGTAGCATTCGTGAATAGCACTGCGAGCCGCGCCTGCGCGACTTGCACCGCCAGACGGCCGCGCACCCCACCGTTGCGCCAATGCCAGAATCACCAGCGACCGACACAATCACAGGGAGTTCCGCCATGCTGACCGCCTACAAGCCCCTCGACTTCGGCCTCGACGACGAACTCAACATGCTGCGCGACCAGGTCAACGCCTTCGCCCGCGACGAGATCGCCCCGCGCGCCGCCGAGATCGACGAGAAGAACGAGTTCCCCAACGACCTGTGGCAGAAGTTCGGCGACATGGGCCTGCTCGGCATCACCGTGCCGGAAGAGGATGGCGGCACCGGCATGGGCTACCTGGCGCACTGCATCGCCATGGAGGAGATCTCCCGGGCCAGCGCCTCGGTGGGCCTCTCCTACGGCGCCCACTCCAACCTGTGCGTGAACCAGCTCAAGATCAATGCCAATGCCGAGCAGAAGGCCAAATACCTGCCCAAGCTGATCAGCGGCGAGCACGTCGGCGCGCTGGCCATGTCCGAGCCGGGCGCCGGTTCCGACGTGGTTTCGATGAAACTGCGCGCACGGCGTGAAGGCGACCACTACGTGCTCAACGGCAACAAGATGTGGATCACCAACGGCCCCGACGCCGACGTGCTGGTGGTCTACGCCAAGACCGACCCGGAAGCCGGCTCCAAGGGCATCACCGCCTTCATCATCGAGAAAGGCATGCCCGGTTTCTCCACCGCCCAGAAGCTCGACAAGCTGGGCATGCGCGGCTCCAACACCTGCGAGCTGGTGTTCCAGGACTGCGAAGTGCCGGTCGAGAACGTGCTGGGTGAGGAAGGCAAGGGCGTGCGCGTGCTGATGAGCGGCCTGGACTACGAGCGCACCGTGCTCGCCGCCGGCCCCATCGGCATCATGCAAGCGGCCATGGACGTGGTAGTGCCCTACGTTCACGAGCGCAAGCAGTTCAACCAGTCCATCGGCGAATTCCAACTGGTGCAGGGCAAGATCGCCGACATGTACACCACGCTGAACGCCTGCCGCGCCTACCTCTACGCCGTGGCGGCGGCCTGCGATCGCGGCCAGACTTCCAGGAAGGACGCCGCCGGCGTGATCCTCTACTGTGCGGAGAAGGCCACCCAGGTGGCGCTGGACGCCATCCAGCTGCTCGGCGGCAACGGCTATATCAACGAGTATCCCACCGGGCGCCTGCTGCGCGACGCCAAGCTGTACGAGATCGGCGCCGGGACGAGCGAGATTCGCCGGATGCTGATCGGCCGCGAAATTTTTACTGAATCGGCATAACCGAAGACGGAAGAGTGAAGAGGAAAGAGGGAAGAAAAGAAGTCGGAGCCACCAGGCGTTGCCGAGCGAAGAGATTTTCTTATCTCTTCCTTCTTATCTCTCCCCTCTTGCCAAATTCCCAGCAAATCGCGTGCCGAGTCACGCGAGCCAGTTCAGGAACCGAAACATGTCCATCCTGACAACCCAAGTCAATCCGCGCAGCGACGGCTTCCAGGCCAACGAAAAGGCCATGCGCCACGAGGTGATGAAGCTGCGCGAGCTGACCGCGGCGATCAGCCAGGGCGGCGGCGAGAAGGCCCGCGCCCGCCACGAGAGCCGCGGCAAGCTGTTCGTGCGCGACCGCATCGACCACCTGATCGACGAGGGCTCACCGTTCCTCGAGTTCTCGGCACTGGCCGCCCATGAGGTCTACGAGAGCGACGTGCCCGCCGCCGGCGTGGTCACCGGCATCGGCCGTGTGAGTGGCGTGGAATGCGTGATCGTAGCCAACGACGCCACCGTCAAGGGCGGCACCTACTACCCGCTGACGGTGAAGAAGCACATCCGCGCCCAGGAGATCGCCCGCAAACATCGCCTGCCGTGCATCTATCTGGTCGACTCCGGCGGCGCCTTCCTGCCCCGCCAGGACGAAGTATTCCCCGACCGCGACCACTTCGGCCGCATCTTCTACAACCAGGCCACCCTTTCCGCCGAAGGCATCCCGCAGATCGCCGTGGTGATGGGCTCCTGCACTGCCGGTGGCGCCTACGTACCGGCCATGGCCGATGAGTCGATCATCGTCAAGCAGCAGGGCACCATCTTCCTCGGTGGCCCGCCGCTGGTGAAGGCCGCCACCGGCGAGACCATTAGCGCCGAGGACCTGGGCGGCGCCGACGTGCACGCCAAGATCAGCGGCGTGGCCGACCACTACGCCGAGAACGACGCCCACGCCCTGCAGCTCGCCCGCGCCTGCGTGTCGCGGCTGAACTGGCAGAAGCGCGGCCAGCTCAAGATGCAGGAGCCCAAGCCCCCGCGCCTCGACCCCAGCGAGCTCTACGGCATCGTCGGCACCGACCTCAAGAAGCCGTTCGACGTGCGCGAAGTGATCGGCCGCATCGTCGACGACTCCGACTTCGATGAGTTCAAGCGCTACTACGGCGACACCCTGGTCACCGGCTTCGCCCACATTCACGGCTACCCGGTGGGCATCGTCGCCAACAACGGCGTGCTGTTCTCCGAATCCGCGGTGAAGGGTGCCCACTTCATCGAGCTGTGCGCCCAGCGCAAGATCCCGCTGGTGTTCCTGCAGAACATCACCGGCTTCATGGTCGGCTCCAAGTACGAACACGAAGGCATCGCCAAGCACGGCGCCAAGCTCGTCACCGCAGTGGCCTGCGCCAAGGTACCCAAGTTCACCGTGCTGATCGGCGGCAGCTTCGGCGCCGGCAACTACGGCATGTGCGGCCGCGCCTACGACCCCAACCTGCTGTTCATGTGGCCCAACGCGCGCATCTCGGTGATGGGCGGCGAACAAGCCGCCGGCGTGCTGGCCCAGGTCAAGCGCGAGCAGTACGAGCGTGAAGGCCGCGAGTGGAGCAAGGAAGACGAAGAAGCCTTCAAGCAGCCCACCCGTGAGCAATACGAGCGCCAGGGCCACCCCTACTACGCCAGCGCCCGGCTGTGGGACGACGGCGTGATCGACCCGGCCCAGACCCGCGACGTGCTGGGGCTGTCGCTGGCTGCCGCGATGAATGCCGAGGTTCAAGAGACGCGCTTCGGCGTATTCCGGATGTAACCGCGCGTTGCGCGAGAAGTGAGAGGTAAGAAGGAAGAGAGAAGATGTAAGAGTGAAGAACGGAGAAGAAGGAAGACACGATTGAGGTTCTTCCCTCTTCAAGGCGCGTAGCGCCGTACTTCCCTCTTTACACGGCGCAGCCGCTCTCTTCCTCGGGCTCGCAGCCATCAGGACAGTGACATGACCACACAGACATATTCGAACTTGAACATCGACGAGCGCGGCGTCGCCCGGCTGACGCTGAACCGCCCCGACGTACACAACGCCTTCGACGACAGCCTGATCGCCGAGCTCAACGAGCACCTCGCCAAGCTCCACGACGCCGCCCGCCACGGCGAGGTGCGCGTGGTGGTGCTTGGCTCCGAGGGCAAGAGCTTCTCCGCCGGCGCCGACCTGAACTGGATGAAGCGCATGGTGGAGTACGACTTCGAGGGCAACCTGGCCGACTCGCGCAAGCTCTCGCAGCTGATGCACGGCCTGGACACCCTCCCTTGCCCCACCGTATGTCGCGTGCAAGGCGCCGCCTTCGGCGGTGCCGTGGGCCTGGCCGCCTGCTGCGACGTGGTGATCGCCAGCGAAAAGGCCAAGTTCTGCCTCTCCGAGGTCAAGATCGGCCTCTCCCCGGCGGTGATCAGCCCCTACGTGCAGCGCGCCCTAGGCTCGCGCCAGATGCGCCGCTACGCCCTCACCGCCGAGGTGATCGATGCCGACCAGGCGCTGGAACTGGGCCTGGCCCACCAGATCGTCGGCCACGACCACATCGACGAAGCAGTCGAGGAGATGATCGCCACCCTGTTGGCCGGCTCGCCCCAGGCCCAGCGCGCCACCAAGGCGCTGCTGGCCGAAGTGGCCCGCGACTCCGACAGCAAGGCCACCCGCGAGCACACCTGCCGCGTGATCAGCGAGCTGCGCGTGAGCGCCGAAGGTCAGGAAGGCCTGACCAGCTTCTTCGAGAAGCGCCGCCCCGCCTGGGCCGACGACAACACGAATTCCTCGGAGCGCCGCTCATGAGTCAGACCCACGATACCCGCAACACGCCCTTCGACACCCTGCTGGTGGCCAACCGCGGCGAGATCGCCTGCCGCGTGATGCGCACCGCCCGCGCCATGGGCCTGCGCACCGTGGCCGTGTACTCCGATGCCGACGCCAACGCCCGCCACGTGCGCGAGGCCGACGAGGCCGTACGCCTCGGCCCGGCCGCCGCCCGCGAGAGCTACCTCAAGGTGGAAGCGGTAGTGGACGCCGCCAAGCGCACCGGCGCCGGCGCCATTCACCCCGGCTACGGCTTCCTCTCCGAAAACGGCGCCTTCGTCGAAGCGCTGGATGCCGCCGGCATCACCTTCGTCGGCCCGCCCGCCTCGGCGATTGCCGCCATGGGCGACAAGTCCGCCGCCAAGGCGCGCATGGCCAACGCTGGCGTGCCGCTGGTGCCGGGCTACCATGGCGACGACCAGGACGACGCACTGCTCAAGTCCGAAGCCGACAAGATCGGCTACCCGGTGCTGCTCAAGGCCAGCGCCGGCGGTGGCGGCAAAGGCATGCGCGTGGTCGAAGCCCCCGAGCAGTTCCAGGCCGCGCTGGACGGCTGCCGTCGCGAGTCCCAGGCCGCCTTCGGCGACACCCGCATGCTGATCGAGAAGTACCTGACCCAGCCGCGACACGTCGAGGTGCAGGTGTTCTGCGACAGCCACGGCAACGGTGTCTACCTGTTCGAGCGCGACTGCTCCGTGCAGCGCCGCCACCAGAAGGTGCTCGAGGAAGCCCCCGCCCCCGGCATGACCGCCGAACTGCGCCGCGAGATGGGCGAAGCCGCCGTGCGCGCCGCCAAGGAGATCGGCTACGTGGGCGCCGGCACCGTCGAGTTCCTGCTCGACAAAGATAGTTCGTTCTACTTCATGGAGATGAACACCCGCCTGCAGGTGGAGCACCCCGTCACCGAGATGATCACCGGCCAGGACCTGGTCGAGTGGCAGCTGCGCGTGGCCATGGGCGAAGCGCTGCCGCTCCAGCAGGAGGAGCTGACCATCACCGGCCACAGCTTCGAGGCGCGCCTCTACGCCGAAGACCCGGAGCAGGACTTCCTGCCTGCCACCGGCAAGCTGACTCGCTTCGCCATGGACCTCAAGGGCGCCGGACTCGACCCGCGCCAGGTGCGCCTGGACAGCGGCGTGGAAACCGGCGACGTAGTCTCGATGCACTACGACCCCATGTTAGCCAAGCTGATCGTCCACGGCGACGACCGCGACCAGGCGCTCTCCACCCTCAACCGGGCGCTCGCCGCGCTGGACGTGCAGGGCGTGGTGACCAACCGCGCCTTCCTGCAGCGGCTGGCCACCCATCCTGCCTTCCGCAACGCGGAGCTGGATACCCGCTTCATCGAGAAGAACGAAGCCACCCTCTTCGCCCCCAAGCAATACACCACCGAAGAGTACGCCGGCGCCGCGCTGATCGGCCTGAACCAGCTCGCCCGCGAGTGCGAAAGCGACTCGCCCTGGGACCGCCATGACGGCTTCCGCCTCAACGCCCCGCACACCATCCGCATCTCGCTGTGCGACCCTGCCCACGTGCAGGATGAAGAGAGCGTAGTCGTGGTAGAAGGCACCCGTGCCAGCGGCGCCGATCCGTGGGACCTGACCATCGGCGGCGAGACCCTCACCGCCCGCCTGCAGCACCTGGAAGGCGACGCCGTGGCCGTGACCCTCAACGGCCACCGCCGCCGCCTGCAGGCACGCCGCGACGGCAACGTCGTGGTGATGGTCGACCCGCGCGGCGAAACCCGCCTATTCTGGCGCCGTATCGACGCCATCGACCACGGCCACCACGAAGCCGAATCGACCCTCACCGCGCCGATGCACGGCACCGTGGTCGCGCTGCTGGTGGAAGCCGGCCAGAAGGTGGAGAAAGGCATGCCGCTGATGGTCATGGAAGCCATGAAGATGGAACACACCATGACCGCCCCGCCGACGGCCACGTGGAAAGCTTCCACTTCAATGCGGGAGACACCGTGGGGCAAGGCGACGTGCTGCTCGAATTCGCTCCCGCCGAGTAAACTGGAACCGAAAAAAGAAGCGTCGAGGTGAGCGGCGCCGGGAGCTGTCGTGAGCGAAGCTCATTTTTCAGGGATGAAAAATGGAGCGCCCAGAGATGGGTTCACAGCGACCTTCGCGAGAGACAGCACCCGGGGTAGCCGCGGACGAAGCTACTGATTGTGTGCCGTGAACAGGAAGGAGTTTACAAATGGCATTTCCCAAGCGCGTGCGCCTGGTCGAAGTCGGCCCCCGCGACGGGCTGCAGAACGAGCCCAACCCGATCGACACGGCCACCAAGCTGGAACTGATCGACCGCCTGGGCGCCGCCGGTATCAGCTACATCGAAGCGGCCAGCTTCGTCTCGCCCAAGTGGGTACCGCAGATGGCCGACCATCGCGAAGTGATGACCGGTCTCACGCGCCGCCAAGGCGTGACCTACGCCGCCCTCACCCCCAATCTCAAGGGGCTGGAAGCAGCGCTGGAGTGCGGCGTGGAAGAAGTGGCGGTATTCGGCGCGGCCAGTGAAGCCTTCTCGCAGAAGAACATCAACTGCTCCGTCGCCGAATCCCTGGAGCGCTTCGCCCCCGTGCTGGAGCGAGCCAGGGAGGCCAACGTGCGCGTGCGCGGCTATGTCTCCTGCGTGCTCGGCTGCCCCTACGAAGGCGAGATCGCCCCGGCCAAGGTGGCCGAGGTGAGCAAGGCGCTGTTTGAAATGGGCTGCTACGAAGTCTCGCTCGGCGACACCATCGGCGTCGGCACCCCGCTCGCCGCCAAGCGCATGATCGAAGTCGTGAGCCGCGACATCCCCATGGAAAAGCTCGCCGCCCACTTCCACGACACCTACGGCCAAGCGCTGGCCAACCTCTACGCCGTACTGGAAGAAGGCATCAGCGTGGTGGACAGCTCCGTCGCCGGCCTCGGCGGCTGCCCCTACGCCAAGGGCGCCTCCGGCAACGTGGCCAGTGAAGACGTCGTCTACCTGCTCAATGGCCTAGGCATCGAAACCGGTATAGACCTCGACAAGCTCGCCGCAACCGGTACCTGGATCACCCAGACCATCGGCCGGCCGAACCGCTCGAAGGTAGGCGTGGCGCTGGCGGCGAAGTAATGGCATGGTGTAAAACGACAAGCCCCCAGTTCGGGGCTTGTCGTAGTTTCGAAACTAGCTCATATGCTTACCAATGCTTGAGCAGCTTCCAACCTAAATTTATCCCAATTTATTAGCAGCATAGCAGAAATAATTCAACCCCAAGAAAACTATCTTCTATTTAGAATATAATCGTATCTTTTATCACCAACAAAAAACGACCATTTTATTTTATTCAAATCATCTACTGGCGTGAGCATCGCAAGCCTACTCGACTTATGAAAAGCATGCTCAAACAGCTCCTCTTTATCTGAGTATGCGAAGTGTTGGTATCTTAATTCAAGACCTGACCACCTTACATCATTATATAAATGATTCCAATTTTCGCTGCTTTCTTTATAAATTTTATATCTCGCCTCACCATCTCTTACAACTTCAACTTGGACTTTTCCCTCTTCATTCTCCCATCTACCAACATACCTTTCCACATGAGGGTTCTCTGGCACCCAAGGATCATGAACAAAATCTTCTTCCTTAAAAGCAGAATTTTTCGACCCATCTGCAACCGCTTCATTATAGAGAAAACACAAGGGGCTGACTTGATTCACTCTCACATAGGAAAAGGTTAGCTCAAATTCACCAATACTCATGCCAAGCTTCATTGAATTATCTTCAACTGAGATTACATCGAAATTTTGCACCCCGGCAGGAGAAAAAATACGCATCCGCTTCCCATCACCACTAATTCTATATCTGGATGACTCCACAGGATCAGAAGAACCAACCCTGCAATTAAACGGATACAAGTTACTTCTCCCTGCATCTGTAAACTCTACTACATTAGCAATCCCATTGCGGAGAGGCAGCATTGCCCATGTACCGACAATAGAAATTTCATCCTCATGAGACAAATTGACACCCTTCCCTTGAGTGCTAGCACATGAAGAAAGGAACACCACCAACACACATATAAGTATATTTTTTCTCATTTTACCCCCCTATTCTCAGTCCCGCCTGTTTGAATTTCTGTAAGAAAATGGTAAAAATCGAGCAAGCGGAAAATATATCTCTATTGCATTACTGAAAATTGTGATTGCCAAAAAGCACGTAACGCAGAAATTTTTTCATGCTCCTCTTTTATAATTAATCTTAATCGTAAGACTGAGCGACCACTGCCGCCCAGGCCAATAATCGAAAATTATTAACAATATGATACTTCAGATCCCACTCTACCAAACGGCTAAATAGCAGCCAGGGATCGTGGTTAATAACAAGATCGAAGTGGATGGGCTTTAATACACACCGTGTTTCGGGGCTGGCTGAGCTTGTGCTCGAACATGCGCGACTAGTAGCCTGGCCAATCTCTACGCCGTGCTGGAAGAAGGCATCAGCGTGGTGGGCAGCTCCGTCGCCAGCCTCGGCGGCTGCCCCTACGCCAAAGGCGCCTCTGGTAATGCCGGCAGTGAAGACGTCGTCTACCTGCTCAACGGCCTCGGCATCGAGACCGGTATCGACCTGAACAAGCTCGCCGAAACCGGCACCTGGATCGCCCAGACCATCGGCCGGCCGAACCGCTCGAAGGTGGGTGTGGCACTGGCGCCGAAGTAAATAATTACGTGGCAGTAACGAAAAGCCCCTGTATCAGGTGACTGGCTCAGGGGCTTTGTGTCAGGTGAGCATCATCACTGCACCCACTGTACAACTATTACGCCTGCGCCGTTTGGCGGAACCAAGGCGCAAGATTCTTTCGATAAACAAGCCGGTTTACGTCGGAAATACTGTCTGTCTTTCCACTCGCCGCTCTAGCAAAAAATTCATTACTTTTTCCTCACCATCCATTGAATAAATCACTTCCAATGTTATTGCTGACTCTTTCTCGAAGCGCTTTAACAACTCACCTTTTATTTTGTAAAGCAATACCCCCTTTGTCACCAACCCACTATCAGTAGCTTCTTCGCCAAACAGAACCTCACTATCGACTTGATAACTTTCCTTCCACCCATCTCCAATAAAATTAGCCCCCAACACGTATACAGGGATATCAGGCGCCTCCTTTGCATACAAACCCAGCCAAGCCCAATATTCCTCAAACGATGCCTGCTTTACAGAGATAGTAAAAAGAATTTCTCTATCCTTATATCCATCTAGCTCCTGCAAATCAAAATTCAACTCACTATAAAAGCTCATAGAGGGACGATGTTCGTAATGCACAATTTCCGCAGCTTTACAGCCGGTAAGAAAATTCATAAAAATAGAAAAAAAACCTGTCATAAGCAAGAACCTCATACTCCATCCTCTAACTTCTTTAGTTTTATTCATTAATTGGGGCCTCTCACATTACCTCCCAACGCATATGGCAAAACGTCTAAAACACCATGCCCTAGTCCTTTGCCTGCCCAAGATCCCCAACCCTTCACGTCAGACCATTCATTTGGAATGGGTGCAGGATTAACGTAATTATATGTTCCGACATACTTAGGATCAGTGATAACCTCAAGGGTGTCCCCATCAAAGACCACCTCTCTTCCATCCGGATGGATAAACTTCAGCTCTGGCAAACCAATTCCGTTATCATGGAAAATAGATTGTGCAGGGCTCAACAGCTGCCACTCTGAGTTATGAGCATTTACTTCGGAATAATCAGGCAAGCCAATATTATTGCATGCTCTCCCTTCGAAGTGCCACGACGTTGATCTTCTCCAAAGCCCTGAAATGAAACTCTCATCTGCGGATCGGTCATTGGTACACTCAAACAACCCCAGCGGATCCACCATGCCGGTCGGGTTGCTGACATAGCCATACAGATTCCTGCCTCCCTTCAGACCAATCGGGTCCTGATTGATGTACCGGCCCTGCTGCGGGTCGTAGTAGCGGTGGCGATTGTAGTACAGACCACTCTCTTCATCGTACCACTGGCCCTGGAAGCGGATGGGCTGTGCTGTTCTACCCTGCTCGTTGGTCACTGCCGCCCAGTCGTCGGGCTGGGCCTGCCACAGGGTGTCGCCTCGGGGCGTGACGAGCTGCATCGGCGTGCCCAGGGCATCAGTGACGAAGGCACTGCTCTGCTTGGCTGCGCCATCACCGGCCTGGTCGATTCGCAGCATGGGCACGAAGCTGCCGGGCTCGTAGACCACGGTGGTTTGGTGGCGCTCTTTCGCTTCGTGCACGAGCCGATCGCCGTCCCAGCCGTAGTGGGTGGTGGCGGTGGTGCCGTTGGCGTGATGGACGGTCTTGCTGATGCGCCGCCCCAGGGCGTCGTAGCGGTAGCGGGCTTCTTCGGTCGCTCCCTGAGCGCTGGTACGGGTCAACCGCACCAGGCGGTTGGCACCGTCGTAGCCGAGGCTGAGCCGTTCGCCATTGGAAGTCTCGCGCTCGATCAGATTGCCGGCGCCGTCGTGACGATAGCGGGCACCGTCGAGCTGGGTCAGGCGGTTGTCGGGCTGAGCGCTGGCTTGGCCTTCGAGGCGGTTGCCGGCAGCGTCCACCGGGTAGCGGTGGGCACGGTCACCGTGCTGACTGGCGATCAGTCGCCCCGCCGCGTCGTAGCTATAGGCGATGACCGGGCTGGCACTGCCCCGGCTGCGGAAGCTGAGCCGGCCGAGGGCGTCGTAGCGGTAGTGTTGCTCGCCTTTGGCGCTGCCGGGGCCACGCAGGCTGAGGTGATCCAGTTGGCCAAGTGCGGTGTAGCCACGTTCGAGAATCAGCGGTTGGGGCTGGTCGGCGCTGCTCAGGCGGCGTTGGGTTTCACGGTGCAGGGCGTCGGGCTCGAGAGCGATTTCGAGGCCCAGGCCAGGGGCGCTGAGGCCGTGCAGGTGGCTGCTGCCGTAGGTATGCCAGGCGAGTTCGAGCAGTTCGCCGTAGCGGCTGGCTTGCCACGCTACCGCCAGGGAAGACAAACAGATGCCTTCCCCGGCGATGAAGAGTGTGAATCAAACAGTATCAGGACTTTGAAGACAGCCATTGAGTGAGCCATCTTATGCTCACTCAGGGAATCTCTCGCCGATAAAGAGAATATCCTTCCACTCTCCAGCGAGTGCCGGTCTGCACGTCGTAATACCCCCCCTGAGCACTGCGCCCCTCATATTCGATTTTCCAGCTCCCGCCTCCGTCGTAACTAACTGCGACAACATCATTACCCAGCAGAGTGGATTCGTTGACGCCGTCGAACAGAAGTCCATCGCTAGGGGTCAGATAAAGTGCGTAGCCTTTCAGCTCAGGCGGGAACTCGTGCAGCTTATGCAAGCTGTCGTCATTCCAGCTCCATACGACGCTTGGTCGAGGCGCGTCTCGCTCATCTGAGGGAAGCGAGAAGTATGGAGCACCTTGAGTAGCAAGCACGTAGACATTGCCTTCCGTATTGGCAGCGATATCCATCACCACATGGCCAGGAATAGTGAAGGCTTGCTGGGAAATATCCTCTCCCCAAGGCAGCGCGTGGATCCGGCTGACATCAGCGGCATGGTCATAGAAAGCCATACGCAGCACGTTATCCTGGCCCAGCGCTACCAAATCAAACTGTTGGCGAGGGTTCTCCGGATTTCGGGAGCCTTCGGGTACTGGCAGCTCATCCCAATGTTCACCACCATCCCTCGTACGCCAGACTCTTGGCCCCCAGCCGATCAGATAGCCGCGCTGAGGATCGATAAAGCGCAGAAAGGTAATGTTTTGCTCCTCTGGCCAGCGGAGCCTTTCCCACTCCTGGCCTTGGTCAGTGGACTTGAAAAGCTGGGTGAGTTCAGGACGATAGCTTTGGCCAAGGGGTAATTCCGCGGCCCGATCTGACCAGCCTGTGGTCAGATAGAGGGTGCTCCAATCCGGCGCCAACCACCAATCGGCCCGCTGCGCCGGCTCCTCGAAACGCCGGATGACTTCGCCTTCAAGTCCACTACTCAAAATTCGCACCGAGCGACGGTTGGCGAACTCACCTACATTACTCATCCAAGGCTCGCTTGGTTCAGCCCTGTTTGGGTCGCTTCGCTCTTCTCGGGGCTTGAATGTGATTTCAGGCTTGGTTAGTTTCATGGTAATAATAGACTTACCATTAACTCGAAAGTCGCCTACCCCATAAGGTTTGTCCTCCCTCATGAAGTCATTGCTAACGCTATCCCACATTCCGCTGCCGCCAACAACATAGCCAACAGCCAGAAGAAGCAATAACGAAATGACACCCCATTGCCGGGCCATTTCACATTCCTTGGTAGCAGTGTTGACGAGCCCTATCGCTGTGCGTCATGAAGTCCACCAAGCTTTTGCAGCTGTATAGAAGTCACGGCCCCGAGCCGGTAAACAGCGGGGCCATAGCAGAAGGAGCTGGCTTTCCTCATGCCGCTGCGGCCTTCATTGCCCACACCGCGCCAGCCAAAGATGCTCCCCTAACGCTACGCCCAGGCATTATTTAATTCCCCCTTCTGAAGTGTGACGGTATTTGCCTGACAGTCGGCCCAAGACGTTCAAAGACGTTCAAAGACGTTCCATTGGAAACGTCATCAACTTGAGCGAGAAACATATTACAACCAACGGCCCCTGTTTCAGTCACGCTACCGCCAAGGGAGGAACAAAGCGTCTTCCCCTGACTAATAGTATTCGCATTCACTCAGTGCCGTAGTCACTACGAACCCAACGCTCAAGGCCTAAAACTAACTACAAAAATTCCAACACATAACACGAGCAACTGAGAGAAGAAAAAAATTATCGAGCTTTGCATTCGAGTCGCCCGACCCTCTAAAAATTTTCGCTCTACAACAACATAGCTGTAAGCTCCTCTAAGCACATATTGCGCAAAAAAGATCACCACAATCCACAATAAAAGATTGAGCTTGGAAATAATAATAGCAAGAAGCAGATAAGAAGGAAGCATCACAAGAGCCTCAATCCAGTGCCTCTCCCAATATTTCTTACTTGATCTCATTTACCTAACCCCTGGGACGCACATCCCAATCTGATAGTGCTCATCGGACAAGCCATCCCCATTGGAATCATAGTTTCGCGTTTGCAAAACACTTATCTCATTCGGTTTAAATATTGCCAAAAAACCCCACAAATAGGGATTGGTTTTAGTGAATGCCCCAGTAGCAGGATCAATCTTAAGCGTTCCACCAGTAACAGTCTTCACCCTGCTGCCTAATGCTGTGTTAGTCAGTCGTTCAAGCGGAGATCTTGGAGCAGGGCCTTGTGAAGTAATTGGGGCCCCCACTCGACCTTGCCGACCTGACTGATCTATAGGCCCCGGCCTACCAAACAACCCTAACGGATCCACCATCCCAGTCGGGTTGCTGACATAACCATACAGGTTCCTGCCACCCTTTAGGCCAATCGGGTCCTGGCTGATGTACCGGCCCTGCTGCGGGTCGTAGTAGCGGTGGCGATTGTAGTACAGACCACTCTCTTCATCGTACCACTGCCCCTGGAAGCGGATGGGCTGGGCGGTGCGGCCCTGTTCGTTGGTGACCGCGGCCCAGTCGTCCGGCTGGGCTTGCCACAGGGTGTCGCCCCCGGGCGTGACGAGCTGCATGGGTGTGCCCAGGGCATCAGTGACGAAGGCACTGATCTGCTTGGCTGCGCCATCACCGGCCTGGTCGATTCGGAGCATGGGCACGAAGCTGCCGGGCTCGTAGACCACGGTGGTTTGGTGGCGCTCTTTCGCTTCGTGCACGAGCCGATCGCCGTCCCAGCCGTAGTGGGTGGTGGCGGTGGTGCCGTTGGCGTGATGGACGGTCTTGCTGATGCGTCGCCCCAGGGCGTCGTAGCGGTAGCGGGCTTCTTCGGTCGCTCCCTGAGCGCTGGTACGGGTCAACCGCACCAGGCGGTTGGCACCGTCGTAGCCGAGGCTGAGCCGTTCGCCATTGGAAGTCTCGCGCTCGATCAGGTTGCCGGCGCCGTCGTGACGATAGCGGGCACCGTCGAGCTGGGCCAGGCGGTTGTCGGGCTGAGCACTGGCTTGGCCTTCGAGGCGGTTGCCGGCAGCGTCCACCGGGTAGCGGTGGGCACGGTCACCGTGCTGACTGGCGATCAGTCGCCCCGCCGCGTCGTAGCTATAGGCGATGACCGGGCTGGCACTTCCCTGGCTGCGGAAGCTGAGCCGGCCGAGGGCGTCGTAGCGGTAGTGCTGCTCGCCATTGGCGCTGCCGGGGCCACGCAGGCTGAAGTGATCCAGTTGGCCAAGTGCGGTGTAGCCACGTTCGAGAATCAGCGGTTGGGGCTGGTCGGCGCTGCTCAGGCGGCGTTGGGTTTCACGGTGCAGGGCATCAGGCTCGAGAGCGATTTCGAGGCCCAGGCCAGGGGCGCTGAGGCCGTGCAGGTGGCCGCTGCCGTAGGTATGCCAGGCGAGTTCGGGCAGATCACCGTAGCGGCTAGCCTGGGGCGCGCCGGTGGCGGTCAGGCGTTGCTGGTGCTGCCATTGCCAGGCGGCTATGTCGCCATCGGCATGATGGCGCTGCCGTTCGCCAATGGGACGACCGGCAGTGTCATAAGCGAAGAAGACCTCGCTCTCAGGATTGACGACACCGCTGAGCTGGCCGTCGGCGCGCCACTGATAGCGCTCGGTGCTGGCCGGGGCCGAATCGGTTGCGGGCAAATGGCGAGCGATCAGGCGACCGTTGGCATCGAACTCGTAGTGAGCGGCGAGCGGCTGCCCGTCGGGACCAAGCCGGTGGGCTTCGGTGCGAGTACTCAGTTGGCCAGCGGCGTCGTAGGCGTAGCGCTGCTCGCGGCCGTCCGGGCCGGTCTCGCTGACGAGGCGATCCATCTCGTCGTACTCGAAGCGGTAGCCGGCGCCGTTGGCCAGGGTCAGTTCACTGAGTCGGCCAGCTTCGTCGTAGGCGTAATGCTCGCGACCGCCGTCGGCGTCGATTCGCAGTACGGGCCGACCATGGGCGTCGTAGTGGAACTGCTGCCGGTAGCCTTGCGGTCCCTCTTGCTCAGCGAGCCGGCCCTGCAGGTCGTGGTGATGCTGCCAGCGGCTGCCGTCAGGCAGTTGGGTGGCGATGCGCCGGCCCATCTCGTCGTGGGTGGTGCGGGTGGTTTCACCCAGAGCGTTGGTCACGGTCAGCAGGTAGCCACGGCTATCGTAGTCGTAGCGGGTGGTCTGAGCGGAGCAGTCGGTCTCGGCAACGAGCTGGCCCAGAGCGTTCCATTCGAGTCGGCGGGTGCTACCGCCGGCGTCGGTGACGGCGGTGGGACGATCGGGCAGCGCTTCGTTCTCGAAAGCGAAGATGGTGGTGCCCCCGGGGCCGGTGACACGAATGAGGTTGCCGCGGGCATCACGCTCGAGCTGCCAGCGGTGGTTTTCCGGGCCAGCCACGGCGATGGGCTGCCCTTGCGCGTCGCGGGTAATGGCCCAGCGGCTGCCATCAGGGCCTATCTGGGCGATGACCTGTCCGCTTTCATCGCGTTCGAGCGCGGTCTCTCGGCCGAGCGGATCGACGGTGGCGATGCGCTGCCCGGCGTGATCGTAGCGGTATTGGATGACCGAGCCATCGGCACGGGTGTGAGCCGTCCAGCGCTGGCCGGGGCCAGTGCCGCTGAAGTGGTAGCGCTCCTCGCGGCCGAGGCTGTCGGTCACCAGGGTGTGATCCGGATGGTAGGCGTAGGTGCGCGTCAGCCCACCGCTCTCCTCCTGGGCAATTACCCGGCCTTCCGGGACATGGCGATCCCAGGTGTAGCGGGCTTCGATACCGCCGGGCACGCGGTGAGCCGTGAGTATGTGGTCCTGCCATTCGAATTCGCGTACGACCTCGCCATGACGCAGCCGCACGCTGATCAGATCGCCTTCCTCGCTGTAGGCATAGCGCACCAGCCAGTCGTCCTGGGCGCTGCCATCGGCCTCACGCACCAGGCGTACGCCGCTGAGGCGCTGGCCGCTGTCACCCTCTCCCGCCGGCAGCAGTGATTCGTAGTCGAAGTGGAAGTGGCGCCCGGCGCTGTCTTCGACCTGGACGAGCAGCTCGGCTTCCCAGCGGTAGGTGGTGGCGTAGCCGTTGCGGTCCAGTTCCTGGGCGAGGCGCCAGGTAGACGATGCCTCCTGCGTCGGTGCGAAGACGTAGTAGAGACCACCGGCATCGCTCAGCACGATGGTCTGCGGGTCGTGGCGCAGGGCTTCAGGCAAGGCCTGCCAGCGGACGTTTTCGCCATCCTTGCCCGCATCCAGCTCGTTCGGCTCGCCACCGCGCCGCAGCCAAAGCTGCTCGGTGGGCGAATAGCGCGACTGACCCGGCGCCAAGGCGCCGAAGGTGATGTCGCGGCCCTGGGCATCGTGAATCACACAGGCATCGTCGCGCAGGGTGAGCGAAAGGCCGTCGCCGGGTACCGACCACCCCTGCCCCAGCACGCCGATACGGGCATTGGCGGAGAGATAGCCGCGCGAGAACACGAAGGGCCGCGGTGCCGGCAAGGCGAAGTCGGTTTCCGCGGGCAGCAGCTTGGCGCCCAGCAGCGGATTGACCGGACTGCCCACGGCAGGCTCGCAGGTGCTGCAGCGGTTGGCCAACCCATCGAGCATGGCGGGATTGCTGAGATCCAACAAATTACCTAGCTGTGAAAACAGCCCGGCCCCAACCGATTTGAGCGTCACGTCCTCGCTCGCTTCCGGCGTGGCGGCCCCCGGCAGCAGCGCCGCCGCCGCCCCCTGCCCGCTCCCCGAACCGGGGCTGCCACCGGAGTTGATCTTGACCTGGGCGCCGACGATGGTGATGCCGCTGGGGTCGAGCTTGAGGAAGCTGCCGCCGGCCTTGAGGGTGATCTCGGCGCCGGCGTCGATCACGGTCTTGCTGCCGGCCCGGTGGTGCACTTCCTGGCCAGCCTCGACGAGCTGGGCACGGGCGGTCTTTTCGTGGCGCGTAGTACCGACGATGAGGTGGTCGTCGCCATCGACCTTGAGGTGTCGCTGGCCGCGCACGGTGAGGTGGTCGTCGGCGTGAATCTCGCTGATGCGGTGATGGTGCACGGTGAGGTGGCTGTCGTGGCCGATCTCTTCGGTGCGGTCGTTGTTCGTCAGCAGCTCCAGGTCCTTCTGGGCGTGGAGCCAGATCTGCTCCTGGCCCGCTTCGTCCTCGAAGCGCAGTTCCTGGAAGCCTTCGCCCTGGTGACTCTGGGTGCGAATGACGGTACGGGTCTTGTGCTCGGGCAACACGTAGGGCGGCGTGCTGACGGCGTTGTAGACCCGCCCGGTGATCAACGGCTGATCGGGATCGCCCTCCAGGTAGCTGACGAGGACCTCATGGCCGATCCTGGGAATCGCCAGGCTGCCGTAGCCGCCGCCGGCCCAGTCCTGACTCACTCTCAGCCAGGCGCTGGCCGTTTCGTTGGGTTCGGCATAGCGGTCCCAGGGGAACTGGACCTTGACCCGGCCGTGCTCGTCGCAATAGATCTCTTCGCCCTCGGGACCGACGACGAAGGCGATCTGGGGGCCGTCGACCCGGGGCCGGGGATTGGGCTCGGGGCGCCAGGCCTGGTCGGCGGGCATGAGGACCAGTTCGTTATGGTACTTGGTCATGGCTTCCGAGCCTGCCCGACCCTGCAGGCCATCACTTTGATCGGTTTGCTCGCTGCCCTGAACGAAGCCGTCCTCTTCCAGCGCCTGGGGCTGCTTGCCGTGGTGGACCACGCCGAGCACCTGCCAGTCGCGGTTGAGCTCGTCGAGATCGTGGTCGGTGAGCGCAAAGCGCACGCCCGGGGCAAGCTCGGGCAGGTCGCTCTCGGCGTCGGCGGTGTTGGCGCTGCGGCGCAGCGCTTCGAGGCGGATGCGGGTGAAGGTCTGGCCGGAGGCATCGCGCTTGTAGCGGCCGGGGTAGTCGTAGTGTTCGTAGTCGCTTCTCTGACCGTGCGCCTCAAGATCGCGTGCGGCGTGGTCGTGCAGCTGACCGTAGGCCGGGTTCTTGAACGAGTAGTCCTTGAGCGTGGCCGAGGCCGGGGCAACCCGGGCGTGCTGGTGCAGCTTGCGCACATGACGCGCCGGCGGCGTGCCTCCGGCGCGGCTATGGTAGGTGCGCTGCCCGAGGTGAGTCAGGATCTGGGGCGCATCGGCGAACACCAGGCGGTGGGCGGCGTGAGCGCCCTCTTCACCCCCGACCTCGAAGAACTCATGGAAGTAGAACAACCCCTCTTCGGCGGCCAGGCGCTCGACGAAGGCGAGATCGTCTTCCCGGTACTGGGTAAGGTACTCCCGAGACTCGGGTTCGCGGGTGGCGGCGAAGGCGAGATCGGTCAGGCCGTGCTCGTCGCACAGGGTGTTGAGCACCGTGAGCGGCGAGACCTCCTGGAAGATGCGCGAGTTCTGCCGCAGCGAGAGGCGCCACAGCGCGGGGCGGATCTCGACCCGATAGAAGGTGTGGCGGTGGCCGCGGTCGCCACGGGCGAACTCGCTGACGATGCCATGAACGCGGCGCAGCACCTCGCCCTCCTGCCAGATCGTCAGGGTGGCCTCGCGATCGAGGATATCGGTGGCGGAGAGGCGGCCGTCACGGCTGGCGAAGCGCACGCTCAGTTCGAAGGGCTGGGACAGCGCTTCCTTGTGAGTGAATTCAATGACCGCCAGGTCCTCGGCCCCGGCCAAGGCCAGGGTGAATTGCCATCCGGTAGCGTTGCGCATTACGCCTCCCTGCGTCTGATAGGTGCTGCCGTTATCGTTTAATTAGCGAACGGGAATCCTCGCGCGAAAAGCTTACCAGCCACATACGCGCATATCTGTGGCACTTCGCTGATAACGGTGTAGGAAATGGCTTACAAAGGAGACTGGACAGCCCCTCGGCGACTGTCCCTACGCCAAGAGGGCCTCCGGCAAAGTGGCCAGTGAAGGCGTCATCTCCTTGCTCAGCGGCCGGCCTGGACATAGGCATAGAGACCGGTATCGACCTGAACGAGCTCGCCGAAACCGGCTGCCAATACGAGCCCTCTCTACCGAACGACCACACCGGCGCTGTGCTTAGTGAAACCCAACGAGCAACGCAGACGCGCTTCCATAGCGGAGCGGCAGCATCCTACAAATGCGTAAAGAATCGAGGGGACTGCTGCCACTGGTCGTTCATGCCGTCGACATAGGTAATCGGAATACTGGATAACTCTTCTTCGGTAACGCCTTCCAGGCAACCGATGTTGACCCCATACATCTTCCCAATCGGCGTCTCGTTGCCAACGCCGAATGGCCGGACGCCGCAGACTTTGCAAAAGAAGTGCTGGTTCTTCCTGGAGTTAAACCGGTATTCGGTGAGCAACTCCTCTCCCGACACGAGACGAACCCCATCCTCTTTCGCCACGGCGGCCCAGAACCGATTTCGCCGACAGATAGAGCAATTGCAGCGGAAGGAGCCTTGGGCGAGGTCAAGATCCGCCTCGAAGCGAACGGCGCCGCAGTGGCAGCTACCTCGGTAAGTCTTGAGCATCTCTTACTCCTCTGAAATGCGCTTGCATCGCGAGGTCAGGCGGCAACGGCGCTCTAATCGCCGGGCGTTGTCGCCAGCACACAGAACCCCTCATCCAGTTCCACCAGCCGCGCATCGGTGAAGCCGGCAGCCACGATCGCCTCTGTCAGCCCCTCTTTCACTTGCCCAGAATGGGGTGTGAAACCAAGCGCAATTTCGCCCCCCGGCCTCATCACACGTCGTATCTCCCGCAGCCCTGCCGCAGCATCGGGCCAGGTCTGCAGCGAATTGATCGCCAGCGTCTTGTCAAAACTGGCGGGCTGGTAAGGCAGGTCTTCTACCGAGTGCTGCCGAAGCTCAATCCTGCCAGTTCGAACTCCCATCGCGTTGCGCGCCTTTGCTTGCTTGACCATCTCAGCCGAAGCATCGATGCCTGAGACGCTTCCCGATGGAACGCAGTCGGCAAGGAGTTGAATACCAACGCCTGGACCGAAGCCAACCTCAAGCACTCTGTCGCTCGGCTGGATATCGAGCAACTCGATGACCCGCTGGGCGATCCTCCGGTTCATGCGAGCCATGATGATACCGCCGACTCTCCCCAAGAGGCCCGTAGGGCGACCAAAGGAGCGCATGAGAATGTTCTTTACGACGCTCATCGCGGACTCATCCGTCCCCCAGAGATTCTGCGGTTCATGGCCCCTCCGCCCTTATCCGGGTCTGTTGAATAGGCCTGCTGGCACCCCCAGGTATTGCGAATGGCCGCTCTTCCGGTCCTTTTCCGGTAGCTCGCCTACTGAGCCTAAGCGACGCCTTACAGGGATGCAAAATCACGTCGGAATCTGGGCCCGGCAGGCACACAGTCATGGAAGAAGTCGGCAGAAAAGAAAAACCCCTGAGCCAGTTGGCTGGCTCAGGGGCTGGGAATCACCTCGGTATCACCACGAACGCCGAATCGGCCGCTCGAAGCGCAACGGATCACTTCGGTATCACCTCGTCTGGGCCCCTTGGCCGCAACATCCTCTTGAGGGATTCTTAGGAAAACAACAACTGAGGGGCCTCATCATGGACCATGCACCGCTGCGGATCGCCATCATTGGCGGCGGGGTTTCCGGCCTGTCGCTGGCCTACTATCTGCAAAAACTCGGCTGCCAGAAGCTGGGGCACGAGATGGCCCGGCAGATCGAGGTCACTCTCTTCGAGCGCAAGGCCAGCCTGGGCGGCAACGCCGAAACGGTGTGGGTCGACCTGGGCGTGCGGCGGCATCCTGGCAAGCCCGAAACGCCCTATCGTCGCTGGGCCGACCTGGGGGCAATGACGTCAACCTGGCCACCTACCACCGTCTGCGCACGATACTCAGCGAGATCGGCGAGCTGGAACGCATGAAGCCGCTGGAGAATACCGAGAGCTATTTCAGCCGTGATGGAAGCATCGCCCTGACCGACGACAGGGACCTGTTTCGCGGCGTCAGCAACCCGGCCCACGACCTGAACCAGCTCGAGGGCGGTCGGCTGGCGATGCTGATCGCCGTGGTTCATCGCAGTGCCATCGACCTGGTGGAGAGCCAGCGCATCACGCCGCGCTATACGGTGGACGACTTCTTCGACGCCTGCGCTGCCGCCCCCGCCGACATGCTGGCCGCGACGGCGGATCGGCTGAGGGTCAACATCGACTGGCACGATCCCGAGCTGCCGGCGCGGCTGGAGCGCATCCGTCACAGCATCTACTACCCGCGCATCTCGGCCATGTATTTCGCCGACGATCGCGGCCCGGGCGGCATGCCGCTCCAGGCCCCCTTCGAGTATTACCGCATTCAGGAAGGCGGCTCGCCCCCGGACCGCCGCTACTTCGAGCACGGCGCCCAGCACTGGCTGGAGGCCCTGGCCGCCCATATCGTCAACCCCAATACGCCGGGCCCAAGAGTCGAGATCCTACGCGGCATCGAGGTGGAAGCCAGCCTCTCGCCCCAGGGTGTGACGCTGGCGGAGCGTGCCCCCGGCGAACGCCGCTGGAAGGCCGACATGCTGATCATGGCCACCCACGCCGAAGACGCCCTGCCGCTGCTGACCTTCGGCGACGGCCTGAGCGACACCCAGCGGGAGCTGCGGCACATCCTCGGCAAGGTGCGCTACACCCGCAGCTTCGGCGTCTGCCACACCGCCGCCGCCCGCCTGCCGCCCGATCGCAACCTGTGGCGCACCTACAACATCGAGGTGCGCAATCCCGAGGACACCTTCTTCCCCTACCGCATCGACTACGTGGCCAATCGCCACCAGAACGATGCGGAGAATCCCGCCTACAACCAGGCGGGCCTGCCGCAGTACTTTGTCTCCCTGGTGGACGATCTCAACCGGATTCCCCGCAGCGAGATGCTCGAGCGGCAGTCCCCTCCCCTGGACGAGCCCGTACCGATGACCGCCGCTCCCGGCGAGGGCGGCTATCGGGACCGGCTACCGCCGCTGGACAGCGCCCTGGAATCCAAGGCCTGGACCCTGTTCAAGCACAACGTGCTGGATGCCGAGTGCCTGGAGGCGCAAGCGGAGATCGAGCGCTACAATCAGGCCACCGCCCGACGGGGCGCCGAAGGCCAGGAGGGTTGCCCGCTGCTGTTCGCCGGCGGCTGGACGCGCGGCGCCGGCCTGCAGGAACAGTGCCTGGAGCAATCGGCGCATCTCGTCGAACTGCTGCTGGGCACGGCGGAGCGCCGGGATGAGAAAGTCCTGCGGCTAGTGCCGACTGGCAGCCAGGCGGGGCAGCGTCATCCGCAGGCCGGCGGCTTCGCCTCGGTGCCAGCACGCTCGTAAGGCTTCCAGGGCGTGCGCCTTGCCGCCCTTCTCGCCCTCCGCTTGGCCGTTCTCCAGCCAATCGGCATAGGCTTCGATCAAAGCGCAGTGGTGCTCGCCCCAGGCACAGGGCTCCGCCCCCATCAGTTGGGTCAGGCGCCGGGCGTAGTGGCGGGCCGCTTCCGGGTGCCCGTCGAGCAGGCTGACTTCTGCCGCGGCGATCAGAAAACGATAACCGTTGTGCCCCACGCAGCCGGCATCCAGCAGCGCTTCGCCCTGCTGCAACGTCGCCAGGCGCGTCTCGGGCTCCTCTTCCAGCAGCGCTCGGGTGCCCAACACCCAGGGACCGATAAAGGCCTTCAGGCCGTGCTGTTCGACCAGCTGCCAGGCGCGCTCGATGCTGGCTCGCGCCTCGGCCAGCCGTCCGGTGATCAGCTCGACCCGGGCGCGACTCTCCAGCAGGAACGCCTCGAAGCGACCGGAGCCCAGGCCACGTGCCACCGTCAGCGCCTGTTCGATCTGCTCGTCCGCCGTATAAGGCTCGCCCTGGGAGAGCAGAATCCACCCCGCCGTGAGCCGCGCCACCACCTCGGCACGCCGGTTGCCGACCCGTTTGCCCAGCTCGGCGGCATCGAAACAGTCGGCCAGCGCCGCTTCGGTCTGGTTGGCGTAGATGCGGGCGGTACCCAGCATGAACAGGTTGGAGGCCTCCAGATCGGCGTGGCCATGGGTTCGACACAGCGTGACGCAGTGGTCGAATAGCTCAAGGGTGCTGAGCATCTGCCCCTCGGCATAGTGGGCATCGCCCAGCCCGCTCAGGGCCTGGATCTCGGTGCGCACGTCGCCGCCACGGCGGGCCTGCTCCAGGGCGCGGGTGTGATAGGCGCGGCTGGTGGCAAAGTCGCCCCGGGGGAAGTAGAGATTGCCCTTGAGATAGAGCGCCTCGGCCAGGGGCAAGGGATCCTCCAGCGCCTCGGCCAGGGGCAGCAGGCCGTCGAGAATCGCCTCCTCCGCCGCCAGCGCATCGAGCATATTCAGCACCCGGGCCAGCCACAGATCGGCCGTGATGCGCTGCCCCTCCTCCCGAGCGAAGGTACGCGCCGCCTCGAAGTGTTCCCGCGCTGCCTGGATCTGCCCGGTGGCCATCGCCACCTGGCCCTGCAGCAGCATCAGCCGGTACTCATCCTTGGGTGCGTAATCAATGGCGCGGCAATCCTTCAGCAGCGCCATGGCTTCCTCGTGGCGATAGCGGGCCATTTCCGCCGCCACCGCCTGCAGGAAGGCATTCGGCGCCTCCAGCGAGCGCGCCCGATGCAGGTGGCGCGCCCGCAAGCCAGGTTCCGCCTCGCCGTAGAGCGCGGCCAGGCGCAGATGCAGGCGGTCGCGCTGGATCTTGGGAATCCCCTCGTAGATACCTTGCAGGATCAGGTCGTGCACGAAGCGGTAGCTGCCCTCTTCCAGCGGACGCACCAGGCTGTAGCGCTGGGGAAGTTCGGGCTGATAATCGGCCTGCCCCAGCACCTCCTGCAGCGAGGCCAGGGAGAAGCGCTGCCCCATCACCGCGGCGATGCACATGGCCCGCCGATCCAGATCGGTGAGCTGATCCAGCTTGCTCTGTACCAGATTGGCGAGACTGGCCGGCAGGCTGCGATGAGGATGGAACAGCAGCAGTTGGGTCAGGAACAGCGGGTTGCCCTGGGCCTGGGTCACGCAGCGGGCGGCGTGCTCGGCGGGTACCGTGCCGTAGCTGGCCACCAGGGCCTCGGCCTCCTGCGGGCGCAGCGGCGGCAGCTCGATCAGCGTGAGCGGCAGCTCCGGCAGTTGCGGGCGCAGGCGGCTCTCCAGCGGGTCCTGCTCCAGGCGCGAGGTGAACAGCCAGATCACCGGCGCTTCCTGGGTACCCTGCAGCAGCCCGGTGAGGGTGCCCAGCAGCGCCTCGTCGGCCCAGTGCAGGTCCTCCACCACCACCAGCTGCGGGCGATGAATGGAGCGCGCCAGGAGCAGATCGCGCAGTGCCAGCACCAAGCGCTGGCTGCGGGTCGCGGGGGTCATGGCGGCATAGAGCGACTGCGCCTCCTCCGGCTGAGGCAAGCCCAGCAGCGGACGCAGCAGCATGGCGTGATCCATGGGCAGGCGCAGCGCCGAGAGACGGGCCAGCAGGAGAGCCTCGTCCAGAATTTCCGCTTTCGCCTCGGCGGAGGTTTGCAGCAGCGAGCGCGCTAGCTGCATCAGCGGGCCTTCATCGGCCCGGGTACCGAAGTCCAGCACCTCGGCCTGGTGATGATCGGCATGGGCCGCGGCCATCTCGGCAAACTCAGCGCTTAGGCGCGTCTTACCGATGCCCGCCACACCGCGGATATAGATCAGATGACCGGCCTGGTAGGCCTGGGTGCTCTCCAGGATAGCTTGCAGCTGGCCCAACTGTACCCGACGCCCCACCAGCTCGAAGCGAGCCTCGCGCGCCTCGTCCCGGGGTTGGCGATAGCGCAGCCACTCCCCACCTTCGTCATCGAAAACGAAGCGCTCCGCCAACTGCACCGCCACGCCACGCTCGACCCATACGCCGCTCTGCCCACCCGACATGGAAAGCGGCACAGCCGTAGGCCAATGGCCGGCCTGAAGATAAACGCTGCGGGCCACCCCCTGCTCCACCAGGGTGGCGGCACACAACAGACCGCGCTGCGCATCGCTACGGTAAGCCCGGGGCAGCCCGAACAGCGCCGCGCCCCCTTCCTCCAGGCTGCCGCCGAAATGCTGCACCCAGCTCGCCAGCGCCGAGGGATCGGCCGCCACGGCGTGCAACTGGATCAGTACGCGGGCACTCTCCATCTCCTCGATATCGGCAGCGACAACGGCGGCCTCCTCGGCCTCCGCCGACAGCTCCTCGACCTCGACCTCGTAGATCTCGGCCAGATGGCGCGCGGTACGATACAGCACCGCCTTGCCACTCTCCGCCCTCTTGATGGAAGCGATGGAGACGCACAAGCGCCGATCAAAACAGTACTCGGCCAGCGCCTCCTGACTCAGGCCCAGCCGCTTGCGATGCTGCTTCAAGCGCTCACGATCCAGCCGCAAGCGCCCGTCTTGGGGGATGATCACTGTTAGATGCTTTTCCTGCGTTATGGGGCATGAGCGGGATGGTTAGCTAATGCCCAAATTATGTGCCTGTTTGGAGCTACAAAGCAGCGGTAAATCGGTTGTTGCGCAGCCGATTGTTAGAAAACTTAGTCAAACTTAATTTCACCACCGCCGGCATTTAACGGCGGCATCTCGCCATGCACTTTAAAAAAGGCATCTATCGCAAGAGCCTCCTGCCAGTATAAAAAACCAGATTTTAGATGCGGCGCCAACTCTTGATACAGAGGAAAGAACGCAACCTTCATCTGTTCGATCTTCGCCTCAGGCCACCGCCAAGCTGCGGAATGTCCATTATACCTTCCGTCGTGTATTCCGGCAGATGCTGCGAACTGGGCCATTCGATTTTTGAAATTATCTGTCATTCCAATATATTGAACGTAACCATCAGCAGGGTTTGGCACCCCTAAGGAATCGCCCCAAGCAATGACATAAATTCCAGAGCCAAGCCGTACAGGTCCTAGCTCAGGATCTACCTTCTCTGAACGCCCCCTGCTCCTGGCCAGAAGCATTCATTTATGCGCACCCATTCAAACCACTTACCTGCAAAAGGTTCCAAAATAAAATCTTGCACTAGGACTCCTTAGCATTGCTAACACCGCGCTCTACAGAAATTCAGGAGCGCTAGCGAGTTAATTTTTCGTAGCAGCACCTTGTTATAAGACGACATTACTTAAAATAGAGCTTGTCAGCACTACCTTTACCAAAGTACTTCTCATACTCCTGAGCAGCATAGGAATCCATCATTCCTGATATATAGTCCGTCACTAATCGCGCTTTACAGTCATCAAGAGAACGCAACTCTGCCGGCAACAAAATATTCCCCTTGTTATATTTTTCATCAGAATAAACCTCAAATAGTCCGCGTATTATTTGCTCACCGCGGCGCTCATATAACTGAACATCTTTTTTCCTCAATATTGCTTTAAATAGAAGCTTTTTTAAACCTTCCGCCAAATCAGCGTAATGCTTGTATCCTAGTCGACCGTCGACTAAACCGATATCAGAGCAAAGTGTGTTTACTATCTTTGAAGTCAACTCCTTTTTAAGCACAATTGCGTACTCTTCAGAAGTACCAGCTCTACTTGCTTGCATTGCTTCAGTTTGCGCTTCTTGTGCAATATTTGAAATTGCAGAGTACGCAGACTGGAATCGCGCACTTACTTTGAACTCATGCACAATTTCGCCCAAACTAATCATGCCAAAGCTTAATGCATCCTCCAAATCATGTGCGGCATAAGCAATTTCATCAGCCAAGTCCATGATTTCAGCATCTATGCTCTTCTTTATTAAAATATCGTGCTTATCCAGCTCATCCTTTAAAAAACAAAAATCATCGTCATATAGGAATTTTTTATCATTTTGCTGCTTGTTATAAAAATACTTAGTTATAGCCATTAAGGTACGAACATTAAGATTCAAACCTGTGTAAGAATGATGCTTTATTTCAAGCGTCCGTAAAATACGAAACGCTTGAGCATTTCCTTCATATCCACCACAATCTGAGCTCAATTCATTTAATACAACTTCCCCATAATGTCCAAAAGGCGGATTGCCTATATCATGAGCCAAGGCAGCAGTTTCTGTTACAACTGTATCCTTAAGATCCAAATTATAAGCAATTGAGCGTGCAATTTGAGCGACTTCTAAACTATGAGTCAGTCGATTTCGGTTAAATTTGCTTCCGTCTACGCCGAGAAGCTGCATTTTACCTTGCAAACGTCTAAAAGAAGATGAATAGAGAACACGAGCATAGTCTCTCATTAAGGTATCTCTATTTTCTGCACGACTATCTTCGAATGTATAAACACGATACTCTAATTTAGATATTAGCCTTTCTTGGTTTTTTGCATATTCAATCACTTCACGGTCATACATAGTTATTTACTCTGATGTTATTGACCAAGCAAGTTCTTGGCTTATAACGTAGCCTTCAGCTGCGGCGTGTAGCGACAGCGTAACAGCGTCAGCTGGAAGGCAGTGGAGTTCCCCCACTTCAGGGTGGACTGAAGCGGCTTGTTAGCTGGCCTGAATATCAATCGCCCCTCTAAACCCTACCCCTAGTGCGAGTGGTGTACAGCTCAGCACTAAACCACCATCATCTCTTTCTCCCAATGACTTGACGAGCAACAGAGCAGCACAAGTTTGGTGTCCTTGGAACGATACGGTCTTTGATGTAGCTCCAAACATATCAATGGTGTCCACATAGAACTCGACATGAACCTTATTCTTGAAAGTTTGACACCTTCTATGATCGTTTTCTTGCGTTTCGTCAATAGATTTAAAATACACTCCTTTATTAAAGAAAATAAGCCCACCCGGTCTTACTAAGCTTCTTACTCTTGCTTTTGTCCACGTCGATGGTTCCAAATGGATCACATTGGTGTTGCGACTAATTTGATCAACCATCTCAGAGTATAATGCGTGCAACCGTTGGTCATCCCCAAAATCGAACCAATTATAAACACTGTTTCTGATAAAAGAGTTGCTCATTGACGAATTGAGGGGCTTAATAATGATCGCATTCTCATCAACCATTTCTTTATCGAGACAATACTTTAGAAGCCTCTGTCCTTTGTTAGATATGGCTCCAATATCCGACATTTCCGCGACACGCTTGTGATTGATGTAGCCCCATGATACTCCTACAGAAAGCCATCCATTCTTGGTATTTTTTGTTTGACCTTCTAGTGTCGCTGCCAAAGTACGTGAATTTCGAACCTGCTTAGTCCACTCACTTTTAGCGTGGCGTAATGCTCGCGCATCCAAGTTATTCGACATTGTCCGCATTGTGTGTGCTTCATCGTGGTGGGCGACACACAGGACAATAAGATTATCTTCAGTGTTGTTAGAATGATCTTGATCAATATGGTGGATTTGACATCCACTTTTCTGACATATAGCGCAGCAATACTGACTCTCATAGAGCAGTTTGTTTTTAAGTGTCGGTGGAATTGCTTTTCTTGGCATAAGAACTCACTACTTGTAAGATATAACTGTTTTTATCATCTAACCCCCGCAGCACAAGCGGCTTTGTAGTGTAGGCGAAGCTGAAACGAGAATGCTGTCGCTGTGCTTGGCCTTGTTATATCTCTTGGCACTCAAGGCTATAGCAACCCTGATTCTTTCTTGCTTTCCAGACATCTAGATACCTGTAGAGGATGCGTACCTCCAATGACATCCTCCTTTTCAAGTTTCGACCTAAGTCCAAACAAGCAATTATTGATGCTGCTAGATGATAACTTCATCAAATACACCACATTGGGATTACGACTTAACTTCGCCAAATGCATTGAAAGCGATACCCTTTCAACATCATCTTGAATGCCCATAAGATTAATATCAGCTCGGCCACTATTCGGATCAATAAAAGACCACTCTACAGACGAAACTCGGTCTCTAACACGCTCGTTAGGCATAAGGTCAATACATTCAAGAACCACTCGGTCTGACTGTTTTAACCTAAGGACCACTCGGTGCTCTTGTTCATAAATGCATTCGTCACTTTTTCGCATAAATACTTCATAGAGTATTCTATTAGCACCTTCCACTGAGATATTCGAGTAGTCATAGTCGAATTTGTCATTTCTGTATCGAAGCCCTTTCCTATAGGAAACCGGCTTAGGAATTCCGTCAAATGGTGAGTATACCTCGCCCCAAGAAGAATTTATCAAAGCATCCGATCTGAACAGGTTATGGAAAATGGACCCATTGCCAGGAATAGACACTGTGCCGATAGCAAGCCCCTTATGCTCGTTTGCATAATGAGCCCACATCAATAGATCCTCTTTGTTTTCGGAAAAGTATATAACACCGATGTTATGCATCCGCATTTCGATGTACTGAGAAAAGCTCAAATCGCCGAATTCTGGATCCTGAGCCGTTGGATAATTAAAATGGCCGGCTAATTCTTCTAAGCTATTCTCGCAGAATGAAGCCTCGAATGGGTCATTCAAAACTGCTGGCTGAGATAGTCGAATGAACCCATCACTAAAGATATCTCTTGGTTCATTCATGTATTTACACAATTGTTTCAATACTGATCCCCGGGAAAAAAATATAACGCCCGCGTAATAGGCTCGAGTTTGCAAGCGCCATAATTGACGCGATTTTTATGTGTTTATTCTCCAAACCGGAGAAACTCTATCAAACGAACCACTTCTCTTGGCGGTCTGTTTAGTGGAGCAACAGTTTTAACCGTGACTTTAATTAGACATTTTTTTCCGATCACGCTGTCAGTAGCTTTTGTAAACTGATCAACAGCCTCTTTAGTAGCGGAGCCATAGAAAAGTTTTCCTGCATTGTCAGCCAGTTCAAATTTTCGGTGCTCTGGCAAAAATCCTACCAGAGTTCCTTCAATTTCAATTGTTTTTTCTTCAATGCTTGTAGCTTCCGTTCTAACTTTCGCCCTATGGATAGAAGGACCATCAAGAGTAAAATCCAGCTCTTTTTCAACAACCCTTATAGTTGCTTTACTTGAATCCAAGTTGGAAAAAAAATCCCTGAGAGCGATTAGCGTTCTCGGCTCCAATTCCTCTAAAATAGACTCAAAAACCGCATCGTCCTGGGCAGCAGAATCCCGAAGAAGAAGTGCAGCCTTGTCTATAACATGCGATAACTGTGAAGATTCCATTTGAATTTGTTCGCTCATTTCATCAAGAACAAAACCAAAAGAACCCCTTGCCAAGCCAGTAACCATTAGCTCTGAGCTTGCCTTGAGTGGCACTTTCCCTCTTTCACCTAAATCGCCGACTTCATTGTTGGCGAAAACTTTAGCGATAAGATCCTGAAACTGCTCTAATGCTGTTCCAGCAAATTCTGCAGCAATTCCTTTTGAACCAAGCACAGGCTGCCCACCAAAAAATAGAGCAACGCTCGCGCTGTTATCAGAGACTGAGCCCTCTTTCAATAATTCTAATTTACTCGATAATTCAGAAATTCGATGCTCGAGCTGCATCTCACCTACGAAATCGCCAGATTGACGCGCACTAGAAAGCAGCTCATTAAGAGTGTTAATTTCAGAAGATAGGCTGTCAACATTGAGCTTCTTAGGCATTACCTGCCTCCCTATCCAAAATCTCTAGCGCCTCATCGTCACTGCAATCAATCGGTATTTCCACCATTCCTTTCCAAAGGTAAGATTCGCGCTGGTGTGAAAACAATCCAAACCAGTACCGAGTATTGCTCACTACATGTATAGGATGCGTGTTTAGGTCAACGAAATACGCATCGCAACAGTATTTCTGCTTCGCTTCATTGGGCAAAAAAAGATCTGTGTTTTCATAGACCAATTTCTTCCATAACTCTAAATCATTCGTAGGCCTCAAAGCGAATGTGACTATATCCACATCTGATGGAGGTCGGCCACGGTTTAACTCCACATCCTCGACAAAGCTACCATCGAGCCACTGGAAGCCGTTACGAACTCCAATACTCTTAAGCTTTCTACGATAATCCAGCAGCCCTCTAAGTATAGCTCTCCTCTCAAAAGTGTGTGCATAACGATGAATGAACTCTGTTATCGTAGTCTTATAGGGAGCCATACCAGCAGGGTCGGTTGGCCCTTGCTCGGGTATAAAAGGCGGCAGCACTCCTGATTGATTTAATTCTGGTATCACGCTTCAATCTTCCTATGTTCTTTCAGATAAAGCTGGCACATAGCGTCTGACATCATCGGCAGAAGGAAGCAGGGCGACGAGGAACGAGGAACGGCTCTTTCTTCTGTCCGAATGTATGCGATTGTTAGCCTGTTGTAACGAAACGCAAGGCAATGAAAGTAATAGCAATAAAGCCCAGAGCGACAGCTCCGAGGTAATACTTGCGCACATCCTTCTCATCGGCTAGCCACTTCTCAAGCTCGCCCAGCGTACATACGCGTTCGCCTTTGCCTTGACCGCCATAGCGCGTGACGTTGAACAAATACATAACTGAGTGAGCTGGAGTATATGCCCTTTTCTGCGCCGACTCCCACTCTGGAGGAAGTCCAGAGATGGGAATTGGCTCACCGCCAACTGTGATGCAACTTGGTCTGTGACCCTCTGTTAGAACTTTACGCATCTTTTCAACCCGTGTCTTTCTGGATATTCTCAGAAACGGCGGTGCCAAAAATAGAGCTAGAAGATAATAGTTCATATGATTTTTAGTCTAACGCCGCGGTTTGGGGCGCCGGAGCGCCAGCGAAGGCATCCCCGCATCTCGATTTTGTGCCGCGACAACACCGCTTTGTTAGCTGATTGAGTTGTACACATTGATAAAATTGGGGATCTGAGAATGATCAGCTCCGGCATCTTTGAGATACGTAAAAGCAACCTCTGCTCTCTCCGCATTCATTTGTGGGTCGAAGCCGGACTCTTTGAGTCGAGACTTCCACCACTTGATATTCTCCGCATGGTCGTTCTTTGAAATCTCGAAGACGATAAAAGTATACACACCTTTCTCAATAAACTCATCGCCACCGCGAGACATCTGATCTACAAACATCAGACCTCGCTTAGAACCCATTGCAGTGATCATGTTCTCAATGAAATGTGGCTTCACATTGATTCTTCGCCCAATTTCGTAGGCTACTGATTTCGGCTTTTCGGAAATAAGGCGATAGATCAGGGCTAGCGCTATTGCAATGCCAATTATCCAGTACCAGTTCATTCTGTGCCCCATAGAGTATTTCAGCTAACGCCCAATTCAGCGGGCAATTGAAGCGCAGCGTAAATTGATCCGTTGCAATTATTTGTTAGAGGATTTAGGCGCAGACTACATGTCTGCATGACTGCACCGTACTGATCCTTCAACTTCCCAGCATTAACTTTGACACCTGCTTCCTTAGCTAGTGTTTTAGTTAGGCTCCACAGCTTGTTTGGATCATCTAGATGGCCTGTAGAATATTCAGACAAGCTTGCGGTGCTCACAAATTTTGCCTCGCTATCGAACCCCACTGGAGATCGTTCACCGTAGTAAATTTGGGGAACATCCAGAGTAAGGAGATCTTTCGATGCAAACACTGGTGGGAAAGCGTAGCCTCCAATATTTGGCATGCATACCGATGCATCAAGAACCAAGTCATCTACTGTCACCCATGAGTGATCAAAGAAGCTTTGTTCATCAATTTTAACTTCCCCAATACAAAGGCTAGACTTGACTCCTTGCTCTTCAAGAAGTATGTGGAGTGCCGCCGACGTATCATGACACCCACCCCTATAATTGTTTTTCACAATCCAATTTAATACAGCCTTGAATGCTTTCTTAGCTTTGTAGTCAACGCTCGCTGAGCATAAGGAAATTCGATCTATGTTTTTCAACCAAATCTTCGAATTCATGCTTTCCTCTAACGCCATAGTAAGCCGCCGAGACGCAGCGCAGCGTAGTTTCGGTCGGCTTCACCTAATTGTTAAATTTCACCTTGGCAACGATAACAAGAAATCGTCAGCCAGCTCAAATAAATAATCAGTTGGGTCCTCTCCTTGCTCTTTCATATGGAGCATCCTGCACAGGCTTTTATCGTCAACAACTAAAATAAGTTTCCCGTACTCACGCATTGCGCCCTGCATCATTTTGAAGGCGTTCTTATCAGCTCCAGCCCGAGTGAGGACAATTGCAACTTTTCTCAAGCCTCGTTCAAGAAGGTATTTTTCGGTTGTTAGCACCTGACCTTGCTTTATTTTCCCTACATAATTTTTAAATTCAAATATTACGTACCTGCTATTAAGGTGCTCCACTAAGAAGCTCCAGAACTCGGTCATCGGACGGACTCGACAAACAAAGTCGTACCTACTTACCCCATCATCTGTTCTTTTCTGGGCATGCCAGCCTTGCAAGTCGTTCGGAAATAAGTACTTAAGGACATCTATACAAAGCTCTTCATACTGAGACCATGCTTGCTTCCCACGTTTTGTATCTTTCAATCTAGTGCACAGCTCTGTGCCTTTGGTATCAGACGGGGGCGCCTGCCGTTCATTTATAGAGCGGCTTCTATTCCAGGGTGCCTCCTTTCGGTCGGACAAATCACGAACCAAGTCTGGATCTGCTTCAAGTAAAGAATCTAGCTCTTCCGCAAGAGCCGGAGAAACTGAAGCATAATTTCTCAGGTCAGTTCTATCTGCGAAAGAAATACTGAATTTATCTTCCAGAACAAGCCGCATTTCTGTTGGTAAAACACTTGATATGACTAACATTCCTTTCTTAGCACCACCACGCAAGCCGTTGTTAACTACACGGGCTGCGGCAGACTCTATTAGCGAAGGGCGAGCTCTTGCTGTCCTGTAATATTTGACTTCAATTGCCCATTGTTCATTTCCCAAAATACCAAGAAAGTCGAAGCCGGAGTCACCTCGAGGCAAATGTGACTGGATGCGAAAATTGTTCGCTTCAAGAATTCTTCGAACGAGGTCTTCAAACTGTTCCCATGTAGGCTTCGTCTTAAACATATACCATTACTTCTTTGTAAACTTAACGCCGCGCTCTGCGGCAGATTTGGAGCGCAGCGGAAAATTTGTCCGACAGCAGCGCCTTGTTATGCCACCTTACGATCCTCATCATTTTTTAGGATCTTCAAACATCATCTTACCAATCCACCAAATTGACTGCCCAACATTGGAAATCAATTGTTGCCCTTGCCTTAGATATGAATTTTCAGTGTCAATTCCGGCAAGCTCTAAGGCTTCTCCGATTTTTGAACTTGTCGGGTGTGCATCACCTAATCGCATATCATAAGCACCTACAATTGGACCAAAGACTTTACGAGCAGCAGCATCTCCAACCTTCCGGGATAGTATGTCTTGCAGTAGTTTGTTTGAGCCAAGTTTATCCTTATTCGCATGTACTGATAACGCCCGCAACTCTTTGACATTAAGCCGGTCAGAGAAAACGCGTACAATTTCTTTTGCTAGCCTTAGCAATGACGCCTGATCTTTACTTTCGAATCTGGAGATTTTCTTTAAGGCTTCTTTACGGTCTATATCATGTGAGAAAAGAGAAACATTAAACTCTTGCTTAAATCCATTCTCCAGCATGCTCATTACTTCAAAAAGTAACGCCTCTACTGCATGTGTAGATGCGGGTTGAGCCTTAACTTGAGAATCTAACAACTCACTGGAAACCTTACCCTCTGGGACTGCATTATGTGCGGCCCATAAGTGCTGTTCCCATGAAGGGAGACGGGCGATGTCATAAGCATATACTGTAATGAAATCCGCTGAGTTCACTCCAAAGTGAATTCGATAACCGGACGTTGAGTGAATAGAACCTGTTTCGGCTGTATACCATTCAAGTGAGAAGCCTCGAAGCCCCAACAGTTCATTTACAATACTTGAACGGAACCACAGCCACCTTCCAATGTCTTCATTGTTTAGCTCAGATGATGCGATGCGTGTACTATCTGTTTCGACTATAAATTGAGGTAGATTTGTATCAGCGTCCCCTCTAACGCGTTTGCTTATGCCTTGGTGCTCAATCCATTCATCCCGCCAAAATTCTCCTTCCACCCGTACACCATCATAACCGGACTTGTTTCCTTCAGACTTTTCATAATCAGTATTTTCGTTTGTTTCGGGCCCCATTACAGGAGCGTCTTCCTCTTCGTCTACTTCTGTGCGCCAAGCACGAAACATTGCCCAACTACCGCCAAATACATCATTCAAATTTTGAATAAGTAGTTCATATCGGCCGCCATCCCTTTCTTCTTGGTGGTCTTCCAGGCCAGCATATTCGCTATTTTCAAGTGTCGGTACGTTTTCAACTCTTTGTCGATAGTACGATAGCCTGAGAGATAAGTTTCTAGCCGCCAAATAGTCGAGAAGAAACTCTCTTTTTATTTCGATCAGGCGCTGTTCCCCTTTTTCATCGAGAACCTCCCGAGCTACTACTACAAAATTCTCTTCTGGCCTTACCCAATTACTTCCCTCTTTTATAAGACGAAGCGCTACTACTAAGTCAGGATTCAATATCCATAAACTTCCGCCAACTACAGGTTGAGGGTGCTCAAATATAAGATGGATTCCGATTGGTTCTTTGTCATTCCATTGGTACTGTTCAATTGTAGAATAATAGCCATCTTCATATGCATAAGGTTGAGGGGTACAACCAATCCCAATGTCACTCCAGCTAGTTTTTTCTGCTATTTCTCTGTGCTCCGGAGGAAATGCTACAGAACCACAACCAAAGTACTCACCAACGTGCCCTATATATTTGCAGTTTCCTTTTTCATCGTTAATTGATGCTCTCAAAGGCACCCAAGTAGACTTTGAAAAAGTCCGGCGAGTTTCCTTTTTTTGAAGAATCCAATCTTGATTCATTGATCGTCAGTTCCTTTGGGCATAACAGTGATTGGACTGCACGTCCTGATATTCAATGAACATCCTGCGCGTTCAACAATATTATCTGACGCGCATCATTCCTTGCAACTCGTTGATTTTTTAGCTCCTAAGTATAGCTCTGCCACCTATGCAGAATTCGCGTTTGCGCGTTTTGCCGGGACCAATATACTGTATGTAGGTTCTCTAATAGACTGGCATGCAGCCGAATACCTTTTGCACAACAGACTTGGTTACTGTTAACCGATCCCAAAACCAGCCGAAAGCCTCGCTGCCTCATCCGAATAAACCAGCCACCCAACCACCCCACAATTCACCACCACCCCACACCAAAATATCGCCTGAAACGGCTGCTTTCTGGTTTTGTGCCGAAACAGCCGCTGCGCTACCAGCGCGCCGGGCCAGCCACCGATCAAGCCTGCGAAGAGCAACATGGCTTCTGGAGTGCGCCTTCTGCCCTTCCCTGCTGCGGCTTTGTCGATGCCGTACATGGCGAAGGTGCAGTGCGTATGCCGCTATGAGCTGCATTGGCATGTGGCCTAGAGCGCTCAAGGCTGCCAGGAGTGCGAAGAACGCAGCGGCGATGGCGCATGCCAACATCAGCCCTCTGGAGCGAGGGGGTGAATGACGTGCCGCTTTCAGGTAGCCCGCCTTCTGGGCTTTCGGTCTGTTCTGGCTGTCGTGTGTCAGGTGGTAGGTGATCGGTTCGTTCACTTGCGGCCGGCGCCCATCGCGGGGAAAGGCGCTGATATGAACGAATACACGAGGGCCGCCTGCGGCTGGCGTGATGAAGCCGAAGCCCTTGGCGTCGTTCCACTCGGTGAGTTTGCCTTCATGGCGCATGGGTTATCTCTTCCGAATCAATCGATTGTCAGAGAATACCATGCGCAGTCGAAACTATTTGGATTCAGTAAGTTACTGGAAAATGTAAATAGGATTGATTTCGTCTGGCGGGGAGTTGGGAGTCGGGGCACGCTACCGCCCCTGCTGGCAGAATGGATGATGGTTCGCATCATCCTAATGCGGCAGTCCCTGAGTACGTCTTGGTTGCTTAGTCATCTTCTGTGACTTTTTACTAACCGTAACCAACAGAAACGTTTAGGGCAACGTCAACGAAAGCATGAGGCGGCGATAGCGCCACTTCTTTTGATCTGAGTAGGGACATAAAAAAACCGGAGGCTGGTTGCTCAGCCTCCGGGGTCAGTTTTGAAGCCCACCAGGTCCGCGTTACTGCCGCGGACCTGTCGTTCAGCGGTGCAGGTCGAAGCGGTCGTTCTCCATGACCTTGACCCACCCTTTCACGAAGCGGTCGATCATGCGCTCCTCTCCGCCGTTGGCGGCGTACTCCTCGGCGATGGCGCGTAGCTGGGAGTTGGAGCCGTACACGAGGTCGACGCGGGTGGCGGTCCACTTCTTCTCGCCCGTCTTGCGAATGCGGCCTTCGAAGCGTTCCTCGCTGTCGTCGAGGGGCTCCCACACGGTGCCCATGTCGACGAGGTTGACGAAGAAGTCGTTAGTCAGCTGGCCGGGGCGGTCGGTGAGGATGCCGTCGTTGTTGTCACCCACGTTGACGCCGATGGCGCGCATGCCGCCGAGCAGCGCGGCCATCTGCGGTACGCTGAGGTTGAGCATGAAGGCGCGGTCGACCATCAGGTGTTCGGCCGGGATGGAGGTCGCCTGGGGCTGCATGTAGTTGCGGAAGGCGTCGTGCCTCGGCTCCAGGTAGGCGATGGTATCCACCTCGGTCATTTCCTGGGTGGCATCGGTGCGGCCCGGAGTGAACGGCACGGTGACGTTGTGCCCGGCCGCCTTGGCCGCCATTTCGACCCCGACGCTGCCGCCCAGCACGATCATGTCCGCCAGCGAGATATTGGCGTCCGAGGCGTCCTTGATCTGCTTGAGCTTGTCGATCACGTCATACACGCCGGAGCGCTGGTTGATGTCCCAACCGGTCTGCGGCTCGAGACAGATGCGCGCGCCGTTGGCACCGCCGCGATGGTCGGTCTGGCGGTAGGTGCAGGCCGAGGCCCAGGCGGTGCTCACCAGCTGCTTGGCGCTGAGGCCGGAGTCGGCGATCTGCTGCTTGAGCGTGGCGATCTGCTGGTCGTTGACCAGCGGCCCCTGGTGCTCGGGCACCGGATCCTGCCACACGAGCACTTCATCGGGCACCTGCGGGCCGAGGTAGCGGGCGCGTGGGCCCATGTCGCGATGCAGCAGCTTGTACCAGGCGCGGGCGAACTCGTCGGCGAGCTTGTCCGGGTTCTGGTGGAATTCCTTGGCGATCTCCAGGTAGGTGGGGTCGGTGATCATCGCCATGTCGGCGGTGTTCATCACCGGCGGGTTCTTCTTGCCTTCCACGTGGGCGTCGGGCACCCAGTAGCCTTCCTTGACCTCGACCGGCTGCCACTGGTTAGCGCCGGCGGGCGACTTCTTCACCTCCCACTGGTGGGCGAAGATGGTGTTGAGGTAGGCGTTGTCCCACTTGGTCGGCGTCGGGGTCCAGGCGCCTTCGAGGCCGGAGGTCACGGTGTATTCGCCGAGGCCGGTCTCATGGGTGTTGGCCCAGCCGAAGCCCTGCTGGTGGATCTTGGCGCCTTCGGGGGCATCGCCCACGGCATCCGGCGAGCCGTTGCCGTGCATCTTGCCGAAGGTGTGGCCGCCCACCGTCAGCGCGACGGTCTCGCGGTCGTTCATGCCCATGCGGGCGAAGGTCTCGCGTACGTCCTGGGCGGACTTCATGGCGTCCGGCACGCCGTTGGGGCCTTCCGGGTTGACGTAGATGAGGCCCATCTGCACCGCGGCCAGCGGGTTGTCCAGCACGCGGCTGCCGTCTTCCCAGCTGCCGGTGTAGCGCTCGTCCTTGGTGGCGAGCCACTCGGTCTCGGGGCCCCAGTAGATGTCGTCCTCCGGCGCCCAGATGTCGGCGCGGCCATAGCCGAAGCCGAAGGTGCGGAAACCCATGGTCTCCAGCGCGCGGTTGCCGGCGAGCACCAGCAGGTCGGCCCAGGAAATCTTCTCGCCGTACTTCTGCTTGATCGGCCACAGCAGACGACGCGCCTTGTCCAGGTTGCCGTTGTCGGGCCAGCTGTTGAGCGGGGCGAAGCGCTGGGCGCCGGTACCGCCGCCACCGCGGCCATCCACCGCGCGGTAGGTGCCGGCGGCGTGCCACGACATGCGAATGAAGAACGGGCCGTAGTGGCCCCAGTCGGCGGGCCACCAGTCTTGCGAATCGGTCATCAAGGCATCGAGATCGGCGCAAAGCTCGTCTACGTCGAGCTGCGAGAATGCCTCGGCATAGCTGAAGTCGGCCCGAACGGGCTGGCGTCGGGGTGTTTCTGGTGCAGGATGTTGAGGTTGAGCTGGTCGGGCCACCAGTGCTCGTTGCCCTGCAGACGGGACGTGGTGCGCGCCCCATACTCCCGGCGTGTAGGCTTTTGATCGGACACGGTCTTCTCCTCGACTGGGTGGTGGCCTACAGGGTATCTGAGCCGATAACGCCGCATCGCCTCATGTTGTTGTAAACGCCTTCCGGCCCTATGCCGAAGGCATTGAGAGTCCTATAAGCCGTCAGATTACAGTCAAGGATTCAACACCGAAGCCGTCAAGCAAGAGGGAGGCTTTCGACTCGATAGGGGTAGGCTATGAGAGGCAGGCTATGAGAGATTGGCGACGTGGAAGGTCGGTGTCTCAGGGCGGTCTTGCGCTAGCGGCATTGGCACCCTTCGCCCACGTCGTAATTCAGTACCTCTCCGCGCTGGTTCATTTCGACCCGGCAGCACTCCACCAGCGCATCGCGCAGCATGGTGCGACCGCGCTGCACGCGGGACTTGGCGCCGGAGATCGACAGCCCCGCCTGGGATGCATACTGTTTCTGGCTCAAGCCGCTCTCCAAGGTGGAGAGCAGCGCTTCGCGGTACTTTTCCGGCAGCTTGCCCATGAGCGGGCGCAGGCACAGGGCCAGCTCCGCTTGCGCTCGCTCATCTGCCTCCGCCTGTTCCTCCAGCTCCGCCAGCAGCGGTTCCAGCGGTTTGTGTGCCCGATAGTGATCCACCAGCGCATTGCGCGTGATCTGATAGAGCCAGGCGCGCAGCCGGGAGCCATCTCTCAGCTCATCGCGGTAGGCGAAGGCCTTGATGAGGACATCGTGCACGATGTCCTCCGCCACGCCCTCGTCGGCTACCCGTCTGCTCACGAAGCGCAGGAGTTCGCTGCGAAACGCCTGCCACAGCAGGCGTTGGGCCTGTTCGTCGTTCGCGCTCAACGACACCCGCATGAATCCTCCTCCGTGGTTGGGCCGCAGCATTCGGCCTTGGCCTGGGGCTGGCAGCAGGTGGCCTGTTCGCTTGGGTCGCAGCATGAATGCGCTGCGATACCCTGCCCGGCCGCCTCTGCCGCGGGGCGCTCGCTCTCGACCGCAGGAGTCGTGTGGCTCGATTCTGACGATACGGCAGATGGCATCTTCTTCAGCATGGCATGTTCCTCCTGGATAGATGCCTCGCCCTTGGCGAGGCTTTCATAACAGGAGACGGATCAAGCGGCAGAAGGACGCAAAAATGGCAGCCTCGAGCTGGGCATTCATGAGGCCCGGTCAAGGTGCCGTCATCTGATCGCGTTCGCCTAGGCCCAGGCTCTCTCGCTAGAACATGCGCTCGCCGGGCAGCCGGGAGGCTTGGCGAAGCCATTCCGCGAGCTGTGCTTCGTCGATCGGCTCGTCCTGGTGGATATGCAGGTAGCGGGTGTTGGGGTCCTTTGATGCGATAGGCGGCGGTGGCTCCAGCGAGGCGCCGTTGAGAAACGCCACCTTGAGGTACTTGGTGAAGCAGTGGAAGGTGAGAAACCAGCCTTGGCCCTCGATGCCATAGAAGGGCGAGTTCCATCTCACGGCCTTGCGCACATTGGGCACCGTACGCACGATGAGCGCATCGAGCCTGCGCCCGACGTCGTGCTTCCACTCCGGCATGGCGGCGATGTAGGCCTGCACCGGGGCGTCGCCGTCGCCCTTGGGGATCTGCGGGTTGCCTCCCGAAAGAAGCTTCGGCTTCGCTTCGGCCGTGGGTTTGGGGTTGTCGCGTGCCATCGGTGCCTATCCTCCCTGATTCGTTCGAATGGAGACGGTTGGCGTGACGCCGGCAGGCCGGTCAGCTACCGCCCTACCCCGCGGCAGACGCCATGCCCTCCAGTTCGCTCTCATCGACCCCTAGCATCTGCAGGATGTTACGCTGGGCGGCGTCGAGGATGTGCTGGCGTTCCTGCTCGTTGGGCAGGCTCTTGGCGATGGCCACGGCACCCACCAGCGAGGCGAGAATGACACGGGCCTTGTCGGCGATGATCTCGCGGTCGGGCTCGAAGGGGAGCTTCTTCAGGCGGCTCAGGGCGATGAGCCGGGTTTCCAGCATCTTCTTCATGCGCAGGTAGGAGGCTTCGAAGAGCGTGCGGATCTCGGCGTTCTCGTTGCCGATCTCGTTGAACAGCACCGATTCGGGCCCCGGCTTGTGCTTGCGTTCCAGCTCCTGGAGGTTCCAGCAGTTGGCGACCAGTTCCGTCAGGTGCTTCACCGAGAGCGGCCCTTTGACCAGCCGTGCCGCGCGGCTGCTCTCCAGGGTTTCCCGCACCGAGGCGTGGTAGAGCGCTTCCTTCGAGGCGAAGTGGGCATAGAAGGCACCGTGGGTCATCTTGGCCAGCTTCATGATCTGGCCGATGGAGACCTTCTCGAAGCCTTTGCGGCTGAACAGCTCGATGGCCGACTTGAGGATGCGCTCCCGCGACTTGGCCTTGTGGTTCGTCGAGTAGGGCATGGCGACCTCACACTCCCACGCTGAATATTATCTTGATCATATCAAGCTCGGTGCTAGCGTGGCACAACCCCAAGCTGTTCAGGAAATTACCATGCAATCACCGCTCGTCATCACCGGCATGGGCATGATCAGCCCGCTTGGTTGCGGCGTCAAGGCAGGCTGGGAGCGCCTGCTTGCCGGCCGCTCCGGCCTCTCTACGATCAGCCGTTTCGATACCGGCGACCTGCCCATCAAGGTAGCAGGCTCGGTGCCCGACATTGAGAACGACCCGCAAGCCGGCCTCGATCCGGATCGCGTGCTGGATGCCAAGGAGCGTCGCAAGCTGGAGCTGTTCAGCCTCTACGCCATGGCCGCCGCCCAGGAGGCGCTGAGCCAGGCCAACTGGTTCCCCGAGAGCGATGCCCAGCGCCTGGCCACGGCCACCATCGTCGGCTCCGGCATTGGCGGCTTCCCCACCATCACCCAGGCGCAGAATACCCTGACGACGCGCGGCCACCGCCGGCTCTCCCCTTTCACCGTGCCGGCCTTCCTGGCCAATCTGGCGGCGGGTAACGTCTCGATTCGCTACGGCTTGCGCGGACCGATCGGCTGCCCGGTCACGGCCTGTGCGGCCGGCGTGCAGGCCATCGGCGACGGCATGCGCATGATCCGCAGCGGCGAAGCCGAGGTGGCCCTGGTGGGCGGCGCCGAGGCCTGCATCGACCCGCTCTCGCTGGCCAGCTTCCACGCCATGAAGGCGCTCTCCACCGAGCAGGACGACCCCACCAAGGCGTCGCGCCCCTTCGACCAGGCGCGCAACGGCTTCGTGATGGGAGAAGGCGCGGGGCTGCTGGTGATCGAAACCCTGGCCCACGCCGAGGCACGCGGCGCTACGCCGCTGGCCATCCTCAGCGGCTACGGCACCAGTGCCGATGCCCACCACATCACCGCCGGCCCGGAAGACGGCGGCGGTGCCGCGGCGGCCATTCGTGCCGCGCTGAGAATGGCGGGGCTCTCTCCCGCCGATATCGACCACATCAACGCCCATGCCACTTCGACCCCGGTCGGCGACCGGGCCGAAATCGCCGCCCTGCGCAACGCCTTCGGCAACGCCCTCGGCGGCATTCCGATCTCCGCGACCAAATCCTCGACCGGCCACCTGCTCGGTGCCGCCGGCGGCGTGGAGAGCATCTTCTCTGCCTTGGCCGCCATGCACGACCGCCTGCCCCCGACCCTGAACCTGGAACACCGCGACGAGGACCTGCACGACCTAGACATCGTCTCGGGTGAGGCGCGCGAGCATGCGACCCAGCACGTGCTGTGCAACGGCTTCGGCTTCGGTGGGGTGAATGCCGCGTTGATCGTGAGCAAGGTGTAGGGCCAGCCCCTAGCCTGTTATCACAAACGACAACACCCCGAGCCAGGCGCGGGCTCGGGGTGTTGGGTTGCCCTACTGGATCTCAGTGACAGTGAACTCTACCTACGCTGTTATCCATGTGGCAGCACTGCCCTGGCGGTGAACTCTTGCGGCAGCCTCCACCATGGGCCAGAACGCTACTACTGAAGACCAACAGCACAAAAGCAACGATTACGATTTTCATAGCTTCCCCTTCATTTAATTATTATCTGAAGTTCTGCAATGCCAGATTGCCTGAAACCTCTCCTCGGCGGCAACTCACAGTCTGTGCACGATAGTTCAGGAATTACCCCTGCTATTCCGCATCTTCGCCACAGGCATACACATGGCTTTGCTATGCGTGGCTTTGCTCGAGCCACTAGTGACGATGGTCGCCACTTCCGTAGTTTCGCAGGTGACTGTAGTGCCGAATCTGCTCCTCATCGAGCACCGCGAGCATGCGCAGGTGATATTCGAGGTGTACCGCCCGCAGTTGGCCCCAGAGCCGGGCCGTCTGTTCGGTGAGGCGTTCGATCTCATCCAGCGTTGCACGTTGCTCGGCAAAGAGCCGGTCGAGTTCGCGCTCGCTTTCGATCACCTGCTCGCCGAGGTCACTGGCACGGACGCGCATGTTCTCGTAGGCCTGTTCGGTTCGCTCCCGCTGCTCTTCGGTCAGGTTCAGTGCATCGGCCAGTTCCAGCACGTGCATGGGACCTGGATAGCCGTTCAACTCCGCCGGCAGGGCTTGCGCCATCCCCCTGCCCAGCCGAAGCCCTTCCACATCGCTGGCGGAGAGCGCCTTGATCTCGCGTGAATGAAACCCGGCGTAGGCCCCGAGCCCCACCGCTTCCCCCTGGGCCGCCCCGGTGGTCAGAACTAACAGCACAAAAGCCAGCAGACGTGTCATTGGAGTGCCCTCTCTCGGTTTTCGGTTGCACCTAGAGTGGGCCCGGCAGCATCATTTGGGTATGAGCGAGATCATATCCAGTCAGCCACCGGGCATCGCCTCGACCCTGGAGACGCTAGCCGGCCGCCCTGGCCATCGGCGGCGACTTGCCGCGGGGGAGATGCTGTTTCACGCTGGGGAGGCGGTCACTTCGGTGTACGTGATCGTGTCCGGCCAGGTTCGGCTGATGCGGGTGAGTCAGGCGGGCGCTGAAGTGACCGTCGACCGCGCCGGCCCCACCCGCTGGTTGGCCGAAGCATCGCTGTTCGCGGAACGCTACCATTGCGATGCGATGGCTGATGCAGCGGCCTGCCTGCTCAGCTTCCCCAAGGCAGCCGTGGTCGAAGGCATGCAGCGGCAACCGGCGCTGGCCGCCGAGCTCATGATCGATCTGGCCCGGCGGCTGCATGAGGCACGCCTGCGCATCGAGATCCTCAACATACCCAGCGCTCAGGAACGCCTGCTCGCCTATTTGCAGGCGCACGCCAGCGGTGAAAACGCGGAGTTCACACTGCCGGGTAGCTGGAAAGCCCTGGCAGGTGAGATCGGGCTGACGCACGAATCGGTCTATCGCGCGCTGGCACAGCTTCAGCGCGAAGGAAGAATCCGGCGAGAGGGCCGGCAGGTCTGGTTAGTGCCATCGTAAAGCTACGTGGCTGCGCCCAGCGTCACTTCAGCCTTTCAAGCCGCCCCTTGCGCTTGACGATGTTCTTGTAATCCCACTGGATGTCGCGGGCTTTACCGAGCCAGCGCTCGAGGTCCTTCACGTTGACCTGCTCGACGGCGGTGTAGCGTGCCTCTGCGGCCTTGAAGCTGCCCTCTTTCTGCAAGCCTTCCTCTTCGAAGGACTGGCCACTCCAGAACAGCAGGCGCACGCAGTGCTTGAGCTTCTTGTAACCCACTATCGGGTTGCCATCGAGAAACCAGACCGGATGGGCGTGCCACACCTTGCTTTCTGCTTCGGGCAGGTGACGATCGATCGTCTCGGCAAGCAGATCGCATATCGCCTTATCGCAGGACTCCTGCCCCTGGTTGTATTCGTAGATGTCAGAATGCATCGTCCTCCTCCGTTTGCCTGAGCTTGATCCGCGCCTTGATCCGGCTGAGGGCAACCGGCGTAACCCGGACGTAGCCAGCGATGTCCCGATCGGTCACTCGCTCTGCGATGTGGGGGTATTCTTCGATGAAACGCCGGTAGCGCTCCTCCGCGGAGAGTGTCAGCAGGTCGCGCTCTCGCGCTTCCTTTCGAAAACCGTAGATCTCGAAGCCTCTCCGGAGGGCACGCTGCCATTGAGGGTACTTGTCGCCGAGCTGATCCAGCAGGTGGTAAGGCAATGATTCGACCGAAGCCGGACAGGCGGCAATGGCACTGAAGCTGGTGACACCACCGGGCGTAAGTGCGGCAAGACTGGCAAAGAACCTGCCTTCCGCAGCGAATGCCTTGACCCAGGCATCGCCATCGTAGGTTTCGTAAACCATCTTGATGACGCCGCTTTCCACAAAATAGACGACAGGGTGGGCAACTCCCACCAGAAATAGGCAATCACCAGGCGCCAATGGCTTACGCCGAAGCGCAGACTCGACTAGATGCCAGTCCGGTAGCGAACCGCCAGCCAATCGCTCGAGAATCTCCTGTGCCGCGCTCACAATCCTCACCGCTCAATAACCTAGGTTAATACTGACCGTACATCACCAAGGGAGGCTGGCGCCAACCCCATCTCTTGAGACAGGTCAATCACTCCGCAACGATACGATCCCGCCCACTCTGCTTGGCACGATAGAGCCGGCGATCCGCCTGCTCGATTAGACTGGCCGGAATGCCGCCCTCTGCCGGGTAGGCGGTAGCCACACCCATGCTGACGGTGACGAGGTGTGAGACGTCGGAAGCGCGATGAGGAATGGCCTCGTCGCTCAGGGCGGCTCGGCAGCGCTCCGCCACCTGACAGGCGGCTTCCAGGTCCGTTTCCGGCAACACGAGGGCGAACTCCTCGCCGCCGAAGCGTGCCAGCAAATCGCGAGGCCGCACGATGGAGGAACCGAGAGAGTGCGCTACCCGGCGTAGGCAGTCGTCACCCGCAAGATGGCCGTAGTGATCGTTGTACTGCTTGAAGCAGTCGATATCGAGCATGATGAACGATAGAGGCTGGCCGGAGCGCCGAGCACTCGCCCACTCCGACTCCAGTATGGAGTCGAGCAGGCGCCGGTTGGCGACACCGGTCAGGCCATCCTGATACGAGAGCTCCTCCAGCTCACGCTGGAGCCGCAGCAGTTTCTCCTCATTCTTCTTGCGCTCGCTGATGTCGAACATGAAGCCGATCAGCGCTTCCACTTCACCGTCGTCTTTGCGTACCACGTGCACGACGTCGCGAATCCACACGTAGCTGCCGTCGGCCTTCAGCGCGCGGTAATCCGCCTCATGGTCGACTCCCGCCTTGGACTGGGCCACACAGAAGCCGACGACCCGCTCGCGGTCCTCCGGGTGCATGCGCTCGACCCAGTCGTCGATACCGATCCAACTCCCCTGGGACCAGCCCAGCAGGCGCTCGATCTGCGGCCCGATATAGGAGAAGCACATCGTCTCCCAATCGATTCGCCAGGGAATGGCCTGAGTAGACTCCAACAGCGTTTTATAGACAGCGGTGTCTACGCTCAACGGCGCGGCATCGTCACTCATGGTGCGTGGGCTCCACTAGGCTGCTCTGCGCGTCCGTGCTGGATCGAACCCTGCTCACGCCCGAGTGTGCCACAAAGTGACCGGAACCAGGCTAAAAAAAGCCATTAATGAAGCTGATAGTTTTAGCTATTGGGTGAAGCTGGCAGTTCCCTCTCCGCCGGGAATTTTTCGGTAAGTACGTCAATGCGCACGCATCATGACGGATATCCGTTCGCTCTTGCTGCACTTCTCCTGAGTACCATGTGGGTCACCTTTTCCGTCGCCACCCTCTCTACGCAGCGATAGCCGAGCGCGCGCATGTTGAGGCCGGTGAACAGGTGTTCCCCGGCGCCGAGCAGTACCGGTGTGACGGCAAGGTGAAGCTCATCGACGAGCTGCGCACTCAGGTACTGTTGCACGGTCGCCACACCGCCGCCCAGGCGTACGTCCCTATCACCTGCGGCTTCGCGGGCGCGCTCCAGAGCCGCATGAATGCCTTGGGTGACGAAGTAGAATGTGGTGCCGTCCGGCATCTCGACCGGATCGCGAGGGTGATGGGTCAATACGAAGACCGGCATGTGAAACGGCGGGTTGTCGCCCCACCACCCCTTCCAGCTCTCATCCCGCCAGGGGCCGCGTACGGGACCGAACATGTTGCGGCCCATGATCCAGGCGCCGACGTTGTCGAACCCGCGGGTGACGAAATCGTCATCAGTACTGGTTTCTCCACCCTCCTTACCCAGCACGCGCTGCTGGAAAGTCGCGGTTGCAAACTGCCAGTCCTGATTCTCCAGGCCGTTGATACCCATCGGGTTTTCCAGGCTCTGCTCGGGGCCGGCGGCAAACCCATCCAGAGAAATACTGAAGCATGACACGCGTAGTTGGCTCATCGTGGCCTCCGTTGGGAGTGGCATCTGATCAGTCGTCGAGCGACTACCGGGCACATCGACACAACTCTCAGATATTTCTTGCTCAGGGAGAGGCAGTGTCGTCGGCGATCAGTCGTTTACCCAGGCTCACCACATCGTCGACGGAATAGCCGAGACGACGATAGAAGGCCAAAACGCTCTCGTTCGAGGTGCGAACGGCAATATTCAGCTTCGGGCATCCCAATGCCAGCAGCTGCGCCTCCACCCTTGCCATCAGCTCACGCCCATGCCCCATATGCTGATGCCGCGGATCGACCGCCAGGTAGTAGACGGAGCCGCGATGGCCGTCGAATCCCGCCATCGCCGAGGCCACGATGCGGCCCTCGAACTCACCGACAAGGAACAGCTCCGCCTGCATCGTGAGCTTCCTGTCGATGTCTTTCTCAGGATCGTTCCACGGTCTTACCAGGCCACATTCATGCCATAGCCTAATGACTGCTGCCCTGTCTTGCTCTTGGTAGGCTCTTATTGTGATCGTCACTCCGCTAACCTCGGTTACAGAAGACTATGCCCGCCGCAAGCGTGAAGCATTCCGGCTAAATGAGCTCGAAACAGAAATAGCGTTCTTATTGAGCCGTATACCCACCGTCAATGGAGTGCACGCTGCCTGTCATGAAGGCGGCGCGCTCGCTCAGCAGGTAAGCGACCAGCTCCGCCACTTCCTCCCGGCTGGCAAGGCGTTTCATGGGATGCTGGCTTGCCATCCACTCCGTAACGTCTTGCCCCGACTCCAGAATCCGCGGGGTAGCAACATAGCCGGGAGCGACGGCACAGACACGAACATGGCTCTCGGCCAGCTCCAGCGCCGCCGAGCGGGTCAGGCCGATGATGCCATGCTTCGCCGCGGTATAGGCGGCCATGCCGGCGAGCCCCACCAGCCCGTTGGCCGAGGAGAGGTTGACGATCGCACCGGCGCCATTCTCGAGCATGGCGGGAATCTCGTATTTCATCGAATAGAAGATGCCGGAAAGATCGGTTTCGATCACTTCCTGCCACGTCTCCACTTCGATATTCGCCACCGATACGCCTGCAGGACCCGTCACGCCGGCGTTGTTGACGGCCATATCGAGCTTGCCGAACCGCTCGACCGTCTCAGCCACGGCACGTTCCATCGCCTCGGGCTCGCGCACGTCTGCCTCCAGCGGCATGGTTCGTGTGCCTTGCGGGTCGATCCTCTCACATACCGCCTGCACCGTACCCAACCGTCGGCTGAGCAGCACGACCGAGGCCCCACCAGCATGGAGCCGTTCGGCTATCGTCTCACCGTTGCCGGCCCCCGCTCCGGTGACCAGCGCAACCTTGCCCGCGAATTCCATATCGCACCCTCATGACAAATCGTACGTACTGGTGGCACTTTCTGCCTATCAGGCATAGGCGATAGGGGAACATGCTTCAAGGCACAACATACAGTGCATTATTTAGCTAATTCACCGCTGCTGCCTCATTCAACCTAAATCAGCAAAAGAGTTGTATCGATAGGCCTGAACTCACTCGCCGCGCTCGCCAGCGAAGCGGCGGTCAACTGTGGCACACCATAGACTTCGACTGTCTTTCCATGTACATCACGAATCTTGTTCACCAAAAGATCGAAATCCCCATCGCCCGAGACCAGCACGATGACATCCGCCTGCTCGGCGTACTCGATGGCATCTAGCGTGATGCCAACATCCCAATCGCCTTTTGCCGAGCCGTCCGATCTTTGGATGTAGGGTTTCAGCTTCACCTCGAACCCAATGGCGCGAAGAATGTTCTGAAATTCCTGCTGCTTCCGGTCGCCTCTGTCGATGGCATAGGCAATGGCTTTCACGACCTCTCTGCCAGCGGTGGCTTCGGCCCAGAACTTGTTGTAGTCGAAGTTGCGCTTATACGCTTGCCGCACCGTGTAGTAGACGTTCTGGACGTCCACGAATATCGCCACTTTCACCATGTTGTTGCTCTCATTGGCTCATATCCTGGGTGAATGAAAACGCAAGCGCCCCGGGCCAGTATGAACTGACCCGGGGCGCTTGTGTGTTGCCGGAGCTGGCGCTCGTTGGGCTTACACCGCCACACCTGCCCGCCTGGCGCGGTGGGCATGCAGCTTCTTGTAGCTCTCGATCAGGCGCTGATGCTTCTCCAGGCCTTCGAGCTGCATGTTGGTGGGCGTGAGGCCGTGGAAGCGCACGTCGCCGTTCACCGAACCGACCACCGCCGCCATGGTCTGCTCGCCGAACATGCGAGTGAGGTTGTGCAAGTAGTCGTCGAGTTCCAACTCGTCGTCGAGCACGATCTCCAGCACCGCGGCCATGGCCTGGTAGAACAGCCCGCGTTCCACGGTGTTGTCGTTGTACTGCTGGAACATCTCGACCCGCTCCAGCGCCTCCTCGTGCTGCCCCAGGGCAAGATTGATCAGCAGCTTCAGCTCGAGGATGGTGAGTTGGCCCCACACGGTGTTCTCGTCGAACTCGATACCGATCAGGGTGATGATGTCCATGTGCTCGTCGAGCTGGCTCTCGTCCAGGCGCGCCAGCAGGTCGGCCAGTTGCTCGTCGCCCAGGGCGTGGAGGTTGAGGATGTCCTCGCGATAGTCCAGCGCCATGTTGGTGTTGTCCCAGATCAGGTCCTCCACCGGGTACACCTCGGAGTAGCCCGGCACCAGGATGCGGCACACCGGCGCGCCCAGGTCTTCATGCACGGCCATGTAGGCCTCGAGCCCCAACTCTTCCAGAATGCCGAACAGCGTGGCTGCTTCTTCCTCCGTACTGTTGGAACCGCTGCCGGAGAAGTCCCAATCGGCGAACTCGAACTCGCTCTTGGCACTGAAGAAGCGCCAGGAGACCAGGCCCGAGGAGTCGATGAAGTGCTCGACGAAGTTGTTGGGCTCGGAGACCGCCTGGGAGTTGAAGGTCGGCGGCAGGAAGTCGTTCAGGCCTTCGAAGCTGCGGCCCTGCAGCAGCTCGGTAAGGCTGCGCTCCAGCGCCACCTCGAAGCTGGGGTGGGCGCCGAAGGAGGCAAACACGCCGCCGGTGCGCGGGTTCATCAGGGTCACGCACATCACCGGGAACTGGCCGCCGAGGGAGGCGTCCTTGACCAGTACCGGATAGCCCTGGGCCTCCAGCGCCTGGATGCCTTCGAGAATGGCCGGGTAGCGCTGCAGCACTTCCTGGGGCACGTCCGGCAGCGCCAGCTCCTGCTCCAGAATTTCCCGCTTTACCGCCCGCTCGAAGATCTCCGAAAGGCACTGCACCTGGGCTTCCTGCAGCGTGTTACCGGCACTCATGCCGTTGCTGAGGTAGAGGTTCTCAATCAAATTCGAGGGGAAGTAGACCGTCTCGCCGTCGGACTGGCGCACGAAGGGCAAGGCGACGATTCCGCGTTCAACCTTGCCGGAATTGGTGTCGATCAGGTGCGAGCCGCGCAACTCGCCTTCCGGGTCGTAGATCTCGCGGGTGTACGCGTCGAGGATGCCTTCCGGCAGCTCGTCATTGGGTCCCGGCTTGAACCACTCTTCGTTGGGTAGTGAACGAAAGCGCTGTTGGCGATCTCTTCGCCGAAGAACTGATCGTTGTAGAAGAAGTTGCAGCTCAGGCGCTCGATGAACTCGCCCAGCGCCGAGCATAGCGCGCTCTCCTTGGTGGCGCCCTTGCCGTTGGTGAAGCACATCGGCGAGGCGGCGTCGCGAATGTGCAGCGACCACACGTGGGGCACGATGTTGCGCCAGGAGGCGATCTCGATCTTCATGCCCAGCTCCGCCAGCATGCCGGACATGTTGGCGATGGTCTGCTCCAGCGGCAGGTCCTTGCCTTCGATCCAGGTGTAGGCGTCTTCGTCGGGCTGCACCATCAGCAGGGCCTGGGCGTCCTCGTCGAGGTTCTCCACCGTCTCGATCTGAAACTCGGGGCCGGTCTGCACCACCTTCTTGACGGTGCAGCGGTCAATGGAGCGCAGGATGCCCTCGCGGTCCTTCTCGGAGATGTCCTCCGGCAGCTCGACCTGGATCTTGAAGATCTGGTTGTAGCGGTTTTCCGGGTCGACGATGTTGTTCTGCGAGAGCCGGATGTTCTCGGTGGGGATGTTGCGCGCCAGGCAGTAGACCCGCACGAAGTAGGCCGCACACAGCGCAGAAGACGCCAGGAAGTAGTCGAACGGGCTTGGCGCCGAGCCGTCGCCCTTGTAGCGAATGGGCTGGTCGGTGATGACGGTGAAATCGTCAAACTTGGCTTCAAGCCTGAGATTTTCGAGAAAATTGACTTTGATTTCCATGACGGGCTACCGATGGGGAAGTGTTGCTGGCGCAGGCCGAGGCGCGCAGTCTATCACACCGCCCGGGCGCTTTCGGTAACCGACGGGCAAGGGAGGAAATCCCGGCGATACGCCGCGAGTCGGAAGATGAAGCCGTGAGGAGCCTGGAGATAGGGCAAACAAGAATCTACCCGGCAAACTTGTTACCGGGTAGTTCCCTGCGTACTTGTGTTTTTTCGTCAGAGCCGTCTCAGCGGCTTTCATTACCCAAGCTAACGCTGAGTAACATTGAAAGCAACATAGACAAAAGGTCTAGACACATGACCGTTCTCGTACGCCTGACTGAATCTCTCCTCTTGTCGCAGCCGACTATCTTCCTCCCGTCACGTCCAGCAGCGCCCCAGTGGAGTACGAGGCTTCATCCGAAAGCAGCCAGAGAATGGCGCGGGCAACCTCCTCGGCTTGGCCGCCGCGCTGCATGGGCACGGAGGATTTGACCCGCTCGACGCGGTCGGGCTCGCCGCCACTGGCGTGGATCTCGGTATAGATCACTCCCGGACGCACGGCGTTGACCCGGATGCCCTCGCCCGCGACCTCCTTGGCCAGGCCGATGGTGAAGCTGTCGATGGCGCCTTTGGCAGCGGCGTAATCGACGTACTCATCCGGCGCGCCGAGCCGCGAGGCAATCGAGGAGACGTTGACGATCGCCCCGCCCTGACCACCATGCCGGGTCGACATGCGCCGCACGGCTTCCCGGGCGCAGAGAAAGCTGCCGATCACGTTAGCCGTCAGCACCCGGTGCAGGCGCGCGGCGTCCATCTCCTCTACGCGCATCTGCGTTTCCAGAATGCCGGCGTTGTTGACCAGCGCCGTGACCGTGCCGAGCTTTTCATCGACTTCGGCAAACAGGCGCATCACGTCGGCCTCGTTGCCGACATCCCCCGCCACGGCAATCGCCTCGCCGCCGGCTTGGGCGATCTCCTCGACCACGGCCAGCGCCGCCGCTTCATTGTGACGATAGTTGATGCATACGGCATAGCCGCCAGCGGCAGCCAGGCGGGCGGTGGCCGCGCCGATGCCCCGGCTGCCGCCGGTAGCCACCAGGACTTTCTTCAATGCGATTCCTCCCTTGCGACCACCCCATACCGCAACTCGACCATACCGGCACCCATCTGGCGTACCGATTCGAGGCGCAGGGTTGGGCTCAGCACGCGGCGTGGAAATAGCGGTTTACCCTTGCCCAGGGTAACGGAACCAATCTGGACGATGAGCTCATCGAGCAGGCCGGCATCATGAAACTGCCCCGCCAGATCGCCACCACCGACGATCCAGAGGTTTTTTCCTCCCGCGGCTGCACGCATCTCTTCATGGATAGGCCCCACCTCCCCCTGCACGAAGCGAACGTCCGCTCCTTCGGGAATCGCCAGGTTACGATGGGTGAACACCCAGGTCGGCTGGGTGTAGGGCCATGGCGAGCCGGTTTCGGCCGCCACGGTATCGGCATTGCGCAGGATCCACTCGTAGGTGGAAGCCCCCATGGCCAACGCACCCACCTCGGCGATGAACGCCGGATAGCTGGATTCGTTCAGATCACCAAGCGGAAACAGCCACTCCAGCGAGTCGTCCTCGGTGGCGATAAAGCCATCCAGGCTGGATGCGGTGTAATACTGTGTCTTCATGGCTTCACGCCTTTCCGTTACGTCAGCTTCGATCGATTATCTTGATGATCCGTCCAGCGCCGAAGGTGAACTCCGAGACGCCGTTCAGTTCGATCAGGCTTCCCGCCTTCGGCCCGCCGGGAATGTCCTGGGCCAGGCGGCCATGGTAGTCGATCTCGGCCGTGGCGCTCTCCTGGTTGAAGACCAGAGAGGTCACACGCTGAAAGCGCTCGGTGAAGAGCCCCTTGGCCCGCTGTGCGAGCAAGCGGAACTCCTCGATGCCACTCGCCGAGGCCGTCAGCTCCTCGCCCGAGTAATTCTCGAACTCGACGTCCGGTGCCAGTACGGCAAGCATTCCTTCGATGTCGAAGTCGTTATAGGCAGCGATGTACTGCTCGATCAGCTCGCGTTGCTTCGATTCGTCCATGAAAGCTCTCCTGTCACGTCCCTTGCAGAAAATAATCGCTCAGCTACCGATTGCGTTAGTCAAGATTAGGATAAACACGACCGGATAGCCCACGATGGCGGGCATCATGGTCAGAACCATGCCAAGAGCACGCCCCTCGGCACCTCGCCGATATCCTCGCAGGAACAGTATACGACCGACCACGAAGAACGCTGCGCTGACGGGGATGAGCGAAAGCCACGCCCCCACGACCAGACTGGCAAAGGCGAAGTAGAACCCAACCGCCAATACCGCCTGCTCCAGGGTGTTCTGCAGGAACGCTACATAAATGGCAAGCTTCTCACTCGGCGGCCCGGCGGCGGAACCGCCGATATCCTCCGGTGAATACCTGCGTATCGTGGCTACCATGCCGACCGCCACGAGCACACAGAACAGCACCACGGCGCTGGCACGCGCGGCAAAGGCCAGGCGTTCGGCCAGCTCGAGCGGAAAGCCAATGAACGCAGGCAGAAGCAGGTAAGCCAGACCCACTGCTACCGCGAACAGCACGAGCCCAAGCGTTCCCGTAAAACGGATCTTGTGCTCGATACGCTCCATGCCGGCCTTATCCGGTGGTGTCCTGTAATCCTGGTTCATACAGTCCTCGAAGCATGCTGAGGCGCGGCAGCCGCATCAGCGCGGTAAGATTGGCGCATCAGCGCTCAAGCCTTGAAGGTTGTATCGCCTCCCGCACCACTCCGTTCAGAAGCAGCGCAAAACCAAGGCACCAGGCAATGAAGGCAGCAACATGACCGTATTCCCAGCGACTGCGCAGTTGAGCGTATGCCTGAACCGCATCAGCCGGGCTGGCCTGCAGCGCCTCGGCCCAGGCGGCGTTCACCGGCTGAACGAGCAGAAACCAAAGCCCCAGGGAGAGGCCCAGGCAGGCCGTTCCCGCCAGGGTCGTCCGAAAAGCCACATGCTCGCGCACCATCCAGGTGAGTACACCAGCAGCAAGGATGGCAACGACCTGAATCGGCCCACCGACGAATCCAAAGTACGGGTACAGGGTTGAAGTGACCCGCATGTAGAACTCGGGGTCGTATTGCATCCGAATCGGTAGCTCAAGGACATGGGCTCCCCCCATGACGAGGCCCAGCGCCGTAATGAGTAATGTGAAATGCCACCACACACGAAACACGGTCGCCTCCTCGAAATGATGGGAATGGGGTGGACTGGCACATTCATGAGCGGTCGAGACCACCGCGGAAGATTGCTAACCTCACTGACATGTCTCGAAGATTCCGGCTTTGCCGGAGCACCGCTACTCATCAACGACATCAGGATAGTAGAGTGCCGCCGATGAACGATTCGCGCGATCAGGGCGCATCGAACCGCAAGCTCCGCCTGGTGTACGACGGCGAATGCCCGATGTGCCGGCGCTACGTACGCTGGCAGCGCATTCGCAGGGAGGTCGGTGAACTGGAGCTCATCGACGCCAGGCAGGAAAGCGAGGCGCGCCGGGAACTCACCGCCCGGGGCATCGACCTGGATGAGGGCTTTGCCCTGCAAATCGGCGAGCGCTGGTATCACGGCAGCGAGGCCCTGCACCGCCTCACCCTGCTCGGCACCCGCAGCGGCGCGTTCAATCGAACGATGTATCGGCTCTTTGCGAGCCAGGAGCGCACGGCGCGGCTTTATCCACTGCTCAGGGCATGCCGTAATGGGTTATTGAGGGTTTTGGGGAAGGGACGCATCGGGAACTTGGTCCGTAAATGAATGAGTGCCCCGTAAACGAATGAGTGAAAAGGAGAGCCCCATGAGCAAGAGAATTCTGATGGTCTTGACCTCTCACGACCGTCTCGGCGATACCGGCGAGCCTACCGGTTTCTGGCTGGAGGAGCTGGCGGCGCCCTACTACGCCTGCCTGGACGCCGGCGCCGAGGTGGTGCTGGCCTCGCCCAAGGGTGGCAAGCCACCGCTGGACCCCAAGAGCGACGCCGAAGAGAGCCAGACCGAGGCGACCCGTCGCTTCCAGCAGGACGATCAGGCCCAGCAGGCGCTGGCCAATACACACAAGCTGAGCGAGGTGAGCGCCGACGATTTCGACGCCATCTTCTACCCCGGCGGCCATGGCCCGCTTTGGGATCTGGTCGACGATGCGGATTCGATCCGCCTGATCGAAACCTTCTGGGCACAGCAGAAACCGGTGGCCGCCGTGTGCCACGCGCCCATCGTGCTGCTCCATGCGCGTGACGAGGAAGGGAATCCGATCATCCGCGGCCGTGAGGTCACCGGCTTCACCAACGAAGAAGAAGAGGCCGTTGGCCTTACAGAGGTGGTGCCGCATCTGGTGGAGAACGCCCTCAAGGAAGGCGGCGCCAATTACTCAAAGGCGGAGGTATTCACTCCGTACACCCGCCAGGACGGCAAGCTGATCACCGGGCAGAACCCGCCCTCCTCCGAGCCGACGGCCCGGCTGCTGCTGGCGGCTCTCGGGAAGTAACACCTCAATTTCGTTCAATACCGCGCCCTAGCGACAAGGCAGGCTTGGCTCATTGCCACCCAGGAGGATGACGATGAGCCTTGCCATGATTCTGCCGATGTCGGCGTTTGCCCTTGCGGCTTCGATCTCGCCGGGGCCGGTGAACCTGGTCTGCCTGAGCAGCGGCACGCGATATCCCCTCTCGCAGGGACTGGTGTTCGTTACCGGCGCGACGCTGGGCTTCGTGGTGCTGTTCGTGGCGGTGGGGCTGGGACTCTATTCGGTGCTGTCGGTGGTGCCGGGGCTGGATCGGGCACTGCGCTGGGCCGGCGTGGCGTTTCTGCTCTACCTGAGCTGGCGACTGTTCCGCGACGATGGCCGCTTGCCCCAGGGCGAAGCCCGACGGGCGCCGGGCTTCATGACAGGGGCGCTGATGCAATGGCTCAACCCCAAGGCGTGGCTGGCATCGGCCTCGGGCATCGGTGCCTATACCAGCGGCAGCGATCTGAATCAGGTGTTGCTGTTCGCCGCGCTCTACCTGCCGATCTGCTGGTTGTCGTTGGGTAGCTGGGTCTACGCCGGGGCCTTCCTGCGCCGCTACGTACACAGGCCAGCCGTGCTGATGACGGTCAACCGCACGCTGGCGCTGCTGCTGGCCGGTAGCTGTTTGTATCTACTTCTCGAGTGAAGGCTGGCGATACTGCTTCGGCGTGGCAGCCACCAGTCGCTTGAAGGTGCGCTGGAAATGCGGCTGGTCGGAGAAACCGGCGTTCAGCGCCGCCTCGGCGATGGGCATGCCGCCCTTCAGCTCGCGCTGGCCCAGCTGAATGCGGCGGTTGACGAGGTAAGCGTGGGGCGTGAAGCCGAAGTGCTGCTTGAAGGCACGAATGAGGTGCCCGGGGCTGTAGCCCGAACGCTCGCATAGATCGTCGAGAGAAATGTCTTGCGCCGCGTTCTCGTCCAGGTAGGCGGCCAGCTCGCGCAACATGGCCGGCGCCTCGGGCAGCGGTTGGGCGGGCTGGCCGGCGAGTTCGTGCATTAACGAGGCGAGGTATTCGACCACGGCCGTCTGCTTGTCCAGTAGATCGCGGTTCGAGTCCAGCAGGCACTCCGCCATGTGGCAGTAACCTTCGTACCACCTGGGCTCGCCAAGCACGGCGGTGGCGATGTCCTGCCAGTGCGGCTCTGCCAGCAGCCCCGCCTGGTAGCGCAGTTGGGTCAGCCAGTCGCTATCGACATAGAGCATCAGGTAGGCCCAGGGCCGGTCCTCGATGGCACTGCAGGCGTGCATCCAGTCGGGATTCATCAGGACCAGGGTACCGGCGCTGACGTGATAGCGGTCGCTACGATAGCGAAAGGTGCTCTCCCCGGCGGTGATGGCGCCCAGTGACCAGTGGGTATGGCTATGCGGCGCGTAGCAGATCTTGCGGCCATCCTCGACCTTGCGCAGCTCCACGTGGGGCATGCGCGAATCGCGCCAGAACAAGGGCTTGGTGGCATCCGACATGGCGGGCTTCCGAAAGTACCGATGCCTCAAGATAGCGCTCGCCGAGCGGCACTGCCAGCATTACCGCGTTGCAGGGCTGGCACCTCTCTGCTACCCAGAAGAGTGAACGGATTCCGGATAGCCGTGATGGCGCAGGAGGTGCCAAATGACGGATTACGTGGAACAGGGCGAGATCTATTTCTTCTACCGCCCCAAGGTCAACGTGGAGAAGGTAGAGAGCCTGGATGACGTGCAGCGCCTGCATGTGGTGCTGGCCCCGGAGAATGGCTCCAGGGTGCGACTGTTTCTGGTCGGCAAGAAGCGTTTACCCGAGATCATCAAGAGCAAGCCGAAGTCCACCGCCCGCGAATGGATGATGAACGACCTGACCGGTCAACCGCAAGAGATCGGCAAGGCGCTGGCCCCTCTCGAGTATGCAACCAAGACCCGCGGAGAACAGGAACAGGGCGAGGCGATTCCCGCCGGTGAGGGCCGCTATGTCATCTTCGAACGCGAGGGCAGCTCACGCCTGGCCTACCGGCTGACCAGCCCCGGGAAGCCCGGCAAGGCGCAGCGGGAGCTGGGTATCCTGCCCGAGGGAAGCTACATCATCTCGGTGCGCAACCCGGCCATCGACGTTCCCGGGTTTCCCCATTCCAAACCGAATTTCCCCAAGCGGCTCGAAGAGAAGTTCGCCGACAAGCGCTGGATCGATATCGACGACCCCACGTTGCTCGATTACGAGAAAGCACAGCTGGTACTGATCGGAGCACACGACGATCTCGGCGAGGAGGGCATCGAGATAACCGGCACGGCCCACCTGTTCAAGACACTCGGGTTGAATGAACGCGAGTGGCCCACCGAAGCGCTCGAGGGCGGCACGCTTGCGGAGCCGCAAATGCAGGCCGAAACCCTTGCGCCCAAGCGCGATCGCACCAAGGGTGGCGAGCGTGGCGGCAAGGCGGCCCGCAAGACGGCCTCTGCGGCAGGTATCGCCCAAGCGCTGAGAGGTATGGAGTTCCCCTGCGACAGCAAGGCATTGCTCGAACAGGCCAAGGCCAACGATGCCCCACGGGAAATCGTCGAAGTGCTGGGCGAATTCCCCGACCGGAAGTTCGAGACCATGGCCGACGTGCAAAAGACCGTTGGGGAGGTACGTTGATGGCACATGCCTGAACGAAGGCGGACGATACATGGTGCGTATGCACGAGGGGTTCGGCGAACACACCTATAAGTGCTAGGCTAACCGCCATATCGCTGTATGTGGCTCAGACGATCGCATTAGCATCATCTCATCTTACTTGCAGGCAAAATCAGAACCAATATCTTGCAAAAGTCCAGCCTCCCCTTCGCTCGTATACACCTCCCACTCAGGCGCCCTCATCGCCTGGCACTGGCTACGCTGGCACCGCGTGCCTTCGCCTTTTGCCATACCTTCGGGCTGACGGTATGGATCGCCCTGGCGGAGGGTAGCGGCTGGTCGTTGATCGGGCCGGGCCTTCTCCTGCTGCTGTGGCCTGCAGTGGCATACCTCCACGCGGCAGGTGCCCAGAACTCGAAACGCGCCGAGTTCAAGAACTTGTATCTGGACAGCCTGCTCTTTGGCGTTTGGTGCGGCGTGCTGGATTTCTATGTACTCGCCACCGTCACCATTGGGCTTGCCTGCCTGATGAACAACATGGTGGTGGGCGGCCTGCGCCGGATGACCATTTCCATGGCCCTATTTGCCGGCGGCGCGCTGAGCTGGAGCCTAGTGACGGGATTCGAATTCAGGCCCTATGTCAGCACCGGGCTGGATATTTACCAGGGAGCCGGCGCAGTGATCTACTTGCTTGCGCTCGCTTACGTGATGTATGGGCAGAACCGCAAGATCGGTCGCAGCATCGTCGAGATCAAGTTTCAGAACCGGGTCTTTCACGCCCTGCTCGAGCTTGGTGTCGCGGCCAATCGCGCCTCGAATATCCATACCCTGCTGGACGATTCCCTGAAGCATCTGCATGCCGATTTCCCCGAGTACGGCTTTGCCGTGTTCCTACAGGAGCGGCAGCGCCCCGAGGTGACACGCTACGCTGCCGTGGCCGGTCTTCGCCTGGGCGCCGAGGATGAGCGTCGCCTGGGCGGCCTGTTGGCAACGCTTCAGGAGCGGCAGGAAAGTACGATCAAGCTGCGCGAGAAGACCGACGGCGAGCAGCTGTACGCCTCCTCCATGGCGGGTCGTCTGAGCTTATACGATGGCTGGCTGGTCGTACGTGCCCCAAAGCTGGACGCTCCCCTGGAGCGCATGCTGACCCTGTTCGTCGACCAGCTGGCGGCAGCCACCGAGAATAAGCTGCTCCATCTCGCACTGAAGAAAACGGCGGAACGCGACGGGCTGACCGGTCTCTATAATCGAGGCTTCTTCGAATCAGCCCTTCAGTTGAGCATCCAGGGAAAGAATCAGGCACCGAGCCTGGATTTTGCCGTGCTGATGATGGATGTCGACGGGCTCAAGGAGGTGAATGACCGCTACGGCCATGTAGCGGGCGACCAGCTCATCACCACGGTGGCCGAGCGCCTGCAAGTGCACTGCCGTGCCAGCGACATCCTGGCGCGCTATGGCGGCGATGAATTCGTCGTGCTCTTTCCTTCCGCGGACATCGCGGCCGCGAATCGCCTGGCCAGCCTGATCAGAACGCATATCGAAGGCCAGCGCTGTACCATCACCACCGCCAATGGCGAACGGCTGACATTGGAGCTTCGCTTGAGCCTCGGCGGCGCCAGCTCCAGCGAAGCATCGGCCCAGGAGGTGCTCTCCCTGGCCGACGAGCGCATGTACGATGACAAGAGCGAGCGGCGCAAGCAGCGCGCGGCGCATGGGTGAGCGAAACCCATCGGCTCGCTCACAGCAGCACCTAACGCACTGCCCGGCAACTCAGGCAGCCTGCCGTGGCTTGACCGCTTGGGCGATGGCCGCCTGAGCAGAAGCCACGGCGCTTTCCCGTGCTTCATCGCCCATGGCGACGCCTTCGGCGCGGATCACTGTCACATCGTCGATGCCGATCAGGCTGAACACGGCGCGCAGGTAGCGCTCCTGGAAATCGTTCTCGGCATCGGGCCCCTGCGAGTAGATGCCTCCACGCGATGAGGCAATGATCACCTGCCGCCCGCCAGCCAGCCCCACCGGGCCGTTTTCGGTGTAACGGAAGGTTCTGCCGGCCTGAAGGATACGATCAAGCCAGGCCTTCAACTGGCTGGGTATGGTGAAGTTGTACATCGGCGCACCGATGACGATGACATCGGCGGAAAGAAATTCTTCCAGCAAAGCCTCGGTGACCTGCGCCTCTCGGTGCTGTAGCCCGTTGCGTTCCTGCTCTGACACTCCCGCACCGGCCATTATCTCGCCGGAGAGGTGACTCGGGGGCGTAGCCACCAGATCGCGATAGACGATTTCGAGTTCGGACAAGCTGTCCTGCAAATGTTCGACGATGCGAGCAGAGAGCTGACGGCTGATGGACTGCTTTTCGAACAGGCCGGAATCCAGGTGCAGTAGTTTCATCGGTTTCTCCTTGAGGCGGTTGGAGGCGCTTAACGCCATGAGCCCACCTTAGGATTCACCCACTCAAGCGACTAGTCGGTTATTATTGAATTCATAGTTCCAAAAACGGAACAATTGTGGCGAGGCGATCATGCAAGACCTCAACGATCTCTTCTACTTTGCTTCGGTGGCAGAACATGGCAGCTTCACCGCCGCGGCCCATGCCCTGGGCATGCCCAAGTCCACACTGAGCCGTCGCATCAGCCAGTTGGAAGAGCGGCTGGAAGTGCGCCTGCTGCACCGAACCACGCGACGCCTGACATTGACGGATACCGGCCGTGCCTATTTGACTCACTGCCATGACCTGCTGGCGGCAGCGGAAGCGGCCGAGGGTGTCATCGAACAAGTTCGGGAAACACCACGCGGTCGCGTGGTGATGAGCAGCCCTATTTCGCTATCGCAAACGCTGCTCGCTCGCGCCCTGCCCGAGTTCATGCTGCGCTTTCCCCGTGTGGAAGTGGAACTGAACGCCACCAACCGGCGCGTGGATCTCATTGCCGAAGGCGTGGATCTCGCCCTTCGCGTTCGATCGCGGCTGGAGGATTCCTCGCTGGTCTCGCGGCAGTTCGCCGTCAGCACTGCCGTATTGGTGGCCAGCCCCGCGTTGGTCGAGCAGTTGGGCTCACCGGAAGTGCCAGCCGACCTGGAGCGTTTTCCCAGCCTCTCCATGCGCTTCGCCGATGGTCGCCATGCCCTCACCCTGACCGAACCAAGCGGCACGAGCCAGACCGTTTCCCTGACGCCCAGGTTCGTGACCGACGACATGCAGGCCCTGCAAGAAGCCGCCATTGCCGGCATCGGCCTCGTGGCGCTACCGAGCTTCGTCTGCCGCGCAGCCGTGGCCACCGGCGAGTTGCAGGTGTTGTTGCCGCACTGGCAATTGCCCGATGGCCAGGTTCATGCGGTGTATCCCTACCGGCGCGGCCTACGCCCCGCGGTACGCCATCTCATCGATTTCCTGGCGCAGCGGTTGCCAAGCCTGGCCGAGGAGATGGGTATTTCGCATCCGGGGCAGGCGCTCAATACGCCCTGATCTTGAACTCCAGGTCGTAGTTGTTGAGCAACGGCGGCATCGGCTTGCTGCTGAGCAGTCGAGTCGGCGGGTTCAACTGATACTCCCGCCCCTTGAGCAACCTGGCCAGCATATGGCTGGTGACGAGCAACACCACGCGCCGTCCGGGGCAAATGCCGGTACCGCCGCTGAACGGGATCATCGGCCAGTTGCCGGCTTCGCCCGGCTGCAGCCACAGGTCGGGGTCGAAGCGGTTGGCGTCGTCCAGGTAGCGGTCGTCACGGTGGAAATAGGGAGCAAGCATGAGAATGGAGGTTTCCGCCGGCATCACGCCGTTCTCCCACTCGGTCTCCTCGGTGGTCTGGCGCAGTACCATCGGCGTGGTGGGCCACAGCCGTAGCGATTCGAGTACGCAGGCGCGTAGATAGTCGAGTGTGGGAGCGCGCTCCAGGTCGTTCCCGGCGATCTCGGCCTGGGCCCGCTCGGTGTGGCTGGGGTGGGCGGCCAGCAGTGCCAAGGCACGGAAGGTGGCCATGCCCGCCGGGTCGAAAGCGAACAGGTATTGCGGTACCTGATGCTCCGGCTGGGTATCTTCGTTGATGGGCATGCGGGAAATCTCGCCGGCCAGGCTGCCCGCCTCCCCGCGCTTCAGATAGGTGCAGAGCCGCTCGTGGAAGGTGTCTCGCAGGCGGTCGTGGCCAGGATGAAAGAACGCCCAGTTCCCGGCAGAGCGCAGCTTGGTCAGCATGTCGGACAGCCCATGATCGTCGCGAGCGGTATCGCCCAGTACCACCCGGCGCACCACTCGGCTCCAGGCCGAATCGAACATGTCCCAGTCCAGCTTGCTACCGTACCTGTCGACATGATCGAGCAGCTCGCCGGCCTCCTCCTCCACCACCTTGGCGAATCGCGCGCCCAAGCCGTGCACTGGGCATTCGCTCTGCAGCACTTCTTCATTGAAACGGCGCCGCTCGGCGCGTTCGGGCCGTGGGAAACCAGCGCCATGTCGGGCTCGAAGTGCTCCAGCGCCTTTCGCTTGGCCCACTCGGCGGTAGCGAACGGCTCTGGCGTCTCATTCAGTACCCGGTTGGCGTGATCGGGGTCGAGGATCAGCGCCATTGGTCTGCTGTCGGGAGTGTTGAGCATCAACGGGCCGGGGCCGTACTTCTCGTTGAGCTGCTGAAGGCGGCGAATGGCGCGCTGGTCGAGGCCGAGCTTCTCCGCCATGCTCACCGCCTTGGGCCGACGCACGATCACACCTTTGGCGATGTTGGGAACGAAGACATCCCCCATCACGGCAAGCGTTTCACCGACGGTCGCCGTGGGCAATGCGTGATGAACCGAATCCCTAGTCATGTTGCACTCCTTTTGCGAACCTTCCTGGTTCGCAGTCTAGTCAGGCAACGTATTACAATCCTTTGTCAAAACAAAAAATTACAGGCTGGAGCCCGGCAATCAGGCACGCACGGCAACGGTCAGGTAGTAAGTGTTCTCGACAATGGCCGTACCATCGCGGGCACGATTGTAGCGCTCGAAGACTTGCCGCAAGTCCTGGCCAAGGGCCACCTTATCGCCCTTCTCGGAAGCGCGGATCGCCGGGCCGAAATAGGTCAGGAACAGCTCCACGGCATGATCGACGGAACGGTAGTACTGCCAGGCCGTGCGCTTCTCGCTCTGGATCGAGCGAGTACCATGACCCAGCAGTTCGTGCAGGCCGGCATCGGTTCCCCAGCGCAGCGGAGGGACCAGCCCCGGAGGTGGCGGCATATGCTTGGCATGGGTTGCAAAGAAATCGCCGCTCCAGCCTTCCGCGATGGGCGTTGCCAGACCGATTCTTCCCCCTGGGCGCAGTACGCGCAGCATCTCCTTGGCCGCCCTCTTCTGATCGGGCGCGAACTGGGCGCCATAAACCGAGAAGATGACATCGAAACTGGCGTCAGGATAAGGCAAGGCCTGGGCATCGCCGATGTCGAACTCGACCTCGAGATCTTCAGCCGCGGATCGCCACCGGGCACGTTCGATCAGTTCGGGAACGTAGTCGAGCCCGGTCACCTGGCAGTATCGCCTCGCGGCCACCAGCGCCGCCGTGCCGCTACCGCAGGCGATGTCCAACACCTGCTCGCAGGGATGTGGGTCGACAACCTCGCAGAGTGCTTCGGCCATGCAGACGTTCTGCCGAGCTATTTGATGGAAGTCACCTGCGGACCATGTACCCTTCTGGGCCGAGGTAATCGCCTCGTAATCGATTGCATCGCTCATGTCGCACCCGTTTCTTCTTGATAGATCAGGCGGCCTTATGGCTCACGACCGGCTCGGGCAGCATGCGATGAGTGGAGAAGAATTCTCCTGAGCAAGAAGTAAAGGCTCGCATGAAGCGAGCCGAGGTCATGTATCTGGAATTCTCCATCCAGGGCTTCTGCCGGAATCTTCAGTCTAGCAGTCGATACCCTGGATGGCTTTCGGTAGGCTTGGCTCCAAGCCTGCCACTCCTGGATGGGCTATCAGAACTCGCTCCAGTCACTCTCCGCCGCAGAGCGTTGGCGGACGCTGGTCGGCTTTGGATCGGTCAGCTTGACCAACTGGTGCTTTTCGCGCTCGCTTTCCCTTCCATCGTCTTGCTCCTCATGCGGGGCGGCGTCCTGGCGCTCGGCTTCCGTGACGGCTGGGGCGGCGTGCTCCCCGACCCGGAAGGTGGCGATCAAGGCGGAGAGGCGGCTGGCTTGATCCTCGAGTGAGGCAGCGGCGGCACTGGTCTGTTGCACCAGGGAGGCGTTCTGTTGGGTCACCGAATCCATCTCGGTCAGCGCAGCATTGATCTGTTCGATGCCGCTGTTCTGCTCCCGCGTGGCGGTGGAGATCTCAGCCATCAGCGCACTCACCTGGCGGATAGAGGCAACGGTTTCATCGATGGTCTCGCCGCTGCGCTCGGCCTGCTCGGCACCGCTGGTAATACGCGAGGTGGTGTCCTCGATCAGGCTGCGAATTTCCTTGGCCGATTCCGCACTGCGGCTGGCAAGGGAGCGAACCTCGCTTGCCACCACCGCGAAACCGCGGCCCTGATCACCGGCCCGTGCCGCCTCCACCGAGGCGTTCAGTGCCAGAATGTTGGTCTGGAAGGCGATGGAGTCGATCACACCGATGATGTCGTTGATGCGCTTGGCACTCTCGGCAATCTCGCGCATCAGTTGGACGGTGCGCTCGACTTCCTGGCCGCCAGCCTCGGCGGTTTGCGAGGCAGAAGCGGAAAGCCGGTCGGCTTCGATGGCCGTGTCGGTGTTCTTGCTTACCGTGGATGCCATTTCCTCCATGCTGGAAGCGGTCTCTTGTAGTGCGGAGGCCTGCTGCTCGGTGCGCGAGGAGAGATCCTGGCTGCCCGAGGCGATTTCTCCGGCACCGGTGAATACGTTCTCGCTGCTGTCACGCAGCGATACCACCAGCGTCTTGAGCTTCTCCTGCATGCGTCCCAAGGCGCTGTAGAGCTGGCCGATCTCGTTGCGACCGCGATCCTCGATGCGCGCGGTGAGATCGCCATCGGCGATGCGCTCGAAATGCGCAATGGCTTCCCGCAGCGGCGTCACCACCACACGCATCATGGCAATGCGAATGGCCAACGCGGCCGCCAGGGCCAGGACGAGCAGACCGATGGCGACCATGCCGATCCGGTCGCCCAGCGTTTCCACCTCGGCAATGGCGGCACCACCACGCTGCTCACTGTATTCGATGAAGGCCTCCATGGCATCGTCGAGCTGCGCCCCCAGCTCGGCCAGCCCCTCCTGCTGACGCTGCACCTGGAACGGTGCCGCCTCCAGCAGCGGCACCAGGCCCTCATTGACATAAGCCTCGTAGGCTTCGGTAATGGCCGCGACATAGGACGCCCGGGTATCGGCGGAGTCGATCGGAATCTGGCGGAACTCGGCAAAGCGTTCCTGCGCCGCCTCCACCGCGGCTATCGCCAGTTCCTGGTTTTCGCGGCCAAGATCGGGGTTGCCCTGGGTACTGTGGGCAGCATAGCGATCGAGGAAGGTCTGGGCTCGCAGCACGTTGACCTGGGCACGGTTGGCCAGATTGGAGAGTTGCACGTTGGTTTCCGCCAGCTCGTGCAGCGCAGCTTCGCTGGTGGCGCTGGAATAGAAGCCCAGGCCGCTGATCAGGCCGATCATCAAGACCAGCGTGGCCAAGGCGGCCGTCAGGCTCCACTTGACAGAGAGATGTTTCATCGAACCGCCCCCATGCGTAACAATTCCTTGAATGAAAAGGCATATTCTCTTCATCGGCGGAAAAGCCATATGATTTAGTCGGATTAGCCAAATTTCGACTTTTGTCTAACAAACTATCGCCCTCCCGTAACGACGAGCTCTACCGCTCCTCCTGATCGCCTGGAACATGGCCCGGCGCATAATGGCTATGCTGGTGTCAGTGGTAGATGTCTCGACAAAGGAACGAGAGAACGAGGAGAAAGGATGCAAGCCTCACGCGACAATCAAGCGGACGATTCCAATACGGAGCCGCATAACCTGGTCGAACTGATGCGCGCCATCGAGTCGATCGACACGCCTTCGGGTCGGATTCGCTTCGACGAGGTACTCGACGCCATCGGTCGGCGTGCCTTTGGCCCGCTGCTGCTGCTGGCAGGCCTGGTCACGCTGATGCCCATCGTCAGTGGCATTCCCGGTGTGCCGTCGCTGATGGCACTGTTTACCTTGCTTGTCTGCGTGCAGTTGCTGGTCGGACGACGCACCTTCTGGCTGCCAGGCTGGCTGCGCAATCGCACGCTACCCAGCGACAAGGTTCACACCGGCTTGAAATGGATGTACAAGCCGGCCAAATGGGTCGATCGCCTGCTGCACCCACGCATCACCTTCATGACCGGCCGACAGGGCATCCGCCTGACCGCCCTGGCGTGTTTCGCCCTCGCCCTGGCCATGCCGCCCATGGAACTGGTGCCGCTCACGGTCAACATCGCCGGTGTTGCGCTGACGCTCTTTGGCCTGGCGATCATGGCTCGCGATGGCCTGCTGTCGATCCTTGCTTTTCTCATCACCGGTCTCAGCCTGTTCGTCATTCTCTACAACCTGCTGTAGGAGTCCGCCATGCTCCCGCTCGAACGCCTGCAGGAAGCCCAGCGCCTGATCGCCGATACGCTGCTTCCCACGCCCATGCTCCTCGATCATGTGCTGTCGGAGCGGCTCGGCAGGCAGGTGTGGCTCAAGGGAGAACTGTTTCAGCGCACCGGCTCGTTCAAGCCACGCGGTGGCCTGCACTGGATTCGTACCGCCAGCCGGCAGGAGCTGGCCGGCGGGCTGGGAGCGGTGTCGGCGGGCAACCACGCCCTGGGGTTAGCCTGGGCAGCAGGCCAGGCCGGCGTACCGGTCACCATCGTGATGCCGGAGAACGCCAGTCAGTTCAAGGTGGAAGGGAGTCGCGAACTGGGCGCCGAGGTAATCCTGCACGGTGACATCAACGAGGCCTGGGAGCTGATGCACCGGCTGGTGGACGAACGCGGACTGACTCTGGTCCACCCCTATGACGACGAACGCATCATCGCCGGCCAGGGCACGGTGGGGCTAGAGATACTCGAACAAGCTCCGGAGGCCACTGCCATTCTCTGCCCGGTGGGCGGCGGCGGGCTGATCGCCGGTATCGGTTCGGCTGCCGCGGAGCTGCGCCCCGGCCTGGCGCTGTTCGGCGTGGAGCCGAGCGGTGCGGCCAGCATGGCCCATGCCTGGGCTCAGGGCGAACCCTCGCGACTGGAAAAGGTCGAGACCTGTGCCAAGAGCCTGGGGCAGCCATCGTCGGTGAGCATACCTACCCCATATGCCGTGAGACCGTACGGGCACTGGTACAGGTAGACGACAAGGCCATCGCTCGAGCCATGCACCATCTGCTCTACCAGGCCAAGCTGATGGCCGAACCGGGCGCCGCGGTAGGCGTGGCCGCCTTGCTGGAGGAAACCGTCACGCTGCCGGCATCAGGCGATGTCGTGGTGGTGATCACCGGCGGCAACATGAGCCGGGAGGAACTGGCGCCATTCCTTTGACGCCGCAGCGGCCAGGGTTCAGCCGAGGATAAAGATGACGCAGGCCGCGGTCAGCCCACCCATGGTCCAGTTGAAGATCCGCCAGGCACGCGGCGTGTCGAGCCACTGTCCAAGCGCCATGCCGAACCCCGCCCATACGGCGATGCAGGGCAGCGCCACCAGTTCGGCAAAACCCGCCAGGAGCAGTGCGTTGACGACGGTATCTCCACCCTGGGGCAGGAAGCCCGCCATCAGCGCCAGCCCCATCACCCACGCCTTGGGATTGGCGAACTGAAAGGCCGCCGCCTGCCAGAAGCTGAGGGGGCGTCCCTCGCCCTTGTGACGCAGGTCCGGCGGCGGCGCGGTGGCGATCTTCCAGGCCAGGTAAAGCAGGTAGGCACTACCGATCACGCGCAGGGTCATCTGTACGGCGGGATAGCGCTCGAAGATCAACCCCAGCCCCAGGGCGATGCCCGAGAACAGCAGGAAGCAACCACCCAGGATGCCGAACATGTGCGGCAAGGTACGCATGAAGCCGTAGTTGGCCCCCGAGGCCGTGAGCATCACGTTGTTGGGCCCGGGAGTGATGGTCATCGAGATCATGTAGAGGGCCGCCGGCCCGAGGAACGCCAGAGCTTCCATGTCATTGAACCCATACAATTATGCTATTTGATTGGAAAGTGCGCACAATTGTTAGCATAATGATGCTACATATTCCGTCAAAGGTTTTATTGTCACCATGACAATATGGGTTCCACGGCTCGCCGACGAAGGCGTTCGCTACCGCGCCATCGCCGAGTCCATCGCGCTGGCCATTCAATCCGGCGAACTCGCCGCAGGGCAGAAACTGCCGCCGCAACGCCAGCTGGCCGACCGCCTCGGCGTCACGGTGGGCACCGTGACCCGCGCCTATGCCGAAGCCGAGCGCCAGGGCTGGGTCAGTGCCCGGGTCGGCAGCGGTACCTACGTGCGCGACAGCGAGACCCCGGCAAAACAGGAATTCCTCGCCAGCCGGCCGCTCGAAGACGGCACCATCGATCTCAGCCTGAGCCTGCCGCCACCGCATCCGATGCGTGCCGCCAGCCTGGGGCGTGTGCTGCACGAGATTGCCGACGAGGCGGCGGTGTTGCAGCGCGCCGTGGAATACCAGCCGGATCGCGGCGTACCCGCACATCGGGAGCAGCTGGCCGCCTGGATGACCCGCCTCGGCATGCCGCCGAGTCCGAGTCGCTGCTGGTCACCCAGGGAGGCCAGCACGGCATCAGCCTGGCCCTACAGGCACTGACAAGACCGGGCGAGCGCATCGCCGCCGACGTGCTCACCTACCCCGGCCTGCTCACCGCCGCCAGCCAGGTGCATCTCAAGCCACTGGGCGTGCCGATGGACGATCAGGGCATGGACATGGATGCCCTGGCCCGGCTCTGCTCACAGCAGCCACCGCGGCTGGTCTATGTCACGCCGGACCAGAACAACCCGACCGGCACCCCGCTGAGCGAGGCCCGGCGCGAGCGCCTGGCGGCCCTGGCACGCCGGCATGATTTCTGGATCGTCGAGGATGGCGTGCAGTACCTGCCGGAGCCGGAGCGCGGCACGCCGATCTATCGCCTGGCGCCCGAGCGTACCCTGTTCATCTTCAGCACCTCCAAGGTGCTGGCCGGAGGATTGCGCATCGGCACCCTGCTCGCTCCGCCGACGGTGCGCGAGCGGCTGGGCACGGCACTGCGCGCCCAGAGCTGGATGGCGCCGCCGCTGATGGTCGAAGCGGTGTGTCGCTGGGTCGCCAGCGAAGAGAGCGACGTTCTGCTCGAATGGCTGATCGAAGAGCTGGGCGAGCGCCAGCGCATGGCCAGGGAGCGGCTGACCGGCTATGCCATCAGCAGCCGCCCTCACGGCAACAACCTGTGGCTGCCGCTGCCGGAAGGACTGCGCAGCGCCGTGTTCGTCGAAGCGCTGGCCCAACGCAACGTGCTGGTGAGCAGCGCCGAGCCCTTCTGTGTGGGCAGCGAGCCCGCACCCCAGGCGCTGCGGCTGTGCCTTAGCGCTGCACCGTCCCGCAGCGCCCTGACCCAGGCGCTGGATACGCTGGCCGAACTGCTCGCCGAGCCCCCGGCCGCACCCTGGCAAACCTTGTAGCGATTGCCCTGCTACCGCACCAGTTCCTTCACCGTATACCAGGCGATCATACGCTCTTCGTCGGTGGGGATGACCCATAGCCCCAGCCGGCTATCGGCAGCAGCGATATCCGTGGCATGAGCGGCGTTGGCGCCGGCATCGAGCCTGGCACCGAGCCATTCGCAGCCCTTTGCCACGGCCGCACGTATCGGAGCGGCGCGCTCGCCGATGCCGGCGGTGAATACGAGGTGGTCGATTCCGCCCAGGGCTGCCGCCAGGCTGCCGATCTCGCGCACGATGCGGTAAACGAACAGGTCGATGGCCTCGGCCGCCTCGGCAGCCTGGCTGGCCAACAGTTCGCGCATGTCACCACTGATACCGGAAACGCCCAGCAAGCCCGACTCCTGATAGAGCATGCGCTGGACCACTTCCGGGGCATGCCCTCCTGCAGGATCAGGTGCAGCACCAGGCCAGGGTCGAGGCTGCCGCTGCGTGTGCCCATCATCAGCCCTTCCAGCGCCGTAAACCCGGTCGTGGCCGCCACGCTTCGACCATCACGCAACGCACACAGGCTGGCACCGTTGCCCAGGTGGGCGACGATCACCCGTCCGCCCGATGCCGCCTGGCGGTGCTGCGGCAACACCTGCTCGGCCAGGACACGATTGACATAGTCGAAGGAGAGTCCATGGAAGCCGTAACGGATCACACCTTGCTGGCGATACCGGCGCGGCAGCGGAAAGGTCTGCGCCAGCGCCGGCTGAGTGGCGTGAAAGGCCGTATCGAAGCAGGCCACCTGGAGCAGCGATGGGCGCAGGCCGGCCAGCGCCCGCACCGGCGCCAGGCCATAGGGCTGATGCAGCGGCGCCAATGCCACCAGCGCCTCCAACTGGGCTAGGCTCGTCTCATCGAGACGCAGCGGGTCGCGATAGCGCGCACCACCGTGGACGATACGATGGCCCACGGCGCGAAGATCACCCAGCCTCGGGTTCACCTCGATCCATTCGAGCAGGCGGGCCAGAGCCCCGTGGTGCCCCAACATGGGTGGCACGTTACGCAGCGCGGCCGTGTACGCTTGGCCCACGGTCTCGTCGAATCCCACACTCAGTTCGACTTGCGCCCAATCACCGAGCCCCGAGAACTGCCCGCGACAGCGCAGCGCCAGATCCATGGGGTTCTCCGCGTGCACGGACTCGTACAGGGCGAACTTGAGACTCGAGGACCCGCTGTTGACGACCAGGATCTCCCCGTTCATGGCCTGGCCTTCTTACGCTGCTCCGCCACCAACAGTGCCAGGGCACAGGACGCCAGGCGGGTGATGGCATCGTCGGCACGGCTGGTCAGCACGATCGGTACCCGGGCTCCCATTACCAGGCCGGCACCGGTGGCATCGGCCAGGTAGGTGAGCTGCTTCATCAGCATGTTGGCCGACTCGAGATCGGGTGCGACCAGGATATCGGCACGTCCGGCCACCGGCGAGACGATACCCTTGGCAGCGGCCGCCGCCTCGGAGACGGCGTTGTCGAAGGCCAACGGACCGTCGAGCACGCCGCCGGAGATCTGTCCGCGCTCGGCCATCTTGCACAGCGCGGCGGCCTCGAGGGTCGAGGCGATCTTGGGGTTGACCGTTTCCACCGCCGATAGGATCGCCACCCGGGGCGAGGCGTTGCCCACCGCATGGGCCAGGTCGATGGCGTTCTGCACGATGTCTTTCTTGTCGGCGAGCGTGGGGTAGATGTTGATCGCCGCATCGGTGATGAACAGCGGTCGTGGGTAGGTCGGCACATCGAACGCCATGACATGGCTCAAGCAGCGCTCGGTGCGTAGTCCCGTATCGCGCTTGACCACTTCATGCAGCAGCTCGTTGGTATGCAGCGCGCCCTTCATCAAGGCCTCTACCCGCCCCGCCCGGGTCAAGGCCACCGCCTCGGCAGCCGCAGCATGGCTATGTGGCACATCGATGAGTTCGAATTCGGCGATGTCGACTCCGGCGGTTTCGGCGGCGGCATACACCTTGGCGCGCGGCCCCACCAGCACCGGGCGAATCAGTCCCTGGCGCGCCGACTCATAGGCACCCAGGATCGACACCTCATCCACCGGGTGCACTACCGCCATGCTCACCGGCTCGGGATGCTCGGCGGCACTGAGCATTTCGTGCAGGCGGGCGCGCTCGGCCATCCGCACCCGCGGCAGTACGGCGCGCGGCCGGATCACCTTCTCGGTGGGCGCCTGCACCTCCGCCTCGCCTTCGATGACGGTCTCGCCGTTCTGGTTGGTACACAGGCACTGGAACACGATGCGTTTGTACCGCTCGTCCTTGGCTTGCGCACGCACGCTGACGCGCAATACGTCGCCCAGCCGGACCGGCTTGTAGAAGCGCAATGTCTGTCCCAGGTAAATGGTACCGGGCCCAGGCAGTTCGGTACCCAGCACAGTGGAGATCAACGCCCCGCCCCACATGCCATGCGCCACCACTTCCTGGAAGCGCGTGCTCTTGGCGAAGTCATCGTCGAGATGCGCCGGATTGATATCACCCGACATGATGGCGAAAAGCTTGATGTCGTCGAGGGTCAGGCGTTTCTCGAGCGATGCCGTATCGCCGATGCGTATCTCATCGAAGGTGCGGTTCTCGATATGCCCGTTGTCGAGCGACGGTCCCTGGCTTTGCATACGCTGCGCCCCGGTCGCGATAGGAATCGTGGCTGGCCACGCTGAATATTGCAGCGCAGCAAGCAATTAACGTTAGCATCGGTCACGCCAGTGGCGAAGGCAAGCGCTTGCGCCCCGGGAGCGAGGCGCCACAATGGATGGAAACACCAACAATACCGAGGCATATCCGATGCATCGTTTCCTCAACGACCCACCCTCGCCATTCCGGTCTTTCCGGGCAGCCACATCGTGATGGATGGTCATTACATCTTCCTCTCCGGGCTGACCGTTACCGACATTCAGGGCGGTGAGGCCGTGCTTGGCGACATTGCCGAGGAAACCCGCTGGGTGATGCGTCGTCTCGCACGAATGCTGGAGTACGCCGGCGCCTCGCTGGCCGATGTGGTGCGGGTGGACGTCCACCTGACCAGCCTCGATACCATACACACCATGGATGCCGCCTACGCCGAGTTCTTCGAGAATCATAGCTACCCGGCCCGAACCTGCACTGAATCGCCACGCTTGAGCGGTGGCGCCAATGTCGAGATCACGCTGATGGCACGCCAACCCGCTGAGCCGCCCTCATCACGGGAAGACTAGCCTAGCAAGCGCCATTACGAACCCACCCCAGCCCTGAATTCATGTATCGACAGCCTGCAACGCCTCGTTGCATACTACGCGACCTCAATAGCGAATGATTCGCATAAACATGGGCATCGATATTGCAGGAAGCAACGCCTATCGTTACCCCATTGATGTTCGATACCTGTCCCAGGGAGTCCTCCAGACATGCCGTATCCCGTCACTCGAATCCTCACATGCGCTGGACTGGCGCTTGGCTGTGCCATCGCTCAGGCCGACGAGGTCACGCTTACCGACATCGCCGGCCGCGAGATTACCCTCGAGGTGCCCGTCGAGCGCGTGATCCTGGGCGAAGGACGCCAGGTCTACCTGCTCGGCGCCCTCCAGCCGGAAGATCCCTTCAATCGCGTGGTGGGCTGGCGCGAGGATTTTTCCCAGGCGGATCCGGACAACTACGCGCGCTATGCCGCCAAGTTTCCCGAACTAGAGGCGCTCCCCACCTTCGGCGGCTTCAAGGAAGGCACCTTCGACGTAGAGCAGGCCGCTTCCCTCAACCCCGATGTGGTGCTGATGAACCTGGAAGCCAAGGCGGCCACCGAGGAAGCGGCCTACGACCAGAAGCTGGCCGAACTCGGCATCGCCATCGTCTACGTGGATTTCCGTGAGGATCCGCTGCGCCATACCATCCCTTCCATGCGCCTGCTCGGCCAGCTGCTGGGTGAGGAAGAGGATGCCGAAGCCTTCATCGAATTCTCCGAGGCCCAAATGGCACGAGTCATACAGGTGATCGAGGCCGAGGTCGGGTCCAACGAGCGTCCGAGCGTATTCGTCGACCGTGCCGGCGGCTACACCGAAGACTGCTGCATGAGCTTCGGACCCGGTAACTTCGGCGAATACGTCGAGATTGCCGGGGGCGACAATATTGCCAAGGACATCATTCCCGCGACCTTCGGTACGCTGAACCCCGAACACATCATCGCCGCCAACCCCGAGCATGTGGTGGTGACCGGCGGCAGCTGGGACGCCTACGTGCCCGGCGGTGGCTGGGTCGGCGTGGGGCCGGGGGCGGATCTCGATGCGGCACGAGTCAAACTGCAAGCGCTGACCGAACGCACCGCCATGACCGGCATCGACGCCGTGGAGAACGACAATTTCCACGCCATCTGGCACCAGTTCTACAACAACCCGTATTACTTCGTCGCGATTCAGCAAATGGCCAAGTGGTTCCATCCGGAACTGTTCGCCGACCTCGATCCCGAGGCCACGATGAAGGAGCTGCACGAGCGCTTCCTGCCCGTGGACTATGAACCTGGCTATTGGGTTTCACTGAATGAGCGCTGAAATCGCCCAATCCGGTTTCCATGCCGGAGAGCATAGTTTCTACCGCGCCCTGGTGCTGCGCCGCCAGCTCGTTCTCGTCGCCTTGACCGCGGCGCTGCTGTTGAGCTTTTGCCTTGATCTGGCGCTGGGCCCGGCACGCTTCAGTCTGGCCGAGGTGGTCAGCGCCCTGTTTTCGCCCGACACCGTGAGCCAGCAGGCCAGGGTCATCCTGTGGGAGATCCGCATGCCGGTAGCACTGATGGCGCTGGTCGTCGGCGCCAGCCTGTCGATCGCCGGCGCACAGATGCAGACCATCCTCAGCAATCCCCTGGCCAGCCCCTTCACCCTGGGCATCTCGGCCGGCGCCAGCTTCGGGGCCGCCCTGGCGTTGGCGTTCGGCGTGGTGGTCGTACCCACGGCGGTGGAGTACGTGGTGCCGATCAACGCCTTCGTCATGGCCATGGTGACCTCCTTTCTCATCTATGCCATGAGCCTGAAGCGCGGCGTCACCATCGAGACCATCGTATTGCTGGGCATCGCCATGGTGTTCATCTTCAACTCGCTGATGGCGCTGATTCAGTTCTTTTCCAGCCAGCAGGCCGTGGCGGCCGTGGTGTTCTGGACCATGGGCAGCCTGACCAAGGCCACCTGGCCCAAGTTCTGGATCGCGCTGGGTGTGCTGGTCACGGTGCTGCCGCTGCTGGCCCGCCATGGCTGGGCGCTGACCGCCATGCGCCTGGGCGACGCCAAGGCCGAAAGCATGGGAGTCAAGCCGCGCGCCCTGCGCCTGGAGGTGCTGGTACTCGTCTCCCTGCTGGCAGCCATCGCCGTCGCCTTCGTCGGTACCATCGGTTTCATCGGCCTGGTCGGGCCGCACATCGCGCGCATGCTGGTCGGCGAGGATCAGCGCTTCTTTCTCCCCGGATCGGCCCTGTGCGGCGCGCTGATACTCTCCATCGGCTCGGTGCTGTCTAAGGTGATCATTCCGGCACGATCATTCCCATCGGCATCATCACGTCGCTGGTCGGCATCCCTTCTTCCTGTTCCTGATCCTCAATCACAAGAAGGCCACATGGTAACGCTTCAGCTCGATCGCCTGTCGGCGCGCTACGGCCGCCGTCAGATCCTGGCGGAAATCTCCACACCCCGCTTCGAGGGTGGCCGGGTGGTGGCACTGCTAGGCCCTAACGCTGCCGGCAAGTCCACGCTCTTTCGGCGCATCTTCGGGTGCTCAAGGGCGGCGGTGAAGTACGCATCGACGGTGCTTCCTCGCCGAGGCCGGTGGCGTACATGCCCCAGGACACTGGCGTCAATGCAGTGCTCACGGTCTACGAATCGGTACTACTGGCACGTATGCAGGGCAGAGCCCTGAAGGTGGCTGCCGAAGACCTGGCGAAGGTCGACCAGGCGCTGGAGGAGTTGGGCATCTCGGCCCTTGGCGAGCGGGATATCGGCGACATCAGCGGCGGCCAGCGTCAACTCGTTAGCGCCGCGCAGGCCCTGGTGCAGGAGCCGGAGATCCTGCTGCTCGACGAGCCGACCTCGGCGCTGGACCTCAACCGCCAGATCGGCCTGTTGACGGTACTGCGCCGACTCGCCCGCGAGCGCCGGATGCTGATCATGGTGGCGCTGCATGACCTGGGCCATGCGCTGCGCTTCACCGACGAAGCCATGGTGCTGGAAAACGGACACCTGATCGCCTGCGGCGCTACCACCGAGGTCGTCACCCCGAGCTGTTGCAGCGGGTCTATCGTGTCAACGCACGCATCGAACCCTGCTCGAAGGGGCAGCCACAGCTCATCGTCGAAGAGAGTATGTGAACTCGCTAAAGGGTCATCCCCGGCTCGATACGGTAGCCCAAGTCGATGGCACGATCCTGGGTCGCCTGTCCCTGGATGCGCGCCAGCAGTTCCCTGGCCGCTCGCTCGCCGATCGCTTGCCGTGGGGTGACGACGCTGGCTAGGCGCGGAGTCATCACCTGACCCATGTCGTGGCCGTGGAAGCCGGCAATGCCCATCTGCTCAGGCACCCGAATGCCGCGCCGCAGGCACTCGAAGTAGGCGCCAACCGCCACGTCGTCGTTGGTGCAGAAGATGCCATCGGTCTCGGGATGTTCCTGCAGGATCTCGCCCAGTAGCGCCGCGCCCACGGTGTAGGAGGAGCGCTGGCTGCGCTGCAGGGTCAGCGGTGGCAGGCCGTGCTCCTCCATGGCCTTGCGATAGCCCTGCTCGCGCTGCAGGGTGCGAGGGTCGAGTCGTACGGCGAGATAGACGATTCGACGCCGGCCCTGGCGAATCATCTCGCTGACCATATCGTAGGCGGCCTGCACGTTATCGTAGCCCACCGCCTGATGCAGCGGCGGAGTCAGCACATCCATGATCTCGACGGTGGGGATGCCGGCGGTCTCGAGCATGCGACAGGTGCGTGCCGTATGGTGGCTGTCGGAAAGGATCACGCCATCCACGTTGTAGGAGAGCAACGAGGCCAGGCTGCGCTCCTCGAGTTCGGCACTATAGCCGTAGTGAGAGAGCATGAGGTGGTAGCCGAGCGGCTCGGTGACCTTCTCGATACCCACCAGAACGTCGGCGAACACCTGGTTGGTCAACGACGGCACCAGCAGGCCGATGGAGTGGCTGGTGGCGCGCGAAAGCAGATCGGGAGCGCGGTTGGGAATGTAGCCGACCTGCTCCGCCACCGCGAAAATGCGCTTGCGCAATCCTTCCGATACCGTCGAAGGATCGCGCAGGCAGCGACTGACGGTCATCTTGGTCGCCCCGACCCGGTCGGCGATATCCTGGAGTGTCGGTCGTTTCTTCTTCACGGTGCCCCACTGGCAGCTGGTGGTCCTGGCGCATGCCGATGGCGCCCGCCGGCATGATACCGGAGTCGCACCACACCTGCCGTCATTTGCGCCCGTTCAGTCGCTGCTAGGGCGACACTCGGGCTTCGCCTCCAGAAAAGCCGTCACGATGGCATCAGGCGTGGCGGCAATGTTGCTCACCACTGCCTCCAGCGCATCGGGCGCCTCGAGATCGTGAAGCTGGCTGTCCAGCATCGCCTCGCCACGAAAGAAGTGCTCCTCCCGGGCCGACAGGCGCTCGCGCAACTGTTCACGCTCCCCTTCGAGAAACAGGAAGATGAGCCCAGGGTCGCCGCGCCGCAGGAGTTCGCGGTAGCGCCGCTTGAGCGCCGAGCAGGCCAACACCAGCGAGGCATCGCGACGCCGGTGGTCGCCGATCAGGCCGGCCAGCGTCTCCAGCCACTCGCGACGGTCTTCGTCGCCGAGCGGGATGCCGTTGGCCATCTTGTCGATGCTGGCCGGCGAGTGGTAATCGTCGCCATCGATGAACGCGACGCCGAGGCGGCTGGCGAGCAAGGCGCCGATACACGACTTGCCCGACCCCGACACCCCCATCACCACGATGCGGTATGAGGTTGTTTTCACGACACCTCCCGGTTGTCAGTTGCCGCACTCAGTTTCCACGGACTGCAGCCATGTCGGGCAGCCAGGTCACGATTCCGGGGAAGGCGATCAATACCACCAACACCACCAGCAGCGCCGCGTAGTACGGCAGCATCGCCCTGACCAGTTGTTCCATGGTGACCCGGCCGACACCGCAGCCCACGTAGAGGCAGGTACCCACGGGCGGCGTCAGCAGGCCGATGCCGAGGATGAAGGCCATCAGCACGCCGAAGTAGACCGGATCGACCCCTACCGAGGTGACGATCGGCGTCAGCATCGGCGCCATGATCACCATCGCCGGCGTCAGGTCCATCACGAAACCCACCAGCAGGAGCAGGCCGGCCACTATCAGCAGCAGCAGGAACGGCTCCTGGGTGATGGCCTGGACTTGTCTCACCAGGGTCTGCGGTACCATGTTGATGGTCAGGAACCAGGCAATGACGGTGGCGAACGCCAGCAGCAGCAGCACCATGCCGGTCAGCCGCGCGGTGCGGATCAGCATGCCCCACAGCTCGCGAGGGTGAAATTCGCGGTACACCACCAGCGAAATGAACAGCGAATAGAGCAGTGCGGCCACGGCCGCTTCGGTGGCGGTGAAGACCCCACCGAGGATGCCACCGATCACGATCACCGGCAGCACCAGCGCCAGCCACGCCGCCTTCAGCGCCTGCCACAGGCGGCCCAGCTCGAATTTTCGGGTCTGCCCGGCGTGCTCGATGCTGGCCATGATGAACGTGGTCACCATCAGCGCAAAGCCGATCATCAACCCCGGCACGATGCCGGCGATGAACAGCCGGCTGATCGAGGTCTCGGTGACGATGCCGAACAGGATCAGCGGGATCGACGGTGGAATGATGATGCCGATCACCGAGGAGACGGTGTTGATCGCGGTGGCATGCGGGGCGGTATAGCCCTGCTGCTTCATCGACGGGATCATCATCGCGCCGGTGGCGGCGGTATCGGCCACCGCCGAGCCGCTGATGCCGCCGAAGAACATCGAGCCGGTGATCGCCACCTGCCCGAGCCCGCCGCGCACGAAGCCGACCAAGGCCCCGGCGAGCTCCATCAGCCGGCGGGCGATGCCGCCGTTGCTCATCACTTCCCCCACCAGAATGAAGAAGGGGATGGCCAACAGCGGGAAATTGTTCACGCCGCGGATCGACTGCTCGATCAGGATCGACAGAGGGATGTCCGAGAGCACGGCCATGACTACGGCGGCCACACCGAGACCGAAAGCGATCGGCAGCCCCATGATGATGGAGGCGAACAGGATACCAAGGAAGATCCACAGCATGGCTCAGTCTCCTGCCGTTCGGTTGGCTTGTGCCGGATCACGGATAAGGCGCAGGCACTGCCAGGCCCGCCATAGCGACATCGCGACGATGAACAGCGAGCAAAGTACCAGCGAGACGTTGATCAGGTTCCAGGGCACGCCGAGGATGGCGGTGCGTCCGGTGGAGCGTGACATCACCAGGTAACCGCCCCACACCATGATGCCCATCAGCGCGGCAATGATCAGGTGTTGCAACAAATAGAGCAGATAGGCGGCCCGCGGCTTGAGCCGGCGCACCAGGAAATCCACGGCGATGTGCTCGTAGCGAGCGAAAGCGGCCGCGGCACCGACGAAGATCAGCCAGATGAACAGCATGCGCGCCAGTTCATCGGCCCAGGGCAGCGAGCGATTGAACAGCGAGCGGCCGATTACGTTAGCCGATACAGAGACGATCAGCGCCACCAGAATCGTCGCAATCAAGTGTTCCATGAGGCGCGTCATCCAGCGGAAAACCGCCGGGCCGCGGCGCTCCTCGATATCGAGTTCGAGCGGCTCACGCCTGGGATCTTCCAGGTAGGCGCTGGCCTCGTCAGGCAGTTGGGTGGGCGAAGTCATGCAGCGCTCCGTGCAGGGCAAGGGGACGCCCCCTGCCCTGCCAAGTCAGACGGATGAAGAGATTACTGGGCGGATTCAACGATGGACTGGATCTCGGCGATCAGGTCCTCACCGATACGCGGCGCCCACTGGTCGTAGACCGGCTGCACGGCTTCCTGGAAGGCGGCGATCTGCTCGTCATTGAGACGGGTGATCTGCATGCCGCGCTCCTCCAGTTGCTCGCGTGACCAATCGTCGTACTCGGTAGCGAGCTGAATCTCGTACTCGGCCGACTGACGTGCCGCCTCCTGCACCAGTTCCTGATACTCCGGCGCCAGGCGATCCCAGGTGCGCTCGGAAATCATCATGATGAACGGCGTGTAGACGTGACGCGTCTCGGAACCGTAATCCTGCACTTCATGGAAGTTAGAGGTCAGGATGGTGCTCCAGGGGTTTTCCTGGCCGTCGACCACGCCCTGCTCCATGGCCGAGAACAGTTCGCCGAAGGCCATCGGGGTGGGATTGGCCCCGAGGGTTTCCCAGATCGACAGATGGACCGGGTTCTCCATGGTACGCACGGTCAGGCCACGTACGTCGAGGCCGGCCACGTCTTCCGGCGACTCCACCGGCCGCGCGCTGTTGGTAAGCTGGCGGTAGCCGTTCTCGGAGAAGGTCAGTGCCTTGAGACCGGTGCCTTCGAAGGCATCCAACATGCGCTGAGCGGTATCGCTCTGCATCACCGCGATGGCCGCTTCGCGGGTCGGCAGCAGGAACGGCAGGTCGAATACCGCCAGCTCCTGCACGTAGGTGGTCGCCGGCGACGAGGAGGGATAGGTCATGTCCAGCGAGCCGGTCTGGAGCATCTCCATCATCTGTACGTCATCGCCCAACTGGCTGTTGGGGAAGACATTGACGGAAATACGCCCTTCGCTGCGCTGCTCGAGAATATCGGCGAAGTACTGCACGGAAAGATACTGCGGCGAACTCTCGGCCAGGCCGATGCCCATACGCAGGGTATGACTGCCGTGATCGCCCACCACGTCGCCCTCGATGGCAGGCGGGTCGGAAAGATCGGGGCTCTGGGCGTAAGCGATACCCAGGGAGAGAGTGGCGGCACCGGCTAGCGTGAGGGTATTGCGCCAGATGGTGGTCATGGCGGACTCCAGTCGATTTATCGTTGTGAATTGGCACGTCTCATCTTTCCCGGAAGCTTGCACGACTCCCGAGGTGTCGAATGTCGGCATGACTTGTTACCGGTAACATTCGATGTCATGAAGGCTAGGTCAGTCGCTTCGGGGCTGTCAATGTAAAACCAGTTAACAGAACCTAGACGTTGGTCGTAGAGTGCGGCCAATGGGCATGCTCATCGCTCACCCTTCGAAGGCCCCCGCCTCCCATACGGCCCGCCCCACTGCCGCGAGTATCTGCTCGTTGCGGGCCAGGCTGAGCTCGCCCCGGGCGCAGGCAACGACGATGACGCGGCGGACGTCATCGCCCTGCCCCTGGGTGGCGATACCGGCATCGCAGGCGAGCCGATGCTGGGTACCGGTCTTGTGGACCAGTCGGACGTTGCGCCCCAACCCGGCCTTGAGCCGGCGCTCACCGCTGGTGGTTCGCGCCATGATCGCCAGCAGCTCGGCGGTGCCCTCAGGCCCCAGCGCCCTGCCCTGGGCCAGCGCCTCGAGCAGGTCACCGAGAGCGTCGAGCCGGCCGCTGTTGAGATCGGTGGCATAGTAAAGGCGGAAAGCTGCATCGATGCTCGGCAGCAGCAACTCCTGCGGGGCGAGGCCCAGGCGCTGGCGCAGCCACGCCACTCGGGCGGCGTCGTCCTGGCGCTTGCGCAGCTCGATGAAGTCCATGCCGTTCAGCTCGAAGACGCTCGGGTGCAAGTTGGCAAAAGCATGGCGGCGTACGTCCACCAAGGTGGTGATCGGCCCCAGCCCACCTGCAGGAGTGAGCTGGCGAGCCCGGCGATTGACGCTCTCCAGCCCCAAGTGACGTATCAGCATGTCGCTTGCCGTGTTGTCGCTGACGATCAGCATAGATTCCAGCAATTGACGCAGCGACAAGGCACTGCCCGGTGGCGCCCAGTTGGTGGAGCCGGCGCCGTCGACATAGTCGCTGCGCAACAGGGTCAGGCGATCCTCGAGTGACATCTCGCCCGCCTCGACACGGCTCATCAACTCTATCGCTACGGGTAGCTTGACCAGCGAAGCCAAGTACCAGCGTTCACCATCCCGCCAGCCCAGGCGCGCCCCCGTATCGAGGTCCCGCACGTGCACCCCAAGCTCACCATCGAAGCCAGCTTCGAGCAGCGCCAGCCTCGCCTTCAGGCGTTCGGCCCAAGGCGGCTCGACCCAGGCGTCGACCTGCTCCGCCCAACCGGGCTGCGCCGCGGCAAGCGACGGTAGCGCCATGGCCAGCAACAACAGCGCTCGGATGAGCCCTTTAGGCCAGAGCCCTTCTTTCCTCATCGACTCCACTCCCTGTACCAGCGCACCAGGGCAATCCAGCCCGCAGTGAGAAGAATCAGTGCCAGGCCAATGCCCAGCACCTGGGGATAGCTGTAGACCTGCCAAGCGCCCAGCAGCAAGCGGAAGATCAGGAAGATCACCACGATATGAAAGATGAAGGCGCGCAGGGCATCGCTACCGATCACGGTAAGAGGCTTGAGCCATCTTGCCGCACGGCTGCCACCCAGCAGGCACAGTGCTATGATCACCAGTGCTCCGCCGGTACTGAACAGCATGAAGGGTACCTCGGGGGATGCTTGCCGACGTTCCAGGCCACGGCCATCAGCGCCGCATACCAATCGGGCAACGAAAGCACCACGAAGCCCAGCAGAAACAGCGCTCCCAACCCGGCCAGGCCTGCCAACAATCGACGGCGAGTGGTGATTTCGCCGTACCAGCGCAGAATGGCCTCGCCGACCAGTAGGCCCAGCATCACCAGCGGCAGGCGCGCCAGCTGGCCCCAAGTGTAGTGATCGGCATCTTCCACCAAAAGCGCCTTGAGGATTACGCTGTCCCAGAAGTGGAAGTGGCGTTCGAGCATCACCGAGATCACGCCCACCGCCACCGGAGCGAACAACCGCGACCACAGCGGCATGCGACACCACAGCGGCAGCACCCAAGGCAGCCACAGCAGCGCCAGCGCATAGAAGCCAAGAATCTCGACCCAGATGGCGAAGCGCTGGTAGAGCAGCGTGTCGAGTATGTCCCCGGGCGTGAAGAGCGGCAGCATCTCGACGATAGTCAGCGCCTTGTACCAGAACATCACCTCGAGCCCGCGCAGCATCAGCTTGAGCCGTCGCCTGGGCCAGTCGGGCGTGCCGACCTTGGGCAGGAAGGCCACCGCCAGGGCAACACCGAACACCAGGATGAACAACGAGGAAGAGAACTTGGTGATGAGGTGGATCGGTACCATGCCCCAATCCGGCACCTGACGAATACCCAGCAGCCCGCTGACCGCATGGCTGAGAATCATCAGGGCAATGGCGATACCCCGGGCCAGGTCGATGGCATCGACTCTGGTCGACAATGGCGGCAGCTGTGGCCGCTGGGTGAACCCGATCATGCGGCTCCCTCGCTGAGTCAATCGCTTCCCCTGCGCCAACCCTAGGGGGTCTTGATCGGCTCGACGCTTTCAAGCGTCACACGCCGTCCCTCCGCGGAAGAGTACTCGAAAACACCAACGACTCGCACCGTTTCACCCAGATGAGGGGCGATACGCTCGTGGGGAAATATCTCCACGCGATTCAGGTCTTCGTCCTCGATCCAGTAATGCAGCGGATCCTCGAAATGCCGCACCACTCCCTGTGTCGCCACACGCGAGCCATCGAGCTGCTCGGCCTGGTTGACGAGCACCGCTAAGGTTGCCTGGCGGACTTTTTCCTCACGATCCGAGCAAGCCGTGAGCGCGAGCAAGGCGAGCACGACCATTCCCCATCGACGTATCAATTCCACTCCCTACCTGCCTGACCGCTATTGAGCGGCTTTCAGTTGGTTAGCGCCTACCGCCGTTTGCGTGAAACGGCGGTAGGCAAGGCTTCAGCGAGGAATCACCAGGGTCAATCCCGGCCAGACCAGATCAGGATTGGGCAGCACGTGCCGGTTGGCCTCGTGTATCTCCTCCCAGCGTTGGCGGTTGCCGTAGAAGCGCCCCGCTATGGCGGCCAGTGTGTCGCCACGCTGCACCCGGTAAAGGTTGGCATCCTGTGCCCGGGCCACCAGCCGCTGCTCACGCTCGAGCTCGGCGATCAGTTCATCGATACTCTCTTCCAGCGCCGCATCGCGACCGCCGGCACGCATCAGTTCCGCTCGCGTGGATCGAATCGCTCCCAATGTGACGCTGGCTGACCGCAGCGCGCCATCGAGGTCCAGCTCACCTCCCTCTTCGGCTGGCAGACGTGCCCGTAGTGCACTCAGTTCACGCTGGGCGTTGCGCAGCTCACGCTCGCGTGCCTCCAACTCCTCACGCAGTGCCGCGGCGTCCTGCCCGACCGCTTCGGCCTCTTCGCTCGGCTCGGCATCGGTCTGCTCGGCCTGGTCTGCTGCAGCTGCCTCAGGCTCGCCCTCGTCATCCTGCTGGGCCCAGCTCGCCGCACTCATGGAGATCGCCAGCAACCCAGCCGCCAGCAAGTAAGGAAAGGACGAGAGCCGCGTGCAGCGCTCTCGTAAGGGGGTAAGCATCTCGCTCATGACGCAACCTCTTTGCTGTTGTTATGTGTCCGGGCAGACGCCCGCCAGAGCCGTCGGCCATCCGGAGAAGTCGGGCCAGCGCATTCGCCCGCCCACACGGCACAGTATGGTCAGCCCTGCGTGGCCATGCATGTTGTCGTATCAACGCAATATGCCTAATCAAGACGATGCTGCGTATGGCATCGCAGTCGCAGCCCCTCGCTGTCTGCTGGCAGCGTCGCCTTCGGTTCATCGTTTGCCGACCTGCTCATCGTGTCCGTTGACGCTATGCTGAGATCAAAGGAAAACCGTAGCAGGGAAGCGCTACTCGCAACGTCGGCCGCCGTGCCGAGGGAGACAGAGTCATGGCTATCCCGGCAACCCTTCGGGAATATTTGAGAGCCTGTGATATCGATTACGAGGAGGTTAGGCACGACCGTGAAGTCAGCGCGAGTCGCATTGCCCAGCAGACTCATATCACTGGCGAACAGCTTGCCAAGGCCATCATGCTGCACGGCAGTTCAGGCTACCGGATCGCCGTCCTGCCCAGCACCTGTGATGCCGACCTCAACAGCCTTGCGCAACTGTTCAACGAACCGGTAGAGCTGGCTACGGAGGAAGAGATCATCAGCCGTTTCCGCGACTGCGATCCCGGCGCCACTACGCCGGTCGGTCAAGCCTACGGCCTGCAGGTCTACGTCGACGACATGCTGCGCCATCAGCCGGACATCTATTTCGATGCCGGCGATCACGAGACGCTGCTGCACATGAGCGGCAGGGAGTTCGAGAGGCTGATGGAAAAGAGCCCCCACGGCCAGTTCAGCCGCCATCACTGAACGTACCAGACGCCGCTCGCGCCGCTGTGGCAACTTCTCTCTCGTTTGGGCCTCGCCTGCGGCGAGGCCTGCTTCGTCATTCCGATCAGCGCCGGGCCAGGCTTTCCAGCGCCGCCGCCAAGCCCTTGGTGAGCCTGGCCATGGTGGCGTAATCCAGCCGATCATGGGTATCGTCAGGGCCGTGGTAATAAGGATTGCGAAAGTTGGCGGTGTCGGTCAGCATCATGGCGGGAAAACCCATCTCCCAGAAGGCCCAGTGGTCCGAACGCCGTATGTCGCCCAGCAGAGGAGGCGCCACCAACCCTTCAGAGGGAACCTCGGCATGGTGGCGAAACGCCTCGATGACCTGATGCACCAGGCGGCGGGATTCAAGGTTGCTGACGAAGGCGACGAAATCGCCCTGGTCGGGATAGAAACGGTCGAGGGGGAACGGATACGCCTGGCTACCGGGCTCGTCGCTGAAATAGCCGAGCATCTCCAGCGAGATCATGCCAACGACATGCATCCCCTCGGCGCGGGCCTGCCGGGCATACTGCAGGCTGCCCATGGCTGCGCTGCCGAAGAAAGGCATCTCTTCGTTGACGAATGCCACCAGGTGCAGCGTGCGGTCGAGTTCGGCCTGCTGCAGCAGGCGCGCCAATTCGATCAGCACGGCCACACCGGAGGCATTGTCGTCGGCGCCCGGCGTGCCGCGCACCGTATCGTAATGAGCGCCAACCACGAACACCTCTTCCGCCAGCTGGCCGCCTGGCAGGATCACCTCGATATTATGGAAGACCCGGCTCCCTGTCGGCACGGCCTGTCGCTGCGGCCGCAATCCCGCTGCCTGGAAGGCCTGCTCGATATAATCCTCGGCGGCCTGCAAAGCTTCCGGGCGCCAATAGTGACGCTCGCCGATCGTCTCGGACAGGGTACGCACGTGGCGATGCAAGCGCTCGCTCAAAACCTTGCCATCCTCGCTTAGCGAAGCCGGCTCGCCGCGAAAGGACGCTGCTGGCATGTACAGCATCAGCCAGTATCCTCCTGCCAGGACGACAACAGCGAACAGCACCATTGCGCCTAGTATCGTCGGCATGAACGAGCGCCGGCGCCTCACTGCGTTCTCACCTACGCCCTGGCGTGAGCCACTTCGCCCCCGATACACGCTCATACGCATTCTCCCCCCTCCCTGGAGTCATCCCGCTCCCTCTGATCGAACCCTGTGCTCAAGATAGGTGCCCGACATACCCCTGAACAGAGAAATTGCCCCTCCCCTCCGCACGGCTTGGCTTTCACGCAACAAACCGATCAAACTAGGCTGACAAAAAAAGGGGGAGGCGCCATGTTCAAATCCGTGCTGGTCCTCGGCCATTTCCGTGGCATTCGCCTGGAAGTCCATATCAGTTGGCTGATCATTTTCGCCCTTCTGTTGACGACCATGAGCGCCGGTTTCCAGAACCAATACCCTGACTGGAGCATCACGACCGCCGTGCTCACCGCCCTGGTGACCGCCCTGCTGTTCTTCTCCTCCATCGTGGCTCACGAGCTGGGTCATAGTCTCGTGGCCATTCGGCGTGGCGTTCCCGTCACGGCCATTACTCTATTCATCTTTGGCGGCGTGGCCCAAATGACCCGCGATCCCGACAAGGCGGACGACGAGTTCTGGATCGCCATCGCCGGGCCGATCGTGAGCTTTGTCCTGGCCGCCGGCTTCGCCCTGCTCGCCGCCATGACCAGCGGCTGGCATGAACCGGTCCCGGTGGCACTGGGCTGGCTGGCCACGATCAATCTCGTGGTCGCCATCTTCAATCTCATTCCCGGCTTTCCCCTGGATGGCGGTCGCGTCCTGCGCGCCCTGGTCTGGAAGTGGACCGGCGACTCTCGCAAGAGCAACGAGATGGCTTTTGCCAGCGGCAAACTGGTGGCCTACGGCCTGTTCGGCCTGGCCATCTGGAACATGGCGGCAGGCAATCTGGTTGGCGGGCTTTGGATCATGCTGATCGCCTGGTTCCTGCTCAACATGACTCAGGCCCAGGGCCGCATGCACATGCTACGGGAGCGCCTGGCCGGAGTCCGGGCCCGCGACCTGGCCGAGACCGATATTCCTTTGGTCGATGCGCAGCGCTCTATCGAGGCCTGGCTGTATCAAGACGTGCTGCCGTCCGGCCGCCGAGCCTTCCTGATCGGCACCGATACCGCGCACGTGGTGGGACTGGTTTCACTCAGCGATACGCGTCGCGTGGAACAGGCCCAGTGGCCCATCACCCGGGTTGCAGACATCATGACGCCCGTCGAGAAGCTGTATCATGTCGCACCCGGCGCCAAAGCCGACGAGGTCCTGCAGCTACTGAACGAACATGGCCTGAACCAGATCCCGGTCATGGAGAATGGACGCGTCAGCGGCTGGATCGATCGTCAGCGACTGCTGCGCACCGTCGAGCTCCATCTGGAGGTGAAGCGCTGAGCGCAGACATGCGCGGGGCCCAGGGCTACCGGGCCTTGGGCTGCTCGGCAACATCCTCAGCCGACTCGGCCATGCAGACTCGGTTGCGTCCCTCGTCCTTGGCCCGGTAGAGCGCTTCGTCGAGACGCTTGTAGCACTGGGATTCCGGCTCGTCAGGCCCCAGTTCGGCAACGCCGAAACTACTGGTAATGCCGGGTACCGGGCTGAAGTTCTCCTTCTCCACTGCCCGACGCAGACGCTCAGCCAACGTCACGGCCCCGGCCAACGGAGTGTCGGGCAACAGCAGCATGAACTCCTCCCCACCCCAACGGGCGAGCACGTCGACTTCGCGTAGCAGTGCACCGCAGGTTCGCACCAGCTTGCTCAGCACCATGTCACCCACGCTGTGGCCGAAGGAATCGTTGACGTGCTTGAAGCGGTCGATGTCGAACATGACCAGGCTCAGGGGCTTGCTTTCTCGATGCGCCTTCTGTCGTTCACGCGTCAACAGGTCGATGAAGCGATTGCGGTTGACGGCGCCGGTCAAGGGGTCGTGGCCGGCGTGATATTCCAGTTCGGCCTGATAGCGCTTGGCCTGGCTGATGTCACGCATGATAGTCGCGATGCTATCCAGCACACCGTTTTCGTCACGTCGGGCGACGATCAATTGCGAAACGGGAATCTCGCCATCACACGTCCTCACTGCCGTTTCCGCATACCAATGGCCATGCTCCAGTGCGTAAGGAATGCCCTGTTCCTGGATGAGCCGGCACGCCCACAGCGGATGCGCCGTGGCCAACGCATCCGGCAGCGCCTCGGGCAAGGCGCCGAGCAGCTCGCGCCCCGCCTTGTTGATGTATGCCACCCGCTGCTCGGCATCGGCAATAGCGACAATATCCGGCGAGGCATCGAGCAGATGCGTCAACCTGTCCTGGTTGAGCTGTGCGGCATGCTGCGCCGTCACGTCTTCGACGATACCGCTGAATTCCGCCGTGCCATCCGCCTCCGTCTGGCGATAGGCGGTCACCTCGGCATGGATGAGGCGGCCCTTCATGGTGCGCAACCGCAACGGACGGCGTACAACGGCACCGTCACGCTTGAGGTCTGCCATGAAAGCCCTGATCTGCTTGGGGCACGCGTAAAAGGAAGAGACTCGCGCGGCGAAGAGCGCCGGGTAAGAGTCTGCCTCGAAGATGCGCAGCATGGCGGGATTGGCCGCCGTGAAGTGCCCCCGCGGCCCTGCCGTGTGACGATAGATGCCTACGGGCAGGTTGTGAAACAGACTGTTGTAGGCTTCGAGCTGGGCGTAGTAGCGCTTCTCGTCGGTGACGTCGACGATGATCGAGTGCAGGTACTCGTGGCCGTTCAGCAATACTGGTCCCGAATAGACGTGGACGTCACGAATCTCGCCGTTGGCAAGACGATGACGGAACTCGAAGAACAGCTGCTGGCAGGATTCGGCCTTGGCCATTCCGGCCCGGACTTCGTCGGGATCCATGCAGTTGATATCGGTGATGTTGAGCTGCTTGAGGACATCGAGAGGATAGCCGTAGAAGGCCACCGCCGAATCGTTGGCATCGACGATGCCTCCATCCACGGGGTCGATCAGTAGCTTGACCGCCGGGTTGGTGTTGAACATCTGCTCGTAAAAAGACGCCCGGCCGGGGCATGCCGCATCCTGCTGAGGAATCAGGGTCAACTGCCATGCCGGCTGGCGTTGCCAGGTAGCGCGTCGCAGAACCGCCTCACAAGGCGGCTTGCCGCTGCCTCCCCGATACGCGAATTTCGTCTCGGTGAGGTCAGCCTGTATCAGGGCGGAGGCCCCCGCCTCCAGCGCCTGGCGCTCGCTATCGCCCACGAGCTGCAGGAGATCCTGCTCCACGACCCTGCCGACGAGTCCGAAGTGGCAGCGAGCAGCGTCGTTGGCATACAGCAAACGCCAGCCCTGCCGAGCCCGAACCACCAGAACCGGCAGGGGTAATTCATGCAGCAGACAGCCCAGATCGTCGTCGAAAGACGCCGCCGAGTTACCTTCGTTCACAGCTCGGTTCCCTTGCATGTCGACGTCTTCGCCAGGATCAGCCACGCGCAGCGTGTTGCCAGGACCCAAAGCAGGCGTCGTTATAATCGTTATCGGCAGATGTGGCTAAGCGGAAAGCAGGACCTCACCTACTGCTTCCAGATTAAGCTTTCCTGGCGTGGATGAACAGATTTCTCGGCGTCAATTCCGCGTTGCAGAAAGTGCCGAATTCTACGGTAAAGCCGGCCTCTTCCATCAGTGAAATCCGATCCAATGCCAGCCACACTTCGAGCGGCCGACGGAATAGATGGCGTACCAGCTCCAGCCGTTTCACCTTTGCCTGGCGCTTCCAGCCCGCCCGCTCATAGGGTGCCAGATCGAGGGAGCCCGGCAGCTCGAGCCCTTTGCCATGCGCCGCCCAGCGACAGAACGCATCGAAGCGTCCGGGCAAGCGGCCATAGGCCAGGCTGGGCACCGGCAGGTAGCTGTCCTCGCCGCGTAACTCGCGCTGCAGCTCGTCGAAGCCAAGCCGCCAGGCATTGGCCTGCTCACGACGACGACGCACTCCCAGTGGCGCGGTGACGGTTTCCTGAACGGCCAGGGCCAGGTCGTGGCGGTCGAGCCGCAGGCCGTGGCGTTGGCATAGTTCACGGCCCCGCTTCGATACGGGACGATAGCGCTCGTCCCGCGTACGGTGGTAGCAACAGGGCGCCAGGCTGACCGCACTACCCGATGCCGCCGCCAGCTCGAGCAACCGTAGATGCAGATCGCCACAGGCATGCAGGGCGACGGCGTGAGTCCTGGAAGAGAGAAAACGACTCGCGTCGGGGGCCAGTACGTCCTGTTCTTGGACCCTCACCGATACCTGCTGCCGTGCTGCCAGACGCCGGGCCTCCTCGCATAGCGGAGCCTGCCACTCCAGGGCGGAGACCTCCGCGGCGTGACAGTGAGCCAAGGCACGAGCCAGATGCCCCTTGCCTGCGCACCAGTCCAGCAAAAGGTCGTGCGGCGCCACGCGCAGGTGCTGGAGGAACGTTTCGATCTGCTGCCATTTGCGGCCGCTCACGTGGCTGCCCCATGCGTCAGGTAACGACAACGGAGCGGCATCGAGCGGTGTCAGGCGTACCAGCGCGGCCAGTTCATCGACCGGCAGCCAGCCGCACAGCGGCGACTGCTGCCAGGGGTTGGCCTGCAGCCGGGCCACCTGTTCGTCATTCAGCTCGAGCAGCGCCTCGATCCGCGCGGAGAAGCCAGCCGGCCACGGCGGTAGGCGATAGGTGAACGGTGTCGGCTGCCACCATGGCTGCCACTCGGCCAGCAACGCGGTGAGACGAGAAAAGCGCTGTTCAGTATTCCAGGCGGGATGCTTCGGCATCGAACTCCACCGAAATGCCGATACCCTCGTCCACGCTGGGTTCCTCATCCAACGCTTTCTGCAACGCCAGAATGCCCTGCACCCTGCCTGAAACGCGCGCTCTGACGCCTTCCACGTTAAAAGTATCAAGAGTCAGATTGAGCGCGGCATGGTCGGAAGTGAATACCGGCGGCATGGCAGTTGCGCCAATCGCATGCAGCACGTCGAACTGTGTGACCTCACCATCTTCCAGGGTGATGCTGAGGGATAGCGAGTCTCTCACTCGCCAGTCGTCCGGCGCGACGAAGCCGACGAGATCTATCTTGATGTGATCGCCAAGCTCGGTGAAGGTAGCATTGGAGTCGGCTCCCTGACGCACGATGAACCACTCGCGCTCCTGACCGTCCAGCAACCCCATCATGCTACCTGCGATCTCGGGTTCCTCCGGCGAACTCGCTGCCAAAGGGCCGGCCACGGCCAGCAGCGCCAACGCCGCCAGCCACGTCCTCAGCACGTGTTCTCGCTTCATGATCCCCCCTTGCCATCGCTGCGGCTCGCCTGGAAGCCGTTCGGCGGCCATTCTCAAGGGCTCCCGCCTACCTGACAAGCCCCAGGCGCTCGTGCCATTCCGCCAGGCTCTCTTGCGGGTAGTGATCGAAACACTTGTCGCGTGGCTTCACTTCCGGCTCCACCCAACTGGCCTTGCTGTCCAGCAGCAGATGAACCCGTTCTGGCGGTACCGGCAAAGGCGTATCGATGGCCGAAGCGAAAGGATGCACCAGCTCCGGCCAGCTCGGGTCGAAGACCCACAGGGCACTGCCGCAGCGGGAACAGAAGTGCCGCTCACCGGAACTCGGCTGGCCATCGATCAGCGCATGATAGATCGAGACGACCTCCTCTCCCGTTACCCGTAGCGTGTCGTACCTGCCACCGAGATTGATGGCATAACCCCCGCCTCCCGCGGTCTTGCGGCAGATCGAGCAGTAACAGCGCTGGTAGGGATACGGGTGTGGCGATTCGAGCTCGAACGTTACCGCTCCGCAGTGGCAGGACCCTCGCAGATGCATGGCAGGCCTCGCAGGTTCGAAGGTGCATGTTCCTTCAGCGTAGCTGCTGGCTTGGCTCTGGCGAGGACGACTGGGCCGTTACCCCCGAGTCTGGCTGGAGTGGTATGGTCTTGGCAGACTTCCCATAGGCACTTCGTGACAGCCTACTTCGTGAAAGCTGCCCCTCAGGCGCAAGGACACCGCAATGATTGACCTCTGGACCTGGACCACTCCCAACGGGCGCAAGGTTTCCATCCTGCTCGAGGAACTGGGCCTGCTCTACCGCACCCACGCCGTGGACATCACCCAGGGCGAGCAGCACGAGCCAGCCTTCCTCGCGGTCAGCCCCAACAACAAGATTCCCGCCATTCGCGATGACGAGACCGGCATCGCCCTGATGGAGTCGGGCGCCATCATGATCTATCTGGCCGAGAAGGCCGGACGTTTCCTGCCCAGCGAGCCGGAGAAGCACTACCGCACCCTGGAGTGGCTGATGTGGCAGATGGGTGGCCTTGGCCCCCTTCTTGGCCAGGCCCACCATTTCCTGCACTTCAAGCCCGGCAAGGCAGCCTACGCCGAGGAGCGTTTCCATGGCGAGGCCCAACGTCTCTACCGCGTCATGGACGCGCGGCTGGCCGATAACACCTACCTGGCCGGCGACGAATACACCATTGCCGACATGGCCTGCTGGCCCTGGGTGTCGCGTTACGAGTGGCAACGCATCGATCTGGCCGACTATCCGAACGTCAAGCGCTGGTACGTCGGGATTGCCAACCGCCCAGCGGTTCAGCGCGGCTACCAGGTGCCGAAGAAGGTCAACGAGATTCCCCTGCCATGAGTCGCCGTTCCCCACTCTCCAGCGGTGCTACGCCACCCAGCGTATTGGTGACCGGCGGCTCCAGCGGCATCGGCCATGCCGCGTCACATGCCTTGGCGCAACGCGGCTGGCGCGTCTTCACCACCGCTCGCCGCGAGGAGGATCTTGCACGGCTTCAGGCAGAGGGGCTCGAAGCCCTGCCCCTGGAGCTGGCTTCCAGCGAATCGATCGAAAGCTGCATTACGCAGGTGCTGGAGCGCACCGGTGGGCGGCTCGACGCACTGTTCAACAATGCCGCCTACGGCCAGCCGGGCGCGGTGGAGGATCTTTCCCGGGAGGTGCTGCGCGCTCAGTTGGAAGCCAACCTGCTCGGCACGCATGAACTCACCACGCGGATCATTCCGGTGATGCGGGAGCAAGGCAGCGGGCGCATCGTGCAGAACAGTTCGGTGCTCGGGTTCGCCGCACTGCCATATCGTGGCGCCTACGTGTGCTCCAAGTTCGCCTTGGAGGGCTTGACCGATACCCTGCGCCAGGAGCTTCACGGCAGCGGTATCCATGTCAGCCTGATCGAACCAGGCCCTATCGCCAGCCGCTTCCGCGAGAACGCCTATCGCGCCTTCAAGGCCAACATCGATGCCGATCACAGCTACCACCGCGATACCTATCGCGCCGTGGAAGCCCGGCTGGCGGGCCGCAAAGGCTCTTCCGGCGGTGCCTTCACCCTGGGTCCCGCTGCCGTGGTCGACAAGCTGATCCACGCCCTGGAGAGCCGGCGCCCCAAACCGCGTTATCATGTGACCCTGCCCACCCACCTGTTCGGCGTGCTGAAGCGACTGCTCACCACGCGCGGCATGGATCGGGTGCTGCTGGCCTCGACACGCGACGAGCGCAGAACCTAGCCGATATCAACGTCATACGAAGGAGACACTCTTGGGCCGACTCATCTCGCTTATTTTCATCGCTGCCCTGGCCTATGGCGGCCTCTACGTTTATTACGGCCATGTCGTCAAGCAGGCCATCGATGAGCAGCTCGATGCACGAGGACTGACCGCCCTGGAGGTACAGCGCATCGAGTACGACCCGTTGGCCCCCCTCAGTACCCAGGCCACCATCCGCGCGGAGGTCAGCTATCGCGGCGCCGATGCCACGGTCACCATTCGCCTGCATGGCCACCCGATATTCTCGGATGAAGTGCGCATGGAGCTTGAGGGCCTGCAGAACCTGCGACTCAGGTTCGGCGTGGGAGGATGATCGAATAAGGGGTGAGTACGCGAAGCATGGCTCCCATGCTATGCTCGCCGCACTGACACCAACCAACCTCACGGGAGCACGGCATGGCCAGGGCAACTGCACGGCATATTCTGGTAAGCGACGAAGCGAAATGCGAGGCCCTCAAGGCCGAGATCGAGGGCGGTCGCGACTTCGCCGAAGTAGCGCGCGAGTACTCCACCTGCCCTTCGGGCCGTCAGGGTGGCGATCTGGGCAGCTTCGGCCCGGGCCAGATGGTGCGTGAGTTCGACGAGGTGGTGTTCTCCGGCGAGCTGAACAAGGTCCATGGTCCAGTGAAGACCCAGTTCGGCTATCATCTGCTGGAAATCACCAGCCGCAGCTGAAGCGCGACTCAACCGGCGGTGCCCTTACCGTCTCCAAAGCCGCCCTCACCGGCGGCTTTTCCTTTCATAGGCCCTGTGCTGGGGGCCTCGACACGCTAGGATAGGGCATGTCGACTCGCTCTTTCGCCAATAGGGACGCCGCATGACCCTTTCAGCCAACCCGACCACGATGCCGGAACAGAGCAGCACCGCCAACGGTAACGCCGAAGGCGCGACGCCAATGATCCAGGTCGAGCAGCTCTCGAAGACCTACCGCGACGGCTTTCAGGCCTTGAAGGAGGTCGATCTGACCATTCGCCGCGGAGAGATCTTCGCCCTGCTCGGTCCCAACGGGGCCGGCAAGACGACCCTGATCAGCGTGATCTGCGGTTTGGTCAATGCCAGCAGCGGCAGCGTCAAGGTCGACGGCTTCGACAACGTGACCCAGTATCGCGAAGCCCGAGAGCGCATCGGCCTGGTACCCCAGGAATTGACCAACGAAGCCTTCACCACGGTATGGGATACGGTCAGCTTCAGCCGCGGGCTGTTCGGCAAGCCCAAGGATCCGGGGCACATCGAGAACGTGCTGCGCGCACTCACCCTGTGGGACAAGCGCGACAATCGCCTGCTGGAGCTCTCCGGTGGCATGAAGCGTCGGGTGCTGATCGCCAAGGCGCTGTCGCACAGGCCGCAGGTGCTGTTCCTGGACGAGCCCACCGCCGGTGTCGACGTGGAGCTCAGGCGCGAGATGTGGGAGGTCGTGCGCGGCCTGCGTGACCAGGGCGTGACCATCATCCTTACCACTCACTATATCGAGGAAGCCGAGGAGATGGCCGACCGCATCGGCGTGATCCGTCGTGGCGAGCTGGTACTGGTGGAGGAGAAGGCAACGCTGATGCGCCAGCTGGGGCGCAAGGAGCTGACACTGCACCTCGCCGTGCCGCTCGAGGCCGTGCCCGCCGCCCTCGCCGGCCACGATCTCGTGCTGGCCGACGAGGGCCATGCGCTGGTCTACACCTACGACGCCACCCGCCAGGACGAAGGCACCGGCATCGCCGGGCTGCTGGCCGATCTCGAGGCTACCGGCGTGCGCGTCAAGGACCTGCATACGCGGCAGAGTTCGCTCGAGGAGATCTTCGTCAACCTGGTACGGGAGAGCGCATGAACCTGCAATCGGTGAAGACCATCTACCTGGCCGAGATGGCCCGCAGCCTGCGCACCGTGCTGCAGAGCATCGTTTCGCCGGTAGTATCCACCTCGCTCTACTTCGTGGTGTTCGGCGCCGCCATCGGCTCGCGTATCAGCGAGGTGGACGGAGTGAGCTACGGTGCCTTCATCGTGCCCGGGCTGATCATGCTGATGCTGCTGACCCAGAGCGTCTCTACCGCCTCGTTCGGCATCTTCTTTCCGCGCTTCTCGGGCACCATCTACGAGATCCTCTCGGCGCCGATCTCCTATTTCGAGGTCGTGCTTGGCTATGTCGGCGCGGCGGCTACCAAGTCGGTAATCCTGGGCTTGATCGTACTCGTCACGGCGCGCCTGTTCGTCCCCTTCTCGATTCAGCATCCGCTGGTGATGCTGCTGTTCCTGATGCTCACCGCGCTGACCTTCAGCCTGCTCGGCTTCATCATCGGTATCTGGGCCGACGGCTTCGAGAAGCTCCAACTGGTGCCGCTGCTGATCGTCACACCGCTGACCTTCCTTGGCGGTACCTTCTACTCCATCGACATGTTGCCGCCCTTCTGGCAAGCCGTGACCCTGCTCAATCCGGTGGTTTATCTGGTCAGCGGGTTTCGCTGGAGTTTCTATGGCTCCGGCGATGTCAGCATCTGGGCCAGCCTGGCCATCATCGTGCTGTTCCTCGGCGTCGCACTGGCGGTGATCAGTTGGATCTTCCGTACCGGCTATCGCCTCAAGCCGTGACGGAGCACCATTATCGTGTACGCAGCGGGTATCGTGCACACAGCGTGAAATCTCTGGAGCGAAGCATACTTGGCTTCTTCGGCTTCGCCCCGGCACGCGGACCCATGGTCGGTCCGATCGCCTCGACGAGCAACATGCGTCGAGATATCTCATTGAAATAAATGTATATTCCTTACTCTTTATCGAACAAGCCCAACGCCCACTTCTGTCACTCACACGTCATTATTTTTCCTACCGCAGCGTTTTGGCATAGTCGCGACTGGCACCCGCCGGCTTTATTGGCCATTCTTTAGAGACTGACTCCACGTAACAAAAAGTAATAGAAGAGTCACAGGGCAAGGCAATAACCAAGAAGCTCCGCTGGAGGGCGTCACGACCCTGACGCCTCCTTTCAAGGGAACACTACATGACTGCTGGCAAGAACGAGGCTGGGGAGGGGGCTTCGCTCGACTGGCGTGACGAGTTCCAGGACTCGGCGCTGGAAGCCCTGTATCGCCGTACCATGCAGTTGCAGGACGCACAGCAGTTGCGGTATGCCTTGTGGATCATTGCAGGTATCTTTCTGCTGTTCGGTGCAGCGGACTACATCTTGCTCGGCGCGAGCCTACAGCTGCTTGCCCTGCTGCTGATCCGCCTCGTCGTGGCGCTCAGTTGCCTGGCACTGGCACGCCTGATCGGCCGTCAGCCGGCCCAGGCACATCGCCCCAGGCCGCTCAACCTGGTGTACTTCATCGCCATCTCCGGCTTGCTGCTATCCATCCTGCTGCATCCCGGCAGCGTGGGCCTGCATATTTCAAGCGTGGCGGTATCAAGCTTGGCCATCTATCTCCTGGTGCCCAACCGCCTGCCGTGGATATTGGCCTGGAACGGCTACCTGGCGGGTGGCTTCATTCTGGTGGCAGCGCTGTGGAAGCCCCTCTCTCCCGGCATGTTGGTCAGCAGTATCCTGATTCTCTCCTTCGCCAACCTGATGGGCTGGTTGACCTATAGTCGCCTCAACCGACTCCAGCGCAAGCAGTTCGCCCTGCTGGTGGCGGAACGCGAGGTCAACCGCAAGCTGCAAAAGGAGATCGAAGAGCGCCAGTTGCTCGAAGCTCAGCTGCGCCACATGGCCAGTACCGATCCGCTGACCGGCATTGCCAACCGGCGTCACTTCTTCGAGCTGGCGGAGCGCGAATTCCGCCGGGCACAACGTGAAGGCACGCCTCTGGCAATCTTTATGGTCGATATCGATCTGTTCAAGACACTCAATGATCACCACGGGCATGCCACCGGCGATTTGGTGCTGACCACCGTCGCCTCATGCTGCGCCTCGATGCTGCGCGAGACGGACATCATCGGCCGCTACGGTGGCGAGGAGTTCGTCATCGCCCTGCCCCAGGCAGACCTCGAAACCGCGACCTTCATCGCCGAACGCTTGCGCCACAAGGTGACATCGCTGCGTCTGCCGATGCTCGATGAAGGCCAGCATCTCTCCGTAACGGTGGGCATCAGCCAGGTCGAACCCAATGAGGCGAGACTCGAGTTGGCGCTGCAACGCGCCGATGACGCGCTCTACGCAGGCAAGGCCCGTGGACGCAACTGCGTGGTAGTAGCAGGTGAAGCCCCTTCCTCGATCGTCGCCAGGGCCTGAGTCGCCCGTCCGGCTCTTGGTATGAGCCGTCCCCTGGGTTGAACTGGCCCATGAGCCGGGTATGATTCGCCCTTCTGCTTGCCGGCACAGCCCTCCCGTGCCCTCTCGCAGCCTCCCTTCGCTTCGCAGGATCACAAGTCATGCCGATACAGCATTGCATCGTTCACGACATCGACAAGGCCGGAAGCGACCAGCCCGCCAGCCTGAAGCCGGCTACCGCGGAGCTGACGACCACGGCACTGCTGGAGGAGCTGCTCTCGCGCTTCCACGATGCCTACCATGCCAAGACCAAGGCCTGGGGGCACTTCGTGACCGCAAGCGACGACCAGGCCGAGGCGTCTGCCGGGCTCGCCACCATCCTGGCCGACTATCTCGACGGCAAGCGCGATTTCACAGGCTTCACCCGCGAGGCCGCCGAGCGACTGCTGCCCGTGGTCGATGCCCACCTCTCGGTCTCGGGCCATCTGCTGTGCATCGATTACCGTCAGGGCGAGACGCACTACTTCGCCCTAGCGCTGCTGCATCAGCGCGAAGGGTTCGGTGTCACCGACTCGCTACAAGTCGTACCCGCCACCCAGCTCAACCTGGCACGCATGAGTCTGGGTCTGCGCATCAACCTGACCCAGTGGCGCGACGGCGCCGCTTCCCGGCACTACCTATCGTGGATTCACGACCGCGGCGGCAAGAAGCTCTCCGAGGACCTGGCCGGCGTGCTCGGCGCCACCGAGGGCATCGACGCCACCGGCGAGACCCGCGCGCTGCTCAAGGCCTTCAGCGACTATGTGGAGCAAGAGGACATGCCCGAGGAGCAGAGCCGGGAGAAGACCGAAGCGCTGATCGACTATGCCAACGAGCAGGCCGGCCGCGGCGAGCCGATCACCCTGGAGGAGCTCTCCGAGCTACTCGACGAGCAGCAGCCCAAGGCCTTCTACGACCATATTCGCAACGCCGACTACGGCCTCTCCCCCGAGATTCCGCCCGACAAGCGCACCCTGCGGCAGTTCCGCCGCTTCACCGGGCGCGCCGGCGGCATGTCGATCAGCTTCGACTCCCATCTGCTCGGTTCCAGTATCGAGTACGACGAGAACCAGGATCGCCTGATCATCAAGCAGGTGCCCAAGCAATTGAAGGAGCAGTTGAAGAAACGCCAGGGCTGACCCCGGCGCGCCATTTCACGGAGTGGTCGCTACTCGATGCCGTAGGCCGCTTCCGTCGTCGCGAGCCACTCGCGCAGGACCTGCTGCCCACGCTGCTTGAGCCCGGGGCCGTAGCGTACGGCCTGCTCGCGCAGCTCTACCGGATCGATTTCCGCCGCTGCCAGCTCGGCGGCGTGACCGATCAGCCACGGTTCGATCCTGGCGGGGTCCACCTCGAGGTGAAACTGAAGGCCAAGCACCTGCTCGCCCACGGCGAAGGCCTGGTGGGAGCAGGCGTGGCTATACGCCAGGCGTGTGGCGCCGGGCGGCGTCTCGAACATATCGCCATGCCAGTGCAGCACGACGTCCGGGTTACCGACATGGCGCAGCGGCCCTTCCTGGCCGTCGCGGGTCAACGAGACATCGGCGAAGCCGATCTCCTTCTGCGGCATGCGAAACACTCTGCCGCCCATCGCCCGGGCGATCATTTGGGCACCGAGGCAGATGCCAAGCAGCGGACGTCCCGAGTCGAGACGATGGCGAATGGCGTCCAGCTCCGCGGACAGGAAAGGATAGAGCGCATCGTCGTTGGCCCCGATGGGTGCGCCAAGCACCACCATCAGCTCGGGGCTGTCGACGTCCAGCGCCTCGAGGGCATCCGGCCCCAGCAGCCCCGGGTCGAGGTAGCGAATCCGATAGCCGAACTCCTCGAGAATCGGTTCGAAAATGCCGAGATCCTCGAAGGCAACGTGGCGAATGGCAACGACACTCTTCATGAGCAAGAAACTCCTTTTCCCTTCCTGACGATACGACAAGCGGCCATAACGACCAGCGCATGCCTCTCTTTCTTGTACTGAGAAACGCGCGAGGCGACAAGTCGCGTTTGCTGTGACGGCCCAAACCCGACTAGCTTGAATGTGCAGTAGCGCGAAGGCGCTTCAATGCAGCAGCGAGGAGGGAACCCTGGCCATGCAGGACAAGGAAGTGGCAACCCGAAGGAAACCGCTGGTCATCATCACCGGAGCGTCGGGAGGTGTGGGGACCGCCCTGACCCATAGCCTCAAGGACGACTACCGGATCATCGCCCTGGACCGGAGCGAAGCGGAAGAGGCAGACGAAAGCTACGAATTCGACCTGACCGACGTCGCATCCATCCGTGAGGCAATGGACAAGATCGCCGAGCGAAACGGCCGCGACATCGCCGCAGTGGTGCATCTGGCCGCCTATTTCGATTTCACCGGCGAGGAGTCGCCACTCTACGAGAAGGTCAACGAGCAAGGCACCAGAAACCTGCTGGACGCCCTCGAAGGCATGAACGTCGAGCGCTTCGTCTACTCCAGCACCATGCTGGTACACGAACCGCAGGTGCCAGGCCATCGGGTCAGCGAAGAGACCCCGATCGGCCCCACCTGGCCCTACCCGCAGTCCAAGGCGCGCACCGAAGAAGTGATTCGCCAACATGCCCGCATGCCCTACACCCTGCTGCGGCTCGCCGGCATGTACGACGAGAAAACCAGCGTACCCACACTTTCACACCAGATCGCGCGAATCTACGAGCATACCTTCAAGAGCCACTTCTATTCGGGCAACACCAACGCCGGCCAGGCCTGCGTGCACAAGGAAGACATGATCGATGCCTTCCGCCGCACCATCGACCGCCGTCGCGAACTGCCCGAGCGCAACGAAATTCTCATCGGTGAGGAGCACGCCGTCAGCTACGAGGCGCTGCAGAACCGGCTCGGTGAGCTGATCCACGGCAAGAAGAAGTGGAAAACCGTGGTAATGCCGAAACCGCTGGCCAAGACCGGCGCGCTACTCGAGGAGAAAAGCGAACCGCTGGTACCGGACGATTTCGACAAGGGCGAGAAACCCTTCATCCGGCCGTTCATGATCGACATGGCCGACGACCACTACGAACTCGATATCCGCCGCGCTCGGGAGCAATTGGGTTGGGAGCCCCACCATCAGGTCTTCGACACGCTCGAGGCCATGGTCGACAATCTGCTCGCCGATCCCCACGACTGGTACCAGGCCAACGGCATCACCCCGCCCGACTGGATCGAGGAGGCCGAGGAGAAGGGCGTCAATCCGGAGCGGGTGCTCGAAGACTATCAGGCCCACGCCCAGCGCGAGCACTACCGCTTCCTGTGGGCGCACTTCTTCAACGTCGCCCTGGGTGCCTGGCTGGTGGTCTCCCCCGCCACGCTCGGCTATGGCGGCGGCATGGCCGTGAGCGATATGGCCTCGGGCCTGTTGCTGGCACTGTTCGGCGCCCTTTCGCTGTCGTTGAAGCTGAGCTGGGCGCGCTGGGTATGCGCCGCAATCGGGCTGTGGGTGCTGTTCGCCCCGCTGGTGTTCTGGAGCGAAAGTGCCGCCGCCTACCTCAACGGTACCATCGTCGGCACCCTGGCCATCGGCTTTGCCGCGATGGTGCGACCGGCGCCGGGAATATCGCCCGCCGCGGCGATGACCGGCCCCACCACGCCGCCAGGCTGGAACAACAATCCCTCGAGCTGGTTCCAGCGCATGCCAATCATCGTGCTGGCCTTCATCGGCTTCTTCGTCTCGCGCTATCTCGCCGCCTACCAGCTCGGCCATATCGATGCCGTATGGGACCCGTTCTTCGACGGTACCCGCGGTGGGCTCAACGGCACCGAAGACATCATCACCTCCGAAGCCTCCGAGGCGTGGCCGGTACCCGATGCCGGACTGGGCGGCATCGTCTACATGCTGGAGATCCTGCTCGGCTTCATCGGTGCGGCCAACCGCTGGCGCACCATGCCCTGGATCGTCGCCTCGTTCGGCGTGCTGATCGTGCCGCTCGGCGTGGTCTCGGTGACCTTCATCATCATCCAGCCGATCCTGATCGGCACTTGGTGTACCCTGTGCCTGATCCAGGCCGGCGCGATGCTGTTGCAGATCGCCTATGCCTTCAACGAGTTCGTCGCCACCGGCGAGTTCCTCAAGCGGCGCCACAAGGCCGGTGCTCCGGTGCTCAAGATCTTCTTCACCGGCGACACCGACGAAGGACCCAACGAATCGGTGGACGAGGATTTCCAGCGCAAGCCCACCACCATCATCGGCGACGCGCTTTCCACCGGCGTGAACCTGCCCTGGAACCTCGCCCTGTGTATCCTGATCGGCGCCTGGCTGATGTTCACGCGGGTGACCTTCGGTGCCGAAGGCACCTTGGCCAACTGGGATCACCTGGTCGGCGCGCTGATCATCACCGTGGGCGTGATCGCCATGGCCGAATCGGCCCGCCCCGTACGCTGGTTGCTGATCCCGCTGGGCAGCATGCTGTTCTTCGTGCCCTTCCTGCACGGGGCCGACCTGCTGGCGACCGTCAATAGCCTGGCCTGCGGCGCGGCGGTGATCGCACTGAGCCTGCGGCGAGGCGCGATCCGCGGCGAGTACGGCAGCTGGAGTCGACTGCTGGCCTGAAAAGTCACGACCAGACACACAGGTCTCACCTTGCGACGAGACGCCGCTGGGCGCCTCGTCGCTTTTGGCGATCCCAGGCCGCTGGTATCGTGTCTGTATGCCTGCCACGAGCGACGCGCCCACCATGACCTCTCGCCCCGACCCCCGCATTCTGCTGCGCCTGATTGCGTTGCTGGCGCCCTATCGTACCCGGCTGGCCATCGCTGCCCTGGCGCTGCTGCTGGCCTCCGCCAGCGTGCTGATGCTGGGCCAGGGGCTGCGCCTGGTGATCGACCAGGGCTTCCTCGCCGAGGACAGCGCCCGCCTCAACCAGACGCTGGCCGCCATGCTCGGCGTGGTCAGCGTGCTGGCCGGAGCTTCCGCACTGCGCTACTACCAAGTGAGCTGGATCGGCGAGCGGCTGGCCGCCGATCTGCGCCGACAGGTATACGACCACCTGCTCGACCTCGAGCCGGCCTTCTTCGAGAGCGCGGCCCACCGCGACCGCGGCCCCGCCGAGATCGCCTCGCGGCTGACCACCGACACCAGCGTGCTGCAGACCCTGTTCGGCTCGTCGATCTCGCTGGCACTACGCAACCTGGTGATGCTGCTGGGCGCGGTGGCGCTGATGCTGATCACCCAGCCCTGGCTCTCCGCGCTGGTGCTGATCGGCATCCCCGCCACGGTGCTACCGATCCTGTGGTTCGGTCGCCGCGTGCGCCGTCTCTCGCGCTACAGCCAGGACCGGGTGGCCGAGCTTGGCCGCTACGCCAGCGAGACTCTCGACGGAATCCGCACCGTGCAGGCCTTCACCCACGAAGACATCGACCGCCACGACTACGGTGAGCGCGTCGAGCAAGCCTTCGCCACCGCCGTGGTGCGCACCCGCCAGCGCGCCTGGCTGACTGGAGCGGCCATGCTGGCGGTATTCGCCGCGGTGGGCCTGATGCTGTGGCAAGGCGGCCAGGCGGTGCTGGCCGGCGAGATGAGCGCGGGCGAGCTTTCCGCCTTCGTCTTCTATGCGGTGCTGGCCGCCGGGGCGGTGGCCACCCTGGCCGAGGTTGCCGGCGACGTGCAGCGGGCCGCCGGCGCCGCCGAACGGCTGCTCGAACTGCTCGACGCCGAGCCGGGCATCCGCCCATCGGCGCAGCCGACGCCCCTGCCCCAGCCGCTGCGCGGCGAGATCCGCCTGGAGAATGTGAGCTTTGCCTACCCGGGTCGCACGATACCGGCGCTCGATTCCCTCGACCTGTGGATTCGACCCGGCGAGCGTATCGCCCTGGTGGGGCCTTCCGGGGCCGGCAAGAGCACCCTGCTCGGGCTACTGCTGCGCTTCCACGACCCCGACCGGGGCCGCGTGAGCCTCGATGGGGTCGACCTGCGCGCGCTGGACCCACGCGAACTGCGCGCCGCCATGGGTTTAGTCGCCCAGGAGCCGGTGCTGTTCACCGGCTCGGTGACCGACAACCTGCGTTATGGCAAGCCCGACGCCAGCCTCGACGAGCTTCGTGCCGCCGCCCGCGATGCCAACGCACTGGGTTTCGTGGAGGCCCTACCCCACGGCTTCGATACCCAGCTCGGCCCGGGCGGTGTGCAGCTCTCCGGCGGCCAGCGCCAGCGCCTGGCGATAGCTCGCGCGCTGCTCAAGAATCCCCGCGTGCTGCTGCTCGACGAGGCCACCAGCGCGCTGGACGCCGAGAGCGAGCGCCTGGTGCAGCAGGCACTGGACAGGCTGATGGCAGGGCGCACCAGCCTGGTGATCGCCCACCGGCTGGCCACGGTGACCGCGGCCGATCGACTGCTGGTATTCGACGAAGGACAACTCGTCGCTGCCGGCCGGCATGCCGAACTGCTCGAACAGAGCCCGCTCTATCGCCACCTGGCGGAGCTGCAGTTCGGTCGCCACCGGGCGGAGGCATGAATTCGCCCGGCCCCTATCAATTCGGCCCTGTTCAAATGGTATTTCGTAAGCCCAGCTCGTAGGGGTGCGGATCGAGGTAAGTCTGCTGGCGGATGTACGCCGAGCCGTGGCGCTTCACGTAGTGGTTGAGCAGGCGCACCGGCACGGCCAGGTGCACGTGGCCCAGGCGGTACTCCTCCACCGCCTGCAGCAGGTCCTGCTTGACCTCGCTGTCCACCGCCTGCTTCAGGTAGCCGAGCACGTGCATCAGCGCATTGGTATGGGTCTTGCGCGTGGCCGGGCGCGACAGCGCCGCCATGAAGCGTTGCAAGTAAGAGTGTTTGACCTCCTCCAGCGGCAGGGCATGCGCCTCGCTGCCCAGATAGCGGCCCAGCTCGCGGTAGGCTTCCACGTGATGCGCCATCAGCAGGTACTTCTGGCGGCTGTGGAACTGAATCAGAGCGTGGTACTCGTTCGCCTCTTCGACGTGGCGCTTCCAGTCGTCGAGGGCGAACACCCGGGTGATGAAGTTCTCGCGCAGCACGGCATCGTTCATGCGCGCCTCTTCCTCCAGCGGCAGCTCGGGGAAGCCTTCGCGCAGCACGCGCACGAACAAACCGGAGTCGGCGTGGCTGGGCATGCCGTTCTCGTGATAGACCTTGACCCGCTCGAGTCCGCAGCTCGGCGACCCCTTCATCAGGATGAAGCCACGCAGGTGCCGGTGGCGGGCGACGAACGCCTCGCCGGCCTCGCGCAATCGCTCGGTGACGTCGCGAGTCGGGTCGTCGGTGCCCACCACCCTTGGCGGCTCACCGGGGCACCGACCAGGCGGATCGGCTCCCGCGGCACACCGAGACCAGCCTCGAGTTCGGGGCAGAACGGCTCGAAGGCGAAGCACTCCTGGAGCACCTCCAGGCAGTAGCGGGAACGCTTGTGCCCGCCGTTGTAGCGCACCTGCTCCCCCATCAGGCAGGCACTGATACCTACCGGGATGGCACTCTTAGACGATGTGGTGTCGGCCAAGACACACTCCCTTTCCATTCCTCTGGCTCATCGTCGCTGCTCTACCGCTCCTGGGCAAGCATGGTGAAATATCAACGCCGCCTATAAGGTTTCCCATTCGACCTCGGTAGGCTCCTTTCCACGCGCAGGCTCTTTTCCTTGGACAGCCATGGTCGCAGCAGCGGCCGGTGCCGGCAAATGCTCCATCGCCGGTGACAATGCAACAGCCTGCCCTTGCTCCCCGCCAAGCACGAAGGTGTTGATCAATCGTGTCAGCTTTTCCGCCTGGTTGCGCATGGCGGCTGCGGCATCGGTGTTGTGGCCCACCATCGCCGCGTTCTGCTGGGTCATGGTATCCATCTGACTGACGGCCGTATTGACCTCGTGAATACCGATACTCTGCTCGCGTGAGCCGGCGCTAATCTCAGCGATGACGTCATTGACCTTGGCGATGCTGTCGAAGATCTCCTGCATGGTGACACCGGCCTGATGCACGATATCGGCGCCCTGTCGGGTATGCGTGATCGATGCTTCGATCAACGCCTTGATTTCATGGGCCGCATCTGCCGAGCGCTGCGCCAGGGAGCGCACCTCCTGGGCCACCACGGCGAAGCCACGCCCGTGCTCACCCGCCCTGGCAGCTTCGACCGAGGCGTTGAGCGCCAGAATATTGGTCTGGAAGGCAATGCCGTCGATGAGCGAGACGATTTCGCCAATCTTGGTCGAGGAGGCGCTGATCCGCTCCATCGTCTCCTCGACCCTTTGCATCGACTCCTTGCCCTGGCGAGCCACCTCGGCACTGCCTCGCACCAGTCGGTCCGCCTGCCCGGTGTGTTCGGCATTGTTCTCTACCGTCGAGGTGATCTGTTCCATCGCCGATGAGGTCTGCTGCAGGCTGGCGGCAGCCTGATCGGTGCGCACCGCCAACTCGTCGCTGCTGCGGGCGATGCTCAACGAAGCCGAATAGACATCGTTGGCCCCGGCCCTCACCTCTCTCAGCGTGCTCTGTATGCGCGCCAGGAAGCCATTGAACTGCCTGGCAAGCTCACCGATCTCATCGCGGCTGGTGACGCGCAAACGACGAGTCAGATCGCCCCTGCCCTCGGCCACACCCTGGGCGATCTCGTTCATATCGCTGGCGGTCTGGCGAATCTGGCGGACCGTGCGGCGAGTAATCCAAATGGCAAAGAAAGTAATGGTCAGGTTGATGACTGAAGCAATGACCCAGAGCCGCAACAGCGTCTGGATCAGATTCTGCCTGGCCACCTCTTCGATTACTGCCATGTCGGCATCCACACCGGTGGCATACACACCGGCACCGAGTACCCAGTTCCATTCGGGAAAGGCAACGGCAAAGGAGTATTTTGGCTCCACTTCACCGCTCGCCGGGTTACGCCATTCGTACTCGTAGCGCCCGCCTCCATCGCGTGCGATCTCGATCATGTCCCGAATCAATGGCTTGCCGTTGGGGTCCTGGGCGCCCAGCATGTTGCGCCCCTCCTGCTCGGGTACGGCGGGCTGTACCAGCATGGTGCCCTCGTCGTCGAAGACGAACACATAGTTGTCCTCTTCGAAACGCAAGTCGCGCAGCAGCTCGATGACGGTTCTCTGAGCCGCCTCGGTGTCTCCAGTGCCGCCGGCCACGCTCGCGACCAATGTCCTTGCCATGGAAACGATATTCTCGACCCCATGCCGCCGGGACTCGAGCATTAGCTCGCGCTGCTGTGCCAATTGAACGCGATTCGAATCGATGCGCTCCAGTCCCTCGAGCACCAGCAAGCACGAAGAGGAGACAATCAGTGGCACCAGTACCAGTAGCAGGATCTTGTTCTGCAGATTGAACGCCAACATCCGCTTGAAGCTGGCGAACCCATTCCCTTTGTTTGCGTACGTTTTCATGGCGTGGCCGTTCTTGCTGTGAGTAGGCAGGTATTGGAATTATTCGGATGACGTTCCGCTTGCCATGAAGCATTAGCCGCCCAAGCCGCGCCAGAGGCCTAAGACTATCGAATGTCGGTTTTTTTCTTCTTGTTGATCTACATCAATCTAATGCGTCCACAACGCCTGCCACTCCCAGCCATCCTTTTCGATGTAAGCCAGCCAGATGCGTTGGCTTGTCAACTGTTCCAAATGGTCGCATATCTCAGCGGAAGACTTGTCCAACGCCGTTGATGACGGCAGCCAAGCCGACTCGATCCGCGGCGTACGGCGGGCGGGACGCACGAAGTCATGACTGAGCACCGAGAGGAAGCTTTCCAGTGCGTAAAGGGCCGCCTGCAGTTTGGTTCGTACCGAGGGGTCCAGGGAAGCATGGGCGTGGCACACGATGGTGAGCGCCTGGTAGAGCTTGAACATAGCCACCGGCAGAGCCCTACTGGGGTTCTCCTGGTGGTAGTAGTGAAGGATCGGATAGGCGAGATGCTGCTGTCCCACGCTGATAATGGTCATTCTCAGGTCGTCGACCTGGCTGGCCAGCTCGACGAAATCCCCCGTTCCCTCCAGCCGCCGCACGATCTCGCCGGGCGTGGCCCCCAAGGCGTGGATGGCGATCGCCAACTGGCGTTTCTGTACCACAGCGGACATGACCGCAAGGATATAGGTCACGGCCAGCGTCAGCAGAAAGAAGCCGTTGGCCGCTGCCACTATCGCCAGTACCTGCCATTTCCCCGGGCCGGGCACGAAGTCGCCGTAACCCAGGGTAGTGATGGTATAGCCGACGAAATAGAGCCGCTCCAACGCATTGGCATAGGTACCGGAGTCGGGATGGAAGACAGCGGCTTCGTGACTATTGAACACCAGCCACCAGCCGAGCCAGATAAGCCCCACCCAGGTCATCAGCAGAGCGACCGTAACCCAAGGCCCAACGGCCTGTAGCAGAGCATGCCTGGCGAGGCGTTTGTACAGCCTTAGGGCCGTGAACCAGGCAAAGCGACCCAGCAGCCTGGTCACCGGTCCTGACCGGGAAGCCGAAAGAGTGGTCTGGACGGCATCGAAGACCACCAACCCGATCAGCAGTAAGCCGCTTGACACAACGAATACCGGCATGGCGCTTCCCTCGCCTCCTGCTGGATACCTGTCGATACCCTAGCTCAAAAGCAAGCACTTCATCGCTTCACATCGCTCATCGCCAATAAAATGGTGCTGCGTAAAGCGAATTGCCGCTGTGGGCAATCTTTCGTTAGATAAGCAAACTTTTCTTTGCATTGCGAAACCCGACTTGCCTTGATGCACCGGTTAGCCGTTCCTACGTTTAACCGTGATGGCAGACGCCAGCAGTGCCGGAAAGCCGGTAAATGGACGTACGATCTCGCTTGTGATGCACAGGCAAACTTAGGAAGGAGATCTGACATGGCACAGCGCAACCAGAATCCGGGTAACTTTGCCAACGATCCGCAAAAAGCCTCTCAGGCCGGCCAAAAAGGTGGCCAACACAGCGGTGGCAACTTTGCCAATGACCCGCAGAAAGCATCCGAGGCTGGCCAGAAAGGCGGCCAGCAGAGCGGCGGGAATTTCGCCAATGATCCACAGCGCGCTTCCGAAGCCGGCCACAAGGGCGGCCAGCAAAGCGGCGGCAACTTCGCCAACGACCCGCAGCGCGCTTCCGAAGCCGGCCACAAGGGCGGCCAGCAAAGCGGCGGCAACTTCGCCAACGACCCGCAGCGCGCTTCCGAGGCTGGCCAGAAAGGTGGCCACGAAAGCGGTGGCAACTTCGCCAACGACCCGCAGCGCGCCTCCGAAGCCGGCCACAAGGGCGGCCAGCAAAGCGGCGGCAACTTTGCCAACGACCCGCAGAAGGCTTCAGAAGCCGGCCGCAAGGGTGGTAAGAACCAGGGCCGCTAAGCGCCCTCTTCCGTTCCACCTCATGGATCGAGGCATGAAGCAGGAAGCTTCGAAGAACGGCTAGCCCCCTATAGGCTGTCAGGGTGCGCCCTGGCAGCTTTTTCTTTGCATACGCTTTTTTGCACACGACCAAGGTCGAGTTGCGGCAAAGTTGCCAAGCGCTCACCCTAGCCAAAAATAAAAAAGACCCCCGAAGGGGGTCAGGTGGAGCACGCCAGCTCACATCGGTACATCGCCCTGGTCCTTAACCGTTGGCGACGTTGCCGAGGAAGGTGAAGCCGACCTTCCTGCAGCGTTGATCGGTTAGCTAACCAACATAATGCGATTACTGCGCCAATAATTACAGAATTCCTTACCAAACAAAGACCTGCAAGAAAAACAGCTACGCAGGCTTTGTGCCATATGCCGCCAGCTCACCCCCTTCTGCACCACCGAAGCTCACTTAAGAGCTGTTTTGCTGCATTATGATGCAATGCAAAATTAGCCGATGCCGTATCCGACAAACCTGCCTCGCCTCTCAGGCCTACAGCAGCTCCCGAGACACCTCCATCACGCGGCCGTCCACCGTGCGCTGCAGCTTGTCCTCGATCTCACTGCACAGCGACTCCACCTTCGGTCGTTCGTTGCCCACCACCACGAAGGTCCATTCGCTTGCCTCCAGCCGGTCGTGCTCACCACTTTCGCAAACCGCCACTGCCGGGTTGCGGCCGTAGCGCTCGTGCAGGCCACCCATGCGCTGCCGCTTCTCCTTCAACGACGCACAGCCAGGCAGGGAAATCCGTACCGTCATCACGGCGATGTACATACCACCCTCCCGCTCTTCTCTTCGTTCGATTCCCGTCCCTCGCAAGGGGGTGGCTACACGCTAGCATACTCCTCAGCCATGGCCTGACCGAGCGTGCGCCGGCCCCCCTTCGCCTATGTCAAACTGGCATGGCGCAAAGCCCCTTGGGCGATATCGCAATGCAGCATGTCATGCTATATAGGCGCTGAGTTCTCCCGCTCCCTTCTCAGGACACTTCCCCATGCCCTTCGGCTGTTCCACCTCCGTCAGGCTCCGGTCTTTCCGTGGCCCGGCCTTGCTGTTGCTCGTGGTTGCCCTTGTCCTCACAAGCCCGCTAGCGCACGCCGCTACCGGACCGCTCGTATTGACCAATTCCATGGTCGGCTTCGTCGCCGTCGTGCTGTTCGTGCTCGCCTATGCACTGGTAATGGCCGAAGAGAAACTTCACATGCGCAAATCCAAGCCGGTGCTGGTCGCGGCCGGTTTGATCTGGTTCATGATCGGCTGGGTCTACGTGCAGGCCGGCATGCCCGACGAGGCTGAGCATGCCTTCCGCGAAACCCTGCTCGAGTTCACCGAGCTGATGCTGTTCCTGCTGGTGGCGATGACTTATATCAACGCCATGGAGGAGCGCCGGGTGTTCGATGCGCTGCGTGCCTGGATGGTGCGCAAGGGCTTCAGCTATCGCCAGTTGTTCTGGTTGACCGGCGGGCTCGCCTTCGTGATCTCACCAGTGGCCGACAACCTGACCACCGCCATGCTGATGTGTGCCGTGGTGATCAAGGTGGCCGAGGGCGACAAGCGCTTCATCAACCTGGCCTGCATCAACATCGTGGTGGCGGCCAATGCCGGTGGCGCCTTCAGCCCCTTCGGCGATATCACCACGCTGATGGTGTGGCAGGCCGGCATGCTGCAGTTCTACGAGTTCTTCGCCCTGCTGGTTCCATCGCTGGTCAATTTCCTGGTGCCGGCGGTGGCCATGAGCCTGTTCATCGGCAACCGCAGGCCGGACGGCGTCGAGGAGGAAATCGACCTCAAGCGCGGTGCGCGGCGCATCATCGCCCTGTTCCTGCTCACCGTGGCCACTGCCGTGGCCTGCCATAGCCTGCTGCACCTGCCACCGGTACTGGGCATGATGACGGGGCTGGGCTACCTGCAGTTCTTCGGCTACTACCTGCGCCGTACGCTACCCCGCTCGCTGGAACGCAAGCGTGAGCGCTACACCCGCGCGGGCGACGAGCGCCGCCTGGCCCAGCTCGGCAGCGTGGTACCGTTCGACGTATTCAACCGCGTCGCACGAGCCGAGTGGGACACCCTGCTGTTCTTCTATGGGGTAGTGATGTGCGTCGGAGGACTGGGCTTTCTCGGCTATCTGAGCCTGGTTTCCGAGCTGCTCTACAACGGCTGGGATGCCACCTGGGCCAATATCGCATTGGGTCTGGTTTCCGCCGTGGTGGACAACATTCCGGTGATGTTCGCCGTGCTGACCATGCAGCCGGAGATGTCTCATGGCCATTGGCTGTTGATTACGCTGACGGCCGGAGTCGGCGGCAGCCTGCTCTCCATCGGCTCCGCCGCCGGGGTTGCCTTGATGGGCCAGGCCCGCGGCTACTACACCTTTGCCGGGCATCTGCGCTGGACACCGGTGATCGCGCTGGGCTACGCCGCCAGCATCCTCGTTCACCTGTGGCTGAATGCCGCCAGCTTCCACGTCATGCAGTGATGTAGCCAGGCAACACCGAACCCGGCGCCAGATTGGCGCCGGGTAGCTTGCGCAGTTACCGCTCCGGCGGCCACTCCTGGTATGAAGGCAGCCCCTCGTATGCCAACCAGGGTGAATCGTGGGAAGTCCAAATGTGAGCTTCCGGCCGAGCCCCCGGATCGGCGTCCAGCGTAGCGACTCGCACGATGACGTGCGGCAGCCCTTCGCGCTCGGCGACAAGGTGCGAACCGCAAGCGCGACAGAACCAGCGTTTCTTGCCGGGAGAGGACTCGACAAAAGCCCGCACCTCATCCCCCGCAAGCCAACGAAAATGCTCGCGCATGACACCCGCCGTGGATGCAAATGCCGACGCATGCGCCTTCTGGCACGTACGGCAATGACAGTGCTGTATCGGCATGTCCAGTCGATCTATCTCGTAGGTCACCGAGCCGCATAGACAACTTCCCTTCATTACGTGATTTCCTCAGACATCGATGATCAGATCCGGCACGAACAGGGGCGGCTCGAACTCCCCGGGGTAGCCCCCCGGGTTGGCCAGTACCCGCGTGCCATTGACTTCGCTATCCACCGGCTCGTGCACGTGACCGTGAATCCATAGATCCATGCGTCCCATCATGGCTGGCAGATGCGAGGCAAAAGCCGGCGACAGCGCATCGCCGCGGTAGCGCGGCGGAATGCACTCCGCCAATGGCGCGTGATGGCTGATCACCACCCGAGGCCCGTCGAAGGGCTTGGCCAGCTCCACCGCCAGCCAAGCCAGGGCTTCAGTATGCAACCGCTGGCTTTCGGCCGGACTGAAAGTCTCCCCTTCCGGCTGTTCAATGATGCTGAAATCCGGCATCAACCAGCGCGCCTTCTCTTCGGTCAGCGCCGGGTCGAAGACAGGGTCATCGGCATAAAGCGCAAAGTCGGTCCAAAGGGTGGTGCCATGGAAGCGCACGCCACCCAGCGTGAGAGAACGATTGTCGAGCAGATGAATGCCCAGCCGCTCGGCCTCTGCGGCCAGCGCCTGACGCAGCAACGGCATGCAGCTGCCATAGAACTCGTGGTTGCCCGGCACGTAGAGGATCGGCAGCCCGGCGAAACGCACCGCGGCCCAGGCAAGCCCCTCCGCATGGCGGTGGATGTCACCGGCAAGAATGACGACGTCCGCCGCCACGTCCGGCAACTCGCGTCCTTCATCGAAATGTTCCAGATGCAGATCCGACAGCACCCTGAGTCGCATGACTGGCTCCTTGTTCACCGGCGCACCGGCAGGCGCACCGCTCCAATCGGGTTGGCCCAGCATAAGCGGGCAGCGAGAGGCTGCGCCAGGTTTGGCTGATGCCGACGCTTGCGACTATGTTGAGATGGCCCCGTAGCAAAGGGCACAACGACTCAATGGAGGGAGTCTCATGACCGTGCAGAACACCACCACGTCCGCCCAGGACGTCGTCGACATTCTCACTATCGATCATCGCGAAATGGAGGATCTGCTCGACCAGATCCAGCGCTCGCCCGATGCCGAACAGCGTCGCGACCTGACCGATACGCTGATTGCCGAGGTAATGCGTCACTCCGTTGCCGAGGAGATGTATGTCTACCCGGCCATGGAAAAGCGTATCCCAGACGGGAAAGAGGAAGCCGAGCACGACAGGGAGGAACACGACGAGATCGTGCAGGTGATGAAGCAGTTGGAAGATGCCGATGCCGCCGAACCAGCCTTTCTGGATCGCGTGCACAAGCTAGACGAGCTGCTACGCCACCACGCCAAGGACGAGGAAGCCGACCAGTTTCCCAAGATGCGCGAGCACATCCCCGGCGAAGACCTTGTCGAACTAGGCAGGAAGGTGGAAAAAGCCAAGCAACTGGCACCGACCCGCCCCCACCCCAGCGCGCCCCACTCTGAGCTGTTCCACAAGACCGTGGGCCCCGGCGTCGGCATGATCGACCGCCTGCGCGACCAGCTCAGTGGCAGAATGACAGGCTAAACGCCAAACCTTCGGTCGAACCTTCGCTTCATCCGGGCGCCTGAAAGGAGGCGCCCGGGTCTCATTGCCTTAGAATCTTTTCGATGGGCTTGCCTTTGGCGAGTTCATCGACAAGCTTGTCCAACTGGCGGATCTTCTTCATCAGTGGATCCGTAACCTCTTCGACGCGGACACCGCAAACTACGCCCTTGATCAGTGAGCTGCGTGGATTCATCGCTGGCGCCTGAGAAAAGAAGGTTTCAAAATCAGCTTCCTGTTCTATCTGAAGCTGTAAGCCAGCGTGGTCATAGCCGGTAAGCCAGCAAATAACGCGATCCACCTCCTCTTGCGTGCGACCTTTGCGCTTGGCCTTTTCCACATACATGGGATACACCGCCGCGAAAGGTGTCGAGAAGATTCGATGCCCTGACATCTTCATGTCTCCTGAACTGCCTCATCGGGCCTTACCAAGGGTCGTAGGTGCCGAAGTTCCATAAATGGCCTTCCGGGTCGCGGCAGCTGAAACCCCGCCCGCCGTAATCCTCGTCCTTGATCTCGATGGCAATCTGGGCACCGGCCGCTTTGGCTCGGGTATAGATGGCATCGGCGTCCGAGACGACGAGATAGGCACACTGCGTCTCTGCGCCACCGATTTCATCCGGCTGTTTCATCAGATGCCCGAATTCGCTGTCCGTGGCCGAGCCCAACATGATCATTCCGTTGCCGAACGTCAGTTGGGCATGGGCAATGGTGCCATCCTCGTTGGCGGCAACGAACTGCTTCTCGAAGCCGAATGCCTGGCAGAGCCATTCGATGGCGGCGGGAGCATCTCGATAACGCAGGCATGGGATCACCGTGGCTCGTGTGTTTTTTGCATCACTCATGACCGGCTCCATTTAAATGGCTGCCTTGAAGCGTAGCCGTACACGGGCTCGTTAGCGCACTTGTCCGTCGCCTCTACCGAAGCCCGGGCCGCTCTTGTAGTTGATGGAAAATGCTTCCATCAAGCATGCTAAGTGTTCCGCTTCCCTGACTCACTCTGGAGAGACGACATGACACAGCCCCGCCTCGGCTTCATCGGCATCGGTCTGATGGGCGACCCCATGACGCGCCGCCTGCTCGAAGCCGGCTTTGCCGTCACGGTATGGAACCGCACCCCCGCCAAGGCCGAGCCTCTGCGCGAGGCCGGCGCCACGCTCGCCGGCTCCATCGGTGAGTTGGTGGCAAACGTAGACGTGGTACTGCTGTGCCTGGCCAACACCACCGTGGTGGAAGAGGTGGTGTTCGGCGAGGGCGGCGTAGCGGCGCATGGCCGCGCGGGCCAGCGCCTGGTCGACCTCTCCAGCAGCGACCCGGCGGCAACGCGCAGCTTTGCCGAGCGGTTGGAAGAAGAGTGTGGCATGCGCTGGGTGGATGCACCGGTTTCCGGTGGCGTGGCGGGGGCCGAGGCCGGCAGCCTGGCGATTATGTGCGGCGGTGCGGAAGCGGACGTCGACGCCGTACGCCCCCTACTCGCCCCGCTCTCGGCGCGGGTCACACACATGGGCCCGGTGGGTGCCGGCCAGGTCACCAAGGTGTGCAACCAGATGATCGTCGGCTGCCAGGCGGCGGTGATCGCCGAGATGGTGGCCCTGGCCGAGGCCAGCGGTGTGGACGCCAGCCGCCTGACCGAGGCGCTGGCCGGCGGCTTCGCCGATTCCAAGCCGTTCCAGATCCTCACTCCGCGCATGGCGGCGAGCGAGTTCGACAGCCCGGCCTGGCACCTGCGCACCCTGCTCAAGGATCTCGACCTGGCGCTGGCCCAGAGTCAACGCGCCGGCAGCGCCACGCCCATGAGCGGTCTTGCCGCACAACTGATGCGCGCCCATGTCAATCATGGCCACGCCGAGCACGACCCGGCGACGCTGGTGGAAGCATACCGCCGGAAGAAAGCCTAACCCTGCGGCTCCTGCCCTCCGCTCTGTGCGGTAGATGGCTTGGGATTCAGCAGGGGCTGGATCAGCATGCGGTCCAGCCTCAGCTCGCGGGGGTCGCGGAACGCTTCGATGCCGAGCGTCATGCCGAGGTGCCCGGCGCCGGGCTGGTCGCGGTAGGTGCCGAACAGCCGGTCCCACCAGGGCAGGTTGAAGCCGAAGTTGCTGTCGGTTTCGCGGCGCACGATGGAGTGATGAACGCGATGCATGTCTGGCGTGACCACGATGAGGCGCAGCCGGCGGTCGAGCCACTCGGGCAGGCGCACATTGCCATGATTGAACATGGAAGTGGCATTGAGCAGGACCTCGAAGATCAGCACCGCCACGGCAGGCGCCCCCAGCAGCGTCACCACGGCAACTTTGATGGCCATTGAGATAAGGATCTCCAGCGGATGGAAACGCAGTCCGGTGGTCACGTCGAACTCGAGGTCCGCGTGGTGCATGCGGTGCAGGCGCCACAGCCAGGGCACGGCATGGAACAGTCGATGCTGGAAATAGATCGCCGCGTCCAGCAGCAGCACCGAGAGCGGCAGCGCCAGCCACAGCGGCGCCGAGAGCAGATGGAACAGCCCCCAGCCACGCTCGGCGGCCACCAGGGCAGCCCCTACCGCCGCCAGGGGAAAGAGCAGGCGCACGGCCAGCGTATCCAGCACCAGGATCGACAGGTTGCCGGGCCAGCGCTGCCAGCGCCGTATCCGCTGCTCACGGCGCGCGGCGCGGAATTCCCACAGCGCCATCGCCGCGAGCACCAGCAGGAAGATACCAAGGCGGATGAGCGGTTCGTGAAGCAGTAGTATCTCGCTCATGTTCATGGCTCCGGCGAATCCCTGCTCTGATGGTATCGCTTTCGAGCGGGATTTGTCCCTTGCCCCACCCTTCCGTACACTTGTTTGACTCTCCCCCTACACGATGCTACGCCGAGGCATGACCATGGCTTTCGATTCGACCTCTACCTACGTGGCTACCGATGCCTTGAAGCAAGCGGTAAACGCCGCCGTGACCCTGGAGCGGCCGCTGCTGATCAAGGGCGAGCCGGGCACCGGCAAGACCCTGCTGGCCGAGGAGCTGGCGAACTCGCTGGGCACTCAACTGATCACCTGGCACATCAAGTCCACCACCAAGGCCGCTCAAGGACTCTACGAGTACGACGCAGTAAGCCGTCTTCGCGACTCTCAGCTCGGCGTCGAAGGCGTGGAGAACGTCGAGAACTACATCAAGCCCGGCAAGCTGTGGGAAGCCTTCACCGCCGATGAGCGCGTGGTGCTGCTGATCGACGAGATCGACAAGGCCGACATCGAATTCCCCAACGACCTGCTCCAGGAGCTGGATCGCATGGAGTTCCATGTCTACGAGACCGGCGAGACCGTTCGCGCTCGTCACCGGCCGATCATCGTGATCACCTCGAACAATGAGAAGGAGCTGCCCGACGCCTTCCTGCGCCGCTGCTTCTTCCACTACATCGAGTTTCCCGACCGCGAGACCATGGCCGCCATTGTCGACGTGCACTTCCCCGACATTGCGCCGAAGCTGGTCAGCCAGGCGCTCGAGGTGTTCTTCGACCTGCGCCAGGCGCCGGGGCTGAAGAAGAAGCCCTCCACCTCCGAGCTGGTGGACTGGCTGAAGCTGCTGATGGCCGACGAACTGGCCCGCGAAGCGCTTTACCACCGCGATCCCGTAAAAGCGATTCCGCCACTGGCCGGCGCCCTGGTGAAGAACGAGCAGGATACCCAACTGCTCGAACGGCTGGCGTTCATGATGCGTCGCCAAGGCAACCAGAGGCGCTAAGCCATGTTCATCGGCCTGTTCGAAACCCTCAAGCGCGCCGGCGTGCCGGTGTCGCTGCGCGAGCTGCTCGACCTGCATGCGGTGGTCGAGCGCGGCGTAGTATTCGCCGACATGGAGGCGTTCTACCAGGTCGCGCGCACCGTGATGGTCAAGGACGAGCGCCATTTCGACCGCTTCGATCGCGCCTTTGCCGCCTGGTTCGACGGCCTGGAAAATCTCGATGCCGCCATCGAGGCGCTGATTCCCGACGACTGGCTGCGCCGTGAATTCGAGAAGCAGCTCTCCGAGGAGGAGAAGGCGCAGATCGAGTCGCTGGGCGGGCTGGAAAAACTGATCGAAACCTTCAAGCAGCGCCTGGAGGAACAGAAGGAGCGCCACGCCGGCGGCAACAAGTGGATCGGCACAGGTGGCACCAGCCCCTTTGGCGCCTATGGCTATAACCCCGAAGGCATTCGCATCGGCCAGGAGGGCTCGCGCCACCGCCGCGCAGTGAAGGTATGGGACGAGCGCCGCTTCCGCGACTACGACGACTCCCTCGAACTCGGCACGCGCAACATCAAGATGGCACTGCGCCGGCTGCGCAAGTTCGCCCGCCAGGGCGCGGCGGAAGAGTTCGACGTCGATGCTACCATCCGCGACACCGCCCGCGACGCCGGCCTGCTCAACGTGCGCATGCGCCCGGAGCGCCACAACGCGGTGAAGGTGCTGCTGTTCCTCGACGTGGGCGGCTCCATGGACGATCACATCCGCGTCTGCGAGGAGCTGTTCTCCGCTGCCCGTTCGGAGTTCAAGCACCTGGAGCACTACTATTTTCACAACTGCTTGTACGAAGGTGTCTGGCGCAACAACTACCGGCGCACCAGCGAGCGCATCCCCACCATGGACGTGCTGCATACCTACGGCCGCGACTATCAGGTAGTGATCGTCGGCGATGCCGCCATGTCGCCCTACGAGGTGACCCATCCCGGCGGTAGCGTGGAGCATTTCAACGAAGAGGCCGGTGCCGTATGGCTCCAGCGCCTGGCCGACAAGTTCCCCCGCCTGGCCTGGCTCAACCCCATGCCACCGCGAGCCTGGGAGTACACCCACTCCACCCAGTTGATCCGTCAATTGATCGACGACCGCATGTACCCCATGACCCTGGAAGGGCTCGAGAATGCCATGCGCGACCTGGCGCGCTAACCCAAGCGCTACGAGCGAATGCGATCCGGCTCAGGATCGCTTGCCCCATTCCAAGCCCACTCCTATACTGTATATTCATACATATTTCGTATGACAGACATGCTATCGGCCAGTCCGAGGCAAGCGGCAGGCGATAGCGCAGAGACAGCGAAGAAGACGAGAGCGAAGAAGACGAGAGCGAAGAAGACGAGAGCGGATAGACTCGCTATAGCCTTTTTTGGTTATTAATTTGAAAAATAGCCTCCAAGGGCTATTATCCAGACATCACCGACGCGTAGAACATGCCTATGGCGCAGCGCATTGCCGTACTCACGGGCGACTTGGTCGATTCGCGCAAGGCCAGCGACCCCAAGCGGCTCTTCAAGGTACTCGATACCGCCCTCGAGACGATCACCGAGCGCTACGGTGGGCAAAGCGAGCGGTATCGTGGTGACGGGTTCCAGGTCGCCCTACCCGACCCGGCGGCTGCCCTGCCCGCCGCGGTGCTGCTACGTGCGGCTCTGATTCGCCACTCGGAGGAACGCCAGCGCTGGGATGCGCGTATCGCAGTCGCCATCGGCAAGGATAGCTGGCAACCCGAACAGCGGGTAACCGAAGCCAGCGGCGAGGTGTTCGTGCGCTCCGGTCAGACGCTGGACGCCATGAGCGAAGGCGCCTCGCACCTGCGTCTCAGCCTGGTCGAAGAGGACGGCAGCGAGTGCCTGGCGCTGTTGACCCGTTTCGTCGACGATCTGATCGACGGCTGGTCGCGCTACGCCGCCGAGGCCGTCTATCTCAGCCTGTGGTACGAGGAGCCTCAACAGGCGCTCGCCAAGCGGCTCGGTATTAGCCAACCCAGCGTGCACAAGCGGCTACGAGCCGCTCGCTGGGCGCTGCTCGAGGACTACCTTCGCTACCTCGGCCAACGCTTCAAGGATGACTCACGATGAACGCCGATCTCTCGCTACTGCTGGGGCTGGTGCTGGTCCATTTGCTCGGTGACTTCGCCTTGCAGCCAAGCCGCTGGGTCGAGGCTCGCCTTGTGCGCAAGGTGCGCTCCCCCCAGCTCTACCTGCACGCGGCACTCCATGGCGGTTTGGCCCTGACGGTACTGAGCGCGGCCACCCTGAGCCGCTCAACCGGCGCGTCCTGGGGCGTGGTTCTGGGTGGGGCGGCGATGATCGCCGTGAGCCATGCCGTCATCGATCTCGGCAAGGCCTACCTGTCGCCGACAAAGCTACGTTGGTTCATGCTCGACCAGGCGCTGCATCTGCTGGTGCTGCTGGGCGTGTGGCTGGCCTGGCTGGGTCACTGGCAGCCGCTGATTGCGTTCTGGCAATGGCTGTTCACGCCCCCGGTGCTCGGCATCGTCGTTGCCTACATGCTCGTCACCCGCCCCCTGTCGATCGTCATTGCCCTGGTGATACAACGCTGGAGCGCGCAGATCGACAATCCGGGCACGCTCATCGCTGCCGGAGCACGCATCGGCATGGCCGAGCGCGTACTGGTACTGACCCTGGTGCTGCTCGATCAATTGACCGCCATCGGCTTCCTGCTGGCTGCCAAGTCGGTGCTGCGCTTCGGAGAACTGCGCGGCGCACAGGATCGCAAGCTGACAGAATACGTGCTGATGGGTACCTTGCTCAGCGTCTCGACCGCCATGGTACTCGGCTTGTTGATACGGCTGGTGGTACAGGGGAGCTGAGCATGCCGAAGCGCTGGGCCACCTTGTTGGGCATCGCCATGGCGGGCGTTTGGCTCGCCGGCTGCGCCGCCCCGGAACACCTCGAGCGGCGCGACGGCTACGTGGTGGATCACACCCACGTATCACCCTCGCACACCAGCCGCGTGCGCCACCTGGTGATCCACTACACCGACGTCGACGAGGCCGAATCGCTGTCCGTGCTCACCGGCCCCCATGTCAGCGCCCACTACATACTGCCGTTGCCGGCGCGCGACCACCGCGGCCAACCATTGGTCTATCAACTGGTCGACGAGGAGCGCCGCGCCTGGCACGCCGGCGCCAGCGCCTGGAGGGGCCGCACCAACATCAACGACACCTCGATCGGCATCGAGATCGTCAATACCGGACCCGACCGCCCCTATGCCGAGGTGGAACGGCTGCTGGAAGAGGACCCGGAGGCGTCGGTGGAGATCCAATGGACACCCTACCCCGAGGCACAGATCGAGGCGTTGATCGCCCTCTCCCGCGACATCATCGAACGCCACGACATCCACCCCACCGACGTGGTGGCCCACTCCGACATCGCGCCGACACGCAAGATCGACCCTGGCCCGCATTTTCCCTGGCGCCAACTCCATGAAGCCGGCATCGGCGTATGGCCGGAGGAAGACACCGTGGCCCGCTGGCAGGCCCGTTTCGAAGCCCAGGCCGTGCCACTCGCCACCCTTCAGCAAGCGCTCAGAAGCTGGGGATATCGGCTGGAGACGACCGGCGAGCTGGACCGTGAGACTCGCGCCGTGCTGCGCGCCTTCCAGATGCGCTTCCGCCCGGCCGACTATCGCGGGCGGCCGGATGCCGAAACCGCCGCGATTCTCTGGGCGCTGCTTGAGGAGTATCGTCCGGCAGCACTGGAGGAACTCAAGTCGCCGTTACGAAACAGTTAACCGTTACGGAACAGGTAGCTATAGGCGCTCAACGCCGGCACACCGCCCAAGTGGGCATAGAGGACGCGCGAGCCCTCGGGGAACTCTCCGTTTCGCACCATGTCGATCATGCCCTGCATCGACTTGCCCTCGTAGACCGGATCGGTCAGCACGCCCTCGAGGCGCGCGCAGAGACGAATCGCCTCCAGCGTACCTTCGCTGGGCAAGCCGTACTCGGGCCGCCATAGCGGGCATCCAGCACCACATCTTCGTCGGCAATTCCCCCTTCCAGCTCGACCAGTTCAGCCGTATGGCGGGCGATGCGCAGGATCTGCTCACGGGTTCGCTCCGGCCTGGCCGAGGCATCGATGCCGATCACCCGACGCGCGCGGCCGTCGGCAGCGAAGCCGACCACCATGCCAGCCTGGGTGCTGCCGGTCACCGAGCAGACCACGATGTAGTCGAACGTGAAGCCGAGCGCCTGCTCTTGCTGACGTACCTCTTCGGCAAACCCCACGAAGCCCAGGCCGCCATAGGGATGCTCGGAGCAGCCAGCTGGAATCGGGAACGGCTTGCCGCCACGCTGGCGCACGTCCTCCAGCGCTTGCTCCCAACTGGGGCGGATACCGATGTCGAAGCCCGCCTCGTCGAGGCACACCTCGGCACCCATAATGCGCGACATCTCGATGTTGCCGACCCGATCGTATACGGCATCGGAGTAGTTGACCCAATCCTCCTGTACCAGCACGCACTGCATGCCGAGATGGGCCGCCACGGCAGCGACCTGGCGCGTCTGGTTAGACTGGATGCCACCGATGGAGACGAGCGTGTCACAACCCTGCTCCAGGGCTTCGGGAACCAGATACTCGAGCTTGCGTGTCTTGTTGCCACCAAAAGCAAGGCCGCTGTTGCAGTCTTCACGCTTGGCATAAAGCTCGACCCTCCCGCCCAGATGCTCGCTGAGGCGCTTCAGGCGAGTAATGGGCGACGGCCCGAAGGTCAGTGGATAACGGGAAAAACGCTGCAAGTTCATGGAGTCTCTCCTGCTCGCTAGGCAATGGCGGCGGCCGTTCGATTCAAGCCACCGACTCATGAGTGGCACGCTCGGCCTTTTTTCATACTAACGGCCTGGAGAAGTTGCCTGGTTGCAAAATAACGTCGATTATTCAAATAAAAGAAAGTTGAACACCGACCTTGCACGACTTAGAACCCACAAATCTCCCGACAAGAGAAATTAAATTGCGTGACAGACCCTCTCATTCCGTGCCGGTCGCCGCTACCGAGCTGGATCGTATCGACAAGCGCATCCTCAAGACGCTGCAACAGGACGCCTCGATCTCCAACGTGGCACTGGCGGCCGAAGTGAATCTCAGCCCACCCGCCTGCCTGCGGCGCGTCGAGCGGCTAAAGCAGGAAGGCTTGATTCGAGGCATCGTCGCGCATCTCGATCCCGAACGACTCAATGCCGGCATGGTGGTATTGATTGGGGTGGTGCTGGATCGCTCGACGCCGGAATCTTTCGCCGCCTTCGAGGAAGCCGCGCAGCGTGTCACCGGCTGCATGGAGTGCCATGTCGTCACTGGCGAGTTCGACTACTTCATGCTGGTCAGAACCCGTGATAGTCAGAGCTTCAACAAGCTGCACGCCGAGCAGCTACTGTACCTGCCCGGAGTGCGCCAGATTCGTTCGTTCATGGGTTTGAAAGAGGTGGTATCGACCCACCAGGTACCACTGTAGCGGAGGGAAAAGCGCTGCCTTTGCCGACACTCAGCAGGCCGTAGGGCAAAGCCCTTTTCACGCATGAGGAGTTACATCGTAGCCAGACGCTCCTGATCGTTGATGCCGGCCATACGCACCAGCGCCAGGGCCTCGTCGAGGCTTTCCACTTCTTCGACTCTGACCAGCTCGTTGTCGAGGCTGACCGGCTTGCCGGTCTTCTCGGAAAGCAGCCGCTCCAGGGTCGGCACGTCCATGTTCTCGTCCATCTTCAGGGTATCGACACTGGCGCTGTCGTGGGTGCCAGGCAGGTAGATGGTGCCATTGGAGAAATCCACGGCGTAGGCGATCACGCCCGGAACGATGAAGAACAGCAACCCCACGCCATTGGCAATGGCAACCACCGGGTCGATACGGCCGCTCATCTGACCCTTACGTTCGGGATGGAAGACGGTACCGCAGCCCACCAGGGCGGTGATGGAAACGCCAAGCACCAACCCGGTCAGGGCACGACGGATCTGGATCCTCATGAAAGGAATGCTCCGCAGAAGGTCGGGTTACCGGCACCGGACGTTGCCGCCCCTGGCGCCGCCATGGAGAATGGCGGGAGATTACCACAACGGCAACTAATACGAGCGTTTACTTTTTTCACGGAGGCCCTCATGAGCGAAACCGCATTGCATACCTGCCAGGGCAGCGCCATCGAGCCACGGCTGGAGGAACTGGCTCATCTGCGCATCACCGTGTTCCGTGATTTTCCCTATCTCTACGACGGCAGCTTCGAGTATGAGGCCAACTACCTGCGCCGCTATGCCGAGTGTCCCGAAAGCCTGTTCGTGCTGGCCGAGGATGGCGATGCCTTGGTAGGTGCCGCCACGGGCATGCCGCTGGCCGAGGACGTCGAAGAGTTCCGCACACCGTTCGAGCAGGCCGGCTTCGATATCGGCAGCGTGTTCTACTACGGCGAGTCGGTACTGCTGCCGAGCTACCGCGGCCGGGGTATCGGCAAGGCCTTCCTCGCCGAGCGCGAGCGTCATGCGGCCAAGCGGGGCTTTTCCACCGTGGCGTTCTGCGCCGTGGAGCGCCCCGACGACCATCCGCTGAAACCAGAGGGCTACGTGCCGCTGCACGGCTTCTGGCGCTCACAGGGCTACGAGCGGCATCCGGAACTTGCCACCACCTTCCGCTGGAAGGACATCGGCGAGCCGGAGGAGACCGACAAGCCGATGGTGTTCTGGCTGAAGTCTTTGGGGTGAGGCCTGTCCTCGGCGCTCCTCGCTCGTTCAGCAGCCCACTCTTTTGCCGCAATTCGTCGTTGGCCGTACAATGCCCCGAACGCCGCCCGCCGCGGCATCTCGACTCATGTCAGCCCATGCTGGAAGGAAACGCCGGACCCATGCGCGCCACTCAACTGTTGATCGCCACCCTCAAGGAAACGCCTGCCGACGCCGAAGTCATCAGCCATCAGCTGATGCTGCGTGCCGGCATGATCCGCCGCCTTACCTCGGGCCTGTACACCTGGCTGCCGGTCGGCCTGCGCACCCTGCGCAAGGTGGAACGTATCGTGCGCGAGGAGATGGATCGCGCCGGCGCCCAGGAAGTACTGATGCCGGCGGTGCAGCCCGCCGAGCTGTGGCAGGAGTCCGGCCGCTGGGAGATGTACGGCCCTGAACTGCTGCGCCTGAAGGATCGCCACGAGCGCGACTACTGCGTCGGCCCCACCCATGAAGAGGTGATCACCGACCTGATGCGCCGGGAGCTCTCCAGCTACAAGCAGCTGCCGGCCAACTTCTACCAGATCCAGACCAAGTTCCGCGACGAGATCCGGCCCCGCTTCGGCGTGATGCGCTCGCGCGAGTTCATCATGAAGGACGCCTATTCCTTCCACATCGACCAGGCCTCGCTGAAGGAAACCTACCAGGCAATGTACGATGCCTACGTGCGGATATTCACCCGCCTGGGCCTGGACTTCCGTCCCGTGCTGGCCGACACCGGCGCCATCGGCGGTACCGATTCCCATGAGTTCCACGTGCTGGCCGACTCCGGCGAGGACGCCATCATCTTCTCCACCGAATCGGACTACGCTGCCAACATCGAGAAGGCCGAAGCGCTGCCTGCACCGCTCGGCACCACGCCCGAGCGCGCCGCACCGAGCGAGGAGCTGCGCCTGGTCGACACACCCAATGCCAAGACCATTGCCGCCCTGGTGGAACAGCATGGCCTGCCCATCGAGAAGACCATCAAGACGCTGATGGTGCACGCCGCCGAAGGCGGCCTGATCGCCCTGCTGGTTCGCGGCGACCATGAACTCAACGCGATCAAGGCCGAGAACCTGCCCGAGGTGGCCGAACCGCTGACCATGGCCAGCGAGGAAGAGATCCGCGCGGTAGTCGGCGCCGGCCCCGGTTCACTGGGCCCGGTGAATCTGAACATGCCGATCATTATCGACCGCAGCGTGGCGCTGATGAGCGATTTCGGCGCCGGTGCCAACATCGACGGCAAGCACTACTTCGGCATCAACTGGGAACGCGACGTGGCGCTGCCCAAGGTCGCCGACATCCGCAACGTGGTCGAGGGCGATCCCTCGCCGGACGGCAAGGGCACGCTCTCGATCAAGCGCGGTATCGAGGTCGGCCACGTGTTCCAGTTGGGCAAGAAATACTCCGAGGCGATGAATGCCACAGTACTCGACGACAACGGCAAGGCCGCCCACCCCTGGATGGGCTGCTACGGCATCGGTGTGACTCGCGTAGTAGCCGCCGCCATCGAGCAGAACCACGACGAGAACGGCATCATCTGGCCCAACGCCATTGCCCCCTTCCAGGTTGCCCTGGTACCGATGAACGCGCACAAGTCGCAGCGTGTACGTGAAGAGTCCGAGCGACTCTACCAGGCGCTGACGGCAGCCGGCATCGACGTGCTGCTGGACGACCGCGACCTGCGCCCCGGGGTGAAGTTCGCCGACCAGGAGCTGATCGGCATTCCCCATCGCCTGGTGGTCGGCGACCGCGGATTGGACAACGGCGAGCTGGAGTACAAGGGGCGGCGTGACAGCGAAGCCACCATGGTGTCTGCCGATACGATCGTCGAGTTCCTGCGCGAGCGGGTCGGCGTCTGATCGGCGGCTGGCCGCGACGCTGCTCGTCGCGGCCAGCCTTGGGTAGCATCATTCCCGCTCGCAATACTCCCGCTCACGGTACTTCTCGCCCACTGTCTCAGCGTGAAACGAGGCAATCTTACCCGTGCCCTCACCGGGCACCTGCTCGCCGCTCCCATGACAGATGCAAAGCCAACGGCACCAATGCGACCGCTGGCGCCAGCAAGGTGAAGCCAACCCGGGTCTGGTACAGGGACGAAAGCACGTTCTGCTCGATAGCCACCACACTGCTGGCGATACCGACGACCCCCGCCGCCAGCAGCAGCACGAACCAGGCCGCGTGAGCCCGACACAGGCCGCTGCCACCGAAACGCAGGAAGCCCACGGCAAGCCGCCACGCCGCCAGGATGCCCAACAGCTTGATCAACATGCCCAGGTCGAATGCCAGCAGTGTCGCCTGAAGCTCGGGGATGGGATAGGCAACGTAAGTGAGCGGCACGAGCAGCGCCATCAGCAGCGTCAGGGGCAGCAACAGGATCAGCACTTCGGCCAGCACGATGCGCTTTCTTGCAGTCAATGTCATGCGCTCTCCTCCATGAAGGAGCGAGTGGCATCGGCCAGCGCCAGCGGCGCAGTAAACACCAGGGTATGGGCCACATCCGGCAGGATGAGAAGCTCGCCATGCGGCAGGCGTCGAACCAGCATCTCGGCGAATGCCTGATGCGTGATGGGGTCGTGCTCGCCCCGTATCACCAGCGTTGGCGCCTCTATCTTGCGCACCTTCTCTTCGACAGGATCGGTCACCTGGAAGATATAGGAGCGAATCATGCGCCAAAGGCCCGCCTTGCCATACTCGGGAGCCGTCACCTCTCCCAGCATCTCGGGATTGTAGGGCTCGTTCTGACGCCAACGGATGAATTGCCAGAAGGTCGAGCGCTCGTCCGGCGGCGTGGTGGGCCCCTGCAGAATCAGGCGGTTCACCCGCTCGGGATAACGCATCGCCAGATCGACGATGACCTGGCAGCCGAAGGAGTTGCCGAGAAAGGAAGCGCGCTCCAGGCCGATGGCCTCCATCCAGGCCACCAGCCAGTTCGACATCTGGGGGATGTTGAGTACCTTGCCGGGATCGCCGCTGTCGCCGTAACCGGGAATGTCGGGAACGTAGACAGGGAAATCCGCTGCCAGCTCACGCGCGGTGGGAATCATGTAGCGACCGGAGAGGCCCGAGCCATGGATCAGCACCAACGGTGGCGCATTGGCCGGAGCCGCCTCGGTCGCCACCAGGGCATGCAGCGAAACGCCACGCACCAGGGTTCGCTGCGGCTCGAGAGGCCCACGGTCCAGCCACTCATCGAATGGCGGAAATTCCGGTGCAAGAAGTCCCGCGTCATTATCGCCGCAACCGGCCAGGGTCAGCGTCAAGCTTCCCGCACCGGTCAGCCACAGGAAGCGGCGCCGACTTATCCTGGAGGGGCCCGCCACAGCGGTTGCACCATCGCCCCCAAGGGTTTCCCTGTCCTCGCTAGGGGTGGTCATCCCGGCTCCCCTGTCATTTCGTCCTTGGTGGTGATCGGCCGGACGTTGCGTGCAAACGGCCCGTGCTTATCCGGTCAAGTACGTACCCGGGACACTAGCCACTTACCTCGTTCATGTCCAATGAGGCGATCGCCCAGCCATCGCGTCCCCGCGACTTGACCTGATAAAGCGCTCCATCGGCGGCAACATAGCCGGCCTCCAGCCCGGCGTGGCTCGCCGTGAAGCGCACTGCCCCGACGCTGAAGGTCACATGCTCGGAGTGAGGATGCGAAGGATGCGGCAGGTTGGCGGCACGCAGCGATTCAACGAGGCTGCGGCAGGTTTCGTCCAGGGTCTCGGCATCGTGGCACGCGAACAATACCGCAAACTCGTCGCCCCCAAGCCGATAGAGTCTTGCTTCGTGCTCCAGGTTGCCCTCGATCAGTTGCACCAGGCGGCGCAACAGTCGGTCCCCGTCGGGATGTCCCAGGCTATCGTTGTACTGCTTGAAAAAATCGATATCGACCAGCAGCAGCCCCATCGGGCTCCCCCATGCAGCCGTTACGTGATCGTGCATGGCACTGCGGTTTCCGACGCCGGTCAGTGGATCGCACAGGGCTTTCGCCATCCACTCCAGGCTCTCGCGAGCGGATCTGGCGGCCCGTCGACGCTGCAACTCGTGCATCAGCCAGAAGCCTAGCCCCATCACGAAGATCACCAGGCTACCAAGCAATACCTGTCCTTGGTGGCGTCGGGTCTGTTCGACGAATTCCGCCGTCACGGTACTGCGCCGGTCGAGCTGGTGCATCTCGATCTCAGTGAGGCAGCGCATCGGCTCCAGCAGGCTTTCGCGCAAATGGCCGGTCTCGAGGACATCATTTCCCTGCAAGCGAACCAACAAGTCGTCCATCGCCGCCAGGCTTGGCTCCGTACAAGGGTAGTCGCGCCGATAAAGACCAATGTCGAACAGGCTGTAGGCAAGCTTGAGCTGGAAGTAGGCACGCTCGCGGGTATCGCTGTCCCGGGGCAGTGTCAGCAGCAGGTCGAGACCCTGCTGCAGGTAGACCCGAGCGCGGGTGGCCAATTGCTGGCCGGTGAGATTGCCCGACTGGCTGAAATAGGCGTGTATCTCGGGATAGACCCAGCGTGTCTGGTAAGCGATGAGCAGCATCAGGGCGGTGAAGCTCATCACGCTGAGCCATAACCAGCGAACGTGGCGCCTCAAAGGCTGGCGCGGTTCTACCATACCGCCTCGATACGCCTAATCATCCAGATCCAGTCGTTGAAGTTGCGCAGGCTGGAGGGATCGCGGTCGCCATAGTCACGCTCGACCAGACGCACCGGACCGCGGTGGCGCAGCGTGATCGGCTCGCCGTTCTGGTGGGTCACGAGGATCCAGTCGGGATCGTCCCAGCCCGCCAGGGTCACGTCATAGTCGTCCCAGGCTTCGAAGTGCAGCCGCGACGGCACCTCACCGAAGTGCTCGACCAACAGCTCACGAAAGACCAGACCGCGTATGTCGACTTCCTCGGCCAGATAGGGGTCGAAGAAGCGGAACTCGACATCGGCACGAGCGCGCAGTTCGTCAACGGAGAGCGCGATTTCACGCTCTCCGTCACGCAACAACAATCGATTGGAATCGGCCAAAGCGGGCATGGCAAACAGCAGGGTGAGAGCTGCCAGCAGCCGCACCATACAACGGTCAGGATGAAATAGTGGCATAACCCCCCATATTTATTCTTCTGCCGATACGCCTTTGGCGTATCTTTCCGAGGAGTCTACCACGAAAAAATGCCGGCCCAATTGGGCCGGCTACTGGGGGGAAATCCCCCTCCCCTGACGACTTGCTGAGCAGGCTGGCTCAGTGCTTGCGCTTGCGACGATGGTCGCGAATCACGAAGCCAATCCAGCCTCCCATGAAAGCGATCATCATCGCGACGGTTACCAGCCCGAACACTACTGCATCATCCCAGTACATGGTGGTTCTCCCCGTCACCTGATGTGATGGCTTCACTCTAGCCTGACGGCGGCAGGGGAAAACTGACCTGCATCAAATTTCGCTCCGGACTCGATGAACAGCGCGCAGCGAATTGATACAGGTCAGTTTTTGGGGGGTATTCGAAGCAGTTGCGATTCAAGGAACCTTGCGATCCTCGACCTGAGACGGCTCCACATCGGCGGGAAGCGGGTGCCCCTTGGCCAGCTCGGCGCGATTTGCCTCGCGCACGTCGAGAACTTCGAGCGCATAGACGAGAGTATGTCCAGCCAATGGATGATTGGTGTCGACCAGCACCGTAGCGTCACGCACCTCGAGCACTGTCACGATCTGCGGGCCGTCGTCGCCCGGCGTCTGGAAACGCATGCCGGGTGCCAGGTCGTCCTGGGAGAAGGCACCGCGGCCGACCTCTTGTACCAGGTCGTCATGGCGGCTGCCATAGGCCTCCTCAGGGGTCAGCGTGACATTCAGCCTGTCGCCGGCCTGGTGGCCGGCGAGCGCCTGCTCGAGGCCAGCGATGATGTTGTCATGCCCATGAAGGTATTCGAGGGGCTTGGCGCGTGCCCGTGAATCGTCAAGCACCTGGCCCTGATCGTCGCTGAGCACGTAATGAAGGGTCACGACCCGCTGCGGGGCGATGTTCATGGCAATCTCCTGTGAGCGCAAGCCGGCGGGCGGGCATCAGCTTCGGGGGCGCAGCTGCGAAACCGGCATCTCCAGCTGTTGCTGACGATTGAGCAGGTTGAGCAGCACGATGGCCCGCTCATCGCCCTTGTGGCTGGCGAATACCGCCTGCAGGTCCTTGAACGGGCCTTCGGTGATCTCCACCTTCTCGCCGGCGCGAAAATAGACGTTGGTAGCATTCTCCTGCCCTTGGGCGCCCTGCTCGCGCAGCATCGCGATCAGAGCATCGTCGACCGGCAATGGGCGATTGCCGAAGGTGACGATCCTGAGCACGCCTCGAGTCGAGCGGATCGGCCGCCAGTTGCTGGCAACGCGGTCGAGACGAATGAACAGGTAATGGGGAAACAGCGGCTCATCGAGCCACACCAGCTTACCGCCGCGTTTCTTCTGGACCTGGAGAATGGGGTGAAAGAGTTCGTACCCCTGGTTGCTCAGGTGCTCCGCAGCGCGAAAGGATTCTCCGCCCTTGCATTGGATGACATACCAGCGCGGCAGGCTGTCGTCCTCGTCGTCGATCGGCTGACGTTCACCATGGCTCATGAAGGCCTCCTGATCGGGATATCCTGCTGGCATCGATGCCGGGGCTCTGCAACAATCGAGCGGCCGGACGAAGCGTCCTCCTGGACCGGCCATCCCCGCCCAGGGTGGGCCATTCTAGCATCGTTGTCGGTAACGGGCCGCCCCCAGGCATCGATCCATCGAGGAGTATTGCCACGCATGACCACCCCTACCGCTCATCGCAGCTGGGGAGCTGCCCTGGCCATCTATCTGCGAGCCCCCGTGCTCACCATGCTGTTCCTGGGCTTCTCGGCCGGACTGCCGTTCCTGCTGGTCTTCTCGACCCTTTCCGCCTGGCTGCGCAGCGATGGCGTCCAGGTCGCAGCCATTGGGTTCTTCTCCTGGATCGGCATGCTTTATTCGATCAAGTTCTTCTGGGCACCAGTGGTGGACCGCCTCGCCCTACCCGTGCTGACGCGTACCTTCGGTCAGCGGCGAGGTTGGATGCTGCTGGCTCAGGCCATGATCGCCGGCGGGCTGGTGGGTCTGGCCAACCTCGAACCGCAGCAGAACCTGACGCTGGTGGCCGTCTTCGCCCTGCTGGTGGCCTTCGGCTCGGCCACTCAGGACATCGCCATCGACGCCTTCCGCATCGAGTCGGCCCCTGACGACATCCAGGCGGCCATGGCGTCGACCTACATCATCGGCTATCGCGGCGGCCTGCTGGCCGCCGGCGCCGGCGCCCTCTACGTGGCATCGTGGCTCTCCTGGCAGGCTGCCTACCTGACCATGGCCCTACTGGTCGGTGTGGGCGTGATCACGGTACTGCTGCGCCCCGAACCCAAGCGGCTGTCGCTGACCACCCAACTGATTCACGAGCCTCGGGTGCGCGCCTTCATTCGCGTCAGCCGCGGCAAGCCTCGAGTGCTGCGCCGTCTGGGGGCCTGGCTGATCGGTGCGGTAGTCTGTCCGTTCACCGATTTCATTTCTCGCCATCGGCTCAAGGCGCTGTGGCTGCTGGTGTTCGTAGCGGTGTTCCGTATCAGCGACCTGGCCATGGCCTCGATGGCCAACCCTCTTTACATTGACCTGGGCTTTTCACTGGCGACCATCGCCAACGTCACCAATGTGTTCGGCATCGCCATGAGCATCAGTGGCGGAATCCTGGGCGGGCTTCTGGTGGCACGCTACGGCATCGGCCCGATCCTGGTGCTTGGCGCGGCGGCCGCCACCCTGACCAACCTGCTGTTCGCTGCCCTGGCGCTGGCCGGCCAGAGCCTGCCGATGCTGGTGATGGCCATCGTTGGCGACAACCTGGCCAACGGCCTGGCCAGTGCGGTGTTTATCGCCTTCCTGTCGAGCCTGACCTCACGCGCCTACACCGCCACCCAGTACGCCCTGTTCTCATCGCTGATGACCCTACCGGGCAAGTTCCTGAGCGGCTTTGGCGGGATGGTGGTGGCAGCGGAAGGCTATGCGACTTTTTTCGTCATCGCCACGGCGCTGGGACTACCGGCCATCGCCCTGGCGATCTGGATAAGCCGTGACAAGGAGTTGGTGCCGCCGCCCGCGCCACGCGTGGCCTGAACGACCTTGGGCGGGACGCTGGTCGATCAGCGGTCGATATGCTCCTGCAGCCAGGCCAACGCCCCTGGTGTCGTTCGCCACTGGTCGCGCATCAGCGTACGGTACTGCCACGCCTCGGCGCGAGTGCCGGGCTCGGCGATGCTGTCCGGCCCTACCGTCACGGGACGCGTCTGTTCGGCACACAACATGGCCAGAGCATGCGGATTGTGACGGCGCACTTCACGCAAGGCCTCGTCGGCCTCTTCAAAGCGCTCGAGGCGAAACAGCGCCAGTGCCCGGCCCATGAGAAGGCCTAACACCGGCTCTTCGCGGCGGGTCTCGGTCACGGCCAGCGCCTCACGATCGCGCCCTTCCCGCAAAAGCTGGTCAAGCACCAGCTCCTGCAGCCCCAAGCTGTCCTGATCGTCGAGCGAGAGCAGGCGTTCGGCCAGGCGCCGCGAACGCGCTCGCGCACCCCGCTCCATGCCCACCACCAGCGCCAGGCCGGTACGCAGCAGCACGGCATTGTCGGCACTATCCCACAGGAAGGTGCCCTCACCCTCGCCATGAATTCGCTCGAGCCAACGCTCCAGGCGGTCGGCCAGTGGCTCGAACAGGCTCGGCGACATCCATGGCAGGCTGCCGAAACGGCTGGTCAGGGCCAGAGCGAGCGCCTGCACCACTCGCGGGGAGTCGAGCCACTCGGGGTGGGCACAGAGTTCACGCAGCCAGTCGCCGGCCTGAACCCAGGGGTCGCCCTTCAGGCCCAGTGCGCTGTCGTCATCCACTTCGACCTGGAAGTGCTTCTGCCAGGCGGCGAACAGTGTGTCTTCCCGCGCACTGCTGTGATACTCCAGTTCACTCGTCGCGGTACGCCGAATGTCCAGCCCCGGCGCCGGAGGCAGCTCGGCCAGCAGCGCCTGCAGCGAAGCCAGCGGCTCAGCGAGGTCCTCTTCGGCATTGAGCAACTGATCGGCCAGGGTAGCGCCAGGGTTCTCCGCCAGGTCGGCCAGAAACTGCAGCTGCTCGGGCTCCAGCTCGCCCTTGCGTGCCAGGCGACGGAACCAGAACCGGGCACGCTCGGCGGCCTCGTCTTCATGGCCCTCGTGGAGCAGCAGCATGGCCTCGATATAGGCCAGGGTCGGCGAATCGGGAAGTGCCTGCTGGGCCCGCACGAAGGCGGACCGGGCACTGTCCAGATCGTCGTTGTCCAGGTGCATCAGGCATAGCCGTTCCAGGGCCACGCCACGCAGGAACAGCGGACCGCGGTCGAGCACTTCGTCGAGCAGCTCGGCCCGCTTGCGAATGAAGCCGCGCTCCTGATAGAGATCGATCAACAGCTCGAAGGCGGGCTCAGCCTGCACCGGCAGGCGCGACCAGTCGGCGCGTTGGAACAATGACTCCAGGATCTGCTGGGCACGCCCGCGCTGTCCCGATTCGGCCGCAATCAATCCGGCCTCGAGCAGCGCCTGGGCGGGGGCGTTGCCACTATCGAGTGCCGCCTTGAGCGTAGGGCCCTTCCAGTCGCGCAGCGAAAGCATCCACATCAGGTGGTCCGGCACTTCGGCCGGCATCGCAACGGCGCCACAGCAGTGCTTGGTCTTGCGCCCGGAATCGCACCAGCAGGGTTCGTTGCGACCGGGCCGCGCCAAGGGCTCGCAGGTGAAGCCGGCACGCTCGAGCGGGGTCTGGCTCCATAGGATGGGCGCCAGCGCCTGAGCCATGGCCAGGTCACCCCCCATCAGCTCGGCACCCTCCTCACGGGCCCAGGCCATCAGCGCCGGATAGCGCTCCTCCTCACGGACGGCTGCCAGGGCACCGGAAGCGTAGCCCAGCAGCTGCTCCACCCATACTGCCAGCATCGCACTCTCCGCCAGTTCAAAAGGCGCATATAGTAACAGGGAAGCGTGGCTCGGTGTTGCGCGCAAGAATCGTGGCCGTCATGTCATTGGCTCAACGACGCGCCCACGCCAGCAGCGGACGCGTGCGGGCATGCATGTCGAGGCGGGCCCCCAGCCGTACCAGGTTCCAGTAGTGCCCATTGAGCGTGCGCGAGAGCAGCAGCACGTCCACCGGCGGCTGCAGGCGATCCATGGCCGCCCATACCTTGGGCGTGAGATCACGCAGACGGCGATGCACCCGCACGTCGGAGAAGTCTTGCTCACCGGGCTCGAATAGCGGCGCCACCGCCTCGGCGGATTCACGATACAGCGCCAGAGGGGCACCCTGCCCCTGGCGTCCGCCCAGCCGGCGTAGGGCGTCATCCATGGCCATGGGATCCGCTGCCAGGGTGGCATCGAGCAACTGCATCATGGCCTTGAGATGCCCCTCTGGCACCGGAATCACCGCCCCCAGGTCATAGATCACCAGCCGGCCTTCACCATCGGCAGCGAAGTTTCCTGCGTGTGGGTCGGCATGCAGCTCGCCGTGTGTGAACAGCTCCTCGGTAAGCCAGTCGGCCAACGTCGTGGCAATGCGCTGGCGCAGGGCATCGTCCGCGCCCTCCAGTTCGCGCAGCGGTGTTCCGGCCACATAGCGCATGGCCAGCACTCGCGGCCCGGAAAGCTCGGGCAAGGGCTCGGGAATCACCAGCCCCTTCAGGTGCGCATAGCGCTCGCGATAGCGCACCAAAGCACAGGCTTCGGCATGGTAGTCGAGTTCGCTGCGCAGGCTGGCGGCAAGCTCCTCGAACAAGGCATCGAGGCGCACCTGCGGCACCTTGAACCACCGGCCCAGGCGCATGATCCGCCGGAGCTGGGCAAGATCGCCCTCCAGTACCTCGGCCAGGCCCGGGTACTGCACCTTGAGCACCAGTGTTTCCCCTTCGCGGGTGATCGCCCGATGCACCTGCCCCATGGAGGCACTGGCGAACGGCTGTGGCTCGATCTCGCTGAAGCGGGACTCAAGCTCGCCATATTGCTCGATTAGAGTACGCCGTATGCCCTCCCACGGCATCGGTTCGGCCTGGCGCTGCAGCCGCGCCAGCTCGTCGGCCAGGTCCGGTGGCAGCAGGTCGTCCCACTGGGCCATGATCTGGGCCAGCTTCATCGCCGGCCCCTTCAGTTCGGAAAGCCCCTCGAACAGGGCTTCGCCGAGCGCACGCCAGTCGGCCTCGCCGCCGAATTGACTGCGCAGCAGAGTGCCGCCGGTGCGCGCCCCGAGCCCCAGCAGGCGTCGCGTCCTTCCTCGTTCACGCATGCGTTGCACTCCTCTTGGCTGTCGCTTTATAGCCGCCCCACCAATGCAACAGGTACTGTATAAGCTTGGTCTCGCCGCACGGCTGGCAATGCCAGTCGCTAACTGTAAGAATATCCATGTCCCAACTTCTGCTGGATAGCTGCCGTGCGTTTGATCATCGCCGAAAAACCCAGCCTGGCCCGGGCCATCGCCGATGCCTTGCCGGGCGGAGTGCGCCGTGAGGATGGCGCCCTGCACGCTGGCGACAGCGTGGTGACCTGGTGTCTCGGCCATCTGTTGGAACAGGCGCCTCCTGATGCCTACGACCCAGTCTACAAGCAGTGGCGGCTGGATCATCTACCGATCCTGCCGAGCCGCTGGCAGCTCATCCCGCGACCCAAGGCCAGGGGGCAGCTCGCCACCATCCGCAAGTTGCTCAAGCAGGCCCGCGAAGTGGTGCATGCCGGCGATCCGGATCGCGAGGGGCAGCTGCTGGTTCAGGAGGTGATCGAGCACCTTGGCTGGAAAGGACCTGTGGCGCGCCTGCTGATCAGCGATCTCAACCGACCAGCTGTTCAACGCGCCCTGGCGCGACTGGAAGACAACGCCCGTTACCAACCGCTCTACCGAGCCGCCGAATCCCGCGCACGCGCCGACTGGCTGTATGGTATCAACCTGACTCGCGCCTGGACGTTGACCGGCCGTCAGGCCGGCCATGATGGCGTGCTCTCGGTGGGCCGGGTGCAGACCCCGGTACTCGGGCTGGTGGTACGTCGCGATGCCGAGATCCGCGACTTCAGGCCTTATCCCTTTTACGTCTTGTGGGCCGACCTGGCGGTCGCCAACGGCCAACTGCGTGCCTGGTGGCAGCCCGCCGAAAACCACCGCCTCGACGATCAGGGTCGCCTGCTCGAGCGAGCGCCGGCCGAAGCCTTGGCCGCACGCCTGCCCGGCGCCGAGGGGCGACTGACGGCGCTCGAAACCCGCCAAAAACGCCAGGCCGCACCGCTGCCTTACTCACTTTCGGCCCTGCAGGTGGACGCCGCAAGACGTTTCGGGCTTTCGGCCCAGGCAGTACTGGACATCTGCCAGCGGCTCTACGAGCGGCACAAGCTTATCACCTATCCACGCTCGGACTGCCGCTACCTGCCCGAGGAGCACTTGGCCCAGGCGCACGCGACCCTGAGTAGCGCCTGCGGCCAGGACGAAACCCTGCGCGAATGGTTCGCCGGCGCCGACTTCACCCTGCGCTCCAAGGCCTGGGATGACAGGAAGGTTGGCGCTCACCATGCGCTTGCCCCCACTGGGAAGCCGGCCGAACTCGAGCGCCTGGAACGCGCTGAAGCCGACGTGTTCCGCCTGATCGCGCGCAACGTACTGGCTCAGTTCTATCCGCCCTTGATCGCTCGTGAGGTAAAAGCGGAGTTCACTATTCTCGACGAGCGCTTCCGCGCCAGCGGCCAGGAGCTGCTCCAGCCCGGCTGGAAGCCGCTGTTCACCACACGCGAGGAGGCGCCGCCGCTGCCGGCCATGCGCGAGGGCGAGCCCTGCCGAGTCGAGGCCTGCAGCGTGGAGGATCGCGAGACGCGCCCGCCGGAGCCGTTCACCGACGCCAGCCTGATCAAGGCGATGATGAACATCGCCCGCTACGTGGACGACCCGGAGGTCAAGCGCACCTTGCGCGAGCATGACGGGCTGGGCACAGAGGCGACCCGTGCCGGGATCATCGAGACGCTGATCGAGCGCGGCTACCTGGTACGCCAGAACAAGACCCTGCGTGCCACCCGCCTGGGCAGCGGTCTGATCGCCTCGTTGCCCGAGGCCGCCTCTCGCCCCGAGCGCACCGCGCTATGGGAACAGCGACTGGCAGGCATTGCCGAACGCAATGACGATCCGGCCCCCTTTCTCACCGCGTTGATCGAGGATTTGCGCCAGTTGCTGGGCAGCGCCGATGCGGGCCGCCTGCGCCAGGCCATGGCCACGGCACAGGGCGAAGCCGCTAGCGTAGCGAAGCGACGAGCAGCGTCCGGCAAGGGCCGGCGTGGGCGCAGCGCTCCCAGCCGGGCGCGGCGCAGGCCCAAGCGTAGCGCCTGATCGAACTGGCAACGGGTAACCGGATGTCAGTATGCTGCATGTGTCTTTTCACCAAGGCGACTCATGAACGACCCGACTCATCTGATCGTCGGCCCCGGCGCCCTGGGTCGGCTGTTGGCCCTGCACCTGGCCGATACTGCACCGGTGGTGCTGGCCGGACGCCGGACGCTGCCCTCCGAGCAGACCCTGACCACGCCGGAAGGCACGCAACGAACCCGGCGCTTGGTCACCACCGAGGTCGCAACGCTGCCGCCGATGACGCCGGCCTACCTGCACCTGACCACCAAGGCCTACGCCGCCGAAGCTGCCTATAGCGCCGTCATGGCCCGACTGAGCGGGACGCCGACACTGGTGTTGTGGCAGAACGGCTACCAAATTCAGCCCGAACTCACCCACCGGCATCCGGGCCCTGTGCTATGCGCCTCCACCACCGAGGGAGCCTGGCTCGCAGGCGACGAAGGCGTCGTACATGCCGGCCGCGGAGTGACCTATATCGGCGACCTTGCCAAGCGCCATGCCTCGCTCTGCCAGGAGCTGGCAGCGCTATTCGTCCAAGCGGGCCTGACCGCCGAGGCGGTGGCGGACATCGACGTGCGGTTATGGCACAAGCTGGCGGTGAATGCCGCGATCAATCCGCTGGTGGCGCGTTTCCGCATCCGCAACGGGCAGTTGCGCGACCGTCCTTTCCGCCCCATGGTGGAGCGTGTCGTCGATGAAGTGGCAGCGATCATGGCGGCCGAGGGCATCACTCCCCGGCGGCGGGCTGGCATGCCCTGGTGTGGCAGGTGGTAGCAGGCACGGCCAGCAATCGCGCCTCAATGCTGCAAGACGTATTGGCCGAGAGGCCCACCGAGCGTGAAGCCATACTGGGGCCTTTGATTGCCGCCGCGCACCGCCACGGCATTGAGGTTCCCAGTCTGAGTGAGCTCGACGGCCACCTGTCACGTCCTGCGCCACCCTGGCGTTGAAGGTAACCTTGGCGATGACTTAGCCAGCCTGCTAGGCTTTATTAATTGATTACGTATGCCCCAACCAGGGCATCGAGACATGACATCAACGAGCCACACCGTACAGGGAAATGGGTCAGGGCACATGAGAACGTGTTGCAGAGGTGCCATTGCAATGGTTGCCGGCCTGACGCTGTTGCCACTCTTGGCCATGGCCGATGAGCCCGCGCCGCTGCAAGGCATGCCAGCCGCCTATACCGAGGCTTCGCACGACCTGCTGGCCGCCTTGACCATGACCCGATTCCAGGCGCCCTCTTACGCTGGCAAGACCAGCGATTTGATGTACCTCGACAATGGCCTGGTACTGGAGGGAGGCGACCTACAGACTCCCGATGGCTATACGTCCGGTTTTCGCTTCACGGCGGGCTTCTCGCCGGTCAACCTGCCACGGCTCGACCTCGGTGCCGAATTCACCTATCGCGAAAGCGACGAAGTCCCGACCCGCCACGCCGACCAGGCGCTGCTGGTGAACACCACGACGCTGGGCGGCAGCTTGATGGCTGGCGTGCGCCTGGGGCAGTTCGGCCTCTATGCGAAATCCGGCTTCGCCGAATGGGAAGGCGACCCGGTGACACAGAGCGAACCGCTATACATGGCAACGACCGGTACCGCCCGTATCCAGGGCTTCGGTGCTCGCCTGCAGCACAACCGCCTGGTGAGCCGCTTGGAGTTCGAGGAGATCGACGCCCCCAGCATGGCCCATCTGAATCTGATTACCGCCTCGCTTCACTACGCCTTCTGATTTTCCTTCCCGGCTCTTCCCAAGGCGCCGCTCTGCGACCTTATTATCTGCAACTCTGACAGGCGTGTTCTATATTCAAGCAGCGTCCGCATGCGGCCATGCGACGCCTATCCTGAACCCATGATCCTGGAGCACGACGATGAGTCTCAGAATCGGCGACACCGCGCCCGACTTCACGGCGCAAACCACCCAGGGCACCGTGAATTTCCATGAATGGATCGGCGACAGCTGGTGCATTCTGTTCTCGCATCCGAAGGACTTCACTCCGGTCTGTACCACCGAGTTGGGCTACATGGCCAGGCTCAAGCCCGAGTTCGACAAGCGCAATACCAAGATCATCGGTCTCTCGGTGGATCCGGTCGACAACCACACCGCCTGGGCCAAGGATATCGAGGAAACCCAGGGCACCGCGCCCAATTATCCAATGATCGGCGACGACAAGCTCGAAGTGGCCAAGCTCTATGACATGCTCCCCGCCGAGGAACCGGGCAGCGCCGAAGGGCGCACGCCGGCCGACAACGCCACGGTGCGCTCGGTGTTCATAATCGGACCGGACAAGAAGGTCAAGGCGATGCTGGTCTATCCGATGACCTCGGGCCGCGACTTCAACGAGGTGATGCGTCTGCTCGACTCGATCCAACTGAACGCCAAGCATACCGTGGCCACACCGGTGAACTGGCGACCCGGCGACGACGTGATCATCCCCCCTCGGTCAGCGACGAGGAGGCGAAGAAGAAGTATCCCGAAGGATTCACCACCCTCAAGCCCTACCTGCGTACGGTGAAGCAACCTCAGTAAGACACGTCTGAGTTGACCGTACACGAACGCCCCGGCCAAGGCCGGGGCGTTTCACTCCAACAAGGTATGACCGAGCGCAATGACTTTTAGCCCGTGTTGCGCAGGCCTGCGGCGATACCCGCCATGGTCACCATCAGGGCGCGTGAGAGTTCGCCGCTGATCGCGCCGTCGGCGTCGCGGTTGCGCTGCAAGAGTTCCGCTTGGAGCCCATGCAGCGGGTCGATGTAGGGGTTGCGCACCTCGATGGCCTGGCGGATCAGCGGTGTCTGCTCCAACAACTGCGGCTGGTCGAGAATCGTCAGCACCACCGACTGCAGCTGGGTGAAGCGCTGGCGCAGCTCGGCGCCCAACTCCTTGAGCGCCGGTTCGTCGACCAGGCGCTGCTCGTAGTAGGAGGCGATGCCCACGTCGGCCTTGGCCAGCAGCATCTCCAGCATGTCCAGGTAGGTGCCGAAGAAGGGCCAGCGATCGCGCATCTCGCGTAGCACCTCGAGACCGCCCTCCTCCTCGATGCGTGCCGAGAACGCTTCGCCGCTGCCCAACCAGGCCGGCAGCATGAGGCGGATCTGGGTCCAGGCAAAGATCCAGGGGATCGCACGCAGCGTTTCCACCCCGCCATCCTGGCGACGCTTGGTGGGGCGTGAGCCCAGCGGCAGATGCCCCAGCACGCCCTCCGGTGTCACCGCGCGGAAATAAGGCACGAAATCGGGGTCTTCGCGCACCACGCCGACATAGGCGCGATGGGCGGTCTCGGCCAGCCGATCCATCTCCTCACGCCAATGCGGCTCAGGCGCCGGAGGCGGCAGCAGGGTCGCCTCCAGCACCGCACAGGCATAGATCTCCATCGAGCGCAGGGCAATATCGGGCTGACCGAACTTGAAGCGAATCATCTCGCCCTGCTCGGTGACGCGTAGGCTGCCGTTCACCGAACCCGGCGGCTGCGAGAGGATGGCCGCATAGGCCGGACCGCCGCCGCGCCCCACTGCTCCACCGCGTCCATGGAACAGGGTAAGGGCGACGCCGTGGCCACGGCACACCTCGACCAGACGCTCCTGGGCCCGGTATTGCGCCCAGGCCGCAGCCAACTGGCCGGCATCCTTGGCCGAGTCGGAGTAGCCGATCATCACCTCCTGGCGCTCGCCGGCCAGCGCCCGGTAGCCCGGCAGCGCCAGCAGCCGGTCGATCACGTCGCCGGCTCGGTTGAGGTCGTCGAGAGTCTCGAACAGCGGCGCGATGGGCAGCGAGACGACACCCCCACCTCCTTCATCAGCAGGGCGACCGTGAGCACGTCGGAGGGCTGGCCGGCCATGGAAATGATATAGGTACCCAGCGCTTCGGACTGCTCGTTGGCAATGACCAGGAAGGTATCCAGCACCTCGCGGGTCTCGGCCGAGCACTCCCAGCGCCTTGGGATCAGCGGCCGGCGCGACTCGAGCTCGGCCAGCAGGAAGGCCTGGCGCTGCTCCTCGCTCCAGTCGCGGTAGTGACCGAGCCCCAGGGCCTGGGTCAGCTCCTCCATGACCATGGCATGACGGCTCGCTTCCTGGCGGATGTCGAGCTTGGTCAGGGTCACGCCGAATACTGCCACCCGACGCAGCGTGTCGAGCAGTGCGCCGTTGGCAATGGTGTCGAGGCCCACATCGCACAGCGAGCGATAACAGGTGAGCAGCGGCGCATAGAGCTGGTCGCTGTTCTCGATGATCGAACCACCCTCGTAGCTGCGTCCGTCGAGCTGGGCCTTGGCCCAGTCGCGGGTCGCCTCGACCCGCTGCACCAGACGCTTGAGCAGCTCGCGGTAGGGCTCGGCGACGTTGCCCACCTCGGCGCGCAGCGCGCTGTTGCACTTCCACATGGAGAGCTCGGCCTTGAGCTGTTCCAGGTCACGCAGGTAGAGATCCGCCGCCATCCAGCGCCCCAGCAGCAGCACCTCGCGGGTGACCCGTGAGGTGACGTTGGGATTGCCGTCACGGTCGCCGCCCATCCACGAGGCGAAGACCAGCGGTGCGGCATCCAGCGGCAATCGCTCGCCGGCGCACTCGAGCAGCAGGCTATCGAGATCGCGGTGGAACGCAGGGACTGCCTGCCACAGCGAGTTTTCGATCACCGCAAAGCCCCACTTGGCCTCATCCACCGGCGTGGGCCGCTCGTGACGGATCTCGTCGGTGTGCCAGGCCTGACTGATCAGCTCTTCGAGACGGCCACGGGCGCGGCTGGCCCGCTCGGGGTAGTCGAGCGAGGACTCGATGACGGTGAGGCACTCGTCGATGGCGTCGTACTTCTGGATCAGGGTGCGCCGGATGACCTCGGTGGGGTGCGCGGTCAGCACCAGTTCGACGCGCATGCTGGCCAGGCTCTCGACCAGCTTGCGTGGTGTATGGCCGGCATCGCGGGCACGCTGGAGCAGGTCGGAAAGCACCGGCTGAGAACCGGGCTTGTAGTCTTCCACGCGGCGAAAGCGCGCCCGGTAGTGCTGCTCGGCGATGTTGGCCAGATTGAGGAACTGGTTGAAGGCACGCGTCACCGGAAGCAGGTCGCGATCGGGCAGCTTGCGCAGATATTCGATCAGCTCGCGGCTGCTCTGCACGTCTCCCTGCCGGCCGCTCTTGGCCAGGCCGCGGATGGTCTCGATGCGGTCGACGAAGCCCTTGCCCAGGTCATCGGCGATGGTGCGGCCCAGGCTGTCGCCGAGGATGCGTACGTTGTCGCGTAGGGATTCGTGCAGATCGCCACTCATGGCCGATCTCCTCCTGAAGTCGATTCGGAATGTCCTGACGTATCGGTCGTTGCTGCCTCGAGCCGCTTGGCCTGCTGCCAGTAACCTTCCATGGTGTCCAGGTCGACGTCGCGCGTGGTCATGCCACGCTCGGCCAGTGCCGCCTCGACATGGCGAAAGCGTCGCTCGAACTTGGCATTGGTCTCGCGCAGGCACTGCTCGGGATCAGCCTTGAGAGTGCGTGCCAGGTTGGTCACGGCGAATAGCAGGTCGCCCACTTCTTCCGCTGCATGGCGGTGATCGCCCTCGGCCAGGGCCTGCTCGACCTCGTCGAGCTCTTCGCGAATCTTGGCGATCACTCCCGTGGCGTCGGGCCAGTCGAACCCCACCCGGGCCGCGCGCTTGGAGAGCTTGGCGGCACGCGACAGTGCCGGCAGCGTGCGTGGCACGTCGTCGAGCACCGAGACGCTGGCCTCGGCCCGCCCGGCGCGCTCCTCCGCCTTGAGCGACTCCCAGCGGCTATTGACTTGCCGGGTCTCCACCTGCTCGGCGCTGACGCCCGCGGGGCGGCGCGACGCCAGGGTGCCGTCGGGAAACACATGCGGATGGCGGCGCACCATCTTGGCCGTCAGGGTATGCACCACGTCGTGGAAGTCGAAGCGCCTCTCCTCGCGAGCGAACTGGCTGTAATAGACCACCTGGAAAAGCAGGTCGCCGAGTTCACCCGGCAGCTCGTCGAAGGCCCGACGCTCGATGGCATCGGCCACCTCGTAGGCCTCTTCCAGGGTATGCGGCACGATGCTGTCCCAGTCCTGCTTGAGATCCCATGGGCAGCCCTGCCTGGGATCGCGCAGCACGGCCATCAGCGTCAGTAGGTCGTCGATGCCGTGTCGGACCTCACTCATGTACCACTCCCCTTGCGTTTCATCGCCTTGGCTCCGGTGCGCAGGCGCTGGACCTCGATCACGTTAGACAGCTGCTGGATGCGTGAAAAGAGCCTACCCAGCATCTCCAGCCCATCGACTTCCACGGTAATGCGCATCCGGGCGATGCCATCGCTGGTATCGGTCAGGGTATTGACCGACAGTACGTTGACCTTTTCATTGCCGAGAATGCCCGTCACGTCACGCAGCAGGCCGGAGCGATCCCAGGCCTGGATCTCGATGTCCACCGGATATTGGGTGCGGGCGCGCTGACCCCATTCCACTTCGATGACCCGCTGCGGCTCGTCGATGCGCAGCTGCAGTATGTTAGGGCAATCCTGGCGATGCACGGTGACGCCGCGCCCCTGGGTGATGAAGCCGACGATCGGCTCGCCAGGCACCGGGTGGCAGCAGTTGGCCATGCTGGTCTTGAGGTTGCCCACGCCCAGCACGGTGATATCGCTTGCCGCACCTTTCCCCGTATCGCGTCGCGGCTTGGCCAGCAGGCGGTCGAGCTGCTCCTGGTCGTCGGTCTCGCCGAACAGCTGCTGGGCCTGGTGCAGCACCTGCCCGATGCGCAGGTCGCCGGCCCCGAGCGCGGCGTACATGTCCTCGGGGCTCTGATAGTTGACCTTGTGCGCCAGGGTATCGAGATCCATGTCCTCCACGTCGAGGCGACGCATCTCGCGCTCGAACAGCGCCTTGCCCTCTTCCACGTTCTGCTCGCGGGCCTGGTGCTTGAACCACGACTGGATCTTGGCGCGCGCCCGCGAGGTGCGCACGTAGCCGAGGCTGGGATTGAGCCAGTCACGGCTGGGCCCACCCTTGCTGGCAGTGAGGATCTCGACCTGCTGGCCGGTCTTCAGCTTGTAGGTGAGCGGCACGATGCGGCCGTCGACCTTGGCCCCGCGACAGCGGTGGCCCACTTCGGTATGCACGCGGTAGGCGAAGTCGATCGGCGTGGCGATGCGCGGCAGGTCGATGACGTGGCCGTCCGGGGTGAAGACGTAGATGCGGTCCGGCGCCACGTCGCTGGATAGCCCCTCGCGCAGGTCGCCGAAGTCGCCCACCTCGTCCTGCCATTCGAGGACCTGGCGCAGCCAGGCGATCTTCTCCTCGTAACTGGAACTCTTGCCGCCGGTGTCGTGGCCCTTGTAGCGCCAGTGGGCGCACACGCCCAGTTCCGCCTCGTCGTGCATGGCAAAGGTGCGGATCTGAATCTCGAGCACCTTGTTCTCCGGCCCCAACACAGCGGTGTGCAGCGACTGGTAGCCGTTCTTCTTGGGGTTGGCGATGTAGTCGTCGAACTCGTTGGGCACATGGTGCCAGCGGAGTGAACCAGCCCCAGCACGGTGTAGCAGTCGGTCACCTCCGGCACCAGGATGCGTACGGCGCGCACGTCGTTGACCTGGGCAAAGTCGATGCGCTTGCGCTTCATCTTGCGCCAGATCGAGTAGATGTGCTTGGCGCGGCCGTTGACCTCGTACTCGGTGATGCCCTGGGTCTCGAGCATGCCCTTGAGGGTTTCGACTACGTCGTGGATATAGCGATCGCGGTCCAGCCGCTTCTCGGCCAGCTGGCGGGCGATCGCCTTGTAGTCGTCCTCGTGCAGGTAGCGGAAGGAGAGGTCTTCGAGCTCCCACTTGACCTGACCGATGCCCAGGCGATGGGCCAACGGGGCGTAGATGTCGAATACCTCGCGAGCCACCTGCAGGCGTTTCTCGCGCGGGCGTCCTTGACCTGGCGCAAGGCACAGGTGCGCTCGGCGATCTTGATCAGCGCCACGCGCACGTCGTCGATCATGGTGACCAGCATCTTGCGCAGGTTGTCCTGCTGGTCGTGCTGCACCAGTCCCTGGCTGGGAACCTGGGCATTGCTGATGGCTGCCATCTGCAGCACGCCCTCGATCAGGTGTGCCACCTCCTTGCCGAACCGCCGCGCCACGGACTCGACCGAAATCAGGCCCTCGCGCACGGCACGGTAGAGCACCGCCGCCTCGAGGGCCGTCTGGTCGAGCTTGAGCAGGGCCAGAATGTCCGCCATCTCGAGGCCCATGCGGTAGGTGGTGTCCCGGGGGAGCCAGGCTTTGTGCGGACGGTCGGCTTCCTGCGACAGGTGCTTGGCCAGCTCGCAAGCTTCACGCATCTCAACGGGATCGCGCAGCTTGACGTCTTCCTGGAGACGCTCCAGCCAGTGGCCGATATCGACGTCCCCATCGTCGGTCATCGGCTGGTCGTCGCGGACTTTCACCATTTTTCTAGACTCCTTGCGATAGCGGCTGGCCTGCACCGTGCTCGAGCAACAGCAGCGACTCCAAGTGCGAGGTGTGCACGAACATATCGGCCACCGCCACCCGCACGATGCGATAACCGCCATGCACGAGTCGTGCCGCATCGCGTGCCAGCGTGGCAGGATCACAGGCTATGTAGACCAGTCGCGTCACGGGTCGTTCGACCAGCGCCCGACACACCGCATCGGCTCCGTCACGCGGCGGGTCTAGCACGACCGTCGCGGGTGAAAGGCGTGCCACGAGCTGCGCCACGGCCGCCTCGTCGTTGAGGTCGAGCTGCAGCGCCTCGATGTCGAGTCCATTCCTGCCGGCATTGTCATGCAGCCGGTCCACCATATCGGGATTGCCCTCCACCGCCGTTACCGCGGCTCCGTCGGCCGCCAGCGGCAGGCTGAAGTTGCCGATACCGGCGAACAGATCCAAGAGGCGTTGACCAGAGCGCGGTGCCAGCCACTCGCGCACCGTGGCCACCATGGCACGATTGACCGGCTCGTTGACCTGAACGAAATCGCCCGGCGCGAAACCCAGCTCTAGCTCCCCATCGCCTCCCTGCAACCGATAGATGAGCGACGGCGCTTCGCCCAGCCACTCCAGGGTCGGAGTTTCGCGCCCCAGCAGCCAGGCGACGGCAACGCCATGGGCTTCACCGAACGCACGCCAACGTTGCAGGTCGACTTGGCTGTCCCGCAACTGACGCACCACCACGACGCGGGTCGCATCGGCGGCGATCAGCTCCAGGTGTCCCACCAGGCGCGGCGCTTCGAGCTCGCTGAGCAACGCCCGCAGCGGTGCGATCAGTGCCGACAGCTCCGGCTGCAGTACCTCGCAGGACTGGATATCGACCAGACGACTGGCATGACGCGCGCGGAAGCCGAGATGCACGCCGCCTTCGGCATCCACTTTGACGCCAAGGCGGGCGCGGCGGCGATAACCAAGCGGCTCCGCCGCCAGCAGTTCGGGCGACGCGGACAGCTCGATGCCCTCCCGCCTCAACAGGTCGACGAGTACCCGACGCTTGTGCTCACGCTGGGCCTCGACGGCAAGGTGCTGGAGGTCGCAGCCACCACACTGGCCGTAGTGGATACAAGGGGGCACGACTCTCTCGCCAGCCGGCTCGAGCAGCTCGCGAACATGAGCCTCGTCGTAGCGCTTGCGGGTGCGATGTACCGCCACCTCGACACGCTCGCCGGGCAGCGCCCCTTCGACGAACAGGGTCTTGCCGGTGGTCGAACGGGCCACGCCCCGGCCATCATGGGCAAGACGCTCGATGGTGACGGACTCATCCTCGGCCTTTGTCGCTACGGGCGTCGCCTCGTTCGTGCGCTTGTGTAGCCCGGAAACGCCGGAGCGTTGGCGCGCCGGACGTCGCTTGCCAAGCATTGCCACCTCAAGCCTCCGGGGCGAACAGCCCGGTCGAGAGATAGCGGTCGCCACGGTCACAGACGATGAACACGATCACGGCGTTCTCGACCTCCTCGGCGATGCGCAACGCACCGGCGAGGGCACCCCCGGAAGAAACACCCGCAAGGATGCCCTCCTCCCGCGCCAGACGACGCATGTGCTCCTCGGCTTCATGCTGGCCGATGTCGAGCACACGGTCGACCCGGGTGGCATCGAAGATACTGGGCAGGTACTCCTTGGGCCAGCGACGGATACCGGCAATGCTGGCGCCATCCTCCGGCTGCAGACCGATGATCTGGACATCGGGGTTGCGCTCCTTGAGGTACGCCGATACCCCATGATAGTGCCGGTGGTGCCCATGGAGCTGACGAAGTGGGTAATGGTTCCGCCGGTCTGCTCCCAGAGCTCGGGACCGGTACCGCGATAGTGAGCCAGCGGATTGTCGGGGTTGGCGAACTGGTTGAGCGGCTTGCCCTCGCCACGCGCGATCATCGTCTCGGCCAGATCGCGCGCCTCCTCCATGCCGCCTTCCTTGCTGACCGTGATCAGCTTGGCGCCATAGGCAGCCATGGCCTGCTTGCGCTCACTCGAGGCGCTCTCCGGCATGATCAGGATCATGCGGTACCCCTTGATCGTCGCGGCCATCGCCAGGGCAATGCCGGTATTGCCCGACGTCGCCTCGATCAGGGTATCGCCTGGCGAGATGTCGCCGCGTGCTTCGGCCTGCTCCAGCATCGACAGCGCTGGGCGATCCTTGACCGAGCCGGCAGGGTTGTTGCCCTCCAGCTTGGCGAGCAGAGTGTTGTTGCGACCCGCCGTAATGCGCTTGAGGCGGATCAACGGCGTATGCCCAACGATATCCTCAATGGTAGGAAACTGCATGTAACCGTCCTTAGAGTAAGGTCTTTTCGTTAGTATATCCGTGCCGCCATTCACTGGACAGGCATGCTCTGCCAATGTGGCATACTGAAAATACAGGCTCGTAACCAAGGAAAGTCGATGTCGCTCGGAAATCGCCTGACACTGTGGATACTGTGTCTCCCTCTGCTGGTACTGCTGGTCGTGGCGGTTTTCGCGCTGCATCTGGATACCGAATGGCGCAAATCGGCCTTGCGCGATCGAGTCATCACTGCCGCCGAGCAGCAAGCCCCCGAGATGGCCATGGCCATTTACGCCGATGAACCGTCACGACTGGACGGCATGGCCAGGCGCCTGCTGAACATCGACGAGGCACGTGGTGTGGGGATCTATTCCGACGGCGACACGATCCAACTCGAACTGGGCCGCAGTCGTGCCCAGGTTGCGACCACCCCGCCACAGGCACGACAACTCGATACCAGCAGCGACCTGTGGCGGCTGCTGATGCCACTCGAGCCAGACGAGCTGGAAGGCAGCGTGGTCAGCAGGGCCTGGCTGGAACTCGACATCGACAGTCGTGCTCTCACTCTCGACTACTATCGGCGCCTCGCCACCACCGGGCTGGGACTGCTGATCCTCGGGCTGCTGCTGTTCGTGATTGCCTCAGCGATCGGTCGTCGGGTAGATACCAGCCTGGACGATGCCGCCGAGGCGCTCAGGCGCCTGCGTGGTGGCGATCTCGAGACTCACCTACCCGAGGAAGGCCCGCCCGAGCTGCGCCGCCTGGCCCGCCATGTGAATGCGCTGGGCGACGAAATGAGGCAATCGCGCGAGAACATGCAGCGCCAGATCGAGCAGACCACCGCCGAGCTGGAAGAGTCGATGGAAACCATCGAGATCAAGAACATCGAACTCGACCTGGCTCACCGCAGGGCGCTCGAAGCCAACCGCATCAAGTCCGAATTCCTTGCCAGCATGAGCCACGAGATCCGCACGCCGCTCAACGGCATCGTCGGCTTCTGCCGCCTGCTGGGACGTTCGCGCCTGGAACCGCGCCAGCGCGAATGGCTCGATCAAGTGCAGATCGCCTGCGACAACCTGCTCGCCCTGGTCAATGACGTGCTCGATTTCTCGCGCATGGAAGCTGGCCGACTCGAGCTGGATCGCGCCGAACTGGACATGGTGTCGCTGGTCGACGAGGCGCTGGGGCTACAAGCGCCCTTGGCCCACCAAAAGGGACTGCATCTGCTGGGCCTGGTCTACGACGACGTCCCCTCTCCATTGCGTGGCGATCCGTTGCGCATCCGCCAGGTCCTTACCAACCTGACCCACAATGCACTCAAGTTCACCGAACAGGGCGAAGTCATCGTACGGGTCATGGTCGAAGAGCAGAACGCCCAGGGTCGCGTTCTCCTTCGCGTCAGCATCAGCGATACCGGCATCGGGCTCACCCCGCAGGAGCAGCACAACCTGTTCCAGGCCTTCCGTCAGGCGGCGGCCAGCCACTCGCGCCATTACGGTGGTTCGGGGTTGGGCCTGGCCATCAGTCGACAGCTGGTCGAGCAGATGGGTGGGCAAATCACCGTGGAGAGCGAACCCTCACGGGGCTCGACCTTCTCCTTCACCTTGCCCTTGGATGTGGTCGGCAGCAGTGAGGTGGAACCAGAGGCCATCCTCGATCACGACCGGGTCGCGCTGCATGAACCTCACGCTCCGACCCGGCATGCCCTCAATCATCTCCTTACGCTCTGGGGTGGCAAGGTTGAAGAAATTCGCCAGCCGGAGCTGACGCCCCCCTACCCGTCCCTGCTGGTTGCCGCCCTGCCCAGCGAACTCAATGAAACGCTGCTAGATGAGTGGCGAAGGAGGCTTCAGGCCAGTCCCTGTCCGGTGCTGTTGCTGGTCAACATGGCGCCGCTGGATCTGCCCGACCTACACCTGCCGAGCGGCTGCGAGATTCTCTGCAAGCCGGTCTCACGTCAGGCGCTGGCCGATGCCCTGCGTCGCTGTAGTGCGGTGAAACGGCTCCCCAGCGCCCAGGAAAGGGATCAGGCCCGGATCCTGGTCGTCGACGACAACACCATCAATCGGCGCCTGCTGCGGGAATTGCTGCAGCGCCCCGGCCTCGAGCTGGTCGAAGCCGGCAGCGGCGAGGAAGCCCTGGCGCTGGCCGAAGATCCTCCCTTTCATCTGGTGCTGATGGATATTCGCATGCCAGGCATGGACGGCATCGAAACCACTCGCGCACTACGCAGGCTGGGCGGACACTGGAGCCAATGCCCGATTATTGCCGTCACGGCGCATGCCCACGACAGCGAACGCGAACGGCTACGGGAGGCAGGCATGCCGGAGGTGCTGGCCAAGCCGGTGGACTCCAACCGGCTGGAAGCCCTTCTCCAGCGTTACATCGGTCACGTGCCAGCACCCGCCGCAGCTGACAAGTCGCCTGCGGTGCAGGAGGCTGCCCCCTCACTGGCCAGTGAGCTGGCAGTGGTCGACATGGACCTGGGGACGCGCCTGGCGAACGGCAACGAGAGTCTGGCATACGAGCTGCTGGACGAACTGGTCGCTTCACTGCCGGATACCGTGAGCGACATGCAGAGCGCACTTTCCACCGGAGACCCGGAGGCACTGCTGGATGCCGTGCATGCGCTCAACGGTGCTTGCCGCTACTGCGGTGCACCCGCCCTCGCGCTGGTGGCAGAGACCCTGGAGACCCGATTGCGCTCACGCGGCATGGCGGACATCGAGCCACTGATCGAAGACCTGTTCCAGGCCATCGAACGCCTGCGCGAATGGCACGCCACGCATCGAAAAACGCCGTCCGACACGACCATTGCCAGCTCGGCCACACCGCTCAAGGACAGATGAAGGAAGGCGGCCTCGGAGCGCACCATCCTGGCAAGGTCAGTGCCGATGACGGTAATGGTCAGTGATCGTGTTCGTCGTGGTCGTGGCTGTGATCATGCTCCTCCAGCGAGGCGATGAACCCTGCCTCCTGACCGGCGATCATCAGCCGCTTCATCTCGGCTACGGCCTCCTTGAGCCCGACGAACAACGCCCGGGCGATGATGGCATGGCCGATGTTGAGCTCGTGCAGCCCCGGGATCGCCGCAATGGCCTCGACATTGTGGTAATGCAGGCCATGCCCGGCATTGACCGTGAGCCCCAGTTCCAGCGCCATCTCCGTCGCCGCTGACAGACGTGCATGCTCCTCGCGGGCCGCCTGCCCCGTACATTCAGCATAGGCCCCGGTGTGCAGCTCGATCACCGGCGCCCCGGCACGCCTGGAGGCCTCGATCTGGCTCGGCTCGGGATCGATGAACAGCGACACCTCACAGCCTGCCGCTGCCAGACGCCGGCAGGCATCCGCAATCGCATCGAAATGGCCCACCACGTCCAGGCCGCCCTCGGTGGTCAATTCCTCGCGCTTCTCCGGCACCAGACAGACATGCGCCGGGCGGATCTCCTCGGCCAGCGCCAGCATCTCTTCGGTGACAGCCATCTCCAGGTTCATGCGGGTATTGAGCACCTCGGCCAGCAGGCGCACGTCGCGCTCCTGAATGTGCCGTCGATCCTCACGCAGATGAATGGTGATGCCATCGGCTCCCGCCTCTTCGGCCAATAGCGCCGCCTGAACCGGGTCGGGATAGCGCGTGCCGCGCGCCTGACGCAACGTGGCAATGTGGTCGATATTGACGCCAAGCAGAATGCGCGGGGATGCATGAGACTCTCCAGCTACGGGTCGGGGAAGTGGCAATCAGTGTGAGGGGGAACGGCGTCGTTCGGCAAGTTGACGCATCAGCTCGCGCGAGCGCAACGGCCGCGAGCCGAGCAAGGGGGCCAGCGCCGCACGTGCAATCGCCTTGGCCGGACCGGCCAGGCCCGGCGCCGCCCAGTCGCCGCCGGCCAACAGACGCAGGGTGCGGCCATCGAGCCCCGGCTCGCCAGGCACGAAAGCCCGTGAGGGGGCATCGAAGCGATAGCGGCCGTGAGGGTCGAGTTCGCCGCCTTCCGGCGTGGTAAAGCGTGGTGCGGCATCCAGAGTGTCGAGCAGAGAGAACTCCAGGCGCCGCAGTGCTACGGCGCGGCCATCGGGACGCGGCAATGCCTCGAGCAGCGCCGTATAGAAGGCGAAGACCTCCGCCGCCGGCAGCTCGATTGGCAGCGTCCGCGTCAAGAGCTCGTTGGCGTAGAGCCCACAGAGCAAGCCTTCGCCAACAAGCAACGCTGCCGCCCCGCGGCTCTCCATCAGGCGCAGGCGCTTGAGCTCCCCTTCCCCACCCAGGTGACATGCAATGGAGCGAAGGGCTGAAGCCGCCCGCGGGAGCGCGAGCCCGGGCGCTGCACGCCCTGGGCCACCGCGCGCACGCGGCCATGATCGAGAGTGAGCAGCTCGACCAGCGCACTGGTCTCGCGATAGGGACGCTTATGGAGGAGGAAGGCCGGCTGCGGCTGCATGATCGGGCGCTTGCCAGTTAGGGGCGAGTTCAGTCAAGGTCGTAGCCCAGACTCTTCAGGGCTCTCTCATCGTCCGACCAGCCACGCTTCACCTTGACCCACAGGTTGAGCATGACCTTGGCGTCCAGCGCGCGTTCCATGTCGAGCCGTGCCTCGCGGCCAATGTTCTTGATTCGTTCGCCCTTGTCGCCGATGAGAATCTTCTTCTGTCCGGGACGCTCCACCAGGATCAGGGCACTAATGTGAATCACCTTGCCCTCGTCGCGAAACTCCTCGATCTCTACCGTGACCTGGTAGGGCAGTTCGTCGCCGAGCTGGCGCATGATCTTCTCGCGCACCAGTTCCGCCGCAAGGAAGCGCTGGCTCTTGTCGGTGATCTGGTCGTCGGGGAAGTAATGAATGCTCTCGGGCAGGTGCTTGGCCACCTCCGCCTCGAGCTCGGGCACGTTGGTGCCGTGCTTGGCGGAAATGGGGATGATGGCGGCGAACTCGCGCCGCGCCCCCACCTCGGCGAGCCAGGGCAGCAGCGTGCTCTTGTCCTCGAGCCTGTCGACCTTGTTGACGGCGAGAATCACCGGCGCCTCGACGTGCTCCAGGCGCGAGAGTACCACCTGGTCCTCGTCGGTCCAGCGCGTGCGGTCGATGATGAATACCACGCAGTTTACGTCGCGCAGGGCTTGGGTGGCCGCCTGGTTCATGAAGCGGTTGATCGCCTTGTTGCGGTCACGCCCGAGGATATGGATGCCCGGGGTGTCGACGTAGATGAACTGTGCCTCCCCCTCGGTCTTGATGCCCATGACCTGGTGTCGGGTAGTCTGGGGCCGCCGCGAGGTGATCGAGATCTTCTGCCCGAGAATGCGGTTCATCAGGGTCGACTTGCCGACATTGGGACGGCCGACGATGGCCACGAAGCCACAGGTCTCGCTCATGATCTGGCCCCCTTCTGGTTTTCGAGCTGAAGCAAGGCGAGTTCGGCGGCTTGCTGCTCGGCATGGCGACGGCTGGAGCCGGTGCCCAAGGTGTGCGAGTCGAGCAGCTCGACGTGGCACTCCACGGTGAAGGTCTGGTCGTGAGCCTCGCCCTCCACCGACACCACCTCGTAGCGCGGCAGCGGCGACTGACGCGACTGCAGGAACTCCTGCAACCGTGTCTTGGGGTCCTTCTGGGTATCCTGCAGGTCGATCGATTCCAGACGCTCGGCGTACCAGGCCAGCACACGGGCACGCGCCACGTCCATGCCGGCATCGAGGTAGATCGCGCCCAGCACGGCTTCGACCGCATCGGCCAGGATCGAATCGCGCCGATGCCCGCCGCTCTTCATCTCGCCGGAGCCCAGGCGCAAGCATTCACCGAAGGACATCTCACGGGCCAGCTCGGCCAAGGTCTGGCCACGCACCAGGCGGGCACGAAGCCGCGACAGCTGCCCTTCACGGGCCTGAGGAAAACGCGCGTAGAGCGCCTCTGCGATGACGAAATTGACGATGGAGTCACCGAGGAACTCCAACCGTTCGTTGTTCTGGCCCCCGAAGCTGCGATGGGTCATGGCCAGTTCCAGCAAGGCGATGTCGCGGAAGGTATGACCGATACGTCGGCTGAAGGCGGAAAGGGATTTGCTCACGAAATTCCTGTTATTTCTGATCCATCAATGGATACGGCGAACCTGGGTGAAGCTCGGCAGACCACCATCCCAGTGCATCCACACGGCAAACGCCCGCCCGACGACGTTCTCCTCGGGCACGAAGCCCCAGTAGCGGCTGTCGTTGGAGTGGTCGCGGTTGTCACCCATGGTGAAGTAGTGTCCGTCGGGCACGACGATTTCACGCACGCGGGGCCCCGGGTCACGTGGATTATTGTAGATATGATGGCTGACCTCGCCCAGCCGCTCTTCCAGCAGCCATTCGCCAGGCGCCGAGACAGGCGCTTCGTCCAGCAGGCGCTTGGGCACCGGCTCGCCATTGACGAACAGTTGCTTGTCCTCGTAGCGCACGGTATCGCCCGGCAAGCCCACCACACGCTTGATGAAATTCACCGAGGGTTCGCTGGGAAAGCGGAACACCATGACATCGCCACGCTGCGGCTCGCCCACCTCGACGATGCGGGTGTGCGTCACCGGCAGGCGCAAGCCGTAGGCATACTTGTTGACCAGGATGAAGTCGCCCACTTCCAGGGTCGGGCGCATGGAACCGGAAGGTATCTGGAACGGCTCCACCAGAAAGCTTCTCAGCAGCAGCACCACCAGCAACACCGGAAAGAAGGAGCGCGCATAGTCGACCGGCCAAGGCTCCTTCATGGCGCGCTCGCGGGCGGTCTGGTCGAGCCCCTCGGTGGTACCCGCCTCGACGGCGGCCAGACGCTGTTGACGCGCCGGGCGCCACCAGACCAGATCGAGCAGCCAGATCAGCCCCGTGATGGCCACGGCCACCACCAGCAGAAGTGAGAAATCCATAATATCGCCGGTCCTAGTCGTTCACCTTGAGTACGGCCAGGAAAGCGTCCTGGGGAATCTCTACCCGACCGACCTGTTTCATGCGCTTCTTGCCTGCCTTCTGTTTCTCGAGCAGTTTCTTCTTGCGCGTCACATCGCCGCCATAACATTTGGCCGTCACGTTCTTGCGCAGCGCCTTGACGGTGGAGCGCGCCACCACCTGTCCACCGATGGCGGCCTGGATCGCCACGTCGAACATCTGACGCGGGATCAGCTCCTTCATCTTCTCCACCAGCACCCGACCACGCGAGTGCGCATGGTCACGGTGGATGATCACCGCCAGCGCATCGACCCGGTCGCCGTTGATCAGCACGTCCAGACGCACCAGCCTGGCCGCCTCGAAGCGCTCGAAGTTGTAGTCCAGCGAGGCATAACCCTTGGAAATCGACTTGAGGCGGTCGAAGAAGTCCATCACCACTTCGGACATGGGCAGCTCGTAGGTGAGCTGGATCTGGCTGCCAAGGAACTGCATGTCCTTCTGGGTACCTCGGCGGTTCTCGCATTCGGCGATGACGTTGCCGACGAACTCCTGCGGCACCAGGATACTGGCACGCACGATCGGCTCGCGCATCTCATCCACGTCGGCCATATCGGGCAGCTTGGAGGGGTTGGAGACGTACCTGACGTCGCCGTTCTTCATCGCCAGTTCGTAGACCACGGTCGGCGCCGTGGTGAGCAGGTCCAGGTCGTACTCGCGCTCGAGCCGTTCCTGGATGATCTCCATGTGCAGCGTACCGAGGAAGCCGACCCGGAAACCGAAGCCCAGGGCGTCGGAGTTCTCGGGCTCGTACTCCAGCGAAGCGTCGTTGAGCGCCAGCTTCTCCAGCGCGTCGCGGAAGTCCTCGTAGTCGTCGGCGCTGACCGGGAACATACCGGCGTAGACCTGCGGCTTGACCTTCTGGAAGCCGGGCAGCCGCTCGACGTCCGGTGTCTTGGCATGGGTGATGGTGTCACCCACCGGCGCACCGTGGATGTCCTTGATGCCGGCCACCACGAAACCCACCTCGCCGGCACGCAGGATGTTGGTTTCCTTGCGCAGGGGCGTGAAGATACCCACCTCGTTGGCCTGCCAGTCGCGACCGGTGGACTTGATGCGAATCTTCTCGCCTTTCTTCAGGGTGCCATCGAAAATGCGCACCAGCGACACCACACCGAGGTAGTTGTCGAACCAGGAGTCGATGATCAGCGCCTGCAGCGGCGCGTCGGGATCGCCCTTCGGAGGTGGAATGTCGCGCACCAGGCGTTCGAGCAGCGCATCGATGCCGAGCCCGCTCTTGGCCGACACCTGGCAGGCATCGGTGGCGTCCAGGCCGATGATCTCCTCGATCTCGTGGGCCACCTTGTCGGGATCGGCCTGGGGCAGATCCATCTTGTTGAGCACCGGCAGGACCTCGAGCCCCTGCTCGATGGCGGTATAGCAGTTGGCCACCGATTGGGCCTCGACACCCTGGGCGGCGTCCACCACCAGCAGCGCGCCCTCGCAGGCGTAGAGCGAACGCGACACCTCGTAGGAGAAATCAACGTGCCCCGGGGTGTCGATGAAGTTGAGCTGGTAGGTGTTGCCGTCCTGGGCGTGGTAATCCAGCGTGACGGACTGGGCCTTGATGGTGATGCCGCGCTCGCGCTCGAGATCCATCGAATCGAGCACCTGTTCCTTGAGTTCGCGCTCGGTCAGGCCACCGCAGCTCTGGATCAGACGATCTGCCAGGGTCGACTTGCCGTGATCGATATGGGCAATGATCGAGAAATTCCGAATGTGCTTCAGTTTTTCGTTGCTTGCTTCGTTGCTCATCTAGCCCAGTCCGGTGTTCGACACGAGCGCGGCAGCGGCGGAGTCATCGGCGCCCGTTCACGTCATATGAATTCGATGGCCGGTATTGTACCGGCATGGCCAAGGGTTGGACAGCACAGCCATCCATGAGCCACCAAAACGAAGGCACCTCCTGGCATGCCAGGAGGTGCCCGTGACTCGATTCCCAGCGAAGAATCAGCCGCGACCGAGCCTCAGTGCTACGAACAGCGAACGGCCGTCACGATAGAGGCGCACGGGCACGGCGCGATCGGTGGGCAGCGCCTGAGCCAGCTCACGCAGCTGGGCGGCGTTCTCGACTGCATGATGATCGATGCTGACGATCACGTCGCCCGGCATGATACCGGCATTATTGGCCGCACCGCCGGGTTCGACATCACGCACCAGCACGCCGCTGTCGATGCCCAGGCGCTGGCGCTCGGCATCGTCGAGTTCGGCGATGGCGAGTCCCAGACGCGCCTGGGCGTCGGAATCGCCGGGGCGCGCCTGCGCCATCTGCTCGCTGTCGGGCCAGTCGCCGATGGTCACCGTGACGTCCTGGCGCTCGCCATCGCGCATGATGGTCAGCTCAGCCTCGTTGCCCGGCGCGACCCTGCCGATTAGGCGAGGCAGATTGCGTGAGCGTTCGACCTCTTCGCCATCGACCTCGAGCACGATATCGCCTGCCTGCAAGCCGGCCTGGGCGGCGGGCCCTTCAGGGTCGAGATCGGCGATCAGGGCACCGCTGGCGCTATCCATGCCGAACGACTCGGCCAGATCGCGGGATACCGGCTGAATCATCACGCCAAGCCAACCACGACGGACGCGGCCGTCCTCGCGCAATTGGTTGGCCACGTCCATGGCCACGTTGATGGGAATTGCGAACGACAAGCCCATGAAACCGCCGCTACGGGTGAAGATTTGCGAGTTGATGCCGACCACTTCGCCGTCGAGGTTGAACAGTGGGCCTCCCGAATTACCGGGGTTGATGGCCACGTCGGTCTGGATGAAAGGCACGTAGGCGTCACGCGGCAGCGTGCGATTGATGGCACTGACGATACCGGCGGTCACCGAATGATCGAAGCCGAACGGCGAGCCGATAGCGGCTACCCACTCTCCTACGCGCAGCTCATCGGAATCGCCCATATTCAGCGTCGGCAGATCCGAGGCATCCACTTTGAGCAGAGCCACGTCGGTCTGGGTATCGGCGCCCACCAGTTCGGCCTCGAGCTCGCGGCGATCGTTGAGACGCACGAGGATCTCGTCGGCTCCTTCGACCACATGGGCATTGGTCAGGATGTAGCCGTTCTCGCTGATGATGAACCCAGACCCCAGCGACTGCCGCTCGCCACCGCGCCCCGGACCTCCGCCCCCGCCCGGCGGGGCCGGGAAGCGATCGCCGAAGAAGTGCCGGAAAATATCGGGAATTTCCTGGCCACCGAAGCCTTCAAAAGGCTGAGGACGGTTCGGAATGGCCCGTGTGGTGGAAATATTGACTACCCCGGGGGCCGCCTGCTCGACCAGCTCGGTGAAATCGGGCAAGTCACGGGCGAAGACAGACTGCCACGACATCAGCACTGCCAGCATCAGCGCCCCGAGAAAGAATTGTCGCGTCAATGACTTCATATAAGCTCCTGCATCAGCTTGCTTGCACCAGGTTTCAAACCCTTTCGTTTAAAAGATCGCGTTTCAAACCCTTGTGTTTCAAACCCTTGCCTTACTGTTTTTGCCGCTTCGTCGCCTGGTGGCATTCATTCCCGGGAAGGCGCTTCGCGCCACGTCAGGTTTTCCGCCACCTGTACCAGTACCCGGGAGGCAGCTCCCCCATGACCACCACTTGCATGGGGTGCTCGTTCGCCACCACATGGCGCACCACGGCAAGCGAGATGCCCAACCGATGCAGCCCGGGAATCAGGCGTTCCTGTCCCTCCTCTATGGGCTCGACGAACAGGCTGAGCGTCGATAGGCCATCGCTGTAGAGGCGATGCCCTATCGCCCGGCCGTGCTGTTCATCATGGGTATCGATCGGCTGGTCGATGAAGCCCTCCGGCAGCCACCCGGGGCGCCACGGATGCTCCGGCGGCGGCCTCTGGGCATCCAGCACCACCCCGCCGCTATGCAGTTCAGGCGGCTGCAGCTCGGTCAGCTGGAAAGTCTCGACCACACGACCGCGGTCGTCGATCAGCTCGCGCTTCAACGGCAAGGCCGTCTGCGAGTCGAGCCAGAGACGCTGGCCGAAACGCATGCCATCGAGCGGCTCGATATCCAGGCGCACTGCGCTACGGTTGGCGATGCGTTCGTCGCTGCCCATGCCGAGCCGATAGTACTGCTCGATATGCCGGGCGATACCGGCCGGAGAAGCCGGCACTTCCTCGTCGTCGCTCGACCATGTCATGCGACCGATGAGCCCACGCCGCTCGAAGAACACCGACGGACCATCGAGGAAACGCGCCACCTCCCGCTCGATGCCGTCCTGGATATCCCGCGAGAGCGCCAGGGTACGCACGCCATCGATGCCGATGCGTACCGCACGCGCCTGAAAAGTATGACAATGACTGGCCCACAGGCTGCGCTCGAACCATTCCAGCGGCGAGCCAGGCTGCTCCCACTCAGCCAGTTGCCGGCAGTCGAACCGTTCGGCCTGCGACGGCTCAGCCTGCGTTTCGGCAATGGCGGAAGAGAGAGGGAACAGCAGCGCGGCGCTGCTGAGGAAGGCCAGGCGCCTTGCGATACGCCTGCCCACCATCAGCGCTGCCCCAGTGTCTCGTTACCCGAAGCCCGTAGCAAAGGCATCCAGACATCGCCACTACCGTAGGTGGCCCCTTCGGCATGCCGGTCGAGATAGGACTGCAGCAAGCGCGCCTGCTCCTGGTCGTTGCGCTGCGATTGACGGGGTTGGGCGTCATGAACAAGGGGGAGTCGAGACCGGCACCTACCGGCATCAGGCCGGACTGCGCGCCTGAGGAAGCCGGAGAGAACAGCGGCATACCGACGGGTACGGCCTGGCTACCACCGCCAGCCTGAGCAGCCAGGCTGCGCTGTGGCTGAGCCGAGGAGGAACGCGCCTCGCCGTCGGCCAATTGGGCGTCTCCCCCGGTGCTGGTGAAATCGCTGCCTTGGTAGAACTGTACCCCGGTGATCACCATCAGGGTGACAGCGGCGGCAATCCCCGCGCTACGGCTCAGAGAGTAGGAAGAGCGACGCGGTGCGAGACGAGGCTCCTCGATCGCCGGTGCAGGCTCGGCGTCCAGACGGGCCATGATGCCTGCCGAAAGATCCGTGCTGACATCGATGTCATGATCCCGCCTCAGCAGGCTGCGCATCAGATGGTAGCGCCGCCATGCCTCTGCTGCATCCGGCTCGCTCTCGAGCGTTTTCAGCACCCGGCGCAGCTCGAGATCATCACCTTCGTTGTCCATCAGGGCAGAAAGCGATTCCCGTGCATTCTGACTCATTCCTAACACCCCCACATTGGCAAGGCACCCTGCCTCGCTATCAATGATTCCCGGCATTCCCGACCGCACCCAACCAGAATGCCGACAGCCCATGGATTGCCGCTGTCATACAGCGGTCAATGCTTCAGACGTCATCGACGCGAGACAGTTCAGCGTCGAAACAAAAACATTGCCGAAAACTTCACTCCGTCAACGATTCGCGAGTCCGCGCCGTGGTCATCAGCGGTTGGATATGCTGGTCCACCGCCTCCCGTGCACGAAAGATTCGCGACCGCACCGTGCCCACCGGGCACTGCATGATATTGGCGATATCCTCGTAGGAAAGCCCATCGAGTTCGCGCAGGGTAATGGCCGTGCGCAGGTCGTCGGGCAGGTTCTCGATCGCTTCGAATACCGCGGCCTCGAGCTGGTCCCGGGCCAGCGACGACTCCGGTGTCTCGATGTCGGAGAGCCGGCCGCTATGGTCGAGGATCTCGGCATCGACGATGTCGAGATCGCTGCCGGGCGGACGCCGCCCCTTCGAGACAAGATGGTTCTTGGCCGTGTTGATGGCGATGCGGTACATCCAGGTATAGAAGGCACTCTCGGCGCGAAACTTACCGAGTGCACGATAGGCCTTGATGAAAGCCTCCTGGGCCACGTCCTGCACTTCGGCATGGTCCTGTATATAGCGTCCGATCAACCCGATGATCTTGTGCTGGTACTTCTTGACCAGCAGATCGAAGGCTCGCGTATCGCCTTTCTGCGCACGCTCCACGAGCTGTTGATCGCTTTCCGATTACCCATTCACGCTCCCCCGGCAGGGCGGTACCCTGAAGCGGGATGAGCCGTAAAAGCATCGTTAGGTAGTCTGCATGCATGGTATCAACCTGGAGCCCGTTGGCCGCTGAAAATCCCTGGACGTTTACGTCCGTCCCGACAAGTGTTCCTGTTTCTTGGCCGCGCATCAAGCCAGCCGCCATGCCGCCGGGCTGTGACAATCCCGCGGCCGTCGGGTTCCGTTGTGATTGCCGCTTTTTCCCTCGGCGGGTGTATAGTAGTTCATCTTCTCGCCATCAACGCATCACGACACAGGTAGCAACATGTCAGATCAGCAGGTCAGCAACCTCAACGTCCTGTCCCAGGACGTACTGATCACCCCCGAAGCCCTCAAGAACGAGATCCCCCTCAGCGAAACCGCCGAGAGAACGGTGATCGAGGGTCGCCGGACGATCCAGAACATTCTCGATGGTACCGACCCACGACTGCTGGTGGTGATCGGCCCCTGCTCGATCCATGACGTCGACGCGGCCCTGGACTACGCGCGCCGCCTGCGCCGCCTGGCCGACGAAGTAAAGGACAGCCTCTACATCGTGATGCGCGTCTACTTCGAGAAGCCCCGCACCACGGTCGGCTGGAAGGGACTGATCAACGACCCGCATCTCAACGGCTCGTTCGAGATCGAGGAGGGTCTGCACATTGCCCGCAAGCTGCTGGTCGAACTCTCCGAGCTCGGCCTGCCGCTGGCCACCGAGGCGCTGGACCCGATCTCGCCGCAGTACCTGCAGGACTGCATCAGCTGGTCGGCGATCGGCGCCCGCACCACCGAATCCCAGACCCACCGCGAGATGTCTTCCGGCCTCTCCAGCCCGGTGGGCTTCAAGAATGGTACCGACGGCAGCCTCGACGTGGCGATCAACGCGCTGCAGTCAGTGTCGCACCCGCACAATTTCCTCGGCATCAACCAGAGCGGCCAGGTGGCGATCATCCGCACCCGCGGCAACGCCTACGCCCACGTGGTGCTGCGCGGCGGCAACGGCAAGCCCAACTACGACAGCGTCAGCGTGGCACTGGCCGAGCAGGAGCTGAAAAAGGCCGAGATCAAGCCCAACATCATGATCGACTGTTCCCACGCCAATTCCAACAAGGATCCGGCGCTGCAGCCGCTGGTGATGGACAACGTCACCAACCAGATCCTCGAGGGCAATCGCTCGATCATGGGGCTGATGGTCGAATCGCACATCGGCTGGGGCAACCAGAAGATCCTCGACGATCATAGCCAGATGCAGTACGGCGTCTCCGTCACCGATGCCTGTATCGACTGGCCGACCACCGAAGAGGCCATTACCAGAATGGCGCAGAAGCTCGCACCGGTGCTGGCCAAACGTCGCCAGGATTGATCTCGTCACGCCAAGGCCCGCATCGTTAGATGCGGGCCTTTTTGCTTGGCGCACTCCGCTAGCGGCTAGACACCTTCGATTTCGCGCCTGAACGGCGGCAAGGCGTCGAGTAGCGCCTGGCCATAACGTCGCGTGAGCACGCGCCGGTCGAGCAGTGTGATGCGTCCCTGGTCGGCTTCCTTGCGGATCAACCGGCCGCAGGCCTGCACCAGCTTGATCGAAGCATCGGGCACGCTGATGCGCATGAAGGGGTTACCGCCCCGGCTCTCGATCCACTCGGCCAGGGTCGCCCCCACTGGATCGTCGGGCACGGCAAACGGTAGCCGGGTGATCACCACATGGGTCAGGTAATCGCCGGGCAGGTCGATGCCTTCGGCGAAGCTAGCCAAGCCGAAGATCACGCTGCCCTCCCCGGCATCCACTCGGGCACGATGGCGCTCGATCAGCTCGCGCTTGGGCAGCCTATCCTGGGCCAGCACCCGCTCGCGCCACTTCGCCGGCAGCGCCTTTTCCACCGCACGCAGCTGCGCCCGCGACGAGAACAGCATCAGCACCGCTTCCCTGTCGCCCAGCCCGCTGACGAAATCGACAATGGTCCGTTCGTGGGCGTCACGGTCGCCGGGGTCCACCGCCTCGCGCGGCACGCTGAGCACCGCGCGGGAATAATCGAAGGGACTTGGCAAGCGCTGGTAGCGGTAGCGATTGGCCAGCCCGGCACGCTCCTGCAGGCGCTCGAAGCGGCCAAGCGCCGTGAGCGTAGCCGAGGTCACCACGGCACCGAAGCAGCTTCCCCATAGGCTCTTGGCCAGGGTCGGCGCCGCCGACACGGGGCTCGCCGAGAAGACCAGCTCGGGTTCGCTACCGAAGCGCTCCAGCGTCAGCCATCGCGCTCTCGGCGCCTCGCCCTCCATGTCGGTTTCAGCGTAGGCTTCCCACAGCCCATGCGCCTCCAGTGCACGGCCGTGCAACAGCGCCAGCAGCGGCAGCCACGCCTCGGCCTGCTCACGCGGCAGCCCGGTGTGCTTGTCGGGGTCGAGGCTCTCACGCAAGATGTCGCTCATGGTTTCCAACGTGCGTGAAAGCTCGGCGAAACCACCAGCAGGTTGCTAGCATGCTGGCGCAGGGCATCGGGAACGCGTCCCATCTCGAAGCGGTATTGATGGCTCTCCTCGCCCTCTTCCAGCCCGTGCTGGCGCCCGGCCAACTGGTGGCCGAGCGAAAAGGCCTCCCCCAGACGCGGCTCCAGTGCGGCGATGGTTTCCGGCAACCCGGCCAGCAGCCGCGCCAGGGTCGGCTGTATCGCCAGCGCCTGGTTGAGCTCGGTCAGCGACTTCTTCAGATTTCCCAGCCAACGCAGGGTGCCGTTGATACCTACGCGGTGGGCAAAATGATTCAGCGCCTTGTCCGGCAGGTGGTGCCCTTCGTCGAAGACGTAGATGCAGTCGCCGGGCGGCGGCAGCACCACGCCGCCACCCAGCGACAGGTCGGCCAGCACCAGATCGTGGTTGGCAACGATGATGTCGGCACTTTCCAGGTCACGGCGGGCACGGAAGAAGGCACAGGCGGCGAAATGGCCGCAGCGGCGGTTGGTGCACTGGCGGTGATCGATGGTCAGGCGTCGCCAATCGGTGTCTTCGATGGCTTCCGGCCAGCTCTCGCGATCCCCTTCCCAGCGGCCACTGCCATAGGCTTCGGCCATCTCCTGCACCAGCGCCAGGAAATGGTCGCCGGCGCCCTGGGCCAGGCTCTGCTCGAACAGCGACAGGGTCGGGTTGTCCTCGACGCCATCGAGCGCCTGCTCCAGGCGGGTCAGGCAGACGTAGCGACCGCGCCCCTTGGCCAGGGCGTAGTCGAAATCGAGGCCGCTGTGGGCCTTGAGGGTGGGCAGGTCCTGCAGCAGCACCTGTTCCTGTAGGGCGATGGTGGCGGTGGCCACCACCAGGCGCTTGCCCCTTGCCTTGGCCACCGGCAGCGCCGCCAGCAGGTAGGCCAGGGTCTTGCCGGTGCCGGTGCCCGCCTCGAGCACGCAGACGTGCTCGTCCGAGAGCCGCCGGCCAGCATCGTCGGCCTCGATGGCGCTGAGCGTGCGGGCGATCTCGGCAATCATCAGCCGCTGGCCGTAGCGAGGCGTCAGCCCCTGGGCCTCCAGCACGCGGCGGTAGGCGCCCTGTATCTCGCCCTTGAGGGCCTCGTCGAGCATGGCCTCACTCTCTAGAAGACTTACTGTCGGGGGAACGCCTGGCGGTGGTGGCTTCGGCGTCGTCGACAGGTTTCCGAGGAGGCGCTGTGAACCCCTCCCTGGGCGCTACTTTTGCCATCCTTGGTAAAAGACCTCCTCTTCAACCTGTCCCCGGCGCCCTCTCGGCGAGGGCAGCAGGCTTTACAGCAATCCCTCGGGCGGATGCTCGCAGGGCAGCTTGTCCTGAATGTAGCGCTCGATTTCGGGCAGCGAGAAGGCGTCCTCCTCGCCGACGAAGCTGATCGACACCCCGGTGGCCCCGGCACGGCCGGTACGGCCGATACGGTGAACGTAGTCCTCCGGATCCTCGGGAAGGGTGTAGTTGATCACGTGGCTGACATCCTCGATATGGATGCCGCGGCCGGCCACATCGGTGGCCACCAGCACCTGCACTTCACCCTCGCGGAAGCGCTCCAGGGTCTTGATGCGCTGATTCTGCGGCACGTCGCCGGAGAGCATCGCCACGTTGACGTCGGCCTTCTTGAGCAGGCTCTCGAGTTTGCGCACCAGGTCGCGGCGGTTGCCGAACACCATCACCCTGTCGAAGCTTTCCTGCTTGAGCAGGTTGATCAGCAGCTTCGGCTTGTCGTCGTCGCTAACCACGTAGACACGCTGATCGATGTTGGCCTTGTTGTCGACAGTGACCTCGATCTCAACGTGGGTCGGCTGATGCGTCCACTGGCTGGCCAGGTTGAGGATGTCCTGGGAGAAAGTGGCCGAGAACAGGAAGGTCTGGCGCTCCTCCTTCTTCGGCGTGTGGCGGATGATGCGCTTGACGTCAGGAATGAAGCCCATCGACAGCATGCGATCGGCCTCGTCGAGCACGAGGACCTCGACTTGGGTCAGGTCGACGTCGCGCTTCTCGTGGAAGTCGAGCAGTCGCCCGGGAGTGGCCACTAGAATGTCGAGCTTCTTGCCCAGGTTGTCGCGCTGCTTCTGGTAGTCCATGCCGCCGACCACGCTGGCCACGTTGAGGTCGGTGAAACGCGCCAGCGCCTTGGCGTCCTTCTCGATCTGCAGCGCCAGCTCACGGGTCGGCGCCACGATCAGGGCCCGCGGCGCACCCGGCTTCTGCCCGTCCGGCACCTCTTCCTCAAGGAAGTAGGCCAGGATCGAGATCAGGAAGGCGGCGGTCTTGCCGGTGCCGGTCTGGGCCTTGCCGACCACGTCGCCGCCCAGTAGCGTGTGGGCCAGCGCCTCGGCCTGGATCGGCGTGCAGTACTCGAAGCCCAGCGCATGGATGGCGCGCATCAGCGGCAAGGGCAGATCGAAGTCGTGAAAGCGCCACTTGCCCGCCACGGCAGGCACCTGAAACTGGCGCAGATCCCAGTTCGACTGGCGACGGCGCGGCTTGCGACGACGACGCTTGGGCTTGCGGTTCTCGGCCGGGGCTGTGGTCTGTTCCGACTCGCTCATAGGCTGTGTGTCTTGTCCGTTGCAATGGGTGAAGGAAACGCTGCGTTCAACTCGCTCGTCGATTCGTTCAGCATTTCCTGAACTTCGTACAGCCGCATATTGTACCAGCCTATGGCGATGAGGGCGCGTCTCTTGCATCGGACTGGTAGAATGCACGCTCAGCAGCCACTCAACACCCATGGAGCCAGGCCCGATGACACGCCGCAAGAAGACTCGCTCGCTGGCCGACAAGGTGACCATCCGCACCGGCAAACGCAAGGATTACAAGAAGTGGCGCCACGAGAATCCCGACCAGGTAACCTCGTCGCGCCGCTTCACCCAGAAGAAGCGCCAGCAACGCAAGCTGCAGGCGGCGCGCAAGCTGGCCCGCCAGGAACAGGGCGCCAGCATCGCCATCCACCCCGAACCCACATCGACATCTAGTGAGGAGCGCGACGAGTGATACGCCTGGTCTCGTTCAACATCAATGGGCTGCGCGCCCGCATGCACCAGCTCGAGGCGCTGATCGCCACTCACCAGCCGTTGGTGATCGGACTGCAGGAAACCAAGGTTCACGACGACGAGTTTCCCCGCGAGGCAGTCGAGGCCATGGGCTACCACGTCCACTATCATGGCCAGAAAGGCCACTACGGCGTCGCACTGATGTGTCACAAGGCGCTCTGCCCCAGCGGGCCGGAGGAGGTCTTCTTCGGCCTGCCCGGCGACGGCGAAGAGTCCCAGCGCCGCTTGATCGGGGCACGGCTGCGCACCGCCGATGGCGAGACACTGACCGTGTGGAACGGCTACTTCCCGCAGGGCGAGAACATCGCCCACCCGACCAAGTTTCCCAACAAGCGTGAGTTCTACGCCCAACTGATCCAACTGCTGCGCGAACGGCACCGCCCCGACGAGCGGCTGGCGGTGATGGGGGATTTCAACATCTCCCCCGAGGACATCGACATCGGCATCGGCGAGGACAACCGCAAGCGCTGGCTGCGCGAAGGCAAGACCAGCTTCCAGCCTATCGAACGGGAGTGGCTCGGCACGCTCAAGGCGTGGGGGCTTACCGACAGCTATCGCGTGCGCTACCCACAGGTGGATGACCGCTTCAGCTGGTTCGACTACCGCTCCCGCGGTTTCGAACGCGAACCACGGCGCGGGCTGCGCATCGACTACATTCTGGTCACCGATCCCCTGGCCAAGCAGGTGCGCGACGCCGGCATCGACTACGACCTGCGCGGCATGGAACGGCCTTCGGATCACGCTCCAGTGTGGACCGACTTCGACATCTGAAACCAGACGCCTCGGCCCGTGGGGAAGCTCCTCCCTAAAGGGTCGAGAGCCAGCGCGGATCGATCTCTTCACCGCGGCGCTGCGCTTGTTGCATGGCCTGCCGGGCCAGCTCGGGCCGCCCCCAGGCGTGGGCCAGCAGGCCCAGGCGCCGCCAGTCTTGGCCTTCTCCACTGCGCCGCGCCAGCTCACGCCAAGCCTCCAGCGCGCGCTCGCGATCACGGGCCGCTTCCCAGGCACGAGCCAACAGACGCCGATGATCAACGGTGTCGGGCAGTGCCCCTTCCTCCAGCGCCGCTTGTAGATATTCGGCGGCCCGGGCCGGAGTGCCGGCGGCCAGGTGCAGCTCGATGCGCTGACGCAGGTCGTCCTCCCCTGCCAACGCCCCGAGACGCCAGCCGGCCTCCCATATCGCCGCAGCCCGCTGCGCATCGCCAAGCCCTTGGGCCAACGCCGCCGCCCGGCGCCACGCGGCGGGCTCGGCCTGTGCGTTCAGCGAAGCTTCCAATCTTGCCAGCGCCTGCTCGCCGCGCCCGGCACGTTGGAATACGGTAGCCGCCAGCGCCTGGCGGCGCTCACCCGGGGCCGGGTCGTCGGCCAACGCACGCTCGACCCACTGCGCCGCTTCTTCCCAGCGCTCCAGCTCCGCCAAAGCACGCGCCAGACGCCAACGGTCGTCGGGGCTGCCGTCATGTCGCTGATGCCAGTCGAGCCACAGCGTTACTGCCTCTTCCATCTGGCCGGCAGCCAAGCGCAGCCGGGCTTCTTCCTGCAGCCAACGGTCACGCTGCACCTGCGGTGCCTCCTGGATGCGGCGCGCCTGGCGCAGTTGCTCGGCGGCTGCCTCATGCTGCCCTACTCCGGCCGCGGCACCCGCGGCCAGTTGACGATACAGGGCGCTGGCCCAGCGGTCGGCGGCATTGCCTCCCTCAAAACGCTGCGCCTGAGCACGAGCACGTTCGGCCACCCGCTCGTGTTCGCCTTGCCGTAGCGCCTGCTGAAGCTGCTCCAGGTCGGCAATGATATCGCCGGAGAGCGCCGGCGCCTGGGCCATCGCCGAAGCGGATACCAGCAGCCCGGCACAGACGACGAGACCACAAACCACGAGATATCGTACGGCACGCATCGCCATGGTTTACCTCAATTGGAATTCGAGGCGCTGCCGCGCACGCCGCACGCCGCTGGCCGGCTCGAACTGCCAGCGCGCCACGGCCTGCTCGGCGGCCGAATCGAAGACGTGGCGCGGCTGAGACTCGACCACACGGATGGATGAGCGATCGACGCTGCCGTCGGGACGAATCAGGAACTGCAGCTCCACGTGCCCTTCCAGGCCGCGCCGCTGTGCACGCGGGGGTACTCCGGCGGTACGCGATTGGTCGGGGCGATCTGGCCTACATCCACCGGCCCCTGCTCGGCGGGCGCAGGTTCAACGGGGGCGGACTCGGCAGGGGCCGCACTGGGTGCCGGCGACGGGCTCGGCTGGGATGACGGTGCTGGCTCGGGCGTCGGCTCGGGCTCTGGCCGAGGCTGCGGAGCGGGCTCCGGCGGAGGTTCCGGCCGGGCCTCGCTGAGCTCGGGCAAGCTGGTGTCGAGTTCGAGCGGTTCCACCGGTTCCGGCGGCAGCTCCGGTTCGGGCATGGCGATCGCGCTTTCCAGCGGTGGCAGCGGTTCCGGCTGAGGCGGTGGCGTCGCTTCGGCCTGGGGAGGCGGCGGTTCGGCGCTGGGTTCGACCACTTCCTCCTGCACCGGCTCTGGGGCCTCGACCATGCTCAGTGTCAGGCTCTCGTCGATGACGTCGAACTCCTCTTCCGGCGGCGCCACCAGCAGTGCCAGCAGCCAGAACAACAACAATGCGAGAGCCACCCCGCCCAATGCAGAGAACGGTATACGCGTCACGGCCTGCTCCGGCTGGCGGCCACGGCCACCTGCTCCACGCCGGCCTCGCGGATGCGATCCATCACTTCGATCAGCAGACCGGTGGTGGAGTCGCGGTCAGCCTGGATCACCACCGAGCCGTCATCACTCACCAGCGAGGCCACTTCGCCACCGACGCGATGCAGGTCCACCGCGCGGCCGTCGACCCATACCGCCCCCTCGGGAGTGATGGCAACCATCACCTGGGCATCGGGCCGCGGGGAAGCGGCGCTGGATTCGGGTCGCTCGATCTCCACCCCGCTCTCCTTGATGAAGCTGGTGGTGACGATGAAGAAGATCAGCATGATGAAGACGACGTCCAGCATCGGCGTCAGGTTGACTTCGCTGGCCTCGCCGTCATCGGCGCCAAGGCGGCGTCTACGCATCGGTATCCTCCACGGCACGGGCCAAGCGGTCGTGCAGCCGCTGGTCCTCGCGACGAATGATCTGCTCGAGGCGGCTGGTGAACAGCAGCCCCACCACCGCCACCGCCATGCCGGTCAGGGTCGGCAGGGTAGCCCGGGCCACGCCATCGGCCATGGCGCGGGCCTGGCTGGTATCGGTCATCGCCAGGCTGTCGAACACGGCGATCATGCCGGTCACCGTGCCCAGCAGCCCCAGCAGTGGGCACAGCGCCACCAGCAGCCTGAGCCACGGCAGCGGACGGCGCAGCCGTCCGATCAGCTCACGCGCCCAGGCTTCGCGCAGCGTGAGCGCGCTCCAGCTCAAGTGATCCTGGCGCGCCATCCAGCGAGCGATCAGGGCACGCCGCGCGCGGCGGTAGGTGATGCGGAAATACCACACCCGCTCCAGCGCCAGGCTGAACAGCAGCATGGCGACCAGCGCGATCACCACCAGGACCGAGCCGCCCGCCTCGACCAGGCGCTGCAGCGGCTCAAGCCAGAGCGGGATCACGGCGGGCACTCCCGGTGATGCTGTCGGGCCCATGCGGGCGCTGCTCGAGCTGCTCGGCCAGGGCGGCGCTGGCCTGTCCCTCCACCAGCCCCGCCAGGCGACGGCTGCGACCCGCCAGCGCCGTATGCGCGAACAGCAGCGGCACGGCGGTAATCAGGCCCAGCACGGTCGTCACCAGTGCCTGACTGATGCCGCCGGCCATCAGCTGCGGATCGCCGGTACCGAATACGGTGATCGCCTGGAAGGTCACGATCATTCCGGTGACGGTGCCCAGCAGCCCCAGCAGCGGCGCCACGGCGGCCAGCAGCTTGACCAGCGGCTGGCCGCGCTCGAGGCGCGGTAGCTCGGCCAGCACCGCTTCGTCGAGGCGGGCCTCCAGCGCTTCCGGCACCGGGTCGTCCCTCAGCGCCCCGAAGCGCAGCAGCACGCGGCCGAGCGGATTGTCCTCGCGCAATGTGGTGAGATCGCGCAACTGGCGACGCATGGCCAGACTGACGCGCAGCAGATAGGCATATTGCAGCAGGGCAACCAACAGGCCGATGGCCCCCAGCCCCACCACCACATAGCCGACCGCCCCACCTTGATGGAAGCGTTCGAGCAGGCTCGGTCGCTGTGCCAGGGCCGCCATGACCTGGCCGCGTGTCGGATCGAACGTCAGCGAGCGCGATTCGCCGGCATGGAAGGCCGCCAGGCTCGCGGCGACTTCACGCGGGGTACGCTCGACCACCGACAGGGCCCGGTCGTCGACGCCGCGACGCAGCAGGTGACCGTCGGTGAAGGCAGTGAAATCGCCGACGCGGATCACTTCGCGCGGCGCAATCTCGCCATCGGCCGCGGCCACCGGCGCCTCGAAGCGAACCACCCGCGCGGTATCCGCGGTCAGCGCTACCAGACTATCGGCGAAGGCTTCGAGATGCTCGAGTTCGAGCACTTCAGCATCGTCGAGTCGCGGCGGCAGCCCAGCACCCTGCACCATCAGCCAGCTGTCGGCCAGGCCATCGCGCAATTCGCCGCTGTGCTGGGCAAGCGAGGCCAGGATCGCCTCGAGGTCATCCCCCTGCTCCTGTTGGCGCGCCTCGAGCTCGGCCTGGCGCTCGTTCAACGCCTCGGCCTCGGCCCTAAGCTCGCTGTTGCGCGCCTCAGCCTGACCATGGGCGGCGCGGGCCTCCTCGAGAGCGGCTTCCAGGGCATCCCGGTCCTCGAGCAATTCGGCCAGACGCGCCCGGTCGCGAGCCTCGGCAGCCTCACGCTCGGCGCGCAGGGTGGTCAACGGCTCCGACTGTGCCTGGAGATTCGTCGAGATACACATGAGGCCTATTACTATCAACAGAAGGCCTGGCAGCAGAAGGCCTGGAGCAAAACGCGACAGTCTCATGCGCCGCCCTCCTCGGTGCGTTCGAGCGGCTGCGAAATGGGTAGCTCGAGCAGTTCGGGGGCGCGGCGATCGCGTGCGATGCGCAGGCCATTGCGCACATCGCGACGCTGGGCTTCGTCGAGCGGTGCCCAACTGCCGGTATCAGCCTGCCACACGCGCCCGGCGCGGCCGTCCGGGGTCAGATAATAGAAGCCCACTCGCCCAAGCCTCAGGTAGTCCACCTCGCGGCGCGAATCTCCCTCTCCGAGGTAGCCGCGCCAGGCATCGACTTCGCGTCCGTAATCCAGTTCGGTGCGCCACGCCGCGACGATCCGCTCCCAGCGTTCGGCACTGGTCAGTTCATCGGCCTGGGAGCGCAGGCTGGCAACCCGTGCCTGACGCTCCTCGCGTAGGAACGGCATATCGTCGTCGACCCACTGCTCGAGCCGCTCGATCAGGCGCTCCTGCAGTACCGGCAAGGCTTCACGGGTTTCCGCCAAGGTATCGAGTGCCGCCTCGCGACGATCCAGCATGGCGGCTTGGCGCTCGAGCCGCGGCGCCAGCTCGGCGTTCTCTCGCGCAAGGCGGCGCTCAGCACGCTCCAGCTCACGCAGTTCCTCGAGCATGGCTCGCGCCTCGTCGTCGGCGGCGTCGATACTGGCCTGCAGTTCGGCCTGGCTACGCTGAGCCTCTCTCGTCTCCTGCTGTAGCTCGGGGTCTGCGGAGGCCGAGGCGGCCAGACCCAGCCAGAGCATGGCCCCCAGAGGCATGGTTGGCGAAACGATCTCACGTGCGGACTCCTGGCAGAAACACTCAATGAACAGATGGTGCCGCCCATGCGGACAGGGCAAGACGATGCCATAAATGATAACCGTTATCAATGAAATCGGCGTACCGCCAACCTCTAGAGACAAATCATAATCACAATCCTTATCATTGAGATTGTAAGCACAAACGTTATACTGCCCTCATCGCCCACATCAAGATTGGCACTGTCGCTCCCATGCCATTGCATACTCATGCCGCTATCGCTGCCTCGGCTTGCCATGGCAACCGCCCGGCTATTCTCTGCACCACATGCGGAGCGATGGCATGACGTTGTCCACCGCCGTCTGCCAGCATACCTCCCGCGACCTGCGGACCTACGGGGAACGCTACGGTATCGACTACCGCTTTCCCACGCAGCCACCAGCAGCGGCTGGGCAGGCCGTACTTCGCGGACACATCCTCGAGCTTGCCCCGGCGGCCGGCATGCAGTTGATCGCTTCGGACATCGAGGTGCTGCAGCGCTACGACTCTTGCTCGCACCGCCCTGCCCCGCTGTCGATCATCGTCATGCTGGAGGGGCGCGCGCAGATCGGTCTGGGCGAGAAACGCCTTGCATTCACCTCCGGCATGGCGCTGAGTGTGCGGCTGGACGAGCACCAGGGTCTGCAGGCCATGCAGCTTCCCGGCCAGCGCATACGCGCCCTAACCCTGGCTCTGGACGCACCGCGCCTGGCCGCTACGCTGGGCGGCAAACCGTCACGGCCAGGCTCGAGCCTACATGCCTGGACGTTGCCCTCCGGCTTGCAGCAGTTGATCGACCAGGCCCTGAATTCCCCTCTGGACGGTATGGCATCGCGTCTGCAATGGGAAGGGCTGGCGCTTCAGCTGTTGGCTCATGGCCTGCCAACAGAGCTGGACGTATCCTCCGCCCGGCTTTCTCCCGGGGAGTGGCAGCGCCTGGAGCGTGTCCGCGAACAGTTGCAAAGCTGCCCGGCACGCTCGCATAGCCTGTCAGCGCTGGCCGAACAGGCCGCCATGAGCCCCGCCACCCTGCGCCGCAAGTTCCAGGCGGCATATGGCTGCTCCGTCTTCGATTTTCTGCGCGAACGGCGTCTCGAACTCGCCCGCGAACTATTGCTGCAAGGCCACGGTATCGAGCGCGCCGCCCAGTGCGCCGGCTATCGGCATGCCAACAATTTCACCACAGCCTTCCGCCAGCGCTACGGTTATCCGCCAAGTTCTCTGCGCGGTGCAGGCTGAGCGCCGCGCAGAGAAAACTGAGCGCACGGCAGAGGACGGCGACATCCAGGACAAGGAATAATTCTCATTACCGATGAGATAACATTCCGCAGAGGAACCACCATGCCGACACCCCGCCCACTGGCACTGAGCATCTCTCTCGTGTCTGCCCTCGTTGCCATCCAGACCCAGGCACAACAGTCCGCCGAGACACCGGCCGAGACCCTGGAGGCGCTGACCATTACCGGGCAGGCCGCGACCAAGACCGAGACGCCGTTCGTCGAAACGCCACAGTCGACTTCCACCATCGAGCGCGAAGAGTGGGAAAGCCGCGGCGCCCAAACCGTGCAGCGCGCCCTGGACTACACTCCAGGCGTCTTCACCAACCAGATCGGCGCCTCCAACCGCTTCGACTACCTGGTGCTGCGCGGCTTCTCCGACGGCAGCCTCAGCAATACCTTCCTCGATGGCCTAAAGCTGATGGGGGATACCAACTCGCATAGCTCGATGACCATCGATCCATGGTTTCTCGACAGCATCGAGGTGGTGCGCGGGCCGGCATCGGTACTCTATGGCCAGGCTTCGCCGGGCGGCGTCGTCGCCCTCACCAGCAAGCGCCCACAGTTCCAGCAAGGCGGCGAACTACGCCTCTCCGCGGGCAACAACGCCCAGCGCAGTGTCGCCTTCGACCTGACGGGACCACTGGGCGAGCAGCAGCGCGTCGCCTACCGACTCGTCGGCCTGGCCAGGGCCGCCGACACCCAGTTCGGCCCAGTGGAAGAGGAGCGCTATGCCATCTCCCCCTCCCTGACCTGGGACCTCAACGACGCTACCAGCCTGACGCTCAAGGCCTACCTGCAGCAGGATCCCGAGGGAGGCTATCATGCCGGCCTGCCCTATGAGGGCACCGCGGTGGATCGCGGCAGCCGACGCATATCCAATAGTTTCTTCGAGGGCGAAGACGAGTACGACAAGTACCAGCGCACCCAGCGACTGCTGGGCTACGAACTCGAGCACCGCTTCAACGAGGCCTGGACAGGGCGTCAGCGGCTGAATTACCTCAACGCAGACGTGACGCTCAATCAGGTCTATGCCTACGGCTGGGCTCCCGGCAGCGACAGCGAGCTGATCCGCTACTATTCGGGTTCCGACGAGTCCCTGGAAGCCTGGACCCTCGACAACCAGCTCGAAGCCAGCCTGTCCACCGGCTTCATCGACCATACCGTGCTGGTTGGCGCCGACTATCAACGGCGCGACAATCGCGTCGAGTGGCCCTCCGGCATGTTCCCCAACATCGATGCCTTCGACCCGCAATACGGCGCCGGACCGACCGCCATGTTCGCTCCCCTGCGTGAGGACCACGAACTCCGCCAGACCGGCATCTACCTGCAGGACCAGATGGCCTTGGGCAACTGGCGGCTGACGCTGGGCGGACGCTACGACTGGGTCGATATCGCCAACACCAACCGGGACAGCGGCGACACCAGCGAACTCGACGACACCCAGCTCAGCGGCCGCGCCGGCCTGCTCTACCTGTTCGACAACGGCGTCGCTCCCTACGTCAGCTACTCTACCGCCTTCACGCCGACCAGCTTCGTTGATGCCGAGGGCGACTTGCTCCCCCCGATGGAGGGCAGGCAGATCGAGACCGGCCTGAAGTATCAGCCGGCGGGAACCCGGGATCGCTACAGCGCGGCGCTGTTCCAGATCAACCAGGAGAACGTGGCGACCAAGGAACAGCCTACCGACCCCTATCGCGCCGTGGGCGAGATCGAATCCAAGGGGCTCGAGCTCGAGGCGTACACCCACCTGACCGACAGCCTGAGACTGCAGGCGGCGTATAGCTATACCGACATCACCTACAAGCGCAGTGACGACGGCAACCAGGGCAACCGCGCCATCTATGCACCACGTCACCAGGCCAGCCTGTGGGGCATTATGCCTTTCAGAACGGTGCGCTGGCCGGGCTCGATGCGGGACTGGGGATACGCTACTACGCCGACATCCAGGCCGACCGGGCCAACACCGCCGAGGTGCCGGCGTATACCCTGGTCGACGCCACCCTGGGCTACGACCTCGGCCGGCTAGGCCTCGACGGCATGAGCGCGCGCCTCAACGTCACCAATCTCACCGACGAAGAGTACGTCGCTTCGTGCAACTCCCTCGAGTTCTGCTACTTCGGCGCTGAACGCGGTGTGCTCGGCACGCTGAGTTACGCTTTTTGACGTCTTGACGAAGCCTAAGCCAAACGCAGACACCCGGCCCAGCGGCCGGGTGTCTTGCTTAACACCCTGACGAATTACCAGCGATAGCTGAGGCTGCCGATCACGCTGCGCGATTCGCCGTAGAAGCACCAGTAGTCGCAGCCGCTGACGTACTCTTCGTTGGTGAGGTTGTTGACGTTGAGCTGAGCGGTCCAGCTCTCATCGAGGTCGTAGCTCACCTTGGCATCATAAAGCGTGTAGGACGGAACTTCGGTGTCGCTGTATTGCGGCAGGTCGACGCTGTCGCTCACGTAGCGCACCCCACCGCCGACGCTCAGACCTGCCAGCAGTCCCGAATCGAAGCCATAGTCGAGCCAGAGCGAAGCCTGGTGGCGTGGAATCAAGCCTGCACGCAAGTTGGTCGCCTGAGGACTGATATCGACGCGTGTATCGGTATACGTGTAGGCAGCGACAAGCTGCAGTTGATCGGTCAGATAGCCGACACCCTCGAGTTCGAAGCCACGGGAATGGCGCCTTCCACCCTGCCTATTACTGGCCTCCCCGCTGGTGTAGAGGGTGTTGCTCTCCTTGAGGTCGAACACAGCGGCATTGACGTAGCCGTCGAGCCAGTGCGGCGCGTACTTCACACCCAGCTCCCACTGCTCACCCTCACTGGGCACGTAGGCATTGCCATCCGGATCGCTGCCGACCAGAGGACTGAAGGATTCGCTATAGCTCAGGTAGGGTGACAGGCCATGGTCACCCAGATACATGACACCGCCCGTAAAGGAGAGCTGGGAGTCACTGAAATCCTGATCGGCACGGCCTTCTTCACGATTGGTCACGTCGACGCTATCGCGGCGCAGCCCGGCCAGAAGGATCCAGCGATCCTGCAATGTCAGCTGGTTCTGCACGTAGAGGCCGAGTTGCTCCTTGCCCTCCTCGTGCCGAGTGTGAATTCTCGCGGGGGTAAAGTTGCCGTGTCGAGGGTCAAAGATATCGATCGGGTCGAAAGCAAAGTTGTCGCCATTGCCGTATTCCACATCGAATTTCTGATAGTCGAGCCCCACCAGTAGCGTATTTTCGGTGCTCTCGGTGTACCAGTTGCCCACCATCCGGTTGTCGACGGTGAAGGCATCGTAGCTACCGTCCCGATAGGTCAGACCACGCGCCGCCTGCCTGTCGTCCAGCATCCAGAACAGGTAGGCCCCTCGCAACAGCATGTCGAACTCGCTGTAGCGCAGGTTCTGCTGGAAACGCCAGGTATCGCTGACTCCGTGCTCGAGTTCGTACCCCAGCGATAGCTGGGTCACCTCACGACGATCGTAGCCTGGCTCGCCCAGATTGGTGCCTCGCGGGACGCGACCGAACGGGGTGTTTTCTAGCGTCCCATAAGGCAGATAGAAGCCGTTGGTGGGCGTACCATGGTCGCGCATGTAGCTGCCGAGAAGTGTGATCGATGTCCTGTCGCTCAGGTCGACCTCGAGACTGGGCGCGAGGTAGACCCGCTGGTTGTCGGTTCCGTCGATGTCGCCGCCCCCCTCTCGGAACAGCCCGACCATGCGGTAGCGCACGTCGTCGCGCTCGCCCACCGGCCCCGAACTGTCGATGCCCAGCTGGCGATGCCCCTTGTTGCCCCCCTGCAGCGACAACAGGCCACGAGCCTGCTCGGTGGGTCGCTTGCTGATGGCATTGATCACCCCGCCCGGGGGTGCCTCACCATAGAGAATGGAGGCCGGCCCCTTGAGCACCTCGATTCGCTCCAAGCCGAAGGGCTCGGTCTGCCACCAGAAATAGCCCCCTTCACGAAAGAGGCGCAGGCCATCCTGGTAGGTGGAGTTCTCGCCACTGAAGCCACGCAGGAAGAACCAGTCGGCCTTGGTGTCGCGACCGTAGTGGCCAGCCAACACGCCGCTGCGATAGCGCAAGGCTTCGTCGTACTTCGTGACGGCACGGGTCTCTAGCTCCTCCTCCGTCACCAGCGAAACGGACCGTGGCGTTTCCAACGCCGGCGTCTCGGTCTTCAGCGCCGTGCCCACCACCACCAGTGTCTCTGCCTCGAGAGTTTCCTCGGCAAGCGCCTGCGGTGTTGCTCCGAACAGCGCGCCCCCTAGCGTAAGGCCAAGGGCAAGGCGTATCGCCCGAGCCAGTGCGTTCGGCTGAGAAGGAGGATGGGCATGAGACATGGTAAGTGACCTCTGGGCTATAGAGAGTGAGAGCAAGCAGTGATGCGCGCACACCATTCGATAACAATCAGTATCGAATGATAATTTGCATCATACGGTATGCTTATCATTTGATAAATAAAATGCAAACCATTATCGTTACGTGATCAAAAAGTAAATTCCATCGTCGCCTCCAGGCGACTCGATAGCCTCAAAGGAAGCCAATTCTCTTCATGGCCACATTGCTCTTCTCATTCCGGCTCCTGACCCGGGCTCTTGGTTGGCTATGGCTGATTGCCACGCCGGCCTTGGCCAGTGATACAGCCGGTCTGGCGACGCTCGACTGGACCCTGGCCGAGACACTGGTCGCCCTGGGCGACCCGCCCGATGCGGTCGCCCAAGTCAGTGATTACCACAGCTGGGTCGGTGAGCCGAGACTGCCGAGCCGCGTGACCGATATCGGCCTGCGTACGCAGCCCAACGTCGAATTACTGGCTCGCATGGCTCCGGAGCACATCCTGCTCACGCCCATGTTCGCGCATTTGACACCTCGGCTGAGCCGCATTGGCACCGTAAACAGCATGGCGCTCTACACGCCGGGAGAAGCCACTTGGGAGCAGATACTTGGCCTGACCCGGGAGCTGGGCGAACTGAATGGAGACTGGGAGTCGGCCGAAGCGCTGATCTCTTCCACCGAAGCGCGCATGGCGGAGCTTGCAGCTCAACTGCCGGAAACAGTGCCGCCACTGCTGATCGTCCAGTTCATGGACGAACGGCACGTACGCGTCTTCGGCGAAAACGGTCTGTTCCAGGCCGTGCTGGATCGGCTGGGCCTCGAGAACGCCTGGCCTGGGTCGACCAATGCCTGGGGATTTGCCCTGGTGGGCATAGAAACGCTGCTCGAACTGGATGCCCGCCTCGTGGTAGTGGAGCCCTATCCGACCGGCGTCGAGGCCAAACTGGCCGAAAGCGCCCTCTGGCAACATCACCCCAGCGTGCGCGACGGCAGCCTGATCACCCTGCCACCGACATGGAGTTTCGGTGCGTTCCCCTCGGCGCAACGCTTCGCCGAACTTCTCGTTCCCGCACTGCTGCAGTCGCGCTCCCGATAGCGGCAATAGACCTATTAGCATACGCATGAATACGAACAATTATCATTGATATTATTTTTTGTAATGCTATCCTCGCCTCTTGCAAGCATCATCGAAGACTTCCAGGCAAGGGACCCCAATGAAGAAACCAATATCCCTCGGCTTCGCCGTAATCGTCGGCTCGGCATCGACGCTCGGTCACGCTCAGGAACATCAGGAAACCATGGTGGTGGTGGGATCGCGCACCCCCACCCAGATCAGCCAGATACCTGGCGCAGTGTGGGTAATAGAAAAGGAGGAGCTACAGCAACAGATCGAAGCCGGTGCTGATCTCAAGACGGCTCTGGGTAGGCTCGTGCCCAGCCTGGACATGGCCCCCCAAGGGCGCACCAACTATGGCCAGAACCTGCGTGGCCGCACCGTCCAGGTATTGATCGACGGCGTGTCGATGAACAGTTCCCGAGGTCTGTCCCGCCAGTTCGATTCCATCGATCCCTTCAACATCGAACGCGTCGAGGTGCTCTCGGGAGCCAGCAGCCTTTATGGCGGCGGCGCCACCGGCGGCATCATCAACATCATCACCCGCAAGGGCAGGGCCGGCGGACCGGACTGGCGTACCGAGGCCGGCATCACCACAGGTTTCAATGACGGCGACGACCTCGACAAGCGTATCTCCCAATCGATCAGCGGTGGCAACGAGCGAGTGCAGGCCTATCTTGGAACCGCCTTTCAGGATAATGGTCGCCAGTTCGACGGTCGCGGTAACGAGATCTTTCCCGATCTCGCTCAGACCGACTTGCAAGACAACCGCAGCATCGACGTGCTCGGCAACCTGAGCTTCAATTTGGACGACAATCAGACCCTGGAACTCGGCGCCCAACTCTACCGCTCACGCTTTGAAGGTAATAGAGGGGTCTACTTTCCCAATCTGGATGCCGGCACACCGAATCTGAACGACGCCGAAATCCGCGGTGGCTATCGCTCGGATCGCGACCCGGCCACCGATCGTCGGATGCTCAACCTGCAGTACCACCATGGTGACCTGCTGGGGCAGAACTTCTATCTGCAGGCCTTTCACCGCGAGGAGGAGGCCAGCTTCCAGGCCTTCCCCTACCCCACACCCAACTGGCAGACACCCGAGGCCTATGACTTCGCTGCCTCCAAGCAGAACACCCGACTCAGCGGCCTCAAGGCGCTGTTCGACGCCCGCTTGACTGACCGCATCGGCCTCACCTACGGCCTGGATTTCGACCGTGAAAGCTTCGATGCCAGCCAGATGAGCTTCGACCGGGCCGTCACCGACGCCACTGGCGGGCTGGTACAGGAACAGGCCAGCATCGCACCGCGCTATCCCGGTTACCGGGTCGACAGCCTCGCCGCCTTCGCCCAGGCGGACTGGCAGGTGACAGAGGCCCTCAAGCTATCGGCCGGTGTCAGGCGACAGCACTCCGACGTCGAAGTCGACGACTTCAATGGCATTCCCGGTGGCGAAAACGACTATGAGGCCACCCTACTCAACGCCAGCGCACTCTATGACTTCGGCAACGGCCATCAGAACTGGCTGCGCTACAGTCAAGGATTCGAGCTTCCCGATCCTGCCAAATATTACGGCCGACCAGGGATCAGCGTCGGCGAGAACCCGCTCTCCGCCATCGAGACCGACCAGGTCGAACTCGGCTGGCGCTACCTGGGCGGCGATTGGGTGGCCCAGGCAGCAGCCTACTATGCCTGGTCCGACAAAGCCCTGGAGGTCAACAGCGGTGACCTGAGTGTCGACGTGATCGACGACAGGAAGCGCGACTACGGCCTAGAGGGCGCCTTGACCCACTACTTCTCAGGCGGCGTCGAAGCCGGCGGCACTCTCCACCTGGTGCGCTCCGAGCAAGAGAGTGACCAAGGCAGGTGGGAAAAACGTGATGCCCGCTACGCCTCGCTCTCCTCGGCTACCGCCTTCGTTGGCTGGCGAGACCATGTCCGTTCGGCGCGGTTGCAGGCCAACCATACCTTCGACCTCAAGGATGATGCCGAGCGCAGGATCGATGGCAATACCACCCTGGACCTGGCGCTAAGCCAGCAGACCGACTTCGGCAAGTTCAGCCTTGGCGTGCAAAACCTGCTGGACGAGAGCTACTCCACGGTCTGGGGCCAGCGTGCGGCAATGTTCTACTCACCCTTCTATGGTCCGGAGTATCTCTATGACTACCAAGGACGGGGGCGTACCTACAGCCTGACTTGGTCGATGGACTACTGATTCTCCTTCATCGCGATGCTACTCGTTCGTCTTATGCCCACCCCTGCGGTGGGCTTTTTTACATCTGGCAGCAATCCGCCTTTCACAAGCCGATACATTTTCCGGCTTGACGTCAATCACTCATTTAATAACAATTCTCAATTGTATTTACCAAGGAGCCGGTCATGCGCCTTCCTCCCCTGTGGCGAATCAGTGCCTGCGCGGCATTAGTCGGCCTTGGCCAGAACGGCCTGCTGGTTGCGCTGCCGGTGCTGGTGGAGCGCTTCGGCCTATCACTGTCGCAGTGGGCCGGACTGATCCTGCTGGGGTCGATGCTGTTCCTCCTTGGCAGCCCCTTCTGGGGGCGGGTGGCCGACCGCCACGGTGCCCGAGGTGTGGTGATCCAGGCCCTGCTGGGCTACGTGACAAGCTTCGCCCTGATCGGGGCGGCCCTGTGGGCAGCAACTCAGGGCTGGCTGAGCGAAGGTGCTCTGCTGGCCGTGGTTGCCCTGGCCCGGGTGCTGTACGGCCTGACGGTCTCGGGCATGGTGCCGGCCTGCCAGCAGTGGTCGCTGGCACTGCATGGCGGAGAGGAGCGGGTCAAGGCGCTGGCCGCCATCAGCGCCGGGCTCAGCAGCGGTCGCCTGCTGGGGCCGCTGGTCGCTGCCGCCAGCTTGAGCCTCTCCGCCCATGCGCCCTTCGTGGTGATGCTGCTGTGCGGCGCGCTGGCCCTACTAATGCTTCAGGGGATACCGACCCCCGCGTCCCGTCTGCCGCCGACCAAACCGCTCAACTGCCACGCGGCACCCTCGACCTGCTGCCCTGCCTGGCCATCGCCCTGCTGCTGGCAATTTCGGTCTCGCTGATGCAACTGGGCCTGCCCGGGGCTCTCCAGGGCCGGCTCGACATCGATGCCACCCAGGCCGGTCACCTGATGGGCATCCTGCTGTCGCTTGGCGCGTTGAGTGCCCTGGCCGCCCAGTTGGGAATCACTCGTCGCCATCGGCTGTCCGGTTATACCCTGCTGGTCCTGGGGCACTGGGGCTGGTGGCCGGCTACGGACTGCTGACGATAGCCGTCGGTCCGGCCGGCTTTGGCCTGGGCATCATGATCGCAAGCGTCGGCGCCGCCCTGGCCGTGCCCGGATATACCGACGCCGCCACGCGTCAGCGGCCCCCGGGCGCCAGCGCCGGCCTGCTGGCCATGGCCCATACCCTGGGCTACGGTGTCGCGACGCTGACGGTCAGCCTGGTCACCGCTTCTCGGTTACTGTCACTGTCGCTCGCTGCCGCCTGTGTCCTTATGCTGCTCGTTCCCATGACTCGAAGTCGCTTCCAGACCACTCGGGCAGTCTCGCGGATCGCCACCACCCACGACTGATTGGCCCACGTGACGGGTCGGGAGGAACCATAATTACCTTAAAAATTTAAACATTCTCATTAGCTTTATTATTCTCAACAAGGAGGTTGCCGTCATGGCGATAACTACCGATGCTCTCCCCTTGCCGGAGGTCGACCCGGCCGCGAGCTGCTTCTTCAATGCCCTGCTGAGGGAAACCCGGGGCTGGCAGCTCGACACCACTTCCCAAGGAGAAGTGGTCTACCTGCCCGTCACCGACGGCGAACTGCAGCTGCGTCTACGCCACCGCAGTGCCAGCGGTGAATGCCGCTTCCAGTGGCCCATCCTGTGGCGCAAGGAGGGCGCGCCTCCCCGAACGACCGACTTCGCCACGGCCCTGGGGCACATCCTGGCGACACCTGCCTTGGTGGGCACACTCGACCCTACTACCCGTCAGGCCTTCCGCGAGCGGGTGCTGGAGAGCCAGGCCAATACCCGAGCCAGCCTCGACGACCGGGACGATCTCGCCCACCTGCAACGCGGCCCACTGACCTTCGCCGAGGCGGAGCAGGGCCTTCTGGCTGGCCACGCCTTCCATCCAGCTCCCAAGTCCCGCGCACCGTTCAGCGAAGCCGAGGCACGCGCCTACTGCCCCGAGCACCGTGCCCGCTTCGGCCTCGCCTGGTGGGCAGTAGCCCCGCAGCTCGCAGCGGGCGACTCCAGCCGCGACTCCAGCGCCACCGATCTCGCCCTCGACCTGCTGCCTGCAGACCTCGCCGCACGTCTGCCGGCCGGCTTCACCGCCCTGCCCATGCATCCTTGGCAGGCACGCCAGTTGCAGCGCCAGCCATGGATCCAGGCGCAGGAGAGGTACGGAGGGCTGCAGTGGCTGGGCAGCAGTGTCGCGGAGTGGCAGCCAACCTCGTCGCACCGCTCACTCTACGCGCCCCAAGCGCCCTGGATGGTCAAGGGTTCGCTGTCGGCACGCCTGACCAACTCGTTGCGCCTGCTCAGCGTCAAGGAGGTCCGACGCGGCCTGAACTTGGATCGCTGGATGCGTGGGCTCGACGTGGCCCGGCGCTTTCCCGGCTTCGCCGTGATGCAAGAGCCTGCCTGGCTAGGCTGGCGCGATGCCAACGGCGACATCGATCCCGCCAGTCTGGTGGTGCTACGTGAAAACCTGCTGCTCGGGGCGGCTGATGCCGAGGCAGTGGTACTAGCCACCCTGACGCAGCAGCCGCTCGGCCCTGGCCACCAGACCCTGCTCGCGTCTCGCCTGCGCGCCAAGGCCCAGGCACTGGGCGAGCCGCTGCCCCGGGTAACGCGCAGCTGGTTCACTGCCTTCTGCGAATGCGTGCTGACGCCCCTGTTCGGCCTGGCCGTAGAGGACGGCATCGTGCTGCTGGCCCATCAGCAGAACATCGTACTGCGGCTCGACGATGGCTGGCCGGTGGGCATGTTCTACCGCGACTGCCAAGGCAGCGGCGTAGGCGACCGCTTCCTGGAACGGCATCCGCAACTCGAACTTCCGCCGGAAAACCATTGGCCGCAGGCCACCCAGCGCCGCTATTTCCTCTATTACCTGCTGGTCAACTCCACCTTTGCCGTTACCAGCGCCCTGGCGGCCGATGGCTTGATCGACGAAGCCACCCTGCTGCGCGACCTACGCTCCCATCTCGTTGGATTGCGCGAACGGCTCGACGGCGACCTCGACTGCCTGGTTCACGCCCTGCATGCCGATCGGCTGGAGGCCAAAGGCAATTTCTTCTGCTACCTGAGCGGCATCAACGAGGCCACTCTCGCCGATCCGGCACGCCTCTACCTGCCGCTGGAAAATCCTCTGACGGCCGCTACCACCACCAACCACCACCAAGGAGTCCCGGCATGAGCATCACCCTGGCCACACGTCCGCGTGCCGATATCGCCCTAGTCCCGCTGCAAGACGAAGCGGCCCGCCTGGATCGCGACGATACGACGGGCTCACTGATCGAGTGCATCGATGCTGTCTTTGCCCATCATCCCGATCTGGCCTTACTGGTCTTGGAGCCGTCCGACTGGATGGATCATGCCGACTGGCCCCGGTTGAGCGAGGCGCTCGGCGGCGGCCGCATCCTGCGCAGCGACTTCTACCAGCAGCCGTGGCACTGGCTGCAGCACCCACCCAGCCGACCGGAACAGTCTCCCTTCGAGGTCGGGAGCGGCCATCCCAGGCGCCCCGCCAAGCCGAACGGTCTCGTCTATCGGCGCGCCGATCCACGCCTAGAGCGCACCTTCTCGCTGCGCCTGATCGAGCCCGAACGCGACCTCGAACGCTTCGTGCGCTGGATGCACCTGCCGCGGGTCGCGGAGTTCTGGGAGCAAGCCTGGCCCGCCGACGAGCTCGCCGACTTCGTAGCGCAGCGCCTCGCCGATCCGCACACTCTGCCGCTGATCGGCGAGTTCGACGGCCTCCCCTTCGGCTATTTTGAACTCTATTGGGCTGCCGAGGACCGGCTCGCTCCCTATTATCCCTGGGCCTCTTTCGATCGCGGCCTGCACCTGCTGGTGGGCGAAGAGGATGTCCGCGGTGCCCGCTTCGTCGATGCTTGGCTGGGCGGGCTGTCCCACTACGCCTACCTCGCCGAGCCGCGCACCCGCCGCCTGGTGCTGGAGCCGCGCCACGACAATCACCGCCTGTTCCGCCATCTCGAGCGATTGGGCCTGTCGCGGCTACGTGACTTCGACTTTCCTCACAAGCGCGCCAGCCTGGTAATGGGGCAGCGCGAACGCTTCTTCCGGGAGGTGCTGTGATGGAGCCGCTCGACACCTGTCTGGCGCCGCACTGGGAAGCGGCCAATCGAGAGTTGATCGCCAAGATGATCGGTGAGCTGGCTTATGAACAGGTCATCGTCCTGACAAACGACGGCGACGGCCAGCGGCTCGACCTGGGCGAGAGTGGGGCCTGGCGCTTCCAGGCCAGCTCCAACCTCTGGCGGCAACCCCGGGTTGACCCCGCGAGCCTGGTGCCGCCCGCCGGCGCCTCCCTCGAGGCCGCCGACTTCCTCCTCGCCCTGGCACCGGAGCTCGGCATGAGCGACGCCCAGGTCGCCGAACATTTGGAAGATCTGTTTGCCACTCTGCGCGCCGACTGCCGGCTGCGCGAGGCTCGCCGCGGTTTGAGTGCCGACGTGGCCATTCTGCTGCCCGAGCCGCAACGTCAGCGCCTGCTCGACGGCCATCCCAAGTTCCTGTTCAACAAGGGCCGTCGCGGCTGGGGACTGGAGGCCCTGGCACGCTTCGCCCCGGAGCACGGCAACACCTTCCGTCTCGGCTGGGTGGCCATCGACGTCAATGCCCTGGCCTGTGGTGGCGGCCCCGTCGACGCCGCTCCCCTGCTCGACTCGGCGCTGGACGAGGACGAGAAGACCCGCCTGCACCGGGCGCTGGCCGAGCGGGTAACGGACCCCGGCGCCTATCGGCTGCTGCCGGTTCACCCCTGGCAGTGGCAGCAATGGCTCGGCCCCCTTCACGCCGCCGACATCGCTCATCGTCGCCTGGTCTATCTCGGCGAATTCGGCGATGCCTACGTGCCCCAGCAATCACTGCGCACCCTGACCAACGTCAGCCGACCGTCGGCCTACGACATCAAGCTGCCGCTGACCATCATGAATACCTCCTGCTACCGCGGCATTCCCGGGCGCTTCCTGCTCGCCGGCCCCGCCGCCTCGGCCTGGCTGAAGGCCCGGGCGCGCGATGACGACGAGTTCGCCCGCGTGCACCTGGAGGTCCTCGCCGAGCCCGCGGGGGCCGTGCTGCCCCATGCCCAATATTCCCGCTTGCCGCAGTCGCCCTACCGCTACCGCGAGCTGTTCGGGGTGATCTGGCGCGAAGCCCTGGCACCGCGCCTGGCGGCCAACGAGCAGGCCTTGCTGATGGCCGAGCTGATGCAGGTCGACGAGGACGGGCGGCCCTGGCTCGCCGCCTACCTCACGGCCGCCGGCGCCCACGACACCCAAACGGCGCAGGCCTGGCTCACACGAATGTTCGAGGTCACCCTGGTGCCGCTCTGGCACCTGATGTGCCGCTACGGCGTGTCACTGATCGCCCACGGTCAGAACCTCACCCTGATCCTGCGCGACGGTTGGCCCCATCGCCTGGCCCTCAAGGACTTCCAGGGCGACCTGCGGTTGGCCGATGAGGACTTCCCGGAGGCTCACGACCTGCCCGTCGAGCTCAAGGACGTCACGGTGCGCTTACCGCCGGATAAGCTGATCCATGATCTGCAGACCGGCCACTTCGTCACCACCCTGCGCTTCATCGCCCCCCTCGCCGGCATCTGCGGGGTCTCGGAAGCGTGCTTCTATCGACTCTGTGGTGACGTGCTCACGGCTTATCGGGGGCGGCATCCCGAGCTGGCCGAGCGCTTTGACCGCTTCGAGCTGTTCGCCCCACGCATCCTGCGCCTGACGCTCAACCGCGCCAAGTTCCTGCATGCCACTGACGCGGCTGCGGACCGCATGCTCGCGGAGATGGAGCTGCGTGTCGACAACCCGCTGCACTTCGTCCGTCAGCCGGCCGATGCGGCCGGCATCGCCAAGACACAGGAGGTGTCCAATGTCTGACTCCAACGTTCTCGACCTGGCCGGCCTGGGCGCCGGGCCCTTCAACCTGAGCATCGCCGCGCTGGCCGACTCGCACCTGACACGACTCGCCACACGTTTTTTCGAGCGCCGCCACGACCCGGTCTGGCACCCAGGGCTGATGCTCCCCGATACCCATCTGCAGACCGGCTTCCTCAAGGATCTGGTCACCGCCGTGGCGCCGGATAGCCGCCACTCCTTCCTCAGCTATCTGGTCGAGCACCGCCGCTTCTACCGCTTCCTCAACGCCGAGCTAGGTACCGTCAGCCGTGCCGAGTTTTCCGACTACCTCGGCTGGGCCGCCCGGCGCCTGGAAAACGTCGCCCTCGGCGAAGCGGTGCGGGAGGTCCGGCTCGACGCCCGCGGCTTCCGGATACGCACCGACGCCGGCGACTACCGCGCCCGCCACCTTAGCCTGGGCACCGGCAAACGTCCCTGGCTACCGGATTTCGCCGAGGCGTTGCGTGGCTCCCATTGCCTGCACGCCGCCGAGATCGCCAGGACCCAACGTGACTTCAGCGGGCGCCGGGTGGTGGTGGTCGGCGGCGGTCAGAGCGGCGCCGACATCTTTCTCAATGCCCTGCGCGGGCACTGGGGCCAGCCACGGGAGCTGCATTGGATCTCGCGACGGCGCAATTTCGAACCCCTCGACGAGACCGCCTTCACCAACGAGTACTTCACGCCCGACTATACCCGCGGCTTCCACGGTCTGCCCCGCGAGGTTCGCGCGCGTGAAGTGGCGGCCCAGAAGCTGGCCAGCGACGGCATCACCCCTGCCGCCCTGCAATCGCTCTACCGCGAGCTCTACCACCGTTTCGACGTGCTCGGCGAGCCCCGCTGGGCGCGACTCTTTCCACACCGCGAGGCCGTCGCCCTGAGCCGAAGCGGCCTAGGCTTCGTCCTGACCACCCAGCATGGGCTTACCGGCGATCGAGAACACTTCAATGCTGACGTGGTGGTCTTTGCCACCGGCTTCTGTTCGCATCTGCCGGACTGCTTGGCCGAGCTGACCCCGCGACTCGAGCGAGATGCTCATGGCGAGCTGGTGCTGGGCCCCCACTTCGAGGCGAGCTGGGACGGTCCCACGGCGCATCGCATCTATGCGGTCAATGCAGGCCGTCACAGTCACGGCATAGCGGAGCCGCAGCTGTCGCTAATGGCCTGGCGTTCGGCGACCATCCTCAACCATATCGCCGGCCACCAGGCCTTCGATCTGAGCGAGAATGAAGGTCCTATCGAGTGGCAGCCCATAACTGAACAGCGCTGGGTCCAGGCAATTTGACCTTGACTCGCTGGGAGGCGCTCATTATTCAATGTTTCAGCCCGCTCGTTCATCGACGAGCGGGCCATGACATCAACGATGGCCTCATTACAAACGCCTAAGCCCCCACATGAAGTAGGCACCGCCGATCAGGGAAGCGACCAGGCCGGCAGGGATTTCATAGGGAAAAATGGCCTGGCGCCCTACCCAATCGGCCAGCACCATCAGCAACATTCCCACCAGTGCCGCTCCCAGCAGATGGTGGCGCGCCCGCGACAGGCCGATCAGCCTGGCCAGGTGGGGCGCCAGCAACCCAACGAAGGAGAGCGGCCCGACCATCAAAGTGGCGCAAGCCGTCAGCAGGGCCACTAGCAGCAGCAGCACCAGGCGGGCGCGACTCAATGAAATGCCCAGCGCAAGCGCGGTCGGCGCTCCCAGCGGCAAGATGTCCAGCCAGCGCGCAAGCGGCTGGACCAAGAGTGCCAGTGTCGCGGCCACGAGGCCCATCGCCAGGGCACTGGTGAGGTCGACGTAGTAGGTGGAACCGGCCAGCCAGGCCATGATCTGCTGGCCGCGCGGATCGCCGCCGGCCAGCAATACGCTGCGCACCGCATCGAACAGGGCACCAATCGCCACCCCGCACAGCAATAGACGCTCAGGCACGAAGCCGCTGCGGCGATTGAGCGCCACCAGGACCAATAGCGAGGCGAGTGCCCCCAAGGTCCCCACTACGACCAGCGTTCCACTACTGGGGGCAGGCATGAGGAAGATCCCCAGCATCAGCGCGATGGCACAGCCACCGCTGACTCCCAGCACCTCGGGGCTTGCCATGGGGTTGCCGGAAAGACGCTGCAGCAACGTGCCCGCAATGGCCAGCATCAATCCACTGGCTGCCGCCGCCACGACCCGGGGCACGCGCCACTGCATCACACTCCAGTCGTGGGGTGCCAACCAGTACCAACCATCGGCGCCCTGCCCCAGCAGCAGACCGAGTCCTACTGCCAGCAAGAGTGCAATGAGCAGAACTATCGTCGGCCGCGCCGGCGCAGCATGTCGATTCGCCAGCACGGCGGCTGGCTGGGGCGCCCGGTTGGCCTGCAGCTTCAAGCGTGGGATCAGCCACATCAATAGAGGTGCCCCAAGGCCCCGGTCACGGCCCCTGTGGGTACCAGCGTCGGCAGCATCCCGGTGAAGTGCTGCAACAGCAGATCGGTCGTAGCCAGCAGCACTGCTCCCAGCAACGTTCCCCACAGCAGACGCTGGCCGAGGCGACGTGCTCCGGCCAGCCGCACGATATTGGGAGCCGCCAGCCCGATGAAGCCGATGATGCCCACCACGCTCACTACGCTGCCGGTCAGAAAGACGGCCAGCCCCAAGCCGGCAAGGCGCAACGCCTTGAGCGATACGCCGAGGCTCTTGGCACTGGCATCATCCAGCTCCAGCACCGCCAACGGGCGCAGCAGGCATAAGGCTGCCACGGCACCGATGGCGAGCTGCGGCCACAGCGTGGCTGCTCCGTTCCAGCCATTCTGAGCCAGCGATCCAGCCCCCCAGATCAACAGTCCCGACAGCAACTCGTGATTGAACAGCAACAACGCCGTCGCCAGCGCTCCCAGGTAGAGGTTGACCACCAGACCTGCCAATACCACCACCACGGGCGCCAGCCCCCGGCGCCAAGCGAGCAGGAACACCAGGGCCATCGCCAGCCCACCGCCAGCCAAGGCCACCCATTCACGCCCCAGCGCCAGCAGTCCCGGCGCCAGCAGAGTGGCTGCCATCAGCGCCAGGTTGGCACCAGCGGCCACACCCAGCGTCGTGGGCGATGCCAGCGGATTGCGTAGTACCTGCTGCATCAGCACACCGGCCATGGCCAGGCCGGCACCGGCCAACAGCGATACGGCGAGTCGCGGCCACCAAGCGTAGTGCAGCAGCAGCTCGCGAGACTCCTGTGGCGTAGGGGCGACCAATGCCTTCAACCCCAGTTCAATGCCACCCTGTTCCAGCAGCCCGTACCCGAGCAGCAATACCAAGGGCAGGCTCAGCAACAAGCAGGTAAGGAACGGCGAAAGCCCACTCTTCACCTGCTCGAATGTCCGCATTCCCCCTGGCATGCCTTGGCTCCTGATCGTCTTCGCGAGTTGCAGCGGCATCCTAGCTGAAAACGATTATCAATAGAACCGTGTTACAACCTATTCTCATTTGCCTGCGGAGTGAGTTTGACAGGAGCAACTCTCACATCCAAAATGCAAATCAATCTCATTAGTGCGATGAGGGCGATCCTGATGCCATCGCAACGCTCCCAGCTCTACTACACCTGTGTCTTCCTGCATGTCTCTTTTCAGGCAATACGGAATGCGGTGACACGCTCCCCTGCCGGCGACGAGACTCCCTGCTGGCTGGATGCGCATACGCTCAAATTGCTTTGTCGCGAACTGCAGCGCTGCCGCTGGGAAGCGTCGCCCTTCAAGCACATCGAAGCATCGCTTGATACCGCCATTTACCACTGCGGCCTGCTCATGGCCCAGTGTCCCGGCGCGCTCAATCGACGGCTTTGCCAGCATCATCTCGAGGCGATCATGGCACCTCTGCAGGAGGCCATGCTGCAGCTGTCGGGAAAGCGTGGCCAAGCCTCGGCCAGCCGCATCACCTCACCTCGCCAGCGACTGCTCAGTTGGCTGGGCTGGTAGGAACTCACAAGGGAACCCGCATGTTCGAAGTCAAAGACACGACTTTCGAGGTCAACGGCAAGCGCCTGCTCGAGCCCGTCGAATATCGCTTCGAGGAAGGCAAGGTCTATGGCCTGATCGGGCATAACGGGTCGGGCAAATCGACATTGATCAAACTGCTCGCTCAACAGCAACCGGCGAGCCAGGGGGAGATCCGCCTCGACGGCCGTCCGCTGAGTGCATGGGGCCAGCGCGAATTCGCCCGCCGGGTCGCTTATCTGCCCCAGCACCTTCCCAGTGCCGAGAACCTGACCGGTCGCGAGCTGATCGGCTTCGGTCGCTATCCTTGGCACGGCCTGCTGGGGCGCCATACCGCCGAGGACAAGGCCGCCATACGACGCGCCATCGAACTCAGCCACACCGAAGCCTTCGCCGATCGCCTGGTGGATACCCTGTCGGGCGGCGAAAGACAGCGCGTATGGCTTGCCATGCTACTGGCCCAGCAGAGCCGCTTTCTACTACTCGACGAACCCTTGGCCGCACTGGACATCGCGCACCAAGTGGAGGTGCTGGCCCTGATCCGCAAACTGTGCAACGACTTGCGGCTCGGCGTGATCATCGTGCTGCACGATATCAACATGGCCTCGCGCTACTGCGACGAACTGCTCGCGCTCCACGGTGGCCGGATCCTGGCCCATGGGGCTCCCGACACGATGATGACCGAAGCCACACTGGAAGCCATCTACGGTCTGCCCATGCGTGTCATGCCGCACCCCAGCGGCGAGCACCGCATCGCCGTTGCCCACTGAGCCTCCTCGCACCCCTCCCCTGCGGATCGCCCACGCCGAAATGCGCCGCGCCGACGCAGCGGCCTGACAAACGAAATCGCCGCAGCCTGTTGGCTGCGGCGATGAATGGGCAAAGGCCTCGCGATGACGTCAAGAAACCGCTTGCTGATAGCGGCGCTCCACATCCTCCCAGTTGACCACGTTGAAGAAGGCCGCAACGTAGTCGGGGCGCTTGTTCTGGTACTTCAGGTAGTAGGCGTGCTCCCATACGTCCAGGCCCAGCACCGGGGTGTTGCCATGCATATGCGGGCTATCCTGGTTGAGAGTGTTTTCCACTACCAGCTTCTTCTCGGGAGTGACGCTGAGCCAGGCCCAGCCGCTGCCGAAGCGACCCAGAGCGGCCTTGGTAAAGGCTTCCTTGAAGGCATCGAAACCGCCCAGTTCGCTGTCGATGGCCTGGGCCACCCTGCCTTGGGGCTGGCCGCCACCATTGGGAGCCATCATCTGCCAGAATTTGGCGTGGTTGGAGTGACCGCCGCCGTTGTTGATGACCTCCTGCCGCTTCTCTTGCGGAACGCGATCGATACTGGCCATCAGTTCATCCACTGGAACGTCTTCCAGACCGGTACCCTCCAGCGCGGCGTTGAGCTTGTCGACATAGGTCTTGTGGTGACGCGAATGATGGATCTCCATGGTCATTGCATCGATATGGGGCTCGAGCGCATCGTAAGCATAAGGAAGCTCGGGCAATGTATGCGGCATGTTCGCTCCTCCATGAAAACAACGGATAAAGGGGAAACAATCCCCATGACTGCATCCAGCAAGCATGGCAAAGAGTGGCGATTCACGCTAATAGCGATTGCGCAGGCTTGATATAGCCAAGGTTGATGAACTGCCTAAAAGAACGAAGCCGGCCATAGGGCCGGCTTCGTCACGCATGGGTGCGCTTTACAGCTTGCTTTCCAGCTCCGGCAGCACCTCGAACAGGTCGCCGACCAGGCCGTAATCCGCCACTTGGAAGATCGGTGCCTCTTCGTCCTTGTTGATCGCCACGATCACCTTGGAGTCCTTCATGCCGGCCAGGTGCTGGATGGCTCCCGAGATGCCCACGGCGATGTAGAGCTCCGGCGCGACGATCTTGCCGGTCTGGCCCACCTGCATGTCGTTGGGCACGAAGCCGGCGTCCACCGCCGCCCGCGAGGCGCCAATGGCGGCCCCCAGCTTGTCGGCGATACCTTCGAGCAGCTTGAAGTTCTCGCCGCTGCCCATGCCGCGCCCGCCGGAGATGACCACCCGCGCACCGCCCAGCTCGGGGCGATCGCTCTGGGCCAGTTCCTGCTTGATGAAGGTGGACTGGGTGTTCTCGGCCACGACCTCGACGCTCTCGACGCTGGCGCTACCGCCGGCTGACACCGCATCGAACGCCGTGGTGCGCACGGTGATCACCTTGAGGCTGTCGGCACTCTTGACCGTGGCGATGGCGTTGCCGGCGTAGATCGGGCGCTTGAAGGTGTCGGCATCGACCACTTCAACGATCTCGGAGAGTTGGCTGACGTCCTTCAATGCGGCGACGCGCGGCAGCACGTTCTTGCCGGTGGTGGAGGCAGCAGCGAGGAGATGGGAATAGTCACCGGCCAGCTCGGCCAGCAGCGCACCCAGGGGCTCGGCCAGCTGGTGGGCGTAGGCGGCGTTGTCGGCCACCCGCACCTTGCTCACACCGTCGAGCTTGGCAGCGGCCTCGGCCACGGCGCCGACGTTCTCGCCGGCCACCAGCACATCGATGTCGCCGCCAATAGCCTGGGCCGCAGCGACCACGTGGGCGGTGGCGCCGGCAAGCTGGCCGTCGTGATGTTCGGCAAGTACCAGAATGCTCATGAAATCAGCTCCCCTCAAAGCACTTTGGCTTCGTTCTTGAGTTTGTCCACGAGCTCGTCGACGGAGCCCACCTTGATACCGCCCTTGCGCTCGGCCGGCGATTCGACCTTGAGCAGCGTGAGCTTGCTGGCGACCTCGACGCCGTAATCGGCCGGGCTCTTGACGTCGAGCGGCTTCTTCTTGGCCTTCATGATGTCGGGCAGCTTGGCGTAGCGCGGCTCGTTGAGGCGAAGGTCGGTGGTGATCACCGCCGGCAGGGTCAGCTCGACGGTCTGCAGGCCGCCGTCCACCTCACGGGTCACCTGGACCTTGCCACCGTCCACCTTCACCTCGGAGGCGAAGGTACCCTGGGGCAGGCCGGCCAGGGCGGCGAGCATCTGGCCGGTCTGGTTGTTGTCGGTATCGATGGCCTGCTTGCCGAGGATCACCAGCCCCGGCTGCTCCTCTTCCACCACCTTGGCCAGCAGCTTGGCCGCGGCCAGCGACTCGACGCGCTCTTCGGTCTCGACATGCACGGCACGGTCGGCACCCAGCGCCAGCGCGGTACGCAGCTGTTCCTGGGCGGCCTTGGGGCCGATGGTCACGGCGACCACCTCGGTGGCGACGCCTTTCTCCTTCAGCCGTACCGCCTCTTCCACGGCGATCTCGCAGAAGGGGTTCATGGCCATCTTCACGTTGGTGAGATCGACGTCGGAGTGATCCGGCTTGACCCGGATCTTGACGTTGTAGTCGATGACGCGTTTGACCGCGACGAGTACTTTCATGGTGTCCTCACTTGGTTCAGTGGGTGAACCGTTTGGTTTTGGACTCGCTGACGTCCTTGGCGGAAGGTCAACGACCCCTTAGAACCGTTTGCTATTCCTTTATACGTTTCATGCAAGCGTTTGATAGGCGCCGTATCGAAAAACCCTGCCAATGTGCCACAGCCAGGCCTGTGGCAACAATCCCTTCCCCGCCGCTGCGGGTGGAGTCGGCGTACATTGCCATCGTAGGGCTGTCCTGAGTCGTTTATTATGCCTATCATGGAGAATATCGAGAAGCAAACGACCGTTTTATTTTCCTTCGACGTTGGTGGCAGTTGCTCCGACGCCGAAACCGAGGGAGGAGCGAGTGGATGTCTGAGCAAGTAGAACGCGATTCGATGGACTTCGACGTAGTGATCGTCGGTGCCGGCCCTTCCGGGCTTTCGGCAGCCTGCCGCCTGATGCAGCAGGCCAACGAGGCCGGTCAGGAGCTGACGGTGTGCGTGGTGGAAAAAGGCTCCGAAGTCGGCGCCCATATTCTCTCGGGCGCCGTGTTCGAGCCCGCGCGCTGGCCGAGCTGTTCCCCGACTGGGAAGAGCGTGGCGCTCCGCTGACCACCCCGGCCACCCGCGATGAGGTCTACCTGCTCAAGGATGCCCAGAAGGCCCAGAAGCTGCCCAACGCCCTGGTACCGAAGAGCATGCACAACACCGGCGGCGACATGAAGCGCTACGTGATCAGCGCCGGCAACCTGTGCCGTTGGTTGGCCGAACAAGCCGAGGGGCTCGGCGTCGAGGTGTTCCCCGGCTTCGCCGCCCAGGAGGTCATCCACGATGACGACGGCACCGTGCGCGGCATTCTCATCGGCGACATGGGCGTGGCCGCCGACGGTACGCCCAAGGACAGCTACATGCCGGGCATGGAGCTACGCGCCAAGTACACCCTGTTCGCCGAGGGCGCCCGCGGTCACCTGGGCAAGAGCCTGATCTCTCGCTTCAAGCTCGACGAGGGACGCGACCCCCAACATTACGGTATCGGCCTCAAGGAGCTGTGGGACATCCCCACCGAGCAGCACGAGCCAGGGCTGGTACTGCACGGCTCGGGCTGGCCGCTGGCCAAGGACACCCACGGCGGCTGGTTCCTCTATCACGCCGAGAACCATCAGGTGGTCGTCGGCCTGATCATGGACCTCTCCTACCGGAACCCCTGGCTCTCGCCGTTCGACGAGTTCCAGCGCATGAAGCATCATCCGGTATTGGCCAAGCACCTGGAGGGTGGCAAGCGGGTCGCCTACGGTGCGCGGGCCATCACCAAGGGCGGCCTCAACTGTCTGCCGAAGATGACCTTCCCCGGCGGTCTGTTGATCGGTTGCGATGCCGGCACGCTGAACTTCGCCAAGATCAAGGGCCTGCATACGGCGATGAAATCCGGCCTGGTGGCCGCCGAAGCGGTATTCGAGGCCATCGCCGGCGGTGACGAGGGGGGGCAGGAGCTGACTGCCTTCACCCACAAGTGGGAGCAGAGCTGGGCCTATGCCGAACTCAAGGAGAGCGCCAGCTTCGGCCCGGCGATCCACAAATACGGCACCGTGGGCGGCGGGGCCTACAACTTCCTCAACCAGTTGCTGGGCGGCAAGCTGCCCAACGTCCACGATACCACCCCGGATCACGCGGCCCTGAAACCGGCCAGCGAGTTCGAGAAGATCGACTACCCCAAGCCCGACGGCAAGCTCTCCTTCGACAAGCTCTCCTCGGTGTTCCTGTCGAACACCAACCACGAGGAGGACCAGCCGAGTCATCTGAAACTGGTGGATCCGGAACTCCCTATCCGCGAGAACCTGCCCAAGTACGCCGAACCGGCCCAGCGCTATTGCCCGGCCGGGGTCTACGAGGTGGTCGAGGACGACGACGGCAAGCCGCGCTTCCAGATCAACTTCCAGAACTGCGTGCACTGCAAGACCTGCGACATCAAGGACCCGGCACAGAACATCCGGTGGGTGGCGCCGGAGGGCGGCGGCGGACCCAACTATCCCAATATGTAAGAGGGAAGAGGGAAGAGGGAAGACCATCCTCCCTTCCCTCTTCCAGGCGCGCAGCGCCGCTCTTCAAACTCCAGGCGAAGCCTGGCGCAGCGCCTCGACCACCTGCCGCTGTTGCCCCGCCTCGAGGTAAGGGTGCATCGGCAAGCTGAGGATTTCCCGGCAGACCGTTTCGGTGACTGGCAGCTTGCAGTCGGGGTCGGCCACGGCGGGCTGATGGTTGAGCGGTAGCGGATAGTGCACCGCCGTGGGGATACCGGTGTCGGCAAGCTTGGCCCGCACCTCGTCGCGCCGCGGTACACGAATGCTGTACTGGGCATGGACGCTGGTATTGCCAGGCGCCACGCGCGGCGTGTTGACGATGCCGGATTCGGCCAGCAGAGCGTCATAGCGCTCGGCCGCCTGCTGCCTGAGTACGACCTCCTCGTCGAACAGCTCGAGCTTAGCCAGCAGGATAGCGGCCTGCAGGGTATCCAATCGGCTGTTCATACCGATACGGGTATGGTGATAGCGACTCGACTCGCCGTGGCGTGCCACCAAGCGAACCGCCTCGGCCAGGGTGTCGTCATCGGTGAACAGCGCACCGCCATCGCCATAGGCTCCGAGGGGCTTGCTGGGAAAGAAACTGGTGCAGGCAATGCGCGACAGGCCACAGGAGCGGCGCCCATGCCGTGTGGCACCGAAGCTCTGGGCGGCATCCTCCACCACGGCCAGGTCGTGCTTGCGCGCCAGCGTCTCGATCGCCTCCATGTCGGCGCACTGGCCGAACATGGAGACCGGCATGATGGCACGGGTGCGTGGCGTGATAGCGGCCTCGACCCGCTCGGGATCGATCAGATAGGTATGTGGATCGATGTCCACGTAGACCGGCCTGGCCCCGGCAAGCACTACGCTTTCGGCGCTGGCGATGAAGGTGAAACCGGGTACGATCACCTCGTCCCCCGGGCCAATCTCCAGCGCCATCAGGGCGATCTGCAATGCATCGGTGCCATTGGCGCAGCCGATGCAGTGGGCCACGTCCACATAATCGGCCAGGCGCTGCTCCAGTTCGGCAACCTCGGGCCCCATCACATAGCGACCGTGTTCCAGTACGGCCTGAATGGCGGTATCCAGCTGGGGCTTGATCCGGGTCTGCTGGGCGGCAAGGTCGATGAAATTCATGCGCCCGCCCTCCACTCAGCCACGCCCGGCCACGACAACCGGGCGCGTCGTCGGTGCAAGCCTGGTCAACTGGGGATGCGCCTCGCCTTCGCGCGGCGCCTCCGGGGTCGCCAGGCCCAGTTGATAAACGGTATCGAGGCAGTGTCGCACGGTCTCGATACCGAAGCCCCGGCCGGCGAGGATCTCGCGATAACTGACGGTATGCAGGTCGGTGAAGCCGCTGGAGAACTCGAACTCCTCGCCATCGCAGGTAATGCTTCGATAAGTGGAGTGCTGGCCCCGTACCCGCTCGGGCAAATCCTCGGCGTCGATGGAGAGGAACCAGCGCACCCGCGCCTTTTCGTATTCCAGGTAACCGGCGGCCTTGTGCTCATCGTGGTAGTGAAGCACCTGAGCCTTCAACTCACCGAAGATCACGTGCAGCATGTCGAAGAAGTGAATGCCTATTTCCGCCATCACGCCGAAGGATTTACGGGGGTCGCCCTTCCAACTGGCCAGATACCAGGGGCCACGCGCGGTGATGTAGGTCAGCTCGACGTCGTACTGGCCCTCGCGCCACTCGGCCAGCACCTTGTCGCGCAGTTCATGAATGGCCGGATGGTGACGCAGCTGCATGATGCTGTAGACACGCCGACCGGTCTCCTTCTCGACGCTGCGCAGCTCATCGAGCTGCTCTGGCGTCGATACCAGCGGCTTCTCGCAGATCACATCGCAACCAAGATGCAGACCGGCAGTGATATGGGCGCTATGCAGATGATTGGGAGAGCAGACCACCCAATAGTCGATCGCCCCTTCCTTCTGCCGCCTGAGCCGCCAAGCGTGCTCCATGAAGTATTCGAACTCAGTGAAGAAGGCGCAGTCAGTCGAGATCGAGTCGATGATGCCCACCGAATCGTTGATGTCGTAGGCGGCTACCAGGGTATGGCCAGTGTCCTTGATGGCCTGCATGTGTCGTGGTGCGATATACCCGGCAGCCCCGATGAGCGCAAAGTTCATGTCCTGATGCCCCTCCGTTCCCTTTTTATGACGTTTCCGTGTCCCATCCCTTTGACGGTACCTGTCGCGCAGTGTCGGGTTCAAGAGCGATTCGTCGAGCGCGCCACCGGCCTTGACGGATCGCGTACCCATTCGCTCCACGAGCCGGGATAGAGCCGGGGCAGGGGCCGACCGGCAATGGCATAGGCCAGGATGTTGTGGCAAGCGGTCACCCCGGAACCACAGTAAGCCACGATGGCATCGCCCCGGGGCAGTTCGGCTTCGAGCGTCTCGGCCCCCTTGAAGCGCCCCGCTTCGTCCAGGTTGGCGGCACTGGGACGACACACTGCACCGGGGATGTGGCCGGCCACCGGGTCAATGGGCTCGGCTTCGCCGCGAAAGCGCTCCTCGCTGCGGGCATCGACCTTGAGCTCCCGCCCGGAGAAGACCCGATCGGCATCCATGCATGCATCGGTATCGAAAGTCGGCTGCCATCGGCTGGGCTCGGGTGACGCTGTGCGCTCCAGTAGCAGTTCACCGCCCGCCTCCTGCCAGGCGCGCAATCCACCATCGAGCACTCGGACGTCGGGATGCCCCGCCCACACGGCCAGCATCCACCAGGCCCGCGCCGCGGCCAGCTGTCCTCCCATGTCATCCAGCACCACCACGGGAAGATCGGGCGACACCCCAAGGCGCTGCAATGTGGCGGTAAAGGCTTCGGGAGTCGGCAGCGGATGGCGACCGCCCTCACCGGGTGCGGCCGCCAGGTCACGGTCGAGATCGAGATGCAGGCTACCTGGCACGTGCCCGGCCTCCCACAGGCGCCGGCCGGCATCGCCATCGCCCAGACGTGCGCGACAGTCGAGAACCAGCGGCGGCTGTCGGCTGCGCAGCGAATCAGCCAGTTCATTGGCGGTAATTAGCACCTGTCTCATGCGCGTTCTCCTTGGGCACGTTCGGTCTTCGCCTCGCCAGCGAGCAGCTCGATGGGAGCTCGACAAGCCAGCAAGCGACGCCGGCCGGCCTGAGTGAAATCGACCTCGATCACCGGGTCGGCGGGATCGCCCTCGACCACGATCACCTCACCCTCGCCGAATACCGCGTGACGCAGCCGCTGCCCCGGTCGATAGGGCTGCGCGGCATAGGCTGCCCGCGTCTCGCCGACCTCAGGCTCACGCTGTGTGACTTTGATCCCATCATGGCCCAAGGTAGCCAGATAGCGCGAGACCAGTTGAGGCGAAACCACCGCCAGGCGAACCTCTTCCTCAGGCACCGCGAGGCGTGCCGCGATACGCCGGCAATCCTCCCATGCCGTTTCCGCCAGGAAGCGGCTGGGCCGATGCTCACCGCGATCGTGAAGCAGCAACAGGTGTTCGCGGGCCCGGGTCACGGCGACATAGAACAGCCGCCTCTCCTCTTCCAGGCGCGCGGGGGAAAGCGGGTTGTCGCGACTGTAGTGGGGAAAATCCTCCTCGTTGACGCCAGCCACCACCACCAGCGGCCACTCGAGCCCCTTGGCCCCGTGCACGGTGGTGATCAACAAGCCACCGGCATGATTCTCCACGGGCCGCTCGAGCAGCTCGATGAAGGTGTCGATGTCCTGTGTCTCACCGGCCTGCTCGACGAGCACATCGAGCAGGCGCACGTCTTCTTCGCCCTTCTCGCGGCGCGCGGCCGCTCGCTTGAGCACCTTTTCGGCATCCAGGGCCTCGACGATATGTGTCAGCAGACGTGCTGGCGGCCAGGCGCCGAGACGCGGCAGTTCGCACAGCAGCGTCCAGCGTCGCTTGAGATTGCGCCGCTGCATGGGCTTGAGGCCGGCCAGCAGCGGATCGTCGCGCTCGGGGTAACGTTGCGTCTGCGCCAGGCGCTGCGCCAAGGCCACCAGGCGCTCGCGTGCAACGAACGGCGTAGGCTGCTCGAACAGGCGCAGCAGATGCGCCGGATCGAACAGCAGAGCCGGCGTGCGCGCCAGGCGCAGGTAGCCGGCCAGGGCCTGTACCAGTGGCAAGCGAAATACGAAGCGATCCTCGCGCGAGAGACGGAACGGGATACCGGCCTGCAGCAGTTGCAGTTGCACCGGCACCGATAGCGCCCAGCTACGCACCAGCAAGCAGGCTTCGTCCAACCTTCGCCCCCCACGCTGCCATTGGTCGAGGGACGCCAGCAGCGCAGCGCCGCCCTGCTCGACGGCGAGGTCGGTATGTGGGTTGCCGGGAGCCGCCAGGCACAGCTGGTCGGGACGCCGCCGGTTGGCGGCAATGGCATGGTTGGCCAACAGCGCCAGGGCATGACCGTGGCGGAAGGTGGTGGAAAGCGGGTAATCGGCGGCCGGGCCGAAGGTGGCGGTGAAGTGCTCGCGCATGGTGTCGGGATGCGCGCCACGCCACTCGTAGATGCACTGGTTGGCGTCCCCCACCGCCATCACGTCGGCGTCGCGGCCGGCGAGCAGCGCCAGCAAGCGCAGCTGGGCCTGGTTGATGTCCTGATATTCATCGACGATGGCCTGGTCGAGGTAGCCCTGGACCCGCCGGGCCAGCCCCGCATCTGCCTCCAGGGCACGCAGCGGACGATAGAGCAGGTCCGAGTAGGTCATCAGGCCATGCTCGGCGAGCAGCGACTCGAGGCGCTCGTAGGCCTCGGCAAAGTGCTCGCTGCCCTCGCCATCGTCTAGCCGCTCCAGCAGCGTGGCCGCCGGTACCATCTCGGCCTTCACCAGACCGCAGAAGTGCGCCAATGCTTCGAGGGTATCGGCCTCGAGAGCCATCTCGCGCCGATCGTCATCCTCCAGTACCTCGAGGGTGGCTTGGCGCAGCAGCCTCTCGACCTGCCAGTCGGCGGCAATCAGGCGGCGCGGCGCCAACACGCCCCAGCGGGTCAGCGTCGCCGTCAGGCGATGTCCCAGGGAATGAAAGGTACGCACGTCCGGCAGGCGCTGCCCGGCAGGGGCCATCTCGACGAGCCGTCGCTGGAAATCCTCGCGTGCCGAGCGGTTGAACATCAACACCAGGATCCGGCTCGCCGGTACGCCGCGCTCGAGCAGGTACAGTACGCGGGCAACCAGCGTGGTAGTCTTGCCGGCCCCCGCCACGGCGGCTACACGCGCATGGCCGGCTCCATGCTCGACGACGGCTCGCTGCTCTTCCGTCAGCCTCACGAGGCCTCGGCGGGCAGTTCGCCCAAGGGTTGCCAACAGCCGGCGCTGGTCAGCCCGAGTTCGATCACGCCATCTTCCCCACGCTGCTGCTCGGCATGCTCCACCAGACGGTAAAAGACGTTGCGCCCCAGCCGGGCGGCAAGGCCGAAGCGCACCGGGACCTCAGGCACCAAGGCGCCATCGGGAGTGGCACTGACGCTAAGCCGGTGCACCTCGTCCAAGCGCAGGCGATCGCCGGCATGGGTAGTCAGCCACCAGCAGCCGGCGGCCTCCTCGTATTCGGCGTCGACCACCACGAAAGGACGATCGACCACGTGAATACGCTGTTTCTCGACCGGCGTGACCAGATAGTAGCGGCCGTCCTCCTCACGCCGTAGCAGTGTCGAGAGCAGCCGGACCAGGCGAGGTCGCGTCATTTCGCTGCCTTCGTGGAACCAGCGGCCGTCGGCGGCAATCTCCAGGTCCATTTCGCCTACCTGCCCCGGCTGCCAGCGATCCAGCGGAGGAATGGCGCCATCGGACTCGACGTGATTGAGCAGCGGATCCAGGTTCATACGCCCTCCTTCGACATGAAACTCCCTTTTTCTGCTACACCAGGCCGGCTCGGGCCAGGATGTCGCGCGTCTCGGCGCTGGGCTCGGGCGCTGCACCGCGGAACAGGCGGTAGAAGTTGGCCGTGGTCTGCATGGCGACCTCATCGACGCTGATACCCCGCGCTTCAGCGATGCACTCGGCAACCTCCACCACCCAGGCCGGTTCGTTGGGCTTGCCGCGATACGGCACCGGCGCCAGGTAGGGGCTGTCGGTCTCGATCAGCAGCCGGTCGAGCGGCACCCGGCGCGCCACCTCGCGCAGCGACTCGGCGTTGCGGAAGGTGACGATCCCCGACAGCGAGATGTAGAAGCCGTGGCGCACCGCCTCCCGCGCCATCTCGAGATCCTCGGTGAAACAGTGCAACACCCCACCGATGGCAGGGTCGCTATGCTCGCGAATCAGCGCCAGCGTATCCTCGCGCGCATCACGGGTGTGCACGATCACCGGCAACTCCAGCTCGGTGGCGGCAATCAGCTGGCGCCGGAAGCGTTCGCGCTGGACCTCCCGCGATGGCACGCGATCGGGTGTCTTGTCGAGGTAATGATAGTCCAGGCCACATTCGCCGATGGCCACGGCTCCGAAGCGCTCGGCCGTCTCCTTGATGGTCTCGATCTCGGTTCGCGCTCGAGAAGATGCAGCGGGTGCACGCCGGCGGTGATCGCCACGTCATCGTGTTCACGCCCGATCCGGGCCAGGACCGGTACGTCGTCGAGGGTTACCGCGATGGCAAGGAACTGGCGGACGTCACGCGCCCTGGCCGCTTCCAGGGTGGCGGCAAGACTTCCCCCGTGAGTGGTGGAAGCGAGACGGTCGAGATGACAGTGCGAATCGACAAACATGCAGATTGAAGCTCGTTCGGTGAATGGCGTTGAATGGCGCTACGTTCCGACTCAGAAGGTATGGGTCGGGATGTCCTTGTCCAGTTGGCCTGCTAGGAGGGTTTCGATACGGTCACGCACGCCCAGGTCCTCGGTGCTGAAGTGGATCCCGATGCCCGGCACCCGCTGCCCCGTCACACCATCGGGGGAAACCCAGACGACCTGACCGGTGACCGGCACTCGTTCGTTCTCGCCGGGCAGGGTCAGCAACAGGTAGACCTCCTGCCCCAGCTCGTAGCGCTCGCGCGTGGGCACGAAGATACCACCCCGCTCCAGCAGCGGCATGAAGGCGGAGAGCAGCGTCTGCTCGTCATGGATCGTCAACGACAATGCCTTCTGCGATGCCATCCCTTCTCCTCCCAGCCCTGCCTCAGGAACGCAGCAGGGTCGACCAGCGTACCAGCCAGGCCTCGAGAACCAGTTGAGGATTGGGATTGCCGCCCGAGGCCAGCAAGCGGCGCTGTTCGCGAGCGAAATCCAGCAACCGGAACCAATCCTGCACCCGGGCGTTCTTGACCGCCTGTCGATATAGCGGAAGCAGGTCAGGATTGCGCAACTGCGCCGACTCACCCGACAAGCCCAGGCGAATCAGATCCTCGAGCCAGGCAATACCGTACCACAGGATCGACTCCAGGGACTGACGGTCGAGACGAGCCGCTTCCGCCACCGGCTCGGCACCACGCACCAAGGCATCGAAGGTCTCGTGCAACTGCTTGCGCAACGCCCGTGACTCCGGCGTGGCCAGCTCGGCCGCCAACAGCGGCAGGTTGCCCGAGACCCGATACCAGAACTCGGCCTCCTCCCGGCTGCCCAGTTGCTGCGTCAGCCACGCCTGGCTCTGCTCGGGTTCCGGCAGCGGCAGGCTCCAGTGCTGGCAACGCGAGCGAATGGTGGCCAGCATCCTCGACGGCACATCCGCCAGTAGCAGGAACAGAGTGCGCTGGCCGGGTTCTTCCAGACTCTTGAGCAGCGCATTGGCAGCTGCGACGTTCATCGCCTCGGCCGGCGACAGCACGATCACACGGTGCCCACCCTGTTGGGCGGTCTGGGCAACGAAGGCGTTGACCTCACGAATTGGATCGATGCGAATCTGCCGCTTGCCCTCTTCCGGCGAAACGCGCAGCAGGTCGGGATGATAGCCGGAGGCCAACATATGGCAGCCATGACACTGGCCGCAGGCCACGTCGCCCGGTGAAGCACACAGCAGGTAGCCGAGCAGCGCCTCGGCGAAGCGCTGCTTGCCCACGCCATGCGGCCCCGAGAGCAACAGCGCATGAGGCAACCGTCCACTGCGATACAGCTCCAGGAAGTGCTGCCACAGGGGCTGCTGCCATGGCAGCGGCGTCGGCAGTGCGCTTGCACTCATAGCCATGCACCCACCCGGCTCTCCAGGCACTCCGCCAGGCGCGCCTGCACCGTGGCGAGCGGAGCATCGGCGTCGATCACCGCCACTCGCCGGGGCGCAGCCTCGGCGCGCGCCAGATACGCCTGTCGCACGGCCTCGAAGAAGGCCCGATGTTCCTGCTCGAAGCGATCGCGCGCATGACCGCTGGCCGTCAGGCGCCCCTGCAAGCGCTGCTGTGCGGCCTCGACCGGCATGTCGAGCAGCAGCGTCAGGTCAGGCTCGAGTCCTCGCTGCACGAAGTGCTCCAACTGGGCAATGCGCTCGGGTTCGATACCGCGCCCCCCGCCCTGGTAAGCGAAAGTGGCGTCGGTGAAACGATCGCACAGCACCCAGGCGCCCCGCTCCAGCGCCGGACGAATGCGCTGTGCCAAATGCTGGGCGCGAGCGGCGAACATCAGCAGGAGTTCGGCATCCACATCGAGAGGCTCTTCGAACTCAGCCGAGAGCAGCAGTTCGCGAATGGCTTCGGCCCGCGGCGTGCCGCCTGGCTCCCGAGTGCGTACCACCTCGACGCCATGCGCCGTCAGCCACTGCGCCACCCACTCCAGATTGGTCGACTTGCCGACTCCCTCCCCGCCTTCCAGGGTGATAAAGCGTCCACGCTGTTGCATCGGGGCTCCTGTAGGTCCGGTCGCGTCCGGCAAAACGCTCAGAGGATGTGCTCTCAGCGGTTGCGGATGTAGCGGTTCACGGCATTGTTGTGTTCGCGCAGCGTGCGCGAGAAGTGGTGCGTGCCGTCGCCGCGTGAGACGAAATAGAGAGTGTCGCCGGGCAGCGGGTCCACCGCCGCTTCGAGCGAGGCGCGCCCGGGCATGGCGATCGGCGTCGGCGGCATGCCGGCAATGACATAGGTATTGTAGGGCGTGGCTTCCTGCAGGTCCGCACGCGTGATACGACCCGCGTAGCGCTCCCCCATGCCATAGATGACGGTGGGGTCGGTCTGCAGGCGCATGCCGCGCTCCATGCGACGCTTGAACACACCGGCAATCTCGCGACGCTCCTCGGGGCGCCGGTCTCGCGCTCGATCAGCGAAGCCATGATTAGTGCTTCATAGGGCGTTTCGATGGCCAGATCGTCGCTGCGCCCTTCCCATACCTCGTCGAGAACCTGCTCCATGCGCGCCAAGGCCTGGCGCAGGATGTCGAGATCGCTCATGCCCTTGTGGTAGCGATAGGTATCGGGAAAGAACCACCCCTCGGGGTGGCGTCCCTCACGCTCCAGCAGCGCCATCACTTCCTCGTCGCTGAGCCCCTGGGTCAGGTTCTCGAGCTTGGGGGCGGCGTCGAGCCGGGTTCGCATCTGGCGGAAGGTCCAACCCTCGGGAATGGTCAGCGGGTAGGTGACCACTCGATCGCTGCCGAGCAGCTCGATCAACTCGCGACCGCTCATGCCCGGCTCGAGCATGTATTCACCGGCCCGCAGCTGCGGGATCGCTTCGGGCTCGAGCCGCGTCAGCAAACGAAACGCCCACTCGTCCTCGATCACGCCACGTGCCGTCAGGTCCGTCACCACTCGGTTGTAGCCCGCCCCGCGCGGCACCTCGTAGAGAGTCTCCTCCTCCACCGCAATGGGCGCCTCGAGCCGGCTCTCCCAGTAGCGATAAGCGGCGAAGACCGACACGGCTGCCACGACCACCAACACGACAAGAAACTTCACCAATCGCAGCATGCGCTTCCTCGTAACCCGCTTCTCTGCTATGCATCTTCTATGCGCTTCAGCGCGCGAAAGTAGCCGGATAGCCCAGCAGCTCGTGAGCCTTGCCCTGCAAGGTCCGGTGCACGGGGCCAAGGGTCCAGTTCAGCTGCCGGGAGCCATCGGCGTCATCCAGACGCACCACGGGCCAGAGACCCTGAACCGAGTTGCCGAGCCACACGGCCTCGGCTTCGGCCAGCACCTCCGGCCCCATGGTGACTTCATTGATCTCCAGGCGCTCCATCAGGACAGCACGCAACGTCCCGGCCACGCCGCTGCCGTCCAGACGAGGCGTCTCCAAGCATCCCCGGCGCTGCCAGAACAGGTTCATGCAGGTGGCCTCGACCAGGTGTCCCTGAGTGTCGCAAAGCACTCCCTCAGCCACATCCGGATCATCCCACTCACTGCGCGCCAGCACGTTCTCGAGCCGATTGAGGTGCTTGAGCCCGGCAAGCAATGGCTGAATGCTCAGCTGCAACCGGCAATGGCGCACCCGCACACCCGATTCCCAGTGCTGCGGCTGGGGCGCGAAATCGAACGCCTGCCACAGCAGCCGTGGCTTGGCGATTGGCGGGGCAAAGTAGCCGCGCCCGCCGCTGCCCCGGGTGAGGATCAGCTTGAGCACCTTGAGTCCTGGCCCCGCCTGGGCGGGCAAGCCGTCGAGCTCGGCGGCGGCGGGCATGGGGATGCCCAGCCTCTGGCAACCCCTACCCAGCCGAGCCATGTGCTGCGGCCACAACAGAGGCTCACCATCGCGGACCAGTATGGTCTCGAACAATCCGTCGCCATAGGCCAGGCCGCGATCGTCGGCCGGCACCCAGGGCTCTACTTGCGGCCGCGTCATGTCACACGCTCGCGACGCCCCGGCTCAGCGCAGCCGGGAGAAGACCAGTGTGCCGTTGGTGCCACCGAAGCCGAACGAATTGGACAGCGCCACGTCGATTTTCATTTCACGCGCGGTATGCGGCACATAGTCCAGGTCGCAGCCTTCCTGGGGATTGTCCAGGTTGATCGTCGGTGGTGCCACCTGGTCGCGGATGGCCAGAATGCAGAACACCGCCTCGACGGCACCGGCAGCACCCAGCAGATGGCCGATCATCGACTTGGTCGAGCTCACGGCCACGCTGTGCGCGCTCTCGCCCATCACCTTCTTGACGGCCCGGCTCTCGGCCAGGTCGCCTGCCGGGGTAGAGGTGCCGTGCGCGTTGATATAATGCACCGCCGCAGGATCGAGCTTGGCATCGCGAATCGCATTGCGCATCGACAGTGCCGCTCCGCTGCCGTCTTCGGGCGGTGCGGTCATGTGGTAGGCGTCATCGCTCATGCCGAAGCCGGTCAGCTCGGCGTAGATGCGCGCCCCACGTGCCTTGGCGTGTTCGTACTCCTCGAGCACCAGGACGCCGGCGCCGTCCGAAAGCACGAAGCCGTCACGGTCGCGGTCCCAGGGGCGACTGGCGGCCTGCGGGTCGTCGTTACGGGTCGACAGTGCCCGGGCGGCGGAGAATCCACCCAACCCCAGCGGTGTCGTGGCCATCTCGGCCCCCCCGCAGATCATCACGTCGGCATCGCCATAGGCGATGGTGCGGGCGCTGTAACCGATATTGTGGGTGCCAGTGGTACAGGCCGTGGTGATGGCGATGTTGGGGCCCCGGAAGCCATGCTGGATGGCCAGGTTGCCGGAGATCATGTTGATGATCGAACCGGGGACGAAGAAGGGCGAGATACGACGCGCGCCGCCCTTGTTAAGGGCGTTGTGGTTCTGTTCGATCATCGGCAACCCGCCGATGCCGGAGCCGATGGCCACGCCGATGCGCTCGGCGTTCTCCTCGGTGCAATCGAGCCCTGCGTCCCTGATGGCCTGGGCGCCCGCCGCCACCCCATACTGGATGAACAGGTCCATCTTGCGCGCATCCTTGGGGTTCAGGTACGGGCTGATGTCGAAGTTCTTGACCGAACCTCCGAAGCGAGTGTTGAAGCCGGTGGCATCGAAATGTTCGATGGGGGCGATGCCGCTCTTGCCGGCCAGGATGTTCTCCCAGCTCTCCTTGACGGTGTTGCCCACCGGCGTGACCAGTCCCAGCCCGGTCACCACAACTCTACGAGCCATCAGTAATCCTCCAGACAACCTTGATGACACGGCCCATCTCCCAGGCCGTCATTGCGCGCATTATACCGGACATGCTCCTCGCTTGGGCAGCCATGGTCCCGACACAAAGCAAAAAGCCGTCCTGTGTCTCAGGACGGCTTTCCCGGCATCATGCGATGCCCTTCACCTCAGCAAGCGGTGACGACCGCGCCCTTACTGATGGGCATTGACGTAATCGATGGCTTCCTGAACGGTGGTGATCTTCTCGGCTTCTTCATCGGGAATTTCAGTATCGAATTCCTCTTCGAGCGCCATGACCAGCTCGACGGTATCCAGGGAATCAGCGCCAAGGTCCTCGGTGAAGGAGGAGCTGTTCTGGATGTCTTCTTCCTTGACGTTCAGGCGCTCGGCCACAACCTTCTTCACGCGCTCTTCGATGGTGCTCATTATACGTACTCCAGTCGTTCAAGTTAGCCGTTCAGATGACCAGCCGTTTGGTCCGCAAACTCAAGCTGCGGGGTAGTTTATAGACGCCCCCCGTCGGCGCAACCGCCGACCCGCGGGAGCTTCAACGCATGTTCATGCCACCGTTGACCTGCAGAGTCTCACCGGTGATATAACCGGCACTCTCGCTGGTCAGGAAACCGACGGCAGCGGCAATCTCCTCAGGCTCGCCAAGGCGCGCCAGCGGAATCTGGGTCAGCAATGCCTTATGCTGCTCCTCGGGTAATGCGTGCGTCATGTCGGTGGCGATGAAGCCCGGCGCCACCGCGTTGACGGTGATCGCCCGAGAAGCCACCTCCCGCGCCAGGGCACGGGTGAAGCCTTCCATGCCCGCCTTGGCGGCAGCATAGTTGGTCTGGCCGAGATTGCCCATGGTCGCCACCACCGAGCTGATGTTGACGATCCGCCCGAAGCGAGCCTTGGTCATGCCGCGCAGACACGCCTTGGTGACGCGGTACACCGACTTGAGGTTGGTGTCGAGCACCGAATCCCACTCGTCTTCCTTCATGCGCATCAGTAGGTTGTCACGCGTGATGCCGGCATTGTTGATCAGGATGGTGGGGGCACCGAACTCTTCGGTAACGGCCTTGACCAGCGCCTCCACACTGGCCAGGTCGGTCACGTCAAGCGCCTTGCCGGCCCCCTCGATGCCGTTGGCACGCAGGTCTTCGTCGATCTTGGCCGCGCCCGACTCAGTGGTGGCCGTTCCGATCACCACGCGCCCCTGGCGGCCGAGTTCGTGGGCAATGGCCCGGCCGATGCCACGGCTGGCACCGGTCACCAGGGCAATTCTGCGTTCGCTGGACATAGCCTGTTCCCGCTCCGATTGCTGTTTGGTTCTGGGGCTCGAGCCCCTGCTTGTTGGTTATTCTGGCCGCGCCCCGCTCGGCTACTGGCCGGCCTCGTGCGCCAACGCAAGCGCCGCCTCGAGACTGTCGGGGTCGTTGACCGCCAATCCCTTGCTCCCCTTGGCGATGCGCTTGCCGAGACCGGTGAGCACCTTGCCCGGCCCACACTCGATGAAAACCGACGCACCCGCCGCCTCCATCGCCTCGACACAGGAGGTCCAGCGCACCGGCTGGTAAAGCTGCTCGACCAGGCGCGTACGCAGCGTCTCGACGTCGGCATGCGCCTGGGCATCGACATTTTGATACACGGTGTAGCGCGGCGGGCGCATGTCGAGATCAGCCATGGCCGTTTTGAGCCGCTCGGCGGCCGGTCGCATCAGCGCGCAGTGCGAGGGCACCGAAACCGGCAACGGCATGGCGCGCTTGGCCCCCGCCTCCTGACACAGGACAATGGCCCGCTCCACGGCGGCCTTGTCGCCGGCGATCACTACCTGGCCAGGGGCATTGTAGTTCACCGCCGCCACGACCTCATTCTGCGCCGCCTCGGCACAGGCCGTTTCAACGATGGCATCGTCGAGCCCCAGAATGGCTGCCATGGCGCCACGACCGACCGGCACCGCCTCCTGCATCGCCTCGCCGCGCAGGCGCACCAAGCGCACACCATCGGCAAAGCCCATGACACCGGCACACACCATGGCGCTGTACTCGCCCAGGCTATGCCCCGCCATGGCCCCGGGACGCGGGCCTTCCAGCTCTTGCCATACCCGCCAGATGGCCACGCTGGCCGTCAGCAGCGCCGGCTGGGTACAGGCGGTGGCATTGAGAGCCTCGTCAGGCCCCTCCTGGACCACCTTCCACAGGTCGTAGCCCAAGGCGTCGGCGGCTTCCTCGAAGGTCGTCCGCACGACGCTGTAGCGTTCCGCCAGCTCCCGCAGCATGCCCACCTGCTGGGAGCCTTGCCCGGGGAATACGAGGGCAAGGGGTTGAGTCATGTCGTTCACCATTACTCTTGTTGAGTGCTGTCACGCCGGACGCCCAGCTCCATGGCGAGCCGCTCCGGCAAGCCGCGCCTGACCTCCTGCACGGCCCGCAGCACAGCATAGGAAAAGCCAGTGGCATCGGCACTGCCGTGGCTCTTGATCACGATGCCGTCGAGTCCCAGCAGGCTGGCGCCATTGTAGCGCACCGGATCGAGCTCGCTCTTCAACCGACGCAGCGCCGGCCTCGCCAGCATGCCGACCAGGCGGCTGCTCCAGTGCGACTCGAAGGTCGCCTGAACCCGCTCAATCAGCATGCGAGCCAATCCCTCGCTGGCCTTGAGCACCGCGTTGCCAACGAAACCATCACACACCACCACATCGGCGGAGCCGGCGAAGATGCCGTCTCCCTCGATGAAGCCGATATAGTTCAGCGAGCCCGCCATACTCAGTAGCGAGTCCGCCTGACGCACCGCCTCGCTGCCCTTGGTACCTTCGCTGCCCACGTTGAGCAATGCCACCCTGGGAGCCGCAAGGCCGTCCACGTGGCGTGCCATGACCTCCCCCATGCGAGCGAAATCCACTAGCCGCCTCGCGGAGACATCGACGTTGGCCCCCAGATCCAGCAGGTAGCAGCGGCCATCGTTGCGGGTAGGGATGGCAGTGCAGATCGCCGGACGCGGAATATCCGCCACGGTACAAGAGCGCGCCGAGCCAGGGCCATCAGCGCGCCGGTATTGCCCGCACTGACACCGGCCACGGCATGGCGTTCGGCCACATGGGAAAGCATCAGCGCCATGCTGGTGTCGCCGCCACGCCTGAGCGCGTCGGACGGGCGCTGATTCTGCCGAATCAGACCCGGCGCATGATGGATGGACAGATGCGAACCCGCCGCGGCGAGATGCCGCGGCAGGTTCTCGAGCTCGGTCGTCAGTCGATCACCGGGGCCGAACAGATCGACCTCCAACCCCGGACAGGCCTGCACCGCAGCTGCCGCGCCATGGATGGCAGCGGCAGGACCGACATCTCCACCCATCGCATCGATGGCAATCCGCACGCTCAAGTGCCGACGGTCATCGACAGCGGGTCGACTCAGGCGTCGACCACCTTGCGACCACGGTAGAAACCGTCAGGAGAAACGTGATGACGCAGGTGAGTGGTACCGGTTTCCTTGTCCTGGGACAGGGTCGGCGCGCTCAGGGCGTCGTGGCTACGACGCATGCCGCGCTTGGAACGGGTCTTACGATTCTGTTGAACTGCCATGGGTGTCACTCCGAAGTGAGACGATAAACAATCAGGATTTGCCCTTGAGGTGACGCAGCACCTCGAAAGGACTTGCGGGAGTCGGCTCGCTCGATTCGGCCTCCTCGCCGCTGCTCAGCTGGTCGCGCGAGACACGGCAATGCGCCTCGTCGTGGTAAACCACCTGGGGCAGGCTGAGAATCAACTCATCCTCGACCACCTCCAGCAGGTTCAGCTGTTCGTTTTCCACCAGCACCGGCTCGTGGGTGCTCGGCAGCTCTGCTGCCAGTGCATCGCTCGAGACCATGCCCAGCAGGAATTCGCTCTCGACATGCTGCGCCATAGGCTCGAGGCAGCGCCGGCAAGGCAGCTGCAGCTCGGCCTCGAGACGGCCGCGAATTTCGCGGCGGCCCTGAGCATCGATACCGAAATCGAGCCACACCTGGCAGTCGCCCGACTGTGCCCCGACCTGCGCGGCGAGGCGCTCGAACCGGTCGAGCGCCATCAGGCCGGAGAGGCTTTCGGCACGTGCGGCGAGCCGATAAGGCTCGACCCTTATGGGAAGTCGTGAGGTCAACATAGGCGCGCAATGATAGGCACTCCCCCTGCCCCTGTCAAAGACGCTATCTCAGCGAGTTACAATACCCGCTCGCCCGAACCCCCAGGAACCTCTCACCGTATAACGCAGGAGCGCATCCATGCCTCGACTCGTTCTCGCTTCCGGCTCCCGCTGGCGCCGCCAACTCCTTGATCGACTGGGGCTACCCTACGCCTGGACAAGCCCCGACATCGACGAGACGCCGCGACCCGGCGAAGCCCCCGAGAGTCTGGTGCACCGCCTGGCACTGGCCAAGGCCAGCCGGGTGGCAGAGGAGTATCCCGACCACCTGGTGATAGGCTCCGACCAAGTCGCCGTGTTCGATGGCGAGATACTGGGCAAGCCGGGAGACGCCGCCACGGCACGCGCCCAGCTCACACGCTTCTCAGGCCACCAGGTGACCTTTCTCACCGGACTGGCACTGATCGACACCCGCGCCGCACGCCACTGGGTCTGCCACGAACGATATGACGTCCACTTTCGCCGCCTCACACACGCAGAAATCGCCCACTACGTGGAACGCGAGCAACCGCTGGACAGCGCCGGCAGCTTTCGCATGGAGGGGCTGGGCATTGCCCTGTTCGAACGGCTCGAGGGGGACGACCCCAACACGCTGATCGGCCTGCCACTGATCCGGCTGTGCGCGCTGTTGCTCGAAGCAGGCCTCGATCCACTGGGAGATCAGGGCAGCTGATAGCGCACCGGCGAGCGGCTGGAAGGCACCCCCATCCACTCCGCGGCGACCCGACCGAACTGGCGGCTCAGCCGCTCGAACGGGTCCAGCCGCGGCGTGTAGTCGTGCAGCCGCACCTCACCGAACAGCTCACGGCTCAAGGCATCGAGACTGCTGATTCCATCGATCAGGCCCAGCTCCAGCGCCTGCTGCCCGCTCCAGATCAAGCCGCTGAAGAGCCGCTCGTCCTCGGCCAGACGCTCGCCACGCCCCTGACGCACCGCCTCGATGAACTGGCCATGGGTGGTATCCATGACCGTCTGCCAGAACTCACGCTCTTCGGGCGCCACTGGCGAGAAGGGGTCGAGAAAGCCCTTGTTCTCGCCACTGACATAGACTCGCCGCTCGATACCGAGACGGTCGATGGCCTCCTCGAAGCCAAAGCTGGCGAAGATGACCCCGATCGACCCCACCAGGCTGGCCGGAGCCGCCACGATCTCATCGGCCGCCGCCGCCATGTAGTAGGCGCCGCTGGCTCCGACATCCTCGATCACCGCGATGATGGGCTTGCCGCCCTCCTCGCGCAGACGCATGATCTCGTCGTAGACGCGCTGCGACTGCACCGGACTGCCTCCTGGGCTATCGATGTGCAGCACCACGACGGCGGCATTGGCTGCCTCCCAGGCGCGATTGAGCCCCTCGATGATACGCTCGGCGCTGGCCGGCGATTCACTGTCGATCACCCCGTGCACTTCGACCACGCCCAGGTGGCGTCGCTCCGGCTCGCGGGTGGGATCGCCGAACAGGCTATAAAAGGTAGCCGCCAGGGAGGCAAGGATCAGCGCGGCGAAAAAGAAGCGGAAGAACAACTTCCAGCGCCGCGAGCGACGCTGCTCGACCAGCACCCCGTCGATCCAGCGGTCGAGCATCTCCTGCTGCGCCAGACGCTGACGCTCGCGCAGCGTCTCGGCGCTCTCCGGAGGCGGCACTGGCTTTTCCTGCTTCGCCTGTTGCGCCTCACGCGCCTGCTCGGGGGTCAGCTCCGGTCCTTCGGTCCAGCGGTCTTCACGCTTGTCGTCGCTCATGGACTCATCTTCCCTTTATCGCCTGCCAACTTTCTCGTCTGCCAACTTTCTCGTCTGCTAACTTGCCAACCAGTCGAACAGCGCCTCGACCGCCACGGCAGTATAGACGGGGCGACTGGCCGCCAAGCGTTCCGGGGCATGCACGCCCCAGGTCACCGCGACCCGATCCATGCCCAGGGCCCGCGCCATCTCCAGATCGTACTCGGTATCGCCTACCATCACCGCCTCCTCGACCGGTACGTCGAGCTCGACCAGTAACTCTTCGAGCATCTGCGGGTGCGGCTTGGAACGGGTCTCGTCGGCGGTGCGACTGGCATGGAACCAAGCGCCGCTGCCGCTCTCGCGAAAGACCCTGTCGAGGCCTCGCCGGCTCTTGCCGGTCGCCACGGCAAGGCGTCGTGCCGGGAGTTCGCGCAGCCTCGCGATGCCCGCCTCGACGCCGGCAAAGAACGGCATCGGCGTACGACTGCCCTCGACGAAATGATAGGCATAGCGGCTGCGCAAGAGTTCGAAGCGCTCGGCATCGATACCCGGACACAGCCGATCGATGGCCTCGGGCAGCCCTAGACCGATGATGTCGCGCACCGCGGCCTCCTCGAGGTGCCCCCAGCCCGCATCGCGGGCCGCCGCCTGCATGCAAGTCACGATACGGGCGACGGAATCCATCAGGGTGCCGTCCCAGTCGAAGATCACCAGTCGATAGCGCATGCTGGCTCCGGTCATTGATAGTGTCGATAGGCAGGCCCAGCGAGGCCGAAACTCAACGTGCGTTGCGCGCCTGGGCGAGCGCCGCCTCCAGCTCATCGGCAGCGGTGCACGGATCTGTACCGGCCGCCCGCTACTGGGCTCGGGAAAGGTCAGCGACTCAGCGTGCAGGAACAGGCGCGACAGGCCGAGATGCCGCGCTAGCGACTCGCCTTCGCGGGAACCGTACTTGTCGTCGCCGAGCAACGGGTAGCCGGCATGAGCGGCATGCACGCGGATCTGGTGGGTGCGCCCGGTTACCGGCTCGGCTTCGATCAGCGTTGCCTTGGGCAGGGCTTCGCGCACGGCGAAGCGGGTGCGCGCCACCTTACCGGCGGCATCCACGCGTACCCGACGCTCACCGTTGCCGGCGTCATAGCGATCGAGGCGGGCGCTGACGAATTCACGCCGCGCCGGCCAGCGGCCGGCCACCAGCGCCAGGTAGCGCTTGTCCATCCGATGCTGCTTGAGCGCCTCGTTGAGCGCCAGCAGCGCGGGACGCGACTTGGCCAGCAGCAGACAACCCGAGGTATCGCGATCGAGGCGGTGGACCAGCTCGAGAAACTCGAGGTCCTCGCGCACCTGTCGCAGCGCTTCGATCAGGCCGATCTTGACCCCGCTGCCACCGTGCACGGGAAGCCCGGCCGGCTTGTTGAGCACCAGCCAGCCCGGCCCTTCTACCAGCACACTGCCGGCGAGCAGGTTGCGCAGGCCTTCACTGACCTGCTTGACCGCCTCGCGCGGAGCGAGTTTGAGCGGCGGGATGCGCACCATGTCTCCCACCTGAAGACGATAGTCCGCCTTCACCCGCTTCTTGTTCACCCGCACCTCGCCCTTGCGCACGATGCGGTAGACCAGCGTTCGCGGCACGCCTTTCAGGCGCGTTATCAGGAAGTTGTCGACCCGTTGGCCCGACTGGCCCTCGCCCACTTCCACCCACTGTACGTCGCGCCCCTCGGCCATGACACTCCTGCAGAAAAACTGTTGTGAGCCAGCATTCTAACGCACTCGGCGGCGCACTGCGCCAATTGCTGCGCCTTGCCAATACTGCTATATTGCCAGCTCGCTCGGATGGATCCCTTCGGTCCCATGGCGCCTGCACGACAGACACGCAGGCCGGAGCGACGAAATCGGGCCGCGACGATCCCTGACAGAGATCCCGCCGCCGACGAGTGAATAGACGCAAGATATTGACAAGTAATGTAGTGACGCCACGCCCGGATCCCGGCTCGCCCTGTGAACAGGCGAGCGGTGGCCACGGGAATCGTTCAACATCGTGCCGGTGGCCGGCGTTGGCGAATCGATGAATGCCAGGTGTCTGGCGGTGACCGCAGGGCCGGATGGGAGAAGCCCACCGAGACATGTCCTGCCTCCGCCGCGTACTCAACATGATCATGTCGTGCTGGGCCCCTATCGGGTACCGGTACGATCGGGCGCCACTGCGCATCCGCGACATGCGCTGAGCACAAGCACGCAGCACCCAGAGGTTCGCCTTCTTCGATGCCCCCGGCGCGTCCAGATTGCGAGACAACATGAAACGGATGCTCATCAATGCGACCCAGCCGGAAGAGCTGCGCGTCGCGCTGGTCGATGGACAACGCCTGTACGACCTGGACATCGAATCCGGTGCCAGGGAGCAAAAGAAAGCCAACATCTACCGTGGCAAGATCACCCGAGTCGAACCTTCCCTCGAAGCCGCCTTCGTCGACTTCGGCGCCGATCGTCATGGTTTTCTCCCTCTCAAGGAAATTTCCCGCGAGTACTTCCTGAAGGAATCTTCGGGCCGTCCCAGCATCAAGGAGGTGCTCAAGGAGGGCCAGGAAGTCATCGTCCAGGTCGACAAGGAGGAGCGCGGCAACAAGGGTGCGGCGCTGACCACCTTCATCAGTCTGGCTGGCCGCTTCCTCGTACTGATGCCCAACAATCCCCGTGCCGGCGGTATCTCGCGGCGCATCGAGGGTGACGAGCGCACCCAGCTCAAGGAGGCCATGGGCCAGCTCACCGTGCCGGAGAAGATGGGCGTGATCGTGCGCACCGCCGGCATCGGTCGCAGCCCGGAGGAGCTGCAGTGGGACCTCGACTACCTGGTCCAGGTGTGGGAATCGATCACCGAGGAGGCCGGCAAGCGCCCCGCCCCGTTCCTGATCTATCGCGAATCGAACGTCATCATCCGCGCCATGCGCGATTACCTGCGCCAGGACATCGGCGAGGTGCTGATCGACAACCCCGAGGTACATCAGGAAGCGCTGACCTTCATTCGTCAGGTGATGCCCTCGTACCAGCAGAAGATCAAACTCTACGCCGACGAAGTTCCGCTGTTCTCGCGCTTCCAGATCGAATCGCAGATCGAGACCGCCTACGAACGCGAAGTGAAGCTGCCCTCCGGCGGCTCCATCGTCATCGACCATACCGAGGCCCTGGTATCCATCGACATCAACTCGGCGCGCGCCACCCGTGGTAGCGACATCGAGGAGACCGCGCTGCAAACCAACCTCGAGGCGGCCGACGAGATCGCCCGTCAGCTACGCCTGCGCGACATCGGCGGTCTGGTGGTGATCGATTTCATCGACATGAGCCCCGCGCGCAACCAGCGTGAGGTCGAGAACCGCATGCGCGATGCGCTCAAGCTCGATCGCGCCCGGGTGCAGATCGGCCGTATCTCCCGCTTCGGCCTGATGGAGATGTCGCGTCAACGCCTGCGCCCGTCACTGGGCGAAACCAGCGGCGTGGTATGCCCGCGCTGCAACGGCCAGGGCACCATCCGCGACGTGCGCTCGCTGTCGCTCTCGATCATGCGCCTGATCGAAGAGGAGGCGATGAAGGAACGCAGCGCGCAGATTCGCGCCATCCTGCCGGTGCCAGTGGCCACCTACCTGCTCAACGAGAAGCGTGCGGTACTTGCCGATATCGAGCAGCGCCAGGGCGTGAAGGTGCTGGTCCTGCCCAAGCCCGACATGGACACGCCGCACTACGACGTGCAACGCCTGCGTGACGACCATATCGAGGAGGAAGGCGATCAGGACAAGTCCAGCTTCGAGCTGTCGGTCGAGACCGACATCGGCAAGGAGCCGGACATGAGCATCGCCAAACCGATGGCCCGTACCGAGGCCGCGGTCAAGACGGTGATCCACAACGAACCGGCTCCGGCCTCCTTGCAGCAGGAGCCGCCCCGCCAGGCACCCTCGCCCGCTCCCGCCACTACCGCAGCCCCCACTGCCGGCGTGCTCGGCCGTCTGCTCAAGGGCGTCACCAAGTTGCTCGGCGGAACCGAGAGCGATACGACCACCGCGGCGGAGCCGCGCAAGCCGACCCCGCCACAGGCACCGCCCCGCAGCGAGGACGAACGCGGCGAGCGCAACGGTCGTGGACGGCGGCGCGCGCGCGGCGAATCCCAGGACGATGGCCGTAGCCAGCGCGGTCAGGCCCGCCCCCAGGAGAGTGCCCGTGCCGAAGCGCGTCAGGACTCTCGCCAGGAAGCGCGCCAGGACAGCAGCGGCGGCCGTGGCGGTCGCGGCCGCAATCAGGCACGCGCCGACAAGCCCCAGGCCACCGAGGAGGCACGTCAGGCCAAGCCTCGCGGGCGTGACGAGACCCCGCGCCGCCAGAAGGCCGAGCCACAGGAGAAGCCTGTCGAACAGGTAACCGAGCCGGCCAAGAGCGACGACGGCAAGCCCAAGCGTACGCGCAACAATCCGCGCAACCGCTCGCGCCAGCACGCCATCAATCCGCAGGCCGAGGCTGAGCAGAAGCGTCTCCAGGCGGAAGCGCCCGAGCAGAAGGGTGAAGCAGGTTCGGAGCAGGCCAAGGCCGTGACGCCCAAGCCGGCCGAGCAGCCCACCGAGGCGACCAAGGCCGAGCAGCCAAAGTCGGAAGAAACCAAGCCGGAAGCCAAGCCGGAGCAGGCCAAGGTCGAGGCGCCCAAGCCGGCCGAGAAGCCCGCCGAGGCCCCCAAGACCGAGCAGCCGAAGTCGGAAGAAACCAAGCCCGAAGCCAAGCCCGAGCAGGCCAAGGTCGAGGCGCCCAAGCCGACCGAGAAGCCCGCCGAAGCGGCCAAGGCCGAGCAGCCGAAGCCGGAAGAAACCAAGCCGGCAACCAAGCCCGAGCAGGCCAAGGTCGAGGCGCCCAAGCCGACCGAGAAGCCCGCCGAAGCGACCAAGGCCGAGCAGCCGAAGCCGGAAGAAACCAAGCCGGCAACCAAGCCCGAGCAGGCCAAGGTCGAGGCGCCCAAGCCGGCCGAAAAGCCCACCGAGGCGACCAAGGCCGAGCAGCCAAATTCGGAAGAAGCCAAGCCCGAAGCCAAGCCCGAGCAGGCCAAGGCCGAGGCGCCCAAGCCGGACGAGAAGTCCGCCGAGGCACCCAAGGCTGAGCAACCAAAGTCGGAAGAAACCAAGCCGGAAGCCAAGCCCGAACAGGCCAGGGCCGAGGAGACCAAGCCGGCCGAACAGCCCGCCGAGGCAGACAAGGCCGAGCAAGCCGAAGCCGAGCAGACCGCTGCCCGCCGCCGGCGTCGCGCGCACAATGACCCGCGCGAAATCCGTCGCCGTGAGCAGGAGGCGCAAAAAGGTAGCCAGGGCTGAAACACCCTGCTGCCCGAAAGAGAACGGCCCGCGCTCAGCGCGGGCCGTTTTCGTTCATACTCGTTTGTCGTCTCGCCAATGCCCTACACAGCTTTCAGGCCAGCCTGGGTTCGCGCTCCAACACGACACCAAAGCGTGCCTCCACCTCGGTCGCTACCTGTCGGGCAAACGCCAACAGCTCTTCGGCACTGCCACCACCGAAATGCACCAGCACCAGCGCCTGACGCTCATGGATGCCGAAATGGCCCGATCGCCACCCCTTGAGCCCACAGCGGTCGATCAGCCAGCCGGCTGCCAGCTTGACGCGCCCATCGGCCAGCTCGAAATGCGGCATGTCCGGCCATGACAGTAGCATTTCCTCCGCCTGCCGCCGTTCTACGATAGGGTTCTTGAAGAAGCTGCCGGCATTGCCCAGCTCAGCCGGATCGGGCAGCTTCTCGCGGCGAATGGCGCACACCGCCTCGGCCACCTCGAGCGGACCCGGCCGAGGGCCTACCCGCTGGGCCAGGTCACCATAACCCAGTCGAGGATGCGGCACGCGAGTGAGCCGTAGGGTCAGCCCAGTGACGATCACCTTGCCCTCGAGTTCGCCCTTGAAGATGCTGTCGCGGTAGCCGAAGGCGCACTCCTCCACCGTCAAGCGCGCGCAACGGCCATCCTCGATGAACATCACGTGAACCGCTTCGAGCACTTCGCACAGCTCGACACCGTAGGCGCCGATGTTCTGAATTGGTGCCGCGCCACAGGAACCCGGAATCAATGCCAGGTTCTCCGTTCCCCACAGGCCACGGCCGGCCAATGCCATGACCAGCGGGTGCCATTCGACTCCCGCCCCGACATGCACCAGTACGCTGCCCTCCTGGGGCTCCAGCCACCAATAACGCAGCGCCGGTCGCAGCACCAACCCGGGCAGTCGTTCGGGCAGGATCAGATTGCTGCCGCCACCCAACACGGTAAGGGGCCAACTGAGGTCATCAGCCAAACGCAGCAGCCTACGCAGCGGCTCGATGGCTACCGGTGAAGCGAAGCGCTCGGCATGACAGGGAAGCCCCAGGGTATTGGCTGCAGTCAGCTCCCGGTCGGCCAGAATGTAATCGGCCAGCAGGGTATCGCTCAACGCCGCTGCCCCTCGAGTCGCAGGGCTATCTCCTCGACCAGGCCGCGGGAAGCGGCTTCGATCAAGTCGAGCACCTCCTCGAAGCCCCGCTCTCCACCGTAGTAGGGATCGGGCACCGGCCGGTCGACATGGCCGGCGAAGTCGAGAAAGAGACCGATGTGGGCACCACACCCATCGGGGCATTGGGCACGGATCGCCGCCAGGTTGTCGTGGTCCATGGCCAGCAGATAATCGAAGCGCGAGAAATCCTCGGCCGCGAGCTGGCGCGCGCGCAACTCGCTCAGGTCGACACCACGCCGGCGTGCAGCGGCAGCGGAACGCGGATCGGGCGCTTTGCCTACGTGCCAGTCACCGATGCCGCAGGAATCGACTTCCACACGATGGGCCAGCCCTGCCGCCTCGAGCTCGCGACGGAACACGCCTTCGGCGGTGGGCGAACGGCAGATGTTACCGAGACAGACGAACAGAACACGCATGGATGTCCCTCCTTATGGGTTCTCGCTCAGCAGGGCCCTGACGCGCTCCAGGTCCGCCAGGGTATCGACCCCGGCCGGGTTGGGCTCGGCGGCCAGCGCCACCTGGATGGCATGACCGTAGTGCAGCGCTCGCAACTGCTCCAACTGCTCCAGCCGCTCCAGCGCCGATGGGCTCCAGTCGCGATACTCTGCCAGGAAGGCGGCACGGTAGGCATACAGCCCAATATGGCGCAGCCAGGCATCGGTCTCGAGCCACTCCGGACGCGCAGCGAACGACTCGCGATCCCATGGGATGGGGGCACGGGAAAAGTAGAGCGCACGCCCCGAGAGAGCGCGTACCACTTTGACCACATTGGGGTTGAACAGCGTTTCCACATCACCGATCGGTTCCGCCAAGGTCGAAATGGAGGCCCCCGAGTCGTCATAAAGCCGCATCGCGACCTGATCGATCAGCCGCGGCGGAATCAGCGGTTCGTCGCCCTGGACGTTCACCAGCACGGCGTCGGCGGCGAGCCCCAACGTCTCGGCGACCTCGGCCAGCCGGTCGGTGCCGGAAGGATGGTCGGCGCGAGTCATCACCACCTCGGCGCCCAGCGGCAACATGGCGTCGCGTATCCGCGTATCGTCGGTGGCAACCACCACGCGGCCGGCAGCGCTCGCGCAGGCCTGGCGCCAGACATGCGCCACCATGGGCTCACCGGCAATGTCGAGCAGTGGCTTGCCCGGCAGTCGCGAGGAGCCGTAGCGTGCCGGTATCACTGCAATGAAGGCGTTGTCCTGCGCCATCATGCCTCTCCGCTACGACCAGGCGAAGGCGGCAGCTTCTCGTCGACTTCCAACTGACGCGCCTCTTCGGGCAGCATGACCGGAATGCCGTCGCGCACCGGATAGGCGAGGCCATCGTAGTGGCACAGCAGTTCCTGGGCCTCGCGGTCGTACTTGAGCTTGCCCTTGCACAGCGGGCAGACCAGCATGGCCAGCAGTTCCTTGTCCATCGTTACACCTCTATCGTTCACGATCGTGTTGGGATCGAACTAAGGTTATCGCAACCCTGACAGTCGCGTGTCCAGCCAGGCCGCAAAGTCCACCGGCGGCTCGGCTTCGATCTCGAGCACCCAGCCCCGCTCGAGGGTCACGGCATCCAGCTTCTCGGCATCCTTGGCCGTCATCACTACCGGCAGGTCGTCGCCGAAGGTTAACTCCTGTGCCGTGAATCGATGATGATCGGGAAAGGCATGCGGTCTGGCTTCGACTCCCAGCTCGGCCAGGGTCGTGAAGAAACGCTGGGGATTACCGATCCCCGCGACGGCGTGTACCGGGCCGTGGAACGGCAACGGCGCCAGAGTATGGGACGTCCCATCCGCCAGCGAACGCCAGCGGACCGGTACCAGGCGAAAGGTCCAGGCACCGGCTGGCGGCACGAAGGCCGGCTCGCCGTTGATCAGTACCGCGCTCACCTCGTCCAGGCGTGACAGGGGCTCACGCAAAGGGCCAGCAGGCAGGCAGCGCCCGTTGCCGAACCCGCGGCGGCCATCCACCACCACCAGTTCCAGGTCGCGCCCCAGCGCCAGGTGCTGCAGGCCGTCGTCGCTGAGCAGGATGTCGCACCCCTTCTCGAGCAGCGCCCTGGCACCGCGCGGGCGGTCGGGGTCGACCACCACCGGCAGGCCGGTCTGGCGCGCCAGCATGCGCGGTTCGTCGCCGCTATGGGCGCTGGACGTATCCAGGGTGACGTGCAACGGGTAGCCCGCGCCCTGCTCCGCCTTGCCGCCATAGCCGCGCGAGACGATGCCCGGCCGCCACCCCTGCTCGGACAGATGGCGGGCCAACCAAGCCACCAGGGGGGACTTGCCGGTTCCGCCCAGGGTCACGTTGCCCACCACGATCACCGGCACGGGAGCTCGCCATATCCGACGACGACCGTTCCGATAGCGCGAAGTACGATACTCGACGACCCAGCGATACAGGGCTTCGAGCGGTCTCAACGCCCTGAGCCAGGCGGCGTCGCCGTAGGCGGCCTGCAGCCAGCGCTCTCCCAGGCCGTGACTCATGACACCGAGGTTTCCTGGAACTGCAACCGGTGCAGCGCGGCATAAGCGCCGTCGCGCGCCAGAAGTTCGGCATGAGCGCCCTGCTCGACGATCTGACCCTGCTCCATCACCAGAATGCGATCGGCCCGCTCGATGGTGGAAAGCCGGTGGGCGATGACCAGCGTCGTGCGACCGCGGCAGACCACCTCGAGCGCCTGCTGGATGTAACGCTCCGACTCAGTGTCCAGCGCCGAGGTCGCCTCGTCGAGAATCAGCAGCGGGGAGTCCTTGAAGATCGCCCGGGCAATGGCGAGACGCTGGCGCTGACCACCGGAGAGCATCACACCATTGTCGCCAACGATGGTGTCGTAGCCGTCGGGCAGCCGCTCGATGAACTCATGAGCATAGGCCGCCTGTGCGGCCGCCTCGATGGTGTCGCGATCCGCTTCGGGCACACCGTAGGCGATGTTGTCGGCGACGCTGGCGTTGAACAGCGTCACCTGCTGCGACACCAGGGCGAGCTGACGACGCAAGGGCGCCAGGCGGTACTCGTCGATGGGTACGCCGTCGATCAGCACCTGGCCAGAGGTGGGCCGGTAGAAGCGCGGCAACAGTCCCGCCAGGGTCGACTTGCCGCTCCCCGAGCGTCCCACGATAGCGACCATCTCCCCGGGCTCGATGACGATATCAATGCCCTTGAGCACTTCGGGCTGATCCTCGCCGTAGCGGAAATGCACCCCACGCAGCTCGACCTTGCCCTTGAGGCGCTCGGGCTCGCGGGTCCCCTCGTCGGGCTCGAGCGGCACCTGCATCAGGCCGAACAGCTCGGCGGCGGCAGCGATCCCTTTCTGAATCTCGCTGTTGATCTCGGTGAGCTGACGCACCGGCTTGGCCATCAGCGATGCGGCGGTGATGAAGGCGACGAATTCACCGGGCGTCATGTCGGCCAACAGCGCCGGCGACATGGCCAGCCACACCAGTACCGCCAGCGACACGGCAATCAGTAGCTGGATTACCGGCGTACTGATGGCCTTGGTCAGCGCTTCCTTCATCTTCTGCTGGCGGTTGTAGTCGCTGGCCCGGGCGAAACGCTCCTTCTCGTAGGCTTCGGCACCGTGAGTCCGCACCACACGGTATCCAGTCAAGGCCTCGGAGGCCACATGGGTCACGTCGCCCATGGAATCCTGAATGCGCAGGGAGATGCGCCGGAAGCGCTTGCTGGCATAGCTCACCACACCACCGATCAGCGGCGTCACGGCCAGGAACAGCAGGGTCAGCATCCAGTTGGTCCACAGCAGATAGCCCAACAGGCCGATCACGAACAGCCCCTCGCGCAGCAGGATGGTGATGGCATTGGTCGCCGCCCCGGTGACCTGCTCCACATGGTAGGTAACCCGCGAGATCAGGTGTCCGCTGGAGTGCGAATCGAAGAAGCGACCGGGCAGGTGCAGCATGTGATTGAACACGTTGCAGCGCAGCGCATGCACTACGTTGCGCGCCACGTTGCTCATGAAATAGGTCCCGAGGAAGGTGCCGAGTCCCCTGGCGGCAAACATGAACACCACGAACAGCGGCAGGAACAGGCGGAAGGCGGCGTCGGGGTCCTGAATGCCATCGATCAAGCGCTTCATCATCTCGGCCAGGGCCGTACTGGAGGCCGCATAGAGCGCATAGCCGACGATCGCCAGGGCGAACGAGATCCAGTGCGGCTTGACGTAGGCCAGCAGCTGCTTGTAGAGGGTCCAGCCCGAATGTTGGGTCCGGTCTTGAGTCACGGTGTCTCCGCTTGCGTGGATGTTGCCTGAGTTTCGCTCGTGGCGATGCGAACTTGACGTATGCCATGCATGCCCGCCTGGTCCAGTGCCCGCACCACGTCGGCATGCATCGCGCGGGCATCGGCCTCGACGACCAGGCCATGAAGCCTGGCCTGGTCGGCTTCGGCAGACAGCGCCTGGCCCAGCTCGGCGGCGGCGAACTCACGCTCGCCCAGCCGGTAATGCCCCTGCGCGGTCACCACCAGCGTGACCGGCGAGGCGTCGAGCCCGACCCCGGACACACTCTCGGGAAGCGTGAGCTCGAGCGCCTGACGCGTCTCGAAGGTGGTCGATACCATGAAGAAGATCAGCAGCAGAAAGACCACGTCGATCAGCGGTGTGAGATTGACCTCCACCGGATCGCGACGACGGCGCACGAACCTCACGAGCCCCTCGCCTCCGAGGCGGAGAGATCGCCCTCATGCTGATCGCTGAAGCCCAACTCGCCCTGGTAGTGGGCGAGAAATTCAACCACCTGGCCGGCCTGCTCCTCCATGCGCACGGTGATGTCCTCGACCCGGCGCAGGAAGTAACGATGGAACATCAGCGCCGGAATCGCCACGGTGAGGCCCGCAGCGGTCGTCACCAGGGCACGCGAGATACCGCCGGCAAGCTCGGCGGTACGCCCGACGCCATCGGCGGAGACGATCACCGCGAAAACTTCGATCATGCCTACCACGGTACCCAGCAGACCGATCAATGGCGTGATGGCCGCGATGGTACCCAGCGGGCTGAGGAAGCGCTCCATGTCGTGGATCACCGCGGTAGCGGCCTCTTGTAGCCGGGCCCGGACCTGCTCGTGGCCCAGGCGGGCATTGCGCAGCCCGGCCGCCAGCACGCCGCCCAGCGGCGAATGGCCCTCGAGCCAGTAGAGATCGACCTGGCCACGTGCCACCAGCGAGCAGACCTCCTGCCCCAGGCCATAGGGGGCGATACGCTTGGCACGCAGGGTCCAGAGGCGCTCGATGATGATCACCGTCGCCAACAGCGAGCATCCCAGCAAGGGGATCATCAGCCAGCCGCCGGCGATGAGCGCATCCATCATGTCCATCGTCTTCCCCTCTTCACGCAACGACCGTCGCGATCAATGGCGCGATTCTACCGCATGGCATCTACCTTCGACACCGCCACGGCGCCAGGGCATGTCTCGCGCAGCGTGCAGCGCAAGCCCCTCGGCACGGCCCATCCATAAGGTCACGGCACCGTCCAGCGCGGTACTCCACTGACAGCTGCCGGCACGACGAAAACGTCGTACCACCTCGTCGTGGGGATGGCCGAAGGCACTGTGTCGGGCAGCACTGTAAACCACGGTTTGCGGAGCCAGCGCCTGCACCAGCTGCGGCCCCGAACTGCTGCGACTGCCGTGATGCCCCGCCACCAGCAGGGTGACCGGCAACTCCACGTCAAGCAGGAACAAACGCTCGATCTCGCGCCCGACGTCTCCGGTGATCAGCAGCCGGTCATTACCGACCGTCACCTCCAGAACACAGGAGCGGTCGTTGCTCGAGAGCTCCGCCGTCTCCTCGGGCGGCCACAACACGCGATAGGAGACGCCGTCTCGCTGCCACGCCTGCCCGCGCAGGCAGCTGTCGACAGGCACGCCTATCGACTCACCGGGTGGCGCCAGGAACCGTCCCACCGTATGCCGCTCGTCCAGCACGGTGACACCGCCGGCATGGTCGAGATCGTCATGACTGACCATGACATCGTCGAAATACTGGCCTGCCGGCCACAGCGAACTCAGCGGAGCGAAGCCGGATGCAAAGCGCGGCCCGGTATCATAGAGCAGCCGATAGCTGGCACTGCGCAATTCGATCAGCTGCCCCTGACCGACGTCCTGAACCCTGATCCGCAGCGTACCGGGCTCGGGCACAGGCGTGGACAGACCCAACATGGCAGGTATCAGCAGCAACGTGGCTCCCACCCGCAGCGCCCTGACCAGGCCAGGTAGCGACCACAGCAGCGCCACGAGACCGAGCATCAGCGCCAGCGGCACGACCTGTTCCGGCGAAGGCCACCACAGCGGCAAGTTGTCGACGGCCAATTCGAGCAGCCCCACCAGCAACTGCGTGATACGCTCGAACAGCCACCAGCACAACGTACCGAGCAGCGGCACGGGAGTCAGTAGCCAGCCCAGCAATCCCAAGGGCACCAGCACCGTGCTGACCAGTGGCACCGCCACCAGATTGACCAGCGGCGCCGCCGGGGCCAGCCGAGCGAACGCCAGCAGCACGGCAGCGGCCATCAATGGAGCGAGCAATACTTGGGTACGCAGCAGCCCCCATCCCCAGCCGAGCAGGCCTCGCGGCCGAACCCGCCCCTGCCAGATGAGGATCAGCAGCGCCACGGCCAGGAACGACAGCCACAGCCCCGGGCGCCACGCCGACAGCGGGTCGACCAGCACCACCAGACCCAAGGCCAGCCACCACGCCTGCCAGGGGCCGGGCGCATGGCGACCGCTGGCCACCCACAGTCCCACCAGGGTCATGATCATGGCGCGCATGGCCGGCGGCTGCAGACCCGCCAACCAGGCGTAGCCCACGGCCGCGACGCCGGCCAGCCACCACGGCCATACCGTCATGCGCCATCGGCGCGGCATGACCAGCCTCGCCAGCCCGCGCCCCATCAGCAGCGCAAAGGCCGCCACCAGCCCCACGTGCAATCCTGAAATCACCACCAGATGGGTCGTACCGCTGGCATTGAGCAGATCCCAGTCATCGCGCGCAAGCCGGTCCCCCGCTCCCAGGGTCAAGGCAGCCAGCCAGCGTCGGGTCTGCGGAGAGAGCTCCTGTTCGTCGAGATAGCCAAGCGCACGTTGGCGCAACGACATCGGCGCCGTCTCCAGCCGCTCGGCGGCGGGCTCGCTACGGACATAGCCGGTCGCCTGGATCCCCTCGCGCCATAGCCAGGCGCCGTAGTCGAAGGTGCCGGGGTTGGCGAAACCCGCCGGTGGCCGCAACCGCACGGTCATGGCCCAGCGTTCGCCCGCCTGTATCTCGGGAGCCTGGAAGAAGCTGAGCCGTACCCGACGCAGCGCATCGCACGGCAGCCTTGCAAGATCCAACGGCCTGCACGACTCCACGCGCACCATCAACCGGCTGAGCCGCCCCTCATCCTCGACCGACTCGATACGCCCGGTCAGGAAAAGATCGGCCCTGAGCAGCCCATCGGGCAGCACGGCTCCCTTGGCCAGCAGCACCTGGCTTGAGGTAAAGAAGATCGCCACAGCCAGGCCGGCGGCGCGCCATTGCCCGCGACCAAGCAGAAACAGCAGGCACAAGGCCCAACCCTCGAATAGCGCGGCAGGAACCCAGTGGCCCAACCCCACACCGACCAGCGCCGCCAGCGCCAGCGGCATCGCCATGCCCAGTCGCACTCCCTTGCCCCCTTATCCTCCCCGCCCTGGCCCCTGGCAGCCGGTCGCTCAAGCCCGACAGGCTGCTAGCGTTGGCCCGTATCCTGCGCCCAGCATGGCGGGCCAGCTCCCATCCATGGATAATACCCGGGTCACGAAGCAGCGAGCCAATCCGACATGCCGCGCCGATTCCTGCAGCGCTACATGCCCAACCCCGAGACACTCAGGCGCCAGCGCTCGCTGCGTTTCATGGGCCATTTGATTGGCGATCCCGGACTTTGGGTACTCTCTCGACGCACCGTGGCGAATGCCTTCTCGGTGGGGCTGTTCAGCGCCATGCTGCCGATTCCCTTCCAGATGGTGGTCGCGGCTTTCGGCGCCTGGGTGCTGCGCTGCAACCTACCGCTGTCCGTGGGCCTGGTGTGGATCACCAATCCCCTGACCATGCCGCTGATCTTCTATGGCAACTACCGCATCGGCGCCTGGTTGATGGACACCCCGGCTCGCGAAGCTCCCACCCGCGTCTCCACCCGCTGGGTCGCCGAGCGCATGGCCGATATCCTGCCCGCCCTGGCACTGGGCTCGGTGGTTTCAGCCATCGTCTTTGCCGTGCTGGGCAACCTGCTGGTGCGCCTGCTATGGCGCTGGCACATCTCGCGCAGCTGGAAGCAGCGGGCCATGAGGCGCCGTCTGCGGCGCCTCGACATGGACGACTAAGCCCCCGGGCGGGGGCTTGGAGAAATGTCGAACGCCTCGTGACGAGCCTCAGGATTGCTCGGTGAGGCGCCCCCGTCCAATCTCATCACCCGATCCTGGTGGGCGGCGAGCGAGGGGTCGTGGGTGACCACCACGAAGGCGCAGTCGGTAGTGCGGGCCAGTTCATCCATCAGCGCCAGGATGCTGGCCGCGGTAGCCTGGTCCAGGTTACCGGTCGGCTCGTCCATCAGCACCAGACTGGGGTCGGTGACCAACGCCCGGGCGATGGCCACGCGCTGACGTTCGCCCCCAGAGAGCTCGCCCGGCTTGTGGTCGGCCCGGTGCTCGATGCCCACCTTGACCAGCAGCTCGCGCGCCCTGGCCTCGGCGGCTTTCTTGCGCTGGCCACGCACTATCAGCGGCAGCGCAGCGTTCTCCAGTGCGGTGAACTCCGCCAGCAAATGATGGAACTGGTAGACGAAGCCGATGTGGCGATTACGGAATTTCCCCAGCGCCGCCTCGCCCAGATCCAACAACGATTCACCGGCGATGCTCACCTCGCCACGCGTGGGCCGATCGAGCCCTCCCAGCAGGTTGAGCAGCGTGGTCTTGCCTGACCCCGAACTGCCCACCACGGCGACACGCTCTCCCGCCCGTACCTCGAGCGACAGACCATCGAGCACGGTGACGTCCTGCGGCCCCTCGCGATAGACGCGGGTCAGGTCGCGGCAGGCCAGCATCACCTTGCCGCTGGCGGTACGCTGTACGGGGCTTTGCTGGTTTTCGATAGCCGAATCACTCATAGCGCAGAACCTCCGCAGGTTGCACGCGTGAGGCGCGCCAGGCGGGATAGAGGGTGGAGAGGAAGGTCAGGCCGAAGGCAGCGGCAACGATATCGCGCACGTCATCCCAATGCAGGCGTGACGGCAGGTCGCTGATGAAATAGACCCCGGCATCGAGGAACTGGATGCCCAGCGTCGACTCCACCCAACCGATCAGGTCGGAGACGGTCAGCGCCAGCAGGATGCCCAGCCCCACGCCGATGGCGATGCCGATCACTCCAATCGCCAGGCCCTGCACCACGAAGATGCCCATGATCGAGCGTGGCGTAGCACCGATGGTGCGCAGGATGGCGATGTCGGCGTGCTTGTCGGTGACCACCATCACCAGGGTCGAGACGATGTTGAAGGCGGCCACGGCAATGATCACCGTCAGCAGCAGCGCAATCATGCGCTTCTCCATCTGGATGGCCTGGAACAGGTTGCCATGGGAGAAGGTCCAGTCGATACCGCGGTAGCCGGTGCCCAGTTCGTTGATGATGGCGCGGGTTTCCGAGCCGGCGACGAACAGATCGTTCAGCTCGAGACGCAACCCGCCCACGGCATCGCCGAGGCGCGCGAGGGTCTGCATGTCCTCGATGTTGGCATAGGCCAGATTGGCATCGAGATCGGCGCCGACGCTGAAGATGCCGCTCACCGTGAAGCGCTTCAGCCGCGGGAAGACCCCGGCCGGGGTAATCGAGGCCTCGGGCACCAGCAGCGTGACCCGGTCACCCACCCCCACGCCGAGGTGGCGCGCCAGCAGCGAGCCCAGCACGATGTTCCACTCGCCTGGCTGCAAGTCGTCGAGACTGCCCCGCTGCATGTGACGGCCGATGATCGAGACGCGGTCCTCCCATTCAGGGTGGATACCGTTGACCATGGCCCCCTCGTTACGCCCAGCCACGGAGAACATGCCCTGCTGCTGCACGTAGGGTGCGGCACCGATCACTCTCTCGCGCTGCATCAACCTCTCGGCAAGCGCTTCCCATTCGACCAGGCCGCTGCGCGACTCGATCTTGGTATGCGGCACCATACCGAGAATGCGCGTGCGCAGCTCGTGGTCGAAGCCGTTCATCACCGAGAGCACCAGGATCAGTACCGCCACGCCCAGCATCAGGCCCAGCATGGAGGTCAGAGATATGAAGGAAATGAAGTGGTTGCGGCGCTTGGCGCGCACATAGCGCAACCCGATCAACAGTGGCAGGCGGTCGAGCATCATCGCGTTCCTTGTCAGAGGGGGCCATGGTACGGTTTTTTGCGCCGCGCTGCATCGGCTGCATGTGGATTGCTCAGTACTTGCAAGATTGTCGATGCGCGCCTACATTGCGCCGACTCGCTACCCGGCACCGTTTAAGGAAGCACTGAACAAATCGACGAGCGAGATGAAGCACAAGGCGCACGGAGCACAGGAACCAGAGCATATGGGGTATATGTGAGGATTCCGCGCACCGCGCAACGCAGTGATGCGCTCGCGTAGGCATTTGTGCAGCGCTTTCCTAAGACGCGACTCAAGAGGCTTTGCTCATGGCCAACCGCCTGCTTCCCGAATGGCACCCCAGGATGCCGTCCAGCTCACCTGGCCCAGCCCCACCAGCGACTGGGCACCTTTGCTCGAGCGCATCGAGGCCACTATGGAAGCGATGGTGGTCGCCATCACGCGTTATCAGAACGTGCTGATCGCGGTACCCGATGCCGCCACCCGCGTGCATCTTGCCCAGCGCTTCGCCAACCTGGGGGTCGCCGCTGCGCGTCTGCACCTCGCAGTGGCCGAGGCCGACGACACCTGGGCCCGGGACCACGGCCCCATCGCCATCGAGCGCGACGGCGACCTCGTTCTGCTCGACTACGTCTTCACCGGCTGGGGCGGCAAGTTCGAGGCCGGGCGCGATAACGCGCTGACCAGGAAGCTGGCCGATCTCGGCGCTTATGCCTGCCCGGTGGAGAGCCACGATATCGTGCTCGAAGGTGGTGCCATCGACACCGACGGCGAGGGCACCCTGCTCACCACCGAGGCCTGTTTGCTCAACCCCAACCGCAACCCTCAACTCGACCGCGAGGCGGTGGAAGCCCTGCTCAAAGCTGATTTTGGCGTCGAGCGGGTGCTGTGGTTGGCCAACGGCCACCTGGAAGGCGACGATACCGACAGCCACGTGGATACCTTGGCACGCTTCTGCGACCCGGCCACCATCGCCTACGTGCGCTGCGACGACGAAGCCGACCCACACTACCCGGCCCTGGCCGCCATGGAGGTCGAGCTCAAGGCATTGCGCCGCGCCGATGGCGAGCCCTATCGCCTGGTGCCGCTGCCGTGGCCGCGTCCCTGCTTCGATCCGGTGGACGGCCACCGGTTGCCGGCCACCTACGCCAATTTCCTGATCGTGAACTCCGCGGTGCTGGTGCCTGTCTATGGTGACGCCGCCGACAGCCGGGCGCTCGCCGCCCTGGCCGCCGCCTTCCCCGACCGCGACATCGTGCCTATCGACTGCCTGAGCGTGATCCGCCAGCACGGCAGCCTGCACTGCCTCACCATGCAGCTCCCTCGGGGCAGCCTGAACGCCGCAACACAGCAAGGAGAAACCTCATGACCCGCACTCTCAAGGTTGGCCTGGTCCAGCAACAAGCCTGGCCCGACAAGAGCAAGAGCCTGGCCGAGAGCGAGGCCGGCGTGCGCGAGCTGGCTGCCGCGGGTGCCGAGCTGGTACTGCTGCAGGAACTGCATGCCACGCACTATTTCTGCCAGTACGAGGATACCGAGCTGTTCGACCTGGCCGAGCCGTTGGACGGCCCCACCGGCCAACGCCTGGCGGCGCTTGCGGCCGAACTCGGCATCGTGCTGGTGGGCTCGCTGTTCGAACGCCGCGCCCCGGGTCTCTACCACAATACCGCCGTGGTCTACGACCGTGACCGTGGCCAGGTGGGCGTGTACCGCAAGATGCACATCCCGATGATCCGGGCTTCTATGAGAAGTTCTACTTCGCCCCGGGCGATCAGGACGACAGCCGCAAGCAGGGCTTCCAACCCATCGATACCTCGGTGGGCCGGCTGGGACTCCTGGTGTGCTGGGACCAGTGGTATCCGGAAGCGGCGCGCCTGATGGCACTGGCCGGTGCGGAAGTGCTGCTCTACCCCACCGCCATCGGCTGGAGCCCCGCCGACGACGACGGCGAGAAGTCACGCCAGAAGGAGGCCTGGACACTGATCCAGCGCAGCCATGCGGTGGCCAACGGGCTGCCGGTGGTCGTCGCCAACCGCGTCGGCCACGAACCGGATCACTCCGGCGTCGGCGACGGTATCGACTTCTGGGGCGGCAGCTTCGTCGCCGGCCCTCAGGGCGAGCTGCTGGCCCACGCCGGCACCAAGGCCGAGCGCCTGCTGGTCACCTTGGACATGAGCCGCGGCGAGGACGTACGGCGCATCTGGCCCTACCTGCGCGACCGCCGTATCGACGCCTACGGCGACCTGACCCGGCGTTACAGAGATTAAATAATTCAGCCGTGAAACACGTACCAGCATAAGCGGCGCTGGAGGCAAGCCGGAGAGGAGGTTTTGGCTTGGCTCCAGATCAGCCGCAAGCACAGAACACAGAGGCTTTTCGGGTCGGGCTGATAAAGAAAAACCCACCGCTGCTAAAGCATGCGGTGGGTTTTTTCGTTTACCGCCGGGTTCAGGCGTCCGGCGCTTTCCAGAAATCGCGGATCGAGGCGATGCCCTGGGCGCCCACGGCGCGGGCGTGGTTGGCATCGTAGCGGGTCATGCCCCCCAGCGCGAACACCGGCATGGCGGCACGCTCTACCAGCTGCTGGAAGTCATGCCAGCCCATCGGCGCCACCTCGGGATGCGACGGCGTGGTGCGCAGCGGCGACAAAGTGACGAAGTCGCAGCCGATACGGGCGGCCTGACCGAGCTGCTTGCGATCGTGGGTAGAAGCTGCCAGCCATTTGCTCTCGGCTATGGGCCGCCGCTCCAGGCTCATCAGCCGCTCACTGGTCAGATGGATGCCGTCGGCATCGACCCTGTTCAGCAGTTCCGGCTCGGCGTTTAGCAGCAGGCGCGCCCCATGCCGGCGACACAGCGCCAGGGCGCGCTCGGCGCGCGCCAGGTAAGCGGCTTCGTCGAGGGTCTTGGCCCGCAGCTGGACCAGGCGCACACCATCCTCCACCAGCGCCCGCTCGAGACAGGCATCGAACACCGACTCGTCGGACTCTTCAGCCGTGATCAGGTATTCGGTCGGCAGCATCACCGCCTGCAGGATCGGCAGGTTGGCCGCAGGGAACGGGTAGTTGACCAGCTCATCCAGCGGCACCCAGCGCACCGCCTGACCTTCTCGCCCGAACGGCTCGCCGCTGAACTCGTGTACCTGCCAGACATCGAGCAGGATGTGCTTGTCGGGGTACTCGTGGTGCACGCGGATCAGCGGCTGCGCGCGCCTGATCTCCACCCCGAGTTCCTCGTGAAGTTCACGCTTGAGACCTTCCAGGCCGGTCTCGTAGGGTGCCAGCTTGCCCCCGGGAAACTCCCACAAGCCGCCATGATCGACATTGGAGGGGCGGCGGGCGATAAGCGCCTTCTGGCCATCGCTGCTGATGATGGCGGCAGCCGCCACGTGCACCCTTCTCTTCACCATTACGTTCATTGACTCCTACCCGCTGGTCCCGCATCGGCATACTCGCTGCGGGGCTGATGTTCTTGCATTACGGCCCTGTCCAGCAGCGCTAGTCTAGCTGCGATAGTCCGCGTTGATGCTCACGTACTCGTGGGAAAGGTCGGTGGTCCACACCGTGGCGCTCTCCTCACCCCGCCCCAGCGCAATTCGAATGACGATCTCCGACTCGCGCATCACGCGACTGCCCTGCTCTTCGGTATAGCCGGCGGCCCTGCCGCCATTTTCCACCAGTCTCACGTCGCCCAGGTCGATGATCACCCGCTCGACGTCGAAGTCGCGCACCGGGGCGCGGCCCACCGCCGCCAGGATGCGCCCCCAGTTGGCATCGGAGGCGAACAGCGCCGTTTTGACCAGCGGCGAATGCGCCACGGTAAAGGCCACATCCAACGCCTCCTCGCGGCTGACCGCCTCCTGGACTTGCAAGGTGACGAACTTGGTGGCCCCCTCGCCGTCGCGCACGATCGCCTGGGCCAGTTCGGTCATGACCCGCTGCAGCCCGTTGCGGAACACTGCAATCTCTTCGTCGCTGGCGACCGTGGCACCACGGCCGGTGGCGATCAGCATGCAGGCATCGTTGGTCGAGGTGTCGCCATCGACGGTGATGCAGTTGAACGAGCGATTCACCGTCTCGCGCAGCAGCGAATCGAGCAGCTCCTGCTCGATGGCGGCATCGGTGGCGACGAAGGCCAGCATGGTCGCCATGTTGGGCTTGATCATGCCCGAGCCTTTGCTGATACCGTTGATGGTCACCGTCCGCTCACCCAGCTCCAGCGTCACGCTGGCCCCCTTGGGCCGCGTATCGGTGGTGAGGATACCCTCCCCTGCCTGCTGCCACGCTTCGCCGTCGGCGCCAAGCGCATCCAGTGCCGGCGACAGGCCACCCAGCAGCCGCTCCATGGGCAGCGGCTCGCCGATCACCCCGGTAGAGAACGGCAGCACGCCATCCTCGGGCACACCGGCGAGCCTGGCCAGCTCGGCGCAGGTCGCCCGGGCATCGCGCAGGCCGGCCTGGCCGGTGCCGGCGTTGGCGTTGCCGGTGTTGATCACCAGCAGGCGAGCCCCCTCGCCACGCGCCTGACAGGCTGCCAAGTGCTCCTTGGCCACGGTGACGGGAGCGGCGCAGAAGGCATTGAGGGTAAAGCTGCCCGCCACCCGCGCCCCCTCGGCAATCTCGATCACCACCAGGTCGCGCCGGCCAGGCTTCTTGATGCCGGCCATGGCAGTACCCAGGCGCAGCCCTTCGATGACCGGCATGGCCGGAAAACGTGTCTCACCCACCGCCATGGAAAGTTCACTCCTCAGTTAACAGGACGGCCTAAGCATCATGTGCATGCAAGTGCCGCGCGAAAGTACCGCGCGAAAGTGCCGGTGCACAAAGTAGCGCACAAAAGTACCGTGCGAACCCGGCGCCTCAGATGAGTCACCAGGTACACGTTGCGCAGGTATTCGGCTCAGCTCAGTTGGCCGCAGCACTGCTTGTATTTCTTCCCCGACCCGCAGGGGCAGGGATCGTTACGCCCCACCTTGGGTCCTTCACGGCGCACGGGGCGCCCATCGGCCGCCGCCGGAGCGGTCTGCGCTTCGCCCTCGGCGAGCTCCGGGGCATCGTGGCGACTTGCAGCCGCCGCCTTCTCGCGCTCCAGCGCCTCGCGTCGCTGGCGCTCCAGCTCGTCGACCTCCTCCGGCCGACGCACCTGCACATGGCTGGTGATCCGCGTGATGTCGGCCTTGATGTTGGTCAGCAGCGTCTGGAACAGCTCGAAGGACTCGCGCTTGTACTCCTGCTTGGGATTCTTCTGAGCATAGCCGCGCAGATGGATCCCGCGGCGCAGGTGGTCCATCGACTGTAGATGCTCCTTCCAGCGCGTATCGAGCACCTGCAGCATGATCTGCTTCTCGAAGCGGCGCATCAGCTCGACACCCGCCGTATCGATTTTCTCCTGATAGATCCCGCGGTGCATCTCATGCAGGCGCTCACGCAGTTGCTCTTCGTGGAAGCGCTCGTCCTGCTCGGACCAATCCACTACCGGTGCCTCGAGGTTGAACTCGGTCTTGAGGTGCTCCTGCAGACCGGCCAGATCCCACTGCTCAGGCAGGCTCTGCGGCGGCACGAACTCGCTGATGGCGAGATCGAGCACTTCGTCGCGTATGCCCAGCACGTTTTCGGAGACATCCTCGGCGGCCAGGATCTCGTTACGCTGCTCGTAGATCACACGACGCTGGTCATTGGCCACGTCGTCGTACTCGAGCAATTGCTTGCGGATGTCGAAGTTGCGGCTCTCGACCTTCTTCTGCGCCCGCTCCACGGCGTTGGTGACCATCTTGTGTTCGATGGCCTCGCCGCGCTCCAGGCCGAGCGCCTTCATCATGCGCTGCACGCGGTCGGAACCGAACAGCCGCATCAGGCTGTCTTCCATGGAGAGGAAGAAGCGCGTCGAGCCCGGGTCACCCTGGCGTCCGGCACGTCCGCGCAGCTGGTTGTCGATACGCCGCGACTCGTGGCGCTCGGAGCCAATCACGTGCAGGCCGCCAGCCTCCAGCACCGCCTCGTGGCGAATCCGCCACTCCTCGCGCAGCTTTTCGATCTGCTCCTCGGTGGGGTTCTCGAGCTTGGCCGCTTCGGCCTCCCAGTTGCCGCCCAGCACGATATCGGTACCGCGACCGGCCATGTTGGTGGCGATGGTGATGGCACCGGGACGCCCGGCCTGGGCGATGATCTCGGCCTCGCTCTGGTGCTGCTTGGCGTTGAGCACGTTGAAGCTCAGCCCTTCCTGCTTCATCAGCCCCGCCAGGTACTCGGAGGTTTCGATCGAAGCGGTACCCACCAGCACTGGCCGTCCGGCCTCGGTCTCGGCCTTGACGTCGTTGATGATCGCTTCGAACTTCTCCTCTGCCGAGAGGTAGACCAGGTCGTTGAGATCACGACGGATCAGCGGCCGGTTGGTGGGAATCACCACCACATCCAGGCCATAGATCTGGCGGAATTCGAAGGCCTCGGTATCGGCGGTGCCAGTCATGCCGGCCAGCTTGTCGTAGAGGCGGAAGTAGTTCTGGAAGGTGGTCGATGCCAGCGTCTGGCTTTCGCGCTGTACCGGCACCCCTTCCTTGGCCTCCACCGCCTGGTGCAAGCCCTCGGACCAGCGCCGCCCCGGCATGGTGCGGCCGGTATGCTCGTCGACGATCACTACCTGGTTGTTGGCAACGATATAGTCGACATCACGATGGTAGAGATGGCGGGCGCGCAGCGCGGAATGCATGTGGTGCAGCAGGTTGAGGTTCTGGGCGGCGTAGAGCGAGTCCTCTTCCCCCAACAGCCCCTCGGCACGCATCAGCTCCTCGACCTTGCTGTGGCCGGCCTCGGTAATCTCGACCTGCTTGTGCTTCTCCTCGAGCACGAAGTCGCCGCTGACGGGAGCGTCGGCGTCTTCGGAGACCTCGCCCTTCTCTAGTTGGGCAGCTAGGCGGTCGACCACCTTATAGAGTTCGGTGTTCTCGTCCACCGCACCGGAGATGATCAACGGCGTGCGCGCCTCGTCGATCAGGATCGAGTCCACCTCGTCGACGATGGCGAAGCTCAGGCCACGCTGGACCTTGTCCTCCAGCGAGAAGGCCATGTTGTCGCGCAGATAGTCGAAGCCGTACTCGTTGTTGGTGCCGTAGGTGATGTCGCAAGCGTAGGCGGCGCGCTTCTCCTCAGCGGTCTGGCCGGCGTAGATGATACCGACGGAAAGGCCGAGGAATTCGTACAGCGGCCGCATCCACTCGGCATCACGCCGGGCCAGGTAGTCGTTCACGGTCACCACGTGGACGCCGTTGCCCGGCAGCGCGTTGAGATAGACCGCCAGGGTAGCCACGAGCGTCTTGCCCTCACCGGTCTTCATTTCGGCGATGCGCCCGCGGTGCAACGTCATGCCGCCGATCATCTGCACGTCGAAGTGACGCATGTTCATGACGCGCTTACTGGCCTCGCGTACCGTGGCGAACGCTTCGGGCAACAGCGTATCGAGGTTCTCGCCTGCAGTCAGGCGCTGGCGGAACTCCTCGGTGCGCGCCTGGAGCGCGGCGTCGTCGAGCGCTTCGAACTGCGGTTCCAGCGTATTGATCTGCGCCACCTGGCGTTGCATGCGCTTGACTTCGCGGTCGTTCTTGGAGCCAACGACCTTACGTAACAATGTATTGATCATGAAATGTCCATGTCTGCGTGTCGCGGTCAGCCGGCACCATGCAAGGCTGGCAGGAAGCCAGCCGCTACCGGCAGCATTCGATAGGAACTGGAACGCGATGCACGCGTGGCGGACCACGACGCGTCAGGACGTCATGGGCGGCAGCCCAGCGGCACGGTAGCGGGGCCGTGCGCGGCGGCGCGATACGCCTTGCCGGGAACTTGCGACGACGCGGCCAGTGGGGCAAAGCCCGTCGGCGCGCCACGTAGCGGCAACGGGCACGCATCAGCGTTGGAGCGAGAATACAGGTCTGCACCACCCGCTCGGCCAGGCGCAGCGTCTCCGCCTGGGTCAGGCCGGCGGGCAGCAGGCAGCTCACCAGCAGGCCCGCCAGCCACCAGCGCGACCGCTGGCGATAGCGCGACGTCACAGCCGGCGGGCTGGCGACGCTACGATCCTGTGGCTGGGCGGCGGTCATGCTGTCGCTGATCTCCGAGCGTGCTAGGCTTGGCGTGTGTTGAAATGGCCGAGAAACAAGCCCATGAGTATAAAGGTTAAGCGCTCACGAGCACAGCCCATGTCTCGCCTGCTGGGCGGCAATGGCGAGCTGGCACCGCTGATGCGCACGGCAAGGCTGATCGGCCAGGCGCAGCAGCACCTGCGCGAGCACCTCCCGGAAGAGGTGCGCGAGCACCTGTTCGTGGGGGGATACCGTGACGGCAAGCTGACCCTGCTCACCGACCGCGCCGTATGGCTGACCTGGCTGCGCTACGAACAGCCGAGACTGCTCGAGCTGCTGCACCAGTTGCCGGAATTCAGCGCTGTCAGCAGCTTTACCCTCAAGGTGCGCCCCGTGCGGCCGCTCAAGGTACCGCCACGCCAGGTGCGCTCACTGCCGGTGCCAGCTGCCGACGAGATTTCCGCCTGCGCGGCGGACGTCGAGGACCCTCGGCTCAAGGGCGCCCTCGAACGGCTCGCCTCCCATGCCGAGCGCAACGACCAACGCTAGCTACCGGTGGCGGACTCACGCCAGGCGATAGGTGATGCCATCCACTTCCACTTCGCAAATGTCACCATAGGAGACGGTGACGCCGTTGAGATCGCCGGGCTCCCCTTCGTGCTCCATTAGCGTCGTTTCAGGCACGACCTTCACTCCGGTGGCTCCCACATGCTGGATACGTGCCGAGAAGCGCTTGCCTTCGCGTTCGATCACGACTCGCTCGCCGAACATGCAGCGCCCCACCTGAGCCAGCAGCTCTGCCTCGTCTACCTGTTTGACCGTCATGCGTCCTCCTTGAATGGCGCCAGCCGGCTACCGGCGCGGTCTTGAGTCAATGCCCTTCTCTTTCACTTTAGGAGATGGCCGCCCGCCATGACACCCGCACTGCGCCGGGCTGGAGCAGAGCCTTCCTCCAGCGCTATGCTTAGAACGCTGCGGATCGATGGCAGCCACTTCTCACCCGCCTGCGGAGACTTCATGGCGCTCAGCAAGACCCAGTCCAGCTTCTACCGTCGCCTTTACCTTGCCCACCTGATCGAATGCGGGGTTGCCAGCGTGCCGGCTATCGTCGCAGCCACCGGCATGCCCCGGCGCACCGCCCAGGATACGCTCAAGGCACTCGAGGAACTGGACATTCGCTGTGAGTTCAAGCCGACCCCGGGGGAACGCCATAACAGCGGGCAGTACGAGATCGCCGACTGGGGGCCCATCGATCGCGCCTGGGTGGCGCAACACGCCGAACGGATTCGTCTCGCCCTGGACTACCCTGCACTGGCATGAATCGGATCGGTCTCATTGCCCTGGCGCTTCTCCCCCTGCTGGCCGGCTGTGCCGGTCCGGTGTGGCAAACCCCGGGCCCTGTTCAGAGTACACCTCAGTTGACGCCCTATCAGGTCATTGCCGACGACGGCTATCGCCTGCCGCTGCGTCATTGGCCCGCAGTGGGCGAGACACGAGCGATGGTGTTGGCGGTACACGGCTTCAATGACCACGCCGGAAGCTTCGAGATCCTGGCCAGCGCCCTCACCCCGCACGGCATCGAGGTCTTTGCCCATGACCAGCGCGGCTTCGGCACCACGCATCAGCGTCGCCTGTGGGCCGGCCACGAACGCTTGAGCGATGACGTGGTCATGCTCGCCAGGCTGCTGCGTGAGCGGCATCCCGGCACACCGCTCTACCTCGTCGGCAAGAGCATGGGCGCGGCCGTGGCGCTACTTGCCATGGCCGCCGACGAGGCGCCTCCAGTCGATGGCAGCGTGTTGATTTCACCCGCGGTGTGGGGCAAGCAGACCATGCCCTGGTACCAACGGCTTGGATTATGGCTGGGCGTGCGTCTGATGCCCCAGGCCACCTTCTCGGTACGCACCACCCGCCGCCTGGGCATCGAGCCGACCGACGACGAAGAGATCAAACGGCTGCTGGCCAGCGATCCGCTGATTCTGCGCAGCGCCCGCCTCGATACTCTCGATGGCCTGACCCACACCATGAGCCTGGCCCTCGAAGCGGCCGAACGGCTCCCTCCGCCCGCGCTGGTGCTCTACGGCGACGAGGATCAGGTCATCCCCGCCGAAGCCTACTGCGCCCTGCTGGAACGCCTGCCGAACGACGAAGCGATACGCCTGGCGTTCTATCCCGACGGCTATCACATGCTCACACGCTACAGCCGGCGTGAACGCACTGAGCAGGACCTCGCTGCCTGGCTACTCGATCCTACTGCCGAGCTGCCCTCGGGTTTCGAGGTGGCAAGCGAGATTGTGCTGGCCACGTTGTGTGACTGAGCCGCCCTCGACAAGGCACGCGGCATCACGAGGACGAAAAAAAGCGGCGGGCACAGCCCGCCGCGAAACACCGATCAGTCGCACTGACCGAGAGAGATGCCTGGTATCGATCAGATCTCGAAGCCGAGACCGAACTCCTCCGCCGACAGTGCCATCAGCGGCTCGGCGCCGGCCTGAATGCACTGGGCGTGGGCGCGGGTACGCGGCAACAAACGCTGGAAGTAGAAGCGTGCCGTCTTGACCTTGGCCTCGTAGAAGGCCGCTTCGTCGCTGCCTGCCGCCAGAACTTCCCGAGCCTGCTTGGCGGCCCGGGCGAAGAAATAAGCCAGCGTCACGTAGCCGGAGTACATCAGGTAGTCGACGCTGGCGGCTCCGACTTCCTCGCGGTCGTTCATGGCCTTCATGCCGATGCCCATGGTCAGCTCGCCCCACTCGGCGTTGAGCTTGGCCAGCGGCGCGACGAATTCGGCCATCTCGGCATTGCCCTCTTCGGCCTTGCAGAACTTGTGGATCTCCTTGGTGAAGACCTTGAGGCTCTCGCCCTGGCTCATCAGCACCTTGCGGCCCAGCAGGTCGAGGGCCTGGATGCCGGTGGTGCCTTCATAAAGGCGCGTGATACGCGAATCGCGCACCAGCTGCTCCATGCCCCACTCCTGGATGAAACCGTGGCCGCCGAATACCTGCACACCCTCGTTGGTGGCCTCGAAACCCACCTCGGTGAGGAACGCCTTGACGATCGGCGTCAGCAGCCCCAGCAGAGTTTCGGCGCGCTCGCGCTCGGCGGCGTCCTGGCCATGCTCGACGATATCAAGCAATTGGGCGGTGTATAGCACCAGCATTCGTCCACCCTCAGCAAAAGCCTTCTGGGTCAGCAGCATGCGCCGCACGTCGGGATGCACGATGATCGGGTCGGCAGGCTTCTCGGGCGCCTGCGGGCCGGAGAGAGCACGCATCTGCAGGCGATCGCGAGCATAGGCCAGCGCGTTCTGGAAGCTCGCCTCGGTCAGGCCCAGTCCCTGAATGCCCACGCCCAGGCGCGCGGCATTCATCATGGTGAACATGCAGGCCAGCCCCTTGTTGGGCGGGCCAACGAGGAAGCCGCGAGCGGCATCGAAGTTCATCACACAGGTGGCGTTGCCGTGGATGCCCATCTTGTGCTCCAGCGAGCCACAGGCCACGCCGTTGCGCTCGCCCGGGTTGCCTTCGGCGTCGGGCAGAAACTTGGGGACCACGAACAGCGAGATGCCCTTGGAACCCTCGGGCGCATCGGGGAGCTTGGCCAGCACCAGGTGGACGATGTTCTCGGCCAGGTCGTGCTCACCGGCGGAGATGAAGATCTTGGTGCCAGTGATCTCGTAGGCGCCGTCGGCGGTGGGTACGGCACGGGTCTTGATCAATCCCAGGTCGGTGCCGCAATGCGGCTCGGTGAGACACATGGTACCGGTCCACACGCCTTCCACCAGCTTGGTGAGGTAGGTGGCTTGCTGCTCTTCGGTGCCATGATGACGCAGCGCGTCGGCGGCGCCATGGGACAGGCCGGGATACATGCCCCAGGCCAGGTTGGTGGAGCACACCATCTCGTTCAGCACCATGGCCAGCGAGTGCGGCAGCCCCTGGCCACCGTGAGCGGGCTCCGCCGCCAGGCTCGGCCAACCGCCTTCGACGTACTGCTGGTAGGCCTCCCTGAACCCCTTGGGTGCCTTTACCTCGCCTCCTTCCAGCAAGCACCCTTCCTGGTCGCCGCTCTGGTTCAGCGGCAGCAGCACCTCGCGAGCGAAGCGAGCGCCCTCCTCGAGAATGGCGGCTACCACGTCTGGCGTCGCCTCTTCACCACCCGGCAGGCGGGCGTAATGAGCCGGATAGTCCAGCATTTCGTCCATCACGAAACGAAGATCGCGCAGGGGGGCCTGATAATCGGGCATCTCTACTCTCCAGAAAGGTCGCCGAAAAGGTCGCCTGAAGCCGGGCGTGGGAAAGTGGCATCGGCCGCTTTCAAACATGTGTTTGAAACTAGCTTGCAAGAGGCGCTGAGTCAAGCGCTCGTTTTAATCTTTTTCCTTCCTGTCGGCCTAGCGGCTCCACCACGCCAATCCCGAAATCTCTCGATAAGAAGCGCACGAAATAAATGTGCAAAATAATCTGGCGCACAAAGCAATTGGCATAATAGTGCATGGGAGTGAGTAAAAGAGAGTTTCTCTTACAGGATGGCGCCAGCCTGGCTTCAGCCTTCCCTAAAGAAGACGACGTAGGTCAGGGCATGGACTCCAGCAGTCGCTCACGCAGCGCTTCCAGTCGCGCCTTGAGCTCGGCGACCTCTTCGGGCGGTTGGCCGCTGGCCATGATCACGCAGTCAGGGATCTCCTGAGCGCGTGTCTGCAATGCCCACCCCTGCTCGGTGAGGAACAGCTCGACGACCCGTTCGTCGCGGCGGCTGCGCACCCGCCGGAGCAGACCATCGGCCTCGAGACGCTTGAACACGGGGGTGAGCGAGCCGGTGTCGGTCATCAGGCGGCGGCTGATGGCACCGGCACTCTGACCGTCCTGCTGCCACAAGGCGAGCAATACCAGATACTGCGGATAGGTGAGGCCAAGCCCCTGCAGCAGGGGCTTGTAGAACTTGGTCATCAGCAGCGACGTCGTGTACAGCGTGAAACAGAGCTGATTGTCGAGCCGAAGATCGGAGCCGGACTCCTGGCTGGCCATGTAGCGCTCCCCTGTAATATCTCATGCGCCCTACGCTAGCGCGCCAGCCAGTACCTGCCAAGGCGCCACTACCAACGCTCACTGCATGCGAATACCGCCATCGAGGCGGATCACTTCACCATTGAGCATGGTGTTGGTGATGATCTGTTCGGCCAGGCGAGCGAACTCGTCGGGCTCCCCCAAGCGCTTGGGGAACGGCACCGAGGCGGCCAGGGCCTTGGCGGCCTCGTCGGGAATCTCGCTCATCATCGGCGTCTGGAACACGCCGGGGGCGATTGCCATCACCCGGATACCATGGCGCGACAGCTCCCGTGCAGCCGGCAAGCTCATGCCCACCACCCCGGCCTTGGAGGCGCTGTAGGCACATTGGCCCACCTGGCCGTCGAAGGCGGCGATGGAGGCGGTATTGACGATGATGCCGCGCTCACCGTCGTCGCTCGGCACATTCTTCGCCATGGCTGCGGCAGCCAGCCGCATCACGTTGAAGGTGCCTACCAGGTTGATCTGCACGGTACGCGCATAGGCATCGAGATCGGCAGGATTACCTTCCCGATCGACCAGCTTGGCCACGCTGACCACCCCGGCGCAGTGCACCACGCCGGCCAGCCCCCCTTCCCCGCCCAGGGCGACGGCGGCGTCCACTGCCGCCTGCATGTCGGCCGCCGAGGTGACATCGCCACGTACCGCGCGGGCGGCCTCACCGAGTTTTTCGGCGTGGGCCTCGACTGCCTCGCTCAAGTCGCAGAGCACCACCCGGCCGCCGCCGGCAACGAGCCGCTCGGCCGTGGCCGCTCCCAGTCCGGAGGCGGCGCCGGTGATCAGAAAGGTACGGTCCTTCACTTGCATTGGGTTGTCTCCCGGTTCATTTGGCTGCCTCGGCCTTCTCGGCGGCATCGGCGCGCAGCTTGAAGCGCTGTATCTTGCCGCTGGGTGTCTTGGGCAGGGCGTCGACGAACTCAATCACCCGCGGAAGGCGTGAGTGGAGAGCCGCTCGCGCACGCGCTGACGAATCTCATCGGCCAGCTCGTCGCTCGCCTCGAAGCCCTCGCGCAGCACCACATAGGATTTGATGATTTCGCCGCGGATCTCATCGGGCTGACCTACCGCGGCGGACTCCGCCACAGCCGGATGGGTCAGCACGGTGTTCTCCACGTCGGTGGGCCCGACCCGGTAACCGGCCGTAGTAATGATGTCGTCGTCGCGGCCGGCGAACTGGAAGGTGCCGTCCTCGTTGCGAATCACCACGTCGCCGGTCAGGTAGTAACCCTTGGCGAAGGGATGCTTCTCCTGCCAGGTGTAGCCCTGGAAGAAGTGAGCCGGCGAACGCTCGATGTCCACCGCCAGCACACCGGGCTCACCCGGGGGCAGCTCGTTGTACTCGGCGTCAAGAATGGCCAAGCGGTATCCGGGCATCGGCACGCCCATGGCGCCGACGTGCTTGGGATGTTCCAGGGCATGATGGTTGCAGCAGGTCATGCCGGTCTCGGTCTGGCCGTAGTGATCCATCACCGGGCAGCCCAGCGAGCGTTCGACCCAGGTTACCACTTCGGTGTTGAGCGGCTCGCCGGCGGAGCTGGCCACGCGCAGCTCAAGGCTCTCGTGGGCGCTATCGAACAGGCCCGAGGCCTTCATCAGGCGATAAGCGGTGGGCGCGGCGGCAAAGTTGGTGATGCGGTGACGCTGCATGAACGCCAGCGCTCCTTCGGCGCTGAAGCCCGCCTCGCAGAAGTGCGTGGTCACACCCAGCAGCAGCGGTCCGGCAATGGCGTAGTAGAGCCCGTAGGCCCAGCCGGGATCGGCCATGTTCCAGAAGCGGTCGCTCTCGCGCAGGTCGATGGCCAGCTCCATGTAGAGTGCGAAGGCCGGCATGCCGGAGAGCGGCACCGCCACCCCCTTGGGCTTGCCTACGGTGCCCGAGGTGAACATCTGCAGGAACGGCGCCTCCGGAGAGAGCCGCGGCGGATTGGCCTGGATCGGCGAATAGGACAGCGCCTCGCTCCAGTCGAGGTCGGCGTCGTGCCCTTCACTCGGCCCGCCCACGGCCAGCACCGGTGGGCACTGGGAGAGGCCGTCGAACTTGAAGCGGTTGGCGTGATCGGTGATCACCAGCTTGGTGTCGGCCCGGCCCAGGCGGTAGTCGACGGCATCGGGGCCGAAGGCAGTAAACAAGGGCTGATAAACCGCCCCGATACGCCAGGTAGCCAGCACCGCGACCAGCAGCTCGGGAGAGCGTGGCAGCATGCAGGCGATGCGGTCGCCGACGCCGAGGCCACGCTCGGCGAACCAGCCGGCCAGCCGAGCACTCTGTGCCTCGAGCTCGGCGTAGGTGAGCCGGTTCACGTTGCCTTGGGTATCCTCGTGGACCAACGCCAACACTTCACCCCGGCCTGCACGTAGATGGCGGCCGCAGCAGGACTCATAGGCATTGAACTTGCCATCGCCGTGGTCATCGAGGCGACCAATGACCTCGTCGATGGAGAAACGCTCGTAGTAGGTGGAATACGCAGGAAGGGTTGGCGTGCTCATTGACTGCCCTCTTGTGCCGGATTGTGCTTGTTGTTGGACTCTTACTGCTTAGATGCCGTTGACGTAAGCGTCAACCTAGCAAGCGCTAGGTACAAACTAGAAGCAAAGCCAGGGCGGGGCAACCCCTGCGGCAGCGGTCGTAGGCTAGACCTTGGTCGAGGATCAGGAAGCCGAGGGTCAGGAAGCGCGAGAGGAGGAAGTGATCATGGCCACCAACTCATGGGCCAGGTCGTCCGGCTTGCGCGCGCCTTCGGGGTCGTACCAGCGCACCGTCCAATTCAACGCGCCCATGACGAAGCGTGACACCAGGAAGCGATCGCCATGGATGAGCCCGGCGGCCAGGGCTTCGTCGATGACCCGCTCCCATAGTTCCTCATAGGCGTCACGCAAATGGCTGAGGTGCGCTCGCGCCGCCGCATCCAGCCGCCGCCACTCGTAGAGCGCGACGACATGCGCGTTACGGTCGGTCAGCAGCGTCTGCAGGTGAGCCCGGGCCATGGCATGGAGACGCTCGTCGGCGGAATCGCCGCACTCCTCCAGGGCCTGATGCGCCAGCGTCAGGGCGTTCTGGGTGCCCTCCTCGATGACGGCCGCGAGGATCTCCTGCTTGTCGCGAAAATGGTGGAACAGGCTACCGGACTTGATGCCCATCTCCTGGGCGAGCATGCGTACCGTGGTGCGATCGAAGCCCTCCTGGACGAACAACTGGGCGGCCAGACGGGTCAGTTCCTTGCGGCGTGGGGACTCGTTAACGACATTCATCGGGTTTACACTAGCGCTTGCTTGGTTGATCTTGAGAAAAGCACAGCGGCGCTGGCAGGTCAACGCGACATGCTGCAGAGCACGCCCAACGATACACTCGAGAGCCCTGTCGGGGTCGGCTCTCGAGGACGATAATCATAACGGATGATTCGACAGGAGACCGCACCATGAGCAGCCCCAGCGACATCGTATTCCTTTCCGCCGCCCGCACACCGATGGGCGGGATGTTGGGCAGCCTGGCAAGCCTCACCGCTCCAGAGCTCGCCGCCACTGCCATTCGCGCTGCCATCGAGCGCGCCGGCATCGAGTCCAGTACCATCGACGAGGGCATCATGGGCTGCGTCCTGCCCGCCGGGGTCAAGCAGGGGCCGGCCCGCCAGGCCATGCGCCAGGCCGGCATTCCCGATGGTATCGGCGCCACCACCATCAACAAGCTATGCGGCTCGGGCATGAAGGCCACCATGCTGGCCCATGACCTGATCCGCGCCGGCAGCGGCGAGGTGATGCTCGCCGGCGGCATGGAGTCGATGTCCAACGCCCCCCATGTGCTGACCAAGGCACGCACCGGCTACCGCCTGGGCCATGGCGAGCTCAAGGACCACATGTTCCTCGACGGCCTCGAAGACGCCGAAACCGGCAAGCTGATGGGCGTGTTCGCCCAGGAAGTCGCCGATTCGCGCAGCTACTCCCGCGAGCGCCTGGATGACTTCGCCATTGCCTCGCTCGAGCGTGCCATGGAGGCCACCAACGCCGGACACCTGAAGGCCGAGATGGCCCCGGTCACCGTCACCAGCCGCAAGGGCGAGAGCGTGGTCGAGCATGACGAGCAGCCGTTCCAGGCCAAGCTCGACAAGATTCGCGAGCTGCGCCCCGCCTTCGCCAAGGACGGAACCATCACCGCCGCCAACTCCAGTTCGATCTCCGATGGCGCCTCGGCGCTGATCCTGGCCAGCCAGGCCGCCGCCGACCGGCTCGGCGCCAAGCCGATCGCTCGCATGCTGGGCCACAGCACCCACTCCCAGCATCCCAGTGAGTTCACCATCGCCCCGGTAGGCGCCATCGACAAGCTGCTGAAGAAGCTGGGCTGGGGCGTGGCCGACGTCGATCTGTTCGAGATCAACGAGGCCTTCGCCGTGGTCACTCTGCTAGCCATGGATGGACTCGACATCCCCCACGCCAAGGTCAACGTCTTCGGCGGCGCCTGCGCCCAGGGCCACCCCATTGGCTCCACCGGCTCGCGCATCATCGCCACGCTGATCCACGCCTTGCGCACCAAGGGTGGCAAACGCGGTATCGCCAGCCTGTGCATCGGCGGCGGCGAGGCCACGGCGGTGGCGGTAGAGCTGATCGATTGAACGCAGCGCCATGACGAGCCTGCCCGCTTCCGGGACGGCAGCGGGCAGGGTCATGCGCGGGGTCTGGCGAGCCGATCGAGACGCAGCCGCTCGCGTCCATCGAACAAGCGGCGGCTACCCGCCGCCACCGCGGCCAGCGTACCGAAGCCCGTGCCCAGCGTGATCGCGAACATGATCAGGATCTGATACTTCACCGCCAGCCCCGGCGCCGTACCGGCGAGTATCTGGCCGGTCATCATGCCCGGCAGACTGACTACTCCCGCAGCGGCCATGGCGTTGATCATCGGCATCAGCCCGCTGCGTATCGCTTCACGGCGTATGTCACCGATCGCCACCTGCCAGGGCTGGCCCAGCATCAACCGATTCTCGATCACGCCACGCTGACGCCAAGCGGTATCGGTCAGGCGATCCAGCGCCAAGGCCACGCCGGTCATGGTATTGCCAAGCATCATGCCCAGCAGCGGGATGGCATACTGTGGCCGGTACCACGGCTCGGGGCCAATGATGACCGTCAGCGTCAGCACGGCCACGGTGAAGGAGGAGAGAAACATCGACAGCGTGCCGATGCCGAACCCCCAGCCACCCAGCAGGCGCCGCTTCTGGCGCGCCATCACTTCGCGCCCGGCGATCAGCAGCATGGCCAGCGCCATCAGCGCCACCCAAACCAGCCGCTCGGCGGCAAACAGCGCCTCCAGCACCAGGCCCACCAGTGCCAGTTGAATGACGGTTCGCAGCGCCGCGACCAGCAGACTGCGACTCATGCCCAACCGCATGGCAGCGGTGCAGCCGGCAAGAACCACCACCATCAGAGCCGCCAGCGCCAGCTGCCACCAAGCGAGTTCGATCACTTCCATGCGTGAGCCACCTCCGCCAGGCGCCCATCCGCGATTCGCCAGTGACGGCGCCCCACCCGGGCGATCTGCCCCTGATCATGAGCCACCCACAGGGTGGGCCAACCACGCGTACGAATACATTCCGTGAGCCAGGCTTCCACGCGCTGGCTGGTGACACCATCCAGGTTGGCGGTCGGTTCATCGAGCAGCAGCGCCCTGGGCTCACGGCTCACGGCCCGCAGCAGTCCCAAGCGCTGCTTCTCGCCAGTCGAGAGGCGTCCTATTTGCCAAGCCAGTGCCTCGGGCTCCAGCCCCAGCGCGGCCAATGCCTCGCCTTCGGGCTGCACCTCGAAGTGCTCGCCTACCGTCTCCGCCCACCAGTGGCTCTCGGCGGGCACCAGCATTACCTGACGCCGCCAGGCATGGCCGGGCGTTTGCGACTGGGCTTGGCCGCCCAGCCAGACTTCGCCAGCATGCGGTTCGAGGTCGGCTACGGCGCGCAGCAACCGGCTCTTGCCTGAACCGCTGGCCCCGGAAAGGCAAACGATCTCGCCGGGCGAGACCTCGAGATCGATGCCGTTCAGCGTGCCGATACCGACGCCGGCAAGCCGCAGAGGTTCGGTTGAGCCCAAGTCGCTTCCCCATCATCAGTATTGGCTGAATCATAGCAGCGCAGACCCTGGATTCGACACGCCTGTTGGCATTGCCCATATATGGAAAAGCATATATCTTTCGCCATGCCCTTCTTCCCGCAGGAGCGACACATGTCCGACGACACTCTCTCGCAGGCGCCTTCCTCCGCCGAAGGCATGGGACGGTTCGAACGCTTTCTCTCCGTGTGGGTAGCGCTTGCCATCGCGGCCGGCGTGTTGCTCGGCCAGTTCGCCCCCGCCGTTCCCGAGACACTGGCACGCTTCGAAGTCGCCCAGGTTTCGATCCCGGTGGCCATCCTGATCTGGGCGATGATCTTCCCGATGATGGCGCAGATCGATTTCACCGCCGTGCTCGGCGTTCGCCGCCAGCCCAAGGGGCTGGTTGTCACCACCACGGTGAACTGGCTGATCAAGCCCTTCACCATGTTCGCCATCGCCTGGTTCTTCCTGATGGTGCTGTTCCGGCCCTGGATACCCGAGCCACTGGCCCAGCAGTACCTGGCAGGGGCGATCTTGCTCGGTGCCGCACCCTGCACGGCGATGGTCTTCGTCTGGAGCACCCTGACTCGTGGCGACGCCGCCTACACCCTGGTACAGGTCTCACTCAACGACCTGATCATGCTGTTCGCCTTCGCCCCCATCGTGGTACTGCTGCTGGGCATCTCCAGCATCCAGGTACCGTGGGATACCGTGGCGCTGTCGGTCCTGCTCTACATCGTCATCCCGCTGACCGCCGGCTACCTGACCCGGCGCACCCTGATCGCCCGCCACGGCAGCGAATGGTACGAAAGCGTCTTCATGAAGCGGGTCGGTCCGATCACCCCTGCCGGGCTAATCGTGACCCTGGTGTTGCTGTTCGCTTTCCAGGGCGACGTGATCCTCGCCAATCCTCTGCACATCGTGCTGATCGCCATTCCGCTGATCGTGCAGACCTTCCTGATCTTCTACATCGCCTACGGCTGGGCCAGGGCCTGGAAGGTACCGCACAACGTGGCTGCCCCCGGCGCCATGATCGGCGCCAGTAACTTCTTCGAGCTGGCGGTGGCCGTGGCCATTGCGCTGTTCGGCCTGCAATCCGGCGCGGCGCTGGCCACCGTGGTCGGCGTGTTGGTGGAGGTTCCGCTAATGCTGGCCCTGGTGCGCATCGCCAACAGAACCCGACACCGTTTCTCCCCGGCCTGAAGCCGACGAATGACGGCTTGCCTCACTGCGTGAGCGCGGTGAGGATGAGGGCATGAACATAACTTTCTGGCAGCGCCACCCGTTGGCCGTCATCGTTCTCGCCCAGTTGTGCGGCACCTCGCTGTGGTTCTCCGTCAACGGTGTGGGACTCTCACTCTCGCGCGATCTCGGTTTCTCCGAGGTCGATCTCGGCCGCCTGACATTGGCGGTGCAGGCGGGCTTCATCTGCGGCACCCTGTTCATCGCCACTACGGGCCTGGCCGACCGTTTCCGCGCCAGCCGCATCTTCGCGCTATCGTGCCTGGCGGGAGCGCTGGTCAATGCCGGCTTCGTGCTGGCAGCCCAGCACATGCCACTGGCCATGCTGCTGCGCTTCTGCACCGGGTTGTGCCTGGCGGGAATCTATCCGCTGGGAATGAAGCTGGTGATCGGCTGGACGCCCCGGCATACCGGTGCCGCACTCGCCTGGCTAGTAGGCATGCTGACCCTGGGCACCGCCCTGCCCCACCTGCTGCGTGGCAGCACGCTGGGCATGCCGTGGGAGTGGCCGCTGCTGGGCGCTTCGCTGCTTGCCCTGCTGGGCGGAGCGGCCATCCATCGACTTGGCGACGGGCCGCATCTGCCGCCGCCTAGCGGCAAGGCCCGCCTCACCGACGGCCTGGCGGCCTTGGGCGAAGGACGTTTCCGCGCCGTGGCCGGCGGCTACTTCGGTCACTGCTGGGAACTCTACGCCTTCTGGATGCTGACGCCCTTCCTGGTGTATCGCGAGATCGAGCGGCTGGCGGCCTCCACCGACCTGGTGGCCTGGCTCTCGTTCGGGGTCATTGCACTGGGTCTGGCGGGCTGCGTGGGAGGCGGCCTGGTCAGCCGCCACCTGGGCAGCTTGTGGGTGTCACGCTGGGCGCTCGCCGCTTCCGGTACGATCTGCCTGGTCTATCCCCTGTTTGCCTGGGCGCCCCCGGGCCTGTTGCTGGCGCTACTGTTCCTGTGGGGCCTCACGGTGATTGCCGACTCGCCCCAGTTCTCCGCCCTGGCTGCCGCCACGGCCCCACGGGAGCGCATCGGCTCGACCCTGGCGGTGATGAACGCGGTGGGCTTCGCGCTGACCATTCCCGCCATTTCGCTGACCACGACGCTATGGGCGCTGCAGGATGTCTGGGTGTTGTGGTGGCTGCTGCCGGGGCCGATCCTGGGCCTGTGGTCGCTGCGCGGCCTGACCGATCCGGCCAGGCCTGCCGCCAAGCCCATGGGCCAGCAGTGATCGTCTCCTGCACCGGGCCGGCGGGAGACTAGCAGAGCGTAGCACGTCGCTCGGGACGCTCGCCCATGGCGGCCAGGCGAGCTCGAAGAGTGGCCAGTCGCGAGGCCTCTCCCACTCGAGCCGACTCCAGCACCTGGCCGGCCCACTCGGGAAGGCGGCTCCCCACCCGGTAGTAAACCCACTGGCCGATGCGATTGTCCTCCAGCAGGCCGCATCCCCGCAGTTGAGCGAGATGCCTCGAAACCTTGGGCTGCGACTCCTGCAAGGCATGCGTCAACTCACAGACGCAAAGCTCACCTTCGCTGGCAATCAGCAGCACGAGCATGAGGCGGGTCTCGTCGCCCAGGCACTTGAAGATTCGAACGGGATCCAGCTCGGGCACGAGGGTCTCCAGCGATTTGGTCAGAGACCATTCTAGCGAAGTGGCGACCCGCCTGTGCAGATCACTCGCTTTCGAGCTTGCGCAGCTTGGCATCCACCCATAACTGAAGCCGACCACGGATCTCGCGCAGTGCCTTGCGGTAGGCATTTGGGTCTTCGCTCAAGCGTGGATCGGGAATGTCCCAGTAGACTACTTCTCCGGCCGCACCCTCCCAGTCGCGACAATGCTGCTTCGCCTTGTCGCACAGAATGATGACCGCATCGAAATACTGCCCGGCATAGCGCTCCAGCGGCTCACTCGCCAGGCCTTCGGTATCGATACCCAAGTGGTGCAGGGCTTCGAGGGTTCGCTCATGGGGCCGGTCAGGCTCGACGCCGGCACTGAAGGCCACGATGCGATTGCCCTCTATATAGTTGAGCAGCGCTTCGGCCATCAGCGACCGGGCGGAATTGGCATTGCAGAGAAAGAGGACCCGATACTGGCTCATCTGGCTCACCTCGCGCGTGATTAGCCGAAACGTCCGGTAATGTAGTCGTGGGTGCGCTGCTCTCGCGGGTTGGTGAAGATGTCGTCGGTATCTCCCATCTCGACCAGCTCCCCCAGGTGGAAGAAAGCCGTCTTGTGGGCCACCCGAGCCGCCTGCTGCATGTTGTGCGTCACCATGACGATGGTGTAGCTCTCGCTCAACTCGTCGATGAGCTGCTCGATCTTACCCGTCGCAATCGGATCGAGAGCCGAGCACGGCTCGTCCATCAGGATCACCTCGGGGCTCACCGCAATGGTGCGGGCGATGCACAGACGCTGCTGCTGTCCGCCCGACAGCCCCGTGCCGGGCTGGTCCAGGCGATCCTTCACCTCGTCCCACAGACCGGCCCGCCGCAGGCTGCTTTCGACGATGTCGTCGAGTTCGGCGCGGCGCCGCGCCAGGCCATGCAGCCGCGGGCCATAGGCAATGTTTTCGTAGATCGATTTGGGAAAGGGGTTGGGCTTCTGGAATACGATGCCCACCTGGGCACGCAGCAGCACCACATCGAGCGCAGGATCGTAGATGTCGTTGCCATCCAGGGTCACGAGACCCTCGACGCGACTCCCTGCAATGGTGTCGTTCATGCGATTGAGGCAGCGCAGGAAGGTCGACTTGCCACAGCCCGAGGGGCCGATGAAGGCAATCACTTCGTTCTCGAGGATATCGAGATCGATACCGTGAAGCGCCTCGTTCTCGCCATAGAACACCTTGACGCCACGAGCGCTCATCTTGACGCTCCGACTCTCCAAGGTGCGCTTGTTCATGGCCGTGGGCACGGTGACGGATACAGTCATGGTTACCACCTCGTCTCGAATTTCTTGCGCAGCCAGATGGCCGTCGCGTTCAGGCTCAGCATCAAGCCCAGCAGCACGATGATGGCTGCTGAGGTGCGTGCCTCGAAGAAGTTGCGCAGCTCGTTGCCCTGCCACAGGTAGATCTGCACCGGCAGTGCCGTAGCCTGATCCATGGGCGAACTGGGCACGTTGGCCACGAAGGCATTCATACCGATCAGCAGCAGTGGCGCCGTCTCGCCGAGTGCCTGAGCCACGCCAAGGATCGAGCCGGTGAGAATCCCTGGCAATGCCAGGGGCAGCACATGGTGGAACACCGTCTGCACGCGCGATGCACCGATGCCCAGTGCCGCCTGACGAATCGATGGCGGGATCGAACGCAGCGCCGCTCGCGTGGCGATGATGATGGTTGGCAGCGTCATCAGCGTAAGCACCAGGCCACCCACCAAGGGAGCAGAAAGCGGCAGACCAAGATATCCAATGAAGATCGCCGCCCCCAGCAGGCCGAAGACGATCGAAGGCACCGCCGCCAGGTTGTTGATGTTGATCTCGATCAGGTCGGTCAGGCGATTCTTGGGAGCGAACTCCTCGAGATAGATGGCGCTGGCCACCCCAGCGGCACCGACAGCGCAATGACGATCAGCATCATGAACAACGAACCCATGAAGGCACCAGCGAGGCCGGCCGACGCCGGGGAACTGCGTGAGTCAGTGTTGATGAACAGTGCCGTGCTGAAGGCATTTCGAATGGTGCCCTGCTCCTTGAGATAGTCCGCCCACTCTCGGGTCTGCGCACTCAATTGCTGCTGATGGTCGGGCAGGCTACGGTCGATGTTGCCCTTCAGCCAGACGTCCACGTTGGCGCTGGCAAGCAGCTTGACGGAGACAGTCTGACCGATCAGATCGGGATTCTCGATGACACGATTGCGCAGGGCAAAGCGTTCGCCGGAGGCCACCAGTGCACGCAGATCGCGGGTCTGACGCGACTCGATCTCACCAGGCAGCTGGGCTTTCAGCGCCTCGTCGATCAGGGCGTTCCAGTTGACCATACCAAGCTGGTTCAGCCAGGCGAGTTCACGCTCCCGATACTGTGCCGGGCTCTCGCCTCGCTCACGTACCGGTCGCTCGTCGACCTGGATCACCTCCGGATCGAGATAGATGTCGAGAGTGAGCGTGGCCTGCCAGAAGGCGGGCACCCCACGCACCAGGATGCTGGCAAACAGGATCGCCACCAGGACCATGGCAGTGATGACGGCGCCCAGGCCCAGCAAGCGGAAGCGGCGCTCTCGAGCATGGCGTGCATTCAGCGACCGCTGGATGGCATCGAGGCGCTGGCGACGCCGGCTATCGGCAATTTCTAGGTTCGTAGCAGTCACGAGACGTCACTCATATTGCTGACGGTATTTGCGTACCACCACCAGGGCGATGACATTGAGCCCGAGGGTGATGACGAACAGCGTGAGGCCGAGGGCAAAGGCCACCAGCGATTGCGGGCTGGAGAAGTCCATGTCGCCGGTCAGCTGGTTGACGATGGTAACGGTGATGGTAGATACGGCCTCGAAGGGGTTGGCATGCAAGACGGGATTGTTGCCGGCCGCCAGGACCACGATCATCGTCTCGCCGATGGCTCGACTCGCGGCTAGCAGGAAAGCGCCGACGATCCCCGGCAGGGCCGCGGGAAGCACCACCTGACGAATCATCTCCGACTTCGTTGCGCCGAGACCCAGTGCGCCGTCGCGCAGCGACTTGGGCACTTGAGTGATGATGTCGTCGGATAGCGAGGAGACGAAGGGGATGATCATGATCCCCATCACCAGCCCTGCCGTCAGGGCGCTCGTGGCGCGAATATTGATGCCTATCAGATCACCCAGCCCCGACAGGAAGGGACCGATCACGATCAAGGCGAAGAAGCCGTAGACAATCGTGGGGATACCGGCCAGGACCTCAATGACCGGCTTGGCTACGCTGCGCAGCCAAGGCGGTGCATATTCGGCCATGTAGATAGCGGTCATCAGGCCCAGCGGGATCGCCACCAGCAGGGCGATCACGCTGATCATCACGGTGCCCCACAGCAGCGGCAGCAAACCGAACTGGCCCTGCCCCCCGCTACCGGCACTGCTGAAGCGCGGATTCCACACCGTGCCGAAGAAGAACTCCGCCGGACTGATATAGCTGAAGAAATGGACCGCTTCACCAAGCAGCGACAGGACGATACCCACCGTGGTCAGAATAGCGACACCGGAACTGAGCGCCAGCAGCGCCGTGATCACACGCTCGACATGATTGCGCGCCCGCATCTGCGGCGAGATTCGCCGCTGAGCTAGCACCAGGCCGACGACAGCCAAGACGGCCATACTCGCGAACATGGCGAGCCGTCCCATGCTTTCGAGGCGGGACATCTGCTGGGCGGCGGCAACCTCGTAGGCTCCCACCTCACCGGCTACCCCCTGACCGGAAGCCAGCGCACCGATACGGCGCATCAGCACCTGCATCTCGCGCTCGTTCAGACCGGCCAGCTCCGGGGGTAGCTGGTGAATGACCAGCATCTCGATGATGGCGTCCTGGAGCAGCAGCCAAACACCAAACAGCAGCAGTGCCGGCAGCCCACACCAGAGGGCTACCAGCACGCCATAATAGCCGGGTCGGGAATGCAGCCGCACCCCACCGCTTGCCACCGCCCTGCTGCGCGAAAGCCCTATCTGATAGGCCAACGCCATTACAATCAGCACGGTAGCGATCAAGACAAGGTTCATCGTCTCTCCAGCTTACGCTCTTGCGTACAGGTCGGGGGCGGTACCACCGCCCCCCGTGGCACCGCGCCTGGCTTACTCGGCGGACACGGCGGTGCGAGCCTGGAACTGTTCCAGTGCCTGGGCACGCTCATCATCATCCATCGGGATCAGACCGGCATCTTCCAGCGGGCTGCCGTAACCGGAGATAGCGTCGCTGAGGAAGAACTCGGTGTACTCGGCCAGGCCGGGGACCATATCGAGATGCTCACCCTTGACGTAGAAGTACAGCGGACGCGATACCGGGTATTCACCGGAGCCGATGGTTTCGAGGCTCGGGGTCACACCGTCGACGGTGGCCACCTGCAGACGATCGCGGTTCTGATCGTAGAAGCTCAAGCCAAATACACCGACCGCTTCGGCCTGGGCATCGAGGCGCGCCAGGGTCTCGGTGTAATCGCCAGCGATCTCGATGATGCGGCCGTCGCCACGCAAGCTATTACAGGCGTCGCCATCGATCTCGGCGTAGCTGTCACAGCCGGCGTGGAGCACCTTCTCTTCGAAGACCTCACGCGTACCGTGGTTGGAGGCCGGGATGACCAGCACGATCTCCTGGTCAGGCAGGTCGCTGTCGATCTCGGACCAGCGGGTATAGGGGTTGTCGACCAGTTGGCCGTCCTGAGGAATTTGTGCAGCTGCAGCAGCGAATACGTGCTGCGGGGTCAGGGCGAATTCGCCACGATCGATACGTGAGGCGAAGACGATACCGTCGTAGCCGAACATGACTTCGAGGATGTCGTTGACGCCGCTGGCGTTGCAGCTCTCGATCTCTCCTGAGCGAATCGCACGGGAGGAGTTGGCGATATCGATGGTGTTCTCGCCCACTCCCTGACAGAACTGGCGCAGGCCACCGCTGGAACCACCAGAGCCGACCACCGGAGTGTTGAACTGGGGGAAGGAAGCACCGAACTCCTCGGCAACGATGCTGGCAAAGGGCAGCACAGTGGAGGAACCGGCGATCTGGATGGTGTCGCGGGCCTGGGCGGCGGTCGAGAAACCGACGGCGAGGGAAGCGGCGATCGCCATGCTCAGTGTGCTCTTCTTGAAGCTCATCTTCACTATCCTCTCTGCGTTTTGATCCGGCAGACCCAAGGCCTGGCGGTGTCGTGTTGGCTCATTGGCCATTCGCAGGAGTGATTCTGCGGCGACTTGATTGCAGAAAGATGACAAGTGAACGGATCGTAACGAGCGCCCTAAAGCAGCAAGCCCAACGCCGCCAGGGTACACAGCGAAAGCGAAGCGCCCTGCAGCCGACGCCGGTCGAGGCGGTGGGCGATACGATTGGCCAGAGCGTTGCCGGCCAGCACCGCCGGAAGGAAAGTGAGCGCCAGGCCCAAGTGCCACAGGCGCACCTGGCCAGCCAGCGCCAGGGTGGCGAGCGTCAGGCTGGCGGTAATGATGAAAAAGGCGGATAGATTGCCGCGCAGCCGATCCGGCGCCAGACCATGCATCAGCAGCACCATGGGTGGCCCGCCGATGGCGGCCACGGTACCGAAGATGCCCGACACCACGCCGGCACCGAACAGGCTCACGCGGTTGACCGGCAGGCGGAAACGAAACAGCGTCACCGCCACGGCGAACAGTACGCTTGCGGCGATCAGCTTCTCAAGCAGCGCCATGGGGGCGGCAAGCAGCAGCCAGAGCCCCACACCATTGCCGGGAAGACGCCCCAGCAGCGCCATGCCGATCTCACCGAGGCGAACCTCATGACGATAGTGACGCACCGTCATCAGCGATACGGTAAGCCCGAACAGCACCAGGATCACCGGCACCAGACGCGGCTCGAGCATCAACAACAGCGGCGCACCGATGACCGCCAGGCCGAAGCCGGTGGCGCGCTGCACGAAGGCACCCAAGGCCAGCACCAGCGCGCATCCGAACCAGGTCAACGGTGCCATGTCTAGCCAGTGCAGGAAGATCTCAGGCATGCACGGGCCGCCCAGCCAGCCGTGACAGCATGACATTGCCGAACAGCGAGGCTGCCAGCATGGTCAGCACCATGGGCCATAGATTCTCGATCTCGAAGGCGCCCACCATGATGCCCGCCAACGCCGCGGCGCCGAACTTGGCCGCACCCATCAGCGCCGTGGCGGTGGCGCTCATGTGACCGAAGCGATCCAGCAGCAACGCCATGGCATTGGGCGAGATCAGCCCGATCATTCCCGAATAGAGCATGACCAGCAGCACGACCACCGGCAGCGAGGCCAGCCCGGCCATGACCACCACCACCAGGCACACCACTGCTACCAGTTGCAGAACAAGCCCCAGATAGAGATTCTGCAGGGGGGTTCGCGTCTGTAGCAGATGGATGTTGATCCGGTTTGAGAGCGCAATGAAGATGACGTTGGCACCCAGCACGAAAGGATAGGTGGCCGGCGTAAGGCCGAAATGATCCATATAGACGTAAGGCGAGGCGGTAACGAAGGCAAACAACCCGCCGAAGGAGGCTGCCACCGCACAGATGTAGCCCAGTCCCTCGCGATGGCGCAGCACGCTCACGTAATTGACCAGCACCTGGCCCAGCGAGGCCGTGGGCTGGTTCGGATCGCGGGTTTCGGGCAGCCGGGTCGACATCAGCCACAGTAGGAACGCTGCATAGGCGGCCAGAAAGATGAAGATCAACTGCCAATCGGCCAGGTATAGCAGCCCACTGCCGACGAGCGGCGCCACCAGCGGTGCCAGCATCATGATCATGGCCATGGTGGAAATGACACTTGCCGCCTGTCTGCCGCTGAAGCAGTCGCGCACGATGGCCGTCGAGTTGACCACGCAGGCCCCTCCCCCCAGCGCCTGCACGAAGCGCCAGGCCAACAGTTCCGTGAGCGAACCGACCGTGGCCAGCATGAGGCTCGCGAGCAGGAACACCACCAGCCCCGAGAGCAGGACAGGCTTGCGCCCCAGCCGATCGGATACCGGGCCGAACAGCAGCTGGCCGATGGCGAAACCGGCCATGAACACGCTGATGGAGAGTTCGGCATGATGAATGCTGGCACCAACGCTGTCGGCCAGCGATGCCATGGCTGGCAGGTAGGCATCGATGGCAAAAGGAGCCAGAGCCGTATTGATAGCCACCAGTAGTGCCACGCGTCGAGGAGATAGGGTCAAGGCAACTCTCTTGCGATACATAAATGATAGGTGGCTAATGATACTAGCATGGTGAGACAGCGATTTACCCCAGCATTCCTCACATTAATTAGGACTCATCACGTTAATTAGTTCGTCCCTGTGCCACGAACTGAAATATTAGCTTTCTACCATGTCCCTCGAGTGCAACGACAACCAACACTTCGTAGGGACCCCAAGTAATGCGCCGACTGGATACCTCGATCCGCCATGTCAGTTACGCCATGCTGGCCCTGGTGACACTGCTGCTGCTGGCTTTCGCGCTTTTGACCTGGAACGTGATGCAGCAAAGCCGGCATGACCTGGCCGAGCTGGAGCGGCTCAACGTACAGCAGGCCTCGATGCTGAATCGACTGCATGTGGCCAGTCTGGAAGGCCTCAACCGGATGGACCGGGCCCTGGAAAGGCAGCTACGCCCTTCCCTGGGCGATCCGATCGCCGCCTTGCAGGCCGTAGAGGACGAACTCGACGAAATGCAGGCTTCGCGCAGGGCCTTCATGGATGCCACGCAATCGACACCACACCCGGCCCTGCGTGACGCGCTCGACGCTCAGGCCGAACGCTTGATCGACATCATGCAGCAGCAACTCTCGGCAATCCGGACGGGGGATCGCAGCCATTATCGTCAGCTGACGCTGGAAGCGGTCGAGCTGAGTCAGGCACTGACGGAAAGTGCCCGGCGCTTTTATGCCGTTGCCGATCGGCAGGGCGTTATCCTGCTGCACGATGCAGAACGGCAGGCCAAGCGATTCGGATGGTTGCTGGCGATTGGATTGATGCTGGCATCGGGCGTCCTGCTGCTCATGGCCTGGCTGAGCCAGCGCTACGTTCTCGCGCCGCTTCAGGCAATCATCGGGCATTTCCGCGCCATTGCCGGCGGCGACCTTACCGGCACCATTCCAGTGAACGGCCTCAGGGAGGTTCGCCAGCTCTTCCAGGAGCTGGCGGGCATGCAGCAGTCCCTCGTACTCACGGTTAGCCACCTTCACGGTACCAGCCAGCACGTGCTCGACAGTGCCGAGCGGCTGGCTCAGAGCAACCAGGCACTTGCCTCACAGACCCGCCAGCAGGGAACCGCTCTTGACTACACCACCACTCACCTGGACGAGCTAACCCGTAACGTGACGCACAATGCCGAGAGCGCCAACCAGGCCAGCCAGCTTGCCAACATGGCCCTCGACAGGGCCAGGCGGGGTGAAGCCGTCATGGAGCGCTTCGTGGGCACCATGGAAGAGATCCATGAGCACGCCAGCCAGGTCAATGCCATCGTCGACCTGATCGACACCATTGCTTTCCAGACCAACCTACTGGCTCTCAATGCCTCGGTCGAGGCGGCGCGTGCCGGCGATCAAGGGCGTGGATTCGCCGTCGTCGCCGGCGAAGTGCGCTCACTGGCCTCGCGCAGCACCGAAGCTGCCCACCAGATTCGCCACCTGCTGACGGCATCGCGCGACAGCGTTCAACGAGGCAATGCACTGTCGAGCGATGCCAGCCATGGCATGGCGGCAATCGTTGACTCCATCGCCGAAGTCCAGCGACTGATGGAGCAGATCGACCATGCCTCCCAAGATCAGCATGACGGCATCGGCAAGCTCAACCGAGCCATGGACGAGATGACGGCAGTCACCCGGGACAACGGCCGCCTGGTGAGCCTCTCCACCCAGGATGCCCACTCGCTGCGTGAAAAGGCCGAGCGGATGCGAGCCCACGCTGGACGCTTCGTCATCGACTCTCGCGACTCCCGACATCTGCAGGATTCCATCGAAGCAGCCCAAGTGTGGGAGCCACGCGTGCTGCTCACGCAACCTCACTCGCAGGATGCAGAAGAAGCGATGGCCTTGCTAAAGTGACAGGACCACCACTCACCGAGGAAGATGCATGGCAGAGGACCTGCTTAGCCAACTCAAGACGATGAGTACCGTCGTCGCCGACACCGGCGACATCGAGGCCATTCGCCGTTTCCAGCCCACCGATGCGACCACCAACCCTTCACTGATCCTGCAGGCCGCCCAGCACGAGGAGCGTCGCGAGCGGCTCGCCGAGATCGCCCGCCAGGCCACCGACATCGACGATGCCCTGGATGCCGTGGCGGTCGAGATCGGCAGCGAGATCAGCGGTCTGGTGCCCGGCTACGTGTCCACCGAGGTCAGCGCACGCCTCTCTTTCGATACCGAGGCAACCCTGGCCCGGGCACGCTCGCTCATCGAGCGCTACGACCGTCACGGCATCGGTCCCGAGCGCATTCTGATCAAGATCGCCTCGACCTGGGAGGGCATCCGTGCCGCTCGTCAGTTGGAGCGCGAAGGCATCCACTGCAACCTCACCCTGCTGTTCAGCTTCGCCCAGGCCCAGGCTTGCGCCGATGCCGGCGTCACGCTGGTGTCTCCGTTCGTCGGACGCATCCTCGACTGGAACCGGGCCAAGTGGCCGGATGCCGATTTCAGCGGCGACAACGACCCGGGCGTCAAGTCGGTGAAACGCATCTACGAGCACTACAAGGGCCATGGCTACAAGACCATCGTGATGGGTGCCAGCTTCCGCAACACGGGCGAAATCCTCGCCCTGGCCGGCTGCGACCGCTTGACCATCTCCCCGGCCCTGCTCGGCGAGCTGGCGGAAAGCCATGACCGACTGGAGCGCCGGCTGACCCCGGTCGATGCCGAAACGTCACCTCCCGAGCCACAGGACGAGGCCGAGTTCCGCTGGGAAATGAACGAGGACGCCATGGCCACGGAGAAGCTGGCCGAAGGGATACGCAAGTTTGCCGACGATCAGCGCAAGCTGGAGAAACTGCTGGGCGAGCTGCGCCGGGGATAAGCGCATCGGCGCCGTGACGCTGCATCATGCAAGCAACGCCAGGCGTAGCGCACGATCCCCCGTGCTGCGCCTGCCGTGAGGATGGGGATCAGGGCTTGTCGCTGTGCGAGGTTTCCTGCGCCTCGAGCATCTCCACCAGCGGCTGGAACTCCTCGCGGTTATGCTCGCTCATGCGCATCAGGATGCGGTGTGCCTCGAGGATACGCTTGCGCATCTCCTCCATGTCGGCCGGTACCTCGGGCAGGTCGCAGAGTTCGCTGGCTTCGGTCAGGGGGGTTTCCATCATGGCGAAGTACTGGGCAAAACCCATCACCTCGAGCATGCGCTTGACGTCGGGGTTGTCGACTACGATGGTCGGCTTGTAGAGAATCCGATCCTTTACCGCCATGGCGACCTTGGCCAGAAACCCCAGGGCGGTGGAATCCACGTTGGTGGCTTCGCGCAGATCGATTATCAGCGATTGCAGGCCCGGCGTGCGTGCCAGCTGCTGGGCCTGGGTATCGAGTGTCGCACAGAGCGTCAAGCGTACGTCGCCGCACAGCTTGAGCACGAAGACACCGGAATCGAACGCCGCCTGGACGCGGCCTTCATTCGTGATCATTGCCAAATCCGCTCAACATCATGATCGTCAGGTCATCGGGCAGTTCCTGTCCGCCGCCATCCCCTTCGGCATCGATGTCGGGGGGAATATCCAGCATCAGGCTGTCACGAAGTCGTTCCAACGTCGTACAGTTCAGAACACGTCGCTCGAGTTCCCTGAGCCGCATGTCGAGCGTGTCGCCCGGCAGGCACTCCAGTATTCCATCCGAACACAACCATAACCGGAAGTTCGACGGTAACCTATACGTCAAACGTGGATACTCCACGTTGGGAAACAGGCCTACCGGCATCCCTTCTCCCGGCAGCTCGACCACCTTGCCATCGGCCACCAGCAAGGGTTTCGGCAACTGGGCGCCGAGCGAATAGTGAAGCTCATGCAGCTGCTGGTCAATGACCCCGACGAACAGGGTGGCATGCTTGCCGATGCCGGTATCGAGCAGTTCCCGGTTGAGCGCGGCGAGCCAGCGTGTCGGCAGCTCTTCCGGCTGCTTGGCGTCCCACTCGCCGAGCCAACGATTGAACAGATACTTGAGCAGTACCGTGACGAAGGCGGACGAGGCTCCATGGCCGGACACATCGGCAAAGTAGAACAGCGTGTAGCGCTCGTCAAAACGCTGGAAGTCGAGGAAGTCCCCCGACAGGTAGAGCGAGGGGATCAGCCAGTAATCGCAAGACACGCCGCCGATGGTCTGGGGATGCGGCGGCAACAGCTTGCGCTGGATATGACCGCCGGCCTGCTGGTCGAGCCGCAACAGCGCCAGGTGCGTCTCCAGGCTCTCGTTGAGTTCCTCCAAATGCATGTTGAGCTGCGCCAGACGCTCGCGGTCATGATTGCGCTCGTCTTCCAACTGCCGCAATTCGATCGCCTTGCGGATCATGCGCCGCAGAAGCTGACCATGACGCATCGGCTCGACGACGTAATCCACCAGCCCCACGTCGACCGCCGTCAGCAAATCGGCGTCGAGACGTGAGTCGCTGACCACGACGGTGGGCAGACGTTCCGTCAGGCTGGCCCACTCCAGGCTGGGAATGGCTTGGGCATGGGCCACGACCAGCACGGTGTCCGCGGGCAGATCCTCCAGGCGCTCCGCGGCGAACACCGCCAGACCGTCGCGCGCGATGGTATCGGCCAGGGCGTCGCGGTAGGCACCGGGCTCATCGAGTAGGCCGATCAACGGCTTGGCTGCATCCATCGGCTCAGGCCTCAATCGGCGGGTTCGGCATTGTCGAAGGCGTCGTCGAAATCGGCGTCGTCGAAATCGAAATCGAAATCGTCGCTGGCGAAGGGGTCGTCACCCAGTTCGCCGTCGCTGACCTCGAAGCGCCGACGCTGCAGGTAAGCATCGCGAATGAAGACATAGCGGTCTCCGCGGATCAACTCCTCCTGGTCGAGAAAGCCGGCCCGCACGTCGACGATACGCAGCGCGGTCAGGCCATAGCGCACCTTGTCATCCTCGACATAGGTCAGCGGATAGGTATACATGTCCAGCGGCAAGCCGGAGGTGTCCCTCACCGTGCTGGGCCCCAGTAGCGGCAGTACCAGATAGGGCCCTTCGCCAACCCCCCAGACGCCGAGAGTCTGGCCGAAATCCTCCTTCTCGGCGGTGATGCCCATGTGGGTAGCGAAGTCCCACAGCCCGGCGATCCCCACGGTGGAGTTGATCAGGAAACGCGACGTGGACAGCCCGGCATTGGCCGGTTTGCCTTGCAGCAGGCTGTTGAGCGTGGTGCGAATCTCGCCCAGGTTGGAGAAAAAGTTGCCGACCCCGGTCTGCACCGGTTGAGGCGTCACGGCGCGATAGCCGCGCGCAACCGGCTTGAGCACAGCCCGGTCGATCGCCTCGTTGAAGGTGAATACCCGGCGGTTGAAGCCTTCCCAGGGGTCATCGGGGTGACGGTCCTCCACCGCTACCCGGCCGGCACAACCCGCCAACATGGCCAGAGCCGCCAGGGCGACCAGGAAGCGAGAGATAAAGCCGGTCTGCTTCACGACCATCGGATAGGTCTCCTCATGTTTTGTCGTGAGGTGCCGCGTCACAGACGACGCAGCACCACGCAGCCGGCACTGTACCCGGCGCCGAACGAGCAGACCACCCCCAGCGCACCTGACGATAGGTCGGCGCGATGGAGGTGGAAGGCGATGATCGAGCCTGCCGAGCTGGTATTGGCGTAACGATCGAGGATGATCGGCGCCTGGCCCGGCTCGGGATCGTGCCCCAACACACGGCGTGCGATCAGGTCATTCATATGGTGATTGGCCTGGTGCAGCCAGAGCCGTGAAAGCGCTTCGCCGGAGAGCCCGAGGCTGGCCAGATGCTCGTTGATCAGGGCCGCCACCATGGGACAAACCTCCTTGAACACACGCCGTCCCTCCTGGACGAACAGCTTGTCGCTGGCCAGCGGGTCGCTGTCGGTGACCCGGTTGAGGAAACCAGCATTGTTGCGAATGGCATTGGAGAATTTCGTGATCAGACGCGTACCCAGGATCTCGAAGCGCTCCTCGGCGGTGGCAAGAGCGGCATCCTCGATCACGATGGCGGTGCAAGCATCGCCGAAGATGAAATGGCTGTCGCGGTCGCGGAAATTGAGGTGGGCCGAGCAGATCTCGGGGCTGACCACCAGGGCGCGCTTGACATTGCCGCCGCGAATGGCGCCCGCCGCCAGGTCGATGGCAAAGGTCGCCGAACTGCAGGCCACGTTCATGTCGAAGGCGTGTCCCTGGGTGCCCAGAGCCGCCTGCAACTCCACCGCCACCGCCGGGTAGGGACGCTCCAGATTGGAGCAGGCCACGATCACCATGTCGATGTCGCTGGCAGTGACACCGGCGGCCTCGAGTGCCTGCCGTGCCGCCTTGAGACCCATTTCACACTGGATCGAGGGTTCGTCGTTGCCGCGCTGCGGCAGCCGCGGACGCATGCGCTCGGGATCGAGGATACCCGCGGCATCCATGACGAAGCGGCTGTGGATGCCCGAAGCCTTGACGATGAACTCGCTGCTGGAGTGCAACAGCGGCTCGCGTTCGCCGGCCTCGATGGCGGCAGCGTGGCGCGCATTCTCGGCATCCACCCAGGCGTTGAACGAGGCTACCAGGGCATCGTTGTCGATGGCGTGCTCCGGCGTGAAGAGTCCCGTACCGGTAATCACGACGTCTGTCATATCATCTCCCTCGTGCGGCCTGCTCGCCGCTGGTCGTGCATCGGCAAACCGATGCCTCATGTCTCGTTTATCGGCACGCCAAGTTCAGCCTTGACCATGCCCCACCAGTTCCGCCCAACGCCGCTCGAGACGTTTGACCGAAACCGGCATGCGGGTGCCGAGCTGCTGGGCGAACAGCGACACGCGCAGTTCCTCTATCCACCAGCCAAACTCCACCAGTTCGGGATCCTCGTGGCCGCCGCGGCGCTGGCTCTCCCGCCGTGCGGCCAGCCTCGCCTCGAAGTCCTGTACGTCCTGCATGTGCATCTGGTCGCGCATGCGCTCACGTGGTGCCTTCTCCAGCCGGATCAGTGCCGCTTCCATGTAGCGCGGATACTCCTCCAGCCACTCCCCTGCCTCGCTGACGAAGCCGGGATGCACTAGCCGCTGCATCTGGGCCTTGAGATCACTGTATACCAGGGCCAGGGCCAGGTTGAGGTTGCCCTTCAGTGCCTTGGTCACGGCCAGATGGCCTTCGAGCGCTCGCTTCAGCGTCGCGGCCAGCGCTTCGGCAGCAGGCACCAGCTCGGCCCGGGTCGCCTCGAGTCGTGTCTCGAGTTCGGCGGCCGAGCGTGGCAACGGCGCCTGGGCCACGGTTCGGGCGAAAACCGCCTCGACCACATCGTCGAACAGCTCGCGCTTGCTGCCCACCTTGGCAAACAGCAAGGCACATGTCTCGAGCCCCTTGAGACGCTGGATGCTGCGCACCTGATCCGGCAGGCGGGCCATGGCCAGCCTGACCACGCCCCGGCGATGGGCCTGCTCAGCCTTGCCCGGGTGATCGAACAGCTCGACGCGGAAGGCGCCACCCTCCGGCACCAGCGCCGGGTACGCCTCGACCCGAATTCCCGCCTGGGTCGTCACGCGTGACTCGGGCAGCGGCGCTTCGGGCAGGCCGCCCACTTCCGGCGCTTCGCTAACCTCGGCGGCCAGAGCCCGGGCGCCCTCGCCCGCCGCGGCTTCGAAGCGACGCTCGAGCTCGCGCACGTTGCGCCCCTGGCCCAGCGGCCTGCCTTCATGGTCGACAACTCGCACGTTCATGATCAGATGCGGCTCGAGCTGATCGGTGCGCCAGTCGTCGGGATGCAGCCGTACTCCGGTACGCCGGCGCAGGAACTCGCCCAGCGCCTCGGTGAGCGGTACGTCGTCGGGCGTCAGCGTCTCCAACGCGGCATCGACCCAGTCGGGAATCGGTACCACCTGGCGACGAATTGCCTTCGGCAACGACTTGAGCAGGGCAATGCACTTCTCCCGCAGCAGCCCCGGCACCAGCCACTCGAGGCGTGCGCTTGGCAATTGGGGCAGCATGGCTGCCGGTACCGTCAGCGTCACACCGTCGTCCGGCGCGCCGGGTTCGAAGCGATACTCGAGCGGATAACGCACCCCACCGAGCACCAGTTCGTCCGGATATTGCGCCTGGGTGACCTCCTCGGCCTCCCGCGCCAGCAGGGCGGCACGATCGAACTTGAGAACGTTCGGATCCAGGGCTTCGGCTTTCCTGCGCCATGCCTCGAAGCCCTTGCCGTTGACGATGTCGTCGGGAATCCGCTCGTCGTAGAAGGCGAACAGGGTTTCCTCGTCGACCAGGATGTCGCGCCTGCGAGCCCGGTCCTCGAGATCCTCGACCTCCGCTACCAGAGCGCGATTGTAGTCGAAGAACTCCCCTTGGTGCGAAATTCGCCCTCCACCAGCGCACGGCGGATGAACAGCTCGCGCGCCTCGCGCGGTGCGATAGGCCCATAATGCACGCTGCGGCCGGCCACGATGGGCAGACCGAACAGGGTGACTTGCTCCTTGGCCACCACCTGGGCACGTTTCATCTCCCAGTGCGGCTCGCTGTAGCTGCGCTTGACCAGATGCCCGGCCACGGGCTCTATCCACTGCGGCTCGATCTTCGCCACGGTACGCGCAAACAGCCGGGTGGTCTCCACCAGTTCGAAGGCCATCAGCCACTTGGGCGACTTCTTGGCCAGGCCGGAGCCAGGGTGGATGACGAACTTGCGGTTGCGCGCGCCCAGGTATTCGCGATTCTCGGTCAGCATGCCCAAGTGCGACAGCAATCCCGGCAGCAATGCCTTGTGCAGCTGCACGGCACTCTGGCGGCGCGCCTGCTGACGAGCCTGGTCATGCCCTTCTCCGTCTTGCCCAGGCTCGGGCAGCGGTGCGGGAGGCGGCACCTCGATCTCCATCTCGCGCAGCAGCTGGCGCAGTTGGCGGAATGTGTCATGCCATTCGCGCAAGCGTAGATAGTTGAGGTAGTGTTCCTTGCACCAGCGCCGCAGGCGGTTGCCGGAGAGCTCCTCGCGGGCTGCCTCGAAGCCCTGCCACAGGTTGAGCAGGGCGACGAAATCGGAGTCCGGGTCCTGCCAGCGGCGATGGGCCTGGTCGGCGGCCTCGCGCTTCTCCGCCGGACGGTCGCGCGGGTCCTGCACCGCCAGCGCCGACACCACGACCAGCACCTCACGCAGGCCGCCCTGCTCATCCCCGGCCAGCACCATGCGCGCCAGGCGCGGATCGATGGGCAGGCGGGCGAGCTTGCGCCCCACATCGGTCAAACGGTTGCCCTCGTCCACCGCTCCAGCTCGAACAGCAGGCGGAAGCCGTCCTTGATGAAGCGTGGATCGGGCGGGTCGACGAAGGGAACTGCTCGATATCATCGGGTTTCAACGACAGCAGCGACAGCATCGACAGGATGACCGAGGCCAGGTTGGTGCGGCGGATCTCGGGGTCGGTGAATTCGGGACGGGAGAGAAAGTCCTCCTCGTCGTAGAGGCGAATGCAGACGCCTTCGGCCACGCGACCGCAGCGTCCCTTGCGCTGGTCGGCGCTGGCCTGACTGACCGGCTCCACCGGCAGGCGCTGGATCTTGGCCCGGTAACTGTAGCGGCTGATGCGCACCAGCCCCGGGTCGATCACGTAGCGAATGCCGGGCACGGTGAGCGAGGTTTCGGCGACATTGGTCGCCAGCACGATACGCCGCCCGGCGTGGGGCGCGAACACGCGATTCTGCTCGGCGTTGGAGAGCCGCGCATAGAGCGGCAGGATCTCGGTGCCCTTGAGATCGGCACGCCGCAGGGTATCGGCGGTTTCGCGAATCTCGCGCTCGCCAGGCAGGAACACCAGGATGTCACGGGGCCCGTGAAACCAGCGCTTGTCGCGCTCGACCTGCTCGATCTCCTCCACCGCGTGGAGGATGCCCTCCTGTAGGGTGCGGTCGGCCTCGTCCTCGACCTCGCGCACCAGCGGCCGATAGCGCACCTCCACCGGGTAGGTACGTCCCGAGACTTCCACCACCGGGGCGGGCTGCGGCTTGCCATCGCCCCCGGGCAGGGAGAAGTGTTCGGCGAAGCGCGCCACGTCGATGGTGGCCGAGGTGATGATCACCTTGAGGTCGGGCCGGCGCGGCAGCAGCCGCTTGAGGTAGCCAAGCAGGAAATCGATATTGAGGCTGCGCTCGTGGGCCTCATCGATGATGATCGCCTCGTAGCGGGTCAGGTCCGGGTCATGCCGGGTCTCGGCCAGCAGGATGCCGTCGGTCATCAGCTTGACCAGAGTGGCGTCACCGCTCTGGTCGGTGAAACGCACCTGGTAGCCCACCTGCTCCCCCAGGGGCACCTCGAGTTCCTCGGCCAGGCGCGCAGCCACCGAGCGTGCGGCCAGGCGCCGAGGCTGGGTGTGTCCAATCAAGCCGCGCCGCCCCAGGCCCAGCTCCAGGCACAGCTTGGGCAGCTGGGTGGTCTTGCCGGAGCCGGTCTCGCCAGCCACCACTACCACCTGATGATCGCGCAGGGCAGCGAGGATCTCGTCGCGGCGCTCGGCTACCGGCAGTTCGGGCGGGTAGTGCAAAGTGACCGGCTGGGCCGCTCGACTTGTCGCAAGCTCATGGGAACGCGCTACGCTGCGTGCCACCTCGGCCAGGCCACGGTCGACCGGCTTGCCTTCCCGCAGGCGCCGTGCCAGACCGCTCAGCCTGCGCGCCAACGCCCCACGGTCGCGCAGCATGACCTCGTCCAGGGTGCGCTCCAGGCGCTCCAGCTCGGCTCTGTCGGCGGCGTTGGCGGAACCAGTACGGGTTGCGGTACTCACGACTCTCCTCTTGCCAAGAAAGACTGCCCGCTCCGGTCCCGGAGCGGGCAGGTCATTGTAACGCCGCGGGCCGAAGGTCGGCCAATCTCAAGCGGATTCCGATCTCGAGCGGCTCCCAGCAGTTGCCGGGGTCTACTTCTCGCTCTGTTCGTCACGCAGCTGGCGTCGCAGCACCTTGCCGACGTTGGTCTTGGGCAACTCGTCGCGGAACTCGACGAAACGAGGCACCTTATAGCCGGCCAGCTCCTTCTTGCACCACTCGCGCAAGCTCTGCTCGTCGAGGCTGTCGTCCCGCTTGACCACGAACAGCTTGACCGCCTCGCCGCTGCTCTCGTCCGGCACACCAACCGCAGCCGACTCGACGACCCCCGGATGCGCAGCGACCACGTCCTCGATCTCGTTGGGATAGACGTTGAAACCCGACACCAGGATCATGTCCTTCTTGCGATCGACGATCCTGATATAGCCATCCTCCTGCAGCACGGCGATGTCGCCGGTGTGGAACCAGCCATCGTCGGTCAGCACCTTGGCGGTTTCTTCGTCGAGGTTCCAGTAGCCCTTCATCACTTGGGGCCCCTTCACGCACAGCTCACCCGGCTCGCCCAGCGGCAGGGTATTGTCGTCGGCATCCACCACCTTGACGGTGGTACCCGCCACCGGCTTGCCGATGGTGCCGAGCTGGGTGGCATCGATGGGGTTGAAGCTGACCACCGGCGAGGTCTCGGTGAGTCCGTAGCCCTCGGCGATGGTGCAGCCAGTCACCTCTTCCCAGCGCTTTGCCGTGGCCTTGGTCAGGGCCATGCCACCGGAGATGGTCAAGTGGAGGCGGGAGAAGTCGAGCTTGCGAAAGTCCTCCCGGTTGCACAGGGCATTGAACAGCGTGTTGAGGCCGATGAATACAGAGAACTTGACCTTCTGCAACTCCTTGACGAAACCATCCAGGTCGCGCGGGTTGGGGATCAGGATCGAATGGTTGCCGGTCTTCACCAGGAACAGGCAATTCACGGTGAAGGTATAGATGTGATAGACCGGCAATGGTGCGATCACCACCTCCTTGCCCTCCTCGAGCCCCAGACCAATAGCCGCATCCGCTTGCAGCATGTTGGCCACCAGGTTGCAGTGGGTGAGCATGGTGCCCTTGGGCAGGCCGGTGGTGCCGCCGGTGTACTGCAGCGCGGCGATATCATCGAGGCTGCGCTCGACTTCGCGATGCTGCCGTGAGGCACCGTCCTTGAGCGCCTTGCGGAACGGCACCGCCATCGGCAGCGAATAAGAGGGCACCATCTTCTTGACGTGCTTGACCACGGCATTGATCAGGAAGCGCTTGGGAAAGCCGTGCATGTCGCCGAGTTCGGTGACGAGAACGTGTTCGATACCGGTGCGGTCGAGGATTTTCTCGAGCTTGCTGGCCATGTTGGCCAGGATCAGGATCGCCTTAGCGCCGGAGTCCTTGAACTGGTGGGCCATCTCGCGCTCGGTGTAGAGCGGGTTGGTATTGACTACCACCAGACCGGCACGCAACGCACCGAAGACCGCAATCGGGAACTGCAGCACGTTGGGCAACTGAATGGCGATCCGATCACCCGGCTGCAGTCCGGTCTCATGCTGCAGCCAAGCGGCAAAATCAGCCGAAAGCCGATCGAGTTCGGCGAAGGTCAGCGTCTGGCCCATGCAGGTGAAGGCGGGATTGTCGGAAAAGCGTTTCACCGCTTCATGGAAGACATCCATCAGCGATCGATACCGATCCATTCCCTTCAGCTCGGGGCCGTTGAGAATCCCGGCGTTGGCTTGTTCACTCATTGGCGCTATCTCCACAGCAGCGTCGATACGGTCGGCCACTCCTGACCTCGACGATTCTTGTTGTGACAAAAGGCCTACGATATACCAGGCATCACGCGGCTGTAAAACAAACGATTGAAACAGTCGTTCATCCCCTGTCCGATGCCTGACAGTCGAGAATATTAGCTATAAAGCTGGGCAATGAAGCCCAGAAAGGCAAGTCGCGCGGTACAGGAAGCCTCATGCCGAGGCGAAATGCGAGCCGGCATGAAATCGAGCCACGATACGGCCATGGCGCCATACCAACAGCTCGCCGGGCTGCATGCGAGCCCAGGCTTCGTTGCAGGTCAACGGCTCGGTAGTGATTACCGAAACGATGTCGTCAGGGGTGGTGTGTTCGGCGAAATTGACTGTCAGCTCGGCATCGGAGAGTTCCGCGCTGCCGAATGGTGCCCGACGGGTGATGTGGGCCAGCTTGGTGGAGCAATAGGTATAGAGGAACTCGCCATCGGCCAGGAGCAGGTTGAAGACGCCCTTGGCGCGTAGCGTTTCGCACAGCTCATGCAGCAGTTGCCAGAGCGCCTGGTGCCGCTCGACCAGCGCCGTATTACAGGGGTCGAGTGCCGGCGCCTCGGGTAGTGCTCGCGCAGGGTGGCCAGCAGCCAGCAGAAGGCATGTTCGCTGTCGGTATCGCCGACCGGTCGGTAGAAGCGCAGCGGCAATGTCTGCCACTCCTGCAACTGCCCATTGTGGGCATAGCACCAGGTTCGCCCCCACATCTCACGCGTGAAGGGATGAGTGTTGGCCAGCCGCACTTCGCCTACGTTGGCCTGCCGGATATGGCTGATGACGATATGCGACTTGATCGGATAATCGGAGATCAGCCGCGCAATGGGCGAACGCACCGAGGGGTGAGGATCGCGAAAGTCACGGTAGCCACCCGCCTCGTAGAAGGCGATGCCCCAGCCATCGCCGTGGGGGCCGGTACCGCCACCGCGATGCAGGAAGCCGGTAAAGCTGAAGCAGATATCGGTAGGCACGTTGGCGCTCATGCCTAACAGCTCACACATGGGGCTCCTCCCGGACTCCGCCGCGCCGACGCCTCAGCGCGATTCGCCATAGCGCCAACAGCACCAGCCCCACTGCCAGGATGCCGGCAACCAGCAGCAGCCAGCTCTGGCGCGGATCGCGCACGGCGTCCTCGAGGGGCTTGGCCAGCATGGGGCGCCACTCCCGCCAGCGCTCCTGCGCCGCTCCAGGCAATTCCTGCACGCGTCTCACGATACGCTCGACCGGCTCCGGCAATGGCGTCCGCTGGGTCGCGCGTGGCTCGCGCACCGGTGCCAGCTCCTCGTGGAAGCGCACCACGTCCAGGGCTGGGCTGGCATCCACCTGATCGATCGCCGTCGCCACCGACGGGAACAACAGTAGCCGTGGCAGGATCAGCTCGCGGGTCTCTCCTTCCAGAGTCACTTCGGCACGCAGGACCAACGGCACGCTGAGTGCCGTGTCCAGCTCGGGCAAGGCCATGCTCCAGCGCCGTTCCGCCACTGCCTCGGCATCGAGATGAGCCCCCTGCAACTGACCATGGAGGCGGGTATTGTCACGGTCGAGCAACGGATGTTCGGCGCTCAGCAGCACTTGCTGATTGGCTTCGTCATGGCGTGCACTTATCGCCGGCAGCACGTTGACGGGCTGAACCCGCTGGCGCCGGAATCCCTGTCCTTCTGCGCGCACGACGAACTGGGCGGTGCCGCCCAGAGCCGGCACCGGCAGCCGGCCGACGAAGCGCTCCTCTTGCTGCCGAAGCACCACAGTCGACTGGACCGAGCCCGACTCGTCATGCAATTCCGCCGTCAACCGCAGATGCGCAGGCAGGGCCTCTGTTCCGACCGGCTCTCCCTCACGGGCGAGCCAGGCCTCTACCGGCACATCGAACCCCAGGTAGAACGTATCCGGCACCCCCGCTAACTGTAAGCTGAGCGGGGATTCGACAGTGATCCGGCTATCCTGTCCCGGCGCACCTTCCACCCGCCACTGGCCCGGCTGTGGGTTGGGCACATGGACGAGGTCGTAACGGGACTCGCTACGCCACTCGGCGCCTTCGGGGGGCGCCTCGGCGGAATAACGGCTGCCATCCGGCGCCACCAGCTCGGGGGCCTCCTCGCCACGAAACAGCAGCGCCGTGAAGCCACGCAGGCCCGGCTCGATGACAAAGCGCTGATCGGTGATGGGAGCCCGGTCGGTGGGAAAGATGCGATCTACGATAGCGAGAAAGGCACCCAGCAGCGCTTCGGGAGTCGCCACCTTGGACGAGAGCCCCCGGTCAACTGCGAAAGGCGCTCCACCAGTTCCAGGTCAGCTTCGTCGGAGAAGGCAATGGCATGCACCACCACTCCCTCCTCGGCCAGCCAGGGGCCATGCTCTTCGAGCAGCGCTGCGCGCGATGCCTGGTCAATGTTCGGCTTGCGACCGCGCCAGGCAGGCAGGTCGATCTTGCCATCGGTGAACAACAGCAGATGTCGCTGGCGTTCGACCGGTTCGGCCACGGCAGCCTCGTAGAGAGCGGACTCGATGTCGGTGTACTGTTGATAGTCGACCAGTCGCGGAGCCAGCGCCCGGGCACGATCCCGCCACTCCATGTTGACCGGCCCCAGCGGCAGCGGGTTGGCCACCCGCTCGCCAAAAGTCCACACGCCGGCCCTGGCCCCGCTGGGCATCAGTGCCACCAACAGCTCGAGCGCCTCGGCGGCGAGCTGATCGGGATCGTTGTGACGCATGCTGCCGGAAACGTCGACGATAACCCGCACCTCTGGCGTCGCTTCGATCGGCGCCGCCATCAAATGACTCGAGATGATCAGGCTACCGGCCAGCCCAGCCAGCCAGTGCCATACCTTGTTCCACTCCCTCCCCATCGGGGCTCCCTAGCCGATCTTCGGCTCCCGGCGCTTGCTCGGCGACGGCGGCTGCCTGCTACCGTGGCGTTGGCGCCTGCTGTTATCGTTCTGCTTCTGGTTGTCCTGGTTTTGTTTGCCTTGCGGCTTCCTCTGCCCGGTCGTAGTGGACGTGGGGCCTCCCTGGAACCACCACGCCTGCAAGATGCCTATGGCGACCCCGAGCATGGCGCCCGCCGCCACCAGCAGTCCCGATGAAACCAGCCCCGAAGCATTGCGCTCGAGGAACGCGACGGCCGCCACCACCACCGCCGGCGCCATGCCAGTGTAGAATTCCCCCTCTTCCACCAGCGGCAGACGAAAGCGAGTCGGCATCCACAGGATGCCTGCTACCGCCCAGGTGATCGGCAAGCGAAACATGCGCGGCAGGAAGGCCAAGCCCAGGTAGCCAGTCACCAGCACGACCAGCGACAAACCTAGATAGGTCAGCCATAGTAGGGACATCGAATCGGATGTCAGCATCGATACCTCATTCTCGCATTACGGCCCGCAATGACGGATCGTACAGTATGGAAAGTCACCTTGAGTATGGTACACGCGCCCCAATGAAAGCACAGCCGCCACATCACTCCTCTCCCACTGCGTCCCGCTCCGAGCCCTCGCCTTCGCCGGTCGAACGGTTCCGTCGCGCCGACGACCCCGAGTGGCACTGGCTGGAAGACCGCGACGACGCTCAGGTCCAGGCCTTTCTCGAAGCGGCCAACGAGGAGTCCCAACTCTGGATGCGGCCTCTCGAGAGCCTGGTCGAGCGGCTCTATCATGGCCACCTCGCGCGTCGCGAGCTGGCAGTCCACGGGCTGCGTACCGCGCTCGATCGCTTCACCTACTGGAGCGAAACGGCAGCCGACGCCGACTATCCGGTGTGGTGGCGTCATCCCAATGGCAGCGCGGAGGAAACGAGCGTCTTTCTCGACCTTGAGGCGCGCGCAGCGGCGGAACACTATCTCGAGCTGGGAGACATGGCGCTATCGCCGGACGAGCGTTGGCTGGCCTGGACCGAAGATACCAGTGGGGACGAGCGTTTTGCACTCTATCTCAAGTCGCTGCCGGATGGTGAGCCACGCCGGCTGCTCGATGAGATCGGCCCGGAACTGACCTGGGCGGAAGACAACACGACGCTGTTGTTCACCCGCTACGATGCCACCCAGCGCCCCGACAGCATCTGGCGCCTGCCGCTCGACGACGGCCAGGCTGGCGAACCCGTGCTGGTGCTGAGCGAGGACGACCCCGAGTTCTGGCTGGGCCTGGGCAAGACCCGCTCGCGCCAGTGGCTGGTACTGGAGAGTGCTTCGAAGGATACCAGTGAGTGTTACCTGCTGCCGGCGATGACGCCGGAACAGCCACCGCGCTGCTTTCGCCCCAGGGAGAAGGGTGTGGAATACGGCCTGGAGCATCGCCCCGGCCACTTTTATGTCTTGCACAACCACGGCGCACCGCACTTTTGTCTGGACGTGGTCGACGAAGATGATCTCAATGGCCCATGGGAGCCATTGATCGCGCATCGTGACGACACCACGCTCGAAGACGTCGAGGCCTTCGACTGGGGGCTGGCCATTACCGAGCGCGATCATCACGAGGCCCAGGTTCGGATACGCATTGTCGAGCTCGACGATCGCCATGGCACCAGCCGCGACGAGCGACTGCCGTTGCCGGAGTCGCCCTGCAGCGTGATGCTCGGCGACGTGCCCCATTTCGACAGTCGCCGCCTGCGTCTGCGCGAGGAGTCCTTCGTGATGCCGGTCCGCTGGCTCGAGCACGATCTCGATAGCGGCGAACGCCAGGTGCTGAAGTCACAGCCGATCCACGGCAACTTGCAGCCGGAGCATCTGTGCTGCGAACGACTCTGGGCGCGCGCCCACGATGGTGAACGAATCCCGGTTTCGGTGGTGATGCGCGCCGACCTGGCCGGCCATCCATTGCCCACCCTGCTCTATGGTTACGGCGCCTATGGGGAGGTACTGGACCCGTGGTTCTCGGTCGCCAGGCTCGAGCTGCTCGCACGCGGCGTCGCCTTCGCCGTCGCCCACGTACGCGGCGGTGGAGACCGGGGCGAGCCGTGGTACCTGGCCGGCAAGCTCGAACACAAGGAGAACAGCTTTCGCGACTTTCTCGCCGCGCGCAATGCGCTCGTCGAGCAGGGTTTCAGCGATGGAGAGCGCATCGCCGCCTATGGCGCCAGCGCAGGTGGACTACTGGTTGGCGCCAGCCTCAACCTGGCGCCGGAAGCCTTTTGTGCCGCCGTGCTCGACGTGCCTTTCGTCGACGTACTGCGCACCATGGAGAATCCCGACCTACCGCTGACCACGGCCGAGTATACAGAGTGGGGCAACCCCGACGAGCCGGACACACGCAAACGCATCCGTGCCTACTCGCCGCTGGACAACCTGGCCCCCCAGCCTTATCCCACCCTATTTCTCCAGGGCAGCTGGCACGACTCACGGGTTCCCTATTGGGAGCCGGCCAAGCTCTATGCGCGGCTGACCGAGATGGGGACTGCGCGCGGCCCGATTCTGCTGCGTACCGACATGGCAGCCGGGCACGGTGGCGCTTCTGGCCGTTTCAAGGCCTGGTACGACAACGCCCGCCAGGACGCTTTCATCCTGTGGGCGCTGGGACTCGCCGACAAGGAGCCTTGAACACGACATGAACAGATCCGGACCGGGCCGGATCTGTTCATGGTTGTAGCTCGCTCAGGCGTTGCCGCCTCCGGCACCGCCGCCACTGCCCCCACCGGATCCGCCGCTGCTGCCGCCTCCGGACCCGCCGCCGCTGCTTCCACCACCGGAGCCGCCGCTGCTTCCACCACCGGAGCCACCGCTATCACCACCGCCGCCGGAGCCGCCGCTATCACCACCACCGCCGGAGCCGCCGCTATCACCACCACCGCCGGAGCCGCCGCTATCACCACCACCGCCGGAGCCGCCGCTATCACCACCGCCACCGGAACCGCCGCTATCACCACCCCCGGAACCGCCGCTATCACCACCCCCGGAACCGCCGCTATCACCACCCCCGGAACCGCCGCTATCACCACCCCCGGAACCGCCGCCACCACTACCACCATTACCACCGCCGCTGTCGCCGCCACCGCCGCCACCGCCGCCACCGCCGCCACCGCCGCCACCGCCGCCGCTGTCGCCGCCCCCGCCGTTGTTGCCGCCCCCGCCGTTGTTGCCACCCCCGCCGTTGTCGCCGCCTCCGCCGTTGTTGCCGCCTCCGCCGTTGTTGCCGCCACCACCATTGTCACCGCCGCCACCACCGCCGTCGTTGGGCGGTGAGGTGCGTCCGGTACGGGCGAGACCACCACCCTCTCCCCCCTGGAGCCATCCAGTCCCGCCCCCAGGCCCAAACCGGCACCGGTTGGCGGCAGCCATTTCAACAGTTCATCGAGCTCTTCATCGCTCAGCACGGCCCCTTCGCTGAACAGTGCATGCCAGCGTGCAGCCATCTCCTCGTCACTGAGCGCCTCATTCCATATCTGCGACTGTGCCCAGGCGCCAGCAGACATCGCCGCGCCTAACGCCAGCCCTGCCGTTGTCATCCATACCCGTTTCATGATCCCCTCCATCCGCTTGCATAGGCAGTCAGGCCGTTTGCATTGCCCCTGATCGCAACACAAAGTTACATAGGGCAACACTCAGCATCATGGGGAATGGGGAAAATGACCATCAGCAGCTAGGGTGAAAATCGCGCATCAGGCGGCTGATGCAAGAGCGAAAGCCAACGGCTCAAGCCGAGGCTGAACCGCATCAGGCCCGCTCAGACCTTGGAGGGATCAACCATCAATAGGCAGAATGGCAATGATGTAGTCTTCGAGCTCTTCCTCGGGCACGTCCCGCCGGGAGACAGCGAAGCTCCGCACGCTGATGCCCTTGCGATGAACGCGCTCGGAGTCGCCGCAGATCAGCGGATGCCAGCCGGCCAATCGACGCCCCTCCGCCACACGGCGATAGGCGCAGGATTTCGGTAGCCAGCGGAACTCCTCGATGCGTTGTGGGGTGAGCTGGGCGCAGTCAGGCACCCGAGCCTGACGATTGGGGTAGTCGCTGCAGCGGCAGCTACCGATGTCCAGCAGCTCGCAGGCCACGCCAAGCACGGCGAGATCGCCACTGTCGTCGTCCTGGAACTTGAGCAGACAGCACTGGCCGCAGCCGTCGCAAAGCGCTTCCCACTCCTCAGTGGTGAGTTCCTCGAGATCGAAGCGCTCCCAGAAACGTTCTCGCATATCAGTAACGTGATTCCGTAGGCGTCCGGTAAAGATCGAGCAAATACTCCTCTTTGGCCGGAGGCAACTGGAGATAGAACCCCTTCTCGCGGATGGCGGCCATCACGTCGCTCGCCTTGGCCCGGGCCAGTGTTTTGTCCGGTGAGAGGATCAGGGTCATGACCGAAACCGGCTTGCCAAAACGCTCGAGCAGCACCGCGGGCACCTCGGCAAGCCCTTGGCGCTTGTCCACGTAGAGATACATCTCCTCCTTGCGCGAGCTCCTGAATATCTCGCACAGCATCTTGTCACCTTGCATTCGATCATCCGTCACTGGGCCACCTCCTCTTCCAATGCCTGCCTGAGCGGGACCGCAAGGCACTCGCCGCGCCATCCCTCCGGCAACGGCAACGGCTCGCCGGCCAGGTCGGCAGCGATCAGCGCTTCCAGGTCGCGCCTACGCATCAGCACTTCCGGCGCCAGCCCCAGGCGTTCGGCAAATTCGTTCACCACTCGCTTGAGCACCTTCATGCGCCGCTTGTAATCCGCTCCCATGGGCGACGGCAGCGACGGCGGCAGTTCCGCGTCGTCGCACTGCCGGGCGCGCTTGACCAGCGCCAGCAAGGTGTCGCCATCCCGCTTGATCAGGCTGGGCTTGATCTCTTCGACTTCGGCGAGCTGATAGCGATTCTCCGGCATGCGCTCGGCAACGCCGTACAGCACTCGGTCGTTGACCAGCCAACCCCGCGGCAGGTTGCGTCGGCGGGCTTCGCCCTCGCGCCAGGTGGTCAGCAATCGGTAGGCCTCGATCTGACGAGGTGCGAGCCGCCATAGCTGGCGGTGGCGGCGGTACCACTGGCCGTCCGCCTCGTCGCTGCGCAGCGCCTGGGCCATCAATTCGCGGCAGTCGGCCTCAAGCCATTCCCGCCGCCCATATCGATCCAACGCATCGCGCTGGTGCTCCCAGACCTTGAGCAGAAACACCACGTCGAGTGCCGCGTAGAGGCACTGGGCCTCGCTCAGCGGACGCTGCAACCAGTCGGAGCGGGTCTCGTCCTTGGGCAGCGTCTCCCCGGTCCAGTGCTCCACCAGGCGCTGGTAGCCCATGGCAGGATCCTCGCCCAGCAGCGCCTGGGCCACTTGCGTATCCACCAGCGGGGCGACCGACACGCCGGCCCAATGGGCCAGCACTTCGAGATCCTCGCTGCTGGCGTGCAGCAGCTTGAGCGCCCCTCCGGCGAGCAGCCGACGAAAGGCCTCGGTACAATCGACCGCCTGGGGATCGACCAGCCAGGCCGGGCCGCCGGCCGAGAACTGGATCAGGGCCGGAACCGGATGGAAGGTCTTCTCGCGAAAGAACTCGGTGTCCAGTGCGATCACCTCGGCCTGGGCCACTTCGTTACAGGCGGCATCCAGCGCCTCGGGCGTGTCGATCCAGCGTATCTCGGGGGTCAGGGTCATGCATTCATCCAGCAGGTAGGGTAAGCCGCGGCATCAATCGCCACGAAACGGCAACCGCCCGTTGAAGGCACGGCTGAGAGTGCCGCCGTCGACATATTCGAGTTCGCCGCCCATGGGCACGCCGTAGGCCAGCCGTGAAAGCGTCACGCCGTGGGGCGACAGCTGAGCAGCGATGTAGTGCGCCGTGGCCTCGCCCTCCACGGTGGGGTTGGTGGCCAGGATCACCTCGCTGATGCCCCCCTCGGCGATGCGCGCCTCGAGCTGATCGAGGCCGATGTCCTCGGGACCGATACCGTCCAAGGGCGACAGGTGGCCGTGCAGCACGAAATAGCGGCCACGGTAACCGCCCGCCTCCTCGATGGCCAGCTGATCGGCCGGCGACTCTACCACGCACAGCAGGCTGTCGTCGCGCCGGGCGCTGGTGCACAAGGCACAGACCTCCTCCTCGGTGAGGGTGCGGCAACGCCGGCAATAACCGACCTGGTCGATGGCCTGCTCGAGCACGGCGGCCAGGCGACGACCACCGTCGCGGTCACGCTCGAGCAGGTGCATGGCCATGCGCTGCGCAGTCTTCGGGCCCACGCCCGGCAGGACCCGCAGCGATTCCATCAGTCTCTCGACGAGGGGGGAAAAGCTCATTCGATACCTCTAGAGGAGGGTTGACGCCGCATGGCCGAGCGCAGCCGGTTCGGGCGAATCAGAAGGGCATCTTGAAACCGGGCGGCAAGTTGAGCCCCGCCGTGGCCTCCTCCATCTTCTCCCGCGAGTTGGCCTCGACCTTGCGCACGGCATCGTTGACCGCCGCAGCCAGCAGGTCCTCGAGCAGTTCCTTGTCCTCTTCCATGACGCTGGGGTCGATGTCCACCTTGCTCACGTCGTGGCGGCCGTTCATGGTGACCTTGATCATGCCGGCACCAGCCTCGCCGACCACTTCGGCCTTGGCGATCTCCTCCTGGACGCGCTGCATCTTCTGCTGCATTTCCTGGGCCTGCTTCATCAGGTTGCCCATTCCACCTTTCATCATGGTCGTTCCTCTCACTTGGCAGTGTAAGACTGTCGGGTGTCAGGCCCTTGGCGCGAGGTCAGCCGGCTTGACGGTCGATTCGATCAGGCGCGCCCCAAAGGTTTCCTGCAATTGCTTGACGTGGGGATCGCGGTGCAGGGCGGCCACCGCCTCGGCATGGCGCTCCGCGGCAATTCGATCGGCCCGCTGACGAGGCGTTTCCACCTGCGTGGGCAACGCCCCCGGCTCGATAACGAGCTGCCGCGCAATTCCGATGCCCGCCAGTGCCTCCTGTACGCGGCGCACGTGGATCTCGGCGTTCATGGCCTCCTGCGACGGGTCCAGGCGCAGTGTCAGCCGGTTGCCGTCATCGGCTTCGACCACGCAGTGTGCCGCGAGGTTGCGTGTCAGCCCTCCCAGGCCCAGCGCATCGAAGCTGTCCAGCCAGCGGTCGTGGCTGAAGCGCTCACCGCTCGCCGCCTCGGCTGTAGCGGCCTGCGCCTCGGGCTTCACCGCTGGAGCATCGCTCGGGCGCTCGGGCGCCTCGAGAACGGCAGTGTCGCTCTCTTCCGTCGCCACCGCCATCTCTTGTATGGGTGCGTGTCGGGGAGCATGTCCGTGTAGGGGAGCATCGTGCGGTGCGGGAGCCGGCTCGTCGGCAGGCGGCTGGGGGAAACGCTCCTCCATGGATGGAGGCGCCGCTTCCGGCTGGGGCTCAGGCTGGGTCTGGGCCTGGAGCTGAGGCTCGGCCGGTGCCGGCGAGGCCTCGCCCAGCGGCGCCGCCATCTCGACTGGCAGCTCTTCCCAGGGCGGAGGCGGCTCCGGCAACGCGTCGGCCTCGACCCGAGCTTGCGGCGCGCTCGCTACAGGAGCCGGCCCGGACGGCGGTTCAGGTTCAGGCGGCTGACTCGAATCGGTGGATGCCGGGTTGTCGTCGCGGCTGGCAGCGGCCGGTGGTGTGCCCTCACCGCCCGCGGGTGCGGCAGGCGTACCATCGCCACCCGCTCCACACAGCGGCAGGGGCGTCCTGGCCGGCTGAGGCACCCCCTGAGGACGGAAGGCCAGCATGCGCAGCAGCGTCATTTCCAGTGCCGTGCGCAGGTCGGGCGCGTGGGTCATGTCACCGCGCCCCTGGATGCCGATCTGGTAGTAGAGCTGGACGTCCTCGGCGGTGAAGCGCGAGGCCAATGCCAGTATCGTCTCGCGATCGCCATGAGCGTTGTCCACGGCGTCCGGCACCATCTGTGCCACCGCCAGCCGGTGCAGTACGGCGGTCATGTCGTCGAGCACAGCGGCAAAGTCCGGCCCCTGCTCGGCCAATTGGGCGATCTCGGCCAGCAGCCGAGGGGCGTCGATATCGGCCAGGGCTTCGACCAGCGCCAGCACGTGGCGGTGGTCCAGGGTACCGAGCATGGCGGCGACATCGGCATGGCGGACCTGCCCCTGGCCGAAGGCAATCGCCTGGTCGGTCAGGCTCATGGCATCGCGCATGGAGCCGTCGGCAGCCCGTCCCAGCAGCCACAGCGCACTCTCCTCGAAACCGATGCCCTCGGCTTCGAGCACCTTGGCCAGATGGGTGACGATGCGCTCCGGCGGCATGTTCTTGAGCGTGAACTGCAGGCAGCGCGACAGCACCGTGGCGGGAAGCTTCTGCGGGTCGGTGGTGGCAAGCAGGAACTTCACATGCGGCGGCGGCTCTTCCAGCGTCTTGAGCAGCGCGTTGAAGCTGCTGGTGGAGAGCATGTGCACCTCGTCGATGAGGTACACCTTGTAGCGCCCTTGGGTGGGGGCGTACTGCACGTTGTCGAGCAGCTCGCGGGTATCCTCCACCTTGGTACGCGAGGCGGCGTCGACCTCGATGAGATCGACGAAGCGTCCCTCGTCGATGGCACGGCAGCTGTCGCATTGACCGCAGGGCGTGGAGGTGACGCCATCATCGCCATGGCTCTTGGCGGTACAATTGAGGCACTTGGCAAGTATTCTTGCCAACGTAGTCTTGCCGACGCCACGTGTGCCGGTGAACAGGTAGGCATGGTGCAAACGCCCTTGGTCAAGGGCGTTCACCAGCGCACGCTGAACGTGTTCCTGACCGACCAGTTCATGAAACGTACGCGGCCGCCACTTGCGGGCCAGAACCTGATAGCTCATTGCAGCAGAATTCCTTGCAGCGGGGCTGGCGGGCAGCCGGTCGGAGCAGGGCCTGCTTCGCCCCGGCGAGAAGTCCGGTGACGAGCCGAACGCGAAAACCCTCATTCTACCGGCTGAGGCCGGAGGCGCAAAGTTCACCCTTCGCGGAAATCCCCGCAGCGTGGCTGAGACGCCGCATCGGCACGTGCCCAGCGGCGAGGCTGTGCTAGCATGCGTTGAGTATTTTCGACGACCCTTGGAGTCACCATGGCCAAGCCGCGCTGCGCTTCCTACTATACCGCCACGATCCATCAGGAGTCGGATTATCCTCGGCTGCAAGGCGAGCAGACGGTGGATGTCGCCATCGTCGGCGGCGGCTTCACCGGGGTGGCCACGGCGGTGGAATTGGCCGAGCGCGGCTACCGGGTGGCCATCATCGAGGCCAACAAGATCGGCTGGGGTGCCAGCGGACGCAATGGCGGCCAGGTCACCGGCAGTCTCTCGGGCGAAGCCGCCATGCGCAAGCAGATGCGACGCACCCTGGGCGAGGCCGCCGACGATTTCGTCTGGAACCTGCGCTGGCGCGGCCAGCGTATCATCCGCGAACGAGTCGAGAAGTACGCGATTCCCTGCGATCTCAAGCAGGGGCATCTCCAGGCGGCCTGGAAGCCCTCCCACATGGAGACGCTGCGAGCCGATTTCCACGCCTGCCAGGCGCGCGGCATGGGCGAGCATGTCGAGCTGCTCGATACGCATCAGATCCGCGACGTCATCCGCACCGAGCGCTATCATGGCGGGCTGCTCAATCGCTACAACCTGCACCTGCACCCGCTCAACCTGTGCCTGGGCGAGGTGCGTGTGGCCGAACGGCTGGGCGCGCTGATCTTCGAAGACTCACCGGTGGAGCGGATCGAACACGGCCCCTCCCCCAGGGTCGTCACCGCCAACGGTGCGGTACGCGCCGAGCGGGTGCTGCTGGCGGGAAACGCCTATCACCGGCTGGAGCGCCGCCGCCTTGGCGGTCGCTTGTTCCCGGCCTCGCTGGGCATCGTCACCACCGCGCCGCTGGGTGGACTGGCCGAAGCGATCAATCCGCAGGACCTGGCCGTGTACGACTGCCGCTTCGTGCTCGACTACTATCGCCTCACCGCCGACGGCCGGCTGCTGTTCGGTGGCGGCGCCAACTACTCCGGCAAGGACTCTCCCGACATCGCCGCCGAGCTGCGCCCGCGCCTGGAGGCGACCTTTCCCCAGCTCGCGGTACGCCGATCGACTACGCCTGGCAGGGCATGGCGGGCATCGTGATCAATCGCATCCCGATGCTCGGCAAGCTTTCCGACCAGGTCTATTACGCCCAGGGCTATTCGGGCCATGGCGTGGCGACCTCGCACATCGTCGGCGAGATCATGGCCAAGGCGATCGCCGGCCACATGGAGGAGTTCGACACCTTCGCCGCCTGTCGCCACCTCAAGGTGCCGTTCGGCGACGCCCTGGGCAATCCGTTGCTGGCCATCGGCATGTGGTATTACCAGCTCCTCGAGCGCTGGCGCTGAGCTATGCCTGAAAAATGGCTGCACTTGGCCATACTGCGTTAAAATTCAGCTCGTGCGCGAGTCCGATCAAAATACTCATTTACACCAGTAAACTCCGTCTTCAGACTCGCGACATCCATGTCGCTCGCTCTTCGAGCAGCGGAGCTGCCCAAATCGGCTTTCCTGCCGATTTGTCGCTGAATTTTGCCTTGCGACCCACAGGGATGTGGGAAGTGCGTTGGCCCGTAGGGAACGGGCCTAGCCCTTTCCTTCGCTCGCCGATTTTTCAGACAAAGCTTCGGCATCATCCAACAACTAGAATAGCGGGCCGGCCATGACAGCTTCCTTTCCCGAACGTATCGACGCCTTCCGTATTGCCCGCCTGCCGGACATCCGCTTCAGTGCCGGCAGCCTCAGGCTGCTGCCGGGGCTGATCGCCGACTACGGCACGAGCGTGCTGGTGGTCACCGGCAGGCGCTCCTTCGTCGAATCGCCGCGCTGGAGCGAACTGGTCACGGCCCTCGAGGCGCAGGGTACGAGCTGGCGGCACGTCACCGTCGAGGGCGAACCCTCGCCGCAGCGGGTGGATGCCATCGTCGCCGAACATCGGGCACACGCCATCGACGTCGTGGTCGCCATCGGCGGCGGCAGCGTGCTGGATGCGGCCAAGGCGGTGGCCGGCCTGCTGCGTCCCGGCAATTCGGTGATGGATCACCTGGAAGGCGTCGGCCGCGGCCTGCCCTACCGCGGCCCGGCGGTACCGCTGATCGCCGTGCCCACCACCGCCGGTACCGGCAGCGAGGCGACCAAGAACGCCGTGCTCAGCGTGCAGGGCGCCGACGGGTTCAAGAAGTCGTTCCGCGATGAGCGGTTGGTCGCTGCCGTGGCGCTGGTCGACCCGGAGCTACTGGCGGGGTGCCCCAAGGCGCAGATCGCCGCCAACGGCATGGATGCCTTCACCCAGTTGCTCGAATCCTACGTCTCGCGCAATGCCAGCCCGCCACCGACGCCCTGGCCTGGTCCGGCATGCAGGCGTTCTGTCGCGGCTTCTGGTCGGCCTGGGAGGCGAATCACCCCGGAGCCGAACAAGGCTACGGCCAGATCGCCTACGCCTCGCTGATGTCCGGGGTGACCCTGGCCCAGGCGGGCCTGGGCTCGGTTCACGGACTGGCCTCGCCGCTGGGCGCCTTCTTCCCGATTCCCCACGGCACGGTGTGCGGCACCCTGGTCGCCGAGGCCACCGAGGTCAACGTCGCGGCGCTGCGCCAGCGCGAGCCGCACGCAGCGGCCCTGGCCAAGTACGCCGAGGTCGGCCGCCTGGTCGGCGGCGAGCGTGAACTGAGCGACGGCGATGCCTGCGATGCCCTGGTCGAAACGCTGCGCGAATGGACCCATCGACTCGACATGCCGAGACTCGGCGCCTACGGAATGGACCATGACGACATCGAACGCGTGGTCGCCGGCGCTCGGGGCGGCAGCATGAAGACCAATCCCCTGGTGCTGACCGATGCTGAGCTGGGCACACTACTCACACGCCGACTCTAGTCCTCGCCGGCCGGTGAAATCACCGTAGCGGGATAGTGCGCCAACAGCGCCCGCCCCTCCTCACGCAGGAAGTCGAGCACCTTGGCCTGTTTCCAGTTATCACGGTAGATCAGGCCGAAGCTGAAGGTCATGGCTGGCGAGAAGGGGCGCATCACCACGCCGTCTCGGGGAGCAAGCTGATCCTGGGCGGTGATCGGGTTCATCACCGTGATGCCGACATGGCTGGCCACCAAGGCGGTGATGGTGCCGATGTTGGCCTCCGTCTTGCCGGCGATCCGCACGCGGTGCTGGCTGGCCAGTTCGAGCAGCGGGTTGGTGCTAATGCTCGGCTGGTTGCTGATGACCAGATGCTGGTCGCGCAAGTCCTGCACGTCGATGCGCTCGAGCGCCGCCAGGTCATGCCCCTGCGGTACCAGGCACACCGCCTCGGTGGTGAACCAGGGCTCCACTCGCAGCACCCGCGAGGTGATCGGCAGGGTGACAAAACCGATATCGGCGTGACTTGACTCCACCGCAAGCTGCACCTCATGACTCGACATCATGTCGAGGCTGACGCTGAAATTGCGGTTGTATTCCAACAGCCCAGCCACCAGCCGCGGCACGAATCCGAATGACAGTCCGGGTATCGCGGCAATGCGCAGCCGCGAGGTACCGAACTCCTTGAGCGCCAGCACGCTGTGGCGCAGCTCCTCGATGTTGCCCATCAGACGCAGGATCTCATCGTAGAGCTCGCGTGCCTCGGGCGTCGCCACCAGGCGGTTCTTCTCGCGCAGGAACAGCTGTATCCCCAGATTCTCCTCGAGCTGAGCCAGCGAGCGGCTCACCCCCGATTGGGTGATGCCCAGAGTGCGCGCCGCCTGGGAGGCGGTACCGGCCTCGAACAGGGTCTTGAAGATCGCCAGCGCCTTGAGCGAGTGGATATTGACATCAGGCATGACTAAAACTCATCGAATTCAATAAAAAGATCATATATTGAAATACTTGGCGTTCGCTACATAGACTGCTGAACAACCGTTCACCGACACATAACGATAACGAGACGATAACGAGCGCACCCATGGCCCCATCCCCGCTCTTCTATCAAGCAGGACCTGCCCTGCCCGAGGTCAGCCACGCCAAGGGCGTCTACCTGTGGGACGATACCGGCAAGCAGTACCTGGATGGCTGCTCCGGCGCCATTGCCTGCAACCTGGGTCACGGCCGCGACGACATCCGCGATGCCATGCTCGCCCAGCTCGACCGCGTGGCCTTTACCTACCGCACCCAGTTCGAGAGCGCCCCCGCGGTCGCCCTGGCCGAGACCCTGGTGACCCTTACCCATCGTCAGCTGGAGAAGGTGTTCTTCGTCTCCAGCGGCTCGGAGGCGGTGGAGTCGGCGCTCAAGCTGGCACGCCAGTACTTCGTCGCCAGTGGCGAGCCGCAGCGCCAGCGCTTCGTCTCGCTGCGCCCCTCCTATCACGGCAGCACCCTGGGGGCGCTGGGCGTGACCGGCTACGAGCCGCTGGAAGCCCCCTTCGCCGACATCACCACCGCGTCGCTCAAGGTGCCTGGCCCCGACTTCTATCGTCATGGCGACGCCGACGACGCCTGGCACGTGACACGAGTGCTGGAAGAGACCCGTGCCACCATCGAGGCCGCCGGCCCCGAGACGATCATCGCCTTCGTACTCGAACCTGTGGGCGGTGCCAGCACCGGCGCGCGCCTGCTCGACCGGCGCTACCTGGAAGGCATTCGTGCGCTGTGCGATGAGTTCGGCTGCCTGTTGATTCTCGATGAAGTGCTGACCGGCGTCGGCCGTACCGGCGCCTGGTTCGCCTACCAGCACTACGGCGTGACGCCCGACCTGCTGGCTACCGCCAAGGGGCTCGGTGCCGGCTACTACCCGGTGGGGGCAGTGCTGTCGCGTGCCGATATCGTCGAGACGGTAATGGCCTCGGGCGGCTTCCAGCACGGCCATACCTATGCCGGCAACCCGCTTGCCTGCGCCACCGGGCTGGCGGTTATCGATGCCATGCAGCGCGAGCACGTGCTCGACAACGTGGCGGCCCGCGGCCACGAATTGAAGGAGGGACTGCAGGCGCTCAAGGCCCGCTTTCCCTGGGTCGGCGACGTGCGCGGCCTGGGGCTGCTATGGGGCGTGGAGCTGGTCGCCGATGCAACGACCAAGGCCCCCTTCCCTGCCGAACAGAACCGCTTCGCTCGCATCACGGCGCTGGCCAGGGAGGAAGGACTGCTGATCTACCCGCGGCGCACGCTGAACGGCGTGGCCGGCGACCACTTCCTGGTTACCCCGCCGCTGACCATCAATGCCGCCGACACCGCAGAGCTACTGGTACGGCTCGAACGCGCCATGCTGCGCTTCGACCGCGAGGTAACCGCCTCGACCGCCAAGGCCGCGACACCCTGACCGCCAGATGGAAAAGGCACCCTCATGACGCTACTCAATAGAAAACATCGCGCCATCGACGAGGCCATCGCCGCCATTCCGCACGGCGCCTCGATCATGGTCGGCGGCTTCGGCTCGCCGGGCACGCCCTTCGCCCTGATCGACGAGCTGCTGGCCCAGGGCCAACGCGACCTCACCCTGATCAAGAACGACGCCAACGAACCGGGCATCGGCATCGGCAAGCTGATCGCGGCCGGTCGGGTACGCCGCCTGATCACCTCGCACATCGGCCTCAACCGCGATGCCATCGCGGCGATGAACCGCGGTGAGCTGGAGGTGGAGCTGTTCCCCCAGGGGCTTCTCGCCGAGAAGATCCGCAGCGCCGGCGCCGGTCATCATGCCATTATCACCGACATCGGCCAGGGCACCGAGATCGCCGGCAAGCGCCGCGAAATCGAGCTGGATGGCCGCACCTGGGGCATCGAGCCGGCGCTCTACGCCGATTTTGCCCTGGTCCACGCCGAGCGCGCCGACCGCTACGGCAACCTGATCTACCGTGCCACCGCCAGCAACTTCAACCCGCTGATGGCCATGGCCGCCGATACCGTCATTGCCCAGGCTTACCGGGTCGACGAGCCCGGCAGCCTGATTCTCGAGGCGATCCACACTCCCTGCGCCTTCGTCAGCCAGGTAGTGGAAGTCGCCCGCGACACCAGCGAACAAGGGAGGCGCGTCCATGTCGGCTGATCAGCAACGCATCCTCGCTCGCGCCGCCCGTGAGGTGATCCCGGGGCAGATCGTCAACCTCGGCATTGGCCTGCCCACGCAGCTGTTCCACTACCTGCCCGACGAGATGGAGGTGCTGGTGCACTCCGAAAATGGCGTGCTGGGCTGTCGCCCACGCCATCCGGACGAGGCGCCGGACTGGGACATGATCGACTCCGGCGGCGCCTACATCGCCACCCGCCCCGGCGCCAGCGTGTTCGACAGCGCCATGTCCTTCGCCATGATCCGCCGCAGCCGCGTGGACGTCACCTTCATGGGCGCCTTCGAGGTCGACGAGCTAGGCAACCTGGCCAACTGGAAGATCCCCGGCAAGTTCTCGCCGGGCATCGGCGGCGCCATGGAGCTGGCGCAGAAGGTCCGGCGCCTGGTGATCCTGTGCTCGCACAACGACAAGCACGGCAATCCCAAGATACTCAAGCGCTGCCGCCTGCCGCTCACCGCCGAGCGCTGCGTGTCACGCATCGTCACCGACAAGGCAGTACTCGACGTCACGCCGCAAGGGCTCACCGTGGTGGATATCGCCGAAGGCTTGAGCGTGGCCGAGCTACGCGAGGCCACCGAGGCCGAGCTGATCGTCGACGAGCGTCGACTGGGGAGGTTCTGATGCTGAGCGCCATCGAGAAACGCATCGTCGCGCGCTGCGAAGCGCTGATGGACGACACCCTGGCGCTGACCCGCGACCTGGTGCGCGGCTACAGCGTGCTGGGCGAGGAGCACGATGCACTCAAGACCATGGAAGGCTGGTTCGAACGCCTCGATCTGCCGGTCACCCGGGTATCGCTGGATGCCCCGGACTTCGCCGACCACCCCCATCGAGCCCCCGTCGAATGGGACTGCGCGGGGCGCTACAACCTGGTGGCCCGGCTCAACGCCGACGCCCCAGGGCCGCACCTGGTGTTCAACGGCCACCTCGACGTGGTGCCGGCCGAGCCCAACGATATGTGGACCCGCCCGCCCTGGGAGCCGTGGGAGAAGGACGGCTGGCTCTATGGTCGCGGCGCCGGCGACATGAAGGCTGGGATCGCCGCCATGACCCTGGCCGTACAGGCGGTGCGCGAGGCCGGAATCACCATCGACTTCCCGCTGACCCTGCAGACGGTGATCGAGGAGGAGTGCACCGGCAACGGCGCCCTGGCCTGTCTGCACCAGGGCTACAGCGGCGACTTCGTGCTGATTCCCGAGCCCTTCGGCGCCCGGATCTATGCCGGCCAGGTCGGTGTGCTGTGGTTCCGCATGCGCCTGGACGGCGTGCCGGCCCATGTGCTCGACACCCGTGCCGGGCGCAACGCCATCGAGACCCTGGTCGAGTACCTGCCGGCCTTCAAGGCGCTGGAGGTCGAGATCAACGGCCTGCCGCGCCAGGCACCCTACGATACGCTCGACAGCCCCTTCAACCTCAGCATCGGCAAGATCGAGGGGGGCAACTGGGCCTCCAGCGTGCCCGCCCATGCCATCCTCGAGGGACGCGTGGGCTTCCCGCCGGGCATGACACCCGACGCGGTAATGGATCGCGTGCGGCGGTGCATCGCGGCGCGCCACGCCGAACTTGCCGACGGCAGTCCCGCGCCCCGGGTGGAGTTTCACGGCTTCCGCTCCGAAGGCCATCTGGTCGATCTCGAGGCGCCGGGCATCGAGCTGCTTTCGCGCTGCCACCAGGATCTGCTCGGCGAGCCGCCGGCCACCTATCTCTCCACTTGCACCACCGACCTGCGCGCCTTCCACGTCAGCGGGCGAATCAACGGTACCTGCTACGGGCCGGTGGCCCAGCGCATCCACGGTGTCGACGAGTGCGTGGAGATCGGCTCGATCCGTCACGTGCTGACTACCTACGCGCTGTTCATCCATCGCTGGGCGGAGATGGCCAGAGCCGCAGGAGATCGTTCATGAAGGAAGCGTACCTCGTCGACTATGCCCGCAGCGCCTTCACCCGTGCCCACCCACGCAAGCCGGAGGTGGACGACTGGGCCGACACCCGTGGCGACGCCCTGCTCGCCAAGGTGATCGACGCCCTACTCGAGCGCACCGGCCTCGACCCACAGGCGGTGGAGGATCTCAGCGCCGGCTGTGCGCTGCCGGTCAAGGAGCAGTGGAGCTTCGGCGGCCGCTACCCGCTGTGGCTGTCACAGCGGCTCGGCCCACATGGCCGCGCGTGTGCCAGCCGCCAGATCGACCAGCAGTGCGGCTCGGGGCTGGCCGCCCTGCGCAGCGCCGCCCGCGAGATCCAGGCCGGCGCGGCGGAAGTGGCCATGGCGGGAGGCTTCGAGAACATGACCCGCGTGCCGATGGGCCCCACGCTGTTCAAGGAAGGCGTATTAACCACCCCCGGTACCTTGCAGAACGCTCCCTGGCTCGAACTCGGCGTGGCGCTGAACATGGGGCTCACCGCCGAGCGCCTGGCGGAGTCGGCCGGCATCGCGCGTAACGAGATGGACGCCTTCGCCCTCGAATCCCACCAACGCGCGGCCCGCGCCGACGCCGAGGGCTACTTCGAAGGCGAACGCCTGGCATTGGCCAACTCCGCCGGTGAAACGATAGCGCGCGACGCCAACATTCGCCCCGACACCAGCGCGGAACGGCTCGCCGGGCTCGACCCGGTGTTTCTCGAAGGCGGCCGGGTCACCGCCGGCAACAGCTCGCCGCTGACCTCGGGCGCCGCCGCCACGCTGCTGATGTCGGCCGCTGCCATCGAGCGCCATGCTGCCAGGCCGTTGGCCCGCATCGTGGCATTCGCCGACGTGGGCGTGGCCCCGGAATCCATGGGCGCCGGAGCCGCTGCGGCCGCCCAGCAGGCACTGGCCCAGGCCGGCCTGTGTCCGGAGCAGATCGACGCCTGGGAGATCAACGAGGCGTTCGCTGCCGTGCCGCTTCACGCCATGCGACAGCTCGGACTCGATCCCGCCAAGGTCAACGTCTGGGGCGGCGCCCTGGCCCTAGGCCACCCGCTGGGCGCCACCGGCATACGCCTGGCCGGTACCCTGCCCCGCATCCTTGCCCAGCATGGCGGTCGCTACGGTTGCGCCACGGCCTGTGTGGGCGGCGGCCAAGGCATCGCCGTGATCCTCGAGCGGTTATGACGAACCACCTACACAAGGAGATATTCAATCAGCAAAAGCCGATCTTATGGATGATCCGCGTGGATGACCTGCGTGAATGAACTATGCGGATGATCTGTAGGGATAGCCTGAGGCATCCATGTGGCATGACGCGGTGCCGACCGCGTTACGACCCCATAGAAACACACCAACAATGAGGCAGGAATCGACATGAAGAATCACAACAAACCGTTTCATCGTCCCTTTTTCGCGGCCATGACATTGCTCGGCGCCTTTTCCCTGGCAAGCTTGCCGGTCCAGGCGCGAGACCTGCCAGACATTCAGGGCGACGTTTTCCAGGTTGCCAATTCCGGCGCTTACCCCCCTTTCAGCTATGTCGATACGGCAGGAAACCTGGTCGGCTTCGATGTGGATATCGCCAATGCCCTGGCCGACAGGATGGGTGTCGAGACCAATATCCAGACCTCTCCCTGGAATGGCATCGTCGCCGCCCTGGCCGGCGGCCGTTTCGACGCCTGTATCTGCAGCATGAGCGTGACCGAAGAGCGTGAACGGGCCGTCGATTTCACTGACAGCTACTACAGCTCGGGACTCTCCGTCTGGGTTCGGGAGGAAACCGACGACGTCAACGGCATCGATGACTTCGCCGGCAAACGCGTCGGTTCCACCCTGGGCGAAACAGGCAACCAGTGGGCGACCGAACATGGCGAAGGAAAATGGCGCAACCAGACCTTCCAGGGCCTGCCCGACATGCTCAATGCACTCACCACGGGCCGCATCGACGTCATGATCGCCGATGACATCCCGGTCTACGTGGCGCTCAATGAGCAGGACCTTGCCATCAAGCAGGTGGATGTCGGCGAATTGCCCAGTTGGCCTGCAGCCATCGCCGTGCAGAAGAACACGCCGGAGCTGAAGGAAGCCCTCAACATGGCACTGGCCGAGATCAAGGCGGATGGCACCTACCAGGGAATCGTCGATAAGTGGATCGGCGAAGGGGTCGAGTTCGACTGAAGGTTAGTGAGCCGGCGGGGCGCGAGCCCTGCTGGCCCGATAAGCCCATATCATAACAAAAGGTCAAGGGGACCATGGACATCAACCTGATGATGGAGATAGCGCCGCTGCTGGTGAAAGCGGCCTGGATAACCATCGATATATCGGCTCGAGGCCTGTTCTTCGGTTTCTTCATCGCCTCGGCGCTGGTGGCGCTGCGGACCTCACGGCATGTCCCCATTCGCTGGCTGGCTCGCGCCTACATCAGTGTCGTTCGCGGCACTCCCTATTTCGTCCAGCTGCTGCTGGTCTTCTATGGCGGGCCCGCGATCGGCCTGCGCCTGGACCCTTTCACCTGCGGCGTGGTGGTCGGCGCTTTCAATATCGGCGCCTACATGAGCGAGGCCATTCGGGGCGCCATCGAATCGGTCGACAGCGGACAGAGTGAAGCGTCACGGTCGTTGGGGTTTGGCCGCTTCGCCACGCTACAGCACATCATCCTGCCTCAATCGGCCGGATTGATGATTCGCTCCATTGGCGTGCTCGCCATCATCCTGGTCAAGAACTCTTCGCTGGTTTCCATCATCTCGGTGGTCGAACTGACCTATCAGGCACAACGCCTGATCGGCTCCACCTACAAGCCTCTGGAAGTCTTTGCCCTGAGCGCCCTGATGTACATCGTCATCATCTATGCGGTGATGGGCATCGTCGAGTTCCTCTATCGTCGCGCCACGCGGTACACCTATTTATAAAACCCGAGTAAGTCACCATGGAATTCGATTTCAGTCCCGTCATCACCTACTTCCCCACCCTCATCAAGGGGGTAGGTGCCACACTCCTGATAGGCGTGGTGGTTGCCCTCCTTTCGATCATTGGTGGCCAGATCGTCGCCGTGATATCCCTCTACACGAGGAAGGCCGTGAACTGGCCGCTGCGCTTCCTGATCTGGCTATTCATGACCACCCCGCTGCTGCTCCAGCTCTACTTCCTGTACTTCGGGATTGGGCAGTGGGTGCTGATACCGGCCATCGCGGTAGGCGTCCTCGGCCTTGGCTTCCACTACATGGCCTACAACGCCGATATCTTCATCGCCACCATCAAGTCGGTCTCGAACGGCCAGTACGAAGCCTCGCGTTCGCTTGGCTTCGGGCATCTCGCCACGATCTTCTACATCATTCTGCCGCAGGCGTTCTATCGTGCGATTCCCCAGCTCGGCAACAACATGATCATCATGGTCAAGGACATCTCGGTGCTCTCCGCCATCGGCATCGCCGAACTGGTCTATCTATCGCAATATGCCATCAGCGTGTCCTTCCGCCCCTTCGAGTTCTATATCACCATCGCGGTCATCTATTACCTGATCAACGTTCTGATGGAAACCGGCCAGTCGTGGGTGGAACGTCGTGCCGCTGCCCGCAGATAAAGAGGACCTGACATGACAACAGCAACAACAGACACTCCCATGGTGGAGCTCAAGGGCGTCAAGAAACGGTTCGGTGATCTCGAGGTGCTCAAGGGTATCGATCTCAAGGTCGAACGCGGCAAGATCATCTCCATCATCGGCCCGTCAGGATCGGGAAAAAGCACGCTGCTTCGGTCCATCAACTACCTGGAAGTCATCGATGCGGGCAGCATTCTGCTGGATGGCGTTCAGGTCAACCGGCCGGACTTGAAAGGCCTGGCCTTCGAGCGGCACATCAACCATATCCGCCAGAACATGGGCATGGTGTTTCAGCACTTCAATCTGTTCCCGCACCTTTCGACACTGGATAACGTGACGCTGGCACCAAGAAAGCTGAAAGGGATGGACGCCAGGAGCGCACGGGAGCTGGGCATGGAACTCCTGGACAGAGTGGGATTGGCGGACAAGGCCTCCGCCTATCCCAGCTCCCTGTCGGGTGGACAGAAGCAGCGCGTCGCCATCGCCCGCGCCCTGGCCATGCGCCCCAAGGTCATGCTGTTCGACGAAGCGACCTCGGCGCTGGACCCCGAGCTGGTGGAAGAGGTGAACCAGGTCATGAAGCGCTTGGCCGAAGAGCACATGACCATGCTCATCGTCACCCACGAAATGGCCTTTGCACGCGATGTGTCCGACTGGGCCATGTTCATGGACGGAGGCGTGGTGGTCGAGGAGAACACCCCCGAGCGCCTGTTCGCGCACCCCGACCAGGAACGTACCCGCAACTTCCTGCGCAAGCACCTGGCGAGCCAGGCCGTGGCGCAAGCACTCCCTTGAGCCGCCGCGGCGCCACATACGGCAGCGGGGAGGCCAATGGCCTCCCCGCTGCTGGATTAGCTTGCCGCCCGACTGAGGGCTGTCGACTCAGGCGCAGTCCGCCGCGCCTTGACCGAACATGTCGAATAACAGTTCGCGACCCATGGCGGTCAGCACGAAGCGACCCTGCTCGTTGTAGACGGCAGCCTCGCTGCTCTCCAGCACACGCTGGCAGGCATGCCACTCCTGGGAGGCTTCGCGCAGCTGACGCAGGGCGCGGCTATCGAGCCCGCGGAAAGGAATGGTGATGGTTTCCAGCACATGCCCCTGCTGGTAGAGCAGGAAAGCGGCGTTCGACAGGCACTGGCGCAGGCTACGCTGGATGCCGGCATTGGGCGTGGTGTCGGTCTGCATGTGCGCCTCCTCTCTCACGAGTTTTGCTGCGCTGCATATTAACACCAAAGTCGATATCGACCAAGGTCTAACACGAGAAGCAAATAGCCCTGCGAAGACGCTGGCAAACGCAATCCGCGCCAGCCAGGTCGGCTGGAACCGGCGATACCGCTGAAGCCAAGCGAGTCGGTGGCGGCAACGATGGAGCCGCGTTGCAGTATGGCGGCGAGGGGCCGTCGAACCGAAAGGAAGAGGAAACTCGGGGCAGAAATGGAGGCGGCCCCGACAGCCACATCCCGGCACACGCGGCCACCACTACCGTTGCTCCCTTCCGGGCCTGGCGGGGTTTGCGGTTTAGCGTTGCGGGAGGACCGACGAGGCCACCACGACACGAAGCCTTGCGGCTTCGAACCCGGCGTTGCATCAATGGCTTGCCGAGTGCGGGTGCACTATACCAGCGGCACCGGAGGGCGGCAAGGGGCGTCAGTCCTGTGGGGAGGCGGCATATCGACTAGGGTTAGGAAGAGAACGAGAAGGCAAGGAGATCGACCCGCCCAAGGAGGTTCCCATGAACAAGAATCCCGACAAAGGCTATATCGCGCTGCTCGGCTGGAGCCTCAACGCCATCGAGGCCGCCGAGAATTTCGATCGCCGTTATATCGTAGTGGCACCGGAATGGGCAGAAGAGTACTGCCAAAAGCACGATATTCCCCATGTCTCATGGAATTTCGAACGCTTGAACGACCGATCCATGGAAATCGCCGAAACCTTGCAGGAAATGGGAGTGGACGTGGCGATTCCCCTCTTCGAGGAAACCGTCGAATGGGCCGGAGCCATCAACTCGGTGCTGCTCGACAATCCACGGCTTTACGGACAATCGCTGCTGCTGCGCGACAAGGCCTTGATGAAGCGCCGCGCCCAGCTTGGCGGCATTCGTGTGGGCATCTTCGAGGAGGCCCATGACAAAGGCGACGTCATCCGCTTCCTCAAGCGCGTCAACCAGACCCTGCTCAAGCTCGACGGCGACCCCAACGACCCCATTCATCTCAAGGCTTTCGACAAGGCCGGTTGCCTGGGACATCGGGTGATCCGCACCCCCGACGAGGTCGATACCATCCCCGACGAGGAGTTCCCGGTGCTGATGGAGTCGCACCTGGACGGCTGGGAGTTCGCCGTGGAGGCATGGATCCACAACGGCAAGATCGCCTTTCTCAATATCTCGGAGTACGTCACCCTGGGCTATTCGGTGTTCGTGCCCGCCTCGCCGGAACTCGAGCAGTACCGCCCCCAGATCACCGCCCAGATCGAAAAGCTGATCAAGGCGTTCGACATCGATTTCGGCCTGATCCACCCGGAATACTTCGTTACCAGCGACGGCGAGATGTACTTCGGCGAAGTCGCCTATCGCCCACCGGGCTTCAAGGTGTTCGAGCTGCTCGAGCGGGTCTATGGCTTCAACGCCTACCAGGCCAGCATGCTGGTGTTCGATCCCAAGAGCACGCCAGAGGAGGTCGCGGCCTTCTTCCCCAAGGAGGTGGAGGATGCCAAGTGTTACGCCGGTTGCTTCGGCGTCTACCCCCGGCGCCGCGTGGTCAGCCGCCTGGAAATCCCCGAGGAGGTCGAGGACGAGCCGTACTTCGAGTCGCACGAACTCACGGCCCCGCTGGAAGAGACCGTCACCAAGCGAACCGCCTTCGGTACCCACTGGGGGCTGATCTACTTCAAGGGCGAGGACCCGCACCGACTGAGGGACCTGCTCAAGCACATGGAGGAACTTGATTTCTATGTCTGATCAAGGCGTCATGGGGCTACCTATCTGACGGCAAGGAGTCGGCGCGACTATGGATCGCCAATCGCAAGGCGCCACGCCGCCAGGCGACGACAAGCTCGCCGGCCTGCTGGCGAGATTCGACGAAGCGCTCGAATTACTGGCGCAGGCACGTGACTTTGCCAAGCCGGGCAAGATCCCCCGCGTACTCGACAGCGCTCGCCGCGTGTTGCTCCAGCCCGGCGGCGCGGCGGCGCTGGAGCCCCGCGCCAGGGCCCTGGAGGAAGCGGGTGTATTCCTCGATTCGGACTGGGCCACACCACAATACCTGCTGCCTTCGCTGACCACCCATTCGCTCAAGAGTCCAGATGCCAGTGTCGTGGCGATCGAGGCGTTGAGCGAACTCAGGCTGCTGGCGGTGGCCAAGGGCGACTACCTGCATCCGCTGGTCTCCGCCGAGCAGGCCCATCACTACCTCACCCAGGTCATGGCGCTCAACCTGTGGCTGCTGTTCAGCCCTCCCAGCGAGGCCGAACGGGAAACCAGGGACGCCTGGCGCAGATACCGCGCCACCTGTTTCATCACCTCGCCGAGCGCATCGGCTACGAGCACATCGTCGACAAGCTGATCGAGGAGATCTGGCGGATCCTGCAGCAGCGTCCGATCCAGGTCGACTCGGTCAAGCAGATGATCACCCAGATCGCCATCTGCCAGGCCGATCCCGGTATCGACCTGGGTGCCAGTGGCCAGGGAGCCGATCGCCTGGTGAGCGCCCTGTACGGCCCTACCCGCGCCTGCCGCGAGGATCCGGGGCTAGAGGTCTATCGCGAACGCCTCACGAGCCTGGACGCCAGTGCCCTGCAGAACGAGGCCACCGGCTTTGCCCGTGCCATGCACGACACGGGGCTGGTTTCGCCCTATCACCCGGTTCTGCTGCGCCACCTGCTCGATCATGGCGATCATCTGCTGGCCGAGGCCTTGGGGCTTTCCGCCACCGGGCGCGATTGCCTGCTGTGCTATCGCGAACTGGTGCATGCGCTGATTCGCGCCGCGGTGCACTCCGCCACCGCCCAGGCCGCCTATGGCCTGGCCTTGATGCTGGAGCGGGGCATCCTCTACCAGCCGCCCGTCGCGCCCGCCATGTGGCGGCAATTGAGCCTGCCGCTTTCCGAGTGGTCGCAGGCACGCCTCAACCTCGCCTTCGGCGAAGCGGTATCCCCGCGCGCACGACTGCTGGAGGGTGTGCTGTGCATGCTGGGGCTGCCCCTGGGCGTGGGCCAGGGCAACAACCCGACCTGCCAGTCGGCGCGCGCGCTCTCCATGTGGGCCTACAACGACCCCGATTACCTGCTGCAGATGGTGGCCTGGGCCGCCCGCGACGACGAGATCGTCATGCACTTCGAGGGCCAGGCCATCTCCTCCATGGAAAGCAGCGGCGGCGTGGCCCAGAGCCTGCCCATGGATCTCGACCCGGTATCGCTGATCGTGGTGCCCCACCTGGATCGTATCTACGCGGAGATGGGCCGGCGCTGCATCGGCCGCGAGGGCGACCCGCATCGCTGGGTCAACCCAGAGTTCCATGGCTGGTGGTCAGGCCGCGGCTTTCGCATCAACGTCGACGTCGCTACCGGACAGCTGCAGGAACTGGACACCTTCCTGCGCCATTTCTATGCCAGCTATCACCCCTACTACAACGGCAACCAGCCGCTCATTCATCCGCAGCCGGCCGGTATCGCCGTGACCGACAGCGCGGCGCGCTTCATCGGCTGGCACGCCATCACCATCCTGCGAGTATCGCTGGATCCAGCGGACATCATGCGGGTCTACTTCTTCAATCCCAACAACGACAGCGGCCAGAACTGGGGCGACGGCGTACGGGTCAGCACCGCCGGCAACGGCGAGCGCTTCGGCGAAGCCTCACTGCCCTTCGAGCAGTTCGCCTCGCGCCTCTATATCTTCCATTACGACCCTCTGGAGCGCGGCGAACTGGCTCGGATCAGCCAGGAAGAGCTGGACAGCGTGACCGACTACATACATCGCAGTTGGGGCGCGAATCGCATGCCTCCCGCCGACCTGCAGGCCGACAGCGGCCACCCGAACCCAGCCACTTGACCCATATCAGGACAATGCCGCGGGGGTCTGCCAGAATGGCAGTATCTCAATGTGAGGCTCGCTTCGAGGGAGTTCGAATGGATTTCAAGTTATTGATGGTTTTCGTCGATCAGGACCGGACCGATACCGTTCTGACTGCCGCACGGGAAGCAGGCGCCACCGGGGCTACCATCATCAACAACGCCCAAGGTCAGGGGCTCAAGCCGCAATTGACCTTCTTCGGCCTGGAATTCATGGCGTCTCGCAGCGTGATTCTTATTCTAGTGGAAGCCCGCCGTGCAGAGAGCGTGCTGAACGCCGTGAGCACGGCGGGCAAGCTCGACGAGAGTCTCGACACAGGCATTGCGCTGGAAATCGAGGTATCCAAGGCGCTGGGGCTGACGGAACATATCAAGGCCCTGAGCAAGGAGCGCCCGCTCGACTGAGCGCTACTCGGGTGGTTGGCCGGAGCCGGTGAGGCGCCGTTCTACCCGCTCGAGATTGTCCTGTGAGCCCAATAGTACCAGCACGTCGTTGATCTGGACTTCGGTGGCACCGCCCGGATAGCGCTCACGCTTATCATCACGCACAAGTGCCGTGACGGAGACGTCGTCCCGCTCGGTATCAAGCTCCGAGAGGCTCTGGCCAATTGCCGGTGAGCCCTCAGACATCAGCACCGAGTGCAATCGCTCCTGCTCCGAGGCCTCCGGTTTGATGCTGTCCAGCGTACCGCGAAACAGCTCCCTGAGCATTCTGTAATGGCTACTGCGCTGCTCCTGCAGCCGCAGTGCCACCCGGTACAGGGGCACGCCCAGCGACTGCAGCGCATGGGAAGTCAGCAGCATGCTCGCCTCCAGTGTCTCGGGTATGACCTCGGTGGCACCTGCCTTGCGCAGCTCCTCCACATGCTGTTGGTCCCGCGTACGAACCACTGCCGCCAGCTCGGGATTCAGGCGCTTGGCATTGTGCAGCGTCGTCAGCGCCGCCGGCCTGTCGTCATGGCTGATGACCAGTAGCGCCGCACGCTCCACACCGACGTTTTCCAGCACGGTAAGGTCCGATGAGTCGCCATAGAACACCTGCTGCCCCGCCAGCCGCGCCTCCCTCACGATGGCCGGATCCATATCCAGCGCCAGGTAGTCGAAGCCTTCGCTTTCGAGAAAACGGCTCACCGTCTGGCCGGTACGGCCAAAGCCGCAAATCACCACATGCCCCTGGCTCTCGGTAGGCTCGGACGGCGTCGGTACGTCGCCAGCCGGTTTCGCTCGGCCTCTTGAGCGGCCGAATGCCCATAGCGCCAAAGGTTGATTGAAGCGAATCAGCAGTGGCGCCAGGATCATCGAGAACAGTACCGAGTTCAGCACGATCTGTGCCGGCCGGCTGGCGATGATGTTGCCATCCAGGCCAATGGCCAGCAGCGCGAAGCCGAACTCACCGCCGACGGCCAGCACCAGCCCGGTACGAAACGCCGTCTGGGGATCGACCCCCGAGAAACGTACGATCAGCGTGACCAGCACCACCTTTATGCCCAGCAGCCCCACCGCTCCCAGCAGCGCTTCGAGCCAGATATCGGGTAACAGAGCGGGCTCGACCAGCATGCCGATGCTGACGAAGAAGAGCCCAAGCAATACGTCGCGGAACGGACGAATGGTGGACTCGACCTGATGGCGGAACTCCGTGTCACCGAGCACCATACCGGCAAGAAAGGCGCCGAACGCCATGGACAGCCCGAGCGTCTTGGTGGTCCAGGCGGATACCAGAGAGACAAACAATACCGTGAGGGTGAACAGCTCCGCTGAGCGCCGTTCGGCTACCAGGTGAAACAGAGGACGCAGCAGATATCTTCCCGACAACAGCACGATCACGAACGCGAGGAAGGCCTTGGCCAGAGCCATCCCTAGCGCCCCTGCCACCTCATGCATGGCAGCCACACCCAACACCGGGATGATCACCACGAAAGGAACGGCAGTAATGTCCTGGAAGACTGACATAGTAGTGCCGAGCCGCCCATGTCGCGCCTGGCTTTCACCCTGCTCCAGCAGCTGCTTGGAGATGATGGAGGTAGATGACTGGGCGAACACCGCTCCGACGACGAACGCCGCCGGCCCGGGCAACCCCAGCCACCATGCGATCATTGCCACCACCAGAGTAGTCAACGCCACCTGTGCCGTACCCAATCCAAGAATGGTATGGCGCAGCGCATAGATCTGCGGCAGGGAAAAGCTGAGGCCGATGGTGAAGAGCAGAAACACGATGCCGAACTCGGCGATGACGTCGATGTAGTCGTTGTCGATTACCGGGCCGGCCGTATGGGCGCCCAGCATTACGCCGACGAGCAGATATCCCAGGCTAGGTGGGATCCTGAAGCGCTGAAAGACCAGCACGACCAATACCGTTGCACCAAGCAACAGCAGTAACTGCACCAGCGCCTGCTCAAGCATTCATTCGTTCCTGCTCATTGGATGGAGCGTCCCTGGGAAGTTCCTGAATGGGTATCATGACATTGAAATTCAACGTGTACGCATCAACCAGCGCGCCCAGAACGGCGCGAAGAGCATCAGCGCCACCATGCGCAACAGGTGATGGAAGGCAACGAAAACCGGATCGAGATCCAGCGCCACGGCAAGGATCGCCATCTCACCGATACCACCGGGAGCCAGTGCCAGCAGCGCCACATCGCGCGGTACCCCTACCAGCCGATGGATCATCTCGGCGAAGCCGGCCAGCACCACCAATGCCAGCAGCGTGGCAACGAAGGCCTCGAACAGGTAGCGCCCCAGGCGGGCCGAGGAGAGCCCACGGAAACGCGATCCGATGGCGCAACCAAGCACCCAAAGCATCACGTTCATGCCTCCACCCGGCAGGCTCAGGCTGGCCAGGCCGAAGCCGGAGAGCAGGCCGGCGAAAAGCAGCGGGGCAAGCAGGGTGTGGCTGGGCAAGCGCAGCCAGCGCCCCAACGGGAACAGCAACGGCAGGGCCAACAGCATCCAGGCGGCTTCGAAGCCATTCTCCGCAGCCCCCGCGCGCACTGACGCACCGCCCTCGTAGGCCCAGAACAGAGGCGGCAGGATCATGACGACCAGAATGATGCGCAGCGACTGGGCAATGGCGATGCGCCGCGGATCGCCACCGCCCTGCTCCCCCATCAGGATCATCGCCGTCATGGCCCCGGGCGCCGAGGCAAACCAGGCGCTTGTCGAATCGAAACCGCAACGGCGGTACCAGGCCGCCGCCACTGCAGTGGAAGCTGCCACGCCGAGCAGTAGCAGCACGGCGGAAAGCGGCCAGTCCAGCACCCGCTCGGCCAGTTGCGGCGTCACCTGGCTGCCCAGCACCAGGCCCAGCACACCGAGAAAGGCCTCGCGCAACGGTTCGGGAATACGCACATCGACACCCCGGGCGGACACGATCAGGTTGGCCGTCAGTGGCCCCAGCATCCAGGCCAGCGGCATGCCAATGAGCTGGAACACGAGCCCACCCGCGGCCCCGATAGCCAGCGACTTGGCCAGTGCCATTCCTTCACTTCGATCCACGCGGCTCCCTTCTATTAACTTGCTAACGAAATGATTATGCCATAATGCCCGCTTTACTGCCGGTTACGGAGTCCCACATGCCCCGCCTCGACCAATTGCTCGTTATCCAGGGCCTGGCACGCTCGCGTACCCGCGCCCAGCGGCTGATTCGCCACGGCCGGGTCAGCCTGGCGGAGAGCGGTCGCGTACTGGGCAAGCCGGGGGAGAAACTACCAGAGGACGTGCGCCTGGTGGTCGCCGAGGAACCCGAGGAGCGCTATGTCTCGCGGGCGGGACTGAAGCTGGAAGCGTTGATCGAAACGCTGGGGCTCGATCTGAAGGGGAAACTGGTGCTCGACGTGGGTCAGTCCACCGGCGGTTTCACCGATTGTGCCCTGGCCTTCGGAGCGCGCCATGTGATCGGGGTGGAGGTTGGCCATGGCCAGCTCGACCCCGAGCTGCGCGGCGACCCCCGCGTGACCTGCCTGGAAGGGCTCAACGCCCGGGCCATGGCCGCCGACCCAAGCCTGCGCGAGGCGCTCTCGGCCCAGCGGGCCGAAGCTCCCGACATGGCGGTGATGGACGTCTCGTTCATCTCGCAGGCGCTGATCCTGCCCGAATTGGCCGCCCTGCTCGCCCCCGGCGGCGAACTGTTGAGCCTGGTCAAGCCGCAGTTCGAAGTCGGGCCGGGAGGCGTGAACTCGCGTGGCATCGTCACCGACCCGGCCCGCTATGCCGAAGTGGAGGCCGCGTTACGCGGCGTCTGTGCCGAGCAGGGACTGGCCATCCAGCACTGGCAGGAAAGCCCGATCGCCGGCGGTGACGGCAACCGGGAATTCCTGCTGTACGCCGTGAAGCGCTGACGGCGCATCAGCGTCCGCCATCTCCTCCTCCATCGCCGGCGTCACCGATCTCGATGTCGCCTGGATCGCCAGCCGCCCCGGGCGGCGGATGGTCGAGCTTGCACTCGCCATCACTCGGCGTGACGCTCTGAACCTTCTTCGCCGGTCCGCCGCTACGGTGCAGCCACACGTCGAGCTGGTTGAAGGCAATGTCGATACCGTGCTCGGCGAACAACTCGCCCACCCGGCAATTGATCTCGTCGGTGGCGTAAAGCCGGTCACCCAGGGCGTTGACGAAGATGCGCAGCTCGAAGTTGAGGGTGCTCTCGCCGTAGTCCATGAAGAACACCTGCGGCTCCGGATCGCCCAGCACCCGCGGGTTCTCGTCGGCCGCCTGGCGCAGCAGGCGATGCACCAGGCGCTGATCCGAACCGTAGGAAACACCGAAGCTCAACACCACCCGGGTGATCGTATCCGACAGCGACCAGTTGATCAGTTGGTCGGTGACGAAGGTCTTATTGGGGATGATGATCTCCTTGCGGTCGAAGTCGGTCACCGTGGTGGCGCGAATACGGATCCGGCTCACCGTGCCGGTAAGGTTGCCCAGCGTGATGGTGTCGCCGATACGTACCGGACGCTCGAACAGGATGATCAAGCCCGAAACGAAGTTGGCGAAGATTTCCTGCAAGCCGAAGCCGAGGCCGACGCCCAACGCCGCCACCAGCCACTGCAGCTGACTCCAGGCCACGCCCAGCGTGGCCAGCGCCACCACCAGTCCGGTGCCGACAATAGTGTAGGAGAGCAACGCCGAGATGGCGTAGGCGCTGCCCTGCTTCAGCTCCAGTCGCGACAGCACCATCACCTCGAGAAGACCGGGCAGGTTGCGTGCCATCACCAGGGTGAGCACGAAGATCAACGCGGCGGTGAAAATATCGGCAACCGACAGTGCGCTGGTGACGAGTTCCGCGCCAACGCCTTCGCCGGCTTCCCAGATCGCCACGTCATCCAGATAACCCAGCACCGTGAGCAGGTCGGCCCATACCACGTAGAGCAACAGGGCAAAGCCAAGCAGCAGGATCAACTTGGAAAGGCGCAGCGACTGCTGGTTGATCTGCTCCATGTCCAGCGGCGGCTCCTCGACTACCTCGAGCCCGCCCTCGGCGCCCTCCTGGGCCTGGGCGCGGCGGCGCATCAGTGCCCGCCTGAACGCCAGCCGGCGTGCCGCCACGGCCAGGCCGCGCACCACGGAAGCCTCAACCAGAATCCACATCGCCAGCAGATAGAGCGTGATGACGAAACGGCCGATCATGCTCAGCGCCGTGTACTCGTAGCCGGAGACGATGAGCCCCACCAGGATCAGCGGCACCGAGGCCATGATCAGGCCCAGCACCAGGCGGAACAGTTTGACGCCGAAGAAAGGCGTATGGGCAAGAATCAGTCGCGCCAGCAGTACGCTCATGGCCAGCAGCCCCGCCAGCAGCAGGGTCAAGGCGATCGGTCGCGTGGTGAGACTGATCTCGCCGTCACGGGCCAGGGCGGAAATCAGCAGCACCGGGATCAGTGCCACCCCGAGCCAGCCCAGCAGCCAACGCAACCGTGCAACATAGCCGGCGGGCCAATAGAAGTGCTTGGTCGCCACACCGTCACGCACCAACAGGCGTCGTGACCAGGCGAGGAAGGCCCAGGCCAGGGCCAGGTGCAGGAACGCCTGCCCCAGCCCCGAGGCGATCCCCTCCTCGATGGCACCGAGCGAGGCGCCAATACCCGCCAGGGTCAGCGGGCCAGGCAAGGCCAGCAGGGCGTTGAGCCCAACCGCCAGGGGCGTATGCGCCTGGGAATCGCTGCGCAGCCGCCCTATCTGCTCGTGTAGCAGGGCAAGACGACGCTGGATGCGGCGGCGAAGCCCCAGCAACAGCGCCGCCACCAGCACCAGGGGCAATCCCGACAGGGATTCGGCCCCGGGAACGCGCCAGTGAACGGGCAGGACTTCGCGCCATTCGCCCTGCTGCCATTCAGTGACCAGGTTGGCGGGGAGATGACGGAACCAGGCCAGATCCAGCGGCCGGGTATTGGCGATCCAGAACAGTTGTTCATCGATGGTGGTGCGCAGCTCGCGCGAGGTCTCCAGCAATTGCTGCTGGTTGAGCTGCAGCTCGATGGCCGCGCTCAGCAAGCTGCCATAGGTTTGCTCGAGCTGGTCCACGAGCTGGCGTCGCGAATGGTAGAGCCCTTGCAGGGAATCGACCAGCGCCTGGTTGACCTCCACTCCAGCCTCCTCGAGGCGCTGGTTGGCCAGGCGCTCGCTCTGGCGCAGGGCGTCACGCTGGCGCACCAGATCGAACTGGCGCAGGCGCAAGTCGGCAATCTCATCCTGAAGGTTGCGCCGGGCATCGACCTGGGGCAGTGAGCGACGCTGCTCGCGCAGGATACGCGACAGCAGCAGGCTGCCGCGGATTGCCTCGATCTGCTCGTTCAGGCTGCGCTGGAGCTGACGCACATGGTCGAGCTGGCTACGGATCGCCAGGCTTTCACGCACCAGCCCGTTGTGGCGATCGTTGGCGCGCAGCAGCTCGAGGCTGAGCTCACGATTGACCTGCTGAGCGCGCTCGAGCACAGGGTGACCGGCCTCGAGCAGCGGATCGTCGCGCACGGCATCGGCAATCGCCTGTTCCGACGCCAGGCGGCGCTGCCGGTCGATCACGCTCTGCAACAGATTCAGCTCGGCTTCCTGGCTGGCAATCTGCTGGGTCAGCAGGTCGCGCCTCTGCTGGGCCAGCTCGCGCAGCCGCGTGTTGCTGCCCAGCTCGCGCTGACGCAGCCGCAGCGTCCGCTCGGCCAGGCGCCGCTCGACCTGCAGCTGCCAGAGACGAGGCGACTCCTCGCTGGCTCCCTGGGCTTCCAGTACGTCCAGCGAGCGCCGCGTGCGCTCGGCGGCCTGCATCGCCTCGGCGATCGCCTGCTGAGCGCGTTCAGGCAGGGTCTGGGCGGATAGCAACTGGGCATTGACGTCAGCCAGGCGGTCCTGCAGCTGCTGCAGGACGAATACGGCCTCCTGCTGGCGGTACTCCAACTCGTCCAGCGGAACGTCGTCGAGTTCGGCAATCGAACGCTCGAGCGCCGCTTCCTCCTCTTCGAGCAATTCACGCTCCAGGCGCAACAGCTCTGCCGGCGCCTCCTCCAACCGCGTTTCCAGCGCTTCGAGCCGTTCTTCGACCCCTTGCAGCTGCTCGAGAGCATCCAGCGTGGCTTCCAGGGCGTCGATGTCGCGCTGCTCGGCATCCGTGACGCTCTCGCCCTCCCCCGGTCGCATCTCGGCCAGGCGCTCTTCCACCTGACTGCGGTCGGGCAAGGTGTCTTCGGCCACGACCCGACCGCAGACGAACAGCAACAGCAGCAGGACGCACCATGCGGAAAAGCGCCAGGCCGGCAGGCCGGCCCGGCATCGACAGCGATGCATTCGATAAGGCAATTCGTTCACTCTTGCTCTCGGTTGACAGAGGCTCCCGGTTGGAAGGCTCATGGTTGGAAGCGCTCTCGGCTTCGAGCCGATTCTCGGTCCCGAACGCCCGCATGGCAATGGGAAGACAGTGCGGGCCGTGCATCGTTCACGATTCGCTTGCACTCCGTCACGACACGTTTCGCACCGTCATGGTTGACTTAGCCCCCTGGCATGGTAGAAACGGCGTTCATAGTCACCCTCCTCGGTCCCGTCGCCATGATGCATTGCCGTTCATCCTTCAAGGTCCTTCTCGCCCTGCTGCTGGCAGGGACCGCCGGTACTGCCATGGCCCAGGAGGGCCGGCTCACTGCGGAGGAACGTGCCGCAATAGAAGCGCGCATCGAAACGCTTGGCCAGGAGCTGGATTCGTTGCGCCAGCAGCTGACCCAGGACCGGCTGCAATCGGGTGAGCGCCGCCTCGGCCTGGGCGAGGTGATTACCATCGCCTCGGAGCAAGAGCTGCAATCCGTGGAGGAGCGTCGCCAGCTCGAGCGCGCCTCGTTGCGCAACCCGTTCTCGATCACTGCCCACAAGCGCAACTATCTCCTCCCGCTGAACTACGACCGGCGGCCCAACGAGGAGATCTTCGGCGATGTCGACCGGGACGGGACGCCTGACCGCGCCGAGGTCAAATTCCAGTTCAGCGCCAAGTTCAATCTTCTCGAGAACGTGTTCGGCCAACATGGCGGCGACCTCTATTTTGCCTACACCCAGCGCAGCTGGTGGCAGGCCTACAATACCGACTCCTCCTCGCCCTTCCGCGAGACCAACTACGAGCCGGAGTTCTTTGTCGATTTCGAAAATCGCTGGTCGCTGCTGGGCTGGACCAATATCAACAACAGGGTGAGCTTCAACCACCAGTCCAACGGTCGCTCCGATCCGCTGTCGCGCAGCTGGAACCGGGTCATTCTCGAGTCCACTTTCTACAAGGACGACTGGCTGATCAGTGTGGCACCGCATTGGCGGGTACCGGAGTCGGATGGCGACGACGACAATCCCGATATCGAGCGCTACATGGGCTATGGCGATATCACCGTCGCCCACCGCCTCGGCGACAGCGAAGTCAGCCTGCAGTGGCATGGCAATCCCAGCGCCGGGAACATGGGCACGCGCCTGGACTATTCCTGGCCGCTGTGGGGTAACGTCCGTGGCCACCTGCAATATTTCTACGGCTATGGCGACAGCATGATCGACTACAATCACCGGACCCAGCGTATCGGCATCGGCTTCAGCCTCAACCCCATCTTCTCGGGCAGCGGCACCCTGGTCCCGGAATGATCCCGGTCAAGAAGCGCGGCGAAGCGGCGTTGCAGTCATGACGCCTACTGCTATGCTGAGCGTGTCATTCACCGTCAGAGGAAGACTTCCATGGCATCTCGCACCCCGCATACCGACGATACCGCTCGGCAGTTGAAGGAAGACCTGCACCAGCTCAGCCGAACCATCGAAGAGCTGGTCAGTGCCACCGCCGACGATTCCCGCAGCAACATCAAGGAGCTTCGCGAGCGTGCCGAGAAGCGGCTGAAGGAGACCCGCGAGCGGCTCGAGGCCCGCGGTGAGCGACTCTACGGTGAAGCTCGCGACTCCCTGCACCACCAGGCCGATGCCTGCGACCGCTACGTGCACGAGAACCCCTGGACCAGCATCGGCATCGGTGCTGCCGTGGGCGTGGTCATCGGCATGCTCATCGGGCGTCGCTGATGGCGTCCGGCGAAGGCCCGGTACAACGACTGTTCGGTATCAGCAAGCGCCTGCTAGCCAGCCTGTTAGCCACCGGCGAGACGCGCTTGCGTCTCGCCGTGGTGGAGCTCGAAGAGGAACGGGCCCGACTGGTCACGCTGCTATTGCTGTTGGGCTTGAGCCTGGTCATGCTGCTGCTGGGGCTGGGCATGCTGGCCCTGCTGGTGGTGGTGCTGTTCTGGGAGACTCATCGCCTGGCGGCCATCATCATCAGTGCAGCGGTCCTGCTTGGCGGCGGTATCGTCATCGCCCTGCTCAGCCTGCGCCTGGCCCGGCGTCATACCTTGCTGAAGGATACCCTGGCTCAGCTTGCGCTGGATCGTCAGTTGATCGAGGACCACCGTGAATCGCCGCGCCACTGACCGCGAACGCCGCGCCGGGCAGTCCCGCGCCCAGCGCAAGGCCGAACTCATCGCCGCCATCGAGCAGCAGCGCATCGACATCCTGGTCGCAGCAGAGCGCTGGCGGCATGCCTCCGCATCGCTCGATGCGGGTTGGCAGCAGCTCAGACGCTATCGGGGGCTGATCTACCTGGCCGGCGGCGCCCTGCTGCTGGGCAGCCTGCGCCGCCCCGGCTCACTGCTGCGCATCGCCAAGCAAGCCGCCGCTGGCGGCCTGCTGCTCAACCGGGCGCGGCGGATCCTCCAGCAGCTGCGCTGAGAGCCTGCCGACTGGCGGGCCTAAAGCTGTGCTTCGGCGTGATGGCGCTCGCGCCGGCGCCCCATCCCGGCACCCACTTCATGCAGCTCTCGCCGCGCTTGAGACGCTTCTCGATGAAGCGCCGGGTGCGCCGTTGGCCTTCGCTGGTATCCGTCGACCATACCGCCAGTGCCGCCAGGAACAGGCTGGTCAGGGCCATCTCCTCGACCTGTGCACGGCGAGTGCCATAGCGGGCCTCGAGCCGGGCCGCCTCACGCAGCCACTGTACGGTGCGCGAAAGGTCGAAGACCAGCGGTACCCAGGTGTGCAGATGCGGCAGATGGGCCTTGGTACGCAGCATCTGCACGGTGACGCGCCGGTGGGGCGCGAAGGTGTCGAACCAAGCCTGCAGGCAGTGCTCGATACGCACCCGCTCGGGCCAGTCGTCGAAGGTATCGGGCTTCTCGGCCAGCATCGCGCGCCAGCCGCGCTCGAACCAGGCATTGGCCACGGCATCGATGTCGCGAAAACGCTCCAGCACCACGGACATGGGCAGCTCCAGGCTGCGCGCCACCTCGGAGAGACGCACCGCCTGCCAACCCCGCTCCTCGGCCTGACGCACGGCCTCGTCGACGACACGGTCGGCGAATGCGCTGCCCTGAGACTCGGAGGAATCCTGAATCGCGATCATGGTCATGGCGAGCCCTCTGCTTGCGGCTGGTTCTGTCATGCAGCATAGACCGGATTCCCGTTCAGGCCATCAGGCCGCTCGCTCCAGGTAGAGGATGCAGAACAGCGCGTCGCGATCGGTCCAGTGCGCACGTGGTTCGAAGCCGGCGCGCCCGGCCAGCTCGCAAAACCCGGTAATGCTGTATTTGTAGGAGTTCTCGGTGTGCAGGCTCTCCCCGGCGGTGAACTCGATCCGCTCTCCGGCCAGGTGCATGGCCTGGTCGTACAAACTCACCAGGTGCATCTCGATTCGGGAGTCGAGTTCGTTGTAGAAGGCCCGGTGACGAAACGCCTGCGGCTCCACCTCGGCCTCGAATTCACGACGCAACCGCTCCAGCAGGTTGAGATTGAAGGCGGCGGTCACACCGGCGGCATCGTTGTAGGCGGCATCGAGAATCGCCCGATCCTTGATCAGGTCGACGCCGATCAGCAGTCCCCCGCCGGTAGGCAGCAGTTGACTCAGCCCACGCAGGAAGCTCTCGGCCTCCTCGGGCGTGAAGTTGCCGATGCTGGAGCCAGGAAAGAAAGCCACCGGACGCTCGCCCGACAGGCCGTCCGGCCAGCGCATGGGATGCGTCAGGTCGGCACAGGCGGCGTGAACTTCCAGCCAGGGATAATCCGCCGCCAGCCGGTGGGTGCTTTCGAGCAGGAACTCGCGGGAGATGTCCACGCCGAGATAGCAGGCCGGATGCAGTGCCTCGAGCAGTAACCTGACCTTGCGACTCGCACCGCTGCCCAGCTCGATCAGCGTGGCATCGCGCCCCACCACTTCGGCAATGTCGGCCGCGGCAGCGCGCAGGATGGCCTCCTCCGTACGGGTCGGGTAGTACTCGGGCTGCTCGCAGATGGCATCGAACAGCTCCGAGCCGCGGCGGTCGTAGAAGAACTTTGGCGAGGCATACTTCGGCGTGGCGGTCAGCCCCGTCAACAGCTCCTCGTGCAGCGAACCCGCCACCTCGGGCAGGTGGTGGTCGTGAAAGCGGACGGCAGACTCCATGTCAGGCCTCCCTGGCGAGCCGTAAACCGGAAAATGCCCAGCGGGCATGAGGGGGAAAGAAGTTGCGATAGGTCGCACGGATATGATCGGCCGGCGTGGCGCAGCAACCTCCCCGCAGCACCATCTGCCCGGACATGAACTTGCCGTTGTACTCCCCGAGGGTGCCCGGCAGGGTCCGAAAGCCTGGATAGGGCCGGTAGGCACTGCCGGTCCACTCCCAGACATCGCCGAACAGCTGGCTGGCGGCATCCGCACCTGGCGACGCTGCGACCGGCTGCAGGTGACCGCTTTCGACGAAGTTACCGTGCATGACGTTACCGGCCGCTTCGCGAGCCGCCACCTCCCACTCCGCCTCGCTGGGCAGCCGCGCCCCGGCCCAGCGGGCGTAGGCATCCGCTTCGAAGAAGCTGACATGCACGACAGGCGCATGCGGATCCACCCGACGCAACCCGCCCAGGGTGAAGTGATACCACTCGCCGTCACGCTGGACCCAATACAGCGGCGCCTGCCAATCCGCCTGGCCGACCTGCTGCCAACCGTCGGAGAGCCACAGCTCGGGGCGGGAGTAACCGCCATCCTCGATGAAGGCAAGGAACTCCGCGTTGGTCACGGGACGATTGGCCAACCGGAACGCCTCGAGGAACTGGCGGTGAACCGGCCCCTCGTTGTCGTAGGCGAAGCCCGTTTGCAGGTCGTGGCCGATCTCGCGAATGCCGGCGGCATGCTCGAGCCAGGCCAGTTCACCCGGGGGCTCCGCCGGCGCTGGCGTCAGGTCGTCACGGTACCCCGGGCACAGCGGGTTCTGGGCCAGGATGTGCTTGATGTCCATGAGCAGCAGCTCCTGGTGCTGCTGCTCATGGTGCAACCCCAGCTCGACGCGGCGCATGATCTCCGCGGCATGTTCGGGCGGAGGCGATTCGAGCAGCTCCACCATGGCTGCGTCGACATGGGCGCGAAAGCGGTAGACGTCAGCCACCGTGGGACGCGACAGCGTTCCGCGCCGGGGCCGCGGAAACGGCACGCCGTGGGTTTCGTAGTAGGAGTTGAAGAGGTGATCGTAAACGGGATCGAGCGAGCGATAGCGGGGCTGGAAGGGAACAAGAATGAAGGCTTCGAAGAACCAGGTGACGTGGGCGAGATGCCACTTCGGCGGGCTGACGTCATCCATGCTCTGGATCACGTAGTCCTCGGTACACAGCGGCTGGCACAGCCGCTCGGAGGCCTGGCGTATGCGCTGGTAGCGTCTCAGCCACTCCTTGGTGTGCAGGGTATCCGGGGTTTCCCACTGGCGGGCAGAGAGGGACATGGCGCACTCCTGTGACGACCCTAGCCTAGGAGCCTGTCGGACTTGACGCTGATCGGTCAAATCCGACAGGCTCCGCGACGAACCGATTTCCCAAGCGTAGCAACGCCCTCGAGAACGTCCGGTTACGTTGGGTAAGGTTTTGTCGCTCTCAGCGCAAGGCAGTGCGTCCGGGCGTTAACGCCGTCAGAGAGAGCTCCCACAGGCCACGCCGGAAGCCCAGGCCCACTGGAAGTTGTAGCCGCCGAGTTCGCCGGTAACGTCGAGCACCTCGCCGATGAAGCGCAGTTGGGGCAGCCCCTCGACGCTGAAATCCTGTGATGAGATCGAGCGGGTGTCGACGCCACCCAGGGTGACCTCGGCGGTACGCCAGCCTTCGGTGCCGGCGGGCTTGAGGCGCCAGGCGCCTAGTCGCTCCCGCCACGCCGCGATACGGGCATTGGAGAACTCCGCCAGGATGGGGTCTTCGCCGTGCCACTCGACCAGCGCCTGGGCCAGGCGCCGGGGCAGACGCTCCGCGAGCCAGGTCGAAAGCTGGCGGCGCGGTGTCGCCTGGCGAGCCTCTGCGAGCGCAGCGGACAGGTCCAGCCCGGGAAACAGGTCGATCTCGAGTTCGTCGCCGGGCTGCCAGTAGCTCGAGACCTGCAGCATGCCGGGGCCGGAGAGGCCACGGTGGGTGAACAGCATCGGCTCGCGATAGCGCCGCTCGCGCCCCGGCCCCAGCCGCTGGCCGTCGCGCACCGCGCTCACCGCCACCTCGCAGGCCACCCCGGCCAGATCGGCCGCCCGCGCCTTCCACTGCGAGGTCAGGGTAAAAGGAACCAGCGCTGGGCGCGTTGCGGTCACCTCCAACCCGAACTGGCGGGCAACGTCATAGCCGAAGCCGGTTGCTCCCATGGTGGGGATCGAGAGTCCGCCGGTGGCGATCACTACCGCCCCCGCTTCGATGCGGCCGGCGGACGTCTCGAGCCGCATGCCCTCGCCTGCGGTCTCGATGCGTTCCACGGCACTCTTCAGGCGCAGTTCCACCCCGGCCCACTCGCATTCGGTGAGCAGCACGTCGAGCAGCTCCTTGGCGGAGTGTGCACAGAACAGCTGACCCGGCGCCTTCTCCACGTAATCGAGGCCATGGCGCTCCACCAGCTCGACGAAGTGCTCCGGGCGATAGCGCTTCAGGGCCGAGATGCAGAAGTGAGGGTTGGCGGAGAAGAAATTGGCGGGCGACGTGCCCAGGTTGGTGAAGTTGCAGCGCCCGCCCCCGGACATGAGGATCTTCTTGCCAGGCTTGTTGGCATGATCGAGAACCAGCACCCGCCGCCCGGCGTAACCCGCCGTGAGGGCGCACATCAGTCCGGCAGCGCCCGCGCCGACGATCACGACATCGTATCCTTGAGACGGCATGGTGAGTTCCACTGACAACGAAGGGGGCAGATTCTAGCAGAAGTCTCAGCCGCCCAGCCAAGGAGGAGGCATCCTCATTGACGCAGAGGTCAGCCACTGGCGCCGATTCGCTCTCAGTCTTGCTGACTAGAAAATCCATACTACAGTATGAGAAATACCACCCAGATATTTCCTCACCTTCAATTACATTGGGTAAGACAGGCCAACACAAAAGGTTACATACAGACATTACTGATAAATGTAATTCCCACAGGCATCAAAACTAGAACTTATAAAGCTATACGCAAGGGACTCAGGAGGGACACTGCCTATGTCCACTCATGCCTACGTTCTCGTCGTACTACGCACACTGAATGAGCCTGGAGAAAAAGACTATATCACCGCACTGAGGCAAAAGGGTTACCACATTGAGTTCGTCAGCGTAGATCAGGACCCTCTGCCTATCCTGCTGTCTCATCCCCCCATCGTGGCCTGCTTCGAGTATGACTATCCCGATCTGCAGGGCCTGGCCGACCTGAGGCAGGCCAAGCAGCGTGCCGCCTCGGTGCCTTTGCTGATGATCACCCAGGCACATTCGGAAAGCCTCGCAGTGTGGGCCTTTCGCGCCCGGGTCTGGGATTATTTCGTGCAGCCCGTCGATCTAACCCGGTTCATGGCCGTGGTGGCAAGCCTCTATCAGCTGCGCTCGCTCAATCCCTGCCCCCAGGCCAGGAAACAGGCGGCGGATGTCGCCAACCAGATTCCTCCCGAAGCGCGACTGCGCTGCAGTACCACCAACAGCCAGCAGGTCCAGTTGGAGCGGGCCATCAGCTATATCGAGCAGCATCTTCATCACAAACTGGCGCAGGCCGAAGTGGCCGCACAGTGCGGTGTCACTTCGTTCCAGCTCAGCCGGCTGTTTCGCAAGCTCACCGGCAATACCTTCCAGGGGTTCCTGCTCGAAAGGCGTATCGACGAAGCCAAGCGCCTGCTGGCCAACCCGCGCACCTCGATCACCGATGTCTGTTTCAGCGTCGGCTTCCGCGATCTCTCCTACTTTACGCGCACTTTCCAGAAGCATGTCGGCCATACGCCGACGCTCTATCGCCAGACACTGAACCTGCCGGTGCCAGCCAGCACATCCGCCGCCACGACAGCGCCGATGTCTATACACACAGGCGAGTCATTGACGCCGGTACGCCGCCCCCTGCTCGACCTGGGTCGCTCTCAGGGCGTGACCTGCGGCCAAGAGCTTTCGTCCTGATCGGAAAGACGGGAAGGCTACCCGAAAAGGCGCTGGCCAGGTGATGGCCAGCGCCTTTTACCAATCCACCAATACTGATTAATCCACCAACACGGGTATCTGCGCCAGAATGCCGAAGTTCTCCCCTCCCGATCGTCCCTTGGGTTCGTGGTAGCTGCAGCTGGGCAGGAAGTAGATGCTTTTCTGTTTCCAACCGGTCTGCTGTGGATCCGAGCTCCAGTAAGCGGGGGCTCCGCTCGGCTTTTGCAGATTGAAGGTATCGACGAAGCTGTTCCAGCGCTCTGCACCACTGGTAGAGCTATGGCTCCAAGTGCCCGGTGACGTGCCACCACTGTCTTCTGGCGGCAGCTCCATTTGTTGTGGCGCCCGCTGATCGATATTGTTCGCCTGGTCGATGATCCACACGATATTGACGGTCACGGCACCAATCAGCGGATTGCTCGGCGCCACGCCCGAGTCGCAATCGATCACCGGCAGCGTCAGCGTCCAGATTTCTTCCTTGGCTGTCTTCTCGACCCAGCAGTCATAGAGGTCGCTGAAGGCCGCCTGCACTTGGCCATTATTGGTGGAAATATCCTCGCCAAAGCGCATCTCGTCCGGATTGCCGTCGCCACAGACCAGTGACTTTAGCTCGTTGGCATTGGACGCCCCGCTAGAGTTGTGCTTGAAATTGGTCCAGCCACCGGTCTGGTCGCCCTCGGGGATGAAACGCCCAACGTTGCAGGAGTAATTGCCCGAGGGGTCCACCAGCGCCTGACGGCACAGCGCGATGGGCTGGTCGACGTCCTCCGGCCGCAGGCTACCGGCAAAGCCGATGTAGGCCACCGAGCGCGCTACCACATCGTAGCCCTCGAAGCCGAAGAGGCGCCCGAAGAAGGCCTCTACCTGGCTCTGCTGTCGGGCCGTCACTACTTCTACGGCATTGATGAAATTGGGATCCCCATCGAGGTCCTCGGCGGTGCGCCCGAACAGGTCGACCGGATCGAGCGACTCATTGGGCGTGAAGGTGCGTGTGGCAAAACTCCAGTGGCCACGCAGCGCGCTCAGCACCTCCACCGCCTCGTTCTGGCTGCTGTTGGCCATGGCCGCGTCGGTGGCAACGGCGTTGGCGCCTGGATTGACCGAACTGCCGTCGCTGGTATACAGCACCCGGGCACCCGCCAGGGAACCGGCGTCGGCAGCGTTGTGCAGTTCGTTTCTGGCCACATAGAGGTTACCGCCATCCACCGCCAGGGCAGTGAAGGCCAGCAGCATGAAGAGGCCAACGGCCAGCAGCACGATGGAGACCCCGCGCTGGCGCTGCGGCGAACCGTAACGGCCGCGCCTTGCATTGCGAACGTTCATCTCATTCGGCCCTCATCACGGTGGTGGCATTGAGTTCGAGCACGTTGCCCAGGGTGCCGATGAAGCCGGGCAACAGCAGGAACTGATAGGGGTAATCGACGCTGACCACTAACTCGTCGCCGACATCGAAACGGCCGTTGCCGTTGCGGTCGAAACGCTGGATCTCGATGGTCATGCTCGCCGGCCCGCCCAGCGAGATCAGATACTGTTCGGCATAGTTGCGGATGGCCTGTTCGATGGCGGCGTCCTCGTTTCCCGAGTCACGCGGATCGGGCCGGAACAGAATGCCCGTTCTCGCCCCTTCTCGGCTGGCGTTGGTCAGCGTCGCCTTGTCGAACAGCGCGACGCTGAATTCGATGATGCCGAACAGCAGGATGAACAGCAGCGCCGCTGAAATGGCAAACTCCACCACCTCCGAGCCACGCTGTCGGCGCGCCGAACGTATTGCTTTCATGCCTCGCCCTCCCAGCTCTTGCATGGCCCCGCAGCGATGCTGCTGGACCGCTGCCGGAGCGATCAGTTGATGGCCTCGACCCCGTGGCGACGGATCAATTGATCCAGGCTGCGAGCGTTCTCACTGGCCGTGACGTAGTAGGCCGGCGAAAGGCGCATGGCCTCCTCGAAGAAGCCCAGGGCATCCTGGTAGCGTCCTTCGAGCATCGAGATGTAGCCGATGTCGTTGTAGGCCTTGGCCCGATCGCCGCTGCGAGCCACCGCTTCGATGGCGGTCTCGTAGTCGCCCTCGCGGGCATGCACCAGGCCCAGGTTGCGCCAGGCCAGGTCGTAGTTGGGGTTGGCATTGAGCGCTTGGCGCAGTGCCTGGCGTGCACCTGCCAGGTCGCCGGCCAGATAGCGCGAGTAGCCCTGGTTGTTGAGCACCAGCGGCGTTCTCGGGCTCGCCTCCAGGGCGCGCGCATAGTGGCCCTGTGCGGTGGCGTGATCGGCGCGCATGTCGGCGATCACACCAAGGGCGTTATGAGCCTGCCAGGGCGCTTCGCGTCGCGCCGCAATGGGCTCGAGCAGGCGCTCGGCCTGATCGTAGTCGCGCTGCTGGATCAGGATGATGCCCAGTGCGGTACCTGCCCCGGGATGGCGCGGGTCGATATCCAGCACCCAGCGATAGGCAGTGCCGGCCAGCTCATGGTTGCCCCGGCCATGATGGATGATGCCGACCCGGTACAGGGGCTCGGCCTGGGGCGCTTCTCCATGCGCAGCCCACGCAGGTACTCGAACAGCGCCCGGTCGGTGTCGCCGGCACGCAGGGCCGCCTCGCCGTTGCGGTAGGCCTCCTCGGGAGAGCCCACCGGGAAGGCGGTACTATAGGCCACCGACGACTCGCCGCTGCTCAACGAGCCGAACAGATCGCTCTCCGGGGGTACGCTTCCGCTGGTGGCACAGCCGGCCAGCGCCAGAGACAGCGCGGTAACGGCCCAGGCCGCCCGCAGATGTGTAGTTACCTTCATGACTCCACCCTCCCGCTCGTTGATGACGTTGGCCGGCTCAGCGCCCCGCCAGGGCTGCCGCCGCACCCAGCAGCGGCGGCCCCAGAGCCACCACGAAGAAGCTGGGAAAGACACAGAAAATCAGGGGAAACAGCATCTTGGTGCTTACCTTGGCGGCCTTCTCCTCCGCCTCCTGGGTGCGCTTGTCGCGCAGCTCCACGGCGAACAGGCGCAGGGTCATGGCGATGCTGGTACCGAAGCGCATGCTCTGCAGCAGCGTGGTGACCAGGCCGCGGATGTCCTCCACGCCGGTACGCTCCTCGAGGTCGCGCAGCGCGGACTTGTTGTCCATGCCGGCCCGGGTCTGCATGCCGAACAGGTGCAGCTCGTCGGCCAGCTCCGGGTGGCTCACCTCCAGGTCGCGCGCCACCCGCTGGATCGCCGCGCCCAGCCCCAGGCCGGCCTCGCTGCACACCACCAGCAGGTCGAGGGCGTCGGGCAGGCCACGGCGCAGCCGCAGGGTGCGCTGCCGTATCGCCCGCTCGAGCCAGAAACGCGGCAGCAGATAGCCAACCGCCGCCGCGACCAGCACGATCAGCGTCGCGATCGCCGGTGATATGCGCACGAGGGGAAGCACCAGCAGCAGCAATAGTACGGGTCCCACGGTCAGCAGCAGGCGTATGCCGTAGAACAGGTTGACGGCCGAGGGGGAGCGCTTGCCGGCATGGCGCAGTTCCGTGGCGATACGGCTGCGGACCTCCTCATTGTCGGGCACCAGCTTCTCCCCCATGGGGCCCAGCCACTGGGTCAGCCCGCCCTCGCCCGCCTGGCCATGCCCCGCGGTCGCTTCCGCGCTGGCCTCAAGGTGCTTGAGCCGGCGCCGCAGCGGATCCGACAACCCCATGACCAGCAGCACCAGCGCCACCAGCAGGCTGAACACGGCCATGCCCAGCAGCGCGGCGAAGCCAAGCTGCATGGCCTGAGGGTCCTGCAGGAAGACACCGAACCTTTCGATCCAAGCGGTTGGAATGTTCATCCGGGCTTCCTCCTCAAACGTCGATGCGCACGATACGGCGCATCCACAGAATGCCGACCACGATCATGACGAACGCCGCCACTATCATCTGCCGCCCCACCGGGTCCTGGGTGAGCATGGGCAGGAACTTGGGCGACACCAGGGTAAGAATGCCGGCCAGGGCGAACGGCAGCAGCGAGAGGATCCAGGCGGCCATGCGCCCCTGGGCGGAGAGCGTGCGAACCTTGCGCTGGAAGCGGAAGCGATCGCGCACCACCGCGGCCAGGCCATCGAGCAGTTCGGCCAGGTTGCCGCCGCTCTCCTTCTGGATCAGCACCGAGGTGGTGAAGACCATGACGGTCACGCTCGGCACCCGCTCCAACATGCCCAGCATGGCGGTGCGCACCTCGCCGCCATAGTTGATCTCCATGAAGGTGGTACGGAACTCGCCGGCAATGGGATCGGCCATCTCCTCCGCCACCAGATGCATGGCGTCGCTGAAGGGGTGTCCCGCGCGCAAGGCCCGCGCCATGATGATCAGGGCATCGGGCAACTGCTCCTCGAAACGCGCCAGACGCTGGCTACGCAGGTGCTGCAGGCGCATGAACGGCAGTGCCGCCACGCCCAGCCCCAGCAGCACGCCGAGCAGCGGCTGCGGCAGCAGCAGGACGCCGCCCGCACCGAAGATGCCGCCCAGGCCCAGGCTTTGCAGCACCACCCGGTAGGCCGGCGTTTCGCGCCCCGCCTGCTCGACCAGCCGCTCGACCCGGGCCATGCCGGGCAGCGCCTCCAGCGCGCGCTCGATCGGCGACAGCTCGCGCAGGTACTTGCGCCGCATCAGCGAGGCCTTGCCCCGATCGGCACCGGCCGCGATGGTGTGCAAGCGCTTCTTCAGCCGCTTCTGCGCCTTGCGGTTCTCGCCGAACGTGGGTACCAGAAAGCTCTGCATCAGCAGGAAGGCGGCAATGAAGATCATGCCGATGAAGATCGTCTCGTCGGAGAGGTTGATGTTCAGACCCATGACCGTTGGCCTCCCCCCACTTGGAACACCTCCAGCCCCGGATCCAAACCACGACGCTTGAGATGATCGTAAAAGCCCGGTACCACGCCGGTGGCCATGTAGCGCCCCATGACCCGGCCATGCTCGTCGATACCCTCGCGCTCGAAGCAAAACAGCTCCGACATGGTGATGATTTCCCCCTCCTGGCCGTTGACCTCCTGCACGCTGACCAGGCGCCGTACGCCGTCTTCCTGGCGCTCCACCTGAACCACCAGGTCGATGGCCGAGGCGATCTGCGAGCGCAGCGCCCGGGGTGGCAGCTGGTAGCCGCTCATCGCCACCATGTTCTCGATCCGGGTCAGGGCATCGCGGGGCGTATTGGCATGAATGGTGGTGAGCGAGCCGTCGTGGCCGGTGTTCATCGCCTGCAACATGTCGAAGGCCTCGCCGCCGCGCACTTCGCCGACGATGATGCGGTCGGGGCGCATGCGCAGGCTGTTGCGCACCAGGTCGCGCTGGGTCACCTCGCCACGCCCCTCGATGTTGGGTGGGCGCGTTTCCAGCCGGCCGACATGGGGCTGTTGCAGCTGCAGCTCGGCGGAGTCCTCGATGGTGACGATGCGCTCATCGGGCGGAATGAAGCTCGACAGCACATTGAGCAACGTGGTCTTGCCAGCCCCGGTACCGCCCGAGACCAGTACGTTGAGCCGCGCCTTGACCACTTTTTCCAGCAGTTGGGCGATGACCGGCGAGAGGCTGCCGTGGGCGATCAGGTTCTCGGCGGTGAGCCGGTCCACGGCGAAGCGCCGGATCGACAGCATGGGCCCGTCGATGGCCAGCGGCGGGATCACCGCGTTGACCCGCGAGCCGTCCTTGAGCCGTGCATCGACCATCGGCGAAGACTCGTCGACGCGCCGCCCGACGCTCGACACGATGCGGTCGATGATGGTCATCAGGTGCTGGTCGCTGTCGAAGCGCAGCCGGGTCTGCTCGAGCTTGCCACGACGCTCCACGTAGATCGGGTTGGTACCGTTAACCAGGATGTCCGAGACCGACTTGTCGGCCAGCAGCGTCTCCAGCGGCCCCAGGCCCAGCACCTCGTCCTGCAGTTCGCTGACGATGCGCTGGCGCACGGCCGCATTGAACGGCAGCGACTCCTTGCTCATCAGCGCCTCGCACACCTGCTGCACCTGGCTGCGGGCCTCGCGCTCCTCCAGGCTGCTGAGCAGCGCCAGGTCCATCACCTTGACCAACTGGCGGAACAGCCGCTGCTTGCATTCCTGCTCGGGGGGCGACAGGCTGACGCCCGCGGGCCCGCGGCCACCCCAGCCACGCTCTTCTTCTCCTGTCACGCGCTCGCGAAAATTCATGGCCGCCTCCGGTCAGCAAGGGTCAATGTTGGGTACGATTCCACAGCCGCAGAGACCAGCGGCGCGCGGGAACCGGCGGCTCGCGCGGCGTCGCCAGCGAAATTGCCAGCGCCTTGAGCGCGCGGGTCAGCGGTGCCTTGCGCGCCAGGTCGATCAGCGGGCTGCCGACGTTGATGCTCTGGCTGGCATGGCGGTAGTCGTTAGGCAGGGTGTGAATCGGCAGCCCCGGCAGCGCATCGACGATGGCGCCCAGCGATACGTCGTTGCGCTTGTCGTAGCGATTGACCACCACGGCCAGGCGCGAGGGCGGCATCCCGAGTTCATGCACCAGGATGTCGCGCAAGCGCTGGGCGTCGTGCAGGTGCGCCACGCTCTGCTGCATGACCATCAGCACGCGGTCGGCGCGCTCGAGCACGCAGGCGGTGGCGCCGTTGATCCACCGCGGCAGGTCGACCACTACTTCCTCATGGTCCAGGCCCAGCACGTGCAGCAGCTGCTCGACGCGGATCTCCGGCACCTCGGAGAGAATGACGCGGTCTTCCGGCGAAGAAGCCAGCAGGCCCAGGCCGCTCTCGTGCGGCTGGACATAGGCCGACATGGCCAGGCTGTCGAGGCTGTCGGCGGCGTCTAGCGCCTGCACCAAACCGTGGTCGGGCGTCAGGTTGAAGTAGAGCGGCAGCGAACCGAACTGCACATCCAGGTCGACCAGCGCGCACTCCTTGCCCTCCACCGCCAGCCGGTGGGCCAGGTTGGCCGCCACCAGGCTGGCCCCGGAACCGCCCTTGGCATTGATCACCGCGGTCAGGCTCGCCCCCGGGCGCGCCTGCTCCTCGCGCCGGTCGCGAACGATCTCGCGCAGGAAGCGGCCGATCTCACCATCGTCGATGGGCGGTGAGAAGTAGTCCCGGGCGCCGGCCCGCATGGCCAGGCGAATCAGCTCAACGTTACCCTTGGGGCCTACCACCAGCAGCGGCGGCCGCTCACCGACGGGACGCTCGCACAGCGCCATCAGCTCCGCTTCCCAGCACTCCCCCACCATCAGCACCAGGGCATCGGGCAGCGTCTCGACGCCTTCCAGCGGATCGACGCTGCCATTGATCAACTGCCGCAGCGTGACCTCGATACCGCCCTGGCTGCGCAGCAACGCCTCCAGCGCCTCCATGTCCGCCCTGGAGCGTCCCACCAGCCGTATCTCGAGCCGTGTCAGCATGGCGAATACCCGTTGGTCGTCAGCCTTCAGTTAGCCGGCGGTCACGCCACCGGCACCGGTGTTCCGTTCCCGTCTTGCGTGCCTGGTTGCGGCAACGCTCAGGGCAGCGAGCTGGAACTCATGGGCAGCGACTGCTGCCCCGATGTGCCGCTGCGATAACCGCGCATCGCCTCGGCCGCCTTGGCGCCTCCCAATGCCGGGGCGTCGTCGCCGGGCTCGTAGGTCTGCAGCCGCTTGGTGTGCTGCACCGTCTCGCCGAAGGGCGGCAGGTCGGCGCCGGGCTGGGCCGCACAGCCGGCCAGCCCCACGGCGATGGCGAGCGGTAGCAGTTGGATGCCACGGGCGAACGAGCGCAGCTGGCGGTAAAGGGACTGGCTGGCGAAATGGTCTAGTGCGGACATGATGGACACCTCCGTCGCGATGTTCGGTTCACAGGTCATGGCCGAAGCGGCCCTCGGTGCCGCCCGCACGGCGGCTCGACATCAGTTCCAGGTCCAGGCTGCTGGGGCGAGGCCGAGAGCCGCCGTCGCTGTCTCGGGCCTGGAAGCGGCCGAGTAGGTAGAACTCCAGATCACTGGGCGCCACGAACGACCCGGTGGGCAGCCGCACCTGCTCCGGCGCGAAGGAGCGCGCCAGCCGCGGCGTGACGAAGATCACCAGTTCGGTCTGCTCCTTGATGAACTCCTGGCTGCGGAACAGCGCCCCCAGCACCGGCAGATCGCCGAGCCCGGGAAACTTGGAAACGTTCTCGCGCAGGCTCTCGTTGAGCATGCCGGCGATGGCGATGGTCTGCCCCGAGGCCAGCTCCAGGCTGGAACTGGCGCTGCGCTTGACCAGTGCGGGAACGAAGAACTGAGCGGACACCTGGTCGCCCACCCCGACCCGCAGGCTGTTGGCCGGCACCAGGTCGGAAACCGACACGTCGACCTGGAGATTGATCGAGCCGGAGTCCAGCACCACCGGCAGGAAGCTCAGGCCAACGCCGAACTCCTTGTGCTCGATGGCCACCTGGCCATTGCCCTGGGGCACCGGAATGGGAAACTCGCCGCCGGCCAGGAACCGGGCCTGCTGCCCGGTCAGGGTGGTGAGGTTGGGCTCGGCGAGGATCTTGGCCACCCCCTCGCGGCTGGCCACGTCCAGCACCAGATTGAGTAGGTAGTCGCCGCGCTGGTAGCTGGCGAAGATGCCGGTGTCCTCGATACTGGGTGTGGTGGGCGCGAACTCTCTGACGACTGGGCCGATGGGAGTACCATCGTTGAAGATAGGCAGCCTGCTGCCACCTCCAACCCCCTCGAATACTGCATCGGGGAAGGTCGCTCCCCAGTGACAGCACCAGCACGGAACGCCGACGAACCGACGTTGAAGACGTCGAAGTTGGCTTCAAGCCGCTTGACCAGCGAGCGAGAGACCTCCGCCACCTTGACGTCCAGCATCACCTGGTTGGCCCCACCCACCTGCATCAGGTTGAGCACCGCGTTCTCGCCACCGCCGGCGAAGCGGGTGGCCAGCCGCAGCGCGGTATCGAGCCGCTCGGCGCTGGAGACCTCGCCGCTGAGCACTATACTGTCCTGGGCCGAGCGCACCTGGATGTTCTCGTCCGGCAGCAGCACGTGCAGGTGGCTCTTCAGCGCTTCGAGATCGTGGGTCACGGTCACGTTGAGGGTGCCCTGGACGTTTTCCGATTGATCCCACAGCACCACGTTGGTGGTCCCGGTGGACTTGCCCAGCACGTAGAGCTGGCGCGAACCCATCACCACCAGGTCGGCAATGTCGGGGTTGCCCACCGAGACCACTCTCACCGCGCGCGGAAACTGCAGCACCTGGGCCTTGTTCAGCTCCACCGCTACCGAAACCGCACGCCCCTCCACCGGCATGGCGATACTGCGCGTGCTCTCCTGGGCTTGCCCCCCGCTCGCCCAGCCCAGCGCCAGTGCCATCACTCCTGCCAGCACCCACCCCTTCCAGGTGTCGCTCTGCCACGCCGTTCCCTTATGCGCCATTCCCTTATGCGCCGTTCCCCGATACTCCCCTCTTTCATACCCCTGCTCTTGCATGCTCATGACGCTTCTCCCCTGCCTGTTCTTGTCGGCTCGGCCGCCTCGGCGCCAGCCTGGATTCTTGTGGCCCTTGCGTTCAGTTGCGCACGCTCACGGTGCTGGACTCGGTGCCACGAATCACCATCACCTGGCGCGACGCCTGGACTGTGGGGGCCGCCCGCGACGGCGCTGCAACGCGCTCGCGCGGCGGCTCGATGTTGAGCACTTCGCGCTGGGCCACCAGCAGGTCGGGTTTCTCCTCCTGGTCCAGCGGATTGCGCAGGGTCAGTTGCACCTTGCCCTCCTGGGTGGCCCTGACCAGGGTTTCCGCCTGGGTGGGGTCCACCTCGAGGGTCACCGCCCGTACGATCACCGGGCCGTCGCGCTCCTGGGAGGCGATCTGGTCCACCGCCAGCACCTTGAGGTTCTGCAGCACGGTCTTCGACTCCACGCTGTTGCGGCTGCCGTTGCTGCGGGTGGAGACCACGTCGACCCGGTTGCCCGGTAGCAGGAACCCGGCCACGCCGACCACGTCGTCGACCCGCACGCTCATCGCCCGCTTGCCCGGATCGAGCAGCGCCGCCAGGGCGCTGCCTCCCAGGTGCTCAGCCACGCGCCCTTCGTGGAGAATCTCGCCGGCATAGATCACCTGGTTGCTGACTCGCCCCACCACATGCTCGATGTCGTTGAAGCTCCCCGGCGGCACCGACTCCGGCGGCAGCCGCAGGACCCTGAGGTCGCTGGCCTGCACCGTGGTGCCGAAGGGGATCTGCAGCGCCGCCACTACCACCTGGCCGGCTTCGCTCAGGGCATCGCGCTCCTGGTTCTGTTCCTGCATCCAGCCCATGCCGATCAGCGCCGCACCGCCGGCCATCAGCAACGAGACGCTGAACATCGTGACAATGCCTTTCTTCTTCATGACGCGTTCCTCCCGCTCATATCGGCGTCACCGCCTGCGCGGTCATCGCTCGAGAAGTCTCCGAAGTAGGTCTGCCAGGCCCAGGCGAGTACCTCGCAATCGAGGGATTCGTCGCCCCAGTAGCGCAGGTGGTCCCCGGCCAGCCCCAGCAGGTCGCGTGGATGGCAGGCCAGCAGCGGCACACCGAGGCGGGCATGAAGCTCGTAGATCACGAAATCGACCAGCGCCGGATCGAAGTCGATACCGCTCTCCCGGCACTGCCGGGCCCAGATCTCCCGGTAGGCATCGCGGCTCAGCGCTGCAAAGCGGATCTTGTAGCCGATGCGGCGCAGGAAGGCGGCATCGGCCAGCGACAACGGGTCCAGGTTGGTGGAGAACACCAGCGCCACATCGAAGGGCACGCTGAAGTGGTAGCCGTTGGCCAGCGCCAGGAAGTCGCGACGCTCCTCCAGCGGCACGATCCAGCGATTGAACAGCTCCATGGGCGCCATGCGCTGGCGCCCCAGGTCGTCGATCACCAGCATGCCGTTGTTGGCCAGCAGTTGAACCGGCGCCTGATGAATGTGGGTCGCATGGTCGTACTGGACCTCCAGCCGCTCCATGGTCAACTCGCCGCCGGTCACCACGCAGGGCCGCCGGCAGCGCACGAAGCGCGGGTCGTGGCCCTCGGCCAGCAGCAGCGCCGCACCGGCACTCTCCTGCACGCCGAGCGGCGCCAGCGGGCTGTGCACCGCGGGATCGAAACAGCGCACCGCCTTGCCCCCGCCAGGATGGCGTGGGGCACCAGCACCTCGCCGGGCAGCAGGCGTACCAGGCGGCGTGCGATATAGCTCTTGCCGGTGCCCGGTTCGCCGTGGATGAACATCGCCCTGCCGGAGTGCAGCCCGGGGCCGAGCTGGTCGAGCAGAGCCGGTTCGATCACGGTATCGGCGAAGGCCGCCCGCACCTCGTTGCGGGAGATGCCCACGTCGCTCAAGGCCTGGGCGCGCACCCGGGCGGTATAGGCCTCCAGCGGCACCGGCGCGGGCCCGGCATAACCGTCGCGGGCCAGGGCCTCCATCGCGGCGGCGCGGCCCAGCTCGGTCAGGCCGAAGCGCAGCGCACCGCTCTCGCCCTGGCCGCGCACCTCGACTCTCCCTTCCCGGCGCAGCGTATGGCACAGCGCCTCCACCACGCTACCGGCCAGGGCCGTGCCACGGCTGAGCTGGTGCAGGTCGAGTACGCCCTGCTCGAGCAGCTGCTTGGAGAGCAGGTCCATCAGGTAGAGCGGCGAGAGCCCGGTCTCCTCGATGCTGGCGGGCGTGGCGGCAAGGCAGCGGCGTTGGTAGCATCCGGCAAGGCCAGTAGTTCGGGATCGCTCACACCTTCACTGTTAATTTTCGTATCCATGCCACCACCTCCTAGAATGAGGTTCTGCCTTTTCCCGACCTATGCCGGTCGCTATGCCAGCGGCCACTGCCATACGATCCAGGCTGTGCTTCCCAACGCAATGGAAACGGCAAAGGGGAATTTCTTGCCCATTACCTCGCCCTCTTCTGGCGGGATATAGAGCGGGCGACCGGTGATCACCAGGGCACGCAACATCAAGGAATAGCGCCCCCATGGAGTAGCCGACCGACGGAAAATGAGTGCACTGAAAGCAAAACCCATGGCGATAAGGCCGCCAATAAAGATACTGATCAGTGCCGCTTGTAGAACGCCAATAGGGCCGAGAAAGGTTCCTACTGCCGCCATCAGCTTGGCATCACCGGCGCCGGTAAAACCCATCAGATACCCCGGCAACAGGATGGCCAAACCGACCAGCAAGCCATAGGTGGCGGCCAGGACACCGCCGGCTCCCGCTGCCCACCCCTGCAGCAGAAATCCCACAGCGGCCCCGGCCAGAATGAGAATATTGGGGATTCGGTGAGATTGGACATCTCTAATGACCGCGATAATCACTAGAGGAGCAACTCCAAGTTCAATCATATCAGACCTCTTAATCTCACCATTGAAACATTCTTAAAAAATTAGGCGCCAATCTCCTTATCAGCGCCAATTTTGGCTCAGCCGTCACTCTCTCCCTGTAGCAGGGAAACGATCTTATTAAGCTGTGTCTCAGCCTCTTCTCCGATAGTGACGAAAACAGCCGCCCCAACGGCAACAATCAGCCCCCCAACGAGAGCCCATTCCACCACCTCGGTGCCCTCTTCTTCGCGCCAGAAGCGCACGATACCCTGCATCAGCTTGCTCATGGTCTTTCTCCCATTTCAGGTTTCTTATCCAAGCTTGCTGTTGTCGGAGTCCGGCGCTTTTGCCCCGGCTCACGAGACTCAGCATCGTCTTTACATTTCAGTTACGCTTGGAGAATCTTGCAGGGCATTAGGAGGATCTTGCAGTGCGGGAGTGAGTGCGCGACACGGCACAGGAAGAAAAAGCTATGCAAAAGCTGTACAATCAAAGCCACGAAGTAGATAGGATATTGCGAATTTGTTGTCACATTGGCAGGCGCCAACATGAGTAGCCTGTTAAGGAAAGGAAGACTCTGCTTCCTAGAACGCCAAAGGAGTTGGCATCCGTCGCGACCCGAAAACCACGACAAGAGCCCCCATGAACACATCGCGCCGTTTCCTTCTTGCTCCGGCCTGGCGGCTGGCACCGCTGGCCGGTCGGATCTGCCTGGTTGCCTCCCTTGCTCTTGCCACCCTTGCCTTGGCCACCAGCCCACCCGTGGCGGCCCAGGAGCGCACCGCCGTGATCGGCGCCCGTGCCGATGTCCGGCCCTGGTCCGACCCGCTGGAGGCGCTCGGCACCCTGCGCGCCGACGAAAGCGTGACACTCTCGGCCACGGTGACCGAAATCATCGCCGAGTTGAACTTTCGCGACGGTGAAGCCGTGGAGGCCGGCCAACTGCTGATCCGCCTGGAGGACAGCGAGGAACGCGCCCAGCTGCGTGCCGCCCAGGCGCAGCGCGACGAACGCCGTAGCGCCGTGGATCGCCTCTCCCAGCTGCAAAGCCGCAACATGGCGCCACGCGCCGACGTGGAAGACAGCCAGGCCCGCCTGCGCCAGGTGGAAGCGGAAATCCAGGGGCTGGAGGCGCGGCTGACCAACTACCGCCTGCGCGCGCCCTTCGATGGCGTGGTGGGGTTTCGCAACATCAGCGTGGGCAGCCTGGTCACGCCGGGCACCGAGCTGGTCACGCTGGACAAGCTCGACGTAATGAAGCTCGATTTCAGCGTGCCGGAAGTCTATCTGGCGATCCTTTCCCCCGGGCTGAAACTGTCGGCACGCAGCGTGGCCTTTCCCGAAGAGGTCTTCGAAGGGGAAGTGGCCAGCATCGGCTCCCGCGTCGACCCGGTGAGCCGCAGCATCACGGTGCGCGCCGAGATCGACAATCCCGAGCTGCGCCTGCGGCCGGGCATGTTGATGGAAGTCGTGTTGCAGCGCAGCCCGCGGCAGGCCGTGGTGGTGCCTGAATCGGCGCTGATCCCCAGCGGCGACCGCCAGTACGTGCTGGTGATCGACGAAGCCGACGAGAACCGCCTGGAGCGCCGCGAGGTGCGTGTCGGCGAGCGGCGCACCGGCCAGGCCGAGATCATCGATGGGCTCGAGCCCAACGAACTGGTGGTCTCCCATGGCGTACAGCGCGCCCGTGAAGGCGACCGCGTACGGCTGCTGGGCATCGCCAGCGAGGAGAATTCCATTCGCGAGATTCTCGAGGCGCACCGCGAAGAGGGTGAAGCCTGATGCGCCTGTCCGACGTTTCCGTCCAGCGGCCGGTGCTGGCGACGGTACTGGCACTGCTGATCGTGGCCTTCGGCCTGCTCTCGCTACAGCGACTGTCGCTGCAGGAGTATCCCTCCATCGACCCACCGGTGGTCAGCATCGATACCCGTTACCCCGGCGCCGCCGCCAGCGTGGTCGAATCGCGCATCACCCAGGTGCTGGAAGATCGCATTGCCGGGATCGAGGGGATCGAGGTGGTGACCTCCTCGAGCGAGGACGGCCGCTCGCGGATCGATATCGAGTTCAATCTCGCCATGGATATCGACGCGGCGGCCAACGACGTGCGCGACCGCATCTCCGGCGCCCAGCGCAACCTGCCCGACGACGCCGATCCGCCCGAAGTGCAGAAGGCCGATTCCAGCGAGGAAGTCGTGGTGTGGCTGAGCCTCTCCGGCGAGGGCTATTCGATGCCGGAGCTGACCGACTATGCAAACCGCTACCTGGTCGATCGTCTCTCCGTGCAGCCCGGCGTGGCCCGGGTACGCGTGGGCGGCGGACGCGACTATGCCATGCGCGTATGGATCGACCGCAACGCCCTGGCGGCACGCAACCTCACCGTCGGCGACGTGGAGAATGCACTGCGCGCGGAGAACGTCGAGCTGCCCGCCGGCTCGCTGGAGTCCCGCGAGCGCCAGTTCATCGTGCGCCTGCCGCGCGCCTTCGCTGCGGCGGCGGACTTCCAGCGCCTGGCCATCGGCCAGGGCAGCGACGGCTACCTGATCCGCCTGGGCGACGTTGCCCGGGTCGAGGTCGGCTCGGTGGACGATCGCTCGATCTTCCGCGCCAACGGCGTGCCCATGGTGGGGCTCGGCCTGATGATGCAGTCCACCGCCAACGTGCTGGAGCTGTCCCAGGGGGTCCAGGCGGAGATGGAGCGGCTGCAGGCGACCCTGCCCGAGGGCATGGAGCTGAGCCTCAACTTCGATGCCTCGGTGTTCGTCGCCGGCGCCATCGAGCAGGTGGTGATCACGCTGTTCATCGCCATGGGCCTGGTGGTGGTGGTGATCTTCATGTTCCTCGGCAACGTGCGCACCACGCTGGTGCCCGCGGTCACCGTCCCCATCGCCATCATCGGCTCGTTCATCGCGCTGGCCGTGATGGGCTTCTCGATCAACCTGCTCACGCTGCTGGCCCTGGTCCTGGCGATTGGCTTGATCGTCGACGACGCCATCGTGGTGCTCGAGAACATCAACCGGCGCATGCACGACTATGGCGAGACCCCGCTGGTGGCGGCGTTTCGCGGCACCCGCCAGATCGCCTTTGCCGTCATCGCCACCACCCTGGTGCTGATCGCGGTATTCGTGCCGTTGAGTTTCCTGCAGGGCAACGTGGGCCGCCTGTTCTCCGAGTTCGCCCTGACCATGGCGGCGGCGGTCGCCATCTCCAGCCTATTGGCACTCACCCTCACGCCCATGATGGCGTCGAAGATCCTAAAGCCCAGCATGGGCGACAGCGCTGCGGCGCGCGCCGTCCAGTGGCTGCTTGAACTGTCGCAGCGCATCTACCGCACGCTGCTGGAGGCGGTGCTCAAGGCTCGCCTGGCGGTGCTGGCCGTCTTCATCGGGCTGATCGCCGCGACCGCCTGGATGGCCGACCGGCTGCCCAACGAATACACCCCGCAGGAGGATCGCGGCAACTTCATCATCCTGGTCAGCGGCCCCGAGGGCGCCACCTTCGACTACATGATGGACTACATGGACGAGATCGAGCTGCGCCTGCAGCCACTGGTGGACTCGGGCGAGCTGGACCGGGTGGTGATCCGCGCCCCACGGGGGTTCGGCAACATCGAGAACTTCAACGGCGGCTTCGCCATCATCAACATGGCCGACTGGGGCACACGCCGCAGCGCCTGGGAGATCATGGATGACGTGCGCGGACGCCTGGCTGACCTGCCCGGCGTGCAGGCCAGCCCAGTGATGCGCCAGGGCTTCGGCCAGCGCATTCGCAAGCCCGTGCAGTTCGTGCTCGGCGGCGGCACCTACGAGCAGTTGGCCGAATGGCGCGACCTGATGCTCGATCACATTCGCGAGCACAACCCGCGCCTGGCGGGCCTGGAAAGCGATTACCGCGAAACCCAGCCGCAGCTGCGCGTGGACATCGACTACGAGCGCGCGGCCTCCCTTGGCGTCACCGTCACCGAGATCGGACGTACGCTCGAGGTGCTGCTGGGCGGGCGCAACGTGACCCGCTACGTGGACGACGGCGAGGAGTACGACGTCATCGTCGAAGGCGACCGGGCCCGGCAGAACAGCCCGCGCGCACTGGACAACATTCAGGTGCGTTCGGCCCGTTCGGGCGAGCTGATCCCGCTGGCCAGCCTGGTGACGCTGACCGATTTCGCCGGCGCCAGTACGCTCAACCGCTTCAACCGAATCCGCTCCATCACCATCGAGGCCAACCTGGTGGACGGTTATCCACTCGGCGAAGCCCTCGAATACCTGGAGCAAACGGCCGCCGACATCCTTCCGCCTGAAGCCCAGACCAACGTGGCCGGCCCCTCGCGGGACTACCGCGAAGCCAGCGGTGCCACCACCTTCCTGCTAGTGCTGGGCGCGCTGGTGGTGTTCCTGGTGCTGGCGGCGCAGTTCGAGAGCTTCGTGCATCCGTTCGTGATCATGCTCACCGTGCCCCTGGCCATGAGCGGCGCCCTGCTCGGCCTGCTGCTCACCGGCCAGTCGCTCAACATCTATAGCCAGGTGGGCCTGGTCATGCTGATCGGACTGGCGGCCAAGAACGGCATTCTGATCGTGGAGTTCGCCAACCAGCTACGCGACCAGGGCCTGGCCTTCCGCGACGCCCTGCTCGAGGCTTCGGTGACCCGCCTGCGCCCCATCCTGATGACGGCGGTCACCACCATGGCCGGCTCCATCCCGCTGATCGTCTCCACCGGCGCGGGTTCCGAGGCGCGCATGGTGATCGGCACCGTGATCATGGCCGGGGTTGCCGCCGCCACGTTCTTCACGCTGTTCGTGGTGCCGGTGGCCTACGACCTCCTGGCCCGCCGCACCGGCTCGCCCGGCGAGGTGAGGCGTCGCCTGGAAACGGAGATGGCCGAGGCGCCCGCCGATCACTACTGAGTGCGGCGTGGGCGCCCCTTATCCCCCCACAACGACACAGGCCACCCTTGGGTGGCCTGTGTCGTTGTGGGGGAAGCTATCAGCAGTCGCCGAGCCGCTCACCCTCGATGGTGGTTTCCAGTTGCATCTGGCCCATCGGCGATTCGGTATCGATGCTCACGTTGCCTTCGACACTTTCACCCAGGAAGGCCATGCGACCGTCGATATTGGCCTCGCCACCCTCGGCGTGGCAGACCATGCGATAGTCGATGCCATCGGCGGAGACATTGTGCTCCAGCAGCTCGCAGCCCTCCTCCACTTCGAGGAACTGGAAGTCGGCATCGTCGAGGTCGCCCTGCACGATGCACTCCTGATGGCTTTCCGTCTGATCGGGAATCGGCACGTCACCCCTGACCGAGGTGGTGCTGGTGAACTGCCACTGGCCAGGCACGATGTTGGGCGTTTCGGCCAGGGCCGACAGCGGAAGCGCCAGCACGGCAGCGGCAAGCAAGGGTCGGAAAGGCATGCAGTTCTCCGTTTTTTTGGATAGATATGGCAGGAAGGGGCACTCCTTTCCCGCGACACGATTCGTTCAGCTTACCTCAGCAGCGGCGTCGAACGCGACACGAGCCCCACGGAATCAGGAGAGAATGGTATCCGTTTCGTCCAGCCCCAGCTCTTCCATGGCCAACGGGCGCCCGAACAGGTAGCCCTGGAACGCCTGGCAGCCATGCTCCAACAGCCAGCGGTGCTGTGCTTCCGTCTCGACTCCCTCTGCCGTGACCTCCAACCCAAGACTGTTCGCCAGCGTGATGGTGGTGGTGACGATGGCGGCATCGACCGGATCATCGAGCACGCCATCGACGAACGACTTGTCGATCTTGAGCTCATCCAACGGCAGTCGCTTCAGGTAGTTGAGCGAAGAATAGCCGGTGCCGAAGTCGTCCAGGGCGAAGCGGATGCCGAGTTTGCTCAGGCGCAGCATGATGTTGCGCACCCGCTCGGGTTCCTCCATCAACAGGCTCTCGGTCACTTCCAGCACCAACCGCCCCGGATTGGCACCGGTCTCTTCCAGGGCCTGCTGCACGCGTGCGACGAAATCGGGCTGATGGAACTGGACCGAACTGACGTTGACCGAGATCGTCAACGCCTCCTTGCCGTGCTCCTGGGCCCATTTCGCCAACTGGCGACAAGCGGTCTCGAGCACCCAGTAGCCGATCGGCAGTATGAGCCGGTTCTTCTCGGCCAGGGGAATGAAAAGGCCGGGCGGCACCAGCCCGCGCTGGGGATGCTGCCAGCGTACCAGCGCCTCGACGCCGGTCACCCTCGCGCGGCTGTCCACCTGCACCTGATAGTGCAAGCGCAGCTCGTCACGCGCCAATGCCTGGTGGAGATCGGCCTCGAGATGCACCCGCTCCATCACATCGGCCTGCATGCCGGCATTGAAGAAGCGCACGGTATTGCCGCCAGCGGCCTTGGCCTGCTGCAGGGCGATGTCCGCCTGGCGCATGGCGCTGTCGACGTTGGCCTGGCCGTTAGCGAACAGGGTGATGCCGATACTCGCGGAAATGGGCAAGGTAGGCACCAGGTCGCCGTCCGTCTGGGCCTGGACGATCTGCCCCAATAGCTTGTCGGCCACACGCTCGGCGGCGTGGGCAGCCTGTTCCACGTCCAGCCCGAGGTCATGGATCAGCAGCATGAACTCGTCGGCTCCCAGCCGCGCCAGGGTGTCGCTCTCGCGCACCACTTCCTGGAGCCTCTGCGCCACCTGGCGCAGGAAGCGGTCGCCACGCTGCAGCCCCTGGGTCTCGTTGACCACCTTGAAGTCGTCCAGGTCGATGGACAGCAGGGCGGCGTAGCGCTCGCTGCGACGACTGACCTTGACCACCATTTCCAAGCGATCGAGCAACAGGCGGCGATTGGGCAGCCCCGTCAACGAATCGTAGAAGGTCAACCGATGCTTGCTTTCCTGGATATCACGGTATTCGGTAACGTCAGTGGAAATGCCGCATAGGGCTCGAATCGAGCCATCCGGATCACGCAGCGGCAGCTTGATCGACAGGAAGGTGAAGACATTCCCCTCCCTGCCCTGTACATACCCCTCCTCGACCACGACCTTCTCACCCTGCTCGAAAACCCGCCGGTCGTTGAAGTGCAGGTCCGCCGCCGTACCGGCATCGAAGATGTCCCGGTCGCTCTTGCCCAAGATCGATTCGGCAGGCAGACCCAAGAGATCGCAGGCCCTGCGGTTGACGTATTGGTAACGGAAGTCGCGCGCCTTGACGTAGACACAGGCGTCGATACTGTCGAGGATGGAGGTCAGTTCCATGTTTTGGGCCCGCAGCCGGTCGACTTCACCGGCCCGCCGGCGACGGTAGGTCAATCCCGCCATGGCCAGCACCGGCACCACGACCAATGCCGCCATACCCCAGCCCAGGGCTGGCGTAAGGGCTCCGCCTTCTGCGGTGGCGAACGCGCTCGCCGGCAGGCTCGCCCATAACCCGGCAAACGCGGATCGGCGAGCCTTGGCCAGCCAGTCAGAATTGGACATCCCGTCACCTGTCGAAAGGATACGCTGAGTTATAGCAGATATTTCTAAAATAGCCGATCGCAAGCGATCCACACTTGGTCTCATCTACTAGCGGCGCCGCCCCTTCACTCCCATGGCAGCCGACTCTCCATAATCACTCTTATGGCGAAAAAGCAAAAGGAAAGAATTCGCCTCAAGGTGGCGGCTTTTTGGAGTTTGGAGCGTCGTACGGCCATTTTACGCCAGAGTGAATCGATTCATCTCACCCACTCGCAGCATTCGCTCATCAAGACTTGCCCGAACGGGGTTAGCCCGCATCAAGGCTTGAATGCGACCGAAACTGCCAGCCGCACTATGCCTGAAAGGGTCGAACTCAATGAAATAGCATGGCGACGAAACGAAGGAGCCCGGCCTTGCGGCCGGGCCGAACCCTCGCTTCCTTGCATCCTATTCGGTCATCCTGACCGAACCTCCCTGGAATATGAGTCATCCTGACTCGGCTATCCTTGCAGGAGCATCCTTGCTCTTGAGATCAGCATGGCACCCTTTCGGCAAAACACCGTTAACCTGAGATAAGCTTCCTTGTAGGAAATAACTGACAAGCCATGTAGGAAATATTCCTACACCGAGAGGAGATCCTGTGCCACTGCGCCAGGCATCCAGCCAGCCTTCCCTAGACGGGTCACGAGGCGCTCAGCGCTCTTTCCTTGCCTCGGTGCTGTGGCGGAGCGGCACCGAAGCAATGCTTGCAGTCGGTCGGCCTAAAGCAAGGTGGGACTAAAAGAGCAAGGTGGGAACAAACAGAGACCCCAACCAGCGGCCGGGTCAGGTGCGATGAGACGCGATATTTTGGCGAACCCGCAAGAGAACGCGTGACCTAGCATCTCTCGCATCGGGCATTACCGTCTCGAGTCGATCGAAACGACAAGGGCTGACGTGCAGCGGGCCACCCCGCCACGGAGCGAACCGCCCCTACTACGAGAAAAGCCCGACCACTGGGGCCGGGCTTTGATCGACGCTTCTTTCCACCCATCCTTGGATAACCAACCTTGGGCTCCTGCCCAAGCATCCCTGGGTATGAGCGCTCCGTCGCTCGGCCTTCCGTGCAGGGCCATCCATAGCCCGATATAGGCACCATGGCACAGAGAGACGGTTTTTGATTTAACCCAGGATAAGAGCCGTGTAAGAGATTCACTACAAAATTTGTAGGAAAAAGCTTACGTAGCGATGCGGAGACCGACACCAGGCGCGCGAAGCTTTGCAGACGAATTCTTCCCTGGGACGGGCTGTGCCGACCAAACAGGGCTAAGCAAGGCTAAGGAGCGCAACGGCACAAGCAAGGACGTGCAGCGATGGCAAACCCGGCGCGCCAGTCAGGCCACTAATTGGCTGCATGATAGGCAGGATGAGGAGTAACGAAAAAACCAGCCGTAAGCGACTGGTTTTTCAGAATCTGTGGCGGAGGGGGAGGGATTCGAACCCTCGATGCCTTTCGACATACACACTTTCCAGGCGTGCTCCTTCGACCACTCGGACACCCCTCCACATTGTGGTCCTCACGCCTTTTGGCTGCGCCATGTGCGTCAGAACGGCGCAAAGTCTAACGGCTTAAGTGCGCGTTTGCAAGCCGGTTTTTCGCCTTGGCCGCATTCAGCCAGCGGGCAGCACAGCGTAGTCTCCGTGGGCTTCCAGGCATGGGGTGTCGCCACACCAGAGCTGCTGCACCAGGCTGATCCGGCCACGCCCACGGCTCGCCAAGCGCTCGACCAAGGTGGCAGGCCCCTGCTCACTCTGCGCGGAGCAGGTCAGGCGGTAATCGCCGGTGACGGGCGCCAGGAAGCGCTGACTGGCCTCGGCCACGACGACATCGCGAGCGTAGCCACGCTCGCGCAGCCACAGGGTGACCCAGCACCAGCCCAGCAGGGTGGTCTGGGCGGTCAACGCCCCGCCGAAACCGGTGCCCTTGTCGTTGAGGTTGGGCTCGAGGGCAAGCTCCCACACCAGGCTCTCCCCTTCCCAGCGCATCTCGCGAATGCCCAGGTGCTCGACCATGGGGATGGCCTCGGCCAGCCAAGTGTGAAACGCCTGCGGCTCGTCGCGCTGGCCGGGTTCGGGCAGCGGCAGACGCGGGTGGGGGACGCCGACTTCTCGCATGGCATTCAGGTCCAGCGTTCGACGAAGTCGCTGATACGATGCTCGGCGATGGGCTTGTGGCGTCCGCCGAGCTGCCCCAGGTAGATGAAGGCGATCAGTTCGTCCTCTTCCTCCAGCCCGAGCCCCTTGCGTACCGTGGGGTCGAAGGCGAACTTGCCGCTGCGCCACATGGCGCCTAGCCCTTGGGCATGAGCGGCCAGCATGATGCCGTGGGCGGCGCAGCCGGCGGAGATCACCTGCTCGATCTTGGGTACCTTGGGCACGTCGGGGGTGACCTTGGCGATCACCGCGATGATCATGGGAGCGCGCAGCGGCTTCTTGCGCGCCGCATCCAGGGCAGCATCCTCGATGCTCGGGTTCTCGCGGTATTCGGCCTCGGCGAACAGCTCGCCCAGCCGTTCGCGCCCTTCACCGGTGAACTCGATGAAGCGCCAGGGTCGCAGCTCCTTGTGGTCTGGCGCGCGCAGCGCGGCGCGATAGATCGCTTCCATCTGCTCGGGACCGGGGGCCGGCCCCATCAACTTGCCCATCGAACTGCGTTGATGCAACAGGGTGAGTGCGTCCATACAGTTTCCTAGTCATCGAGAAAGATCGATCAAACTCTACCAGTTGCCCCGTTTACTGTCGTGCCAGGCCTATTGGCTCGACGGGCCTACTGCCTCGCCAAGCGAAGGGGCTCAGGTGGGCGCTCGCCGGGGGTAGCGCGCCAGGGGCTAATGTCGAGCCCGCCGCGACGCACGTAGCGCGCCAGCACCAGTAGCCGCTCGGGTTTCGCCCTGGCCATCAGGTCGGTGAAGATGTGCTCGACGCAGTGCTCGTGGAAGTCCTGATGCTGGCGATAACCGATCAGATAGCGCAGCAGGCCCTCGCGGTCGAGTTTGGGACCACGATAGCGAATCAGCACGCTGCCCCAGTCGGGCTGGCCGGTGACCGGGCAGTTGGACTTGAGCAGGTGCGAGTAGAGCGTCTCCTCGACGATCTCCTCGCCGGCCTCGAGGTGCTCGGCGCTGGGCGTGTAGTCGTCGATCTCAATGTCGAGTTCGTCCAGGCACTCGCCTGGCAGCCGACATACCGCAAGCACCGCGTCATCGACGTCGAACAGCTCGACGGCCACCGGAGTGCCGGCCGCCTGCGCCAGATCGCGCTCGAGAGTCTCGATCACCTGCTCACGGTTGTCGAAGCGGGTCTGGTTGAAGCTGTTTAGATAGAGCTTCCAGGACTTCGACTCGATCAGGTTGGGCGACTCGGCTGGCAGGCGGAAGCGCGCCACGGCGACCAGCGGCTTGCCACGGCCGTTGAGCCAGCTGACCTCGAAGGCGTGCCACTCGTCCTCGCCGACGAAGGGCAACCTGCCCTCCTCGATACCCAGCGGCGCGCGGTTGGCGGCGCGGGGAATGGGATAGAGCAGCCCGGCATCGTAGTGTTCCGGGTAGGCGGACTCGCGTCCCAGCGGGGCGTGTTCAAGCGTTTCAGGGCGATTGTGATTCATGATTCAGCTTCTAATACCCTTGCCCTGCTCCAACATCCACAACGCGATGGCGAAGAGCACGACGATGAAAGCGACGATGGCGGCCAGCGCCCAGCCTACCGGGATATCGGAGACACCAAGGAAACCGTGGCGGAACACGTTGACCATGTAAAGTATTGGATTGAGCAGCGATGCATTCTGCCAGAAAGTCGGCAGCAGCGAGATCGAGTAGAACACCCCGCCCAGGTAGGTCAGCGGCGTAAGCACGAAGGTCGGCACGATGGAGACGTCATCGAACTTGTTGGCCAGCAGCGCGTTGATGAAGCCGCCGATGGAGAACAGCGCCGCAGTGAGCACCACCACACCAAGGGTCAGCAGCGGATGCGCCACGCTGATGCGGGTGAAGAACAGCGACACGAGGGTGACGATCGCCCCCACGCCCAGGCCACGGGCCATGCCCCGAGCACGAAGCCGGCAAGAATCACCCAGTTGGGCATCGGCGAGACCATCATCTCTTCCACGCTGCGCTGGAACTTGTTGGAGAAGAAGCTCGAGGCCACGTTGGAGTAGCTGTTGGTGATCACCGCCATCATGATCAGCCCCGGGACGATGAAGTCCATATAGCTGAAGCCGTCCATCTCGCCGATACGCGAGCCGATCAAGCTGCCGAAGATGATGAAGTACATCGCCATGGTGATCGACGGCGGCAGCAGGGTCTGCGGCCAGATCCGCGTGAAGCGCTTGATCTCCTTGACGACCAGTGTCCAGAGGGCGATAGCGATCTGCGCGGCGTTCATTTGCCTACCTCCGCCCGCTCGACCTTGGGACGTTCGTCGTTGCCCTGCTCCACCATTGACACGAACATCTCCTCCAGCCGGTTGGCGCGGTTGCGCATCGAGACCACCTCGATGCCCTGCTCGCCCAGAGCAGTGAATACGTCGTTCAGGCGCTGGCCGCGGTGCACCACCACGGCGAGCTGGGCCGACTCCACCTTGTGCACCTCGAAGCCCTCGACCTGCGGGGCCTGTTCCACGGGACGGGCCAGATCGAGCAGGAAGGTCTCGGTGTCGAGTTCGGCGAGCAGGCCGCGCACGCTGGTGTTCCGCACGATCTCGCCGTGGTTGATGATCGCCACGTTGCGACAGAGGCTCTCGGCCTCCTCGAGATAGTGGGTGGTGAGGATGATGGTGGTGCCCTCCTCGCGATTGATGCGGCGCATGTACTCCCACATGCTGCGGCGCAGTTCGATGTCGACGCCGGCGGTGGGCTCGTCGAGGATCAGCAGCTTGGGCCGGTGCATCAGCGCCCGGGCGATCATCAGCCGGCGCTTCATGCCACCGGAGAGCATGCGCGCGCTGCCGTTGCGCTTGTCCCACAGGCCAAGATCCTTGAGCAGCTGCTCGGCTCGCGGCAGCGCTTCGCGACGCGGCATGCCGTAGTAGCCCGCCTGGGCCAGCACGATGTCGAGCACCTTCTCGAACTGGTTGAAGTTGAACTCCTGGGGCACCACGCCCAGGTGGTACTTGGCGCGGGCGAAGTCGCGATCGATGTCGATGCCGAAGATCGAAACCTGGCCGGCGGTTTTCTGCACCAGCGAGCACACCACCCCCAGGGTGGTGGACTTGCCGGCCCCATTGGGCCCCAGCAGGGCGAAGAAATCCCCCTGTTCGACGTCGAGATCGATGCCCTTCAGGGCATGGAAGCCGTTGCCGTAGACCTTGGTCAGGCCACGGATCGACAGCGCCGGTTCGGCCATGAGACATCCTTGCGTTGGGATGGAAAGCGAGTTCAGAACATTAGGGCGCGAAGGGATTTTTCAAGCCTGGTACAGGAAAAACGCCATTGTCCTCGCCCATGGGCAAGGTCATCGAAAATTTTGTGAGGGGGAGCCTTGGCATTGCTAAGGCTGGAGATGTTGGAGCGGGAAAGGAGATTCGACGGTCCGGCGCCCCGGCTCCCGGGCCGAGCTTTGGCTATACCGAGGTTGAAATGAAAATTGGAGCGGGAAAGGAGATTCGAACTCCCGACCCTCGCCTTGGCAAGGCGATGCTCTACCACTGAGCTATTCCCGCTTGATCGGTATCGGCCATGCCTGCTCGACAAGTATAACCGAAAGGTGGCGTCCCATAGGGGGTTCGAACCCCTGTTCCCGCCGTGAAAGGGCGGTGTCCTAGGCCACTAGACGAATGGGACGCAGCAGCCAGACAGTGCGCTGGAGCGGGAAAGGAGATTCGAACTCCCGACCCTCGCCTTGGCAAGGCGATGCTCTACCACTGAGCTATTCCCGCATGCACGACAGTCTATGCTATCAGCAATGCAACCGCTATCGCGGGTGCAACCGGAAGATGGCGTCCCATAGGGGTTCGAACCCCTGTTCCCGCCGTGAAAGGGCGGTGTCCTGGACCACTAGACGAATGGGACGCAGCTGGAGCTGAAGTTGGAGCGGGAAGGTGATTCGACCGGACTGGCGCACCAGCTCCCGACCCTTCACCGAACCTGCTCATTCTGCCGAAGCAGAATTTGGAGCGGGAAAGGAGATTCGAACTCCCGACCCTCGCCTTGGCAAGGCGATGCTCTACCACTGAGCTATTCCCGCACTTCGGTCCTGCACTCCGGTACCCGGTTGAAAACGAGCGTGAAACGAGTGGCGTCCCATAGGGGGTTCGAACCCCTGTTCCCGCCGTGAAAGGGCGGTGTCCTGGACCACTAGACGAATGGGACGCAGCCGTCTCGCTCTCGCCTCAACGAGGTGGCGCGAATGTTACTCAAGCCCCTGGAGGCTGTCAACTGCCAGCCTGGGGTTGGCTGAAGGGAGGGAAAGCAGCCAAGCTTTCTGTGTCAGATGACAACGTCGCACAGCAGGAGAGAGGCCATGCGCAAGAAGATCGAGAAGAGCGATGCCGAGTGGCGTGCCCAGCTCACCCCGGAGCAGTATCGTGTAACGCGGCAACAGGGCACCGAACCGCCCTTCAGCGGCGATTATCAGGTCACCGACGAGCACGGCATCTACCACTGCGTCTGCTGCAATGCTCCCTTGTTCGAGAACGAGCACAAGTTCGAGGCCCACTGCGGTTGGCCGAGCTTCGACCGCCCGCTGGGCCAGGCCGCCGTCGAGGAGCGCTTCGACGACTCCCACGGCATGCGCCGCACCGAAGTGGTGTGCGCCCACTGCGATGCCCACCTGGGCCACGTCTTTCCCGACGGCCCGCCCCAGACCACCGGCCTGCGCTACTGCATCAACTCGGTAGCCATCTCGTTCCACCCCGGCGAATAGCGCTGCTCTGCCCTGCCGAGGCCGCCCTTCTGATATGATGGGCGGCTTCGTAAGGTTTGCAGGAGTGGCACATGCTCGGCTGGTATCCGGGACACATGAACAAGGCGCGCCGACAGATTCAGGAGGCGCTGCCGGAAATCGACGTGGCGATCGAGGTGCTCGACGCCCGCCTGCCCTACTCCAGCGCCAACCCCATGCTGGCCGGCCTGACCCGCCACAAGCCGGTGCTCAAGATTCTCTCGCGGGCCGACCTGGCCGATCCGGAGCGTACTCGTGAATGGGTCGCCTACTTCGATTCGCTACCCGATACCCGGGCGCTTGCCGTAACCACCACCAACGCCCGCGAACTCAAGCGCATTCCCAAGCTGTGCCACGAGCTGGCCGGGCAGGTGCGCGCCGACCGCGACGTGCGGGTGATGGTCATGGGCATTCCCAACGTGGGCAAGTCGACCCTGATCAACGGCCTGGCCGGCAAGGCCATCGCCAAGACCGGCAACGAGCCGGCGGTGACCAAGCGTCAGCAGAAGGTGCGCATTGCCGGGCGGGTAGCGCTGATCGACACCCCTGGGGTGCTGTGGCCGAAAATCGAGGATCAGGCCAGCGCCTACCGCCTGGCGGCGACCGGCGCCATTCGCGACACCGCCATCGATTACGTCGACGTGGCCGTGGTCACTGCCGCCGAGCTGGCCCGACGCTACCCCGAGGCGCTCAAGGCCCGCTACAAGCTGGCCGACCTGCCGCCCTACGCCGCCAACCCGAGGCGGAGCGGGTCGAGGCCGACGGCCCCCGCGCATCGACCTGCTCGCCGTGGCCGGCTTCGACGGCCATGCGATACTCACCGAGATCGCCAGCCGCCGCGGTGGGCTGCGTGCCGGCGGCGAGGTCGACCTGCATCGCGGCGCCGAGGTGCTGCTGCACGAACTGCGCGACGGCAAGCTGGGCCGCCTGACGCTGGAAACCCCGGCCGACATCCCCGCTCCCACGGAAGAGGCAGATAGCCCCGCCGAAGCAGCGAACAACGATGGCGGCGGCGCTCATAACTCCGCATAATCACTGAGTTCCGGCAGCCTGGCTGACCGGAACCACCGGACACCACAGCAATCTCGGACACCTCAATGGACACGCCCACCCTGTTCAGGAAATCGCACAAGCTCGACAACGTCTGCTACGACATCCGCGGTCCCGTGCTCGAGCACGCCAAGCGGCTGGAAGACGAAGGCCAGCGCATCCTCAAGCTCAACATCGGCAATCCTGCCCATTCGGCTTCGAAGCCCCGGAGGAGATCCTCCAGGACGTGATGCGCAACCTGCCCACCGCCCAGGGCTACTGCGATTCCAAGGGACTCTACTCGGCGCGCAAGGCGATCATGCAGGAGTGCCAGCGCAAGGAGATTCCCGGCGTCGGCATCGAGGACATCTTCATCGGCAACGGGGTGTCCGAGCTGATCGTGATGGCCCTGCAGGCGCTGCTCAATGACGGCGACGAGGTATTGATCCCTGCCCCCGACTACCCGCTGTGGACCGCCGCCGCCAACCTCGCCGGCGGCCACGCCGTGCACTACCGCTGTGACGAGCAGGCCGACTGGGCGCCCGACATCGCCGACGTGCGTGCCAAGGTGACCGGACACACCCGCGCCATCGTGATCATCAACCCCAACAACCCCACCGGCGCGGTCTATCCTCCCGAAGTGGTGCGCGAGCTGCTGGCCATCGCCCGCGAGCATGACCTGGTGGTGTTCTCCGACGAGATCTACGACAAGATCCTCTATGACGGCACCGAACACGTCTCCACCGGCGCGCTGGCCGATGAGGACCAACTGGTGGTGACCCTGAACGGACTGTCCAAGAGCTACCGCTGTGCCGGCTTCCGCTCCGGCTGGATGATCCTCTCGGGCAGCGTGGCGATGCAGCGCGCCAGGGACTATATCCAGGGCCTCAACATGCTCGCCTCGATGCGCCTGTGCGCCAACGTGCCGGCCCAGCACGCCATCCAGACGGCACTGGGCGGCTACCAGTCGATCAACGACCTGATCCTACCCGGCGGCCGCCTGCTGGCCCAGCGCGACATCACCTACGAGAAACTCAACGCCATTCCCGGCGTGAGCTGTACCAAGGCCAAGGGGGCGTTGTATGCCTTCCCGCGGCTCGACCCCAAGGTCTATCCCATACAGGACGACCAGAGACTGGTGCTCGACTTGCTGCTGCAGGAGAAGATTCTGCTGGTTCAGGGGACCGCCTTCAACTGGCCGGAGCCGGACCACGTGCGCATCGTCACCCTGCCCTGGGCCGACCAGCTCGGTGACGCGCTGGATCGCTTCGCTCGCTTCTTGTCGCGCTATCGCCAGTAAGCGCCGGAGAACCCCCGTTTTTTTTCGGCCCGGACTTGAAACCTCCGTTCAAGAGCCGTATCTAATTCAGCAGATTTTTCAGGGTCGCAATGGCGGCCCGCCCCTTTACGACCGGAGACTCCTGACGATGATGAGAATTCTGCTCTTCCTGGGCACCAACCTGGCGGTGATCGTCGTTGCCAGCATCACGCTGCGCCTGCTCGGCGTGGAGGGCTACCTGACCGAACAGGGCATGAACTTCAACGCCTTGCTGATCTTCTGCTTCATCGTCGGCATGGCCGGTTCGATGATCTCACTGTTCATGTCCAAGTGGATGGCCAAGCGCGGCACCGGCACGGTGGTCATCACCCAGCCGAGCAACTCCACCGAGAAGTGGCTGCTCGACACCGTGGCCGAACTCTCCCAGCAGGCGGGGATCGAGATGCCCGAGGTCGGCATCTTCCCGGCGCAGCAGTCAAATGCCTTCGCCACCGGCTGGAACAAGAACGATGCCCTGGTGGCGGTTTCCGCCGGCCTGCTCAATCGCATGCGCCCGGAAGAGGTGCGCGCGGTACTGGCCCACGAGATCGGCCACGTAGCCAACGGCGACATGGTCACACTGGCGTTGATCCAGGGTGTGGTGAACACCTTCGTGATGTTCTTCGCCCGCGCCGTGGCTCACCTGGTGGACAACTTCCTGCGTTCGCGCAGCGACGGCGCGGGCCTGGGCTTCATGGGCTACTTCGCGGTAGTGATCGTCGCCGAGATCGTGTTCGGCCTGATCGCCTCGGCCATCGTCGCCTGGTTCTCGCGCTTCCGCGAGTACCGCGCCGACGCAGCGGGAGCCCAGCTCGCCGGCACCGGCCCCATGATCAACGCCCTGGCCCGGCTCAAGGCCGAGAGCGACATGCCCAACCAGATGCCGGAGACCCTGACCGCCTTCGGCATCAACGCCGGCCAGACCCGCAAGATCATGGAGCGCCTGTTCGCCAGCCACCCGCCGCTGGACGATCGTATCCGGGCACTCAAGGAAGCGGCTTACCGCTGAGAGAACACCCTTGCAACCGAAGAGCCCGCCACATGGCGGGCTCTTCGCGTTACCGGACTTGCGGACGAAGCCGTCAGGCCACGTTCAGGCCCGCCCCCTGCAGCCACGGTGCCAACGCCTGGGCTTTCGGACCCAGTTCGAGAGAGAGGGTCGAGAGTTCCCGGCGCAGCGGGTAGTTCGCGCGGCAGGCATCGAAACCCCTGGCCATGCCGAGCCGGTAACTCTCGCGCCGCAGACTGTCATGATCGCGGCGCACATCGTACACCGTGCGCAGGCAGAGCCTGAGGGCTTCTTCGGCCTCGAGTCCACCATCGAGCGCGATTCTCGTGACGGGCGGCGCTGGTAACAGTTCATCCAGGCCAAGCCGGGCCGGCAGCCCCAGGTGCCGGCACAGTGCAGCATAGATCTGGTGCGTGCCACGCAGCTTGCCGTCGAGGCTATGGCCGGCAATGTGCGGCGTAGCGATCTGCGCCAGGTCGCGCAGGGCCGGATCGATGCCGGGCTCCCCCTCCCATACGTCGAGTACCGCACTGATATCGCCCTGCCCCGCCAGGCGTTGCCGCAGCGCCTGGCCATCGATGCAGTCGCCGCGGCCGGCATTGAGCAGCAGTGTGCCGGGGGACAGCTCGGCAAGGCGCTGGGCATCGAGCAGATGATGGGTGGCGTGCGGGCCATCACGTACCAGAGGGGTATGCAGGCAGAGCACGTCGCACTCGCCGATAAGCGTCTCCAGTTTCTCGAAACCTTCGCGCCCCTCCACTTCCGCCCTGGGCGGGTCGCAAGCCAGGCAAGCGATGCCCATGACGGAGAGTCGCGCCAGCAGCCGCCCGCCCACGTTGCCCACGCCGACGATCCCCACGCGGCGCTCGGCGAGTCGCCAGCCCTGGCGCTCGGCCAGGGTCAGCAGGCTGCCCAGTACGTAGTCGACCACTGCCTCGGCGTTGCAGCCCGGCGCACTGGCGAAGGCAATGCCGCGCTCGGCCAGGGCTCGGGTGTCGACGTGATCGGTACCGATGGTGCAGGTGCCCACGAAGCGCAGCCGCGACGCCTCGGCCAGCAGCGCTTCATCGACCCGGGTGATCGAGCGGATCACCAGCGCGTCGACGTCGCGCAGGTCGGCAGGGGCAATCTCACGCCCCGGCATTCTGACCAATTCACCCAGTGGACCGAAACAGGCCTCGGCACCGGGTACGTTGGCATCGACCAGCAGTCTCACGTTCGCCCCCTCCCTGCTCGCTGTTCTTCTCGCTATTCATGGCAATGGCTTGTGCCGCCAGGATGATACCTTACAATACCGCGACCGATCCTTCGTGCCGCCCAGGGCGGCGTCCAGACGCATGTGGGAGTCTTCGTGATCGTCCGCTGGGAAAGTGACCATGATTACGTGCTGGTGCATATCCACCAGGACATGTTCGGCGACTGGATCTTCAGCCGCGCCTGGGGCCAGATCGGCACCCAGTTCGGTGGCTTGAAGCACATGCTGGCCGACGATCACGACCAGGCCATGATGTGGCTGGCCGACGAGACCACCATCCAGTCGTCCCGCGGCCTGCGCAAGGTACTCGAAGTGGAAGCCGAGAGCGCCGAGGGACAGGCGGCGGTGCGGCAGCTTTCGCTGCTGGATTCGCTATAGCTCCTGGCGGGCCGCTTCGGTTTCGTCGATCCAGGATTGCAGCAGCGCCTGCAGCTCTTCACTGACGAACGCCACTTGCCGCGCATGCTGCTCCATCTGCGCACTGTCCTCGTGTGCCTTGAGCTCCAGGGCCTCCTGGACCAGCCGATCATAGGCAGCATACAGAGAGGTAATCCGCGCCATACGCCTGCTGCCCTTGGCCGGCGCCACGTCGAGGGCGGCCAGCCACTGGTCCAGGCGATTCTCGCGATGGCCCTGTGCTGGCGGCTCGCTACGCTCGCCTTGAAGGTAGCGCAACAGGCTAGCGGCACAGGCACGGTGATCGACCATGGCATAAATGGCCTGCAGCTCCTCTGGACGAGCAGGTTTGCGCTGACGCCAGGCAGGGTCGGGGCGCCATGATTCTAGCCAATCCGGTATCGATTTCGCCGGCATGGGACGGGCGATGGCATAGCCTTGGCCCAGTTGGTAGCCCATTGCCAGCAACATGCGGCCATGCAGCACGGTCTCCACACCCTCGGCAATGATGTCTCGCCGGAACGCGGCGGCGAGCCCCCGCACGCCCTCCAGAATCGTCAGATCCTCCGGATCGTCGAGCATGTCGCGAACGAAGCTGCGGTCGATCTTCAACATGCTGGCAGGCAAGTGACGCAGGTAGGCCAGCGACGAATAACCAGTGCCGAAGTCGTCGAGAGCAAAGTCGACGCCCAGGGCGCGGCATGCCTTCATCACGCTGGCAACATGGGCCACGTCTTCCAATGCGTTCGTCTCGAGCACCTCCAGCATCAGGTCACCGGACACCACATCGGGGTGGCGGGCGATCTCGGCTCTCAGACGCTCGACGAAGTCGGCCTGCTGGAAGTGAATGGCATCGATATTGACGCTGACCGGCAAGTGAATACCGGCGCTGGCCCAGGCCGTGAACTGATCCAGCGCCTTGGCCAACACCCATTCGCCGAGTTCGATCGCCAACGGGTGCTGCTGGATGACCGGGAGAAAAGCCGCTGGTGCCAGCAGCCCTCGCTCCGGATGCTGCCACCGGATGAGCGCCTCGACGCCGACGACCTCGCCCGTGGCCATGTTGACCTTGGGCTGGTAGTACAGCACGAACTCATCGTTGGCCAGGGCGTCGCGAATGCGCTCGAGGCTTTCGTGGTGGCCACGCACCGCGCGGTCGTGTTCGGCATCGAACACGTAAAAGCGATTCTTGCCCGCCTGCTTGGCCTGGTACATGGCCTGATCCGCCTGGCGGATGAGCTGCTCGGGCTCAATCTCATCATCGGGGGTGAAGTGAACCACGCCGATGCTGCCCGATACGTGGAGGTGCGTGCCATCCATATCGATCGGCTCCGCGATACGTTGCAGCAAGCGGGCGATCAGGTCGCTCACGCTCGTTACGTCGTACTGTTCGGGCAGCACGATGAGGAACTCGTCGCCCCCCAGGCGGGCCACCGTATCGGCTTCACGCAGGGCTGAAGTCAAGCGTTCGGCAACGGTCACGAGGACCCTGTCTCCCATCTCATGGCCATACCGATCGTTGATCTCCTTGAAACCATCCAGGTCGATGTAGGCCAGTGACACCCGGCACTCCTTGCGCCTCGCCGCCAGCATGGCCTGGCGCAACCTGTCGGCCAGCAGGATCCGGTTCGGCAGCCCCGTCAGGCCGTCGTAGAAGGCCATGTTCTGCAGTTGCTGCTCGTACTCCTTCTGCCTGCTGATGTCGCTAAAGACCGAGACGAAGTGTGAGACCCGCCCCTGCTTGTTACAAACCTTGGAGATGGTGAGCAACTCCGGGTAGACCTCACCGTTCTTGCGCCGATTCCATAGCTCGCCCTCCCAGGCCCCCTTTTCGAGCAGCTCGTGCCAGAGATTCTGGTAGAAGGTATCGTTCTGACGGCCCGACTGGAGGAAGCGAGGATTCTTGCCGATGGCCTCTTCGCGGTCATAGCCCGTAATTCGCACGAAGGCATCGTTGACTTCGAGTATGTCGCCCTGGGCATCGGTGATGATGATCCCCTCGCGGGCATGCCGGAATACGCTGGCGGCCAGTTCGATCTCCGCTGTCTTGCGCCGCACGACCTGGCGCAGCCTGACGTTCCACGCCACCACCAGGCCCAGCAGCGCCAGCAGCCCAGCGGCATAGGACCAGTAGTCGCGCCAAGCGAACCCGACTCCAGGCAGATGCGCTCCTACCCACTTTTCGTGCAAGCGATCCAACGTTCCGCTGCGCCGGGCATGCTCGATTCCCTTGCTCAGGATCGATTGAAGCAGCGCGTTTCCCTCCGCCACCGCCATGGCGTTGAGCCCGACGTAGAGCGGCTCGCCCACCCGTTTCATGAGTTCGTGCAGCCCACTGCTGTAGAGGTAATAGAGCACGATCTGCTCGTCGCCGACCATGGCGTCGGCGCTGCCCTCGATCACGGCCAGTGCGGCATCGGCGAAATCGTCGGTGACGATCAGGTCGAATTCGAGCCCCAGCCCAGCCAGATACTCCTTGGCATAATCGCCTCGCTGCGTGGCGATCCGCTTGCCCTCGAGATCCGCTACCAGGGCGATATCAGGGCGCTCGGCGGCAACGAAGATGGCGGCCGGCACCTCGAATGTCGCCTGGGTGAAGTCGAACGCCTGATCCCGGACCTCGCTATAGAAGAAGCTCGTCAGGACATGCGCCTCTCCACTCAGCACCATGTTCTGGGCCTGCTGGAAGACGGCATCGGTGAACAGCGCGTGGAAACCGGCTTCTGTGGCGACCCACTGGGCCAGCTCCACCATGATGCCGCGACGCTCATGATTGGCGTCGATGAATTCGAAGGGCGGGTAGCGGGTCTGGCTGACGAAGACGATCGGCTGGTTCTCATCCAGATAGCGACGCTCTTCCTCGGTCAGCAGAATGCCGTCGGGCTCTCCGGCGCCCCATACCGGACCGGCCAGCGCCAACAGGAGCCAGCCCAGTGCGACGTGCACCCGCCTGGGTTGCCGTCCCCGCATTGTCATTCCCCCCCGCGCTACTGCCCCCACGCTTCTTGATTGTTACTCACGAGGAAGAGATGCACCATCGGCCCGTGGTCCCCCAAGGTCAACGCACGCTCACCCTGTCATGCCAGGTAGCGCCGCCCCGAGGACTTCGGCCCAGGCGTTGCCTTCTCCTCTCCTCCTGCTCGCGGGCCGGCCTCGCCCGCTTCCAGTCGCCTCCAGGCCCCCACGTCCAGCGCCCCGCGCTCACTCAGCCAGTCCGCCAGCCGCTGCGGCTCGAAGCCCATGTCGAGCTCATCGCCCGCCGCATCCACCAGCACCGGGATGCGTACTCCGTAACGCGCCATCAACGCTTCGTCTTCGCTGATCTCGACTTTCTTCAGGAAATACTCGCCGTCATGCAGCAGGTCAAGCATGACCTCGAGCCGTTCGCAAAGATGGCAACCCAGGGTGGTATAGAGCGTCAGCTGCGTCATGAGGCCTCCCGGTGACGAATCAGGAACACGTGGTGGATGTCGTGTCGGCGCTCGAAATCGGGATCGAAGGTGCGCGCCGAAATGTCCTCCACCGCGAAGCGCTCGGCCAGCCCCTCGTCGAGCTGGAAGCGTCGCTGGTTATTGGAGAACACCAGGGTACCGCCCGCTGCCAAGCGCGCCATGGCCAGCGTGACCAGGCGAACATGGTCGCGCTGGACATCCAGGGTGCCTTCCATCTTCTTGGAGTTGGAGAAGGTCGGCGGATCGAGGAAGATCAGGTCGAACTCGGCCCTGGCGGTTTCCAGCCAGCGCAGGCAGTCGTCGCGCACCACACGATGGTGGGCAGGGTCGAGGCCATTCAGGGCGAAGTTGTCACGCGCCCACTCCAGGTAGGTGTTGGAAAGATCGACGCTGATGCTATCGCTGGCACCACCGGCCTCTTCGCTACCAAGCGCCGCCTGCACCGTGGCGGCGGCGGTGTAGCAGAACAGGTTGAGGAAGCGCGTGCCCGGCGCCATCCCGGCAAGCATGCGCCGTACCGGACGGTGGTCGAGGAACAGTCCGGTGTCGAGGTAGTCGCGCAGATTGACCCATAGCCTGGCGCGCCCTTCACGCACCTGGAAACGCTCGCCGGTACTCGCCTGCTTGCGGTACTGCGCCCTGCCGCTCTGTTTCTCGCGGCGCTTGATCACCACCTGGCCAGGGTCGACATCAAGCACCTCGGGAATCACCTGCAACGCATCGAACAGCCGCTTCTGCGCCTGGGCGGCATTCACCGAGCGCGGTGGTGCGTACTCCTGAACATGCACCCGGCCGTCGTAGACATCCACCGCCAGCGCATACTCCGGCATGTCGGCGTCATAGAGCCGGTAGCAGGTCTCGCCGCTCTGCTTGAGCCATTTCCTGAGTCGCTTGCGGTTCTTCTCCAGACGGTTGGCGAACATCTGCGCCCCTTCGCTGCGTGGCGCCGCTGTCGCCGCTGCGCTGGCCTCGCCTTCACCGCTTCCGGCGTGCACGTCCATCAGCAGCAGCTTGGCCTCCAGCGGGCCATTCTTCAGCGAGTACTGCTTGTCGGCTCGCAGTCCGATACGATGGCCCAGGTCCGGATTGGCGGTGAATACCGCCAGGCGCCAGCCAGGGAAGGCGCGCCGCACGCCCTCGCCCAGCTCGCGGTAGAGCGAGACCAGTTCGGGCAGCTCGCCCAGCCGTTCGCCGTAGGGCGGATTGGTCATGACCAGCCCCCGCGTCTCCTCGCCCAGCTCGGCTGGGCGCGTCAGCTGGCCGAGCGAGGCACCGGAGAACTCGATCAGAGCGGGAATTCCGGCACGCATGGCGTTGGACTTGGCCGCGGCCAGTGCCGGCGGGCTCTGGTCGAAGCCATGCAGCCGGTTGCGGCAGCGCTTGCGGCCGATACTGGCGCGTGCCTCGGCTTCACGCTTGAGCTCGGCCCATAGAGCCTCATCGTGCTGCGCCCAGCCATGAAAACCGAAGCGTACCCGGTTCAGGTTGGGCGCCATGTCGGCGGCCATCAGCGCCGCCTCGATCAGCAGCGTGCCGGCACCGCACAGCGGATCGACCAGGGCCTGGCCGTCGCGCAACCGCTGCGGCCAGCCGGCCCGGATCAACAGCGCCGCCGCCAGGTTCTCCTTGAGCGGGGCGTGGCCCACGTCACGCCGGTAGCCGCGCCGATGCAGGCTGTCTCCGGAAAGGTCCACGCCCAGCGTCAGCCGCCCGCGGTGCAGGTGGGTATAGAGCCTGAGGTCGGGACGCTGCAGGTCGACACCCGGTCGCGGCCGCCCCTGCGCCAGCAGGGCATCGACCACGCCGTCCTTGACGGTCTGGGCGCCGAAGCGGGTATGACGAATCTGCTCGCTGCGGCCGTGGAAATCCACCGCCAGGGAGGCGCCAGGGCGCAGGTGGCGGGACCAGTCGACGTCAGTGACGGCACGATGCAGTTCCTCAGGGCGCTCGACGCCCTCCTCCCGTAGCAGGCACAGCACGATGCGATTGGCCAGCCGCGACCACAGGCAGGCACGATAGGCCGCCTCCAGCGCGCCATGAAAATGGACGCCGGCCACCGTCGTCTTGTCGACGTCGGCTCCCAGCGTACGCAGTTCGTCGGCCAGCAACTCTTCCAGCCCCTTGGGGCAGGTGGCCAGGAAGGCCCGTGTTTCGCGTTGCGATGACTCACTCATGTCACGTTCCCGCCCCCTTCGGCCGGGTATATTCCTTTCGTTACAATTTTGTCTCTGTCTTATGACGAAACATAGGTCGACAATGGCCCCCATGATGGGCTAAGAGTAGTCATGGTAGCTACTGTAAAGACGCATGCGTCCACTTCGCGGGTTCAGACTGGCCCCGCATGACCTCGCTCTGCCGTCGTTAAGGGAATGAATAACGGCTAGGCGAACGAACGGTGGAACGCCGGGGCGTGCATGTCGTGCGCCCCAAATTGGTACCTTTACAAGAGGTCATCCGATGAAAAGACAGAAACGTGATCGCTTCCAACGCGCCTATCTCCATGGCTACAAGGCCGGTATTTCCGGGCGCTCCCGCGACGACTGTCCCAGTCAGGATGTCAACATACGTGAATATTGGATGAGTGGTTGGCGTGAAGGCCGAGGGGACCAATGGGCCGGCATGACCGGCGTCTCCGGCATTCACAAGAACCCGATGGTGCTATAACCCTTTCCCACCCAACCTATCGTCCCTTCGCCAACACCGGAGTGGCGAAGCCAAGCTAAGCCCGTGCCATGCACGGGCTTTATTCGTTTGGCTTGGCCAGTTCCGAGCCGGGCCTCGCGCATCAGCGCGGCCGGGCTGCCACAGCCGCCCTGATCGCGCGAGCACATTCGCCGATCAGCGCCGGGCCACGGTAGATGAAACCCGAATAGAGCTGGACCAGGTCGGCACCGGCCTCGAGCTTGGCCACCGCCGCCTCACCGCTGTCGATGCCGCCCACGCCGATGATCGGTAACTCAGGCAGGTGACGGCGCAGCTCGCGAATCACCCGGTTGGAGGGCTCGAACACCGGCCGTCCCGAGAGCCCGCCCTGCTCGTCGGCATGGGGCAGCCCGGCCACTGCTTCCCGCGACACCGTGGTATTGGTCGCGATCACTGCATCGATCCCGCTGCTGGCGATGCTCTCCGCCACCAGCCCCACCTCTTCGGCGCTCATGTCCGGTGCGATCTTGACCGCCAGCGGCACCCGGCGGCCGGCGGCCTGGTCCAGGCGGCTGCCCGCCTCGCGCAAGGTGCCAAGCAAGGCATCGAGGTGCTCGCCGAACTGCAGGTTGCGCAGCCCCGGGGTATTGGGCGAAGAGATGTTGACCGTCACGTAGTCGGCGTGGGCATGGACCTTCTCCAGACAGAGCAGGTAGTCATCCACGGCGCGCTCCACCGGTGTGGTGAGGTTCTTGCCGATGTTGATGCCGATCACGCCATCGAAGCGGGCGGCACGCACGCGCGCCACCAGGTGATCGACACCGGCATTGTTGAAGCCCATGCGGTTGATGATGGCGCCGCGCTCGGGCAGCCGGAACAGGCGCGGCTTGGGGTTGCCCTCCTGTCCCTTCGGCGTGACGGTGCCGACCTCGACGAAACCGAAGCCGAGCGCGCCCAGCGCATCGAGATGATCGGCGTTCTTGTCGAGCCCCGCCGCCAGCCCTACCCGATTGGGGAAGCGCAGCCCCATCAGCTCCACCGGATCTTCGACGCGTGCCCCACCCAGCAGCCCCGCTAGCTTGAGGCGATGGGCCAGATCGAGAGCCGAGAGCGCATGGCCGTGGGCGGTTTCGGCATCGAGACGAAACAGGATCGAACGGGCAAGCGCGTACATGGTGGCTCCTGGCAGTTGGCGAATGACGAGGCGGGCGGATTATAGCAGCGCCGAAGGCCCAAGACGACGCGCCCCGCCATGTCGGCGGGGCGCGTCGTTACGTCACCACTTGAAGTGTTGGAGGCGTTCAGGCCTCGCCGTTGCTTTCGGCCAGGTCGACCAGCTCGCGCACCGCCACTGCGAACAGCGGGAAGCTCGCTTGGCTGCCACCGCGCACCTCGGCGATCAGGCGGCACCAGCGCTCGTGCAGCGAGGCATGAATCGCCAGCCAGTTGTCGACCCGATCGTCGGGCTCACGGCCATCCTCGGCCTTGAGCACGCTGACGGTCAGCGCCAGCTGCTGGCGATCGATGTCGTCGCGGAAGGTCTCGCGAGCCTGGGCCTGCCAGCTGTCACGCACCTGAAGGTTGCTCACCTGCTGGATCATCCACGGCAGCTCGAGGCGATTGCCGATCTCGAAGAAAACCTCGGCGACACGCTGCGGCTTCTCGTCGGCCTGACGCGCCGCCTGGATGATGCCCAGCGCGCCGTAGAGGCTGCCCGATGCCGCCACCGTGGCGGCAAGTTCCTCGGGAACGCCGGCTTCGAGCAGCTCGGCGCGCTTCTGCTCCCAGCGCTCGCGCTCCTCGCCGCGCAGCAGCTCGCCGATGCTCTCTTGCAACTGGGCGACACGCGGCGCGAAGTACTCGATGGCGTCGCGAGTGGAAAGCCCCAGGCGCTGGCGCAGGAACCAGCGGGTAGTGCGCCGGATGAGCCGCATCAGGTCGAGCATCATGGCGTACTGCACCTGGCTCGGAATCTGGTTGTCCAGCGCTTCGATTCGCTCCCACAGGTCGGAAAGCTGGAAGCTGTCGCGCGCGACGATGTAGGCCCGGGCGATATCGGCCGGACTGGCGCCGGTGGAGTCGATCAGGCGACGCACGAAGACGATGCCCATGTGATCGACCAGGTCGTTGGCCACCTGGGTGGTGACGATCTCGCGCTTGAGGCGGTGCTCGTACATCTCGTCATGGAAGCGCTCGACCAGCACCCGCGGGAAGATCCGCTCCACGTACTGCTGGATGTAGGGGTCGTCGGGCACATCGGAGGCCAGCACGTCGCCCTTGAGCACGCTCTTGGCGTAGGAGATCAGCACCGAGAGTTCCGGATGGGTCATACCCTGGTCGGCATTGGCCCGCTCCTGCAGCTCCTCGTCGGAAGGCAGGAACTCGAGTTCGCGGTCGATCTGGCCGGCGGCTTCGAGTTCGCTGACGAAGCGACGATACGGGCCGATGCCATAGCGCGACAGGATTTGCGAAAGGTCCAGCGCCTGGGTCTGTCGGTAGTTGTCGAGAATGACCAGATCGGCCACTTCCTCGGTCATGTCGGCCAGCAACTGGTTGCGCTGCTTTTCGGTCATGTCGCCGCGCTTGACCACCTCGTCGATGAGGATCTTGATGTTGACCTCATGGTCGGAGCAGTTGACGCCACCCGCATTGTCGATGAAGTCGGTGTTGACCAGCACGCCACGTGCCGCCGCCTCCATGCGACCGCGCTGGGTCAGGCCCAGGTTGCCGCCCTCGCCGACCACGCGACAGTTGAGCTCGCTGCCGTTGATGCGCAACGCGTCGTTGGCCTTGTCGCCGACCATGGCATCGGTCTCGGCACTGCCCTTGACGTAGGTGCCGATGCCGCCATTCCACAGCAGGTCGAAGTGGGACTTGAGCATCGCCCGGATGAAGTCGTTGGGTGAGAGGCGATCCTCCTCGATGCCGAAGACCTCTTTCATCTGCGGCGAGATCGGGATCGACTTGGCACTGCGCTTGAACACGCCGCCGCCCTCGGAGATCAGCGAGGCATCGAAGTCCTCCCAGCTGGAACGCGGCAGATGGAACAGGCGCTCGCGCTCGGCGAAGGTCGCCGCCGCATCGGGGTGCGGGTCGACGAAGATGTGCAGGTGGTTGAAGGCGCCCACCAGGCGAATCTTGTCGGAGAGCAGCATGCCGTTGCCGAACACGTCGCCGCCCATGTCGCCGATGCCGACGACGCTGAACTCCTCCTCCTGGGTATTCAGGCCGAGGTTGCGGAAGTGGCGCTTCACCGACTCCCAGGCACCCCGCGCGGTAATGCCCATCTTCTTGTGGTCGTAGCCGTTGGCGCCACCCGAGGCAAAGGCGTCGCCAAGCCAGTGGCCGTACTCGGCGGAGATCTCGTTGGCGATGTCGGAGAAGGTCGCGGTGCCCTTGTCGGCCGCGACTACCAGGTAGGCGTCGTCGTCATCATGCCGCACCACGTTCTGCGGCGGCACCACCTCGCCGCCGACCAGGTTGTCGGTGACATCGAGCAGCGCCCGGATGAAGGTCTTGTAGCAGGCGATGCCCTCCTGCTGGATGGCGTCGCGGTCGCCACTCTCGGGCAGCCGCTTGCAGACGAAGCCGCCCTTGGCACCCACCGGCACGATCACCGCGTTCTTCACCTGCTGCGCCTTGACCAGGCCCAACACCTCGGTGCGGAAGTCCTCCTGGCGATCCGACCAGCGCAGCCCACCGCGCGCCACCTTGCCGCCGCGCAAATGAACGCCCTCGACCCGTGGCGAACAGACGAAGATCTCGTAGGCCGGGCGCGGCTTGGGCATGCCGGTGATCCGCTTGGGATCGAGCTTGTAGGCGATGTAGTCCTTGAACCCGCCATCGGCGCTGCGCTGGTAGTAGTTGGTCCGCAACGTAGCCTGGATCATCTCCACGAAACGGCGCAACAGCTGGTCGTCGTTGAGGCTCGCCACACCGTCGAGGTGGCGATTGATGCGCTCGATGCAGGCGTCGATCTCGGCGTCGTCGGGACGCTGCTCGGGATCGAAGCGCAGCTTGAACAGGACCACCAGTTCACGGGTGATTTCCGGGTAGCTGGTCAGAGTCGTGGCGATGTAATCCTGCGACATGCCAAAGCGGATCTGCTTCAGGTAGCGGGCATAGGCCCGCAGCATGGCCACTTCACGCCAGTCCAGGTTGGCGGCGATCACCAGGCGGTTGAAGCCGTCGTTCTCCGCCTCACCGACCCAGATGCGCTTGAACGCCTCGATGAAAGGCTCGCGCATCTTCTGCAGGCTGACCTCGGTGCTGGTGTGGTGCTCCAGGTTGAAGTCGTGCAGCCAGTAGCGCGCGTCGGGCGCGACGATCTCGTAGGGCCGCTCGCCGATCACTCGCAGCCCCAGGTTCTCCATCACCGGCAGCACGTCGGAAAGCGGGATGGTGTGGTCGCGCTGGAACAGCTTGAGGTTGACCCCGCTACCCTCCTCCTCCACCAGGCGGTAGAGCGAGAGCGCCAGCGGCTCGCCGGCATCGAGCTCGGCCAGGTGCTGCAGGTCGAACACCGCCGTACGCGAGCCGAAGTCGTCGCGATAACTGGCCGGAAAGCCGTCGCGGAAGCGATCCATCAGCCGGTTGGCCTGCTCCTCGCCGAACCCCTCGACCAATGCCTCGTGCAACTCGTCGCGCCAGCTGCGGGCCAACTGGGCCACCTTGGCCTCGAGGCGCTTGAGGTTGACCTCGCGCGGCGCGTCGCCGCGGAAGCGCAGAATGAACTGGATGCGCGCCAGGATCGACTCGGAAAGATAGGTGTTGAAGTCGCCGAAGGTAGCGTCGAGCTCCTCGCACAGCAGGTTCTGGATGCGCACGCGCAGGTCGGTGGAGAAGACGTCACGCGGCACGAACACCAGGCACGAGTGGAAACGCCCGGAGCGGTCGGTACGGATGAACAGCCGTACCCGGCGCCGCTCGCGAATGTCCAGGATACCCAGCGCCGTACGGGCAAGCTCCTGGGTATCGATCTGGAACAGGTCGTCGCGCGGGTAGACCTCGAGGATCTGCAGCAGTTGCTTGCCGTTGTGCCCCTTGGGATTGAAGCCGGCGATCTCCATCACCGCCTTGAGCTTGTGCCGCAGCAGCGGAATGTTGCGCGGCGACTCGTTGTAGACGCTGGACGTGAACAGACCGAGGAAGCGATGTTCCCCGACCAGCCGGCCCTGCTCGTCATAGCGGTCGATCGAAATGTAATCCGGGTAGGTGGGACGATGCACACGGGCATGGTGTGCGCTCTTGGCGAAGGAGAGCAGCTGCGGTACCAGCACGAAACGGTTGCCATCGATGCCGAGCTCGGTACGGATACGTTCCTGGTAGCGCGACAGGTCCAGGCGAAACACGCCCAGCTTGCTCTGTTCGTCCCTGACCAGCCGGTCGCCCTCGGCGTCGGATTCGATGTCGTAGGCGTCGTAGCCAAGGAAGGTAAAGTTGTCGCGTATCAGCCATTCGATGAAGGCAACGGCTTCTTCGTGATCGCCAGGCTCAATCTGCTCGGGGCGGCTGGCCTGAAGTTCGGCAACGGCCTGACGGGCCCGATCGCACATGGCTTCGTAGTCGCCCACGGCGGTGCGTACGTCGCGCAGCACCTCGTGCAGCGACTGCTCGATCTCGGCCAGTACCTCCGGGTTGGAGTGGCGGTCGATCTCGATGGCGATCATCGACTCGCGATTGTCGGGCGCGTCGGCGTCTCGCGGCGACGCGACACGCAGCAGCCCGTGGTTGCGATTGCGCTCCACCGCCAGCACGGCGTTATGGATGGCATGTACGGTCAGGCCACGACGGTTCAGCTCGATGCGCACCGAGTCGACCAGGAAAGGCATGTCCTCGTGCAATACCGCAACGAAGCTGTGCGAGGATTGCCAGCCATGCTCTTCGAAGTCGGGGTTGAAGACGCGCACCTTGGGCGAGGCATGATCGAAGTGCTGGATGAAATGCCATACCGAGAGCGTGGCCCCATAGAGGTCGTCTACCCGGCGGTCGGCAAGATCCTCCAGCGGCGCCGTGGCATAGAAATGGCGTGAGAAGGCTTCCACCTCCTCGGCCCGCGTCTTGTCGAGTCGGCTCTCCAGGCGTTCGCGCAGTTGCTTGAGAATTTCCTGCCGGCCAACTTCGATCGTCTCGTATTGCATCCCTCACCTCGGCTGCCTGGGGCCGTTGCGGCCCTGGGAAAGAATCGGCGTGACTCGCGGTCACGTGTCGGGAAGCTTACTGCAGCCCTGCTCCGCGCCCCACCGACTTGCCAGCCTTCTCATGGAGCATGTCGGTTGTGCATCAAGACTGAACGTTTCGCTACTTGACAACGACGAACCTTTCCGAACCAAAAGTGAAGTATCAGGCGTCCTTTCTCTCCAGCAACACCCCACATTCACAGTGATGCGTCCAGGGGAACTGATCGAACAACGCGAAACGAGCGACCCGATGAGTGCGGCTCAGCGTCTCCAGGTTGCGCTCCAATGTATCGGGGTTGCATGAAATATAGACGACTCGCGAGTATTCGCTCAGTTGGCGACAACTGGCCTCATCGAGGCCGGCGCGAGGCGGGTCCACCAGTATGGTGGAGAAGTCATAGGCTTCCAGCGCCATCTCGGTCACTCGCCGGCCGCCCTTCTCACCCTTCAGTGCGGCGCTGAACTCCTCGGCCGACATGCGCCCTACCGCGGCATTGCCGATGGCGTTGGCTGCCAGGTTCTGCTGAGCACTGGCTACCGAGGTACGCGAGATCTCGGTGGCAAGCACATGGCGAAAGTTCTCGGCCAAGGCAACGGTGAAGTTGCCGTTACCGCAGTAGAGTTCCACCAGGTCACCGGCCTGGCTGCCCCGGGTCACATCCCGCGCCCAGGCAAGCATGGCCCGGTTGATCTCGGCATTGGGCTGGGTAAAGCTGTTTTCCACCTGCTGGTAGTGGAACGTGCGTCCCTCCACTTCCAGCCGCTCCCAGACATGGTCGCGCTCGAGCACCAGCCGCTGCTTGCGCGAACGGCCGATGACGAAGATATCGAGGTGCTGTTGCAGCCAGCGGGCCGCCTCCTCCCAGGCACCGTCCAGCGGCCGGTGATAGATCAGCGTGACCAGCGCCTCGCCGGAAAGCGTGGTCAGGAACTCGACCTGGAACAGGCGGCGACGCAGCACGTCGTTTTCCAGCAGCACCTCGCGCAAGCGTGGCATCAGTTCGTTGATGCGCCGGCTGGCGACGGGATAGTCGTCCAGGCGAATCAACCGCTTGTGCTTGGGATCGTCGCGATCGACCTCGAACATGGCGTAGTAGAGGTCGTCGCCTTCATGCCATAGGCGAAACTCGCAGCGCTGGCGGTAATGACTCGGCGGTGAAGGAAACACCTCCAGGGCCGGCGGGGCGAAGCGCTGGAACTGCTGGGTGATGCGTTCACGCTTGGCCGCGAGCTGCTGGTCGTAGCGCGCGAGGTCGACAACGGGAATGGACACGGCAACTCCTGTCGTGTGCAGGAAGGAAAAGGGGTTCAGCCGACGATCAGCAGGCGCGGTTCGTCGAAATCGAAGCGGGCCAGGGCTCGGGCGAGCCGCGCATCGGGCGCCGTAGCCAGCCCCTGGTCGCGCCCTGTCCTGGGCGTGGGGTCGCCGGCCACCTCGGCGGTACGTCGCGCAATGGCCTCGCCAGAATCGATCAGGCGTATCGGCCGTGGCGACGCCGCGATCAACCTCTCACCAAGCAGTGGGAAGTGGGTGCAGCCGAGCACCACCGTATCGAGATCGGCGGACGCCCACAGCGGCGCCGTGACGGTGTCGATGATGGCCTGGTCCGGCTCGTCGCCGGCCAGAAAGCGCTCGGCCTCGCGCACCAGTGGGTCGGCGGCGACCCGGGTGACGCGACAATCAGCGGCAAAGGCCTCGATCAGGCGATCGGTATAAGGGCGCGCCACGGTAGCACTGGTCGCCAGCAGGCCGATATGGCGACTCGCGCTCATGGCCGCGGCGGGCTTGATCGCCGGCACCGTACCCACCACCGGCACCTTCAGGTGTGCACGCAAGGCATCCAGCGCCAGGGTACTGGCGGTATTGCATGCCACCACCAGCACACAGCAGCCACTTGCGGCAACAGCCGCCTCGCATACCGCAAGGATGCGCGCCACCAGCCAATCGTCGGGGCGCGTACCGTAGGGCATCATGGCGTTATCGCAGGCATACACCAGCGCGGCGTCGGGCAGGTGGCGCCGCAGGGGCGGCACCACCGACAGGCCGCCAACGCCAGAGTCGAAGATCAGTATCGGGCCGGACATGGCGAAACGGCGCTCATGGAAGTCGCTCGGCTGCTACTCGAAGGGGCCTATTCTAGCAGCATGCCGAGCGAGCTGAAGCCCTCGCTTCGCCAATGTATTCTTCAGGCCGCCGGCTCCGGGGTTTCGCGCAGTTCGGCGTAGAGTTCCGGGTAGGCCTCCTGCAAACGCTCCAGCTTGGCTGCCGCCCCTTCAGGCAGTGTCTGAGCCAGGAGTTCCAGGTCGCTATCGTCGAAATATTCACCGATCAACGGGAAGAGCAGTTCGCGTTCATCGCGCAGGTAGGTGCGATGCGCATCCAGATAGGCCTTCAGGTCCTCGGCGAAGCGATCCATCGGGATTACCGCGTCCATCAGGATCATGTCGATATCGTTGGACAGTCGCATCAGGCGCTGCCGCAAGGCCTGGTAATCGCTCGACAAGCGCTCGGTGAGGGCCTTGCACTCCGGGGCCAGGGCCTGCAACCGATCCGAGCAGACACGCTCCAGCGGAACGGTGAAATCCTCCATGTAGTCAAGGATGTAATCGACAACTTCACGCACCAGTTGGAAGTTGGGCCGGTCACCATCGGCCAAGGCCTTTTGCTTGAGCTGAAGAACGTGCAACAAGCGCGCCATGTTGGCATGATCCTGACGCAGTTGGGTCAGCATGGGCATGTCGAGGCCTCCTCTTACGATGAGCGGGTATAGTGGTTGGAGTCGCGGGACGGAAGCAGGTTCAGTCATGTCGCTATCGAGATACGACCCTGTCGCCAACAAGACACGACACGAATGGCGGGATGCTGTATCACCCTAGACCCTTTGGCCCATTCCCGCACATCGCCCAAGGTCGTATTGCAACCCATTGAGTTAGTGCTAGCCGCCTGACCGGCACTGCACGTCAGCATGAGGAGAACATTCCATGGATCTTTTCGGCCAGGCGCACGACGACAACGCCCCACTGGCCTATCGCATGCGCCCTCGCCGTCTCGACGACTACGTGGGCCAGCAGGCCCTGGTTGGCCCGGGCAAGCCGCTGCGGCGCATGGCCGAGAGCGGCATTGTGCGCTCGATGATCCTGTGGGGGCCGCCCGGTACCGGCAAGACCACCCTGGCCGAAATCCTCGCCGAGCACTCCGGTGCGCACCTGGAGCGGCTCTCCGCGGTGATGGCGGGCGTCAAGGAGATTCGCGCCGCGGTGGAGCGGGCCAGGGCCGTGCAGGCCCAAGGCCGGCCTACCCTGCTGTTCCTCGATGAGATACACCGGCTCAACAAGAGCCAGCAGGACGCCCTGCTGCCTCACGTGGAATCGGGTCTTTTGACGCTGATCGGTGCCACTACCGAGAACCCCTCGTTCGAAGTCAATTCCGCACTGCTCTCGCGTGCCCGCGTACACGTGCTCACCTCGCTCGACGAGAGCGAACTCATCGAGGTGATGCGGCGTGCCCTGCGCGACGAGGAGCGTGGGCTGGGTGGGCGCCGCATCGCGGTCGACGACGAGGTGCTGGCCATCCTGGCCCGCGCCGCCGCCGGCGACGCCAGGCGAGCCCTGGGCATGCTGGAAACCGCCTGCGACTTCAGCGTGCCCGAGGGCGAAGGCGAAAGGCTGCCGCGCGAAGCGCTGGATACCGCACTTGGCCATCAGACGAGCGCCTTCGACAAGCAGGGCGACCATTTCTACGACCTGCTCTCTGCGATCCACAAGTCGGTACGCTCGTCGCGCCAGGACGCGGCGCTGCTCTACATTGCCCGTTTCATCCAGGGTGGCGGCGACCCGCTCGACGTCATCCGCCGGCTGGCGGCGATCGCCTCCGAGGATGTGGGCAATGCCGACCCGCGCGCCCTGCCGCTGGTCATGGCAGCCTGGGACGCCTACCTGCGCCTGGGCGACTACGAAGGCCAGCGTGCCATCGCCCATGCCGCGATCCATCTTTCCATCGCCCCAAAGAGCAACGCCATCGACCAGGCGTGGAAACGCGCCAAGGCGTTCGTTGCCGCCCAGCCCCGCCTGGAGGTGCCCACCTACCTGCGCAACGCCCCGACCAAGCTGATGGAGTCGCTAGGCCACGGTCACGGCTACCGCTACGCCCACAACGAGCCGGAGGGCTACCCGCAGGCAGCGATCACGACTGCTGGCCCGAGGAAGCGCCGCGAGAGGCCTTCTACCAGCCCAGCGAACACGGCCAGGAGAAGCGCTACGCCCAGCTGATGGCCTGGCGCGCCGAGCTGGATGCGCGGGCCGATCGAGGTGACAACGGAGAGTAGATGAGTAGAAACGCCAGCGCCGCCTGGTGGGCGGCGCTGTCGATGGGCTCGGTACTGCTTCAGTGGGTATCGCGGATCACGTCGGCTCCGTCGGGGATCTGGAAGGCGAAGCGGCTCTCATCGATGGTGTGGTTAGTGCGGATGTCGCGAAACTCGATCACGGTCTCCTGACCGGTGCTGTCGATCATCTGCAGCGCCGCGAGACGCTCATTGTTGAAGGTCATCTGCAGCTCCTCGAACAGCGTATCGCGCGCCTTCGGCACCAGGCGGAAGGTCTCGCTACCGCCCTGTTGCTGACGCGATACCTCGTAGCTCTCGGTCAGCTCGCGTGCGCTGCCGGAGAGCAGCAGCGCCGGGGTATGGGTAACCCGCTGGTCGAGCGCTTGCACCGTGACCTGCTCCAGGTCGGGGTCATAGAGATAGACCTCGCTGCCATCGGAGATCACCTCCTGCTGATAGGGCGCGTCGACCTCCCAGCGGAACTTGCCGGGACGTGACAGCCACATGTGGCCGTTGGCCTGCTGCAGGCGCTCGCCGCTGCCGTCGAGGATCAACTGCTCGAAACTCGCCTCATAGGTCTGCAGCGGTTCCAGCATGCGGGTCAGTCGATCGGCACCTTCACTGGCCAGGGCGATTGCCGGGGCGGCAAGGGTCAGGGCCAGTGCAGCTAGGGTCTTCTTCATCATCGATTGTCTCTCCCTGGGCAGGTCCAAGTGGATCCTGTCTCTCGGACCCGCTGCGAGCCGGCGGGTTGCATGGCCGCCGACGCTTTCATGATTAATGCATGGTTGTGTCGTCGCCTGGCGCCGCCACGGGGTCAGTTACCCACCGGCGGCGGCGCCAGCACTTCGCGCCCGCCATTGGAGCCCATCGAGGAGACCACACCGGCCGCCTCCATGGCTTCCACCAGGCGCGCGGCGCGGTTGTAGCCGATCTTGAAGCGACGCTGCACTGCCGAGATGGAGGCGCGGCGGCTCTCGGTGACGAACTGTACCGCCTCGTCGTAGAGCGCATCCTGCTCGGCATCGCCGCCGCCCTCCCCGCCATCGGCCTCGAGCCCGGTCAAGGCGTCGGCCGAGACACCGCCGGCGAGGATTTCGTCGATGTATTCCGGCTCGCCGCGACGCTTCCAGTCCTCGACCACCCGATGCACCTCGTCGTCATCGACGAAGGCGCCATGCACACGGGTCGGCAGTCCCGAACCGGCCGGCAAGTAGAGCATGTCGCCGTGGCCCAGCAGGTTCTCGGCGCCGCCCTGGTCGAGGATGGTGCGCGAATCGACCTTGGACGACACCTGGAAGGCCATGCGCGTGGGAATGTTGGCCTTGATCAGGCCGGTCACTACGTCCACCGAGGGACGCTGGGTGGCCAAGATCAGGTGGATGCCGGCCGCCCGCGCCTTCTGCGCCAGGCGCGCGATCAGTTCCTCGACCTTTTTGCCGACAATCATGAACATGTCGGCGAACTCGTCGATCACCACCACGATGTAGGGCAGCTTCTCGAGCACGGGCGGCGACTCGTGCATCTCCCACGGCTGCGGCTCCCACAGCGGATCGGCCACCTGGGCGCCGGCGCGCTCGGCCTCGTCGAGCTTGCCGTTGAAGCCGGCGATGTTGCGCACGCCCATGGCCGCCATCAGCTTGTAGCGCCGCTCCATCTCGGCCACGCACCAGCGCAATGCGTTGGCCGCCTCCTTCATGTCGGTGACCACCGGCGCCAGCAGGTGTGGGATGCCGTCGTAGACGGACAGTTCCAGCATCTTGGGGTCGACCATGATCAGGCGCAGCTCTTCGGGCGTGGCCTTGAGCAGCATCGAGATCAGCATGGCGTTGACCCCCACCGACTTGCCCGAGCCGGTGGTGCCGGCCACCAGCAGGTGAGGCATCTTGCCCAGGTTGGCCACCACCGGGCCACCGCCGATGTCCTGGCCCAGTGCCAGGGTCAGCGCCGAGGCCTCCTGCTGGTAGCGGTCGGAATCGATCACCTCGCGCAGGCGAATCATCGCCCGGTGCGGATTGGGGATCTCGATGCCCACCGTCGGCCGTCCGGGAATCACCTCCACCACGCGCACGCTCTTGACCATCAGCGAGCGCGCCAGGTCCTTGGCCAGGTTGCTGATCTTCGAAACCTTCACGCCGGCGGCGGGCTTGATTTCGAAGCGGGTGATCACCGGGCCCGGCCAGGTGTGCACCACCTCGGCCTTGACCCCGTACTCGCGCAGGCGGGTCTCGAGCAGCTCGGCCATGTCGGTCAACTGCTGCTCTGTATAGTTCTGATGATGCGGCTCGGCCGGCGTGAGCAGACGCAGGCTCGGCAACTCGCCATCCGGTTCCGGCATGTCATCCAGCGTCGGCCGCTGGCTCTGTAGGTGCTCCACCGTCCACAGCGTTGGGCCTTCCGGCTCCGCCGCTGCGGCGCGTGCCTGCTCGGCAGTGGCCAGCCGCCCCTCTTCCGCGTCTTCCTCGCTGGAGATTGGCGCACTCGGCTGCCAGGTGCGCAGCCCTTCGGCCTGATCGGCGTAATGGCTCGGTGCCTGCTCCTGGCGCCAGTCATCGCCGTCCAAGCCCCCTTCCGGCTCCGCCCCGTCCTCTTGCACGTAGGCAGCGTCATCGTCTTCCCGGCCGATATCGTGCCAGCTCAGACGCGGCTCATGCGCATCGACCGGCTCTTCCGGCTGCAGGTCGCCAAGTCCCGGCTCGCGTCGCGCCGAATCGGGACGCCCGCCTGGCGTGAACCCGGGCTCCTTCGCTGCCGGCGCATCGGAGCCGGACACTTCGGCAGCGCCGCCCCGTGACACTTCCTCGGAGTCCGAAGCGGTCTCCCGCTCTTCCGTTGCCCGCAGCGGCATGGCAGTCCGCGGGAGCGGGTCGTCGTCGCGGCTGGCCTTGAGCACCGCGGCCGCTGCAGCCGGCCCGGAAACGCGCTCAGCGCCAAGGCTAGGCTCCGAGGGCGCCACGGGGCCGGCAGCAGGCCGTGCGGCAGGTTCGGATGCGGCCCTGTTCTGGTTCTGGCCAACGCTGTAAGCCGCCTCGGGGCGCTTGGCCGATGGGGTACGTTCGGGCACGTCCCAGGGAATATCGGTATCGCCATCGTCACCGAACGACGAGGACAGCCCCGGTTCGCGCTGCTCTCCCAGGTCGGGGCCCGACTCGGCGCCACGCCGCCGCCAGAAACGCCAACGCCGACGAGGCGACTCACCGGCCGGTTCCGGTTCGTCCTCGACATGAGCGTCCTCATCTTCCTCCCAGTGCGGCTCGTGCCGATCACGCACCAGCCCGAACGGGGAAGCCGCCCAACGCCACAGGCGCAGGAAACGGTGACCGAGTTCATCCATCACCGACAACCAGGAGAGGCCGGTGAATAGAGGGAAGCCACATAGCATGGCCGCTACGGCCAACAGGCCGGTGCCGCCCGACTCGACCAGCGGCACGAGAGCGCCGACCAGCCCTTCCCCGAGAATTCCTCCCGAGGCATAGGGCAGCATGCTGTCCGGGCTGTAGAAGTGCAGCGTACCCAGCGTGGTGGTACCCAACAGCAGCAGCACCAGGCCACCCAGGCGCACGGCCACCGCCGTGGCGTCCCATTCGAGCTGCACCCTGCGCGTACGAATCAGCCGCCAGCCGGCGAAACCGAGCATGCCGGGCCACCACAGGGCGCTGGCCCCGAACAGCGAATAGAGCACGTCGGCCAGCCAGGCGCCGAAGGGCCCCATCCAGTTGGCCACGTCGGTTTCCGGGCCACGGCGGGACCAGCCCGGATCCGAAGGCTGGTAGCTGAACAGCGCCAGCAGCAAGAATACACAGGCTGCCAGCAGCACGATGGTTGCCCCTTCCCGGGCCACGCCATGCAGGTGAAGCGACAGGCGCTTGGTCGGCTGCTGGGAGTCCTCCTCCGATGCGCGCCGCGGCACGCCCTTTTCCTTTACACTCAACTCGCCAACCCCCTCGCACCGTACCTGGACAGTGCCTTTCCAACTCACATGAAGCAGAATGAATTCAGCCGCCATCATACCGGGACTACAAGCCCCGGCACAGTGGCCGAGACGCTTGCTTGAGCCAAATCGGCTCCAGCGTCAGACTAATGAAACCAATGCTGACGAGGAGCGCCACTGCATGCTGCCCTGGCTTCCCGAGCACCCTGTGCGTTTCCCTCCCGTCTCACGCGCACTGCGTGACCCGGAGGGCCTCTTGGCAGCGGGAGGCGAACTCACCCCGGAGTGGCTGCTGGCCGCCTACCGGCGCGGCATCTTTCCCTGGTACAGTGACGACCAGCCGATCCTGTGGTGGTGTCCGAATCCACGCATGGTGCTCTTCCCCGATGAGCTGCACCTCTCCCGCAGCCTGGCCAAGCGTCTGCGCAACGGCGGTTTTCAGGTGAGCTTCAACCGCTGCTTCGATGCGGTGGTCGAGGCCTGCGCTGCCCCGCGCCGGGGCCAGCCCGGCACCTGGATCACGGCGGAGATGCATGCCGCTTACGTGACATTGCACCGGCTCGGCTATGCGCGTTCGGTGGAAGTGTGGCAGGCTGGCGAGCTGGTCGGTGGACTCTATGGCGTGGCCATGGGGCCGGTGTTCTTCGGCGAGTCGATGTTCTCGCGCGCTAACGATGCCTCGAAGGTCGCTTTGGTTCACCTGGTACGTGCCATGCGCGCCGGCGGCGGGCGATTGATCGACTGCCAGATGCATACCCAGCATCTCGCCAGCCTGGGCGCGCGCGACATCGCCCGCGTCGAGTTCATCAACTATCTTGAATCATGCCTGGCGGCGCCGGAGCCTCCGGACGGCCAGCACCCGATGCCCTGCTGGTCGCTGCCCGACGACCCGCCGTGCGTCGAGACCATGAGCGCTCTCATTTAGGAGGCGAATCACGTGAGCAGCAATACGCCTCGCCACCCGATAAGGGATCTCCGCTTTTTCCTGACCGTGCCCCATGCCTGCAGCTATCTGGAGGGGCGCGATGCCACGACGTTGTTTCTCGATCCTCAGGAATCCCATGGACAAGGCATCTACGACTCGCTTGCCTTGCTGGGTTTCCGTCGCAGCGGCCATCATCTGTACCGACCGCATTGCGACAGCTGCAACGCCTGCGTGTCGGTGCGCATTCCGGTCGACGACTTCCAGCCCAGCCGCAGCCAGCGGCGCGTGGCCAGGCGCAACGCCGACCTGCGTCTGATCGAGCGTCCCGCGCTGTTCGATAACGAGCATTACGCGCTCTACGAACGCTATATCCAGGCGCGCCATGCGGATGGCGACATGTATCCGCCAAGCCGGGAGCAGTACTGCACCTTCCTGACCCTGGACGAGCCCTATTCGTGCCTGCTCGAGTTCCGCCTGGGCGAGCAGCTGCTCGCCATCTCCGCCTTCGATCGCCTGGAGCACGGACTCTCCGCCATCTACACCTTCTTCGATCCGGATCCCGAGTGGGATCGGCGCTCGCTCGGCACCTTCGCCGTGTTGAGCCTGGTCGAGCTGGCCTTCCGCGAGGGGCTCCCGCACGTCTACCTGGGCTACTGGATCCGCGAATGTCGCAAGATGGCCTACAAGGAGGCCTACCGGCCCCTGGAAGTCCTGGAAGGCCGGCATTGGCGGCGCCTGCTGGCAGTGACATCAAGCGTGTAACGCGGCCCGCTTTGCCTTGACGCCCGGCTTGCGGCACAATATCGCGCTATCCTTTGGGATGGGCGCAGCGTATTGCGCCCGTTGCCATGCCCCGCATGCCAACAACCCATTTCTGTCCATCAGCGAGGAACCGCCTATATGGCACGTGAAGACCATATCGAAATGGAAGGCGTCGTCGTCGATACCCTTCCCAATACCACCTTTCGCGTCGAGCTGGAGAACGGCCACGTCGTGACCGCGCACATCTCGGGCAAGATGCGCAAGAACTACATCCGCATTCTCACCGGCGACAAGGTCAAGGTCGAACTGACCCCCTACGACCTGACCAAAGGACGGATCGTCTACCGTTCGCGCTGAGCCGCCGCACCACGCCTCGTCCGCCCTAGAAAGACAACGCCCCGTCCGGGGGGACAGGGCGCTGTGGTCAGGCGAGTCGGATATCGCACCAAGGCGAATCAGGGCGCGTCGGCCATTTCCGACTCCGTGGAAAGATGCAACTCGCCATCCTCCACCGTCACGTGCACCACTCCCCCATGTTCGGATAGCTCGCCGAACAGGATCAGCTCCGCCAGAGGCTTCTTGAGCCTGTCCTGGATCAGCCTCGCCATGGGCCTTGCGCCCATGCTGGGGTCGTAGCCCTTCTCGGCCAGCCAGTCCCGTGCGTCCACGTCCACATCCAGCTGAACCCGCTTCTCGTCGAGCTGCGCCTGCAGTTCCACCAGGAACTTGTCCACCACGCTGCGTACCACCGAGGTGGGCAGGGAGTGGAACTGGATGATGCCATCCAGGCGATTGCGGAACTCTGGAGAGAAGGTCTTGCGGATCACTTCCATGGCATCGGTCGAGTGGTCCTGGGTCTGGAAGCCGATGGAGCGACGCGCCTGCTGCTCGGCACCGGCATTGGAGGTCATGATCACGATCACGTGACGGAAATCCGCCTCGCGGCCGTTGTTGTCGGTCAGTCGACCGTGATCCATTACCTGCAACAGCAGGTTGAAGACCTCCGGGTGGGCCTTCTCGATCTCATCGAGCAGCAGCACGCAGTGCGGCTGCTTGGTGATCGCCTCGGTGAGCAGCCCGCCCTGGTCGTAGCCGACATAGCCCGGAGGCGCGCCGATCAGCCGCGACACGGTGTGACGCTCCATGTACTCCGACATGTCGAAGCGCACCAGCTCGATGCCCATGATCCGCGCCAGCTGGCGGGCCACTTCGGTCTTGCCCACCCCGGTGGGGCCGGCGAAGAGGAAGCTGCCCACCGGCTTGTCGGGGGACTTGAGCCCGGCCCGCGACAGCTTGATGGCGGCGGACAGGCTGTCGATGGCCTCGTCCTGGCCGAACACCAGCATCTTCAGGTCGCGGTCGAGGTTCTCGAGCAGCTTGCGATCGGAGCTGGAGACGCTCTTCGGCGGAATCCGCGCGATGGAGGCGACGACCGCTTCGACCTGGTCGACGTCGATGGTCTCGACCCGTACCTCCGGCGGCAGCAGCCGCTGATGAGCACCCGCCTCATCGATCACGTCGATGGCCTTGTCGGGCAGGTGGCGATCGTTGATGTAGCGATCCGCCAGCCGCGCCGCACTCTCCAGCGCCGCGTCGGTGTACTTGAGGCGGTGATGCTCCTCGAAGCGCGAACGCAGCCCCTTGAGGATGCGAATGGTGTCGTCCACCGACGGCGCCATGACATCGACCTTCTGGAAGCGGCGCGCCAGCGCCCGATCCTTCTCGAAGATGCCGCGGAACTCCTGGAAGGTGGTGGAACCGATGCAGCGCAGATCCCCGAGGAGAGCAAGGGCTTGAGCAGGTTGGAGGCATCCATCACGCCGCCGGAGGCCGCCCCGGCACCGATCACCGTATGGATCTCGTCGATGAAGAGGATGGCGTTGGGCTGCTTCCTGAGCTCAGCCAGCAGGCTCTTCAGGCGCTTTTCGAAGTCGCCACGGTACTTGGTACCGGCCAGCAGCGCACCCATGTCGAGGGAGTAGACCACGGCGTCACCGATGACCTCGGGGACATCCTCTTCGACGATGCGCTTGGCCAGACCCTCGGCAATGGCGGTCTTGCCGACGCCGGCCTCGCCCACCAGCAGCGGGTTGTTCTTGCGCCGCCGGGCCAGGATCTGGATCACCCGTTCGAGTTCATGCTCACGACCGATCAGCGGATCGATCTTGCCCATCCGAGCCTGTTCATTGAGGTTGGTGGCATAGCCGGTCAGCGGGTTGGCGCTGGTCTCGCCGCCACCCTCCTCGGCGTCCTCTGCCTCATTGGGCGAGGACGAAGGGTTCTGACCGTGGCCTGCCACCTTGGAAATTCCATGGGCGATGTAGTTCACCGCATCGACCCGGGCCACGTTCTGCTGCTTGAGGAAGTAGACCGCCTGGCTCTCCTGTTCGGAGAAGATGGCGACCAACACGTTGGCTCCGGTCACTTCGCTCTTGCCGGAGGACTGCACGTGGAATACGGCACGCTGCAACACGCGTTGAAAACCCAGTGTCGGCTGGGTCTCGCGGTCGCTCTGGTCCTCCGGGATCAGAGGCGTGGTGGAATTGATGAAATCCTGCAGGTCGGACCGCAACTTGTCGAGGTTGGCCCCACAGGCTCTCAGCACGTCTGCCGCTGATGCGTTGTCGAGCAGTGCCAGCAGCAGGTGCTCCACGGTCATGAACTCGTGGCGCTTGGAACGGGCCACAGTAAACGCCGTGTTCAGGGTCAGTTCAAGTTCTTTGCTCAGCATGGCAGTCCCCTTCTCGCCGCTTAGGGCTTGCATCGGATCTTTCGTGGTCCGGCACCTTCAACATCGGGCACAAACGCTGCCGTTGCAAGTCTCTTCACTCAACGACTGCCATTCCTACCCCGTCTCGAGCAGACCGGGAGTCAGTCCGCCGCCTCGATGTCGCTGAGTAGCGGGTGCTGACACTCTCTTGCATATTGATTGACCTGATGGCTTTTGGTTTCCGCGATGTCGCGGGTGAAGATGCCGCACGTCGCCTTGCCGCGAGTATGCACCGTGAGCATGACCTGCACGGCCGTCTCGCTGTCCATGTGGAAGAAGCTCTGCAGCACCTCCACCACGAACTCCATCGGCGTGTAGTCGTCGTTGTGCAGGATCACCTTGTACATGGGCGGGCGCGCCACCTCGGGGTCGGACGCCTGTACGGCCAGGTCGTCGTCGCCCTCTTCTTCCGGACGCGGCGGTTGCGTCATGCCTGCCACGACACCGACCGACTCCCATGCGTTCGGGTCTTCAATCTCGTACATAAAAGCCACACACCATCTCGACAAGCCGGCCATCTGACGTCCCAGCTTAGACGACGACAGGCCGGCAGGGTTCAGGTTGATACGTAAAAGGCCCCCATCCGCCAGGCGGACGGGGGCCCCGATAGGCTCAGCGGGTCGCTTACATGTTGTCGGCGACGGCCTGGCCGAACTCGGAGCACTTCAGAAGCTTGGCATCGTCCATCAGGCGATGGAAGTCATAAGTGACCTCACCCTTGGAAATGGCCTTCTCCATGCCCTTGAGCACCAGGTCGGCAGCCTCGACCCACCCCATGTGCCGCAGCATCATCTCGGCGGAGAGAATCACCGAACCGGGGTTGACCTTGTCCTGGCCGGCGTACTTCGGCGCGGTGCCGTGGGTGGCCTCGAACATGGCCACGGCGTCGGCCAGGTTAGCCCCCGGCGCGATGCCGATGCCGCCCACTTCGGCAGCCAGGGCGTCGGAGAGATAGTCACCGTTGAGGTTCAGGGTGGCGATGACGTCGTACTCGGCCGGACGCAGCAGGATCTGCTGCAGCATGGCATCGGCGATGACGTCCTTGACCACGATGTTCTTGCCGGTCTTGGGGTTCTTGAACTGCATCCACGGGCCGCCGTCGAGCAGCTCGGCACCGAACTCGTCGCGGGCGATCTCGTAGCCCCAGTCCTTGAAGGCGCCTTCGGTGAACTTCATGATGTTGCCCTTGTGCACCAGGGTCAGCGACTCACGATCGTTGTCCACGGTGTACTGCAGGGCCTGACGCACCAGGCGCTTGGTGCCTTCCTCGGAAACTGGCTTGACGCCGATACCGCAGTTCTCGGGGAAACGAATGTTGGTGACACCCATCTCCTCGCGCAGGAACTTGATCACCTTGTCGGCTTCGGGAGTACCGGCTTTCCACTCGATGCCGGCGTAGATGTCCTCGGAGTTCTCGCGGAAGATGACCATATCGACGTCGGCGGGCTTCTTGACCGGGCTCGGCACGCCCTCGAACCAGCGCACCGGGCGCAGGCAGACGTAGAGGTCGAGCTTCTGGCGCAGGGCCACGTTCAGCGAGCGGATGCCACCGCCCACGGGAGTGGTCAGCGGCCCCTTGATGGAGACGACGTAGTCCTTGACGGCTTCGAGAGTCTCTTCGGGCAGCCAGGTATCGGGGTCGTAGACTTGGGTTGCCTTCTCACCGGCGTAGACTTCCATCCAGTGGATCTTGCGCTCGCCGTTGTAGGCCTTCTGCACGGCGGCATCGATGGCGATCTTCATCGCCGGCGTCACATCGACGCCGATTCCATCACCCTCGATGAACGGGATGATCGGATTGTTCGGCACGTTCAGGGTGTTGTCGGCGTTGACGGTAATCTTCTCGCCGCCTTCAGGGACGACAATTTTCTGATACCCCATTGAGAACTCCCCTGTCTGGTATGTTCAGTGGAGCGCGGAGTATAGCATCGTCCACCCCAACCGGCCCATATGACCTAAGGACCCCCATCCGCCGATGGGCGAACGGGGGTCGATAGGTAGGACCGGAAGGAGCTAGCGGGACTTCAGCCCCTAGCCACCAGCGCCAGGGCCTCGTTCAAGGTTTTGCTCGGACGCATGACCGCCCGCGCCGCCTCAGGGTCGGCATGATAGTAACCCTTGATGTCCACCGGCTGGCCCTGCACACCATTCAGCTCCTCGAGAATGGTCGCCTCGTTGGCTTGCAGGGTCTCGGCCAGGCGGCCGAACAGCGCCTTGAGATTGGCGTCCTCGTCCTGGGCGGCCAGGGCCTGGGCCCAGTACAGGGCCAGGTAGAAGTGGCTGCCCCGGTTGTCCAGCTCACCGACCTTGCGCGAGGGCGACTTGTCGTTCTCGAGGAACTGGCCGATGGCCTTGTCCAGCGCGTCTGCCAGCAGCGCGGCGCGGTCGTTGCCGAAGCGCTTGGCAAGATGCTCCAGGGAGGCGGTCAGTGCCAGGAACTCGCCGAGGCTGTCCCAGCGCAGGTGGTTCTCTTCCAGGAGCTGCTGCACGTGCTTGGGCGCTGAGCCGCCGGCACCGGTCTCGAACATGCCGCCACCGGCCATCAGCGGCACGATGGAAAGCATCTTGGCGCTGGTGCCGAGTTCCATGATCGGGAACAGGTCGGTGAGGTAGTCACGCAGAATGTTGCCGGTCACCGAGATGGTGTCCAGGCCGCGGATCACGCGCTCCAGGGTATAACGCATGGCCCGGACCTGGGACATGATCTGGATGTCGAGACCGCTGGTATCGTGATCCTGGAGGTAGGTCTTCACCTTCTTGATCAGTTCGTTCTCGTGCGGGCGATAGGGGTCGAGCCAGAACACCGCCGGCATGCCGGAATCGCGGCAGCGCTCCACGGCCAGCTTGACCCAGTCGCGGATCGGTTCGTCCTTGACCTGACACATCCGCCAGATGTCGCCCTTCTCGACGTTCTGGGTCAGCAGCACCTCGCCGGTTTCCAGGTCGGTGATGTTGGCGACGCCGTCCGCCGGCACTTCGAAGGTCTTGTCGTGGGAGCCGTACTCCTCGGCCTTCTGCGCCATCAGGCCGACGTTGGGCACGGTGCCCATGGTGGCCGGGTCGAAGGCGCCGTGCCATTTGCAGAAGTTGATCATCTCCTGGTAGATGCGGGCGAAGGTGGACTCGGGGATCACCGCCTTGACGTCCTTCATGCGACCATCGGCACCGTACATCTGGCCGCCGGCGCGGATCATGGCCGGCATCGAGGCATCGACGATCACGTCGCTGGGCGAGTGGAAGTTGGTGATGCCGCGGGCCGAATCCACCATGGCCAGCTCGGGACGCTGGTCGTGGCAGGCGTGCAGGTCGCGGATGATCTCATCACGCTGGGATTCGGGCAGGGTGGCGATCTTGTCGTAGAGATTCACCATGCCGTTGTTGACGTCGACACCCAGTTCCTCGAACAGCGCCCCGTGCTTCTCGAAAGCGTCCTTGTAGAAGATCTTGACGCAGTGGCCGAATACGATCGGATGCGAGACCTTCATCATCGTTGCCTTGACGTGCAGGGAGAACATCACGCCGGTCTTGCGCGCGTCCTCGATCTCACGCTCGTAGAATTCGCACAGCGCTTTCTTGCTCATGAACATGCTGTCGATGATCTCGCCTTCGAGCAGCGAGACCTTGGGCTTGAGCACCAACGACTCGCCGCTCTTGGTGATCAGCTCCATCTTCACGTCGCGGGCGCGATCCAGCGTCATCGACTTCTCGCCGTGGTAGAAGTCGCCGCCGTGCATGTGAGATACGTGGGTGCGCGAGGCCTGGCTCCACTCGCCCATGTGATGGGGATACTTGCGGGCATACTCCTTGACGGCCTTGGGTGCACGGCGGTCGGAGTTGCCCTCGCGCAGCACCGGGTTGACGGCACTGCCCTTCACCTTGTCGTAGCGCGCCTTGATCTCTTTCTCTTCGTCGTTCTTCGGCTCGTCCGGATAGTCCGGCAGCTTGTAGCCCTGCCCCTGCAGCTCCTTGATCGCTGCCCTGAGCTGCGGCATGGAGGCACTGATGTTGGGCAGCTTGATGATGTTGGCTTCCGGCGTCTTGGCCAGGGCGCCCAGTTCGGCGAGGTGGTCCTCGACGCGCTGCTCGGCGGTCAGGTAATCGGGGAACTGGGAGAGAATCCGAGCCGCCAGGGAGATGTCCCGGGTTTCCACCTCGATACCTGCGGCGTCGGTGTAAGCGTCGATGATCGGCAACAGCGAATGGGTCGCCAGCGCAGGCGCTTCGTCGGTGAACGTATAGATAATCTTCGGCGTTTTTGACATGGTGGCTTTGATCTCTCTGGTCGCTGCGATGGCAATAACTGGAACGGTTGCGCGCACTCACGATGCCTGAAACGGGGTCCCTGCGTGCTCCACCTACGGTTCTCATCTGGCGGGGGATGCGCTTGGCATCGACCCGGTGGCGGAGTCACGGCAGGCCCGTAACGACGAGGGCGCTCCCGGCGAGCGTGCGCATTATATCAGCCCGCCCGCCTCGGCGTATGGTCAATAAGGCTGACGCGTTTCCCTCTCCCATCCCGTCCCGCTTGCCGGTAAGCTTTGCCCCATGAGCGCCATTTATCTCCTGCACAAGCCCTACCGCATGCTCTCCCAGTTCACCGATCGCCTCGGCCAGGGGGAAGCACCGCGTGCGACACTGGCGGACATCATCAAGGTGCCGGGCATCTACGCGGCAGGACGGCTGGACTATGATTCAGAAGGACTGCTGCTATTGACCGACGACGGTGCACTGATCCAGCGCATCAGCGACCCGCGCCACAAGCAGCCCAAGACCTATCGCGTACAGGTGGAGGGCAACCCCGACGAGGCGGCACTGGCCGCCCTGCGCCAGGGTATCGAGCTCAAGGATGGCCCGACCCGACCGGCCAAGGTGCGGCGCCTGGCCGAGAGCGGCCTGCCGCCGCGCACGCCGCCAGTGGACCCGAAGCGACACCCGGTGACGTCCTGGCTGGAACTGACCATCAGCGAAGGCCGTAACCGTCAGGTCCGGCGCATGACGGCTCATGTCGGCCACCCCACCCTGCGCCTGGTGCGCGTGGCCATCGGCCCCTGGCGCCTGGACGGACTGGCCCCGGGTGAGTGGCGCAGGGAAACCCTACACGCCCGCGCAACACGCCAAGGCGCTCGCCGCGCCGCCAAGGAGGTCACCGATGAGCCGCTGGCATCCGCATGTAACCGTGGCCACCGTCGTGGAACGCGCCGGCCGCTTCCTGATGGTGGAAGAGTCACCGAGAGGCAGTCAGACTACCCTGTTCAACCAGCCCGCCGGCCACCTGGAGCCCGGTGAGCGGATTCAGGAGGCGGCCCTGCGCGAACTGCGCGAGGAGACCGCCTGGCAGGTGGGGATCACCGACTACCTGGGGCTGTACGTCTACCAGACGTCCGGCGGCGAGACCTTCCATAGCCATGGCTTCTTCGGCATGGCCCTGGCCCACCTGGGCAACCCTCTCGATCCCTCGATCGTCGCCGTGCACTGGCTGACCCTGGAAGAGGTCGAAGCGCTGGAGCGCCAGGGACGGCTGCGCAGTCCGCTGGTACTGCGCCGAATCCGCGACGCCCTGGCGGGGCGGTTTTATCCCATGGATGTCGTCCACGAGCGCTAGTCTCTTATTAACAACCGGTACAAGGCCGGAATCACCAGCAGCGTCAGCAGCGTGGAGGCGACCAGCCCGGAGATGATCGCCCAGGCCATGGGCGGCCACAGCGTCGACTGGGTCAGGGTCAGCGGCACCAGGCCGGCCACCGTGGTAGCGGTGGTGAGCAGCACCGGCCGAGTACGCCGCGCCACCGCCGATACCACCGCCTCCCTCACGTCGAGCCCCTGCTTGCGATTGGCGTTCATCAGGTCGATCAGCACGATGGCGTTGTTGACCACGATGCCGACCAGCGCCACCACGCCGAGGATGGCGGTAAAACCGAACGGCTGGCCGGTCAGCCACAAGCCCGGCACGACACCGATGATCGACAGCGGCACGGTCGTCAGCACGATGCACAGCTGACGGAAGGAGTTGAACTGCGCGAGCAGGAACACCATCAGCAGCAGGCCGCCGAACGGCAAGGTCTGGAACAGTGCGGTGTTGGCATCGCCGGCCGACTCCGCTGCCCCGCCGATGGTATAGCTCACGCCTGTGGGGAGTTCGAGCGCCTCGAGTTGCGGCAGGATCTCGCCCAGCACGCCGTCGTAGGTCCAGCCGTCGGCCACCTCGGCCAGCACGGCCGTCATGCGACGCAGGCCTCGATGTTGAATCACCGCCGGGCGCCAGGTCAGTTCCAGGGAGGCGATTTCACCAAGTGGCACCGAGGTCCCGTCGGCAGCGGCGAGGCGCAGCCCCTCGAGCCCGTCGGTGGGGAAGCGTTCACCCTCGGGCGCACGGATCAGCAGCGGCGCCGGGTCCCGGGCCGCACGCCAGGTGCCCACCTCGACCCCGCGGCTGGCACCAGCCAGGACCGTGGCCACATCGCGCCGCGATAGCCCGTACTCGGCGGCGCGAGCGTCATCGGTATCGACCCGCAGCGTGGCCAAGCCTTCACCCAGACGGTGACGCGCATCGCGAGCGCCTTCGGCAGCGCGCACCACGCTGAGGATGCGACCAGCGGCATCGGCCAGCGCGGCGCGGTCCTCGGCGAATACGCGAATCTCCACCGGCGCTTCCAGCGGCGGCCCCTGGCCCAAGCGGCGGGCCACCACTTCGGCCTCGGGCAGCCACTCCGGCGCCACCGCACGCACCCACGTCATCAGCCCCGCCAGATCGGCGGCGTCCTCGGCTTCCACGACCAGCCGGGCCAGGTGCGGCTGGCGCGGCTGTTCGACCAGGTTGTAATAGAAGCGCGGGCCACTGAAGCCGACGAAGCGATGTACCGCCCGCACCGCCGGTCGCTCGGCCAATGCCGTGGCCAACGCCTCGGCCTGATGGGAGGTGGTGTCGAGATGGGTGCCTTCAGGAAAGTTGAGATCGACGATCAACTGGTTGCGATCGGTATCGGGAAAAAAATCGTGATTGAGCAGCGGTACCATGGCCACGGCACCGACCAGCAGCAGGCCGGCACCTGACAGCACCACGGCCGGCCAGCGCACGGCGATCCGTCCCAGGCGCTCGCCTGCTGCCTGTAGCCGCTCACGCCGTGCTGCCAGCCTTGGCCGGAGGATGCCAGCGGCAAACACCGGCGTAACGAACACGGCATACACATAGCTCACCGCCAGCGTCAGCATCACCATGACAGGAATGGCACGGGTAAAGTCGGCGGTGTTGCCACTGGAGAGCAGCAGCGGCACGAAGGCGGCCAAGGTGGTGCCGGTGGCCGCCAACAACGGCGTGGCCAGCTCCCGTACCGAGCGGGTAACGGCCTGCATGGCCGAGCGCCCCTGATCGCGGTGAAACTGGATGTTCTCGACCATGACGATGGCGTTATCCACCAGCATCCCGAGCGCGATCACCATGCCGGCCACGGCGATCTGATGCAGCACCCCGCCGCCCATGGCGTAGAGCGCCAGCGAGGAGAAGGTCACCAGTGGCACGATCACCATCACCGCGAGGCCCAGCCGCAGCCCCATGGCCAGGAACAGCAGCGTGCCGAGAATGCCAATACCCAGCAGCAGCGAGAAACCGAGTTCCGCCAACCGTCGTTCGACCCAGCGCGGTTGGTAGAAGCTCTCCTCGATCGTGAGCGGCGCATAGGCGGGACGCAGTTCATCCACCAGCGCACGCAGCCGGCTGCCGAAGCGCACGGCATTGACCTGATCGTTGGAGAGCACCAGCCCCAGCGCCACCGCCGGCCGGCCATCGTGCCACATGCGCTCGGTGACGGGCTCCTCGGGCATCAGCCGCAGGTCGGCCAGCTCGCCGAGTGGCACCTGGTCGCCGCGCACGGTGCGTATCGGCGTGGCGGCGAGTTCTTCCAGCGAACCGAATTCGGTGCGCGGGTCGAGCACCAGGGAGCGTCCCCCGATCGCCAGGCTGCCGCCGGAAGCGGTCAGGTTGCGCGCGGCCAGTTGCTCGCCAAGCGCCCTAGCGTCGAGGCCTGTCAGTTCGGCCAGGGTATCGTCCCAGCCGATCGCCACCTGCTGGCCCGGATCGGCCAGCAGATCGATGCGGGCCACCTCCTTGAGCCGGAACAGGTCGCGGCGCAACCGCTTGGCCGCCTCGCGCAGTTCGAGCAGATCGTCGGAGCCGGTCAGTGCCAGCACGATCCCGTGGGCATCGGAGTCGCGGTCGCTGATCTCGGCCTCGCCCACGCCATCGGGAAACTGGCGGCTGGCCCGGTCCACGGCGATGCGCACCCGTTCCCAGGCGGCATCGGTGTCGTAGACGTGCTCGTGCATCTCGATGGTGACGTGAGCCACGCCGAGACGCGCAGTGCCGATGATGTCATTGACCTCCTCTACCTGGGCCAATTCCTCCTCCAGGGGGTTGAGCACCAGGCGCTCGACCTGCTCCGGCTCGGCCCCTGGGTAGGGCACCAGCACCTGGCCGAAGCGATAAGGGAAGAAAGGATCCTCCTGACGATCCATCTGCACCCAGGCCACCAGGCCGAGCAGGGCCAGCAGCAGCGTAACGGTCAGGATGAGTCGCTTGTAGCGCAACGAGGCGAGCAGCCAGCTCATGGCAGCACCCTCACCCGGTTGCCCTCTTCCAGGCGCCCCTGCCCAGCCGTCACTACCCTGTCGCCCGCAGCCAGCGACGACGCCGCGATTGCGACCCAGCCGCCATCCAGCCGGCCGGGAGTCACGGCAATGCGCTGGACCGTATCGTCAGCGCTCAGCATCAGCACGTGCGGGTCGTACCCGCCGGGGTCGACCACCGCCGCCAACGGCACCTGAAGCAGGGGCGGCGCATCCAGCGACAGCTGCACCCTGACCGGCTCGCCCAGCGCCGGGCCGGGGTCGGCATCGATCGCCAAGATGACCGGCGCCATGCCCTCTCCCGCCTGGCCGATGTCGGTGACCCGCCGGGGAAGCGCCGCGCCCCCAGCGTTGCCACCAGGCTCGCCTCCTGGCCCACCTCCAGCCGTGCGGCAAGGCCGCCGGCACGCGAATCTCCACCTCGCGCCCCGTAAGCCCCACCAACCCCAAGACCGGCTGGCCGGCGGCCAGAAAATCGCCGGGCTCGGCCTCGAGGTCGGTCACCACGCCCGCGAACGGGGCGCGCAGGGTGAGTTCATCGAGCTGTGCCCGGGCCTCGTCACGCTGGGCCAGGGCCTGCTCACGCGCCTGCACGGTGGCTTCGCGCTCCGAACGCAGGCGATCCAGTTCCTCCTCGGCGCTGAGGTTGCGCTCGCGCAGCACGCGCGCCCGCTCGACGTCGCGTTCCATGCGGCGCAGGCGAGCGTCGAGTTCGCTTATCCGCGCTTCGGCGGCCACGAGCGCCGGCGCCATGGCCGGATTGTGCAGCGTCGCCAGCGGCTCTCCCCGTTCGACCCGCTGCCCCCTCGCCACATGCCGCTCACGCAGCACGCCGTGATGCAGAAAAGCGAGAGTCGCCCGTTCGCTGGCCCGCACCGTGCCGGGAAAGCGGTATCTCGTCTCGGCCTGGGATAGGCGCACCGTCTCGCTGCGCACGCTGGGCAGGACCGTCTCACCGGTTTCGATCTGAGCCGGAGCGGCATCGCACCCCGACAGCAATATGATGCCCAGCATCAGCGAGACCGCCAGGCTGCCTCTCGCCACCCTCCCCATAGTCATTCTCCTTCATGGAACAGCCGCATGAACTGGTCGGCCGGTCAATTGTTGACGAAAAAAAACGCTCACTCCCGAGGGACGCCTTCCATGAAGATCTTCAGGAAATCTTCCAGGAACGCCTCGTCACTGCCCATGCCCGGCCAGTGCTCGTGATGACACTTGGCCTCGAACCACTGGGTGCAGGTCATCACGAACACGGCGATCACATGAGTAGGGTTGATATCCTTGCGCAGCAGGCCGCGCATCTGGGTCTGGCGAACCCACTCGGCACCCGCCCCAACGAGCTGGTTGTCGAGTTCGCTGCAGTGGCTGTCCCCCTCCAGATGGGTCCAGGCAAACAGTCGCACCACGCCGGGGTTGTCGCGCAGGAAATAAAAGTAGGCTTCCACCGAACGGCGCAGCAGCGCGGCATCCGGCTCGCCGGCTTCCTCCAGCATCGCCATCTGAGCGGTGAAATAGCGCTCGAAGGCGCGATTTTTGACTGCCTCCCAGAGCTGTTCCTTGCTGCCGAAATGGTGGTGGATCAAGCTCTTGGTGACCTTGGCCGAGCGTGCCAGCTCGCTGAGTTTGACCGCGGAGAAACCCTGCTCGACGAACAGCGCTTCCGCCGCCTCGAGGATACGGGCGCGGGTCAGTTCCGGATCGCGTGTCTGGGTTTTCTGGTTCATGCGGCGAAGATAGCCTTAACTGGCCGACCGGTCAATTAATTATCCATGACCGGGCCATGTCCTCATCGGATGAAGCCATGCGCCAACCTGGGGTATAATTCCCGCCCATTTGCGAACCACTCAATCCGAGAGCGCCCATGACCGCCACCTCAGGCAAGGTGATCGTCGGCATGTCCGGCGGCGTCGACTCCTCCGTATCCGCGCTGCTGCTACTCGAGCAGGGCTATCAGGTCGAAGGCCTGTTCATGAAGAACTGGGACGAGGACGACGGCACCGAGTACTGCACCGCCAAGGCCGACCTGGCGGATGCCCAGGCCGTGTGCGAGAAGCTCGGCATCAAGCTGCACAGCGCCAACTTCGCCGCCGAGTACTGGGACAACGTGTTCGAGCACTTCCTGGCCGAGTACAAGGCCGGGCGCACGCCGAACCCGGACATCCTGTGCAACCGCGAGATCAAGTTCAAGGTGTTCCTCGAGTACGCCGAGATGCTCGGTGCCGAGAAGATCGCCACCGGCCACTATGTTCGTGGCGGCGTGCGCCACGGTCGGCCGCGGCTGCTCAAGGGCATCGATGCCAACAAGGACCAGAGCTACTTCCTGCACGCCGTGCCGGAGGCTGCCATCGCCCGTACGCTGTTTCCCGTCGGTGAGCTGGAGAAGCCTGAGGTGCGCGCCATCGCCGAGCGTCATGGCCTGGCCACCGCGCGCAAGAAGGACTCCACCGGCATCTGCTTCATCGGCGAGCGCCGCTTCCGCGATTTCCTGCAGCAATACCTGCCGGCCCAGCCGGGCGTGATCGAGACGCCCGAAGGCGAAGTCATCGGCGAGCACATGGGGCTGATGTACTACACCCTGGGGCAGCGTCAGGGACTCGGTATCGGTGGGCTGGCCAACCACCCGGAGGCGCCCTGGTACGTGGCGAACAAGGATCTCGAGCGCAATGTACTGATCGCGGTGCAGGGCAAGCATCACCCGCTGCTCTACACCGATTCGCTGGCCACCGAGGCGATGGATTGGGTGGCCGGTGAGCCGCCCGCCGCCGAGGGCCGCTACACCGCCAAGACCCGTTACCGTCAGACCGACGTGCCCTGCACGGTCCGCACGCGGGAGGATGGCGGCGTCGAAGTTCTCTTCGATGAGCCCCAACGTGCCGTCACTCCCGGTCAGTCGCTGGTGCTCTACGACGGCGAGATCTGTCTGGGCGGCGGCGTGATCCGCGATATCTGGAATGCCATGGAGCCAGCCGCATGACCACTTCCCCCATCCACCGCGCGCCGGACTCCCCGACCGCACGTCAGGCCCTGGCCCTTGCCGGCGTGTTCCAGGCCGCCAGCCTGGTCGATGAACTGGCCCGCACCGGGCAGGTCGACACCCGTCCCTGGGAAACGCTGATTCGCGCCACGCTGGACACCAACCCCGAGAGCTTCGAAGCGACCTATGGCGGTCACCCAACAACCTGCGCCGCGGCCTCGAGGTACTCGAGGCCGTGGTGGGACGCCAGCAGGCCAATCCGGTCGTGCTTCGCTATGGTTTCTCGCTGCTGCTGCTGATGAACAAGCTGCGTGTCGACAACGACATGATGGCCTCTCTCGGCCAGCACCTGAACCGTATTCAGGGCCAGGCCGAACACTTCGGCACCACCCACGAGAACGTCATTGCCAGCCTGGGCGAGGCCTATCAGGAGACACTCTCGACCCTGAAGACCCGCATCGTGGTGCATGGCGACCCCTCGATGCTGCAGAGCCGCATGATGCCCGAACGCGTGCGCGCCATCCTGCTCGCCGGGATCCGCTTCGCCCTGCTCTGGCATCAGCAGGGCGGCCGGCGCTGGAAGCTGGTGTTCCAGCGCGGCGCCCTGAAAAAAGCCCTGGACCAGCTGGGCTGATACCCGTTTCCCCCACTCCATTTCCTACACGCACCGGATAACGACCATGCAAGCCGCTTCCCTGCCCCTCACTGCTCTTACCGCCCTTTCCCCCGTCGACGGCCGCTACGGCAACAAGGCCGAGAGCCTGCGCGAACACTTCAGCGAGTTCGGCCTGATCCGTGCCCGCGTGATCGTCGAGATTCGCTGGCTGCAGCGTCTCGCCGAGCAGGGCGGCATCGTCGAGGTGCCGCCGCTCTCCGCCGAGGCCACCGCCTTCCTCGAGGCCATGATTCGTGACTTCTCGCTGGCCGACGCCGAGCGCATCAAGGAGATCGAGCGCACCACCAACCACGACGTCAAGGCGGTGGAGTACTTCATCAAGGAGAAGATCGCCGAGCAGCCCGAGCTGCATGCGATCACCGAGTTCGTGCACTTCGCCTGCACCAGCGAAGACATCAACAACCTCTCCTACGGCGTGATGCTCGCTGACGGTCTGAAGACCCTGCTGCCGGTGATGCACCGGGTGGCCGACGAAATCGCCCGACTGGCCCACGAGCATGCCGCCCAGCCGATGCTCTCGCGCACCCACGGCCAGACGGCGAGCCCCACCACCCTGGGCAAGGAGATGGCCAACGTCGCCTATCGCCTGCGTCGCCAACTCGCCCAGATCGAGAGCGTCGAAATCCTGGGCAAGATCAACGGCGCGGTGGGCAACTACAACGCTCACCTGGCCACCTACCCGGACGTGGATTGGGAAGCCAACGCGCGTACCTTCGTCGAGGGCCTGGGGCTTACCTTCAACCCCTACACCACCCAGATCGAGCCGCACGACTACATCGCCGAGCTGTTCGATGCCGTATGCCGCTTCAATACCGTGCTGATCGACTTCGACCGCGACGTGTGGGGCTACATCTCGCTGGGCTATTTCAAGCAGAAAACCGTCGAGGGCGAGATCGGCTCCTCGACCATGCCGCACAAGGTCAACCCCATCGACTTCGAAAACTCCGAGGGCAACCTGGGCCTGGCCAACGCCGTGCTCGGCCATCTGGCGCAGAAGCTGCCGATCTCCCGTTGGCAGCGTGACCTCACCGACTCCACCGTACTGCGCAACCTGGGCGTCGGCCTGGCCTACGGCCTGATCGCCTATGAAGCGGCGCTGAAGGGCATCGGCAAGCTCGAGGCCAACCCGGCGCGCCTGGCCGAGGACCTCGACGCCAGTTGGGAAGTGCTCGCCGAGCCGATCCAGACGGTGATGCGCCGCTACGGCATCGAGAAGCCCTACGAGAAGCTCAAGGAACTGACCCGCGGCAAGCGCATCGACCAGGCCGGCTTTGCCGCCTTCATCGACACGCTGGAACTGCCGGCCGAGGTGAAGACCGAACTCAAGGCGCTGACGCCGGCCACCTACATCGGCAACGCCGAGGCCCAGGCCCGCCGGCTCTAAGGCCAGCGCGGGCAACGCAGGAGGCAACGATGGTCAAGCTCACCAGGATCTACACCCGCACCGGTGACAAGGGCGATACCGGTCTTGGCGACGGCAGCCGCGTGGCCAAGCACGACCTGCGCGTCGAGGCCTTCGGTACCGTGGACGAGACCAATGCCGTCATCGGCCTGGCCCAGTTGCATGCCACGGGCGAACTGCGCGATATCCTCGCCACCGTGCAGAACGACCTGTTCGACGTCGGTGCCGACCTGTGCACGCCCGAACAGGAGGCGCCGGAGTACCACCGCTGCGGATCACGGCTGGCCAGGTCGAGTATCTGGAAGCACGCATCGACGCCTGCAATGCCGAGCTCGACACCCTGCGTTCGTTCATCCTACCGGGCGGCACCGCGCTTGCCGCCCATCTGCATCTGGCCCGCACCGTGACCCGCCGCGCCGAGCGCCTGGTCACGGCGCTGATGGAGGAACAGCCGGTCAATCCCGAGGTGCTGCGCTATCTCAACCGCCTCTCCGACCTGCTGTTCGTTGCCGCGCGCCGGGCCAACGGCAACGGCCAGCGCGACGTGCTGTGGGTGCCCGGCGCCAACCGCTAAGCCTCGAGCCTCGCTCACAGCAATACGCTACCATTACGTTTTCCCCTGCAGGCCAGCCAGCCGGTTCGCCTGCAGACTTTCGTGCCAACTGCCTGACAGCGAGACACCATGTCCACCGACGCTCCTCTCACTCTGCTGGGTGGCCTTACGCCCGCTGAGTTCCTGCGCAACTACTGGCAGCGCCAGCCGCTGTTGATCCGTGGCGCCCTGCCCGACTTCGAAAGCCCGCTCGACCCCGACGAGCTGGCCGGGCTCGCCTGCGAGGAGGGCATCGAGGCCCGACTGGTCGAAGAGGAAGGGCCGGACGGGCCCTGGCAGATCAGCCACGGCCCCTTCGACGAAGCCGTGTTCAGCGAGCTGCCAGAGCGCGACTGGACCCTGCTGGTGCAGGCCGTGGACCATTATGTACCCGAGGTAGCCGAGCTGCTCGAGCACTTCGACTTCCTGCCCCGCTGGCGGCTCGACGACATCATGATCAGCTACGCCCCACCGGGCGGCAGCGTCGGTCCCCACGTCGATCAGTACGATGTGTTCCTGATCCAGGGGCTGGGCCGGCGTCGCTGGCAGCTCGGCGGCAAGGTACCTGACGATGCCCCCATACTCGACGGCATCGACCTGCGCATTCTCCAGCGCTTCACCGTCGAGCCGGGCGACGATTGGGTGCTGGAACCCGGCGACATGCTCTACCTGCCACCGGGCTGGGCCCACCACGGCGTCAGCCAGTCCGACGACTGCATGACCTATTCGGTGGGTTTCCGTGCCCCCTCGGCGGACGAGGCGATCACCTCCTTCGCCGATTACCTCGGCGAACAGCTGCCCGCTTCGAGTCGCTACAGCGACGCCGGCATGACCCCGCCAGCCGATCCGGCGGAGCTCGATGACGACTCGCTCGCGCGCATGCGTCGCTTGATTCTTGCGACCCTAGACGACCCTGCCCAGCTCGCCCAGTGGTTCGGCCGGGTGATGACGCAACCCAAGTACGTCGATCAGTTGATACCGAGCGAGACCCCTACCGACGTCGAGGAGCTTGTCGCTCTACTACATGAGGGTGAGGAACTCCTGCGCAGTCCCGGCTCGCGCTTCGCCTGGCGCGGCCTGAGCGAGCATCGCGCCACCCTGTTCGCCGACGGCGACGGAGTCGAGTGCACCCTACCCTTGGCTCGGGCCGTGGCCTCGGACACTCCTATCGATGCTGAACTACTGGCATACGAGGGAGCCGCCGAGCTGTTTGCCACATTGCTCGATGCCGGCAGCCTGACCTGGAACATGGAGGAGGAATGACGTCATGACGCACCGCATCGTCGTCAAGGAAGGCAGTTGGGAGGAGCTTGGCGACCTGGCCGGCGAGATCCGCCGTGTCGTGTTCATCGAGGAGCAGCGGGTACCGCTGGAGGAGGAGTGGGACGGACGCGACGATGAATGTCGCCACTTCCTCGCTCTACGTGGCAACAGCGCACTCGGTACCGCACGCCTGCTGCCCGACGGGCATGTCGGCCGAGTGGCCGTGCTGCGCGAAGCACGCGGCCTGGGTATCGGCGCGGCCCTGATGCAGGCCGCCATCGACACGGCACGCCGCCTGGGCCATGCGCAGGTCGAGCTCGCTGCCCAGACCCATGCCCTTGCCTTCTATGAGAACCTGGGCTTCGTCGCGTTTGGCGAAGTCTTCATGGACGCCGGTATTCCGCACCGCAACATGCGCCTTTCGTTGTAAGGCCAGACAACACCCAACCGCTCCACCGATCGAAAAACGACTACAGGAATGGCCCCCAAAAGGCCACTCTTGTAGTCGAACTACAACCCTTATTCCCCCCAAGTGTTGATTGTCCGGCCCAGAGAACATGGGGCATAGTGGTTTCATGGCAGCGTTAAAACACCTGTTCGGTAGCAAGCAAAAAATCTCCCGACCCGGTTCAATTTTAACGCCGACTCGGATTCGACCAAGGCCGTAGAGACAATCCCTGTCAGCTGGTTGAATCTGGTAATACTTCGCAGTTGCAGCATAACCCGGCCCGACCGGCACGATGCAGCAAGCAAGCGACCGACGAGGCAGCGAGCGCCGCCGCAGGCAATCGAAGCCGACGACCCCACCTCAGATCGGAAGGATGGCACCATGTCATACAAAGACGACATCAAGGCACTGGCTCAACTGCGCGAAGCCCAGCAAGGCAAGTGGGCCAGCATCAGCCCCGAGAATGCCGCCCGTATGCGCGCCCAGAACCGCTTCAAGACCGGTCTGGACATTGCCCGCTACACCGCAAAAATCATGCGTGAGGACATGGCCGCCTATGACGCCGACAGCGGTCAGTACACCCAGTCGCTGGGCTGCTGGCACGGCTTCATCGGCCAGCAGAAGCTGATTTCGATCAAGAAGCACTTCGGCACCACCAAGCGCCGCTACCTCTACCTCTCCGGCTGGATGGTCGCCGCCCTGCGCTCCGAGTTCGGCCCGCTGCCCGACCAATCCATGCACGAGAAGACCAGCGTGCCGAGCCTGATCGAGGAGCTCTACACCTTCCTGCGTCAAGCCGACGCCTGGGAACTCAACCACCTGTTCCGTGATCTGGAAGCCGCCCAGAAGGCGGGTGACAAGGCCAAGGCCGACGAGCTGATCGCCAAGATCGACAACCATGAGACCCACGTGGTGCCGATCATCGCCGATATCGATGCCGGTTTCGGCAACGCCGAGGCCACCTACCTGCTGGCCAAGAAGATGATCGAAGCGGGTGCCTGCTGCATTCAGCTCGAAAACCAGGTGTCCGACGAGAAGCAGTGCGGCCACCAGGATGGCAAGGTCACCGTGCCTCACGAGGATTTCCTGGCCAAGATCAATGCCGTGCGCTACGCCTTCCTCGAGCTGGGCGTTGAAGATGGCGTGATCGTCGCCCGCACCGACTCCCTGGGCGCCGGCCTGACCCAGAAGATCGCCGTGACCAAGGAGCCAGGCGACCTGGGCGACCAGTACAACAGCTTCCTCGACGGCGACGAGATCACCTCCGCTTCCGACATCGACAACGGCGACGTCGTGATCAAGCAGAACGGCAAGCTGGTCAAGGTCAAGCGCCTGGCCTCCGGCCTTTACCAGTTCAAGCCGGGCACCGGCGAGGACCGCGTGGTGCTGGATTGCATCACCAGCCTGCAGAACGGCGCCGACCTGCTGTGGATCGAGACCGAGAAGCCCCATGTCGGCCAGATCGCCAGCATGGTGAATCGCATCCGCGAAGTGGTGCCGGACGCCAAGCTGGTCTACAACAACTCGCCCTCGTTCAACTGGACCCTGAACTTCCGCCAGCAGGTGTTCGACGCCTGGGAGAAGGAAGGCAAGGACGTCTCCGCCTACGACCGCAGCAAGCTGATGAGCGAGGAGTACGACAGCACCGAGCTGGCCAAGCTGGCCGACGAGTGGACACGCAACTTCCAGCGCGACGCCTCGCGCGAGGCCGGCATCTTCCACCACCTGATCACGCTGCCGACTTACCACACCGCCGCGCTGTCCACCGACAATCTGGCCAAGGGCTACTTCGGCGACGAGGGCATGCTGGCCTATGTCGCTGGCGTGCAGCGCCGCGAGATCCGCGAGGGCATCGCCACCGTCAAGCATCAGGACATGGCCGGCTCCAACATCGGTGACGACCACAAGGAGTTCTTCCACGGCGAAGCCGCACTCAAGGCTGGTGGCAAGGACAACACCATGAACCAGTTCGGCTGAGCATGGCGTAGCGGTAACGACTGGAACCCTTGGGAGGCCTCGCGCCTCCCTTTTTTTCGTCTTTTTCTTGCACTATTCTGCTGGCCACACGGTCGGAACCGGGGCGGTCGTCTCATCTTCCTCTTTTTTTGCCGACTTTGGCGCATCGAGGCACGGCACCCTGTCATTCGGCACTGGTCAAATACGGTATGGCTGGTTAAGCTAGTTAGCAAACAGTGTTTCCATAACCCGGCAACGACGACACCCCACATACATATGGGCATCGCCTTGCCTCAGGAGGTGTACATGAAGCGTCTTCTTCCCGTGCTGGCCATTGGCATGCTGACCCTGGCTGGCTGTGCCAATACCTCGACCATGGGCGGTGACGTCTATCGGGGCTCTCAGGCTGGCACCGCCCAGACCGTCACCTTCGGCACCATCACTGCGCTGCGTCAGGTGCAGGTCCAGGCCGACAGCCGCGCGGGCGGCATCATCGGCACCGGCGGCGGGGCCGTGGTGGGTGGCTTGCTCGGCCGCCAGGTGGGCGGAGGCTCCGGCCGGCAGTTGGCAACCGCAGCAGGCGTCATCGGTGGCGCCGTGGCGGGTAGCGCCATCGAGGAATCGACCAATCGCGTACGCGCCTGGGAAATGGAGATCCGTCGCGACGACGGCCAGAACGTCGTGATCGTGCAGAAAGCCGACCGTCCCTTCCAGGTCGGCCAGCGCGTACGCATGATCGGCAGCGGCGCCAACGTGACCGTGGCCCCCTACTGATCCGGATCGCCCCCGCCTGGTCTGAGCCCGTCAGCCACTCGGCATAGCAGCACATTCGGCCTAGCGACAAAATTGCCACAGCAACACGATGAGGGCCCGCGGTGTTTGATGACGCCGCGGGCCCTCATCGTTTCCGTGCGCCGCCGTTGGGCGGCGCACCAAGGATCAATGGAAGTTGGCCCTGCCCATCGCCCAGCCAGTCACTTTCTTGATGACCAACGCCAAAATGGCCAGCACGATCACAGTCAGCAGCATGTCGATGGGACGAACCAGCGTCGTGGCCCCCAACACGGCGAGTGCCACGCTCCAGACCCAACGGTTGTCATCACCGCTCTTGATGACGCGCGGTACCACCTTGTTCAAACCGGCGCTGACGGTCGTTTCCCACATCTTGATGCTGAAGAACAGGATGAGGGCAAAGGCAATCAGCCAGATCACGATTTCGGTCATGGGCTCACTCCAGAGTAGAAAGACGGATTTCGATAGGACGAAAATTTGGGTCACGCTAGGGTAGCCGCGAGGCCAAGGGGGCGCAACACCGCCAAAAGGCGTGAATGCGACTCAGAAAGGGGCTTCATAACCTGAAAAAACTGCATCCCCCCTGACAGCTCCGGCCTCGCGCGTTACCATGGTTTGTACATGCACTCACCGAAAGGTTCATCAATGCAGATTGCGCAAAATTCCGTTGTCGCGTTCCACTACACCCTGACCAACGATGCAGGTGAGGTGCTGGACAGTTCGGAAGGCCGTCAGCCGCTGACTTACCTCCACGGCGCCGGCAATATCATTCCGGGCCTGGAGAAGCAGCTCGAAGGTCGCGAAGCCGGCGACAAGCTCAACGTGACCGTTGCCCCCGAAGAGGGTTACGGCGAAGTACAGCCTCAACTGGTGCAAGAAGTGCCGCGCGATGCCTTCCAGGGCGTCGAGTCCGTTGAGCCGGGCATGCAGTTCCAGGCCCAGACCCAGGGCGGGCCGCTGATGGTCACCGTGACCAAGGTGGAAGGCGACACCGTGACGGTCGACGGCAACCACCCGCTGGCCGGGCAGAAGCTCAACTTCGACGTCGAGATCGCCGAGGTGCGCGAAGCCAGCCAGGAAGAGATCGAACACGGTCACGTGCACGGCGAAGGCGGGCATCAGCACTAAGCGTCAGCACGTCCAGGACATGCCAGGGGCAGCCAGATGGCTGCCCTCTTTCTATGTGCTCGTTCCTACCCGCTCGTTCCTGTGCACTTGTTCGAGGTACTAGTTCGAGGCGCTTGCCTGAAGTGAGACAGCCTCAGGAATTCCTGGCGCCATTTGGCTCCAGCGCCTTGAGCATGCGGTATCCTCCCCATAGCCGCGTGATGGTGGTAATCAGGCACGCCACGGCAAACAGTGTGGCCAACAGGGCAAAATGGTGCGGCAGTAGACAGAAGAGCACGAAGGCAAGGATGGTCTCGGTGCCTTCGGTCAGGCCATGCAGGTAGTAGAAGGCCTTCTTCTGGAAACGCGGACGCTCGAGCCCATGGCGGGTCGCCATGATGGCAAAGGCCAGGAACGAGGTGCCGGTGCCGATAAAGGCGAACAGCAGGAAGGCGGCCGCTAGCGCATTGGCGGCTGGATTGGCCAGGGCGAAGCCCAATACCACGGCGGCATAGAAAACGAAGTCGAGGCCGATGTCGAGAAAACCGCCGGCATCGCTAGGACTGTCCACAAGCCGTGCCAGGACGCCATCCACCCCATCGCCCAGGCGGTTGAGCAGAATCGCCACCAGAGCGGCCAAATACCATTCCATGGCAAGCAGCGGCAGGCTGAGCATACCGATGACGAAGGCCGCCAGGGTTACCTGGTCGGGCTCGATGCCCCATGCCTGGAAGCGCCTCGCCACGGCACCGAGAGGTGCCTGTGTCAACGGCATGGTCCAGCGATCAAGCATCCTTCCTCCTCATCTCATCCGTTGCGGCCGATGCCGGCCCTGCCCCCCGGCGCCAGGCGAAGTAGCGCTCGAGCCAGCCCAGCAGGCGCTCGGGCTTGTGCGCGTTCTTCCATACCCCCGCCGTGGCCTTGGCCGCCTCCGACCAGGTGGGATAGGGATGGACCGTGCCCAGCAGCTTGTTCAAACCGATGCCGTGCGTCATTGCCAGGGTGAATTCGGCCAACGTCTCGCCGGCCCCCTGCCCCACGATGCATGCGCCGAGGATACGATCCCGGCCCGGCACCGTCAGTACCTTGACGAAGCCCTCGGTCTGGCCCTCGGCAATGGCCCGGTCCAGCTCGGCGAGCGGGTAACGGGTAACCTCGAACTCGATGCCGCGGGCCCGCGCCTCGCCCTCGCTGAGCCCCACCCGTGCCACTTCCGGCGCGGTGTAGGTGACCGCCGGCAGCGCCCGATAGCTGACGCGAAAGCGCTTGAACTCACCGAACAGCGCATTCACCGTGGCATGCCAGGCTTGATGGCCACTGGCATGGGTCAACTGGAACGGGCCGGCCACGTCACCACAGGCCCAGACATTGGGCAGCACGCTCTGCAGGCTCTCGTCCACCGCCAGGGTGCCGTCCTCCCGCGTTTCGACGCCCAACGACTCGAGCCCCATGCCAGTCACGTTGGCCTGGCGCCCCACCGCGACCAGCAGGCGATCGAAGGGCAGCCGGTGCACTTCGACTTCACCCGAGGCCAGGCGATGCTCCACCTCCAGCACATGGCCGCTACCGGCCTCCTCGTCCGGCACGACACATAGCGCACGAGTGTCGAGCCAGACTTCGAGCCCCTCACTGGCAAAGCGCTGGCGCAGCAGGTCGGCGGTATCGATATCCTCGCGTGGCAGCAGTTGAGGCCCCATCTCGACCAGACTCACCCGGCTTCCCAGGCGGGCGAAACTCTGCCCCAGCTCGCAGCCGATGGGGCCGCCACCCAGCACCACCAATCGACCAGGAAGGGTCTCGAGTTGCCATAGATTGTCCGAGGTCAGCACTTCGATGGCTTCGATTCCTGGCAGCGGCGGCACCTTCGGTCTTGCCCCACTGGCGATGATCACATGTCGCGTAGTGAGCACTCGCTCACCCACGTCACCCGCCACGCGAACCCGCCACGGATCCTGGAGGCAAGCTTCACCGGTGAGTACCTCGACCCCCAGCTTCTCGTAGCGCTCCCGGCTGTCGTGGGGCTCCACTTCGCGAATGGCACGCTGCACGTGCGCCATCACGGCACCGAAGTCGACCTGCGGCTCGCCAGCATGAACACCATAGCGTTTGGCCCCACGAATTTCCTCGGCCACCCGCGCCGCGCGAATCAACGCCTTCGACGGCACACAGCCGGTATTCAGGCAGTCGCCGCCCAGGCGGTCACGCTCCACCAGCGCCACCCTGGCTTTCACTGCCGCCGCGATGTAGCTCGCCACCAGCCCAGCCGAACCGCCGCCGATCACCACGATGTCATAATCGAAACGCGCCGGGCGGTGGAAACGCTGCGCCAGTCGCCGGCGCTTGGCAATGGCCACCAGGCCGCGAGCCAGCCAGGGAAACAGACCGATCAGCACGAAAGAACCAATCAGCCCCGGCGAGAGTATTCCGGACAGCGACTGCAGGTTGCCGAGTTCGCGCCCGGCATTCACGTAGACCGCCGTGCCCGGCAACATGCCCAGCTGACTGACCCAGTAGAAGGTCCACAGGCGCATGCGGGTCAGCCCCATCACCAGGTTGATGACGAAAAAGGGAAACAGCGGGATCAGTCGCAGGGTGAAGAGATAGAAGGCGCCCTCGCGCCGGATTCCGGCATTGATACGCTCGAGTTGCGGCGCGAAGCGCCTTTCCAACGGTGCCCGAGCCAGGGTGCGTGCGATCAGAGCGGCCAGGGTCGCTCCCAGCGTGCTGGCAAAGGAGATGATCAAAAGCCCCCAGCCAAGCCCGAACAGGGCGCCGCCCAACACCGTCATCAGCGCGGCACCGGGTAACGAAAGCGCCGCCATGAGCACGTAGATGACGAAGAAGCCCCCTACCACCGTGACCGGGTCATCGGCCAGCCAGGCCTGGAAGCGCGCCTGCTCGACTTGCAGATTGGCCAGTGTCAGCACCTCATTGGCGCCGCTGAGAAAGTAGGCGGCCACACTGGCGGCAAGAACCAGGAGCAGTATCAAGCGACGACGCGTCACGGGCGACTCCGAATTGGCAGGTGGTGTTAACAAAGGCTATACGGAACCTGTGTCGTGCGACAGCTTCCAACCTTACAAACCGCCACACAACGAAACGAGGTAGCCATCATGCCCAGGATGCGAAATGCCCTGCCGTGGGTGCCGTTACTGCTGATGTTGCCCTTCGGCCAGGGCCTTGCGAACGACGAAACCGCCAGCGCCGTGTTCGGGGGCGGCTGCTTCTGGTGCGTGGAAGAGGCCTTCGACAAGGTGTCGGGCGTGACCTCCACGACTTCCGGCTTCAGTGGCGGACACGTCGAGAATCCCAGCTACCAGCAGGTAGTGGATGGCAATACCGGCCATGCCGAGGTGGTGAGGGTCGAGTATGATCCCGAGGTGGTCGACTACGCCACGCTGCTGCACGTGTTCTGGCGCAACATAGATCCGTTTGCCGTCGACCGGCAGTTCTGTGACGTGGGCGAGGCGTATCGCAGCGTGATCTACTATTCCAGCGACGAGGAGCAAGCCCTGGCCGAAGCCACCCGCGACGAACTCGCCGAGCGCTTCGGGCGCGAGATCGCTACCGAGATCAGCTCCTTCGAGGCTTTCTATCCCGCCGAGGAGTACCACCAGGACTACTATCGCAAGAATCCGGTGCGCTACAACTACTACAAGGCGGCCTGCGGACGCGAACGCCGCCTCGAAGCGGTGTGGGATGATGAAGCGGGCGGACTAGCGCGCCAGTGAGACCCGTTCACTGATTCGTTCGCCGCGCCATAGCCACAGCGCAATGCCCAGTGTGACGCCGAGCAGAAGCCAGGAGCCGATGGCCACGCCGAGCCATCCGCCACGCTGCCAGAACGGCTCGAGCCAGAGGCTGCCGAGGCTCGCCCCAAGATAGTAGAAGACCAGATAGAGCGCCGAGGCACTGCCCCTCGCCCGCTCCGACTGGCGGCTGACCCAACTGGAGGCCATGGAGTGGGCCAGGAAGAACCCCACCGCATTGATGGTCAGCCCGGCGATGATCCAGGCCAGGGAATCCACCAGGGTGACGAAGGTACCGCCCATCAGGATGAGGATGCCAAGCGTCATGCAGGCTGGCTGGCTGAAGTGGCGGGTCAGGCGACCGGAGAGCGCCGAACTCAGGGTGCCACCCAGGTAGGTGAGAAAGATCATTCCCAGCCAGCGGGCACTGAGATCGAAAGGAGCTTCGGCCAGGCGGAAGGTAATATAGCTGTACTGGTTGATGAAAATGAGGAAATTGATACCACCGAGCAGGTAGGCGGCCAGCAGCAGCGGATGGCGCAAGTGCCCGCCCAGGTCCGTCACGGCGGCACGCAGCTCGAAACGACGCGGCTTGAACTGGCGAGGTGCTGGCAGCAGCTTCCAGAACAGCGCCACCCCGGCCAGGGTCACCATGCCCACCGTCAGGAAACCAGCGCCGGCGCCGCCGATCTCGCCGACGCCCCCGCCGATCAGTCGCCCACCGATCCCACCCAGGGTATTGGCGCCGATATACAGGCCCACCGCCGCCAGCAACGCCGGTCGGTCGAACTCATCGCCCATCCAGGCAATGGCAACCGCCGGCAGCCCGCCGAGCACGAAGCCCTGGACCAGGCGAAGCGCCAACAGAGTCTCGAAGCTGGGCGCCAAGGCCAGCCCCAGCGAACACAGCCCGGTCAGGAGCAGTGTCACGCGCATGATGCCGCCGCGCCCGATGGCATCCGACAGCGGGCCGAAGACCAGCAGTGCCCCCGCCAGAGCGAGCGTGGCCACCGACATGACCAGGCTGACACCCAGGGTCGACACGCCATAGAGCTGACGCAGCTCCGGCAGCAGCGGCTGCGGTGCATACAGATTGACGAAAACCAGGATAGAGCCCAGGCAGAGCGCCAGGGTAGCGCGCCACCAGGCGCGAGAACGGACGGTGATCATGCAGCAAACCTGGCAGAGATTTGCCTTCCATGATCAGGCAGGCAAAATGATAAGCCAAACAGAATAAAAAGATCGTAGCCATCTGATCAACTTATCACCAAGCACGGAGCGCTCATGGCACTACCCTTCGACCTGCGCACCCTGCGAGTCTTCGTCACGGTAGCCGATCGAGCCGGCTTCAGTGCCGCGGCCCGCGAGCTTCACGTGGCCCAGTCCGCCGTCAGCCAGACCATCGCCAACCTCGAACGCCAGCTGGAGCTGACGCTGTTTCACCGTCATGAGCGACGCATCACCTTGACACCCGAGGGCGAGACCCTCTATGCCCATGCCCGGGAGCTGCTGGAGCGGGCCGAGGCCACTCACCTGGCCATGCGAGAGCTGCATGGCCTGGTCAAGGGCGAAGTTCGTATCGGCATTCCCTCGATGCTCGGCTCATATTACTTTCCGCCGCTGCTGATGGGCTTCAAGGCGCAGCATCCCGGCATTCGCCTGACCGTGGTGGAAGCCGGCGCGCGCCGGCTGCAGCGCATGATCGCCGACGGCGAGCTGGATCTCGGCGTGGTCATAGACGATGAGCAGAGCCGCCACATGGAGCGGCGGCGACTGATTCGCGAAGAGATGGTGGTATGCGTACCACGTGCGCACGCCTTTGCGGACCGCTGCAGCGTGACCGCCGAAGAGTTCTTTCAGGAACCGCTGGTGCTGTTCCAGGATGGCTATTTTCACCGCGAATTCGTCGACGCCCTGTCTCGACAGACCGGACTGGACGCCAACATCGCCTTCCAGTCGAACCTGATACCGCTGACCAAGGCTATCGTGCGCCAGGGCTTCGGCATTACCACTTTCCTGCGGCGGGTGGTGGACGAGCCCGGCCTCGCGGCGGTCTCCTTCGCTAGCCCGGCCTGGCTGGAGCTGTCGCTGGCCTGGGCGCGGGATGCCTACCTGTCGCGGGCGGAGAGCGCCTTTGTGGAGTATGTCATTGCCCACCGCGAAGTCTTATGACAGTGAAACGCCAGCGCTCGGCCCTTCTCTTCTCACCCTTCGCCCGGTTCAGTGACGCGCTGCGCCAGGGTGGTCGGCTCCAGGGTCCGGCGTGCCTGCCAGTAGTAGCGCCGCCAGTAGTTGCTGTCGAGTTCGGAAAGCATCACGCCCTGGGACGTGGAGGCATGCAGGAAGTAACCGTCGCCGACGTAGATGCCCACGTGATCGTAGCGGCCGGGAGGGCGGAAGAATACCAGATCGCCAACCTGGAGCTCATCGCGGGACACCTGGGTGCCCTCCCGCACCTGCTCGCTGGTGGAGCGAGGCAGCTGCAGGCGGAAGGTCTCGCTGAACACGTTCTGCACCAGCGCCGAGCAGTCGATGCCGTTGCGCCCCGTGCCACCGATCCGGTAAGGCGTGCCGGCCCAGCGCTCGTGCTGCGCCAGCAGGGCTGATCGGATCAGCTCGGGGACGGATTGTGCAGGCTGTCCACCCGGAGGATGGGGTTGTCCACTGGGGACATCATGGGATTGAAGGAAGACGACATGCCAGGCAACTGTCGAGCGAAGTAGTCGTCCGGCGCTTGCAACGACGATTTCGATGATCCTGCACACCCGGCCAACAACGCCAGCGACACACCGAGCACAACGATACGACTCGATCCCGTGGCAACCATGCTTGCGAAGTCCTCATTCCCTGAGCCGCACGCGTCCACGGGTCGGGCGAATTGCCCTACCTGATGACCCCGGGAGGATCGCTGTGGTAGTGGTGCTTGGCGCCCCGCGCCCGTACCACTGCCAGAGCGGCCTTGTGGCGGCTCACGATGACATGGGTGAAAGCTCCGTCACATACGGAGCCGTTTCATAAACCAGCTGACTATAAACCACATTTCCTAACCAGAGCGAGCCCTAATGTAGCGTTTTGACATCGCCTGGCAATGTGTCGATATGCATGGGGGCCCAATGACGTGGCCTGGCCCCGGGGAAATCCAGGCTGGCCCAGGAGCCGGCCAGTGGCGGCGCCCCCGAAAGCCACGCGACCAGAGCCTGGCGGAAGCCACTCAGGAAGCCTTCGCGCTCAGGCGTCTCACCCATGAAGAACGAGAAACCCGCATAGAGGCCCCGCGCATAGGCCTCCCAACTGCCATAGTGCTCTGCCGCCAACGCATGGGCTCGCTCCAGCACACCGGCGAAAGCGGCATCTTCCAGCCAGCCCAGCTGACGCCCAGCGATCGCCAGGTCCACCGCTTGGGCCAGGTCCCAGGCGGTCATGTCCAGCTCATTGCAGCCATCGGTGTTGTCACGCACCCGCTGCAGGCGCAGCAAATGGTTGCGGTCCTCTTCGCTGCAGTCGCCGCTTTCCAACATGGCGATCTCCGAGGCCAGCCGCTGGGCATTCAGCGTATAGGGGGCGTAATTGATCTGGTACTCCTGGCGATCCCCCGCCTCGAGCAGGAAATCGAGAAACTCGTTGAGTTCGTCCCGGCCATGCAGGCCGTAATGCCCATCGATCCACTCGCGGATCGAGACTGCCTCGCGCTCGCTCTCCACCGGCGGCTCGCTCCAGATGGCATTGTTCAGCGGCCCCACCAGCGCCATGGCGGTGAAGCGCGACAGCGTGGGCCGCGGCCCCGGCTCCTGCCACTGGCTTGCCTGCCAATCGAGCCAGTGGAAAGGACTTCCGGGATCGTCCAGGTGCCAGCGGATCTCATTGACCAGCGGAGGGTGCTCCCCCTCCGGTAGGAGAGCCTCCCACTGCGCCCAGGCCTCCAACAGGCGACGGGCATCGGGGTAGAAGCGACACAACGTGCCACGCAACGCCTCGGTCAGGGCCTCCAGCGCCTGGGAGTCAAACGCAGCGCTGTCCATCGCCATCTGTAGATAGAAGGCGTACTTTTCGGCCATGTGGATGGTCGCCGCATGGCGGCTACCCTGTTTCAGCGCGATGAGACCGGCCACATCGTCGGCCGCCGGTCGCCCAAAGGGCGTGTCGGCCCGAGGCAGGGCGCCATGGGCGGCATCGGCAGCCAACTGGTTGAGATGATGCGCCTGGGCCGGCAACCAGTATCGCGACAGGGCCTCCACGCCTTCGTCGGGGTGCAGCCCCAGGGTCTCGTCGAGGTAGCGCAAGGCATCGGCGCGCCGCTCGACGGCGACCGGCGCGGCCACTCCCTGACGCATGCCGAATTCAGGCTCGCGCACCGACGCCAGCGCCAGCACCCAGTGCCGTGGAGAACGCCGCCAGGTCATGATGGCGCGGCGCGAGGCCTCCCGCTCCGCCTCGCCCAGCAGCTGCTGCAACGGCGTGCGCCATGGGCTGACGGGAGAGCTGAGCAGGAGGTTCCAGTCACGCTGCATGTCCGCCAGCCTGTCGCGCCCTTCGAACAAGCTGCAACCGCGCTGGTAAGCCCGCGCCAAGGCCGACCAGTCGCTGTAACGACGCAGGACCAGATCGGCGCCGTGGGTGGCAAAATCCTGCGCCTCGGCAACTTCCAGCCAGCCGGCGCAGGCACCGGCCCAGGCCAGATCGACCAGCCGCAGCCAATCCCAGGCGGCCCATTCGAGCGGCTCTCCCCGTTCGACGAAATCGAGCAGCACCCGGCCATATTCCCGTTCGCCGCCGGACAGCTCCTCGAGCCAGGCCTGACGCTCTTCGCTGCGCGCCGCCAGCAGACGAGCGGCATCGAGGTCCCAACCTTGGCGATGACCATAGCCGGCCAGCCACAACAGGCTCTGAATCAGGCCGTTACGATCTTCGATCTGCCAGTATTGCCACAGCCACTCCTTGGCATCGGGCCAGTCCATTGCGTCAGGCGTGGGCTCCACTACCGGGGCAAAGGCTGCACGCAGGCGCCAGGCGCGCGCGTGGGGAGCATCGGGCCAGAGCGCTTGAGCCTGACCCTTGCGCTGCACGGCAATCCAGCCCGTCAAGCTATCCCAGGTGATCCCTTCTCCGTCACGCTCCAGCGTCGCCAGCGCCTCGCAGGCCTCCCAGAAATCGTCGTCGCCACGCACCCAGCCTTCGGCGCTCTTGGCACGCCGCAAGGCCTCGAGCCACTCGTCCAGACTGGTGTAATGGCGAGTGATCTCATCAGTCAGGCGTACCACCCAGCTGCGCAAGCGTGGCTCGGCGAGCCAGCCGGCCGACCCCGCCAGAGCGACTAGCTCGAGGGCGGCCAGCAGGCGCGCCGGATCGGTCGTGCCCGTGCCGAAAGCCTCGACCAGCCGCCAGCCCAACTCGCCACGATCGGCAACGCCCAATGCCCGCAGCCGGGCCTGAGCCGCATCAGCTTCGATCGTGTTGGGTTCGGGCTCGAAGGCCCAGTCGCACAGGACCAGTTGTTGAGCCCACCAGGCGTATAGGGGGTCGACCAAGTCTCACCTCGACATTCAACCAGCAGAAAGAGGCGCGCTACTGCGACACCGGGAAATCGGCGCCTAGTGTAGCGGAAAGTGCAGCGCACGCCGATGGTTCCGGGCGGTAAAAAAGTGGCTGCACCCTTCTGGAGGGCCTTGGCGAGATGTTTTAAATAATGCACACTCAGCAAACAAGATAATCAACACCCCGGAGCCTCCATGTCCCTCCCCGCCGAGATATTCATCGACAAGGCCTATATCGACGGCCAATGGCGCGACGCCGAGCGCCGCTTCAGCGTAACCAATCCCGCCACCAGCGAGACGCTGGCCAGCGTGCCGGACCTCAGCGCGGACGATGCCCGCGCTGCCGTGGCAGCGGCCGAAGCCGCCTGGCCGGCCTGGCGCCGCCAGCCGGCCAAGCAGCGCGCCGCCCTGCTGCGTGCCTGGTTCGACGCCATCATGGCACATCAGGAGTCGCTGGCCCGGCTGATGACTCTCGAGCAGGGCAAGCCACTGGCCGAGTCTCGCGGAGAGGTCGCCTACGGCGCCTCGTTCGTGGAGTTCTACGCCGAAGAGGCCAAGCGCATGGCCGGCGAGACGCTGCCCAGCCATGGCGCCGACAAGCGTATCCTGGTCTTTCGCGAGCCGATCGGCGTGGTGGCGGCCATCACCCCATGGAACTTCCCGCTGGCGATGATCACGCGCAAGTGCGCCCCGGCGCTGGCCGCCGGTTGCCCGGTGGTGATCAAGCCCGCCGAGGCCACGCCGCTGACCGCCCTGGCGCTGGCCAGGCTGGCCGAGCAGGTCGGTTTCCCCGCCGGCGTACTCAACGTGGTCACAGCGAGCCGCCCCGCCGAGATCGGCGAAGTACTGACCACCGATCCGCGAGTACGCAAGGTCTCCTTCACCGGCTCCACGCCGGTGGGCAAGAAACTGCTCGCGCAGTGTGCAGGTACGGTGAAGAAGGCCTCCATGGAGCTTGGCGGCAATGCGCCGTTCATCGTCTTCGACGATGCCGACCTGGACGCCGCGGTCGAGGGGGCGGTGGCATCGAAGTACCGCAACTCCGGCCAGACCTGTGTGTGTACCAACCGTCTGCTGGTTCAGTCCGGCGTCTACGACGCCTTCGTCGACAAGCTTGCCGCCCGTGTAGCTCAGCTCAAGGTGGGCAACGGCCTTGACGACGGTGTGGCACAGGGGCCGCTGATCAACCCGGCCGCGGTGGACAAGGTCCAGTCCCATATTGCCGACGCTCTGGCCAAGGGCGCCCGGCTGGTCTGCGGCGGCGAGCCCCATGCGCTCGGCGGCACCTTTTTCCAGCCCACGGTGATCGCCGATGTCACCGACGCGATGCGCGTGGCCCGCGAGGAGACCTTCGGTCCACTGGCGCCGGTATTCCGCTTCGATACCGACGACCAGGCCATCGCCATGGCCAATGCCACCGAATTCGGCCTGGCGGCCTATTTCTACGCCCGCGACTACCGCCGTATCTGGCATGTCATGGAGGGGCTGGAATATGGCATGGTGGCCGTCAACGAGGGCATTCTCTCCACCGAGCTGGCGCCCTTCGGCGGCGTCAAGGAATCCGGCCTGGGCCGTGAGGGCTCGCACCACGGCCTGGATGAATTCACTGAACTAAAATACGTCTGTGTCGGCGGCCTTTGATCGCCCGCAACGTCCAAGCAGAAGGGAGGCAAGATGAACAACGCACAGCTCAACGAACTCAAGCAACGCTACGTGGCTAATGGCGCCGCCAGCCCCGCCACCCAGTTCGCCGACCGCGCCGAGAACGCGCTGATCTGGGACGCCGACGGCAACCGAATCATCGACTTTGCCGGCGGCATCGGCGTGCTCAACGTCGGCCACCGTCACCCCAAGGTGGTCGAGGCGGTGAAGGCCCAGCTCGACAAGGTGATGCACACCTGCCAGACCGTGATGCCCTACGAGGGTTACGTCAAGGTGGCCGAGCGTCTGAGCCAGGTCACGCCCGTACGTGGCCACGCCAAGGTAATGCTGGCCAACTCTGGCGCCGAGGCGCTGGAAAACGCGGTGAAGATCGCCCGCGCCGCCACCGGCAAGAACAACGTGATCTGCTTCGATGGCGGCTATCACGGCCGCACCTTCATGACCATGGCCATGAACGGCAAGGTCGCGCCCTACGCCGCCGACTTCGGCAGCATGCCGGGCAACGTCTTCCGTGCCCCCTACCCGGTGCCCTATCACGGTGTCAGCGAGGACGAGGCGATTCGCGGCCTGAAGATGGCGATCAAGACCGACGCCAACCCCCGCGATACTGCCGCCATCGTGCTCGAGCCGGTCCTCGGCGAAGGCGGCTTCTACCCGGCCCCGGCCAGCTTCCTCAAGGCGATCCGCGAAATCTGCGATGAACACGGCATGCTGATGATCGTCGACGAGGTGCAGTCGGGCTTCGGACGTACCGGCAAGCTGTTCGCCATCGAGCACAGCGGTGTCGAGCCGGACATCATCACCATGGCCAAGAGCATGGCCGACGGCATGCCGATTTCCGCCGTGGTGGGTACCGACAAGGTCATGGACGCCTCGGGCCCCAACTCGCTGGGCGGCACCTATACCGGCAACCCGCTCTCCTGCGCCGCCACCCTGGCGGTACTCGACGTGTTCGAGGAAGAGAACATCCTCGAGAAGAGCATGGCCCTGGGCGACAAGCTGGCCAAGCGCTTCAGCCAGTGGCAGAGCGACTTCGATTGCGTCGACAACGCCCGCAACATGGGCGCCATGGCGGCTATCGACCTGGTATCGGACAAGAGCAAACACACGCCCGACGCCGACCTGGCCGCCGCGCTGTGCAAGAAGGCTCGCGAGAAGGGGCTGATCCTGCTCTCCTGCGGCCTCTACGGCAACACCATCCGCTTCCTGATGCCGGTGACCATCGAGGACGAGATCCTCGAGGAAGGCCTGGACATCGTCGAAGCCGCGCTCAAGGAGCTGGTCGGCAGCAAGGCCACCGCCTGATCTGCATGCAGTAAAATACGCCCGCCGGCAGTCGATGCCGGCGGGCGTTTTTACGAGTGTTGTCGAGCGCTATAGGCTATCAGGCTGGCATATCATTCGCTTTTGCGTCGCGAGCCCACACCCGATGCTGCCCCATGGCCTCGCGCAGCGGCGTGAATACGTCATCTACCTTGGCACCGGTCAACACGCCTTCCTCACCGGTGGGCACGTCCGCCGCATCCAGCAGCATCTTGCCCTCGCCCACGGCGGCGATCGCCTTGAGGTGCTTGTAGGCCTCCTGCACGTAGTAACGCCCCTGCCCCGATTGGGCCAATGCGTTCACGCTGTCGCTGCCGCCGGGCACGACCACCGCATCCACCGCCACCGAGGGCATGCCATTGAGCATGGCATCGGGCGTCACGCTCTTGCCGCCAGCCGCCGTTACCGGTGCCATGCTCGGCGCGATTATCATTCCTTGGGCACCTTCGACCTCGAGCTTCTGCTTGAGCGCCTCGACCTGATCGCCATCGACCCCATCGGCGACCAGGATCGCCACCTTGCGATACTGGATGTTGCCCGGCAATCGCGCCATCAGGCTCAGGGCCGGGGACTCCAGCTGCGAACTCGTGCCCAGCTCCTCGACGGGCGCGGGCTTCTGGCTCGGCGCCTCGATGCCGTGATTCTCGCCGACCCGGCGGGCCAGCTCGAGATCGATATTGGGCAGGATCTCCGTGATTACTCGCTCGCGGATCCAGGGGCGCTGCACCTTGGAGAGTTCGAAGGTGTAGGCGGCGATGATGTGCTCCTTCTCGACCTCGGTCTGGCTGTTCCAGAACAGCGTGGCCTGGGAGTAGTGGTCGCCGAACGAAGGGCTGCGGGCGCGAATCTTGCGCGCATCGATACGCTCCTGATAAGACTCGAAACCGCCGTTCTCCGGCCCCGCCGGGGTCTCGCTGGGCCAACCGCCATCGATGGAGTTGGGCTCGTACGAGGCCTGCCCCTTGTTGATGGTCTGGCGGTGCATCGAATCGCGCTGGTTGTTGTGGAACGGGCACACCGGCTGGTTGATCGGGATCTCGTGGAAGTTGGGCCCTCCCAGGCGCAGCATCTGGGTATCGAGATAGGAGAACAGCCGCCCCTGCAGCAATGGATCGTTGCTGAAGTCGATGCCCGGCACGATATGCGCGGGGTTGAAGGCGACCTGCTCGGTCTCGGCGAAAAAGTTGTCCGGGTTGCGATTGAGCACCATCTTGCCGATCGGTATGACCGGCACCAGCTCTTCGGGGATGAGCTTGGTCGGGTCGAGCAGGTCGAAATCGAACTTATGCTCGTCCTCCTCCTCAACCACCTGGATGCCGAACTCGTATTCCAGAAAGTCGCCGTTCTCGATGTCTTCCCACATCATGCGGCGGTTGAAGTCCGGATCGCGGCCCCAGAGCTTCTGCGCCTCGTCCCAGATCAGCGAGCAGGTGCCGGCCAGCGGCTTCCAGTGAAACTTCACGAAGCGCGCCTTGCCCTGCCTGTCGATCAGGCGAAAGGTATGCACGCCGAAGCCCTCCATGTTGCGATAGTGGCGCGGAAAGGCACGGTCGGACATGGTCCACAGCACCATGTGAGTCGACTCCGGCATCAGCGAGACGAAGTCCCAGAAGGTGTCGTGGGCCGATTGCCCTTGGGGGATCTCGTTGTGCGGCTCGGGCTTCACCGCATGGACGAAGTCGGGGAACTTGATCGCATCCTGAATGAAGAACACCGGCATATTATTGGCCACCAGGTCCCAGTTGCCTTCGTCGGTATAGAACTTGGTGGCGAAGCCGCGTACGTCACGCACGGTGTCGTTGGAACCGCGCGCCCTTGGACGGTGGAGAAACGCACGAATACCGGCGTCTTCTTGCCGGGATCCTGGAACAGCCCCGCCTTGGAGTACTGGGCGGCGTTGTCGTAGGGCTGGAAGTAACCGTGCGCTGCCGCGCCGCGGGCGTGCACGATGCGCTCGGGGATGCGCTCGTTGTCGAAGTGGTTGAGCTTCTCGCGAAAGATGAAGTCCTCGAGCAGCGTCGGCCCCCGCTCGCCCGCCTTTAGCGAATTGTGATTGTCGGCGATGCGCGTACCGTGATTGGTGCGCAGGTCGTGCCCCTTGGCATCACTGCGGTACTTCTCCAGGTGTTCCGTCTTGCTGTGTTCGGTGGTCTTGACGTCGGTATCGTTGGGTTTGCCTCTATTGGACGTGGTGTGGGGGTTGTTCGCCATGCTCGGCTCCTTATGTGCGGTGTCGTTCCATCCTCTTCCTGCGTAGACGAACTCCGCCTCCGGCCTTGCAGCCCGACGGATGCTTTTTTGCGGTCACGCCTGACAAGGTAGTCCTGCCTCACCCGGCCGCCAATCAGCGCAGACTATCAATACAAAAGGAAACATTTATCGGCTTAAGATCGCCCCATTGCCAGTCGATACTGGGGGGCTGAACGAGGCGGCGCACCAGCGCGAACGATGGCAAACCGAGGAGTAAGTCGATGAAAAGGATGACGGCCACCGGCCTGATCGCCACCCTGTGCCTGCTCGGCACGGCCCAGGCACACGCCCAGGACACCCGAATGACGCTGGGTGCCGTTGCCGGCACCACCGGCGTGGGTGCCGACCTGGCCTGGCGATTCAATGATCGCCTTGGCGTTTCCGCGCGCTATACCGGCGGGCTGGAGTGGAACACCGATTACAGCACCGATGACGTTCACTACGATGGCGACGTCAGCCTGGCGGCAAGCAAGCTGACGTTGGACTACTACCCTTTCGCTGGTGGCTTCTTTCTCAGCGCCGGCCTCATGCTGCCCGATATCGAAGCCGACGTAGTGGGCCGGCCACGCAATTCGACCTATCAGTTCAATGGCCAAGAGTATCCAGCCGATGCGCTCGGCACCCTCAACGGTACGGTTACCCTGGCCGACGGCATCCAGCCCTACGCTGGAGTAGGCTGGCGTCAGTCGCATCGCAGCGGCTTCGGGGTCTTTGCCGAAGTCGGTGTGATCCCCACCGATCCAGACGTTTCCCTGAGAACTTCACGAGGGTTCGAGCACGAGGACAATCCGCTCTCGGCCCAGTTGCGCCAAGAGATCCGCCAGGAGGAGCAGCGGCTCGAGAACGAGGCCGAGAAATGGCCGGTCTACCCGGTGGCGGTGGTAGGCGTGAGCTACACCTTCTAGGTTGAGTTCAGAGGGTTTCACCGCTCCATACGGCACGAACGAATCGGCCCGGGCAACTGCCCGGGCCGATTCGTCTCACGCCAACGAGGCTAGGACTGTCGAATCTTGGAGATAATCCACAGTAGCACCACCGCGCCGACAGTAGCCGTGACCAGCGAGCCGATGAATCCGCCGGCCTGGAGCCCCAGCAGGCGGAACAGGAAACCGCCGATCACCGCCCCACGATGCCCACGCCGATGTTGGGCAGAATGCCGAAGCCGCCGCCGCGCATGATGTTACCGGCAATCCAGCCTGCCAGCCCGCCAATGATCAGCCAGGCGATAAGTCCCATGTCGTCTCTCCTCTCCCTTTGATCGATTCGGTCCCGATTGGGGCACCTTGATAGTGCCTGAGCGCAGCTTGCCTGCAAAGGGTAGCTCAGAACGACGAGCCGGGCTGTTGCAGGAACGCCAGTTCCTCCTCGCTCGACTCCCGGTTCAGAATGGCATTGCGGTGCGGGTAGCGGCCAAAGCGCAACAGGATGTCGCGATGCAGGTGCTCGTAGCGCAGGTTGTCCTCGAGCCCGGGCTGGTCGAATAGACGCAACGCCTCGTCGTGAATCGCGAGCGACTCGCTGTGCATGTAGGGCATGTAGAGGAAGCGGCGCCAGCCGATCTCCAACTCGCGGTCGTAGCACTGCGCCACGGTCTCTTGGGCCAGCACTAGCGCCATGGCGTCCTGGGCGAAGGCGCGCGGATCGTCGCGGTAGAGATTGCGCGAGAACTGGTCGAGCACCAGAATCTCCGCCAGCCGCCCCTGCGGAGTATCGCGCCATTGCCACAGCTCCCCCGCCGCTGCTGCATCGTGCAGCGCACCGAAGCGTGCGCGGATCACCCCATCAAGCTCGGTATCCTTGCGAAACCACTGGGCGGGCTCGAGCTCGTCGAACCAGAAGGCAATCACCTCATCTCGGTCAGGCAACTTCCCGTTCATGTCATGTCCTCGTCGTTTACGCTCCTGATATCATGGACTTGGGTTGCGAATTTTTCACCCTCGGTTGCCACGGGAGACGCCATGACGCCCATGCTCGGCATGTTCACCTTCGTCTTCAATCTCGTCGGGCTGGTCATCTGCCTGGCCGGCCTGACCCTTGCCCAACGCAGGGCGAAGCATCAGCAAAAGCGCTGGCCGGGCTATGCCCTGGCTGGATTCGGTTTCCTCGTTGCCACCACGCCGATCTGGGCCCAATGGCTGCTGGCTGGATGAAGCGACCGAAGAAATGTCCTGATCGGTGGGGTATCGGTCATTGCGGACATCTCGTGTTCGGTGGAGACTGACATGACAGCTCATTGCAGGGGGCGTCATGTCGCGCACCGTCGTCATCCTCGCCTATCCAGACTGCCAATTGCTGGATGTCAGCGGTCCATGGCAGGTCTTCGCCTCGGCCAACGATCTCAGCGGCAGTTGCCTCTATCGCTTGCACCTAGCCGCCGATGCGCCGGGCAGCGTAGCGACCAATAGCGGTCTGCCGCTGCTGGCCGACACGGCTTGGCGTGACATATCGGCGCTTGGCCCGGTGGATACGCTGCTCGTCGCTGGAGGACGTGGTGTCACGCTCCAGCGCCAGCGTGCGGAGCTTCTCACAGCCCTGCACGACCAGGCCGGCCAGGTTCGTCGCTTGGGCTCGATCTGCACCGGCGCCTTCCTGCTCGCCGCGGCCGGCCTGCTGGATGAACGCCAAGCCACCACCCACTGGCGACACTGCGCCCAGTTGGCCAGCGACTATCCCAGGGTTCGCGTGGTGCCGGATGCGCTCTACGTCGAGTCAGGCGGGCATTTCACCAGTGCCGGGGTCACGGCCGGCATCGACCTGGCCCTGTCATTGCTCGAAGCAGACCACGGCAGTGCCCTGGCCGGCCAGGTCGCCCGCGAGCTGGTGCTGTTCCTGCGTCGTCCCGGGGGCAATCCCAGTTCAGTGAAGTGCTGCGCAGCCAGAACCGCGCCCAGGGTGCGCTGCGAAAACTGCTCGACCGGATCCACGCCGACCCTGCCGCGCCGCACCGGGTGGAAACGCTGGCCGATTCGCTCGGCGTCACGCCGCGCCACCTTTCGCGGCTGTTTCGCCAGCAGCTTGCGACGACACCAGGCGCCTATCTGACCCGATTGCGCTTGGAACAGGCCCGCCAGGCACTGCTGGCCAGCGAACGGCAACCGCCGCTGGAGCGCCTGGCACAACAGTGGCAACTAGGCGGGGCGGAGCAGTTGAGGCGTCTGTTCCAACGCCATTACGGCGTTTCCCCCACACTGTACTACCAGCGCTTCGGCCCCAAGGGCCAGGCTTCCACTCCCTCTTTCTCTTGACCGTTAGGCCGATACCCCGGAGATCGCCATGCCTTTCAATGTGATGCTGCTGTCGCTGTGCCAGGCGCTGCTGGTGAGCGGTAACATCCTGCTGATCGCGGTCTCGCCGCTGATCGGCGCGCGACTCGCTCCCGACCCGGCCTGGTCCACGGCGCCGGTTGCCACCCAGTGGCTGGGGCTGATGTGCGCCACCATTCCCGCTTCACTGATCATGGCGCGCCTGGGGCGCAAGCGCGGCTTCCTGCTGGGCAACCTGCTGGGGCTAGCCGGCGTGGTCGTGGCCGCCCAGGCACTGGTCAGCGAGGCCTTCTCTCTGTTCATGTTGGGCACCTGGCTGATCGGCATCGGCATCGGGTTCGGCCAGTTGTATCGCTTCGCCGCGGTGGAAGCGGCACCGCTGGCGCTGCGCGACCGCGCCATCGGTCTGGTCATGGGCGGCGGCGTGCTGGCTGCCTTCTTCGGTCCTTGGCTGGCCCGCATCAGTCGCGAAGCGGCCGTCACGCCCTTTCTCGGCAGCTTTCTCGGCCTGGGGGCACTCTACCTGGTGGCCCTGCTGGTGCTGCTGGCCACCCGGCTGCCGCCCCCCGAGAAGACCCATGGCGAGGGCCAGCCGCGACCGCTCGGTGAGATCGTGCGCCAGCCGGTGTTCGTGGTGGCAGTACTCGCGGCGCTGATCGGCTATGGCGTGATGAACCTGGCGATGACCGCCACCCCACTGGCGATGTCCAGCGCCGGCCACCACTTCGATCACGTCGCCACCACGATCCAGTGGCACGTGCTGGCCATGTTCCTGCCCTCGTTCGCCACCGGCCACCTGACGGCGCGTTTCGGCGCACCACGCATGATCGCCGCAGGCTGCGTGCTGCTGGCGGCCAGCGGCCTGGCCGCCCAGATCGAGGCTGGCGTGGCGGGCTTTTATTTCGCCCTAATCCTGCTCGGGCTGGGCTGGAACTTCACCTTCCTGCCCGCCACTGGATTGCTCACCGAGGCCTACCGTCCGGCGGAGAAGGCCCGCACCCAGGCCGCCAACGAATTCCTGGTCTTCTCCACCGTGGCCATCACCGCCCTGCTGGCCGGCCCGCTGGTCGACCTGCTCGGGTGGACACTGCTCAACGCCCTGCTGGTGCCGCTGTCGTTGGTGCCCATTGCGCTATTGGCCTGGCAGCGCCTTGCCAGACGCCGCCAAGACCCTCACATTAGCGGCTGACACTGCTGTGAAGGGATTCCTCGCCGATGCGCCAGTCGCTCACCCGGGAGCTGACCGACCTGATCGAACGCGGCCGCGACCGCCAGCTGCGCCTGGCGGTCACCGGGCTCTCTCGTTCGGGCAAGACCGCCTTTCTCACTTCGCTGGTAAACCAGCTGCGCCATGCCGGCCTCGAGGCCCGGCTCGACCTGATGCCGGCGGCCCGGCAGGGCCGCCTGCTGGGGGCCCGCAGGGTCAGCCAGCCCGACCTGGGCGTACCGCGCTTCCCCTACGACCAGGCCATGGCGGCACTCGATAGCGAGCCGCCACGCTGGCCCGAGCCCACCCGCGGCATCAGCGAGCTGCGCCTGTCGATCCGCTACCGCCCGGCGCGGCGCGGCCTGCTGCGCAGCGAAACCGCGGAACTCAGCCTCGACCTGTTCGACTACCCTGGCGAATGGCTGCTCGACCTGCCGCTGCTGGGCCACGACTACCTGGGTTGGAGTCGCGCCATGCTGGCCGGCGCCGGCGAGCAGCGGCGCGCCCTGCTGGCCGAATGGGAAGACGTCGCCGCCAAGCTCGACCCGGCCGCCGAAGCCAACGAGGCCGAACTTGCCGATGTCGCCGCGCTCTATGCCAGAAGCCTGCAAGCCGCTCGCGAGGCGGGCTTCGCCAACCTGCAGCCGGGCCGCTTCCTGCTGCCGGGCGACCTGGAAGGCGCTCCGGTGCTGCAGTTCTTTCCGCTACCGGCGTTGGCGGATGCCGACGAAGCGGCCCTGGCCAAGCTGCCATCGGAGAGCGTCTATGCCACCCTGGCGGCCCGCTTTCGCCACTATCAGCAACATATCGTGCGGCCTTTCTACCGCGACCATTTCCGTCGTTTCGATCGCCAGATCGTGCTGGTCGACGTGCTCGGTGCACTGAATGCCGGCCCGGAGCGCTTCGAGGATCTCTCCCAGGCACTGGCCACGCTGATGCAGAGCTTCGATTACGGCAAGCGCAGCCTGCTCTCGCGGCTGTTCACACCGCGCATCGACCGCCTGGCGATCGCGGCAACCAAGGCCGACCACGTCACCCCGGAGCAGCACGCCAACCTGACCGCCCTGCTCGAGGCCCTGCTGGCCGAGCCGCTGCAGGACCTACGCTACGCCAACGTGCCGGTCAAGGCGCTGTCGCTGGCGGCGATACGTGCCACCGAAGCGCACGAGGTGAATCACAAGAGCGAGCGCAGCCCGGCACTACGCGGCACGACCCTGGAGGGGGAAGAGGTACTGGTGTTTCCTGGCGAGGTCCCGGCCAGGCTGCCCGAAGCCGAGTTCTGGGCTCGCCAAGGGTTCGACTTCCGCGCCTTCCGCCCCGCCCCACGGGAAGGCGGCGCCCTGCCCCACATCCGGCTCGATGCTGCCCTCGACTGGCTGATAGGAGACAAGCTGCAATGAGCGACCGCCGTGACGAGCCGCGGGATGACGACCCACGGCCGGCTCGCCGTTTCACCCTTGATGAACCGGCCGCGCCGGACCTGGCGTCGCCGCGGCCACGCCTGGACTTCGACAGCCAGCTACCCACACGCCCCTTGGAGGAGGCCCCGGTCAGCCGCGCCGAGCGCGACCTGGCGGCAAGCCTCGGCAAGCCGCGCAAGCGTCGCTGGGGCTGCTCGGCCTGCTCGGTGGGGGCATCGCGCTGGGCACGGCCGAAATGGCCATGCAACTGCCCGAGGCTCTGCTCGGTGGAGATTGGCTCAGCGGCGGCTGGCACCTGCTGGGGCTGGGTGCCATCGCCCTGGGTACCGGGGCACTGCTGCGCGAGGCCTGGCGCCTGCGCCGGCTGAAGCGCCACGACAGCCTGCGCACCCGGCTGGCTCGGCTACCCGAGGCCGGTGCCGGTGAGGCGCTCGACCTGGCCTGCGTGCTCAAGCGCCAACTCGGCCTCGACGACGACCATCCCCATTGGCAGGCTTTCCTCGCCGCCCGGGAGCCGCATCACGGCGGCGCGGAGGTGCAGCAACTGCTGGCGCATCACCTGCTCGCCCCGCGCGACCGCCAGGCCCGACGGCTGATCTCGCGCATGGCGGGCGAAACGGCGGTGATGGTGGCGGTAAGCCCGCTGACACTGGTCGACATGTTCCTGGTGGCGTGGCGCAACCTGGCGATGATCGACCGCATCTGCCGTCTTTACGGGCTGGAACTGGGCTACGCCAGCCGTCTGCGCCTGCTGCGCAACGTGCTCTACAACATGGCCTTTGCCGGCGCCACCGAGATGGCCAGCGAGGCCGGCGTGGAGCTACTCTCGCTCAACCTGGCCGGACGCCTCTCGGCACGCGCCGGCCAGGGCATGGGGGTAGGCCTGCTCAGTGCCCGCCTCGGCCTGCGCACCCAGCGCCTGACCCGCCCGCTGGTGTTCGACGAGGGGGAGGCGCCGCGCATGGCGGATCTGCGCAGCGAACTCTGGCAGCAGTTGAGGCGGCTGGAAAAGCAGGAATGATGCCGTTGTCGAACGCGCTCTTGACCTTGGTCATGACACCCTCGGCAGGAGGCATTACGCTCAAGGAAGACATTGGCTCAACACGCGCAGAAGGAAACCACCATGTTCAAGTCCATCCTGGTTCCCATCGACGGTTCCGAAGGGGCGAAGAAGGCGCTCGATGTCGCCTGCCAGCTGGCCAGCCAGGCCGACGCTACCCTGCACATCCTGCACGTCCCCGAGGAGCTCGCCCACGAGACGACGCTGGTGTGGGGCATCGGCGCCATCGCCATCGAGGCGTCACGCCAGGAGCGTGAGGACATCGGCAGGCAGGTCGTCGACAAGGCGGCCGAGGCGGCGCGCGCCCAGGGCATTACTCAAGTCGAGACGGTGATTGGTCAGGGCGATCCGGCCCGCACCATCGTCAGCGAGGCACGCCGTCGCGGTGTCGAGGCCATCGTCATGGGCAGCCGCGGCCTGAGCGACCTGCGCGGGCTGGTGGTGGGTAGCGTCTCGCACAAGGTCAGCCATGTCGCCGAGTGCACGGTGATCACCGTACGCTGACTTTCCTCCAGCCGACCGCCACCCAAGGGTGGCGGTCTCGCGGCACATTCAGGCCAGACGCTGCTCCGTCTCGCGGTCGAACAGCACCGCGCGGGCCATGTCGATGCGCAGCGCCAGACGCTCGCCCGCCTTCACCCGGCACTTGGGGCCGACCCGGGCCGTCGCTTCCCCCTGCCCCAGTTTCAGCTGCAGCAGAATATCGGCCCCGGTGGGCTCTACCACGGTAATGCGCGGCGTGAGCAGCACGCCTTCGGCGTACTCGCTGAGTCGCGTGTCATCCTCGGCGAAGTGCTCGGGCCGCAGCCCCAGGATCACCTCTCGTCCCACCTGACCGGCCATGGCCGGCGTCTCCCGCTCCTGCGGCCAAGGCAGTTCCAGGGTCTCCTCTCCCGGCGTTGCCACGCACAGCCGGTACGCGCCACTCTCGCCCTCCAGGGTAGCGGCGATGAAGTTCATCGACGGCGAGCCCATGAAGCCGGCCACGAACAGGTCCACCGGATCGTTGTAGACCTGGTCAGGCGTACCGAGCTGGAGAATGCGACCGTCGCGCATCACCGCAATGCAATCGGCCAGCGTCATCGCCTCGATCTGGTCGTGGGTGACGTAGACGATGGTGGTGCCCAGGCGCTGGTGCAGCTTCTTGATCTCGGTACGCATGTCCACGCGCAGCTTGGCATCGAGGTTGGAGAGCGGCTCGTCGAATAGATAGACCTTGGGTTCGCGGGCCAGCGCCCGGCCCATGGCGACGCGCTGGCGCTGCCCACCGGAGAGCTGCGAGGGCTTGCGCTCGAGCAGGTGCGAGATCTGCAGCAGGTCGGCCACCCGTTCCACCGCGGCCTCACGCTCGGCCTTGGGCACCTTGCGCATCTCCAGGCCGAAGCTGATGTTCTGGCGTACCGTCATGCTCGGGTAGAGCGCGTAGGACTGGAACACCATGGCGATGTCGCGCTCCGCCGGGGTCTGCCAGGTGACGTCCTCGCCGGCGATGCGGATCTCGCCGGAGGTGACCGGCTCGAGTCCGGCAATGGCGTTCATCAGCGTCGACTTGCCGCAGCCCGAAGGCCCCACCAGGATCAGGAACTCGCCCGAGTCGATCGCCAGGCTCACGTCCTTGAGCACCTGCTCGCTGCCGAAGTCCTTGCAGACGTTGTTGATTTCAAGCGCTGCCATATCGAAAACCTCTTGATTGTTCTGTTGCTCAGAGGGTCTCAGCCCTTGACCGAGCCGGCCGTTAATCCACGCACGAAATACTTGCCGGCCAGCACGTAGACGATCAGCGTAGGCAGTGCGGCGATCATCGCCGCCGCCATGTCGACGTTGTACTCGCGCACGCCGGTGGAGGTGTTGACCAGGTTGTTGAGTGCCACCGTCACCGGCTGGGTGTTGTGGGCCGAGAACGCCACGCCGAACAGGAAGTCGTTCCAGATCTGGGTGAACTGCCAGATCACCGAGACCACGATGATCGGCGCCGACACCGGCAGCAGGATGCGCCAGAAGATGCGGAAGAAACCGGCGCCGTCGAGCTTGGCCGCCGACACCAGCTCGGTGGGTACCGCCACGTAGAAGTTGCGGAAGAACAGCGTGGTGAAGGCGATGCCGAACACCACGTGGACCAGGATCAGCCCCGCCCGCGAGCTCGACAGCCCCAGCCAGCCCAGCGTCTGCGCCATGGGCAGCAGCACCACCTGAAACGGAATGAAGCAGCCGAACAGCATCAGCGCGAAGACCAGCTCCGAGCCCTTGAAGCGCCACTTGGTCAGGGCGTAGCCGTTGAGCGCGCCGATGGCGGTGGAGATCAAGACCGCAGGCACCACGATGGCAATCGAGTTGAAGAAGTAGACGCCCACGCCTTCGCAGCGCATGCCGGTGCAGGCCTCGCCCCAGGCCTTGGCCCAGGGCGCCAGGGTCGGCTCCTGGGGCAGCGAGAGCAGCGTGCCGGGGGTGATCTCGGCCAGCGGCTTGAGCGAGGTGATCAGCATGACCGCGAGCGGCAGCAGGTAGAACAGCGCGGCCAGCAGGAGTACCGCATAGAGCGCGGCGCGGGCCAGCCGCGCACCGACGGTGCGGCGTCGAATCACGTTATCCATGGCGGCGGTTCCTCAGCTCGGAGTAGAGATAGGGAATCAGGATCGCCAGCACGCCGCCCAGCATCAGCATGGCGCTGGCCGAGCCCAGGCCGATCTGCGCCCGGGTGAAAGCGTGGGCGTACATGAAGGTGGCCGGCAGGTCGGAAGCGTAGCCGGGACCTCCGCCGGTGAGCGCCACTACCAGGTCGAAACTCTTGATGGCGATGTGCGAGAGGATCATCACCGCGCTGAACACCACCGGGCGCAGGCAGGGAATCACCACCCGCCAGTAGATGCGCGGCAGGCTGGCGCCGTCGAGCTGGGCGGCCTTGAGAATGCTGTCGTCGATGCCGCGCAGCCCGGCGAGGAACAACGCCATGACGAAGCCAGAGGCCTGCCACACCGCGGCGATCACCAGGGTGTAGACGGCCATGTCCGGGTCGACCAGCCAGTCGAAACGGAAGTTCTCGAAGCCCCAGCCACGCACCATGGCCTGAATGCCGAGGCCAGGATTGAGCAGCCACTTCCACACTACGCCGGTGACGATGAACGACAGCGCCATGGGGTAGAGATAAATGGTGCGCAGCGCACCCTCCTGGCGAATCCGCTGGTCGAGCAGGATGGCCAGCACCAGTCCCAACGCCAGGCAGATGGCCACGAACAGGCCGCCGAACAGCACCAGGTTGGTGGACGCTACCCACCAGCGGTCATTGGCCATCAAGCGGGCATACTGGGCAAAGCCGACGAACTCGTAGCTGGGCAGCATGCGCGAGTTGGTCAATGACAGGATGAAGGTCCACAGCATGAAGCCATAGACGAAGAACAGTGAAATGGTGACCGACGGAGCCAGCACCAGCTTGGGCAGCCAGGCCTGGAGCAGGCCTGAGTGGCTGCGTCGGGCGCCGGGGCCGGCGGCCGGGCGCACCGCGGGACTTGACAGGGACATAGCGGGAAACCTCGGGCGTGAACGGCGTGCCACCGGAGCCGGACCTGAAGGATTCCAGGCCCGGCCCATCGTCAGGCTACGGTTACAAGGCGGCCTGGGCGGCATTCACCATGCGCCGGGCAGCTTCCTCGGCGGCCATGTCACGCGAGTTGAAGTAGTTGGTCACCACGTCGAAGATGGCGCCCTGGACGTCGGCACGCACGGCCATGCCGTGGGCCATGCTGGGAACCAGACCGCCCTCCTCGGCGGTGCGCTGGAAGTCCTGCATGGACTGCTGCGCGCACGAATCGAACCCGTTCATGTCGAGGTCGGGACGAGCGGGAATCGAGCCCTTGGCCAGGTTGAAGGCTTCCTGGAAAGTCGGCTCCAGCACCAGACGTGCCAGGGCCTGCTGGGCTTCACGCTCCTCGCCCTCGACGCGGAACATGGCCAGGCTATCGATGTTGAAGGTGAAGGCGTCCTGGGTGCCCGGCGCGGCGGCGCACAGGTACTCCTCGCCGGCGGTAAGACCGGCGGCGGTGAATTCGCCCTTGGCCCAGTCGCCCATCAGCTGCATGCCGGCGGTTCCCTCGATCACCATGGAGGTGGCGATGTTCCAGTCGCGGCCCGACATGTCGTCGTCCATCAGCTCGCGCAGACGCTTGAAGGTCTCCAGTTCGTCGAGGGTGGTAGGCATCTCGACGCCAGCCGCTTCGAGCACCTCGGGATTGGCCCACAGCCAGTTGACCCGATGCACGTTGACCGGCACCGCGACGTAGCTGCCATCATGACGCATCACCTCGGCAACGGTCGGGGCAGCAGTTCGTCCCAGCCCTCGGCCCCGGCGACTTCGTCGAGTTCGCCGAGCAGGCCGAGTTCGCCCCACTCCTGGATTTCCGGCCCCTTGATCTGGGCCGCCGACGGCGGGTTACCGGACATCGCACGGGACTTGAGTACGGTCATGGCAGTTTCACCGCCACCGCCGGCCACGGCAAAGTCCTCCCAGCCATAGCCTTCCGCCTCCATTAACTCCTTGAGCACGTTGGCCGCGCGGGCCTCGCCACCCGAGGTCCACCAGTGCAGCACCTCCACCTCGGCGGCATGAGCGTTTACGAACGCCAGCGAAGTCGCCGCGGCGGTGGCCACGGCGAGGGCCGTTTTCTTGAACGAATTCTTGAACGTATACATCGGCATGCTCCTGCTGTTGTTATTGATCCCGGCAACTACCGGAATACAGTAACGCTAACCGAGAGCAGCCCGCTGCAGGGTTACCTAGTTCTACAAAGTATTAGGCAAATATTACAAGGCTGTAACGTTGCCCGGCCGCGGCAGGAAAATCGTGACCTCGAGCCCACCCTCGGGATGGTTGGCGAGCGCGATCTCGCCCCCATGGCACGCGCGATATGTCGCGAGATACCGAGCCCCAACCCGCTGCCGCCGGTGTTGCGGCTGCGCGAGGGCTCGAGGCGTACGAAGGGAGCGAAAACCCGCTCATGCTGCGCTTCGGGAATGCCCGGCCCATGATCGCGAATGGCGATCGCCAGTCGCTCGGGTGTGTCGATCAGCGTTACCTCGGCACGCCGACCGTAGAACACCGCGTTCTCCACCAGATTCGCCAGGCAGCGCTTGAACGCCAGCGGCTTCACCGGCAGCGGCTCGGCACACCCCGAGACGCTCACCTGTCCCCCCTGCAGCGCCAGCTCGCCGGCCAGCTCCTCCAGCATGGCCCGGGGATCGACCGGCTCCACCGCTTCGTGCAGGTCAAGGCCCTTGACCGATGCCAGGGCGCCCTTGACCAGCAGATCGAGTTCGTCGAGCGAGGCGCAGAAGCGCTCGCGCTGAACCGGATCGTCGAGCATCTCGGCGCGCAGGCGCAGCCGGGTGATGGGCGTCTTGAGGTCGTGGGAGATGGCCGAGAACAACCGCTCGCGCTCGTCGACCTGATCGCGAATGCGCTCCTGCATGCGGTTGAAGGCCGCTGCGGTGGCGGCGACTTCCCGTGGGCCGGTCTCGCGCAGCGGCGGCGTGTCGAGATCGTCGCCAAGCTGGCGCGCCGCCCGCGACAGCCGCGCCAGCGGGCGCGTCACGCTACGAATGCCGAGCAGCGACAGGCCGATCACCGTCAGTAGCACCATCAGGCTCGCCAACAGACGCTCACCGGAGAGCCAGCGGTACTCATTGAACAGATCGGGCACCGGCAACAGCGTGGCGACGTAGAGCCAGGTTTCGGGGCCGAGCTCCATCTGCACCACCAGGATCGGCGGTGACAGCGGCTCCATCAGCAGGCTGTGCTGGCCCCAGCGCGGCGGCAGGTCGTGCAGCAGCACCTCGTTGTTGTACACGCGCAAGGTCTCGGGGCGGGAGAATTCCACCAGCACGTCGTCGATATTCAGTTCACGGGTCAGAATCTGGCGGAAATTGTTCACTACCAGCGTCTTTTCCGGCCCCGAGCCGATGTCCTGCACCGGGATACGGCGTTCGTTGACGCTGACGAAGAAGCGCGTGCCGCCCATGTTGCGTAGTTGGTCAAGCACGATATGACGGTATTCATAAGGCAGCGAGCGGAAGAAGCGCATGGTCGAGGCCACGCTGTAGGCCACGTTGCGCGACAGCTCGTCGAGCTGTTCGAGCTGGCTGGAGCGCACCTGGGAGGTCCACACGGTGTAGCTGGCCAACTGGGCGGTGAGCACGCCGACGATCATGATCAGCACGAAGCGACCACGCAGCGTGCGCGGCAGCAGGGGCACCAGGCGTCGGCGCCAGCGCTTGAGGTGCCGCTCGCTCACGTCAGCGCTTCGATCCGCGCGGTGAAGACATAGCCTGCCCCGCGCACGGTGCGAATCAGCTGATGGTAATGGGTGTCTTCACCCAGGCGCTGACGCAGCCGGCAGACATGCACGTCGATGGAACGATCCAGCGGCGGTGCCGGCCGGCCACGGGTCAACTCGTACAGTGCCTCGCGCGACAGCACCTGCTCGGGGTGCTCGAGGAAAACCTGTAGCAACTGGAAGTCGGCGCCGGAAAGCGGCGTGCGCGCCTCCCGCTCGTCGATCAGCTCGCGGGTCATGCGGTCGAGCCGCCAGGGCCCGAAAGCCACCAGGCGCGCCCGGGCCGGATCGTCAGCGACACCGCTCCGCGCCCGGCGCAGCACCGCCTTGATGCGTGCCAGCAGCTCGCGCGGATTGAACGGCTTGCCCAGGTAGTCGTCGGCGCCCAGCTCCAGCCCCAGGATACGGTCGGTCTCGTCGGCGCTGGCGGTGAGCATGATGATCGGCACGTCGCTGCCGCGACGAATGTCACGGCAGATGGTGAAGCCGTCGTCGCCGGGGAGCATGATGTCGACGATGAGCAGGTCGGGAGCTTCGCTTGCCAGCAGGCGATGGAGCGCCTCGGCATCCTCGGCGGCCAGGGCACGGTAGCCGTGGCGTCCGAGGTAATCGACCAGCAGTTCGCGGATCTCGGGGTCGTCGTCGACCACGATCAGGGTGGCGGGCGTTGTCGTCATCGTCGTCCGATGGCAGGGGCGCGGCCTTGGCAGCGCCGTGAATCGTTGTCGTTATGAGCCCGATGATGGGCAAGCCGGATCGGCGCGGCAAGGGACCCTAGACCATCGTCGCAGCGTTCTATCCGACTCAGAGGGCCGACTCAGAGAGAAAAGCGCTCCTGCAGGTGCCTGGCCACGGCCGTCTCGGCGTGGTGGCCGATGCGACGTGCCACGGGTACCCGCTGGGCCAGCTCGGGGTGCGCATTGGCCATCACGTGGGCCTCGCCGGCCAGGCTGAGCATCTCGGTATCGTTGAGGTTGTCGCCGAAGGCCAGGCAGCGTTCGCTGTCGATCCCGAGGGCAACGAGCAGCGCTTCCAGCGCCGTGCCCTTGTTGACACCACCGGCCATGATCTCCAGTGAATTGACGGTGGAGTAAGTGACATGCAGGCGTTCGCCATGGTTGGCGCGCACTTCGGCCTCGAGCCCGGCCAGCCGCTCGGGCTCGCCGATATAGAGCACCTTGCCAACTCCCTCCCCGTCGAGACTCGACGGTTCGACCACGCGATAGCCGAAGCCGGTATGGGCATGGTAGGCCAGCAACCGTGGTTCGGGAGCATCGATCAACCACTCGTGCTCGAGATAGAGGTTGAGGCGCACACTATCGTGGCGCTCGAGCGCGATCAGCTCACGCGCCAGCTCGGCCTCGAGGTGGCGCGAGGCCAACAGCTCGCCGTCGGGGCCGTGCAGGTAGGCGCCGTTGGTGCTGATCACATGGATCGGCACGTCCAGCCGTTCACGAAAAGCCAGCATGTCGCGAAAGTGACGCCCGGAGGCGAAGGCCAAGTGGTGCCCCGCTCGGCCAACTGGCGCAGGGTGTCGATGGTCTCGGGGTGCAGGTCGTGGTTGGCATCCAGCAGGGTGCCATCGAGGTCGGAGACGATCAGGTGAGGTGTCATGGCTGTCCATTGCATCGAGTCACCGCTAGAGGCTAACGCAGCCCGCAGGGCTTGCCCAGTCAAAGAGCACGGCGCGCTCATCGCGAATCGCCCCATCCAAACCTATGATTTACCGTCAGCGGCTACGCCTGCGTTTGGCGCCGGCCGCGGGAATCCGTATAGTGGCCCTCCTACCCCGCCACACGTTCGTGATCATGCTGCAGAATAACCCGCTGCTCGCCCAGCTCAAGCAACAGATTCGTGAGACCACGCCCCGTGCCGAAGGCGTGATCAAGGCCACCGACAAGGGCTTTGGTTTTCTCGAAACCGATGATGGTCAGTCCTATTTCGTTCCGCCCCCCGCCATGAAGCAGGTGCTGCACGGCGACCGCGTCCAGGCCGTCATTTACGAGAATGGCGACAAGACCTCCGTCGAGCCCGACACTCTCCTCGAAGCGGGTCTCGATCGCTTCATTGCCCGAGTACAGAAGCGCGAGGGGCGCCTGGCAGTAGTGCCCGATCACCCGTCGATCAACAATGCGCTCAAGGCGCGAATCAAGAACAGCCTGGACGAAGCGAGCATCGGCGATGGCGATTGGGTCGTGGCCAGGCTGGTGCGCCACCCGCTCAAGCCCGACGACCGCGCCTTCTTCACCCAGATCGACGAACTGGTGGCCAAGGCCAACGATCCCGCCGTGCCGTGGCGGGTCACCCTGGCCCGCCATGCCCTCGAGCAGGAGTGCCCGGACGCCGGCGACGACTGGCCGCTGCGCGACGAGGGGCTCGAGCGCGAGGATCTCACCGCCGAGCCTTTCTTCACCATCGACAGCGAGAAGACCCGCGACATGGACGATGCCCTGCGCATCGCACCTCGCGAAGGCGGCGGCTGGCGCCTGACAGTGGCCATCGCCGATCCTACCGCCTATGTCGAGGAGGGGCATGCCGCCGACCTGGAGGCACGTACCCGTGCCTTCACCGTCTACCTGCCGGGGCAGAACGTGACCATGCTGCCCGAGCGACTCGCCGACGACCTTTGCTCGCTACGCGAGGGCGAAGAACGCCCGGTACTGGCCTGCACCCTGGAGGTGGAGGCCGACGGCAGCCTGGGCGACTATCGCTTCTTCGCTGCCCGAGTACGCTCCCAGGCCAAGCTGGTCTACGACCGGGTCTCGGACTGGCTGGAGGGCCAGGGCGAATGGACGCCTGATGCAGAAATCGCCGGGCAGCTACGCGCCCTGCGCGAGATGACCGAGGCACGCGCCGCCTGGCGCGCCGAGCATGCGCTGGTGTTCAAGGATCGTCCCGATTACGTGTTCGATCTCGACCCGGCGGGCAACGTACTCGACATCCGCGTCGAGGAGCGGCGCATCGCCAACCGCATGATCGAAGAGTCGATGATCGCGGCCAACGCCTGCTGCGCCCACTATCTTGCCGAGCATGTCGGCCACGGCATCTTCAACGTGCACCGCGCCTTCGATCCCGAAAAGGCCCAGGCCGCCCACGAGTTCCTTACCGCTCAGGAGATCGAGGTCGAGCTGGAGGCGCTTTCGGAACTGCCGCGCTACAAGGAACTCAAGCGAGCCCTCGAGAGCCGCGACGATGCTTGGCTCGACGCCCGCCTGCGCCGCTTCCAGGGCTTCACCAGCATGTCGGCCCGGCCCGGCCCGCACTTCGGCCTGGGCCTGGCCGCCTACGCCACCTGGACCTCGCCGATCCGCAAGTACGGCGACATGGTCAACCATCGCCTGGTCAAGCGTGTGCTCAAGGGTGAACAGGCTCCGGCGGAGGCGACCCAGGCACTGACCGAGCAGCTCACCGAGCGGCGCCGGCTCAACCGCCTGGCCGAACGCGACGTCAAGGATTGGCTCTACGTACGCTACCTGACGCCGGCGGCCAAGGAGCAGCAGGCCTTCGAAGCGGAGATCTTCGGTATCAGCCGCGGCGGCCTGCGTGTGCGCCTCATTGCCAACGGCGCCACGGCCTTCGTGCCGGCTCCGCTGCTGCACAGCGACCGCGACAAGGTAGTCGTCGACGACAAGGAGGGACGCGTCCAGGTCGAAGGCGAGGAACGCTACAAGTTGGGCGACGTGATTCGCGTCGAGCTGATAGAGGCACGCGAGGAGACCCGCTCGCTGGTGGCGCGCCCGGCATCCTAGAGCGAATGCCAGTCGCTGCGTGACTACGATGCCCGGCCAACAGAGCCGGGCATTCTTTTATCTTTCCCGCACTCTCGCTTTGCGCCCGGGCTTGTGGCATTTTTGGTTGAAAAGAAGCATACACCGAGTATGCCCCTTCTCAGACTCGCCGCACCAGGGAATTACTACACACCATGGCCGCTCGATGGGGGCTGCGTGGCAAGTCGGTTGCGACTCTGCTGCTCGCCTGTCTTCTCGCTCTGATTCCCGCGCTCCTGCTGGGCTGGAAGGCGATCGACGACGTTCGCCGTCACTTCGCCAACGCCTATGCGGAGAACTATACCCTGCTGCATATGCAGCGCATTCTCGCTCCGGTATCTCGCGAGCTGGCCCTGGCCCAGCGCTTCGCGAATTCACTGGCAGTGCGCCAGTGGCTGAGCAATGAGGGCGATACGCAACTGCAGGCACGTTTCCTCGCAGAGGCCGAGGACTTTCGCCAGGACTTTGCCGACCGTTCCTACTTCGTGATTGCCGATGCCAGCGGCAATTACTATTACGCCACTGCCGACGACCCCGAGGCGCAGTCGCCCCGCTACCGCCTGGACGCCTCCCAGCCCAACGACGGTTGGTACTACCAGATACGCCAGATCGACGAGCCCTATAATCTCAACGTCAACTTCGACCATGAACTCGACGTGACCAAGGTCTGGCTCAACGTGCTGGTACGGGACGGCGATACCCTGCTGGGCCTGGCCGGCACCGGCTTCGAGCTGGGCGCCTTCCTCGATGCGTTCATCCGCGACGAGGCCCCCGGTCTCACACCGATGATCGTCGATCGACACGGCGCACTGCAGGCACACCCTTCCCTCGAGCAGATCGCACTCGGCTCCGGCGCGGGCGGGACCGACGGTACGCGCAATATTCACTCCCTACTGGAGAGCGACGACCAGCGTCGCGAGCTGACCCGCGCCATGCAGGCCGCCCACCAGTCGCCGGAAACGATCCAGACGCTGTGGGGCACCTTGGAGGGAAGTAAGGGCCTGATCTCAGTCGGCTACATTCCCGAACTGGATTGGTACCTGGTCACTGCACTGGACATAGGCGTAGCCAAGATCCTCGACCCGAGCTGGCTATGGCCACTGTTGATCGCCGCCGTCCTGATCCTCGCCATCCTTTTCACCGTCATCGCGCTGGCCATCGAGCGGCTTATCCTGGCACCTCTCAGCCGCTTCAAGCAATCGGCCCAGGCCATCGCCGCCGGGCACTACGACTCGCCATTGCCCACCGCCCGCCACGACGAGATCGGAGAGCTGTCCAAGGCCTTCTCGCACATGGCCGATCAGGTCCAGCGCCACACCCAGGAGCTCGAGACCAAGGTGCGCGAGCGCACCCAAGCCCTGGAACAAGCCAATGCCGAGATGGCCGCCACGCAGAAGAAGCTGGGCGATTCGATCGATTACGCCAGTTTCATCCAGCGTGCCATCCTCCCCGACCGCGAGCTCGAGCTTCACCTCGAGCATCATCATGGTGTGCTATGGAAGCCGCGCGACACGGTGGGGGGCGACTTCTACCTGTTCCGGCCGGCCGCGGGGGGCTACCTGTTCGGCGTGGTGGATTGCGCCGGCCACGGCGTTCCCGGTTCGCTCATGACCATGCTGGCCCGGGCCATTCTCGATCATGCGATTCTCAAGGTGGGCTGTCAGGATCCGGCCGCGATCCTCGCCGAGACCGATAGCCAGAGCCGCGAGCTGCTGGGCGCCGAGCAACTGCCCGCTTCGGTCGCCACACACATGGACGCCGGCCTGGCCTGGGTCGATCTCGCCGCCCGGCAAATCACCTTCGCCGGTGCCAAGATCGGCCTTTATGCCAGCGATGGCACGGCCCTGACGCATCTTGCCGGCGACAAGCGACCGTTGGGCCATAAGCGCCAAATCGCGTATCGCAACCAGGACGTCGCACTCCACCCAGGCTGGACCTACTCGCTGTGTACCGACGGTTTTCTCGATCAGGCCGGAGGCAGCGAAGGCTTCGGTTTCGGCAACTCACGCTTCGAGGTATTGCTCAAGGAGCACGCCCAGCGCTCCCTGCCGCAACAGATGGAGGCTTTCGAACAGGCCCTACGCGACTATCAGGGTGACCTACCGCAGCGCGACGACATCACCCTGTTGAGTTTCCGCTTCACCGAGCAGGACCACCCGCCCGGCAGCGACTCGACCACCCCGCTCCCTGCCATGGCAGGCGACACATCACAGGAGAAAGTGTGATGAACCTGTTGAGCATGCGCGAAAGCTATCTCGAGCAGCGCATCATGTTGTGCTTCAATGGTCCGATCTCACGTAGCCTGATCGAGGAGATCGGCAACGCCTTGCGCAACTATCTGAACTCCCAGCAGGCCACGCCGTCGGACGCCATGGACGTCTTCGCCGCTTACATCGAGATGACCCAGAATATCCGGCACTATGCCATGCGTCTTGGCTACGACGAGAAGGCCGCTTCAGCCACGGTGGCGGTAGCCAAGGATGCCCAGGGCCGCTACATGGTTTCCGCCGGCAACCTGGTGGAATACACCGACGGCGAAGCGCTGCTCCGCACCATCGAGGCACTTGCCAAGCTCGACAAGCAGGAACTGAAGCAGGCCTACAAGAAACAGCTGCGCATGCCCCGTGGCAACGCAAGCTCCGGCGCCGGCCTGGGACTCCTGGACATCGCACGCAAGTCGAGCGAGCCGATGCGGGCCTCGCTCGAGCCACTGCCCGACGGCAGAGGCTTCTTCAGCCTTACCGCCGTGATCTGATCAGCCGAGTGTTTGTAATGACCAACGACCTCAATATCCCTGGCAGCCAGTCCACGCCCACCATCATCAGCGACTGGCAGGCCGGCCTACTCTCCATGCAAGGTGACTCCTACCCGGAGAACTCATTCGAACTGTTCGATCAGGTGATCGACTGGGTCAAGCGTTTTCTCGGCGACGAGTCACGCCCGCTGACACTCGAGCTGGCGCTGGTTTACCTCAATACCAGCTCGGTCAAGGCCATGATGGATATCTTCGATCTGCTGGAGGAGGCACACCAGGAAGGACGCGTCATCCAAGTCACCTGGCACTACGACCCACGCAACGAACGCATCGCCGAACTTGCGGAGGAGTTCCGCGAGGACTGCACCTTCCCGTTCGCCATTACCCCTACCCAGGCCCCGGAATGACACGCGAGGAAACCGAGCTGATGGCGCAGGTCGAAGCGCTGCTGAGTGATCCCGCGCATGCCGATAGCCCACTGCGCCCGGCACTGGCGCGCCTGCATGCGTTTCATCGCGCCGAAAAGCAGCGCCTGGAGCGCCTGGTGACGATTGCCGATGGTTATCAGCGTTACGTGCGCGAGGACGAACGCAAGGCTCAGCGCCGCTATCAGAAATCGCTGCGCCGACAGGAGAAGCTTTCGCGCATTTCCGACGGCTACCAGCAACTCATGCACGAGCGCAACAGCGCCCTGCGAGAGGCCTCGACCCACGATCCTCTTACCGGCTTGCCCAACCGGCGCCTGATCGACGAACGGCTGCCCAAGCTCGACGAACGCAAGCAGTACACCCTGGTGATGCTCGATATCGATCACTTCAAGCAGATCAACGATCGGCACGGGCACGAAGCCGGCGACAAGGTCCTGGTGGCCATCGCCCAGACCATCCGCCAGGAGCTGCGCGATTACGACCTGTGCGCACGCTGGGGCGGCGAAGAGTTCCTGCTGCTGCTGGCCGACACCGGCCTCTCCGAGGCCCGCATCATTGTCGATCGACTGCGCCTGCGGCTGGCCGAGCTGTCGATCCTGGTGGGTGACAGCCGGCTCTCGATCACCGCCAGCGCCGGGCTGAGCGAGTACCGCGATGGCGAGGACCTGCTCAACCACACGCTGCAACGCGCCGACCAGGCTCTGCTGCAGGCCAAGCGCAGTGGGCGCGATCGCAGCTGCATCATCATGTGAGCGGCTCACTGCCGCAGCATCTCCTGCAAAGCCTCTTTGGCTACTCCTGGCGACGCCGCTTCTCCGCCGTCCAGTCGATGGCTGGCCCCGTGAGTCCGTGCCCGCCGGCATAGGGAGATGGCTGGGGCGATTGCCAGCCCGCCAGCCATTCGGGATCGACACGGAAAACCTCCACTCCGATGGGATGACAAGTCAGCAGCGGGTCACCGGCGTTCGGCCCCCACAGTTCCTGTGACAGGTCCCCCCCGGGCAGCACGACAGCGCGCACAGCAGGTCGATCTCGGCAAACAGCTCCAGGTAGTCGCCCTCCCGGGCCGGACATGCCTTCATGAAGTACTGATCGTCATCGTTGAGCCCGGTGCACTGAAACACGTTGAGCACGTCGTGCACGTCGAACTCGGTGAGGCCATGCGGCAGCACGGCGCGCACCAGGTTGGAGTGGCAGTGATGATCGAAGTCCTCACCGGTGAGCAGGCGGTTGACGTAGGGGTCGCAGCGGGTTCCCAGCAGATCGTGTATACGTCCGCCCTGCTCGTCCATGCCGCTGCCATCGACGCCATAGTTGGCCAGGGTATCGTCGATGATCGTCGCCATGGGGCGCAGGTAAGGTAGTGTCGACCATAGGCGGTCGAAGGTGGAGACATGGGCACGCTGCAGTTGGCGCGTACGCGAGGCCCAGAAACGCTCGCGCGGATTGTGCAGGTTCCACAGGTTGAGGTCGCCGACCTGGGGGCCCTCGAGGGTCGAGAGGCGCACCACGTGCCCCGCCGGCACCCGCCAGGCCCTACCCTCGCGGATCGGCACCACCAGCGAGTCGATCCGCTCCCGCGCCACCGGGTCGGTCAGCCGCGCATAGAAATCGCGGTCGATGTCGAGCATCGACCCTCGAGTCGCCTGGTAGGCGGCAGGTACCTTGGCCATCATCGTTCCTCCGAGCCCATTCGCCACCAGCGTAGCCGATGCAGGTAAGCTCAGCCGCCTGGTTGCGTCAACGCTTTCCCGGCTAGTCGCGCATGGCGCGGGCCAGCACGTCGGTGAGCGGCTTGCTCAGATAGCTGGCAAAGGTACGCTCACCGGTCTTGATCATGACTTCGGCCGGCATGCCTGCCACCAGCCGCATTTCCTCCGGCAGAGGGGTGGTGTCGTCGACGGCGATGCGAGCCCGGTAGTATTCGCTGCCGGTGGTTTCGTCCGCCAGGCTGTCGGCCGAGAGGTGCACGAGCTCTCCCTCCACGGTGTGGGTCAGGCGCTGGTTGAAGGCGCTGAAGCGGATACGGGCTGCTTGGCCGGGATAGAGGCTGTCGATCTCGTTGACCGGCACTCGTGCCTCGATCACGTAACCCTCGTCGGCCGGCACGATGTCCACCACGCGTTCGCCGGCAGCCACCACCGCCCCGCTGGAGCGCAGCTGAAGATCGACCACAGTACCCGCCACCGGGGCTCGAATCAGCGTACGTCGTACCTGGTCCTCGAGGGCCGTGATGCGTTCCTCGGCATTGGCAACCTGCGCCTGGGACTCCCGCAGCTCTTCGCCGGCCTGCTGATGAAACTCCTGGCGCAATACCTGTCGCTGCAGCCGGTTCTCGCTGATCTGCGCCTCGATACGCGAGATGTTGGCTTCCTGCTGGGCGGTTTCGCCTTCCAGTTCAAGCATGTCGCGCTCCAGCTCACGCAGGCGCTGCCGATCGCCGTGGCCACGCTCGAACAGGCTGCGCAGGTCCTCCGCCTCTTCCCGCAATGAGGCAATCCGCTGACGGTTGACCTCGACCAGCGCTTCCAGCCCCTCGCGCTGTTCACGGTACTGGCGGGCCTGCTGCTCCAAGGTGTCCAGGGTGCCATCGAGAGCCTGCCTTCTGGCGAAGAACAATCCCCGTTGAACGGCGATCACCTCCTCGACCCGCCGCGATTCGTTCTCGTGCAGCTCGGGAGGGAACTCCAGCGTCTCGGACTCGGCAAGCTCGGCCGAGAGCCTCACTTCGCTGGCACGGTTGAGCAGGTACTGGTTTCGCGCCAACTGAAGCTGGGAGCGGGCATGCGTATCGTCGAGGACGAGCAGCACCTCGCCCTGCTCGACCCGGTCGCCATCGGCCACCCGGATCTCGCTCACGATGCCGCCCTCATAGTGCTGCACCGAACGCGTGAACGATGCCACGGCCACCTTGCCCGGCGCCACGACGGCTACGGCCAGGTTGGCTGCCAGCGCCCAGCCACCGAAACCGCCGAAAGCCACTAGCAGGATCAACACCCCAAGCCGTCGACTGCCACGCCAGTCGACGGGCGGTGCCGATGGCTCGCCTGTCGACTGGCTTTCGCCATCGCGTGTCGCCATCAGGTCTGCCCTCCCCGTTGTCGTGCCTGCACGGCGCGCTGTACCGCCCCCTGTCTTGCGCTCGGAGCGCTCGCGGCTGTGCGCCGTTTTCCGGCCCCAAGACGGGATAGCACCTCGTCACGCGGCCCTCGCAGCCGTATGCATCCCTCGTCGATGAGCAGCAGCGTATCGATGCCGTCGAGTACGCTGCGTCGATGACTGATCACGAACAGCGTGGTACCCGCTTCCTTGAGCTGGCGCATGGCGGCCCCCAGCGCTCGTTCGCCGGCGTCGTCGAGGTTGGCATTGGGCTCGTCGAGCACGACCAGCGCCGGCTCCCCGTACAGCGCCCGGGCCAAGGCCACGCGCTGGCGCTGCCCCCGTGACAGGATGCCGCTGGCGCTATCGATCCAGGTGCCATAACCCTCGGGCAGACGCAGGATCATCTCGTGAACTCCCGCCTTGTGCGCCGCCTCGACTACCCGTTTGTCATCGACGTCGCCGAAGCGGGCGATGTTCTCGCTCACCGTGCCTTCGAATAGCTCGATATCCTGGGGCAGATAGCCAAGACAGGGGCCAAGCTCATCGTCGTTCCATTGGTCGAGGCTGGCGCCATCCAGACGCACCGTGCCCTGACGCGGCAACTGAGCCCCCACCAGCAGCCGCGCCAGGGTACTCTTGCCCGCGCCGCTGGGCCCAATGATCCCGACATGCTCTCCGGGAGCGACCCGCAGGTCGATATCCTGCAGCACGGGCTTCTCTATGCCGGGAGGCACCATGGTGACCGACTCCAGCGAGACCTCCCCACACGGTGCGGGCAGCGACAATCGCTGTCGCTCGACGGGCATCTCTTGCCCAAGCGCCGTCAGTCGTCGATAGGCATCTCGCGCACTCACGAAACCTCGCCAGCCGCCAATCATGCCGTCGATAGGCGCCAGCGTGCGGGCCAGGATGATCGAGGCCGCGATCATGACTCCGGGGGTGATTCGTCCCTCCAGCACCAGCAGCGCCCCTAGGCCGAGGATCAGCGATTGCGACGCCAGGCGCAGGGTCCGGGCAAACTGGGTCAGCGCGTTGGTACGGTCGCTGGCCCGTGACTGCTTGACCAGGGAGGCCTGGTGGCGGGTCAGCCAGCGTCGTTCTAGCGCGGGTATCATGCCCAGCGTCTGGGCAACCTCGGCGTTGCGCAGATTAGCCTCGATCCGCGCTCGCGCCTGTCGATGCTCATCGCTGGCCTCGGTAAGCAGCCAGCGAGTCGACTTCTCGTTGATCAGCGTCAGCGCGAGCAGCGCCAGCCCTGCCAGGCTGGCGAAAGCACCAAGCCAGGGATCGAAGAGAAACAGCAGGGCCAGGTAGAGCGGCACCCAAGGTGCATCGAAGAAGGCAAAGAGGCCGTGGCCAGAAAGGAATTGCCGGAGGCTGCGCAGGTCCTCCAGCGGCTGCACCGAGGCGGGCCGTCCACGCCGGAGGTGCAGAGCGAACAGGGTGCGGTGCAAGCGCGCCCCGAGACGGGCATCGAGACCGTTGCCAACACGCACCAGGAGACGCGAGCGTATCACGTCGAGCAGTCCCATCACGGCCATCAGGAAGAGGGCAACCAGCGTCAGCACCAGCAGTGTCTCGCGACTGCCGGTGGTGATGACCCGGTCGTAGACCTGAAGCATGTAGAACGCAGGCACCAGCATCAGAGCATTGACGAACAAGCTGAAACCGAGCACCCACAGCAGCGGCGACCAACAGGAGCGTAACGCTTGGGCAATGTCGTCGGCGGTTCCGGAGCGCATGCCTGGGATCCCATTTTGCTGGAGCGACATGGCCTGCGCACTTCGAACATACGCAGCCAAGAAAAGCAGTGGCGCAGCAGGCTAACAGAAACACAGCGGCACCTAGATTACTGAATGAACCGTTTCGTAATGATGCGTTTTATTGTGTTTCCCGATGACACCTCCCCTGCATTGTGAATTAAAGAGCCGCCTCGCTTTCCACCGCCCTTTCACCCCGGCAACTCTGTTAAATTAGGTGTTACAAAATTTCCATTTCGCCGGTTTTTTCTTCAGACGGCTCTTTCACTCACTATTTTTCCTTCCTCCCAGCGGTTAGCATTTTCGCCGCCCGTCGCATCGCGAATCTCGAAATAGAAGCGCATGAGGAGAGACGCCATGTCCGTGTTGAAGGCAGATACCTCGACTACGGCTCAAGCTCTGCAGACCCTGATCGACGAGGCGCCGAGTGGCGCCACTATCGAACTCTCGGCGGGGGAGTATCGACTCGACCAGCCACTCACCATCAACCGCTCGGACCTCAGCCTGAAAGGTGCGGGGCTGGAGGACACCCACCTGACGTTCACCCGCGAGGCTCTCGGACAGGGGCACGCCATCAAACTGGACGGTACGGCCGACAGCCTGGATCTCGGTACGCTCGGCGCTTCGGCCAGCCAGGGAGACATGAGCATCTCTATCGATGCCGAGCTGGACGTCGGCGATACTCTACGTATCTGGCAGGACAACGACAGCGCCTTCCTCGACGAGATCGGCGACAGCGCCTGGCGCAAGCAACAGCATGCCGAACTGCGCACCAGCATGGCCAAGGTTACGGCGGTGGAGGAAGGTCGAGTCAGCCTGGATCGCGGCCTTCATTTCGACTTCGAGGCAGGCAAGACTCAAGTGGAAAGAATCGACAGTGTCGATAATGTCTCGCTGTCGGATTTTACCGTCGACTTCACGCTAGGTAGTCCGAACCGAGCATCCTTCACCAATGAAAAGGCGGAGCTGAGCGGCTTTCATGCCTTGAGTCTCGACGGTACCACTGACGCCTCCCTCAGCGACATTCAGGTCGTCGACGGGCCATCTACCGCCTTTCATTTCTCCCGCTCACTGGACGCCAACGTCGCCGACATCAGTGCCGAAGGAGCCTTCAACAAAGGCAGTGGCGGCAACGGTTATGCCTACGAATTACGCGAAAGCTACGATGGCGAGTTCACGGGACTGGAAGATAGTGGCATGCGCCATGGCCTGCTGTTCGCCTCCTGGCGCTCTTCCGTCGGCAACGATATCGAAGTCGCCCGTACCGACCGCGACATCAATTTCCACGGCGGACGCGACCACGGCAATCAGGTGCGGGTCGAGCGCTCGGTTCGTGACGCACAGAGCGACGAACTCTCCCCAGTGTTGTGGACCAACGAGGGAGGCCATGGCTTCGGCGCGCCTACGGATGCCGACGCCAACGAGGTCCGCTTCGATTACGTCGTCGGTTCCCGACGCGACGACGCGATTCGCGGCAGCGACGATGGCGTCTACCTCAATGGCGGCCTGGGGCACGATACCCTTATCGGCGGAGCCGGCAACGACATCCTGCAAAGCGGGCCCGGCGACGACTGGTACGATGGCCAGGACCTGCTGATCGGCGGCGGCGGTACCGATACCGCGCTCTATACGCGCGATTTCGCCGACTATCGCATCGACTTCATGAACGACGAGGTCAGGGTTCGCGATGACAAGGGCACCGACGACACTCTGGTCGATATGCAGTACGCCGTCTTTGGCGACGGCACTACGCTGCATGTTGCTTCACGCAGCCTGTTCGAGGCCGAGCCGATGCCGACACCGGGCGAGCAGGACGTACTCGCCAGCGACGGACTGCTCCCTCCACTGATCGACGATACGGCCGATCTGGTCGTGACCGGCAACATGACCAGCGAATGGGACGACGGTTATACGGCCGAAGTCTTCGTCGAGAACGTGACGAACGAGACGCTGGCTCTGCCCGACCTCCGCTTCGAACTGGAGGACGAGCTGGATACGCTGTGGAACGGCGAGTTCAGCCGTGATGACGATGCCTACCGTATCGGCGACTCACGCGAGCTGGCACCGGGCGAAGCCTGGCGCTTCGCCTACCGAGCCTACGGTGAAGAGAAGCACCTGCCCGCAGCCATCGAGGCGGACGAGCTGGACGTCCAATTGCTCGGCCTGGAGGCCCCCTCCTTCGATGAGGCCCTGGCCTGAGTCCTAACCAACGACCCAGGACATGGAGGGCCCAGGCGAGAGTGCAAGCCAGGAGCGAGCAAACAGAGAGGGCGCCTCGTTGAGGCGCCCTCTTGTCGTTACCTGCCGGAAGCGGTGCTTACCAGCCGGTCACGTCCTTCAGTGCATCGCCGATCTCGGCCAGGGAGCGAACGGTACGCACGCCGGCATCTTCCAGCGCGGCGAACTTCTCGTCAGCGGTGCCCTTGCCACCGGAGATGATCGCACCGGCATGGCCCATGCGCTTACCCGGAGGGGCGGTGACACCGGCGATGTAGGACACCACCGGCTTGGTCACGTTGGCCTTGATGTAGGCCGCTGCCTCTTCCTCGGCGGTACCGCCGATCTCGCCGATCATGACGATCGCCTCGGTGGCCGGGTCCTTCTCGAACATCTCGAGGATGTCGATGAAGTTGGAACCCGGGATCGGGTCGCCGCCGATGCCCACGCAGGTGGACTGGCCGAAGCCGTGGTCGGTGGTCTGCTTGACCGCTTCGTAGGTCAGGGTGCCGGAGCGCGACACGATGCCGACACGGCCCGGCTTGTGGATATGACCCGGCATGATGCCGATCTTGCACTCGCCCGGAGTAATCACTCCGGGGCAGTTCGGGCCGATCAGGCGTACGCCCAGCTCGTCGCACTTGACCTTGACGTCGAGCATGTCGAGCGTGGGGATGCCCTCGGTGATGCACACGATCAGCTTGATACCGGCATTGGCGGCCTCGAGGATCGAGTCCTTGCAGAACGGGGCCGGCACGTAGATGACGCTGGCCTCGGCGCCGGTTTCACGCACGGCGTCCTTGACGGTGTTGAACACCGGCAGGCCCAGGTGCACCTGGCCGCCCTTGCCCGGGGTGACGCCGCCGACCATCTGGGTGCCGTAGGCGATCGCCTGCTCGGAGTGGAAGGTCCCCTGCCCGCCGGTGAAGCCCTGGCAGATGACCTTGGTGTTCTTGTCGATCAGGATGCTCATTACTTGCCCTCCGCTGCCTTGACGACCTGCTGAGCCGCATCGGTGAGGCTCGTGGCAGCGATGATGTTCAGACCGCTGGAAGCCAGCTTCTCGGCACCCAGCTCGGCGTTGTTACCCTCGAGACGCACCACCACCGGCACGTTGACGCCAACCTGCTCGACGGCACCGATGATGCCTTCGGCGATCATGTCGCAACGCACGATACCGCCGAAGATGTTGACCAGCACCGCCTTGACGTTGGTGTCGGAGAGGATCAGCTTGAACGCCTCGGCCACGCGCTCCTTGGTGGCGCCACCGCCGACGTCAAGGAAGTTGGCCGGCTTGCCACCGTTGAGGTTGACGATGTCCATGGTGCCCATCGCCAGACCGGCGCCATTGACCATGCAGCCGATGTTGCCATCGAGGGCAACGTAGTTGAGGTCCCATTCGGCGGCTTCGGCTTCGCGCTCGTCTTCCTGGGACGGATCGCGCATCGCCTGCAGGTCCGGGTGGCGATACAGCGCGTTGCTGTCCAGGTTGATCTTGGCGTCGAGGCAGTGCAGGTTGCCTTCGTCGGTGATCACCAGCGGGTTGATCTCGAGCAGCGCCAGGTCCTTCTCGTGGAACAGGCGCGACAGGCCCAGGAAGATCTTGGTGAACTGCTTGACCTGGTCCCCCTTGAGGCCCAGGGCAAAGGCCAGCTCACGCGCCTGGTACGGCTGAGCGCCGACCAGCGGGTCGATCTCGGCCTTGAGGATCTTCTCGGGGGTTTCCTCGGCGACCTTCTCGATCTCGACGCCACCCTCGGTGGAGGCCATGAACACCACGCGACGAGTGGTACGGTCGACCACGGCGCCCAGGTAGAGCTCGCTGGCGATGTCGGTGCAGTTCTCGACCAGGATCTTGGCGACCGGCTGACCGTTGGCATCGGTCTGATAGGTCACCAGATTCTTGCCCAGCCACTGCTCGGCGAAGGCCTTGGCCTCTTCCGGGCTCTTGATCAGCTTGACACCGCCGGCCTTGCCGCGGCCACCGGCGTGAACCTGGGCCTTGACCACCCACATGTCACCGCCGATCTTCTTGCAGGCTTCCGCCGCTTCCTCGGGGGTATCGACCGCAAAGCCCTTGGATACCGGCAGACCATAATCAGCAAACAGCTGCTTGCCTTGATACTCGTGAAGGTTCATCGATTCATGCCATTGGTTGCATGTGACTCGAATGGCAACCGCGAAACACCGCCTGCGACGGTCGATGCCGGGTTACCCCCGTTCGCCCCCGGTACATGGCCGGGCACGACGCGCCATCCCCCTGGATGGCGCTTGTTGTTGCGTTGACGCGAACTGCTTACTTGCGCTTCTTGCGGTTGGCCATGTGGATGGCATGACCGTCCACCGCCAGCGCCGCCTCGTGGATCGCCTCCGAGGTGCTCGGGTGCGCGTAGCAGGTCAGGGCCAGGTCTTCCGCACTGGAGCCGAATTCCATCGCGATCACGCCCTGGGCAATCAGCTCGCCGGCATGCTGGCTGACGATATGCATGCCCAGGATACGATCGGTCTCGGCATCGGCGATGATCTTGGCCATGCCTTCCGGCGCGTTGTTGGCCAGTGCCCGGCCGTTGGCCGAGAACGGGAAGGATCCGGTCTTGACCTCGATGCCCTTGGCCTTGGCGTCCTGCTCGGTCATGCCGACCCAAGCCACTTCCGGCGAGGTGTAGATCACGCTGGGAATGGCGTCGTAGTTCATTTCCGCCTTGTGGCCGGCGATGATGTCGGCCACCATCACGCCCTCTTCGGAGGCCTTGTGGGCCAGCATCGGGCCGCGCACGCAGTCGCCAATGGCGTAGATGCCCGGCACACTGGTACGGCACTGGTCGTCGACATGAATGAAGCCGCGCTCGTCGAGGCCCACGCCCACACCGTCGGCGATCACGCCCTGGGTGTAGGGCTTGCGACCGACGCAGACGATCAGCTTGTCGAAGGTGAGTTCCTGCTCGCCGTCGTTGTCGCTGTACTTGACCGCGACCTCATTGCCCTTGACCTCGGAGCCGGTAACGCGTGCACCGAGCTTGATGTCCAGGCCCTGCTTCTTGAGCAGTTTCTGGGTCTCCTTGGCGATGGCGGTGTCGACCATCGGCAGGAAGGTGTCCATGGCCTCGAGCACGACCACCTCCGAGCCCAGGCGGCTCCACACGCTGCCCAGCTCCAGGCCGATGACGCCGGCACCGATCACACCCAAGCGCTTGGGCACCTCGGTGAACTCCAGCGCGCCAGTGGAAGTGACGACGATGTCCTCGTGCAGCGGGGTCGGCGGAATCTCCACCGGCACCGAGCCTGCGGCGATGACGATGTTGTCGGCTTCATAGGTGGTCTTGCCACCATCGTGGCCGGTCACTTCGACCTGCTTGGTGCCAGTCACCTTGCCGGTGCCGTCGATGGCCGTCACGCCATTGGCCTTGAACAGGGCACTGATACCGCCCACGTTCTTGGCGATAACGGAGTTCTTGAACTCCAGCATCTTGGCCACGTTGGGCTTGGGCGCTTCCAGGTCGATGCCGATCTCGGCGAAGTGATCGCGCGCCTCGACGAACTTGTGGGATGTCTCGAGCAGCGCCTTCGAGGGAATGCAGCCCACGTTCAGGCAGGTGCCGCCGTGAACGGTCTTGCCTTCCTTGTTGACCCATTTCTCGACGCAGGCGGTCTTCAGCCCCAGTTGGGCGGCACGGATGGCGGCCACGTAGCCCCCGGGGCCCGCACCGATGACGATCACATCAAATTTGTCGGCCATTTGCTTCTTCCTGTTGATCGGTTCGCGTTTGAGTCCGTTGATTCGGGCGCCGTCAGATATCCAGCAGCAGGCGCGCCGGATCCTCGAGCAGCTCCTTGATGGTCACCAGGAACTGCACCGCATCCTTGCCGTCGATCATACGGTGGTCGTATGACAGGGCCAGGTACATCATCGGGCGGATCTCGACCTTGCCGTTGACGGCCATCGGGCGCTCCTGGATCTTGTGCATGCCCAGGATGGCGGTCTGCGGCGGATTGAGGATCGGCGTCGACATCAGCGAGCCGAAGATGCCGCCATTGGTGATGGTGAAGGTACCGCCCTGCATCTCCTCGATGCCGAGCTTGCCGTCACGCGCACGCTTGCCGAAGTCGACGATACCCTTCTCGACGTCGGCGATCTTCATGCTGTCGGTATCGCGCAGCACCGGTACCACCAGGCCGCGATCGGTGGATACCGCCACACCGATGTCCTGGTAGCCGTGGTAGACAATGTCGGTGCCGTCGATGGAGGCGTTGACGTCGGGGAAGCGCTTGAGCGCCTCGGAAGCCGCCTTGACGAAGAAGCCCATGAAGCCGAGCTTGACGTCGTGCGCCTTCTGGAAGGTGTCCTTGTACTGCGCACGCAGCTCCATCACCGCGCCCATGTCCACCTCGTTGTAGGTGGTGAGCATGGCAGCGGTCTGCTGAGCCTGGACCAGACGCTTGGCGATGGTCTGGCGCAGGCGGCTCATCGGCACGCGCTTCTCGGGGCGCTCGCCCTCGAAGGCCGGCGCCGCGGCAGCCTGCTTCGGCGCGGCGGCCGGAGCCGCGCTCTTCTTGGCCGTACCGGCCTGCACGGCACGCTGCACGTCCTCCTTGAGGATGCGGCCGCCCTTACCGGTGCCTTCGATCTTGTTGACGTCGAGATCGTGCTCGGCAACCAGCTTGCGCGCCGCCGGAGCCAGGATCTTGTCGCCGATCTTCTCATCGCCGGAACCATCGTCGGCGGATGCTGCCGGGGTTTCGTCTGCGGCCGTCGCGGCACCGCTCGCACCCTCGGTGAAGATCGCCAGCACCGCCTCGGATTCGACCTGGCTACCCTCTTCGGCCTTGATCTCGGCCAGGGCGCCATCGGCCGGAGCCACTACCTCGAGCACTACCTTGTCGGTTTCGATGTCGGCCAGCACCTCGTCGCGCTTGACCGCCTCGCCGACCTTCTTGTGCCAGGTGGCCACGGTGCCTTCCTGGATCGACTCGGGGAAGGTCGGCGCCTTCACCTCGTGGGATTTGCCACCACCAGCCGGCGCGGCCTTGGCTTCGCTTTTCGGCTCAGCCTTGGACTCGGCTTTCTCATTCTTCTTCTCGCCGCCCTTGGCGCCGCCTTCACCGATCTTGCCCAGCACCTGCTCGACTGAACGGTGTCGCCCTCCTCGGCCAGCACCTCGGAGAGGGTGCCGGCTTCCGGCGCCACTACCTCAAGCACCACCTTGTCCGTTTCGATCTCGACGATCAGCTCATCGCGCTCGACGCTATCCCCGGCTTCTTGTGCCAGGCGGCCACGCTGCCTTCGGCAACGGATTCCGGAAAGGTGGGCGCTTTGATCTCGGTAGCCATGTCGTTTCCCTTGTGTGTTCTCTCTCGTCCCGATGGATTCGCTTCTTAGACGTTGAAAGCGTCTTCCACCAGCTGGCGCTGCTGTTCGGTATGCACGGACATGTAGCCCGCCGCGGGTGCTGCCGATGCCGGGCGACCGGCAAACTTGAGTTCGCCGCCCAAGCCGTTCTTGAGCATGTCGGCCACGGCACGCATGTGGTGCTGGCTCGAGTACCAGGCGCCCTGGTTGAGCGGCTCTTCCTGACACCACACCACGCTCTCGAGGTTGACGTAGTCCTTGAGCGTCTCGAAGAGCTCCTCCTTGGGGAAGGGATAGAGCTGCTCGATGCGCACGATGGCCGTGTCGTCGCGCTCGTTCTCGGCGCGCCATGCCGCCAGGTCGTAGTAGACCTTGCCGGCGCACATGACGACGCGCTTGACGCGCTGGGCCTCGAGGTTGCCCTGGTCCGGCAACACCATGTGGAAGTGGCCGTTGGCCAGATCGTCGAGGCTGGAGATGGCCTCCTTGTGGCGCAGCAGGCTCTTGGGCGACATCACGACCAGCGGCTTGCGCAGCGGGCGGATCACCTGGCGACGCAACAGATGGAAGATCTGTGCCGGGGTGGTCGGCACACACACCTGCATGTTGTGCTCGGCGCACAGCTGCAGGAAGCGCTCGAGGCGCGCGGAGGAGTGCTCGGGTCCCTGACCTTCGTAGCCGTGGGGCAACAGCATGGTCAGGCCACACAACCGGCCCCACTTGGTCTCACCGGAAGAGATGAACTGGTCGACCACCACCTGGGCACCGTTGAAGAAATCGCCGAACTGCGCCTCCCAGATCACCAGGTCGTTGGGGGCCGTGGTGGCGTAGCCGTACTCGAACGCCAGCACCGCCTCCTCGGAGAGGAAGGAGTCGTGGATGGTGAAGCGCGGCTGGCCGTCGGCCAGATGCTGCAGCGGTACGTAGGTACTGCCATCCTTCTGGTTGTGCACCACGGCATGGCGGTGGGAGAAGGTGCCACGGCCTACGTCCTGCCCGGTGATGCGTACCGGATGGCCCTCGTCGAGCAGGGTGGCGTAGGCCAGGTCTCGGCGAAGCCCCAGTTGAGGCCCAGTCCGCCAGCCTGCATCTTGCGACGGTCCTCGTAGATCTTGGCCACTTGGCGCTGCATCTCGACGCCATCGGGAACCTCGCACATACGGGCGGCGAGCCGCTGCAGGCGCTTCATCTCGACGCTGGTATCGGCATAGCCGCTCCACTCGTGGCCGAGATAGGGCTTCCAGTCGACGAACAGCGAGGTGTTGGGCTCCTGCACCAGGGCGTTGGCCACGTGATTGCCGGCCATCAGGTCCTCGCGATAGGTCTCGGTCATCGCCTGGGCCTCCTCCTCGGTCACTACCCCCTGCTCGACCAGACGCTGGGCATAGAGGGTACGTGAGGAGGGATGATCCTTGATCTTGCGATACATCAGCGGCTGGGTGCCGGACGGCTCGTCGGCCTCATTGTGACCGCGGCGACGGTAGCAGACCAGATCGATGACCACGTCCTTGCGGAACTGCTGGCGGTAGTCCAGCGCCACCTGGGTGGCATGCAGCACGGCATCCGGGTCGTCGCCGTTGACGTGGAAGATCGGCGCCTGGACCATCTTGGCGATATCGGTGCAGTACTCGGTGGAGCGTGTGTCCTGCGGGTGCGAGGTGGTGAAGCCGACCTGGTTGTTGATGACGATGTGCAGCGTGCCGCCAGTCTTGTAGGCACGGGTCTGGGACATCTGGAAGGTCTCCATGACCACACCCTGGCCGGCGAAAGCGGCGTCGCCATGCACGTTGATCGGCAACACCTTGACGCCGTCGTAGTCATCGCGGCGGTCCTGGCGGGCACGCACCGACCCCTCGACCACCGGCGAAACGATCTCCAGGTGGGAGGGGTTGAAGGCCAGCGCCAGATGAACCTCGCCGCCCGGCGTCATCACGTTGGAGCTGAAACCCTGGTGATACTTGACGTCACCCGAGCCGCGCTCGATCAGCTTCTTGCCGTCGAACTCGTCGATCAGCTCGGAAGGGTTCTTGCCGAGGATGTTGACCAGCAGGTTGAGACGGCCGCGGTGGGCCATGCCGATGACGACTTCCTTGACCCCGTAGCCGCCGGCACGCTGGATCAGTTCGTCCATCATGGGGATGAACGACTCGCCACCCTCGAGGCCGAAACGCTTGGTGCCCGGATACTTGGAGGCCAGGTAATTCTCCAGGCCCTCCGCAGCGGTCAGGCGCTCCAGCAGGTGCTTGCGCACGTCGTCGCTGTACTTCGGTGCCGAGCGAACCGACTCGAAGCGCTGCTGCAGCCAGCGCTTCTCCTCGGTATCGACGATGTGCATGATCTCGCAGCCGATGGAGCGACAGTAGGTCTGCTCCAGAGCGTCGACGATCTCGCGCAGCGGTGCCTTGTCCATCCCCAGAAAGAAAGAGCCGGTCTGGAATTCGGTATCCAGATCGGCCGAGGTAAGCTGGTGGAAGGAGAGGTCGAGGTCGGGAACGGGAGTCTGGCTGCGCAGCTTGAGCGGATCGATGTCGGCCTTCTGGTGGCCCCTGAAGCGGTAGGCGTTGATCAGCTGCAACACCTTGACCTGCTTCTTGCTCTCACCGCTGTCGGCTGCGACGGCGGTGGCCCGGCGCGCACGTGCCAGTTGCTGGAACTGATCACGGACGGGACTGAGGGGAACATCGTGGGAGGCACTGCCATCGACGCTGGGCAGCTGGTCGAAGTAGGTCCGCCACTCGTCGGGCACGGAACCTGGGTCGGCGAGGTATTGCTCGTAGAGCGCTTCCACATAGTGAACGTTGCTGCCGCTCACGTGGGAGCTGTTCCACATCAACTCCATTATGCCTTGTTGCATCTCTCGGTCACCCTACACTGATGGGGTGTTGTCGGCGCCGTCGCGGGCCAGCCGCGACGGCTTGGCTGGTGCCCTGCCGGTAGGGCGTCTTTACTTCCCGGCGGCTCCAGCCGCGAGGCTGGAATCCTTGCAATCCATGCTCAAGAGCCGGTACCTCGGGCACCGGCTCTCTTGCTGCTGTCTGCGAGCCGACCGCGACATGTCGTCGCGGCCGAACTGCGGCCAGTATGATAACAAGCTACGCGCCACGATTTAAGTGGCATTCGCAAGCAGCATGTCGCGGATCTTGCCGATCGCCCGCGTGGGTTGAGCCCCTTCGGACATACCGCGACGCAGTTCATGATGCCGCGGCAGCGGAACACGCTGAACGGATCCTCCAGCTCGGCCAAGCGCTCACGGGTGGCCGTGTCGCGCGAATCCGCCAGGAAGCGGTAAGACTGCAATAGGCCGGCCGGGCCGACGAACTTGTCCGGGTTCCACCAGAACGACGGGCAGGAAGTCGAGCAGCAGGCGCACAGGATGCACTCGTAGAGGCCATCGAGCTTGTCGCGGTCCTCCGGCGACTGCAGACGCTCGATGGCCGGCGCCGGCTCGTCGTTCTGCAGGTACGGCTGGATGCGCTCGTACTGCTTGTAGAACAGCCCCATGTCGACCACCAGGTCGCGCACCACCGGCAGGCCCGGCAGCGGACGCAGCACCAGCTTGTTGTCCTTGACCACGTCGGACAGCGAGGTGATGCAGGCCAGACCGTTCTTGCCGTTCATGTTCATGCCGTCGGAGCCGCACACGCCCTCGCGGCAGCTGCGGCGGAAGGCCAGGGTGGTATCCTCGGCCTTGAGCATCTCCAGCACGTTCAGGACCATCAGGTCACGGCCCTGGGTGTCGAGCTGGTACTCCTGCATGTAGGGTGCGGAGTCGGTTTCCGGGTTGTAGCGGTAAATGGATACCTGAAGCATCTCGTGACTCCCCCTTAATAAGTACGGATTTTCGGCTCGAAGGTGTCGACGGTCTTCGGCTTGAAGTTGACGTCGCGCTTGCCGACCCGCTTCTCGGCCGGGAAGTACATGGAGTGCTTCAGCCAGTTGGTGTCGTCACGGTCCGGATAGTCGTAGCGGGAGTGCGCGCCGCGGCTCTCCTTGCGCTCCAGCGCCGCGATAGCGGTGGCCTCGGCCACTTCCATCAGGTTGTCGAGCTCGAGCGCCTCGACGCGGGCAGTGTTGAACGCTCCGGACTTGTCGGCCAGGTGCGCCTCGCCGATGCGGCCGCGCAGGTCGGCTAGCTTCTTGACCCCTTCCTGCATGTGCTCCTCCTGGCGGAACACGCCGAAGGCGTTCTGCATGATGCTCTGCAACTCGGTCTTGAGCTCGGCCACGGATTCACCGCCGGTGGACTCGTTCCAGCGGGTCATGCGCTTCATCGCCGCTTCGATGTCGGAGTCGGAAGCGTCGAGGTACTCGATGCCTTCGTTGAGTGCACCCTCGATGAACATGCCGGCCGCACGGCCGAACACCACTAGGTCGAGCAGCGAGTTACCGCCCAGGCGGTTGGCGCCGTGAACGGAGACGCAGGCCGCCTCGCCGCAGGCGAACAGACCGTTGACGATGCGGTCGTTGCCATCGGCGTCCTGCATGATCGCCTGACCGTGCACGTTGGTCGGAATACCACCCATCATGTAATGGCAGGTCGGCACCACAGGAATCGGTGCATTGACCGGATCGACGTGAGCGAAGATCTTGGACAGCTCGCTGATACCCGGCAGGCGCTTGTTGAGCACCTCCTCGCCCAGGTGGTCGAGCTTGAGGAAGACGTGATCGCCCTTCTCGCCGCAGCCGCGGCCCTCGAGAATCTCCATGACCATGGAGCGTGCCACCACGTCACGGCCAGCGAGGTCCTTGGCATTGGGCGCGTAGCGCTCCATGAAGCGCTCACCGTCCTTGTTGACCAGGTAACCGCCTTCGCCGCGACAGCCTTCGGTGACCAGCACGCCCGCACCGTAGATACCGGTGGGGTGGAACTGCCACATTTCCATGTCCTGCATCGGGAAGCCGGCGCGCAGCGCCATACCGATACCGTCGCCGGTATTGATCAGGGCGTTGGTGGTGGAGGCGTAGATGCGGCCCGCGCCACCGGTGGCCATGACGGTGGCCTTGGACTTGACGTGCACCACTTCGCCGGTCTCGATGCACATGGCGATGCAGCCCACCACGTCACCGTTGGCGTTCTTGACCAGATCGACCGCGAACCACTCGTTGAGGAAGGTGGTATTGTTCTTCAGGTTGTTCTGGTAAAGGGTGTGCAACAGCGCATGGCCGGTACGGTCGGCCGCGGCACAGGTACGTGCCGCCTGGCCGCCCTCGCCGAAGTTCTTGGACTGGCCGCCGAACGGACGCTGGTAGATGCGGCCGTTGTCGAAACGCGAGAACGGCAGGCCCATGTGCTCCAGCTCGAAGACCGCCTTGGGGCCTTCGGAGCACATGTATTCAGCCGCATCCTGGTCGGTGATATAGTCGCCGCCCTTGACGGTGTCGTACATGTGCCAGCGCCAGTCGTCATTGGGGTCGGCCGAGGCGATGGCGCAGGTAATCCCGCCCTGGGCGGAAACGGTGTGCGAACGGGTCGGGAAGACCTTGGACAGCACGGCAGTCTTCTTGCCGGACTTGGCCAGCTCGAGCGCGGCACGCAGGCCGGAACCGCCACCGCCGATGATGATGGCGTCGTAGGACAAGGTACGCATGTTAGACATGAATCAGGCTCCCCACAGAACTTGGATGCCCCAGACCAGGAACACGAACACGGCCAGGATGATGACGACCTGGGCGCCGAGGCGCACGGGCGTGGACTTGAGATAGTCGGTGGTAACGGTCCACAGGCCGATCCAGGCGTGCGCGGCGAGAGAGATAAAGGCCAGCAGCGAGAAGATACGCATCCAGGTCTGGGCGAAGAGCTGGCTCCAGGTGGCGTAGTCGAGCCCGGGATTGAACAGCAGGTACGCGACGATGAATACGGTATAGAGTGCCAGTATGATGGCCGAGACACGCTGGATCAGCCAGTCGGAAAGGCCGCTACGACCCAGATTGGTGATGTTGGTTACCATACCCAGACTCCCGCCAGAATGATCAGGACGGCACTGATGACCACGGTGGCCTGTGCCTTTTTGACGCCACCTTCCAGGGTCACGCCGTAACCGACGTCCATCAGCAGATGCTTGATGCCGGCCACGAAATGGAACGCCAGTGCCGACAACAGCCCCCAGGCGATCAACTTCGCCAGGATGTTGTTGGCCAGAGCATCCCTGACGGCCGCAAAGCCTTCGGGAGATGACAGCGACTTGTCGAGCGCCCAGAAGGCGAAGATGAGACCGACGAACAGAATCACGCCGGTGATGCGGTGGGCGATCGACGTCAGGGCGGGTAGCGGAAACTGTATCGTGGTGAGGTCGAGGTTGACGGGTCGTTTGCTATTCACGGCTCTATACACACTCTCTTGGCTCGCTCTTCAACCAATCGATGGGACCAGGCTCGAGCGGGCGGTGGTTTGAGGTAGGGGGCTCGCCGCTGCCGGGACGGGCATGACAACGAGTACCTGCCAGTCGCGCGGTGTGGATTATAGGGACATGAACTCCCAGTGACAAATGCGCGCTGGCCCGACTCGACCATGGTTCAAGCCCGCCCCACCCCAGGTGAGGCACAACGCTTTTGGGCAAAATTCCGAAGCCGGCCTGATTCGCGGCCTTGCGTGGTGCAAAGCACCATTTTCTATACAAATGCTGTAACCAAACCATATCAGCGTACAATTAGCCGGTCGCTTTGGCCTAATTGACAATCCCGGGAACGCTTCTATAGTGGGCGGACCTTTTTCGCGGGCCAGCGCTTCAACAGGGTTTGCGAAAGAATGAGTTAACGATCACTTCGACTTCGAGAGGAGGCCAGAATGGCTGACAGGAAAGCGACACTGACGGTAGACGGCCTGGACAAGACCATTGAGCTGCCCGTCTACTCAGGCACCCTGGGCCCTGACGTGGTCGATGTCCGCGGTCTCGGCGCCGACGGCCTGTTCACCTACGACCCCGGCTTCATGGCAACCTCCTCTTGCCAGTCGGCCATCACCTACATCGATGGCGCCAAGGGCGTACTGCTGCACCGCGGCTACCCGATCGACCAGTTGGCCAAGGAGTCCAACTTCGTCGAGGTGTGCTATACCCTGCTGTTCGGCGAGCTACCCACCGACGAGCAATACGCCGACTTCGAGTCGCGGGTCCGCAACCACACCATGGTGCATGACCAGATCAACAACTTCTTCAAGGGCTTCCGTCGCGACGCCCACCCGATGTCGATCCTGTGTGGCGTGGTTGGCGGCCTGGCGGCCTTCTACCACGACCACATGGATATCACCCAGGAAGAGGACCGCGTGATCAGCGCCATCCGCCTGATCGCCAAGATGCCGACCCTTGCGGCCATGTCCTACAAGTACAACGTCGGCCAGCCGTTCAACTACCCGCGCAACGACCTGAGCTATGCAGAGAACTTCCTCTACATGATGTTCAGCAATCCGTGCGAGGAGTACAAGGTCAACCCGGTCTACGCCAAGGCCATGGATCGCATCTTCATGCTCCACGCCGACCACGAGCAGAACGCCTCCACCTCCACGGTGCGCCTGGCCGGCTCCACCGGCGCCAACCCCTTCGCCTGCATCAGCGCCGGCATCGCCGCACTGTGGGGCCCGGCTCACGGCGGTGCCAACGAAGCGGTACTGAAGATGCTCGACGAGATCGGCGACGATTCCGAAGAGAACATCCAGCGCTTCATCGACAAGGCCAAGGACAAGGACGACCCGTTCAAGCTGATGGGCTTCGGCCACCGCGTGTATCGCAATTTCGATCCGCGCGCCAAGGTAATGAAGGAGACCTGCGACGAGGTGCTGGCCGAGCTCGGCATCGACGACCCACAGCTCAAGATCGCCAAGCGCCTGGAACAGATCGCCCTGGAGGACGAGTACTTCGTGGAGCGCAAGCTCTACCCCAACGTCGACTTCTATTCCGGCATCATTCTCAAGGCCATGGGCATCCCGACCAACATGTTCACGGTGATCTTCGCCGTGTCGCGCACCATCGGCTGGATCTCCCACTGGCACGAGATGCTCTCCAGCGATTACAAGATCGGCCGTCCGCGCCAGCTCTACACTGGCCATCCGCAACGCGACTATCCTGCCAAGTAAGTCGGCAGGAAGCGGCCTGGCCGCACGTACTCAACGTACTGGAAAGCCGCCTTCGGGCGGCTTTCTGCATCTCGAACTTCGCATGCAGGCCAAGCGAGCCATGACGGACTCCCGGCGCTGCCATCAACGAGAGGGAACCCCCTATGCAACAGCAGATTTCCACTGTCGCCTTCATCGGCCTGGGCGTGATGGGCTACCCCATGGCCGGCCACCTGGCCCGAGCCGGGCTCACCGTGCGCGTTTACAACCGCAGCGAAGCCAAGGCCAGGGCCTGGGTCGAGGAATATGGCGGCAGCCACCACGCCACCCCCAGGGAAGCCGCCCAGGGGCCGACCTGGTGCTGGTCTGTGTAGGCAATGACGACGACGTTCGCCAGGTCACCGTGGGCGAGCAAGGCGCACTCTCAGGCATGGCGGCGGGCAGCCTGCTGGTCGATCACACCACCGCCTCGGCCGATCTCGCCGAGGAGCTCGATGGCGCCTGCCGTGCGAAAGGCATCGGCTTCATCGACGCGCCGGTATCGGGCGGCCAGCAAGGCGCAGAGAACGGCGCGCTGACGATCATGTGCGGCGGCACGGAAGCGGATTTCGCCCGCGCCGAGACGACCCTCGGCCACTATGCCAAGGCAGTGTCCCTGATGGGGCCAGCCGGTAGCGGACAGCTGACCAAGATGGTCAACCAGATTTGCATTGCCGGCTTGGTGCAGGGCTTGGCCGAAGGCCTGCATTTCGCCGAACAGGCCGGACTCGACCAGCAGCGCGTCATTGAAGTGATCTCCAAGGGAGCCGCCGGCTCCTGGCAGATGGAGAATCGCCACAAGACCATGATCGCCGACGAGTACGAACACGGCTTCGCCGTCAACTGGATGCGCAAGGACCTGGGGATTTGTCTCGAGCAGGCGCGCCGCCTTCAGGCTCGCCTGCCGGTTACCGCCCTCGTCGACCAGTTCTACGGCGACGTGCAGGTCATGGGCGGCGGCCGCTGGGATACCTCCTCGCTGCTGCGCCGACTGCGGGCGCTCGGACGAGACTGACCCACTCCACGCGAAACATACTGAGGGGCGTCGCCTATCCGCGACGCCCCTCAGGAGAAAGTACCAGAAAAGTGGCCAACCGATCTTGACAGGGCCCACTTTACACGGAGCGAATCACGGCTTTTCGACGGCCTGAACGTTTTCCACACATTCTGTGGATAACCCTGTTCACAACCTCAAGAAAACATCATCGGATCGGCATGAGAAGGGGCTTCCACTTAGATTGGCTATTTTTTGACCAATTTTAAGCTGCTGATATATATGGATTTTTGCAGCTGCACACTCATTTGGCGCCACTTCGGGCAATTACACACAGAAGGAAAGCCAAGACACTGAGCAAGTGGACAAGTCAAGCCTAAAAGGCTGAAAAAACGGCCTCTTCAATGGGCTTTTCACGCAAGGAAACATGCCGTAACGCACTCATACACCGAGTGCTAAAAGCACTAGCGAGACGATGAGCCAGCAAGGGGAGCAATCGGAAGAAGTGGCGTCCCATAGGGGGTTCGAACCCCTGTTCCCGCCGTGAAAGGGCGGTGTCCTAGACCACTAGACGAATGGGACGCAGCGTCGTCACGTTTCGGCACGGAAGATTGGTGGAGCCTAGCGGGATCGAACCGCTGACCTCGACACTGCCAGTGTCGCGCTCTCCCAGCTGAGCTAAGGCCCCACATGTGCCGTGAAGACGGGGCGTATGCTACTGATTCACCCCATCTTCGTCAACAGTTTCCTTCCCTCATCTTCAAGGGGCGAAGCGCCGCTCTTCCTTACTTCAAGCGGCGCAGCCGCATCTTACAGCTCCTTGTACTCCTTCTCGAAGCGCTTGGCCTGCTTCTTGGAAACCCGCCGAGCACTTCGATGGCGTGACGCAGCCTCGCCCGGGTCATGTCGGAACCGAGGATTGCCATGGCATCCATGACCGAGGTGCTGGCCGTGGAACCGGTGATGGCAATGAAGACAGGCGCCAGGAACTCCTTCATCTTGAGTTCGAAATGCCCGGCCAGCGTCTTGACCTCGGCGAGCAGCGTCTCCTTGTGCCAGGCCGGCACCGCCTCGAAGCGCCACACCAGGAACTGCAACAGCTTGAGAAGTTCCTCACGCTCCAGCTTGACGGTTTCGAAGTCGTTCTCACGCAGCGTAGGCACACCACCGAAGAAGTGACCGGCCAATGGCGCTACTTGAGAGAGAGTCTCTACCCGGGGGCGCACCTGCGGCAGGATCTGGCCGATGTATTCCTCGTTGAAGGCCCATTCCATCAGCGCCTTGAGAAACGCCCTATCGTCCAGGTCCTCACGTATATAAACCCCGTTGAGCCAGGTCAGCTTCTCCAGGTCGAAGACAGGCCCGCCCAGCGACACCCGCTGAATGTCGAAGTGCGCCATCATCTCGTCGAGGCTGAACTTCTCACGCTCGTCGGGCATCGACCAGCCCATCCGCCCCAGGTAGTTGATCACCGCCTGAGGCAGGAAGCCCATGCGCCGGTAGTAGTTGATGGAGGTCGGGTTCTTGCGCTTGGAGAGCTTCGACTTGTCGGGATTGCGCAGCAGCGGCATGTGGCACAACACCGGCATGTCCCAGCCGAAATACTCGTAGAGCAATTGGTGCTTGGGCGCCGAGTTGATCCACTCCTCGCCGCGCAGTACGTGAGTAATGCCCATCAAATGGTCATCCACCACGTTGGCCAAGTGATAGGTGGGCATGCCGTCGGACTTGAGCAGAATCTGCGCGTCGACCTGCGCCCAGTCGACTTCGATGGTGCCGCGCAGCATGTCGTCGATCACGCAGATACCACTGGCCGGCACCTTCATCCGTACCACATAGGGCCAGCCCTCGCGCTCACGTCGAGCGGCCTCCTCCTCGGGCAGTGCCAGGTCGGCAGGCTTGAGTGCGAGATGCATACCGCTCGCCTTGCGCGCCTCCCTCAGCTCGTCCAGCTCTTCACTGGTGCGGTAACACTTGAAGGCATGTCCCGCCTCGATCAGTTGGCGGGCGTATTCGGCATAGATATCGCCACGCTCACTCTGGCGGTAGGGGCCATGAGGACCACCTACGTCGGGTCCTTCGTCCCACTCCAGCCCAAGCCAGCGCAGCGAGTCGAGGATCATCTGCTCGGACTCCAGGGTCGAGCGCACCCGATCCGTATCCTCGATGCGCAGAATGAACTGGCCACCGTGCTGCCTCGCAAAGCAGAGATTGAACAGCGCGATATAAGCCGTGCCTACATGGGGGTCGCCGGTGGGAGACGGAGCAATGCGAGTACGTACAGTCATGAGTCCTTATCCAAACGGGATTGGGTATGGCGGCATTATACGCACCTGCCTCGGCACAGACAGCCGCACAGCCGGCCACTTACAGCCAGACATTCCGGAAGAATTGAGGTATTCTTAATAATGCTTCTTATTCTTTTCCGTGAGTGATAGCCTGCGCTCAGAGTCGATTTATCGTTGACATGTTAAATTTGCACAGTTAACACAGATCATTGACTATCGACTTCCTTTTGTAGCAACAGTCGTCAGGTTGATGAAATGGATTCATTGGGCCAGAGAATCAAACACTTACGGTTGCAGGCAAACCTTAACAAGGCTGCACTGGCAAGGAAGGTAGGCGTTTCCGATGTCACTATCTCGTACTGGGAGTCGGGAGCGATCAAGCAGATCGGTCATGAAAGGCTGGTAGCACTGGCGGATGCCCTAGGCTGTACGCTGGGTCAACTACTCGAAGGTGACACACAAACAACGTCGGCTCCGCTGTATCTGCGTGGCAACTCCCCGGCACCCTGGCAGACCCCCAATTCCAACCGACTCAGCCTCTCAGGCGAGATACTGGCAGGCCTCGATTGGCAGGGTGAGTGCTATCTCGTCACGCCCGCGCCGGGAGAGGAATTCGCTTTTCTGGAAAGTGGGGATCTGGCTGCGTTCGGTCCGACGGAAACCTGCGATCAGCCTGGGCACTACCTGATCGAGGGTTCAGGGGGGCTCTATATCGGCCAACTCCGGCACGGTAGCCGCGGCGAGCTATTGTACTGCAATGGAAGCGATTCCGAGGCCTCGCTGGTTCCGCTGGAAGCAACCGAGAAGGTCGTAGGCAGGCTGCTGGCTCGTTGGCGCAAGGACGGCGTCTGAACGACGCCATCACTCATGTTTCATTCAACCTCCAATACCTCTACCTGGTCGGTAGCCCGGCGCGGCTCACTGCCGATCAGGTAGCGCCGCGAATAGCTTGCCACTTGACCCAGACCATGCCGCGAGCTACGCACCAACTCCCCCTCGAGATATTCCCCCTGAGCACCGATTCGCTCGCGCACGGATACGGGTTGCACACTCGCTTCCACCAGATTTACCGTGATGATGTAACCGCCATCGGGCAGACCGCTGCCCGGCCCGAAGGGACCGGCGGCAAATTGGCCGTCCGTTACTGAAGTGCGCGATTGCCAGCGCACACCGCTCAACTCACGCTCCACCACCAGCAGGAGCCGGGTTTCCTCCGGCAAATTGGTTTCACCCTGCACCATGAGCCGACGGTCGCTGCGCAAAGAGGCCGATGCATTGATCTCGACCTGCAGCGGGTCCACCTCGACCGGTTCCGGGACAGGCTCACTTGCGACATCGGTCGCCGGCTCAGGCTGCGCCTCTTCCTCCGCTGTCGTGTCATTGCCATCGCCACCGCAGCCCGACAGCCACAGCACTGCCATCAGCCCCACGCAGGATCGACGCCACGCCTTCATGCCCTTCTCCTGACCAAACAGTACTCTCCTAGCCTAACATTCAGGCTGGCGGCAAGTCCTGTCCGGACAGCTAGGGCTCGCCCTCCGATTCGGCGCAGTCGAGACAAAGCGTGGCGTAGGGAATTACCTCGAGGCGACGGGCATCGATCGGCTCGCCACAGCGCTCACACAGCTCGCCTTCACCCTCCTCGATACGCTCGAGCGCATGCATGACCTGACGCAGCTCCTCTTCCGCCTCGTCCTCCAGGGCATCGATCACATCTTCATTCTCGAGTTCGATGGCTTGCTCTTCCATGTCCCGATCGAGAGGGTTTTCGAGGCGCATCTTGTGCACCTTGTAGCGGTCCACGCGCTCGATCAGCTCATCGCGCAGAGTTTCGAGCAGCTCCTGACGCTGTTCCATTACCCACCTCCAGAGAATGCGCTTGTTCTTTCTACATAGCACATGGAGCGTGTGGGCACTCACCGGGGGAAGCTTGATTGGCACAGGCCTCTCATATCCGAGACAGAGGAGTGACTCCCGGCCGTGCCAATAGCGAACAAGCAAGAGGCTACGACCGCTCACGGGATGCTGCCCGACTGCTTCGATCGCCTGCGGGTGCTTGGCTAGCCATGTTTCCCTGGCCACCAGCCGTCCCGGTATTCACTCCACAGTGCCACCGAGAGAGGACAAGCAAATCAATCTGAGTTAAATTTTTGTATAGGAACCATTCCCAAAGTTACTCAGGCATTCAAGATGCCACCACTCCGAAACAACTTGCTTACGAGATCATACCGAGCGAAGGGAGTTTGCAACAAAAACACAGACAAAAAGAAAGCCCGGCACACGGCCGGGCCTCAAACCTTGGTTCCTTTCCAGCTCACCATGACATCCTGTCATGCATCCTTGGCGTCATCGAGCCTCCTCTGCTCGGCGTTCCATCTTCCCCGCATCCTTGCGAGATGTTGATCACCTTAGTGCCAGGTAAGCAGCATGGCAAATGTTCAAAATTCATGGACTGCTATAGGGCAAAAGCTTTTATCAATACCCCTAGGCCTTTCCACCGCAGCATTGCCGAATAGAGTAGCCTCGACGTTCAACCAACCTGCTCCTGCAATGATTTTTCCCATCGCTTCAGTAGGTTACACGAAGAAAGAGGCAAGCCCGGCTATATAGCCGGGCTCTTTCCGACTCCCTCCACACCGCTCGGCATCCCTTCCACAACTCCCTGAATACCAAGCCTTCCTGGCGCCTTCTTCCTTAGGAGCCTCCCTGGCTCGACCAGGCAAATCTTGACAGATCGGGAGAGAAAAAAAAGCTACCTTTGACGCTTTGGTTTGTAAGAAATCGCCGATAGGAGCTGTAATACGAATGCGACATGAGAGTGAATAGCAGTATCGTCAGGCGCTACCGGTTACGGTCAGCCTTCCGCCAATCCGATGTCTCCTCTCGTATAGGTCTGATGGTCATGAGTCGGAAAAAGACAGCCCCCTTGCCTGGGCAAGGGGGCTTTCGTATCACACCCACGAGGGTCGAAGACTAAAATGACTTCTGGAACTCCCTGGCCAAAGTGACATCCTGTCTCGCGCGGCCTTCCCTGTTCCTTCCGTCGGGCTTCCCGCCCAGCAAGGCGTCCTGCCTTGAAGCTTCCATGCCTTGTGTACGTCTTCAGGATAGTTCGGCCTCACCCCATATCAAGGAAACTTAGGAAAAGGAGTGTTCCAAAGCGTAACGGAACGCCGGAGCTGAACGATCGATCGTTTTGAAGTCCAGAGCATCCCTGCCCAGGGCCTTCCATCGACGCTTCCCTTGATCCTGACGATCACGGCCGAAGGGCGCCACTTCGCATAATGGGCTGTACCGCAGAAGCAGAAAGCGGCCTACAGAAAAAAGCCCGGCCACTGAGGCCGGGCTTCCAATCAACGCATCCTTATCAACCAACCTCGGGCTTCCTGCCCAAGCATCCTTGGTTCTGAGCGCTCCGTCGCTCGTCTTCCCTGTCGGACTCTCCCTCGTCCGTCAACACCAAGATAGTCGCTTCTGCAGAAAAGCGGTTTAACCCAGGATATCAAACGCGGTAAGAGATCCGCCTCGCGTTTGTACGAGATAGCTTACGTGAGCACCTTGCCGGCTGGGCCAGCCCTTCCGACCATACTCTGCAGCGTATCTGTCGCAAGGCTGCTCATCAGCAAGGCGGCGTAAGGCAGCCCGATCTGATCGACGCCGAGCGGCAGCGTGGCCTATCGCACCTATGAGGGATGCCCTGCCGCGGCCTGGCGATATGCACTACGCTCGAAGGGAATGGCTTCAATGGAGGACAACATGGACAAGGCCGTCATCGACGTCATCCGCGAGAAGGAGCAGCTACCCGACAGCATGAGCGACAGCGAAATCGCCCGGGAGTACAAAGGAACCTATACCGCCGCGCGAGCCGCCATCAGCCTGGAGCACAAACCGCTCGACCAGGTGCTCGCGGATGCCATGGCCAAAGTGCTCCCGTTCATGAGGAAGCGGAAGTAGCGCTGCCGGCAGAGTTGATCATACCCTCTGTGCATCATTACCGGGCCGGCTCAGCCAAGGCTCGCTCAGGCTAGTTGACACTTATGAACGAAAAGCCCTCACCAGCGTGGGGGCTTTTATGTCTCTGGGCGCGCCGCTCCTTCTTGCGTACAATAGCCGGCCATCTCATTTCTGCTCCCTGCTCGTCACGCTGCGCATTATGCGGCGTCCGGCGAGCCGGTTACGTATCGATACCTTAACGGTTGTTGTCTCGGCGGTCGTTGTCTCGATAGTACCGAAATAGTACCGAACGCAGGCACAAGGCGAAATGAGCAGGATCAAACGGTAACGACGGCAGGACCTCTGGAGGCCATCGATGAGCAACACGACTGGAAACGACCCGCTGGCACGGGCGCGCCGGTTTTCGGTGGCCCCCATGATGGACTGGACGACGAGGGACCAAAGAGCCTTCGCCCGCACCCTCACCCGCCAGGCACTGCTCTACACCGAGATGGTGACGACGGGCGCCATCCTGCATGGCAGCCCTCGCGAGCGCTTCCTCGGTTATGACGAGGTGGAGCATCCCATTGCACTGCAGCTGGGCGGTAGCGATCCAGGCGAGCTGGCGGAGTGCGCGGCGATTGCCGAGGAATGGGGCTATGACGAGGTGAACCTCAACGTCGGCTGTCCCAGCGACCGGGTGCAGAACAACATGATCGGCGCCTGTCTGATGGGCCACCCGGATAAGGTGGCAGCAGCGGTACGCGCCATGCGCGAGGCGGTAAAGATCCCGGTCACGGTGAAGTGCCGCATCGGTATCGACGATCAGGACGAAGATGCCGATTTGGAGCGCTTCATCGCCCAGGTGGCGGATGCCGGCTGCGAGGTGTTCATCGTGCATGCGCGCAAGGCGTGGCTGCAAGGGCTCTCGCCGAAGGAGAATCGCGACATCCCGCCGCTCAACTATCCCCGCGTGCACCGGCTGAAGGCCAGCCGCCCGGAGCTGCACATCGGCATCAACGGCGGCATCAAGACGCTCGACGAATGCCGCAAGCAGCTGAGTCACGTGGACAGCGTGATGGTCGGTCGCGAGGCCTACCAGAACCCCTGGCTGCTCGCCGGGGTGGACCAGGCGCTCTACGGCGAGCCCGGGCCCGCCGTGAGCCGCCACGCCGCCGCCCGCGCCTTCCGCCCCTACATCGCCCGCCGGCTCGAAGAAGGCGCCAAGCTCAACCACGTGACCCGCCACCTGCTGGGCCTGTTCCAGGGCCAGCCGGGCGGGCGTCGCTTCCGCCGCCACCTCTCCGAGAACGGCCATCTCGACGGCGCCTGCCTGCGGGTATACGACGATGCCCTGAGCCTGGTGCCGGAGAGCTGCGCGCGCCAGGTCGAAACCGCCTGAGGCGGCCTGCTTCAGTAAAGTGGATCCGGGGTGGCTCGAGACTGGAATGAAAGGTCTCGATGGCGCTTTCGGCCTCCTCGATCGCCTCGAAGCGGGCGATATGGAACAGCGCCTCGCCTTCATTGGCCAGCGGTAGGCGGCTCATGCCGATCACGATGCCGTCGGCCATGGCCTTGATCGAGGCTTCGGCGTTGCCGAAGGGGTCGGCCACCTTGCCCAGCACGTCGCCCCTGGCCACCCGCGCACCGAGACGCACCTTGGGGCGCAGGATGCCGTCGATGGGAGCCCGTGCCCAGCTCGAGCCGTTGGCCACCTCGGCCGCCGGCGGCGGGCGGCGGCGGTGTTCGCCCCCCAGCATGCCCAGCCGACGCATGACCCGCAGCACACCGCGTACGCCCGGGGCAATCGCCCACTCGTCGAAGCGCAGCGCCTCGCCCGCCTCGTAGGTCAGCACCGGAATACCCCGCCCCTGGGCGTAGTGGCGCAAGCTACCCTCCCGCAATTCGGCATTAAGAATCACCGGCGCACCGAAGGCGTTGGCCATGCGCTCGGTCTCGCTGCCGGGGCTGAGCTGGGCGCGGATCTGAGGCAGGTTGGTGCGGTGAATGGCACCGGTATGCAGGTCGATGATGTGGGTGGCATAGTCGACGATCTGCTCGCGGAACAGCGCCGCTACCCTGGCTCCCAGCGAGCCGGTCTCGCTGCCGGGGAAGCAGCGGTTGAGATCGCGCCGGTCCGGCAGGTAGCGGCTGTGCTGCATGAAACCGAATACGTTGACGATAGGTACGGCGATCAGGGTGCCGTGCAGCCCCTGGATCTGCTTCGAGCGCATCAAGCGGCGCACGATCTCCACGCTGTTGATCTCATCGCCGTGGATGCCTCCGCAGACCAGCAGAACCGGCCCCTGGCGGCGTCCGTGCACGACTTCCACAGGAATGTGCAGCGGGGCATGGGTGTAGAGCTTGGCGACCGGCACGTCGACCTGTAGGCGGCTACCAGGCTTGATCCTGGCGCCGGCGAGTTCGAAAGCGGCTCGGGCATCGGCTCTCCCTAAAAAAGGAACAGTGTTCGACTCGTTATACCCTGCCACTTCGTGGAATACGAGGGAAAGCAAGCCCACTCCAGCGAGCGAGGTTAAGAATAATTCCATACACCCGTGTATGTAAGTTCGATTACACTGCGGTAGAATAACGGGAAACGGCAGGTTCGAGGAGAGACGATCCCCACATGGCCCGACGTACCAAGGCGGAAGCCGCTGCCACGCGCGAAGCCCTGCTCGATGCCGCCGAAGCGGTCTTTCTCGAGCGCGGTGTCGCCCGCACCTCGCTGGAGCAGATAGCCCGCCATGCCGGCATGACCCGCGGTGCCGTTTACTGGCACTTCAAGAACAAGGCCGATCTGTTTCGGGCCATGCTGCAACGCGTACGCATGCCTTTCCAGGAACTCGTCGAGGAGATCGGCGACCCGGGGCTCGCCCAGCAGCCGCTGGAAGCCATCCGGCTGGCCTGCCTGAGCGGTTTCGAACGGCTGGAGCAGCCCCGCTACCGGCGAGTGCACGCCATCCTGATTCACCACTGCGAGACGTTCGCCGAGATCGATCCGCTGGCCATGCAGAACGAGATAGCCGAGGAAGCGTGCGGCGCCCTGCTCGATTACTTCGAGTGTGCTGCCCGGCTCGGCCATTTGCGCGACGATGTGCCTCCGGAAATCGCCGCGCGTCTGTTCCAGGCCATGCTCGGCGGCCTGTTCCACGACTGGCTGCGCAACTATGAGACCTTCAGCCTGCACGAGCGAGGCGCGCAGCTCATCGAAACGCAGCTGCAGTTGCTGCGCTCTTCCTCCTAGGCAAGAGGTTACAGGGGCGCCTCGGCGCCTTTATGGCTCGCGCCGGCTCTACCGCTTTGCGCCAAGCGCAGCCGCCGCAGGTACACGCGCGCCTCGCAGTAGCGGCTCTCCGCCACGCTGCGGTAGGCGTCCTCCCCGGCCACGTACTTGACCAGTACCCGTCGTTCGCCTGGGCGTGGCAGGTCGCCGGGCTTGGCATGCAAGCGCACTTCGCATTCAGGGTCCTCGATCAGGGTAGCCGTGGCCCAGCCTTCGGCATCGGCTGCGTTATCTACCTGCACGGTTTCTCCCAACAGGCAACGCGGCTGGGCATGCTTCGCCCGATGGAAGCGCCGCTGCACCCCGTGGCACACCATCGCCGCCACAGGAGAGGCAAGCACGAATGCCGCCCATAGCACCGCCACCCCGACCGGGATGCGAAACAGCCCCAGTGGCAGCCAGCGCAGCACCAGCAGCTCTACCGTCAGGGTCACCGCCCCAGCCAGCCCCAGCAGCACGCTGAGGGCAAAGGAGACCGGCACCCCGGCGAAGCCAAGAGCCACCATGGTACTCGCCAGGTGGTCGCCCTTCAGGCTGTCACGAGCGAATAGCTCCAGCGGCGCCAGGCGCAGCAACACCAGCAGCCAATAGAGCAACACCAATGGCAGCAGCGCGCTGAAGACGACGACGGGAAAACTCAGGGCGATCTGACGCAGCGCTTCCATGACGGCCTCCTTATGTTTTCGCTCCACTCAGCTTCAGCCTAGGCTGTGTCTGAAAAGTCGGCGAGCGAAGGTCAGGGCTAGGCCCGTTCCCTACGGGCCAACGCACTTCCCACATCCATGTGGGTCGCAAGGCAAAAATAAGCGAAAAGACGGAGTTTACGTGGTGTAAATGAGTACTTTGAGCTGATTTTTAACGCCGTATGGCCAAGCGCAGACAGTTTTCAGACATAGCCTAGTCCATGGTGCGCTGGCCCGGGCATGCGCCAGGTCATGAAAAAGGGCGCCACCTTTCGGTGACGCCCCGCCTCGTATCATGCTCTTGCCGCTCAGGAGCGCTCAGCCGCGGTCTCTTGGTATCCGCGTCCGCGCAGCTGGTAGCGCAGCCAGTCGGAGACATGGGCGATCACAGCATAGAAGCTTGGCACGAACAAGCTGCCGAGTACCGCCACCGAGGCCATGCCCACCGCCACGGTGGTACCGATGTGGTGGCTGCTGACATCGCTTGCCCCACTGGCCAGCGCCAGCGGCAGGGTGCCGAAGATGAACGCCAGAGAAGTCATCACGATCGGCCGGAAGCGCAGCTCCGCCGCGGTGATGGCCGCCTCGCGGATCGACTTGCCCTGCTCCTTGCGCTGCAGCTCGGCGAACTCGACGATCAGGATGGCGTTCTTGGCCGCCAGCCCTACCACCACCAGCATGCCGATCTCCACGTAGACGCTGGTATCGAGCCCGCGCAGCACGATGCCGCCGATGCCGCCAAGGAAAGCGAAGGGCGTCGCCGTGAGCACCGCCAACGGCAGCGACCAGCTCTCGTACTGCGCCGCCAGGATCAGGAACACCATCAGGATGCCGAACACGATGGCCAGCGTGGCGGTATTGCCGAGCTGACTCTCCTGGTAGGCGGTACCGGTCCAGCCCATTCCCCAGCCGCCGCCCAAGGTCTCTTCGACGATCTCCTCCATGGCGGCGATCGCCTGGCCGGAGCTATAGCCCGGCGCGGGGCCGCCCTGGAACTGTGCCCCCAGGTAGACGCCGAAGCGCGACACCACCGCCGGCTTGGCCTGACGCTCCAAGGTGACGAACTCCGAAAGCGGTATCCGCTCGCCGTCGCCACCGCGCACGTAGACATTGCTGACGTCGTCCGGCGTCTTGCGGAAGGCATCCTCGTTTTGCAGGTAGACCTGGAAGTTGCGGTTCTGGTAGCTGAAGAAGTTGACGAAGCCGTTGCCGAAGGTATTCGACAGGGTCGCGTTCAGGTCCTCCAGCGCCACGCCGTAGCTCAATGCCTTCTGCTGGTCGATCGCTGCTCGATATCCCGGCACGTTGACGTTGAAGGTGGTGAACACCTGCTGCAGGGCGGGATGCTGGTTGGCGGCCTGCATCACCTGCACCGAGGCCTGGAACAGCTCCTGGGGCGAGGCGCCACCGAAGGACTGCAGATAGCCGGTGAAGCCGCCGGTGGTCGAGAGCCCCATGATCGGCGGCACGTTGAACGCCATCGCCGAGCCGCCGGGTATCTCCGCGCCCAGTTGCATGATCCGTCCCACCAGCTCGGTGGCGGTCAGTTCGCGCTCCTCCCAGGGCTCCATGTTGATGAACATGATCCCGCGTGCGGTATTGACCGCGCTGGAGAGGATGTCGTAGCCAGCCACCGCGGTGGAGTACTGCACCCCGGGGATCTCCTCGATGCGCGAACTCAGCTCGTCCATGTAGCGTTGGGTGCGCGCCAGGGAGGCGGAATCGGGCAACTGGACGCTGGCCAGCACGATGCCCTGGTCGGTCTCGGGCACCAGCGTCGAGGGCGTGATCTGGTAGAGCCACCAGGAGCCGCCGATGACCAGCCCGGTGAGCAGCAGCGCCAGCCCCCAGAAGCGCACCAGCGCCTTGACCAGCCGCATGTACACGGCGGTGATGCCGGCAAACAGCCGGTCGAACAGCCGTAGCGGCGTGTTGAGCGCCCGCTTCAGCTTGGATTGCCCCACTCCCTTCGGCTTGTGCTTGATGAAGATCGCCGACAGCGCCGGGGTGAAGGTCAGCGCCATCAACGCCGAGAAGGCCACCGAGATCGCCACCGTGAGGGCGAACTGCTGGTAGATCTGCCCGGTGAAGCCGCCCAGGAAAGCCACCGGCACGAACACCGCCGCCATGATCAGCGAGGTGGCGATGACCGGGCCGCCCACCTCCCGCATGGCGCGGATGGTGGCCTGGGTCACAGTGATCTCGTCGTCCTCGCTGAGCACGCGTTCGACGTTCTCCACCACCAGGATGGCGTCGTCGACCACGATGCCGATGGAGAGCACCAGAGCGAATAGCGTCAGCAGGTTGATCGAGAAGCCGAACAGGAAGAACCCGGCAAAGGTGGCCAGTACCGACACCGGCACCACCGACATCGCGATTACCGTGAAGCGCCAGTTCTGCAGGAAGATGAACAGGATCACGCCGACGATGAGGAAGGCCTCAATAAAAACATGGGTCACGGTATCCACCGAGGCGCCGATGAACAGCGTGGTGTCGTAGGGCACCACGTACTCGAGCCCCGGCGGGAAGCGCGACTCCAGCTCGGCCATGGTGTCGTGAACCGCCTGGGCCGTCTCCAGCGCATTGGCGCCGGGCTGCTGGTTGATGATGATCGGCGTCATGGTGGCACCGTTCAGCCGCGCCTCCACGCCGTAGAAGGAGGCGCCCAGCTCGATGCGCGCCACGTCGTCGAGGCGCAGCGCCGAACCGTCCGGGTTGGTGCGCAGGAAGATGTTGCGGAAGTCTTCGACGTCATTGAGGCGCCCGCCGGCGGTGATGGTATAAGTGAACGCCCGCGGATCGCGCTGGGGCGTGGCGGCCAGGCTGCCTGCCGGCACCTCGGTGTTCTGGGCACGAATGGCCCGCGCCACCTCGGTAGGAGTCAGGTCGTACTGGGCCAGCTTGTCGGGGTCCATCCATACGCGCATGGCAAACTCGCCGCCGCCGAGCACTTCCGCCTCGCCCACGCCGGGTACCTGGCGTAGCTCATCGAGAATGTTCAGCGTGGCGTAGTTCTGCATGAAGACGTTGTTGTAGTCGCCTTGCGGCGAAATCAGCGCCACCAGCATCAGGATCGAGCTGGAGCGCAGTTCCACGGTCACGCCCTGGGCCTGGACCGCCTCGGGCAGGCGCGACAACGCCCCCTGCACCCGGTTGTTGACGTTGATGGTATTGATGTCGCCGTCAGTGCCGATGTTGAACGCCACGTCGAGGCTCATCACGCCGTTGTCAGCGCTGGTCGAGGTCATGTAGAGCATGTCCTCGACGCCGTTGATCGCTTCGGCCAGCGGCGCGGCCACCGTTTGCGCCACGGTTTCGGCATCGGCGCCGGGGAACTGGGCCCGCACCGACACCGTGGGCGGCACCACGCTGGGATACTGCTCGATGGGCAGCACCCGCATGCTCACCACCCCCATCACGGTGAGGATGATCGCCAGTACCGTGGCGAAGATCGGGCGCTTGATGAAGAAGTTGGAGAAATTCATGCGTCGTCCTCGCCGCCCTCAGCGGCTTCCTCCCCCGGCATGGCCTCGGCGGCCTGCTGCTCCTGCATGGCCTCGGCAGCTTCCTGCTCGGCCTCGGCTTCGGCCTGCTCCACCGCTTCCACCAGCTCTTCCGCGTCGCCGTCAAAGGGCTGCGGGTCGATCGGCGTGCCAGGCTCGATGCCGGCCGGGTCGCCGACTACCACCTGCTCGCCAGGTTCCAGGCCATCGCGAATGATCTGCCACGGTCCTGCCACTTCGCCCAGCTCCACGGTTCGGGCCCGGGCCACATTCTCCTCGTCGAGGACGAACACCTGCGGCCCCATCAGGCCCTGGGTAATGGCGATCTCGGGCACCGCCAGCACGTCGAAGCGCTTGAGCCCATCGAGGCTGACCCGGGCAAACTGGCCAGGCAGTACCTGCGCGTCGGGGTTGGCGAAGGTGGCGCTGGCCTGGATCGTGCTGGTGCGCTCGTCGACCCGCGAACCGAGGAAATCGAGCCGCCCTTCCAGGGTTCTGGCAGCCGCGCCGCTGCCACCCGGCACGTTGAGGATGGCGCGAATCGACTCGTCACCTTGCTCGCTGAGCTGCTGACGCAGCTCGAGGGCGTCGCGCTGGGGCAGTTGGAAGCGAACTTCCAGCGGATCGAGCGGCGTGATGGTAGCCAGGACGGTACCGGGGCTCACCAGGTTGCCGACGTTGATCTGCGATAGCCCGATCACGCCCGACACCGGCGCGGTGACCTCGGCATACTCCAGGTCGATACGGGAACTGGCCAGCGCGGCCTCAGCCTGGGCCACCGCGGCACGCGCCACCCCCAGCTCGGCACGGGCCTGGTCGACCTGCTGCTGGCTCACCGAGTTCTGACTCAGCAGGCGCTCGAAGCGCTCGGCATCGCGCTGGGCGCGGGAAAGCTCGGCCTGGGCGCTCTGCAGGTTGGCCTCGTGCTGATTCACCGCCGCCTGATAGACATCCGGCTCGATGGAGAAAAGCCGCTGCCCTCTTTCGATCTGCTCGCCGGGTTCGAAATGGCGCTCCTCGAGCGTGCCGGTGATACGGGCCACGAGGGTGACTTCATCGTCGCTACGCAACAGCGAGGGATAGGACTTCTCCAGCGCGATGTCCTGGCGCTGGATGGCCACGACTTCGACGGGATGCGGTTGACGCTGCGGGGCCGCCTGCTGCTGTTGCGCCTGCGCATTCTCCTCCTGGCCACAAGCGGCCAGCAACAGGCCGGCGGCCAGACCCATCAGGGCGGCCCGGCCAAGTCGAGATATTCTTTTCATGATATGCGTCGTTTCCGTTGATTCGTCGAAGGTCGGCGAATTTTACATTCATGCGTGTATGGATGTAAATCCAAGGAAGCGGCTCACTCGTTGCGTGGCCGGCTGCGCAGAATGCGTCCTTCGGGATGAACTTCGATGCGCCCACCGCTGCCGGAGCCCACCACATCGTCACGCCACATGTCGCCACGCTCGCGCTGGTGCACGGCGTCAGGGCGTAGTGGCTCACCCGGCCGCGGAGCATGGCCCCAGGAAAAATAGGGATCGAAGAGCGCCCAGGGCAGCTCAAGGGTGAAGGCAGGATCCTGGCTACGTCGGCGCCAGTGTTCACGATGCCAGACCAGCGGAGAGAGCACCGGCTGGAAGCCGGGAGCATGGGCTCGCTCGCCGGAGCCCGGCGCAGCGGCGGCACTCACGGCGAGCCATGCCGCCAGTATCGGCGCCAGCCAGATCACTCGCCGTAATGGACTTTGCTCGTTCATGGTGCTCCCCAGCGCTGATTGCACGCCCGCCCACGGCCGGTCAGGCTTCCAGTATAGGCCGGCTCGTGACCGAGGCGAGGCGGTGTCAACACCGACAGCGCAAAGGTCAGAACCGATAGCTCAGTGAGAGTGCGCCGTGAGCGGTGCTGTTCTGCTGCTCCTCGAACTCCTTGCTGCGCCACACGTGCGCCAGGCTCACCTCCCATTGCTCCCAGCTCAGCGCCACGCCCAGCACGGCGTCGCCGACCAGTTCGCGACGCTCGACCGAGTGGCTGTCACGTACGGTATTGCCGTCGAGCAGCAGATTATGCGCCACATAGCGCCCGTGCAGGGAAGCGAAGAGATGCCAGCCGATGCCCGACGACACCGGCACCTGCCGATAGCCGCCCCGCTCCACACCGAGCGAGGGCCACCCCATGGCGTTGTCCAGCCCCTGGCCAAGACGCAGGCCGTAGCCCGTTCCGGCCTGCACCAGCAAATTGCCGAGTGAAGCCGACAGCTCCGGGCCATGTTGCAGCTCCAGCCTGCCCAACGACTGGCGATGCCACCAGTGGCGCCGGTAGGAAGCATTGAGAATGGGTTCGTTGCCCAACTGGTGCGACCAGCCGCGGGGACGCTGACTCCTGGTAAAACGATGCACTTCACGCTGAACGCGGTCGGCGGAGGTGGCGGGGCCGACCACACCGATATCGAACTGCAGCGCCTCCTCGCGCTGCCAGGCATCGCTCAATGGCTGCCGGCCATACAGGCTCAAGCCACCCAACACCAGGCCGGCGTAGGGCCGATCGTCTTCGATGAGATCGCGCCGCTCCACCTCCACCGGTGTATACATGCGATAGCTCAGGTGATAGCTCAACGCATCGATGCGGTCGAGCCAGCCCCGCGGGAGCCCGCCAGCAACGCGCTGCGTCCAGTTCTGTTCGCGCGTCGCCCGCGTCCACATGAGCGCCACGCCGGAGGTGTAGTTGTCGTCGTCGCTGCTGACCATGCCATCGTTGTCTATCTGCAGAGTCAGCACCCCTGGCCCCGCCATGGCCGGTGTCGTCACCAGCCATCCCAGCGCCAGCGTCAGCGCGCAGAGAAAACCGCCAATGCCTCGGTACATGTGTCTCTTCCTTGAGCAAGCTAACAAACATGCTTGAGTGTATGTAGCCAAAGGCAAGCCGGGCAAGCATCATCAAACGGTCTTTCGAATTTACTCCTGCTCGACTCGTCCCACGGCCCGTTCGACTGCATCCCGATAGCCGCCACCGAACAACAGCAGGTGGTTGAGCAGAGGATAGAGCTGGAACAGCGCCTCTCGTCGTGGCCAGTCGAGCGGTGCGTCGCCATCCCAGTAGGCCTCGAAAAAAGCCTCGCCGGGCGCGCCGAACAGCGTCAACATGGCGAGATCCACCTCGGGGAAATGGCGATACACCGCAGGGTCGATGACCGCCGGCCCCTGAGGCGTATGCAGCACATTGCCCGACCACAGGTCGCCGTGCAGCAGGCTCGCCGGCGCATCGGGCAGCCAGCTCTCCAGGGCGCCCGCCACGGCTTCGATACGCCCACGCAGCCGGTAGTCCAGCAGGCCGCGCTCATGACAGGCTCGAGCCAGCGGCAGCAGGCGACGCTCACGCTGGAAGACGCGGCCATCGGCGAACGGCGCATTGGGCTGCGGGGTACGGCCACAAGCGTTGTCCCGCGGCCATCCGTGCTCGCTCGCGGTGTGCAAATGCAACTGACGCAACCCCTGGCCCAGCGCCACGGCGGAGCCCGTCGAGCGCGAGCTGGATTGCAGCGCCTCCATGACCAACCAGCCGTCGCCCAGTGCCAGTACCTCGGGCACGATCAGGACAGTGATGGCCTTGCGCAGCGCCCGCAGGCCATCCGCCTCGCCGCTGAGCCGCTCGGCGTTGTCGCGCTTGACCACCACCGGTCCGCCGGAGGTTTCCAACCAGTAGACGGCGGCAATGTCGCCGCCTCCGAGCGCACGCAGCGTTCCCCGGGGCGAAAGCCCGCGCGTCTTCAGTAGTGTTTCAAGCGCCTGTTCCATGATTCTCTCCTTGATCACCAGGCCTCGATGACGACCGCGATGGAGAAACCATGCCATGTCGGAGTCAATTGCCCAAGAGGCACCCATTGGAGGTGACATATGGCGAATCGCCACGGTTCACGCGATGCGCAAGAACGCTTGCTGGCTCTGCTCGAGACACTGGTTCGAGAAACGCGACCCGACCGTAGCAATGCCGCTCCTATCGACCTGGACTCGCGCCTGGACCGCGACTTGGGACTGGACAGCCTCGCCCGATCGGAGTTGTTGCTGCGAGTGGAACAGGCCTTCGGCATTCGCCTGCCGGAATCGGCGCTGCTGGCCGAAACGCCGAAGGCACTGCTCGAACTGCTGCAGGCCCAGCCGCAGACGACCCACGTCTCGTCTGAATCGCGGGGAAAGCCTGCTCCGACTCCCCCACTCCCGCCGCCAGCGATTCCGCAGAAGACCAGCCTCATGCCGCTACTACGCTGAACGAGGCGATGGACTGGCACCTTCAGCAACACCCGCAGCGTCCTCATCTCTATCTCTATGGCGACGACGATCAGCCACAGGTGATGAGCTATGCCGACCTGGACCGGGAAGCCCAGGGCGTTGCCGCGGCCTTGGCATCACGGGGCGTCAGTCAAGGCGACCGCGTCGCGCTGATGCTGCCGACGTCTCGCGATTATTTCATCGCCTTCTTCGGTGTACTCAGGGCCGGCGCCGTGCCGGTGCCCATCTATCCCCCTGCCCGACCCGCCCAGCTCGAGGAGCATCTACGGCGCCACGGGCGCATTCTGAACAATGCCGGGGCCGGCCTGCTGATCACCGTTGCCGAAGCGCGCTCGGTGGCTCACCTGCTGCATGCCGAAGCCCCCACCTTCGCCATATCGTGACGCTCGCCGACCTTGGCGAACGGCAAGCCGACCGCGAGCCACGGCGCCCCGACCCCGACGACTTGGCCTTGCTGCAGTACACCTCCGGCAGCACCGGCGACCCCAAGGGCGTGCGGCTCACCCATGCCCAGTTGCTGGCCAACATTCGCGCCATGGGGAAACGCCTCGAAGCCACCCCGGACGATGTCTTCGTCAGTTGGTTGCCGCTCTACCACGACATGGGACTGATCGCCGCCTGGCTCGCCAGCCTCTACTACGCCATTCCGCTGGTGGTGATGTCGCCACTGACCTTCCTCTCGCATCCGCTGCGCTGGCTGGAGTTGATCGACCGCCACCGTGGCACCATCTCCGGGGCGCCCAATTTCGGTTACGAGCTGTGCCTGCGCGCCATGACGCCGGAGCGGACCCAGCATCTCGACCTGAGTAGTTGGCGGGTCGCCTTCAACGGCGCGGAGCCGGTCAGCGCTCAGACCATGGAGCAGTTCACCGAGTGCCTGGCACCCTGCGGCCTACGACACAACGCGCTGATGCCGGTCTACGGACTGGCCGAGACGGCGGTCGGGCTGTGCGTGGCCCGGCCCGGACGCGGCGTGATCGTCGACCGCGTCAATCGCGAGCGTTTCTCCCAACGCGGCGAGGCCTCGCCCGAACAGGACGCCGCGGCCGCACAGTGCTTCGTCAACTGCGGCCCTCCACTACCCGGCTATGCGCTGCGCATCGTCGATGACCAGGGTCGCGAACTCGGCGAGCGCCGAGAGGGCGACATCGAATTCAGGGGCCCCTCGGCCACCGACGGCTACTTCGACAATCCCGAGGAGAGCGAGAAGCTGCGCCACGGCGACTGGCTGCGCACCGGCGACCGCGGTTATCTCGCCGACGGCGACCTGCACATCAGTGGGCGTCGCAAGGACGTACTGGTACGCGGCGGCCGCAACATCTACCCCTACGACATCGAATCCGCCGTCGGCCGCCTGGAAGGTATCCGCAAGGGGTGCGTGGCAGTATTCGGCGATCCCGACCCCGAGACTGGCGTCGAGTCGCTGGTCGTGGTGGCCGAAACCCAGGAGCAAGACCCAGCGCGGCGTCGCGAGCTGCAACGCGCCATCGCCGATACCGTGGTCGATATCGTCAACGTGCCGGCCGACGAGATCTGCCTGGTGCCACCTCACTCCGTGCTCAAGACCTCCAGCGGCAAGATCCGCCGTGCCGCGACTCGTGAGCATTACCGCCAGGGCTGCCTCGGTGAGCGCGCTCCCCCACTCTGGCGGCAATTGACCCGCTTGACACTGCGTGCCGGCTTCAAGCGGCTGCTGCAGGCTCTCGGCAGGGTTGGCGATTGGGCTTATTACATCTATGCATGGTCGATCTTCGGCCTGGGCCTCAGCCTGTTCGCGTTGGTCGGCCTACTCCTGCCGCGGCTGACCTGGCGCTGGCGGCTGGCCCATTACCTCACTCGCGGCATGGCCGCCCTGGGCGGCATACGCTTGGCGGCGCATGGCCTGGAGCAACTGCCCCGCGAGCGCCCTTTCGTGCTGGTCGCCAACCACGCCAGCTACCTGGACGTGCTGGTGCTCACCGCCGCCCTGCCATGCAGTCTGCGTTACCTGGCCAAGGAGGAGCTTGAGCGCCGTCTCCTGACTCGCCTGCCGCTGAGCCATATGGGCGCACTGTTCGTCGAGCGCTTCGACCCACGCCAGGCGGAACGGGACATGCAGGAGGTGGAACAGGCCGTGATAGCCGGCGACACGCTCGCCATCTTTCCCGAAGGTACCTTCCATGCCGAACCCGGCCTCGACGATTTCCACATGGGCGCCTTTCTCACCGCCGCTCATGCCGGCGTGCCAGTAGTTCCGGTGGCCATTCGGGGAACGCGCCAGCTGCTGCGGGGCAAGGAGTGGCGCCCGCATCCCGGCAAGGTCTCGCTGCATGTGGGCGCACCGCTGATGCCCGACGGCAGCGACTGGAACGCGGCGCTGCGGCTCAAACGCGACGCCCGTGACTTCATCCTTCGCCATTGCGGCGAGGCTAGCCGGGCTCGATGAAAGGCCAGGCAAAAAAGCCACCCCGAAGGGTGGCAAGCCAATGCGCCCCGCACTCGTGCGTATCACTCGGGTAGCAGCACGCCATCGATGACATGGATCACGCCATTGCTGGCCTCGATGTCGGCCTGGATCACGGTGGCGTCGTTGACCATCACACTTCCGTCCATGGTGGTAATGGTGATGTCCTGGCCTTGTACAGTAGTTGCACTATCGAGATTGATGGCATCCGCGGCCATGACCTTACCCGGCACCACGTGATAGGTCAGCACGGACTGGAGCTGCTCGCGATTCTCGGGAAGCAGCAACGCCTCCACGGTGCCTTCGGGCAGGGCGGCAAAGGCCTCGTCGGTGGGAGCAAAAACGGTGAAGGGACCCTCGCCCTTGAGGGTCTCCACCAGCCCCGCCGCGTCCAGCGCGGCCGCCAAGGTTTCGAACTGCCCCGCCGCGACGGCGGTATCGACGATGTCTTTCTCCGCGTCATGGCTGCCGGCCTGTACGGCACCTGCCAGCACCACACCCAACACACCCGCGGCAGCTACCCATTTGACTGTTTGCATCGTTGCACTCCTCAAGCGAACGTTGGAGGGTTTGGATCTTGAACACCAAACCCTATACGAGAAAATAGTACACGTATAAGTTATGAACAACTTTTTTATTCCGACGCACGAAACCAGTCCTGGCGTCTGCTGACGTCGGAGCGGCTGTATGGCACAAAGGAGTGGGGAGTGCCCGACGAGGCGAGCCCTAGGGCACGAAGTACAGCATGGATTCGCGACACAGGAGAGAAAGATGTACAAGCTTGCCTTCTTCGTTCCGCTGGCAGATGCCGAAGCGGTCAAGGAAGCGGTGTTCGTCACCGGCGCCGGACGCATCGGCGACTACGAAGCCTGCTGCTTCGAGACCCGAGGCACCGGCCAGTTTCGCCCGCTGGATGGCGCGAGCCCCCACATCGGCCAGGTTGGTGACTTGGAGAAAGTGGAGGAACTGAAGGTGGAACTGGTCTGCGAGGATCACCTCATCCGTGATGCAGTCGAGGCCCTGCGGGCCGCGCATCCCTATGAGGAGCCGGCCTTCGACGTATGGAAGCTGGAGCGTTTTTGATACCGCAGCGCCTGCCCGGCCAGTTCCCGCGGCAGGCGCAGCATCCGGCTGGCCACCCGACCTGGCAATCACAACAGGGCCGTTGTTCGCATAACGAATTCCATTGCATGTTGCCTGTCAGTGCGGCATCTTGAATTTTACGTTTCCTGCGCACGCCAGTGAGACGGGCTTATAACAAGATCAAGAGGTAGGAAGCTTGCCAGAGTGCGCGCGAAGGGGGTTCGGCCGGCTCCGCTTCAAGATGGTAGCAGCGGCGTTGTGTTCGGTCATCGTCGTCAGTGTCATTGGTTGGATCGGACTGTCCTATACCAATCAGGTCGCCACGGTCGTTACCCGAACCACCGACACTCAATACCCCTTACTGACCAATGCGATGAGCGCCTCCAACGCCATGCGCACGCTGACGAGGACGGCCCGGGACATCAGAACGTCGTGCGATCGAGCAGACGGTTCGCACCGAGCCAAATTGGAGGGCGGGCTCTCGACCGAGTTCGCCGCCATTGACGCGCTCGCTGACTTCCTGCGGCACACCGATGCACTCGACACTGAACGAACGGTCCGCGCCGCAAAAGACGAACTGGAACTGACGATCAGCAATCTCTCCTCACTGTGCGATACCCGCGAAACACTGCAGATCAGTTTCGAAGAACAGCGACAGCAGGCACTTGCGACCGTAGCGGAGCTGGACGAGCTGGTCCAGTCGATGCACTCCTACGCAGGAACGGTGTTCCAGCCGGCACGGACTGAATCGAACGAGCAGGATGCCCCCTCGCTGGAAGCCGCCCTGCACCTGGCCCACATCAGCATTCATCTGGCCCGATTGAGCAAGGATCTGGCTCGGGCCCACACCAGCCAGGCTCTGGGATACACCAGAGATCAGGAGGCGCACCTGGATATTCTGGCGGCGCTTGAAGGCGAACGCGATTTCCTGGGGGCTGCGTTCCCGGCTCAGGACATCGAAGCGCTGATTGCCCGCCTCTCCAACATCCTGACCGCTCCGGGCGGCCTTCACGATGCCTGGCGTCGGACACGACTGTTCGATTCCGGCATGGCTGCCCAGATACTGATGGTGAGCCGGGCCGATAACGCTTTGGCCGCCGTGTTGCGAAACCTGGAAAACGATGCCCGGATTCAATACCGCGAAGCGACCAAGGCGATCGACGACAAGATAGTGGAATCCCGCTTCGTGGTCGCTCTGGTGGCGGCCTCCAGCTCACTGATGCTGCTCGTCGCCGGCTTGGTGTTCGCTTCGCGCCTGACCCGGCCGGTGGAACGCTTGACCACCCACGTCGAACACCTGCGCCGGACCGATGACCTCAACCAGCAGACCCCGCTGAGGCTGGTGACCCGTTCCGATGAAATCGGCACCCTGGCGCAATCGTTCGAACAACTGATCCTGGAACTCTCCAATGCGCGCCGTCGGCTGGAAGAGGAGTCCCGACAGAACATTCGCATCCAGTACGATCGCCTGACAGCGGCGATCGAGAGCATTCCTCAGGGTTTGTGCCTGACGGATGCCGACGGACGCCTGTTGATGATCAACACCCGCTTCCTGCAGCTGTACGACCTGACACCAGGACAGGTGCATACGGGCATGTCGTTGCGGGAGCTGAGCAAGCTGTGCCGTGAGCAGGGCGCCCGATGGCTGCAACAACCGGAGAGCGAGCAAGAACCGGCGCTTCGCGACACCTACTTGGTGCCCCAAATGTTGGACTTCCGCAATGAACGGACTGTCGTCGTACAGGTGGCGGATACGCCGGAAGGTGGGCTCGTTTCCGTGCATGAGGACATCACCGAGCGGCGCAAGCAGGAAGAGCAGATCACTCGCCTGGCACATCACGACACCTTGACCGGGCTCGCCAACCGCACCCTGTTCCGCAAAAAACTGGCGGCCGCCCAGGCAGAACAGGAAGGAGAACGAGACGTGGCCTTGCTGTGCCTCGACCTCGACGATTTCAAGTCGGTGAACGATTCGTTGGGGCATCCCGTCGGCGATCGGCTGTTGGTTCAAATCGGCGAGCGATTGAGGCACTGCCTCAGCGATACCGACCGTGTTGCGCGGTTGGGCGGTGACGAGTTCGCCGTGCTGTTGACCGAGAACGTGACGCCGGACCGGGTAACGCAGATGGCAAACAAGGTGATTGAACGGCTCGGCCGGCCTTACTGGGTGGAGGGGCACACCATCGTTACCGGCGTATCGATCGGCATCGCCATCGCACCCCGGAACGATTTCGATCCGGACGTGCTGCTGAAACGAGCTGACATCGCCTTGTTTCGCGCCAAGCAGGATGGGCGCAGTACCTACCGCTATTTCGAACCGGAAATGGATGACCACATCCAGGCACGGCGCTTACTGGAAATGGACCTGCGCAACGCCATCGAACACGAGAAAATGGAGCTGCACTATCAACCGCAAGTCAGCCTTGACGATGAGTCCCTTCGAGGCTTCGAAGCGTTGCTGCGTTGGCGGCACCCAGAACGAGGATTCGTATCGCCCGCGGAGTTCGTCGTCATGGCTGAGGAGATCGGTCTGATCGATCGACTTGGAAACTGGGTCTTGAGACGTGCCTGCCAGGATGCGTTGCATTGGCCGGAGGACATCTCTATCGCCGTCAACCTGTCCCCGGTGCAGTTCCGCAACGAGGCCTTTCTGGATGAGGTGCGTAATGCCCTTGCGGCATCTGGTCTGAACCCGACACGGTTGGTACTGGAAATCACCGAAGGAGTGCTGCTGGAAGATACCGATCACAACCTCAGTCTACTGGAAGCGCTGAGAAATATTGGCGTGCAAATTGCCATGGACGACTTCGGCACAGGCTATTCCAGCCTGGGCTACCTGTGCAAGTTCCGGTTCGACAAGGTCAAGATCGACCGGTCCTTCGTGAACGGCATGCTCATTTCACGCGACAGTCATGCCGTGGTTCACGCCATTTGCGGTCTGTGCACATCGCTGGGCATCGAAACCATTGCCGAAGGAGTCGAGTCCAGCCAGCAAGTCGATGCATTGCGACAGCTGGGTTGCAAGCAGAGCCAGGGTTATTACTACGCGAAAGCCGTGCCACTGGCCGAGACGCTGGACTTCGTGGAATGAAGGGGCCTGTAATGAACGCGAACACCATTCCCCGACGTGAATTCATCAAGCGCACGGTCGGCGCCTTCGCGCTCACGCTGGTCAGCCCAATATGCTTTGGCGAGGCAAAACCCCTGCGTTTCAGCGGCTGGGGCTCGGCCGATCGGGCCCGGATAACGAATGAAGCCTTCGCTCTGTTCGAGGCCGCCCACCCCGATATCCGGGCGGAGGCGGTGTTTACCGATTGGTTGGACTACTGGTTGCGACTGTCGACACTCGTAGCGCTCGGCGATACCCCCGACCTGATCCAGATGGATTACCGCTATCTCGAAGAATATGCCCGCAGCAGGGTCATCGAACCACTGGACCCGTTCCTGGGCAACCTGCTCGATATCGATTCCTTCGGCGAACACAACATCGGTTCCTGTCGGGTCGATGGGCGCCTGTATGGCGTCAACCTGGGCATCAATGCCAGCGCTGCCCTCGTCGATCAGGGGCGGTGGCAGGAAGCCGGGATCGAACCGCCTTCCCTAGGGGAAAGCTGGCAGACATTCCACGACAAATGCGTTCGGTTTGCCGCCGGCACGCCCAGACAACACTACTACCCGACCATGGATGCCAGCGGCCAGGAATCGGCATTCGAAGCCTGGCTCCTGCAGCAGGGCAAGAGTTTGTACGGATCCCATGGCCAGCTCGGCTTCGAGGCGGCGGATGCAACCGACTGGTTCGACTATTGGGCGGAATTGCGTGCCAAGCGGGCATGCGTTCCGGTCGACGTCCAGATCCTCTACCGAAACTCCATCGAAACGTCACCGCTGATCCTGGGCTATTCCGCGCTGGATTTCGCGCATTCGAACATGATGCTGAGCTACCAGCAGCAGATCGGCCGACCGTTGGGCATCACCGCCTGCCCGGTGACGCCCGAAGGTCAACCCGGCCACTACTACAAACCATCGCAGATGCTATCCATTGCGGCCGGACTGGATGCGGACAGGAAACACCGGGCCGTCGAGCTGGCGAATTTTCTGGTCATGGATCCCACTGCGGTGAAGGTGTTGGGCGTGGATCGGGGTATACCGGCCTCCTCGGACATGCGTCTGCAGTTGGCACCGACATTGGACGACGTCGGTCGAGCAACTTTGACCTACATCGATGACCTGGAACCCTACGTCGGCCCCCTGCCACCCGTTCCCCCTTCCGGCGCAGGCGAAATCGCTATCGTGCTGCAACGGATCAGCCACGAAATCGGCTACGGGGTTTCGTCTACGCTACAAGGCGGTCGGCAGTTGGTTGAAGAGGCCCGCGCCATCCTGGCTCGATAGAGGTAAGCCGCCGGGAAGCCGTGATCAGCCCAGCCGCTCCGCGATGCGCCGCTCGAGCTGCTCCTGATCCTCGGCGAAGCGACGGATGCCTTCGGCCAGTTTATCGTTGGCCATGGCGTCCTGATTGTGCTGCCAGCGGAACACGGGCTCGGTAAGCGCCGCTGGACGCTCGACGCGGGATGGGAACATCACTCGCTTGTCGACGTCGCCCTCCTGCGAGGCCAGCTCTTCCAGCAACGCCGGGGAGATCGTCAGGCGATGGCAGCCGGCCAGCGCCAGTACCTGGCCGCTGGTGCGAAAGCTCGCCCCCATCACTACGGTGTCATAGCCTCCACGACCGGCGCGTTCACACACGCTGCGCACGAACTGCACACCGGGATCCTCATCCGGCGCGTACTCCTTGCCGGTCTCCTTCTTGTACCAGTCGGTGACCCGGCCGACGAACGGCGAGATTAGGAACACACCGGCATCAAAGCAGGCCTGGGCCTGGGCCTCGCTGAACAGCAGCGTGAGGTTGCAGTTGATGCCTTCCCGCTCGAGTCGTTCGGCGGCTCGAATGCCCTCCCAGGTGGAAGCCAGCTTGATCAGCACCCGCTCGCGGCCGACGCCTCGGCGCTCGTACAGCTCGATCAGCTCATGGGCCTTGCGCACGCAGGCCTCGGTATCGAAGGAGAGCTTGGCGGCCACTTCGGTGGAGACCCGTCCCGGTACCAGCCGGGTGATTTCCGTCCCCTTGGCCACTGCCAGGCGATCCACGGCGCGCTCGACCCGGGCCTGCAGGCCACCGGCTTCGGCCTTGACCGCGGCGAGCTCTTCGTCGATCAGCGCCTGGTAGCCCGGCAGATCAAAGGCCTTGAGCAGCAGCGAGGGATTGGTGGTGGCATCCTGAGGCCGGTAGCGGCGGATGGCGTCGAGATCGCCGGTGTCGGCGACGACCAGCGAATGACGCCGAAGGTTGTCGAGTCGAGTCGTCATGGGGCTTCTCCGTGGGCTGCAGTTGAAGTTGGAGTGGGTCAGGCCGGAATGCCGTGCTGGGCAGACAGCGCCTCGCGATAGCGGGCGTAGACGGTCTCGTAGGCGCGCACGCTGGTTGCCTTCGGTTCGGCCAGCGAGGCCCCGTCGAGATGTACCAGGCGCTCGCACAGCGCTGCCAGCGATGCGTCCTGGCGCTCGCACCAGGCCGCCTGGAGCGCCGCCCCCAGTGCGGCGGCATCGGTCACTTGCGGGCAGATCACCTGGGTCGCCGTCACGTCGGCCACCATCTGGCGCCACAGCGGGCTCTTGGCGCCGCCGCCGATCAAGCGGATCTGGCTGGCGCCGGCAGCCAGCGGGCCGAGCAGCTCGAGGCCGTAGCGCAGGCCGAAGGTGGCGCTCTCCACCACCGCCCGGCACAGGTTGGCCTGGGTCAGGTTGCGACTGTCGAGCCCCAGGAAGCTGGCCGTGGCGTGCGGCAGCGACGGCACCCGCTCGCCGTTGAAGAACGGTAGTACCGTCACCCCCTCGGCGCCGATGGGAGCTGCGGCCAGGCGCTCGCCGAAGGCGGCCAGGTCGAGGTCGAACAGCTCGCGCACCAGGGTGCTGGCGGAGGTCACGTTCATGGTGCAGATCAGCGGCAGCCAGCCGCCGTGGCTGGCGCAGAAGTTGGCCACCATGTCGCTCTCGGCGCGCACCGACTCGGGCGAATAGGCGCACACCGTGCCCGAGGTGCCGAGGCTCAGGGTAACGATGCCGGGTGCAATGTTGCCGGTGCCGATGGCGCCGAGCATATTGTCGCCTCCCCCGCTCGCGACCAGCACACCCTCACCCAGCCCCAGCTCGCGGGCCACCTCCGGGCGCAGCGTACCGGCCGGCTCGCGCGAGTCGATCAGCCGCGGCAGTACGTGCGAGGGATCGAGTTCCGGGGCGATCGCAGCGAAGACGTCACGGCGCCAGCGCCGCGAGCGGGTATCGAAGTAGCCGGTACCGGAAGCATCGCCCGCCTCCGCCACCTTCTCGCCGGTGAGCCAGTAGTTGAGGTAGTCGTGGGGCAGCAGGATGGTGTCGATACGTCGATAGGCAGCAGGGTTCGTATCGCGCAGCCAGGCGAGCTTGGAAGCGGTGTAGCCGGTCTGCAGCACCAGGCCGAGCTTTTCGAGACAGCCCGCCGCCCCGCCCAGGCGTTGGACCAGTGCCGCATTGTGCGCTGCCGTCTCGGTGTCGCACCACAGCTTGGCGGGATACACCGGTAGGCCCTCGGCATCCAGCGCTACCATGCCGTGCTGCTGGCCGGAGACGCCAATGGCACGGATCGCCCCGCGAGCAATGCCGGCCCGGTTCATGGCCTCCTCGAAGGCGCCGCGGAAGGCCTCGATCCACTCCTCCGGTGCCTGCTCGCGACGCCCGTTCGCTCCCTCCACCAAGCGATGGGGACGACTCGCCTCGGCGAGGATCGCCTCGCCCTCGACGTCGACCACCACCACCTTGGTGCTCTGGGTACCGCAATCCACCCCGATGTACATGCCGCCGCTCCTCACTCCCCGATCAGGGTTTCAAGGGTAGCGCGCGCACCGCGTTCTTGCAGGCTCTCGAGCGTCGTCAGGTAAGCGTCGCGGAAGCGCTCGTGCTCGATCAGGTCGCCGAACAGCTCGCGGTTGTCGATGAAAGCGGTGGGCCGCGTGCGATTCTCGGCGGCCAGGGCCATCAGTTGGTCCTTGAGGCGGTCGACCACCGCAATCGGTTCGCCCTGCTCATCGACACCCTCGGCGTAGCGCGCCCAGCTCGCCACCACTGCGGCGCTGCGTCGGATCTCGCCGCCTGCCTCGAGCTGCTCGCGAATCACCGGCACCAGCCACTTGGGAATCCGATCGGAGCTTTCGGCGCACAGCCGTGCCAGGGTGTCCTTGATCTCGGGGTTGGCGAAGCGCTCGATCAGGGTCTGGCGGTACTGTTCGAGATCCACCCCCGGCACCGGCGCCAGCGTCGGGCTGCCCTCGTGGCGCATGTAGCCGAGCAGGAAGTCGACGAACAGTGGATCGCGGCACACCTCGTGAGCATAGCGATAGCCCGCCAGGGTGCCGAAATAGCACAGCGCCTGGTGACTGGCATTGAGCAGGCGCAGCTTCATCAGCTCATAGGGCACCACGTCCTCGACCAGTTGCACACCGACCTGCTCGAGGGCGGGCCGGCCGCAGGCGAAATGATCCTCCAGTACCCATTGGGTAAAGGGCTCGCACACCACCGGCCAGGCATCCTCGACGCCGAACTCGCTGGCCAGCTCGGCGATGTCGTCCGCCTGGGTGACCGGCGTAATGCGATCGACCATGGCATTGGGGAAAGCCACCTCTGTTTCCATCCACTCGCCCAGCGCCGGGTCGCGGGCTCGGGCGAAGGCGGCGAACATGCGCCTGGCCACCTCACCGTTGCCCTGGATGTTGTCGCAGGACATGATCGTGAACGGCGCCAGGCCGCGCTCGCGCCGCCGCACCAGGGCCTCGACCACCAGGCCAAATACGGTACGCGAGGCCTCAGGGTTGTCCAGGTCGTGCTGGACGTCGCGGTTGTCGATGTCGAACTCGCCGCTGACGGGATGGAAGTTGTAGCCCCCTTCGGTGACGGTCAGCGAGACGATGCGAATGGCGGGATCGACCATGCGCTCGATGGCCGCCTCGGGGTCGTCCGGGGCGAACAGGTAGTCGAGCATGGCGCCGATCACCCGCGGCTCACGTTCACCGCTGGGGTGTTTCACCACCAACGTATAAAGGTGGTCCTGGGCGGAAAGTGCCTGCTGCATGCGCCGGTCGCCCGACAGCAAGCCAACGCCGACGATACCCCAGTCAAGCGCCTCGCCGCGGTTCATCAGTTCGTCGAAGTACATGGCCTGGTGAGCGCGATGGAAACCGCCGACGCCGATATGGACGATACCCGGCGTCACCTCACGGCGGTCATAACGCGGCACGGCGATGCGCGGGTCGAGTCGTTGAAGCGTGGCGTTGCTGAGAGCAGGCATAGGGGCACTCCTTGCCGCAAGCGGCAATGAACGAAAAATGGGTGGCGGCCCGAGCGAGTCGCGGGTCAGCGCCAGTAGAGGTCCGGTGCGATGGACTCGCGCTTGATCAGTCGGGCATTGAGCATGTCCTTGTTTCGCGCCTTGTCGACGGCGCCCTGCTGGTCCTGGCCCATCCCCAGCCAGCGCTGGATCAGGCGCGCCTCGAGCACTTCGTCGGCCACCTCGAGCAGCAGGGTCATGTCGAACAGCGGGTGGAGTTCGCGCCATGGGTCGCGGTCGAGCAGCAGGTAGTTGCCCTCGACGATGACGATGCGATGCTCGAGGGTGATCAGGCGTCCGCCGGCCCGGGCCAGGTCCAGCGGGCGGTCGAACACCGGCACCGCCACGCTCCTGTCGGCGCGACGAATGCGCTCCAGGTCATGCTTGAGGCCATCGGGGTCGAAGGTCTCCGGGGCGCCCTTGATCGGCAGCTGCCCCAGCGGCTCGAGAATGGCGTTGTCGAGGTGATAGCCGTCCATCGGCACTACCGCGGCAATGCCGGGCACCCGCTCGTTGAGCTCACGGCACAGCCACTCGGAGAGGAACGACTTGCCCGCCCCCGGCGGCCCGGCCAGGGCGACGATGAAGCGCTGCCGGTTCTCCGCAGCCTCCAATAAACGCACCGCCATATCGTGAATGTTTGGATTCATTGTTGTTTCCTATTCAACGCGCAGGCATTAGGCGTGTTCGAAAAGGCAGCGAGCGAGCGCAGCCAGTTTTCGAATGCGCCTAGCTCATCCAGTTGCCTCCATCGACGTTCAAGGTTTGTGCTACGACATATTCGCTGTCGTCCGACGCGAGGAATACTGCCGCGCCGGCGTGATCCTCCGGTTTGCCCATGCGCCCATAGGGCACCGCCTCGCCGACCAGGCGCTTCTTCTCGCCCAATGGGCGATTCTCAAAGCGGGCGAACAGCGCATCGACTTCGTCCCACATCGGCGTGTCGACCACCCCCGGGGCGATGCCGTTGACCCGGATGCCGTAGCGAATCAGGTCGAGTGCACACGACTGGGTCAGGCTGATCACCGCGGCCTTGGTGGCACAGTAAGTGCTCACCAACGCCTCGCCGCGGCGCCCCGCCTGGGAGGCCATGTTGATGATCGCCCCGCCCTCGCCGCGAGCCACCATGTGCCGGGCCACCGCCTGAAGGGTGAAGAACAGGCCCTTGGTGTTGACGGCGAACTGGCGGTCGAAGCTGGCTTCACTGACCTCGAGTACCGGGGCCATGTCGAATACCGCGGCGTTGTTGACCAAGATATCGATGGCACCGAGATGCTGGGTGACCGCCTGGACCATCGCCTGGATGGAGTCGACGTCGCAGACATCCAGGCGCACGCCCATCACGCGCTCGGCGCCCAGCGGACGCAGGCCGGCCACAGCTTCCTCCACCGCCGCCACGTCGATATCGGCCACGGCGACCCGTGCGCCCTCGGCGAGATAGCGCTCGGCGATGGCCAGGCCGATGCCGCGCGCGCCGCCGGTGATTACCGCCACCTTGTCCTGCAGTTTCATCTCGGGTTTTCCTCGTTGGTTTCGTTGGTGGCCACCTTCGCGCCGGTGCGCCGTTGCTCGCGCCACTGCTGGATCAATGCCTCCAGACCGTGCATGGCCGGCAGGACCCGCCACGCCCCGGCCTGATGCAACCGCTCGGCGTGCCCCGCCTCGATATGGCTGGCGCCGGTGAAGCCGATCACCGTCATGCCGGCGGCATGGGCCGCCGTCACGCCGGAAACGCTGTCCTCGACCACCAGGCAGTCGCCCGGCGCCCGGCCCAACCGTCGCGCCGCCAGCAGGTAGAGGTCGGGGGCTGGCTTGGGTCGTTCGACTTCATCGGCGGTGAACAGCGGCACCTCGCCCAGCCGGGCGTCGAGTCCGGTGACGGCCAGCGAGGCCAGCACCCGCCGGCGACGGCTGTTGGAGACGATGGCCAGCGGCAGCTCGATCCGCGCCAGCGTTTCCGCCACCCCCTCGACGGCACTCAGCTCCTCGGCCAGTCGCGCCTCGATGGCACCATCGATGCGCTCCAGCGCATCCGCCGGCAGCCGATGCATGCTCTGCCGCTCCAGCTGCGCGAGGATCGCCGCGGTGGTCATGCCCAGCGCCTGGCGTAAGGCGACGTCCTCGGGGATGTCCGGCAGCAGCTGGCCAAGCTGCTGTACCAGCGTGGCCTCGGCGACGATCTCGCTGTCCACCAGCACGCCGTCGCAGTCGAAGATCAGTGTCTCCATGCCCGCCCCGCTCATTGGCCGCCCGCCACTGACGGGGCGCGATTGTCCTGGCGGTTGAGCCCGGCCAGGGGATGGCGCGCCAGGCTGGGCAGGGCCAGGTCCTCGACATCGAAGAGATGGGCGCAGGCGCGGTCGAAGCCGAAGTGCAGGGTATCACCGACCCGGTTCTCGACGTTGCCGTCGGCGCTCACGGTGATCAGGGTGTCCTGCATGCGCACGTAGAGCGAGGTCACTCCGCCGAGACGCTCGATCACCTCGATGCGCCCCGAGAGCGGCCCCTGCGGGTCGAGTTCGAGGTGTTCGGGACGAATGCCCAGGGTCAGGGCGTCGTCACGAAGGCTGCTGCCGTCGACCGGCACCGTGCAGGTCTCCCCGCCGGGCAGGCGCACCTCGACGCCCGTGGGGCTGGCGCTCACCCGCTCCACCGCCAGGAAGTTCATCTTTGGCGAACCGATGAAACCGGCCACGAAGCGGTTGCGCGGATGGTGGTAAAGCTCCATCGGCGAGCCCACCTGCTCGACCACGCCGCCTTGCAGCACGACGATCTTGTCGGCCATGGTCATGGCCTCGATCTGGTCGTGAGTGACGTAGATCATGGTGGCATCAAGCTCCTCGTGCAGGCGCGCCAGCTCGATGCGCATCTGCACCCGCAGCGCCGCGTCGAGGTTGGAGAGCGGCTCGTCGAACAGGAAGATGCTGGGGTTGCGCACGATGGCGCGACCGATGGCCACGCGCTGGCGCTGCCCGCCGGAGAGCGCCTTGGGCTTGCGTTCGAGCAGCGGCTCGAGCTGCAGGATCGAGGCCGCCTCGCGCACCTTGCGCCGACGCTCCTCCTTGGGCACCCCGGCGAGCTTCAGGCTGAAGCCCATGTTGTCTTCGACGGTCATGTGCGGGTAGAGCGCGTAGCTCTGGAACACCATCGCCAGGCCGCGCTCGGCGGGGCCGACCTCGTTGATGCGCCTGCCGTCGATCAGGATATCGCCGCTGGTGGCGTTCTCGAGGCCGGCGATCATGCGCAGCAGGGTCGACTTGCCGCAGCCGGAGGGGCCGACGAAGACCACGAACTCGCGGTCGTTGACCTCCAGGTCGACGCCCTTGATCACCTCGGTGCCTTCGAAGCGCTTGACGATGTTGTGAAGTTGTAGCGTTGCCATGGAAATACCTCGTTACTTGACGGCGCCGAAGGTGAGGCCGCGTACCATCTGTTTCTGGGTGAGCCAGCCGAATACCAGGATCGGGCGATGGCCATGGTGGAGGCGGCGGAAAGCTTGGCCCAGAACAGCCCCTCGGGGCTCGAGAACGACGCGATGTAGGCGGTGAGCGGCGCGGCGTTGGAGGAGGTCAGGTTGAGACTCCAGAACGCCTCGTTCCAGCTCAGGATGACCGACAGCAACCCGGTGGAGGCGATGCCCGGCAGGGTCAGCGGCAGCAGCAGGTAGAGCACTTCCTGCAGCGTACTGGCGCCGTCCATGCGCCCCGCCTCGAGGATGTCCCGCGGCAGGTCCTTGAAGAAGGTGTAGAGCATCCACACCACGATCGGCAGGTTCATCAGGGTGTAGACGATGATCAGCCCGGTGCGCGTATCGAGCAGTCCGAAGTCGCGAAAGATCAGGTAGATCGGTACCAGTACGCCCACCGGCGGCAGCATCTTGGTGGAGAGCATCCACAGCAGCGTGCCCTTGGTGCGCTTGGTGGGCAGGAAGGCCATGGCGTAGGCCGAGGGGATGGCGATGGCCAGCGCCAGCAGGGTCGAGCCGAAGGCCACCACCACGCTGTTGAGGGCGAACTTGAAGTAGTCGGCCCGGGCCTGCACGGCGACGTAGCTCTCCAGCGTCGGCGTGAAGATCAGGCTGGGATCGGCGATCGCCTCGGCTTCGCTCTTGAAGCCGGTCAGCACCATCCACAGGATGGGGAAGAAGATGAGCAGTGCGATCCCCCAGCCCAGCAGCGTGAGCCAGACCCGCCGTGCTCCGGCGCTGGGCACCAACGGCGTGTGCCGGGCCCGCGCTTCGCTGGCTGGCGCAGTGGCCAGGTGTCCCTCGGCCGGCAGGGCCTGCTTGGTCTTGAGTGTCGTCATGAGCGGCTCCTCGCCTCAGCTTTCCAGGTTCCTGGCCACCAGCCGGACCAGGAAGATGGCGACGATGTTGGCCAGGATGATGGCGACCACCCCGCCGGCGGAGGCCAGGCCGACGTCGAAGTCGAGCAGTGCCTGGATGTAGATCAGGAAGGCCAGGTTGGTGGTGGCGAGCCCCGGTCCACCGGAGGTGGTGACGTAGATTTCGGCGAAGATCGTCAGCAGGAAGATCATCTCGATCATGATCACCACGCTGATGGCACGCTTGAGGTGCGGCAGGGTGATGTAGAAGAAGATGGCTAGCGGCCCCGCCCCATCCATGCGCGCCGCCTCGACCTGGTCCTCGTCGAGCGACTGCATGGCAGTGAGCAGGATCAGCAGCGCGAACGGCAGCCACTGCCAGGCCACGATGATGATGATCGAGGTCAGCGGCAGCGACGAAAACCAGTCCACCGCCGGCAGGCCGAACACCCCGGCGAGCCATGCCAGCACCCCATTGGAGGGGTGCATCATCATGTTCTTCCACACCAGCGCACTGACCGTGGGCATGACGAAGAACGGCGAGATGGCCAGCACCCGGGCGATGCCGCGGCCGGGAAACTCCTGCTGGAACAGCACGGCCAGCAGCACACCGCCGCCCACAGTGATCACCAGCACCGAGCCCACCAGCAGCAGGGTGTTGCCCATGGCCCGCCACAGCGCCGGGTCGGTGAACAGGAACTCATAGTTCTCCAGGCCGGCGAAGCTTTCCATGCCAGGCATCAGCAGGTTGTAGCGCTGCAGCGAGAACCAGACGGTCATGCCCAGCGGGACCAGCATCCACAGTAGTAGCAGCGTGACCGCAGGGGCCTGCAGCGACAGCGAGCGCAGGCCACCGACGGTTCGCCCGGAGGCGCGTGTCTTGCTCATAGCATCACCATGAAACGTCAGGGGTGGCCGCCGGGGCAGTGCCCCGGCGTGGTGGAGTGCAGTGGATCAGTAGCCGGCGCGCTGCATGGTACGCGCGGTGGCGCGTTGGGCGTTCTGCAGCGCCTGCTCGACGCTGGTATCGCCGGTCAGCGCCGAGGCGATGGTCTGGCCCACCTGGGTGCCGATCGACTGGAACTCAGGTATGCCGACGAACTGCACGCCGACGTAGGGACTCGGCTCCAGCGTCGAGTCGGTCGGATCGGCACTATTGATCGCATCGAGCACGAAGCTGGCGAAGGGCGCCTCCTGCTGGTAGTTCTCGTTGGCATAGGTCGACTCACGGGTGCCAGGCGGCACACTGGTCCAGCCCTGTGTCTCGCCGACCAGTTCGATGTACTCCTGCGAGGTGGCCCAGGTCAGGAAGGTCTGGGCGGCTTCCTGCTTCTCCGAGGAAGCGGGGATGGCCAGTGCCCACGACCACAGCCAGTGCGCCCCCTTGGGCGTCTCGGCTACCGGCGCCGGAGCGAAGCCGAGGCGATCGGCTACCTGCGACTCGGCCGGGTTGTAGAGCTTGCCCGCCGCCGAGGTGGCGTCGACCCACATGGCACAGTTGCCGCGCGAGAACAGCGCCAGGTTCTCGTTGAAGCCGTTGGAGCTGGCACCCGGCGGACCGTAGTTGCCGAGCAGGTCGACGTAGAAACCGATCGCCTCCTGCCAGGCCGGCGAATCGAGCTCGGGGTTCCACTCCTCGTCGAACCAGCGCCCGCCGAAGGTATTCACCAGGGTGGAAACGAAGGCCATGTTCTCACCCCACCCCGGCTTGCCGCGCAGGCAGATACCGGCCAGCTGGTTGCTGGGATCGTGCAGCTCGGCGGCCCATTCGCGCACCTGCTCCCAGCTCGGCTGGTCGGGCATCTCGATGCCGGCCTCCTCGAACAGGTCGGTGCGGTAGTAGAGCATCGAACTCTCGGCGTAGAACGGCAGCGCGTAGAGCGAGCCTTCATGACTCAGGCCGTCGCGCACCGGCTTGAGCAGATCGTCCTCCCGATACGCCTCGGGCAGATCGTCGAGGGCGACCAGCCAGCCGCGCTCGGCCAGATCGGCGCCTCGTAGGTGCCGATGGTCAGCACGTCGAACTGACCGCCGTCGGTGGCGATGTCGGTGGTCAGGCGCTGACGCAGCACGTTCTCCTCCAGCACCACCCAGTTGACCTCGATATCCGGGTTGGCTTCCTCGAAGGCCTCGGTCAGGCTCTGCATGATGACCATGTCGTTGTTGTTGACCGTGGCCACGGTGATGGTCTCGGCCTGGGCCGTGCTGGCGACGGCAACGGCAGCGGCCAGGCTGGCCAGGGGAAAGGCGTGAGCGAGCTTCATGTCGTGCTCCTGTGTGCTGGGCTTGCCCCGCAGGGGCGTTGTTGTTGGAAGCCGGGTTATTGTTTTGAACAATTACTCAGTCATCGATCAAATGATCGGACACGAAGCGCAAAAAGGCAAAGACGACGCCTTTAGACTTTAGGCTATATAGAGTAAATGCCTGGCTAACTTGCGTTTCGAGGAACTAGCATTCGTTCTCGAGAATGTAGCGGGCAGCGCTCTCGTCGGTGATGAGCCCCTTGAGCCAACCGCCACGCAGCGCGGCAAGAATGGCCGGGCCCTTGTCGCGTCCGCCGGCCAATGCCACCAGGGTCTGATCGCGGAACATCGCAAGCGGCAGGCTGGTCACACGCCGGGTGATGGAACACTCGATGACGGTGCCGTTGCGGTCGAGCGGCCAACCGAGCAGCTCACCCACGGCCTGACGCGAGAGCAGCTCATCGAGTTCGGCCTCACTGATGAAGTGGTCCTGGAACAGGGTCGCCTGGCGGTCGATGCGACCCACGCCGATATAGGCCGCCTCGGCATCCTTGGCAACCTCGACGATGGCCTGGAACAGGCGCTGGCCGAGCATCGCCTCCTTCTCCTCCACCGAGCCGGCCACCACCGGCGCCGGCAGCAGGAAACGCTCCCCGCCGGTCTTGTCGGCCAGTACCATCACCCCGTCGTAGCGGTTGGCGGAACCGTCGCGGGCAACGTTGCCCACCAGCGAGACGAAGCGGTGCTGGGGACGCTCGATACGGCTGAGCGCCTCCACCGTGGCGCGTATCGAGCGCCCAGTGCCCAATGACAGGGTCAAGGGTTCGGAGCGTTCGATCAGCCGGGCCAGACGCTCCGCTCCCGCCACGGCCAGGTAGTGGGCGCTGCTTTCGGGGGCTTCCGGGTCGGCCGGCACCACGTCGCAGAATTCGAGTCCGAAGCGCTGGAGGATGGCATCCGACATCACCATGCAGTTGGTCAGCGGATGGTCGATATGGACCTTGACCAACCCCTCCTGACGGGCCAGGGCCAGCAGCCGCTGCACGCCGGGGCGCGACACCCCGAGCTGGTTGGCAATCTCGTCCTGGGTCCGCCCCCCTACGTAGGAGAGCCAGGCCGCACGCGCCGCCTGGTCCAGCTTCAGCTCGAACTTGTCCACGTTACCCGCTCCTTCTCGCTTGCTCATCAGGCCGACCCCTTCTATCACGCAGAGCCGAAGTAACGCTCGCGATCCTCGGCGGTGATGTCGCTGATGTGCAGCGGGTAGTGATCGTTGTCACGATCAGCGTAAAAATGACGCAAGGTGCGCTCGATGGTGGGAAAGGCCAGCTCGTCCCAAGGGATCTCATGCTCCTCGAACAGCGCCACCTCCAGGCTTTCCGGTCCGGCCGAAAAACTGCCCGTGAGCTTGGCCCGGAAGATCATGTAGACCTGGTTGATATGTGGCAGGTTGATCAGGGTATAGAGGCCGTGAATGTCCACCTCGGCACAGGCTTCCTCGCGGGTTTCGCGGGCGGCAGCCTCGACGGTGGTCTCGGCGTTCTCCATGAATCCCGCCGGCAGGGTCCAAAAGCCCTTGCGCGGGGAGATCGCCCGGCGGCAGAGCAGGATACGCGACCCGCTCACCGGCAGCGTGCCCGCCACGATGCGTGGGTTCTGGTAATGGATCGAGCCGCAGGCATCGCACAGGTACCTGGGCCGGTCGTCCCCTGCCGGGATCGCGAAGCGCACGGGTTGGCCACAGTGGCTGCAGAAGTTCATGGGTCTCCCTGGCAGGCTTGACGTCGGCGAAGGCCCCCGGGTAGAAGGAACCAAAGCCGATGGAAACTCCATGTTAGAGAAACTTCGCCAGCGCCTGCAAGCGCACGCTCCGCGCCGCATGCGCCTCGACATGCCCCAGGCCGCGGTCTTGATGCCGATCGTCGACCGCCCCGAACCGACGCTGCTATTCACCCGGCGGGCGGGCCACCTCAATACCCACAGCGGCCAAGTGGCGTTCCCCGGCGGCAAGCGCGAAGAGACCGACCGCGACCTGCTGTTCACCGCCCTGCGCGAATCCCACGAAGAAATCGCCCTGCCGCCGGATCGGGTCGAGCTGCTCGGCCGACTGTCGGACGTGATCTCGCTGCACGGCATTCTGGTCACGCCCTACGTGGGCCTGATCCCTCCCGATCTGCCGCTCGTGCCCGACCCCGATGAACTCGACGCCATCTTCGAGGTGCCGCTCGAACTGTTCCTCGAGGACCGGCGCCACCACACCGACGTGATCCCGGTGAACGGTCGCCCTCACTACGTGCCCAGCTACCATACCCAGGGCCAGGTGATCTGGGGCCTCTCGGCGATGATGCTGGTGGAACTGCTGGCGGAGGGGTTCGAGCGCCCCATCAGTCTGTTCGATGAGCCACCCAGCGGTCGGCTATGCTATTTTCCCGAACGCCTGCTGCGCAGCTCGAAAACCGAGACGCGCCTTTCCTGAATGCCTGCCCCGGAGGTCCTGCCTCGTCCATGTCGCTGCTCACCCGACCGGCCTTCGCGGCCAGTGCCCTGCCTCAGTTGGTCGACGCCCTGGTGGAACAGGGCTGGTTCATCGGCGAAGGCTTTCTCGACGCAGAGCTGTGCCATGACCTGCACCGGGAGCTGATGGAGATGGCCGAGCGCGAGGCGCTGGCCGTGGCCGGCATCGGCCGCGGCGACGAACACCAGCTGCGCCGCGACATTCGCGGTGATGCCATCCGCTGGCTCGACCGCGAGAGCCTGGCCCAGCGCCGCTATCTCGAGGCCATGGGCGAGCTGCAGCGCGAACTGAACCAGGCACTGTACCTGGGGCTGTTCGAATACGAGGCCCACTTCGCCCACTACCCGCCCGGCGCTTTCTACAAGAAACACCTGGACAGCTTCCGCGGCCGCGCCAACCGGGTGGTTTCCACGGTGGGCTATCTCAACCCCGACTGGCCGGCGGACGGCGGCGGCGAGATGGCGATCTTCGCCGCCGACGACCCCGAGCGGGAAGTGGCCCGGGTACGTCCCGAGGCCGGCAACTTCGCCTGCTTTCTCTCCGAAAACGTGCCCCATGAGGTGCTGCCGACCCGCCTACCGCGGGCCAGCATCGCCGGTTGGTTCCGGCGCAATGCCTCGCTGGGTGGCCTGGTGGACCCGGCACGCTGATGGCAAGCGATAGAGAGACGCTGCGCGCACGGCTGGCCGAGCTCGAAGCCCGCAATGCCGAGCTCGAAGCCAAGGTCCTCGAACTCGACGAGGAGAAACGCCACTACCAATGGCTGGCGGAGAGCACCACCGATCTGATCTCACGCCACGCCCGAGACGGCACCTTCCTCTACGCCTCTCAGGCCGCCCGCGACCTGCTCGGCTACGAGCCCGAGGAGCTGATCGGCGTCTCGGCCTACGACCTCTTCCACCCTTCCGACCTCGCCGACCTGCTCAACAAGTCGCCCCGGGTCTATTACCACGACGGTTTCTACCAACAGACCTATCGTTTTCGCGCCAAGGACGGGCACTACGTGTGGTTCGAGACCACCAGCCGCACCCGTCGCGACCCGGCCAGCGGCGAGCTGATCGACGTGCTCTGCGTCTCCCGCGATGTGGGGCGGCGCATTCGCGCCGAGGCCAACCGCGAGCGCCTGGCACGAGTGGTGGAATCGACCACCGACTACGTGCTGTTCTGCGACGGCGACGAGCGGCTGTTCTACTCCAACGAGGCGGCGCGACGCTTGCTGGGCCTGCCGCGCGAAGGGCTCGGCGCCCGGCTCGAGCAGGCCTATACGCCGGGCTCGCTTACCATCCTGCGTGAGATCGTGCTGCCCGCCGTGGCCCGCTACGGCTCCTGGAGCGGAGAGCTGGAGATGCCTGGGCCCCAGGGAGCGGTACCGGTACTCAGCGTGGTGCTGGCCCACCGCGGCCCGGGCGCCGAACCCGACCACCTCTCCCTGCTCAACCGCGACATCGGGCTGCGCAAGGCCGCCGAGGCCCAGGCGCGGCGTCACCAGGAGCAGATCGCCCACGCCAACCGCCTGGCTACCACCGGCGAGCTGGCCTCCAACATCGCCCACGAACTGAACCAGCCGCTGGGTGCCATCGCCAACTACGCCAGCGGTGCGCTGATGCAGCTACGTACCGACCCGGGACGCCCAGCCAGCGACCTGACCCTGCCGCTCACGCGCATTGACGAGCAGGTGCAACGTCTGGCGCAGCGCCTGCGCCATATTCGCGCTTTCGTGCGCAAGGGCCAGACCCGGCCACGCCCGGTCGTGCTGCTCGACGTGGTCGACGCCGCCTGTCGCCTGTGCGAATGGCAGTACCAGCAGGCTGGCATTGCCCTCGAGCATGAGCTGGCGGAAGCACTACCGCGCGTCCAGGCCGACCCCATCGCCCTGGAGCAGGTGCTGGTCAATTTGCTGCTCAACGCGCTGGAGGCGAGCCGCGAGCAACCCGGAGCGACACGGGTGGAGGTCCACGCACACCAGAGCGGCCCCCGCGAGGTCACCTTCAGCGTCAGCGACCAGGGCCCTGGTGTCACGGACGACGAAGCCCAGGCCATCTTCTCTCCTTTCCATTCCAGCCGCCCGGAGGGGCTGGGCATGGGGCTCGCCATCAGTCGCTCGCTGATGGAGGCCATGGGCGGCAGCCTGGAACTGGCCGACGGTTCCGGGGGCGCCATCTTTACCGGTACACTGCTGAGCGAAGCGAACCCCATCCATCGCAGCGTATCACCCCGGAGCCAGCCGTGACCGAGCCTACCCGCGCCCCCTGTATCGCCGTGGTCGACGACGACGAGGCGCTGCGCGACTCACTGGCCTGGCTGCTCGATTCCGTGGGGCTGACCACCCTCGCCTTCGCCGACGGCGAGGCATTTCTTGCCGCTGCGCCCGAGAGTTTCGATGCCGTACTGCTGGACGTACGCATGCCGGGGCTCTCCGGCCTGCAGGTACAGCAGCGGCTAAACGAGCGCGGCGACACCGCACCGGTGATCTTCATGACCGGTCACGGCGACGTGCCCATGGCCGTCGCCGCGCTCAAGTCCGGTGCCTTCGACTTCATCGAGAAGCCATTCAATCACCAGCAGCTGATCGATGCCGTACAGCAGGCGCTCGCCGAGCACCAGCGGCTGCGCTCGCTGCGCCAGCGTCTCGATGCCCTGCAGCAGCGCTTCGATGCCCTGCGCCCCAAGGAGCGACAGATTCTCGTGCATGTGGCCGAGGGCATGACCAGCCGCGAGATCGCCGAGCATCTCGATGTCAGCGCCAAGACGGTGGAGGTCTACCGGCTGCGGGGCATGAAGGCGCTGGGCGCCGGTAACCTGGCCGAGCTGGTACGCATCTGCGTGGCACTGGGCCTGGTCGAGCCATTGCCGGAATGATGCAAGCCGCTCTCCGAGGAGAGCGGCCGCCAGCCCGCTTTCAAGGAAGCGACCCGATCTCAATCGATGATCTCGATAGAGACGATTTCGTAATCGGTCTCGCCGATCTGGCGCAGGACGAAGCTGACACGGTCTTCAGCATCGACAAGCTCGGCCAGTGCAGGGTCTGCCAGCGACATCTCCATGGTCATGGCCGGCCAACGAAGCTCAGCGATCGGCTCGTGAGCCAGTACTACACTACTGCCATCATCAGCCACCGACCGCACGATACCGACGCCCTCCGCCGTGCGCATTTCCTGTTGTGCATGGCCAGCCATGGCACCATGGCCCGCATGCTTGCCATGGCCATGATCGCTACTCGCCATTACAGGAGCTGTCACCATCAGGCCCATTACGACTGCCAGCTGAAGCACACTACTTTTCATATAAAAGGTTTCCTTCGGTTTTGGAGATACTGAGCTCAGCCTCTGATGAGACGGACTCGGGGAAGTTGCGCCGCTGCCATAACCAGTAGAGAACGGGAATGAGCAGCAGCGATACCAGGGGGGCAGAAATCATGCCGCCAACGACAGGAGTAGCAATGCGCTGCATCGCCTCGGAGCCGGGACCGGAATCCAGCAGCAGCGGACTAAGCCCCAGGACTACCGTGAGCGAGGTCATGGCCTTGGGCCGTACGCGCATGACGGCTCCCTCGATGATCGCTTCGCGGAGCTCACCACGAGTGCGGGGCTGGCGCTGTTCCACCGCTCCGCGAACGTACATCAGCATCACCACGGCGAACTCCGCCGCCAGGCCGATCAACAGGATGAAACCCGCCGCCACGGCCACCGAGACGTCGTAGGCCAGCCAATGGAGCAGCCACACGCCACCGACGGCGGCGAAAGGCAGCGATCCCATCAGCATGAAAGTCTCGGCGGCGTTACGGAAGCACAGGTAGAGCAGCAGGAAAATCAGCACGATGGTCACCGGCACCACCCACTGCAGGCGCTCCTTGGCCCGCTCCATGTATTCGTACTGGCCTGACCAGGTCACCGAATACCCGGCCGGCAACGTGACCTGTTCCATCACCCTTTGGCGCGCCTCGGCCACGTAGGTGCCGATATCGCGCCCGCGGATATCGACCACGACCCAGCCGTTGAGGCGTGCATTCTCGGTACGGATCATGGCCGGTCCGTCGACGATGTCGACCTGCGCCAGCGCCTGTAGTGGAAGGAAGGCACCGGTCGACGTGATGACCGGCAGATCCCGCAGGCTCTCCAGCGAGTCGCGCCAATCCTGGGGGTAGCGCAAATTGATGGGATAGCGCTCGAGACCCTCGACGGTTTCGCTGACGTTCATCCCCCGACTGCGGTTTGAATGATGGCCTGCAGGTCACTGACACTGACGCCATGACGCGCTGCGGCACGTCGGTCAATATCCACCTCGACGTAGCGCCCAGCTGCGGTGCGATCGGCATAAGCCGAGGCCGTGCCTGGAACATCATGGAGCACGCGCTCGATCTCACGGCCAATTCGCTCGATTTCTTCCAGGTCGGAGCCGGCCACCTTGATACCTACCGGCGAGCGAATTCCGGTCGAGAGCATGTCGATGCGCGTCTTGATCGGCGGTACCCAAACGTTCGCTACTCCCGGAAAGCTGACCGTCTCGTCCAGTTCGCGGATGATGTCATCCTTGGTCATCCCCTCGCGCCATTGGTCACGCGGTTTGAAACTGATGACGGTTTCCAGCATGCCTATCGGCGCCGGATCGGTAGCGGTATCGGCACGCCCCGCCTTGCCAAATACCCGCTCCACCTCCGGCACCGACATGATCAGACGATTGGTCTGCTGAACGAATTCACGCACCTTGCCAATGGAGACGCCGGGCTCCAGCGACGGCATGTACATCAGATCGCCTTCATCCAGTTGAGGCATGAATTCGCTGCCCAACTTGCCGGCCGGATAAATCACACTGGCAGCCAGCAGCACCGCGGCCACGACGGTCACCCAGGGGTAGCGAAGCAGGGCATCCAGACCGGGACGGTAAATGGCAATCAGCATGCGGCTAAGCGGGTGTGAAGCCTCGGGGCGTATGCGTCCGCGCACCAAGTAGCCCATCAAGACCGGCACCAGAGTGATGCCTAGCCCGGCCGCCGCCGCCATGGCATAGGTACCGGTGAAGGCAAGGGGCTGGAACATGCGTCCTTCCTGCCCCTGAAGCGTGAACAGCGGCAGGAAGCTGACCACGATGATCAATAACGCAAAGAAGATCGGCCGGCCCGTCTCCTTGGCCGCCTCCGCCACGGTATGCCAGCGGTCCTCACCCGGTGGCGCCTTCTCCAGCCGCTTGTGCAGGTTCTCCACCATGACGATGGCGGCATCCACCATGGCGCCAATCGTCACGGCAATACCACCCAGCGACATGATATTGGCGTTGATACCCTTGGCCTGCATGATCATCAGCGCCGCCAGAATACCGATCGGCAGTGCGATGATGGCCACCAGGGCGGAGCGGAAGTGAAGCAGGAAGACGACACATACCAGCGCGATGATGAGGAATTCCTGCAACAGCTTGGCCGTCAGGTTGTCCACCGACTCCTGGATCAGTACCGAACGATCGTAGGTCTCCAGGATCTCGACGCCTTCCGGCAGGCTCGGGCGCAATTCGTCGAGGCGCGCTTTGACACGCTCGATGGTGGCCAGTGCATTCTCACCATGGCGCATGACCACCAAGGCACCCACGACTTCACCTTCGCCATTCAGCTCGGCGATACCACGCCGAGCTGCGGGGCCGATACGGATGTCGGCTACATCTTCGAGCAGCACTGGCGTGCCGTCATTGCCCAGGCCAACGGGCACCAGACGGAGTTCCTCAATGCCGGTCAGATATCCCCGCGAGCGCACCATGTATTCCGCCTCGCTCATCTCGATCACGGAACCGCCCGCTTCACGGTTCGCCCCCGAGATGGCGGAGCGAATCCCCGCCAGGGTCAGGCCGTAGGCTCGCGCCCGATTGGGATCCAGCACCACCTGGTACTGTTTGATCATGCCTCCCAGCGTGGCGACCTCGGAGACACCTGCTACCGACTGCAACTCGTACTTGAGGAACCAATCCTGCAGCGAACGCAGGTCAGCCAGGTCGAGTTCACCACTGCGATCTACCAAGGCGTACTGGTAGACCCAACCGACGCCGGTGGCATCGGGCCCCAAGGCAGGCTGCGCCCCTTCCGGCATGCTGGGTGCCACCTGGCTCAGGTACTCCAGCACTCGAGAGCGCGCCCAGTAGGGATCGGTACCGTCTTCAAACAGCACGTAGACGTAGGAGTCGCCAAACATGGAGAAACCGCGTACGTCCCTCGCCTTGGGCACGGCCAGCATGGCCGTCGATAAAGGGTAAGTGACCTGATCCTCGATGACCTGGGGAGCCTGGCCGGGATAGCTGGTCTTGATGATCACCTGTACGTCGGACAGATCGGGGATCGCATCCAGAGGCATCTGCCGTCCGGAGAAGATCCCCCAGGCGACAAAGATAGCCGTCATGAGAAGCACCAACAGACGATTATGCAATGACCACGCGATGATCCTTTCGATCATGGATCGACTCCTCAGTGGTCGTGAGCCATCGGCTCAATAGCGGTGATTTCGTAGACGAACTCTTCCCGCTCACGCATGCGGAAGCGCATCGCCATATCGTCGTGCAGCCCATCGAGCCCGAGGTCATCGGCTACGGCAAAGTCCATCATCATCGCTGGCCAGCCCAGCAGCGGAATCGGTTCATGATCGACATTCAGCACGCGGGCGTCGTAATCGATGCCAAGCAGGCGTCCCTCGGCCCAAACTTCGTCACCGATCTCTTGCTCTGCTTCTCGCATGCGGTTGAGTTCCGCACTGGCGGACGCCTCGGAGTCGAGCAGAAAGTGGCCGGAGAGAACGACACGTTCTCCTTCCTTGAGGCCTTCGATGATCTCCAGATCGCCGTTGGCACGACGCCCTACCTGTACTTCGCGTGCCTGGAAGCGCCCTTCACCCAGCGCCAGGATGACGCGATCCTGCCGGCCGGTGCGGATCACTGCCTCGGCCGGAAGGTACAGCACGCCCTGAAGCGGGCGGGTGGTCAACTGGACATCGGCGTACATGCCCGGCTTGAGCCGCTCACCGAGATTGTCGAAGGCAAGGCGTACCTGAACGGTTCGAGTCGGGCTGTTCAGGCTCGGATAGATATAATCGATCTTGCCCTCAAGACGCTCGCCGGGACGAAAAGGCAACTTCACGTGAGCGGCGTCGCCTCTCGCCACGGCATCCACCTGATGCTCGAACAGGTCGGCAATCACCCATACCTGCGAGAGGTCCGCAATCGTCATGACCTCTGTGCCCGGCGTGACATACATCCCTTCACGCACGTTGAGCGACTCCACGACACCTCCCTGCCCAGCCCTGACCGAGATCAGTCGGCGCGGCTGTCCGGCCCGCTCGATCTCCGCAATCTCGGCGGCACTGACCCCCAGCGCCCTGAGGCGCTCACGGGCTGGAGCAGCACTGCCACCGCGACGCACAACGTGCAGCAACTCTTCCTGGGCGTTGACCAGTTCCGGCGAGTAGAGGCGGAACAGCAGTTGCCCCTCCTCAACTCGCTCTCCGGTTGTCCTCACGCTGAGATCCTCGATCCACCCCTGGGTACGCAGATGGATGTGGCTAAGTCTCGATTCGTCGTAGTCGACAAAGCCGACCGTTTCGACCAGGCGTACCAGATCGCCGCGAGCCACGGAACCGATACGCACATTGATGTTCTGCTGCACGATGGGACTGATGCTCACCGTACCGGGCAACGCATCGCCGCCACCCACATAGATCGGAATGAAATCCATGCCCATCTCGTCCTTGCGCGGCTCAGGAGAGGTTACGGAGGGGTTATGCGGATGCCGGTAGTAAAGAATCTCTCTCTCCCCATTGGCCGTGCCCCCCGCCACGGCAACATGCCCATGCGAGTCCGGCCAAAAGGTCACGGCAGCGACTCCCGCTGCCGCGCCCATACCAAGCAGGACGATAACCGCCAATGTCTTCATGCGTTTTCTCCCAACACATAGAGCAGATCCACCTGCTCGAGGCGACGCTGTGTGCCGATGCGCACTGCCTCGATGCGCGTTTCCAACTCAGTGAGGCGAGCGCGTACGAGCGAATTGAAATCCGTCGTGCGGTTGCGATACCCATGTTCGGCGGCTTCGGCGTTCTCACGGGCCTGCGGAAGAAGATGCTCCGCATAACGACGCTCACGTTCGTTCAGTTGCTGCCATCTGGCTTGGGTCTCCCCCAGTTGGCGCTGCAACTCGCGGGCCTGCTCATCCCAGGCATACTGGGCGGCTTCACGTCGATGCACGCTGGCCGATAGATCACGATCCTGGCGCTGACGTGTAAAGAGCGGGAGGTCGACCATGACCATCGCCGACATGCGGTCCGGCATGCCCATGCCCCGCTCTGTTGGTGTGCCGTAGGTCAGCTCGACCGTCCACTGCGGCTTGTAGCCTTGACGCGCCAGCTCGACGCCATGGTTGCCGGCATTGATAACGGCCTGTTCGGCACTCAGCAGTGGATGTGCCAGCAACGTCCCCGTCGGCTCGGCCAGCTCGGGCAGCTCGAGGGGCAAGGGGCGCAAGATGGCTTCCTGGCCAACCCAGCGAGCAAGCTGAGCCAGGGCTGCCGCTTCCTGCGCCTGGACGCTCAACACGCGGTCATGCAGTCGGCTCAGCTCCAGCTCGGCGCGCAACAGGTCCTGCTGGTCGGCAAAACCGGAGGCGAATTCGCGTTCGGTTATCTCACGCAAGTCCTCGAACAAGGGTTGGCTCTTCTCCAACACGTCGAGGATGGCGCGCTGTTCGAAGAGCATCAGATACGCACGACGCACGGCACGGACGGCAACCAATTCCGCATTGCTGCTACGCGCCGCTTCTGCCTGAGCCATGGCCGATTCCCGCTCACTGGCCAGTCGGCGGCTGTCCCCTCGTGGAAACGTCTGACGCACTCCAAGGCGAAGTTGGGTCATGGTGTCGTCTTCGAGGGAAAAACCATCCCGGGCCACGTCCATGACTTCCATGATCAGCGCCGGGTCGGGGAGTTGCCTGGCTGAGATGGCTGCCTCGCGGCGAGCCTCAGCCAACTCCTGATAGCGCAGCGTGGCAGGATCATCGCTACGGGCAAGTCGCTCCGCTTCACTGAGCGACAGTATCGGCCCCGACAACGCCGGGAGAGGTAACAAAAACGCTGTGCCCAGCATCACTGCGAGCACCATTGGTAATCGAATTCCCATGAGCTACCCCGCGCTCGCCAGAGCGCTGCTGCAAGAACAGCGCTCCACCATATTTTGAGCCAAGCGTTAATTAAATCACTTGGCATTATTTACAAACTGGCCGACTCACGCCGGCCAGCCATAAACTTCAAAACTCTGACATCAGATTATTGAAAGGCGACATGCAAGCTATAGCGATGAACGTCCCAACTATCCCCGCCGGGAGCTGAATTTCCTGACACTACTAAACGATACTTGCCAGCCTGCAAAGCTTCTCGAATTTCAAAGTCGCCACCGGAAGAGCTCACCTCTTTCACAGTGTTATCCTGAGCATCGATCAACTTGGCTTTCATCGGCAGTATGGAATGCGTTCCCGGAAAGTGGCTGCTTGCAATTCTGACCGTCGCAGGCTGGTCCAGATCTATCTGATAAGTATGAGGCTGCCCAGCGTTAATGATAGTGCTGGGTGTACTGCCCTTTTGGAGGATATTCCCATTCGTCCCGCTGCCGAAATTGGCAAAGGCTGGCACAGAGAACATGCTGACAACGGCAGCGGCAAGAGCAATCTTCTTAATCATGACACACCTCATTTTAACGGAGAATTTTTCTACACCACGTCCCAACCCTCAGGGCTATTGATACAAGCTGCGGGCGTGATAGAGTAACGACTCTGCCTACTCACCTCCCTTGTTGTTTATTCATGTAGGTATAGTACGTGGCAGTAGAGGACAGGAAACTGACTCGAAAATGACATTTTTGTCATTTTCGATCAGAGCAAGACGGAGGCTTTATGAAGATATTGATCGTTGAGGATGAGCCAAAAACCGGTGACTATCTGGCGCAAGGGCTGCGAGAAGCCGGTTTCGTTGTCGATCTGGTCCGCGATGGTCTGGATGGCTTGCACCTGGCTCAGAACGAAGGTTATGACCTACTGCTTCTCGACGTGATGCTGCCGGGTCTGGATGGCTGGAGCATTTTGCAGATGGTGCGCCGATCCGGACAGGACGTACCTGTGCTCTTTCTGACGGCACGAGACGACGTCGACGACCGGGTGCGCGGGCTTGAGCTTGGGGCCGACGACTATTTGGTCAAGCCGTTCGCCTTCTCTGAGCTACTGGCGCGGATCCGCTCGTTATTGCGCCGCGGAAAGGTACGTGAGCCGGAAGTGTTCCGCGCCGCCGATCTTGAGCTCGACCTCTTACGACGGCGAGTCACCCGGGCCGGCGAACGTATCGAGCTCACCGCCAAGGAGTTCGCACTCCTCGAGCTCTTGATTCGCCGACAGGGAGAGGTCTTGCCCCGCTCGCTGATCGCCTCTCAGGTGTGGGACATGAACTTCGACAGCGATACCAATGTCATCGACGTTGCCGTCAGGCGGCTGCGCGCCAAGATTGACGGCCCCTACTCCGACAAGCTGATCCGAACCGTCCGAGGCATGGGTTACGTACTGGAGTCAGGGAATAGCCAATGACCTTTTACCCCCATTCCTTGACTGCACGCCTGGCCACACTCTTTTCATTGCTGGTAGCAGGCCTGCTGCTGCTGCTTGGGCTCTCGCTCGAGCATCTGATTCGGGGCCACTTCGATGACATCGATCAGATGGAATTGACAGCAAAACTGAGCATGATTGAAAACCTGCTTGCCCGAGCCGACAGCCCCACCGCACTGGATACACTGCCCAGGTACCTCGATGACGTGCTAACGAGTCATGCCAACCTTTCCGTGTCCATTCGCGATGAAGCGGGACGGATACTCTACGCCCACCAACCGGAATTTCTCGCACCGATAAAAAATGGGGACGTTAGCTCACCTAGCGCCCGCTGGAGCGTGGCGAGCTATGAATTCATTGGCCGTGAGGTTCAGCAACACCTTCCCCTACCCGCACCTGCTCCCGTACAAGTCCTGCTGGGGCTGGATATCACGCACCACGCGCACTTTCTCGAGGACATCCGTCGATACCTCTGGACAGGCATTGCGATGGCCGCCCTGCTGACGGCGCTACTCGGCTGGTTGGTCGCGCGTCAAGGCCTGGCCCCCCTCAAGCGAATTACCGAAACAGCCAGGCGGTTATCAGCCGAACGCTTGGGGGAAAGGTTGGATCTACAAGCCACTCCGCCGGAAATGCTCGAGCTGGCCAACGCGTTCAATGGAATGCTGAACAGGCTCGAGGCTGACTTCCAACGCCTAAGTGACTTCTCCGCGGATATTGCTCATGAGTTGCGCACTCCAGTGTCAAACCTGCTCACCGAGACCCAGGTGGCCCTGTCTCGGCCACGCAACTCAGAGGAATATCAAGACACCCTTCATTCCAACCTGGAAGAACTGGAGCGCTTGGCCCGGATGATCGCCGATATGCTGTTCCTGGCCAAGGCAGACCATGGGCTTCTGCCCAATCCAGCCGAGTCGGTTCATTTAGAGCAGGAAGTAGCCGCCCTGCTGGAGTTCTACGACGCTCTTGCCGAAGAGAAACAGGTCACGATGCAGGCCACCGGTTCAGCCACCGTCATCGGCGACCACCTGATGTTACGCCGGGCTGTCGCCAACCTTCTTTCCAATGCTCTTCGCCACACCCCAGCCGGTGGCAACATCGTAGTCGAGATCGAGCCGCATGCCGATGAGGCACGCCTCTCGGTACGCAACACAGGTGACCCCATCCCTCCCGACCAACTCGCGCGCCTGTTCGAGCGCTTCCATCGCGTCGACAACGTTCGCAGCCACCATGGAGAGGGTGCTGGGCTCGGCCTCGCCATCACCCGCTCAATCCTCAAGGCTCACGGTGGTGAGATCGTGGTTTCCTCCAGCAACGGCGTGACCACCTTCAGCCTCACTCTGCCACGTTCCAACACTCAGGTTCAGCCCGGTTGAACCTGAGTCCAAATGACGAGGGCAGTCATTAATCGGTACCGCACTGGCGATCTGCACTAACATCGAATTCAGGAACGGGTCTTGCCTCAGCTTCCTCTGAGTTGCTGGCAGGTCCGTTTTCCCTTATGTCTTCTATTAGCCATTCCATCTCCAATATCTCACGCCGTTGTGCTTCACTGATCTCAACTGCCAAGTTGCACACCCGAAAATCCGTTATTTCAGCACGTTCTGATCGTAAGATAGCCATGGAGTGATGAGGGATCATTGCGCTCATAAACGAGTTATCCTGAACGGTAGCCTGGCTCCGATCAAGGAAAACAGCCACTGCGAGGAAAATTGTGCTGATCGCAATGATGGCTATGTTCATTTTTACATCTCGATACATATTGAGCATCCAGCCCAACATGACCAAAGCCATGGTCCCGCCCATAGACAGCGCCATGAAAAACCGACTTTCGCTCCATCGCACATGACTCCATTCCCATGCACTTACGAACATCATGCCATACATGACCACCATCGCCGTGAGGATCATCGCCCCAAAGCGCAAGTACATGGAGTGCATATGAGAGTTATCTGAGTGCTTGTCTCCTTGTTTCATAACGTGACTCCTTTCCGTCACCAAAAGCTGGCGTTTCGTCCTATCTGAATCACACCTTGGTTCGTGAAGGCTCACGTAAGGCTAGGCAAAGTCGAAGGGGATAACAAGCGTCATCGGGAGAGGAATGGTGGGCGTCCAAGCATGTCATCCAGCAAGAGAGCGCGGGTTAGCAACGACAGCCGCTCCTCTGCCCAGCAGGCGCCCTGCGTCCATCCCCCAATGAAAAGCAAATCTCTTGATGTCGATCAAGCAGGATGCGATACCAGTGGGCTATGGTAAGTAGCAAGACGGCTGATGGCCGGGCTACTTGCGCTGGTGCTCAGTGGGGCTCTAGCCCAGGCTTCTGGCATCGAGGCTAGGGGGCCCAGGCATCGTGAAGTAGAAGAACTCGCTTCAAGCTCTATAACGGCTGGAGCATAACATGAAAGTGCCACCTCGCCGACATGATCATGATGAACTCTTGATTAAGCATGATGCTTGGGTCGTTATAGGAAACTTGCTCGAGGTCGGGTATGGCCACACAAAAGTATAGTGAGTGATTGCCATGAACATTCAGACATTTCGTGATGTGATCGAGTGGACGCGTGCACTGCATGAACACCTTGCCCGGTGCCTGAAGCACTGCTCAACGCAGCAGGAAGAACAGCGAGCCAAGTGGCTGCTGGCGTATCTAGCGGATCACGAGGCGGCCCTGCAAGAGGTCGTGGCAGGTTTCGAGAAGCAAACCGATCCCAAGGCATTGAATACTTGGCTATACGATTATATTTCCTATGCCCCTATCAAGCCTCACCTATCGTGTAGCGCGCCCTATGCGGAAATGAGCTTCGACGAGATCTGTCAGGAAATTTTCGACCTTCACAATCAGGTCATCGATTTCTATCGCTACCTTGAGGGGCGCACCGAGATTCCCGAGACGCGCGAGTTGATCGATAAGTTGCTGCAGTTGGAGCAGCATGAGGCGATGCGCCTTTTTCACCAGACCAACCGCTCCAGAGATCTCTAAAAGGTGCCCATGAACTTGTCATTCCGGCAACGGCTACGGACTGGCCGTGGGAGCGTTCTCCAGCCGACACCTCACCCGAGATGAAGGAGGATGAGGTGTAGAAACAATGAGAGCGGCAATGCGACACTCGCTGTGGACGATCGTGGCGGTCATGCTGCTCGCCGTTGGCGGCTATCTAGGCTTCCTGGCGCTGCGACCGGCGGAACTCCCGCCCGGCCTGCTCTACGGCAGCGGCCGTATCGAAGCCACCGAGATTCGCCTGGCCGCCGAGATCCCCGGGCGTGTGGTGGCAAACCATCTGACCGAGGGCCGACCCGTCGGCGAGGGGGCTGAGCTGCTGCGCCTGGACGATCGCCTCCTTCGTCTGCAACAGGCCGAACTCGAGGCGCGCCGGGTCGCCGGTGAACAAGCGGTGGTGCGGTTCGAGCGCCTGCTCGACACGGCGCGCCATCATCTCGGCAATGCCGAGACCGAGCTGGAACGCGCGCGAACCCTGCGTCGCACCGGCGCGATTCCCGCGCAGCAACTGGAGCGCAGCGAGGATCGCCGGCGCGAGGCGGCCGGCGAGGTCGAGGTGCTGGCGGCACAGCTTGCGGAGGCGGCCGCCAACCTGCAGGCGCTCGAGCAGCAGCAGGCGCAGCTCGCGTTCCAGCTCGACAAGACCGTGCTGACCAGTCCCATCGACGCCACCGTGCTGGTCAAGGCAGTAGAGGTTGGTGAGGTAGTGGCGCCCGGACAGCCGCTCGGCATCCTGGTCGATCTGGACCGGCCCCGACTGAAGCTCTACGTCGCCGAACAGGCGCTGGGGCAGATCCGCCTCGGTGCCCCGGCCCGGGTACGAGTCAACGCCTTCCCGGACCGCTACTTCGAGGCCGAGGTCAGCGCGGTCGACGACCGCGCCCAGTTCACCCCCCGCGATGTCCATCTTCCCGACGAGCGGGCGCGCACCGTCTTCGGGTGACCCTGCGGCTCGCCAACCCCGACGGCACTCTCAAGCCGGGCATGCCGGCCGATGCCTGGATCCGCTGGCAGGACGAGGCGCCGTGGCCCGACACCCTGGTCGTGCCACCATGACCGCGGCGATCCGCACCACCGGGCTGGGGCGGCGCTTCGCCGGCCGGCAGGTGCTCACGGGGGTCGAGCTGGAGGTCCGGCAGGGCGAAATCTTCGGGCTGCTGGGCCCGGACGGCGCCGGCAAGACCACCCTCATGCAACTGCTGGCGGCGATCCTGGATCCCAGCGAGGGGCAAGCGGAGGTGCTTGGCTTTGACACGGTGCGCCAGGCGGCCGAGGTGAATGCCCGGGTCGGCTACATGTCGCAGGGGTTCACGCTCTATGACCGGCTCAGCGTCCTCGAGAACCTGCAGTTCGCCGCCCGTATCCGCGACGTCGCCCCGGAGGGTTTCCTCCGTCGCAGCCGGGAGCTGCTCGCCATGGCCGGGCTGCAGGACGTTCTCGACCGGCCGGCCGGCAAGCTCTCCGGCGGCATGCGCAAGAAGCTGTCGCTGTGCGCCAACCTGATCCATGCCCCGCCCCTGCTGCTGCTCGACGAGCTCAGCCTCGGCGTCGACCCGGTATCGCGCCGCGATCTGTGGCGACTGCTGCGGCGTTACCGGGAGGACGGCAGTACCGTCGTCGTGAGTACCCCTACATGGACGAAGCGGAATACTGTGATCGACTCGCCTTCCTCGACCAGGGCCGGGTGCTGGCGGTGGACAGCCCGGCGCAGTTGCGTGCCCGGGTCCAGGGGCGGATCTACGACGTGCGGACCGCCATGGCCGCCGCCGTGCAGGCCATCCTGCGCGACGTCCCCGAGGTGCTGAATCTGCAATGGTTGGCGGATAGGTTGCGCATCCAGCTGCATGCCGGTGCCGACCTGCCACCGGCCACCCTGGCGCGGCTGCGCGGGCTCGCCACCCTGGCTTCCGCCGCGCCGGGGCTGGAAGAGGCCTTCATCGCACTGAGCACGGCACAGGCGCCGGCAGCGCCGCCGCCGGTGACACCGGCCGTCACGGAGACGCAGGGTGGCGAGGTGCAAGCGGAGCAACTCAGCGTGCGGTTCGGCGACTTCACCGCCGTCGACCGGGTCTCGGTCAGTGTGTCGCCGGGCGAGGTGATCGGCTGGCTGGGCCCCAACGGTGCCGGCAAGACCACCCTGATCCGGGTCTTCTGCGGTCTGCTGATGCCCAGCGACGGCGAGGCCTTCGTCGCCGGCCTCTCGGTGACCGCCCAGGCACAGGCCCTGCGCGGCCGCATCGGCTACATGTCGCAGCGCTTCTCGCTCTACCCGGATCTCACGGTGGCCGAGAACCTGCGCTTCTTCGCCGGGGCCTACGGCCTTGGCGGCATGCGCCGACGCCAGGCGATCGAATGGGCCAGCGGCATGACGGCCCTGACCGGGATGGAGACGCGCCGCGTCAGCGAGCTGTCGGCGGCGGTACGCCAGCGCCTGGCGCTGGCCTGCAGCATCCTGCACGGCCCGGCGGTGCTGTTTCTGGACGAGCCCACCTCCGGCGTCGATCCGCTCAACCGCCAGCGCTTCTGGCAGCTGATCCAGACCCTGGCCAGCGGCGGCATGACGGTGTTCGTTACCACCCACTATCTGGAAGAGGCGAGCTATTGCCACCGCCTGGGGCTGATGCACCAGGGGCGCCTGGTCGCCCTTGGCACCCTCGAGCAACTGCGCCAGGCGCTGCGGCTGCCCGCCGATGCCGGCATGGAAGCGGTCTTCCTCGGCCATCTTGAGCGCACGCAGCGGGAGCTGGCCTCATGAACCCGAAGCGCATCGCCGCCGTGGCGACCAAGGAGGCGAAAGAGGTGCTGCGCGACCCGATCACCGTCGGCGTCGCGCTGATCATGCCGCTGGTCATGCTGCTGCTGTTCGGCTATGCGATCACGCTCGATGTCGACGACATCCCGATGGGGTTGCTGGATCAGGACCGTACGCCCACCAGCCGCCAGCTCAGCGAGGCGTTCACGGCGAGCGAGACCTTCCGGTTGGAGCGCGAACTGAGTGACCCGCAGGCGATGGAGCGCGCCTTGCAGCGCGGCGAGATCCGCTTGGCGCTGATCATCCCGCCCGGTTTCGAACGCGCCCTCGCCCGCCACGAGCCGAGCCCGGTCCAACTGCTGGTGGACGGCACCTATTCCGCCACGGCGACGCTGGTCGGCGGTCATGCGCTGGCCATCGCCAGCGGCTTTGGCCATGCAGCGCCATCGTCGGCCCTGCACCTGGAAACCCGCGTCCGGTACAACCCCTCGCTCAGCAGCGTGCACACCGTGGTGCCCGGCCTCTATGCGGTGATCCTGATGGCCTTCCCGCCTCTGCTCACCGCGCTCGCCCTGGTGCGGGAGAAGGAGACCGGCACCATCGCGCAGATCTACGCCTCGCCGCTCTCCTCCGTCGAGTTTCTCGCCGGCAAGCTGATGCCCTACGCGATCATCGCCTTCGTGCAGATGGCGATGGTGATCGGCGTCGGCTTTCTCTGGTTCGGCGTGCCGTTCCGGGGCAGCGTCGCGTTCCTGTTGGCGATATCGCTGCTGTACGTGCTCTGTACCCTGGGGATCGGCCTGCTGGTGTCGGCCGTGACCCGTACCCAACTGGTCGCCCTGCTGGCCGTGCTGATCGTGACCCTGATGCCCTCCATCCTGTTCTCGGGCATGCTGTTTCCGATCTTCACCATGCCCTATGTGGTGCAGCTCTACACCCTGGCCTTTCCGGGTCGCTATTTCGTCGACATCTCCCGTGGCGTGGTGCTCAAGGGCGTCGGACTCGAGGTCCTGTGGCCGAGCATCGCCATCGTCGCCGTCTACACCCTGCTGGTCTTCGCCCTGGCGGCCTGGCGGCTGAAGAAGAAGGTGGCCTGATGCGACTGCGCAGCCTGTTGCACAAGGAGCTGATCCAGTTCTTCCGCGATCCCGTGGTGCTGTTCCTGATCTTCTGGCTCTACACCATCGAAGTGGTGATCTGCGCCTACGCCCTGGGCATGGAGATGCGCGACCTGCCGCTGGCGGTGGTCGATGCCGACGAGAGCCCGGCCAGCCGCCACCTGGTCGATGACTTCGTCGCAGGAGGCAACTTCCGCCTGGCGGCGCACCTGCGCGATGTTGCGGCGGCCGAACCGTACCTGGAACGGGGCGAAGCACAGGCGGTACTGGTCATCCCCGTCGATTTCGAGCGCGAACTCTACCGCGGCGGTGGTCAGGCACTGCAGTTCCTGGTCGATGGCGGCAACGCCAATACGGCAGCCGTCGCCCGGGGCTATGCGCTGCAGACGGTGGAGGCCTTCCGGATGCGCCAGGGGATACTCGACGAGCGACCGCTCGCGACGGTAACCGCGCAGTTGCGCACCTGGTACAACCCGAACCAGACCAACGTCAACTTCACGGTGCTGGCGATGATCGCCCTGGCGGGGTTGATGATCGGTGTCGTGCATCCCGCCGCCTCCATCGTTCGCGAGAAGGAGGTCGGTACCATCGAGCAGCTCATGGTCACCCCCATTCGCCGTGGCGAACTGTTCATCGCCAAGACCATGCCCACCCTGTTGATCGGCCTGGTTGCCGTACTCCCCAGCCTGGCGCTGGTCGGCTGGTTCGGCGTGCCGGTCAGAGGCAGCCTGCCGCTGTTCTTCGCCCTGACCGCGCTGTTTCTGCTCAGCGCCATCGGCCTCGGTGTCCTGGTGGCGGCGGTTTCGCGAACCCTGCAGCAGGCCCTGCTGCTTGGCTTCTTCGGCCTCTTCCCGCTGATGTTCCTGTCCGGCACCATGGTGCCGGTGGAGAGCATGCCGAACCTGCTCCAGCAGCTGTCGCTGGCCAGCCCCTTGCGCCACTATCTGGAGATCACCCTGGGCATCTTCCTCAAGGGTGTGGGCATGGAGATCCTGTGGCCGCATGCACTCGCTCTCGTGGCAATAGGCATGCCATTGTACCTGGGTGCCTGGCTGATTTTTCGGCGCCTGTCATGAGGCCCCCACCAGTCACTTCAAGCGCTGCAAGCCCTGCGACGCAGCGGCAACAAACCGAGGTCAGGGTGAACATCATGCACGATCACCGCGTAACGCCTGGTCTGAATCCGCAATGGGTGATCGCACTTGTCCTCATCGTAGCCTCGCTGTACTGGCTGCGGGTTCTCGCCGTACCGTTGGCATTCTCGCTGTTGCTGATGGCGCTGGTGTGGCCCATCTACCAACACAGAGCGTTCAAGAGAAGGGTCCTGCACGGATTGTCGCTTGTCGCTTCCGTTTTGTTCGTGCTGATTGCCGTCGCCGCCATTCTCTCCCTCATCGGCTACGGGATCCGCCTCGTGGCGGACGGCCTTTCGCTCTACGGTGCTCAAATGCAGGAGACTTACCGCTCCATCGGCTTATGGTTCGCAGCGAGAGACATTTCCCTTGAGCCCACCATGGCGGAGCAACTCAGTCCCAGCGGGCTACTTCATCTCGTCCATGAGACCGCCGCCCGCATCAACGCCATTATCGGTTTCCTGGCGCTGACCCTGATCTTTCTGATCATGGGGCTGTTGGAAGCCGGCACCTTCCAGCGGCGACTCCCCCATGCGCTGGGAGCTGATGCCGCCGAGCGGCTATTGACGGCATTTGAGGAGCTCGGGTGGAAATTCCGTCGCTATATGCTCATCAGGTCGGCCGTGAGCGTCCTCACAGGCATACTCACATGGCTGTTTGCGCTGTCAGTCGGCCTGGATCTCGCCGTTGTCTGGGGCTTGCTGGCCTTCTCGCTAAACTACATTCCTTTCGTCGGCTCTATCCTGGCCGTGTTCCCTCCGACGATCTTTGCCGTCGTTCAGTTCGCGTCATGGCAAACACCGGTAGTGGTGCTTGCCGGCATGGCCCTCATCCAGTTTTCGATAGGTAACTTTCTCGACCCCAGGCTCGAGGGGCGGGCCTTGGCCATATCGCCCTTCGCCGTCATCTTCTCCATCTTCTTCTGGAGCATCGTCTGGGGCATTCCTGGCGCCTTCATTGGCGTCCCCCTGACGATCGCCCTGATCACTATCTGTGGCCACTTCCACGAAACCTGCTGGATAAAACGACTTCTATCTCCGCCACCCATGCCTGAAGGCATTAAGCACGAGAAGTAGTGCGCAAAGTGCTATCAGAGCCGACTCTGCCTTGCTATTTTTTCTTCCCACTGCCGGGCGGGGATTGATGGCAGCTCCAGGGTTCATGATTAGCATTATCTTTCACATTCTGATCGACAAACCGGTAATGCTCTTCCTTGAAACGCGTCCACCAGTCATGGCTGATCTCGACAGCATGTTTCATTAGAATATCCTCTACGCAATCGAGGCAAACTCTCGATGCGTCATAGGCCAGATCCAGCCTCCACTTTTTCTCGTCAAAAGTTACGCTGTCCAGCCCATAGAGCTGATCAATGTCGGCGACAGCTGCTCGGATCGACACCTCATCGTTAGGTTCCAGCTTCAGGTGACGAGTCACCAAGTTTATTTCGGACACACCAAGGCGATGTTCTTTATTACTCATGACAAATTCACCTCTTCTACTTAGTTTTATTCTCACTCAGACTTGATCGGTCTGTCGTGATGGATAGTGTGCAAATCACCCTCCTCGGAAATGGGTAGTGAGTTTGGAAGATAGCCGGGGGATAAACCTTGGAGTTCGCTCCATATAAGCTCGATATACCTCACCAAATTCCATCAGGGCCATGTGTTCTTCACGACGAGCGAGGCGCACATAGACCACGACCAGAACCGGGAACATCATGAGGGTCAACAGCGTGGGCCATTGCAACAGGAACCCGAACATGATCAGGACAAGGGCGGCATACTGAGGGTGACGACAGCGCGCATACCAGCCGGTCATGGCGACTTCGCCGCTCTGTTGCGCTCGATAGAGAACACGCCAGGCCGATGCCAGCATGAAGAAGCCCACGACGATTATGACGTTGCTGGCAATATGCAGGACATTGAAATGAGGGTCGCCCTCCACTCCCAGCAAGGTCTGCAGCAGATGACCGCTGTCGTGGGAGAAGGGGTCGAGATCCGGATAGCGGCTGACCAGCCAGCCGGCGAGGAAGTAAATGGTCAAGGGAAAGCCATACATCTCCACGAACAGCGCTACCACGAAGGCCGAGAAGGCGCCCAGGCTTCGCCAGTCCGCCTTGCTGCGGGGCTTGATGAAACTGAAGGCAAAGAATATAAAGACCGCCGAGTTCAGGATGACCAGCATCCATAGCCCATAGGCGCTTTCTCCGGCGTTCATGTCTTGTCCCCTCCCTTGCCATGCCGGCCATGTCCACCATGCATGAACAGATGCATCAGCGGGCAGGCCAGCAGGATGAGAAACGGCAGAAACTGCACGAAGTGAACTCTGTGCTCGGCCCACAGCAGGTACACCACGAAGGCGAGAAAGAGTCCCAGCGGCAGCCAGAAGCGCATGGGCTGCAGGCCACCGGGATCGGATAGGGGCTTGTCGTGATCCATGGTTCACCTCGCATGCTGGAGTGCGGCCATCTCAAGGGCCGAACTCGCGGATGGTGCGTAATCCTTGAGACGTCGTGGCGGACGGCCGATCTCAGATACGCATCCGAGCCGTGGCGAGATAAATGGGGCTAGGCGAGTGCGGCGAGGGGTCTGACAGCATCAGATTCCCACCCACTACGACAGGCAAGAGGAACAGGGAGAGCAAGCCGGGGAACAAGCTCGCGGCGGTCAGGTTGCGCGGGTCATCTGCCGGCACCTTGCCGAGACTGGCCGTGATGCCGGGGGAGTGATCATCGCAGTTCTCCGGATGCTGGGACGATGACTCATCGGCCGCGGCAAGCATTGCTTGGCTCACCGGCTCGCCCACTTCCGCCTGGGACGAACAGGCGTAGGCCGACCCTACCGACCCGGTCAGCAGCCAGAGCAGCAGGATGCCCGGCCATCGGGTAAACAGCGATCTGCGCAGTCCGTACAGGCTCATCGGGATGTGCCTTCCATTCCAGGGTCCGGAATAAGCCGACAGGGCATGCCGACGAACTCAGTATGACAATGGAAGGCGCCAACTTCGTTGATGCAGATCAAGTATCGGTTTGTTCTGGCTAGTCCATGCCACCCTGGTAAAGCCGGTGCAACAGCGCACGACTGCTGCACCAGTCGTCTCAGAACAACACACGAATACCGGCCACGAAACCAGTGTCTTCAGTAGGCTCGCCATGGGCACGTGCCATATCGGCGGTATTGCCGTAGCTCTTTTCCCAGTAAGCCCCGACATAGGGAGCAAATTTACGAGTGATTTCGTAGCGAAGCCGCAAGCCTGTATTCAACGAGCTCAGGCCACTTCCCATGTGAAACTCCTCGACGTCACTAGCTGAAGCCACCAACTCCGCACGCGGTTGAAGATAGAGACGCTGCGTCAGGCGCATATCGTGTTCGGCTTCCAACTGAACCCAGGCGTCACCATCTTCGCTGATACGCAGGGCCAGGTCGGTTTCAATGTAGAAGGGCGCCAGCCCCTGCAGAGCAATCGCCGCATAGGTACGCTCGGGATGGTCATTGTTGCCGAACCCTCCCTGGTAACCGATGCCCCCTTGTAGCTCCCAGAAATCCGAGATTAGCCGACTGTAGAGCAGGTCTAGATGTTCGATTTCGGCGCCCGCCCCATCCCCTTGGGCATTCTCGCCTTCGGTCTTGAGGTAAATACGATTGATGTCACCGCCATACCAGGCTTGGAAATCCCAGGCGAAACTTTGCTCCTCCCCTTGTCGGGCCATGCGTACTCCAATCGATCGAAGCCCGCTGCCCAGATATGGTGTTCTGCCATCGGCGAGGGCCAGTCATTCGGAGCGTCGTAGCCATCCTCGGCATGGGCCGCTGCCATCGCCAGCACGGTGAAAGCGGCGCAGGTAGCCATCGGTACGATTCTGGTTTTCATGCGAACTCCTTACGAAACCCTGACGACACGGAACATGCCGGCGTCCATGTGATAGAGCAGGTGGCAATGGAACGCCCAGCTACCCTCGGCATCGGCAGTAATCAGTGCAGAGACCCGCTCACCCGGCTTGACGTTGATGGTGTGCTTGCGTGGAATGAGTTCCCCCGCCCCGTTCTCCAACTCCATCCACATGCCGTGAAGGTGAATGGGGTGCTCCATCATGGTGTCGTTGATCAGGATCAGGCGCAGGCGCTCGTCCTTGCGGAAGTGGATGGGGCCGGTGACCTCGCTGAACTTCTTGCCGTCGAACGACCACATGTAACGCTCCATGTTGCCGGTCAGGTGGATTTCCATCTCACGTTCCGGCTCGCGGCGGTCCGGCCAGGGGCGAAACGCCTTGAGGTCGCGATAGACCAGGATGCGCCGCTCGTCAGGATCGATGCCGATTCCCGCCTGGTCATACTGCGAGCCGGGCTGGGCGGTTCCCGCCGGCAACAGGTCACCTTCCGAGGCACCAGGCGATGTGTCGTGCTGCATGCCGGAATGGTCCATGCCCGCCATGTTGGAGTGGTCCATGCCCGCCATGTTGGAATGGTCCATGCCCGCCATGTTGGAATGGTCCATGTCCGCCATGTTGGAATGGTCCATGCCCGCCATGTTGGAATGGTCCATGCCCGCCATGTTGGAGTGGTCCATGCCCGCCATGTTGGAGTGGTCCATGCCCGCCATGTTGGAGTGGTCCATGCCCGCCATGTTGGAGTGGTCCATGCCCGCCATGTTGGAGTGGTCCATGCCCGCCATGTTGGAGTGGTCCATGCCCGCCATGTTGGAGTGGTCCATGCCCGCCATGTTGGAGTGGTCCATGCCACCATGTGCGCCCATCGCCTCCATGCCCCGGTCGGCGATCCTGCGCCGCTCGGGAACCGCGGCTTCCATTCCCAGGCGCGGTGCCAGGGTCGCACGGGCGAAGCCACTGCGGTCCATGGATTCGGCGAATACCGTATATGCCGTATCCGCCTCGGGAGTGACGATGACGTCATAGGTCTCGGCAACGGCGATGCGGAATTCGTCGACCGGTACGGGCTGTACGGGCTGGCCGTCGGCCGCAACCACCGTCATCTTCAATCCCGGAATGCGCACGTCGAAGTAGGTCATCGCCGAGCCGTTGATGAATCTCAGGCGCAGCCGCTCGCCTGGCTTGAACAGCGCCGTCCAGTTCTGCTCCGGCGCCTGGCCGTTCACCAGGTAGGTGTAGGTGCTGCCGGTAACGTCGGCGATGTCGCGCGAACTCATGCGCATGCGTGCCCACATCGCACGCGTGCGGGCCGTTTCCCTGAAGCCATTCTCGCGCATGTCGGCCAGGAAGTCGGTGATGGTGCGTTCCTGGAGGTTGTAATAGCCCTCGGCGGTCTTCAGGTTGCGAAAGACCGTGGCCGGATCTTCGTAGGTCCAGTCGGTCAGCAGCACCACATGCTCGCGATCGAAACGGAACGGCTCGCGCTCGGCGGCATCGATGATGATCGGTCCCGCGTGACCCAACTGCTCCTGCAGGCCGGAGTGGCTGTGATACCAGTAGGTACCGTTCTGCACCACGGGGAAGCGATAGGTGAAGGTTTCCCCCGGACCGATGCCGGCGAAGCTGATACCCGGCGCACCATCGACCTCGGGCGGCAGAATCAAGCCGTGCCAGTGAATCGAGGTCGGTTCGTCCATCAGGTTGGTGACCCGCAAGGTGGCATCCTGCCCTTCCCGCAGTCGAATCAGTGGCCCGGGGCTCGTTCCGTTGATGGTGATGGGGCGCGTACTGCGGCCATTGATCGCCAGCGTTTCCCGGCGAATGGCCAGGGCGATGTCGTTGCCTTCCACCGCCCCCTGCGGGTAGGCATTACTTTGTCCCCAGGGGTCGGCCCAGGCCGGCGCAAGCCCCAGGGCCGCCGCTCCAAAACCGAAAGCGGCCCCGCCCTTGAGCAGTTGTCGGCGGGAAAGGGAAATACCGGTGGTGTTCTTGGTCGTCATGCATGGCTCCTGTCAGGGGAACTCCAGGCGCCATGATGCGGTGGATTGCTGAAAGCACGCTGAATGGTCAGCCCACCTCATTCAGCGGCAGCATGATCTCGACCCGTAGCCCTCCCTCGGGAGAAGGCTCGAAACTCACCTGGCCAGCATAGCGTTCGACGATCTGACGCAGGATGGACAGGCCCAGCCCGTGGCCAGGCTTGCCTTCGTCAAGTCGCGTGCCACGCCGCCCCAGGCGGCCCAAGTCACCCGACGCGACGCCGGAACCGTCATCCTCGACCAGAATTGACAGAGAGGTATCTCGCCGCACTCGGCAACGAATCTCATAAGTCGCCCACTTGCCGGCATTATCCAGCAGGATACCCAGCATCTCGGCAAAATCCTGTCGCTCTACATTGACACTGACGGGTACCGAGGCGTCGATACCGAGCCGGAAATTCCTACCGGGATAGAGGTTCGAGAACATCTCGATGAGTTGCTCGGCTTCATGCCGGATGTTTGCACGCTGCCCTGCATTGGGACCGGCAATACGGGAACGTTTCAGCTCGGTGTCCAACTGAGCATGCATGTCCTCCAGGCGGCGCTGCATCTTCTCCCTGCGCCCCGGGTCGATGGGGCGTGAGCCGCGCAACACCTGAATGACCGCCGTCAGCGGCGTCTTGAGCGCATGGGACAGGTTGGCCAGGGATTCACGCGAACGCTGAAGCCGTCGCGCGTGTTCATCCATGAGGCGATTGAGCTGCGCCACCAGGCCATCGAGTTCGGAAGGCGTGTCGAGTTGCAGCCGTTCACGCGTACCCGAGCGCAGTTCGTCGAGCTGTCTGCGTAGCCGGGAGAGTGGGTACAGCGCACGGTTGACCGCCATCATGTTGAGACCGATGAGCAGGATCAGCAGCAGGCCGGCAATGCCACCCACCCACCAGTGGAGCGCTTCCAGCCCATCCTCTACCTGGCCGAAGTCCTCGCCGATGAGCAGTACGCCCGAGCGACCGTCGAATTCGAAGCGTGTGCGATATACCAGCAGGTGACGTTCGCCAGAGGAAACGATATCCAACGCTTCATCCTCGCCCTCCAGGTAAGGCGCCAACGTTTCGAGCCAGCTTGGATGCGACGTGGTGATCTCACCGTCCAGCTCCAGCACATAGAGGTGATGGAAGACCTGCAAGGCAGGACTCTCCGCCTGCCATAATTGCGTCGAGAGTTGCCCCTGGCGGAACTGGAGCAGCGTATGCTCCGCCTCCTGGCGCAATCGCTCACCAAGAAAGCTTCGTGCCAGATCGTGCAACAGGATGCCATGCAACAGCCAGGTCACGCCTACCACGATGAGCGCTACTCCCCCAAGCCAGACCAGCAGGCGGAAGCGCAGGCTGCGACGCTCAATGCGACGCAAGGAAATAGCCCTGTCCGCGCCGGGTCTGAATGGCGTTCTTGCCCAGGCGACGTCGTAGCTTGGCGATATACACCTCCACCAGGTTCGGGGCGGGAGCGTCCTGTTCCAGGGAGTAGAGTTGGTCGAGCAGCTGTGCCTTGGACAAGACGCGGTCGGGATGATGCATCAGGTAGCGCAGCAGCCGAAATTCCGTGGCCGTCAGCGGCTGCCAATGACACCCGTCAGTGCTGACCTGGCGTCTCTCCTCGTCGAGCTGTATGCCATTGACGCTGAGCATGGCATTCAAATGACCTGTTTGCCGCCTCAAGAGAGCATGCAGGCGCGCCAGCAGTTCTGCTTCATGAAACGGCTTGGTCAGGTAATCGTCGGCTCCTCGGCGCAGGCCAGCGACCTTGTCTTCCCAGGTATCCCGCGCAGTAAGAGCCAGTATTGGCAAGCGACGCTCCTGGCCACGCCAGCGCGCGATCAAGTCGAGCCCTGAACCGTCCGGCAGCCCCAGGTCGAGAATCGCCAAGGCATAGTCCTCGGTCGCCATCAGGGACTCGGCCGCGTACACCGTGGCAGCCGAGTCGACACGATAGCCGTTGTCTTCCAGAGTTTCCGACAAGCTCTCTGCCAGCAGGTCATCGTCCTCGAGAAGTAACAGCTTCATCGTGTTTACCCCTGAAAGTCGATGTTTCCCATCATCCCAGCTTCGTAGTGACCGGGAATGTTGCAGGCATATTCAAGTTGACTTACCCCCTCGGGCGCCGTCCAAACGAGTGTCGCGGTCTCGCCAGGGGCAATGGTCACGGCAGGCATATGCCCGCCATGCTCGCCCTCGGCCATGTCATGGCCACCATGGCTACCATGGCCGCCATGACCACCGTGCCCCCCCATCTCCTGCATCATGCGGCGGTGTTCTTCCTGCGCCGCGCGGTCACCAATGACGAACTCGTGTTCCAGCACGCCGCTGTTGTGGATTTCGAACTTTACCGTCTCACCAGGTGCGACGGCCAAGGCCTCGGGACCGAACATCATCTCGCCCGCTTGAACCTGGATGACGCGATCCACCTTCACCTCGTCAGGCTGTTGCGTACCACCCGCTTGGTGTCCGGGAGCTGCCAGGGAGCCAGCAGACCAGAGGGTGAACAGGGCTGCCAAAATCGACTTGTGCATGGTTGTGTCTCGATTCGCCTAAGGGAAGCACGAGAATAAGGCATCACCCTGAATGCAAGCTGAAACGGCAACGTGGCTAGACGGACAACTCCTCCCAGAGCAGGCTTTCCTCTTCGCCAGCGTCCTCCTCGGGTTCCGGCTCGGGTTCCGGGGCCGGCGTCAGCGCAACGACATCGCCGCTGGGGTTCTCGAGCAACTCACGCAACAGTTCGTAGTTCAGTGGCGTGGCGGGCGCATCGCCATTGCGCTCGAGCATCGCCAGGGTCTCCATCAATGCGGCCATGCCGGCCTCCTGCTCCTCCAGCGCCTGGTAGACTTGCACGTAGGGCGTATCGCCATCCCAGCCGGCCTTGATCGGCTGGTTGATGAGATGAACCTGCATGCCGACCGGCACGCGGTCGAAGATCGACTCGATGTCTTCCGGGTACATGCGAATGCAGCCGCGGCTGGCGCGCATGCCGATGCCATCGGGCAGATTGGTGCCATGGATGAGGTAGCCGGGAATGTCGAGCAGGATGGCATGCCGCCCAAGCGGGTTGTCCGGCCCCGGCGGTACCACGGCGGGCGCCGTCTCACCACGCGCGGCGGCCTCCTCGCGCACCGAGCGCGGCGGGTACCAAGCCGGGTCCTTGAGCCGCATGGTGGTCTTGGTCTTGCCCAGCGGTGTATCGAAGCCCTCCCGCCCGATGCCGATCGGGTAGGTCTCCACCCGCGGTATCTCGCCTTCGCCTGCCGGCGGGTAATAGTACAGCCTGAGCTCGGCGACGTTGATGACGATGCCCTCGCGCTCCACCGGCGGCAGGATGAAACGGCCGGGAATGACGACCTCGGTGCCCTCACCCGGCAACCAGACGCTGACATCGGGATTGGCCCGGCGGATCTCCTCATAGCCCACGTTATGTTCGCGAGCGATGTCGAGCAGGGTCTCCTCGTCGCGCGCCTTGACGATATAATCCTCGCCAATGACATCGCCCTGTTCGGGCAGCGGATAGTGCCCCTTGGGCCACTCATTGGCAGCCTCGTCGCTCTCCCCGGCTTGCGCCTCTTCTTCGGCCCAGGCCGTACCAGCCGACAGAACGGTGACCAGCATGCCGACGATCAGCGGTAGCCATGTCAGGCGCTGCAACGGCCAACAGTATTCACGTACCGTGCCGTGATGCTTCATAGCGATTGCCTCTAGTCTTCCCATCTTTAGGGGGCTAATGAACGAAGCCACCATACTAACGATCCTCCAGAGATTCGACAGCAGCAGAACTCTGGTTTCACTCCTTGGCGACATTACAGCACCGGGGCAAACAGGTAGGCGCCTCGTGCAGCGACCCGATGCCACAGCGGGTTATCGTAAATTTCTTCTCGTGTCATCCGGCGCGACCGGGCGAAGTCCCGCTCGAACATCGCCTCGACATCGCCAGCGAAGTCCGGATCCATCACCAGCGCCGTGACCTCGAAGTTGAGACGGAAGGAGCGGTTATCGAGGTTCACCGTGCCCACCGCGGCCCCCACGTCGTCGACCAGGAATGCCTTGCCATGCAGAAAACCCTCCTGATAGCGGTGAATCTCGACCCCCGCATCGAGCAACGGGCCGAGAAACGCGTAAGCGGCATAGAAGGTCAGGAGATTGTCCGGTCGCTCAGGGATCAGAATCCTTACATCCACACCATTCAAGGCCGCCAGCTTGAGCATCGACTGCACGCCCTCATCGGGAACGAAGTAGGGGCTCGAGATCCAGATACGCTCGCGCGCCGCATGGATTGCCTGCTGGACCATCAGGCTTGCCGTTTCGAAACGATCGGCAGGACCCGAAGGCAGGATGAGCGCAGGTACGCCATTGGCGGAAGGCACCGACGGCTCCCAGGGAAGCTCGGGAACCTCCTCGGTGGCCCAGTGCCAGTCCTCGAGGAAGACCAGTTGCAAGGCCAGCGCGGCAGGCCCCTCGAGCTTGAGGTGCGTATCCCGCCAGGGGCCGAGGCTCTCGTGTCCCTCCAGGTATTCGTCGCCGACGTTGAAGCCCCCGATCCACGCCTGCGCGCCATCGACCACCATGATCTTGCGGTGATTGCGGAAGTTGAGCTGGAAGCGGTTGCCTGGCCCGCGCGTGGAGTGGAACCGGTGAACGTTCACCCCGGCGTCACGCAGCTCCTGCAGGTAGGTGCTCGGCAGCTTGTAGCTGCCAATCTCGTCATACAGGAAATAGACGTCGACGCCCTCGTTGGCCTTCGCGATGAGCCGCTGCTGGAACGCTTGGCCGAGATCGTCATCGCGCACGATATAGAACTGCACCAGCAGGTAGCGCTCGGCGGCATCGATTCCCGCGAACAGGCTGGCGAAGGTCTCCTCACCATCCACCAGCAGTGTGGCCGCGTTCCCACCCAGATAGGGCAGCTTGGCAAGCTGCTCCACACCTGCCAGTTGGCGATCGTCGTTGGTCCACTCCACCCGATGGGCACGCAGCTCGTCGAGCTTCGACGACAAGGCTCGGGTCAACTCGGTATCTTCATCGCGCCGCGAAAGCACATAGCCTTCGAACTTGTTGCGTCCGAAGACCCAGTAAGCCGGGACCGCCACGTAGGGAATCGTGTTGAGCGAGACGATCCAGGCAACCGCCGCCTGAGACGTCCGGCTCGACATCAACGCCTCTACCGATGACACCAACCCCAGGACATGCGCCAGGGTCACGAAGATAGCCAGCTTGCCCCAAGCACGCTGGCGGCCCTTGGCGGGTTTGCGCGCAAACCACGCTAGCATCAGCCCACTCCCTGAGCAGGAGCCGCTGCGGCAGGCACATCCCGGGCCTGGCGGCGCGACCACAGAATGAGGGCAGCCCCGGCGGCGATCATCGGCAGCGTCAACAGCATGCCCATGGTCACCCAACCGAAGGCGATGAAACCGATATGCGCATCGGGTAGACGCACGAACTCCACCGCGAAGCGGAAGACACCGTAGAGCAGCAGGAACAGTCCCGAGACGAAGCCTCGCCGCTGCGGCCGGCTCGCGACCCACCACAGCACGACGAACAGCACCACGCCCTCGAGAGCGAACTCATAGAGCGCCGAGGGATGGCGCGGCTCCGGCCCCATGTGCGGAAACGGCATGGCCCAGGGCAGGTCGCTGACGCGCCCCGGCAGTTCGTGGTTGATGAAGTTGCCTATACGCCCGGCCCCCAGGCCGATAGGCACCATGGGGGCGATGAAGTCGGTCAGTTGAAAGAAGCCGAGTTTCTTCTTGCGGGCAAACAGCAATGCTGCCAACAGTACCCCCCAGCCCGCCGTGGAAGCTCATGCCCCCTTCCCAGACACTGAACAGCCACAGCGGGTTGGCCAGGAACCGCTCCATGCCATAAAACAGCACGTAACCCAGGCGGCCACCAGCCACCACGCCGATAGCGGCATAGAACAGCAGGTCGCCAATGTCGTCATGGCTCAGGCCCAGGCGGTGCGCCCAACGACGCCCCAGCCACCAGGCAGCGACGAAGCCCACCACGTACATCAGGCCATACCAGTGGACTTGCAGAGGTCCGATGGAGATGGCCACCGGGTCGATTTGTGGATACTCGATCATGGCGCTTTCCTTGATTTGGCAGCGTTGCCCATGGCAATGACGGCCTTACAGCGCCGACCAGTGCTGGCCGGCATCTTCACTCAGCCACAGATACCCCTGGTCATCTGCCGCGATCAATCGGTCGGGATCACTGGGGTCCACCGCGAGATGCATCAGGTAGTTCTCGCCCCAGTTCTCGTTGACCAACGTCCACTCCCGCGCGGCTTCTTCGGCACGTAGCAGCCCAACGCCAAGCATGAAGGCATAGAGCTCTCCTCCGCTGCTCAGGACAACGCTCACCGGATCGCGTTGAGGATGTACGAGACGCCAGCGCAGGCCACCATCAGGGCTCATGAGCAGGCCATTTTGTGTGGCGGCGTAGAGATGCTCCGGCTCACGGCTGGAAGCCGCCAACGCAATCAGGCCAGGAGGCGCATCGGCCTGTACCTGCCATGCGTGGCCTCCATCGCGGCTCACCTGCAGCTTGCCGGCATAGGCACCGTAAAGCACGTCCGGATTCGCTTCGCTGATGGTCATCTGATGGAAATCCACCGGTCCATCGGCACCAGGGGAACGTTGCTCCCAGCGCTCTCCGCCATCCGCGGAGACCATGACACCCAGATTGCCGCCACGTGCGGGATGACCGCTGGCGAAGAGCAGCCCGGCCTCTTCGGGATGCGGGGAGAAGCCCATGAAATCATGGCTCTCGCTGGAGATCTGGCGTACTCGACGATTGCTGTCGACCACATGCAGGCCATGATGAGTCGCCACTAGCAGCCGGTCGCTATCGGCCCGATCGAAAGCCAACCCGTGGATATGTGTCTTCTGACGCAGTTCGTCCAAGGAAATATCCGCGGTCTCATTGGAGCAGCCGACCAACAACGCCAGCGGCACCAGCAGAGCAAGGATGAGGCACTTCTTGTACATCACAGTTCCCTCCCTTCGAAGGAGTAGCCCCGGTGCCACGTCACTGCCAAGCACCGGCCATATCAGACTCAACGGACCCGGATCGCCGCCATCATGCCCATCTCCTCATGCTCGATGATGTGGCAGTGGAACAGCCAATCCCCGGGGGAATGGAACGCCAGGCGGATCCTGATCCGCTCATCGGGCGCCAAGTTGACGGTATCCTTCCAGGCGAGCCAGGCTGCCGACTGCCACTCGTCATTGCCCTGGCGCCTGGCCACCACTTGGAAATGCGTGCCGTGGACATGAAAGGGATGGTCCATGTGGGAGTCGTTGAATATTTCCCACTCCTCCACTTCGCCGACCCTGCCTTCGAACATCACCTCGCCCATGGCGAAGCTGCGACCATTGATCAAGAAGTCCACCGGCGGGCGACCGTTGCCGGCCGCCATGCCCTTCCCGCTTTCACCATGGCCGCCACCATGATCCATCGCACCGCCAGCAGTGCCGCCGTGGCCACCACGCTCCATCGCACCACCGGCATCATGCTCCATACCGGGCATCACTTCCGTCAGGACGACCGTGCGACGCACGGCGGGCTCGCCAAGGGGTTCGATGCGAGCCAGCCGCACCGGCAGGGTCACGGCGGGAACCACGTCTGCCTCACGGGTCTGGATCGTCAGCAGCGGGGCCACCGCGTCCAGATGGGAAGGTCGAGCGCCCATCCAGCCTCGCTCGTAGGGATGGCTGGCCAATATGAAGCGCTCGCCCCCCTGCTCACTGATACGCACCAGCAGGTCGGCGCGCTCACCCGGTGTCAGCAGCAGTTCCTCCAGCGGCCGGGGCTGCTCGAGCAGCCCACCATCGGTACCGATCAAGGAGAGCTCGTGCCCTTCCAGACGCAAGCGCAGGTAGCGACCGGCACAGGCATTGACCAGCCGCAGCCTCAGGGTGGTGCCCGGCGCCACCTCCAGGCGCGGCCGTCGCTGGCCGTTGACCAGCAGCAATTCGCCCTCGCGGCCGTTCATCCAATCCTCGTCGGTATGAGGCATCACCTCGCCGGCATCGCTCAGGCGCAGGTCGTTGACCACCAACAGGTGCTCTTCCACTTCGGCTGGCACCACCTCCTGCCGCGGCCGCACCAGCAGCACGCCGGCCAAGCCGTGCGCGATCTGCCCGGCCAGCACCCCGTGAGGATGAGGATGGAACCAGTTCAGGGCCGCGCTGCCGTCGGCGAAGGTGTGCCGATAACGACGCGACTCGCCCGGCGCCACGGCATCGCCGGGTCCACCATCGTGCGTATTGGCCACGGCCACGCCATGCCAGTGCAGGGTGGTCTCCTGCTCCAGCTCGTTGACCAGGGTGACATCGAACTCGTCGCCTTCGGAGACCTCGATCAGCGGCGCCACCTTGCGGTTGTAGAGCCACAGGCGGGCTTGATGATCATCGCCGAGGGCGACCGCGTGCGGTGCCGGGGTGAGCACGCTGCGAAACAGGCCCGGCTGATCGGCAAGATTGGTGATTCGCGGCAGCAGCTGCAGGGGTTGTCCCTCGGGCAGGGTCGTGGCGTCCAGCAGGGAAGCGGGGGCATGGTCGGCATGCCGACCGGCAATGGCATAGGCCAGTAGCCCGGAAGCGGAGAGCGCCACCCCACCCAAGGCGGAATAGCGAAGAAAATCGCGGCGTTGCATAACGGATTCCTCGAGGAATGACTGTCCGACGCCACTCGCATAGCCGAGCGGCGACAAATCTGAGCAGCAGCATTCAGGCGCGAGGAGGGCGTTCCGGGCGATCAGGGGGGCTTGGGAAGGCATCTCATCGGTGCCCCAGCGAGGCTCCAGCGCATGCGGGGCTACGGAGAGAAGCGCCAAGGAGGTACCAAAACAGGCGGGACAAGGGGCGCTACAAGCTAGCTTCTCGGCAGACTGCGCTTGAACCTGATCCATATCGGGCGGAGAGGCGTGGTCGAGTACCGAGTAGGCCTCCACCAGACAGCCCTCGTTGCCGTGCTTCCAGTCGCTCATGGCCACCTGCGGCAACGCCAGCGCGATACCGAACAGAAGACAAAGCAGCCAGGAGAGTGAGCGAGGGAGCATCAGCGATCGAAGCCGTCCAGAAAGCCCAAGTGAGCCTAGTCTTCCATGGCCTTCGAAAAGCCGCAAGCGACATCGCGTCCTCCTCATCGAAAAAATCGACAAATCAAAAATCTATGAGCTAGACATAGCTTGAGAAGAGAGATTTTTGGTTGATACAGGTCAAACGATGGCACAGCGGGATCGACTATTCTGAACTTGCCTGTCACGTCGGAGCGATATGCCATGCAACAGTGGGCAATCCTGACCTCAGTTCGATCGTTCACCCCTTTTGGGTGGCGTAGAGGCTGGCTCGCTGTTTCCCTGGTATTGGCGCTGACCATGGCGCTAACCCTACCGGCCCTTGCGCATCCATCCCCACCCTCCAGCCACCCTGTCGCCATCGAAAGCGGGACCGAAAACTTCCGGCTTCCTCCCCCCCATTGCGAACACGGTCATGGCTGGGAGCGTGCCAACGAGGCATTGCTGCGGGCGGATCGCCCGGACGTCGATACCGGCACGCCTCACGATTTCGCTGTAGGACCACAACCCCCGCGTGTCGAAACCACTATCGGCCAACCCAGCCGTCAGCCGCTCCTGGCGTCGCTGCCGCTCTATTTATTGACCCAGCGCCTGCGTCCCTGACACACCCATCCGACGCCATTCCCTCGTTTCAGCAACAAAAGTGCCTGGCTTGCCGCGCCTGGCGCGGCCAAGCGCCATTCCCCAAGTCGGGCGACCGCACCTGACCCTTGGCCGGTACCACTGGCCATAACGACGAAGGGCCATGCGCCCCAGAGGATACGATCATGAAGACAAATATCGCTTACGCCTTGGGCTTCGCCCTGGCGATGGGTGTCGCCAGTCATGCACTGGCTCAGGGTGAAATGGAAATGCTCTCGGGCACGACAAATGGCGGCATGGGCTCCGGCATGATGAGCGGTGGCATGGGCCCCAGCATGATGAGCGGTGGCATGGGCCCCGGCATGATGAGCGGTGGCATGGGGCCCGGCATGATGAGCGGTGGCATGGGCTCCGGCATGATGGGCGGTGGCATGGGGCCCGGCATGATGGGCGGCGGCATGGGGCCCGGCATGATGGGCGGCGGCATGGGGCCCGGCATGATGGGCGGCGACATGATGCCTTGCCCGATGATGGGCGGCGAGAAAACCACGATGCCTATGCTGGATGCCGAGCAACGCAGTGAGATGCGCGAGCTGATGCAGGAGTACCGCCCCGCGCAGTTCGAACGCATGGGGCAGTTGATGAACCTGCGCGACGACCTGATGGCTGCCATGCATGCCGAGCGTCCCGATCCCGAAGAGGTCCAGGCCATTCATGCCCAGATGGCGGAACTCCACGGTGAAATGATGGCGGAGATGGTGCGCATGCGTAACGCCATGCATGACCTGCTCACCGATGAGCAGCGCGAGCAATGGCAGCAGCAGGCCGCACCGGAAGCCGTCGAACCGGATGACCACGCGGCCCACCACTGATCGTCGATAAAGCAGCCTGGAATCGGGCGGTCGCCCACGGCCGTCCGAGGAACGCAGCGCGAGGGAGCATGCGATGACTACGACGACGAAACGGATCACCCTGACAGTGCCCGGCATGGGCAGCGACCACTGTGCCGGCATCGTACGCACGACGCTCCAGCGCCTCGGCGGCGTGGCGGAGATTCAAACCAACATCGCCAGCCACCGGGTCAGCATCGGTGTCGAGCAGGGCGGCCCCGATGCCGACGTATTGAAGCAGGCAGTAGAGGGCGCCGGCTACGACGTCGCCTCGGTCAGCAGCGATACCGAAGCGGATGGCGAGGCCGATGCCGCCATCGAGGAAGGCTACCTGCGCCAGGCGCGCAAGCGGTTGTGGATCGCCGGCGTACCCACCACGCTGATCATGATCCTGATGATGCCGCACATGTTCTGGCAACCGATTCCCGGTTACCTGGCCATCGTCGCCCTGCTCGCCTTCCCGGTGGTGTTTCTGCATGGTGGTGCGGCCACCCATCGGTCGAGCTGGCGCTCGCTGAAGAACGGCACCTTCAACATGGACGTGCTGATCTCCATGGGTAGCCTGCCCCCCTACCTGATCGGCCTGATCGGCTTCGTCTACCCGATGACCTCGTTCATCGAGATGGCCGCCACCATCATGACGTTTCATCTGCTGGGTCGCTATCTCGAGGCACTGGCCAAGGGCCGCGCCTCCCAGGCCATTCGCCGCCTGCTGACCCTCGGCGCCAAGACGGCCCGGGTCGAGCGCGATGGAGAAGAGGTGGAGGTGCCGGTGAAGGAACTCGAGCCGGGCGACATCATGATCGTGCGCCCCGGCGACAAGATCCCCACCGACGGCGAAGTGGTCGATGGCGAGAGTCATCTCGACGAATCCATCGCCACCGGGGAATCGATACCGGTCTACAAGGGCCCCGGCGACAGCGTCATCGGTGCCACCATCAACAAGGAGGGGCGGCTGCGTGTCAAGGCCACGCGGGTCGGCGGCGATACCTTCCTGTCCCAGGTAGTACGCCTGATCGATCAGGCCCAGGGCTCGCGGGTGCCGATCCAGGAGTTCGCCGATCGCATGACCGGGCGCTTCGTGCCGGCGGTGCTATTGATCTCGCTGGCCAGCCTGGTGGCCTGGCTGCTGTTTCCCGACGCCTTGCGCCCGATCCTCGACTGGGGCGCGAACTTCCTGCCTTGGGTCAACCCGCAGGCCAGTACACCGGTGCTAGCACTGATCGCGGCCATTGCCGTGCTGGTTATCGCCTGCCCCTGTGCACTCGGGCTCGCCACGCCAACCGCCTTGATGGTCGGCTCCGGCATCGGCGCCGAGCGCGGCATCCTGATCCGCTCCGGCGAGGCGATCCAGACCTTCAAGGACATCAAGGTCATGGTGCTCGACAAGACCGGCACCATCACCCGCGGCGAGCCGAAGCTGACCGAGGTGGTCGCCGCCGAGGGCATCAATGAGAACGAGCTGCTCACGCTGGCCGCCAGCGTCGAGAACGCCTCGGAGCACCCCATCGCCCGGGCCATCGTCGATGGTGCCTCGGAGCGCGGCGTGAAGCCCGGCGAGGTGAGCGAGTTTCGCTCCACCGGTGCCCGGGGCGTTTCCGGCAAGGTCGATGAGAGGCACGTACTGATCGGCAATCGCATGCTGCTCGAGGAAGCAGGCACCCAGGGGCTGGAGGCGCTGGATGAGACCCTACGGGTCCTCGAAGGCAAGGGGCGAACCGCCGTCATCGTCGCCGCCGATGGCCAGGCCATGGGCATCGTGGCGGTGGCTGACACCCTCAAGGAGGAGTCGATCGAAGCCATTCGCGGCATGCACGCGCTCGGCCTGCACGTGGTGATGATCACCGGCGACAATGAACGCGCTGCACGCGCCGTAGCCGAGGAGGTCGGAATCGACGAGGTCCAGGCCGGCGTGCTGCCGGAAGGCAAGGTCGATGCCATTCGCAAGCTGCAGGAGAGGCATGGCAACCACGTGGCCATGGTGGGCGATGGTATCAATGACGCGGCGGCCCTCAAGCAGGCCAATGTCGGCATCGCCATCGGCGCCGGTGCCGATGTCGCCATCGAGGCTGCCGACGTCACCCTGGTGCGCGGCGAACTCACCGGCGTGGTGGAGGCCATGCACCTCTCCCGCGCCACCTTCGGCAAGATCGTACAGAACCTGCTGTGGGCCAGCGGCTACAACGTGGCCGCGATTCCCATGGCCGCCGCAGGCCTGCTCCACCCCATGATCGGCGTCATCGCCATGACTGCCAGCTCGCTGTCGGTCATCGGCAATTCGCTGCTGCTCAAGCGCCGCTATGCTCGCCTACAACCGCGAGGAGAAGACTCATGAATGCCCTTCCCGACCCCCGGCCGCAGGAATCCCACGAGGACCATGGCTCGACCGATGAAACCCGCGGCTCGTCTGCAGGTGGCTGGCATGCCTGGATGATGCCGCTCTGCCTGATCCTGATGGGCGGCGCCTTCGTCCTGGTCATGTGGCGCGGGCAAACCGCCGGCAGCGCCTGGCTGCTGCTGCCCATGCTGCTGTGCCTGAGCCTGCATTTACTGATGCACCGCCACGGCCATCATCACCGCGACGAGTGACGTCCCCTTGACCACACAGGAGTTATCGCCATGATGACCGACTGTCTGGCCCTGATGGGCCACATGAGCTGGCTGGGCTGGCTGGTGCCCCTGGCCGTACTAGCCCTGCTGGGCCTCGGCATCGCCGCCCTGCTCAAGTATCTCTTCACCTCGACCAAGCCCTCTACCGGAGCACGCCCATGAACCGACGCACCTCTTCCCTGCTGCTTACCGCCAGCCTGCTGCTGGGCACCGCCAGTGCCGTTCATGCCGCCCTGCCCGATGAAGCCACCCTGTACAAGAACCCGCAGTGCGGCTGCTGCGATGAATACGCCCGCCAGCTCGAGGAACTGGGCGTGACGGTGCATATCGTCGACGACGTGGAGGTTGGCAAGATCAAGCAGCAGGTCGGCCTGCCCTATGGCCTGGGCTCCTGCCACACCACGCTGATGGGAGGTTATGCCATCGAGGGTCACGTCCCCTTCGAGGCCGTACAGCGGCTGTTCGAGGAACGGCCCAGGATCGGTGGCATCGGCCTGGCCGGCATGCCCATCGGCACCCCCGGGATGCCGGGCCGAAGCGTGGCGACTGGGATGTCTACCAGTTCACCGACCAGGAGCCCATGCCGTTCATGACGCTGTGATTGGTGATGCCCCAACCCCAGGCGGCAATGGGAAGGAGGGTCATCATGAAGGACTCTCCGCCTTGCCCCCCGGATCAACAGCGTCATCGGGCTCGACCAGCAAGCGGTAACCTACGCCGGCTTCGGTCTGTAACAGGTAGGGCGATTGAGTGTCGTCTCCCAGCTTCTGCCTGAGCCGGCTGACGACGATACGCAGGTAGTGAGTATCCTCGACATGAGTCGGTCCCCAGATTTCACGCAGCAACTGGGTCTGGGTCACGACCCGGCCGGCATGTCGGCACAGGCGCTCAAGCACGGCGTACTCCTTGGGGGTGAGATGCACTTCGTCATGCTCCAGTACCACACGCCTCGTTGTCAGATCGATCTCGAGCCCGGCACGCCGAAAATGCAACAGCTCCCGGGCCAGGTCTGCTGCACTCTGGCGCCGCAATAACGAGCGAATTCGTGCCAGCAGCTCCTGGATACCGAAGGGCTTGGTGACGTAATCGTTAGCGCCCGAATCCAATGCACGCACCTTCTCTGTCTCCTGCTCACGGACCGAGACCACGATCACCGGTACCTGACTCAACGCGCGCACCTCGTCAAGCACATGCTGACCATCCATGTCCGGCAGCCCCAGGTCCAGCAACACCAGGTCGGGCATCTGGGAGGCGACGAGTTCGATCCCTTCCCTGCCACTGGCGGCTTCGCTCACGGCAAACCCCTGCGACAGCAGACTGATACGCAGGAAACGACGAATCTGGGGTTCATCATCGACGATCAGCACCCGCACCCGCCTCCGCTCAGTCACTCTCTCGCTCCTCCGGCCTCGCCAAGGGTAGGCGCATGACGATGGTGGTGCCCTGTCCACCGGGACCGGGCTCCGCTTCGACGCTGCCGCCATGGGCACCGAGCATGCCGCGACAGATGGCCAGACCCAGGCCGCTTCCATGACGCCCACGATCTCCTTCGCCACCGGTGAAGAACATGTCGAACACAGCCTCGCGCTGTCCCGGCGGGATGCCCGGCCCCTCGTCGGTGACACGAATCTCCAAACGTTCACTGGCCGCGTCGAGGTTGGCTTGAATCCCCACCCGGCCAGAAGGGGGAGAAAATCGCACGGCATTGTCGAGCACGTTCACCAGCGCCTGCTCGATCAATGCCGGATGAACGTAGAGCAGCGGCAGCCCCTCGGCGCCCTCGCGCTCTACGTACACCGCCTCCAGCGAGACGCCCAGTCGCTTCAGGGCTGCCGTGATCAAGTCGTCGAGCGAGACCCAGTCACGCTCGATCTTGAGGTCTCCATGGCCAAGCCGGGTCATGTCGAGCAGATTCTGGATATAACGGTTGAGCCGTTCGCTCTCGGCCAATATCCCGTCGAGGAGTTCATGCCGGTCAGCCGGGCTGAGCTGCGGCTCGAGGTCCCTCAGGGAGCTGGCCGAACCGATGATCGAGGCGAGCGGCGTACGCAGGTCGTGCGACACCGACGACAGCAGCGCCGAGCGCAACCGCTCGTTCTCTTCCGACAACCGCACCGCGCCTAGCTCTGTTACCAACCGCGTACGCTCCAACGCCATGGCGAGCTGACGGGTCAGGGTGGTAACCAGCGTCTCCTGGTCGGGGTCGAGCGGCCGCTCGCGCACGGCGAGTTCCAGCCCGACGATACCCAGCATGCGCTCCTGCTCGACCAGCGGAATGAAACGCCAGCGCAGCGACGTCTGGGTCGAAGTGTCGGCACCGCTAGGCTTGCGATGCTGCCAGCTCCATGTCGCGGCGGCCTCTTCCGTGACATCAAGTCTGGCATTCGCCGGTATTGCACTGCGCACCGTCAAGCCGCCGCCCTCACCTTCCTCATCGAGAAAGACGACCGGCACACCTAACCAGCGCTCCAGGGTGGCGAGGCCGACATCACGCACCTGTTCCCGATCGGTAGCCACCGAGAGCGCACGAGAGAAGGTCAGCAACCGATGGGTTTGCTCGCGGCTGCCGCGTAGCGCCACCAGGCGTTGCCGACCGCTGCCGGCCAGTTGCCCCACGACCACGGCCACCAGCAAAAAGAAAATGACGGTCAGCAGTTGCTCGCGCTCGACCATCGCTAGGGAGAAGCGTGGTCGGGTGAAGAAGAAGTTGAAGGCAATGAAGCCCAGTGCAGCGGTAATCATGGCGGCACGAGTCCCTGCCAGGGTGGCGCTGATCAGAACCGCAGCGAGGAATACTAATGACAAGTTGGCCAGTTCCAGCCAGAACTCGAGCCCCCAGGCCACGCCAAGGGCTACGCCAAAACACACCGCTACGACCCCGGCTTCACGCCAGTTCAACGGATGACGCTGCCGGACCGGACGGAATCGAGATCGCTGCCGCGCCTCGGCGACCACTATCAGGTCATAGGCTCCGCCACAGCGCAGCAGCTGTTCCGCCAGCGGGCGACGCCAGAAGCGCCAACCCGAAGGGCGTGTGCGCCCCACCATCAGGGTAGCGATCCTCTGCTCCGTGGCGTATTCGTGAAGTTCACGTGCTCTACCAGCGCCCTGGAGGACACGTACCTCACCGCCCAGCCGCCCCGCTAGCGCCAAGACCTGATCGAGCGCCAGTCGCCGCCTGGGCCCGTCACGGCCATTGTCGACATGCACCGCGCGCCAACGCAGCCCCTCGCGCTGGGCATGGCGATGAGCCGCCCGCACCAGGGCAGTATCTTCCTCGCTACGTCCCCCAAGGCGACCAGCAACTGCGGTCGCGAGGAGAAAGAGACGTCGGGGCCGACCTGCAGCGGTATCGACGGGCCTTTCATCGACACGTCTCCCCATCATTTGCGCCAGAACATCGGCGTCAGCAGCACCAGCACGGTCAGAATCTCGAGTCGCCCCAACAGCATGCCCACACACAGCAGCCACTTGGCGGCATCAGGCAGCGGAGCGAAGTTGCCGGCGGGCCCTATGATGTCGCCAAGCCCTGGGCCCACGTTGGCCACTGCCGTGGCAGCCCCCGAGAGCGCCGTGGTGAAGTCCAGCCCCATCAACGCGAGCCCCAGCGCCAGCCCGGCAATGGTCAGGAAGAAGAAGAACGAGAATGCCACCACGCCCCGGGTAATGTCGTCGGTGAGCGGCTGGCCGTTGTAGCGCGAAGCGAAGACGCCATGCGAGTGAACCAGAAAGCGCAGCTGATTGCGCAACAGAATGGTGGCTACCTGGAAGCGGAAGATCTTCATGCCGCCACTGGTGGAGCCGCTGCAACCACCGACGAAGGTCAGGTAAAAGAACGCCACGTAGGCCAACGGCCCCCACAGGCTGTAGTCATCGGACGCATAGCCGGTAGTGGTCACCACGGAAATGACGTTGAAGGTGACATGAGTCAGCGCCTGGAACGGTGCGGTGCCGTGCCAGATCCGCCACAGCGTCAGCCCCAGGATCACCAGCGCCAGCAGGAACAATAGGCCCTGCACCTGCTGATCTCGCCATAACGCCATGCGTGAGCCGCGCAGCATCCGGATATAGAGCACGAACGGTAGCGCCCCAAGCAGCATGAATAGTGACCCCATCCACAGCAGATGAGGCTGCTCGGCGTAGGCGCCGAAGGAAGCATCGGAGTTGGCGAAACCGCCGGTCGCCAGCGAGGTCATGGCATGTACTACCGCATCCAGCGGTGTCATTCCGCCCAGCCAATAGGCCAGCATGGCAACCAGGGTGAAGCCACAGTAGATGCCGAGCGTCGCCTTGGCGATACCGCCCGTGCGAGGCATGACCTTGTCGGACCAGTCGGACGATTCAGTGTGGAACAGCCGCATCCCCCGACCTTGAGGAAGGGCAGAATGGCGATGCCCATGACGATGATGCCGATTCCACCCAGCCATTGCATGATGCCCCGCCACAGCTTCAGTCCGTCGGAAAGCGTATCGATACCCGCCAGTACGGTGGAGCCGGTGGTGGTAATGGCCGAGACCGATTCGAACACGGCATTGGTAAAGGACAACTGGGGGGCACCCAGCACCAGCGGCAGGCTGGCAAAACCGCTGACGGTGACCCAACTCAAGGTAGTCAGCACGAACATCTGCCAAGGCTTGAGTTCGATATTGGTGCGCAGCGTGGATAGCCAGACCAGCCCGACGGCCGCCAGGACGATGAGCATCGACAGGCCGAAGGCATGTGCGTCGGGATCCCGTTCGACGACCAGGACGAGCCAGGGGATAGCCATGAAAATGGCGAGCACCATCCACAGGACGGAGATCACCCTCAACACCGGCGTCCAGTTGCGCCAGTGGTATTTGAGACGCAAGCCTAATCCATTCGCACCCTGCGCGGCGATACGCATTGACCGATCCATTACCCATCTATCGAACGTCACGGTATGAAACCACAGCCCAGCCTAAAAAAGCCGTAAAAATCCTAGTGCATCCCGGTCTGCTGCAGCAGCTCCACGCATTGGCTTACATACGCTATGGTCAATTTCCTACAAGAGAGAAGGGGAAATGATGACATTCTTCCTGCAGGAAAGGGTCTACCTTGAACCTACTCACGCCGGTTCTTGCACAGCAGTCGTGAGTCCCTTGCTTATGCCCGCCGCCAGGCGGGCTTCTTTTTTTCTGCCAGTCCGTCAACTCACCAGGAGTTCATCTCCCACTCCAATGGTCTGCGCCGCCCCCTCGAGCAGCGTGGCATTCTGTCCGAAATAGGCGCCTGGACGCAGCGGCTGTGTCTTCATCTGGATCAGTGTCTGTAGCGGTTCGCCGGGAACGTCGATGGCACCGCTGGACTGATCGATGGTGATGATCTTGCAACGCTGGCACGGTTTGCGCAGACCGAAGCGGTAGTGCCCTTCCCGCGCCGCTACCTCGCTCCAGCCATCCTCGGCGAAGGCCAGGCTTCCCTCGATGACGACATTGGGCCGGAAGCGGTTCATGGGCAGCGGTACGAGTCCCTTCTGCTGCAGTTCGCGGTTGAGGGCTTCCAACGAGGCGGTGGACGCAACCAGGAAGGGGAAGCCGTCAGCAAAGGCGGTATACGCCTCTTCTTCCTTGAGATAACGCGAATCCACGGGACGCCGATGTTCGTCATCGAAGCGCACCAGGCGTAGCGCGCTGCCGCGCAGGTCGCCGAGCACGGCGGTCAGCCAGCGGCTCGCCTCCTCCCCTTCATCCAGCGCCTGGCAGGTATCGTCCCACACATAGGCGGTCAGCCGGGGTTGGTCGCGACGTTCCAGCGCGATGACGAGAGGCTGCGCCTCGGGGTGCTCGAGCACCAGGGCGTCACGCTCGAGCCGGACCGTGACCCTGGCCATGCCCGGCATCTGCCGCTGGGTGATGAAGCGTCCGACCTGATCGACCACCATCCAGTGGCGGTCATACGCCAGGCCACGCACCCCCAGGGTCGCGCGCTCGAGCGTAATCCCACTCAGCGACTTGACCGGATAGATATTGAGTTCGGCTATTCTCACCAGTGCTTCCTCTGCATTTCGTCACAGTTTCGGACTCGCTTTTGCGAGTCAGGCTTCCTAGGATGAATCTTGCTCATTCAGCTCACCAAGGAGATGGCACCATGCTGAAACGTATCGCCTGCGTCGCTTCCTCTCTCACGCTGACCTTTGCCGCGGCTGCCCATGCCGACGACATCGAGGGTGAGATCGAAGCGGTTGACGGAGACAACCAGACTCTGACCGTACAGGGCATCACCTTTCATACCGATGACAGTACCGATTATGACGATGGTCTGAGCAGCTTCGACGACCTGGAGGTCGGCCAGCGGGTCGAGATCGACTTCGACTACGACGGCGAGCGCCACATGGCCACCGAGATCGAGCTGGACGACTGACCAGCTCTCATCTCGCTTCACCAGCGCTGACAAGCGGGCCGACATTGGCGACAATGGCGGCCCGCAATCGGTGACAGGACAGACGGCATGACCCAGGCATGGCAGCAATATCGTAGCGCACCGGCGCTTGGCACGCGCCTTGTCCGGTTCGATGACATTGCTCCTGGCGCAACCCTCAGCCTGACACTGCAAAGCGAGCAAGGCAGTTTTCCGCTGCTGCTGGTTCACCTGGACGATGCCCTGCTCGGCTATGTCAACGCCTGCCCTCACCAGTACCTGCCTCTCGACCAACGCGGCAAGCGGGTGCTCAGCCAGGATGGCGAACAACTTCGTTGCACCAACCATGACGCCACTTTCTCGGCCCGCAGCGGTGAGGGTACCGGCGGCCTGGGCCTCGGCTGCACGCTCGATCCGGTGCCGGTAAGCGTCGATAGCGAAGGCTGGATCGTCGTTGGCACGTCTCTTGAGCAGCACGATCGCTGATATTTCACATCAGCATTATTGATAAAAAACAGGCTATTCATAGCCTGACGACATGGTTTAGGCTTTTCATTCTCTCCACTTGCCTGCCAAGGACGTCGCATGTCGCCGGCCGATTCCCTACGCCTGATCCTGCTCTCGACGCTATGGGGCATGTCGTTCATCTTCATGCGCGTGGCGGTTCCCGAATTCGGCCCGGTACCGCTGATTCTGGTGCGCATGGGTATCGGCTCACTGCTGTTATTGCCGCTGCTGTTCAGCCTGCGATATCTCACGCTGGTGTGGGAGAACAAGGGCGGCCTGCTGCTGCTGGGGCTGGTCAACCACGTGTTGCCCTTTAGTCTGTTGGCGCTGGCCACGGTGCGGCTCGAGGCGGGCTTCACCTCGTTGATCAACGCCACCACGCCGATCTTCACCGCCCTGCTCGGGGCACTGTTCTTCACCACCCCGGTGCAGCGCCAGCAGTATCTGGGCCTGGCGCTGGCTTTCTTCGGGGTCTATGTGCTCTCGGCAAACCGGCTGGACTTCTCCTTGGGCGGCGACGGGTGGTTCATCCTGGCCGCCGTGGGCGCCACCTTCTGCTACGGCGTGGCGACCAACTACTCCAAGACCTACCTGTCGCACCTGCCGGTGCGGGTGCTGGCGGCGGGTAGCACCGCCATGTCGGCGCTGATCCTGCTGATCCCCGGCCTGTGGCTGTGGCCCAGCGAGCCGATCAGCGGCCTGGCCTGGGCCAATGGCCTGGGGTTGGCTATCTTCAGCACCACGCTGGCCTTCCTGCTCTACTTCGGCCTGATCTCGAGCGCCGGCGCCACTGCTACCTCGACGGTCACCTTCCTGGTGCCGGTCAGCGCCCTACTTTGGGGTTACCTGTTGCTGGGCGAACGGCTCAGCCTGCAGGTGCTGGTCGGCATGGCCATCACCCTGGCGGGCACCGCCATCGCCACCGGGATGATTCGTTGGCGACGGCACGAAACGGCCTGAGCCCCCACCCTATCAGCGCATTAGACGAACCAGCCGTGCCAGGCGAATGCCGCTTGCTATGCTCCGAAAGCGGGCCAGACGTGCCCGTTCGACGCGAGGATCTGATCCATGAAAGCGAGATGGGAGGGAACTCTCCTGGCGAGCATGCTGCTCGGCGGGAGCCTGGTCATGCCGGTTGAGGCCCCGGCCTACACGCCAGGCGAGACAGGCGACACAGCAGTGGAAACAACGGCATTGTTGGAAGCGATACGCACGGCCACCCGACGCTTCGAAAACGTCGAGGTCGCCTTGGCGGAGGGCTACGTGCCGGACCCTACGGGCCGGTGCGTGAGCGCGGCATCGGAAGGACTGCCCGGCGAACTGGGAGGCATGGGTATCCACTACCTGCGCCCCGACCTGCTCGGCCTCTCGGCGAGCGAACCTCGGGTCGACGGTACCGGCACCCATACCGATTTCCTTAACCCCGCCATCCTGCTCTACGAACCCCAGGAGGATGGAACGCTGAAGCTGGCGGGGGTCGAGAACCTGGTATTCCAGAAGGCCTGGCACGCCGCCGGTCACAGCGATCTCCCCACGTTCGCCGGACGCTCGTGGGATGCCATGGCCGACGACCCCGCCACGGCAATCGACGAAGCCCACGGCTTTGAACCGCACTACGACCAGCATGTCTGGTTCAGCGACGATGGCACGCAGCATCTCGAGCCGTTCAACCCCCGGGTGAGTTGCATCCATCATCACAGCTGAAGTAGACCTGCCCTGTGCAACACGGCGGCAGCGAGGCTAACTCGCTGCCGCCGTCATCACTCGCACCGCCTTCCGGCGAGCGATGATCGGGCGGGCGGAACGCGGCACGACGGCGAAGACCAGAATCGGCACCACCCACCCCAGGGACTCCCCGGCGAACAGTCTTGCGCAACGCCCCGCGGCCGGGCGTCACCTCCGCGCTCGGCTAGACTGGCCCTAGGAAGTGAAACGCGAGAATCTTGGCCATGCTCCCTGCTGCTCCTCAGCCATGCTCCGGTGGCGTGACCCTCATGCTGGCAGGCGACGTGATGCTGGGCCGCGGCATCGACCAGGTGTTGCCCCAGTCCTGCCGCCCCGAGCTTTACGAGCCTTGGGTGCGCGATGCACGCAGCTATGTGCGCCTGGCCGAACGCGTCAACGGCCCCATCCCGGCCCCCATCGACTTCTCCTACCCCTGGGGCGCCGCTCTTGCTGAGTTCGCCAGCGCCAGCCTGCGCCTGGTCAACCTCGAGACGGCCATCACCACCAGCGCGACGCCCTGGCCGGATAAGATCATTCACTACCGCATGCACCCTAAGAACGTGACTTGCCTGTCCGCGGCAGGCATCGACCTCTGCGTTCTGGCCAACAATCACGTGCTGGACTGGGGCCGGCCGGGGTTGGTCGATACCCTCGACACGCTGGATGCCGCGGGAATCGCCCATGCCGGTGCCGGCCTCGACGCTGAACGGGCAAACGAGCCCGCTGTCCTGCCTCTATTCGACGGCAGGAGCCTGCTGGTATGGGCGCTGGGGCTGGCTGACAGCGGCATCCCGTTAGCCTGGCAGGCCAGTGCGGGCCAGTCGGGGGTCAACCTGATCGACGATTCCAGCGAGATCACTGCAGGCGACATCGCCGCTCGCAAACGCCACGGTGATATTGTCATCGTCTCGATCCACTGGGGTGGCAACTGGGGGTATACGGTGCCGCAAGCGCATCGCCAGCTGGCACGACGCCTCATCGATGCGGGCGCTGACCTGATCCACGGACACTCTTCGCATCACCCCATCGGATTCGAGCGCTATCGTGATCGGCCGATACTCTACGGCTGCGGGGATCTGATTAACGACTACGAGGGCATCGGCGGTCATGAGGCCTATCGACCTGACATCACCATGCTGGTCGGGTGTCGCTGGGCTCCAGGCCGATCCGCTCCGGAGGCGCTGTGGCTGACGCCACTGCGGCGGCGACGCTTCACGCTCGAGTTCGCTTCACCCAAGGAGGCCGACTGGCTCGTCCGCAAGCTGTTGGACAACGCCCCGGGAGCGTGCCCTTCGCTCGAGCGTGACGCAGATGGACGCCTGCACTGGCGGTGACGCTGCGTCTGGCAGCGCCATGCCCAAACGAACGCACAGCGGCCGTGACGTAGCGCCACGGCCGCTGGGTAGCAGCGAGGGTTGATCGTTCAGAAGTTCGGTTTGCGCTTCTCGACGAAGGCGCTCATGCCCTCCCTCTGCTCCTCGCCGGCGAAGCAGAACGCGAACAGCGCGGTCTCCAGCGCCAGGGCGCTGTCGAGGTCCTGGTCCATGCCGTCATGCACGGCCTGCTTGGCGGCACGTACCGCCAGGGGGCCGTTGCCGGCCAGTTGCTGGGTCAGTTCCTCGGCGTAGGCCTCGAGTTCGGCCTGAGGCATCACACGGTTGACCAGGCCGATGCGCAGGGCCTCCTGGGCATCGATCTTGCGCCCGGTGGTGACCAGGTCGATCGCCATGGCCGGTCCTACTCGACGCGGCAGACGCTGGGTGCCGCCGAAACCGGGGATCACTCCAAGCAGCACTTCGGGCTGGCCGAAGATGGCGTTGTCGCTGGCTACGGCCCAGTCGCAGGCCAGCGCCAGTTCGCAGCCGCCGCCAAGACAAAACCCGTTGACCAGGGCGACCACCGGCACCGGGAGGGTCTCCAGTCGCTTGATGGTGCGCAGGGCCTGGCTGGCGAAGGCGCGCGCTTCTTCCGGGGTCTTCTCGCGCATCTCGGTGATGTCGGCGCCGGCCACGAAGGATTTCTCCCCGCCCCGGTGATCAGCACCGCGCGCAGGTCATTGCGCTGTTCGAGTTCGGTGAGTACCGCTTCCAGCTCGGTGAGCACCGCGCTGTTGAGGGCGTTCAGCGCCTTGGGGCGGTTGATGGTCAGGCGCACGACGCCGGCATTGTCGACCACCTCGATCAGCTTTTCGCTCATGTGGGGCTCCTTGCTTGTTGTCTGGACGATACCGACCAACCCTAGCGAACGCTTGGTTGGTCGGCAATCCTTTCTTGGTCGAGCGCAGTAGTGAATCGTCGCTTACTGGTAGATGTGGAAGCCGCGTCCTGACTTCCGCCCCAGATAGCCGGCCGCGACCATGCGTCGGAGCAGCGGGCAGGGGCGATACTTGGGATCGCCGAAGCCCTCCTGCAGCACCTCCATGATCGCCAGGCAAACGTCCAGGCCGATCAGGTCGGCAAGCTGTAGCGGGCCCATGGGGTGGGCGGCACCGAGTTTCATCGACTGATCGATGTCCTCGGCGCTGGCGGCGCCCTCTTGGAGCAGAAAGGCCGCTTCGTTGATCATCGGGATCAGCAGGCGGTTGACGGCGAATCCGGGTGAGTCGGCGATAGCTACCGGCGTCTTGCCGAGCTGCCGGGTCAGTTCCTCGATGCGGGCCACGGTGGCATCAGAGGTCTGTTCGGCGCGGATCACCTCGACCAGCTTGAGCACCGGCACCGGGTTGAAGAAGTGCATGCCCACGACGCGCTCCGGGCGTTCGCACACCGCGGCGAGCCGGGTCAGCGACAGCGAAGAGGTATTGGAGGCGAGTATCGCATCGTGGCTCAGGCGGCTCAGGTCGCGGAACAGCTTTTCCTTCAACGCCGGCTGCTCGGGAGCGGCCTCGACGATCACTTCACAGCCGCGCAGGGCCTCGAGCGAGGTGGTCAGCTCGAGACGCGCCATGGCCTCGCCCTTCTCCGCTTCGCCGAGCTTCTCCTTGGCGACGAGCTTGCCCAGCCCCTTGTCGATGGCGGCCTGGGCCCGGCCGAGCTGCTCGTCGGCCACGTCGTAGAGCTGCACGGGGAAACCGCCGGTGATCAGGACCTGGGCGATGCCCTGCCCCATGGTGCCGGCACCGACCACGCCGATGGTTCGTTGGCTCATCGTGTCTCTCCCTTCAGTGCTTGCGCGCTTCTTCGCGCAGGACGAATTTCTGGATCTTGCCGGTGGAGGTCTTGGGCAGCTCGGTGAAGATCACCGTCTTGGGCACCTTGAAGCGCGCCAGATGTTGGCGGCAGTGCTCGATGATGTCGGCTTCGGTCACCTCGCCGTAGCCCACCTTGAGCTTGACGAAGGCGCAGGGCGTTTCGCCCCACTTTTCGTCGGGCTTGGCCACCACCGCGGCCTCCTCCACCGCGGGATGCGAATAGATGGCATCCTCCACCTCGATGGTGGAGATGTTCTCGCCGCCGGAGATGATGATGTCCTTGGAACGATCCTTGATCTCGATGTAGCCGTCCGGATGCCATACGGCGAGGTCGCCGGTGTGATACCAGCCGCCCTCCAGCGCCTGCTCGGTAGCGGCCTCGTTCTTCAGATAGCCCTTCATCACGTTGTTGCCGCGCATCAGGATCTCGCCGATGGTCTCCCCATCCTTGGGTACCGGCTCCAGGGTGTTGGGGTCGGCCACGCAGAGTGCCTCGAGCATGTGGTAGCGCACGCCCTGGCGCGCCTTGATCCTGGCCCGCTGCTCCAGCGGCAGTTCGTCCCACGCCTCGCGCCAGGCGCACACGGTCACCGGACCGTAGACTTCGGTGAGACCGTAGACATGGGTCACCTCGATGCCGAGCGTCTCGACTCCGGCGATCACCGAGGCGGGTGGCGCGGCGCCGGCGGTGGTGACCTTCACCGGGTGGTCGAACTCGCGCTTGTGCTCCGCCGGCAGGTTGACCAGGCCGTTGAGCACGATCGGCGCGCCGCTGAAGTGGGTGACCTTTTCATCGGCGATCAGGTCCATGATCCGCTTGGGATCGACCTTGCGCAGGCACACGCTGGTCCCGGCATTGGCGGCGATGGTCCAGGGAAAGCACCAGCCGTTGCAGTGGAACATCGGCAGGGTCCAGAGATAGACCGGGTGATGCGGCATGGCCCACTCGAGGATGTTGCTCACCGCGTTGAGATAGGCGCCGCGATGGTGGTAGACCACCCCCTTGGGCTTGCCGGTGGTGCCCGAGGTGTAGTTGAGCGAGATCGCCTGCCACTCGTCCTCGGGGAGCTGGTAGGCGTAGTCCGGATCGCCCTCGGCCAGCAGGGCCTCGTATTCCAGCTCACCGATATGGCGCGACTCACCCTCGTACAGAGCGTCGTCCACGTCGATCACCAGCGGCTTGATGGCCAGCCGCGAGACGGCATCCTCGATTACCCCGGCGAATTCCGGGTCGACCAGCACCGCCTGGGCTTCGCCGTGCTCGAGCATGTAGGCAATGGCCTCGGCGTCGAGGCGAATGTTGAGCGTGTTGAGCACGCAGCCGGCCAGCGGCACGCCGAAGTGCGCCTCGAACATGGCCGGTACGTTGGGCAGCATCACGGCCACCGTCTCGCCGGGCTTGATGCCGCGCTTCTCGAGCGCCGACGCGAGCCGGCGACAACGCGCCCAGGTCTCGCTCCAGCTACGGCGAATGTCGCCATGCACCACTGCCGGGTAGTCGGGATAGACGGACGCGCTACGCTCGATGAAGGTCAGCGGGGATAGCGGGACGAAGTTGGCCGGCGTCTTGGGCAGGTCCTGTTCGAAGATGCTGTCGTTCATGGTAGGCTCCGGGTGTAGTGTCGTTATTGTGCAGTACTGGACGCGAGAGCACCGATCGGCGAGTCGATCGATCGGTGCCCGCTGCCTCAGGAGGCGGTGACCGGGAAGTCGATCAAGCTCTGCATGCCGGCCTCGATTACGCTACGGTTGGCACGGCCGAGCGGCAGCCACTGGCGCAGGGCAAAGTCGGCGGCGGCCAGCTTGGCCCGATAGAACGGGTCGCTGCTGCCCCCTGCCAGGGCATGACTGGCCTTGAGCGCCGCGCGCCCCATCTGCCAGGCGCACAGTACGTGGCCGGCCAGCGCCAGGAACGGCGTGGCGTAGGCTTGAATGGCCTCCGGGCCGCTATCCGGTTCGCGGCTCGCCTCGAGCACCAAGGCCATGGCGGCACGCAGGTCGGCGGCACCGGCGGCCAGGCTTTCGCCCAATGCGGCAAGCTCGCCGCTGTCACGCAGCTCACCGGCAGTAACCTCGACCTCCTCGATCAGCCCGCTCAGCGCCGCACCGCCATCGCGGGAGAGCTTGCGCCCGGCCAGGTCGAGGGCCTGGATGCCATTGGTGCCCTCGTAGATCGGGGCGATACGGGCGTCGCGCAGCAGTTGGGCGGCGCCGGTCTCTTCGATATAGCCCATGCCGCCATGCACCTGCACGCCCAGCGAAGCGATTTCCACAGCCTGGTCGGTGGAGAACGCCTTGACCACCGGGATCAGCACGTCGACCCGCGCCTGGGCGGCCTCGCGCTCGGCGGCGTCGGCCGCATGGCGCGCCACGTCGAGCTGGGCGGCGCAGGTGAGCGCCAGTGCCCGCAGGGCATCGGTGCGGGCACGCATGGAGAGCAGCATCCGGCGTACGTCGAGGTGTTCGCTGATGGTGGCTTCGGTACCGCGCGCCTTGCCCTGAACGCGATCCAGTGCGTAGGCGAAGGCGTGCTGGCAGGCACGCTCGGCCACGCCGATGCCCTGCACGCCGACCTTGTGGCGCGCCTCGTTCATCATGGTGAACATATGATTGAGGCCGCGCCCCTCCTCGCCTATCAGGTAGCCGATGGCGCCGTCGTTTTCGCCGAAGCTCAGGGTACAGGTGGGCGAGCCGTGGATGCCCAGCTTGTGCTCGATGGAAGCGCAGGTGACGTCGTTGCGCTCGCCAGCGAACCGTCGTCGTTGACCAGGAATTTCGGCACCAGGAACAGCGAGATGCCCTTGTTGCCCTCGGGGCGTCGGGCTTGCGCGCCAGCACCAGGTGGATGATGTTCTCGCTGGCGTCGTGCTCGCCCCAAGTGATGAAGATTTTCTGCCCGAACAGGCGGTAATGATCGTCTTCAGGCACGGCGCGAGTACGCACCTTGGAAAGGTCGGAGCCGGCCTGGGGCTCGGTGAGGTTCATGGTGCCGGTCCAGCTGCCCTCGACCAGCCTGGGCAGATAGGTTGCCTTGAGGGCCTCGCTGCCGTGGTGGGCCAGTGCCTCGATGGCACCGGCGGTGAGCATCGGGCACAGCCCCAGCGCCATGTTGGCGCCATGCAGCATCTCCTGCACGCTGCTCGCCACCACCTCGGGAAGCCCCTGGCCACCCAGTGCCTGGGACACGCCGATGCCGTTCCAGCCGCCTTCCACATAGGCTCGGTAGGCCTCGGCGAAACCATCCGGCAGGGTCACGCCGCCATCTTCATGGCGCACGCAGCCCTGGCGGTCGCCGCTGGCGTTGAGCGGTGCCCACACCTCGCCGGCCAGCTTGGCGGCTTCCTCCAGCACCGCCTCGACCAGGTCGGGGCTGGCCTCGTCGAAGCCAGGTAGCTCGAGCGAGCGATACTCGAGCAGTTCCTCGAGCACGAAGCGAAGGTCACGAACGGAGCGGCAAAGGGAGACATGGCACTACCTCAGGAAAATGATAACAGCGATAGTAGATTCACTACTTTTCGTTAACCATTATCCCTAGGTCGCACCCCTACGGCTATGCCCTGTCGTCTTCCTTCCATAGCAAAACGCCCGGGGCCATCGTGGCACCGGGCGCTTCCGGGTATCGCTCGCGGAGTCAGCGGCGGGTATCGCCGTCCAGCGGCGCCTCCGTTCGCTCGTCTTCGTCCTCCTGAGGGAGATCGTCTTCGTCGTGATAGAAAACGATACGCGGCTCGTCCGGCGGCGGCGGGCCGACCACGGGCTCGGCCACCTCCACTTCGGGCACGAGGTTGGAGAGATCCTCCACGTGCTCGTGCTCGATGGCACCCTGCACCAGTTCCTCGGTCACGGCCAGTTCGGCGCCCACCGAAGACATTGGTGTCGTAGGAGCAAAGGGCGCCACCGGCACCGGTGCTGGACGCACGTTACGCCGCCAGGCAAAGAAGCCAACCAGGAACAACCCCAGCCCGCCAAAGGCCCAGAACAGCCCGGCGTCGCCAATCCAGGCCATGGCCGGCGAGATCAACGGAGGGCTCACCGTCGAGCCGATGGCATTGATCAGCAGCAGGCCCTGACTCATGCGCACCAGGGCACCGGCCGGAGCGCGGTCGGCGGCATGGCTGACCGCCACCGGATAAAGGGCAAAGACACCGCCCCCCAGCAGGAACAGCAGCGCGGCCAGCACCCAGGGGTTGAGTGGCAGCAGCAGCATGCCGGCGGAGATCAGGGTGCAGAAGGCCCCGATCATGATCAGCACGATCTGGCGATCGTGGCGGTCGGACCAGCGCCCGATGGGATACTGCAGCAGCATGGCGCCGAGCACGACCACTGCCATCATCTGACCGACCTGCGCCACCGTAAGACCGATGCGCTGGAGATAGAGCGGCAGCAGCGTATAGACGGCGGCGACTGCCAGACCGGAGCCGAAACTGCCCATCACCCCGGTGGGCGTGAGCGTGATCAGGCGCATTGGCGACAGCGGCTCGGCATGATCGATGAGCGGCGACACACGGGGGATCATCGCCATCGGCAACACCGACAGCGACGCCAACATGCCGATCACCATGAACGGCGCGGCCTCGCCCATGGCATCGGTGACACCGAGCAACAATTGACCGATCACCCCAGCCGCATACAGCGAGATCATGTAGAGCGCGAGCAGCCTGCCGCGTACCTTCTGGTCACCGGAGGTGAGCAGCCAGCTCTCGATGACCAGATAGACCCCCACGGTGGCCCAGCCACCGATCAGGCGCAGGCCGAACCAGGCCCAGGGATCGAAGATCAGCGCCTGCAGCAACACCGTGACCGCGACCAGCGAAGCGAAGCTGCCATAGGCACGGATGTGGCCGATACGCAGCAACAGCCGGTCGTTGAACATCGCCCCCAGTGCCAGGCCGATGAAGTACGCCGAGGAGACCCAGCCAATGACCACCGGCGATTCGCCGGCCGCATCCAGCCGCAGGGTAATCAGCGTGGCCAGGAAGCCGTTGCCGATCCCCAGGATGAAGAGCCCCAGCAGGGGAGCCAGGGCCATGGCCAGCAGTTGCCGCGACATGAGCGTGCCTCTCGACAGCAAATGGAAATAAGGAAAGATGACAGAAAACGTCGTGGAACGCTGCCCACAGACCTTGCACGGCATTGAAGAATAGCCAACGCTCGATCGGGGCGGCGCGAATCATACGACCATCACGCACCAAGTCAATCGCTTTGTTGGAACCAGCAAAGACAACCCGAGTATTATCTCGACGATCGGCTACAACTCGACAAATTCTTCTTTCGAACACCCAGCCCGGCTAGCGATAGGTGACCCCGGCAGCCGCAACGCTGATCCGGGTGCCCCCATGGCCACGTACGATTGCCTCGATGTCGGCCAATGTGCCGATCATCGCCTCGTTGCCGGTACGCCTGGCAAAACCACAAGCAGCTTCGACTTTGGGCCCCATCGAACCGGCAGCGAACTCAATCGCCTCCAAGGCGTCCGGATGTGCATTGGCGATGGCCTTGCGGTTCGGATCGCTCCAATTGACGTATGCCGCGTCGACATCGGTGGCGATGACCAGCAGGTCGGCTTGCAGTTGCTCAGCCAGCAGCGCAGAGCAAAGATCCTTGTCGATCACCGCCTCGACTCCGTGCAGCTTGCGGTTCTCATCGTAGACGGCAGGAATGCCTCCCCCGCCAGCGCAGATGACGATAGTGCCCTTCTCCAGCAGCCACCTTATCGGCCTGAGTTCAAAGATCCGCTTGGGACGTGGGCTCGGCACGACCCGACGGAACCTATCGCCATCCGGCGCGATACTCCACCCTTTTTCCCTAGCCAAGCGTTCGGCTTCGTCCGCCGAGTAGACAGGGCCAATCGGCTTGCTGGGATGCTGAAAGGCAGGATCGTCGGGCTCGACCTCCACTTGCGTCAGCAGGGTGGCGAAAGGTACCTCGGCGGGCAGGCGGTTCCCGAGTTCCTGCTCGATCAGGTAGCCGATCATGCCTTCCGTTTCCGCACCCAACACATCCAGTGGATAGGGAGTGACAGCGGTATAAGCCGCTCCTTGCAATGCCAACAGTCCTACCTGTGGCCCGTTCCCATGGGCGATGACCAGCTCATTGCCCGAGGCCACCTTGGCGATCTGCTCGCAGGCGACACCGATATTGGCGCGCTGGGCATCAGCAGTCATGGGTTCGCCTCGGCGCAGCAGCGCATTGCCCCCAAGGGCAATCACGATACGCATGCCATTGTCCTCCTTGACCTTCGGTTAGTAGTCGATCGGATCACGCACAATAGGGCAGGTCATGCAATGACCGCCGCCGCGCCCACGGCCCAGTTCGCTCGCGTCGATGGTGATCACCTCCACCCCGGCCTTGCGCAGCAGGGTATTGGTGTAGGTATTGCGGTCATAGCCGATCACTACACCGGGTTCGATCGCCACGACGTTGTTGCCGTCGTCCCACTGCTCACGCTCCGACTCGAACCAGTCGCCCCCGGTCTCGACGACACGCAGCGCCTTCAGGCCAAGCGCTTCGGCAACGACGTCCAGGAACGGCAAGGTTTCGCGGCGCAGGTCGATGCCGCCGGGCTTGCTCTCGTCGGGGCGCAAGCTGAATGCCACGATTCCCTGCACGACATCAGGAAATACCGTGGCCAGGTCGCGATCGCAGAAGCTGAATACGGTATCCAGATGCATGGCGGCACGGGATCTTGGCAGCCCGGCGACGATGATTCGCTCCGCGGCCTCGGCTTCGAAGAGAGACTGGGCCAGTTGACCGATGGCTTGTCGCGACGTGCGCTCGCCCATGCCGATCAGGACGATGCCCTTGCCAAGCGGCATCACGTCGCCACCCTCCAGCGTGGCCAGCCCATGATAGCGCTCAGGGTCGCCATACCAGGTTCGGAACTCCGCGTCGGTAAAGGAGGGATGGAAGCGATAGATGGCCGTGGTCAGCAGCGTTTCCTGCCGTCTGGCCTCCCAGTACATAGGGTTCAGCGTGACCCCGCCATAGATCCAGCAAGTCGTATCGCGGGTAAAGACGGTATTTGGTAGAGGCGGTAGGAGGAAGCTCGAGTGCCCCAGGTAATCACGAAACATCTTCAACACTTCCGCCCCTTCCATCTCGGGAAGATCGGCACCCGAGATGCCACCGATGAGATAGGTCGCCAGCTGCCTTGATTCCATTTCATCCAGCCACGCGCGAACTTCGTCCGCGAGCCCGACCCCGACGAGATCGGGTGTAATCTTGCGATCCAGCACCCACTTCCTTGCGTCAGCGCTTTTCAAAATGTCGGTCAGCAGGTTGTGCATCTCCAGCACTTCCACCCCACGCTCACGCATCTTGGTCACGAAATCGAAGTGGTCGCGCTTGGCCTGGCTGACCCACAGCACGTCGTCGAACAATAGCTCGTGGCAATTGCCCGGCGTCAGGCGCTGGTGGGCGAGCCCCGGCGAACAGACCAACACCCTGCGCAATTTGCCGACTTCCGAATGAACGCCTAGCTGGATCGGCATGGGACGTCTCCTTTCGCATGTCTCGCCAACGATTCCGTTAGCGGCTAACTGCCTCGTTACGCCTCGAACTGGCAGGCGGCCGTGCGCGCCTGATTCGATACCTTGCAGTGACTCACCCCAGCATTGCCGCGAGGCTCAGACAGCCGAGGATGACCAGAGTAAGAATCACCAGCAGCGGCCACATGAAGCGCAGCCAGCGTTCATAGGGCACACGCCCTATCGCCAACGCTCCCATGACCACGGCAAAGGTCGGATTGATCAGATTGACCAGGCCATTCGCGGATTGGTAGGCCGTCACGACCAGGTCTCGCCCTACTCCCGCAAAGTCGGCCATCGGCGCCAGCACCGGCATGCTCATTACGGCCAGCCCCGAGGAGGAGGGAACGAAGAACGACATCATGATTTGAAGCCAGTACATGACGTTGATGAAGGCAACGCTGGAGAGGCCGCTCACCCGCTCCTCGGACCAATGCAGAATGGTATCGGTGATGAGACCAGCATCCATGATGACCACGATACCGCGCGCCAGACCGATGATCAGCGCCACGCCCAGTAGCTCCTTGGCACCGCCAACGAAGGATTCCACGAAACGCGCCTCTCCCAGGCGGGCCGTCACGCCGATGACCAGACTGGACGCCAGGAACAGCGCCGTCATCTCGCCCATCCACCAGCCGGCCATCAGCACTCCCCACACCATGATCAGGAAAGTGGCGGCAAACAGGGCGAGCACCAGCTTGCGAGTACGAGTGAAAGGAAGTTCTTCCGCGCTCCGCTGGCTCAGGAAATATTCTCGGTCCGCTTCGCGCTGGTCGCCGACGATGGAAACCTCGGGGTTTCGTTTGACCTTGGCCGCGTAGCGCATCACATAGAGTACGGTGACGACGAAGCACAGCACCAGGATCACAAGCCTGAGGGTCAGGCCGTCGGTGAAGGGTATGCCGGCAGCATCGGAGGCGATGACAGTGGCGAAGGCGTTGACCGTCGAGCCCAGCACCCCGACTCCCGCACCCAACAGTATGATCGCCACTGCCGTCACCGAGTCGTATCCCGCGGCAATGATGATGGGGATCAACAGCATGTAGAAGGCCAGTGTCTCCTCGGCCATTCCATACGTCGTGCCGCCCAGAGCGAAGAGCCCCATTAGCAGCGGAATCATCCACTTTTCGTGGCCTGCCATGCGCCTCATGGCACGCCCGATGCCGGCATCGATGGCACCGGTGGCCGTGACTACGCCAATGAAGCCCCCAATGATCAGAACGAACAGGGCAACGTCGATCGCGTTGGCCTCGTAGCTGCCGGGGTCGTACAGGCCCGCCACGGGCGCCATCAGCACGTCCCAGGCATTCTGTGGGTTGGCCTCGACCTGCTGGTAGCTGCCCACCACGGTGACCTCACGCCCCAGCGACTCGTCGTATGCCCTCTCGTACTGACCTGCCGGCACGACCCAGGTCAGCACCGCCGCCAGGATCGTCAAGCCGAACAGAATGGTAAAGGCAGTCGGAAAACGAAATCGCTTCTCGCTCTTGCTGGCTACCACCTCCGCGTTACCCATGTTCCCTCCCCTGGCATCGCCATGCTGCGTGGGACACGTCCGCCAATCGCAGGAAGGCATCGACGCGCTTGCCTGCCCCTCTGACTCTAGGTCAGTCGCGGCAAGGGAAAATTGATGGACATCAAGAACGTCAGCGAACAGAACGTTTCTGGAACAGCGCAACATCCGCGGCGGGAAACTCGACGCTCATGCCAAGCCGCTTGGCCAGCCACTCGAAGCTCGCTTCGCTGAAGAAACACACATGGGTCGGATCGAGTATGTAGTGCCAGCGGGCGAAGGCCTCCTCGCTGGTCACACGCTTGGTCATCAGGCCCAGCCAACCCCCTTCGGGCAGCAGAGCCGCAAGGCGCTCGAGCTCACGTCCCGGTGCGAACAAATGCTCCACTACTTCGGTGGCGGTAATGAAATCGTAGCGGCGCTCGAGAACGGCGGGGTCCGGCGCGTAGAAAGGATCGTAGATGGCCATGGGGTGGCCCGCCTCCTCGAACATCAGCGACAGCGTCGGCCCAGGACCGGCACCGAAGTCGAGCCCGCGAGCACCCGGTGCCAGCCGACGTTCGAGCGGATCGAACAGGCGTGACAGGAAACGGCGATAACCAGGGTCGTCGGGGAGGTTCTCGTGCTGGTCGTAGACCGCTTTCTCTTGCTCGGGCGACAGGCGCTGCTCCGGCGGTACGAACGCCAGCCGGCAGTTCTCGCAACGGTAGTAGTCGCGTCTCGCATCGCGATGAAAATGGCGCGAACGAGTGCAAGCGCATAGCGGGCAGGTCGGCATCGGCGTATCCTTTTGGGCCTGACGAAACAAAGTGGTGAAACACAACATTACGAGGAGGCCGGCAATGCTGTCAGGTCTGGACCACCTGGTCATCACCGTGACCGACATTTCACGCGCCGTGGATTTCTATTCACGAGTGCTCGGCCTCGAGGTGCGCTATCGGGATCGTGAGCGCGTCGACCTGATACTCGGCGATGTCGCCTTGCGCCTGCACTGGACGGCGACCGACATCGAACCGCGCGCCGCCACCCCCACGCCGGGCAGTCTCGACCTGTGTCTGCGCAGCCTGCTGCCATTGGACGAGGTGCAGCGCCATCTGGAAGCGCTGGATATCGAAGTCGAACTCGGCCCGGTCCCGCGACAGGGGCCAACGGTCCTATCGAATCGATCTACCTGCGCGACCCCGATGGCAACCTGCTGGAGATCAGCCGCCCGCTCAAGGAGGTACTCGAATAGCCGCCTCCCTGGCAATGTCGCCCACGGCCGGTATCATTGACGCAAACCATGACCGACTGGATGACTCATGAACGATAGTCCCGAAAGCCGTAACGTCATCGATTCGGGTAGCACGCCCGACACCACTCTGCCTATCGTCGTCTACGCCCTGTTCCTGGCAGGCATCGTCACTGGCGGCCTGACCATGCTGGTCGGTGTGGTGATCGCCTATGTCTATCGCGGCCAGAATCCGCACTGGTTCGATGAGCACTACCGTTATCAGATCCGCACCTTCTGGCTCGCGGTGCTCTACTTCTCCATTTCCGGCCTGCTGATGCTGATACTGATCGGCTTCGTGACCTGGCTGGTGGTAATCGTCTGGCTGGTGGTGCGCTGCGTCAAGGGCATCAAGCGCCTGCAGGAGCACCGCGAGCCCGAGAATGTTGACGCCTGGCTGATCTGAGCCCATGAGCGAGTCGCAGCCTACCTCCACCACCCTACAGGGTCGCGCCATCGCCGCGCTGTGGCGCACCCTGGCCGGCCGTCGCCCCGCTACGCTCTGGCGTCTGGCCCGCATCGCCGGTCCCATGGTGCACCGCTTGAGTCGTCGCGAGCGCGAGGTCACCGAGATCAATCTGGCCGAGGTCTACCCCGAGCAGGCTGCCGTGGGGCGTCGCCAGCTGGCCCGTGAAAGCCTGACCCACTCCACCGCCACCATGCTCGAGCTGGGCTTTGCCTGGATGGCCGCGCCGCAGCGGGTCGAGGATTCGATTCTCGAGATCCATGGTCGCGAGTTGCTCGACGAAGCCAGGGCCGAAGGGCGCGGCGTCATCGTCTTGGCCCCACACTTCGGCAACTGGGAGGTGCTCAACTTCTGGCTCTCGAGCCACTTCCCCTTCACCGCCATGTACGAGCCCCCCAAGATCGCCGAACTCGACCCGGTGATCCGTCAGGGGCGCGAGCGCATGGGCGCAAGCCTGGTGCCGACCAACCCGCGCGGCGTCGCGGCCCTGCTCAAGGCACTCAAGCGCAGCGAGGCCGTTGGCATCCTGCCGGACCAGGAACCCGACTGGGGTAGCGGTGTATTCGCCCCCTTCTATCATCGCCTGGCCTACACCGCGACCCTGCTGCCCAAGCTGGTGGCGCGCACCGATGCCCGGGTTGTCACCGGCGTGGCCCGGCGCATCCCCGGGCGCGGCTTCGCCATCCACTTCCTCGCCGCCGACGAGCGCGTCTATGCCACCGACGAGGAGCAGTCGGCCACCGGCGTCAACGCCTGCGTGGAAGACGCCATCGCCCTGGACCCGGCCCAGTACCAGTGGGAGTACAAGCGCTACCGCAAGGTCATCGAGGAGCAACAGGGCGTACCGAACCACCGGGAGTTTCGGCTCTACTAAACGCCGCCGCCGTTCATGCGCAGGGGGTGAATGCCTCAAGGACGAGTACGCCATCCATGATCCTGCCCAGGCCGCTCAAGGCGCTGACTTGGCTCGTGCTGTTTCTGGCACTGCTCTACGCGCTCTATCTCGCCACCGCCAATGCCCTGCTCGCCAGCGCCTGGGGCCGCGATCAGCTCGAGCGTTCGCCGCGTCTCTCGCTCGAGTGGGAGCGTGCCTGGACGCTCTTTCCCGGCCACCTCGAGGTCACCCAACTGCACCTGACCGGCCGCACCGCCGAGCGGCGCTTCACGCTGGCGGCCGAACGCGCCAGCCTGCGTTTCGCTCTCACTCCCCTGCTCGACCATGAAGTCAGCATCCATACCTTGGAAGCCGAGGGCATCCGCCAGGCCGGCCTCGACGCCTACCGCTTGCAGGGCAGCGGCACCCTGGAGCTGGCCGGCGTTCATTGGCGCGCCGGCGAGATCGGCGCCGAGCGCGCCTCGCTGCAGTTGGACGAGGGCACGGTGTTGCATGACGACACCGCACTGGTGGAATGCGTAACGCTTGACGCCGACCTGCGCCTGGCACCGCTGAGGCTGGCCGAGCACCCCGGCGGCGAGGCGACACGCTTCGTCTCCGGCACCCTCACGCTGGCCGGACGCAGCGACGCCTATGACGTCTTCAACCCCTACCTTGCGGCGCTGGGCTGGCTCGAGATCGACGGGCGCGGCGATCTCACCGGCGACATCGCCATCGAGCGCGGCGAGGTCCAACCGGGTAGCCGTCTGCGCCTGGATTCCCCTCGCCTGAGCGTGCAGCTCGATGAGCGCCACTGGCTGGAAGCGGGGGCGCTCTACCGCATCGACGGCTCCGGTGCCGTCGAGGTCGAGGTGGCACAGAGCGCGCGCCTGGCCCTCGAACTCGATGACATCCAGATGGTCGAGGCGACACCGGAACCCTCTCCTGCTGCCTCGGCTCGCCCCCTGCTCGGCGGCGAAGGGTTCCGGCTGGCGCTGGAGACCCCTGAGCTGCGCCTGCATGCCCCGCCGGACGAACTGCTGCGCGCCGAACTGAACTGGCGCAACGCCGAGGCATACGACATCGCCGCCTTCCAGCGTTATCTGCCACCCCCGTACCGTTGACGCTGGAAGGGGGCACGGCCAGGTTGCAAGGCGGACTCAGCTACGACGCCGAGCACCTCACCGGCGGCTTCGATCTCGCCGGAGAGGCCATCTCGGTGCGCCTCGGGGAGCAGCCGCTGACCGGCCGGCTGGGCCTGCAGCTGCCCATCGCCGAACTCGACGTCGAAGGTGGCGCGGTGGACGTTTCCGGTACCCGCTTCGACCTGGAAGCCGCCGCCCCTGGCGAGGCGCAGCCGCTCACCACATCGCTTGCGCTGCCCGTCGCCCGCTTTCACTCGCCGTTGGCCTGGCGCGAATTGGATGATGACGCCCTGCTCGATGGCGAAACCCCATGGCAAGCGGAACTGGAACTACGCGGCCATGTCGCCAATCTCGGCGTGCTCGACCCCTTCCTCACCGACCTGTTCAATGGGCGCGGTCTTGCCCTGCAGGGCGGCGGCCGACTCGATGGCACGCTCCAGGTGCGCGATGGCCAGCCGCTGCCGGGCAGCCGGCTCGACGTCCACTCCGAAGCGCTGGGAGCCCGCTTTCTCGGCTTTCACGCCCGCGGCGACGGCCGCGCGCATCTCGTGCTCAGGCCCGGCGAGCCCGACCCCGAGGCAAGCATGGAGCTCGTCTTCGGTGAAGTGGACCTCACCCGCCTCAGCGATGGTCACCGACTGTTCCAGGCCGAGCACCTCGCGCTTGCCGCCACCGCTCGGGCGAGCCCACAGGCCACACCCCCCGCCACCGCAGAGATCGAATGGCGCGGCGCGCGCATCCCCGACGTCAGCGTGCTCGATGCCTATCTGCCGCCAACGGCACTGCTACGGCTGCACGGCGGCCGGGCCGCCAGCGATGGGGAGCTCGTGATCGCCGGGGAGCGTGCCCAGGGGCGGGCTACCCTGACGGGGGATGCCATTCGTGGCCGCCTGCTGCAGGAAGCGTTCGACGGCGAGTTGGACGTGAGCCTCGTGCTGCGCGACCTTCACCCCGCCCGCCAGCACCTCGATCTCTCCGGCAGCCGCCTGACCCTGAACGCCGCGACGAACGGCGGCGAGCCCCTGCGTACCCAGTTGGCGGTTCGCCAGGCGAGGCTCCAGGGCGGCTTCGACTGGCCCGCCAGCGAAGCGCCACGCCGGCCGCTATCCGGCACGCTGCGGCTGGACGGCCTGCTCGACCGGCTCGGCTTTCTCAACGCCTTTCTGCCCGACGAGCACGGCCTGGCCATTCAGGGCGGCGGGCGCCTGAGCGCCGACCTGCACTTCGCCGACGGCGAAGCCATGCCCGGCAGCCAGCTGCGCGTTCACTCCGAGCGGCTCGGCGCCCGCTTCCTGCACTACGAGGCCTTCGGCGACGGCTCGCTGATCGTGACGGTCAACGACCCCGGCGCCGAGTTCAGCCTGTCGCTGCCCCGCTTCGGCCTGCGCCGTCAGGCGGGCGAAGGCGCACTGATCGAGGGCCGGCTGCTGAACATTCACAGCCGGGCACGCCATTTCGATCTGCCCGAAGGGCTGCGCGAACTAAGTACGCGCATCGATCTTCCCCACCTGGCGGCAGCGGATCTCGCCGCGCTCAACGCCTACCTGCCCCAGGGCGGCGCCATCGAGCTGCTGGGCGGCCAGGCACGTCTCGCCACCCATCTGCAGCTCGAAGGCATGCGCGCCAGCGGCCGGCTGACGCTACATGCACCGGATGCCCGGCTCGCCCTGCACGAGCAGACCCTCGAGGGCGCTCTGCACCTGGAGACCCGGCTTGCCGACGGCGACCTGGAGAGTCTCGACTTCGACGTCTCCGGCTCGCGGCTCAGTCTCGACGGCGTGCGCCTGGCGGACGCCGGCGGCAGCCTCAGCCACGGCTGGTGGGCGCGGCTCGAGCTGCCCGAGGGGCGCATGCGCTGGGAGCGGCCGCTGGAACTCGACGCCCAACTGGAACTGGCCATGCGCGACAGCGGCCTGCTGGTCAATCTGCTCGTCGATGCCGCCCGCGAGCAACGCTGGTTGCGCGAACGCCTCACCCTCGGCGAGGTACGCGGAGAGGCACGGGTCATGCTGAACGACGACACCGTACGGCTGGAGAACCTCGCCGTGCAGGCCGGCACACGCCTGGAACTGCTCGCCAATCTAGCCCTGCGCGACTCGCAGCTGGCCGGCCGCGCCTTTGCCCGCTACGGGCCCCTGCGGCTGGGCATCGAGCTGGATGGCGAACGCCGCCGCTGGCAGCTACGCAATGCCCGATCGTGGTACGCCAGCGGCCAACCCGCCAGCGAGCTGACATTGCCCGATAGCGGGACCTGGTTCGAACGGCTGGAGGTGCAGGCCGAATGAGCCAAGTGGCCCGTATGGCTGGAAACCGGCCGCCGACCTGCTAGACTGGCCACAACGCTTGACGGGGTGCCGGTGGAACCGGCTGAGATCGCCATACGACATGTCTGCTTCAGACGCGTCGTCACGGCGGGGCCCGTTGAACCTGATCCGGCTCGTACCGGCGTAGGAATCAAGCGGTGGCCAGGGCGCCAGTCCCCCCTTCTCAGCCCTGACCCACTCTTCTCCCCTTCGCCCCGCTCCGGATCCGTTCACACCCGGAGGCAAGATGGGCTATCGCTTCACCGACCTGACCCGCGCCTGCCACGACGAATGGCGCGCCTACATCGAGCACGACTTCGTCCGCGGCCTGGGCACCGGCACCCTCCCGAAGACGCCTTTCGCCACTATCTGCAGCAGGACTACCTGTTTCTGATCCACTTCGCCCGAGCCTACGCGCTGGCCGCCTACAAGAGCCGCACCCTGGCCGATCTGCGCCAGGCCCACGAGGGGCTCAAGGCCATCGTCGACGTGGAACTGGGCCTGCACGTGGGTTACTGCCGCGAGTGGGGCATCACTGAGTCGCAACTGGCCGCGCTACCCGAGGCGCGGGCCACCATGGCCTATACCCGCTACGTGCTGGATACCGGTAACCGTGGCGACCTGCTAGATCTGCATGTGGCACTTGCCCCTTGCCTAGTGGGCTACGGCGAGATCGCCAACTGGCTGAACGCCCAAGACTCCACCGTACGCGGCGACGCCAATCCCTATGAGGCCTGGATCGCCATGTACGAGAGCGAGGAGTTCCAGGCCGCCATGCGCGCCGAGCTCGAATGGCTCGACACCCGACTGGCCGATGTCACCCCGGCACGCTTCGACGAGCTCGTCGAGGTTTTCCGCGACGCCACACGGCTCGAGATCGATTTCTGGCAGATGGGGCTCGACCGCAGCCTCTGACTCACCGACAACAATGCACCAAGGATCCCTACCATGAGCAAGACCGCCCACTTCCTCGCCGAGACCGCCAAGGTCGACGAGGCCGCCATCCAGCCGCTGCCCGGCTCGCGCAAGGTCTACGTCGAGGGCTCGCGGCCCGACATCCGCGTGCCCTTCCGCGAGATCTCGCTGTCGCCGACCAAGACCTCCGGCATGGGCCCGGATGAGCAGAACCCGCCGCTGCTGGTCTACGACACTTCCGGCCCCTACACCGACCCGGCGGCCGAAATCGACCTGCGCCGCGGCCTGCCCGAGCTGCGCCGCGCCTGGATCGACGAGCGCGGCGACACCGAGTTCCTCGACGGCCCCACCAGCGAGTACGGCAAGCGCCGCGCCAACGACCCGACCCTGGCCCAGTTGCGCTTCGACCTGACCCGCACGCCGCGCCGCGCCAAGCCCGGGAAGAACGTCACCCAACTGCACTACGCCCGCCAGGGCATCATTACGCCGGAGATGGAGTTCATCGCCATCCGCGAGAACCAGCGCCGCCAGGCCTTGGGCACCGCCGAGGTGGAGCGCATCCTCGGCCATCAGCATGCGGGCCAGGGTTTCGGCGCCAGGCTACCCGAAGAGATCACGCCGGAGTTTGTGCGCGCCGAGGTAGCCGCCGGCCGGGCCATCATCCCTTGCAACATCAACCACCCCGAGTCCGAGCCGATGATCATCGGCCGCAACTTTCTGGTGAAGATCAACGGCAACCTGGGCAACTCGGCGGTGACCTCCTCCATCGAGGAGGAAGTCGACAAGATGACCTGGGGCATCCGCTGGGGGGCGGACACCATCATGGACCTCTCCACCGGCCAGAACATCCACGAGACCCGCGAGTGGATCATCCGCAACTCGCCGGTGCCGATCGGCACGGTGCCGATCTACCAGGCCCTGGAGAAGGTCAACGGCGTGGCCGAGAATCTTACCTGGGAGGTGTTCCGCGACACCCTGATCGAGCAGGCCGAGCAGGGCGTGGACTACTTCACCATCCACGCCGGGGTGCTGCTGCGCTACGTGCCGCTGACCGCCAAGCGCGTCACCGGCATCGTCTCCCGTGGTGGCTCGATCATGGCCAAGTGGTGCCTGTTCCACCACCAGGAGAGCTTCCTCTACACCCACTTCGAGGAGATCTGCCAGATCTGCAAGCAGTACGACGTGGCCTTCTCGCTGGGCGACGGCCTGCGTCCCGGCTCGGTGGCCGACGCCAACGACGAGGCGCAGATGGCCGAGCTCAAGACCCTCGGCGAGCTGACCCGCATCGCCTGGAAGCACGACGTGCAGGTGATGATCGAAGGCCCCGGCCACGTGCCCATGCACCTGGTCAAGGAGAACATGGACAAGCAGCTGGAGTACTGCGACGAGGCGCCCTTCTATACCCTCGGCCCGCTGGTCACCGACATCGCCCCGGGCTATGACCACATCACCTCCGGCATCGGCGCGGCGATGATCGGCTGGTTCGGCTGCGCTATGCTGTGCTACGTCACCCCCAAGGAGCATCTCGGCCTGCCCAACAAGGATGACGTCAAGACCGGCATCATCACCTACAAGATCGCCGCTCATGCGGCAGACCTGGCCAAGGGCCATCCGGCCGCCCAGCGCCGCGACAACGCCCTGTCCAAAGCGCGCTTCGAGTTCCGCTGGGAGGACCAGTTCAACCTCGGCCTGGACCCGGACACTGCCCGCGAGTACCACGACGAGACCCTGCCCAAGGACTCCGCCAAGGTGGCCCACTTCTGCTCCATGTGCGGCCCCAAGTTCTGCTCCATGAAGATCACCCAGGAAGTGCGCGACTACGCCGCCGAGCACGGCCTCACCGGCGACGCCGATGCGGTGATGAAGGGCATGGAGGAGCAGGCGGAGAAGTTCCGCCAGCAGGGCGCGGAACTCTACAAGGAGGTGTGATTGTCCTTCGCCTGACACACGCCGGCCCAAGTGGCCGGCGTGTTTTTTTGCCGTCGCAGGCGACAGCACGGAGCGCTCGGATGTAGCCTGTAGGGAGATGGAGACCAGGGGAGCGAGTCCATGCCACATCTGCACGTCGCGCTGGTAACAGAGCGCCCCGAGGCAAGCCTGATCCCGATACTGCAATTGCGTCCACAGCGAATCGTATTGATACCATGCCACTCATCGCCACAGGCGACCGAACGGCTGGTGATCCTGTTGCGCCATGAGCTGCCCAGGGATACCAGGATCGAGGCATATCCCAGCCTTCCCTCGGACGAGCCGCGACGTTGCGCCGAATACGCCGATGCCTTGGCCGATACCCTCTACCGCCAGCAGTTCGATACTCCTTCCCTCACAGTCACCCTGGACGTAGGCGGATGCCGTACGCTCATTGCCCTGCTGTTCCAGCAGGCACTGCAACGCTGCGCCGCCGATCTGCTGTATGCCGACGTCAAGGCCGGGGCTATCTACCGCCTGTCACATGACGATCCCGGCTCGGCTCCCGAGGTCATGGCCATCGAACCGGTACTCGACATCGATCGTTACCTGCAGGCCAATGGCCGCAAGCGCGTCAGGGCGCTGTCCGACAGCATGGAGTGGCGTTCGTCTTGCATGCAGCGTAGATCCCTGACGCGCCACTTGGCCCAGCACGCCGACCGGCTCGCCTCCCTGCTCGGCGAGCTGCACGATATGGTGCATGGTGATGGCGGCGTGCTGGAGAACCCTGACCCGCATGCGTCTCCCCGGCTACGGACCGGCGCTGAACACCAGCGACTCCATGTCGCCCCCCGTTTTCCCGCCACCGATGCCTTGACGGCGCTGAGCGAGGCCGGTCTGCTCGAATGGGACAACCAGGCCCCCTGCAGCCTCTCCATTACCTCGCTGGAAGGCGCTCATTACCTGGGCGGCGGCTGGCTGACGGAATATGCCTGGCTCAGCGCTCAGGAAGCCCGGCTCTCTCAAGTGTGTAGTGGTGCCCATCTCCTCGATCTGAACGTCGATCGCAACGACAGGCCGGTAGTGCCCAGTTGCCTGGCGGTGGAGCGCAATCAACTGCTGTTCATCGAATGCCTGATCGCCCGCCCCGGGGCGGAGGACTGCCTGGAACAGGGCCTGAAACGCCTGCATGGGATGCTCAATCACTCAGCGGGACTCAACGCCACTCGGGTTCTGCTTGCCTGTGGGGAGTTCGACAAAGCCAGCCAGCGGCTTACCGAACTGCAGCGCATACAAGGTATGCATGTGGCAGTGGTGGAGGGTGAGGAGCTCAAGCACCTTCCCGCCCTGCTGGCGAACTGGAAGGATAACGGCAGCTGGCCTGAGGCCGTGCCGATGCCCCTCAACCCTCGCTGATCACTTGATACATGCGCTGCTGGGCACTTTGGCTGGAAATACTCTCGTCATCGAAGAACTCGGCCAGGATTCCTATCCAGGCAGCCACTTGATGCGATGGCATCGCCCGCGAGTGCACCTCGGTTCGATATTTTTCCTTGATCAGCTCCTGCAACCCCCGCTGCCCACAGCTATCGAGTTCGCCAGGGTCGACATCGAGTCGCGTCGGCAGGGCTCCCTTGAGACGACTGAATGCAATCTGGTTGTCGGGCTCGAAGACCATACGGGCGAACTCCTGTTGCGCCTGGGTTTCGCCCTCCCGAGCCGTCAGAGGAAAGGCAAACGCATCGAGCACCATGAAGTAGGCGATCGAGGTCCCCGGGGTGAAGGTGCAACCGAAATCCCGATCGGCGCGATAACCCAACAACGTGAGCTCGCCCTTGACCCAATCGCCCATGAACTGCATGCCGGCTTCACCGCGTCCAATCGCTGCGGCAGCATCGGCCCAGGATTTTCCTTCGCGCGCTGCCGGCGGAGGAGCATAGCGAGAGATACGGCGCAACAGATCGAGGGCATCCAGCATTTCCTCGTCGAGCACAGCCTCCGCCTCGCCATTGAAGACCCTCTCGTAACCGTCAGATCCCATGGCGTAATACATGATGCCGTGGAAAAGCAGTGCGATTTCCCAAGGCTCTGCCCCGATGGCGATAGGCTGGTAGCCCGCCGCTTCGATACGCTCGGCAGCCGTGAGGATTTCCTCCCAGCTCTCGGGCACCTCGAGACCCACCTCATCGAAGATCGCCTGACTGGTCCAAAGCCAGTTCTCGACATGAATATTGGAAGGGGCGAAATACACTTTTCCCTCGTGGCTGATCCGCTCGAGCACGAAGTTGGGCAGTCGCTCGTGCCAGCCCTGCTCCCGGGCGACCGGCTCGATATCCTGAACGACGCCGAAATCGCGCAACTCCCTGGAGCTGGCAGCAACATTCCACTGCATGACGGCCGGCGGATAACCGTGGGCAATGCGATCGCTGACGACTCTCTTCAGGGCCGCCTCGTTCTCGGCAGCCAGGTCCACCCAGCGGTTACCCGCTCCAATCCAAGCCTGCCGGTAGACATCGAGCGCCGCCGCTTCGCTCCTGGACGTCCAGTAATGCACGATATCGACAGTGTGGCCAGCAGCGGGATCGTCACCGTGAACGTCGGCAAACGTCACGGCTGCAGCCAGACATAGACCTTTCAATAGCCGCTTCATGGAGTTTCCTTCTTGTTCTAGGCTCTGCCGAAAACCGTCTGCGTTACATAGTGTTCGGGCAATCACGTTTTCAACGCGATCCGGAAGCTACCGTCTGGTTATCCACCGCTGCTGCGGCACGCTTCTCTTCCTGTTTTCCGATTCCAGCCTGCACCGGGCGACTTGAGCCAATGCTCCCTGACGTCATTGCCCGACATCGGTTTGGCGAACAAGTATCCTTGTCCTATTTCACACCCCATCTCCAGCAGGTATTCCCGCTGGGCTTCGGTTTCAATCCCCTCGGCAACGCAGCGCTTGCCCAGATTGCGCGACAGATCGAGCATGGCCCGTATGATCTGTTCCGAGCGGTCGTCCAAGCCGATATCGGCAATGAAGCCGCGATCGATCTTCAACTCATCGAAGGGGAAGTCACGCAAGTGAAGGAGCGAGGCGAAGCCGGTTCCGAAATCGTCCAGGGCAATGGAGACACCGTGCTCGCGGAAACGGGTCATCGTTGCACGCATGAGATCGGCATAGCGGTTGAGAAAGACGTCCTCCGTCACTTCGACAGAAATGTCGCACCAGTCGAGCCCATGCTCATGGATGGCCGAAGCCAACATGTCAAAGCCGTTGTCGTTGATGAGCAATGCCTCTGGGAGGTTGATGGCCACGGGCCCAGGCAAGAGCCCTGCTTTTTTCCAGGCCTGGAGATCGCGGCAAACTCCCCTTGCTACCGCACGGGTCATTTCGCCAATGAGCCGGGATCCTCCATCAACGGCAAAAAAGCGCCTGGGGCAAGCAACCCGAGAGAGGGATGCTGCCAACGAACCAGCGCCTCGAAGCCCAAATGGCGACCTGTATCCAGACAAACCTTGGGTTGGTAATGAACGACGAACTCGTCGCGATCGGCAGCGCAGGCAAGCGCTGCGGACAGCTCGCTTTGCTCCAATTGTGAAGCGAGGGCATCCTTGTCGAAGATGACGGCTCTGTTTCTTTCCGACTTGGCCGCATAAAGCGCCAAGTCCGCCACACGGATCAGGCCGGTTTCATCCGTGGCGTGATAGGGCACCATGGCACCGCCCACGCTGGCCGATATCCGCAACGTATTGCCTTCGAATACAAACTCCCTCGCGATCATGCTGGCTACGCGCTCGGCAATGGCGTTGAGCTTCGTTTCGTCATCCAGCCCCGGCAGGAGGATGGCAAACTCATCGCCTCCTATGCGGGCAATGACATCATCGCGTCGAAAGACGCTTCGGAACGCACGCGACACATGGAGAAGCGTGGCATCACCAGCCGGGTGACCAAAGCTATCGTTGATTGCCTTGAAGTGATCAAGATCGACCAGAAGCAGGGAAAATCCCTTGCCATCTGTGTTGAAGCCTCGAAACAGGGTACGCAGTGCCGAATTGAAGAACGAGCGATTCCTCAGCGCCGTGAGCGAGTCCGTCTGGGCGAGGTGGGTGAGCTCATGTTCGTAGCTCATCTTCCGGCGGTGTTCGCTTCGTAACCTCCGTAATAGTGGGTAAAACAGGAAGGTACTCGCCAGGATCAGCACCGCTGCGAGCATCAGCAGAAAGGCCGTGCTGATTGACTTGGCATTACCGATACTGGAGACGCTGCGATCATGAGCATGTTGAATGAGGTCGTTGAAATGGCGCATCAACTGGCCATCGGTCGTAGTGGCAAAGTCGATGGGGCCCCAGAAAGCGTATCGTCGCCTGCGATCTTCGTGGCTGGAATCGATGATTCTCTCGGCACGGGAAAGAAATTCCTCGAGCCGCCAATGAAGCTCGAGAAAGATGTCTTTTCTATCCTCTCCTCGAGAATTGATGCGTTCGAGAAGGTTCTTGTCGAGCTTCTTCTGGTCACGTTCCAGCAGCGTCATGGTGGAACGAATATCACCAATAGCTTCGCGAACTTCCTCCAGCATTGGGCTGATGATGTATTCCGGGATGCTAGGGTCCGCCGATGCTCGCATGACGGCCCTGGTCTGGTTGGCGAGCTGCTGGAAGCGAATGAACTGATGACCGGAAAGGAAGCTGATCTCCTGCTGTATCGCATGCCGTTCGAGTGCCACCCTGACCGTCAAGTACGTTGCGCCGATGAGCAACGTCATGATAATGGCGGCACCGATATAGTATCGGCCAATGGAGCGTATATAATTTTCTATCGAGGAACCTGATCCTGCTTCAGGTGTCGTACTTTCAGGCATAATTAACCATTCTTTAGAGTGGAATTTCTATTTTTTATCCCCACTTCGTCCTGAGGCAGGGCGATTCCATTTTCCAACTCTGGTCTTCTATGGCCTGTCCCGTGCCTGAAGTTCCTCCGACTACCTGCGGGCTATGTCATATCGCCTGACCCAGCCTCAGCCCGCTTCAGGCAATAATCGCAATTCTCATACCTATATACCAGCAGAGGCTTCGTTTATTGGATACCGTATAGCGACAAGCAAATACTCATTAAACTTTACCATCGAGCAGGAAAACCCAGGATATGGTTGCCCTATCGCCATGAAAGAATTTGCCCCCGGCCAAGGCCTGGGGGCAACGATTCTTTGGTCTAGCAAGTGAAGTCACTCAGAAACGATAGCGCACGCCAACGCTGGCAGCATCGAAGGTATAATCCGACTTATCCAGATAACGCATATAATCGGCACCGATCGCCAGGTTAGGCGCCACGTCGAATTCGGCACCGCCACCGTAGGAGAAGCCGCTTTCACGATCAATGTCGAAATCCACCTCGGTGAAGCCCGCCAGGCCATACAGGCGGAACTCCTGCGAAACCGGCAGAATCCCCTTGGCGTAGGCACCGACGAGGTACTCCAGATCGACCGCCCCATCGGAACCACCGGTGCCAAGGTGAGCCTCGGCGGCGAGATAGTCGTTGAACTTCATCCCGCCGTTGAGACGCAGCCCCACGGAATCGGCCGAAGGGCCCCGGTCGGGATCGAGCTCCCAGAACATGGCGTCGGCACCGACATAGGCCTGGGGTACATGGGCATCTGATACTGCTGGGCCTGGGCCGAGGAAGCGAAGGCGGTGGCCATCAACACAGCAGCGGGTACGGCTAGCAGTTTCATATCGCACCTCCATTAAGAAACAGTGTTTCCATACATCGCTAACAAGTCTGGTACAGAGTCCGAATGTCTGCAAGACGAATCTACGTTCGGCACAGGCTCAACGTGGCGATAGGCTCAGCACGACGATGCCGCCCAGCACGATCGCGCCACCGATCAGTTGCGTCCCCGAAAGCATCTGCCCCAGTACGAGATAGCCCAGCAACAACGAGGCCACTGGCTCGACATTCATCACCGGCGCATTGCGCGCCATCTCCAGCCGCGGCACGCTGATGAACAGCACTGAGAAAGCCACGCTATAGAGCAGCGCCAGCGCTGCCAGCGCCCCCCACCCCGTACCGCTAGCCGGCAGCGCCATGCCGCCCGGCACCAGGTGCAGAGCCCCGGCAACGACCATCACTACCAGAACGGTGAGCATGGTCAACAGGCTGCGCAGGGTACTGCCCACCTCGCCCAGGTGGTGCTCGGTGATCCACAGGGCGCCGGAGAAAGCCGCCGCCGCTCCCAGCCCGAAAGCCACGCCGGGCAGCCAGTCAGGCCCGAGGGACTCGGGCGAAGCCAGCCAGGCGGGTACGTCTAGCACCACCACCAGCCCGACCAGGATCGCCGCCATGATCAGCGCGGCGCGCAGCGTCGGGCGCGGACCTCCCAGCGCCCAGGTCAATAGCGCCAGTTGGATGGGAAAGGTATTCATCAACAGCAGCGCGACCACCACCGGAATGCGCGCCACCGCCGAATAGAGGCAAAGGCTCTGGATCGCGACCATCAGTCCTGCCAACAGCTGCCAGCGGCCCGCGCCGGCCGGAAAGGCGAAGCGCTTGCGCTGCAGCAGAAACAGCACTGCCAGCACGCTGAGAGCCACGGCGGAGCGCACCAGCACGGCGAGCAGCAGCCCGGTGCCCTCGTCGAACGCCAGGCGGGCCGCGACATGATTACCGGCGAACAGGGTGGCAACGGAGGCCAACAGCAATACGGCGAAGTGGCGCGGCAGCAGCGATGCACTACCAAGCACCGCAGTGTCAGTCGTCATGGCGATATCCAGCGGAGTAAAAGACCATCAGCATGCCAGCATTTTCGATAGACGGCTAATAAAGTGCGCGCTTGACCTGGGGCAGGTCCGATGGCGATAACGGGATGATAGACTAAAGTCTTACGTCTATCCTGCCACTACACTCTCATCCATGCGGAGCCCCGATGAACGCCCCGGTACTGGTCATCAACTGTGGTTCGTCGTCTATCAAATATGCCCTGGTGCCATCCGCACCGGACCAGCCACGCCTGGCCGGGCTGGCGGAACGCCTGGGTAGCGGCGGTGATGCCCGGCTCAAGGGCATCGACAGTCGTGGCGAATCCTTTTCCCAGGCCCTCGGCGAGGCCGATCACACCCGGGCGCTGGAAGCCATTCTCGACCGCTTGGAGAGACACCGGCCGGTCGCGGTAGGACACCGCATCGTGCACGGTGGTGAACGTTTCACCCGCGCCGCATTGATCGATGATGACGTAGTCGCCGCCATCGAGCAGACCTCGGCATTGGCGCCGCTGCACAACCCGGCCAACCTGGAGGGGGTAGCCGCCACCCGCCGGCTGTTCCCCGATCTGCCCCAGGTAGCGGTGTTCGATACCGCCTTTCACCAGACGCTGCCAGCGCGAGCCTATCGCTATGCCTTGCCCGAGGCGCTCTATCGCGACCACGCCATCCGCCGCTATGGCTTTCATGGCACCAGCCACGCCTACGTCAGCCGGCGTGCCGATGCGTTGAGTGGCCTCGAGGGGGGTGGCTGGCTCACCGCTCATCTGGGTAACGGTTGCTCCACCTGTGCGGTATGGCAGGGCCGAAGTCTCGATACCAGCATGGGGCTCACCCCGCTGGAAGGCGTGGCAATGGGCACCCGTAGCGGCGATGTCGACCCCGGGCTGCATGCGCACTTGTCGCGCCAGCTCGGCTGGTCGCTCGAGCGCATCGACGAGGTACTCAATCGCAACAGCGGCCTGCTGGGGCTCTCGGGATTGACCAACGACATGCGCGAACTGGAAGCGGCCGAGTCACAGGGGCATCCGGGTGCAGCCCTTACCCTCGAGGTGTTCTGTTACCGCATCGCCAAATCACTGGCAGCACTCAGTTGCGCCCTGCCGCGCCTCGACGGCCTGGTATTCACCGGCGGGATCGGCGAAAACTCCGCGCCGGTTCGCGAGCGGGTGATTGCCCTGCTGCCCCACTTCGGCCTGCAGCTGAATCGCACCGTCAACAGCGAGACGGTCAGGGGGCGTGAAGGACGCATCGACGCCGGAGGACGCCAGCTGTGGGTCATTCCCACCGACGAAGAGGGCCAGATCGCCAACGAAACCCGTCAACGCCTGCAAGAGATCTCCGCATGACGCCACGCGACATACGTTCCCACTCTCAGGTGCTGCTGATGGTACCGACCGCTGTCGGTGTCGGCCTGACCTCGGCCAGCCTGGGCCTGATGCAGGCACTCGATACCATCGGCCTCAAGACCGGCTTTCTCAAGCCGTTCCGCCAGGACGAGCTCAACGGCCCTGGCCCCGACCGCTCCACCGCCCTGGTCAGCAGTACCCTCGGACTGCGCCCGCCAGCTCCCATCGCCCAGGGCGACTTGGAGCGCCTGTTGCGCCAGGACCGCCTCGACGTGCTCATGGAGCAGGTCATCGAACTCTATGACCAGGCGGTGGGCGACGACCCCGCCAGCATGCCCGACCTGATCGTGGTGGAGGGGGTGGTTCCCACCGCGCATGGCACCTATGCGACCCAGCTCAATGCCCAGCTGGCCCACGCCCTCAACGCGCGTATCGTCCTGGTCGGCAGCGGCGATGCCGCCGCTCCCGGTGCCTTGGCCGAACAGCTCGACATGCACGCACAAGCCTTCGGTGGAGTGGGTTCCACACGGACCCTGGGCTGCATCCTGATGCGCATGCAGAATCTGCCCGGCGCCGAGGAACCGGCCCTGGCCCCTGGCACCAGCAGCGTGCTGCTCGATGACGATTTCCTTGCCGAGTTCCGCCGTCACTCGCCGGCGCTGGCCACCGACCGCTTCCACCTGATCGGCGTGGTGCCCTACAACCCGGCCCTGACCGCACCGCGCGTGCTCGATGTGGCCCGGGCGCTCGATGCGCGCTTTCTCAACGAGGGCGACGCCGCCAACCGCCGGGTACTCTCTACCAGCCTATGTGCCCGCAGCGCCGCCAATGCCCTGCACGTATTCCGCCCGGGGAGCCTGATCGTCACCTCGGGTGACCGCGACGACATCGTGCTGGCCTCGGCGCTGGCCACCATGAACGGCGTACCCATGGCCGGCGTGCTGCTGACCAACGGCTTCATGCCCAACGACAACATGATCGAGATGTGCCGCCCGGCGCTGAAGACCGGCATGCCGGTGCTGGCAGTCGATACCGACAGCTTCACCACGGCCAAGAACCTGGGCCGGATGAGCAACGACATCCCCATGGACGACCTGGAGCGCGCCGAGCAGGTAACGCGTTTCGTCGCCGGCCACCTGGACCTGCAGTGGCTCAAGGACCACCTGAGCCGTGGCTTTGCACGGCGGCTGTCGCCTTCGGCTTTTCGTCATCAGCTGGTCAAGCTGGCCCAGCGCGCCAACCGGCGCATCATCCTGCCGGAAGGCAATGAGCCGCGTACCGTGGAGGCCGCCGCCATCTGCCAGCGTCGCGGCATCGCCAACTGCGTGCTGCTGGCCCGCCGCGAGGAGGTCGAGGAGGTCGCCCGCAACCGTGGGATCGAGCTGCCGGAAGGGCTCGAGATCCTCGATCCCGAGCAGATTCGCAGCCGTTACGTCGCACCGATGGTGGAGCGTCGCCGCGGCAAGGTGAACGAGCTGACGGCAGAGGACCAGTTGCAGGACAACGTGGTGCTCGGCACCATGATGCTACAGCTCGACGAGGTCGACGGGCTGGTGTCCGGCGCCATTCATACCACCGCCAACACCGTGCGTCCCGCCTTCCAGTTGATCAAGACCGCGCCCGGCTATCGACAAGTGTCGTCGATCTTTTTCATGCTGCTGCCGGAGCAGGTCGTGGTCTACGGCGACTGCGCGGTCAATCCCGACCCCGACGCCGAGGCGCTGGCCGAGATCGCCATCCAGAGCGCCCGCTCCGCCCAGGCCTTCGGCATCGAACCGAGGGTAGCCATGATCAGCTATTCGACGGGGGAGTCCGGCAGCGGCGCCGACGTCGACAAGGTGCGCCAGGCCACACGCCTGGCCCGCGAACTGGCACCCGACCTACTGATCGACGGCCCGCTGCAGTACGACGCCGCCGCCATCGAGAGCGTGGGCCGCCAGAAGGCGCCGGACTCCCCCGTGGCGGGCCGTGCCACGGTGTTCGTGTTCCCCGACCTCAACACCGGCAACACCACCTACAAGGCGGTGCAGCGCAGCGCCCGGGTGGTCAGCGTGGGACCGATGCTGCAAGGCCTCAACAAGCCGGTCAACGACCTCTCGCGCGGCGCGCTCGTCGACGATATCGTCTATACCATCGCCTTGACCGCGATCCAGGCGGCCCAGCGCGGCTAGGCGCCTGTCCTGTCGGCCGCGCCCAGGCGCGCGGGCCGGTAGGGCGCGGGATCGATGGCCGGCTCGCGCCCCAGCAGCAGATCGACTAGCAGCCGGGTTGCCGCCGGGGCCAGCACCAGTCCATTGCGATAGTGCCCGGCATTGACGAAGAGCCCAGCGATGCCCGGCACCTCGCCGATGAAGGGGATACCATCCGGGGCGCCCGGGCGCAGTCCGGCCCAGTGCTGCTCCACCTCGCAATCGGCCAGGGCCGGCAGCATGGCAACGGCGCTGTGCCACAACGATTCGCGAGCCTCCGCGGTGGTGCTCTTGTCGAAGTCGGTCTGCTCGAGGGTGGAGCCGACCAGCACCCGACCATCGCCACGCGGTATCAGATATCGACCGTCGCTCAGCACCACGCGCTCGAGCAGTTGACGCCCTCCTGTCATCGGCGGCGTGGCGAATAGCATCATCTGCCCTTTTACCGGCCGCACCGGTAACGCCACGTCGTGCTCGGCCAGCAGCACGCCGCTCCAGGCACCGCCGCAAAGGATGACCCGACCGGCCTCGATGCGCCCCTGCCCGGTCTCGACACCGCAGGCACGCCCCCGTTCGACGATCAGCCGCTGCACGGCGGCCTGCTCCATCAGAAGAACGTTGGGCAGCGCCTCGAGGCGTGCGCGCAGCGCCCGGCACAGTCGCGGATTGCGCACGCTGCCCAGGGTCGGCATCCACAGGCCTTCGTCTATCCCTTCGCACAGCCAAGGCTCCTTGGCATAGATGAAGGAAGCCTCCACCTTCTCCAGTGGCCAGCCCTGCCGCTGCGCCCAGGCGAAAGCCCGCTCGGCGTCGTCCACCCGCAGGTAGAGCAGTCCCTTCTGGCGGTACTCGATATCGATACCGGTGGCGTCGAGCAGCATCGCCGCCATCTCGGCATAGCGCTCTCCCGCGCTTCGGGCAAGCTGCGACACCGGCTCGCTGTAGCGCCAGGGGTAGAGCGGCGAGACGATACCGCCGCCGGCCCACGAGGCTTCCTGGCCGCAGTAGCCCCGCTCCACCAGGGTGACGCCATGGCCAGCCTCGGCCAGTTGACAGGCGGTCAGCATGCCGATGACGCCACCACCGATGATCAGGAAATCGTTCACGCAGGGACTCCGACTCTCACGTGCCCGAACACCATCGCTCTCGGACACCGACACGACTGCGCCCCGCGGTACGGGGCGCAGTGACAGACGAATGCGGCGAATGGCTCAGGAGTTGCCCCTCAACCTCTCGCTGCGCCGTCGCAGCAGCTCCATGGTAACCAAAAGCAGCGTCGAGATCAGGATCAGGATGGTGGCCATGGCGGCGATCGCCGGACTGATGTTCTCGCGGATACCGGAGAACATCTGGATCGGCAGCGTACGCTCGGTGGGGCTGGCAATGAACAGCGCCACCACCACTTCGTCGAAGGAGGTGGCGAAGGCGAACAACCCACCCGATACCACGCCGGGCACGATCTGCGGCAGCACCACGGTGAAGAACACCCGCACCGGGTCGGCGCCAAGGCTCGCTCCGGCGCGCATCTGGTTGAAGTCGAAGCCCTGCAGCGTGGCGTTGACGGTGATCACCACGAAGGGCACACCCAGTACCGTATGGGCCAGCACCAGGCCGGTATAGGAGTTGAGCAGCCCGACCTGGGCAAAGAAGAAATACATGCCCACCGCCACGATCACCAGCGGCACCACCATCGGCGAGATGAGCAGTGCCAGGATCGCTCCCTTGCCGGGGAAGTCGGCGCGGTTGAGGCCCACCGCGGCCAGGGTACCGAAGATCATCGCCAACAATGTGGCCAGCGGCGCCACGATCAGGCTGTTCTTCAGTGCCCCCATCCATGCCGCGGAGGTAAAGATCGCCTCGTACCAGCGCAGCGAGAAGCCCGGCAGCGGATAGGTGAGGAAGGAACCGCTACTGAACGACAGCGGAATGATCACCAGCACCGGCGCAATCAGAAACAGCAGCACCAGACCGCAGAACAGGCGAAACGTCCAGAACCACACTTTCTCCACCGGCGAAGCATAGGGAGGCAGCGACATGGCTCAGCTCCTGATCAGTTGCTTGCGGTTCACCAGGCGGTGGTAAACCAGATAGAGCAGCAGCGTGACCACCAGCAGCAGGCTACCCAGGGCCGCGGCCATGCCCCAGTTGTTGGTGGTGTTGGTGTAGTAGGCCACGTAGTAGCTGACCATCTGGTCGGCCGGGCCACCCACCAGCGCTGGCGTGATGTAATAGCCGAGCGCCATGATGAAGACCAGGATGGTGCCCGCCGCCACGCCGGAAATGGTCTGCGGCACGTAGACCTGCCAGAAGGCGGCGAAGGGGTGGGCGCCGAGCGATACCGCGGCACGCTGATAGCTCGGCGAGATCCCCTTCATCACGCTGTACAGCGGCAGCACCATGAACGGCAGCAGGATGTGCACCATGGCGAAGAAGACCCCGATTCGGTTGAACACCAGCTGCAGCGGCGATTCGATCAGCCCGGTGACGATCAGGCTCTGGTTCACCAGTCCATTGGACTGGAGCAGGATGATCCAGGCCGCGGTGCGCACCAGCAACGAGGTCCAGAACGGCAGCAGCACCAGGATCATGAGCAGGTTGCTGGTCTTGGCCGGCAGCGTGGCCAGCAGATAGGCCAGCGGGAATCCCAGCGCCAGGCAGATCAGCGTCACCCCGCCGGCAATGACCAGGGTGCGCTGGAATACCGCCATGTAGATACGCTCGCGCTCGGCGACACGCTGCAGCTCGCCCTCTGCGCCACGTTCGAGATCCAGCGAAGCCAGCAGGTAGCGATCGGTCGTGGTGGGCGCGGCGCGCTGGATACCAAGCCAGGTTTCGGTCTCGCCCCAGGCGGGGTCGATTTCGGTCAGGATCGTGCGCCAATCGGCATCCGCCTCGACCGCTCCGGCAGCCGGCAGGCCACGCAGGGTCGTCATCAGCAGGCTGCGATAGCTCGTATCCTCGTAGTTCAAGCGTCGCCCGATGCGCCCCAGCCCGCCGCCCTGGCGGGAGTCGCGCAGTTCAGCGGCGAAAGCCGCCAGGGTGGCGTTGTCCGGCAAGCCGGTACCGTCCCACTGCCTGAGCCCTTCTGCAGTGATCGGCATCACCGAATCCAGCTCGGTGTTGTCGACGCTACGCCACAGCATGCTGCCGATGGGCACGACGAACACCACCAACAGGAACAGCGCCAACGGCGCCACCAGGCCGATGGCCTTGAGCTTGCGCAAGCGCTCGGCACGACGTAGCTGCGCCTTGAGATTACCTCCGGGCCTCGCCGACGATAGGGTTGCCGTCAGGTTCGCGGACATCGCCTTCCCCATGAATCTCGCGTCGCGGCCCCGGCCTGCGCCGGGGCCGCCGACGAACTCAGCATGGCAGCGGCCAGGACCGCTGCCTCCCCTTCCTTAGCGCGCCGCCCAGGCGCTGAAGCGCTGCTCGAGTTCTTCGCCATGATCGACCCAGAAGCCGGTGTCGATGGCGAGTGCTCCAGTCATGTTCTCCTCGTGGGTCGGCATGCGCCGGGCCTGGGCATCGTCCAGTTGGTCGATGGCCGCCGGGTGCACGGGGCCGTAGGGGATCTCGCTGGAATAGACCGCCTGATTCTCGGGCTGACTGGCAAACTGGATGAAGTCGTAGGCTTCATCGACATGCTCGCTACCGGCCACGATGGCCCAGTAGTCGAGGTCGTAGATGCTCTCGTTCCAGACGATCTCGAGGTTGCTGCCCTCCTCTTGGGCGGCGGCGATACGGCCGTTGTAGGCAGAGGTCATCGCCACGTCACCGGAGACCAGCCACTGGGGCGGCTGGGCGCCCGCCTCCCACCACTGAATGTGGTCCTTGATCTCGTCGAGCTTGGCGAAGGCGCGATCGACACCCTCCGGCGTGCGTAGCACGTCATACACCTCGCTGGCGGCGACGCCGTCGGCCATCAGCGCGAATTCCAGGGTGTACTTGGCGCCGCGACGCAGCCCGCGTGTGCCCGGGAACTGCTCGACGTCCCAGAAGTCGGCCCAGGAGGTCGGCGCGCTACTCAGTGCATCGGCGTCATAGGCCAGCACCGTCGACCACACGAAGGTACCCACGCCGCACTCATCGAAGGCCGCATCGATCAGTTCGCCGCCCAGGCCGAGGCGCTGCCAGTCGATGGGCTCGAACAGGCCTTCGAAGCAGCCGCGCACCAGCTCGGGGGACTCCATTTCCACCACGTCCCAACTGACGTTGCCGGTTTCCACCATGGCGCGAATGCGCGACAGCTCGCCATTGTAGTCGCCCGGGGTCAGGCTGATACCGGTCTCTTCGGCAAAGGGGCCATAGTAGGCCTTCTCCATGGCTTGGCCCGAGGCGCCGCCGAACGAGATGACGGTCAACGCCTGGGCGTTGGCGGATACCGCCAGGCCGAGGGTGACCAGGCTGCCGAGGGCGATGCCACGGCTGATGCGGGACAGCGGGAAGCGGTTGTGCGTCATTTTTCTATCTCCCGGCCTGATGGGCCTTGTTATTGATGTGATATGACCGAAGCGTTGCGTCCCTGCGGGCTGGTACCCGAATTCAGGAGGCGTTGAGCGCGCGTACGTCCTCGTCGCGCCAGCCCAGCTCTACCATGTCTCCCGGCTGCATGCCGGTCTCGAAGTCATCCACGGGAACACGAGCCATGAACTCGTCGTTGCCAGCCAGCTCGCAGCGCACCCGTAGGTGATCTCCCAGATAGATGAATTCACGTACGCGAGCCTGAAGCCGGTTAGGCAGCTGCCGAGCGGAGCCGTTGAGCTTGACTCGCTCGGGACGAATCGACAGCCGGGTGGCATCGCCCACGGCCAGACCGGGCCCGATCAGCGCTCCGGTGATGAAGCCATCGCCGAAGCGGGCCCGGCACTGCTGTCCTTCCACCGACTCGATGCGTCCTGTCAGCGTGTTGTTCTCGCCGATGAACTGGGCGACGAAGGCATTGGCGGGGTGTTCGTAGAGGTTGCTGGGCGTATCGATCTGCTGGATGACACCGTCGTTGAACACCGCCACCCGGTCCGACATCGTTAAGGCTTCGCTCTGATCGTGAGTGACGAAGACCACGGTGAGCCCGAGCTGGTCGTGAATATGCTTGATCTCCAGCTGCATCTGCTCGCGCAGCTGCTTGTCCAGTGCCCCCAGCGGCTCGTCCATCAGCACCAACTGAGGCTCGAATACCAGTGAACGAGCCAGTGCCACCCGTTGCTGCTGCCCGCCGGAGAGCTGGGTCGGCCGGCGCTTGGCGAAGTCGCGCAGTTGGATCATGTCGAGGATGCGCGCCACCTTGCGATCGGCCTCGGCGGCCGGCATCTTGCGCGTCTTGAGCGGGTAGCGGATGTTCTCTTCTACCGTCATGTGCGGAAACAGCGCATAGTTCTGGAAGACCATGCCGAAGTTGCGCTTGTGGGGCGGTACGCTGTTGAGTCGCTGCTCGCGCAGGAAGATATCGCCGCTGGTAGGTACTTCGAAGCCCGCGAGCATCATCAGGCAGGTGGTCTTGCCGGACCCGGACGGGCCAAGCAGGGTGACGAACTCACCTTGGCGGATCGTCAGGTTGAGGTCCTTGACGACCAGATTTTCGCCATCGTAGGTCTTCTGTACCCCTTCGAAGGTAATCAAGGCTGGTGATGGGTGGTCGTTCGAATCGCTGGTATTGTTATGAGGCATTGTTTCACCCGGCGGCACGATGGATGTGCGATCAGCGCGTCAATAATTTATGACATTCGCTCAAAATTTCTCCATTTTCAAGCGAAAAATCGCCCCGCAGCACGTCAAGTATATTACACACTCCTCTTCTGCTGTAATTCAACGCAAGCGTGTCGTAGCCAACCGTTCACGCCCAGGCTAACGAGGTGGCGCACCGCCACGAAGCACCCCAACCTTTCACGCCGGCGCAGGCTGGCCTAGAGTGGAGGCATATTCAGCAAATACTGAAGGAGGAATGCCCATGGCGGTTCAAGAGCGACCCTCGGTCTTGGCAGGCCCCGAGCGACGAGCCCAGCTGACGCTGTTCGCCCGTAACTTCTTCAAGCATCCACGCATGCTGGGCTCGATCATCCCCAGCTCGTCCTTCCTGGTACGCCGCCTGCTGGAACCGGTCGACTGGGAGCGGGCACGGGTCGTCGTCGAGTACGGCCCCGGAGTCGGCACCATTACCCGAGAGATCCTCAGCCGCTTGCATCCCGACGCCACGCTCGTGGTGATCGAAACCAACGATGACTTCGTCGACTTCCTCAACCGTTCCCTGTCCGATCCGCGTCTCAAGGTGATCGCCGGCTCGGCCGAAACGATCCTGGCCGAGCTGGAGCGACTGGGCCTGCCCGCTGCCGATTACGTGGTGGCCGGTCTGCCCTTCAGCACCATGCCCGCAGAGATCCGCGAGCGCATCCTCAAGGGTAGCCATGAAGCCTTGGGGCCGGAGGGAGCGATGCTGATCTATCAGTTCTCGCCCAAGGTGTCGTCCGACCTGCGCCAGACCTTTACTCGAGTGGAGAGTACCTTCGAGCCGATCAACATTCCGCCAGCCAGAGTCTATTTCTGCCACAAGTGATCCCATTCGCACCGACATCGCGAGCTATCGATTCGCAGTGTCGGCCACCTCGGGTCGCACCAACCGCGGCATGGTGCGGCCCGGCGGCCTAAGTTTCCTGTATTCACCCCCTCCCCTGCACTGGCCCATGGCCGGGAAAGGTCATATCCTCATCGCTTCGAAGACACTAGCTCGAAGACACAGCTACGCACCGAAGGGAGAAACCTATGCCCGGCCTGTTGCCCGACGTCGACCCCGATGGCCTGCTCGAGTATTCGGTGGTCTATACCGACCGCTCGCTCAACCACATGTCCCAGCGCTTCCAGGGTGTGATGCGTGACGTCTCGGCGACTCTCAAGAGGGTCTACCGGGCGCGCAGTGCCGTGATCGTGCCCGGCAGCGGCACCTTCGGCATGGAAGCCGTGGCCCGCCAGTTCGCCACCAACCAACACTGCCTGGTCATCCGCAACGGCCAATTCAGCTATCGTTGGTCGCAAATCCTGGAAATGGGTGCCATTGCCGCCTCGACCACGGTGCTCAAGGCGCGCCGTCTGGACCCGCAGGATCCGCACTCCCCTTTCGCTCCGGCTCCCATCGAGGAAGTCGAGCGCACCATCCGCGAAGAACGGCCAGGGGTAGTATTCGCGCCCCATGTCGAGACCTCCGCCGGCCTGCTGTTGCCCGACGATTACCTGAAGCGGGTCGCGGCGGCAGTACATGACGTCGGCGGCCTGTTCGTGCTCGATTGCATCGCCTCGGGCACACTGTGGGTGGATATGGTCGAGCTGGGTATCGACGTCCTCGTCAGCGCGCCACAAAAAGGCTGGAGCGGACTCCCCTGCTGCGGCATGGTGATGCTCTCCGAAGCGGCCCGCAAGCGCATCGAGCAGACCGTCAGCACCAGCTTTGCCTGCGATTTGCGCAAATGGCTCTCGATCATGGAGACCTACGAGAACGGCGGTCATGCCTATCACGCCACCATGCCCACCGACGGCCTGGCCCGGCTGCGCGACATCATGCACGAGACCGCCGAGTACGGCTTCGAGCGTGTTTGCGAGGAGCAGTGGGCGCTGGGCCAGGGGGTGCGCGAGCTACTGGCCCGCTACGGCTACCGCAGCGTGGCGGCGCCCGGCTTCGAGGCTCCCGGCGTGGTGGTCTGCTATACCGAAGATCCCGGCATCGTGGCCAAGTTCGCCGCCGCCGGACTCCAGGTCGCCGGCGGCGTGCCGCTGATGTGCGATGAAGGTGCCGACTACCAGGCGTTCCGTATCGGCCTGTTCGGCCTCGACAAGTTGCATAACCGCGAACGCAGCCTGACCCATCTGGAAACCGCGCTAAAGCAGCTCGCCTGACCTTCCTTCCGGCAGGTGCGAGCAGAAACGAACAGGGCGGCCCGCTGGCCGCCCTGCTGCCTGCCACCACATCCATCAAAAATGGCCGACGCCGCGCGGCACCATACCCAGGTTGTTCTCCACGCTCTTGACCCCGGGTGTGTTCTCGGCAGCGACCTGAACCGCCATCTTCTCCTCCTGGCTCTCCACCAGCCCCCAGACCTGCACCGCGCCCTCGGTGACGATGACGTTGATGCGATCGACCCATACCCCGGTGTTCTCATCCACTTCCTTGAGAATCGCATCACGAATCTCACGGTCATCGGCCGTAACGGGCGTCTCCAGGTCCGGCGTGGTGGCCGAGAAGCCACGCAGCAGATTGGCACGACTGACGATCCCCACCAGCTTGTCGTCACGCACCACCGGCACCCGCTTGATGTGATGCTTTTCGAGCAGCTTGGCCACGCGGTGCAGCGGCTCGTCCTCAGTAATCGTGATGGGATTGCGGGTCATGATCTCGTGAGCCTTGCGCGCATGGGTCTTGATATACTCGCTGGCATTGTTGGCTCCGGCGAAGATCGACTTCAGCCACCATGACTTGCGGTGCTCGGCGCCGCTCTCGATCCGGCGCATCAGATCGCCTTCGCTGACGATGCCCAACACCTCGTTGCTCTCATCCACCACGGGCAGCGCACTGATATTGTTTTCGAGCAGGAGGCGTGCGATTTCGCGCACGTCGGTATCGGGCGATACGGTAATGACCTTGGTGGTCATGACGTCGACGGCTTTCATGGGCGGCATCTCCGTTGAGTGGCGATTGTGGTTACAGTCGACTTACTTGAAATTTAGTCCGCCTCGCCGGGCGTCACAATTTCCTTCATTGACAGTAGCGAACCGGACGCGCCGTCGACTTGACCTGGAACAACTCCATCGCCACAAAACGTCACGGGGCTGAAGACTCCGTCTGCTCCTCCGCCGCGCCAGCGAGCTTGCCACCTTCCTGATGCACCTTGACCACATCGACGATGCGTGACCGGCTCATGACGATCTTCCAGCGCTGCAGGATCGGCTCGGCGTTGGCCACCTCCTCACGTATCACCAGATTGAGCAGATGGCGCTTCTCGACCGACTCGCGGGAAACCTGCCCATCCTTGAGCCGATAGACATGATGGCTGCCCTTGTCCATGAGCCGGGTCAGCAGCGACAGGTCGATCGAAATGGTCTCGCGGGTCTTCTCGTAGCCACTGAGAAAACGTGTCGGCGACAGGCGTGAACTCGAACGGTAATGCAGCACCACCTCCTCGCGCTGGGCCACGTTGCGCTTGCGCACACGCTTGATCTCCTCATCGAGCTTGCCAAAGCGCTTGTAGTCGAACCACTCGAGCTGGCGCCCTACCAGCTTGTTGCTGGTCGCATCGACATACTGCCGGCGCCACTTGGGCCGCCCCTTGCGCAGCCAACGCCATAGCGTATTGCGCAGATCGTCCTTGAACACCTCGCGCATGGCATAAAGCACCGCCATGGCCAACACGAACAGCGCGGTGACGTTACCTACGGTGTCGCGGGCCTGGAGCAGCCCCCACGAGACGAAGATCATCACCACGCCGGTGGCCAGGCCCTTGACCGCCTTCTGCTCGGCGCCGCCCAACTCCTGGTTCTGCTGCTTCAGGGTCACGGGGTATTCGATGAGGCGCCTCAACAGGCGCATCTTGTTGGACATGCGCGTGGGATCGCGCACCACCCGGCTGGCGTTGTATTCGGCCTGCTCGCGGTGCGCGGCCTCGGCCTGGCCGATCTCCAGCAGGCGCTCACGGATGGTACGGTAGTCTCGACCACGCGGCAGGTGGGCGACCAGCGCCAGCAGGCGCTGCTCGGTGAACCACGAGAGATAGTTGTCGATGTTGGCGTAGTACTTGTGCAGGCTCTCCTCGCTCGGTTGATTGCGCCGCAAACGGCGCAGGATGCCCTGAGCCAGCTCGCTCAGTTCCTCGAGGCGCTCTTCCAGGCCAGCCGCCACGATCCGCCCCGGCAGCTCGCCGTCACTCTCCCCCGCGTTGCCTTCTTCGGCCTGCGGCTCGCTTCGTTCAGGCTCGGCATGACGCTCGGCCTGCTGCACGCGTCTTGCGGTGTCGAGCAAGGTCTGGGTCGCCCGCTCGAGTGCCACTACGTATTGGTAGGCATAAAGACTCAGACTCAGGCGGTACTGCTCGGAACTCAGCCTGCCGCGACTGGCCAGCCGGCTGAGCACCAGCGGCAGGTGGTGCTTGTCGCTGTAATAGGTCCGCTTGACGTGGATCGCACTGTAGTAGAAGGCATCCTCGGAGATGACATGCTCGTTGAGGCCGAGCTCACCCGGCACGAACAGGAACAGGTCCAGCCGATGCGAGGTCTCTTCCTGCAGCACGCGGGAGACTTTGAGATGAAAGCTATCCTTGCGTTCGACGGTAATCACGTCGTCGCAGCTCCTTGTACAGCCCGAGGCCATTGAAAGGCCGAATGGTTTTCATAGTACGGGCAATGCCGGCCCGCTTTCCATCTCGAACCAGCGGCACGAGGCACTCACCCAAGGCGGCAAGCTACCCCTCGTTCAGATGGCGCTAGCCCGTCTCGCGCCGGATCAGCTCCACCGGCATGGAGACGTGGCGCGGCGGCTTGCCGGCCAGCGCATCGCCCAGCAGCATCACGCTCATGGTGGCGATGGCGGCGATGTCCTGGCGCAGGGTGGTCAGGCGGGCCGCCAGCAACGGCAGGTCGTCGAAGCCGGTCACGGCCACCTGTTCGGGCACGGCGAGGCCATGGTCCTTCAGGGCCGCCAGGCAGCCCAGGGCGATCTCGTCGGTGGCGCACACCAGGGCGTCGAAGGGGGAGCGTCCCAGCTCGCCAGCTTGGGAGCGAAGAATCGATAGGCGGTCAGCGAAGCCGAGGTGACGTCATGAGGCAGGTTGAAGAGCTGCTCTGTCAGGCCAGCCTCGGACAGTGCCTGGCAATAGCCCGCCAGACGCGGGGGATAGCAGGGCTGCTCCAGCTCGCCGCCGACGAAGGCGATCCGCCGCCGTCCGCTCTCGATGAGGTAGCGGGTCACCTGGACAAAGCCGTGGCGATCGTCTGGCGCCACCGAGAATCCCTCGCCGGGCTCGCCGATGCGCACGTAGGGCACACCCGACTCGGCCAGCCGTTCGGCCCGCTGATCGCCGGGAAACTCGCCTAGCAGGATGGCGGCGCCGGCCCGTTCGGGCAGCGACGTCGTCTGGTCGTGAGAAAAAAAGATCGGCACCATGCCCTGTTCATGAAGGGCCAGGGTGAGATGCTGATAAAGCAGGATGTAATAAGGATGCAGCTCGACATCCTGGCGCCCCAGCGAGATGCCCACCACCGCCGCCTTGCCGCTGATCAACTGGCGGGCGGCGGCGCTGGGCCGGTACGCCATTTCCCGGCTGATCGCCAGGATACGCTCGCGCGACTCCTCGCTCAGTCCCGGCTTGCCGTTGAGGGCTCGGCTCACCGAAGCGATGGAAACCCCCGCCTGCCGCGCGATTTCCCGGATGGTCGCCGACCGCGACGAATCTCTGCTCATCTGCCCGCCCTGTGCTTGGTGCAGCGACCGCAATGTGCCGTCGCCTGCCCTTGAAGGCCGATGATTGTGTCAAAAATCCGCCAGCGGCGCGAGGCAGGTGCGCCTCGCCAGCCGCGCCGACCGAGCCGGTTCAGCCAAGCCTCCATCCAGGTTCTGAGCGATGGCGCGGCCGGTTTCCTCCTCTCTTGCAGTAGTGGGTGGCTCAGCCAGCCAGGGCCAAGCTGCGATCCTCGGCGTCGGAGACGAAGCAGGCATCCAGCACCCGCTGCAGAGCCGCTCCGCGGGCGAAGTCGGGCTGATCGTTATGCCCCTTGGCGATGCCGTCGATGAAGCGACGGTAGAGGCTGGGGGTTTCGGGGGCGACTACCTCGCGCCAGCAGGCCGGATGGACATCCTCACCCAAGCACACGTGCAGCCGATCCTTGGCCGCGTCCAGGTCGACCCGAAGGGCGCCACGGTCGCCGTGTACGCTCAGGCTCAGGGAGTTGTGATGACCGGTGGCCCAGCGCGTGGCATGGAGACTGCCCAGCGCCCCGCAGGCGAACTCGACGCGCATCAGGGCGGTATCGTTGGCGTCGAGCACATAGTCGCCGATGCGGCTGTCCGGAGCCTTGTCGTAGCACTTGAGCCGGCAGTTCACCGCCGTGATGTCGCCCACCGGGAAGCTGGCAAAGTCGAGGATATGAATCCCCACATCGCCCAGAACCCCCTTGCTGCCATGCCTTTCGGAGAGCCGCCACAGCCACTGGCTATCCTGGTCCCAGCGCCCCCAGGCGTGGCTGACCAGCCAGCTCTGGCGATAGCTGGCATCCACGTGGCGGATCCGCCCCAGGGCGCCCGAGGCGATCAATTCCCGGGCTTGATGGATGGCTGGCGCATTGCGATAGCTCAAGTTGACCATGTTGATCACCCCTGCCTCGCGAGCCGCCGCCGCCATCGCCTCGGCATCGGCGGCGCTGGTGGCCAGGGGCTTCTCGCAGAGAATGTGCTTGCCGGCGGCGATGGCCGCCAACGAAGTTGCCTTATGAGCGGCGTCCGGAGTGACGTTGCTCACCGCATCGATCTCCTCCCGGGCCAGCATTGTCTCGAGATCGGTATAGGCAGCGGAATGGCATGGCGTGCGGCGAAGGCCTGCGCCCGGCCGCCATCCACGTCGCATACGGCTACTAGCTCGACCCCCTCAAGGGCTTGGAACTGCGTGGCATGCTCGCCGGCCATGCTGCCGGCTCCGATGATCGCCAGACGAATCATTTGAATCCCTCCTCTCCGGGCTTGTGCAGCCCCTCGCCTTTTACTACCACCGGGTCGGGAGCCTGCTCGGGCGGTACGTTGGGGCAAGCGTCGATCCATCGCGAGCCCTCTGGGCGCGCCCACTTCACGGCGTTTTTGAGCACCCGACGCACCTTGGCGTCGTGATAGATCGGATAGGTCTCGTGCCCAGGGCGGAAGTAGAAGATCTTGCCGTTGCCACGCCTGTAAGTGAGCCCCGAGCGGAACACCTCGCCCCCTTCGAAGGCGCTGATGAAGATCACCTCGTCCGGGTTGGGTACGGCAAAGGGCTCGCCGTACATTTCGGTATGGGGTAGCTCGATGTAGTCACCTACGCCCTGCACGATGGGATGGCCCGGATTGACTACCCAAAGCCGCTCGCGCTCGCCCGCCTCGCGCCACTTCAGCGAGCAGGTGGTGCCCATCAGCCGCTTGAAGATCTTCGAGTAGTGGGCCGAATGCAGCACCAGCAGCCCCATGCCCTGCAGCACCCGGGCCTGGACCCGGTCGACGATGGCGTCGCTCACCTCGCCGTGGGCCGCATGCCCCCACCACAGCAGCACATCGGTATCCTCCAGCACCTCCTCGGTGAGGCCATGCTCCGGATCCTGCAGGGTGACCGAGCGCGCCTCGATCTCGAAATCCTCGTTGAGTCCGGCGGCGATGCAGGTGTGCATGCCGTCGGGGTAGAGCCGCGCTACCACCGCATTGGTACGCTCGTGGACGTTCTCGCCCCAGACCGTGGCCTTGATGGTCATCTTGCTCCTCCTGGTGAGCCTGACGTGGCAGGCATTGTCGGTATCGCGAATCGAAGCGTAACGGCAGCAATGTAAACGTTTACTCTGATAGAGTAAACGTTTACTCTTCGAGACCATGGTCTAATCCGAACAGCGTCAGGCGACCTTATTTTTGCAAGAGATGGATTGCGGGAGGCGCCGAGGAGTGGCGGGCTACAGATGGCAGGCCGCTATGTGATTGGCTTCGAAGCATCGGCGGCCTGCGCTACAGACCGCCATGGCCGAAAGAAGGCACGGCCTGCTCACGATGAGTCCGGCGAAGCACGCTGAGGGTTGGTCGCCCCTTCGGGATCGGCGATACCGGCTTCGCCAGGCGCACGCCCCTTGGCATCGCGCAGTGTCGTGGCTCCGCCATCGGTACCGGGCACCTCGTCTTTCATGGCATCGCCAGGCTGGCCCTCCATGCTCACGCTCAAGCGCGGCATGCCGAGATCGAGGCCCTGCGCTTCCATGCGTTGCTTGAGCAGCAGATTGAATGCACGCGCCACGTCCCATTGCATGACGGGTGCGGTGCGAAAGCGCATGCGCAGCACGGCGGCGCCCTCGTCGAACCGGTCGATGCCCTGCATCTCCAGCGGTGACCAGATGTGATGACGCATCATCGGGTCCTGGCGCAGCTCCTGGGCGGTTTCCTGCATCAGGGTGATGGCATCGTCGATTTTCATGGTATGCGGAATGCGGATGCGCATCAGCGCGATACCGAAGTGGCGTGACATATTGTGAATCGACTGGATGGCACTGAAGGTGATGATGTGCAGGATGCCGTCCAGGTCGCGCAGCCTCACGGTGCGCAGAGTCAGCCCCTCGACGGTGCCCATGTGGCCGTTGATCTGGACGAAGTCGTCCACGGCCAGTGAGTCCTCGACGATGATGAATATCCCCGTGATCAGGTCCTGTACCAGGGTCTGGGCGCCGAAGCCCACGGCCAGGCCGATGACGCCGGCACCGGCCAGCAGCGGCGTGACGTTGACCCCAGGTTGGCCAAACCGACGATGGCGGCGATGAGCACGATGGTGGCGAAAATCACGTTGCGGATCATCGGCGTGATGGTCTGGGCGCGAGCCTGGTTGACACGCCGGCCGCGTGAGCGGGCGGAAGAGACCAGCGCGCGCTGAATGGCGGTATCGGCAAATATCCAGGCCAGCCAGGCCAACAGCACCGTGAAGCCGAGCGCCAGTAACGCCTGGCCGATACGCACCCCGGCCACGCCCTCCCGGCCCAGGCCGAACAGTGAGCCGCCCCACACCTGCAGCGACAGCTCGGCGAATACGATCCAGGCCGTTACGTGCGAGAGGGCATAGCCGAAGCGTTCGAGACGGCGGCGGTACTCGCTGACCCGGCGCCGCCGGGTACGCCTCTCACTGTGACGCTGGATCAACCGCGTCACCACCAGTGTCAACACCAACAGCGCGGCCGAGATGATCGAACGTGCCAGGGCCGCCCCGACATCGCCCACGGTAATGAAGATGGCCAGCAGCGAACCCACCACCATCAGCAGCGCCGGCACGTGCCACAACCGACCGACGATGCGGGCCATCTCGATGGCGGTGCCGCCTTCGCGCCGCACCTTCCATGGGCGATTGCGGATCAAATGCTTGATCGGTCGCTTGAACTTGAAAATGAAGCGGATGCTGAGCAGTGCCGCCAGCATGTTGGCCAGGACCGAACCCAGCGCCGCCAGCTCTTCGCCTACCTGCCAGGAGAGCCGCGCTGCATTCAGCGCATCGCCCAGCGCGATCAGCGCGCCGATCAGGAACAGCATGCGCAATCCCTGCTGTTGGATCATCCGTACGGCCGGGAAGCGATGGCCACGAGTGAACACCGATACCACGCATTCGACGATGACCGACAGGATACGCCCGCATAGGGCCAGGTAGGCAATGACCAGCGCCAGGGTGCGTCCGGGGTTGGCCGGCAGCACCTGGGTCAAGCCCATGATGATGACGAACGACAGCGTCCAAGGCAGCATGCGGCGTAGGAAGTGCAGTGCCAGCAGCCAGCCACGAGGCTCGCGCGGCAGGTCGAGCGGTAGATCGCGGCGCGCGAAAAGTCTCCTGCCCAGCGCAATGAGAGCGACCAGAGCGGCCATCCAGATGCCCAACAGCAGGGCGCCGTCGAATGCCGAGCGTAGCAGCTGCGGCGTCCCGGTCTGCACCACCAGTGCGCTGAGATCGACCCAGCCCTGCTCCAGTTGACGCTGCCAGTCATCGAGGGGAGATTCTCCCGCCTCGGCCTGCTCGCCCAGCTCACTGAGCGTTTCGGCCAGCGCACCAAGCAACCCCTGACGCTGGAGCGTGCCGCCCTCTTCCATACTCTCGCCGTGGGCCTGCTGGATGTCGCGCAGCTCGTCGAGCAGGGCGCCGCGCCGTTCCTCATCCTCCAGCGTGGCAATCACTTCGTTCAAGGACTGCTGGAACGTTTCGGCGTCATGTGCCTCGCCCCGAGGCGACTCCTCCTGCCCCAATCCACCGAGTGGAAGCCCCTGGGCCTGCAGCGGTCCAGCCAGCAATAGCGTCAACGCGAGCAGCAGCCCGATGCGAATCGTCGTTCGCCAGAGCCCGCCATCGTCACGCGGGGAAAACACGTCTGGCATCGATCACTCCCTTGTTCGGTTTGCCGTGCACCTGGGCGAACGGCCTCGGATCGCTCCGACTGACCGCCGCTCTGTGCTAGGCTGGCGTTCAGACTCTCGAGTCGCACAGGATGCCTTCATGCTGCCGCAATCACCACCCGAGCCTCTGAATGTCCAGGGTAGGACTCGACGGGTTGGCGTCGAGATAGAATTCGCCGGACTTCCTCCTCAGCAAACCGGCGAGCTGGTACGCGACCTATTCGGTGGCGACCTGAAACTGATCAGCCCGCATCGCTTGCGGGTCGAGGCCACGCGCTGGGGCGACTTCGTCATCGAGCTCGATACCCAGTACGCCCACCCCGATACCAGGCTGTTGCAGGAGATGCCGCGACACGACACCGAATGGGAACGTCAGCGCCATCAGATGCGCCTGGATTTCCACAACAAGACTCGAGAGCTGATCGGCGACGTGGTCACCGGCCTGGTACCGACCGAGATCGTCTGCCCACCGGTGCCCTGGAACGAGCTGAGCGAACTCGACAAGCTGTTTGCCGCGCTCAACGCTCACGGCGCCAAGGGCACCGACGCCAGCCTGCTGTACGGCTTCGGCCTGCATCTCAATCCCGAGGCAGCCAGCCTGGAGCCCGATGCCATCCTGCGTCAGTTGCGCGCCTTTCTGCTGATGGCAGCCTGGTTGCGCAAGGAGATCGATGTCGATATCACCCGAGAGGTGTTGCCACACGCCAATCCCTTTCCCAAACACTATATCCTGCATGTGCTCGACCCCGACTACGCGCCGGACCTGGACACGCTGATCGCCGATTACATCAGCTTCAACCCACGCGCAATCGCGAACTCGATCTCTATCCACTGTTAGCCTACCTGCGCCCCGATTACCCCGACGAGCTGTTCCGCAACAACCTGATCAAGCCGCGGCCCACGTTCCACTATCGCCTGCCTAACGCCCAACTGTCCCAGCGCGGCTGGGGCGCGGTGGTGGAATGGAACCGCTGGGTCGCGGTGGAACGCCTGGCCGCAGATCGCAAGGAGCTGCTCGAACGCGCCGGTCGCTACGTCAACCTGCACACCCAATCGCTCATGGCTCGCATGGTCGGCAGGCTACGCAACTGGATCAAGGAGGTCCGCTCGCCCTCATGACGCGTCCCCTCATCGGCATCACCACATCGGATTACAAGAGTCGCATTGCCTGGTGGTTCGATTGGTTCGCCGTATGGCGCCACGGTGGCAGGCCGCTGCGGCTCTCCCCCTCCCGCCCTTTGCCCCAGGCGTTGGACGGTCTGATCATCGGCGGTGGCGACGACATCCAGGCCCATCTCTATGGCGGTGAAGTCCAGCTCGACGTGCGCCTCGATCCCCAGCGCGACGAACTCGAACTCGAGCTGATGGAGCGTTTCATCCCTCAAGGCAAGCCGGTACTAGGCATCTGTCGTGGCGCTCAGATGCTCAACGTTCACCTCGGCGGCACACTGGATCCGGATATCTACACCACTCACGAAGGCCTCAAGCGCCGGCGCACCGTACTGCCGCGCAAGACGGTGGATATCGTTGCCGACAGCCAGCTCCACCGCATCCTCAAGGTGAGCTGGTGCCGCATCAACAGCCTGCACCACCAGGCCGTGCAAGAGGCGGGGCGAGGCATCGAGATCGTCGCCCGTGATCGCGACGGGCTGGTCCAAGGTATCGAGTCACGCAACCATGAGTTCCTCATCGGCGTGCAGTGGCATCCCGAGTGGTTGGTCTTCAATCGTCCCCAGCAGCGGCTGGTTCGCGCTCTGGTCGAGGCAGCGCGCCGTACCATGCCCCCGGCCTAGTTGGTGCTGAAACCAGTGCGGCCACCCGGAGGTGGCCGCTGCGAACCGAGCGAAGCGCCTTCAGTTCTCCAGGCTGGCATCCAGGGTGATTTCGGCCTTGAACAGCTTGGAGACCGGACAGCCCTCCTTCGCCTTTTCGGCCGCGCCATGAAAGGCCTTATCGTCGGCACCGGGGCTGCGTACCCGGGTCGTGAGATGGATCTTGGTGATGCTGAAGCCACCGGCATCCTGCTCGAGAGTCACGGTGGCCTCGGTGGCAATGCGCTCGGGGTCAGGCCGGCCTCGCCCATGATCATCGACAGTGCCATGGAGTAGCAGCTGGCATGGGCGGCACCGATCAACTCTTCGGGATTGGAACCGGGTTCGCCTTCGAAGCGCTTGCCGAAGCTGTAGGGCACGTCCTTGAGCGCGCCACTTCCGGTCGAAACCTGACCCGTGCCCTCTTTGAGGCTACCCTCCCAGACAGCGCTACCGGTTTTCTTGATACTCATGTGGGTCGACTCCTTGCGATACGAGAACTGGCCAAAGGATTGGACGATGACGTCCATGGAACGTCACCACTTCCTCACCATAGCGCATCGACTTGTCTTCGCCATCTCTTTGGCGAATAATTTTGAAAATATTTTCCAAAATATACTGAGCCTACCATGACCGATCACCGCATCCCCCACGTGACCTTACCCGCCACTGCTCATGAATCGGCGTTAGAGTTGCCTGCCATTGGCCAGGGCACCTGGTACATGGGCGAGAACTTGTCACCCCGCCGTGATGAGGTGCGTGCCCTGCAGCACGGCCTCGAGCTGGGCCTGACGCTGATCGACACCGCCGAGATGTACGCCGACGGTGGCGCCGAGGAAGTGGTCGGCGAAGCGCTGGCCGGGCGCCGCGACCAGGCCTTCCTGGTCTCCAAGGTCTATCCGTGGAACGCGGGACGCGACAGTGCCATCGCCGCCTGCGAGCGCAGTCTGAAGCGGCTCGGCACCGATCACCTGGATCTCTACCTGCTCCACTGGCCAGGCAATATTCCGCTCAAGGAGACCCTCGAGGCCTTCGAGCGGCTGCGCGAGCAGGGCAAGATTCGCCGTTTCGGCGTCTCCAACTTCGACGCGGACGAACTCGAGACGTTGCACGCCCTGCCCGACGGCAACGCCTGCGCCGTCAACCAGGTGCTCTACCACCTGGGCTCACGCGGCATCGAATACGCCCTGCGTCCCTTGATGCAGCGCCTGGGCATGCCGCTGATGGCCTACTGTCCGCTGGCCCAGGCCGGCAAGCTGCGCCAGGACCTGTTCGGCCATCCGGTGGTGAGAGAAGTGGCCGATGGGCTCGGCATCACCCCCGCCCAGCTACTGCTGGCCTGGGCAATTCGCCCCGTGGCTGGCCGACGCAACGTCATCGCCATCCCCAAGGCGGTTCAGCCCCAACACATCGAGCAGAATGCCGGGGCACTGACGGTCGAGCTTGATGACGCCTCCTTGGCCCGGCTCGACGAAACCTTTCCGGCGCCTGACCACAAGGAGCCGCTCGACATCATCTAGGCTTATCGGTCATTGGCCGCGCAGCGCCGCCAGCTCGGCGTCCAACCGTTCACCGCCGAGCCGGTGCATGGTCTCGATGTTGCGCTCGGGAATCGCCTCGGGGTCGGGATAGTTCGCCAAGGCGCGCTCCAGGCCCGCTTCACGCAGCAGGTGCAGCATCGGCCAGGGCGAGCGATTGGTGAAGTTGCCCGGATCGTCCTCCGCAGCGCCTTCGAAGCAGTAGTCGGGATGAAAGCTGGCGAGCTGATAAGTCCCCTCGTAACCTTGCTCGACCAGCAGCGCCTCGGCCACGGCGAGGAAATCGAGATAGTCGTCAAAATCCTCGAGCCCCGGACGCAAGACTATCAGCGTGGTCTCGATCTCGGGTGTGAGGTCGAGCCGACGGCACTCCTCGATCATCGCCTCTAGGGCCGGCTCCCACTCGTTCGCCGCTACCTCGACGAAACGGATGGAATCGCTTACGAACTCCCGCCGTGCAAAGGGGCAAACGTTGTGGGCCACGACGAAGCCTTCCACCCAGGCACGGGTGGCGGCGCAGGCGGGCGTCAGGGGTTCAGACATTGGCAGGCTCAGGTAATGGCGGAAAGAGCCAGTATACCCGAGCCGATGCCGGGCGCGGCTTCAATCCGCCGGTCGTGGCATGGGCCCCCGCCGGGAGGCCAGCCGATCGGCCAGCCGGGTCGGCTCCGGCAGCTTGGTTCGGCCCAGGCATTTCACCACCCAGTCGAGCGAGGTCTCGAGGCTGATGCGATGCCCCAGCGAGACGAACAGCGGCTTGACGCCCACCCGCGTGCGCAACACCGCGCCGATCGTCTCGCCGCGATGGCGCAGCGGCGTCCACTCTCCGCGCGGCTCGGGCACTTCGTCGTGTACGCCACACAGCCGCGACTTGGCCACGCCGATGGTTGGCAGGTCGAGCCACAACCCCAGGTGAGAGGCCACGCCGAGACGCCGCGGATGGGCGATGCCCTGGCCGTCGACCATCACCAGTTCGGGGCGTGTCACAAGCTTGCCGAAGGCTTCCAGCGCCGCCGGAATCTCGCGGAAGGAGAGCAGCCCGGGAATGTAAGGCATGCGGGTCGGCTCACGGTGCACCACCTGCTCCACCACCTCGAAACCGGCGAGAGGATCGCCCGGCCATGCCACCACGACCACCGCCGCCCGGGTGATCTCGCCTTCCTGCTCGAAGCCGATGTCGACGCCAGCGATATGGCGCACCGGTCCCAGCCGGTCCTCGCGCTCGATGCGTCCGGCCATACGCTTCTGCAGCGCGATGGCCTCTTCGGGGCTCAGATTCCAGTCGTGAAGCGTCTCCGTGGGCATCCCCGGCCTCCTGTTTCGTCCTTGGGCTTCGCGTAGACTATCGCTTCAGGCCACAGCCGCAAGGGATACGATGAAATTCCTCCACACCGCCGACTGGCACCTGGGCCAGACCTTTCACGGCCAGGAGCGCCACGCCGAACACCGCCTCTTTCTCGACTGGCTGCTCGAGACCCTCGTCGAACGCGAGGCCGATGCCCTGCTCGTCGCCGGCGATGTCTTCGATGTGGTCAATCCCTCGCTGCAGGCCCAGGCGCTGCTCTACGACTTCATCGTCAGTGCCCACGAGCGCCTGCCAATGCTGGATATCGTGCTGATCGCCGGCAACCATGACAGCGGCAACCGCATCGAGCTGCCGGCGCCGCTGATGCGCCGCCTGCGCACCCATGCCCTGGGCCGGGTGAGATGGCTCGATGATGGTACGCTCGACGCCGAACGCCTGCTGGTACCGCTCACCGATGCCTCCGGCGAAACATGCGCCTGGTGCCTGGCACTGCCCTTCCTGCGCCCGCCGAGGTGACCGGTCATGTCCAGCCCGGCGATACGGAGGATGACGATCGCAGCGGCAGCGCTCGCAACGACTACGTCGCCGGGATCTCCCGTGTCCACGAGCAGCTGATCGCCGCCGCCCGCGAGCATCGTCAACGTGGCCAGGCACTGGTGGCCATGAGCCACGCCCACCTGCACGGCGCCGCCGTTTCCGAGGCCAGCGAACGCCCCATCGTGATCGGCGGTGAGGAGTCGATCTCCGCCGGCCTCTTTCCCCCCGATATCGCCTATGTGGCGCTGGGCCACCTGCATCGAGCCCAGCAGGTGGGCGAGGCGCGCATTCGCTACAGCGGCAGCCCCCTGCCGCTGGATTTCAGCGAAGTGGCCTACCCCCACCAGGTCGTGGAAGCGGTGCTGGAAGGCGAAAGCCTTGCCGCCACGGAAGCGATTCCCGTGCCGCGCCCGGTGGCCATGTATCGTGTTGGCCCCAATGAACTCGATGCCGTGCTGGCCGAACTCGAGGTGCTGCCCAACGATCCAACGCTGCGCGCGAGCGTTGGCCCTGGCTGGAAGTGCGTGTCGAACTCAGCGCCCCGGTACCCGACCTGCGCGCCCAGGTCGAGGCCGTGCTGGAAGGCAAGGCGGTGCGTCTGCTGCGCCTGGAACGCCGCCTGCCCCAGCACGAGGGCGGGCCGGCGTCGGAGCGAGTCGACCTGGAACAGCTGGGGCCGAGAAGGCTCTTTCAGCGCACCTGGGAAAAACAGTGGGGCGAGCCACCCGGCGACGATGTGCTGGCCGACTTCGACCGACTGCTGCAGGACGTGCTCGACGACGCAACGGACGACACCAGTGCAGAGGGACGCTCATGAAGATTCTCGCCCTGCGCCTGGCCAACCTGGCCTCCCTACCCGGCCCGCTGGAGCTCGACTTCACGGTACCGCCGCTCGACGCTGCCGGCCTGTTCGCCATCACCGGCCCCACCGGGGCCGGCAAGAGCACCCTGCTCGATGCCCTGTGCCTGGCGCTCTACGGCAATACGCCACGACTGCGCCAGGCCCCCGGCCGCGACGCCCCGCTGCCCGACGTCGAGGGCGAAACGGTGAGCACCGCCGACCCGCGTACCCTGCTGCGCCGGGGTACCGCCAGTGGTCATGCCGAGGTCGACTTCCTCGGCCGCGACGGGCGCCGCTACCGCGCCCGCTGGGCCGTACGCCGCGCCCGGGACAAGGCCAGCGGCCGCCTGCAGACCGCAGAACAGTCGCTGCGCGATCTTGACGACGATCGCCTGCTCACCGCCCAGAAGCGCGAGTTCGACCGCCTGCTGCCGGAGCGCCTGGGCCTCACCTTCGATCAGTTCACCCGCGCCGTGTTGCTGGCCCAGAGCGAGTTCGCCGCCTTCCTCAAGGCCGATGACAACGAGCGCAGCGACCTGCTGGAGCGACTGACCGGCACCGCCGAATACTCAAGGATCTCCGAAGCCGCCTACCGGCGTGCCATCACGGCCAAGCGACACGTCGAGGCCCTGCAGACCAAGCTCGCCGACGATCTTCCCGCCAAACCCGAAGCCCGAGCGGAGCTGGAGCGCAATGCCGACGCCGCCGAACGCGGGCTGGCCGACCTGCAGCAACAGGCCAAGCGCCTGGAGACCCACCAGCAGTGGCACGTCGCGGACGACCGGCTGCGCCAGGCTTACGCCGAGGGGCTTCGCCAGCAGCGTGACGCCGAAGCACACTGGCACACACTTGCCGGCGCTAGAGCCGACAGGGAATGCCGCCGCCTGCTGGCCCCCCAGCGCCACCGCCTGCTGCGTCAGGGCGCGCTGCCCAACGAGATTGCCACACTGGAAGGCGCCCATCGCCAGACCCTCCAGGCGCTCGAACGGGCCCGGGCCGCCCAGCACGCCGCCGAACAGGCCCGGGACAAGGCCACACAGCAGATGGACGCGGCCATCCAGGCCCGCCAGCAGGCCGAACCCACCCTGCGCCAGGCTCGGGAGCATGCCCAGGCGCTTGTCACCCTGGACAAGCAACTGGCCGATCTCGAATCGCAGCATCGCGATTACACCCAGCAGGCCGAACGACTGGCCGAGCAACGCAGGCAAGCCGAAACCAGGCAGCTCGAACACAAACGACAGCGCGACGAGTGGCAGGCCACCCTGCGCCAGCTGATGGACCGCCATGAACGGCTCGACGCGGCGCGCCAGGCGGTCCAGCAGGCCCATGACCTGGCCGCCCGCCGCAACCTGGCGCTGGGTGAGCTGGAAAGCCGCTGGCAGGAGGCCCGGCGCGCCGGGCAGGCCCAGCGTCAGCTCGGCGAACGCCTGGCCCTGGATGAAAAACGTCAGGCCGAGTTGACTACCCAGGGCAAGGCTGCCCGGGAACGGCTCGACGCGCAGGAACGCCACTACCGCACCCTGCACGACTTCATCGAGCGCAGCCGCGCTGCCCGCAGCGAGAGTGTCGCCCAGCTGCGCGCAGCGCTACGGGAAGACGAACCCTGCCCGGTGTGCGGTGGCCTCGACCATCCCTTCCGCCACCGGCCACCCGAAACCCCCGAGGCGGCCCAGCTAGCTGCCCAGCACGCCCAGGAAGAGCAGCAGCTGGCCGAGGCCCGGCAATCGTGGGAGCAGGCCCAGCGTGAACGCGACGATCTCGAAGGCGAGTACCGTGCCGTCATGGCCACGACGGCACGCTGTCGCCAGGAGCTGCAGCAGGCCGATAGTCGCCTGACCCAGGCACAGCAGGCCCTGGCCGAACATCCGCTACACGCCGAGCTGAATGCCATCGACGCCGCCGAGCGCGACGCCTGGTTGACGCACCAGCGTCGGCAGAGCGACGCCGAACGCGAGCACGGCGAACGCACGCTCTCGGCACTGACCCGTGCCGAGGCCGAGCTGGCCCCACTGGAGGAAGCTCTGCGCCAGGGCGAACTCGGCCTCGCCCAGCTCGAGGCCCGGCGGTCCGCGCTCGACGAGGCGCTGACCAAGCAGGCCGAACGGCTGCCTCCCCTGCGCCGGCAGCGCGACGAGTTGAAGAACCGACTCCAGAGCCTGCTCGGCGAGCATGCCTCGGCCGACGCCTGGCAGCAGCAACTGGAGGCTCGTCAGGAGAGCGCCCGCCGACAGCGGGACGAGGCCATCGAGGGTTGCCATGGTGCCGAACGCGAGCAGGCACGGCTGACGCAACAGGCGAGTCATGAAGCTGAGCGAATCGAGCAGCTCATCCAGGAAGGCGCCACGCTGGAGCGGGAACTGAGCGAGTGGCGCCAGGCCCAACCGCTACTTGACGATGCCACGCTGGAGCGACTGCTGGCACAGCCCGAGGCGGAAGCCGCGCGTGAGGAGCGTGAACTGGCCGAGGCCGACGAGGCCCGCCAGCGCGCCGCGGCAAGCCTTGGCGAGCGCCGCCAGGTCCTGCTCGAGCATCGCCGCGGGCAGGCGCTGGCCAATGACGACAGCGGCGAGGCGTTGCTGGGTGAAGACGTCGAAGCGGAGATCGACAGTCGTCGGGAGGCACTCGTCGCCGAACGGCAGGCCTTGGCGCCGAAGCTGGAGCAAGCCCAGCAAACACGCGACGAGGCCGTTCACGCCCTGCGCGACGACGACCGCCGCCGCGCGCGCCAGCAGGAGGGCCAGGCCGAGCTGGAAGCCGCCCGTGTCGAACAGGTGCGCTGGGGACGCATCAGCGAGCTGATCGGCTCCGCCGACGGCAAGACCTTCCGCCGTATCGCCCAGGCCTACAACCTGGAGCAACTGCTGGAGCACGCCAATCTTCACCTGGCCAACCTCAGCCGCCGCTACCGGCTGGTGCGCGGCGGCAGCGAACTCGGCCTGCTGGTGGAGGACCGCGACATGGGCGACGAGCGTCGCTCGGTTCACTCGCTCTCGGGCGGCGAGACCTTCCTCGTCTCACTGGCCCTGGCGCTGGGACTCGCCTCCATGGCCTCGGGCGAACTCACCATCGAGTCGCTGTTCATCGACGAAGGCTTCGGCAGCCTCGACCCGCAGTCGCTGGCACTGGCCATGGAAGCGCTGGACGGCCTGCAGGCACTCGGCCGCCGCGTCGGCGTGATCTCCCACGTGCAGGAGATGCACGAACGCATTCCGGTGCAGATCCAGGTGGAGCCGCTGGGCAACGGAACCAGCCGGGCAAGGTTGGTGAGTGTCTAGGCTCGATCCGCTGGCCAAGGTTCGAGAGACCGTACGAACTAAAAGCGTGTCGTATAGCCTGCCTGTCGACACGCTTCGCGGGGTTGATGCACCGCCAGGGCACGCGGCGAGACTTGACGCCACGACCATTCGAAGCCGAAAGCAGAAAGACTGATCATGCCGGTACCGCAGTGCACTAGCACGTCAATGACATGACCGCGCTTGACGAACCCTTGCGGTCCCCGATCGAGCCGTCGCCAGTCGATGGGCTCACCAGTAAAACCGGCGTAGGGTGGTTCATAACCGCCCCGCGTCTCGTCGAAGCTACGTATGTCGGCAACCACGCCTGTCAGAAGAGAGAGCAGCATAAACGCTCCGAACAGAGCCATTGCCTTGAGCATCACGGCCTTCATGCCATTCTCTCTCCACTCAATATGCTGCCGTCCGATAGCAGAGTATCGGCCACGCTGCGTCGCGGGCTTGGCCAGCCGTCGGTTTTTGCAATACCAACACGGAACGCAAAGGTTGGACGGCGGTGCTCACCCGGAAGCAGCGCTTCCAGATCCCTGCGGGCCGCAGGATCCCCGCCCAACTCGGCCTCGCGATCGACTCGCTCGACCGGCTGGTTGAGCGGTTGCATGGCCAACCCCTGCGTCGTGGCCCAAAGATGCATGCGCTGCCAGGTACGCCCCGCTGCCAGTGTCTGCTCGATGTCGTAAAGATCATCGACGAGGATCAGGCCCAAGGCCGGTGCCGTGGGAACCTGCACCTTTTCAGTCGCATTGAGCCAATAGCGATGGTTCGTCTCCGCATCGGGACGCGGCAGCATCTTGGCCAGCGCCGTCATGGCCGGGGAGAGCCCGGCGGCATCCAACGTCGGCCCATCGCGATATTCGTCGATATCTCGCCGGGAGTGACGAAACCAGCGCTCGCTGTCGGCCACCATGACATCATCCTCGATGATGGCGCGAGTGGCCCGTACCACTAAAGCCCCGAAACGCTCACGCTCCTCTCGTTCCTCGAACAGCCGGACGCCAATCCGCTCGTCTTCCACTTGTGCCAGTAACCCGCTGCGCTGTGCCGCTTCGAGTTGCACGTTGCGGTATGGCCCGCGCTGTGTGTGTCGTCTCTCAATGGCCTCATGGAGAGTGCTCGGCGCGACCTGCGCCGGATCGAGCTTCAACTCGGCCACCAGCGCCATGCCGTCGCTTGGCTGCACCAGCTTCAGCTCACCGGGGACCACGGTAAGCGATACCGAGTAGCCGTTTGGCCCTGCGGCTTGCATCATGTTTTCCAGCACACAGCCCAGCCCCAGGTACATTTCGCGGCGGTAGGGATCGAAGCTGCCCAGGTGTCGGCTTCGATCCGCATATAGGGCGATGCGATCCTCAGTCACGCGAAACGCCCAAGGCTGGGTGTTATGGGGGTTAGCTGCCAGTATGCCGGCCTTGACCAGCGCCAGAGGCGTCCCATCGGATTCTCGCCAATCATGCCATGGTGTGTAGGCATCTCCTCTCGCCCGTTGAAATACCCCCTGTTCGGTCGAGCGCCAGACACTGCCGCCAGCCAGCACCAGGGTAATGGCCCCGCCCCGCCCAGAAATTGTCTTCTGTTCATCATCAATCACTCCTCGCCCGCCGGCTTCAGCCGGTGCGGCATGCTCTGCGAATGGCATCGCCTACCTCGGCCCATCCCGCTTCAGTGTCCAACGCAATGCCGCCATACACCGTTCCACGTCGTGCCCGGATCAGGAGATACTGGAAGCCGGCCACCAACAGGCTTGCCATTGCCAGCAGCGGCCGGTCCTCTGTACCAGCATCGGCGAAGAGATCCTCCAGAATTTCGCGGCTCCACGCTTCCCGCCGTTCGGCCAGCATGGCGGTCAGTGGGCTTTGCTGGACGGCTTCCCAGGCCAGCACCTCTATGGTTTGCGGTCTCTGCCGAAGTGCATCGAGCAGTCCCAGAAGCACCGCCTCGATGCGCTCCTCCTTCGGTAGCGCCCGGATGGCTTCTTCCTCCTGGCCCAACACCTCCTCGCGACTGGGCCAGAACGCCTGGCTCCTGCCGTATGCTTCCATCAACTCGGGCAGGCCGCCGAAATAACGATAAATCAATACCTTGTCGACACCCGCTATCCGCGCCACGGCATTGACTCCAAGCCCCTGGAAGCCCTCCTCGGAAAGCGCCATGCCGACCGCCTCGATCAGCCGCTGTCTGGTCTGCTCTTTGTCCCGCCCCATCGTGTCTCCTGTTTCAATCTGCCTTTATTCCGTGTAGCGCCATGACATAAGTCACCACCTAGTGACTTTTATATGTCACCACTCGGTGACACGTCAAGTAAATTGTCTCGAAAACACTGTCTCCGCGTCATGGGGGTCATAATCGATGAGCTAGTAATGAAACGCCGCTGTTAGGTCGTCGAGTCGAGAAGCCTCCAGCGTACCCTCACGTACAGGAGATGCACGAACGCATCCCCGGTGCAGATCCGGTGGAGCCGCTGGGCAACGGCACCAGCCGGGCCAGGTTGGTCAGCCTTGACGTCTCGTCGCCCTCACGGCCCATTGCGCTGGTCCATCCCGTGCGCCATCTTCTACAGGTCAGCATTCCAAACATGAGAGTCTCCCATGAAGTACCTCTGTCTCGCCTATGAGGAAGAGCGAATATTCAGCGAAATGACGGAAGCCCAGTGGCATGAGCTACTACAGGAAACCCTGGATTACGTGGCCGACCTGCAGAAACGAGGCAAGCTGGTCCTGACCAACGCCTTGCAGAGCGCCACCAAGGCTCACACCCTGAGAATTCGTGATGACGAACTCATCATGACCGATGGGCCCTTTGCCGAGACCAAGGAACAGCTAGGCGGCTTCTTCCTGATCGAGGTCGCGTCAGAAGACGAAGCATTGGAGATTGCTGCCGGCTGGCCGTCAGCGCGACTTGGCACCATCGAGGTGAGGCCGGTCGAGGAGGAATTGAGACCCGAATGCCGCTACTGAGCGGGTTATCCAGAGAACGTGTCGAAAAAAAGATTTTTTAAACATGCCCGGGAGACATGTTTATTACCTCGGCATATCGGCATGACGTGTCGAAAAAACGCGTTTCGTAAACGAATAAGAACGCCCCGTTGCCGGGGCGCCTCTGTCACATCACAGCGCTTTCCAGGCTTACGCCAGGTCGAATCGGTCCGCGTTCATCACCTTGTTCCAGGCGGCGACGAAGTCCTGAACGAACTTCTCCTTGGCGTCGTCCTGGGCGTAGATCTCGCTGATGGCGCGCAGCTGCGAATTGGAGCCGAACACCAGATCGACACGGGTGCCGGTCCACTTCACTTCCCCACTCTTGCGGTCGCGGCCCTCGAACACGTCGGCCTCCGCCGAGGCCGGCCGCCATTGGGTGCCCATATCGACCAGGTTGACGAAGAAGTCGTTGGTCAGCGTCCCGGGGCGGTCGGTGAACACACCGTGCCGCGAGTTGCCGTAGTTGGCCTCGAGCACACGCAGCCCGCCCACCAGCACGGTCATTTCCGGCGCGCTGAGCCCCAACAGCTGCGCCTTGTCGATCAGCATCTCCTCGTCGGAGACGGTGAAGCGAGCGCGGCGGTAGTTGCGGAAACCGTCGGCCTCGGGGCGCAGCCACTCGAACGACTCGATGTCGGTCTGCTCGGCGCTGGCGTCGGTACGGCCCGGCGAGAACGGCACCTCGATGGCGTGACCGGCGTCCCTGGCCGCCTTCTCGATGGCAGCGGCACCGCCCAGCACGATCAGGTCGGCCAGCGACACTCGCTTGCTGCCGGCCTGGAGCGCATTGAAGTCGCTCTGAATGCTCTCCAGGGTCTTCAGCACCTTGGCCAACTGCTCGGGCTGGTTGGCTTCCCAATCCTTCTGCGGCGCCAGGCGAATACGCGCGCCGTTGGCCCCGCCGCGCATGTCGGAGCCACGGAAGGTGGATGCCGACGACCAGGCGGTGTAGACCAGCTCGGCGACGCTCAGGCCCGAGCCGAGGATCTTGCTCTTGAGGCTGGCGATGTCCCGGGCATCGATCAGCTCATGGTCCACGGCCGGCACCGGGTCCTGCCAGATCAGCTCTTCGGCCGGCACTTCCGGGCCGAGGTAGCGCGCCTTCGGGCCCATGTCGCGGTGGGTCAGCTTGAACCAGGCACGGGCGAAGGCGTCGGCGAATTCGTCCGGATTGTTGTGGAAGTGCTCGGAGATCCTGCGGTACTCCGGGTCCTCGCGCATGGCCATGTCGGCAGTGGACATCATGATACCTACACGCTTCGAGGCATCTTCGGCATCCGGCGCGTGGTCCTTGTCGGCAAGCCCCTTCGGCACCCACTGCTTGGCGCCCGCCGGGCTGGTGGTCAGCTCCCATTCATAGCCGAACAGCACGTCGAAGTAGCTCATGTCCCACTTCGTCGGCGTTGGGGTCCAGGCGCCTTCCAGGCCGCTGGTGATGGTGTCGCGGCCCTTGCCGCTCTTGTAGCGGCTCTGCCAGCCGAAGCCCATCTCCTCCATGGGCGCAGCCTCCGGCTCGGGGCCCACGTTGACCGGATCGCCCGCACCGTGAGCCTTACCGAAAGTGTGGCCGCCGGCGGTCAGGGCCACCGTCTCGTAGTCGTTCATTGCCATGCGGCCGAAGGTTTCGCGAATGTCCCTGGCCGATGCCAGCGGATCCGGGTTGCCGTCCGGCCCTTCCGGGTTGACGTAGATGAGGCCCATCTGCACCGCGGCCAGCGGGTTCTCCAGCTCGCGTTCGCCGGAATAGCGGCTCTTGGCGTGGTCGCTGGTGGCCAGCCACTCGTCCTCGGCGCCCCAGTAGATGTCCTCTTCCGGCTGGTAGACGTCCTCGCGCCCACCGGCGAAGCCGAAGGTCTTGAAGCCCATGGATTCCAGCGCGACGTTGCCCGCCAGGATGTACAGGTCGGCCCAGGAGAGCTTGTTGCCGTACTTGCGCTTGATCGGCCACAGCAAACGCCGCGCCTTGTCCAGGTTACCGTTGTCCGGCCAGCTGTTGAGCGGCGCGAAGCGCTGGGTGCCGGTACCGGCGCCGCCACGGCCATCGCCCACGCGGTAGCTGCCGGCACTGTGCCAGGCCATGCGGATGAACAGCGGACCGTAGTGGCCGTAGTCGGCCGGCCACCACTCTTGGGAGTCGGTCATCAGCGCTTTGAGGTCTTGCTTAACGGCGGGAAGATCGAGGGACTTGAACGCCTCGGCGTAGTCGAACGCCTCGCCCAGCGGGTTGGACTTCGGCGCATGCTGGTGAAGAATGTTCAGATTGAGCTGGTTGGGCCACCAGTCCTGATTGGAGTTGCCGGTATCGCCCTTCTTGGTGCGCGCCCCGTGCATGACGGGACACTTGCCTGCGCTGCTGTCGACTTTCTGATCCATGACGCTCTCCCTTTGTTGCCGTGTTGTCGTGCAATGTGGCTGTATCGTGAGAATAGGTATATCAGCGGAACCGAAAGAGAGAGACTTGATTTTCCACACCGCAGCAATAGCAAATTTCAATAACACCACCAAACTCGATTGAGCCAGACTTTCGCCATGCCAAGCCGGAGACGACCATCCGTTGCGAGCTGCAGGCGTGTTAGGCTTCAGGCAATGCCCCGAAGGAGAGAATCATGACTGCCGCCGAGATGCTCGAACGCCTGGTAGGCTTTGCCACCGTGTCGCGCGATTCCAACCTCGACCTGATCGCCTACGTCGAGGGCTACCTCGACGAGCACGGGATCGAGCATTGGCGTGTGGAGAGCGACGACGGCAAGAAGGCCAACCTGCTGGCGCGCATCGGGCCGGAGGTGGGTGGCGGCGTGGTGCTCTCGGGGCATACCGACGTGGTGCCGGTCGACGGTCAACCCTGGTCCACCGACCCGTTCACCCTGGTCGACAAGGGCGACGGCAAGCTCTACGGACGCGGCACCTGCGACATGAAGGGCTTCATCGCCTGCGCCCTGGCCGAACTGCCCGAGTGGCTGAAGCGCGGCCTGGACAAGCCGATCTACCTGGCGCTCTCCTACGACGAGGAAGTCGGCTGCATCGGCGCGCCGCGCATGATCGAGCGGCTGATGGCCGACCATCCCCGCCCCGCGGCGGTGATCGTCGGCGAGCCGACCCTGATGCAGCCAGTGGTGGCCCACAAGGGTGCCACCAACCTACGCACCACCGTGACCGGCCGCGCCTCGCACTCCAGCCAGATCGACCAGGGCGTGTCGGCGATCCACGTCGCCGCACGGCTGGTGACCAGGATCGAGGACGTGATGAGCGAGCTGCGCGCCGAGGGGCGTGTCGACGAGGCCTTCAACGTCGCCCATTCCAGCCTGCACGTGGGCAAGATCGCCGGCGGTACCGCGATCAACATCATGGCCCGCGAGTGCACCTTCGAATGGGAGATCCGCCACCTGCCCGGCGACCGCGTCGAGGAACTGCTCGGCAGGGTGAACGACTACGCCGCTGAGCTCGAGGCCGAGATGCAGCGCCGCGCCCCCGAGACGAGCATCGTCACCGAGGCGCTCAACCTCACGGTACCGGCGCTGGCCGACGACAACAATGCCCAAGTGCTCGACCTGTGCCGTGAGCTGCTCGGCGAACAGCCCAGCGGCGCGGTGGCCTACGCCACCGAGGCCGGGCAGTTCCAGCGCGTGGGGCTGCCCACCGTGATCTGCGGCCCCGGCAGCATTCGCCAGGCCCACCAGCCCGACGAATACATCGAGCTCGAGCAGCTCGCCGCCGGGACCCGCTTCATGCAGGCGCTGGGGCGGCGGCTGGCGGGTGGCTAGCCACCGAAGCCGGGCTCGGCAAGCCCTTTCACGCCAGTCCGCATCTGCAGCAGGCTGCCGGCCAGCGGCCAGCGCGCCTTGCCCTCGGCGTCGAGGTGCTGGGTCGCGGTAGTGATGTAAAGCGTGCGCAGATCGGGCCCGCCGAAGGCCACCATGGTCGGGTGCGGGCACGGCACCGGGTGCTCCGCCACCAGTTCACCTTCGGGCGAGAAGCGCACGATGCGCCCGCCGTCGTAGAGCGCGCTCCAGTAGCAACCCTCGCTGTCCACCGCTGCGCCGTCGGGCACGCCGGGCAGGCCCAGCCTTTCCAGGTCGACCCAGGTCTGCCCCTCCCCCAGGGTGCCGCTGTCGAGGTCGAAGGGGTAGCGCAGGATGCGCCGGCTCAGCGAGTCGGTATGGTAGAGCCAGCGCCGGTCGGGGCTGAAGGCCAGGCCGTTGGAAATACCGATGCCCGTCAGCCGCGGCGTCAGCTCACCCTTGTCGAGACAGTAGAGTGCCGCGCTGGGGCTCGTTTCATCGGCATCGATGGTGCCCACCCACAGGCGCCCGGCGGCGTCGCAGCGGCCGTCGTTGAAGCGGTTGCCCTGCCCCGCCGCCTGTCGCGCATTTTGCCACTCTGGATTGTCGGCCAGCCGCTCGGGTTTGCCGCCCGCAGGCAGGCGCAGGATGCCCGAGGCGGTAGCGGCCACCAGCCCCGCCTCGTCGAGCGCCACGCAGCCCACCTTCTCGCCCAGCTCGGTGCGCGTCGGCGCCCCACCCTCCTGCGGACGCCAGGCATAGAGATGGCCGTTGTTGATATCGGCCCAGTAGAGGGTTTGGCGCTCCACCGACCACACCGGGCTCTCGCCCAGGCTCATGTCGAGCGCCACCGCCACTTCGATCACACCGTCCTGCATCACTCGTCTCCGTTCGCCCGGTGAATTCCTTTTGCTCAATGGTTGTCCCGCGGTGGGCTCTGGCGTGCCACGTCACGATACTCAGTGGCCCCCGCCAGCGTCATGCCGCGGTCAAGCGGCTCCACCAAGGTGCGCTGGATCTCCTGCCACGGTGTCTGGTGACCGGGATAGCGATAGCCCCCCTGGCGCTGCAGACGTTCGCGGCGCGCCTCGATCTCGGCGTCCTCGACCAGCAGGCGCACCTCGCCGCGGTTTAGGTCGACGCGCAGGCGGTCGCCGTCCTCGAGCAGCGCCAGGCCGCCGCCAGTGGCCGCCTCGGGCGCGGCATTCAGGATCGAGGGCGAGCCGGAGGTGCCCGACTGGCGACCGTCGCCCAGGCACGGCAGCGATTCGATGCCGCGCTTGATCAGCGCCTCGGGGGGCTGCATGTTGACCACCTCGGCGCCACCGGGATGGCCCACCGGACCCGCCCCGCGCATCACCAGGATGGTGTGCTCGTCGATGTCGAGGGCCGGGTCGTCGATGCGCGCGTGGTAGTCCTCCGAACCGTCGAACACCACCACCTTGCCCTCGAAGGCGTTGGGGTCGTCGGGGTTGGAGAGGAATCGCGCGCGAAAGTCGGCGGAGATCACGCTGGTCTTCATCAGCGCCGAGTCGAACAGGTTGCCCTTGAGATTGAGGAAGCCGGCCTGCTCGACCAGCGGGTTGTCGTAGCGGCGGATGACCTCTGGGTCCTGGGTCTCGTGCCCGGCGCAGTTGTCGGCCAGCGTTCGGCCGTTGACGGTGAGTGCTTCACCGTGGAGCTTGCCGGCACCGAGCAGTTCGCTGACTACCGCCGGCACGCCGCCGGCGCGATGGAACTCCTCGGAGAGATAGGCCCCGGCAGGCATCACGTTGGCCAGCAGCGGGATGGCATGGCCCAGCGCCTGCCAGTCGTCGTTGGTCAGCTCGATGCCCGAGTGTCGGGCGATGGCGTTGATATGGATCGGCGCGTTGGATGAGCCGCCCAGCGCCGAGCACACCACGATGGCGTTCTCGAACGCCTCGCGGGTGAGAATGTCGCTGGGGCGCAGGTCCTCCCACACCATGTCGACGATGCGCGCACCGGTGTCGTAGGCCACCATGGCGCGCTCCTTGTAGGGCGCGGGGATCATCGCCGAGCCGGGCAGGCTCATGCCCAGCGCCTCGGCCATGGAGTTCATGGTCGAGGCGGTGCCCATGGTGTTGCAGTGGCCCACCGAGGGGGCCGAATCGGTGGCCCGGGCGAGGAACTCGGCATAGTCGATGTCGCCGGCCGCCAGCCGCTTGCGCAGCTCCCAGATGATGGTGCCAGAGCCGACCCGATCCGGCCCGCGCCAGCCGTTGAGCATCGGTCCGCCGGAGAGCACGATGGCGGGAATGTTGACCGTGGCCGCGGCCATCAGGCTCGCCGGGGTCGTCTTGTCGCAGCCGGTGGTGAGCACCACGCCATCGAGCGGATAGCCGTGCAGCACCTCGACCAGGCCCAGGTAGGCCAGGTTGCGGTCGAGCGCGGCGGTGGGCCGCCGCGCGTTCTCGTGGATCGGGTGCAGCGGGAACTCGAACGGTACCCCACCGGCGGCACGAATGCCGTCCTTGACCCTCTTCACCAGCTCGATGTGGTGCCGATTGCACGGCGTCAGGTCGGAGCCCGACTGGCAGATGCCGATGATCGGCTTGCCACTGGCGAGCTCCTCCAGGGTGATGCCGTAGTTCATGTAGCGCTCAATGCACAGCGCCGTAGTGCCCGGGTGCTCGGGGTTGTCGAACCACCAGCGCGAGCGCAACTGGTCGGGCGTGATCTTGCGTTGGGTCATGGTCTTCCCCTGAGTCATATTCACCTATAGTTTCCGCGTCCGAGCCAGCCATGGAAACCTTACGGGATCCCCACGCACCGCATGCTCATCACCAATCCTTCAGAAAGTCACCCAGGCACCGCCCGACTGCGAAGACTCCAGCGCCCGGGTAATGAACTGCAAGCCATCGACACCATCGCCTACTCCCGGCGTGCCCAGGGCCAAGGCGTCTGCCGAACGGCCGGCCTGGCGGGCCCGGATCTGCTCGGCAAAATCACCATACAGCTGGGCGAAGGCCTCGAGGTACCCCTCCGGATGCCCCGGCGGTATGCGCGCCGCGGCCAGCGCTGCCTCACCCAGGCCAGGGCCGTTGCGCGTCAGGATGCGCGAAGGCTCGCCCAGGGGGAAATGCAGCAGTCGATTGGGCTCCTCCTGACTCCACTCGAGGCCGCCACGGCTACCGTAGACCCGCAGCCGCAGGCCGTTCTCGTTGCCCGGCGATACTTGGCTCGACCACAGCATGCCCCGCGCACCGCCCTTGAAGCGCAGCATCATGTGCACGTTGTCGTCCAGGACGCGTCCCTTGACGAAGGTGTGCAAGTCCGCCGCCAGCGATTCCAGCTCGAGCCCAGTGACGAAGCGCGCCAGGTGATAGGCATGGGTGCCGATGTCGCCCAGGCAGCCGGCAGGTCCGCTGCGCTGCGGATCGGTGCGCCACTCGGCCTGCTTCACGCCGCTCTCCTCCAGGCGGGTGGAGAGCCAATCCTGGGGATATTCGACCTGCACCACCCTGAGTTCGCCCAGCTCACCGGCAGCGACCATGTCGCGGGCCTGACGCACCAAGGGGTAGCCGGAGTAGTTGTGGGTCAGACCGAAGAACAGCCCGCTACGCTCGACCAGAGCGGCCAGCGCCTGGGCATCCTCCAGGTTGGTGGTCATCGGCTTGTCGCAGATCACATGAATACCGGCCTCGAGAAAGGTGCGCGCCACGTCGAAGTGAAGGTGGTTGGGGTAACGATGGCGACCACGTCGATACCGTCCTCGCGCCGACGCTCGGCCTCGGCCATGGTGCGGTAGTCGGGATAGGCACGCTCCTCGGCCACATGCAGCTCGGCGGCAGCCGCACGGCTGCGCTCGGGATCGGAGGCGAAAGCGCCGGCGACCAGCTCATAGTGGTCGTCGAGCCTGGCGGCAATACGGTGCACGCCACCGATGAAGGCCCCCTGACCGCCGCCGACCATGCCCAGACGCAGCCGGCGTGGAGTGTCGTGATGTTGGCTCATGTCGTTTTTCCCTCAGTCGAGGCCCAGCAGGCGACGGTTGGCCGCCTCGTCGGCACCGCCATCGGCGAAGTCGTCGAAGGCCCGCTCGGTGACTTCGATGATATGGTCGCGAATGAAGGCCGCGCCCTCCCGCGCGCCAGCTTCAGGATGCTTGAGACAGCACTCCCACTCGAGCACCGCCCAGCCGTGATAGTCGTTGGCCGCCATCCACGAGAAGATGTGTTTGAAGTCCACCTGGCCGTCGCCCAGCGAGCGAAAACGGCCGGCGCGCTCGACCCAGCTCTGGTAGCCAGAGTAGACACCCTGCCTGGGGCTGGGGGTGAATTCGGCATCTTTCACATGGAACATCTGGATGTGCTCGCGGTAGACATCCAGGAACCCGCGGTAATCGAGCTGCTGCAGAACGAAGTGGCTGGGGTCATAGAGAATATGACAGCGCGGATGATGGCCCACCCGCTCCAGGAACATCTCGAAGGTGATGCCGTCATGCAGATCCTCACCGGGATGGATCTCGTAACAGAGGTTCACCCCGACTTCGTCGAATGCATCGAGGATGGGCCGCCAACGCCTGGCCAGCTCGTCGAAGGCGGTATCGATCAGGCCAGCCGGACGCTGTGGCCACGGGTAGACATAGGGCCAGGCCAGGGCGCCGGAAAAGGTGCCGTGATCGGTCAGCCCCAGGTTGCGTGAAGCGCGTGCGGCAAGATGCAGCTGATCCACCGCCCACGCCTGGCGCGCCCGGGGATTTCCTCTGACCTCTGGCACGGCAAAACCGTCGAACATCTCGTCATAGGCCGGGTGCACGGCAACCAGTTGGCCCTGAAGGTGGGTGGAGAGTTCGGTCAGTGCCAGGCCGTGCTCGGCCAAGGTGCCCTTGATCTCGTCGCAATAAGTCTGGCTCTCGGCGGCACGCCTCAGATCGATCAGACGCGCATCCCAACTGGGAATCTGCACGCCTTCGTAGCCCAGTCCCGCTGCCCAGGCGGCGATGCTTTCCAGGCTGTTGAAGGGGGCGTCGTCGCCGGCGAACTGGGCAAGGAAGATCGCCGGCCCTTTGATGGTTTGCATAAGCGGCTCTCCAATGGTTGTCGACGAAAGATCGAGCGAGCGTCGAGCGCCCGCCCGAAGCGTTCAGAACGGTGAATCGGGGAAGTAGTACTGTTCGGCATTCTCCTGGGTGATCAGTGGAGAGCCGAGAATGTATTCGCCAACCACCGGGCCGTTGGAGACGAAGTGCTGCACGGTGAGATCCATGGCGGTGGCGATCATTGCCGGAGGATAGAGCACGTCGACCGGCACGAGCCGATCCCCTTCCATGACTCGCCTGATGATGTCCTTCATGCCGGCGCCGCCGACGATGAAGAGTTCGTCCTCGCGCCCAGCCTGACGTACCGCTTCGATTACCCCGATGGCGATATCGTCGTCCTGAGCCCATACCGCATCGATGCGATCGAAACGCGCCAGGAAATCCTGCATCACCTCGAAGCCGTCGTCACGGTTCCAGTTGGCGTGCTGCATGTCGAGGATGTTGATCTCGGAGCCCTCGATGGCCTCCTGGAAGCCCTGCACGCGCTCGTCGTCGATCACCGTGGGGATCCCGCGCAGCACCACGATGTCGCCCTGACCATCGAGTTGCTCACGAATGTACTCACCGGAGACACGCCCCAGCTCGTGGTTGTTACCGGCGACGTAGAGATCCTCGATGCCCTCCTGCTCGAGGCCGCGGTCGACCACGGTGACGAACACGCCGGCATCCTTGACCCGCCGCACCGGGTCGGTCAGCGGGCCGGATTCGAAGGGCAGCACCACCAGCGCATCGATGTTGCGTTGTGAGACCAGATCCTCGAGATCGTTGGCCTGTCCACCCGGATCGCTCGCCGTGGTGATGGTGATGGAAATCTCGGGATAGAGTGACTCGAGGCGCTCTTTCGCCTGTTGAGCATGGAAGTTGACCCCGCCGGTCCAGCCATGGGTGGCGGCAGGAATGGAGACGCCGATCGTGACCTCCTGAGCGGCGGCGAAAGTGGGCAGTCCCAACGCTGCAGCGGCAGCGAAGGCTGCTAGGGTCCTCTTGGTTGGCATGCTGATGCTCCTTAGCGGTTTATGCTTGTTATCGTGCTGCTATAAGAGCGCCTCATGGCGCCGACTTCCTCCACGATGCGCGCTGCAGGTACACCGCGACGATGATGATGATTCCCTGCACCGTACCGTTGAGATAGTTGGAGATGGCATCGGTCAGATTGAGAATGTTGCCGATCATGGTCAGCATGATCGCCCCCACTACCGTGCCCCAGATGCGGCCGTGCCCACCCTTGAGCACGGTGCCGCCGATGATCACCGCAGCGATCGCCTCGAGTTCCCACAGCACCCCGGTAGCGCCCGAGGCAGAGCCCAGCCGCGGCACGTAGATGATGGTAGCCAGCGCCACGCATACGCCCTGCAGCATGTAGGTCATGGTCTTGATGCGATCGACATGAATGGCGCTGTACTCGGCCACCTTTTCGTTGGAACCAATGGCAAAGCAATAGCGACCGAAGCGGGTATGGTTGAGCAGGATGTAGCCGGCCACCGCCACCAGCAGAAACACCAGCACCGGAATCGGGATACCCATCAGATGACCGTAGTAGACCGGCCGGTAGATGTCGCGCACTCCCCAGTCCAGCGACAGGGTCCCGCCATCGGCAAGGTAGGTCACCAGCGAGCGATAGATGCCCATGGTGCCGAGAGTGACGATGAAGGCCTCGATCTTGCCCTTGGTGGTCACCATGCCGTTGATGAAACCGGCGCACAGACCCAGCAGCAACGCGGCACCGATGCCCAGCAGGATCGTGGTCAATCCCGGGCCGAACTGCTCGACCAGGCTGTTCATGAGGATGATCATCACCCCGGCGATGAAGGCCGCCATCGAGCCCACCGACAAATCCAGCCCACCGGCAGTGATCACGAAGGTGGCGCCGATGGCGATGATGCCGATGAAGGCGCTGCGAGTGAGCATGTTGGAGAGGTTATCCAGCCCCAGGAAGGCGGGGTTGATCAACACGCCCAACACCGCAAGGGCCAGCAAGGCGATGAAAGGGCCCCAGGTCTTGAGGTCGACGGAGACGCTGCTCCGCACGACTGGCTTGTTGTCAGGCACGACGCTGTTCATCGACTCCTACCCCCTTGATCCCGGATGCGTACTGCATGATTTCTTGTTCGTTGATCTGCTCGCCCTCGAGCACCCCGGTCAGCACCCCAGCGCACATCACCGCGACCCGATGCGAGAGGCCGATGAGTTCGGTCATCTCCGAGGAGATCAGGATGACCGAGCAGCCGGCGTCGGTGAGTTCACGCACGAAGTGGTAAATCTGGTGCTTGGTGCCCACATCGATGCCGCGGGTCGGCTCATTGATGATCACGATCTCGGGGTCGATGGACATGACCTTGGCCAACAGCAGCTTTTGCTGATTGCCGCCGGAGAGTTCGGCAGCGGTAGACGCCTGAGTCCGCAGGCGGATGTCGAAGCGCTCGACGGCAGCTTGAAATGCCTGTTCTTCACGCCGCCGGTCGATCAGCGGCCGACAATAGGCGCGCAGATTGAGCAGAGTGAAGTTAGGGCGCAGCCCCATGTTGAGTACCAGGCCCTTGCCCTTGCGGTCTTCGGTGAGATAGGCGATGCGCTGGCGCACTGCATCGCGCAGGTGGCGCAGCGCCACCGGTTGGCCGTTGCGCAGCACCTCGCCACCGCTGCGGGTACGCAGCCCCAACACCGCTTCGATAAGCGCCGTGCGGCCGGCGCCGACCACCCCGCCGAAGCCCAGCACTTCACCGCGGCGCAGGGTAAAGCTCGCTCCATGCACGGCGCCGGGAATCACGATGTCGCGCGCTTCCAGCACCACCTCCGCGTCGCTGGCCAGCTTGGTGCGCTCGGGATACATGTCGCTGATCTCGCGACCCACCATTAGCCGCGCCAACTCCTCCTTACTACGCCCGGCCATGGGTGCACTGTCGATCAGCCGACCGTCGCGCAGCACCGTGACTCGATCGGCGATCCGCTCGATCTCGCGTAGCTTGTGTGAAATATAGAGGATTGCCACGCCGCGATGGCGCAGCCGCTCGATCAGCGAAAACAACACCTCGACTTCATGCTCGGTGAGAGTCGCCGTGGGTTCGTCCATGATCAGTACCCGCACGTCGCGGGTAATCGCCTTGGCGATCTCGACCATCTGCTGATCGGACGTGCTGAGGTCCTTGACCCTGGTACGCGGGTCGACCCGGGTCTCGAGTTCGGCCAGTGCCTCACGGCAGCGCTCGCGCATGGCCCGGCGGTCGAGGAAGGGGCCGCGGCGCAGCTCACGCCCCAGAAAGATGTTCTCCTCCACGCTCAGTTGCTCGGCCAGTGCCAGCTCCTGGTGAATCATCACGATCCCTTCCGCCTCTGCCTCACCGCTTCCGCTGAAATGCTTGAGCTGACCGTCGACTCGCACCTCACCCGCACTGGGCGACAGGTAGCCAGCGAGTATCTTCACCAGGGTGGACTTACCGGCGCCGTTCTCACCCAGCAAGGCATGCACCTCGCCGGGGCAAAGCGTCAGGCCAACACCGAACAGCACCTGATTGCCGCCAAACGAGCGTTCGATGCCACTTGCTTCAAGCACGGGCGTGCGTTCTTGGCTCATCAGCCCCACCCTCCGTCGACGGGTATTGCAGCACCGGTCAGTTGGGTACTGTCGTCGGCAGCCAGAAAGAGTACCGTAGGGGCCACATGCTCAGGCTTCAGGCGCAGCTTCAGGCACTGATGGGCCTGGATCGACGCCTCCTCCTCCGGGCCTATCCACTTCTGCAGTTGACGCTCGGTCAGGATCGAGCCGGGCACCAGGGTGTTGACGCGAATGTTGTAGCGCCCCAGGTCGCGGGCCAGGCTGCGGGTCAGCCCATGCACGGCAGCCTTGGCCGTGACGTAGGTCGACAATTCGGGAATGGCCATCTGCACGCTAATCGAGCCGAAATTGACGATCGAACCGCCGCCGGCCTCGATCATCTGGTGAGCCGCTGCCTGCGCGGCGAAGAACATCGGCCGCAAGTTGAGCGACATGCGCTCGTCCCAGTAGGCGACGTCGACCTCCTGCCAGGTATGGCGATCGTCGTTGGCGGCGTTGTTGACCAGGGTGTGGATCGGTCCCAGCTCACGCCCCACCTCGGCGATCACACCTTGCAGGGCCTCGACATCGCGAATGTCGCAGCGCCAGTAGCGCGGCGCCCACCCCGTCTCCGCATTGAGCTGTTCCACCAGCGCCTGGCTGGAGGCGTCATCGATGTCGACGAAGGCGACTCGGGCCCCCTGCAGATGAAAAGCCCGGGTCAGTGCGGCCCCGATGCCGCTGCCACCGCCGGTGATGAAGACCACCCGCTGGTCGAGGCTGGGGTAGCGCGCCACGTCGCTGTTCATGCTTTATCTCCCACTTAGTTTTTTTTATTTACTAACCAGATTGATCACCCTGCTAGAAATCAGCAATGAGACGTTAGTCGATAATGCCTGTTTATCCTTCTAAAACACTGCATTTATCGTTGAGCACCCAGCATTTCAGTCCTATTAAAGCAGGACTGATGCCAATCAATTCGTTCAGGCTGGCAACCAACCCAGGACGCACGTGCCAAGGCAACGCCTACTCCGATATCGCCCACCCGGGAGAGTCGGCGATATCGGCCTGATTGGTACTTCTCGTGCGTTCGCTACACGGTAGCGTCACTCATAAGCCATCTCCTCGAGCTCCTTGCCCCGGGTCTCCCTGACCAGGCGCAGCACGAAGAACACCGATACCACCGCGCACAGGGCGTAGAAACCGTAAGCGCCCGCCAGGCCGATCGTGGCCAGCATGATGGGGAAGGTCATGGTGATACCGAAGTTGGCCAGCCACTGGAACAGTCCGGCGATGGCAAGGCCCGAGCCACGCATCTGGTTGGGGAACATCTCGCCGAGCATGACCCACATCACCGGGCCCCAGGAGACATTGAAGAAGAACACATAGGCATTGGCCGCCAGCAGGGCGAACACGCCCATGTCGTCGCCGAGTCGCAGGCTGCCGCCGACCAGGGTGGCCGTGGAGAAGGCGTAGGCCATGCAGGCCAGGGTCAGGGCCATGCCTACCGAACCCGCCCACAGCAGCGGCTTGCGTCCGATCTTGTCGATCAAGGCGATGGCGAGCAGGCAGGCGCCGATGCTGACCGCCCCCGAGATTACGTTGATCAGCAGCGCATCGCCCTCGGAGAAACCCACCGACTGCCACAGCACGGCGCCGTAGTAGAACACCACGTTGATGCCCACCAACTGCTGGAACACGGCCAGCCCGATGCCCACCCAGACGATGCCGTGCACCTTGCCGGTGGTACGGTCGAGCACGTCGCGCAGGCGCGGCTTGTGATCCCGGGCCAGGGTGGCGTCGATCTCCGCCAGCTTGGCGCTCACCTCGCCTTCTGGCATCACCAGCTCCAGCACGCGGCGTGCCTCACCCTGCCGGCCGCTGCTGATCAAGTAGCGCGGGCTCTCGGGAATGAACAGCAGCGCCAACAAGAATACCGCCGCCGGCAGCAGCTCGATCCAGAACATCCAGCGCCAGGTGGCGAAGCCCAGCCACAGTTCGGCCATCGCCGAGCCCGACACGTGCGCCAGCACATAGTTGCTGAGAAAGGCCACGAACAATCCCGAGATGATTGCCACCTGCTGAATGGTGGCAAGCCGCCCGCGATAAGCGGCAGGCGCCACCTCGCTGATGTAGGCCGGGGTCATCACGCTGGCGGCACCCACCGCCATGCCGCCCAGCACACGATAGATCACGAACTCCAGGGAGCCTCCGGCAACACCCGAGCCCCAGGCGCTGACGAGGAAGAAGACCGCGGCCACGATCAGCAACGTGCGGCGACCGAAGCGGTCCGCCAGGCGCCCGGCGAAGAAGGCGCCCACCGCACAGCCGAGCAGCATCGAAGCGACGTTGAAGCCGGTCCCCACACTATCGGAACCGAACGCGGCCTGAAGGCCATCGACCGTGCCGTTGATGACGCCACTGTCGAAGCCGAACAGGAAGCCGCCGATGGCGGCAATACAGCAAATCATGAAGATATAGGCCGAGCGGCTCATTACCTTGCGTTCCTGCATGACACGTACTCCGGGAAAAGGGCGCCCGGACGGGCGCCAAGGGGAAGAAACCCCGCGATGAAGGGTGCCTGAGTGCGCTCTACCACCACACGTCCATCTGCAAGCCGAAGGTCACACCATCGCTATCATCGACATTGATGGCGTCACCCGCCGCGCCCGCATCGATGGAACGGCTGGTGCGATCCGCCTGGAAGGCGTCTCCGTTCCAATCCGCATAGGTGACGAAGGCACGAATGACCGGTCGGGCGAAGCCGCCCACGCCCGCCGACCACTGCTGGGCCAGGGTGGCCTTGGTCAGGCGACGGCTGGGGTCGCCGTTCTCGGGATCGACATAGTCATGGCCGAGCTCCAGCGCCGTGCTCAGGTGGTTCGTCCAGTAGTAGGTCGGACGCACGCCGAGCGACATCCAGGTAGCCCCGGAGTCGTCGTCGAAGCGCTTCTCTTCATAGATGGCCGCATAGAGGAGATCGAACCTGTCGGGCGCGAGCCACACGTTGCCGTGATTGATCACGCGCCACATCTCGCCGCCGGGCACGTCCGGAGTGACCCCGGCATTCATGCGCCCCTGGCCGGTGCCGGCGTTGATGATGCCGTCGGTGGCGTACTGCAGCGCCAGCTTGTTGGTGCCACCGAACCAGTTGTCCTGTTGGTGCTGCAGGGTCACCATGTGGCCCCGCTTGGCCTCGCTGCCCTGGTAGTAAGCCTCCTGGGCTTCGCTGAGCTGGGCACGACCGTAGTTGTAGCCCAACACCAGGGAACCGCCGGGATTGACGGGGATGTCCGACCAGCGAATGTCCAGGGTGTCGTTGGAGATGCGGTTGTCGGCATCGGGATATTCGGTATCGTCGGTGCCCGTGGCGCGCATCCACGCCAAATGCAGCTTGCCGGTCCCCACGTCGATGTTCTCGATACCGCCGCCAGGGCCGGTGGAGTCCCAGTAGAAGAAATCGTTGATGTGCACGTCGTGGCGGCGGTAGAAGCGTTTGCCCGCCCACAGGCTGGCGCCGGGCAGCGTATCGACCACGTTGTTGCCCTGGACGTACAGCTGGCGCAGGGAGACCTCGGTGTCCTCGGAATCGTTCACCTGGTTCGAGAAGTAGCCCACCATGCTGTTGAAGTAGAACGACCTGTCGCCCTCTTCGAACAGCGTGGCGCCCAGCCCCAGCTCGGCATAGGTTTCGCACTCGTTGCCCAGGCGGTACTTGGCCCCCGCTCCATTGGCCCGAAAGCAGGCCTGGTCGCCGCCGCTTGCCGTATTGCCGATACCGGATCGCGCATAGCCGGTAAAATCGATTCCCGAGGTAAAGTCCTCCTGCGCCTGGACGCTACCCAAGGCGAGACAGCCAAGCCCGATCAGACCCAGGCGGGACAGGGGATGCATGACGTGACGAGGCGCTTTCATTGTTTTGTGCACTGTTTTGCTCCTGTAAATGGTGGCATTGTTATTGGTAAAAACTTTGAACTAAGTGATCGAGGCGTTAACGTTACAGCTCCTCCATAGCGATGGGTGGATTCAGGAACCGACGAGACAGCGAATGCGGCAGCGCATCGTACAGCGCTCCCCTTCCCCAGAGTCACCAGGCCCGTCCCTTCGGAGGTAAGGCCCTGGGAGGGAGAGTCGGTGAAACGGTGGGCATCGACGTCGTGGGACACCGGCTCGAAGCAGAAGAAATCCGCCTGCGCACCGGGCGAGAAAACCAGATAGCGCGAGGTATCGGCACGCACCTCGAGCGTCACGCCGCGCTCGGGCCAACTCAGCTCGGCCCGACCGTTCCAGCCGGTGAAGAGGTTGTCGATCCTGTCGCTCGGCAGCCTCTTGCCCCGCGAGAAGTTCCAGCTCTCGGTTGCCTCGAGCCGACGCCACCCGGTGGGCAATTGGTCGGCGTCGACCTCCCACACCCCCTCGGCGGTAGCCTCGAGACGCACGTCGGCGCTGCGCGGGAACCAGGGATGCAGGCCCAGGCCATAGGGAACCGGCGGCTCTCCCAGATGGGTCACGGCGAGGGCCACCTCGAGCGTGTCGTCCGCCAGGCGATAGGTCAGCTCCGCCCGGTAGTCGAACGGTGGCTGGTGCGAGGAGCGCAGGCCGAGTTTCAGCAGCGTGTCGCTCTGCTCTTCCACCTGCCAGGCCTGTTGCCAACCGTCACCGTGGATCGGCAGGGGTTCGCCGGGAAGATTGGCCTCAAGCGGATAGTGGCGACCCTGCCAGGTGAAGCCGCCCCCGCCGATACGGTTGGACCACGGCACCAGCGGATACAGGGCAAGTCGGTTGGGGTCGCGCTCGGTGTCGTCGCCCGGGCGCATCAGCGGCTCGGGGCCGTGCTCGGTGAGCCTGTCGAAGCGCACCACGGAGCCACCGACCAGCGGGTTGACCACCAGCCGCAGCCTGCCGTTGTCGAGTGTGATCGTCATGGCGTTTCGCTCCCCCCGGTTCAGGCGATGGTGGCCCGAAACCTGGCCAAGGCTTCGTCCGGCAATCGCCGCCCATCGAGGCCGAAGGCGTGCAGCAGCTCATGGCGCGGCGTCAGGTAGAGCACGTCACCGCTGCGCACCTCGGCGTCGCCGGGTAGGCGCACGGTGAGCGGGCCGGTGACATCGCTGTCGACATAGGCGAAGGCATCGGCACCAAGCATCTCGACCACCCTCACCCGGGTGCGCCACTCGCCTGCCTCATGGCTCACCTCGAGGTGCTCCGGGCGAATGCCGAGCGTGGTGGCGCCATAGGCCTTGGCCACCTCGCCCTCGATCAGGTTCATCTTCGGCGAGCCGATGAAGCCGGCCACGAACAGCGTCTCGGGCCGCTGGTAGAGCGTCATCGGCGTACCGACCTGCTCGATCTGGCCGGCGTTCATCACCACGATGCAGTCGGCCAGGGTCATCGCCTCGACCTGGTCGTGGGTGACGTAGATCATGGTGGCGTCGAGCCGCTGGTGCAGCTCGGCCAGTTCCACGCGCATGCGGTTGCGCAGCGCCGCATCGAGGTTGGAGAGCGGTTCGTCGAACAGGAACACGCCGGGGTTGCGCACGATGGCGCGACCGATGGCCACGCGCTGGCGCTGCCCGCCGGAGAGCTCGGCCGGCTTGCGCTCGAGCAGTTCCTCCAGGTTGAGCAGGCGCGCCGCCTCGGCCACCTTGGCGCGGCGCTCCTCGGCGGGAACCTTGGCCAGGCGCATGCCGAAGTCGATGTTGCGCGCCACCGTCATGTGCGGATAGAGCGCATAGGACTGGAACACCATGGCGATGTTGCGCTCGCTGGGCTCGGCGGTGGTGACGTCGCGCCCGCCGATGGAGATGGCGCCCCGCGTCACCGTCTCGAGGCCGGCGATCATGCGCAGCAAGGTCGACTTGCCGCAGCCGGAAGGGCCCACCAGCACGGTGAAGGAGCCATCCTCGATGCGCAGGTTGAGGTTGGGGATGACCGTGGTCTTGCCACGGAAGGTCTTCTCGATGTCGACCAGGGTTACGTCAGCCATAGCATGTCTCGTCTTGGCGCCTGTTATGTTTGGTTGTGGGCGTAATCGGGTTCAGCGGGCATTGCGGCGATAGCGGAACGCGGCGAAGTCCGCCGGCGTGGCGCGCCCGCTGATGTCATGAGCCGCCATGCCCAGGAAGTTGCCGGTGAAGTAGCCGTGGGCGCGACCGCTGCCTTCGTCCGAGAGCAGCCCGGCGTCCAGCACCGGACCGACCGGCTGCCACCCGGTGCTGCCCTGAGCGAAGCGGAACTGCAACTCGCGTTCGCGGATATCGAGGCCGAGACGCACCGACAGGCCAGGCTCGAGCGCCACGCCGGCCTCGGCGATGTCGAGCTGCCCGCTGGGCCACTCGTCGTGGCAGCTCATCACGCTGAGCATCTTGTCGCCCTCATCGTTCAGGCTCACCGCGAGATAGTGGAACTTGAAGCGGTTGTAGTAGGCGATCAGACCGGCGAACTGCTGGATGTCGTCGGGCTCGAATTCGAGTTCGGTCTCGGCGCCACAGTGCCAGCTGTCCTGGCGCCTTGCCACCAGCGCCTGCTCGAACCAGGAGCCCACCGACTCGCGACCGAAAAGGCGCAGGTAGCCGGGCCGCGCGTCGAGCGAGAACAGCCGCTCGGGCTCGGGGCTGCGCAGCCACTGGAAGTCCGCCGGCAGCGCGCCGGGTGCGAAGGTGTAGCGCTCCTCCTCGGCCGGGGCCTGCTGCGTCACACCGTTCTTGACACTAGAAATGGCAATCTCCAGTGCCGGCGCATTGCCGCCATGGGCCAGGCGCAGCCAGCCATCCTCACCCCACTCGACACGCTGGATCGCCGTCTCGCGTCCCAGCGGCGAGCGGCGCGTGCCGGGCAGCGGCCGTCCGCACAGGTGCACCATGAAAGTCCCGCCTTCCGGCGTATCGACTAGATCGGCGTGGCCGGCGCGCTGCAGCGGGTTGTCCGGATCCTGGCGTGTGGTCAGCACCGGGTTGTCCGGGTGTACCTCATAGGGGCCGGCGATCTCGCGCGAGCGCGCCATGGTCACGGCGTGGTCGTAGCCGGTACCGCCCTCGGCCACCAACAGGTGGTACCAGCCGTCGCGGCGATAGAGGTGCGGCCCCTCGGTGAGCTTCATCTCGGTGCCGGCGAAGATGTTGCGGATCGGGCCGACCAGTTGCCTGCGCTCGACGTCGTACTCCTGCAGCAGGATGCCACCGAAACGGTCACCGCCCTCGCGCTGGCGATAGTCCCACTTGAGGTTGACCAGCCACTTGCGGCCGTCGTCATCGTGGAACAGCGAGGGGTCGAAGCCGCTGGAGTTGAGATACACCGGATCGCTCCAGGGTCCCTCGATGGCGGGCGCGGTGACCAGGTAGTTGTGGCCGTCCTTGAAGTTGCCCTCGTAGCGCTTCATGTCGGTGTAGATCAGCCAGAACAAGCCGTCGGCATGGTCAGGCAAGGTGCCCAGATGCCGCAGGAGTCGGGATTGCCGCGCATGTCGAGCTGGGCGGCCCGGGCCAGCGGCCGGCTCACCAGCCGCCAGTTGGCCAGGTCCCGCGAGTGGTGGATCTGCACCCCCGGGTACCACTCGAAGGTGGAGGTGGCGATGTAGTAGTCCTCACCGACCCGGCAGATCGAGGGATCGGGGTTGAAGCCGGGGAGAATCGGGTTGCGGATGGTATCGGTCATCGGTGTCATCCCTTGACGGAGCCGCCGGTCAGTCCGGCCACGATGTATTTCTGCGCGGCGAGGAAGAAGATCACCGCCGGCGTGATGGTCAGCGTCACGAACGCCAGGATCATGTTCCACTGGGTCAGGTACTCGCCCTGGAACTGCATCATGCCCAGCGGCCAGGTGTAGATGGAGCGGTCGTTGAGCACCACCAGCGGCAGCAGGAAGTTGTTCCAGCTCTGCACGAAGACGAACACCCCCACGGTGGCCAGGATCGGCGTCGACAGCGGCAAGGTGAACGACCAGAAGAAGCGCAGGTAACTGCAGCCATCGACGTAGGCGGCCTCGAACAGCTCCTTGGGCAGCTGATCGAAGAACGCCTTGAACAGCAGGATCGCCAGCGACAGACCGAAGGCGGTCTGCGGCAGGATCACCGCCCAGTAGGTATCCAGCAGACCCAGGTCGCGCACCTTGATGAACAGCGGCAGGATCGCCGCAGCGAAGGGGAACATCAGCCCCAGCAGCAGGTAGGAGTGGATCATCCTCGAGCCGAAGAAGCGGATCTGCGAGAACACGTAGGCCGCCGCCGCGCCCACTACCAGGGTCAGCAGCACCGTCATCGACGAGATGAAGAACGAGTTGCCCATGTAGCGCCAGAAATTGCCGTCGAGGAAGATCGCAACGTAGTTCTGCGGATTCCAGGCGTCGGGCAGCCACAGCGGATTGGTGCGCAGCTCGGCGTTGCTCTTGAAGCCGCCGAAGAAGGACGCCAGCAGCGGGCCGATGACCAGGCTGGCCACCAGGATCAACACGATCACGCGCAGGGTGTTGCGGAAGGTCGCGCTGCTCATGTCCGCTCCTCCTTCGCCGTGGCGCGCTGGTAGAACAGCGCGATGCCGATGGCGAGCACGAACAGCACCACGGCGGCGGCGCTACCGAAGCCGATGTTGAGCCGCGACAGGCCGAAGGTGTAGAGGTAGGTGACGATGGTATGGGTCGAGTTGGACGGCCCGCCGTTGGTCATCGGGATGATGATGTCGAAGATCTGCAGCGAACCGATGATGGCGAAGAAGCCGCTCACCACGATGGCGTGCTTGATCAGCGGGATCTGCACGAACAGCGCCACCTGACGCGGCTTGGCACCCTCGAGCTTGGCCGCTTCGATCAGGTCCTTGGGCACGCTCTGCAGCGCGGCGATGTAGATCATCATGTGGAAGCCGAAGTACTTCCATACGATCACCGTCATGATCGCCGGGAAAGCCCACTGGCGATCGGCCAGCACGTAGACCGACTCCTGTCCCAGGGCCTGGAACATGAAGGCGGTGATGCCATAGTCGCCGTCGAAGACGAAACTCCAGATCAGCCCGGCGGCCACCTCAGCTAGAATGTAGGGCAGGAAGAACACCAGCCGGAACAGGGTGTTGGTCGGGGTCTTGCGATACACCAGCAGCGCCAGGCCCAGCGCCAGCGGCATCTGCAGCAGCAGCGAGACGAGAATCAGCTTGGCGGTGTTCCACAGCGCAGTATGGAACACCGAGTGGTCGAGCAGCCGCTCGTAGTTCTGGGTGCCGACGAAGTTGGTCGGCGTGCCGTAGCCGTTCCAGGAGAAGGCACTGTAGTAGGCTGCATCGGCCAGCGGCAGGATGACGAACAGCGAGAACAGGATCAGCGCCGGGGGCAGCAGGATCAGCACGGCGGTGAACTTGCCGTTGGCCAGCCCCTGCCGCAGGCGATCGGTGTTGCTTCTCCTGTGCACGGCAGGTCGGGTCAGGGTACTCATGGCGGATTCCCTTCGGAGAACGGGGCCCGGCGCGGCGTGAGCGCGGCACCGGGCATGCTCAGGGTTCGTGGATGCGTCCGACGAACGGCTCAGCGGAACATCCAGGCCTCTTCGACCTGGGCAGCCGCCTCCTCGGGCGTGATCTCGCCCTGCGCCAGGTCGCCGCTGATGTCGTTTACCGTGGCACCGACGGAAGTGCCCAGCGCCTGGTCGAGGAACACCTGATGGAAGTTGGATTCGCTGAGGATCTGCGCCACCTTGCGCGCATAGGGCGTATCGAGTTCCTCCTCGGAGCCGTGGGCTACCGGCACGAAGATGCCGAGCCGCGCCGCCTCGCGCTGGTTCTCCTCGTTGAGCAGGAAGCGCAGGAAGTCCACCGCCTCGTCGGAAGCGTCGCGGGTCACGGCGAAGCCGTTCATGCCGCCGAAGCTGTCATCGTTGCCGGCGCCATCGTCCACCCGGGGAAAGCGAATGAACTCGAGGTCCTCGTCGGGCACGCCCTCGCCCGTCATCGAGCGCTCCTTGGAGGGGATGTAGTCCCAGTCACCCATCAGGTGCAGGGCCGCCTCGCCATCGCCGAACATGGCGCTGGCGCGCTCGTAGGAAGTCGCCATGAAGCCCGACTGGAAGGGATTGAGTTCGACGAACGCCTGCAATAGCTCGCCGGCACGCACGAAGGGCTCGCCCTCGAAGCCGCCGTTCTCGCCCTGCTTGGCCGCCTCGATGCCCTCACCGCCGGCCAGCCGCGTGGCCAGGTAGCCCCAGTAGAAGTGCATCGGCCAGCCATCCTGACCGCCCACCACAGCAGGAGTGATGCCGCTTTCGCGCAGGGTGGTCACCGCCTGCTGCAGATCTTCCCAGGTCTCGATGGCGTCGATATCGACGCCGGCCTGCTCGGTCAGTGCGGTATTGGCCCAAAAGCCCACCACGGTGGCATAGAGCGGCGCGCCGTAGACACGATCGTCCAGGGTGAAGGCGCGCACGGCCGACTCGGGGTAGAGATCCTGCCAACCATCCTGCATCTCCTCGGTGAGGTCGCGCACGAAGCCCGCCTCGACCTGGTCGCGCAGCCCCTCGCCGCCCCAGCTGTAGAAGATGTCGGGGCGCTGGTTGGATTGCAGCAGGGTGGGCAGACGCGTCTTGTAGGCCTCGTTGGCGATGTACTCGAAGACCACATTGACGCCTGGATTCTGCGCCTCGTACTCGGCGACGACATCGGCATAGTACTGCTTCTCGACGTCACTGATCTCGACCCGCAGTACCCGCACGGTGGTATCGGCTGCCGCGACGAACGCCGCAAGTCCGGAAGAGACGGCAAGCGCCGCGGCCAGCCAGCGCTTTCCGCGCGCCGGCTGAGACGCGCGTTGTTTTGACATGTGCATGGCGAGCTCCTTGTTGTGTTGTAAGCGCATGAATGCACCTCGTTGTTGCGAATCTTGTTGTAAACGTGGTTATGAACGTTGCTGCCAACGTTTGTCGTTGGCGAACCTTTGCAGCTCAGCCCCAACCACCGTCCACGGCGAGTTCCTGGCCGGTGATTGCCGCGCTCTCGGCGCTGGCCAGGAACAGTGCGACCGGGGCGATGTGCCGAGGCTCGAGTCGCAGCTTCAGGCACTGATGGGCCTGGATCGACGCCTCCTCCTCCGGGCCTATCCACTTCTGCAGTTGACGCTCGGTCAGGATCGAGCCGGGCACCAGGGTGTTGACGCGAATGTTGTAGCGCCCCAGGTCGCGGGCCAGGCTGCGGGTCAGCCCATGCACGGCAGCCTTGGCCGTGACGTAGGTCGACAATTCGGGAATGGCCATCTGCACGCTAATCGAGCCGAAATTGACGATCGAACCGCCGCCGGCCTCGATCATCTGGTGAGCCGCTGCCTGCGCGGCGAAGAACATCGGCCGCAAGTTGAGCGACATGCGCTCGTCCCAGTAGGCGACGTCGACCTCCTGCCAGGTATGGCGATCGTCGTTGGCGGCGTTGTTGACCAGGGTGTGGATCGGTCCCAGCTCACGCCCCACCTCGGCGATCACACCTTGCAGGGCCTCGACATCGCGAATGTCGCAGCGCCAGTAATGCGGTGCCCGACCGGTTTCCGCCTTGAGCTGTTCCACCAGCGCCTGGCTGGAGGCGTCATCGATGTCAACGAAAGCGACTCGAGCCCCCTGTCGATGAAAGGATCGGGTCAGCTCGGCGCCGATGCCGCTACCGCCGCCAGTAATGAAGACCACCCGCTGCTCGAGGCTGGGGTAACGCGCCGCGTCGTTGTTCATGCTTTCTCCACTTAGTTTTATCTCTTTACTAAGCGGCAGAATGAACATCACCTTGCAAAGCGACAATGAGACGTTGGTCTAAATCCCTTTTATTCACCGGGAAAGAACAGTTACGTCTCATTTTTGGGCATGCCTCGGCCGATAGAAGCGTAGATGATGAATCGGAATTCGTTTAATCTTGAAACCAACCGACGACATCCGCACCGTGAACGTCTTGGTGAAAACCTCGCGCGCCTCCCCATCGAATGGCATCATCGGTGCGCGACGAAACACGTTCGGCTTTCACTTTCCGCGGCGCCCCGATGTGCCAATTGCAGGGCTCATTCACATGTCAACCAGCTACCAGCACAAAGCGGGCGACCTACACTTCCTCAAACGGCTCAATCGCAGCGCCATCCTCGAACTGGTACGTCGTACTCCCGGACTCACCCGGGCCGACATCGCCACCCTGGCCCAACTCACCAAGGCCACCGTCGGCGCCGGCGTACAGTCGCTGCTGCATCAAGGCTGGCTGCGCGAGGGCGAGCTGCAGAAGAGTAGCGGCGGCCGACCGGGGCGCGCCCTGCACCTCAATGACGACAACCATGTCCTGTTCGGTGCCGAAGTGGGCGTGCACGGCCTGCGCTTGGTGGCCTGTACCCTCTCCGGCCAGGTACTCGAGTCGCACCACGAGCACCTCGTTCCCACCACGCCGGAGGTCACCGCCGAGCTGCTCGCGGAACTGCTGCGCGGACTGATGCACACTGCTTCGGTGAAGGGTCGCCACTGCCTGGGGCTGGGGGTCGCACTGCCAGGTCCCATCGCACCGGGCAAATCCGTACTACGCCTGGCGCCCAACCTGGGTTGGCGCGACATTCGCTTTCTCGACCTGCTGCGCCCTCACCTGCCGCACCTGGAAGGCACCTGGCTGATGGACAACGAAGCCAAGTCGGCCGCCTTCGGTGAACTCTACTTCCGCACCGGCAATATCCCCGAATCGCTGATGTACGTCAGCGCCGGCACCGGTATCGGCAGCGGTATGGTCGAGGGCAGCCACTTGCCCCTGGTGGCCCGCGGCGTTCAGGGTCTGGCCGGTGAGATCGGCCACACCGTGCTGCAACCCGGCGGTCTCTACTGCCATTGTGGCAACCGCGGTTGTGCCGAAACCCTGGTCAGCGGCTGGTCGATTCGGGCCGCGCTGGGCATCGCCGAAGAGCAGGACCTCATCGAAACCCTGCTGCCCCGCCTCAATGATCCCGACGTGCAGGTCACGCTTCGCCGGGCCGGCGAAGCGCTGGGCATTCTGCTGCTCAACCTTCACCATACCCAGAACCCCTCGGAAATCGTACTGGGCGGCTCGCTGACCCGGCTCGGTGAAGCGTTGCTGTCTCCCGCCCTCGACTACTTCAAGGCCAACCAGAACAGGTTGTTGGGAACGACCCAGCAGGTCCCCCTGCGGGTGATCGAGGACTCCACCTTCATCGCCGCCCGCGGCGCCGCGGCCCAGGTTCTGGCCAGCATCATTCACGGTCCGAGCGACCTGATCTAGTGCCAGGCTCTGGCTCTCCCCTTCTTGCTCCGGCGGCCAGGATCATCCAAGGTTAACTTCGTGTCCTGTCGGCCTTGTCCGGCCAGGACACTGCGACCAAAGTCCAACCCAACATATAAGTTAAGAGATTGAACTTAGTCGGAGCCTCACGCAGGATACTCCCGGGCGTCTGGAAATGCGCCCGTCGGTCCGAGTCATTCATCGACAACAACCGTAGGAGCCCACCATGTCCCTGGAAGGCAAGATGCTGATCGGCCGCGAGGCCGTCAGCGGCAGTTCCACGCCCATCCACGCCGTCAACCCCGCCACCGGCGAGCAGCTCGCGCCTACCTATGCCGGCGGCACCCAGGCCGAGGTCGAGCGCGCCTGTGCGCTGGCCGAGGCGGCGTTCGGCACCTACCGCGAGACGACGCTGGAGCAGCGTGCGGCGTTTCTCGAAACCGTGGCCAGCGAGATCGAGGCCATCGGCGACGAACTGATCGAGCGCGCCATCGCCGAGACCGGCTTGCCCCGGGCGCGCCTCGAAGGCGAGCGCGGCCGCACCTGCGGCCAGCTGCGCCTGTTCGCCTCGGTGGTGCGCGCCGGCGAATGGCTTGACCTGCGCCTCGATCCGGCGCTGCCCGAGCGCCAGCCGATGCCCCGCGCCGACCTGCGCCAGCGCCACATTCCGCTCGGCCCCGTCGCCGTGTTCGGCGCCTCGAACTTCCCGCTGGCCTTCTCCGTGGCCGGCGGCGATACCGCCTCGGCGCTGGCCGCCGGCTGCCCGGTGATCGTCAAGGGTCACTCCGCCCACCCTGGCACCTCCGAGCTGGTCGGTCGTGCCGTGCAGCGCGCCGTCGAGAAACGCGACCTGCCGGAAGGCGTGTTCTCGCTGCTGTTCGGTTCGGGTAACGAGATCGGCCAGGCCCTGGTCGCCGACCCGCGCATTCAAGCCGTCGGCTTCACCGGCTCCCGCGGTGGCGGCACGGCCTTGATGAAAACCGCCCAGGCCCGCCCCCAACCGATCCCGGTCTACGCCGAGATGAGCTCGATCAACCCGGTGTTCCTGCTGCCCGAGGCGCTGCGCGCTCGCGGGGCGACGCTCGCCGAGGGCTTCGTCGCCTCGCTCAACATGGGCGCCGGCCAGTTCTGCACCAACCCGGGCCTGGTCATCGCGGTGAAGGGCCCTGAGCTCGACGCCTTCGTCGAGGCGGCGGGCGATGCCGTGACAGGCAGCGCCGCCCAGACCATGCTCACCCCGGGCATCCACGCGGCCTACGAGCAGGGCGTGGGCCGGCTCTCCTCTAACAGCAAGGTACGCGAAGCGGCGCGTGGCCAGGTCGGTGAATCGGCTCACTCCTGCCAGGCGGGACTGTTCGTCACCACGGCGGCTGACTTCCTCGCTGATCCCGAGCTTCAGGAGGAGGTGTTCGGCGCCACCTCGCTGGTGATCGAGTGCGCGGATCAGAACGAGATGCGCCAAGTTGCCTCGCAGCTCGAAGGCCAGCTCACCGCCACGCTGCAGATGGACGACGGTGACCTGGACGCGGCAAAAGCCCTGCTGCCGATCCTCGAGCGCAAGGCGGGGCGGATCCTCGCCAACGGCTGGCCCACCGGGGTCGAGGTATGCCACGCCATGGTCCACGGCGGCCCGTTCCCGGCCACCTCCGACTCACTCACCACCTCGGTGGGCAGCGCGGCGATCTTCCGCTTCCTGCGTCCGGTGTGCTACCAGGCACTGCCGCAGGGCCTGCTGCCCGAGGTACTGCGTGACGGCAATCCTTGGGGTGTGTCACGGTTGGTTGATGGCAAACGCGAGGCTTGAGACGTGAACGACAACAAGACGACCGCTTATCTTCCCCAGGACGTGGAGCAGGCTCTGCTGGTGGGGCGCGTATGGCGCGATGAGGGCCCGGCTCTGGTGGTGGTGCGCCAGGGGGAGGTGATCGACATTTCCGCCCAGTGCGACTGCATGGCCGACCTGCTCGACCGCGACGATGCCGCCGACTTCGCGCGGCGTGCCGAAGGCGAATCGCTGGGCCCGGTGGCACCCCTGCTGCAGAACTCACTGGCCGAACCGCAAGTCACCCCTTACCTGCTTGCCCCCTGCGACGTGCAGGCGATCAAGGCTTGCGGCGTGACCTTCGCCGTGAGCCTGCTGGAGCGGGTGATCGAGGAGCAGGCCGGCGGCGATGCGGCAAAGGCCAGCCAGCTGCGCAGTGAGCTCAACGAGATGATCGGCCAGGACCTGTCGCGCATCGCACCGGGCTCCGACGAGGCCATGGCACTCAAGGCAGCGCTGCAGGTGCGCGGCGCCTGGTCCCAGTACATGGAGGTGGGCCTCGGCCCCGACGCCGAGGTGTTCACCAAGGCGCAGCCGTTCTCGTCGGTGGGATTCGGTGCCCGCGTCGGCCTGCATCCGGCCTCAGAGTGGAACAATCCCGAGCCGGAAATCGTGCTGGCGGTGGATGCCAAGGGAAAAGCCAAGGGCGCCACGCTGGGCAACGACGTCAACCTGCGCGATATCGAGGGCCGCAGCGCCCTGCTGCTGGGCAAGGCCAAGGACAACAATGCCTCCTGCGCCATCGGTCCGTTCATCCGCCTGTTCGACGAACGCTTCACGCTGGACAGCGTGCGCCAGGCCCACGTGACGCTGCGCATCGAGGGCGAGGACGACGGCTTCCTGCTCGAAGGCGAGAGTGACATGCGCGAGATCAGCCGCGATCCGCTGGACCTGGTGCGCCAGACCGTCGGCGCCCACCACCAGTACCCGGACGGCTTCATGCTGTTCCTTGGCACCATGTTCTCGCCGATCCAGGATCGCGATGGCGAGGGCCAGGGCTTCACCCACCATATCGGCGACAGCGTGACCATCGCCACGCCGGCGCTGGGTGCGCTGGTCAACCGCGTCGACCGTTCCGACAAGCTGCCGCCCTGGACCTTCGGCATACGCCAGTGGCGAGCCCATCGCCGTTAGGCTTCGTACGAAAAGTGCCTGCGCAACGGCAAGGCGGCACTCCCGCCCTGTCGTTGCGACCTAGGCCGCATTGTCTATATGTTGAACATATGGCACTTTTCGTGGCAAATCATTGATATGAGCTGCCATGACCGCCAAGCCACCCAAGCGCAACGCCAAGCCTGCCCGCCCCAGCGTGGTGGAGTACCTCGCCGAAGCCATCTTTTCCGGACGCTACCAGCCCGGCGACTTCGTGCCCAAGGAGATCGACCTCTGCGAGCAGTTCGCCATCAACCGCTCGGCGGTGAGGAGTGACCTGCGCCAGTTGGTCGATGTCGGCATCATTGCGCGAATCTCGGGCCATGGCTCCAAGGTGCGCGACTACGAGGAGTGGAACATTCTCGATCCTTCGGTGACCGATTGGATGACCCGCTATGCCTCGCCCAACCCGCGCATCCAGCGTGAGATTCTGGCCTTCCGCCTGGACGTCGAGCCCTACGTGGCAATGACGGCCGCGCGGCGCGCCAAGGCCCTCGACCTGGTGGCCATCGAGGAGGCGCTGGAGGGCATGAGCCGTCACCTGCATGCCGAGAGTGCCGAAGAGAAGCAACGCTACAGCGATTATGATGTCGCCTTCCATGTGGCCATCTTCAAGGCCAGCCACAACATCGTCTGGGCGCAGCTCTCGCATATCCTGCGCCCATCGATCCATCTGCTGGTGGAAATCTCCAACGACAGTACCGTCGACCCCGAGGCCAGCTTCGAGCGTCATCGTCGGGTGATGGAGGCGATTCGCGCCCGCCAGCCTCGCGAGGCCTTCCTGGCAGCCCGCGAGGTACTGCAGGGCACCGCCGACGCGCTGGGCATCGAGCCCGGCGACGGTACATTGGGCAGCTGGCTGGAATTGAGCCAAATGACGGACTAACTAGGCGACGAACATGGGCGAGGCCACTCCCCGCACCCCGAGGGCCACGCGGAACAAGCTGCCCGCCAGCGCCTCCTGATCGCGGCCATCGGCAGCGGTGGTGATGAAGAGCTGGTCCAGCTCGAGCCCGCCGAAGGCGCAGGAGGTTACCCGCGAGGCGGGCAGGATCAGGGTCTCGTCCAGGGTGCCGTCGGGCAGGAAGCGGCTGACCCGCCCGCCGCCCCAGTGGGCGACCCACAGGCCGCCCTCGGCGTCGCAGGTCATGCCGTCCGGGTAGCCCTGGGTACCGTGGAAACGCAGATGCTCGCGCCTGCCGGCCAGTGTCCCATCGTCGGCAAGATCGAAGGCATAGACGATGCCGGCCGCCGTATCGCTGTGGTAGAGCGTCCTGCCGTCGGGGCTGACGGCGGGCCCGTTGGCCACACCATAGCCGCGGTCGACCCGGCGCAGGCCCGCGCCATCGAGGCAGTAGAGAGAGCCACGTCCGGGCTCGTCGTTCTTGCTCTCGCCCTCCTTCATCGAACCGAACCAGAGCCGACCTTGAGCGTCCACCGCCGCGTCGTTGAAGCGATTGCCCGCCGGCTCGTCGGGGGTGGCCCAGTCGCCGACAATGTGCGGCCCATTCTCGTCGAGGCGCAGGTGCACCAGCCGCGAGGCGAGCCCGGCGATGAAGCCGTCGCCGTCGGCACGCGGCACCAGCCAGCAGCACGCTTCCTCGAGCGGCCAGCCGCGGGTCGTGCCGCCGGCGATGTCGTGCACAAAGAGGCTGCACCGGATGATATCGACGAACAGCAGTTGGCCGGCTTCGCCCCGCTCGGGACACCACAGCGGGCCTTCGCCCAGCTGCGCCCTGCCCCGCCATACGCATTGCACCACCGCCCCTTCGACCATGCTTCGCGCTCCTGCCAACCGACTCAATGGGAATGCCTTGGCACTTCGGCCCCGCGCGAGCCGCGCAGGAAGTCGAAGTCGCAGCCCTCGTCGGCCTGCAGCACCCGCTCGATATAGAGCTGGCGATAGCCGCCGTCGCTGGCGATCCGGCGCGACTCGGCGGTAGGGTCGCGCTGGGCCAGACGCGCCTCGAGTTCGGCATCGTCGACCTCCAGGTGCAGCGTGCCGGCATCGCAGTCGAGCTCGATCCAGTCACCGTTGCGCACCGCGGCGAGCGGCCCGCCGGCGGCCGACTCGGGAGCCACGTGCAGCACCACGGTGCCGTAGGCGGTGCCGCTCATGCGCGCATCGGAGATGCGCACCATGTCGGTCACACCCTGTTCGAGCAGCTTCACCGGCAGGCCCATGTTGCCGACCTCGGCCATGCCGTGATAGCCGCGTGGCCCGCAGTTCTTCATTACCAGCACGCTGCTGGCATCGACCTCCAGCTCGGGGTCGTTGATGCGCGCCTTGTAGTCGTCGAAATCCTCGAACACCACCGCCCGGCCGCGATGGGTCATCAGCTCGGGGCTCGCCGCCGAGGGCTTGAGCACCGCCCCGCGCGGGGCGAGGTTGCCGCGCAGCACGCACATGCCGCCATCCTCGCGAAGGGGATTGTCCAGCGGGCGGATGACCTCGTCGTTGTAGAGCGGGGCGTCCTTGACGTTGTCCCACAATGTCCGGCCATTGACCGTCAGCGCATTCTTGTGCGGCAGACGCTCGGCCTCGCCCAGCCGGCGCAGCACCGCGGGCAGGCCGCCGGCGTAATAGAACTCCTCCATCAGGAAGCGCCCCGAGGGCTGCAGGTCGACGATGGTTGGCGTGCCGCGGCCGACTCGGCTCCAGTCGTCGAGGTCGAGCTCGACGCCGATGCGCCCGGCGATCGCCTTGAGATGGATCACGGCATTGGTCGAGCCACCGATGGCGGCGTTGGTACGAATGGCGTTTTCGAAGGCCTCCCGCGTCAGTACCTTGGAGAGGCGCAGGTCCTCCCAGACCATCTCGACGATGCGATTGCCGGAGAGATGCGCCAGCACGTAGCGCCGGGAATCCACCGCGGGGATTGCCGCGTTGTGCGGCAGCGAGGTGCCCAGCGATTCCGCCATGCAGGCCATGGTCGAGGCCGTGCCCATGGTGTTGCAGGTGCCCGCCGAACGCGACATGCCGGCCTCGGCGGCCATGAACTCATGAATCGAGATCTTGCCCGCCTTGACCTGCTCGGAGAGCTGCCAGACCACGGTGCCCGAACCGATATCGCGGCCCTCGTGCTTGCCGTTGAGCATCGGCCCACCGCTGACCACGATAGTGGGGATGTCGCAGCTCGCCGCCCCCATCAGCAGCGCCGGCGTGGTCTTGTCGCAGCCCACCAGCAGCACCACCGCGTCCAGCGGGTTGCCGCGGATCGACTCCTCCACGTCCATGCTCGCCAGGTTGCGGGTGAACATGGCCGTGGGCCGCAACAGCGACTCGCCGTTGGAGAACACAGGGAACTCAACCGGGTAGCCGCCCGCTTCGAGCACCCCCTTCTTGACGTGTTCGGCCAGCTTGCGGAAGTGCGCATTGCAGGGCGTGAGCTCCGACCAGGTATTGCAGATGCCGATGATCGGCTTGCCCTGGAACTCGTGGTCCGGAATGCCCTGGTTCTTCATCCAGCTGCGGTACATGAAGCCGTTCTTGTCGGCGGTGCCGAACCACTGGGCGCTGCGCAAGGGACGCTTGCGGTCGGTCATACGAGGTCTCCTGAAGCCGAAGGATCACGCACGCTGACGTCGGGTCTGCTTCCAGCGGTCGAACATCACCGCCAGCAGCAGGATCGCGCCGCGTACCAGGTACTGATAGAAAGTGGGCACGTTGAGCAGGCCCATGGCGTTCTGCACGCAACCCATGATCAGCACGCCCACCAACACGCCGGTGATGGTGGCCACGCCGCCGGAAAGCGCCACGCCGCCCAGCACGCAGGCCGAGATCACCGCCAACTCCAGGCCCATCGAGGTATTGGGATCGCCGAGCCCCATGCGCGAGGCGAGCAACACGCCGGCGATGCCCGCCACCACACCCTGCAGGCCGAAGACGATGACCTTGAGCCGGCGCACATTAACCCCGGCCAGCGCTGCCGCCTCGGCGTTGCCGCCGGTGGCCAGCACGTTGCGCCCGAAGGCGGTCATGTTGAGCAGCACACCGAAGATCACGAAGCAGGCGATCATGGTCCACACCGGCAGGGTCAGACCGAGGAAGGAGGCGCTGCCGAGATCGAAGAACTCGGGCACGGTGATCATCACCGCGTCGCCGCCGGAGGTGATGTAGGCCAGGCCGCGCACGAACTCCATGGCGGCGAGGGTAGCGATCAACGAGTTGATGCCGAACTTCGCCACCACGAAGCCGTTGAAGGCCCCCACCGCCCCCCGGCGAGCACGCCGCCGAGCACGCCGATCACCACGCTGCCGGAGGTCGAGGTGACCACGGCAGCGACGACGCCGGCAAAGGCGACGATGGACGCCACCGAGAGATCGACTTCGCCCAGTGCCAGCACCATCATCATGGTGGTGGCGATGGTGCCGATCAGGGTGATGGAGAGCAGCAGGCCCACCATGTTGCGCCCGGTGAGAAAGCCCGGGATGAACACGGCCAGCGCCACGAACAGAATCACGAAGATGGCGATCAGGCCGGAGGTGTCGAGCAGGGTGCGCAGGGGCTTGGGCAGCCCCCGGCGCGGCGGAGCGGCAGCCACGCTACCGCCCCGCCCGGCAAATTTGTGGGTTGTCATGGCGTCTCTCTCTGTCGTTGATGTTGTCGGGCGAGTCGTCAGGCGGGCAGGGCCAGCCCCAGCAGGCGTTCCTGGGTGGCCTCGTGGCGCGGCACGACCTCGACCAGGGCGCCGTCGCGCATGACGCCGATGCGGTCGCAGATGGAACTCACTTCGGCCAGGTCGCTGGAGATCACGATGACGCTCTTGCCCTGCTCGGCCAGGTCGTAGAGCAGGGAGTAGATGTCGCGACGCGCGCCCACGTCGATGCCGCGGGTCGGCTCGTCGACCACGAACAGGTCGATCTTCTCGGCCAGCCAGCGCGCCAGGATCACCTTCTGCTGGTTACCGCCGGAGAGCGTGCCGATGGGCGTGCGCGGTCCCGGCGTCTTGATGCTAAGCCGCCTGATGTACTCCTCGGCGTTGGTGCGCTCGCGTCGCGGATCACGTAGCAGCCCCCAGCGCTTGAAGAAGCGCCTGCAGCTGATATTGAGGTTGTCGGCTACGCTGGCCACCGGAAAGATGCCCTGGGACTTTCGGTCCTCGGGGCACATGGCGATGCCCTGGCGAATGGCTTCGCCGGTGCTCGCGAAGCGACGCGCCACCCCCTGGAAGCGCACCTCGCCCGCCCGGGCAGTCTCGGCGCCGCACACCAGCCGCATCAGTTCGCTACGCCCGGCACCGACCAGGCCGAACAGGCCGAACACCTCGCCGCGCTTCACTTCGAAGCTCACCGGCGCTTTCAGCCCCCGGCCCTCGATGGCATCGATCTCCAGCACCACCTCGCCCTGCTGGCGCTCGCGATAGCCGTAGACATCCTCGATGTCGCGGCCGACCATCTCGCTGACCAGGGTGTCGTGATCGAGCGAATCGAGGCTGTCGTGGGTACGGATGTGCTTGCCGTCGCGGAACACGGTGACCGCATCGCACATGTCGAACACCTCGTCCATGCGATGAGTCACGTAGAGCACCACGCGCCCCTCGTCGCGCAGCCGGGCAATGATGCGTTCGAGCTGGCGCGTCTCCTGCACCGACAGGCTGCTGGTTGGCTCGTCGAAGGCAATGACGCGAGCATCGCGCAGCAGCGCACGGCCGATCTCGATCATCTGCTGCTGGCCGATGGAGAGCTCACGCACCTTGGTCGAGGGGTGGATATCGCCTTCGCCGAGTTCCTCGAGGATGCGCATTGCCCGTACACGCAGCCGCCGTCGGTCGATGAAACCGAGGCTGGCCGGCAGTTGGCCGAGCAGCAGGTTCTCGGCCACCGACATGTTGGGCGCCAGCGTCAGCTCCTGATAGATGATGGCAATGCCTTGGCCGAGCGCCTCGCGGGCATTGGCGAATACATGCCTCTTGCCGTCGAGCCACAGCGCCCCCTCGCTGGCACGGTTGACGCCGCTGAGCACCTTGAGCAACGTCGACTTGCCGGCGCCGTTCTCGCCCATCAGGGCATGCACCTGTCCGGCATGAACCCCGAAGCTGACCTTGTCCAGCGCGCGCACGCCGGGGAAGACAACGCTGATGCCATCGAAGCGGAGATAGGGTTCCGTCATGTCGCTCTCCCGGTCACCGTGATCCGTCATGCTCAAAGCCCGAGTTCGGCGCGTACGTCCTGCCAGTTGTCACGCGTCATCAGGGTACCGGTGGTCTCGGTATTGGCCGGAGGCTCCTCGCCTTCGGTGATCCAGCGATAAAGGCTCTCCGCCGTCTGGCGCCCGTGCTGGGTGGAGCTCACCGCCACGGTGCCGTGGAAGCCGGTCGGATTGCTGCGCGAGAACTCGGCGAAGGCCGCCCCGGAACCGTTGATGCCAACGCCGATCACATTGTCGGCACCGAGGCCGTACTGCTCGGTGGCACGCACACCGCCTAGCACGCTCTCTTCGTTGAGGGCGTAGATGATCCAGTGCTCGAAGTCGTCACGCTGGGAGAGCACCGGCGAAGCGGCCGAGAAGGCGCTGTTGGTATCGGTGTTCTGCTGGGGCGCATCGAAGACGTTCTCCTCCGGGAAGCCCCACTCGAGCAGCACGTCGGTGGCCCCGTCGGTGCGCTCCCGGGCGGTGGGTAATTCGTTGTTGGTGATGCGCAGCGCGGCCACCTGCTGCGGATCCCAGCCGCGCGCCTCGATCTCGGCGGCCAGCGCCTCACCGACTTGCCGGCCGATCTTGTAGCCGGACATCCCCAGGTGCGGCACGCCTTCGAGCGGTTCGCCGCTGCCGTCGACGAATTGATCGTCGACCGTGATCACCTTCATGCCGTACTGGTTGGCGCGATTCATGACCGCCGAACCCAAACGTACGTCGGGCGGACAGATCACGAAACCCTGGGCACCCTGGGAGTAGAGGTTGTCGATGGCGCTGAGCACCTCCTGGCCATCCTCGCCGCCCAGCCGGACGACGCGGAAGCCCAGCTCCTCGCCCACCTCTGTCGCGGCCCGCTGCTCGTTGATGAACCAGGCCTGCTCGGGCTTCTTTACGATGAAGCCGATACGGACGTCGTCCTGCGCCTGGGCACCGCCCAGCGCTGCCAGCGTCAAGGCGCCACCCAGCGCCAAACGGGAAAGTGCGGTTGTGATTGGCATGTGTCGTCTCCTGCTGCGGAGGGTTGTTGTTGTCGCAGCGACGCAGTCGTCGCGGATACCGTCGCTACAGTAGACAGCCCTGACATAACCAACCAATATGCAGAGATCAATAAATCAATATCAAAAGCGTTATTGATAGACGAAGCGGAGAGGCGCCATGCGCACTCTGGACAACGACTGGTTCCTGCAGGCACGACTAAAGTTGCGCCATCTCCAGCTCTTTCTTGCCCTCGACGAGCAGCGCAACCTGCATCGTGCCGCGGCACAGCTGGGCATCAGCCAGCCGGCCGCCTCGAAGCTGCTGGGGGATGTCGAGGCCCAACTGGGCGTCAAGCTGTTTGATCGTCACCCGCGCGGGCTCGATCCGAACTGGTACGGAGAGGTCATGGTCCGGCATGCCCAGGCCATGCTCTCGGAACTCCACAACACCGGCGAGGAACTCAATGCCCTGTTCGAGGGCAATGCCGGCAAGGTGGCCATCGGCACGGTGATGGCGCCAGCGGTGACGCTGCTGGCCAGCGCCATCGAGCGGGTGCATCGAACTCACCCCAGGCTCAAGGTCAGCGTCGAGGTCGACGTCAGCAAGCGACTGGTGCCGCGGCTGCTGGAAGGGGAACTCGATTTCGCCATCACGCGGATACCGGCCGGCTTCTCTTCCGAGCCGTTCGTGTTCGAGGAGATCGGCGAGGAGGAGATCTGCTTCGTGTGTCGCGAAGGCCACCCGCTCTCGGGGGCCGATCCGCTGACGCTGGAGGCCATGGCCGCCTATCCGTGGGCGCTCCAGCCCCAGGGAGCGCTGATGCGCCAGCGGGTCGACGCACTGTTTCTCCACTATGCCGTCGAGCCGCCCGCACAGGTCGTCGACACCACCGACATCCTGGTGGCGCTGGCCCTGATCGACCGCTCGGACACGATCACGGCCACCACGCGCCAGGTGGCCGATCTACTGTGCGCCCCGGCGCGCTTTCGCATCCTGCCGTTCCATCAACGGCTCAGCGTGCAGCCGTTCGGCCTGGTGAGCCTGCGACGCCGTCGCCCCTCCCCGGGGGCGGCAACGCTGATGACCATGTTGCGTGAACTGGTCGCCCACCAGCGCCAGCAGGGACTCCTCTAGGAAAGCACCGCGCAGAAGGCGGCGCTTCTCACTCACTCGATAAAGGGTTCCGTCGGCTCCCGCCAGGCGGCGAGGCAGGCATCCGCCACGTGCCGAAGCGGGGCCAGGTCCACGTCGCTGCGTCGCTGCCGGATCAGTTCGGCGAAGCGGGCGTAGAGGCCCGGATACTCGCGCTCCTCGGCGTCGAGCAGGCACTGGCCGTCGAGCTCCAGCCGGCAACCGCCCCGCAGCAGGCTGAGCCGCCCTGCCTCGGTCTCGACGTGAATGCTCCAGATCGGTGGGCTCGGCTGGCGGAAATCGAAGTCGGCCACGATCGGCGTGCCCTCGGTATCGGTGAAGGTCAGCGCCGCGGCGATGGGCGCCTGGCAGTTGCTCGGCACCCACAACCGCGCATCACGCAGGAAGAAGGCGCGAGGCAGGATCTCGGTGGCGATCGACAGCGCGTTGATGCCGGGGTCGAACACCCCCATGCCGGTGGGCTCCCAGATCCACGCCTGCCCCGGATGCCACACTCGCACGTCCTCCCGCCAGTCGATCTCGACCCGCGTGATCGCCTTGTTTCTCAGCCACTCGCGGGCCTCCGCCACGGCCGGGGCAAAACGCGAATGCCAGGCGGCGAACAGGGTGCAACCCTGCCGCTCGGCCAGTTCGACCAGATCCTCCACCTCGCTCAGGGTCGCGCCGGGCGGCTTTTCCAGCAGCACGCTCCTGCCCTGTTCCAGCGCGATGCGCGCCTGCGAGTAGCGCAGGTGCGTCGGCGTGCAGATGGCAACCGCTTCCAGTTCGGGGTGAGCCTCGAGCATTTCGCCCAAGGCGGCGTAGCCTGGTACCGGAGCGTGGCGTGCGTGAGGATCCGCGGTCGCCACCAGCTCGTAATCCCGGCTTCCGGCCAGCGCCGGCAGGTGCTGGTCGCTGACGATCTTACCGACGCCCACCAGGCCTATGTTGATAACGGACATGATGTTTCCTTCCTTATCGAGTTCCAGTCGCTGCGGTCAACGTGGTCGGGTTTATACGAAAGTACAAATTGAACATGAGAACATATATGTTGAACATACCCTACTTTCATTCATCCAGCTGTCGTGGCTGGCATCTGGCCGTGAGGGGAACCAGTCAGAAGCACTGGCCAGAGGAATCAACCATCAGGAGAACCATGCCATGCGCCTGATTCAATGCCAGCACCAGGGTCAAATCCATGCGGCCCGGGTCGAAAACGACCGAGAGGTGCGTCTGCTCGACAGCGACACCTATACGCTGGCCCGCCGCGCCATCGTCGCGAGACAGTCGCTGGCGGAAGCCGTCGAGGCAGCGCTCACCGAAACCCGCCTCGACTACTCGCAGTTGATCGAGGAAAAACGCCTGCTGCCGCCGCTGACTCACCCGGACCCCGCCCACTGCCTGGTGACCGGCACCGGCCTCACCCACCTGGGCAGTGCCGATACGCGCTCGGCCATGCATGCCAAGACCCAAGTCGCCGAAGCCGAGCTCACCGACTCCATGCGCATGTTCAAGCTGGGAGTCGAGGGCGGCAAGCCACAAGCGGGCAGCGTCGGCGCCCAGCCGGAGTGGTTCTACAAGGGCGACGGCAACTGTGTCGTCGCGCCCGAGACGGAGATTCCCGTACCGTACTTTGCCGAGGATGCCGGCGAGGAGCCGGAGCTGGCCGGACTCTATGTGATCGGCGACGACGGCCAGCCTTGGCGGGTGGGCCATGCCCTCGGCAACGAGTTCTCCGACCACGTGACCGAGCGCTTCAACTACCTGTGGCTGGCCCACTCCAAGCTGCGCGCCTGCAGTTTCGGCCCCGAGCTGCTGGTCGGCGAGCTGCCAGCCCACCTGGAAGGCACCAGCCGCATCGTGCGCAACAACGAGACCGTGTGGGAGAAGCCCTTCCTCACCGGCGAGGCCAACATGGCCCATAGCCTGGCCAATCTGGAGCATCACCACTTCAAGTATCCGGGCTTCCGTCGCTCCGGCGACGTGCACGTGCACTTCTTCGGCACCGCCACCCTGAGCTTCGCTGACGGCATCCAGACCCGTGACGGCGACCGCTTCGAGATCAGCCTCCCCGAGTTCGGCCGCCCCCTGCGCAACCCTCTGCGCTTCGAGGCGAACGGCCCCGCCACCGAAGTGAGATCGCTCTGAGAGTCTCAAGGAGTTCGTCATGCTTCTGAGGGTGAGCGATATGCTGGTCGTCCGTGAGGCGGCTAGAAACAGGTGGCCAGGCTGTCCTGGACCTCCAGTGCCTCGTCTACCAGCAGTAGCTGGCGCCATTTGTCGAAGGTGAGGCAGGGGTGGGAGGTGCCGAAGGCGATCACGTCGCCGACGGCGATGCCGGCATCCTGTGGAATATCCAAGAAGACGTGCTGATCCATGATATGCGTCGTGCGCCAGGCCGAGACGTCGATCGGCGTCGAGCCCGCCGCTGGGTGCGAGACCAGCGGATAGAGCCACAACGGCAACGGCAGGTCCGGCTCGTGACCAATATCGCGCTTGCCCATGGCGATAATGGCCAGTCCCGGCTCAGGCAGCGACTGCACATGGGCGAAGACCTCCAGCGCCGGCTGCAACTCGCCCTGGAGCTGCGGATGGCGCGCCTTCACGTCATCCATGGCACCGGCATAGAGCTTGTGATCGTGCACCACGTAGCAGCCCGGTCGCAGCACCGGCGTGTAGTGCTCGCGCAATTCCGCCTTGTCGAAGGCCTCGGCGATCAGGTCGAACCACTTGGAGCCGGACGCGGTGACGATCGGCGCCTCGCTCTTGAGTACTCCACTGGCGTGTAGCATCCGGACGGTCTCGACCAACCGCTCGCCGTAGGCGCGTACCGCGGCGATCTCGTCGCCGCCGGCGATCATCCCCTCGTAGCCTTCGATGCCCACCAGCCGCAGGGCCGGCTGCTCGGCGATCGCCGCCACCAGCGCCTCGACCTGGGCGGCGTCGCGGCAGCCGCAGCGTCCACCGGATACCCCCAGCTCGATCAGCACCGCTAGCTTGAGGCCCCGCTCGGCGAAGAAACGCCCCAGCTGGCGCACGTTCTCGACCCCGTCCACCACGCAGTAGAACTCGGCACCGGCCGCAATCAGCTCCGCCACCATGGCCATATTGGCCTGCCCCACCAGTTGGTTGGCCATCAGCAAGCGCCGCACGCCATGCGCGAAGGCCGCTCGACACTGGGGTGCCGTGGCCAGGGTGATCCCCCATGCCCCAGCCTCGAGCTGACGCCGGAACAGGGCCGGGGTCATGGTGGTCTTGCCGTGGGGCGCCAGGCGAGCGCCATGCGCCTCGGCGAAGCGCTGCATCCACGCCAGGTTGTGCGCCAGCGGGGCCTCATGGATCACGGCGGCCGGTAGACTGACCCCGCTCAACAGGTCAGGCCTCAGCTCGACGGTGCCCTTGTCGATGCGTCCGTCAGCACCTGCGTTAGCCGCTGTCTTCATGTCACTGCCCTCTTCATGTCTCAGCCCTCTTCATGTCGTTGCCCTCGACTTCCTGCATGGCTGCCTCCTCTCGGCTTTCATTGCTCTCACTTTTTGCCTGATAGTTATTTTCACGACAACTTGACGCTTGGTTAGAAACTAACATAACTTTCAAGCGAGGCAAGACACAGGAGCCCTTCGGTGAGCCAAGAGATCGACATCCTCTCCCGCATTACGGCGGACGTTGCCAGCCTGCGCGACGCTGAAAAAAAAGTCGCCGAGCTGATCTTCGCCGATATCGACTTCGTCACCGAGGCCAGCATCAGCGAGATCGCCGCCCGGGCCGGCGTGAGCGATGCCAGCGTGACACGCTTCGCCCGCGCCGTGGGTTGCCACAACGTGCGCGACCTCAAGACCCGTTTGACACGGTCACTGGCTGCGGGCCGGCGCTTCATCCAGGAGTCAGCCCCGGAGGATGGCCCCGCCGCGGTCTACGAGATCGCCACTCAGACCCTGGCGGTTAACCGCGACCTGATGGCCCAGGCCGACGTGACAGGTGCCGTGGATCGGCTCGACATCGCCCGTCAGATCCTCGTCTTCGGTGCCGGCGGCGGCTCCAGCATGCTGGCGCAGGAAATGCAGTTCCGCCTGGTACGCCTTGGCTATGCAATCTGCGCCTACCCCCAGGCCCTGCTGCCGCGCATGGTGGCCTCGACCCTCGACCCCGCTGACGTGGTGGTGGTGCTCTCGGTGACCGGCTACACGCCGGAGATGGTGGAGTCGGCACGCATCGCCCGCCAGTACGGTGCCCAGGTCGTGGCAATCACCGCGCCGGGTTCGCCCCTGGCGGAGAACGCCGACGTGATACTGCCGGTGGCGGCTCGCGAGACCGACTTCATCTATCACCCTTCGGCATCGCGTTACGCCATGCTCGCCGCCATCGACGTGCTGGCCCTGGAGCTCGCCCTGCGCCACCGCGAACGCTCCCGCGACAAGCTGCGCCGCCTGAAACTGACCCTGGACGCCCATCGCGGCGGCGACAACCGCCAGCCGCTGGGAGACTGACATGCGCTACGACCTGCTGATCCGCAACGCCTGGATCGTCGACGGCACCGGTGCCGCCCCTTTCCGAGCCGACGTAGCCGTGCACGGCGACCGCATTGCCGCTCTGGGCGATCTGGCCAGCGCCCATGCCGACGATGAGATCGACGCCGAAGGTCTTTATTTGGCCCCGGGCTTCATCGACGTGCACACCCACGACGACACCAACGTGATTCGCACCCCCGAGATGCTGCCCAAGCTCTCCCAGGGCGTTACCACGGTGGTGGTGGGCAATTGCGGCATCAGCGCAAGCCCGGTGATTCTCGCGGGCGAGGTGCCCGACCCCATGAACCTGCTGGGCCAGGCCGAGGATTTCCGCTATCCAAGCTTCACCGCCTATGCCGAAGCAGTGGAAGAGGCGACCCCCAGCGTCAACGTCGCCGCCCTGGTCGGCCATACCAGCCTGCGCAGCCAGGTGATGGACGATTTCGCCCGTCCCGCCAGCGACGCCGAGATCGCCGGGATGGAGCGCCTGCTGCGCCAGGCGCTCGGCGAAGGCGCCCTGGGGTTGAGTTCGGGCCTCGCCTATCGCAACGCCTTCCATGCCCCTACGGCAGAGATGGAACCGCTGGTGGCCGCGGTGGGACAGGCCGGTGGAATCTATACCACCCATTTGCGCGACGAGTTCGCCGGGCTGCTCGGTGCCATGGACGAAGCCTTCGCTACCGCACGTCACGGCCGGGTGCCGCTGGTGATCTCCCACCTGAAATGCGCCGGCGCCGGCAACTGGGGCGGCGCCCCGCATGCCCTGGCAAAGCTCGAGCGGGCGGCCCGGCACCAGTGCGCCCACTGCGACTGCTACCCCTACACGGCCGGCTCCTCGACTCTCGATCTCGGCCAGGTCACCGACGAGATAGAGATCGTCATTACCTGGTCCGAACCGCATCCCGAGCAGGCCCGCCGCTCGCTGGCGGACATCGCCGCCGACTGGGACGTGTCGCTGCTGGACGCGGCGCAGCGTCTGCAGCCGGCCGGGGCGGTCTACCACAACATGAGCGAGGACGACATGCGCCGGGTGCTGGCCCATCCGCTGTCGATGGTCGGCTCCGACGGCCTGCCCAACGACCCGCACCCGCACCCGCGGCTATGGGGCGCCTTCCCCCGCGTGCTGGCGCACTACAGCCGCGACCTGGGCCTGATGCCCCTGGCCGAGGCGGTGCGCAAGATGACCGGCCTGTCGGCCGCCAACTTCGGCCTCGGCGATCGTGGCGTGATCCGTGAGGGGGCCTTTGCCGACCTGACGCTGTTCGATCTCGCCACTCTCGCCGATACCGCCAACTACGAGACCCCCATCGCCCCGGCACGAGGCATCGAGATGGTCATGGTCAACGGCGTCATCGGCTATCGCCAGGGCGCGGCCACCGGCGATCGCGCCGGGCGCATGCTGCGCCGTACGAATCGCATTACCGATACGCGCTCCCCTCACCCCCACTCTATGGAGGAATCTTCATGAGCATTACCCGTTACGGCGTCGAAGGCGGCGTCGGTACCGGCGGCCAGAAGCTGCCGTTCGCCCGCGCCGTGGAAGCCGGCGGCTGGCTCTACGTCTCCGGCCAGACGCCGATGCGAGACGGCGAGGTGGTCGAAGGCGGCATCGTCGAGCAGACCCGGCTCGCCTTCGACAACTGCCTGACGATCATGCGCGAAGCCGGCTACGGCGTGGAGGACGTAGTGCACGTGACGGCGGTGCTCACCGACGCGCGCTACTTCTCGTCGTTCAACAAGGTGTTTCGCGACGTGTTCGGTGATAACCCGCCGGCGCGCATCTGCAGCGTCCAGGACCTGGTCGTGGACTGCAAGGTGGAGGTGGACGTCAAGTGCTACCGGCGTGACCGGATGTAAGAGAGATGGTGCCGCGCCCCGGCAAGGGCGCGGCACCGGATCGCCGGCGGGGCCTCACAAGACAAGACCGGCCCGCCTTCGATCGTGACATTGCTTACCCCGGCCGCGGCAACGGCCGGGCAAACAACGACAAGAGGCTACCATGAACAGTCAGATATTCCTTACCACCTTTCTGGTGTACGTCGTCGCCATGATCGGTTTCGGCTGGTGGATCTCCCGCCACAAGCGCGGCAGCGGCGACGACTTCCTGCTCGGCGGTCGCAGCGTGCCGCTGTTCCTCACCATCGGCACCACCGTGGCTACCATGGTCGGCACCGGCTCGAGCATGGGGGCGGTGGGTTTCGGCTACGCCAACGGCTGGGCCGGGGCGCTGTACGGCATCGGGGGCGCTACTGGCGTGCTGCTGTTGGCGCTGCTGTTCGCCCCAGTGCGCCAGCTACGCTTCATGACCATGAGCGAGGAACTCGCCTACTACGTGGGCGCCAACCGCCTGGTACGCAACCTGGTGGCATTGCTCATCTATATCGCCTGCATCGGCTGGCTGGGCGCCCACATCCTCGGCGGCGGGCTCTACCTCTCCTGGATGGCGGGCATCGATCTCAACACCGCGCGCGTCCTGGTGGCGCTGGGCTTCGGCATCTACTGCGTGATCGGCGGCTACTTCGCCGTGGTATGGACCGATACCGTGCAGGCGGTCATCCTTTTCGCCGGTTTCCTGCTGATGGCCGTACTCGCCCTGGTCGAGGTCGGCGGCTTCTCGGGGCTGACCGCTGGGATGGATGCCGGTGCGGCCAGCTTCCTCGGCATCGGGGCGATCGGTGGCCTGCCGGCGCTGTCGCTCGCGGCGGTCATCGCCGTCGGCGTACTCGCCACCCCCTCGTTCCGCCAGCGCATCTACTCCGGCGAGTCGGTCTCCTCGGTGCGCCGCTCCTTCGTGATCACCGGTGTGCTCTACCTGGGCTTCTCGATCATTCCGGCGATCATCGGCATGGCCACCCACGCCCTCAACCCCGGCCTCGACAACAGCAACTACGCGTTCCCCTTCCTCGCCACCGAAGTGCTGCCCCTGGGGCTCGGCCTGCTGCTACTGGTGGCCGGGCTCTCGGCGACCATGTCCAGCGCCAGCTCGGACGCCATTGCCGGGGTCTCGACGCTGATGCGTGACATCTACGTGCTGGCCACGGGCCGGGCGCCCTCCGCCCGTAACGTGGTGCGCTTCTCGCGCATCGCCTTGGTCGCCACCATTGGCCTGGCGCTGGCGTTCGCCCTGACCTCAGACAACGTGATCACCTACATCACACGCATGATCGCCACCATCATGGCCGGGCTCTTCGTCTGCGCCCTGCTGGGCCGCTTCTGGCCACGCTACAACTGGCAGGGCGCGGTGGCCACTCTCGCCAGCGCCTCGGCCACGTCACTGACAATCATCGCCAACGCCGACTGGAGCGCCTATTGGGGCAATCCCAGCATACCGGCGGTGTCGGTGGCACTGGTCGTCGGGGTAGCGGTCAGCCTGCTCACGCCGGCTTCCCGAGTGACCTCCGAGCAGGCCCTGGCAGTGCTCAACGAAGAGCGTCGGCGCATGGAGCAGGTTCCCGATGCGGCGCTGTCGGCAGGCCAGGTCGCCGCTCCCGGCCAGTAAAACGCTCCTCCATATGACAAGGCCCACCGGCTGCTGCTCGGTGGGCCTTGTCGTTTCACCCGGTAGGCTTCAGCTCGTCAACCGCCTTACCGCCAGCTCCACGCCGCGCAGCTCGGCGAGCCCCTTCATGCGTCCGTAGAGCGGATAGCCGGGACGTGTGTCGCGGCGCTGGTCGTCAAGAATATGGTGTCCATGATCCGGCCGCAGCGGCAGGCGCGGCCCACCTTCTCGCTCGCGGCGCCGCTCCTCCTCCACCAGGGCGGCGATCACTGCCACCATGTCGACGTCGCCGCCAAGGTGATGCGCCTCGTGGAAGGTGCGCGGATCGGCGGCCTCGCGCCGGGTCGAGCGCAGGTGGGCGAAGTAGATGCGTGGACCGAAGCGGCGCGCCATGGCGGCCAGGTCGATGTCCTCGCGCACCCCATAGGAGCCGGTGCACAGCGTCAGGCCGTTGGCCTCGCTCGGCGCCGCATCGAGCAGCCACTGGGCATCCTCAGGCGTGGACACCACCCGCGGCAGGCCGAACAGCGGACGCGGCGGGTCGTCCGGATGAATGGCGAGCCGTATGCCGGCTTCCTCGGCGACCGGCACGATGGCACGCAGGAAATGGCCGAGATTTTCACGCAGGCGCTCGGCATCAATGCCGTCGTATTCGGCCAGCACCTCGCGGAACCGCGCCAGGGTGTAGTGTTCCTCGGCCCCGGGCAGGCCGGCAATGACATTGTTGACCAGCCGCTGGCGCGACACCTCGTCCAGCCCCTCCAGGTAGCGCCTGGCCTCAGCTTGTTCGGCCTCACTGTATTCCGCCTTGGCGCCTCGCCGCCCAAGCAGGAAGAGGTCGAAGGCAGCCAGCGCGGCCTGGTCGAAGCGCAGCGCCAGGCCGCCGTCCGGCAGGCGCCAGGCGAGATCGGTGCGGGTCCAGTCGAGCACCGGCATGAAGTTGTAGCAGACGGTGTCGATGCCGCAGTCGCCCAAGTGGCGCAGGGTCTCCTGGTAGGCCGCGATGTAGCGTTCGCGCTCGGGCGTGCCCTGCTTGATCGCCTCGTGCACCGGCACGCTCTCGACCACCGACCACGAGAGCCCCGCGGCCTCGATCGTCGCCTTGCGCTCGGCAATGGCTTCCACCGGCCAGGCCGTGCCGTTGGGTATCTCGTGAAGCGCCGTGACGATGCCGGTGGCACCGGTCTGGCGAATCTCGTCGAGGGTGATCGGATCGCTGGGGCCGAACCAGCGCCAGGTATGTTCCATGAAAGTCCTCGCGATATCAGGTGGGAACGTCGAGCCGCGCAAGCGCGGCGTCGAGGCCATGCGTCGTCAGGCAGCGGTAGGCCGACACCACCTCCGCCGCGAAGCCGGCGTGCTTGGCCAACGCCGGGGGTACCACGGCATCGAGTTCGAGGAAGGCCAGCACCAGACTCTGATGATCCTCGCCATGAGCTTCGTGCAGCAAGGCGAACGTGTCCGCCAGGGGATCGTCAATGGCATGGACATTGCCATGCAGGTCGCGTCCGGCGGTGTAGCGAATCCACGCCGCAAAACCTAGTGCGATGCACGGTACCTCGCCTCCCGCTTCGAGCCGCGCCAGGGCGCCATGCAGCCAGCGCTGGGGCAGCTTCTGCGAGCCATCCATGGCGATCTGCTGCAGGCGATGGCGCAGGCTGTCGTTGGCGAAGCGATAGAGCAGCTGTTCGGCATAGCCTTCGAGATCGGTACCGGCTGGCATCGCCAGGGTCGGCGCCGCCTCACGCAGCATGTAGCGATGCAGCAGCGCCACCAGGTCGTCGCGACTCACCGCATCGAAGACGGTCTCGATATCGTCCAGCGCGCCCAGGTAAGCCAGCAGCGAATGGCTGCCGTTGAGCATACGCAGCTTCATGGTCTCGAACGGCGCCACGTCGGCGACCATCTCCACCCCCTCGGCCTCCCAGGCCGGTCGGCCGAGGGGGAAATCGTCCTCCACCACCCATTGCGAGAACGCCTCGCCCACCACGGCGTTGGGATCGTCGACGCCCAGCTCGGCCAGGCGGGCGAAGTCGGCCTTGGTCATGGCCGGCACGATGCGATCGACCATGCTGCACGGGAACGCCACCTCGCGCTCGATCCAGGCGGCAAGCTCGCCGTCGCGACAGGCGGCAAGCTGCACCACCGCCGCCCGGGTGCGCTGGCCGTTGTTCGGCATGTTGTCGCAGCACAATACAGTGAACGGCGGGACTCCCGCACTGCGCCGCCGGGCCAGGGCCTCCACCAGAATGCCCGGTGCGCTGCGCGGTGCCTGCGGGTAGGCGATGTCATGGGCGATCAGCGGATCGTCACGCAGCAGGCTGACCTCGGCGGGGCTCAGGAAGTAGCCTTTCTCGGTCACCGTCAGGGTGACGATACGCGTCTCGGGCGAAGCCACGCGCGTGAGCAGCGCCTCGAGATCGCGCCCCCACTGGCCCGAAGGGTCCCGGCCAGTGAACAGGGCCTCCTCGATCACCCCGATCTCGCGCAGGGTGACATGGTCGCGGTCGGCGTATTCGGCGACATGGTAGTGATAGTCGGCGTCGCGCAGGGCATCCACCAGCGCCACGCCGCCGCGCAGGTTGGCGCTGCTCACGCCCCAGGTGCCGTCGCCGCTGCGCTGCCGATAGCGCTCCAGGTAGACGGCCTGGTGGGCGCGGTGGAAAGCGCCCAATCCCAGGTGGACGATGCCGATGCGGCCGGTCGGTTCGGCGGCGGGTAGGCGAGTCACGTCGTTCATCTTGCCCCCATCAGCAGGTCGGGAAGCCACAGCGAGATGGCCGGCACGTAGGCCACCAATAGCAGTACCACGAGGTTACAGGCCAGGAACGGCAGGATGGCACGGGCCACGGTGAGCATCTGCAGCTTGCCGATGCCCGAGACCACGAACAGGCACACCCCCACAGGCGGCGTGGTCAGGCCGATCATCAGGTTGAGCACCGCCATCACCGCGAAGTGCACCGGGTCCATGCCCACCCCGGTGGCCACACCGAGCAGCGCCGGGAATAGGATGATCAGCGCGGCGATGGTCTCCATGAAGGCGCCGACGAACAGCAGGATCAGGTTGAGGATCAGGATCACAATGATCGGATTGTCGCTGACCGCCATGATCAGGGCGGCGATCGTCTGGGGAATCTGCTGGCTGGTGAGGATCCAGCCGAACAGGTTGGCCAGGCCCACCAGCAGCAGCAACGCCGATGAGGTCAGTACGGTGTCGGTGAGAATCGCCGGCAGCTTGCGCCAGGTCAGCCCCTTGTAGACGTACATGCCCACCACCAGCGCATAGAGGCTGGCGACGATGGAGGCCTCAGTGGGCGTGAAGAAGCCGCCGATGATGCCGTAGAGAATGATTGCGGTCATCAGCAGCGCCCAGAACGCCGTGCGCCCCTCGCGCAGCAGCTCGCGCAGAGTGGCGCGGCGCTCCTTGGGATAGCCGCGCTTCACCGCCAGCAGGTAGACGGTAATCATCATCGCCACGCCCAGCAATAGGCCGGGCACGGCCCCGGCCAGGAACATGCGCCCTACCGAAACGCCCGCCAGCGAACCGACGATGATCATCGGCACGCTGGGCGGGATGATCGGGCCAATGGTCGACGAGGCAGCGGTGACGGCGGCGGCGAACGGCTTGTCGTAACCGGAGCGCGCCATGCCGGGGATCATTACCGAGCCGATGCTGGCGGCATCGGCCACCGCGGTTCCCGAAATGCCGCCGAAGATCATGGAGCCGCCCACGTTGGCCAGGCCCAGGCCACCGCGGATATGACCGACCACGGCGTTGGAGAAGCGCACGATATGCTCGGTGATGTTACCCACGTTCATCAGGTTACCGGCCAGCACGAAGCCGGGAATGCAAAGCAGCACGAAGGTATCGATACCCGAATACATGCGCTGCGGCACGATGGTCAGCGAGATGCCTTCCAGCAGCAGGTAGGCGAGCGACGAGATGCCCAAGGCAAAGGCGATGGGTAGGCCCAGCACCAGCAGCAGCAGGAACACGCCGAACAGCACCATCACTTCCATGATGCCTCCTCGCGGTCGCCGTCGACGGGCGGACGCCATGCCGCAGCAAGGCCTTCGACGAGGCCGACGGCGCTGTAGAACAGCACCAGGCCGAACAACAGCACGGTGGAGAAAAAGATATAGAGCATGGGCACCCTCAGGGTGGGCGAGGTCTGCCAGGCGCCGTTCTGGGCGAACTGCCAGGCGGCGGGCAGCGCCATCAGGGCGAAGCCGCCGACCAGCAGGCAGATCAGCGCCTGGTAGGCGGCGCGCGTACGCAGCCCGAGCCGGTGATGAAAGAGCTCGACGTTGACGTGCCGATGCCGGCGTATCGCCACCCCGGCCGCCAGCGCCACCATGTAGATGAACAGATAGCGCGACAGCTCCTCGGTCCAGGACAGGGTGAATGGCAGGAACAGCCGCCCCGAGATCTGCAACAGCACGGTCACGGCGATCCCGACCAGGGCCAGGTTGGCGAGCAGTACGAACAGCCTGTCCACCCAGCCAATCACGCGGCCCAGCGGACCCTGTAGCCTGGGCACCGCGGATAGCGCGTCGAGACTGGCCATCACCTGCTCGCCATCGGGCACGTCTTCGCTACGCTGTGGGGAAATATCCATAAGCGTTTCTCGCTAGGGTCCGCCGGACCCATGAGGAATGGGCGGGCACGGGCCCGCCCGGTCTGTTCACAGGTTCTGGATGGCGTCGAACAACGCACGCTGCTCGTCGTCGAGGGCTGCTTCCACCGCCGGCCGCGCCTTCTCGGCGAAGGCCTCGGTATCGACCTCGACGAACTCCATGCCGCGCTCCTGCAGGGCCTGCTCCAGGCGCTGCTGGTCCTCCTCGAACAGCTCGGCCTGGTAGACCTGCATTTCCTGGGCCGCCTCGCGCACGATCTGCTGCAGCTCCTCGGGCATGCTCTCGAGCCGATTGCGGCCGATCACCACGTAGATCCAGCTACGCACGTGGCCGGTCAGGTTCACGTAGTCCTGCACCTCGTTGAAGCTCGCGCTCTCGATCAGGCTGAGCGGGTTCTCCTGAGCCTGGATGGTGTTCTGCTGCAGGGCGGTGAACACCTCGCTGAAGGCCATCGGCGTGGGCCTCGCGCCCAGCGCCTCCCAGGTATCGACGAACAGCGGCACGTTGGGCACGCGCAAGCGAAGGCCGTCGAGGTCGTCGGGGTGACGAATCGGCCGGTTGGAGGTCAGTTCGCGTGGACCGCGCTCGAACCAGGCCAGCGGCACCAGGTTGGCACGCTCGGTGATCTGCGCTTCGATCTGCTCGCCGATCTCGCTTTCCACCGCCTGACGCAGGTGCTCCGAGTCGCGGAAGGCGTAGGGCACCGCCATCATTGCTGCCTTGGGCGCCCAGTTCTGCAGGCTCTCCCCGGTGATGGTCATGTCGGCGGTACCGAGCTGGATGCTGTTGATCACGTCCATCTCGTTGCCGAGCTGCTCGTTGGGATAGAGCTGCACCTCGATGCGGCCGTCGGAATTCTCCTCGACCAGTTCCTTGAAGCGCACGGCGGCCTGATGCCAGATATTCTGCTCATTGGCCAGGTGACCGAATTTCAGCGTGACGTCGGCAGCCAGAGCGGATTGGCCGCCGATGAGGGCCGCCCCGAGGACGGCGCCGGTGACGAGTCGTTTGAACATGGCGTAGCTCCTTCTTTGTACTGTCTGTTGTTACTGTTATGTGCATCGCGGCATGGCGATGCCGCTGTCGCGTCGGCTGGCTCAGGCGCCGGTGTCGGCACCGATGCCGATCAGCACCTTGCGAGCCCTTTCGGGATGGTGATCGAGCATGTCGATGGCACCGGGCATGTCGTCGAAGGCCAGGCGATGGCTGACCAGCGCCAGCGGATCGAGACGCCCCGCGGCCATGCGTTCGAGCACCTCCGGAAACTTGCGGTTGTTGAGCCGCGAGCCGACCAGGGTCAGCTCCTTCTTGATCACCTCCAGTTGCACCAGGTCGCTGGGGGTAGGGTTGAAGCCGAGCAGGCCGATGCGTCCCGCTGGCGAGGCGATGCGCAGCATCTGCGGCAGCAGCGCCGGCACGCAGGCGGCATCGGCGATCAGTGGAATGCCCTCGCCGCCGGTCAGCTCGCGCGCCGCGGCCTCGACATCCTCCTTGCCGTGCCAGGTGCGCGTGGCACCAAGTTCACGGGCCGTGGCCAGGCGCTCCTCGATCAGGTCGATGACGGTAATGTCCTCGATACCCAGGGCGCGAGCCATCTGCAGGATGGTCAGCCCGATTACCCCGGCGCCATAGATCAACAGGCGGTCGCCGCGCAGCGGCTGCATCCGCTCCAGCACGTTGGCCGCAATGGAATAGGGTTCCACCAGCGCGCCGGCTTCCAGCCCCAGGCCCTCGGGCAGCAAGTGGACGTTGGCCGCCGGCACGTTGACCCACTCCTCGAAGCCGCCGTCGCGGTGCACGCCGATCACCTGCAGCGCGCTGCACACGTTGGGGCGGCCGATGCGGCACGGGTAGCACCGCCCGCAGCTGACCACCGGGTCGATGCACACCCGGGCGCCGATGTCGACGTTCTCGACGCCCTCGCCCACCGCCTCGACCGTGCCAGCGAACTCATGCCCGGTAATGCGCGGAAAGCGCACGAAGGCGTTGTCGCCGTGGATGATGTGCATGTCGGAACCGCAGATTCCGGCGAAGGCCACCTTCACCAGCACCTCGCCGGAAGCGGCACGGGGCGCCTCGACTTCGGCGATGGCATAGTCCAGCGGTGCGTTGACCTGAAAGGCTTTCATCGGTGTGCTCTCCTCACCAGTGCCACAGGGTGCCGTCTTCCAGCCGGTTGACCGGCAGGCTGGCGCGCTTGTAGGGATATTGCTTGGCCAAGGTCTCGTCGATATCGACGCCGTGCCCCGGCGCTTCGCCGACCAGGAAGTGGCCATCCTCGAAGCGATAGTCGTGGGGGAAGACGGTGTCGGTCTCCGGCGTGTGGGGCATGTGCTCCTGGATGCCGAAGTTGGGCACCCAGGTGTCGAAGTGGATCGCCGCGCCCAGGCACACCGGCGACAGGTCGGTCGGCCCATGGAAACCGGTGCGCACGTGGTAGAGCCCGGCCAGGTCGGCAATCCGCCGCATATGGGTGATGCCGCCGCCGTGGGAGAGCGGTGTACGGATATAGTCGATCCACTGGTTCTCGATCAGCTCGCGGTAGTCGTGGATCGAGTTGAACACCTCCCCCACCGCCAGCGGTGTGGTGGTGTGCTGGCGAATCAGGCGGAAGCTCTCCTGGTTCTCGGCCGGCACGCAGTCCTCGAGCCAGAACAGGTGGTAGGGCTCCACCGCCTTGCCCAGGCGCGCCGCCTCGATGGGCGTGAGCCGATGATGCACGTCGTGCAGCACGTGCAGCTCTTCGCCGAAGCGCTCGCGCACCGCGGCGAACAGCTTGGGTACGTGGTTGAGGTACTTCTCGGTGCTCCACACGTGCTCGGCGGGCAGCTCGGCGTCCGCCGGCTCGTAGCGCTCGCCCTCGCGCTTGGCGACGCCGTAGATGGTGGGAATGCCGGGCACGCCGGCCTGCACCCGCACGGCGCGATAGCCGAGCCTTACGTGCTTCTCCACCTCGGCCAGGCAGCCTTCGATGTCGCGCCCGGTGCAGTGGGCGTAGGTCATCACCCGTTCGCGGCTCTTGCCGCCGAGCAGTTGGTAGAGCGGCATGCCCGCCGCCTTGGCCTTGATGTCCCACAGCGCCAGGTCTACCGCCGACACCGCCGCCATGGTCACCGGCCCCCGGCGCCAGTAGGCCCCGCGATAGAGGTAGTGCCAGATATCCTCGATGCGGCTGGCATCCCGCCCGATCAGGGCAGGAATCACATGCTCCTCGAGATAGGCCACCACCGCCATCTCGCGGCCGTTGAGGGTAGCGTCGCCGATGCCGTAGGTGCCCGACTCGGTGACGATCTTGAGGGTGACGAAGTTGCGCCCCGGCGAGGTGACGATCACATAGGCGTCGCTAATTTTCATGAGTGTTCCGTCGCTGTGATATGGAAAAGAGTTCCTATCGCTCGAAGAGATAGCGCTGCACGTTGTCGTAGCACACCGCCCGCACCAGCTCGCCGATACGGTCGAGATCGTCCGGCAGCTCGCCGCGCTGGATCTGCGCGCCGAGCATCTGGCAGAAGATGCGGCGGAAGTAATCGTGACGGGAGAACGACAGCAGGCTGCGCGAATCGGTGAGCATGCCGACGAAGTGGCGCAGCAGGCCGAAGTTCATCTGCGTGACGAGCTGGCGTTCGATGCCGTCGCGCTGGTCGTTGAACCACCAGGCGGCGCCGAACTGCAGCTTTCCGGGGATGCCGTCGCTGGCGAACGAGCCGACCAGGCTCGCCAGCATCTCGTTGTCGCGGGGGTTGAGGTTGTAGACCACGGTGCGAGGCAGCGCCCGCTCGCGGTCCAGCGCATCGAGAATCGCCGCCAGCGGGTCGGCGTAGGTCACGTCGCCTATCGCATCGAAACCGCTGTTGGCACCGATCTCGGCCAGGCCACGCTGGCTCAGGCTGCGCAGCGCGCCCAGGTGCAGCTGCATCACCCAGCCGCGGCGGGCGTACTCGCGCCCCAGCCACAGCAGCACCGCGGTGGTGAAGGAAGCGCTCTCGTCGCTGCCGAGCGCTCTGCCCTGGCGGCGACGCTCGATCAGCCGGTCGAGTTCGGCCGTGCTCGGCGGCGCGACGAACACCGGCTTCTCCAGGCTGTGGTCGGAGAGGCAGCAGCCATGGACGGCGAAGTGCTCGAGACGCTGGTACAGGGCCGCCAGCAGATCGTCGTAGCCGCGGATGGCCACCCCGCTAGCACGCTCCAGTTCGCCGAGATAGTCGACGAAGCCGGGTTCACCGATCTTGAGCACGGCATCGGCACGGAAGGTCGGCAGCATGGCGGGCGCCGCCCCGCTCTGGGCGTGGCGGCGATGCAGCTCCAGCGAATCGACCGGGTCGTCGGTGGTGCACACGGTGCGCACGGTGAAGCGCTTGAGAATGCCCTGTGCGCTCAGCTGCGGCGTGGCCAGCCGCTCGCGTGCGGTGATCCAGATCTCTTCGGCGGTGGCCGGCGAGAGCAGCGTGTTCTCGATGCCCAGCGGATGGCGCAGCTCCAGGTGGGTCCAGTGGTAGAGCGGGTTGCCAAGGCAGTGCGGCACCGTTTCGGCCCAGGCCTGGAAGCGCTCGCGGTCGCTCGCATCGCCAGTGATGCGGCGCTCGTCGATGCCGGCGATGCGCATCGCCCGCCACTTGTAGTGATCGCCCTTCAGCCACAGCTCGGTGAGGTTGTCGAACTGGACGTTGCCGGCGATTTCCTGCGGGCTCAGGTGCGAGTGGTAGTCGCAGATCGGCATGGCCGCGGCATGCTCGTGGTAGAGCCGGCGCGCCGGCTCGTTCTCGAGCAGGAAGTCAGGCCCCATGAAGGTGATCTTGTCGGAGAAGGCCATTGAACCCTCCATTTTTGTCGGTTCACTCAGCCCATCAGCAGGTTGGGCAGGAACAGCACGATATCGGGGAAGAAGATGATGCCCAGCACCACCACGAATACGGCCAGGGCGAAGGGCAGCAGCTCGCGGCTGTAATCGAAGAAGGAGCAGCGCAGGATGCCGCACACGGTGTACATCGAGATGCCCACCGGCGGGTCATGCCGCCGAAGGTCACCAGGGTCATCATCAGCAGGCCGAAGTGCACCGGATCGACGCCGGCCGCCTTGATTACCGGCACCAGGATCGGTGTGAGCAGCATCACCACCACGGTGGCCTCGAGCAGCATGCCGAGCAGCACCAGCAGGATGGCGAGTGTCAGCAGCAGCGTGGCCTGGCTGGAGAATACACCCAGGGTCAGCTCGGCGATGGTCTGCGGCACCCGCTCGAACGAGACCACGTAGCCGATGATTCCCGAGAACATGATGATCAGCATGATCATGCCGATGTCGCGCACGCTGGCATGCATCGCCGTGAGGATCTCGCGCAGCCCCATCTCACGATGGATCACGCAGCCCACCAGCAGCGCATAGGCCACGGCAAAGGCCCCCGCCTCGGTGGGGGTGAACAGGCCGTAACGGATGCCCACCAGCAGCCACACCGGGAACAACAGTGCCCAGATACTGCTGCGTGCGGCCCTGAGCACCTCGCGACCCGACGGCAGCCCCTCGCGTACCGGCGCGTAGCCGCGGCGCTTGGCCACGAAGAAGGTCGTCACCATCAGCGCTACCATCAGCAGAAAGCCCGGCACCACGCCGGCGATGAACAGCCGCCCGATGGAGACCTCGCCGAGATAGCCGTAGAGGATCAGGCCGATGCTCGGCGGAATGGTGGCGGTGATCAGCCCGCCGATGGCCAGTACCGCGCCGGAGAAGCCGGGGGTATAGCCCTGCTGGATCATGCCCTTCCCCAGCACCCGCGACTGCATGGCGGCATCGGCCACCGCCGAGCCCGACACGCCTCCCATCAGTGTGCTGAGCACGATACTGGCCTGGGCCAACCCGCCGCTCATCCAGCCGGCCAGCAGCGTGGAGAGCCGAATCAAGCGCGGGGTGATGCCGCTGGCGTTCATCAGGTGGCCGATGAAGATGAACAGCGGCACCGCCAGCAGCGGGAACGATTGGGTAGCAGAGACGATGCGCTGCGCTCCGATATTGGTCGGCAGGAAGGTCTCGGGCAGGAAGAAATAGGTGAAGCCGGCGATACCGATGGCGAAGGCCACGGGCATGCCGATGGCCATCAGCACCAGCCCCAGGCCCAGCAGGAGTGCGGCCGTCATAGCGTCTCCTCCACCATCTCGTCATCCGGCACCAGGCTCAGCACGATCCCCTTGGCCGCCACGCGACGCAGCAGGGAGACGATCATCAGGCTGGCCCCCACCGGCAGCGCCAGGGTGATATAGCCGTAGCTCAACCCGGCCACACCCATCGGACGCTGCCAGTTGGAGAGCGCCAGGGGAAAGCCATAACGCACGAGCAGGGCCAGAAAGCCCAGCATCAGCACCAGGCACAGCCCCGTGACCAGGCGCTGCAAGGGCAGCGGCAGGCGTACCGCCAGGGCGTCGATGCGCACCTGCCCGCCGCAGCGCAGGGTGATGTCGGCACCCAGCACGGCGGTCCAGATGAACAGCAACTGGGCCAGTTCGGCACCCCCGGCGAAGGGCTGGCCGATGGCGCGCGCCGTCGAGCTTACCAGCAGGGTCAGGGACGTCGCGCCCAGCAGCGCGACGGCGAGCCAGGCTTCGAGTCGGTCGTACCAGTACCACATGTCGAAGATCCTCGGAGCCGGAACACGGCCGGCCGATTCCATGGAACAACGTGCGAGTCGACCGGCCCTTGCCGCCGCAGCGACAAGGGCCGTCAGGCTCACTCTCCCGCGGTCAATTGGTCACGGTACTGGTCGTAGCCAAGCTCCTCGTAGACGCCGCCGACGCGTTCGCGGAACAGCTCGACATCCACCTCGGTGAAGGTCACGCCCTCCGCCTCCATACGCTCGCGCACGGCATCCTGGGCATCGACGGTGGCCCGGCTGGCGGCCTCCCCCGCCTTGTGTAGCTCCTCGTCGAGGATGGTGCGCAGCTCTTCCGGCAGCGACTGGTACCACTGCTCGGACGTGGCAAGACCGGTCATCAGATGGATATGGCCGGTGAGGGCGATGTGGGTGATCACCTCATGCAGGTTCTGACCCTCGGCGGCGGTGAGCTGCGCCTCGGCGCCGTCGATCGCCCCCAGTTGCAGCGCGGAGTAGACCTCCGACCAGGGCAGTGGCGTGGGTGTGGCGCCCATCGATTCGATGGTGCGCAGCCAAACCGGCGAATTGATGGTACGCACTCGCACCCCACGCAGGTCGTCGGGTGTCTCGACCAGTTTCTGGGTCAGCATGTGGCGCGAGCCCTGGAACCAGTTGTAGTTGAGCAAGCGCAGGCCGCTGCTGTCGGCCAGGCTCTCGACCCAATCCCGGTAGAGCTCGGACGAGGTGATGCGCTCATAGTCGGCGTGGTCCTCGACCAGGTAGGGCGCGCTGAGAATGCCCAGCTCCGGCTGGTACTCCGAGAGCCGCCCGGCATCGATCAGCACCGCGACATTGGCGCCGCTGCGAATCTGTTCGACCACGTCCTCGTCGGAGCCCAGTTGGCTGTTGGGGAAGACACGCACGGTAAGCTCGCCATCGGAGCGCTCCGCGATGGTCTGGCTGGCTTCCTCCATGGCCTGGACGATGGGGTCCTGGGAGCTGAGCGCCGAGGAAAGATTCAACTGATAGGCCGCATGGGCCAGGTTGGCGCTGGCGGTCAGAGCGACAGCCGCGGCGATGACGGTGGTTTTCATGTGAGCCTCCTGACGTGTGTTGTGGTTGTTGCGTCGAGTGGTTTGGCGTCTTGCTCAGTACTTGCTGGCTATGGATTTACGGTGACGGCTCCTTGGGGAGCCCCGTCGAACATCTCTGGGAAGCGACGCATGAGTTCCGGCAGCGAGTGCAGAATCTCGCGCTGGTGGATGCTCATGGCCTTGGCAGCCGCCTCGGGATCGCGACGGGCAATGGCCTCGACGATCATCGAGTGCTGGTCGATCAGCTTGCCGATCGGTGTGCTGTCGGGGACGCTCAGGTAGCGCACCCGGTCGAGCTGCGCCTTGACTTCCTCGGTCACGCGCCAGGCCGCGGTGTGCCCCACCCCCAGCGACAGCGCCCGGTGGAAGGCTTCATCGAGCTGGAAGAAACGGTCGTAGTCGTTGGGCTCGATACAGCGCCGCTGGCGCTCGAGCAGTTCATACAGCTCATCCAGGGTCTGGGCGGCAATGCCAAGGGAAGCTGCCTCCTTGGCCACCGCCACTTCGATTGCCTCGCGCACGAAGCGAGCCTCGAGCACGGCCTGCTGCGAGATCCTCACCACGTAGGTGCCACGCTGCGGGCGCACCTCGACCAGCCCCGCCTCCGAGAGCCGGATGAAGGCCTCGCGGACCGGCTGCCTGCTCACCGAGAAGGCGTCGGCCAGCTCCTTCTCTGAGAGCGCCTGGCCAGGCGCCAGCACCATTCGGATGATCGACTGGCGCAGCACCCGGTAGAGCCGCTCGCGTACCGAACCTTCGTCACCAGTTTCCTGCCACATGGCCTGGAGGGGGGTTGTCATGGGCACCGTCTCCGTTTCTTGTTGATCTCGCCGACTCTGACCAGACTAGTATGGTAGTATGGCAATTGGCAAGCAGAGATAAAAAAACCCAGGCCGGATGCCCGGCCTGGGTTTTGTTCGTCACGTTCGCCGCTAGTGGCGAACGCTGCGCTTAGGCGCTGGTGCGGCGACGCACCGGCGCATCGCCGTCTTCGCGACGACGGCGCGGGGCACGCTCGGGAGCACCGCTGTCTTCGCTGATCTCCAGCGCACGGCCGGCGACGCGGGCGCGGGCCATCTTGGCCAGGATGCTGGGCGGCAGCGAGCTTGGCAGCTCCACCACCGAGAAGGCGTTGCGGATGTCGATGCGACCGATCCGCGAACCTTCGATGCCACCCTCGTTCGCCAGGGCGCCGACCAGCTGGCCCGGCTTGACGCCATCCTTGTGACCGACGGCGACACGATAGCGGGTCATGCCCTCGCTCGGGCCACGGTCGCGGCGCGGCGGCTTGCCGTCGCGCGGGGCGCGGTCGCCACGGTCGGCACGCTCCTTGCGCGGCGCCTGCAGGCGACCGATGGGCGCCTCATCGGCACGCGCCAGGGCGGCAAAGGCACAGGCCAGCTCGATCGGGTCGTAGCCCTCGCCTACCAGGCGCTCGACCAGTGCACGCTGCTCGTCGGCGCCGGCGGTCAGCGCGGCGATGACGCGCTGGTGGAACACCTCGTCGCGGTGAGCGCGGATGGCGGCCTCGTCGGGCAGCGCCATCTCGGTCATGCGCTGACCAGTGGCCTGCTCCAGCCAGCCGATCTTGCGGCCTTCGCGGAAGCCGGCGAAGGTGATCGCCACGCCTTCGCGACCGGCACGGCCGGTACGCCCGATACGGTGGGTATAGGCCTCGCTGTCCTGGGGCAGGTCGTAGTTGATCACGTGAGTGATACGCGGCACGTCGAGGCCGCGAGCGGCCACATCGGTGGCGATCAGCACGTCGATCTTGCCGCGCTTGAGGCGCTGGATGGTGCGCTCGCGCAGGCTCTGGTCCAGGTCGCCGGAGAGGCTGGCCACGTTCACGCCGCGAGCGGAGAGCTGCTCCATCAACGTGGTACAGGCAGCACGAGTACGCACGAAGACGATCGCGGCGTCCACCGGCTCGACCTCGAGAATGCGCGCCAGCGCTTCCAGCTTGGCGCCGCCGTCGACCCGCACCAGGCGCTGCTCGATGCTCTCGGCAGTGGTGGTGCGCGACTCGATGGCGACCTTGACCGGATCGACCAGGTAGCGGTTGACGATGCGCTCGATCTCGGCCGGCAGGGTGGCGGAGAAGAACACGCGCTGGGCGTCCTGCGGGTATCGGCGACCACGCGCTTGACGTCATCGATAAAGCCCATGCGCAGCATCTCGTCGGCTTCGTCCAGCACCAGGGCGGAGAGGCCGTCGAGCTTGAGGCTTCCACGGTCGAGGTGATCGATCACCCGACCCGGCGTGCCCACCACCACCTGGGCGCCACGCTTGAGCGCACCCAGCTGTTCACGATATTCCTGGCCACCGCACAGGGTGGCCACTTCCAGGCCCTGCAGATTCTGGCCGTACTTGGTAAAGGAGACGGCCACCTGCTGGGCCAGCTCGCGGGTCGGCGCCAGCACCAGCACCTGGGGCTCACGCCGGGTCATCTCGAGACGCGACAGCAACGGCAGGGCAAAGGCCGCGGTCTTGCCTGTACCGGTCTGGGCCTGGCCCAGCATGTCACGCCCTTCCAGCAGCGCCGGAATGGTCTGTGCCTGAATCGGTGAAGGAGTTTCGTAACCCAGTGTTTCTACAGCGGCAAGAACGGCAGGCAGCAGAGCAAGATCGCCGAAGCTCGGCGAGGCGACAGAAGTCGAGGTCATCAATCACACCTTGGTAGGCCGGCACTCGCCGGCAATCACATTGAGGCATCCCCGACACAGCCATGCGGCATGGTCGGTGGCCCTGTCATCCGACCGATTTGGCCCGAACAGAGCGATCACGTTTTACGTGGGACGCCGGTCGCACCTGGCATCCGGCTCGTCTCCTTGGACACGAACCGCTGTGGCGACCTTTTTGCGCCGATGTCGCCCGGTTGGCGACATCCTGTAGCGCTCCATCTTCACATCTCGGACGTTGCAGCAGATCGCTGTCGGTCTCGGTGATTGCCTCTCGTACGCGTGGCATACGGAGCGAATCGTCATGATGGCGGGGTCAGCACATGCGAGGAGCGCGCATGCTAACATCGACACTGGTTCCATGACCAGTACTTTCAACGCTACGATCACACAAACCTGCCATCACCTTCGAGGAGCCTTGCCGAATGCCCACGCTCTGGGTCGATGCCGACGCCTGCCCCAAGGTCGCGCGAGACATCATCGTCCGCGCCGCCGAGCGCACCACCACCCCGGCCTGGTTCGTCGCCAACCACACGATCCCCCTGCCACCCTCGAAATGGGTCAAGTCGCTGTCGGTGAGCCATGGCTTCGACGCCGCCGACAACGAGATCGTGGCACGCCTCGAGAAAGGCGATCTGCTGATCAGCTCCGACCTGCCGCTGGCGCTGGAGGCCATCGACAAGGGCGCAGCGGTGATGACCACCCGCGGCGAGATCCTCGACAAGAACAACATTCGCGCGCGGGTGCAGATGAGGGATTTCATGGAGACGTTGCGCTCCAGCGGCGAGCACACCGGCGGGCCCAAGGGCTACAGCGACGGTGACCGGCGCGAGTTCGCCAACGCGTTGGACAGGTGGCTGGCGCATCAGAAGAAAGAGGGAAGAAGTAAGAGGTAAGACAGGATAGCTGTGCTTCTTTCCTTCCAGGCGCGAAGCGCCGATCTTCCTTCTTCGAGCGGCGTAGCCGCGTCTTCCCGCTTCAGCCCTTCTGGCGAATCCCCTGCCCCGGCAATCGCTCGCGGTCGTGCGGGCGTTCGAAATCGAGCAGCGGTCCCTTGGGCACGATGCGCGTCGGGTTGATGGTGTCGTGGCTGTAATAGTAGTGGCGCTTGATGTGGTCCAGGCTCACCGTCCCGGCCACACCCGGCCACTGGTACAGCTCACGCAGGTAGTTGGAGAGGTTGGGATAGTCCTCGATGCGCCGGAAGTTGCACTTGAAGTGGCCGTAATAGACGGCGTCGAAGCGCACCAGGGTGGTGAACAGGCGGATGTCGGCCTCGGTGAGCCACTCCCCGGCCAAGTAGCGGTGCTCGGCCAGGCGCGCCTCGATGCGGTCGAGCGCCTCGAACAAGGCCGTCACGTGCTTCTCGTAGACGCCCTGCTCGGTGGCGAAGCCCGACTTGTAGACACCGTTGTTGATGTGTTCGTAGACGTCCTCGTTGATCGCGTCGATGGTCTCGCGCAGATCCGCGGGGTAGAAGTCGAGCCGGTTGCCGGCGAGCTCATCGAAGGCATCGTTGAAGATGCGCACCAACTCGGCGGACTCGTTGTTGACGATACGCCCTTCCTGCTTGTCCCACAGTACCGGTACCGTCACCCGGCCGGTGTAGTGCGGGTCGGTCAGGGTGTAGAGTTCACGATGGTACTCGACGCCGTTGACCGGATCGCCGCTCGAGCCCTCGCCTTCGTGGTAGGTCCAGCCCTGGTCGAGCATCAGCGGGCTTACGTGGGAGACGCCGATCAGATCGTCCAACCCCTTGAGCTTGCGCATGATCAGAGTGCGATGCGCCCAGGGACAGGCCAGCGACACGTAGAGATGGAAGCGCCCCGCCTCAGCCGCTACGGCCCGCTGGCCCTGGGGGCCCGGGCTGCCGTCGCGGGTGACCCAGTCGCGCAGCTTGGCAGACTCGCGCACGAACTCGCCACCATGCTTCTTGGTGTCGTACCACTGGTCGTGCCACTTGCCTTCGATCAGCAGACCCATCATGTCCTCCGGGTTCGGAAATATCTGACTAAGGAAGCTCTGAACAAATCGACGAGCGAGATGAAGCGCAAGGCGCACGGAGCACAGGAACCGGAGCATATGGGGTATATGTGAGGATTCCGAGCACCGCGCAACGCAGCGATTCGCTCGCGCAGGCATTTGTGCAGTGTTTCCGTAGCAGGTTAAACCGATTTGCTTGATGCTCAAGCGCAGTTTTTCCGCCCCTCACATCGAAAAAAACGAAAGGTCACGCCTCGCTCGGGCATTCGCTCGCCACGGCTTCCTTGAGCGCCCGGGCCATGGCATGGGTCGCGGGTCCCGCCCGGTCGCGATCGCGGAAGATCAGCTGCATCGGCACCTCGCGGATCCCACCGGCCGCCAGCGGCAGCGGGCGCAGCACGCCGCTTTCCAAGTCGGCATGGATGCGCGTCTCGGGCAGCCAGGCGAACCCCAGGCAACGCCGCACCATGTCGATGGAGGTCTCGAGATGGCTGACCGTCCAGCGTTGCTCCGCCTTGAGCCAGCCGGCATCCATCGACTGACGCAGCGCCGAGTCGCGCACCACCATTTGGCGGTGACGCTGCAGGTCGCGCAGGTCGAGTTCACGCTCCAGCGCGTGCAGTTCATGGTCGCGATGGGCCACCGCAATGAAGCGGATCGTTACCAGCGGCTCGCCGAGAAAGCCCTGCGCCGCCAGTCCCGAGATGGCCAGGTCGGCGCGGCCGTCATAGAGCATCTCGATGCCACCGTTGAGCACCGTCTCGTGGAGCTGCACACGCACGTAGGGGTAAGCGGCGGAGAAGCGGCTCAGCGCCACCGCCAAGGCATCGGTGGGAAAGATCTGATCGATCGACAACACCACTTCGGCCTCGAGCCCCTCGGCCAGGCGGCCGGCAACGTCCTCCAGTGCCTCGGCGCTCTCGATCAGTTGGCGTGCCCGGCGCAGCAGCATCTCGCCGGCCTCGGTCAGCCGCACCTGGCGCCCTACCGGTGCCAGCACCCGCACGCCAAGCTGTTCCTCCAGCTTGTGCACGGCGTGATTGAGCGTGGAAGGACTCTTGTGGATCGCCTCGGCGGCGCGGGCGAAGCCACCATGGTCGACGACCGCCGCGAGCATCTGCCACTGAGCCAGGGTGACACGAGACATGTTCGACTTCCTCGAATGAAAGATGCAAAACGTTGCGCTTAATTTTCGAAAAAAGCGGACTAAAATGCCAGATATATCCACCATTTCAGAACTACCGGAGACCGCAGACCATGGTCGCCAGTCCCAGCTTCCGCCGCATCGAACGCCTGATCCAAAGCCAACCCAGCCAGGATGGCGACGGCGTGCACATCCAGCGAATCCATCGCTTCGATGGCGAGATCGACCCTTTTCTCATGCTCGACGAGCTCGGCTCCGACCGACCCGACGACTATATCGGTGGCTTTCCGCCGCATCCGCACCGTGGCATCCAGACGCTGACCTACATCATCCATGGCGGCATCACCCATGAGGACCACTTGGGTCACAGCAGCACCATTCAGGCCGGCGACGCCCAGTGGATGCATACCGGCCGTGGCATCGTGCATTCCGAAATGCCGCTGACCGACAGCCAGGGCCTGCACGGCTTTCAGCTATGGCTCAACCTGCCGGCACGGGAAAAGATGAGCGAGCCACGCTATCGCGACGTGCGCAGCGGCGAAATGCCGCGTCTGAAGGCGGAGAAAGCGGAATTGATCGCCCTCGGTGGAATTTGGTCGTCCGTGGCGGGCGACAGCATTTCGGGCCCGCTGGAGAGCCTGGCGGGAGATGGCGCCGTGGCCCATGCGCAAATCGAGGCCGGCGGCGAGCTGACCCTCGCGGCCGGTAGCGAGACGCTGGCTGTCTATGTCTTCGAGGGTACGTTGCAGGTCGACGATGCCGACATCACGGCCGGTCAACTGGCCCGGCTGGGTTCGGGAGACACGCTGCGCCTCGCCAGCCGCAAAGGTGCTCAGTGTCTGCTGCTCGCGGGCACGCCCCATCGCGAGCCGATAGCCCACTACGGCCCCTTCGTGATGAATCACATGGGCGAGATCGAACAAGCGCTGCGCGATTATCGCAACGGCACCTTTACTGGTTGATCACTTACCGGCTGATCGCTCCCACCACAGATCGTTACCAAAAAGGGGTTGTCTAATTCCCTTTTTTCACGTTCAATGCATCATTGTTGAACAGTGTTCGACAATATAGCGACGGCCCAGAACCTAGGTAGAGAAGTTCTGGGCCCGTCTTGCTGTATGCACGTACAGTCTAGGCAGGCCATATATCATGGGTTAAGGTTCCCGTGCCTTTTTATGTTCTTGTCATCTTTTTTTATGGCCGATACAAATGTTGCGAATCCTTCATTCGCTGCCTCGCACGCATAAGTTGCTACTGCTACCCGTCGCCACGATGGTGACCGTGCTGGGCGCGCAAAAGATCGTTACCCTCGTCGAGAATACCCAGCGTCAGGGGCAAGTTCCCCAAACCGTACTCTTCCCCCTGTCGCCCGAGGCCCAACCCGGCCTCCCCGCTCTCAACAGCGAACGCTACTCCGTCGCCGATGCCATCGAGATCGCCACCCAGGCCATCGACTCCACCCGCGACTACATCCCTCTCTCTCAGCTCAAGCCCAGCGAAATCGTCGACCTCTCCGGCGTGAGCGTGGCCCAGGCCGAGCGAACGACCGAGCCTCCGGCCGCTACCGCTGCCGAGCTCGATGCCGCTACCGGGATGGACGACAGCGGCATCGAACTGGCAACGGAACTGGATTCCGGGGCACTGCACATGGCTCTGGTGATCGGCACCCTGGCCAGCGGCATGCTCGAAGAGACTTATACCGACGACGAAGCGCTGGCCGCCGACGCGACGTCCTACGAGGATTTCCCGGACGAAGAGCTGGCGCTGTTCGAAGACGGCCCGATCCACTTCGATCACGAGATTGCCGCCGCCGAGCCCTACGTACCGGAATGGCGCACCTATACCGTGCAGCAGGGCGATACCTTCGCCGTGCTGGCCCAGAACGAACTCGGCCTGGGCTACAGCGAGGCCATGCGCCTGCTCGACAGCATGCCCGACAAGCGTCTACTGACCCATTGGCGGGTCGGCAATACCTTCGAGTATCAGCTCGACGAGCAGGAACGTCTGCTGGCCCTGCGCATCATGAAGAATGCCCGCGAGGGCTTCATGCTCGAGCGCGACGAGGACAGTTTCGACGTCGCCACCATCGAGCGTGCCGGCGAAGCCACCCAGCGGCTGTTCGCCGGTAGCGTAAGCGGCAGCTTCGCTCGCTCCGCCCAGGCGACCGGCCTCTCCAGCACCGAGGTTGCCCAGGTCTCGCGCCTGCTGGAGAAAAAGCTCGATTTCCGCCGCGACACCCGTCGCGGCGATGAGTTTCAGGTGCTGATCGAGTCCGACATCATCGACGGGGCGAGCTTCGACTCCCGCGTGTTGGCCATCCAGTACCAGGGCGCCCGCATGGACCTCACCCTGGTACGCAACAGTGCCGACAACAACTTCTACACGCCGGACGGCCAGAGCCTCGATCCCGCCTTCAGCCGCTATCCGTTCGAGGGCAGCTATCGCATGAGCTCCGGCTTCAATCCGCGCCGTACGCATCCGGTGACCGGCCGCGTCAGCCCGCACCGCGGCACCGACTGGGCCATGCCCATTGGTACGCCGGTCGTCGCCCCGGCCGACGGTCGCGTCGAGAAAGTCGGCAACCACCCGGTGGCGGGGCGCTATATCGTGGTACGCCATGACAACGGCTACCGCACACGCTACCTGCACCTTTCACGTGCAATGGTCAATCGCGGCGATCGCGTCTCGATGGGCGAGCGTATCGCGCTGTCGGGCAACACCGGCCGCAGCACCGGCCCTCACCTCCACTACGAGGTGATCGTCAACAACAACGCCGTCGATGCCATGAAGGTAGAGTTGCCGGAGAGCCAGAGCCTCGAGGGCGAGCGGCTGGTCGCCTTCCAGCGCGAAGCGGAGCCGCTGCTTGCCGCACTGCGCTCCGGCCAGACCGGCCCGGTGGTGGCCCAGACCTCAGCCGACGCCGAAAGCGACGACGACTGAGCCAGCTCGGACCTTACCGCTGCACGCATACGACGCCCTGCTCTCGAGCAGGGCGTCGTTTCTTGAACGGAGCCTACCCACTCAGCCCATGCGTCGTTTCACCCCAGCCCCTCCGCCAGCTAACGGCAATCGCCTGGCCGCCTTCTTCGGTGTCTTTCGCTACAGCCGCCGGGCACTCCTGCTGGTGTGGCAAACCTCGCGCGCCCTCACCTTGGGGCTTGCGCTGTGCACCTTGGTCGCCGGCGTGCTGCCGGCGGTGGCCGCCTGGATCGGCCAGTTGATCGTCGACGCGGTGGTCGCGGCCATGGCCCATCACCGCGACACCGGGGCCGCGCTAACGCTTGAATCCGCCTGGCAGGTGCTGCGCTACGTACTGGCGGAAGCCGGCGTGATTGCCGCCATCGCCCTGGCCCAGAGGGGCCTCTCGGCCCAGCAGTCGCTGCTGCGCGCGCTGTTGGGGCAGAAGGTCAACGTCATGATCCTCGAGAAGGCCGGCACCCTCACGCTTGCCCAGTTCGAGGACTCCGAATTCTACGACAAGCTCACCCGCGCCCGGCGCGAGGCGTCGATACGCCCATTGGGCCTGGTCAACAAGACCTTCTCGCTGCTGCAGAACGCCATCTCGCTGGTCAGCTTCGGCGTGCTGTTGGTGCAGTTCTCACCCTGGGCGATCCTGATCCTGGTGATCGGCGCCCTGCCGGTGTTCGTCTCCGAGGCCAAGTTCTCCGGCGATGCCTTCCGCCTGTTCCGCTGGCGCTCACCCCAGACCCGCATGCAGATGTACCTGGAAACCGTGCTGGCCCGGGAAGACAGCATCAAGGAGGTCAAGCTGTTCGGCCTGGAGCCGCTGCTGCTCGAGCGCTACCGCAGAATCTTCGACACCCTCTACGGCGAGGATCGTCGCCTGACCATCCGCCGGGAGACTTGGGGCTTCCTGCTCGGTCTGCTGGGCACGCTGGCGTTTTATGGCGCCTACGCCTGGGTGGTAGTGGAAACCGTATCGGGCAGCCTGACCCTGGGCGAGATGACCATGTACCTGATGGTGTTCAAGCAGGGCCAGTCAGCGCTGTCGGCCAGCCTCACCTCGATCAGCGGCATGTACGAGGACAACCTCTACCTGTCGAACCTCTACGAGTATCTGGAGCAGCCGGTAGCACCGCAGAGCGGCACCTTGACCATAGGTGCCAGGCCGGGAGACGGCATTCGCTTCGAGAACGTCGGCTTCACCTACCCCGGCGCCGAGCAGCCTGCCCTTTGCGACATTTCCCTGCATGTGGCGCCAGGGCAGAGCCTGGCACTGGTAGGCGCCAATGGCTCCGGCAAGACCACGCTGATCAAACTGCTCACCCGTCTCTACGAACCCAGCAATGGCCGCATCCTGCTCGACGGCAGCGACCTGCGCGAATGGGACCTGGCCACCCTGCGCCGGCGCATCGGCGTGATCTTCCAGGACTTCGTGCGCTACCAGCTCAAGGTAGGGGAAAACCTCGGTGCCGGCGACGTCGAGGCCTTCGGCGACGAGGCACGCTGGCACGAAGCGGCCGAGCGCGGCCTGGCCGACGAGTTCATCCGCGCCATGCCCGGCGGCTACCACACCCAGTTGGGTCGCTGGTTCAAGGGCGGCCAGGAGCTCTCCGGCGGCCAGTGGCAGAAGATCGCCCTGGCCCGGGCCTACATGCGCGAGAGCGCCGACATCCTGGTGCTGGACGAACCCACCGCGGCCATGGACGCCGCCGCCGAAGCGGCCGTTTATGCCGACTTCCGCGAGCACCGCCGCGACAAGATGACCATCCTCATCTCGCACCGCTTCTCCACGGTGCGCGCCGCCGACCAGATCCTCGTGATCGACGGCGGCGAGGTCATCGAGCGCGGCGACCACGACAGCCTGATGGCCCAGAACGGCCGCTATGCGAGATTGTTTCGGCTGCAGGCCGAGGGCTATCGCTAGGTCCTGAAAACGACCTCGTGAGCAGTTTTTTCGCGCAGGCGCCATTCATCCGTTGACGCTTGTTGAGCGATTGTCTATAAGAAAAGAGTCGTATCGTCGATGCGGCACAATCCCAACCAATCCCTCAATCGAGACGCGTTCCTCATGCGGCTACTTCCAGGCAACAAGGCAAATTGGCAACATCGCGTATGCATTAACGCGATGCGTACCTGTTTGCTGCTGCCGTGGGCCGGCCGTCGAAACGACGACACTTGAAGGACGCTGGCCGCGGCACTTGTCGCGGCCAAGCCTGGATAGCACTTTTCCCACCCGTCGCGCACAAGTTCCCGGCCTCCACTCAAGGAGACCGAGATCATGGCAGCACTACACACTACCCGTCGCCTGCTTAGCGCCGTACGTAACTTCTACGCCAATCGCCAGCGCGATACCCTGCTGCGCGACTGCGATCCACGCATGCTCAAGGACATCGGCCTGCGCTGGGAACGCGGCAAGCTGGTGCCGATCAACCCGGAACGCTTCGCCCCCAAGAATGAAACCGTGGCGCCTTCCAGCACCGCCCCCGGTGTGAGCGAAAGTCTCGGCGAAGTCTGTCCGCGCTGCGGGGCGCGCCTGGCTTAGCCACGGCCCCGGTCACAGGAAGTGGCCGGGGCCTTCCCCGCCCGTTGGCTCACAGCACCAGCGGGCGATCCAATTCCCTCAGCAGGGCATCGTCACGCTCGTAAATGTCGGGGCGGAACGAGAACTCGCCGTCATCATCCGGGTTTACCGTCCAGTAGTGGATGATGACCGGCATCCTGTTGGCGAGCGAGACGTTGCGCGTTTCACCGCTAGCGATGCGCGCCTCGATGTCATGCTCGCTGTTGGTGTCCTCGAACAGCAAGCGAGCCAATTCACGAATGTTCTCGACACGGATGCAACCGGAGCTGAAAGCCCGCTGTTCACGGGAGAAAAGTCCCTGGGCCGGAGTGTCGTGGAGATAGACCATGTGGTCGTTGGGAAAACGGATGGCGAGCTGTCCCAAGGCATTCTGCGGTCCGGGAGCCTGCCGCAGTACGATGTTGCCGGGATTGTCCCAATCGACCCGCCAGGGGTCGAGGGGCTGTCCGGAAGGGCTCAGTACCTGAATTCGCTCCCGCCACAGGTAGCCAAGGTCGCGGCGCACCGCGGGTAGCACGTCCTGGCGCAGAATGGTGGGCGGAATCGTCCAGGTGGGATTGACGGTCATGTGGGTGATTTCGGAGCGCAACGAGGGTGTACGCCGATAGGGTCGACCTACCACGATACGTGAGCGCCAGACTTCGCCATCGGGCCGGAAATAGCTGAGCCGGTAGCCGGCGATGTCGACCAGCACGAAGGCATCCGGCAGCCCGTGCAACAGCCAGCGGGCGCGCTCCATGTTGAGGCGGATCTGATCGATGCGCCGCTCAACCGGGACGTTGAGTGCCTCCCGGGTCTGACGCCCGACAATACCATCCGGCTCCAGCAAGTGCCGGCGCTGAAAGCGCTTTACCGCAGCCTCGAGTCCGGCATCGTAGCGACGCGCATCGGGTGCCTCGATTTCGGCGTCAGGAAAGGCATTGGTATTGACGGCCATCAGCTCGAGCTCACCCATCACGGACAAGCGCTCGCGCAGCAGTGCAACATCGTCGTCGACATCGCCCGGACGCAGCGACTGCTCACGCGCCGGCAAGCGCGGCCAGCCGCCGAGCCGCTCGATATGGCGATAGCGTGCCAGCCCCGAACGCAGCCGCTCGTAAGGAACGAAGTCCGGCCTCACCTCATCGAACAGCGCTTCGAATCGCTGTCGATCCACTGCGCGGGACACCGTGCCGAGCGAGAAGTCGGGTTCCGCTACAGGCACCTCCCAATCGGTTTCGAGCGCCTCGGGATCCACCTTGCCCCGCTGCAGGTGGGTCAGCGCCGTGAGCAGCATCCGAGTGGCGAATAGATCGTATTGCGCCTGCGCCGCCGCATTGGCGCCATCCTCCTGGATCGCACGGTACCGGGATCTCAGCTCATCCGGGCGATAGTCCTGTGGATGGAGGCCATCGCTTTCGAGGCCATGCAATGCCGAGGTGAATGCCGCCACGGTGTCGGCCTCCTGCCATGCCGGACGGTAGTCGCGCTGGGCATAGAAGTCCTGCAGGCGTGGCGCCTCCGAGGCCACCTGACGCGCCAATGCCTGTGCCACACCAGACTCCCCCTCGGGCCTTGCCTCGCCCTGCTGCTCCGACCAGGCCATGGGCGCCAGGCCGAGCAGCATTATCAGCATTCCCATCCGTGCAATACAGCGCATCTTTCGCTCCTGCTCCGTTGATAGCCGGTCTGGCCTTCCTGGCCTCTCTCTTCATAATAGTGCCTGGCACATGGCTGCAAGCCAGCCGGGTCCGTTCATCTCGTTTACGCTTACCTGCCGCGCGCGGCGCCCGCCGCCTGCGGTACTTACGTCATAGGCATGTCATGCGCTTTCTACCGTTCCTGCGACTTTCGCTACCGAGCCTGGCCGCTTCACTGCTGGCTACCCTGCCCACCACCCTTCCCGCCACCGCTCAGGCCGGCGATTTCCTGGCCCAGGCCAAGCTCTTTCCCGCAGCTACCCACCCGCTGAGCCAGACCCTGACGCGCCTCGCCCCGGTGCCGACCCGCAGGTCCTGCAGTTGGCCGCCAACGCGCTGGCCTGTGCCGAGCCCGGAGCCGAGCGGCTGGCCGTCATCGACTATTCACTCCCCTCCACCGAGCCACGCCTGTGGGTCTTTGACCTGGCACAGGAGCGGCTGCTGTTCGAGGAACTGGTTTCCCACGGCCGTGGCTCGGGCGATGCCGAGGCCACGATCTTCTCCAACACCCCCGAGAGCTACCAGTCGAGCCTGGGATTGTTCCGCACCATGAACAGCTATTACGGGCGCAACGGATACTCGCTGCGCCTGGAAGGGCTGGAAGCGGGTGTCAACGACCTGGCCTACCAGCGTGCCATCGTCATCCATGGCGCCGACTACGTCAGCGAAGCCTTCATCCGCCAGACCGGCCGGCTGGGCCGCAGCCACGGCTGCCCCGCGGTACGCCAGGAAGTGACCTATCCACTGATCGACAGCATCAAGGAAGATCACTACCTGTTCGTCTATTACCCCGATCCCGAGTGGCTGGAGACCTCCGCCTTTCTCAGCTGCGATCGCGAGCCAGCCCAGTGGGCCATGAACTGAGTTCACTTCGGTTCGCTCCCGGTTCCTGGACCTCGTTCCATGCCCCCTGCAGCACCAGCAGGGGGCATTTTTCTGCGGCACTGCACCATTCTTGCCATACCCTCGAACTCACCCGACACGGTCACGCCCCCTCAATTTAGCCACAACACAATGTTTTAAAAGAAGAAGCAAAAGACGTGGCAAACAGATTGCTTGATATGGATCAACTGCTGGGTAGGCGTGGACCAGGCTTCCTGAGGAAGTACGAGTGCGTCAGACCTGACCTTCAACGGAGAAGGGCGAACACCTGTATCGACAATCCGTACGAGGTCATTCCATGGAAATTCTCAACAAGGCGAACCGCATTCGTCTCTTGAGCCTGCGCACACCGCAGATGCGTGCCTTCCACTTCTCCTGGTTCGCCTTCCACATCTGTTTCTTCGGCTGGTTCGGCATTGCCCGCTGATGGCGGTGGTCCGCGAGGACCTGGCCCTGACCCAGACCCAGATCGGCAATACCATCATCGCCTCGGTGGCCATCACCGTAATCGTGCGGCTGCTGATCGGCGTACTGTGCGACCGACTCGGGCCGCGCAAGACCTATACCGGGCTGCTGCTGCTCGGCTCGATCCCGGTGATGAGCATCGGTTTCGCCAACAGCTTCGAGACCTTCCTGCTGGCGCGCCTGGCGATCGGTGCCATCGGCGCCTCCTTTGTCATCACCCAGTACCACACCACCATGATGTTCGCCCCCAACGTGGTGGGCACGGCCAACGCCACCAGTGCCGGCTGGGGCAACCTGGGCGGCGGCACCACCCAGATCGTGATGCCGCTGATCTTCTCCGGCCTGCTGATGCTCGGCGTCAGCGAGACGCTGGGCTGGCGGCTGGCCATGGTGGTGCCGGGCGTGGTGATGTTCGTCACCGGTATCGGTTACTGGCTATTCACCCAGGACGCGCCGAACGGCAACTTCAGCGAACTGCGCGCCAAGGGCGAATTGCCCGAAGCCAGCGGCGACAACGGGGCGGCCAAGAGCTTCCTCGCCGCAGCCAAGGACATCCGCGTATGGGCGCTGTTCGTGGTCTATGCGATCTGCTTCGGCGTCGAGCTGACCATCAACAACATTGCCGCCATCTACTTCTTCGACAACTTCGACCTGACGCTGGCGACCGCCGGCATGATTGCCGGCCTGTTCGGGCTGATGAACGTCTTCGCCCGCACCCTGGGCGGCGTGTTCTCCGACCTCTTCGCCCGCAACGGTGGACTCAAGGGCCGCGTGCGCTGGTTGTTCATTGCGCTGATCTGCGAGGGTATCGCCCTGGTCGCCTTCTCGCAGATGCACGTGCTCTCGTATGCCATCGGCATCATGCTGGTGTTCAGCCTGTTCGTGCAGATGGCCGAGGGAGCCACCTACGGCGTGGTGCCGTTCATCAACAAGAAGGCCCTGGGTGCGGTGGCCGGTATCGTCGGCGCCGGCGGCAACGTGGGTGCGGTGGCCGCCGCCTTCCTGTTCCGCAGCGAAGCGATCACCTACCAGCAGGGGCTGTTCTACCTCGGCCTGGTCGTGCTGGTGCTGGCCTCCTGTGCGCTGCTGGTGCGCTTCAGCGACGAGGTGGAGGCCGTCGAGGCACAGGCTTATCGCGATGCCGTGGGAGAGGATACCGGCGCCGGCGCACTCTCTCTGCGCTGAACGCATGCCGCCCGGCAGCCTGGCTGCCGGGCCCTGTCCCGTTCTGATGCCGCCCTCGCAGGCGGCGTTCCTCGTGTATGAGAGGATTGACCATGACGCCTGCCGAGCGCCTGCTTCTGACCGCCAAACGCTGCGAGATCGACGATCTCGAACACCTCACTGCGGCCTGCGATATCGTCGGTGACGTGAGCCGCTTCGTCCATGCCCTGCAGAAGGAACGTGGTGCCTCGAACGTCTACCTGGCGTCGCAGGGACAGCGCTTCGCCGAGCGGCGCCGCGAGCGCATCGCAGAGAGCCAGGCGACCGAACAGGCCCTGCGCGTGCGCCTCGATGCCCTGGGCGACAGTGCCGGGCGCCCTGCCACCACGGCCCGTCTGCTCAGGCGCATCGCCCATGTCTGGCATGCCCTCGACGGTCAGGCGGGTTTGCGCGACGCCATCGGAGCCCTTGAGACCAGCCCCGACGGCGCGACACAGGCCTACAATCAGCTGATCAGCGCCCTGCTCTCGGTGGTATTCGAAGTCGCCGATACCGCCGGCGATCCTGAGATCACCCTGGCACTGGTGGCCATCTTTCACCTCATGCAGGGCAAGGAGCTGGCCGGCCAGGAGCGCGCCTGCGGCGCCTCCGGTTTCACTTCGGGCAACTTCGACGACGCTCACCGGCAACTGCTGCTGCATCTGATCGATGCCCAGCAGCGCTGCTTCGATACCTGCCTCGAGTTCACCACGGCGGCGGGACGCGAGTGCTGGCAGCTCGAAATGCCCGGCCGCACCCTGGCCGGCATCCAGCAGTTGCGCGAACTGGCCTGTGGCGATACGCCCCTGCAACAGAGCGCCAGCACCCTGGGCGAGACCTGGTATGAGCTGACCACACGCCGCATCGACGCCATTCAGCGAGTGGAAGCCTTCCTGATCGGCGAGCTGTCGAATCTGTGTCTGACCAAGACCCTCGACGCGCGCCGCAGCCTGACACGTCACGACGAACTGAGCCGTGAGTTGAACAATGCCACGCCGGCCGTCTGCCAGCAGCTGGTAGAACTGTTCGACGGCAGCGGCAGCCATGAGCTGGGCGAAGTGACCGCCCGGGTCGTGGGTTCCTCGCTGAACCGTTCACTGGTGGAACTGATGTGCGCCCAGGCGAGCCGCCTGCAGGCTCTGAGCGATGAACTGGAGAGCACCCGCCGAGCGCTGCGTGAGCGCAAGCTGATCGAGCGCGCCAAGGGATTGATCATGGCCCACCAGCAGATGAGCGAAGAGCAGGCCTACGCTTTCCTGCGCAAGATGGCCATGGACCAGAGCAAGAGCATGGCCGAGATCGCCCAGACCGTACTGGGGCTGGCCGACATTCTGAAGCCTTCCGCAGAGGAGCCTTCCATAGAGAAACTTTCCATAGAGAAACTTTCCACAGAGGAGCTTCCCGCAGAGGAACGGCATGCGGATCGCACAACCAACTGAGTGGGCGCTTTATGGTGCACCGCACAAGCGCTGCGCACCTTCTCGGCGCCCGGCGATCACCGAAACGATTTGATCGACATCATTCAATATACAGTAACTATTTGTTTTAATTGAAATAACAATACGAATTTAACGCCATGGCATCCAAGCTGCAAAGCCTGATCGTCCGCTGAGTCAATGACGGTTCAGCGCTTTCAAGCAGCCCTCGGACCAGACAACGGCGTCTGCCCAGGTTCCCGTGACGATGTCATGCGAATCGGGGCAGGCGCCGTTTTTTGTCGCCGGATCCTTCCTCCTGGGAGCCATACAATGAACAAGACCAACAAGGGACACTCGCTCGATCGGCGCCGTTTTCTCAAGCAAAGTGCAACCGTCCTCGGGGGCTCGGCCGTGCTCGGCAGCCTGCCCGCCAGCTGGGCCCTGGCCAGCGGACGGCCGGAAACCACCTCGGCCAAGCTAGGCTTCATCGCCCTGACCGATGCCGCCCCGCTGTTCGTCGCACTGGAGAAGGGCTTCTTCGCCGCTCACGGCATGACCGACGTGGAGGTGCTCAAGCAATCCTCCTGGGGCACCACCCGCGACAACCTGGTACTGGGTTCGCAGCGCAACGGCATCGACGGCGGCCACATCCTCACGCCCATGCCCTACCTGATCGCCAGCGGTGCCATGACGCCCAACAACGTGCCGGTGCCGATGCATATCCTGGCGCGCCTCAATCTCGGAGGACAGTGCATCTCCGTGGCCCAGGAGTATCTCGACCTCGAGGTCGGTGTCGATGCCGGCGAGTTCCGTCAGGCGCTTGCCGACAAGCGCGCTGCCGGTAACGAGGTGCGCGCCGCCATGACCTTCCCCGGCGGCACCCACGACCTGTGGATCCGCTACTGGATGGCGGCGGCGGGCATCGATCCCAACGGCGACATCTCCACCATCGTGGTGCCCCCTGCCCAGATGGTGGCCAACATGCGCGTGGGCAGCATGGACACCTTCTGCGTATGCGAGCCTTGGAACGAGCAGCTCATCCACCAGGGCATCGGCTATACCGCCCTGACCACCAGCGAGCTGTGGCACAACCATCCGGAGAAAGCCTTTGCAATGCGCGCCGACTACGTCGAGGCCAATCCCAACGCCACCCGGGCGCTGCTGATGGCCATCATGGAGGCGCAGATGTTCTGCGAGGAACCGCAGAACAAGGAGGAAGTGGCGCGTATTTGCTCTCGGCGGCGCTGGATCAACGCCCCCTACGAGGACATCGTCGAGCGCATGAAGGGCAACTTCGACTACGGCACCGGCCGCATCGTCGAAGACAGCCCGCACCAGATGCGCTACTGGAGCGACTTCGCCTCCTATCCCTTCCAGAGTCACGATTTGTGGTTCCTGACCGAGAACCAGCGCTGGGGCTACCTGCCGGCCGACTTCGACAGCCAGACGCTGATCCGCCAGGTCAACCGCGAGGAGCTATGGCGCGAGGCCGCCGCGGCCCTCGGCGTGGACGGCGCCGACATCCCCGACGCCTCCTCACGCGGTATCGAGACCTTCTTCGACGGGACGACCTTCGACCCCGAGAATCCCCAGGCCTATCTCGACAGCCTGGCGATCAAGCGCCTCGCCTGAGGCAAGGAGAACGAGCATGAAAAGCATGCAGAGTCACGAGCGCGAGCCACGGGTCGCGAGTACCGCCTGGTCCGGCCACGTCCAGCGGGCGGGCCAGCTGTTCAGCCAGCGAGTCCTGCCGCCGGTGGTGATCATCGGCCTGCTGCTGGCCCTGTGGGAGATCCTCTGCTCAACCCCGGGAGCCAGCCTGCCGGCTCCATCGCAGATGCTGCGCGACACCTGGGACTTGATCGCCAATCCCTTCTACGACTACGGCGGCAACGACGTAGGCATGGCCTGGCAGATACTCGCCAGCCTCGAGCGGGTGGCCTACGGCTACTCCCTGGCCGTGGCGGCCGGCATTGGCCTCGGCGTACTGGTGGGCCAGTCTACCTGGGCCATGCGCGGCCTCGATCCGGTATTCCAGGTGCTGCGCACCGTGCCGCCGCTGGCCTGGTTGCCGATCTCGCTGGCCGGCTTCCAGGACAGCAATCCCTCGGCGATCTTCGTCATCTTCATCACCGCGATCTGGCCAATCATCATCAACACCTCGGTGGGCATCCGCAACATTCCCGAGGACTACCGCAACGTGGCCCGGGTGCTGCGTCTCAACGGCATGGAGTATTTCACCCGCATCATGCTGCCTGCCGCCGCTCCCTACATCTTCTCGGGCTGCGCATCGGTGTCGGCCTCTCCTGGCTGGCCATCGTCGCCGCCGAGATGCTGATCGGCGGCGTGGGCATCGGTTTCTTCATCTGGGACGCCTGGAACGCCTCGATGATCAGCGACATCGTGCTGGCGCTGATCTACGTCGGCATCGTCGGCTTCGCCCTCGACCGCCTGGTCGCCTTCATCGGCAACCGCGTCACCCGCGGCACCGCCCAAGGCTGAGGAACAGGAACATGAGCAACCACTATCTAAGCATCGAGAACGTCGACATGACGTTCACCGCCAAGGGCGTGGAGAGTCAGGTTCTCAAGGGCATCGACCTCGCCGTGGAACGCGGCGAGTACATCTCCATCATCGGCCACTCCGGCTGCGGCAAGTCGACCCTGCTCAACATCGTCGCCGGACTCATCGAGTCCACTTCCGGCGCGGTGATCCTCGACGGCAAGGAGGTCAACTCACCGGGGCCGGAACGCAGCGTGGTATTCCAGAACCACTCACTGCTGCCCTGGCTCACCGTCTACGAGAACGTGGCGCTGGCGGTGAACAAGACCTGCGCACGCACCAAGAGCAAGGCCGAGCGTCACGAGTGGATCATCAAGAACCTGGAGATGGTCGGCATGGGGCATGCGCTGGACAAGCGCCCGGCGGAGATCTCCGGCGGCATGAAGCAGCGCGTGGGCATTGCCCGGGCACTCGCCATGGAGCCCAAGGTGCTGCTGCTCGACGAACCCTTCGGCGCGCTCGATGCCCTGACCCGCGCCCACCTGCAGGAGGAGGTGATGCGCATCCAGGACGAGCTGGGCAACACCATGATCATGATCACCCACGACGTCGACGAGGCGGTGCTGCTCTCGGATCGCATCGTGATGATGACCAACGGCCCCTCGGCGCGCATCGGCGAGGTACTCGACATCGACCTGCCTCGCCCCCGCGACCGTATCGCCTTGGCCGATGACCCGCGCTACAACCACTACCGCCAGGAGGTACTGCGCTTCCTCTACGAGAAGCAACGCAAGGTGGAGAGCCTGGCCCAACGGCGCGGCGCCGGCGGCGAGCAGGAGAAAGCCAAGGAGAAACGCATGGCCAAGGCGTGAGCCTCGCACTCCCCTAGCGCAAAACGGGCCACCCAAGGGTGGCCCGTTTTGCGTGCCGGGGGTGTCTTACGCATTGTCGTTCTCGACCACCACACTCATGCCCAGCAGCAGGAAGGAGAGCGTCTTGCCGTGCCCGTCCAGATTGAGGGCACCGTTGACCCCGCCCTGCAGCACGTCATCGATCACCAGGTTCATGCCGGCAAGGCCCGGCATCAGGTAGCGGCGTACCCGGCTCGCCCCGCGATGGGCGAACAGCGCCAGCACACGCTCCTCGGTGACCTGCTCCACCAGCGTCTCATAGTGGCGCGGCTCGAAGGCGAACAGCGCCAGGTTGAGCCGGTCGCCCTTGTCGCCGGCACGGGCATGGGCCAGGCGATGCAGCGGTACGCTGTGACCCTTGGCTGGGCTTGCGGGCACGTTCACTTCAGCGTGCGGCATGGGCGACTCTCCTCTCGCTGGCCATCTTCGTCTCGACAAGAGTGGCATCGAACAGGGTGGCGAAGGCTTCCACATCGCTGCGCTTGACCAGGTAGGACGCCGTGCATACCCGCCGCTGGAACTGTCGGCGTACCCCGCCACCGCCGGCCGGACCGGCACAGTAGAGCGCCAGCAGCTCCTGGGTGGCACGCTCCACCCAGCGCCGCTCGGCGTGCTCGGCGGCCAGCCGCAGGCGGTAGTCGCCGCTGGCCGCGGTCGGCAATCTGCGTTGCAGGTCGCCGGCATCGCTGTCGAATACGCTGGCATGGCCGACGATGTCCAGCCGCGAGCGCAGCTCCGGCGGCGCGCGAAAGGTCAGCCGCTCGCGCAGCACCTCGGCAGCAAGCTGCGCCCGGGCCAGGGCGTTGGGTCCGGCGTAGGAGATCTCCGCCTCGCCCTGCCAGCCGCCCTCGTAGCAGACGGTGGTCTTGAGGCGCTGCGGTGCCGGCTTGCCGCGAATGCCGGTGACCGCCACCCGATCGGGACCGAGTTCCTCCACCCGCACGGCAGAAAGATCCACCACCACATCAGGGGTCAGGTAGTTGGCGGGATCGTGCACCTCGTAGAGCAGCTGCTCCTTGACCGTGCGCGCAGTGACCATGCCGCCGGTGCCGGCGGGCTTGGTCACCACCAGGGTGCCATCCTCTTCCACCTCGATGATGGGATAGCCCACCGTGGCCAGACCGGGAACGTCCTTGACGCCTGGATCGGCGAAGTACCCACCGGTGACCTGGGCACCGCACTCGCCCAGGTGACCGGCCATCATGCCGGCGGCCAGGCGGTCCCAGTCGTTCCAGGCCCAGCCGAAGTGATGCACCAGCGGGGCCAGGAACAGCGCCGGGTCGGCCACCCGGCCGCTGACCACTACCTCGGCGCCGAACTCCAGTGCCTCGACCAGGGGCCCAGCACCGAGATAGACGTTGGCCGAGATCAGCGCCTCCTCACCGGGCAGCTCACGGCTCTCCGCCTCCCAGCGCTGCAGGTCCAGTTCGCCGAGGCGGGCGCGGATGTCATCGCCATGCACCCGCCCGATCCTCGCCTCGCCCCGCTCGCTGCGGGCGGCCAGCTCGGCCACCACGCGGCAGGCGCCGTCCGGGTTGGCCGCGCCGAAGTTGCCGAGAATGGCAATGCCATGCCTCAGGCAGTCATCCAGCACAGGTGTGAGCAGCTCTTCCAACAATGGCTCGTAGCCCGCCGCCGGGTCGTCACGCATGGCACGGTGGGCCGCCGCCAGGGTGCGCTCGCCCAGGGTCTCGAAAATCAGCGCGGCGGGCTGGCCACGGCGAATCAGCTCTCTCACCACGGGAATGGCGGCATCGGTGCGGTCGCCGGAGAAACCGGCTCCGCTGCCCAGCAGGAAGGTCATGAATGGGTCTCCTTGGCCGGAATGCCGTGGCTATCCAGTGTCTGCTCGTGAGTGGCATCCACTGCCAGGCGCTGGCGACGACGAGCGAAAAGCACTACCAGCAGCAGCAGCGCACCGGCCGTGGTCAGCCAGCCGGGTATCAGCGCCAGCCCCACCACCAGCGCGAGCCCGGCCACGTCCATCAGCCGGTGGCCGCTCATCGCCACCCGCGACATCAGCGCAGCGAAGGCAACCACGAACACCACGCCCTGGGAGCTGGCCAGCAGGATGTCGAAAGCGCCGCCGAAGCCGGCCAGGGCCGGGTAGATCAGCAGCAGGAAGGGAATCACGTAGATCGCCGCCGCCAGGCGCACCGCCTCGCCCGCTGCCGGCAACCAGTTGGTACCGGCGATGCCCGCCGCGACGAATACCGCCACGCACACCGGCGGCGTGATCACCGAGAGGGTGGCGAAGTAGAACACGAACAGGTGGGCGATCAGCGGCTCGACACCAATGGTGGTGAGTGCCGGTGCCAGCACCGAGGCCACCAACACGTAGGCCGCCGTGGTGGGAATACCCATGCCCAGGATCAGGCACACGCCGCCGACGATGAAGGCCACCAGGAACAGCGACTGGCCGCCGACGTTGACGATCAGGCTGGCCAGGGTCACGCCAATGCCGGTCATGCCGATCATGGCTACCAGCATCTGCGCGCCAGCCAGCAGCACGCCGATGATCACCATGCCCTTGCCGGCATCGATCAGCCCCGAGAGTAGCTTGCCGGCGATCTCGCGCAGCGGCCGTCGCGCCAGCAAAGCGAACGGCACAAAGGTCAGCACCGTCATCAGGATGCCGTAGAAGGCCGCCATCTGAATCGAGCGCCCCGACAGCACGCCGTAGAAAAGCCCGCCCAGCGCCGCCAGGATTGGAATGATCCGCTCCGGGCGCAGCACCTCCGGCCAGCTCGGCAGCTCCTCGTCGGGCACCACCTGCAGGTTGCGCCGCCGCGCGACCAGGTGAATGGTCAGGAATACGCCGAGGTAGAACAGAATGGCGGGCAGCAGCGCGGCCAGCGCGATGCGCAGGTAACTCTCGCCGAGGATCTCGGCCATGATGAAGGCCGCCGCCCCCAGAATCGGCGGGGCGATCTGGCCGCCGGTGGAAGCCACCGCCTCTACCCCCGAGGCGAAGGGCGCCGGGTACTTGAGCCGCTTCATCATGGGGATGGTGAAGTTACCGGTGGTGGCCACGTTGGCCACGGCGCTGCCGCTGACCATGCCGAACAGCCCCGAGGCCACGGTGGCCACCTTGGCGGCGCCGCCCGGCGAACGCCCGCTGATGCGCAGCGCCAGATCCATGAAGGTCTGACCGCCGCCGGTGTGCAGCAGCAGGCAGCCGAACAGCACGAAGGCGGCGATAGTGGTGGCGGCCACGCCGACCAGCATGCCCCACACGCCGAGATCGCCGAGATAGAGCGTCTCGGTGATGTAGTAGAGGTCGAAGCCGCGATGCCCCAGCGGCCCGGGTATCGCCGCCCCGAGCCAGGCATAGGCCAGCCCCGCCAGCACCAGCAGCGGGAAGATCACGCCGATGGCGCGCCGCGACAGCTCCAGCACCGCCACCAGCAGTACGCCGGTGAACAGCATGTCCCGTGGCGTGGCCCAGGGCAGCTCGACGAGGATCCGCTCGTAGTTCATCACCACGTAGCCGCAGGCCAACACCGTGCCGGTGGCCAGTATAAGGTCACAGGCCAGCCCCAGGGGGCGCCAACGCTTGCCCGCGCCCAACGGGTAGAGCGTCAGTCCCAGCAGGATCACCAGCGCAAGAAAGATGCCTCGCTGGATCAGGCTCTCGAAGGGGCCGGTCGCCGAGGTGTAAAGAATCAGCCCGCCCAGCATGAGGGCCAGCAGCTTGGTTAGGTTCTCACGCATGGCAATCGTCTCCCTGGGCCGTTATTCGACAGGCCGCAGGGCGTCGGGGATCTCCAGGCCCTGCTCCTCAAAGTAACGTGCCGCGCCGGCATGCAGCGGCACGGTGCCCACCTCGAGGGTCATCTGCGCCAGGTCGGCGTCGCGTACCGCGGAGAAGGCGTTGGCCTGTGGCTCGGGTTCTCCATTACCGCCTTGACGATCCGGTAGGCGGTCTCCTCGTCGAGGTCCGGGTGGGCGTGCACGGCCACGCCGAAGGCCCAGGTGGTGTAGGCCGGAACGCCCTCCCCCGCGCCCTCGGGAATGTCGACCACGGCCAGGTCGGGCATCTCGCTGCGCAGGGTGTCGGCCTGCTCGTCGGAGAGCGACAGCACGTTGATCGGCGTGAAGGTGGCAATGTCCATGGTCGAACCATCGAGCTTGTTGCCCACTCCCGACTTGGCATAGCCCATGATGCGGCCATCCTTGATGGAATCGACCACATCGGTAGTCGAGCCGCGCACATAGTCCGGGGCAATGCCGAGCGTCTCGAGCACAGCCTCGGTGGTGCTCTCGGTGGCCGAACCGGTGATGCCCGGGTTGAAGCGCACGCCCTCCAGATCCGCGAGGGTCGAGACACCGGCATCCTGGCGCATCACCACGTTCTGCGGCGCCACGGTATAGACCCACAGCAGGCGGCTGTCGACCGGGCGGCCATCGAAGTCCTCCTGGCCGGCGTAAGCGTGATAGCCGGTGTTGGTGGTGACCAGGCCCATGTCGATCTGGTTGCGGCTCAGTCGGCGCAGGTTGTCGACGGTGGCGCCGGTTTCCGCCACCGAGGCGCTCACACCCTCGACCTGGCTGTTGATGATCTGGTTGACGGCGACGAAGTAACCGTAGTGGCTCGACGAACTGGAAGTCGAACCGATCAGCAGGCGCTCATCAGCCTGAACGGTGGCGGCAGCGGTAACGAGCGTGGCGCTGGCTGCCATGACAGTCAGCAGGGTCTTCATCTTTAGCATTGGCTTCATGAGTGGCTCCTTTGGGCCCGGCTTTGCGGGCTTGTTGTTGTCGTGCTGCGCATGGGGTTGCCCCAAATAGCAGCATGAAGAGAGCACTATGTTTTGACTATTGAATTGTTTTTAACTTGTGTTTTACTTTCTAAATGAATCCAAGCATCAAGCAGCTGCGTGCCTTCGTCGCCGTGGCCCAGTCGAGCAGCCTCGCCGAAGCCAGCGAGCGGATCCATCTCTCCCAGCCGGCGATCTCCATCGCCCTGCGCAAGCTCGAGGAGACGGTGGGGGGCGCCCTGTTCTCGCGCGCCACGCGCCAGCTCAGCCTGACCCCCGAGGGCGAGGCCTTCCTGCCGGTGGCGGTACGCCTGCTCCATGACTGGTCCGAGGCCTTCGAGGATCTCGGCGAGCGCTTTTCCAAACAGCGCGGCAAGGTCACCGTGGCCGCCCTTCCCACCCTGGCGGCGGGGCTGCTGCCGGGCATCATCGCCACCTTTCACGCCCGTTACCCACGCATCAACCTGAGCCTGCACGACGTGCTGGCCGAGCAGGTCAGCCAGCTGGTGCGCGAGGGGCGCGCCGACCTGGGCCTGTCGGTGGCCCCTCATGACACCGAGGAGCTGGCCTTCGAGCCGGTGCTAGTGGACCGCTACGTGGCGGTCTGCCCCAGCGGCCACCCGTTGCTCGAACAAGAGAGCGTGGCCTGGAAGCAGCTGGCCGGACACCCTTTCATCGGCATCAGCCGCCTCTCCAGTTCGCGCCAGGATATCGACCGCATCATGGCCGAGGTGGGCGCACCGCTTTCGATCCTGTGCGATGCCAGCCAGATCGCCACCGTAGGCCGCATGGTCGCCGCCGGGCTCGGCATCAGCGTGCTGCCACAGCTGAGCTTTCGCCAGATCGCCACCGACGGCATCGCATATCGGCCGTTGACGGCACCCGACGTGGAAAGACCGCTGGGTATCGTCATACGCCACCGTCACCCACTCTCGGCCTCGGCCTCGGCGCTGCGCGCGATGATTCAGGAGTCGACCCTGGATCCAGGCGGCTAGCGTTTTGCAAGCAGCTATCCTGTGGGAAAACGACACCTGTCCCGCAGGAGCTGCACGTGGCCGAGCCCAACAGCGTCATCGCCTTTTATGACGAGCGCGTCCTGTCCCACCAGCCGGATACCGACGCACCTTTCCTGCCCAACCGCATGGAGCGGCGCATCCGCCAGCTCCTTGCGTCGCTCAATGTCCCCTGGAAATATCCGGAACACGCCGGACGGCTGGGTGCCATTCTCAACCTCCTCGAACTCGAACCGGTCCCCGGCCTATGCTTCGAGAGCGGCAAGCCGGCGACCAGGGAGCAGTTAGGACGCGTCCACACCAGTTCCTATCTCAGCCATATCTTCGATCTACGCGGCAAGAACGCCTGGCTAGACGTGGACACGACGGCGGTATCCGCCGGCAGCGTCGACGCGGCGGAGGTCGCCGCCGGCACGACCATCGCAGCGGTAGAAGCCGTCATGCAGGGGCGAAGCAAAAGTGCCTTCGCCCTGGTGCGACCACCCGGCCATCACGCCGAGCCCGTCCGTGCCCGTGGCTTCTGCCTGTTCAACAACGTGGCGGTGGCCGCGGCCCATGCCAGGGCCGAGCTGGGCTGCGAACGCGTACTGATCGTCGACTGGGACGCCCATCACGCCAACGGCACCCAGGATATCTTCTGGGCCGACCCCAACGTGATGCTCTTCGATATCCACCGTGCCTCGCCCTTCTATCCTGGCACCGGTAACCTCGAGGATGTCGGCGTGGGCCTCGGTGAAGGCACCACTGTCAATGTGCCCATGCCGGCAGGCGCCGGCGACCAGGCCTACCTCAAGGCCTTCGAGGATATCCTGGTTCCCGCGGCGAACTGGTTCCAGCCGGACCTGATTCTGGTCTCAGCCGGCTTCGACCCCCATCCGTTCGACCTTGCGCTCAACGTTTCCTATGAGGGCTTTGCCGTCATGACTAGCATGCTACAGACGCTGGCCCACCAGCATTGCGGTGGACGGCTGGTCTTCGTACTGGAAGGCGGATATCACTTGCTCTCACTGTCTCGCGGCGTGAGAACGGTACTGGCCGTATTGGCTGGCGAAGCAGCCCCCTCGCCTGGGCTCATCGGCGTTGCCGAAGCCAAGGCAGCGGCCGCCTTCCACCGCCAGGCCTTCATCTCGGAGGATCCCGACTCGCCAACTTGATGGGCGCACACGGCGACGTTCGTATTCGGGCACCATGCGGCTGCGAACCTTCCCTGCGAAGGCTATCCTTCGCCATGAAGACCATTTCAATGCGCGACGGAGGGGAATTCATGAAAGACGGGATGAGTGCACGCGGCAGCTGCCTTTGCGGTGCGGTAAAAGTCGCCGTGGCAGTGAACAAGCAGAACGTCGGCGCCTGCCATTGCGACATGTGCCGCACCTGGGGCGGCGGACCGCTGCTGGCGCTGGAGTCGGTCAGCGATGTCGAGATCGAAGGCGAGGAGAACGTCACGGTCTATGCTTCATCGGATTGGGCCGAGCGCGGCTTCTGCCGGCGTTGCGGCACCCATCTCTTCTACCGCCTCAAGGCCGGCGACCATTACGCCATTCCCGTGGGCCTGGTCGATGGCGGCGAAGCATGGAACTTCGACAGCCAGATCTTCATCGATCAGAAACCCGAGTACTACCGCTTTGCCAACGAGACCCACAACATGACCGGCCAGGAAGTCTTCGATGCCTACCAGGGCAGTTGATCGTCGCTACACTCGGCAACGCACCCGGCTGCCGAATTGCACTACAGTGTTCCCACCGAAGAGATGAACAGGAGCTGCCCATGCCCATTTCCGTAGGCGACAAGATCCCCAACGTCACCATCAAGACCAACGGCCCCGACGGGCCCGAGAACATTTCCACCGGCGAACTCTTCGCTGGCAAGCGCGTCGTGCTGTTCGGCGTACCCGGCGCCTTCACTCCAGGCTGTTCCAACACCCATATGCCCGGCTTCGTCATCAAGGCCGACAAGGTGCTGGAAAAGGTCGACACCCTGGCCTGCATGGCGGTCAATGACGCCTTCGTGATGCGCGCCTGGCAGAAGGACCAGAACGCCGAGGCGATCCTGATGCTGGCCGACGGCAACGCCGAATTCACCCATGCCCTGGGCATGGAAAAGGACGCCAGTGGCGCCTGCATGGGCGTGCGCAGCCTGCGCTTCGCGCTGATCGCCGAGGATGGCGTGGTGACCTACGTGGGCATCGACACCGAGCGAGGCGTGGTCGATAAGAGCAGCGTGGATACCATACTGGCTCATCTACAGGGCTGAAACTTTCCCAGAGACTTTCTCTCAAGCTTCCTTCCTTCCCGCCGATACCATAATTGAGGCCGCTTTCGGCACAGTGCTTCACCGGGAAGGGAGGGAGCTGCATGGAAGACGTCTCGCAGAAAGTCGTACCCGCCAGGTTGCTGCTGGTCGACGACGAGCCTAACGTGCTCTCCGCCTTGTCACGGATGCTTCGTCACGAAGGGTACGAACTCCACACTGCCGGGGATGGCCAGGCAGCCCTGGCGATTCTCGAACGCGAGCCCATCGACCTGGTCCTTAGCGACGCCTTGATGCCGGGCATGGACGGGGTCGAACTGCTTTCCCGCGTGCAGCAGCAGTGGCCAGAGTGCCTGCGCCTGCTGCTGACAGGTCAGTGCGACCTGTCCGCCACCATACGCGCCATCAACGAAGGCCGTATCTACGGCTACCTGGCCAAGCCCTGGGACGACGAAAGGTTGTGTCTTACCCTGCGCCAGGCGCTCCAGCATCAGCAGGCCGAACGTGAGCAGAAACGTCTCGAAGCCCTGACGCAGGACCAGAACCGGGAACTCGCCGAACTCAACGCCACACTGGAACAACGCGTCGAGGCGCGCACCCAGGAGCTCCAGCAGACCGCCGACATGCTGGAGGTCGCCTACCGCGAACTGCGCGAGAGCTACGTGACAGCGACACGGGTCTTCTCGTCACTGATTAGCCAACGCCTGCCGACACGTTTCCAGACCAACGCCAAGGTCGGTATTCTGGTGCAGGCCTTCGCCGAGGAACTCGGTCTCGACGAAGCGCAACAGCACGACCTGCAGCTGGCCGCCGCTCTCTATAACCTGGGCAAGCTTGCATGGAATGACCGCCTGATCGTCACGCCGGCCGAGCAGCTATCGGTCCAGCAGCGAGAGAGTTACCGCCGCTACCCGGCCACCGGCGAAAGCCTGCTGATGGCTCTGGAGCATATGGAGGGAGCGGCCAAGCTGATTCGCCACCACCGCGAGCACTGGAACGGCAGCGGCTTCCCCGACCACCTGCAAGGCGAGGCCATTCCCTACGGTGCCCGCCTGCTGGGACTCGCCGTCGATTTCATCGAGCTGCAGCGCGGCATGATCCTGCCACGCCAGGTGCCTCGCCCCCAGGCGCTGGAGCTGCTACGCAAGTTCTCCGGCCGTATCTACGACCCGGTCCTGTGCCGCGCCTTCATTACGCTATGTCTCGACAAGGCACCAGATCTCGAGAACCATGGCCGGCCGGTGCTGGCATTGGAGACAAGCCAGCTCAAGCCCGGCATGATCCTGGCCCAGGACATTCACTCCATCAGCGGCATACTGCTGCTCCACGAGGGCAAGCAGTTCGACGCGCACCTGATCGACAAGCTGATGCGACTCGAGGAGGTGGAGGACAGGCGCTATACGCTGCTGGTCTATCGCGAGGAGGAGGCCGATGAATGACTCCCTGCAGGAGCAGTTGGATCAGTATCGGCGCAGAGTGGCACATCTCGAAGCCCGCCTGACCGGATTGCTCGACAGTATTACCGACGGCTTCATCACGGTAGACCGCCATTGGCACTGCAACTACATCAACCAGGCGGCCCAGCGGATCATCGGGCGACCCTGCGAGGAGCTGCTCGACCAAGCACTGTGGAAGATCTTCCCCCACTCCAAGGGCTCACTCTTCGAAACCGAGTTTCGCCGCGCCATCGACGACATGGTGTCGGTGGCCTTCGAGGCGCATTACGTCGCCCTCGACCTGTGGCTGGAGGTGCACGCCTACCCCTCCGAGGAGGGGCTGGCGATCTATTTCCAGGACATCGGCCGGCGCAAGCGAACCGAGGAGCGGCTGCGCATCCTCGAGCGCAGCATCGAGTCCAGCGTCAATGGGGTCGTCATTACCGACGCTCGCGCGCAGGACTGCCCCATCGTCTATGTCAACGCTGCCTTCGAGCGTATTACCGGGTATTCCCGTGACGAGGTGATGGGGCGCAACTGCCGCTTCCTGCAGGGGGAGCACCCCGAGCCGGCCATACGGCAACGCATTCGCAGCGAGCTGGAAGCTCAACGGGACATCCATGTCACCCTATGCAATTACCGCAGGAACGGCACGCCATTCTGGAACGACCTGCATATCTCGCCGGTATTCGACGAGCAGCAGGAAATCAGCCATTTCATCGGCATTCTCAACGACATCTCGGCCCAGCGTGAATACGAATCGCGGCTGGCCTACCATGCCGATCACGATGCCCTGACCGGCCTGGTCAACCGCTCGATGCTGGAGCGACGGCTGCACCAGAGCTGCATCCCACCGCAGGGTCCTCCCCGGCGTACCGCCCTGCTTTACATCGACCTGGACGATTTCCAATCGATCAACGACAGTCTCGGCCACGACCTGGGCGACCATGTTCTCGTCGAAGTGGCCGCCAGGCTGGTTCAGCAGGTGCGCCGCAGCGATACCGTGGCCCGCTTCGGCGGCGATGCCTTCGTCGTGCTGCTGCCCGAACCGGACGACGTGACGAGCATCGTCGAACGCCTGCTGGCGGTCATCGCCAGCCCCTACTGCTTCGAGGGCCGGGAACTGCACCTCACCGCCAGCATCGGCATCGCCACCTACGACGGCAACGGCCCGCCTGCTCAGCTGATCCAGCAGGCCGACCTCGCCATGTACCAGGCAAAGCGCCGGGGACACAATACCTATCACTGGTTCTCGCGTGATCTCAACACCCGGGTCAGTCAGCGTGTGGCGCTGCGCAACGCACTACAACGCGCTATCGACGAGCAGCAGTTCGAATTGCACTACCAGCCCCAGGTCCACGGTACCAGTGGCCGCATCGTCGGGTGCGAGGCGCTGCTGCGCTGGCACCATCCAGAGCGCGGCTTCATTCCCCCCTCCGAGTTCATCGGTCTCGCCGAGGACACCGGACAGATCGTCGCCATCAACGACTGGGTAGTACGCACCGCCTGTCGCGACAACCGCCGGCTCAACGACCTGGGGCTGGGCGAGTATCCCATGGCGGTCAACATCTCGCCGATGCAGTTCCACCGCAGCGGATTCGTCGAAGGCATCCTGGAAATGCTGGAAGATGCCGGGCTGCCCCAGCCCTGCTGGAACTGGAACTGACCGAGAACATCATGCTCGAGAGCACCGACAAGGCCATCGAGACCCTGCATACGCTGCGCCGCCACGGTATCGGCGTGGTGATCGACGATTTCGGCACCGGCTACTCCAGCTTGAGCTACCTGAAGCACTTGCCCATCGACAAGATCAAGATCGACCGCTCCTTCATCAGCGACGTGATCAGCGATCATCGCGATGCTGCCATCGTCCAGGGCATCATCACCATGGCCAGCCACCTGCAGCTCAAGGTCATCGCCGAAGGCGTCGAGACCCAGGCGCACTATGCCTATCTCAGCAAGCACATGTGCGACCTGTTCCAGGGCTTCTATTTCGCGCGCCCCATGCCTTTCGAGGAACTGCTGCCCTTCCTCAAGGATCACCATGAAGCAGCCCGCGATCTTCGCCCGGATGGACACGGCGTCACCTCGCCAGCGATCCTGCTGGTCGACGACGAGGCCAATATCCTGCACGCCCTGACCCGGACCCTGCGCCGCGACGGCTATCGCATCCTGACGGCCGATGGTGCGAGCCAAGCGTTCGAATTGCTGGCCACCCAGGAGGTCACACTGGTCATCAGCGACCAGCGCATGCCGGAGATGAATGGCACGGAATTCCTCAAACGCGTGAAAGTGCTCTATCCGCAAACCCTTCAGATCATCCTGTCGGGCTATACCGACCTCAAGACCGTTACCGAGGCAGTCAACGAAGGCGGGATCTACAAGTTCCTCACCAAGCCCTGGGACGACGAGGAGCTGCGGCTCATCGTGCAGCAGGCCGTCCGTGAGGCCGCACTTCAAGGCGCCAGGAGCCGACGGCAGGCACGCAACGATGACGACGACGAGGCCTGACCGTCACTTGCCCTGTCCTTGTCCCAGCACCTTTACCTCATCGCCCAGCACATCCTCCACGTAGAGCATCTGCACGGCCACCACCGCCACCACCGCCAGCGGCGCGGAGAGAATCACCCCCGCCACTCCGGCTACCGCGGCACCGGCCAGCTGCACGATGACGGTATAGGCGGGGGGCAGACGCACCATGCCCTTGGCGGCAAGAGGCATCACCAGGTTGGACTCCAGCGTCTCCACCACGAAATAGAGCACCACGGCATACAGCGCCAGCTGCGGCGACTCAAGCAGGGCAATCAGTATGGTGGGGATGGCACCGATGATCGGACCCAAGTAGGGAATGAAGGTGAACAATCCGGCGACCAGGCCCAGCGCACCGGCCATCGGCACCCCCAGGAAGGCCAGCCCTATCGCCACCGACACTCCCACGAAGACCATCGATACCAGCCGGCTCAGCAGCCATAGGCGCAACGCCCGGCCCTGCATGCACAACACCTGCTGCAGACGCTCGCGATGAGCGGGAGGACAAAGTACCACCACATTGCCGACGTACTTGGTGGGGCTGAGCACCAGGTAGAAGCCGATCAGAAGGATCAGGAAGAAACTGGCAATGGCGCCGAAAGTGGTGGAGAAGAAACCGGTGAAGTGATCGATGACCGGCTGGCCGAGGAGCTGAGCCGGCTCCTCCACCTCGGCCATTACCGCCTCGATGCCGGGCAGCTCGCGCAGGTTGGTCACTAGCTGCTGGAAGGCCTGGGGGAGTTCCGTGATCAACTGCGGCAACTGCTCCCCGAGGCGCGGGCCGATCAATGCCCCCAACCCAACCAGCAGCAGGCAGATCGTCAGCAGCGCCAGCGCAAGGGCCCACGGTCGCGTGAGCGGCAGGTAACGCTGGCACAGACGCACCACACCATCGATCGCCACGGCAAAGAGCACACCGGCGAACACCAGCAACAGCACGTCGAGCAGTTGAGCGGCGAAGTAGAGCAGAATCGCCACCAAGCTGGCGATTCCGACCACGATCAGAACGCGCCGGGAGAACCGGGAAACCGTTTCGACGCCACTCTCCTTGTTGGCCATGTCTGCTCCTTGTCGCTTGCGGCGGGATCCGCCCGCGCCATTCCGGGCGCCTGTGGCCTAGCCTAGCAGATGCTTCAGGCATGGCCCGGTTGCCAGGAACTTCGTCAGCTATGCTGCCTCTATGGAGCAACCCCAGGACCAGACGCGCACATCGAACGCAACCAGGGAGGTTCAGCGATGACTGCCGACAGCAAGCGCAAGCCACAGGGCTACGATCGCCTCAAGCAGCACCAGGGCAAAGGCTATTCGGGAATGAAAGTCGGTCGCTCGCACAAGTGGTATTACGACCAGGGCGAGTGGCGCGAGCGCAAGATCACCCCCGACGAATGGGAAATCTCCTACCAGACCACCAAGCGGCGGGCGGCTCGCGCTCCCGAGGAGTCAGGCGCCCCCATCGGTACGGAGTACAACTGGCTGATCGTATCCCACCAGCGCGTCGACAAGCTCGACGCCAACAGCTACACGACCTGCATGGAGGGCAAGAAATTCAAGGTGGCCCACAAGCGTGCCAGCAGCGCGGCCTGGAACGTCAGTGAGCGAACCCAGCGCAAGAAGGTGATCGAGTATCTCGAGCAGATGATCGAGGAACTCAAGGCAGCCGACGCCGCCGAGCCGCTCCCCTTCAGCGTGGGCGAGCACGAACACGTGTATGGGCTCAACCTGCGCACCAAGGCCGAGCTGCTCGACATGGCGAAGGAGTACGGACTCTCCGGTACTTCCAAGATGAAGCGGGAAGAGTTGCTGGAAGCCGTGAAGGAGCGGATCGCGCAGCAGGGAAATAGCCGTAGCGACAACGGCAGAGACAGAGACAGCGCTAACGACAGCGCCGAGTTCGACAAGCGACAGCCGGACGGCGATGCAACGGAGCTCGAAGCGAAAAGCAAGGACGAGCTATACCGGCTGGCCAGCGAGCGTAGTATCGGCGGCCGCTCGAGCATGAACAAGACACAGCTCGTGCATGCCCTCGCCGCTCGCCGCCAGCGCCCCGGCTCGGGCTCGCGGGCCTAGTTCATAGGACTAGTTCGTGGGATTAGCCGTGGTATTGCCTTGCGCGATCGCGGTTCGCGCCGGGCTGGTCGCCACCATGCGTACCACGCTGCCCACCACGATCAGGCAGGGCGAAGGCAGTGGCGAGGCGGCCAGCTTCTCCGGCATGTCGGCCAGGGTGCCCACCAGCGAGGCCTGCTCGGGCAGGCTGGCGTTGGCCACCAGCATGATCGGCCAGTCGTCGGGCAGCCCATTGCGGCGCAGCCCGGCACAGATGGCCTCGACCTTGGTCAGGCCCATGTAGAAGATCAGCGTCTCGTCCTGGCGCGCCAAGGTGGCCCAGTCGGGCTCGCCGTCCTTGCGGCACAGTTGGGCGGTAATGAAACGCAACTGCTGGGAATGGGCGCGGTCGGTCAGCGGGATACCCATGCCGGCGGCGGCGGCCGAAGCGGCGGTGATACCGGGCACGATCTCGGCCTCTATCCCGGCTTCGGCCAACGCGGCGAGTTCCTCGCCCATGCGCCCGAACACGCCGGGGTCGCCGCCCTTGAGCCGCACCACCGACTTGCCCTCCCGCGCCAGCTTCACCAGCAAAGCGCCGATCTCGGCCTGGGGCACGCTGTGGTGGCCACGCTCCTTGCCCACGTAGTAGCGCTCGTGGCCGGCGGGAATCAGCGCCAGCACATCGTCGCCCACCAGGCGGTCATAGACCACCGCCTCGGCCTGCTGCAGCAGGCGCGCGGCCTTGAGCGTGAGCAGCTCGACATCGCCGCTGCCCGCCCCCACCAGATAGACCCGGCCGGCGCGACACTCGCCGTCCAGGGTCAGGGTGGGCGCCTCGACGCGCGTGGAACGGCCGAACGGCGAACGCACGATATGACCCAGGCCGTGCAGCCGCGAGAACGCCGCCTGCCCCAACGCCCGGGGCCGCTGCGCCCAACGCCACAGCTCAGGCGACAGCAGTGATTTCAATTGGCTCAGCGCTCGCATGGGCCTTCTCCTCTTCGATCAACGATTTCAGCTCGGGAACGCAACTTCCGCACTGGGTGCCGCAGGCCAGCCTGGCGCCCAACGCCTCGACGCTGTCATCGCCTTCACGGATAGCCTCTAGGATAGCGCGTTGGCCCACCTGATGGCAGCTGCACACCACCGGCCCCTGATTGGCGGCGCCGTCGTCGCAGCCAGCCAGCAGCCGACGGCGATGCTGCGCCGAGAGCCCCACACCGGCTCTGGCCTCCTCGAAGCGAGCGTCGAGCCAGGCCAGGTTGGGCAGCTCTACCGGCGGTCCCGCCATCAGCCACCAGCGCAGGCGTCCCGCGGCATCCACTCCGGCGGCACGTAGCCTTCCGGTAGCCGGATCGGTGCACCACAGCGTCGGCGCCACCGGCAGCGTCGCCTCGAGCCAGGTCAGCCAGTCGCGCTGCGCCGCTTTTTTCGCAACCCCGCCGCAGGCGCTCTCGCCACCGGCCAACTGCCAGCGCTGGCAGCCGTGCAGCGGAATGCGCGCCCAGTAGCGGCTCTCGTCGCACCAGCTCGATTCCGCCACGCCCAGGTCGTCGGCCACCAGCAGGGTGGCCTCCCACTCCACCGCCAGCGGGGCCAGCGCCACCGCGCCGTGCTTCGATTCCGGCTGGCCGGAGACCGGATCGAGATGCGCTTCGAGCAGCGTCCCCATGCGCGCCGTGCCGCTGAAATAGCCGCTCCAGTGCATCGGTACGAACACCTCGCCGCGACGTTGTCCGCGCGACAGCCGCACCCGGCCGACATAGTCGCCACCCGCTCCCTCCAGGCGCGCCAGGCCATGCTCCGCCACGCCCCATTCGGCGGCATCTTCCGGGGTGAGTTCGATGAACGGCTCGGCGCGGTGATTCATCAGCCGCGGCGCACGGCCGGTGCGTGTCATGGTGTGCCACTGATCGCGCACGCGCCCGGTATTGAGCCGCAGCGGACGGGCCGCGTCCAATGCCTGGGCCGGCGGGCGCGGACGTACCGGCAGCAGCCGCGCGCGGCCGCCCGGCGTGGCGAAGCGGCCATCGGTAAACAGCCGCGCGGTGCCGTGGGGGGCCCCGGCGTTGACCGGCCACTGGATCGGCGCCAGGGCATCGTAGGCGTCGCGGTCGAGCCCGGCCAGGCCAGAGATATCGAACAGCCGGCGGCTCTCACCCGGGCCCTCACCGTTCTCGAAGCCCGAGAGCCGGGCGTGCTCGTCGAAGATCTCGCACGGATGGGTATAGGCGAACGCCTCGCCGAAGCCCAGCCGCTTGGCCACCTCGCAGACGATCCACCAGTCGTGCCGGGCCTCCCCAGGCGGAGGCAGGATGCCGCGCTGGCGCGAGATGCGCCGCTCGGAATTGGTCACGGTGCCGTTCTTCTCCGACCAGCTCGAGGCCGGCAGCACGATATCGGCATAGGGCAGCAGGTCGGCGTTGGCCATGCACTCGGAGACGATCACCAGCGGGCATTTCTCCAGCGCCGCACGCACCCGGTCGGCCCGCGGCAGGCTCACCGCCGGGTTGGTGGCCATGATCCACAGCGCCTGCACCTCGCCGCGCTCGATCGCCTCGAACAGTGCCACCGCCTTATGGCCGGGCGCCTCGGGCAGGCACGGCACCAGCCGCTCAGTGGCCCAGAAGCGCGTGACCCGGTCTCGCGCGCCGGGTGTGTCGTAGTCCATATGAGCGGCCAACTGGTTGGCCAGCCCGCCCACCTCGCGCCCGCCCATGGCGTTGGGCTGGCCGGTGATCGAGAAAGGTCCCGCCCCCGGCAGGCCGATCTTGCCGCCGGCCAGGTGGCAGTTGATGATGGCGTTGCCCTTGTCGGTGCCGCTGCTCGACTGGTTCACCCCCTGGGAGAACAGCGTGACCACATGCAGGTGGCTGGCGAACCAGTAGAAGAAGGTCTCCAGGCGCTCGGCATCGACATCGCAGTCGGCGGCGATGGCCTCCACAGCGGCATCCTGCTCCCGCGCCGCGGCAAGCGCCTCTTCGAAGCCCTGGGTATGCGCCTCCAGGTAGACCCGGTCGAGCTTGTTGCGCTTCGCCATCCACGCCAGCAGCCCGGTGAACAGGCGCGCATCGCTGCCCGGCTTGAGCCCCAGGTAAAGGTCGGCGATCTCGCAGGTATCGGTGACCCGTGGGTCGATCACCACCACCCGCAGCAGCGGGTTGCGCTGCTTGGCCACCTTCAGCCGCTGATAGAGCACCGGATGGTTCCAGGCCAGGTTGGAGCCCACCAGCACCACCAGCTCGGCCTCTTCGAGATCCTCATAGCTGCATGGCACAGCGTCGGCGCCGAAGGCACGCTTGTGGGCCGCCACCGCCGAGGCCATGCACAGCCGCGAGTTGGTATCCAGGTGCGGCGTACCGAGAAAGCCCTTGAATAGCTTATTGGCGACGTAATAGTCCTCGGTGAGCAGCTGCCCGGAGAGGTAGGCGGCCAGCGCCTGCGGCCCGTGGGCCGCCCGTACCGCCGCCAGCCGCTCGGCGACGGCCTCCAGCGCCGTATTCCAATCGGTCTCGACGCCGTCAACCCGCGGCCGGGTCAGGCGGCCATGATGGCCCAACGTCTCGTGCAGCGCCGAACCCTTCACGCATAACCGGCCGAAGTTGGCCGGATGCTCCGGGTCGCCCTGCACCTCGACGATCCGCTCGTTCTCGACGCTGGCCAGCACGCCACAGCCGACGCCGCAGTAGGGGCAGGTGGTTCGGGCCTCGCGCATGTCGATCTCCTGTCTGGTCTTGGCGAAACGACGACGCCCGCCAACGGCCGCCCCCGAAGGGTGGCGTTGGCGGGCGTCGTTGCCGCTTGGGGCACCGCATGGCGCCCTCTAGAGAGTATTGACCCGTAGCAAGCAGGAAGCGTGCCATCCACCGAAGAACGAGCGGGTATCAGGCAGATGCTCCTTCGTTCCTGACGCCCCTCCATGCTGCTTTGCACCATTTCCCCACGGCCGGTTCCGCCCTTGCACCAGACTGGTGCCAGTGAGCGAATCAGGCTCGCTCGCCACCAGCCAGTAGCACGCCAAATGCCCCACTGTCCGCGACGGAGTATCAGTTGGAACGTTTCTTGCATCGTGTTTCGCAAGAAGTACCACAGGAGCCGCTAGGCTCTTGCGCCAATGCAAAGGCGCGACACAGAGCGAGACCCTATGCCATCACCATCACCTCTGAACATTCTGTTGGTCGACGATGAGGTAGTGCGTGCCGCCATGGTCGAGGAAGCGCTGATGGCCGAGGGTCACCGGGTCATCTGCCGGCTGACGAGCCCGGCCAGCCTCAACGAGATGGTCGAGCGCCACCAGCCCGACGTGGTGATCATCGACATGGAGAGCCCCGACCGCGACACGCTGGAAAGCATGGCCCTGCTCAACCGCGAAAACCCTCGTCCGGTGGTGTTCTTCGCCGACCAACACGACTCCGACACGCTGCAGGCCGCGCTCAAGGCCGGCGTCAGCGCCTATGTGGTCGACGGCCTGGTGCCGGAGCGTGTGGAGGCCATCGTCGAGGTCGCCATCGCCCGCTTCGACGCCTTCCACAGCATGCGCCAGGAACTCGACAAGGCGCGCAACCAGCTCGCCGAGCGCAAGCGCATCGAACGCGCCAAGGGCCTGTTGATGAAGCACCAGAGCTGCGATGAGGAGCAGGCCTACCGCATGCTGCGCAAGCTCGCCATGGATCGCGGCCAGCGTATCGCCGAGGTCGCCGACAGCGTCATTGACATACTCGACCGCCTGAATCCGACCCTGGCATCGCCCCAGGGGCGACCCGACCAACGGGGATCCCGCTCATGAGCCACCCGCAACACCATGCCGCCAGCCCCGAACTCGAGCGTCTCACCCTCGGCTTCGTGCCGCTGCTCGACGCCGCTCTGTTGATCGTCGCCCGCGAGCAGGGCTGCTTTGCCGCCCAAGGCCTCGAGGTCAGTCTTTCGCGGGAGAACGCCTGGAGCACCCTGCGCGACAAGGTCGCTGCCGGCTTGCTCGACGGCGCCCAAATGCTCGCCCCCATGCCGCTGGCCATGAGCCTGGGGCTGGGCCGCGCCCCCTGCGAAACGCTTGCGCCGACGCTGCTCTCGCGCAACGGCAATACCATCACGCTCTCCACGTCGCTGTGTCAGGCCAGCGGCGCCGCGCTAGCAACAGACCCAGGCACCAGCGCCCTGGCACTGGGCGACTGGCTGCGCGGGCCGGGCAGCGGCAAACGCCCACGCTTGGCCATGGTCTACCCCTACTCCTGCCAGCACTACCAGCTGCGCGAATGGCTGACCCTGGGCGACATCGCCCCCGACCGCGACGTGGAACTGGTCGCCCTGCCACCGCCGCGCATGGTGGAAGCCCTGCGCAACGGCCAGATCGATGGCTTCTGCGCCGGCGAGCCCTGGGGCACCCTGGCCCGCCACTGCGGCGCGGGCCAACTGGTCGCCACTGGCGCCCAACTGTGGCAGGACCACCCCGAGAAAGTGCTCGGCGTGACCCGCTCCTGGGCGCAGCGCTACCCCGCTACCCTGGCCGCCCTGCTGCGGGCCCTGGCAACAGCCAGCGAGTGGCTGGCCGCCTCGCCGGATCACCGTCGCCAGGCACGGGAGTGGCTAGCCCTGCCGCCCTACCTCGACCGCTCGATTCGCCATCTCGAAACGCTCGACAACGACGCAGCCCCCATTCATCAGCATCTCTGCGGGGCGGACATGCTGCGCCCGACGCCACAGGCCGCACTGCACTTCGCCGCCCCCATCGTGAGCCAGCTCGAAGCGCAGGGCGGCCGCTTCGATCCCGCGCTACTGGCGGCATGCTACAGCCCTGTGCATTTCGATGCCGCAACGCACCATTGATGTGCATGGCCGGTGAAAGCTGAGTTTCCTCCGGCCAGCATCACGCCCCCAAGTCACTTTCCAACACACTGGCACACAAGGAAAAACTTCACGCACCAGGTACCTTGGCCAGAATCTTGATACCTGCAGGACAAAGCGGCGATCAAAGGCGATCGCCCACATGAATGCGACAACGACGTCTCTGTGCTCCCCGGTTCGATCCTCGAATCGACAGGGGAAGCGCCGAGGCGTCGTTGCGTTATAGGCCCGTCATTCTGACAAGCGCAGCGAGAGGAGGTGTTCGCATGCCACGGCGACATCCCGAGACATCCACCGTCGAGCATTTGGTCATCGTCGGCAACGGCATGGCCGGCCACCGGCTGGTCGAGGCACTCCTCGCCCGGACCGAGCGCCCCGCCAGGATCACGGTCATCGGGGCCGAGCAGGCGCCGGCCTACAACCGCATCCTGCTCTCGCCGCTGCTGGCCGGCGAAATGCAGCGCGAGGCCCTCACCCTGCGCAGCGCCGAATGGTATGCCGAGCAGGGCATCGAACTCATCCTCGGCGAGCGGGTGGAGAAGATCGACTGCGACGCACGCACACTCAGCACCGATGCTGATCGCCGGCTCGACTACGACCGCCTGGTGCTGGCTACCGGTTCGAACCCAGCCCGCCCGCCGGTGCCGGGACTCGAGCTTCCCGGCGTACACGTGTTCCGCGACCTGCACGACGCCGACGCCCTGGCACGCGCCGCCGAAAGCGGCCGCAACGCCGTGGTGATCGGCGGCGGCCTGCTCGGCCTGGAAGCCGCGGAAGGGCTGCGCAAGCGCGGCATGCAGGTGAGCCTGCTGCAGCGCGACGACCGCCTGATGAATCGCCAGCTCGACCTTACCGCCGCCCGCCTGCTGGAGAATGAGCTACGCGGTCGCGGGCTCGACATCCATACCGACGCCCAGCTCGAACGGCTGGAAGCCGACGCCGAGGGCCAGGTGTGCGCCGCCCTGCTCGCCGACGGCACGCGGCTCGCCGCCGACTGCGTGGTGGTGGCCATCGGCATCGTGCCCAATGCCGAACTAGGGCGCGTGGCCGGACTGGAGGTCAATCGCGGCGTGATCGTCGACGAGTGGCTGACCACCAGCGACCCGGCGATCCACGCTCTGGGCGAGTGCTGCGAGCACCGCGGCAACCTCTACGGCCTGGTCGAGCCGATCTGGCGCCAGGTCGAGGTGCTGGCCGAGCGGCTCTGTCTCGACCATGACCACGCCGATGACGAAGACGCACAGGGCTACGTCGAGAAACCGACCGCCACCAAGCTCAAGGTCAGCGGCATCTCGCTCTACGCCTTCGGCCCCACCGAAGCCGAACCCGATCACGAGGTACTCAGCTACCGCGATCCCCAGCAGGGCGACTACCGCCGCCTGCTGCTGAGAGGCGGCCGCCTGGAGGGCGCCGTGCTCTACGGCGACACCGCCTCCGGCCCCTGGTACTTCGAGCAGGCCCTGGCCGGTCGCGACCTCACCGCCTGCCGCGCCGCGCTGCTGCTCGGCGCCGCCGACGCCCAGGCCCTGCTCGACGACGCATCGAACGAATCACCGCACAGCCCCGCCAAGGAGGCCGCATGAACACGCCCGTCAAACCGCAACTGATCGTCATCGGCAACGGCATGGTCGGCCACCACCTGGTCGAGCAGCTGGTCGAACAGGGCGCCACCGAGCGTTACGCCGTCACCGTGTTTGGCGAGGAGCGTCACCTGGCCTACGACCGCGTGCACCTCTCCGAGTACTTCAGCGGCCGTGACGCCGCCTCGCTGGCGCTCTCCACCGCCGACTACTATGCCGAGCACGGCATCGAACTGCGCCTGCATGAAGCGGTCACCGAGATCGACCGCGACAAGAGCGAAGTGGTCACGCCCCAGGGCCGCTACCCCTACGACCGCCTGGTGCTGGCCACCGGCTCCTACCCCTTCGTGCCGCCGATTCCCGGCAACGACCGCGAGGGCTGCCTGGTCTACCGCACCCTGGAGGACCTCGACGCCATTCGTGCCGCTGCCGAAACCGCCACCACCGGCGTGGTGGTGGGCGGCGGCCTGCTCGGCCTGGAAGCCGCCAACGCCCTGCGTGGGCTCAACCTCGACACCGCCGTGGTGGAATTCGCCCCGCGGCTGATGCCAATGCAGGTCGATGCCGAAGGCGGCGAGCTGCTGCGCGAGAAGATCGAAGCGCTGGGCGTACAGGTGCTTACCGGCCGCGCGACGCAGGAGATCGTCGACGGCGAGGCCAGTCGCCACCGCATGGTGTTCCAGGACGAGAAAGTGCTGGAGACCGACCTCATCGTCTTCTCCGCCGGCATTCGCCCCCGCGACGAACTGGCCCGCGACAGTGGCCTGGAGATCGGCGAGCGCGGCGGCGTGGTGATCGACGACAATTGCCTGACCAGCGACCCGGCCATCCTCGCCATCGGCGAAGTGGCGCTGTGGAACAACAGCATCTTCGGCCTGGTCGCCCCCGGCTACCAGATGGCCAAGGTCGCCGCCGCCACCCTGCTCGAGGGAAATGAAGCCTTCAAGGGCGCCGACATGAGCACCAAGCTCAAGCTGATGGGGGTCGACGTGGGCTCCATCGGCGATGCCCACGGCGACCGTACACCCGGAGCACGCCAGTTCCGTTTCCTCGACCCGCTCAAGCAGCAGTACCGCAAGCTGGTGGTCTCCAGCGACGGCAAGCGCCTGGTCGGCGCCATGCTGGTGGGCGACAACAGCTACTACGACACTCTGCTGCAGTACTATGCCAACCGCATCGAGCTGCCCGAGGACCCGGCCTCCCTGATCCTGCCGGCCGGCAGCGAAGCCGCCCCCGCGCTGGGGCCGGACGCCCTGCCGGCCACCGCCACCATCTGCTCGTGCCACAACGTCACCAAGGCCGACGTGTGCAGCGCCATCGACGGCGGCGCGGTGGACCTGGGCGCGGTGAAAGGCGCCACCAAGGCCAGCACCGGCTGCGGCGGCTGTGCCGCCCTGCTCAAGACCCTGGTCGATCACGAACTCGAGAGCCGCGGCGTGGAGGTCGACAAGTCGATCTGCGAGCACTTCGCCCATACCCGCCAGGAGCTCTACGACATCGTACGGGTGGAGGGCATCAAGACTTTCAGCGAGCTGATGGAGAAGCACGGCAACCCCAAGACCCACAAACTCGGCTGCGACATCTGCAAGCCGGCGGTGGCCTCGATCCTGGCCTCCTGCTTCAACGAGCCGATCACCGACGCGGCCCACATCCCGCTGCAGGACACCAACGACACCTTCATGGCCAACATGCAGAAGAACGGCACCTACTCGGTGGTGCCGCGCATCGCCGGCGGGGAGATCACCCCCGACAAGCTGGTGGTGCTGGGCCAGGTGGCGCAGAAGTACGAACTCTACACCAAGATTACCGGCGGCCAGCGCATCGACCTGTTCGGCGCCCGCCTGGAGGACCTGCCGGCGATCTGGGGTGAGCTGATCGAAGCTGGCTTCGAGACCGGCCACGCCTACGGCAAATCGACCCGCACGGTGAAGTCCTGCGTGGGCAGCACCTGGTGCCGCTACGGCGTGCAGGACAGCGTAGGCATGGCGATCCAGATCGAGAACCGCTACAAAGGCCTGCGCGCCCCGCACAAGCTCAAGTTCGCCGTTTCCGGCTGCACCCGCGAATGCGCCGAGGCCCAGAGCAAGGACGTCGGCGTGATCGCCACCGAGAACGGCTGGAACCTGTATGTATGCGGCAACGGCGGCATGCGCCCACGCCACGCCGAACTGTTCGCCACCGACCTCAGCGACGAGGAGCTGTTCCGCTACATCGACCGCTTCCTGATGTTCTACATCCGCACCGCCGACCGCCTGCAGCGCACCTCGGTGTGGCGCGAGAACCTGGAAGGCGGCCTGGACTACCTCAAGGAAGTGATCCTCGAAGACAGCCTCGGCATCGGCGAGGAGCTGGAGCGGCAGATGCAGGCCGTGGTCGACACCTACGAGTGCGAATGGGCCAATGCCATCAGCGACCCGGAGAAGCTCAAGCGCTTCCGCAGCTTCGTCAACGACGCGCGCCCGGATCCGGACATCATCTATACCACCGAGCGCGGGCAATTAAGGCCTGCGTGATGGAAATGGTGGCGCCCAAGCGCGCCGCCCGCTTCATCTCGCTCGGCAGTGACCAGATAAAAAGTGGAGAAGACCTGAATGAGTTCAGCAATTGCGGCGAAGACCATGACCCAAACCTGGCAAATCCTCTGCACCCGCGCCGACCTGGTGCCCTACTCCGGCGTCGCCGCCTGGGTGGAAACGCCGGAAGGCCCCGCCCAGGTGGCCCTCTTTTATCTTCCCGGCCACGCGCAGGAACTCTACGCCATCGACCACCACGACCCCTTCTCCAACGCCAACGTCATCGCCCGCGGCATCGTCGGCGACCTCAAGGGCCAGCCCGTCGTCGCCTCGCCGATCTACAAGCAGCACTTCCGCCTGGAAGACGGCCAATGCCTGGAAGACGAGAGCATCACACTGCGAACCTGGAAGGTGAGCTTCAAGGGCGACGAGGTGTGGATCGAGGCGTGAGGTTTCCGCCATTGGAAAAGAAAAAGCCGCCGACGCTGGGGAAAAGCGTCGGCGGCTTAGAAGTACATAAGAAAAATACGCTGCAGGAAGCAGCTTCAGCTCCGGTCCGACGCATTGGCGACTGGAGGCCATAGACCCCGGTGGAGTCACCAGCATTGGCTAGCTGCCTATGGCGACTCCAGCAGAGCCTTAATTTTATTCTCCATTCTGCCCATGGTTAGTTCTGGCTAGCCGCCCGCTAATAGAGTCGTGACTTCCTGAAGTCCGCTAAACAGCCACTATTTGAGTCATCCACCCTATTGGTAAAAGTGGCCATGGAATCGCGAAACCAATCGTCACCCTCACGTTTGAATTGCGAAATTTCTACACTACAGAAGCGGTTTTGTACGTCAAAGACAACCTCATAGTCCTCCCCCTCATCGAAGGCGAAAGAGAACGGTACTGCACATCTATAAGTAGTGGCACTACCATAGAACATTCCATTCACAGGCTCGTTGGCTTTTACATGCACTTCCTTCGCAGAATTTACATGATAATCCCACAAAGGCAGTCCAAGCTTATGGGGCGAGCTATTCAGAAGCGGGCCAGCTCTCAATCGCATCCATTCCGTTTCACCATCACTGCAATTAGAATCACTGTATGCTCGCAATACAGTTACGTCATCTGTATTAGCAACAAAGCGTGCACGAGCAAGCGGCCCTTCAGTTGGTTCTTCGTACTTTAATGTGGCACAACCTGCAATAAAAATTAAAACCGTTAACAGTATAATGCTTCTCATCTTTACCTACTTAGCAGAGTCAATTTTTTAGATGATATATAATTTCTTATCTTCGCATAAGACAAGTTGCATAATGCTCGTGCGCCATCCCGCCATCATTGCAAGCTCCGAGGTACGTGCCTTCCTAGAGCCCCTAGCGGTAGAACGCCATGTGGCAGCCGCCACGCAGAACCAGGCGCTGAAGCTGGGTTAAGGGGTATTGAGTCATTCGGGCACGCTACCGCCAGGGAATGCCGCTCACCAGCCCCCTCACTAGCGGTCAGAAGCCGCCGATTGTCTTCAGCGAGAATCCGGTCTGAAACTCATCATTGCAAAAGGAACCATCGGCATAGACGACCGAATCTTGAGAAAAAAGTCATCGAACATTGGGACCTTGGCCACGAACAGTAACTCTACGCACGGACCACCACGGCTCCTCCTCCAACGCCAACGTCATGAAAGCGTAGCGCTTCGCACCTGGAAGGTGAGCTTCAAGGGCGACGAGGTGTGGATCGAGGCGTGAGGTTGCGGCCTTAGAAAAGAAAAAGCCGCCGACGCTAGGGAAGCGTCGACGGCTTTGGGTAATCTCAACCGCGAAAGGCTGCCTCGATCTCAGCGATGTCGATTTTCCTCATCGTCATCATGGCATCGAACGCCCGCTTGGCGGCGGCGCGGTCGGGGCTGGTAAATGCCTTCGTCAGCGCAACCGGGGTAATCTGCCAAGAGATGCCCCACTTGTCCTTGCACCACCCGCATTGGCTCTCCTCGCCGCCATTGCCGACGATGGCGTTCCAGTAGCGATCCGTCTCCTCCTGATCTTCGGTCGCCACCTGAAACGAGAACGCCTCGCTGTGCTTGAACATTGGCCCGCCGTTCAGCCCCAGGCACGCCACGCCCAGCACGGTGAACTCGACCGTCAACACGCTCCCCTCCTTGCCCGATGGGTAATCCCCAGGCGCGTGGTGCACCGCATCGAGCGAGGAATCGGGGAAGGTCTCGGCATAAAATTTCGCGGCTTCCTCAGCGGCGTCATCGTACCAAAGGCAGATCGTGTTCTTCGCCATGTGCTTCATGATCGGCTCCTTTCTGTGGGTGATTGCTGTGAGTGGCAATCTAATGTCGAACGGAGCTGACCGAAATCGACAGCGATAAAGATGCCTAACGCCAGAGCGCACCGGCGCACTTTAGTGTGTCTGGGTGATGAAACTTGTTAACCTGCTAAACTTCATTGATAAACTCCCATGCGGCAACGTTTGCTTCTGTGATGCCGAGCCCCTCTGGTTTTTTCGAATTTATCGGGAAAGTCTCTTTAGGCGCGATCACTACTTCAACATCAGCTTTATCAACCTTAACTTAAAATCACCAACACACCACCATTCTCGTTCGCGATATAGGTCTTTTGAGGATCGCCATTGAAACAAGTAAAAAGCTAGCTAAGAACCGCCAATTTCCTTCCCTTGCAGCTCCCAAAAAACCGGACTGCATTCAAAAAAGTCGCTGACCATTTTTGAAGCTCGAGGCTGAGGATCAGTTTTTTACAGCCGACAAACTCTGCTTCGGAACGTACAGAAAAGGAGCGAAGCTATACAAACATCGACCAAAGATTCAGATCTTCGTCGTCACTTGATGCTGCCCATGATTTCTCCTATCGTTGCGTATGGATTAACCGTTAAGGACATGAGCACTATAATGCGGGCAAAATAAAAACTTTTTTATAGCCTTGATTTATTTGAAGCCTAACATTGGAATTCAACGGACCCGAAAGTGGCTTCTACGAGGGCATTTACAGTCTACGGATTTTCCATTAGACCCCACGTATCCGGAAAATTGAAGTCTATGAAATCGTTCGTCTTAAATCTTTTTACTAGGTAAGAGCGAATAGAAGCCTTCAACGGCGCTAGCTTCTCAAACGCACGCTGCAGAGTTAATATGCAATTGTCCGTGGCGTTAATCGCATGGAAGTAGGTCTGGTCTCCCAGAGCATTTCGCATTGTCTCACTCGTAGCCAAACTCCCGTTCTGTATGCCAGATGCCGCTAAGGCTGGCTGAAGATACTCAAGGTGAAACGATGACCTCAAATTCCACTGGTTTAGTGCCTCGATGTAGTTCTCCTGTGCAATGTAAAAGTCGTATAGAAGATTTCGCCCCTCTGCCTCTTGGAGGAGGAACTCGAGTTCAAGCAACTCAAGAATATTTTTTCTTGTATCGTAGGGTGGAGTTGCAGGAATAGATATGAATCGCCCAGGGTTATTAATCTCATCGAAGACGTTATCTCTCTGTATCAGCACGATAGTATTAATCTGCTGAAGCAGTGAAAACATTAAACGGTGCGCAGCCATGAGTGCCGCGTTGTGTTCCTTCAATTGCTGAAACCTACGCTGAAGTAAATATGCAAGCATGGCGCCGACAAGAGCACCAATAAGGGTAGAAAATCCGTTTGCTAATGAGTCTGGCGTAAACGGAGATAGTAGTGCTGCAAAGTCGGCCGCAGGCGCACTAACTGAAGGTACTTGCGTGAAGGTTGTAGCCTGTGTGTCTTCTAAAGCAGTGGTGACCGTGAACAATGACATAGTTTGTCCTATAGCTAAAGACTTATATTTAACGTAGGTTGTGTCCTAATGCAAAGTTTTTGCCGCCTTTGGAGCCGCGCATTAAGGGAAATTTTTAGCAACTACGACTTGCTATGAAAGTATGGCCAGCTAGCTCATCCCGTTTTCCAGATTGGAAAGTAGCCTCATCGACACACCTCCGTGAATTCTAAAATTATTGCAAAGCTAAAAATATTAATCCTTAAAAGCTTTAACGATTCCGAACGATCTGACGCCAAGCTCGATCAGTACCCAAGAAAGAAAGTGAAACATCAATTCCATGTGCTAATTAAGAATTCAACAATTTACTTTTTCGCCCTTTCCAAAAAAGGCCTCCCATCAATAAGGACTGGGCAATAAGTATCGAAAAATTAAGGGCTGTTATAGCAAAGCTCTCTAACGTAAAAAAACTAAATGGGCCCGGCACCATATAATAGGTAACAACCTCGGCTGTTGCAATTGACAAAATTGAGCAAGAGAACACTATTGCTGTAGACTTGACTTTATTCATCGAAAAAAAACCTGCACGACCAACAAGCCATATTTGCAACAAAAAGAACACAGAGAATAACGATAGAAAAAGAACTATTCCCCATCCAGCAATACTTACAAGAATTGGCGGGCCCGACACATCAAAACTTCCTCCTTCTAACTCACGCTTCTTTATCTCACGAAGATTAGCAATACGGGCACTAAAATTGAGTTCAATTTCTGGACTAGACTCTATGCCAGCATTTAACTCATCGTCTGCATATGTCAAATAAGCTGTAACGATAATAGCGTCTTTGGGATTTATTAAAGTAGGTTCAGTCTTATAAACCGTATCTGATACTCGCGCCCAATCTAGTTCAACATTTCCTATTCCAACACTTGTGGTTTCAACAGACAAAAACTTCCATCTTTCATCGACACTAACACTTATCCCTTTATAAAAGTCTGAAGGCAGTATCGGGCTCTTTCCAGAATTTATTAAAAGACTACTAACAGAATAGAGATTCCTTAGCTCCTCCTCCCCATAATTCAAAGAAAATGCAAACCCGCTTTCTAACTTATTAAGCCTTGAAAGTACATCCGATGTGCCAAAATTGGAATATTCTAAACTTTTCTCTGGCACAGGCCCTTTCATCCAAAGACTATAAGTGGCGAACACAGGTGCAAAAATTGCGCATATTGTCAAAATATGCGGAAATAAATTAATGAAGCGCAAGGATCCCCCTATCAAATCATTGAGTTATTTAATATTATTTCTACAGCGAAGAGGACGCGCTGCCCTACCTTTTCGCCTTTTTGAGTAGTCTCGGAAGCATGATATTACATGCCTACAAGAATTGTTATACGTTTTAAGCTCAAACACATTTATCAATTTTTATTCCGCTTCATCAGCCTCCATTGCCAAGCTTTTTATAGCCTCATTTGATAGATAGTTGTAGAGCCAAGGCAGCTTTGTCAGGATAAATCTCAACCTTACCATTAAGCCAGGACCATTTTTACCTAAAATTTTTGGCGCAAACTAATCCCCTTATCAAAAAATGTTTATTTAATCAACTAGTGAGACATGGATATAGGCTATAAGAGCTATGGATGTGTATTCATTTAGATTTAGGTGTTGGCGCAGCTCCCGGTACATGCCATTTATTACTACCGCGTTCGCCAGCCTTCGGCAGGTCGTTTCTGCCGCATTTCCAACCTTGCCCGGGCCGAAGAAAAGCTTCAAATCCCACGCTTCGTATGGATTCGCACAACAAAGCCACCGAAGCTGATGGACCGGGTGAAGGCCACCATGCGGGTGAAGCGCTACAGCCCGCGTACCGAGAAAACCTACTGCTACTGGATTCGTTACTTCATTCGCTTGCATGGCGTGCGTCATCCTGCCAGCTTGTGAGGCTCCTGGTATATGCTGGGCAAGGTCTTTGCGGCGTGCGCAGTCCTCTGGGATAAGAGGATGCCAGACGTTCAGGCACGCTACCGCCAGGAGATGCTGTTAATCAGCCCCCTTCCATGGCGAGCCAAGGTCGCCTACATGCCTTCACCGGATGACATTGGAATCCGATTTGAGCCATTTATTTACTTTGGCTTGCTATATGAGTCATCGGCTTGCGTAGCCGAATCTTGAGCAACAACTGCACGATGCAGTTACCCGGCCCTACGCCACATCCTGCACCTCCCGGCACTTGGGATAGGCGGAGCATCCCCAGAACCGGTTGCCGGCGTTTGTGCCGCGTTTCGCGGTGCGCAGTACCATGGCTGCCGCACTTCGGGCAGGTTCGGTCGGAGCTGGATTCGAAGCGGGCCTTGAGCTGTTTGACGTGCCGGCGGTGCGTTTCACGGCTAGGTGCCAATCGGCCGGTTTCGATTCTTTCCAAGGCTTCCTGAACCTGAAAATCGTTCAACACAGGCTCGCGGAACGACTTGATGTAGCGTACGTAGCCTCCACCGATGGTGACGTTGTCTGGCATCTTGGTCTTGAAGACGGCACTACCCGAGAAGACCACCACTGAATGGATGGCTTCCAACGGCACGTCTAGCAGGGCTTCCAGCGCCTTCACGTGCTTGAAGTTCTGGCGCAGCGGGTTCTGGAACTTGAAGGTCTTGCGGTAGAGCTTCTGGGTCCACTGCGCCTGTTTCTCGCTGCCGAAGATCCAGCCCGTCATGTGCTTGGTTTCGATGACGAAGATACCGTAGCGGGAAACCAGTACGTGGTCGATCTGTGTGGTGCCGTCGAGCGTGGCAAGCGTGACGTTGTGGATTCCCCGATACTCATCCGCCGGCAGCCGCACCCAGGCGATCAGCTTGACGAAGGCCTCGCCGAACAGGCCCTTGAACCAGCGGGACTTGAGGATGCCGAGCGCCAGCGCGACGAGGAGAATCCACCACAGCGGGCGCACGGCTTCAAAAAAGATCGAGGTGTAGTCCAAGGCGCATCTCGCTCTGCTCCGGCGCAGGGCCGCTGTTTCAGTCTATTTAGCCCACGCTAACGCCATCCTGCGTGTAAATCTACGTAACGAGCCTGAAATTTGACCTTGGTCGTGTCGGTGAGGCAGAACGCTTACAGCATGTAAGAAATGGCTTACGCAATACGGCTAAGCCAGCCCTTGCTCAGTTGCCAGAGAACGAAGCCGTCGAGGCACGGAAGCCAGGTGCGTCATCTCGTCGGGGTCAAGGGGTAGTTCAGGACATCAGGGAGGCAATAGCTGCGCCTCGATGGCCGCCTTGTCGATGACGGACCATACCTGCACGATCTTTCTGTCACGGAACTCATAGAAGACATTCTCGGCAAAAGAGACTCTTCTTCCATCAACATCCAGACCAAGAAACCTCTCCTTGGGCGTGCAGTCGAAGCGAAGTCGGCTGGCTATGTAGGGCGGGTCGGAAACTAGCAGTTCGATGTTGAAAGACAGATCGGGAATCTCGGAGAAATCTCTCTCTAGCATGCTTCGGTAGCCTGATAGCCCGAGATGCTCTCCGTTATGCGTGACGTTTTCATGCACGAAGCGCCCCAACGTTGACCAGTCCTGCCTGTTCAGACAGGCGATATAGTCTCGATAGACGTTCGATAGCTCGGACTTGTTCATCTACGCCTCTTGGTCAGGATCTATTGGAGGGCTGCGTCAGCGCCCTTTCTGGCAACGATGAATACCGTCGCCTTGCCAGGCTGCCACTCCCGCTCGATGGAAAACCCCGCGCCGATCAGTTTATCGATCAGCGTCTGCTTGTCGAAGCGATTCACATAGGGAGCGAGCCCCAGCAGCTGCATGGGTGGAATCGCCATACGAAACAGAACGTTGATGTCGCCGATCAACACGGTACTGGAAATGAACACACCACCGGGCTTGAGCAAGCAATGCACCCTGGCTAGTGTCGCGTCCAGGTCTTCAAGCAGGTGCAGAATGTTGAGGCCCAGGACGGCATCGAAGCTCGCCTCTTCCAGCTTTACCTCTTCCAGAGTGCCTTGCCGGAAGGTGATGTTCTCGACCCCGGCATCTCGCGCCTTGCGCTCGGCGATCTCCAGCATCTTGTCGGAGATATCGATAGCCACAATCTCCCTGACATGGGGCGCATGAATGATCGCCGTGCTCCCCGTACCGCAGCCGAACTCCAGCACGGTCGAATCCGGGTGAAAGTACTCCTGGGTGATGGCGAGCTTCTTTTCGTACGCGCTCACGTTGCGAATGGGGCTCTTGGCGTAGCGCGCGGCACTTCTGTTCCAGAACGCTCTGGCGTTTTTCATCGATTCCACTCTTAGTCAGCGAACCCGGTAAAAGGAGAGCATTGGGCCATCACGAGACGACTTGCCCGGCATGATGCGCGGGGAAACACTCGCGACGGACCGGCTCGGGAAGCCCCAGGGCGCGCGCCGCTGGTAGAAGCGTTCCATCGACGAAGCTGTCGAAGTCTTCTGCAGAGCGCCACACATCCACGATGCGCCAGCCACCGGAAACAGCACCACAAGCATGGAAGAGAATGCCCACCGGCGCTCCTTTGGAGGCCAGACTGGCTCCGAGCGACTCATAGGAGGACGCGGTTACCCCGGGGAACTCGATGGTCGTTACGACTGGCATGGGTATGGCTCCGCCAAGTGAATCCATGTGAGTGAAACACGCTTTTGTTACGTGCAGTATTTTTCAGGTATCGCGCAGAAGGCCCGACCGAAGGGTGGTTAACGCAGCTCCTTCATGCGCTCGGATCGGCCGAGCTGCGAAACCCGCCACATCACCAGTGCCCGGCCCAGAAACACGCCGCTGAATAGTCCGTAGAGCAGGCTGACGGTGGCGGTGAACATGACCGTATCGGCGACCGGAAGCTGTCGTGCCCGGATCACTTCCACCGTGTACTTGGAGAAGAAGATGGCCAGCATGATAACTAGCGGCTGCCAGCTACCCGGCAGGTGGAAGGTTTGGTGTTCGGGAGAGAAGCATACTCCCCTGGGGATGGCGAGCTTGATATGAAGCGCCACGGAGAGGGTGACGCCGAGTGCCCAGAGCGCCAAGCCGACAGGGTCGGCGCCGAATGCGGAGACGACGCCGTATAACGCCAGGGCGAGGAAGACGGCCGGCAGGATGGTGATATTGCGTCGGCTGGCGGTGCGGTCCCTGCTCTGCTGATAGCCCATCACAAGCAGCACGATGAAGAGCAGGAAAACCCAACGCGGCGTATTTCTTATTATCTCGATCAGCATGGCCGATTCCCTGGCATCGATTTCGCCTCAGCATAGCGAAGCGAGTCCAGCCCCTCCAGTCAGTGCTTACTAACCTGCTGTGGCTTGCGGTAGCGCCGCTTGGCTCAGGCCCGAAACACGACGGATGATCTGAGCGTCATGACCGCAGCCCAAAACAGTAGCAAGCCAATATTACCAAGCCGTACTGCTCGCTTCAGATCTCAGTTTGGCGGCAATAAACGGATAGTCGCCCCATCGGCGGGGCCAGTATTTTCTTATTGTCATTCATATACAGCCGAGGGCGTTATGAAAACCAGCCAAGAAGAATCGCTTTCTACTAGGCAGATGCTCGAAAGAATGTTCCAGGTGGAGATGGCTTTTATGCAATCGGAGTCAAAAGACATTCGCCTATTAGCAGATGCTTTTCACCCCGATGTTGTCGTCCACGAGCCGACATCACTCCCGTACTCAGGCGACTGGCTAGGCTTGGAAGGTATCGCCGGGTTGATGCAGCAAATGAACAAAGCATTCAGCAAGGTGGCAGTGGAGGATTTGAGCCATGCCGGCTCTCCAGCCAAGCTGTACGTGTCGTGCACCTTGCATCTGACAGCCCGAGCAACTGGGAGAACAGTCACACAGCCATTTTCACAAATATTGAGGTTTGAGAACGGCTTACTGGTTGAAGGTACGCCCTTCTATTTCGATACAGCGGAAATCGACGCCATTCTGAATCACCCTACCTGAGGGTGGAGGTTTGGCGCTCTGCGCGGAGGCCACGGCGTGGCCCCACGCAGCGCCGCTGTGCCCTTCCAAGGCCTCGCAAAAAAATGCTCAAGATTGGGATGGGCAAGCCGATAAACTTTATACTAGGCTAAATGAAACCAAATGTTACCAAATGCACGATTAGTGTATCTGGGCGGCAACGACTCCGGCAGTGCCTAGTGGATGGAGAGGCGCTTTGGCGCCATGAAGCCCGCCGAGCACACGAGATCAAAGCCGAGTGCAAGCGCGCTGAAGTGAACTGGAGAATCCTGGCGCTGATGCGCCAGTGGAGGTGACGCCATGAACTGGACCAAATTTCCTGATGACTGGTGGTGTAACGAGTTCGGCGACCAGATCCACCGCTACGAGATCCTGGACGACGAGGACCGATGCCAGGTCGAGTACCACCTCCGCCAGGCAGGCGAGCGTCTGCCCTGGAGTGGCAAAACCCACACGCTGGCCGAAGCCCAGCGTCAGCTGGAGCACAACCGGGCGTTGATGATCTGAAGAGCAGCGTTCATCTGGCTTACGGCACCCTGTAGCACAGCTCCGCAAAGCCCGTGCCCACCTGGCGGACGGAGACCAGCTCCAGCGGCGGGTTAGTGATGCGGCGTGGAAACAGCGGCTTGCCGCTGCCCAGGGTGACTGAGCCCACCTGTACGAGAATTTCGTCCAGCAAGCCGGCGTCATGGAATTGGCCGGCCAGATCGCCACCGCCCACGATCCAGAGATTCTTCCCACCTGCCGCTCTCACCATCTCGGCATGAACGGGCGCGACGCTGCCCTGCACGAAGCGAATATCCCCACCCTCGATGCTCGGCAGCTTTCGGCTCGAGAAGACCCAGGTGGGCTGCGTATAGGGCCATGCCAAGCCGGTTTCCTCGGCGACTTTTTGCGAATGGCGCAACATCCACTCATAGGTGGTGGAGCCCATGGCCAGCGCCCCGACCTCTGCAAAGAAGGCGGAGTAGCTCGTATCGTTGATGTCCCCCAGCGGGAAGAGCCAATCCAGGGAATCGACTTCGGTGGCGATGAAGCCGTCGAGGCTCGTGGCGGTGTAGTACTGAGTCTTCATTCCGGACGCTCCAGGGCGGATTGAAACGAACCGAGTGAGCCAAGCTCGCACGGCAAGCCCCCAGTCAGTGCTTACTTACCTCCGGCACGTTTGAATACGGCCCCCACTCACTCTTGATCCGGATAAATTCCGGCAGCGGGGCGGCACGAGGTAGGGACGTCGAACCTGGCGTATAAGTGGTAAGAGTAGCCCCGCATCGCCGGAAGCGGGGCTGTCCGGCACAGGAGGAATCAGGTGCGGCGCAGCGTACCCATGCAGCGGCTGGACGGGCTTGTCGATCCACGGCAAGGGCTGGGCGCGGCCGAAGCCCAGGCGCGGAGCGCTCGCTACGGCCTCAATGTCATCATCCCAGGAGTACGCAGCGGCTGGCGCACCACCCTGGCGGATACGCTGCGTGACCCGATGCTGTGGTTCCTGCTGGCTACGGGCGCACTGTTCATGCTCATCGGCAGCTACACCGAGGCGCTGATCATGCTGCTGGCTCTCGTGCCGCTGTTCGGCATGGACGCCTACCTGCACCGGCGCACTCAGGCGTCGGTGGAAGGGCTCAGCGGTCGGCTCGCGACCACGGCCAGGGTGCTGCGCGACGGTTCGCAGCGGACCGTGCCGGCCGAGACGCTGGTGCCAGGCGACTTGGTTCTGGTGCGTTCCGGTGAATTCTTTCCGGCCGATGGCCTGATCGTCGCGGGTGAAGAGCTGCAAGTGGATGAATCCACGCTCACGGGTGAGGCCTGGCCGGTACGCAAGCAGGTGGTGGAGCAGGGGTTGTTTTCCCACATCCGTGAGACGGCGGTCGAGGATGTGTATTGGGGTATGGCCGGCACCCGTCAGCTGACGGGACACGCCTGGCTGCGCGTCACCCTGACGGGCGCCGAAACCCTCTATGGCGAAGTGGTACGCTCGGCGGTTGCGGGCCCCCACGCCCAGACCCCGTTGCAACGCTCGGTGGCACACCTGGTCAAGGTGCTGATCGTTGCGGCCATCGTCTTCTGCCTGGCGCTGGCGTGGCTGCGCTATCACCAGGGGCACGGCCTCGTGGACGCCCTGCTCAGCGCGCTGACCCTGGCCATCGCCGCTCTGCCTGAAGAGTTTCCCGTGGTGCTCACCTTCTTTCTCGGCGTGGGCGTCTATCGCCTCGCCCGGCGACGCGCCCTGGTTCGGCGCAGCCTGGTGGTGGAGAGCATCGGCCGCGTGAGCTGTGTCTGCTCGGACAAGACGGGCACTCTCACCGAAGGACGGCTGAGGCTGACGCACCTGCTCCCGATGTCGAATATCAGCGAGCAACGCTTGCAAACGCTGGCGGCAGCCGCTTCCCAGGCCGACAGCGGCGACCCGCTGGACGAGGCAGTGCTGTCGAACTGCCCGCCGCCAGTGGAGCAGCACATACTGGCTCGTTTCCCGTTCACCGAGGACCGGCGCAAGGCGACCATGGTGAGCGAGCAGGAGGATGGCCTGCTGGTCGCGGTCAAGGGTGCGCCGGAAGTGGTGCTGGGTCTCTGCGAGCTGCCGGAGGCCGAACGGCGCGACTGGCTGGCGGCGGTGGAAGCCTATAGCAATGACGGCCACAAGGTGATCGGCTGCGCTTACCGCACGCTCACCAGCGAGGCCTGGACGGGGGCGAACCAGATCGGGGGCTGAACTTCGCCGGGCTGCTGGCCTTCGAGGACCCGGTGCGCCAGGGGGTTCCGGAGGCCATTGCGGCCTGCCGGGCGGCAGGCATCCGCGTCATCATGGTCACCGGAGATCATCCCGGTACGGCTATCGCCATCGCGCGTGAGCTGGGGCTTGGCGGTGAGCAACCGCAGCTGATCACGGGAGACGAACTCGCGGCACAAATAGCGCGCGGCGAGCCCGTCGCCAGCGGGATCGACATCGTCGCGCGAACCCTGCCGGCACAGAAGCTGGCCCTGGTGCGCGCCCTACAGGCCGGCGGCGAAGTCGTTGCGGTGACCGGCGACGGGGTCAATGACGTACCCGCCCTGCAGGCCGCCGACATCGGCATCGCCATGGGGGAGCGCGGTACCCGCAGCGCCCGGGAAGTATCGGCCATCGTGCTGCTTGACGACGACTTCGGCAGCATCGTCGGGGCCATCGCCGAGGGGCGCCGCCTGTTCACCAATCTGCAGCTGAGCTTCCAGTACCTGCTGATGGTGCACATTCCGCTGGTGATCACTGCCGCTTTGATCCCGATGCTGGGCTATCCCCTGCTCTACCTGCCGATTCACATCGTATGGCTGGAACTGATCATTCACCCCACCGCGCTGCTGGTGTTTCAGAACCTGCCGTCGGCTCATGCCATGGGGCCACCCCCAGCGAAAGGAACTCAGCCGCGCTTCTTCGATCGGCGCGAGTGGTGGGTCATCCTGGCAGTGGGCGCAGTAGTGACCCTGGTGGTCACGAGTACGTACTTGAATAGCCTCGGAGCCGACTACGCCGTCGACCATGCCAGGACCGTGGCGCTGCTCTCGCTGATCTTCGCCGGGGCCGGTATCACAGCAGCGTTGAGCAGCCTGCACAACATCGCGGCATGGCTCATGGTGGTTATTCCCCTGCCCTGTCGGCCCTGCTCGTCCACACCCCCGGGCTGGGCACATTGCTGCATCTGCAACCGCTGCACCTGGAAGATTGGCTACTGGTATTGGGCGGCGGGCTGCTCGCCGCCCTGCTGGTACGCCTGGGCCTGTGGCGGCGAGAGCCGCGCGCTTGAAGCCGCGGCACTACTGCAATGCTTGCTTCAACGAAAGAAACGCCTCTTGGTCATCTCGGTGCATACCAGGTAAGCGGCGAGCAGCATGAGCATGAACGCCAGCAGACTCCCTTGCAGGGGCACGAACAGCCAGCGTGGCTCGGCATTGCGTGCCAAGCGAGCAAAGCTTTCCAGTTCGCCGAGATGGGTAACGACGAGCACCAGGCCCAACAACAGCACCAGCCCGACATACCAGGAACGCAGGTGCCGCTTCAGGAAAGCGATAACGGTACGCCGCAGGCTGGCGCTACCGTTCGTGAACAGTCGCCTGGTCATGGCGCCTGTCGATCCCGTGGATAGGCCGGAGTCCGTATGCAGGAAGACGGAAACGGGGCTGCTGCGAATCCATGATGCACGACCATCCGGCCTCCCAGGAACTGGCGATTCAAGTCTGAATCGCACAACCAAGCTCACCTGACGACTTAGATTCGTGTCCTGCACTCGACGAGGATGACGAGAAGCGCTACATCAATATGTATGTCCGCAAGGAGAAGGAAGCAAGCCAAATACGTGAACCAGAACAGGCACTGGGAGTGAGGCAGCGTCAATCATGCTACCCGACGAGGAGCTAGGCGAAGAAAAGGGCCACGCTTGTCATGAAGTGAGCCCGCAGACGACTCCCGAGGTCGAGATGCTCGACGCCTACTCGCGAGCCGTCATCGCCGTAGTGGACGCGGTGGGTCCCGCTGTGGTCAGCCTCTTCACTAGTGGTAACCCGAGCCATGGCGGTGTCGAGCAACAAGGCGCAGGCTCGGGCTTCATCCTTGCTCCGGATGGCTATCTGCTGACCAACAGCCACGTGGTCGGCAAAAGCAAACAACTGAGGACGGTTTTTACCAGCGGACAAAAAACCACAGCTGCAGTGGTGGGTCGAGACCCCGACACCGATTTGGCTGTTCTACGGGCCGAGGCCACCGCTCTCCCCTACGCCACGCTGGGAGACTCCAGCCAACTTCGTGTTGGGCAGTTGGTTATTGCCATGGGCAATCCGCTGGGTTTCGAGTCGACCGTTTCCACCGGTGTCATAAGCGCCCTCGGACGCGCCTTCCGGAGTCAGAATGGACGACTTATCGAAAACGTCATCCAGCACACCGCCCCCCTGAACCCCGGAAACTCTGGTGGTCCGCTGCTGGACTCGAGAGGGCGCGTGATCGGCATCAACACAGCCATCATTACCGCTGCCCAAGGGATCGGCTTCGCCATACCTGCTAACACGGCCAAGTGGGTGGTGTCTCACCTGATCAGGCACGGTCGGGTAAAGCGCAGTTACTTGGGCTTCCACGCCCGTGACCGAAAATTGGATCGGCGCTTAGCCCGATTGCACCGTTTGGAGCAAGACACAGCCGCCGAAATAATGATGGTGGATCCGCAAGGCCCGGCTAGCAAGGCCGGCCTCAAGGAGGGCGACCTCGTCGTCGCCATCGATGAAAACCCCCTGTTCAGCGTCGACGATCTGCAACGGTCGTTGGCGGAGCACAAGCCAGGAATAGCTGTCAGGCTGATGTTCATCCGCAGGCTTGAGCTACTCAATGTGATGATCGAGCCGGTTGAAGCGAACTGATACGACTCATGTAGGGCAGTTGAAGCTCTCGCATCATGCAGCCTAAGTGCTTACAACAACCGTCTCACCCGGGAGCCACGGTGGGATCCGCCGGCCGTTCATCGCTTCGCTTCGTCGCGAACGATACGTCCATCCACCAGTTCGATGACCCGGTCGCAACGCGCCGAAATTCTCGGGTCGTGACTGACGATCAGCACCGCGCAATCGTGTTCGGCATTGAAGCGACGAAACAGCTCGAACACTTCATCGGCACTGGCGGTATCGAGATTGCCGGTGGGTTCGTCCGCCAGCAGCAGCACCGGCTCGCTGACCAGGGCCCGAGCGATCGCTACCCGCTGCTGCTGGCCTCCCGAGAGTTCGTTGGGCCGCCGGGACGCAAAGGCAGCCAGTCCTACCGCGGCCAGCAATCCCCTGGCCCTGTCGATCATCGCCCCGGTCGGCCGACCTTGCCGAATCATCAGGGGCATCAGCACGTTGTCCAGCACGCTGAAGGCCTGGATCAGGTGATGGAACTGGAAGACCAGGCCGATCGTGCCGCCGCGCAGATCCGTGCGTTCCTGATCGTCCATGGCGCTGGTCGGTCGCTCGAGCACGAACAGCTCTCCCGCGGTCGGGGTATCGAGCAGGCCGATGAGGTTGAGCAGCGTACTCTTGCCCGAGCCGGAGGGCCCGGTGAGGCTGGCAAAGGTGCCGCGATCGAGGCGAAGGTCGATCGCATGCAGCACTTCGTTCTCCACCGGGGTGCCTATGTCATAGGCCTTGCACACGCCGGCCAGCCGCAGCACCTCGTTGCCCTGAACCTCGTGGTTCTCAATCTCATGGCTCTCAGACATGGCGGATGGCCACTGCGGGGTCGAGTCGGGCCGCGCGGCTGGCAGGCCAAGCGGCGGCAGCGAGGCCCGCCATACCGGCCAGCGCCATGGCCGCCGGAATGAGCCATGGATTGAAGCCGATCACGAACAGGCGGGGACCGAACACGTCGAAGGCCAGCACCAGCAGCGAGCCGAACAGCGCCCCCAATCCCCGCCGACCAGCCCCAACAGCGCACCCTGGATCAGAAACACGCGCAGGATTCGCCCCCGGCCGAGGCCCATTGCCCGCAGAATGCCGATTTCGCGGGTTCGCTGCACCACGCTGACCGCCAGCACGCTGGCGATGCCAAATGCCACCGAAAGGCTGACGAAGCTGCGAATCATGGTCGTGGAGAGGGTCTGGGAGCGCAGTGCATTGAGCAGCTGTGCATTCGTCTCCATCCAGCTCTCTGCGCGCTGCCCGGTCAGCGCTCCGAGGCGAAGCGCCAGCTGGTCGGCAGCGAACACCTCCGCGACGGTGAGTTCGAGCGCCGTCACGCCCCCGGGCAGGTCGAGGAGGCTGCGAGCCTCGTCCAGGTCGAGGTACATGAGCCGATTGTCGATCTCGCGTACCCCCAGCTCGAAGATCCCCGCCACGGTCATGACCACGGTGCCCTCCCCGGCGGTGTCAAGGCGTATCCGGCCACCGCTCTGAAGGCCCAGGTCATCGGCCAGCTCCCGGCCGATCAGGATCTCTCCGGGACGCAGCCGGAACACGCCTTCGACCATGTGATCGGCGATGGGCAGTATGGCCCGCAGCCGCTCCGCGTCGGCCCCGATGATCGATACCGAGCGATTGGCGCTGCCACGCACCGCCAGGGCCGGACCGCTGATCGTCGGCGATACCGCGATCACGCCCGGCCAGCGATCGAGCACGGGCACCAGCGCCTGCCAGTTGTCGATGGAGCGCAGGCGCTGCGGCCTGCGGTCCTCCAGCACCAGGACGATCGGCGCCGGCTCCTGCAGCGACAGCACGCGATTGAACTCTTCGGGAGGCAGCAGGCGAATGTGGGCCTGCGTGCCCAGGGTGCGCTCGATGATGTTGGCCTGCAGCCCGGTGATGAGGGCACTGATGAAGACCACCACGGCTGCCCCCACCATGATGCCGACCAGCATCAGGGCGCTCTGGGCGCGGCCATCACGCAACAGGCTCCAGGCGATGAACCCTTCGATCCACATGAGCGTCACCGAATGAAGGAAAAAGGCTCCCGGGACGGGGCGGGCGCCCCCTGCTCCGGGTGGTCGGTGATGCGGGGCCGGATACGCTGCCCCGGGCTGAGACCAGGGTCGGCCAGCACGATCTCTCTCGCCGTCAGCCCAGCAGTGATCTCGGTGTGGAGCAGCCCCCTCAGCCCCAGGGTCACGCTGCGAGGTGAAACACGGCCCGCCTCGACCCCGTACACTCGGGCAGAGGCGCCCTCGACCCGAATAGGGCATCGTTGGGCACGACCAGCGCCCGCTCACGGCGCGCAGTTTCCACATTGACCGAGACGGTCATGTCCTCGCGCAGGAACCAGGGTTCCTCCTCCATGACCAGCCTTACGTCCACGGTGCCGCGGGCGGCGTCGACGATCGGCGCGATCAGGCTGATCGTGGCGTCGAACGGCTGGTCGGGATAGGCGTCGGTGACGCAGCGGGCACGCTGCCCCACGGCGAGCTGGCCAAGGTGTCGCTCGTCGAATGGCACCCGCAGTTCACGCTGCCCGGTGCGAGCGATCTCCAGCAGTACCCTGCCGGGCTGCACCACATCCCCCGGCTCCACGTTACGGGTCAGTACCGTGCCGGTGACCGGGGAGTGGATGACGGCACGCTCCAGGGCGGCCTCGGCGGCGGCCAGCCGTGCCCGCAGCAGCGCTTCCTCCGCCCCGCCCGGCGCCAGCGCCTCTACGTCGAGGCGCGAACGCTCCAAGGCGGCCCGGGCCGCGGCTTCGCGCTCTTCGGCCTGCTCTACCGCCTGACGCGAGACCATGTTGCTCTCCACCAGGCGGCGCGCACGCTCATGTTCGCGCCGGGCCTGCTCGAAATGCGCCCTGGCGTCGGCAAGCCCGGCCTCGGCCTGGGGCCGCCGTGCGCTCTCCAACTGGCGGAGTGCCGCACGGGTCTCCTGCACGCGCTCGGCAAGTTCCGATGAATCGAGCACCACCAGGATGTCGCCGGGCTCGACCTGCTGCCCTTCGCGTACCAGGCGCTCGGTCACCCGACCCACGATCTCGCTGCCGATCTGTGCCCGCGACGAGGCCACCACCCGGCCGCTGGCCACCACCTGCTGGGTCAACGCGCTCTCCTTCACTTCATACGCCGTGGCAGCGACAGGCATCCGCCAGTAGACGAGCCCTGCGGCCATCATGGCAACCAGCGCAGCGAGGAGAACGATCCATCGGCTCATGGGCATCTCACGTACTGCCGCCATCCATCGCGCGAAGTCAGGAAGTGAGCACCGTTCCGGGCGGTTTCATGGCGGGGAATTCATCGGCAGTCAGTGTCTCGCACTACGGTAGCAATGCGATCCGTCTGGGACCTTGTCATCAGCATATGTCGAAAGGTCGACAGAAAAACATTGATACCCGGCAAGTTTGATGAATATCAATGGTCGGAGCATCAAAGCCTGCAATACTTGTGCTTGGCCAATTCAACACCGCAGCGGTTTCATCGGTAGCCATTCCGCCTCGAACCGGAGGCCATACCCATGTCGCAGGATGCTCGAAACTCGCCCGACCCCGATATCGCCCCCAGGCCCGCACCCTGTGTGGCACTCCCATCCACCGCGGAGCGCCCCAACCCGGGGTTCTACTCCACCCATGCGCTGGATCGAGCCTTCAAGGCCAACCTGGCCAGGCTGACCGCCGGCATCACCCCTGCCGGCCTGGCCAGCGTCTATTTCGAGTGGCTGGTTCACCTGATGCTCTCTCCTGGCAAGCAACTGGAGCTGGGCGAGAAGTACGCTCGCAAGCTGACGCGCTTCGGCCACTACATCAGTCGTCAGGCTCTCGAACCCAGCGCCTGCGCCTGTATCGAACCCCTGGAGCAGGACCGACGTTTCAGTGGCGAGGAGTGGCAGCGCTGGCCCTACAACCTGATCTACCAGTCCTTTCTCTTGACGCAGCAATGGTGGCACAACGCCACCAGCGACATCGACGGCCTCTCGCCCGACAGCGAACGGGTAGTGAACTTCATCACCCGTCAAATACTTGACCGCTACTCACCCTCCAACTCCCCGTGGCTGAACCCGGAGGTCGTCGCTGCCACCCTTGCGACCGGCGGGCAGAACCTGGTGGCCGGCTGGCAGCACTTCATCGAGGACTGGGAGCGGGCCGTGTCCGGCAAGCCGCCGTTCGGCGCCGAAGCTTTCCGTGTGGGAAAGAACCTGGCGATCACTCCCGGCAAGGTGGTCTACCGAAACCGACTCATCGAGCTGATCCAGTACACCCCGACGACGAAACAGGTCTACGCCGAGCCGGTGCTGATCGTGCCCGCCTGGATCATGAAGTACTACATTCTCGACCTCACTCCCGCCCAATCCCTGGTCAAGTACCTGGTGGACGAGGGTCATACCGTGTTCATGATCTCGTGGCGCAACCCGGGCTCGGAGGAACACAACCTGGGCATGGAGGACTACCGCCGGCTGGGGCCGATGGCGGCGCTGGACGCGGTCTCCGCCATCACGGGCGGCAGCAAGGTGCACGGCGTGGGTTACTGCCTGGGAGGCACGCTGCTCTCCATCGCCGCGGCCGCCATGGCGCGGGATGGCGACGACAGGCTGGCGTCGCTTACCACCCTGGCCACCCAGGTGGACTTCACCGAGGCCGGCGAACTGATGCTGTTCATCGGCGAAAGCCAGGTGGCCTACCTGGAAAACATGATGTGGGATCAGGGCTATCTCGACGGCTTTCAGATGGCCGGCGCGTTCCAGATCCTGCGCTCCAACGATCTGATCTGGTCGCGTATCGTACACGACTATCTGCTGGGCGGACGTCAGCCCATGAACGCCCTCATGGCCTGGAATGCGGACCTGACCCGCATGCCCTACCGCATGCACTCCGAGTATCTGCGCCAGCTGTTCCTCAACAACGACCTGGCCAACGGCCACTATCGGGTAGACGATCGGCCCGTCGTGATACAAGACATTCGCGCGCCGCTGTTCGTCGTCAGCACGACTGCCGATCATGTGGCTCCCTGGAAATCCGTCTACAAGATCCACTTGCTGGCAGATGCCGACGAGGTGACCTTCGTGCTGACCAGCGGCGGCCACAATGCCGGGATCGTCAGCGAGCCGGGGCACACCGGGCGCCGCTTCCGGATGGATACGCCACGGCATGGCAAGGCGTACCTGGACCCGGAAACCTGGCAGCAGATCACGCCCGAGCAGGACGGCTCCTGGTGGCCGGCCTGGCATCAGTGGCTGGCGGCCCACTCCAGCGAACAGCTGGCGCCGCCCGCCATGGGCAGCCAGCAGTACCCACCCCTGGCCGATGCTCCGGGAAACTACGTGCTGGCGCCATGAGCGGAGGACTTAGAAATGCTTGCTCATCACCACCACGCGGGGCTCATAGCCCAGCGCTTCATAAAAGCGTATGGCCTGTTCGTTCCGTGCCAGCACCTTTAACTCGACCTTGTAGGTGCCACATTGGGCAGCATAGCGTTCCGCTTGCTCCACGAGTAAGCGCCCCACTCCGAGATGGCGGCTCTCTGGCCGGACGAAGAGTTCCGCCATGAAGCTGAATGGGTCCGGCCTCTCATCCGGGTCATCGGGGGAAACGTAACCCCAAAGGCACACGTATCCGACCAATTCGCTGCCATCCTCGGCAACGAATACCGCACCGCTCGTGCTTTCTACCTTTGCCATCAGCTCTTGGAAATAGCCTTCGATGATCTCATCGCCGGGTGCAAGATCAGCATCGAACGGCCGCAGGGTCTCATGCAGGCAGAGAACCAGGCTTCGGAGTGCTTCGCAGTCTGCCTGGCAGTAAGGTCGAATCGTCACCATCAGTGTCGCCCCTCATGGCTCTCAAGGCTATTCATTGCACAGAGTAAAAACCAGAACAGGGCACGCAGTGAACGCCTCTTTTCGTTATATCAAGGTTTCGTACAGAAGCAGAGTTCGCCCTTCATGCTCGGTTTTTCCAAAGCATGAGTAACCCACTTTTTCGTACACATGCCTGGCACGATAGTTGGTTTCGAAAACGTCCAGCCAGATTCGCTTTCTTCCTAACTCACTGCGGCACAGTTCTCGAACGGCTTCCAAAGCACGCACACCGATGCCACGCCCCGGGTTTGGCACGACGATTCGGCGAAGCTCAACGCTCACACCATCCGGGTCTAGCGCCAGCATGACAAAGCCAGCCGGATTTTTTCCATGGCGAATTTTTCCATGGCGAATAGCCTTGTAGATCACGGCGGGCTTCATGAATTCCTGCTGATGCTTTTCCAGGCTATACGGAATGATGTAGTCCCGTGCTTCACCGGCTTCCATTGCGCCTATAATTTCCAGCTCTTCGAATGACACAGCCTCCAAAGCCAACGTTCCGTCTTGCATCGCACTTTTCCTCAGCATGCTACCTTCACCCTTGGATCGCACGGATATCTTCTATGTCCACTGGTCGTGACAACGCCAGCTTATATCGAACTAGATCCTCTTTGAGCATTAACGGAAGCTCTGCCGCGAGCAAGCTCACGGTTTCGTAGCGAGAGAAATCTATCTCAAGCGGAACCCATGCCTGGCTTGCCTTATCGAAGATGTTCGCTCCAGCGGCACTCCCTACCTCGATTTTGACGCCTGCATACTTGAACTGTACATAGGTCAGATCCCAACCTGCCTCCCGGTATCGGGTTGAAGAAAATATCCATGGTGGTTGCCACCGAACTTCTCCACCAAGGGAATCCACAGCTTCCCATAGCGCTCAAACTCTTCCAGCTTGAATGGATCGATGATGTATCTCAGATAGCACGTGACCATAGTTCCCCCACGTCAAAATTAACTATTCTTAATTATTCGGCAGCATACTTCTTCAGCCTACCACTTTTTATACTCACAAGCCCCAGTCAGCGCTCACTCACCTGTCGAGCCTTGCCAGATCGGCACTGCAGATCAATCCACGGCCACGTTGGATAATGCCAAGCGTCACGATCACGCTGCCAAGCAGTACCATGCCAAAGATTCCCAGCGCAGCGGTGTGACCGAAAACATCGACCAACACCCCTGTGGTAATGACGGGAATACTGAAACCAAGATAAGCCATCAGGAAGTAACCGGCACTTGCCCGAGACGGTTGTTCCGCAGCCAAGTCGAGCACACCGCTCAATCCCCCCAGATAGATGAAACCATAGCAGGCACTGCTTGCCGCGACAGTCCCAACCAGTACGGCGACCAAGTACCCCTGCAACGCGCCCCAGGCAATCAGGCCATATGCCAAGGGCAGGATGATCAGGCCCAGTTGAGTAGCTATTTGTGGCGCTAGTTTCCTTGCCCATGGTTGGAACAGCACGCCGCAACTGCAAACGCCGAACGTTGCAAAACCGGCCCAGCCCGATAGGCCATGCTGGGCCAACGTCGAGGGCAGAATCGCAATGACCAGCCCCACACTTGCCCATGCCAACAATATGGCGAGCCCATAACCAAAGGCGCCCGGTGGAAAAGCCGGCAAACGCAACATCTCGGCCCCGGTCTGCCTTGGTGAATCGTCTTTTAGCGTCAGCACCCACACCAGCGCCAAAGCAGCGGCACCCAGATAAAGCCAAAAGCTCGGCGGTGTCAGGCTCGGCACGTGAAGCACGAACAGAGCGGTGACGGCCGCACCGAGCCCGAACCCCAACGCTGTGCTGGCGGTAACCCAGTTGGCCGGAGCCCGGCTGTCCCCGCCGCCAAACAGCGAACGCATATAGGCGGGCGCCACTGTCGATGTCAGCGCCGTGCCAATGCCCATCATGAAGCGTGCGATACCCAGGGTAATCAAGCCTGGCATTGCGAGAGTCAACGCCGTGGCAGCCAGGCACAACACTAGCGCAGTGACGATCAACGGTTTGCGCCCTACCCGTTCGGCGAGCCCATTGAAGCCCAGCAACACCGGCAGAATACCGACCACATAGCAGGCAAACGCAACGGTCGTGGCGCCCACGCCGGCTCCGCTACGCGCTGCCAAGGCATCGTAAAGGGGCGCCTGCAGATTGACCGCTGACGTGATCGTGCAGAGGGCAAAAGCAAGGCGGGCAGGATGGGATCGGGACATGGAGAGAGACTCTTGCAGCAAGGGATCGATGCGAGCGGCTGTATGGCAGAAGCTGAACAATTGCATCTGCATGCTGCGCATGGAAAGGTACGGTCTCGTCAATTACCGATAAGCTGTTCCAGGCTTTTCTTGTACGGTTGTCGTGGGGCGTGCCGATGATGAAGTTGGAATTGGACAAGCATTCGAACCAGCCCCTGGTGGAACAGCTAGTCGAGAGCTTCAAAGGTTGGATCGAGAGTAACGGCGGAGGCGGCGGCAGTCGTTTGCCTTCGATACGACAGCTGGCTGCAGAACATGGAATAAGCCGTAACGTCGTGATCGAAGCCTACGAACGGCTGGTGGCATATGGATTGGTCCGCTCCCGGCCAGGCTCTGGATTCTATGTCGCAGCGACGGCCCCAACGGCCCTGGCCAAGGCGGCCCGGTCACCGGGCCAACTGGAGGATTTCACGAATGCCATGTGGAGCCTCTTCAAGGCTGACGAAAGTCACCTAAAGCTGGGCTGCGGCTGGCTGCCCAACCATTGGCGCGAGGGCGATGATCTGACCTACGCCATTCGCCAGGTGGCAAGGCAAAGCCGCTCAGGCATCTTCGATTACAGCACGCCGCTGGGCCCGCTGGATTTACGCGGGTTGATTCAGGAGCGCGTGCGTCTGCTGGGCATCCGTGCCGATGCCCATCAAATACTGATGACCGGTGGAGGCAGCCACTCGCTGGATCTTCTGGTGCGCTTGTTGCTTGAGCCTGGTGACGTGGTATTCGTCGAGTCCCCGGGCTATTACAACCTGCTCGGTCTGCTGCGCTTGCAACGCATCCAGGTCGTCGGCGTGCCGCGCTTGGCGGACGGGCCGGATATCGAGCATCTGGAAGCGCTTCTGGCACAGCACAAGCCGAAGCTGTTCTTCGTGAACAGCGTCTTTCAGAATCCTACGGGTTCCATCTTGGCGCCAGCCGTTGCCCATCGCCTACTGCAATTGGCCGAAGCCCATGATTTCCAAGTCGTGGAAGACGACATCTATGCCGATTTTCAGCATGAGTCCAGCATTCGCCTCGCGTCGCTCGATGACCTGAACCGGGTCATTTATCTGAGCAGCTTCTCCAAGAGCCTTTCATCTTCGCTGCGAGTTGGCTTTATCATCGCTAGGCAGCCTCTGCTGAAACCCCTGGTCGACATCAAGATGCTGACCAGTATTTCCGCTTCACATTTTGCAGAGCAAGTCGTTACCACCATGCTTCAAAACGGCAGCTACAGGAAGCTGACGGAGCGTCTCAGGACAAAGCTCTCGGAACAGATGGCCTCCACTCTCACACAGCTTAAAAAAGCCGGCTGGGTACTCTTCCTCGAGCCGGCAGGCGGTATGTTCGTTTGGGCACGCCATCCAGCGATCCACTCCTCGACTCAGCTCGTGCAGTACGCACAGCGGAGGGGGATTACGCTCTCGCCCGGCCATCTATTTCTACCAGAGGACGGCGACTCTCCCTGGGTGCGGCTCAACGTGGCCTACATGAACGATGCAAGAGCGCGGTCGTTCATTAGTGAGCCTATCGGGCCATGACTTCTCCTATCGAGCAAGTATCCCGCCAGTAAGTGCTCACTAACTCCTCATGCCAGTTTTCAGCGGCCATTCAGCCCCTTTCCCGCAAGAATATCGGGTGTGCACTTCTCGATCCGCGACACTCGCGTGCTGGATTGTTTGGCCCTGGAGAAGTGCAGGATGTAGCCTCTTTGCCGACCAGGCGTAAGCGCCTCGAAGGCGGCTTTTAACGCAGTACTTGCGTCAAGAGCCGCCTGGAGTTCTTCGGGTATGTCAGCTCATGCTTCTCGCTGAAGTCCACCTTGGCGCCGACCTTCTCCAGCTCAATGGCCTCGAGGAGATAGGCTTCAAGTACGGCGGCCTGCGATTCGATCTCGCTCAGTTGTGTGAAGCGGACCTGGCGCATCGCCTGGGAGTGTTCTCCGGGGGCAACGAGGATCCTTTCGGGGTCCTTCAACAGGCTGCCCTTGAAAAAGCCGAGTGCGCAGTACTCTTTCATGCCGAAGATCATGGCCACGTTGCCGTTCTGAAACGAGTAGCAGAGTTTTCCCCACTTGACGCTTTCGCTCAGTTGGCAGGAGAGCGCTATCGCTCTCAGCTTTTCCCGCTCTTCATGCCATTGCGGCTGGCCCAGCAAGGCTTCCACTTTCGGATTGGTATCGTTCATTGTCCTTGTTCTCGTTATTGGCGATGGAGCCTACCCAGTCAGCACTTACTTACCTCTACAGGCCGTTAAACGTACCACTCCATTCCTTCATAGGGTTTTTCTCTGAGTGCCGCCAGTCGGCTTTGCAAGTTGCCGTCCGTGCCGAGGAATTGAGTTGTTTCAGCGGGTCGCATCATCCCCGAGTGGGCGTATCACGCGGCAGGGGTTGCCGGCGGCGAATACATCCTCGGGAATGTCCTTGGTCACCACGCTGCCGGCACCGATGACCGTGCGGGAGCCGATGGTGACGCCGGGACAGAGAATCGCCCCACCGCCGATCCATACGTCGTCGCCGATCGTGATCGGCTTGGCGGATTCCAGGCCGCTGCGGCGCTCTTCGGCATCGAGCGGGTGGGTGGCGGTATAGACCTGTACGTTGGGACCGAACATGGTGTGATTGCCGATGGTGACTTCCGCCACGTCAAGGATCACGCAGTTGAAGTTGAAGAAGACCCGCTCGCCCAGGGTGATGTTGCCGCCGTAGTCGCAGTAAAAGGGTGGCTCGATGAAGGTGCCCTTGCCCATGGCGCCGAACAGCTCACTCAGCAGCCGCTTGCGCTCCTGGCCCTGGTCGTCGCCGGTGTCGTTGAAGGCCTTGGCCAGCAAGCGGGCGCGGTGGCGCTCGCTCAGGAGCTGGGCATCGCGCGGATTGTAGAGTTCACCGGCCAGCATCTTCTCTTTTTCGCTCTTCATCACTTCTCCCTTGTCGTAGCCGCTTCACCCCGGGTGCGGCAGGTGCCCCAACGGCAGAGCCGATGGGGCTTTCACCGTCGAAATCGCAAAATTGCTGCGAATGTCGCTAACGCCAGGCAGTTTCAACAGCTTGTCCTGCAACAGCGCCTCGTAGGCGGCCAGGTCCGGCACCACCACTTGCAGCAGGAAGTCGGCCTCGCCCGAGACCAGATGGCAGGAAACGACTTCCGGCAGCTTGACCACCTCCTCCCGAAACGCCCGGGCCAGTTCGTCGTGGTGCTGTCGAACCTTGATGTCCACGAATACGGTTAGCCCCAGCCCCACCTCACCGCGATCCAGCGCGGCGTGGTAACCCTTGATGATGCCCTTCTCCTCGAGCAGGCGCACGCGACGCAGGCAGGGTGAGGGAGACAGGCCCACCTCTTCGGCTAGTTGCACGTTGGTCAGCCGAGCATCTCGCTGCAAGGCCGACAGGATCCGGCGGTCCAGATTGTCGAGTTTCATTTTTGGCATGTTTGCCAAGCCTGCCTCGGGTTTAGGTGATGAATATGCCAATAATAGACGCAATACAGGCCAACTACGCAACACGCCTCAAGGTCGCATTTCTTATTCTGGAGGCATCGAGATCCGCCCTCTCGCACCAATCTCTCGCACCAACCTCTCGTTGCAACCTGGAGGCCATCCATGGAACATCTGAGCCTGTTTGTGGCCGCGCTTGTCATTGCTTATCTGGTTCCTGGGCCGGACATGGTGCTGATCCTGCAGACTGCCAGCCGACAGGGCGGGGCCTTGCCTTGGCAACGGCATGCGGGCTGGGGCTGGCCCGCGGTGCCCATGTGGCCCTGGCCGCCGTGGGCTTGGCCGCCTTGCTGAAGGCTTCTCCGCTGCTGTTCGACATCATGCGAGGTATTGGCGCCGCGTATCTGGTCTGGCTGGGCATTCGGCTTGCCCGCGCCGATATGTGGTCGGAAACCGCAACCACTACACCACAGCCACCTGTTCCGCGCTCCTACCGCCTGGCATTCCAGCGCGGCTTGCTGACCAACATTGCCAATCCCAAGGCGCTGCTGTTCTGCTCGGTACTGTTGCCGCAATTCATGCACGCCGATGCCGGCATGGTGGCGCTGCAATTCGCATTGCTCGGCATCGTGCTGGTAGGCGTCGGGCTGATCTTCGATCTGTTCTATACGGCGGTTGGCATGGCGCTGGGCCGCTGGATGGCACGTCATCCGCTCGCGCGGCGCTTCCAGCGCTGGCTGTTCGCCACTTCGCTGATGGGCTTCGGTACTAAGCTGGCGTTGAGCGGCTGAATTCGGTTGGGATAATTGACGCCCCGGCATACACGGGCGGGGGCGGCAATGGGACGTCGTTAGGGCAAAGCTCAGAAGCCCAGCAGCCGCCACACCAGCGGCAGCAGCATCGCGGTGAAGATACCCGTCAGGCTCATGCCGAGCGAGGCGAAGGCGCCGGCGGTGGGGCCAAGCTCGAAGGCGCGCACGATGCCGATGGCGTGACCGTTCACGCCGAGCGCGAAACCGAGAATCCGCTTGTCATCGATCTTGAGCCACTTGGCCAGCAGCGAGACGAAGATGGTGGTCAGCACGCCGGTGATCAGCAAACCGCCCAGCATCAGCGAGAGCGAGCCGCCGAGCTGCTCCAGAATTCCCATGGCAATGGGCGCGGTGACCGACTTCGGCGCCAGCGAGGCCAGCACCGTAGGCGGCGCCCCCAGCAGCCAGGCGATCAGAACGGCGTAGAGCGCCGCCAGCGCCGCGGCTAGCGGCAGGCAGCACAGGATGGGCTTCCACAGGGCGAAGATATGCTGGCGCTGCTGGTAGAGCGGCACCGCCAGCGCCACGGTGGCGGGTCCCAGCAGCAGGGTCAGCCAGGCCACGTTGCGCTGATAGTCGATGTACTCGTAACGCAGCAGCCACAGTGCGGCTGCCGTCAACAGCGCGCCGATCAGCACCGCCGGGCACCAGCTCGGCCGGCCGAGCCGCTCGAACAGGCGTACGCCACCGAGATAGGCCGCCAGCGTCAGGGCGACGGCCAGGATGGGGGTGTTCAGCAACGATGCATGCAGCTCGCTCATAACTGGCGGTCCCGCGTATCGGTGTCCGCGGCCTCCCGCGGCATGAAGCGTCGCATCAACAGAAGCGTGGTCAGCACGCTGAGGAAGGTGCCGACCACCAGGGCCAGCATGATCGCCGTCCAGTGACCAGCGAACTCATCGATCACGAAGAACACGCCCACCACGCCGGGCATGATCAACATGGCGAGCAGTGGTATCAGCGCCTGGCTGGCCGTGGCCACACTCTCGTTGAGCCTTCGCTTCACCAACAGCCAGGCCAGCAGCAACAGCAGCCCGGCCATGGCGTGGGAGACCGGCAGCGAGAGTAGCTCGACGGCGGCGTGGCCGAGCAGTTGAAAGGCAAGCAACCACAGGAAACCACGCAACAGCTTCATGCCAGCTCCATTCGGCCCGGGAAGGTGTGTCCGCTAGTGGCTTCCGAAGAGTCAGGCAGCCAGGACGGGTGCGTTTCAGGAAAGATTACCATGCTATCGTTTACGCGTGGATGCTCCTGACCTTAACCCCAGTCCCGCCCATGCAACGGCCTCCTCCCCAGTAAGCATTCACCTACCTGGCAGCGCCTGGCCCATGGGCAGTGGGGGGCCACCCTACCCTTCGCTGCGCGACTCGCCCCCCGCCACCGCCCGCGAAGAGAACATCCAAGATGGCAGCTCCGCGCGGCTCAACCATGGCAGCCTCGCCAGCAGGGCGATGACCACCAGTGCGAAAGCGAGCCGCGCCCACAGCAGGCCGGAGAGGTCCGCGCCCATCAGCATGATCAGCAGCGTGTCCTCGATCAGGCTGTGGCACAGGCCGAGGAAACAGAGCGTGAGCACGATGTCCCGCGGAGTCAGACGTCCCGAGTGCGCCTCACGCAGCAGCAGGCCGGCACCGAAGCTGAGCCCCAGGGTAATCCCGATCACGGTGATGTTGGCCGCCGCCGGACCGATTCCCAGCAATCGCAGCAGCGGATAGAGCAGCTTGTGAATCAGCCGCTCCACGCCCAGCCGGCGCAGCAGCTTCAGGAATGCCATCAACGCCAGTATCACCACGAAGATAGTCGCGAGCGTTATCGCTTGCCCCTGCAGCCAGGCCGCCAGCGTCGCCTCCTGGGTCGAAGGCTCCCACACCACATGATTGGCATGCTGCAGCCAGCCGCCCAGCGAGTAGCTCAGGTGCAGCAGCCAACCCAACAGCCAAGCACCGCCGACGCGCAGCAGCACGGTCAGCCACCAGGGCACACCGGCCAGGCGCGCCACCGCGCCTTCTATCGGCAGCGAGTGCCCCACGGCCATCAAGGCTCCCAGCACCGTGACCTGCGCTACGGTCAATGGCGTATCCCGCGTGACTTCGAAGAAGATCACCAGGCCGGTATAGATATTGGTCAACAGCGTAGCGGCCCACACCACACTCAGCGGCTCGGGCAACCCCAGCGGGGTCATCAACGGCGAGAGCCAGTGGCCGAGCAGTTCGGTCATGCCCAGCATCTCGAGTGCTTTCACGATCAGCAGCGCCGGCACCATTACCTTGAGCAGGGCCAGGTAGACCGACCAGGCTTCGCGCAATAACTGCCGGGTCGTGCCGAAAAGCATCGCGGCGAGTCGTCTTGCCATGGGTGCGTATCCGTCAGGTAGTCAGCCGCTTACTTTACGCATATACCGCACAAGGCGATGGCGTTATTGGCACGAAAGGGGAAGAATGTGGCTTTTTGAAGGGCGCGAGGGAAATTTCCTGCACCATGGACAGACTCGACCTGAGGATACTCGATCAGCTACAGCGCGACGCCAGCCTGACCAACCAGGCCCTGGCGGAGCGGGTCGGGCTTTCCCCCACGGCATGCCTGAAGCGCGTTCGGCGCCTCAAGGAGAACGGCGTCATCCAGCGCGAGGTGGCCATTCTCGCCCCCGAAGCCCTTGGCGCCAACCTGCACATGGTGGTGGAAGTCACCATGGCGCGCGACGACAAGGCCCTCTACGGTCGTTTCATCAAGCAGGTGGAGGCGGCCCCCGAGGTGACCCAATGCTACCAGGTCACCGGCGAGGTGGATTTCGTGCTGATCGTCAGCGTACCCGACATGGCAAGCTACGATCGTTTCTGCGACCGCGAGCTGGATGCCAGCGACGACGTACACAAGTTCCGTACGCTGATCTCGCGCAAGCGCACCAAGTTCGAGACGCGGCTGCCGTTGGGCGATTAGCGCACCAGGAGGGCGCTATTCGTCCTTCGGTCCGACCCAGGCAAAGGGGTTGTGCGCCACTTCCCAGAGATAGCCATCCGGGTCGGCGAAGTAGCCGGAATAACCGCCCCAGAAAACCTTCTGGCCCGGCTTGACCAGCTTGGCACCGGCGGCGACGGCCTGCTCCAGCAGTTCGTCGACCTCGGCCTCGGAGGCCAGGTTGTGCGCCAGCGCAATACCGGTGAAGCCGCTACCCTCGGGCGAAACGCCGGCATCCTCGGCCAGCGCCTCACGGCCGTAGAGTCCCAGCCAGGTGCCGTTGAGGGTGAAGAAGGCCACTTCCGGCGGCGACTCCATGCGCGGCAGGCCCAGCCCTTGTTCGTAGAACCGAATCGATGCCGCGAGATCGCGGACACCGAGCGTGATCATGCTGATGCGTGGCTTCATGTCTTCCCTCCCCTGTCATCGCCCAACCGATACACGCCGCTGGTGGAGGCAGCGAAGCTTTACGCCCTCACCTGCAAGAATGCCTGAACCTCATTGCCGCCGAGCGACCAGCAGCCCAACCCCGGCACTGGCCAGCAAGGTCGCGCAGCCGCGATTGAACAGCTGTCTCATGGCGGGACGGGAGAACCACTGACGCAGGAAGGCACCGACATAGGCATAACCGGCGATGGCGATCCATTCGAGCAGCAGGAACAGCGCCCCCAGGATGGTGAACTGCAGGGCAACGTGACCGGTCGGGTCGACGAACTGCGGCAAGAAAGCGGTGAAGATCAGGATCGCCTTGGGATTGCCGGCGGCCAACAGGAATTCCTGGCGCGCCAATCCCAGCAGGCTGCGCTGCCGTCCTTCCAACTCCCGCTCTTCACCAGGCGCGGCGAACCACAGCTGGTAGGCCAGCCAGAACAGGTAGACGGCCCCCAGCAGCTTGACGGCAAGGAACAGTTTTTCCGAAGCGTACAGCAGCGTAGCAAGCCCGGAGGCCGCCAGCGCAATCATCACCATGAAAGCCACCAGGCGACCAATGCCCGCCAGGCAGGCCACGTTCACGCCGTAGCGCTTGGCGTTGCTCATGGAGAGCAGGTTATTGGGGCCCGGTGCCAGATTCAACGCGAAACAGGCCGGGATGAAGAGCCACAAGGTCGTCAGGTTCATGTCGCTTCCTGTTATTGAGTCAGTCCATGCCCGCTTCGTCGGCGTTAACGGTCAAGCGCTGCAGCCATTGCGCTCGCCGCATTCGATACAGGCGCACCGGGCGCCGGTGGAACTCGCACGTTTCGAAGCGCCCGAACCCCACCTTCTCCGCTACCCGCAACGAGGCAATGTGCGTCGGTTCTACGATGGCAACGACAGAATTGAAGCGTCGCTCTTCGAAAGCATGGGCGAGCGCTGCGGTTGCGGCTTCAGTAGCCAGCCCCTGGCCCCAGTAACGCCTGGCGAGCCGGTAGCCCAGGCTCAATACCGCACTGCCCTTCACTCTTTCCGGAGATACCCCGCAGAAACCGACGAATTCGCCGCTGTTCCTGTCTACCAGTGCCAGCGGTCCCGTGCGATGATTGATATAGCAGTCGAAACACCAATCGAGAAAAATGCGGGTTGCCATCTCGTCGCAAACACCGCGCAGCGAGTAGCGCATCACTTCGGGATCGGCCAATATTGCAGCCAGTTCCGGCAGATCGCTGGTCGCCAGCGGGCGCAGGAACAGGCGCGGCGTTTCCAATTCGAACATCATGCCCTCCCTGGCAGCGTCACATCTCGTGCTCGGCGCTGGCTGATGCGGTCCCTAGCGGCACCGCGATATCGAAATGCAGCACGTCCTCGCGAACGCCGAGTTTCGAATAAAGCTCAATGGCCGGCGTATCGCCGAGATCCGCCTGAACGTAAATGACATAAGCGCCGCGCTGAGCTGCTATCGTCTTGAGTCGTTCGATCAACAGCGTGGCAATGCCCTCGCGTCGATGTGCTTCTGCCACCGCCAAATCGTAAATATAGATCTCGCTGCGCTCCTGCTCGAACTTGTGCAGCTCGTAAGCCGCCAGCCCCCCACCACCTCGGCACCCTTGAGGACCGCCAGGGCGATGAAGCTATCGCGTCCCAGCAGACGCTCCAGATAGGCGCGGCCAGGGCGCGCAACGCCGTAGGTGTCCGGTTCGCCAAAGGCATCGCCGAATACCGTCAGCAAGTCATGCAGCGTGGAGATATCGCCTGCGGTGAGCTGTTGCACCCGGGCCTGACTCGTAGCGTCAGGGTCAGGATCATTCAGGACGGGGGTCATTGTTTCACGGTCCATTCGTGCTTACTTATCCATAGGGCGGTGCGGGCGGAGATAGCCTGTCAGTTTAGAACAAGGCCGAGAGAGACGCGTCGACTCGGCCCTGCTTCTTGCCATCAGCCTCCCTCATGAGGAGTGCCGCGCCCATGAGTGACGGCCTTCGAGTTCTGCGCATGCTGTCGCAGTTGCTCGAATTCCTCTTCGCTGACGGTATTGCGTTCGGCATCGAGGATATGGCCCCCGATGGCGGCAATGGATTGAGTGATGTCGATCAGCGTCTCGGGGTTGCGCGCCACGCTGCGCTTGCTGACGAAGTGGATAAGGATGGAGACACCGCTGACGATCGGCTGGTCGTCGCCTTCATGAATGGGCGGCAGGGTGCCGGGTGGTGATGAATTGGCGATGGTGAGCTTATAGCCCGCGAGAGGATCGCGGATCTTGTAGACACCCAGCTTGGCGTCGTAGTTGGCGTTGTATTCCTTGAGCAGGCGAGCCAGGCGGCGATTGGTATCCAACCCGGGCCAGTCGAGTATCACGAACAGGCACTGCTTGATTTCCTTGCCCGAGGCGACCTGGAAGCGGCGCATCGGCTCCGATTCCGGCTCCGACTGAGCGCCTGCCGCCGGCAGGGGTACCGTTTCAGGCACCTCCACTTGGGTTGCCTCTGCCATTCGGCGCGTTGCCAAAGGCGTTTCCGTGAGCTCACTACGAACACTACGGCTCTTGAGAAAGGCCACCATGCACACTAGCGCGAGCAGCAACGCCACTCCCGCTACGATCAGTACCGCTACGACCGGATCCATCCTGCGTACCTCTGCCTGTGCTGGCCCACGAGGCATTCCCCAGGCTCTGTCCGAAACCGGCTGCACTTGGCCATATGGCGTAAAAAAATCGGCTTAAAGCACTCCCTTACAACACGTAAACTGCTCTTTTCGCCGTTTTTTTGCCTTGTCTGGCCTTCGCTCGCCAACTTTTCAAACAGAGCCTATCGCCGTGACACCTTCCCAATCGCACGAATCAACATTCGTGCAGGTAATGCCGTGTCGGGCCATTTGTTATTTGCTCTACCTTACGCCGTTACGCTTAGTAACGCTATATGCGCAACCAACGTTAGCACGACTTTTCTTCCTTTGCTGCTCGCCATGGGCTCGGCTCCAGTCGACCTTGCCGGCGATGGAGTGATGTTCGAGCAGGACCGCGATATGCTGCGGTTGCCACTCTCGAGCCTTGCGTTGAAGTATTTCGATGGCAACCGAAGCCGGAAGACTCCATGCTTTAGGTAACGAAAGCCATATAAGGAGCCACGCCCGCGAAGTGACACTGGCCGCCAGTGAGCCGGACTGTCATACCAATGGAATGATGTGAAGGCCAGTGTTGTAGGTGCCGTCAACTCAGGAGCCCTGCCCCGATGGTACGACTCGACAAGAAAGCCAAGCGGTTGTATGTACTGGATACCAATGTCCTGCTGCATGACCCCACCGCCCTGTATCAATTCGAGGAACACGAGGTGGTCATCCCCATGACCGTGCTCGAGGAACTCGACAAGCACAAGAATGGCCTGCGCGAGATCGCTCGCACCGCCCGCCAGGTCAGCCGCACCCTCTCCGACCTCACCAATCAAGTCACCTTCGACGAAATCCAGAAAGGCATACCGATCCCCCGGGCCGGCGGCGCCACGCTCGGCAAGCTTCGGTTTCTCTGCTACCCCGAACTGGAGCCACTGGAGCACCTCGCGGAGAGCCCCGACAACGTACTGCTGGCCGAGACCTGCCGGCTGCGCGACGAGCGGCCCGACGCCTCGGTAATCCTGGTCACCAAGGACATCAACCTGCGGGTAAAGGCCACGGCGTTGAATGTCCCGGTGGAGGATTACCTGACCGACCGCGCCTTCAGCGACAGCGATGTCATGCTCGAGGGCGTTCGCATCTATCCCGATGCGGAAGGTGGCAGCGGCCCCTGGGGCCAGATGGAGGTCGAGGTCGAGGTGGAACGAGTCGACCACCGCACCTTCTATCGCCTGGACGGTCGCATACCCAGCGACTGGCACTTGGGCATGCTGGTATCGGACAGCGAGAACGGTGCCAGCTTCGAGGCCATCGTGCGCGAGCTGAGCCCCACCCAGGCACGGCTGCAACTGTTGACCAACTATCGCCACAAGGATGGCGTATGGGGCGTGCATGCCCACGACAGCCGCCAGAACTTCGCCCTGAACCTGCTGATGGACGACGATGTCGACCTGGTCACCATTGCTGGCAGCGCCGGTACCGGCAAGACCTTCATGACGTTGGCGGCAGCCTTCCAGCAAACCCTCGATGCCAAGCGCTTCGAGCGCATCGTGTTCACCCGGGCCCCCATCTCGATGAGCGAGGACATCGGCTTTTTGCCCGGTACCGAGGAGGAGAAGATGTCACCGTGGATGGGTGCCTTCCACGACAACATGGACAACCTGCTGCGCGACGAGCATGACGGCAGCACCAGTTGGAGCCAGGACGCGACGCGCAGCCTGATCGGCTCCCGCGTGCAGATCCGCGCTCCCGGCTTCATGCGCGGACGCACGCTGAACGACACCTTCCTGATCATCGACGAGGCACAGAACTTCACCCCCAAGCAGCTCAAGACCCTGCTCACCCGAGCCGGGCGCAACACCAAGATCGTCTGCCTGGGTAATGTCGGCCAGATCGACACCCCCTACCTCACCGCCAACACCTGCGGCATGGCGGCGGTAGTACAGCGTTTCAGCAACTGGGCCCATGCCGGCCACGTGACCCTGCGCAGCGTGGAGCGCTCGCGTCTGGCACTGGCCGGCGAGGAACTGCTGTAGCGAGGAACCGGCCCTGCTGGCTGGGCCTACCTGGGTCCAGCCAGCAGGAAACCGAGGAACAACAGCACTGCCACCGCAACCATCAGCGGCACGGCCAGGTGGACGAAACCACGCTCGTAGCGGGTCAGCTCGTCGAGCCAGGCGACCGTCCGACGCTCCCGCCGCGCCAAGGCTGAGCGGATACCGAGCCTACGTGTCTCCAGCGTGGCACCCAGCCTGCCAAGCCTGGCCGCGATCCCACGTGCCAAGGCGGCATAGCCCCACCACAGGTCGCCTGGTCTCAGGCAGGCCGTGAAGCGCCACTCTCCTTGCCTGGCCTCACCTTGCCTGGCCTTCGCCGCGAGCAGCGTCAGGCCAGCCAGAACCAACCCAGCGCCACCGGCCACAGCAATCCAGGCAGTTCCTTCATGGGCGGCCAAGCAACGCCTTCACCGAGGGGAAGCCAGAACGGCACCGCGGCCGCCACCAACACGGCGAACAACCAGGACAGCGACATGGGCGAGCGCCAGGAGGTGGAGTCTTCGCCACGCTCCCGCCACTGGCGCCACAGCGTCCGGGCCATCAGCACGGTACTCCCCACCGCCGCCAGGCTGAGAAAGGTGACCAACGAGGTGTGGCCGCCTGCGTAGAGGGCCTCCTTCATGGCGCCCTTGGCGATCAGCCCCGAGGCCAGCGCACCGCTCAGCGAGAGCGCCGGCAGCGCCAACAGCAACCAGACGAGCCAGGCTGGCAGACGCGGTGGATGCTCACTGATACCGACACCAAGGAACAGGGCGCCCTTGGTCATGCCGTGGTGACCGGCGAACAGCGCCACCGGCACCAGCAGTGCCGGCCACAGGGAAGGTGAACTCAGCCCCATGCCCACCAGGCTGGCCAGCATGCCCAACTGGCTGACGCTGGAATAGGCCAGCACCGCCTTGGGGTGGCGCTGTACCACGCCGAGTGCGGCGGCAACAAAGGCCCCGCCAGCCCCAGCAGAGTCATCGCCTGGCCCAGGGGAGCCAGCCCCGCCTCGGGTACACCCAGCGGCAGCGTACTAAGCCAGCCCAGCACGCCCGCCTTGACCATGACGCCGCTGAGCACGGCGCTGGCCGGCGTAGGCGCCACCGGATGGGCCAGCGGCAACCAGGCATGCAGCCCGATCACCCCCGCCTTGACCCCGAACCCTAGCCATAGCAGGGTGGCCATCCACAGCCCCTGCTCAGCCTCGGCGATAGCCGCACGCAGTTCCGTCAAGGTCATGGCTTCCGCACTGCCCGCCGACCACAGCAGTCCACCCAGGATCAGCGCCTCGCCGAAGAACGCCATGACCAGGTACGAGAACCCGCCTAGCCGGGCATCACGATGCCCGGCATGCACCACCAGGCCATAAGCGGCCAGGGTCATGGTGGCAAAGCCCAGGTAGAAGCTGGGGATGTCCTCGGCCACGATCAGCAAGAGATTGCCCACCAGCGTCAGCGGCCACAGCAGCGTGAACCCCACCAACCGACGAAAGCTCTCTCCGTCGCCGGCCTCGGCCTGGCGCTGCTCGCCGGCAAGATAGCCACGCGCGTAGCAGCCGGCCAGGAACCACAGCAAGGCACTGAACGTCAGCCACGGCCGGCGCATCTCGTCGAGCTGCCACAGGCCACCCAACAGCCAGCCCTCCATTGCCAGCGTCGCTTCTCCCGGCCCCAGGGCCAACAGCAAAGCGGGCAGCGGCGCCGTCAACCACCAGGCGTCGATCAGTTCCGGAAGCGGTCCGGCGCGACGCATGCCGCCCTGCTCCATGGCCAGCCACATGCCGTTGCGCAGCATGAGCAGCAGCGGCCAGAGCAGCGCCAGAGCCAGCCACATGCTCATGGCAAGTACTCCCCTGTCGCCATCAAGGTCGCCAGGTCCAGCGGGCTGAAGGGCACTCCCGCCAGCAGCCCAACGAGAATGCTGAACATCGCCGTGGCAGCGGTAGGCAGCAACAGCCAGGCGCTGGTCTCGAAGCGGCCGAGGTTGCGCTCCTCGGGCCAGGAACCGCGGCCGTGGGCCGGGCCTTGGCGGAACCACAAGCGATGCAGGATGGGCAGGAAATAGGCGGCATTGAGCAGGCTGCTGGTGACGATCACCGCAATGACCCAGGGCATGCCCGCCTGCACCGCTCCCATGCCCAGGTACCACTTGGTGATGAAGCCGGCGACCGGCGGCAGTCCGATCATGCCCAGCGCGCCGATGGTGAAGGCCAGGCTGGTCAGCGGCATGCGCCTTCCTGCACCGTCGAGTTCGTCGATGCGATGGATGCCGAGTTCCTCGGCATAATTGCCGGCGCAGTAGAACAGCGTGACTTTCATCAGGCCCTGGTGCATCAGGTGCACCAGCCCCGCAATGGTGCCGAACGGGCCGAACAGGCTGATGCCGAGCACGATATAGGAGACCTGGCTGACCGTGGAGTAGGCCAGCCGGGGCTTGAGCTCCTGCTGCGACAGGGCCTTCACCGAGCCGAACAGGATGGTGACCACGGCAATGGTGGTGAGCAGCGACAACAGCCCCAGCTCGTGGCTGAGCGAGATGCCGTAGACGTCGTAGACCAGACGCACGATGCCGAACGCCCCCGCCTTGACCACTGCCACCGCATGCAGCAGCGCACTGACCGGTGCCGGCGCCACCATCGCCCGCGGCAGCCAGCCATGCAGCGGCACCAGCGCGGCCTTGACTCCGAGCCCCAGCAGCAGCACCACGAACAGCACGGTGAGCATGGGATGGGCCTGCGGCCCGAGGTCGGCCAGCACTTCGCGTTGGCCGAAGGCCACGTCCCCCACCAGGGCGTGCAGTGCCACCACGCCAAGCAGCAGGACCAGACCGCCGGTCAGCGTATAGCGCAGGTAGACCGTGCCCGCCGCAAGCGCCTTATCGTGGCCGCGGTGCACCACCAGGGGGTAGGTGGAAAGCGTCAGCAACTCATAGAACAGCAGGAAGGTGAACAGGTTGCCGGCCAGGGCAATGCCGATGGTGCTGGCCACGCAGAGGCTGAAGAAACCGAAGAAGCGCTTGCGGTTGGGCGAGTCCTCCAGATAGCCGATGGCATAGGTCGTGGTGGCCAGCCACAGCAACGACGAGAGGCCGGCGAACATCAACCCCAGGGCATCGGCCTGGAGCAGGAAGCTGACGCCCTCCACCACGGTGAAGCCGAAGGTGAAATGACGCCCCTGGTACAGCCCCCAGACCATCAGCGCGACCAGCAGCAGCTTGAGCACGGCGGCAGAGAGGTTGACCACGGCCCGTGCCCGCGAGGCCCGCTCCGGCAAGGCGAAGATCAGCGGCGCCACCAGCAGCGAGGTAGCCAGAGTGATCACCGGTAGCCAGGCCTGGCTCATGCCCCACCTCCCGATCCACGCAGCAGCGCCAAGGGCCATTCCGCGACCAGGCCCAGCAGCAGTGCCGCCAGCGCCAGCACCAGGGCGATCGTGTCCATGCCCCAGGGGACCGGACGGAAGTCGAGCGTGGGCGCATCCTCGACGAAGGAGTAGCGGAACACGCGGAACACATAGGCAGCGCTGAGCAGCGTGCCGATGGCCAGCACCGCCAGCCAGCCCCAGTGGTCGCCCGCCAGGGCGGCGTGCAGCAGCAGCCACTTGGCCGTAAAGCCCATGCTTGGCGGCAGGCCGACCAGGCTGATCGCCGCGATGCCGAAGCTGAGCAACGCGAGCGGGAAGCGCCGGCTGGCACCGGCGAGCCCCTCCACCCGGGACTCGCCGGTGGCCAGGATCAGGTTCCCCGTGGCGAAGAACATGGCCGCCTTGGCCAGGCCATGAGCGGCCAGTTGTAGCCAGGTACCGTCCCAGGCCAGCGCGGCGACGGCCGGATCGCTGCCCACCAGCAGCGGAAACGCCAGCAGCAGATAGCCCAGCTGCGAGACGGTAGACCAGGCCACCACGTCCTTGAGCTTTGCCGCGCGCCAGGCCATGAGACCGCCCCATATCACTGCTGCGCCGGCCATCACGCCAACCAGGGTTGCCGCCACCGCGGCGGCGGGTGCCAGCACCAGCCACAGCTGCAGGGCGATGAAGAAGGATGCCTTGATCACCAGGCCCGCATGCAGCGCACTGATCGGGATCCAGGCCGAAGCGTGAACCGGCGCCAGCCAGGCATGCAGGGGAAAGGCCGCCGCCTTGAGCAGCAGACCCGCGCTGAGCAGCGCCATGGCCACCCACAGCACGACACCCTCTTCAGCCACCTGTGCCAGGCCCGCCAGGTCCAGCCGCCCCCAGGCCCCCAGCAATAGCGCGACCCCGAGCAGGAAGGCCAGCGAACCCACCAACGCCAGCAGCAGGTAGCGCAGCCCAGCTATCAAGGCGTCAGCCTTGCCCGGCAGCAGCAACAGCCCTACTGCGGTCAGCCCCATCAGCTCCAGGCCGATGTAGAGCAGCAGCAGATCGGCCGCCAGCCAGATCAACGAGAGGCTGGCAGCCAGCAGCCCCAGCAGCGGCCAGAACCAGGCCTGACTGCGTCGCGTGGCATGCACCACGTCGCGCAGATAGGTCGGCGCATAGAGCGCACTCGCCAGCACGATCAGTTGGGTAAGCAGCAACAGCACGAGGACGAGGCCATTGACGCGCCAATGCAGCACGAGACTCCCGAGCTCGAGCGTCCACGACTGGCCTGGCCCGCCGGCCACCGCTGCCGCCAGCCAGATCAGGGCCGACAGCGGCAACAGCCCCAGCAGGGCAACGGGCCAGCTACGCGCAGGCCGCAGCGCTCCCCCCAACAGCCCAAGCAGCAGCGGCAGGCCGAGCATGGCCAGGAGCACCAGCGGGCCATTCAGATGGCCGAAGAGGTCGCTTGCCAGGCCGAAGCGCTCGATCATGACGTGCCGTCGCCTTTCGCCGGGGTCATGTGGCTCGACGGCCCCAAGCCTTCGAGCCGACGAATCAGCAACGCTCCCAGCGCCGTCCCCAGCAGTGCCACGACCAGCCCGGTCACCACCAGTCCCTGGCCAGCCACCACGGCCCCTTCTCCCGCCAAGGACATGAGGATCAGGAAAATGCCCGTACCGATGACGTTGAACGCCAATAGCCGCCGCAGCAGGTGGCGATGCAGGGCAAAGGCCCACAGTCCCAGCCCGAGCAAGCCAAGGCCGGCGGGACGCAACGATCCCGTTGGGCTCACTCCCAGTGCGGAAAGGGCCAAGCCGAGCATGGCGAGAACCGCCAGTGCCGGCAGCAGCCGCGCCACGGCACGCCACCACGTCAGGGCAGCGGGGTCATGCCAGCGGGTGAAAAAGCCGCGGGGTCGCCGGAAGTGCAGCGTTACCCCCAGGGCATGGAAGAGATAGGCGCTAGTCAGGACAGCCCCGAGCATGGCCTCGAGCAGCGCCAGCCAGATCAGGCCCAACCGAGCCCAGGCCAATGCAACCGCCAGGGCGAAGGCCACGAACCACGAGCAGGCCCGCATCAACTGGCGATCGAACAGCGTCAACGCTGCCAGCAGCAGCAGAATGGCTACCAGCAGCATCTCCTGGAATGGCGGCATTGGGTCAGCGCGCCTTAGTGATGATTGCGGTTGACGACCTCTTCGATCATGGCCTCGAGCTCGTCGCTAGGCCCTTTCTCTAGCATGGCCTGCGCTTCGTGATAGAGACAGAGAAAGCGCTTACAGGACGCACAGAACACCTTGTCGTCGGGGTTGTGCACCTTGGACACACGATAGAGATGGCTGCCACAGCTGGGACAGGCCACCGGCAAGCGAAGCTCCTCGGAAATGTCGGGCGTCATCACAGTCTCCTTGTGGTAAATGTCCAGCGCTGATTGGACCAGGTCGTATTCCAATACCTTGGGACCCATCCTGCCTGACTCAACCCATGAGCGACAATTCTGGCAGGCGGTCTTTCCTTAGACTGTCAGAGTCCGAGCTTCTCTGCCACGTCGTCGCCCCCTGCCTCAGCCTGCCAGGAACAGCCCCACGTTGAGCAGGGCCAAGCTACCCAGCAGCGTCGCAACGTTGAGTCCCATCAGGGGCAATAGCGGCGCCAGTTCGCCCTGCGCGACTTCCGCTGGCAGGCACCACAGACCGTGGGCCAGCCAGGCAGCGGCCGGCAACGCCAGCCACATCAGCCAGGCCGTGCCAGGCAGGGCACCCATCCACCAGGCCACCGGTACCACGGCGAAAGCCAGGCCCAGCAGCACGGCCACCAAGCGCGCCGCTCGACGCGGCCCCAGCCTAATCGCCAGATGGTCGCGCCCTACCCGCCTGTCGGCGTCGATATCGGGCAGTTGATTGATCAGCAGCAGCGCGCTCACCAGCAGGGTAGGGACCAGTGCAGCCGTCACCGCCGTGGCGGTCAGCGTGCCGGTCAGCGCCTGATAGGCGCCCGGCACCATCAGCAGGCCGAAGCCGACACCGGGCGCCAGCAGGCAGAGCCAGGGGCGACGCGTCAGCCAACCGGTATAGGCCACCACCAGGGCGAGACCCACCAGCCCGTAGAGCAGCATCACCGGCCCTGCCCGCCACAGGAACCAGACGCCGATGAGCATTACCCCCACCAGGCAGCCCCAGGCCGCCATCAGCACGGCAGGGGCAGCCTCGGGCCGCTCGGGCAGCGATCCACTGCCGCCGGAGAACGGGGTGCGCTCGGTCAGCTCATCCAGGCCGGAGTGGAAGTCGTGGTGCTCGTTGAACAGATTGACCGCGGCATGAGCCAGCAGGGCGCCGAGCAGCACCAGCAGCGCATCGAGAGTTGCGAACGCTTGGCCATCGGCCCAGGCGGCGGCGATCGCCAGGCCCGCGCACAGCGGCGCCAGGATCAGGAAGTTGGGCCGACTGCTGCGCAGGCAGGCGCGAAGCGCAGCCGGCACCCCGGCAGACGTATCCAAGCAGGTTCAACCCAGCCGGGCGTTGAGCCAGGTAGCGATGTCACCAACCTGCTGCGGGCACACCGCATGCGCCATGGGATAGGTCTGGTAGTGCACCGAATAGCCCAGCCCCTGCAGGCGTTGGTAGGCCGCTTTGCCCAGCGACTCATGAACCACGGGATCGAAGGTACCGTGATGAATCTCGATCGGCAGCTCGCGGTTGGCTTCGGCCAGGGTAATGGTGTCGGCGGTGGCGAAGTAGGTCGACATGGCCAGCAGCCCGCCTAGCGGGGCATCGAAGGAGAGCGCCGCCTGGTAGGCCACCGCCCCGCCCTGGGAGAAGCCGGCCAGGATGATGCGCCGGCTGTCGATGCCGTGGTCGATCTGCTCCTGTACCAGCGCCTGGATGCGCTCCGCGGAAGCCACCAGCTGCGCCGTATCGACGCGACGGTCGAGGCTCATCTCGTGGATGTCGTACCACGCCGGCATCACCATGCCGCCGTTGATGGTGACCGGCAGCCGCGGCGCATGGGGCAGGATGAAGCGTATGTCGAGCCCCGCTTTCAGCGGTAGTGCCGGCACCAGCGGCTCGAAGTCATGCCCATCGGCCCCCAGGCCGTGCAGGATGAAGACACAGGCATCGGCCGGACGGCCGCTCTTCGGCTCGATGATCAGTTCGCCGGGATGGCTCATGGCTGGGCTTCCTTCGTCGCAGTCTGGGCAAAGCCGTCACCCTACCGCAAAGCCATGTTCTCGGCGAGTGCATCGCGATGGCTTCGCCATAGGAAGCGCAGAAGCCTCGCTCAGAACGGCCACACCAGCGGAATCAGCACCAACGCGACGACCGCCGTCAGCACGTTGAGCAGCCCGCCCACGCGCAGGAAGTCGCCGAAGCGGTAGCCGCCGGGGCCGTGCACCATCAGGTTGGTCTGGTAGCCGATCGGAGTGAGGAAGCTGGCCGAGGCGGCGAACATCACCGCCACCACGAAGGGCATGGGGTTGACGCCAAGGCTCTCGGCGCTGGCCATGACTACCGGAAAGGTGATCACCGCCGCCGCGTTATTGGTGACGAGTTCGGTCAGCATCGCCACCAGCAGGTAGCTGCCGATCAGCAGCAGCCAAGGGTTGCCGTCGGCCAGCCCCAACGCCAGACCCGCCAAGGTGGCAGCCGCCCCGGAGCTCTCCAGCGCGGCGCCCAGGCCGAAGGAGGCGGCAATGGTCAGCAACACCTGGGTATCCAGCCCGCGCTTGGCCGCGCCCACCGAGCAGCAGCCGGTGGCGAGCGCCAGCACCGCCCCCAGCATGGCGGCGTTCAGCATGCTCATCACACCGAAGGTGGCAAGCGCCACCACACCCACCAGGATGCTCCAGGCCAGCCAGGCCTTCTCGTGGTTGGGTCGCGCCTGACCGTTGACCTGACTGATCAGCAGGAAGTCGCGCGACTGGCGATGACGCTCGATGAAGGGGGCCGTGCTTCCAGCAGCAGCACATCGGCGGGCTGCAGGCGCACCTGCCCCAGGTTGCCGGCCACCCGCTCGCCGCCGCGGCACACCGCCAGCACCGCAGCGCCGTACAGCGTGCGGAAATGGCCATCGCGAATGCGCTTGCCGACAAACTGGCATTGATCCGACACCACCGCCTCGACCAGGCGTCGTTCCTTGAACTCCTTTTCCAGGCTCGATCCGCCATGGTGCGATGGCACCAGGCCACGGATCTGCTGCAGTTCCACGGCGCCATCGGAGGTGCCGGCAAACACCAATCTATCGCGCCCCTTGAGGCGTTCCCCCGGCCCCACCACGCTAACCACGTTGCCGTCACGCTCGATCTCCACCAGGAACAGCTCCTGCAGGTGACGCAGCCCCGCCTCCTCGACAGTGCGGTCGACTAGTGGACCCGCGGGGTCGACCTCCATCTCGATGGTGTACTCGCGGGGATTCTCGAAGGCCGAGGCCGCACCACGACGTTGCGGTAGCAGATGCGGTGCCACCAGGACCAGGTAGAGCGCTCCGACCATGGCCACGGGTAGCCCCACCCAGGCCAGGTCGAACAGCCGCATGGCAAGCTCCGGATAACGCTCCACCAACAGGCCATGCACCACCAGATTGGTGCTGGTACCGATCAAGGTGATGGTGCCACCCAGTATCGAGGCAAAGGAGAGCGGCATCAGCAGACGGTGCGCCGGGAGTTGCAGGCGGCGGCTCCAGCTCAGCACCGCAGGGATATAGGTAGCGACGACCGGCGTGTTGTTGAGAAAGGCGCTGAGTGCGGCCACCGGTACTACCAGGCGGGTCAGGGCACCGCCCTCGCCGCGCGGTCGACCGAGGACATGGCGAATGATGAGGTCGATGCCGCCGGTTTCGCGAATGCTGGCCACCAGCACGTACATGAAGGCCACGGTAAACAGGCCGGTGCTGGAGAAACCGCCCAGCGCCTGGCCCGGGTCGATGACGCCGAGGGTCAGCAGCAGGATGACCGCTCCCAGCAGCACGATATCGGGACCGAGACGGGAGAAGGCCATCAGCGGGAAGACGGCAATGACGACGATAGAAGCGAGCCAGGCATCCAGCGGCATGGGAGAGGATCCGTGCACAAGGGAACGTGTGGCTATTGTGCACTGCCGTTACTTATTCTAAAAAGTTATTTTAGAAATTCTCAAATACCTTAATGGAATAAGAGAGGAGGAGATGAGAACCCGGTATCTACCACCGATACCCACGAAAGGCAAATACGAAAAAGGCCCGCCGAAGCGAGCCTTTTCTGGACTGCTTGCGCAGTCACATCAGAGTCGGATGGCGATTAGCCGATGACCTTGATGTTGGAAGCCTGGAGGCCTTTCTTGCCCTGAGTGACGTCGAAGGAGACCTTCTGACCGTCCTGCAGAGTCTTGAAGCCGTCAGCCTGGATCTCGGAGAAGTGAGCGAACAGGTCGTCACCGTTGTCGTCCGGAGAAATGAAGCCGAAGCCCTTGGTGTCGTTGAACCACTTGACAGTACCGGTAGCCATTATCGAATTCCTCTAACAGCATGGATTTTCCGGGAAATACCCGAGTTGCAGTGGGTAAAACAAGAAACTTTTCACCGGGAAATCGACGCCGTGAGCGTTTCGATGACCACTTGCGATGTTCGACTTGCTAACCAACTGCACGCATCTTGCTCTGTTCAGGCACCCACGTCAAATACTATTTTGCGTAGATGACGTAATTCTTACTGCTCCCCTTTCTTACCTCCCCTCGAGGATCCAGCCCGCCGCTTTCTCGGCAATCATCAGCGTCGGCGAGTTGGTGTTGCCGCTGGTGATGGTCGGCATGATGCTGGCGTCCACCACCCGCACCCCCTCGACGCCGCGTACCCGCAGGTGCGAATCCACCACCGCCGTGGGATCGTCGTCGCGGCCCATCTTGGCCGTTCCGACCGGGTGGAAGATGGTAGTGCCGATGTCGCCCGCCAAGCGCGCGAGATCCTCGTCGCTCTGGTACTGCACACCGGGCTTGACCTCCTCGGGGTGGTACTTGGCGAAGGCCGGCTGTTCGGCAATGCGCCGGGTGACCCGCAGCGAGTCCGCCGCCACCCGACGATCCTCCTCTGTGCTGAGGTAGTTGGGCGCGATGGCTGGGGCCTGGCGCGGGTCACGACTCTTGATTCGGACGCTGCCGCGGCTGGTGGGGTTGAGATTGCACACGCTGGCGGTGATCGCCGGGTAGTCGTGCAGCGGCTGGCCGAACGCCTCCAGGCTCAACGGCTGGACGTGGTACTCGATGTTGGGGTGTACGTACTCGTCGCTGCTGCGGGTGAAGATGCACAGCTGCGAGGGTGCCATGCTCATGGGTCCGGTGCGGCGCAGCAGGTATTCGATACCGATGGCCGCCTTGCCCAGCCATGAGGCGGCCAGGGTGTTGAGGGTCTTGGCGCCGGTGACCTTGTAGACCGAGCGAATCTGCAGGTGGTCCTGCAAATTCTCGCCGACGCCGGGCAGCTCGTGCACCAGCGGGATGCCATGCTCGGCCAGGAGCGCGGCCGGACCGATGCCGGAGAGCTGCAGCAGTTGCGGCGAACCGATGGCGCCGGCGGCCAGGATCACCTCGCGCTTCGCTTTTACCCGACTGACACTGCCGTTGCGCTCAAGCTCGACCCCGCTGGCACGAGGCTTGCCGCCGGAGCCCTCCTCGAACAGCAGGCGATGAACCTGGGTGGAGTGCCACAGGGTGAAGTTGCTGCGTTTCTCGCACACCGGGCGCAGGAAGGCCTTGGCCGCGTTCCAGCGCCAGCCCGAGCGCTGGTTGACCTCGAAGTAGTCGACGCCCTCGTTGTCGCCGCGGTTGAAGTCTCGTGTACGCGGTATGCCTGCCTGCACCGCTGCTTCTGCAAAGTCATCGAGCACTTCCCACTTGAGGCGCTGCTTCTCGATTCGCCATTCACCGCCGTGGCCGTGATAGTCGCGGTGGGCGGCATCGCCGTCGCCGCCCTCGTCCAGGCGGTAGTGGTCTTCGTGCTTCATGAAGTCCGGCAGGCAGTTCTCCCAGCGCCAGTCATCGTCGCCCACCAGCTCGGCCCAGCCGTCGTAGTCGCGGGCCTGGCCGCGCAGGTAGAGCATGCCGTTGATGCTGGAGCAGCCGCCCAGGGTCTTGCCGCGCGGGTAGATCAGCGAGCGGCCGTTGAGGCCCTTGTCCGGCTCGGTCTTGAAGCACCAGTCGGTACGCGGGTTGTTGATGCAGTAGAGGTAGCCCACCGGGATGTGCACCCAGTGGTAGTTGTCGCGGCCGCCCGCCTCGATCAGCAGCACCCGGTTGGCCGGGTCGGCGCTGAGGCGGTTGGCCAGCAGGCAGCCGGCGGTGCCGGCGCCCACCACGATGTAGTCGAATTCCTGCTCTGCCATGGGGGCTCTCCCGTCCCACTCACTTATGGGTTGGCATGGCGAACTCGGCACCCGCATTGATCGAGTCCGACCAGCGCTGCATGATCGACTTCTGCTTGGTGTAGAAGCGCACGCCCTCTTCGCCATAGGCATGAGTGTCGCCGAACAGCGAGCGCTTCCAGCCGCCGAAGCCGTGCCACGCCATGGGTACCGGGATCGGCACGTTGATGCCGACCATGCCGACCTGGATACGGCGGCCGAACTCGCGCGCCACGCTGCCGCTTTCGGTGAAGCAGCTCACACCGTTGCCGAACTCGTGGTCGTTGATCAGTTGGATGGCGGTGGCGATGTCGGGCACCCGCACGCAGGCCAGCACCGGGCCGAAGATCTCTTCCTTATAGATAGTCATCTCCGGAGTGACGTGGTCGAACAGCGAACCGCCCATCCAGAAGCCTTCGCTGCAGCCATCGCCTGTCGTGGTGGCGTCGAACTCGCGGCCGTCGACCACCAGCTCGGCGCCCTCGGCCACGCCCTTCTCGATGTAGCCGGTGATGCGCTGGTGGGCCTGGGCGGTGACGATGGGCCCCATCTCGGCATCGAGTTCGAGGCCGTTCTTGACCTTCAGCGCCCTGGCCCGCTCGGCCAGGCGTGGGACGATCTTGTCGGCCACGTCGCCCACCAGCACCGCGACACTGATCGCCATGCAGCGCTCGCCGGCACTGCCGTAGGCGGCGCCGATCAGGGCATCAACGGCCTTGTCCAGGTCGGCGTCGGGCATGACGACCATATGATTCTTGGCCCCGCCCAGGGCCTGCACACGCTTGCCGTGGCGTGCGCCGTTCTCGTAGATGCGGTTGGCGATGGGCGTGGAGCCGACGAAGGAGAGCGCCTGCACATCGGGATGCTCGATCAGCGCTTCGACGGACTCCTTGTCGCCCTGCACCACGTTGAACACGCCGGCCGGCAGGCCGGCCTGCTTGAGCAGGTCGGCGATCAGCAGCGAGGCGCTGGGATCGGTGGGGCTGGGCTTGAGGATAAAGGTGTTGCCGGCAGCGATGGCCACGGGGAACATCCACATCGGCACCATGGCCGGGAAGTTGAACGGGGTGATGCCGGCCACTACGCCGAGCGGCTGGCGCACGGTCCAGTTGTCGATGCCGCCGCTCACCTGCTCGGTGTAATCGCCCTTGAGCAGTTGCGGAATGCCGCAGGCGAACTCGACGATGTCGATGCCGCGAGCCACCTCGCCCTGGGCATCGGTGAAGACCTTGCCGTGCTCGAGGGTGATGGCACGGGCCAGTTCATCCTTGTGCGCATTGAGCAGTTCGAGGAACTTGAACAGCACTCGCGCGCGGCGGATCGGCGGCGTGTCGGCCCAGGCCGGAAAAGCGGCCTTGGCGGCGGCCACGGCGGTCGCGACATCGGCGCGCGAGGCCAGCGCCACCTGCCCAGAGACCTGGCCGGTGGCCGGGTTGAAGACCTCCTGCTGGCGGCTCGACTCGCCGGTCGTCATTTGCCCATTGATATAATGCGCGATCATGTTCTGCGTCATGGGATTCTCGTCTTGTCGTTGGCTTGAAGTGGCGACAGTCGCGTCGTGCGCGGCGAAGAAAGAAGCGCACGGTACTTTGATCATCAAGCCTACCGTGTCGAACGCCACGATCAATTGAGAAATTCAAAAGCCAGATATAAGCTCTGCTTATATTCCAAGCGACAGCCATCATGCACGATCTCCCCACTCTGCGCGCCTTCGTTACCGTGGCCCACGAAGGCAGCGTCTCCCGCGCCGCCGAACGCCTGCATCTGACCCAGCCGGCGGTGAGCCTCAAACTCAAGCACCTGCAGGAGGCGCTGGGGCTGACACTGTTTCGCCGCCGCCCACAGGGCCTGGCGCTGACCGCCGACGGCCATGCCCTGCTGCCCGCCGCCGAGCGGGCGCTGGCCGCCATGGCCGCCTTCGAGCAGAGCGCCCTCGCCCTGCACAGCACCCTTCACGGCAGGCTGCGTATCGGTACCATCGTCGATCCTGAGTTCATTCGTCTGGGCGCCTTTCTGCACCGTCTGGTGGAACGCGCCCCGCAGCTCGAGACCGAGCTGCAGCACGGCATGAGCGGCAGCGTGCTGGAGTGGATTCGCCGCGACGAACTCGATGTGGGCTTCTTCCTCGCGCCGCCCGGTGAAGGTCCCGGGCCGGAAGCGCCGGAGATCGCTCACCGCGAACTGACCCATTTTCACTACCACGTGGTGGCGCCACCCGGCTGGGGAAGCCGTGTGGCCGGTGCCGACTGGGCGAGCCTGGCCGCCCTGCCGTGGATCGTCACGCCGGCGCTGTCGGCCCATCACCGGTTGCTGCACGGTGTGCTCGACCCGCTCGGCGTCACCCCCAAGGGCGTGGCCCAGGTGGATCAGGAAGCCTGTATGCTCGACCTGGTACGCGCCGGCGTGGGGCTCAGCCTGGCTCGCGATGCGCTGGCCATGGCCGAGCGCCAGGAGCGCGGACTGGTAGTGGTCGATGAGGTTCGCCTACCCTGTGCGCTGTGCTTCGTGTGGCGGCGCGAGCGCAGCGAGGAGCCGGCCATCGCCGCGGCGCTGGAAGTGCTGGAGAATGTGTGGGGGAGCCAGCACTGAGCCACCAGCCCTCCATGAACGAGCCATGAACGAAGCCTTAAGGCTCTCGCAAGGCAAGCTGGCGTATGAAGGATCACGTACCCACCCGAGGAGTGATCCCGATGAACTGGCTCGACACAGAAAACCGCTATGGCCTCGTCTCCCGCATGCTGCATTGGGCCATGGCGCTGCTGGTACTGCTCATGCTGGGCAGCGAACTGTGGATGGAAGCCCTGGAAGGCCTGGGCAAGGCTAACCTGATGGGTCTGCACAAGAGCATAGGCGTGTTGCTGCTTGCGCTGCTCGGCTTGCGTCTTGCCTGGCGCTGGCACAACCGTGGTCGCCTCACCCCGCCCGCCCACTGGCGCCTCGCCGACCGGCTCGGCCACCTGGCTCTCTATGGGCTGTTGCTGGCGATCCCGCTGAGTGGGCTCCTGACAGCTTGGGGCGGCGGCCATGGTGTGACCTTCTTCGGCTTGCCGCTGATTCCGGCAGGCACCGAGATCGAGTGGATCGAGGAGGTGTTCGAGGAAACCCACGAGGTACTTGCCAACCTGATGTGGCTACTGATCGGTGGGCATGTGCTCGCCGCCCTGCTCCACCAATGGTGGCTTGGCGAGCGCAGCCTGCAGCGCATGGCGTGACTGCCCTTAGCCGGTACCCCTTAAGGATGCCGTAAGGCGAGCCCCAGATAGTGCGGGTGTCTTCCCAACAGGAGCACCCGCATGTCTCCTCTTACCTATCTGCGGCGTCATCGCGCCATGCGCAAGCTGGGAAAGCGCCTGGAGCGTGGCGCCAAGGCCTGGCTCTACCGGGCGTTGACGAAACATGCCCGAGCCGGACGGCCCGCCTCACCAGAGACCCTGCAAGGAGCGCGGAGAATCCTGCTGGTGCGTCCCAACTTCCGAATCGGCAATGCTGTTATCGGTGCTCGCCTGATCCAGGCGTTGACGCAGCAGCGGCCGGAGATCGAGCTTGACTATCTGGGGACGGATACGACCCAGGCGCTGTTCGTCGATATGCCTCTAGCGCATTACCACTCCCTGAGCCGCAGCATGGTACTGCGCCCCTGGCGTCTGTGGCGGCTGCTGGTCGAACTGAGGCGGCGTGAGTACGATCTGGCCGTTCAGGTCGGTGAGGGCTCCCTCACCAGTTGGCTGTTCGTCCACCTTTGCGGCGCACGGCAGACGATGGGGCAGCGCGGTCGGCTGCAAACCACCTACGACTGGGTGGGCGAAGCATCGCCCCAGCACGCTCATGCGCTGGCCTGTACCCTGGCGACACCTCTGGGCCTGGCATGCGAACCCCGCCCTTGGCTGACGGTGTCCCATCGTGAGCGGATCGCTGCCGAGGCGGTGCTTGCCGCGCTGTCGCTGCCGCCCGCCCCCATCGGTATCTTCATCGGCGGCCACCTCGACAAGCGCATACCGCTCCCTTTCTGGCAGGCACTGCTACACGAACTCGACGCCCGCGGCCAGCCCCACGTGGTCCTACTGGGGCCGGAGGAGGCATCGCAGCGCAGGCAACTGGAGCATACCCTGGGCGCCCATGGTCGCCTGCTGCCGCCCATGTCACTGCGAGCGTTCGCCGCCGTGCTCTCCCAGTTCCCACGGCTCGTCACGCCGGATACGGGCCCCATGCACATGGCCGCAGCGTTGGGCATTCCCGTCGTTGCCCTGCTCAACGTACCAGGATCGGGCAATTTTGCCCCCGTCGGCCCCGCGGATCTGGTACTTTTCCAACCAGACCCGGCGGAAGTCGCGGAGCGGTTGACAAAAGATACACTGCCCCGCGCTTGCGCCATGCCTCGTCTGCCAAGAGTTGCCGCGAAAGCGGAACAGGTTGCGGCCACCCATGACCACAGGAGGTTCGTCGACCCTCATGCGCATCCTGCTGGTAGAGGATGACCCGAGCCTGGCTTCCGGCATCCGCCTGGCGCTGAAGCCCGAGCACTATACCGTCGACCACCTGGTCAACGGCGTCGCAGCGCTAAACGCCCTGCAGGGGGGCGAGCCGTTCGATGCCGTGGTGCTCGATCTGGGCCTGCCGGGGCTGGACGGCATGCAGGTCCTCGAGCAAATCCGCCGCCGCGGCAATCGTGTACCGGTACTGGTGCTCACCGCGAGGGATGCCGTCGGTGACCGCATCGCCGGGCTCGATGCCGGGGCCGACGATTACCTGATCAAGCCCTTCGAGGTGGCCGAACTCAAAGCCCGCCTGCGTGCCCTGCTGCGCCGCAGCCAGGGTCAGGCCAGCCCCGTGCTAGCATGCCGCAGCATTCGCCTCGACCCCGCCACGCTCGGTGTCAGCTACCAGGGCCAGTCGGTGTCGCTGTCACGCCGCGAGTTCACCCTGCTACAGGAATTCATGAGCCACCCGGGGCGTGTCTTTACCCGCGATACCCTGACCCGACTGGTCTACGGCTGGGAGGAGGACGTCGAGAGCAATGCCATCGAAGTGCACGTCCACCACCTGCGCCGCAAGTTCTTTCCCGGCCTGATCCGCACGGTGCGGGGCATCGGTTACGTAATGGACGAGGCTGATACGCCATGACCTCCATTCGCCGCCGCACTCTGGGCTTGGTGCTGCTGGTCTTCGGCGTCAGCATGCTGGCGATCGGGCTGGTCAGCTATTTCTATGCCGCCCACGAGATCGAGGAAACCTACGACGCCAGCCTGGCGCAAAATGCCCGCCTGCTGGAGGGCCTGCTGCAGGTGCCGCTCCCGACCGGGCAGTTCGAAGCACTGCTGACCAGCCTGGAGAGCGCCCTGCTGCGTGCCGAGGAGTCGGACAAGCGCTTCGCCGGCCACCGCTACGAGAGCAAGCTGGCCTTCCAGCTGTGGGAGGAAGACCGGCTGCTGCTGCGCTCCGCCAGCGCCCCCCAGCAGCCTTTCACCGACCGTCCTCCGGGCTACACCGATAACTACGTGGCAGGGCATGACTGGCGCATCTACGTGCTTGACGTGACCGATTCGCCGCGCCGGGTGATGGTCGCCGAACGCAGCGACGTGCGCGGCGAGCTGACCCGCGCCGTGGCCCTGCGCACCCTGCTGCCGGACCTATTCGGCCTGCCGCTGCTGGCGCTGCTGCTGTGGTGGGCTACCGGCCGGGGTCTGCTCCCGCTGTCGCGCCTGGCCGAGGCGATCCGTCTGCGCGATCCACACAATCTGCAGCCGCTGGCCCTGCAGCCTCTGCCACGCGAGCTGGCGACCATCGTCGGTGCCCTGAATCGCCTGCTCGAACGCATCCGCGAGCTACGCGTACGCGAGCAGCGCTTCATCGCCGATGCCGCCCACGAACTGCGCACTCCTCTGGCGGTACTCGACCTGCATGCCCAGAACGCACTCGCCGCCGAGAGCCCCGATGACCGGCACGAGGCCCTGCAGGAGCTGCGCGCCGGCGTGGCCCGCGCCACGCGGCTGGTGAGCCAGTTGCTAACGCTCGCCCGCCTGGATCCTGAAGAAGCAGAACCCAAGCGGCACGAGATCGACCTGCTCCTCGAGGTGCGTGAGGCATTGGCCGAGCTGGCACCGCTCGCCTCCGAGCGACGCCAAATGCTGGACCTCGAAGCCGACGAGGCTGCCAATTGGACGCTGTGGGCCGAGCCCGGTGCCATCGCGATGCTGGTACAGAATCTGGCAGGCAATGCACTGCGCCACTCCCCGATGGCAGCACCATCACGGTCGCACTGGATGCGGACGACACTCGGGTGACATTGCGCGTGGATGACCGGGGCCCCGGCATCCCTGCCGCGGAGCGCCAGCGCGTGACCGAGCGTTTCCATCGCGCCGGCCCGGGCGCCGGCGCCGGTCTGGGACTCTCCATCGTCGAGCGGCTGCTCGACCGCCACGCAGGCCGGCTCACGCTGACGCAAGCGCCTGGAGGCGGCCTGCGGGTGGAGGCGATGCTGCCGCGCGTCAAGTGACGGCCCCATAAGTGAGCGTTAAGGTTACCAATAGAGCTGGGTGAATCGACTTCCCGTGACGATTCATCCATGTCAGAACTAGAGCGCCAGCCATCATTGGCGACGGTCCTGCTCTACGTTTCCGACCACGGCGAATCGCTTGGCGAAAACGGCATCTACGCCGGCCAAACCTGAAGTTTCCCAACTCAGATCTTGCCGGCCCACAAGCACGGAGCCCACTACAGATTCGCAGTGGGCTCCGTGCCGAGCGTTGCTCGAGCCGATGTTCCCGGTATGGGCGAAGAGAAGGCAGCTCAGTCGCGCTCCACGTCGGTCACACCGCGCTCACCCTGGCGGGTGCGCACTTCGATCTCGCGGCCATCGGCATCGCGGCCCTCGATCTCGATGCGGCCGTCGCTGTCGGCCTGGATCTCCTCGAACTCGGCCAGGCCTTCGGCCACCGCCGCTTCCATGGCCATGCGCACGTCCTCTTCACTCATGCCCCAGGCGCCTCCCTCGCGGCGCTTGCGCTCCTCTTCGAGGGATTCCCCCGTCTCCAGCGACAGGCGCACCTCGGCCTGCCATTCGTCATCGAGCCAGCCTTCGATCTTGACGCTGTCGCGGCCCTTGGCCTCGATCTCCTGGAAGTGCTGGAATCCGAAGCTCGTCGCTTGCTCCAGCACCTCGTCGAGGCGATCCGCCGCCAGTCGCTCATCGCTGGCCTGGGCTGCGGCACCTGTCAGCATCAGGGCGGCCAGGGAGCTTGCCAGAATGATCTTGCGGTTCATGGGTGTTTCCTCAGTGGCTTGTGATTAAGTGTCGTGTTTCTCGACACAGATCAGGTTTTACCACCGGCCACCTTGCCCCACGCTGACGGTACCGTTCATGCTGCATTCATGTCGGGCCCGGCATCCTTGCAACATGACGATACGAACCCTCTCCCTCCACCCACGCCTGCGGCGGGCCACGCGCGGCCGGCAAGCACTGCCTGCCTTGTGGCTGACGGCACTGTTTGCCCTGGCGTCGCCCCAAGGGCTTGCCGACGACCACTGGCGCGACCTGCACGAAGCAGTGCGTCGTGGCCAGCTTGTAGCCCTGCCGCAGGTCCTAGACTGGCTGGAGGCGCGCTACGAGGGCCAGATACTGGAAGTGGAACTGGAGCGCGACGATGGCCGGCCGGTCTATGAGATCGAGATGCTTGGGCCCCAGGGCCAGATCGTGGAGTTCGAGTTCGATGCGAGGAGCGGCGAGCTGATCGGCATGGAGGGGGTCAACATCGATGGTATGCGGCGCAAGGAGGAGGCGCGATGAAGGTGCTGCTGGTGGAGGACGACAGCCCCCTGGCCGAGGCGCTGACGGAAGCACTGCAGGAGGCCGGAGTGCTCATCGAACGTGTCGCCCGCGGCGATGAAGCCGATTTCCTGGTGCGCACCGAGGTGTATGACGCCGTGATCCTCGACCTGGGGCTTCCCGACGGCGACGGCAACCGCTGGCTTGCCCAGTGGCGGGAGGATGGGATCGATCTTCCGGTTCTGGTCCTGACCGCGCGCACCCGCTGGGCCGACAAGGCGGCGGGCTTCTCGGCCGGCGCCGACGACTACGTCACCAAGCCGTTCGAGACCGCCGAGGTACTGTTCCGCCTGCGCGCACTGGTTCGCCGCAGCCATGGCCACGCCCATCCGGTCCTGCGCATCGGCAAGCTGACCTTCGACACCCATACCGGCAGTCTCACCCTGGCCGGGCGCCCGGTGGGCCTGACCGCGCAGGAATCGCGCCTCTTCGCCTACCTGGCCCATGCCGCACCGCGTGTCGTCAGCCGCAGCGAGCTGGCCGAGCACGTCTACGACCGTGACCACGAGCCGGACTCCAACGTCATCGACGTGCAGATCAGTCGCCTGCGACGCAAGCTGGGCGCCGAGCATATCGAAACCCTTCGCGGCCAGGGCTATCGACTCATCGGCGGCGAGTCCTCGTGAACCGGTTGCGGCGCCTCTCCCTGGCCAGCCGCCTGATCCTGGCCACGCTGGCGGTGCTGGCGGTCGCCCTGCCCTTGGCCGGACTCGGCCTCGCTCAGCACTTCCGTACCAACGCCACCGACTCCTTCGATCGTCAACTGGAGGCACTGCTCAACGTAGTGGTCGCCGGCCTGGCCTGGGACGATGTGGAGCAGCGGCTGGTACAGGAGCGTGACCTTGGCGACCCGCGTTTCGAGCAGGTGTTCTCCGGCTGGTACTGGCAAATCAGCGATGGCGGCGAGCGGGTGCTGACCTCGCGTTCGCTGTGGGATCAGCGGCTGCCAGTGCAGGATGCGCCCGAAGTGATCCGCCAGGACGTGGCAGGGCCACGCGACATGCCATTGCGCGTCGTCGAGCGCGACATCCACCTGGCGCCGCTCGAGCGGCCACTGCACATCAGCGTGGCGGCACCGCGCCAGTCGCTGGAACTCGAGCTGGAGCATTTCACCCGGCTGGTGGTGCTGTCGCTTGCCGGCCTCGGCCTGCTGGTGCTGGCTGCGCTTGCGCTTCAGGTGCGCTGGGGGCTGGCACCGCTACGACGCATGCAAGTCGACCTGGCGCGCGTCGAGAATGGCGATACCGAGCGCCTCGACACCGAGCTGCCCGCAGAGCTGGCTCGCCTGGCCAGCGCCATGAATGGCGTCCTGGCACGTGACCGGCGCCTGATGGAGCATGCCCGTCATGCCGCCGGCAATCTGGCGCATGCGCTGAAAACGCCAGTGAGCGTACTGACCACCCTGGCCGATGGCATCGAGGAGCCACGCCGCACGAGGATTCGCGACGAGCTCTCGCGCATCGATGCCGCCGTACGCCACCACTTGGCCCGTGCCACCGCAGCAGGCGACATCGGCCTGGCCCCCCGGGTCGCCGTGGCCGAGGTGCTTGCCCCCATTCACGATGGGCTCAAGCGGCTCGCAATGCGTCGCGGCGTGGAGCTCGATCACAACCTTTCCGGCGATCTGCGAGTAAGGATGGCCCCCAGGACCTGCAGGAGCTCGTCGGCAACCTGCTGGACAATGCCCTGCGCTGGGCCAACGGCCGGGTTCGCTTCAATGGCTACGAAGCTGACGATGGACTCTGGCTCAGCGTAGAGGACGATGGCCCCGGCATGAGCGAGGATGAACGACGAGCCGCCATGGGGCGCGGTACTCGCCTGGACGAACAGCGCTCCGGCAATGGCCTGGGACTGGCCATCGTCGCCGACCTGGTAGCCCTGCACGGGGGCCGGCTGACCCTGGACACCTCTCCCCTAGGAGGCCTGAGTGCCCGGGTCTGGCTGCCGGCCCGGCCGCTCGCCGAGACACCGTCGGTCAAGGATTAGCCCCCTTTCACTATTCTTGCCGCCTCACGCCGCCGCTTGAGTTCGTAGATGACCGCGAACAGCACCGTCACCAGGATCAGGATCAGGCCCAGGGCGTTCACCGCCGGCGTCAAGCCGGTGCGCACCTTGGAGGCGATGTAGACCGTCAGCGTGGTGTCGTAGCCCACCACGAACAGGGTGGTGTTGTAGTTCTCGAAGGATTGCAGGAAGGCAATCACCGCCGCCGAGTAGAGTGCCGGCTTGAGGTACGGCAGCAGGATGCGTCGGAACATCTGCCATTGGCTGGCGCCGAGGTCCAGTGCTGCGCGCTCCATGGTGCGATCGAAGCGCTGCAGGCGAGCGGTGACCATCAGCATCACATAGGCGGCGATGAAAGTGGCCTGGCCCAGCACGGTGAGGAAGATGCCGCCGCTGACGCCGAACTGGCGCCAGAAGATCAGCGTGGAGATACCGATGATCACCCCGGGAGTGAGCAGTGGCGAGAGGATCAGCGCATAGAGGAACGGCTTGGCGCGGCTCGACACGGTATTGAGGAACAGCGCTGTGGCAATGCCGATGGGCACGGCCACGACAAGCACCCCGGTGGCCACGATCAGGCTGTTGCCGAGTGCCTGCCACATGCCGCGGTCAGCGGCGAGCTCACCGAACCAGCGCAGGGTGGTACCGTCCCAGGGCGTCACGGTGGGAAAACGACTGTCGTTGAAGGTGGCCGCCGCCATGATGATCAGCGGCAGGAACAGGTAGGCGAAGAAGATCACCACGTAGAAGCGCAGGCCAAAGGAGAGGAAACGTTGCGAGTTCATCGGCCGATATCCCCCAGGCCCACCTTGAATATTTTCATCACTAGCGACATGAAGCCGATGCACAGCACCAACAGCAGGAAGGCGTAGGCCGCGCCCTGGTTCCAGTTGCCGCCCTCGAAGAACCAGTTGTAGATGATCTGGGTGAACCAGCGGCTACCCGGCGAGCCGAGCAGCGCCGGCACGGCATAGCTGCCCGCGGCGAGCATGAAGGTCATGATGCAGCCGGTGGCGATGCCCGGCTTGGCGTGCGGAATGACGATACGCCGATGGGTGCGCACAGTGCCCGCCCCCAGGTCGCGAGCCGCACGCACCTGATTGTCGTCGAGGCTTTCGATGGCGTTGTAGACCGGGAACACCATGAACAGGATGTAGGCGTAGACCATGCCGACCATCACCCCGCCGTTGCCGCTGAGGAAGCGAATCGGCCGGTCGATCAGCCCCAGCATCATCAACACCTCGTTGAGCGGGCCGCGAAACGCCAGGATGATGAACCATGAGTAGGTGCGCAGGATCTCGTTGATCCAGAACGGAATGATCAGCAGCAGGATGCACAGCGCCGCCTGCCTCGGAGTGGCGACCTTGGCCAGGTACCAGGCCAGTGGATAGCTCACCGCGAGCGTGAGCAGCGTGACCAGCACGCTCGACCAGATGGTCTTGAAAAAAATGGCGCGATGGATGTCGTTGTTGAACAGCGTGGCGTAGTTGGCCAGGGTCAGCCGGTCGTCGGGCCCGCCGATCTGGGCCGGCAGCAGGTTGGGCTTGAGCGAATACTCGATCATCTGCAGCTGCGGCAAGGTCACCATGACGATCAGCCAGATGCCCAGCAGGGTGACGATGGCCATCGCCAGAGGCCCACCGAAGCGAGCCTGCAATTGCCTAAACATGCATGCCTCCCGACTGGGCCTGGCTGTCGACGACGACCTCGCCGGTTTCCTCGTCCACCATCGGGCTGCCGTCGTCGGGCAGCACCACGGCATCGGCCGGATCGAAGCCGAAGTGCATGCGCTGGCCCACGGCAATGGCATTGGCCTGGCCACGCGACACCTCATGGCCCAGCTGTACCCGCAGCTTTTCGCCCGAGGCGATCAGGCGCGCTTCCAGCATGACCCATGCCCCTTCGAAGTGCACCGCCTCGATCTCCGCCTCGAGCCGCGCTCCCGTGGCATCCGCCGCCACCGGGCGCAGGTGCTCGGGACGCACGAAGAGCGTTGCTGCCTCGCCGTTGGCCAGCCGTGCTTCGCTGCCCGTCCGGCCGGCCAGCTCGCCCAGCGCGCCACCGTCGAGACGCACCCGCTCCCCTTCACGATCGATCACACGGGTCTGGAGGCGGTTGTTCTCGCCGACGAAGGAAGCGACGAAACCGGTAGCCGGCTCGCGGTAGAGCGTCATGGGATCGGCGACCTGCTGAATGCGACCGGCCGACATCACCGCGACCCGGTCGGACATGTTCAGTGCCTCGCCCTGGTCGTGGGTGATATAGATGAATGTGATACCGGTCTTGCGCTGGATCGCCTTGAGTTCAGTGCGCATATGCTGGCGTAGCTTGAGGTCCAGCGCCGAAAGTGGCTCGTCGAGCAACAACACCCGCGGCTCCACCGCCAGCGCCCGGGCGATGGCCACGCGCTGCTTCTGGCCTCCCGAGAGTTCGGTCACCATCTTGGGGCCGCTGCCCTCCAGCGCCACCAGCGCCAGCAGCCGTTCGGACACCTCGCGGCGCTTGCGCTTGTCGACCCCGCGCACTTCGAGACCGAACTCGATGTTCTCGAATACCGTCATCAACGGGAACAGCGCCAGGTTCTGGAAGATCATCGCCGTGGGCCGGCGGTTGACCGGCACGCCCGCCATGGGCTCGCCGCCGATGTAAACCTGCCCTTCGCTGGGCGTGATGAAGCCACTGACGATATTGAGCAGGGTGGTCTTGCCGCAGCCCGAGGGGCCGAGAAAACTGAAGAACTCGCCCGAACCGATCGAGAGCGAAGTCTTCTCGATGGCAGTGAAGTCGCCGAAGCGCATCACCACCTCATCCAGTCTGACGCTACCGTCCATTCAAACCTCAACCATCCAAGAAAGGGCCGGGCACGGCGAATGCCGCCCCGGCCACGTGACGCGATCAGGCGCTGAGATAGCGATCCTGGTACTCATTCCGAAGAGCCACGTACCACGGCTCCTGGATCGGCCACCACCACAGGTTGGCAAGGTCCTGTTCGGTATAGGAGTCGGTGAAGAACTGGCGCGTCTCGTCGGGCAGCAGCTCGGTGGCGCCCTTGGAGGTGGAGTTGTAGCCGGTCGCCTTGACGAACAGGGCACCCGCCTCCGGCGTGTAGTACCAGTTGATCAGCTCGTAGACGGCGTCCGGATTCTGGGCGTTCTTGGGAATCACGAAGCCCTCCATCCAGGCCAGGGCGCCTTCCTTGGGCGCGCCGTAGGCAATGTCCTCGCCCTCCTGCTGCAGGCGGAAGGCGGTGGAATCCCAGGTCTGGCCGATGACGGCACCGTTGGTGCGGAAGGCCGCCTGGGCGTCGTTCTCGGTGTCCCAGAACTGCACCAGCATGTGCTTGTGCTTGATCGCCTCCTCGAGGATGACATCGAAGTTGGCGCGCATGGCCTCTTCGCTCCTGTAGGAGTCCAGCAGCGGATGGGGCAGCCGGCCTTCGCGCTCGAGCCACAGGCCGATGCCCACCAGCGCCGAATGGCCGCGCACGGTCACGCCCTGGCCGTGCTCGGGGTTCCACAGATCGGCGTAGCTGAGGTTGGCACGGTCGACCTTGGCATCACGGCGGTTCCAGGTGATCGCCTCGGTACCCCAGTCGCTGGGGGCGAAGTAGCGCCTGCCGTCGACCACGCCACCCACCTCGGAGCCCTCGATGGCGCTGTCGAGCGCGCCGGACCAGTTGATGCGCGATTCGTCGAGCGGCTGCACCAGGTCATAGTCTAGATAGCCCGGCACACGGTCCACGGTGGGCATGATCACGTCGAAGCCGGTGCCATCGGTGGCCCGCAGCGAGTTCATCAGCTCGTCGTTGGTGCCGTAGGGGGTAAAGGTCGCGCGGATGCCGGTCTTCTCGGTGAAGTCGGCCAGCATCTCGTCGGTGAAGTAACCCGCCCAGGCATAGATGCGCAGGGTCTGCTCCTGGGCCAATACCTTGTTGATGTAGAACGACGGCACGGTGGCGGCGGCGCCGGCAGCCAGGGTGCCTTTGAGGAAACGGCGACGTGTAAACGACATGACGAGTTCTCCATGAGGGTCTTGCACAGGGTGACAGGGGTCAGCGGCTTGGCCCCCGACCCTTATCGCGCGACTCCATGACGATGGGATGAACATTGAATGACCGTTCAATCCCTGTGTAACAAAGAGTAGCAGCCCTCCAGGAAAAATTCGTTCGCGCTTTCAACGCTGTGTCACCGCCACGGTTTCGGTTTACGCCGAGCCAATCAGATGAAAACACAAGAAAAATAATGACTTAATTGCTTGCATCGAAAGGCGAGCCCAACCGAAGCGCACCGCTAGCTGTATCACGCGCATTGCTGATAGTCTGCCTAAATCTAATGAAGAAATGCGTGCGGGCAAGGCAGGGCCGCGATGCCAATCCGCCAAACATCGGCCTGACACGCAGAGGTGCAACGAGCCCCATGACGGCCATCGCGCAGGGTACACCGAGCATGCTGAGGCGCTTCAGTCTGTGCTTCAGCGATCCACAGTTGGAGCGCACCTATCGGTGTGACACCCTGCCTCGCACGCTGATTCAGGGACGCACGGCGATATTGGTCGGCATGCTCGTCTACCTGCTGTGCGGCCTGCTGGATATCTGGCATGTCCCGCCAGAGGCCAGATGGGGCGTTTGGCAATCACGCCTTACCGCACTCTTGGTACCCACCCTGGTGCTGGCCGTCAGCTTCACTTCGGCCTTCCAACGCCTGGCGCAGTGGTGGTTGGCGTCCGTATGTGTCGCAGCCGGATTCGGCCTGATCGCCATCCAGTCGCAAGTGCCCCTAGAAAATACGCCCTACTATTACCCCGCCATGGTGATGTTGACGTTCTACACCTACAACTTCATCGGCGTTCGATTCACCTATGCCCTGGGCATCGATGCGCTGCTGTTGGTGAGTTACAACCTGGTATTCGGCCTTCTGCTCGACTACCCCGGACATGTGCTCTTCAGCCATAACGTCTTCATCATCTCGGCCAACCTGATCGGCGGTACCACGGGCTATCTAGTGGAACGTCAGGGGCGCCAGCTCTACTTGCGTGAGCAGGAGCTCGAGAAGGAGCGCCGTTACCATCACGACCGTTCCCTGCACGATCCCTTGACGGGGCTGCCCAACCGCGAGTTGCTCTACGACCGCATTCAACAGGCACTGGCAGCCAGCCAGCGTCACCGAAAGCTACAAGGTGGGCTGTTCATCGATCTCGATGGGTTCAAGCACATCAACGACCAGCTCGGGCACCAGATGGGAGACAACCTGCTCGTGCAGGTGGCCCGCCGCTTGAGGCGCAGCGTGCGCAAGACGGATACGGTAGCGAGGATCGGTGGAGACGAGTTCTTCGTGCTGGCTCGCGATCTCGCCTCCGAGCGGGACGTTCATCACCTGGCGGCGAAGCTGCTGTTTAGCCTCAGGCTGCCATTGCCTGAGGTGCCAGCCCAGATTGCCATTCGAGCCAGCATCGGCGTGTGCCTGTTTCCCTACCCCGACATGAGTGTCGATGACATCATCCATCGTGCCGACATGGCGATGTACCGGGTGAAAACGACGGAGAAGGACGGCTACTGCCTGGCTGAACTCGAGCCATGACGAACGGGGCGACGTGCGCCCCTGCTCCGACTACATGGCTGCCCTCAGCTGGCTCGTATCGCCACCTTCAGCACGCCGTCGCGCTGGTGCGAGAAGAGGTCGTACGCCTCGACGATGTTCTCCAGCGCGTAGCGATGCGTGACCAGGGGGCCGAGGTCCAGTCGTCCGGTCTCGATCACCTGCATCAGCCGGCGCATCCGCTCCTTGCCGCCGGGGCAGAGCGAGGTGACGATCTTGTGATCGCCGAGCCCGGCGCAGAACGCCCCGAGGGGAATCGTCAGGTCGCTGGAGTAGACGCCCAGGCTCGACAGGGTGCCGCCCGGCTTGATGACCCGCAGCGCCGCCTCGAAGGTGGACTGCAGCCCCAGCGCCTCGATGGAGGCGTCCACGCCACGTCCACCGGTCAGGCGCAGGATCTCCTCGACCACGTCGACCTTGCGGAAGTCGAGAGTGATGTCCGCCCCCATCTGACGCGCCATGTCCAGGCGCTCGTCGACGCCATCCACGGCGATGATCAGTCCGGCGCCGCGCAGCCTGGCGCCGGCCGTGGCGCACAGGCCGATCGGCCCCTGGGCGAACACCGCCACGCTGTCGCCGATCTTGATGCCCGCCGACTCTGCGCCGGCAAATCCGGTCGACATGATGTCGGGGCACATCAGCACCTGTTCATCGGTGAGCCCATCGGGCACCGGAGCCAGGTTGGCCTGGGCGTCGGGCACCAGCAGGTATTCCGCCTGGGCACCGTCGATGGTGTTGCCGAAGCGCCAGCCGCCCATCGGCTTGTAGCCGTGGGCGTGATGGCCGCCGTCCTGGGCGCAGCAGCCGTCCTGGCAGGCGTAGGAGGTGAAGCTGGGGCAGATGGCGCCGGCGATCACCCGCTGTCCTTCCCGGTACCCCTGCACGTTGGCGCCCAGCTTCTCGATCACGCCGACCGGTTCATGACCGATGGTGAGCCCCTTCTCGACCGGATACTCGCCCTTGAGGATGTGCACGTCGGTGCCGCAGATGGTGGTGGTAGTAACGCGCACCAGGGCATCGTTGGGGCCAATATCCGGAATCGGCTTGTCGTCGATCTCGATGCGCCCGGGCTCGACGAAGATCGCGGCTTTCATCATGGCAGGCATGTCGTGGCCTCTCGGTTGTCGTCTGGTCGTTGGCGAAGAAAAATCCCGTACGGGAACTATCCGTCACGGATGCCCTCCGCGCCTTGATACAAATCAAGGTTGGAATGAGCACCGTCAGTCAACCGACGGTAGATTTCATCGCCGCTCAAGCGACAGGAAAGTGCCAGACTGACGATGGAACCAGACGAACCGAGGAGGCAAACAACCCATGACGACCCATATCGGCCTGTCCGCTGAGGCCGCGGTGCTGGAACAGCTGGAAAGCTGGATGGCCGCGGTGCGTGCCCAGGACATCGATGCCATCGTTGCCCACTATGCTCCGGATATCGTCGCCTTCGATGCGGTGACGAAGCTGCAATTCAAGGGTGTGGCAGCCTACCGCGACCACTGGCAAACATGCATGGAGATGTGCCCAGGACCGATGCTCTTTGAGCTGCATGAGGTCGCGATCCATGCCGATGGGCAGGTGGCCTTCTGCCATGCCCTGCACCGCTGCGGCGGCATCAACGACAAGGGCGAGACCCAGGTGGGCTGGCTACGCATGACCAGCGGCTACCGGCGCATCGAGGGCGAGTGGAAGGTGGTGCACGAACACTTCTCCGTCCCATTCGAAATGGAAAGCGGCAAGGCACTGTTAGGCCTCGAGCCCTGAGGTCCGTACCGAACCAGCGCTTCTGCCTACATCACCGGCACGCCGGTCACCCACACGTGCAGGTGGAAGGCGAACAGGTAGTAGGCGATCAGCCCGCCTACCAGGGTGATGGCGGTGCCGGCGGGACGCGCGGCGACAGGCGGCGCCGGCTGGCGACGCCGGGCGGCGCGGAAGTCGAGCACGGCCCAGAGCAGGAAGGCGCCGAAGAAGACGATGTCGCCAAGGCGGCCGTTGGCCAGCAGGTGAGCAAACGCCCAGACCTTGACCGCCAGCACCATGGGATGGCCCAGCTTGGCCTTGATGTGGTTATTGGGCACATAGGCCGCCACCAGCAGGATGAAGGCGGGGATCATCAGCAACGCCACCGCGTGACGCAACCCCGTGGGCGGGAACCAGACCCAGGTCGGATCGAGGCGCATGCGCCCGTAGCCCCAGATGGCCAGCGCCAGGCCGACGATGGAAACCACGGAGAACAGCGCCTTCCAGCGCATCTCGCCCATCTTGCGGATTTGCTCGCCGCGCCAGTCGTCGGCAACGATACGTATGGAGTGGACGCCAAGAAAGATCACGAGACCCACAATCATTACGAGCATGGCACCGCCTCCATCAGCAGAAATTGAACGAATCGCAGCTCAGCCTACTCACTTGGAGTGTTCCGCGCCAGCCATGGCGCAAAGCCTCGCCGCCCTACAGGAGTACCCGATGAGTGTTACCCCGCCCCTGCCGGACGTGCTGGCCGGCCCGCTGCTGCGACGCCTGACCCCCGAGCGCCTGGTCATGTGGCTGGTGGCCTCGCGCCCGCTCGAGCTTGCGCTCATGCTGCATCCCGAAGGGCAGCCGCCACGACGCCTGACGCTGAGCGATGAGCGCTTGAAGCGCATCGCCGTAGGGGAGCATGCGTGGCTGCACCTGATCGATGTCACCCTGGCCACGCCGCTGCCCACCGGCATCCTCATCGCCTACGACCTGAAGGTACGCGACGACACGGGGGAGCGTGGCATCGCCGAGTGGGCGCCCCATCTGCTGCACGAAGAGGCGAGCTATCCCAGCTTCGTGCTGGCCGAGCGGCACCATCGGCTGTTGCACGGCTCCTGTCGCAAGCCACACCACGACGGCCCCGATGGCCTGGCCCACGCCGATACCTGGCTCGCCGAGCGGCACCGGCGACCGCAGGAGTGGCCGGCCTGGCTGCTGCTGACCGGCGATCAGGTCTATGCCGACGACGTAGCCGGCCCCATGCTGGTGGCCATCCACGCCCTGGTTGCACGCCTGGGCCTGTTCGACGAGGCGCTCTCCGGCGCCACCGTGCCCGACAGCCAGGCACTCTATCGCGACGCGGCCACCTATTACCGACGCGAGGCGCTGCTGCCGGATACCGAGAGCAACAGCGCCCTGCGCGAGCGCTTCTTCGGCGGCGTGCGCAAGCCGATCTTCACCACGGCCAACGCCCATAACCACCTGATCACCTTCGCCGAGGTCATCGCCATGTACCTGCTGGCGTGGTCGCCGGTGCCGTGGCGTCTGATCGAGACCGCCCCGCCTCCGCTGGACGACGAGTGGCAGCAGCGCTTCCAGACCGAACAGGCGATCATCGGGCGCTTCGTGGAGGGACTGCCCGCCTGCGCCCGCCTGCTGGCCCACCTGCCTACGCTGATGATCTTCGACGATCACGACGTGACCGACGACTGGAACCTGACCGCCGACTGGGAGCAGGTCGCCTACGGGCACCCATTTTCGCGGCGCATCATCGGCAATGCCCTGCTGGCCTACCTGCTCTGCCAGGGCTGGGGCAACGACCCCGACCGCCTGGCCGAACTCACGGCACACAGCGCGACGCTGATGGAGCAAGCCCAGCAGAACGCAGGATGGCTCCCGGCCGAGGAGCAGGATGCCTTGCTGCAACGACTGCTGCGCTTTCAGGGCTGGGAATATCGCATACCCGGCGCGCCTCCCCTGCTGGTGCTGGATACCCGCACGCGGCGCTGGCGCAGCGAGCGCCACCCCACCCGCCCCTCGGGCCTGATGGACTGGGAGGCATTGATTGAACTTCAGGAGGGCATGCTCGACGCGCCCTCGGCGATCATCGTTTCCCCCGCGCCCATGTTTGGCGTCAAGCTCATCGAGGCGGTGCAGCGGCTCTTTGCCCTGGCCGGCAAACCGCTGCTGGTGGATGCCGAGAACTGGATGGCCCATCGCGGCGCCGCCAGCGTCATGCTCAACATCTTTCGCCACTCGCGCACGCCGGGCAACTACGTGATTCTCTCCGGCGACGTGCACTACTCCTTCGCCTACGACATCGAGTTGCGCCATCGCCAGTCGGGCCCGAGGCTGTGGCAGATCACCTCCAGCGGCATCAAGAACGCCTTCCCCGTCACCCTGCTCGACTGGTTCGACCGGCTCAACCGCTGGCTCTATGCGCCACGCTCGCCGCTCAACTGGTTTACCAAGCGTCGCCGGCTGGCCATCCATCCTCGCGACCCCGACCTTGCCAAGGCCGGTGAACGACTATGGAACGGTTGCGGCTTGGGACTCGTCGACTTCGACAACGAGGGATGCCCCAGCAACATCCGCCATCTCGATGCCCGGGGCTTCGAGGTGGGCTTTCCACCCGCTCGCGATGCCAAATCGCGGTCGGTTTGTCGTCGTGCCGATGACCGTCTAGCTTGACGACAGACTCACCAGAGCACGGATGCCATGACCTCACCCCAGCCCTCACCGGCTCCCGCTACCCCCCACGATGCACGGCGATCGCTGTGGTTCGCCGCGATGGTGGGCGCCGGCGTAATGGCCGGTATCGACGAGATCGTCTTTCACCAGTTGCTGCAGTGGCACCACTTCTTCGACCATGCCACGCCGACCATCGGTATCCTCTCGGACGGCTTGCTGCATGCGGCCGAACTGCTCGCCATCGTGATCGGCGCCTTCCTGCTGGTCGACCTGGCCCAGCGCAGACGACTGGCAGCACGCTGGGCCTGGGCCGGTTTTTTCCTCGGCATGGGCGGCTTCCAGCTGTTCGATGGGATCGTCAGCCACAAGATCCTGCGCATTCACCAGATCCGCTACGGCGTCGACCTGCTCGTCTACGATCTGACCTGGAACCTGACCGCCGTGGCCCTGCTGCTGGTAGGCGTGGCGCTCTATCGCCGCGCCAGGCGACGGGAACGGGGCTGAGCCGTGCCCGGTGCGACTGAACACGCAATAGCGGCTTCGCTGCTGTCGTGGCTGCCGCTGTTGGTGTTGGGCGTCATCACGCTGATCTATCTGGCGGCCGCTCGCCGCCAGCGGCGCACCCAGCACGGCTGGAGCGGCTGGCGCTGCATTTTCTTCCTGCTGGGCAGCCTGCTACTGGCCATCGCATTGTTCCCGCCGGTGATGAGCTGGGCGCACCACGACCTGCGCGGCCACATGGTCGTGCATCTGCTGATCGGCATGCTGGCGCCGCTGGCGTGGGTGCTGGCCGCCCCGATGACGTTGACGCTCAGGAGCCTGCCGACGCCTGCGGCACGCCGGCTTGTCAGCACTCTTCAGAGCCTGCCAATACGCCTCGTGTCGCACCCGTTCGGCGCTCTGCTGCTCAATATCGGCGGCATGTACTTGCTCTATCTCACCCCGCTCTACGCCGCCTCGTTGCAGAACTCCCTCCTACACCATTGGGTGCACCTACACTTCCTGGTAGCTGGATACCTGTTCTGCTGGTCCATTCTCGCTGGCCCGGACACCTCGCCGCACCGGCTGAGCCTGCGCTTACGCCTGGGCGTACTGTTCGTTTCGGTAGCCACCCACGCCCTGCTGGGTAAGCTCATGTACGGCTACCTGTGGCCGCGCGGCACCGGCCATGGCGTGGAGGAGATCCAGGCCGCCGCCCAGTTGATGTACTACGGCGGCGACCTGGCCGAGCTGTTGCTGGCGGTGGCCTTGATGACGCTAACGCTCATGCGGCACCGACATCGAGCCTCACCAAACGTATTCGAGCTGCATGGCAACCAAGCTGGCGGTGGGCATTCCATAGCGCTCGCCGATCTCCACGAGCGTATCGTCCAGCGCCGCAGCTGAGGGATCGATGACTGGCTGCAGCGTTTCGGTCGCGTCCATGTCCTGCACAGCCTCTATGACCAGACCGCGCCGGGATCGAACCCACCGCCTGTCTGGGTGGGTCGCCACGACACGGGAGCGAAACGTACGGGACCAGGCATCGGCGCTCAGCGCCAGGGCGATCTCGTCGATACCATCCTCGACCGGCAATTCGAGGCGTTCGTGATTCCAGAAGGCCAGCGCGTTGCGAGCGATGGTCAGCAGCATCGCGAACGACAGGCCAAAGGCATCCGAGTCATGTCTCACGTCGAAGTCCTCTATGCCGAGGTCAAGGGCCAGGCGGTCGGCATGGGCCGCACCTGCCGCCGCCTCGACGAGAGCCAGCGAAACGGGAAGGGAGGCCGACACCCCCGTGGTCGTTACCACACGATCATCGGCCACGAAGCGCCAGCCGCGAACCCAGGTCGTATCCTTGAATTGCCGGCCCAGTCTGCCTAAGGAGAACCAGTGCCCTGTCGCCAACTTGTCTCGCAACAACCCGGCATGGGCCAGCGTCAGCACACCGTCGCAGACCCCAACGATAACGGCACCGGACGCCGCCTGGCGCTGCAGCCACTGGATGGCTTCTGGATCATCGGCGCGGTGCAGCGCCGGTACGATGACGATATCGGCCCCTTCTGGCTGCGCTGCGTCGAACGCTTCCCTGGTCTGATCCAACCGTACGGTCAATGCTGGATGCAGCTGCACAGGACCTGGCCCAGTAGAAACCGAGACCACCTCAAACTGTCCCGACGCTTTCAATACGCCATAGGGGATCATGAAGTCCGTCGTCTCGGTGCCTTCATTGGCGCCCATGACCGCTACCAGGTGACGATTTCGCCCTTCTTTGGGTGCAGGCAGCTCGAGGGGGCGGTGCTCAGGCAGAACCGTTGAACCCGGGCTGACGTATCGCCATCCCACCACGGCGATCACGGAGCAGAGCAGCAAAGTCAGGCCAGCCAGCCAAGGGAGGTATCGTGCAGACATCAGGGTATCTCCAGACAGCGTTCCGCTCATGCTGCGTCATGCCCCGCGCTGGCGTAAATGACAAAGTCATCGCAAAATACGCCAATGCGAACCTCTACCTCGGCCCCCTTACCATTGCCCTGATCGGCTTCGATGGCATTCAGTCGCTCGACCTGATCGGACCGATGGAAGTCTTCAGCAAGGCCAATACTCACTGTCCTGCAACAGCTCCTGCCTATCGGGTTCTGCTGGCCTCACCGCATGGTGGAGATATCGTCTCCAATGCTGGCTTGCGAGTCGCCGGAACCCTCCCCCTGACGGCGCTACCGGAGTCACTGGATACGTTGATCATTGCTGGAGGAAGTGAGGAAGGACTGCGACGGGTTGCGGCAGAAACCGACCTGCTTGCCTGGCTGCAGGAGCGCGCTCCACGAGTCCGCCGTGTGGCCAGTGTCTGTACCGGAGCCTTCGTGCTCGCAGCAGCCGGGCTCCTGCGCGGTCGACGGGCAGCTACGCACTGGTCGGCATGCGATACGCTACAACAAATGTGGCCTGACATTCAGGTGGACCATGGCGCCATCTACACTGCCGAGCCGCCCTACTACACCTCGGCCGGAGTGACGACAGGGCTCGACCTCTGCCTCGCCCTGGTCGAAGCTGACTGCGGGCCGCATGTGGCTCTCGGTGTGGCTCGCGACCTGGTCCTGTTCATGCGCCGACCCGGTTCCCAGGCTCAATTCAGTACGGCATTGCGAGCCCAAGCTGCCGCAAGCTCACGTCTATCGCCCTTGGTTGCCGCCATTCTCGACGATCCGACCGGTGACCTCAGCGTACCGGCAATGGCGGCACGTCTCGGCATGAGCGAACGCACCTTCGTACGCCGTTTTCGCGAGGAAATCGGTGAAACCCCTGCCCGCTTCGTCAAGCAGGCACGAGTCGACCGTGCCAAGACGCTGCTGGAAACCTCCCGCTGGCCCCTGGCGCGTATTGCCGAACGTTCGGGCTTCTCCAGCCTGGATAGCCTGCACCGCGTTTTTCTCAAGCTAGTGGGGGTCACTCCCACCACCTATCGCAGCCACTTTGGCACGCGAGGCCCAGCCTTCGACGAGGAGGGCTAAAGCTTTTCACCCGACCGCGCCAGGGGATGATAGGCCGGGCCTTCGATCACTTCGCCGTCGGTGTCGAAGCGGCTGCCATGACAGGGACAATCCCAGGTCGATTCGCTGGCATTCCAGTGCACGATGCACTTCATATGCGGACACACCGCGGAGAGCACCTTGAGTTTACCGGCCTCGGTGCGATGGATGGCGAGCTTCTCGCCCTCCACGGTGGCAACCCGGCCCTGCCCTGGCGCAATGGCATCGAAGCTGTCGAGCTTCTCGGTGCCCAGGTAATCCTTCACCATGTGCTTGGTGACGGTGGCGTTCTCCTTGGCATACTGCAGCGCCGATTTTCCCGGGGTGATGCGCCGCGCGCCGAAGCGTGCCTGCCATGGATTGGCGCGTTCGAGAATCTGGTCGGCAATGAGCATGCCGGCCAACGTGCCCCATACCAGGCCATCGGCAGCGAAGCCGGTGGCCATGTAGAGATTGTCGTGGCCGTGCATGCGCCCGATGTAGGGCAGGCCATCCGGCGAGGTGTACTGCTGGGCCGACCAGTGGTGGGTGAAAGCCTCCACGTCGAAGCGTGCGGCCAGGTACTCGCGCAACAGCTGATAGTGATCGCCGCGATGCTCACCGGTCGGGTGCTTCTCGCCAATGACCATCAGGTACTGGTCGTCGCCATGGCGGTAGCTGCGCAGCGAGTGAAAGGGGTCGAGCACCCAGAGAATGCCCTCGGGATACTCACCGCTGCTCAGTCGCGCACTGACCGCGTACTCCCGCGAGACCGGCATTCCCGCCTGGACCAGGCTGATCCCCTTCGGGGTGTGGGTCGCCTGCACGATATGCTTCGCGGTGACGCTGCCCTCGTCGGTCCTGAGCCGCCCCTTGCCCGCCTCGATCTCGCGCACCGGGCTGTGCTGGAGAATCACCACGCCTTCGCCGAGCAGCGCACTGGCCAGCCCCTGGACATAATGCAGCGGGTTGAACTGAGCCTGGTTGGCGATACGCAAGCCCCAGCTGTCGAAGGGAAGCCCGGGAGCGTTTGTCATTTCGACCTCGAGCCCGGCGCTGACCAGCGCATCGAGCTCTTCGTTCAGGTCGTGCCCGGCATGCTGGCGCTCGTCGGCCACCAGGCGATAGGCTGGCTGGCGCTGGAATTGACAGTCGATGGAGAAACGCTTCACCAGCGCTTCGACATGATCGACCGCTTCGCCCCTGGCCCGTACCACCTCGGCGGCCACTTCGTCGCCCCACTTGTGGCGCAACGGCGCCTGCCCCGATGCCAGGGTGGCGTAGAGGTTGCCGGTGGAGCCACCCGTGACGCCACTTCCCACCGTTCCCGCCTCGAGCACCATGACCTTGAAGCCAGCCTCGGCCAGCGGCAACGCAGCGGTCAGCCCGGTGATGCCGGCTCCGACAATGGCGACATCGGCATCGGCTTCACCGCTGAGAGAAGGGTGTTCCGCCACGCCCCGACTGCCCAGTGTCCATATCGATTCCATAACGACTCCTTTCGTCATCCGTCTGCCCACAGTTATAGAAGCTGGCAGTAGCAGGCGCGAATCATGCCCGCATTCGCAGAACCCGATGGACGTCTCCCCATCCCCCTCCCTCGCGCCTATTAAAGATTCGGCCGTCCTGGCCGATAGGTCAAAAAGACATCGTTACATGCCGGGACACCCCGGATAGACGCGTCCGTTGACAGAATTCGAAGCTGCACTGACCAGTAGCCGGACGACCGCAACCGATAGCGTCGAGAAATACCGCAACACACAGGTCGTACCCATGCCCAGCAAGGTCACACTGAAGGTCGTCTACTACGGCCCCGCCATGAGTGGCAAGACAACCAACCTGCTACAGCTGCATGCAAGGTTGAGTCCTCAGCGCAAGGGCGAGCTGATGGTCATGGAGACCCGCGACGACCGCACCTTGTTTTTCGATATGCTGCCGATTGGCTTTCGGGAGAAACAAACGCTCGACCTGCGTGTGAAGCTATACACGGTGCCAGGCCAGGTGGAGCATGACAGCACGCGGAAAGCCGTGCTGTCGCGGGCCGATGGCGTGATCTTCGTGGCGGATTCACAGCTGAACCAGCAGGAGAACAACGCCACCTCCTTCGACAACCTGGCCAGCAATCTGCACAAGGTAGGACTGGATATCGAAAGCCTCCCCCTGGTCGTTCAGTTCAACAAGCGCGACCTTGGCAGGATCGTCGATGAGGATGAGCTGGCAGAGCGCTGGAAGAGCACACCCTGGTGGCCGCTGTCGCTCTCAAGTGCACTGAAAGGGACCGGTGTCGTTGAAACGTTCGAACAGTTGCTGGAACGTCTCTACCCCGTCGTCGATGCAACGCATTCGCTGTCGACCCGGCATGGGATCGACCAAGCCGACTTGATCGCTTATCTCACTCAGTGTCGCGAGCCCTAACATGTTCGATGCCAGCGAAGACCTCACGCTTGCTGAATTGCTGTCGCCCGCCCAGGTGGAGCAAGCCCTTGCCCTTCTCTCCAAACTGTGTGGGGTCAAGCTGACTCTGCTATCTGTTCCTGAGGACCAGGCGACGGCGATCGAATTCAATCTCGAACCCGTCGCCTGGCTCAAGGCCGACCTCTCACCTCCTCAGCGCGAGGCAGCCGCCTCGATGCTGGAGCTACTGGTGTTTCATGCCGGCAAGTATCGCCTTGCCGCCAACTTGCACCGCAGCGCCTCGCAGGCAAGCTATCAAGAGTTGCAGGAGCAGAATGCTGCGCTGCAGGTCTCCGAGGCCCGCTATCGTCACCTCTCCGAGACACTACAGGAGCAGGTCGATAGCCAGGTCGAAATGATTCGCGAATCGCAGCAGCGTCTTTACGAGAGCGCTCGCCTGAGGGCGGTAGGCCAGCTGGCGGCGGGCATGGCACACGAAATCAACACTCCCATCGGCTTCATTACCAGCAACCTTCACACGGCAAAGGAGTACCTTAACGACCTTACCTCCGAAGCCGATGAAGCATCGCATCAGGAACTGATCGAGGATTTTCACTGCCTGTTGGCCGAATCGCTGGACGGTGCGGGCAGGATTTCCCGCATCATTCGGGACATTCGCCACTTCGCTAACATCGACCAGAGCGATTTTCACGACTTCGACCTCAACGCACTGGTCAAGACCGCAACGAAGCTGCTGCAATCCGAACTGCAGACCAACGCCACCGTTTCCCTTCAGTTGGACAGCCTGCCCAGGATACCTGGGTACCCGGCCCGGGTCGGGCAGGCGATCTACAACGCCATGAGCAATGCCCTGCACTCCGTGGAAGATGAAGGTCAGGTCACCGTCTCGACACGCCTGGACGAGGATATGGTAGAGATCGTCTTTACCGACAACGGTCATGGGATGGACGAAGAGACGCTTGCCCGTGCCTTCGAGCCCTTCTTTACCACTCGTGCAGTTGGCAAGGGTACCGGCCTGGGTCTATCCGTCGTGCGTGATGCGGTGAAGGCGCATCACGGCGACGTAGTACTCACCAGTCGCGTAGGCAATGGCACCACTCTCACCCTACGCCTACCGACCCGATGGCCCTCGCCATGAAGAAACGCTACAGCGCCCTGTTCACCGGAAACCCTCCGCCAACGGAAACAACCGACGAGAGATCCAGGCCTTATCGCCTTCTCTTCGTGGATGACGATCCGTACATTCTCTCGGCGCTGCGCCGGGTTTTTCACCGGGAAAATTATGAGCTGCGCTTCGCTGAAAGCGCCGAAGCGGCTCTCACCATATTGGAAAGTGAGTCGGTCGAACTCATTGTCAGCGATTTCAAGATGCCGGGTATGGATGGCAATGAGCTGCTGCATATCGTGCGCAAGCGTTGGCCACACGTCCTGCGAATCATGCTGACCGGCTATGCGGACTCGGAGGTGGTCCTGGGTTCCATGAAGGATGGCGCGGTCTATCGCTTCAACCTCAAGCCTTGGAACGATGACGATCTGCGGCTCACGGTGGCCATGGCGCTGGAGCAGTTCGAGCTGAGGCAGCGCAGGAACTCGGCCGGGAAAGGCAACCTGCGCGGCCCGGAGCTGGAGTTGATGGAGCTGGACATCCCTTCGCGTAACCAGTTGCTTCTCTTCCTGCACGACCAGAACCTGATCAACACCCGCCAGTTGCAGCGCCTGCACGGCCAGATACATCGATCCCAACAACCTGCGGTCCAAATCGTCGTGGATGGCCGGTGGGTGGACGAGCAGCAGCTCTACGCATTGCTCCGGGATGAGAAGCTGTGCGAGGAGATCGACCTTCGTGAGGTGGAGACCGATCTCTCCCTATTTTCCATCCTGGCTCCATCCACCTGCATGCGACAGTGGATATTCCCTTGCCGGCGGGAAGGAGCGCGCTTGGACCTGGCAATGGCCGACCCGCTCGATATCGGTCTGATAGAAGCACTGACCACGACAACAGGCTGTACCATTCGCCCCTTGCTGTGTCGGGTCGAGCAACTGATGGCAAAGCTGGAAGAGGCTGCCGAACGCTACATGTGGCTGAACGATACTGCCGCAGAGGAAGAAGATCCCTATGAGGACATCGAGATCGTCCTCGACGATTCCGAATCTGCCGAAAACCTCCAGCAACTCCTCACCAGCTCGGTTGAGCCGCCTGCGGTTCGTTTGACCAATGGCATCTTGCTCGAAGCCGTCAACGCAGGTGCCCGAGGGATTCTCATACAGCCCCGCCTGGATGCGATCTCAGTGCGCTATCGTATCAACGGCATCATGCAGGATACCATCCAGATTCCTTCCAGCCTGCTGGTGGCCGTGGTATCCCGCCTCAAGCTCATGGCCGAGCTGGACGTGGCCGAACAGCAAACGCCCCAGGAAGGCCACCTTACCGTCAAAACCCCCATGTCCATCCTGGACATGACGGTATCGACGCTGCCCACGACTCATGGCGAGCAAGTCTACGTTCGGCTTGCTCCACGCAATAGCGCCGTGTTCGCGCTGGAACAGCTGGGGCTCTCAGCGGAGCACCTGCGCCTGCTGCGACACGCCAGCGCCAGGCCCCAGGGCATGATCCTGTCCGCCGGTCCCGCGGACAGCGGGAAGTCCATGCTGCTGCACGCCTTGCTCAGGGATGGTCCTTCATCGAGCCACCATATTTCCATCGAACAACCCACTCAGTACGCCAACGATAGGGCGACCCAAACGAGACCGGTGCGGGATTACCACGATAGCTCAGCGGACATGCTCGATGCCGTACTTGCCCAGCATCCCGATGTCGTACTGCTGGACGATCATCGGGACAGCGGAGTCATCGCCAAGGCCATGCACACGGCGGCATATGGCGGCAAGGTGCTGACGACCATCACGGCCAGCTCGGTCGCCGATGTTTTCGCACGGCTGCTCACGCCTCCCGCCGATCTGCTTACGGTCGCCTCCGGCTTGAATGCCGTGGTCATGCAGCGCCTGGTACGCAGGTTGTGCGAACACTGCCGCAAGCCGGTGCCGCCCACGGCCTGCGATGCTCTGGGGGCCCCTTCGCCCAGCCTCCGATTGCGGCTTGGCAAGCAATGGGCTGTCACCGATGCCATGGTGGCTATGAGGGACGCATAGGCCTCTACGAGGTGATCTTGATCACCGACACTCTACGCAGCGCCATTGCCAGTGGGCGTAACCCATGGGAACTACAGGCGCTCGTCCGCAGCGACTCCCCCCACCCGCTGCTCGCAGACGCCCATGCCAAGGTGGAGCAAGGCTTGACGACCACGGAGGAAGTGCTGCGAACCCTGGGTCCCCAGGAAGCCCTGCCAGCGACAGTCTGAGCGCCGCTTGGCCGAGGTCCATGGCTGGGGTGAAGGCTGGCGTGAAAGAGCCAGCCACAGAAAGATTTCTAATTCTACCTAAAGCGTAGCCAGAAAACGCCGATATCATGGTCAGGCTCATCCTTCTGCTCCCGTCGCCCCTGGCACGACGCAGTGCGAAGCGCCAGCCCCGGAAAGACACGCATGCCGGAACTCGCCATGAACCAGACGAAACATTTGCTACGTGACCTCGCCGAGGTCGACGCCCAACTACTCCAAGCCGAAAAGATGGCGGCTATCGGCCAGCTTGCCGCTGGAGTAGCGCATGAGATCAACAACCCCATTGGCTACGTTTTTTCCAACCTCAAGGCTTTGGCAGGTTATGTCGAGGATCTGATCAAGATCATCGATGCAGCAGAAAAAGTGAGTAGCCTCGAGGAACTGAAAAGCCTTATCGAAAAGCTCGAATACAGTTATATCCGGGAGGATGTACAGGCCCTGATAAGCGAATCGGAAGAAGGAATAGGCCGGGTCAAGAACATCATTACTGCGCTCAAGGATTTCTCGCATATTGAAGAAGAAACCTTCCTGCCCGCCGACCTGCACCGTGGACTCGACTCGACCCTGAGCCTGGCAAGTAACGAGCTGAAATATAAGGCCGATATCGTAAAAAATTATGGAGACATCCCCGAGATCGAGTGCCTGCCTTCCCAGCTCAATCAAGTAGCCCTCAACTTGCTCACCAATGCCGCCCATGCGATCGAAGGCAGAGGAACCATCACCCTGAGCACTGGCCGTACGGACGACATGGTCTGGTTCGAAGTGGAAGATAGCGGGCGCGGTATCAAGTCCGAGCATATCGGGCGCCTGTTCGAACCTTTCTTCACTACCAAGACGATGGGGAAGGCACGGGCCTCGGGCTCGCGCTGTCCTCAAGCATTGTGCAGAAGCACGGTGGGCATATCGAAGTGGAAAGCAATGAGGGCCAGGGCAGTCGGTTCCGCGTCTGGTTGCCCATTACCCAGACTGCCCATCACTCAGACTAAGTAACATTACCGTACAAGGCCAGCATGACTGCAATGACCGTGAACTCCGAGGCTCCTGTCGCCAGCTTGATGCTGGTGGACGATGAGCCCAACATTCTTCAGGCGCTACGCCGGGTCCTGCGTCGGGAGGGCTATCGCTTGTTGATGGCTCACAATGGTGAGGAAGCATTGGAGATCATGCAGAATGAGCCCATCGACCTGGTGGTGTCGGATTCACGCATGCCTGGCATGGATGGCGCGGAGCTGTTAAGCCGAATCCAGCAGACCTGGCCCGACTGCCGGCGCCTGATGCTGACCGGCCACGCCGACCTGACCTCGACCATTCGTGCCATCAACGAAGGGCAAATCTACCGCTATATTTCCAAGCCTTGGAACGATGATGAGCTACGCCTCACCATTCGGCAGGCCCTGGAACATCAACTGGCAGAACGCGAGCGTCGCCGCCTGGAAGCGCTGACGCAGGCTCAGAACCAGGAGCTGAGCTCACTCAATGCGCACCTCGAAGAGCGGGTTCAGATTCGTACCAGCGAGCTTCAACAAGTCGCCGACATGCTGGAATTGGCCTACGGTGAGCTGAAGCGAAGCTATGTGACGGCAACCCAGGTCTTTTCCAGCCTGATAAATCAGAGGCTACCACGCAATCTGCAAACCAATACCCAGGTCAGGGATCTGATCAAGGCCTTTACGGAGACTCATCAGTGCGATGAGGAATCACAGCGCAGCTTGCTCATGGCGGCATCGCTCTACAACCTCGGCAAGATGACCTGGAGCGACCGCCTGCTGTCCACCCCCTCCGATAGGCTATCCACCACGGATCGTGAAGTTTACAAGCGATACCCAGTGACAGGTGAAGGCCTGTTGATGGCGCTCGACTATCTCGAGGATACGGCGCAAGTCATCCGCCATCATCGCGAGCGCTGGAACGGTAGCGGATACCCCGATCGGCTCAAGGGCGAAGAGATACCCTATGGAGCACGCCTGCTGGGACTCGCCGTTGACTTCATCGAACTCCAACGGGGAATGGTGCTACAGCGTCGCCTGCCGCGGGATGATGCCCTGAAACTGCTACGCAAGCTGTCAGGCCGAGTCTACGACCCCGCAATGTGCGAGGCATTCGTGACACTGTGCATCGAGCAGGCTCCTGATCTTGGCCTGGGGGGCGCCGCTATCAAGTCGCTCGATTCGCGTCGCCTCGAACCCGGCATGATTTTGGTACGCGACCTGCACTCTGAAAGCGGAATGTTGCTGCTCAATGAAGGCAAGCAGCTGACCCAGCACCTGATCGAGCGCCTGATCCGTTTCGAAGAAACCGAGGGAACCCGCTATGTGCTATGGGTAAAGATGCCTGACGGGGATCCGGAATGAGCACACCTCATGACCTTGCGCTCGAAAGTAGCGAAGTGAAGCGACGTACCCTGCTCTGCCACTCCTACCTGATATTGCTGGCCGTAGCCTGCCTGACGCTAGGAAGCCTGGGGCTGCTGAACAGCGTGTCGCTTTGGGGCCATGAGAGCAACCCAATAAAGGTTCTCATGCCCGAAACCTCTCTGGCTATCGCCTTCTTTGGCCTGGCCTTGGGCTGCCGGCTGCTTGGAGCCTCTCGATTGAGTCTCGTATGGGCCTTGCCGCTATTGGGATTGGGCATCCATGGCCTGCTAGCGTCGTTTCCCGTAATGGACCAGCTCCCTCGCGTTCTGAGAAGCGATGGCAATCACATGAGCGCCATCTTTCTCCTTCAGAGCATCGCGCTGACTGCCAGCGCCTTTCATAACCAACCCATGCAGCGATTAGCCACGACCCTGGGTTGGCTACTGCTTGCGCTGGGTATCTTTACCCTGGCCCTGGGCTGGTTACCGATGCCGGAGCTCCTGCATGGCGGCGTACAGCACTTTGCCCATCACCAGGCCAGTAGCGTAGGCAGCCTATATATTTCGGCAAGCGGCTTGGCCATCATCATACTGCCCAAGGCATGTCTTGCCGAGAAAGGGAAGCTCGGTAAACTCCCCTTGGCCGCTGGTGTCGTAGGCACACTATTCGTCTGCAGTGGCTGGCTGGCTTATAGCCAGCAGAGCCTGCAACACCTGACCACCAGCAGCGAGCATCAACTGGCTCAACTACAAGCCAGCATCAAGCATGAGCTGAACGACCACGTTCAACTGCTGGAGCGCCAGGCCCTGCGCTGGGAAGCATTGGGCGAGTTCCCTCCCCCTCCCCTTTGGCGGCAGGAAATGGAGAGCTACCTCTCCCACTTCCCTGCCTTCAATCTCATTGGCGTCTTCAGCCACCAGCTTGAACCGCTCATGCTTAAGGCCACCCAGCCGCTAGCCTACTACCGGCTCAGCCACTTTTTGCCTTGGCGGGCGGCTCCGGCTGGCTAAGCGACTCCCCTGGTTTCCAGGCGGCCAAGCTTAGCCCGGTCCTTAGAAGCGGCGAGAGACAGAACCTGCTGATTGCTTTCCCTTTGCAAATTCCGACACGCATGCAGCACTGGCTGATCGCCAACCTGGATGTCACCACACTGTTCGAGCAGTTGCATGAGCACAGTGGAGAGCGCTTCGTTTTCCAGGTGCAGCAGGGCAGACAGCCTCTCTTCTCCTTCGCCCCCCATTTGCCCATGTCCGAGCTGCTTCCCATCGGCGAGAAGAGTGTCACCTTGGCGGATGGCCATCATTGGCGGCTGATCAGCTACATGAGCAAGCAGCACCTGAAGCGCTCTTCGATCATGCCAACGATAACGCTAGTGGGCGGTCTTCTTTTCAGTTACCTGTTGACAGTCAGCCTCGGCCTGCTGCGCCTGACGGAACGTAGACGCGAGGAACTGGCACAAAACCAACGCCTCTTTCGTATCGTCGGCGACACGGCCCTTATCGGCGGATGGTACATAGACCTACTCAGGAATCGTGCCGTGTGGTCCAAGGAAGTGTGCGTCCTACATGACGAACCAGCCGATTTCCAGCCCACTGTGGAAGAGGCCATCGCTTATTACCCGGCTCATTGCCACAAACGGCTATTCGACTGCCTCGAAGCCTGCAAGCACGACGGCACCCCATTCGACGAGGAAGTTACAGTCACTACGGGCCGCGGCCGTGAAATCACGGTGCGCATTCTGGGCCAGGCCGTGCGCGATGCCAACGGCGATATCGTACAAATTCAGGGCTCCACCCAGGACATCACCGAACAGAAGCAGCTACGCCAGGAAGTTTCCCGGCTAGCGACTCGACTGACCCGTACCCTTGAGTCGATGACCGTCGCCTTCCTGACGCTGGACGACAAATGGCGCTTCAGCTATCTCAACAACGAGGCTGAACGCTTGTTGGCACACAAGCGAGCAGACCTGTTGGGCCACGTTGTCTGGGAATGCTTTCCTGAGGTACAGGGAACGCGCTTCGAAACCGAGTATCGCCTGGCCGTTGAACAAGGCAGGCCAATGATATTCGAAGAGTACAGCTCGCGTCTCATGGCCTGGTTCGAAGTACATGCCTACCCAACCGAAGAAGGCCTGGCCGTTTACTTTCAAGACGTCAGTACACGCAAGGTTGCGGAAAAACGATTGCGTGTTCTTGAGAGAAGTGTCGAATCGAGCATCAATGGAGTCACCATCGTTGATGCAAGCCAACCGGATCTACCCATTATCTATGTCAACGCGGCCTTCGAGCGCATGACCGGCTACAGCCGCGACGAGATCATTGGACAGAACTGCCGCATTCTCCAAGGTGAAGGCACGGCGAAGAGCGCTCGTAACGCCATAAGGAAAGGAATTTCTGGGCATCGCGACATTCATGTGGTGATACGTAATTATCGTCGTGACGGGTCCCCCTTTTGGAACGAGCTCTATATTTCTCCCGTGCGTGATGACGAAGGCAACGTCACCCACTTCATTGGTGTGCAGAACGACATTACTTCGGAGCGGGAGTATAGGGCGCAACTGACCTATAGCGCCACTCATGACGCACTGACCGGCCTCGCCAATCGAGCCTCGATCGAAAAAACCATACACCGGGCGTGCGAGGCCGCCGCACTTTCCCATCGTCACTTGGCCGTCCTCATTCTTGATCTGGACGACTTCAAGCCAATCAACAACACATTAGGACACGAGACAGGCGATAACGTACTGATCGAGGTTTCCCGTCGCCTGGAACGACAGCTACGCCCCGAAGACAGTCTTGCTCGCTTCGGTGGGGATGAATTCGTATTGGTTCTTCCAAACCTGCTCGAAGGGAAAGAGGAGTGTGCTCGTCTCATTGAGCCCATACTGGCTGAAATAGCATGCCCCTATCATATCGACGCCAATGAACTCTATCTGACAGCCAGCGTTGGAGTATCGCTATATTCTGGTGGTGCAACACATCCACAGGCACTGCTGCAGCAGGCTGACTTGGCCATGTACCAGGCCAAGCAAAAAGGACGCAACACTTACCATTTCTTCTCTTCCGACCTAAACGAAAAAGTTAGCCAGCATCTTTCAATACGCAACGAACTCCAGCGCGCCTTGGTGGAAGGCCAATTCGAGCTCCATTACCAGCCACAAGTACACGGCCCCAGCGGCAGGATTCTTGGATTTGAAGCTCTGCTGCGCTGGAAACATCCTCAAAAAGGCTATCTTTCACCAGCGTACTTCATCGATATCGCCGAGAGCACGGGCAGATCGTACCCATCAGCGACTGGGTATTGGAAACCGCCTGCCGCGCCAACAAGAGACTCAACGAGCTTGGGCATGAGCCATATGTCATGTCGGTCAACGTCTCTCCCCTGCAGTTCCAGCGCAGCTGTTTCGTACCGGAGGTCTTGCAGGTGATCGAATCCACAGGGCTCGATGCCTCATTGCTTGAACTCGAACTCACCGAGAACATACTGATGGGGAGTACGGATAATGTCATCGAGACTCTGCATGAAATTCGCTCCCACGGTATCGGCATTGCCATCGACGACTTCGGCACCGGATTTTCCAGCCTGAGCTACCTCAAGTATCTTCCGATCAACAAGATCAAGATCGACCGCTCCTTCATCAAGGACGTTATCAGCGACCATCGCGACGCAGCCATCATTCAGGGTGTGGCCTCTATCGCCACCCAGCTCCAGCTACGAGTGGTAGCCGAAGGTGTCGAGACACAAGCACAGTACGGCTACCTTCAAAAGCACCTGTGTGAAAACTTTCAGGGCTATTACTTTGCCCCACCCATGCCATTGGAGGAGCTCATCACCTTCCTGGATGAACACTATCAGGCCCAGAACCTTGGCCGGAAGCAACGCGAAGGCCATCAGGGCGGGCAAACACTGCTGCTGCTGGACGACGAAGCCAATATCCTGCGAGCTCTCAAGCGCGTGTTGCGCCGGGACGGTTATCGGGTCCTGACGACGACCAGTGCCCAAGAGGCATTCGAACTGCTAGCGACCGAAACGGTGCAAGTGATCATCAGCGATCAGCGAATGCCGGAAATGAGCGGCACGGAATTCCTGCGCCGAGCCAAGGAGCTGTATCCCGATACGGTACAGATCGTGCTTTCGGGCTATACCGACCTAAAGACCATCACCGAGGCAATCAACGAAAGTGCCATCTACAAATTCCTGACCAAGCCATGGGATGACGAGGAGCTACGCTTGGTCGTGCAGCAGGCTTTTCGCCACTATGCCAAACAGCGGGTACGGCGACGCAGCGAAAACGCCTGACCCCAGATTGAAGACGCCGGTACCGACCAGCCCTGCCGGCCCTTCACTGCCATGGGTTTCATTCCCACACATATCGTCGCCGTTCAGCAAAGAAACTACGCGCGAGCGCCTGCTACGTTAGAGAGGCCGTGAGTCATCAAGATGGATCTGGAACCCAGCTAGAGGAGGAACCTCATCATGGTCATCAAGAACGCTCAGGAACTGTTCGTGCGCCTGCTTTCCGAAACCAACAGCGCCGAGAAGCAGATCACCCGCGCGCTGCCCAAGATGGCTCGCGCCGCCGATAACGAGAAGCTGGTAGAGGCCTTCCAGCATCATCTGGAGGAGACGCAAGGCCAGCTGGAGCGTATCGAGCAAGCCGCCGATTCCATCCCCGACATACGTGTCAAACGGCTCAAGTGCCATGCCATGGAGAGCCTGATTCAGGAAGGCGAAGAGCTGATCGACTCCACCGAGAAGGGCCCGGTGCGCGATGCCGGCCTGATCGCTGCGGCTCAGAAAGTGGAGCACTTCGAGATCGCTGCCTACGGCACCCTGTGCGAACTGGCCGAGCAACTGGGCCATACCAAGGCCAAGGAGATACTCGCCGAGACACTCAAGGAGGAGAAGTCCACCGATGACAAGCTGAGCAAGCTAGCCAAGCAGGACGTCAACAAGCAAGCAAGCTGAGCACCTGCTTGACCCGCGGCAGGCCGGCTCACGGCCTGCCGCACTCCCTCTCTCAAGCCCAAGCCCAAGCCCAAGATCAACGTAGCGTTGAATCTCTCCCTTTGATCAGGGGTGGCGCAATTCATCAGGGCTCTGTATTTGTATACAAAAACTGAATACAGACATGGAGCACTAAACGATGAGATTTGTGCACAACCTTACCATTCGTGCCAGTTGGACACTGGTTCTGCTTGGGTTCTTCTCCATGCTTGCCCTGCTCAGCACGATCGGCCTGCTGGCGGTGACTCACAGCCAGCGCAACTTCAATGCCTTCGAAGCGGTCAACGTTCATCAGCAGGGCACGCTGAACCGGGCCAACTCGATGCTGCTGAGCGCTCGCCTGGACATGGCGCGCTACTACGAAGAGGCCCTGGAGCAGGGTGGGACGGCGGATGCCGGACCGCTCGCCGAGACCGGTACCGCCTTGGAGGAGGTCACCAAGGTATTCGCCGAGTTCGAGGCCCTGCCGCGGCAGGCCGGTCACGACGCGCTCATCGAGCCAATCGCGGCCAGCTTCGACACCCTGGTGTCGCAAGTTCTACAGCCCCAACTGCACGCCCTGCAGGAAGGCAGGCTCGAGGCCTATCGCAGCCTGAGGGATACGGCTCACACCGCCTACGACGACTTCTACCGCGATGCCGTGGGTTTCTTTCATACCGTCGAGGCGGAAGGCACCGCTCGTGCCGGCAACTTCGAATGGGTGGTAAGCGCTACCCGCAAGGCCATCGTGGCAGTCTTTGCCGCGGCACTGATCATGATCGCGGTCGTCTTCTGGGGCGTGACCAACAACCTGATCCGCCCGATGGAGCAGCTCATCAAGCACTTCCAGGAGATGGAGCGAGGCAACCTGGGTGAAAGGATCGAGGTCTTTGGCCGCAACGAGATCACCAAACTCTTCGCCACGCTGCGCGGGATGCAGACCGCGCTTCGCGCTACGGTGTCGCAGGTGCGCGAGAGCAGCGAAGCAGTTTTTGCCGGTACCTCGCGTATCGCCGACGCGAACCGGGATCTCTCCGCCCGCACGGAGCGCCAGGCCTCGGCGCTGACCCAGACCGCCTCCAGCATGGAGGAGATCACGGCAACGGTGCAGAGCAATAGCCGCAACGCATCCGATGCCAGCCAGGCCATGGCGAGAGTCGCCGAACAGGCCGAAGAAGGCGGCCACATCGTGGCCGGACTGGTCAAGCAGATGCATGAGGTGCGGGAAGGGTCGGAACGCATCACGGATATCATCGCGCTGATCGATCAGATCTCGTTCCAGACCAATATCCTTGCCCTCAATGCATCCGTCGAGGCAGCCCGAGCCGGTGAGCATGGCCGGGGCTTTGCCGTCGTCGCCAACGAAGTCCGCAAGCTGGCCACACGCAGCGCCGATGCCTCTGCCGAGATCCGCACGCTGATCGAAAGCTCCGTCGACCAGGCCAGGGCGGGCGCCACTGGTGCCGACAAGGCGGGTGCGGCCGTGGAAGCGATCCGCCAGTCCGTGCACGACATCAACCACCTGATGCAGGAGATCGCCAACGCCTCTCGCGAGCAGGAGGCGGGCATCGGTGAGATCAATCGCGCGGTTTCCGACATGGACGAAACCACCCAGCAGAATGCCGCCATGGTATTGCAGGCCAGCGAGTCCGCCGAGCAGTTGGAAGGCGTGGCCAGCGCATTGCGCGAGGTGGTCTCACGCTTCCGCCTGGAAGCGCAGGCTCACGAGGCGCCCTTGATCGACTCGCCGGCCCCGCAAGCTTCGACACCGAACGCACCGGCCCGGCTACCCTCGATGGCCTGACGCTTGAACGCCCGCCTCGCCTGCTCACGGGAACGGGGCGGGACTCATCGAGCCCCATAGGCCCGGTCCACGCCAAAGACGTGCTTGAGATAGCTCACGTAACTCTCGTCGCGCGACATGGTCTTGCCCGGCGAATCGGAGATCTTGGCTACCGGCTGGCCGTTGCACGAAACCATCTTGATCACGATGTTCATCGGCTTCACCCCCGGCACATCGCAGGTCAGGCTAGTGCCGATACCGAAACTGGTCCTGATTCGCCCTTCCAGCGCCGTCTTGATCCGCATGGCCTTATCGAAGGTCAGGCTGTCGCTGAAGATCAGCGTCTTGGTCATCGGGTCGATGCCCAGCGACTCGTAGTGCCGGATGCACTTCTCGGCAAACCACAGCGGATCGCCGCTGTCGTGCCGCAACCCATCGAAGAGCTTGGCGAAGTAGAGATCGAAATCGCGCAGGAAGGCATCGAGGGTGACCGTATCGGTCAGCGCGATGCCCAGGTAGCCGCGATACTCCTGCACCCAGGCTTCCAGCGCGGCACGCTGGCTGTCCACCAGACGACTGCCCAGTTGCTGGTGCGCCATGATCCATTCATGAGCCATGGTGCCCATCGGGCTGATGCCGTGACGCCGCGCGATGTCGACGTTGCTGGTGCCGACGAAGTTGCCCGGAAACTCCACCTCCATGACCTCGACGATCGCCTCCTGGACCGGCTGGGAGAGCCGCCGCCGCGTGCCGAAGTCGGCCAGGTTGAAGCCGGCAAGCTGGTCGGGCGTGTAGGCCTCGCGCAGCGCCTCGAGCTTGCGGCGCAGTTGCGCCACGGCCTGGTCGATTTCCACATTCGGATAGAGAGTCCGATTGCGCACTTCGCTGATGATGGCGAGTATCACGATCTCGAACAGGATGCTGTGCGACCAGGGCCCGTCGATGACGATGCACAGCTCGCTGCCCTGCATGCCGACCTGGACGTACTCCGGCCGGAAGCGAAACAGCTCCAGGAAGCGGATGAAGTCGGGCGACATGTAGGGGAAGCGCGCCAGATACGCTGACTCTTCGCGAGACAGCTGTAGCGTGGCCAGGCGGTCGATCTGTTCACGAATCTCGGGAATGTAGCGCTCCAGCGGCTCGGCGTCGCGACAGCGAAACTCCCAGGTGACACTGGCGTTCGGATACTGGTGATGGACACCCTGCATCATGGTCAGCTTGTACCAGTCGGTATCCAGCAAGGAGCGGATGATCGGCCCTTCGCGATAGGTCTCGCCCATGTCACCTTCCGTTTGCCTGGTTTCGGTTGCTTGCCCGTGTCTGTCAGGCTAGCGCCCGCCGTGGCCCACGACCACCGATGCCTGGATGATGGGGCCGGTTCGCTGGGCCAGCCAGCTAAAGCACTAGCACTCGAATCGCTCGCCAAGCCGATACCGTGTTGCTATGGGTAAGGGATGCATGGGAGGAAACTTCCCGGAGGGTAACGCCATGACCCAGCACGAAAGGACCGTAATGGCCTTCGACGACCAGGGACGCGAGTACATGATCGACATGTTCGTCAGCGTACGCGACCTCAGCGAACTGCAGCACGCCGGCGCAACGCGAGGCTCACCCGCCTTCCGCACCCGCGACGGCCACGACGTCACCTACCTCGGTAATGGCGAGTTCATGATCATGGTACCCGGCGAGGAGGGTGGCGTGACCGTGAGAACCGACGATTCGGAGTTCGTCTGACGGCGCCGCACGACACCTGAGCCGAGCGACAAGAGCTGAGCGTGAGGGTTGACAGCCATCCGTTCCTTTTATAGAACGTTCATTAAAAGGAACAACTCGAGGCCACCTATCTTGGACAAGCTCTCGCTCGGCACCCTGGGCCGACACCTGCAGGACCTGCGCCAGGCGCAAGGTTGGTCGCTGTCGCAATTGGCCGCTGCCGCCGGCATCGCCAAGTCGAACCTGTGTCGCCTCGAACAGGGCAACGGCAACCCTACCCTGGATACTATCTGGCGCCTGGCGGTGCAGTTGAAGGTGCCCTTCGGCACCCTGGTGGCACCTATCGCCGTACCCCTGGGCGAGGATGGCGTGGAGGTGCGCCTGCTCGACCAGGGCAAGGATCACCCTCAGGTCGACGCCTACTGGATGCGCTGCGCACCGCATACCCTACGCCTTGCCGAACCCCACACCCCGGCGCCCGTGAAACGCTCACCTTGATCAGCGGTACGCTGGAGGCCGGTCCGGAAGGCAACACCCATACTCTCTCGGCGGGTGAGTCCCTCACCTTCGCCGCAGACCGCCCCCACCTTTACCGCACCGGAGACACCTGGGCCACGCTGCTGCTCAGCGTCGTCTATCACGAGGAACCCACGTCATGAGCCTGCAAGCCGCCTCCTCGCCCACCCGCCCCTGGCTGACCGGCGTGAGCGAGGCCATCCCGCTGCTCGGCGGCTATGTGCCGGTGGCCATCTCCTTCGGGCTGATCGCGACCCAAGCCGGCTTCAGCGCCTGGGAAGCCGTGGCGATCTCGACGCTGATCTATGCCGGTGCCTCGCAGTTCCTGTTCGTCGGCATGGTGGCTGCCGGAGCGCCGCTATGGCTGGTGGTGGCCATGACGCTGCTGATCAACCTGCGTCATGTGGTCTACGCCCCCAACCTGGCCCCCTGGCTGACCTCCAGCCGTCTGTGGCCCTGGCTGATGCACGGCCTCACCGACCAGATCTTCGCCCTGGCCCATGCCCGCCTGCCGCAACTGCCTGCCGCCCAGCGCCTCGGTTGGTACACCGGCGCCGCCCTGCTGGCCTGGCTCAGTTGGATCGGCGGCACGGCGCTAGGCGCCCTGGCCGGCGGTGAACTGGTCGCCCGCTGGGCCCTGATGGGTGAGATCCTGCCCTTCGCCCTGCCCGCGCTCTTCCTGGTACTGGTAGCGCCGCGCTTCACCTCGCGGCGCTGGAGCCTGGCCCTGGGCCTGACCATCCTCAGCGCCCTGCTGCTGACGTTCCTCGGCCTGACCAACGTGGCGATTCCCCTCGCCGCCATCTGTGGCGCGCTGTGCTTCCAGCTCGTCAAGTTCGGTCACAGCGAAAAAACAGAACACGCGCAAGGAGAGCGGCATGAGTAGCTCCCTCTGGATTGCCGTCCTGGCCTCGGCGCTGGGTACCCTGTTGATACGCCTGCTGCCACTGCTGTGGATGCAGCGCCGTCTCGAGCGCCAAGACGGCGACGACGGCCTCGAGGCCATGCCCCAATGGCTGAGCCTGCTCGGCCCGCTGATGATCGCCGCCCTCTTCGGTGTGTCGCTGATGCCGGTGACGCCCGGCGCCATCTCCTGGCTGGCCACCGCCATCGGCGTACTGGCGACCCTGGCCGTGTGGTGGTACAAGCGCACCCTGGGCTGGCCGGTGGCTGCGGGCGTGGCCGCCTATGGAATTGTCATGATGCTGCTCGGGTGAGGAATGAACGCATGACCCTCACCGCCCAGCCGCGCACTACCGGCAAGCGCCGGCACCCTGGCGTGACCCGCCGTGCAGGCCCCTCCAGCCTGTTGCTGGCCCTGCTGCTGGTGGCCCTACCGGCGGCGGCCGGTTGCCCCGAGCCATCCAGCGCCGACCTTGCCGCCATCAAGGGGATGGGTGAACGCACGGCCCTGCCCGCCGACCGTGAGGTGATCGTCGACGGCGTGGTGACCGGTGAGTTTCTCGGCCGCGAACGGCTGAACGGTTTCTACTTGCAGCAGGCAACGGAGCATGGCCCCGTCGGCCTGTTCGTCTATATGCCTGGCGCCACGCCGAGCGATGGGGCGCTCATCGCTCCCGGCACACACCTGCAACTCCACGCCCGCACCGGCGAGTACCGCGGCCAGATTCAACTGCAGCGGGTCGAGCGGATCGAAACCTGTGCCCGCGATCAACTGCCCGAGCCGCTTGCGGTCGACTGGCCGCTCAGCGAGGAGCAACTGTCACGCAAGGAAGGGCTGCTTCTGACGTTTCCGCAGACGCTGACCGTCACCGGCAACGACGAGCTGGCTCGCTACGGCTCCCTGAGGCTGGCCGCCAACCGCCTGTTCCGCCCCACGAATGCGCCCGGCGAGCCCCAGCAGGGGGATATCCTCGAGCTGGACGATGGCAGCTACCGCGCCTTTCCGAGCCCCATTCCCTACCTGGATGCGGAGGGTACCCGCCGTGTCGGTAGCACCGTGGAGGGGCTGACCGGGATACTGACCCACGCCTTCGATGCCTACCGCCTGCACCCAACCCTAGAGCCGCGCTTCGAGAACACCAACCCGCGCCCGGAACCGCTGCCGGCGCCGGGAGAACGGCTGCGGGTGGCAACCTTCAACGTGGAGAACTATTTCATCAGCCTGGGCCAGCGCGGCGCCGCCAACGCCGACGAGCTGGAGCGTCAGCGGGCCAAGCTCGCCGCTGCGGTCGAGGGCCTGCAGGCCGACATCCTGGCTCTGGTGGAAGTGGAGAACGACCCGCGTGCCCTGGCCGACCTGGTCGAGCAGCTCAGCGAGCGGACCGGCATCCGCTATCGTGCGGTGGGTGGGGACGCCGACCGCGGCAGCGATGCCATCAAGCTCGCCCTGATCTACCGGCCGGACCGGGTAGAGGCCGTGAGCGAGCTCTACGCCGACAACAACCCCGCCCATCATCGCCCGCCGTTGGCGGCCTTCTTCCGTAGCCTGAACGGCGGCCCGGCCTTCGGCATCGTTACCGCACACTACAAGTCCAAGACCGGCTGCCCGCCCAGCGGCGATATCGACCGCGGCCAGGGCTGCTGGAACCAGCGCAGGGTGGAACAATCCGAGGCCATGAACGCCTTCCTCGAGCGCCTGGCTGCCGCCGAGGGGCATGAGCGCCTGCTGCTGACCGGCGACCTCAACGCCTATGGCGCCGAGGACCCGGTCCGCCCCCTGGTCCACGCGGGCCTAGTCGACCTGATCGCCCGCGAGCTGCCGCCGGAGCGCCGCTACAGCTATGTGTTCCGCGGCGAGTCGGGCTATCTGGACCATGCCCTGGCAAGCCCTGAGCTGGCCGCGGCAGTGGCAGAGGTGAGACCGTGGCCCATCAATGCCGACGAGCCCACATTCCTCGGCTATGACGGGCCGGACAACGCAGCGCCCCACTTCCGCCCCGACCCCTTCCGCTCCTCGGACCACGACCCGATCGCAGTCGACCTGGAGTGGCGTTAGGTGGGAGCAGCTTGAGGCTCGATGATGGGGCGCTGGTCGACATAGTGAACGCCCGCATCATCTCAAGGGGATCAGTAAGGGGATCAGTAACGCCGGCGTCCCAGGTCGATGTCGTCGCGGTTGGTGGCCGCGCCGACGGCAGCGCCCAGGCCGCCACCGATCACCGCCCCCCTGGTCACGCTGCCGCCTGTCATGGCCGCAGTGCCGGCACCTGCGGCTGCCCCCAGGCCGGCGCCACTCAGCGCTCGCTCGCTGGTGGTGGTACCGCAGCCAGTAAGTCCCAGGGCCAGCACACCGCTCAACAGTCCGATAGATAGCATTCGCATGGCATTTCCCTCCCAACAGGGTCAATTACGACCAATCATCCAGTTTGATTTTTTGGCAACCAAGCAATCACCCCGGCTTCGGTACCACTCGACGCCTTGGCCGGAGCGCAAGTCATCGAAATCGCGCAGCGCAGCATCAAAGTCGCATGTCATGCGGGACCACTCTGGTTGCCGATGCGCTGTATCCCTTATACAGCCCCGGGAGGGAGACGGTTCATGGACCGGGTAACGATCCACACTCTTTGAGAATTTCAGGCACTTGAGTATCAAGATAGCGACAGGTAAGACTGAAAAGCTGCTCCCCTACTATTTGATCTTGGCATGTGCCATCAGCTGGGTGACTCCACCAGTGGCTGAGCGGGAACCCCAGGCGCCCGGCCAGGCCTGATGCCACGGCTCAGGGCGCCGACTCGGGCCCCGGTAACGCACTTGGGTAATCGATATCGCGAATCACCCCGGATCCGCTACCGGCACGGCAATCACCTTGTCGGCGAACCGAGCGAGAACCGGCCTGGCCCCCAGATCATCCAGGTTGGCGGCCAGGGCGGGCCAGTAGTCACGACCGAAGAAGACCGGATGTCCGGGCATATCACGGTAGAGGGGTCTGACGATGGTGTCGGCTGCGGCTCGTCGAGCCAGCCGCTGGCAGGTTTCGGGCCTCACCCAGGGCATATCGCCCAGCCAGATGGCGACACTGTCGACATCACAGCGCGACAGCGGCTGGTCGAGCTCCCGGAAGGCATGGGCGATGCTGCCTCCAAGCCCCACCGGGGCCGCGGGCCGGATGACCAGCACCATGGCCTCGGGAATCCCCAGATCGGCGGGTGCCACCTGGGTATTCACCACCACCCTTACCTGCTCGAAGGCGTCCATGGCGGCGGCCAGGGTGGTGGCGAGCAACGTCCGACCATCGGCGAGCCGCGCCAGTCGCTTGTCACTGCCGAAGCGCCGGGAGTGCCCCGCCGCCATGATCAGGGCCAACGAGTGCTTAGAGCGCATCTCGCGCCTTGCCCCGATGGACCCGGACGATATCGGCCATGACCGCCAGAGCGATTTCGGCCGGCGTCTTGCTGCCAAGACCAAGGCCAATGGGCATCGTGATCCGAGCGATCTGCTCGGAGCCGAGCCCCCCCGAGCGACGCAGCCGCGCCTCGCGCTGACGCGAGGTCTGCCGCGAGCCCATCACGCCGATATAGAAAGCGTCGGTGCGCACGGCCTCGATCATCGCCAGATCGTCGATGCGGGGATCATGGGTCAGGGCCACCACGGCGGTGGCGGCATGACAGGCACCCGAGGCGATGAAAGTCGAGGGCATTACCGCCTGCACCTCCACCCCCGGTACCGCAAACTCCCGACGCGCCTTCTCTCGGGGATCACAAACGATGACCTCGAAGCCCAGGGTACTGGCGAAGCTGGCACAGGCCTGAGAAACCGGAGAGATACCCGCAATGATCAGGCGCAGTGCCGGGCCGAGGCGCACGCCGATTACGCCCTCCTCCCGCAGGATGGCGGGCCCCGGCGCCTCGGCCAGCACGAAATGCGCCCCGCGACCATCCAGCGGCACACGCCGAATCAGGGCTCGTCGGCCGAGCAGGGTGGCATGCACCACCTCCAGGTGGGTCAGGGTGGCCGCGTCGGGCTCCAGCCGCTCTACCAGCACCTCCAGGCTGCCTCCACAGGGCAACCGTACACGGCTCGCGCCCGGCTCGCTCCCCTGGCCGCCATACCGCACCCGTTGTACCGGCCCGGCAAACTCCCCTTGGTGCAGCCGCTCGAGAAAGTCCTCCTCCACGCAGCCACCGGACAGCGACCCCAGGTGCTCACCGTCCTGGCGTGCCACCAGCATGGCGCCGGGCTCCCGGGGGGATGAGCCGAAGGTGGCCAGCACCGTGCACAGCCATAGACGATGGCCCCGGTTGGCCCACTGCAGGGCGCGCTCGATGACCTGCAAGTCGAGATGGTCCATCAGCCGATCGCCTCAACCGGCCTCGACCGAGCAGCAGCCAGGGCGCGACGCACCACCTCCGGTGTGAAGGGGGGGCGGGTGAAGCGCACCCCGGTGGCATCGTAGAGAGCATTGGCGATGGCCGGAGCGCCGGGCAGGGAGGTGGATTCTCCGACCCCCAGCGGCGGTGCCTCGGGGCGCTCGAGGAGCATGACGTCGATCTCGGGCAGCTCGGAGAACCGCAGGATCGGATAGCCGCCCCACTCCCGGCTCACCGGCAGGCCGTCCTCGAAGGCGACCCGCTCCTTGAGGGTCCGGCTCAGCGTCTGGATGACATTGCCGTGCACCTGATGACGCACGCCGGCCGGGTTGACCATGAGGCCGGCGTCCTGGCCCACGACCAGCCGCTCGATGACGATGCGTCCACTCTCGGGGTGCACCTTCAACTCAACCACCCATGCTGCCAGGGCCGCGCCAAAACCGGGAAACTTACTGTGTACGTACTGGGCGTAGGCCACCCCTCGCCCATGGTGCCAACCCTCGACCATCCGGGGTGCGGAATGGGCCACCCGGGGCTGCCAGCCCGCTCGCGCTGCCACGGCCTCGGTCAACTCCACCGCACGCGGGTCGGTCAGGTAGCGCAGCCGATAGGCTACCGGATCCTCACCGGCCAACTGGGCCAGTTCGTCGATATGGCTCTCATGAGCAAAGGTGTTGGGCATGGCCGAGACCCCACGCAACCAGGAGGCGCGTACCAGGGTCGGCACGTCATCGCAGGCGATCTGCCGATGCGGGTAGCGATAAGGCGGGACCGAGGTACGATCCCCCATCTCGAAGGGGATATCGCTGGGCTTTACGATGCCGGTCAGCAGCAGGGCCAGGGTCGGGGCATTGTTCGAGGGATAGCGGGCGACGAAGCGATAGGCGGCGGGGCTGCCATCGGCGTTCAGGCCCCCTGGACCTCCATCAACTGGGCAGCCCCCTTGGGCTCCCAGCCATGCTCCTGCTCCCGGGTCAGCTGTACTCGCACCGGCCGCCCCACCGCTCGCGACAGCAGCGCGGCATCGGCCCCCACATCATCGGCACAGTTGCGACCGTAACAACCGGCGGCTTCCATGCGGGTAACGGTGATCACGCCCTCGTCGAGCCCCATCAGCCGCGACAGGTCTGCGCGCAGGCTGTGGGGATTCTGGGTGCCGGACCACACCTGCAACCGGTCGTCACGATAGTCGGCCACCGAGCAGGAGGGGCCGATGGAGCCGTGTAGTTGGAAAGGCCAGACATAGGTGCGAGATACACGATGCGCAGCCCGGGCCAGCGCTCCCGCCGCATCGCCCTCCTCCAGCAAGGGTCGCCGTTGGGCCGGCAGCTCTCGCAGGGCCTGTTCCAGATCGTCGAGCCGGGGTAAGCCCTTCGGATCGCGCCAGGTGACCTTGAGCCGCCTGGCCGCCGCCGCGGCCTGCTCCTCACGCTCGGCGACTACGCCCACGAAATCGCCGATCACCACCACCTGGATCAGCCCTGGCATGCCGGCCACCGAGGCCTCATCCACCGCCACCAGGCTGGTGCCGACGAAGTCTCCACGATCATGGCCGGTATAGGGCGGGCGGATCACTCGGCCGTGCAGCATGCCGGGCAGGCGCAGGTCATGAACGAAGGTCAGCTTGCCGACTACTTTGTCAGGAATATCCACCCGCGGCGCCGCCCGCCCTACCAGCCGATAGTCACTGGCCGGCTTGAGCGGTACCTCATCGGCGAGCTTCAGGGCATGACGCTCGCCGTGGAGAAGTTCACCGTAACTCACGGCGGGTCGATCACCCTCGGCCGGCAGGATGGTTCCCGCTACACAACGCAGGCCGCCCCGCTCTACGCCAAAGTGGCTAGTGGCCAGATCCAGCAGGTATTCGCGAGCCTGGGCCGCCGCACGCCGCAACGGCTCGGCGGTTATCTGAATGGTGGCGCTGGCGATGGTCGGCCCCTGGTTGGGCACCTCGAAGGGATCCCCCAGCACCATGGTGACCCGCTCGAGGACAACCTCCAGCTCCTCGGCGACGATCTGGGCCAGAGCCGTGCGGATACCGGTGCCCAGATCCACGTGGCCGTTGAAAGCCATCACCCGGCCATCCGCGAGCAAGGCAATGAAGAGTTCGGGTTCGGTGGGTATAAAATCCGAGTGTGTACCCGGCTGGCCAGGTGCCGGCTTGGGAGGAATCACGGGCTCTCGGTAGACCACCAACAGGTCGGTGCCATGGAGGAGCGCGTGTCGATCCGGCAGTGTGGTGGACGCCATTCAAGCCTCATTGCTGTTATCGGTGGCCAGGAGCGCGATACGTTGGTGACAGCGGCATCGCATGGAAGGGGTAGGCCAGCTTGCCCTGCTCGCCATTAAGTTATAGTGTATACACCATAAATAAGCACGACTTTCCCATCGCCCGCAAGCCTATGTCGCGCCCGCGCTTGACACTAGAGGCTGCTCTGCCCCGCCAGAGCCATACTCCGGCGGTGAGACCGCGACAACCATAGGTTGTCGGCAGCACACCAAGGATGCCCCATGACTACAGAGACGCCATCTCACGCCGCCATGTCCAGCGACCACCGAACCCCCACCGAACAGGGTTATGACTTCTCGGAGCAGGTCGGTCATTTGCTGCGCAAGGCCTACCAGCGCCATACGGCGATCTTCCAGCGCCACAGTTGTGACAAACAGCTGACTGCCATCCAGTTCGTCACCCTGTGCACGGTCATGGAGCGCGGGCCAAGCTCGCTCACCGAGATCGTCAATGCCACCGCCATCGATCCCGCCACGATCCGTGGGGTGATCAAGCGGCTCAAGGCACGGGAGTGGATCACCCTGACCACCGATCCCGGCGACCAGCGCAAGGTGATGGTGGTCATCACCGAGGCGGGTGAGTCCCTGGTCGAGACCATGGTGCCCATCGCCAAGCAGATCAGCGATCAGACCATGAGCAACCTCAATCCCGCCGAGCGCATCGCCCTGATGCATCTACTGGAGAAGATGAACGCCGACGGCTGAGTGAGGTAGCTGCCCGGCCGCTGTCGGCCGGGTCGGGTCAGTCATGCCGCAAATGATCCAGCGTCTCGTCGAGGGAGACCACGTCACCGTACTTGCTGTCGATATCAAACAGGTTGGCCTCGTGGGGCGCAGGGTGGCGATCACCGACGCAATCGCGCACCACCATCACGCGGAAGCCATGCTGCAGGCCGTCCACGGCGGTGGCGCGAATGCACCCGCTGGTCGAGCAGCCGGTCAGGATCAGGGTATCCACCCCCATGGCCACCAGTGTCGAGGCCAGCGAGGTGCCGAAGAAGGCGCTGGCGTACTGCTTGGTGATCACCAACTCATCGTCAGACGGGATTACCTCCTCGCAGAATGTTGCATAGGGGTTGCCCGGCACCATGGTGCGCATTACCGGTGCTTTCTTGACCCAGATGCCGCCGTCACATTGGTCCGGCGCCTGGTAAAGAATATTGGTATGGATAACCGGCACGCGGGCCTCGCGCGCCGCCGCCAACAGCCGCGGCATCCTGGCCACTGCCTCTACCACACCCGGGGCATAGAGCGGCGAGCCAGGCGTGGTGTACCCCTGCATGAAGTCGACAACCAACAGAGCGGCCTTTTTACCGAAACCGATCCGGCCATCCCAGACGCCCTTGTAGTTGTCGCTGGCTTCCTGAGCGTGTTGCGTCATGACGGTCTCCTCAGTAGGCGCCCGACAGCAAAGCGCCGGCTCCCGGCACCACCGGTTCGAGATCGAGGGCCTTGAGCATGGCGTAGGTGGTGGCAATGGCTGCGGTGACCACCGGCTTGCCAGTGATCGCTTCAACCTTGGAGACGGCGGCCAGCGAGGGCATCTGCACACAAGCAGAGAGCACGATGGCATCCACATCGCTGTAGTCGAGGCCGGCGACAATCTCCGGCAGATTGGCGGGGTCGTGGCGAGCCACGTCGAGATTGTTGGAAATCTCTAGCGCGCGATAGTCGACCACCTCGACGCCCTCCTCACGGATATAATCCACCACCATCTCGGTGAGCGGCTTCATGTAGGGCGCCACCACCACCACGCGCTTGGCCTTCATCACACCCAGGGCATCCACCAGGGCGCCAGCGCTGGTGACCACCGGGGTGTCGCAACCGTTCTCCTCGGTGCGGCTACGCAGGCGCCGCTGGGATTCGCGGTGGTATCCCGGTCCCATGGACATGATCGCCACCAGGCAGGCGTAGCCCATCACGTCCACTGCCGCGTCAGAGAGCTCCAGCGCACAGCGGTCGGACTCGGCATCCATGGCAGCCAGCTCGTCCTTGCTCACGGTCTTCATGCGCATGCGGCTGGAGTGGAAAGTGAAACGCTCTGGGCGAATCAGCTGCCTCGCAGCCAGCATGGCGGGGATTTCCGTCTCCATGGTGATGTTGGAACTGGGTACGATCTGGCCGATACGGTATGTCTTGGTCATGGCGCAAGGCCTCTCTCAGAGTTCAGTGCCCAGGAAGTCCTCGAAGGCGGCGAAGAAGCCCTCGTAGTCGTCCCAGGGAATCATGTGTCCCGCCCGCGGGGCGGTGGTGATGCGAATCGACGGCAGCAGGTCGCGGATCTCGGCACGATCTTGATCCTGAATCACCCCGCCCTTGCCGGCGCAGATCAACAGCGTCGGTACCGTCACACCGGGAAGGTCCTGGTGGATATCCACGCTGTGGAACTCCTCGAAGGCCTGGACGATGGCTGGCTCGTAGCAGGTGTGCAGCCACTCGGCGCGCAGGCGCAACTGATCCTCGCTCCAGGTCGGGCAGTACCGACGCATGGTCTCGAGATCAGCACCCCGTAGGCAGTCACGGATCGAATCCACGTACCAAGGCAGTTTGCTGGGGTACTCGCGGCGCCCCGGACCGGAGACCGGCGGATCGATCAGCACCAGCTTGTCGATGTCTCGAGCACCCCGGGACAGGGCACGCAATGCGAAGCGGGCGCCCATGGAGTGGCCGGCAAGAATGACACGTTCCAGCCCCAGCGCCGCGATGAACGCGCTCACGTCATCGGCACAGGTATCGGTGTCGTAGGCGAGTTCGGGGCCGCTGGAGGAGAGACCGCGGCCGCGCACGTCGAGCACATAGGTATCGAAGTGTCGGCCGAGGCGCTCGGCCACGAATCCCCAGGTCACGGCCGGGCTGGTGATACCGGGAATCAGCACCAGCGGCTGGCGGGTGGCCGATGCCTCACCGCCGTAGCGCAGGTAGTGCTGGCGAATGCCATTGGCCTGGACGTTGGCACCGTACAGGAAGGTACTGCTCATGCCGGACTCTCCTCATCGGTGTGCTGCAGCTGCTTGAGCGGCACCTCGTAGACGTCATAGCCGAACACCCAGGCCGGGTCTTCGTCATGACGCAGCCAGGTGTTGTCGTGGGAGACCTTCTGCACGCGGGAGGCGCGCTCGAAGCGGTTGGTACGGTACAGCTCGAAGGCGTCGTGATAACGGTCGGCACCGACCTCATCCAGACAGCGCACCAGCATGGCGGCATCCTCAATGGCCATGGCGGCGCCCTGGGCCATGTGCGGCTTCATCGGATGGCAAGCATCGCCAAGCAACACCAGGCGGTTGTCATGCCACAGTGGCAAGGGGTTACGCTCGAGCAGCGGCCACTTGGTGACCGTCTCGGTGCAGTCGATCAGTGCCTGGACCGTGGGGTGATAACCCTCGAAGGCCTTGCGCATCTCTTCGCGAGAGCTGTCCACGAAGGAGGTACCGTGATTCCACTCCGGCTCCGGCACCCCGGTAACGTAGTAGTACTCCTTCTCATCACCGGTCACGAAGTAGACCATCATGTGGCGATCCTCCGACCACCACTTCACGCAAGCCTCGAAATCCAGATCATAGGCCTTGAGCTTCTCCGCCGAGATGATCGCCCGATGGGCGACCCAGCCGCTGTAGATGGGCGCCTCGGGCCCCAGCAGCTTCTCGCGGATGCGTGAATTGACTCCATCGGCACCGATCACCAGGTCGGCCTCGTCGGTAGTGCCATCAGCGAAGGTCATGATCACCTTGTCGCCGTTGTCATCGACGTTCACCAGCCGCTTGTCGAAGTAGAGCCGCTCCTGATCCAGGGTGCTGACCATCAACTCATGCAGGTCGCCACGGTGCACGGTGATATAGGCCGCACCGTACTCTTCGCGGGCGAAATCGCCGAGCGGGATGCGCGATAGGTACTCGCCGCTCCTGCCATCGCGACTGAACCAGTGTGTCGGGTGGGAGCCCATGGCGTTGAGCTTGTCCTCGATGCCAATGCGACGCATCACCTTCATGACGTTGGGGCCGAGGTGAATACCGGCGCCCAGCCGGGAAAAGGCTGGTGCCTGCTCGTAGACCCTTGTGTCGTAGCCTGCCTGCTGCAGGAGCGCACCCGCTGCAGCGCCTCCGAGGCCTGCACCGATGACAGCAATTTTTCGATTCTTGGTCATTTACTCCACCTTTTTGATTTTATTGATCTTCCTCGATGCCCTGATGCCAGTGGGCAGAAGACAGAGGGCATGCGTAGAGCAACTCTTCGTCAGGGCGCTCCAGCATGGGGCACGCGCCAGGGTGACACGAAACTCAATTACAACGTATACACCATTATTTTTCACGTCAAGCACCGTTTATTCGATTGGCGCACCGGACAGCCCGACCAAGCCGCCAAGAGAGAAAATCTTGATACAGGCCTATAAAATGGTGGTTTTACGAAGGAAAAGCATGACACACATCATAGCTTGCAGGAACAGGACTCAAGGTGCTATATGTGTAGAAACCCAAAATTAACAGCGTATACACCTCAACAAATCGACATACCCGGATCCTCGAAGGAGGCGCAGGGTAATGCCTGAATTGGTTCTCAAGAGTCAAAAAACGTTGATAACACCAAGAATAACGACGAGCCCCTATGACCCAAGCGATCTCCCTGACTGTTAACGGCCGCTCGTACGAGCTGGCAGTACCGCCGGACACTCCCCTGCTGACCGTCCTGCGCAATGACCTGGAGCTCAATGGCCCCAAGTACGGCTGCGGCCTGGGCGAGTGCGGTGCCTGTAGTGTGCTGATCGACGGCATGGCCGCCCGGGCCTGTGTGCTGCCGGTTTCGGTCGCGGTCGGGCATGAGATCCTTACCCTCGAGGGCCTGGCCAGCGAAGGCCGCCTCGACCCTGTCCAGCGCGCCTTCATCGAGGCCCAGGCCGCCCAATGCGGCTACTGCCTCAATGGCATGATCATCAGCGTGCGCGCTCTGCTCAATCACACCCCTAGGCCTTCATCAGCCCAGTTGCGGGCCGCTCTGGAGTACAACCTCTGTCGCTGCGGCACCCACGTGGAGATTCTCGAGGCGGCGAGTCGCGCCGTGGCAATCAACGCCGCCGAGTCGCCGGAGGCGCCCCATGAGTGATCGGCAGCCCCCCACTTCCCGGGCTGAACCCACAGAGCTCCCCGCTCCGCTGGCATCGCCCAAGCGCTTCGGTGTAGCGGTAAGGCCACCCCACTATGCCTGGAACGGCGAGCACTTCGTCAGCGATCGGCTGGTGGCCGTGGACCGGGCCAGCGTGGCGGGCCTGCCGGGTCGGATCGAAGTCGTCATCGAGGGCGATTTCGTGGGCGTGGTGGCCGACAGTCTGGACGCGGCGCAAAACGCCGCGCGTCGCCTGCGGCTCGAATGGCGTGCGCCCTCCCACGCAGGCCAAGGCGACCACGACCAGGTCCCCTTGGAGACCGGGGCGCGGTCCCGGGAGCTGGCGGCTGGACATGGCGAGGCGGCCTCGGCCCATCGCCATGACTATGGCTGGCCGAGCCGCCTGCGCTGGGGCGACGCCCCCGGCTGGGTGGTGGCCGACTGCTCCGATCAACGCCTGATGCTGTGGGGAGAAACGATCACGCCCGAGGCCTTGATTCACGACCTGATGACCCTCACCGGCCTGCCGGCCGAGCGGATCGAGCTCTACGGAACCACCCCGGCGCGGGTCTCCGGCCTAGGCCGTCACTGTGGTGACGATGCCGCTGTGGATGCCGCAGTGATGTCCCGGCAACTGGGCTGCTCCGTGGCGGTATGGCTGGATGCCACCTACACCCGTGATGTGCATGCCCTGGGACAGGCACAGCGCATCACACTGAGCGCCGACCTGGCGGAGAGCGGCGATATCGCCGACTACCGCTACCATCAGGCCCATGCCTCGGGCGATATCGCCGCCGTGGGCCTGTGGCTCTGCGGCAGGCCGCCCATCCGGCGGACCGAAGCCAGCGGAACACCGCCCTTCGCACCCTATGCTTTCAGTAACGTCCAACTGGCGACCCGCCGCGACGATCATGGCGCCGGTCGGCACAGCGAGAGCCTCGCCGAGATTCAGCAGGCCTTTGCCCGGGAATCCTTCCTGGACGAGGTGGCCCACGAAAGTGGCCAGGATCCCCTGGCGCTGCGGCTACGCCACCTCGACGATGCCCGTGGCGTCGAGCTGATCGCCTCGGTGTCGCAGCGCGCCCGATGGGGCGAAGCGCTGTCGTCCGCCGCTTCCACATCACCGGATCGGCTGCGCGGTCGCGGTTTCGCCTATTCACAGCTGCCTGACCGGCATCAACGCATCCCGGAAGGCGTGCGCTCGGCCTGGATTGCCGACGTGGAGGTGAACCGTATTACCGGTGACGTGACCTTGACTCGGCTGGTGGTCGGCCAGGACGCCGGTCCTGAGGTAGACACGGATCGCCTGCAGCAGACACTGCAGGCCCGGGTGCTGGGTAGCGCTCGCCCGCTGCTGGGACGCGACCCGGCCTTCGACGAATGGGGCGATGGCAGCAAGGACGATAAGAATGTCGATCCGACGCCCGGCGGTGTCCTGGTGACCCGCACCGACATGCCAACCAAGGAGAGCGCAGACGCTGAGGCAACGACCTCGCTGCTCCAGCCGCTCGACGACGTGAATCTTGCACCCGGCGTGGCGGTGATCGCCAATGCGCTGTTCGATGCCACCGGCGTGCGCTTCCGCCAGCCGCCCTTCACCGCCGGCCGCGTACGTCAAGCTCTCCACGACCAGGCCGATTCCTTGCAGGAAGAGACACCCGGCAGACCGACCAAACGCCCTGGGCGCCGTTGGCTCAAGGCGGCGGCCCTGACCGCAGTGGCCGGCACGGCGGTCATGGCCTGGCCCTGGAAGGGAGCGATTACGCCGATCAACCGCCCCGCAGCCAACCTCTATTCCGCCGAGACCATCGAACGTGGGCGCCTGGTGGCTGCGGCCGGCGACTGTGCGGCCTGCCATACCGCCGAGGGAGGTCAGGAGAATGCCGGCGGACGCGCCTTCGATACACCGTTTGGCACGCTTTACAGCACCAACCTCACGCCAGACGAGGAAACAGGGATGGGCCGCTGGTCCTATGCCGCCTTCGAGCGCGCCATGCGACACGGCATCAGCCGCGATGGCAAGCATCTTTATCCGGCCTTCCCTTATACGGCCTTTGCCAAGATCAGCGATGCCGACATGCAGGCGCTGTATGCTTACCTGATGGCGCAGCCCGCGGTGAGCGCCGAGACACCGGCCAATGCGCTGAGCTTTCCGTTCAACTTCCGACCATTGATGGCCGGCTGGAACGCCCTCTACCACGACCCCAACCCCTTCGAGCCCGATCCCGGCCAGAGTGATCTCTACAATCGCGGCGCCTACCTCGCCGAGGGCCTGGGGCACTGCAGCGCCTGTCACTCGCCACGCAACGCCATGGGGGCCGAGCAGAGGGGAGAGCACAGTCTGGCCGGTGCCATGGTGGACGGCTGGGAAGCCCCGCCGCTCAATCGGCTATCACGCTCGCCGATTCCTTGGAGCGAGACCTCCCTCTACGACTACCTGCGCCACGGCGCGTCGTCACTGCATGGTGTGGCCTCGGGCCCCATGGCACCGGTGGTGGCCGGCCTGGGCGAGCTGCCCGAGTATGACGTACGCGCCCTGGCTCACTATGTGGCGGTCCAGATGGACGCACCGGCGGGAGATAGCGAGACCGTACGAGCCGACGCTGCGGTTCGCATCGCCACGGCCCAGAGCGGCCCCGCCGGCATGGAGGAGGGAGAACGTCTATTCGAAGGGGCCTGCGCCAGCTGCCATATGGAGAGTGGCACGCCTTCCTTCACCAGCGCCCAGACCTCCCTGGCATTGAACACCAACCTACATAGCCAGCATCCCGACAACGTCATCCAGTCAATCCTGGGTGGCGTGCATGCCGACCATGTACCCGGCCTCGGCAATATGCCCGGTTTCGCCGACAGTTTCAGCGACTCCCAGGTCGTCACCCTGACGGCCTATCTACGGGCGCGTTTTGCGCCCGACCAAGCCCCCTGGCGAAACATCGAGTCGCGCGTGACGACGATTCGCCAGCATAACAACAGTCCTTCCCCCCACCCCTGACGCAACAATAAGACGAGGTTGATCATGAAAAGAAGCAAGTGGATATGGCTGGTCTGGGCAGTGGTCCTGCTCTGCTACCTGGTTCCCTACACGCTGTTGACCCATGTGCAGGCATGGTATGGCAGCTTCCTGTTCTGGACGATTGCCGGTCTCGTGGTCATCGCTCTGAACCTCTTCATCACCAAGGACTTCGAGGAGCACGGCAATGACTGAGTCACTAATCTGGTGGTCGATCGCCATCTATCTCTTGATTGCCATCGGCATCGCCATCCTGTCGCGCCAAGGCAAGTCGGAGAGCATGTCGGGCTACTTCCTGGGTAACCGGCAGATGAACGGCTTCGTGTCGGCGTTGAGCTATAGTGCCACGACCTACAGTGCCTTCATGATGGTGGGGCTCGCCGGACTCACCTACGCTGGTGGCGTCGGCGCCCTGGGCTTCGAGATCATCTACTTCGCGGGTGTCTCGTTGGTGGCCATCTTCGGGCCGAAGTTCTGGGCCGTGGGCAAGAAGTTCAACTTCGTGACCCCGAGCGAGATGCTGGGGCACCGCTACAACAGCAAGCGGGTCGCCATGGCGGTGTCGATCGCCAGCTGCGTCTTCCTGATCCCCTATGCGGCAGTGCAGCTGGCCGGGTCGGCTACCTGCTGCAAGGCACCACCAACGGCGCCATTCCCTTCACCAGCGGGGTAATGCTGGCCACGGCGATCGCGATCTTCTTCTCCTATGTGGCAGGCATTCGCTCGGTCATGTGGACCGACTCGCTGCAGGCGATCATGATGATAGTCGCCTCGACCCTGGTCGCCTTCCTGGTCATCCAAGGCCTTGGCGGCTTCGCCGCATTGTTCGAGACCCTGGCCACCGAACACCCTCAGTCGCTGACGGTACCGGGCCCCGGCCTGTTCAGCTTCATCACCTTCCTCGGCCTGACCATCCCCTGGTTCTTCTTCAGCCTATCCAATCCCCAGGTCAGCCAGCGGCTGTTCATGCCTTCCTCGCTGCGCTCCATGCGCCAGATGCTGATCGGCTTCCTGGTCTTCGGTTTCATCTACACCCTGGTGTCGGTCCTCTGGGGCTTCTCGGCCCTGGCCGCCTTCCCTAGCCTGGAACGCGCCGACCTGGCAACGCCATCGCTGCTGGCGTCCGCATTCGTGCCGCCAGTGCTGGGCGTCATCGTAATGATCGGCATCATGGCCGCGGCGGTCTCGACCATCGACTCGATCATGCTGACCCTCTCTTCCATGCTGGCGCGTGACGTCTATGCCAATGTCAAACCGGATGCCAGCGAGAAGCGTCAGTTGCTGGTCGGCAAGATTGTCATTCCTGTGATCGCCCTGATGTCACTGGGCTTCGCCGAGCTACAGCTCGATCTAATCGCGGTGCTGTCGGTGGCCGCCTCTTCAGGACTGGTGGCGATGGTGCCGGCGATCATCGGCGCCTTCTACTGGAAACGCGGCACCGCCGCCGGCGCTCTGGTGAGCGTGCTGGGCACTGGCGCCTTCGTACTGTTCGTCTACGCCATCGGCAACTCCTTCCTGGGTCTCCCCGCTGGGGTATGGGGGATCATCGTCTCCAGCGTGCTATTCGTTGGCGTAAGCCTTGCTACCCAACCTTGCCAATCTTCTGCCGATAGTTTTATGGAAGCCATCAAAGAAGAGCTTGCTAAAAAGTCACTGAAGCCAAAGAAAAGTGAGACAGAATTTTCTCCATCGCTTCAGAGTAAAATCCGATAGCGACACGGTCACATTACCTACAAACCAATAGCGTAATTAGCGCTCAACAGGGGCAATACTGCCCCCTTCCCAAGGATGCCAAAACACAACTCTCACTCAAGCCAGATTCGCACGACGTATCCCAAGCCTTGAACCTCAACACCTACCTGAAGCGGAGAACATCATGGATCAGGCGAGCTTTACAGAAATTTGTCTTCATCAGCTAAAAATGTCGGGCGTTCATGAAGGCGAAAAAGTGATCGTTCTAACACAAGGTAATGAAAGAATCGATTATGCTGACGCATTCATGGCGGCGGGCCAGCGATTAGGCGCTAGCATGTATCATATGCGCTTACCTTCCCCACTACCTACAGGAGGCTGGAATGTGGGCACCACTGGCCTAGCCAGCATGCCCGACGCGGTAGAAGCTCTCAAAAATTGCGACATGCTAATAGACTGTATTTTCCTGCTTTTTTCACCAGAACAAATGGCCATACAGGCAGCGGGAACGCGCATACTCACTGTCGTAGAACCTCCGGAACTACTGGCCAGAATGCTTCCCAACCAAGAGCTAAAGGAGAAGGTCGAAATAGCCGGCGAGCTTCTTTCAAAAGCAAAGGTGATGCATATCACCTCGGCTCATGGCACGGATGTTACATACAAACTAAACACATACCCTACCGTCACAGAGTACGCCTGCACTGACGAACCGGGCCGATGGGACCATTGGCCTTCTGGCTTTGTATTCACAGGTGGTGATGATGATGGGGTGGATGGCACTATAGTCGTAGCACCGGGCGACATTCTGTTACCACAGAACATTTATGTTAGAGAGCCCATTACATACACTATAGAAAAAGGATGGATCACTAACATCCAAGGTGGATTAGAAGCGGAAATTGTAAAATCCTACATGGCAAGCTTCGGGGATGAACGTGGCTTTGGCATGAGTCACGTCGGATGGGGAATGAACCGAGATGCCAAATGGCATCGAATGGTTCCAGGAGAATTTCCTGGCGGCATGGGCATGGAACCCAGAAGCTTTTATGGGAATGTCATGTTCTCAACTGGTCCCAACAATGAGCTTGGCGGAACAAATGATACCGCCTGCCACTTGGACATACCGATGAGAAACTGCTCTCTTTTCCTAGACGGCAACCCCGTATTGATCAATGGCGACATTGTAGACAAGGACATTGCAATTCAGCAAAAATAGAATTTAAAGCCCCAGGTCAACTTAACCTGGGGCGTTTTACTTCATCCAGTAGACTGGCCCAACTGAACGTTGGGAGGCCCGCTACAATCAGCAGTACGAATTAGAACTGCGGGTATCCAAGAAGGGCCAGGGCGTGGCGTCTTACGGCGTGGTGATGATGCTTCTCGAGTGAGCCGCCATCCGCTCCAGATTACAACCTATCCAGTCGTTGAGTCAGCCACTCCCAGAGCGACGGCGAGTCCTCGCCGATAAAGACCAGTTGGCTCTCGTCTGTCGTCCAGTGCTCCAGCTCCCGGCTGGTCAATCGCCCAGCCGCACGCTGCAGCGCCAGCACGCGACCGTCATCCAGGCGAACAACTCCCTTGAAGCGCAGAATCTGCCTGGGCATGTCATGCAGCAGAGCACTTAGCGCATTCATGTCCACGGCCCCCTCGCGCTTCCAGCTAAGCGTCTCGAGCCCCAGGGCTTCGATGCTCGTCGTCGGAGAGGGTGCAGACCGCACGCGGCGAAACGTCGGCGCCTCGCTCGATGCCGGCCAGAAGACGAAATCCGCCGGCAGTGCTGCCTGAGTAGTTCTCACGTGACGGGAGCCAGGTAGCAGGACGGCCTGCTCGAGCCGGGCGATGTCCTGCTCGTCCACCAGATCGACCTTATTGATTACCACCAGGTCGGCATTGTCGACCTGGGAGGCCACCAGGTGCCGCAGGGCCGGGCTCAGGTCGGCATGATCGAGTGCTGCATCGACCAGGGTGATGACGGCCTCCAGCCGGGCCCTGGCCCGAATGCGCGGGTAGTGCAGGACATTCACCACCCGCTCCGGATCCGACACCCCGCTGCACTCGATCAGCAGATGGTCGAGCTGACCTCCGCGTCGCTTGATCATCGATTCGATGGAAGCGGAGAGTTCACCCTGCAGACTGCAGCACACGCAGCCATTGCTCAGGGTGATCAGGTCGTCGCGACGCTCGTCGACCAGCGCCTCGTCGATATTGAGCGCGCCAAAGTCGTTGACCATGACCCCGAGCCGACGACCGTCGGCATGCTGCAGCAGGTGATTCACCAAGGTGGTCTTGCCCGCCCCCAGAAAACCGGCCACCACGGTGACACCAAGCTCGGCGGTCATGTCCTGCGTGCGCACTTCAATCACGACGCAGGACGCCAGGCAGCACGCAGAGCATCTCGTACAGCAGTCGGCACCCCGATAAAGGCCACATCGAGCCCCTTTGCACTGTCATGGGCTGGCAAGCGCATCATGGTCGCGGGCCCGCCGAATCGGGGCATCTCATTGCCACCCAGCGGCTGGTTGAACGTTGCCATGTTACTTCTCCTCCCGGCTCGCCTTGAGTTCAATCTCGACGAAGGCAAAATGCCCCTCACCCGCATTGATGACGTTGTGCTCGACGCCGGCCTGGCGGCGGTAGGTAGCGCCGGCCTTGACCTCGCTATCGTGGCAACCCTCGGCGGTATGCAGGCGCATCACCCATCTACCAGCGGTATCACGATGTAGTCATGGAGATGGCGATGCCAGCCGGTCTCCGCGCCAGGAGCAAAGTCCCAGCGCGTCACGATGACCTTGTCATCCTCGAGTTGCCGTGTCGGTTCGGCCGGTAATGGTTGGTGGCTCATGAAACCTCCTAATCGAAGATGAGCTCGGGCAGCCACAGGGCGATCTGCGGGAACATCACCAGCAGCACGATGCCGAGTATCTGCATGGCCAGGAACGGCACCACCGAACGATACAAGTCGCCGGTCGTCACCTCGGGAGGCGCCACCGAGCGCATGTAGAACAGGTTGTAGCCGAAGGGCGGTGTCAGGTAGGCGCTCTGCATCGCCAGCACGAACAGCGTGGCGAACCAGATCGGGTCGAAGCCCAGCGCCTTGATGATCGGCACATAGAGCGGCACGGTAATGAACAGGATGGCCGAGTCGTCAAGGAACATGCCCAGCACCAGGTAGCTGAGCAGAATCACGCTGAGCACAAGGTAGGGGCTCAGTTCGGCGGCCATGATCTGGCCCACGATCGCCTGTCCGGCCCCCAGGGCGATGTAGATCTTCGAGAAAATCACCGCGCCGATCATGATCCACATCAGCATGCCCATGATGCGCGCGGTGCTGAACAGCGCACTGTTGAGCATGGTGACGTTGAGCTTGCCGTGGGCCAGGGCGCAGAGCATGGCACCACAGGCACCCAGGGCCGAGGCCTCGGTTGGCGAGGCGACGCCGACCGCCATGGTCCCGAGCACCACGGCAATGAGGGCGCCGGGCAGGATCATGGCCTTCAACGCCACGACCTTCTGCCAGAAGCCAATCCGCTCGGAGGCCTCGATGGGCGGCCCCAGCGTCGGGTTGCGGTAACAGCGAATGCCAATGTAGAGCATATAAATGCCGGCCAGCATCAAGCCTGGCATGACCCCTGCGGCAAACAGCTTGCCCACCGACTCACGGGTCAGGAAGGCGTAGAGGATCATGACCAGCGAGGGCGGAATCAGAAAGCCCAGCGCGCCACCGGCCATGATGGCACCTGCCGAGAGCTGTTTGCTGTAGCCACGTTTGAGCATCGCAGGCAACGCTATCAGCCCCAGACTGACGGTAGCGGCACCGGTAATGCCCACCATGGCGGCAATCAAGGCACAGATAACCACGGTTCCCATACCCAGTCCGCCGCGTATCCCGCCCATGATCTTGTAGATCATTTCGAAGAGATCATCGGCAATACCCGATCGCTCAAGGATCATTCCCATCAGGATGAACAGCGGCAGAGCGACCAGAATGAACTCGTTCATCAGGCCAAAGACCGAGGGCATCATGATGCCGAGGCTATCCGGCCCCCAGATCCAGTAGCCGAAGCCGACACCCACTCCCATCAGGGTCCAGGCCAGCGGCACCCCGAAGAACATCAGGGTCAGCATGGCCCCGAACATCAGCAGCGTCAGCAATATTGGGTCAATGCTTACCATGGGAATCTCCCCTGCTGTCGGTGTCCTGACCGGTCGAGAGATCGGTCTCCAGGGGATGCCCCAGCAGGGTGCAGAGATGGCGCAGGGTATTGGCCAGCATTTGCAGCATGATTAGCAGTACGGCCACCGGTATCATCACTTTCACCGGCCAGATAATCGGCGCCCAGGTGCTGCGGAAGGAGCGCTCTTGTATGGCCACGGACTGCATGGCGAAGTCGTAAGCGCTCTCCAGCAGCAGCGCCAGCAGAATCAGCGTGAGCACGCCGATGATGAAGGAAACCAGTGCCTTGCCCTTCGTCGAGAGGCGCTGGTAGAAGATATCGATCCGCACATGGCCATGCCACTTCTCGGTGTAGGCCCCGGCCAGAATGGCATAGACGCCATAGGTCAGGGTCGAGGCCTCATGCGCCCAGTTGGTGGGCGAACGCAGCAGTTGCCGCGCCGCCACCTCATACACCAGGATGCAAACCAAGGCGAAACCAAGCCAGGCAACGAGCCGCCCGAGCCACTCACTCAGGCGGTCCTGCCAGCGGATCCAGGCGTGAAGCAGATGCATCGCTGGACTCCCGGTCACTCAAGGCGACCCTTGTCACGGGCCATGTCGCGGATCATCTCGATGGCCTCGGCGGCACGCGGCGACTTCTCGGCCTCGGCATCCCACACTTCCTGGGCCGCCTCGGTCATCGCCACCACGTCGCTTTCGGGCAGGGTGGTAATCTCGAACAGGTGGGCCGCCTCCTCGTTCCACTCGACGAACTTCTGGTGACGGTAGTCGGCCCACTCGGCGGTGACTTCCATGAACGTCTCCTGGAGGTCCTCCGGCATGCGGTTCCAGACGTTCTGGTTGACCAGCACGTTGTCGACGAAGCCCGGATAAAGCATGTTCATTTCGGTGTAGCTGGTGGCCACCTCATTGAGCTTGAGCACCGAGTAGTCATAGGGGCCGCCATAGATCAGGCCGTCGATGGCGTTGGTACTCAGCGCGATGTAGAACTCCTGCGGCGGAATGTAGACGGTAGGAATGTCGAAGTGGTTGAGCACCGCCGAGACGGACGGGGTCGCGCGGATCTTGAGCTCGCTCAGGTCAGCCAGGGATTCGACCGGCTCCTTGGTGAGCAGATCGAACTTGCCGCCGAACACCGGCACGGTGTAATGCACGCCCTGCTCGGCATAGTTTTCGGCCAGCAGTTCACCGAGGCCACGCTCGTTCCACAGCTCCTTGGCTTCGTCGAGATCAGTCCAGGCCATGGGAATGCCAGATTCGAGCACGGCGGTATCCATCTGCCCTCCCCAGTAGCCGCCGTAGCCGTAGATGGCCTGCAGGGTGCCGCTGCGCAGTGCGGCGAACATCTGGTCATTGGGCACCAGCTCGCCGCCACGGAAGATGTTCAGCTTGATTCGGCCATCGCTGGCTTCGGCCAGCATGTTCTGCAAGCGCTGGAAAATCTCGTCTTCTTCGGTACCGGTGTACCGCTGCATGCGAATCTCGATGACCTCGCCGTCCTGGGCTATCGCGGTGACCGGAAAGGCCAAGGCACTTCCCGCCAGGGCCAGGCAAGCCAGGCCGACCTTGACGGAAGTGGCAACGGGGCGAATGGTGAATTTATTGTTATCCATGGTGTTCTCCTGCTGAGTGGAAAGCGTCAAGCCTACCGGGGTGCCTGGGAGCACTCATTGGGTGCCGGAATCACCCAGTCGTTTTCACCACGTGGCGTGGTGATGTATTCAGGCCAGCGGAAATGAATCGGCGGTTCGTAGTCGCATAGCGGAGCCAGCCACTGGTCCCCGCCAATGCCGCCACCGGTGCGCTTTTCGAACTCGGCCTGCGCCGCGCTCAACGCCTCCGGATGCTGGAACAGGTCGAGCAATGTCAGCCCCACCGTCTTCGCCGCCGTCTCGATCATGGGGTCGATGCACGGCGCCAACCCGCCCAAGGCGTTCATTACCCAATCCGGGTAGGCACCGCCATCGTCGCGGGGCGCCAGCGCCGGGCGTCCGATGTAGAGGCGCACGGTCGGCGCATGCCAGCTGTACTCGGTGTAGTCGTCGGAGGTGAAGTGGGTCTGATTGGGCGGGAGTATCTGGCGCAGCTCACGCTCCGCGTCCTGCGGCTTGCGCAGGGTCTCGATATCGGCCAGGAAGGGTTTCTCCATCGGCGTCATGCCCAGGTTGGCCTGGATCCGGCGGGCCAGCTCAATGGCCTCGTCGCCCAACCGCGGCGCGCCGACCCGCTCGAGGTTGGCGTAGGTCAGCTCAGCCAGGGCATGGTTCGGCAGCCCGGGGCGCGACTTGGCGACCCAGTGGCGCTCGACCCGGCAGTGGGTCAGCTTGGCCACGGATTCGGCGATATGGTCGAGCCCCCTGACCACGTGCTCCGCCTGCTCCACTGACGAGACGCGAATGAAGTACTGGATCTGGGACATTTGCGCCGCCAGGTTGTCGGCGGTGGCTTGGCCGGCGTTCAGGATCGCCTCGTTCATCGACCAGTTCAGGCCGCTGGCCAGCACGTGCTCTCGCAGAGCCTTGGCGTTGAGGTACATCTGGGTGACGGCGTCATTGGCGCCGGGGGCGCGAGCGCTGGCATGGGACGCCGCGATGGGCGAATGGCTACCGCGGGTCATCCAAGTCTCGGGGCTGTCGCACAGGAAGGTATAGATCACCCCGTAGGCGGCGCCACAGTGAGTGTCCCAGCGCGTGGTATTGCACAAAGGCAGCATATAGAAGGGATGGAAGCTGATCGCCGCATCCAGGTCGTCGTAATAGCCACGCGCCGCATGGATCGGCTTCGAACCGCGTACCTTCTCGGCCGGCTCACCGAAGAATTTCAGCGTACCGCCGATGCCCTGCTCCTTCATCATGGCCTGCATGGCCAGAAAGCCTCCCAGCGACCCCATGCCCAGCGCGGAGTGTGGGTCGGTGTGGCCACCGGCCCAGGGGCTCAGGTTGTCGCGGGGGCGTTTCACCACATCGGCCGCCTGGCAATTGCCCGGCACCGCATCGTACTCGGCGTAGCCGCCGAGCGTGGGACCTTCGCCGTTGCTCCAGGTGGCGCAGAAGGCCGTGGGCATGCCGCCCGACCCCTCTTCCACCTCGAAGCCATGCTCGCGCAGCAGGTCGACATAGAAGCGCGCCGAGCGGTATTCCCGCCAGGCGGTTTCGGCGTAGTGCCAGATGGTCTGGTTCCACTCGGAAAGCTTGGGCATCAGCGCTTCGACGCGCCGGGTGAGAGCATCACGTTGAGTCTGCGTGGTCATTCAGGCTCCTCTCGGGGAGTGTTATTGCTTTGGAATCCACTATAGAGCAAACTCAACTCATCAAAAGTCAAAAATAATCATCTAATTGGTCAAAATGGCTCAACAAAAAGCGAACCATCTCCCCTCGCTGCAGGCCTTGCGCGCTTTCGAGGCCCTGGCAAGACTTGGCAGCCTGACCGACGCCGCCGATTACCTCAGCCTTACCCGCAGCGCCATCAGCCACCAGCTGCGGCTGCTGGAAAGCCAGCTCAACCTCCGCCTTTACGAGCGTCGCGGACGTGGGGTGATCCTGACCCCGGCGGGACAGCTCTATGCCGGTGAGGTACGTGAGGTGCTCCAGAACCTCGAGCGAATCCACGCCAACCTGCCGGACCAGGAGTACAACGGTCACGTGCACGTGTGCATGCCGCCCGGCTTCGCCGCCAGCGTCATCAGCCGTCACATCAACGACTTCTACCGTGCCTATCCGACCATTCGCCTTCATCTGAGCACCAACCGCGAAGACGAGACGATCAATCAACCCAACTTCGATCTCTTCGTGGTGTTCAGCGACGGCGTTCACACCGATCATCATGCCGAGCTGCTGGCACAGCCGATGTACCACCCCGTGTGCAGCCCGACACTGCTGAACGAACTCGATATCACCCACCCTCGCGACCTGGATCGCGCCACCCTGCTGCACCTGCACGATGCCCACGACTGGCAACTGTGGCTGGCAGCCTGTGGCGGCAAGCACCAGATCAAGGTGGAATCGGGGCTGTACTTCTCGAACATCCTGCTGGTGCTGCAGGCGGCCCTGTCCGGCCAGGGAATCGCCATTGGCGACGACGTGGTATGTGGCGACAGCCTGCGTCACGGCCAGTTGGTTCGCCCCTTCGGCGAGAAGATCCCCAGCGATCGGGCCTACTATCTGGTCACGCCGCATAGCCGGCTGGAAGACCCCAACGTGCAGGCCTTCAGCGACTGGATGAAGAAGCTGTTGGAGAGCTTGCTCGGCGCTTCTGCCGTGTCCAGTTGAACTGGATTGAAGCGGCAAGAACGTTCACCTCAGGCGCAAGAAATTAACACCTCATGGCCTTTTTCACTGGTTTAAGGTGAATCTTGCACAACAATTAGAGGTGATTGCCATGTTCGATCCCTGGCGCTCCAGCCATGCGCCCGCCCCTCGCCATGCCGATATCGTGCTGCAAGGGGGAAGATCTATACGCTCGATCCCGCGCGCCCCTGGGCCGAGGCGCTGGCCATGGTCGGCGGTCGGCTGTGCGCCGTGGGAGACGACAGCGCCATGCACGAGTGGATCGGCCCCGATACCCGCGTGATCCCGCTGGGCGGTCGCTTCGTCATGCCCGGCCTGCACGATATGCATACCCACCCGGACCTGGGGCTGGCCGCCAAATACGACGATTCGCTCAAGATCGGCATCGAGGACCCTACCCCCGAGCAGGTCAAGCAGGCCATTCTCGACTATGCCGCCCACCATCCCGGCGACGGCTGGATCCATGGCGCCTATTTCGTGCGCTACACCTTCCGCCAGGCCGGCCTGACGCCAGGCCGGGAATGGCTGGACAGCTTCATGCCCGACCGCCCCGTGGCCATCCTCGACCGCATGTGGGGCACCATGATGGTCAACAGCAAGGCGCTGGCCCTGGCCGGTATCGACCGCCACACTTCGGACCCGCGCAATGGGTACATGGAGCGCGACCCGCTGACCGGCGAGCCCACTGGCCTGATGATCGATGGCGCCTATGCCATGATCCACGCCGCCATGCCCCCCACGCCGGTGGAGGTGCTGCGCAAGGCCTATCAGGAGGGCCTGCACTTCCAGACCAGCCGCGGCGTCACGGCGACCAAGTACGTGCACGTGTGCGAGCAGCGGCTGGACGCCCTCAAGCAGCTCGACGATGCCGGCAAGCTCAGCCTGCGCGTGGAGGCGGCCATCAGCTGGCAGGACGACATCTTCCCGGTCAAGCGGCGCTGGGAGCTGCTGTGCGGCGAACGCCACTATTACGCCAGCAGTCGCCTGAGCGCCAATGCCGTCAAGTTCCACTTCGACGGCACCGTGGAGCCGCGCTCCTCCTTTTTGCTCACACCGTGGGAGAGCGGCGACGACTGGCGCGGCAAGATCAATCTCACCCCCGAGCACCTGCGCGACATGCTGGTCGACATGGACCGCCGCGGCATTCGGGTCATTGCCCACTGCACCGGCGACGGAGCCTCCGACCTGTTCCTGGATGCGGTGGCAACTACCCGTCGCATCAACGGACCCAGCGGCGTACGTCATCAATGCGCCCACAGCACCATCCTGCACGACGCCAACCTCGCCCGCTTCGCCGAGCTGGATGTCATCGCCGAGTTCTCCCCGGCAGCCTGGTATCCCTCGCGCTTCACCTCGGGGGCCCGGGCCGGCTATGGGCCGGAGCGCCTGTCGCGTGCTTACAACCTCCGCGGCGTGCTGGACGCCGGCGGCGTGGCGGTCTTTGGCACCGATTTCCCGGTCGCCTCCATCGACCCCTGGCTGGCCCTGGAGACCCTCGTGACACGCCAGAACCCCTGGGAGCCGGGCGAGGAGCGTTTCGGCACGCCCATTAGCCTGGAAGAGGCACTCCGTGTCGCCACACTCAACGGCGCCTATGCCATGGGCCTGGAGCATGAAACCGGCTCGCTCGAAGTGGGCAAGTCGGCCGATCTCATCGTGCTCGACCATGATCCCTTCTCGCGCGAGGTACGCGGCAACCTGCATCGTACCCAGGTCGAGATGAGCTTCCTGCAGGGCCAACCGGTCTACGACCGCGACCGCACGCTGATCGATTTCGATCTGGAGGCCACCTGGCACGGCCAGCCGCCTGCGCTGGCCTCGTGACACGCCACGTCAACGCCGCTTTACGGAGTCATGATATGACCTGTGCTGAACTACTCATTCGCCTGCTGCGCGATCGCTACGGTGTCGATACGCTGTTCGGCATCCCCGGGGTGCATACCGTGGAGCTCTACCGCGGGCTCGAGGCGAGCGGTGTGCGCCACGTCACGCCGCGCCACGAGCAAGGCGCCGGCTTCATGGCCGACGGCTACGCCCGGGCGACGGGCCGGCCCGGCGTCTGCCTGATCATCACCGGGCCCGGCATGACCAACATCGCCACCGCCATGGGCCAGGCCCTGGCCGACTCGGTGCCCATGCTGGTGATCTCCAGCGTCAACCGCCGGGACACCCTGGGCCGTGGCCAGGGCCGACTGCACGAGCTGGAGAGCCAGCGCAACCTGGTGGCAGGCGTGGCACGCTTCAGCCATACCCTGCTCGACCCCGACGGTCTGCCCGAAGTGCTGGCCCGGGCCTTCGCCGTCTTCCAGGGCCAGCGGCCGGGGCCGGTGCATATCGAGATTCCCATCGACCTCTTCGACGCACCCGTCAGCCCGCCGCGGAAGTGGAACGCACCGACAATCTACCCAGCGGCACCCGACCCCGACGGACTGGCCCAGGCGGCGCAGTGGCTGCGTGACGCCCAGCGCCCGCTGGTGCTGCTCGGTGGTGGCTGCGTCAAGGCACCCGCGGCGGCCAGGGAACTGGTCACCCGCCTGGACGCACCGACGGCGACCACCATCAACGCCAAGGGCCTGCTGGGCGATGCGCACCCGCTCGACCTGGGCGCCAATACGGGGCTGCCGGCCGTGCGCCGGCTGGCCCACGAGGCCGACGTCATCCTGGCCATCGGTACCGAACTGGGCGAGACCGATTACGACGTGGTCTTCGACGACGGCTTCGTCCTTACCGGCCGGCTGATTCGTATCGACCTGGATGCCCAGCAGCTGGTGCGCAACCAAGCCTTGTCGCTGGGCCTGGTTGGCGATGCAGCCCAGGCGTTGCAAGGCCTGCTCGAGCATTTCCCCAGCCCGCTGAACAAGCAGGGCGTCGCGCGTGCCAGCACCACCCGCGACGCCCTGAACCTGGCCCAGGATCCTACCCTGGCGCCCTTCGTGCCGCTGTGCGATACGCTGCGCGAGGTACTGCCGGAGGCCATCTGGGTAGGCGACTCCACGGCCCCGGTCTACGCCGCCAACCACTTGCTTGCGCTACCGGCTCCGCGCCACTTCTTCAACGCCTCCACCGGCTACGGCACGCTGGGGTACGGCCTGCCGGCGGCGCTGGGCGCCCAGCTCGGCCAGCCGCAGCTGCCGGTAATTGCCCTGGTCGGGGATGGCGGGGTCATGTTCACCCTCTCGGAGCTGGCCACCGCCGTCGAATACCGCCTGCCGGTGGTGATCCTGCTGTGGCACAACCACGGCTACGAGGAGATTCGGCGCTACATGGACAATCACGGCGTCGAACGCCTGGGCGTCGACATTCAGGCGCCCGACTTCATCACGCTCGCCAGCGGGTTCGGCTGCCTGGCCACGCGGGTCGACTCGCCTTCCGAGCTGGCCAGGGCGCTCGAGAGCCGTCCGACCGACGGCCCTTTCCTCGTCGAGATCGACGCCAGTGCCTGGATGGCCTGGTGCCATGACAATGCATCCTCGGCCAAGGAGCTTTCATGACGTCCCTGACGCAGCAGTTCATCGACAATCAGTGGGTCGCCTCGGCCAGCGGGCAATGCCTGCCGGTGACCAATCCCTATACGGAGGAGCGAATCGCCGACGTCACGACCGGTCATCCGCGCGACGTGGATACCGCCGTGGACGCGGCCAAGCGCGCCCTCCCCGCCTGGCAGGCACTCAGTGGTGCCGAGCGCGGCCGGTATCTCGAGGCATTCGCCGAGGCGCTGACGCGCCGGCGGGATGAGCTGGCACGTGTGTCGTCGACCAATAACGGCAAGGTGCTGGCGGAAGCGTACATCGACCTCGACGACGCCATCGCCTGCTATCGCTACTACGCCCGGCAAGCACGCGCCCTGGACGCCCGGCAGGGCGAGCAGGTGCGACTCGACATGGAAGGCGTCGAGGCGCGCTGCTATCACGACCCCGTCGGCGTCGTCGGGCTCATCACGCCGTGGAACTTCCCGCTGGTGACCAGCGCCTGGAAAGTCGCCCCGGCACTCGCTGCCGGCTGCACCGTGGTGCTAAAGCCCTCGGAAGTGACGCCGCTGCCCGAGCGTGCCCCCGCCGAGATCGCCCTCGAGGTGGAACTGCCGCCGGGAGTGTTCAACCTGCTCTTCGGCGACGGCCAGGGTATCGGCATACCGCTGTGCGCCCACCCCGATATCGACAAGATCTCCTTTACCGGCAGCAACCGGGTAGGCGAAGCGGTGATGCATGCCGCGGCCGACCGCACCGCCAGAGTCTCGCTGGAGCTCGGCGGAAAATCGCCCGTGCTGGTGCTGGAAGATGCCGACCCCGAACAGGCCGCGGACTGGGTGATGGCGGGCATCTACTACAACGCGGGGCAGATCTGCTCGGCGACATCGCGGCTGTTGGTTCACCAGGACGTGGCGGAGCCGCTCTATGCGGCACTGGCACAGCGCATCGATGCCCTCGAGCTGGGCGACCCGTTGGCCGAGGGTAGCGACATGGGCCCGCTGACCAGCGCAAGGCAGCGCGACGCGGTGCAGGCCTACCTCGCCATCGCCGAGCGTGAACGGCTGGTGGCGGTGCGCGATGCACGCCACCGCACCCTGCCGAGCGGGGCTACTTCCTGGCACCCACGCTCTACCGCGACGTCCCCACGACCAGCCGGCTATGGCGAGAGGAGATATTCGGCCCGGTACTCTGCGCCCGCAGCGTGGCAGACGAAGCAGAGGCCATCACCCTCGCCAACGACACCGACTTCGGCCTCGCCGCCACCGTAATCAGCGGGGATCCAGAGCGAGCCCGGCGCATCGGCCGCCAGCTCAAGGCCGGCAGCATCTGGTATAACAGCGAACAGCTGGTGCTACCCCAGACCGGCTGGGGCGGCTTCAAGCGCAGTGGCATCGGTCGGGAGCTGGGGCCTTGGGGCCTGGCCGCCTTTTTGGAGGTGAAGCATCTGGTAGGGCCTAGCTGAGCCACACGACGCCTTTATGAAGGATAAGCAAGGCCGGGAGCCTCATCTCGAGTGAGGCTCTCCCGGCTGCCAAGGGAGCACGGCTCGCCGGGCATGGGCGCGTTACGTGACGCGAGCGAGATGAAGTAGTGGCCTGGGTGAAGGAATAGCATGCAGCTTGCTCAGCCGACCAGTGCCGGAGCCGCCTATGGTGGGCCAGCTGAACTCGAACCGGCGACTAAGGGATTATGGGTTCGCTTTTAAATTAATATGCTACTGATACTCAAGGTAAAGCAACCGTAATTGAGCGAAAGGTACAGTTCTTTAGGATTAGTAGGTTAGCGAAATTTGAGGATAGCATACGAAGCTGGTGTGTGTGCCGGTGGGGTATCGATCTTGGCCAGCTAATCAACGATGCAGCGTCGAGCCAGTTCAAAGACTTCAGAGTCATCAGCGATGATATTCTGGAGCACCAAAGGCTTTACATCAACTAGGCACATGATTCTCGTTCCAAGTATGGTCAATGTTTCCTGATCATAGATAATTCTAGTCGAGATAGACAAAGCTATGTATTCCATGCAGCACCTCGGTTCGCTAGCCATAAAAAATTAAGCTAAAGCTAGTATTGTACTCACCTCAGCCGCCCAGATACTTTTGAGCCAGACATTCGAGAAAAAATTAGGGTCACGAAAAATTAAAGCGCATCCACAGCGTGACAAAGAAGTTACAGGTACAGCCAAAGCCATGGGCAGAAGCGTTTTATCACCAATACCAAATGGCAGATTCGGAAGGCAACCTGATTCAAAGGAACTCCGATAAAGCCTGTGCACTTCATTACTCTTTCTGCCAAGACCTAGTCCGGAGCGCCCGTCAGAAAGCGCGAAGGCGCTTGGCGCCGGATATCACCCCATGGCATAACCCTCGACATGGGGTAAGTCAGGTATAGTAGCCTCTTCGCACGCGTAGCAGCTACGAAAGCGTTGCGATTTTCTTCGGCCCGTTCCTTGGCTCCCGTAGCACGATAGTCGGGAAACATGCCTTCTGCCATACCCGCCATAAAAACGACATCGAACTCCAATCCCTTTGACGAATGCACAGTCAATAGCGCAACGCCCTCGCGCGATGTCTTCTGAACCGCGCCGAGCGCTTTACCACTGAGGAATGCAGGGAGACTCCTGGTACCTGTCGCTGAACGAAGGAACTGATCCCACTCTTGCCGCAACACTGCCACATCCTCATATATCGCAAGCCGATCCGCTTCATCAAGTGCGTCAGCGTGTTCTTCGAGTACAGTTAGCGCTGGCATGAGATCGAGGCGCGACAGCTTCTTCGCCACCGCGGCGATGCTATTAACGACAGCTCCTACCCGTGACTCATCTGCCTCTGAGGCCATCAACCGGATCGTTGTAAGAAAGTCGTCGGATGTATCCGGTGTGCCCACCTTCCAGCGCTTAGCTAGGGCAGACAAATGCAGGAGGTCCCGCGGATTGGCCATTACACGCAACGCAATGAGAAAATCATCAACGACTTCTGACTCATTTTCATGGTTAGCCGAAAGCCGCTTGTAGAAAGTGATACCTCGTTTCTTAAGTTCCGCCTCAATATTGAGTAACGCGAAGCGTGTCCTACCCAGTATTGCGCACTTACCAGGCTCTATGCCACCTTCCACATCCGGATGCCCTTCCAGAAACAGCCGCTCAAGTTCGTCTGCAATCTGCACTGCCTCGTTCTTCTCGTCAGCACCCCGCAGAACTCGAACACAGCCGGGTATAGGTAGTTGCTGGTCCACCATGTAGTTGGGGTCAAGAGTTTGTGCGAAATTCACTACCGCTCGCGAGGATCGGTAGTTAGCCATAAGTTGGACTCTCTTAGCGCGGAAATCTTGACCAAAACGCTCCATATACTCGGGGCTAGAAGTGTTAAATCCGTAGATTGACTGACGCGGATCACCTACCATCATCACGTTACGATGAGACCCAGAACAAAGCGCAGCAATAACTGCGTACTGAGCTTCGTTCATATCCTGAGCTTCGTCAAGACAAATAAACTTATATAGACGCCGATAGATGTCACCAACCTTCGGATTATCGATAAACAGTTTATACGTGAGCAGAAGAAGGTCGTCAAAGTCGAATGCGTTGCATGCCTGCATGCCCGCATTATAAGCATCCAGGACTCGCTGCACCTCTTCGTCTTCGATTACTGCACAGGTCACAGGATGTGATTTAACGTAAGATATTGCGGACAACCATTTCCCCACACGCCTCTTACGCTCTTTTGAATCAGTAATATCCGCGAGCTTCTCAGAAAGGAACGGGTCTTCTGTGATCGCTTTTTCAAGCACTTCCTGACGGTCTTTTGCCTGCTCAAAAATGTTTGGTGCTCCCTCAAGCCCGACGAACTTACCACGCTCGGAGAGCACCTCAAGGCAGAATCCATGCAGGGTCCCAATGAAAGCACGCTCCCGCACATCACCTAGGTCCGCTAGGCGCTCTTTCATTTCGGCTGCGGCCTTGTTCGTGAACGTTAAAGCTAGCACCCGAAAGTGTCCCGGAACGTTTGTCAGCAAGTTCCGAATACGTTCAGTAAGTACTCGCGTCTTACCAGAACCCGGCCCCGCAACCACAAGAAGTGGTCCATCAACATGAGTGGCAACACTGAGCTGCTCGTCGGAAAGCCGCCATTTAAATCCATCTTCCATTACTCATCCTCCGACTTCGATAACTCGTGGCATTCACTGATTATTTCAAGCAGGTTTTTAATATTCGCAGGAAATCGTCGATCCGAATCAGGGAGACTGCAAATTACTTCGGCCAAAGGGCGTGCAATCCTTGTCTTGTTCTCTTCTGTATAGTCTAGCGCAGCACGGGCACGCCCGCCTTCGCTCTTGTAGTCGCGAATTTTTCCTTTCTTTTTCTTGGTTCTATCGAGCCTTTCAATATAGTCGCCAAGGTAATTTTCTTGTTTCTCAACCTCATCAATCACCCTCTCAATCTCGGAGAGGTAACCTTCGTCGATCAACTGAGCTTCAAAACCATTTCCCGAAGGCAAAACGACCACATTGGTGCATTCTCCCGATTCTTTCTCGCCAGCCCTAACCAGAGCTCGGTTTAAATCACCGACTGGGCGGGGTTCGCCATCAGCAAACACGTACCAAGGTATCGTAAGAGCCTTAGCCAGCCAAATGAACGGAAAGTAGTCGGTTCCGTTTACGCGAACAAAACAGAAACCGAGTTCGTGAATGGTCGCACCCCAATATTTCGAAGCGTAGACCGGCAAGGCTTGTTCTTCGGTTTGCCCCTCGAACAACACCACACCCCGCGAAAACAGTATATCTCCACGTGTATCGATGACCGTATTTTGAAGCTTGCGGACGTCATTAGGACCGAGTGTACTGGTATCCAGCTTATTGACGACAGTATCTCCTTTTGACTTGAAGAATAGCCGGAGGTCTTCAAGCGCCGCCTGGCCGGTGAAATAAGGCGAATGGGTGCTTACGATGCGCTGGCCCGCCACGTGCTTGATGTGTGAGAACAGAGACCGCTGGGCCTGAGGATGCAAATGCGCTTCAGGCTCTTCGAGTGCTAATACCGAATGAATACTATCCCCACCCTCCGTGGCTTGTTTGTTACGCCAAGAAGCGTAGGCTCTGAACACCATGAGAGCTGCAAGACTGCGAGTACCCATCCCATGCCTAGCGAGCGGGAATGACTGAGCGCCGGGAGTATTGAATGCTACATCCACTCCTTTTGAGAGGTCGCGAAGCTTGCGAGCGACTGCAGCGACCTCAACCCCTCCACCATCGGAGGCGACCACTGATTGCAATCCAGAGAGGCTCTCCCTGAGGTGCTTTAGGATTGCACTCTTGTTGACTATCCGCTCGTTGATACCTGATAGAGTCTTTTCCATCTCTTCAATCTCGTCGACAGAAAGACCCAGGTCTTCGGTGAGTCGCCTCCAGAAGGAGCCAGGCTTTCGCAAATCCTCGTCAAGGTCGCGCTTCGCATCGATATAATGGAGTGCGAGTGGCTCAAGCTGCGCTCCGGTGACCGGTCTCTCTTGGGTGGCAGCAGTCTTCCAATCCTCAAACGCCTTCCACTCCTTGAGAAACCGTCGCTCAAGTACGTATTCGCCTCTGACATCACTCCATCTTAGCGTCGTTCGGATGCCTGTGAATTCGCTGATATCGTCGTCAATAGCGATACCTGTAGTTCCCCAAAGGTTCGTCCAGAAACTGCCTTCCGGATAGGTGCTCGAAACCTTGCCGTCAGCGTCTACCGGACGAAGCATTAAGTCGATGGTCACTTCGCGGCTTTTAGGTGCCGTCAACTCGCCAGGAGCCAAACGCACATCGTCCGCCCCAAGCGACTTTCGCCCCGCCCCAATCGCTGCGAAGAGCGCATCGAGAAAGCTGGTCTTACCAGCATTATTAGCTCCGATGAGAACGGTCAGGTTATTGAGTTCAACCTCGATATTGGCGAGTGAGCGGAAATCACACACGCGCGCGGCGACGATAGCAATTCCACTTTCGGCTCCATAGATGGTCATCTTGATGCACTCCCTGCTGCTACTGAACCATTGTCATCCATCTCAGAGGGCCTCCCAAGCAAAAATCGAGAAAACTTTTCAATAAGCCACAGTTAAGAAATCAGATGCTTGGTTGTAAATCCCCCCTGTTCCTCCCCGCCAGCAATTTCAGTATTAACAGAGCAAACTGCCTACCCGTCTCTTCGTCCTCCAACAGCGGCATGCTGAGCTTCTCGTGGTCACTCATGGCGTCGAGCACGGCATCAGTGACTCGCTTGGGGAAGAGGCCGTGCATCACCTGGTCTGCGCTGTGGTTGCGGACTTGGGCCATCACCGCTTCGTCGCGCTCGATACGATCAGCAATGCCATTGGCGAAGTGCAGCTTGTCGTCGTCGCTGACCTCAGCGCCGTATAGGTCGTTAAGACGGTCGATGATGTCGGCCAGGCGCTGCTTCTCGGGATCGTGGGGCTTGCCTGAGCCGACTTCGCTGACCGGGGTGAGACCGTAGTCGCCCTCGGCCTCTTCCAGGCGCAGGCGCTTCTCCTCACGCTTGGTGAGTCGGTAGTGGGTCAGCTCCAGCTCGCTAACATCGATGGCCTCCTCTTCCAGCAACCGATCGGTGCGCAGCAGCGGGTGGAGATGGCGGGCGAAGACGCAGAGCTGCTCCAGCTCGGGGTCGTCGAAAGTGACGATCTGGCTGAGAAACTCGTAGGTACGCACGAAGCTCTGCAGGTTCTTGCGGAACAGGTCGAGCTTGTCGCGGGTGGTGCCGGCCTCCTTAAGCTCCTGCTCGGCGCGCTTCAGGCCCTTGTCGTCGCCATTCTTTTCGGCGGTCTGGCGAGCCTCCTTCCAGACCTGAAGTTGCTCTAGGGCTAGCTGATAGCGCTGCTTGAAGCGGTCCTGAGCCGGACGGCAGTAGTAGCTGAGGCTGGAGGCCGGCGCCTTGGGGTCAAAGAAGGCCTTGGCGAAGGCTTCCACCTCGGGCCAGTGATAGATGCCGCTGGCGTCCAGGGTGCGCTGCAGGTCGTAGACGACGTTGGGATCGGAGACATCGGCCAGCTCTGCCTTGCGGTAGTAGGGCGCGAAGGCGTCGAGGATCTCCTGCTCGTCGTTGTAGAAGTCGAGGATGAAGGTCTGCTTACCGGGGAACAGCCGGTTGAGCCGCGAGAGGGTCTGCACGCAGTCCACATCACGTAGCTTCTTGTCCACGTACATGGCGCACAGCTTGGGCTGGTCGAAGCCGGTCTGGAACTTGTTGGCGGCGATCATTACGTTGAAGTCATCGGTATCGAACGCCTCGGCCAGGCCGCGCCCCTTGAGCCCGGGATTGAGCCGCTGGCTGGTCTCGGTGACCTCCTCGGGGATCTCCTCATCGGGCGGCACGCTGCCGGAGAAGGCGACCATCGGATGCACGTCGCCGTAGCCCTTGTTTTTGATGTAGCCCTGCATGGCCAGCTGATAGCGCACCGCCTCCTGGCGGCTGGCGGTGACCACCATGGCCTTGGCCTGGCCGTCGAGCAGGTGACGAACGTTGTCGCGGTAGTGCTCGACGATCACCTCCACCCGCTGGGCGATGTTATAGGGGTGCAGCCGCACCCACTTGGCCAGGGTGCGCGAGGCCTTCTTGGTATCGACCTCCTGGTCCTCGCCATCCGGGTGGGCGAGCTTCCAGGCGGTGCTGTAGGTGACGTAGTTCTTGAGCACATCGAGGATGAAGCCCTCCTCGATGGCCTGGCGCATGGAGTAGAGATGGAACGGCTCGGGCTTGTTGTCGGCGCAGGCCGGCAGATCGGGATCCGACGGACGACCGAACAGCTCCAGGGTCTTGGCCTTAGGGGTGGCGGTGAAGGCGTAGTAGCTGATCCGCTCGCTGGGGCGCCGTGAGGCCACGGCAGCGTCCAGCATGGCCTCCGCACTGATCTCGTCGTCATCGCCCTCTGTGATCTCTCCCGCGGCCGCCAGCAGCGCCTTGAGCTTGCTGGCTGAGCTGCCGGTTTGTGAGGAGTGGGCCTCGTCGGCGATCACTGCATAGTTACCTTCGGCGAGCTGGGGCCGCTTATCCAAGGCGTCGAAGAGCGCCGGGAAGGTCTGGATGGTGACGATGATGATACGGGTGTTGCTGGCTAGGGCCTCGGCGAGCTGCTCGGACTTGCTTTGGTTGCCGATGTCTCGGGTGATGGGCCTCACCACGCCGTGGGCGTGCTCGAACTGATAGATGGTGTCCTGCAGCTGGCTGTCGAGCACCGTACGGTCGGTGACCACGATCACCGAATTGAAGAGCTTCTTGCCGTCATCGCCGTAAAGATTGGCCAGCTGATGGGCGCACCAGGCGATGGAGTTGGACTTGCCCGAGCCGGCGCTGTGCTGCACCAGGTAGCGGCGCCCGGGCCCCTCGGCCAGGGTGGCCTGCACCAGGCGATTGACCACTTCCCACTGATGATAGCGCGGGAAGATCAGCGTCTCCTTGGTGGTGCGACGGCCGTGGAAGTCCTCGACGGTCTTCTGATCCAGATGCAGGAAGCGGCCGAGCACCTTCAGCCAGGCGTCCGGGGCGAACACCTCCTCCCACAGGTAGGCGGTGGCGTAGCTCTGCTCGTCCGGTGCGGGCGGGTTGCCAGCCCCGCCCTCCTCGGTGCCGCGGTTGAAGGGCAGAAAGTATGTATCCTTGCCGGCCAGCTTGGTGGTCATGGCCACCTCGTCCTGGCTCACTGCGAAGTGGACCAGGGCGCCGCGATTGAAAGTCAGCAGCGGCTCCGGCTTGCGGGTGATGGGGTCCTTGATGGGGCGGTCCTGGCGATATTGTCGCTTGGCGTTTTCCACCGTCTGCTTGAACTGGCTCTTGAGCTCCAGAGTGGCGGTGGGGATGCCGTTAACGAACAGCACCAGGTCGAGGCGGGGATTGTAGTTTTGGCCGGTGCTCTCGCCGCCCTTGCCCTGCTCCCTGGCGTGAGGCGAATAGGAGACCTCCGGTACCACCCGCAGTCGGTTGGCGCGATAGCGGGCCAGGGAATCGGGGTTCATGTCGTGATCCGGCTGGAAGCTGCAAAGGTCGAACTTCACCCCCGGCACCTTGAAGCCATGGCGCAGCACCTCCAGGATGCCGGCCCGCTCCAACTCGCGAACCACCTTCTGCACGAATACCTGCTCGGGGGCCTGAGGGTTGGCCTTGCAGAACTTCTCCCAGCACTCGGGCCAGGCCTCGCGCACATAGCCGAGCAGGTCCTCGGTGTAGAGTGCCGAAGTACGGTCGTAGCCGCTGGCAGTGCCAGTCTTCCAGCCGCCGGCCACCATGGCCTTGATGATGTCCTGCTGGAATTGGCCTTCCCTGCTGTCCGCCATGTGATCCCCTGCGCCTGGCGTAATTATACGTAACAGCCTAGCGCTTTAGGGTTAGGAGGAGAAGCCTACTTAGGCTGAGACATTCCACAGAGGGCGTTACCGCCAGTCATCAGGGAAGCCCTCTCCCATGCTATCGACTCCCTCTGGATCACCCGGCAGCGCTGACCAGAAAAAAGTGCCCCCAAGGTGCGCTTCCATGAAAGGCGTGGGGGGTGTTGTTACCCATGAGCATAAAGAGGTGGACGGCCGCTACCAAGTCTTGCCGATCACTACTGCTCAGCCTGCCCGGCATGCGCAGCTGCAGCGCTGACCTGCTGATCTTGCCAATCAGCATAGGTTTGTCCGGTCGTCTCAACCTTCCAGTCCACGCGACCGTTAGCGGCACGCCCAGCGACTATGGCCGCTGCTGGACTCGGACTGGTGAAGGCATAGTCACGCGTAAACTTCTTGAATCCGTTCCCATCGTCCAGTAGCACCTTTTCATCACAAAGCTGCTTATAGAGATGCCGGTAGTTATGCTTCAAGTCTATCCATTCTCCCCGGGCGAGAGAACCTTCAAGAACGATAAATTCACCATCTACTTCTTGGGCGAAGGCGACAATATTTTGCCTTTTCACTTCCATCTTCAGCCTAGGGCTTACTGAACCCCCGCCCTGGCTTGTCTCTAGCTCTGTGTGCAGTTGACGCTCAAGCCCAGGGCTTGAGGATATTTTTGTAGTGCTGCGTAGAAAATCCATACCAAGGACGGGAAGTACCGTACGAACCTGTTCGATAAAAAAAGCCATATCGGCACGATCAGACTCCGGCAACCCCACATAATCATGTGCTGTGCCATTAGCTAGCTTACAACGCCCCACGGCACTAGCTTTCTGTATCAGTAAGCTTTCTAGGTACTTCACATGGGCCTTGGTCAGGTTCAGGTCTTTGCTCGTGACGAGGCACACCTTCTCCCAGAAATCCTTGCCGCCCTTGCCTTCCGGTCGATTGTGTTGTTTAAGCCGCGTAGCGACATCATCACTTTCTCCGATGTATACCAGAGGGCGTAAATCACCATCAGGATCCGTACCGACCAGGAAGTAGATCCCGGTGCGGCCGCACTCGGGGCGCTGGACCAGTTCGCTGAGCTTGCTGCGCGGCCCGGTGAGCACGTGGCCGGTCCAGTTCATGATCTCGGCGGTAAGCAGGCCGTTGGGCGTGCCATCCACCAAGAAAAGCCGTATGCTGCGTCCTTGGGTCATACCATCTCCGTTTGTGTAGCTTTGGGGACCGATGAGCCCGCTGGTGGCTGCCAGCCACGCACGTCGATCTTGCCGGTAACGGCTGCAGAAATCAGGGCGGAGCGGCGCTCTTTCAGCAATTCGACAGTAACGACAGCTAAGTCCACCTGCTCCTTCAGACCATTCAATACCATTGCTGTTTCTGAGACAATTTGGCGCTGTTCCGATATTGGCGGGAGCGTAATTTTGAGATTTTTTATTGCAGCTTGAGAGAGATTGTTTGCAAGTCCCTCAGCCCCGTTAATTGACAGTCCGATCTGACGACGAAGCGGTATACTGCCAAAAGACAGAGCAACAAACTCGGGGAGCACTTCTTGACTTGCCACAAGTCTAAAAAGCTTGTCAGACAGCATTAACATTGCCCTTGTTGATTCCACATAGGCCGCTGAACCTATTAGTTCAGACGAGCCACTGGCTCGACACATCAGCAGATCGCCAGGCATAACCTCAATATTATTCCTTGGCTCAACTCCTTCTGGCAAAGCTTTATTCTCGACCTCTCGATAAACCCCATTATTTACAGCTCCAGCTTTAAGAACACCCCATGTGCCTTCATCCGCTGGAAAGCCAAAGCATTCAGGACTCCAGCCTTGTTCAATTCGCTGTAGAACTCGGCGTAAAGCCACAACACCCCAATGCGCCGGTATTTCGCCCAGCCACTCCACCCCAGAATCCTTCATCGCTACATTGGGGTCCAACCCCTTGGTGACGGCATGGGAGATCACCGCCTGGCGCTTCTCCTTGAGCAGCTCGATCAGGCGCTGCTGCTGCTCCACCAAAGCGTCGATGCGGGCGGTTTCGTGGTCAAGGAAGGCAGTGATGGCTTCTTGTTCGTCCTGCGGCGGCACAGGAAACAGGGTTGAGTTGACGAGTTCAGAATCCAGGCTTTCTACCGTTGCACCCTGTTTTGACCACTCCGGAAGAAGTTCGCGATTCAAGCCCTGGATCAGCCTCAAGAAAAAATCAGGTGAAAGGCGAGGCCTAACATTATACGCCCTAACATCCTGGTTTACTGTCACTGGCACTTTATTAATGGCAGCCGGAATTCTGTGGCGTAATATGCCAGATCTGAAAACGATCAAAACGTGGCCTGGTTCAACCATGCTGACCGGAGAAGCGTGGAGCGCCGCCTCGGCAAGTGTATCAATGGTCGAGGAAATCCACTGTCGCTTCATATCCTTGGGGGTAACCCACGGAATGCTTCCATTCCAATACTGGAGTTCGTCCTTAGGAGGGGTTCCACCACCCTTCGATATAGCGAGATAGCTAAGTTTTACGACTTCCCAATGCGCCGGCACCTCCCCCAGCCAATCAACGCCGGAGTCCTTATACACGGAATACTTAGGGAATGTCATGCCGACAGCCCCTCGATCATCTGCTTGATCCGGTCGGTGCAGGCCTTGAGGTCGGCGTCGATCTCCTCCAGCGGGCGCGGAGGGGTGAACTTGTAAAAGTGGCGGTTGAAGGGGATCTCGAAGCCGACGATGCCGATGCGGCCGTCCAGCGGGTCGCGTTTCTCCTCGTCGATCCAGGCGTCGGGGACGTGGGGTTTCACCTCGAGCTCGAAGTAGTCGAATACCGATTCACCCAGCGGCACGTTCTCGTTGTCGCGCAGGCCGGCGTCGGGCTCAGGGTTGCCGTTCTTGTCGAGGCAGATGTCTGCCTCGGGGTCGCGCTCGGAGAGGGCGTTGAGAATCGCCTTCTGCGCTGGGGCGCCGACCTTTAGGCCCGCCTCCTTCAGGGCGGCCTTCAGCGCCTTTGTGAAGGCGTCGCGATTGGTGAAGCGCTGTTCCGGGTCCAGGCTGGCGCAGGCGGCCTTGATCGCCTCGCGCTCGCCCTCCGCAAGCTTCTGGATCGGCTTCTCGTCGTCGAGCTTGGCCAGACGCTCGGGGCTAGCCTGGAAGTTGAGACGCAGCGGGCGCTCCACGGTGATGCGCCGGTAGCCGAAGGCCTCCACCGGGAACAGCTTGCTCTCCTCGCTCTCCTGGCAGGCGCCGTAGAGACGCACGATCTCCTCGATGTCGCGGTCGGCGACGAACTGGCGCTTGCTGCCCAGCGACTTGCGCATCTTGCTGGCCCTGCCGGCGGCATTGATCAGCTGCACCTGGCCGCGACGCTCGACGGGCTTGTGGTTGGAGAGGATCCACACATAGGTGGCGATGCCGGTGTTGTAGAACATGTCGGTGGGCAGGCCGACGATGGCCTCCACCAGGTCGTGCTGCAGCAGGTAGCGGCGGATCTCGGACTCGCCGCTGCCGGCGCCACCGGTGAACAGCGGCGAGCCGTTAAGAATGATGCCGATGCGCGAGCCGCCCTCCTGGCGGGAGCGCATCTTGCTCACCAGGTGCATAAGGAACAGCAGCGAACCGTCGGAGACCCGCGGCAGGCCGGGGCCGAAGCGGCCGTCGTAGCCCTTCTGCTTGTGCTCATTGGTGATCGGCGTCTGGACCTTCTTCCACTCCACGCCGAAGGGCGGGTTGGAGAGCATGAAGTCGAAGCACTCGCCAGCCAACTGGTCGTCGGAGAGGGTGTTACCGAGCTTAATCTGCTCCACCGCCTGGCCTTTGATCAGCATGTCGGCCTTGCAGATGGCATAGGACTCGGGGTTGAGCTCCTGGCCGTGCAGCGAGACGGTGACGTCGCGGCTGATCTGCTGGATGTACTCGTCGCTCTCGGAGAGGAAGCCGCCGGTGCCCGCAGTGGGGTCGTAGACAGTGACGATGCCATGGGGGCGCAGCTTCTCCTCCTGGCCGGTGAGCACGAGCGACGTGGTCAGGTGGACGATGTCGCGCGGGGTGAAGTGCTCCCCCGCCGTCTCGTTGGAGCTCTCGGCGAACTTGCGGATCAGCTCCTCGAACACCAGGCCCATACCGAAGTTGGAGAGCCGCTGGGGACTCAGGTCGATGGAGGCGAAGCGCTGCACCACTTGGTAGAGCAGGTTGTTGGCATTGAGCTGCTGAACGAAGCTCTCGAACTCGAAGTGCTCGAAGATCTCTCGGGCGTGCTGGCTGAATGACTGCACGTAGCTCATCAAGTCATCGCCGGTCTGGGTGTCGGAGAGCTTGCCCAGGGTCAGCGACGAGGCGTTGAAGAAGGGCTGAGCGGCAGCGCGCAGCAGCAGCTTCTCGCGTACGGCGTCGGGCTTGGTCTGGTGCTCCCGCGCGGCGTCCAGTACCTCGGCCTTGGTGGGCTCCAGCACGCACTCCAGGCGCCGCAGCAGGGTGAAGGGCAGGATGATGCGGCCGTACTGAGACTGCTTGAAATCGCCGCGTAGCAGGTCCGCCACAGACCAGATGAAGGCTGCGAGTTGAGAATGACTTTCCGTGTTCACGATTGTCCCGCGTAGGTACCTGATAGGTGACTGTTGTCGGCCATCAAACCCAGCAAGGAGGAGCGAGGGCAGTGCATCTCAAACTGGGGAAAGCACTGTTGTAATGGTGGGCCCAGCTGGACTCGAACCAGCGACCAAGGGATTATGAGTCCCCTGCTCTAACCAACTGAGCTATAGGCCCTGCATTGCGCCGCCGTATGATAGCGAAAGCTGCCGAGTGAGGCCAGAGGCTCGGGGTCGGCTTTTTCCGTGCCGACGGTTCGGGCACTTCTCGGCGTTTGGCGTGTCTTCTGGGGGAGCCTTCCGCTCCAGGAGACGCACCGCTCATGAAACGCCTTTTTTCCTCCTTCTCACTGATGGCCCTGGGCGCCTCCGCCCTGCTGTTCACCCTGCCGCTGGCGGCCTGGGAGCTGGATCCCGAGCGCTCGCGGGTTTCCGCCACAGTGATGCAGATCGGCCCCGATGGCCCCATTCCGCGCCAGCACGAGGTGCGTCGGCTTTCCGGTAGTGCGGATAACAGCGGCACCCTGGAATTGCCGCTGCGACTCAACCAGAGCGACGTAGTGGATCGCCTCGGCCCGCTACCGCCCTGGCTTGCCGGCATTACCGAACGGCCGATGGCTACGCTGACCACCCGATTCCCGCCCGAGCGGTTGGATCAGTTGGCGGTGGGCGATTCATTGGTGGAAACCCTGACCATGAAGGTGCAGTCGGGCAGTGCCATGCGCGAGGAGTCGCTGCCGGTGCGTTTCACCAAGACCGGCCGCGACCAGGTACAGGTCACCAACGCCGAGCGGGTGGCGCTGGACGGGCAAGCGCTGATGGCCAACCCTACCCTGCGCTCGGTGCTGCTGTTGCTCGGCTACGAGCAGATCGGCGACGAGGTGCCGGTCAGCCTCGATGCGATGCTGGTCAAGACAAGAGACTCATAATCCCTCGGTTGCTGGTTCGAGCCGAAGCAATTCCCTTCTTCCAGGCGGCGTAACCGCCGCCCTTTTCGCGCAGTTTTACTGCCCGTTTACGCCGGTAGCCCTTCGTTGCTGCCCTGCGAGCACTGGTCTACGGTTTGAGAGACGGGCCGCGACAGTGGCGCCCCTTGGTTCTATGCATACTGCGCGGCTACTCAAGGATGAGCCCTGGGCGAAGGAGGGAACCGTGCCCGAGTTCGAACTGGCAAATATCGATCTGGTGATCGTCGGCCTGTATGTGGCCATGATTCTCGGCATCGGCTTTTGGGCCGGCCGCAAGCAGCAGGATTCGGAGAGCTACTTTCTCGCCGGTCGCGGCACGCTCTGGCCCCTGGTCGGGCTGAGCCTGGTTTCCGCCAACCTCTCCGGCACCTCCTACATCGGCCTGGCGGGTGCGGGCTATCACGACGGCATCGCGGTGTGGAACTACGAGTGGATGGCCACGCTGGTGCTGGTGTTCTTCGTGCTATTCATCCTGCCGTTCTACCTGCGCTCGCGGGTCAGCACCATGCCGGAGTTCCTCGCCCGCCGCTACGACAAGCGCTCGCGCTACGCCTTTTCGCTATTCTCGATTTTCACCGCCATCCTGATCGACAGTGCCGGCGCGCTGTTTGCCGGCGGCATCACCTTGCAATTGCTGTTCCCCGAGGTGCCGCTGGGCGTGCTGATTGGCGCCATGGCGCTGCTCGGCGGCGGCTATGTGATTCTCGGTGGGTTGCGGGCGGTCATCGTCACCGACACCATCCAGTGCGTGCTGCTCTACGTCGCGGGTGGCGTCATCTTCTTCCTGGTCTTTCGCGAGCTGGGCTCCTGGAGCGCCGTGCAGGACGCAGCGCCGGAGGGCGGTTTCAGCGTGGTGAAGCCGGCCGACGACGACTTCCTGCCCTGGCCCGGAATTTTCACCGGGGTGCTGTGGTTGGGCTTCTACTACTGGACGACCAACCACATCGTGATGCAGAAGGTGCTCTCCGCCAAGAGTGTCGACCACGGCCGCTGGGGTGCGCTGCTGGCGGGTTTTCTCCAGTTGCCGCTGCTGTTCCTGCTGATCCTGCCCGGCACCATGGGCCGCGCCATCTATCCGGACCTGGCCGAGGCGGACCTGATCTGGCCCACACTGGCCTTCGACCTCCTGCCTATCGGCCTACGTGGCCTGGTGCTGGCGGCACTGGTCGCTGCGCTCATGTCGACGCTCGACTCGGTGCTCAATGGCGCTTCCTCGCTGGTGGTCAACGATTTCATCAGGACGCGCAAGAAGAATCGCAGCGCGAAGCAGTTGCTCCTGATCAGCCGCGCCATGGTCGGCGTGTTCATGGTGCTCGCGGGGCTATGGGCACCGGTGATCCTCACCTTCGAGGGCATCGTCGAGTATTTCCAATCCTTCCTCGGCTACGTCACGATGCCCGCCGTGGTCATCTTTCTCGGCGGGCTGTTCTGGCGGCGGGCCACCGCGGCGGCAGGGTTCTGGACCCTGGTCATCGGCGCGCCGATCGGCATGACCGGCTTTCTGGCCGGCGAGATCTTCGAACTCTACCAGCTGCAGTTCCTCTACGGCACCGGCCTCATGCTGCTGCTTTGCGTGTCGATCTTCGTGGTCGTCACGCTGAGCACCGAAGCACCGAAGGAGGAGGAACTCAAGGATTGCGTCTGGTCGCGAGCAGCCTGGCGCGAGGAGTCCCGCGACCTTGCCGGCAAGCCGTGGTGGCAGAACTATCGTGTGCTGGCTGGCCTGCTGGTGGTGGTGACGGTGATCTGGGTTTCCCTGTTCATCTAGCGGCATGACGGTGGCGGGCGAAGCCGCCACCGTCAGCCTGGGACGAGGGTGTTCAGCCGAGCGCTTCGCTCTCCTCCATCGCGCCGGTCTGGACCCGCCACTGGGCGGCGTAGCGCCCGCCCTTTTCCAGCAGCCCAGCGTGAGTGCCCTGCTCTGCGACCCGCCCACCGTCGATCACCACGATCTCGTCGGCATGCACGATGGTCGAGAGCCGATGGGCAATCATGATCACCGTGCGACCGTGGCCGATCTTGGCCAGCGAGCGCTGGATGGCCGCCTCGGTCTCGTTGTCCACCGCACTGGTGGCTTCGTCGAGTACCAGGATAGGTGGATCCTTGAGCAGCGCCCGCGCCAGCGAGAGGCGCTGGCGCTGGCCCCCGGAGAGACGCACGCCGCGCTCGCCCACGGCGGTGTCGAGCCCCTGGGGCAAGGCCTGGATGAATTCCCACGCCTCGGCGGTGCGCGCTGCTTCGATGACTTCCGCCTCGCTGGCCTCGGGCCGGCCGTAGGCGATGTTGTCACGAATCGAGCCCTCGAACAGGTAGACGTCCTGGCTGACCAGGCCGATGGCCTGGCGCAGCGAGGCGAGACTCACCTCGCCGATCGGCTGACCGTCGATGCAGACACGGCCGGCCTGGGGATCATAGAAGCGTAGCAGCAGCTTCATCAGGGTCGATTTGCCCGAGCCGGTAGCGCCCACCAGCGCCAGGGTGTTGCCGGCGGGCACGTGCAGGCTGACACTCTCCACGCCCACCCCGCTGGCGGCATAGCGGAAGCTCACTGCGTCGAAGCTCACCTCGCCGCGCACTGGCTCGGCCAGCGGCTTGCCTTCGTTGTCCTTCACCGTGACCGGCACCGCCAACAGGTCGAGGATACGGCGGGTGCTGGCCATGGCGCGTTCGAACAGGTCGATCACCTCGGCGAGTCCCGTCAACGGCCACAGCAGGCGCTGGGTGAGGAACACCAGCACGCCGTAGGCACCGACGTTGAGGTCGCCGCGCAGGGCCAGCATGCCGCCGACGGTGAAGGTGGCCAGGAAACCGGCCAGGATCGCCATGCGGATCACCGGAATGAAGGCGGAACTGACCTGGATGGCGCGGCGATTGGCCTCCACGTAGGCCTCGCTGACGCTGCGCAGCCGCTCGGCCTCGCGCGCCTCGCTGGTAAAGCTCTTGATGGTGGCAATGCCGGAGAGGTTGTTGGAGAGCCGGCTAGCCAGATCGCCGACCTTCTCGCGCACGTCGGCATAGAGCGGGCCGGCCTTGCGCTGGAAGAAGAACGCGCCCCAGATGATCAGCGGGATCGGCGTGAAAGCCAGTAGTGCGATCAGCGGCGAGATGACGAAGAACACCGCCCCCACCGCCACCACGGTGACACCGACCTGGATCAGTGAGTTGGCGCCGCCATCGAGGAAGCGCTCGAGCTGGTTGACGTCGTCGTTCATGGTCGCCACTAGCTGGCCCGAGCTCTTCGACTCGAAGTAGGCCATGTCGAGGCGCTGGGCGTGCTCGTAGGTATCCAGGCGCATGTCGGCTTGCAGGCGTTGGGCCAGGTTGCGCCACAGGATCTTGTAGAGATATTCGAAGATCGACTCGCCAGCCCAGATGAAGAAAGTGAGCACGGCCAGCACCACGATCTGCTCCTGGGGCGTAGTAAAGCCGATACGCGCGACGAAACTGTGCTCCTGGTTGACCACCACGTCGATGGCCACACCGATGAGGATCTCGGGGGCGATATCGAAGATCTTGTTGATGACCGAGCAGGTGGTGGCGGCGACGATGCGGCGCCGGTAGCCGCGCGCGTAGCGTAGCAGGCGCACCAGTGCCTGGAAGCTGTTGGCGGAAGCGTTGGCAGACATGAGGGTTTCCTTTCGAACAAGAGCCGCAGCTTACCGGGTCAGGGCCGCTTTCACCAAGGCGAAAACGGCAGTGCCCGCCCTAGGTAACACGTCGTTCGAAAGCCTGGAACGCGCGCTGAACTTGCATCGACACGACGGAATTCACGACAATACTTGGCTTGCTCAATGGCCAAGGACGCTCGATGCTCGCCGACCTCTTCGCCGTGATGGCCCCCGTACTGGCCGGCGCAGGCCTCGGCTTCACCTGGATTCGCCTGGGCCACCCTTATCCCGTCGACTTCGTGACCCGGCTGGTGTTCAACATCGGCACCCCGGCCCTGGTCATCGCCTCGCTCTCGAGCGCCGAGATCGATGCAAGCAGCTTCGGACGCACCATGCTGGCCACCGCCCTGGTGATGTGCTGCATGGCGGCAGCCACCTTCGTCATGGCCCGCCTGCTGCGCCGGGACTGGCGGGTACTGCTGGCGCCGATGATGTACCCCAATACCGGCAACATGGGCCTGCCGGTGGTGCTCTACGCCTTCGGCAGTGCCGGCTTCGCCTTCGGCATCACGGTAATGGTCACGGTCTCGCTGTTCCAGTTCACCATCGGTGCCATGTTTGCCAGCAGCGGCAATCCATTGCGTACACTGGTCAGGACGCCTACGGTTTACGCTATCCTGATTGCACTGGCCCTGTTGCTGAGCGACACCGAGCTACCGCGCTGGCTAGCCAACAGCGTGGGGTTGATCTCGGGCTTCACCGTCCCGCTGATGATGATAACGCTGGGTGTCTCGCTAGCCAGCATCAAGGTGAAGAACCTGCGTTCGGGCATTGGCTTCAGCCTGCTGCGCACCCCGGTGGCGGCGTTGCTGGCCTGGGGCATCGGCTCGCTGCTCGATCTCTCGCCGCTGGCGCTCAGCATCCTCGTGCTGCAGATGAGCATGCCGGTGGCCGTGTTCAACTACCTGTTCGCACAACGTGCCCAGCGCGAGCCGGAATACGTCGCCAGCCTGGTGTTCTGTTCCACCCTGCTGGCCCTGCTTTATTTGCCTGTCCTGCTGGCTATCCTGATGTAGCGGCCAGCGCGGGCCAAGAGGGTGATGGGAACACCCGGGCCGCTCCGAAGTCTCTATCTATTGGGGGGCGGTATCGAAACGCAAGGGAGAAGATCATGCATGAAGCAAGCAAGCGGCTGGCAGTTCCCCTGCTGGCCGGCATCGTCGGGAGCACCGGATCGGCTCAAGCCGTCGAGGTCGTCGCCGAGCGTATCGCCACCGAACACTTCGACCTGCGCCTGGAGCGCATCGCCGAAGGGCTCGAGCACCCCTGGTCCGTGGCCATGCTGCCCGATGGCCGCTTCCTGGTCAGCGAGCGCCCGGGACGCTTGGCGCTGGTCGAAGAGGATGGCAGCGTCACCCACCTGGATGGCCTGCCCGAGATCCGCGCCCGAATTCAGGGCGGCCTGCTCGACGTAGTGCTGCACCCCCAGTATGGCGACGGCGAACACGACTGGATCTACTTTACCTGGAGCAAGCCCGAAGGTAACGGCCAGACCGCCACAGCCCTGGGCCGGGCTCGCCTGGACGATGCCCGTCTGAGCGATGTCGAAACCCTGTTCGTACAGGGACAACCTGCCGACCCGGGCCGTCACTACGGTTCACGGCTCGCCTGGCTGCCCGACGGTACCCTGCTGATGAGCATCGGTGAACGAGGCACGCCAGCACGGGCACAGGACAGCCGCGATCATGCCGGCAGCATACTGCGCCTGACGGAAACCGGAGACGTCCCCGACGACAACCCCTTCGTCGATGACGAGGACACTCTCGACGAGATCTTCACCCTTGGCAACCGCAACGCCCAAGGCCTGATCGTCACCCAGCAGGGAGAAGCCTGGGCCACCGAGCACGGCCCCCTGGGCGGCGACGAACTCAACCTACTGGTCGGTGGTGAAAACTACGGCTGGCCCGAGGTGAGCCTAGGGCTTGGTTACGGCTCCCGTAACCCCATCGGCGAAGACTCCCTACCCGGCATGCGCGATCCGGTGCACGTCTTCGAAGAGCGCTTCGCCCCCTCCGGCCTGGCACAGGTCACCGCGGAGACGTTCGATGCCTGGCAGGGCAACCTGTTGGCGGGCGGGCTGCACAGCGAGCAGTTGCATCGCCTGGTGCTGGAGGGAGATCAGGTGAGCGATTGGGAGATGGTGCTCGATGGACAGATTGGAAGGATTCGCGACGTACGCCAGGGGCACGATGGCGCCATTTATCTGCTCAACGACGACCCGCAGGGCAGTCTCTATCGGCTGAGACCGGTGGATTGAGCACCGTCGCGGCGCCGGGTTCGCTGCCCGGCCATGCCGTTCCCGTCGAATACCGTTCGCGAGCTGCCATGCGCCTACGCAACCTGATCCTTATCACCGTCATTGCGCCGCTCTTCCTCGTGCTGCTGATTTTCAGCCTGGTGGCTATCAAGTCGCTCGAGGACAATGTGCGCAACCGTCTGGAGCGTGAAGTCCAGGTCATCACCAACGTGATCGGCACTACGCTGAGCCATGCCTTGACCCGGGATGCCACCGAGCCGCTCGAGGAGTCGCTCTACTCCGCCTTCTCCTTCCATCGTATCTATGGCGCCTATGTCTTCGATGCCAACGGTCGGGAAATCTACGGCCTTGGGCTGGGCCAAGCCCTGTTCAGCCCCGAGACCATTCGCGAGGTGGCCGAGCATGGCGAGATGCGCGCCGCCTACCGCGAGCATGACGGCTGGCACTACTACTCGGCACTGAAGCCGCTGCTCTCCGCTACCGGCGAAGTACAGGGCGTGCTACAGGTCAACCGGCTCAACACCGGCATCGAGAATTACACCGGCTTTCTCAGCCAGTTGGCCCTGCTGGCCTTCGTCATCGGTGCGGCCGGTATCGTGCTGGGTATCTGGTGGGGTTTCCGCCGCCATATCGAACGGCCGCTGGAGCGCCTGCTCACGGTGATGCAGCGTGTCGAGGCCGGGGACCGCGGCCAGCGTGCCGAAGCCGAAGGCCCCCAGGAGTACGAACGCCTCGCCGTGGCGCTCAACGGTATGCTGGATGCCATGGCGGAAAAGGATGCCGACATCGAGGCACGCCGACGCAAGGAGATCGAGCTCGAGAAGCGCCTGCGCAAGTCGAAGAAGCTCGCCGAGTTGGGCGTGCTTGCCGCCGGAGTGGCGCATGAGATCGGCGCGCCGCTCACGGTGATCAATGGCCAGGCCCAGCGTCTGGCCCGGCGCGAAACGCTCGACGAGGCAGACCGGGCCAAGCTCGGGCGAATTCGCAGCGAGGTGGAGCGTATCGTCGAAATCGTACGCCAGCTCATGGAGCTGGGGCGGCGTCACAATGTCGAGAAGGAGCCGCTGGAGCTGGCTGAATTGGTCGGCACGGCACGCGAACTGGTGGAGGAGGATTTCGAGCGTAACGTCATTCGCCTGGAACTCGATCTTTCTCCCTCCTCTTCACCGCTGCTGGCCAATGGCCAGCAATTGATCCAGGTACTGACCAACCTCCTGCGCAATGCCGCCCAGGCTGAGGGAGTAAGCCGGGTACGCATACGCTCCCAAGAAAAGGAAGGCTGGCTAACCTTGTGGGTAGAGGATGATGGCTCGGGTATCGGCGACAATGACAAGCCGAAAGTCTTCGATCCTTTTTTCACGACCAAGCCCGTCGGCCAAGGCAGCGGCCTCGGGCTTTCCATGGTGCACCGCATTATCAACGACCACGGCGGTACCGTTGGGGTGTTCGACAGCGAACTGGGGGGAGCCGGCTTCGAAATCGGGCTACCACTGAACGATATCGATGAAGGAGGGACTGCCACGTGACAGGGAGCTACAGCCATACCGATCTTCCGATTCTCATCGTCGAGGATGATGCCGCCATCCTCGAGCTTCTTGAGGAGGAGCTACAGGAAGCCGGTTACCAGACAATCGGAGTCGGCAGTGCCGAAGAGGCCGTTGTCACCTTGAGCCATAGCGAGGTGGCCCTGGTCATCAGCGACGTGCGCCTGCCCGGCATGAGCGGCATGCAGCTGCTCGAACAGTTGCGCCATGAGGGCAGCCGACTCGGGTTCATCGTCATTACCGCATTCGGAACCATCGATCAGGCCGTTGAGGCACTCAAGATCGGTGCCGACGATTTCCTGACCAAGCCGTTGGATCTCGAGAGCGTGGGCGAAGCAGTTTATCGCGTGCTGGAGAATCGACGCCTGGCCGAGCGCTTCCAACAGGACGAGCCGGCGGGTCATTTCCACGGTATCGTCGGCGGGAGCGAAGCGATGCAGGCACTGTTCCACGATGCTGCACGGCTAGCCAAGAGCGATGCGCCGATTCTCATCCTGGGCGAAAGCGGCACCGGCAAGGAGCTGCTGGCCCGTGCCATCCATGCCGAGAGCCCCCGAGCCAAGGAGCCTTTCGTTGCCATCAACTGTGCCAGCATCCCTCCGAACTGATGGAGAGTGAGTTCTTCGGCCATGTCAAAGGGGCCTTCACCGGCGCCAGCGAATCGCGCCAGGGCCTGTTCCAGGCAGCCAACGGGGCAGTCTCTTTCTCGACGAGATCGGCGAAATGTCGCCCGGCCTGCAGGCCAAACTGCTCAGGGCGCTACAGGAGAAAATGGTCAAGGCGGTTGGCGCCGAAAAGGAAGAAGCGGTGGACGTACGCATCATTGCCGCGACGCATCGTGACCTGGAGCAGGAGATCGAGAGCGGTAACTTCCGCAGCGACCTGTTCTACCGTCTGGAGACCTTTTCCCTGCGCATCCCCCCTCTGCGCGAACGCCAAGGCGACATCGAGCGGCTGATCTCGAGCATGATCGAGAAGCACGCCAACGCGCAGGGCAAACGCATCGATCGTATCGAACCCATGGCCCTGCAAACCCTGCTCGACTACCCCTACCCGGGCAACGTGCGGGAGCTCGAGAATGCTGTCATGCGCGCCGTGACGCTAGCCGAAGAGGGCCTGCTCAGCCATGCCGACTTGCCGGAGCGCATTCGCCAGCATGGTCAGGAGCAACGCGGTGCCATGCGTCAGATCGAGACTAGCCACGCCATGGTCGCCAGCAGCCAGCAGAGCTGGCCCAGCCTGGAAGAGGTCGAGAAGCGCTACATTCAGAAAGTGCTCGAAGCAACGGGGGGCAACAAGCGACGAACCGCCGACATCCTCGGCATTGCCAGGCGCACGCTTTATCGTCGCCTGGAAGAGGAGTAGTCAAGAGGAGTAGTCGATTCTCGCGATGTAAAAAAGCCCCCGTGGGAGCTCGGGGCGAAGCACGCCATGCAATTCGACTGACGGTGCAAGGGGGGAGGGTGGCGGGCCGCCAGCGAATTGCGCCGCGTCATGCTATCCAGGTGGCGCATCTTTGCGCCGAATCGTTCTCCTTCTGGCCCCGGCCAGGCGGCCGGGGCCGAAACTCGAGGATTACGAATCGCTCTTCTCGTCATCCTCCGGATAGTCCCACTCCTCTTCCTCGTTCTCGTATTCGAACTCGGGTTCATCGCCCGGCATCGCTTCGGTTCCGCTGCCGAAGCCGGGTTCATCGCCAGGGGCAGCCTCGGTGCCCGGCATGCCCGGATCCGCGCCCGGCTCGGTGGTACCGTCGATGCCAGGGGCAGCGGGATCACCGGGGTCGACGCCAGGGCCGGTCTCATGACCCGGTGCTGCATCGGTGCCGGTTCCCGGAGTGGTTTCAAACCCCGGATCGGTGGTGCCAGGCTGCTGTTGCTGCATGCCTGGATCCTGTTGCATGCCCGGATCCTGCTGCATGCCCGGATCCTGCTGCATGCCTGGATCCTGCTGCATGCCCGGCTGAGCTTCAGTACCCGGCATTCCCGGGTCCGCGCCCGGCTCGGTAGTACCGTCGATGCCAGGAGCAGCGGGATCACCGGGATCCACGCCAGGGCCGGTTTCATGGCCGGGAGCGGCATCAGTGCCAGGGTAATCGCCCGGCTGCTCGGTACCCGGCTGAGTCTGGTATTCGTCCTGCTGTGTCTGCTGGGCAAGGGCCAGCGGGCTGGCGGTCAGCCCCATGGTCACGCCAAGAACGCCTAGCTTCTTCAGAAATTCCTTGGACATCATACTTCCACCTCCTGCGACATCGCCTTGCGACGAAATCGAAATGTAATGGGCTTCCTGTCCTGTGCCGTCATTCCTCTGACAGCGCATAAGCGAGAGAGACCTGATTAGGTACCACCCTGCTGTTCCTCGTCGTCCACCAGAGGATCGTCCTCTTGATCCTCGTCCATGGTGGTTTGCTGCCCGTCAGGCACCGGCTCCTGTTCAGCCTCGGGGAGCGGGTCCTGCTCGGGAGCCACATCAGCCCCCTCCGGGTTCTCCTCGACACCGGTAGCAGGGTCAGCGGCGCCATCGCCGGCGGCGGAGTCGGTCTGGTCGATGCCGGGATCAGCCGTAGTATCCTGCATCGGCGAACCCTGTTCCTCCATGGTGGGACGTTCCTCCTCGACCGGAGGAAGCTCGTCGTCATCATTGCCGCAGCCGGCAAGCGACAACGTTCCCAGCGCAAGGGCAACTGCCGAGGCCAAGGCCGTCAATCGCCTGGCAGACCTGCTTGCACGCTTCTCATGGCTCATGTGGATTCTCCCTGGTTGGTTCGTCCTCCCCCTTCCTGCAGCACAGGCTGTGCCAGCTCGACCAATTACCCACTTACTTCATAGAAAACAAAAACTTGCACAAAAAGACACAGATCATTTTTCTCCCTCATATCAGCCATTAGGGTGGCGCAAACTGGCACATGGCTAGGTCTGCTACAGATAACCGCCACGTTGGTTTTGAGGAGCTCGGCTTACGCATGGCGTAGCGATGAGAGGTGGAACCAGAGACACCAAAATGCAGCAGGGGCCCCATAGGGCCCCTGCGGGGGAGGAGGCACGAACACCCGACGAACTATTCCGGCGTAACGCCCCGAAGACGCTCGCTGCGACGTCGCAACAGCTCCAGCGTCGTCAGCAGCAGCATGGAAAGCAGCACCAGCAGGGTCGCCACTGCCAGGATCGTGGGGCTGATTTGTTCGCGGATACCGGACCACATCTGGATCGGCATGGTGGTCTGAGCGGGTCCGGAGATGAACAGCACCACCACGACTTCGTCGAAGGAAGTGATGAAGGCGAACAGGGCCCCGGAAACGACGCCCGGCGTTACCAGTGGCAACACCACCTTGAAGAAGGTACGGGTGGGGTTGGCCCCGAGGCTATGTGCCGCCCTGATCAACGTGGTATCGAAACTCGACAGGGTGGCCGTCACGGTAATGACGACGAACGGTATGCCAAGCGCGGTGTGCGCCAGAATCACGCCGAGGTAGGTTTGCGCCAGGTTGATCTTGGAGAAAAAGAAGAACATGGCAGCCGCTGAAATGATCAGCGGCACGATCATCGGCGAAATGAGCAGCGCCATGATAGCCCCACGCGCCGGCATGTGCCGGCTCGACAGTCCCAGCGCTGCGATGGTACCCAGGACCGTCGCCAGGATCGTCGAAGCGATACCGATGATGAAGCTGTTCTTGATCGCATGCAGCCATGCCCGCGAGGTGAAGAAGTCCTCGTACCAGCGCAGCGAGTAGCCTGCCGGGTCGAGGGTCAGCATCTCCTGGCTGAACGTGAAATAGGGCTGCGCATTGAACGAGAGCGGGATGATGATCAGCAGCGGCCCCACCAGGAACAGGAAGATCAGCGCACAGATTCCCAGGAACACGTAGTGCCAGATTCGTTCACCGCGGGTGGCGTAGGAAGGAATGGCCATTGGATTACCCCAGCTTGACCTTGTCGACGCCGATCAGGCGATTGAAGACCATGTAGAAGACGATCACCACCAACAGCAGGATCGAGGCAATGGCCGCGGCCAGTCCCCAGTTCAGTGAGGTCTGCATGTGGTAAGCGATGTAGTTGGTGATGAAGCGCCCTGACTGCCCACCCACCAGAGCCGGTGTGATGTAGTAGCCGATTGACAGGATGAATACCAGGATACCGCCCGCTGCGATGCCCGGAATGGTCAACGGGAAGTAGACCCGCCGGAAGCACAGGAAGGGACGCCCACCGAGTGAGCGTGCCGCACGCATGTAGCTCGGAGGAATGGTCTTCATCACCGAGTAGAGCGGCAGGATCATGAACGGCAGCAAGATATGGGTCATCGCCACGATGGTGCCGGTCTTGTTGTGAATCATCTGCCAGCGGGCCTCGTCGGCGATCACGCCGATGGCGACCATCAGGTCGTTGAGCACCCCCTGAGACTGGAGAATCGCGATCCAGGTCGTGGTCCGCACCAGCAGCGAGGTCCAGAACGGCAGCAACACCAGGATCATCAGCAGGTTCGAATGGCGCAGCGGCAAGCTCGACAGCAGGAAGGCGATCGGGTAACCGAGCAACAGAGTAAGGCCGGTAATTACCGCGCTCATCCAGAAGGTACGCCAGAACAGCGAGACATGTACCTTGAGATGGTCCGGTACCTGGACGATCTCGCCCGTTGGCGTGAGCTGACGGTCCACTGCCGCCAGATAGTAGGCAAGCGTGTAGGGGGTCGCCTCGCGCTGGATCAGTTTCCAGGTGTCGAGTTCGCCCCAAGTATCGTTGATCTCGATCAGCGCTTCGCGATAAGGCGGCTCGACGGTTCGCAGTTGACGCGCCGTACGAGTGATCGCCGAACGCATGCCTGACTTCTCATAGTTCAGGCGGCTCGATAGCAGCCCCAGGTTACGGCCTTCTTGGCCTTCACGCAGGTCTTCCACCAAGGCGGCGAAGACCGGTTCGTCGGGTAGCGACTGTCTGTCCCAACCCTCCAGCGCATCGACGGTGCGTGACAGATGCGTCGAAACCTCGGGATTGTCGACGCTGCGCCAAAGCATTTCGCCGATAGGCATGACGAAGGCGACGATAAGGAACAGCAGCAGTGGCGATACCAGCAGGAACGCCTTCAGCTTCGAGCGTCTCACGGCGCGACGCAGGCTGACCTTGAGCGGTACGCCATCGGCGGTGGTCAAAGGGGAAGTGGGAGTTTCGGACACTCGGGCCCCTCCAGGAAACGACATGACGAAAAGAGAGTCGACAGACACCCACCCGGCCGGGAGCCGGGTGGGTGGAACGGCTTACTGAGCCAGCCAGGCGTCGAAGCGCTGGGTCAGCTCGTCGTTGTAGTCGGCCCAGAACTCGTCGTCCTTCTGGATGGCCGTGGCAAAGTTGGGCGGGAATGTCGGCATGTGCGGCATCATGTCGATCCCCGTCTCGGCGTGGACCGAGACCATGTCCGAAGAGGAGTAGCGTGCCGGACCATAGGAGATGTACTGGGCCTGGTCGGCGAGCCGCTGGGTATCGGTGGCGAAGTAAAGATAATCCTTCACCTTGTCGAGCTTCCCGACGGGTACTACCCAGCCATCCAGCTCGAACACCTGGGCGTCCCAGATGATTTCGAAGGGCTGGTTCTCGCTGACCATGGCATCGAAGATGCGGCCATTGTAGGCGGAGCCGAAGGCCACCTCCTTGTCGGCGAGCAGTTGTGGCGGCTGGGCGCCCTCCTCCCACCAGATTACATGGTCCTTGATCGTGTCGAGCTTGGCGAAGGCGCGCTGGATGCCCTCTTCCGTCTCGAGCACGTCGTAGACGTCTTCCGGCGCGACGCCGTCGGCGACCAGCGCCCACTCCAGGTTATTGATCGGCTTGCGCAGCAGGGTGCGCTTGCCGGGGAAGTTCTCCAGATCGAAGACATCGGCGATGGTGCTGGGCTGATTGTCCTCCGGGAACATCTCGGTATTGAAGGCAACGATGTTGGAGTAGACGATCGAGGCAACGAAGCATTCGCCCAAGGCACCGTCGACGAAGTCCTCGCTCGGCGGCGTACCGTCCGGCGCGTCCGCCAGCAGCGCATCGTGATCCAGCGGCTCGATCAAACCTTCGGCGCAGGCGATCATGGCATCGGCCGGCAGCATGTCGACCAGATCCCAGGTCACGTTGCCCGCCTGGGACTGTGCACGCAAGCCGGCCAGAGCGTTACCGCTGCGGTCGAGGTTGACGATCTGATCGCCGGTCTGCTCCATCCAGGGCTCGTGGTAGGCCTTTTGCTGGCTCGCGGTGTAAGCGCCACCCCAGGAGACGATATTGAGTGTCTGCTGAGCCTGCGCCATGGCACCAAGGCCCAGGGTCGAGGCCCCTGCCACGGCACATACCATCAGTTTCAGAACCGGCAGTTTCACAGCCGGTTTCCCTGCTTGTTCATTGTGTTTCATCGTCGATCTCCACGCTTGTTGTACTTCTTGTCACTGTTGTACTTATTGCCACAGGGGTGGCATCGCCACACGTTGGTACGTTCAGGCATCCAGGGCCCGACAGTCATCACTGGACCAGCCGATCTCCACCGATTGGCCCGGCCTCAGCGAAGCGTAACCCTTCGCATTGGGTGTCTTGAGAATGAATTCATCGTTGCCGCAGACGCTGACACGGGTGCGCAGGTGGTCGCCCAGGTAGATGACCTCCCTCACTTCGGCACGGAAGCGGTTATCGAAAGCCTCTTCGGCACCGTTCGATACGATATCGACCCGCTCCGGGCGCAGGGAGAGCGTCGTGCGTGCGCCAATACCGCCCGCCGCAACAGCCTTGGCCAGTACCGTTTCGCCACTGTCGAGGCGGACCTGGCACTTGTCGCCGATGGTTTCGGTGACTTCACCGAAGAGTCGATTGTTCTCGCCGATGAAGTTGGCGACGAAGGCGTTTTCCGGCGCTTCGTAGAGTGCTTCGGGCGGAGCAAGCTGCTGCACCACGCCATCATTGAAGACCGCGATGCGATCGGACATGGTCAGCGCTTCGGTCTGATCGTGGGTCACGTAGATCATGCTGATGCCAAGGTCGGCATGGATTCGCTTGATCTCGTACTGCATCTCCTCCCGCAGATTCTTGTCGAGCGCACCCAGCGGTTCATCCATCAGCACCAGCTCGGGTTCGAAGACCAGCGCCCGGGCCAGGGCCACGCGCTGCTGTTGGCCACCCGACAGCTGTGCCGGACGCCGGTCACCGAAATGCTCCAGACGCACCATGGCCAGCGCGCGCTCGACCTTGCGCTTGATCTCGCTCTTGGACAGGTGGCGAACCTCAAGGGGAAGGCGAGGTTCTCGGCGACCGACATGTGGGGGAAGAGAGCGTAGTTCTGGAAGACCATGCCAATGCCCCGCTTGTGCGGCGGCAGATCGTTGATCGGCTCGCCCTTGAGCAGTATCTGGCCATGGGTCGGCGTCTCGAAGCCCGCCATCATCATCAGGCAGGTAGTCTTGCCCGAACCGGAAGGGCCCAGCAGCGTGACGAACTCGCCGCGGTGGATGTCGAGATTGAAGCCCTTCACGACCAATTCGATTCCGTCGTAGCTCTTCTGCACGTTGATGAAGCGGGCGAAGTGCGAATCGGCGTCGTGTCTGGCTTCCCTTGCGCTATCGTTGCGTTCTTGTTGCAGACTTTCGTTCATGCAGGGTTCCCGCTCATGGCCATCGTCGGCGAAGTGAAAGGCTTCGCTCCTCAAGCTGGCCAGTGTTCTTGTTGGAATTCATTGACACTATTCCTTTACCGTCAATCATCGCAATCCCCATAGGGTCCAAATAGCGTTGAACCGCAATTGAGACAGCAAAAGGAAGTTCGTTTAACGCACTGTCACCTAAAGAAAACTTTAGGTTACAACAAGGCTAACGCCAAGTTTTCGAAGGTTGATTCGGCAACGCCGATACATTCGTGTACAATCCTTGTTCACAATAATACCACTTCCGGCAAGGGCAAATTTCTCTTCAGAACTGGCATGCCGCGCCAGAGACGCCACACTTGACGTTACGTAACGTCGTCGATGCGCCAACTCGTTCGCCTCGTTGGACGTCCACCCACGTGAAACCGGAGAACATGACATGTACAAAAAAATCATGGTCCCCATCGATCTTGCCCATCTGAAGATACTTGAACCCTCCTTGCAGACCGTGGCCGACCTGGCCCGGCACTATCATGCCGAGGTCTGCTACGTGGGGGTGACCTCCACTGCCCCAGGCAGCGTGGCCAGGAGTCCTGAGGAGTACCAGCGCAAGCTGGAAACCTTTGCCCAGCAGCGTGCGGCGACCCATGGTCAGCCCGTCTCCACCCACACCATCAGCAGCGCCGACCCAATCGCCGATCTCGACGACCTCTTGATCGCAGCGATTCAGGACGTCAATGCTGACCTGGTCGTCATGCCGACTCACCCCCCGAAGCATCTGGACGTCATCATGCCGTCCCACGGTGGCAAGATCGCCACCCATACCGATGTCTCGGTTTTCCTGGTCAGGCCGCCTCGCGACTGACCGCCCATCGCCATTCACACTTCATACGCCCATGGGAGAGCATAACGTGGCACATGATTCTCGCGACGAGCGCACCAAGGAGGCAGAGCCCTCCTCGGAAGGCGTGCCGGCCCCGGAGGGACCGGCCAATCTTATCGATACCGATTACGTCATCGGCCAGGACAATCTGGCCACCGACAAATTGGGTTTCAGCATCGACCTGCACGGCAAGGTATTTACCATCTCGGCACTGGTCACAGTGTTCTTCGTGGTCATCACCCTTGCCCTGCAGGCCGAGGTCGAGCCGCTGTTCAATGCCATGCGCGACTGGCTTACCGGCAACTTGTCCTGGTTCTTCCTGCTGGCCGGGAACATCTTCGTGCTGCTGTGCCTGGGCTTGATCGTATCTCCGCTGGGCAAGGTCCGTATCGGCGGCATGCATGCCAAGCCAGACTTTAGCTATAGCGGCTGGTTCGCCATGCTGTTTGCTGCCGGCATGGGCATCGGCCTGATGTTCTACGGCGTCTCCGAGCCGATGTCGCACTTCGGTGCGGCACTCGGCGGCACTACCGTCGAGGATGGCGTCCGTACCGACTGGGCACCGCTCGGTGCCGCCGCCGACGATCCTGCGGGCGCGGCTAGCCTGGGCATGGCCGCCACCATTTATCATTGGGGACTGCACCCCTGGGCGATCTATGCCGTGGTAGCCCTGGCGCTGGCCATCTTCTCGTTCAACAAGGGTCTACCGCTCACCATGCGCTCGATCTTCTATCCACTGCTGGGCGAGCGGGTATGGGGCTGGCCCGGTCACATCGTGGATATCCTGGCCGTGTTCGCGACCCTGTTCGGGCTTGCCACTTCGCTGGGCCTCGGCGCCTCGCAGGCCTCGGCCGGACTGAGCTACCTGTTTGGCGTGCCCGAGACAGACGCCACCATGGTGCTGCTGATTCTCGGCATCACCGCCGTTGCCATCGTGTCGATCCTGGCCGGGGTCGACAAGGGCGTGCGCCGGCTCTCGGAGATCAACATGGGCCTGGCCGTACTACTGCTGCTGTTCGTCATCCTGGTGGGACCGACCCTATTGATCCTAACCGGCTTCTTCCAGAATCTTGGCGCCTATGTGGTCAACCTGCCTGCGCTGTCGAATCCCTTCGGCCGCGAGGATGCCAACTTCACCCAGGGCTGGACCGCCTTCTATTGGGCCTGGTGGATCTCCTGGTCGCCCTTCGTCGGCATGTTCATCGCCCGAGTCAGCCGCGGCCGCAGCGTACGTGAATTCCTGGTTGCCGTGCTGCTGGTGCCTTCGCTGGTCTCGGTACTGTGGATGACCGCCTTCGGGGAACCGCCATCAATCAATTGGTCGGTGCCGGCTTCGAAGGGGTGCAGGACGCCGCCCTCGAGCTGCAGCTTTTCGTCATGCTCGGTGAGCTGCCGCTAACGGCCATCACCTCGTTCGTCGGGATCGTGCTGGTGGTGGTATTCTTCATCACCTCGTCGGATTCCGGCTCGCTGGTCATCGATACGATCACTGCCGGCGGCAAAGTCGATGCGCCAAAGCCCCAACGGGTATTCTGGGCTGTCATCGAGGGAGTCATTGCCATTGCCCTGTTGCTTGGCGGCGGCCTGGTCGCCCTGCAGGCAATGGCCGTCTCGACCGGACTACCCTTTACCTTGGTGCTACTGGCCGGCTGTTATGCCATCATCAAGGGCCTGATGAGCGAGCCACGCAGCTGACTCGAGCCAACCGCAGGCGGCACATCGAGCCGCCTGCGGCCTGTCGGTCCAGCCTGATCACGCGGGGTGCACGACGTTCCCCGGCCCATACGGCGCTCATGCTCATGCACGAAAAAGTTCCTATCCGTCAAGTGTTTCATGAAGCTGTCAACCACTAGCAACACGCTATCGCTTCGGGCATATTCCTCAATAGATCATTACAACTATGCCTAAGGAGCCGTTCTACGCCCATGATGGCACCCGAAGACGCCTTTCGTCTGCTCGCCGATGGCTTGGGCAAGGCCGGCACTCCCCAGGCGTTCGACCACTTGGTCGAGCGCATATCCACGATACTCGATGGGGAGCACGTGCTCATCGGAAAGCTGCTTTCCGATAATGCTTCCATCCGAACCGTCGCCTTCTGGTCCAGGGGCGCGCTGCAGCCCGCTACGGTCTATGCACTCGCAGGCACGCCGTGCGAGCACGTGTTGAATGATGAAATCTGCGAATTTCCCGATGGCGTCTGTCAACGTTTTCCAGACGATGCGATGCTCCAGGAGCTGGGCGTCGAGAGCTACGTGGGCATACCGCTGCGCGCGCCCCAGGGAGATCTCGTCGGCCTGCTCGCGGTGCTATCCAGCCGCCCTCTCGAGCTGAGTGCCTATGCCCCGGAAGTGCTGCGCATCGCCGCGGCCCAAGCGGGTGCCGAAATGGCACGTCGGACGGAGGAGGAGAAGCGGCGCAGCAGCGACTACCGTATCCAGCAGCTCATCTACTGGATAGCGTCACGGGGCTACCCAATCGGCGCTATTTCATGGAGCGGCTGGAGGAAGCTTGCGAACAGGCCCGCCTGCGCGGCAACTGCCTGGGGTTGCTGTATCTCGATCTGCAGCGCTTTCGCCAGATCAACGACACCCAGGGACACGAACTTGGCGACCTGCTCCTGGCCGAAATTGCCGGACGCTTCAGCGCCCAGGTCGAGCCCGGTGAGTTCATCGCCCGGCTGGGTGGCGATGAGTTCATGGTATTGCTCACCGACACCCGCCCCGCCGCAATGGCTCATGCCATCGAGCGATACCGCAGCAGCCTCATGGCACCGATCCGACTATCGGAGCGCAGCTTCTCGATTTCCGCCAGTGTCGGGGCGGCACTGTTTCCCCGCGATGCCGACACGGCGCAGTCGCTGTTCCAGCATGCCAGTATCGCGCTCAACCATGCCAAGCAGGACAGCAGCCGCACTCGCTTTTTCACCGCCACCATGGCGGACGAACTCCATCAGTACGAAATCCTGCAGCTGCGTTTCAGCGAAGCCTTGGCCAAGGACAAGCTGTCGCTCGCCTTCCAGCCCCAGTTCAGCCTCAAGACCGGCAAACTGATCGGCGCCGAAGCACTGTGTCGCTGGCACGATGAGATTCTGGGACATGTCAGCCCCGCCACTTTCATCCCGTTGGCGGAGGAGCAGGGCCTCATTTGCGCTCTGGGCGAGTGGGTGCTGGAAGCTGCCTGCCAACAGCTCATGACCTGGGAGCGGCAGGGCAAGCCCTTCCCTGGGCGACTGTCGGTCAATGTCTCGGCACAGCAGATGGACGACCCCCGCCTGGCCGAACATATCCAGCGCATTGCCACGCGGGTGCCCCCCGGCAAACTGGGTCTTGAACTCACCGAGAGCGGCCTGATGCGCAACCCCGAGCAAACGGTGCGTGTGACCCGGGCGCTGTGTCGCGCGGGCTTCAGCCTGGCGATCGACGATTTCGGCACGGGTTACTCTTCGCTCTCCTACCTCAAGCGCTTTGCCGCCGACACCCTCAAGATCGATATGTCCTTCGTCAAGGACATGCTCAAGAGCAGCCACGATCATGCCATCGTCTCGACCATCATCGCCATGGCCCAGACCCTGGGCATGCTGACGGTGGCCGAAGGCGTCGAGGCCGCCGAGCAGGCCGAGGCGCTGAGCGCGCTGGGCTGCACCGGCGTGCAGGGCTTCCACTTCGGTCGTCCCGTGGATGGGGATACCTTCGCCAAACAGTGGCTATGAGACCAGGCCCAGGTTGTACGATGAGTCGGACAGTGCATCGCGGTCCATGAGCCTAAGTCCATAGCGCACTGACGGGCAGCTCGGGCCATAGTGGCTGGCCACCTGCGCCTGGAACAATTCCGCGGTGGCCAGCGCATCGACCAGGGCGTGATGCCCCTGATAAAGAGGCAGTCCATAGCGCCGCCGGCTATCGCCCAGGCGTATCGAGACCGGCGGCCGCCGCATCCAACGCCTCAGACGCGACCACAGCGAGAGTCGGTACAGCCGCGCTTCCAGCGACATGGTGTCGATCACCGGGAACCGTACCCCCTCCCCCAACCGTGCCTTTATCGCTTCATCGAGAAAAGGCCGCTCGATATGGCGGAAATGCACCACGGCCAGCCGTCCTGACAATGCCTCGAGCAGCTCGGGCAGGATGTCCCGAGATCGGGCGCCTCGGCCACTTCCGAATGGGTGATGCGATGGAAGGCGATCGAGGCCTCGGACAACGGCCGACTGGGACGTACCAGCCAATAGCGTCGCTGTGCCAGCATGATCCGGTCGAGATTGAAAGGAACCAGCCCGATGCTGACGATGGCGTGGCGCTGAACGTCGAGCCCTGTGGTTTCCAGATCCAAGGCCACCAGCGGCACCTCACCGATGGGAGTGTCGGGCGCCGGCCAGTCCGCGGCAAAGAAACGTCGCAGCAGAGGATCCTGAACTTCCGCGGCTCTGCGCTGGAAATAGGCGGGCCACTCGTGGCCGTGTGAACGCGCCGCAAAACGGTAGGACAGCATGATTCAGCGAGCCCGTCCGCTATGCGCTGGTATCGGATAGCGATACTTGAGGAACTTCTGGGCGTGGCTGAGGACCTGAAACGCATCCTTGAGGTGGTGACGCTCACTGTCAGCCACGTTCTCGGGCTCGATGTTATTGTCCGGCTCGTGTTCCTGCTGGAGATCGATGACCTGATGGCGAATTCGCACCATGGAGAGCAGTTCCATGGCATAGCGCAGCTTGTCTCCAACTCCCGGCGCCAACAGCTGTGTGGCTGCAATGTCGTCGAGCCGCTCGAAGCTGTTCTGGGCGCGCGAACCGCAGGCCAGCGCATGCACGCGGATCAAATCGACCAGCGGCGCCGTTCCACGGCGCTTGAGATTGATCGAGTTGTTGTGCTTGCCATCCTTCTCCATCACGAAGGTGCGAAAGAATCCCAACGGAGGCGTACGATTCAGCGCGTTGCGGGCCATGGCGGCCAGAAACCGGGGGCTATCCGGCGCCATTCGCGCGATCACGTCCTGTAGCTGCTCGACGTAGGCCTCCTCGCCATAGGCGCTGTCGAGATCGAAGAATATCGAACAATGCAGGAGACGCTCGGGAGTCGGCGACTCGATCCACTCCGTGAAATAGCGCTTCCATACCGATAGTGGCTGTCGCCACTGGGGATTGGTCGCCATTACGCCTCCCTTGCAGTATGGAAAACCGCAAGCATCCAGGCCGTCACTGACGAATCTTGCCAGCTCGGCGAAATAGTCGTCGTGCCTGGCCGGATGGAAATTGTCTGCCAGCACCAGGGCATTGTCCTGGTCGGTGACGACGGTCTGTTCGTTGCGCGCCATGGAACCGTTGACCATGAAGCAGTACGCCACCGGTGGGGGGCCAAGCGCCGCTTCGGCGAGTTCCAGCAGGCGCCGTACGAAGCTGCGACCGATGGTGGACAGGGCGCTGCCGACCATCTGGGAATTGGCCCCCTCCTCGACCATGCGGATGAAGGCGGCGCGCACGTCGGGTGCCAGGCGGGCCAGGCCCTCTACACTGGACTGATGGAAAATGTTGCTGACCAGGTAAAGGCTGCTGTGGGTCTCGTAGCGGATAATGTCGGAAAGATGGAGAACGCCGACCGGGCGGCGGCGATAGAGGACCGGCAGATGGTGAATGTTGTTACGCAGCATGCATAGCATGGCTTCGTGTACCGATTCGTCCGACTGGATGGTAATCAGCCTTCCACCCGCCAGCTCGCCCACCGGCGTATCGGATCCAAGCCCCTCGGCCACGATACGCGTGCGAAAGTCACTGTCGGTCAGGATGCCACGTAGCCGCCAGGGCCGCTCTTCGCTGTCGGTAAAGGTGTGCCGCGGATCGCCGTCCGGCTCGTCGAGAATCAGCGCCGCCGAGGCCTGCGCCTCGGTGATCTGGCGTGCCACCTCCTGTACCGGCGTACTGGCTTCGACCATGACCGGGTAACGCGTCAGCAGCTTGCGCACCCGAGTGATCATCATGTCATTGGCTTTCTTGTGTTCCTCTACCGCCGCTTCCAGCCGCGGGCGCTCCAGTTCCACGAAATCGGCGAAGTGCTCATCGACCTCGCACAGGCGCATGAAGACCGCCTCGGGAATGTAATAGATCAGCGTATCTTCCAGGGCACGGGCCGGGAAGCGAACCCGGTTGTTTCTCAACAGGCTGAAATGACCGAAGATGTCGCCTTCGCCCAGGCGATCGTAGAGATCGCCCGTACGACGCCGGACCTCCACCGCGCCACTGCGGATATAGCACAGCTCATGGAGTTCCTGATCGAGCTGCAGAATGTCGGCACCGGCCTTGAAATAGCGTACCTCGACCTGCCCGGCCACTTCGTCGAGCAGCTCGTCGTCGAGAGCATCGAAAGGCGGGAAACGCCCCATGTGCTGCCGGATTTCGAGTAATTCCGCTTCCATGTCGATAGGACTCCTCGTATCGATGCCAGACGCATGCCGTGCTTCCAAAGCATAAAGGCCCGCTGAGTCCAGACACAAGAAAGGCCACCCGAAGGTGGCCTTTCTCGTCGATCTACCGATGGCGAGTGTCGATTAAGACTGCTCTGCCATCTGCTGAACGCGCTGCATCAGCTCCGGATCCTGCTGGATGGCATGGCCGATGGCATTGAAGGTATCCACGTCGAGGCCGTTCTGCTCAACCACCTCGACCATGCGATCATTGGCCTCCATGCGCACTTCCTGCTGGGTCTGCTCATCCTCGGCCGCATGCAGTCGTTCGGTATACTCCTGCGAAATCACAGCGATTTCCTGAGAGGCATCGGCGAACTGCTGAAGCTGGTCGTCGGAGAAGTCCTGAGCGGGTGCCTGCGCTTGCGGCTGACCGGCCGGGTCCTGGGCGGGATCTTGCTGAGCGTGCGCCTGTACGGTCATTAGCCCGGCAGCGAGCAGGGCAGCCGAAAACAGTGCAGTCATCCGTTGCATGAATACCTCCAAGGGTGTTGCTGTGAATGTAAGAGGTCTGACGAGAGGGAACGAGCAGAGTTCAGTTTTTTATGTTACGAAATGTAAAAATTTTCGCGAATGCCATTTTCAAGACATCTCAACGGTAAAAAGTTAACCTGCTAGCTTTCTCTGCGCCCGGCAACACAGTATCGTCGATGCTTGTTTCTGCCAGTGCATAAGGACTCCCTTCTTCATGACGACTTCCGCCAACTCTCGTCTCGATGCCGCGCTGCTGGCCAGCATGCCGGTCCTGTTCGTGGCCCTGTGGAGTACCGGATTCATTGGCGCCAAGTTCGGCCTGCCCCATGCCGAGCCCTTCACTTTCCTGTTCATTCGCTTCGTGCTGACCCTCGCCTTGCTGATACCGTTGGTGAAAGTGATGGGGGGAGCCTGGCCGGGCAACTGGCGACTGAGGGGGCACATCGCCGTGTCGGGGCTGCTGGTACATGCGGCCTATCTGGGCGGCGTCTTCTACGGTATCTATCTGGGCATGCCGGCGGGTCTCACCGCACTGCTGGTCGGCCTGCAGCCGCTGCTGACGGCAACGCTGGCAGGCCCACTACTGGGCGAGCGCATCACTGCCATTCAATGGCTGGGGCTCGCCCTGGGACTGGTCGGTATCGCCATGGTATTGGGCAGCAAGCTCGACCCGGGTACTGCCTCGTTCCAGGGCTTCGGTCTCGGGGCGCTGGCTTGCGTACTCGTCGCTCTGGCGGGCATTACCCTGGGTACGCTCTACCAGAAGCGCTTCTGTACCGGCATGCCGCTACTCTCAGGGACGGTGGTGCAGTATCTCTCCGCCGGCGTGCTGCTCGGCCTCGGTGCGCTGCTGCTGGAGGAGCGCCACATCGAATGGACCGCCACCTTTGTACTGACCCTGGGCTGGCTGGTGCTGGTGCTGTCGATTGCCGCCATTCTGCTGCTGATGGCCCTGATTCGGCGCGGCGAAGCCTCACGCGTGGCCAGCCTGTTCTACCTGGTCCCGCCCGTTACGGCACTGCAGGCCTGGTGGCTGTTCGACGAACGCTTGCCCATGACGGCGCTGGTCGGCATGGCCGTCACCATCGTTGGGGTGGTGCTCGCGGCACGCGGACAGGCGCGGCGATAGCAAGGCGATGTTTCACTCGGCCGCCAACCCCTCGAGGTAGCGGGGGCCGCCGAGATTGCGCATCTGCTGACGAATCCACTGGCTGCGACGCTCCACGTGAGGCCCCGGCCGGCTGGCGTCCCAAGCCCGAGGATTGGGCAGGATAGCCGCCAGGCGGCTGGCATGCACATCGTTGAGGCGATCGGCCGAGACACCGAAATAATGCTGCCCCGCCGCCTCCAGGCCGAACACGCCCTGGTCCCATTCGACGATATTGAGATAGACCTCAAGAATACGCTGTTTCGGCCATAGCGCCTCGATCAGCACGGTGAACCAGGCCTCAAATCCTTTGCGCACCCAACTGCGCCCCGTCCACAGGAATAGATTCTTGGCGGTTTGCTGGCTGATGGTGCTGGCACCGCGCAGGCGGGTGCCATTGCGACTTGCTTCCCATGCCCGACGCATCTCGTCCACATCGAAGCCGCGATGTACGGCGAAACGCTGATCCTCGGCGGCGATGACGGCCAGCTTGGCATGATCGGAAAGCTCCTCCCAAGGGCGCCACTGATGCTGGATAGGCAATGATTCACCGGCCAGCCACGCCTCGACCTTGCGCTCCAGCATGACCATGGAACCGTGCACGGGCACATGCCGCAGCAGCATCACCAGCGCAATGGACAGTACGACGAAGGCGGCCCCGGTGAGGGCCGCCCAGCGCATCAGGCGTTGTAACCAATGGCGGATCATGACCCACCCTGGCGGGGGGTTCGCTCACGGCTTGTGAAGATGCTCGGCATGGTAGCGCAGGTGATCCTCGATGAAGGTGGCGATGAAGAAATAGCTGTGATCATACCCCGGCTGACGGCGCAACGTCAGGGGGTGATCGTGTTCTTCGCACACGGCTTCGAGGCGTTCCGGCTTGAGCTGCTCCTCCAGGAACTGATCGGCCTCGCCTTGATCGATGAAGAGCGGCTGGCTCGAGGCGCCCTTGGCCACCAGCTCGCAGGCATCGTATTGGGTCCAGGCACCAGGATCGTCACCCAGGTAGCCGCGGAAGGCCTTGCGGCCCCAAGGGCACTGAGTGGGATTGACGATCGGCGAGAACGCCGACACCGAACGGTAGTGCCCAGGCCGACGCAGTGCCAGAATCAGCGCTCCATGCCCACCCATCGAGTGGCCGCTGATCGCCTCACGGCCATTGAGCGGAAAATGCTGGCGCACCACCGAGGGCAGTTCCTCAGCCACATAGTCGTACATCCGATAATGCTTCTTCCACGGCTCTTGCGTGGCATTGACGTAGAAGCCCGCCCCCGAACCGAAGTCATAGCTTTCGTGCTCACCCGGCAGATCCGTGCCCCGCGGGCTGGTATCGGGGCAGACGATAGCGATGCCCAGCTCCGCCGCCACGCGATGTGCCCCTGCCTTCTGCATGAAGTTCTCGTCGGTGCAAGTCAGACCCGACAGCCACCAGAGCAGCGGCACACGCTCGGTCTCGGCCTGGGGTGGCAGGTAGATGGCGAACTCCATTTCGCAATCCAGCGCCCGCGAGCGGTGTCGGTAACGCTTGTGCCAGCCGCCAAAGCTCTTGTTGCTCGATATCGGCTCGAGGTTCTCGGTCATGGTCATGGTGCGGTCTCCTTGCGGTCGCTACCCAAGGATAGCGACCGGAACGGCAATTTGTAGGCAGCTCCCTGTGCGTAGCCGCCGTCACGCCTCATATCGCGAGGTGCCAGGCGCCTATCAAAAGTGCAGCACCGTACGAATGCTCTTGCCCGCGTGCAGCAGCTCGAATGCCTCGTTGATCTGCTCGAATGGCATGTCGTGGGTGATGAACTCGTCGATCTTGATCTCGCCGTCCATGTAGCGCTGCACGTAGCCCGGCAGCTCGCTGCGCCCCTTCACCCCGCCGAACGCCGAGCCGCGCCACACCCGGCCCGTGACCAGTTGGAACGGCCGCGTCGAGATCTCCTCGCCGGCCCCGGCCACGCCGATGATCACCGACTCGCCCCAGCCCTTGTGGCAGCACTCCAGCGCCGAGCGCATCACGTTGACGTTGCCGATGCACTCGAAGGAGTAGTCGACCCCGCCGTCGGTCATGTCGACGATCACCTGCTGGATCGGATCCGAGTGCTCCTTGGGATTGACGAAGTCGGTAGCGCCGAACTGGCGCGCCAGCTCGAACTTGTCCGGATTGACGTCGATGGCGATGATGCGGCTGGCCTTGGCCATCTGTGCGCCCTGGATCACCGCCAGGCCGATGGCACCGAGGCCGAACACGGCGACGGTGGAGCCCGGCTCCACCTTGGCGGTGTTGAGCACCGCGCCGATGCCGGTGGTCACGCCGCAGCCGAGCAGGCAGATCTTGTCCAGCGGCGCTTCCTTCGAGACCACCGCCAGGGAGACCTCGGGCAGCACGGTGTATTCGCTGAAGGTCGAGCAGCCCATGTAGTGGTGCAGCATCTTGCCGTCGAGCGAGAAGCGCGAGGTGCCGTCGGGCATCAGCCCCTGGCCTTGGGTGGCGCGCACCGCCTGACACAGGTTGGTCTTGCCCGAGCGGCAGAACTTGCACTGGCCGCACTCGGCGGTATAGAGCGGGATGACATGGTCGCCGGGCTTGACACTGGTGACGCCCTCACCCACGGCTTCGACGATGCCGGCCCCCTCGTGGCCCAGTACCGAGGGGAACAAGCCCTCGGGGTCGGCCCCGGAAAGCGTGAAGGCGTCGGTGTGGCACACGCTGGTGGCCTTGATGCGCACCAGCACCTCCCCGGCCTTGGGATCTTGCACATCGATCTCGGTGAGTTCGAGAGGCTTACCCGCTTCGAGAGCGACGGCGGCACGCGACTTCATGCAAATCTCCTGATGTCCTGATGTATTATCGCAACCTCTATCAGTTTAGGTTCGCGCAACGTTATGATGATAGGGAAACGACGACACAACATTATTTCAGCTGTGCAACGATGAGGCGCCAATGGCTCACTGGGACGGCATCGAAGCCTTCGTGGAAGTGGTCCGGCTCGGCACCTTCGCCGCGGCCGCACGCCAGCTTCAAGTATCCAATTCCCACATCAGTCGTCAGGTAGCTCAACTCGAACAGGAGCTGGGGCTGCCCTTGCTCTATCGAACCACGCGCCAGATTCATCTCACTGATGCTGGCGAACGTTATTATGCGCGCTGCCGCGAACTTCTGGATGGCTTTCGCGAGGCCGAAACCGCCCTGCAGAGTTTGCAGGAGCGGCCCCACGGGGTGCTACGGCTCAGTTGCGCCACCACTTTCGGCGAGCGCTTCCTAGCGCCACTGGTCAACGACTTCCTGCGCCTGCATCCCCAGCTCGAGATGCGCCTGCACCTGACCAACCGCCAGGTGGATGTGATCGACGAAGGCTACGATGTGGTCATTCGCATGGGCACCCTGCAGGACTCATCACTGATAGCGCGCCGCCTGTGCGAACGGCGCGAATTCGTCGTCGCCTCCCCCGACTACTTCCAGGGTGTGTCGCAGCCCCATTCGATCGCGGAACTGGTTCACCATCGTTGCCTGATCGGCTCGCGCGATGTCTGGCGCTTCGACATTGATGGCCTGCACCGCGAGGTTCGCGTGCAGGGGCCATGGCAGGCCAACTCGGGTCCCGCCCTGCTCGATGCCGCACTCAAGGGGCTGGGGCTGGCACAGCTGCCCGACTACTACGTCATGCCCTATCTCGCTAACGGCAATTTGACCGCGGTACTCACACGCTTCCAGTGCCGCGATGCGGGGGTGTGGGCGGTCATGCCACGACACCGCCAGCATGCCGCCAAGGTACGCCAGTTCGTCGATTACCTGGTGGAACATCTCCCCGCCCGGCTGGAGCAGGCCTGTAGCTCTACCGTGGAATGAAAAAAGGCGCCCCGAAGGGCGCCAGGAAGAGGCCTTGCCGACGTCCTCACTTGAAGTTCTTGCGGTACATCTTCATCGCCTCACCCACGATGCCGCTGCGGAAGCTGAGCACACAGATCACGAAGATGGCACCGAGAATAGGGCCGACCCAGTTGCCCAGCGGCGACTGCGCCAGCAAGTGCTGCAGGCTCACCACCAGCCCCGCGCCCACCACCGGGCCGAAGAGCGTCCCCACTCCACCCAGCAGCGTCATCAGGATCACTTCGCCGGACATGTGCCAATGCGCATCGGTGAGCGAGGCGAGCTGGAACACCACGGTCTTGGTGGAACCGGCCAGGCCGGCCAGACCGGCCGAAAGGATGAATGCCACCAGCTTGTAGGCATCGACGTTATAGCCGAGCGATACGGCCCGCGGCTCGTTCTCCCGGATCGCCTTGAGCACTTGGCCGAACGGTGAATGCACGGTGCGCTGGATCAGGGCAAAACCGAACAGGAACACGGCGAAGACGAAGTAGTACATGGCCAGGTTGCTGCGCAGGTCGACGATGCCAAGCAGGTGTCCGCGCGGGACCCCGTGCAGGCCATCCTCGCCGCCGGTGAAGGGCGCCTGGATGTAGAAGAAGAACATCAGCTGCGCCAGGGCCAGCGTGACCATGGCGAAGTAGATGCCCTGGCGGCGAATCGACAGTGCGCCGAAGACGGCACCCAGCACCACGGCCGCGGCCGTACCGATCAGAATCCCCAGCTCGGGGGTCAGCGCCGGATAGCTTGCCAGCAGATAACCGGTCACGTAGCCCCCGGTCGCCAGGAACGCCGCATGACCGAAGGAAAGCAGGCCGGCGTACCCCAGCAGCAGATTGAAGGCACAGGCGAACAGGGCGAAGCACAGCACCTTCATCAGGAACACCGGATAGGCGACAAAGGGCGCTATCAGGCCGATGGCGATCAGTACCAGATAGAAGACGTTGCGACGCAGGCTGGCGCGACGCTCGCGCTTCATCGACGGGGTCAGGGTCTGAGTCGTGGCCATGTCGTCATGCCTCCTTGCCGAAGAGTCCGGCGGGTCTGAGCAGCAGCACCAGGATCATCACCAGGAAGATCACGGTATTGGCCGCCTCTGGGTAATACACCTTGGTCAGGCCTTCGATCAGCCCCATCGCCAACCCGGTGACGATGGCACCCAATATCGAGCCCATGCCGCCAATGACCACCACGGCGAAGACCACGATCAGCAGGTTGGAGCCCATGGTCGGCGAAACCGGATAGAGCGGTGCGGCCAGCACCCCGGCAAAGGCGGCCAACGCCACACCGAAGCCGTAGGTCAGCGTGACCAGCAACGGCACGTTGACGCCGAAGGCCTGCATCAGCGCCGGATTCTCGGTGCCGGCCCGCAGGTAGGCGCCGAGCCGTGTGCGCTCGATCATGTACCAGGTGGCGAAGCACACGACGACGGCGGCCAGCAATACCCAAGCGCGGTACTTGGGCAGGAACATGAAGCCGGTCTGATAACCGCCCTGCAGCAGTTCAGGGGTCGGGTAGCGCGCCCCGGACACGCCGAAGAAATTTACCAGCGAACCCTCGAAGATAAGAGCCAGGCCGAAGGTCAACAGCAGGCCATAGAGATGGTCGAGATGGCCGATGCGGCGCAACAGGACTCGCTCGATCACCATGCCGAACAGGCCCACCGCCAGCGGCGCCAGAAACAATGCCGCCCAGTAGTTGATGCCCAGGTAGCGCATGCCCAGCAGCGTGGCGAACGCCCCCAGCATGTACATGGCTCCGTGGGCGAAGTTGACGATCTTCAGCAGGCCGAAGATCACTGCCAGCCCGAGGCTCAGCAGGGCGTAGAAGGCGCCGTTGATCAGACCCAACAGAAGCTGGCCCATGAACACCGCCAACGGCACGCCGAATATCATCGTCATGTCAGGTTCTCCTCGCCGTCAGAGGGGCGGCGGCCACGGCCGCCGCCAATCGTGCGTGCTTCAGTTCTGCACCAGCTTGCACTGGCTCTCCGAAAGCGGGCGGTAGGCCTCTTCGGCGGGAATGGAAGTCAGGATCTCATAGAGGTCCCACTCGTGGGTGGAAGCGTCCGGCGACTTCACTCGCGCCAGGTACATGTCGTGCACCATGCGGCCGTCTTCGCGAATACGACCGTTGCGGGCGAAGAAATCGTGGATTGGCTGGCGCATCATGTGCTCACGCACCGTCTGAGTGTCGTCGCTGCCGGTGGCCTGAACGGCCTCCAGATAATGCATGGTACTGGAGTAGATGCCGGCCTGGACCATGGTCGGCATGCGGCCCACCCGCTCGTAATAGCGCTCGGCCCACTCACGGGACTCGTCGTCCATGTTCCAGTACCAGCCAGTGGTCAGCAGCAGGCCCTGGGTCGCCTCGAGCCCCATGGCATGAACGTCGTTGAGGAACACCAACAGGCCGGCGAGCTGCTGACCGGCTTCCACCACGCCGAACTGGCTGGCGGTATTGATGGCGTTGACGGTATCGGCCCCGGCATTGGCCAGGCCGATGATTTCGGCTCCGGAGCCCTGGGCCTGGAGAATGTAGGAAGAGAAGTCATCGGTGGGGAACGGATGACGCACGCCACCGACGATCTGGCCGCCATTCTCCTCCACTACCTTGGAGACGTCGGCCTCGAGCGCATGGCCGAAGGCATAGTCGGCAGTGAGCATGAACCAAGTGTCACCGCCCTGCTCGACGACCGCCCTGGCGGTGCCGTTGGCCAGCGGATAGGTGTCATAGACCCAGTGGATGTGATTCGGAGTACAGTGCTCGTTGGTGATGCTGGAAGCCGCAGAGCCGGACACGATCCCCAGCTTGTCGTTGGCCTCGAGCACATTGGTCACGGCGATGGTCACCGAAGAAGCCACCATGCCGGCGACCAGGTCGACGCTGCGCTGATCCACCCACTCGCGAACGGTATTGGCGCCCACGTCGGCGCTGTTACGGTCGTCGGCGCTGAACACCTCGATCGGCGCCCCGTTGACGCTGCCGCCGAAGTCCTCGACCGCCATGCGCAGCGCCTCCAGGCCGCCCGGCCCAGCCAGGTCGCGATAAGTGCCGGACATGTCGGCCAGATAGCCGATGCGCACGGCACCATCGCTGATCTCCGCCTGGGCGGCAGTCGCCATGGCGGCGGTGGCGGCAATGGCAATGCTGCTGGCGAGAGTCTTCTTGATGAAGGTCATTTCCGTCTCCATAGCCCAGTCGGGCAGTTTGTTGTTGTCACGCACCCTGCAAGGACGCGCTTGGTTGTGGTTACGAGAACAATGTCGTGCTGTTGTGCTTCTTATGTTCCGCTAGGTGCGGATGGGTAATGGCTCGCCTGTTCGTAGCAGGGCGTGCCGTGTTCCTCAGGCCAAGCGGCTAGACGCCCAGCAGGGAATTCAGGTGGTCGCGCTTGGATGGCAGCTCGGCGGCACTGATTTCCTCGACGATTCGCCCATGCTCCATGACGTAGTGACGGTCGGCCAGCGGCGCGGCGAAACGGAAGTTCTGTTCCACCAGCACGATGGTCATGCCACGGTCGCGCAGCTTGACGAGAACCTCGCCAAGCTTCTGCACGATGACCGGCGCCAAGCCTTCGGTGATCTCGTCGAGCAGCAGCATCCGCGCTCCGGTGCGCAGAATGCGAGCCATGGCCAGCATCTGCTGCTCGCCGCCGGAAAGGCGCGTGCCCTGGCTACGGCGGCGTTCGTAGAGATTGGGGAACATCTCGTAGATTTCGTCGATCGACATCCCACCCGAGCGCACCGTGGGCGGCAGCAGAAGATTCTCCTCCACGTCGAGGCTGGCAAAGATCCCGCGCTCCTCGGGCAGTAGCCGATCCCCAGCCGTGGGATACGGTGGGGCTTGATACCGATGGTCTCGGTACCGTTGATCATGATCGAGCCGGTACGTCGCCCCACCATGCTCATGATTGCCTTAAGCGTGGTGCTGCGTCCGGCGCCGTTGCGCCCCAGCAGGGTGACCAGCTCGCCGCGGCGCACCTCCAGATCGACCCCATGCAGGATGTGCGATTCGCCATAGAAGGCATGCAGGTCGCGAATACGCAGCATTTCAGCGCCGTCGTGGTCCCGATATTCGGGACGCGTCGGCTGTTCGACCACCTGGTTCATGCGCGGGCCTCCTCTGTCGCAGCTTCGCTGCCCATGTAGGCTTCCCGTACCCGCGGGTCGGCGGAAACCGTCTCATAGTCACCCTCCGCCAGCACCGCACCGCGAGCCAGCACGGTAATTCGGTCGCACAGCCGGCTCACCACGCTGAGATTGTGCTCCACCATCAGCACCGTACGCCCCTTGGCCACGCGCCGGATCAGCTCGACGATACGATCGACGTCCTCCGCGCCCATGCCCTGGGTCGGCTCGTCGAGCAGCATCAAGGTTGGGTTCATGGCCAGGGTGGTCGCCACTTCCAGGGCACGCTTGCGCCCATAGGGCATCTCCACGGTCAGCACATCGGCATAATCGCGCAGGCCTACCTCGTCTAGCAGCTCGACGGCCCGCTCATTGAGATGTTCGAGGGTTCGCTCGGATTTCCAGAAATGAAACGATGTGCCGATTGGGCGCTGCAGCGCCACTCGCACGTTTTCCAGCGCGGTCATGTGGGCGAACACCGCCGAGATCTGGAAGGAACGCACCATGCCCATGCGAGCGATCTCGTTGGCCTTCATGCCGGTGATCGGCTTGCCCCGGTAGAGAATCTCGCCCCGGGTCGGTGGCAGGAACTTGGTAAGGAGATTGAAGACGGTCGTCTTGCCGGCGCCATTGGGGCCGATCAAGGCGTGAATATGCCCCTCCCGGACCTGCAGGTTGACGTCGTCCACAGCGGTAAAGCCGCGGAACTGCTTGGTCAACCCGCGAGTTTCCAGTATGAACTCCTGGGTCATGAGACGTCCTCTCTGGATCGCCGTGGCGATCCATGCTGATTGTTGTCGTTGTCGTGAAGGCGATGGCTGGCTTGGCCTCGCCCGGACTTCTAACCTTTACGTTAACGTAAGCTAGAGGAGACAATCCCGCGGAGCAATAGCCGAAGGGTCGAACTCGACCAATGGCGTAGAGACACCGCCACTTCAGTAGCTTGCGAACGAAAAACGCGATGCCGCCAAGGCATCGCGTCGAGAGGGAGGACCCGGCTTGGTGGCTAGCGCCACCCTGCCGTTTTCAGCATTCGATGGCGTTGACCGCAAGGCCGCCGCGTGAGGTTTCCTTGTACTTGTCTTGCATGTCGCGCCCAGTGTCGCGCATGGTGCGGATCGCCTTGTCGAGGGAGATGAAATGCTCTCCATCACCACGCAGCGACATCTGTGCTGCGTTGATCGCCTTGACCGAAGCGATGGCGTTGCGCTCGATGCAGGGCACCTGGACCAGGCCGCCCACCGGATCGCAGGTCAGCCCGAGGTTGTGCTCCAAGCCGATCTCGGCGGCGTTTTCCACCTGGGCAACGCTGCCGCCCATGACCTCGGCCAGCCCGGCGGCCGCCATGGCGCAAGCCGAACCGACCTCACCCTGACAGCCCACTTCCGCCCCTGAGATAGAAGCGTTCTTCTTGCACAGGATGCCCACTGCGGCGGCGGCCAGCAGGAAATCCACCACGTCGCGCTCGCAGGCGCCGGGTTGGAACTTCATGTAGTAGTGCAGCACGGCCGGAATGATACCGGCAGCCCCGTTGGTCGGCGCCGTCACCATGCGCCCACCGGCTGCATTCTCCTCGTTGACCGCAAGGGCAAAGACGTTGACCCAGTCCATGGCGCCGAACGTGGAGGCGATCAGGCTCTGGTCGTCGCGCGTCGCCAGCAAGCGGCGATGCAGTGACGCGGCACGCCGCTTGACGTTGAGCCCACCGGGAAGTATGCCTTCCTGCTCCAGGCCACGCTGTACACAAGCTTGCATGGCCTGCCAGATCTGCCACAGCCCATCGCGCACCTCCTGCTCGCTGCGCCAGGCCTTCTCGTTCTCCAGCATCAGCTCGCTGATACGCATGTCGTGCATGCGGCACAGCGCCATCAACTCGGCTGCCGAATTGAAGTCGTAGGGCAGCACGGTATTGTCCTGGTCCAACTCGCCCCGCTCGGCCTGCGCCTCATCGATGACGAAGCCGCCACCGATCGAATAGTAGGTGTTGCTCCACAGCGTTTCGGCATGGCCGTGAGCCACCAGGGTCATGGCGTTGGGATGATAGGGCAAGCATTCGTCGTGCCACTGCATGTCACGTGACCAGAGGAAGGGAATCGCCAGGCGGCCGTCGAGCATCAGGGTGCTGGCTTCGAGCAGCTCTTCGATGCAAGGCGCCACGATGGCGGGATCGATCCGGTCGGGACGTTCGCCCATCAGCCCCATGATCACGGCACGGTCGGTGGCATGCCCCTTGCCGGTGGCGCTCAAGGAGCCGAACAGCTTGACCTCGATGCGAGCCACTCTTTCGAGCAGACCGTCCTCGCGCAACGCCTGGACGAAGTCGTAGGCGGCGCGCATCGGCCCCACGGTATGAGAGCTGGATGGACCGATACCGATCTTGAACAGATCGAAGACACTGATTGCCATGAATCACCTCGTCGCTCGCCGCTCAATCACTTCATGCCATGCTTGGTTTATGGAATGCCTGGCTTATGGATCAGCTTGGCTAAAACATGTTTGCCTTAGGGCATTGATGATCTTATGTTGGTGGCGAATGGAACGATGAGCAAACGAGAATAACTGCTTTGAGCTATAGCAAAACTAAACCATGAACCGATTGCTGCATGCCCAGACCCATGCCTGGCTGAAAGTCTTTGCCGTCAGCGCCCGCCACCTCTCCTTCACCCGCGCGGCGGAGGAGCTGCACGTCACCACCGGCGCGGTGAGCCAGCAGATCAAACAGCTCGAGGAACGGCTCGGCTTCAGGCTCTTCCGCCGCCTACCCCGCCGCCTGGAGCTCACTGATGAGGGCAAGCGGCTGGCCGCCGTGGTCGACGAGGCCTATCAGGCGGTCGGTCTGGAGGTGAAGCGCCTACGCAGCGGCGTGATGAGCGGCGTGATTCGCCTGCGCAGTGTGCCGGCGTTCCTCAGCATGTGGCTGATGCCGCGCCTGCCGCGCCTACAGGCCCGCTTCCCCGATATCGAGCTCCACGTGGTGGCCGAGGACAGCAGCCTGTCATTGCGGGAGGGGGAATTCGATCTGGCCATCGACCTGAACGATGGCCACTACCCGGGATTTGCCATCACCCCTCTGATGGAGGAGGTGATCTTTCCCGTCTGCGCTCCGGCGCTGATGCGACGCCGGCCAGCGCTGTCACGCCCGAGGAGCTGGCCTGGTATCCGCTGCTGCATGACGTCACCGCCTGGCGCGGCGGGCATCCCTACGCCGAGTGGGAGCACTACCTGCATGCCATCGAAGCCCCTCCGCTCAACGTGCGACGCGGCTATACCTTCAACCGCCACCGGCTGGCGCTGGAGGCAGCCATCGCCGGCCTGGGCGTCTCCATCGCTCGCCAAGCGCTGCTCACCAATGAACTCAAGACAGGTACCTTGATCGCTCCTTTCGCCGCGCGCATCCCCACCGGCAAACGCTACGGCATCGTCCACACCAGCGGCGCGCTGGACGATCGCCGGGTGGCCGCAGTGCACGACTGGATCGTGGAGGAAGCCGAGCGCGGAGCCAATACCCAGACCTAGCAGAGCCAATACTCGGGACCCGTGGCACTAGCCGCCATGGCCAGGTGTCATTAAAATGAACATACACCTCTGTATGTCATGATGAGCGCTTCCATCCATGTCGCCCCCTCCCCAGCATCCCTGGCCAATCGGCTTCGGCATTGCCTGTCTGCGCGCCGGCCTCTATATCCTGTTGATCGCCGGTCTCGCTCAGCTTGCCTACTTCGAGGCCCATTACCTTCACCAGGGTCGCTTCACCGAATATGGCATCGTCGAGCTGGCCCAGAGCGCCACCTTGGCGACGAGTGCCGGCCTGCTGCTCTACGTACGCCAAGTCCAGCGGGCACTGCCGATGGTCACCTTGCTCATGTTCGCCTTCGTGGTCAGCTCCTTGATCCGTGAGCAGGACTACTGGCTCGACACGAATGTGGCTCGTCATACCTGGAAGGTCCTGGTCGCCTTGGTCGCGCTACCCAGCGTGGCCCTGGTCGTTCGCTGGCGGCATCAGTTCGCCGAAGAGTTCCGCCATTATGCCAACACCTTCTCCTTTGGCCTGTTCGCCAGCGGTGTGCTGGTCACCTATGTGTTCTCGCGATTGTTCGGCCGCCAGAGCCTGTGGCAGGCCATCATGCAGGAGAGCTACCTGCGTAGCTTCAAGAATGCCGCCGAGGAGATGGTCGAGCTGCTCGGCTATGCCTTGATCCTGATAGCCATCGTCGAGCTGGCAATCCTGGCCAGGCGCTGGCGCGCAGCCCAACGCTGAACCCAGCCAGCACGACCTTTCCTCTGCAACTATCGTCTCTTCACAGCCTGCCGGCCGACCCTCTGCTTGACCGGTCTGCTTGCCGGCCTACCCCTGCCCCGAAAGTCGATTTGCAGACGAAGGCATGGTTCGGTTTGCCGGTGGGTCCGGGCTCGGCCACTCACTACGTGCTCTGACGCAAGGCCCATACGCCGCACCGCCCGCGGTGCAGCCGAAAAAAAACCGCGGCTACAGGGCCGCGGCTTTTCTTCGGGGGTTGCTGCTCGCTCAGTCGTCGAGGAACGAGCGCAGCGGCTCGGAGCGGCTCGGATGGCGCAGCTTGCGCAGGGCCTTGGCTTCGATCTGACGGATCCGCTCGCGGGTGACGTCGAACTGCTTGCCGACCTCCTCGAGGGTGTGATCGGTATTCATGTCGATGCCGAAGCGCATGCGCAGCACCTTAGCCTCACGCGCGGTAAGCCCGCCCAACACGTTGCGCGTTGCCTCGATCAGGCCTTCCCCGGTAGCCAGGTCGACCGGCAGCTGCATGGTGCTGTCCTCGATGAAATCGCCCAGATGGGAGTCGTCATCGTCGCCGATGGGCGTCTCCATGGAGATCGGCTCCTTGGCGATCTTGAGCACCTTGCGCACCTTGTCCTCGGGCATCTCGAGACGCTCACCAAGCTCCTCCGGCGTCGGCTCGCGGCCCATCTCCTGCAGCATTTGACGCGACACGCGGTTGAGCTTGTTGATCGTCTCGATCATGTGTACCGGGATACGGATGGTCCGCGCCTGGTCGGCGATCGAGCGGGTGATCGCCTGACGAATCCACCAGGTGGCATAGGTCGAGAACTTGTAGCCGCGACGGTACTCGAACTTGTCCACCGCCTTCATCAGGCCGATGTTGCCCTCCTGGATCAGATCCAGGAATTGCAGCCCGCGGTTGGTGTACTTCTTGGCGATCGAAATGACCAGACGCAGGTTGGCCTCGACCATCTCCTTCTTGGCACGGCGCGCCTTGGCCTCGCCAATGGAGAGCCGGCGATTGATCTCCTTGAGCTCCGCCACCGGCAGCTGGACCATCTCCTCCTCGAAGGCGATACGGCGCTGGGCGCGCTGGATATCGGCACGCAGCGGCTCCAGGCGCTCGGCGAACTTGGCATTCTCGGAGATGAACTCTTCGACCCATTCCTGACGCGACTCGTTGCCCGGAAACGCCTTGATGAAGCTCTTGCGCGGCACCTTGGCTTTCTTGACGAAGAGCTGCATCACCGCCTTTTCCTGAGCGCGGATCTGCTCGACGCTGATACGCACCTGACCGACCAGGCGCTCGAAGTGCTTGGGTACCAGCTTGATCGGCGAGAACAGTTCGGCCAGACGCTCCATCTCGGTCCGGGCTTCGGCACTGTCGCGCCCATGCTTGGCCAGGATGTCGCGCACCAGCTCGTTCTGGGCACGGATCTGTTCGAAGCGCGCCCTGGCCTCTTCGGGGTCGGGACCGCCGGAGCTATCGTCCTCGGTCTCGGTATCGTCGTCGTCTTCGTCGTCTTCGTCGGAACTGTCGTCGTCGGCGACATTGTCGGCGCCGATCTCGGGCTCGGGCTCTTCGGCCTCGGCCACTCCGGGAATGCCTTCGTCAGGATCGATGAAACCCGAGAAGAGATCGGAAAGACGTCCAGGGGCCTCTTCGTCCTGGGTAGCGTCATACGCTTCGAGAATCGAGTCCACCGCGCCGGGCAGCCAGGCCAGGGCCGACATCACCTCGCGCGTCCCCTCCTCGATGCGCTTGGCGATCTCGATTTCCCCCTCGCGGGTCAGCAGCTCCACGGTACCCATTTCGCGCATGTACATGCGCACCGGGTCGGTGGTGCGCCCTACGTCGCTCTCCACCGCAGCCAGAGCAGCCACGGCTTCTTCAGCGGCGGATTCATCGGCGGAGTGATCGGACATCATCAGGGTATCTTCATCGGGAGCTTCCTCGACGACGCTGATGCCCATGTCATTGATCATGCCGATGATGTCTTCCACCTGATCGGGGTCGGCAATATCCTCCGGGAGGTGGTCGTTGACCTCGGCATAGGTCAGGTAACCCTGTTCCTTGCCACGCGCGATCAACTCCTTCAGACGTGACTGCTGCTGCGCATTTCCAGCCATAGAAACCCTATCTCGACGAAGAAGAATGAAGCACCTGAAGCGCTGGGGTGGAGAAAACTCATGAAGCCCAATAGTATAGCGGGAAACATTGCAAGCCCGCCAGTACAGCCCCATTTGCTCTATCGCTCAGGTGTGCTAGTTTGTCTGGTTGTGCTGCCGCAGGGCCCAGTCCATGCGCCCTATATGGTGATGGCAGAAAAGAATTCAACCCCACCGCCATCTGTGCCATTGCCTCTTAACTTCCCACTCTCAATTTCCCAGCTCGGCCAATAGCGTCATGAGCTGCTGTCGCTCCTCGGGCGAAAGTCGCTCCCCCGAACCCTGCTTCGCCAGCAGGGCATCAATCCGTTCCTGGCGGGATGGCCGCATCTGGTGCCGACGAAAGTACTCGACCAGACCATCGAGTTCCTCGGCCCTGGCAGCTCGGGGGATCAACAGCTCGCGCCGAGCCAGCGCCGCCAGCCGCTCACCCTGGGCGCTGCCCTGGAAGTGGGCCAGCACCACCTGGGGGCTGCGGTAGCGACCGGCCCTCAGCAACCGAATCAGCTCGCGGCACAGCACGCCATCCCCGTCCCTCTCGGGACACCAGTCGTTCTCGACGGGCAGCCGCTCGACCAACGCCGGCTCATGCACCAGGAGCTGCAGCACACGCGCCACCAGACTCAGCGAGCCGCCCCCCGCTGGAGGCGCATCGCTCGTCGCGCCCTGTTCAACGGGTCCTGCCACGGGCGCAATCTCCGGTCCGGCTGGCGCCACAGCCGCCTCCTGCTCCTGCGCCATGAGCGCCTCGAAGCGAGACTGATCGACCCGGTACGGCGCGCGAGTTCCGCCAGCAGCACCGTCTGCAACATGCCCTGGGGCAGCCGCTGTGCCGCCTTGAGCACCTGGCTGGCAAAGCGCTCGCGCTCCTCCACCCGCGACAGGTCGCGCCCGCGTGATGCCTGATCGAACAGGAACTCGGACAGTGGGCTGGCACAGGTAACGCGGTCCTCGAAGGCTTCAGGCCCTTCGCGACGCACCAGCGTATCCGGGTCCTCCCCTTCGGGAAGGAACAGGAAACGCGCCTCGCGACCATCGATCATCTGCGGCAATACCGTCTCCAGCGCGCGGCTGGCCGCCTGGCGCCCGGCCTTGTCGCCGTCGAAGCAGAACACCACTTCGTTGACCATGCGAAACAGTCGTGCCAGGTGCTCCTCGCTGGTCGAGGTGCCCAGGGTGGCCACGGCGTTGCGGATGCCGAACTGTGCCAGCGCCACCACATCCATGTAGCCCTCGACGATGACCACCCGCTCCAGCCGCGGATTGGCCTGCCTGGCCTCGAACAACCCGTAGAGTTCACGCCCCTTGTGAAAGACCGGCGTCTCGGGCGAGTTCAGATACTTGGGCTTGGCATCTCCCAGCACACGGCCGCCAAAGGCAATGGTCCGTCCGCGCACGTCGCGAATCGGAAACATCACCCGGTCGCGGAAACGATCGTAGGTCCGCCCGCTCTCCTCGCGCTGCACCAGCAGGCCGTATTCGACCTGCACCGCTTCGGCAATGCCCCTGGCACTCAGGTGACGCTTGAGCGCCTCCCAGTCATCCGGGGCATAACCGATCCCGAAGTCCCGCTGCACCTCTTCCGAGAGGCCGCGTCGGACCAGGTAATCCCGTGCCGGCTGACCCTCCGGCATCTTCAGCCGCTCGCGGAAGAAGCTGGCTGACAGCTCCAGCAGGTTGACCCCTTCCTGGCGCTTGCGCTCGCGGGCCTGGGCACGCGGATCGTCGGCGCCTTCGCGCGGCACTTCGAGCCCCAGCCGCGAAGCCAACTGCTCCACGGCCTCGGGAAAGCGCAGCTTGTCGTACTCCATCAGGAAGCGCAGGGCATTACCGTGAGCGCCACAGCCAAAGCAGTGATAAAACTGCTTGTCGGCGCTGACGGTAAAGGACGGCGTCTTTTCCTGATGAAAGGGGCACAGTCCCGAATAGTTGCGCCCGGCCTTCTTCAACTGCACGCGTTCGCCCACCACTTCGACCACGTCGACACGTGCCAGCAGGTCGTCGATGAAGCGCTGAGGGATCTGGCCGGCCATGCGGGTCTTGCCACCTCCCGGCGGGGCAGATGAAGGAATGGAATGGTCGCGAAAGACAAGCGGCCACCTGACGGCAGCCGCTTGGTCATCCTTCCAAGAACCTCGACACCCAGGGCATCGATGCTCCCTTAGTACGGATCAATAGAGCCGTTCGAAGCGCTTGCGCTCACGCTGAAGCTTCTTCGCGTGACGCTTCACCGCAGCCGCCGCCTTGCGCTTGCGCTCTGCAGTCGGCTTCTCGTAGTGCTCGCGACGACGCACTTCGGAAAGGATGCCGGCTTTTTCACAGGAACGCTTGAAACGGCGCAGCGCGACGTCAAACGGCTCGTTATCACGTACTTTGACAGAAGGCATTAAGCACTCACCTACCTTAGAAATCTTGAGTTCGGTTCGTACGTACACCTCGAACTTGACCCGCTACCACGGAGTGGCGAGGGGGCTCGGGTGCACGACCCAATTGTACAGCGCACGATAGTTTAGACGGCGATGCCAAGCATTGCAAATCGCCCGTACCGGGATGGGGCTGGCAGCGTCACGATTTGTTAGAATGCGGCTCTCACTCATCACGAGTCTGCACCATGCGAGTCCTTGGCATCGAGACCTCCTGCGACGAAACCGGCGTCGCGATCTACGACACCGACCGCGGCCTGCTGGCCGATGCGCTCTACAGCCAGGTTGCCATGCATGCCGAGTTTGGCGGCGTGGTGCCGGAACTCGCCTCCCGCGATCATACGCGGCGCCTGCTGCCGCTGATCCAGCAGGTGCTCGACGAAGCCGGCATGGCGCGCAGCGAGCTGGACGCCATCGCCTATACCGCCGGACCGGGGCTGGTCGGCGCGCTGATGGTGGGCGCCAGCACCGCCCACGGAATGGCACGCGCCCTGGCCATCCCGGTGCTCGGCGTGCATCACATGGAAGGCCATCTCATGGCTCCCATGCTCGAGGATTCCCCGCCCGACTTCCCCTTCGTCGCCCTGCTGGTCTCCGGCGGCCACACTCAGTTGGTCGAGGTTCGGGGCCAGGGCCGTTACCGCCTGCTGGGCGAATCGGTGGACGACGCCGCCGGCGAGGCCTTCGACAAGACTGCCAAGATGCTCGGCCTGGCCTATCCCGGCGGCCCTCAGGTCGCCCGGCTGGCCGAAACGGGCGACCCGAAGCGCTTTCGCTTCCCCCGCCCCATGACCGACCGCCCAGGACTCGACTTCAGCTTCTCCGGGCTCAAGACGCATACCCTTACCACCCTCAAGCAGCTCGAGAGGGACGGTCAGCTCGACGAACAGGCACGAGCCGACGTGGCACGTGCCTTCGAGGAGGCAGTGGTGGACACCCTGGTGATCAAGTGCCGACGGGCACTCGACGACACCGGCCTGAAACGCCTGGTCATGGCCGGCGGCGTGAGCGCCAATGCGCGACTGCGCGAACGCCTCGCCCACGAGGCTGAAAAACGCAGCGCTCAGGTCTACTACCCACGCGGAAGGTTCTGCACCGATAACGGCGCGATGATCGCTCTGGCCGGCGCCCGGCGCCTGCTGGCCGGCGAGCGCGATGCGATCGGCCAGATGAAAGCCGTGCCGCGCTGGCCGATGGAAACCCTGGAGCCCCCCGCCTGATCGATCGCTGCCATAAATCGATCGCTGCTATAAAGCATGCTCGTCGCCGCTGCCCAGGCGCCGGATGTTGAGCAGGTGCCGTACCAGCACCAGTGCAGTGAAGGCCACAATCACCAGGACGTAGTCCGGCGCCAGCCACAGGCTGGCCAGTGGGGCCACACCGGCACTGGCCAGCGACGCCACGGCGGCCGTGCGCACCCGCCAGGCCAATAGCGCCCACAGCGCGGCACAGCACAGGGCCACCCCCGGCGTCAGCACCAGCAGCACCCCGAAGGCGCTGGCGACCGCCTTGCCACCGCGAAAGCGATGCCAGGGTGGGAAGCTATGCCCCAGCAGCACAGCCAGCCCCACCATCCCTTGGGCCCATGGTGGCATGCCCAGCATCATGGCGAGCCACAGCGCCGGCATGCCCTTGGCCGCATCGAGCAGCAGGGTTGCCGCGGCCAGCCGGCGGCCGTGCACCCGCAGCACGTTGGAGAAACCGGGATTGCCGGAACCTTGCTGGCGCGGATCGCCGACACCCGCCAACCGGCAGACCCACAGCGCACCCAGCCAGGAGCCGCTGAGATACCCCAGCAGCATCAAGCCCAACAGCGCCAAGAGTCCTTCGCCCAATTGCACCCCCAACATGCCTCTCCGGAGTTATCAACGAATTCTGCCAGTCCAGCTTTCCCAGGGATAGCGCCGCAGGCCTGTGCTTTTGCCCCAACGCTCACGTACAATCGGGCCTCCTTTTTTCCGTGGGGGCCGCCGGCATGGACCGCATACTCATCGAATCGCTCGAGCTCGAGACGGTGATTGGCGTTTACGACTGGGAGCGCACCATTCAGCAGCGGCTGACGCTCGACCTGGAACTGGGAACCGATATCCGCCCGGCGGCAGCCGACGACGACCTGGCAAAGACCCTCGATTATGCCGCCATCAGCCAGCGCATCGCACGTTTCGCCGACGAGCACGACTTCGCCCTGGTGGAAACCTTTGCCGAGCGGCTCGCCCAACTCCTGATGGAGGAGTTTGCCGTTCCCTGGCTACGCCTGACGCTACGCAAGCCCGCCGCGGTACCCGCCGCCGCCGCAGTGGGCGTGCGTATCGAACGCGGTACCCGGCCGGAGGGAACCTAATGCCCCTGGTCAGCGTCAGCATCGGCAGCAACATCGAGCGTGAGCATCACGTACGGGCGTGCCTGGAAGCCCTGGCCGCCACGTTCGATGGGCTGAGAGTCTCCCGCATCTACGAGAGCGAGCCGGTGGGCTTCGAGGACGGCCGCAACTTCTATAACCTGGTAGCGGTATTCGACAGCGACTGGACGGTGGGCGAGCTACAAGCGTGGTGCAAGCGCATCGAACGTGAGCATGGCCGACGCAAGGACACGCCCAAGTTCAGCCCCAGGACGTTGGACATCGATCTGTTGACGGTGGGCGACCTCATCGGCGAACACGACGGAGTCAGGCTGCCGCGCGACGAGATTCTCCATCACGCCTTCGTCCTGCTGCCACTCTCGGAGCTGCTGCCGGACACACCGCATCCCGTCGACGGGCGCACCTACGGCGAACTGTGGTCGGCGTTCGAATGCAAACGCCAGCGCCTGTGGCCGATCGCCTTCGAGTGGAACGGCAACCGGCCACGCTGAGTCCAGCCGTTCACTAGCGCGCCAACGCTTCCTCGAGGAGGCATCGCCGGCGCCGGGCCAGTTCCTCGCCGAGCCTGCCACCGCGAAAGCCTTCCGCCACGAGTTCTCTGGCCTCGAGCCGCGAGACCGCCCGCCAAGCCCGCTCGATCCGCCGGGCCAGGGTCGGGTCATCCACCGTCATCAGCGCGAGGAGGGGCTCGACCCGCTCGCTGCGCCGCCAGGCATCGATGCCATCCAGCCAGGTCTTTACCGCGCTCGCATCGAGCGTGGCCTGCTGGCGTAGCCGCCGGGTAAGCGCAGCCTGACGCCCCGCATCGCGGTATGCGCGCGGCAAACGCAGGCGCTCGGCCAGCGCTTCAAACCGGGCATCGGTGAGATGTTCCACCAGCCGCGCCCAGCGCCAGCGGAGCAACGATTCCTCGGATAGGTCATCGGGTAGGTTCGTCAGCCGCTCTAGTGCCCGCTCGAGCTCCGCGGTCTCATCGGCGAGTTCCGGCATCAGCACCGACAGCGCACCGCACTCATGCAGAGTACGAAAGTAGACCGCCGGCTCGGCTTCGCCGAGCGCTTTCTCGGTCTCGGTCCAGATCCGCTCGGCCACCAAGTGCGCCAGCTCGCCGCTCTCGGCAAGCTGACGCATCAAGTCGAGGGTTTCATCGGCAATGGCGAAACCGAGCCGGGCATAGCGTGCCAGGAAGCGAGCGGTGCGCAGCACCCGCAGCGGATCCTCGATGAAGGCCGACGAGACGTGCCGCAACACCTTGGCGTGCAAGTCGGCCAGCCCTCCGTACGGATCCACCAGTTCGCCCTCCGGCGTCTCGGCCATGGCGTTGATCGTCAGGTCGCGACGGGCCAGATCCTCTTCCAGCGTCACCTCGGGACTGGCATGCACTTCGAAGCCGGTATAGCCGTGGCCGGACTTGCGTTCGGTGCGCGCCAGGGCGTACTCCTCATGGGTGAGCGGGTGCAGAAAGACAGGAAAATCGCGGCCCACGGGCCGAAAGCCACGCCGTTGCATCTCGGCTGGCGTCGCTCCCACTACCACCCAATCGGTATCGGCCGTGGGCCAGCCCAGCCGGGCATCACGCACCGCCCCGCCCACGCGGTAGACCTCGAGCCCCTCGATCGAACGGTCCCGCGCGGCCTTCATGGGCCGCCACGCTCCACCCGACCGGGCAGACGGTGCTCCCATTCGGTGAAGCCTCCATCGAGGCTGTAGACCTCGTTGAAGCCTTGACCCGCCAGCCAGGCCGCAGCCTGCTGGCTGGAATGGCCGTGATAGCAGACCACCACCAAGGGACGCTCGCGCGGGGTCGCCTCGAGCAGCGCGGCGACGCTGTCGTTGTCGAGGTGGCCGCTGCCGGGTATATGACCGGCAGCGAAGCTGGCCGGGTCACGAATGTCGACCACCGTAAGCGGGTGATCGGCGTCAAGCCAGGTCGTCAGGGTGTCGATCGACAGATGACGAAATGCAGGGTTCTCCATCGAGGTCTCCCGTACCGTATCGTTCAGCGGCGCTGTCGGCTGGGTACGCCGATGCGCTCGCCGGTGGTGAGGTTCAGTGCGGTGAGGCTGCCGCCCCATACGCAGCCGGTATCCAACGCCTCGGCGCGTACCCGGGCGCCTTCGACACACCCTTCCAACGCCGCCCAATGGCCGAATACCAGGCGCAGCTCGTCGCCGCGGGGATAACGGAACCAGGGCGCGAAGCCGGCAGGAGCGCTGTCGAGTCCCTCCTTGGCGCTGAAGTCCAGGCAGCCATCGGCATCGATGAAGCGCATGCGTGTCAGCACGTTGACGATGGCACGCAGGCGATCGATACCATCGAGCGAGGCCTGCCAGCATGAGGGCTCGTTGCCGTACATTTGCTCGAGAAACGCCCCACTGCTTTCGCTGGTGAGCCGCATCTCGACCTCACGCGCCAAGCCGAGCGCTTCTTCCGCCGACCATTGCGGCAGCAGCCCCGCATGGGCCATCACTGTCTCTCCCTGGCCTGCAAAAGTCTGGCGCACCAGCAACGGGCGCGATTGCAACCAGTCGAGCAGCGCCTCGCGATCGGGGGCCTCGAGGATGTCGGCCAGCGTATCCTTGCGATTGAGCCGTGCCCCGCCCCGTGCCACCGCCAACAGGTGCAGGTCATGATTGCCAAGCACGGTCAGCGCGGCATCGCCCAACCCCTGCACCTCGCGCAGGCAGGCGAGCGACTCGGGGCCGCGGTTGACCAGATCGCCAGCCAGCCATAGACGGTCGCGGCCGGGATCGAAGTCGATCCGTTCCAGCAGCTCGACGAATTCCGCATGGCAGCCCTGCAGGTCTCCGATGGCGTAGGCGGTCATGGCACCTTCCCTTGTGGCTTTTGCGAATAGCTTTGGCGAATAGCTTTGGCGAATGGACATGGCAGAGTTCGGTGATGAGCCCCCCCGGCTGCCATCAGTGTACCTGGTTGGGGCCGGCCAGGCGGAAGGGAGCAATGGCCACTTCGAAGGGCCGCTGGGTGGCGGCATCGATGCAGGTATAGGCACCTTCCATCACGCCCACCGGGCCATCGAGGATGGCGCGGCTGGTGTAGCGGAAGGTCTGCCCCGGGCCGATCAGGGGCTGCTGGCCCACCACGCCCTTGCCACGCACCTCCTGTACCTTGCCGCTGCCTTGGGTGATACGCCAGTGGCGAGCCAGCAGCTGTATGCTGCGACTCGAGTGGTTATGGATCGTCACGGTGTAGCTGAACACGTAGCGTGACTCTTCGCGGGAGGATTCGTCATCGCAAAAGGCAGGCTCCACGTCGACGAGCACCTCCTCTTCGAGCGGCATGTTCGAAGCCTCGGTCATGGCGTCGCCTCCATTACGGCGAGATGATTGGCAATACGCACGAACTCCTCCACGCCAAGAGTCTGAGGACGCCGTGCGGGATCGATGCCGAGCGCCATCAGCGCATCGCCATCGATCAACCCCTTGAGGTTGTTGCGCAGGGTCTTGCGCCGCTGCGAGAAGGCCTGACGCACGACCTGGAACAGCAGCGCCTCGTCCTTGGCCGGCCACGGCAGCTCGCGGTAGGGCGTCAGCCGCACGATGGCCGAATCGACCTTGGGACGGGGCACGAACGCCTCGGGGGCACCGTGAACAGGTCATCGACACGGCAGCGGTACTGCGCCATCACCGACAGCCGCCCCCAATCGGGGCCACCCGGCTCTGCGGCCAAACGATCGACCACTTCCTTCTGCAGCATGAAGTGCATGTCGACAATGGCCTCGCCTGCCTCGAGCAGATGGCCGATCAGCGGCGTCGAGATGTTGTAGGGCAGGTTGCCCACCACCCGAAGCGGCTCGCCTTCGCCACGCAGCGCGCGGAAATCGAACTTCAGCGCATCGCCCTCGTGCACGACGAAGCCGGGGTAGTTGAAGAACTGCACGCGCAGTCCCGGGATCAGGTCCCGGTCGAGCTCGATCACTTCGAGATGACCCTCGGCCGCCTCGATCAGCGGTTCGGTCAGAGCCCCCTGGCCGGGGCCGATCTCCACCAGCCGGTCGCCGGGGCGCGGTGCGATCGCGCGTACGATCCGCGAGATGATGCCGGGGTCACGCAGGAAATTCTGGCCGAAGCGCTTGCGAGCGCGATGGACCGGCGGGCGCGATGCCATTGCAAAGAATCCTTGTCTGTTCGTTCGTCAGGAAGCGACCGAGGCGCGGCCTGCCATCTCGGCGGCCAGTGCCACGGCGACTCGCAGGCTGCCGGGGTCGGCCAGGCCACGGCCGGCCAGGTCCAGTGCCGTACCGTGATCCACTGAGGTGCGTACGAACGGCAGCCCCAGAGTGATGTTGGCCGCCCGGCCGAAGCCGGCGTACTTGAGCACTGGCAACCCTTGGTCATGATACATCGCCAGTACGGCATCGACCTCGCGGAGATGGCGCGGGGTGAACAGGGTATCGGCTGGCAACGGCCCGTCAAGCAGAAAGCCTTCGCCACGCAGCCGCTCGAGACAGGGCTCGATCACCTCGATCTCCTCGCGCCCCAGGTGGCCGCCCTCCCCTGCGTGTGGATTGAGGCCGCACACGGCGATGCGCGGTGTCGCCACGCCGAACCAGCGCCTTAGATCCGCCTGCATGATGCGCAGGATACGTTCCAGGCTCAGCGGAGTAATGGCATCGGCCACTTCCCGCAGCGGCAGATGCGTAGTGGCCAGGGCCACGCGCAGCGCAGTGCTGCCCTGCCAGCCGGGCTGCCCGGCATGCAAGGCACTGTCGGTGGCCAGCATCATCACCACCTCGTCGACGCCGCAGGCATCGCGCAGGTATTCGGTATGGCCGCGGAAGCCGGCATGGCCGGCATCGAGGATCACACCCTTATGCAGCGGCGCGGTGATCATGGCGTCGGCCTGCCGCGTGCGACATGCCTCGATCGCCACATCGAGCGTCTCGAGTACGTAGGCGGCGTTGGCCACGGCGAGTTCACCCGGCCGGCTCGGTGCGCGCAGCGCCACCGGCCATACCGGCAGTACACCGGAGCGCGCCCCCGGCACCGGCTCACCAGGCTCGAGCACGACCAACGAGACATCGAGTCCAAGCCGTTCGGCTCGCTCTTCGAGCAGATACGGGTCGCCCACCGCCACGACCCGCCCGGGAGGCACTCGGCCAGTACCAGTTGCAGGGTCAGCTCCGGACCGATACCGGCAGGTTCGCCAGTGGTCACGACCAATACGGGAGCGGCATCAGCCACAACGTTCAACGCCCGTTGGCGAGCCGGTTGTCGACGAAGGCCTCGGCTCGAATCTCCTGCAGCCAGGCGTCGAGCGCCTCGTTAGCCTTGCGCTGGAAAACCATCTGGCGCGCCTGATCCAGGCTCACGTTACCACCCTGCTGCTCGATGAAACGCTCCACTTCGCGATTGCTGACATTGACGCGACCGCCAACCTGGCGCTGTTGCAGCTCACGCAGCAGCATCTCGCGGCGAATCTCCTCGCGCACGGCGGCCATGCTCAGGCCATCGGCCTCCAGCGCATCGGCAAACTGGTCGAGGGTCATGCGATTCCTCTCGGCAATTTCGCGAATCTGCCGATTGAGCGAGGTATCGTCGATGCTGAGGCCGGCATCCGCCGCCATCTGCAACTGGATCTCTTCGAGGATGATCTGCTCCAGCATGTGCTCGCGCAGCATCCCTTCGGGAGGCAATCCTTGCCCTTGGGCGGCAAGCTGGCTGCGCGCCTGTTCCATGCGTTCCTCGAGCTGGCTCTGCATGATGGCCTGCTGGTTCACCACGGCCACGATACGGTCCAGGGACTGCCGCTGCACCGGCTGGAAGTCCTGGGCCACGGCCGTCAGCGGTACGGCACCAAGGCACAGGGCCAAGCCCAGGGTGGCAATTGGCAAAATCCGCATGTTTCTCTTTCCTCTCATCTGTCTCACTCGTAGAGCCCCTCGAGCCACTGCTCAGAAGGCAGTAGCCCGGTAGCCTGGTATGGCCCGCTCGAAGTAATCGCCGGCATCGCCGCCGACGCCACCCAGCCCCTTGAAGACGAAGCGCAGGAACAAGCCGCGCTCGTTGAAATCGTCCGCAATGGTATTGGCGGTGTCATTGTCGTTGACCCACTCGCGCCACACCACCTGCAGACCATAACAGCAGTCGTTCCACTGCACACCGGCCAGCTGTTCCAGGCTGCGACGGTTGGTGTGGTCGTACAGGAAGCGTCCGATGAGGTCTATCCTTGGGTTCATCTTGTAGGCGAAGGAGAGTTCGTACTCCTCGCGATCATACCCCAGGCGGTCCTCGTCTTCCCCCGAAGGGTCGAACCCTTCGAGTTGCCAGCGATAGGCAAGGTTCAATACGTGCCCACGCGGATCGCGATAGGCCACGCCTACACTGCTCCGCTCGGTGCGGCTGCGATGGTCGTCGTAGAGCCATTCGTAGCGTGTGCTCCAGCGTTCGTCGATATGCCAGTCGAGCCGCGTGACCAGCGGCGAACGATCGCGGGTGGCCTGGTAGAGCCGTTCGCCACCGTCGGCCCGGGGCGGAGGCAGCGTATCGGGATCGCCGGCCATGTCGATGTTGCGGTCGTCGAAATAGAGCGCCTGCCCCACGCCCAGCGTGAAGCGCTCACGGCCGCTGGCATCCTCGAGGAAACGGCTGCTGACACCCAGCGAGAGGCGGTTGAGATCGCCAATGCGGTCGGAGCCCGAGAAACGATAGGGCGACCACAGCTGGTTCCAGGAGAAAGCGCGCTCGTCGCTGTCGAAGTCGGGGAACTCGCTCTGGTCCCGCGTCGGCACGTAGGCGTAGTTGAACCGTGGCTCGAGCGTCTGGCGATATTCACGCCCGCCGAGCTCCAGCTCGCGCTCGAATACCAGGCCGCCATCGATGGAACTCACCGGTACCGCACGCTGCAGGGAGGTGTCGCGCTCGGTGACGCGCTCACCGTAATCGAGATCGTAGGCGGTGTATAGCCACTCCACGCGGGGCTCCAGATGCCCCAGGTTTCGTCGAAACGCCAGCCGGTGGCGGGAGAAAGGTGCAGTCGGGTACCGACGGCCGCTTCGCGCAGGGGCACTCGATTGCGATCGACGTCGCGCCAGAAATAGGTCGCATTGGAACGCCACTGCTGATACCACCCGCCCGGCTGCGACCAGCGCGCCGTAGCCGTCAGGCTGGGCAGGCGGTAGAAGGGCTTCTTGCGATCTTGCAGGGGGTCGTCCAGTCGCTGGAAACCCTGGGCGCGTGCATCGAGGTTCCACAGGTCGCCGCGATAGTTGATCCGGGCCAGGCGCTGCATGTTGTTGGGATCGTCGCCGAAGGGGCTGCCGAAATCGTCGAAATAGCGACCGTCGCTGGCGGCACCGTAGCGCAGGTTATAGCTTGTCCGCGTATCGAAACGCCCAGTATGGCGGTAATCGACGTACCAGCGGTCCTCGCCCTCGTAGCGCCGCGAGGGATCGTTGGGATTCTCGTTGGAGCCCCCGCCGTCGCTGGATATGTAGGCCCCTTCGATCTGGCCGGCATCGCTGGGATAAAGGTAGCGGTACTCGCCGCCAAGCAACAGGCCGCGATCCTGGATCCAGCGCGGCACGATGGTGGCATCGTGATTGGGCGCGATGTTCCAGTAGAACGGCTGGGCATAGTCCAGGGCGCCACCCGAGAATCCCAACTCCGGCCACAGGAAGCCGGTGTGACGACGATCGTCGATGGGGAAGCGTACCCAGGGCCAGTAGAACACCGGGACATTGCCCATCTCGAGACGGGCGTGGCGCGCGGTGCCGAAACCGCTCTCGCGATCCAGTACCAGGTCGCCGGTGACCAGCTGCCACAGGTTGCTGCCCGGGTCGCAGGTGGTGAAGCTCGCCGAGGTGAGCCGGAAGCGCCCATCCTCCAGCCGTTCGAGCTGCATCGCATCGCCGCGCAGATGCTGGTCATGGACCACGAAGTGAGCCGAGTCGATGCTGGCGGCATCGCTGTTCAGTGAGACCTCGCCGGCCTCGCCGCGTACCAGCAGGTTGAGGTCGCGCAGAGCCAGTGGCCCCTCGGCGTGGGCTCGATCACGCGCGGCGGGCACATTCACCCGCGGCGACTCGAGCTGGGTGTCGCCACGCCGCAGGATCACTTCGCCACCGAGAATGGTCTCGCCCTCATCGCCGTAATAGGCGCTATCGGACTCGGAACGAACCTGACCGGGCTCATCGGTGGCGGGCAACCGATAGGCCGGCATGATGTAGGTGCCGCGGCACAGTGCCTCGGCGGGCCGGTCGTCGCTCCAGGGATGCCAATCGAGCTGCCAGGCCGGCAATGGATCGAGCGCCATCGCCTGCGGCGTGCCAAGCGCCAGACCTGACGTGATCAGCCCGGCCAATGCCGTTCCTGCGTGTCGCTTGCCCATGGTCCCTCGATGTCCTTGGCGAAGAGAATCGGTATTATACAGACCGCACCCAGCCTGTCGTATGCGACTGACCGCTCAGCATGCGGCGGTGCCCCACAGGCGTCAACCGGCACCGTCCGGCACAACAAGGAGCCAGCATGACCTCGGTCGATACCGCGACGCGATTCGAAGCCCTGCGCCAGTGGGTGGCGAACCGGCACCACCTGCCGGCCGCAACGCTCGACCTGCGCCTGGCCGCAGGCGATGCCAGCTTTCGCCGCTACTTTCGCCTGCGCCTGCCCGACGGCAGCTCACGCATGTTGATGGATGCTCCTCCCACCCAGGAAGACAGCCGTCCATTCGTCGAGATCGCTCGTCGCTGGCGAGCCGGCGGGCTGCCGTTACCGGCCCTGCATGCGGTGGACCTGGAGGCGGGATTTCTCGAGCTCGACGACCTGGGCGATACCCCGCTTCAGGAGCGCTTCGCCGGTGACGCGCACGCCGACACCTTGGCCTGGCACGAGCGCGCCATGGATCTGATCCACGAATTGCAGAACCGCGCCGCTCCCGACACCCTGCCGGCCTACGATGCCACCCTGCTTGGCCGCGAACTCGACTTGTTTCCCGACTGGTGCCTGTCGCAGTGGCTGGGCGAAACCGCCCTGCCGCCCGGCTGGACCGGGTTGCGCGAGGCCCTGATCGAATCCGCCCTGGCCCAGCCGGTGGTTGCGGTGCACCGGGATTACGACGCCATGAACCTGATGGTGTACGACGAGCGCCTGTTCCTGATCGACTTCCAGGATGCCGTGGCCGGCCCCATCAGCTACGACCTGATCTCGCTGCTGCGCGGACGCTACTGCCGTTTTTCCGCCGAGCGCTTCGCCGGTTGGGTCGAGGCCTTTCGCCAGCGGGCAATCGCCGACGGCCGCCTCGCCAGCGCGACCGACAGCGCGACGTTTCATCGTCAGGTCCAGGCCATGGCCGCACAGCGCTCACTCAAGGTACTCGGCATCTTCTGCCGCCTGACCCTGCGCGACGGCCGCAGGGGCTATCTCGAACGCCTGCCGCATTTCCTCGCCCATCTCGAAGCAAGCCTCGTGGCACTGCCGGAGCATGCCGCCTTCAGCGACTGGCTCACCGACACCTTTCGCCCCGCCTTGGAGCAACGCCTGGCAGACCGCGCCGATCCGGAGACGACATGAAGGCCATGATCCTAGCCGCCGGCCTCGGCAAGCGCATGCGGCCGCTGACCGACCACTGTCCCAAGCCGCTGCTGCCGGTGGCGGGCAAGCCGCTGATCGTGCACCACCTGGAGCGGCTGGCAGCGTCCGGTATTCGCGAGGTGGTGATCAACGTCAGCTACCGCGCCGAACAGATCATCGAGGCACTGGGTGACGGCAATGCCCACGGCGTCGACATCGCCTGGAGCCGTGAGGCGAGCCCGCTGGAGACCGGCGGAGGCATCCGCCAGGCGCTGTCGCTACTGGGCGAAGCTCCTTTCCTGCTGGTCAACGGCGATGTCTGGTGCGAACTCGATCCTCGCACCCTGCCGCCGCTGGGTGGCGACCTGGCCCACCTGGTGCTGGTCGATAACCCCACTCACCACCCCGAGGGGGATTTTCATCTCGCCGCCACGGGCCGGGTACAGGCGACGGGCATGCCCCGCCTGACCTTCGCCGGACTCAGCCTGATCGACCCGGCCCTGGTCGCCGACCAGCCGTCCGGGGAGTTTCCCCTGGCCCCGCTGTTGCGCGAAGCGATGACCGCCGGACGTGTCGGCGGGACGCATTACCGCGGAGGCTGGGTCGACGTCGGCACACCCGAGCGGCTGGCAGAGCTGGACCGGGAACTGGCTCGGCAACGGGGCTGAGCTGTGGCCACGGTAATGGTATGCTGGCCCCTCTCGAACGTCTCGATAAGGAAGCCTTGCTCATGAAAGCCAGCGTCAAATGGACCGATGGCCGCCAGTTCGTCGCCTGGGGTTGTAGAGAGCGGGAAGTGGCCGTCGTGGATCAGCGCATCTAACCAATAGGAAGGAGTTCAGCTCGTGAAAGCCAGCATCAAGTGGACTGATGGTCGCCAGTTCGTCGCCGAATCGGGCAGTGGCCACAGCGTGGTGATCGACGGCCCGCCCGACCACGGCGGCCGCAATACCGGCCCGCGACCCATGGAGATGCTGTTGATGGGCATGGGCGCCTGCACCTCTTTCGACGTGTTGGAGATCCTCGAGAAAGCTCGCGCTGGCGTGACCGATTGCGTGGCCAGCATCGAGGCCGAGCGTGCCGACACGGTGCCCGCCGTCTTCACCAAGATCCACGTGCACTTCACTGTCAGCGGGCACAATCTCAAGGAGAATCAGGTCAAGCGCGCAGTGGAACTCTCCGCGGAGAAGTACTGCAGCGCCTCGATCATGCTGGCCAAGGGCGGCGTCGAAGTCACCCACTCCTACAGCATCGTCGACGACTGACCTGCCCTAGACGGGCGGCGCATCGACATGCCGCCACAGGTAGAGCGCCAGATAAGAGCGATGAGGGGCGAAGCGCGTTGCGGTACGCAGCGTCTTGCGCCGAGGGCTGGTGAGACGCTCAAGAGTCTTGCGTGCCGCCACGTCGCCTTCCGGCCAGACATCCGGCTCGCCGAAGTAGAAGATGGAGATCATGTCGGCGGTCCACTGACCCACGCCCCATAGCGCGGTCAGCCGCTGCGAGCGCTGGGCATGATCCAACCGTCGCAGTTCGGCGGCTTCGAGCCGCCCGGCCCGGGCCTCTTCGGCAATCAGGCACAGCGCCCGCAACTTGGCTCCCGACAGGCCGCAGCCACGCAGCACCTCCTGGTTCGGCTCGACGAAAAACTCCATCAGCGGCGTCTCGCCGGCCGCATCGACGACCCGCGTCCAGATTGAGCGTGCCGCCTTCACCGACAGCTGCTGCCCCGCGATCGACCGACACAGGCGCTCGGCCAGCGGTTGGCTGTCGTCGGCCTGGAGCGTTACCGGCCCTCCTCGCTCGAAGGCATCGGCAAGACTGGGGCTCAGCTCGCGAGCGACCTCGACGAAACGCAGATGGATCTCCTCGGACATGTCCCGCCACTCAGATCCGATAGACGCTCTTGGTCATGACCTTCGACATCAGCGACATGCCGAACTTGACCGGTGCCGGGAAGCGCGCGCCGCCTGCCTCCAAGGCCAATTGGGCATGATGCGCCTCGTCGATGGCCATCTGACGCAGCACGGCGCGGGAGCGATGGTCGCCCGCGGGCAGCTTGACCATGTGCTCATCCAAATGCCTGCCAACCTGCTCCTCGGTGGCGGCAACGAAGCCCAGGCTGATCCGGTCGCCAATCGCTCCCGCCACCGCGCCCAGACCGAAGGAAGCCGCGTAAAACAGCGGATTGAGCAAGCTGGTGTGACTGTCGAGCTCCTGCAACCGCTCGTCGCACCAAGCCAGATGGTCGATCTCCTCCTGGGCGGAGTGTTCCATCTGACTGCGTACCTCGGGCAGCTTGGCGGTAAAGCCTTGGCCCTGATAGAGCGCCTGGGCGCACACCTCTCCGGTGTGGTTGACGCGCATCAACCCTGCGGCGTGCCGGCGCTCTTCGGCGCTCATGTCGTCATCCTGCACCTCCGCGGTTGCCGGTGAAGGACGCGATGCGCGCGCCGCATGGGGCACCAGGGTGCGCAGCACGGTATCGAACTGATGGATCAGGTTATCGGCGTGGGAGTAATGGCGGTTCATCTCACTCGGTTCCTGTACGCTGCCTTCGCATCGCGCCCGCCAGAAAGGCACCGACAAGCGCGGCAACGCCACCCATAGGGGTGGCGCCATGAAATTAGGTGCACCTGATGCGTCGCACGCCTCGACGCGCGCGGACTGCTCCGCATAGCGCCAGCTAGCCAGCCGGCCAAGTAAAGCGGCGACCGCCCATCAGGTGCATATGAATATGATAGACCGTCTGGCCGCCTTGGTCATTGCAGTTCATCACTACGCGGTAGCCGTCGGCGGCAAAGCCGCGCTCCTCGGCCAGCCGTGCCGCGACATAGGGCAGGCGACCGACCAACGCCTGATCGCGCTCCTCGATGTCGTTGAGCGTGGCGATGTGCGACTTGGGGATGATCAGGATATGAGTGGGAGCCTGGGGATTGATGTCGTTGAACGCCAGCACCTGATCGTCCTCGTAGACGATGTCGGCGGGAATCTCGCGCTGGGCGATCTTGCAGAAGAGGCAGTCTTGCATCGCTCGAGCTCCTGTCGCGTTCTTGTCCCGCTCTTGTCTCGTTATCGGGAGCGAGAGTGTTGGCGCAACGCCTCAACGAAAGCGCCGCTGGGCCAGCAGGTGTCGCACCAGAGGGGCCAGGATCAGTTCGATGGCCAGCGACATGCGCGCACCGGGCACCACCAGGGTATGCGGGCGGCTCATGAACGAATCCTGGATCATCGCCAGCAGCCACGGGAAGTCCACCGTCGAGGGGTCGCGGAAGCGGATCACCACGAACGACTCGGCGTCGTTGGGAATGTCCTGCACCTCGAAGGGGTTGGAGGTGTCCACCGTGGGTACGCGCTGGAAGTTGATATGGGTGCGCGAGAACTGCGGCTGGATATAACGCACGTAGTCGTTCATGCGTCCCAGGATGGTGTCGATCACCGCCTCCTGGGAATAGCCGCGCAGCTTGATGTCACGGTCGATCTTCTGGATCCACTCGAGATTCATGGTCGGCGCCACGCCCACCAGCAGGTCCACGTGACGGGCGATGTCATGCTCCGCGGTGACCAGGCCGCCATGCAGTCCCTCGTAGAACAGCAGGTCGGTGCCGCAGGGCAACGGCTGCCATTCGGTGAAGGTACCGACCTGGCGACCAGCCTCGATCATCTGCTTGTCCTCGGCGTGGATATAGTGCCGATAGGTACCGGTGCCATGCTCGCCGTACTCCAGGAACAGCGCCTCGAGCCGGTCGAGCAGGTTGGCCTCGACGGCAAAATGGGAGAGCTGGTTCTTGCGCTCGGGCTCCTCGCGGAAGATGCGCGCCAGCTCCTCACGGGTATAGCGATGGAAGGCGTCACCATCGACGAAGGCGGCATGCACGTCCTCGCGAGCGAACATGCGCTCGAAGGTGCGCTTGACCGTGGTGGTACCGGCTCCGGAAGAGCCGGTCACGGCGATGATCGGGTACTCGCGCGACATCAGGCGCTCTCCACTCCAACGAAGGCTTGGCGCACGGCGTCGGGTACGGCCACGCTACGTCCCTGTGACGGATCGACCAGGACGACGTTGAGACGAGCCGTCGCCACCGGCCGGCCGCCTTCGGCATGTCGTACCCGGTGATAGACCACGATCGCCTTGCCCGTGGGCTCGGGTATCGCCGTCTCCACCACCAGCGCATCCGGCCAGCGCGCTTCGGACTGATACTGAACGGCGAGGTCGACCACCACGCTGGGAAATCCCCCCATGTCCCACTCGGTCAACCCAAGCGAACCGAATGCCTGGATGCGCGCTTCGTGGAGCAGCGACACCAAGGTGTCGTGCCCCAAGTGCCGGCCATAGTTCATGTCGGTGATGCGCACTGACAACGGCTGCCGATGCACGATGGCGGACTCGGGAAATTCCAGCTTGATGCGCTCCATGCTCGCTCCCTGTCTCTTGTTATCGGTGGTGCGTTATCGATGGTGCATGTCTTGCGACTCAGCCAGCCTGGCGCTCGCGGGCGATGGCACGATAGGCGATGTCGCGGCGGAACTGCACCTCGTTCCAGCGAATCTCCGCCACGCCCCGGTAAGCCAGATCGCGGGCCTGGGAAACTCCCTGGCCCAGCGCAGTGACGCACAATACCCGGCCGCCGCTGGTCACGATGTGCCCATGCTCATTCTCGGCGGTACCGGCATGGAACACCTTGCAGCCTGTCGCTGCGGCAGCCTCGAGGCCTTCGATCTCGTCACCCTTGCGGTAACTGCCGGGATAGCCGCCCGCCGCCAGTACCACGCCCACGGCGGCTCGCGGATCCCACTCGCAGGTATGTCCGGCGAGCTCACCGCGCGCTCCCGCCAGGCACAGCTCGGCCAGGTCGGACTGCAGGCGCAGCATGATCGGCTGGGTCTCGGGATCGCCGAAACGGCAGTTGTATTCGATCACCTTGGGGTTACCCTCGGCGTCGATCATCAGGCCGGCGTAGAGAAACCCGGTATAGGGATGCCCTTCGGCCGCCATGCCGCGCACCGTGGGAACGATGACCCGCTCCATGATGCGCTCGTGCACGCTCTCGGTCACCACCGGCGCCGGCGAGTAGGCACCCATGCCCCCCGTGTTGGGACCGGCGTCGCCGTCCAGTGCACGCTTGTGGTCCTGGCTGGTGGCCATCGGCAGTATCGTGGCGCCGTCGACCATGACGATGAAACTGGCCTCCTCGCCCTCGAGGAACTCCTCGATCACCACCCGCGCCCCGGCATCGCCAAAGGCATTGGCCTCGAGCATGTCGCGCACCGCCGCCTCGGCCTCGGCCAGGGTCATGGCAACGATCACGCCCTTGCCCGCCGCCAGGCCGTCGGCCTTGATCACGATCGGCGCGCCCTGCTCGGCGAGATAGGCCAGCGCCGGCTCGACCTCGGTAAAGGTCCGATACGCAGCGGTGGGGATGGCGTGGCGGGCAAGAAAGTCCTTGGTGAAGGACTTCGAGCCCTCGAGCTGGGCGGCTCCCTGCGTAGGGCCGAAGATGGTCAGCCCTGCTTCGCGGAAGCGGTCCACCACCCCCTCGACCAGCGGCGCCTCGGGGCCGACGATGGTCAGTGCAACGTCTTCGGCACGGGCGAACTCGACCAGCCGCTCCAGTTCACTCGCCTCGATGGCGACGTTGGTCAGGCCCGGCTCATGAGCCGTGCCGGCATTGCCGGGGGCCACGAAAACCCGCTCGACACGGGACGACTGGCCAACTTTCCAGGCCAAGGCGTGTTCGCGGCCACCGCCGCCGATGATCAAAACCTTCATCCGCTTGCTTTTCCTGTCTCTTGCTGCGCAGGCCCGGCAAGATGACCGGGCCTGGTGTTCGGCTGGGAAGACGTCGCGGCATTATGGCAGAAAGCGGCGCAGCACGCCGCCTTCAGGATGACTTGTCGTCGTTCTTGTCGGGCTTGCCCTGCGGCTTGCCGGGTTGCGCCTGGCCGATGGCCTTCTGCCAGAACTTCATGTTCTCCTCGGCCATTTCGCGCATCAGTTCCATCGGCGAGTGGCGCATGGCCTGCTGCCACTGATCCTGCATGCGCTTCTGCTGCTCGAGCATCAGTTGCGTGCCCTGCTCGAGGTAGCGTGCCAGCGGCAGCGGCTGGGCCATGTCGTAGACACGGATGAACTGGGCCAACAGATCGTTGGAAAAGACCTCGGCCTCGCCGTCGGCCTGCTCCTGCTCGATGATGATCGACAGCAGGATGGTGCGGGTCAGGTCCTCGCCGCTCTTGGCGTCTTCGACCCGGAACGGCTCTTCGTCGAGAACCAGGCGCCGCAGATCTTCGAGCGTCACATAGCGACTCTGTTGGGTATCATAGAGCCTACGGTTGGCATACTTGCGAATCACGCGCACGACGGCACTCCTTGTTTGGAAGGCAAACTGCCCTTGGCTGCTATTGTGCACCGCGCCACCGCCCTTGCAAATCAAAGCGACCAACGAGACCCGATGAACCTGATCCTGCTTGCCCCCGAGGAGATCCACCACGACCGCCTGGCCTGTCTGCGCGATCCGCGGCGCCTGCGCCATCTGAAGGAGGTCCATCGCGCCCGGGTCGGCGATGTCCTGACCCTGGGCGTGGCGGGCGGCGGCATCGGTCGCGGTGAGCTCACGCTGCTCTCCGACGACGAGGCCCGCTTCACCTTCGATGGGCTCGACACCCCTCCGCCACCGCCGTTGCCGGTGCACCTGGTACTCGCCCTGCCTCGCCCGCGGATGCTGGCCAGGAGCCTCGAGCATGTAACGGCCATGGGGGTGAAACAGGTCACGCTGCTGCATACCCGGCGGGTGGAGAAGAGCTATTGGCAGTCGCCCGAGCTGGATCCCGTCAAGATTCACGAGCACCTGGTGCTGGGACTCGAACAGGCACGGGATACGGTGATGCCCGAGGTGAACCTGGCCAAGGGTTTTCGCCCTTTCATCGATGAGCGGCTGCCGGAGCTGCTCACCCAACGACGCGGGCTACTGGCCCACCCCGGCATGCCCCAGGCGTGCCCGACGGGCCTCACCGAGCCCGTCACGCTGCTCATCGGCCCGGAGGGAGGCTTCATTCCCTACGAAGTGGAAAGGATGCTCGAGGCCGGATGCGAGGGCATTCACCTCGGCCCGCGCATCCTGCGTGTGGAAACGGCGGTCGTCGCCCTGCTGGCCCGATTGTTCTGATCTTTCTCGCTGCCACTGGCTTCGAGCCATTCATCGCGGTAGCGGGCAGTCGGGGTCACGCCTCGTCGTCTTCTCTGTCGTCGCCCTCGATGTCGTCGTCCTCGATGTCGCCCTCCTCCTCGTCGTCGTAGCGCATGACGTCGGTATCCTCGTCACAGCTGGGCTTGTTGAGGAAGGTGCGAGTCACGTCGAGCAGCCCCAGGTGACCGATGGTGCGCCGCCCCAGCAGCAGCGGATAGTGCATTTCGCCGCGGTCGCGCAGGCTGAACTGCTCCTCATAAACGGTATCGCCCATGCAGATCTTCATCAGCACCACCGGGCGCTCGTCGCGACCGCCGGCGCCGCGCACACGGATGTCGCGGTACAACGGCAGTTCCATTCGCTCCTCGAACGCCTCGCCGCTGGCCTCGTCGACGAGTTCGAGGCGGAAGCGCACCCACTCCTCGCCCTCATTGTCGAAGATTTCGATATCGCGCGCGTCCAGCGACGAGGTCAACGCACCGCTATCCAGCTTGGCCTTCACCTCGACGCCCCAGGGCTCGAGAGTACTCTTCTCGACCCAGCCGAACACCGTCTTGTCCTCGTCGGCAAGTGCGGGCGCTCCGGCTGCCAGCAGCAGCCCTCCCACCACGGCCCACCGTTGCAGGCAGGACCAGCGGGCCTGGCGATAACGACTCGAACCCTTTGGGGGCATGGACGAACCTCCTTTCATCGTCGACGCTCAATGGGACTCCGGGCCGGCGCACCGGTTCCGGGCGCCTGACACGCAGGTTACGTTTACTACACTATCCGTGTCACCAAGGATAAGGAGGGCAATACGATGACACAGCCACGCATCACAAGGACGACTCTGGTCGCATCAGCCGGCCTGTTCATTGCCGGTCTCGCCGTCGGCGTACAGGCCCAGTTCGACCCCCAGGGCCTCTATTCCGCCCGCGCCATCTTCGACGCCGACGTGCATTTCGAAGCGGCCCCGGACAGCCAGCCCAGCCAGGTCGTCGACCTGTTGATGGGTGACGACAAGAAGGTGCATGCCATCGTGGTGCGCTCCGACGACAGCGTGGGGCGGAACGGCGATCACCTGGTGGTCACTAATACCCACTACCGCCTGGTCAACCACGAAGAGGATGGCGAAACCAGCCATGACATCATCGTCGATGCGGACCGGGAAGCCCTCGATGCCATGCCGCGCTACGACCAGGAGTGGTGGGACATGGCCCGCCAGCGCACTCGTGAAGCCTGGCACAGCGCCGGTGAGGGTGCAGAGAGCGCCTGGCATCGAACCCAGGAGGGGCTGGATCGCATCGGCGAAGGCGCCGAATCTGCCTGGGAGCGCGCCCAGCAAGGCGCCGAACGCGCCGGCCAGCGCATCAGCGAAACCCTGGACGACTGGACCAACGACGAGTAGCGATCTCCGGCCAGGCCCAGCCAAGGCCTGGCCTCACCATCAACGTTGCAGGCGCTGCAACAGGCTCAGGGTAGCGAAGCCATCCGGCGTCACCCCGATGCTGCGCTGAAACTCGCGCAGTCCACGTCGCGTGTTCGGCCCCATCACGCCATCCGGCGTTCCGACATCGAAACCGCGCGCGTTGAGCGCTTGCTGCATCTCGCGTACCTGACTGCGCGACAGCGGCTGTGCGTCACGCGGCCATGCGGCCCGGATCCCCTCACGCCCGGCAATCCCGTCTGCCAGCGTTGCCACTGCCAGGGCATAGCTGGTGGCATTGTTGTAGCGCAGGATGGCACGGTAATTGGGCCCCACCAGAAACGCCGGCCCCTGGGCACCCGCCGGAGCGATCACCGACGCCTGCTCGAAGCCAGGCAGGCTGCCGCCATCGATGCGGCTCACGCCCTGCTGGGCCCACTCGCGGCTCGAACGCTGCGTGGAGAGTTCGGTCTGGGCATAATCGAACCCCTCCGGCAGGCGCACTTCCACACCCCAGGGTTGGCCGGACTGCCAGCCGGCCCGTGCCAGATAGTTCGCGGTGGAGGCCATCACATCCGGGATACTGCCCCAGATGTCGCGGCGCCCGTCGCCGTCGCCATCCACGGCGTAGGATTCGAAGCTCGACGGAATGAACTGGGTGTGCCCCATGGCACCGGCCCAGGAGCCGATCATGCGATCCGGGGCAATGTCGCCGGCATCGAGGATGCGCAGCGCAGTCAGCAACTCGCCGCGAGCGAAGTCGCGCCGACGCCCGTCGAAGGCCAGGGTCGCCAGCGCCTCGACCGTGGAGAAATCGCCGAAGTTGCCGCCGTAGTTGCTCTCGATGCCCCAGATGGCCACGATGATTTCCGCCGGCACGCCGTAGCGCTGCTCCATGCGCCGGGCCGTGTCGCGGTGCTCGTCGAGTTTGGCGCGCCCCTGGCTGACGCGGGCCTGCGATACGGCGCTGTCCAGATACTGCCAGATGGGGCGCACGAACTCCGGCTGAGAGCGGTCGAGCTCTATGACGCGTGGCCGGTAACGCGCGCCATCCAGGGCGCGTGCCAGCGTCGCCTCGCTGATGCCCTCTGCGCGAGCCTGGCGGCGGAAATCGCGCAGCCAGGCCTGGAAGTCCTGGGGAGGACGTTCCGCCTCGCTGGGGGCCAGCTCGGGTATCGCAGGTTCGCTCGAGGCGGCGGCTTCCTCCTGACGGTCGTCGGCCACGACATCCTGGATGGGGCCGGATTGGCAGCCGGCCAACAGCAGCAGGAGAAGAACAGCAGGGAAAAGAGGACGAGTCATGGCACGTATTCCTTTACATCGAAGGCCACCGATAATGGCTCAGAAGCAGCCTCCAGGCCAGCCCTCCGAGCCGGGTAAAACGTCGTTTTGTGTAACCGACCGGCCAGGCCGGCGCGGACATCACTGGGGATCGTTGTCGCGAGGCTTGTGCACGGCATTGATGTCCGTTTCCAGGCCGCTCTTGAGCTCGTGGGTCAACGGATCGTAGTTGGGCCGCAGCTCATCCTTCACCGTACCGCTCCACAGCTTGGAGCCGACGAAATAGCCTGCCCGGCCGATCACGTGGGCCGCCACCGGTGCGGTCATCAGCACGAAGACGATGATGGCGAAGGCACGCGCCACCACGGCCACCTCACCGAAGTGCATCGCGACCGAGAGCATGATCAGGATGACCCCCAGGGCCGCGGCCTTGGTGGTCGCATGCATGCGGGTGAGCAGGTCGGGTAGACGCAGGATCCCCAGCGCCGCCAGCAACATGAAGACGGCCCCGGTCAGGATCAGAAATCCCTTGATGGTCTCAATCATCGCGCGGCCCTCCACGCTCCAGGAATCGGGCGAAGCCGATGGCCGCCAAAAAGCCCATCAATGCGATCACGATGGCGGCGTCGAGAAAGCTGGATACGTCGGTGCGAATGGCGTATACCCCCACCAACCCCACCACGATGCTGGCGAACAGCTCCAACGCCACCACCCGGTCGGGAAGGCTGGGGCCCCGCACGACACGAACGAAAGCCAGGATCAGGGCGAGGCTCATCAGCACCTGGCTGATCAGAATCACAGTGGCCATATCATTCCCCACTCGGCCTTGCCAAACTCAGCGGAACAGTTCCAGAGCGCGACATTCCATTTCCTTCAGGTTGCGGCGCAGCTCCTCTTCGTCGTCGAGGAACATGGCGTGGATATAAAGCACCTTGCGATCGTCGGAGACGTCCAGGCTGAGGGTGCCGGGGGTCAGCGAGATCAGATTGGCGACCATGGTGATCTCGAGTTCCGTGCGTGCTGCCAGCGGCATGGCGATGACACCCGGCCGCATGTGCCAGGGTGGCGTCAGGATGTCGAAGCCGACCCGCAGGTTAGCCTGCACCAGCTCCTTGATGAAGAAACCGAGAAAGGCCAATATCCGCGGCACTCGGGCCGGGTAGCCGGTCAGGGCATCGACCTGAGGTTCGATCAGCACCAGCGTGATGTAGCCGAAGACCAGCCCGACCACCAGATTGAGACCGGAAAAATCCCCCGACAGGATGACCCAGGCCAGCGCCAGCAGCAGGTTCCAGATCGCACCGGTCATGGCTGCACCTCCTCATCCACGGCATTGATCAGCGCCTCCTCGACCCCAGCCGCCTGCCCCAGCACCGCCTCGATGTAGCCCTGCGGATTCATGAGTTGGTCACCGATCCGGTTCATCAGCGTCATCAGCGGCTCGGCGAATATCCCGATCAGCAGCGCAAACAGCGCCAGTACCGCCACCGGTAGGTACATCAGCCACAGGCTGGCCGGCACCATGCGGCTATCGTCGCCCACCACCACCTCTTCCGCCGGCACCAGATTGTCCTCCGGCAGGGTCTTCCAGAACACCTCGTTCCAGATCTTGACCATGGAGTACAGGGTCATCAGGCCCACCAGCAGGGCCACGGCGGTGACCACGTAGGCTTCCGCTTCGATACCGGCACGCACGATGACGAACTTGGCAAAGAAGCCCGACAGGGGCGGCACCCCGGCCAGCGAAAAGGCCGAGAGAAAGAATGCCACCGCCAGCCAGGGCCGCTCGCGGTACAGTCCGCCCATTTTCTTCAGTTCGTAGGTACCTTGCAGCCGCCGGGTGATGCCGCTGATCAGGAACAGGTTGGTCTTGACCACGATGTTGTGCATCACGGCGAATACCCCCCGGCGATTGCCAGCGGCGTATACAGTGCCAGGCCGAGGATCATGTAGCCTATCTGGCTGACGATATGGAACGACAGGATACGGCGGAACTCGAACTGCGCCGCCGCCCCGAGCACCCCGGTGACCATGGTCAGGGCCGCGCCCCACAACAGCAGGTCCTGGGTGTAGCCGAGCGTCTGGTCGAACAGCAGGGTGAAGACACGGAACAGCGCATAGACGCCGACCTTGGTCAGCAGGCCGGCAAACAGCGCCGATACCGCCACCGGCGGCGTGTGATAGGAGGCCGGCAGCCAGAAGAACAGCGGAAACGCCGCTGCCTTGATGCCGAAGGCCACCATGAACATCACCGCCAGCACCTCGACCATGCCCTGATGCTCGGCCATGGCCAGACGCTGGGCGGCATCCGCCATGTTGAGGGTTCCTACCATGCCGTAGAGCAGGCCTACGGCGGAAAGGAAGATCACCGAGGCCAGCAGGTTGAGGGTGACGTACTTGATCGCCCCTTCCATCTGCGCCTTCTCGCCACCGAGGATCAACAGCGCGAAGGAGGCCACGAGCATCACCTCGAACCACACGTAGAGGTTGAAGATGTCGCCGGTGAGAAAGGCGCCAGCCACCCCGGCCAGCAGCAGGTGCATGAGCGGATAGAAGCCGAAACGCTCATGCCCCGGCCCGGTGGAGGCCAGCGAGTAGATGGCCAGTCCCAGGCCGATGATGGCGGTGAGTACCACCATGACCGCACTGAGTACGTCGGCCACCAGGGTGATGCCGTAGGGCGCCGGCCAGCCGCCCATCTGGATGACCACATACCCCTCTTGGATCACCGCGACCAGCAGCCACACGGCCAAGCCGAGCAGAGCGAGATTGCCGGCCACGGCGGTGAAACGCTGCATGGGACGCGAACGCCAGAACAACAGCGACACGGCCCCCGACAGCAACGGCAGTAGAACGGGAAGAGCGACCTCGGGCCTCACGTATCGGTTTCCTTCATCTTGTCCAGGTCATCGGCCTTGACGATCTCGTAGGCCCGCCGGATCAGCACCACGGCGAACGCCAGCACGCCGAAGGCGATCACGATGGCGGTCAGCACCACGGCCTGGGGCAAGGGATCGGCCACCGGGCCCAACGGCGCGGCCATCCCTTCGGGGATCAGCGGCGGAGCCCCGCGGGTCATGCCAGCCGAGGTAAAGATCAGCAGATTGGCAGCGTTGGAAAGCAGCATCAGGCCAATCACCAGCTTGACGATCGAGCGACGCAGCATGAGGAAGATGGCCGAGGCATAGAGCAGACCGATGGCCACTGCCATTACCGGTTCCATAGTGTTCCTCCCGATCGGTTCGACGATACGGCACCCGTGGCACCCAAGCGTTCAGGGCTCATCCTTGTCCACCTCCATCAACGTCATGACCATGGCCAGCACCGAGCCCAGCACCGCGAGATAGACGCCGATATCGAAGATCAGCGGCGTCGAGGCGTAGAAATCGACACCCGGAATCGTCCACCACTGGGCGGTCAGGAACGGCTGGTCCACGAACCAGGCGGGGAATACCGAAATCATGCCCAGCAGCAGCCCGATGCCGATCAGATCGCGAGGATCGACCATGCGCAGCACCTCGCGGGTGGCACTGACGCCAAAGGCAAACAGGTAGAGGGTGAAAGCCCCCGCCGCCACCAGGCCCGCAATGAAGCCGCCGCCAGGCTCGTCGTGGCCACGCAGCAGCAGGAACACGGAGAACAGCAGCTGCAACGGCATCAGGATGCGTGCCGCCGTGTGCAGTATCAGAGTGCCCGACTTAACCATGTCTTGAATCCTTCTCCTGCGCTGTCGACCTGCCGGCCTTGTCCGGCGCCCTTAGCTTGAGCATGGCGATGACTCCGATCGCCGCCAGCGCCAGCACGAAGATCTCGCCCAGGGTATCCAGCGCCCGGTAGTCGACCAGAATCACGTTGACGATGTTACGGCCATGCGCCAGCGGGGCGCTGTTCTCGATCATGTAGTCCGAGATGGGCACGAACTGGTCGATGCCCCAGGCAGTAAGGATCAGCAGCGTCACCAGCGCCCCCACGCTGCCTGCCACCAAGGCATCGCGCACCCGCTCGAGCGGCGTCGACAGGCTGGCAAAGCGCGGCAGCCGGAACAGCACCAGCACCAGCAGGATGACCGTCAGCGTTTCCACCAGCAGCTGCGTGATGCCGAGATCGGGAGCGCTGAACAAGATGAAGGTCAAGGCGATGGAGAAGCCCATGATCCCCACCGACACCACGGCACTGAGCCGCGAGCGAGCAATGGCTGCGAACAGCGCGCCCAATACCATCAGCGTGGTCACTACCACCTCGTGGAAACGCACGTCGAGTTCGAAGGCGATCTCAGGCGAGTGCCGTATCAACAATGAGTTGCCGAGCAGCGCGATCAATACCAGCACCATCACCAGGATGTAGTTGCGCATGTAGCCGTTCTGCAGGATGCGCGTCTGCCAGTCGGATACCACCGTGATGCCATGCATGACGGCCTCGTAGCCGGCCTCGGGACCTCGGGCCATGACCGGATCGAGCCGTGCCAGGTAGGCGCGCAGGCGGTCCCAGCGCTTGAACAGCAGATAGCCCAGCCCCAGGGTCACGATCGACATGACCAAGGGAATGTTGATGCCATGCCACAGCGACAGGTAGACGGTCACCGGCTCGCCCATGACCGCCGAGGCCGCCGCGGTGAGCACCCCCATCCCGGCCAGTACCGGCAACACACCAAGCAGCAACGAGAGCGCGGCCAGGCAGGCCGGCCCCAGCAGCATCGACAGCGGGGCCTCGTGAGCCACGCGTGGCGTCGGGCGCCGCTCGCCGAAGAACGGACGCAGGGCGACGATGGCCGCCACGGCGATGGTGAGGAATGCCGAGACGAAGGAGAGCAGCAGGACCAGCCAGCCGTAGGCTTCGGCCTCCAGGGCCGCCTCGAACAGCAGTTCCTTGGCAATGAAGCCGAACAGTGGCGGCACCCCGGCCAGCGACAGTGCCGACACCATGGCGACGATTGCGGTCACCGGCATCAGCGGGCGCAGCCCCCCCATGGCGGTGACGTCCTTGGTGCCGGTCTCGTGATCGAGGATACCGGCCACCATGAACAGCGCCCCCTTGTAGAGGGAGTGTGCGAGCAGGAAGGTGACGAAGGTGATCAGCGCTCCCTCGGTGCCGATACCGAGCAGCATGGTCAGGGTGCCAAGCGCCATGATCGTGGAATAGGCCAGCAGCTTCTTGATGTTGGTCTGGCGGATCGCCAGGAAGGCACCGGTGAACATCGTCACCGCCCCCACCACGGAGAGGATGGCGATCCAGGCCTCACTGCCGCCAAGACTTGGCTGCAGGCGCGCCATCAGGTAGATGCCGGCCTTGACCATGGTGGCCGAGTGTAGATAGGCCGATACCGGCGTGGGCGCCGCCATGGCGTTGGGCAACCAGAAATGGAACGGGAACTGGGCCGACTTGGTGAACGCCGCCAGCAGCAGGCACAGCAGCATCGGCAGGTAGAGATCATGCTCGCGCAGGTCGACACCCGAGGCGGTAATTTCCGCCAGCGACCAGCTGCCACTGACGCTGCCGAGCATCGCCAACCCTGCCATCAATGCCAGCCCGCCACCGAAGGTGACGAACAAGCCCTGGCGGGCCGATTTGCGAGCCTCGACGTCAGCATGGCTGAAGCCGATCAGCAGGTAGGAGGTGATGCTGGTCAGCTCCCAGAACACGAACAGGGTCAGCAGGCCGTCGGCCAGCACCAGCCCCAGCATCGACACCATGAAGGCCAGAATGACGATGTGGAAACGCGCCAGATCGCGATGGCCCTTCAGATAGCCGCCGGCGTAGATCAGCACGAAGGTGCCGATTACCGTGATCAGCAGCGCGAACAACAGCGCCAGGCCGTCGATGAGGAAGGTGAGACTCATGCCCAGCGAGGGCACCCAGTCCAACTGGAGGTAGAGCACTTCCCCTTCCATCACCGTGGGCACCTGGCCCAGGAACCAAAGCGCCAGCAGGGCTGGAAATGCAGCCAGCACGAAGCTGGTCCGTGGGCCGAACCATTGATGCAACAACGGGGCAAAGGCGGCCAGCACGAACCCTGAAAGCACGGCAAATTGCATCATGCAGTTCCCTTCTGTCAGTCCATCCACCGGGCACGGACACCCCTGCCACGGCTGCGTCGAAAAGCTGGCAGGCCAGCCTTGTCAAGCCCCTTTCGCGTGAGCTTTGCGCCGATAGTGCATCAGATCAAGAAACGGTGATTCGGCCGAAAAAATACGCCCAAAGGATGAGCGTCGGCAGCCGTTCCAGACTGTCTATTGCAGCGCAAAAGCATTAGACTTTGCGCCGCGGCTGGCTACGGTGAGCGTTGATTTCACGACGAAACGGCTTGCTAGTATAGCGATTTCACTCCGTTTTTTCATTCCCTCCCGGCAGCCCGACCCGTCGATTCTCGAATATTACAATCAGCTTGTGTGGTACTCGGCGCGCCACCACGCGACGGCGCATTGGTGCGAGCTCCGAGCCGCTGCCAGAACGGACGAACCACCATGTCATTGCTGTGGATCCCCCTTCTCACCACCGTCGGCGTCGTCGTGCCGGCAATGACCTCTCGCTATGGCCGCAAGCTTTGTGTCGCAGCCACGCTGATCGCACCCCTTCTCGCCCTGGCCCTGGTACTACTGCATGCACCCGCCGTCATTGCTGGCGAAGTGGTCAGTCTGCAGTTGACCTGGATGCCGCTTCTCGGCCTCGACCTGGCCCTGCGCATCGACGGGCTGACGCTGCTATTCGCGCTGCTGATCCTGGGCATCGGCAGCCTGATCCTGTTCTATACCGGCTACTACCTCTCGGCAGAAGAGGACGACGGCCGCTTCCTCGCCTACATGATGCTGTTCATGACCGCCATGCTCGGTATCGCCATGGCGGACAACCTTATCCTGCTGTGGCTGTTCTGGGAACTCACCAGCATCGCGTCGTTCCTGCTGATCGGCTTCTGGGGCTACCGCAGCGATGCCCGGCGCGGCGCACGCATGGCGCTGATCGTCACCGGCGCCGGCGGGCTCGCCCTGCTGGCGGGGATTCTGCTGATCGGCCAGGAGGTGGGCAGTTTGGCCATGGCCGACGTACTGGCGGCAGGCGACCTCATCCGTGCTTCCCAACACTATCCGCTGATCGTGCTGTTGGTGCTGCTGGGCGCCTTCACCAAGTCGGCCCAGTTCCCGTTCCATTTCTGGCTGCCCCATGCCATGGCCGCACCCACGCCGGTCTCCGCCTTCCTCCACTCGGCCACCATGGTCAAGGCCGGCGTGCTATTGTTGGCACGCCTCAATCCGGCGCTGGGCGACACCGCCCTGTGGGCGGTCAGCCTGTCGCTGGTAGGGTTGGCAACGATGCTCTATGCAGCCTGGTTCGCCCTGCTCGAGCGTGACCTCAAGGGCATCCTCGCTTTTTCCACCGTCAGCCACCTCGGTCTGATCACGCTGCTGCTCGGCCTCGGCAGCCCGCTGGCCATCGTCGCCGCTGTCTTTCACATCTTCAACCACGCCACCTTCAAGGCGGCACTGTTCATGATGGTGGGTATCATCGACCACGAAACCGGTACCCGTGACATCGACCGCCTCGGCGCGCTGTGGTCGATGATGCCGCTGACCGGCACCATGACCCTTCTGGCCGGCTCCGCCATGGCCGGCTTCCCGCCGTTCAACGGCTTCCTGTCCAAGGAGATGCTGTTCGAGCAGAGCCTGCTCAACAACCTGCTCGGCGCGCTGAGCATCGTCATCCCGCTGCTGGTGGTGGTCGCCGCCATGCTCTCGGTGGCCTATTCGCTGCGCCTGATCTGGAGCCTGTTCTTCGCCGAACCCAAGCTGACCCGCGAGCAGAAGGCCCAGCCACCGCTGCAGGCGCACGACCCCTCGCGCGGCATGCTCGCTCCCGGCCTGCTCCTGGCCGCCATCAGCCTGGCAGTGGGCCTGTTCCCGATGACTCTGGCGGCACCACTGCTCAACGCCGCGAGCCTTGCGGTGCAGGGCGAGACGACGCCGGTCTTCCAACTGGCACTGTGGCACGGCTTCAACATGCCGTTGCTGATGAGCGTGGCCGCAGTGGCCGGCGGCGTACTGGTGCTCCGCCAGCAACGCCGCTTCGCCAATCTCGCGGCGCTGTTCCCCGAACGCGACGCCGGGTTGATCTTCGAGGCGGCTATCCAACGCCTGATCAGGGCCACCCTGTGGCTCACCCTGCGCCTGGAGAACGGCTCGCTGCAGCGCTATCAGGCGCTGCTCATCCTGAGTGCGCTGGCCATGGCCGCCATCGGCCTGACTCAACTGGAGAACCTGACCGGCGAGCGCGGCATGCAGCCGCTGGACGGCATGCTGTTCCTCGGCGCCGGGCTGATGATCTTCGGCGCCATCGGCAGCGCCCTGAGCCACCGCTGGCGCCTGGTGTCGCTGCTGATGCTCTCGGTGGTGGGACTGTCGGTATCGCTGACCTTCGTGCGTTTCTCCGCCCCGGATCTCGCCCTGACCCAGCTGTCGGTGGAAGTCGCCTCGATGATCCTGATGATCCTGGCCCTGTTCTTCCTGCCCCAGCGTCCGCCGCTGATGGTCTCGGGCCGGCGTATCCTGCGCGACCTGATCCTGGCTGCCTCGCTGGGCCTGGTGGTGGCGATGCTCAACTATGCCATGCTGACCCGCGAAACCCTGGCCATCGCTGATTATTTCCTGCGCGAGAGCGTGCCCGGTGGCGGCGGCACCAACGTGGTCAACGTGATCCTGGTCGACTTCCGCGGTTTCGATACCTTCGGCGAGATTACCGTGCTGACCCTGGCCGGGCTCGCCACCTTCAAGCTGCTCAACCGCCTGCGCCTGTTCATGCCGTCCGGCAACATCGAGGGCATCCGCTGGTCACGCCACCGCTACCCGCTAATCCTGGCGGTAGTGGCGCAGATCCTGCTGCCGCTGGCGCTGCTGGTATCGGTCTACATCTTCCTGCGCGGCCACAATCAGCCTGGCGGCGGCTTCATCGCCGGCCTGATCACCGCCACCGCCCTGCTGCTGCAATACATGGCCAGGGGCTACGACTGGACCCGCGAGCGCTTGCCGCTCTCCTATCCGGTAGTGGCCGTCTCGGGGCTGGCCGTTGCCCTGGCCACCGGGCTCGGCAGCTGGCTGTTCGGCTACCCCTTCCTGACCTCGGCCTTCGGTCACTTCCACCTGCCTTTGATCGGCGAGTTCGAGCTGGCCACGGCGATGCTGTTCGACGTCGGCGTCTACCTGGCCGTGGTCGGTGCCACGCTGATGATCCTGGTCAACCTGGGCCGCGTCACTACGGTGAATCGCCCGACACTGGAGGAACACTGAATGGAAGCCCTGTTCTCGCTCGTCGTCGGAGTGCTCACCGCCAGTGGCATCTATCTGCTGCTGCGCGGCCGCACCTTCCCGGTCATCGTTGGACTGGCGCTGCTCGGCTATGCCGTGAACCTGTTCCTGTTCTCCTCCGGCGGACTGCATACCGATGCCGCTGCGGTCATCGGCGAATCGTTCGCCCCGGCCGACCCCCTGCCCCAGGCCCTGGTACTCACGGCCATCGTGATCGGCTTCGCCATGACGGCCTTCGTCGTGATCCTGGCGATCCGCGCCCGCGGCGACCTCGGCTCTGACCACGTGGACGGGCAGCAGGGCGAGGACGGAGACATGCCGCAATGAGCCAGCATCTGATCTCCCTCCCCATTCTGCTGCCCATGCTGGGCGCCCTGGTGCTGCTGCTTTCGGGCAAGGCCAGCGAGCGTACCCAGCGCCAGCTCAGCGTCGCCTTCACCGCCCTGCTGCTGATCGTCTGTCTGCTGCTGCTGCGTCAGGCCGCAAGCGGCGAACTGACCTTCTATTCGCTGGGTAACTGGCAGGCCCCCTACGGAATCGTGCTGATGCTCGACCGGCTCTCGGCGCTGATGCTGAGCCTCAACGCCGTACTGGCCATGGGCTGCCTGCTCTTCGCCTGCGCCGGCGAGGACATGCGCGGCAGCAATTTCCACGTATCTTCCAGTTGCAATTGATGGGTCTGAATGGCGCCTTCCTTACCGGCGACATCTTCAACCTGTTCGTGTTCTTCGAGATCCTGCTGCTGGCCTCCTATGCCCTGTTGATGCATGGGGGCAACAAGGCCCGAGTCGGTGCCGGCCTGCACTACGTGATTCTCAACGTGGCCGGCTCGGCGCTGTTCCTGATTGCACTGGGCGTGCTCTACGGCGCTACCGGCACGCTCAACAAGGCCGACATGGCCCAGCGCGTGGCCGAGATGTCGGGCGACCAGGCCGCCCTGGTCACGGCGGAGGACTGCTGCTGATCGTGGTCTTCAGCCTCAAGGCGGCCCTGCTGCCGCTCTATTTCTGGCTGCCACGCACCTACTCGGCAGCGCCCGCTCCGGTCGCGGCACTGTTCGCCATCATGACCAAGGTCGGTCTCTATGCCATCCTGCGGGTCCAGTCGCTGATCTTCATCGACACGCCCGCCGCCTCCGCCATTGCCGGCTGGCTGTGGTGGTCGGGCCTGGCCACCATCGTGCTCGCAGCCATCGGCGTGGTGGCGGCCCGTGACCTGCGTCCGCTGATCGCCTACCTGGTACTGGTTTCGGTCGGTACACTTCTGGCCGCGGCGGCACTGGGCACTCCGCCGCCGTGACCGCACTGCTCTACTACCTGCCCCATACCACCCTGATCTGCGGGCACTGTTCCTGATTGCCGAGCTGATCGGCCAGCAGCGCGGCAAGGCCGGTACCCGCCTGGTACGCGCGCGACGCCTGCATCAGCGGCAACTGCTCGGCATCCTGTTCCTGGTCGCCGCGGTGGGTGTGATCGGGCTGCCGCCACTGGCGGGCTCCCTGGCCAAGCTGCTGCTACTGCAAGCCGCCGAGGGCAGCGCCAGGCTGTGGCTGTGGCCGCTGCTGCTGCTGGCGGGTTTGTGCGCGCTCATTGCCATGTCCCGTGCCGGCTCGGTGTTCTTCTGGGCCAGCTACAAGGGCGAGGTCGCCGCCGGCAAGGTCAGCCGGGCACAGCTCGCCGGCGTGGCCTGGCTGTTGGCCACTGCTCCGATACTGGTCGTCCTGGGAGGCCCCATCAGCCACTACGCTCAGGCCACGGCCGAGCAGTTGGCCAGCCCTCAGGCAATCATCCATCAGTTGCTCGGCGAGCAGCCGAAACGCGAGCTCGTCCAACTACATCCGCTGCCCCTTGGACCGCACCCGGGAGACACGCCATGAGAGCCTTGGGACGCTATCTGCCCACCCCCACGCTGTCGCTGGTGTTGCTGGCGGTGTGGCTGTTGATGGTACGCAGCCTAGCGCCTGGCCAGGTGCTACTGGGGGGCCTGCTGGCGGTGGGCATACCGCTGCTGACGCAGGGCTTCTGGGAACCGCTGCCTCGAGTCAAGCATCCGCTCAAGCTGGTCTGGTTCGTACTGGTGGTGATGTGGGACATCGTCAAGGCCAACGTGCACGTCAGTCTGCTGATCCTGCTGCCGCGGCGCGAGCCGCACCCGGGTTCGTCGAATATCCGCTCGAGGTGAAGGATCGCCTGGCCATCACCCTGCTGGCCAACACCATCACCATGACACCCGGCACCGTGTCGACCAACATTCGCCTCGACGGCTCCTCGCTGCTGATCCACGTGCTGGACATGGACGACGAGCAGGCCCTGATCCGCGAGATTCGCGAGCGCTACGAGCGGCCGCTGAAGGAGATCTTCGAATGCTAGACACTGCGCTGTTGATCAGCCTGACCCTGATCGTGCTGGCCATGGCCATGAACGTCTACCGGCTCGCCATCGGCCCCGACGTGCCCGACCGGTTGCTGGCCCTCGATACGCTCTACGTGAATTCGATCGCCTTGATCGTGCTGCTGGGACTGTGGCTCAACACCAAGACCTACTTCGAGGCGGCGATACTGATCGCCATGCTCGGCTTCGTCGGCACCATGGCCATCTGCCGCTATTTGCTGCGCGGCGACATCATCGAATAGGAGAGTGCAAGATGACCTTCTTCGTGATCGCCGAGGGCGTGATCTCCTTCCTGCTGGTGGCAGGCGGCGTGTTCGCCTTTACCGGCTCGCTCGGCATGTTGCAGTTCAAGGACTTCTTCATGCGCCTGCATGGCCCCACCAAGGGCACCACGCTGGGGATCGGCTGCGTGCTGATCGCCTCGATGGTCTACTTCACCCTGACCCAGCGCGAACTGCACGTTCAGGAGCTGTTGATCACGCTGTTCCTGTTCATCACCGCTCCGGTCACCGGCCACATGCTGGCCAAGACGGGGCTGCACATGCACTTGCGCTTCACCACCGGCACCCGCGGCTCGGTGCCGGAATTCCGCGACGAGGACGTGGGCCAGAGCCGTGTGGCAAGGCCCGCCCGTGCCAGGCACCCCTGGAAGTATCGCAAGCAGAAGCGGCACCGCCTGTTCCGCTGAGACGACCGCGCTGGGTCGGTTTCGCCTGGCACTTCCCGCAGGGCGGCGCATACGCTGCCCTGCCGCTGAGGCTCAACTCAGCCAGCCGCCCAGCTCATTCTCGGCGATCGCCAGCAACGCCTGGATGTGATCGTCGCGGTCGTTGAGACAGGGAATGTAGGTAAACCGCTCTCCACCCGCGGCAAGGAAGCTGTCGCGGATCTCCTCGTTGATCTCCTCGAGGGTCTCCACGCAGTCGGCAGCGAACGCCGGCGAGATTACCGCGATGTGCTTCTTGCCCTGACGCGCCAGCTCCGCCACGTGATCCACGGTCTGCGGCCCGACCCATTCCTCGGGGCCGAACTGCGACTGGAACGCGGTCTGGATGGCATCCTCCTCCCAGCCCAACCGCTCGCGCAGCAGCCGGGTGGTCTTCTGGCACTGGCAGTGGTAGGGGTCACCCTCGAGCAGGAAGCGCTTGGGCACGCCGTGATAGGAGGCCACCAGCACCTCCGGCGGCGTATCGGCGGCAGCGTACTTGTCACGCACCGAGTTGGCCAGCGCCTCGAGATAGGCCGGATGCTCGAAATAGGCCGGCACGGTGCGCAGCGCCGGCTGCCACTTGAGCTTCATCAGGCTACGGAAGGCGTGGTCGTTGGCCGTGGCCGTGGTCGGCGAGGCGTACTGGGGGTAGAGCGGGAAAAACAGGATCCGGTCACAGCCGGCAGCCTGCATCCGGCGCAGCACGCTGTCGGTGGAAGGGTTGCCGTAGCGCATGCAGAAATCCACCAGAACCCGCTCGCCATGACGTTGCCGGAGCGCCTCGGCCAGCTTGCGGGTCTGATCCCGCGTGATGGTCAATAACGGACTTTCGTCCTTCTCCTTGTTCCAGATGCTGCGATAGGCTTCGCCCGACTTGAACGGGCGGCGGGTGAGAATGATCAGCTGCAGCAGCGGCTGCCACTTCCAGCTTGGGTAATCCACGACCCGCTTGTCGGAAAGGAACTCATTGAGATAGCGCCGCATCGACCAGTAGTCGGTGCCGTCCGGCGTCCCCAGATTGGCCAGCACGACGCCGATCTTGGGCCGGGGAACCGCGGGATGCCGTGCCGGTGCATGGGCGGGACGTTGACGCTCCGGCGAGCCCGATTCCACTTGCGATGCGGCCATGCGCTGCGCTCCTCGTGACGAAAGATTAGGAGCGGCCATTGTATCAGGCGCAAGCCTGGCCAGGGCATCAAGTTATACTATGAAGTCAATTTGTATAACTTGGATCAAGGTTATCATCCGGCGCAGCATGACCAAGCGCGGCCAGTTTCGGGCAGCCTAGAAGACCAGCGGCATGCGTGAGGTCAGCGGGTCGTGATAATGCGCCTCGCGGCCGACGACCTCGTCCTGCGGTACGTGCTGCACCAGGAAGGCACGATGGATGCCGGCGCGCTGCAGCTCGAGATAGACGTCCTCAAGCGACCGGAACACCGTGGGCTTGCCGCGACGGGTCAACAGGTGGCGCCCCCCTTCCACGTCTTCCAGCTCCACCTGGTAGCAGTGGCTGCCGGAGTGAGTGATGACCCGCACCTCGAAGTTGTCGTGATGGGTGACGAAGTGTTTCAGCTGTTCGAATTCCATGGTTCCCTCCATGTCCTGGAATTGTTCCATTGCGTATGCAAGATATGCGTCGGGCACAGCATGACTGTGCCCGATGTGATTTGCATGACGCCGATATATCGCTTTTGTGACAGCGATGGCGCGCAGTGGTTCCGTGACTGCGCGCCTGGCGGCTACTGGTAGGCGGAGGGATCGATCGCCTTGGCCAGGGAGTTGCGGTCGACCCACTTGCCCGCCTTGGTCTCCTTGTAGCGGAACACCACGCAGTCGCCTACCGCTACGGCGAGCTCGGCATCCTCGGTCTGGTAGCTGTATGCCTCACCGTCGACGACCAGGTGAAAGCGGTAGAGATCCGGCATGCCCAGCCACTCCTTGAACGGCCCTTCGCGCTCCAGCGACTGGAGCTCGCCGCGCGCTTCCAGCTTGGGGGTGCGCTGGCGCTTGCCGCGCCGAAATCCGCCTGCCATGGTCACTCCTCGCTTTTCGTCTGTCGGGGGCTCGGCATTATACGGGGCCGCACGCGAGGCTCAAGCGCCGCCGGGCCTCACTCGCCGAATGCCTCGCCATAGCTATCCGGCGCCAGGTCCTCGAAGCGAGTGTACTTGCCGATGAAGGCCATGTGCACCGTACCGATGGGGCCGTTACGCTGCTTGCCGATGATCAGCTCGGCCAGGCCCTGGTTGTCCGGGTTATCCGGATTGTAGACCTCGTCACGATAGACGAAGGCGATCAAGTCGGCATCCTGCTCGATGGCGCCGGACTCGCGCAGGTCCGACATGACCGGGCGCTTGTTGGGGCGCTGCTCCAGCGAGCGGTTGAGCTGGGAGAGCGCCACCACCGGGCAGCCGAACTCCTTGGCCATGCCCTTCAGCGAGCGCGAGATCTCCGAGATCTCCCCGGTACGGTTCTCCGAAAAGCCGGGATCTGCATCAGCTGCAGGTAGTCGATCATCACCAGGGCCAGGTTGCCGTGCTCGCGTACCACCCGGCGGATGCGCGAACGCATCTCGTTGGGCGACAGCGCCGCGGTATCGTCGATGAACAGCTGCTTGTCCTTGAGCAGGTTGACCGCCGAGGTCAGCCGCGGCCAGTCCTCGTCCTCGAGCTGGCCGGTCCGCACCCGGGTCTGGTCGATACGCCCCAGCGACGACAGCATACGCAGCATCAGCGATTCGGCAGGCATCTCCATGGAGAACACCATCACCGGCCGATCGCTGGCAATGACAGCGTGCTCGACCAGGTTCATGGCGAAGGTGGTCTTACCCATGGAGGGTCGCCCGGCGATGATCACCAGATCGGAGGGCTGCAGACCCGAGGTCATGTCGTCGAGGTCGCGGAACCCCGTCGACAGGCCGGTCATCTCGCCCTTCATGTTGAACAGCTCGTCGATGCGATCCACCGCCTTGGCCAGCAGTTCGCTCATGCCGATCGGCCCGCCCGACTTGGGACGCTCCTCGCTGATCTGGAACACCAGCCGCTCGGCCTCGTCGAGCAGCTCGTCGGCGGGGCGGCCTTGGGGCTGAAGGCGCCGTCGGCGATCTGGTTGGCGGCGCGGATCAGCTTGCGCAGCGTGGCCCGCTCACGAACGATGTCGGCATAGGCGCGGATGTTGCTCGCCGAGGGCGTGTTGCGGGCCAGCTCGGCCAGATAGGCGAGGCCGCCCACGGTATCGAGCTGATCGCGCCCTTCCAGCGCCTCGGAAAGCGTGACCACGTCGAGCGGCTTGCCCGCTTCGGCAAGGCCGCTCATGGCGTTGAAGATCAGGCGATGCTCGTAGCGGTAGAAGTCGTCGGCCACCAGTCGGTCGGCGACGTTGTCCCAGGCCTGGTTGTCGAGCATCAGGCCGCCCAGCACCGACTGCTCGGCTTCGAGCGAGTGCGGCGGCACCTTGAGTGCGGCGGTTTCCTTATCGAGCTCGAGCGTGTCGTTCATGGTGCGGCAACCTTGAGGGGAACGGGCCGTGCCATTCTACCCGATGCCCCGAGCCCGCCCTACCTCTCGAATCGACAAAAACCGCGACCGATATCGGTCGCGGCAAGGGATCGAAACAATCCGCGAGCAGTGGCCCGGCGCTGCCGGGCCCGGCTTGGCGCCGCTTAGAACCACACCTCGGTCTGCACGCCGAAGCTCCACTGGCCGCCGGTGAAGCCGTCGCTGCCGAAGGCATCGCCGCCGCTGTAGCCGTTGAGCTCTTGGTCCCAATCGCTCCAGGAGGCGAACAGGCGAATTTCGGGGCGCTGCCAGAAACCGCCCACCTGGGGCTTGAAGGTCGGTGCGATGGTGAACTTAGTGTAGTCGCCCTCCACCGCGCTGTTGCCGTTACGGCCACGGGGGTCGAGGTCCATCCACTGGTAGCTGGCCTCGTACTGCATCTCGAAGTTCTGGGTGAGTTCGTTGGCCAGGCGCACGTTGAAGGTCGCCCAGTCGTACTGGTCACCCTCGACGTAGCGATCCTTGCTGGTCTCGGCGAGAATCGCCGGTGCCACTCGCCACCTCGGCGCCACGTAGGTGGTGCCGTAGAGGGCCAGGCGGGTCGCGGTGGCATCGTCGGTAAGTTCCCCGTCGCTGCCGAGCCCCTTGACCTGGGCGCCCAGGCCCTGGCCGTGCAGCACCGCAGCCTTGAAGTTGCCCTCGCCCAGGCCAAAGAAGCTGTCGCCGTGGTAGGCCACCATGGTGTGGAAGCCGCTGGTGGCGGCGGTCTGCCCCTCGCCGATGTCGCGGGTGTCGTTATCCGCCGCCGACAGACCGTTGACCATCCACTGCCAATTACCGAAGTAGTTGTTTGAGGTCAGGATCAGGCTGTCGGTGCTGCCGTCGTCTCCCGGATGCTCGGGCCGCACATCGAAGTCGCTGAAGCTGCGCCCGTAGAGCGAGAAGTTGGAGCGCCAGTTGTCGGCCAGCTGCATGTCGTAGATACCGGCGCCGGTACCGGCGAGGAAGATGATGTCACTGTCGAGCCAGTGGATGTCGAAGTTGTCGCGGTCGAAGCGCTTGCCGGCCCAGATAGAGGCGTTTTCGAAGGCACCGGTGAAGCTCGGTAGGTCGCTGAACTCGGCGTAGACCTGGCGCACGTTGAGGTTGGAGTCGTCGTCCCAGTCGTTGCTGGTCTCGGTGCCGCTGGCCAGCATGGTGCGATAGAGCGCCTTGGCACCGTTGTCGAACTGCATGCGGTAGTTGAGGATGGCCTCGGCGTAGGTATCCGGCTCGTTGCCCAGCCGCCCCACGGCCCCGCCCAACCCGCCGGCCGGCGTCACGTAGGGGCCGCCGTCGATGCTCTTGCGATCCTCACCCAGCAGCAGCCCCGAGCGAGCATAGACGTTGAACGAGAAGCCCTCTTCGCCGCTGGCCTGGCGCTCCACCTTGGCCAGGCGCTCCTCCACCTCGTCGGCGGAGAGCCGCCCTTCGGCCTGGGCCTCGGCGAGTTCGGCGCGCTGCTCGGCGGCGCTGGCACGCTGCTCGGCAGCGGCGATGCGGTTCTCGAGTTCGAGCAGGCGCTGCTCGAGGGCGGCGGTATCGGCGGCGGCGTGCCCAACCATGCCGAAGCTGGCCACGGCCACGGCAGCAACGAGCGGGGTTCGTAGCAAGGCGGTCTTCATCGCAGTTGTTCCTTTTATGCTTGTTTGTTCGTTTGTTTTCACAAGAAGAACGGGGCGAGACATGGCTCTGTATCGTTACAGACAAGCATCACAATGCCGTCTTGTTGGCCCTGCCGCCCTGGCCTGAAGCGCAGCGCTTCCAGACAGGCAAAACTTAATCGTTTAAGAGCGGCGACGCAAAACAAAACCGTAATATTACTACCAATGTCTAAGTCAGGTTCCAGGAGAGGAAAAGCCAGGGTCGAAAAAGAAAAGGGCGCAGGGAAAGCTCCCCGCGCCCCTTGGCGTCATTGTCGGCTCGGATGAAGCCTGACGCTTGCCTTACTCGGCGACCACGACCACGCGAACGGTGGCGTCGACTTCGGCATGCAGGTGCAGGTCGATGTCGTACTCGCCGGTCTGGCGAATCGGACCTTCCGGCATGCGAACTTCGCTCTTGGCGACTTCGATGCCAGCCTGGCCCAGCGCCTCGGCCAGGTCACGCGGACCGATGGAACCGAACAGCTTGCCTTCGTCGCCGGCCTTGGCGACCAGCGACAGCTCGATCTCGGCCAGTTGGGCGGCGCGGGACTCGGCGATCGCCTTGCGCTCGGCGGCCTGGGCCTCGAGCTCGGCGCGCTGCGCCTGGAAGGCCTCCAGGTTGTCCTTGGTGGCCGGCACGGCCAGACCGTAAGGTACCAGGTAGTTACGGCCATAGCCGGGCTTTACGGTCACCTTGTCACCCAGACCGCCCAGCTTGCCAATGTTGTCGAGCAGAATGACTTCCATCTCGTTAACCTCTTGTCAGTCGCTGCGAGAGGCCAGACGGCCGCGGAAATCCACGAACACGTCGATGAAGGCCGCCAGCAGCACGATCAGAATCATGGGCCAAGTGGTGATCAGCAACACGTAGAACGCGATCAGCCACAGCCCGTTCATACCCTTTACTCCGATGAAGCCGTGCACCAGCGCAATGCCTGCTACCAGCAGCGGCACCCAGACCAGCATGGAGAGCGACGGCAAACCCAGCACCATGCCCACCACGCCGAGCAGGACCAGCACCCCCAGTTCGCGCGGCGCCAGGCGCAGCGCATGGAACTCCTCGCGGAATCCGCCGGGGTTGTAGAGCCCTGCCTGCCAGGCTCGCGCCAGCGCCAGGCAACCGATCGCCGCGATCAGCACGACCAGACCGGTGATGCCACCGATCAGCAGTCTTGCCAGCTCCTCGGTGTCGAAGCCCTGTCGCGCCAGCTCGGTGAGCATGCGGTCGATCTCGGCCGAACCCTGGCGCAGCTGCTCCAGCAGCGGCCCGGTGCCGCCCGGCGGCACGAAGATGCCGAGCTGTACCATGGCTGCCGCGACCAGCGTGCCGACGATCAGCGCCTCGCTCCAGCGCATGCGCGAACGCAGCACCACGGCCATCAGCGTCACCAGCAGCACGCTGGCCAGCGGAATGGCATCGCCCTGGGTCCACCACCAGCCGGCGGGAACGGCAGCCGCCACCAGCACCGGCAGCGCCGGCGACAGGCCGCGACGCAGCGTGACCAGGGCCACGATGGCGCCACTGAACCAGAACAGCCAGGGCACGATCGCCGCCAGCGCCGCCCCGCCTGCGGCGTAGGGCATGCCGCGCATTAGCCATCGGGCAATCGGCAACATCGAATTCAGCGGCTTACTGGTGGCTGTCGGTGTAGGGCAGCAGAGCCAGGTAGCGCGCGCGCTTGATGGCGGTGGCCAGCTGGCGCTGATAACGGGCCTTGGTACCGGTAATGCGGCTGGGTACGATCTTGCCGGTTTCGGTGATGTAGGCCTTGAGCGTGTCCAGATCCTTGTAGTCGATCTGCTTCACGCCTTCAGCAGTGAAACGGCAGAACTTGCGACGGCGGAAAAAGCGTGCCATGAAAAGACTCCTTGGTACGTGCGATCAGTGGGCTTCGGCAGTTTCTTCGGCGCGCGGCTTCTCGTCGCGACGCGCACGCTTGTCGTCTGCCGGCTTCATCATCGGCGAAGCTTCGGTGATGGCTTCCTTGCAGCGCACCACCAGGCTGCGAATGATGGCGTCGTTGAAACGGAAGATGTTCTCGATCTCCTCGAGAGTCTCGCCGCTGCACTCGACGTTCATCAGCACGTAGTGAGCCTTGTGGATCTTGTTGATCGGGTAGGCCAGGTGACGGCGGCCCCAGTCCTCCAGACGATGCACGGTGCCACCGCTCTCGGTGACGATGCTGGAGTAACGCTCGACCATGGACGGCACTTGCTCGCTCTGGTCCGGATGGACCATGAACACGATCTCGTAATGACGCATGGGATCTCCTTTCGGGTTGGCAGCTTCCGCGTGACACCTTTTCCATGCGGGACCGGCGCTCAAGGGAAGCAAGGAGGTGATAGTCGAAAATAGCAACGCCCGCTCACGTAGGAACGGGCGCCTGCATTTTAGTGATCCACGCCGACACTTGCAAGACGGTACTGCCGTTCGGTATCAGCCACCCGCGACGAGGCGGCGCTGGCGCACCGCCTCGAACAGGCAGACGCCGGTGGCTACCGAGACGTTGAGGCTGGAGACGCTGCCGGCCATGGGCAGCTTGACCAGGCCGTCGCAGGCCTCGCGGGTCAGACGTCGCATCCCCTTGCCCTCGGCCCCCATCACCAGCGCCGTGGCGCCGCTGAATTCGGCATCGTAGAGCAGCGTCTCGGCCTCGCCTGCGGTGCCGGTGATCCACACGCCGAACTCCTTGAGCCGGGCCAGTGCCCGGGCCAGGTTGGTCACTTGATAGACCGGCACGCTCTCGGCGGCACCGCAGGCCACCTTGCGTACCGTGGCGTTGAGCGGCGCGGCCTTGTCCTTGGGCACGATCACGCCGTGCACACCGGCGGCATCGGCGCTGCGCAGACAGGCGCCGAAGTTGTGCACGTCGGTAACGCCATCGAGTACCAACAGCAGAGGCGGGGCCTCGTGAGGCCAGGCCTCGAGCTTGAACCATAGCGCCGCTTCGCTCTCGAAGGCGAGCGGCGCGGCGAAGGCGACGATGCCCTGGTGGGAAACCTCCTGAGCCAGGCGGTCCAGCTCCTCACGCGGGCGCGCTTCGATCCGCGCCCCGCCACGGCGGGCCTGGTCGATCAACTCGGCGAGACGCTGTTGCGCCTCGCCCTCCTGGACCCACAGCACCCGGGGCACTTCGCCGCGCGCCAGCAGGGCACGCACCGCGTGCACGCCAAACACCGCGTCGAGTCCGCCTGGCGTACCCGGCGGGCTGGATGGGCGGCGCGGCGCTCTCTTGCGGCCGCTGTCGCGCCGCGGCTCCTTGCGTCCCTGCGCCATCAGCTACGCGCCTTCGGCTTGCGCGGGCCACGACGTCGCTTGCCGCCCCTGCCCTTGCCGCCCTTGTCATCGGCCTTACCCTTGCCGGCGTCAGGCTTGGCTGTGAAAACCGCCTCGTTCTCGCCACGACGTTTGCGCGGTTGACGCTTGGGCCGCGGCTTCTCGTCCTCGAGCACGAAGTCGATCTTGCGATCGTTCAAATCCACACGTGCCACCTGGACGGTGACGCCATCGCCCAGGCGATAGCTCATGCCGGTACGCTCGCCCTTGAGACGATGCTTTTCGGGCTCGTAATGGTAGTAGTCCGAAGGCAGCGAGGTGACGTGCACCAGCCCCTCGACATAGACCTCGTCGAGCCGCACGAAGATACCGAACTGAGTCACCGAGGCGATGGTACCCTCGAAGACCTCGCCGAGCTTGTCGGACATGAACTCGCACTTGAGCCAGTCTTCCACGTCGCGGGTGGCGTCGTCGGCGCGCCGCTCGGTCATCGAGCAATGTTCACCGAGTTCGAGCATCTGCTCGAAGGTGTAGGGGGCCCACTTGCTCGGCGGCTCCACCTTGGCGCCTTCGGCGCGCAGCACGGTATTGGTCTGGCGCGGCCCACGGATCACCGAGCGAATCGCCCGGTGCACCAGCAGGTCGGGATAGCGTCGGATCGGCGAGGTGAAATGAGCGTAGGCCGGGTAAGCCAGGCCGAAGTGCCCTTCGTTGTGTGGCGAATAGACCGCCTGGCTCATCGAGCGCAGCATCACGGTCTGGATCACGTCGGCGTCCGGACGCCCGCGAATCGCTTCGGCCAGTACCTGGTAGTCCTGCGGCGTGGGCTCGTCGCCACCGCCCACCGAAAGCCCCAGCTCGTTGAGGAACAGACGCAGCTTGTCGAGTCGCTCCGGCGAAGGACGCTCGTGGATGCGATAGAGTGCCGGCAGGTCGTGCTTGTCGAGGAAGCGGGCGGTGGCTACGTTGGCCGCCAGCATGCACTCCTCGATGAGCTTGTGGGCATCGTTGCGGCTTCGAGGCACGATCTTCTCGATCTTGCGCTCCTCGTTGAAGACGATCGCCGTTTCGGTGGTCTCGAAGTCGATCGCGCCACGCTCCTCACGGGCCTGGCGCAGCACCTTGTAGAGCTGGTGCAGATCCTTGAGCGGCTTGACCAGGTCGCGATACTCGCGACGCAGCGCATCGCCCTCGGGATCATCCTCGTCGAGAATCGCCGCCACCTTGGTGTAGGTGAGCCGGGCATGGGACTGGAACACGGCCTCGTAGAAGCGGTAGCGGCTGATCGCACCACTCTTGGAGATGTTCAGCTCGCACACCATGGCCAGGCGGTCGACGTGCGGATTGAGCGAGCACAGCCCGTTGGAGAGCAGCTCCGGCAGCATCGGCACCACCTGCCCGGGGAAATAGACCGAGTTGCCGCGGCGGATCGCTTCCTCGTCGAGCGGGCTGCCCGGGCGCACATAGTGCGACACGTCGGCAATGGCGACGATCAGCTTCCAGCTGCCGGACTTGGTCTTCCAGGCGCATACGGCGTCGTCGAAATCCTTGGCGTCCTCGCCGTCGATGGTCACCAGCGGCAGGTGGCGCAGGTCGATGCGATGCTGCTTGTCCTGTTCGGCCACCTCGGCGGACATCTCGGCGATCTGGTCATGCACCTCGGGGGAAATTCGGCCGGGATCTCGTAGCTGCGGATGGCGATGTCGATTTCCATGCCCGGATCCATGCGCTCGCCCAGCACTTCGACCACCTCACCCACCGGCTGTACGCGGGTATCGGGCTGCTGCACGATTCTGGCCGACACCACCTGGCCGTCGCGCGCTCCACCGCAGGCGCTGTGAGGAATGATCACCTCCTGGGTAATGCGCGGATTCTCGGGGATCAGCACGCCGAACTCGGAGGTATTCTCGCGGTAGACACCGACGATGGTCTGGGTATTGCGCGCCAGCACCTCGGCGATGGTCGCCTCGTCGCGGCCGCGGCGGTCGCGGCCGCTGATGCGCACCAGCACATAGTCGCCGTGGAAGACCCGACGCATTTGCCGCGGCGGCAGCACCAGGTCGGGCTTCTTGCCGTCATCGCGCAGCACGAAGCCGAAGCCATCGCGATGGCCCAGCACCTTGCCCTTGATCAGGTCGAGTTTGTCGATCAGGGCATAGGCCCCGGCGCGGTTGCGCAGCACCTGGCCGTCACGCTCCATCGCGGCCAGCCGGCGACGCACGGCCTCCTGCAGCTCCTCGTCATCGAGGCCCAGCATGCGGCTCATCTTTTCATGGGTGATCGGCTTACCGTACTCTTCCAGGCGTGCCAGCAGGTACTCGCGGCTGGGCGCCGGCTTGTCGTACTTGTGGGCCTCGCGGCTGGCATGGGGGTCGTTGCTGAGCGTCCAATGAGTCATGCGTGGGGCATCCTTGGCAACGGGAGCAGCGTTCCGGGAAGGGCGCGGGCAAGAGGCCGCGTGCGTAGGGTGTTGCTAATGAAGTCGTTTGTCATGCCCGCAGTATAGCGCCGGTGCCGGCTTGGCCCAACCATGGCGGAGCGACGCAGGAGACGAGCGCGGCGAAATCATGCTGCGAAGCGTGCCAGCAACAGCCCCAGGAATGGGGGAAATTTCGCCGGGCGCTCTTGCATTGAGCCACAATTTGGGTAAGATACGCGTCGCCTGCCCAGATGGCGGAATTGGTAGACGCGCTAGCTTCAGGTGCTAGTGTCCTTACGGACGTGGAGGTTCAAGTCCTCTTCTGGGCACCAACGCTTCCTGCGGAAGCGCTGGTTGGGTCAGGCCCCTCGCTCTTTGTCAACTCGACTCGCTCGTGTTCGCCCAGGTGGCGGAATTGGTAGACGCGCTAGCTTCAGGTGCTAGTATCCTTACGGATGTGGAGGTTCAAGTCCTCTCCTGGGCACCATCCCAGACACGCGAACACGATGGCGATGACGACAACGGCATGATGCGCCCAGGTGGCGGAATTGGTAGACGCGCTAGCTTCAGGTGCTAGTATCCTTACGGATGTGGAGGTTCAAGTCCTCTCCTGGGCACCACCGCTCTCACGAGCACACCGCATCATGCAGGCTGAACATTTCCAGAGCGAACCAACGAATTAAAAGAACCGCGACCAGATCGCGGTTTTTTTGTGCCTGCGATTCGCTCGCGCAGCGACTTTTTAATAACGAGAAGGAAGGTGCGCCACCTCTTCGAGCGCCCACCCCTCCGCAACCACCTCCCCTTCCAGCACCTCGGCCACCTCCTCGGGCAGGCGCGGGAAGAAGTTCAGTCCGGTACGCGCTTCCACTTCGTCGATGCTCACCAGGTAGTCGTCCAGCGGCTCGTCGCCGCGCACCTCCTGGGGCATGATGAAGGCCAGCGCCATGGGCTCCTCGGCCGGCACCACGATGATCTTGTAGAAGGCTTCGGGAATCTCGACCAAGCCGACCCGGTTGGTCACGTTGTCGAAGAACCGCTCCGGGAAAACCGGCCCGGTGATCACCTGCACCACGCCGAAACGCGGCACGAAGTGGTCGATCACCACCTCTTCGAGGCGCTGCCAAAGCCGCCGGTTGAGATCCGGCCGCTGGGGCGAGATATTGCTCATCAGGAACGACTGCTCCTGGGCTTGGCGCCCATGCACTACGGCGATGGCGTAGTTGGGCGCCAGATGGCCGCGGTCGTAACCGCTGCCGAAATAGCTGTCGGCGGCAATTGGCCACAGGGTGCGCCAATCCTGCCGAAAATCGGGCCTGGAGCCGGACCTGGGATCCTCCACCTCGTGAAGCAGGTAACTCACCCACAGCGGATTGACCCGCACGTCCGACCAGCCCACCAGGAAGCCGTCGTTACGTAGTACGCGGTGCAGGGTCAGCGGCGTCAGGTTTTCCCAGGTGGGCACCCCCATCCAACTGAGCTGGTCGCGGTACTCCTGTTCCTGAGTGTACCACAGGCCGCTGCCAACCGCGACGAAAACGAGAGTGATGGCGAACTGGCGGGTGCGTGAGCGCCAGCGTGACAGCGGTGAGCTACGCCGCCTGCTGCGTGAGCGTGCAAGAGCCATGAGTCGATCCAGAGGGTGCCACTGCCGGTGTCCTGAGACGCCGGCATCGAGTTACATCGCGAAGGAAGCTCGCCGGGCTACCAGCCCAGCGAGAACATGGTTTCGAGGTCGTGCCGGGAGTGCACCTGCATGGCGTTCAGGGTTTCGGTGTCACGAATACCCTCAACGGCATTGAGACGTTCGGTCACCAGTTCGGCAAGGCTCTCGAAATCCGGAGTGCGGGCGATGGCCACCAGATCATAGCGGCCGCAGGTGGAGTAGACCTCGCTGATCCCCTCGACATCGGCAAGCCGCTCGGCCACCGCCTTGACCTGGCCCTTCTCGGTATTGATCAGGATCACGGCATTCTGCATCGGGCTCTCCCCTTGTCTTGCTCCAGTCGGGTTCCACCGCGGCAGGCATTCGCCGCGACCTGGCGCGAGTATAGCAGGCAGGCCGCGGTGGCTGAATCGTCTCGCTCCCTCACAGACAGGGAGGCAGGAATATTATCGGGTAGCCCACGAACAGGGTGCCACCCGCCGAGAACAGGAAGATCCCCGCCGAGGCGTAGGCGAAAAAGCGCTCACGCCGCGGCTCCGCCTTCCGCCCTGCCGCCACGCTGGCCCAGGTCAACCCCAGCAGCAGCAACACCGTGAAGAGCGTGGCCAGCCCCACCCCGATATTGATACCGGTCAGCATGTCGCGTTCGGGGTCGGGCGGCGCCACCGAACAGGCCACCGAGAGTCCGGCATAGATCGCCACGAACCAGATGCCCCAGATGGTGACACCGCTGACCAGGTGAACCGGGTGGGTCAGTCTCAACAGTCGTCTCATACCCCACCTCCCAGGATCGTCGGCATGACCCAGATGGCTACGAACAAGACCCAGTAAACGACCAGGTGGTAGTACCAGAAGCGCAACACTACCACCGGCTCCAGGGGCGCATGCGCGCCGACGAATCCATAGCCCACCCGCAGTCCTTGCAGCAGGCACAGCAGGCCACCCAGCAGCGCATGGATCAGCACGTAGAGCAACGCCACCAGCAGCGTGGCATCGTGGGCGGTCTCGGTGGGCGCCAGCTCCGCCTGCCAGATCACCGCTGCGAGCAGCATCGCTTGTAGCGCGCCGAGTCCGCCAGCCAGATACATGCCACCGCCGAGTCCGGCATCGTTGTCTCGCCGTAGGCGGCGCACCAGCTTGGCCAGCCACGCGCTACCCAGCGTCAGGGAGATACCCGCCCCCACCAGCAACGATGGCGAGAGAGGCGAGGTTTCCGGCATCTGCCACTCGGGGGCCACGGTCCACAGGTAGAACCAGCCGAACAGCAGCGAAAGGAACAGCGAACCGTTGGCCAGATGCGAGACCGACATGGTCCATACCCCCGGGCCGTTCATGGTGCGCGAATGCAGCGGCGGCTGGCCGGGCGACACCGTAGGGTCGGGCGCCGCCTTGGGATGAGCGCCGTTCTCCCACGACCAGCGCAGCAGCAAGACGACGGCCACCAGCGTGGCCACGGCCGCCAGCGGGTAGATTCGGACCAACAGGCAGACGCAGACCATCGCCAGGGCCAGGGCGGCGAAGAACGGCCACCAGGAGTTGGTGGGTAGATGGACGACTTCGCGCAGCTTACCGGTCAGCGCATCGCTGCCCCAGGTCTCGCGCCGGCCATGGTCGATGGTGTTGAGGCCATGGCGCCCCTCGGTGATGGTGCGCGGCAGTTCCGGGTCGTCCCACAGCGGGTGGCGGGTATCCAGCCGCGGCAGACTGACGAAGTTATAAGGCGTTGGCGGCTTGGGCATGGTCCACTCCAGGCCGTCGGCATTCCACGGGTTCTGCGGCGCCTTCTTGCCGAAGCGGAAATGCAGCGCGACGTCGAGAATCAGCAGCGCCACGCCGGCCGACATCATGAACCCGCCAACGGAAGAGATCAGGTTGTAGATATCCCAGCCCATGGCGGTGTCGTAGGTGAATACACGCCGGCGCATGCCCAGCAGTCCGGTCCAGTGCATGATCAGGAAAGTGAGGTTGAAACCGAGGAAGATCAGCCAGAAGCTCCACTTGCCAAGCCGTGCGGAAGGCATGCGCCCCGATACCAGCGGTAGCCAGTAGTAGAGCCCGGCGATCAGCGGAAACAGCATGCCGCCCACCAGCACGTAGTGCATGTGCGCCACTACGAAGTGCGTATCGTGGACCTGCCAGTTGAACGGCACCAGCGCCAGCATTACCCCGGTCAGCCCACCCAGCACGAAGATCACCAGAAAACCGATGATCCACAGCATCGGCAGCGACATGACCGGTCGCCCCAGCCACAGCGTGGAAAGCCAGACGAATATCTGGATGCCGGTGGGAATCGCCACCAGCATGCTGGCTGCCGAGAAGAAGGCCAGCGCCAGCTGCGGGATACCCAGGGTAAACATATGGTGCACCCACAACCCGAAGCTGACGAAGCCCATGATGACGATCGCCGCCACCACCCAGCCATAGCCGACGATGGGACGCCGGGCAAAGACCGGGATCAGGGTGGAGACGATGCCGGCCCCCGGCAGGAAGATGATATAGACCTCGGGATGGCCGAATAGCCAGAACAGGTGCGCCCACAGAACCGGGTCGCCACCGCCGGCCACGTCGAAGAACGGCATGCCGGTGGCACGCTCCAGCTCGAGCAGGATGCTGCCGAGGATCAGCGGCGGGAAGCCGACCACGATCATCAGCGCCATGGCCAGGATGTACCAGGCGAATAGCGGCATCTTGTGCAGCGGCATGCCTTCGGTACGCGTGCGCAAGATCGACACCACCAGCTCGACCCCGGCGGAGAGTGCCGAAATCTCCACGAAGGTGATGCCCAGCAGCCAAAAGTCCGAGCCGCGCCCGGGCGCATAGTCGCCGCTGCTGAGCGGCGTGTACATGAACCAGCCGCTGGCCGGCGCCATCTCGAACAGCAGGCTCGAGACCAGGATGATGCCGCCGAACAGATAGCAGAAGTAGCCGAAGGCGGAAAGCCGCGGACACACCAGGTCGCGCGCGCCGATCATCTTGGGGATCATGTAGATCGCCAGCCCCTCGAGAATGGGAATGGCGAACAGGAACATCATCACCGTGCCGTGCATGGTGAAGACCTGGTTATAGGTCTCGTGCGACATGAAGTCGTTGTCGGGGAAGGCGAGCTGGGTGCGAATCAGCATCGCCAGCAGCCCGCCGATCAAGAAGAAGATCGCCCCGGTCACCATGAAGCGCAGCCCAACGCTGGTGTGATTGACCACGGTCAGGGCACCCAGGCCGCGCGGGTTGGCCCAGACTTCGGCCATGCCGTTGTGCAGACGACGGACTTCGGGAGTCAGGGTAGCGTCCTTGGTATCGCTCATGGTTCCAACGTCTCCAGCCAGGCACCGATATCCTGCAGTGTTTCGGTATCGATATGATGATGGGGCGGCATCCGATTGCCGGGCTTGAGCGTCTGATGGTGCTGCAGCCAATAGGCGATGGCGCCCTCTTCCATGGGCAACACACCGGCGCCCAGCGTGGGGCGGGAGCCGATGTCGCTGAGGTCGGGTCCGCGAATGTCGTGTTCCAGGTCATCGACGACGAGTTCGTCGGGAAAGCCCGCGACGGTATGACAGGCGGCACAGTGCTCACCGAAGGCTTCCCGCGCCTGGTCGAACCCTTCCTGCGGCACGGGAGGAGAGCGTCGCTCGGCCAGCCAGGCATCGTAAGCGTCGCGCTCCAGCACCTCGACGTGGAGCAGCATGTGGGTATGCTGCGCACCGCAATATTCGGCGCACTGGGCGCCGAATACGCCGGGCACGTCCGCTTCCAGGCGGATGGTGGAATGACGCCCGGGTATCATGTCCCGCTTGCCGCCCAGGCGCGGTATCCAAAAGGCGTGGATGACATCTTCGCTGGTGATGCGGAAGTCGACGGGTTCGCCGGCCGGCATCACTAGCCGGTTGGCCGTGACCACATCGCGCTCGCCCTCCTCGCCGGGATAGCGAATCTCCCACCACCACTGGTGGCCAATCACTTCGATGCGCTCGGCTTCGCCCTCAGGGAGCGGTAGGGGCAGCATGCTGCGGCCGGTGGGCGCGGCGAATACCAGCAGTGCGACGATGCTGACCACCGGCAACGCTATGCCACCGCCGAGTACCCAGCGCAGCATGATGTGCCGCTCCTCGCGAGGCGTCCGCTGCGGCTGTTCGCGACGACGAAAGGTATAGAGCCATAGCGCATAGACACTGAGCGAGACGACGACGGTGACGATGAGCATGGCCCACCACACCCAGAACTGGGCTCGGGCCGCCGGGCCGGAATGATCCAGTATCGACATCTCGCCGGCACAGCCCGCCAGCAGACCGCACAATGGCAAGACGCTCCAGACGAGTCGGCGCGAGCGGTTGACCCGATGCCGACCAGGGCGTTGAATGCCAATGAGAGAAATGAACCGATCGCAAAGGACGCGAACATGGCTGACCAACCGAGACGCTCGATCAAGAGCCGCGCCGCCATTGCCGGCCACCCTCTCCACCCCACCCTGGTGCACTTCCCCATTGCCTGCCTGATGCTGGTGGTGGGCAGCGATGCCCTCTTCCTCTATACCGGAGACACGTTCTGGGCGCGCTGTAGCCTGTGGCTGGCCGGCATAGGCGCACTGGGCGGTTGGGTAGCCAGCATCGCCGGGCTCGTCGACCTGATCACGGTCAGGCGTATACGCGAACTGATCCTCGGCTGGAGCCACGCCATCCTGGCGGTGATGATGCTGTCGCTGGCTTCGCTCAACTGGTTGTGGCGATACTTGCATCCCACCGACCTGCTGCCCTGGGCCGTGGGATTGACGCTGATGACGGCGGGATTGATCGTGCTCGCCGGGATCATCGGCGGCATGCTCGTCTACGACGAGGCGGTCGGTGTCGAAATCGACGACAAGTGACGCAAACCGTGCCTGGCATGTCGCGCTGTGCATCGTGACCTCCTTGTGATGCCTCAATCGAATGGCTTGCTCAGCACCAGCACCAGCACGGCGAGCATCAGCGATGCCGCCAAGACGACGATCACGCCGCTTGCCGGAGTCAGGAAGCGGCGCCGGCCACGCTCCAGGCGCACGATCAGGGCGCCGCACAGGACATGGCACAGCACCATGCCGCTCACTGCCGCCAGCTTCAGAACCAGCCAGCCGCCGGTCAGTTGACCGACGATGAACAGCAGGGTGCCGCTCATGATCGCCAGTAGCGCGAAAGGCGTGGCGACATGGGTGAAGAAAAAACGCAGCAGGGTGGGTGCGGGAACCTCGAAGTCCGTTCCTTCACGCGTTCTGGCGCTCGCCAGCAATAGCGCCGGCAAGTAGAGTAGCGCTGCACACCAGCACAACAGCGTGGCGATGTGCAGAATCTTGATCCACGGCATAACAGCATCCTTGCAGCAGCAGTGTGCCCCTACCCTAACCAAAGTAAAATGACGGCGCCAGGTTTGCCGGGCCGTCACGGCCCGCCACACACGTAGCGTCTCCCTTCTTTTCTTTACACAACCTGTCTCGCCGAAACGGCATGACACCCGCTCGTAACGCTGCGCAACACACGACAATTGCGTGGCCGAAGGAAAAAGTGTTCCCTCTGCTTAACACATTGAGAACTCCGTTCCCGTCGTAGCGGTCAGATAGCCAAGCTGGCGTGCCATTTACCCGGCCAGCGCCAGCTGGGTCTGAAACGGGTATTCTCATTGGACCGTGTCTAAGCAGGAGACCTTTCCATGGCCAAAAAACCTTTCATGGCCAAAGAACCTTCCAAGTCCAAGCAGAGCCGACGCACCTTCCTTCGCAACGGATTGCTGGGGATCGCCGCCCTGCCCCTGGGAATTGGCATCCTGTCGCGTCAGGCCTTTGCTCAGAACCTGCCGAGGCTAGACCCCAGCGATGAGCAGGCCCAGGCCCTGAACTATGTCGAAGTGGCCGAACAAGCCAGCGACCACCCCGCCTATGAGGAGGGCGAAACCTGCAGTAACTGCATGTTCTTCGAACGGCGCAGCGAAGGCTGCCAACTCTTTCCCCAGAATAGCGTCGAACCCGGCGGCTGGTGCCAATCCTGGGTCACCGCAAACTGAAGCGGGCCTTCTGGCCCGCTTCACCGCTTTCGCCCGTCACTCCTTGGCTTCCTCATCGGGGAGCGGCCACTGGTAGCGTCTTACCACCGCGCCCTCCTCGGAGAGCGACTCCAACCGCACCGGGAATCCCCATAGCTGGTGCAGATGCCGGATCACCGGATAGACGCTGCGGCCCATGGGGCGCCGGCTATCCTGCACATGATGCAGGGTGAGCGAGCGATTGCCCCGGATATTGGCCTCGTAGACCTGGATGTTGGGCTCGCGCAACGACAGCGCGTACTGCTGTGCCAGGGACTCGCGGATCCGGCGATAGCCACGCTCGTCGTGAATGGCCGTGACCTCCAGCATCTCCTCCTGGTCGTCGTCGACGATGCTGAACAGCTTGAGATCGCGAATCACCTTGGGCGAGAGAAACTGCTGGATGAAGGATTCATCCTTGAAGTTGCGCATGGCGAAATGCACCGCTTCGAGCCAATCGCTACCCGCCGTATCGGGAAACCATTCGCGATCCTCGTCGGTGGGGTTCTCGCACATGCGCTTGATGTCGCTGAACATGGCGAAGCCCAGCGCGTAGGGGTTGATGCCATTGTAGAAGGGACTGTCGAAGCCGGGCTGACTGACCACGGCAGTATGCGACTGCAGGAACTCCAGCATCAGTCCCTCGTCGACCAGCCCCTCGTCGTAGAGCCGGTTCATCAGGGTGTAGTGCCAGAACGAGGCCCAGCCCTCGTTCATCACCTGGGTCTGGCGCTGGGGGTAGAAGTACTGCGCCAGCTTGCGCACGATGCGCACGATCTCGCGCTGCCAGGGCGCCAGCAGCGGTGCATTCTTCTCGAGGAAATAGAGCAGGTTCTCCTGCGGCTCGGGAGGATAGCGGCCCCCGGCACGCAGGCCCAGCGGATCGTCCTCGCTGTCGGCGCTACCGGCCAGGGTATCCGATTGCGGGCGTCCTGGAATGGTGCGCCACAGCGTGTTGACCTGGGCCTGGAGGTACTCCTCGCGCTCCGCCTGGCGGCGCATTTCCTCATCGGCGGAGATCGGCGAAGGCCGCTTGTAGCGGTCTACGCCGTAGTTCTGCAGGGCATGGCAGGCGTCGAGCAGTTGCTCGACGGCGGTGACGCCGTGACGCTCCTCGCACTCGGCGACGTACCGGCGGGCAAAGACCAAGTAGTCGACGATCGAGCTGGCATCCGTCCAGGTGCGGAACAGATAGTTGCCCTTGAAGAAGGAGTTATGGCCGTAGCAGGCGTGGGCCATGACCAGCACCTGCATCATCAGCGTGTTCTCCTCCATCAGGTAAGCAATGCAAGGATCGGAGTTGATCACCAGCTCGTAGGCGAGCCCCATCTGACCGCGCCGATAGGCCTGTTCCACGGCCAGGAACTGCTTGCCGAACGACCAGTGATGGTAGCCCACCGGCATCCCCACACTGGCATAGGCATCCATCATCTGCTCGGTGGTGATGATCTCGATCTGGTTGGGATAGGTGTCGAGTCGATACTCGTCGGCCAGCCTGGCCAGCTCATGCTCGTACGCTTCGAGGATCTCGAAGTTCCAGTCGGAACCGGTGGCGATCGGCTTGCGTCGGGTCATGATGCCTCCCTCGTCACGTCAATTGGCGGCACGGCGCTTGAACAACTCACGGAATACCGGATAGATATCGCCCGCCTCGACGATCTGGCGCATGGCAAAGCGGTCGGGGTACTCCGCGGCCACTGTCTCGTACTCCTCCCATAGCGCCTGATGCGCATGGGGCGTGATTTCCACGTAGGTGTAGTACTGCAGCCGGGGCATCAGCGACTTCATCAAACGCTCGCGACAGTTCACCGAATCGTCATCCCAGTTGTCGCCATCCGAGGCCTGGGCCACGTAGAGGTTCCACTGGGTCGGCGGATAGCGCCGGGTGATGATCTCGTCGACCAGCGTCAGGGCGCTGGAGACGATGGTGCCGCCGGTCTCACGCGAGTAGAAGAACTCCTCTTCGTCGACCTCCTTGGCCGCGGTGTGGTGACGCACGAAGACCAGCTCGACCTTCTCGTAGTTGCGCTCGAGAAAGAGGTAAAGCAGCAGGAAGAAACGCTTGGCGATGTCCTTGTGGGCCTGGGTCATGGAGCCCGAGACGTCCATCACGCAAAACATCACCGCCTTGCTCGAGGGCTGCGGCTGGTTGATCAGGTTGTTGTAGCGCAGGTCGTAGGTGTCGATGAAGGGCACCGCCTCGAGACGTTTCTCGAGACGCTCGATCTCGGCCTTCAGCTCAGCGATCCGTGACGGATTGCGCAGCACGGGATCCTTGCACTCCTCCTCCTCCAGCGCCTCCATCGCCTCGCGCAGCGCCCGACGGATTGGCGCACGCATGGCGATGCGCCGGGCATAGGCCTCGCGCATGGAGCGCACGATATTGATCCGCGCCGGCACGCCATCACGGGTCACCCCTGCGCGTACCGGCCTGACTTCGTCCAGGTCCTTGAGGGCCTTGCGTTCCAGATGCGGCAACTCCAGCCCGTCGAAAACGAAGTCGAGGAACTCCTCGCGGGTCAGGGTGAAGGCGAACTCGTCCATGCCCTCGCCCTGGTTGGAGGCATTGCCCTCACCGGAGCCGCCTCCACCGCCGCCCCCGCCGGGACGGCGCAGGCGATCCCCCTCGATGAACTCCTTGTTGCCGGGGCTGACGATGGTGCGCTTGCCCCCCGGGCCATGCTGGAATACCGGCTCCGAGATGTCGCGAGTCGGTATCGAAACCTTCTCGCCGCGCTCCATGTCTGTGATAGAACGTCGATTGACCGCTTCCTCGACCGAGCGCTTGATGTGCGCCCGATAGCGGTCGAGGAAGCGCTGACGGTTCACGGCGCTCTTGTTCTTGGCGTTGGCGCGTCGATCGATGAAATAGGTCATGCCGACCTCCTGGCTCGCGCCGCTTTATTGCGATTTACGCACCCGCAGATACCACTCCGAGAGCAGCCGTACCTGCTTCTCGGTATAGCCACGCTCCTTCATGCGTGCCACGAAGTCCTCGTGTTTCTTCTGGTCCGCCGCCGAGGCCTTGGCATTGAACGAGATCACCGGTAGCAGCTCCTCGGTGTTGGCGAACATCTTGTGCTCGATCACGCCGCGCAGTTTCTCGTAGGACTGCCAGCTGGGGTTCATGCCGTTGTTCTGGGCACGCGCCCGCAGCACGAAGTTGACCACCTCGTGACGGAAATCCTTGGGATTGGAGATACCGGCCGGTTTCTCGATCTTCTCCAGCTCCTCATTGAGGGCCTGGCGATTGAACAGTTCGCCGGTTTCGGGGTCGCGGTACTCCTGATCCTGGATCCAGAAGTCAGCGTAGGTGACGTAGCGATCGAAGATGTTCTGACCGTACTCGGAGTACGATTCGAGATAAGCGGTCTGGATCTCCTTGCCGATGAAGTCGACGTAGCGAGGTGCCAGGAACTCCTTGATGTAACGCAGATAGCGCTCGAAGGTCTCCTTGGGCAGATGCTCCTGCTCGAGGCGCTGCTCCAACACGTAGAGCAGATGCACCGGGTTGGCAGCAATCTCGTGGTTGTCGAAGTTGAACACCTTCGACAGGATCTTGAAGGCGAAGCGGGTGGAGAGCCCGTCCATGCCTTCGTCGACCCCGGCGGCGTCGCGGTACTCCTGGATCGACTTGGCCTTGGGATCGGTGTCCTTTAGGTTCTCGCCGTCATAGACCCGCATCTTGGAGTAGATGCTGGAGTTCTCCGGCTCCTTGAGGCGCGAGAGCACCGAGAACTGCGCCAGCATACGCAGGGTATCCGGAGCGCAGGAGGCTTCGGCCAGCGAAGAGTGCTCCAGCAGCTTCTTGTAGATGTTGATCTCCTCGGTCACGCGCAGGCAGTAAGGCACCTTGACGATGTAGACGCGGTCGAGGAACGCCTCGTTGTTGCGGTTGTTGCGGAACGCCTGCCATTCGCTCTCGTTGGAGTGGGCCAGCACGATGCCTTCGAAGGGAATCGCGCCCATGCCTTCGGTGGGGTTGTAGTTGCCCTCCTGGGTCGCCGTCAGCAACGGATGCAGCACCTTGATCGGCGCCTTGAACATCTCGATGAACTCCATCAACCCCTGGTTGGACTTGCACAGGCCACCGGAGAAGCTGTAAGCGTCCGGATCGTCCTGGGAGTAGAGTTCGAGCTGGCGGATGTCGACCTTGCCCACCAGCGAGGAGATGTCCTGGTTGTTCTCGTCGCCCGGCTCGGTCTTGGAGATGGCGATCTGGTTGAGCCGCGAGGGGTACAGGCGCACCACCTTGAACTGGGAGATGTCGCCACCATACTCCTTGAGCCGCTTGGCCGCCCATGGCGACATCACGCTCTTCACGTAGCGGCGTGGAATGCCGTACTCCTTCTCGAGCAGCTCACCGTCTTCCTCGGGCGAGAACAGCCCCAGCGGCGATTCGTACACCGGCGAGCCCTTGATGGCGTAGAACGGGATCCGCTCCATCAGCAGCTTGAGCCGCTCGGCCAACGATGACTTGCCGCCCCCCACCGGGCCGAGCAGGTAGAGGATCTGCTTGCGTTCCTCGAGCCCCTGAGCGGCATGGCGGAAGTAAGCCACGATCTGCTCGATCGCATCCTCCATGCCGTAGAACTCGGAAAAGGCGGGATAGCGTCGGATCACCTTGTTGGAAAAGATTCGGGAGAGCCGCGGATCCTTGGCGGTGTCGATCACCTCGGGTTCGCCGATGGCCTTCAGCATCCGCTCGGCGGCGCTGGCGTAGGCCATGGGGTCCTCACGACACAGCTCCAGGTACTCCTGCAGGCTCATTTCCTCCTGCTGAACACGGGAGAAGCGGTTCTGCACATGATCGAAGATGCTCATCGAAGCCTCCTGTTTGCCTACCCCGTTGGCCACCCGATCGGAATGGCCGCCCTGGGTTACTCATCAGCCTAGACACTTCAGAGCGGAGTGGGTGGCAAAGAATCAACGCAAGGGAAGGATAATCATGAGAACGCGGGGCAAGCCAAGGGTTCGATGGCTGTATAAGAAGAATTAAACGCTATTAGGACGCAAACGGAACGTGGCGTCAGGCATAGCCGGCGATGAAAAATCGCCAAGCGCCACGCCATGGGGGCTCGGAGCCAGGCGCAAACGCTGCGATGGCGCTGGGCGACATGGCCGGCGGCTGCCGGGCCATGCCACCCCCCGACTGGGCGTGTTTGACGAAGAGAGATTTCTTCAGCGTAGACGGGCGGAGGCGCCCTGACATCAACGCTCGCGCTACAACCCCGCCGCCACGCGGGTGCCCTGGTCGATGGCGCGCTTGGCATCGAGCTCGGCCGCCTCGTCGGCGCCGCCGATCAGATGCACCGCCACGCCAGCCTCCCGGAGCGGCTCGAGCAGCTCGCGCACTGGATCCTGGCCGGCACAGACCACCACGCTGTCGACCTCCAGCAGGCGTGGCTCCTCATGATGGCGAATATGCAGGCCAGCGTCATCGATACCGACGTACTCGCAGCCCGCCAGTGCCTCGACGCCGCGATGACGAAGCGATGCCCGGTGAACCCAGCCGGTCGACTTGCCCAGGCCCTTGCCGGGCTTGGAGGCCTTGCGCTGCAGCAGGAATACCTGGCGCGGCGTCTCGGGACGCTCTGGCGGGCGGATGCCGCCGCGCTCGGTGACGGCGAGATCCACGCCCCACTCGGCGCACCAGGCGTCGCGGTCGAGCGAGGGATGCCCCACATGAGTGAGCAGCTCGGCCACGTCGAAGCCGATACCGCCGGCGCCGATGATGGCCACGCGCCGCCCCACCCGCTCGGGATGCAGAATGGCCATGGGGTAGCTCAACACCTTGGGGTGATCGATGCCCGGCAGATCGAGACGTCGCGGGCGCACCCCGGTCGCCAGGATCACGGCATCGAAGTCGCGCAGCGCCTGCACGTCGGGCTCGGTGCCCAGCCTCACCGTGACGCCATGCTTGTCGAGCATCACCTTGAAATAGCGCAGCGTCTCGTCGAACTCTTCCTTGCCGGGGATCTTGCGCGCCAGGTTGAATTGTCCGCCCAGCTCGCCGGTGCGTTCGAACAGCACCACGCGATGGCCGCGACGCGCTGCGGTAAGTGCCGCCGCCAGCCCCGCCGGACCGCCACCGACCACGGCGATGTCGCGCGATGTCTCGGCCGGCTCGATGACGAGTTCGGTCTCGTGACAGGCCTGGGGATTGACCAGGCAAGAGGTGAGCTTGCCCTGGAAGGTGTGGTCCAGGCACGCCTGGTTACAGGCGATGCAGGTATTGATCTCGCCGTCGCGCCCTTCGGCCGCCTTGCTCACCCAGGCCGGATCGGCGAGGAAGGGGCGCGCCATGGAGACCATGTCGGCATGGCCCTCGGCGAGTACCCGCTCCGCCACCTCGGGCATGTTGATGCGGTTGGTGGTGATCAGCGGGATGGAAAGCTCGGCCTTCATGCGCCGGGTCACTTCGGTGAAGGCCGCTCGCGGCACGCTGGTGACAATGGTGGGCACACGCGCCTCGTGCCAACCGATGCCGGTATTGATCAGGCTGGCGCCGGCCGCCTCGATGGCCCGCCCCAGGGTCACGACCTCCTCCCAGGTGCTGCCCTCCTCGACCAGGTCGATCATCGACAGGCGGAAGATGATCAGGAAGTCGTCGCCCACCGCCTCGCGGATCCGCGAGACGATCTCGACGGCGAAGCGCATACGATTGTCGAGCGAGCCACCCCAGCGGTCGTCTCGGTGGTTGGTGCGCAGGCACAGGAACTGGTTGATCAGGTAGCCCTCGGAGCCCATCACCTCGACGCCGTCGTAACCGGCCTCGCGCGCTAGCGAAGCGCAGCGGACGTAATCGTCGATCTGGCGCTCCACTTCCGCATCGCTGAGTTCATGTGGCGCGAACGGGTTGATCGGCGCCTGGATCGGCGACGGTGCCACCAGCTCGGGTGAATAGGCATAGCGTCCCGCATGCAGGATCTGCATGCAGATGCGACCGCCCTCGGCATGCACCGCCTCGACCACGCCACGATGATCGGCCACCTGCTCGGCCCGCTCCAATGTGGCGGCGCCCTGGAAGACGGCCCCCTCTCTATTGGGAGCGATGCCGCCGGTCACGATCAGGGCGACGCCTTCACGGGCGCGCTCGGCATAGAAGGCCGCCAGGCGCGCAAAGCCATTCGGCGCTTCCTCGAGGTTGGTATGCATGGAGCCCATCAGCACCCGGTTGGGCAACGTCAGGTGGCCCACCTCGAGCGGACGAAAGAGATGAGGATAGCGCACGCCGAACTCCTCCTTGGGTCGAGTCACGGTAATTTCAAACAACTGTATGATAGCCGGGCGACAGGCGCAAAGGAAAAGCGACGCTTTCGCCCAAAGACGAAGTGCGCTGGACTCTCGCGACAGGAGGCGCCGCAGTTCTTGTCCATCTGGCGAAAGCGGGACGGAGGGAGTATAGACGATACGAAAAGGCCCCGAGCCATCAGCTCGGGGCCTTGAAATCGAATGGCGGACCGGACGGGACTCGAACCCGCGACCTCCGGCGTGACAGGCCGGCATTCTAACCGACTGAACTACCGGTCCGCGTGGTGGGTGATACCGGACTCGAACCAGTGACCCCCAGCATGTGAGGCTGGTGCTCTAACCAACTGAGCTAATCACCCACGGACATCGCACTTGCAGTGGTAGCGCATGCGAAGAATTTGCCAGAGCATCGTGGCGGACCGGACGGGACTCGAACCCGCGACCTCCGGCGTGACAGGCCGGCATTCTAACCGACTGAACTACCGGTCCACGACAGATGACACTAGCAGTGGAAACGATGGCGGACCGGACGGGACTCGAACCCGCGACCTCCGGCGTGACAGGCCGGCATTCTAACCGACTGAACTACCGGTCCGCTGCATGTTTCCTACGTGTTCAGGATCTCGCCATCGCCCATATTTGAGCGCGATGGTGGGTGGTACAGGGTTCGAACCTGTGACCCCCAGCTTGTAAGGCTGGTGCTCTCCCAGCTGAGCTAACCACCCCTGGTCACGTGGCGCTGAATTCTACAGAGATCCGCTGCCTTGTCAATGGTCTTGCGCATTTTACGGCCAGGAAAGAGCGCCGTATCAGGAGCCTCGACCGGGTCGAAAGCGCTGTAGCCTACGTCATTCGTGACGTCTCTCAATCCACCCTGGCCTGCTCCCGTATGAAGGTCGCGATCGCTGCCGCCCCCTCCTCGATCAGGTCGGCCTGGGTACGCCCCGATCTTCGCCGCGGCTTCCAGTCGTGATCGCCATCTTCCAGCCAATGGATGCACGCTCGTTCGCCCAACGAATAGTTCTCGACCTCCTCACGGGTGCCAAACGGATCGCGACTGCCTTGCACCACCAAGGTGGGGCAATCGATCCCTGGCCAATGGGCAAGACGCAGCTTCTCCGGCTTGGCCGGAGGGTGAAAAGGGTAGCCGCACAGTATCAGCCCCGCGGCTCCATCGCGCGCCGCCAACAAGCTGGCCACACGTCCGCCCATCGACTTTCCACCCAGCCACGGAGTACCTCCTTGCGGCTGTGTCAGAATGTCGCACCAATGGGACAATTCTTCTACGAGACGGTCGATCCTGGGTGGTGGAATCCGCTTCTCCTCCTGCTGCATGCGCTGCATGTAGGAGAACTCGATGGCCAGGGTCTGGACGCCCTGGCGGGCGAGCGCGTCCCGCAAGTCGCTCATATAGGGAGACTGCTGCCCAGCCCCCGCGCCATGGGCAATCAGCAGGCGTCCGACGCCTCCTTCGCCTCTGATTTCGAGCGGACCGAGCCCCTCGACGAACCAGTTGCCAGGCTGCCGGTCGAGCCTTCGTTCGCGAAGTTGGCGAGGCTCCACGGCGACCGGCACTAATCGTGAAAAGTTCGACACACGTCAAATTCCTATACGAGTTTCACCGGTATCCTTGTTTCAGTCTGTCAGGCGGCTGCGCTAGAATCCGCCCTGCTTTCTGACCTGCATCACCCAACCGGGAGCGCCGTCGTGGCCTTCGCCACCGCGAGTTCTCGATACGCGTTCGATGGGAACCTGACATGAGCACAGCACTAGAGCACCCGACCTACAACTACAAGGTAGTTCGGCAGTTCGCGATCATGACAGTGGTGTGGGGCATCGTGGGCATGCTCCTCGGTGTCATCCTTGCCGCACAACTGGTATGGCCGCAACTCAACCTCGATCTGCCTTGGACCAGCTTCGGTCGCCTGCGCCCGTTGCACACCAATGCCGTCATCTTCGCCTTCGGCGGCTCCGCGCTGATGGCGACCTCGTATTACGTGGTACAGCGTACCTGCCAGACGCGGCTGTTCTGCGACAAGCTGGCGGCCTTCACCTTCTGGGGCTGGCAAGCGGTGATCCTGTCGGCGGTCGTGACGCTCCCGCTGGGCTATACCACCACCAAGGAGTATGCCGAGCTCGAGTGGCCGATCAACATCCTGATCGCCGTGGTGTGGGTCAGCTATGCCATTGTCTTCTTGATGACCGTCAAGCAGCGCAAGACCTCGCACATCTATGTGGCCAACTGGTTCTTTGCCGCCTTCATCCTTACCGTGGCGGTGCTGCATATCGTCAACAACGCGGCGATCCCGGTCAGCCTGATGTATTCCACCTCGATCTACGCCGGCACCATCGATGCCATGGTGCAGTGGTGGTACGGGCACAACGCCGTGGGCTTCTTCCTGACCGCCGGCTTCCTCGGCATGATGTACTACTTCGTGCCCAAGCAGGCCGAGCGTCCGATCTACTCCTACCGCCTGTCGATCGTGCACTTCTGGGCTCTGATCATGATCTACATGTGGGCCGGCCCGCACCACCTGCACTACACCGCTCTGCCCAACTGGGCCCAGTCGCTGGGCATGGTGATGTCGATCATCCTGCTGGCTCCCTCCTGGGGCGGCATGATCAACGGCATGATGACCCTCTCCGGCGCCTGGCATAAGCTGCGCACCGATCCGACCCTGCGCTTCCTGGTCGTGGCCCTGTCGTTCTACGGCATGTCGACGTTCGAAGGTCCGATGATGGCGGTGAAGACGGTCAACGCGCTGTCCCACTATACCGACTGGACCATCGGCCACGTCCACGCAGGCGCCTTGGGCTGGGTGGCGATGATCACCATCGGCTCCATGTATCACCTGATTCCGCGCCTGTTTGGCCGCACCGAGATGTATTCGGTTGGCCTGATCGCCGTGCACTTCTGGCTGGCCACCATCGGCACCGTGCTCTACATCGCCGCCATGTGGGTCAACGGTATCCTGCAGGGCCTGATGTGGCGCGCCATCAACCCCGACGGCACCCTGATGTACACCTTCATCGAATCGGTCGAAGCGAGCGGTCCCGGATACATCGTGCGCCTGATCGGCGGCCTGTTCTGGATCGTTGGCATGCTGATCATGGCCTACAACGTCTTCATGACCATCAAGCGCAGCGAAGCCGTCAGCCAGCAGCCGATGCCGCAGACCGCCTGAGCAACCGGGGAAACCGACACCAATGAAACACGAGATCGTCGAAAAGAACGTTGGCCTGCTCGCCGTGCTGATCCTGGTGGTGATCAGCTTCGGCGGCCTGGCCGAGATCGTGCCGCTGTTCTTCCAGAAGCAGACCACGGAGCCGGTGGACGGCCTGCGCCCACTCTCCGCCCTGGAGCTGGAAGGACGCGACATCTATCGCCGTGAGGGCTGCGTGGGCTGTCACTCGCAGATGATTCGCCCGTTCCGCGCCGAGACCGAGCGCTACGGTCACTACAGCGTGGCTGGTGAATCCATCTACGAGCACAACTTCCTGTGGGGCTCCAAGCGTACCGGTCCGGACCTGGCCCGTGTCGGCGGCCGCTACAGCGATGACTGGCACCGTGCCCACATGTACAACCCGCGCGATGTGGTGCCGGAGTCGATCATGCCGGCCTATCCGTGGCTGTTCGAGCGCACCCTGGATGGCCGCGATACGCCGCGCAAGATGGAGGTGCTGCGCACCCTCGGTGTGCCCTACACCGACGAGGACATTGCCAACGCCACTCGCGAAGTGCGCGGCCAGCAGGAAATCACGGCGCTAGTGGCCTATCTGCAGCAACTGGGCACCGTGCTCGAGGGCACGCGTTGATCATGGATACCGGGACCTTTCGCGGCATCATTACCTTCTTGCTGATCGTGGCCTTCCTGGGGATCACCTGGTGGGCCTACTCCCGGCGTCGCAAGCCGGACTTCGACGAAGCGGCCAACCTGCCCTTCGCCGAAGACGATGAGCAACCCAATCGTGACAGCAGCGCCTCGCAGCAGCGCTCGTCCAGCGAGCAAGAAAGCGAAGCCGATTCCCGCCAAGACAGGGGAGACAAAAACACATGAGCAATTTCTGGGATGACTCCCTTTCCGGGTTCTGGAGTACCTGGATCATTGTGATAACGCTGGGTTCCATCGCCTTCGCCTTCTGGATCCTCTACGCCAACCGCAAGACCGACAAGGTGCCGGATGCCGACGGCAACGTGGAAACCACCGGGCATGCCGCCGACGAGATCGAGGAGTACGACAACCCGCTGCCGCGCTGGTGGTTCCAGCTCTATGTCGGCACCGTGGTGTTCTCGCTCGGCTACCTGTTGCTCTATCCGGGACTTGGCAACTTCACCGGCCTGCTCGGCTGGACCCAGGAAGGTCAGTGGGAGCAGGAGGTCGCCCGCGCCGAGGAACGCTTCACCCCGATCTTCGCCCAGTACCAGGAGATCCCCATCCCCGAACTGGCCCAGGACGCCGAAGCCATGCAGGTCGGTGAGCGGATCTTCCTCAACAACTGCGCGGTGTGCCACGGAGCCAACGCTCGCGGCGGCTATGGTTTCCCCGACCTGACCGACGACGATTGGCTCTACGGCGGTGAGCCGGAGCAGATCGTGACCACCCTGGTGCGCGGACGTAACGGCCTGATGCCCTCATGGCAGCAGCTCGGCCAGAACAACATCGAGAACGTGACCCAGCACGTGCTCTCGCTGTCGGGGCTCGAGCACGATGCCGAGCGCGCCGAGCAGGGTGCGGCGGTCTTCGCCTCGGTCTGTGCCGCCTGTCATGGCCAGGAAGGAACCGGCAACCAGGCCCTCGGCGCGCCCAACCTGACCAACGACACCTGGCTCTACCAGGCGCCCGGCCAGAGTGTCGCCGACTCGGTGCGCCAGACCCTGCGCAACGGCCGCAATGGCCATATGCCGGCGCAGGAGGCCTACATCGGCGCCGAGCGCGTCCACCTTGTCGCGGCCTACATCTACAGCCTGCGCCTGCAGGACTAGCCCCGTCCGCACGGAGTGCGACGCACCGTCGCACTCCGTCGCCCGGCAGCGGGCACTCGGTACAATGACGCCATATCCTTGCCTCCCTTTCGCGGGTCGTCATTTCCCGCCGCGAGTCCGACATGAGCGATAAGATCCCCACTCGAGACGTGACACCGCAGGCGGTGGGACACCACACGCCACCTGCCACGGTTCAGCAGGAGATGTACGCCAAGCGCCGCCACATCTATGTGCGCGAGATCAAGGGGCTGTTCCAGCGTCTACGAAGGGGTGCCAACTGGCTACTGATGCTGGCCTTCTTCGGCCTACCCTGGCTCAACTGGGGCGACCGGCCGCTGATCTGGTTCGACCTGCCGGGGCGCGAATTCCATATCTTCGCCGCGACCTTCTATCCCCAGGAGTTCATGCTGCTCTCCTGGCTGCTGATCATCTGTGCCTTCGGCCTGTTCTTCATTACCGTATTCGCCGGCCGCGTATGGTGCGGCTACACCTGCCCACAGAGTGTGTGGACTTTCCTCTACATCTGGGTGGAACACCGCCTGGAAGGCTCACGCAATCGTCGCATCAGGCTCGACCGCGAGCCGATGAGCCTCGACAAGGCCTGGCGCAAGACCGCCAAGCATGCCGTCTGGCTCGCCATCGCCCTGGCCACAGGCGTGACTTTCGTCGGCTATTTCACGCCGATCCGCGAACTGATCGTCGATCTGCCCACCCTAGAGGCTCACGGCTGGTCCTACTTCTGGGTCGGTTTCTTCCTCGTCTTCACCTACCTCAATGCCGGTTGGCTGCGTGAGCAGGTATGCATCTACATGTGTCCCTATGCCCGCTTCCAGTCAGTGATGTTCGATGCCGATACGCTGATCGTCTCCTACGACGCGGCCCGCGGCGAGCCGCGCGGCGCACGCAAGAAAGCGCTCGAACATGCACAGGTGCGTGCCGCAGGACTGGGCGATTGCATCGACTGCGAGCTGTGCGTGCAGGTCTGCCCCACCGGCATCGACATCCGCAAGGGGTTGCAGTACGAATGCATCACCTGCGCGGCCTGTATCGATGCCTGCGACAGCGTGATGGACCGCATGAACTACCCGCGTGGTCTGATTCGCTACACTACCGAGAACGCCCTGGAAGGGAAGCGGTCTCATGTGCTGCGTCCACGCCTGCTCGGCTACTTCGCGGCGCTGACGGTGATGGTCGGTCTGTTCGTCTGGACACTGGGGGAGCGCATGCCGCTCGGTTTCGAAGTGGAACGCGAGCGCGGCCAGCTCTACCAGATGACCCGCGAAGGTCGTATCAGCAATGTCTATACCCTGACCGTGCGCAACCTCGACGACCGCGACCACGACTACCGGCTCGAGGTGAGCGGCCTGCCCGATCTCACGCTGGATACCGACTCGCTGAGCGTACCGGCCTCCAGTTCGCGCCGTTTCGCCGTGCAGATCACTGCGGCCCCCGAGGTGCTGGACCTGCCCAGTCATCCGATCCAGCTGCATCTGCAATCGCACCAGGACACGGACATCCGGCTCGAGCGCGAAACCCGTTTCATCGGTGATACCCGGAGATGACAATGACCGCCCCCACCCCCTGGTACAAGCAATTCTGGCCCTGGTTCCTGCTCGGCCTGCTGTTCATGTCGATCGGTGTCAGCTCGACCTTCGCCGTGCTGGCCATTCGCTCCGCCGACGGCATGGTGCAGGAGGATTACTATGAGCACGGCCGCGCCATCAACATGGTCCTGGCCAAGCAGCAGCGCGCTCACGAGCTGAACCTGGCCGCCGACCTGCGCATCGACCCGCTGACCAGCGACATCATCGTCCAGCTCGACGGTGATGATCGCCCCGAGCGGCTCTACCTGAGGCTGATCTTCCCGACCCAGGACGACCGCGACCAGGACCTGGTACTGGAACACGTGCGCGACGGTCGCTATCTCGGTCAGGCCCCCGACAACCTGCGCTATCGCTGGTACCTGCAACTCCACCCCAGCGAAGAGCAGCCCGAATGGCGGTTGGTGGGCGAGGCCAGCCTACCCAGCGAAGAAAGCTTCCGCCTGACCCCTGGCGTTTCGCAACGCAGCTAACGAGTGCCGTCACGACCCTTGACACACCAAGACATGTCCCTGACCGTCGGCGAGGCCGATCCGGCCACGACCTGCTATCACTGCGGCAACCCGGTGCCTGCCGGGGCGCCCTGGTCGATCTCGCTGGATGAGTGCACGCACCCGCTGTGCTGCCCCGGCTGCGAGGCGGTAGCTCATGCCATCGTCGACGGCGGCCTGGCCAGTTATTACCGTTTTCGCACCGAGCTGCCCGAGCGCCCCGACGAACGCCAGGCGGTCAAGGCCGAGACCTGGGCCGTATTCGACGATCCGGGCCTGCAGCGCCAGTTCGTTCACGACGACACCGATGACGCAACGGTGCACGCCACCCTGGCCGTGGATGGCATCACCTGCGCCGCTTGCGCCTGGCTGATCGAGCATCGCCTCAACGACCTCGAAGGCGTGACCTCGAGTGCCGTCAACCTGAGCCATCATCGCGTGCGAGTGGCATGGGATCCGGCAAGACTCAAGCTGTCGCGCATCCTCGCCGAAATGGCCGGTATCGGTTACAGCGCCCAGCCCTACGAGCCGGACGCGGCCCAGCAGCGGCTGCAGTTCGAGGAGCGCATGAACATCCGTCGGCTGATCGTCGCCGCCGTGGGCATGGCCCAAGTGATGATGTTCTCGATTCCCATCTACGTGGCTGGCCCCGGCGAAATCAGCGAGGACTTCTACGCCCTGTTCCACTGGCTGTCGTTCGCCCTTGCCACACCGGTGGTGTTCTTTTCGGCGATGCCTTTCTTCCGCAATGCCGTGCGCGACCTGCGTGCGCGGGTGCTGGGCATGGACGTACCGGTTTCCATTGCCATCGGCGGGGCCTATCTGGCCAGCGGTTATGCCGTGCTCTCGGGCACCGGCGAGGTCTACTTCGACTCGGTGGCCATGTTCACCTTCTTCCTGCTCTTCGGCCGCTACGTGGAAGCTCGCGCGCGGCGGCGCAGCGGACATACCGGCAATGCCCTGGCCGGCGCCCTGCCCCTCTCTGCCGTGCGCCTCGAGGCGAACGGCGAGGAGCGCATCCTGCCGGCCAGCGAGCTTGCCGCCGGCGACCGGGTGCTGATCCGTCCCGGCCACGGCGTGCCCGCCGACGGAGTGATCGAAGAGGGAGAGTCGAGCCTCGATGAGTCGATGCTCACCGGTGAGTACCTGCCGGTGACCCGGCGCATCGGCGACAGCGTCACCGGCGGCAGTCAGAACATCGAGAGTCCGCTGGTGGTACGCGTCACCCACGCCGGCAAGGAGGCTCGGGTGGCCAGCATCGTCGATCTTACCGACCGGGCTTTCGCTAGTCGACCGCGCCTGGCCCAGATGGCCGCACGCATGTCGCATCTGTTCGTACTGCGCCTGCTGGTGGTGACCGCCTGCGTGACTACCGCCTGGTGGTTCATCGACCCCAGCCGCATGCTGTGGGTGATGCTCTCGGTACTGGTGGTGACCTGCCCCTGCGCCCTGGCGCTGGCCACCCCCACTGCGCTCACCGCGGGCCACGGCCAGTTGCGCCGGCGCGGGATACTGATCACCCGAGCCGATGCCATCGAGTCACTCTCCCAGGTCGACCGGGTGATCTTCGACAAGACCGGCACCCTGACCTGCGGCGAGATGCAACTGATCGACACCCGCCCCCTCGGTGAACTTTCGGCTGAGCGTGCCAGATTGATCGGCGCGGCACTGGAGGCTCACTCCGAGCACCCCATCGCCCGCGCCTTCCGCCCCTGGCGCGAGGCGACGGTGGACGCGAGCGACAGGAACAGCCGTACCGGCCAGGGCGTGGAGGGCACGATCGACGGCCAGCGCTGGCGCCTCGGGCGCGCCGATTTCGCCGCTGCCGACCACGACCTCACCACACCGGATGACGGGCAATGGCTGCTGCTCAGCGAGAATGGCGAACCGCGCGCCTGGTTCGCCCTGCGCGACAGGCTGCGCGACGATGCTGCACAGACCATTGCCGAGCTGATGGCGCGGGGCATTCGTGTCGAACTGCTCTCCGGCGATACCAGCGATGCCGTACGCAGCATGGCCGAACAGTTGGGACTCGACACCTGGCACGCCGGTGTCAGCCCCGAGGGCAAGCTCGAACGTATCCGCCAGTGCCAGGCGGCCGGTGAGAAAGTGGCCATGATCGGCGACGGCATCAACGACGTGCCGGTGCTCGCCGGCGCCGACGTGTCGATCGCCATGAACGGCGCCACCGATCTGGCCCGTACCAGCGCCGACGCCGTATTGCTGAGCCCGCGTCTGATGCGTATCGTCGAGGCGATCGAGGTCGCCCGTGCCACCCGGCGCATCATGCGCCAGAACATGATCTGGTCGGTATGCTACAACTTCTCGGCGCTGCCGCTGGCCGCCATCGGCATCGTGCCGCCCTGGGTCGCGGCGCTGGGCATGTCAGGCAGCTCGCTGGTGGTGGTGGGCAATGCGCTGCGGCTCAACCGTTTCCGGCTGCGCCCCAGCCAGCCACCAGGCCGCGACGCCCAAATGGTGAATGCATGACCATTCTTTACCTGCTTATCCCGCTCTCGCTGATCCTGCTCGGCCTGGCCGTATGGGCCTTCTTCTGGGCAGTGAAGAACGATCAGTTCGAGGACCTCGAAGGACCGGCCCACCGCATCCTCTTCGACGAGGACGAGAACGACCTGACGCCGGAAGAGCGCGAGCGGCGGCGCCGGGCCCGCCGACGCGAATCGGCCGCCAAGGATAACGACGACCCGGCGGAGCGCTGATGGACCCCACCGGACTCGGCCTGCCGCCGCTGCTAGCCGCCTTCGTCTTCGGCCTGCTCGGCGGCGCTCACTGCATCGGCATGTGCGGCGGCATCATGAGCGCACTGACCTTCGCCGTGCCACCCAGCATGCGCAGCCCGGCACGCCTGTCGGGACTACTGCTCGGCTACAACCTGGGACGTATCGCCAGCTACACGCTGGCCGGCGCGGTGGTGGCCTCACTCGGCACCGTAGTCGCGCTGTCACCGGCGGCGCGAGTCGGCCTGCAGGTGTTCGCCGCGGTCATGCTAATCCTGATGGCGTTGTATATCGCCAGCTGGTGGAAGGGGCTGCTCAAGGTGGAAGCCCTGGGCAGGCACTTGTGGCGCCATCTGGAACCCATCGGCAAGCGCCTGATGCCGGTGGTCAGGATTCCCCAGGCCATCGGCCTCGGTGCGGTGTGGGGCTGGCTGCCCTGCGGTCTCGTCTACTCGATGCTGGCCTGGAGTCTGGCCACGGCCGATCCATGGCGCGGCGCGGCGCTGATGGCGGCCTTCGGGCTCGGCACCCTGCCCGCCCTGCTGGTCACCGGCCTCGCCGCGCGCCAGTTGGGCAACCTGATCCGTCACCCGGCGACCCGCACCGTGGCCGCCCTAGCGATCATCGCTTTTGCCCTGTGGCAGCTCATCACGCTGCTGCCACAACATCAACACTTCGTTTGACGCAGCTCAATCCGCCTTGGGCAGCGTACCGCTAGCATGAGTCAAATGTTAGCCTTTCGGAGTGCCATCATGTCCGTCCCCGCACGCTGCGTGCATCAAGCGATGGCCGATCCTTTCACCTGGGACGCAGCGCTCCTGCGGCGCTACGACACCCATGGCCCGCGCTACAGCTCATATCCCACCATCTATTCTTTCAGTGACGATTTCGACGAACAGGCCTACCAGGCGGCCCTGGCCCGCAGTAACGCGGATGGCAGGCCGCTGTCGCTCTACGTGCACATCCCCTTCTGTCGCAAGGCGTGCCATTACTGCGCCTGCAACAAGATCGCCACCAAGAACGCCAAGGTGGTGGAGCCCTATATCTCGCGCCTGGACCGTGAAATGGTGCTGATCAGGCCACACCTGGATACACGCCGCGAAGTGGCCCAACTGCACTGGGGAGGGGGTACGCCGAGCTTTCTCAGCCTCGACCAGATGAGCGACCTGATCGACCGGCTCGACGCCCGCTTTGGCCTTTCCAACTCCCGCCACCGCGACTATGCCATCGAGATCGATCCGCGCGAGGCCGATGTCTTCACCCTGCGTCACCTGCAGGCGCTGGGTTTCAATCGCCTCAGCCTCGGCGTCCAGGATCTCGACCCACGCGTGCAGCGAGCCATCAACCGGATCCAGCCACGCATTCTCACCGAGGCGCTGCTCGACGAAGCCGACCGGCTTGGCTTTCGCTCGCTCAATCTGGACCTGATCTACGGACTCCCGTTGCAGACCCGAGACAGCTTCGCCGCCACCCTGGAACAGGTAATCGCCATGGCACCGGCGCGAATCTCGGTGTTCAATTATGCCCACATGCCAGAGCGCTTCACGGCTCAGCGTCACATTCGAGCCGAGGACCTTCCCGGCCCCGAGGAGAAGCTGGCAATTCTGCGCACCACCATCGCCATGCTCACCGGAGCGGGCTACGTCCATATCGGCATGGATCACTTTGCCCGCAGCAACGACAGCCTGGCCATCGCCCAGCGTGAAGGCACGCTGCAGCGCAACTTCCAGGGCTATTCCAGCCATGCCCAGTGCGACCTGGTGGGACTGGGAGTGTCGGCCATCTCCTGTGTCGATGACGTCTATGCCCAGAACCACATCAATCTCGCCGACTACGAAGCTGCCCTGGATGCCAGCCATCTGCCCACCGCACGAGGCATTCGGCTGACCTTCGACGATCGCATCCGGCGGCATGCCATCGAGCAACTGATGTGCGACATGAAGCTCGACCTGGATGAACTGAGCGAAACGTTCGGCATAGATGCTCCCCGTTACCTGGAAGACGCACTGGAGCGACTGGAGACGCCCCAGCGGGACGGGCTGGTGCTGATCGAGGGCCATCGCGTAGTGGCTACACCACTCGGCCGGCTGCTGATCCGTCACTTGGCCATGGCCTTCGATGCACGTCTACCGCTCAAGCCCGATGACCGCTTCTCACGCATCGTCTGAGGTGAAAGTTCCCGGAATGCTAATTTTATTGCGGCCAAAGGTCGCAAGGGGCATTTCACCTACTTCAATAATGGCCCATAATGCCTTCATGAATGAGATCCAGGAGGTGGAGCATGCCGGTCAACGCGGCCAATGCGCTCGGCAAGCGTCGTTCATTGCTGCATGAAACCCGCTGCCAGAATTGCAGCCTGAGTTCACTGTGCCTGCCGCTGGCCCTGGAACTCGAAGACATGGAGCAGTTCGATGCGATCATCCGGCGACGCTCGCCACTGAAGAAAGGCGAATCGCTATTCCGCCAAGGCAGCGCCTTCAACAGCGTCTTCGCGGTACGCTCCGGCAGTCTCAAGCAGGTCACCACCGAAGGCTCGGGCGACGATCAGGTCACCAATTTCTACCTGCCCAGTGAGCTGGTCGGCCTCGACGGCATCGATGAACAGGTCTATCCCGGCAGCGTGATCGCGCTGGAAACCACCACCGTGTGCGAGATTCCCTTCGACCGGCTCGATTCACTCTCCGAACAACTGCCGGAGCTGCGCGGTCAGCTCTATCGCAGCATGAGCAAGGAGCTGCGCGACGATCGCAAGATGATGCGCCTGCTGTCGCGCAAGACCGCCGACCAGCGCCTGGCCAGCTTCTTCTCCAGCCTCTCCGACCGTTTCCGTCGCCGCGGCTATTCGCCCTACAGCTTCCGCCTCTCCATGTCGCGGGCCGATATCGGCAATTATCTGGGCCTGGCCGTGGAAACGGTCAGCCGTATCCTGGGCCGCTTCCAGCAACAGGGGCTGGTCGAGGTATCCGGTCGCGAGGTCAACATCCTCAATCTCGAGGCCCTGGTGGCACAGGCTCAGGACGATCACTGAGCCCTGGCGACATCAACCAAGCAGAAAGAAACCGCCCGGCCAAATGCCGGGCGGTTTCCGTTCGGATGGACTGTTCGGGTGGACTATCGGCTCAGCTGTCGTGCGAAACATCCAATGCATCGATGCGCCGCTCGCGCAGCCGGGCCTGCTTGGCCTCGAGCCCTTCGAAGTCGAAAAGCTCGCGGTCGGCCAGTTGCGAGGGTGCCACGTTGGTCACCGCCTTGAACATCGATTCGATGCGCCCGGGATGCTTGCGCTCCCACTCGGCCAGCATCTCCTTGACCACCTGACGCTGCAGGTTGGGCTGGGAGCCGCACAGGTTGCAGGGAATGATGGGAAAATCCATCAGCCGTGCGAACTCGGCGATGTCGGCCTCGCGACAGTAGGCTAGCGGTCGGATGACGATGTTCTTGCCGTCGTCGGAGAGCAGCTTGGGCGGCATGGCCTTCAGGCTGCCGCCATAAAACATGTTGAGGAACAGCGTCTCGAGGATGTCCTCACGATGGTGACCCAGTGCCACCTTGGTGGCACCGATCTCTTCGGCAAAACCGTACAGCGAGCCGCGACGCAGGCGTGAACAGAGCGCACAGGTGGTCTTGCCTTCCGGTGTCTTCTCCTTGACCACGGAATAGGTATCACGCTCGAGAATGTAGTACTCGACGCCGATCGACTCGAGATACTCTGGCAATACATGCTCGGGAAAACCCGGCTGCTTCTGGTCCAGGTTGACCGCCACCAGCGAGAAATTCACCGGCGCATTGCGCTGCAGATTGCGCAGGATCTCGAGCAGGGTATAGCTGTCCTTGCCGCCCGACAGGCAGACCATGATCCGGTCGCCCTCGTGGATCATGCCATAGTCGATGATGGCGTTGCCCACCTGGCGGCGCAGGCGTTTCTGCAACTTGTTGAATTCGCGCCGGCCCTTGGCGTCGAGCGCCTCCAGCGGCGAGGTGCCCGCTTGCGCCCCGGCGTGTGCCTCGGTGGCAGGGGCGGCGGCGAGCGGGTCGAAGGTCAGGGCGTCTTGCATGATCACGGGCTGCCAGAGCATGGTGGATGACGGGGGCCATCCTACCATCGCCTCGGTTCAGTGGCGACGCCGCGGCGATCTACCGCAGCGTACGGCAGGATGCTGGAGGAGTTACGCCTCGCACCGGTCCGGCACTCCGGCGCGCTCCAGGCGCAGATACATGAGCGCCGTGGTCACGGCATCGCCCAGCGCGGTATTGCGCCCCATGACCGGAACGCCGAGCGACTCGGCCACCGCCTCGAAGCGCTGCGGGCGAGGCTCGGGTTCCATCACGCTGCGGCGCAGTTGGCGATGGTAGAGCTGGGCCACGTCGATCCCGCTATTGGGCAGATCGAAGCCGAAGCGCGGCCGTAGCTGGCGGTTGAGAATGGCCAGGTCGAAGTCGAGCCGCCAGCCCAGCAACGGACGATTGCCGATAAAGTCGAGCAGCGTCACCAATGCCTCGTCGAGACTCACCCCATCGTCCAGATCGACACCGCGCAGGCCGTGCACGCGAATGGAGTCGCCCGTCAGCGAAGCGGGACGCTTGAGACGCAAATCGAGCGACTCACTGGTCAGCACCCTGTCACCGCGCACCTTGACCGCTCCGATCGATACGGGCTCGGCAGTACGCGTATCGACACCGGTGGTTTCACAGTCGATGGCAACGAGCTCATCCCCGGTGTAGGGGTGAAAGAGCCAGCCATACTCACCGTCAGCGTGGCGGCGGCGATCCTTGGCCCGGCGTAGCGCACGAAACATGCCGTGGTTTCCTCCTTCATTAATTCCGCATTGACCTTCGCAGGCACGGCCTCATGAGTATTCGAGGTGGTAGCGCTGCGACAGGCTCTGCTTGAAATCCTTGACGATATGCAATGCCTCGCGCAGCAGGTCGCGCTCCAGCGACGACAGCTGCTGGACCACGACGCGATCCGGGCTCTTGCTGGCGTTATCTCCGTCCAGGCGTTCCAGTTGCTGTTTCAGTCTCAACTCGGTGAATAGCGACAGCGCCTCGGCAAGATCCTCGGCGATGCGTTCCTCCAGCCGACCATCCGCCGCCAGGGCCTCGAGCCGCTCCAGCGTGGAAGTGGGCTTGATGCGGCGCTCCAGCGCCATGGTGCGCACCCCATGGACGATGGGAAAAATGCCGCCTTTCTTTATGTCGATGCCGTGCTGAGGCTTCTTCAGCGACCCGAACAGGGTCAGCGGCGTGGAGAAGCGCAGCGCCGTGCGAGCGAAATAGGAGAGCAGGATTTCGTCGCGGGAGCATTGTTCGAATAGCGCTTCGCGAACCCGCTCGAGCAGCGCGGGATTGCCCGCCACCGCATGGGAGTCGAGCATGATGGCAAGCTTCATCAGGCTGTCGCCATCCCGTTTCTGCGCCCAGCGCGCAATGCGCTCGCGCCACTGGCTGACGGAGCCCACCCACTCGGAGTTGCTGACCATGATGTTACCGGGACAAGGAGGATAGCCGAGTTCGATCAACGTCTCGGTCAGGCGCTGCATCTGTTCGCCCACATCGGGCCATTCCAGCCCATCGGCAAGAATCAAACCGTTGTCCTGATCGGTCTTGAGGATCTGCTCACCACGACCTTCGCTGCCCATCACCATCAGGCAACTGTCGCGGTGATAGCGCTCGTCGATCAGAAACCCCCATGCCTTGGACATGATGCGCCCGTTGAGCGCCGCCAGCAGGCCCATGGCGAAGCGCAGCTTGACCCCCTGAGCCATGAGCGCCTTGACCAGTTCAGGCGTGCGATGACTGGCGCGAAACAGAGCATCGAGGCTTTCCGCCTGCTCCACCTGCAGGCTGACGACATAGCTGCGGCTGGAGAAATAGCTGAGCACGTCGGTGAGTTCCACCACACCGATGGGACTCGCCTGCTCCATGACCACGACACGCTCCACCTTGTGGCGGGTCATCATCACCAGTACTTCGAACAGGTACTGATCGGGGCGTACCGTGACCAGTTCGAAATGCGCGATCTCCTGTAATGGGCTCTGCTTCTCGCAGTCCTGCAACACCAGCGCTTCGAGCAGGTCGGTCTTGGTGACCATGCCCGCTCCACTCTCCCCCTCTACCAGCAGACTATCGGCGTGGCTCTCGTGCAGCCTCGCCACCGCCTCGGCAATGGTTGCCTCCGGCCCCATGCACAGCGGCGGTCGCATGCATTCGCTGACTCGCGCCAGCATGAAGCCGGCCATGGTCACGCCGCCCTCGGCGCGCTGCTCGGTCAGCAAACGTGTCTTGTGGGCCAGGGTCTGGCGAAAGAACTCGGCAAAGGGGGGATAGTCGTCACATAGCTGCAGGAACAGTGCCTTGGGCAACAGGTAGCAGAGGCTCTCCTGTTCCGCCCGGAAGCGGTAACGGCTCTTGCCGTTGAGAATGCTGATGGCACCGAACAGATCGCCAGCCGTATAGTGGCCGATCCGCTCACGAGCCCCCGGCTGCGTGGTGTCCAGCTCGGCCACCTCGCCCTTGTGAATGAGAAAGACGTACTCACCCGGCTGGCCGGTTTCGAGAATGATCTCGTTACGATCGAAGTAGGCCAGGTCGATGCCATTGCGGATACGCTCGCGCCCTTCGTCATCCAGAAAGGAGAACGGCGGTTGGGAGAGATCGACATCGACCATGCTATTGCCCTCGTTGCGCGGCCCTCATCGCCGTCATCCCTGGACGAGTCCGAAAAGAAACGTTCCTTAACTTCCTATGCCACCCACATCGAGCACGACTTCTCGTGGCAGGATAACAGTCTCGACTTTTAAGACATAACCTAGACCAACGTCCAAGGAGGGGAATGTAGATGACAGCAATACTTCACTAGACAATGGTCTTACGGAGAAGAGACATAGACAAAGGTCCAATGCTAGACAATCGTCCTATCGCCATGGCGGCAATACTGCAACATTACTCATGCACACACATCAAGCAATTGTTTTTAATAGAAAAAATTGCCACTGATAGCATCGAAGTTTTCTCATGATACCAAAGTCTGGGATTTTATTTTTCTCATTTATTGACCACTATTGCTCATGAGTCATGCAGGGCAATCGTACCTTGATAATGCGACTCGACGATCGGTTACTCGATATGGTGGGAAGTGCGGCTCGTCCGCAGGGAGCAATGGGGAACACAGGCGCTTGCCAGCGCCATTGTCCACACCACCCGACTCGACTCGCTTTGTGCGAACCTCCTGATGAAACCTGGCAACTCTCTGTGCGACTTCCCAACCTCAACAACAAGTGGAGAGCATCACTATGGCAGATGATAAAATCAATGCTGCTGCATACTGGAAGGCGAACGTACGCCTGATCACTGGATGCATGATCGTCTGGGCATTCGTCTCCTACGGCTGCGCCATCCTGTTTCGCCCCCTCCTTTCCGGCATCCCGATCGGCGGTACCGATCTCGGATTCTGGTTTGCTCAGCAGGGTTCCATCCTGACCTTCATCGGCTTGATCTTCTTCTACGCCTGGAAGATGAACAAGCTCGACCAGAAGTTCGGCCTCGGGGAGTAAGCCAGCATGAGTCAGTTTGCCATCAACCTTCTCTTCGTGGGCGGCTCGTTTGCCCTCTATATCGGCATCGCCATCTGGGCACGTGCCGGCTCGACCAAGGACTTCTATGTCGCCGGCGGCGGTGTCCATCCGGTCACCAACGGCATGGCCACGGCGGCCGACTGGATGTCCGCGGCATCCTTCATCTCCATGGCAGGCCTGCTGGCCTCCGGCGGCTATGCCAACTCGACCTTCCTGATGGGCTGGACCGGCGGCTACGTGATCCTGGCCATGCTGCTGGCCCCTTACCTGCGTAAGTTCGGCAAGTTCACCGTACCCGACTTCATCGGTGACCGCTTCTACAGCAAGACGGCTCGCATCGTTGCCGTCGTGTGTCTGATCGTGGCTTCGGTGACCTACGTCATCGGTCAGATGACCGGCGCCGGCGTGGCCTTCTCGCGCTTCCTCGAGGTGCCCAGCAGTGTGGGTATCTGGATCGCCGCGGCCATCGTCTTCCTGTATGCGGTATTCGGCGGCATGAAGGGCATCACCTACACCCAGGTGGCGCAGTACATCGTGCTGATCATCGCCTATACGATCCCCGCCGTATTCATCGCCATGCAGCTGACCGGCAACCCGATCCCGATGTTCGGCATGTTCAGCACCCACACCGAATCCGGCGTACCGCTGCTGGCCAAGCTCGATGAAGTGGTCAATGCGCTGGGCTTCCGCGACTACACCGCCGACGTCGACAACAAGCTCAACATGGTGCTGTTCACCCTGTCGCTGATGATCGGTACCGCTGGCCTGCCCCACGTCATCATTCGCTTCTTCACCGTGCCGAAAGTGGCCGATGCTCGCTGGTCCGCCGGCTGGGCGCTGGTGTTCATCGCCCTGCTCTACCTGACCGCTCCGGCCGTAGGCTCCATGGCCCGCCTCAACCTCGCAACCACCATCTTCCCGGAAATGGCCGGCCAGGTGGAGGATTACGAGGCGGCAGCGGAAGAAGCGCTGGTCTATGAAGATCGGCCGCAGTGGGTGCGCACCTGGGAGGAAACCGGGCTGATCACCTTCACCGATCGCAACAACGACGGCCGCATCCAGATGTACAACGACGCCAACCCGGCCTTCCAGCCGATTGCCGAGCAGCGCGGCTGGGAAGGCAACGAGCTGACCGTCAACAACGACATCCTGGTATTGGCCAACCCGGAAATCGCCAACCTGCCGGGCTGGGTCGTGGGTCTGATCGCGGCCGGTGGTATCGCGGCGGCACTCTCCACCGCGGCAGGCCTGCTGCTGGCAATCTCCTCGGCCATCAGTCATGACCTGATCAAGAACACCATCAACCCCAACATCACCGAGAAGGGTGAAATGCTGGCGGCGCGTATCTCCATGGCCGGCGCCATCCTGCTGGCGACCTATCTGGGGCTCAATCCGCCCGGATTCGCCGCCCAGACCGTGGCACTGGCCTTCGGTATCGCCGCCGCCTCGCTGTTCCCAGCACTGATGATGGGCATCTTCTCCACCCGGATGAACAGCAAGGGCGCCGTCTGCGGCATGCTCGCCGGCCTGATCGCCACCCTGCTGTACATCTTCACTTACCTGGGCTGGTTCTTCATCCCCGGCACCAACATGCTGCCGAATACTCAGGACAACTGGCTCCTGGGCATCTCGCCGCTCTCCTTCGGTGCCGTGGGTGCGATGATCAACTTCGCCGTGGCCTACGCGGTCTCCGCCGCCACTGAAGAGCCCCCGCAGGAGATCCAGGACCTGGTGCAGAGCGTGCGTTATCCGAAAGGCGCTGGCGCTGCGATCGATCACTAAGCCATAATGGCTGCCCGGTCCACTGCGGGCCGGGTATCGAACCAGATCGGGCTTCCCTCCGGGAAGCCCGATTGCTTTGAGAAGGTGGCGTTATGATTTGGCACTTGATTGCGGCGATTTTCGCCGGCCTGGGAGCAGCCGGCATCGGCCTGATGCTGCGCCTGGCCAGCGGCAAGCGCTTGCCGAAATGGATCATCCCGGTATTTGCCGGCCTGGGCATGCTGGGCTACCAGATCCACTACGAGTATTCGTGGTTCGACCACAAGCGTAGCCAACTGCCTGCCACCACCCAGGTGGTAGACACGCGCCAGGACAGCATGGTGTGGCGCCCCTGGACTTACTTCTTTCCGATGACGGTGTCCTTCAGCGTCGTCGATCAGAGCAGCATGGTACCAGCTCAGGGAGACGACGACGCTCAGCTGGTCGAATTCATCCTCTACCGCTTCGAGAAAGAGTACGTGGATCAGCTTCATCACCAGCCCTACTTGATGAACTGCGACTCCGCCGAAATGGTGCCGCTGACCAGTGGCAGCCGCCAGCCACGCCTCGAAGGTCTGCGCCCGGTGGAAGAGGATTCGCGTCTCTTCCAGGCAGTCTGCTCCCCCTGGTGAGTCGCGGCATGATCGGCGCCTCTCTCGGTTCGAGTGTTCTCGGGCCGATATCCCTTTAGAATGATCGGTACTTGCCGGGGGAGAAAGCATGTTTGCCGGTTGGCTGCTGATCGCCGTATCACTACTCTACATCGCCATACTGTTCGGTATCGCCTGGCTGGGCGACCGTAATGCGCGTCGCCGTGGTGCCAGTCGCAAACGCCCCGTCATCTACATCCTGGCGCTGGCCATCTACTGTACCTCCTGGAGTTTCTACGGTGCGGTCGGTCAGGCCGCCACCGCCGGCTGGTCTTTCGCCAGCATCTATGTCGGCCCGATTCTCACCTTCCTGCTGTTCTGGCCGATACTCGCCAAGATGATCCGCGTGGCCAAGCGGCAGAACATCACTTCGATCGCCGACTTCATCGCCTCGCGCTACGGCAAGGCGCAGTCCCTGGCGGCCTTCGCCAGCCTGGTCGCGCTGATCGGCACGCTGCCCTACATCGCCCTGCAGTTGAAGGCCGTGTCGACCTCGTTCGCGGTGTTGACGGATGCCGCCGACATCACCCATACCCCGCTGTTTGCCGATACGGCCTTCTTCGTTGCCATCGTGATGGCGGCATTCGCCATCCTGTTCGGTACGCGCCACACTGATGCCACCGAGCACCACGAGGGGCTGATTCACGCCGTCGCCTTCGAGTCGATGGTCAAGCTGCTGGCCTTCCTGCTGCTCGGGGCCTACGTCACCTGGGGCATGTTCGATGGCCTCGGCGAGCTGATGGCACTCGCCGACACCCAACTGGAGTTGCAGCGCCAGCTGGCCGACCAGGACTTCGGTCGCGGCTTCTGGGCCCAGACGCTGCTGGCGATGCTGGCGATCTTTTGTTTGCCGCGCCAATTCCATGTCGCTGTGGTGGAAAACACCCATCCCAACGACGCCGCCAAGGCACGCTGGCTGTTTCCGCTCTACCTGGTGGCCTTCGCCTTCTTCATCCTGCCGATCGCCGCCGCCGGCCTGACCTTGTTCCCCGACGGTACGGTGGAACCCGACACCTTCGTGCTGGCGCTGCCGATGGCCGCCGGCCAGCAGTGGCTGACCCTGCTCACCTATATCGGCGGCTTCTCGGCGGCGACCGGCATGGTCATCGTGGCCACGGTGGCAGTCTCGATCATGATCTCCAACGAGATCGTGATTCCCCTGCTGTTCCGGCTGCGCTGGCTGGACACCCGGCCGCGCGATTACGGTCGGCTGGTGCTGCAGGCCCGGCGCATCACCATCGGGGTGATCCTGGCGCTGGCCTACGGCTTCTACCAGCTGATCGGAGAGTTCACCTCGCTGGCCTCGATCGGCATGCTCTCCTTCGCCGCGGCAGCCCAGTTCGCCCCCGCCCTGCTCGGTGGGCTCTACTGGAAACGCGGTAACCGCCTCGGGGTGGTCGTCGGCATGAATGCCGGCTTTGCCATCTGGGCCTACAGCCTGCTGATGCCAGGGATGATCCAGGCCGGCGTGCTGCCGGACACCTGGCTCTCCGGAGGCCCCTTCGGTCACCCCTGGCTGACTCCCACTGCGCTGTTCGGGCTCAACTTCGGCGACAGCTTCACGCATGGCGTAATGCTGTCGCTCGGCGTCAACCTGTTCTGCTACATCTTCGTCTCCCAGATCACCTCGCAGCGGGTGGTTGAGCGCATCCAGGCTTCGCTGTTCGTCGACAGCGTCGAGACCCGCCAGACTTCCGTCAACCGCCCTTGGACCGGCGCCACCACGGTGGGCGACCTGAAGGTGCTGTGCGAACGCTTCCTCGGTGCCGGCCAGGTGGCGCGCGCCTTCGATGACTACGCGCGGCGCACCGGCAAGCCGCTGGAGGACGGCAACCGAGCCTCCATCGACGTGATCCAGTTCACCGAACGTTTCCTCGCTTCGGTGCTCGGGGCTTCCTCGGCGCGCATCGTGGTCAACTCGGCGCTACAGGGGCGCGGCATCGGCATCTCCGACGTGATCTCCATCGTCGATGAGGCCTCCCAGGTGCTGGAGTTCAACCGCGCCCTGCTGCAGGCCACCATCGAGAACATCAACCAGGGCATCAGCGTGGTCGACCAGAACATGCGCCTGGTGGTGTGGAACCAGCGCTACCTGGAACTGTTCCGCTTCCCCGATCACCTGATCCGGGTCGGCGCGCCGATCGACAAGATCTTCCGCTACAACGCCCACAACGGCGAGTACGGCCCCGGCGATCCGGAAGAGCACGTGCAGCTGCTGATAGACAATATTCGCGACGGCCAGCCCCACCGCTACGTGCGCTACCGCCAGGACGGCAGCGTACTCGAGGTGCAGGGCAATCCCATGCCGGGCGGCGGTTTCGTCTACACCTACCAGGACATTACCCAGCAGAAGCGTATCGAGGAGGCGCTGATACGCTCGGAGAACAACATCCGCATCTACACCGACAACGTGCCGGCGCTGATCGCCTATTTCGACAAGGAGTGCCGCTACCTCTTCACCAACCGCGCCTACGAGCAGGCCTTCGGCATCGATCGCAACGAGGTCATCGGCAAGCACGTCGATAGCGTCATCAACGAGGAGATGGCACGCGAACGCAAGCCGTGGATTCACCGTGCGCTGGCCGGCGAGCGGGTCAGCTTCGAGGTGTCGATGTGGATCGGCGACGCCCTGCGCTACATGCTGGTGACCTATACCCCGCATTTCGGCGACAGCGGCGCGATCCTGGGCTTCTTCTCGCTCTACCAGGACATCACCGAACGGCGCCTGGCCGAGATCGCCCTCAAGGAGACCAACGAGAATCTGGAGGAGCGGGTACGCGAACGTACACAGGCGCTGTCCGAGGCCAATACCGCGCTGCGCCAGGAGAACCGGGTGCGGGCCGAGGCCGAACAGGCCCTGCGCCAGGCCAAACAGGTCGCCGAGGATGCCAACGCCTCCAAGACCCGGTTCCTGGCCGCTGCCAGCCACGACCTGCTACAGCCGTTGAACGCCGCGCGCCTGTTCACTTCGGCACTGTCCCAGGAAATGGACGCCGACGACATGAAGCGTACCATCGGCCATATCGACAACTCGCTGCAAGCCGCCGAGGAGCTGCTCGGCACCCTGCTCGACATCTCCAAGCTCGACGCCGGCGCCCTCACCCCGCGCCGCAGCCACTTCGCCCTGGCCGACATCTTCCGCCCGCTGCGAGCCGAGTTCGAGGTCATGGCCGAGGAGCGCGGGCTGGACCTGGTAGTGGTACCGACCCGCGCCTGGGTCGACAGCGACCCGCAGATGCTGCGCCGGATCATCCAGAACTTCCTCTCCAACGCGCTGCGCTACACCCAGGAGGGCCGGGTGTTGCTGGGCTGTCGTCGCCGCGGCACACGACTGACCATCGAGGTATGGGACTCGGGGCCGGGCATTCCCGAATCCAAGCAGGCGGAGATCTTCCAGGAGTTCCGCCGCCTGGACCAGGCCTCGCGACACAAGGAGAGCGAAAAGGGGCTGGGGCTGGGCCTTTCCATTGCCGACCGCATGAGCCGGGTGCTGGACCATCCGATCAAGGTCCTCTCGCGGGAGGGCGTTGGCACCATGTTCTCGGTGAGCGTACCGGTGGTCGCACCGCGCAGCGCCGCCGAGCGTGCCGAAGAAGCGGCCTCCCCGCGGCGGGTAGGCAACAAGCTGGTCGGCACCCGGGTGCTGTGCATCGACAACGAGACGCTCATTCTTGAAGGCATGAAAGCGATGCTCTCGGGCTGGGGCTGCGAGGTCTATACCGCCACCAGTATCGGTGGCGCCAAGTCGATCCTGCGCAACCTGGACGGCGAGCCGGATGCCATACTCGCCGACTACCACCTCGATAACGAAGTGACCGGGCTGATGGCCCTGGAGGCCCTGAGCGAACGGTTGCAGGGCGCGGTACCAGGCATCGTGATCACCGCCGATCGCACCGAGGAGGTAGCGGAGGAGATCCGCCGCAGCGGCTACCACCTGCTGCAGAAACCGGTGCGCCCGCCGCCCTGCGCGCCCTGTTGACCCGCACGCTGCAGGCCAGCCGGGCGCCTAGTGCTTAGGAGGAAGAGGGAAGAGGGAAGAGGGAAGAGGGAAGACAGGCTATGCCTTTTTCCTTCTTCAAGGCGCTAAGCGCCGCACTTCCCTCTTCGAGCGGCGAAGCCGCGTCTTATGTCTCCTGACCGAAGGTCAGGATTCAACTTTGGGCGGCTCCACCTCGAGCTTCTGCGCCGCGATGACCGCCTGGGTACGCGAGTGCACGCCCAGCTTGCGCAAGATAGCGGTGACGTGGGCCTTGATGGTGGCCTCGGAGACGTTCAGCTCATAGGCGATCTGCTTGTTGAGCAGCCCCTCGGTGAGCATGTTGAGCACCCGGAACTGCTGCGGCGTCAGCGAGGCGATGGCCTCGGCGAAGCGGGTCTCCTCTTCGTTGGCGTCGCCCAGGGCATCGGCCAGCTCCTGAGGCAGCCACACCTCGCCATCGAGGATCTCGCTGACCGCCTCGGCGATCAGCTGCAAGGATGAGGATTTGGGAATGAAGCCCGAAGCACCGTAGTCGATCGCGCGCCGTACCACATGCGGCTCGTCGCTGCCGGATACCACCGCTACCGGAATGTCCGGGGTCTGGCCGCGCAGCTGAATCAGGCCGGAAAAGCCATGGGCTCCCGGCATGTGCAGGTCGAGCAGAATCAGGTCGGCATCGGGGTGGCGAGTCACCACCTCGCAGGTGGCCTCCATGGTATCGGATTCGACGATCTCGGCCTGGGGCGCCAGCTGGCGCAGCGCCTGCGTCAGCGCTGCACGGAACAGCGGATGGTCATCGGCAACGATGAATTTCTGGGCAAAGGCCATGGATTCTCCTCCGGTTCCTCGAGCACGGCCTAAGGCCGCCACTTCGGGCTCTTTGATTGTTCATCGCATGTTACCCCATGCTTGAGCGCTTCCCAAGCACATGGGGCCTGTTGTCGACAATATCGTTGCCATTGGATCGTTTGAAGGGAAACCGCCCGAGGACTTGCGACAACCTTTCTTTTCACATGGAAACAGCAACCGCCTTGATGAGAGGGAAACGCGGCTTCTATCTTCAAAGACGATGGCAAACGCCAGCAGTGCCGGATCCCCGGTAAATGGAAGTACACGGTGCACGCCGGAGTGCGTGCGGAAAGGAAAGTCAAGGAGACTACCATGGCACAGCGCAACCAGAACCCCGGCAATTTTGCCAACGACCCCAAGAAGGCCTCGGAAGCCGGCCAGAAAGGCGGTCAGCGCAGCAGCGGCAATTTCGCCAACGACCCGCAGAAGGCCTCAGAAGCCGGCCAGAAAGGCGGCCAGCACAGCGGCGGCAACTTTGCCAACGACCCGCAGAAGGCCTCTCAGGCCGGCCAGAAAGGCGGCCAGCACAGCGGCGGCAACTTCGCCAACGACCGCCAGAAGGCTTCCGAGGCGGGCCGCAAGGGCGGCAAGAACAGCTGAGCGCCGCGCTCCCTCATCAGTTTTGACCAACCCAAGCTGCCGGAGCCCTTCCTCCGGCAGCTTCTTCTCACACGCCGGACGGCTACTGACAGGTCATCCGCTTCGAATTTGTGCGGTCGGATGCGCGCTGTCTGAAGCCGATGCGGACCTCAGAGACGAAGGAGACGTCATGTTTCATCATTCGTCCAAGCTTCAATATCCGGTCAAGGTCGACAAGCCGGACCCAGAGTTCGCCATGCTGCTGCAACAAGCCATTGGCGGCATCGAAGGCGAGATTCGTGTCGCCATGCAGTACTTCTTTCAGGCCATGGGCGCCCGTGGCGACGATCGCATCCGCGACATGCTGATGTCGACGGCAACCGAGGAACTCTCGCACATCGAGATGCTGGGTCATGCCGTGGCGCTCAATCTGGAGGGTGCGCCAGTCTCCTATCAGGAGGAATCAGCCAAGGACCCGGTGGTCCGCGCCATTCTCGGCGGTGCCAATCCCAGGCACCTACTCTCGTCCGGCCTCTCCGCCATGCCGGTCAACGCCAACGGCGTGCCGTTCGACATGAGCCACGTTTACGCGACCGGCAACGTGGCGGCCGATATGCTGGCCAACGTCACCGCCGAGGCAGGTGGCCGTGTACTGGCGTCGCGTCTCTACAACTGGACCGACGATCATGGCATGAAGGACTTCCTGTCCTTCCTGATTGCTCGTGACACCTACCACCAGCAGCAGTGGTTGGCCGTGATCGAGGAGTTGGGCGGTATCGAAGCCCAGTTGCCGGTGCCCAACGCCACACCGGAAGCCCACGAGGCCATGCAACACTCTTACTACTATCTCAACACCCTGCTGGACAAAGAGGCGCCCAAGGGGCGCTGGGCCGAAGGCCCCTCTCTCGACGGCCGCAGCGAATACTCGGTCAGGAACCAGCCGGCTCCCGAAGGCCAGGAGCCCAAGCTGGGACCGGCCAAGCCCCATTCCGGCGCTCAGGAAGAGCAGATCAATCCGCCGAAGTGAGCGGCGGATTCCCATCGATCGCAACCGCAAGGAGATAGCACATGGGCACTGAACCGCAAACCCCCAAGCATCTGGAAGACTGGCTACGCGATGCCCACGCCATGGAGAAACAAGCGGAGAAGATGCTGGAAGCCCAGGCCAGCCGCCTGGAGCATTATCCGCAGCTCAAGGCACGCATCGAAGAACACCTGACCGAGACCCGCGGCCAGACGGAGAAGATCGAACAGTGCATCTCGCTGCTCGGTACCGACCTCTCGGCGATGAAGGACATGGGCGGCAAACTGGCAGCCTTCGGTCAAGCCATGGGCGGCATGATGTCAGGCGACGAGGTGGTCAAGGGCGGCCTCGCCAGCTATGCCTTCGAACACTTCGAGATCGCCAGCTACAAGGCCTTGATCCAGGCTGCGGAGAAAGTCGGAAAACCCGAGATTGCTCGCATCTGCGAAGAGATCCTGCGCGAAGAGGAAGCCATGGCCGCGTGGCTCGGTGAACATCTCGACGACACCACGCGCCAGTTCCTGGAGCGCTCGGAGAACAGCGACCTGCGCGCCAAGACCTGAAGGTTCTCCATGGCACGTGGCGAAATGGTTCGTTGCGAACGCCTTGCATAGGCCCCTCGCTTCCCCCGGCTCCCCGCCGGGGGCTTTTTCGCCAGACCACCTCACTCCCTGCTCACCATGGAAAAGCGCCACCCAATGCAGGGTGGCGCCACGTTGCGGATAGCAGCTAGATAGCAACTACCTGGCTACATGTGGTCGCGCGGTATGACCTTCTCCCAGTTCTTGGAAAAGACCCGGTAGTCGTCCTCATAGGCATCGAGCTGAGCGTGAATGAAGAAATTGCTCTCGTCGCAGCTCAGGATGCTGCGTGTGTAGATCTCCACGTTCCAGTCGTCGCGCTTGAAGGAGCGCTCGGTATAGGTTTCGCCGCGTGCCGAGGTGAAATCGTCATTGACGGTGCTGTACCACTCCCGGGTACTGCGGCGCACCTCGGTACCGATATCCTCGATGCGGAAGTGGCCCTGGTCGTTGATGACTTCCAGGGTCGACTCCTTGGTCGCCAGATCGCGATGCAGCAGCCAGTTGTGCTCGCTGGCCTCGAACGTATGCAGTTCCAGCGGCGGGGCTTCCTCGGGCTCGTCGAACTCGGGCAGGCGCACATCCTCCTCACCCGGCGTTCGCTCCGGCAGCACCAGTGCACTGCTCTCGGGGTAGATGTCGACCTGGGCCGGCTCCGGCGGCAACCAGGCCAGCGGCCAGTAGGAGGTCGAGACGGACAGGCGCAGTTGATGGCCCACCGGGAAGCGCTGGGCAATCCCGTTCATCGGGATACGCACCCGGTAGCGCCGGTGCGGCACCAGCGGTTCGGGGTCGGCGTCGCTGTCACGATGCGACAGGTTGAGCAGGCCATAAGTGACACGGGTCGACTTGCCGTCGGGGGCCACATCCGAGAGTCGCACCGCGAGCATGGCCTGGGGCTTGTTGCACGAGAGTTCGAATTCCACCACGGGCATGCCGAAGATATCGAGCGGCTCGGCCAGTTGACGGCTGCTGAAGATCAGCGAGCCGCCATCCTCCTCGCGCTGGTCGCCCGGTAGGTCCGGCGTGGCTGCATAGGAGCACCACTTGCCGGCCTCCAGCCCAACGCTGAGCGGGGACTGCAACGCCAAGGCGCTCTCCCACCCTTCGTGCTGATGGGGCCACCGTGTCCTTCCCCCATGTGGATGGTATAGGGGCCCAGTTCGTAGCGCCGCTCCTTGACGTTCTTCGACGGCCAGCCGACTTCTCCGATCCAGCGCCCCGGACGCTCCTTATAGGAAGTGTCGGGCGGCACGCTGTCCTGCTCCCAGGCACGCAGCATGGGCTCGTCCATGATGCCGGTATCCTTGCCCTTGAGCCAATAGTCCCACCAGCGCAGCGCTTCCTGGAGAAAGCCGATGGCTGGCCCAGGGATCCCCTGGTGCGGATACTTGTGGCCCCAAGGGCCAATCAGCCCCTTGCGCGGCACCTCCAGGTGTTCCATCAAGCGCAGCACGGTGTTGGTGAAACCGTCGGCCCAGCCACCAATGGCATATACCGGGCACTGGATCGCCGAATAGTTTTCGTTGATCGAACTGGTCGACCAGTAGGCGCTGCGACGCTGGTGCTCGACCCACTGTTCGAGCCATAGACCGCTGTTCTCCATGCGGTCGAACCACATGTCGCGCCAGCGGTTGCCGACGATCTGCGGGTCCGGCGGCAGGGTATTGAAGGCGAACATGACGGTGGCTTCGGAAAGATTGTCGCCGAGCAGGCAGCCGCCCATGTAATGCATGTTATCGGCGTAGAGGTCGTCGCTCGAGCAGATGCTGATGATCGCCTTCAGCGCCGGTGGCTGCTTGGCCGCCACCTGCAAGCTGTTGAAGCCGCCCCAGGAGATGCCCATCATGCCGACATTGCCGTCGCACCAGGGCTGTTCGGCAAGCCAGGCGATGGCATCCACGCCATCCTCCTGCTCCTGCTGGGTGTATTCGTCGGTGAGCACGCCATCCGAATCACCACTGCCGCGCATGTCGACCCGGACACAGACATAGCCGTGTCCGGCCAGGTAGGCATGGTTGGTGGCATCCCGTCCACGGGTGATATCGCGCTTGCGATAAGGGATGTATTCCATGATCGCTGGTAGCGGCGTGCGCTCGGCCTCTTCCGGCAGCCAGACCCTGGCTGCCAGCTGGGCTCCGTCGCGCATCGGGATGAAGACGTTCTCTATCTCACGAACCTTGTACGGAAACGAATCTGCGACACTCACGATTCCTCCTTTTCGGGTTCATTCGGTGGGTTCGATCTCGAACTGAAGTGCCTCCAGGCAAGCCTTGTAGCGTTCCTCTATCTGATCGTGATCCTCACCCGCAACATAGAGGGTTCCCAGGCGATAGCTAAAGCTGTCCTGGTGCATCAGGTCACCTAGCCGATCACCCGGCTGGACATCGAGGCGCACCTTGGTGCCGGGGAAGCGCTCGGCAAGCGCCGCGATCTCCTCTTCACTCGGCACACGCCTGACAATGCCGTCGCGATGCTCGTAAGGGATGTAGCACTTGGCCGCCACGGCCGCCTCACCCTGACGATTGGCCAGCGACGGTCGCTCACCGAAGGCGATATCGACGGCCACCTCGTGGTTGGACATGCCATCGACCATGATGAAGATCTCGCTGTGAGACTGGGAGATACGTGTGTTGAATTCGATCAGCCACAGCTTGTCGCTCTCCTCGTCCCACATGAACTCGGCGTTGAAACAGCCGTTGTCATAGCCGATGTGCTCGAGGAAGCGGTGCGACATATCGATCATTTCACGATGGATACGCTCGGGCAGGTTGCTGGGATACTCCAGGCGATCGAAGGGGATCTCCTTGTTGACCGAATTGGGCTGGGCGATGATGCCGTGAACATTGAACTCGCCACGGTAAACCGTGCCTTCGGGCGCCCCCTGCACACCGGAGACGATCTGCTCGGCAATACAGGAATTGCCGTCCATGCGCTGGATTTCCGACGGCAGCTCCACATGGTTCAGCGCCTCATTGAACGGATCGCCAAGCTGGCGAATACCCTGGCGGATCTCCTCGATCGCAGCGTGAAACTGCTCATCGTTCTCGATCTTGAAGCCCAGGTGCGAAGAAAACGCCTTGACCGGCTTAATCCAGAACGGGTACTTCAGCGTCACCTGCGAGAGCGGATCCTCCGCGAAGGGGTCGACGCCACAGAATTCCGGCACTACCTCGGGAATGACTTTCTGCTGCTCGAGCCGGCTCCAGTACTTGTGCTCGCACTTGAGCACGCTCTCCACCGAAGGCGAGGGGATGTCGTATTCCCGGCACAGAATGGGAACCATCACACTGGTCGGAAAGTCCCACTGCGCCACGATGGCATCGATGGAACCGTCGAAGGCTTCGAGTTTGCGGCGGGCCTCGTTGAGCAGGGCATCGAAGGAAAAGTTGGGTGACTCGACGGCTGTCTTGACGGACAGCAGGCTGTGCACGTTGAACTTATCGGAGTGGCGTAGGGTTTCCAGTTCCTGACGCTGCTGATCCTCGAGCGCCACGACAAAAATGTTCCGCTTCATCCGTCTATCTCCATGACAGTTTCGTGGAAAGCCAAGTTCGTGGAAAACCAAGCTTGGGTGGCGTTCCTGCCATCCATACACTCATCAAGATAAGTAGGCTTCGCCCAAGGTTCCATGGGGAAGACGATTCTTTACCCTTTCAAACCGCGGGAAACAATACGGCACGCAAAGACCAATGACTTACACCGATATGAGCTGACGAAACCGTTCAGACCATTGTGGTGCGCCATGGATTTGGCCCTTGCGCCAAGCAGGGCTAGGCTGAGAAGCGAAGGCCATTTGCCTGGGAGTCAGCGGCCAAGGATGGAGCCGATGGAACGACTCGAGGAGTACCGTCGCAAGCGCGACTTCACGCGAACGCGCGAGCCCGCCGGAGAAAAGCAGGGTAAGACCACACCGGGTCATCTCTACGTGATGCACAAGCATGCGGCGAGCCATGACCATTTCGACCTGCGCCTGGAGCAGGATGGCGTGCTCAGGAGCTGGGCGCTACCCAAAGGACCGAGCCTCGAGCCCGGCGAGAAGCGTCTGGCCGTAGAGGTGGAAGACCATCCGCTGGAGTATGGTGAGTTCGAGGGCGTGATTCCCGAGAAAGCCTATGGCGGCGGCACCGTCATGCTGTGGGATCGCGGCACCTGGAAACTCAAGGGTAAACCCAAGCCGGATCGAATCGACATCGAACTCGACGGCGAACGGCTAAAGGGCAGTTGGACCCTGACCCGCATGAGCGGCAAGCGCCAGGACAAGCACGGGCGCAACTGGCTGCTGATCAAGCGCCACGACGACAAGTCGCGCATGGAGGATTCGCTCACGGTCGAACTCGACGCGAGCATTGCCAGCGGCCGCAGCATGCAGGAGATCGCCGAGGATCGCGATGCCACCTGGACCTCCAGTGCCAATGGCGAGGCCCCTCCCTCCCCACCCGACCCCAGCGTTCTGACAGGCGCCCGACGTGCGAAGCTGCCGCGCGAAGCGACGCCGCAGCTTGCCACCCTGGCACGCGAGGTGCCGGCCCAAGGCAAATGGGTCCACGAGATCAAGCTCGACGGCTATCGCCTGTTGGCCCGCATCGAAAAGGGCGATGTGCGCCTGATCACCCGCAACGGCAAGGACTGGACCCACCGCTTTCCCGAGATCGTCCGGGCGCTCGAGCCGCTGCCGGTGGACTCGGCACTGCTCGACGGCGAGGTGGTGGCCATGGGCAGCGACGGCATCACTCGCTTCGGCCAGTTGCAAGAGGCGCTCTCCAGCGGCCGCACCGCCGCTCTCGTCTACCAGATCTTCGACCTGCCCTACCTGGCCGGGTATGCCCTGGCCAGCGTGCCGCTACTCCAGCGCAAGCGCACCCTCGAGGCACTGCTCGGCGCTGCCGACATGCGAACCGGCACGATTCGCTACTCCGACCATATCGAGACTCACGGCAGCGCCTTCCATGAGCGCGCCTGCCAGATGGGACTGGAAGGCATCATCAGCAAGCGTGCCGACAGTCGCTACCAGCAGAAGCGCAGCCGTGATTGGCTCAAGGTCAAGTGCGTCAGCCACGAGGAGTTCGTGATCGGCGGCTATACCGACCCCAGCGGCTCACGTAGCGGTTTCGGTTCGCTGCTGATGGGCGCCTACGGCAAGCAGGGGCTGGTCTATGCCGGGCGCGTAGGCACCGGCTTCAGCAACCGTCTACTGGAGCGACTCAGCGCTACCCTGCAGGAACTCGAGATTTCCCGCTCCCCCTTCCATGGCAGCGTGCCGGATAGCCGCTCGGTGCACTGGGTACGTCCCGAACTGGTGATCGAAGTGGAGTTCACCGAACGCACCCGCGACGGCCGCCTGCGCCACCCGGCCTTTCGCGGCCTGCGCGAGGATCGCAACCCGGAGGAGATCCGCATGACCCCGACCAAAGAGATGGCCGCCGAAGGCACGCCGGAACAGGAAGCCAAGCCGGGCAAGTCAGCCGCACGCAAGCGCAAGGACGAAACCTCGCTGCTTGGCGTGCGCCTCACCCACCCCGACCGCGTGCTATTTCCCGAGCAGGGCCTGACCAAGCTCGACCTGGCGCGCTTCTACGAGCAAATTCAGGAGTGGGTGCTGCCTCACCTGGCCCGCCGGCCACTGTCGCTGGTGCGCTGCCCCCAGGGACGCAACGACGAATGTTTCTTCCAGAAGCACCCGCGCAGCGCCATTCCCGACAGCGTGCCGCGCATCGACGTGCCGGAGAAGAAAGGCAGCGCCGAGTACGTCTACGTCGAAACGGCCGCCGACCTGATCGGCCTGGTGCAGGCAGGTGCGCTGGAGATCCACCCCTGGGGCAGCCGCATTGATCATCTCGAACAGCCTGACAGCCTGGTGTTCGACCTCGACCCCGACCAAGGCATCGCCTGGAAGGAGATTCTGCGTGTTGCCGGCACCTTGCGCGAGCGCCTCGAGTCACTGGGACTCACGCCGTTCCTGCGCACCACCGGCGGCAAGGGGTTGCACCTGGTGGTGCCGCTCGAGCCCAGCGCCGAGTGGGAGCAGGCCAAGGCCTTCGCCAAGGGAGTGGCCGAAGCGCATGCCAAGGACGACCCGAAGCGCCTGACCACCAACATGTCCAAGGCCAAGCGCGAAGGGCGAATCTTCCTCGACTACCTGCGTAACGGACGTGGCGCCACGGCGGTGGCCTCCTACACGGTACGCGCGCGCGAGAACGCCCCGGTGGCGGTGCCGATTCGCTGGGACGAGCTCAACGCCGCACTGCGCGCCGACCGCTACAACGTGCAGAACCTGCGCCGCCGTCTCTCCGCCCTGCGCGAGGATCCCTGGGCGGGTTTCGACGAGGCGGCACGCCCGCTGGATGCCCAGTTGCTCAAGATCATGGGCGTGAAATGACAGCGGCCTGAATCATGATCTCGGAGGGAATGACATGAGCGAAGCGCCCTGGTGGATGGAGTCCGGTCCCGAGACCTGTCAGTTCTGCCTGCGCACCTTTCACTACGAGGCGGGCTACCACTGCATCTACTGCGACCGGCCGATCTGTCCGATCTGCGTCGAGACACGCTTCGAGAACCGCGAGACGCTATGCCCGAATGTCATGAAGAAGGCGCAGGCCACGAGGAGGAACGCTGATGCCAGCACGAGCGATGTGGAAAGGCGTGATCCGCTTCGGCGAGGTGGAGGTACCGGTAAAGCTCTACTCCGCGGTGCAGGATCGCAGCGTGCACTTCCGCCTGCTGCACGAAAAGGATCGCTCGCCGGTCAAGCAGGCCATGGTCAACCCCGACACCGACGAGATCGTGCCTCACGCCGAGACCCGCCGCGCCTATCGCACCGACGAGGGCAGCCTGGTGGTGTTCGACAAGCAGGAACTCGAAGCGCTGGAGCCAGACTCGGGTCGCGACATCGAAGTGATCCGCTTCATGCCGCCACAGGTAGTCGATCATCGCTGGTACGACCGGCCCTACTACCTGGGCCCGGATGGCAGCGAGTCGCTCTACTTCGCCCTGGCCGAAGCCCTGGCAAATAGCGGCAAGGAGGGCCTGGCGCGCTGGGTCATGCGCAAGAAGAGCTACGTCGGCGCCCTGCGCTTGCATCGTGGCGTGCCCATGCTGATGTCGTTGCGTCACGAGGAGCAGGTGGTACCGGTAGATGCCCTGGAGCCGCCCAAGGGCAAGGCGCTTGACGCCAGGGAGCTCGACATGGCGCGCCAGCTGATCGGCATGCTGGAGGCGGATTTCGACCCCGAGGAATATCACGACGAATATCGCGAGCGGGTGCTGGAGCTGATCGAGGCCAAGCGGCGCGGCAAGAGCGTCAAGGTCACGCCTATTCGTCGCCGCGAGGCTTCCGATGACCTCTCCAAGGCACTCGAGGCCAGCCTGAAGAAGGAGCGCAAGCGTGCCTAGCCCAAGATCGAAAGCCATGCCCAAGCCCAAGCCGAAGGACAAGCGCAAGACGAAGGAGAAAAAGGCATCGGCCCAGGGCGAGGAGAAGAAGCGCTTCCACACCAGCGGCCCGCGCCCGCTATGGTCGGGCACCATCACCTTCGGCCTGGTCAGCCTGCCGGTCAACCTCTACCCGGCCAACCGCCCCAAGCCGGTGTCGCTGCGCATGGTCGACAACGACGGCACGCCGCTGGCACGGCGCTACTTCTGCGAGAAGGAGGAACGCGTGCTCGACTACGACGAGCTGATCCGCGGCTACGAGGTCGAGAAGAATGAGTTCGTCGTGGTGGAGGACCGTGAACTCGAGTCGCTGGCGCCGGAGAAGTCCCAGGAGATCGACCTCAAGCGCTTCGTCGGCCTCGACGAGATCGACCCGATGTACTTCGAGCGCGCCTACTTCATGACCCCCGACAAGGGCGTGACCAAGGCCTACCGCCTGCTGGCCGAGAGCATGGAGGCCACCGGGCGAGCCGGTATCGCTACCTTCGTCATGCGCGGCAAGGAGTACCTGGTGGCGATCATCGCCGAGAAAGGCATCCTGCGTGCCGAGACACTGCGCTTCGCCGAAGAGCTGCGTACTCCCGATGACATTCCCCTGCCCGAGCCTTCCAAGGCCGACAAGAACAGGGTGAAGGCGATGCAGCAGGCCATCGATGCACTGGTCGAGGAGGACCTCGAACGCGAGGCGCTGCAGGACCAGCAGAGTCAGCGCATCATCGCCCGCGCCCAGGAGAAACTGGCTCACGGCGAGGATGTGATCGCTCTGGGCGAGGAAGACGAACCCGAGGTCGAGCCGGAACAGGGCGGTGAAGTGATCGACCTGATGCAGGTACTCAAGCAGAGCTTGGCCGAAGGCCGCCCGCCCGGCCAGGAGGCGCGCGACGACGCCGGCAAGAGCCAACCGGATAAGCGCGGCAAGCCGGCGGCCAAGCGTAGCGAGACAAAGAAGCGCCCATCAGGCCAGCGCGGCACGGGCAAGAAGGCAGCCGGTCAGGGCGACGGCAAGGCCGCACCACGTGGCAAGCGCAGCGCTAAGCTGGCCGAATTGGAAAATCTCTCCCGCGACGAGCTCTACGAACGCGCCCAGCAGCTCGACCTACCCGGCCGCAGCCGCATGAGCAAGGCCGAGCTGGCCAAGGCCATCGCCAGCGTACGCTGAGACGAAAAAGCCGGCCCGAAGGCCGGCGAGGTTCGATCTTTCGGTTGGCTGTTCCTGCCAACCAGGAGGTGCTGGACAAATCAGCGGTTGGCGCGATTCTCGATGAGATCATCCACCACGCTCGGATCGGCCAGGGTGCTGGTGTCGCCCAGACCATCGGTCTCGTTGGCGGCGATCTTGCGCAGGATGCGGCGCATGATCTTGCCCGAGCGTGTCTTGGGCAGACCCGGCGCCCACTGGATGACGTCCGGCGAGGCGATCGGACCGATGTCCTTGCGCACCCACAGGGTCAGCTCCTTCTTGAGTTCGTCGCTGGGCTCGTACCCTTCGGTCAGGGTCACGTAGATGTAGATGCCTTGGCCCTTGATGTCATGCGGGAAGCCCACCACGGCGGCCTCGGCGACGGCCTCGTGGGCCACCAGCGAGGACTCGATCTCGGCGGTGCCCATACGGTGGCCGGAGACGTTGAGCACATCGTCGACGCGACCGGTGATCCAGTAGTAGCCGTCCTCGTCGCGGCGGCAGCCGTCGCCGGTGAAGTAATATCCCTTGTAGGTGGAGAAGTAGGTCTGCACGAAGCGGTCGTGATCGCCCCAGATCGAACGCGCCTGGCCGGGCCAGGAGTCGCTGATCACCAGGTTGCCTTCTACGGCACCCTTCAGCTCATTGCCCTCGCTGTCGAGCAGCGCCGGCTGTACACCGAAGAATGGCAGCGTGGCCGAGCCCGGCTTGAGGTCGATGGCGCCCGGCAGCGGCGCGATCATGATGCCGCCGGTTTCGGTCTGCCACCAGGTATCGACGATCGGACACTTGGAGTTGCCGATTACGCGGTAATACCACTCCCACGCCTCGGGGTTGATCGGCTCTCCGACCGAGCCCATCACGCGCAGCGTGTCGCGCTTGCTCGAATCCATCACGCCGTCGCCATGCGCCATCAGCGCACGAATGGCAGTCGGTGCGGTGTAGAGGATGTTGACCTTGTGCTTGTCGACGATCTCGCCCATGCGGCCGTGGGTTGGATAACTCGGCACGCCCTCGAACATCAGGGTAATGGCGCCGTTGGCCAGCGGGCCGTAGACGATGTAGCTATGGCCGGTGACCCAGCCCACATCGGCGGTACACCAATAGACCTCCCCATCCTGGTAGTCGAAGATGTACTGGTGGGTCAGGCTGGCATAGACCAGGTAGCCGCCGGTAGTGTGCTTGAGCCCCTTGGGAGCACCGGTAGAGCCGGAGGTGTAGAGGATGAACAGCGGATCCTCGGCGTTCATCTCCTCGGCCGGGCAGTCGGTCGCCTGCTTGTCGACCAGATCGTGGTACCAGAGGTCGCGGCCTTCCTTCCACTCGATCTCGCCACCGGTGCGCTTGACCACCAGCACGTTCTCGCAAACCTCGGTACCCTTGCGGGTCAGGGCGGCGTCGACGTTGTCCTTGAGCGGCACTTGCTTGCCACCGCGCACCGACTCGTCGGCGGTGATCACCAACTTCGAGTCGGCGCCGATGATGCGCTGGGCCAGAGCATCGGGAGAGAAGCCACCGAAGACCACCGAGTGCACGGCACCGATGCGGGCGCAGGCCAGCATGGCCACGGCCGCTTCGGGAATCATCGGCATGTAGAGAGTGACCACGTCGCCCTTGCGAACGCCAAGTTCCTTGAGCGCGTTGGCCAACTGGCAGGTCTTGGCATGCAGCTCGCGGTAGCTGACGTGCTTGGAGTCCTTGGGATCGTCGCCTTCCCAGATGATCGCTGTCTGGTCGCCACGTGTCTCCAGGTGCCTGTCGAGGCAGCTCACGCTGGCGTTCAGGGTGCCGTCCTCGAACCAGCGAATGTCGACGTCGTGCGGGTCGTAGGAGGTATGCTTGATCTTCGTCGGCGCCTTGAACCATTCGATGCGCTTGGCCTGTTCGGCCCAGAAGCCCTCAGGGTCGTCGACGGACTGCTTGTACAGGGCCTGATACTTCTCACGATCGATCCAGGCGTTGGCGGCGATGTCGTCGCGTACCGGATAGACTTTCTGATCGGTCATTGGCTAGCCTCTTCCAGGAGATGCACCCTCTCGGTGGATGTTACCGGCTGCCTTGTTATGGATTGCGCCGGCATCAGATTCGCCCTTCAGCATATACCGTCGAAGCGGGCCTAACTCTTAGACCTTGGTATCACGATTTTTTCTTTATGAATCATACATTTGTAGTAACTTTTCCATGCTCTACAAAGGGCTGATAGACCAAGGTCTGAGCACACGACAAACAGCGGTAGCGGCGTCCATTGCGCGCCAGCGAGTGACGACGTGAAGTGAAGAAGTGCTCCTGGCAGCCACAATGATAGCGATAAGGCGTGGGGCTCGCGCGTTCGACATCGAAGCGATGGGTCACTCGCGGCTCGAGCCCAAACAGCCGTTCCATCACGGTGCGCCACTCGCGCCCGTGGGGCCTAGCCCGGTGTCCGTCGCTCAAGTGCCGCACCAGCCAGTGGGCCATTTCGTGCGGTACCACCTCGGTGAGAAAGGCCTGGCGATTCTCGCGATACAGCACTCGGTTGAAGCGCAGCCCACCACGGCCGTAGTGGGCCTGGCCGGCGCATTTGCCGCGCAGGTCGCACCAGACCTTGGGCCGGGGTAGCTCGGGATGGTAATGGCGGCACAGCTGCCAGGCAGCCTCCACCCTGTCCAACAGGGCTTGGTGAAGCGCAGCCTCGTCGAGGCTTGCCAGCCACTCAGGGCAAGGTTCGGGGAGCACGGGTCGTTTCATGGGTGCTAAAATGACGTCCCGCCACGCCGCTGTCCAGCCCAGCGCGGCCACGATTCGCCTTCACGATGCCATGCGAGAGGCCCGATGTCCGATACGCCCCTGCCCCACCCTCTGCTCGAGGACGAAGAACTCGAGCGCCTCGACGATTTCCTCGACTCCGAACGCGTCGATCCCGATGCCCTGGACCTGATCTCGGCCCATGGCTTCCTCGTCGCCCTGGCCGTGGCGCCGCGTGAAGTGGAGCCCGCCGCCTGGGTGGCCGAACTGTTCCACGGCGAGCCGGCCTTTGCCGACGATAGCGAACGCAGCGAGATCCTCGGATTGCTGGAGAAGCTGCGCGGCAACGCCATCGACACCCTGGAACAGGGCGGCCTGCCCGAATTGCCCTTCGAACTCACCCTGGACGGCACGGCCCCGGAGGAGACGCCCATCGGCGACTGGTGCGCCGGCTTCATGGAAGGCGTCTTCCTCGATGAAGCCGCCTGGTTCGAGCAGGATGAAGAGACGGTCGCCACCCTACTGCTACCGTTCATGGCGCTTTCCGGCCTGTTCGACGACGAGCCGGACATGGCCGACATGACCGCGGACACTGCACGCCTGGAGTCGCTGGCCGGTCAGTTGCCCGACCTGGTACTGGATCTCTACCTGCACTACCGCGTACCGCCGGAGACGCCCAAGCCCATGCCGCGCAAGAAGAAGCCCGCCGGGCGCGGCAAGGGCAAGCGGTAAGCGCTTCGGGCTGCAGCTTAGCTTGTACTTGTGACTTGTGGCTCGTGGCTAGCGCAGCCGCGTCAACCAGGCGTCGAAGCTGCCGAATAACCATTCCTTGAAGCGCTGCCAGCGCGGCCGCTGCACCCAGGCCTGGTGGGTGATCTCGCGGCTGGCGGCGAAATTGCGCTCGAACAGAGCCGCTACCTCATTGGCGAAGCGGGCATCGTCCACTTCCTGGTTGGCCTCCAGGTTCCAATGCAGGCTCCAATGATCGAAATTGCACGACCCCAGGCTCGACCACTGGTCGACCAATGAGAACTTGGCGTGGATGAAGGCCGGCTGGAACTCGAAGATCCGCACGCCGGCACGCAGCAGGCGCCGGTAGAAGCGTTGACCGGCATAGCGTACCCAGGGGTGGTCATGGTCGTGGCCGGGCAGCAGCAGGCGCACGTCGACCCCACGGCGGGCGGCCCGCGCCAGCCGCATGCGCAGGCTGAAGGTGGGCACGAAATAAGGCGTGCACAGCCAGATGCGGCGCTGGGCTGACGACACCCGCCCATAAAGCGAGTGACGAATTGCCTGGTAGCGATAGCCTTGGCCCCATACCACCCGGCCACGCATGCCGCGGCCATTCTCCTGCGGGTTGAGTTCGAGCTGCAGGTGTCGAACCAGAGCCGCCGACCCCGAGCCACGCGTCAGCGTCGAATCCCACAATCGCGAGAACAGCCGTACCCAGTCGGCAACCACCGGCCCTTCGATGCGCACCGCGACCTCGTACCAGGCGTCGAGGAATTCGTCGACCACGCCGAAACCGCCAGTGAAGGCAATACGGCCGTCGATCACCATCAGTTTGCGGTGATCCCTGGTCAGGTTGCGGGTCAGTGAACGCCACCCCAGCGGATTGAACAGCCTCAGCGCCACGCCAGCCTCCTCCAGGCGTCGACGGTCCTCACTGCCAAGCCCCATGGCCCCGTAGGCATCCAGCATCAAGGCAACCGTGACGCCTCGCCCCGCCGCACGGCACAGCGCATCGATCAATGCCGTCGCCAGCCGGCCCGACTGCATCAGGTAGAGTTCGATAAGGATCGAGTGGCGTGCTTCCTTGATGGCAGCGGACATCACCGGCAGAAAGCACGAAGCCTCCGCCAGCAGTTCGAACCGATTGCCGTCTCGCCACACGCCATGCATGGCATGCTCCCGTTCGCTAATCCATGTGGTTGATGCACATTTTCTCAATCAGGAAAGCACCTGACCCAGCTAGACGCCATCGCTATACTGGCCCCTGGTTCGACCTCGAGGCAATCGGATGGCCCTGGCCCAGACACTGCTCACACTACTTCATGCCCCGCTAAAAGGGATAATCAAGGCTTGGGTCGAGACCCGGCTCATCGAGCCCGATCCCAGCGACCTGGGTATCGATCCTGGGTTGCCCACGCTCTACGTGCTACCTCACCCAGCACTCTCCGACGCCCTGCTGCTCGATGTGCTGTGCAAACGCCATGGGCTGCCCCCAGCGCGTGGAAGCATCGACCTCGATGGTATCGAACTGCCGGCCAGCGTCGCACTCCCTACCAGGCAGCGCCGGCTATGGCGGCGGACGCGTGCGCTCGAGGCTCCCTTTCGCCAGGCGCTGGAACACCTGGCCACCCATCCCCAGGCCGATATCCAACTCATCCCGGTAAGCGTGTTCTGGGGACGCGCTCCCGGCAAGCGCTTCGGCTTCTGGCGCCTGTTGGCCGCCGACAGTTGGCAATTGACCGGGCGGTTGCGCCGGGCGCTATCGGTGCTGGTCAACGGCAAGAGTGTCGAAGTCCACTTCGGCGCCCCGCTACGCCTGCGCGACCTGCTCGACAAGCGTGGCCCCGCCGTGGCCAACCGCAAGAGTGCCCGACTGCTGCGTATCCACTTCCGGCGTATGCGTACGCGCGTGCTCGGCCCCGATCTTTCCCACCGCCGCACCCTGATCGAGGGCGTGGCGGCCAGCCCCGAAGTGCGCCGGGTGATCGGCGAGCTGGCGCCAGCCGAAAAGCGCTCGCCAGAGCGTTTGCAGCGGCGTGCATTGCGCTACGGGCGCGAAATCGCCTCGAACATGACCTACCCGGTGCTGCGCTTCATGGACGGCCTGCTGCGCCGGCTGTGGAACCGGTTGTACGACGGCGTCGAGGTGCGTGGCCTCGAACGAGTCAAGGCACTGGCCGGCGACCATACGCTGGTCTACGTACCCTGCCATCGCAGCCATATCGACTACCTGCTGCTCTCCTACGTGCTTTATCGCGACGGCCTGATGCCGCCGCACATTGCCGCCGGACGCAACCTCGACATGCCGCTGATCGGTCCGTTGCTGCGCCGCGGCGGTGCGTTCTTCATGCGCCGTAGCTTCCGCGACAAGCCGCTCTATGCGGCAGTCTTCAACGAGTACCTGCACCGGCTACTGGAGCGCGGCCATCCGCTGGAGTATTTCATCGAAGGCGGACGCTCACGCAGCGGACGCATGCTCGCCCCCGCCCCGGCATGCTGTCGATGACGCTACGTTCGTTTTACCGCAGCGCCGGCAGCGGTAACCCGACCCGGCTGGCTTTCATCCCGGTCTACATCGGTTACGAACGTATCATCGAGAACGCCAGCTATCAGCGCGAAATGCGCGGCGGCAAGAAACGCAAGGAGACGCCTTGGGCGCTGCTGCGGGTCGTCGGTCAGTTGCGTCAGCCCTTCGGCAAGGTCGCCGTCAACGTTGGCGAGCCGCTGCTTCTGGGCCCTTATCTCGATGCCGGCACGCCAGGCTGGCGCGACGACATCTCCCAGGCGAAACCGGCCTGGCTTAGCCAGGCCGTGCCCCGAATCGGCGACGAGCTGTCCCGGCGAATCAATGCTGCCGCAGCGCTCAACCCGGTCAACCTGGTGGCACTGGTCCTGCTGGCCACGCCCCACCACGCGATCGAGGCCAGCCTGATGTCGCGCCAGTTGGCGCTGCTGGCGGCACTGCAACGCCACTGTCCGGGAGGCGAGCACACCAGCCTGCCCCAGGGCGAACCCGAGCAATGGATCGATCATGTCGTCGCCCTGGGCATGATCGAGCGCCGGCCGCATCCGCTCGGCGACATTCTCACGGCGACGGCGGAGCAAGCCAGCCTGCTGGTGTGGTATCGCAACAACGTACTGCACCTCTTCGCCCTGGCCGGCCTCGCCGCCTTCGCCTTTCGCCATGCTCCGCGTCACGATCTCGATACGTTGCTGGCCCGACTCGCCCCGCCCTGGCCAATCCTGGCGCGTGAACTGTTCCTCGAACCGAGCGCCCTGTCCCAAGCCCTGCCCAAGATGCTTGACGCGCTATGCGCGGAAGGGTTGCTCGAGCGCCGGGGGAGCGGCTGGCAGCGCGCCGAGGCGCTGGAAGCCGGCGAGCAGCTGCACCTGTTGGGACGCCTGATGCAACCTTCGCTGGAGCGCGGCTACCTGCTGCTGGCCATCCTGCTCGACCAGGCGCCCGGCAAGCTGGGACGCGAAGCCCTGGCCGAGCGCAGCCAGCAACTGGCCGAGCGCCTGGCGCTGCTCTCCGGACGCGACGCACCGGAGTTCTTCGATCGCAAGCTGTTCGCCAGCCTGATCGAGAGCCTGGAAACCGAAGGCTGGATCTGGGAGGAGGACGGGCTGCTGTGGTACGACGAACGGCTGCGCCGCGCCGCGCAGCAGACCGGCGAGTTGTTCGATCCGGCGCTGCGGCATCGATTGCAGCTCGTCAGCCACGGGTAGGTCACATACCCGAGGCTGACCCGGGGGCAAGGCCGATGCACAGATCGAACCAGCACCACGTCAAGTCTTGAGCGAGCGGTGAACGTAGAGGTCGTAGCGGCTGGTCTTGCCTTCGATGACGTGCTGCGGCGCCGGGCCGGCGATGGGCGGCGCCTTGCGCGGACGCTTGACCACCACGCGGTGGGTGGCCACGTCCAGCGCCGCCTCGAGCAGGCGCGGCGCGTCGGCATCGTCGCCAGCGAGTTCGCGGAACAGGCGCATCTCCTTCTTCACCAGCGCCGACTTCTCACGGTGAGGGAACATGGGGTCGAGGTGAATCACCTGGGGCGCCACCGTGCTGGCGGCAACCAGCGCGGCGAGATCGCGGGTGGCATCGCCATGCGCCAAGTGCATGCGGGCGACGATCTCGGCCGTATCGGCATCGCTGGCGGCGCGCGCCAGGCCATCCTCCAATAGGGCATGGATCGCCGCCACGCGTTCGATCAGCAGCACCTCGGCGCCGAGGCTCGCCAGCACGAAGGCATCGCGCCCCAGGCCAGCGGTGGCATCTATCACGCTGGGCGTGATGCCTGAAGCAAGGCCGCAGGCCCGGGCGATGAGCTGGCCGCGGCCACCGCCGAAGCGGCGCCGATGTGCCGCCCGCCCTTCGGCGAAGTCCACCCTTAGCGGTTTGCCGTAGAGGGCCGGATCACCGGCCAGCACCAGGGAGTCACCTTCGCGGCACAACGTCAGCTCGCCGCTTTCTGGCTCAGTGTCTCGCAGCCGGTCGCGACGGTTCATTTGCCCTTCTGCCACGCCACTTGATCGCGCAGATAGATCGGCTGGCTCTCATGGGCGGCAGGGCGAGCACCCTGTGCATAGTCTCGGGCGGCCAGCAAGACCATCTCCTCGGCCGCCGGTTCCGACTCGGCGTCGCGCTGGCCGATGCTCGCCTGCACCTCAGCCGGTATCGCCTCCCACAGCGACCAGCCGGAGCCGATGGCATACCAGCCATCGCCCTCGTCCAGCGGCGGCAGCCGCAGGTGCTCGGGCGGCATCACGGCCTCCGCGAGCAGCGCCTCTGTCGCACCGTCACGACAGCGCCAGGCGGCGACGTAGATCTCGCCCATGCGCGCATCCATGGCGGTGACCACATTCGCGACACCGTGACGACGATGGGCCGCGAGGGCCAGCGCCTCGAGCGTCGATACGCCGAGTAGCGGAAGACCCAAACCATAAGCCAACCCTTGAGCCGTACCGGCAGCGATACGCAACCCGGTGAAGGAGCCGGGGCCGCGCCCGTAGGCGATGCCATCCAGCTCGGCGGCAGTCACGCCAGCCTCGGCCAGGACCTCGTCGATCATCGGCAGCAGCCGGCGAGTATGCTCACGGGGCGTCAGGGCAAAGCGGGAAACGAGTCGCTCCCGGCATCGTCACGCTGGAGCAGGGCGGCGGAACAGGCGCTGGAGGAGGCATCGAGGGCCAGCAGGATCGGCATAGGGAATATCGCGTCAGAGCATGGGCGAACCATTATACGCCGCCGCGCAGCGTGGGACGATGGCCCGTAACGACGATGGCTCATAACGACAGTGGCCCGCCGAGGCGGGCCACTGCAGAAGAGAGCCGTTGGCAAACGTTAGCCGTCCAGCGCCTCGGTTACCTTGCGCGTGATCTCGTCGACGCTGCCGATGCCTTCCACACGATGATAGGCAGGCGCAGCGTCAGGCTCCTCTTGGGCCCACTGCTGGTAGTAGTCGACCAGCGGAGCGGTCTGCTCGTGGTAGACCGCCAGGCGGTTGCGCACGGTGGATTCGCGGTCGTCGTCACGCTGGATCAGCGCCTCGCCGGTGACGTCGTCCTTGCCTTCTTCCTTGGGCGGATTGTATTCGACGTGGTAGACACGACCGGAGCTTGGATGCACCCGGCGTCCCGCCAATCGCTTGACGATTTCCTCATCCGCCACGGCGATCTCGAGTACGTGGTCGATCTTGACCCCGGCCTCCTTCATGGCATCGGCCTGGGGGATGGTGCGCGGGAAACCATCGAACAGGAAGCCGTTCTCGCAGTCGGGTTGTGCGATGCGCTCCTTGACCAGTGAGATGATCAGATCGTCGGACACCAAACCACCGCTGGTCATGATCTCCTTGACCTTCAGGCCCAGCTCGCTGCCCTCCTTGACGGCAGCACGCAGCATGTCGCCGGTGGAAATCTGCGGGATGTTATAGCGTTCGCAGATGAACTGGGCCTGGGTGCCCTTGCCGGCACCCGGGGCGCCCAACAGGATCAAACGCATCTAGCTGCTCCTTGAGAGAGTGGAAATTCTTGTGAGTAAACGGAATGTCATGAACGATAACCGCGGCGGAGGCACCAGACAACCGCACGCTGCCGGACGAGCTCTGCTTGCCTGACCAAAGCCGCTGCATTATCAGCCAATTAAGGCGGGGTTGCACTTTGGTATCCCCACCCGAAAGTGGAGGCCCCAGACACCGACGGCGCCCCGCAGGGCGCCGTCGGTACAGCTTTCGACAATGATTACATCAGCAGGCGTCGGATGTCACTCAGCGCCGCCGCCAGGAAGGCGGTGAAGCGTGCCGCATCGGCACCATTGACGGCCCGGTGATCGTAGGAGAGCGACAGCGGCATCATCAGCCTCGGCTCGAAGTCGGCGCCGTTCCACACCGGTTTCATCTGCGCCTTGGAAACGCCGAGGATGGCGACCTCCGGGGCGTTGACGATCGGCGTGAAGGCGGTGCCGCCGATGGAGCCCAGGCTCGAGATGGTGAAGCAGCCGCCGGTCATCTCCTCGCGCTTGAGCTTCTTCGACTGCGCCTTGCCGGCCAGCTCCACGCTCTCCTTGGCCAAATCGATCAGCGACTTCTTGTCGGCGTCGCGGATCACCGGCACCATCAGCCCGTCGGGCGTATCGACCGCGATACCGATGTGGACGTACTTCTTCCACACGATGGTCTCGCCGTCGCTCTTCAAGCTGACGTTGAACTGCGGGAACTTGCGCAGGGCAAAGGCACACGCCTTGATCAGGAACGGCAGCGGCGTGAGCTTGGCACCCTGGGCTTCGGCTTCGGCCTTCATCGACTTGCGGAAGGCTTCCAGCTCGGTGATGTCGGCCTCGTCGAACTGGGTCACGTGGGGCACGTTGAGCCAGCTGCGGTGCAGGTTGGTGGCGCCCATCTTGAGCAGGCGGCCCATCGGCTTCTCTTCCACTTCACCGAACTGGCTGAAGTCCTGATCCGGCACCGGCGGAATGCCAGCGCCACCAGTCGCCGCCGCCGGTGCGGCGGCCGGCGCCTTGGCCTGCCCCGCCATCACCTGCTTGACGTAGGCGTGCACGTCCTCCTTGAGCACGCGCTCCTTGGGGCCACTCGGCTTGACCAGCCCCAGGTCGACGCCCAGCTCGCGGGCCAGCATGCGCACGGCGGGGCCGGCGTGGACCAGCTTGCCGTCGCGCGGCTTGTGGGCCGCCATCTGGGCCTCGGGGCTCGGCGTGCCGGATGGAGTCGGCTTGGCCTGGGTGGGCGATGCCGGCTTCTCGCTCGGCTCGCTCGGCGCCTTGCTGGCCTTGGGCGTCGCCGCCCGCGGCTTGGCGCCCGCCACCTCGATATAGCCGATCAGGTCGCCTTCGGAGACGGTGTCGCCCTCCTTGACGGTGAGTTCGATCAGCTTGCCCTTGTAGGGGCTCGGCACGTCCATGGAGGCCTTGTCGGACTCCAGGGTAATCAGCGGGTCTTCCTCGTCGACTTCGTCGCCGGCGCTAACGGCGATCTCGATGATCGGCACGTCACTCGAGCCGGAGAGATCGGGAACGCGAATCTCCTTGCGCTCGGGCTCGCCGCTGACCGCCTCTTCCTCGGCCGGGGCCTCGGCCTGTTCGGCGGGCTCGGCCGTGGTCTCGACGGCTTCCGGCTCGGCCACTTCGCCGCCTTCGCCGGCAATTTCCATGGTACCGATCACGTCGCCCTCGGAGACGGTGTCGCCCTCCTTGACGGTGAGGGAAACCAGCTTTCCGGAGTAGGGGCTGGGCACGTCCATGGAGGCCTTGTCCGACTCCAGGGTGATGAGCGTGTCTTCCTCACTGATCTCATCGCCCTCGGCGACCGCCACTTCGATGATCTCGACGTTCTCGGAGCCGCCCAGGTCGGGCACCTTGATCTCGACGGTACGCTTGCCGCCACCAGATGGCTTGGCTGCCGGCTTTTCTTCGGCGGCCTGTGCCTGCTGCCTGGGAGCCTCGGCCTCGGACTTCTCCTCCTTGCCCTGAGAGCCGGCATCGTCTGTGCCGCCGCCTTCCACCTCGAGTTCGACGATGTCGTCACCCTCGGAGACGGTGTCGCCCTCCTTCACCAGCACGCGCACCACCTTGCCGCCCTTGGGTGACGGCACGTCCATGCTGGCCTTGTCCGATTCCAGTGTGATCAGGGTGTCCTCGGGCTGGATGACATCCCCTTCGGATACCGCGATTTCGATGATCTCGACGTCTTCGCTGCCGCCGATATCGGGAACTTTTATGATTTCGCTACTCAAGGTCGCGCTCCTTCCAAATCGTGCCTGGAACAGGCGGGCCCGGGCCCGCCTGGCCACCGGATCAGCTCGTCAGCGGGTTGGGCTTGTTGGGATCGATGCCATACTTCTTGATCGCCTCGGCAACGACCTTGCGATCCAGCTCACCGCGGTCGGCCAACGCCTTGAGCGCCGCCACGGTCACGAAGTAGCGATCGACCTCGAAGAAGTGGCGCAGCTTCTCGCGGGTATCGGAGCGGCCGTAGCCGTCGGTTCCCAATACATGGTAGTCGGTCGGCACCCAGGCACGTACCTGGTCGGCGAACAGACGCATGTAATCGGTGGAGGCGATGACCGGCCCCTTGCGCCCTTCCAGGCAGCGGGTGACATGCGGCTTGACCGGCTCGTCGGCGGCATTGAGGAATGCTTCGCGCTCGAGCAGCAGCGCCTCGCGGCGCAGCTCGTTGAAGCTGGTCACGCTCCACACCTCGGAGCCCACACCCCATTCGTCGGCCAGCATCTTGGCGGCGGCTTCCACCTCACGCAGGATGGTGCCGGAGCCGAGCAGCTGCACGTGGCCCTTGTCGCCCTGTTGCTCGCGCAGCAGGTACATGCCCTTGATGATGTCATCGGCCGGGACGTTCTCGAGCTCGGGGTGCTCGTAGTTCTCGTTCATTACCGTCAGGTAGTAGAAGCAGTTCTCCTTGTCGGCGAACATGCGCTTCAGGCCATCCTGGACGATTACCGCGACCTCATGAGCGTAGGTGGGGTCGTAGCTGCGGCAGTTGGGGATCATCGCCGCCTGCAGGTGGCTGTGGCCATCCTGGTGCTGCAGGCCCTCGCCGTTGAGCGTGGTGCGCCCGGCGGTACCGCCGACCAGGAAGCCGCGTGCCTGCAGGTCGCCGGCGGCCCAGGCCAGGTCGCCGATACGCTGGAAGCCGAACATCGAGTAGTAGATGTAGAACGGCAGCAGCGGCAAGTTGTGGTTGCTGTAGGAGGTGGCCGCGGCGATCCACGCCGACATCGCCCCCGCCTCGGTGATGCCCTCCTCGAGGATCTGGCCCTTCTTGTCCTCGCGGTAGAACATGATCTGGCCCTTGTCGACGGGCTCGTACTTCTGGCCTTCGGAGGTATAGATACCGAGCTGGCGGAACATGCCCTCCATGCCGAAGGTACGCGCCTCGTCGGGCACGATCGGTACGACCTGCTGGCCGATCTTCTTGTCCTTCACCAGGCCGTTGAGGATGCGCACGAAGGCCATGGTAGTGGAGATCTCGCGCCCCTTGGAACCGGCCAGTTGGGTGGCGAAGGTCTTGTCCTCGAGGCTAGGGATCGTCAACGCCTGGAAGTCGCTGCGGCGCTGTGGCAGGTAGCCGCCCAGGCGCTCGCGCTGCAGGTGCATGTACTTGAGCTCGGGCGAGTCGTCGTCCGGCTTGTAGTACGGCACTTCCTTGAGCTGCTCGTCGGTCAGCGGAATGCCGAAGCGGTCACGGAATTTCTTCAGCGCCTCGTATTCCATGGTCTTGACCTGGTGGGCTTCCATGGAAGCCTCGCCCTCGCCGCTACCCATGCCGTAGCCCTTGACGGTGTGCGCCAGGATCACGGTGGGACGGCCGTTGGCGTTGTTCACCGCCTCGTGATAGGCCGCGTAGACCTTGAACGGGTCATGGCCGCCGCGGTTCAGACGCCAGATGTCCTCGTCGGACATGTCCTTGACCATCTCGGCGGTTTCCGGGTACTTGCCGAAGAAGTGCTCGCGGGTGTAGCCGCCGTCGATGGCCTTGTAGTTCTGGTATTCGCCGTCGACCGCCTCGTCCATGCGCTTCTGCAGGATGCCCTTCTTGTCCTTTTCGAACAGCGGATCCCACAGCCGGCCCCAGACCACCTTGAGCACGTTCCAGCCGGCACCGCGGAAGACGCCCTCGAGTTCGTCGATGATGCGGCCGTTGCCGCGCACCGGACCATCCAGGCGCTGCAGGTTGCAGTTGATGACGAAGATCAGGTTGTCGAGCTTCTCGCGGCTGGCCAGGTGAATGGCACCCAGCGATTCCGGCTCGTCGCACTCGCCGTCGCCCATGAAGCACCAGATCTTGCGATCGTGCATGTTCTTCAGCTCACGCGAATCGAGGTACTTCATCACGTGGGCCTGGTAGATCGCCTGGATCGGCCCCAACCCCATGGAAACGGTGGGGAACTGCCAGAAGTCCGGCATCAGCCAGGGGTGCGGATAAGACGAGAGGCCATCGCCGTCGACTTCCTGGCGATACTTGTCCATCTGCGCCTCGGTGAGGCGCCCTTCCAGGTAGGCGCGGGCATACACGCCAGGCGCCACGTGGCCCTGGATGTAGACCAGGTCGCCCTCGAAGTCGCCGTTGGGCGCGCGGAAGAAGTGGTTGAAGCCAACGTCGTAGAGCGTGGCGGCAGACATGAAACTGGCGATGTGTCCGCCCAGGCCCGGGTTGGCGCGGTTGTTGCGGATTACCTGGGCGATGGCGTTGTAGCGGATCAGCGAGCGGATGCGACGCTCCATGAACAGGTCGCCCGGCATCGGCGCTTCACGGTGCACCGGGATGGTGTTGCGATGCGGCGTCGTCACCGAGAAGGGTGCCTGCATGCCGTCGCGGCGCAGCCGATCGGCCAAGCGTGACAGCAGGAACCGGGCGCGTTCCTCGCCCTCACGATCCAGGACCGACTCCAGGGAATCCAGCCATTCCGTGGTTTCGACCGGATCGAAATCTTCTCTTGCCTCCAGACTCATAGACGTCTCTCCGAGTGACAATGTGATGTCAGGTGGCCCCATGCGGCCAGGCGCCGGGGCGGGGTTACACGACTGACGATCAGGGGAATGTCAGGCCGCGACGCGGCTGTTGTAGTCATTTTACAGAAGCGCATACAACGAATGGCGTAGAACATACCGTAAAGTGGCCTTCCTGCCAATCAAACAGGAGTGGAATTTTTTTCCACATTCACAGTATTGCATTGCAACACAAGCTGTTACGCAGCCCTGCCAATAGTTTCACTCGAAAATATCCCGAATGTAATAAAACTACCGTATGATCACTTTTAGCCCTACCCCGACCACCTCCGCATCGATCAACCCAACGTCTTGAGACACTGGCGAAAATAGGCCCAATCGAAGGCCGCGCCGGGATCGGTCTTGCGCAGCGGCGCCACACGCGCGTGGCTGGTGATGCGCGCGAAGTTCATGTCAGGGTAGTTTACCTTGAGAGCCTTGGTGACCATGGCAAGAGCGCGGTACTGGGCGTCGCGATAGGCATGAACCTCGTCACCTTCCAGTTCTATACCCACGGTGAAGTCGTTCAGCGCCCGCCGCGCCCGTCCCCCATCGATCCAACAGGAACGACCGGCATGCCAGGCACGCCGGTCGAAAGACACGAACTGCACGCATTCGCCGTCGCGCCGAATCAACAGGTGAGCGGAAACGCGCAGCTGCGCGATACCGGAAAAGAATGGGTGGGCATCGGCATCGAGTGTATTGGTGAACAGCCGCTCGATGTGCTCGCCGCCGAATTCGCCGGGTGGCAGGCTGATCGAATGCAGCACCACTGCCGAGACCTCACCTTGCGGACGCGCATCCTGATTGGGCGACGGCACGCGTCGGACGCCCTCAAGCCAGCCTTCCTCGATTCTCATCTCGCTCCCCTGACGTCACGGACCTGGATTCCCTATAATGACGGTCCCGACGCTCCATGAACATGAAAAGGCACGCCATGCATTATCAGGACGCCCTTGTCGAAGCGATCCGCGAAGCCGCCGCCCATCTGCTGTCCGAGGATGTCGGCCCAGGTGACATCACTGCGCAGCTGATTCCGGAAACGCAGTGGGCCACGGCCCGGGTCATCACTCGCGAGCCGGCGGTCCTGTGCGGCGTGGCCTGGGTCGAGGAGATCTATCGACGCCTCGACCCCAGCGTGCGTCTGCGCTGGAGCGCCGCCGACGGCGACCACCTGGAAGCCGACCAGTGCTTCCTTGAGCTCGAGGGGCCCGCCAGGATCCTGCTCACTGGCGAACGCGCCGCCCTCAACCTGCTGCAGACGCTCTCCGCCACCGCCACCCGCACTCGGCGCTACGTCGACCTGCTCGACGGTACCGGGGTGCGCCTGCTCGACACCCGCAAGACCCTGCCCGGCCTGCGCCTGGCGCAGAAGTACGCCGTCACCTGCGGCGGCGGTCACAACCACCGCATCGGGCTCTACGACGCTTTCCTGATCAAGGAAAACCACATCGCTGCTTGCGGCAGCATTGCAGCCGCCGTCAAGGAGGCGCGCAGCATCGCCCGCGACCTGCCGGTGGAGGTGGAAGTGGAGAGCTTCGAGGAACTCGATCAGGCGCTGACAGCGGGAGCCGACATCGTCATGCTGGACAACTTCAGCCTCGATGACATGCGTGAAGCGGTGAAGCGCAACGCCGGCCGGGCCACGCTGGAGGCCTCCGGCAACGTCGACGAGACCACCCTGCGCCAGATTGCCGAGACCGGCGTCGACTGCATCTCCAGCGGCGCCCTGACCAAGGACGTCAAGGCGATCGACCTGTCGATGCGTATCACTGAGCTACGCAACACCTGAACGAGCCCCACGCAGGTAGCGTTACGTCTCTATTGCCGAGAGGCGCTTTTCCAGGCGCCTTCGCTCGAGCTTCACTCCGCCACGTGTGACCCACTCGACGCCGAGATCCTGCCAGCCGTGGCGCAGCAGGCTCTCGGCCAGCATGCGGCTGGCATCGAGGGTGGCACGGCCATGACCGTGCTCGAGCAGCAGCCGCTCGGCATGCAGCAGTAGCGTACTGCCGATTCCGCGCCGCGCCAGCGAAGGCCAGACGTAGAGGGTATGGACGTGGGCGCCGGGCACGTCGAGTTCCAGGAAGCCGACGCAACGCCCATCGCAGGTGGCCACCAGCGTCGTGTAGAGCGTTTGGCGCGCCGCCCATACGCTGGCTTCCCGAGGCATCGTGGCGGCCCATGCTTCACGTTCCTCCACGCTGTAGTGAGCGGCCGCGCCCTGCATCACGGCGTGATGGAAGACCTCGGCCTGATCGGCGCCATCGCGGGCTCTGGCCTGGCGGTAGAGAATCCGTGGCGAGCGCGCCGCCGAGTTCGGCGAATCGTTCGTCGTCATCGTTTCCATCGTCTCTGCTCATCTCTCACGTGAACCGTCACGGCAAGCAGAGTACACAAGCTCGCCGCTGCGGCCAATGGCAGGCATAATCCCCGGCATGAGCAACCCGCCTCCCCCCATGGAACGCTATTCGGTGCAGCCCATCGGCTACATCGAGAGCGATTTCCCCGACAAGTTCGGCGTACCGCGCCAGCCCGGACTGGCAAACGCAGCATGCGCCAGCCTTGTCCTCGTCCCGCCCTATGACGACCCACTTGCCGTGCGCGGCCTCGAGGCCTTCAGCCATCTGTGGCTGACCTTCGTCTTTCATCAGAGCCCAGCACGGTGGACGCCCCTGGTGCGCCCACCGCGGCTCGGCGGCAATGCCAAGGTCGGCGTCTTCGCCAGCCGCAGCACCCATCGACCCAACCGCCTGGGACAGTCGCTGGTGCGACTAAGTGCGGTCGATAGCCGCGCGGGGGTACGCCTGGTACTGGCAGGCTGCGATCTGATCAGCGGCACTCCGGTGCTCGACATCAAACCCTACCTGCCCTGGGCAGAAGCGCACCCCGAGGCCCGCGCCGGTTATGCGCCCGAACCGCCTCCGCAGCTGGCGGTGCGCTTCAGCGACGAGGCCGAAGCGGCGCTGGCCGTACGCGAGGACGCCGCCTCGCTGCGCGAACTGATCCGCCAGGTGCTGGCCCAGGATCCGCGCCCGGCCTATCGCAAAGGAGCGGAAGAGAGAATATATGGCGTGCGCCTGCGCGACGTCGACGTGCGCTTTCGCAGCGCTGACGATGACGGCACGCCGGTGATGGAAGTGGTGGAAATCGTTACCGCCTGAAACGACGAAGGGCCCCGCAGGGCCCTCCAGAAGCGACAAGAGCGTTTGTCACGATCAGGCGAACTCGACGCCGATACGACGTCCCACCTCTTCGTAGGCCTCGATCACACCGCCGAGCCCCTGACGGAAGCGATCCTTGTCCATCTTGTTGCGGGTCTTGGCGTCCCACAGGCGACAGCCGTCCGGCGAGAACTCATCGCCCAGCACGATGCGGCCCTTGAACAGGCCGAATTCCAGCTTGTAGTCCACCAGCAGCAGGTCGCCGTCGGCGAACAGCTGCTTGAGCACCTCATTGACCTTGAAGGTCAGCGACTTCATTTCGGCGAGCTGTTCGGGCGTTGCCCAGCCGAAGGTTTCGGCCAGCGACTCGTTGATCATCGGGTCGTGCAGCGCATCGTTCTTGAGGAACAGCTCAAAGGTGGGCGGAGTGAGTTCGCGCCCCTCCTCCACGCCCAGACGCTTGACCAGGCCACCGGCGGCGATGTTGCGCACCACGCACTCCACCGGGATCATCTCGAGTTTCTTGACCAGGCTCTCGGTATCGGAGAGACGCTTCTCGAAGTGGGTGGGAATGCCCGCCGCAGCCAGCTTCTCCATGATGAAAGCATTGAAGCGGTTGTTGACCATGCCTTTGCGAGCCAGCGACTCCATGCGCTCGCCGTCGAAGGCACTGGTGTCGTCACGGAAATGCAGGACGAGCAGATCGGGATCGTCGGTGGCATACACCGATTTGGCCTTGCCGGCGTAGAGTTCTTGGCGCTTTTCCATGGGAGTCTCCAGAAATATGACGCGTGACGATAAGGATGGCCGTTCAGTGGATCGCCTGCCAATGCAGCCCGCTGTCTTGGGCGGCGATCGTCAGGCGAGACGCATCGCCGTCGAGCAGCGGCGTCAGAGCCTCGAGGGCGAGCTCGGGGCGGTTGTTGTGTTCCGAAAGATGGGAGCAGACGATGCGCTGCAGGCGATCAAGCCCCAGGCACTGAAGCAGTGCCGCCGCCTGTACGTTGGCCAGATGCCCCCAGTTGCCCCCCACCCGGCGCTTGAGTCGCGGCGGATAGGGCCCGACCTCGAGCATGTGACGATCGTGATTGCATTCGAGGATCAACGCATCGCAGCCACGAAAGGCAGCCGCGACATGATCGGTGGGGTGCCCCAGGTCGGTCAGTACCCCCAACCGACAGTCGCGAGATTCGAAGCGAAACTGCACCGGCTCGCGGGCATCGTGGGGCACCGTGATGGGGTCTATGGTGAGGCTCTTCACGGCAAAACGCGACTGCGGCGTGATCCAGTGGCGTTGGGGCACCTCGCCCAGCCGCCCGGATAGCCAGGTCCCCGGCGTGATGTAGACCGGCACGGCATGGCGCCGGGCCAGGGGGCCCACACCACGCAGATGATCGCCGTGCTCGTGGGTCACCAGCACGGCATCGAGCTGGCGAGGATGGACACCGAAGCGTGCCAGGCGACGTTCGGCATCGCGCAGGCCGAAGCCGCAGTCGACCAGCACCATGGTCTCGCCATCGCTGACCAGAGTGGCGTTGCCCTTGCTACCGCTACCGAGCGAGGCGAAGCAAAGCTTGCCCGCGACCGGCAGCGGCTCGATGCCCCCCTCGAGTGGCATCAGCGCAGCAGACCCGACACCCGGTCGAGCAGCTCGCGAGCGTCCCCTTCGGTAAAGCGCCGCTCGCTCTCGTTGACCGCCCTCAGCGTGGTGCGCTCGGGACCGCTGGATTCGAGAACCAGGCGGATCTCCTGGGGCATTTGGCGGACATCGGGACTGAGGATGATCTGCAGCATGCCACGCTCACGCTCGGAGGCGGTCATGTAGTTGACCAGGAAGTCGTGCTGCTGCGGATTCTGCTCGAGCAGCTCGCGCCGCCCCTCCACGCTGAAATCGGCTTCCAGCTGGTGGCTCAGCTCGGCCCAGACGCGGTCGATGTCGAGCGGGATGCGCACCACCCACTCGCCGCTGTCGAGCTGCTCGAATCTCAAGCGATCCTCGCGGGAGATCTGCTGGCCGGCCAGCGACGCGGCGCTGGCGGTGGCACTACGCGCACTGAAGTGTTGCTCCAGGGCATCGAGGCAGGCCGCCACCGGGCGACCGTTCTGGTCGCAACGCACCTCGCTGTCGCCGGCGCGCAGTCCCTGGCGCACGCTCAACCGTCCCTGGGCCGTTTCCAGCATGCCGCGCGCGTCGTCGCTGGCCTGTACCTGCAGGCCGCGAGCGCGAGCGAAATCCTGCAGCTGCGGCCACACCATGCCCGGGTCGGCACCCACCACCAGCCAGCGGTCATTGCCGACCTCGCGCCGTTCGACGAAATCACGCTCCACCTCGCGGCCCGCCGGCAGGCGCTCCGGCGTCGGTGCACGGAAGCGCTCGCCACCGGTGCGCAGGCTACCCTGAGCCTCCGGTACCGGCATGGCGTCCCGATAACGCTGCTCATTGCGTCCCTCCGGCAATACCAGGGGCGCACTGCGCTGAGCCTTCACATAATCGATGTTGCGATCGTCGTAGAAGCCTTCGCGGGCGCAGCCAGCGGTAGCCAGGGCAGCGAGGGCCACCAGCGGCATCCATTTCAGCGCAGAATTCATGCATTCACCTTGCAGTCAGAGTATCGGGGCGGCGGGAGCATTCCACGCCGCCTCAATCGTCGATTACGCCAGCCAGTTGCAGGGCCTCGTCCACCGTCGCATGGTACTTGCTGGACAGCCAGGTGAGCGGCAGGCGAATGCCCTGTTCGATCATGCCCATGCGATGCAGGGCCCATTTGACCGGAATCGGGTTGGACTCGATGCCCAGGTTGGTGTGCAGCGGCATCAGTCGGGTGTTGATCTGGTGGGCACGATCGGTGTCCCCCGCCACCGCAGCGACGCACAGCTCGTGCATGGCCTTGGGCGCAACGTTGGCGGTGACCGAGATATCGCCATTGCCGCCCATCAGCATGAACTCGCAGGCGGTGGAATCGTCACCGGAGTAGAGCATGAAACCGCTGCCCTTGAGCCGCGCGATGAGGTCTTCGGCGCGCTCCAGGTTGCCGGTGGCATCCTTGAGGCCAATGATGTTGTCGACCTCGGCGAGACGCATCACGGTCTCGTTGTAGAGATCGGAGCAGGTCCGGCCGGGCACGTTGTAGAGGATCACCGGCAGGCGGCTGCCCTCGGCCACCGCCTTGAAGTGACGATAGAGCCCTTCCTGGGTGGGCTTGTTGTAGTAGGGACACACCGACAGGCAGTAGTCGGCCCCCACTTCGCTGGCATAGCGTGCCAGTTCCACGGCCTCGGAGGTGGCGTTGGCTCCCGTGCCGGCGATGACCGGAATGCGGCCATCGACCTCCTCCACCACCGCACGAATCACATCGAAGTGCTCGGCGAAGGACATGGTGGTCGGCTCGCCGGTGGTGCCGGCCGCCACGATACCGTCGGTACCGTTGTCCAGGTGGAAGTTCACCAAGCGGCGCAACGCCTCCCAGTCGATATCGCCATTGGCCTTCATCGGCGTCGCCAGGGCGACGATACTGCCAGTGATCATCCTCTTGTCCTCTACGCCATATCCGCTCATGCCGCGCTCGGGCGTTGCACATCGACATCGTTCATCGAAAGAGCCACGAGCAAAGGGTAAATGGTACTCAGGCCACACAAGCCTGTACAGCACGGCCGACGCGCTCTTGCCACTCGCTTTGACAGCGTGCCCCGGCATGCGTGTAATGAAACGCCTTTCACTACAGCCAAGGAGCCTCGCATGACGCTTGCCATCGGCCAACCCATACCGGATTTCACCGCCGCCGCCACCGGCGATACCACCGTCTCGCTCTCCGCGCTCAAGGGACGCCAGGTAGTGGTCTACTTCTACCCCAAGGCCAGCACTCCCGGCTGCACCACCGAGGGTGGTGACTTCCGCGACCGCAAGGCCGATTTCGAGGCGGCCAACACGGTCATTCTCGGGGTCTCCCGGGACGGCATTCGCGCCCAGGAGAACTTCAAAGCCAAGCAGGCCTTCAACTTCGAACTGATTTCCGACAAGGACGAGGAAGTCTGCAAGCTGTTCGACGTCATCAAGCTGAAGAAGTTGTATGGCAAGGAGCATCTTGGCATCGAACGCAGCACTTTCCTGATCGATGCCGAAGGCAAGCTCGCCCGTGAATGGCGCGGCGTCAAGGTCAAGGGGCATGCCCAGGAGGTACTGGAAGCCGCCCAGGCGCTTCACGCCGCCGGTTGAGCCCCCAAGGCGCTTCGTCAGGCGCGCTGACGAAGCGCTCCCTCACTCCTCTACCTGGTGCTCCAGCTCATCGGGCTGTTGCTCGTCATGGTATTGCCGGATGCCTCGTGGCCAGGCATAGACCAGCGCCTTGAGCAGCGTTGCCAGGGGGATGGCGAAGAAGATGCCCCAGAACCCCCAGACGCCGCCGAAGAACAGCACGGCCACGATGATCGATACCGGGTGCAGGTTGACCGCCTCGGAGAACAGGATCGGCACCAGGACGTTGCCATCTAGCGCCTGGATCACACCATAGGCGATCAGTACGTAGAGGAACTGCTCGCTCATGCCGAAATGGAAACCGGCCACGGCGGCCACCGGCAGGGTCGCCACGGCGGCTCCGATGTAGGGGACCAGCACCGAGAACCCCACCAGCACGGCGAGAAGCGCCGAATAGGGCAGCCCGAAGAAGGCGAAGGTGAAGAAAGATACCGTGCCGACGATGATGATCTCGACGAACTTGCCGCGTACGTAATTGGCGATCTGGGTATCCATCTCCTGCCAGATCCGCGTCATCAGCGAACGCTGCTGGGGCAATAGCGACAGCGTGAAATTCACTAGTTGCTCGCGATCCTTGAGCAGGAAGAAGACCAGGATCGGCACCAGCACCAGGTAAATGATCAGCGCCAGGATGTTGCCCAGCGAGGCCAGAGAAAGGGTCAGGGCGCGCTGACCGAACTGGGTCAGCTCGCGTCCCGCCACGGCGATCCACTCCTGGACCTGGTCCGGTGTGACCAGGTTGGGGTAGCGCTCCTGCACGTCGTCCAGCCAGCGCTGGCCGCTGGCGACGATTCGCGGCGTCTCCTGCACCAGCCCCACGAGCTGATTCCATATCAGTGGCATCAGGATGAAAGCCAGCGCCAGGAACACGCCGATAAAGGCAAGAAAGACCAGTGTCACCGCCATCAGGTGCGGCACACCGCGCCGCGTCAGGGCGTTGACGCCGCCTTGCAGCAGGAAGGCGATGACCAGGGCGGTGAGGAACGGCGCCAGCATGCGGCCGAAGAGAATCACCACGGCGAAGCCGAGCACCAGCAGCACCAGCAGGATGACCGCTTCCTCGTCGGAGAAGTAGTGCTCGATCCAGCCCTTGAAAACCTCGCGCAAGGTCATGCGATGGGCTCCTCGCCCTTGCGCAGCCAGTAATGGTAGATCTCGCCGCGCTCCTCTCGCCCCACCAGAACATGAATGCTGTTCTCGGCGAAGGTTTCGAAGTCGCGCCAGGAGCCAGCATCGGTCGCCATGATCTCGAGTACCTGGCCAGCCTTGAGCCGGGCCAGCGCCTGCTTCGCCTTCAGCAATGGCAGCGGGCAGGGCAGGCCGCAGGCATCGAGTACATCATCTGGTTGCACAGCCATGTCGTCTCCCGGGAAAATACCGAACGTTCCTGCAAGTTAGGCAGCGGCCCTTGCAGGAAAGTGCAAAACCCTTGAGATTTAAAGGCACTTTGCGGGCCGAATCAATGTCGGATGGTTTACCGTCCGCCGCTTCGAACGAGATAGGCACATGCTGCGCAAGTCCCGACTCTGCCTGACCACCGCTACCACGGCCCTGACCCTGGCGCTGGCCGCCCCCGCCCCGACGGTCGCCACGGAGGACTATAGGCTACCCAGCCTGACCGGCAGCAGCCAGGCCATGCACGGCGAGGAGTTCCGCCTGGGCCGTGCCTGGCTGCGCCAGTTTCGCGCCCGGGCTCCGCTCTGGCAGGACCCTATCGCACAGGAGTACATGGAATCGCTGGTATCGCGCCTGATTCCTCACAGCGGACTCTCCGACACTCGCACCGTGGTCACGCTGGTGGACAACCGCGCCCTCAACGCCTTTGCCGTGCCGGGCGGGGTGATAGGTGTCAATGCCGGTCTGTTCGCCTTCGCCAACGAAGAGGATGCCGTCGCCTCGGTGCTGGCCCACGAACTGGGCCACCTTTCCCAGCGCCACTTTGCCCGGGGACAGGCGCGGGCCGAGCAGACCCAGCTACCCGCCATGGCCGCGATGCTGGCCGGCATGTTGATTGCTGCCAGCGGCGGAGGCGACGCCGGCATCGCCGCCGCCATGGGCTCCCAGGCGGCCTTCATCCAGGATCAGCTCTCCTACTCGCGGCGCTTCGAGCAGGAAGCCGACCGCCTGGGGATGCAGACCATGGCCCAGGCCGGCTTCGATCCCGACGCCATGGTCAGGATGTTCCGCGCCATGCAGCGCCAGGTGAGCCTACAGGGGGGCAACCCACCGGAGTTCCTGCTCACTCACCCGCTCACCGAGTCGCGTATCAGCGATGCCGAATCCCGTGCCTCTCAGCTCACTGCCGTGCGCCCCCGCGAGGGTGACCCGAGCTATCACCTGGTGCGCGCCCGGGCATTGCTGACGGTTCACCAGCGCGATCCGCAGCAGGCGGCAACGCGCCTGGCCCAAGACAACGCCCCGGAAGTTGCCAGGCGTTATCTGGACGCCCTGATCGCTGCCCATCAGGGTCAGACCGATACCGCGCTGAACCAGCTCGACACCCTGGCCCAGGAACTGCCCGACCTGGCCATCATGCCGGTGAGTGCCGCCGAAGTGGCTTTCGATGCTGGCCGCTACGACGACGCCATCGAACGCAGCCGACGCATCCTGCGGCTGATGCCTGGCCACATGCCGGCCACCCGCATCCTGGGCGAGGCCCTGCTGCAACGCGATCCCAACGAGGCTTACCGCATCCTGCGCGAGCTGTCCGACCGCCGCCCCGAGGACCCACAGGTCTTCACCCTGCTCGCCGAAGCCGCGGGCCGCAGCGGCCGCGAGGCTTGGGGCCACCTGGCCCGGGCCGAGCAGATGCAGCTCACCGGCGAGATCGATCGCGCCATCCGCCAGCTCGACGTGGCCCGCCGAGTGGCGGAACAGAGTGGCGACAGCAATGCCCTGGCGCGCATCGAGCAGCGGCGCGAGGACTTCGTCGGTTATCGCGAGACGATGGAGAAGTTCTAAAGAGGAAAGACAGAAGAACGAAGAAATAAGAACAGATAAGAAGAGGCAAGCTTGCATTGCCCTCATCTCGGCCAGTCATCAGTGTTTTTCTTCAATCTTCTATCTTTTACCTTCGAGCTGCGAAGCAGCGTTCTTTTTCACTCAGGAATTGAAGTTGAGCATCCGCTCCAGCGGCTTGAGCGCGGCCCGACGCAGCTCGGCGTCGACGAAGATCTCGCCGCTGCCCTCGCGCAGGGCGCCAGCCAGGTTGTCCAGTGCATTCATCGCCATCCACGGGCAGTGAGCGCAGCTCTTGCAGGTCGCGCCATTGCCGGCGGTGGGCGCCTCGAACAGAGTCTTCTCGGGCACCATCTGCTGCATCTTGAAGAAGATGCCGCGGTCGGTGGCGACGATCAGTTTGTCGTGGGGCAGCTCCTTGGCCGCCTTGATCAGCTGCGAGGTGGAGCCGGCCACATCGGCCAGCGCCACCACCGAGGCCGGCGACTCCGGGTGCACCAACACGGCTGCCTCGGGATAGAGCCCTTTCAGGTCCTCGATCCCCTTGGCCTTGAACTCCTCGTGGACGATACAGGCACCGTCCCACAGCAGCATGTCGGCACCGGTCTTTTGCTGGATGTAGCTGCCCAGATGCTTGTCTGGCGCCCACAGGATCTTCTCGCCGCGCGCTTGCAGGTGCTCGATGACGTCCACCGCGATGGAGGAGGTCACCACCCAGTCGGCGCGCGCCTTGACCGCCGCCGAGGTGTTGGCATAGACCACCACGGTGCGGTCGGGATGCTGGTCGCAGAAGGCGCTGAACTCGTCGGCCGGGCAGCCGATGTCGAGCGAGCAGGTCGCTTCCAGGGTGGGCATCAGCACACGCTTCTCTGGCGACAGGATCTTGGCCGTCTCGCCCATGAAGCGCACGCCGGCCACTACCAGGGTATCGGCATCGTGGCGTGCACCGAAGCGGGCCATTTCCAGCGAATCGGCCACGCAGCCACCGGTCTCCTCGGCCAACTGCTGGATGGCATCGTCGGTGTAGTAATGAGCGACGAGCACCGCATTGTGCTGAACGAGCAGACGCTTGATCTCCTCGATGCGAGCCTCGTCCTCGGCGGGAATGCGGGTGGGGCAGTAGGCGCGGGCGAGATGCTCACGCACCTCGACGCGGGAAGTCATGATCGTCATCGTGTCTACCACTGTGACTGGCAGGGGCTCCCCCTGCGTGTACCGGGTATATCGCTAGTCGTACGCTCCGTACGGGCGATACGCCTGGGCTGGCTGCGGCGTCTCTCGCCACGTCAACCCGTCACGCGAGTTTAACCCACTTCGCCGTTCGCGGCACCTGTCGGCCATCGGCGGGCGCAGATCACCTCACGCAAGGTACAAGATGCGGTCCGCGCCCTCGTTTTTCAAGCGACGAGAGTGGAAAACAGAACGCCCCCGTCTCTCTCGAGACGAGGGCGCGAAATCTGGTGGGTCGTGTAGGATTCGAACCTACGACCAATTGGTTAAAAGCCAACTGCTCTACCAACTGAGCTAACGACCCAGCACTTGCTAAACAAGCATCCAGGTCCGGAAGTGGTGGGTCGTGTAGGATTCGAACCTACGACCAATTGGTTAAAAGCCAACTGCTCTACCAACTGAGCTAACGACCCTTCCGAACGGGTGCAGATATTACTGATCACACCCTTGGCTGGCAAGGACTTTTTTGACTTTCGTCCTGCCTGCGTTCGCTATCTGCCCTTGGGGCTCCTGGGCTTACGCATCGCCTGCACCGGGCGACGCTTGTGCTTGTCGCGGCTCCAGCGGTTCTTCTCGTCCGGCGTCAGCTCGGGCACCTTGCGTGGCGCCAGGCCTGCCGCCAGGGCCAGATCGTCGATTTCGTCCTGGGAGAGTTCCACCCACTCCCCCGCCTTGGCCCGCTTGTCGAGGAAGATATTGCCGTAGCGCACCCGCTTGAGCCGGCTCACCGTCAGCCCCTGGGATTCCCACAGCCGGCGCACCTCGCGGTTGCGTCCCTCCATGATCACCACATGGAACCAGGTGTTGATGCCCTCGCCGCCAAATTCCTGGACGTCGGTAAAGCGCGCCGGGCCATCCTCGAGCATGACGCCCTCGACCATGGCCACCACGTGCTCCTTGCGCACTTCGCCCATCACCCGCACGGCGTACTCGCGCTCGATCTGGGTGGAAGGATGCATCAGCCGGTTGGCCAGCTCGCCGTCGGTAGTAAAGAGCAGCAGGCCGCTGGTATTGATGTCCAGGCGGCCAATGGCGATCCAACGCTCGCCCTTCAGGCGCGGCAGGCGTTCAAATACGGTGCGCCGGCCTTCCGGATCCTTGCGTGTGCACAGCTCGCCTTCCGGCTTGTTGTACATGATCACCCGGCGCGGCGTTTCCTCGGCCCCGCGCAGGGTCACCGGACGGTCGTCGAAGGCGACCCGGTCGCGCATCTCGATACGGTCGCCGAGGGAGGCAACCTTGCCGTTGACCTTGACGCGCCCGGCCTCGATGGCCGCTTCCATCTCGCGGCGCGAGCCCAGCCCGGCGCGGGCCAGGACCTTCTGCAGTTTTTCGGTGTTGCTGGTCATGTGTCGTCTGACTTCTCGTCTACGGTGGATTCCGCCCCCGCTCCGCCGTCATCGTCGACGCTGGTGCGGGCACGTTCGGCCAGGCGTGCCTCGAGATCGGCGAAACTCAGCCCTGGCCTGTCGGACGCCTTCCCGGCGTGTGCTACGTCGGCCGTCCCGGCCGTCGCTTCAGCAAGCGTATCCTCTGTGGCGATACGCTCGTCATCATCTTCACTATCTTTGCTATCTTCGCCGTCTTCGTCATCGAGGTCGTAACCGTCGTCGTCGCCGACGTCTTCCTCATCGCCACTCGCCGCCTCGTCGGCCTGCGCCAGCAGAGTGCTGGGCGGCGGCGGCGCCTCATCCTCGAAAATCGGCTCCGCCATCCCCTTCAGCTCATGCATGGGCGGCAGTTCGTCCAGCGTCTTGAGTCCGAAGTCGTCGAGGAACTGGCGGGTAGTGGCATAGACCGCCGGGCGGCCCGGCACGTCACGATGTCCGACCACCCGAATCCAGCCGCGTTCGGCCAATGTACGCATGATCGAACTGCTCACCGCCACCCCGCGCACTTCCTCGATGTCGCCGCGCGTCACCGGCTGGCGATAGGCGATCAACGCCAGGGTTTCCAGCAGGGCGCGGGAGTAGCGCTGCGGACGCTCGTCCCACAAGCGCGACACCCAGGGCGAAAGACGTGGACGAATACGCAGTTGGTAGCCCGAAGCCGTCTCGATCAGCTCCATGGCACCACGGTCGTGGCGCGCCGCAACGCGCTCCAGCGCCTCACGCAGACTGCGCCGTTGCGGCCTCTCGTGGTCGTCGAACAACCCTTCGAGGCGCTCCAGCGACAGCGGCTCGGCGGCTGCCAGCAGCGCCGCCTCGAGAATCTCGTCGAGGCTGTCGGGCAGCTCCATGGCCGTCATGCGGTATCGTCCTCCCCGGACATCCTCTCCTCTGCTTCGATCAAGGATTCTACGGCAAAAGGCTCTTTGACGAATGACTCTTCGGCAAAGGACTCATCGGCAAAGGGGCTCTCGACATCGGTGCCGTCGTCGTAGACCTCCTCCTCGACTTGCTCTCGCGGCGCCCGGGCACGCACATGGATCGGCGATAGCGGGGCGTTCTGCACGATTTCGATCATCGCTTCCTTGGCCAGTTCGAGAATGGCCATGAAGGTGACGATAACACCGGCGCGTCCCTCCTCCAGGGTGAACAGCGCCTCGAACGGCGTGTAGTGCTCGCGATTGAGCCGGTCCATGATCGCCAGCATGCGCTCGCGGGTCGAGAGTACCTCGCGCCCCACCTGGTGGGCCTGGTTGAGTTCGGCCCGGCGCAGGATGCCGGCCAGCGCCCCGAGCAGCTCGTCGAGTTCCACGTCGGGGTGGATCACCCTTGCCTGCAATGGTGGCAGCGCCGCCCGCGCCGGGAACCAGTCGCGGCCCACCCGCGGCAGCTCGGCCAGCGCCTCGGCAGCGCTCTTGAGCTGCTCGTACTCCTGCAGGCGGCGGATCAACTCGGCACGCGGATCCTCCTCCTCGTCATCGCCCGCCTCCTTGGGCGGACGCGGTAGCAGCGTACGCGACTTGATCTCGGCCAGCATCGCTGCCATCAGCAGATACTCGCCGGCCAGTTCGATCTCCATGGCCTTCATCAGCTCCACGTATTCGATGTACTGGCGAGTGATGGCGGCCACGTCGATGGCCAGGATATCCAGATTCTGGCGACGAATCAGATAGAGCAGCAGGTCGAGCGGCCCCTCGAAGGCTTCGAGAAAGATTCGCAGCGCTTCCGGCGGAATGTAGAGATCCTCGGGCAGCTCGGTGATCGGCTCGTCGAACAGACGCGCCAATGCCTCCGTCTGCACCGCGGCATCGGACGTCTCGTGCCGTTCCGGCGTGTCCGTCTGGGGCATCTCGCTCACGCGGGGCCTGGCCTCCCGGCAGGGCTCGTCTGAAGGTCAATCACGCAGTCTAGCAAGAGCGCAGGGGTCAGGGTAAGCCCGGTTCAGTCTTCGTACCAGCGACCATCGGGATCCCGCCGAGCGGCTCCACCGATGCCACCTTCCCGCGAATGCGGGCGCCAGCGATGCATTCCAGGCGCCTGGAATGCAGGCTACCCTCGACGCGCGCCCGCGACAGCAGCGTGATCTTGTCGCCGGCCTTGACCATGCCTGCCACTTGCCCATCGACACTGACCTTACGGCCTTCCAGATACGACGACACCCTACCGCTCATCGTCACCATGACAGAGTGATCCTGGGCGATGACGGCTCCCTCGATGCTGCCCTTGACTACAACCGGTTCACGCGCAACCAGATTGCCCGACACGTGCGTCGCCAAGCCGATACGGCTGCCTTCGGGGACATTGGGCAAACGGGCGGCGGGCGGCGTGTCGACACTTGCCGTCTCGACAATCGGCTCGACCGGAAGCGGATGCGCTCGGGCAGCCACCGCTTCCGGCGCTGCGCTCGGCGGCAGGCCCGTCGCCAGGCGTTGTCTCTTGCGCCGTCCGCCATCCCAGACGATCAGCGTCATGGCGGCCACGCCAAGAAAGATAAGCCATGTCTGAATGCCCACGTTCCTACTCCATGTCCACGTATCACTTCTTATAGGTGTCAGGCCTCGCGCGCGGTGTCGAGAAAAGACCGCTGGATGCTGCATAGCTCAACGCTTTGACATCACCACAAGCGAGCTAGGCTGCATGGCTACTCGTCGATCTTGGAGGGCTGCATGTTCCACAAGGCAAAGCATCGTCAAGCGGAGGCAGAGGCAACGACGACACGCGTCGTCACCACCGATGCCGACCGGACTCCGACCCACCAGGAGATGTCCGCGACACGGTCCAGCGTTTCGGTAATCGGCAGCCACACCAGCGTACACGGGGACATCGATGCCGGTGAGGACCTGACCGTCGAAGGGCACGTCGAGGGAACGATCACCTGCAAGCAGAATACCGTCACCCTGGGGAATGGTAGCCGTATTCTCGGTGACGTCTACGCCCATACCCTGCATGTCTCTGGCGAGGTCGAGGGCAATCTGGTGGCATCGCATCGAGCCACGATCCACAAGGACGCCAATGTCAGGGGAACGATCGTGACACCGTGCCTGATGCTAGAGGATGGCAGCACTTTCCATGGCACTATCGACATGGACCCCGAGAACGCCCTTCTCAAGGAGGCTTTCGGGGAGCTTGCCGCCAGCAGACAGGCCCCCTCCTTCTCGCCGTTCGAGGATAGCGACACCGGGGAGGACGACTCCGGCGAGCCCTTCACCGAACCTACGCAAGATAGCGAGCCCCGGCAGGCTGAAGGTTCGACCTGAGCCGACTCGCCTACTCCGCCGTCTCGGCCTTGCGATAGCGCCCGGTATAATCGAACAGCTTTTCGCGCACTTGCCAGTGGCGTCCCACCTTGCGCCCCACGACGAAGTCGGGGTGGCGCAGACGCCGACGCTCGGCGATGACTTCCTCCGCGCTCATCGGCTGCCAGCGCGCTCCCGGTGCGCGCAGATGGTCACGCAGGAACACGGCACCGAAGGCGGCACGCTGGGCGGGGGTTTCCAGGGCAAACCACTCGCTCAGGCTCACCCCGTCCTCGTCATGGTAGGTGACCTTGAGCCGCGGCAGCCCACGCCCATTGACGGTGGCTTCGAGCTGCATGCCGGCCACCCGCAGCACGCGGGCATCCCTGAGGCGTAGCGCCTCCTTGAGCTTGTCGTCGGCATCCACCAGCAGGGTTTGGCAGCCGTGGCAGCGCCGCGCGGCAATGTCGTTCTCGGCGCCGCACTCGCCGCACACCTTGAAGCGAAAGCGAAAGTCGCACTGGCCGCGCTTGACCGACTCGTCCTCGACCAGCCCCTGACAGCGGCGGCCGAAGTGTTCGATGACGATCTCGCCCTCCTTGCGGCCCCAGAACAGGTTGGCGTGACCGCAGGCGGGGCACTCGACCTGCACCGGCTCGGTGTCCGAGGCCGGGCGCGGGCTACCCACTTCCGGCGCGTAGAGATCCCAGGGGTTACCGGCGTAGTCGAGGATCAGGCAGTCGCTCTTGCCCGGCGCGAGACGCAGGCCGCGACCGACGATCTGCTGGTAGAGGCTCACCGACTCGGTGGGCCGCAGAATGGCGATCAGGTCGACGTGAGGCGCGTCGAAGCCGGTGGTGAGCACCGCCACGTTGACCAGGTACTTGAGTTCGCAGGCCTTGAAGGCGGCAATGATGTGCTCACGCTCGCGCGACGGCGTCTCGCCGGTGATCAGCGCCGCCTCGGCGGCCGGCAGGTAGCCGAGCACCTCCTCGGCATGAGCCACGGTGGCGGCGAACAGCATCACGCCACGACGCTTGGCGGCGCGCTCGACGATCTCGGCGACGATGCCCGGCGTGGCGCGGTTGCCCGCCGCCACCCGGTTGAGCTCCTCTTCCCGGAACAGGCCGTTCGCTCCCGGCACCAGCGCCGAGAAATCGTAGCGTTCGACCGCCGCATCGATACGTCTCGGCGGCGCAAGATAGCCCTGCTTGACCATCAGCCGCAGCGGCTGCTCGAACACGCAGTCGCGAAAGAAGCAGTCGTCGTCACCGCGCACCATGCCGTGGTGATGGCGGTGGTAGATGAAGCCCTGTCCCAGGCGATAGGGCGTGGCGGTAAGCCCCAGCACCTTCAGCCGGGGATTGGCCCGGCGCAGGCGTTCGATCACGCGACGGTAGCTGGCGTCCTTGTCCGGCGAGACCCGGTGGCATTCATCGATCACCAATAAGGTGAATTGGCCCTGTTGTTGAGCGGACGCGTCGAAGCGCTCTATGTTGCGCACCACCGATTGCACCGAGCCGAACACCACCTGGCGTGCACTCTCCTTGCGCCCCAGTCCGGCGCTGAAGATATCCGCCTCGAGCCCGTAGGCCAGGTACTTGGCATGGTTCTGCTCCACCAGCTCGCGCACATGAGCCAGCACCAGTACCCGTCCGCGAGCGAGTCGCGCCAGCTCGGCGATCACCAGCGACTTGCCGCTGCCGGTGGGCAACACCACCACCGCCGGCTCGTCGGAGTTGCGGAAGTGCGTTACGACGCGGCGCACGGCCTCGTGCTGGTAGGGCCGCAGCGATGGCGAGGTCACTACGAACCCTTGAAGCGCGGCTCGCGGCCGGCCATCCGGGCCGCCACCGCTTCCAGTTGTTCCTCGCCGCCGAGCAGGCCGCGCTGCAGGCTGGCCTCCAGCGCCAGGCGCTCGCGCTCGGACATGCCGGCCGAGCGGGAGAAAAGTTCACGCGCCGCGGCCACTGCCTTGGGCGAGCGGGCCGCCACCGACGTGGCGATATCGCGTGCGATACGACGGGGGTCGTCGGCCAGACGCGTGGCCAAGCCGAGCAAAACGGCTTCGCGACCGTCCACCTTGCGCCCGGTCCAGGCCAGCTCGCGCAGCACGTCGCTGCGAATACTCTCGCCTGTCACGCTGATGCCCATGTCGGGAATGATGCCCCAGACGATCTCCAGCAGCGCCAGCCGGGCCTCGGGATGTACGACACGCACATCGGCGCCCAGGGCGATCTGCAACCCACCGCCATAGACATGCCCATGCAAGGCGGCAATCACCGGTACGCCGGCATCGCGCCAGCCCAGTGCCAGGCGCTGCACCGGATTGATGCCCTGCTCGTCGGGAGCCAGCAGCGAGGGCAGCCGCTCCGGGCGGGACATGATCGCGGCCATGTCGAGTCCGGCACAGAAACTCTCTCCCTCACCTTCGAGCACCACGGCACGCAGCCCTTCGAGTTCGCGCAGGTGCTGCTGTGCCGCCAGCAGCGCGTCGATCATCGCCCAGTCGAGGCCATTGTGCTCGCGTGGACGTGCCAGGGTGACCTCGGCGACGTGGTCTTGAAACGCCAGTGTCACCCGCTCATGGAAAACTTGTCGTGTCATGCCTGCTGTCTCGTGTCGTCCACCCAGGCAGTCTGGCGCGACGGCTACAGTTGTCAAACATTCGTTTCAATTTCCTTCAATGGTTTTTCGCCGGTTCGTCTATAGTGAAGATTCAGTGCTGTGTCGGACGAGGCCACGAAAGGGCATAGGGGATGCGTGTGGCTTACGTCATACCAGTGGATGGAATCACTGCTTCATCAGACCTAAACGTCGCGAAACTTGATGAAGGTCATGCAAACCGGGGGTATTTCTAGAGCACCATGTCAACCGCAGGATTTGCGGGGGAAGTGACTGTTGCTCGGCCTTCGACAAGAGGACACCGCCATGCCAGAAAGACCAACAACGAACGCCAGGCTCGCCCTGGTGCTGGATGAACTCTTGACACTCGCAGAGGCACACGAGCGAGCCGAAGTGGCACGCTACCGACGCCTCGCCTTCAGCTTCCTGCCCTTCGATACCGCCGTGAGCCGCTTGATGGCCTCGCTCGGCATCCAGTGCGAAATGCGCGTAGAGGAACTGCGCCGTCTCTCGCGCCAATTGGGCCTATCGGAACCCCATGCGATTCAGCCTTCTCAGGCTACCGTGCCTCCTCCCTTCTTCATCAATACGCCTTTTCTGGCCTTCGAGACCCTGACCCAGGCGGTGAACGATGCCGAAACCTCGCTGCGCTTCTATAAGCATCTGCGTGAAGCCAGTACCGTTCCGGCTCTCTATCCCGCCCTGACCTCGGTGATCAAGCAGAAACAGGCGGAACAGGCCGTGCTGGAGGGGTTTCTCGCCTCCCGCGACGAGTTTGCCCAGATGGAGCAGCGCGCCTGAGGCTAGGCAGAGCGCCTGTCGGATTCGCAGCATCACGGCAGGGACGAGCCAGAACAGCGTGGAACGAAGAGGCGGCCCGGGGCCGCCTCTTTCATTTCGCCGGGAGCGAACTCAGCCCAGCCATACGCGAGCGTTGCGGAACAGACGCATCCAGGCCCCGTCGCGGGTCCATTCCGCGGGGCGCCAGGAGTTGGTGACCGCCCGCACCACGCGCTCGGGGTGCGGCATCATGATGGTGACACGACCGTCCGGGGTGGTCAGGCCGGTGATGCCAGAAGGCGAACCGTTGGGGTTGGCCGGGTAGTGGGTGGTCACCTGGCCGTAATTGTCGATATAGCGCAGGGCAACCTGCGCACTACCCTGCATGCTGCGCAGATGGGCGCTGTCGCGAAACTCGGCGCGTCCCTCACCGTGGGCCACGGCGATCGGCAGCCTCGAGCCCTCCATGCCAGCCAGCAGAATCGACGGACTCTGCTCTACCTGCACCATGGCCACCCGCGCCTCGAACTGCTCGGACTCGTTGCGCACGAAGCGCGGCCAGTTCTCGGCACCGGGGATCAACTCCTTGAGCTGGGCGAACATCTGGCAGCCGTTGCACACGCCGAGGCCGAAGCTGTCGTCGCGCTCGAAGAACGCCGCGAACTGCTCCCGGGCTCGCGGGTTGAACAACACCGACTTGGCCCAGCCGCCGCCGGCGCCAAGCACGTCGCCATAGGAGAAGCCGCCACAGGCCACCAGGCCCTTGAAGCTCTCGAGGTCGACCCGCCCGGCGAGAATGTCGCTCATGTGCACGTCCACCGATTCGAAGCCGGCGTGATCGAAGGCCCAGGCCATCTCCAGGTGGCCATTGACCCCTTGCTCGCGCAGGATCGCCACCGCCGGCCGCGCGGTGTTGACGAAAGGCGCGGCGACGTTTTCGTCCACATCGAAGGAGGGGGTTGCGGAGAGCCCCGGGTCACGGCCGTCGAGCAGACCGTCGAACTCGCTCTTGGCGCAGTCGGGGTTGTCGCGTAGCGCCTGCATGCGATAGCTGGTCTCGGCCCAGGTACGCTGGGCCAGCAGCCGGGTGGTCTCGAGCAGCGGTTCCTCGAACAGGGTCACGCGTACCTGGTCGTCGTAGCGCGGCCGGGCGATGACGCCGCAAGTCTCGATGCCGGCGGCGGCAAACTGGGCCAGCACTTCCTCGGTATACTGCCGATTGACCTGGATCACCGCGCCAAGCTCCTCGGCAAACAGCGCATCCACCGCCTGGGTCGGCTCATCGATCAGCCAGTCGAGCTTGATCTCGAGGCCGGCATGGGCAGCGAAGGCCATCTCCAGCAGCGTGACCAGCAGGCCGCCGTCGCTGCGGTCGTGATAGGCCAGTAGCTTGCCGTCGGCGTTGAGGCCCTGGATCACGGCGAAGAAGGCCTTGAGGTCATCGGGGTCGTCGAGGTCGGGGCACTCGTCGCCGAGCTGGCCGTAGACCTGCGCCAGCGCCGAGCCGCCCAGGCGGTTCTTGCCACCGCCCAGGTCGATCAGGATCAGGTCGGACTCGTCCTGGTCGAGGTTGATCTGCGGCGTGAGGGTCTTCAGCGCATCGGTGACCGGGGCGAAGCCGGTGACCACCAGCGACAGCGGCGCGGTGATGCTCTTTTCCTCGGCCTCGTCACCCTCCCCGGCCTGCCAGGCGGTGCGCATGGACATGGAGTCCTTGCCCACCGGAATGGCGATGCCGAGCTGCGGGCAGAGTTCCATGCCCACGGCGTGAACGGCATCGTACAGCGCCTGGTTCTCGCCAACATGATCCGCGGCGCTCATCCAGTTGGCGGAAAGCTTGATATCGCCGAGCTTGGCGATGGGGGCAGCCGCCAGGTTGGTGATGGTCTCGGCCACCGCCAGGCGGGCACTGGCCGCGGGGTCGATCAATGCCACCGGCGGGCGCTCGCCCATGGCCATCGCCTCGCCGGCATGGGTATCGTAGCTCGCCGTGGTCACGGCAACGTCGGCCACTGGCACCTGCCACGGACCGACCATCTGGTCGCGTGCCACCATGCCGGTGATGGAGCGGTCGCCGATGGTGATCAGGAAGCTCTTCGAGGCCACCGTGGGCAGGCGCAGCACACGTTCCATCGCCTCGCGCAGATCGAGGTTGTCGAGCATCACGCCGGGCAGCTCCAGCGACTCGCGCTGGAATTCACGCTGCATCTTGGGCGGCTTGCCGAACAGCACGCTCATCGGCAGGTCGACCGGTTTCGTCGTGAAATGACCGTCGCGCACCTCGAGATGATGCGCCTCGACGGCCTCGCCCACCACCGCGTAGGGGCAGCGTTCACGCTCGCACAGCGCATCGAAGGTATCGAGATCCTCCGGCGCCACCGCCAGCACGTAGCGCTCCTGGGCCTCGTTGCACCAGATCTCCAGCGGGCTCATGCCGGGCTCGGCGTTGGGCACCGCGCGCAGCTCGAAGCGGCCACCGCGCTCGCCGTCCTTGACCAGCTCAGGCAGGGCGTTGGAGAGACCGCCGGCGCCGACATCGTGAATGAAGCGGATGGGGTTGGCCTCGCCCAACGCCCAGCAGCGGTCGATGACTTCCTGGGCACGGCGCTCGATCTCGGCGTTCTCACGCTGCACCGAGGCGAAGTCGAGGTCGGCGCTGGAGGCTCCGGAGGCCATCGACGAGGCCGCGCCGCCGCCCAGGCCGATCAGCATGGCGGGCCCGCCCATCACGATCAGCTTGCCACCTACCGGGATCTCGCCCTTCTGGACGTGGCCCTCGCGGATGTTGCCGTAGCCGCCGGCGATCATGATCGGCTTGTGGTAGCCGCGACGCTCGATGCCGCCGGCCCCCAGGGTGTCCTGTTCGTAGGTACGGAAGTAGCCGGTCAGGTTGGGACGACCGAACTCATTGTTGAACGAGGCCCCGCCGATCGGTCCTTCGAGCATGATCGAAAGCGCCGACTGCATGCGCTCGGGCTTGCCGTAGTCGAACGCCTCCCAGGGCTGAACGAACTCGGGAATGCGCAGGTTGGAAACGGTAAAGCCGGTCAGGCCCGCCTTGGGCTTGCCACCGATACCCGTCGCTCCTTCGTCGCGGATCTCGCCGCCGGCGCCCGTGGCCGCGCCCGGGTAGGGGGCGATGGCGGTGGGATGGTTGTGGGTCTCCACCTTCATCAGGATATGGATCGGCTCGCGATGCGCGGCGTAGACGGCACGCTCCGCGGCCTTGCCGGTCAGTGGCGCGGCGAAGAAGCGCCCTGCCTCGGCGCCCTTGATCACGGCGGCGTTGTCGCTGTAGGCCGAGAGGATGTCCGCGGGCGAGGCCTGGTAGGTGTTCTTGATCATCTTGAACAGCGAGTGACTCTGCGCCTCGCCGTCGATCACCCAGTCGGCGTTGAAGATCTTGTGCCGGCAGTGCTCGGAGTTGGCCTGGGCGAACATCATCAGCTCGACGTCGGTGGGGTTGCGCTGAAGTTCGCGGAACGCCCCGACCAGGTAGTCGATCTCGTCCTCGGCCAGCGCCAGGCCCAGCGCGACGTTGGCTTCCTCCAGCGCTGCGCGGCCGCCTTCCAGGATATCCACCCGCCCCAGCGGGGCCGGCTCGTGATGGGCAAACAGCCGAGCAGCGTCGGAGGCGTCGGTCAGTACGCTCTCGGTCATGCGGTCGTGGAGGATCTCGACCATTGCGGTGAAAGCCGCCTCGGACATCGGCGCCTTGAGCGCCACCCGATAGGCGATGCCGCGCTCGAGGCGGCGTATCCGGGCCAGGCCACAGTTGTGGGCGATGTCAGTGGCCTTGGAGGACCATGGCGACTGGGTGCCGATTCGCGGCACCACCAGGAACAGCTGGCCTTCGGCATGGTCCGCCCCCTGGGAGTCGTCACTCTCGCTCCTGCTGCCGTAGTCGAGCAGTCGGCCGAGGAGAGCCCGTTCATCGTCGGACAGTTGATCGTCGTGATCCACGAAATGCACGTAGTTGGCGTGCAGGGACTCGACCTCGGGAACCCGTGCGCGCAGGGCAGCCAGCAGCTTGTCGTGACGGAAAGCGGAAAGGGCAGGCGCGCCTCGAAGTTCGAGCATGTCTTGAAGCCTCTGAAGCAAGCGGAGGAAGGGGCCGCAAGGCGGCGCAGAAAGGCGCTATGATACTGGAAAGCGGCGGGCATACGAAATGCAGCGGGTGACAGCCGCGGCTCGTGCCGTTATGGTGAAGCTCTCATCGCTGATCGTCACCTGAATGCCCGAGCTTGATAGCCGTATCCTGCTGAGCCGCTTGCGCCTGGCCGCCCTGTTGCTGCTGGGGGTCGTGCTGTGCCTGGCACCCTACCGCCACTACAAGCCCGCCAGCGGCTTGCTGGAAGCGGTACGCGAGCGCGACTTCATCAGCATCCACACGCGCAACACGCCGACTACCTATTACGAGGGACGTCACGGCCCGACGGGGTTCGAGTATGAGCTGATGCGCCGTTTCGCCGACTTCCTCGGCGTCAGCCTGACGCTGGATGCCCGCCACCACATCCAGAGCGCGCTGGACACGGTGCGCGAGGAAGGCGACCTGGCCGCTGCCTCCCTACCTCTCGATTTGACCCAGCAGGATCTCATCTATAGCCGTCCGATCCTCGACCTGCAACCGCTATTGGTCTATCGCCGCGGCCTGCCGCCGGTCAACTCCCCCGAAGGCCTCGCGGGCCTGACCATCGGCACCATTCGCGGCTCGGGTACCGACCGCGTACTGCGCGAGCTGCAGGCCGAGCATCCGGAGCTGGGCTGGCAGGAATCATCGGACCTGGAAGTGGCCGAACTGCTCGGCCGTGTGGAGAACGGCAGCCTGGATGCCGCCGTGCTTTTCGAGCATCAGTTCCGTATCAACCGCATCTTCTTTCCCGGGGTGGAGCGCGGTTTCCCGCTGGGCAAACCGCTGACCATGGCCTGGGCCTTTCCCGCCCAGGGCGGTCTAGGACTCCAGCAGGAGGCCAACCGTTTCCTCGCCGGGCTGCAGCGCGACGGGTGGCTCGACGAACTGGTCGCCCGCCACTTCGGCCATGACGATTATCTGGAGTACGTCGGCGCCCGGGTCTTCATCGACCACCTCAACGAGCGCCTGCCCACCTATGCCGAGCTATTCCGCGAGGCGGCCCGCAACACCGGCTTCGACTGGAAGCTGCTGGCGGCGCTGGGCTACCAGGAGTCGCACTGGAATCCCGAGGCCACCTCACCCACCGGCGTGCGGGGGCTGATGATGCTGACCCTGCCCACCGCCGGAGAGATGGGGGTGGAGGATCGTCTCGACCCGGCCCAGAGCGTCAATGGGGGCGCGCGCTACCTGCGCCAGCTCAAGGAGCGCCTGCCCGAGTCGATCCAGGGCGACGATCGCCTCTACATGGCCATGGCAGCCTACAACGTAGGGCTCGGCCATTTGTACGACGCTCGCACGATCACCGAGGAAATGGGGGGCAACCCCGACAGCTGGGAAGACGTCCGCGAGGCCCTGCCCTTGCTGCAGAAGCACGAATGGCACAGCAAGACCCGTCACGGCTATGCCCGTGGCGGCGAGCCGGTCATCTACGTGCGCAACATTCGGCGCTACTACGAGATCCTGACCTACGTCGATCGCAGCCAGCAGCAGTACCTGCAGCTCAACGAACTGGCGAACGGTGAGGACGATGGCGCTCCTCTGTTCGACATCATTTCCCCTCTGCTCTAGAAGAACGTGACCATGTATCGTCATGCCGTCTTCTTCACTTGCCTGGCCTTCGTGCCGCTCACCCTCGGGCTCGCTTCCGTGGAGGGCAAGCATACGCAGCACGAGCTCGTCACGCTCGGCCTGACGGCCATGCTGACACTGGCCCAGTTGACGATGCTGCTCGGCGGACGCACGTTGGCGAGAGCGTTAGTGAGCGTGGCCCTGCTGCCGCTGCTCCTGGCCCTGGCCAGCTATGCCCTGCCGGAATATTGGATACCCCTGTCGAGCTGGGATGCCATGAGCCGCAGCCTGATCGACGGGCTGACGCTGGAGGCATGGCGCCCGGCCCTGCTGGCGACCCTTGGCCTGACCCTGCTCGCCGTCCTGATCATGACGCGTACCCGGTCTTCACTGGGAGGTCCGTTGCTGTTGGCCATGGTCGTGTTGCTGCTGGGCGTACAGGTATCGTTGGCCCGCATCAGTCTCGGGGCTCAGCTGCTGCGTTCAGCGGGCGACATCTGGATCACGCTTGCCATGGCGGCATTACTGGCCGGGGTGAGCGTGACGGCCCTGCCGGGCTGGCGGGCCCATGCCGCGCCTCTCAGGCGAGCGCTGGTGCCATCGCTGGCACTCGTCTTCGTCGTGCTGTTGCTATGGCACCATCAAAAGTCCGTCACCGAGCGGGAGCTGCGTGCAGCAACCGAGGCGGAAGCCTACCAGCTCGGCGACCGCCTGACGCGCGAGATTCAGGACCACCTTGCCGCCGTGGAGCGCTTCGCCAATATCTGGACCCTGCTCGACACTCCGCCCAGCCAGGCGGAATGGGCCCGCCAGGCAGCGCTTTATCATCGCGACTTCCGCTATTTGCTCAACATCGCCTTCGTCGACCCCGACAGTCGCCTCACTCGGGTCTACCCGGCCAGTGATCTCAATCTTCAGGTCCTGGGTGCGCGCCTCTTCGACGCCCAGCCAGCCGGGCGCCAAGCGGTCAGCCGCGCGCTCTTCGAACAGCGCATCGGGCGCACCGACGTGATCATGTTGCTGCAGGGCGTTCCCGGCATCATCCACTATCTGCCGATTCCGCTGGACGAGCGCCGCACCCTGGGCGCCGTGGCCATGGTCATCAGCCTGCCGATGCTGGCCGAAACGCTGTTCAACGAGGTGGATCGCCAGCACACCGGCCTTGCCCTAGCCCAAGGCGACCAGGTCCTGGCCAGCCAGGAATCCCAGGCACTCCCCGGCCCTTGGCGGCACGTCGTGCAGCTCGATGTCACCGGCGCACCGCTGACCCTCAGTGTCCAACCCAGCCATGCCAGCCTGCTGCAACGTCTGCCGCGGCACCCCGTGGTGACGCTGGTCACGGGCCTTACCCTGGCTTACCTTCTCTACCTGGTGCTGCATGGCTACACGCGGCTGGCCCACCAGCATCGCCGGGTGCACTCGACCAATACGGAGCTTCGCCGCGAGATCCGTACCCGCAGCCAGCTACAGGAGGAAGTCGAATGGCTGGCCCGGCACGACGAGCTGACCCACCTGCCCAACCGGCGGCTGTTCATGGAAACACTCGAGGCCAACACCCAACGGCGCCCGCTGAGCGTATTGATCTGCGATGTCGACCATTTCAAGCGTATCAATGATCATCAGGGCCACCTGATCGGCGATCGCTATCTGAATCGGCTGGGGCGGATCGGGCGAGAGGTGATCGAGCCCCACGGTGGGCTGTTCGCCCGCTATGGCGGGGAGGAGTTCGTCGCCTGCCTGCCGCAGACCGACAGCACCCAAGCTCTGGCGATCGCCGAGGCGCTGCGCCAGCGCCTGGAGGATGCCCAACTGCAGCATCACGACGGCAAGGTACTCACGGCCAGCATCGGCGTGGTCACGCTGGTCGAAGGGCCATTGGACGTAGCGGCCATCATGCAGGCCGCCGACGATGCGCTCTACCGCGCCAAGGCCGAAGGACGCAATCGGGTCAGGGTCGCTCCGTCGTTAACCACCATCGAGCGGGCCTGATGCCGCTTCGCCACTCTCGCGCCTGGCCTCGAAGAAGGTCTTGAGCAGACGGGAAGCGCGTGCCGCCAGCACGCCCCCTTCCACCGCAACCCGGTGGTTATGCCAAGGCTGGGCAAAGAGGTTGGCCTTGGATTCCACCATGCCGGTACGCGGTTCGGCGGCGCCATACACCACACGGGCGATGCGTGCGTGAATGATCGCCCCGGTGCACATCAGGCAGGGCTCCAGGGTGACATATAGAGTGCAGCCGTCGAGACGGTAGTTGCCCAACCGCTCGGCCGCCGCGCGCAGCGCACGAATCTCGGCATGAGCACTGGGGTCGCGGCCCGAGATCGGCGCATTGTAGCCGGCACCGACGATCTCTCCCGCAGGATCCACCACCACGGCTCCCACCGGCACCTCGCCGACGGCCAACCCCTCGCGGGCCTGGTCCAGCGCCCGGTGCATGTAGAATTCGTCACTGCGCATCGGCGTCGACTCCGTTATGCTGATGCCTGAAACAACCGTATGAGTCGCCCTGAGGATGCCCCATGACCGACGCCCTGAATGAGCTCGTCGACCTGCTCGGCCTGGAAGAGATCGAGGAGAACCTGTTTCGCGGCCGCAGCCAGGACCTTGGCCTGCCGCAGCTGTTCGGCGGGCAGGTACTCGGCCAGGCGCTCTCGGCCGCCACCCGGACCGTAGATGCCTCACGCCAGGCGCACTCGCTGCATGGCTATTTTCTGCGCCCCGGCGACCCTCATCGCCCGGTAGTCTATCAGGTCGACGCCGTGCGCGACGGCGGCAGCTTCACCACCCGGCGCGTCACCGCCATCCAGAAGGGGCGCCCCATCTTCTTCTGCAGCGCTTCCTTTCACGGTCGCGAAGAGAGTATGACCCATCAGATGGCGCCCGGCGTCACACCACCCGATGCGCTGGAAGGGGAGTCGCCTGCGCGCCTGGAGCGCTTCCCCGGCCACCCCATCGAGTTCCTGCACCTGGGCGACGAAGCCGAACCGGGCCAGCCCTCGCGCAAGCGGCTGTGGTTCCGCCTCACCGGCGAGCTGCCTGACGACCCGGCCTTGCACCGCTACCTGCTCGCCTACAGCTCCGACTTCAACCTGCTGACCACCTCGTTGGTGCCGCATGGCATCACCTTCCGCGACCCCAGGTTGCAGATCGCCAGCCTCGATCATGCGCTGTGGTTCCACCACGATCCCAAGGTCAACGACTGGCTGCTCTACGACATGGACAGCCCCTGGGCCGGCGGTGCCCGCGGCTTCGCCCGCGGCAGCATTTACGACCGCAGCGGGCGGCTGGTGGCCTCGACGGCACAAGAGGGGCTGACGCGACTGCGCGAGGCTCGCCCCTAGTTCCCCTTCAGGCGTCACCGGAGCAAACCTGCATCAGGGGCCGGCCACCCGGCCCCTTCGCTCTCCAGAATGGAGCAAGAGCGAAACTTCCGCTCAAGTTCCAGCGCTAGTGGCCGACATTGGGTGCGCTACTCTCCTAACCCCAATGAGGTTTTGCCGATGAAAGCTCCCTCCGCTGGTGCGCTACGTGCCTCCAGCCTACAGGCTCGTCTACTGGCCTTGGTGTTGCTGCCGCTGCTGGTGACTGCTGCCGCCCTGGTGGCTATCGACGCACAAGGACGAATCCAGGATAGCCGTGAGGTCCTCGAACGGCAGCGTCAATTGCTCCTCGAGACCCGCCAGGCCGGCGTTCGCGATGTGGTGGAGAGTGCCCGGAGCGCCATCCAGCCCATTCTGCAGGATCGTAGCCTCAGCGAGGCCGAAAAGCGCGACAGGGCCGCCGAGATACTGCGCGCCATTCGCTTCGAGGACGACAATTACATCTTCGTCTACGAATACGATGGCACCAATGTCGTGCTGCCATACAGCCGCGAACGCGAGGGCACCGACATGAGCGGCGTGCAGACGCCCAGCGGTGCTTATCTGGTACGCGACATGATCGAGGTGGCCCGCCAAGGCGGCGGTTACTACGAGTATCCCTGGCCCTACCCCGGCACCGACGATATCGTGCCCAAATACTCCTTTGCGGACTCCGTTCCCGAGCTGGATTGGATGCTTGGCGCCGGGGTCTACGTGACCGACATCGACGCCGCCATGGCCGAGGCCAAAGAACAGGCGGCCGGTGCACTGCGCCGCGCCATCCTGAGTTCGGCGCTGACTGGCCTTGCGCTGTTCATAGTCGTAGCAGCCATCTCGGTGTGGCTCGTGCGCCGCACCGTACGCCCGATTCGCCGTACCGCGGAGGCCATGCGCGACATCGCCAAGGGCCAGGGCGACCTGACCCGCCGCCTGACGGTGGAGAGCCGCGACGAGATCGGCGAACTGGCCAGCCAGTTCAATGCCTTCGTCTCACGCATGCAGGAGACACTGCTCGACGTCCGGCGCAGTACCGCCAGCGTCAACCAGGCCGCCGAGGAAATCGCCCAAGGCAGCGACGAACTGGCCACCCGCACCGAGCAGGCCGCCGCCAACCTGCAAGAGACCTCGGCCTCGATGGAGGAGATCACCTCCACGGTGAATCACAGCGCCGAATCGGCAGAGCAGGCCAACCAGTTGGTCGTTGCCACCTCCCAGGTAGCGCGCGAGGGAGAAGCCGCGATGCAGCGGGTCGAGCGCACCATGGCCGACATCGATGCCTCCTCCAGCCGCATTGCCGAGATCGTCGGCCTGATCGATGGCATTGCCTTCCAGACCAATATCCTGGCGCTCAACGCCTCGGTCGAAGCAGCCAGGGCCGGCGAGCACGGTCGCGGCTTCGCCGTGGTGGCCCAGGAGGTTCGCACCCTGGCCAGCCGCTCCGGCGAAGCCGCCAAGGAGATCCGCGCCCTGATCGACACCTCCGTCGCCCATGCCCGCGACGGCAGCGAAATCGTTCAGCGTGCCGGCGCCACCATGCAGGAGATCGTCACCAGCGTGGCGCGGGTCAGCGACGTCATCGCCGAGATCAGCGCCGGGGCTCGCGAGCAGAATGCCGGCATCGGCCAGATCAATGTCGCCGTGGCGGAGATGGACACCATGACCCAACAGAATGCCGCCATGGTTCAGCAGACCAGTACCACAGCCGCCGAGATGCGACGTCACGCCCAGCATCTCAGCGAACTGGTGGGTACCTTCGTGCTTGGCCAGGAAGTCAACGCACCGCCGAGGGCACACCAGCGTGCCGCTCCCGCCGCCAGGCGCGCCTCGCTGCCGAGCCCCGCGGTGGATCCCAAGCCGCGCCAGGTTCGCGCCGCCGAGGAGGAGTGGGAAACCTTCTGAAGTGCAGCGCCCCGCTCGACGCCGTCGAGCGGGGCGCTCTGCTCAGGTGCGAATGCCGGGTACGTCCTGCCGTGGCCTCGGAACGGGCTGGCGCGGAGGCACGTCGGTGGTGACCTCCATCTCGTTCTCCTCGCCATCCTGCCAGTAGCGCAGCCGGGCATCCTCGTCCACGGCGGTATCGCGCACCAGCTCAAGATAGCGTAGGGGCGTGTCAGGCACCTCGCCATTCACCTCGAGCACCAGCGCACCGGGCTCGAGGCCGGCCTCGGCGGCCGGGCCATGCACATCGCTGACCAGCACGCCAGGCCGATCGGGCAGGCCCAATGCTTCACGCAGGTCATCGGTGACCGGCGCAACGGTAATGCCCAGTGCCACGACCACTTGGTCGTCCAGCCCTTCGTATTGGATGTTCCGGGCCGCCTCGAGCACCTGCGGTGCCACGTGGATACTCGCCCCGGCATGAATGGCCAGGGCAATGGCATCGCTGGGCCGGCTGTCGATGAGCAGCGTCTCCTCGCGCCCCTGCAGGCGCAACTCCAGCATACCGAAGAACGTGTGGTCGATGATGGCATCGACGAATACTCGCTCCAGAGTGGCCTCGAACTCGCCGAACACACTGCCCAGCAGATCGTGGGTCATGGGGCGCGGCGAGCGCTCACCGGACAGTCCGCGCAGGATGGCACCGGCCTCGTTGATGCCAATGAAGATCGGGATCACCTCACGTGCGCCCGGCTCGCGCAGCAGCACCACCGGCGGTCCACCAAAGCCGGCCAAGCCTACCGTGGCGACTTCCACCTCGACCATTTCGTCGATATCGGCGGCCAGCTCGCGCGCACCGACTCCCATCGAGCCTGTCAACAGCATGGCAGCGCACAACAGCGACAGCAGGCGATGCCAGCGAAACGGCAGTGACATGAGTCTCTCCCAGCATGCAGGCGGTATGCTTTCAGCATGGCACCCGTGGCGCCCCCCTGCCATGTCGAAACCGGCAAAGTGCTGACAATTCCCCGCCAGAAGCCACCGAGCTCCGAAGCGATCGCACCAGTTGAAGGAAATCGCAGCGCCTTCCACGCTAGGAAGACTGCTTTCCAGGGATAAGGAAATGACATGGACGACCTCGCCAGCGATTTTCTCGCCGACAACACCGTGCTCATACGCCTTGCCGTAGCGCTGCTACTGGGCGCACTGATCGGCATCGAGCGCGGCTGGGTCGCCCGCGAGCGGGAGTGGGGCGAGCGGGTGGCCGGGGTGCGTACCCATGCGCTGGTGGGACTGTTCGGCGGTGTTTCGGCCCTACTGGCGGATGCCTTCACACGCTGGGCCTTCCCGTTGATCTTCGTCGCCGTGGCGATCATCGCGCTGGTCGGTTATCGCGCCCGCATGGAGCAAAGCGGCGACTACAGCATCACCGGCCTGATCGGGCTATTGCTGACGTTCTGCTTCGGCGCCCTGGCCGTGGCGGTGGATATTGCCCTTGCCACGGCCTGCGCCGTGGTCACGGCGCTGATACTCGACAACAAGCGCGAGATCCACGGCCTGCTCAACAAGCTACAGGCCAACGAACTCGATGCCGGCCTCAAGCTGCTGTTGATTAGCGTGGTGATGCTGCCATTGCTGCCCAACGAGGACATGGGTCCCGGCGGCGTGCTCAACCCCTACGAGATTTGGTGGCTGGTGGTACTGATCGCCTCGATCTCGTTCGTCGGCTACTTTGCCGTACGCCTCGGCGGCACCGAGAAGGGCATTCTGTTCACCGGACTGTTCGCCGGTCTCACTTCCTCCACCGCGCTGACCCTGCAGTACGCCCGCCAGGCGCGTCGCGAACCGCAGCTGGCGCCGATGCTCGCCGCCGGCATCCTGCTGGCCTGCGGCACCATGTTGCCGCGCCTGCTGCTGTATGCCGCCCTGCTCGGCCCCGCGCTGCTGCCGCGCCTGGCGGCGCCGGTTGCGGCCATGGGCGTGACGCTCTACCTGCCGGCGCTGTGGCTATGGCGCCGGCATCGCCGTACCCTCCGGGCCGACCGCCCGATGACCCAGAACCCCCTGGAGCTGCGCGCCGCACTACTGCTCGGCGCCCTGCTGGCGGTGGTCATGGTGCTGGGCGAGTGGCTGCGAGCCTGGCTCGGCGATGCCGGGGTCTACCTATTGGCCGCCGTCTCGGGCATGGCCGACGTACATGCGGTTGCCCTGTCGCTGAGCCGCATGGCCACGACCACCATCGAACTCTCCACCGCCGTGCTGGGCATCGTGCTGGCGGCTTCGATGAACAACCTGTTCAAGGTGGTACTGACCCTGACCGCGGGCACCGGCCGCCTCACTCGCAGTCTCGTCGGCCCCATGCTGGCGTCGGCAGTGGTGGGGCTGGGCGTGGCGTGGCTGGCCTAGACCCTAGGGAAGCCTCAGCGCCTCGCGAAAACCGCCCCAGAACATGCGCTTGCTGTCGAAGGGGTGATTGGCCGGGTCCATCATGTTCGCCAGACGCGGGTCCTCCATTACCTTGGCGTTGATGCGGTCGCGCTCCTCCCGCGAGGCGTAGCGGATCCAGGCGAAGATCACCGTTTCCCCCGGCTCGAGCTTGACGCTCTGGGGGAAAGAGGTATGCTCTCCCGGCTGGACGTCATCGGCCACGCACTCCACGTACTCCAGCGCGCCGTGATCGCGCCAGACTTCCCCAGCCTTCCGGGCCATCTCCAGATAGGCGTCGAGATTGCCTTCGGGGACCGGCACAACGAATCCATCGACATAGCTCATGGTCTTGTCTCCTGTGAGTTGGGGCTGAGCCGAAGGGCTCATGCCTCCTTCGAACCGGCAGCGGCAAAATCGACAGCGTGCCGTCGTGCCGTCACTTCCTCCAGGCGACGTTCGAGAAAACGCCGCTCGGCCCCCTGGGTCACCAGCTCCAGCGCCTGACGATAATGCCCGGCCGCCTCTTCGTGCCGCCCCAGCCGGCGCAGCAGATCGGCGCGAGTGGCGGGCAGCAGGTGGTAACCGGGCAGATGGATCTTGTCGAGCAGCTCGAGGCCCATTTCCAGCCCATCGGCCATGGCCACCGCCACGGCCCGGTTGAGCGCTACCACCGGCGTGGGCTGGATGGCATACAGCAGGCTGTAGAGCGCGGCGATGCGGCGCCAGTCGGTCTCTTCCGGGATCGATGCCCGGACGTGCAGCGAGGCAATCGCGGCCTGCACCGCGTAGCCACCGGGCATGCCACCACGCAGCGCTATCTCGACGTGAGCGCTGCCCTCCTCGATTTCATCGGCATGCCAGAGCGAGCGATCCTGCGACTCCAGCAGCACGATGTCGCCGGCCGCGTCGGTACGCGCCTCGCGCCGGGCATGATGCAGCAACATCAGCGCCAGCAGGCCCCGCGCTTCACGCTCGGCCGGCAGCAGCCGTACCAGCATCCGCCCCAGTCGAATCGCCTCACGGCAAAGGTCGGCGCGTACCCAGTCATCGCCGAAGCTGGCCGCGTAGCCCTCGTTGAAGATCAGGTAGATCACCGCCAGTACCGCTTCCAGGCGCTCGCCCAGGGCCGTGTCATCGGGCACCTCGAACGGGATTCCGGCATCGCGAATCTTGGCCTTGGCCCGCACCAGGCGCTGGGCCAAGGTCGGCACCGGCACCATGAAGGCACGGGCGATCTCCTCGGTGCGCAGCCCGCCCAGGGTGTGCAGCGTCAGCGCCACCTGGGCGGGCCGGGCCAGGGCTGGGTGACAGCAAGCAAAGATCAGACGCAGGCTGTCGAGAGGCTCGGCCTCGAGGTCGTTGTCGAGCAGCAGCTCCAGGTGCTGGCGCAGCTCATCGCCCTTGCGCTCGCGCATCTGCTGGTGGCGCAACTGGTCGACCACCTTGTGGCGCGCGGTGGCAATCAGCCACGAGGTCGGGTTCGGCGGCCAGCCCTGGGCCGGCCACTGCACCATCGCCGCCTCGAAAGCCGCCTGCACGGCATCCTCGGCCAGCTCGAAGTGGCCGAAGCGGCGAATCAGACTGGCCAGCACGCGGCCATATTCGCGGCGGTAGATCTCGTCAAGCGACACGTCGCTCCCTCATAGGCGATAGGCAGGGTCCACTGGTCGAACCTCGACCGAGCCGCCGACCCGCAACGGCGGGATGCGCCGGGCCAGCCCCAAGGCTTCGTCCAGATCACGGCACTCCACTACGTGGAAACCACCCAGTTGCTCGCGGCTCTCGGCAAAGGGGCCGTCCAGCATCACCGTCTTGCCATTCTGCTCGCGCAGCGTGGTGGCGGACGCCACCGACTGCAGCCGAGCACCGCCACGGTAGTGTCCGCTGGTGACCATCTCCTGGATCAAGGCATGGTAGTCACTCATGACCGCATCGCGCTCGGCATCCGGCAGGCCGTTCCACAGCGCCTCGTCGATACAGCACATCAACATGTATTGCATGGTGGTCTCTCCTGGGTGATTCCTTAGATTAGCTCACTGGCCAGTACTCATGTTTCGTACGAGCGCCGTCGAAATCGACATCGCGTCACCTTGCGAATAACGGGCCCGAACTAGATGATCCCGGCTGCCACCAATTCATCGGCTACCGCCTGGAACGTTTCCTGGGGAATCGGTCCGCCTTTGGGCGTCCGCTTGGCAATGCGGGCCGCCAGGTCCGGCTGCCTGGCCAAGGGGATTCCCTCGGATGTCGCCGCCTCGAGCAATGCCGTGGACTGCTCGGGAGACGCCTTGCACACCACCACCGGCACCGGTGTCTCGCCCTTGACGTAGCGCAGCCCCACCAGCCAGCCACCGGCCGCACCCAACATCAGCGAGGCATGCTGCAATCCGATGCGGGACGTATGGGCATACATGTCGCGCCGCTCGCGCTGGCGGGCGCGGCGGATCTCGGGATCGCCCTCGAGATCCTTGCGTTCACGCTTCTGCTCGGTTTTCGTCATACGCTGGTCGCGGCGAAACAGCCAGCGCTGCACCTGCACGTCGATCAACCCGACGACGAGAAACGCGACCAGCGCGGTGATGGCCAGCGGCTTGAGCAGCGCCATGAAGACACCCTCCAGGCAGCCGAATCCGCAGCGCGGTGCATCCATCAAGGCCTGCAGCCCCAGCCGGAAGACAATCACGAACGCCGTGGTCAGAGCCGCCATCTTGATCAGCGCCTTGGCGAACTCCGTCATGCCACGAGCCGAAAAGATGCGCTTGAACCCTTCGGCGGGATTGATGCGCTCGAACCTCGGCTTGATGGGATCCACCGAGAACACCGGCCCGCGCATGATCAGGAGGTTGGTCAGTACGGCCGCCACGACGGCAATGACGATGATCGGCAGGACCGCCCGCACCACGATTTCCACCCCCAGCGCCAGCAGGCGTGGCCACAGGGTATCGAAGGGTTCGTGGTAGAGACGCGTCACGGTACTGAGCAGGTTGCGCACCCGCTGTTCGATGCCATTGGCGGCCATGACCAGATAGAGCGTGCCGCCCAGCATCACCATGGCGGTCACCATGTCGGAGCTCTTGCTCACCTGGCCTTTCTTGCGCGCATCGCGCAGTTTCTTCTCGGAAGGCGGTAGCGACTGCTCTTCACTTGGCTTCTCGCTCATGCGCCCTCCCGTGCCCCTGGCAGTTCGAATGTTCCTCCCAGCAACATTTCGAGACGCCGATACCCTTCCCCCAGCGACCCGAGTTCCTCCACCAACAGCGGTATCAGGTAGACGATGTAGAGCAACATCATGAAGGTGAACAGCAGGTTCTTGATCGGCAACGACAGCGAGAACACGTGCAGGCTGGGCGCCATGCGTGCCAGGTAGGCGAGCATCAGGTCGGCAATCAGAATGGCCACCACCAGCGGCGCGACCATCAGCACGCCCACCCGCATGACCTGGTCCAGCAGGTCCAGCATCAGCAGGGCGGCGCGAGTCTCCAGCACCGGAACGAAGCGCTCCACCGGCCACAGGTCGTAACTGGCATAGAAGCCCTCGAGCATGACCATGAAGCCGCCCGAGACGAAGAACAGCGCGACCAGTGTTACCACCAACAGCGTGCTGGTGACCCCGGACTCGGTGCTGGCCATCGGGTCGAGCAGTTGCCCCATGGTCGAGGCACGCTGCAGGTCGACCAGCTCCCCGGCCACTTCCGCCGCCCAGAAGGGGATGCCGAACACCACGCCGATGACCATGCCGATCAGCAGCTCCTTGACCAGCAGGGCGGCCAGACCGAAGGTCGACAAGGCCTCCAGGGCAGGCAGGGTCGTGAAGATGAACGGTATCATCGGCAGCGCGATGGTCACGGCCACGGCGGAGCGAATGAGGCCGGTCAGGCCGAGACGATTGAACACCGGGGTGATAACGATCACCCCCAGGGCCCGGGCCATGCCCACGGACGCGGCCATGAGCATTGGATAGACCAGCTCGGTGAGGAAGGGGATGAAGTCGTCGAACGTCATGGGATCTCAGCGCGACCAGACGGCGAAGTTGTCCAGCACCTGATCGGTCAGGTTGACCAGCTGGCCTACCAATAGCGGCCCTCCCACGATCAGCACCAGCATGATCACGATGACTTTCACCGCCTGGGGCAGCGATTGATCCTGGATCTGGGTCAGCGCTTGCAGCAGGCCGATGCCGAAGCCGATCACGATGGCGGCCAGCAGCGCCGGTGCCGACAGCAGCAACACGGTCCACAAGGCATTGCTCATCAGCGAGAGGAAGATGTCGCCGGTCATGTCGGTTAGCCCCCGTAGCTGAGGATCAGGCCGTGCATCAGGCGCGACCAGCCGTCCACGGCAACGAACAGGAAGATCTTCAGCGGTACCGAGATCAGCGGCGGCGCGACCATGACCATGCCCATGGCCATCAGTACGTTGGCCACCACCAGGTCGATGACCAGGAACGGGATGTAGATCAAAAAACCGATCTGGAAGGCGCGCACCAGCTCGGAGGTGACGAAGGCCGGAATCAGCACTACCAGATCGTCCTCCTGCAGGTTCTCGCGGGCCTGCTCCGACCAGATGTTACGAGTGGCATCGAGAAAGAAGGCGCGCTCTCTCTCGTTGGCATAGAGCGACAGGTACTCCTGCAGCGGCTCGCGCAGCAGCGCACCGCTCGCGCGAATTTCCTCGATGCTGTCGAACGAACCGCCCTGGGTCTCGAGCCGATAGGTGATTTCTCCGACCAGCGGCGTGGTGATGTAGACCGTCAGGACCAGGGCGATGCCGTAGAGCACCAGATTGGGCGGCGTCTGCTGGATGCCGAGGGCGTTGCGGATCAGGAATAGCACCACGGCGATCTTGAGAAACGAGGTCATGGTCACCACCGCCAGGGGCAGCAGCCCCAGGCCGGCGATGACGATGATCATGCCTACCAGGTTGGGCTGCACCTCATCCATCGATCTGCAGCCTCACGATCTGCACACCCAGGCTGTCGCCGATCTCCACCAGCCGCCCCCGTCCCATGCGCCGGCCGTTGACCAGGATGTCGACGGCCTCCTGTGCCGGTTTCTTCAACGGCAGCACGCTCCCTGCATCCAGGGTGCGCAGTTCGCCCAGGGTCAGCTCCAGGCGGCCGAACTCGCAGGCAAGTTGCACCGGCAGCTCGTCCAGGGCCGCCTCCGGGCGTGCGGCCTGTGGGTCTTGCGTATTCTCTGCCATGTCGTCATGCCTCCTTTGCTTCCAGCGGGAATCGTCATCGAGCGGGGCAGGCTCCGGAGCGCTGCGCGCCCCGGTCGGGGACACCGGGGCCAGCAGGTGCAGGCCATCGTCCTTCTCCTCTGCCTCGGCCAGCGGTTGACCCGCGATCATGAGCGTCTTGGCCGGCGGCTCTAGCAACACCACGTCTCCCGGCACCAGGCTGCGCAGTTCGCCCAATCGCAGCTGCTGGCGACCGGCGATCCATTGCACGGTCATCGGCAGCGCCGAGCAGGGTTTCGCCAGCGGGGGAGGCAGAGACTCCAGCAACGGCGCCAAGCTGCGCAGGGCAGCAGCACTCAACGACAGCGCCAAGTCGCCTGCCGGCGCTTCATCCTCCACACGCAGCACGATGCGCAGCGCTGTCGCATCGACAGGCTCGAGGGTCGCCGCGTGGAGCTGAATGGCACAGCCGAGGCGCGCCTCCAGCGGCTCGATCCACCCCAGCAGGGCGTATTCCAGCCACAGCGCCAGGAGGTCGCCCGCGCATTGCTCCAGCGGTATTCGCAGCGCCAGATGGCGCGTCAGGGCCGCCAGGCCCTGTTGCGAGAGATGCAGGGTCGCCGCCGCCTCACCCACGCTGATGCCTACCTCCATGGGTAGGGCGGGTTCGCTTCCCTGAACGACGCTCAGGCGTAGCGAACTCTTCCCCAACGCAAGGGTGAATGGCGGGCGTGACCGGTGCAGCGCATTGAGCACGACGACATGCTCGGGTTCGAGGCGCGGCAAGCGTGCGGGCTCGCTTCCCACGCCCGCCTCCATGGCCCGCCTGACACGTTCGGGTGCAGCACAGCGCTGCGGATCCAATTCAAGCTTCACCCGGCGGCCCTCCCTGCGCCGGACCATCCTCGAGATCGGCCTCGAGGCGGCCCTCCTCCTTGATCCGGTCCGCCTCCTGGCGACGCGCTAGCAGCTTTTCGAGCGCCTCCCTGGCATGGGCGCGCCGCTTCCAGATCTCGGCTTGCCGCTCGCACTCATCGAGCAAGCGGCTGCGCTCCCGCTCGACTGCCGAGCGCACCCTGGCCAGCTCGGCCTGACGGTGATAATGATCGTCGAGCGCTTGGCGGGCCTGCTCCAGCTCCGCTGGCGACAAGGTCTCCCCCTCCGCCGCCTCGAACCATGCCTGCTCGAGGCGATCGAATTCACTGCGCTCGCGCTCGAGCGTCTGGTCGAGTTCATCGAGACGGCCCGCCTCGTGCCGATAGCGCCTCCGCTGCTCCAACAGAGCGGACGCCGCCTGGCGTTCGCGTCGTTCGCGCAGCGTCATGAGACGTTCGAGGCGTTGCCGGTCGTTCATGCCAGCACCTCGCCCATGCGCCTCAAGGTGTCCTCGAAGCCGCTGTGCTCTGTCTCGCTCTGACGCAGGAAGGCCTCGATGGCGGCATGCCGGGCAACCGCCTCATCGGTAAGGGGATCGCTGCCCTCACGGTACTCGCCGACCTGCAGCAGCAGCTCGACGTCGTGGTAGCGCGCCAGCAGATCGCGCAGCCGGCTGGCGTTGCGGCGCTGCTCGCCCGAGGTGACGGCATCCATCAGGCGGCTGCGGCTGGCCAGGACATCGATCGCCGGGAAGTGGTCGCGTTTGGCCAGGTCGGCGCTGAGCACGATATGACCGTCGAGGATGGCCCGCGTCTCCTCGGCGACCGGATCGAGGCTGCTGTCGCCTTCGGTCAGCACGGTATAGAGCGCGGTGATGCTACCGCTGGCTCCCGGCCCCGCCCGCTCCAGCAGGCGCGGCAAGGCGGCAAAGAACGAGGGTGGATAGCCCCGCCGCGTAGGCGGCTCCCCGGCGGCCAGGCCGATCTCGCGCTGGGCCCGGGCGAAGCGGGTGATGCTGTCGATCAGCAGCAGGACGTCGCGGCCCTGGTCGCGAAAGTACTCCGCCACCGTGGTGGCCACCATGGCGGCACGTGCCCGCTCGATGGCCGGGCGATCGGAGGTGGCCACCACGCAGACGGTGCGTCGCCGCGCCTCGGCATTCAAGCGCATCTCGAGCAGCTCGCGCACCTCACGGCCGCGCTCGCCGATCAGCCCCAGCACGATGACCTCCGCCTCGCTGCCCCCGACAATGGCCGACAGCAGGGAGGACTTGCCCACGCCGGGCTCGCCGAAGATGCCAACGCGCTGGCCGCGTGCCACGGTCAACAGGCCATCGATGGCGCGGATGCCCAGCGCCAGCGGATGCTGGATCAATTGGCGCGTCAGCGGTGGTGGCGGCTCGGCGTGGACGGGATACAGCGACAGGCGCTCATCGCCATGCTCGGGCCTGCTATCGAGAAAGGTGCCCAGCGGGCTGATCACCCGCCCCAGCAACGCCTCTCCCACCGGTACCCCCTGCGGCCCCCCGGTCGTGATCACTTCGGCTCGGGTCGACATGCCCTGCAGATCGCCGATCGGCGAGAGAATGGCATGCTCCTCCTCGAAGCCGATCACCTCGGCGGCGACATGGCGACCGCTCAGCGGATCACGCAAGTAACACAGCTCACCGATTCCGGTACCATCGACGCTGGCATGCACCAGCAGGCCACGAATGCGGCGTACCCGCCCATGCACCGGGCGCAGCTCGGCTTCCTCCAGGCGTTCGCCCAGCCGTGGCAGCAGCGCTTCGAGTTCGGCTTGCGGCAGGTTCATCACCGCGTCTCCTTGTCGTTCGTCAGCGCACGCCGCAGGGCACTCAGTTGGGCATCGAGGCCGACATCGACAATGGCCACCGGACTGACCAGCAGGCATTGCCCCGCACCCAGTTGCTCATCGCCCTCGACACGCCATGCGGGGCCATCGGCCATGGACCCAGCGGACAGCAGCGCCTCGACATTCGCTACGTTCTCGGGAGCGACGCGCACGCTGACCCGCATGTCGTGACGAAATTCACGCAGGGCCTGACGCGCGCAGCGGCCCACCAGCTCACCGTCGTCGAACTCGCCCAGGATGCGCCGCAACATGCGCAGGCAAAGCTCCGTCAGCGACTGGTCGAGCCCTGACAGGTAACGCTCCACCCGCTGGGTAGTTTGCGCCAGGAGCTCGGCCGCCTGGGCTTCGCCTTCCCGACGCCCTTCCTCGAACCCGTCGGCATAGGCGCTGGCGGCGACATGACGCGTTCTGGCTTCCATCTCCCTGGCCCGCGCCTGGGCCCGTTCGAGAAAGGCGTAGCCGTCGATCCAGGCCTTGGCCTCGGCGCTACGCAGGATGATCTTGCCCGGTCCCGTCGGTAGTTCGTGCATGCTCTGCCTCCCTGATCTCGGCAGCGATGATGGCGGCGGCACGCCGCACGATGCCCGGCCCCTTTCGCTGTACTTCCGGAACGGCATCCGCTTCCGCCGCTTGCGGCAAGTCATCGGCCAGCCCCAACCTCAGCCAAGCGACCCACTCCGGTGTCAGCAGTGCCAGCCAGGCCAGCACGCAAGCCTCGCCATCGCGCCGAACCTCCCGCTCAAGGGCCTCGATGTCATCGCTGGACGCATTCGCCACGGCCAGCTCACGGTTGGCCACGGCAGCGGCATAGGCGGACTCACCGAAATGCTGCTGGAGTGCCACTACCCGAGGAGCACGAATCTCCCGCACGAAAGCCATGGCGTGGCAGATCGAGCCGCAGTACCGGACCAGCGTCGCGCCCGCATGAGGCGGCAGCGTCAGCAGCGGCGCATCCTCTTGCGTGGGAGGCGGCAGCGCTTCGGGTGGCACCAGGCCATGGCGGTCGATCAAGCGGTGGACCAGGCGACGCTGGAAGCGGGGATGGCTGATGAAATCCTCCAGAGTCGCTTCATCGGCCACGCCGCCCAGGCAGTCGTCCAGCCAGGAGCGGGCGATGTAATGCGTTGGTGCCTCGACGAAGGCACGCCATGCGGTGGCCTGCGACCCGCTCATGTCGGCGGCTCCAGATCATAGGGATCGCGCCGGCGCCGCTGCCAGGCCATCCAGCCCAGCACCCCGGCAAGGCTCAGCAGCAGGACGACGAAGCCACCGAACAGCCAACTGATGCGACCGACGCTACTCGCCGGCATGGCAATGCCGAGGAAGGCGCTCGTCGGGGGAGCTATGTCTCCCCTGGGCTCCAGCCTCACCGCCGCGACCGGCACCACCGACACCTTGTCGTAGGAGAGCCCTGCAATGCCGTTGGCCACCAGCGTCTTGATGCGCGGGATCAGCGGTCCCACGTCGAGGTCGGGCGCATGACGAATGAAGACCGAGGCCGACGAGGGTGTACTGTTCTGCCGCATCAGGTCGTTTTCCGGCAGCACCACATGCACCCGCGCCGTGAGCACGCCGTCGATCTGCGATACCGTGTGCGACAGTTCCTCGCTGAGCGCATAGAGCATCTGTGCGCGCTCCTGGAGTGGCGAAGAGACCAGGCTGTTGCTCTGGAACACCTCGCCGAGGTTGGAGTAGCGCTCCTGCGGCAACCCGAGGCGGTCCAGTATCTCGACCGCCTCGGCGAAACGATCCTTGTCGACGGTCACCGTCATGCGGCCATCATCCGCCGCGACCCGCTTGGCGGAGATGCCATGCCGTGCCAGCGTCGCCACCATGACGTTGGCCTCGCGCTCGCTGAGGTCGGTGTAAAGCTCGGCATCACAGGCCTGTAGGCCAAGCGCCACGATCAGGATCGCGAGCACCCGCAGCAGGCCCCGGCTTCGTTGGGCAACTCGCAAGCCGCTATCCTCGCAGTACTGTCGAGCACGTGCCCGACACTTGGCCCGCGCCAGTCGCCAGCAGCTTGGCATTGCACGCATGGTCGAACACCTCGCGCAGTCCCTCCAGCATGCGCTCGAACTGCACATCGCCCAGCGCCTCCGCTCCCTCGCCCTGCGCGCTGCTCTCGCCCTGAGCGGCCTCACGGCTCGCCACGGTGCGCGAGGCATCGCCCTCACCCGCCCCCTGCAGGGGGCGGAGCAACTGCTCGATGGAACCCGACATGCGGTCGAACAGACTCTCGCCCAGCTCGGCCGGTGTCACCGCGCCATGATTCGAGCCGGACGTGCGTGCCATATGCTCGAAGAGGTTCTGGTCAGCCAGGGCTGTGGAGCCGGAAGCCCCTTCCAGCCCGGGCATCTGTGTCGCTCCCGTGGTCGTCGCTATCATCACGTTCACCTCGCAACAGTACGTTCACCTCGCCACCGTACATTCACCTCACAACCGGGCCTGCGCGTTCGGCACCGGCCGTCCGCGCCCTGCCTTGGCCAGGATCAGCCTTCGTCCTTGAGCGTTTCACCGACGTAATCCATCACATGCATCGTCGCCAGGGAGCCCACGGCCTGGCCGACCATGGCGTTGACCTGGGCGGTTTCGACGGCTTCGTCGAAGGTTTGCTGATCCGTACCGGCTACGTCGTTGCCGCCCGTTGCACCTGTGGGTTCGATACCGTTCATCTGGTCATTCTCCTCTCGTGTCGCCGTCATTCATTGACGGTCGTTTCAGTCGTACCACCGCGAAACACCCTGACCCTGGAAGGGCCGTGACGAGTCGGCTCACGCATGCGCTCGACCTTCCTGGCCACGCTCTCTATCCAGGCCGGAGGTCCCCAGACCTGCAGCACTGACCCTCCATTTACCAGCCTCATTCTCAAGGGCGAGCCGATGCGAGTTCGCTCGATCTCGCCCAACAAGCGCTGCTGATCGAGGCCGTCGAGCTCGAAGCGACGCTGGGTCATTTCCCCACGCGTGACGACGTGCAGCACACCGCCATCGAAATACCAGGCCAAGCCATTGGCCATGCTGATCTTCTCCAGGAACTCCTCAGCGGTTTCGGCCCTCACGTCGCCCCTGATACGCCCTCTCACTTCGCGCGACACCTCCACAGGCAAGGAAAGGTTGTGTCCCATTTCACGCAGCACGTCGCGCACGTCCTGATCGATGATGACGTAGCGATACTCCCTCTCCTTCCAGGCATCCGCCGGCCATTCGGCCTCACCTTCCTGGGCCAGGGACGCAGAGCAAAGGATCGCCACAAGCCCACATATCGACGCATGATGCATGACTACAAAAACGTGTTTCCCATGGCGCCGGCTCGTCATTCTCAATACGCTTCCTCTTGCTGTCGGGATAAAACATGCCGCTTCTCCAACCGCTCATCCCGGATAAATTCCTGCACGAAACTTCTTTTCACTAACTGACGATTGCGTATACCAAGCGAGAAAACGGTGCAGTAACATCCTCAAGACGTCGCCATTCCGGGTCACACGAAAGGAGGCTTGATCCTTGATGACTGCCAGCCTGAGAACGACCGCCCTGTTGCTTGCCTGCATGGCACTCGGTGCCTGCACGACTACCGCCGTCGGTCCAAGCGGCGAGCAGGCCCGCCTGCTCAGCCTGGCGGACGACATCAACCAGCGCGGCGACCATGCCACCGCCGCGGCCATGTACGAGCGGGCAGCAGAGTTGACGCCCGATGATCCGCGCCTGCATGTCCGGCTCGGCAATGCGCGGCTCGCGGCCGGTAACACGGAAGCGGCCAAGGCCTCCTTCCGTACCGCCCTCCGACTCGATATCGAAAACGCCGAAGCGCTGTTGGGACTGGGTACGGCCCAATTGCAGCTCGGCGAGGCGGAAAGCGCGGTACGCAACCTGCACAAGGCGGCGCCGGAAATCGACACGCCCGTGGCCTGGAGCCGCCTGGGTGCCGCCCACGCGCTGGTCGGCCAGGGAGAATCGGCTACCCATGCGTTTTCGCGGGCGGCCGCCCTCAGGCCGCATGACCCGGACGCCCTCACCAACCTGGCCTTGGCATACTCGCTGGCCGGCGAGAGTGCCGAAGCGGTCGAACTGATGCACCAGGTGAGCGACTCGCCGCTGGCTGAAGCGCGCCACTTCCGTAACCTGATCCTGGTGCTGGTGCTGGCCCGGGAAACGGAACTCGCCCGCAGCATTGCCATTCCGGAAATGCCAGCCAACGAGCGCCAGTCGCTGATCGAACAGGCTGCGCGCATCGGCGAGATCGCCGACCCGGCCAGCCGAGCCCGCGCCATGGGGCTGGCCATGACACGGTAAGACCCGCCGCCTGGGCGCCATGCGCCCAGGCCAAGCAATGCTGGCAAGCGCACGCTCATAGGTCCCCCGTGGTGGCACTGCGGCTGGCGGAGCTGCGCGCTTCCGCCTCGAGCACGACGCGGCGGCTGTTGGCGCGCTCGCGGTCCTCCAAGCGCTCGCGAGCCGCCGCCGCCACGGGGGCTCCCCGCGCAGGCCCCATTTCGCGCCCGTGCAGCAGGTCGCCGGGACGCTCGACCATGGCCTGCAGGTTGAGATCGTTGGCGCAGCCAGGCGGCAGCGGCACGATGCCGGCCTGTCCCGGCGCCGCCCGGCAGGTGTTGGGCGCGATGGCGCGCCGCAGCGCCTCGGGATCCTGCCCCTCGGGATCGCCCACCTGCCGATAGCCGGTGTCCCACGAGATCGGCCCCATCGACGAGACACAGCCGCTCAGCAGCAGTGCCAAGGGGAGCAGGCGCCAGGGACAGCATGAGTGATGTCGCATACCCTTTTCTCCTTCACTGCAGGTGGAAGCCGAAGGGATCGTTGCTCGCGACCCGATAGGCGCTGCCCGTGTCGACCGTCCCGTCGTCGCCCACGACCCGGGCATGATCCATTGGCATGCGCACCGAGGCCGGAGAAGAGACGGGTTCGACGATGTAGGGAGTGATCAGGATCACCAACTCGGTTTCGTTGCGCTGGAAGCGCCGCGAGCGGAACAGGTTGCCGAGGATCGGAAGATCGCCGAGCACGGGAATGCGTTCGACGTTGTTGAAGGTGTCGCGCTGGAACAGCCCGGCGATGGCGAAGGTTTGCCCACTGCCGACCTCCACCAGGGTGTCGGCGCGGCGGACCTGCAGCCCCGGCACGCTGATGCCCCCGACTTGCACACTGCTGTCGGTCAGGCTGCTCACCTCCGGGCGCACCTGCAGCGAAATGCGATCGTTGGGCAGCAATACCGGGGTGAACAGCAGCGAGACGCCGAACTGCTTGTACTCGATGCCGACCAGGTCGCGATTGACCGGCACCGGGATCGGGATCTCGCCACCGGCCAGGAAGCTTGCCGTCTCTCCGGTCACCGCGGTGATGTTGGGTTCCGCCAGGATCTGCAGCAGCCCATTCTCCTGCAAAGCCTGCAACAGCCCGTCGACGCTGTCGCCACCGGCGCCCAGGGTGCCGAAGGTCATGCCGGCCTGGGAGCCGGGCAGTATACCCAGCGACAGGGAGCCGTTGTTGATCAGCGCGCTCCAACTGACGCCGTACTGCAGCAGTTCCTCGCGCGATACCTCGGCGAAACGGACGCGTAGATTGATCTGGGTGCCGCCTTGATAGGTGGTGGCATCCAGCGTTCGTCCCTCTTCCGGTGCGTGGCTCTGCAGCGTGGACTGGATGGCGATGGCCCCATCGACATCCACACTCTCGCCTTGCGCCACCAGCTGGTTGCCAGCCATGCGCAGCGTGATCGGCGCTCCGCCTCCCGCGCCCTGCAACGCCTGGTTGGCCGCCTGGGCGCCGTCGCGCACCTGGATGCGCATCGAGGCCTGAGTGCGCTCGTCCGAGCCCAGCACGATCAGGTTGGTGTCCCCCTGGGCCTTGCCGAAGAGGTAAAGCACGCCAGGTGAGACGACTTGCACGTCGGCAATCTCGGGATCGGCCACGAACACCGAAGCGGCCGGCTCACCGAAGCGCAGGATACGTCCCTGGCCGGTTTCCAGCGTGAGCCCCTGTCCCTCTCCGCCGTCGACGCTCTGGGCAAGTGAAGGTATCGCCAGCACGAGCCATGACAGCAAGAAGAACGCCAGGCCATGAATCGGCACCGCGCCAAGGACGAAGGAAAAGATCGAGGGTCTGGCTGCCATTGCGGTCATTGCTCCATGTCCAGGGGAAGAGAAGTTGTCGTTGGAGATGCTCATTCCGTTGCGCCCTTGGGCGTGCCGGTCGCAGCAGCGCCGTCGCCCCGCGAGTGCTCTTGCGACAGCCTGACCTGGGCCAGCGACTGGAGACTGAACTCCGGCGCGATCTCGGTCCAGGCGATGACAGGCAGATCCAGCTCATGCCGCCTCACCCACTGTTGCAGTACCGAACGCACGTCGGCGGAAACCACCACCACCGGTGATACGTCGCTGTCCAACGCCTCGAGACGCTGCTGGAACCAACGGTTCAGGGAGCGCGACAACGTAGCCGGCACGCTGCCGCTTCTGGGAGCGCCATCGCTGTTGCGCTGGGTCGCGCGGATGGCTTCCTCGACCTGGCGCGACACTACCCAAGCCGGCAGCACCCGGTCGGCTCGAGCGAAGCGATGACAGATCTGACGTGACAGCGCCGCCCGAATCCGCTCTGCCAGCCGTGTCACGCTCGCCTCCTGAGGTCCCCAGGTCACTGTCGCCTCGAGGATGGTGCGCAGGGCGCGAAGTGGAATGCCCTCGTCCACCAGGCGGCGCAGGATATCTGCGATCTTCTGCAGCGACACCACGCGCACCGCCTCGCCCACCAACTCGGCATAGTCCTGTTCCATGCGCGACAGCAGGGCACGGGTTTCCTGGATACCGACGAACTCACCGGCATAGCGCGTCAGGGTGCGCTCCAGGCAGCGGCACAGCACTTGGTCGGCCTTGAGGTAACCAATTCCGGCCTCATCCAGGCGCTCACACTCCCCCACGGCCACCCACTGCCCCGGTTGCCGACTCAGCGGCGACGGATGCTCTGTAGCCTCCACCTCCAGTAGCTCCAGATGCACGGGATCGTCGTCGAGCAGTACCCGCCCGGCGGAAATCTCTCCCTGCATGATCGGGACTTCGTCGAGTTCGATGGCAAAGTGCTGGGCCTCCAATGCCGCATCGACACGCAAACCGACGCCGGGCATATCGACCCCCAGGGTTTCGCCGGCCCGGCGGCGCGCCTCGTCGAGATCCCAGCGCAGGGCATCCACGGACAGCTCGTCGGCCAGAGGGGCCGCCAGGCTGAGCCTCACCCGGTGCACGCCATCCGCTCCCGATGCCGGCGCAGAGGCTTCAGGCTCGTGAGGAGCCGATGGCGGCGACACTTCGGGCGGTGGAGCGGTACTACCACTAGCCGGCGTGGCACCAGCCGACATGGCCAAGGCGGGCGACGCGTTGCCGGCCTGAGCCACGAGCTGGCGTTCCCGTCGCCGGATCACGAAGGCCGCAAAGCCCAAACCGGCGGCCAAGGCGAGAAACACGCCGGAGGCAAACCCCGGGATGAAGGCGACGAAGAACAAGATGACGGCTGTCAGCCCCAGTGCCCGGGAGTTCCTGCCGAGTTGAGCAACGATCTCGCTGCCCAGGTCACCGTTGTGTCCGGTATTCGAACTGACCCGCGTCACCACGGTGCCGGCTCCCACGGCGATCAGCAGCGCCGGGATCTGGGCCACGAGGCCATCACCGACCGTCAGCAGCGAATAGGTGTTCACCGCCTCACCGAACGACATGCCCCGCTTGACCATGCCCAACGACAGCCCACCGATCAGGTTCACGCACAGGATCACCAGGCCGGCGATGGCATCGCCCTTGACGAACTTCATCGCACCATCCATCGCCCCATAGAGCTGGCTCTCCTGCTCCAGGCGCCGGCGCCTGCCACGCGCCTCCTCCTGATCGATGTCGCCATTGCGCAGGTCGTTGTCGATGCTCATCTGCTTGCCCGGCATGGCATCGAGGATGAAACGGGCCGCAACCTCCGCGACCCGCTCGGCCCCCTTGGTGATCACCAGGAACTGCGCCACGGTGATGATCAAGAACACCACCAGGCCGATCACCACTTCACCGGCAATGACGAAGTGGCCGAATGCCGAGACGATCTGTCCGGCATCGCCCTCGAGCAGAATCAAGCGGGTGGTGGTGATCGACAGCGCCAGGCGAAACAGGGTGGCCAGCAGGATGATCGGCGGCAGCGACGAATACTCGACCGGGTGAGAGATATAGAACGCCACGACGAGGATCAGCAGGCTGAAACCGATGTTGATACCGATCAAGGCATCCACGAGGGTCGTCGGCAGCGGGATGATCATCATGATCACCGCCAGCACGGTGAACAGCGCAATGACGATGTCGCTGCGCTGGGCCGCCCGCTGGGCAACGAGATTGAGCTTCGCCAGGACCGCGCTCATGCACTCCCCCGCAGCTGCAGGTAATCGTGAAAGCGGCGCCGGGCCTCGTCCCTTTGACCGTCCGCCCACAGCGCACGGCTTTGCAGCAATACCAGCGCCGGAGAGGCTCCCTGCAGCTGCTCGATACGATCGAGCGCCTCGAGCGCACGCGGCGCATCGCCCACCGCAATGAAGGCCCGGGATAGGGAATGCAGGATCCCGACATGTGCCGGCGCCGCATGCGCTGCGATCAGCAGCAGCACCAGGCCACGCTTCTTTTCGCCACTCTTGAGGTAGAGGTGCCCCATCATGTGCAGCAGCTCCGCCGCTCCCTGGTCGCCATCCCTCATGGCTCGTACTCCTCGGCCTCGGTACGGCGCGCTGCCCACTCCAGGCGCTGCGTGACCTCTTCATTGATCATCTGCACGGCCAGATCGGCGATCTCGGGCGATACGTCCATCCCGGGCAGCACCACCTCGGCCACGTGCTGGAGCAGCTCGATGCTGCGCTCGTTGCCGTACAGCGATGGATCGCTCGGCGACGGCTGCGCCAAGCGTTCGACCCGCTCGCGCAACGTGCCTTCTTGTTGACGCCTGGCCTGGCTATCCTCCACCGCCCTGGCAAAATCGGCCTGGCGCTCCGGGTCGACGGGCTTGCCACTCTCTATCTCACCGACATGCCCACCACCGCGCTCGCCAGAGTGGCTCACCGTGCCCGTGCGAAGCCGGGTGTCGTCATGGGGGCGCTCGGAAATGACTCTCATGGGCAGCCCCCTCAGAGCGTCAGGGAGAATTCGGTGCCATCACGGCGTACCGTGACACGGCCCTCGGCGATCTCGGCCAGCACCCACCCCTCCTGCAAGGGAGCGCCGGGGTAGAGACGCTCGCCCCGGGCATCGACGACGTAGGGATTGTCCCCAAACCACACCGCCTGGAACTGGAGCGCCGGCGAGTCGACCGATAGCCGCGGCCGAGCCTCGCTGATCAACAGCTGACGACTACCGTAGTGCTGGTCGAACCAGTGCTGTACGTCGCGCCATTCCTCATATCGCTCGGGGGGAATTCACCGGCCACGATCAGATGATTGCCGGCATCGCGTACTTGCAGCCCCTCCAGTCCGGCCTCGGTGAGACGCTGCGCCAGAGCCTCCTCGGGTGGCGTCTCGCTATCCATCAGCGCACGAGCCGCCTCGGCCGCCTGTGGATGCAACATGCCCGTGGAGTAGAGTGCGCTGGCGGAAATGTCGGCTCCTGCCTTGCCGACGCCAATCATCTGATAAGCCCCCACGAGCGCGAGGGAGGAGCAGAAGGCCATCACGGCGGCACCGCGCCCGGCCAATACATGAGGCGCGGCCCGGCCCACCAGGGCCAGCCGTTGGCGCCAGGGCGCGGGTATCGGTGCCCGCTGCCACTGGCGGACCATGAAATCTCCCAGCGGCGCCAGCCAGCGACCCAGGCGTCGGTTCACCGGCGCCATGAACCGCTCAATGCGCAGCCAGAACCTCACCAGCCAGCCTTGCAGGACCGACCCGATGGGTAGCGCGACGCGACGCAAGCCCGCTTCCAGCGGAGCCAGGCGACGTCCCAAGGCCACCGATAGAGCCGGAATGCCGGCTTGCACACGTTCCTTGAGCGTACCAGCGGCCTGGCGGGCGCTCTGCAAGGCAGGCGGCAACGAAAGCTCAGGCCGGGAAAGGGTGAGTGTCGCCTCACCGATGGTGAGAGTAACCGGCAGAGGAGTTCGCCAACCGGTACCTTGCGCCAACGGTTTGCCATTGGCTTCGGCGGTACCGCCGACCGCCTCGATGGCTACCATACGTCCGTGGAAGCGCAAGATGACATGTTCAGCGGCAATGCCATCGTCGCTCAACATGACATCGCTGCTGGCGGCGGAGCCGAGGCGACAGACGGACCTCTCGAGGGGAACCGCCACGCCGCAGTGGAAACCGCTTCTGACCTCGAGCGTGGAGAACGTCTCGGTCGTCGGCAACAATAACGAAGACACGGAAGCCATGAACGCCACCCGTCATGAAAGGCCATCGCGCACGAGCCCCACCCCGTACGTGAAAGCGGCAATGCACAGCCAAAACTTCAAGCACGAACGGACGCTGGTGCCCCGCCAGCGTCCATCGTGACCGCGTCAATTGTTCGGGCGTGCCGCCCTGGCGGTATCGACGTCGGTGTTACCCTCGGTCTTGGTCTTGCTGACCTCCATCGACTTCTCGGCAGCCTCATCAAAGACTTTTTTCAGTTCCTGAACATTGATGCCGCCGCCAGAACCGCCGGCGCCTGAAACACCCTCATTCTCTTTCTTTTCCTTGAGCTTGAAGATCGCCATGCCATGTCTCCTTCTAGGTCTATGGACTGCAATAACCAGCCAGAAAAATCCGGGTACAACATTTCTATTTCTTTTCAGTCTGCATCATGCACGAGATTCAACGTTACCGGAGCGGAACCCCGCCCCATAAAATCATAGCCAAACAAACAGCCAGCGCAATGCAATGGCGGAGAAAAAACACTGAAAAAAGTTATTTATCATACTCACTTATAAAACCCATAACGAACCACCACACCCACCAAAAATGAGAAAAAATAAATACCCATCAAAATGGCTTCCCAAGACAAAATTATTACAACTCAATTACCTCAACGATACACAAACCAGGGTAGCCAAGCCCTCGCAGTCTCTTCAATCTCATCGCCCAAGGGACTTCCCACGAGGCGAAGCACTAAAAAACAACCCCGAAACAAGAAAAATCACCAACTTCTTTTGGACACGCCTGCCCCCTCGCGATTCGAACCGAATGTAAAGAAGATTGCACTGGGAAATTTTCCTTCATCGTCTATGCCAGTTCCCTCTTCGGTAGATAAATCCGGTCTCCGGGTCTCAGCGTGCCGGGGTCATCGATATGACTCAGGTTAAGCTCTACCAACTCCGTAATATCGTGACCTTGCTTAATGGCGATGCTGCCCAGAGACCTCGAAGAATCGGCCTCAACCCAATCATGCCCCTGTTCCTCAAGAGTGGGGTTAGCTCTCCCTTGACTTTGACTCCCTAAGGGTTGAAAGCCTGGCTTCCAGCGCCAGGAAGAGAATTGTCCCCGGCCTTCTTCAAAACCCCCTTCTCTCCCATCTGGTTGCGGTGTAGGCGCCGGGCTTGGCGGGGTATCTTCCTGTTCCGTCTGACCCGGCACACCTCCAGTTCCAGAAGGTTCAGAGATAGGGGGTTCATCGGACTCATCCTCGCTTTCCAGGTCAGCGATGAGCCACTCCCAATCCGGCAATAGCTCCTTATCTTCCAAGTAGTTACGTAAATCCAGCAAAGCACCCGGAATGAGCATTCCTCCAGCGAGTGTCAAGCCTACTCCGGCCCAGATACGGTTGCCATCCGAGGCGAGGCGGTCATCACCGGTCAAACGGCGGAATGGTCCATGTCGTACGTCTGCATCCATCCAGTTGAGCCGTCTGCTCGCAAGATCGATAAAGTACATCTGCATGAGAGTACCACCCGCCAGGGCCGTGCCAGCGAGATGATTGCCTTGAGCGAATTGGTTGTAGGCTTCGGTACCGGTCAATGCCGCCATGGGGATCGTTGTCGCGGGATAAAGCACCCGAATCGGCCAGGTCCTGCTGGGATCCTGGCCCTCTTTCCATGATTTCACCATGGAAATGGCATCATCACGCAGCCCCCTGATGCCGTAATAGGACAAGCCGACCTGGAAGGGCAGCGCAGCTAGATGGACCCCGGCGGTGTACCAGTGCCCATTGGCCATGGCTTCTCCCGCAGCATACATTGTGTATGCCGCCCATGGAGGCGTCATAATTCCATAAAAATAAGAACCAATGGCCGTGCCGGTGCCTGCTAACTTATTGACCCAAGGCAAGGATTTGAGATCGACGCGAGCCAGGCCCGTACCTACCTTGGTCGCCGCACTGCCGGCGAGCACTACGTTGGCAACAAGGAAGCCAGCCAACCCCAGGTTACTGGTGATATCCAGCAGATTAGTACTTGCAAGCTCGCCGTTACTCCATTGGTTTTGAAGATACTGCCACGACACCACATCATTGACCAAATGTGTCATTAATATACTGCTATTGAACAGCACTCCCTTCCAGGTACGAGGATCCAGTGGGTTGACCGTCAGGGCCTCTTCCCCGGCCACTTTTTTAAGTTGCGCTCGATAAAGATTGGTCGCCTGCTTGAGCGCCTGCGTCTTGGCATCCTCCGTCCAGCCTCGTTGCACGCTCTCTTGGGTGACAGGTAACTCTTTCAGAATTTGATAACGTGCCCAAAACTCCTCCGTTACGTTACCGATTCTCGCCACCTGCTCCTTGCTGAGGTTCAGTGCTCTGCGAGAAGTAATTATACGGCTCGCTTCCCAGTTGAGCCGTTCAGCCGTGACCTCGCCCCGTTCTAGCGCCTCGCGGTTTATTCTGATTTTTTCATCGAAACGAGACTTGAAGAAGATAAGCCCTCCCCTCATCCCGAACCCCAACCCATTAATAACCAGTGCAGGGGATTCTGGGGAAACCGCTCGATTGAGCACGTCGCCGGTCCAGCCATGCGCAGAGGCACTATGCACTCCAAATAGAGAACCTCCCACCAATGCAGCAGCCAGGCCCTTGGCCGTGCGACGGCGTGCTGGTGAGCTATCGTTACTCGTAGCGTGCACTGGTGTGGTATAGCCCTGCCCACCCCTCTGAGAACTGGCCACCAAAGAGACTCGCACATAAGGTTCATGCGGTAGCTTGGCTACTTCCTCCGGCGCCAATGCCTGCTCAAGAACGCTGCGACGTACCATAGTTGTCTCGGGAAGCGCTTCATTACCCGCCTTCCTGTCATAGGGTGAGCGCCAGACCTTACGGGATGATTGGCCTATGACAGACGACCAGCTCCCCCCAAGTCATGAATTCGCACGATCGGGCCACGGGCATCCGTGGTGACAGAGACCCTACCACCCGCTGTCGATGAGGGTGGCGCTACATTTTGCTGAGTTACGGGTGTCGCTTGGGGTGGTGTCGTACTTTGCTGCTGTGCTGTAGGCGCCGCTTTAGTTGTTGCCGTTGACGGCTGGCCCGTCGGCACGGTAGACGACACACTCCAGAGCCCATTGCCACTGTAGACGGCGAAAGGCAGACCGCCTCCCTGAATCTGCGCCCTGATCTCGGTGACACGGTCACTGCTTACGACGATGAAGATATCGCCACTCTTGGCGGTCACCTCACGAGAAGAGGCTCCACTACCCGTAGCATCCTCGATTCGTACCGTCTGCTGCCCATTCCCTTGGTCATGCAAGGAAAGAGTGACGGGGCGTCCCTTCTGACTGGAAGGCCAGCGGAGATGTCCATTCTCATCTATGCGACCACTCTTGGGCACGGTGCCGCCATCGATGAAGAAGGTGGCATTATCGAGCCCAGTATTGGATGAACGAACGATATGGACGTAGTGACCCGCAGGTAGAGTGCCATCCGTCGATGCCTGATTTAGCGCATCCAGATCGCCGAGTCGATAAAGCCTCGCGAGACCCTGCGGTGGCGTTGCGGTCTGCTGCGCACTCGGCACGTGGTTTTGGGACGCTCCCCGCATCCATGGCATGACAAAAGCTTCGCCAGTTTCCGGATCTCGGTAGAAGACATGGGTCTTGCCCGCAACTCCCGGCTCATCGCCACGCGGCTTGGGCCCGATGGCGGGCTGGACATACACATTGTCAGCACTGGCGGGAGCACGCGGGCCCAAGACACGCGCATCCACAATCTGCCCCTGGTCATCCTGCAATCGGAAAGTGATCACTTCACGAGCAGGCTGGGCAACAAACTGCGACATCGAACCTGGTTCGGAAGCCGCCTGCGAAGCGATGGAAGCGGCCGCCTCAGAGTTGAAGTTGGGGTTTCTTACGAACTCTCCCGTATAGAGTGGGGCCCAGGTCGGTTCGTTCTCCCCCTCATTCTTGCTACGAGGTCGCAATGCACGCTCTTCTCCCAATCTCCTCGCGCCTACGATTCGCTCACTTGGGACAAAGTCGAAAAGCACCTCGGAGGCTCCCTTCCATTCGTGGGAGCCAAGATAGCCATCGACATCGAGCCCTTTTCCAGGCTCCGCGATGACATATACCCACTCGTTACCTTCCCCCGCCCCTTTTGGCACACTCAAGTCACTGGAAGTAGAGACAAAAACAGAATCATCTGCCCATAGATGTGATTCCACGGCCTCTTTCAGATCCGTATATTTTTTATTCCAAGTACCAAACCTGGGAGAGAAACCCTCCGCAAATACAGTACTTGGATCTCTTGAGTCGAGGCGGTAAACGATTCGAGGAGTCGCCAGCCCTGCGCTTCCTTCCCCAAGCTGGCTTAACGTCACATCAAGCAGCGTCTCCCTTCGCCCCTCAGGGCGCGCTTCGGAAGTGTCGGTGCTGGTGTCGAATAAGGCCGCCTGCTCCGCTCGTCCTTTAATGGAAGCCACGACTGTTTGGGAGCCCTCATTCTCCCTTGCCCCATGTTCTGAAAAAGCTGGACTATCGTGGGTACTCTCCGTCGGAGAGATGCCATTGCCTGTCTCACCTGTCGCTGGGGTGTCCTGGCTACCTTGAGTCTCGTCAGTTACGGGCCGGTGGATCGTACCGCCTGGTACACCTGAAGCATCCGCCTCGGGCGTAGGTGGCAGCGTATCGCCTCCTCTTCCCGCAGGAGGTTGCCCGCCGGACTCTGAAGGAGAGTCTGCCCGGTTACCACGTGGAGGGCGCGTCGTACTGAGCCCATGGATGCCTAGCCCAGTTCCTGCGAAACCGGTGGTCAGACCTACGACGGCATCGATTTGCTGCAACCCGGTCATCTGGTCGCCATTTACCGCCAGTTGATAACCGGACATGCCCATGAGTGGAGTACCGGTACCGATGGCCCCCAATCCATTTTTCGAGCCCAGCGGTTGAAGCCATCGACACTACGCATATAGGTGTTGGCGCTATCCGCCAGTGCAGAACTCGGCTTGACGGCGCCAATGCTGGCGAGAAAGGCCTCCCCTTTCGTCACATTCATACTTCTTGTCATGCCGATCGTCCGCAAGCCACTGGCACCAGCCGGCAAGACAGTCGTGGCAATGGAGAGGTAATTCATAAACGACTCCAAGTCGTTCCAATCGCCGCCACGCTGCATATGATTGCGCTGGTGTTCGAAAGCTCGATAGCCGAGATAGGCTCCGCCCAAGTATGCTAATGGCGCTGCCACGGGAGCCGCTGGTGTAAAGGCCAGCACGGTGGCTACCCCTGTACCGATGCCGACCAGAGGATCAACTATCTTTTCCTGTACCGACACGTTGCGGGCAGTAACAACCTCAAGAGGAATAACACCATCCTCGCTGGGTCGCATTTCCATATTCTCGGGAACTACCAGCCGCCCATCTTCTCCGAATAAGCGATTATGATCCTGGAAGTCCGCCAAATCGGCATAATGCTTTCCCGTGCCATCGACATAGCGAACCTCACCATCATCTCCACGAACGGCAAGCAAAACCACCTCTGACATTCCGCCCTCACGGTCAAGGTGGAGGAGCGGAACAGCCCGCAACGTGGGCCACTCGCCCCCAACATCATGAATCGCACCGAGCACATCATCGTATCCTTCGCGACCTTCCGTCAGGCCAAGATTTTCTTCGATAAAATTGCCCACCCCATCCTCATCGAACGTACGGAATGTCGTATCGAATCCCTGGGCATGAAGCTCCTGGAAGCGCGACTGGTAAAGAATATCCAATGCTTCATCGCCCTGCTCCTCAATGGCATCGTATTGCATACGCGCTTGGTAATCGGCGTCCGATTCGCCCAACAATTTCATGGAGCTATCGGCAGCCAGCTCATAATGATCCGCCTTGTTGCTGACGTCATCGCGTGCAGCCTCTAATATTTCGCGCTGTGTCTCGTCACGAGCGACTTCTAGTGCTATATGGGTAATCGCAACTTCCGCGTGAACCCATTGTCTCTCCCCATCGATCATGATCCCCACTGGCTGATCGCTGGCTTTCAAGGCTTCCAACCCATGTTCCTCAAAGGCGGATGCCATGTCCGGTGTCACCAACAGCTCCTGACCACCGAGTTCGATCTCCTGCGGTTCGACATCATCCGGGAAGAGTTCCTCAGGTGCCTCCTGAGTTCCCTGCCCATGCGTCTTGAAGAGAGACTCGAGTTCTTCTTCGAGATCGGCGATCTGCTCGTCTAGGCTCTCAAGGGTAAAGTCGTAACTACTCTCGAGTGCATGGTGAAGATCGGCTCCCGCCTCGGCTTCCCGTTCATGTGCTGCCTGTCGGTTTTCTACGTGTTCGAGCCACGTCTCGGTGAGTTCAGGATCGCGATTCCTCTCCCACCATTCACTCATCTCTTCGGGAGCCAATCGCTCTTCGGTGGTACCTTTCTCGAAATGAGTGACGACCCACAGACCATCCTCCCGCTCTTCAATGACCTGCTGGCCAGTAAACTCACCAAGATACTTGCCATTAAGCCGCTTGAAGGTCTTACCTTCTTCAAGAAGCCCCTTGTCCTCATTGAAGGCCTCGAGCAATTGCTCTCTCATGTCGTAGGTTTCGGCGGTCAACTGAAGGTTGTCACGACGCGCCGAATGAAAATCGTGATAGGCCTGGGCCGTATCCACCTGGATGCCAGCTCCCTCCTGGCTGGCCCTGGCCTCCTCAAGTTTCTCCTCGATTTCCTCATAGGTATCGCTGTCGGGATCGACCTCCTCCAGCAGGCTCTCGAGCTGAGAAACTTGATAGTCCATCAAGTGCTCATCGCCCTTGGCATTGTGCAGACCGGCTTCGAAGAAAAGCACATCGACATCGGCTTGGGCAGCTTCATAAGCGCTCTGCTCCTGCTCGTACTGATCAGCGTTTTGCTGCAAGTCGGCAGGTGTGTCCTCACTGGTGCAAACGTAACCATTGGGCGGGTCGGGCATTTCCGCTTGAGCCGAGATAGCCTCATTCAGCAGACGCTCGACCTCCTGATATTCCTCCATGGCTTCACCAGCAGCTTCCTGCCGGGTCTCCGCTCCCTTCAGCCGTTCGCGGGCATCCTCCAACGCCCCCTCCGCCTTGGGCGGAACCCACACCAAGCCTTGCGGAGCCAAGGCCTCATCGAACATGTTGCCGGCTCGCCGAAGCGCTTCCTCATAGGCCGGATCGAGTGCAAAGACATCCAACTGCGCCTGGCTTCGCTCGAATTCAGCAAAGGCCCTGAGCTGCTCAGCTTCCAAGGCGTATAGCGCTGCCGTAGCCTTGGCTACCTCCGGATCCATCCACAGGCCGTACATGGGCACCCAGTCGCCTCCCGAGGGCGGCGGCTCTAGCGGTGGGTCTCCGTAGGGGTTCTCGTAGGTGACATTCCTGTCCGGCTGCTGGCCGGGACCATATTCATCGATTGCGTCGTCCAGGGCTCTCTGTTGCTCGCCCACGGCTCCATCGGTGCCATCGCTTCCGTAAAGCTCCTGGAAGGTTTCACCAGCCAGCGCGCGCTCCACCGCGGCGAGCACAACCTCTGCCGCCCGGGCCTCATCGGCATCTGAACTGTCAAGGTCAACGGCCATCAATGTCTCGACCATCGCCTCGAGAGGCGTCCCTCGCTCGACTTCTACCTTGGCACCATCCTCCTCACGACGCACTGTGATGTCCCCATCCGGCGGCGTGGTTACGGTATAGCCGTTGTGGGTCACCCGGACCGTCGTTTCTCCATCGGCACTCTCGCTGGTGACGGTCTTTCTGTCATTGGTCTCAATTCGAGTCTCAACGCTGCGGCCATCCTGGTATTCGGTGCGGCGCACCTCATTGCCTGCTGCATCGATATATAATGAGCTGCGGGTGAAGGCGTTCATCGAGAACCGATAGCTGGCAATTTCCTCACCGGTTTCCGCATCCACGATGCGCCGAGAGACGCTGTCGTCCGGCTCCGTATGTTCCGAGACCTCGAATCCTGCGGCCGCCAGTTGAGCCTCGACCTGTTCACGGGTCAGCCCCATTTCCTCGGCGATCGTATCGATGCTCTTGCCTTCGGAGACCGCTTCGGCGATCTCATCGATGCCTTCGCGGCTAGTATCCTGCTCGGGCGCTAGTTCCGTGCGATTACCGTCTTCATCGATGATCGTCGTCGTGGTCTCACCGTCATCGACCGTAACCTCTTCGACCGACACGCCATTTTGCTCGTACTTGACCGTCGTGGTCGTTGTGCCATCGGCATCCACGGCAGTCTCGGTCACGCGACCATTCGACTCGGTCACCTCTTCGGTGGTGCTGCCGTCGGTGTGCTCGGTCCGGCGAGTCTCGTTTCCATCGTCATCGATTATCAGGGTGGTCTGTGTGCCATCAGGCCCAGTCTCGTGACTGACGATGAGGTCACCACTTTCTGCATCGATGATTCTGGTCGTATTGGTGTAGCTCGGTCCCTCGCCTTCCCTTCCTGATTCGAACTCGAAACCAGCCGCTCGGAGCTGGGCAACCACCTGTTCGGGGGTCAGCCCCTGTGCTTCGGCAATTTCGTCGATACTCTGGCCATCGGCGACCCCATCGACGATCTCCTCGACACCTTCGCGAGTCGTCTCTTGCTTGGGATCCAGCGTCGTTTGCGACCCATCCTCCGCCACTACCACCGTCTCGCTGTTGCCATCACTGTCGGTGATAGCGAATATCACCACGTCACTATTCGGCAGCTCGGTGATCTCGACCTCGTAACCCGCCGCTTCGAGTTGATCGACCACCTCCTCGTTGCTGACAAGCCCTGGCTCGGTACTGTTATCGACAGGCTGGAACAGGTCGTCTCGCTGCAAGGGATCATGGCTCTGCGGATCGAATACTGGAGTCTCGAAATTGTCCGGCACAGAGGGGCCGTAAACGGGCGATTCGGCGTTGAGCTGCAACTGCTGTTGCAGATATTCCATCGAATAGACGCCATAGCCTGGGAAAGGCGCGCTGTTCGTGGCCTGTGCCGGATGGAAGGTCGTGCCAGCGTTCCATTGCGGTGTCGTAACACTCTGCTGTGGGGTGAACTGTGGCTGGCTGGCCGGGCGCGGCTTGGCCGCTGCCCTGACAAGAGCCTTGGCAAAGATCGAGTCGCTCCCGGTCGAGGCCCTGGCGGCCAATCGCATGACACTGCTCAGTCGCATTCTTGTTCTCCTCCCTGACGACGGCTTGGCCGTCCTTCATGCCAATGACATGTCCGGGCTCCTAGGCCGGCTCCGCTACCGGGGTGGGGCAAAGATGTTCGACGATCCGGTCGGCCAAGGCCGAGAGCACGGTCTGGTCTCCCGTCGGGCTGGTCATCAGCATGAACTCGGCCTCAGGCAGCAGAGGCAGGCCGTGCTCTTCCGACAGGGCAACCAGCCCGGGGCCGAGCTGACTCTCCGGCATCGGTGCCAGCGCAAATCCGCCCTCCACTGCCGCTCGCAGGCTGGCTCCGCTGGTGCACAGCATGGCCATGCGCTGCGGAATGCCGGCCAGCGCCAGTTGGGTCAAGGCGGCTTCGCGGTAGGGACAAGCCTCCGGAAACAGGGCCAGGGGTAGTGGAGAGGGCAAGCGTACAGGGCAGCGGTCGGTCCAGGCCCAAACCAGCGGTTCATGCCATAGCAGGCGCCCCGGCTCCTGCGAGCCGCACTGAGCCCCCAGTATCAGGTCCACATCGCCTCGCTTCATGGCCACGATCATGTCGCCGGGTATGCCCACCCGCACGCCGAGTTCGACTTGTGGGTTGTCTTCCACGAACTCCCTGAGCGCGCGCATCAGCGGGACGGTGACGCAATCCTCGGCAACTCCCAAGCGCACATTGCCTTGGTAGGAGGAGCGAGAAAGCTGGGTCATGGCATCGCGGTTGAGCGCCAAGATGGCCCTGGCATACGCTGCCAGGCACTCTCCGTCCGGTGTCACTTCGAAGGCCCGTGTCGTACGACGAAGCAAAGGCTTGCCAACCTGCGTCTCCAGACGACGCAGGTGTCCACTGATAGCCGGCTGGGTCAGGTGCAGGCGACTGGCAGCCCGAGTGAAGCTACCTTCATCGATGACGGCAACGAAACTCCTCAAGAGAAGCAGATCGAGCATATGCATATCTGTCCATGATAAATATGGCTTGCAGTTTTTATGTATCACTCGGCAGCTCGTCATAGCGACGCCGCCTGATGATTTCTCTGCCCTACCGTGCTGCCTTACCCCCTCAAACAGCGTAGCAGAGTTACGAAAAAAACATCATCTCGGTTCATTATAAATACCATCACATGATTTAATTTATATTTCCGATCCAAAAGTGCTGGCATATAAGAATGAACAATCACCGAGATTTGTGCCATGACAATTATCCTGCATGTCTCGTCTTCTCCCCGCCGGCAGCGCTCCGCGTCGTTGGAAGCCGCTCACAGCTTCACCACGAACTTCCGTGGACATATACCGGACACCCAAGTGAAGCATTTGGATCTATGGGACATCGAGCTCCCCGAGTTCGACGAGAGCGCCATGGCCGCGAAATACGCCGGGCTAGCCGGCACACCGCTGACGCCAGCTCAGCAACAGGCCTGGGATCGCCTGCGTCAGCTCGCTTCCCACCTGCACGAGGCCGACCTTCTGCTGTTTTCGATGCCGCTGTGGAATTTCAGCATTCCCTATAAACTCAAGCACTTCATCGACCTGGTCTCGCAGAAGGACATCCTGTTTTCCTTCGACCCTGAGTCTGGATTCAGCGGCCTGCTCACTGGCAAGAAAGCCATCGTGGTTTATGCCAGGGGACTGAGCTACGCCAACGATTCGTTTACGCCCTCGCAAGAATACGACTACCAAAAAGTATACTTCGAGATGTGGTTGAAGTTTGTCGGCATTATCGATATCGAATCGGTGATCGTGGAAAAGACTCTCTTTGGCAGCGAGATCGACGGCGAAGCGCGCCGACACGCCTGCTTGCAGGCGGAGCAACTCGCAGAACGTCTGGCACTCTCCCACCAGGCGGCCCGAATCCCATCCTGAACGCCGGCAGCGGCAAGGATGGCGCAACGACCGATTCGCCGAGCATAATGGCTTCGAGCGCAAACCTGGAGAGGCACTCAGGCTTGCGCTCGAAGCTTCGGGTGTTCACCCGGAAAACGTATCGTAGCGCGAAGGATACAGCCTCATGGAAATCACCCGCAGCCGGGACTTCACCGCCGAGCGCGCCTGGGGCGCCAAGGACATCGCCAACATGAACGGCATCACCACCCGCCTGCATTGGACCGACCAGCCCTACCGCTGGCACGTCAACGACGGTGAGGAAGTCTTCGTGGTGCTCGATGGCCAGGTGGAGATGCGCTATCGCAGCCCAGAAGGCGAGCGCTCGCAGCTGCTGGAAGTAGGCGATATCTTCTTCGCCTCGGTGGGTACCGAGCATATCGCTTGCCCGATCGGTGAAGCCCGGGTGCTGGTCGTCGAGAAGGAAGGCAGCGTCTAGGCCCCGCTCCACTCCACCACGAAGCGCTCCCTGGGCCAGCGCACCTTGGCCTGCCCGGCCAGGCGATCTTGTTGCGTATCGCGATAGCCAAGCGCGAGCAGCACCACACTGCGCAAGCCCTGCTCTTCGAGCCCCAGCAGAGCGTCCATTGCCGGCGGGTCGAACCCCTCCATCGGCGAGGCGTCGACCCGCTCCGCTGCCGCAGCGGTCAGGGCCGTGCCCAAGGCGATATAGGCCTGCCGAGCCGCCCACTGCTGCCGTGCCTCCGGCGTGGTGAAGCCGGCAACGGCAGCATGGAGCGACTGCCGATACCCTTCCAGTTCCTCTGGGTCGATACCGCGCGCTGCAGCAGTCAGTGCGATCAGCTCGTCCACATGCCGGCCATCCACTTCGGTCCAGATGGCAAAGATCAGCAGGTGGGAGCATTCGCTGACCTGAGGCTGGTTGCAGGCAGCGTGTCGGATTCGCTCACGCAGCGTTGGGTCTTGCACCACCAGCACACTGTAGGGTTGAAGGCCATAGGACGACGGCGCCAAACTCGCTGCCTCGAGGATGGTATCGAGCGTGGCCTGCGGCACTTCTGCTCCATTCATGCGCTTGGCGGCGTAACGCCAATGCAGGGCTTCCATGAGAGACATGGGCTTCTCCTGGGTCAGGGTTCCGCCGTGGCAAGCGGAGTCGTTTCGCGGCGCGAGGCGCCACGGTGGAAAAGGACCGCGCCGAGGACCACCAATGCCCCCGCCAGGCCCAGGTAGGGTGGTACCGCCTCACCCAGCAACGAGACGGCAATCAGCGTGCCCACCAGGGCAGCTACCATGCCGATCTGGCTGAGATAGACGGGACCGGCAATTTTCTGCAGCACGAAATAGAAGACATAGAGCACCGTGAAGACCATCACTTCGGCCAGCAACAGGCTAATCACTTCCGGGCCGAACAGCTGCGGCACTTGGCGCATTTCGAAGATCAGCACGAAGGGGGCAAGCGCCAGCGCGCCCCCAGCAGCATCAGCGCGGCGAGATAGACCGGCCCTGCCTCGCCCGGCCAACGCAGGGTGCGATAGACATTGCCCAACGCAATGATCAATGGAATCGCCAGCACCAGCGCGGCCCAGCCCTGGGCGCCTTGCATGCCACCCGCCTTGGCCGAGGCCAGCAGCACGCCGCCACCCAGCCCCAGCAGTACACCGAGCAGGCGCAGCGCATTCATGCGCTCCATTCCCAACCCCACCGCCATAACCCAGGTGACGAGTATCGGGAAGGCGAAGCTGAGCGAAACGAACCCGGCCCCCACATGACGTACCGCCAGGAAACCCAGCGCATTGGGCAGCGCGAACAGCGCGCCCGAGACCAGCGCGTACTCGACGATACGCCGGTCGAGTCGCATCGACTGACGTTGCCCAGCCGCAAGCACCAGCAGCAGTCCGCCGGCAACGGTCACCGCCACCATCAGGAAGCTCAGGCGCGGGGCGCCGGCTCCATCGGCGAGCTTGGCCACGACCAGAGATAGCGCCAGCAGGCTACCGACCAGCAGCAGGCAAGCCAGGGCATACCAGCCGGCACGGTTGCGCGCCTTGGTTGAGTTGGCCATGATCGCCTCCTAGTTATAAGCACGTCGGGAAGTACGCCGGGAAGATTCTCGATGAAAAGTATCTTGATGGAAAGATAAATGCACCTATGAACCGTGTCAAGCAAGCCATTGCCCAATGGCAACGAGAAATGCCCGAGCTCGACCTGCTGCCGATGGAGGTAGTGGGATATATGAAGACCACTCAGCTGCTTACCCAGGAGCGGCTACAGGCCTTCTTCAAGGAGTATGGCCTGCAATTGGGAGAGTTCGACGTGCTGGCCACGCTGCGGCGGTCGGGGGCGCCTTATCGCCTGGGACCGACACAGCTGTTCGAGACGCTGATGGTCTCGTCGGGCGGCATGACCAGTCGGCTGGATCGCCTGGAGAAGGCGGGCCTGATCGTGCGCTCGCCGAATCCCGAAGATCGGCGCGGAACGCTGGTCTCGCTGACCGAGGAGGGCCTGGCCCTGATGAACCGAATCGTACCTCGCCACGTGGAAAACGAAGCCAGGATGCTCGCCGCTCTCAGCCGTGAAGAGCAGCAGGCATTGGGCGAACTGTTGAGCAAATTGCTGGATGGATTGACCGATCAGGCCTGAGATGGCGATGCCTCTATGACTATGCCTCTATGACTATGCCTCTATGACTATGCCTCTATGACTATGCCTCGCCTCCTGACTGTTGCGCTGACGACGAGGTCGCTAAGCGAGGCTGAACAGCTCGCCCTGCACGTGCCCTCGTTCATGCTCCACTAACCAGCGCTTGCGCGCCAACCCGCCGCCATAACCGGTCAGGGTTCCGTTGGCACCGATCACCCGATGGCACGGCACCACGATCGACACCGGGTTGGCGCCATTGGCCAGGCCTACGGCGCGGCTGGCACCGGGCCGCCCTATTCTTGCGGCAAGCTCGCCGTAGCTGATCGTGGTGCCCGCCGGTATCCGCCGCAGCGCCTGCCACACCAGGCGCTGGAACTCGGTCCCTCCGGTCGCCACCGGCACCGCATCGAGATGGGACGGATCGCCGGCGAAGTAGGCCTCCAAGGCCTCGCGGACCAGCGCAGACGCTCGGCCCTTGGCAAGGCGGTACTCGCGGTAGTGGCGCCCCAGCAGGCGATGCAGGCGCTCGTCGTTGCTGTCGAACTCCAGGGCCCGCAACGCTCCCTGCTCGTCGCTGACCAGGCTCAGCTCGCCCACCGGGGATGGCAATAGATCAAGCCAGAGTTGCATCGCCTCTCTCCTGTTCCGGTTTTGCCGCCATTGTCGCCGCATCGGCATGCCACAGGTGCAGCACGGCATAGGCGCGCCAGGGCCGCCAGGCTTCGGCACGTGCGAGCAGCTCACGCGGCGTGGGGCGCCGGCCCTGCTCCGCCAGCGCGCGTTGCAGCGCCACGTCGCGGGGCAGGAAGGCATCGCTCTCGCGTAGCCCGCGCATGGCGATGTAGTGCGCCGTCCACTCGCCGATGCCGGGCAGAGCGCACAGATGGGCCACGCTCTCCTCGAGACTCGCACGGCGCTCGAACAAGCGGGGCTGCTCGAGATAGGCCGACGCCAGTCGCACCAGAGCGGTGGCGCGCGCTCCGGGCATGCCGAGCGCTCTGATCTCGTCGAAGGTAAAGCGCTCAGGGGCGGGAAACAACCGGTCCAGGCCGGCGTCCTCCTGGCCTGCCACGTGCTCGCCCAGCCGTTCGACCAGCCTGCCGGCCAGCCGCGTGGCCGCATCGACGCTGACCTGCTGGCCGAGGATGGCCCGCACGGCGACCTCGAACGGATCCCATCCTCCCGGTACGCGCAGCCCCGGGCGGTGCGCGACCAGCGGCGCCAGCGTGGTGTCGCGACTGAGCTTACGGCCTATCGCCACAGGATCGGCCTCGAGATCGAAAAGCCGCCGCAGTCGAGCGTCTACCTCCGGGAGGGCCTCACGCGAGGAGAGCCGGATCGACGCCCACAGCGCATTCTCGTCAGGTGCGTGGCGCACCGTGACGCGACCTAGCGCTCCGCCCAGACGGAAGATTCGGTGATACCCCTCGCCGTCGATGCGTTCGAGCCCCGGAATCGTCCGCCGGGACAGGAAGGCCAGTATCGCCTGCCAGTCATAGGGCGGGCGGTAGGGCAAGCGCAACATCGACTCGGGGTGGGGTCCGTTCACGTTCATGGCTCCATTCTAGCGCGTGCGCCGCTCCTGTCCGGCGTTTTTGGCATCGATCCTCAACGCCACGAAGTGGCTCTACGAAAAATCGCAAGAATGGCTCTTAGCAAGGGACCAGTCAGACATCAGACTGGACCAACCACCGTCAGGGAACAACGAGGAGAGCCACAATGCCCATTCGCCATGCCACTCTTGCCGATCTTGCTCCGCTCAGTGAGCTGCTCGATGGCTACCGCCGCTTCTACCGCCAGGCACCCGACCTCGAAGGCGCCCGGCGCTTCCTGCAGGCACGCCTGGAAAGCGGTGACTCGCACATTCTGGTTCATGCAGGCAGCGAAGGAGAGCTGCAGGGCTTCGTCCAGCTCTATCCGCTGCTCTCCACCGTGCGCCTGGCGCCGCTGTGGCTGCTCAACGATCTGTTCGTCGCCCCCCAAGCACGGCGCAAGGGTGTCGGACGCGAGCTGATGCTAGCCGCCAGGGAGCTGGCCGCAAGCCATGGCGTGGGGCACCTCAAGCTCGCCACCCAGATCGAGAACCACGCGGCCCAGGCGCTCTACGAGTCGCTCGGCTGGCAGCGCGACACCACCTTCTATCATTACGGGCTGCTGTTCGATACCACAACGGACCAGGGCTGACCGGAGGCGCCATGTACGTTCCCCCATCGATGCGGCTGTCACGCGAGCAGGCCTGGGAGCTGGTCGAACGACACGGCTTTGGTGTGCTGATCGGTCCCGACCTCGAGGCTACCCACCTGCCCCTCCTTCTGGAGCGCAGCGAAGGCGAGTGCGGCACCCTGTACGGTCACTTCGCCCGGGCCAATCCACAATGGCGCACGCTGAACGGCAACCGGGCGCTGGCCATATTCAGTGGTCCGCACGCCTACATCTCGCCAACCTGGTACGCCAGCCGACCCGCCGTGCCCACCTGGAACTATCTGGCCGTGCATGCCACGGGCCGCGTCGAACTATTGGATGACGAGGGTACGCGAAGACTGCTCGAGCGCAGCCTGGCCCACTTTGAGCCCGCTCTGCTCGATTCGCTGTCCCGCGAGCCTGGCTATCTGGAAAAGATGCAGGCCGGCGTGGTCGGATTTCGCCTGCACATCGAAGCGCTCGAGGGCAAGGCCAAGCTTGGCCGTCAGCGCTCCCTGGCCGATCAGGAAGGCGTCGAGGCAGCGCTGGCCGAGAGCCGCGACCCACAGGCGCGCCAGCTTTGGCACGAGATGCAGCAGTTGACCAACGAGGAGAGCGGCTCATGACCCTTGCCGACGACATGCACCGCAACGACTTCGGCCAGCCGGTCGGCGCTCCCCAGCCCGCCTGGCAGCCGGCACGCCGACCGCAGCGGACTCCCCTGCTGGGAGACCGGGTTCGCCTCGAACCACTCGCGGCCGAGCGCCATGCCGGTTCGCTGCATGCCGCCTTCATGAGGCCGGGCGAGGGCTTGCACGACGCCCCGGCGGCACGCTGGACCTACTCCGGCGGCATGCCGTTCACCGATGCCGGGCAGTGCCGTATATGGCTGGCCGACCGGGCGCGCAGCGAGGATCCTCTCTTCTACGCCATCGTCGAGGCGGCTTCCGGTCGTGCCCTGGGGCTGGCCAGCTATCTCAACATCGTGCCGGAACATGGCAGCATCGAGGTCGGCCACATCCATTTCACGCCCGCACTCCGCCGCACACCGGCCGCCACCGAAGCCATGCTGCTGATGATGCGCCACGCCTTCGCGCTGGGCTATCGGCGCTACGAGTGGAAGTGCAATGCGCTCAATGCCGCATCACGGCGTGCCGCCGAGCGCCTGGGCTTTCGCTTCGAGGGCATTTTCCGTCAGCACCGGGTGGAAGGCGGACATAACCGCGATACCGCCTGGTTTTCGCTGCTCGACGGTGAATGGCCAACCGTCGAGGCTCGCCTTGGGCGCTGGCTCGCGCCAGAGAACTTCGACGCGAAGGGAAAGCAGCTGAGTTCGCTATCGGCGCTGACGTACGAGGCCTGCCAGGCCGGTTAGCCCTTCACCAGATCACACCACGCCTGGGCCAGCCACTGCCCGGCGCGACCGATCTCGGCCTCCACGGTGCCGGCGTAGCCCAGTACCAGGCCAGGTTGGCCGGGGGAAGAGAGGTAATAGCTCGACAGCGGCGACAGCGAGATACCCTCGCTTCTGGCCCGCTCGACGAGAATTCGCTCATGCTCGGGCGCGTCGAGCCAGGCCACCAGGTGCATGCCGGCCTGACCTTCGGAGAGCCTCAGGCCCCGCGCGACGGCCGGCGCCAGCGCCTTGCGCAGCAATGCCTGACGCCGTGAATAGCAATCGCGCATGCGGCGAACATGGCGCGAGAAATGGCCACGGGCGATGAACTCGGCGAGTGCCGCCTGCACCGCGTATTGCCCTTCGCGATGAAGCCGGGCGTTGGCCCGGCGGAACGGCTCGACCAACACCTCTGGCAACACCAGGTAGCCCAGCCGCATGCCGGGATACATGACCTTGCTGAAAGTGCCGACGTAGATCACCCGGATTCCTCGACCAATCCCTGCAGGGCGGCGATAGGCCGTTGGGCATAGCGGAATTCGCTGTCGTAGTCGTCTTCCACGACCCAGGCGTCATGCCGCTCGGCGGCTTCCAGCAGCGCCAGGCGCCGGGCCAGACTCATGGTCACGCCACTGGGGTATTGGTGTGAAGGCGTTACGTAGATCAGCCGAGGGGAGCCCGGGCGCGCGAGCGCCCCGACGTTCATGCCCTCGCCGTCCACCGCAACCGATGTCATCTCGAGCCCGGCCGCCGCGAAGCAGGCCTGGGCACCATGATAGCCCGGCTCTTCGAGCCAGACTTCATCGCCATTGTCGGTCAACAGCCGCACGATCAGCTCGAAACCCTGCTGGGCGCCTTGCACGATGAGAATCTGCTCGGGGCGACAGCGCACCGAGCGCGAGAGTTGCAGGTAATCGGCCAGTGCCTCGCGCAGCATCGGCACACCGCCCTGGGCCTGATAGCTCAACCAGGCAGCCGGCATGCGCTGCTGATGTCGGCGCAACAGCCGCTGCCACTGGCCGTGGGGAAAGCGGTCCAGCGCGGGCACACCGGGAACGAAGGCGGAAAAGGGCTCCTGCCGGGCGTGGCAAAAAGCCAGCAGCGCGTTGCCACGCGAGGACAGCGGCGGTGCGGCGGCCTGCACTGACTGCAGCGCGGCGACGTCGCTTGAAGCGTTCACCTGGGCCTGCTGGAACGGCAGGTCGGCAACGAAGGTACCCGCACCATGGCGGGTCGTGAGAAAGCCTTCGGCCAACAGTTGGTCGAAGGCTGCGAGTACCGTATTGCGCCCCAGCCCCAACTCCTGGGCCAGTTGCCGGGTAGAGGGCAAGCGCTGGCCGCTAGCCAGCCGACCGGCCTGGATCCACTCACGCAGGGAGTGATAGAGGCGCGTGCTCAAGGGCTGGCTCGACGCCTCGTCCAGCGCCAGACTCAATGCATCGGCCAGCCCATCGGCGTGTTCCAGAAGGGCCGGGCCACGCGACGTCACGCCGCCTTCAATTCCGTTCATCCACCATGACCCGATTGCGGCCGGCTCGTTTGCCTTGGTAAAGATTCTGGTCGGCACGATGGAGAATGCCTTCGACCGTTTCCTCGATACCGTGGAACGCCGATACACCACAGGTAATCGAGACCTCGAAGCGATGCCCCTCCTCCGAGGTGAAGACCTGGTCGAGCACCAGTTGACGCACCTTTTCCGCCACCTCGCCCGCCTCTTCGAGTTCGGTTTCCGGCAGCAGCAGAGCGAATTCCTCACCGCCGAGCCGCGCCGGAATGTCGTTCGTGCGCAGCCGCTCACGCAGCAACTTGCTCACCTTCACCAGCACCTGGTCACCGGCCGGGTGACCATGAGTATCGTTGATTCGCTTGAAGTGATCGAAGTCGAACAGCACCACCGACGTCGGTCTGAGGTAACGGCGATAGCGCGCCAGCTCCTGGAGCAGACGCCGCATGAAGTAGCGCCGGTTGTAGAGCCCGGTGAGTTCATCGGTGCGCGAAAGCTGACGCAGCCGCAGTTCGAGTTTCTTCTGCTCGGTGATATCGCGTACCGTGCCAATCAGAATCTGCTCATCTCCCTCGGGAAAGTAGTCGGCCAATTCATGCACCCAGCGCACCTCGCCATTGGGGCGCACGATACGATGCTCCACATCATGGCTGCCGGTTTCCTGGGCACGCCGCATGCTGGCTTCGACGCTTTCCAGATCCTCGGGATGCACCATGGCCTTGAACGCGTGAATGCTGGGTGTAAAGGTGTTCGGCTTGACGCCGAAGATGTCGTAGATCGCCTCGGACCAGAACAGCTCGTTCGCCTTCAGGCTGGCTCGCCAGTAGCCCATTCGGCGACTTGCTGAATGCGATGCAGGGTGCGCTTGAGATGCGCGATCTCCTCGCGCGCCTCATCGAGTTCACGGCGGACATGATGGCAAGGATCACCGCAAGAGCCGCTGCCATGCGTCTCTTTGGTTGAGCTCCCGTCATCGCTACTGTTGTGCGAGCCCTTCATGGCATCTCTGCGGCGTTTTCGAAACAACTTAAGAAAAGAATACCGCTTGCCCCATGAGACTACCAACGTTACTTGAACGGTGGCGGCTCATACTCATTGCACGGCTCGCTCGGCGGGTTTCGGTACATGCTTCAGGTAGTGCGACAAGCCCGCCGCGCCTGCCCGCATCATAGCGTGATGATTCCAGGTCACCAGTGGCCGTGCCACCCGCGAGAACAGGTTCAGCCATGGCCGCATCGTACGCACATGCCAAGTATAGCGAACCCGGGTACCCTGGCGCTCCTCATCCAGCAACCAACGGCCAACCCCGGCCACGTCTCCTCTTGCCTCTCCTTCGATCAGGTGGGGCTCACGAACCTGGGTGATGCGGATGTCGAAGCACAAGCGGTAGCCCAATCGGCTCTTCCAGACGAAACGCTGGGTGCGTCCGATGCCCCGGTCGTTGCCGCTCACGAGTGGCTGCACGTCCACCAGTCCGGGCCACCAGTCGGGCCAGTGCAGCGAATCGGTCAAGGCATCGAAGACCGCCTCGACTGGCGCCTCGATGTGCCAGGTGGTATCGAAGTCGAAGCAAGCCATGGGCACTCTTCACCAAGAACGTCAGGGAGCGAAATGATCGGGCGGGAAATCGGGGTCGAGGTCGATGTTCTCGAGGCGCACGCTTTCGAGGCGTTCACCTCGCCGGTCGTAACTCACCACCCTGAGCGGGAACAGTGTCTCGTCATCGAGCCAGAGATCGTAGCGTACTACCTCGCGCACGGCCCGCCCGGGCTCGGCCTCCACCACAACGTGCTGTGCCGGGCGCCCATCGAGCTCGGTCGGTTCGAGCACACGCGCCGTGCCATGCCGTTGCACTTGCTGCACGTTGCGCAGCAATGTGCCCACATCCGACTGATCCACACGATGACCGCGCGAGCTGCGCACCAGGCGATTGGTAGGACGCAACGACAGACCCGCACGCCGGCCCGGCGCACCGAAAGGCCAGAGCTGGACCCTGCCCGTATCGGGGCGGTAGATCAGCACCGCGCCGCGATAGGGCGTCTCCATGTCCATGCGCACATAACCGGGCCGCTGGTAGCTGTAGCGAATGACTTCCTCACCACCATTGCCCTGGCTGCGCAGCGTCAGACGATACCCCTGCAACGCGTCGATACGTGCCAGCGACGCGGCAATCGGATCCTCTGCGAGGGGAGCGCTCATCGCAACCAGTACGAGCAGCAGCATACGGTTCTCCTTGGCCTCCTTCCTTGAGCCTAGCAGGGCAGCGGCGGGTGGCGAGATGCCGCGCGTGCTATCGTTGTGGCATTGCCAACCATGGAGAGGCCAGATGAAATACCTCGGAGCCCATGTCAGTGCCGCCGGCGGACCCGATCAGGCCGTACTGCGTGCCGTCGAGATCGGTGCCGACGCCTTCGCCCTGTTCACCAAGAACCAGCGCCAATGGCGGGCCAAGCCCCTCGACGATGCCACCATCGAGGCCTTCCACGCCGCCTGCGAAGAGCACGGCTTCGGCCCCGGGCAGATCCTTCCCCATGACAGCTACCTGATCAACCTGGGCCATCCGGACAAGGCGGGGCTCGAGAAGTCACGCGCTGCCTTTCTCGACGAGATGCAACGCTGCGAGCAGCTAGGCCTCACCCTGCTCAACTTCCATCCCGGCAGTCATCTCAAGAAGATCAGCGAGAGCGAATGCCTGACCCGCATCGCCGACTCGATCAACCATGCCTTGGCCGAGACCCGCGGCGTCGTCGCGGTGATCGAGAACACCGCTGGCCAGGGCACCAACCTGGGCTGGCGCTTCGAGCACCTGGCAGAGATCATCGAGCAGGTCGAAGACAAGTCGCGGGTCGGCGTCTGCATCGATACCTGCCACGCCTTCGCCGCCGGCTACGACCTGCGCACGCCCGAGGCCTGCACAGCCACCCTCGACGAGTTCGGCAAGGTGGTGGGCTTCGAGTACCTGCGCGGCATGCACCTCAACGACGCCAAGAGCGAATACGCCAGCCGTGTCGACCGCCACCACAGCCTGGGCCAGGGCAACATCGGCCTCGACGCCTTCACTACCATCATGCGCGACCCGCGCATCGACGAGATCCCGCTGGTGCTGGAAACCATCGAGCCCGAGATCTGGGCCGAGGAAATCGCCTGGCTACGCGCCCAGGTGGCAAACGGCTGAGGCACTGCTCCTGGCTAGGCGGGCTCCCGGCCGGCTGCCACGGCGCGCTCGAGAATGGCGCGCCAGCTCTCCTCGCGCCGCTCAATCCAGCATGACTGCCTGGGCATAGTCGCGTTCCGCCCGGCCCTGACGCAGGGTCTCGGCCCACCAGGCGAGCCGTGCCAGTACGGTCTGCATGCCGCGCTCATAGCGCTGGGCTTGCAACGGCTGCCCCTGTTCGTCGAACTGCTCCCAGGCGTTGGGAAACATCACGCCATCGCGAATGCCCACCGCATGCAGCTCGGCGAAGACATGGCGCAGGTGCTCCACCGCACGCAGCCCTCCCGAAGCACCGCCGTAGGAAACGAAGGCCACGGGCTTGGCCTGCCACTCCGCCTTGTAGGCGTCGATCAGCACCTTGAGCGCGGCGGGGTAGGAGTGGTTGTATTCAGGCGTGACCACGATGAAGGCATCCGCCTCGTCGAGACGCTTGGCGAAGGCCTCTGTCGGCTCGGCAGCGGGGTCGACCACCACCGGCGAGAAAGCCTCCCGGCGTTGGATCTGGTTCACGACCCACTGCCCCACGGTGTCGCCGAAGCGCCCTTCCCTCACGCTGCCATAGATCACGGCCACCTTGATCGCATCGTTCATTGCTGGTTCTCCTGGCTGGATGAAGATGCGATGAACGATACGACCTCAAGCAAAGTTGAGGTCAAAGACCAACGTATCAATGGTTTCGATAGGGTTTGGCTATTCCAATTCGATCAGCCCATGCCGCATCGCGTAGCGAAACAGGCCCGCCAACGAGTTGGTGTTGAGCTTGCGATAGATGTTGCTGCGATGCGACTCCACCGTGCGGGTACTGATGGCCAGCGCCTCGCCGATGTCGCGACTGCTCATGCCTTCGAACATCAGCTTGAGGATGTCGGTCTCGCGCTGGGTCAGCCTTCCCTCCTTCTCCTCGAGCAGCACCCGGGAAACGCTGGAACCGAAGTGACTGCGCCCGCTCGCCACCTCGCGCAGGGCAAACACCATCTGCTCGGCGGAAGCGTCCTTCAGCACATAGCCGGCGGCCCCGCAGGCCACCGCGCGCCGGATGTACTCTTCGTTGTCGTGCATGGTCAGCACCAGCACGCGGATGTCCGGGTAGGTCTCGTGCAGGATCTTGCACGCTTCGAGGCCGGACAGGCCGGGCATGGTGATGTCGGTGACCACCACGTCCGGCTGCAGCTCCTGGGCGAGTGCCAGCAGCTCCTGGCCTGAATTGGCCACCCCGACCAGATCAACGCCCTGCTGCGCCTCCAATCGGTAGCGCAGCCCCTCCAGTACCAGCGGATGGTCGTCCGCCAAAAGTACGCGTATAGACCTTCCCATCGATTCTCTCTCCGCTTGTCTTGCCGGCAACACGCTGGAACGGCACCTTGAGCCTGATACGCACGCCCTTGCCGGGTGCCGCCTCGATGGTCAGGCGTCCCCCAGCAGATCGACCCGATCCTGAATGTTGCGCAGCCCCATGCCGGTGCCATCCTGCTCGCGGCGTCGTTCCGGATGCCAGGCGAAACCTTCACCATCGTCCGCGATCTCCAGATATACCCAGCCGCGACGCCGCAAAACCTTCACCCTGACCAGGCGAACCTCGCCGGCGTGCTTCTCGATGTTGTGCAGGCTCTCCTGCGTGATGCGATACAGCGCCGTTGCCAGCACCGGCTGGCACTCGCGGCTGTCGATGTTCGACTCGAAATGAAGCTGGAGCGGCTTGCGTTCCACCAGGCCCGAACAGAGGCTCTCCAGCGCTGCGACCAATCCCAGGTCGTCGAGCACGCTCGGACGCAGGTCATAGGCCAGCCGGCGGAGGTCCTGGATGCCCGTTTCGAGGATGCGATCGGCCGCGGCCAGGGAAGAAGAGGCATCCAGGTGGTCGCCACGGCCCAGGGCGTCATCGATGCGCTCCAGCTTGAAACGTGCCGACACCAGCAACTGGTTGATCCCGTCGTGCAGCTCGCGGGAGATCCGCCGCCGCTCCTTCTCCAGGAAGCTGAAGGTCTTCTGGGCCATCCGGACCAGCTTGCGATTGGCCACCCGTGCTTCGCTCAGGTTGACCGCAAGCCCGATCACGGCGATGACCAGCAGGCAGGACACGGTGAAGAAGGCCATCAGCAGTATGGTCTGGCGGGCGTTCTCCAACATGTGCCGTTCCATCTGGCTGACGACCTGCTCGATGTCATCCAGGTAGAGACCGGTGCCGACCATCCAGCCCCACTCGTCCAGGCCGATGGAATAGCCCAGCTTGAGCACCGACTCGCCGCCGGAAGGCTTGTCCCAGCGGTATTCGGTATACCCCCCACCTTCCTGGGCGCGCTGGACGAGACTCTGGATCAGTAACTTGCCGTCCTCATCGTGAAAGTTCCACAGATTCTGCCCCACCAAGTGGCTCAACCGCGGATGGACGATGCTCAGGCCGTCGTAGTCATAGACGAAGAAGTAGCCATCGGAGCCATACTCCATCCGATGGAAAGCCTCCGCTACGCGGCGTTGCGCCACGTCTCGGGGTAAAGAAGGATCTTCGTAGATATCACGGATCGCCGTATAGGCGAGTTCCATGTAGTTCTTCAGTTCCGCCTTCTTGGCTTCTAGCAACCCCTCCTTGAGTATTTCCGACTGCACCCCACTCAATCGTGCACTCTGATGGATGGCAAAGACAGTCACACCGGCGATGAGAACCAACAGAGGGAGCAAGGTAAGCAGTGTCAACTTGGTTCTGAACGTGAACACTGGCGTCTACCTGTTTAATTATTATTTTTGAGCCGAAAGCCCCGCCAAACTCTAATACCGAGGTTTAGCAGGGCCTAATTCAAACTCGGATATCACTCTTGTTTCGATTTACCATCCTACCACCGCCGGTAACCACAGCACCACATCGGGGAAGACGATGATCAGCGCCAGGGTAAGAATCTGGATCAGCACGAAAGGCACGGCGCCCTTGTAGATATCACCCGTGGTAATCCCCGGCGGAGCCACGCCCTTCATGAACAGCAACGACCAGCCGAAGGGCGGCGTCAGGAACGACGTTTGCAGGTTCATGGCGATCAGGATCGCGACCCAGACCATGGACATGTCGCCCTGGCTCGCCAGGAAAGGCAGGAACAGCGGCACGGCAATGTAGGAGATCTGGATCCACTCGAGGAAGAAGCCCAGGAAGAAGATCAGCAGCAGCATGAAGATGAGCGTGCCATACATGCCGCCCGGCACCCATTCGAACATCGCCTCGATCAGGAACTCCCCGTCCAGCCCGCGGAACGCCAGGGCGAAGACCTGCGAAGCGATCAGCACGAAGAAGATCATGCAGCTGATGCGCAGGGAGGTCTTCACGGTCTCGGAGAGTATCGGCAGCGTCATGCGACCGGAAACGATCGTCAGCAGCAAGGCACCCACGGCCCCCACCGAGGCCGCTTCCGTGGGCGCGGCCACACCGCCGATGATCGAGCCCAGCACGGCGAAGATCAGCAGCAGCGGCGGTACCACGACCTTGACGAAATCCATGCCCAGCTCCCGCCGGCTGACCGCGGCACGCTCCTGCTCGTCGATGGCAGGCACGTCGGCGGAGAAGAAGAAGGCCAGCAGCAACAGGTAGGCCAGGTACATGCCGGCCAGCAGCAGGCCGGGCACCAGTGCCGCGGCGAACAGGCTGCCGACGGAAAGGTTCATGATGTCGGCCAGCACCAGCAGCACCAGGCTGGGCGGGATGATTTGCCCCAGGGTGCCGGCGGCGCAGATGGTGCCGCACGCCACCGTCTTCTTGTAGCCGCGGCGCACCAGGGTGGGCAGCGCCATCAGCGTCAGGGTGACGATGGCCGCGCCGACGATCCCCGTCGCCGCGCCCAGCAGCACACCCACAATGATTACTGCCAGGGCCATGCCGCCCGGCAGGCCGCCGCATAAGTGACCGATCACGTCGAGCATGCGCTCGGCGATCTTCGAGCGCTCCAGCATCACGCCCATGAACACGAACAGCGGTATGGCCAACAGGGTGTAGTTGGAAACGACACCATAGATCCGCGAAGGCAGCAGCTCGAACAGCCAGCCGTCGAAGCCGATGAAGCCGAATACGAAGCCTACGAACGCGACCACGAAGCCCACCGGGATGCCGGTCATCACCAGCACGAAGAAGGCCACGATCATGGCCAGCGCGTAATATTCCAAGGGCATGGGTCAGGCTCTCCCGGTGTAGTGTTGGACGAGGCGCCTGCCGTTCTCCAGCGCCTGGCGAACCGACTCGGTCGCCACGAAGACGAAGCCGACGATCACTAGCGCCTTGGGTATCCAGCGCCAGGGAAGACCGGACGAATTGGGCGAGCGCTCACCGCGGATGAACGAGGTCTCGGCGAAGGGAAAGCTGTAATGGATGATCAGCAGCGCGCACGGCAGCGCCACCAGGAGTGCGGTGATGACATTCAGCCACATCATGCCGACGGGGCTGAAGCGGCTCGACAAGATGTCCACGCGCACGTGATCGTCGAATTTCATGGCGTAGGCGATGCCCATCATCGCCATGACCGACAGCAGGTACCATTCCAGTTCCTGGGCCCACACCGCGCCCAGGCCCAGGGCATAACGACTCAGCATGTTGCCGAAGATCAGGGCAACCATGACGACCATGGCCGCACAGCCGATGAAACCGGCAAGAGCAGTGAGACGCTCGAGCAGCCGCTCGAGCGAAATACAGAAACGCAGCATGTCTACTCCCCCTCCGGGCTGGCCCCCGGTGGACGTCTGAAGCGAGGTAGAGGTCGCCTTTGAAAGGCAGGTCAGGAAAGCCCCTCGGCTACGAGAACCGGAGCCGAGGGTCTGGCCGGGTCAGATCATGCCCTGACCGTAACGACTGATGGTGTTGGCGAACACGGCCTCGCTGTTGATCTGCCAGCCGTCGTGCTTCTTCTTGAATTCCCAGAAGCTGTCGTTGATCCGCTTGACCAGCGGGTCCTTGTCGGCCTCGGTCGCCAGAATGTCTCGGGTGGCCTCGAACAGGGCCCGGATGACGTCGTCGGGAAGCGTCTCGAACGTGACCCCGTGGTTGTTTACCAGGTCGTCCAGGGCCTCGCCGTTCTGTGCCTCTAGCCAAGTGTGGGAGGTGATGTTGCAGGCCGCTGCCGCGTTGTGAAGCACGGCCTGCAGGTCGCTGGGCAAGGACTCGTAGGCATCCTTGTTGACGATGACCTCGGTGGTGGTGGAGGGCTCGTGCCAACCCGAGGAATAGTAGTGCTTGGCCGCGTTGTGCAGCCCCAACGCACGGTCCAGGTAGGGGCCCACCCATTCCGCGGCATCAATGGCGCCACGCTCGAGCGCCGAGAAGATTTCTCCACCGGGCAGCAGGCGGGCATTGGCGCCGATAGCGTTGTAGACGTCCCCGGCCAACCCCGGCATGCGGATGTTCAGGCCACGGAAATCCGCTACGCTGGTGACCGGCTCGCGGAACCAGCCCACCGGCTGTGCCCCGGTACAACCCACGGCCAGCGGGATCAGGTTGTAGGGCTCGTAGGTTTCCTTCCACAGCTCATAGCCGCCGCCATGCGCCAGCCAGGCATTGAAGCCCTGGAAGGTCATGCCGAAGGGCACGGTGGTGAAGTACTGGGCGGCAAACGACTCTCCGGCCCAGTAGTAGGAGCAGGCATGGTTCAGCTGCACCTGCTGCCCGCGCGATACCGCATCGAAACCGTCGAAGGCAGGGATGAGTTCACCGGCGCCGTAGACCCGGATGCGGATACGCCCGCCGGACATCTCTTCGACCCGCTTGGCGAAATCCGTGGCGGAACCCGGTCCCGATTGAAAGAACGGAAAACCGGAGGGCCAACTGGTGGTCATGCGCCAGTTGAAGGTTTCCTGGGACTTGACGATGCTCGGCGCCATCACGGTACCCACCGCGGCAGCACCTCCGTACTTGAGGAAATTACGCCTGTTGACGCTCATGGAAATACGTTCTCCCGGCGGGCTCGATGACGTTCAAGGAGCGATCGATCCACGCCCTTGTTTATTTTAATGAGTGAAACTTGAGCTGGTCAGCGAACTGACCTGGGGAGAATAAAACGGAGGGAAATAAAATAAATCCGGAGGCTTGCGTAAATTTTCCTGCAGTTATCCCTTAGTTGTCCATACGGATATCGCATCCGTAGAATTACGTAAAGCCGCCCAGGATATTAGCCAGAAGTATATACTTGGAAATATATTTCACTAAAGCCGCCAAAAAAGCAATAGCGATACGGCTCCAGGCCAGGGGCCGAACGAAGCGCCGAGCGAGCGGAGGCGCACGGAGCGCCAGAATGCAAGGGTTCGGCGACCAGCCAGCGAAGCGTTAAAACTTAGTCCACTCCTTCGGGTCAAAGCATTTGTCGGCCGGCGAGAAAACTGCCACCCTCAATTCAAGGCACGCCTCTCGTAGGGACAGTGAGGTCCCGAGGGTCGCCCCATTCACCCGCAGGAGGACATGCACATGGGTATCATCGAAATGCTGACCGTGAGCGTGGCCGCAGTGGCGCTTTCGGCTCTGGCCTACACCATGAGCGAGAAGCAGAGGCAACCCATCCGCAAGGAAGTGCGTATCGAGGAGGATGAACGCGTTCCTCACCGGCAACGCTCGCGGCACGACTGAGCGTCAGCGCATCGATATCGCAGCCCCCGGCACTTCTGGTGTCGGGGGTTTTTCATGCCCCGGCCCGCGTCGCAGCAGCTGCTGCACCTGCCACTTGGCTTCGGCGGGCAGCGGCTCGAGCCCAGTGGGTAACGCCTCGAGAAAATGCACTTCGCCATTCTGCAGCACTGCCTCCGGCACACCGTCGCGATAGAGCAGGCGATTGCCCGACACCGCCGGCAGCCGCTGGCCGGGCGCAAGAATACCCACCAGGTTGAGCGGGTCGGCGGCGGCCACCACCACGCGGGTGCCGTCCGGCTCCCGGCGGCGCATGGCCTTGAGCGCGCCCACCGCCTCTGCCAGGGCGAACTGCTCACCGGCAAACTGCTGCACGAAGCGCCCGCCGCGAATCTCGCCGCGCGCCTCCAGCCGGCGGTAGACATACAGCAGCTCGCGCCAGGGCGGCAGTGCCGGCTCGCGCTCGATCACCCGGCGGAACACCACGCCGTAGCGCTCCAGCAGCACCCAGGCGATATGCACCAGGCTCTCCATGTCGGTCGCGATGCGGCGCTTTTCCGGTACCGCATCGCGCTCCGGCGCGGGCAGCCACGACCAGCGCCCGGCGGCGTCCACGCCCGGCGCATACCGCCTGCGCCGGCGCCCGCCCGCGGCGATGGGCGGACGCTTGCTGGCCGGGGCGATCAGTGCTCGAAGGCCGGTGAAACTGTCAGAGGTGACCAGCCCCCAGGAGGCCAGCTCACCCAGCGCCTCCTCCACCTGGGTGCGCAACATGTGGGCGGGGCCGAGCAGGTCGGCAAAGAACATTGCCCCGCCGCCCTGCAGCGCCTCCAGCACCCGGCGCGCCCCGCCGGAAAGCGGCAGCTCGCCGACATCGGGTGCCGGAGCCGCCTGACGCCAGTCGTGCAATGCTTGGCGATCGATCAGCGCGATCGGCGTGTTGCGCAGCGGACCAGGACGCTGGCGTTCGTCGCCCTCGGCTATTCTGGGTGGCAGCAGGCGCAGCCAGATGAAGCGTCCGCTGGCGAGCAGTTGGTCGAGCATGTGCGGCGAGAAATCGGCCACCCGCGCCGGCAGCACGTCGCTCTCCCAGGCACCCGCCGCCACGGGAAAGCCCTCCAGCCGCTCCACCGCCGCGGCCAGCGCCTCCGGCCCCTGCGGCCGGTCGGTCAGGCCGTGCCAGTCGAGCAGGAAACGCAGGTAGTGCTGGATGCTCACCGGCTCAATCTCGGCGCGACGGCGGTCGATGGCATAGCGGTGCAGGCGCGCCAGCAGGCGCCGCTCGCACCAGGCCACCTGGCTGCCGCCGAGAAAGGCCCCTTGCAGCACGAAGCCCTCGACCTCGAGGCGCGCCAGCGCCGCCATGACGCGCTCCAGCGAGACGCCGAGCGGCGTGGAGAGACTTGCCGCCGTGACCGGCCCCAGCGTCTCGAGCCGCGAACGCAGCAGCTCGGTCAGTGCCTCGTCGGGGGTTTCCGGCGCCTCGCCCGCCGCCTCGATGGACGGCTCGATGCCTGCCCCGGGGTGGAGCGCCAGCAGCTCGCCCAGGCGCTCCGCTGCCGTCCACAGCGGCTCGCCGTCGGGTGGCACGACGACCGCGGCACGCCTGTCCCGGGCGAGCGTGTCGAACCAGGGCCGCCACTCCTCTTCGGCTTCGTGCATGGCGATGAAGCCACTCATCACCAGCGCGTCGTGCAGCTCGTCGGCATCGCGCGGCGCGGGCCAGGCCTCTTCGCGCACCCGGGCGACCACCTCCGGGGCGTAGCGCGCCGAGGCAGCGGCCTCGGCCACGTCGAGCGCGGCGCCGGTGCGCACGCTGAGGGTGCGCCGCTCCTCCTGGGCACCATCGTCGAGGAAGGCGTAGGGCCGCGCGTTGACCACCTCTTCCGACAGCGGCGAGGGCACCGCAAGGTCGCGCCCGCTGACGGCGATCTCGCCAGCTTCGAGGCGCACCAGCAAGCGCTCGAGGCCGTCGATGTCCATGGCCTCGGTCAGGCAGTCGTGCAGGGTCTGGTCCACCAGCGGATGGTCGGGAAGCTCCCGTGCCCCGGCCAGGTTCTCGGCGCAGGCGAGCTGGTCGGGAAAGACCACCGAGAGCAAATCCTCGGAGTCCTGGCGCTGCAGCTGCGGCGGACGCCGTCGGCCGTTGCGGGTGCGCGGCACGGCGAGCCCCACCGAGGCGTTCCAGCGCCAGCGCAGGCCGAACATCGGCGCATCGAGCAGCGCCTGGACCAGCACCTCGCGTACCGTCCTGGCGTTGAGATAGCCCCACACCTCGTCGAGGGGGAAGCTGTGGGTCGGCCCCAGCGACAGCACGATGCTGTCCTCCAGTGCGGCCGCCTGCAGCTCGAAGTTGAACTTGCGGCAGAAGCGCTTGCGCAGCGCCAATCCCCAGGCGCGGTTTAGCTTGGAGCCGAATGGTGAGTGCAGCACCAGGTGCATGTCACCGGCCTCGTCGAAGAAGCGTTCCAGCACCAGGTGGCGCTGGCTGGGAATCACGCCCAGCGCCGCCCGCGCCACGGCCAGGTAGCGCACCAGTTGCTCGGCGGCGGCCGGCGCCAGGCCGTACTCGGCTTCCAGCCACGCTTGGGCCTCGGCCTCGTCGCCTTCGGCCAGCTGCCGGTCGATCCCCTCGCGCAGCCGCGACACCGCCTGCGAGAGTTCTTCCGTACGCGCCGGCGCCTCGCCGAACCAGAACGGGATGCTCGGCGGTGCCCCGCGGGCGTCCTCGACATAGAGCTTGCCGGTGGCGAGCTTCAAGATGCGATAGGCCTGGTTGCCGAGCTGGAAGATGTCGCCCGGCATGCTCTCGAAGGCGAAGTCCTCGTTGACGGTGCCGACGCGAATCTCCTCGGGCTGCAGGATCACGTCATAGTCGAAGTGGTCGGGAATCGCCCCGCCGTTGGTCAGGGCGACGAGCCGCGCGCTGCGCCGCGGGCGCAGCCGGCCGTTGACCCGGTCGCGATGCAGGTAGGCGCCGCGCCGCCCGCGCCGGGTGGTGTAGCCGTCGGCGAGCATCTGCACCACCGCGTCGAAGCGCTCCTCGCTCAGGGTACGGTAGGGCCAGGCGGCACGAATGCGCTCGAGCAGCGACGCCTCGTCGCTCTCGCCCGCCCCGGCGACCTCGGCGACGATCTGCTGGGCCAGCACGTCGAGCGGCCCCTCGGGGATGTGCAGCCGGTCGAGCTCGCCGGCCTGCACCGCACCCATCAGCGCGCTACACTCCACCAGGTCGTCGCGGGTCAGTGGGAACAGCCGTCCCTTGGGGGTACGCCCCACGCCATGACCGGAGCGCCCCACCCGCTGCAGGAAGGCCGACATCGAGCGCGGCGAGCCGAGCTGGCAGACCAGGTCGACGTCGCCGATGTCGATGCCGAGCTCCAGCGAGGCGGTGGCCACCAGCGCGCGCAGCCCGCCCTGCTTGAGGCGCTGCTCGGCATCCAGGCGGTGCTCGCGGGCCAAGCTGCCGTGATGCGAGGTCACCCACTCATCCCCCAGGCGGTCGGCCAGGTGGCGCGCCACCCGCTCGCACACCCGCCGGGTGTTGGCGAAGATCAGCGTGGTGCGGTGCTCCCTCACCAGCGCTGCCAGGCGGTCGTAGACCTCTTCCCACACCTCGTTGGCCATCACCGCAGTGAGCGGCGAGCCGGCCACCTCGATGGCCAGGTCGCGCTCGCGCACGTGGCCGGTGTCGACGATGGTGCACTCACTGCCGCCGGTAAGGAACGCCGCCACCGCCTCCACCGGCTTCTGTGTCGCCGAGAGCCCGATGCGCTGCGGCGCGCGCGCGGCGAGCCCGGCCAGCCGCTCCAGCGACAGCGCCAGGTGCGAGCCGCGCTTGGTGCCGGCCACCGCATGGATCTCGTCGACGATCACCGTGCGCACGCTGGAGAGCATCCGCCGCCCCGAGTCGGACGTCAGCAGCACGTAGAGCGACTCCGGCGTGGTGACCACGATATGCGGCGGACGCTTGCGCATGCGCTCGCGCTCCGACGAGGTGGTGTCGCCGGTGCGCACCCAGGCGCGTATCTCCGGTGCCTCCCGGCCGTCTGCCTCAAGCCCCTCGGCGATGCCGCGAATCGGCGCCTGCAGGTTGCGCTGGATGTCGTTGGACAGCGCGCGCAGCGGCGAGACATAGAGCACCACCGTCTCGTCGGGCAGCTCGCTGTCGAGCCCGCGGCGCACCAGGCCATCGATGGCGGCGAGGAAGGCCGCCAGGGTCTTGCCCGAGCCGGTGGGGGCAGCGATCAGCACATGGCCGCCTGCGCCGATGGCCGGCCAGGCGCGCGCCTGAACCTCGGTGGGAACACCGAGGTCGCGTGCGAACCAGTCGCTGACGGCGGGATGAAAGGCATCGAACGGCATGGGCGCTCCGCAAAGCAGGGGCTACGTCAGGTTCGATGGTGGAGACCATCGCCAAGTTCGATCATGACTCCCTTCTTACGCTAGCAGAACGACGCGTTCTCCGGCGCCTCTCAGCCAGCGCCCCGCAGGGTACGCTGCATCTCCCGCCGAATGGCATGCGCGACACCGGGCCCCCGATAGACCAGGGCATCGTGCAGCTGCACCAGCGTGGCCCCGGCACACCGCCGAGCGGCGACATGACGCGCCGAGCCGATCCCGCCCACGGCGACGATGGGCAGATTGCCCCCGAGCAGAGCGTTGAGCCTGCCGATCTGCTCGCAGGCCTGGTGCTGCCACAGCGGCGTCTGCCACATGGCATAGCGCTGGGGCGTGGCCGGCGGGCCGGCGTCGATCGCCGCCACCACGGCATCGAAGCGCAGTGCCGCCAGGCGGGCCATCGCCTCGGGCAGCTCGCTGCTCCCCGGGGCCAGCCGGAGCTTCACTGCCAGGGGCACGTAGCGGCCAGACACCACGGCCAGGGCGCGCTGCTCCTGCTTCAGCGCGCTCAGCAGCTCGTCCAACCCCGCCCTGAAATCGGGGCGCAGCAGCACGGCCGCCTGTGGGCTGCACAGATTGACGGAAACGTAATCGGCCCGGCGCCACACGGCACGCAGGCACTCGAGATAATCCCGCAGCGCCTGCGATGCACCGCTGGCCGGGCTCATGCCGATATTGACCCCGAGAACCGTGTCGCCGAGGTCCGGCTCGCCGCGTGCCTGGATGGGCTTGTCCCAGGCCCCGTCCCGAGCGGCCCGGTCCCAAACAGTCAGGTCCTGGGGTGTCAGCGTACCGATTTCGATACAGCCGAACCCCAAGGCCCCCGCCTGCCGCCCCAGCCGCCCCCACCTGTCGAATCCGGCCGCGATGCCGAGCGGATTGGGGAATTCCAGCCCCATGACACGCAGCGGGGCCAGGCAGGCGGGAGCATCTACCCGAGCGTTCTCCCCCGCCCATGCGGCCTGCCGCCAGGCGCTCCACCTGGCCCGGGCGAAGGCGAGCCGGCGAGCCAGCGCTGGCCGACCTCGCATCAGCGCCGTCATCACGCCGCGAAATCCCGCATGAACTCGATCAGCGCATCGACGCCCTGCTCGGGCATGGCGTTGTAGAGGCTCGCCCTCACCCCACCGCGAGCGGGATGCCCCTGCAGATGCAGCAGGCCTCGCCGCTGCGCCTGTGCCAGAAACTCGGCCGTCAGCGAGGCGTCCGCCAGATCGAAGCAGACATTCATCGGGGAGCGGTCCTCTTGCCGCGCGCGGCACACGTACCGTTGGCTGGCGTCGATGGCCTCGTAAAGCCTCTCGCTCTTGCGCCGGTTACGGGCGGCAATGGCGCTCAGGCCGCCCTGGCGCTTCAGCCAGCGAAATACCAGCCCGGCGAGATAGATGGCGTAGGTCAGCGGTGTGTTGAACCGCCCTTCGCTCTCGGCCTGCACGCGATAGTTGAACACCGAGGGCGTTTCCGGCCGCGCCGAATGCAGCAGATCGTCGCGCACGATGACGACCGTCAGCCCGGCCGGTCCGATGTTCTTCTGCGCCCCGGCATAGATCACGCCGTAGCGCTCGATGGCGAGGGGGCGCGACAGGAAGTCGGAGGTCATGTCGGCCACCAGGGGCACGCCGCCGGTGTCCGGCAGCCAGGAGTACGCCAGACCATCGACCGTTTCGTTACTGGTGATATGGCAGTAGCCCGCATCGGGATCCAACTGCCACTCAGCCTGGCGCGGAATGCAGCGGTAGCCGTACGCCGCACCGCTGGCGGCGACACGGATCCGGGCATAGCGGCCGCCCTCCGCCATGGCCTTGCGCGACCAGTATCCGCTATCGAGGTAGTCCGCCCGCCCTCCGCGAGGCAGCAGATTCATCGGCAGCAGCGCGAACTGGGCCGAGGCGCCGCCCTGCAGGAACAGCACCTGATAGTGGTCCGGTATGTCGAGCAGCTCCCGCAGATCCTGTACTGCCTGCCGCTGAATGGCCTGAAACGCCTCGCCGGTGAAGGGCATCTCCATCACCGACATGCCGCTGCGGCCGCGCTCGAGCAGCTCCTCACGCGCCTGGCACAGCACTTCGCCGGGCATGGTGCCGGAACCCGCGGCGAAGTTGTAAACAGGCCCGGTGGCGAAGTCGGAGACAGACGCGGCTAGCATGCGTTCTCCTCGCGCGGCGTTCAGAAGAAGAGATGCAGACCGTGCCCGCCGGCCGCCATGAAGAACAGCAGCGGAATCGACAGGATCGTATTGGTGCGAGACGACAGAAAGGTGATGCGCGAACAGCGCACCCGCTCTTCCATGGGCGCCGGCACGAACCCCAGCACCTTCTTCTGATGAGGCCACAGCACCAGCCACAAATTGAGCAGCATCAGCGTACCGATCCAGGCGCCCATGCCGATGACGGCATAAGGCCCTTCGAGGCGCAGCGCATCGACCAGCCAGCCCCGCTGCCACAGCATGCCCATGCCGGTCGTCCAAACCACGATGGAGGCATAGCGGAAGGTACCGTGCTCGCGCTGCAGCCTGGCCTCCAGCGCCGCACTGCGCTCCGTCTCGCTGGCCTCGCCGTTGAGCGGCATGAAGGTGGGATGTTTGACGACGTTGGCGTAATTGTGCCCAATCCAGACCAGCGCAAAGAGAATGTGCGCCCAGCGAAACGCGAAGTCGAGCAGTGCCATGGGCGCCCTCTCCTACACCAGTGACCGGACGAGAAGGTAGAGCACCGCGGTCAGCAACAGTCCGGCGGCCAGGGTACCGCCGAGCGTGTCGTGTGGCAGTCTCATGTCGCTTCCCTCCCCAGTTCATGACCGCCCTGACGCGCGATCAAGCTGGCGGCATGGCGCTCGGCCGTCGCCGCCTGGCGGATGGCCTGTTGAATCACATGGTGGTGCGGAGACTTGCTGCAGGCGGGGTCGGTATTGGCGGCATCGCCGGTCAGCAGCAGGGCCTGGCAGCGGCAGCCTCCGAAGTCCCGGTCTCGCTCGTCGCAGCTGCGGCACGGTTCCTTCATCCACTTGTTGCCCCGGAACTTGCGGAAAGCCGGAGACTCCCGCCACAGCCATTCGAGTTCATGCCGACGAACATTGGGGAACTCCAGGCCTTTGATAGTACGCGCCTGGGAACAGGGCAGCGCAGTGCCATCCGGCGCAATGGTCAGGTGTATCGATCCCCAGCCGTTCATGCACGCCTTGGGGCGACCTTCGTAATAGTCGGGAATGACGAAGAAGATGGTCATGCCGTCGCCCAGGCGTTGGCGGGCCGACTTCACGGCCTCTTCAGCCCGTTCCAGCTCCTCCCGAGTCGGCAGCAACGCGTCCCGGTTAAGCAGGGCCCAGTTGTAGTACTGCACGTTGGCCAGCTCCAGATACTCGACGCCAAGCTCGCTGGCCAACTCGATGATCTCAGGCACTTGCCCGATATTGTCTCGGGTAATCGGGACGTTGAGCACCATCGGAAAACCCTGGGCCTTGATCTCCCTGGCCATGGCCAACTTCCTGTCGAAGCACTCCACTCCCGCCAACCGGTTGGCCGTGGCGGGGTCGCTGGATTGGAAGCCCAGTTGAATATGCTTCAGCCCCGCCTCCTTCAGCGCGCCAAGCCGCTTCGCGGTGAGCCCGATTCCCGAGGTGATCAGATTGGTGTAATAGCCCAGCGCATTGGCTTCCGCGACCAGTTCCTCGAGATCCTTGCGCAGGGTGGGTTCGCCACCGGAAAAGCCTATCTGCATGGCCCCCAGTTGGCGCGCATCGTGGATGACGCGTTTCCACTCCTCGGTGCTCAGCTCGTCTTCTCGAAAGCGATCGAAATCCACCGGATTGCTGCAGAAGACGCACTTCAATGGGCACTGATAAGTCAGTTCCAGCAGTACCCAGATGGGCTTGCCATCGCCATCAAGACGCAACGTGGATCCAGCCTTTGGCATGGGACACCTCCAGGAATTGGATGACGCTCTTGGCGATGACGTCACGCTCGGCATCGTAGCGCTTGCCGAGTTCATCGATGATCTCGTTCACGCTGGCACTGCCGTCACAGAGCGACAGAATATCGCCCCCCGTTCGGTTCAGCTTTACGATCCCTTCGGGATAAAGCAGCACATGTGCGTTTTGCGACGCTTCCCAGCGGAACAGGAAGGTAGGATGTATCCGATAGCTGTCGCCAAGCGCCACTCCTGGACTCGTCATCATAGCGAACACCTTGTCGTTGTTATCGTGTAAAACCGGGAATGGCGTGCGGCCATCCCGGTTCCTTCAATCAACGGACATAGACATACGCCGTGACTTCGAATCCCAAGCGAAGATCACAGAACTCCGGATCGATCCATTGCATGATTACCTCCCATTTGATCTTGTGGTGTGGAGAGCGTAACGCATGGCGTTACACCACTGATGCTAGAGAGGCATGTGAAATACATGTATGAAACTTTGGAAGGAAAGCGCCTATCCATAGGTATCAGATTTTCGCTCTTCCTATGGACAAGCAGCCAGCTATCGTTTAGCGATTGACCGGCGTCAATTTTGGTCTTTCAGGTGCGAAAGCCGCTCCAATCTATCCCACGATATCCCGCAGCGGTTACCGCGAAGAGAGCATGTCGTTCAGCTCACGCTCGAGCCATTCGATGAGCCGAACGCGGTACCCTCGATTGTCCGTGGGGGAAAGCCACAGACACAGCCGGGCGGGCGTCTCGACGAAGCCCCACGGTGCGATCAGCCGCCCCTGACGCAGCTCGTCCTCGACCAACAGCCGGGGCGCTATCGCCACCCCCAATCCGGCCACTGCCGCCTCGATCAGATAATAGAGATGATCGAAGCCCTGGCCCTCGGCCAGCGCCCGGTCGAGACGCGCCGAATCGAGCCCATGTGCACGCGCCCAGTGCGGCCAGGCCTGAGGCCTGGAGGCGGTATGCAACAGCTTGGCGTCAAACAGTGTCGCCGGTCGCTCGGATTGAACCGAGCGGCCAGCTGCGGGTTCACCACCGCGCCGATGTGTTCCGCTGCCAACTCGATCACCTCCAGGTCGGCCGGCCATGGCGATTCCGCAAACGTCAGCGTTGCGCTGACCTCGTCCCTTCCCGGGGTCGCTTCGCTCTCGCTGGCGACGACATGCAGCTTGAGTTCCGGCAACGCACGATGAAGGTGGTCGAGCCGTGGAATGAGCCAGCGTGCCAACAGGCTGCCCGGACAGGCCAGGATGAACGGCGCCGCCTCGACGTCACGCTTCAACTGCGCGCAGCTGTCTCGCAGGCGCAGGAATGCCTCGCCAACGCCGTGCTGCAGCCGCTCCCCGTGACTCGTGAGCTGCAGGCCGCGGCCCGCCTTGGTGAACAGCGCCACGCCGAAATGCTCTTCCAGGCTTCGCAGCTGACGGCTGACCGCGCCGTGAGTCACGCTGAGTTCATTCGCCGCGGCCGTGACGCTACCCAACCGCGCGGTGGCCTCGAAAGCGCGCAGTGCGCTGAGAGAAGGCATGGAATTGAGCATCAACCTGTGACCCTGGCTCACATATAGCCGCCATCTTATCGATTTTTTGCCCCGCCTGTCTGCGCTAGCTTCATCGAAAGCTCCCTGACCTTCGAGGTACTCCATGACCGACCTTTCGATGCAGCCCGATGCCCATGGCATGTTCGGCCGCTTCGGCGGACGCTTCGTCCCGAGACGTTGATGCCGCTGATTAGCGAGCTTCAGAGCGAATACGATGCGGCCCGGCAGGACAGCGAATTCCAGCGCCTGCTCGCCTACTTCCAGCGCGATTACGTTGGCCGGCCCAGTCCGCTCTACTTTGCCGAGCGTCTTACCGAGCACTTTGGCGGCGCCAGGATCTATCTCAAGCGCGAGGAGCTCAACCACACTGGAGCTCACAAGATCAACAATTGCATCGGCCAGATCCTGCTCGCCAAGCGCATGGGCAAGACCCGCATCATCGCCGAAACGGGCGCCGGCATGCATGGCGTCGCCACCGCCACCGTCGCGGCACGCTTCGGCATGCCCTGTGTCGTCTACATGGGCTCGGCCGATATCGAACGCCAGCAGCCCAACGTGTTTCGCATGAAATTGCTCGGCGCCGAAGTCATCCCGGTGACGACGGGTGCCGGCACGCTCAAGGATGCGATGAACGAGGCGCTGCGCGACTGGGTGACCAACGTCGAGGACACCTTCTACATCATCGGGACCGTGGCCGGACCGCACCCCTACCCCGCCATGGTGCGTGACTTCCAGGCGGTGATCGGACGCGAGACCCGCACGCAGATTCTCGAGAAGGAAGGACGTCTACCCGACTCTCTCGTCGCCTGCATCGGCGGCGGCTCGAATGCCATGGGGTTGTTCCATCCCTTCCTCGCGGATGAAACGGTCCAGATGATCGGCGTCGAGGCCGGCGGCAAGGGCGTCGACACCGGCCTGCACGCGGCGAGCCTCACCGGCGGCGAGCCCGGCGTACTGCACGGCAACCGCACCTACCTGCTGCAGGACGAGGATGGCCAGATCATCGATGCCCACTCGATATCGGCCGGGCTCGATTACCCCGGTATCGGTCCCGAACATGCCTGGCTGCATGAGCATGGGCGCGTCGAGTACGTCTCGATCACCGACGACGAGGCGCTGGCGGCGTTCCAGTGCTGTTGCCGTCAGGAAGGGATCATTCCCGCGCTCGAGTCGGCCCACGCCCTGGCCGAGGTCGCCAAGCGCGCGCCGACGCTACCCCGCGACCACCTCATGGTGGTCAACCTGAGCGGACGCGGCGACAAGGACATGATGAGCGTCGCCCAACACCTGGGTGAGAACTTCCAATGAACGCCGCCAAGGAGAGCCCCATGAACACCGCCACTCGCCTCGATGAATGCTTTGCCGCGCTCAAGGCGGAAAAAAGGCCGGCCCTGGTAACCTACGTCACTGCCGGCGACCCTGACTTCGAGACCTCGCTGGAAATCCTTCAGGGGCTGCCCGCGGCAGGCGCCGACGTGATCGAGATCGGCATGCCGTTCAGCGATCCCATGGCCGACGGCCCTGCGATTCAGAAGGCAGCGCTACGCGCCCTCGGGAGCGGACAAACCATGACCCGGACGCTCGAGTTGGTGCACGCCTTCCGCCAACAGGATTCACAAACGCCACTGGTGCTGATGGGCTATTACAACCCCATACACCGCTACGGCGTGGCGAGATTTCTGGCCGATGCGGCCCGTGCCGGTGTCGATGGCTTGATCGTGGTCGACCTACCGCCCGAGCATGACGACGAGCTGTGCCTGCCCGCCAGGGAGCACGGTATTGCCTTCATCCGCCTCGCCACCCCAACCACCGACGCCAAGCGGCTGCCCCGGGTGCTGAACAATGCCTCGGGCTTCCTCTATTGCGTCTCGGTAAATGGCATTACGGGTGGTAGCGCTCCGCCGCCACAGGATGTCGAGCGCATGGTGGGTCGGCTGCGCGAGCATAGCCACCTGCCGATAGCGGTCGGTTTCGGCATTCGCACTGCCGCACAGGCGCAAGCGATTGGCCGATTCAGCGATGCCGTGGTGGTCGGCTCGGCGCTGGTAGAGGCCATCGAAAGCGCTGAGACTCGACATGGTGCCGTCGAGGCGGTTCATGGACTGGTTCGCGAGCTGGCCGCAGGCGTCCGAGCTGCCAACACGTAATGCAGGCGTGGGAACCTAGACGCCCTGTCGCGGCTCCGCAGCGAGCTTGGCCGCCATGCCGGCCAACACGCCGCCCATGACGTAACGCTGCACGGCCAGCCAGGTGGGACGCTGCTGAAACCAGGTGGCGATACCCGCCGCCGAGAGGGCGATCGCCAGATTGACCGTGAAGCTCACGCCGATCTGGGTAAAGCCGAGCACCAGACTCTGCAGGAACACCGGGCCATGCTCGGGCGAGACGAACTGCGGGAAGATCGCCAGGTAGAAGACGGCGATCTTGGGGTTGAGCAGGTTGGTCAAAAAGCCCATCAGGAACAGCTTGCGAGGCCGGTCCGCTGGAAGCGCGCGCGCCTCGAAGGGCGAGCGCGCGCCGGGCCTCACGGCCTGCCAGGCCAGGAAGAGCAGGTATAACGCGCCGGCCCACTTGAGTATCTCGTAGGCCAAGGGAATGGCCAGGAACAGCGCGGTCAAGCCGACGGCCGCCGCCAGCATGTGCACCAGGAAGCCTGCCAGCACGCCAAAGAGAGAGATCACGCCCGCGGCTCGCCCTTGGCAGATCGAGCGCGAGATCAGGTAAATCATATTCGGCCCGGGGGTCAGCACTACGACCAGGGCGGCCAGGGCGAAAAGCAGCAGATCGGACAACGGCAGCATGGCTTTCTCCTCGTCATCTCTTGTCATCGGCGCATGTCAGGATGCGCCGCACCTCGGCAACCGACAAGAAAAAATCAATGATGGGCAGGCCCCCTCTTTGCAGCATCGCTCTGCTCGCTGGCCACCCCTGCAAAAGTACGTCGCAGCCACGCCGCAACCTGCTCCAGCTCGGCATGTCCGGCAAAACGCCGATGCCGGACCAGTTGATAGCGCAGGCCCGGTAACCTCGGCCCAAAGGGCACCTGTAGTACGCCTCTCTCGAGTTCCGCCTTCACCAGCGTGAGGCTCAGCAACGCCACTCCCTGGCCGGCAATGGCGGCCTGGATGGCATGGCTCTCGTCGGAGAAAGTCAGGCTCGCACCGAGATCGGCCTGGGCCACGTCCGCCGCCTGGCACCAGTGCTGCCACGATGGTAATCCCAGTGTCGGGCTGTACCAGTCGAAGACGATATGCCGCACCGCCTTCAGATCCCCATACCCCACCAACGCCAGCCCTGGGCTGGCCACCAGGGCAAAGGTATCCTCGGCCAGCACCTCGGCCTCGTGCTCCGGGTAGGGCCCCATGCCATAGCGAATCGCCAACGATGCGCTGCGTGAAAGATCCAGCGGCGCCTCGCTGGCGTGAATGCGCAGATCGGTATCGGGACACCGGACATGGAAATCGGCCAGGCGCGGCAACAGCCACTGGCTGGCAAAGGCCGGCGTGCAGGAGAGCGTGACGCTGCCGCTATCGCCCTGCTCCCGCAGCGCCTCCAGTGCTTCGCCGAAGGCGTCGAAGCCACGCTGCAGCACGGGAAGAAGCTGCATGGCGGCCGGCGTCGGCACCACCTGCCGTACGCGGCGCTCGAACAGTGCCACGCCCAGCAGTGCCTCCAGCTCGCGTACCTGGTGGCTGACGGCCGCCGGCGTGACGGCCAGCTCCTCGGCGGCCCGCTTGAAGCTGCGCTGGCGCGCCGCCGCTTCGAAGGCGCGCAGTTGGGATAGCGGCAGCGTGCGTCGGTTCACCGGCATCTCCTTATTGCCAAGGCCCAGTCTATGGACAAGTCCAACCTATGGAAAAGCTCAGCTATTCCATCACGCAAGAAATGGTCATTTGTCAGCCTTGCATCATGAACCGATCCTGTCTCCCACGCATCATCCAAGTTGAATTTTTCTTGTCAGGAGACGTTCATGATCACGCTACTCCACCTCGACGCCAGTGCCCGCCCCGGCCGTTCCGGTATCGATCCTCATGGCTCCCATTCCCGGCGCCTCAGCGCGCACTTCGTCGAGCAATGGAAAAAAGCCCGTCCCGGCGACCGCATCCTCTATCGCGACGTGGGCCAATATCCGCCACGCCCCGTGACCGGCGAGTGGATCCACGCCGCCTTCACCAAACCGGAAGCGCGCGAGCCCTGGATGCACGACGCCCTGGCCGAGAGCGATACCCTGGTCGATGAGCTGCTGGAGGCGGACCTGATCGTTGCCGGCGTGCCGATGTACAACTTCGGCGTCCCGGCCGGCTTCAAGGCCTATATCGACAATATCGTACGGGTCGGACGCACCTTCGGCTTCGACCGCTCGCGCCAGGGGCTACCCTACTGGCCGATGCTGACCGAGATGCACAAGCGCTTGGTGGTGCTGAGTTCCCGCGGCGACTACGGCTACGAACCGGGCGAGCGCATGGCCCACGCCAACCACGTCGAGCCGCACATTCGCACCGTATTCGGCTACCTGGGCATCGACGACGTGCACGGTCTCGCGGCGGAATACGACGAGTTCGGCGGCGAGCGCCTGCAGGCCTCGCTGGCCCAGGCCGAGCGGCGCATCGAGACGCTGGTGGAGGAGCTGGCGGCGAGTCTTGAGCCAAGCCTCACAGCTTTCTGACATTTGGGAGGTTCACGAATCGACACCACTCATGGATTCAGGCTGGCGAGACATCTCGTCAGCCTACCTCCTTCACCTACGCGATCAACACCCTTGTCCTATGGGGCGGGATGGCTATAATGCGCCGCCCACGCCGGTGCCCACCGCCATGTGAGGCAACGGATCGACTCTCAGTGCCAGGGACGGATAACGCATGACGGTACGACTGCATCTCTTTGGGGCCTCGGGGTCGGGCACGACGACCCTGGGCATGGCGCTGGCCAGGCGCCTGGATATCCCCTTTCTGGATACCGACACCTACTATTGGCAACCAACCGATCCCCCGTTTACCACCAAGCGTGATCCCGCCGAGCGAGTCGCCCTGATCGAGCGCGAGATAGCAGACCACGATTCCTGGGTGCTGGCCGGTTCCTTCTGTAACTGGGGCGATCCCTTGCTGCACCACTTCACCCTGGCGATTTTCCTCTCTCTCCCCCATGCGCAACGCATGCAGCGGCTGCTCGACCGTGAGCGAGCGCGCTATGGGGATCGCATCCGTCCCGGCGGAGACATGCATGACACTCACCGGGAGTTCATGGAGTGGGCCAGTCGCTACGATACCGGCAAGGCACCGCTACGCAGCTTCGACCTCCACGAACGTTGGCTACGCCGACTCGCCTGCCCGGTCATGCGGCTCGACTCCCGGCAACCGGTAGAGGCCCTCTGCGAGGCGGTGCAGGCGCGCCTGGCCCAACAAGGGTGACGGGAAGCCGCTCGGCGACGGACAAGGCTGTCGCCGAGCGCCTCGCTCACCAGCAATACCAACAAGGCCGGCCGCGGCAGAATCGCCGGGTCGAGCTGGTAGTGCAGTGCAAGGCACCAAGCTCGTTTCGTTAAATGTTGGCACCTCCATCAATGGTGAACTCCGCCCCGGTGATCGAACGACCCTCCGGGCCAGCCAACCAGGCCACCAGGCCGGCTACGTCGTCGGCCTCGTTATATCGAGGGATGGCCATCAAGCTACGCTGGGGGTCGGAGAGCTCGCCGTCGGCAGGGTTCATGTCAGTGTCGGTGGAGCCTGGGTGCACGATGTTGACGTTGATGCCGCGGGGCCCTAGGTCCCGCGCCATCCCCTTGGTCAGCCCCACCAGGCCCGCCTTGCTCATGGCATACAGGCTGATACCTGGCCAGGGCACCCGAACGGCAAGGTTACTGCCGATGGTGATGATGCGCCCACCCTCCGGCAAGTACCCCACTGCAGCCATGGACGCCACCACCGGCGCCCGCAAGTTGATCGCTATGGTGCGATCCAGTTCCTCCAGTGTGGCTTCTTCGATCGTCCCGGATGGGAAGATACCTGCGTTGTTGACCAGGATATCGAGCCCGCCCAACTCGGCTATCGTACGCTCGACGGCGGCCTCGAGCGCCGCGTCGTCACGATTGTCGGCGCGAATGGCCATGGCGCGACCACCCGCCGACACGATCTCGTCCACCACCGACTGCGCCTGGGCCTCGCCGTTGACGCAGGTCACTGAAACTCTCGCTCCTTCCGCTGCCAGACGCCGGGCAATGGCGGCGCCGATACCCCGGCTGCCACCGGTAACCATCGCTACCTTTCCGCTGAGTTGCTGCATGTCTCGCCTCCGTTCAATCAATTTATGTAGTGATCGATACATAACCAAGGTGGCTGGACATGAGAGCGCCTGTCAAGATATTTTGTAGTTATCGATACAAAAAAAGGAGCTAGGCATGTCCCAGCGTGGCAGACCACGCGGCTTCGACAGAGAAGAGGCCCTACGCCGTGCCATGGAAGTGTTCTGGGCCCAAGGCTACGACAACGCCTCGATTGCCGATCTGACCCGGGCCATGGGTATCAACGCTCCCAGCCTCTACGCCACCTTCGGCAGCAAGGAGGCACTGTTCCATGAAGCGGTAAAGCTCTATGTACGCACGGAAGGCAGCGGTATCTGGGAGCAAGTGGAGACGGCGCCGACGGCACATGCCGCCATCGCGCATGTGCTGCATGCCACGGCCGAGGCATTCACCCGCGGCGATACACCTCGCGGCTGCATGATCGTGCTTGCCGCCCCGCAGATGCAGGGCGCCAACACACAGGTCTGCGATGCCTTGAAGGCCCACCGTCAGGCGAATGGCTGCCTGTTGGAGCGGCGCCTGAAGCGTGCCGTCGAGGAAGGCGAGCTACCCGCCTCGACGGACTGTCGCGCCCTGGCCAGCTACTTCGTCACCGTGCAGCACGGCATGTCGATTCAGGCCCGTGACGGCGCTTCAAGAGAAACGCTGCTGGCCATTGCCGACTGCGCCATGGCGAGCTGGAGCGCACTGACTAGCTGACCGGCTAGCAGGGCTCGCCCTTCTCTCCTGAGGCCTCCCGGGCCTCTCCTCCTATCGCCCCGACATGTCGCAGGCTGACGATGGAGATCACGGCCAGCGCCAGGATAGCGATGCCGCCCACTGTTGCGGTCACGTTCAGCCCTGCGGTAAAGGCCTGCTGGGCTTCCAGCAGTACGCCGGCAGGCAGGCTATCGCCGGCCGAAACGGTGGCCCACAGGCTTTCTTCCGCGATGCCCGCCGCATCGGCGACTTCGCCATCGGCCATCGTCGCGCTGACCTGGGCGCGATAGACGAAGGTGGCCAGGCTACCGAGCAGGGCCACGCCTAGCGCCACTCCCAGTTCCTGCACCATCTCCGACATGGCCGAGGCCGAACCGGCCTTTTCCGCCGGTGCCGCGCCCACCACCAGATCGGTTCCCAGGGCGGCAATGGTGCCCAGGCCGAGATAGACCAGCGAGAACCCCGCAATCGCCATGCCCACCCCATTGGCATCCACCTCGACGGCGGCCAGCAGCCAGTAGCCCAGCGTGGAGAGTGCCAGGGCCGCACCCACCACGTAGCCGGGACGAATGCGGCGAGCCACCAGCGGCGCCACGATGCCCGCCAGCACCATCATCAGCGCCGGCGGCCCCATCCACAGCCCCGCCGCCAGCGGCGTGAGCCCTGCCACCAATTGCAGGTACTGAGTCACCAGCAGCATCACGCCGGACACGCCGACCAGCCCCACCAGCAATACGATCAGAGCGGCGCTGAAGGTGCGGCTGCCGAACAGCCGCATGTCGAGCAGCGGGTCGTCCAGATGCTGCTGGCGGCGCACGAACACGAGCGCCATCAGCACACCCAGCGCCAACGCCAGCACCGGAACGAATTCGAGCCCCACTTTGGCGAGTTCCTTGACGCCATAGACCGCCGGCAGTACGGCCGCCAGCGAGAGCAATACGCTGGTGAGATCCAGCCGCCCACTGCGCTTCACACGATACTCCGGCAGCAGGATTGGCGCCGCGATCAGCAATACGGCCACCACGGGCACCGCCACCAGGAAGGCCGAGCCCCACCAGAAGCGTTCCAGTAAGACACCACCCACTACCGGCCCCAGCGCCATGCCCAGAGCGAACATGGTGGCCCACACACCGATGGCCAGGGCGCGCTGACGCACGTCGCCGAACATGTTGCTGATCAGCGCCAGGGTCGATGGCATCAGTGTCGCGCCGGCCACACCAAGCACCGCGCGGGCAGCGATCAATACGGCGGCACTGGTGGCATAGGCCGCGATCACCGAGGTGATGCCAAAGGCCACGGCGCCGATCATCAGCAGCCGGCGGCGGCCGATGCGGTCGCCCAAGGTGCCCATGGTGATCAGAAAACCGGCGATCATGAAGCCGTAGGCATCCATGATCCACAGCGCCTGGGTACTGCTTGGCTGCAGGTCCGCCGCCAAGGCGGGCAAGGCCAGATAAAGAATGGTGACATCGAGACCGAGCAGCACGGTGGGCAACGCCAACACCGCCAGGCCCGCCCACTCCTTGAAACCCGCACGCTGCCGGGCGATACGTGAACCTTCATTGAGTGAAACCATGCCATGCCTCCTTTCCATAGGGTTGGCATGGTAGTCTTGGCGCATCTTGATAGTGTTACAATATAGCCAGTTATCCTATTACTGCAGGTAATTCCCTGGAGCACTGCCATGGCCGGGCGCAGCCTCGACAGAACCCGCAGCGAACTCACCGACTTCCTGATCCATCATCGCAGCAAGCTGACGCCAGCCGACGTCGGCCTGCCGTCCACCGGCCGCCGGCGCACCCCCGGGCTGCGGCGCGAAGAGGTGGCCACCCTCGCCGGGGTAGGACTGACCTGGTACACCTGGTTCGAGCAGGGGCGCGATATCAACGTCTCGGAGAGCTTCGTGCTGCGAGTCTCCAAGGCCCTCAAGCTCGACGACGCCGAATGCTGCCACCTGTTCCTGCTTGCCCATCGCCGCCCACCGCCGGTTGAGGCCTACCAGTGGCAGGAAATTCCGCCCCTGGTGCAGAGGCTGATGGACGACATGCCAAGGCCCGCCTACGTGATGAACCTGCGCTGGGACGTCATCGCCTGGAACGCCGCCGCCGATGTCCTGCTCGGCTTCAGTGACAGGGAGCCCGGCGAACGCAACATGATGCGCCTGCTGTTCGCCGACCCGGCGCTGCGCAGGCGCCTCCCCGACTGGCGCCAGGACGCCTCCCGCCTGCTGGCCCAGTTCCGCTGCGACTCGGCCGCCGCCCCCGAAGACCCCGCCATACAGGAACTGACAGAAGCACTCACCAAGCTGTCGCCGGATTTTCGCCGCTGGTGGGAGCAGCCCAATCATGAAGCCTATCGCTACGGCATCGGCACGCTTCTCGACGCCGACTCGAATCAGAGGGAGTATCAACACACCACACTGCTGGTGGACGAGCACCGGCACCTCAGGATGGTGGTTTATTTCCCCTCCGACTGACCGGGCACCGGGAAGTACTTCCTACCCCACCTTCCAGAGCCGAGCCGGCTCTTACACGTCGCTGGAGTGGCTCATCGCTGCCGCCACTTTCGTCTCTTTCGCCACCGGCTTGAAGCGCGGCTTGTAGAACATTACGCCATTGCCGATCAGGATCGTTATCAAACCTACCAAGGCATGCGGCGTCCACTGATAGCCTTCCACCAGAGTGGAGATACCCAGGGCCACCAGGGGAAACAGCAGGGTCGCGTAGGCCGCCGGACCGGGGCCGATCCGGCCCACCAAGGCGAAATAGACACCGAAGCCGATCACCGAGCCAAAGATGGCCAGATAGAGCAAGGCGCCCACATAGGTAGGCGAGGTGTCCATCACGAAGGGCGTACCGCTGACCACGACCAGCGCCAGCATGATCAGGGCGCCGTAGCCCATGGCGTAGGCGTTGGTGGAGAGCAGGTCCAGGCCTCGCCGCTGATGGCGCAAACTGAGCATATTGCCAAGGGAGAAACCATAGGTTCCCACCAGCGCGCAGCCCAAGCCGAACAGCACGCTGGCATCCAGCCCACCACGGTAGATATCCGGCCAGAATAGGCTGACCATCCCAGCCAGGCCCAAAGCGGTCGCCAGCAGCAGTCGCGGCGTGATGGTTTGGCGGAAGAAGAGCACGCCATTGACGGCGTTGAACAGTACCGCCATGGAGAACACCACCGCAATCAGACCACTGGTGATATAGGCGGAGGCGGTATAGAAGAAATAAAAGTTGAGGCAGAACACACACAGGCCCTGCAAAGCACAGAACAGATGATCGCGCACACCTAGCCGATGCAGCCGGCCACTGACCGATAGCCACAGCAGCAAGACGCCGGCAGCCAGGGCGAAGCGATAGAAGACCGAAAGCATCACTGCCACCTCGCCGACTTGCAGGGCAATGGCGATCCAGGTGGTGCCCCAGATCAGCACGGTGGTCGCATAAAGCAACAGGTTCATGATCGCACTCCTCGGTATTCGAGCGACCAAGTGTGCGTCTTTCAGCGGTCTCCGGCATTCAGCTTCTTGCGCCGGGCATTCGATTCTTGCGCTTTTTCGCGATCCTGCCGGTCTTCGCTTGGCCCGCTCCAGGCGGCCAGCTACTATCGAACCAAGCATCGAGCCAAGCGGTCAGCGGCCGAGGGAGAAAGGGGCCATGCAGTACCATGTCTTCGAGCGTCTGGGACAACACCATGCCCAATTGAAGCGCGCCGCCCAACTCGACGGCGGAATCGGCCTTTCCCAGTGGTACAACTGCAATGATCACATCGCACTCGACAAGCCGGCCCATCACACCCTGAGCCTCTACGTGGCCGATGGCTACGAGTCCTACCGCAAGACCTCCGCCGGTTGGCGCAACGGCGGCGCCCCCGATCGTTTCTGCCTGATGCCCGGCCAGCACGAATCCACTTGGGATATCCGTGGCCCGCTCGAGTTCGTCCACCTCTACTTCACCGACCAGCACCTGGCGGGGCTGGCGGAGCGGGTCTGGGACAAGGACGCCTCCGGCCTGCTGCTGGATGAAAAGACCTTCGCCGATGACCCGCTGATTGCGAGCCTGTATCGTCAGTGGCTGCTTGCTCTCGACTGGCAGGAACGGGCCGACCGCCTGGCTCTGGACAGCACCGTCACCCTGCTACTCGTGCACCTGCTCAGGTCCTACAGCCAGCGCCAACGAGCACTGCCGCGCCCCCGCGGCGGGCTCGCGCCCTACCGCCTGCGGCAGGTACTCGACTATATCGAGGCCCATCTGGACCGGCCGCTGCCCCTCGCCGAGCTGGCCGCCCAAGTCCAGCTCAGCGAGTACCACTTCGCCCGCATGTTCAAGCAGAGCCAGGGGCTATCCCCCACCAGTACGTGCTCCAACGCAGACTGGCACGGGCCGAGACACTGCTGCACGAGACGACGGTACCGCTGGCCGAGATTGCCCTGGCTTGCGGCTTCAGCTCCTCGAGCCACCTGGCCAGTCGCTTTCGCCAGGCCAAGGGAGTCGCTCCCTCACAATTGAGGGAGTCGACACCTGCCCTGCTACCGGAGCCCCCGGCAGACATGTAGCAGCCCGGAAATCGGCAACCTTCCTGTTCGGCTCAGCGGCGTGGCGGCGCTACACCCACGATGCAGGGATCGAACAACGACGCGGATGCCACTGGGTCATTCCGCCTCTCTGGGATAGATGACGAACGCCAACTTGTTGCCATCGCAGTCACGAACATAAGCCGCATAAAAGCCTTCGCCATATTGAGGCCGGTAGCCCGGAGCGCCTTCGTCACTGCCTCCGTTGCTGATGGCAATTTCATACAGCCTGTCGACCTGCCCCGGTTCGGCGAACTGGAAAGCCGTCATGGTGCCATTCCCTACCCCGGCTTCCTGACCATCGAAGGGATAGCCGACAATGAACCTGGGGAAGTCGAGGTCGGTCTCTTTGCCGTAGGAAACGCAGGAATCGTCTTTCCAACAGACATCCCAACCCATTTCAGCGAAAAGTGGATCGTAGAACTTCAGCGCTCTCTCCAGGTTCCTGGTTCCGACCATGGTGTAGGCAATCATTTTCAAGCTCCTTTCCGTCAATGACTTCGCTACTCCAATGCCGCCTGTTTCCTACGCCACTGCCCCAGGGCCCAGCCCAGGGCCGGCAGCACCAGCATTGCCGAGGCCCAGGCGCAGGCGGCAAAGCCGAAGTGAGTGAAGATCGGCCGATAGAGCAGCGCGCCGGCAAACACGCACAAATACGTGATGGCGCTATACAGCCCCATGATGGCACCCCGCTGCGCCGGGTCGATCTCGGCAAGCTGGCGCATTAGCAGGTTCAAGCCGAGATGATTGGCCACGCCCCAGGCAAGACAGAGCCCCAGCAGTACCGGCGGAAGTGCGGCAGCCGCCATCAAGCCCAGGTAGACGAGCATCAGGCCGGCAAAGGTCACACAAGCGGCAGCAGTGGCGCCGTAGCGGTCGACCAGCCGACCCAACGGCGCGGCGGCGCCAAAGCCCAGTCCATAGACGGCGATGGCCAGCCCCGCGAAGGATGCGGGGAGTTGCAGCACCTCACCCAGGTACGGGCCAAGATAGGTGTACAAGCCGTAGAACGCCGTCATGTAGGCCGCGACGTTCAGCAATACCGAGTGAATGCCTGGGATACGCAAGGCCTTGAGAGTGGAACTCGGCGCCTCACCGACCGTTCTCACACCCCAATCGTGGCAGCGAGAAACCCCCAGCGCCAACCCGACGGCAGCCAGTGCCAATAGAGAGAAGACGGCACGCCAGTGCAGCAGGTCGGCCAATAGCGCCGCCAGGCCAACCCCGACCACCAGACTCAGCGTCCATCCCGTCAGCACGAAGCTCAAGGTCTGACTCTCGCGCCCCTTTTCAGCCACCTGAGCGGTGAGGGTATAGATTGCCGGCAACGCCACGCCCGCCGCCAGGCCGGCCAGCGCCTGGGCAGCAACCAGCGTCCACAGTGCCGGCGAGAGCGCAGCGACGCCCAGGGAAGCCGACAGCCCGAGCAGCGCTCGCACCAAGGCACGCTCGGCACCGATGCGATCGCTCAGCGAAGCCAGCAGCAGCGCACTGCATGCCGTGGCCAGGCCATAGAGGGCCGCGGCCGTTACCACGTCGGCGGCGCTGCGCCCCGGAAAGGATGTCGCCACCGTGGCGGCAATGGGGCTCAGCGCCAGCGAGTTGGCACCGATCACGGCAATGGCAGCAGTCAGCAGAAGAACGCGACGAGGAATCACGGCTCGCTCCATATGAGGTTCGACATTAACATTGAAGAAAGGAACGCCATTCGGAGCAATCACGGAAATGCCGAATTCTGAAAAAACAGAAGTCATTCGGGGCAAGGCTCAAGAGGCACGCCCGCTGGATGCCTTCGACCGAAAGATATTAGGCGAGCTGGCCCAAGACGCCGGACTCAGCTATGCCGAACTCGGCAGCCGCGTCGGGCTTTCGGCACCGGCCGTGCACGAGCGGGTCAAGCGGCTGCGCGCCACGGGGCGCATCCGCGGCACCGTGGCGATGCTCGACGGCCCCGAAATGGGTAAGCCGTTCCTCGCCTTCGTGCATGTCGACTCCACGGGGTGGGGCAAGACCAAGGAACTGCTGGCGATCTCGGAGCTGCCTGAAGTCGAGGAGATCCATTCGGTCGCTGGCGACGCCTGCATGCTGCTCAAGGTACGTTGCGCCAGCAGTCGCTCGCTGGAGGGGTTGCTTGCCCGGCTCTATGCCCTGCCGTGCGTGAAAGCCACGCGCAGCTATGTAGTGCTTTCGACCTTTCTCGAGCGCACTCCGCAGGCGGGCATCACCGAAGCACTGGAAGAAACGATGAACCCTCTCGATACCGCTACAGAATAAAGCGCTTGGAAATGCGATCGACGGTGTCCGTCCAGGACGGGGTGAGTGTCGCGCCCATGGGCGGCGGCACCTGCCGCCGCTGCCTAATGCACCGACAGGGCCGCCTCGGTTCTTTCATTCGGGTTCCCTCTCCAGCATTGGGACATCAGCCCGCTTCGCCTCTCGCTCGAGCAGCGTGCGTTTTCTCTCCACGCCCCAGCGATACCCGGAAAGCGCCCCATCGCTGCGTACGACCCGATGGCAGGGAATGGCAAGCGCAACAGGGTTGGAGGCGCAGGCCCTGGCCACGGCACGCACCGACTTGGGAGAACCGATACGTTCCGCCAACTCTGCATAGCTGATCGTGGTGCCCACGGGAATCTCGGTCAGCGCCTGCCAGACCCGTTGCTGAAAGGCAGTGCCACGAATGTCCAGCGGCAGCGAAAGCCCGAGACCAGGCGCTTCGACGAAACCCACCACTTGGGCCACCCAGGCATCGAAATCCTTCCCTCCGGGAATGAGAGTGGCATTGGCGAAACGATCCTGGAACTCCTGAAGCAGCTGCTCCGGATCGCTGCCCAGGGAAATGGCGCATATGCCCTTCTCGCTGCTCGCCACCAGTATGGTGCCCAATGAACACTCCCCAAGGGCGAAGCGGATCTCCATGTCTTTCCCTCCTGAACGGTAACGCTTGGGCGTCATGCCGAGCATGCGATCGGTACCGGCATAGAAGCGTCCGCTGGAGTTGAAGCCCGCCTCGTACATCGCCTCGGTGACCGTTTCGCAACTGGCGAGTTCTTCGCGCACGCGCTCCGCCCGTCGGGCGATGGCGTAGGCCCTGGGCGTGAGTCCAGTAACCGACTTGAACACACGGTGAAAGTGGAAGCGGCTCAACCCCGCGGCCTGTGCCAGTTCGTCGAGAGAAGGCAGATCCTCGGCGGCTTCGATGAGCCGACACGCGCGGGCGACGCTCTCGGCATGGTGCTGAGCCAACGAGACATCCTGAGGGCGGCAGCGCTGGCAAGGCCGGTAGCCGGCTCGCTCCGCCGCCGTCGCATCGGCATGGAATTCGGCGTTTTCGCGGCGTGGCCGGCGCGACGGGCAGGTTGGGCGACAATAGATGCCGGTGGTACGCACCGCGTAGACGAAAGCGCCATCCGCCGCCGTGTCGCGGGCCAGCACCGCCGTCCATTTCGCCTCATCGGAATCGAAGGGAGCAAGTGAGTCGCTGGTTGTCTCGATCATGACGGACCTCCACGGTGGGCTCAGCGTTTTCCTTGAGTTCAGGATGAGCCCGGTAGCCGCCTGGCACACTCCGTCTCTTGCTTTCAAAAACAGGCCCGACGCTTCGCAGCATTTCGCAACATTCGCAGCATAGCATCGTTAGCGCACCAGGATTTTTGGCGGCAATAAGCGGAGTGAGGGCTTACCCAGGCATCGGCAAGGTAAGCATGGGATTGCGGCCGATCCCCTATCAAAGCCATGGAGAATACCGCTATGAAACGACTTGCCGGAAAGATCGCCATCGTCACCGGGGCCAGCTCGGGCATTGGCCATGCTGCAGCGCGTCTTTTTGCCAGTGAAGGCGCCCAAGTGGTGGTAAGCGCTCGCCGTCAGAACGAACTCGACGCCCTGGTCGAAGCCATCGTACGCGATGGAGGCAGTGCCGTTGCCGTTGCTGGAGACGTATGCGACAAGCATTTGGCCCAGCGCCTGGTCACTACCGCTCTTGAACGATTCGGAGGACTCGATATCGCCTTCAACAATGCCGGCATCGTCGGACCGATGGGACCGTTGCAGGATATGTCGCCGCATGACTGGCACGACATTATTCATACCAACCTGACTGCTGCCTTTGTGAGCGCCAAATATCAGGTTCCGGCCCTGCTGCAGCGTGGTGGTGGCAGCCTGCTGTTCACCTCGAGCTTCGTCGGTCATACCGTCGGCATGCCCGGCATGGCGGCTTACGGCGCCAGCAAGGCTGGCATCCTGGGTATGATGAAATGCCTGGCTGCGGAACTGGGACCCCACGGCATCCGCGTCAATGCGCTATTGCCCGGCGGCACCGATACGCCGGCCAGCATCACCAACGCCCCCGACGCCGGGCCGGAAGTCCTGGCCTTCGTCGAGAACCTGCACGCCCTCAAGCGTATGGCCACACCGGAAGAAATCGCTAGAGCGGCGCTCTATCTGGCTAGCGACGACGCCAGCTTCGTCACCGGCACGGCCATGCTGGCCGACGGTGGCGTTTCCATCAACCGCACCTGATTGCCATGAAGCGGTACCGCCAGCCTTGGCGGTACCGCTTCCGACGCAGCAGTTCCTCAAACACACTGCTACCCTATTCAGGCACAACCACCGCCCCGGTAAGCACTTACTCACTGGGTAGAGCTTAACCCTTCATGCCTGCCAGACTGGCCCGGCACGTTGGGAGGAGAGAGCATGGATTTTCTCGTCAACCTGGACGTAGACGACCTGGAGCGTGGTATCGACTTCTACGTTCACGCCTTTGGCCTTGAGGTCGGCCGCCGGTTCGGCGATGACGGCGTCGAGCTGGTCGGCGGCCCGGCCCCCATCTACCTGTTGGCCAAGGCCACCGGATCGCCGGCTTACGCCGCGGGGGAACCCGTGCCCGGCGCGCAGCGCCATTACACACGCCACTGGACGCCGGTGCATCTGGACGTGGTGGTGGAGGATATCGAGGCTGCAGTGGAGCGCGCCATCGCCGCCGGCGCTACCCAGGAGCAGCCCATCGTCACCGATCGCTGGGGCAAGCTGGCGTTGATGGCCGACCCCTTCGGTCACGGTTTCTGTTTCGTGCAGTTTCTGAATCGCGGCTACGATGAGATCGCGACCTGAAGCCTGCACGATGTAGTATCGGGCGTGCATGACAACGCCAACACGGAACAGCCATGATCGCCGTCATCTTCGAAGTCATCCCCAAGTCCGACCGCCGCGACCACTACCTCGATATCGCCGCCAGCCTGCGTCCGCTGCTCGATGAGATCGACGGATTCATTTCCATCGAACGCTTCGAGAGCCTCACCCAGCCGGGCAAGATCCTCTCACTCTCCTTCTGGCGCGATGAGCAGGCCGTCGCCCAGTGGCGCCAGCTCGAGCGCCACCGCGCAGCCCAGACACAGGGCCGCGAAGTGGTGTTCGACGACTATCGCCTGCGCGTGGCCACGGTGATGCGCGACTACGGCATGCACGAACGCGACCAGGCGCCCGCCGACAGTCGCGAGCGCCACGATACTCCGTGAGCGCCCGCGGTCTGGTCTACCCTATTGCCGAGACGCCGTTACCGGCTGACGGAATACCAGTGCCAATCCAAGCAGGATGAGTGCCATGCCCGCCAGGCTGAGCATGGGCAGCGCATTGCCCAGGAACAGGTAATCCATCAGGGCCGTGACCGCCGGCACCAGATAGAACAGGCTGGTGACGTTGACCAGATTGCCGGCCTGGATCAATCGATAGAGCAGCAACTGCGCTACCACCGAGATGACCAGTGCTAGCCACAGCAGTGGTATCAGGAATTCCCAGGTGGGCTCGAACGCCACCGGCTGGACCGCAGCAAAGGGCAGGCACAGCACCAGGCTGGCCAGGTACTGTAGCGGCAACACCTCGGCGGGCGCTTGTCGGATGCGCTTCTGCATGATGGCACCCACCGTCATGCAGCCCAGCGCCCCCAGAGCGAAGCCCACGCCCGCCAGGGAAAAGCGCACCAGCACCACACTCTGATAGACCACCAGTACCAACCCCATCAGCGCCACGCAGAGCCCCGCCATTCTTGCCGGGGCGAAGCGACGCTCCAGCAGCATCAGGGTGAGGATCGGCTGTATCCCCAGCACGGTGGCCAGCACACCGGGCGTAATGCCCTGCGCCATGGCCAGGAAATAACAGATCGAGTAGGCCCCGACCATCAACACGCCCGTGGCAACGACATAGGCACGCGACCCCGGCTGAGGCAGCCAGCGCCGTCGATATATGCCGATGAGCACGAGACACAGCAACGCCAGAGAAAAGCGCAGTAGCAGAAAGGCAAAGGCCGGGGCATGTTCCAGCCCCCACTTGGTGAAGATGGCGCCACTGCCCCACAGCAGCACGAAGAGCGCCGTGGACGCATGGGCGGCCCAGGCAACGGAAGGAATTATCATGATGAAATTCACCTATCTACGCTTTGCCTGAAAACTGTCTGCGCTCGGTCATACGGCGTTAAAACTCGGCTCAAAGTACTCATTTACACCGCGTAAACTCCGTCTTTTCACCGATTTTTGCCTTGTCTGACCATCGCTCGACGACTTTTCGGACAAAGCTTAGAGACGCACAGGCCTCAGCCGGCATCGGGCAAGCGATGCCGAACGACAAACCAAAAGCTGAGGCAGCTTGGCGGGCTGGAAATCAGCCCAGAGCGCGCGTGGGCGGCGGAGAAACGCCGGCCACGCCGAGCCCCGCTGGCGGCGAAACGCCAAACGGCGGAGCGACAGGTGAAACGGGGGAGGAGACGCCGCACGCACCACCGCCATGACCGGGACGGCCACTGGTGTGGAGAACGAAGTGCGTATCGGCAAGGTCATGTCAAAGCAGTCTCGTTGCGGTTGCCAGACCTGAAGAACATAGCACGAATCGCGTGAAGATCAATCTTGGCCCAGACGAGCCGAGCCCCGCCCCGGCAAGCCCTTACTTACCAGGACGCTTCGAATACAGCAGGTCAACGAGCTACCGAGGCACATGCTCGATGGCATCGTGATCGACCAGGTTCCATTCGCCGCTGTTGCGATACAGCCGCTTGCCCAGACGCGGGTAGTCGGAAACGTCCTGCGCCAGCCGCTGGCCTACCACCAGGCATACCAGCGGTTCGTCGCCATCGTTGTACATCTCATGGGCCACGCCGTTGGTGGGACAACCGATGAAGTCGCCGGGGCCGATCGGCTGCTTGCGCTCGCCGATGGTGGCCACACCGCGCCCCGAGAGAACGTAGATGGCTTCCTCCTCGTAGCGATGGCAGTGGAACTCGGTGGAAAAGTGGCCGGGTGGCACGCTGATCTGGTGAATCCCGAGCTGGGTCATCCCCACGGCGTCCCCCAGCGACTTGTTGATGCGCACGGCCTGGGCATTGAGGAAGTGCACCTTCCTTATGCCCTCAAGAGCTTCGATATCCTGCGCCGATAGGTACATGTCGTTCTCCTTCGAGTCGAGCGCCGCCGAGGCTTCGCCTGATCTTAGCGTGCCCGGCGGCGCTTGGCTTTCTCAGCTTGTGCTTGCCTAGGCAACCAGTCGCGACTCCAATTCACGCAGGCTCACGTGCCCCTTGAAGTGGCCCTGCCCCACCGGCTGCTCGCCGCGCTCGATGGCGCGGGCGAACTGCACTGCCGGGTCGTCGTCCAGCCGGCGCAGGTAGCCCGCCAAATTCTGATACGCACCTTCCAGCTCAAACAGACCGTAGTTGCGGTTGTGGTACGCCACCCAGCGGCCGACACCGGCGAGGTAGGCATCGGCAACGCTGCGCTCGCCCAGCAGCCATTGCCGATCGGCGAGCAGGCCATCGAGATAGGCGCACTGCTCGGCGATGTCGGTGCGGGCGACCGTCAGCAGCAGTTCCTGATGACTGGCGTCGACGCCTTTGTCGGCCAGCGGACCAATGCCAGCGGCACCGTCATACAGCACCCACAGCGGATTGAAGGCGGCGAAGAAATCCGAGACCAGATAGGACAGCATCTGGTGCAGCCGATCGGCTTCCGCGCTGCCGTGGCGAACGCCAAGCGGGTGCTCGGGGTTGCGCGATGCCGCATGCAGCAGAATGGCCAGGCTTTCGCTCAGCGTTTCATCGTCTTCGGTGAGCAGCGCCGGGGTTTTGAAGCGCGGATTGACCTTGGCAAAGCGTGCATCCCACGGCTGCTCCATCATTTCCATGCGGCACAGCCGATAGGGCTTGCCCAGCCACTCGAGCGCCACGATAGAGCCGAACGAACAACCTTGCGGTACGCCATAGAAAAGAACGGGTTCCATTGTCTTGCTCCTTGCTGAGTGAACAAAGCCAGCGCCCTCTGCGCCTGGCCTTGTCAGCAAGGTAATGGCTAAATAGGGCGAATCATGTCCTATTTAAAACAGGAACCTTCAGCGTGGCCAATCCCACCGTTCGCGTGCTGACACTGCTCGAACTGCTGCAGGCCCACCGCCACATGAGCGGCCGGGAGCTGGCCGAACGGCTGGGGGTCGACCGCCGTACGCTGCGGCGCTACATCCAGGCGCTGGAAGAGCTCGGTATTCCCGTCACCACCGAGCGGGGACGGCATGGTGGCTACCGCCTGATGCCGGGCTTCAAGCTGCCACCGCTGATGCTGACCAGCGAAGAGGCGCTGGCCGTCTCGTTGGGGCTGCTCGCCGCCCAAGGGCTGGGAATCGCCGAAACGGCCCCGGCGCTGGATACCGCGCGGGCCAAGCTAGAACGGGTCATGCCCGCCAGGCTGAAACAGCAAGCACAGGCACTGAGCGAGAGCGCCCGGCTGGAATTGCCTGCAGCCAGAGCGCCGGGCGACGAGCGCCTCCTGCTATTGTTCGCCACCGCCACCCAGGCACGTCAGCGGGTCCGGCTCGACTACCGGGACGACCGCAACCAAGCCACCCGGCGCGTGCTCAACCCCTACGGCTTGGTCTTCCGCGGCGGGCGCTGGTACGTCAGCGGCTGGTGTCATCTGCGTCGCGACCTGCGCAGCTTCCGTCTCGATCGCATCATTGAGGCCACACCGCTCGAGGCCAGCTTCGACAGGCCGGCCGACTTCGACCCGGCCGAGCATCTGGCCCGCAGCATTGCCAGCCTGCCTCGCGCCATTGCCGTCAGCGTGCGCTTGCATACCGACCTTACCCATGCCGTTGAAGAGCTGGGGCGCAATATCGGCGTGTTCACCCCCGACGGAAGCGGGGTGATGCTGCATGCCCGTACCGACAGCCTGAGCTGGTTCGCTCGCCAGCTCGCCCATCAGCCCTACGGCTTCGAAATCCTCGCCCCACCGGAGCTTTGCGACGCTCTTGCCCAGCAGGCCGCTCGCCTCCAGCGTCTGGCAGAAAGAAAACTGATCGGTGCGTGTCGAAATCATCTACGTTGAATCGACGAAGGGGGTATCACCAACCAATAACTCTTCTGGGAGACCCACCATGCAGCTTTCCACCTACCTGATCTTCAACGACAACTGTCGCGAAGCCTTCGAGTTCTACCAGCGCTGCTTCGACGCCAAGCTCGAGGCTATGGCTACCTACGCCGAAATGCCCGCCAGCGAAGGCATGGAGATACCCGAAGAAGCCAGCAATCTTGTCATGCATGCACGACTGCGTATTGGCGACCAGTTGCTGATGGCGTCGGACAACTCCCCCTGCAGCCCTGCGCCCTACGAAGGCATCAAGGGTGCGAGCATTGCGATCGGCGTCGACTCGATAGAAGAGGCCGAACGCCTATTCAATGCGCTGGCCGACAACGGCACCGTGCAGATGCCGCTAGAGGAAACCTTCTGGGCGCATCGCTTCGGCATGCTGGTGGATCGGTTCGGCGTTGCCTGGATGATCAACTACGAAAAGGAAGAGCAGGCCGCCGCCTAGCGCAGTACCATTTCCTCTCTCAGCCGCCCGGTGATCAAGGCCAATCATGCTACCGGCCTTTACCGTCGGGCAGCTTCCTTCCCGGTGCACCAGATGCGCGGTTACTCGGCGGCCCTTGATCTCCTCGCCAGCGCGCGCCTTTGACGGCAATAAACGGAGTGTGCCTCTCGATCCGAGCGGGAAAGTGGCCGAAACACGCCACACTCGCGAGGAGAAGCCCCTGAACCTGAGAAAAGTCATGCCACGGCTGAAGCTCGCGCCCTCTCCGATTCCGCCTCACCGTGCCAGTCAAGAAACGCTACCGGCCAGCTCGTCGCCAATGCGCTGGCGCACTGGTCTTGGGCTACGTCGCAGCAGCATGAATATGACAATGACCAGCCATGCCAATGGTGCGATGAAAGCCAGCAAAGCGGCCGTGGATTGCAGCCCTACGGCAGTGTGGTAGAGCAACCGCACACCTCCGTCAGACCGTGATTCGACAGCGATGAGCACGGCCCTCTGCAAGCGACTCAGGGTGCCGATGTTCGGTATGTCTATGGCGAGCTCATCCGCGATATCTCTCAAAGCAGGCCATTGGCCTGCACTGTTGCTCCGTGACCATGACCGGTACTCTGGCCGGGGGTAATCCGGTGTCATGTCCCGCAACGCGAGACTGCGTGCCTGAGCATCGGCGTAGACCGCAACTATCCCGGCCACGCGTCTTCCCAGCTGGACGCGGACGTCCGCGTCCAGCGTGCGCAGCAGCTCTTTCAGATCGATGTAATCGAGCGTTCTAAGCGACAGCGGCAAAGACGCAGTGGCCGTTGGCTCGTCTTCCGTGAGCGTTTCCCAGCTCTGCACGCCCAGTAACGAGGTGATCATTTGCTTGCTGGCGAGGCAGTCGTCGCTTTGCGGGCAGAGACGCTGGAGGTCGGTAATTGTCAGCTCATCCAAGCTGCTATGAAACAACCCCGACGACAGTCGCCCAGGGGACTTTTCTTCCCACAGCTTCTCCAATGCATACAGCCTGGGTAGATCCATGTAGGCAGAGTAATCAAGGGAAGCCATGGCTTGGCCCCAGTAATAATCCCGGCAGGAGGCCCTGTAGGATAACGCTGGCCTCGATGGCTCGGAGTTCGCAAACAGGCCGCAAGAGAGTTCGTTTCCGGTCGGCTTGAAGATGAGCCGGGTTCCGGCCGGTGGCACGTACTCACCAAGGTCTTCGGAGGTATGCAGTACCAGTGGTGGATAGCCCAGCACGGTGCCCTTGAGGTCAAAATAAATCGCAGGCCACAGGCGTTGCCCATCCCATAGCATCAGCGTGGCGCAAACACTCGCCAGTACCAGCGAGGCCCTCAGACGAGAGCGTTTACCTTGGAGCGTCAATAATCCCAGGCTCGCCCCATAGACCAGCGGTAACCCTAGGAGCAACCCGGGCAGGCCCGCGCTTAGCTCTGGAGCCCATATGAACAGCAGATAGTGGCTGCTGGCAAGAATAGCCAGTACGCCGCAGGCCAGAGCTGCTGCCATGGAGATTGCACCCCACGAGCAGTAACGTCCCAGCAACCAGCAAACATAGCCCGCAGCCAACAGGGCGAGCGATACCCACAGCACCGAATCGGGTGCAGCCAACAGCGCTAACATTGTCCTACCCACAGGCCACAACTGCTCAGTGCGCTGCCATGTGCATGCACGTGATGCCGGATCAGGCGGCCATCGGGTCCCAGCTCATAAGAGACACCGTGGCGCTGGCCGTTGTTGTCAAAACGCACTACGCCCAGTAGCTGTCCGGAGGGCGATGTGACCAGCCAGGTTCCCTGCTCTTGGCCCTTGTGAAACCAGCCCTGCCAGCGTGAGTCGGTGTCGTCCCTGAGTACCCAATAACCCTCTCTGGAGCCATCGAGGTACTGGCCGCATTCGATCAGATCGCCCGCTTCATTGCGCTCCTTGTGAACTTCTTCCTCGCTCAGTGCGCAGCCATCCGTATCCAATAGCGGAGGCCCCAGTTCTTCCAGCAGTGAGGGGGCGATGCCCGCCATTGTCCAGGTTGGGACTACAAACAGCAGTGCCAGTGCAATACGCCGCATGTCAGTAGGCCTCCAAGGACATGAAACGGTAGGTCCAGCGTTGCGAGTGCGCCGTGGAGTCATCTATCTGCAACTGTTCTATACGCGCCACTTCGCCATGAAACTTGAGCTGGCCCTCGGGGAACACGAAGGACTCTAGGGCAGGGTCTGTCAGGTCTGCGGCTCGCGCCATGGGCATCAGTGCCTCGCCATTGGCATCGAGAAAGCGAAATCGACCAAAGAACTCGCGCGCGGGTTGGGCCAGATCCACGCTGGGCTCGGGCATTGCCTCCAGCGGCACCAACCATGGCAATTCACTCTGCTGGTAGGTCAAGGGCTGCCAGGTTACCCCGGCAGGACAACGCAACTCGCTCGTCACCTCAAGGTCGTGAAAGAAGCGCTGCTCGCCATCCGTGCTTTGCAGCTCCCAGCGCACGCGACCGAGATACTCCTCAGGCAGCTGGGCATAGCGCGAGTACGGCTCGGCGGACAGGCGGCGTTGCTGATAGTCCTCAAAATCTTCATAGCGGGCGGATGAGTAGACAAACAGGCGCTCTACCGGACGCCATTGCAGCGGCAGATCTGCCCCTACAACCTGGAGTTCGCAGGCGTAGCTCATGGCGATGGGGAGAAAGAGTTCATGGTACTCGCGACCCTGGGCGTGCATGGGCAAGTCCAGGGTCAGGTCTGTGTCCGTGTGCCGCAAGGGCAGGTGCCAGGTCGGCGGTATCGAGGACCTAGTGCGCTGATCCCGCTCAGTTGAAAAACGCACATCGGCAATGCGTTCCTCTTCCGTATGCAGCAGCGTTATCGGCAGTTCTGCAGGCGCTGCAGCGTTGAAGCGCAGCTGATAGTTTTCAGTGATCGGGCCGGGGCTGGGTAGAGTACGAGGCTTGATGCTCCAGCCTTGATGCGCCGGAGGCTCGGCAACCGCAAACTGCCAGCGTTGCTGGCCCGAGTTGACTATCTCGACCCACCATTCCCCGGGCAGTGCGCCGGGTTTGGCGGTCATTGAACTGCTGCCGGCTTGCAGTTTGCTCGGCGCGGCGGTGAGCTCCAGCTGGTGCGGCTCCGTTGCTGTCGTCTGCCGCTGTGCGACGTCAGCCAGAACCGACGCCGGCTGCTCGTAGGGACAGCCCTGGAAGCGCCGATCCCATCGCACCTTCAGCCGATACCCTGCAACCGAGGGCCTCCAGTAGTTGGTGCTCTGCTGTGACAGGTCAAGGTCGGCCTTGATGCCTATGCTGCTGGGATCTGCGGATAACTTCAACTCTACTTCGGGAGCGCACAGCAGGCTGCCATCCTGCGCCAGCAGGCGAATGTTTTCCAAGCCGACAGGAGCATCCACGGTCAGTCCGGGCACGTGGTTGGCTGGCAAGAACAGATTGAACCAATGGCGCCCCTCACTGCGCGTGTATGGGTAGCCTTCAAAGCCGGCGGCAGGCTCCAGCGTACCGCCAAGCTCGGTGGGCAGAATCACCTGAGCGTCCTGCGCTGTGGGCAGTTGAAAGGGCTCAAAGTCCTGGTCAGCTAAGGTGTTTTGGCGCCCGCTGCCGACGGCCAGACCGAAACCACACAAGACGACCAGCCAGACCAGTGCGACTACCGAGGCGCCAATGAAGCGCGGTGTGCGAATCTCGGCACACAGCCTTGTTACGGTTTGCCTGAACGCGTTCGCCACGCGGGTGCGAATGTTCGCTAAACGGGTGCGAGTGGTTGTGCGAGGCTCTTTTGCGGTGTTGCGCGCACCCTGCATGCTGGAACTTTCCTTGGCTGACTTGCCGCGCTGGCAGGATACAAGGTCGGCTTTGTTGCCACAAGTCAACGCGGCACCTTGGAGCCTCTAAGCCGCTGCTGGATGGGGCAGTAGCAGACTCTGAGTGCAACACATTCATTGGATTGTTGGTGGGCTTTCATGGTGCTTATCCATCAGTTAGCTCAACACTTCTATCGGGCAATATAAAGTCGAAGCGTTTTCTAGGCCGTATACTCAGCTCGAAGGCAATCTCGCCTAGTTCTTCTTGGCTGTGCACGAAGAGATCCGTCCCTTTCGGTAAATATTGACGAATAAGGCCATTAATATTCTCGTTGCCTCCAAGTTTCCAGGGGCTATGTGGATAGCAAAATAAATAGCGACGCCGGTTTCCTTGACATGCTGAGCCATTTCACGCCCCTGATCGTAGGTCATGCTTTTTCGGGCACCCCCTGGGTGGGTCGAACGCATTCAAGGGCAATAAACGGAGTGTTCCCTCTCGACCGGAGCCGCAAAGTCGCCGTGAGATGTCACTTTGGGAGAAGGAACATGGTCCTGCACAAGCTCATCACATGGCTGAAGCGAGGCGGTCGAAGTATTCCCAGCCGTCGGGATTATTTCGCATTGAAAGAGTGCGACCCGCGAATGCTGCGCGACATCGGGCTATACCGCGAACATGGCCGCTTGCTGCCTCTTCATCCGGAGCCAGATGAAACGATGCATTGACCTGCGCTTGGGAACCGCATGTCACACGGTGCCCTCCTGAATCGTCATGTCAGTGACGGCCACTCGGCCTTCATCTCTCGACCGATTCAGGAGCGACACATGAGCCAGAGCACGCTTTTCATCAAGCACAAGGCACTCCCCGGCAAGCGCGAAGAGGTACGGCGCGTGTGGGAGACTCACCTGATGCCGAGCATCCAGGAGCGCCAGGTCCACGACGCCTACTTCTATTGCTACGATGATGGCGATCCCAACACGATCCGTGTCTTCCAGCGCTACGCCAATGGTGCGGATGCACAGGCCTTCATGCAGGGGCCGGCATACGAAGCCTATGTCGCCGCGGTAACGCCCCTGCTGGCTCATCCGCCCGAGATTCATGCTGCCACCGTGGCCTGGGCCAAGGACAAGGCGGCTCCGGTTTCCGAGACAGCCTGATGCCTTCCGCCGATTTGCTTCACTTCGAAGAGGCCCGCCCCATGCTGCTGGGGCTGGCCTATCGCATTCTCGGCTCGCGCGCCGACGCCGAGGATGCGGTGCAGGACACCTTTCTCAAGTGGCAGGCAGCGGATCGTGAGGCTATCGATACGCCCCACGCCTGGCTGACCACGGCCTGCACGCGACGCTGCCTCGATCTGCTGGGCAGCGCCCACCGGGCTCGGGTCGAGTACGTCGGTGCCTGGCTGCCCGAGCCCATCCCGACCGCCGTCGTCTCCGATGCGGAACGCAGCATGCAGCTGGCCGACTCACTCTCCACCGCCTTCCTGCTGCTGCTGGAACGCCTCTCGCCCAAGGAGCGGGCCGCCTACCTGCTGCATGAGATCTTCGACACGTCCTACGCCGAGATCGCCGCCATGCTCGAGATAAAGGAGCCGGCCTGCCGCAAGCTGGTATCCCGGGCACGAAGCAACCTCCAAACCGCCGAGGAACGGCACACCCCACCGCTGGAACGCCAACAGGCGCTGCTGGAGGCCTTCCGGCTCGCCATCACCGAAGGCGCCACGGCACGGCTCGCGAACCTGCTCTCGGCCGAGGTTCGCCTGAGTGCCGACGGCGGCGGCAAGGTGCCCACCCTGCTCGAGCCGCTGCACGGCAAGTCGACTGTACTCGACTTCCTGGCTAGCCGGTTGAGCCACTACTGGGCCAACTATGAATGGCGTGAAGCCGACATCAACGGTGGCTGCGGCTTCGTGATGTGCAGAGAGGGAAATGTCGTCGCGACGGTGACCTTCGGCTACGACCGCTCAGGCCAGGCTATGGATATCTTCATCGTGCGCAATCCCGACAAGCTGGCACGGCTGACGTCATGACTGGCGCTCGACTATCGCACGACAGCCGCTCTCTCTGGCTTGGGGATCCAGCAACCCGATGATCCACTCGCGCACGGCCGCGATGGCCGGCTCCTCGAGCCGCTCAGGCGGGTAGACGAGCTGGAAGGGAGCGGCCTTAACCTCGGGGCCGAATGGCTGTACCAGGCGCCCTTGGCGCAACTCCTCCTCGATCAGGTGCCGGCTCATCAGGGCTATGCCCTGGCCATCTAGCGCGGCGGTGATGCCATGGGTCTCGTCGGAGAACATCAGCCCGGCGCTGACGTCGAGCCCCGACACCTGGACCTGGCGCTGCCAGGCCGCCCAGTCCAATGGTGCGGGCGAAGAGAAGTGCAGCAGCGTATGGCGCACCAGTTCGGCCGGTTCACGCAGCTTCAGCACGGGGCTGCAGACGGGTACGAAGACGTTGTCGAACAGCTTCTCCGCGACCAGCCCGGGCCAGGGGCCCTCGCCATAGCGAATCGCCATGTCGGCGACGACACCATCCAGGGCAACCGCTTGGTGGGAAACCTGAATGCTCAGGTCGATCTGCGGGTGGGCATCGCGCAGCAGGCAGACCCAGGGCAACAGCCAGCGTGAGGCAACGGCCGGTGTGGTGGAAAGCGTTACCGCCTGCCGCGCCGGCGGACGGCGCAGCTTGGTCACCGTCTCGGCGATGGCGTCGAAGGAGTCGCTCAGCACAGTGAGCAGCGACTGGCCCTGAGTCGTCAGCACCAGCTGCCGCGGCCGCCGCACGAACAGGGCCACGCCCAGGCTCTCCTCGAGCTGGCGTATCTGATGGCTGATCGCCGTCGGCGTGACCGAGAGCTCCTCGGCGGCCCGCTTGGCGCTGAGGTGGCGCGCCGCCGCCTCGAAGGCGCGCAGGGCGGAGAGCGAAGGGAGTCGTCGCGGCATCATGGATGAATTTTATTTTCCGAAATCGAAAAAGAATCGTCGTTTGTCGCCCTACCTGGCTTCAGGCTTATATGAAACGAGCCACAAGCAAGGCTGAGAACAATTCATTCAATAGATCCTACACCCAGTGACGGAGAAAACCCATGACGCGTTTACTTCACCTCGATGCCAGCCCACGCCCCGGCCAAGCCGGCAACCAAGACCACGGCTCGCACACCCGCCGGTTGACCCATCACTTCGTTTCCCGCTGGCGCACTCTGGAGCCGGATGCCGAGATCGTCTATCGGGATATCGGCGCCAACCCACCACAGCTCACCAGCGTAGAGTGGATCGAAGCAGCCTTCACATCTCACGAGCAGCAGACCGATCCGATGCGGGCGGTCCTTGCCGAGAGCGATACGCTGGTCGACGAGGTCGTACGGGCCGATATCCTGGTGCTCGGCGTGCCGATGTACAACTTCGGTCCCCCGGCTGCCTTCAAGGCCTGGATCGACAATATCGTCCGCGTGGGCCGAACCGTCGACTTCGACCCGCAGTACACCGCCCACCCTCACCTGCCTCTGGAGGGCTACGTACCGCTGCTGGCCGACCGCCCCCGTCACGCTGTGCTGATCTCCTCCCGCGGCGGTTACGACTTCGGCCCGGGACGCCCCCTGGCCGCCCTCAATCACCTTGAACCGAGCGTGCGTACCGCACTGCAGTTCATTGGTATCAGCGGCTTCCATGACATTGCCATTGAGCACCAGGAAGAAGGCGGCGAGGCGCTGGCGGCCTCGACCCAAAGCGCCCTGGAGCGCATCGATCGGCTGGTCAAGCAATTGCACAGTGAAGTTACGGCCAAGCGCCAACTACAGCCGGCCTGAGGGCAGACAATGGCCGAAATCCGGGGCGCTTGGCGCCCCGGCCTCATCCCTGTAGCCTCTGTCAGTCGGCGCGTCGTCACACGGACACGGCCGCTACCCGATAAATCGCAGGAACGTCGATATGCTGATCAAATCCGTACCCAGCGTCTGAGGCACCTCTCGACCTCCTGCTGGAGGCCGATCCCTCGCTAGTCGCCATCAAGCGCTACCTCGAACGCTCGATCTGCCACGTTGCGACAGTCGAGGGGGAGATCGTGGGCACCTATGTCACCCAACCCCTTGGCGACGGTGTTTATGAGCTGATGAACATTGCCGTCGCTCCGGCACATCAGCGCAAGGGCATCGGCGCACGGCTACTGGATCACGCCATTGCAACGGCTTGCGAAGCGGGTGCACGGCGCCTCGAACTTGGCACCGGCACCTTCGGTTATCAGCTCACCTTCTACCAGCGTGCGGGATTTCGGGTCGTCGCCGTGGAGCGAGACTACTTCCTGGCCCACTACGACGAACCGATCTACGAGAACGGCATCCAGCACAAGGACAGGCTGCGGCTGGCTCTCGAGTTTTGAGCTATCAAGAAGCCTGACTGACCGCTGCTTTGTCGGTCACCGGATCGGCTTTGGCACCGGCCGCTTCGCGGCGCTCCGAGTAACGGTCCACCAGCGTTTCGGCATGAGGCCTTAGCAGCAGGGTGAAGCGCACCAGTTCTTCCATCACGTCGGCGATGCGGTCGTAGAGCGGCGAGGGTCGCATGCGCCCGGCCTCGTCGAACTCCTGGTACGCCTTGGGCACGCTGGACTGGTTGGGAATGGTAAACATGCGCATCCAGCGCCCCAGCAGGCGCAGCGTGTTCACCGCATTGAACGACTGCGAGCCGCCGCTGACCTGCATCACCGCCAGGGTGCGCCCCTGGGTGGGCCGCACCGCTCCCATGCTCAGCGGCAGATGATCGATCTGGGTTTTCATCACGCCGGTGATCTGGCCGTGGCGCTCGGGGCTGCACCACACCTGCCCTTCGGACCACAGCGCCAGCTCGCGCAGCTCCCGCACCGCCGGGTGATCGTCGCCCGGCACCTGGTCCGGCAACGGCAGATCGGAAGGGTCGAAGATCCGCGTCTCGGCGCCGAAATAGCGCAGCAGACGCGCAGCCTCTTCCACCGCCAGGCGCGAATAGGAGCGTTCGCGCAGCGAGCCGTAGAGCAGCAGGATGCGTGGCGGATGGCCCAGCGGATCGGGCAAGCCCTGGCCGGGCTGCCGGAGAGCGAAGCGCTCGTCGAGGGCCGGTAGAACATCGGGGTCGTTGAGCGTGCGAAGCCTCATGTCGCCTCCTTCAGTGCGTGGGTTTGCAGGACGAGCAGCGCCACCAGGGCGGCAAGCCCCAGGGCCGAGGAGAACAGCAGCGCCTGGGTGCCGAAGCGCTCGATCAACAGGGCGAAGGCCAGCGGCGCCAGGGCCTGGCCGAAGCGAGCCGGCACCATCAGCACGCCCTGGCGCAGGCCATAGCCATGGGGGCCGAAAATGGCCAGCGGCAGCGTGCCCTTGGCGATGGTGAGAATGCCGTTGCCGGCGCCGTGCAGCAGCACGAACAGCGTGGCCAGCGGTGCCCCCAATGTCATCACGCCGAGCGCGCCAATGGGATGCGCCAACACCGCCAGCTTGGCCGAGAGCAATGGATGAAAGCGCTGCAGCAGCGAGAATTCGAGCAGTCGCGCCGCCACCTGGGCCGGCCCCACCAGCGCTGCGGCGGCGATGGCAGCAGCAGGCGAGAGGCCGGCGATCTGCAGCAGCCACGGCAAGTGTGCCGCCATGGCGGTACTGACGAACCAAGTCACGGCGAAGACGAAGGCCAGCAGCGCCATGGGCAGCCAGGTCGAATTCGCCTCGGCGACTGCCGTCTCGGCGTGAGGCGCGGGCGGCTGGATACCGAACGGAATCAGCAACCGGTTGAGCGGCAGACCCAGCAGCAGATGCACCGCCGCCCAGGTGAAGCAGGCGTTCTGCCAGCCGAATTCGGCGTTGAGCCAGCCGGTGATCGGCCAGCACACGGTGCTGGCAAAGCCCGCCAGTAGCGTAATACCGGTAATGGGGCCACGCGCTTCTCGGCCATAGAGCCCGGCCAGGGTCGAGAAAGCCGATTCGTACAGCCCCATGCCCATGCCGACGCCGATCACCAGCCATCCCGCCCACAGCAGCTTGGCTCCATCCGCCAGACCCAGCAGCACCAGACCCAAGGCAAACACCAGGCTCGAGGCCGCCAGCACGTCGCGTCCGCCAAATCGGTCGATGCGCCGCCCCACCGACGGCCCTAGCACGGCCGATACCACCAACGCCGAGGAGAAGGCCGCGAATACCGTACCCGTGGCAAGGCCGAGGTCTCGCGCCATGGGCACGGCGAGGATGGCCGGAAGATAGTAGGTCGAGCCCCAGGCTAGCGTCTGGGAGACGCCCAGGGCGACGACCACACCGGTACGCGAGCTCATCGGCTACCTCGATCATCGAGGTATAGGGGCCTGAAAAAACGCTTCACGCTCATCCTTCCCGCTCCTCCCCTTTCACTGCCCCAGCGGCCATGCGACGGCTCTCGACGATGCAGTCCGTGGCCTCCAGCCAGGCATCCACCGCCACCTGAAAGGCGTCCCGCCCCTTCTCCGTCAGCGCGTAGACCTTACGCGAGCGCCCCTGAACCACCTCCGCAGTGGAGCTCAGGTAGCCGCCCGCTTCGAACTCGTTGAGCACCGGATAGACCGTACCCTCCGAAGGGCTGCAACAACCGTTGGTGCTCTTCTCCACCGCCTGCACCACCTCGTAGCCGTGCATCGGCTTGCGGTGCAGCACGCTAAGCACGAAGAACTTCGACAGCGACATCTTGATCGTGCCGCGCCAGTAGGAAGGGTCGCTGTAGTCTGGGATCCGGCGACCAGCGGCCGCTTCGGATTTCGCTTTGGTCATGGTGGAAACCTATACCTCGATGATCGAGGCGTCAAGACAGATCGATTTCCTCTCGCCCCGTGCCGGCGGCCTGCTCACGCACTCCTGCCAGCATCATGGCGAGCCCGAATTCGAAGCGACCGTCGAAATCGAAGAAGCGTCGCGCCATCAGTTCCATATCGAGATGGCGGAAGTCAGGACTTGCCAGCACCTCGCCGAGGGAAGCGGTAATGGTCGCCGTGGCCTCGCCGGGTTCGTCGGGCAGCCCCTGCTGCTCCAACGTTTCGCCGAGAATGAAAGAGAGCAGCGTAGTCATCGCCCAGAGCGCTCGGTCGCGGTCGAGCCCGGCTTTCACCAGCAGCTCCATCAGCGTTTCGGCGCCGCGCAAGGTGCTGTGCTTGGCGGAGTAGCTGCCACCCACGATACGCGCACCGTCACGATACCTCAGCAAGGTACGCCGTAGGCGCCGGACGAACTCGGCCAGATTGACATAGGCATCCTCGTCATCGAGCCCGCCCAGCGGAACGGCAGCCACGATGGCATCGGCCATTTCATCGAGCAATTGCCGCTTGTCGGCCACGTGACGGTAGATCACCGGCGCCTGCACGTCCATGGCATCGGCCAAGGCTCGCATCGTCAGTCCATCCAGGCCATCCCGGTTCACCAGTAACAGCGCCGCCTCGGCGATCTGCCGCACGCTCAGCTTCTCCTTCTTCCGCCGCCTACGCTTCGGCGCGCTGTCGTTTTCCGTCACGCAAACTCTCGCTTCGTGTCACTTGTCGCTTGACATATTAACAGCGTTAACAATACATTCAAGCCAGATCTATTAACGGCGTTAACAAAATGCTCCCGATGGCGTTTCAACTCCTACTCACACTGCCCAGATGGCCACGTATTCTGCTTTTCTTGTCGGTCGCGCTGGGTCTTACCGCCTGCACCGAGGGCGCCAGCACCGACAGCGAGGAGGTGATACGCCCGGTGCGGGTGGAAAACGCCATGTCGCTCCCTGCGCCGAGCCACCGTTTCGTTGCCCGTGTTGAAGCCGTCAGCACTGTCGATCTGGCCTTCCAGGTGGGCGGCCAACTCCTCGAGCAAGGCCCACGCGAAGGCGCCTTCGTACCACACGGCGAAACCTTGGCGATGCTTGATACCACCGACTTCGAACTGGCGCTGCGCCAGGTGGAGACGCGGCATGAGCAGGCCCGGCGGGAGTACGAGCGCCTGCGCCGGCTGCATACCCAGAACGCCGCCTCGACGGCGAGTTTCGAGCAGGCAGAGGCCGAATTTCATACCCAGACCGTGGCGCTCGAGCAGGCTCGCCGACAGCTCGCCTACGCCCGCCTCGAAGCTCCCTTCGACGCTCTGGTGACCCGCAGGCTGGCCGAACCTTTCGCCACCGTGGCCGCGAACACGCCGATATTGCGCGTGCAGGACATGAGCGAGCTTCGCCTGCGCTTTCATGTGCCCGAGCGGCTCAGCGCCCTCCTCGAGCACCCCGAGGCGTACCGAATGGAGGCCATCTTCGAGGCCGCTCCCGAACGGCGCTTCCCGGTCCGCTATCGGGAGCACCGCCCCCAGGCCGACCCGGTAGGGCAAAGCTATCCGGTCAGCGTAGCCCTGCCTCGTCCAGACTCGCTCGAGCTGTTGCCCGGCATGACCGCGAATCTCGTCGTCACTCGGCTCGACTCCGAGCCATCCGGCGTCACGGTACCGCTTGCGGCGCTGGACCCCGGCAACGACGGCGAGATGCGCGTCTGGCGGTTCGATCCCGAGTCGCAAACGGTAACGCCGCGCCCCGTTACCCTCGGCGCTGCATTGCCTGACCGTGTGACGGTGCTCGACGGCCTGGCGGCAGGCGAGCCGATCGTCACTTCCGGCACCCACCTGCTGCGCGACGGCATGCGGGTCAGGCCCCAAGCGCGCCTCGACTAGGACACGTTCATGGACATCGCCCGCACCGCCATCGACCGCCCCGTCCAGACCTGGCTGATCATTCTGGCCTGCTTGTTGGGGGCCTGTGGGCAATGCTGACCCTGGGCCGGCTGGAAGATCCCTCGTTCACCCTCAAGACCGCCATCATCACCACACCCTACCCCGGGGCGAATGCCGAGCAGGTCGAACAGGAGGTCACCGAGAGGCTGGAATCGGCCATCCAGCAGCTACCGGCCGTCGACTACGTTCGCTCGCGCTCACGCCCTGGCATCTCCGAGGTCGAGGTCGAGATCAAGCGCGCCTATCCCAGCCGCAACATGCCGCAGCTCTGGGACGAACTGCGCCGCAAGATCGGCGATGCCCAGGCCAGCCTGCCCCGGGCGCCGGCCCTTCCCTGGTCAACGACGACTTCGGCGACGTCTACGGTATCTACTACGCAATCACCACGCCGGAACTAAGCGATGCGGAAATCCGCGACCTGTCGAGGTTCCTGCGTCGGGAGCTGCTGACGGTGAGCGGCGTCGCCAAGGTCACTACCGCCGGCGAGCGCAGCGAGGCCTTGTACGTCGATCTCGACAGCGAGCGCCTGGCCAGCCTCGGCGTACCGCTGGAGCAGGTGATCGAAACCCTGCGCGCTGCCAGCGCCATCGCCGAGAGCGGTGCCATTACCCAGGATGAGCGCCGCCTGCGCATCGCCTTCTCCCAACAGTTGGCTAGCCCCGCTCACCTGGAGGAGCTGCGCATCGGTCGCCCCGGCACCACCGAGCAGATCCGCCTGGGCGATATCGCCACGATCCGGCGCAGCGCAACCGAGCTGCCCGACCACCTGATCCGCTTCAATGGAGAGCCCGCCTTCACGCTTGCCGTGGCCGGGGTGGCCGACGTCAACATCGTCGAGGTTGGCCAGGCGGTGGACGCCCGCTTGCACGAGCTACAGGAACGAATACCGCTGGGCGTCGAGCTCCATCCGATCTACGAGCAGCACCGGGTGGTCGACGATGCCATCGGCAGCTTTCTCGTCAACTTGGCGCTGGCCGTGATGATCGTCATCGGCGTGCTGTGTCTGTTCATGGGCTGGCGGGCCGGCCTGGTGGTGGGTGCTACCCTGCTGCTGACGGTACTCGGTACGCTGCTGTTCATGCGCATGCTCGGCCTCGAGATGGAGCGCATCTCGCTGGGCGCGCTGATCATCGCCATGGGCATGCTGGTCGACAACGCCATCGTGGTGACCGAAGGCATGCTGGTCGGCATGCAGCGGGGAGCCAATGCCCGCGACGCCGCCAGCGACGCCGCCAAACGCACCCAGATACCGCTGCTCGGCGCCACGGTCATCGGCATCATGGCGTTTGCCGGCATCGGCCTCTCGCCCGACACCACCGGCGACCTGCTCTTCTCCCTGTTTGCGGTGATCGCCGTTTCGCTGCTGCTGAGTTGGGTACTGGCCATCACCGTCACGCCCCTGCTGGGGCACTATCTGCTGAGAACGGTGCACGAAGCCAAGACGCCCTACACGGGCAGGCTCTATCGAGGCTATCGCCGGCTGCTCGAGGGCGTGCTGCGCTGGCGCCTGCTTACACTGCTGAGCCTCATCCTGTTCACCGCCGGCTGCATCTTCGCCTTCGGTTTCGTCAAGCAGGCCTTCTTCCCCGCCTCGAATACGCCCATCTTCTTCCTGCACTACCAGCTGCCCCAAGGCACCGACATTCGCGCGACGGACCGTCACATGCAGGGTCTCGATGATTTTCTGCGCGCGCAGCCGGAAGTGCTGTCGGTAACGCAGTTCGTGGGGCGCGGCGCCAGTCGCTTCGTGCTCACCTATACACCGGAACGGCCCAGCTCCAGCTACGGTCTGTTCATGATCCGCACGGCCGAGCGCGACCAGATAGAACCGCTGGCAGCACGGCTGCGGCAGCGGCTCGACGTGCATCACCCCGATGCGCAGGCCAGGATCGAGCGCCTCATGTTCGGGCCCAACGTCGTCAGTATCGAAGCACGCTTCTCAGGCCCCGATCCGGTCATGCTGCGCTACCTGGGCGACCAGGCCAAGGCAATCATGGAGCGCGAGCCCTTGGTGACGGACATCGTCGACGACTGGCGCCAGCGCGAACTGGTGCTCGAGCCGGTATTCGACGAGGAGCGCGCTCGCATGGCGGGAGTTCAGCGCGACACGGCCATGCGCGCACTACAGTTCGCCACCACCGGTATTCAGGCAGCCCTCTATCGCGAAAACGATCGCCTGCTTCCCATCGTGCTGCGCCCACCCGAGCACGAGCGCCTGGACGTGACGCGCCTGCATCAGAGGCAGTTGGAAAGCGCCAATGGCAACGTACCTATCCCGCTGCGGCAGATCATCGAGCGTTTCGACACCACCAGTGAGGAGAGTGTCATCCGCCGCCGCGACCGCATGCGCACCCTGACAGTTCAGGCCAGTACGGTGAGTGGCGTTACCGCCAGCGAGGGCCTTTCACGCATTCGCGCGCCCATCGAAGCGATTCCCCTGCCCCTCGGTTATCGCCTGGAGTGGGGCGGCGAGTACGAGGCCTCCGGCCGCTCGCGGGCCTCGCTGCGTGCCCAGTTGCCGTTGGGTTTTCTCGCCATGCTGGTGATCAGCGTGCTGCTGTTCGGCAAGTGGCGCCAGCCGCTGATCCTGTGGCTGGTGGTACCCATGTCGATCTGCGGCGTGGTGATCGGGCTGCTGGCCAGCGGCATGCCGTTCACCTTCACGGCGCTGCTCGGGCTGCTCAGCCTCTCCGGCATGCTGATGAAGAACGGTATCGTGCTGCTCGACGAGATCGACGCCCAGATCCGCGAGGGCAAGCCCGGCGGCCCGGCCGTGGTGGAAGCCAGCATCAGCCGCCTGCGGCCGGTGGTACTGGCTGCCGGCACCACCATCCTCGGCATGCTACCCCTGCTCGGCGACGCCTTCTTCGCCAGCATGGCGGCAACGATCATGGGCGGGCTCGCCTTCGCCACGCTGCTCACCCTGGTCGCGGTGCCGGTGCTCTACGCCCTGCTGTTCGGCATTCGGCCATCGCCAGGGCATGCTTCGCGATGAGAGTGTGGACACTACAGCTCACGACTCCAAACCTGGCCTACCAGATCCTTGCCGAAGCTGTGATGGGGCTCTTCCTCCACCAGTTCGAATCCTGCTTTTTCATAGAGCCGGCGCGCATCGGTCAGTACGCTGTTGGTCCACAGCATCATCTTCCGGTAGCCGACCTGGCGGGCGAACCTGAGACACTCATCCACCAAGCGGCTGCCGATGCCATGCCCACGGGCAGAGGGGTCGACGTAGAGCAGCCGCAGCTTTGCGGTCGCGTCGTCTTCCCGGACGACGAACACCGACCCAACGACGACCCCATCCTTTTCGGCGATCCAGCACCGCTCCCAGCGCGGATCGAAATTGCGCAGGTACTTGGCTACGATCTCCGCGATCAACGCTTCGTACTCCTCGTTCCAGCCGTACTCCTGCGCGTAGAGCACCGCCTGCCGGTGTACGATCCAGCCCATGTCGCCAGGCTGTGGGTCGCGCAGCAGATAACTCGAGCCGGCTTCTCCGAGCAGCCGCCTGATCCGGTTCATTGCTTCGATCAACTGATGCTGCTCCGGCTCCGTGAGCTGCTTCAGCATGCCGACGACCTCGCGTTGCGAAGCCTCGTCCAGCGGCCGGAATGTCGCCAGTCCCTGATCCGTGAGCTGTAGCTGCGCCGCCCGTCTGTCGGAGGGCGAGGGGGTCTTGGTAATGAGCCCCTGCTTTTCGAAGCCCTTCAGCACCCGGCTCACATAGCCGGCGTTGAGACCAAGCTCGCGGCAGATATCGGCGCTGGTAAGCATCGGCCGGTGCGCCAGCTCGTACAGGATGCGGACTTCCGTCAGCGAGAACTGGCTCTCCAGAAGGTGCTCGTGCAAGACCCCAATCTGCCGCGTGTAGAAACGATTGAAGCTGCGTACGGTCCCGGCCCGCTCGTTTAGGTCTTGCTCTGCGCTCATGGGAGACTCTCTCTTTGATTGCCTAAAGCAAATAATTAGTTGCTTTTAGCAATCATGTCAACAAGTGCAACACTGCCCACCTGTCGAATCCAGCCCCCGCAGGACGACTACCTCGTGCAACGTCAGCACAGGAGGAATCCTCATGTCAGTGCATGATGAAATGTCCCACCCCGTCGTATCCCGCGAAAAATGGCTAACCGCCCGCAAGGAACTGTTGGCAAGGGAAAAGGAGCTCACCCGCCTGCGCGACGACCTAAGCGCCAAACGTCGCGCCTTGCCGTGGGTGAAGATCGAGAAGGAATATGTCTTCGATACGCTCGGTGGCCACATGACGCTCGCCGATCTGTTCGACGGGCGCAGCCAGTTAATCGTCCATCACTTCATGTTCGGCCCCGGTTGGGAAGCGGGCTGCATCGGCTGTTCCTTCGCTGCCGATCATATCGAAGGCACGCTGGTGCATCTCAAGCATCACGATGTGAGCCTGGTACGGGTCTCTCGTGCTCCACTCGCCGAGATCGAGGCCTACCGCCAGCGCATGGGCTGGCGTGCAAAGTGGGTATCTTCATATGGCAGCGACTTCAATTACGACTTCCATGTCTCGTTCCGGCCTGAAGAGATCGCCAAGGGCGAGGTCACTTACAACTACGCCACAAGCAACGTCTCGATCGAGGATCTGAGCGGCCTCAGCGTGTTCTACCGCGATACCAGCGGAGATATCTTCCACACCTATTCGACCTACGGGCGCGGCGACGAACTCGTCGACAGCACCTATATGCTGCTCGACATGACGCCAAAGGGCCGTAACGAAACGGGTCCCCACCACAACCTGATGGACTGGGTGAAACGCCACGACGAGTACGAATCAGCGAGATAGAGTGTGAGCCTCATCAGCGCTGCGCCCTGCTCGGCTGAGGCGCTACGCCGGCCTACGGTTGGCCCTCTCGACCGTAACGCCGCCGCACATGGTCGAGATAGCCGCCCGGCGTCAGGCCGGTCACGGCCTTGAAGTCGTGGATGAAGTGGGCCTGGTCGAAGTAGCCGGCGACGAAGGCGGTATCTGTCAGCAAAGCGGTTGCCCCACCCTGCTTGATCAGCTGGCGACTGTGGGCGACACGCAGCAGACGGGCGTAGCGCTTGGGCGAGAGACCCACATGGTGCTGGAACAACCGCTCCAGGCGGCGCTGGCCGAACGGCAGCTCCTCCACCAGCGCGGCGATACTGGCCTGGCCTTGGTGGCGTTGTAGCCAGGCAAGCGATGTCCTCAGGGCCGGCACCTCCGGTGCGCCGTGCCGCTGCAATCTCTCAGCAAGATAATTCTCCAGCAGCACAATACGCCCCGCCAGAGCAGGTGTCTCAAGCAGCCGCTCGTGCAGCGCCTCGAGTTCGAGCCGGCGCAGGGCCTCGCCGGGCGTGAGCGCTTCACCCGCCAGGCTCGATAGCGCCTCGCCAATGAACGGATACGCCATGCCCGGCTGAAAGTGCACCCCGAGCAGATCGAGCGTGCCGTCTACCGCCAGTCGTGCCGTGCGGCGTTTGGGGCCATCGGCCCAGCAGGTGCCCCACAGTCGCTCGCCGTCGCGTTCCAGCGCGCCGCCGAAGTTGAACAGCAGCCCCATGCCGCCATCCGGATGCAACAGCTCCACCCCCGTCGGTTCGCCAGCACTCTGCCCCCTCGCCTGCCAGTAGCACTGCACGTAGGGGCGCAGCTTCCCACTGGGCGCGACTTGCTGAAGCACAAGGCCGCTCGACGCCTGCGGTGCAGACCGAAGATTCCCAATACCGGTTTTGCCAGCCAGGCGTGGCCGGGGAGCTTCACTCATATTCGAAGCCTTTCAGCGACCAAGGAAGAACCATCCGGACGGGCCAGTCGCGACGGACCACATCTCGGAAAAAATACGACGATTCTCAAATTCCAGCGGTACAGTAGGGACACCCTTTTCTCAATTGCACATTCATCTTAACGGAGCCATACATGGACGGAACACGAATCGTGGTGGTCGGCGGTGGTGCCGGCGGGCTGGAGCTGGTCACTCGCCTCGGCCGGCGCCTGGGGCGACGCGGCAAGGCCGAGATCACGCTGATCGACCGCAACCCGACCCATATCTGGAAGCCACTGCTGCATGAGGTCGCCACCGGCGCGCTCGACTCCAGCATCGACGAGATCTCCTATCAGAGCCATGCCCAGCTTAATGGATACCGCTTCCAGCGCGGCACGCTCGAGGGCCTCGACCGCGACGCCCGCCAGTTGCGCCTGGCCCCGGTGCTCGACGACCACGGTGTGGAAGTGCTGCCGGCCCGCAGCCTGGACTACGACCTGCTGGTGCTGGCGCTGGGCAGTGTGAGCAACGATTTCGGCACCCCCGGCGTTGCCGAGCACTGCCATTTCCTCGATAGCCCGGCCCAGGCCGAGGCCTTCCGGCGCGATATGCTCAATACCTTCCTGCGCTACAGCGACCCCGAGCGGCGAGAGCATCCGCACCTCACGGTGGGCATCGTCGGTGCCGGCGCCACCGGGGTGGAGCTGGCGGCGGAGCTCTACGACGCCTCGCGCATGCTGCACAGCTACGGCTTCACCGAGATGGACAGCCGCCACCTGGAAGTTCACCTGATCGAAGCGGCACCGGACGTGCTGCCAGCCCTGCCCGAGCGCATTCGCAGCGCCGTGCGCAGCGAGCTGGAACGCCTCGGCGTACGGGTGCATACCAACACCCGGGTGGTGTGCGTGGAGGAGAACGCCATCGTCACCGCCGACGAGGAGCGCATCGACACGGACCTCAACGTCTGGGCTGCCGGAATAAAGGCACCCAACGTGCTGCGCGACCTGGGCCTGACTCTGGACCGCAACCAGCGTATTCAGGTGGAGCCAACCCTGCAAAGCATCGACGACCCCAACATCTTCGTGCTCGGCGACTGCGCCAGCTGCCCGCAGCCGGACGGCAGCGTGGTACCGCCACGAGCGCAGGCCGCCCATCAGCAGGCGCAGCGGCTCTACAAGAACCTACTCGCCCGGATCGACAACGGTACGCTCAAGCCGTTCCGCTACCGCGACCGCGGCTCGCTCATCTCGCTGGCTCACTTCGAGGCGATCGGCAGCCTGATGCGCGGCGCCTCGGCGCGCAGCCTGTTCATCGAGGGGCGCCTGGCCAAGTTCTTCTACGCCTCGCTCTATCGCATGCACCAGCGCGCCATTCACGGCACCGCCAAGACCGCGCTCATTCTGCTCTCGGACGGGCTCAACCGCTTCATCCGCCCCCGCATGAAGCTGCACTGAGGTCGAAAATCTACAATCGAGGCGATAACCACCGCGCTAGGGTGGGGGCTTCCAACCCTTACGGAGCCCCACCCATGCGCATGAACTACTATTCCGCCAGTCCCGACGGCCTCAAGGCCATGCTCGAGCTGCAGAACCACGTTCACAAGGCAGCGGAAGCGGGTGAACTTGGCGATGGCCTGCTGGCACTGGTCTACACCCGCGTCTCGCAGATCAACGGCTGTGCCTACTGCATCGACATGCATACCAAGGACGCACGCAAGGCCGGTGAAACCGAGCAGCGGCTCTACGCCCTGAGCGCCTGGCGCGAAACGCCCTTCTACTCCCCGCGCGAACGCGCCGCCCTGGCCTGGGCCGAGGCCAATACCCTGATCGCCGGGAACGGCATCGACGACGCCCTGTTCGAGGCCACCCGCGAGCACTTCTCCGCGAAGGGCCTGGCCGACCTCACCCTGGCGATCTGCACCATCAACGCCTGGAACCGCCTGTCGATCAGCTTTGCCGCGCAGGCCGGCAGCTACCAGCCCAAGTAAGCGGCTCGCTTCCGTCACCCCGACAGCGCCTTTCTCAGTCCGCCAAAGCGACGCCGGTACTGGGCCGGCGTCAGTCCCACCTTGCGTCGGAACAGCCGGCCGAAGAAGGCGCCGTCTTCATAGCCCACGGCCTCGGCAATGGCATCCACGGGAGTGGCCTCGGTCTCCAGCATCTGCTTGGCCTCTTCCAGGCGCAGGGTGTGCACGTATTCCGTGGGCGTCAGGCCGGTGGCCTTCCTGAAGCGGCGGTGAAAGCTGCGCTCGCTCAGCCCCGAAACCTCGATCAGCGAGGCCACAGGAGAAGGCTCATCGTAGTGCTCGGCCACCCACGTCTGGCAGCGAGCGATGACGGCATCCTCGCACTGGCGGGTGCGCGCAAGCATGGCAAAGGGAAGCTGACCGGCGGCATGCCAATCGATCAAGAACAGCTTGGCGATATTCATCGCCTCGTCGATACCGGCCAGGCGGGCGACGAGGTAGAGCGCCAGATCGTTCCAGGAAGTACCGCCCCCCGCCATGACCAGGCGACTCCCGATGCCGCCGATCACCAGCGCGCGGTGCGGATGCACCCGCACGCCCGGATAGCGCCCCAGCACATCGCAGTAGGCCCAATGCGTGGTGGCATCCTCGCCCCGCAACAGCCCAGACTCAGCCAGCAACAGGGCACCCGAGCAGGCGGTCGCCAGGATGGCGCCAGCAGCATGACAGCGCTTGATCCATGCAATCTCCTCGCTATAGCGGCCCTCGAGCACCGCATCGGGCGGCAGCATGATCTCGGGTATACACACCACGTCGGGCACCCAGTCCAGGCCGGCATCAGGAACGATGCGCACCCCGTTGGCGACGGTCATTTCATGCGTACCGCTACGTGCCACCACCCTGGGTACGAATAGCGACTCGCCGGGCTTGCCCTCGATCAGGGCAGGCCAGTCGCGCCCCGCCGAGGAGAAGACGTCGTAAACGCCGTAGAGGGTGGAAGCCGCCACTTCGGGAATCGCCAGCAGCGCAATGGTGGGTTTGTGCATCGACATGGCGGGAACCGCCGGTTTCTGTCCGTAGGGACTTCAGTGTAACCCAGCCGGGAGCGCCACAATGCAGTCTCCGAAGCACCCATCGACGCACCCATAACAACTCATAGCAACCCATAACAACCAAGGAGACACCCCCATGACAGCCCACGCTAACGCTTCCGTTGCCTTCGACACTGACCGCGCGGCCGACTTCGAGAACCGCTTCGTGCATGCGCTCAACGAAGGTGCCATGTTGCAACTGATCTCGCTGGCCCACCGCAGCGGCCTGCTTGCCCAATTGGCCGATGGCGAGCCGGTGACCAGCAGTGAACTTGCCGTCAAGACAGGACTCGACGAGCGCTACGTACGCGAGTGGCTGGGCGGCGCGACGGTCGCTGCACTGGTCGAGCATGATCCGCGAACCATGACCTACCGGCTGCCGCCCGAGCACGCCGCGCTGTTGACCGACGGCGGCGAGGCCAATCTCGCCGTATTCGCCCAGTACCTGCCCTTGATGGGTCAGGTGGAGGACGATGTGCTGGAATGCTTCCGCCACGGCGGTGGCGTACCGTACACACGCTACACCCGTTTCCACGAGGTCATGGCCGAGGATAGCGGCCAGACCGTGCTGCCCGTGCTGTTCGATGCCATCCTGCCCCTGGCGCCGGAACTCCCGGAGCGGCTGGTTCAGGGCATCGACGTGCTCGATCTGGGCTGCGGTCGCGGCCTGGCATTGATGAAGCTTGCCGAGCGCTTTCCTGCCAGCCGCTTTACCGGCTACGACCTCTCCAAGGAGGCCATCGGCTGGGCGACGCAGCGTGCCGCGCGCCTGGGATTGGGCAACCTGCACTTCGAGCAGCGTGACCTGAGCGACTTCGACCGCACGGCACCGGCCCAGCACTACGATCTGGTCACCACCTTCGATGCCATCCACGACCAGGCCCACCCGCTGAACCTGCTCAAGGGCATCCGCCGCACACTGCGTGAAGACGGCGTCTACCTGGCCCAGGACATCCACGCCTCGAGCCATCACCACGGCGACCGCGAACACCCGATGGGTACGCTGCTCTATACCGTATCGATCATGCATTGCATGAGTGTCTCCCTCGCCCAGGGCGGCGAGGGTTGGGAACGATGTGGGGCCGCGAGAAGGCGCGGGAATACTTCGGCAAGGCCGGCTTCGGCAGCATCGAGGTCCATCAGCTGCCGCACGACATCCAGAACGACTACTGGGTGCTCAGGCCTTGAGCCGACCGCCGACGGTCAGGCTCGACTCAGCCCTCCAGGCTCACCGCCTGCCCGGTCACCACGATGCCGCCTGACAGCGGAATGTCGACCTGCAGGCGGCTGGGCCGCCCCATCGTCTCGCCTTGCAGGATCGTCAGTTGGGCGGGCGCCTGGAGCAGGCCCGCATCGCGCAGGTAGCCGCCCAGCGCCGCGGCCGCCGCGCCGGTGGCGGGGTCTTCCACCACGCCGCCTACCGGGAACGGATCGCGCGCATGGAAGCGCTCTGCACTCTCGCGCCACACCAGCTGCAGCGTGGTCAGGCCCTCGCGCAGCATCAGCGCCTTGAGCCGCTCGAAATCGTACTCGAGCCGCGCGAGGCGCTGCTCTGTCTTGCACGCCAGCACCAGGTGCCAGGCCCCGGCGTAGGCCCGCGCAGGCGGAATCTCGAGATCGAGTTCGTCTGCCTGCCAGCCGAGCAGTTCACGCACATCCTCGACCAGCTCCGGCTCGGCGGGGCGGAACTCCGGCGTCACCGACACCAGCGAGGCCTGCCACTCCCCTTCCACCTGGTTGACGGTGACCATCACCTCGCCCACCGCCGTATCCAGCATGTAAGTACCCGCCCCGCTCAGCCGTCCCATCTGCACGCCGCTGGCCACCGTGGCATGGCCGCAAAAACTCACTTCCGCTTCGGGGCTGTAATAACGCACAATGCGCCGCTCGCCCTCGGCCGGGGCGATGAAGGCGGTTTCGGAATAGCCCACCTCGGCGGCGATACGTTGCATCTCCGCCGGCTCGGGCAACGCCTCGCCAAGCCACACCCCGGCGGGGTTGCCGCCGCTCGGATCGTCGGTAAACGCCGCAAGGCGATAGAGAGTGCCGCTCATGGGAAGCTCCTGGTGTCATGGGGTTCTCTCCATCTTGGGGCAAATCGGGGCGAACACAATGGCGAGCCGCGACCTGCCCAGGCCGTATCCCGTACTCTTGGCTACGCTCCATGAAGGGAGCTGTATTAGTGAAATAAAGGAGACTTAGCATGGCTGATCAGCCTCAACCAACCGATGGAAACGAGGGCACGCCCGGGAAGAAGGAATCAGGTGGACGATCAGCCAGACTGGTATGGGGCCTGCGCGCCTTCGGGTTGCTCCTGGCGCTGATTGTCTGGCTCGCCATGGGCCAGGCCGAAGGACTTTCTGCGGATGCGCGCTGGGTCGCGACGATCGCCACCCTGATGGCGGTCTGGTGGATGACGGAAGCGATCCCGCTCTCGGCCACCGCTCTGCTGCCGATCGTGCTGATCCCAATGCTGACGGAGCGGACCGTCGCCCAGGCCACGGCGCCTTACGCCAGCTCCATCGTCTTTCTGTTCCTCGGCGGCTTCCTGATTGCCATTGCCATGGAGAAGTGGAACCTGCACCGCCGCATCGCCCTTTTGACGCTGGCCCGGGTCGGGGTCTCGCCGCACCGGATCGTGCTCGGCATGATGCTCGCCACGGGATTTCTGTCGATGTGGGTTTCGAATACCGCAACGACGCTGATGATGCTGCCGATCGGGCTTTCCGTGCTGGCCCTGGTCGCGGAGCGCAGCGGTGAATCCACCGAGACGGCCGCCGCCGGCCACGACCACCACCGGGCCGGCCACGTCGACTTCATCCAGGACGAGAACATCAAGCGCTTCGGTCTCTGCCTGCTGCTGGCAATCGCCTGGTCGGCCAGCATGGGCGGCCTCGGCACCCTGCTCGGCAGCCCGCCGAACGCTATCGTTGCCGGCTATGCGGCCGACGAGCTGGGCCGCAGCATCGGCTTTCTCGACTGGATGATGCTCGGCGTACCGCTGGCCTTCACCTTCATCCTGGTGGGCTGGGTGCTGATGACCCGGGTGCTCTACCGTTTCAACGTCGCGGAAATTCCCGGCGGAAAAGAGATGATCGAGGGCGAGATCCGCAAGCTCGGCCCACTCAGCCAGGGCGAGAAGATGGTAATGCTCGTCTTCGGCTCGGCGGCATTCCTGTGGGTCGTGCCCGGCGTTCTTGGCAATATCCCCGGGGTGGGCCAATGGCTGGGGCCGCTGGGCAATCTCGATGATACCGCCATCGCCATCGCCGCCGGCATTGCCTTGTTCATTCTGCCCGCGAGAGGCCGCAGTGAGATGGTGCTGAATTGGCAGGATGCCGAGGATGGATTGCCCTGGGGGTGTTGCTGCTGTTTGGTGGCGGCCTGAGCCTCGCCGGCGCCGTCGCAGGCACCGGCCTGGATAGCTGGTTCGGTCAGCAGATCACCGGGCTCGGGGTGCTGCCAATCCTGCTGCTGGTAGCCGCCGTGGCCACCATCGTGCTGTTCCTCACGGAAGTGACCAGCAACACGGCCACGGCCGCGACCTTCATCCCCGTTCTCGGCGGTGTGGCGGTGGGCATCGGCGCCGACTCGATGACGCTGCTGATCCCGGCGGCCTTCGCCGCGACCTGCGCCTTCATGCTGCCGGTCGGCACGCCACCCAACGCCATCGTGTTCGGCACCGGTGCGGTCACCATCGCCCAGATGGCGCGCGGTGGGGTCATTCTCAACCTGATCGGCATCGTATTGATCACCACCTTCTGCTATCTGCTCGGCGGTTTTGCGCTGGGGCTGCAGTTCTGAACGAGAGGTGCGGGAGGGTAGCGGGAGAAAGATGAAGCTGAACGGCCTGAGCCCTGTGGATACAGGGCTCAGGCTGACTCACCGATTACTGCAGAACAGGGCGAGCGTTGACCGGTTGCACCGGGCGATTGTTGTGATGATCGTCGATGGCCGCCAGGAACTGATCGATCTGCTCCTGGGACGCGGTAATCGGCTGCTTCAGCACCAGCCAGCGCACGCCCTCGGTGCAGGGGGGCGTGGTCAGCGAGCCATTGAAGCGATAGTAATCACGGTCGGCAGGCAAAATGCCCAGCGGGGAGATGTCTGACGTCAGCGCCAGCGTTTCGCCCTCTTCCGGCATTTGCGCCCATGCTCTTGCAAGGGCTTCGTTGGCCTCACCCTCCGTCACCATGACCGCGACGACAGCCAGGTTGCCATCCTCGTCGGCATGTACGAGGTGGCCTTCCATGGGGAACGATTCGCCGTGGATGAGGTTCTCGCTCGGCACATGGAAATGGAACTGCTTCAACTCGAACTCGATACCGTCAACGGTAATGGTGTCGCCTGGATGCACGTTTATCTGGACGGTATGGCCGTTATTGAGGATTTCCGCGCCGCCATTTTCGTAATGAAAATCGATGGGCTCGAGTTCGGCGTCAATGAACCCAGTCAGGTCGATGGGCGACTGGTTGCTGCCCGCACAGGCACCGTACTCCGGGGTCAGCTGTGCCCAATTCTCAGGCCCGGTTTCGCCGGAATAGCTCCAGGCGTGCCCGTCGCCGGCATGGGCAAAACCTGAAAGCAGCGACATGGCGACAGCGATCGCAGTTTTTTTCATGGGGGTCCTCAATGAAGGTTTCGTCAGGGAGTGGACAAGGTAGCCTGACGAACGTCAAGAAGACGTTAAGGAGCTGACACGGCATGAACCGGAGGGAACGTCAGCACGAAGCGGGCTCCCCCGGCTTGCGGCACCTCCAGGCGAACCTCCCAACCGACATGCTCGACCACGCGCTTGACGATGGCCAGGCCCAGCCCCACCCCTTCTTGCCCGGCGGTATCGCGGCCATGGACGAAGCGTTCGAATAGTCTCTCGCGCACACCCTGGGGGATGCCGGGGCCAGTATCCTCGATTACCAGCCGGCCCGGCGTGAGTTGCACGAGAATCATGCCCTGGCTGGTATGCTGGCAGGCATTACGCAGCAAATTGCCGATCATGATCCCGGCCAGGTCGGGGTGTATGTCGGCCCACACAGGCTCCTTCCACTCCAGCCGGCATTGAACGGCACTTCCGCTCAGCAGGGGCCGGCAGCGTTCCATCTCCGACTCGATGATCGTATTCAGCACGATACGCGGCGCATCCAGGGTATCCGGGGCACGCGAAAGCAGGAGCAGCGCGCTGACCCGCTGCGAGGTCTCCGCCGCCACGCGGCGAATGCGTTCCGCGGTCTCGGATTGCCTGGAATGCTCCGGCAACTGAGCTTTCAGAACTTCCGCCGCGCCCAGCATGACCGTCAGAGGCGTGCGCAATTCGTGACTGACGTCGCCGGTAAAGAGCCGCTCACGTCGCAGGAACTGCTGTAGCTTGTCGGTCCGCTTGGCAAAGGCACGAGACAACGAGCCAATTTCGTCTTGCGCGGAAAGGGAAGGCAGTTCGGTCGGGCCTGCGTTACGCTCCACCGCCTCGGCAAGCGCCGCCACCGGCGCCATCACGCGCCGAGCGCTCAGCACACCAAGTACGGCGGCGAGCAGAACGCTGACGACAAAGCCGATGGCCAAGGCAAGCAGGATGACCCTTTCCGCATGTTCGAGTTCATCGACTTCCTGCACCACGGCGTACCGGCTAGCACCGTGCTCCGTCAACAGCACGCGCACCTGGCGCTCCCCGAGCGCCAACTCATGGCTACCCATGGGCAGTTCACGTAACGCGCCGGGTATGTCGTCATTGATATGGAAATGCACGTCCGGTGGCGCATCCGGGACATCGCCCAACTGATGGAGATCGATCAATCTTTCCGCCAACTTGGCGAGTCGAGCGTCGATGACCTGCTCTTCGATCACTTTCACCGCGACATAGGAAACCGCACTGAAGGCGCCGGCCACGGCAACGGTCAACAGAATGTAGGTGAGCGCGATGCGCTTCTTGAGAGAAAGTCTAGGCTTCACTGGGCGTTTTCAATCGATAACCGATGCCTGGTGAAGTCAGCAGCATGGGATAGGGAAAAGGCTTGTCGAGCGCTTGGCGCAACGTATGGATATGCGTACGCAGGGCGTCACTATCCGGCGGATTGTCGCCCCATATCTCGCGCGCGATCTCTTCGCGGCTTATCAGCTTCGGAGCGGCGCGCATTAGCGCCGTGAGAATCTTGTAGCCCGTCGGCGTCAGCTCGAGCGGCTGACCGGCCCGGGTGGCAAGGCCGGTACCCGTATCCAGCCGAAGCTCGCCGAAGACCAGGACCGACTGCACGTGCTCGTTACGCGCTCTGCGTACCAGCGCCTTCAAGCGCGCATCCAGCTCGGGGAGGGAATAGGGTTTGACCAGATAATCGTCGGCGCCGACCTCGAACCCGGTCAGCTTGTCATGCACCGAGTCGCGCGCCGTCAGCATGAGGATCGGCGTTGCCAGCCGATGCTCCTGGCGGAGCCTTCGGCACACCTCGACACCATCCATTCCCGGCAGCGATAGATCGAGGATGATCACATCATGGAAGGCGGCCGTCGCGCACGCGATGCCGGCATTGCCGTTACGCGCCACGTCCAGAACATAGCCGAGCGGTTCCAGGTATCCGTACAGGTTCGCGATGATGTCCGAATTGTCCTCGATAACCAGAACCTGCATGAGCGACCCGCCTGAACTCAATGCATCAAGATTACGAAGAAACAGCGTTGATGCAAAGCAGCCTGGAAGCCCGATGGCGCATCTACATCGATACCACTACGTTAAGGGGTTAATGAACAAGGAATCGGGGTAACCATGAAAGTCAAACGCATCATGGCCAACACGGCGACATCGGATCTCGGCAAGGCGGCGGCCTTCTATGGAGACATCCTGGGTCTCGACCTGCTCATGGATCACGGCTGGTTCCGAACCTATGGCTCGGACGAGAAAATGACGGTTCAGGTGAGCTTCGGCAGCGAAGGCGGCTCGGGTACTCCCGTGCCCGACCTCTCCATCGAGGTCGACGATATCGAAGCGGCGCTGGCCCGCTGCGAGCAGGCGAGCGTGCCCATCGAGTATGGCCCTGCCAGCGAGCCCTGGGGCGTGCGGCGGTTCTATGTCCGCGACCCGTTCGGCAAGCTCGTCAACATCCTGCAGCACGAGTGAAGGAACGCGCCCTCGGAGATGCACAACGAATCAAGGGAGGCCTCGAGCCTCCCTTTTTCACGAGCGAACCCAAACGCGCTCAATGCGGGCGGAAGTCGAACTCCTGACGGGAGATCACGCCATCGTGGTTGCGATCCATGAACAGGAAAATTTCCGGCAGAGTGCCCGCTTCGGCTTCTTCCCGTGAAATGCGGCCATCGCCGTCCCGATCCAGCTGTTCGAAGCTGTTCTGGCCGGTCACGCTGGAGGTCGCGGCAGCGGGCACCAGCTCTTCCGCGCCCCTCTCAGCGAAAGCGACGCCGGAGGCCAGGGCCAGTGCAAGAAACAGTGCGGTTTTCTGAGCTTTCATCGTATCTCTCCTTTGAATACAGAGGTGGGCCCGACAATTGCGTGGTGCTTCACTTCCGTTTGCCGACCCGATGGTTGTATTCTATCGACCAACAATCAACGCACTAGACCGCCAATTTCCAACTTTGCGTTTCCTACAGGAAACGATTAATTTACCGCCGTTCCCCACCGGGGCCGATGCAATGCACGATCTCAACGATCTCTACTACTTCCATGCCGTAGTGACCTACCAAGGCTTCTCGGCAGCCTCGCGTCACATCGGCGTGCCCAAGGGAACGCTCAGCAAGCGCATTGCGCGCCTGGAGGAGCGTCTCAAGGTGCGCCTGCTGGAGCGCTCGACCCGCAAGATCCGCACCACCGATGTGGGGCAATCCTTCTATGAGCATTGCCAGACCATGCTGGCCGGTGCCGAAGCGGCGGAAACGGTAGTGGCCCAGGCCCACGCGGAGCCCAACGGCATCGTGCGGCTGAGCTGCCCGCAGGGCCTGATCCAGAGCCTCATCGAGGAGGTCCTGCCGGCCTTCATGAAGACCTACCCCAAGGTTCGCGTGCACATGCAGGTGTTCGACCGGCGCGCCGACCTGATCGAGGATCGGCTCGACGTGGCCATACGCGTGCGCAGCAGGCCGGACATGACCGATGCCTCGCTGATCATGCGGCCGCTGGGACAGAACCACCTGGTGATGGCGGTCAGCCCGGCCGTGCATGCCGCCTGCAAGCGGGGGCTTACCATCGACGAACTCACGGAGGTGCCGACGCTCTCGATGGGAGGAGAAACGGACGAGGTTCGCTGGGAGCTGACGGGACCGAACGACGAGACCCGCGTGATCACCCTGCGCCCCCGGCTGATGTGCAGCAACTTCGACATGCTGCTCGCGGCGGCACGCCAGGGGCTCGGCGTGGCCCAGCTACCCGTGCATATCTGCCGCAGGAGCATAGCCAAGGGCGAACTGGTTCACGTGCTGCCGGAGTGGCGCTCACCCTACGGCACCATCCAAGCGGTATTCAGCCATCACAAGGGGCTCGTACCTTCCGTGAGGGCGCTGATCGACTTTCTTGCCCAGGCCATCCCCTGCAAGCTTTCGGTCGAAACCTGACAGCGCCCTCTTGCCGCGTACGACGCCGGAAGACTGGAGATTCGCCGCTCAGCGCTCGGTTTGCAGCAGGCCGGCCGCGAGCTGCCGGAACGCCTCGACGGCTCTCGGCAGCACGGCGCGCGGCTCATCGGCCGCGGCAATCCACAGTGCGGCGTTGAGAGCCGCGCCGTTGATCAGGCGGGCAGCGGCTTCGGCATCCACCGGCTTGACCGTACCCTCGTCGATGAGCGCCTGAATGGTCTGGGTCGTGCGCAACAGGCACGCATTCTGGTTGGGCCATTGCGATGGATCGCCGAGCACGGCCGGCCCATCCAGCAGCATGATGCGCTGGACTTCCGGCTCCAGCGCCATTTCGATATAGCTCACACCCTCCGCCAGCAGCCCTTCCCACGGACTTGGCGCCCGCTCCTGGGCCGCGATGAGTCGTGCCACCATCTCCGCATCGATCTGATCGACCACGGCCTGCAGCAGTCCCTTCTTGCCCCCGAAATTGTGATACAGCGCCCCTCGCGTCAGCCCCGCATCGGCGGTGATGTCGTCCATCGAAGCCGCCGCATAGCCCTTGGTCGCGAAGGCCTCCCGAGCGGCTCGAATGAGCTTGACCCGGGTCTCCTCCATCATCTGCGCACGTTTCGTCGCCACAGCCTCTCCTGACATCGCTTGCAAAAGTTTTTCACATACGCGCCGTATGCGTATTGACATACGCTGCGTATGTGCCAGCATAATCACATACGGCCCGTATATCAATTTTACCCACCGGAGCAGCATGATGGCTAAACGCGATGCAGTCTTTCCTGCCGGACGGCAGGCACTCTACGAGATCAACCGCTATTCGGCGGCCATCCGCTCGGGCGACTTCCTGTTCGTCTCGGGCCAGGTCGGCAGCCGTGAGGACGGCTCCCCCGAGCCGGATTTCGAAAGCCAGGTGCAGCTTGCCTTCGACAACCTCTCGGCCGTTCTCGAGGCCGCCGGTTGCACCTTCGACGACATCGTCGACGTGACCACCTTCCACACCGATCCCGCCGCCCAGTGGGAAGCGATCGACAGGGTTCGCACCAAGGAAATCGGCCAACCGCCCTACCCCAACTGGACCGCCGTCGGCGTCAACTGGCTAGCGGGCTTCGACTTTGAAATCAAGGTGATCGCACGGATTCCCGCGCCGGCGGCGTAACGCCACGCCTCCCACCAGGAGCGCACCGCTGCCGGAACGGCGGCGGTGCGCTTTCATCGATTGCAGGCCTCGGCACGCTAACCAATACTGCAGCGAGCGGCATCACTCACGGCAGGCAGCGCCTGATCGATCAGGGTAAACCCCGCTCGCCGAATGGGACTGCGAGCGATCGGAAAACCCTATGGAGGCTCCCATGGATGAAGACCTCGAACGGATGACCCGAGAGGAACTGATCGAAGAAGCCAAACGACTCCGCCAAGGCATCCGCGAACACCGGGACTGCAGCCGGCACGACCTGTGCTGGCATCACCCGGCCCTGTGGGCATTACTGCCCGACAAGACCGACCCGGTTCCCGTGGTACCGGAATGGCCGGAATTCATGAAAGGCTGCATCAAGTACCGCCAATCGCTTGATGAGCAGTTGCCTAATGCACCCCGCACAGATGACTCGTATGAGGAGTAAGACTTCCCACCCAGTAGGGCCAGAGACCATGCTTCCCCCACGTATCGACACCGAGCGACTCACCCTGCGGGAACCGCGCCCCACGGACGGACCGGTCTTGTACCGCGAATACACCACGGACCCGGAAGTGACGCGCTACATGGTCTGGCGTCCTCACCAGGCCCCATCCGAAACGCAGGAGTACGTGGATGTCTGCATTCGGGCCTGGAAAGAGCGCAGCCGGTTTCCGTACGTCATGACTTTCCATGGTGACGAGCACGAACCTATCGGGATGCTGGAAGCCCGGCCTCGGGGGCATACGGTCGATGTGGGCTATGTCCTGGCCCGCCGCCACTGGCGAAAAGGCATCATGCCGGAAGCACTGACTGCCCTGACCGCGCTTTGCCTGGCACAGCCCGAGGTATACCGCGTTCAGGCCACCTGCGATGTCGAAAATCTGGCTTCTGCCCGTTTATTGGAAAAATGCGGCTTCGTGAGAGAGGGTCGCCTCGAACGCCACATGCTCCATCCGAATATCGACCCCGAGCCAAGAGCCTGCTTCCTGTATGCCCGATGTCGTTAGGCTCCATGAACGAAACCCCATGCCCTCGCTCTCCTATCGTTGTAAGCGATTTGCTACAACGCGTAAGCCATAACCTCAATTGCGCTGACAAGGGTCATCTTTTGGCCTGATGGCATGGCGCACCCGAAACAATGGGTTTACGTTTAGTAAAAAAAGCACGCGGGGAGGGAGCGGGATGAAGCGCATCGTCATCTGCGCGGACGGCACCTGGCAGTGCCCGGAGAGCGATACCGCCACGCACGTACTGCGCCTGGCTCGCGGCATCGCCCCCTGCTGCCAGGCCGGTATCAAGCAGGTGGTTTACTACGACTGGGGCGTGGGCACCGAGGGTGACAGCATTCGCGGCGGTGCCACCGGCGCCGGTATCGACAAGAACATCATGGATTGCTATCGCTTCGTGGTGCACAACTACGAGCCCGGCGACCAGCTCTTCCTGTTCGGCTTCAGCCGTGGCGCCTATACCGTACGCTCCCTGGCCGGGCTCATTCGCAACTGCGGCATCCTGCGCCGGCTCTATGCCGACCGCATTCCGGAAGCCTACGTACTCTACCGTCAGCGCTCCAAGAACTCGGCTCCCAGTGGCGACAGAGCCGCCAACTTCCGCCGCGCCTACGCCGTGGCGGATAGAACCGAGATCGAATTCATCGGCGTGTGGGATACCGTCGGCGCACTCGGCATTCCCGCCCCGTTCCTCGGCACCCTGGGCACCGAGCGCTACCTGTTCCACGACACCGAACCCAGCAGCATCATCCGCCACGCCCGCCATGCCGTTTCCATCGACGAGAACCGTCAGGACTTCGAGCCCACGCTGTGGTCGGCCAAGCCCGGCATCGATCTCAAGCAGGTGTGGTTCGCCGGTGTGCATACCGATATCGGCGGCGGCTACCCACAGCGCGAACTCGGCGACTACGCCGGACAATGGATGGCCACCGAGGCCCAGCAGGTCGGCCTCATCTTCGAACCGCACTTCCTCACCTCGATGAACCCGCGCCATAGCGGCAGGCAACACGACGAATACAAGGGCTTCTACAAGATCATGCGCCGCTCGCAGCACCGCACGCCGGAACCCTGCGTGCACCAGAGCGTACGCCTGCGCTGGGAAGACCCGCACGTGACCTACCAGAGCCCGGCACTAAGCCAATTGCTCGACTCGGTGGGTGGGGATTGGGGCCGGGTGGAGTTGGTGGGGTGACTTTGATAAATAGTTTCCAAGGGAATGCAACAGCTGTGAGCCACCGGAAGTACATGACCCCGCCCTCTATCTCACCCATATCTCCGAAGCTTCATATATAAAAAACAATGCCATTAAGAGAAAATTAATGAAAAACGAGCACTGGGTACAAATTTTAGTTGGTATAATAATCCTGGGGACATTAGCTTTCCTAGGCACCAGCATGTATGATATGCGTGGGCTTCTTTCTGGGGTAGCCATGAAAGTTGACCAGAATGAGCAACGCGTATCCAGAATTGCTGATGTTCTCCCTGATGTCCGCGCAAGAGTTGCTTGGGACGAATTGCACGGGCCTCTGTCAGGATTTATTGCAGTATCAGTTCCTGAGGAGCGAAATCCTAACGAATGGGTCTCTACTATACGGCTTTACGACGCTCGAACAAGAAGACTTCAACTGTTCGAAATGACACGACCGGAACGTGAGAAAGATTTTCCTCGCTACCTTGTGGCAGGGCGCATTCGTGCTGAAGGCTCATTAGAGCCAAGCTTCCATGAGCTCACAGTATTTGCAAATAGTGAGCGAATTCCTGTGGCTCTCCCCAAAACCCTGGACAACCACGCCAGTTTTGTCATTCGTAGCCAAAGCATGGAAGTATATGAGGACTTCTTCAGGGAATTTTCAGATGATGAGCCCAGTACAACAGACTCAACTGATCTAAGAAACTGGCTAGAACTGTCAGCAGAGCTAGAAGCCCTAGATCAAGAGGGCTAGTATAGCACTTCCTAATAAACGCAATTTTTCAGCATAAATAAAACCTAAAAAACCAATCAGCCCAGACATGAACCTGAACAAAGGATTACACCGTGAAACTAGCTGCCCTACTTATTTCAAATTTCAAAGGCATAAAAGATGAGGTAAAAATACTCATCGACAACATTGTCGTATTAGTCGGCCCAAACAACAGCTGCAAATCTACGATACTTGACGCATACGAAGCCTACGTTTCAATGGGTAGCGCTCTGAGCTTAGATCACTTTCATGGAAGAAACACTAGCACACCAGTTATAATCACAGGCATATTTAATGATATAACGCAAGAAGATATTGACACATTAGGCCAGGAGTGGCACCTACTTAATGATCCAGAATTTGGAAACTGTGCAAAGTTCCAAATTCGCTGGGAGACGCCTGATGAGAGCGGTATAAAATATAGCTTTAGCAACAAAACCAACGATTGGAAAAAGGGTGGTGCCGGTGGTTGGAATACCTTGCTACAGAGCCGATTGCCAACACCAATTAGGCTTAACCCAAATGATGGATATGACGCGCTAGAAAAAGTCGTAAAGGATCTAGCATCAAAAAACGCCGCCAGAAAGCTTAAAGATGATAAAAGCAAGGTGGCTGGCATTGTTGCCGAAATTGAAAAGCTAGCCAAGGAAGTAGATAGAGAACTGTCTAACAGTATTGGCCAGCTGAGCAATAAAATAGAAACTGAGTTAAACAAGCTATTCCATGGAACCACAGTAACTTTTGAAACTGGCGTTGGAAAATTCAAGGCAGAGGAGGCCATCAAAGATGGAAGCAAATTTTTTGTTAAAACAAGCAACCACCCATCATCACTTGAGCATCAGGGAACAGGATTAAAAAGAGCTTTTTTATGGTCTGCGGTAAATGCTTTGTGTAGCGAAGGAATGTACAAAAAAGGAACCAAAGTAATTCAAGAAGAGACGCCGAAAGTATTACTAATCGACGAGCCAGAAATAAACCTTCACCCATCTGTTATTAAAGCAGCTAGAAAAGCCATCTATGCTCTTGCAGACATGGAGGGCTGGCAAGTTATTTGCACCACCCACTCCCCAATATTTATTGATCTCACTCAGGACCATACCACACTTATCAAGGTCTCCAACAGCCAGCAAGGCGTCTACTATTTTCAGACAGACAAGGCACATTTTAGCCCTGACGAAAGAGACAACCTCAAGATGCTTAACCGTTGCTGCCCAACGGTTCATGAATTCTTCTTTTACTCTAATGCAATACTCGTTGAGGGTGACACAGAGTATCTAGCATACCAGTACATTATTGAACAAAATGGACTGGAAGGAGTCTACTGCGTCATTAACTGTAGAGGCAAGGCAAACATACCAACTTTTATAAAAATCTTCAACCAATTCAATGCAAATGCCATTGCCATACATGACTTAGACACAAAGCTAAGAAAAGATGGAGTGCCAAACGCCATGTGGACAATCAATCTGAATATCCGAACTCTGGCAGATGCAACCGATGGACGCGTTCAAACAGTAGCCCACAACCCTGATTTTGAAGGATTTTATTTAAATGAATCGCCAAGCAAAGATAAGCCTTACAATCTTTTCACCCACCTAACTTCACCTGACTTCTTGACCAATGAAAAATACAATAAACTAAGGGAATCGCTTAGCTCAATAATTAATGGAACTCACAAAGGTTTGTATACTACTCACGCCGAGCTAGACGCAATGGCTTTACCAGCCTCTGCACGAGAATAAAACATTTATCACATCATGAATTCACGATGAGCGCCACGCCATATAATTTTTATTTAAAGCCCACTTCTTTCCGGATGAAAAGTATGACTTAACTTATCGAAAATAAGCTGCATTTTTCCCAGAAAGGCGAACCACCCCACCGCGGCCCCATCCCCCGGGGCCGCCGATAAAGCAGACCGCCCCGCTACAGCGTCTCTTCCAACAACATCGCCAACCGCTTGTGGTGCAGTGCATCAGCGGTCGCGTCGTAGCTGGGGGCGTCCTTGGCGGTGAAGCCGTGGGCGGCGCCCTTGTAGAGTTCGGAGGTGAAGTGCACGCCGGCCTTGGCCAGGGCTTCGTCCAGGCGGGCGATCTGGTCGGGGGGCAGCAGCTCGTCCTTGTCGGCGTGGCCGAGATAGACGCGCCCCTCGATGGTGCCGACTACATGCACCAGGCTGTTCGGGTCGTCGGCCTTGGCCAAGTTGGCCGAATGGAAGCCGGCCGCAGCGGCGACGCGGCCGGGGTGCTCGGCCGCCATGCGCAGCGCGAAGGCGCCGGTCATGCAGTAGCCCACTACGCCTATTTTGACGTCGGCGAACTCGGCCTCGCTGTCGATGCATTTCAGCAGCGCGGTGAAGTCGCGGGATAGTGCCTCGGGCGTAAGGTGGCCGGCATACCCGAACAGTGTTGGTCGCACGTCCGGGTCGCGGAAGGATTTGCCCTCCGGCACGACGGGACCGCGCGCATCGCGATAGTAGATGTTGGGCATCAACACGGCATAGCCGTTGTCCGCGAGTTGCTGGGCCTTCTCGTGATAGCAGGAGCGCAGGCCGCCGATATCGGTGAACAGCACCACGGCCGGAAGAGGACGGTCGGCACTCTCGGGCGTGAAGACATGAGCGTCGATGGTTCCGTCGGCGGCAGGGATTTCAATAGCGCGAGACATAGCGGGCTCCGGGTTTGTCGATGGCAACGTGATCTTGTCAGGGACGAATGTGCCAAATATCCGCCTTTGGCCAGCTCGAGTACCTTAGCCTATTTTGATGGGGTGTTTGAGACAGCTGGCATCTACGGCTGCCGTGCCGCCAAAACGAGCATGAGGCCATAACCAACATTATGGAGAGTGTCATGAAGGCTGAAGAGTTGCGCTCCGTCCAGAGGCCTCTGAAGGAGCGTTATCGCGAGGCACCGGATGCCGCACTGATCACTCTGCGCGCGCAAGGGCGTCTCGGTGAAGGTGTGAGCTGCAAGATCGAGACGGGCAAGGCGCTCGTTGAGGCCGGGCTGCATCCCGCCACGGGCGGGAGCGGTCAAAGCGCGTGTTCGGGCGACATGCTGCTCGAAGCGTTGGTGGCCTGTGCCGGGGTGACGCTGAACGCCGTCGCCACCTCGCTCGGCATCGAGTTGCGAGATGCTTCGCTCCAGGCGGAAGGCGATCTCAATTTTCGTGGAACGCTTGGCGTGGCAAAGGAAGTGCCCGTGGGCTTCCAGAGCATTCGGCTGCAAGTCACCCTCGACACCGATGCCTCGGAAGAGCAGCTCGACACTCTCCTGCGTTTGACGGAGCGGTACTGCGTTGTCTACCAGACGCTGGCACATCCCCCGGCGCTGTCGGTGGCTCGCAAACGCGCAACGGACTGAGCGTTATACCTCACACTCAACAAGCCGTCGCCGCCGTTCATCGCAAGCCTGTCGATTCCTACGCAGCTCGTTCGAATACTGGCTGAACTTGCAAACCACGAGGATGAGCAGATGCGTAAAGTGATCGTTGGCGGCATGGTTTCCCTGGACGGCGTCATGCAGGCGCCCGGCGGGCCGCAGGAAGACCCGACCGGAGGCTTCCGCCATGGCGGCTGGGTCGCGCCGTTGGTGGACGAGGTATTCGGTGAGGAGATCGACAAGCTGTTCGGTCAGCCGTTCGACCTGCTGCTCGGGCGCAAGACGTATGAGATCTTCGCTGCGCACTGGCCCTACGCCGAGGAAGGGCCGGACGACTCCATCGCCAAGACCTTCAACTCGATCAAGAAGTACGTGGCGACCCGAAAGGGACTGGAGTTGACCTGGAAAGACTCGGTGGCGCTGCGCGACGCGGCGGCCGATGTTGCCAGGCTGAAGCAGGAAGATGGGCCGGCGCTGATTACCCAGGGCAGCACCGAGCTGGTCCACACGCTGCTTGCGCACGATCTCGTCGATGAACTCAAGCTGTTCATCTGCCCCGTGGTGCTGGGGCAAGGCAAGAAGTTGTTTGACGACGGCGCCCAGGCGGCGGCATTCAAGCTCGTCGCCAATCGGGTGTCGCCCAACGGCATCGTGATCGCGAATTATGAACGCGACGGAGCGGTGAAGACCGGCGACTTTGCCATGGACCCACCTACGGCGGCGGAAGTGGCACGGCGCGAGAAGATGCAGCGGGAAGGGTAGGATGAAGCCTAACCCAACGCTCTCTTCAGGAACTCCAGGAACCGGAAGTCGTTGGCGTAGGCGACGTTGATGCGCATGGCGGTGCCGTCGATGCCATCCGGGCGCAGCGAAAAGATGGCACCGGGTGCGATGAAGATGCCCTCCTCCGTGGCGCGTTTGGCCAGCTCCAGGGTGTTGATACCGGCAGGCAGCCGGGCCCATAGATAGTAGCCGCCGCCGGGGCCGCTGATATCCTCGATGCCTACATCGCGCAGGGCGCGCCGGGCGCTGGCGCTGGCCTTGGCGACCCGCTCGCGAAGCTGCACCAGATGACGGCGGTAGCGCCCCTTGACGATCAGCTCGTGGATCACCGATTCGATGAAGGTGGAGGAGTTGACCACGGTGAGCATCTTGATGTCGGTGAGGGAGCGGATCAGCGCACGGCTGCCGGCGATGTAGCCTGAGCGCAGCCCGGTGGAGAGCGTCTTGGAGAAGGTGCCCACGTAGATGACGTTCTCCAGTCCATCCAGTGCGGCCAGGTGGGCACTCCCCTGCGGCAGCAGGTCGGCGAACACGTCGTCCTCCACCAACACCACGCCGTGCTGCTCGGCGATCTTCAATAGCTGATGCATGTTGCTCAGCGACATGCTGGTGCCGGTGGGGTTGTGAGCGTTGGGTTGCAGGAAGAACAGCCGCGGCCGGTACTGGCGCACCTTGCGCTCGAACTCCTCGAGGTCCACCCCTTCCGACGTACGCGAAACGCCCACCAGCTTGGCCCGTGCCAGGCGCAGCTTGCCGAACAGCGGATAGTAGCCTGGCGTTTCCACCAGCACGCTATCGCCGGCATCGACGAAGTGCCGGATGATCAGATCGAAGGCATGGTTGGCCCCGAAGGTGAGCAGCACCTGTTCCGGGGCGGCAAGGATGGAACGCCCAGCCAGCACCCGGGCGATGGCGTCGCGCAGCGGCTCGAAGCCCTGCGGCATGCCATATTCGAAATGCGCTTCTTCCTGGCCCGTACCGCGCCGCTTGAGCGCACGGGAGAGATCGAGCCCACCCATCCAGGCGGCCGGCGCACGGCCATCACCAGCACGGACCGCGAAGCTACCGACCAACTGCTCTCGCAGGAGAGAGACACTGTCGATCGCCTCACTCAGGTTCTCGCGCTCTTCCACCGTGGCTTGTGGACGCGTTTGCGAAACGAAGAAGCCGGCGCCATGACGGGCCTGCAGGCGTCCAATGGCGACGAGCTGATCGTAGGCATCGATGATGGTGTTCTTGGCCACGCCGAACTGACGAGCCGCTTCGCGAATGGAGGCAACCTTGGCCCCCGGTGCCAACCGGCCCTCCTCCATGGCCTTGAGCAGCGCCTCGGCAATCTGGCCGGATTTGGTCATGCTCACCCTCTTGCAGCAAACTGTAACCCTTCAGGCGAAGGTACAGTACTTGGAACAATTTTTACAACTGTACCTTATTCTGTTCCTTCGTTTTGCCGAAGCTGGCACTGCCGGTAACGGCTCATAACACCAATAACGATTTACCTGGAGTCACGCATGCCAGCCAAAGACAGGGCTTTCCTGAATGTCTGGGACGATACGGTTTCGGGCAGGGATCTGCTCATCTCGCTTGCCATCGCCACGCTGCTCAGCCTGGGTGGTTTCCTGCTCGCGCCGTGGCCAGCCCCCGGGCCGCTGGTGCTGGGGATTGCCGGTGCCATTCTCGGCTTCTTCATCAGTGCGCTGCTGTTTCGTCCCAAGCGCCGCCTCGACATCGAAGGGGAGGCGTGAGCATGGACCCAATGTTGCTGTTGCAGATGCTGATCGCCGCACTCATCGCGGTGGTGGTCTATACCGCCATTGGCGTGGCGCCCGGCACCGATGAAACCGCCGTACTGGCGCCCGTTACGCTGGCGCTGGTGGTGGCGGGCATCCCACTGCCCGTGGTGCTGGCCTTCTTCATGGCGGCCATCGTGGCCAAGAAGCTGACCGATTCCATTCCTGTTTCGGTGGCGGGCATTCCCGGCGGCGTGATGTCGGCGCCCATGGTGGAGCACGCCTTGACGCTGAAGCGCGAAGGACAGGCCACCCTGGCGATCCGCAAGATGGCCTCCGGCTCGGTGATCGGTACTTTGGTCGCGGTGCCGATCAGCCTGTTCCTCGCCTTCCTGCTCACTCCGCTGGCCGACGTGCTGGGCCAGTATGCCAGCCAGATCTTCTTCCTCGGCGCGGTGTTCCTGGCGCTGATGAGCCGCGAGAAGGTCATCAGCCTGGTCAGCATCGTGGTACTGGCGGCGCTGATCCAGGCACTGCGCCACTTCTATTGGGGCATGGGCGTGATCCCCGAGGGTCGGGTGGTATTCATCTCGTTCTTCCTCGGCATCACCATCGGCCCGATGATGTTCAACCTGGCGCAGCTTCTGGTGAACCGCGAGCGTCGGGCGATGACGGTGGCCGAGCCCAAGACCATCCAGATCTACAAGACCGAGGACGAGCACAAGCTACCCAATCCCTTCCGCATCCTCACGCGGCAGGAAACGGCCTCGGCCGCCGCCAGTTCGGTGCTGGGCTCGGTCACCTTCTTCATGAGCCCGGTGGGCATCACCATCTTCCTCGGCGAGGTGATGTCGAGCTGGGTGAAGGGCACCGTGGAGAAGGCCAGTCGGGCGCTCTCCTCCATGGACGCCGTGACCAACGCCGCCTATATCGCTGGCATCCTGATCCCCCTGGCGGCACTGGGCATTCCCATGAGCCCCATGGCCATCGGCCCGGGCAATGCCTTCTTCAATGCCCCGCCGGTGCTTACCCTGGAGCAGAACGCACACCACCTGATGAGCTTCTCCGAAATTGCCATTGCCAGCATTCTCGGCGCCGGTATTGCATTGCTGATCACCTACCCCATCGCGGTTCGCTACGCACGCCAGATCTGCGTCTTCGTGTTCCGCCACATTCCCCATGAAGCTTTCCTCGCCATGTTCTTCGCCCTGGTCATGCTGCTGGCCTACATGGATGCCGGGCTGATGGGCATTCTCGGCGTAATGGTGCTGGCTCTGGTGGCAGGCCTGCTGAACCGCTGGGGCGTGAATTACGGCGTGCAATTCATGTCGCTCTACGCGGCGCCCTGGCTGATGGGGCTGCTGGCCTGAGGGGTCACGGTTTCCCTTTCGAACTGACTTTCATTGAATTCCGATAGGTATCGATATGGCTCATGGCACTTCCCGAATCGCCGGCTTCTACCAGCTCTCTCCTCGGGAGCGGCTCGCCAAGGTGGCCGAAATCGCGGGTCTCGACGACACAGGTGTGGCGCACTTTACCAATATGGGCAACATCGGCCCGGAAACCGCCGACTCGATGATCGAGAACGTGATCGGCACGCTGAATATCCCGCTGGGTATCGCCACGAACCTGATCATCGATGGCGAGGAGCAACTGGTACCGATGGCCACGGAGGAATCCTCGGTAGTGGCGGCAGTATGCAATGCGGCGCGCCAGTGTCGGGAATCCGGCGGTTTCGTCACCGATGCGTCGGCACCGGTGATGATCGCCCAGGTACAGCTCGTCGAGGTGCCCAATCCTGAGTTCGCGCGCCTCAAGCTGCTGGAGGCACGCGAGGAGATCCGCCGGATTTGCGATGCCACCGACCCCGTGCTGCTCAAGCATGGCGGCGGCTTTCGTGACCTCGAGGTACGCGTGCTGGACGACATGCTGATCGTGCATCTGCTGGTGGACGTGCGCGACGCCATGGGCGCCAACGCGGTTAACTCCATGGCCGAGGCAGTGGCACCTTCATTGGCGGAGTGGAGCGGAGGCAAGAGTCGGCTGCGCATTCTCTCCAATCTGGCCGATCGGCGACTGGTACGGGCCCGGGCTACCTGGCGCCTTGACCAGATCGGCGGGAAGGAGGTACGCGACGGCATGCTCTCGGCCTACCGCTTCGCCGATCTCGACCCTTACCGGGCGGCCACGCACAACAAGGGCATCATGAACGGGGTAAGCGCCGTGGTGCTGGCCACGGGCAACGACACCCGAGCCGTGGAGGCTGGTGCGCATGCCTTTGCCGCACGCACGGGGCGCTATCGCTCCCTCACCCATTGGGAGATGGACAGCGAAGGCAACCTCACCGGTACGCTGGAGTTGCCGATGCCGGTCGGCCTGATCGGTGGCGCCACCCGGGCTCATCCTACCGCGCGCTACTGCCTGGAGATCCTCGGCGTGACCCAGGCCGAACGCCTGGCACGGATCATCGTGGCGGTGGGCTTGGCACAGAACTTCGCTGCCATGAAGGCGCTGGCCACCACCGGCATCCAGAAGGGTCACATGGCGCTGCACGCCAAGAACATCGCGCTGATGGCGGGCGCCCAGGGTGACGAAGTAGCCATCATTGCCGATCTGCTGGTGCAGAAGGGCAGCGTGCGGGTCGACATTGCCGAGAGCGAACTGGCCAAGCTGCGGCAGCACTGAGCCACTCCCGATGTTTGCAACCCCTTGGACGCCCGGTGGGTCCTGCTCGCTGGGCGTTCTCCAAACCTTCGTCATTCCGTTGCCAAAATGGAGTACGCTTAGCTGAGAGCCAGGCCAGAGGGAGCGAGTCGATGAAGCTGTGTGCCGTGCAGTACGCCTCCGTGACGGGCGATATCGAGGCCAACCTGGAGCGCCACGTGGCGTTCATCGAGCAGGCGGCAGCGCACGATACCGAGCTGATCTTTTTCCCCGAACTCTCGCTGACCGGCTATGAGCCCTCGCTGGCCAGGACGCTGGCCACTCACGTGGAGGATCCGCGGCTGGATGCGTTCCAGCGCCTGAGCGACACCCATGAGATCACCATCGCCGCCGGGCTGCCGCTGGTCACCTCGGCCAAACCGCAGATCGGCATGGTGGTGTTCCAACCTCACGTGGGCCGCCAAGCCTATGCCAAGCAGCGGCTGCACGACGATGAGCTGGCCTACTTCTCGGCCGGCGAGCGGCCGATGCTGATCGAGACCCGCGAACATCGCCTGGCCCTGGCGATCTGCTATGAGTCGCTGCAACCCGATCATGTCGCCACGGCGGCAAGTCTCGGCGCGGATGTGTACCTCGCCAGCGTGGCCAAGCTCTCGCCGCGCATGGACGAGGCCTACGCCTACTACGCCACCTTCGCCCGCGAGCACGCCATGACGATACTGATGGCCAACTGCATCGGTCCCTGCGATGGCGAAACCGGCGGCGGCCGTTCGGCGGCCTGGATCGACCAGGGCAAGCGGGTCGCCACCCTCGATGGCACGCAGGAAGCCATGCTGCTGCTGGATACCGCCACGCTGGCCACCTGCGTACTGACCCTGCCCGCCCCTGCCGCCTAGCCGTTCCCTTTCGCACCCGCGCCGGCCCATATGGGGGCGCGCACTCCTCGACCACAAGACAAGGAACCCATCGATGGTAACGCTGCTGCTGTTGGCTCTTGGCCTGTTGTTGTTGATCCTGGGCGCGGAGGGTCTGGTAAAGGGCGCATCGCGCCTGGCGGCTCGCCTGGGCCTTTCCCCGCTGATCATCGGTCTCACCGTGGTGGCCTTCGGCACCAGCGCCCCGGAACTCGTCGTCAGCCTCAAGGCGGCTTTCAGCGGCCAGGCGGGCATTGCCATGGGCAACGTGGTGGGCAGCAACATCTTCAACGTGCTGTTCATCCTGGGAGTCTCGGCGCTGATCGTGCCGCTCGCGGTGGCCCAGCAGCTGATCCGCCTGGATATCCCGCTGATGATCGTGCTCTCCCTGGTCGTGCTGGCGATGGCGCTGGATGGCAGCATCGGCCGGCTGGACGGTGGACTGCTGGTTCTGGGCCTGGTGGCCTACACCAGCTTTCTGCTGCGGCAGGGTCGGCGCCAAGCGCCCGCCAACGAGCCGGCGGCCGACAACAGCGAGGCACCCCCCGCCCCGGGTGGCACGACGCGCTTTATGTCATTGGCGGGCTCGCCATGCTGGTGGCGGGTTCGCGCCTGTTCGTCGACTCGGCCGTGGTGATGGCCGCCTGGTTCGGTGTCAGCGATCAGGTGATCGGCCTGACCGTGGTGGCGGCGGGCACTTCGCTGCCCGAGGTCGTGACCTCGATCGTCGCGGCCCTGCGCGGCCAGCGGGACATCGCCGTGGGCAACGTGGTGGGCAGCAACATCTTCAACCTGCTCGGCGTGCTGGGCCTCACCGGCCTGATTGCCCCAGCCGGCATTGCCGTGACCGAAGCCATGCTCAGCCTCGACCTGCCGGTCATGGTCGCCGTGGCCGTGGCCTGCCTGCCGATCTGTTTCACCGCTCGCGCCATCGACCGCTGGGAAGGTGTCGTGCTGTTGGGTTACTACCTGGCCTATACCGCTTACCTGATCCTGGCCGCCACCCACCACGACGCACTGGCCGGATTCAGCGCCCTGATGCTCTACTTCGTGCTGCCGATTACCGCTCTGACGCTCGCCGTGCTGGTCGTTCCGGAGCTGCGCCGGAACCCGACTCGCTAGGGGCAAGGGGGCGGCCAGGCCCCCTCTGCCATGGCTCGCGCGATTCAGCCCAGCAGTCGCGCCAGGGCACCGTCCACATGGCGCTTCCAGTCTTCTGGTGTCGTTTCCTGGAAGCCCATGTCGCCGAGGAAGGCACTGCCGAACACTACATCCGGCTCGAGCCCACTCAGCAGCCTGAGGCTCTCGGCCAGCGTTTGCCGGTCCCTTTCATCGTTGTGGCCGGGAATGAAGCCGGCGCGCCAGTCGCCCTCCTCGCCACGGTAGAGCGTGTCGCCGGTGAACAGATAGCGCTTGCCATGGGGCGAGTGCACCAGGAAACAGGTGCTGCCCGGGCTGTGTCCCGGCGTGGGGATCACCTCGACGTTGCCCAGGTGCATCTCGCGTCGCTCGAACAGGATGTCAGGCGTGCGGTAGCGGGCAAAATCGTCAAGCTCGGCGCGATGGCCGCCCAGCTTGGCCCCGAATCGCTGATGGATCGTCACGAGCGTTTCCCCCAGTTCGTCCCGGTGGCTCAGGTACTGATAGGCCACGCCGCCCAGCTCCTCCATCCTGTCGATCTCATGCTGGTGGCCGGTGTTGTAGAAAAGCACGTTGCCCGCGTCCCGAGTCAACAGATAGGCATGCACGGTCAGCCCGGGGAAGGGGCTCTCGACTTCGGTTTCCCAGATATCCGGTTGCACGCGTTGCATGGTTCGCTCCTTTGTGTGGCTACACTGTCGGAGCGTAAAACCTCAAGTTAAATTCAGGTCAAGAAAGGCTGCTGACGTCCCTCGCCTGACTTTACAGGGGTGGGTCGGCACGCGATGCTGGGCCGCGAATTGTCAGGGAGTAAGTCGCGTTGACCCGCCAAACGCTCGAGAAATACCAGGTGCTGGTCTATTTGGCGTTCATTGCCATGGGCCTTGCGCTGGGTACCGCACTGCCGGATCGGGTGGATGTGCTGGAAGCCCTGCTGTGGCCGCTGCTGGGGGCGCTGCTCTACGCCACCTTCACCCAGGTGCCGTTGACGCAGCTGCGCAGTGCATGGCGCGATACACGTTTCATGGTGGCCGCGGTGGTGGGCAATTTCCTGCTGCTACCATTTGTCGCCTGGGGGTTGGCGAGCCTTTTCGCTGCCGAGCCGGCGGTTCGCCTGGGCATGCTGCTGGTATTGCTGGTGCCATGCACGGATTGGTTTATCACCTTTTCCCACCTGGGTGGCGGCAGGGCGCAGCACGCCATCGCCTTCGCTCCGGTCAGCCTGCTGCTTCAGCTCTTGCTGCTGCCCTTCTACCTATGGCTGTTTCTCGATCAGGACCTGCTGGTCACCGTGGTGCAGCGTGAGCTGCTGCTGGCCTTTGCGGGGTTGATCCTGCTGCCCTTGCTGCTAGCCTTCGTGACCGAGACCTGGGCTCAGGGACACCGCAGGCGCGAAGCTGGCATCGAGCGCCTGGGGTGGCTGCCGGTGCCACTGCTGTCCCTGGTGGTGTTCAGCATCGCCGCTACCCAGGTCGGCGGCGTCGCCGATTCGTTACCCCTGCTCGGCGGGCTGCTGCTGGCCTTCACCGGGTTTCTGATCGCCGCCGCGCTGCTGGCTCGCCTGCTGGCTCGAGTGTTCGGCCTCCCCACTTCCCAGGGACGCGTGCTGGCCTTCAGCCTGGGTACACGCAACTCCTTCGTCGTGCTGCCCCTGGCGCTCTCCCTTCCCGCTTCCTACGAGCTGGCGGTGGTTGCCATCATGTTCCAGTCGCTGGTCGAACTTATCGGCATGGCGATCTTCCTGTGGTGGGTACCCCGGCGGCTCTTTCCCGCTTCCTCCTGATTCAGCCAGACAACCGCACCCGATGCCTGATTGGCATGGCGTGCGAGTACCGGCGGGAAACTATACTCGTTACGTAACACGCCAATGGGCACTCAAGAGAACCGAGCCATAACGATACAAAAAGGTTCTTCCCATGCTCCCCTCCCGGCTTATCGGTTGGCTGCTTCTTGCCCTGCCCGTGGTGGCGGTGGCCGTCGTCAATCCTGCTCCCCAGGCAGACGAGGCAGCGCGCAAGGCCGAGGTACTGGAGCAGGTCGTGGCCCCCGATGTACAAGTCAGCGAGCCCGTGGAGCCGCTCGACGAGCAGGAGGCACAGGTCATCGACCCGGAAGGAAGCGATCCGCTGGAGGAGCCGCTTACCTGCCTGGCACGGACGATCTACTGGGAAGCGAAGGGCGTGCCGGGCCTCGACATGGAATCGGTGGCCAACGTGGTGATGAACCGGCTGGCCAACGAGGAGTTTCCCAACACCATCTGCGAAGTGGTGAGACAAGGCTCCGAGCAGAGCCCATGCCAGTTCTCCTGGTGGTGCGACGGCAGGCCCGACGAGGTGATGGAAGGCGACGCCTATGAGGTAGCCAAGGAAGTTGCCCGCCGGGCGCTCAATCAGGAGTTACCCGACCATACCGACGGGGCGCTCTATTTTCACGACCGCACCGTTCACCCGCCCTGGGCGAACGAATTCCTGCTGACCGCCGAGACCGAGGCCTTTATCTTCTATCGTCCGGACGCGGTAGAGTGAGCCTGAAACGCGCCCATGACATGCCCCACCAGGGTCTCGCAGGCCTGGCTGGCTCCGGGCCTCTTGACCAGTGTCAGCTGATACTCGCCCAGCGGCGGCAACAAGTCGGGATCGATGCGCCGCAACGGCGGGCGCACCAGGCTCTGCGGGAAGGGAGAAACTGCCAGGTCGGCGATCATGGCCGCCTCCTGGCCGGCGCAATGTTCGCAGGAGTAGGCAATACGGAAGCTCAGGCCGGCCCGATTCAGCGCCTCCAGCGCCATGCCTCGCCAGGCACAGCCCTGATGTGCCAAGGCCACCGGTAGCGGCGAGCGCTGGGCGGCCACACCGCCTTCACGCCCCACCCATACCAACGGCTCGCTGTGTACGACCTCGCCGCGCACCCCCTGTCCAGGGTTGCCCGCCGTGACCAGTACCAGGTCGAGTTCGCCGGCATCCAGTCGAGCGAGCATTTCACGGCTGCTACCCACCACCACATCGACCTGCACCGCCGGGTGAGAGCGGGCGAACTGCGCCAGCACGCCGGGCAGGATGCGTGTGCCCACGTCGTCGGTGGTGCCGAAGCCCAGCCGGCCCGAGACGCTGGGCGCCAGGAATTGCGTGACCGCCTCCTCGTTGAGCTTGAGCAGGCGCCGCCCGTAGCCGAGCAGCACCTCGCCCTCCGGGGTCAACCGCACCTGGCGGGCCTCGCGCACGAAGAGCGCCTGGCCAAGCGTTTCCTCCAGTCGCTTGATCTGCATGCTGAGTGCCGAAGGGGTGCGGAACACCTGGCGTGCGGCCCGGGTAAAGCTACCGCACTCGGCAATCGCGACGAAGCTGCGCAGCACGTCGCTATCGAGCAGTGGCATCACGCCCTGGGAAACGGAGCCCTGTGAAACGGAAGCTTGAAGAGCGGTGGCATGGGGAGAGGCAACGTGAGTCATGTCTCGAACCTTTCAATTTTTCTTAAAAGACAATGTAGACCTTTTCGTTTGATTGATCCAATAGACCAAGCCAAGCTCTTCCTCAAGAGGTCGCGACCCTCCTTATTTCCACAAATTGATACGGCAACCGCCCCGACGGCGGCTGCCCGTCAGGAGGTGCGACATGAGCCAGTACGAACCGCTGCGCCGGCCCCAGCCAACCGCCAGGAAGCGCCCGGCCCCACCGCCCCAGCCAGACTTCTACATGCCGGCCATGCCCCCGCTGGGGCTGATCTACGCCCTCGAGACCAAGTGGCAGGACTACCTGCGCCGGCGGCGGTTTCGCCAGCGCTTCCTGCCGCTGCTGGCGCACGATGACCATATGCTCGAGGACATGGGGCACTGCCGTGAGGACATTCTCTGGGCCTCGCGCCTGCCGCTGAAGGAAGACGCCACAGAAGCGCTGATGCAGCGCCGGACGATACGCAACGCAACGCAGCAAAGGCGCCGACGTTAGCGCAACCCGCTTGACCTCAGCTGCGCTTGAGGTCGTACGGTCCTGGCAACGTCATCGCAGCGAGAGGAAGAAGCATGCGCATCATGATCGTGGGAGCGAGCCAGGGCCTGGGCCTGGCCTTCATCGAGGGGCTGGGCAATCAAGGCGATCACCTGATCGGCGTATCGCGCAGCGTTCCGGCGAGGGTGCCGGAACGCGCCGGCATCGAGATCGACTGGGTTGCCGCCGACCTGGCCGCTCCCGAGCGAGCGGCCGCCACGCTGGCTGAGGCCGTGGAAGCAAGCGGGCTCGACGTGCTGATCTACAACCTGGGGCTGTGGGAAAGCCGGGCCTTCGAGCCCGACTACCGCTTCCTGGCTGACAGCCCCGCTGAGATCCAGCGCATCGTCACGGTCAACGTCAGCGGCGCCATCCTGCTGGTCCAGGCGCTGCTTCCTGCGCTGCTGCGCTCACGCGCACCAAGAATCATCCTTACCGGCTCGACCTCCGCGCTGCCCGGCCACGGCCGGCCGGAGGTCGCCTTCAGCGCCACCAAGTTCGCCCTGCGCGGCATTGCCGAGGCACTGCGCGAGGGCTTTCGCGAGCAGCGCCTGGCGGTGACCTGCCTGCAGCTCGGCCACCTCAATACTGAAGACGGCCTGGGCGTGCCGCCCGAACGTGCGGCCCAGCGCGGCAACGGCGAACTCATCCCCATGCACGACGTGGTGCAGTTGGTGCGCACCCTGCTGACGCTATCACCAAGTGCCTATGTGAAGGAGGTGGTGATGCCGGCAATAGGCGATGCGCGCTTCTAGCGGCTCCTCTCTAGCCACTTACTCAGGCGCCAAGCTGCTCACCTTCGGAGGTGGTGTCGGCGAGCGTCTCGGCTCGCCGCAGCAGCACGCGCTCCTGTTCAGGGGTCAGCGCCAGCCCGAACCGCTCGCGCAGCACGCTGGGCAGCTCATCGGCTGCGATCCGGTGCAGCTCCGGCGCCTTGCCCGGATGGAAGATTTTTAGTTCCAGGTCGGTGAGCGCAAGCCGTACCTCAGCGCCGTTGTGCTGAGCCACGATCCGCCGCACGAACGGGGATGCCGGGTGATGAGACGCCAAGTAGTTGTATTCGCCAGAGTCGGCACGGTAGTTGGGTTCGTTACTGAACTGATAGATGTTGAACCATTCACCGAGGCGCTTATGACGCAGCAGCCAATACCCCAGTGGCGAGCGCTCCAGGCGATACTCCCAGGGGCCATGGCTCGCCTCGCTGTTCACTTCGAGCAGGATCGGCTCACGCGGGCCGATATTGCCCACCCCGACATCGACCATCCAGTCGTTACCTTCCGCTTTTACCACCAGCATCGTATGACCGAGCGGAGTGACGATACTCGCGTCCTCGCCCATCAGCATTCTCGCATTGCGCCCCGCGACCTCGAAGCCGAGCCGGTCCAGCACCGTGGCGAACAGCGTGTTCTGCTCATGGCAATAACCGCCGCGCCGGCGCCGTACCAGCTTGTCCTGAAGGCTTTCCAGGTCGATGCGGATCTCTCCGCCGGTGACGATTTCCAGGTTCTCGAACGGCACTGCGGCGAGGTGCGCCTGCTGCAGGGCCTTGAGAGTTTCCACGCTGGGCGTAAGGGGCCCCCGATAGTCGATGCGTGCCAGATAGGCCTCGAGATCGAGCGCCGCTGTCTCCCAGCGAGCCGATTCATGAAGGGGTTGAGTGATCGTTTCAGCCTGCATGTCGTTCTCCTTTTTCTCTCAAGGGCAATCGTTAGGCGCAGGCTAATACCTCAAGCCAACTTCAGGTAAAGCGGAGAAAACTCAATCGCTCTCATAGCCAAAGACAATCCCCTCGGTAGAGTCTTGAGATTCATTCAACCAAAAGGTTGACAATGATGTTCGTCACGCCTATATCAACCATATGGTTGAATATGACGAAACGCATCTGGACCAGGTCTTTCACGCCCTGGCCGATCCGACCCGACGCGCCCTGCTCGAACGGCTGGCGGCCGGTGAGCGCAAGATCGGCGAGCTGGCCGAGCCGTTCCCCATCTCGCTGGCCGCCGTCTCCAAGCACGTACGTGTGCTCGAGCAAGCCGGGCTAGTGGAACGGCGCATCGAAGGTCGCGCCCACTTCTGCAGGCTGCGGCCGGAGCCGCTGGCCGAAGCGGAACAGTGGCTAAGCTTCTACGAAGGGTTCTGGAGCCAACGCCTGAACGCTCTGGAAGCGGCGCTCAAGGCCGCTTCCGATGGCGAATCGACGAAGGGAGAGAGGCAAGATGGATGACAGCGGCTATGGCGAGAATATCGCCGAAGACAGCATCCGCTTCGAGCGCCTGCTGCCGGGGCCCATCGAGCGGGTCTGGGCCTTCCTGACCGAATCCGACAAGCGCGGCCTGTGGCTGGCTCCCGGCGCCATGGAAATGCGCCAGGGCACCTCTTTCGCCCTGCACTTCCGCAACACGGGGCTCACGCCCGACAAGACGCCTCCCTCCGAGCGCTTTCGCCAGTACGACCGCAGCTTCACCACACAGCATCAGGTGTTGCGCTGCGAACCGCCGCACTTGCTTGCCTGGACCTGGGGCGGCGGCAACGAAGCCCCTTCGGAGGTGACCTTCGAACTCAGCGAGGCCGGCGACCAGGTGCGCCTGGTCGTGACGCACCGCCGCCTCGCCGATGACGATACCCGGATCACCGTGGCCAGCGGCTGGCATACCCATCTCGCCATTCTCGAGAACGTGCTGCAGGGTGAGCGCCCCGTCCCCTTCTGGCCCACGTTCGAACGCCTGGAGGAGGAGTACCGATGCCGCATCACATCACCCCGCAGCTGATGTTCGAAGGCAATGCCGAGCAGGCCATGCGCTTCTACGTCTCGCTGTTCGACGATTCCGAAATCGTCCGGCTCGAGCGCTACGGCCCCGAGGAGCCGGGCCGGGAAGGCAGTGTCAAGCAAGCCGAATTCACCCTGGCCGGGCGACGCTATACCTGCATCGACAGCCATATCCAGCACCTCTTCAGCTTTACGCCCTCGATATCGCTGTTCGTCGAATGCGTAAACCGCGAAGAGTTCGAGCGCCTGCTCGAACAGCTGTCGGAACAGGGCCAAATACTGATGCCGGCGGACGACTACGGTTTCAGCACGCGTTTCGCCTGGCTCAACGACCGCTTCGGCGTCTCCTGGCAGCTCAATCTGGGGACAACTCAACCTGGCCTGAGCGGAGAAACACCATGAGCCGGTCTACCGCCCTGCCTCTCATCGTCTCCGAAGAGGCGTGGCGCAGCGCTCTGGAGGAACAGCTCGCTCGTGAAAAGGCCCATACGCGTGAGCGCGACAGGCTCAATGCCGCGCGGCGCCGTTTGCCGATGACCGAGGTGCGCACCGATTACCTCTTCGACGGGCCTCAGGGCGAAGTCACCCTGCTCGACCTGTTCGAGGGGCGCCGTCAGTTGATCGTCTACCATTTCATGTTCGGGCCCGACTGGGAGGCCGGCTGCGACGGCTGCTCCTGGGTGGTGGACGCCATGACCCACCCCGCCCACCTGAACGCCCGCGATACCACCCTGGTGCTGGTCTCCCGGGCGCCACGGGAGAAGCTCATACGCTACCAGGCGCGTATGGGCTGGCAGCACCCGACGTGGTACTCGTCGCTGAATAGCCGTTTCAACCAGGACATGGGCGTGACGAGCTGCCACTGCGACGCCCCCGACACCGACCGCGGCGAACGGCATGGTATCAGCGTTTTTCTGCGCGACGGCGAGCGGGTGTATCGTACCTACTTCAGCGGCAAGCGCGGCGTGGAGTACCTGGGCAGCCTATGGACCTACCTGGACCTGACGCCCTACGGCCGTCAGGAAACCTGGGAGGACTCGCCCCCCGGCTGGCCGCAAACGCCACCCTACGTGTGGAACCGGCGTCACGACGAATACGAGACGTGACCACGCGTACGGCGAGCCAGGAAACAACGACAACAGAGGGAAACCATGACCATGAAGACCATCGGCCTGCTCGGCGGCATGAGCTGGGAATCCACCGTCAGCTACTACCGTGCGCTCAACGAAGGGGTGAAGGCCGCCCTGGGCGGATTTCACTCGGCCAAGCTGTGTCTGTACAGCGTCGACTTCGCCGAGATCGAGCGGTTGCAGCACGCCGGCGACTGGGACGCCACCGCCGAGATCCTGTGCCAAGCCGCCCGCCGCGTGGAAGCCGGCGGCGCGGACTTCCTTCTGATCGGCACCAACACCATGCACAAGGTCGCGCCGCAGGTGGCCGAGGCGGTCTCGATCCCGTTGCTGCATATCGCCGATGCCACGGCACAGCGGCTGGCCGATGACGGCATTCGTCGCGTCGGCCTGCTTGGCACCCGCTTCACCATGGAGCAGGACTTCTACAAGGGGCGGATCGCCGAAGGCTTCGGCATCGAGGTGCTGGTGCCCGACGAGGCTCAGCGCGATCTGGTGCACGAAGTGATCTACACCGAACTGTGCCTGGGGCAGGTAAAGGAGGCGTCGCGTCAGCGCTACCTGGAGATCATCGAGTCGCTACGCGAGAGCGGCGCCGAGGCGGTGATCCTCGGCTGTACCGAAATCGCCCTGCTGGTGCAGCAGGGCCATACCGAGGTGCCGCTCTACGACACCACGGCCATACACGCCGAAGAGGCAGTGAAGTGGGCGTTGGAGGATCAAGCGTAAGTGTTGATCTGCGTACCCACCATCCCCTCATTGGCCAGCTGCGGTGCCACCGAAGCTGAAGACATCAGGGCGGCAACCTGATCCTTCTGCATGTCCAGGGCATCCTTGTAGACCTCGAGCTGCACCTGCTGTGCGGCTTGGGCCTGCTGCATGACCAAGGCCTGGCCCACGATGGCGTTGACGGCTGAATCCATATGGCTTGCTCCTATTTTTACTTCTTCTGTTAAGCCACGCTAACAGCTAACGAAGGCGAAGGCAAAAACGCAGCCCACCCTAACTCTCACTGGTTCCTATTTCTTGAGCGTCAGGCCGCTCAACGGCCACCTCGACGCAAGCGACCCCGCTTGATTCTTATGCCCTCCCGCGGACGATCAGGGAATAGCTGGCACAAGACTTCCAAAGGGGCATCCAGGTTCTCGGACAAACGTTGCAGCTCGGCCTTCGACCATTGTTGAACTGGTGCCCAACGCAGCTTGTAGCGCTTGTTGATGACGGCTCGTTTGGGCCGGTGTGGGAATAGCCTGGCCAGCTCCTCGGCCGGCAAGTGTCGGTGTTCCTCAAGGCGTTGAAGCTCCTCGGCACTCCATCTATCCCCTTTATCGCCATCGCCTTGGGGCATATAGCTCAGGCTTTCTGCTTTGGCTCGCTGCTTGATGGCCTCGACAGAACGATGAGGCAATGCCCGCTTTACCTGCGAAACACCGCCTTGAGGAAAGTCGCGCCGTAGAATTGCCAGTTCCCGTTCGGCCCATCGCTCTGTCGAGAAGGCCTTCAGACCGAATCTCTTGGCCACATGGCGGATGGCGATGACGGTACGGTGTGGCAGAAAGCGGCGCCGAATCTCCGGTGCCTTGAGTGCGGGAAAGTGCTGGATCACCACGAGCAGCTCTTCCTCGGTCCAAGGCTGCTTCTCCGTGATCGGGACCACCCGTTTTTTCAGCCCCAACTTATGGGCCATGGCCTGAAGCGCTGTAGAGGTGCGATGAGGAAAGTGGCGTGCCTGTAGCTCACGCCACGTCATGTCCAGGTAATGGCACTCGAGCAAGGCCAGTTCACTCGGAGTCCATTCGCGTGAAACGCCTCGATTGCGCCGCCGCATTCGTGCTTCCTCTCTTCTGGGCATCGTTGCTAGTCTCACGCAGTCGTTGGACAGAGACGACTACGGCTGCACCTTTGCCTTCCCCGAGGCGGTGATGATCTCGCCACCATGATCCGTCTTGCAGCCAAGATAAGCCGTGGGCCTGCCATCGGTGGTGGAACTACTCGCTCCTTCGATGATGGTGGCCCCGCAGCCGGTCTTGTCGCCCACCCGGGCCACGGGCTGGCCCTCGACTTGAGAGGGCGAGCCCGAGACGATTTCCGTGACGCCGTGGCCAGGGATGGGGCAGCGATGCAGATCGCCTTTGCGTGCGATGGGTTTCATATATTTGTCGCCACGTCCGCCACCCGCCACTCACCATTGCGAGTCTTGTAGAAGACCACTGGAAAACTGGCGAAACGCTCACTACCAGCCGGAGGATGCTCCCAAAGGATGGGATGGGGCTGGATTCTCACTAGACGACCGTTATCAAGAAACTCCACCTGATCTTCTTGAGGATCATCTCCCCAATATAAGGGTTGCAATACTGCACCGTCCGGTCGGATTCGCTCAAATTTTTCCAACCCTTGGCTGGCATTGTCCACAAAGTCACGCGCAGAGTTTCTTTCTGTCAGCATATAAGCCGTACGCTCCCAGACCGGCTCTACCTCATGAAAGAGCGCTTCCGTATCGTTACGTGAAATCAAGCCATGAATATGCCGATAGGCATCGCGCAGCTCACGGCGCAGCTCGGGAGTATCCTCCAGCACGACGGCTTCACGCTCCCAGTGAAAGGCCGGGATCGGATCATCGACGGTAAAGGTGATATCCAGACGATAGCCATCGAGTGTCCATCCACCACCGAAGATGATGTTGTCGAATTCGGAGAGCTGCATGCGCCCATTGCTACGTAGGTGCGGCTGCTCAAGCACGCGCTCCTCACCGCCGGCAGTGAATTCAAGTTGCTCGAACTTGCCTTCCGCCTCGTTATAGCGGATGCGAATAGGGTGAATGCGTTCCCGCTCCTGGGTCGTCCATAGATATCGCTCGATCGCGATATCGATCGCCACGCCATCATGCAGTTCATAGTGATACTCCCCCGTGTCAGGATCCTGCCCAGTCACTGGGGAGAAAAGCAAGGAGAGCGTATTTTTTCCCTGCCTGAGGTTCAAGCCGACATTGGGGGAGTAGTCGGCATACGCCACCTTGGCGTTATCGCGCACGAAGATATCATTGACCCTCAAGGACCAAGCGGAACCCACGGTATGTATATAGGCGTTATATCGATACTCGAAATTATTAGCCATTGCCGATCCTTGCCAAACGATCATGGTCAGAAGTGTGACACTTAACAACCTCAGTAAGCTTGCCATTCAATTACCTCAGGGCTCCATATGGAATAATTCGTGCCGCTAGTGGGTGCATCCGGCCGCTCCTGTGCCATCCTCTCAGCCGCCGCTTGTGATGAACCGATATGCCGTCCCACCTGTTCGAAAAGATCGCCCGCCTGAGCCTGGCCTCCGAATTCTCCACTAAGTTCAGGGCCCGCCTGTTTGACGTTATCGTGATCATTTTCCCACTTGGCCTCTGCATAAGCGGTTAGCGTCAACACGACGCCCTCGAATTCGTAGCGGCGCTGGCGCTCGCCCTCATGCATGCGCATGGCCCAGATCCAGGCGGTATGCAGCGAGCCGCTAGCCCCGGCCTTTGCGCTGAAGACCCAAACTTGGGCTTCGACTTCGATGGCGATCTCGGCTTTGCCGTTGATCTTGAGTTCACCGCCAAACTGCTGCTGAATACCGGCATAGGCCGCTTCCAGATTGCCATTGGCCGGAATCGTAATGCTCGCTCCGCTATCGATCGTATGCTGCAGGCTGCCCGTGGCGGCCATTTCAAGGTAGGCATCCAATTTCCCGGTGATGTGCTCACCTGCCGCCATACGTGCCCGAGCTTCGCGGATGGCATTTGCTCCAGGGCCACTAAAGGTCATAGCCAGAGCATCAATGAAGTCGAGCTTGCCCGATACCCCGATGCTGAGCGTCGATTCAAGGCTGGAGATGGCAAGTTGCAGATCAGGAGACCCTGTGACGGCGGTCAGCTCGAAGCCCTTCGGTTCGAAGGTCAACGACTTGCTGAGCTGAATACCGGAGGCGTACTGGGTGCGATCCAGTTCCTGCCGTTGCCTATTGCCCACGGAAACATAGTGATCCATCCTCTCGATGATACTGGCCATGGTGCCCACGAGCCCCGGGGCTTCGCTGCCGCTATCGACTGCCTGGCCGGTGTTGGCGGAGCCGCCGGCGCTGCCTTCGGCCGTCAGCTCGTCGGCACCGTACTGCCCGGTGAGCGTTCCCTTGGCCTCTGCGGAAGCGGAAACCCCAGCCGTGGTGAAGCTGATACGGGTGGCCAACTCCAGTTTTCCATCCAGCTTGGCATAGGGCAGCGGAATGACCTGGCATGGCACTCCCATCGAGGCATCCGAAAGGCACTGGAAGGGTGTGAAGCTGGCGCCCTGTCTTCCCCTCACAGCCGAGGCAATGGCTAGCACGGCATCCATGGCAAATAGCGCATGCAGCACATTCTCTGGCACATAGTTGCGCAATGCCAGGCTAACGTTGAGCATTTGCTCGTAACCTGTGGCCACTTCCACCTGCTGCTCTTCGATACGGCTTCGCCCATTGGTCAGGCCCGTCGTATTCATCCTGGGGCGATCATAATGCCCGACCTGGCAGCGCTGTCCTTCCCATTCGACTTGCACCTTGGAGAGCAGGTGCATGTCTTCTACCTCCTTGGCAATGACCAAGAGTGTAGTGGCTGTGGTGCTTTGCTCGTCTGACTCGGCCATTGCCGGTGGCCAGGTAATCTTGCGAGTGCTATCGGTGCTGTCGGATATGCTCCCCGAGATGAGACAGCAGGGCTCGTTGGACTGGCATTCGACGCAGGCCGCTGCGAAATCCGGATCGAGGGTGGGATCGCTACCCGGTTCCGGTGGGATGGGGCTTCTGGCGAGCGGCTGCCCACCATTACCACCCTGCTCGACCCACCTATTGGCCCAATTTCTCATGACGGGGCTTTCCAGGTTACTTGCGCCGTTGTCGCTCCTGCGCTGGAAGGCCTTGCCGATCTCGTTCTCCAGCAAGCGGCGGTCGTGGGCGCTGAAGCGCTCTCCATCCGAGGCAAGGATATAGGCGAGATCTTCTGCGGTGGGTGTGTAGCTCATTCCGATTTTCCTCTGCCTGCTAGGGCGACTCGACCCAGGCGCCAAGTGTCACGCGGGTTTGTGCTTGCTGTTTCAGGAAGTCACGCCGAATACGGCCACGCGGAATCCACTCTTCCATGAGCTTGCGCTTCTGCCATGGGAGCTTGCCGGGGTGGTTCAGAATGCCCTGGGCATCTCGATATTCGTGGAGAAAATCCTGGCCGAACTCCAGCACGCACTTGGCTAACGTTGCCACCTGTTTTCCCGAAGTCATCCCATGGCGCTGACCTATTCTTTCTGCCGCCTCGACCGCCGCCAGGAGGTCTGCCAGCGGCGTCTCGGCGTAGGGTTCCATGAGTTCCCTGGCCAGCTTGCGCTGCGCCCGGGTCTTCTGCAGGGCGCCGAAGCGGGCGAACTCGGTGGGATCGATGGCGAAGCTGCGGCCAGGGGTGATGGCGTTGGCCTCGCGGTCGCGCTCCGTTGCTGCGTCGCTCAGCGCCAGCCGCAGCAGCCGTCCCTGTACTTCCTGGGGCGTGGCGGCGAAGTGGGGCGGATCGCGGAGGTTGGCCGTGTCGGGGACGGTCATCAGCGGCGAGAGACCGACGATGAGCGTTTCCAGCGGGGCCATGAAGGCGGCCAGTTTCCAGGGGGCCAGCGCCTGGGCCATGTCCAGCGCCACGCGCGGGTCGTAGAAGCGGAAGTAGACCGGGGCCTGGTCGTTGGCCGGGATCCACAGCATGGTGAACTTGCGCAGGTGGCTGCGCAGCTGCTTCAGGGTGGCGTGGGATTGCAACAGGATGCCCCAGTGCTGGTCCTGGGGCAGGCTTTGCAGCCAGTGGCGGATCTCGCTGTCGGCTTCGAGCCGCACCAGCCAGGGCGCGATGGCGCGGGTGGCGGCATCGGTGGTGGCGTAGAGGCAGGCGCTCTGGACCTCGGCACTGGCGAGCCGCTGCATGACGTCGCGACAGTTGACGCCGTCGATCACCGCCCACAGCGGTGGCGAGGTGGGGGTGGTGGAAGTGAAAAGATCGGGCCAGGTAATCTCGTCGTAGCGGACCGGGGGCGGCGGCGGGCCGGGTTCCTCGGCCGGCGCTGCCGCTTCCGGCAGCAGCGGGAGCATCTCGCCGAAGGCCACCGGGGTGCGCGGTGAGATCGCGTCTGCCAGTCTCTGCAGCGTGTAGGAGGTGCCTTCGCGACGAAAGCGCTGCAGCAGGGTCTGCACTGCGTCGAGGCGGACCAGCGTCAGGCCTTCGGCGGCGAGCGTTGCGAGCAATCGGGCGCGCATATCCGCTTCCGATTCGGCCCGTACCACCACGGTGACCATGGCCTCGTCGGCATCGGCCTCCCAGCGTCTCGCCGTGGGCGAGCCGGCGCGCAGGTGGCAGCGCCCCGTCCAGTAGTCGTGGGACGACATGGGGCTTAGCCCTGCAGCGGGCAGTGGGAGACGAAAGGACTGCCTTCTCCGGCGGCCGCTTCCAGCACGGCGGGAATGGGCGGCAGGGCGGCGGCCCCCGGGGAGGCCGAGCCGACATTGATATGCGGCGTGACGTCGACGCGACCGCCCGCGACGACCAGTGCCGCGCCGCCCGCGACGAGGGTGATCTTCGCGGCGTCGAGCACGATCTCGCCGTCGGCCTTGAGGGTGATGTCGCCGCCGGCATGGGTCTGGAAGCTGCTGCCGACGCGCAGGCCGCGTTCGCCGTCGATCTTCTCGCTGAGATTGGCGCCGACGGTGACCTCGCGGTTGCCCTCGATGGTTTCGATGCGGTCGTTGGCCACGGCGAGGTGGGAGTCATGGCCGATGGTGGCGCTGTCGTCGTACTCCACACGCTTCTGGCGCGAGTTCTCGACGTGCAGCTCCAGGTTCTTCTGGGCGTGCACGTAGATGAATTCCTCGCCGGCCTGGTCTTCGAAGGTCAGTTCGTTGCTGCCTTCGCCCTGGTGCGTCTGGGTCTTGATCGTGGTACGGGTCTTGTGGACGGGCAGCGGATAAGGCGGCAGGTTCGTCGCGTGGTAGGTACGCCCGGTGATCAGCGGCTGATCCGGATCGCCCTCGAGGAAGCTGATCACCACCTCATGGCCGATCCTGGGAATCGCCATGCTGCCGTAGCCGCTGCCGGCCCAGCCCTGGGCGACCCGGATCCAGGCGCTGGCGGTGTCATCGGGCGCGGCGTCGCGGTCCCAGGGGAACTGCACCTTGACCCGGCCATACTCGTCACAGTAGATCTCTTCCCCCGCCGGCCCGACCACGAAGCCGATCTGGGGGCCGTCGACCCGCGGCTTGGGGTTGGGCTCGGGGCGCCAGGCCACGTCGCCGGGAGTCAGCACCAGTTCGTTGTGGTAGCGCGTCATGCCACCCGCGTCGTCGGCCGCCCCTTGCTCGCCGTTCAGGACGATACCGTCCTCCTCCAAGGCCTGGGGCTGCTTGCCGTAGTGGGTGACCGAGACCAGTTGCCAGTTGCGGTTGAGGCTCTCGGCATCGTGGTCGGTGAGGTCGAAGCGCAGGCCGGGCGCGAGTTCGGGCAGGTCGCTCTCGGCCTCGGCCGTGAGCGCCTCGTGGCGCAGCGACTCGAGGCGTATGCGGGTGAAGGGCTGACCGGAGGCGTCCTGCTTGTAGCGGCCGGGATAGTCGTAGTGTTCGTAGTCGTCGCGCTGACCGTGAGCTTCTAGATCGCGTGCGGCGTGGTCGTGCAGTTGTCCGTAGGCCGGGTTCTTGAACGAGTAGTCCTTGAGCGTGACCGAGGCGGGCGCGACCCGGGCCAGCTGACGCAGCTGGCGCACGTGCCGGGCGGGCGCAGTGCCGCCGGCACGGCTGTGGTAGGTACGCGGCCCGAGGTCGCCGAGCACGTGGGGCGCATCGGCGAACACCAGCCGATGCCCGCCGTCATGAAACTCGTGGAAATAGAACAGCCCCTCTTCGGCGGCCAGGCGCTCGATGAAATCCAGGTCCCGCTCCCGATATTGCACGCAGAACTCCCGAACCTCGGGTTCGCGGGTCACCGCGAAGGCGATATCGCGCAGGCCGCGTTCCTCGCACAGGGTCTCGATGATGGCAAGCGGCGAAGTCTGCTGAAAGATGCGCGAATTCTGGCGCAGCGAGAGGCGCCACAGGGCGGGACGCAGCACCAGCGAATAGAAGGTGCGGCGATGGCCGCGATCGCCACGGCCGAACTCGCTGATCACCCCCTGGATCCGGCGCAGCGGCTCGCCATCCTGCCAGATCGTGAGACAGGCCTCGCGGTCGAGCAGCTCGGTGGCGTCCAGATCACCGTTGCGGCTCGCCAGATTGAGCGTCAGCTCGAACGGTTTGGAGAGCGTTTCGCGATGGATGAAGTCGACTACCGCCACCTCGTCGACGCCGGGCAGGGCCAGGGTGAACTGCAGTCCGGTTGCGTGCGCCATGACGCCTCCCTACGTCGATGTTGCTGGGCGTCGCGTGTCCGCCCGACGCTGCATTAGGGGTTTCTTTAGTGAATGAGAAAAATACCATCCCCTCCCGGAGGCTTCTGTCGCTTTTCTCTGATGGATTTGTAAGCCATGGCGGACAAAAAGGCGACGACATTGGCTATTGACAGGATGCAGCCCGCCGAAGCGGGCCGCACTCATCCAGCCAGTGTTCCTGTTGAAACGGTTTTCAGGTTCCGGCAGTAGCCAGTGGCCGTGTCCTTACGCCCATCAGGATCATCAGCGCGGCCAGCAGCAGCACCGCACCGCTGGCGGCGAACACATTGAGGGCTCCGCCCAGGTCGAAGATAAGTCCCCCCGCAGCCGCCCCGGTGGCGATCGCCAGGTTGATGGCGGCCACCAAGAGACCACTGGCGCTCTCGGCCTCGTCGGGCACCGTGCGGGTGAGCCAGGTCGACCACGCCACCGGAATGGCGCCGAAGGCCAGCCCCCACACTGCCACCAGCGCAGCGTCCGTAGCCGGCGTACTTTGCAGCACTACCAGTGCCACCCCGAGCGAGCCCATCAACAGCGGCATCGCGATCATGGTCAGGCGCAGGCTGCGCTCGACCATCCAGCCACCCAGGTAGTTGCCAAGGAAGTTGGCCACGCCGAAGCCCAACAGGATGGTGGCCACGCCGCTGACACCAACGCCGGTTACGGTCTCGAGGAATGGCCGAATGTAGGTAAAGAAGGCGAAGTGGCCGGTGAAGACCAGGGCCGCGGCCAGCATGCCCAGGCCCACCCGCGGCCGCATCAGCACGTCGAACAGGGTGCGCAAGCGGGTCAGGCCGCTGGGTGCCATGCGCGGCAGCGTCATGAACTGCACCGCCAGCGCCAGCAAGCCCAACAGTGCTGCCATGCGGAACACGTCGCGCCAGCCGAGCAGGTCGCCGAAGTAGCTTCCCAGCGGCGCCGCAGCGATGGTCGCCGCGGATACTCCGCTGAACATGATCGACAGCCCCGCGGTACCAGATCCTCGGGCACCAGGCGCATCATGGTGGCGATCGACATGGTCCAGAATCCACCCAGCGCCATCCCCAACAGCACGCGCCCGATCAGCAGTACCGTCAGATTGGGGGCAAACGCCACCATCAGGTTCGAGGCCACCAGCAGCATCGAGAAGCCCAGCAGCACATGGCGCCGGTCGATGCGGCGGGTGGCGGTGGAGATCAGCAGGCTGGTCAGCAGTGCCACCGCCGCGGTAACCGTGACCGCCTGGCCCGCCATGCCTTCGGTCACGCCCAGGTCCGCCGCCATGGGTGTGAGCAGGCTGGCGGGCAGGAACTCCGCCGTGACCAGCCCGAATACGCCAAGGGCCATCGAGATGACTGCCCCCAAGCGGGCCTGGCCCGCTGTGCCAACTCGTTCATCGTTCGTTCTCCTTTCCTAGAGAAGCGTTCGTCAGGAACGAGAAGACTAGAGCGATCAACCCGGACGATCTATGCTAGAAGCTCTCGAATGCTTGATCATTCATCCGAAACTGATGAATGCCTACAGTAACAGGAGCACAGGATGCCAAAACCGGAACTGCCCAGCGATCTGGTCAGCGAGCTGCTGCTCGGGATGCGCCTGCGCGGCATCGCCTATCGTCGTATCCAACTTTCGCCCCCGCTGGGGGTCGAGTTCGGCACGGCCGCGGGCTGGGCCCAGTTCCACTTCGTCGCACGTGGCCCCGTCTACTTGCGCAGCCCCAGCGGCAGCGTTCATACCCTCTCGACGGGCGATGCCCTATTGCTGCCGCGGGGCGGCCCTCATGCCCTGCTCTCCTCCCCTGACCAGCCGGCCCAGGACGTCACCGCCTTCGAAAGCGCCAGGCTGTGCGAGGCGGTCAGCGCGATTCGCGCCTGCCCGAAGAATTGCACCCTCGACGGCGCCCTGACCTTCAGCGGCTGTATGGAGTTCGACTTGGGCAGCATGCACGCCCTCGTTTCGCTGATGCCCGAGGTGATGTACGTCGGCACCCTGCTCGAGCGCCAGCCCGAGATACTGCCCATGCTCGAGGCAATGGAGCGCGAGGCGAGAAGTGAACGGGCGGGCTATGCCGCTATCCTGGCGCGGCTCGCCGACGTGATGGCCGCCTTCATCGTGCGCGGCTGGGTGGAGTGCGGCTGTGGCGATGCCAGCGGTTGGATCGAGGCGCTGCGCGATCCGCGCCTGGGGCGCGTCATCGCCGCGCTGCATCGCGAGCCGGGGCGCAACTGGACGGTGGCGGAACTCGCCGCCGAGATGGGCAGCTCGCGCTCGGTGTTCGCCGAGCGCTTCCTGGCGGTAACGGGCATGACACCGCATCGTTACGTGACCGAGCTGCGCATGCGCCTGGCGGCCCAGTGGATCGGCCGGGAGCGGCAACCGATCGAAAGCGTGGCCTACCGCCTGGGCTACGGCAGTGCGGCCGCCTTCAGCCGCGCCTTCAAGCGTATCCACGGCCATCCGCCCGGTGCCTTGCGCCAGCAACACGAGGCCAGAACGGATGCGCCCCCGTACGAACCCGCCGCCAGGAGCCCCCATGAACGAAGCCCAGTCGCTACAGCGGGCCATTGATGAACCGGTGCACCTGGCGGAGTACGACCCCGCCTGGCCGGCACGCTTCAAGGCCGAGCGCAAGCGTCTGCTGGAGCGCTTCCCCGCCGCGCTGATCGAGGTGCAGCATATCGGCAGCACCGCCATTCCCGGCATGCCGGCCAAGCCCATTATCGACGTCATGGCCGGGGTCGCCTCCATGGCCGTGGCCGATTTCCTGTTCGAGCCCATTCTCGATCACGGCTACGTGACCTCGGTCGAGTTCAACGCCGGCCTGACCGACCGCCGCTGGTTCATGCGCCATGCCAATGGCCGACGCACCCACCACCTGCACGTAGTGGCTTACGACGGCAAGCTGTGGCGCAAGCGCCTAGCCTTTCGCGACGCCCTGCGCACCGATGCGGCGCTGGCCGAGCGCTATGCCGCCCTCAAGCGCGAGTTGGCTTTGCGTCACGGCACGGATCGCGAAGCCTATACCCGGGCCAAGGGGGAGTTCATACGCTGCGTTTGCGCTTCATGAAGCAAGACGCAACGGCGCGATACAGCGGCCTCAAGCTGGGAATCAGCATGGGAGTCGTTGCCTGATAGGCCCGGTAGTGATCGCCAAAGGCCCGCACCAGGCTACGCTCTTCGAAGTGAATGCCGATCAGAATGTAGAGGCTCATGCCTGCCGCGAAGAAGAAATGGCCAACTGTCATGTGAGGCGTCGACCAGAAAGCCAGCAACAGCCCCGACATGAGGGGATGACGCACCAATCGATGCAGCCCTGGGGTGTGAAAGCCAATCTCGCAGGGTGCTCTGCCACGCAGACGGCGATAGGCCTGGCTGATACCCAACAGTTCTCCATGACTGATCAGAAAGGTGGCGTACACGACCAGCACCCAACCCAGCACGAACAGGCACCAGAGCGCCACGGCAAGGCCGCCCTCCACCCACCACAAGGTAAGGGGCAAGGGCCGCCAGCCCCAGTAGAGCAAGCCCAACATGAGAGATGACAACAACACGTAGGTGCTGCGCTCCATTGGTGCCGGTATCCAGGCTCGGCACCAGCGCTTGAAGCCTTGGCGCGCCATGATGGAGTGCTGTACACCGAACATCAGCATCAGACTTGCATTGATCAGTAACGCCTGACCTATCCCGCTGACAGGGCCATGGTTCACTGTCCTTGGCACGAGGATATCGGCGGTAAAGCCGATCAAATAGGCGCTACATAGCCAGAACACTAGATAGGCCACTACGGCATAGAGCATCGTTACCCAGCGCATCGTCATCTCCTGAACCCATGGGGGTTGGCATCGGTAAGGTTGGGAGTCGAATCGTGCTCAGGCTGTTAGCTGATAGAATCAAGATGAGGTGCGGCGCACCCCGCCATCCTTGCCTGCCACTCATGACTCGGCGCCAGCTTGCCCGGTCGGCGTCGCCTGTGCGTCCACTGGGAGCCGACCCACTTCGGCTGTCTGCGATGGAGATACCCGTGTGTCGCTGAAGCTGTTCCTGTTTGGCTATCCCCGGCTTGAGCACGGCGGCCATTCCCTTCCTCTCAAGCTGCGCAAGGGGCTGGCTCTGGCAGCCTATCTGGCCATGGCCGGCAAGCCTGTCGGTCGCGACCTGCTGGCGGAATTGCTGTGGCCCGAGGCCCCCTCCGGAGAGGGCCGAGCCAGCCTGCGTCGCACCCTGCACCGCTTGCAGCGCCAGCTCGGTATCGATCTGTTCGTCACGACCTCGGAAACCGTCGCCCTGGCACCCGCTGTGGTGGCATCGACCGACGTCGTCGTCTTTCAATCGCTGCTCGAACGACACTCTAGCCGGGCCCCTGCCGGGCAGACAATGGCGGAACTCCACCAGGCGAGTTCACTTTACCGCGACGACTTTCTGCTCGGGTTCACGCTTCCCGAGTGCCAGGATTTTGCCGATTGGCAGGCTCGGGTATGCGAGGAGCTGCGCCAAGGATTCGGTGAAGCCCTGACGCAACTGGCGCAGGCGGCAGCCGCTGGCAACGATTACGAGGCGGCACTCGCCTACGCACAGCGAAGGCTGACGCTCGATTCTCTTCACGAGCCGACACATCGGCTATTGATGCGGCTCCACGCCGAAGCCGGACACCCGGCTGCGGCCCTCTGCGTGTACGATGAATGCCGCGTCACGCTAATGCGAGAGCTGGGGATCTCTCCCCAGAAGAGCACTGAAAGCCTGCGACGGACCATCGCCGATGGTGTATATCCCACGGCGAGCGTGCCAACGAGCGAACCGACGCCAGTCAGATACGTAGTCAGCGACGGGGTCCATGTCGCCTACCGACTGTATGGAGAGGGTCCGCTGACGCTGGTAGTCCTGCCAGGCTTCGTATCGCATCTCGATTTTTATTGGGACCAGCCGGAACTCGCCCGCTTCATGCAGGCGCTCGGCCACATGGCCAGGGTGGTGTGCTTCGACAAGCGCGGCGTGGGCCTGTCCGATCGTATCGACTATGCCGCAACGCCGCAGCATACGGCACGGGACCTGCTGGCCATTCTCGATGCCGAGAGCATCGAACGGGTCGTGCTGCTGGGTGTTTCCGAAGGTGGCCCGACAGCCCTCACCCTGACGGCGACTACACCGGAACGGGTCACGGCTTTGGTTCTCTACGGCACCCTGGCGCGAGCCCTGCGCACGCCCGACTACCCTTGGGGCTACCCCCCCGAGCGCTACGATGCCCAGGTCGAGGCCTTGATCAACGACTGGGGCGGCCCTGCCTGTATCGAGAGCTTCGCCCCCGGCTGGGCACTCGATGTCGAGCGACGCGCCTGGTGGGCACGGGCCCTGCGCCTTGCGGCCAGTCCGCGTACGGTGAAACAGGTCTTCGAGGCGCTGAAGTCAATCGACGTGCGGCCCCTGCTTGCCAGGATCGACTGCCCCACGTTGATACTTCATCGGCACGGCGACAAGGCGGTACCGGTCGAACATGGGCGATTCCTTGCCCGCCAGATGCCCCATGCCCAGTGGGTGGAGCTTCCCGGCGAGGACCACTGGTGGTGGGTCGGCGATACCCGCGACATCCTGCGCCACCTGGATGAGTTTCTGGCTTCTCTCCGCCACTCTTGAGGGACGCTCAGAGGACGCAACGGCTGCACTCTTCTCAGTTCCATTATGTGGAATGGCCCAACAAGTGGAATGGAGAGCCCCGATGCCCTATCTCGTCAACCGCCAAGTCAAGATCCACTTCCAGCAGTTGGGAGAGGGTCCGCCTCTGGTGCTTCAGCATGGCTTCAGCGACAGCATTTCCGGCTGGTACGAAGCTGGCTGGGTGAAACGGCTAGGACGCCATTTTCGTCTGATCATGATCGATGCGCGGGGCCATGGTCTCAGCGACAAGCCGCACGCTCCCGACGCCTACGACCTCAGCCACCGCGTCGACGATGTGCTGACCGTCATCGACACGCTTGGGCTCGAACGAGTCCATTTTCTCGGCTACTCGATGGGCGGCTGGATCGGCCTGGGCCTGGCCCAGGCAGCACCGCACAGGCTTCTCAGCCTTACCCTTGGCGGCATCCATCCCTATGGCCAGGACATGAGCCCTTACCGACGCGGTATCGCCCACGGCATGGACGGCTGGGCCAAGCTCGTGCAGCAGGCTGCGGGAGGCCGCATACCGGATAGCACCATGCAGCGAATTCGCGCCAATGACCCACAAGCGCTTGCCGCCGCCGTGGCACACGACCGGCCTGCGCTCAAAGGGCCTTGGGACCAGCTACGCTGCCCTTGCCTGCTCTTCGCGGGTACCCACGACCCACTCCTGCCGCAGGTGGAGCGCTTTGCCCATGAGCTGCCGGAAGCCCAGTTGGTAAGAATCGAAGACGCCGATCACACTCAGGCCTTCTTCAAGCCCGCCAGGCTAACCCCCGCCTTCCTCGAGCTTTTGCAACCCAGTAAGGATCATGTATGACTTCGGCCTCTTTCGCCCCTTGGAGCGGAATGGTAGGTACAGGCAGACGAGAAGGGCTGCTTAGAGACCGGGCTGATTAGTTGAGATGCACCGCCTCGAACTGCGCCACGGCGGTGCCTGACGCATCGCGCAGGGTCAGCGTCTGGCCTTCGACCTGCCAGGTCGCCGTCGCTTCCAGCGCGGCCAGGAAGGCCCGCTCGGTTTCGCCGCCTTGCAGGCAGGCCATGCGCGTGGTGATCAGGGGGCCGAAGTGAAGGGCATTACTTTCCAGCCGATAGTTGCCTGCCAGGCGGTTGCATCCGGTGGAGCCCGCCACGCGGTTCTCCTCGGTGTGCAGTACGAAATGCGCCTCGCGCTGGTTGTCCACCGCTACGGGCGTGACATCGCCGACCTGGGTCAGCTTCCAGTAGGTGTTCACCAGCGACTCGTCGTGTGTCATCGAACCCTCCATGGCGGTACAGCCCATCAGCACGATGGCCAGTGAACTCAACAAGATGGCAAAGCGCTTTTTCATTCTCGTTCCCTCGGCAAGCAGTCTCGACTCCCGCCGGCACGGCGGGCTCCATGTGCCGTAATGTCGGAGAAGCCGCGGCGAATAGCCAGCCTGAATTACGCAGATACCGGGGATTTCGCGCCCTCGGCCAAAGGCCAGGCTAATACCGCCTGGAGTATCTAACCAAGAATGTCGATGCCCCGGTGTCCTTCCTCGACGCCTTCCACCAGAATGACGTCGCCCACGGCATTGGCGGTGCGCAGCGGCAGGATGCGCCGGTAGGCCTCGGAGCGATACCAGGCCCGGGCCTGTTCCAGGCTGGGGAAGCCGAGCATGATCGTGTCGCCCTGCCAGCTGCCCTCCAGCACCTCGGTAGGGCCGCCGTGGATCAGGTAGCGGCCGCCATAAGGCGAGAGGGTGGCATCGATCTTCTCCAGGTACTCGACGATCTCAGGGCCCATGGAGACATCCTGCAAGCGGGCGATGGCGTAGGCGGTCATGGCGTTGCTCCAGTAGTGGGTTTGCCTCGACAGCTTGGCCCCGCTCATGCGGCCTGGCGATTACCTGCGAGGTAATAGCCAGGCATATCGCTTGGCGCTAATCTGGTGCCATGACCATGAATTCCCCTACCCCCGGGCAGCTGTTGAAGGAGTGGCGCCAGCGGCGGCGGCTGAGCCAGCTCGCGCTCGCCACCGAGGCCGACGTCTCCCAGCGCCACCTCAGCTTCGTCGAATCCGGACGCGCCGTGCCAAGCCGGGAGATGCTGCTGCGCCTGGCGGAGCAACTGGGCGTTCCCCTGCGCGAGCGCAACCGGCTGCTGCTCGCCGCCGGTTTCGCCCCGGCCTTCGGCGAACGCGGCATCGACGCCCCGAGCTGGGTGCGGTGCGCGGCGTGATCGAGCGGCTGCTGGCGAGCCATGCCCCCTACCCGGCGCTGGCCGTCGACCGCCACTGGCACCTGCTGATGGCCAATCGGCCGCTCGAGGCGCTGCTCGATGGCATCGACGCCGAACTGCTGAAGCCGCCGGTCAACGTGCTGCGGCTCACCCTGCATCCTCAGGGGCTCGCATCGCGCATCGGCAATTTCCGCGAATGGCGCGCCCATATTCTCGAGCGACTGGCGCGTCAGGCCGAGACGACCGCCGACCCGGCGCTCATCGAACTCGCCGAGGAGCTGAAGGGTTATCCGGTGCCGGCCGGCGCTCGCCCCCACCTGACCAGCGCGCCGTCGCGCCACGGCGGCATCGTCGTGCCGCTGGAGCTGGCCATGCCGGATGGCCGCGTGCTGTCGCTGTTGAGTACCACCACGGTGTTCGGCACACCGCTCGACATCACCCTGGAGGAACTCGCCATCGAGTCGTTCTTCCCGGCGGATGCCGCCACCCAGGACGCGCTGCAGCAGCTGGCGGCGGCCTCCTCACCTGGCTAGGCTGTGTCTGAAAAGTCGGCGAGCGAAGGTCAGACAAGGCAAAAATCAGCGAGAAGACGGAGTTTACGGGGTGTAAATGAGTACTTTGAGCTGATTTTTAACGCCGTATGGCCAAGCGCAGACAGTTTTCAGGCATAGCCTAGAACGACAGGCAGATCTTGCCGAAGTGACGCCCCGCCTCCTCGTGGCGGAAGGCGTCGGCGATCTCCTCGAGCTTGAAGGTGCTGTCGATGATCGGGCGTACGCCGCTGGCCTCGATGCCACGCACCATCTCCTGCTGGTGGATGCGGCTGCCGACGATCAGTCCCTGCAGGCGCGCCTGCTTGGCCATCAGCTTGGCGGTGGGTACCTCGCCCCCACGCCCGGTCAACACGCCGATCAGCGAGATATGACCGCCGATGCGCACGGCGTCGATGGACTGCGGCAGCGTACCCGGCCCACCGACCTCGATCACATGGTCGACGCCCTGGCCGTCGGTCAGCGCCTTCACCTTCTTGCCCCACTCCGGCTCGGCCTTGTAGTTGAGGGTGTGATCGGCGCCGAGCTGCTTGAGCCGTTCGATCTTCTCGTCGGAGGACGAGGTGGAGATCACCCGCGCCCCCATGGCCTTGGCGAACTGCAGGGCGAAGATGGAAACGCCGCCGGTACCCAGCGTGAGGATGGTATCGCCGGCCTTGAGGTGGCCGTCCACCACCAGCGCGCGCCAGGCGGTGAGGCCCGCGGTGGTCAGCGTGGCGGCCTCCTCGTGGCTGTAGCCCTTCGGCGCGTGGGTGAACCAGGTGGCCGGGCGAATGACCTGCTCGCGCGCGTAGCCGTCGACACCGTCGCCGGGCGTGGTCTTGAAATCGCCGACCCGCGCAGGGCCGTCGAGCCAGTAGGGGAAGAAGGTCGAGACCACCGCATCGCCCACGGCGAACGCCTCGACGCCCTCGCCCACCGCCTCGACCACGCCTGCGCCGTCGGACATGGGAATGCGACCATCCTCGGTCGGCATCTTGCCGGACACCACGCCGTAGTCATGGAAGTTGAGCGAACTGGCATGCACGCGCACTAGGATCTCGCCCGGTCCCGGCTCACCGGGTGCCTCCCGCTCGACGACTTGCAGCTGGTCCAGCCCGCCGGGGCTCTTCAGGGTTACCACTTTCATCTCGGCACTCCTCTATCTTTTCACTGCCTTTGGCATTTACTGAGAGTGCCAAGAGACTAGTCCATCATGCCGGAGGAAGCGCAAGCAATGGCGCGCCGCAGATAGGCCGCCAGCGCTTCCACCTGGGGCATACGCTGTGGCCAGTCGTCGCCGTCCCCATCAAGATAACCGCGCCGCGCCAGCGCCATCATGGCCTGGTGCTCGGGGGGCAGGCGTTCCAGCACCCAGGCGGCGGCCACATCCTTGGGCGCGATCTCTCCCGTCTCGAGGGTCATCCACATTCGTGCCAGGGTCAGCAGCACGTTGCGCTCGTCGCCCGGCAAGCCATCGATCAGGCCGGGCAGCGAATCGACGATCGCCCGTCGCAGGTCCGCCTCAGGGATCGGCGCGATCAGCTCCGCGAGTTCCGGCCCGCACAGGGCCAGGCTCGCCTGCCTGGCGGTGGTCAGCACCACGGCCAGGTCGGGATCGGTAGTCGCCGGCGGAATGCGGCCCTGCTCGAACTCGTCCCGCAACCATTCGCCGTAGACCAGCTCACTCCTCGGTGGGTAGCGCCACGGCACCAGCGCCTGCCGGCACAGCACCGTCACCTCCAACGGCCGGGGCGAGCCGTCGTCTGCCGGGCTACCGGAGACCCGCATCAGCGCCTCGACCAGGCGCCGACGCACCGGCTCCTCGGGCGGCCGGCCGACGATTGCCAGCACGTCCACATCGCTATTGGGGCGCAGGCCGCCGGTGAGCGCCGAGCCGAACAGATAGACGCCGACCACGCTCCCGCCCAGCTCGCGAACGATGATGTCGAAGGCGGCCACGGCCTCCTTGGGTAGCGGCCGTTCGGTCGCCCGGGAAGAGAGCTTCATCGTGTCCTCCATTTTCCTGATGCGCCACGCCGAACCGCCCGTGCACACTCTGTTGCCCTCAATGTTACTGGCTATCGCCCAGAGCCGCCTGCGCGTAGCGCCGGGCCGGCAGCAGCAGCGCGGCCAGCGCCACGCCGACGGCACAGGCGGCCAGCAGCAGGTAGAGACGGACGAAGCCGCTGGCCGGATCGTACCCCCAGGCCACGATCGGCACGGCCAGGGCACCGACGCCCAGCGACAGCACGTACTTTACGGCATAGACCCGTGCTCGCCAGTCGCTTGCGGTATGGCGCGCCACGATGGCGTCCTGCACGGGAATGACGCCGAACACCGTTATCATCAGCCCCAGCGACAACGCCACGACCCACCACTGCCCAGCTTGCCCCATCAGCAGGAACAGCGGCACCTGCAACAGCGCCAGCAACAGCATCAATTGCCGCGGCGAGACCCTGTCCACGGCCCTGCCGGTGACGAGTTGCGCCACGGAGGCGCAGGCAAAGACCATCGATGCCAGGCCGGCAGCGCTGACCAGGCCATTCCCGCCACCGTTGAAGGCGTCCTCCATGACCTTGGGCAGCACCACGGTGGTGGCCGCAAACACGAGCCCGCCCATCAGCGCCGTGATGACCAGGTAGGCGAGGATTCGGCCCGGCAGCGCCACCGCGGTCGGCACCGCTGCCGGGGGTTCGGCGGCGGCAGCGGACGCCTCACGCTTACCGCGTTCGGCCGGTACCAGCATCAGGTAGGCGATACCGCTCGCCAGGCACAACGCGCCGGGAATCAGGAAGGCCGCCTGCCAGCCGAACATGCCCGTGAGCGCTCCGGTCACCAGCGGCGCCGCCGCGACGCCCATGTTGCCCCACACGCCGTTCACGCCCAGCGCCTGGCCAACCCCTTCGCCGCTCTCCGCGACCAGGGCGATGCCGACGGGATGATAGATCGCCGCGAAGCTGCCCATGAGGAACAGCCCGGCCGCCATCTGGAAGGGGCTGCTGGCGAAAGCGGTGAGCAGGGAAGCCGCGCCGAGCCCCAGGAACATCACGGCCATCATGCCGTGCCGGCTCCAGCGGTCGCCCAGCCAGCCCGCCGGCAGGGTGAAGGCGGCAAAGGCAACGAAGCCCGCCGTGGCCGGCAACAGCAGCGCACCGTAATCGCCCTGACCGCGACTCTCGAGCGCCACCGCCACGGTGGGATGGATCAGCATGAAATAGTGGGCATAGGCGTGCCCCACATTGAGGAACAGTAACCGAACGCGATTGCCGCTCATGACCAGACTCCAGGATTGCCGGACTTTCAGGCTAAACTGGAGTCGAGGCGACTTCTCTCGCCATTCTGACAAGATATATCGCATAACGGACAACATGCTTAACACTCTGGCCCACTCCCTGCCCCTCTCACGTGAAGCCCTGCAGCGGCGCATCGAGAGCGCCTCGGGTCCGGTACAGCCCTATGCCTGCGACTATCCTGCCGGCTGGGATACCGGCCGCCATCATCATCTGCGCACTCAGCTCGTCTTCGCCACCCACGGCGTGATGACGGTCTCGACCCCGGCGGGATGGTGGGTGGTGCCGCCCCAGCTCGCGGTATGGATACCGGCTCGCCTGGAGCATGCCCTGCTGATGCATCGGGCCGTGAAGCTGCGCACGCTCTATCTCGACGAGCGCCTACCGGGTTACCAACCCAGCCGCGCGTGGTCAACGTCTCGCCGCTGCTGCGCGAGCTGATACTGCGCTTGATGGAGCTGCCGGCCGAGGCGACCGCCCACGGTGCCGGAGCACGCTTGGTCGCGGTGCTGCTGGATGAGCTGCACGAGGGGCCCACCTTGCCGCTGCACCTCCCCGAGCCCGACGACCCCGCGCTGCAGCGGATCTGCGCCGCCCTGCGCGACGACCCGGCCAACCGGGACAACCTGGCCACCTGGGGCCGCACGGTCGGTGCCTCGCCACGCACCCTGGCACGGCGCTTCCAGGCGCAGACCGGCATGGGCTTCGCCGCTTGGCGTCAGCAGGCCCGCCTGCTCGCCGCCCTGCCCATGCTAGCGGAAGGGCGCCCGGTCACGGCCGTGTCTCAGGAGGTCGGTTACGAATCGCCGAGCGCCTTCATCGCCGCCTTTCGCCGCAGCCTCGGCGTCAGCCCCGGGCGCTACTTTTCCCGCCAGGCCGGTGGCGGTTGAGTCGCTATTCCATGCCGTGAGATTGCTGCAAGCGCTCGTCGGCGACCAGCACCTCGGCCACGAAGGCCATGAAGGCACGGATGCGCGCCACCCGGCGCAGGTCGGGGTGAGTCAGCAGCCACAGGTCGGTGGCGAGCTCGGGGATCGGCTCGCCGAGTCGCGTAAGGGTCGGTTCGGCATCGGCGAGATAGCTGGGCAGCACGGCACGGCCCAGCCCGTCGCGGGCGGCGGCCAGCATGCCGAACATGGTGTCGACGCGATAGCGGCAGCACGCATTCGCTCCTTGCTTGGCCATCCAGGCGTCGAGCGCGGCATAGCCCAGATGGCGATCCGGCCCGACCCAGGCATCGGCGGCGCCATCGGAACGGGCGTAAATGGCCTGGGCGATGGTGCCGATCCGCCGCCCCACCAGATGCTCGGGTGGCGTGGGCGAGGGCCGCACCGCCACGTCGGCATCGCGCTGGGAGAGATTGAACAGCTGATTGGAGACCGCCACCTCGAGCACGATCTCGGGATGCGTACGCTGGAAGTCGGCAAAGATCGGCGACAGCAGCCCCATCAGCAGCGTATCGGTGGTGGTCACGCGGATGGTGCCGGAGAGGCGCAGGTCACGCCCCACCACGCGCCGCTCCGCCCCAGCACCTCGGTCTCCACGCGAGCGGCGGTCGCCGCCAGGTCCTCCCCGCCGGGGTCGGTGCGTAGCCCGTGCGCGAGCGCTCGAACAGCGCCACGCCCAGGCGCCGCTCGATGGCGTTCAGCCGGCGGAACACCGTGGCGTGGCTGGCCCCCAGCCGCCGCCCGGCGCCGGACAGCGACCCCGCCTCGGCGATGGCCTGTACCACGCGTAGGTCGTCCCAGTGCAGCGACTGCTCATTCACGATCCGCCCCCATCAGCACGGCCTGGCAGTTTCCCGTCTCAGAATTCGGTGACCACGGTTACGCCAACACCCTGGAACTCGTCCATGCTCGTCAGCGCCTTGATCGACTGTTCCAGGTCGATCCTTTGGCCAACCAGCTTCTCGGGCGCCAGCTTCCCGGTCTGGATCATGTCGAGCATGGCGCCGTAGCGATAGGCCTGCATGCCGTGGCTGCCCAGAATCTCGAGCTCGTTGGCGATCACCTTGCTCATCGGAATGGCCGGCGTGCTGTGATCGGCCAGCATGAGCCCGACCTGAACGTGCTTGCCGCGCTTGCGCAAATTGCTGATCGAGTTGAAACAGGTAGTGGGGTGCCCCAGCGCATCCAGCGACACGTGGGCACCGCCCCGCGTCACCTCGATGACCGCCTCGGCGACGTCTGCCACATCGGTTGCGTTCACGGTGGCCACCGCGCCCAGCTCGCGGGCCAACTGGAGCTTCTCGGCAGAGATATCGACGGCCACCACGTTGGCGCCCACGGCATTGGCGATCATGATCGCGGAGAGGCCGACACCGCCGCAGCCGTGCACCGCGACCCACTGGCCGCAGACGCCTTGCCCTGGTCGACCACGGCGCGAAACGAGGTCACGAAACGACAGCCCAGGCTGGCCGCCGTGGCGAAGTCCAGCGTCTCCGGCAAGGCCACCAGGTTGATGTCCGCCTGGTGGATGCCGACGTATTGGGCAAAGGAGCCCCAGTGAGTGAATCCGGGCTGGAACTGGCTGTCGCAGACCTGGTGGTTACCCGAGTAGCACTCGGGGCAGCTGCCGCAGCCGCCGACGAAGGGCACCGTGACGCGATCGCCCACTCGCCATTGCGTCACGTCCTTGCCCACCGCCTCGACGATGCCCGCCAGTTCGTGCCCCGGCACGTGAGGGAGCCGTATGTCGGGGTCGTGGCCCATCCAACCGTGCCAGTCGCTGCGGCACACGCCCGTCGCCATCACCTTGACCACCACGCCGTGTGCTTCCGGCGTCGGATCGGGAACGTGCTGGATTTGCGGCGGAGCGGAAAAGGCCTCGTAGACCACGGCTTTCATGCAAGATCCTCTCTGGCGGGATGTTCAGTCATGCAAAGTCGGCTGTCATATTTTGGGAATGTCGGTTCGTCAGCGTACAGCATAGCCTGAAGGCACGCATCACGTAGGCCAGCGAAGCGGAGACCCAAGATGCATGCCCTGATCGTGTTCTGCCACCCCGAACCGCGCTCGTTCAATGGCGCCCTGAAGGACGTCGCCGTCGAGACTCTGCAGCGGCAAGGCTACCGTGTCGAGGTCTCGGATCTCTACGCCGAGGGATTCGATCCGCTGGAGCGGCCTGGCCACTACGTCGAACGGGCCGAGCCCGAGACATTCTTCCCCTCACCGAGCAGCGCAGCGCTTTTGAAGGCGGCACCCTGCCCACCGACGTGAAGCGTGAGATCGAACGCCTGGAGCGCGCCGACCTGGTGATCCTGCAGTTCCCGCTGTGGTGGCACGCCCAGCCGGCCATGCTCAAGGGCTGGTTCGATAGGGTATTCGTCTACGGTGGGCTCTATTCGGGCCGCATGCGCTACGACCGCGGCCGTTTCCCCGACAAGCGGGTGATGCTCTCGGTGACCACCGGCGCCCCGGCGCCGACCTTCACCCGGCATGGCCGCAGCGGCCATATCGTGGCGCTGCTGTGGCCGATCCACTACTCGCTCTACTACCTCGGGGTACAGGTGCTGCCGCCCCAGGTCACCTACGGGGTGCAGGGCGGCGGGCTGAGCTACCAGGACGAGGCGGCATTTCGTGAACGCCTGGAAGCGGAGAAGGCCGCCTGGGCACGGCGACTGGAAGGGCTCGACGGCGAGGCGCCGATCCCCTTCGCCGGCTGGGACGACTGGGACGAGCAGGGCGTGCTCAAGGCGGGGCATCCCGCAGCGTGGGCGCTCTGACTCATCCCCTTGCGCTAGGGTGTGAGGCGCTCCACCAACGGCTGGATCGAGACGTCACGCGGCTCGCCGTCGAAGTCGTCCTGGATCAGCTCTGTCGCGCGCCGTTCGAGGTAGCGCCCTGCGCCTTCCACTTCGGCGATACGCTGTATATCGGCCAGCGCTTCGATCAGCTGTGGCGTCAGGCGGTCGAGCACCGGGCGCACCTCCTCGGCGAGGTCGGGCGGGTCGGCGAAAGTGGAACGCCCTTCCTGCAGCCATTGGTGGTGCAGGCGCCGCTGGATCTGCTTGCTGGCTTCGAACTGCTTCTCGAAGAAGCGCCGGGCGAAGTCCTCGTCGACGCCGGCGGCTTCGGCATCCTCCGCCACCTGGTCGAGGATCTGCGCCTCGCGTTCCGGCGCCTCGATAGGCGCGCCACTGTTCCACTTGGACTGGGCCACCAGCGGCGCCACGTCGAGCCGCTCGTCGATCAGCCCCAGCATGCGGTCGATGGCCGCCTTGTCCTCGTCGGGTGGCTCCGGTGGCTGCATCTGGCAGCCTGCCAGCAGCAGGGCCAAGGCAATGGCAAGCCAGCGTCCGGAATGGATGGGCAACGTCTTACGCAACGACATGGCGATCCTCGCTCGGTTATTGGAGATGATTCGAAAGAGTACTCCAATTCGGCTCAACGCTCCCGCTGGGATTCCCGCCACTCCTCGGCGGCCTCCTCCACGCCGGGCTCGTCGCTGCGGTTGCGCCTCCCCTGGCGGTAGGCCTCCTCCTCGCGCACGTCGTCGATCACGCTCATCAGCTCATTCACGTCCACGGTGCCGGTGTCATGCTCGAAGCAGCCGGTCAGCCGGCTCTCGGGATGCAGCTCGCCAGCTTCGTAGAGCGCCCAGATCTCCTTACCGTAGTCAGTGCCGAGCAGCTCCGGGGCGAAGCGGCCGAAGTAGCGGCGCATGTTGTCCACGTCGCGCTCGAACATCCACTCGGCGCTGTTGTTGCCGGCGGCGTCCACCGCCTGGGGCAGGTCGATGATCACCGGACCGTCGGCGGCCAGCAGCACGTTGAACTCGGAGAGATCGCCGTGCACCAGGCCGGCGCACAGCATCTTGACCACGTCGCGCAGGATCTTGGCGTAGTACTCGCGGGCCTGCTCGGGGCTCAGGATCACGTCGTCCAGGCGCGGGGCGGTCAGGCCCTCGGCATCGCTGATCATCTCCATCAGCAGCACGCCGTCGATGAAGCCGTAGGGCTGCGGTACCCGCACGTCCGCTGCCGCCAGCCGGTAGAGGGCATCGACTTCGGCGTTGAGCCAGGCCTGCTCCTGCTCCTTCTGGCCGTAGCGGGTCTTCTTGGCCATGGCCCGTGAGCGGCGGCTGTTGCGTTCGCGGCGCCCCTCCTGGTACTGCACCGCCTGCTTGAAGCTGCGCTGCTTGGCCTCCTTGAAGACCTTGGCGCAGCGCCGCTCGCCGTGGGAAATCACCACGAAGACCTGGGCTTCCTTGCCGCTCATCAACTGGCTCTCGACTACGTCGATCAAGCCGTCGTCGATCAGCGGCTGCAATCGTTTAGGTACCTTCACCTATCCTCCTACTGTTCTAAAGCGGCCATCAGCGGCTGACACGCCGGGCGCGAAACGAGCGCCCCTTGAGCTTGCCCGTGCCGAGCTGGGCAAGCGCCGCCTTGGCGACTTCGCGCTGCACCGCCACGTAGGCGCTGCGCTCCAGCACCTTGATCTTGCCCACCTGAGCTCCCTCGATGCCACCCTCGCCGGTCAAGGCACCGAGAATATCGCCGGGGCGCACCTTCTGCTTCTTGCCGCCGTCGAGCTGCAGCGTGGCCATCTGTGGCAGGAACGGCTCCCGCGTCAGCACGCTGCGCGGCGGCAGCGGTGCCTCCTCCAGCGGCTCACCGAGGAATTCGTTCAGCCGCTCGAGGCGATAGGCCTCGCTCTCGCCGACCAGGGTACAGGCGATGCCGGAGCCGCCGGCGCGGCCGGTTCGTCCGACGCGATGCACGTGGACCTCCAGGTCGCGGGCGATCTGGTAGTTGAATACCGCATCCAGCGCGGCGATATCCAGCCCGCGGGCCGCCACGTCGGTGGCCACCAGGATGGAAACGCTGCGGTTGGCGAACAGGACCAGGATGCGGTCGCGATCGCGCTGCTCCAGGTCGCCGTGCAGCGCCAGGGCACTGAAGCCCGCCTCAGCGAGGGCGTCGGCGAGCTCCTGGGCCTCGCGCCGGGTGTTGCAGAACACCACGCTGGAGCGCGGCCGGTGCTGCAGCAGCAGCCCACGCAGCGCAGCAAAGCGCTCCGTCTCGTCGGCCACCCGGTAGATGCGCTGGCGGATGGTGCTCTCGTCATGGCTTTCGGCCACCGCTACCTCGGCCGGGTCACGCATCAGCCCCTGGGCGATGCCCCTGACCTCGTCGCTGTAAGTGGCGCTGAACAGCAGGGTCTGGCGGCTGGCGGGCGTCGCGTCGACGATCGCCTCCAGGCTGGGCTGGAAGCCCATGTCGAGCATGCGGTCGGCCTCGTCCAGCACCAGCATGCCGAGCGTGGCGAGATCGAGCGCGCCCTTGCGCAGATGCTCTTCGATGCGGCCGGGCGTGCCCACCACCACATGCGCGCCATGCGCCAGCGAGGCCAGCTGCGGGCCGAAGGGCGCCCCGCCGCACAAGGTCAGCACCTTGACGTTGGGCAACGTGCGCGCCAGCCGCCGGATCTCGCCGGCCACCTGGTCGGCCAGCTCGCGCGTGGGGCATAGCACCAGCGCCTGGACCTGAAAGCGCGAGACATCGAGGCGCGAAAGCAGCCCCAGACCGAACGCCGCGGTCTTGCCCGAGCCGGTCCTGGCCCGGGCAATCACGTCGCGGCCCGCCAGCACCGGCGGCAGGCTGGCGGCCTGCACCGGCGTCATGGCGTGGTAGCCGAGCGAATCGAGATTGGCCAACAGCGGTGGCGCCAGCGGCAGCGAGGCAAAGGCCCCGTGGTTGGGAGAGTCGGACACGGAAAGAGACCTGAAAGAAATTGAGCGATGCCGAGACGGCCAGCAAGAAGAAGCGGGAGTGCCTGAAAGCACGAACCGAGGGTAAATGGAAGGCAAGCAGCATAACAGAAAGTGGGGGATGGCGTAGCCTTCTCGACCGTTGCAGGTCAGCAAGTGCTTACTGGGGCGGTCGTGATAGGGAGGGTGCCGAGAGGCATGCGACAAGATGAACCGGCACGGCGCATGGCGCCGTGCCGGTTCGTCTTCAAAGGGCAAGCCAGAGGCTTGCCCTCCTCAGGTGGAGGTCAGCGCAGGTTCGGCACTCGCCTGGCGCGGCTCATCCATGCGCTCGTCCCAGCCGCCGGCCAGCGCCCGGTAGAGTCCCACCAGGGCGGTGGAAGCGCGCACGTTGGCTCGCGCCAGGCCATCCTCGGCCTCGAGTCGTGAACGCTCGCTATCGATCACCTCGAGGAAATCGATCACGCCGACCTCGAAGCGTACCCGCGCCTGACGGGCCGCCTCGGTGCTGGCCTCGGCGGCAGCCGCCAGGTGCTCACGTTCACGCAGCGATTGGGCGTAGCGGGCAAGTGCCGTCTCGGCTTCCTCCAGCGCCAGCAGCACGGTCTGCTCGTAGCGTGCCAGGTTGGCTTCGGCGTCGGCATCGGCCGCTGCCATGCGCGCCCTCACCCGGCCACTGTCGAGAAACGACCAGTCCACCCCCAGCGCCACCAGCCGTGTCTCGCTGTCACGGCCGAACAGGTCGCCGGTGCTGGCGGCCTGGGTACCGAGCAGGCCGCTCAGGGTGAAGCGCGGGTAGAGGTCGGCGGTGGCCACGCCGATGCTGGCGGTGGCGGCATGCAGGCGTCGCTCGGCGGCGGCGATGTCCGGGCGTCGACGCAGCAGCTCGCCAGGCAGTCCGGTCGCCACCTGGTCCGGCAGTGCCGGTAGTGGCGCGGGTGCCTCCAGCCGGGCGACCAGCGCGGCGGGCTCGCGCCCGGTCAGCACCGCCAGGCGATGGGTAATGGCGGCGATCTCGGCCCGAAGCGCCGGGATGCGCGACAGCGTGCTCTCGAGCTGCGCCCGGGCACGTACGCTGTCGAACTCGGTGCCGCGCCCGGCCTCCAGCCGTGCCTCCACCAAGTCCAGCGACTCACGCTGGTAGTCGGCATTGGCCTCGGCCACGCGCAGCTGCTCCTGCAGGCCGCGCAGGCGCATGTACTGATCGACCAGCTCGCCGACCACCACCACCTGCATGGCGCGCACATCGGCGGCCGATGCTTCCGCTTCGGCCTGCTGGGCTTCCACGGCGCGTCGTACGCGGCCGAAGAAGTCGAGCTCCCACAGCGCGGCGACGCCGGCATCATAGCTCTCGAAGTCGCGCTGGGAGCGCGTCGCCTCGGGCATCTGGTCGGCACTGGCACGCTGGTGGGCGGCGCCGCCCTGGGCGGTGACGCTGGGCGCCAGGTCGCGACGCGACTGGCGCAGCAGCGCCAGGCTGCGGTCGTGGCGCGCCAGGGCGATGCGCAGGTCGTGGTTGGCGTCGAAGGCCTCCTCGATCAGCTCGGTCAGCAGCGCATCGTCAAAGCCGCGCCAGAATTCCCGCTCGACGGCTTCCGTGGTGACCAGCTCCGGCTCGGCACGTACCAGGGCGGCGGGTTCGGGCAGTGTCGGCGCACGGTAGTCAGGCCCCACCGCACAGGCGGCCAGCGCCAGGAAAAGCGGCAACGGCAGCAGGTGTCGCATGGTTCTCTTGCGTGTGGCCAGTTCAGGCATGGTAAGCCCCTCCACGGGCTGTGCGTCGCGAGGTTCGGCCTGCCCACGCGTGACCAGCTTGCGCAGGGCGACGTAGAACACTGGGGTCAGGAACAGGCCGAACAGGGTCACGCCGAGCATGCCGGCGAACACCGCCGTGCCCAGTGCCTGGCGCACCTCGGCGCCGGCACCGCCGGCCAGCATCAGCGGCACCACCGCGGCGGTGAAGGTGATCGAAGTCATGATGATCGGACGCAGGCGCAGGCGGCACGCCTCCAACGCCGCCTCGACGATGCCGCGACCCTGTATCTCCAGCTCGCGGGCGAACTCGACGATCAGAATGGCGTTCTTGCACGCCAGGCCGATCAACACCACCAGCCCCACCTGGACGAAGATATTGTTGTCGCCGCCGGTGAGCTTCACGCCAATCAGCGCCGAGAGCATGCACATCGGCACGATCAGGATCACCGCCAGCGGCAACGTCCAGCTCTCATAGAGCGCGGCGAGCGCCAGGAACACCAGCAGGATGGCGAGCGGGAACACGATCAGCGCCGCCCCGCCCTGGTTGACCTGCTGATAGCTCAGGTCGGTCCATTCGAAGGCCATGCCGGCTGGCAGCACCCCCGCGGCGAGCTGCTCCACCACCTGGATGGCCTGGCTCGACGACAGCACCCGCGGGTCGGCCTCGCCCATCAGGTCCGCCGCCGGGTAGCCGTTGTAGCGAATCACCGGGTCGGGCCCGAAGGTCTGGTCGATGCGGATCATGCTGCCGATCGGCACCATCTCTCCATAGACGTTACGGGTACGCAGGCGATCGATGTTGGCCACGTCCATGCGGAAGTCGCCATCGGCCTGGGCCATCACCTGCCAGGTGCGCCCGAAGCGGTTGAAGTCGTTGACGTAGACCGAGCCGAGGTAGACCTGCAAGGTCTCGAACAGGTCGGTCAGCGCCACGCCCTGGGTCTTGGCCTTGACCCGGTCGACGTGCAGGTCGAGCTGCGGCACGTTGGACTGGTAGGAGGTGATCGGGTAGCCCATGCCCGGTGCCTGCATCAGCGCGCCGCTGAAACCGTCCACCGCCTGCTGCAGCTCGCCGTAGCCGAGCCCGGCGCGGTCCTGGATGAACAGCGAGAAGCCCGAGCCCGAACCGATCCCGAGGATCGCCGGCGGGGTGAAGGCAAAGCTGAACGCCTCCTGCATGGCGCCGAACTTGCCGTTGAGTTCACCGACGATCTCCTCGGCGCTGCGCGAACGCGACTCGAACGGGTCGAGGCCGAAGAACACCGTGCCGGTGTTGGGCGTGTTGGTGAACTGCAGCGGGTTGAGCCCGGGGAAGGCCACCGCCGAGGTCACGCCTTCGGTCTCCAGCGCCAGTTCGGTCATGCGCCGGATCACCGCCTCGGTACGATCGAGCGAGGCCCCTTCGGGCAGCTTGGCACCGCCGATCAGGTACATCTTGTCTTGGGTGGGAATGAAGCCCCCGGCACCATCTGAAACATCACGCCGGTACCCGCCAGCAGCAGCGCGTAGACGGCGAACACGGCGCCACGCCGGCGCAGGCTGCGCGCCACGCCGCCCTGGTAGCCATTGGAGCTGGCGTTGAAGAAGCGGTTGAAGGGGCGGAACAGCCAGCCAAACAGGAAGTCGATCAGCCGCGACAGGCGATCCTTCGGCGCGTCGTGGGGCTTGAGCAGCATCGCCGCCAGCGCCGGCGACAGCGTCAGCGAGTTGATTGCCGAGATCACCGTGGAGATGGCGATGGTCACCGCAAACTGGCGATAGAACTGGCCGGTGACCCCCTCGAGGAAGGCCATCGGCACGAACACCGCGCACAAGACCACCGAGATGGCGATGATCGGCCCGCTCACCTCGCGCATGGCCTGGTGGGCCGCCGCCAGCGGGGCGAGCCCCTCCTCGATGTTGCGTTCGACGTTCTCCACCACCACGATGGCGTCGTCGACCACGATGCCGATCGCCAGCACCAGGCCGAACAGCGTCAGGGTGTTGATCGAGAATCCCAGCAGATAGAGCACGGCGAAGGTGCCCACGATCGACACCGGTACCGCCAGCAGCGGGATCACCGAGGCGCGCCAGGTCTGCAGGAACAGCGTGACCACCAGCACCACCAGCAATACCGCCTCGAGCAGGGTCTTGATCACCGACTTGATCGAGTCGCGTACGAACACCGTGGGATCGTAGACGATGGTGTACTCCACGCCTTCGGGGAAGCGCTGGGAGAGTTCCTCCATCTTGTCGCGCACCGCATCGGAGAGCGCAATGGCGTTGGAACCGGGCGCCTGGAAGATACCGATGGCCACCGCCTGCTGGTTGTCGAGCAGCGCCCGCAGCGAATACTCGGCGGCACCGAGTTCGATACGCGCCACGTCGGAGAGGTAGGTGATCTGCCCGTCGCTGCCCGCCTTGACCACGATGTTGCCGAACTCCTCCTCGGTGGTCAGGCGTCCCTGGGCGTTGATCGAGACCAGGAAGTCGGACGTGGTCGGCGTCGGCGGCGCACCGAGCTGACCGGCCGAAACCTGCACGTTCTGCTCGCGAATTGCTGCGATCACGTCACCGGCGGTGAGCCCCCGCGCCGCGGCACGGTCGGGATCGATCCACACCCGCATGGCATAGTCGCCGGCGCCGAACAGCATCGCCTGGCCCACGCCGGGCAGGCGTGCCAGCTCGTCGCGTACGTGCAGCGCCGCGTAGTTGCGCAGGTAGGTGCTGTCGTAGCGGCCATCGGGCGAGATCAGCTGCGGCACCATGGTCAGGTCGGGTGACTGCTTGTCGGTGGTCACGCCCTGGCGGCGCACTGCCTCGGGCAGCCGCGCCAGCGCCTGGCTGACCCGGTTCTGCACCTGCACCTGGGCCTCGTCCGGGTCGGTGCCGGGGCGGAAGGTCAGCGTCATCGCCAACACCCCGTCGGAGCCGGCCACCGACTTCATGTACATCAGGTTCTCGACTCCGGTGATCGCCTCCTCCAGCGGTGTGGCCACCGTTTCGGCGATCTCCCTGGGGTTGGCGCCGGGATAGACCGCGCGCACCTGCACGGTGGGCGGCACCACGTCGGGGTATTCGCTGACCGGCAGCAGCGGGATGGTGATGGCGCCGGCGATGAATATCAGGATCGACAGCACCGCGGCGAAGATCGGCCGGTCGACGAAGAACTTGGCGAAATCCATGACAAGACTCCCTCCCGGCGCGGACAGCCACATCCGCACCGAAGATCGTTCAGGGGTTATTGCGTTGTTGTGTCAGCAGGCAGCGGGGCCTGGCGGTCAGGGCCTGGCGGCCAGTTCGTTGCCGCCCTCGGCCTGGCCGCGCATGTCGACGCTCTCCGCCGCCACCGGCATCCCCGGGAAGAAGATCCGCTGGGCACCATTCACGACCACCTGGTCGCCAGGTTCGAGACCAGCGGCGACGACACGCAGCCCATCGGCCATGCGCCCGAGCTGCACGTCGCGGCGCATGGCGCGCCCCTCTGCGTCGACCACGTAGACGTACTTGCGGTCCTGATCGGTGAGCACCGCCTTGTCGTCGATCAGCAAGGTGTCCTCGGCGCTGCCCGCCAGCAGCTGCACGCGAGCGTACATGCCAGGAGCGAAGCGGCCCTCACTGTTGTCGAGCACGGCGCGGGTCAGGATGGTACCGGCCTCGGCATCGAGATGGTTGTCGACGAAGTCGACCTCGCCGCGGTAGGGATATCCCTCGTCGTTGGCCAAGCCGACGCGTACCGGCAGGCTCGAGCCACGGAACTCCGCCCGCTCGCCGTTGCGCGACATCGCGTCGTAGCGCAGGTAGGCCTGCTCGTCGCTGTGGAAGTGCACGTGGACCCGATCCAGAGCGACGATCCGGGTCAACGGCGTGGCTTCGGAAACGAGGTTGCCCGGCGTGACCAGCGCTCGCCCGGTGCGCCCGGCAATGGGCGCACGTACCTCGGTGAACTCCATGTTGAGCCTGGCCGTCTCGGCGATGGCCTGGGCCGCCAGGATGTCGGCTTCCGCAGTGGCCGCCGCCGCGCGACGCTGATCCAGCTCCTCGCGCGAAATCGAGCGGCTTTGCGACAGCGCCTCGGCCCGTGCGGCTTCGCTGCGTGCCAGCTCGGCACGCGCCCGGGCACGCTGCAACTCGGCTTCGGCTCGCTCCAGCTCGGCGCGATAGGGGCGCTGATCGATGACGAACAGCACGTCGCCCTTCTCGACCTCCTGGCCTTCGCTATAGTTGACGCTCTCGATGTAGCCCGACACGCGCGGGCGCAGGTCGACCGTCTCCACCGCCTCGATCCGGCCGGTGAAGGCGTCCCACAGTTCCACGTCTTCGACCAGCACCTGGGCCACGCTGACCTGAGGCGGCGGCGGCCCCTGCTCGGCGCCCGCCTGGGTGTCGGCCTGGCTCTCGCATCCTGTCAGAACGACGAGCCCGGCGACCATGGCGATAACCATGAGCGTTCGCCGACCGTCTCTCTTCTCGAACATCTTGTGGACGTTCATTGTTTCTTTTCTCCCCATACCAAGTAGCAGTTCGCAGTGCCGATATAAGACTTGGCCGACAATCTCTTTGCGGGTTAATTTTGCTTAGCCCCTTTTTCCTATCGCAATTAATGTCGTTTGGCGGCGTTATTAATCGACAACTGCAAACTTTGCCGAATGCCACCATATAGGGTTACCGGGTACTTGATTAGTCGGGCCAAGAGGGAAATACTGTCCCATTGGCGGGACAGTCACCGTGCAGCCGTTCTCGTCTTCTCTTGCTCTGCAGTGTTTCCCCTCCCTGACATTGCATGCACGGCACAGGACAATGACCATGCTGCAAGACCTCAACGATGCCCTGATCTTTGCCAAGGTCGTGGAGCAGGGCAGCTTCATTGCCGCCGCCAAGCAACTTCGCCTCTCCAAGACCACCGTCAGCCGCAAGGTGCAGACGCTCGAACAGCGCCTGGGCGCCCGCCTGCTGCATCGCACCACCCGCAGGCTGAGCCTCACCGAGGCAGGCTCCATCTACTTCGATTATTGCAACCGCATCGTTCGCGACCTGGGCGAAGCGGAAAAGGCCGTGCAGCATCTCGAAGAGAGCCCGCGCGGCTGGCTACGAGTGACCGCCCCCTTCACCCTGTGTACCGAATTCACCTCGGTACTGATCGAGGACTTTCGCAAGCTCTATCCCCAGGTGCGCATCGAGCTGGTGCTCTCCAACGAACGTCTCGACCTGGTGGCCGAGCAGATCGATGTCGCCCTGCGCGTCGGCCCCCTGCCCGATTCCTCCCTGATGGCCCGCACGCTGGCGCGCTACCGCTCCTACGTCTATGCCAGTGAAGGTTACGTGGCCCGCTACGGTGAACCGCGTCACCCCTCGGAACTCGTTGGCCTTCCCGCCCTGGCCAACAGCAAAGATCGGCGCGGGCAGCGTTTCCTCTGGCACCTGCGCCATGCACAGAGCGGCGAAGCGATCGAGGCCGAGGTCGATCCCGTAGCCATCGCCAACGATCCCTTCGTGCTGCGCAACCTGCTGGCCGACGGCCAGGGCGTCATGCTGGCCAGCGAGTTCGTCGTCTGCCTTGGCCCGGAAACCGAGCGCCCGCGGCGTATCCTAGAGGAGTGGGAAGGTCCCGAGACGGAGCTGCACGCCGTGTTCCCCGGCGGCAGCCTCATCTCGCCCAAGGTACGCACCTTCGTCGACTTCGTGGTGGAGCGCATGCACATGAAACTGCAGACTCCCATCAATGCCTGGCAGCCGCCGGCGCATGCCGCCGAGCCCGAGGAAGAGAAAGCGCTGGCCTAGTCCGGCAGCACCGCCTCCGCCTCGATCTCGATCAGCCACTCCGGCTCCGAGAGCCCGCTGACGATCACCCAGGAGGTCGCCGGCGGGGCCTTGGGGAAACGCGAACGCAGCGCCTGCACTACACCTTCCTGGTCGTAGCGGGCAGCCTCGGCGATATAGATCCGCATCATCACCACGTCGGTCAGATCGCCGCCCAAGGTGCCAAGGATCGCGGCGATATTGTCCAGCGCCGCAAAGGTCTGCCCCTCGAGATCGGGTCCGACCAGGCATTCGTGGGCATCGACCCCGACCTGTCCCGAGAGGTGCACGCGATAGCCTCCCTTGACCATCACCGCCTGGCTGAAACCGTACTGCAACGTATCGGGCACGCCGCGCGGGTTGATGACTTCACGTTCCACGCCCTTCATACCTTCCCTCCTCCTGCCTTGGGTTCGTCTTGTCTCAGGATTCCACGTCCAGCGGCCGACTACGCTGGCGTTCGCCCTCTTCCTCGGTATCCAGCCCCAGGAAACCGCCCGACTGGCGACGCCACAGCGAGGCGTACAGGCCGTTGCGCGCCAGCAGTTCGCTGTGCGTGCCGCTCTCGACGATGTTTCCCTCATCCAGCACGATAAGTCGATCGAGCATGGCGATGGTCGACAGGCGGTGAGCGATGGCGATCACCGTCTTGCCCACCATCAGGGTGTCGAGCTGCTCCTGAATGGCCGCCTCGACTTCGGAGTCGAGCGCCGAGGTTGCCTCGTCGAGCACCAGGATCGGTGCATCCTTGAGCAGCACCCGGGCGATGGCGATACGCTGGCGCTGGCCGCCGGAGAGCTTCACCCCGCGCTCGCCGACATGTGCATCGAGTCCGCGACGGCCCTTGTGATCGACCAGGTCGAAAATGAACTCGGCATGAGCCCGGCGTACGGCTTCCAGCACCTGCTCATCGGTTGCCTCGGGGCTGCCGTAGCGGATGTTGTCGCGCACCGAGCGGTGCAGCAGCGAGGTGTCCTGGGTCACCATGCCGATCTGCCGGCGCAGCGATTCCTGGGTGACCTCGGCGATGTTCTGCCCATCGATCAGGATGCGCCCACCTTCCAGGTCGTAGAAACGCAGCAGCAGGTTGGCCAGGGTCGACTTGCCGGCGCCGGAGCGCCCGATCAGGCCGACCTTCTCGCCGGGCGCAATGGTCAAATTCATGCCGTCGAACACGCGGCTCTTCTCGCCATCGGGTCGGGAGTAGCCGAAGCGCAGTGCGTCGAAGCGTATCTCGCCGCGCGGAACGTGCAGGGTGGCGGCTCCCGGCAGGTCCTTCACCGTGGGCTCACGGGCAATGGTATTGATGCCGTCCTGCACCGTGCCGATGTTCTCGAACAGCCCCGCCACTTCCCACAGGATCCAGTCGGACATGAAGCGGATACGCATCACCAGGGCGATGGCCACGGCAATGGCACCGAGCGAGAGGGCCTGGAAGTACCAGGCGCCGATGGCAATGGCCGCCACGCTTGCCAGCAACGCTGAATTGAGCACTGTCAGGCACACCGAGAGCAGCGTGGCCAGCCGCATCTGGCGATGCACCGTGACCATGAAGCGCTCCATCGCATCGCGGGCATAAGCCTGCTCGCGCTGGGTATCGGCGAACAGCTTGATGGTCTGGATGTTGCTGTAGCTGTCGACGATACGCCCGGTCATGCGTGCACGAGCGTCGGCCTGCTCCATCGAGACCTGGCGCAGCCGAGGAACGAAGACGCGCAGAATCGTGACATAGCCCACCAGCCACGCTACCAGCGGCAGCATCAGCCAAGGCTCGGCACCGCCCATCAGCAGCATGGCGCCGACGAAGTAGACCAGCACGTAGACCATCAGGCCGACCAGCTTCATGACCGTTTCACGGATCGCCAGTGCCGTCTGCATCACCTTCTGCGACACGCGCCCGGCAAACTCGTCCTGATAGAAGGAGAGGCTCTGGCTCAGCATGTGGCGGTGCGCCAGCCAGCGACCGAGCATTGGATAGTTGCCGAAGATGCCCTGGTGAGAGAGCAGCGACTGCAGCAGCACCAGCAGCGGCAACCCGACCAGCACCAGCGCCGCCATGCCTGCCAGGCGCCAGCCATACTCGGCGAAGAAGCCTTCGCGCTCGGCATTGGAGAGCCAGTCCACCAGTTCGCCCATGTAGCCGAAGAACACCACCTCGGCCGCCGACACTACCGCCGTGACCAGCGACATGGCCACCAGCAACGGCAGCACCGGACGCGAGAAGTGCAGAATGAAGGCAAGCAGTCCCTTGGGTGGCGTACCGGTCTGTCCCGAAGGATAGGGGTTCACCAGCGTCTCGAAGTAACGGAACATGACAACTCCATCGTCAAGTAAACTTAGGCAATGCGAAATCCGGCAATAACGCTTTCCGGAACCGATGGACCATCCTTACCGGTCCATCGGGGCTGACAGGATGCAGGCTAAAACCTAAACTTAAATTGAGGTCAAGAGCTCAATTGAAAAATATGTGCGGAAAGAAAAGAGCCAAAAACCATACGAGCGTTTCGAGAGGAAGAAAAATCAAACTTCCTGATCTCTTTCATCAGCCATTCTTATATATCTGAAATCGACGGAAAAATCGTCGGAGGAATAACGGCATGTCTTGTCAGTTACCTGAAGGGAGGTTAAAAACGTCTGCCCCATCGAAGTCACGGAGACGCAAGATGCCGGCCCACCTCCAGCGCGACCTCAGCGTCGGCGAAGTTGCCAAGCGTAGCGGCCTGGCGGTTTCGGCCATTCACTTCTACGAGGCCAAGGGGCTGATCAAGAGCCGCCGTAACGCCGGCAATCAGCGCCGCTTCACACGCGACGTGCTGCGCCGCGTGGCGATCATCAAGGTCGCCCAGCGTACCGGCATCACCCTGGCCGAAATTCGTGCCGCCTTCGATACCTTGCCGGACTCCCGGGCGCCGACCGCCACCGATTGGCAGCGCCTCTCGGCGAGCTGGCGGCATGCCCTGGATGACAGGATCGCCCGACTCACTCAGCTACGCGACCAGCTCGACCACTGCATTGGTTGCGGCTGCCTGTCGATGCAGGAGTGCCCGCTGCGCAACCCCGAAGACGAGCTGGCCGAGGAGGGTTCGGGACCGCGACTGCTCGACCCCGATTGAACCATCGTTTAACCGCTCAGTTACGTTAAGGACGGGAGCTGCTATCTTGTGTTAAGCGCGCCTGGAGGGACCCGTCATGAACGATTCGCTGATTCTCTATACCAATCCCATGTCCCGAGGGCGCATAGCCCGTTGGATGCTCGAAGAGATCGGTGCCCCCTATCGCACCGAGATCGTGGAATTCGGCCCCACCATGAAGGCGCCCGAATACCTCGCCATCAATCCCATGGGCAAGGTGCCTGCCATACGACACGGCGAAACGGTGGTGACCGAGTGTGCCGCCATCTGCGCCTACCTGGCCGATGCCTTTCCCGATGCCGACCTGGCGCCGCCACTCGCCGAGCGCGGCGCCTACTATCGCTGGCTGTTCTTCGCCGCCGGCCCGCTGGAAGCCGCGATCACGGATCGAGACCTGGGCATGGAGCCCAACATCACGCAGCAGGGCCGTGTCGGCTATGGTAGCATCGAGGCGGTACTGGAAACCCTGGAGATAGCCGTCAGCGCGCACGAGTACATTGTCGGCCCTCACTTCTCTGCGGCCGATGTCTATCTCGGCTCGCACATCGGCTGGGGGCTGCAGTTCGGCAGCCTGGAGTCGTGTCCCGCCTTCGTCGATTATTGGGCGCGGGTCAGTGACCGCGAGGCCTATCGCCGCGCCAACTCACTCGATAACGAGGCCATGCACCGCCACGGCTGAGCCGTGCTCCCCCATGGCGCCAGCACGAGTCACTGCGTCTCGTAGGGGCGAGCCCATAGATCGTCCGGCTGATGACGGCTGAGGATCTGCTCCGCGCCGGATTTTGCGGTGTCCGGCACGATTACCTTGACCTGATGGGCTTCCTTGTCGAAGTAGAGCTTTTCGCGCGGAAAGCCCTCGGAGACGAGTTCATCGTAGGCATTGGTGGCTTTCATCAGATCATGATAAGTCGCCGTTACGGTCTGCGTCATGGCTTCCTCCCACTACTTGGCTGTGGTGGCGTCTGGCGAGCCGTCGACGCAGGCTCGCCCGCGTGCCTTCAGTATAGTGGCTGTTTTTGGCTCAGCCGGGACTGTCGCCGCCTCCATGCTGCAGGAGGCAAGTTGGTTTCACGACGAAAGGCACGGCTGAAGGCGGCTTCCGACTCGTAACCCACCTCGAGGGCAATCGAGGCTACCGAGGCCCGGGTGTGACGCAGCAGGCCGGCCGCTACCTGCATGCGCCATTTCGCTAGGTAATGCATCGGGGCATGGCCCGTAAAGCGAGCAAAGCGTTCATGCAGGGCCGAGCGCGACAGCCCGGTGCGATCGGCAAGCTTTTCTATCGTCCAGGGGTCGCCAGGACACTGGTGCAACAATGTCAGGGCGCGACCGACATACCGGTCCTGCAGGCCAGCCAGCCAGGTCGATTGGCCTTCGGGCATCGTTTCAAGATAGCGCCGCATCAGTTCGACGAACATGGCCTCGCTGAGACGCTCTAGCAGCACGTCGCCCCCTGGCCGTTCTTGGATGGATTCGGCCAGGGCAAAGCGAGCGAAATGGATTAGCCAATCGCGGTCGCCCCCGCGCCTGGCGGGAACATGCATCAGTGATGGCAAGCTGTTCAGCAGAGGGTTGAAGGGAGTCGTATCGCAACCGAAAAAGCCGCAAATCAAGGTGGCACCGTGCCGCTTCCACATGGGCTCCAGACGTAGCATGCGCAGCACTGTCACACGCTGATCGAAATCGTCGGGCAACGGTTCGGCATACACCTGACGATGAAGCCTGCCCCTCCCCCGCAGCCCAGGCTCGCTAGACATCGCATGCGGGTCGCCACGTGGAAATACCGCCACGTCCCCTTCATGCATGGCCACCGGCGGCTCGCCGATCACCGAGGCCCAGCAATGACCATGGGTCAGAATGTGGCAGACCATGACATGTTCGACACCGGGCATGACCGGCTCTGCAAGCTCGACGGCTGTCGATGCCTCGCTGACCCAGCTAGCGTCGCCCACGATGCGGTAGAAGGCCACGCCTCGCAGCCGCACGCAACGCAATACTTCAGACAAGGTGTCCTGTCTCATCGTAGCCCCGTACAGGGCTGTGTCGAGAGGGGTTGTGCCCTGCCTACCCAGTATTGCGGATGCAGTCGCGGCTCGCCATGAGAAACCGGATTCCCGGGCAAGTACCATGGAGTTCCAGTCAGTCGGACAGCGTAACGAAACTCCATAATGACTTTCGCAGCATCAATTCACATAACAGCTGCCAGCCCGTCAGCAAGGAGATCTGCATGCATCCCCTGACTTATCGCACCCTGGACGGGGGCTTGGCTTCGCTGGACCCAGGCGAAGTCGAGGCCTTTTCGCAACAAATTCGAGGCACGGTGCTCACCGCGGCCGATAACGAATACGACCAGGCGCGTCGCGTCTGGAACGGCATGGTCGATCGTCATCCCACCCTCATCGCCCGCTGCCTGGGAGCGCGGGACGTTCGTCAGGCGGTCGATTTCGCACGCCAGCGCCGCATGCTGCTCAGCGTGCGCAGTGGCGGCCACCACATCGCCGGCAATGCCATCGCCGACGGCTCCTTGACGATAGACCTATCGCAGATGCGCCAGGTACGGGTCGATCCCGCTCAGCGCACCGCTCGTGTCGGCGCTGGCGCCCTGCTGGGAGACGTCGATCATGAAGCCCAAGCGTTTGGGCTCGCCACACCATTGGGTATCAACTCGACCACGGGAGTCGCCGGACTGTGTCTAGGCGGTGGCTTCGGCTGGCTGACAAGGCAGCATGGCCTGACGGTGGATAACTTGCTGTCCGCCGATATCGTGACCGCCGATGGCCAACTGCGCGTCGTCTCCGCCAACCAGGAAGCGGATCTGTTCTGGGCCATTCGCGGCGGCGGCGGCAATTTTGGCGTGGTCACCTCTTTCGAATTCCAACTGCATCCCATAGGACCCGAGGTGTACGCCGGCCTGGTGGTGTACCCCTTCGCTCAGGCCAGGCAGGTGCTGAAGGCCTGGCGCGACTTTGCCGCTGCTGCCCCTCGCGAACTCAGCGTATGGGCGGTCATGCGACAAGCCCCTCCCTTGCCCTTCCTGCCGGAATCGGCTCACGGGAAGGAAGTCGTCGTTTTCGCCCTGCTGTGCCACGGCGATCTCGAAGCGGGCGAGCGCCTGGCCGCCAAGGTCCTCGACTTCGGCGATCCGCTCGGTAGCATGCTGGGTCGACAGCCCTACGCCGGGTTCCAGACCGCGTTCGACCCGTTGCTCGCACCGGGTGCCCGGAATTACTGGAAGTCGCATAACTTCGTCGAGGTCAGCGATGGCTTGATCGACGCCGTGATCCAGGGCGTGGAAACGCTGCCAGGCCCCGAGTGTGAAACCTTTATCGCTCAGTTGGGTGGAGCCATGAGCGACGTCGACGAAGCCGACACCGCTTACGCCGGACGCAACGCCAACTTCATGATGAACGTGCATGGACGTTGGCAGGATCCCGCCGACGACGATGCCATTCGCAACTGGGCGCGCCAGGTCTTCCACGACACCACGCCGTTCGCCACTGGCGGTGGCTACGTCAACTTCTTCACCGAAGACGAGAGCAGCCGCGTCGACAGCGCCTACTCGCAGAACTACCTCAGGCTGCAGCAGCTCAAACAGCAGTACGACCCAGACAATCTGTTCCGTATCAATCAGAACATCGCACCATTATCGTTTGCCCAGTCGGCATGACGCACCTGGCCCACCACCGTGGGCCAGGCTTCCGTTGGCTTCGATCATCCAGGCCCTCCAGCCGCCTCTACCCCGCCCAGCATCCAGTCGTTGTCGGTAAGGGGCTCGCCTCCGCGTGGCGTGACTCGCACGGTATCGCTGAGACCGATGCCCCACTGCCCGGGCACGCGCAGGCAGAGCGGCAGGTGGAAGACCATGTCGGCCTCGAATTCACGCACCTGGCCACGGGCGATGTAGCCGCTGCCTTCGACCCAGCTGGGCGGAAACTGCGCACCCACGGCATAGCCGAACACCCCCGAGAAGAACACCCGCTCGGCGTGGGGCGCCAGCACCGCCTCGGCGGCCCGGGCGGCATCGTCGAAGGTACTGCCGGGTCGCATCGTGGCGACGAGGGCCTCGAAGAGATCGCGACACACATCGCGCAGCACCAGCATCTCGCGGCTGGCGCCACCTGCCACGACGGTCTTCATCATCGGCGCGGTGTAGCGCCGGTAGGCGGAGCCGAACTCCAGGAACACCGGCTCGTCCCGGGCGATTTGTTGGCGCTGATGATTGAGGTGGATCACGCTGATGCGCCGGCCGCTGGTGACGATGGGCTGCATGCTCATGAACTCGCTGCCGGCCGCCAGCATGGCCCGTGCACCTTCGGCCGCCACGTCGCCGTCCGCCATGCCGGGGGCGATGACCCGCGCGGCGGCTGCGAGTCCTAGGGAAGTGATCCGGGCACTCTGCCGCAGGCAGGCGAGTTCCGCCTCGCTCTTGACGATACGAATGCGGTCGAGCAGCTCGCCGCCATCGTCGCGGAAGCGCTCGACGCCCAGGCGCGACTGCAATTCGCGGAGCACGCCATGGCGCAGACCCGCCCCGTAAAGATCCAGGCCAATGGCCTGAAAAGGCGCCAAGGTCTCGGCCAAGGGCTCGATCACCTCGCCGATGCCCTCCCAGCGATAACCCAGCAGCTCATCGACACGAGCGGTGACCACCGCCGGCCCGGTCTCGATGGAGGGTACCTGCAGCACCAACCGCTCGGCCGAGCAGACGAGGCAGGTATGCACCGAAACCTCGAAGGTGTTGTAGCCGGTCAGATAGTAGATATCGGCGGGGTCCGTCAGCAGCAGGGCGTCCAGCCCCGCCTCGCGCATGGCGTCGCGCACCCTGGCCAGGCGAGCCTCGAACTCGCTCACCGGAAAGGCCAGTTCACTGGCTTCGAGCTGCGCCGCCAGGGCATGGCGGTACTGAAGGTGATCCATGACGGGCTCCGCGGTGATGGGTGTATCGGACAGTGTAGCCATGCCCCACATCACGCCAGCCGTCATCGAGGCGAAATAGGGCTGTTCCAGGGCTGGCCGGTTTCGTAGAATCCAGCCTCGTATCCGATGCAACAGGACAACGTTATGGGCAGGGCCTTTCAGAACCGCAAGGAATCCATGGCCAAGACGGCCGCCGCCAAGACCAAGGTGTACAGCAAGTACGGGCGCGAGATTTATGTCTGCGCCAAGCAGGGCGGCACCGATCCCAACGGCAACCTGACATTGCGCGGGCTGATCGAGCGCGCCAAGAAGGACCAGGTGCCCAGCCACGTGATCGAGAAGGCGCTCGACAAGGCCAGCGGCGTGGGGGCGAAGACTACTCACCGGCGCGCTACGAGGGCTTCGGCCCAGGCAATTGCATGGTCATCGTCGACTGCCTGACCGACAACCCCAACCGTACCTTCGGCGACGTGCGCGCCTGCTTCAACAAGGCCAAGAGCAAGCTCGGCACGCCGGGCAGCGTCAGCCACATGTTCGACCACTGTGCCATCCTCGCCTTCGCCGGCAGCGACGAGGAAGCGGCACTGGAAGCCTTGATGGAAGCCGATGTCGACGTGACCGACATCGAGAACGAGGAAGGCCGGATCACCGTCTTCGCTCCGCACACCGAGTACGCCAAGGCCAAGCAGGCCTTGATCGATGCCCTCGGCGAGATCGAGTTCGAGGTCGACGAAATCCAGTTCGTGCCGCAGACCACCACGACGGTCGAGGGCGACGACGTCGCCTTGTTCGAAAAGCTGCTCGACACTCTCAACGACCTGGACGACGTACAGAACGTCTTCCACAACGCCGAAGTGGCATCCTGACGCAACGCCGCCGCGCCGGCCTGACGGCCCGGCGCGGCAGCTGTCGCTATTTCGGCGGGGTTTCAGCTACCCTTCGAGGGCGATGAACCGCCGCCTTGCGGCTTGTCGTCGGGCGCATTGGAGCCGCCCTTCTTCGCCGCTTCGTCCCGAGGGCTCTCGGGGCCCCGGGAAGTGCTTTCCATGCTGCCAGTACGCTCAGCGCCGGCCTTGGCGAAGCGCTCTTCGCTGGAGGCATTCTCCACGTAGGCCGAGTTCGACGACTGGGCCGAGCGCGCCTCTTCCTTGACCCGTTCGGCGGTCTCGTGAATCTTTTCCTCGGCTCGTTCCAGTTGCTCCTGGCCAAGCTCCTCGGCGCGATGCACGGCCCGGTCGCGCACCTCGCCCAAGTGACGGTTCTCGACGCGCGTCGGTGAGAACAGGCTGCCCAGCACCGCCCCGACGGCGACGCCCAGCGCGCCAGCCACCAGCGGATGTTCCTGCACGAAGTGGGTGGTCTGGCTGCCGACATCCTGGACCCGGTGCGACGCGGCGTGCATGGCCGCTTGGCGCTGCTCGCCTAGGTGCGAGGCACGCTCGCGGACCTGCCCACCCATGTGCTGGGCGCGATCCTTCACCTGGCCGCCCAGATGCTCGGCGCGGTCGCGGATGCCCTGGGCCATCTGCTGCGCCTTGCGTGTCATGCCGCCGCCATGATCATTTGCCCCGGCGCCATGCTGCGGAGTGGCCCCCATCGCCGCCGGGTCGTGCCCCAGCGTGGTGGTGCCGGCCCCGCTGACGGTGGAATGACTGCCGGGCATGTCGCCACCGTTAGGTATGCGGGTTTGCGGCATGGTGCTGCCGGGATAGCCGGCATGCCGCGGCAGCGCTTCGTAGCGGTCGTGATGCGAGTTGCGCTGTGCCAGCACCAGCCAGCCCAGGCCGATGCCGGTCACCATCACGGGCAGCGGATTTTCCTTGATCGTTCTTCCCAGGCGGGAGGCGATCCGCTCGGCCCCGCCGTGACGCAGGTAATCGTAGGTCATGTTCATAAGCTGCTCGGGAGAAAGTCTCTCTTCGATTTGATGTAGGGTCTCATCCAGGCGCGCCCGCGCCTGGTAGATCTCGTGCTCGATCTCTTCGGAACGGCGCCGACCGTCCTGGCTCATTTCAGCTCCTCCTTGACCGCCTCTCCATGCTGCTGGGTCAGTGTCCTGTCGCGGCGCAAGCTCGCCATGGTGCGGGTCGGCATCAGGTTTTCCCGCTTGAGCTTCTTGCGCCCCGCTTGCAGCATGACGAGACCGATCACCACCACCGCGCCACCCACGATGAGGGCGGAGAGCCAAGGGGTGGTTTCAGGAGGCAGCACGGTATTGAGGCCGAAGACCGCAGCGGCAAGGAGCACCAGAAAGCCACACATCAATACCGTGCCGGCGATGGCAATCGAGGCAAGTGCGCCCATCGCCTGGCTGGTCTTTTCGCTCATTTCGACCTTGGCCAGCTCGGACTCCTTGCGCACCAGAGCGGTGACTTCGTGAGCCAGGTTCGAGAAGAGAGTCCCAATCGTAGAGGTTTCCGTCCGGATTCTGTTTTCCGCTTCCATGAGGTCATACCTCCCTTCCATTAGGCGGTAACGGCGGCGAATGACATCGCTTCGCGCGGCCTGACTCAGTAGCCCTGGGTGCCGTCCTGGCTGGAGCTACGCAGGAAGCGAGACAGCATGAAGCCTGCCGCGATCGCCCCGCCCATGAACAACGCGGGATGCTGCCGACTGTAATGACGTGTCTGATCCAGCAGGGTTTCCAGGTCACGCTCGCGCAGGGTGCGCGAGAAGGCATCGGAGCGCTTGGCCAATTCGTTGACGCAACCGGAAAAATAGGGCTGTTCCTGACGCTCGAACTCATCGGCCATCTTGTGCAGCACCGTCGAGACCTTCTCCGCCTGTTCGGCCGCTGCCGCCTTCTGACGGTCGATGAGTCCTTCGGCCTGCTGCCGGGCGGCATCGCGCAATTCGTCCCGGGTCTCCTCGGCCTGCTGGCGGATCTCCTCGCGATCGAGGCCGTGCCGGCCACTGTCGTTGCCGACGCCAGCTTCCCGGCTTGCGCGGCTATGGGTATCGCTCATTCGCCACCTCCATGTTTTTGCCAAGTGTCACTACGCCCCCGAAAGGGCTTACCCTGTGCTGACCAGGCTCGCAGCCTGGCTGACACTCGCAAAATAGTACTCGTGGAGGGCCTGTCAATTTCGCTGAGGAAAGGGGTAAATGTGGAACACAATGACGCAATGAGCGGATAACGATCGTTACTCTCTGCCCCGATAACTCACCATGGCGAAACGGCACTTACCTCGCGGGCACACCCCTGCAACTTGGATCAAGGCTGTCGGGTCAGGCGGGCATGGCGAGAGAGAAAGTCGTCTATCGAGGCAGAATACTCCGGCTCGCTTTCGACAAAACCGGTGTTGTGACCGCCGCGAATGGTGAGCATCTCCTTGGGTTCGTTGGCAGCGGCGAAGACCGCCTCTCCCTCGCCATAGGGAATGATCTCATCGTCGCGGCTATGGATGACCAGCAAAGGCGCCTCGATCTGCCTGACGTAACGCTCGGTGGGATAATCCAGCGTCGCCAGCCAACGCACCGGCAGGAAGGGGTAGAGCCGCTGGCCCAGCGCCGGCACCGAGCGAAATGGCGATTCGAGGATGAGCGCCGCCGGTTGCTCCCGGGAGGGCAGTGCTGCGGCCAGCTCCGCGGCCACGGCGGCCCCCAGCGAGCGCCCGAACAGCACGATCCGGTCGGCAGGAACCTTCTGCTCGATCAGCCAGCGCCAGCCGGCCCGGGCATCCTGCGCCGTTCCCGCTTCGGAGGGACGCCCCTCGCTGCGGCCGTAGCCACGGTAGTCGAGAATCAGCACCGACAGGCCCAGGCGATGAAACTGCCGGATCGAATCGAGGCGATGGGAAATGTTGCCGGCATTGCCATGCAGGAACAGCAGGCTACCGCGAGCGTTCTCGACGGGGACCCACCAGGCGTCCAGGGTCAGGCCGTCTTCGGTCGCCAGATCGACTTGCTGCCATGCCAGGCCGAGGTCGGCGGGAGTAGCGATATGCTCACGCCCCATATGCGGCAGATAGAGCAGCCGATCCTGAAAGAACCAGGCCAGCAGCACCACGAGGGCATAGATACCGGCCAGGGTGGCGATCACGCGCAGCATGGCCCCGACTCCTCTGGCTCGCTAGCCGGCCTGGGTAAAGGCCCGATAGGCCTCCCACGCATCGGCCACGCCGGCCTCGAGGAAGCGCTGGCCATGCTCCACGCTGGCAAGCGAGGGATCGGAGCCCATGCGACCGTCGGGGAAGCGCCGCCGAAACTCGTCGGCGTCACATTGGGCACTGCCGCGGGGTGCGATGCGCGGCGACATGTCCACCTGCTTGACGGCCTCGGGCCGCGCGCACCAGGAGAGCGCAACCTCCGAGGCGGTGGCGTGGGTGCCCTCGGCATCGCCGTAGAGCGATTCGGCCAGCTCGCGGACTCGCGGGCCGGCGAACCAGTTACTGGTGGTGAGGTGCAGCTCGGTGGCTGGCTGGGGGCCGTATCCCAGGCTGCGCTCGCCGTAGATCTCGGCGAAGGCCGCACTCATGGTGCCGATGTTGCCGCCATGACCGTTGAGAAAGAAGATGTGCGTGAAGCCGTGACGCGAGAGCGACGTGACGGTATCCCGTAGCACGGCGATCAAGGTACTGGGACGCAGGCTGACGGTACCGGGAAAGGCCAGGTGGTGCTGGGCCATGCCCAGGTTCTGGGTCGGGGCCACCAGCACGCCATAGCGCTCGCCGAGTTCCCAGGCGATGGTTTCGGGACAGATGGCGTCGGTGCCCACCAGGCCGTTGGGCCCATGCTGCTCGGTGGAGCCGATCGGCACGATGATGCCGGTCTCGCGTTGCAGGTAGGCCTCGACCTCCTGCCAGGTAGCATGCTGCAGCCGCATGTCGCCTCCTCGTGGTCAGCCCTGTCCGCCGCTACGGTCGCAGCCCATCGTGCCCGCCTTGGCCCAGTTTTCTCCATCCACTTCGCTGAAGAACACCTGCACGCTCTCCTCGGGGGTACCGTAGACCTCGACGAAGGCCTGGGTGATACGGCGTGCCAGCTCGCGCTTCTGCGCCAGCTCGCGGGGAAACTGCTGAATGGTCACGATGGGCATGTCGGCTCTCGTTTGGGCAGGGTCATGATGGACAAGGTCTCATGGTCGGCCGAAAGCGGCCTTGCCGCAACCTGATCATGACGTTGCCCAGGCCTCCCGCAAGTCCCAGGTCTAGCTGGGGGAAGGATCGCTGTACTCCATGCGCGACCACAAGCTGCCTTGCAGCAGGTCGCAGCCCCGTTCACGCAGGAACTCGACCTGGCGGCGCGAGCTCACGCCGCTTGCCGCCACGCGGATTCCCAGCTCATGCGCCATGCCGATGACCGAGCGGATGATCGCCTGTTGGCGCGGGTTATCGAGACAGCCCTCGATGAACAGCGCATCGAGCCTGAGCGTATCGATGGGAAACAGGCCAAGACACCCCAGCACGGAGTGACCTCGGCCGAAACCGTCAATGACCAGCCGGACGCCCATGGCCTTGAGACGCTCGAGCAGGTCGCGGGCATGCTCGGGATCGCGCATCAAGCCACTCTCGGTCAGCTCGATCTCGAGCAGTTCCGCGGGCAGGCCGTTGTCGGCAAGGGCTTCGGCGACGCGCTCGACCAGCATGTCGCCGGCCAGCCCCTCTGCCGGCACGCTGACCATGACCCTGAGCCCCGAGCCGGCTTCATACCAGGAGCGAGCGTGGCGACACGCATTTGCCAGAACCCAGTGACAGATCTCGGACAATTGGTCGTTGTCCCGTGCCGTGGAGATCCAGGAAGACGCTTCCAGCTCACCGAAATGGGGCGAGTGCCAGCACGGCTGAGCCGAAACGCCCACCACCTGGCCGCTACGGGCGCAAATCAGGGGGCGATAGCGCAGCCCCATCTCTCCTCGCGACAGAGCATCGCGCAATTCGCTGCGCAGCAGGATGCGGTCGGGGCCGACATCGAGCAGCTCGGGAGAGAACACGCAGTGCTGCAGGCTTCCTCGCTGCTGTGCCTTGCGCCGGGCGAGGCTGGCATGTCGCATCAGTTCAGTGACCGTGGTGCCATGGTCGGGATACAGCGCCAATCCAATGCAACAGCTGGACAGCACCGTTCGCCCCGAAAGCTCGATGGGCTGACGGGTACGCTCCAGCAGTCGTTCGACCAGGGGCAGCACTGCCTCCGTATCCGCTACGTCGGGCAACACCGCCATTACCTCATCGCTATCCAGCCGGCTGACGCTACCCCGGCTATCGACGACCTCGGCGACCCGTTGTGCCATCATCCTCAGGCAGGCGTCCCCCATGGGCCGCCCCAGCGAGTGGTTGATCTCCTTCAATCGATCGACGTCGATATGCAGAATCGCCACCTTGGCCTCCCGCTCGGCGGCTTGCGCCAGCAGGGTCGCGAGCTGCCGCTCGGCATGGCGGCGTGCGATCAACCCGGTGACTTCGTCGCGGCAAGATGGACTGGGCGGATTCTGGGATCGGCCCTGAATGACAAACTGGCGCATGAGACTCCCTTCCCCGGGATACAACGGAACCTATCGAGCGAGTTGTCCAAGTGGTCCCTAATAAACCGACCTTACTCACGCCAGATCGTTATCGTTATGGGTACTTCGCCTCTTCAGATATCACGCAAAAAGCTGCCCGTCAAAAGGCTTCTTCGAGTTTAGTCATTGCTGTTTTAGCGGTTTTGTAAAAGTCGTTTTCAGGCCAATACATGAACACGGCTCCGCGACTTACCAAGGCCAAATATTACGTAACACGCTGAAACGGCGCCCCTCCCCACCAAGGGCTAAATTTTCGTTAGCGGCACGAACGCCGCCGAGGAGCAACGAACGAACGGACCCGAACGGAGAAGCACCATGCCAGCTAAATCGGAAGCTCAGCAGATGGCGGCCGGTGCCGCCCTTGCCGCCAAGCGTGGTGAGAAGAAAGTCAGCGAACTCGAAGGTGCGTCGAAGCAGATGTACGAGTCCATGGATGAAAAGGAACTCGAAAAAATGGCTTCGACCAGCCAGAAGGACAAGCCTACCCATAACCGCAAGTCGTGAGACCACCTGCACTGTCCCCCTCTCGGCACATAGCAACTAGTCTTTGAGATGCCAGGCAGATCGAATCTGCCACATCGGTGCCAGGGAGACGAGACATGCAGGAACGCGACGTCGATGTTGCCATCATCGGGGCCGGCACGGCTGGCCTGAGCGCCTGGCAAACCGCCAGGCAGTACAGTGACGAAGTGGTGCTGATCGAAGGCGGCGAGCCGGGCACCACCTGTGCCCGGGTAGGCTGCATGCCTTCCAAGCTGCTGATCGCCGCGGCTGAGTCGGCCCATCAGGCGCGCGAGGCAGCGGGGTTCGGCATTCGGATCGGCGATCTCGGTATCGACGGCAAGGCGGTCATGGCCCGCGTCAGGCGCCAGCGCGACGCCTTCGTCGAGAGCGTGCTCGATTCCATGCAGCGTATCGAGCCTCGCAACCGTATCAAGGGCCACGCCCGCTTCGAGGCACCCCACACCCTGCGCGTGGGCGACGATCTGCGCCTGCATGCCCGGACCATCATCATCGCCACCGGTTCACGCCCCCACCGGCCCGACGCCTTGCACCCGGCCGGCGATCGCTTGGTCGACAGCGACGGCGTGTTCGAGTGGGAAGACCTGCCCGAATCGGTCGCCGTCTTCGGCCCGGGCATCGTCGGCCTGGAGCTCGGCCAGGCCCTTGCCCGCCTGGGCGTGCGCCTGCGCATGTTCGGCAAGAGCGGTTCGCTCGGCCCGTTCCGGGATCCGGCGCTGCGCGACTATGCCGAACGCGCTTTCAACGGCGAGTTCTACCTCGATCCAGCCGCCCAGGTCGAGACCATCGCGCGTGACGGAGACCAGGTGGTGATCACCTTCATCGAACGCGACAGCGGCCAGCGTCTGACCGAGCGCTTCGACTACTTGCTAGCTGCCACCGGACGGCGCCCCAACCTCGACCGTCTCGACCTGGAAAACGCCGGGCTGGCGCTGGACGACAAGGGCGTGCCCTTCTACAACCGCTTCACCATGCAGTGCCGCCGCGCCGATGGCGAGGGCGACGCCGGTCATGTCTTCATTGCCGGGGATGCCAGTCAGGAGCTGCCGCTGCTGCACGAAGCGAACCAGCAGGGACGCATCGCCGGGCATAATGCCGGGCGCTACCCCGAGCGGCGTGCGGGTCGTCGCAGTACGCCGTTGTCGATCGCCTTCACCGATCCGCAGATGGCCACGGTCGGTCTGAGCCGCGATGAAGCGGCTGACCGCTTCGGCTGCGACGGTGTTGCCGAGGGCGGCGCCTCCTTCGAGGACCAGGGGCGTGCCGTGGTGATGCGCCAGAATCGGGGGTGATGCGCCTGTACGCCGAGCATGGCTCGGGGCAGTTCCTCGGCGCAGAACTGTTCGGACCGAGAGTGGAGCATATCGCCCATCTGCTGGCCTGGGCCCTGGAGCAGAAGATGGGCATCGAGCGCATGCTGGAGATGCCCTTCTACCATCCGGTGCTGGAGGAGGGCCTGCGCAGCGCCCTACGCGATCTCAACAGTGCACTCCTGCAGGGTCCCGCCATGGCCGAACGCTGCCTCGAGTATGGCCCCGGGGGCTAGCCCCAGCTCGACTGGTTAACGCTGTCGGCAATACCAGGCCCATGATCGATACATGAGGGATGAGCCTGCGCGAGAATCCCGGCATGGCATATCGGCAAGTCCGGGTTATGCTGATGAATAAGAGAACGAGAAACTCGACGCAGGAGACTCCGATGGCCGATATCGCCTCACGGCTGAAAGCCGTACAGGAAGGCATCGAGCGCTTGGCCGAGCTCGCCGCTCCCGACCAGGCCGATGCCGCGAGTCGCCTGGTACAGAAGCTGAAAGGGGAGCTTGACGACGCCATCGCCGAGGCGAGCGGCGGGCCGCAGGAACCTTCGACCTCGGCCAATCTGCCACGTAGCCCGCGCCACGTGGAGATCCGCTGCCCGATCTGCTCGCTACGCTCCTTTACCTACCAGAAGGGCACCATGCGCCGCTCGGACGAAACCGAGTCCGGTTTCGAGGCGCTCTACCACTGCCTGAGCTGCGGCCACGAGGCATGGCACGAGGCGTAAGCGGGAAGCCCCCCGCCCGAACCGCTCCTCACTCCTCGAACTCCGAGAGCGCTCGCTCGCAGCCCATGCCGACCTGCTCGCCGCCGCCCGGATCGACCCACGGCAGGATCGCCAGAGGCGGTGCCACGATGGCTCCCAGCAGCGACAGCGCCCCGCGCGCGATCAGTTCCTCGGTGATGACGTTTACCTCGGGGTCACGCAGCGAGCCCTGCAATTCCACCGGCGAATTACCGGTAAACAGGGTGGGATCGATATTGTGGCCCTGGAAGGCCAGGTCCATTCTCTCCGTTTCCAGGTTGATGGCACCGGCCCCCTCGAAGTGGGCGATCTCCGTCGCCATGAAGAACCGATCCAGGTCGGCCAGGCCCTGGTCGAGGGCGAAACGCACATAGGTACATTCCAGCTGTACCTGATCCTCTCCCGTGAGCGCCGCCACCAGCGCATTGGCCACGTTGAGCGGTAGTAGTTCGGCAGCGATGATGTCCAGCCAGCCCTGGGACATGGCCAACTCCAGTTCGCCATCGAGCCCAGCCATGACCTCATGCATGGAGCGCCCGCGATAGCGGAAGTCGCCGCGCCCACCGATCCTGCCGAGGGTGTCGCGGGCCACTTCGGGCAGGCCGGCTTCGTCCAGCAATGCCGCCAGGTTGACTTGGTCCAGAGCCAGCTGCAGATCGCCCTCGATGGCAGCCTGGCGTGCGTCCATGACCCAGGAGGCACGCACCTCTCCCCCGCCGAGCCCAACTTGCAGGGGCTCGACGGTCATTACGCCCTGCTCGAGTTCGAGAGCCAGGGCCAGATCCTCGAACGGCACATGCTCCGCCTGCACGTTGGCCGCCTCATAGTCCAGAACGATATCGGTATTGCGCAGGGCTTCCAGATCCCATTCGCGATCGGGGAACAGCATTTCGGCGCGCCGTTCCTGCGCTTCCCATTGCTGCTGTTCGGGCGTGGCCGTCTCGCCCGGGCCGGTTCCCGGCGAAATGCCCAGCATCGGCAGCAAGTCATCCGCTTCCAGCTGTCGGGACACCAGGGTCGCCCATAGCTTGGGTGGCTCACCGAAGCGGATACGCACATCTCCGGCCACATCGCTGTCACCGAAGGAGCCCTCGAGGCTGTCGATGCTGAGCAGGTTCTCGCGGTAGCTCACGTAGCCGCTGACACGATAGGGCGGCAGTTCCGGCAGGTTGATTCCGGTCAGCTCGGTGAGTTCAGCCGGACTCGGCCCCTCCAGTCGAGCACTGCCCTCTAGCGATTCGAGGGCGAAAGGCTGCACCGCGCTGCCGTCGATCCACAACCGGGTCTCGCCGCTGGCCAGCTCGCCGGATACCGGATAGGGCGTTTCGGGATCGGTAAGATCGAGCAGCGGCCCGATCAACAGGTCGAACTCGAAGGGTTCCTCCTCGTAACTGCCCTCGCCCACCAGGTGTATCCGCTGCCCTTCCACGCCCTCGGTGCGGGTATCGGCAGTGAACGACAGCGACAGTCCCCAGTGCGGGGCCTGGTAATCGAGGGCCGTATCCTCGAACAGCAGTCCGCCGTCGACCACGCGGGTATTGAGACTGCCATTCAGCGTGCCCAGCGGTCCGAACCCGAGCGGAGCGAGTGCCGCCGTCAAGTCGATGCGATCCAACTCCGCTTGCAGCTCGGCCAGCAGACGCTGGTCCTCGCTCTCGAGCCAGCCCTGGACGTTCAACGAACGGGGCGACTCCTCTTCGAGCTGCTGCTGGGCCTGCAACCGGGAGATGGTGAGCCGGCCTTCTTCCAGGGTCGCTCTCACGGCCAGGTCATGCAGACTCTGGCCGGCATAGTGCAGCCGACCAAGAGACAGGTCGACATCGGCCTCGAATGCCTCGAGCCCCTCCAGCAGCCGTGCCACGTGCCGATCCCACTGTTTCTCTTCTTCCTGCGCCTCTTCTTCCTGCGCTTCTTCTTCCGCCGCCGTTTCATCGAAGAGCCCCAGCGGTCCAGATCGAGCGCGTCGGCTTGCAGTTCGGCCATCAGGCGTGGCACGTCGCGCCCCATGTCCAACGCCAGGTCACCGCTCAATTGGCTGTCGCCGATACGCCCCTGGAACGCCTCGATGACGCCACGGCGCTCCTCCACATCGAGGTGCAACAGGCCCTGAAACTCGACAGAATCGTCCTGTAGCCGGCCCTCTCCGCGCAGCTCCAAGCTCAGCTCCTGGACGCTTTCTCCAGGTGTTGCGAAGGCGATCTCGAGCTCGATGTCCTGGCCCGTATCCCGATAGACCAGCCGGCCCCGGTCGATATGAAAGGCCTCGGGCCAGAGGGGGATCTCCTGCTCCTCGGTCGGCTCCTCTGCCAACAGGTCATCGAGATTGGTAGTGCCATCTTCTCGACGCAGCACCACCACCTCGGGTCGCTCGATAGCGAGCCGCTCCAGTTCGATCTCCCCTTGCAGCAGGGCGCCTACGTCCAAGGTCACCGTCAGTTCGTCGAGGCGTGCCATGGGATCCTCGGCCCACGACGCGTTGGCGATGCTCACCTCGTCGAGCCTCAGCGTCAGCGGTAGGCCCCAATCGATGCCGTGATCGCCGATCGCCACCTCGCGCCCCAGCTGTTCGCTGGCCTGGCCTGCCAGCCAGCCGCGGAACCAGGGGGATTCGAGGAACAGGGCGGCCGCCGCCAGCAACAGCAGCACAGCCCCTATCACGATGACGATTCGCCGAGCTACCTTGTTCACCGTTCCGTCCATGGGTTGTGATTGATCGACACCCTTACCATGGACAGAGAGAAGGCGTAGGTCCAATCCTCAGCCAACCGTACTTTGAGCTGATTTTTAACGCCGTATGACCGAGCGTAGACAGTTTTCGGACAATGCCTAACCTGCCCGGGGCACATAAAGCTTCTATGCTGGAAACATGGACGTCTCGACCGTTGCACACGGTAAACAAGGAGAGACCGCGGGATGTTCCCAGCCAGAACGGGAGGTTCGTATGAAAATCTACAAACCGGAATGGCACTGCACCTTCACTGTGAACGAAGCCGCCGGCGCATCGTCGAGCTGGCGTGAGAGGCTTGCCTGGCGCATTCGCCGCTGGGCCGACAAGCTCGACCACAAGGGCCGTACCGTCACGATCGAATGCCACGTCGAGCCTGCCGTGACTGCGGAAGAGATCGATACCTGCCTGGTCAAGGGATTCGAAGTCACTCACTCGCTGCTCAACCAGCTGGCTCAGCAGGCTGCCTGCGAGGACGTGATGCGGGATGCCAAGGCCGAGCTGTTCGAGCAGGGGCCGCCACGCTGACATTGCCTGGTTCGAACCGGGAACGACGCACGTCAAGGAGCCGACATGCAGGCACGCTACTTTGCTATTCGCGACTACCCACGGGGTATGCCGCCCAGGGAACTTTTCGAATTGCACAGCCAGACGTTGCCCGAGCTGGGCGAGGATGAGGTTCGGATCCGCAATACCTGGCTCTCGGTCGACCCCTACATGCGCGGCCGCATGAGCGGGATGCGAACTTACATTGCACCGTTCGAACTCGACGCCCCTCTCGAGGGGGCCGCCATCGGCGAGGTAATCGAGTCGCGCCATTCGCGCTTCAAGTCCGGCGACAAGGTGCGTCATATGGCCGGATGGCGTGACATCGCCCAGCTCAAGGGCGATGTACTGGAGCCACTGCCCGACATGGAGGTTCCCGAACAGGCCTACCTTGGCGTACTCGGCATGCCGGGAATGACCGCCTGGACGGGGCTCAACCGTATCGCCAACCTGCGTGAGGGCGACAATGTACTGGTCAGCGCCGCCAGCGGCGCCGTGGGTTCGCTCGCGGTACAGCTGGCCAAGGCCACAGGCGGCACGGTGGTCGGCATCGCCGGAGCGGCGGATAAGCTCGAGTGGCTGGAAGAGCACGACATCCGAGCCGTGAGCTACAGGAACAAGGATGCCCGACAGCTGAGCGCCGACCTCGAGGAAGCCTGCCCCGAGGGGTTTGACGTGTATTTCGAGAATGTCGGTGGCGCTTGTCTCGAAGCGGCACTGAACCGGCTCAAGGTCGGCGCCCGCATCGCCGTGTGCGGGTTTATCTCGCGCTACAACGACGAAGCCCAGCAGCAAGGTCCGGGCAACCTGTCGAACCTGCTGATCAAGCGTGCCCGCATGCAAGGTTTCATCGTTTTCGATCACTGGACCGAGTACCCCACTTTCTGGAAGAAGTCGGCCCTCGCGTGGCCCAGGGCGAGATCGACTACGAGGAAACCATCGAGGAGGGCTTGGAGCGTACGCCCGACGCCTTTCTCAAGCTGTTCGAAGGAGCCAACCGCGGCAAGATGCTGGTACGGCTGTGACGTGCACTGCGGCAGGCGCGCCCTGCCGCTTCCCCGCGTGTGCCGCCCCGCAGGGGCAAAAGCCTTCTCTTCACCTGATTCTCCTTACCCTGGTCACATCGCCGCTCAAGTTCCCTCCTACGGCGCCGATAGGACAAGTGACGTGCTCTGGTCGCATGTCGTCCATATGGGGTTGCCGCCACGAGCCTGCTGACGTAGCGAAACGGCACAGCCCGTGAAAGTCCGGTACAAGTTTGTTATTCTGGAAAAGTAGTTTTCGTCAAAGAAGTGGAGTGAAACATCACGATCGATCATTCATAACCAAGCCAGTGCAGGAGGTACTCATGCGAGTCTACAAACCTGAGTGGCGGTGCACGTTCAGCGTAAACGAAGGCATGGAAGAGACGGGCGGCTGGCGTGAGCGCCTTGCCTGGTTCATTCGTAGCCTGGCCGACAGGCTGGACGGTAGCGGCAGAACGATCAAGATCGACTACGACGTAACTCCCCACATCAGTCGTGAGGAGGTGGACAACTGCCTCGGCAAAGGCTTCGCGGTTACCCAGAGCCTGCTGACCCAGTTAGCCCACCAGGCCGCCTGTGAGAACGTCATGCGCGAAGCCAAGGCGGAGCTGTTCGAGGAGCATCCGCAGCGCTGAGTGACTTTCAGCGACTTCCCACGCCCCATACGGCCTTTCTCCGTATGGGGCGTTTTACGTCAGACACCTGAAAATAAGAAGGTACAAAACCGACGGTAACAAATCTGATGCTGCGATGCAGCAAAAAGCAGGCTAAGCTGGCAGAAGTCCTGCAAAGAGGGCCAAGCCATGAACCAAGCACAGCCATACCATCCCCTCTCGACGACGAGATCGTTCGCTACTGGATTCGCCACTCCTGCCAATGGCAGGCAGCCCACGAAGCCTGGCAAATCTATCTCGAAAGCTTCCCAAGCGGGGCGACGCCCAGGCAGCAGCCCGAGCTCGACTAGATCCCGACTAGATAGAGAAGCGTCTCGACTCGCTGGTCAAAATGGCTGACGATGGCCGAGACCAACCATGCGGGGGCCTGCAGAGCAACATGGCAGATGAGCGACATCACGTTACCGCGTTTGCCACCGGAGTTGCCGGGCTCACGGCCATGAGCCTGGTCTCGAACCGTGCCTTTCCCCGCCATTCCCATGACCAGTACGGCATCGGGCTCATCTGTGCCGGCGGACATCGCTCCTGGAGCGGTGCCGGCCGGGTCGATGCCGTGACGGGCGATATCATCACGGTCAATCCGGGTGAGATGCACGACGGTGCCCCGCTAGGCAGCGCTTCGCGTGCCTGGCACATGCTCTATTTCGATCCCGGCCTGATCCGGGAAATCTTCGACGGCGAGTATACCTCGGCCGAACTGGCCCGCCCGGCTCTGGACGATCCCCTGCTACGCAGGCTCATGGGTCGGCTGTTTCAGCATCTCGCCGCAGCGCCGGACGACTCCCTGGCCGTGGAAGAACATTGCCAAGCGCTGCTCGGGGCAGCCTTCTCGCGCCATGGCTCGAGGCGTCCCTCGGCTTCCCATAGCATACCGAACGCCATCGCCAGAGTACGCCAGCGCCTCGACGACGCCCCTCACGCCTCTGCCACCCTGGGCGAGCTTGCCGCCATGGCGGGCCTGAGCCGCTACCAGTTGCTGCGCAGCTTTGCCCGCACGCTGGGGACCACGCCCCATGCCTACCTGCTGCAACGACGGGTACTGATGGCCAGGAGCCTGATCGCCGACGGACATTCGCTGAGCCAGGCGGCCCTGGCAGCAGGCTTCTCCGACCAGAGCCATATGAGCCGAGCCTTTACCCGCCAGCTCGGCCTCCCCCGGGCCGCTACCGCCGCGCGCTCTTTCCTGCGTGACCTGCAATTTCGTTCAAGAAACGGCCCCCATGGTAGCGCCACGATAGCGTCGAGTCGTTATCGGAGCCCTACCATGACACTGGACTACCTGTTGACCTCGCTGGTCGTCGTCGCCGCACCCGGCACCGGTGTGCTCTATACCCTCGCCACCGGGCTCACACATGGCACGCGCGCCAGCATCATCGCGGCGCTCGGCTGCGCTCTCGGCATCGTGCCGCACATGCTCGCGGCCATCACCGGCCTGGCTTCGCTGCTGCAGGCGAGCGCGACAGCGTTCCAACTACTCAAGCTGCTGGGCATTGCCTACCTGCTCTACATCGCCTTTAGCGTGATGAACTCGCGGGGGGAGACGCTACCCACCGCCGCCCTCGCCCCTCTTCCCGCCAGGCAGCTGATCGTCACCGGCGTGCTGCTCAATCTACTCAATCCCAAGCTCACCCTGTTCTTCTTCGCCTTCCTACCGCAGTTCGTCGACGCCGGCACCGCCCCGCTCATGTCCATGATCCAACTGAGCCTCGCCTTCATGCTAATGACATTTGCCGTGTTTATCGTCTACGGCGTCGGTGCGGCCACTGCACGTCAGCGGATCCTGGCTCGCCCGTCCGTGCTGACCTGGCTGCGGCGCGGTTTCGCCGCGGGTTTTCTCGCCATGGCGGCGCGTCTGGCCCTGACCGAGCGCTAGCCTGGTCGCCTTGGCCGCCTATGGCTACGCTCAAGTCTGGCCGCAGGCGCCTGCCGCGGCCCACGCCAACAAGGAAGAAAGCGAGACACGCCATGAAAAAAACACTTCCCACCCTGGCCTGCCTGGGAGCGCTGGTCGCCGTACCGGCCTTCGCTCAAGAGACTGCCGGGAACGCCCCCGAGTGGAACGATGCCCTGCTCGACGCCGCACGCCAGGTAACGCTCGGCCCGCGCCCCCTGTTTCTGCTCAACGACATGAGCGAAGAGACCGAGCGTGAACGTGAACTCAAGGCCGAATTGCTCGAATGTGCCGCCCAGCACACCGACTGGCAGGCTGCCGATCTAGCCATCGCCCATCGCGGTGCACCGCTGCAGTTCCCCGAGCACACCCTCGAGTCCTACCTGGCCGGCGTTCAAGGCGGTGCCGGTATCGTCGAGTGCGACGTCACCTTCACCAGCGACAATGAGCTGGTGTGTCGCCACTCCCAGTGCGACCTGCACTACACCACCAATATCGTGGAAACCGAGCTGGCCCAGAAGTGCAGCGTGCCGCCGGAAATCGATAGCGAAAGCGGCGAGCTGACCAATGCCGCCGAGATCCGCTGTTGTACCAGCGACATCACCCTGGCCGAATTCCGCACCCTGCGCGGCACCATGGAAGGCGCCAACCGGGAGGCGCGCAGCCTCGAGGAGTACCTGGCTGGGACTCCCGGCTGGCGCACCGACCTCTACGCCACGCGCGGCACCCTGATGAGCCATGCCGACACCATTGCACTGTTTCAGGAACTCGGTGTGAAGATGACCCCGGAGCTCAAGGCACCCGACGTCGAAATGCCCTTCAACGGCATGAGCCAGGAGGATTACGCGCAGAAGATGATCGACGAATACAAGTCAGCGGGCGTGTCGCCCAGCGATGTCTTCGCCCAGTCCTTCAATCTCGACGATGTGCTCTACTGGATCGAGAACGAACCTGAGTTCGGCCAGCAGGCGGTGTATCTGGACGGCCGCTACGACGATGAGGGCTTCGACCACACCGTCCCCGACACCTGGTCGCCGAGCATGGAAGAGTTGGCCGAACGGGGCGTTCGCATTCTGGCCCCGCCCACCTGGATGCTGCTGGCCGCCAACCCGGGGTTCGGTGATGGCGACCAGCGTATCGTGCCATCCGAGTATGCCGAACGGGCCCGCGAAGCGGGGCTGGAGCTGATCACCTGGACGCTGGAACGCTCGGGCCCGTTGGCCGAAGGTGGACAGTGGTATCACCAAACCACCGAGGAGGTGATACGCCGCGAAGGCGATAAGCTGATCACCCTCGATACGCTGGTTCAGGATGTCGGTGTCATTGGCATATTCAGCGACTGGCCCGCCACCGTGAGCTTTTACGCCAATTGCGTTCAACCGCGCAGCTGAGGGACTGGCCAGCCGATGGTTTCGGCCGTCGGCTGGCCAATGCTGCGTTCAGGCAACTTCCCAGTCATGCCGCGGCGGAAGCTGTCGTGAAATGCAACGTCAGCACCCGCCATTCCCCGTTTTCCTTGCACCATAGCTCACTGAAATGAAGCCATGGCCGAGACCGGTCGTGCTCAGCGATTCGTCCCTGTCCGTAGATCGACACCACATCGTCCAACGGCAGGACCCTCAGGGTGACATCCTCGGCGCGACTGCCGCGGGCGAACCACTGGCCGGCCGCCACGGCCTCGGCGATGTTGCCGAGCTGATCCAGCTTACCCTGCAGGCCCGCCTCATTGATCAACACGAAATCATCGCTCTCGATGTGATCGAGCTGGCCGACGTTACCTTCGATATAGGCGGCATACCATTGCCGACGCGTCTCTAGCAGTTTTTCGTGCACCGTGCCCTCCATAAGCCCAGCGCTTGGACGATACCGCCCGCCGTAACCACAGCAGGCTTAGGAAGACATCCATACTAGCCTAGAGACACAGAAGTACTATCAGACATTGACCCTGAAGTGTGTAAGCCATGGCGTACGTAACGGCCATGGCTTACACAATCACCGAGGCGCCCGAACGCCGGACTAGAGCGCGCCACGGATGCGGTCGGCATGCTCCGCCAGCTGTTCCGGCCGGGCCTGGGGCAAGCCTTCGAGCCGGATGTCCTGCATCGCATCGATCGGAACCAGATGCAGGTGCACATGAGGAACCTCGAGTCCGACGATCATCATTCCCACGCGTTCGCAGGGGAAAGCCCGCTTGAGGGCCTTGGCCAGCCTTTGCGATACCGTCATGAGATGAGCGCTCAGATCCACTGGCATGTCATCCCAATGGTCGATCTCCTCGCGTGGGATCACCAGCAGATGGCCAGGCTTCATGGGGTTGAGGGTCATGATGGCGACGCATTGCTCGTCGGACCAGACGAATTCACCGGGCAGCTCGCCGTGAATGATACGGGTAAAGACACTTGCCATTTCGATTCTCCCTGTCTGAAGAGGCCGAGTAGGAACGGGTGACGAAGGCAGTCTCGCCTGAGCGACGCTTGCGGTCTACCCTCCCGTAGGATCAGCAGCCACCACCAGGACGGAACTTGAGTCAAATGCATCATTCCGCCTGGACTCCATCGCCTGTCGTTCAGACTCAGCCATGCCATCCCCCTACTGTCTCCAAAAGGGAACACGCAACTTACTGTTTTTTCTACACACTCAGAGAAATGCCCAAATTGTGTCTCCGAACGGCAACAAGTTAGCCTGACTTTTGATCTTTCCAAGCGGCCTCAGACGAGTCTCATCAGCAAGATACGAAACTAAAACGCTGTTTCCAAAAGAGTATACGGAACTTTGGCATCTTTTTCGCTTATAACCTTGCAATGGAAGGTACGGCGAGTAGCGCAATGCGATACAGCGTCATCTGTGACCAGAAACGTCTGTTTCGTCATGAATCGACGCATCCAGGATGAAGCCAAGCAAGATGCTTCTCCTGTTTTCACCGGCCAAAGGCACGCTCTTGCGATGAGTTAGCACTATCCTTTAGTTCCCTGCGTACTTGGGCCGCTCTGCGGCCCTTTTTTTAGCCCCAAGTTCTACAGCAAGACATCGCAGGGATACGCGAGCGGAAGCTGGCCAGAGTCGTCACCTTGCCCCGGGCGAAAGGCCCGTACGGCCCAGGAATGAGACGAATGCCATGCAGACGAAGCCCAAATCTACACTGAGCAGTAGAACCGGTCTTGCAGGATGCGCCTTGGCTGTCGCCCTGGTGCTCGATGCCGCACTTGCCATCAACGGCCTGGTACCCGAGAGGGCCGCACTCTTTCCCAACGCTACCGCTTTTCTGGATACACTGGCGGCCGACATGCAGCCTACCGGTATCGCCGGCTTCGCCAGCGGCATCGCTCTGACGCTGCTGCTGTTGCTGCCGATGCACCATGTCTACCGCACCCGCGAAGCACGCCTGCTACAGGAACGCGAGCGCCTTGCGGCCCACAACGCGAAGCTCGTTCGCCAGGCTGCCAGCGATGGCCTGCTGGGTATCGCCAACCGCCGCGAATTCGAACGTGTATTGAAGCTGGAGTGGCTCCGCGCGGCGCGCGAGCGTCAGCCCTTGAGCCTGCTGATGATCGATATCGACTACTTCAAACGCTTCAACGATACCTACGGTCACCAGGCCGGCGACACCTGCCTGCGCGAAGTGGCCAAGGTGCTGCGCGCCGCCGCCGCCCGGCCAGGAGACCTCGTTGCCCGCTATGGCGGTGAGGAAATGGCACTGCTGATGCCGCATACCGGTATGGAAGGCGCCCTGCGCATGGCCGAGCGAATCCATACCATGCTGGAGGATCGCGCCCTGCCTTTTTCCGCTTCTCCCGTGGCTGAGCATGTCACGGTCAGTATCGGCGTCTCCTCGATGCTGCCGGTACGCCACGCCAACCGTTCCGTCCTGATCAGCCAGGCCGACGAAGGGCTCTACGCAGCGAAGGAGGGTGGACGCAATCGCACGGAGGCCGTGCCGAACCTGCGGCTCATCGCTCCCGAAGAAGCAACCCCCTTGCAATCCGCGAGCCGCGCCTAGGGTTCCTGAATGCCCAGCAGCGAGACGAACCTTGCTGCCAACGTCGCCAAGCGTCTCCCATCATGCTGCCTTCGTCGGCTTTTAAAGTTGCCCCATGCGTCCTTGGCGGGTACTATCCATAACGCTCACCGGCACCTCATCGATGAAAGCGATAACCGCCACACGATAACCTGAGGTAAAACCATGGGAGCTCAACCCAAAAAGTTGCTCGCATTTTGCCTGGCAGGATGGTTCGCGGTATTCGTAACCAACGCCTGGGCTCATGAAGTCGACGCTCAGGAAGAAGGCATCGCCTCCTACTACAGCGACCGCTTCCAGGGCGCCACTACTGCCAGTGGCGAACCCTTCGATCAGCAGGCCCTGACCGCCGCCCACCCCAGTCTTCCCCTCGGTACCAAGGTGGTCGTCACACGGGCGGATACCGGCCAGGAAGTCGAGGTCCTGATCAACGATCGCGGCCCCTTCGTCGAGGGACGCATCATCGACCTCTCCAAGCGCGCGGCACGCGAACTCGGCATGCTCCATCGCGGCACCGTGCCGGTCATGGTCACTGCCGTACAGTAGCCGACAGTCAGTTCTTCCAGGCTCCATCGCTCGGGCGATACTGGGTATCGCCGCATCATTCCCGCCAAGATTACAGTTCCCCTCATCCGGGTCGATAATACCTAATGAGCGCATGGCCGGGAGCGCCATGCAGCTCGTGCGGTTTCGAACGACGCAGGGGGAACATAACGATGAACACAATGAACGTGCCGGGATTGACCGAGCCAGAACCGGAGCCCCTCGACAATCGGGCGCTGTGCAAGCGCCTGGTCATGGCCAAGACGCAGTTGGACCGGCTGGAGCGCGACACGACCAGCAAGGACCTGAGCGCGCTCAGCGCGGCCCGCGTGGAGTTCGCCCTTGCTTCGCGGGCATTGGCCGACGCTCTCATCGCGCAGGAGGAAATGACGACCTAGCCCTGCGCCATATTCTCGAGCAGCCATATTACTGTCAGGCGGGTCGACATTGGCACCGCGAGTCGTGCTGCTGTGCTCTACTTCGACGACAAGGACTTCGACGACAAGGGTGTCAGGCGCGATTGCTGCCCATAGAAGCGATAGTGTAGCTCACGGATCCGCTCTGCCAGCCCAGGCGCCGGCCCTTCCACGATAACGCCCGGCGCGACTTCCTGAATCGGCAGGGAGCGAACGGGGGCTGCAGGAGCACCCAGCTCAGCGAGCCAGCCGGACAGCTGCTCGGAGGAACTGGCGTAAACGATACGCCCCAGCCCGACCCAGCCATGTGCCGCGGCGCACATCGGACAGTGCTCCCCTGAGGTATAAACGGTAGCCGCGGCACGCGCTGCCGGGCTCATGTTTGCCGCCGCCCAGCGCGCCAGTTCGAATTCGGGGTGGCGAGTTCTGTCACCGGAAGCCACCTGGTTGTGCCCCTCGGCCAACACCCGTCCATCGCCATCGACGAGTACCGAGCCAAATGGCTCATCGCCCTTATCGAGAGCCTCGGTGGCCAGTTCGACACAGCGCTGAAGGTGGCGCAGATCGTCAGGGCTCAGCATACGACGTTCTCCTCATTCTCCTTGCTCCGTGTATCGCTGGGTGGTTCCCACTCCCCCTTGCTGCTCTCTTCTCCAAGTCGCCGGCGGCATACCGAAGGCGCGCTTGAACGCCTTGGTGAAGGAGGCCTCCGACTCGTAGCCGGCATCCTCGGCGACCCGTGCAATCGACGTTGGAGTTTCCCGCAGGCGCTGGGCCGCCCGTTGCATGCGCAATCCGGTGAGATAGCGCATCGGCGGCACTCCCACCAGCTCGGTGAAGCGCTCGGCAAAAGCGGAACGCGACAGCCCCACCTCCTGCGCCAGCGCCTCCGTCGTCCAGTGCCGCTCTGGCTCGTCGTGCAGCTTCGTCAACGCGCGGCTGACGAAGGGATTGTGCAGCCCGCCCAGCCAGCGCCGCTGCTCTGCGGGCAGGCCGGCGACATAGTGCTGCACGGCTTCGATGAACAGTAGCTCGGCCAACCTGGCAAGCAAGGTGGGCGACCGCACCTCGCCGGCGGCAAGCTCACCGACAGCAAAGCGAAAGGAACTCTCGATCCAGGGGCCCGCCATGCCCTGGGCCATGTCGAGGGTCATGACGCTCGGCAACAGGCCGACCAATGGATCGGTGGTCGTCTCGCTGAGCAGAAATCCGCACCACACGCGTGTCGCCTCGCCACCGCCGCCGTGGACGATGCGCGTCACGCCGTGATCGAAGGTCGCCTGCATCAACGCATCGGCAGCAATAGGGGGATAGTCCAGACCGCTGCCCAATATGTGCGGATCGTTGCGCGGCAGCACTACCAGCTGCCCGGCCGCGACTTCAGCCGGCTCCGCTTCACCTACTTGCAGCCACAGCCGCCCCGCGCTGACGTAGTGATAGGCAATGATCGAGCGGGATGCCGGGGCCAAGGGGTGGCAGTCGTCAGGCGTCACCTGGGCGTTAACGCACCAGGGCGCAGTGAACTCCGCATCGAGAAAGATGCCGCCGGTCAGGCGAATCGTACGCAGTACCTCGAGAGATGCCTCCATCGGCCGCGCCCTCTACACGGCGGCGGTTCGGACAAGAAGTCCGGCGTCTCGTCCATTAAGCCCGGCCGCACCACCGAGTAGTTTAGCAGTGTGGCGCAAGCGAGGGAGGTTCTTGCGCCCTCCCCGACCAATGACAACGAACCCCTGGAGTTCCATCATGCCAACCGATCGTCAAGGAAATGCCCTGCCGGGCGCCACCGCAGAAGCCGCCGAACTCTACGCACGCGCGCTGGAAGCCTTCAATCTCTATCGCGGCGACCCTGTCGCATTGCTGGCCCAGGCCCTCGAAGCGGCCCCGGATTTCAGCATGGCACGGCTATTTCGCGCCTATCTCTACGCGCTTTCCACCGAACCCGAAGCGACCGCCGCGGCCCGGGCCGATCTCGTCGCGGCCAAGGCGTCACGCCTGAGCGAGCAGGAGGCCTCGCATGTCGTCGCCCTGGAGCATCTGCTGGCCGGCGAGTGGAGCGCTGCCGGCTGCGCGTTGGATCGCCACAACATGCGCTATCCCCACGATCTCCTCGCCCTTCAGGCTGGCCATCTGGCCGATTTCTATCGCGCCAACGCCCGCGACCTTCGTGATCGCATCGCCCGGGTGCTGCCCAAGTGGTCACCCGACCTGCCCGGCTATCCGATCGTGCTCGGCATGTATGCCTTCGGCCTGGAGGAGAGTGGCGCCTATGCTCGGGCCGAGGAGACCGGACGCCAGGCCCTGGCCATGCAGCAGCTGGACTGCTGGGCCCATCATGCGGTCGCCCATGTCATGGAGATGCAGGGCCGCGCCGAGGATGGCATCGGCTGGATGATCGCCCGTGAACCCCATTGGTCAGGTGACGACAACTTCTTCCAGGTGCACAACTGGTGGCATCTTGCCCTGTGCCGCCTCGACCTTGGCCAGGACAAGGAGGCGCTGGCGCTCTACGACGGCCCCATCCGCCAAGGCACCAGCACCATGGCGCTGGACATGGTCGATGCCTCGGCCCTGCTCTGGCGATTGCAGTTGACCGGCCAGGACGTCGGCACGCGCTGGCAGGAACTGGCCACCGCCTGGGACCTGCACGCCGACGGACGACTCTACCCGTTCAATGACTGGCATGCGGTGATGGCCTATCTCGGAGCGGGCCGCAACGACCAGGTGGAGCGCCTGCTGGCTGCCCTCAAGGCCGATGACGCCGGCCGGGAAGCGAGCGCCTGGGCCAGGCAGATCGGTCTGCCGTTGGTGGAGGGATTCACGGCATTCTGGCGGGAAGACTATGAAAAGGCGGTCGAGCGGCTACATCCGGTACGCTTCATCGCCAACGCCTTCGGCGGCAGCCACGCGCAGCGCGACATCATCGACTGGACCCTGACGGAGGCCGCCTTGCGCGGAGGCTATCGCGACGTGGCCGAGGGGCTGGCCCACGAGCGCCTTGCCGCCAAGCCGCACAGCCCGATCAATCGCACCTTCCTGAGGCGCGCCAACGCTCTCGGTATTCCTCAGCGCCAGGTCGCCTGAGGGATGCCTGGCGCCCCCGCCCAGTAGGGGCGCCAGGGCACCCTGGTGGCGTATTACTCGCAGCGCCGATAGCGAAGCACCTGCCAGCCCAGCAGGCCGGGACGAATCAGGTACGGGGTGGCATTGGCCAGCCGGGGGCCATTGGGAGTGCCGATCAGCTGAGAGCGAATGACCCGGAACACCCCCGAGTGGGCCACTATCAGCGGTAGTTCCTCGCTTGCCAGCACGCCGTTGAGCGCCGACAACTCCCGGGCCTGGAAAGTCGCCCAGCTCTCTCCATCGGGTGGAGTGGCCTCGTAAGCGGGCTGCTGCGTCAGACGCAGTCGGTCCAGCCGCCCCCAGTCGCGCTCGTCGAGTCCGCTCAAGCGAATGGCCTGCTGACCAGGAACCGCCAGCTCCGCCGTGCGCCAGGCGCGCTGCAGCGTGCTGGTCACGACCCGGCTCCAGGGCTGGTCCAGCCAGGCGGCGGCCTGTTGCGCCTGGGCCTCGCCCAGCGCCGTCAGTGGCACATCGCTGCGCCCGCAGATGCGCTGCTCCCGGTTCAACTGCGTTTCGCCGTGACGGATGAAGACGAAGGGCCTAGCCAGCAACATCGCTTTCCTCCGTGGCCAAAGCCAGCCCGCTTGGCATCATCAACAACTCGCTTACCTCACTGACTTGGGTGGTGAATAGGGGAATCGCTTGCCTAGCTCCGAGCTGACGCACCAGGACCCGCAGATGCGAGAGCCGCAGGTGCACGTTCCAGCGCAGCCAGTCGACCTCGCCGGCCGCTCGCTGACGTTGCCGCCGGGGCGTGAGATAACCCGTATGCAGCAGGCGATGCGCCGGCCAGTCGTCCGGGTCGTCGTCGCGGTCTGCTACCAGCCATAGTTTGGGTGAAACCGGGCGGGAAGCGTCGACCAGCCCACGAATGTTTGCATCGAGCCCCTCACGGCGCAGCGTGGCAGGCAGGCTCAGCAGCGTCTCGAGCCCCTCCCGGCAGGCGTGATCCAGATCCCACGTGACGCCGAGGCGCGGTGCCAGGGCATCGAGCCACAGCGCCATCTCCAGCGCGCGCCCCGAGGCCGGCACCGGCAGCACCCGCGGTTTGCACAGCTGGCACGCAATCGTCTCCCGGCACTGTGCCTGAGGGGTATCGTAGACCCCGTAGGAAGCGTCCAGCAGCGCAACGCGAGCTGGAGGCGGTTCGTCGAAGGGAAGGAGCAGCGATTCCAGGCAGGCGTCACCGCTGTAGAACACGCCGCCCGCAATGCCGAGGTGCAGCCACACGCCGCCCAGCGAATGGCCCGCCTGACCGGTCGTAACCGGCACGCCGGCAATTCGGCACTCGCCGCGCTCGGGCAAGGGGCGCCAGTCGCGTCCAATCGGCAACGCGGCCGCCACCGGCGTCGTGCAGTAGAGCGGCAGCTCGGCAGGCAGCGCCGCCACGCCGCCGATGTGATCGACGTGATCGTGGCTGATCAGCACCGCATCGACGTCCAACCCTTCGGTCCACGCCGTCGACTGGCCCGGGTGCAGGGCACCACCGGCATCGAGCAGCAACCGCTTGCCCTCGGCCTCGATCAGGATGGCAGCGGGGGCCTTCTCTCCCAGGCCGCTGAGAACCTCGATGCGCAGGCTCATGCGTCGGGCTCCAGGCACCAACCCTCGTGCAGCAGCAGCGCCACCCCCTGCCCTTCGGCCAGCGCGGAGTGATGATAGGCCAGCAGCGTCTCGCCGCTTTCCAGGCGCAGGTGCAGCTCATAGCGCTCGCCGCGAAAGGTCGCGCTCTCCACCCGCGCTCGCAGGCTGCGCTGGGAGGCCGACTCGGCCAGCACCGTGACATGCTCCGGGCGTACCAGCACCGGCTGGGTGCGCTCGGCGGCGATGGCGGTGAGCCCGCGCATCAATGCCGCCTCTTCCAGGCGCAGCCCCGGCCGCCCCGCGGCCACCTCGAGCAGGCTGCCCTGGCCGATGAAGCTCGCTACCCAGGCGCTGCGCGGCCGGCGGTAGAGCGCCTCCGGCGTCGCCCATTGCTCCAGCCGGCCGCCACGCATCACCGCTATGCGATCCGCCAGCGACATCGCCTCGCTCTGGTCGTGGGTCACGTAGATCATGGTGGCCCGGGTGCGGCGATGAAATTCGCGGAAGCTCTGCTCCATGGCGGCACGGAGATGGCGGTCGAGGTTGGCCAGGGGCTCGTCGAGCAGCACCACTTCCGGGTCGGTGGCCAGACAGCGGGCCAGCGCCACGCGCTGACGCTGGCCGCCGCTCAGCTCCTGCGGCGAGCGCTCGGCATACGTTGCCAGGTCCACCAGGGCCAATGCCTGAGCCACCCGGCGCCGGTAGGTATCGCCCTCCAGGCGGCGCAGCTTGAGCGGGTAGCCGACATTGTCGGCCACGCTCATGTGCGGCCACAGGGCATAGGACTGGAACACCATCGCCATGTTGCGCCGCTCGGGCGGTACATGCCGCCCGCGGCTGGCCAGGGTGCGATCGCCCAGGCGAATCTCGCCCTCGCTGAGCGGCTCGAAGCCGGCCAGCATGCGCAGCATGGTGGTCTTGCCGCAGCCGCTGGGGCCGAGCAGCGCGACGAACTCGCCCGGTGCGACGTCCAGCGAGAGCGCATCGACGGCACACTGCTCGCCGAAGCGCTTGGTGACGCGCTCGATCGTCAACCCTGCCATGGCACGACTCCCTTGGGCAGACGCGGCGCCAGCAGACTGAGCGCCAGCATCAGCGTCGCCACCATCATGACGACCAGCACCGAAACCGCGGCGGCCAGCACGCTCTCGCCCCCCTCGTCGAGGTTGAAGATCAGTACCCCCAGGGTTTCATTGCCGGCGCTCCACAGCAGCGCCGAGACGGTCAGTTCATTTACCGCCAGCAGGAACACCAGCAGCCCACCGGCGAACAGCGCCGGCGCCACCAGGGGCAGCACGATGCCACCCAGACGCCGCCAGGGTCCGGCGCCGGCGAGCTGGGCGGCCTCCTCCAGCGAGGGGTCGAGCTGGGCAAGGCCGGCCGCCACCGGCTTGAGGCACACCACCAGGAAGCGCGCCAGGTAGGCGACGAAGATCAGCCCCAGGGTGCCGTAGAGCGCCACGTTCACCACGGGAATGGGACGCACGAAGAGCAGGATGCAGGCCACTGCCAGCACCACGCCCGGCAGTGCGTAGGGCAGCTCGATGGCACTGAGCGCCAGGCTCTGCCAGCGCTGGGGCAAACGCTGCAGGCGGTAGGCCAGCGGCAGGCTGCACAGCATCAGCACCACGGCGGCACCACCCGCCAGCCAAAGGCTGTTGCGCACCGCGCGCCAGGTCGCCCCCTGGCGGCCGACCACCTCGTGATAGGCGTTCAACGTGGCGGTCTCCCAGGTGAGCGGCACGCCCATGGCAGGCACCAGCGAACTTACCACCAGCGCCGCCAGAGGGGCGACGAGTATCGCCAGCAGCACGGTCACCAACAGCGCGGTCACGCCGCCGCGCCAGCGCCCCAGCAAGAAATCGTGGGCACGCCCCGAATGGCCCACCAGACCGAAGCGGCTACGCTTCATCCACGCTTGTTGCAGTGCCACGCCGGCCAGTGCCAGCACGCCGATCAGCAGCGAGAGCGAGGCCATTTCGGCCAGCACGCCGGTACCGAAGCTGGCCATGCGCTGGTAGATCAGGGTCGGCAGTACATAGTAGCCGGCAGGGATGCCCAGCATGGCCGGGATGCCGAAGTTGCCCAGGCTGGAGATGAACGCCATGGCGCCGCCTGCGATCAGGCCGCCGCGGGATACCGGCAGGATGATCTGCCCCCACACCTGAGCCTGGCGGGCGCCGCTGATACGGGCCGCCTCGACCAGCTCACGAGGCAGGGAAAGCAGCGAGGTACGCAGTGCCAGGAACACCAGCGGCGCACTCTGGATGCCCAGCAGCAGGGCGATACCCTCGGCGGAATAGAGCGGCTGCGGGCTGCCCAGCGGCGGCGCCATACCGATGCTCTTCAGCAGTGGGCTGGCAGGCCCGAACAGCTGCAGCCAGCTCAACGCCGTGACCTGGGGTGGGATCATCATCGGCAGCATGAAGCAGAACACCAGCCAGGCCTTGCCGCGAATGTCCGTCAGCGTGATCACGAAGGCGAACAGGCTGCCGAGCGCCAGGGCGATCAGCATGCCCAGTCCCGAGGTGTGGAGGCTGCGCCACAGCGCCCGCCAGGTACTCTCAGCCTGAAGCACGCGCCACAGCGGGGCCTCGCCGCCCTGGGCCAGGTCGCCCAACGCTTCGAACAATAGCCGCAGGCTGGGCACGAGGCTGAGCGCCACGATAGCAACCATCAACAGGGTTAGCAGCCAGCGTTGCTGGCTGCCTTCGGTCAGGCCCGGTGCCATGATCAGCCGCCGAACAGGTCGCCGAAGCGCTGCTTGAGCTCGGCTTCCCTGGCCAGAGCGCTCTGGGTATCCAGCGGCATCAGGGCGATCTCGTCACGCGCGGGGAAACCCTCGGGCGGCGTCACCTCGGGGTGCGCAGGCAAATAGCCCTGCTCGCTCACCAGTTCCTGCCCCTCCCGCGAGAGGACGAAGTCGACGAACTTCTGCGCCGCCTCGAGGTTCCTGGCGCCCTGCATGATGGCGACCGGCTCGGTCACGGCACTCACGCCCTCCTCGGGGAACACGAACGCCACCGGCGAGCCCTTGGCAGCCTCGCGAATCGGCAGGAAGTCCACCACGATGCCGTAGGGTTTGCTGCCCGCTGCCACGGCGTTGAACACGCCGCCGTTGCCGCCCTGGGCCTCGGTGCGGTTGGCCTGCAGCGCCTCGTAGTAGCCCTCGCCCAGGCCGGGATGGGCCTCGATCGCCGCCATGTGGATCAGCGCGGCGCCGGAGTAGAGCGGGCTCGGCATGGTGACCTGCCCGGCGTATTCGGGTTGGATGAGTTCCTGCCAGCTGTGTGGCTGACGCTCGGCGCCGGTGTTGTAGACGATGCCGGTAGTGATCAGCTTGGTGCCGTAGTAGTAGCCCTCGGGATCGTACAGTTCGGCAGCGTAGGCCTCGCGCTCGGGGCTCAGGTAGGCCTGCAGGTGCCCCTCCCGCTTGAGCGACTCCATGGTCATGCTGTCGGCGATCAGTAGCACGTCGGGATTGCTGACCCCGGCGGAGAGTTCGGAACGCAGACGGGTCATCAACTGCGTGGTGCCGTCGCGCACCCACTCCACCTCGACATCGGGATGGGCGGCCCGAAAGGCATCGACGGTCTGCTGGGCGTCGCTGTTGGGCTGGCTGGTGTAGAGCACCAGCTTCTCATTGGCGAATGCCGGGAGGGCCAGGCCGGCAAGCAGCACGGGTACGGAAAGGGCGGTTACCAAAGAGCGCTTGTGCATGAGAAGACCTCCGATGAGTGAGTCTCATCGAAAGTACTGCCGTTAGCTTACAGCTCGGTGACAGCCAGTCTTCCCAGGACGCTTACGCCTTCTTGACGAACTCCGACTTCAGCTTCATCGGCCCGAAGCCATCGATCTTACAATCGATATCGTGGTCGCCCTCCACCAGGCGAATACTCTTTACCTTGGTGCCCACCTTGACCACCGACGAGGTGCCCTTGACCTTGAGATCCTTGATCACGGTGACGCTGTCGCCGTCTTGCAGCACGTTGCCGTTGGCATCGCGCACCACCTTCTCGTCGCCAGACTCTCCCTCACTCGCCACGCTCGACCACTCGTGACCGCACTCGGGGCAGGCATACATGTCGGCGACTTCGTAGGTGTACTCGGAATGGCAGGCGGGACAGTTCGGTAGTGCGCTCATGGGTTTCTCTAAACAGGTTTCGCGGAGCGCGAAGCATGCCAGAGCACCCGAGGGGTGTCCAATCGCATCCCTGCCCCTAGCCCATCAGCCCCTTGGCATAAAAGGCCATCCCCTCGCTACAGCGAAACCCGAGCCCCTGGTAGAACGCCGCGGCGGGGATGCCTCGATCCGTGGCCAGGTATACCGCCCTTACGTCATGCGCGACCAATTGCTTCTCCAGCCCACGGTAGAGCCGCGAACCGATTCCCTGGCCCTGTCGGTGCGAGGCAACGCACATCTCTCGCAGGTAGAACAGCTTCCCTTCCAGGTAGGGCTCGAGGTGCCCCAGCAGGAAACCCGCAACCGCTCCACCTTCGCCAGGCATCAGCAATCCCACGCCGCCAGGCGATGCATGGAAATGCTCAAGACGTGCCAGGGCACTCTCATGGGTCCACGGCTCGCTCCAGGGCGGTGTAGAAAAGACCTGCGCGAACAGGGTCGCGCAGGCCTCGAGATCGCCCCGGTCCATTGCCCTGGGCTGCCTGACTGGCTCGTTCATGCCCACGCCTAACGCTTGTCCTGAGTGTTGTTCTCGAAGTCGCTGGCATCGTGGCGCTCGTGCAGCTGTGTCTCCTGGGGGCCGAAGGTCCGGTTGACCATGCGCCCGCGTTGCACCGCCGGACGGGCGTCGATCTCCCTGGCCCAGCGCTGCACGTGCTCGTACTCCTGCACCTGCAGGAACTCGCCGGCATCGTAGACGCGGTCCAGCGCCAGTTGCCCGTACCAGGCCCAGTTGGCGATATCGGCGATGGTGTACTCGTCACCACCCAGGTAGCGGCTCTCGGCCAGGCGCCGGTCCAGCACATCGAGCTGCCGCTTGGCCTCCATGGCGAAGCGATCGATGGCGTACTCGATCTTGGTCGGCGCGTAGGCGTAGAAGTGGCCGAAGCCGCCGCCCAGGTAGGGTGCGCTGCCCATTTGCCAGAACAGCCAGTTCAGCGTCTCGGTGCGCCAAGCATGATCGCGAGGCAGGAACTCGCCGAACTTCTCGGCCAGGTAGAGCAGGATCGAACCCGACTCGAACACCCGGGTGGGCGGCGTGGTGCCATGGTCCATCAAGGCCGGGATCTTGGAGTTCGGGTTGACCTCGACGAAGCCGCTACCGAACTGTTCGCCCTCGCCGATGCGGATCAACCAGGCGTCGTATTCGGCATCCTTGTGGCCTCTCGCCAGCAATTCCTCGAACATGATCGTGACCTTCACCCCGTTGGGCGTGGCCAGCGAGTAGAGCTGGAATGGATGCTTGCCCACTGGCAGTGCCTTGTCGTGGGTGGGGCCGGCGATGGGTCGGTTGATGTTGGCGAACTGCCCACCGCTCGCCTTCTCCCATTTCCACACTTTCGGCGGTACATACTCGTTTTCTTGGCTCATGAATGCTCCAGATAACAGAGTGTCGAAGCGCCCCGCTCCCCGACGGGAAGAGGGACACATGCAGTAGGGGAAAGATAGCCTGTTAATGGTTTGGTATCGAGCCACAGCTTGACCCGCTCATGCACGAGGCCAGGTTTGCCCCCCATTGAGAGGCGCGCGTACCGCCCAAAGGCCCACGCTATGCGGAACGGGCCAAGGTGCCAGACGGCAACGGCAAGGCAGCGCACTTCGTCTTCAGCAGTCGATGGAGCGCCTGCACGACGGGCGTGAATTGCTTGCGATGCGGACAAACCAAGTGCAATGGAACCGGCTCGCCGGCGTAGCCTGGCAGCACGACCTCCAGCCGGCCAGCGGCTACGTCGTCGCTGACGTCGATCCACGACTTGTAGGCGATTCCCTGTCCCGCGATGGCCCAACGCCGGACCACATCGGCATCGTCACTGAGCAGGGCACCCTCGACTTCGACCCGGTGCCGTCGGCCGTCGCTTTCGAAGTGCCAGCTATCGTGAGGCCGACCCTGCAACTGATACACCAGGCAGTGATGGCGAGAGAGCTCTTCGATCGCCTGCGGTCGTCCGTGACGGGACAGGTAGCAGGCAGAGGCAACCAGCACCCGGCGGTTGTCGGGCGCCAGCGGCATGGCGATAAAGCTGGCGTCCTCCATCTGCCCGTAGCGGATTGCGACATCGACGGGATCGCGGAAGACATCGCTGACCTGGTCGGATAGCAACAGCCGCACCCCGAGGGCAGGGTGCTCGCGGCGAAACTCCTCCAGCCAGGTCAGCAGCAGGTTGCGGCCAAGGTCCGACGGTGCTGCCACCTGCAGGGTACCGGTCAGCTCGCCTGCCTGCCGCTCGAGATGCTCACGCGCCTCGCGCAGCGTGTCGACGATGGACTGGGCAAAGGGCAAGTACTGCGCGCCCTCCTGGGTGAGTCGCAGGCTACGCGTCGAGCGGGCAAACAGGCGCATGCCAAGCTCGCGCTCCAGCCGCTGGATCGCGGCGCTCACCCGGCTTGGGGCCAGGTCCGCCTCGCGTGCCGCGCCGCTGAAGCTTCCCAGCGCGGCCGTCCTCACGAACAGCACGACGTCTTCCAGGCGCTCCATTTTCCGCTCTCCCTTGAAAGTGTTGTTCGGCTAGCGCGGTGTTTCTGCGCCGCGCAGCGTTGCAGCATTGGTGGACCTTACCACGCAACAACCGGGAGACCTCATGAAAGCCATTGCCTATACCCAGCACGGCCTGCCCATCCAAGCTGACGATGCACTCGTCGAAATCACCCTGGCCGAGCCCGAGCCTGGCCCCCACGACCTCCAGGTCGAAGTCCGAGCCGTCTCGGTCAACCCGGTCGACACCAAGGTGCGACGCAACGCACCGGTCAACGAGCCACGAGTTCTCGGTTGGGATGCCGCAGGCGTTGTACGGGCCGTGGGCTCTGCGGTCAGTCGATTCCGTCCCGGCGACGAAGTGTTCTACGCCGGGGACATCACCCGCCCGGGCAGCAACAGCGAGCTGCACCTGGTCGACGAGCGCATCGCCGGCCCCAAGCCCGCCACACTCGATTTCGCCCAGGCTGCGGCGCTGCCGCTGACTTCGATAACGGCCTGGGAACTGCTCTTCGACCGCCTCGGCGTGGCTGAGGGCGGCGGTACGAACCAAAGCCTATTGATCGTTGGCGCAGCGGGTGGGGTCGGCTCGATTCTCACCCAGTTGGCGCGTCGACTGACGGGGCTGACCGTCATCGGTACCGCATCGCGGCCGGAATCGCAGCAGTGGGTGACCGAACTGGGCGCCCATCACGTCATCGACCACCGTCGGCCCCTCACCGAGGAACTCGCCCGCGTGGGAATTCCCGAGGTCGACATGGTGGCGAGCCTTACCCACACCGAGAGTCACTTCGCCCAACTGGTCGAGGCCCTGCGACCTCAAGGGCGGCTGGTGCTCATCGATGACCCGGCGGAACCGCTTGACGTGAGGACAATGAAACCCAAGAGCCTGTCGCTGCATTGGGAGATGATGTTCGCCCGCTCGATGTTCCAGACACCGGACATGGTGCGCCAGCATGAGTTGCTCACCCGCGTGGCCGAACTGGTGGACAAGGGCGTTATCCGCACCACGTTATCCGAGCGCTTCGGCAGCCTGAACGTCGAGACCCTGCGCCGTGCTCATGCGCTGGTCGAGAGCGGTCGCACCCAAGGCAAGATCGTCCTGGAAGGGTTCTGACATCCCCGGCCGATGCCGCAATGGGAAAGCTGGCGATTGGTAATGTCGCACTCACCGATTGGCGCTCGAGACGATCAACGTGCCGCCGGCGCCCAGGAACAAGCCCCCGGTAGTGCGATGAAACGCCCGCATCCTGCCGGGGCTATCGAACCAGCGGCCCAGCCCCGACCCCAGAGTGGCGTAGAGCGTCATCAAGGTCGTGTCGATGACCAGCCAGGTCAGCGCCAGGATGACGAACTGAATCAATTGCGGTTCGCCGATGGTGATGAAGTTGGGAAACAGGGCAGCGAAGAACAGCAGGTCCTTCGGGTTGCCGATACCCACCAAGAATCCCTGGCGGAACATGGCGGGTACGGACTGACCCTTCACCGCCGCTGGCGCATCGGCCAGCGGCGACTGAGGCTTGGCCAACCAGGCCTGCAAGCCCAGATAGATCAGATAGGCGCCGCCCAGCAGTTTCAGCACGAAGAAAGCCGTTTCCGAGGTGGCGAGCACGGCACCAAGCCCCAAGGCGGAAAGCGTCATCAACACCAGTGAAGCCACACCGCCGCCCAGCACCGTTGCGAAGGCGCGGTGCCGCCCGAAACGCAGGCCATGCGTGGTACACAGCAGCGCCACCGGCCCCGGGAAAATGATCAGGGCCGTTATCACCCCGACGAAGGTCATCCAGGTCCACCACTCCACGAGTCAACTCCTTGTAAATTCAATATGCCGTCTGCTGCATACCGGCTGCCGAAATTCGAGCTTACCGCAAAGGTCATTGCTGTACCTGAGTAGACAGAAGCTCCCGGGGCGTTCGCTGCAGGTAGGCCAAGTGGAAAAAGGGTACCAGCAGCGGGCTGGCAAAGACGCCCAGGGCAATGATGATCCCCCACTCCGGCAGCTCCCAGCCGAAGGCGATCAGGCAGAACAGCATCAAGGAAACGGTTACCAACCCAGCTCCCGCGCAGGCGGCTCGCCACCACCAGATGGACCGCGCCCGCCGGGCCAGGTAAGTGACCGCGGCACACCACAGCCCCACGATACCCAGCATGCCGACCACAGCGAAGAGCATGATCGCGAGCTCTTCCAGCCCCCAGGGAAATCCCACCGTCATGAGCAAGGCCAAGCCGAAAAATAGGCAGAACACGCTCACCGGCAGCGCCAGCAGAAGCATCTCGGCAACGATCAGAATCTTGTGGCATAGCGGTCGGTTCATATTTCTGCCTGCTATACGCTCATTCGTTCAACCCACCCTGTCGTAACGCCTCCACATCTCCCGCCACGATGAGGGGCAGGTGGAGGGTTATCTTTTCTACCGGCCAATCCCACCAAGCAATTTCCTGTAGCCTTTCGATCACTTCCGGCGAGAAGCGCTGCTTGATGGGGCGAGCCGGGTTTCCTCCCACTACGGTATAGGGCGGCACATCTTTCACCACCACCGAGCGCGACGACACGATGGCACCATTGCCGATTTTCACGCCAGGCATGATGAGGGCGTCGTAGCCTATCCACACATCGTTGCCAATGACGGTATCGCCCTTGTAGGGCAGCTCGCTCGACTGCGGCATGACCTTTTCCCAGCCATTGCCGAAGATCTGGAATGGATAGGTGGAGAGCCCCGAGAGCTTGTGGTTCGCCCCGTTCATGATGAACTTCACGTCCCGGGCGATGGCGCAAAACTTGCCGATGATCAGTTTGTCGCCAATGAATGGATAATGATAGAGCACGTTGCGCTCGAAATTTTCTGAATCTTCGGGGTCATCGTAGTAGGTGTAATCGCCAACGATGATATTCGGGCTCTTGATCACGTTCTTGATGAAACCACCTGGGGAAACCCGGCCATGGGGTGCGGGTCCGTAGGCTCGGGGCCGTGCATGGCTGCTCTCCTTTTTCATAAAGCTTGTCGACACCATATGCATGCAAGCTAGCAAAGATGCTTCTCGAAAAAATCGACCAGATACTCATGATGGAGATTTTCTCCGGCACTACCTGGTATGTGATCTTCTCCCTCGTAGTAGCGCACTTCAGGTTGGTGCCCGTGTGCCTTCAGACGCTGCTCTAGTCGCCTCGTCATCTCCACCGACCACATCCGATCTCGTGTGCCATGGGAAAGAAATAGCGGTCCGGGATACTGCTCCACTTCGATCGGTGTCGTGGGCATTAGCCCCTCGCCCCGCCATGTCCAGGCGCGCTTGCTCGCGTCCCAGGCCTGCCAACCTGGGTCACCGGAGTCACGATAGCTGCGAGAGTCGAAGGCTCCGCAGACCACATCGGGAGGGCTATGCACCGCAACGGCCTCGGGAAGTCCCGTCTTGTTCTCCTTGGCCATCAATGAAGCGAGAAGCAACGCATGCTCGGCCCCACGCGAGACACCATAAAGCCCCACTCGTGGGCCGGCATACGAAAAGGCACGCAGCGCAGCCAAGGCCTCAACGCTGCGCTCGAGCGAATGATCGACGATGCTTCCCGCGTTCCAGGCATTACCGCCGCTGGAGTAGCCAAAAGGAAAGGCTAGAAAGCCATGGGCAGCCAGTATCACGGCGTTGCGATGGCTCCAGCCGGACCAGGCCCCCTCTGAGCCATGCAGTATCATGACGGCGGGAAAAGGTCCCTCCCCAGGCGGGCCATAAGTGGTGCCCCATTCGGGAATGAGGCGTCTGACGATACGCAGCTCCATGATGACTCCTGTCGTTGTACCCGCGTTTACCGGCTCCCTTTCCCCGAGCCGTTCCAACTCGTCAGTTCTTACCCCTTGGCAATCAGGAAGGCGCCGGCAGCGACCATCAGTGTGCCTGCGGAGCGGTTGGCGCCTTTCATGGCACGCTTGGTCTGCAGGAAGCGCCGTGCGCTCGAGGCGCCGGAGGCTACCAGCATCAGCCCCGCCATCAGGCTGACGAAGGTGAGCCCGACCACCAGCACCATGTCGCGAGAAGCCAGGGTAGTGAGATCAATGAAAGTGGGCAGGAAAGCGATGTAGAAGAGAATCACCTTGGGGTTGGAGGCGGAGATCAGAAAGCCCTGCAGGAAACTCTTCACGGCATCCCCCGCTGTTGCTCGGGCGCCAGCGGTTCAACCTCGACCGGAGCGGTCCACATCTTCCAGCCCAGGTAGAGCAGGTAAGCGGCACCAAGGTAGCGGATCACCGTGAAGGCCTCGCTCCAGTTCTCGGCGATGGCCGCCAGGCCGTAGAAAGCCAGCAGCAGGTAGAGCAGGTCGCTGAGGGTCATACCCAGTGCCAACGGCACGCAGACCCGCGCCCCAGAGGTCATGCCTCGTGCCAGCAGGGCGAACACCCCGGGGCCGGGGGTAACGGCGAAGACGAAGATGGCCACGAGATAAAGCAGCGCACTTTCCAGGGGCATGGCTTTCCTGCCTGAGTCGAGGAGGGACGAATGCCATCATGCATCAGCGCCGACCGGCACGCCATCGTCACTCGTTTGACACCTGTCTTCGTTATCGTCGGCCAGACCCTCTTCAGTTGGAGCCTCTGGATGACGCGACCCAAGCGCGAGCCGCTCAGTGAGGCGGAGCTCGAGTTCCTTGTCCTGTTGGCCAACGGCAACGCCCTGGCCCGTCAGCGCCGCCGCGAGCGCGAACGCCAGCGCGCTATCCGTCGATGTCGGTACGATACACGGCGGTGAGGCACAGTGAAGACGCTACCGCTCCATCTCCCCGAGCAGCTCCAACTCCGCATCGTGCATGGAGACGAGCAGCGGCTCGCCGCGCTCGTTGACGCGGAACTGCCCGTAGCGTGCGGGTTCGTAGCGCTCGGCGTGGCCTTCCTGGAAGAAGAAGGCGTCGGTGGCGAACCGCACGCGGCCATTGCGCATCCGGTAGCGCAGGCGCATCTCGTCGGCGGCAAGGGAATCGTTGCTCGCGCCCAGGCGCTGGAAATGCGCCACGCGCTGCGCATCCAGGCGGACGACCACATGCCCATCGGCGGCATTCAGTTCCCCGCTCTGCCAGCGCCTTTTATACAGCGCATCCTGGATCTGGTTGCCGATCTCGAAATTCAGTGCCATATAATCGCCCTGCATCAGCGAGCGCGGATCCACCGGCGCCAGCTCCAGGTAAACCACCTCGCCCTCGGCCAGGTGGCGCTCCTTGGCCCAGATGCTCCAGTTGACCAGCGCCAGAATCAGCACGGTGGCGGCTACTACCACGACCCTGTCGAGCTTGTCTGTCGCAATCATTGGCTTGCTCCCTCCCCGCATCGGCCCTGCCATCGTCCTTTCCTTCGATTGGCCACCAGCGGCGCAACACCCAGCGAATCGCTAGCAGCAGTCCACCCAGGGCAAACAGGGTCAAGGCCTTGCTCAGCAGGGTCGCCTCGAGCCAGTAGTAATAATTCGCGATGGAGAGCAGCAACAGCAGCACTCCGCTCCCCACCACCAGACGGTGGCCAATGGCAAAGCCCAACATCACCATCACGACGCTCTGGATCAAGCCATGGGCCTGCAGCGAAAGCAGCAGCAAGAGCACCACGGCACCATAGGCGGCCATGCGAACGCTCGGCACCATGGCCTGGGCATGACGCTTGAAGAGCTGCCGGAGCAGCAGCAAGAGCGCCAGCACGGCCAGGATATTTCCGGCCCAGGGTTCCAACCAGGCCAAACCGGAGCCGGCATCGTTACGCCAGCCGAGCAGCGGCTGGCCAAGGTATGCCGTGATTTGGATCGCCACCAGGCCAAGCAGCAGGCCGAGGCCTAGCGCCTCCACTGTCCGTACTCGGGCCAACCAGCGAAACTCGTTGAGAAAGAGTATGACCAGCGCCAGCAGCACCAGGCCAACGGCCATGGAGGGCACGGCGATCCCCTCTGCCAGGGCCAGATAGAGCGCCAGGCCGGCGGCAAAGGCGGAAAATGCACGATGCGTGAGGCTCGGCATCGCCAGGGCGAGCGCAACCTGCAGCACCAGCAGCGACCACCAAAGGCCGACGGTGGTGCCCTCCAGCAGGGAGGCAATTGCCCATGCCACCAGCAGTTGCCCCGCCAGGCTCGCGGCCAGCGCCAGGTGTTCCAGGAAGTCGCCCTTGGCCTTCTGCAGCGCCATGAAAGCACCGGCGATCATGACCAGTCCCAGGGTGGCGGCGGCAGCGCTATTGTCGAGCACGAACACCGCCCCCATGGCAAGAAAACCGAGCAGGAACAGGGCGGCGAGCCAGCCCGAGAACGCCTGCAGTGCCCGCACGAACCAAGGCGTCTCAAGGGCTGGCGAGCCTTCGCCTTGCGTAACGTCGATACCGGCCTGGGCGAGCCTGTCCCTGAGTGTCATGCCGACATCTCCACCTGAAGCCGCTTGAGCCAGACCACTGCCGCGGCCCCCAGCGCCAGTACCACCACGGCCAGCAGCAGGAAGCCGCCGGCTTCGGCCTGCCACAGCAGGTGCCGGGCCAGGAACAGGGTAACCACCGCAATCACCGACAGACAGCCGCCCGCCAGCATGAACAGATCCGGCCGCCAATGGCGATAGATCGCGTAGAGCGCCGCCAACCAGAATGGGTATATCAGCACGGCAGGCGAGAAGCCGGTCCGCTCATCGAAGATGAAGACAATCACCAACAGGGTCAGGGGAATGCCGCTGCCCAGCGCCAGCAGGCACGTGGCCCATCCGGCCGAGAGCCACTGCCAACGCCGGGCGCCCAACTCCCACAGCACCAGCGCCACGGTATTGAGCGCGAACAGCCCCCACAGGGCGGCAGTGTCGCTGGCGAACAACGCACCGAACGCACCACCCCAGGTGCGGAAATAAAGCACGAGGGAAAGATTGAACAACCCCAGCCACAGCACCCAGAGCGCATCGAAACGCGCCACCAGGGTCCAGGGCAGCATCAGCACGGCCCAGAAGAAGAACAGCTGCCAAGGATCGGCACCGGTCTGGTACACCTGGCCGAACAGAGCCAGCAGCACACCCAGCAGCAGCGAGGCTGACATGAGTGCCACCCGCGCCACTATGGCTGCTTTTACGCCGTCATCCGCTCCGCCGCGCCCGGCGGCCCACCAATGGACGCCGATGGCCGCCAACAGTGCCGCCTGCACCAGCCCGAAGCGCAGCCAGCGTCCCATCTCGGTCCAGTTGTAGGCGACGAGAAACAGCAGCCCACAGGTCAGCGCCAGCGTGCCCAGCCACAGCAGCAGCCGATCCAGGAATACGCTCCAGGCCCGCCCCGTGGGATGGAGTCCTGAAAGCGCAACCGCCCGCATCACTTGCTCGCGAGGTATGGCGTCCTGATCGATCAACCCCACCAGCTCACGGCGAATGGAGGCCATGTCGTTTCCTTGAGTGCCTTTCCGTAACGTGGCTTATAGCAGAATGCAGTTCACTTCGTGAGCCAGTTCGCTTTTCCTTACCTGCCTGCTAGAGCGTTTCCAAGAACCGCCATGCCTCGACGATGTCCTGCTGGCCAAAGACGTGCACCCCGTGTTGGCGAAGCAGCGCCGCGGTGACACCCGCACCTGCCCTTTTCTCTCCCGAGAAGCTGCCGTCGTAGATCTGCGTGCTGCCGCAGGAAGGGCTGTGCTCGGTCAGTACCGCCACCTTGATGGCATGCTCCCGGCATAGCTGGAGCGCCAGAGAGGCTCCCTGCCGAAACACCTCGGTGAGATCGGCACCGTCGCGATCGACGACCTGCGCCGAACCGGCGAGTACCCCACCCCCATCGCCGGCAATAATCTCGGCGGGCGCCCTGGGCGTGGGCAAGCCCGCATCGACCTCAGGGCATACCGCAACTATCCGGCCCTCGGCCTGCCACTTCGCGAGGATCTCCGAGGTCAGGCTCTTGGCTCCGCCATCGTAGCGCACCCGCCTGCCCAGCAGGCAGGCGCTAACCAGCACCCTCTCCATTATCCCTCCCGTTACGTGACGCCTCGTTGCCTTCCTGCCGTCTACTTTAGCGGATCCTGCATGGAAAAAACCCGCCTCCTGGGCGGGTCACGAGACTCTCATTAGCAGCCCCGGGCCGGCCTCGGCTCAATAGCCCACGGTAAAGCGCTGGCGCACGTGGGCAGGACGTTCGAGCTCATCGACCAGCGCGATGGCGTAGTCTTCGAACGAAATACTGGAACCGTTTTCATTACTCAGCAATGTATCCTTGCCAAGGCGGAAATTACCGGTCCGCTCCCCCGCCACGAACAGCGCCGAGGGCGAAAGGAAGGTCCAATCGAGATCATCGACGGTGCGCAGACGCTCCAGAAAAGTCGCACCTGCGCTCGCCTCCGCCTTGTACTCGGCCGGAAACTCCGGCTGGTCGATCAATCGCTGGCCCGGCGCGACTTCGAGGCTACCGGCGCCGCCTACCACCAGATAACGTTTCACGCCGGAGTCGCGTACCGCGCCAATCAGCTCATCGATATCGGTGGCCGTGAAATGCACTGAACTGATCACCGCATCGTGGCCGCTCAGCAGATCGGCCAGTCCCGCGCGGTCATGAACGTCCCCATGGCGGGCCATGACGCCCGGCAGTTTGTCGATTCGTTCGGGGTGCCTGGCGATGGCAGTCACCATATGACTGCGCTCGGAGAGTTCCACGAGAATACGAGAGCCGGCGTTGCCGGAAGCACCGATGAGAGCGACGTTTGCCATGACTAAGTTCTCCTAGGTTCAAAATAGAGACCTGGTCTACCAAATAGACCTAGACGGCAAACTATGGTACTTCTCCTCCTTCCGCAAGAAGTCACCGCGGTGCGACCCGGTCATACTGCGATGACCCATGAGCCAAGGGAACCCGCCATGCAGCAACAACCCGAGACCGTTGAACTCGACAACCCCTGCCCCATTCGCGACGTACTCGACCGCATCGGCGATCAATGGAGCGTGCTCGTACTGCTGACCCTTCAGCCCGGCACCAAGCGCTTCAACGAGCTGATGCGAGAGATCGGCGACATCTCCAAGCAGATGCTCTCGCGTACGCTGAAGCACCTGGAGCAGGACGGCTTCATCACCCGCACGGTTTATCCGGAAGTGCCTCCACGCGTGGAGTACGCCCTTACCGAACTCGGCCACTCCTTCCTCGAACCGATGCAAGCCCTGGTGGCCTGGGCAGACACCCACCATCGCACCATCGCCGCAGCGAGAGAGCGTTATCGAAGCGAAGGGTCCGTATGACCCAATCGTGCTGGGGTTACTCCATGAATCCAGGCCTAGGCGTCAGGATTGCCCAGCTCTTTGAGTCGTTCGGCGCTCAGCGCGATATCTTCGTTCTTGTTGACCCCGATACCGCGTTCGATGATGCCCCGCGCAATCTCCTGTGCTTCCTCCAGGGAGTGCATCACGAAGGTACCGCACTGAAACTCATTGAGTTCTGGGATGTCTTCCATCCGCTTGACGTTCAGGACGTCCTGCATCGCCGCAAGCCATGCTTCGCTGACACGCTCCTCGCTGGGGCTGCCGAGCAAGCTCATGTAGAACCCCGTGCGACAGCCCATCGGTGAGATGTCGATGATTTCGACGTCCTTGCCGTTCAGGTGATTGCGCATGAACCCTGCGAACAGGTGCTCCAGGGTATGGATGCCCTTCTCACCCATCATGTCTTCGTTCGGCTTGTTGAAGCGCAGATCGAACACCGTGATGGTGTCGCCGGAAGGGCTCTGCATGGTCTTGGCGACGCGCACGGCCGGGGCGGCCATGATTGTGTGGTCGACGGTAAAGCTATCAAGTAAAGGCATGTTCAATCCTTCTTGCCGGTCAGGTTCGCCGAAACGCCCATGGTAGCATGGGTTGCCCACCGGCCCGGAACCGACGCCGACCGCTTCGTCACACACCCTCTGTTGCGTCGCCCCAGTTCCTCTCGCTGCGCGCCACGGCGTCATGGGCATGCAGGCTTGCAGCGCGCAGCCGGAAGCCATCGATATCGGACTGCTCGCGCAGAGCGTGGTGAAGGCACCGAGAGGCTCGAAGATCGCCGGGCAGCGGAGCATACTGGTGGGCACGAATCGTCGCTCCATCGAGACGAGGCCTGAATGTCCCAGTCCCAACAACCGCCGCTGCGTGTCGGCTTCATCCTGCTTCCCCTGTTCACGCTGAATGCCTTCGCCGGCTTCATCGATTCGCTACGCCTGGCCGCCGACAAGGGCGGACGCAGCCGGCAGATTCACTGCAGTTGGCAGATCATGGGGCCCGGGCCGGTTACGTCCAGTTGCGGCCTGGAGGCGACGCCGCAGACCTCCTATCGCGATCCGAGCCACTTCACTCATATCGCCGTGTGCGGTGGCAACAACTACCTCGATCCGCATGAGGACAAGGCGCTCAGCGAGTATCTGAAGGAGGCCTGCAAGCAGGGCGTCAAGCTGGTCGGGGTCTGCACCGGCACCTTCGCCATCGCCCGTGCCGGACTGCTCAAGGGCCAGCGGGTGTGCGTTCATTGGAACGTGATCAACGACTTCCGCCGTCAATTTCCCCAGATCGACGCCACGCCCGACCGCCTGTTTCTCGAATCGGTGCGCGTCATAACCTGCGCCGGCTCATCGGGGGCCACCGACATGGCGCTGCACCTGATACGTCGAGAATGCGGGCCGGACAAGGCCCAGCAGGCCATTCGCCACATGATTCTCAACGGGATGCGCACCTCCAACTCGCCGCAAACCCACTTCTTCGAGGCTATCCAGGACATACGCGACGAGCGGGTCAGGGTCGCCGTGTTGACCATGGAGCAGTCACTCAACACACGCCTGGACAGCCAGGCCCTGGCCGAGCGCATCAACCTCAGTCCGCGCCAGCTCGACAGGTTGTTCCAGCAGGAAATGGGCACCACGCCCATGCGTTACTTCAAGACCATGCGCCTGCGCTACGCCGAATGGTTGCTGCAACATACCGACGGCTCGATCGCAGAGATCGCCGCCGAGTGCGGCTTTTCCGATGCGTCCCACCTGGCACGTGATTTTCAGTCCCACTATACCTACAGCCCCAGGCAGTCGCGCCGCAAGGGGCTACGCAGCCAGGCGAGCGCCGAGGCCTCCTGAGCACAGCGGCCCGAGCGGCGCATGTCCAATATCTCCTCTTTCTTGTCTGTTTTCTTCTATAAGCGGCCACCGCACGGCCCTACCCTAGAGTCACGTGTTCGTTCACCCAGTGACACGACTCCCCTCTAAACAACAACCCATGGAGCGTCACCATGAAGTGCAAACTCCCGCGTCTCCTGACCGCCGTGGCAGTGGGCCTCGGCATTGCCGGTTCCGCAACGGCCGCCGAGCTTGAGCTGCGCGCCGCCACGATCGGCAGCCAGCAGGGCATCCAAATGGCCGGCCTAAATGCGCTCGCCAGTCACGTGGCCGAAGCCACCGCAGAAGGCGTCGAAGTCCGGCTGTTCCACTCTGGCGCCCTGGGCGATCAGGTCAGCAACATCGAATCCCTGGACACCCGCACGCTCGATATCGCCACCATCGAAACGCCGATCACCACCGTTGACGAGGACATGGGCATTCTTTCGCTGCCCTACCTGTTCCGCGATCGCGACCATGTCGCCAGTGTGCTCGGTGGCGAGATCGGCGATGCCCTGAAGCAGCGGCTGCAGGAGCAGGGTTACCGGGTCATCGGCTTCTACGAGGGCGGCTTCCGGCACATCACCAACAACCGCCGCGCCATCGAAACGCCGGACGACCTGAGCGGCTTGCGCATCCGCACCCCGGGTAGCCGCCAGCGGGTGGAGATGTTCAACGCCTACGGCGCCAACGCTTCACCGCTGCCCTACCCGGAGCTCTACTCGGCGCTGCAGACCGGCGTCTTCGACGGCCAGGAGAACCCGCTGGTCGAGGTCGAGGCCAGCCGCTTCTACGAAGTGCAGGATTACCTATCGCTTTCGGGTCACGTCTATACCGTGGGCTTCCTGCTGATGAACGAAGCGCGCTTCCAGGATCTTCCCGACGAAGTGCAGCAGGCGTTGCTGGAAGGCGGACAGAAGGCCTTCGACGCCACCGCCGACTTCGGCGAGCGCGCCGACCAGAGTGTGATCGAACTGGTCGAGCAGAACGGCATGCAGGTCAACGAAGTCGATCTCGATGCCTTCATCGAAGCGTCCCAGCCGCTGTGGGAACGCTTTACCCAGGACATGTCGGACGAAGCGCGCGAGCTGGTACAACGCATCGCCGAGCATCCCTGAGCCTCACCGTGTCAGCCCGGCGGGCCGCCCCGGCCCGCCACTTCCCTGCAGGAGCCTCCCATGCTTGATCGTTTTTTCGAAGCGGTCGCGGCACTGCTGTTGTCTGCCATCACCCTGCTCGCCCTGGCGGCCGTGGTTGCGCGCTACATACTCAATGCCTCGCTGTCCTGGAGCGCCGAGGTGCTGGTGGGCCTGCTGGTCTACGTGACCTTCTTTTGCGGTTACCTGGCGCTGCGCAAAGGGGCACATCTGCGTATCGACGTGGTGGCCGCCTGCCTTCCCGCCCGCGGCCAATGGATTCTGTTCTTCCTCAACCAGGCGCTCATCGGCGTGGTCTGCGTGGTCATGGTGGTGTGGGGGCTGGAACAGACCCTGACCTTCTCCCACCGCACCACCCTGATGTTGGGCGCCCCCAGTGGCTGTTCTACGCCGCCGTGCCCATCTCCGGTGTGGGCATGTTGTTGGAACTGATTCGCCAGTGCATTGCCGCCGTCAAGGCCGAAGTACCTCCCTATGAAGCCGCCCGGCAAGCCGCGCTGGAGGAGAGTGCCTCATGATCCTGCTTGCCATTCTTCTCGCCCTGCTGGCCCTGATCGGCCTGGCCATGCCCATTGCCTTTGCACTGACCCTGGTCTCGATCGCCGTCCTGGCCTTCTCCGGTGTCGATATGTTGGTCCTGGTGCAGCGCCTCTATCGTGGCACCGAGTCATTTCCATTGCTGGCGGTCCCGCTGTTCATCCTGGCCGGACAGATCATGAATCACAGCGGTATCTCGGCGCGCCTGATCGATCTGGCCCGTGCCCTGGTCGGCGCCATTCGCGGCGGCCTGGCGGCGGTGAATATTCTGACCTCGATGTTCTTTGCCGGCATGAGCGGCACCTCGATGTCCGATACCGCGGCGGTAGGCGGTGTGATGATCCCGCAGATGATCAAGCGTGGCTATTCGGCCTCCTTTACCGCTGCGGTCACGGCCTCGTCCTCCACCATCGGCATCATCATTCCGCCCAGCGTGCCCATGGTTCTGCTCAGCGCCTACATGGGCCTCTCGACCGGTGCGCTGTTCGCCGCCGGTCTGATCGCCGGCGCGCTCACCGCTCTCGGCCTGATCCTGATGGCCTGGTGGATCTCGGTGAAGCGGGAGTATCCCATCGAGTCGGCCTTCTCATTGAGCGAGCTGGGCCGTACCTTCGTCGGCGCCCTGCCAGCCCTGATGATGCCGATCATCATCCTGGGCGGCATTCTGGGCGGCATCTTCACGCCAACCGAAGCCTCTGCAATAGCGGTCGCCTACGGCGTGCTGGCCGGCATGCTGCTCTACCGCTCGCTTTCGCTTCGCGCCCTCTATCTCGCGCTGGTGGAGAGCGCCGTGCTCACCGGGGCGGTGATGTTCGTGACCGCCGCGGCGCATACCCTGGGCTACACCTTCACCTACCAGAGCCTGGGCCAGTTGATTCTCGGCCCCATCGCGGCCCTCGACATGGGTCCGATCGGCTTCCTGCTGATCCTGAGCCTGGTACTGATCATTGCCGGCACCTTCCTCGATGGCATCGCCATGATGTTTATCGTGGTGCCGCTGTTCCTGCCCAGCGTGCAGCTGCTCGGCATCGATCCGCTGCAGTTCGCCATGGTGGTGATCCTGTGCTGGGGCATTGGCCAGCAGACACCACCCGTGGGCGCTGCGCTATTCATCACCAGCGTGATCTCCAAGGTCGATGTGATTCGCATCACCTACGCCAACTTGCCCTTCATCGCCGTGATGCTGTTCGTGCTGCTCGCCGTGATCGTCTGGCCGGAAGGCATCGTCATGAGCGTACCCCGCTGGCTCGGCCTCTAGCCGTGCACTGCGTACCCAACCCCCAACGCCATAGCCACAGGAAGTTCCAATGAACAACCAGCAGTTTCTCGACGTGATCTACACTCATACCGAAGGCGAGCCGACCTGCATCGTCCACGGCGGCATCCCCTATCCCTTCGGTGGCGACATCCTCGACAAGCGCCGTTATCTCCAGCAGCATCACGACCATGTGCGGACCAGCCTGATGCGCGAACCGCGCGGCCACCAGCACATGTTCGGCGTATTCCTCACCCCGCCTTCCGATGCCGATCACGACGCCGGTATGCTGTGGATCGATGGCGAGCAGTTCGTCGACATGTGCGGCCACGGCACCATCGCACTCTCCATGGCCATGGTCGCCCATCGCCTGGCGCCGCCCCCGCAGGAGAACGGCCTCACCCGCATCCGCTTCGAAACCACCGCCGGCACCGTGGTCTCCGAGGTGAAGGCCGACGCCGACAAGGTGCACTGGACCCGTTTCGAGAACGTGCCCGCCTTCGTCATGGAGCAGGACATCCCCGTCAACGTACCCGGCCTCGGCATCCTCAAGGCCGATCTGGTCTTTGGCGGCAACTTCTTCGCCATCATCCGGGTGCCCGCCGACAAGCAGCCCATCTGCCCCGACAACGGCAGCTACTTCTCCCACGCCGGCCAGGCCGTGAAGGCCGAGCTCAACGCCCGCATGGAGATTCGTCACCCGACCCATCCGCATATCAACGGCTTGAACTTCGTCACCTTCTGGCACGAGGGCTCACAGCCGGATTCGCTCTACCGCAACGTGCACGTGTTCTCCGATGGCAAGCTCGACCGCTCGCCCGGCGGCACCGGCACCAGTGCGATGATGGCCATGTTCCATGCCCGCAACGAGCTGGAAGTGGGCCGCCCCATCCACTCCGAGGGCCTGCTCGGCAGCGGCCGCTTCACCGGGGAGATCCTTGGCGAGACGGAAATCGGCGGCTACCGCGCCATCCGTCCCAGCGTACAGGGCACCGCCGAGCTGATCGGCTACGCCAAGTGGCTGATCGACGCACGTGACCCGGTCGGTCGCGGTTTCGTGATCCGCTGAACGAACGATTCACAACGACGAAAGACGCCGCCCCCGGCAGGCCAGGGGCGGCGTTGTCATGACGGGACGAGCCCGGACTCAGGCGGGAAAACGCCGCTGCAGCTCGGCTACCTGCTCTTCGGTAAGGGCACGCGGATTCTCCCCTCGCAGCAACAAAAACAGTTTTGCCGTCTCCTCCAGTTCCTCGGTGGCGTATACCGCTGCCTCCAGGTCCTTGCCTGCCACCACTGGTCCGTGATTGGCTAGCAGCACGGCGCTGTGCTTGCCTGCCAGGCCGCGCACGGCATCGCCCAACTTGGGGTCGCCCGGTACGTGATAGGGCACCAGCGGCAGCTTGCCGACCCGCATCACGTAGTAGGCAGTGAGCGGCGGAATGCAATCACAGGGATCGATACCCGGCAGGCACGAAACCGCCACCGAGTGAGTGGAGTGCAAGTGCACGATGGCGCCGGACTGGGGGCGCTCGGCGTACATCGCCATGTGCAGGAACTGCTCCTTGGTGGGCTTGTCGCCGTCGAGCCATTGGCCCTGGCCATCGAGCCGGGAAATGCATGCAGGATCGAGACGTCCCAGGCAAGCATTGGTCGGTGTCATCAGCCAACCGCCATCGTCCAGGCGCACGCTGATGTTGCCGCTGGAGCCCATGGTCAGGCCACGGTCGAACAGCGACCTGCCCAGGGTAGCGATCTGTTCGCGCAGAGTGTTCTCGTCATGAACGCTCATGGCAGCACCTCGAAGGCTCGGGTAAAGAAGTCCTCGCCACCGAAGTTACCCGACTTCAACGCCAGCGACAGAGGCGCTTTCCGCCCTTCCAGCTGCGCCTGGGTCCAGGGCACGCCAGGATCGATCTGCTCGCCGATGCGCAGGGTCTCGATGCCCAGCGCCGACACCACGGCCCCCGAGGTCTCGCCACCTGCCACCACCAGCCGGCCTACCCCTCATCGACCAGTGTCGCCGCCAGTTGGCCCAGCGCACGCTCGACGAGCTGCCCCGCCCGCTCGATACCGAGCCTGGCCTGGGCGACCTGTACCCGTTCCGGATCGGCCGAAGCGTAGACCAATACCGGTCCGCCGCTCTCCAAGGCGTTTCGTGCGAAATCGAGCGCCGCTTCCCACTGTGCATCGCTCTCGGCCAGGGCCAACGGATCGAGGGCAAAGCCGGGATGGTGCTTCAGAAAGTGTGCTACCTGCCCCAGCGTGGCCCGGGAGCAGCTGCCCGATAGCACCAGCGCACCACCGCTGGCCGGCTGTAACCGACCCGGCTCAGCGATCTCGGCCAGCCAGCCAAGCTGGCGATAGCGGACGGGCAGCGCCTGCCCCAGCCCCGAACCGCCAGTTACCAGCGGCATCGTCTCGCAGGCCTCCGCCAGCACCTCCAGGTCTCGCTCGTCGAGGGTGTCACAGATCACGTGTCGCACCCCCTGTTCGGCCAGCTCCGCCAAGTGCTGCCGGGTCGCCGCGGCGCCCTGGGCGAGTACCGCTCGTGCCGCCAGGCCAACCGGGTGGGGAGTCTGTCTGGCGAGTACCCGCACCAGATCGGCATCCGTCATGGGTGTGAGTGGATGATGCTGCATGCCACTGTCGTTGAGCAGCCGGTCACCGACGAAGAGGTGGCCCTGGTAGACGGTGCGGCCGTTCACCGGGAACGCCGGTACCATTACCGTCTGCGCCACACCCAGCCGCTCCATCAGCGCATCGGCCACCGGACCGATATTGCCACGCTCGGTGGAGTCGAAGGTGGAGCAGTACTTGAAGAAGAACTGGCGCGCCCCTTGCGCCTGCAGCCACGCCAGCGCGGCCAGCGAGTCGGCCACGGCCTCGTCGGCCGGGCAGGAGCGAGACTTCAGCGCCACCACCACGGCATCGACATCGTCCACCTCGAGCTCCGGTCCGGGCACGCCGATCACCTGCAGGCAGCGCATACCGCTGCGCACCAGATTGTTGGCGAGGTCCGTGGCGCCGGTGAAGTCATCGGCGATGGCACCCAATACGATGGTCATGGATTACTCCGCTGTTCGGACGACGAGGAAGAGGCAGGCCTGTTGCGCAGGCGCTTCACCAAGGGTGTGACGACGGCAACGGCGAGCAGCAGGAAGGCGACGGTCAGCAGGGTGGCGCTGATCGGCCGCGTGAAGAGGATCGACAGGTCGCCCTGGGACATGGAGAGCGTACGACGCAGTTCGCTCTCGGCGATCGGGCCAAGTACCAGGCCGAGGATGATCGACACCAACGGAAACTTCAGCTTCTCGAGCAGATAGCCAAGCACACCGAAGCCGAGCATCAACCACACATCGAACATCGAGTTGCGCACCGAGTAGGTCCCCACGATGCAGCACATGACGATCAGCGGGCCCAGCGCCGAATAGGGCACGTTGAGCAGCTTGGTGAACAGCGCAATGAACGGCTTGGAGAACAGCAGGATCATGAAGTTGACGATGAACAGGCCGGCGAATACGGCATAGATCAGATCGCTGCTGGTAATCATGAACATCGGGCCAGGTTGCAGCCCATGCATGATGAAGGCGCCGAGGATCACGGCGGTGGTACCGCTGCCCGGTATGCCAAGAGCGAACAGCGGTACCAGCGCCCCCATGGCCGCGGCATTGTTGGCCGACTCCGGGGCGGCTACGCCCTCCGGTGCGCCCTTGCCGAATTTCTCCGGATGCTTGGACCAGCGCACCGCCTCGCTATAGCTGACCATGGCCGCCGTGCTGGCGCCGATGCCGGGCAGAATGCCGGTGATCACGCCGATCAGTGAAGAGCGGGTCAGCGTACCGCCGATCTGGCGCAGGATCGGCAGGTCGAAGATCTTGATCTTGACCTTCTTCAGCGGCTGGTGGCTGTCCTGGTCGAGTGCGCGTTTCATTACCTCGGAGATGGCGAACAGTCCCACGATCATCGGGATCAGGCCAACGCCCTCGGCGAGATTGAGGTTGTCGAAGGTATAACGGCTGGTGCCGGTGAGCGGATCGATCCCCACCGTGGCGATCAGCAGACCGAGCGTCGCCCCGATAAGGCCGTAGATCAGGCGACCGCCCAACGAGGCCACCACCGTCAAGCCGAGGATGGCCAGGGCGAAGTATTCCGGCGACGAGAAGCGCAGCGCCATGGAAGCGAGAATCGGCGTGAACACTATCAGCGCCACGGTGCCGACGAGACCGCCGATGGCGGAACTCAGCACGCCGATGCCCAGCGCCTTGCCGGCCTGGCCCTGCTGAGTCATCGGGTAGCCGTCGAAGGCGGTCATCACCGCTTCGGGCGTGCCTGGCGCGCGGTACAGGATCGCCGTGATCAGGCCTGAAAATACCGTGGCCCCATAAATGGCCGTGAGCAGCATGAAGGCCGTGGTGGGCTCCATGCCGTAAGTGACCGGCAGCAGAATCACCACCAGGATCACACCGCTGATGCCCGGCAGCGCGCCACCGATGAAGCCGATGAAAACCGCAGAGGTCAGCAATAGCAGGTTGAGTGGCTGCAGCACCACGGCCAACCCGCCGAGAAAATGTTCCAGCATCGTCAACTCCCGGAGCAAGTCGATAAGAGTGTCATCGGGGCAGCCTCACGGAAGGGGGATGCCAAGCAGGATGACGAACACTCCCTGCATGAGGGCCACCGCCACCACCACGGTCACGACGATGGCCAGCCACGAACGCGCCCCCAGCAACAGCGTGCATATAAGCGTGAACATGACACTGGCGGCCAGGAAGCCGACGGCTTGCATCAGCACGGTGTAACCCACCGTGGCCGCCATCAGCCACCAGTGCCGCGTGTTGGCAAACGAGAGTTTCTGCGCCGGAGCCATGCCGCCTTCTTCCGGTTCGGAATCGCTCTTGTCATGGGCACTGCAACGTCGATCGCGCCAGGTCATCGCCAGCAGCGCGCAGCCAAGCAGAAAGAGCATGGCAATCAGGCTCAGCGGCCACACCCGGGGCCCGATGAAGGTGGAAACCTGCGCGGAACTGGGAAACTGCAGCGTGGGTACCAGGCTGACCAGGGCGAGCAGGATGATCGCCAGCGCAAAGAGAGAGATCCTGACTTGCATGTTGGCCCCCGAAGGGAACGTCGCATGACCGGCTGCGGACCGGTCCATGCGGTGGGTGTAGGTGGGAGCGGGCTACGCTCCCACCGGTGCTTGCTCGGGACGCGTCAGTTGCCGTTCTGCAACAGGCGCGAATAGAGCGTGTAGTTGTTCTCGAGCCGCTGGCGATACTCCTCGCTACCCATCCAGCCTTCGCGATAGGTCAGGTTCACGCGCTCGGCATAGCTCTGGTACTCCTCGGAGTCATAGACCTCCTTGAAGGCGTTCTCGAGACGCTGGACGATCGGCGAGGGCGTATCCGCATGGACGAAGATCGCCCGATCGTTGCCATCGGTCAGGTCCCAGCCGTGCTCCACGGTAGTGGGTACGTCGGGATAGTGATCGAGACGCTCCTCACTGAAGATCAGTATCGGCGCCATCTGGCCCGCCTCGATATAGCTCAACAGCGGGCTGAGCGAAGTCGTGGTGGCATCAATGTTGCCGCCCAGCACGTTGGCCGTGGCATTGCCGGTGCTGTCGTAGGGGATGAAGTTCATCTCCAGGCCAGAAGCATCACGCAGTGAAAGGAAGGCGACGTGATCCGGGCTGGCTGTGTGAGTGCCGCCCACCGTGACCTTACCCGGATTATCCCTGGCGTACTCCAGGAAGGACTCGAAGTCGGGATAGCGCTCCGGATTGACGAACAGTGCCATGACATCCGACTGCATGCGCGCAATCGGCGTCAACTGATCCAGGCCGATCGGATTCTGGCCGGCGGCCAGGGAAGTGACCAGCGTCGTGGAGGCAAAATCCAGGGTATGGCCGTCCGGCGCACCGTTCGCGGTACGCTGGTGCGCCAGCGCCCCAGAGGCCGAGGGCAGGTTGACCACGGTGATGCGCGCACCACCCACTGCCTCCTCGAACATCGGGCGAACCACACGAGCGAAATTGTCCGTGCCGCCGCCGGCACCCGCCGCCACCAGGAACTGGATCGGTTTGCTGGGATAATCGGCAGCCTCGTCGGCGTTAACGCCCATGACTACGCCGACCAGGGCCATGCCCAGAGTAGCGGCTTTCAGCGTTTTCTTGGTGAGCATGTCGTTCTCCTATCCTCATTGTTATGCGTGCCGTTCTGGCAGGGTGGGTGAGTCAGCCGATCGCATTGTCGGCGTTCTGGCGAAGCGATGATGGAGCGTCCTGCCCGTGGAACAACAGGTCCTGCTCCTGACGCAGCTGATGGAGTCGCGAATCGGGCAGCACGACATCCGCCAGCGTGATTGGCTGGTTGGGGGCAATGTCGCGAACGACCTCCGCCCCAGGAAGCAGATAGAAAGGCACCATGGCATCGGAAGAGAGTGGAGCGCCCGGGTGCACCTCGGGGCGCAGACCCTCGATATGGCGGTGATGGCCGCGCATCTCCAGCCGCTGCCCGGCGCGGATCGCCTGGGTGGCGCGGGCGGTCAGGTCGAATTTCGGTGCAGCTGCCCGGCCACCGCCGGAAGGCAGACCATTGAGCACGGCATCGAGCAACGAGATCGGAGCTTCCAGACCAAGCAAGTGGCGAGGCAGGTAGATCATCGCGCAGTTACCGCTGCGGCTGAGAATGTGGCCCTTGTCGCGCAACAATGACCACACATGCGGATCCTCGCAGCGTACGACGATGAACACCCCGCCGGCGAAGCTGATCTCATCCGGGCGGCGCAGGCAGTTGAACACCTCCAGGCGATCATTGCCCCGAAGCACGCCACCGTGCGTCTCGAGATCCAGCAAGGTCGGCACCTCACCGATCCGCAGCACCATGGCATGGAACTCGGGGCGGTCGGGACCGAGCCCGGTGGCATTGGCCACGTTGACCATCTCACACAGGTCGGGTACGGAAATTTGCGGAATGGCGGCGAGGGCCTTGCCGCGCGCCTCGACGGTCTCACGCTCCGCTCCCTTGGGCAGCTCCCACAGCTCGGCCAAACCGGGCGCCGGGAAGGAAACGCCGTTGCACTGCACGCTGCCCGCCGCCTCGTCCCAGATAAAGTCATATTCGCTGCTCTTGCCGGCCGCGATGATTTCGAACCCCAGTGTCCTGGCCCAGGTGACGAGGCCGATCAGCAGGCTGGGCTGATCGCCATCCAGCGGCGTGAACAGGCGACCCTGGCGATAGGCCAACTGGGTCAGGTACGGCCCTACCACGGATTCGGTCTCTTTCGTGGCAATGCCAACATGCTTACCCGCCTGCAGGGCAGCTTCGGCATAGCGAGCGCCCACCTCGGGGATACCGGTCGACTCCACCAGAATGTCGAAAGGCAGTTCCTGCACATCCTCGAAAGCGCCCGCAGCAACGTACGCCCCTGACTGCCAAGCCTTCTTCGCCTCATCGGGAGAATGGCATACCATTATTTCAGCATCGGGTACGCCGGCAAACCGCAGTGCCTCAGCGGCTCTCTCCGGCGTGACGTCGATGGCAACCCGCGCCGCCAGCCCTGGCATGCTACGAGCCTGGCGCAGAACACCCCGCCCGAAGTCACCGGCGCCAGCCACGCAGGCTTCGACAATTCTTTCATATTCAAAGTGTTGCAAGTAATTCATGAGTAATTTTCTTTCCCGTGCCGGTCATCTTTAGGAGCTGCACCTTCCTAGGGCTGGCCATTTCGTTGCATCTGTCCAAGGCCTACCTTGCCCGGTCGCGGACGGTGGTCAGGCGAAGCGTGATCTGAATGGAATGTAATGGTATGCCATTTTTAGGGTCAACAAACCCTAAGTACGACTTTAGTCTTTTATCTTTCCAATAAGTACATAACCCATTGAAAAATGGCATCATAAAAAGTCAGAAAAGCATAAGGTAACGGTTTGAAAGGTCGCCAATGGTATGCCATTCTTGGCGCTCGCACTCGGAGTGAAGCAAGCCAATGGAAGAAGTCGCTCAGTCAAGCCATGCAGGCCTCGTCGAGAAAGTGGCCAATTACCTGCGTGAACACATCGTGATGGATCACTTCCAGCCCGGTCAGCGCCTACCCGAGCGCACCCTGGCGGTGGAACTCCAGGTTTCGCGTACCCCGCTACGCGAGGCGCTCAAGATCCTGGCCACCGAGGGACTGGTCGTCATCTCTCCTCACCGCGGGGCGGTGGTCGCCGAGGTAAGCCCAGCCGACATCAAGGAGAAGTCCTACGTACTGAGCGTGCTGGAACAGGCCGCCGCCGAGCTCACCTGTATCAACGCCAGCGACGACGACATCGCAGAATTGCAAGCACTTCACTATGAGATGAAGGCCTGCTTTCTACGCCGCGATCGTCAGAACTACTTCCGCTTGAACCAGGAAATCCACAACCGCATCGTTGCCCTATCGGGCAACTCCACCTTGATCGACATGCACGCCAACCTGAGCCGTCAGCTCTATCGGGTGCGCTATTTGTCGAACCAGAAGAACGAGAAATGGGCGACCGCCATGGAAGAGCACGAAGCCATCATGGCGGCACTGGAGGCGAGAGACCCTGAACGCGTCGGACGCGAGCTACGCAATCACCTGGGCAAGACCTGGGTGAAATACGCCAATGGTGAGCCCGTCGAGTGAAGCCCCCCAGCCTGCCATACTCCTGACGTAGACATTTCGCCGCCACTTGCGGCTCGTCAGCATCGCCAGGCACCAAGCGTAACGGGGTTGAGATGGATGCGCTGATCACGGCCGCGGGCCGTGCACTTTCGGCGGGTGATCCCCTCGGGGCCTTGAATCGGGTCGCCCTGCGTGACGATGCGCCGGCTCTCGCATTGCGCGGAATCGCGATGGCCCAGCTTGGCGATTTCGTACGCGCCAGGCTGCTGTTGCAGCGTGCGACACGCGCCTTCGGTGCCAGGGAGGAAATGGCCCGTGCCCGGTGCGTGGTCGCCGAGGCCGAGATTGCCCTGGCTTCGCGAGACCTGAGCTGGCCCACGAAGAGACTCGACTCGGCACGGGCCACGCTCGAGGCGCACGGCGACCTGACGAATGCCGCCCACGCTCGGTCTCTCGAGGCTCGCCGCCTGCTATTGCTCGGGTGCCTGGGCCAGGCGGAACATGCTCTGGCTCAGCTCGAACCCTCTGTCCTTCCTCCTGCCTTGAACGCTGTCCACGCGCTGGTCGTGGCAGGCATTGCCCTGCGTCGGCTGCACACCGCGGCAGCGCGCACCGCACTCGAGCGTGCCGGGAAGAGCGCACGCCTCTCCGGTGTTCCTGCGCTGCGGGCGGAAGTCGAGAATGCCTGGCATGCCTTGAGCGCCCCCGCCGCGCGCCTGGTGGCGAATGGCCAGGAGCACCTCCTGCTGTTGCATGAGGTCGAGGCGCTACTGGCATCCAAGACGCTCGTCGTCGATGCCTGTCGCCATGTGATTCAAGACGGTCATACCACTATCTCGCTCTCCACCCGTCCGGTGCTATTCGCCCTGGCCCGCCTGCTGGGCGAGGCCTGGCCAGCAGACGTATCGCGGGATGCGCTCATCGCCGGGGCGTTTCGCACCCGCTTCGCCGACGACTCGCACCGTATCCGGTTGCGCGTCGAACTCGGTCGGCTGCGCACGGCCCTCGGCCCCCTGGCCGGAGTGCGCGCAACATCGCGGGGCTACATGCTGGAGCCACGCTCCGCACCGGAAATTGCAGTACTGGCCCGCCCCATCGAGGGCAAGCATGGCGAGGTACTGTCCCTGCTCAGCGACGGTGAGCCATGGTCGAGCTCGGCCCTGGCCATGGCTCTCGGCACCAGTCAGCGCAGCATACAGCGAGCGCTCGAAGCACTCGCCAGTACGGGCAGGGTCCAGTCCTTCGGGCGTGGAAGAGCGCAACGCTGGATTGCCCCACCGGTTCCGGGTTTCACGACAACCTTGTTACTCCCAGCTCCTCTGCCCGGCGAATAGGCTGAGAAGGTACCCACCAAACGAGGTCAGCAACATGAACCGTTCAGCAGCGGAAGTACTCAAGGAATTCGGCCCCTTCCCCGGCGTAGAGCATGTCCACGGTGTCACCTACGACGGCCGCCATGTGTGGCTCGCCACCGGCGGAACGCTTGGCGCCTTCGATCCCGAAACCGGCGAACCGCAGCGGTCGATCGAGGTCGAGGCAGATGCAGGAACGGCCTTCGATGGCCAACATCTGTTCCAGATCGCCGCGGACAGCATCCACAAGATCGAGCCCGCCAGCGGCCATATCCTCGCCACCATTCCCGCTCCGCCCGGTAGCAACTCGGGGCTGGCCTGGGCCGAAGGCTCGCTTTGGCTGGGACAGTACCGAGACCGGAAGATCCATCAGATCGACCCAAACAGCGGAGCGATTCTGCGCACCATTGAATCCAATCGCTTCGTCACCGGGGTCACCTGGGTCGATGGCGAACTCTGGCATGGAACTTGGGAGGATGACGGCAGCGACTTGAGGCAAATCGACCCTGACTCGGGGGAAGTGCTGCAGCAGCTCGAGATGCCCCAAGGAACGGGCGTCTCGGGGCTCGAGTCGGATGGCGCCGACCGCTTCTTTTGCGGAGGCGGAGCCAGTGGCAAGCTGAGGGTCGTGCGTCGTCCCAGGTAGGTGCCACTCAAGCAGGTAGTACGGCGTGGCGGCAGCCCTCGAGCGTGCCGTCACGCTGCGATGCTTTCTTTCTCCGCAGCGGCTTCACGATGACGGCGGGCGGGAGTCCTTCCGCTCGCCCTTGGCAATATCCGCCTGGCTCAGCACCACCACTTCGCGCGGCCACCACTCCGGGTGCTCGTCGCGGATGAAATTCATCAGCTTCTCGCGGATCTGCATCTCCGCGACCCAGCCGGCGAAGGGGTCGGAGGCCATGAGGTAGCAGCTGACGGTCTGGGCTCTTTCGGTCTGTCCCGTCACGTAGCAGCACAGCTTGTGGTGCTCGACCACGTTGTCCTCCTCCTTGGCGTATTCCAGGAATTTCTCCCTGATGATCTGGATGTCGGCGCTCAGATGGACGACCAGTTCCAACGTCCGGTACATCTTGGCGCTCTTGACCGAAAGATTCTCGAAGGGCTTGGAGACGAAATAGGTTACTGGCACGATCAGACGCCGCTCATCCCAGCTCCTCAACCGGATGAAGGTGTAGAAGATGCCTTCCACATAGCACCACTGCCCTTCGAACATCACCAGGTCGCCGATGCGTATGGGCTTGGCCAGCGACAGTTGGAAGGAAGAGAGGATATTGCCCAACACCGCCTGGCCCGCGATGCCCACCAGCACCGCCAGCACGCTGGCCGAGGCCAGCAGCGACATGCCCAGCGTCTCGAACAGTTGGATCTGGCTCAGCACGTAGACCGAAACCGCGGTCACCGTGATGAGTATGATGACCCGACGCACCGCGTAGAGCGTGGTGAGCAGCTTGCGCTCGTCCTTGGGCTTGGTGTCGTCGATCTCGCCGACGATGCGCCGCGTCACCTTGAGCAGGATAGTATCCACCAGGCGCAGCGCAATCGTGCCCGCCCCCCAGGCGATCAGGATCATCAGCAGCACACGAATGAAGGTGGTCGCCACGGCGGTGAAGGAGACCACGTAGTCGAGCAGGACCTGGGCCGTGAACGCCATGACCAGCAGAGCCATGGGCCCACCGATCCTGCCAGCGAAGATGCTCGGCCAGCCGGAGGGAAACCAGTGCGCCAGCAGCCCGACCAAGCCGTGTACGCCCCACCCCACCAGGCCGATGGCCAGCAGGAACAGCGGAATAGTGATCCACTCCCAGAGCTCGAGCCAACCGAGTGATGTCTTGAAGCGCTCGGGAATGTACTCCTCCAGCAGCGAGGGGCCGTAAGCCTCGTAGAGCATGGGGATGGTCGAAACGCTGTCCGGTGTCACCAGCCAGACCGGATCCTCGTCATCCACCCGATACCGGCCCAGGCGAATGTCGTAGGCCTCGCCATCGAGCGTGAGCGAGGCCAGCTCGATATCGCGGCGCGGCTGTCCAGTCTGCGGGTGCTGGCCCGACGGGTCTTCGATGGCGGCATCCTGGCGCCCCGAAAGATTGGACACGTTGAGCCATTCACCCCGCCGGAGCACCTCGGCCAGTTGCCTGGCCAACTCGGGGCCGCGCCACTCCTGCTCCGCCTCGTCGAACTCGGAAAGGTTGAGCATATGGGCAGCGGCGGTGAAGTTCTTCTCCTCCGCCAGCGCCAGGAAACTGCGGATCGCCTCGCGGGGCGTCTGCCGCTTGGCCTCCTCGGGAACCTCGCCCAGCCCGGCATTGAGTGAATCGACCGAAAACCACTGCTCCCTTTCCTCGTCCTCCTCCTCCTGCGCCATGCCCAGGCCGGAAAAAAGCAGTGCCGCGATCAGTACCGGCAGCAGCCACGCGCCGTTTACCTTCATACGCATCATCCTGTTCGTCCATCCCGCTGTCGCTTCCCTCCAACAGCTCCGTTCAGGCCCGACGGCGCCATACCGGCCAGCGGGCCGCTCTGCCCGGGGTTATCGCAGTACAGCTCAGCGTACGCCGCCTCGTCCAGCCGAGGGCAGCTCCAGGAACGGATACAGAAAACAAACGCGAAAGGTTTTGACCCACGGCATCCAGGCATGACACGGTGGAGGAGCTGGTAAGCCATTACCGGCTGCCCATCTGGGACAACTCCCAGGAATGCTGCAAGGCGCTACGGCGCGAAAGGAAAGTTATGACGACTGGTACAGTCAAGTGGTTCAACGATTCCAAAGGCTTCGGCTTCATTTCACCGGCCGATGGTGGTGATGACGTCTTCGCCCACTTCTCCGAAATTCAGGCGGAAGGCTTCAAATCCCTGCAGGAAGGTCAAACCGTCGAGTTCGACGTGACCCAGGGCAAGAAGGGCCTTCAGGCCTCCAACATCAAACAGCTCGCCTGACCCACTGTCACGCGAGAGAACCATACGGTTCGAAAATCGAGGCCCGCTCCGGCGGGCCTTGTTCGTGTTGATCAGTTCGTGCTGATCAGCGAGCGAAATCGGGAATGCGAAAGCGTCGACGATAGGCGCTCGGGGCGAGGCCGGTCGTGCGCTTGAACAGACGCCGGAAGAAGGCCGAATCCTCGTAGCCGACCCGCCAACTGATCTCCTCGACCGAGGCCTCGGTACGCTCGAGCCGGCGCTTGGCGTCCTCGATACGCAAGCGCTGTACGTAGGCAATCGGGGTCAGGCCGGTGGCGCTGACGAAGCGCCGCTTGAAGGTGCGCTCTGCCAGTGCCGAGCGCTCGATCATCGCCTCCACCGGGTGGGCCAGCGCAAAGTGCTCAACCAGCCACTGCTGCCCACGCTGGATCTCGCCATCGCCATGGTCCGTCTTGGCGGCGAACACCAGGTAAGGCGTAAGCCCATCCTGATGCCACTGCAGCGCGAACAGTCTCGCCACCTCCTGTGCCGTGGTTGCGCCGGCATAGCGCGCGATGAGATAGAGCGCCAGGTCGTGCCAGCTCATCGAAGCGCCCGAGCTCACCAGTTCCTCTTGCTGACCGGCAATCACCAGCACACGCTCAGGGTGCGTCGATACAGCCGGATAGCTGGTCATGAACGCCTCCGCATAGCCGAAGTGAACCGTGGCCTCCTTGCCGTCGAATAGCCCGGTTTCGGCCAGCAGGAACACACCCGAGCATGCCGAACATAACACGGCGCCGCGCGCATGTACGGCGCGCAGCCATTCGACCAGATGGGGATAGCGCCCCTTCTCCCAGCCCTGGGCCGGGAGCAGTACCGAGGGAACGATGACGATGTCGCTACTCTCGATGCTGTCAATGGAGCGCTGGACATCGATCGGCACGCCACTGGCCAGCTTCAGCGCTCCCACGGTCTCCCCACGATCTCGATATGAAACGGAGCCGGGGCATTTGGCGCTACCAAGCCCATCAACGCCACGCCGTTCATGACGTCGAAGAGACCGGCAAGCGTGGAGACCACGGCATCGGGCAGCGCCACGAGGCTGACGTGCCGTGGGCTCGCCTCGTCAGGGATGGCTGATCCGGTCATGACGCCATGCGCCTCTCGGGTAGGAAGATTCAGTGTGGCACAAACGAACCGATTGCGGGCGAATTAGGCTCTTCTGCGAGTAGCGCTGCGCGGCGAAGATGAGCAGGACGCTAGACCCCCACACAACAAGACAGGAACCGCACTGGATGAATGCTCCCGCAATCGATCAAAGCAAGCTTGAATCCTTCGTCGCTCAGGCCGTTGGCGACCTCTCCTCCGCCTATGGCGGCGTCATGGTCAGTCTGGGTAGCAAGCTCGGCCTGTACAAGGCCATGGCAGGCGCCGGGCCGATCGGCGCCAAGGAACTCGCCAGTCGCAGCGGCTGCGCCGAGCGCTACGTACACGAGTGGCTAAACGCCCAGGCTGCCGGCGGCTACGTGGGCTACCACGCCGCCAGCGACACCTACGAACTCTCCCCCGAGCAAGCCATGGTGCTCGCCGACGAGGAGAGTCCCGTCTTCATCCCCCATGCCTGGCAGGTGCCGGCCTCCATGTGGTTTGACGAGGAGCGCACCCTGGAGGCGTTTCGCACCGGCAAGGGTGTGGCCTGGGGCGACCACGATAGCCGCCTGCAGTGCGGCGTGGCGGCGTTCTACCGCAACGGCTATCGCGCCAGCCTGGTACCGGAGTGGCTGCCCGCCCTGGAGGGCGTGGTCGAACAGCTCGAAGCCGGCATTACCGTGGCCGACGTGGGCTGCGGCCACGGCCACTCGACCGTGCTGATGGCCAAGGCGTTCCCCAACTCGCATTTCCACGGCTTCGATGTTCACCCGGCCTCGATCGAGGCCGCCAGGCAGAACGCCGCCGCGGCGGGCGTTGCCGATCGTGTTAGCTTCGAACTCACCCAGGCGGTGACCTACCCCGACAAGCAGTACGGGCTCATCTGCTTCTTCGACTGCCTGCACGACATGGGCGACCCCATTGCCGCCGCCCGCCACGCCGAACAGGTGCTGGCCCCCAATGGCACGGTACTGCTGGTCGAGCCCTACGCCCAGGACAAGGTCGAGAACAATCTCTCCGTCGTCTCGCGCCTGTACTACGCCGCCTCCACCACCATCTGCTGCGCCCACGCCATCTCGGAAGGTGGTCATCTCGTGCTCGGCGCCCAGGCCGGCGAAGAACGCCTGGCCGATGTGTTCCGCCAAGCGGGCTTCACTCACTTCCGGCGCGCGGCCGAAACGCCGTTCAACCTGATTCTCGAAGCGAGGCGCTGAGTGCCACGGGCCCGCCTAGGCGGGCCCCATTCTCACTGCCCTACGAGTGGGCTCTACACCGACCAAAGTTCCGGATAAAGGCCGAGGCACACAGTTAATTGCTGCGCTGCATGGCGCACTTGTACCTGAAGGGTGCCACCAACGATACTCTGGCGTGCTACACGGGAACGCGCCACAGCCAGCGAAGCGAGCGATCGCCTAACTCCTCTTTCTGCCGCCCACCTGGTTGAGCGAACTTACAGGAAGGCCTTGCCCCCCTCCCCTTTCCACAATCGAAAACGCAGCCCCGGCTCGGCCTGCTCGGCCGTGAGGCGCCAGCCATGTGCCTGTGTGATCTCCTGGCAGATGGCCAGGCCGAGCCCTGCGCCATGGTCACGTCGATGCGGCGCACGCCAGAAACGCTCGAACAACATGGGCAGTTGTTCTGGCTCGACACCAGGGCCTTTGTCCCGCACGGTCAACATATCACCCTGGAGTTCCACACTGACGGAGGTGTGCGCGGGCGCATGCTGGATGGCGTTTTCCAGCAGGTTCTTCAACAAGGTGAAGCACGCCGCGCGATCGGCCTTCCACTTAATGTCACCGACGGCACGCACCGCCACGTGCACGTCGGCGGCTTCCGCCATGCGCTGTAAATAGTGGGCGGCCTCATGGGCGACCTCCGCCATACCAACGGTGGCAAAGCGGTAGTTGTGCGCCTCACTGGCTTCGGCCAGGAGCAGCAGTTGCTGCACCTGGCGCGTCATGTATTCGACGTCGCTCAGTAGCGAGTCGTGGTCGTTCTTGCCAGATTCCAACAGCTCGATCTGGGCACGGATCAGCGCCAGCGGCGTCTTCAACTCATGCGCTGTATGGCCGAGGAACTCCTGCTGCACACGATAGCCCCGCTCGAGGCGCGCCAGGGCTCGATTGAAGCTGTCGACAAGAGGCGCTATCTCAACGGGCACCGCCTCTGTCTTCAGCCTGGCATTGAGGGAGCGCGGCGAGATGGCGGCGGCGGATTCCGACACGTCGCGCAGCGGCTTGAGGGTGTAGCGTAAGGTGATGTAGGCACACAGGCCAAAGGCGACGAACAGGACGATGCTGAATGCCATGATGCCAACGACCATGCGCGGCAAGGCAACCTTATCGAGGATATCCATGAATCTCGCACTAGCGACGAACTGTAGATACCATCGGCGACCTTCATGCTGCAGAGGCTGTGTGGCACCGTAGAAGGTGTTTCCCTCGTGCTCGAAGGTGAAGCTTTTGCGCGACGGGCGAAGCAGGTCATCGCCGGCCGGCCAAAACGCTTCGCCGGCGCTCGAGAAGACCGCCACGTTTCCGCTCTCATCGAGGATCCGATAGGCCGCTTCGCGCTGCGGACCTTCGTATAGCCAGGCGCGGTCGTCCAGGCGAGAGTCGAAGCCGACGGGTCTGCCCTCAGTGTCGAATACGACGTTGTCCTTCAGCGCCTCCACGGCATTGACCAGATCCATCCGCGCCAGGAGATTGGTCTGGATCACTACCACTGCCGCGATCACCAGCAACACGATGCTGAGCGCCATCCCGGCCACGTAGGCCAGCAGTATCTTGAGGCTCAGGCTATTCAGCGGCATCGGCTTCACGAAGCGCATAGCAACCTCCAGCCCTTCGCAGTCAGCGACCCATTTTTTGCCCATCCGGGCAGGTCGGCTAACCATCACCCGATACCTCGCGGATGCTGTCGAGGAGCTCAAGAAAATAGGGATTCCAGGTCAGCCGAGCATGGTACCTTTCCGCTGCGACCTGGCCCCATGCCCCGAACCACAAGTCTTCGGAATTCTCGGGAAGAGGGAGGTCGACCTGGCCATTGTCGAAGATGACATGGCTGCCTTTTTCACCGTAGTAAGAGTTCTCGGGAGCGAATAACACATTCATGTGTGAAAAAGTGCTGATGCGCCGATCGGGTAGATGGCTGGCTAGGGCGGTGACGCGTGGATCGTCAAGGCCCTGCGGGGCATCACCATACCAGACGAAGCGCGACCGCTGGTTGGGAAAGCGGTCTTGAAAGGCATCGAGGGTCGCGTTGGGGTCAAGAACGCTGTCATGCTGACTCATGGTAATCAGGACGGGTTTCTCAAAGCGCATGGCTTCAAGGTTTTTTTGCACGGCACTGACCGAGCGGTAATAGAGGGCTGCTCCGCGTGTTGGAAGAGACTGGTAGGTGGCAATATTGTCCTCTTCATCGACATCCACCCAGTCCCACAAATAGGCAATGAAAGGGGCGAGAAACAGATAACCGTTATCGGGATAAAAGCCTGGAGAAAACAGCAGCAGTCCGGCAATGCTGTCGTCTCTTAGCGCATGTGAGGCGACCAGGTTTCCGCCGGTAGAGAAGCCACCCAACCAAAGTTCTTCGACCTCAGCTGCCAATAGGTTGGCATGATGGGCGACGGCGTTTTCCCAATCATCAAAGTCGGGCAGCATCAGGTCGGCGGGACGGCTGCCGTGCCCGGGGAGCAGGATGGAGCGAACAAGCCAGCCATCATTCGCCAAGGCGTCGGCAATGTCAGCGAAGTACCACGGGCTCGCACCCAGTCCGTGAACAAACAGAATGCCTCGTTTTGCCGGCTCATCGGGGCGTCGTTCGAAAGGCGTATTGAGTTCTATCTCAAGGTTGCGATCTTCATGGAGAAAGACGCGGTTATCGGCAATCCATGCGTGAGTATCGCTCACGTACTGTTCAAAGCTGTCCTGATCGTAGGATGGCAAGCTATCTGAAGGCTGGAAAAGAGGGGAATCCGGCGGCAACGCGCAGGATGCTAGCACCACAAGGGTAAATAGCAGTAGACAAAGACGGGTTAGCATTACCCCTCCATCAAAGTGTGTTTGCCATCTGACACAGTGCCATGTAGGCCAGCAGGATCTTGTGCAGGCTATTCAGCGGCATCGGCTTCACGAAGCGCATAGCCCAGCCCCCTGACGTTGACGATGCGCTGGCGCGAACCGATGGCGAGCAGCTTGCGGCGTAGACGATGCAGGGCCACGTCCAGGGCGTTCGGTGTCACCGCTTCGCTCAGTCCCCACGCCGCCGCCTCCAGCGCGCTACGCCGTACGACCTCTTTCGGCTTGTTCAAGAACAGTTGCATGATGTGCAGCTCCGCCTGGGAAAGCGTGACGCTTCCATCGCCGCTGCACAGCACGCCGCTCTCGGGCCGCAGGGCCAGGTCACCGTGGCAGGCATCGAGCGAGCGGAACGCCACGGGGCGGCGCAGCAGCGCCCGAACACGCGCCACCATCTCATCCATGGCGAACGGCTTGGGCAGGTAGTCATCGGCGCCGGCTTCGAGTCCCTCGACCCGATCGTGCAGCGCATCGCGGGCCGTCAACACGAGGCACGGCACGCCAAGACCGGCCTTGCGCAGTTTGTGCAGCAAGCTGAGGCCATCGCCGTCCGGCAACCCCCGATCGAGAACCAGGGCCTGGTAGGGGATCTGCTGAACCGCCGTCCAGGCGCTATCGATGCGGCCGGCCACGTCCACGGCAATGCCGGCGGCCTCCAGCCCCTGGCGCATTAGCCGGGCCAGGCGGTCATGGTCCTCGATCAGGAGTATGCGGCTCATCAGAAGCGGTACAGGTAGCCAAGGTAGAGACTATTGGTAGTCGAGCGGTCCACCAGCGGACTGTCCTTGATCTCATCCGCCAGGCCCGTCACCTCGACCCCCATGAGCACGGAGTGGTGCCGATCGAACATGTAGACGCCACGCACACCCGCCTCGATATTGACGGCGGACTCCCCAATATAGGCAGGACGGTCGAGACGAGCCTCGCTTTCGCGAACTCCGAAATAGTAGTCGACGTAGTTCTCGTCCTGCCAGCTCGCCCCCACGTGCGGGGTGAGCAGAACACGTTTGCCCAACTGCCACGTTCTCTCCAGGCCAAGACTGACGACCTGGCCATTGCTGTTGCCTGACGCGTCGGCCAGCCACTCGGCGCTGACATCGACGAAACTGCTGCTCCACTCCACCGCGGCCCCCGCCCAGAAGCCGCCCCTGCGCTTTGCCATGCCGTTGAGGATCGGGGCGTCGTCCTCCTCGTAGCCGCTGCCGTCGTACTGGCCGACGATGCCGAAGTTGAGCTGTTGGGAGTCGCCGATATCGAGACCCGGCAGCTTGAACTCGATCCGGGGGCCAAAAAGGTGGATGTACCGGTTCTCGAACTGAAGCAACGGTAGCGGCGTATTGTCCCGTCCGATCCCGGCATAAGGCTCCTGCTCGCTCATGACACCGAGGCCCAGCCCCCAGGTGGGGAAGGACGGCTCGCCATCGGCCGGCGCTTGGGCCTTCGCCGTTACCGCGGCACCCAGGCCAACGGCAAGCAACGCAACGACCGCCACACGCGAGGCGGAACCATGGGAGATCGAGACAAGCGGATACGATGAAGGCATATAGGTTTCTCGCATGATGTGAAAAGAGCGGTCATCTCTCTACTTTCGCAGCCGCCTTCTTACCGAAGACTTACCGGATGCCCTTGATCGCTCCGGGCCTGCTCGTCATCCCGGTGGTGTACAGCTGTGTGGACGATGGCGTGCAGTGGGTCACGAGATCCTTCGGAGTCAGGCGCCTGGGCTCATCAAACATCAACGAGAAAGGATGAGCTGCAACCCGCCTGTGCCTGCGCCAGATCTGCACGGGTGTCGATGTCGAGCGCCCACTCGGCGGGGATCGGAACGCTTGCGGTATGCGCCAGTGACTGGAACACCTGCCTGGCGCCAGCATCGCCCGCCAGGCCGGCCAACCTGCCGAAGACGGACCGATCGAAGATGGCGGGTGGCGAATGGGTCGCTCCCGCCACAGACATGACGGCGCTACGCTCCGGCGTCAGCGCATCACGAAGGTCGATGAGATGCGCATCGGGGACGTTCGGCATGTCGGCGAGCAGCACCAGGGCCGCATCGACGTCGTGAGACTGGCCAGCCTGGCGAATGCCTTCGGCCAGCGAGGTCGACAAGCCCTGCGCCGCCTCCGCATTGACCACGACGGTCCATCCCGCGGCGCGCAGCTCCGTCGCTCGCCCGGCCTGGTCGGGGCCGACCACCGCGATACGGGTGGCAACGTCATGCTCCTGGAGGGCTGCTGCGGCATGACGGATGACGCGCTGCCCCCGGAACTGCGCCAGGAGCTTGTCGTCTCCTTCGAAGCGGCGGGACTGCCCAGCGGCCAGCAGTACCAACGCCGTCGAGCGGAAGGGGAACTGCACCATGCGCTGATAGGCTTCGACGATCTCCGCGAGGACGGAAACGGCCAGCATCGAGGCATCACGCAGCGAAGGCACCAAGCCGACGGGACCGCGGATTCGTCGGACCTGACTCTCGGTAACGCCGGCCGCACGCAGCCTCTCGCAGCGCCTGTCGTGAGTCGCCCTGCTGCCAACGGCCCCGATATAGCAGGTGGGACCGTCAAGAACTTGGGTGAGAAGAGCGTTCTCCCAATCGACGTCATGGAAGGCAAGGAGAAAGGCCGTCCAAGGGTCGTCTTCGAGTTCCGGAAGTGTCGCGGGAAGCGTCAGCGTCGTGATCCTGTCGATTCCCAGCCGCCGGGCGGCCTGGACGTCGGCACCGTCGCGAAGCTGCAGCTCGGTTTCGATTCCACTCGCCGCCGCCAGCCGGGCAAGCGCCAGGCCGTCGGCACCGCGCCCGGCGATGCGCAGCCGGAGCTTGGGCGTGTAGCGGAAGGAGAGCACGTTCGCCCCTGTCGGCGGTCCCAGCCAGAGATCACCCGAGGGCGAAAGATTGAGCGTTACCGGCTGGCGCGAGGCGAGCCGATCACGGCACTCATGCAGCACACCGGCCTCTGCGTTGGGCAGGACACACACCTCGATCGCACCGCCGCAGGGTAGCGGCATGTCGATGAAAGGCGAGCCGTTGCCGTATCTCAGGCGCTCGACCCGACCCGAGCGCAGTGCCTGCCGGGCATGCGTCACGACATCCGCGTCGATGCACCCGCCGGAAATGTAGCCGCAGCTCTCACCCCTGGCGGACACGGCCATCAGGGCACCCGGCAGCCGCACGGCGCCGCCCTCCGTCGCCGTCACGACGACAAGCGCAACCTCGCCCGCCCGGCGCCAGGCAAGCCACTGTCCCAAGACATCCTGTGCATGTTCTAGATACTGATACATAGCGGGCCTCGATAAGTCTGACTTGGCCGGTGCTCAAGCATGATCGGAAAACGGCAGGTGGCGGATCCGCCGCTGCGTGGCGGCAAACAACGCGTTGGCCAGCGCCGGCGCAAGAGGTGGAACGCCCGGCTCACCGACACCGCCCAGCGGAGAGCCGATCTCGACGATGCCCACCGCCACCGACGGCGCCTCGCCGATGCGCAGCAGCGGGTAATCGTGAAAGTTCGACTGTTCCGCCTGGCCATCGCGGAGCGTGACCTTCTGCCTCAGCGCCGCACCGAGCGCATCGATGACGGAGCCCTGTATCTGCGCCTCCACCTGGTCCGGATTGATGGCGCGCCCGCAGTCGATGGCCGCATGGACCCGTTCGACCTGGATTCCCTCGCCGTTGGCCCGTGCCTCGACCACCTGCGCGACGAAGGAGCCGTAGCTCTCGACCACCGCCAGGCCGCGCGCGATGCCCTCCGCCGCCGGCTCGTTCCATCGCGACATCTCGGACACCCGGTCGAGAACGGCGAGCATCCTTGCCTGCCCTTCACAGTGGCTGCGGCGAAACTCCAGCGGGTCGCGCTCCGCTGCCGCCGCGCATTCGTCCATGAAGCTCTCGAAGAAAAAGCCGTTGAAGGAGTGGGCAATCGAGCGCCAGGGACAAAGCGGGATCGGCAGGTCGACCACGGCGTGCTCCACGACGAAGTTCGGAATGTCGTAGTACATGTCCGACAGCCCACCGAGCGAGAAGGGATCGAAGTTCGCCAGGTTGCCCGTTGCCTGCGCCCGCTGCTCCGGGTCGATACCGTATTCCCGTCCCATTTGCGGCCCGGCGACGCGGATACGCATGCCGGTGATGGCGCCGGCGTCGTCCAGGACCGCCCGGAAACGGCACCGCATCGTCTGGCGGTACTGGCCCTGCTGAATGTCGTTCTCCCGCGACCACAGCACCTTGACCGGCCGGCCCTCGACGGCGCGGCTGGCGAGCACGGCCTGCACGGCGATCTCGCCGTGGGTCTTGCGGCCGAAGCCGCCGCCCAGATAGGTCGTGTTGATGAAAAGCTGCTCGGCCGGCAGCTGCAGCGCGTTCTCGAGCGTCATGCGAACGACGTCGTGGCCCTGGGTACCTAGCCACAGCTCCGTCCGCTCCGCGGTGGATTCGGCCAGGCAGTTGATCGGCTCCATGCACGCATGGGCGAGCAGCGGCACCGAATATTCGGCCTCGACCACCCGGCCTTCGGTCGACAGCGTTGCCTCCGCCTCGCCACGCAGAGTGGAAACAGGAACGTCGGGACGATCCAGCGCCTCGCGGAGCAGCCCCTCTATCTCGTCCGTGGAAAGGTCGTCTGCCGGTGTCCGGGTGAAAGTGATGTCGAGCGCGTCGGCGGCCCGCCTGGCCTGCCACCACGACTCCGCCACCACCACCGCGCCGCGCGGCACGCGCACCACGGCGACCACGCCCGGCATGCCGGTGACACTGCTCTCGTCGAACGACTCGACCTCGGCGGAAAAGACCGGGGCCAGCCGGGCGGCGCCATACAGCATGCCTTCGCGCTCGACGTCCATCGCGTACACGGCCCTTCCCGTCACCTTTGCCAGCGTATCGAGACGTGGAATCGAACGCCCGGTCAGCGTTCGCTCGTCGTCGGGGCGCAGGGTCGGCTCCTCCGGCACCGGCAGTGCCATGGCGTCCTCAACCAGCTCGCCGAAGGGTATCCTCCGACCACTGCCGGCATGCACGATGAAGCCATCCTCGGCATGCAAGGTTCCAGGCGCGACCCCGAGGCGCTCGGCCGCCGCCTGCGTCAGCATCTCCCGGGCCTGGGCGGCGGCGTGGCGCAGCGGGTCATGCCAGACACGAATGCCGAACGAGCCTACGGAGCGCATCTGGCCGACGAACGGGACCCTGTAATCGGGCGCCGGCTGCTTCGGCATCTCGACGACGATGCTCGACCAGTCGGCACCCAGCTCCTCGGCGAGTATCTGGGCCTGCCCCGTATGGGTGCCCTGGCCCATCTCGCTGGTGGGCAGCACGAAGGTCACCTGGCCGTTGGTGTCGATACGGATGAAGGCCTGCGAGAGGCCCGCCGCCTCGCCCTGCCCCGCCCAGGCCGGCAGCCTAAGGGGCACGACGAGAGCGGCACCGGCCGCGACGGCACCGGCCAGGAAGGAGCGACGGGTAAGGGAGAAAGCTTGTGGTTTCATCGTTCTACCTTCAGGCCTCGGAGGCACGGTGAATGGCCGCCCGGATGCGCACGTAGGTGCCGCAGCGGCACAGATTGCCGCGCATCGCCTCATCGATCTCCGCATCGGAGGGGCTAGGATTTCGCGCCAGCAGAGCGGCCGCGCTCATGATCTGCCCCGACTGGCAGTAGCCGCACTGCGGCACCTCCAATTCCACCCAGGCCTGCTGGACGGGATGCGAGCCATCCTCGGACAGCCCCTCGATGGTCGTGACGGAACGGCCCTCGGCGCCGGATAGCGAAAAGACACAAGAGCGCACCGGCTCACCATCGACATGGACCGTGCACGCACCGCACTGCGCGACGCCGCAACCGAACTTGGTGCCGGTGAGCTTCAGCTGCTCCCGGAGCACCCAGAGCAGCGGCGTATCCGGCTCGGCGGCAACCTCTACCGCGCGCCCGTTGATCGTGAATGCTGTCATGAAGGTTTCTCCTCAGCTGGCTACTAGTTCATGGCGCTTGGCTCAGTGCGCGTTGAGCATCTCGACCGCCTGATCGAAGTGCCCATCGCGCTCCGCCCAGCGCAGGAAGTTGACCCGCTCCACCAGGATTTCCCTGGGTGTCGGCTGTTCGCCAAATAGCGCCATGGTCTCGTCGATGAAGTCATCGAGGGGCATGTAGCCTTCACGGGCCGACTGGCCAGGCGTGAGTTCTGTCTGCACCGCGGGAGGCGCGAGTTCGATGACCTCGACCTTGCCCCTGAGCTGTTCGCGCAGGGAGACCGTATAGGAGTGGATCGCCGCCTTGGTGGCGTTGTAGGTCGGCGTACCGCTCAGCGGCACGAAGGCGAGGCCGGACGAAACGTTCACGATCGCCGCGTCCGGTTGGCTTGTCAGGTGGTCGGTCAGCGCATCGGTCAGCCGGATCGGCCCGAGCAGATTGATGACGACGGTCTGCTCGGCATCGCGCAGATCGCGGGTCCTGGTCAGGTCCTCGCGGCGCATGATGCCGGCATTGTTGATCAGGACATTGAGCCTCGGATGCTCGGCGACGACACGCTCGGCAAAGGCCGCGAGGTCATCCGGGTCCTCGACGTCGACCACCATGGCGAGCATGTCGCCACGGCCGGCAACGGTTTCCTCCAGCGTCTCGAGGCGCCGCCCGGCGACGATGACGACGTTACCCAATTCGTTGAAGCGCCGGGCAAGCTCCCGGCCAATCCCGGAGCCACCCCCGGTGATGAGAATGGTGTTTCCTGAGGTTTTCACTGCATCTGTTCCTCTGGGTGATGATCGATGCAACGCAGAAATCACTAATCGGCTGTCTGCGGTGTCATTGAGTGTCCATCACCAGGTGGGAACAGGGCTTGCCAACGCCTGCGTAAAACTTGCCCGATCCTGTCGGATCGATGTTATCGCTTCGCACAACAGGCTAGGTTCGAACAGTCATCAAAAGGTAGGCATGAGTGGCTGAGAGGAGGTCATTCACGGTGGCGGATGTACTCGAGGAAGGCACGCATGGCCGCGCTGATATGCCGCCGGCTCGGATAATAGAGGTACCAACTCGGCAGTTGCTTTTTCCAATCGCTGAGCACTTCAACTACGCGGCCCTGTTCGAGTTCATCGCGGACATAATCCTCGAACAGATGCGCGATGCCCGCCCCGCGATCGCGGCCTGGAGCTCGTGATGCGCTGAACTCAACGTCAACCGGCCCTGGGGGCTGATTTCGACTTCCTCGCCGTCCTTCTCGAATGACCACGTTTCCATGGTTCCGCCGGGGAAACGGCGGCGAATACAGTCATGCTGCAGGAGATCGCTCGGTGAGCCGGGCCGACCGCGCTGTCTAATATAATCGGGAGAGGCCACGATGGCATATCGCAAGGCGGGGCCCAGGGGCATGGCGATCATGTCCTGGGCGAGTTGATTGCCAAAGCGCACGCCGGCATCGAACCCCTGCTCCACGATATCGATGATCGCCGCATCACTGACGATCTCGACGTTGACGTCGGGATAGATCTTCATGAAGTCAAAGGCCAGCGGACACAGCACGTGGTCGGCGGCTGGCCCCGGTGCATTGATCCGCACGGTGCCGGAGGGGCGCTCTCGAAGCTGATTGAGATCGTCGATCGCCGTTCTGATGTCGTGAAGGGCAGGACCCAGCCGCTCGAGCAGCCGCTCGCCCGCCTCCGTCGGCGCGACGCTACGTGTCGTCCGGTTCAGCAGCCGGATGCCCAGCGCTTCCTCGAGCGCACTGATCGATTGACTGATGGCCGACGACGACACGCCCCTGCCAAGCGCGGCGGCCCTGAAGCCGCCGCAGCGCACGACATCCTCGAAGATCTCCAAGCTGTCCAGGCGTAGCGGTCGCATTGCAAAGTCCTGCTTATCAAGCTGATCCGTTTTCGTTAGCTTATCCGCACGCTCATTCTGCGTCATCCTGAGAAAGCATGTCATCACTACCGATATCACCGGCCTTGGCCACCGCTATAGCCAACATGACTTCTTCAAACAACGATCAGGACGGGATGGCAAACATGAGCGGAATCACATTGAATCGCAGGAAGATCATTCTGACAGCGGCGTCGGCAGTGGCGGGGCTAATCTTGCCGCCCGGCGGCATGGCCCTTGCGCAGGCCGCTTCCACCGCTTCGCCCGCGACACAGGGCGGCGCAAGCGGGAATGTCGGCTACTACCGCTTTCGCGTCGGCGACATCGCCGCCACCGTGTTGAGCGACGGGCTGATCGGCGGCCCGCCGCAGATTTATGCCAGCACCGCGCCGGAGGCCGAGCTGGAGGAGGTTCTGAGGCAAGCCTTCCTGCCGACCGACCACCTGGCGCTGAATCTCAACACTCTTCTTATCGAAACGAATGGCCGGAGAATCCTGCTCGAAGCCGGCGCCGGGCAGACCATGGGGCCACAGGGCGGACGCCTCTTCGACAACCTTGCCGCCATTGGCTTACGCCCCGAGGACATCGACGTCGTCGTGGTCTCGCACACGCACCCGGACCATGTCGGCAACCTTCGAACGGCCGACGGTGGCCGGGCTTTTCCGCGGGCGACCGTCTTTGCGCCGCGTGCCGACTGGGACTTCTTCATTCGTAGCGACCCGGATCTCTCCTACATGCCGGTGCCGGAGGACTTCCGTCGCCATTTCGCCACGGCCATCCGGCAAAGCCTCGAGCCAGTCATGGGCGAGGTCGAACTGTACGAAGCCGGCACGGAGATCGTCCCCGGCCTAACCACGCTTCCGGCACTGGGCCACACTCCCGGCATGGCCAACTTCCTGGTCCACTCCGGGAACGATCAGCTACTGCTGACGGCCGATCTTGCCTATCACCCCATCGTCAATATCGATCACGCCTGGCTGCCCGGGCCCGATCGCGACAAGGAGACGGCGCTCGCCTCCCGCCGCCGCATCTTCGATATGGCGGCGGCAGACCGACTCCCCGTGCTCGGCTTTCATTTTCCCTTCCCAGGCCTTGGCTACATGCTCAAGACGGACAGCGGCTATGCTTGGGTTCCGGCCAACTGGCAGTTCTGATCCGGTGCCGTTCGCAAAACTGAACTGACGTTTCGCCATGCTACGCTCCAACGAAAATGCAGGAGGGAACCTATGGATGCGCTCAAACAGGCCGTTCGGGCTTATACCCGCCGCCACGCCAACAGCAGAGGCATGGCGTTAACCCCGGTGCCGGGCTTACGCATGATGTGTCTCGAAGCGCCCACCGGCGACCTGCACACGGTTTACAAGCCGCTGGTATGCCTGGTGCTGCAGGGCGCGAAGCGCTTGATCGTGGGAAAGGAGGAGCGTGTTCTCTCTGCCGGGCAATCTGCGATGGTAAGCGCCGACATGCCGGTCATCGGGAGGGTCGTGCAAGCGAGCCGCAGCGAGCCCTACCTGGCGATTGCGGTCGAGCTGGACATGGCGATCCTGCGTGAACTCACCGCCCACCTCGGTAGCCCCCGCCCGCAGCGCTCATCCGAGATGCCCACGCTGTTCGCCGTAGACACCGAAGCCGCGCTGCTCGACTGTGCATCACGACTGATGCAACTGTTGGACCGCCCCGAAGCGGCGCCGCTGCTGAGCCCGGGCATCATGCGGGAGCTGCACTACTGGCTGCTGTCGGGACCTCACAGCACCGTCTTGCGCACACTGGCGGATCCGGACAGCCACGCCGGCCGCCTTGCCGCCGCCATTGCGATCCTCAGGGCCGAGTACCGCTCGCGCATGTCCGTGGGACGACTGGCGGCGGAAGCCGGCATGAGCCTCACCTCGTTTCACAAGCACTTCAAGCACATGACCACGCTGACACCAGGGCAGTACCACAAGCGGCTGCGCCTGGTCGAAGCACGCCGGCTGATGCTCGACGAAGGTTTCTCGGCCAGCAATGCCGCCTTCGAGGTGGGCTACGAAAGCGTATCGCAGTTCACGCGGGAATACGGCCGCCTGTTCCAGGCACCGCCGAAGCGCGACGCGCTGCGCCTGCGGGGCAAGACGTCGATCCTCATCGAAGAGGATGCGAAGGCCAGACATCCAATGTCGCGTCCTTCGCGTGCGAGCGGGGCCAACCAGGCGTAGAGACTCCTCCACCGAGTCGGCCGCACGCCCGCGGTTGTCACCGCCTAGTCACTCAAGACGTTTTGCTCGCTCCCAACTGCTCGAGCGGCCGTTCCGCAGCCGGGGTCGAAGACGCCGGGTTCTGGCCGGTAATCAGCAGATCGTCGCTGACCACATACGCCGCCCAGTCATCGCCACGAGAGAAATTGCCGCCCTTGGCCTTGAGTTCGTCTTCGACCAGGAACGGCACCACCTCGGTGAGTTCGACAGCCGCTTCTTCGGTGTTGGTGAAGCCGGTGACTTTCTTGCCTTCCACCAGCGGGCGGCCATCGGGCTGCTTGACGTGACGCAATACGCCCGGCGCATGGCAGACCAGCGCCACCGGCTTGCGCGCGGCGAGGAAGGATTCGATCAGCGCGATCGAGTGCTTGTCCTCGGCCAGATCCCAGAGCGGGCCGTGGCCGCCCGGATAGAACACCGTATCGAAGTCGGCTTGATTCACGCTATCCAGGCGCACGGTCGCCGCCAGCTGCGCCATTGCCTGCGCGTCGGCTTCGAAGCGGCGGGTGTCGTCGGTCTGGAAATCCGGCTCGTTGCTCTTGGGATCGAGCGGCGGTTGGCCTCCCTTGGGCGAAGCCAATACGATCTCGGCACCGGCATCCTTGAAGACGTAGTAAGGAGCGGCCAACTCCTCGAGCCAGAAGCCGGTCTTGCGGCCGGTGTTGCCGAGCTGGTCGTGCGAGGTCAGAACCATCAGAACTTTCATACTGTTTCTCCAAGTCGAGAGCAAAAAAACCAATTAGACCGGTCGTCTAGAAAGTGAACATAAAAATGCACTTCCAGAGAAGTGCGGCTGCCTCTTCCCTTCCGGTCAGCGGGGAAGATGCAGTATCTGCCGAGTGGCGCGCATGGCCATCTCGAAAGGCTGGTCATTGCGGACGACTTTCACCATCACGCTAGCCCCTAGCCACAAATGGTAAAGGCTCTGTGCCGCGGCATCAGGCGTGTCATCGACGGACAACGAGCCTTCCGCCACGCCAGCTTCGATAGCACGTGCCAGGCGATCGATGATACCGGCCGTTCCACGCTTGAGCGCCAGGCGCATGGTTTCCGACAGGTCGGCAACTTCCGCGCCCAGCTTCACCGTCAGACACTTGCCCTGACAGTCCAGGGAGGACTGCGTCTCCTGCCAGTTTTGCCAGTAGCCCATCAGCCGCTGGGCCATATTCAGGCCCGGCGCGCTCAACGTGGCATCCAAGTCGGCCAGATAGTCCTCAAAGTAACTTTCGAGCAGAGCTTCCCCGAAGGCATCCTTCGAGCCGAAGTAGTGATAGAACGATCCCTTCGGGACACCTGAGGCGGTCAGGATTTCGTTGATACCAACAGCGGAAAACCCCTTGCCGGCCATGATTCGCTGGCCATTGGCAAGAATGCTCTCGCGGACATCGTTGGTTTCGGTAGTGGAAGTGGTCATGGGGCAACCATACCTCCAATTAGACCAGTCGTCTAGTCTCATTCTATATCGAAGCGCGACGCGCTGCGCATACGTGTCACTCGAGTGCGCGCAAGCCGGCCAAGGTCGCCGATGTCCCTGATAGCCCTGCCGTCGGCGTCGGCTCACCAGCGTGATAGCGCCCAGTCACGAGGCCAGCGCCTCGAAGCGCTGAATCTCCTCCGCAGGCAAACGACGGGTCTCGCAAGCGACGTTGGCCTGCATACTGACCCGGGCCACCTCGCGCAGGGTCTCATCGACAGTCTTGTGCTGGTGGATATGGAACCACTCCAGCACCTCGGCCAGGTGCCACAGTGCGGCGCGCCCCTCATGCAATGGCAACGGAAAGGTCGCCAGGTGAGACTGCAGCAGCTTGCGCATATTCTGGCGGCTAAACGCGAACAGCTCCGCGATATCCGTCACTCCTACCAGGTCGGGGCCGGCTTCGATCAGACGCGCCTCTGGTATGGCACGCTTCACATCCGCCATGGCGCTGGTGATCGCCTCATGGGCCGTGGCCGCTTCACGTGAAAACTCCAGAGCCAGACGGCCTTTCTGCCCCAGCCCGACCAGCGCATCGTCACAGCCCGCCTCAAAGAGACGGGTTTCCAACGCCTCCATATCGAGCACGTCAGGAATGGCGAACTTCAGAGTAAAATCATAGTGAGTCATGGTTTGTCGTCCTCCTTGGAGGATGGGCCACCCGTACAGTTGTCAACGACACGACGCAGCTGCCTGGCATGGCTGGCCGGATTCTTCGGCGTGCTCCACACGCTCACGATACAGAACTCGCCACAGCGGCAATCCGCGTCGTTATAGGGGCAGTACAGCCGCCCCCAGGCATGTCCAGTGGCCGGTTCAACCCGCCAGCCGTGAGCTTCGGCATACGTCAAGGCTGCCTCGACTTCCTTCTTGCTATGGCGTGAACGTGTCATCCAACCTCCTAACGGCAGCATAGGGGCACTCGCAAGGTTGTCAATTGACAACCTTGCGTCGTATCATTCTGAGAGAATTGAGGGGATGCCCTGACCAAACCATGCCCCCGGCAGCCTGATTACGAGACCATGGCTTCACCACTAATCAACCGACGCCGCAATAAGCCGGATGGCGACCCGGCGCTGTCCTTGCCAAAGACCTCGGGATGGCCGAAGACGACGAAGGCGTCCTTGGCACGGGAAACCGCTACGTTGAGCATGTTATGGCCACGATCGTAGAACTTGCCGACGGCACAGTCATTGAGCCCGTAGACGCTGGAGAACAACACCAGTCGACGCTCGTCGCCCTGCAAGCTATGCACCGTCCCCACTGTGAGCCCTTCAAGCCCAAAATGTTTGAGTTCATGGCGGATCAGCGTAGCTTGCTTGCTGAAAGGCGTAATGATACCAACGGTTTTCTGCAGCACCTCGGCATCCTTGCACATCAGCAACTTGTCGTCCTGGCGGCGTGCATAATCGAGAAGAGTCTGGCGCTCGACACTCAGCCACTCCGCGATCTGCCGCGCCTGACCCGGATTGCCCCGACTTCCTCCGTAGGACTGCGATGGCGTTGTGCTCGGCACCAGTGTCAGCATGCCCCAAGGCACTGTTTCTTGGGGTTGACCACGTAACGGCTCAAGCACGCCTTGGTAAACGAGCGCATTGCAGTAAGCGACGATGTCGTCGAAGCAGCGTCGGTGCTCTGTGAGATACAGCCCGCGCTGTAGCTGGGGAAACTGGTGGTAGAGGCACTGGCGCTGCGCGATTCGCATTAGGTTGCCATTGCTGGCAAGTAGGCCGCTTTCGAGCCAGAACTCGGCGTAATGCGCTTCATCCTCGAACAGGCCATAAAGGTGCAGATTAGCGCGGTCCACGCTGGCGGGCAGACTCCACACCGGCTCGATCTGATCGGTATCGCCCACCACCAGCGCCCGCTTGGCCAAGGCAAAACTCGCCGCCGACACATCGGGCAGCGCCTGCCCTGCCTCGTCGACGATCAGTAGATCGATCTCACCAAACAAGGGAATGTCCTGCCAAACGTCATCTTGATATTCCCCTGCCATAAAGGTCGACGGCGTCATATAGAACGTCGAAACGAAACAGGGTGTCAGCTTGGCGAAGCGCCGCAACTTGCGTATCGCTTTATAGGGAGACTTCTTGTCGCTGTCATTGCGACGCAAGAAGTCGTCCATTTCCAGCAGCCATCTCGCTTCCCAGTAGTGAGTCGCCAGCTTGAAGGCTTGGAAGCGCCATACCCGGTCATTGATCTCCTCGACCTGCGACACGGGCGATGTAGCGAACAACTTGTCGGGACGGTGCTGGTCGATCCAGCTCTCCAAGGCATTCAGGGTTTCGCGGTATCGGGTCTCCAAAGCTTGGTAATCGGCCAGCGTTTGCAAGCATTTCGCCAGCGATGCCCGATGTGCCTCGATGCGCTCGCGAAACCAGGACTCAACGGCCTCGTCGCTATGATCTTCGACGGTAAGTTCCCAGCGATTGAGCCGTCTTGCCGTCTTACGCTGTTCTTCTCGGCGCAATCTCGAGCCGATAAAAGGCATCAGCGAGCCCAGGCGTATCCAGAGCGAGCGCGCCTCCCATAGGGCATAAAGTTCATCAAGCCATTCCCGCCAGGTTGCGATTCGGGCTTCTTCCTCCGCCTGCCGCTGGATGAGCACCTCAATGGCGTTACACAGCGCCTCGATATCCCCATGCGTCTCGGCGACTTGACTGTCGACGGCCTGCCATCGCTCACGGCGTTCTATGCCCTCGGCGATTCGGCGCTGACAGCACTGCATCGCCTGGTGCAGCACCTGCTTGACCGCCTCGACATCATGGGCGGGCTTGCCCTGCCACGCACCGGCCAGGGTCAGGAAGTGTTCACGCGCCGTCTCGACGAACTCACGGCTCTGCCACTGCGACATGGGGCCTTCACCCCGCGGCCCCAGATAGCGATAGGCATTCTTGTCATTAGCCTTGCCGCTCGAACAACAGTAGAGGCCGTAACTATCGACCTCCGGCAGCCAGCGGCCCGCCAGCCGACTATCGAGGCCAGCCTCATCGATCCGGGCGAAACTCTCCAGAATGTTGGTGACGGCCTGATTATTGTTTGAGGACGCCACGATCAAGGGTGGCTCGGATTCTGCGAGCGCCGCCTGCGTCCACAGGTTGGCGACCACCGAACGCAACAGTGTGGTCTTGCCAGTGCCAGGAGGCCCATTGACGGCCAGTATCTCTCCCTCACCCTGCAGCAGCACATGGTGCAAGGCGTTGCGCTGCTTGGGCGAGAGCGGAAACTCCCCAGTCATCTGGGCCAAGTGACGCGATGCCAGCGTGGTGTCGCTTCCTCGTTCCTGGTTGGCCATCAGGGCTGGCGACGTCGCATTCACGTAGCGCCTGTAAAGCGCGGGTGGCGAATCCAGCTCTGCCAGTGAATCCAGTACCGTCAGCATTTTTTGCTTTGCCCCAACCACAGGCGGGTTTTCCACCTGCAGGAGGCTGAGGCTGGTGCAGGCATAGTCATCGTGAATATCAATGTCGAATAGCGATGTTTCCGTCTGGTCATCATCCAGCATTGCTTGATCGACGCCTGCCAGCCAGCACAGCAGCCGCGTGCAATAAGCGACCAACGCCTGCCACGTATCAACGCCCGCAAATGGAAACTGAGTCATGAACGCATCGACGGCGACCAGATCGGCGATGGGCGTCGCCGCTCCCTGATTCGGGCTCAGCCATTCGCGAGGAACCCAAGGCGCCTTATCCGCCGGCCGAAGGCTGCCGTCACGATGCAGGCGCACGAAGACCACCAGGGGAAGCAAGACGTTACGCTTACGATTATCCCTTGCGCCCCCCTCCGCACGGATTAAATCAACGCGCGGCAACAGCGTCAGCTCGACTTCGTTGAGCATCTTGCCAACTTTTCGCTGATGCCTCGCCACGATTCGTTCCGCCAGAGACGGCGAAATCTCGCCCAGTGCCCAGGTTTCACGCGGCAAGGCGACAAAGGCATCCTCCGGCTCGGCCGGCCGGTCCGGATTGGTGAAAGGCAGCACATCCTTGTCGGCTGGACACAGACGTTCCGTATCGATCAGCGACTGTCGGAAGTAGCGGGTAATACGTTGCAAGGCATCCATTGAAGCCGACGTTCCCTGATTTGATGAGGCAACGCTAAAATAACATAGCCCACCGTGGGCGACACCGAACCGATCGTATGGCCAGCCACATGATTCACGACAAAGGCCTCTCCCAATGTAAGAAATCGCCGAAATTCTTGTAAGCCATATCTCAACTCCCAACTCATCCATGACCCGCCGCTCTAGGCGAACAATAATGAACTTCAACATGGAGAATGACCGAGGGATTGGGATGAGCTCACCGAAGACTGGCAGGGTCGTATTCGTCACCCTGCTGCTTACCGCCTGTTCACCAGCCAGCGGCGAGCCGCCGGCGCACTATCTGGAGCGCGCCGGCGCCGCGCTGATGGAAGCCAGTGGCGATACGCAGCGGCTCGAAAACGCGTTGGCGATCTACGACGAGGGGCTGGAGCACTACCCCGATAACACCGAACTGCGCAGTCACCGCGCCAACCTGCTTGCCGGCCTGGGCCGCTACGAGGAAGCCAAGCGCGACCTGGATGAACTTCACGAAGGGGGGTTGCACAGGGGAGGCATGCTGCTGCGCTGCATGGTGCACGAGCGTCTGGAAGGAGCCACGGACGATGCCCTGGCGTGCTATGCGGAGGTGGAAGCCGCCTACGTGATGGCCGGCGAGCCGGATGACCGCCCGAAGGCCAACCACATCCTGGCAGCCCGTCTGGCCGGCTCACCCGAGGCCGAAGCGCTACTGCTGGCATGGCAGGCCAGCGACACCCCGGTGGAAGACCCGATACTGGCGGAAATTCTCGAGATGGAGCGGGAGGAGTTGATCAGGAAGCTGCTGCCCTGAGGCTTGCTGTTCGGCCAGCCCGTGATCCACGCGCATCGCCACCGCCCGCTACAGCGATACCCCTGCAAATGCTGCCTGGCGGCATCGATAAAGGCGCGCACGTTCGGGTGGTCCCGGCGGCCGCTCTGGAACAGCAGTGAAATGGGCAGCGCGGGGGCGGTATCGTCAGTCAGGAGAGTCTCGAGCCGCCCCGCCCCGACATCCTCGGCGATCTGATAAGAGAGCGTGCGCATCACGCCGAGCCCGGCGACCGCAGCGGCAATGGCGGCGTCCACGTGGTTGACCGACAGCCTGGCGGGACGCCCAGAACGGCGCACATCGTCGAGGCCCAGCCCACGATACGACACGGCCTCATCCTCAATCAGAATCAGATCATGCTCGCGCAGATCGGCCAGCGAGGCCGGCCTGCCCCGCGCAGCGAGATAGGCCGGGCTCGCGCTCAACACCCGCCGCACCTGGCCGATTCTCAACATGTGCAGCGAGCTGTCCGGCAGCTCGGCGATGCGCACGGCAACGTCGATGCCCTCCTCCACCAGGCGCACCACCCGATCCAGCAGCAGCAGCCGGACCTGCAGCTCGGGATACTGCCGCAGCAACTCGACCACCACCGGCAGCACGTGCAGCCGACCGAACATGACCGGTGCCGTTACCGTCAGGGTGCCACGCGGCGCAGAGTGATTGCCGCTCACGCTGTCGAACGCCCCATCGATCTCGGCCAGCCCCGCCCGGCACCGCTCCAGGAACAGCGCGCCCTCCTCGGTCAGCCGAACGCTGCGCGTGGTGCGCCTCAACAGCTGAACCCCAAGGCTTGCCTCCAGCGCCGCGATGGTCCGCGTCACGGTGGTGGGCGACAGGTTCAGCCGCCGTCCCGCCTCGGCAAAGCTCGACTGCTCCGCGACGCAGATGAAGGTTCTCAGCGTTCGCAGCCTGTCCATCGCGCCTCCTCGCCCTCGCCCTCGCCCTCGCCCTCGCCCTCGCCAGCCCGCCACCCAGCATTATCGTCAAAAACCGCAATGATGAAGTGCGATTTTGACGGATTCTCTCACTCATGAGCGAGAGACAGAATGCAAAAGACACAAGAACCCCGAGGACAATCCCCATGAAGCTCTACCATTTCCCACTCTCAGGCCACGCGCATCGCGCCGCGCTGTTCCTCTCCCTCGCCGGAGTCGAGCATGAGCTGATCGAGGTCGATCTCGCGGCCGGTGCCCACAAGCAGCCGGAATTCCTCGCCCTCAACGCCTTCGGTGAAGTGCCGGTGCTCGACGACGGCGGCACCGTCATTGCGGACTCGCTGGCGATTCTCGTCTATGTGGCCAGGAAAGTCGGCCCCTCCCACTGGCTGCCGACCGACCCCGCCGACGAGGCGCGGGTGCAGCGGTGGCTCTCGGTAGCGGCCGGCAAGATCGCCTATGGCGCCTGCGCCGCCCGGCTGATCACCGTATTCGGCGCGCCCTTTCGGGCCGAAGAGGTGATCGGGCGCGCCCACGCCACGCTCGCCGTCATGGAGAGGACGCTGGAAGGCCAGCGCTGGATTGCCGGTACGGCCCAGCCCACCATCGCCGACGTCGCGCTCTACAGCTACGTCGAACGCGCCCCCGAAGGCAACGTGGATCTCTCCGGCTACCCCAGCGTGCGGGCCTGGCTGCGCCAGATAGAAAGCCTGCCCGGCTTCGTTCCCTTCCAGCGCACCCGCGCCGGGCTCGAAGCCTGACCCATCCCTTTTCATCAGGAGCCATCGCCATGCGTTTCGACACCCTACGCCTCGACCATATCGGCATTCGCGTCACCGATCTCGCCATCGCCGAAGCCTTCTACGCCAAGCTGGGCTTCCTGCGCGACCCCGAAGAGTACGCCCCCGAGGCCAAGGCCTGCGGGCTCGTGCACCCCACCGGCCTGCGCATCCACCTGATCTACAACGGCGTGCCCGCCGAAGTGGGCAACGTACTGCTGGACGCCCCGATCAAACGGCCCGGCTACACCCACGCCGCCTTTATCGTCGAGAGCATGGACGAACTGGTGGCCTGGCTGGCACGCGAGGAGATCGAGATTACCGAAGGGCCGGTCACCATGGGCCACGGGCGCCGCAGCGTCTGCTTCATCCGCGACCCCGACCGCAACGTGCTGGAGTTCAACGAGATCCTGGCGCACTAGAAAACCAGCAAGCCATGATGTGCTCCATGGGCCACGGATGGCCCCGTATCTCCTGCCCAGCCTGAGCTATCGGGATGTTGGGCAGTGAACTAAGAGGCTGAGCCCGATAAAGTGAGCACCATAATCGCCAATAGGTCCTGGCTGGCCGGCCCAACGTTTTGGAGATGCAATGATTGCCAAGAAAGAACGCGGCAAGATGGAGCGACGGCTTAGCGCTGCACTGACCCACGCCTGTGAGCAGGCCAAGCCCCTGCTGCCCGGCTTCTGCTGGCTGACCCACGAGGTCGATTACCAGCGCTTTCCCGAAAGCCTGGTAGTGACCTGGGTGTTCGACACCCACCCCAACCTGGCGAATGCGCTCAAGGGCGATGCCCGGCGTTACATCGCCGACCTCACCGCCGAGGCACTGGCCGAGGCCGGTCTCGATGTCGGCGACGCCTCGCGGCACCTCGATTTCGACAGTGAAGAAGCCTGTGAACGAGAGCACGGCGGCGACTGGCAGCGCAGGCTACGCACCAAGCCAACGAGGCATTGAATGGCAAAGAAGATCGAAAGCCCGTGCGTCTCGATATGCCAACTGAGAGGCGATCTCTGCATCGGCTGCGGACGCACGATTGAAGAGATACGCCACTGGAAAGCCATGAAGCGGCCGGAGAAGATGAAAACGGTGAAGCGCGCCGATGAGCGCTTGAAGAAACTCCAGTAGCATCCAGCGCATCGACCCGCTCAGCCAGCATTGACTGCATTGATGCTAGAGAGTAAAGCACATCACACCGCGCCTGGCGGTACCGGCCACTCAGCGATTCTCAGCGTCATCCCGCTTGCCGTTCTTGAATGCCGATGAGGCCGACGACGTGACATTGTTGATCAGCTGCGGCACGAAACGCTCCGAGAAACCCGCCACGAATGACCAGAATAGCAACTTGGCCAGGTCCGGTCCGGATCTGAGGTATGTTTCCCGAAAGATGCTACGCATGAATTCGTCACCTGATTGCTTTGCCTCCTGAAGCGGGAAGCGAAACCGGGGAAAAAGATCGCCGGAGACGATGCCGGAGAGGAACACCAGGTAGAGCACCAGTGCGAAGACGCCGCCGAAGATCGGCACCAGCAGGATCTGAAACCATGAGGCATCCAGCAGCACGAGCTCTTCATCGGTGACATTGTTCAGACGCTGCTGAATACTGACGAAACCGCCAATGATACCGCACAGGAGAACCGCCCAAGCAATCATAAATCGGCGTTCACCGGAAAAGCTCAATGCAAAGATGCCGCCCAGCACGATAACCGCGATGGCAGTCATCGCGATCAGACGCTTGGTGATTGAATGGATATGCCGGATGCGCTCCATGATGTGGCCTCTGCCCCTGATCACCCGGCGGCCCCTACTCCACGGCAACCCCACGAGCATGATCTTCAACCTGCATGGCGGCCTCCATTCCTCATATTAACGATAGTCGATATCATCGCGCCCACCATCTAGGCGGCGTGCTCTCTCCCAACGGCCTTTCAACTTAGGTAATGTAGCCTTTCAAACGACAAGCATCGCATTAGCTGGAGCGCGACAATGCAGCGCCTATCAATGGGAGACGCCCAAGGCCAAGAGATATCTGGCATCCTGATGGGGAATGTTAAATGCAGGCCGTTACCCAAATGAACGACATGATCGAACGGGCGGCGCTGTTCAGCAGGGCCGCCCATCAGGCCGTGGGGCAGCGGCGCAAGTACACCGGCGAGCCCTACTGGCAGCATCCGGCGACTGTCGCAGAGATGGTGGCGGCCGTGGAGGCGGCGACAGTGGAGATGATCGCCGCCGCCCACCTGCACGACGTACTCGAAGATACCGCCGTGACGGCGCTGGACATCGAGGAGTGCTTCGGCCAGCGCGTCGCCACCCTGGTTCAGGAACTGACGGATCAATTCATCGACCCGGAAATCGGCAACCGCGCACACCGCAAGGCGCTGGAGCGCGACAGGCTGGCTCAGGTCTCCCCGGAGGCGCAGACCATCAAGTACGCCGACCTGATCGACAACACCATCAGCATCGTCGCGCGAGACCGCGGCTTCGCCCGGGTCTACCTGGCCGAGAAGCGCCGGCTGCTGGAAGTGATGACAGCAGGAGACCAGGCGCTGAGGCGTCAGGCATGGAGCGTATTGACGGAAGGCGAAGCGAAGATTCGCGGCATTGCGCGATGAACAACGCAGCCGCCCGGGCCCCATCGCTACCGTTCACGAAAGACTGGCAAGAGCGACCGTACAAAAGTTACAGAGCGGTAATTTTCCCGCGAACCGAGCCTTGATCACCATGGGAGATTACCGAGCGGTAATTTTCCCGTTGCGAGCCGCCGGAATCAGCACCCGTCCCACCCGCCTTGATCAGAGCCTAGCCAGATCATGCCAGACCATGGCGGCCCTCAGTGCAGCACCTACACTATCGGTAATGGCACAAGCAGGCCTAACAGCCAGCCACAAACAAAAATCCCATTCATCCCCATGACCACGGGCAAATATTCTGCCATTACATTCAAATATGGTGTCTTTATCTTAATTTTCAGCAGGTAGCCGATTTTCTGGGAAGTACTGATAAACTCCGCGCAATGACAGGCTCTGCCCCAGCGGAGCTTCCATATTCGATCGGCAGGGAGTCCTTCATGGCCCGCAAAATCATCGTCCTTGGTGCCGGCATGGTCGGCGTATCCGTAGCCTGGCATCTGGTGCGTCGCGGTCATGACGTCACGCTGGTGGACCGCCGCGAACCGGGCCTCGAGACCTCCTTCGGCAATGCCGGCATCATCCAGCGCGAGGCGGTGCGCCCCTACGCCTTCCCCCGCGATATCGCCACCCTGCTGCGGGTGGTGCCCAACCGCCAGGTGGACATCCGCTACCGCCCCACCGGCATGCTGAGCGCCGCGGGCCCGCTGCTGGACTACTGGCTGAACTCGAGCGGTAAGCGCTACGAGCGCATCGTGACCGAGTGGGCATCGCTGATCATGCGCTGCCAGGATGCCCACGCGCCGATGATCGAAGCCGCCGGCGCCGAGGCGCTGGTACGCAAGGGCGGCTGGCTGGAGCTTTACCGCACCCAAAAGGAGTTGGAGGAGCGCCAGAAAGAAGCCCAGGAAAACCACGAGCGCTTCGGGGTCGAGTATGAAGCGCTGGACGCCGAGGCGCTCTACGCCAAGGAGCCGCATCTGGCCAAGGGGCTGGTCGGGGCGATCCACTGGACGCAGCCCTGGATGGTCTCAGACCCGGGCGGCCTGGTGCAGGCCTACGCCCGCAGCTTTGCCGCACAGGGCGGCCACATAAAGCAGGCCAGCGTCGAGGACGTGCTCCAGGTCGAGGGCGGCTGGCGAGTCAATACCAGCGAAGGCCCCATGGAGGCAGAGCAGGTAGTAGTGGCGCTGGGCCCCTGGGCCGGAGAACTGCTGGGCAGGCTGGGCATAAAAGTGCCGCTGTTCGTGAAGCGCGGCTACCACATGCACTACTCCGCCGAAGGGGATGCCAAGCTCAACCACTGGGTGATGGATGCCGAGAAAGGCTTCCTGCTCGAACCGATGCGTGCCGGCATTCGCCTGACCACCGGCGCCGAGCTGGCCGACCTGGAATCGCCGCCCCAGTACAAGCAGCTGGCCGCCGCCGAGAAGGTGGCACGCAAGCTGTTCCCGCTGGGCAAGCGTCGTGACAGCCAGCCCTGGAAAGGCGCCCGCCCCTGCCTGCCCGACATGAAGCCGGTGATCGGCCCTGCCCCAACAAGGAAGGGCTGTGGCTCGCCTTCGGCCACGGCCATCAGGGCTTCACCCTGGGCCCTGCCACCGGCGAACTGCTCGCCCAGATGATGGATGGCGAAGAGCCCGCGGTGGATATGGCCCCGTTCCGGGTCGACCGCTTCTGAAGGTGAGGCCATAACGAAAGCGGGCGCCCTTGAGGCGCCCGTTTTGTGATGGCTTCCCACGTCTCCCCTGCCCCTTGGTCACTCCCATTCGCCACAGCGAAGAGTTAGGCCAGTTGGTACGCCAACTACGCGCCGAGCAAGGCCAGTTGCGCTCAAGTAGTCCCACAGCCGCGCATCCGGCGCCCCTCAAGGCCGCCGCATGGCGGCGACCAGGGCGCTTGCCCCGATCAGGCTGCAGGCACCGGTACGGTGCAAGATACGGCGCAGCCGTGCGCTCAACATTCGGCCACCGCTGGTCGCCAGGAAGGTGAAGGCAAGGTCGCTGAGTACGCCGATGATCAGGAAGGTCGAGAACAGGATCGCCAACTGCGGCAACAAGGGCTGGCTGGGTGCCACGAACTGAGGCATGAAGGCCATGAAAAAGGCCAGGCTCTTGGGGTTCAGCGCAGTGACGAGAAACGCCTTGGCAGTGCCGAGCCGAATATCCGTGCCCGTGGTCTGCAGATCGCCCAACTGGCCGGCTTCGCGCCACATCTTGATGCCCAGGTACAGCAAATAGGCCGCCCCGAGCCACTTCAATACCTGGAACAGCTCGGCGGAAGCCATCAAGAGCGCGCCGACCCCGGCGAACGATAGGGTCATGGCGAGCAGGTCACCCAGGAAGAAGCCGGGAAGCATGGCCAGGGCCGCCCGTCGCCCACGGTTGACCCCAGTGGCGACCAGCGGGGCCACGGCCGGGCCGGGGGATGCGATGATCAACAGCGAGGCCAGGCAGAAGGAGAGCCAGAGTTCCAGAGGCATAAGGTGTTCCTCGCATGAGGATAGCGATAACGTTCAGCACACTTAATAAAGCATCCATGCCGCCCACCTGAAAAGCAACACGGCCAGCCACCTCGATTTAGAGGAATCGGCGCCGCGAATGAGTTACCGAGCGCGAGCGCCCCAGAAGATTTGCGGTCCGATTGTTCGTTTGCCTGCAAGGAACTCTGGACGGCGATTAGCGGTCGCGAGTCTAGGACATGTTTCAAGTCCCGGAGGCACAGATGTCGGCCTATTCGTATGCAATCCTCGAAGCGCCTTCCACACTGGGTCTGGCGACCGAAGGAGTGGAGCGCTTACCCGAGCAGCTCCTCGAACTCGGACTCGCGGATCGGATTAATGCACGCCATGCCGGGCGGCTGGCGGTGCCACCCAGGCAACCGATACGCGATACGGAGACGGGAGTCCTCAATGCCGAGGCGATCGCAAGTTGGTCGCCCAAGCTTGCCGATGCGATGGAGACGCTGCTTGACGCGGGCGAGTTTCCCGTCGTCCTTGGCGGCGACTGCACAATCCTGCTGGGCTCGATGCTCGCCCTAAAACGGCGTGGCCGCTACGGTTTGCTCTTTATCGACGGCAACGCTGACTTTTTTCAGCCCGAGGCCGAACCCAATGGTGAGGGCGCTTCAATGGATCTTGCCTTCGCGACCGGGCATGGACCGACGCTCCTTACCGACATCGAAGGCCGCGGTCCACTGGTGCGATTGGAGGACGTCGTCGCGCTCGCGTACCGCGATCACAAGGATCAGGAAGAGTTCGGAAGCCAACCGCTGCCCAAAGAGCTTAAGGCGCTCGACCTTCCCGTCGTGCGCGAAATGGGAATCGAGGCCGCGACACGTGAAGCGGTCGACCACTTGCTGCGCCCGGAACTCGATGGCTTCTTCATCCACCTGGACGCCGACTGCCTTGACGACGCCATCATGCCAGCCGTTGATTTTCGTGTCCCCGGCGGGCTGTCGTGGGGCGAGTTGGAGATGGCGCTGCGGATCGCCATGGGAAGCGGCAAGGCGGTCGGTCTCGAGGTCACCATCTACAATCCACGTCTCGACGAGGATGGCAGCGCTGGGCACGGCCTCTCCGAAGTGCTGACCGCAGCGCTCGAACATGCAGCGCGATGACGCCCCTTCAGCAGCAGCTGAGCCATTGCCACAAGCTGCCTGGCTCACTCCCGCTCGACCCTCGCTGGCAGCTACCCTTTTCCAGCGGCTCAGCCAGCGGGTGTGCAGCCTTGCCTGCCCGATATGAAGCCGGTGATCGGCCCGCCCCCGACAAAGCGGGGCTGTGGCTCGCCCAGATGATGAAGGGTGAAGAGTCCGCGGTGGATATGGCACCGTTCCGCGTCGATCGCTTCTGATGAGACCTCTACGCCATTACGAAAACGGGCGCCCTTGTGGCGCCCGCGGGCACTAAAGCTGAGGTGTGACGGTATTTGCCTGATAGTCGGCTGCTGAAAGCAAAGCAGTCATAGTGCTACCCGGGGTTATAGAACGAGTGTCTGACGCTCGGTTGTAACATCATGGGGGAAACAACTATGACCATCGAAGAAAAGGTAGCACGTCGCAAGATAGCGTTGAGTCGCCGGAGATAAAAGCAAACAGCCATAATCACCAATCGACCCTGGAAGCTTGATAATTACATGGGCGGCCCTGACAGCAGCCGCAACATGAACAGCAAGACCCCTATACCGTCTTCAAGATAGGACTCCTTAGAGCGACGAATAAAGCAACTCTGAAAAGCGCTGATAAGCTGTTTAGCTATATGGAGCCCACAATGGCATGTGTCAGGCGAATACCAGACACTGTACACACATACAAATTATCATAATAGCTCCGCCTGCCTGCTCAGACTATTTTTTAACCCCTGCTGAACCAAATGTCTATACAGAAGCCCAGCACCAGAACTTCCGGGCAAATAAACTTCGCTGTTTAATTCTTCATCAGGAATATCAATTCTAGAAAAAATTTCTAAGAACTCGCTCTTTTCAACTACTCTTGGGCTATCGACCAATTCCAGATAAGCATCCTTCAGGAAGCGAATTAATGCGTTGTATCCAGTTGTTCTTGAAAGTATCATTCCTTGCTCTTCACTATTCCAAGCTACTGGCCATTTTTGCCGGACCGCTTCAAAATAATTAGATACAATAAGGAGTATAGAAAGAAAATCTTCTTCTCTATAAAAATTTACAAATATTCTATCTCGCCAACTCTCCCTCGGTTCACGACGCCCACCAAATCCAAGTATGCTTTTACTTCTTTCTTTTTCTTGGTTTTTTGGCAGATGCCTAAGCAATCCATTTACTACAGTTGCTTGCGCAAGCGTCTCTCCACTAACGCCAGGGGTACGTTTTCCGAGTCTTTTTATACGATGATAAAAAGGTCCATCAATTTTTTCTTCGCCACTTGTCTCCAAAACATCATTGTTTAATGCAACCACAATGTCATGAGCCACTTTGTATGGGCTTTTTTCTTTTGCATAATCCAACAAATCGTACATCAAAGACTTGTTGACTTTTGTTTGGGCAAGGTTCACACGCGAAAAAATTTCAGCTTGGTCCGCTATATCTGCACCGACAAAAATGGAAACATTTACCTCAAAAGGTCCCTTTTTATGATCTCTATCGATCAGCCCAGCCAATCTATGTTGGCCATCTATGACAAAAGCCGTCTCGCTCAAGGGGATAGGGAGACTGTCTTCATCCCCCTCATAGCCACTTATTTCCATATTAAAAAGACCATCACACCCTCCTATTCCTTTTACTTCAACACATCTTTCATCAATAGCTAGTATCACAGAAGTTGGAAAGGTTGCATAATCAAGATTAACGTATTCTTTAAGGGCACTTAATCGCCCAGGAGAAAGCTCTCTCTGAATACCATCTATCTCGCCTGGATTCCCTTCGGAAAACTCACGTATATCAACCGTAGCTATTTCCAGCAAGTCGCGACTATCTATTGCACCAATATAAAATTCGCCAATAGGTTGATCGACCTTAAGGACCTTAAGCACTTTCATTTCGACCACCTTCTTTTAACATTTCATGCTTTCTTTTCAATAAAACATTTGCACGCTCATCAGGGTTCGTTCTTTCAACACCACTATTTGCTTTCACCGAGAGAATCAACCATAAAAACAGCAACACTCCATATGCAATAAAACCGAACCAAACTACCTGCGGATATAAGCCCTGTGTAAATCCTTGACTTTTTGATAGCGCATAACCACAAGCACTCGCTAGCATCAGTGCGGATATCCAAGCCAGAAATATCAATCCCCGATTAAGAGCACGACTATTAACAACTGCTAAAGCAGCTATTGCTCCACAAAGCCCAAGAATAGGTAACGCCAACTCACCCGAAGTCCAATATGACCAAAAATTGTTGCCGACTGTGGATCGACTTAAGTCGCCATCTCCACCTGTCAGTGGAACTGAAAGAAGCGCGATAGGCCCGAAAGTAAAAACTACAGCAAAAAAAACTTCAGCGACAGACCGCCAAATCGCATGCTCTTGGATTTTCCTTATAAAACTCCTTCCCGACATCACCCCCCCTATTTCCAAAGTAAAATAAGGCCTCACTAGTATTCCTTCGAGAAGTCGCTTTTCCAGATATAACAGAAGCCCTACCTACTGATACACAGCTAGACATGTCAGAGTATAGCTGATGTACACTATCGTGATCAGCATTCGTTAATATAACTTTAGCTCCATTTTCCAATGCTTCAGCTATCGAGCATTTGAGCCTAAGCTGATCCTCCCAGCTAAATATATTCTGGTTATATTTCACAAAGCCATTAACATTATGCGCAGTTGTATAAGGAGGATCAACGAAAACAAGATCGCCTTCACGAGCCTTGGCGATAGTTTCTGAAAAATCACAAGACAGTATCTCAGCACCTTGCAAGATGCTGCTTATTTCTTTAAAGTCTTCATCTTCAAAAATCACCTTATCTTTTGTCCCTATGGGAACATTAAACTCACCTCTTAAATTCTCTCTGTACAACCCATTCCAACAGGTTCTATTTAGGTAAAGAAACTGCGCAGCCCTTTTATGAAGAGCCCTTCTCTTTCTAGATCGCTCTTGGTAATAATACTCTTTCGAGTGAAGCCTCTGCATACGCCGAAGCTCCCCCTCTACTTTCTTCCAGTCATCACGAATAGCCTGATAAGCCTCAATCAGACGAAAATTTATGTCGGACAATATTGCTGAATTAGGGCGGAGATGAAAAAAAATCGCACCACCTCCTAGAAAAGGCTCAATATACCTACCAGTAAAAGCTGGCATTTCAAAAACTGGGTTCGAGATCAACCACCTTTTCCCTCCAGCCCATTTAATAAATGGCTTCACTTTCCCTCCAAATATGCTGCAGTATTTTTCTTTTGCACTGTTACTCACAACGAACTTGCAGTATATGACAAAAAACTGGTGCGCATAAACAGTTTACGGGATTGAAAGCAAAAAAGGGCCTACCCTTTGATAGCCCCTTGATCCCGGTCAGCCTAGCGATATCATGCGTGCTGCCCAGGCGCGCTTCACTCCCCCTCCATCGTCGCGGGGGCTTGCTGCTGACGTGGCACGCACGTTACTCCCGCTGAGCAAGCGCCGCAACGGCCAGCCCTGGAAAGGCGCGCGGCCCCGTATGCCCGACATGAAGCCAGTGATCAGCCCGGCCCCAGCCGTTTTCTAAGCAAAAAATTTAAATCTCAGCAAATACTTTAAGAATAGCCGCTGAAGGGTAGCTTGATAAAGAAGCAACGCCGTTGGCAAGCTCTATCGGAACCAGAGCGCATTCATAACGATGGCTGAGTATCGGTGGCAAAGATGCAAGTATCTTGCTAAGACTTATAAACACTTCGGACGTATGGGTGTCAGTGTATTTTCCGGTAGGGACAGATAAAACAAGATGATGGTATTCATCGTACTTCACGAATATTTTATTTCCGTAATTTGTACGCGAACCATAGGGCTCTGACCGCTCTGGGCGATGCTGAATTTCCTTCCGAATATACTCATTGGAGGGAGCAAAAAATGTGTTGACTGGTGCGTTCCGGGCAATGATCTCGAGATGATCGAAAAAAGCTCCTGTCTTCTCCTGACCAACAACATGGACTGCGATATTTTTATGTTTTGCAAATTCAAAGAAGTTTCTTAACGGAATGACTAGCTTCGAATACTGGCCCTTGAGAAACAAAGGCCCATCTTTAATAAATAAGGCATTGCCAAGAACACTATATTTTTCTGCTTCCCAAAAAAATCTTATCCCAGTAAACAATAATAAGGTTTCATGGATGAGCATATACGCGGTAGCCACCGAGTCAGGAGCTGCGTCGTCACTCATTTCCAAGTGAAATCCGATCATGTCAGTAAGATACAAATGTCCGCCGCAGTGTTCACAAGCTCCTTCATCTTGGTCGAAGGGCAGACCACACACTTCCATTTCACAGTGTGGACAGCCGAAGCTTGGAGAAGACTTACTCTGACCGCTCCACTTTTCATATGCCAGCCACTTTAATGTTTTGTACGGCTCGGCGTTCAGTGACCGATCCTGCATTGAATCGAAGATAATCTTACGTACAGCATCATAATTGCTCAGCCCTTTAATATTTACCCCTTTAAGCGGCAGAACAGTAGCATGGTACATCCCGGAATCGGACATTATGTCTCGCAGCGCCATTGGGTGTGGCGCAAGCGGATCAAGTTTTTCAATGGCGTGCTGGTCTAGTCTTAGCAGTGCAGTCTTTATGAACGAGAGCTCTTTATATGGAGGAAAGTCAGAACGGATAGTCTGCTTTGATCCATCCACGGCAAAAATCAACCGCAGCGGAATTTCACCATCGGGGATAGCCTCCCAATTTGCTGGCGACTCAATCTTCGCTGGCTCCTGATCTTCAAATTTTTGGATCAGTTCATTAACAAGTTCACTATTTACAACATCTAAATGACCGAGCTTACTAGCCCTTTCCCCAGAAAGGCGCTTTCCCATTTGATATGGCATAACTTTACCTTTACCAGTTACTCTCTGCCAAAGATCCGGCAGCAGTCGCCTCGAACTTGTTAACCTGAACAGGAATGATAAATCGATGGGAGAATGTCAACATTCTCATATACCCTGGAGTTCTAGTCCTCAAAATATCCTGCTGCAAACCATCAAACTGAACTTGCAAGCGGGCTAGACTTTCAGCCTCACCTTGAGAAGACATGTGTGCAACGAAGAAATTTTCTGTCTGTGCGAGTAGCTCTTTATTAATGGTTGAAGGGGATTGAGTCGAATATACCATTCCAATATGGAACTTTGCCCCCTCTTTAGCAAAACGGGCATATACGCCTGTGAAATCTTTGTCGTCCTTTGGAAATAGGTTATGTGCCTCTTCAAAATACAGCTGAATAAAATGATTTGCCAAATTATTATTTGTGAATTTTTGTTCTTGATGAGAAAAAACTTCTCTGGACAAAAGGTCCGAGAAATATTGGCGAATATCATCCGAGGCATTACCTAGATCAAGTATTACCGTCTTACCGCCGTCCAAAGCTCCAAGTATTTTCTGAACGAAGTGCCCTGCTTGTGGATCGTGATACATCATAAATGGGCGAAGAATCCTAGCACCACCGCCAAGAGTTGGAGAAAAAAACTCAAGAAGGGCCTCGTCATCGGGATCAAACACACCCTGAATTGCTGAATGGGTCTTATTCTGCAGCCTGAAACTTTCCACTTTCTCAAGGTGAGTCTTCAATTCATCTAAAGTTCGTGGTGACTGGTACTGCTGTTGCCCGTATACTGCTTGAATCACTGCCTGATTAAAATGGGGGTCGAAATGCGATGGTGCATTTCGGGATCCGCCTGTAAGCCCTAGCGCTCTGAGACGCTTCTCGTCTGCATTGAATCCAGCTTTCTTCAGAATCGCCCAATAAATCTGTATTCGTCGCACCGCACGGGTTCTCAGGCTACCCGGCTTCATTGCATTGACATCACCAATACTTGGCAGTTGCACACTAGAAAAGCTTCGAACATATTGAGCTGTCTGATTAGCCTGTTCTAACAGACTTCTAATTATGGGAATGCACGAATCTGGCTGCTCGTAAAAATTTAGCTTTAATGGCATAGAGGGTGTATTTGGTCTAGGAGTCAGCGCGTAGACCTCACAACGTGCTGGGTAGGCGCTACGAAGCGATTTGTTTCCATCTTGCGGATTATCATTGGCATATTCGCCGTTAATGTCAAAGATCAACTGTCCAACGCTGTTATCATCCTTTGTAGTCTCCAAAATACTTTGAGCAATGATTTTTACAACGTTACTCTTACCCAGTCTGGTTTTGCCAAACATCGCCGTCCTAAAACCACGAAAGTCGCTGGTCGATACTCTGACATTAGTATCCGGTGGCGAACTATTCGCGAACGGTAACGAACATTCTGTGAGACGAAGTTTTCCGATAGGAAACTGGTTTTCCTGTCGAACGGTACCATTTACCACCAATTCTAGCAGCTCTTTGGTAGGCGAATAGACCTTATATCTGTGCGCACTTACAATATTGTTCACATCACCGGAAAAAATAATTTTTTCAGCATCGCTTTGGTCAGGAAAAAACATCCCCAGTACGTTCGCTGACAGTGCGCCCCATTGCAGCTCACCCTTTGTCCAAATATCTAGGGCCGGCATCGATTTCTTATGGAGTTCAAAATATGTTTGCTGCACGTCACGAGACAATGGCGTCGGCGCAGTGGCTTTTACCCTCAACAGAGTAAAATGGGGCGGCATTCCTTCCAGTGAATCAGGCGCCATGATTAAAAAAGACCCTCGTGGCACGCCACCCACAGCTTTCTTGAACGGGTCGGACGTAATTATTGTCGCATCATCGAAACCGAGATCCAGAACATAACCGATAAACTTCATATCATCATATCTTCCAGCCTTCTCGTTCCGGTCTTCTTGATCAAGAAAGTCGGTCAACGCCCGAAGTGGGCTATCTTGATGTTCAGCATCACTAAAAAAACTCTTCATTGATCTTCCCCACGCTCCGCTAATACACAAGTTCTTCAGATTTTTCCGTACCGATGCTTACGAACAGATCGTGCTATGTCGACTTTCATACATGAAACCGTTTCCATACAGATCTCGAACACTTTATTTGCCCTTAGAGCCAACGCACCGCGACTCTTCGCATCTTATTAGCACATGAAAATTTTATTCTGATAAAATCATGAAACTTTTCATTGCCTTTAATGCAATCTTATAGTTATTCCACACGGTATATGACTGGCCTACAAAGACTCGATCATCCTCATCAGCCACATCAATTAAACTCTGAAAATTGGCAATTACCAAGGTTGCACCTTTCAGTTTCTCAGTTACTTTATCATAGCGGCCATTCTTGAATAGAATTAATTGTCACGTTAAAGACATTTTTCTTGTTAACTCGACACAAATCATCCCAATAAGCACTTAAAAACCAACTGAGAAGTCCTGCTGAAGAAGATGCGGTTTTAAATATCGATACACGAGACGCTTGCTAGGCTGGATCGCTGAATATGGTATTGGTCAGGTTGGTATTTGCATCCCCTATAATTGCCGATACGAAGAAAGATAGAAGAAACCGCACCACTTCCAAGAAATAGCTCGATATATCGATCTGCCAGTGTTTATTTTCTGGCTTCACCTTCTAGGATTAGTGCTAGTTTAACCTACTGAAAACAAAAACACGCTACCGCCCGGGGATAACATCCTTTCCCTGCGACAGCCCTGTCTACTTTGTACCTTCCTGTTCTATCGGCAGTCGTCTCGGCGACCTTAACCTGAGTAAACAAAACCCTGTAACGAATTGCAAAGAAAAAAGGCCTACCCTTTGGTAGACCCTTGATTCCGGTCAGCTTAGCCGCGTCAGGCGTTCTGCCTAGATGCGCCTCACTCCCACTCGATCGTCGCGGGCGGCTTGCTGCTGACGTCATACGTCACGCGGGAGACGCCGCGGATCTCGTTGATGATGCGGTTGGAGACTTTCTCCAGCAGCTCATACGGCAGGTGGGCCCAGCGTGCGGTCATGAAGTCGATGGTTTCCACGGCGCGCAGGGCGATGACCCATTCGTAGCGGCGGCCGTCGCCGACCACGCCGACTGACTTGACCGGCAGGAACACGGCGAAGGCCTGGCTGGTCTTGTGGTACCAGTCGGCGTTGTGCAGTTCCTCGATGAAGATGGCGTCGGCTTCGCGCAGGATGTCGGCGTACTCCTTCTTCACTTCGCCGAGAATGCGCACGCCCAGGCCCGGCCCCGGGAAGGGGTGGCGGTACACCATGTCGTAGGGCAGGCCGAGTTCCAGGCCGAGCTTGCGCACTTCGTCCTTGAACAGTTCGCGCAGCGGTTCCACCAGCTGCAGCTTCATGGTCTCCGGCAGGCCGCCGACGTTGTGGTGCGACTTGATCACGTGGGCCTTGCCGGTCTTGCTGGCGGCGGATTCGATCACGTCGGGGTAGATGGTGCCCTGGGCCAGGAAGTCGACGCCTTCGATCTTGCTGGCCTCTTCATCGAACACGTCGATGAAGGTGTTGCCGATGATCTTGCGCTTGGCTTCCGGGTCGTTCTCCCCTTTGAGCTTGGAGAGGAACAGTTCCTCGGCGTCCACGCGGATCACCTTCACGCCCATGTGCTGGGCGAAGGTTTCCATTACCTGGTCGCCTTCGTTCTTGCGCAGCAGGCCGTTGTCCACGAATACGCAGGTGAGCTGGTCGCCGATGGCCTTGTGCAGCAGCGCCGCCACCACGGAGGAGTCCACGCCGCCGGAGAGGCCAAGCAGCACGTGGCGGTCGCCCACCTGGTCGCGCACGCGGGCGATCTGGTCTTCGATGATGCGCGCCGGGGTCCACAGCTTCTCGGCGCCACAGATGTCCACCACGAAGTGCTCGAGGATGCGCATGCCTTGCAGGGTGTGGGTCACCTCGGGATGGAACTGCACGGCGTAGAAGCGCTTCTCCGGCCAGGTCATGGCGGCGATGGGGCAGCTGGGGGTGGAGGCGGTGACGGTGAAAGGCTCGGGGGCGCGAGCCACCTTGTCGCCGTGGCTCATCCACACGTCGAGCAGCGCCTTGCCGTCGTGGTCCACGTGGTCCTTGATGTCGCGGAACAGGTCGTCGCTGCCGTCGATCTTGACCTGGGCGTAGCCGAACTCCTGCTTGTTGGAGCCCTCCACGGCGCCGCCGAGCTGTACCGCCATGGTCTGCATGCCGTAGCAGATGCCGAACACCGGCAGGCCCATCTCGAACACGCACTCGGGCGCGCGGGGCGAGCCGGCCGCCACGGTGGATTCCGGGCCGCCGGAGAGGATGATGCCGTTGGGAGCGTATTCGCGGATCTCTTCCTCGGTGATGTCGAAGGCGCGCACTTCGGAGTACACACCGATCTCGCGCACGCGGCGGGCGATCAGCTGGGTGTACTGGGAGCCGAAGTCGAGGATGAGGATCTTGTGGGCGTGAATGTCTTGCATGAAATGGCCACCGCCGTTGTGGACTCAAGCGCCGCGGCTTGGGTCAATGTCTCTTAGAATGAAGAGGGAAGAACGAAGAAGGAAGAGACGGCCCTATCCCGCCTCTTCGCCTCCTTTCTTCCCTCTTATCTCTTCTTTCTTCCCTCTTGAGCGGGCGTTAGCCCGCCCGGTAGTTCGGCGCTTCTTTTGTAATCTGCACATCGTGAACGTGCGATTCGGCGAAGCCGGCGCCGGTGATCTTCACGAACTCCGGCTTGGTGCGCATCTCCTGGATGTCGCGGCAGCCGGTGTAGCCCATGGAGGCGCGCAGGCCGCCCATCAGCTGGTGGACGATGGCGCTCATCACGCCCTTGTAGGGCACGCGGCCTTCGATGCCTTCCGGCACCAGCTTCTCGGCGCCGGCGTCCTTGTCCTGGAAGTAGCGGTCGGCGCTGCCCTGGCTCTGGGCCATGGCGCCCATGGAGCCCATGCCGCGGTAGGCCTTGTAGGTACGGCCCTGGAACAGTTCGACTTCGCCCGGGGCTTCCTCGGTGCCGGCCAGCAGGCCGCCCACCATGATCGCGCTGGCACCGGCGGCAATGGCCTTGGCCAGGTCGCCGGAGAAGCGTACGCCACCATCGGCGATCAGCGGGATGTCGTACTCCTTGAGCGCCTCGGCGACATTGGAAACGGCGGTGATCTGCGGCACGCCCACGCCTGCCACCACGCGGGTGGTGCAAATGGAGCCGGGGCCGATGCCCACCTTCACGCCATCGGCGCCGGCCTCAGCCAGGGCGCGGGCGGCGGCGGCGGTGGCGATATTGCCGCCGATCACTTGAATGCTGGGGAAGTGCTCCTTGACCCAGGCGACGCGGTCGATCACGCCCTTGGAGTGGCCGTGGGCGGTGTCGACGATGACCACGTCCACACCGGCCTCGGCCAGGGCGGCCACGCGGTCGGGGGTCTCCGGGCCGGTACCCACTGCGGCGCCCACCAGCAGACGGCCGTCGGCGTCCTTGGCGGCGTTGGGGAAGGTGCGTGCCTTCTCGATGTCCTGGAAGGTGACCAGGCCGCGCAGGTGGAAGGCGTCGTCCACCACCAGCATCTTCTCGACCCGGTGCTCCTGCATCTTGGCCTTGATCACGTCGAGCCCGGTGCCCTCGGGCACCGTCACCAGGCGCTCACGCGGGGTCATGATATCGGCCACGCGGTCGCCGTGGTTGGGCTGGAAGCGCATGTCGCGCTCGGTCACGATCCCCACCAGGGTTTCGCCCTCTACCACCGGGAAGCCGGAGAAGCCGTACTCCTGGGCCATGGTCAGCAGGTCTTCGAGCTTGGCCTTGGGCCCGACGGTGACCGGGTCCTTGACGATCACGCTCTCGTGCTTCTTGACCTTGCGAACTTCGGCGGCCTGAGCGGTAACGCTCATGTTCTTGTGGATGATGCCGATGCCGCCTTCCTGGGCCATGGCGATGGCCAGGCGGGCTTCGGTCACGGTATCCATGGCGGCGGAAACGAGGGGGATGTTGAGGTAGAGGTTGCGGGTCAGGCGGGTCCGTAGGCTGACGTCCTTGGGCAGGACCTCCGAGTAGCCGGGTACGAGTAATACGTCGTCGAACGTAAGAGCTTCTTGGGCCATACGTAACATAGTCGGCAACACCCAGTGCTGGTGGGGAAGTGGGGGAAAGTTAATCGACCATTATAGCGCCCGGCCCAATGCCCGGGCAATGCGAGTCCTCGCTCCCGGTTCCAGTTTGCGACGGGGTTGGACGGGCTTTCGCCCAATCCTAATTACCCTTCGAAACAGTCCGAAACCGACTTTGACTTACAGCGGCAGGAACGTGATCTAGCTTGATGAGTGCACGACGGGTCCACTCACGGACAGGAGTGACGACATGAACTGGGACCAGATCGAAGGCAAATGGAAGGAACTCAAGGGAAGAGCCCGTTCCAGCTGGGGCGAACTCAGCGACGACGAGCTGGACCGGATTGGTGGCAAGAAAGACGAGCTGATCGGTCGTATCCAGCAGCGCTATGGCCTGGAGCGCGAGGAAGCGGAACGCCAGGTCGACGATTGGGCGCGAAATCTGTAAACGGTTCCCTCAGGCGCAACGCCTAGGTCCAAGGAAGACAGTCTTAAGGAGAGAGAAAATGCAGAAGCGTGCACTTACTATCGCAATCACCGCCATCGCAGGCAGCCTCGCTCTTGGTACTCAAGCCGTTGCACAGGACGACCCGCAAGCGGCACAGGGCCTCTATTCCGCCGATGACATCATCGGTGCCGATGTCTACCACGCCAACGACCCCGACGAGGAAGTCGGCAACGTCGAGAACATCCTGCTGGATGACCAGGGCCAGGTGAGCGCCCTGATCGTCAATGCCGGTGGCCTGTGGGGCATGGGCGGCGACGAGGTAGTCGTCGGTATCGAGCATTTCACCATGGAAACCGACCGTGACGACGATGGTGTCTTCGGTCAGGACGACGTGACTCACCGTATCCTGGTCGATGCCAGCGAGGATGAGCTCGAGAACTTCCCCGAATACGACGAGCAGTGGTTCAACGATGAGCGCGAGCGTCGCGCCGCTGAGCAGGATCGCGAAGGTGTGTGGCAGACCACCGGTACCGCCGGCACCGGCGCCGTGGGTGACGACGGCGACACCGCCTTCCGCGACGGCGAAGCCGGTGGCGACGTGGTCGGCGACACCGACGGTGTGAACGACAACGGCGACGACGCCGAGTACACCGATGAGGACATCGAGGACGATTTCGACTGAATCATTTGATTGCCCCTCCCCATGACGCAACTTGCGCCGGGTCTCCCCGGCGCTTTTTTCGTCTGGCGCCGGGCCGCTCTCCCGACTGCGCACCCGGCCATGCCAGCCCTACCATGCTAGAGTGTGGCTTTCCGCCAGTTCGCTGGCATTCACAGGCCCAGGGATCGCCGCATGACCCACTCCACCGATACCGCGCTTTCCGTCAGCGAAGTGAACCGCCGCGCCCGGCTGCTGCTCGAGCAGGGCATCGGCGAGGTATGGGTCGAGGGCGAGCTTTCCGGGGTCTCGCGGCCGGCCTCGGGGCATGTCTACTTCACGCTCAAGGACAGCTCGGCGCAGCTGCGCTGTGCGCTGTTCCGCAACCGCGCGCGCTTCGTCGCGGCCCCCATGCGCGACGGCGACCGCGTGCGGGTGCGCGGGCGGGTATCGCTGTTCGAGCCGCGCGGCGACTACCAGCTGATCGCCGAGGCGGTGCAGCCGGCTGGCGAAGGCGAACTGCTGCTCGCACTCGAACGGCTCAAGCAGCGGCTCGCCGCCGAGGGCGTGTTCGCCAACTCGCGCCCCTTGCCCTGCCCGCCCCGCCACCTGCTGGTACTCACCTCGCCCAGCGGCGCGGCGATCCGCGACGTGCTGGCGGTGCTCGCCGCGCGCTGGCCGCTGGCCCGGGTCACGCTGATCGCCGTGCCCGTGCAGGGTCGCGAGGCGGCCCCGGCGCTGATCGCCGCGCTGGGGCTGCTCAACCGCCAGCAGGCGCTGGACCCAGCCCGCGACGTGATCCTGATCACCCGTGGCGGCGGCAGCCTGGAGGACCTGTGGGCGTTCAACGACGAGCACCTGGCGCGGGCGATCTTCCATTCGCGCCTGCCGGTGATGTCGGCGGTGGGTCACGAGGTCGATATCACCCTGTCGGACCTGGCCGCCGACGTGCGCGCCCCCACGCCCTCCGCCGCCGCCGAAATGCTGGTACCGGATCGCCGTGACCTGACACGCCGCCTGGTCGGGCTGGAGCGCCAGCTTTCGCGCTGTGCCCAGGCGCGACTCGAGCGCGAGGGCCAGCGGCTGGATCATCTGCGCGCACGGCTACGCCACCCCGGCGAGGTATTGACCCGCCAGCGCCAAACGCTGGGCGAACTGGAAGCCCGCCTGCAACGGGCCATGCACGCACGATTGATGGCGGAACGCCGGCAGTTGGGCCATCTGCAGCGGCGCATGGCGAGCTGCCATCCGGGGCGCGAAGTCGAGCGAGCGGCAAACCGTTTGACCAAGGCACGGACGCGCCTCGAGCAGGCCATGCAGCGCGACATGGCACGCCAGCGCGAACGCCTGGCCGGGCTGGCGCGGCAGCTACAGGCGGTCAGCCCGCTGGCGGTACTGGGGCGCGGCTACGCCATCCTGCAGGACGATTCGGGCAAGGTGATGCGGCGGGCCGCCGACACCCAGCCCGGCCAGGCACTGACGGCCCGGCTGGGGGAAGGGCGCCTGAGAGTGGAAGTGAAGCGTCGCCTGAAATGAAGAGAGCGCCTGCGGAGGCGCTCTCGAAGGCAGGTTGGCGGGCGTCACTCCGGCTTGAAGGTGCTCGGCTCCAGCTCGTGGCGGGCCAGCAGCTTGTAGAAGTCGGTGCGGTTGCGCCCGGCGATGCGTGCCGCCTGGGTCACGTTGCCCTCGGTGATCTTAAGCACCTTGACCAGATAGCTGCGCTCGAACCCGGCACGAGCGTCGTTGAAGGTCGGCAGCGCGCAGTCTTCCGCGGCCAGCGCCTGGGCCACCAGGGCCTCGGGGATCATTGGCGAACGGGTCAGCGCCACGCACTGCTCCACCACGTTGACCAGCTGGCGCACGTTGCCGGGCCAGGCGCTGGTGGCCAGCAGGTTGAGCGCCTCCGGCGAGAACCCTTTGACGAACGGCTTGTGCCTCTCCGCCGCCTGGGCCACCAGGTGACGCGCCAGCAGCGGCACGTCCTCGGCGCGATCCTTCAGCGCCGGCAGCTTCAGGTTGACCACGTTGAGGCGATAGAAGAAGTCCTCGCGGAACTCGCCCTGGTGCATCGCCTGGCTGAGGTCGCGGTGAGTGGCGGAGAGAATGCGCACGTTGACCGGGATCGACTGGGTCGAGCCCAGCGGACGAATCTGGCGCTCCTGCAGCGCACGCAGCAGCTTGACCTGCAGCGGCAGCGGCATGTCGCCGATCTCGTCGAGGAACAGGGTGCCGCCGTCGGCCGCCTGGAACAGGCCCTTGTGGTCGCTCACCGCGCCGGTGAAGGCACCCTTGGAGTGTCCGAAGAGTTCGCTTTCCAGCAGTTGCTCGGGCAGCGCGCCGCAGTTGATCGCCACGAACGGCTTGCTGGCCCGCGGGCTGGCGTCGTGAATGGCCCGCGCCAGCAGTTCCTTGCCGGAGCCGGAGGGGCCGGTGATCAGCACGCTGACGTCCGATGCGGCCACCATGCGTGCCTGCTCCAGCACCCGCTCCATTTCGGGGCTGCGGGTGATGATGCTGGCGCGCCAGGCGTCGCTCTCGGCGCTGCTGCCGGACGGCGTGTGGGTCAGCGCCTCGTCGATGGCGCTGAACAGTTCGTCGCGGTCCACCGGCTTGGTGAGGAAGCTGAATACACCCTGCTGGGTGGCGCTGACGGCGTCGGGGATGGAGCCATGGGCGGTCAGGATGATGACCGGCAGCCCCGGCACTTCGCGCTGGATCGCCTGGAACAGGGCGAGGCCGTCCATCTCGTCCATGCGCAGGTCGGAGAGCACGATGTCGGGGCGCTCGGCCTCTAGCCGGCGCAGCGCCTCGGCACCGCTTTCGGCGGTGGTCACCCGGTAGCCGCGACTCTCCAGGCGCATGCCCAGCAGACGCAACAGGCTGACGTCGTCGTCGACCAGCAAAACATGAGCATTGCCTGACTTCGCACCCGAGGTGCGAGCCGCGGACCTGCGCGTCTCATTCCTGCGTGTATCGGTCAATCGAGCCGCTTCCATCACGTCCATCTCCCTTCATCGCTCAGGGCGATTGCTGTCGCAGGTTCATGTTCTGCTCGATGGCGGTAAGCGCTTCGAGCTTTTCGGCAAGCTCGGCGTTCTCTTGTTGCAGTGAAGCCACCTGAGCACGTGCATTCGATCCCTGGCTTGACAGGGACCGCCGCCCCTCCAGTTCGTTGCGCCAGTAGCGCAGCAGCGGTTGCAGGTCGGCCGGCGCAGCATGCGTATACTCCTGGTAGAGTTCCGCGGCCTGCCGCCATTCACTCTCGTTGCCCCAGGCCAGTGTCACGGCGCGGGCCAGTTCCCGCTCGGCCTCGCTTCTGCCCGGCGCGGCATCGAGCTGCATCATGGCCTGGCTGCGCCACTCCCTGTCGCCGCGCTGCGAGGCCAGGCCAAAGGCTACCCAGTTGTGCAGCAGGCAGGCTTCGTCCTCGAACGTCGGCTCTCCGGCATGGCAGGCTACTGCTTCCGGCGTCTCCTCCGCTTCCGTCCCGAGCATGGCGTTCTCGGGTAGTAACTCGCAGCCGCCCAGAAGGACGGCTAGTCCACCAATCGTCAGGGCCCTTCTCGTACCGGTTCTTGCACGGGTTGCTGCACTGGTTCTGTTTCTTGTACCGAAGATCTCGGTCCCCTTCATCGTTTCTCGCTCCTTGCGTCAATGCCCAGTTCGACGGGCCCGATCTTATTATCATCTCTGGTCAAGGGCACCGCCTGACGCGGCAGCGTCAGGCGGAAGCACACGTCGAACTCCCTGTCTTCGATCAGTGTCAAGCCACCGCTCTGGATGCGCGCGCAGTCGGCGGCCACCGAAAGCCCGATGCCCGAGCCCTTGAGCGGCCCCTTGCGCCGCGAACGGCCCTGGTAGAAGGGCTCGAACAGCCGTGGGCGATCATGCTCGTCGATGGGTTCGCCGGTATTGGCGACATCGAGAATGAGGTTATCGCGTCCGGCATGGGCGCGGATCAACAGCTCGCCGCCGTCCTCGCCGTAGGCAATGGCGTTGGAAACCAGGTTATCGAGAATGCGGCCCACGGCGGTGCGATCCACCACCCACTCCAGCGGACCGTCAAAGGCGGTCACCCGCATGCCTTTGTTCTCCAGCGCCAGGCGGTGCTTGGCCAGTGTAGTCTTGACTAGCGTCGCCAGGTCCACCTGCGTGAGGGTGATGCGCTGGTTGTGCTGCAGTAGGTTGTAGTCGAGCAACTGTTCGATCAGCCGCTGTAGTTCGCGGCCGCTGGAGTCGATCAGTGACAGGATCTCGCGCTGGCGCGGCGTCATTTCGCCCGCCACACCGTCGGCCAGCAGCGCAGAACCTTCGCGCACGCTGGCCAGCGGCGTCTTGAGCTCATGAGACATGTGGCGCAGGAATTGCTGCTTCTGCGCCTCGAGATCGCTGAGCCGCGTCGAGAGCCAGTCGAGCCGGTCGCCGAGCTGAACCAGCTCGGCGGGTCCCTGGATGGTGTCGCGATCGTTGGTTTCCACGCCGCTGCCGATACTGAGGATACGGCGCTCCAGCTGGCGCACCGGGCGAATGATCAGCCAGCTGAACAGCAGCATGAGCAACAGGCTGGCCGACACCAGTGCCGTGGTCTGCAACCACAGCCGCGACTGTACGTCCTGCGCCCGGGCGCTGATCATTTCGATGGTGGCGTCGATCTGGCGATTGGTGGCCCGTCGCATCGATTCGGTGTGTTCGGCGAAGGGCACGAATAGCGCCAGCCAGACGTCGAGTTCCTCGGCATCCAGCTCCGGCAGCTGCGAAAGCAGCAGCAGCTGTTCCTCCAGGGCCAGAACGTCGGGATCGTTGGGCAGGAAGCGGCGCTGCTGCGCCAGCAGTTCCTGGAATTCGGAATGCCGCTCGGCATAGAGTTCGAGCAGGCTCTCCTGCTCTAGCACCGCATACTGGCGCGCGCTGCGCTCCATCTCGACGGCGAGGTTGCCCAGTACGCGGGCACGCCGGCTCTCTTCCACCGCCTGGCGTGCGCTGACGTCCGCCAGGCGCGAAAGCTCGGAAAGCGCCTGGCCGGCCTGATACATCAGGACTCCCAGCGGTAACATGACGACAAGAAATGCCAACAGTACGAGCTGCAGCAATGAGCGTGGACGCCAGCGGCGCGAGACCCGTTTGGTCATGACCAATGTTCTATTCAGGAGAGGGTAAGAAACCACCATGGCACGTACCTGAAGGATAACAGAGTTCCACGCTCAACTAACGTCCCGTTCTAGTTTCCTGGCGGAAAAAAAAGAGGCCGGCTGGTGCCGGCCCAAGTACGCAGGGAACTGAAGGGGTTGAAAATATGGGCATCGTTCGCCTGGTCGAGCCATGTCCCATACTTTCAGCGGGCCCGAAGGCCCCCGAAGCCCCGTTGCCGACCCTATGCCACCAGGAGCTGCCGGTACGGGTGAGCGGCAAGCCGCTCTGCTTCGTGCTCTGCTTGCCACCATCGCTGCGTGATACACGCCAGCGCTGGGGCCGAATTCGATCCCCCGAAGGGGATGAGGCATCCTTGCCAGGGCATCCTTGCCCATCTGGTACCTTTCCTTGCCTATCGGCGGTACCCGTCTCATCGCAACCTAAGTTACACATCGCGGAGCGAACGTCGATCGTCTCGATGCCCGGGTTGCACAGGGCATGGGGGGGTGGTGGTCCCCGAGCTTCTCGACGATCTGAAGTGATTCGAGCCGTTTGAATCACTTCATTCGTTGCTCACCTAGTATAGTGCCAGGAGCATGCCAAGAATCTTGGCATCTCATAAAATTCAAATAGTTATATCGAATCAAAAGTTGGCACATCGATACCGGACGGCAAAACAGGGATAAAAGCGCAAAACAACCCGACATTTCGTCATCGTTTGGCGACACCTTTTTCAAGGCTTTATTGCATGGCATGCAAAAACAACGAGTTATCGTGTTGCTTTTTTGAGACAAGATGGAAAGCAGCGTTGCTCCAAAGCGACAGCCGCCGTCCGAAGCCAGGCTTCGAACGGCGGCGGCAGGCTTGGCAGCGCCTCATGCGAGGGGTTTGACGAGGATCTTCGACTTGCGGGCGTGGTTGTAGGTGTCGCGCCGCAGCGGCGGCAGCGACTCGATATCCGCAGGGCGAAAGCCGTGCTCGACGAACCAGTGTGCGGTATGGGTGGTCAGCACGAACAACGAAGCAAGCCCAAGCCGGCGCGCCCGCCGCTCGATTCCCGAGAGCAACAGCGAGCCGCGCGCTCCGCCGCGGTAGTCGACATGGATGGCCAGGCAGGCCAGCTCGCCCATCTCGGCCTCGGCAAAGCGATGCAACGCCGCGCAGCCGATAACCATGCCATCCCGCTCGATGACCAGGTAGTCGTCGATCTCGTGCTCCAGGCGCTCGCGGGAGCGCGGCACCAGCATGCCGCGACGCTCCAGCGGTTCCAACAGCTCCAGCAGGCCGCCGATATCGCCGAGTTCGGCCGGGCGCAGCTGCTCATAGCGATGCCGGGTGATCATGGTGCCGACGCCGTCGCGGGTGAACAGCTCGCCCAGCAAGGCATCGTGGTCGTGCCATGAGAGCAGGTGCGTGCGAGCCACGCCGTTGCGCGCGGCGGCGCAGGCCGCGGCGATGTGGCGTGCCTGCTCGCTGCCCGGCTCGGCCTGGTTCAGCAGCGGTTCGGCCTCGTCGGGCGTGAGCTGGCGCTGCATGGCACCGTTCTCGTCGTAGAGCCCGGCCGCCTCGCCCAGCAGGATCAGCTTGTCGGCGGCCAGCGCCATGGCCGCGTGCTGGGCCACCTCGGCGGCGTCCAGGTCGAACACTTCACCGGTGCTGGAAAAGCCCAGCGGCGGCAGCAACACCAGCGAGCCGCGGTCGAGCAGCCCCTGCACCGCCGAGACCCGCACCCGGCGCACCTCGCCGCTATGGTCGTAGTCGACGCCTTCGCGTACGCCCAGCGGTTTGGCCATTACCAGGTTGCCGGAAACGGCGGTCAGCTCCACCCCATGCAGCGGGGTGTTGGGCAGCCCCAACGACAGCCGCGCCTCGAGCCACAGCCGCTGCTCGGCGGCCACCCGCTCGACACAGGTCATGATCGCCTCGTCCGCCACCCAGCGCCCATTGTGGCGCTGCGGCACGATCTTCGCCTCGGCGAGCGCCTGCTCCACCTGGGGGCGAATGCCGAATACCACCACCAGGCGTACCCCGAGGGTATGCAGCAGCGCCAGGTCCTGGATCAACTGCTCGCCTCGGCCTCGCGCCATGGCCTCGCCCTCGATCAGGATCACGAAGGTTCGGCCCCGATGCGCATTGATATAGGGCGAGGAATTGCGGAACCAGTCGACGAAGGGGAAACGAGTGTCCAAGGCCGCTCTCCGGCAGCAGGTGAAAAAGGAGGGTGTCTTATATTCGACTATATCAGAGCGACGAAAACGGCGGCACCACTGCCGTGGTACCGCCGATTCGGGCTTCGGGCTTCGGGCTTCGGGCTTCGGGCAGATTATGCTCCTTCCCTGGCTCGTGGCTCGTGGCTCGCGTCTTGCCCTTACCCGAAAATTCCCTTGAACATAAAGAAGAACATGATCGCCAGGCCCGCTCCGGCCGGCAGGGTGATCAGCCACGACATGACGATGGTGCCGATCACCCGCATGTTGAGCGCCGCCATGCCGCGCGCCAGCCCCACACCCAGCACCGCACCGACCAGGGTGTGAGTGGTGGAGATCGGCAGCCCGGTACCCGAGGCCAGCACCACGGTGGTAGCGGCAGCCAGGGTGGCGGCAAAGCCGCGGCTGGGAGTCAGCTCGGTGATGCCGGTACCCACGGTGGCGATCACCTTGTGGCCATAGGTAACCAGGCCGGCGACGATACCGCCACCGCCGAGAATCAGCACCCACCAGGGCACCAGCGCAGCGGAATCGATGACGCCGTCGCTGCGCACCACGCTGATCACCGCCGCCAGCGGGCCAACCGCGTTGGCCACGTCGTTGGAGCCATGGGCGAAGGCCATGGCGCAGGCGGTGAAGATCATCAGCACGCCGAAGACGCGCTCCACGCTGCCGTAGCCGAACTGGTCGCCGATACGCCGCTCGCCCTTGACGCGGTTCTCCATGATGATGCCGATGCCCATGATGCCGATGCCCAGCAGCACCGAGAGCATGAAGCTCTGGCCGAAGGTGAAGTCCAGCCCCACATGGGAGAGCCCCTTGGTCAGGGTTACCATGGAGACGATGAAGCCGACCAGGAAGATATAGAACGGCACGGTACGCTTGGCCGCGGCGAAGGGATCCTTGGCCTCGAAGATCAGGTACTGCACTGACTTGAACAGCAGGAAGGAGATGGTGCCGGCCAACAGCGGCGAGACCACCCAGCTCGAGGCGATGGTACCGACCCGGTTCCAGGCCACGGCCTCCATGCCCAGCCCTACCGCACCAAAGCCGACGATGGCGCCGACGATGGAGTGAGTGGTGGAAACCGGCCAGCCCTTGGCCGAGGCGATCAGCAACCATAGGGCGGCGGCGAGCAGGGCCGAGAGCATGCCATAGACGAGCAGCTCGGGGTTGGCCTGCAGTAACACTGGATCGACGATACCGCCGCGGATGGTGGCGGTGACCTCGCCGCCGGCCAGCCAGGCGCCGAGGAACTCGAAGACCACGGCGATGATGATCGCCTGCTTGATGGTGATGGCCTTGGAGCCCACCGAGGTGCCCATGGCGTTGGCGACGTCGTTGGCGCCCACGCCCCAGGCCATGAAGAAGCCGAAGAGGCAGGCCAGGATGATGAAGATTTCACCGTGCTGCGCAATGATCGACATAGGGGTTGGTTCCTATGTGGCTGTCGGGTTATGGGCACATCGCCCCGGGATCGCCGGTGGCGGTGTCCTACCGGGCAGTGAGTATCTGCAGGCGGCTGCCGACGCGTTCGGCACGGTCGGAGAGCTCCCCGACCCAATCGATAATCTTGTAGAGGAAGACCACATCCACCGGCTTGAGCCGATCCTCGAGATCGAAGAGCAGGCGGCGGATAGCGATCTGCTGTTGATCGGCCTGCTGCTCGAGAATGTGCAACTCACGGATCAGGTTGAGCATCACGTCGGAGGCGTGGCGACCGAAGCCCGACTCGAGCAGGTCCTGCAGCTCTTCCAGGGCCTGGCGCGCCTGGGCCACGCAGGCTACGGCAGTGTGCATGTAGTCGCGCATAGGCTGGGCCAGCTCGCTGGGAACCTGCATGCGGCGCCCGAGCATGATGCCGGTGATGTCACGCACCTTGTTGGCGATCTTGTCCTGTACGGTGATCAGGTCGAGAAGGTCGGTGCGGGAAACGGGCAGAAACAGCGTATTGGGCAGGTTGAGGCGAAGCTCGGTCTTGAGGCTGTCGGCCTCGTGCTCCAGCCGCGTGATGGTTTCGCGGATCTTGGCGGCTTCTTCCCAGTCGCCCGTGAGCGAAGCCTCGAAGAAAGGCAGCAGCTGGTCGGCACACTCGTTGGCCTTGGCGATATGGGCCAGCAGGGGCTGGAACGGCGAGCGGCCGAACATCGCCGAAAAGGGGTTGGGTTTGACCATGGCGTAGGATGCGCTTGTGAAATGGCGGCGCCAGTATAAAGAATGGCACCCTGTCACGTCATGGAAATATTCGCGTCATGCGTTTGGCCCGGCCGCGGGGGCCCAATCTAGGTAGTCCAACCCAGGTAGAAAGTAGGAAAAGGAAAGCAGGAAGAGACATGAGCCATGAGATCGAGATGAAGCTGGCCCTGGGCGAGACCGGCCCGGAACGGCTGCTGCAGCACCCCTTCCTGCGCAGCGGGGTGGACGAGGCCCAGCGCCTGGCCAATACCTACTTCGACACGCCCGCGGGCGAGTTGGAGACGGCGCGCATGGCACTGCGCTTGCGCCGCCGCAACGACGATTGGGTACAGACCCTCAAGACCAGCGGCGAAGGCAGCGGCGGCTACAGCCGTCGGCGCGAATGGGAATGGCCGGTGGCGGGCGGCAGCCTCGACCGCACCGGGCTCGCCGCCCTGCCCCCCATGGCCGCACTGGGCGAGGAGGTGCTGGCGCGCCTCGAACCGCGCTTCGCCACCGATTTCGAGCGCCGCGCCTGGCATCTGGAGCTGGCCGAGGCCACCATCGAGGTGGCGCTGGACCAGGGTGAGATTCGTGCCGCTGGCCGCCGCGTGCCGATCCATGAGCTGGAGCTGGAACTCAAGGACGGCGACCCACAGGCGCTGTGGAGCCTGGCGCTGGCCTTCGCCGAGACGGTGCCCCTGCGCCCCGCCGATGCCAGCAAGGCCGTTCGCGGCAGCGCCCTGCTCAGCGGCCAGTGGAAGCTGCCCGAGGGCACGGCGGAAAACGAGCGGCTGCATCGCGCCATCCTGGCCCTGGACGCCTTCACCGATACCGGCGACGATGCCTGGAAAGCCACGGCCAGGGAGGCGCTGGAGGTGCTGGCTGCGGAGGGCAACGCCGAGGCCAGCCAGCTTGCCGCCATGCTGGAGCGAGCCGACTGGCTCGATCTCGACTTCGGCCGCACGTCGCTGCGGCTGGCGCATCGCCTGGCGTCCTCATGAAGGCAGCGGGAGCCAAGGCAACGTGAGCGATAACAAGGGCTACGCCATGCAGGGGACAAGGGAATGACCGAACCGTTTCGACCAGCCGGCGAAGGGCTGCGCACGCGCCTGTTCCAGATCATCTTCGAATCCGACACACCGCTGGCCAAGGGCTTCGATATCGCCCTGATCGTGACGATCCTGGCCAGCGTGCTGGTGGTAATGCTCGACTCCGTCGATCATCTGAGCGCCGTCCATGGTGAGTGGTTCTACTGGCTGGAATGGGGGTTCACCATCGCCTTTACCATCGAACTCCTGGTTCGCATCTATATTCTCGACAAGCCACTGCGCTACCTGCGCAGCTTCTACGGCATGATCGATCTTGTGGCGATATTGCCCACCTGGCTGATGCTTATCCTGCCCGGCACCCAGACCCTGGTGATCGTGCGCCTGCTGCGCGTGCTGCGGATCTTCCGCGTGCTGCGCCTGATGCAGTTCGTCGGCGAAGGACGCCTGCTAGTGGAGGCGCTGAAGAATAGCGTGCGTCAAATCTTCCTGTTCCTGTTCACGGTGTTCCTGCTGGTAACCCTGTTCGCCGCACTGGTCTACATGATCGAGCCCGCCGAGGCCGGCTTCACCAGCATTCCCATGGCGATCTACTGGGCCATCGTCACCCTGACCACGGTGGGTTACGGAGATATCGTGCCTATCACGCCCCTCGGCCAGGCGATCTCCACCCTGGTCATGCTGATCGGCTATTCGATCATCGCCGTGCCCACCGGGGTGTTCTCCGCCGAGGTGATTCGCTCGATTCGCGCCGACCGCTACTCCGATCAGGCCTGCCCGGGCTGCGGCCACGACCGCCATGAAAAAAGAGCGCTCTACTGCCTCAAGTGCGGCACCTGGCTGGACGAAGAGACGCAAGACCCGAACAGGCCGCAGGAGGACGGCAAAAGGTAGCGCGAATCAGCTGCGGAACGGCGCCAGGTCGCCGCGTCCTTCGCGTACGATGGTCGGCGGCAGCTCGCGCAGGTCGATCACGCTGGTGGCCTCCAGGTGGCAGGCGCCACCGTCGATGATCAGATCCAGATGGGCGCCGAAGCGGTCGCGGATCTCTTCCGGGTCGGTCATCGGCAGCTCCTCGCCCACCGGGATCAGCGTTACGCTCATCAGCGGCTCGCCCAGCGCATCGAGCAGCGCACGGGTGATGCTGTGGTCGGGTACGCGCACGCCGATGGAGCGCCGCTTGGGGTGCAGCAGCAAACGAGGCACCTCGGAGGTGGCGTTGAGGATGAAGGTGTAGGCATCCGGGGTGTTGGCCTTGAGCAGGCGGAACACGCTGTTGTCGACTTTGGCGTAGGTGCCGATGTCGGAGAGATCCGAGCACACCAGGGTAAAGTTGTGCTTGTCGTCCAGCGAGCGCAGCCACTTGATCTTCTCGATCGCCTTCTTGTCGCCCAGATGGCAGCCCAGCGCATAACCGGAGTCGGTGGGATAGGCGACCACCCCACCCTGGCGCACGATCTGCACTGCCTGGTCGATCAGGCGCTTCTGCGGGTTCTCGGGATGGATCTGGAAGAACTGACTCATGATGGAATTCCCTGACGTTAGCGATTCTTGCGGCCCACTCTTGTTGCCCACTATAGCGCGCCGGGGTGGGCGCGTCGCAGCCCGCCGCGACGAAGCCGGCCAGCCGCGGGTGGGTCCATACCGGCGGCACGGCGGTGCGCGGCACCGGGCTCATGCTGCCCGGCGCCAGATGGCCGCCGGGAAAATGGAAGTCGCTGCCGAGAGAGGCATACAGCCCCCTTTCGTCGAGCTGCCGCGCCAGATCGCGGGTGACATCGGCATTCTGGAAGCCGCTGACCAGCTCGGCGGCCTGGCCGCCGGCAGCGGCAAAGTCGTCAAGCAGTTGGCCGCGCTTGCGCCGGGTCAGACCGTGGCGCAGGGGGTGGGCGAGCACCGCCACGCCGCCTGCCTCGACCACCCAGCCCACCACCTCGGCCAGCGCCGGCCAGTGCGCCTTGACGTCGCCCGCCTTGCCACTGCCCAGGTGCTTGCGAAACGCCGTGGCCATGTCGGGTACCAGTCCCGCCGCCACTAGTGCCCGGGCGAAGTCGGGACGGCCCAGCGGACGGTGGGAGCCAGCCTGCTCACGCGCCTTGGCCAGGGCGTCGTCGAGCCCCAGCTTCTCCATACGTTCGGCGATCACTTCGGCGCGGGCTTCACGGGCCCGGGCCTGGGCCTTCAGCCCCTCTTCCAGCGCCCCGCTGGCGCCCTGCGGCAGCAGCGCGACGACATGGATGCCCACGCCCTGCCAGCGGGTCGAGAGTTCGGCCGCCGGCAGCAGGCATACGCCCAGGCGGGCGGCGGTCTCGCCGGCCTCGTTCACACCGGCCATGGTGTCGTGGTCGGTCAACGCCATCAGCCGCACGCCGCGCGCGGCGCACAGGGAGGCCACCTCGGCGGGAGCCAGGGCGCCATCCGAGGCGGTGGAATGCATGTGAAGATCGATACCGAGGGGGCCAGGGTCACCGGCGAAACGCTCGGGCAGGGGGGCAATGGCATGACGCAAGCAAGCAACTTTGTCAAAATGATGGCCCATGGTGCGCGTCCGGCGACGGTCGGTCAACGCACGGTTGGAGTCTGCGGTGATACCGCGCTGCCCCGAGGAACGCTGCGATGCTGTATGCAATCATCAGTGAAGACGTGAAGAACAGCCTGGAGCGGCGTCTGGCCGCCCGTCCCGATCACCTGGCCCGCCTTGAGAAGCTGCGCGACGACGGCCGCCTGGTACTGGTCGGCCCCCATCCGGCGGTGGATGCCGAGGACCCCGGTGAAGCCGGCTTTACCGGCAGCCTGGTGGTGGCGGAGTTCGACAGCCTCGAGACCGCCCGCGCCTGGGCCGACGCCGACCCCTACGTGATCGCCGGAGTCTACGCCAAGGTGACGGTGAAACCGTTCAAGAAAGTGCTGCCCTGAAGACCGGCGTAAAAGAGCCCCGAAAACCGAGGAAGCTGACAAACGTTGCGAGCGATGGCTAGGCAAGGCGAAATCACTCGAAAAAGCGCAGTTTTACTTGGGTAAATGAGCATTTTGAGAATGATTTCAACGCCGCATGGGCGAGCGCAGTAGTTTGTCAGCATTCTCGAAAGCCCTCCCTGACGAGAACGTTTATCCACAGGGGTTTTGCTCACAGCTTCTGTGGATAACGCTGTTGAAACGCCGCGGATGGTCTCCGAGATGCACCATGCCACGCCGCCGCGGCGTCATCGATCATTTTTTGTACACTCTTGCCGGAGGCGCTGGAGAAGCCGTGTCATCGTCCCATGTTCCCCTTCCACCGCTGGCCGGCCTGGAGCCGGCGCACCTCGACTGGCAGCGCGACGACACTGGCGAGAGCGCTCCGCGCTCGACCCGGTTCGACGACGTCTACTTCTCGCGCCATGACGGCCGGGCGGAAACCGAGCACGTCTTCCTCCATGGCAATGCGTTGCCCCGACGTCTGGCCGCCTGGAGTGAACGGCGCCCCTTCACCATCGGCGAGACCGGCTTCGGCACCGGGCTCAACATGCTCTGCGCCTGGGCCTGCTTCGACGCCCATGCCCCGGCACAGGCGCGGCTGCACCTGGTTTCCACCGAACGCTACCCCTTGAGCCGCAACGACCTGGCCCGGGCTCTCGCCGCCTGGCCGAACCTGGCCCGGCGCGCCGAGCGGCTGGTAAGCCAGTGGCCCGAGCCGGTGGCCGGCGTGCATCGGCTGTGGCTCGACGAGCGAGTGACGCTGGACCTCCACTTTGGCGATGCCGCCGAGCGCCTGGCGCTGCTCGAAGGCCAGGTGGACGCCTGGTTCCTCGACGGCTTCGCCCCGGCCAAGAACCCCGAGATGTGGCACCCCGGACTGTTCGCCGCCATGGCCGCCCGTTCGCGGCCGGGCGCGACCTTCGCCACCTTTACCTGCGCCGGGGTGGTCAAGCGCGGGCTGGCCGCGGCGGGGTTTGCCTGGCGCAAGGTGCCGGGCTTCGGACGCAAGCGCGAAATGCTCTGCGGCGAGATCGCCGAGCCGCCTGCCGACACCCGTCGCCAGCGCACGCCCTGGTTTAGCCCGCCAGCGCCACGTCCGCCGCGCCACGTGGCGGTGATCGGCGCCGGTATCGCCGGTGCCAGCACCGCCGCCGCTCTGGCCCGGCGCGGCGTCGCGGTGACGCTGATCGACCGCTTCGACCGCGCCGAGCTGGGCACCACTCACCTGCAGGGGGCGCTCTACGTCAAGCTCGCGGTCGAGACCAACCTGCAGAGCCGCACCTATCTGGCCGGCCTGCTCCACAGCCGGCGCTGGCTGGCCCAGCTCGACCCGGAGCAGTCGTTGTGGCGGCCCAGCGGCGTGCTGCAGCTGGCGCTGGACGAGAAAGAGCATCAGCGCCAAGCGCGCTTCCTGGCCAACCATTCGCTGCCCCAGAGCGTGGTACGCGGCCTCGACGCCGAGACGGCCAGCCGCGTCGCGGGAATCCGACTCGAGGCGCCGGCACTGGATTACCCCGATGCCGCCTGGGTCAGGCCGCTGGAGCTGTGCGTGCGCCTTGCCCAAACACCTGGTGTCAGTTTCCGCCGTGGCGAAGTGACGGCGCTGCACGGCAATGAGACGGGCTGGACGTTGACCCTGGCCGATGGCGAGCGCATTGAAGCCGAACAAGTCGTCGTTGCCGCCGCCCGCGAGGCTGCCGGGTTCAGCCAACTCGCGGCGCTGCCGCTACAGCCGGTGCGCGGCCAGGTCAGCCAACTGGCATTGCCCCAAGGCGCCCCGGCGCTGGGGCGCGTGGTGTGCGCCGGCGGCTACGTGCCGCCGGCGGCGGAAGGGGTGCTCAACTTCGGCGCCACCTTCGCCCCCGGCGACACCGACCTGGCCGAGCGCGAGGCCGACCACGCCGCCAACCTGGCGGAACTCGAGCGCGGTCTGCCCCATTTCGTGGCGGCGCTGCGCGAGGCCGGTGCCGACCTCACGCCCACTCGGCTCACCGCGCGCACCGGCGTACGCGCGGCAAGCCCAGACAAGTCGCCCTACTGCGGGTCGGTGCCCGATGCCGAGGCCTGGCGCCGGGACTACGCCGCGCTGGCCAAGGATGCCAGCCGTGTGCCCGACGTGGCCGGAGGCCACCATCCGGGGCTGTGGATCAGCGCCGCCCATGGCTCCCGCGGCATGGCCAGCGCGCCGCTGTGCGCCGAACTGCTCGCCTCGCGCATGTGCGACGAGCCGCTGCCGCTGGAGTGGCCGCTGGTGGATCACCTGCACCCGGGGCGGCGGATCATCCGCGATCTGGTCCAAGGCAAGTAACTTCCAGGATCCAGCAACTAGGAATCCGTCATCAGCCGCCGCACCTGCCGGTGGCTGACGAAGCGCGGCCCTGGCCGGCCCAGGTGGTAGCCCTGGCCGAAATCGATGCCCAGCTCCTCGACGGCGGCGAGCACCTCCTCGTTCTCGATGAACTCGGCAATGGTGCTGACTCCGAGGCTCTGGGCCAGGGTGACGATGCTCTTGACGAAGGCCATGTAGGTCTCGTCGCCGAGCATGTTGCGGATGAATTCTCCCTCGATCTTGATCACGTCGATGGGGAACTGCTTGAGGTAGCGGAACGACGAGTAGCCCGAACCGAAGTCGTCGATGGCGAAGTTGAAGCCCTCCAGCTTGAGCTCGAGCACGAACTTCTCCAGCAGCTTGAGATTGCTTACCGTCTCGCGCTCGGTCAGCTCGAAGACGATACGCTCCGGCAGGATGTCGTAATCGATGGCCAGTTGATGGATGCGGCCGATGAACTCCCCCACGATCAGCGACTTGGGCGACAGGTTGATGAACAGCATGCCTTGGTAGCCTTGCTCGCGGATCTGGATGAAGGCCTTCTCGATCAGTTGGTAATCCATCTTGTGGATCACGCCGATGCTTTCGGCGATATCGATGAACTCACCGGCCGGCACCAGGCGGTCGTCGAGCTGGATGCGCATCAGCAGCTCGTGAATGTTGACCTCGCCGCTGCGCACGTCGGCGATGGGCTGGAAGTAGGGCACGATGCGCTGCTCCTCCAGCGCACTGAGTACCATCTGGTTCTTCTCGCCCACCTCGCGGAAGACTTCCGCCACCTCCTCCTGTTCCGGCAGGGCGACGCAGTTCTTACCCTTGCGCTTGGCCTTGTACATCATGTTGTCGGCCATCAGGAAGAGGTCATGGGGGTTGCCGGCGTGGTTGGGATAGCAGGCAATGCCGATCGAGGTGGTCGCTCGCACGGTCGTGCCGTCGGGTGCGGTGAGCGCCTGGCGGGTGAGGTTGTCGGCGATACGCAGCGCCACCGAGTAGGCCTGCTCCTCGCCGGTCTGGGGCAGGATCACGGTAAATTCGTCGCCGCCGTAGCGCGCCAGGAAGTCGCCGGGGCGTATCGAGTGCGTCAGGGTATCGGCCACGGCGTGCAGGAACTGATCGCCGAAGGCATGGCCATGACGGTCGTTGACGGCCTTGAAGTTGTCGAGATCCAGCATCAGCAGGCTGAAATGGTCCTGGTGACGCGTGGCACGCCCCACCTCGTAGGCCAGCATGTCCTTGAAGATGCGCTGGTTATACAGGCTGGTCAGGGGGTCGCGGGTGGCGTAGTACTCCAGATCCTTGGTGTACTTGTAGATCGCCTTGACCGAGCCCACCAGGTTGAGCAGCGTCGACAGGATGCCGTCGATCACGATATGGCGGATGGGATCCTGGGCCAGGTCCGACTGCACGCCGATGCCGACGATACCACCGATCTTGGGCGCCTCGAGCAACAGCGACTTGGTCTGCAGGCGGATATCCTCCGGCGTGAGGCTGGACAGCGCCTCGCCCTCGCTCGAGCTCAGGACCGTATGGTGGAATACCTTGAGCACGGTGCCGCCAGGCGGTCCTTCGTGCTTATGTTCCAGCAGTTGGGTCAACAGCTGCTCGAAGGTGGCCCGGGTCTCGGGTGCCACTTCGCGATACCAGAACACCTCCAGCTCGTAGCCCTCGTCTTCCACCTGGAAGATCGTCACCAGGGTATGCGCCTGGATGATAGTGTTGATGTCGGCCAGCAGCTCCTTGATAAACTCGCGCCAGTCGCGCACCACCTCCGAAGTGATAATGAACTTGCTCAGCAGGCGGATCTCGAACTCAAGGATGTCCTTGTCCACCGCCACGTTCCTGAGCCGGCCGACCAAGGCATTAACCTGCTGCAGCGCGTGATCGAGTTCGCGGAAGCGTACCCGGGTGTCGCTGACATCGAGCTTGCGAAAATCCGCTACCGAGTTGACCGCCTCCAGGCGCTCGCGAAACTGCTTGAGGGTAGCCTGGATCCTCTCCGCGAAGAGCTTCGAGATGGCCAGCGCCAGCAGCAGGATCGTCAGCGCGGCAACGATGAACATGGCGACGTAGTTGAGCCGCATCTGGCGGCTGATCGGCGCCAGGTCGTGCTGGATATCGATGACGCCCAGCACGTCGCCGGAGGCCGTGTTCTGGTGGCAGGCGAGGCACTCGGAGCGCGCCACCAGCGGCATGATGCGACGCACCTTGCCATTCTCGCGCCACACCCGCTCATTGCCCGAGGCCAGGGCGGCGCGAATCACGATGTCCATGGGTGGCTGGTCGATCGTTCCGTAGCGCTCCGAAACCCGCTCGCCGCGATAGAACTCGAAGCGATAGCCCGCCCCCTCATGGGCGCGCTTGGTCTCTTCGATGAAGGCTTCCATCTGCTCCCGGGTCCAGCCCTGGCGCATCACCTGCAACATGGCATTGAAGCTCTGCCGGGCCAACATCTCGGAGGTCTGCTCCGCCTGACGCGTCAGAACGTTCTCGTAGAGCAGCGAGGAGACCAGGGTGACGCCGAGGAAGATGATCAGCGAGACGGAGAGGATCGCCACCAGCACGAATCCCTGCAGGGATTTCAGGCAAGCGAGAAGAGCGCGGGCGTGGGTCAGCATCACGATTCCTATCGGAGACAGGCGGTGCCGAGCCTCAACCCTGAGTTACCGGCAGAAGGAAAATCGAGCGCTTATTCTCGGTACATTAGCCGTACCGGCATTTGATCCATGTCAAATCGCCGTTACATTCATGCTCCGTCACGCCTGGACCTTGGTCGTGATCTTGCTAGCCTTCTTCCTCGTCGTCGGCCAAGTCGCGTCCGAAGGCGCGCCACTGGGCCAGCGTCATCACCTCGGTGCTCTCGGTCTGCAGGTCGTGGGCGATGATCAGCTCGCCCCGTTCGAGCTGGCGCTTGAGCTGGCCGACCCAGCCGCGCATGCCCTCGCCGGTATCGGTGGTGTCGTAGCCCTGGCGGGTGACGAAGGCTTCCAGCAGGGCATCCAGGGTCTCGCCCGGCAGCATGCGGTAGGGCACCTCGATGAAGCGTCCGTCGCTCATGGTTCGGCCTCCTCGTCGCCGGGTACACTTTCACCGCGCTCCCAGGCCGCCAGGCGTTCGAGGAAGGCGGCCTCGTCGAGTACCTCGACGCCCAGCTCCTGGGCCTTGGCCAGCTTGCTGCCGGCAGCCTCGCCGGCGACTACCGCGGCGGTCTTCTTCGATACGCTGCCGGCCACCTTGGCGCCCAGCGCCTGGAGACGCTCCTTGCCTTCGTCGCGGGTCATGCTCTCCAGGGTGCCGGTGAGCACCCAGGTCTGGCCGGCCAGCGGCTGGGGACGTTCGCCAACGATCTCTTCGGCCCAGGTCACGCCCTGCTCGCGCAGCGCCTCGATGGTCTCGCGGTTGTGGTCCTGGCGAAAGAAGGTGTGCACGTGAGCGGCCACCACCGGGCCAACGTCCTCGACCGCTTCGAGATCGGCCAGCTCGGCAGCCATCAGCGCATCCAGGGTGCCGAAGTGGCGCGCCAGGTTGGCCGCCGTGGCCTCGCCCACCTCGCGGATGCCCAAGGCGAAGATGAAGCGCGGCAGGGTGGTCTGCCTGGCCTTCTCCAGCGCCGTCACCAGGTTCTCGGAGGACTTTTGCGCCATGCGCGGCAGGCTGGCCAAACGCTCGGCATCGAGCCGGAACAGGTCGGCGGGCGTCTTGACCCAATCGCGCTCGACCAGCGCCTCGATCAGCTTCTCGCCAAGGCCGTCGATGTCCATCGCCCGGCGCGAGGCGAAGTGCTTGAGTGCCTCCTTGCGCTGGGCGGCGCAGAACAGCCCGCCGGAGCAGCGCGCCACCGCCTCGCCCTCCAGACGTTCGATCTCGGAGTCGCAGACCGGACAGCGGCTGGGGAATACGATTTCCCGGGCGTCGGCCGGCCGCTGTTCCTCCAGCACCCGAACCACCTGGGGGATGACGTCGCCGGCACGCCGGATCGCCACGGTGTCGCCGATCATCACGCCGAGACGCGCGATCTCGTCGGCATTGTGCAAGGTGGCATTGGAGACGGTGACGCCGGCCACCGAGACCGGCTCGAGCCGTGCCACCGGCGTGATCGCCCCGGTGCGACCGACCTGGAATTCAACGTCTTTGAGGCGCGTGGTCTCTTCCTGGGCGGGAAACTTGAAGGCTGTGGCCCAGCGCGGCGCCCGGGCGACGAAGCCCAGCTCGCGCTGCAGACGCAGGTCGTCGACCTTGATCACCACACCGTCGATGTCATAGCCGAGGCTATCGCGCTGCTCGCCCAACCGGCGGCAGTAGTCGATGATGCCCCGGCTGCCTGTCACCACCTGAAGCTGGGCGCTGCTACGGAAGCCGAAAGCCTTGAGGTGCGCCATCAATTCGCTGTGGCTGGCGTCACCCGGGTCCGGTTCGATGCGTGCCACCTGGTAGGCGCTGAACTCCAGCGGCCGCGTGGCGGTGATTCCCGGATCGAGCTGGCGCAGGCTACCGGCCGCGGCGTTGCGCGGATTGGCGAATACCTTGCCACCCTCCTCCCGCGCCCGGTCATTGAGTCGCTCGAAGCCAGCGTGGCTCATGATCACCTCGCCACGCACTTCGAGCAGTTCAGGGGCGTCGCCACGCAGTTTGAGCGGAATCGAGCGCAGCGTGCGCAGGTTGGAGGTGATGCCCTCGCCGGTGCGGCCATCGCCGCGGGTCGCACCGCTGATAAGCACGCCCTGCTCGTAGACCAGCGATACGGCGGCGCCGTCGAGCTTGGGCTCGCAGCAGAAGCGGATCGTCTCACCATCGGTTTCCAGGCGCTCGCCCACTCGTTTGACGAAGGCTTCGATCTCCTCCTCGCTCAGGGCGTTGTCCAGCGACAGCATGGGGACTGCATGCTCGACCTCGGGGAAGCCGGCATCGGGCGGCGCCCCGACCCGCTGGGTCGGCGAGTCGGGGGTTACCAGCTCGGGGTAAGCCTGCTCCAGTTCCTGCAGGCGACGTAGCTTGCGGTCGTACTCGACATCGGTGAGCTGAGGCTCATCGAGTACGTAGTAGCGGTAGTTGGCATCGTCGAGTTCGGCGCGCAGCTTGGCGACTTCGTCGAGGGTGTTCTGTTCGGGCTGGCTCATTGCGTCAGGGTTCTCGTCCATGGCGAAGGCCTCGAAGCTCGAAGCCGGCATGACTGCCTAGCTTACCAAAGCAACAACCCCCGTGGGGCTACCTCACGGGGGTCGTCTTCCAGCTTCCAGCTTCCAGCTTTCAACTTACGGCTTTAGTTAGTTCACCTGGTAGCGGTTGAGGCGATTGCGGCGCTCGAACTCCTGCACGCGCTGGCGGGCAAACTCCACGGTCTGCGCGGTCATCACGCTGTGGTTCTCGTCCTTCAGCTCACCGCCCAAGTTGCGCACGATGACCATGGCGGTCTCGACCATCGCTTCGAAGGCGGCAGCGGTATCCAGCGCGCCAGGCAGCGGCATCAGCAGGGTGATGCCCGGGGTGCGGAACTCGTCCATGGCCTCGATCGGGAAGGTACCCGGCTTGAGCACGTTGACCATCGAGAATTGCAGTTCGCTCTCGGGGTCCTCGGTCTCGAAGCGGTGGAAGATACCCATGTCGCTGCTGTAGCGCAGGCCGCAGGCCAGCATCAGGTTGAGCAGCGCCTCGCCGGAGAAGCCCTCTTCGTCGCGCGACAGCACGCTGATGACGATGATCTCGTCGGCCTGGCTCAGGGTGTCGCGTGCGCGTTCGGCGTTGACGTTGTGACGCAGCGCCCGGGCCAGGGTTGGGTGGGCGCGTACCACGTCGTCGTCGGCAATGGCTTCGGCCTCCGGCGCTGCCGGCTCGACAGGCTCCGAATATTCGAGCCTCGAATAGTCGGGCTCCGCAGTTCTTTGACGCGGAGGTGCAAACAGGGGATCGTCGTCGTCGGCCAGTTCGATGGCTTCGGCTTCCAGGCGACGGCGCTCGGCCTCCTTGGCGGCCTGGGCCTCGGCAGCCTCGCGGCGGCGCTGGGCTTCACGTTCGGCTTTTTCGGCACGCAGCTGCTCGCGGCGCGCCTTCTCCTCGCGTTTCTGCTCACGTCGCTTGGCAAGGCGCTGCTGAATGGAGAGGCCAAAACGCTGCACCGACTCGCCCACGCGGCGCGAGCCGCTCTTGATCGAATCGCCCATGCCCTCGAGGTCGACCAGCCGATAGCGCTCGTCCTCGTCGTGGTGTGGATCGTGATCGTCGGGATCGGCGGCCAGCGGTGCCGTTTCGGCAACCGGCTCCACCTCATCGTCGAGTGCGGAAAGGGTCGGCTCGTGACGCTCCTCGGATACCTCCCGCTCCAACGAGGCCCGCTCGGCGGTTGTCTCGTGGGCATCGTTCAGGGAGCGCTCGATGCTGTCGTCGACCCGCTGTGCGGCGGCACTGGCCGGCGCCACATCCTGTTGCTCCACGGTGGCACGCTCGGGCGCGGCGGAGTCGACCACCTGCCGTTCACTATCGCGCAGGTCGACCTCAGGCTCGGTTTTCGCAGCCTGCGTTTCGGCCTGGGCGGCAGCGGCGTCGCGCTCCGTGCTGCGAGAGTGGGCCGTCTCGCTCGGCGTTCGACTCGTTGCTTGCTCTTCTTTACCTTTACCATCGCTTTCACCGCTCGCCTCTACCCGGGAAGGGGTAGGCGAGCCGGATTCCGGCATGGCGGAAGCCACCGGGCGTGAGGCCGCGGTGGCAGCGAAGCCGGCGCCAGGCGCCGCGGTTCTGGCGTCGACGGTGGCTTCCTTCAGGCCGGCCAGCACCCGGGAGGGTCCGGGTGGTCCTGACGTTGAAGCTTGGGCTTCGCCTGTACCTGGGTATAGCTGGCGGGCTTGACGACCCGAGCGCCACCGTTAGGCAACTCCCAGTTGTCTTCTTCGTCGGCCGCATCGGCCACCGCCTGGCCTTTACCCCGATGGTTGTCGTTATCCCCTGCCTGGTCCAGGCGGGGCACTCGGCGCTGACGCTTCAGGCGACGCACTCCATCGATTACGATGAGCGTCACCAGGGCCAGCCCCAGAATGATCAGCCATTCTCTAAGTTCCATGGGTCGTCTTGCCTATCACTAGGGCGCCATGCCGGATGGATGTTCGTCAACAGCATAGCGCGATTGCCGAAAAAAAGGCCACTTTTTTTGTTTGTCAAGCCCCGGCATTATCGCTCGAGAGTCAAATCGACCCTGCGCCTTTCCCTGTCAATTCGCTTTTTCAATCTGCAGTATGACCGTGATGTATCTTCTGATAACGCGTTTGGCGCTCGCTTTCAAGCCTTTTTCAGGCCTCGGCGAGAGCCGCGGCTTCCTCTACGCCGACCGCCACCAGGCGTGAGACTCCAGGTTCTTGCATGGTAACGCCCATTAACCTTTCGGCGGCCTCCATCGCAATCTTGTTATGCGTGATATAGATGAACTGCACCGACTCGGACATGTCTTTCACGAGTTTGGCATAGCGACCGACATTAGCATCATCAAGTGGTGCATCGACTTCGTCGAGCATACAGAAAGGCGCCGGATTGAGTTGGAAGATAGCAAATACCAACGACAGAGCCGTCAATGCCTTTTCGCCCCCCGAGAGAAGATGAATGGTACTGTTCTTCTTTCCGGGAGGACGCGCCATGATGGCCACGCCGGTGTCGAGCAAATCCTCGCCGGTCAGCGTCAACCATGCGGTTCCACCGCCGAAGACTCGCGGAAAAAGTGACTGCAGGCCCTGGTTGACTCGCTCGAAGGTGTCGCGGAAACGGGTACGGGTCTCCTGGTCGATGCGTCGGATCGCCCGTTCCAGGGTCTCCAGCGCCTCGTTCAGCTCGGCCTGCTGGGCTTCGAGATAGTCGCGCCGCTCGGCCTGCTGGTCGTACTCCTCAATGGCCGCCAGGTTGATCGCCCCCAGGCGGCGGATGCGCTCGCCGACCTCTTCCAATCGGGCCTGCCAGGCCGACTCGGTAGCGTTGGGTTCGAGGTTCGCCTCCAGCTCGGCGGCCTGGTGTCCCAGCTCGGCGAGCTGCTCATCCTGGGTCTCGGACTTGAGCGCCAGGGCCTGCACCTGCATGCGCGCTTCCTGCAGGCGCTCGCGAATGCCTTCGAGATTGCGCTCGTGATTCTGCCGCGCCAGTTCGTCCTCGCGCAGCCGTTCCACCAGCTCGGCGGCGCGCGCCTTGGTTTCGTTCAGTGCACGCTCGTCGCCTTCACGGCGGTGCAGCAGCTCGTCGAGCTTCTCGCGCTGTTCCTCGTCGGGTTCGCGCAACTGCTCGAGGGTCTCGGTCAGCTCCTCGCAGCGCGCCAGCAAACGCTCACGGGTATCGTCGCTGCGCCCTTGCTGCTCGGCCAGACCGGCGCGCTCGGTGGAGAGTCGCTGCCGCTCCAGCGCCAACTGCTGCACCCGCTCGTTGAGCGGACGCTGGCTCGCACGCAGCGCAGCCAGGCGATCGCGGGCTTCGCTGCGCGCCCGCTCCAGGCGCTCGCGCTGCTCGGCGCCCTCCTCTAGCCGCGCCATGGCCAGCTGCCAATTCTCGCGCGCTTCCTCGATCGCCAGCCGGGCCTTTTCGCGGGCCTCGTCCAGCCCCGCCAGCTCCTCGGCCAGCTCGCCGGCACGCCCCTGCAGATGCTCGAGGCGACTGGCCAGGCCGCTGTCCTGTACCGCCAGTTGCTGTTGCTCGCCGGCCAGACGCCGCTCCTCCTGGCGAATGGCCTCGAGTTCCCGCTCGGCCTGCTCGGCGCGTTCGCGCTCGGCCTCGATCGCCTGGTCGCGTGCCGCCAGGCGGGTCTCGATGGCGTCGAGCTCGGCCGCCGCCTCATCGAAGCGCCGCCGGCTGACCAGCAGCGCATCGGGGCCGGCGCCCTGGCCGCGATGGCGGACCCAGTCACGGCCCAGCCACAGCCCTTGCGGCGTGATCAGGCTCTCGCCCGCACCCAGGCCATCACGCTCGGCCCAGGCCTGTTCGTCGCTCTCGACACAGCGGATCGGCGCCAGCCAGGCCGCGGCGGCGCCGGCACCGCGCACGCGGGCAGCAAGGCTATCGGAAGCAAATTCGATCTCGGCCTGGGGCGCCAGGGCACCCAGCTCGGCGGGCGGCTGCGCGCTTGCCGTACGGAAGGCATCGGGAGCCGCCAGGCGTGCCTTGAGCCAGGGCGCCAGCACCCAGGAAACGCTGGCTTCCCAGCCCGGCTCGACCTCCAGCGACTCGCCCAGTCGCGGCAGCTCATCCAGCTCATGCGCGGCAAGATGCTCGGTCAGACTGTCGTCGGGGTCGGTGAGAGCGGCCTGGATCAGCGCCTCGAGGGAAGCCAGCTCGCCCTGCAGGCTGCTGCGTCGGCTGCGCTCGGCCTCGCGCTCGGCCTCCAGCGCGGCGGCCGTCTCGCGCGCCTTCTCGCGGCTGGCCTGCAGCCGCTCGCGGCGCGCCTCGACCTCTTCCTGGGCCAGACCGAACTCGGCCAGCCGCTCCTTCAATTCATCTCGTCTGGCGGTCAGCTCGGCCAGGTCGGGCAGTTCCTGCTGCTGCTGGCGGCGGCGCTGGGCATCGGCTTCGAGCCGCGCCAACCGGCTCTCGAGTTCGCGCAAACGGTCCTGGCTGCGTTCCGCGTCGCGGCTGGCTTCGCGCCAGCCTTCGCTGAACGTCTCGAAGGCTCGCTCGGCCTCCTCGGCGCCGGGCTCGGCCTCTTCCAGCATCGCCTCCAGCTCGGCCAGCCGCTCGGCGAGCTCCTCCTGCTCCGGCACCAGGGTCTCGAGGCGCTCGTCGAGCCGCACCAGCCGTTCGCGGTCGTGTTCGCCCAGGCGGTCCAGCTCGGCCAGCTCCTGGCGGGCACTCTCGAGGTCGCGGGCAAGCTGGCCTTCGCGGCTGCGCGCATGCTCCAGGTTCTGTTCCAGCCGGGCGATGGCACCGCTGGTCTCGAAGAAACGCGCCTGCCGCGCCTCCAGGGTCTCGGCCAGCTGATCGTGGTCGGCACGCGCCTCCTCGAGGCGGGTCTCGCACTGGCGCAGGCCGAGAATCTCGCGCTCGACCGCGGTTTCCAGGTCGCGCACGCGATGCTCTTCCTCGCGCTGGCGGGCCCGCAGCGCACGGCCGCGCAGCAGCGCCAGCTCGCCCTTGAGCCGATGCTCTTCCTCCTTGAGGGTCTGGTAGCGACGTGCGGCCTCGGCCTGGCGACGCAGGCGCTCGAGCTGCTTGTCGAGCTCCTCGCGGATGTCCTCCAGGCGCTCCAGGTTCTCGCGGGTCCGCCGCATGCGATTCTCGGTTTCGCGGCGGCGCTCCTTGTACTTGGAGATACCGGCGGCCTCTTCGAGGGTGGCGCGCAGCTCTTCGGGACGCGCCTCGATCAGGCGCGAGATCATGCCCTGGCCGATGATGGCGTAGGAGCGCGGGCCGAGACCGGTGCCGAGGAAGAGGTCGGCGATGTCGCGGCGGCGACACTTCTGGCCGTTGAAGAAGTAGCTCGACTGGCCGTCGCGGGTGACCAGGCGCTTGACCGCGATCTCAGCGTACTGGGCGTAGATTCCCCCATGGTGCCGTCGCTATTGTCGAAGCGCAGTTCGATGGAGGCCTGCCCCACCGGCTTGCGCGCGGTGGAGCCGTTGAAGATGACGTCGGTCATCGACTCGCCGCGCAGGGTCTTGGCCGAGGATTCGCCCATGACCCAGCGTACGGCGTCGATGATGTTCGACTTGCCGCAGCCGTTGGGGCCGACGATCGCGGTCATGTTGCCATCGAAGGGCACCGTGACCGGATCGACGAAGGATTTGAAACCGCTCAGGCGGATCGAGGTAAGTCGCATCCCGCTATTCTATGACACGGTCGATCACGACCTCCACGGGATCTCCTTCAACGTCGCCCACCGTCACGCCCTCCAGGTCGCCGAACATGTCGCCGGTCTCGGGGTGGCGCCGCCGCTCTTGGTCACGCGGACGATCAGGCGCACCTCGCTGGCCTGGGACAGGCTCGCCGCATCGGACATGGCGTGGCGGTCGTCGAGCACCAGGGTGGCCGGCAAGTCGCCGAGGGTCACGCGGGCCACCGCCAGCGGCGGCAGCTCGCCCTCCATGTCGCGGGCGACGATGAACACACGGGTATCGTCGTCGAGCAGCCCCTGGAGTTCCTCGGCCAGGCGGACGCTGACATGAACGCCGGGCCCCTGGGGCAGCGCTTCCTGCTCGTTGGGTGCCACCCCGAGGCGCTGCTGTGCCACCTGGATGCCTTCGCGCAGGGCCCGCGAGGAGCCGGACTCGGGCATGCCGGCGATGGCCCGCCGCCAGTGGTCGATGGCCTGCTCGTAGTCGCCCCGGTCGAAGGCGTGCACGCCCAGCATGCCGAAGATGGTGGGCTCGCGGGCGTCGCGCTCGAGGGTCTCGTCGATCAGCGCCTGCACCTCGTCGGTGAGGGTACGGTCGGCCATGAAGAACTTGAGCTGGGCCTTCTGCGCCAGCAGCGAGGGCACGCGCCCCTCGATGGCGATCAGCTGCTCCAGGGCGTTCAGTGCCGCCTCGCCCTGGCCCGAGTCGCGGTAGAGGGGAAACAGCGAAGCCCAGACGTTGGGGTTGCCCGGCTGGCTCTCGGCCTGCTGCTCGAGCCGCTGCATCAGGTCGGGCAGCGATTCGCTCTGCTGGTAGACGTCGAACAGGGCGAGATCGCCCTCGGCGCCCTGCTGCTGGTACCAAAGCACGGCACCGACCACCACCGCCAGGGCCACGATGGGCACCATGAGGCGACCGGCGGCTGGCGAATGCAGCGCATGGCGCTTGAGGCCCTCGGTATCCTCGAGCAGGCTGCGGTCGAGTTCGAGACGATCCTCGGCAAAACGCGCCTCGTCGATGTCGCCCCGCTCCAGCGCGGCCTCGAGCGACGCCAGGCGGCGCTGGTAGATCGCCACGTTCTGCTCAGTGGACTTGTCGTTGGTCTCGAAGTCGCGCTGGGCCTCGTGCACCAGGCGCGCCCGACGCAGCGGAGACACCAGCAGCCACAGGGCGGGAAGCAGCAGGATGGCGAAACCAAGCCATAACAGGATCATTCGGGCCTCCCGCGGTTGATCAGGGCGTCGAGTCGGGCACGCTCTTCGGCGCTCAGCTCACGGGCCGAGGCGTTGCGCCGTGCGCGTACCACCAGGGCGACCAGGATGCCGCCCGCCACCACTAGCCCGGCGGGCAGCCCCCAGAGCAGAAAGGTGCGACCTTCCAGGCGCGGGTTGTAGAGCACGTAGTCGCCGAAGCGCTGCACCATGTGGTCGCGGATCTCCATGTCGGAGCGGCCGTCCTGCAACAGCAGGTAGACCCGGTCGCGCATGTCGCCGGAGACCGGGGCATTGGAGTCGTTGATGGCCTGGTTCTCGCAGGTGGGGCAGCGCAGCGAGGCCGTCAGGCTGCGGTAACGCTGCTCCAGCACCGGGTCGTCGAATTCACGCACCTCGATGGCTGCCTGCACGGTAGCCGCCACCAGCAACATCAGGATGCCGACGAAGGCCAATCGGATCACTGCCATTTCTGCACCTCCGGCAGGATGTGTTCGCGTAGGTCACTGGCCGAGATATAGCCGGTGTGGTGATAGCGGATGATGCCCTCGCGATCGACCAGGAAGGTTTCCGGCGCACCGTAGACGCCCAGCTCGAAGGCCAGCTCGCCGTCCGGGTCGAAGATGTTGACCTCGAAGGGGTTGCCGAAGTCCTCCAGGAAGCCGAGCCCCTTCTCGCGGGTATCCTTGTAGCTGATGCCCACCAGGCGGATACCGCGGTCGGCCAGGTCGAGCAGTTGCGGCATCTCGCGCTTGCACTCCGGGCACCACTCGCCCCAGACGTTGACCAGGGTGACCTCGCCATTGATCAGCAGCGAGCGGTCGACGCGCCGCTCCGGGTCTTCCAGGGTGACCATGTCGAACTCGGGGAAGTTGCGCGCCATCAACGCCGAATCGCGATGGAAGGGATTCAGCGACAGCCCCTGGTAAAGGAAGAGCGACAGCCCCAGGAAGCCGATCAGCGGCAGCAGCAGGATCAGACGACGGGTCATGCCGTGGCCTCCCGCGGCTTGTCATCCGCCTTGCCATTCGCGGCGGCGGCCGCGTCTTCCGGGTCGGGCGCGGTGGCCAGGCGACGGTAGCGCTTGTCGGCCACGGCCAGCACGCCACCGGCGGCCATCAACAGGGCGCCAAGCCACAGCCAGCGCACGAAGGGCTTGTACTGCACGCGCATGGCCCAGCTGTCGTCGCCGAGGTCCTCGCCCATGGCCACGTAAAGGTCGCGGAACAGCCCCGGGCGCAGCGCCACCTGGGTCATGGGCATGCCGCGGGCGATGTACAGGCGCTTCTCCGGATTCATGGTGAAACTGCGCCGGCTACCGTCGCGCTGCACCTCGATCACTGCCCGGTCGGCGAGGAAGTTGGGGCCGCGGCGACTGGTCAGCTCCTGCATGGTGAAGGTGTAACCAGCCACACTGACGCTGTCGCCGACCGACATACGCACGTTGCGCTCGATGTTGTAGTTGGAGACCACGGCCACGCCGATGATGGTCACCGCCACGCCCAGGTGGCCCAGTTGCATGCCCCAGTAGGCCAGCGAGAGCTTCTTGAGCCCCGCGCCCACGGAACTGGCATGACGGGTCTTGTCGACGAGGTCGCGCAGCATCGGCAGCACGATCCACAGCGCGGCGATCAGACCCAGCGCCACCGGCGCGCTCCAGCGCTCGGCGAAGATCAGCGGCAGCGCCATGCCGAGCACCAGCGCGGCGACGGCGGCGAGCCACAGGCGCTGGATCAGCAGCCTGCTGCTGGTGTCCTTCCAGCGCGCCACCGGCCCCAGGCCCATGAAGATGCACATGACCAGGGTCAGCGGCACGAACAGGGCATTGAAGTAGGGCGGGCCCACGCTGATCTTGCCCAGGTCGAGGGCATCGAGCAGCAGCGGATAGACGGTGCCCATCAACACGGTGACGGTCATGATCACCAGCAGGATGTTATTGATCAGCAGCAGCGCGTCGCGCGACAGCCAGTTGAAGCTCACCTTGTGGCTGACGCGCGGTGCACGCAGGGCGAACACCAGCAGCGACAGGCCCACGGTGATGCCCAGCAGCATCAGGATGAAGAAGCCGCGCGAAGGGTCGTTGGCAAAGGCGTGCACCGAGGTCAGCACGCCGGAGCGCACCAGGAAGGTACCCAGCAGCGACAGCGAGAAGGTGGTAATCGCCAGCAGCAGGGTCCAGCTCTTGAACGAGCCGCGCTTCTCGGTCACCGCCAGCGAGTGCATCAGCGCGGTGCCGGTCAGCCACGGCAACAGCGAGGCATTCTCGACCGGATCCCAGAACCACCAGCCGCCCCAGCCCAGCTCGTAGTAGGCCCACCAGCTGCCCAGCGCGATGCCGACGGTCAGGAAAGCCCAGGCCAGGTTGGTCCAGGGCCGCGCCCAGCGTGCCCAGGCGGCATCCAGGCGGCCGCCGATCAGCGCGGCGATGGCGAAGGCGAAGACCACCGAGAAGCCGACGTAGCCCATGTAGAGCATCGGCGGGTGCAGGATCAGGCCAATGTCCTGCAGCAGCGGATTGAGGTCGGCACCGTCCTGCGGCACGTTGGGCAGGATGCGCTCGAAGGGGTTCGAGGTAGCCAGGATGAACAGCAGGAAGCCGACGCTCACCATGCCCAGTACGCTCATGACTCGTGAGACCATGTCGCGCGGCAACTCGCGGGAGTAGCGCACGGCGAAGTAGCCCCAGCCGGCCAGCATCAGGCTCCACAACAGCACCGAGCCTTCATGGTTGCCCCATACGGCGCTGAGCCGGTAGTACCAGGGCAGCATCGAGTTGGAGTTGTTGGCCACGTTGACCACGCTGAAGTCGTTCAGCATGTAGCTGGCCGTCAGTGCCGCATAGGCGATCATGACGAACAGGAACTGGCCGGCCGCCATGGGCCGGGCATAGGCCATCCACAACGGCCGGCGCAGGGTGGCACCGGCCAGCGGCACCACCGCCTGCACCGCAGCGAACAGCAGCGCTATGACGAGGGCGAAGTGGCCGATTTCGGGAATCATCTGGATCTGCATGGAAGCTCCGGCTCAGTACTGGCTCGCGCCTTCTTGGTCCTCGCGCGCTTCGATACGCTCGACCACCTCGGCCGCCTTGGCCTGGTAGTCCGCCGCTGAGTAGCCGGCCGCCTCCAGCGCCTCGGCCACCTCGGGCGGCATGTAGTTTTCGTCGTGACGGGCCAGCACCTGGTCGGCCTTGATCCAGCCGTCGCGCTGCAGCTGGCCGACCACCACCACGCCCTGCCCTTCGCGGAACAGGTCGGGCAGGATACCGCTGTAGTGAACTCGCACGTCCTCTACATAGTCGGTCACGGTGAATTCGACGTCGAGGCTGTCGGGGTTGCGCACCACGCTGCCCTCCTTGACCATGCCGCCGGCGCGCAGTTGGCGCTCGAAGGGCGCATCGCCGGCAACGATCTGGATCGGGCTGAAGAACAGGTTGATGTTGGCTCGCAGCGCATAGAGCGTCAGCCCCACGGCGATCGCCGCGAGTGACACCAGGCCGAGGGCCATGAACAGCTTCTGTTTACGTTTAGGCGTCATTGGTGCTTCCACCCCTGCTAGTTTGAATCGGTTGCGCCTCGGCGCTGCGCCCGGCCTGGCGGGCTTCACGGCGCACGCGGCGCTGCAACTGGCGCAGCAACTGGCGGCGCTCGGCGCGGGCGTGGAGCACGCTGCCCAGCAGCAGCGCCAGGGTCAGGCCCCAGGCCGCCCAGACATAGGGGGCGTGCCCGCCCATGGCAATGAAATCCTGGAAGGTATCGAAAGCCATCAGGTCGCCTCCTCGGCCAGCTCACGCACCCAGCGCTTGTTGGATTCACGGCGCAGGATCTCGCTGCGCGTGCGCATCAGGGTCAAGGCGATGAAGAAGCTGTAGAAACCGAGCACCATGATCAACAGCGGCAGCCACATTTCCGCCGGCATGGCGGCACGCCCGGTGATGGTGAAGGTGGCGGGCTGGTGCAACGTGTACCACCAATCCACCGAGTACTTGATGATCGGAATGTTGATCACGCCGACCATGGCCAACACCGAGGCGGCGCGGGAGGCGCTGTCACGGCTGGCGAAGGCGCCGCGCAGGGCGATCACGCCGAGATAAAGGAACAGCAGGATCAGCATCGAGGTGAGGCGGGCATCCCACATCCACCAGGTACCCCAGGTGGGCACGCCCCACACCGCGCCGGAGAACAGTGCGATGAAGGTCATGGCAGCGCCCAGCGGGGCCATCACGGTGGCGGCCATGTCGGCGATCTTGATCTTCCAGACCATGAACACCAGCCCCGTTACCGCCAGGGAGACGAAGATCGACTGAGCCAGGAAAGCCGCCGGCACGTGTACGTAGATGATGCGAAAACTGTTGCCCTGCTGGTAGTCGGCCGGCGCAAAGGCCAGCCCCCATACGGTCCCGGTCACGATCAGGATCAGCGCCGCCGCCCAGAACCAGGGCTGCAGGCGGGCGCTGATGGCGTAGAACCATTTGGGGGAACGCAACTTGTTAATGAAGGCCCACATGCCTCGTCAACCTCTCAACCGTTGATACTGATGCGCAGCGATGCCGCGATTGCCAGCGGCGCAAGGATCAACGCCAACGCCAGCAGCGCGCCGAGGATCGCCAGATGCGCCAGCACGCCATCACCGAAGATGGCCGCCTGGACGGCCCGGCGCCGAAGATCAGCACCGGGATGTAAAGGGGAAGCACCAGCAGCGACAGCAGCACGCCGCCACGCGAGAGCCCCACCGTCAGCGCCGCTCCGATGGCACCAATCAGGCTGAGACTGGCACTGCCCAGTGCCAGTGAGACGGCCAACACCAGGTAGCTGCCTGCCGGCAGCGCCAGCATGATCCCGAGCACGGGCGCCATCAGCGCCAGGGGCAGGCCGGTCAGCAGCCAGTGCACGGCCACCTTGGCCAGGGCCAGCATCGCCAGCGGCTGGGGTGTCAGCAGTAATTGTTCCAGCGAGCCGTCGTCGTAATCGGCTCGAAACAGGCTATCCAACGACAGCAGGGCGGCGAGCAGAGCCGCCACCCACAGCAGGCCGGGCGCGATGGCCGCCAGCAGCGCCGGGTCGGGGGAAATGCCGATCGGGAACAGGGTAATGACGATAGCGAAGAACACCAGGGGGTTCAGCACTTCGCTGCGCCGCCGCAGCAGCAATACCAGGTCCCGCTTCAGCGTTGCCCATACTGCGACAGCGAGGCCGCCGCGAGGTTCCTCGTGAACCACCGCCTCCTCCTTCGGCAAGGCCCCTTCAGATGCCGCCATCGTGCGCTCCTCCACCCAGACGGATACGGCGCAGCTCGGCGCACGGCGTCAGCTCGTGGTGGGTGGTGACCAGCACGCAGCCGCCTGCGCGGGCATGCCCGACCAGGCGCCGCTCCAGCGCCGCGACACCGTCGCGATCGATGGCGGTGAAAGGCTCATCGAGCACCCACAGCGGCCGCGGCGTGAGCGCCAGCCTCGCCAGTGCCACGCGGCGCTGCTGGCCGGCGGAGAGCTGTGCCGCCGGCACGTCCTCGAAACCGACCAGCCCAACCTCTTCCAGCGCCGCGAAGCGTGCCGCTTCGCCTCCCGCCTGACCGGCCAATGCCTGGTACCAGGCCAGGTTTTCCAGCGGCGTGAGAGCCGCCTTGACGCCCGGCGAGTGTCCCAGGTAGAGCAGGTTCGCAAGGAAAGACTCTCGTGCCTCGCGCATCGGCCGCTCGCCCCAGAACAGCTCGCCCTCGTAGTCGGCCAACTGCCCGGAGAGGATCTTCAGCAGAGTGGTCTTGCCACTGCCGTTGGGCCCTTCCACACGAATGATCTCGCCCGCGCGGATATCCAGGTCCAGGCCCCGGAACAGCCAGCGGTCGTCACGTTCGCAGGCCAGGCTTCGCGCTTGCAGACGCAGGCTCAACGGCACTCTCCAGGAAAGGGAAATTCGCCGGAAATGCTACACGGAATGGCGTTTAGCCGCTAGCAACCCAGGTGCGGCACGGCGCCGCCCTTGCCTCAGATCAAGGCAGCGATGCATCAGCAAAACTTGCCACTCGCCGAACGCTTGGTATGATGCAAGATACCTGTACATTTCAACAGGGTCGAACAGAGGGGGGAAATGCCAATGCCAACGCCTTCCATACAGTATCTGTACCGACGCCCCAACCTTCCCATCGCCACCTCCTGGGACAGCGTCGAGGCCACCGATCTCACCGAGATCCCCTTGCTCGGGGACGTCTCGGCGGGCTTGCCGATCGAAGCCTGCCCCAGCGGCGGGACCATCCGCGCTCCCGCCTGCATGGTGCGACGCAACACCTACGCCCTGCGCGTGCGCGGCGACTCGATGATCGACTGCAACATCTTCGATGGCGACGTGATCATCATCGAGCGCCAGGAAAGCGCCGAGAACGGCGAGACCGCCGTGGTGCTGATCAATCAGCAGGAGGTCACGTTGAAGAAGCTCTATATCGAGAAGAACGGCGTGCGCCTGCAGCCGGCCAACGAGAACATGGCGCCGATCTACCTCAAGAACAGCGACATCCAGGTGCTCGGCATGGTCATGGGCGTGGTGCGTCAGCAGGAACGTCCCGAGCTGACCCACTGATGCGCTATCCGGTCCCCGACCTGCCGCCGGGCACCTGGCGCGAGAGCGTGACGGAAGTGGAGAAGAGCCGCTTCATCGCCTGGCTCTGCCACACCCCGATGCGGCGGCCTTCGACGCCCTACTGGCCGAGGCCCGTCGCGCTCACCCCAACGCCAGCCACCACTGCAGTGCCTACATTGCCGGCCCACCCGGCGAACAGAATGCCATCGGCTTTTCCGACGACGGCGAACCCGGCGGCACGGCGGGCCGCCCCATGTTCCAGATGCTCGAGGGCGCCGGACTGGGGCAGGTCGGCTGCGTGGTGACACGCTACTTCGGCGGTACCAAGCTGGGCACCGGCGGTTTGGCCCGCGCCTACGCCCAGGCCGTGGCCAAGGCACTCGACGACCTGCCTCGACGGGAAGTGATCGAGCGCAGCACCCTCAGGCTCAAGGTCGGCTTCGCGGGCGAAGCCGAAGCACGCGCCTGGCTCGAAAGCCGCGGTGCTCCGATCGAAGCCGTCGACTACGTCAGCGACGGCGTCCTGCTCAGCGTGGGCTGGCCCAGCGACACCGAGGTCGATTTCAGCTCGCTGGAAGCTCGCCTGCGCGGCAATCTCAGCCTGGTCGAGGCGGACTGACCCCCACCGTCACACCCCGCAGCGCCACCTCGTAGGAGCGCTGGATATGGTCGTCCATCAAGGCTCGTGCGGCCTTGATGTCACGCTCCAGCGCCAGCTGCACCAGCTCGCCGTGCTGGGCATCCAGCACGCGGCGAACCTCCGGGGCCTCGGGCGCCATGCGTCGATAACGATCGAACTGATCGTGCAACTGCTCAATGAAGCGCAGCAGCCAGACCGAGCCGCAGGGGGCCACCAGGGTACGGTGGAAACGGGTGTGGAACTGCTCCCACTCATCGACCTTTTCCGGCGCCATGTCGGCTCGCTTCAGTCGATGCGCCGCGGCCAGCAACTCGGACTCCCACTCGGCGTCGCCGAAACGAATGGCTCTCTCCAGCGCCATGCCCTCGAGCTCTCGTCGCATCTCAGCGATGTCGTCGAGTTCGCCTCGCTCCAAGCTGGGCACGCGGAAACCCCGCTGGTTCTCCTGAATCAGCAGACCGTAGGCCGCCAGGCGATTCAATGCCTCGCGCAGCGGGCTCAACCCTACTTCGTAGCGCTCCTTGAGCGCACTGATGGCGACCTTTTCCCCAGCGGCAAAACGGCCATTCACCAGGTCCTGTCGCAGGATGTCGTAGATGCGGCTGGACGCCGTCGGCTGCTCCTTGCGTCTGGGTATCCCCATGCCCCCTCCTCAGCTCGTTTTGGCAACGAAGGTTGACGCTGCTTTCAGGGTCAACCTATATTCTAGACACAATAATCGATTTTTTCTCTCACAAGACGACAAATGAACCATAAATCAATAATCGTCCATATTACCGATGCAACCGAGGTGCCGGCATGACGGCTTCCGGCAAGGCACCCCTTGGCGCTCTGTTCTGGACCTTTACCCGCATCGGCCTGCTCGGCTTCGGCGGCGGTCCTGCCATGATACCCCTGGTGCAGCAGGAGGTGGTCAAGCGCCATGCCTGGCTCAGCGACGAGGAGTTCGCCGACATCCTGGCCATCGGCAACACCCTGCCCGGCCCCATCGCCACCAAGATGCCCGGCTATATCGGCTACCGGGTCGCCGGCACGCTCGGTTGCCTGGTCGCCGTGACCGCCGTCATCCTGCCCATGATCTTGGCCATGATCGCCTTGCTCACCGTGTTCAGCCGCTACCGCGACGTGGCCTGGATTCGCGGCATGGGTCAGGCAGTGGTGCCGGTGGTCATGGTGATGATGGGCCAGCTGACATTGGATTTCTGGCACAAGTCGAGGCTCGCCCTGGGCTGGATCGCCAGCCTGGCCCTGGCGGCGACATCGGGCGTGCTGATCTATTTCGTCGGCATCCATCCCGGCCTGATCATCGGCGCACTGCTGGTCGCCGCCCTACTGCGTCCTGCGCTCCGGCGCAAGGAGGCGACCCAGTGATCTACTGGCACCTCTTTCTCGCCTTCTTCATCCCCAACATCATCGGTTATGGCGGCGGCCCAGCCATCATTCCGTTGATCGAAGCCGAAGTGGTAGGCCGCTACGGCTGGATGAACGCCCAGCAGTTCGCCGAAACCCTTGCCCTCGGCAACGCCCTGCCGAGCCCCATCGCCACCAAGATGGCCGGCTACGTGGGCTATGACGTGGCCGGCTTCGGCGGCGCCCTGGTGGCGGTGTTGGCCACGGTGGCGCCATCGCTGCTGCTGATGCTCGCTGCCCTCGGGCTGCTCTACCGTCACCGCGACTCGCCCGCGTCCAGCGCATGAGCCAGTGGGTACGCCCCGTCATCGCCATGATGATGGCCTGGCTGACCTGGAGTTTCCTCAGCGAGGGGGTGGCAGGCGCCGGCCTGATCCACACGCTGGTCATCGCTTCGGCTGCCGCCATTGCCCTGCTGCGCTTTCGCACTCATCCGGCCTTCGTGGTGCTGGGGGCACTCGTCTACGGAGGGCTCTTTCTCGGCGGATGAGACGCACAACCCAGCCGGTTGCTCAACACGACAGCGACATCACAACGACAATAACGCCCCAAGCGGGAGTAGGCGCTCACACCGTGCCGCCATGACGAGCGGCACATCACCACACCACCCACAAAAGCAAAGGTGTTCGACATGACGCGCACACGACTGACCCACACCCTCGCCGCCATCGGCCTTGCCACCGGCATGGCACTATCCGGCACAGCCCAGGCCGACTATCCCGAGCAGGACATACGCCTGATCATCCCCTACGGCCCGGGCGGCGCCACCGATATCATCTTCCGCCTGATCTCCCAGGAGGCGGAGCAGCACCTGGGCGAATCGATCGTTCCGGTCAACATGGCAGGAGCCGGCGCCACGCTGGGCTCACGCAACGTCAAGGATGCCCGCCCTGACGGCTACACTCTGCTCGGCAGCCACGACACCATCGCGCTGTCCAAGCTGGCCGGCACGGTGGACTACTCCTTTGACGCCTTCGAACCGATCGCCCTGCTGACCCAGACCATCAACATACCTGCCGCTCACGCCAACCACCCGGTGCAGAGTGCCGCGGAGATCGCCGACTACGTGCGTGAGAATCCCGGTCAGGTGCGCTTCAGCATGATTCCCAGTTCGACCGACCACTTCTTCTGGGCCCAGTTCTTCGACGCGGCCGGCATCGACATGGCCGACGTTCGCCTGGTCGGCTATCCGGATACCGGCGAACAAGTCTCCGCCTTGATGGCCGAAGAGATCGACTTCGCCATGTTCAACCTGCCCTCGGGCGGCGCCTTCTTCGAGGATGGCACCTTCCGACCGCTGGGCGTGGCGCACCCCGAGCGGCTCGACAGCCTGCCCGACGTGGCCACACTCCGCGAGCAGGGCATCGAGATGGACCACTCCACCAGTCGCGGCATCTTCGCGCCCAAGGGCACCCCACAGGAGGTTCAGGACACCATCGCCGAAGCCTATGGAAAGGCCCTGGAAGACGAGCAGGTACGCAGCCGCATAGAGAACGAATTCGGCTCAGTGATCCGCTTCCTGGCAGGTGATGACTACCAAGCCTTCCTGGACGACAACGAGGCGGCCCTGACCGCGGCGGCCGAGAACATCGACTTCCAGAACTGAGCCCTATGGCACTGCCGGCCGCCAGTGGCCGGCAGTGCCGGAGAGATACGACATGTTGACGCTAACCAAGGACCGCGCTCTCGCGCTCGCCATGCTGGTTCTGGTCGGTATCCTGCTGGTCGAGACCGGCAACATCCGCCCCCCCACCAGTTGGCAGCCCTACGGCTCGGCGCTCTTTCCGCGCATCCTGCTGGGCGTGATCGCGGTACTCGCCACGCTCATCCTGATCCGCTCGCTGCTGGCCGGCGCTCCACGACGCACCACCCCTCGCCGCACCTTCGGCGAGTGGCTCGCGCTCAACCGTACCGTGCTGGCCCTGTTCGCCCTGTTCGGCCTGTATGCCCTGCTGTTGCCGCTGATCGGTTACCTGGCGGCCACCCTGGGCTTCCTGGTGGCTTCGCTGGCACTGCTGCTGGGGATCGACAGCTGGCGCAAGTGGGCCATCAACCTCGCGGTGAGCTTCACCCTGGCGCCGCTGGTCTACGCAATCTTCCGCTTCGGCCTCAAGGTCTGGCTGCCCTGATAGCTACGGAGTGACCCATGGCTGATTTCTTTCTACAGGCTCTCGCCCAGGTCAGCAGCCCTGCCGTGCTGCTGCTGATCGTAGTAGGCGTGTTGTTCGGTATCGTCGGCGGCAGTATCCCCGGCTTCACCGTGACCATGGCAATTCTGGTGGTCTTTCCCTTCACCTTCGCCATGGATCCGGTCAGCGGCGTATCGCTGATGGTGGGCGTGTTCGTCGGCGGCTATTCGGGCGGCATCGTCTCGGGCGTGATGCTCGGCATTCCCGGCACACCCTCCTCGATCACCACCGTCTACGATGGCTATCCCATGGCGCAACAAGGCCAGCCCGGCCGGGCGCTGGGAATCGGCGTGGCGGCATCGTTCCTCGGCACATTGATCAGCGTGGCGGTGCTGGTCTTCTTCGGCCCGCTGATCGCAAGCTTCAGCATGAACTTCCGCCCGTGGGAGATCACCGCGCTGATCGTCTTTGCCCTGACGCTGGTTGCCGGACTCTCCAACGGCGCCCTGCTCAAGGGATTGCTGGCAGCGGCACTGGGACTGCTGATCACCACGGTTGGCTACGATCGCAACAGCAACCTGCGCTTCGACTTCGGCTTGCCGGCGCTCGGCTCCGGTTTCGAGATTCTGCCGGTGATGATCGGTATCTTCGCTTTTTCACAACTGATGGGAAACATCGAGAAGCTGCGCGACGAAAAGCACTCGAGCAAGAGAATCGACACCAACGTCTCCATTCCTTATGCCAGCATCCTGCGCGACATGGCGGGGCAGAAGCTCAATACCGTGCGCTCCTCGCTGATCGGCAGCCTGGTCGGCGCCCTGCCCGGCACCGGCGGCACCGTGGCCAACTTCATCAGCTACGATCAGGCCAAGAAGTTCTCACGCCATCCAGAGCGCTTCGGCACCGGCACGCCGGACGGGATCGTCGCCTCGGAGGCTTCCAACAGTGCCGTGGCCGGCGGCGCCTTCGTGCCGACCCTGGCGCTGGGCATTCCCGGTGACCTGCCCATGGCGATCATGATGGGCGTGCTGATACTTCACGGCATCACCCCGGGGCCGCTGATGTTCGAGCAGAATCCGGTGCTGGTCGGCGCGATCTACGCCAGCCTGTTGATCGGGGCCGTGATCATGGTGCTGTGTCAGCTGATGCTGGTGCGCTGGTTCGCCAAGATCTCGCTGATTCCCCAACAGATCCTGGTGCCGGTGGTGTTGATGCTCTGCGCAATCGGCTCCTATGCCCTGAACAACAACCTGTTCGACATCTGGGTGCTGTTCGCCTTCGGCATCCTCGGCTACCTGCTGTGGAAGGCCGAGGTTCCCCTGACCCCGCTCATCCTCGGCGTGGTGCTGGGCAACAACCTGGAGCGCCAGCTGTTTCGCGCGCTCGAGCTCGACAGCAGCTGGCTGACCTTCCTGACCCGGCCGCTCTCGGCGCTGTTCCTGGCGCTGGCAGTGGCCTCGGTGATCTTCTCGCTGTACCAGAATCGCAAGATTCAACGCCATCAGCGCCAGGCCGAGGACCTGGCCAAACCCTCCAAGGAGCCTCCCCATGCAGCATGATGCCCACTACTACCCCAGCCCCTCGCGACGCATGGCAGCGTTCGGCAGCCGGGGCATGGTCGCTACCTCGCAGGCCCTCGGGGCGCAGGCCGGCATGCAGATCCTGCAGCAGGGCGGCAACGCCGTGGATGCGGCGATCGCCACCGCCGCCGCGCTCACCGTGGTGGAGCCCACGTCCAACGGGCTGGGCAGCGACGCCTTCGCCATCGTCTGGGTCAACGGCGAGCTGCACGGCTTGAACGCCAGCGGCCCGGCGCCGAAGGCAGCGACCATCGAGGCGGTCAAGGCGCTGGGCCACGAGCGCATCCCCGACCATGGCCTGCTGCCGGTCACCGTGCCGGGAGCGCCCGCCGCCTGGGCAGCGCTCTCCGAACGCTTCGGCAAGCTGCCCTTCGCCGAGCTGCTGGCACCGGCCATCGCCCTGGCGGAAGAGGGCTTCCCGGTATCGCCCATCGTCAACCAGATGTGGGAAGAGGCTTACGAGAGCTATTCCCGGTATGACGATGCCGTCTTCCAGCCGTGGTTCGACACCTTCGCTCCCGATGACCGTGCGCCGCGGCCCGGCGAGCGCTGGACGGCACCCGACCACGCCCGCACGCTGCGCGCCATCGCCGACACCCACGGCCGGGCGTTCTACGAGGGCGAGCTGGCCGAGCGCATCGACGCTTTCTTCCGCGAGCATGGCGGCCTGTTGCGCCGCGAGGACCTCGCGGCCTTCCAGCCCGAGTGGGTCGAGCCGATCGGCACGCGTTACCGCGGCCACGACATCTGGGAGATCCCGCCCAACGGCAGCGGGCTGATCGCGCTGCAGGCGCTGGGCATTCTTGAGCGCCTGGGCGAGGAGGGACGCGATCCGGTGGAGACCCTGCACCGGCGTATCGAGGCCACCAAGCTGGGCTACGTCGACGGCCGGCGCTACATCACCGAGCGCGACGCCATGGGGCCGAGCGTGGAGCAGCTACTGGCCGACGACTATCTCACGGCCCGTGCCGAACTGATCGGCGAACGGGCGCTCGATCCCCAGCACGGCAACCCGATCCGCGGCGGTACCGTGTACCTGGCGACCGCCGATGGCGACGGCAACATGGTGTCGTTCATCCAGAGCAACTATAAAGGCTTCGGCTCGGGCATCGTGGTGCCGGGCACCGGCATCAGCCTGCAGAACCGCGGCTGGTCCTTCTCGCTCGACCCCGGCCACGCCAACGCCTTGGCCCCGGGCAAGCGCCCCTACCACACCATCATTCCCGGCTTCATCACCCGCAATGGTGAAGCGGTGGGCCCCTTCGGGGTGATGGGCGGCTACATGCAGCCACAAGGCCATGTGCAGGTGGTCGCCGCCATGCTCGACGATCGCCTCAACCCCCAGGCGGCGCTGGACCTGCCACGCTGGAAGTGGACCCAGGGGCGGACCGTGGAAGTGGAACCGCACTTCCCCGATCACTTGGCCCAGGCGCTGGCGCGACGGGGTCATCATATCGTCAAGGTGGCCGACCCGATCAGCTTCGGCCGTGGCCAGATCATCCTGCGCGACAGCGCGACCGGAGTGCTCTGCGGCGGCACCGAGCCGCGCACCGACGGCGCAGTCTTGCCCTGGTAGCTGCTCTGTTCGCAAGGGGCCCAAGGCGCCATGCCCGGCATGGCGCCCGTTCTTCCCCTCTCTTGCAGGTTCCCCTGCAGGTCCGTGCCTCTCGCCCACGGTCGTTGTCACCAAGACTCTCCTGCCAGCATGGTATACCGAGCACCTTTGCTCGAGACTGCTTCCCTGCCTAGCCTCCGCACATCTTCCTTTCTTCATGAAACAATGACCAACCCCTCCACTGTGGGCTTCTTTCGCCTTTCTCACTGCTTTGATCAGTGCGCCTCCGACAAAATCTGATCCAGGTCGGAAAAAGCCTTGACAGGCCAAGCGAGGGGAATTTACGCTGCCTACATGGCTTTTGGTATACCATGAGCCATCACGAAGACACCGGCCTACCAGGCCCATGACGCAAACCATCATGCTCGAACAACCTTCTTGAACAACATTTTTGAACAACAAGGGCGCTGACTCGCGACAGCCAGCGCACGGCACAATCAGGAGTCCCTCCCCATGGCACAGTTGATGAACCGCGATGAATTCCGTACCGCCCTGGAAGAAGCCATCAAGGGCAAGAGCGCCAACAAGGCCCCGTTCAGCGTGGCCTGGGCCAGCGGCAAGCTGTCTCGCGATCACCTCGCCCGCTGGGCCGAGAACCACTACCACTACGTGGGCCCGTTCGCCGACTACCTGGCGTACATTTACGCCAACACGCCGGACACCTACACCGAAGCCAAGGATTTCCTGCTGCAGAACATGTACGAGGAAGAACTTGGCGGCGACCGGCATACCGACCTGCTGATCCGCTTCGCCGAGGCCTGCGGCACCACCCGTGAGCGCGTCGAGAACCCCGACAACATGTCCCCGACCACCCGCGGCCTGCAGAGCTGGTGCTATGCCGTGGCCATGCGCGAGCACCCGGTGGTCGCCGTGGCAGCACTGGTGGTCGGCCTGGAATCCCAGGTGCCGTCGATCTACCGCAAGCAGACCCCGACCCTGCGCGAGAAGTACGGCTTCACCGATGAAGAGGTCGAGTTCTTCGACCTGCACATCGTCTCCGACGAGATCCACGGCGAGCGTGGCTATCAGATCGTGCTGGAGCACGCCGACACCGTCGAGCTGCAGCAGCGCTGCCTGAAGATCTGCGAGATCGGCGCCCAGATGCGCCTGCTCTACACCACCGCGCTGTACTACGACTACGTTGCCGGCGACCTGCCCCTCGCCGAGCTCGACATGGCGGCCTGAGCGAGGCCCTGCCTCACCCGCCCCGCGCTTTCGCGTCTGCCGGCCCGGCGCCGGCAGATGCCCACCGCGCGACACGGGGCCATGAAGAAGCCAGCGACGACAGCCAGTGACGACAAGAGGTAAGCGTCTTGGATAACGCAACCCAGTTTCTCAACTACATCGACGGCCAGTGGGTCGCCAGCGGCTCGGGGAACACCTTCGAGAACCGTAACCCCGCCGACCAGGACGATCTGCTCGGCCTGTTCCAGGCCAGCACCGCGGAGGACGCGCGCCGGGCCATCGCAGCGGCCGACCGTGCCTTCACCGAGTGGCGGGCCACGCCGATCTCGCAGCGCGCCAGGATCCTCAATCGCGCCGCCGACTACCTGATGGAGAACCTCGAGCAGTTCGCCCAGGAGCTGACCCGCGAGGAAGGCAAGCTGCTGGCCAACAGCCGCGACGAGATAGCTCGCTCCGCCCAGACCCTGCGCTTCTACGCGGTGGAAGGCCAAACCATCACCGGCGAGACCTTCCCCCAGGACGACGCCAGGATGACGGTCTATACCCAGCGCGAACCGCTCGGCGTGGCGACCGTCATCACGCCGTGGAACTTCCCCATCTCGATTCCGGCGCGCAAGATCGCCCCGGCGCTGATCACTGGTAACAGCGTGGTGTTCAAGCCCTCGTCGGATGCGCCGCTGATCGGCTATCGCCTGGCCGAAGCCCTGCATCACGCCGGCGTGCCGGCAGGCGTGTTCAACTTCATCACCGGCGCCGCCTCGGCGATCGGCGAGGAGATCACCGCCAACCCGGTGGTCAAGGCGATCTCCTTCACCGGCTCCACCGCCGCCGGCGAGCGCATCCACCGCGCCGCGGCCATGGCCACCCGCACCCAGATGGAGCTCGGCGGCAAGAACCCGCTGATCGTGCTGGAGGATGCCGACATCGACACCGCAGTCGACCTGACCGTGAAGGGCGGCTTCTCGCTCACCGGGCAGGCCTGCACCGGCACCAGTCGCGTGCTGATCGCGCGCTCGTGCAAGGAGGCGTATCTCACTCGCCTGGTAGAGAAGGTCAAGACGCTGAAGATCGGCAACGGCATGACCGAGGGCACCCAGATCGGCCCGCTGGCCACCCGTCAGCAGCTCGATACCGTGCTCGGCTACATCGAGACGGGCAGGCAGGAAGCGACCCACGTGCACGGCGGCGAACACCTCACCGAGGGCGATTACGCCAAGGGCTTCTACGTCACCCCGGCGATCTTCAGCGATGTGACCCAGGAAATGCGCATCGCCCGCGAGGAGATCTTCGGCCCGGTCGTGGCGGTGATCGAGATCGACGGCTACGAAGACGCCATCACCAAGGCCAACGATACGCCCTATGGGCTCTCCGCCGCTTTGGTGACGAAGAACTTCGATTACATCCAGCGCTTCCCGCTCGATATCCAGGCCGGCACGGTGAAGATCAACCGCACCACCACCGGCAACCTGGTCAACGCCCCCTTCGGCGGACTGAAGCAGTCGAGCACCTCGACCTTCCGTGAATCGGGACGCGCCGGACTCGACTTCTTCACCCAGACCAAGACCGTCTATCTCGGCTGCTGAGCCCCCCTACAACGACAACCCGACGACAAGGTGACCCGATGAAACAGGTATTTCGACTGGAATTGGAAGAAGCCAAGCTGATGGTGGAAGCCGCCAAGCAGCGCTCCGAGGAGATCGGCGTGCTGGAAACCATCTGCGTGGTGGACGACGGCGGCTACCCGTTGGCCATGGAGCGCATGAATGGCGCTCGCGTCACCGGCCCGCAGATCGCCTGGAACAAGGCCTTCACCGCCGCCGGCCACAAGCGCTCCACCCACCTCTTCAACACCGCTCCCAACGGTCCCGCCCTGCCGGGCAACGAGGCCTTCGGCATCCAGTGGAGCTTCGAGGGCAAGTTCGCCGTCTTCGTCGGCGGCTTCCCCATCGTGGTCGATGGCGAGGTGATCGGCGGCGTGGGCCTGAGCGGCGGCAACGGCGAGCAGGACACCCAGGCCGGCCTCGCCGCGCTGAAGGCCCTACAGGACCATCTGCGCGAGTCGGGCCATGAGGTGATGGTCGAGGCCGACATCAAGAAGTGAGCCCTACGGCTCCGACGATAGTGTCGGCAAGCGGCCACGCCTCTTGCCGACCCCTGACGAACGGCCAAGCGCCGACACCCGGCAGACAACGACAAGACTGCCTGACACGGGTGCGCTCGAGGAGGCTGCCATGAGCTACCGTATTACTCTCTCCGAATCCTCCGACTCCTTCGACGCCCAGCCGGGAGAGCCACTGCTCGAGGCCGCCGAGCGCGCGGGCTTTCCGCTGGTGCACGACTGCCGCTTCGGCGGTTGCGGCGCCTGCCGCGTCAAGCTGCTGGAAGGACGCGTCGACTACGAGGAGTTTCCCTTCGGGCTGACCGAGGAGGAAGCCGGGGAAGGCTACGCCCTGGCCTGTCAGGCCCGGGCCTGCAGCGACCTGACCATCAGCGCCAGCCTGCTGCCGGAAGGGCACGTGCCCGCCGACTTCCATGTCGCCACCATCGAGCGGCTGGACAAGCTCAGCCACGACGTGACCCACCTGGTGCTGCGTATCCCCACGGCGAGCGACGTGCGGTTCCATCCGGGCCAGTACCTCAACGTGATGCTCGACGACGGCAGCCCACGCAGCTTCTCGATGGCCTCGCCGCCCAACGGTGAGCTGTTCGACTTCCATATCCGCCGCGTTCCGGGCGGCTATTTCACCGGCCGCCTCGAGACCCACTACCAGCCCGGCGACACCCTGGACGTGGAGCTGCCGCTGGGCGCCTTCCGCCACGACGCCACGAGCCCCCGCGAGCTGCTGATGGTGGCCGGCGGCACCGGCCTGGCGCCGATCAAGAGCATCATCGAATCGCTCAAGGACGACCCGCTACGCCCCGGCATCGCCCTCTACTGGGGCGTGCGTCGCGCCGAGGATCTCTACCTCGACGAGCAGCTGCGCCACTGGGCACGCACGCTGCCCGACTTCCGTTACGTACCGGTGCTCTCTGAGCCCGACCCGCAGTGGGGCGGACGCCGTGGCTTCGTTCACCAAGCCGTATGCGAGGATCACGACGACCTTGCGGCCTTCGACGCCTACCTGTGCGGCCCCCCACCGATGATCGCCGCCGCCAAGACGAGCTTTTCCCAGCGCGGCCTCGAGGTCGAACGGATCTTCGCCGACAGCTTCAACTTCACCCATGAGCTCGACGGCAGCGTGGCCTGAGGCATCACCCGATCTAGCGAGGTAATCGACATGCCGGATATCACTTTCATTACCAACGACGGCAAGGTCGTCAGCGCCCCCCAGGACTCCAACCTGTTGCGCGTATCGCTGCGCGAGAAGGGCGGTATCCCGTTCAAGTGCGGTGGCGGCCTGTGCGGTACCTGCAAGTGCCTCATCGAGGAGGGCCGCGAAAACACCGACGCGGTGAAGAAGAAGGAAGAGAAGCTGCTCTCCGCCGAGGAACTCGAGCAGGGCTACCGACTGGCCTGCCAGACCTTCCTCAAGGGTGACGTCAAGGTCTCCTGGGAAGAGGCGCCCAAGGGCGGCACCAGCGCACGGCAGGTTCAGCCCAAGGCGGAGGCATGAGCAGCGCCATGACCAACAGCGAGAAGACGACACGGGTCGGCCTCATCGGCTATGGCACCGCCGGCAAGGACGTCGCCGAGGCCATCATCGGCGGCCAGGCGGGCAACAGCCGCCTGGTCGCCGTGCTGGTGCGCGACGTGGCCAAGTATGCCGACGTTGCCCTGGAAGGCTGTCACTTCACCGACAGCGAGGAGGCCTTCTTCGCCTGCACTCCTGACGTGGTAGTGGAGACGGCGGGCCACGCGGCCGTGGTCCGCTATGCCGAGACCTCGCTTGCCCACGGCTGCGATTTCATGGTGGTCTCCGTCGGCGCTTTCTGCGACCAGGCGCTGCATGACCGGGTGATGGAGAGCGCCAGCCGGCATGGCAGGCGCGTGCTGGTGCCCTCGGCAGCGATCGCCGGACTCGACCGCATCGCTGCCGCCGCCCAGGGGCCGCTGGAGCGGGTCACGCTGACCACTCGCAAGCCGGTGAAAGCCTGGCGCGGCACCTTTGCCGAGGAGGTGGTCGATCTCGACACGGTGACGCAGCCAACGGTGATCTTCGAGGGCAACGCCCGCGAGTCGTCCCGAGTGTTCCCCGAGAGCGTCAACGTGTCGGCGGCACTGAGCCTGGCCGGCGTGGGCTTCGAGGCCACCGAGGTGCGCGTACTGGTCGACCCGACCATCGACAAGAACGTGCATGAGGTGTCCGCCAAGGGCCTGTTCGGCGAGGTCCGCATCGAGGTGCAGAACACACCGTCGCCGAACAATCCCAAGACCGGCTACATCGTCGCAATGAGCGTTGCCCGGGCGCTGAGGAATCTTTCCTCGCCGCTGGTGATCGGCTAGCAGCCTGTCGGCCGATGACGGTCACAACGAGGCCGGGCGCTCGCAATGCGGCGCCCGGCTCGTTTCGTCCTGCCTGTCTTCTTTCCCGTCAGACCTGCGAGCGGCTCATGTAGGCCTTGCGCGACTTCTCCAGGTGGATGCGGGTAAAGCTCTCGGCCAGGTCCTCCTCGCCGCCACGGATGGCACCGAGGATGTCCTGGTGCTCGCGCAGCGCTTCCTTGGTACGCCCCGGCAGGGCGGCGCTGAGATTGGAGAAGGCACGCACGTAGTCCTTCAGGTCGACCAGCATCTCGTGCAGCTTGGGATTGCCGGAGGCCCGGCCGATCAGGTCGTTGTACTTGACGTTGAGCTCGACCGCATCGCCGCCGCCGTCGTTCAGGGCCTCGTCCATCTCGGCCATGAGCCGGTCGATCTCGGCGGCGATTTCATCGTTGATCTTCTGCGCTGCCAGGCGCGCGGCGAGCGACTCCAGCGAGGCCAGGATCATGAACACCTCGAGGATCTCCGCCTGGGTGATCTCGTTGACCACCACTCCCTTGCGCGGCACCGTGCGCACGAAGCGCTGGGTCTCGAGACGGAACAGCGCCTCGCGGATCGGCGTGCGGCTGATGTTGAGCTTCTCGGCCAGCACTCGCTCGACCAGGCGATCGCCTGCCTTGTACTCGCCGCGCAGGATGGCGTCCTTGAGATAGGCGTATACCTTGTCACGGATCGGAGAGAGGTCTTCCTGGGTCCAGGTCTCGGCCATTCGGGCTACCTTCGGCTGTCTCGCGGCTATGGGCGCTATGGAAAGGAAACCCGCATTTTAGCATAGCGAAGCACCGCAGCGGTATCTGGTACACGAAGGGCCAGACAATTCGCCCCGTACCGACGCACAGGGGCGGGAAGAGTCGGGGGAGCGCGCCGTCACTCAGTGCAGCGGTGCCCTCTCCAGGCGTGCGTCGATGGAGCCGAAGGTGACCAGTTGCTCCAGCTCGGCGCGGGCCGCCTCCAGCGTGTCGAAGTGCTCGAAGAACTTCAGCGGTACGCTGTTGGTTTGGCCACCCTCGCCGGTCTCGACGATGCTGACCCTGCCCTGGTCAGCAGTGACTTCGGCAATGGTGAAATCGGCCTTCTTGCGGCCGTAGAAGAAGTACTCGTAGCACTCGACCGGGGCGATGCCCTGCCCCGGCCTGGCATCGTATTCGCCCAGCTTGCTGGTCAGAATGATGTACATCTCGCTGCCCTCTTGTTGGATTCGTGCTCGTTGTCATCGTGACGCCGGCTGCGTGACGCCTCGTTGCGGCAGGTCTCAAACGGCGAGTTCGCCTTCGCCGTGCGTAGCGCGGGCCTGTGCGGGCTCGGCCAATACCGTACGCACCGCCCGCGACAGCTCTTCCAGCGCCTCTTCGACGATCGCCTTGCCGATCTCGAGGCTCGCCCGGGTGGCATCGCCGATGCAGCCGTTGCGCGTCATTTCCTCATAGCGGTAGAAGCCCTGCAGCGGCTTGCCCGGGCGCATTCCCTCCCAGCGCCCGCCGTGAACGATATCGCCCTTCTCCAGCCGCTCGGGACGTACCAGGTGGGGCGCGAGATAATAGGCCTCGGAGACCTCGCGCTCGCAGCTATGGCCGTACAGAGGCGAGGAGATATGTTTCTGCATGGCCTGCTTGGCCGAGGCCGTGGTCTTGGCGTAATAGCAGTCGACCCCCAGCTCCTGGGCGAAGCTGGCACAGGCCAGGCCCAGGGTGCCTTGGTTGCCGCCATGGCTGTTGAGGAACAGCACCTTGTCGATCCCATGGCGCTTCAGCGAGACGACCATGTCGCGCAGCACGGCCAGCAAGGTCTCCGGACGCAGGCTGATGGTGCCGGGAAAGTTGAGGTGATGCGGCGACACGCCCATGTTCACCGTCGGTGTCACCAGAACGAGCGGATGCAGCCTGGCCGCCAGCCGCTTGGCCATCTCCGTGGCCAGCACCGCATCGCAGCTCTCGCTCATGTGCGGCCCGTGCTGCTCATGGGCGCCGACAGGGACGATGGCCATCTTGACGCTCTTGAGCGCTTCCTCGACCTCGGGCCAGGTCATCTCGGTCAGAAGGTAGCTTGCCCTCCCGCTTTCTTTCCCGCTCATCATCCCGCTCTCCTCTTTCCCGCTCTCGTTCGCTGCCTGCGCGCTTTCACCGCCTGCGCGACAAGGCTCGTCGGCAGGCGGCGTGCCGTTGGGCTCAAGCACAGCACGCCATTTGGTATACCATAAGCCAAAACTAGCCGAACTCAACGCGTCCTGTAAAGAGGTTCCCCTCAGAAGTCTCCGCAATGGATCGTCAGGCCGGGCGACAGCTGCGCTTGGCCACCTCGCTGGAGAGTGTGATGTGCTCCTCGATCAATGCCCGGGCGCGGCGGGCATCACGAGCCAGGGCCAGATCGACCAGCTCCTGATGCTGGGCGTCGAGACGATGGCGTAGCTCCTGGGCACGCGGCGCCACGCGCCGATAGCGGTCGAACTGGTCGTGCAACTGGGAGATGAAGCGCAGCAGCCAGGTCGAACCGCAAGGGGCCACCAGGGCGTTGTGAAAGCGCGTATGCAGCTGCTCCCATTCGCCCACCGGCGTGCCTTCACCCGCGCGCCCCAGGCGGTGATTGGCCGCCAACAGCTGGGACTCCCACTCATCGTCGCCATGCTGGATCGCCAGCTCCAGAGCCATGCCCTCGAGCTGACGGCGCATCTCGGTAATGTCGGCGAGCTCCGCTCGTGTCAGCTCCAGCACGCGAAAGCCGCGCTGATTCTCCTGGCGCAATAGCCCATAGGCCGCCAGGCGGTTGAGCGCCTCGCGCAACGGGCTCAGCCCCACCTGGTAGGTTTCGCGAAGCCGCGTGATCGACAGCCGTTCACCGGCGCCGAAACGCCCGTTGAGCAGGTCCTGGCGCAGCGCTTCGTAGATCCGACTTGCCGTAGTAGCGCTCCCAGGACGGGTAGCTTGGGTCATGGCGTGACTCCATTCGATTTTTGGAATTTGGTATACCTATCTTGACGACTCGTCTCGCGTGATCATACTCTAGGTCAAATAATCGATTATTTCTATGAAAAAACCACCAAGGAATTATAGAACTCATTGTTTTACAGGTGATTTTTCTTGGAATACAGCAAAGGATACCCTCTGACATGGCGGCATCTCAACAGGGCAAGCTGTTCTTCTCCTTCCTTCGAATTGGCCTTCTCGGGTTCGGCGGCGGGCCTTCGATGATCCCTTTGGTACACCAAGAGGTGGTCAAAAGGCACGCTTGGCTGGAAGATGAAGAGTTCGCCGATGTCCTGGCCATCGCCAATACCTTGCCGGGCCCCATTGCCACCAAGATGCCTGGCTACATCGGCTATCGGGTCGGCGGTGCGCTGGGCTGCCTCAATGCCGTGCTGGCGGTGATTCTGCCGATGATCGTGGCGATGATCCTGCTGCTCGGCCTGTTCAGCCGCTACCGCGACGTGGCCTGGATCCACGGCATGAGCCAAGGCATGGTGCCGGTGGTGATGGTGATGATGGCCCAGCTCGCCTGGGACTTCCTGAACAAGTCGCGACTGGCGCTGGGATGGATCGTCAGCCTGCTCATGGCAGGCGTGGCGGGCGGGCTGATCTACTGGCTTGGTGTTCATCCCGGCCTGGTGATCGGCGCGCTGCTGGTGGCTGCCTTGCTGCCACCCCTGACCAAGAACAAAGCCGTCGAGGGGACAGCGCAATGATCTATGTCCAGCTCTTCCTGGCCTTCTTCATTCCCAACATCATCGGCTACGGCGGTGGCCCGGCGATCATTCCACTGATCGAAGCCGAAGTGGTGGGGCGCTATGGCTGGATGAATGCGCAGGAGTTCGCCGAAATCCTGGGCCTGGGCAATGCACTGCCGAGTCCGATCGCCACCAAGATGGCCGGTTACGTCGGCTACGAGGTGGCCGGGGCCGGCGGTGCCATCGTGGCCGTCTTCGCCACCGTGGTGCCCACGCTGCTGTTGATGCTGGGCGCCCTGGGGTTGCTCTACCGCTATCGCGAGTCGCCCCGGGTCAAGCGCATGAGCCAGTGGGTTCGCCCTGTGATCGCCATCATGATGGCCGGCCTGGTGGTGAGCTTCTTCGCGGAAGGCCTGGCCGGCGCCGGGCTCGTCCATACCCTGATCATTGCGGCGGCAGCAGCGCTTGCCCTGCTCCGCTTCAAGGCGCACCCCGCCCTCGTGGTGGTCGGCGCACTGGCCTACGGCGGCTTGCTGCTGGGCTAGAGGACAACGACCGATTCCTCATGGAAAGCTACCCATCGAGACAGGAGAACCCAATGCGACAACCGCCGAGATGAGCGAATGACATGTGCGAAAGATGTCAAAGCACCACTTTCGTGACATGCAAGGCAACGACAACCGTGGCAATGCAGCAACCGACAACTACAAGCAGTCGATGAGCCGCCCGACACCCTCGGCGCCGCCATCGCCAAGCCTGACGACACGACAAGGTGCAACATGGAACAACTCGAACAGATACCTCTCACCGCCTCGCACTGGGTCTTTCTCCTGGTGATCCTGGCGATCTTCGTTTCCATCGGCTTCCGCAAGGGTGTGATCATCCCCTCCATTGCCGGTATCTTCATGCTGGGCCTACTGGCCGAAGCTCCTCACGAGGGTGGACTCAACCAGCTCATCTTCGCCGTTCAGGTGGTTTTCCGTGCCCTGCTCAATGCCGGCACCGAGCTGTTCGACATCATGCTGGTCATCGCGTTGATGGTCGCCATGCTCAAGTCGCTCCAGCACCAGGGCGCCGATCGCTTGATGGTGGCGCCGATGAAGAAGCTGATGGTCGGCCCCTGGACCGCGTTCTTCGTCGTCGGTATCACCATGTACATCGCCGCTGCCTTCTTCTGGCCGACCCCGGCCGTGGCACTGGTCGGCACCGTGCTGATCCCCGTGGCCATGCAAGTGGGCCTGCCGGCCATCGGCGCCGCCATGGCAGTGAATCTGTTCGGTCATGGCATGGCGCTCTCCGCCGACCCGGTGATTCAGGGCGCCAGCCGCCTGACCGCCGGTGCCGCCGGTATCGAGACCACCACCCTGGTGCCCTATACCCTGCTGTTCTCCCTGGTGGTGGGCGTGGTAGCGATCACCCTCGCCTGTATCCACCTGCGCCGCGACATGCGCTCCGGTGTACTCCAAGCACCCAAGACCGATGAAGTCTTCAGTCCCCGCTCGGCAGGAGCCGCCGCCGTTCAGGCCGACACCGTCAAGGAAGTGGATGAGCCTGCCGCCGGCCCCTATGCACGTCTCTTTGCCATCGCCGTGCCGGTCATCCTGCTCGGCATCGCGGGGCTGATGATCTATCGCGCGCTGTTCCTGCCCGACCAGGCGATCCGCGGCGGCGGCGCCACGGCACTGCTGGGCGGCACGGCTACCGTGTTGCTGGTGCTCTCTTCATTCGCCTCCCACGGCCACCACGCCCTGGACGGCATCAGCACCTATACCCGCGAAGGCTTCTTCTTCGCCATCAAGATCTTCGCCCCGATCATCCCGATCGCCGGGTTCTTCTTCCTCGGCCATCCCGAGCACTCCTCGCAGGTGATCGGCGCCAGCGCCGCCGGCTATCTGTTCGACATCGGCCACAACATCGGCCATTACATCGACGGCAATGTCTTCCTGCTGACCTTTGGCATGGCGTTCATCGGCCTGCTCTCCGGCATGGATGGCTCGGGCTTCTCCGGCCTGCCGCTGGTGGGCTCGCTGTCCGGCGCCCTGGGCACCGGTGCCGGGGTCGACGTGCATGTACTGGCCGCCCTCGGCCAGGTAGCGGCGATCTTCGCTGGCGGGGGCACGCTGGCGGCCTGGGCCTTCGGCGTGGCGGCCGACGCCGGCATTGCCGGGGTCAGCCCCTCGGCTCTGGTGCGGCGCAACTTCGTGCCGGTGATCTCCGGTATCGTCGCGGCATGCCTGCTCGCGATAGTGCTGCTCTAGCCTTCTCGGCATCGCGGCACCCTGGCCGAGGCGCCAGGGTGTCGTTTTCCGCAGCAGAAGAGGAAACGAGGGTTGACGAAATCAACCTTATGGCACATGGTATACCATATGCCATCACAATCTAATGCTCGCGCGCCCTAGGGGCCTCCTAGACCCTAAGCACGCTACGACGACAACGAGCCAGGTGAATGCCATGCCCCTGATCAAGATTCACAAGAACGGCGAAGTCTTCGAAGGCGAAGTCCAGCCCAACACCAACCTGGTCGTGCGCGCCGGAATCCGCCAGTTTCCCTATCCCCACCTCAGCTACGGCTGCGGCATGGGCAAGTGCGCCAAGTGCATGTGCAAGGTGATCAAGGGCGGCGAAGCGCTGCCAGAGCCCAACTGGAAAGAGAAGAAGATGCTTGGCACGCGTCTCGAGCAGGGCTATCGCCTGGCCTGCCAGCTATGGGTGGAAGAGGATCTCGAGCTGGCCCAGGAGAGCCCGGCCGCCACTACCAGCCAGAGCCGTGCCGGTAGCGTCACGACATCATGAGCGCACCCCGCCGTCGCGGTGAGGTCGCCACGACGCAAAGGAGCCCGCCAGCTCGCGCTGGCGGGCTCCTGCCGTTGCGTGTCGCTCAGCCCAGGTACTTGATCATTACCCCAGCGGCCACCGCCGAACCGATCACGCCGGCCACGTTGGGCCCCATGGCATGCATCAGCAGGAAATTGTGCGGATTGGCCTCGAGGCCGATCTTGTTGGACACCCGCGCGGCCATGGGCACCGCCGAGACCCCCGCCGAACCGATTAGCGGATTGATCGGCATGCGGCTGACCAGGTTCATCAGCTTGGCCATCAGCACGCCGGCCGCGGTACCGATGGCGAAGGCCACGATGCCCAGCCCCATGATCCCCAGCGTTTCCATGGCCAGGAAACTCTCGGCCATGAGCTTGGAGCCCACGGACAGACCGAGCACGATGGTGACGATGTTGATCAATGCGTTCTGGGCGGTGTCGGTGAGACGCTCCACCACGCCGCATTCGCGCATCAGGTTGCCAAAGCAGAACATGCCCAGCAACGGCGCGGCATCCGGCAGGAACAGGGCCACCAGCAGCAGCAACGACAGCGGGAAGACGATCTTTTCCAGCTTGGAGACCGGACGCAGCTGGGTCATGGTGATCTCACGCTCACGCCGGGTGGTGAGCAGCCGCATGATCGGCGGCTGGATCATCGGCACCAGCGCCATGTAGGCGTAGGCAGCGACGGCGATGGCGCCGAGCAACTCCGGTGCCAGCACGCTCGAGACGTAGATCGAGGTGGGCCCGTCGGCACCACCGATGATGCCGATGGCCGCAGCCTGTTGCAGCGAGAAGTCCATGATCCCGAGCGACGACAGCCCCACCGCACCGAACAGCGTGGCGAAGATGCCGAACTGCGCCGCAGCCCCCAGGAACAGGGTGCGCGGATTGGCCAGCAGTGGGCCGAAGTCGGTCATCGCGCCCACGCCCATGAAGATCAGCAGCGGGGCGATGCCGGAGGCCACGGCAACGGAGTAGAAGACGTAGAGCATGCCGTCGCTGTAACCGACGTTGACCGCCACGTCATGAGCGGCCCGCAGCTGATCGGGCGAGGCACTGTCGTGGGCCAGCAGCTTGAGCGAGGTGCGCCATGTCTCCACGTCCGCCAGCGGATCGAGGGTGGCCCCCAGTGCGGCGGCGATCTGCTGCAGCACCGCCGGGCGAGCCACCTCGATGGCCTGGTCCAGCGCCGAGATCGCCAGCCCGGCTTCGGGAATGTTGGCGAGAATGCCGCCAAAGCCGATCGGCACCAGCAGCAGCGGCTCGAACTTCTTGGCGATGGCCAGGTAGAGCAGCACCAGCCCCACCAGGATCATGGCCGCCTGGCCTAGGGTCAGATTGTAGAGGCCGGAACCCTCCCACAGGGTCAATAACTTGTCCATGGAACGCAGGCCCTTACAGCACGATCAGGACGTCGCCGACGGCGACGCTGTCGCCCTCGCCAACCTTGACCTCGGAGACGGTACCGCCGCTGGCGGCACGCACTTCGGTCTCCATCTTCATGGCTTCGAGGATGATCACCACGTCACCCTCCGCGACCGTATCGCCCGGGCGCACGTTGACCTTGAAGATGTTGCCGGCCAGCGGGGCGGAGACCGTTTCACCGCTCGACGCTGCCGGCGCAGCGGCCTGGGGCTGAGCCTGCTCCTGAATCGCGCCGATCTCGCCGCCTTCGGCGACCTCGACCACATACTGCTTGCCGTTGACCGTGACGGTATAGGTCTCGGGGCCGGCGGACGCTGCGGCGGGAGCCGCGGGCACCTTGGCCCCCTGCGCTGAAGAAGCCGGCAGGTTGGCGCTGGGCGACTCCTGGCCCGGCGCCTGGGGGGCCGGTTCGAAGGCATCGGGGTTGTCGCGGTTCTTGAGGAACTTGAGCCCGATCTGCGGGAACAGCGCGTAGGTCAGCACGTCATCGATCTCACGCTCGCCCTCGGCGAGGCGGATACCGTCGGCCTTGGCTTTCTCCTTGAGTTCGGCAGCCAGGCGCTCCATTTCGGGCTCGAGCAGATCGGCAGGACGACAGGTGATCGGCTCGCCGCCTTCCAGCACACGGCTCTGCAGCGCCTTGTCGAACGGAGCCGGGGCGGCGCCATATTCACCCTTGAGCAGCGCCTGGACCTCCTTGGAAATCGACTTGTAGCGTTCGCCCATCATCACGTTCATCACCGCCTGGGTGCCGACGATCTGCGAGGTAGGCGTCACCAGCGGAATGAAACCCAGGTCTTCGCGGACGCGTGGAATCTCGGCAAGCACGTCATCGAGCTTGTCGCCGGCGCCCTGCTCCTTGAGCTGGCTCTCCATGTTGGTGAGCATGCCGCCCGGCACCTGGGCGACCAGGATGCGCGAATCGATGCCCTTGAGCGAACCTTCGAAGGCAGCGTACTTCTTGCGCACCTCGCGGAAGTAGCCGGCGATCTCCTCGAGCAGCTCGAGATCGAGATTGGTATCGCGCCCGGTGCCCTTGAGGATCGCCACCACCGATTCGGTAGGGCTGTGGCCGTAGGTCATCGACATGGAGGAGATCGCCGTGTCGACGTTGTCGATGCCGGCTTCCACCGCCTTGAGAATCGTGGCGGTAGACATGCCGGTGGTGGCATGGCACTGCATGTGGATCGGAATCGACAGCGTCTTCTTCAGCCGCGTGACCAGTTCATAGGCATCATAGGGCGCCAGCAGGCCGGCCATGTCCTTGATCGCCAGGGAATCGGCGCCCATGGCGGCGATGGTCTCGGCGAGCTCCACCCAGCTGTCGAGAGTGTGCACCGGGCTCACGGTATAGGAGATGGTGCCCTGGGCGTGCCCCCCCACCTTGCGCACGGCCTGGATGGCCCGCTCCAGGTTGCGCGGGTCGTTCATGGCATCGAACACACGGAACACATCGACGCCGTTGATCTTGGCACGCTCGACGAAGCGATCGACGACATCGTCGGCATAATGGCGGTAGCCGAGCAGGTTCTGTCCGCGCAGCAGCATCTGCTGCGGCGTGTTGGGCATGGCCTCCTTCAACGCCCGTATCCGCTCCCACGGATCCTCGCCGAGATAGCGGATACAAGCGTCGAAGGTGGCACCGCCCCAGGACTCCAGCGACCAGAAGCCGACCCGATCGAGCTTCTCGGCGATCGGCAGCATGTCGTCGAGGCGCATGCGAGTGGCGAATAGCGACTGGTGGGCGTCGCGCAGGACGACGTCGGTGATGCCCAGCGGGCGGTTGGTCTCACTCATGACAATGATCCCGTGAATGGCATGTTATGTAGTAGTATTGGCGGCCGCTGCGGCGTCGATCAGCGGCGATGGCGGCGGCGATAGCGATGGATGGCGGCAGTGATGGCAGCCATCAGCTCCGCGTCGTCCGCACGGCCAGAGGGTTTGGAGACGGGCGCGGGAGCTGGAGGGGTAGCCGGCGCCAGGCGGCATACGACCCATGACATCAGGGTGGTGACGAGCACGAGGAGCGTAAGAAAAACAAAAACAAACCCCATGCCGACCCCCATCAGGGCCAGACCATCCAGCAGCAGCTGTTCGTCCCGCATGCATTATCTCCCTTATTCTTCGCGACTTATTGGCGAACTGACGCCAACATGCCGATAAGCTTTCAAGTCGGCCATATAAACTGCCCCCACTCGAGGTGGATTGCAAGCGACCTATGGTGGAAGCCAACGTTGTTGTTTTACTACAAGGTAGGATCGGTCTCGCCCCCATGGAGGGCGTGATCGATGCTCATACCCGCGACCTGCTGACCCGCCAGCCCGGCTTCGACTGGACGGTGACGGAATTCGTCCGCGTCGTCGACGCCCGCCTGCCACCCAAGGTCTTCCTGCGTCACTGCCCCGAGCTCGACAGGCGCGTGACGACGCCTTCAGGCGTGCCGGTGGCTCTCCAACTGCTCGGCAGCGATCCAGCGGCACTGGCGGCCAATGCCGAACAGGCGAGAAAACTCGGCGCCAGCGCCATCGATCTCAATTTCGGCTGCCCGGCCAAGCTGGTCAACCGGCATGACGGCGGCGCCTCGCTGCTACGCGACCCTCGCCGGGTGCACGCGGCCGTAGCGGCCGTGCACGCGGCCGTGGGCGACGAGATACCGGTCACGGCCAAGATCCGCCTCGGCTTCTCGCATCGCCGCCTGGCGCTCGACTGCGCCAAGGCCGCAGAGGACGGCGGCGCCACGCAACTGGTCGTGCATGCCCGCACTCGAGACGAGGGCTACCGACCTCCGGCTCACTGGGAGTGGATCGGCCGTATCCGCCGCCACCTGAGCATTCCAGTCGTGGCCAACGGCGACATCTGGAGCCTCGAGGACTACTGGAAGGCCCGCACCCTCTCGGGCTGTCGCGACGTCATGCTGGGCCGAGGCGCGCTGGCCGACCCCTGGCTGGCGCCGCGCATACGCCACTGGCTGGCAACCGGCGAGCAGCTAGCCGCCACTCCCTGGCAGGCCCGCGCCAAGGTTCTGGCAGACTTTGCTGCATTGCAGCGTATCACACTCCCCGACCGTATTGTCACCTCCCTGGTAAAGCAATGGCTTAATCACATGCGACAGCGCGATGCCGAAGCGGCCCAACGCTTCCAGGCGGTCAAGCGCATCAACGAGCTCGAGACGCTGCTCGCCAGGCTTGCCCAGCCCCATGAAGCGCCGGCTCACGGCACGCTCGAGCCAGCCTGAGCCGGCCCGAAGGCACCGCAGGAGACGAGCAGGAGGGAATAAAAAAGGGTGCCCATCGACTCACGAGGGCACCCAAACGATCGCGCGACCGGCATCATCCCATGCCGGCTCGGCTAGTCGATACGCGTGTCCGGCACAGGTGCCAGGGACACAGACAGAAGACCCGCCCTCTGACGAGGACGGGTCGAAATCTGGCGCGCCCGGGAGGATTCGAACCTCCGACCACCTGATTCGTAGTCAGGTACTCTATCCAGCTGAGCTACGGGCGCTAGTGGCAAGATCCGACGATCTTGCTGGCAGAATGCCTTTCTTCGAACCGCACGGCGAGAGATGACACAGTCATGCTCATACTCACCCATCGTGGCGCGCCCGGGAGGATTCGAACCTCCGACCACCTGATTCGTAGTCAGGTACTCTATCCAGCTGAGCTACGGGCGCACATTACGCTTCGAACAACGACAACATGTCGAATGGCGGAGAGGGAGGGATTCGAACCCTCGATGGGGCTATAAACCCCATACTCCCTTAGCAGGGGAGCGCCTTCAGCCACTCGGCCACCTCTCCCTCAACGACACGGCGCATATCCTATCGTTTCCCCGAGCCTTTGTCCAGCATATTCAGTGATTTGTTTCCTGTGCTGGAAGGATCGGAAACGGCGCTCCGTTACGAAGACGGACCACTTCCCCCTTCTTCGTCGGATTTCTCCCGTTGGATGCGCTGATAGATCTCTTCACGATGCACAGCGACATCTTTGGGGGCATTGACGCCAATGCGGACCTGATTGCCCTTGACGCCAAGGACGGTCACGGTGATGTCATCACCGATCATCAGCGTTTCTCCGACACGGCGGGTCAGGATGAGCATGACTGATCTCCTTCTCAGACGACTAGCAACGGGATACGCGTCGATCCCATCGACGCTAAGCTGCTGCTTGCATTATGTAACATTTTCTCTACTGTGCACCACCACCAACCCCACCATGACATCATGACAGCGTTGAAGGGAAGCCGTACCAATCTCATCAGACCGTCGCTTCCCCAGGCAGCAACTCCCCAACAGAGTAGAAAAGGCACCGCCTTTAGTCGTCCGTACCTTGTTAATTTTCTTGTAACTTCCCTATTCGCTTTCGATATCGCTCTTATCCAGACCAAAAGCGGTGTGCAGGGCGCGAACGGCAAGTTCCATCTGTTTTTCGTCGATCACCACCGAAATCTTGATTTCCGAGGTGGAGACCATGCGGATGTTGATGTTCTCGTCGGCCAGGACGCGGAACATCTTGGACGCCACGCCGGCATGTGAGCGCATTCCCACACCGACCAGCGAGACCTTGGCGATGTTATCGTCACCATTGACCTCACCGCCGCCCAGATCGGGGATCACCTGCTCCTCGAGGATCTTGAGGGTCTTCTTGTAATCCCCCTTGGCCACGGTGAAGGTGAAGTCGGTGTAGTCACCGGCAGGCGCCACGTTCTGCACGATCATGTCGACTTCGATGTTGGCATCGGCGATCGGTCCGAGAATGCGCGAGGCGACGCCAGGCACGTCCGGCGTGTGGAGCAGCGTCAGCTTGGCCTCGTTGGCGGTGAAGGCGATGCCTGAGATCAGCGGTTCTTCCATGGAGTCCTCGTCTTGGTCGGATTCAGCAACGATCAGGGTGCCGGGGCCATCCTGAAAACTGGACAGCACACGCAGCGGGACATTGTACTTACCGGCGAATTCCACCGAGCGGATCTGAAGCACCTTGGAGCCAAGGCTCGCCAGCTCCAGCATCTCCTCGACGGTGATGGTGTCGAGGCGCTGTGCCTTCGAGCAGACCCGTGGATCGGTGGTATAGACGCCATCGACGTCGGTGTAGATCTGGCACTCGTCGGCGCCCAGCGCCGCCGCCAGCGCCACGCCGGTGGTATCGGAGCCGCCGCGACCGAGGGTGGTGATGTTGCCCTCCTCGTCGACCCCCTGGAAGCCGGCGACCACGACCACCTTGCCCTCGTCGAGGTCTTCGCGCATCTCGTCGGTCTCGATACGCTGGATGCGTGCCTTGGTGTGGGCGCTGTCGGTCAGGATCCCCACCTGGGAGCCGGTATAGGAGGTGGCCGGCACGCCCAGCTTGTGCAGGGCGAGAGCCAGCAGCGAGATGGTCACCTGCTCGCCGGTGGAAACCAGCATGTCCATTTCGCGCGGCGTGGGCTCGTCGTTGATCTCGTTGGCCATGGCGATCAGACGGTTGGTCTCGCCGCTCATGGCGGAGACCACGACCACCACCTGATGGCCGTCGTCACGAAAGCCCTTGACCTTCTCGGCCACGGCCTTGATGCGCTCCACGGAGCCCACCGAGGTGCCGCCGAATTTCTGTACGTATAGTGCCATCTGCGTTTTTTCCCTCGTATGTCGAGCGGGGTCGCGCCCGGATGAGTGAAAGATGTGTCCATGCACACAGGGACGGAGCATGCGCTACCGTCCCTGTTCAACCGCTACGAGAGCCGTGCCTCGACCCAGCCTGGCACACTCTCCAGCGCGCCTGGTAGAGCCACGACATCGCTACCGCCGGCCTGGGCCATGTCGGGTCGGCCACCGCCCTTGCCGCCGACCTGCGAAGCCACATGGTTGACCAGCTCGCCGGCCTTGACCTTGCCGGTCAGGTCATCGGTGACGCCGGCAATAAGACTCACCCTGCCGGCCTCCTGGTCCGCCACGCCGAGCACCACGATGCCCGAACCGAGCTTGTTCTTGAGCTGGTCGAGAACGCCGCGCAGCTCCTTGGCCGAGACACCCTCGAGTTGAGTGGCCAATACCCGCACCCCGGCAACCTCGCGCGCCTGGCTGAGCATGTCGCTACCGGCGGCACTGGCCAGCTTGGCCTTGAGCCGCTCGAGCTCCTTCTCCAGGCTGCGGTTGCGCTCCACCAGCGATTCGACGCGCTCCTCGACCTGCTCCGGCTTGGCCTTGAGGCGCTCGCCGATGCGCGCCAGACGCGTCTCCTGCTCGCGGAAATAGGCCAGCGCGCCCTCGCCGGTGATCGCCTCGATACGGCGCACCCCAGCGGCAATGCCCTGCTCGGCGACGATGTGGAAGCAGCCGATGTCGCCGCTGCGAGCCACGTGAGTACCGCCGCACAGCTCGATGGAGAAGTCGTCGGCGCCAATGGTCAGCACGCGCACGCTGTCGGCGTACTTGGCCTCGAACAGCGCCGCCGCCCCCGGGCCTTGGCCTGGTCGAGAGTCATCTGGTCGATGCGGGTCGGCGCGTTGGCCAGGATCTGCTCGTTGACCAGGCGCTCCACCTCGGCGAGCTGCTCGGGGGTCATCGCCTCGAAATGGCTGAAGTCGAAGCGCAACCGCTCGGGTGTGACCAGCGAGCCCTTCTGCTGCACGTGATCGCCCAGCACCATGCGCAGCGCCTTGTGCATCAGGTGGGTCGCCGAGTGGTTGCGCACGGTGGCGGCGCGCAGGCCGGCATCGACCTGAGGACGTACTTCAGCACCCACTGACAGAGTGCCCTCCAGCATCACCCCGTGGTGCAGGTGATGGCCACCCTGCTTCTGGGTATCGCGGACCAGGAAACGCCCACCGTCGAGGTGGAGGTAGCCGGTATCGCCCACCTGGCCGCCGGACTCGCCGTAGAACGGCGTGCGGTCGAGTACCACGACGCCATGCTGCTCGGGCTCGAGCGCGGCCAGGGCGTTGCCCTCGCGATCGACGATGGCGGTCACGGTGGCCCGGTCCTCGAGCCGATCGTAGCCGGTGAAGGCGGTCTCACCCTTGAGCTCCAGTGCAGCGCCGTAGTCGGCGCCGAACTGACTGGCGGCGCGGGCGCGCTCGCGCTGGGCCTCCAGTTCACGCTCGAAGCCGGCTTCGTCGAGGGTCACGCCGCGTTCGCGGCAGACGTCGGCGGTGAGATCGTAGGGAAAGCCGTAGGTGTCGTAGAGCTTGAATACCGTCTCGCCCGGCAACACCTCGCCGTCAAGGGCGGCCAGGGCTTCCTCGAGCAGGCTCATGCCGTGCTCGAGGGTGCGTGCGAACTGCCCCTCCTCCTTGAGCAGGATACGCTCGATCTGACTGCACGCCTCGTGCAGCTCGGGGTAGGCCTCGCCCATCTCGGCATCCAGGGCCGCCACCAGCTTGTGGAAGAACGGCTCGCTGGCGCCGAGCTTGTGGCCGTGACGAATGGCACGGCGAATGATCCGGCGCAGCACGTAGCCGCGCCCCTCGTTGGAGGGCAGCACACCGTCGGCGATCAGGAAGGCGCAGGAGCGGATGTGATCGGCGATCACCCGCAGCGAGGGCGTGGCGGTATCGGCGTGACCGGTTGCCTCGGCCGCTGCTTTCAGCAGGTTCTGGAACAGGTCGATCTCATAGTTGGAGTGCACGCCCTGCAGTACCGCCGCCACCCGTTCGAGGCCCATGCCGGTGTCGATGGAGGGCTTGGGCAGCGGGTTCAGGTTACCGGCGGCATCGCGATCGAACTGCATGAACACCAGGTTCCAGATCTCGATGTAGCGGTCACCATCCTCCTCGGGCTGCCGGGAGGCCCACCCCACACCTCGGGGCCGTGGTCGAAGAAGATCTCGGAGCTGGGTCCGCAGGGGCCGGTATCGCCCATCTGCCAGAAGTTGTCCTCGTCGAGCTTGGAGAAGCGCTCGGGGTCGACACCGATTTCCTCCTTCCAGATCTTTTCCGCCTCGTCGTCGCTCACGTGCACCGTGACCCACAGCTTTTCGGGAGGCAGTCCCAGACGCTGGGTGAGGAACTCCCAGGCAAAGCGAATGGCATCGCGCTTGAAGTAATCGCCGAAGCTGAAGTTGCCCAGCATCTCGAAGAAGGTGTGGTGGCGCGCGGTATAGCCGACGTTGTCCAGGTCGTTGTGCTTGCCGCCGGCACGCACGCAGCGCTGGGCCGAGGTCGCGCGCACGTAGGGGCGCGGGTCGCGACCGAGGAAGACGTCCTTGAACGGCACCATCCCGGCATTGGTGAACAGCAGCGTCGGGTCGTTGCCCGGCACCAGGGAGCTCGATGGCACGACGGTATGGCCGTGCTCTTCGAAGTAACTCAGGAAGGCCTGTCTGATGTCTGCGCTTTTCATGGGGTATCCGTGGCGATGAGCGTGGTCACCCGACGGGCAGGCGCGTTCGGCGCCGTTTTCATGGCCGAATTCGCACGCCTCGGCGTGTCAGGAGCGCCACCTGGGGCGTCACAAAGGGAGGCATTATAACGCAGTTGTCAAGCGACTAAAGGGGAGGCGTTCAAGCTGTCGCTCATTCGGCGGCGCCGAGTCGCTCCAGAGCGTGACGAATCTGCTCGAAGTCGAAGCCGCGCGAGGCCAGGAAACGCTCGCGCCGGGCGCGTTCGCGGGGGGAGTCGCCTGGGCTGGAGAAGCGTCGCTCGAGCACTTCGCGGGCAAGCTCGAACCAGTCGACCTCGCTCTCCTGCTCGGCCTCGGCCAGCACGGCCGCGATCAGGGCACGCTCGACACCGCGCCGCTCCAGCTCGGCGCGGATCTTCAGCGGCCCCTGGCCACGCGTGACCCGCGAGCGCAGAAAGCTCTCGGCGAAGCGGGCGTCGGACTGCAAACCGGCCTCGGCCAACGCATCGAGGCAGTCGTCGATCGCCTCGGGGGAGTGGGTTCGGACCGATAGCCGCTGCGCCAGCTCGGCGCGCGAATACTCACGCCGGGCCAGCAGACGGATGGCGTCGTCCCGCGGGGACGACGCATGTTCGGCTTCGGGCCGTACAGGCATGGCTTAGAGCAGGTCGTCCTCGCGCCCGGCGTCGGCCGCCACGGCTTCCTCGGCCTCCTCCTCCTTGGGCGCCGCCGTGACCAGCAGCTGGGCACGGATCTGGCTCTCGATCTCCTCCATCACCGCCGGGTTATCCTCGAGGAACTGGGCGGCGTTGGCCTTGCCCTGGCCGATCTTGTTGCCCTGGTAGCTGTACCAGGCCCCGGCCTTGTCGACCAGATTGCACTGCACGCCGAGGTCGATCACCTCACCGGCGTGGTAGATACCCTTGCCGTAGAGAATCTGGAACTCGGCCTGACGGAACGGCGGTGCCACCTTGTTCTTCACCACCTTGACCCGGGTCTCGTTGCCGATCACCTCGTCGCCCTGCTTGACCGAGCCGGTGCGGCGGATGTCGAGGCGCACGCTGGCGTAGAACTTGAGCGCGTTGCCCCCGGTGGTGGTCTCGGGGCTGCCGAACATCACGCCGATCTTCATGCGGATCTGGTTGATGAACACCACCAGGCAGTTGGCGTTCTTGATGTGGCCGGTGATCTTGCGCAGCGCCTGGGACATCAAACGCGCCTGCAAGCCGACGTGGGAGTCGCCCATCTCGCCCTCGATCTCAGCGCGCGGGGTGAGCGCCGCCACCGAGTCGATGATGATCACGTCGACCCCGCCGGAGCGCACCAGCATGTCGCAGATCTCCAGCGCCTGCTCGCCGGTATCGGGCTGCGAGACCAGCAGGTCGTCGAGGTTGACGCCGAGCTTTTCAGCATAGCTCGGGTCGAGCGCGTGTTCGGCGTCGATGAAAGCGCAGGTCTTGCCCTGCTTCTGGGCCTCGGCGATCACCGACAGCGTCAGGGTGGTCTTGCCCGAGGATTCCGGGCCGAAGATCTCCACCACGCGGCCGTATGGCAGGCCACCGATGCCGAGTGCGATATCGAGGCCCAGCGAGCCGGTGGACACCGACGGCATCGTCACCCGCGGCGCATCGCCCAGACGCATGACGGTGCCCTTGCCGAACTGGCGCTCGATCTGGGAAAGGGCGGCATTCAATGCCTTGGAGCGGTTTTCATCCTGTGCCATGTGGCTCTCCTCGCAGAACTCGCTGACGCTTGCAGATGCATAATGTAGGGCGGGCTGCCGACGGGGGAGCTCGCCTGACACTGTATGGTTGGACAGTAGTATGACGAAAAAAACGCCGCGCGCCTAGCACTACGAATGCGGCTCGGCCTCGAGGTAGCGAATCAGCCCGACGATGGCTTCGCGTACTGCACGCTCGCGTACCGCACGACGATCGCCGGGAAACTGGAAGCGCTCGGCCTGCTGCCGCGCCTCGCTGCCCCAGGCCAGCCACACGGTACCTACCGGTTTCTCCGGCGTGCCGCCGTCGGGCCCCGCCACACCGCTGATCGCCACGCCGAGCTTGGCCCCGCTGTCGCGACAGGCGCCGGCCACCATGGCCTCCACCACTTCGCGGCTGACCGCCCCGTGCTGGGCGATCGTTGCCTCGGGTACGCCGAGTAGGCGTGCCTTGGCGGCGTTGGAGTAGGTCACGTAGCCGGTTTCGAAGTAGTCCGAGCTACCGGCTACCGAAGTGATGGCGCTGGCCACCCCGCCTCCAGTGCAGGACTCGGCCGCGGTGACGCTGACGCCATGCTCACGGCAACGCCGCCCGAGCCGCTCGGCGAGCGTGGCGAGATCGAGGTTGGCCAGACTGGATGCACTATGGGGCATGGTATCGCTCCTTTTTGCGAGAGAGTCGGCGCTTTCCGAGTAGAACCGGCGGCACCGTCCAAAGGTTCTGCGACTGCCTTACCATAGCGCATCCTGCTCCCCGGCATCATCAGTGGTCCTGATGCTCCTACCCGCCAGCAACGGCCTCACGACCGCGAGGCCTGCTGCACCTGAAAGCCGGTAGCGGTGGATGGCACTTCGTCGAGGAACTCGAGCGAGCGCACCGGCATGGCGAATTTGATCTCGCGCTTGCGCAATTCGTCCAGCAAGCCGAAGTTGATCGCCTGCTGAATATCCATGTAGAGCGTGAAATCCGAGCTGAGTACGTAGTAGACGACTTCGTATTTCAGCGCGTAGTCATCGAAGAAACGCAGATGGGCCCGGTCGAAGCGCGTGCTCTCCACCGATTCGATGACCTGCCTGACCACCTCCGGCACCTCGCGCACCTTATCCAGCGGCGTCCGAAAGGAGAGCGACAGGTTGAACACCACACGCCGCTCCTGCATGCGGTTGTAGTTATGAATGGTCTGCTGCAGCAGGCGAGTGTTGGAGATGATGATTTGCTCGCCGCTGAGGCTGCGTATACGGGTGGTCTTGAGCCCGATGTACTCGATGGTGCCGGCGATATCGCCGAAGACGATGAAGTGTCCGACCTTGAACGGCTTGTCGATGCCGATCGACGCAGAGGCGAACAGGTCGCCGAGCAGCGTCTGCACCGCCAGCGCGATGGCAATGCCGCCGATCCCCAGGCTGGCCACGAAGGCGGTGATGTTGACCCCCAGATTGGCCAGGATGGAAAGCAGCACCACGGCCCAGAGCCCGGTGCGAAACATCAGCAGGACCATGGTCACGGTCAGCTGGTTATCGCGCCCGGCCTCCGATCGCAGCGTACCCTCCTTCCACAGGTCGAGCGCGGCATCGACCCACAGGCCGAACTGAAACGCCAACACAAGGAACCACAGGTGGCTGACCCGCTGTTCCCAGACAGGATCGAGCTCTACCACGAACAGGGCAACCTGCAATGCCAGCACGGCGAGCAACAGCCGGCTGGTATGCTCGGCGATATGCGCGGCATAGTGCCGCCAGTGTCCGCGCCCATGGGCCGACCAGTCGATGATGCGGCCAACGAGCAGGCGCAATGCCAGGCGCAGGACGAGGTAAGCGACTAGCGTGATGCCCAGCAGCAGGAGCGCAGTCACCAGGGTAGGCTGGCTTAGCCATGCCCCCCAGTCTTGCCAGAGTTCCGTCTCCATGGATGCCTCCCTTTGTCCAATGGCGCCAGTCATTATGGTCAAAACGACGCCTCCTGATGCCGTGGCTTTGTTACGGCATGTCGAGCGCGGGTGGGGCGTGGTAACCTTGCTCTCTTCCATGCCCCACACAACCGACAAGCCAGCCGAGAAAGCATGAACGACGCGGTCAAGACGGATGTGCCGAGCCATACGCCGATGATGGCTCAGTACCTGAAGATCAAGCGCGAGCACCCTGACGTGCTGCTCTTCTATCGAATGGGCGACTTCTACGAACTGTTCTTCGACGACGCCAGACGCGCCGCCGCGCTACTCGATATCACCCTGACCCAGCGCGGCCAGTCCGCGGGCAAGCCGATTCCCATGGCCGGGGTGCCCTACCATAGCGCCGAAGGCTACTTGGCGCGCCTGGTGAAAGCCGGCGAATCGGTGGCGATCTGCGAACAGATCGGCGATCCGGCGACGAGCAAGGGACCGGTGGAGCGCCGCGTGGTGCGCATCGTCACCCCCGGTACGCTGCACGACGAGGCCTTGCTCGATGCCCGGCGCGACAATCTGTTGGTCGCCGTGCATCCCGTCGGCGACTGCTGGGGAATCGCCTGGCTGGAGCTTTCCAGTGGACGCTTCAGCGTGCTGGAGGTGGAGGGCGAAGGGACATGCTCGCCGAACTGCAGCGCCTCGATCCCGCGGAGCTGCTGGTACCCGAAAGCCTGTCACTGCCTCCCGCCCTGGAGGGAAGGCAGGGCCTGCGCCGCCAGAGCGACTGGCTGTTCGATCTCGAAACCGCCAACCGCCTGCTGTGCGATCAATTCCAGGTACAGGATCTGCGCGGTTTCGGCTGCGCTCATCTCCAAGCGGCACTCACCGCTGCCGGGGTGCTGGTCGAGTATGCCCGCGACACCCAGCGCTCGCGGCTACCTCACGTTACCGCGCTCGGCGTGGAGAGCCGCGACGATGCCGTGGTGATCGATGCCGCCAGCCGTCGCAACCTGGAGATCGATACCAACCTCGGCGGCAGCGGCGACAACACCCTGGCCAGTGTGCTCGACACCACCGCCACCGCCATGGGCTCGCGACTGCTCAAGCGCTGGCTCAACCGCCCGCTGCGCGACCGTGCCCAGGTGCAGGGACGCCAGGCGGCGGTCGCCCTGCTGCTCGAGCAGGAGGGCTTCATGGCCCTGCGCGAGTTGCTCAAGGCGATCGGCGACGTCGAGCGCATCCTTGCGCGTGTCGCGCTCTACAGTGCGCGACCGCGAGACCTCGCGCGCCTGCGCGACGCCCTGCTGGCCCTGCCGGAACTCGAGCGCGAACTCGCCGGCTACAGTGACGGCACCGCACTCGACGAGCTGAGTCACCATATCCGCCCCTACCCCGAACTCGCCGACCTGCTCGCCCGTGGGCTGGTCGACAACCCGCCCGTGGTAATTCGCGACGGCGGCGTGATTCGCGAAGGCTTCGACGCCGAGCTCGACGACTACCGCGGGCTGGCCGAGCATGCCGGCGACTACCTGGTGCAGCTCGAGGTCCGCGAGCGCGAGCGCACCGGCCTCGCCGGCCTCAAGGTGGGCTACAACCGGGTGCACGGCTACTACATCGAGATCCCCCGCGCCCAGGCCCGCGAGGCACCGGTCGACTACATCCGGCGCCAGACCCTGAAGAACGCCGAGCGCTTCATCATCCCCGAACTCAAGGAGTTCGAGGACAAGGCGCTGTCGGCCAAGTCGCGAGCCCTGGCCCGCGAGAAGCTGCTCTACGACGGCCTACTCGATTCACTCAACGCCGAACTCAATGCGCTCCAAGGCACCGGCCGCGCTCTGGCCGCCCTGGACGTGCTGGCGGCCTTCGCTGAGCGCGCCCAGGCACTCGGCTTCTCGCGGCCCCGTCTCGCCGAAGCGCCGGGCATCGAGATTCGCGGCGGACGCCACCCGGTGGTGGAGCACGTCAGCGACGCCCCCTTCGTGCCCAACGACCTGATGCTCGACGACCGCCGCCGCATGCTGGTCATCACCGGTCCCAACATGGGCGGTAAATCGACCTACATGCGCCAGGCGGCGCTGATCGTCCTGCTCGCCCATACCGGCAGCTTCGTGCCGGCGGACGAGGCGTGCATCGGCCCGGTGGACCGCATCTTCACCCGCATCGGCTCGTCGGACGACCTGGCCGGCGGCCGCTCCACCTTCATGGTGGAGATGACCGAGACCGCCAGTATCCTGCACAACGCCACCGACCATAGCCTGGTGCTGATGGACGAGATCGGGCGAGGCACCAGCACCTTCGACGGCCTGTCGCTGGCCTGGGCCAGCGCCGAGCACCTGACCCGCACACGCGCCTTCACCCTGTTCGCCACCCATTATTTCGAGATGACCGCGCTGGCCGAGCAGGCCGAGGGGGTAGCCAACGTGCACCTCACCGCCGCCGAACACCGCGATGGCATCGTTTTCATGCATCGGGTGGAAGAGGGCCCTGCCAGTCAAAGCTACGGCTTGCAGGTGGCCCAACTGGCCGGCGTGCCTCAATCCGTCATTGCACGCGCACGCGACAAGTTGGCGCAGCTCGAGCAGCAGGAGGTGGACCAGAGCAGTCGCGGCGAAACCTATAACGCCAACGCAGCCAAGCCGATGCAGAGCGACCTGTTCGCCACCGCGCCGCACCCGCTGCTCGACGCCCTAGCCGGCCTCGACCCGGATGAGCTGACGCCGCGCCAAGCGCTGGAGTTGATCTATGCCTGGCGGAAGCAGCTGTAGGCGCCGCGCCGCTTGCTCAGGCAGGGCGGCATGTCTAGAATGAAGCGTCCAGCGATTTCAATCTTATAAAAAGTTTATTTTTTATAACCATCAGACCTAAGAAAGTGCTGAAGAAATCGCCGAGCGAGGTGAAGCGCAAGGCGCACGGAGCACAGAACCGAGCATAGCGACAAACAGCCGTAGGCTGACCCCGAAGGGGCGAGAAGCCGAAGGCTTCGAGTCAACCGGAGCATATGGGGTATATGTGAGGATTCCGAGCACCGCGTAACGCAGCGATTCGCTCGCACAGGCATTTGTTCAGTGCTTCTCTAAGACTGATACCGAACATTACCAACCGGGAAGGGCACGACCCGGCTGCGAGGAGGGAGACAGGCATGACCTTTGTCGTCACCGAAAACTGCATCAAGTGCAAGTACACCGATTGCGTCGAGGTCTGCCCGGTGGATTGCTTCTACGAAGGGCCCAACTTTCTGGTAATCCATCCGGACGAGTGTATCGACTGCGCCCTGTGCGAGCCCGAGTGTCCTGCCGAAGCGATCTTCTCGGAAGATGAACTACCAGAGGGCCAGGAAGAGTTCATTGCCCTCAATGCCGAACTCTCCGAGGTGTGGCCCAACATCGCGGAGAAGAAGGATCCCCGGCCGACGCCGAGGAGTGGGACGGCAAGCCTGGCAAGCTGCAGTACCTGGAGCGCTGAGTCTCGCAGCTTTCTGCGACCAAATAATAGCTGAGTGCCGGGAAATGCCCGAGTACCGGGTTGCCTAGCACTCGGCACATTTTCCTGACCACGACACGCAAAAAAAGGCGGCCCATAGGCCGCCCGGCTCCCAGCATTTCCTTGGGCGGCTCCCTCCGCCCTCTCTCCTGTGGCATCTTCCCTGCCCGGAGGCGACTTCCTGTCACACCGGGCGTGCCACACAAATAGCATCCCGTTGCATCCTGCTGGAGAGCCTCCCGCTCTGCCTTGTCCCACGTCCATTCTGGCATTTCCGCCAAACGACGCAAGCACGCCCTAAGCAACCTTATCGCCTGCCCCAGGTTGACCACCTCCAAGCAGAATTCTTTTAAAACAAAGACATAAAAGAAGGCCGACACCTTAGGTGTCGACCTTCTGAGGCTTCCATTAGCTTAAATCGTCGCCTCTTTGTAGCAAATATCCTACAAGAATGTCAGCAATGTCGTCGGTTGGATGAATCACTGACCCTTGATTGCGGAGCGACCGGGGTAACCGACGCGCTCGCCGAGCTGCTGCTCGATCACCAGCAACCGGTTGTACTTGGCGACCCGGTCGGAGCGGCACAGCGAGCCGGTCTTGATCTGCCCGGCCGAGGTGCCCACGGCCAGATCGGCGATGGTGGTGTCCTCGGTCTCGCCGCTACGGTGAGAGATCACCGCGGTGAAGCCGGCGTCCTGGGCCATCTTGATGGCGTCCAGCGTCTCGGAGAGCGAGCCGATCTGGTTGAACTTGATCAGGATGGAGTTGCCGATCTTCTCATCGATGCCGCGCTTGAGAATCTTGGTGTTGGTGACGAACAGATCGTCGCCGACCAGTTGCACCTTGTCGCCGAGCTTGTCGGTCAGTGCCTTCCAGCCGTCCCAGTCGGATTCGTCCATGCCGTCTTCGATGGAGACGATGGGGTACTGGTCGCACAGCTCGGCCAAGTAGTCGACGAAGCCGGCGGCATCAAAGGACTTGCCTTCGCCCGACAGGCTGTACTGGCCGTCCCGGTAGAACTCGGAGGAGGCGCAGTCGAGCGCCAGGGTCACGTCACGGCCGAGTTCGTAGCCGGCATCGCTCACGGCCTGCTTGATTACCGCCAGCGCCTCGGCGTTGGACTCCAGGTTCGGCGCGAAGCCGCCCTCGTCGCCCACCGCAGTGGCCAGGCCGCGCGCAGAGAGCACCTTCTTCAGTGCATGGAAGATCTCGGCGCCAACCCGCAGAGCCTCGCGGAAGTTGGGCGCACCCACCGGCTGGATCATGAACTCCTGGATGTCGACGTTATTGTCGGCATGCTCGCCGCCGTTGAGGATGTTCATCATCGGTACCGGCATGCTGTACTGGCCCGGCTGGCCATAGAGTTCGGCGATGTGGGCATACAGCGGCATGCCCTTGGCGTTGGCCGCGGCCTTGGCGGCAGCCAGCGACACGGCAAGGATGGCGTTGGCGCCAAGATTGGCCTTGTTGTCGGTACCATCGAGTTCGATCATGGCATTGTCGAGACCACGCTGGTCGCGGGCATCCATCCCGACCAGACGCCCACGGATGGCGCCGTTGACCGCCTCGACCGCCTTCAGCACGCCCTTGCCCAGGTAGCGCGACTTGTCGCCGTCACGCAGCTCCAGGGCCTCGCGCGAGCCGGTGGAAGCACCGCTGGGAGCGCAGGCCACGCCCACGGCGCCGCTCTCCAGGTGCACTTCGGCCTGCACGGTGGGGTTGCCACGGGAATCGAGCACCTCGAGGGCGTGGATTTCGACAATCTTGGTCATCTGTGTCGTCCTTTCATTCAGTCAGTCAGCGTTGATTGAGTCGATGGGAACTGCTTTCTCTCTCGGCCTTTATAGAAGCTGCCTGGGTAGCCCGTTATTCGATTCTCAGTGCCGGGAAGCCCTTGACCAGTTCGTCGAGCGCCTTGAGCTGCGTCAGGAAGGGCTCGAGCCGATCCAGCGGCAGCGCGCAGGGACCGTCGCACAGAGCGCTGTCGGGGTCCGGGTGGGCTTCGAGGAAAAGCCCGGCAAGCCCTACGGCGACACCCGCCCGTGCCAGCTCGGCGACCTGCTGGCGACGCCCGCCGGCACTGTCGGCACGTCCGCCCGGGCGCTGCAGGGAGTGGGTGACGTCGAAGAAGACTGGGCAGCCGGTCTGCTTCATGTCGCCGAAGCCGAGCATGTCAACCACCAGGTTATTGTATCCGAAGCTCGAGCCGCGCTCGCACAGCAGCACGCGGTCGTTGCCGGCCTCCTCGCACTTGCGAATGATGTGACGCATCTCGTGGGGCGCCAGGAACTGCGGCTTCTTGATGTTGATCACCGCGCCGGTCCGGGCCATGGCGACTACCAGGTCGGTCTGGCGCGCCAGGAACGCCGGCAGTTGGATGATGTCGGCGACTTCGGCCACAGGCTCGGCCTGCCACGGTTCGTGGACGTCGGTAATCACCGGCACGCCGAAGCGCTGCTTGATCTCGGCCAGTATCTCGAGCCCCTGCTCCAGCCCGGGGCCACGGAACGAATGGATCGAGCTGCGGTTGGCCTTGTCGAAGCTGGCCTTGAAGACGTAGGGCATACCGAGCCGGCCGGTCACCTCGACATAGGTTTCGGCCACCTCGAGGGCAAGCTCGCGGGACTCCAGTACGTTCATGCCGCCGAGCAGCATCAAGGGCAAAGAATTGCCGGCGGTGAGGCCGGCAATGGAAACATGACGTTCGGGTGCGGACGGGGCCATCTCTGACATGGTCTCACTCCTGATGCGAGGTCAGTGCGCGAGTACGCGCCGCCTTGTGCTCCAGCGCCGCATTGACGAATCCGGTAAACAGCGGGTGGCCATCGCGCGGTGTGGAAGTGAATTCGGGATGGAACTGGCAGGCCACGAACCAGGGGTGATCAGGCAGCTCGACCATTTCCACCAGGGAGTTGTCGACGCTCTTGCCGGAAACCACCAGGCCGGCCTTCTCCAGCGCCTCGACGAACTGGTTGTTGACCTCGAAGCGGTGGCGGTGGCGCTCGACGATCTCGTCGCTGCCGTAGGCCTCGCGCGCCTTGGTGCCAGGCTCGAGATGGCAGACCTGACCGCCCAGGCGCATGGTGCCGCCCAGGTCGGAGGCCTCGCTGCGCAGCTCGATCTTGCCTTCGGCATTGATCCACTCGGTGATCAGGCCCACCACCGGATGCTGGGTATCGTGGGTGAACTCGGTGGAGTTGGCGTCCTCCCAGCCTGCCACGTGGCGAGCGAACTCGATCACCGCGACCTGCATGCCGAGGCAGATGCCGAGGTAGGGAATGCCGTTCTCGCGAGCGTAGCGGGCGGTCTCGATCTTGCCCTCCACGCCGCGCTCGCCGAAGCCGCCCGGCACCAGGATGGCGTCCTTGCCGGCCAGGCGCTCGGTGCCGTGGCGCTCGATGTCCTCGGAATCGATGTAGTCGACGTTGACCTTGACCCGAGTCTGGATGCCGGCATGGATCAGCGCCTCGTTGAGCGACTTGTAGGCGTCGAGCAGCTCCATGTACTTGCCGACCATGGCGATGTTGATCGACTTGAGCGGGTTGAGCTTGGCATCGAGCACGCGAACCCATTCGGCGAGGTCGGCCGGATCGGCCTCGAGGCGCAGCTTGTCGCAGACGATCTCGTCGAGGCCGTGCTCGTGGAGCATCAGCGGAATCCGGTAGATGGTGTCGGCATCCTGCAGCGGGATGACCGCGCGCTCCTCGACGTTGGTGAACAGCGCAATCTTGCGCCGCTCGGTCTCCTCCAGCTCGACCTCGCTGCGACAGATCAGGATGTCGGGCTGGATACCGATCGAACGCAGCTCCTTGACGCTGTGCTGGGTCGGCTTGGTCTTGGTCTCGCCGGCGGTCTTGATGTAGGGCACCAGGGTGAGGTGCATGAAGATCGCCCGGCTCGCCCCCAGCTCGCTACGGATCTGGCGGATCGACTCGAGGAACGGCAGCGACTCGATGTCGCCCACGGTACCGCCGATCTCGACCAGAGCCACATCGAAGCCCTCTCCACCGGCATACACACGACGCTTGATCTCGTCGGTGATGTGCGGGATCACCTGCACCGTGCCGCCCAGGTAGTCGCCACGGCGCTCACGGCGCAGTACGTGCTCGTAGACGCGGCCGGTGGTGAAGTTGTTGCCCTGGGTCATCTTGGTGCGGATGAAGCGCTCGTAGTGACCCAGGTCGAGGTCGGTCTCGGCGCCATCTTCGGTGACGAACACCTCGCCGTGCTGGAAGGGGCTCATGGTGCCCGGATCCACGTTGATGTAGGGATCGAGCTTGAGCATGGTGACCTTGAGGCCACGCGCCTCGAGAATCGCCGCCAGCGAGGCCGACGCGATGCCCTTGCCGAGAGAGGACACAACGCCGCCGGTCACGAAGATATATCGTGTCATGGAAAACCTGTCGAAACGTGATCGGTAGGCCCGGCAGAAAGCCGCGCCAGGATGGGACGACAGCGTAGCAGATTACGACCAATGGCTCAATTTCGGTACACGTACGCCGAGATTCACGACCGCACCTTCACGCCCACCAGCGCGCACTGTCACCGCCCAGCGGGTCGTGCGGCGGCCGCGAAACCTGGGCGATACGCGCCACGGCAGCATCGTGTGCCTCCGGGTCGGCACGGATCAGGTCGAGTTCGCGCTGATCCCTGGGGTAGGCAGCGAGCAGCAGGAAATCCTCGCTGGCCTCCAGGTGGCAGTGGCCGGTGCCCGCCGGCAGCACCAGGGCATCGCCGGTCTCGAGCGTGAAATCCTCGCCTCGCTCACCGCCCAGGCGCAGCCTGCCCCAGCCCGAGAGCACGCCAAAGGCCTCGTGGGCGATGGAGTGATAGTGGTGGTAATCGTAGACCCCACCGCGCCAGCTCGGCCGCCAGCCGTTGGCGCGAAACAGCCGCTCGAAACGCGCCGCGATAGCCTCGCGGTCGAGCGCGGCAACGACTCCGCGGGAGCGAAACAGCAACGTCGCCAGCGGGCTGTTGGGGATGCGCCCGTCGTCGGCGAAGACCTGGCAATCGGGGGCAACGGGGCCGCCATCGGCATCGGCCAGCCCCAGCATTTCGAGCGAATCGTCCATGATCGTCTCCTGTCGCGTTCAGCTGCTGTCACAGACCTGAGTCTAGAAAAGGAGCGCCCAGAACGACAACGCCCCGGCACTTGGCCGGGGCGGAACGCATCGGGAGTGGAACGCTTACACACCGAGGTAGTCGAGGATGCCCTCGGCGGCCTGACGTCCCTCGAACACGGCGGTGACCACCAGATCGGAGCCGCGCACCATGTCGCCGCCGGCGAAGATCTTCTCGTTGGTGGTCTGGAAGGCATAATCGCCCTTCTCGGGGGCCACCACGCGGTCACGCTCGTCGAGCTCGATGCCGAACTTCTCGAACCAGGGCGCCGGGCTCGGCTGAAAGCCGAAGGCGATGACCACGGCGTCGGCCGGCAGGATCTCCTCGGAGCCGGGCACCACCTCGGGACGACGGCGACCGTTCTCGTCGGGCTCGCCCAGGCGCGTGCGCACCACCTTGACCCCCTCGACCTTGCCTTCGCCCACTACCGCCACCGGCTGGCGATTGAACAGAAACTCCACCCCCTCCTCGCGGGCATTGGCCACCTCACGCTTGGAGCCGGGCATGTTCTCCTCGTCACGGCGATAGGCGCAGGTGACCGAGCTGGCACCCTGACGAATCGCCGTGCGGTTGCAATCCATGGCGGTGTCGCCGCCACCCAGCACTACCACCTTCTGGCCTTCCAGCGAGACGTAGTCGGCAGGATCGGTCTCAAAGCCGAGGCAGTGATTGACGTTGGCGATCAGGTAATCGAGCGCCTTGTGCACGCCGGGCAGGTCCTCGCCAGGGAAGCCGCCGGTCATGTACTTGTAGGTGCCCATGCCGAGGAACACCGCATCGTACTCTTCGAGCAGTGACTCGAAGGGGATGTCCTTGCCGATCTCGACGCCCAGGCGGAACTCGATGCCCATCTCCTCGAACACCGCGCGGCGGCGCTCCATCACCGTCTTGTCGAGCTTGAACTCGGGAATGCCGAAGGTCAGCAGGCCGCCGATCTCGGGGTACTTGTCGAACACTACCGGCTTGACCCCGTTGCGCACCAGGATGTCGGCGCAGCCCAGACCCGCCGGGCCGGCACCGATGATGGCGACCTTCTTGTCGGTCCAGGTGACCTGGGACATGTCCGGACGCCAGCCCATGGCGAAGGCGGTGTCGGTGATGTACTTCTCCACCGAGCCAATGGTCACCGCGCCGAAGCCGTCGTTGAGGGTACAGGCGCCCTCGCACAGACGGTCCTGCGGGCACACCCGGCCGCACACCTCGGGCAGCGAGTTGGTCTTGTGCGACAGCTCGGCGGCCTCGAGGATATTGCCCTCGGCCACCAGTTGCAGCCAGTTGGGAATGTAGTTGTGCACCGGGCACTTCCACTCGCAGTACGGGTTGCCGCAGTGCAGGCAGCGGTGCGACTGGCTGGCCGCCTCCTGGGGCTTGAACGGCTCGTAGATCTCGGCGAACTCGCGCGAGCGGGTCCGGGCGTCCTTCTTCTGCGGATCCTGGCGACCCACGTCGATGAACTGGAAGTCGTTTCTGGTCAAACGGTTGGCCATTTGTGTATCTCCTGGAATCCGGCTCACTCGGGACGTCTGCGCGATTCGTCGAGCAGGCTGTTCAGGCTCGCCGCCTTGGGCTTGACCAGCCAGAAGTGACGGACGAAGTCGCCGAAGTCGTCGAGGATCTCGCGCCCTCGGGCGGAGCCCGTCTCGGCCACGAACTCCTCGATGATCTCCCGCAGGTGACGCCGGTAGGCCTCCATGGCCTCGGTATTGACCCGGTGGATCTCCACCAGCTCATGGTTGTAGCGGTCGACGAAGGAACGATCCTCGTCGAGGACGTAGGCGAAGCCGCCGGTCATGCCGGCACCGAAGTTGACGCCGGTCCTGCCGAGCACGCAGACCAGCCCGCCGGTCATGTACTCGCAGCAGTGGTCGCCGGAACCTTCGATCACCGCATGGGCGCCGGAGTTGCGCACGGCGAAGCGTTCGCCGGCCGTGCCGGCGGCGAACAGCTTGCCGCCGGTGGCGCCGTACAGGCAGGTATTGCCGATGATCGCCGTCTTGTGGCTCTCGAAGCGGCTGCCACGGGCGGTACCAGCACCACCTTGCCGCCGTTCATGCCCTTGCCGACGTAGTCGTTGGCATCGCCTTCCAGGTAGAGGTTGAGGCCACGCGCGTTCCATACCCCGAAGCTCTGCCCGGCCACGCCAGTGAAGCGCAGCGTGATCGGAGCGTCCTCGAGGCCGGCCTCGCCGTAGTGCTTGGCCACCGCACCGGAGGAGAGCGCCGGCACCGAGCGGTCGCAGTTGGTGATGGTGAAGGCGAACTCACCGCCGCTCTTGTCGGCGATGGCCTGCTCGATGGTCGCCAGTACCTCCTGGTTCTTGGTGCCGGGGTCGTGCGGCACGTTGCGGCTGACCTGGCAGAACTGCGGCGCATCGGCGGGCACGAAGTCGTTGGCCAGTAGCGGCGTCAGGTCGAGCTTGCGCTGGGAGGCGGTGTCCCCCTCCAGCACTTCGAGCAGGTCGGTGCGGCCGATCAGGTCGGTCAGCTTGCGCACGCCCATCATGGCCAGCAGCTCACGCACCTCCTCGGCGATGAAGCGGAAGTAGTTCTTGACCATGTCCACGGTGCCGCGGAAATGCTCGTCGCGCAGGTACTGATGCTGGGTGGCGACGCCGGTGGCGCAGTTGTTGAGGTGGCAGATACGCAGGTACTTGCAGCCCAGCGCCACCATCGGCGCGGTGCCGAAGCCGAAGCTCTCGGCGCCGAGAATCGCCGCCTTGACCACGTCGAGGCCGGTTTTCAGGCCGCCGTCGGTCTGCAGGCGGATCTTGTCGCGCAGGCCGTTGATGCGCAGCGCCTGGTGCACTTCGGGCAGGCCCAGTTCCCAGGGGCTGCCGGCGTGCTTGATCGAGGTCAGCGGGCTGGCCGCGGTGCCGCCATCGTAGCCCGACACGGTGATCAGGTCGGCGTAGGCCTTGGCCACACCGGTGGCGATGGTGCCGATACCAGGCTCGGAGACCAGCTTCACCGACACCTGCGCCTCAGGATTGACCTGCTTGAGGTCGAAGATCAGCTGCGCCAGGTCCTCGATGGAATAGATGTCGTGGTGCGGCGGCGGCGAGATCAGCGTCACGCCGGGTACCGAGTAGCGCAACCGAGCGATCAGGTCGTTGACCTTGCCGCCGGGCAGTTGGCCACCCTCTCCGGGCTTGGCGCCCTGCGCCACCTTGATCTGCAGCACTTCGGCGTTGACCAGGTAGGCCGGGGTGACGCCGAAGCGGCCCGAGGCGATCTGCTTGATCTTGGAAGAGCGGATGGTGCCGTAGCGCGCCGGATCCTCACCGCCCTCACCGGAGTTGGAGCGCCCACCGGCCTCGTTCATGGCCTGGGCCAGCGCTTCATGGGCCTCGGGGAGAGCGCCCCCAGCGACATGCCGGCGCTGTCAAAGCGTGGAATCAAGTCGTCGACCGACTCCACCTCTTCGAGCGGCAGCGCCGTTTCGGCGGCCTTGAGCCCCAGCAGGTCGCGGATGGTCGCGGCAGGACGCTCGTTGACCAGTTGGGCGAATTTCTTCCACTTGCGGTAGTCGCCCTCCTGCACGGCCTCCTGCAACGCCTTGACCACGTCGGGATTGTAGGCGTGATACTCGTGATCGTGAACGTACTTGAGCAGGCCACCCTGGGCGATGCCCTTGCGCGGCGTCCAGGCGTCCCGCGCCAGCAGCTCCTGCTGCAGCTGCAGTTCGCTGAAACCCGTCCCCTCGATGCGCGAGGCCATGCCGGTGAAGCACAGCTCGACCACCTCGGAGGAGAGTCCCACCGCCTCGAACAGCTGAGAGCCGCGGTAGGAGGCAAGCGTCGAGATCCCCATCTTGGAGAGAATCTTGTAGAGCCCCTTCTGCATGCCCTTGCGGTAGTTCTCGCGGGCATCCGCCGGGTTGCCGGTGAGCTCGCCGGTACGGTGCATGTCGGCCATGACCTGGTAGGCCAGCCACGGGAACACCGCGGTGGCGCCGACGCCGAACAGCACCGCCATCTGGTGCGCGTCGCGAGCGTAGCCGGTCTCGACCACCAGGTTGGCGCGCGGACGCAGCGCCAGCTTGCCCAGATGGTGATGCACCGCCCCCACCGCCAGCGCCGCGTGGATCGGCAGCTGGCCCTTTTCGAGATTGGCGTCCGACAGCACCAGGATCACCTTGCCTTCATGCACCGCCGCTTCGGCCTGACGACACAGCTCGAGGATCGCCGCCTTGAGCCCCATCTGCTCGGGGTCGTAGCCCAGGCTCAGGCACTGGTGGGTGAAGGCCGGGTCGTCCTGCTCGAGCAACGCGGTGAACTTGCGCGGCGACAGCACCGGCGTGGTCAGGATGATGCGATGCGCGTGCTCCGGCGTGGCCTTGAACACGTTGAGTTCGGCGCCGATGCAGGTCTCCAGCGACATCACGATCGCTTCGCGCAGCGGGTCGATGGGCGGATTGGTGACCTGGGCGAATTTCTGGCGGAAATAGTCGGTCAGCAGGCGCTGCTTGCGCGACAGCACCGCCATCGGCGTGTCGTCGCCCATGGAGCCCACCGCTTCCTGGCCGCTCTCGGCCAGCGGGCGCAGCACCTGGTCACGCTCCTCGAAGCTGACCTGGAACATCTTCTGCCAGGTCTTGACCTCGTCGGCGTCCATGTTCTGGAAGCTGGCCAGCTCGGTCAGCGCCGACTCCAGATAGTGCGCCTCCTCCTTCAGCCAGCGCTTGTAGGGGTAGGCCGACTGCAGGCGCGCGTCGATGTCCTCGGTGTGCAGCACCTCACCGGTGTGGGTGTCCACGGCGAGTATCTGGCCCGGCCCGACACGACCCTTGGCCACCACGTCGTCGGGCTTGTAGTCGTAGGTACCGATCTCCGAGGCCAGGGTGATGTAGCCGTTCTTGGTGATCACCCAGCGCGCCGGGCGCAGGCCGTTGCGGTCGAGCATGCACACCGCCTGGCGGCCGTCGGTCATGACCACGCCGGCCGGACCGTCCCACGGCTCCAGGTGCATGGAGTTGTATTCGTAGAAGGCACGCAGCTCGCTACTCATGGTCTCGACGTTCTGCCACGCCGGCGGCACCATCATGCGCACCGCGCGATGCAGTTCCATACCGCCCATCAGCAGCACTTCCAGCATGTTGTCCATGCTCGAGGAGTCGGAGCCTACGGTGTTGACGATCTCGTCGAGCTCGGCAATGTCGGGCAGGCGCTCGTTGACGAAGTTCTCCTTGCGCGAATTTGCCCAGCTGCGGTTGGCCTCGATGGTGTTGATCTCGCCATTGTGGGCCAGCAGGCGGAACGGCTGGGCCAGCGGCCAGCGCGGCTCGGTGTTGGTGGAGAAGCGCTGGTGGAAGACGCAGATGGCGGTCTCCAGGCGTTCATCGCCGAGATCCTGATAGAAGGTCGGCAGGTCCACCGGCATCATCAGGCCCTTGTAGGAAATCACCCGGGACGACAGCGAGCAGACGTAGAAGTCCTCTTCGTCACGCAGCATCTGCTCGGCGCGGCGGCGCGCCATGAACAGGTCGACATCGAAGCGATCGGCATCGCCCAGCTTGCCGGGCTCGACGAATAGATGCCGGATCCGCGGCAGGCAGGCACGTGCGATGGGACCGCAGCAGGAAGGGTCGACCGGAACCTCACGCCAGCCTCGAATCACCAGGCCGCAGGCCCGCAGCTCGCCTTCGAGGATACCGCGCGCACGCGCCTCCTTGGCATCGTCGTCGGGCAGGAACACCGCTCCGACGGCGAATCGCTCGCCGAGCTCGACGTCGAGCGCCTCGACGGCAACTTCGCGCATGAAGGCCTCGGGCATCTTCAGCAGCAGGCCGCAGCCATCACCGGTCTTGCCATCGGCGGCAATACCGCCGCGGTGGGTCATGCAGGTGAGGGATTCAATGGCGGTACGCAGCAGGTCGTGGCTCGCCTGCCCCTCCATATGTGCGATCAAGCCGAATCCACAGTTGTCGCGGAACTCACCTGGTTGATGAAGGCCTCGGTTCATGGGCGTGCCTCAAAGAATGACTATTGACCAAACGGAAGCAGTTATGTATTTTGGCTGGTTTTCTTTTTATTCTGACTGCCAAGGGCAGCCTGCTGCCGTCGCGAGAAAAGGACGCCCAGCATAGACAGTTACTGCCCTGCCGCGCAATCTCCCGCCCGCTACGCCCTTTGCAAAACTCTCGTCAAATCCGCAACTTGCTGAATGATCTAAAGCAAAAAAAACCACCAGTTCAAAGACTTGCGTGGCGCATAAACGGATTTCAAACGATCAAAACCAAGCATTCGACTTTAGTCGAAAAAGGGTCATTTCTCCCATACCGATACGGCATGAGGCATACGGATTTGATGCCTGAGGTGCAACACGAGTCGCTCTGAACAGCTCAGGACAACGCCTGACGAACGGCAAGCAGGCCGCACGAAGCGATTCGTGCGGCCTGCTTGCGCCCAAGAGAGGAAAAATCGGCGGAACGTCAGTTCCGGGGGAAGGTGGCCAGCAACTCCTCGAGCAGCTCTCGAGGCGTCTGGTCGTGAATCACCGCACGACCCAGCGTTTCGAGCAGGATCAGGCGCAGGCGCTCGTCGATGTTTTTCTTGTCCAGGCGCATCCGCGCAAGGAAGTCCTCCACGCCCATGTCGGCGGGAGCCGCCAGCGGCAGGCCGGCAGCGGCGATGATCGCGGCAGTGCGCTCGACTTCCGCCTGGGACAGCCAGCCGAGGCGGTGCGAAAGCTCTGCCGCCATCAGCATGCCAACCCCTACCGCCTCGCCATGCAGCCACCGGCCATACCCCTGGTGCGCCTCGATGGCATGGCCAAAGGTATGGCCGAGATTGAGCAGCGCCCGTACATCCTGTTCGGTTTCGTCCTCGGCCACGATGTCGGCCTTGAGCTGGCAGCTGCGCTCTATGGCCCAGGCCAACGCCTCGGGCTGCAAGGCTCTCAGGGCGGTCATCGCATCTTCCAGCCAGACGAGGAACTCGGCATCGCGAATCAGGCCATACTTGATCACCTCGGCCAGCCCGCCGAGAGCTCCTTGGCCGGCAGCGTGCGCAGGGTATCGGTGTCGATCAGCACCGCCCGCGGCTGCCAGAAGGCACCGATCATGTTCTTGCCCAGCGGATGGTTGACGCCGGTCTTGCCACCCACCGAGGAGTCCACCTGGGAGAGCAGCGTGGTGGGCACCTGGATGAAGGCGACGCCGCGCTGGTAGCAGGCGGCAGCGAAGCCAACCATGTCACCGATCACACCGCCTCCCAGGGCGATCAGGGTACAGCGACGATTGAAGCCGGCCTCGAGCAGCGCATCCCAGATAAGGCCAACGCTGGCCAGGGTCTTGGTCGCCTCGCCGTCGGGTAGCACCACCTCGCGCACCTCGGCATCGCCCGGCAACCCTGACTTCAGGCGCGCCAGGTAATGCGGAGCAACCGCCTCGTTGGTCACGATCATGACCTGGCGCCCGGCCAGGTAGGGCGCCAGGCAGGAGGGATCGCCGAGCAGGCCGGTGCCGATATGAATGGGGTAGCTGCGTTCACCCAACGCTACCTGCAGGCTGCGTCGGGTCGCTTGACGTTCGCTCGTGGACATGGTCAGGCCTTGGCTTGTAAGGGGTCGATGATCCGCTGCACGCGACGCACGATCTCGTTGACCACGGCGCGCGGACTGCGCCGGTCGGTGCGCACCACGACATCGGCGGTGGCGCGATAGAGGGGATCGCGCAGATCGAACATCTCGCGCAGCACCTGCTCGCGGTCGGGGCGCTGCAACAGGGGGCGGTTGCGATCCTTGGCCACGCGCTTGAGCTGCTGCTCGACGGTGGTGAACAGGTAGATCACGGTGCCCCGCTCGCGCAGCCGGCGCCGATTGGATTCACGCAGCACCGCTCCGCCTCCGGTGGCGATGACCACGCCATCGAGCTCCGTCAGCTCGGCGATCATCTGCTCCTCGCGCTGACGGAAACCCGCCTCACCTTCGACGTCGAAGATCCACGGAATGTCGGCACCGCAGCGCGCCTGGATCTCATGGTCGCTGTCGAGGAATTCACGTGAAAGCTCGGCCGCCAGAAGGCGGCCGATGGTGCTCTTGCCGGCTCCCATGGGGCCGATCAATATCAGATTGGGCAAGTCCTGCATCAGTGAATCGCCAGGCCGTCCTCGAGAATGCGTGGAGTGATGAACACCAGCAGCTCCACTTTCTGATTGCTCGACTCATTGTACCGGAAAAGCCTGCCCAGCACAGGCAGGTCACCAAAGAACGGCGTCTTGACCAAGCGACTGAGCTGCTCGGTGGTAAGAATCCCGCCCAGCACCACCGTCTCCCCATTGTCGACCAATACCTGGGTCTCGATGCGGTTGGTATCGATCGGCGGTGCCTGCCCCGCCGGCGCCTCCCTGAAACTGTCGTTCTTGACTACCAGATCCATGATGATTCGGTTGTCGGGGGTGATCTGCGGCGTCACTTCCAGCGACAGCTCGGCTTCCTTGAACTCGGTCTGCGGCACGTTGCCTTCGCCGATGGACTGGAAGGCCCGCTCCTCGCCCTGGATGATGGTCGCCTTGCGCTGGTTGGCGGTAATCACGCGGGGCTGGGAAATCGTCTGGCTCTGGTTCTCGCTCTCCAGCGCCCGCAGTTCCAGGTCGAGCAGGATATCGCCGGAAAGATACCCGAAGCCGAAGCTGGTGATGGGGTTGGCACTGCCGAGGTCGACAGCAAGCCCACCGCGCCGGAACTGACTGCCAGAGGGCGCGTCGCCACCACCGGTGAACTGGCCGCGCGAATCGCGCTGGCCGGAGAAGCCATTGCCGTAGGCGGCGACCATCTCGCCGGAGGAAGCGCCTTCCAGGTTAAGGCGACGGCTGCCGCGGGAAGAGAGCCCCCAGTTGACGCCGAGCTGCTGGGTCACGCCGTCACGGGCAATGACGATGCGCGCTTCGATCTGCACCTGGCGCACGGCCACGTCGAGCCGGTCCAGGGTGCGCAGGATTTCCTGGACCTGATCGGCGGTATCCTGAAGCAACAGCATGTTGGTGCGCACATCCACCGCCACCCGACCGCGCTCGGTCAGCAGGCCAAAGCCGTCTTCGCCACGTAGCAGTTGGGCCAGGTCCTCGGCCCGCGCATAGCGCACCTGCACATACTCGGAAACCAGCGGGGCCAGCGCCTCCGACTGCGCCCGCGCCTCGATCTGCTGGCGCTCGATGTCAGCCAGCTCGTTGACCGGCGCCACGAGGATGACATTGCCTTCCTGGCGACTGGCCAGGCCGTGGCTCTCGAGTATCAGATCGAGCGCCTGGTCCCAGGGCACGTCCTGCAGGTTGAGAGTGACCTGGCCGGTCACGCTGTCGCTGGCCACCAGGTTGAGGCCGGTGAAGTCGGCGATGATCGCCAACACCGAGCGCACCTCTATGTCCTGGAAGTTGAGCGTGATGCGCTCTCCAGTGTATGTCGATGCCGCGAGAACAGGCGCTGCCGCCAATGCCAGACAGAGCACCACAAGTATGCGAATCACATGTCCCATCGTTTTCCCTGACCTTCCCTGTTCCAACACCCAGCCACCGACTGCGCGACTCTTCAACGCCTCGCCTCGTCCAGCAACAGGCGAACGGTTCGCTCCGTCCAGCCCCCTCCCCCGGCAGGCACCAGCTCGACCAGCTGTACCGTGGTGCCGGTGATGCTGACGATACGTCCGTGATTCCTGCCCAGGCGATGGCCGGCCCGCAGCCGATGCACCTCGCCATCCGGCGCCTTGACCAGGGCATGGGTCTGCCCGCTCATGGTCAGGGTACCGACGAGCCGCAGCGCTGCCAGGTCGTATGCCTCGAGAGCTTCCAAGTCCCGCTCGGAGTCCGGAGCGAGTTCGCCGCTGCCCGCTGACGTCTGCTCCGGCAACTGCGGCTGGAACGGGCTGCGACGGCCGCCGATCTGGTAGGACACCGCTTCGTAGTCGGGCACGGCAGGCATTTCCAGCGGTCGTGGCGTGCCCGGATTGTGGCGAATGTCGCTTAGCCGACGATCGAGATCGCCCAGTTGGGGATCGGCGCACCCAGCCAGCAACAGGCCAACAAGGCCCCATGAGCAGCGCCTTTTCATTGCCCATCCCCTTCGCCCAAGGGCCGATAGCTGTAGGTACGGGCCAGCATCGAGAGGCGCAGGCGCTCGCTACCTTCCAACGGCGCCAGCACGAAGTCGTGTAAAGTGACGATACGCGGCAGCGCCGCCACGCTGGCAATGAAACCGGCGATCTGATGGTATCCGCCCTCCACCTGCAGGTCGAAGGGGCGCTCGATATAGAAGTCCCGCTCGACCATGCCACGCAGACGAATGAAGTCGATCGTCAAGTGGTGGTCGCGAGCACTCCCGCTGATGTTGTCGATCAACGCAGGGATCTCTGCCCCAGAAGGCAGCAGGGCCATGAGTTCGCCCATGTGCCACTCGAGCTGGACCATTTGCTCGAGCATCTCGGGCAGGCGGGCCGCCTGGGCGGCTCGGTTGCGGTACTCCGCCAGCAGCCGCGCCTCCTCGGCCTGCGCTCGCTGCAGTTCATCGGCCTTGGGGCCGGCCAGATACCAGTGCGCCGCGGCCAGGGTCAAGGCAAGTATCAGCAGGCAGCAGAGCCACTGCTGCTGCAGCGGCCAGGTGCCGGCCTCCTTGAGGTCCAGACCGCGCCAGTCGAGCTCGCGGAGGCGGCGAATTTCAGCCTGCAGGTTCATGATTCGTTCCCGCCTTCCGCCTGGTCGCTACCCGGGCTGAGCTGCCCCACGCCGAGACTGAAACGGCGTCGTGAACCGCCGCTGGACTCAACCTCGGAGAGCACCGGCTCGGAGAACGACGCAGCAGCGGACAGGGCTCGCAGCTGCTCGGACACCGATGGTTGCTCTCCGCGCGTCCCGACAGGCGAAGCTGGTCGCCCTGCCGGCTCAACTGGGTATAGTGCACGCCATCGACCAGACTCAGGGTCAGATCGCGAAAGACGCGCACAGTCTGGGAGCGGCCCTGCTGTAGATCGCTGAACACCCGGACCTGGCCGATCATGCGTTCGCGTTTGGCTTCATACTCACCTAGCGAACGAATCTCGCCGTCGAGCTGTTGCATGCGCTGGCGAATATGCGCATTGCGTTCGTGCTGGGCATCCAGCGCGCTGTCGTAGTAGCAGGTCAGCCCCCAACCGCCCGCTCCGCCGAGCAGCACCGCACCCACCAGGGCCAGGTGAAAATAGCGACTGCGACGGATCCGCTGCCGCTCCCGCCAAGGTAACAGGTTGATCTCGATGGTCATGCCGGCGACCTCATGGCCAGGCCGCAGGCGGTCACCATGGCCGGAGCATCGCTGACCAGGGCCTGCACATCGATACGCGAGCCGAATCGCATGCGCAGGAAAGGGTTGGCGATGGCCACCTGCATGGCGCCCTCCCCGGCGAGCCGTTCGGCCAGTCCGGGAATGACGCTGGAACCGCCGGCCAGCACCATGCGTTGCACTTCGTGCTTGCGACCCGCGGTATAATAGAGCTGCAGCGAACGTTCGACCTGCTGCACCAGGGTGTCGAGGAAAGGTGCCAGTGTGCTGGTCTGATAGTCGTCGGGCAGCTCTCCGCGCTTCTTGGCCAGTCCGGCCTCCTCCAGCGTCAGTCCGTAGCGCCCCCGTATCGCCTCGGTGAGCTGGCGCCCGCCGAAAGCGTTGTCGCGGCTATAGACGACACGACCGCCGCACAGTACGTGGAAGGCGTTCATGGTGGCGCCGATATCGACCAACGCCACGCAGTCCTCGTCACCACCGGCCGGCGGCAGCTGCTGGCGCAGCTCGCCGAAGGCACGCTCCTTGGCAAAGGTCTCGACATCCATCGCCACAGGCTCGAGCCCCGCCTGCTGCAGGGTATCGGTGAGCTGGTTGACGTCCTGCTGACGACAAGCGACCAGCAGCACGTCCTGTTGGTCGCCACTGCGGGCATTGAGCCCCAGACGCTGGAAGTCGAAGGCGACCTCGCTGAACGGAAACGGAATGTGCTTGTCTGATTCGAGTTGAATACGCGCTTCGATCTCGTCATCGTTGAGCGAAGCGGGAAACGTCAGGATCCTGGTGATGGCGGCGCTGGCCGGTACGGCAGCCACGGCCTGCCGTGAGGCTGGCCTGGCGCTCCCGACCGCGTGTCGGAGCGCATCGGCCACTTCGCCCATGTCGCGAATGCGCCTCTCGACCACGGCGCCTTCGCGCAGTGGCCTGACGGCGTAACTTTCGACCTGGTAGTGGAGACCCACTTGCCTGAGTTCGATCAGCTTGACCGATGCCGAGGTAATGTCGACACCGATCAACCCCTTGCCGGAGGGTCTCAGTCGCATTAATCGCTATCCCTGCGTATGCCGTGGCGATAATTCGCTCGTTATGATCTTGCTTGTGCGAGTCTTTAACGCTTGGCTACTGGAAAGCTGACCAGACTCGCACTACCCGCAACGAGGTTACATGATATTTCGCCATTGCATACAAAGCAGGACGGGACACAGCTTCAACGCTGGTGGCAAGCGGCCTCGATTCTTTATAATGGTCGTGCCAGTGAAGGCGCTCTTTCATCGCCATTTCCCCCCTGCTCTCACCACGGATAACGCCTTTTCATGAAGTGGATCAAGACTCTGGTTATCTCGGCCTTCTGGCTGTTGGTCTCACTGTCCGTCGCGGCGCTGCTCAGCGTGGCCGGGGCAGCGTTGTATTTCTCGCCGGGCTTGCCCGACGTTCGCCAGTTGCAGGACTTCGAGCTGCACACGCCGCTGCGCATCTTCACCCGTGATGGAAAGCTGATCGGCGAATATGGCGAAGAGCGTCGCATGGCGGTCTCCTTCGACGAAATCCCCGAAGACTTCATCCAGGCCCTGCTGGCCGCCGAAGATGCCGCTTTCTTCGAGCATCGCGGCGTCGACCCCCGCGGCCTGGCCCGGGCGGCGGTGGAGCTGGTCGCCAGCGGCGACATCCAGTCGGGTGGCTCCACCATTACCATGCAGGTGGCGCGTAACTACCTGCTCACGCTCGACCGCACCTTCACCCGCAAGATCCGCGAGATCCTCCTGGCGCTGCAGATGGAGCGCATCCTGACCAAGGAGGAGATCCTCGAACTCTACGTCAACAAGATTTTCCTCGGTCACCGTGCCTACGGCATCGCCGCCGCCGCGGAGGTCTATTACAACAAGCCGCTGGAGGAACTCACCCTGGCGCAGAAAGCGATGATCGCCGGTCTGCCCAAGGCGCCCTCGCTGTTCAATCCGCTGGCCAACCCGAACGCTCGCTGATCCGTCGCAACTGGATCCTCTACCGCATGCGCCAGCTCGGCCATATCGACCAGGCCACCTACGAGGCTGCCGTACAGGAGCCGACCACCGCACGCCGCCATGTTGCCCAGGTCGAAGTGGACGCCGACTACGTGGCCGAGATGGCGCGCCAGTACGCCCTCGAACAGTTCGGCGAGGAGGCCTATACCGGCGGCTACCGCATCCACACCACCCTGGACAGCGAACTGCAGCCTTTCGCCCGTCAGGCCCTGGCCCGCGGCTTGATCGACTACGATACCCGCCATGGCTGGCGCGGCCCGGAAGAGCGCGACATTCCCGCCAGCCTGGCCGAAGCGCAGGAGCGTACCGAACGCCGCGGACTGGAAGAGGAACTCGACGAATCCCCCGAGATCATGCAGACCGCGCGCCAGGCCGCCGAGCGCAGCCAGACCCGTGTGGAAGGCATCGACGGTGACGTCAGCAACTGGCTGCGGGTACTGGAACGTACTCCCGGCTTCGGCCCGCTGCAACCGGCTATCGTAGTGGCCAGCGAAGGCCGCGAAATGCGCGTCCTGACGCGCAACGCCGAGATCGTCACTCTGAACTGGGAAGGCCTTTCCTGGGCACGCGAATATCGCAGCCCGCGTGCGCGTGGCCCGGAGCCGGGCTCCGCCGCCGACATTGCCCGCACCGGCGACCTGGTGCGCATCCTGCAGCGTGACGACGGCAGCTGGCGACTCTCTCAGCGCCCCGATGCCGAAGGCTCGATCGTGGTGATGGATCCACGTAGCGGTGCCATTCTCGCCCTGCAGGGCGGCTTCAGCTTCAACGCCAGCAAGTTCAACCGTGCGGTACAGGCACAACGCCAGTCAGGCTCGATCTTCAAGCCCTTCGTCTTCCTTGCGGCACTCGACACCGGCCTGATGACAGCCTCCACCGTGGTCAACGACGCCCCAGTGGTGATGCATGACGGCAGCAGCCTGTGGCGGCCGGTGAACTCCAGCGGCGACTTCCTCGGCCCGACTCGCCTGCGCGTGGCACTGGCACGCTCGCGCAACCTGGTCACCATTCGCATCCTGCAAACCCTGGGGCTGGAAAACACCATTGAGTACCTGGAAGGGTTCGGCTTTGCTCCGAGCCGGCTGCCCCGCGGCCTGTCGCTGGCCCTGGGCAGCGCCGATCTCACTCCGCTGGAGATGACCAACGCCTATGCCGTGCTGGCCAATGGCGGCTTCCAGGTCGCTCCCTGGTTCATCGAGCGCGTGACCCGCGGCAACGACGACCAGATCATCAGCGAAGCCCGGCCGGCCATTGCCTGCCGCGACTGTCGCGATGGACAAACCGAAGTCGAGATCGACGGCAAGCGCTACGACGTGGCCCCCAGGGTCGCCGACCCTACCGCCGTCTATATCCTGCGCGACATGTTGCGCGACGTGATCGAGAACGGCACAGGACGCGCTGCGCTGTCGCTCAATCGCAACGACGTGGTCGGCAAGACCGGCACCACCAACGATCAGCGCGATGGCTGGTTCGCCGGGTACAACGACGACCTGGTAGCGACCGTATGGGTCGGCAAGGACAATAACGAGTCGATCGCCGAGTACGGCGGCAATGCGGCCTTGCCTATCTGGATCGACTTCATGGGCAACGCGTTGAACGGACGCCCCGAAGCCAGGCCCGAACGGCCTGCGGGACTGGTCACGGCGCGCATCGACGAACAGACCGGTCGGCGTCTGGCCGATGGCCAGCCAGGCGGTATCAGCGAGATTTTCCATCCCGACTACCTGCCGGACATGGAGCCGCGCCGGATCGAGCAGGAGGTCGAGCAGCGCAGCGGTTCACAGGGGACGGGAAGCTACGAAGCGATCTTCTGACGACATCGCCCGGGCGGCACGGAGGCCGCCCACGTCTTGCCAACCACCACAGGCCGCCCTTGATGCGGCCCGTTAGCGGGACAACAGGACAGGTTATTCAGCCATGCCACGCCTAATGTCATGGAGCGTCATTGGATTGACGCTGTTACCGGGCACCGCCCTTGCCGCCAGCGTCTTCTATGCGCCTCCGCCGCCGGAGGAAGACGCCCCGACCTTCAGCGGCGAAGCCGAACTCGGCTACACCCACCTCTCCGGCAATACCGACAGCCAGACCCTGATCGGCAAGAGCCGCCTCACCTGGCTGACTGGAAACTGGACCCACACACTGCGCGGCGAAGTGCGCAACGTGACCCGCAACGGCGAGACCAGTGCCGAGCAGTACCTTCTCTCGGGCCGCGAACGCTACGACTTCCACGGCCCGCACTACCTGTTCGGCTTCGCCCGCTGGGAGAAGGACCGCTTCAGCGGCTACGACCAGCAGTTCACTACCATTGCCGGCTACGGTCGCGACGTCATCGATCATGAGCGACATCGGCTATCGCTCGAGGGCGGCCCCGGGTTTCGCCACGATCGGGTACGGGACGACGAGAACGACAACCTAGGCGTCGTCTACAGCGCACTCGACTATCAGTGGACACTCTCCGACTATTCGAACCTGCGCCAGGAGATGTCGGTGGAAGCCACCGATGTCAACACCATCTCGCGGTCGGTGTCGTCACTCACGTCGCGACTCAACTCACGGCTCTCGCTGCGCCTCTCCCATGAGATCAAGCACAACTCCAGCCCACCCGAAACGGCGGATGCGAATACCGACCACACCACTAACGTGACGCTGCTCTACACCTGGTGACTCCGACACCGGGGCACGACGACACGTCAGAACGCAACGCGCCGGCTCGAAGGCCGGCGCGTTGCGTCAGGGAATGCCTACGGTTGGCCGTCAGCCGCCGTAGACGTCATCCACGGTCTTCAGCGGGTAGTGCGCAGGATAGGGACGCCGCGCCACACCCGAATCCACCGCGGCCTGGGCCACCGCCGCCGGGATACGCTCGAGCAACCGCACGTCGACCGGCGTGGGGATGATGTACTCGGGGCCGAACTCCATGTGCTCACGCTCATAGGCGTCGAGCACCGCCTGGGGCACCGGCTCGCGCGCCAGGTCCTTAAGGGCATGCACCGCAGCCACTTTCATCTCCTCGTTGATACGCGTGGCGCGAACGTCCAGCGCACCGCGGAAGATGAAGGGGAAGCCCAACACGTTGTTGACCTGATTGGGATAGTCGGAACGGCCGGTGGCCATGATCACGTCGGGCCGCGCTTCCCGCGCCACGTCGGGATGGATCTCCGGGTCGGGGTTGGTGCAGGCGAAGACGATGGGGTTCGGCGCCATCTTGCGCATGTGCTCAGCAGTCATCAGGTTGGGGCCAGACAGGCCGATGAACACGTCGGCGCCGTCGATGGCGTCGTCCAGCGTGCGCTTGTCGGTCTCCACCGCGAACATCGCCTTGTAGGGATTGAGCCCCTCGCGCCCGGCATGGATGACCCCACGACGATCGAGCATGATCAGGTTCTCGGAGCGGGCGCCACAGGCCACCAGCAGCTTCATGCAGGCAATCGCCGCGGCTCCGGCGCCAAGACAGACGATCTTGGCCCCTTCGAGGCGCTTGCCGGCGATCTCCAGTGCATTGAGCATGCCGGCCGCAGTGACGATGGCAGTGCCATGCTGATCGTCGTGGAATACGGGGATGCTGCACTGTTCGATGAGCGCCTGCTCGATCTCGAAACACTCGGGCGCCTTGATGTCCTCGAGGTTGATGCCACCCCAGGTATCGGCAATGCGCGCCACCGTATCGATGAAGGCCTGCGGACTTTCGGCATTGACCTCGATGTCCACCGAATTGATGCCGGCGAAGCACTTGAACAGTACACCCTTGCCTTCCATCACCGGCTTGCTGGCCAGCGGTCCCAGATTGCCCAGGCCGAGAATGGCACTGCCGTCGGAAATCACCGCGACCAGGTTGCCCTTGCCGGTATAGCGATAGGCATTCTCGGGGTCACGTGCGATCTCGCGCACCGGTTCGGCGACACCAGGACTGTAGGCAAGGGAAAGATCACGAGCGGTCGCAGTGGGCTTGGTCAGTTCCACGGAAAGCTTTCCGGGAATCGGCTTGGCGTGATAATCCAGCGCGGCCTGCTTCTTGGCGTCTGTCATGCTGTGAGTCCGGTATCCATCTCTTGGGAAAGGCCACCTACAATATAGAAAAACCTTCCACAGCTCAACAGCCGCCCCGTTTGGCGATTTTGAACGCTCGTTCGCGAACATTCGATTCCATTTGCTGCAACTTATGCCAAAAGCCCCAGCTATAACGCTTACCTTATCGCCAGCCTTTACGCCGCGCAAAAGAAAACCCGCCATGAAGGCGGGTCTCCTGAGCGATGATGCTCGCGGCAATGGCGAATCAGCCACGCTTGATGGCGGCACCGAAACGCTTGTTGAAACGCTCGACGCGACCACCGGTGGTCGCCTGCTTCTGCTTGCCGGTATAGAAAGGGTGGCACTGGGAGCAGACATCCAGTGACAGGTCATGACCGGCAGTAGAGCCGATCTCGAAGGTCGCGCCGCAGGAGCAAGTGGCGGTGACCGTCTTGTAATCCGGGTGAATACCTTGTTTCATCTTGAGCCTCATGGAGCGGTATGCCGCCACCTGATCCGTTGCCAGGCACCGCATACGGGTTGTCTGTCGTCGCTACTCGTTGAACATTAAGTTCGTTAACCAACCGGTAGCCGCCAAGAGCCTGACACCCTTCTGCCAACACCAGGAAGCAAGAGGGACAGACGTCACGACGGCCGGATATTCTAGCAGAGTTGACGCCGGAGGCCAATTGCCCGATTCCCTCTCTTCGCCACCGCCGCGCGTACTGCGCGTCGCCATCCCCAGTCCCCTGAGACGCCTGTTCGACTACCGTGCAAGCCATGAGGCGCCGCCGGGAGGGTGGCGGCCCGGTATTCGGGTACGCGTGCCGTTCGGCCGTCGTCAGGTCGTCGGGGTCGTGGTGGCGTGCGCCGCTCGAAGCGACCTGGCACCGGACAAGCTCAAGCCGGTGGAAGCCTGGCTGGATGCCGAGCCGCTGCCTGAGGATTGGCTATGGTTGTGTCAGTTCACGGCGCGCTACTACCAGCATTCGCTTGGCGACACCTTGCATCAGGCGATGCCCGTGCTGCTGCGCCAGGGTCGCCCCCTGGCCGGTCGCATGCGCGAGCGCTGGCAGGCCCTGACGGAGCCCGGCACGAACGACCCGCGCCTGAAGCGTGCTCCACGTCAGGCCGAGCTGCTGGCCATGTTGCGCCAGCATCCACACGGCTTGCCTACCCAAGCGATAGTGGCCCAGGGCTATTCCCGCGAACAGCTGACCACCCTGGTGGAAAAACAGCTAGCCGTCCGTGAAGAGATTCCTCTGACCGCCGCCGAACCCGCCACCGAGCAACTGCTCGCCGAGCCGGCCCTGCCACTCAACCGCGAACAGGCCCAGGCGTTGGCAGCCATCCATGAGCGGCTCGATGCCTTTCACCCCTGCCTGCTGCACGGGGTCACCGGCAGCGGCAAGACTGAAATCTACCTGCAGTTGATCGAGGCGGTGGTCGCCCGTGGCCGCCAGGCGCTGCTGCTGGTGCCGGAGATAGGATTGACACCGCAGACCCTGGCGCGCTTTCGCAGCCGTTTCCGGGTCCCCGTGGTGGCACTGCACTCGGGACTCACCGACAACGAGCGCCTGGACGCCTGGGAGGCAGTGGCCAGCGGCCGTGCGCCCATCGTCATCGGCACCCGCTCGGCAATCTTCACGCCGCTAGCGCGGCCCGGCGCCATCATCGTCGACGAGGAGCACGACGGCTCGTTCAAGCAACAGGAGGGGCTGCGCTACCACGCCCGCGATCTGGCCGTGGCCCGTGCCAAGCATCACGGCATCCCACTCGTATTGGGCAGCGCCACGCCCTCGCTGGAAAGCCTCTACCACGCCGAGCGCGGCAACTATCGCCACCTGCGCCTGACGCGCCGCGCCAGCCGCCATGCCCCGGCCCGACTGGAGCTGACCGATCTGCGCGGCCGGCCGCGCCAGGGCGGGCTCATCCCACCGGTCATCGAGGCGATACGCGAGACGCTCGCGGCCGGCCACCAAGTCCTGGTGTTCATCAACCGCCGCGGCTTCGCTCCGACATTGGCTTGCCATGCCTGCGGCTGGCTGGCCGACTGCGACTCCTGCGACGCGCGCATGACCCTGCACCGCCAACCGCCGATGCTGGCCTGCCATCACTGCGACAAACGCCGCCCGGTGCCCGACGCCTGCCCCAGTTGCGGCAGCGCCGACCTGCGCCCGCTGGGCAGCGGCACCGAGCGCACCGAAGAGACGCTCGCCGGCCTTTTCCCCAAGGTGCCGGTCCATCGCATCGATCGTGACAGCACGCGCCGGCGCGATGCCTTCGAGCAAACCCTCGCCCAGGTGCGGCGCGGCGAACCCTGTCTGCTGGTGGGCACCCAGATGCTGGCCAAGGGCCACCATCTGCCGCACGTTACGCTGGTGGTCGTGGTCAATGCCGATGCCGGGCTCTACGCCAGCGATTTTCGCGCCCTGGAACACAGCGCCCAGTTGCTCGTCCAGGTGGCCGGTCGTGCCGGCCGTGCCGCCCATCCCGGTCGCGTGCTGGTGCAAACCCTGCACACCGACGACCCTCACCTGCGGCTGCTCGCCGAACACGGCTACGATGCCCTGGCCGAGCAGCTGCTGGCCGAACGCCGCGCCGCCGCGCTGCCGCCCTATCGTTTTCTCGCCCTGCTGCGGCTGGAGAGCCCACGAGAGGACGCGACCATCTCGCTTGGCCGCGAGGCGGCAGCAATGCTGCGCGGCTGGATCGGCGAGCACGCCCCCGACGTGCATTGCCTGGGGCCGGTGCCCGCGCCCATGGAGCGGCGCCAGAACCGCTACCATGTCCAACTGCTGCTGAGCGCCGGTCGGCGCAGCCAGCTGCATGCCGCCTGCGCCCGGCTCACCGCCTGGCTGGAGGCCTCACCCGGGGCGCGCCGGGTGCGCTGGTCGCTGGACGTCGACCCGCAGACACTGGCTTAGCCACGAGCCACCAGCTTACCTCTTGGCCCGAAGCCCGAAGCCCGAAGCCCGAAGCCCGAAGCCCGAAGCGATGCTGGCAGGGTTTAAAGCCGCGCCACAATTGCCGATAATGTTCGACCAGCCCATTCTTCGTGGCCGCGCCATTCACGAGTGCCTCAGGCTAGCCTGGTCACTGTCATCGCCTCGTGCGCCCGCCGCAACAGGACATAGCCGCTTCATGAAAGAGACGATCATTTCCCTGCTCGAGAACGCCGTCGATACGCTCAAGCAGCAGGGCACACTGCCCGCCGATGCCGCGCCGACCGTCAAGGTCGATCCGACCAAGGACAAGGCTCACGGCGACTACGCCACCAATCTGGCACTGATGCTGGCCAAGCCGGCCGGTAAGAAGCCGCGCGAGCTGGCCGAGGCACTGGTCGCGGCGCTGCCGCAAAGCGACGCCGTGGAGAAGGTGGAGATCGCCGGGCCGGGCTTCATCAACTTCTTCGCCGCCGCCGACGCCGCCGCCCAGATCGTGCGCCAGGTACTGGATGCCGGCGACACTTTCGGCCGCAGCCTGGTCGGGCGCGGCCACAAGGTGCAGGTCGAATTCGTCTCCGCCAACCCCACCGGCCCGCTTCACGTTGGCCACGGCCGTGGTGCCGCCATCGGCGACTGCATCAGCCGGCTGCTCGAGGCCACCGGCTTTGATGTGACCCGCGAGTTCTACTACAACGACGCCGGGGCCCAGATCGCCAACCTGGCGCTCTCGGTACAGGCCCGCGCCAAGGGCCTCACCCCCGACGACGACGCCTGGCCCGAGGATGGTTATCGCGGCGACTACATCATCGAGGTGGCCAACGACTACCTGGCCGGCGAGACGGTGCACGCCGACGACCGCCACGTCACCGCCAAGGCCGACCCGGACGACCTCGACGCCATCCGCGACTTCGCCGTGGCCTGGCTGCGCCGTGAGCAGGACCTCGATCTCAAGGCCTTCGGCGTCTCCTTCGACGTCTATTTCCTGGAGTCTTCGCTCTATCGCGAAGGCAAGGTGGAAGAGGCGGTGGAGCGCCTGATCGCAGGCGGCCACACCTACGAGCAGGACGGCGCCCTGTGGCTGCGCACCACCGACTTCGGCGACGACAAGGACCGGGTGATGCGCAAGTCCGACGGCAGCTACACCTACTTCCTGCCCGACGTGGCCTATCACCTGAACAAGTGGCAGCGTGGCTTTACCACCGTTATCAACGAGCAGGGTGCCGATCACCATTCCACCGTGACCCGGGTCCGCGCCGGTCTGCAGGCGCTGGAAACCGGCATTCCTCAGGGCTGGCCCGACTACGTGCTGCACCAGATGGTGATGGTGACCCGCTCCGGCGTGGAGGTGAAGCTCTCCAAGCGCGCCGGCAGCTACGTCACCGTACGCGACCTGATCGACGAAGTGGGGCGCGATGCGACGCGCTTCTTCCTCGCTGCACGCCGCGCCGATTCGCAGCTCACTTTCGACATCGACCTGGCCCGCTCGCAGTCCAACGACAACCCGGTCTACTACGTGCAATACGCCCATGCCCGGGTGTGCAGCATGCTGCGCAAGGCCGAGGCCCAGGGGCTGAACTTCGATCACGACCTGGCGATGGTCAGCCTGGGCCGCCTGACTGAGGACCACGAGAAGGCGGTGATGAACCGACTGGCACGCTTCCCCGAGGTCGTCGACCATGCCGCCGCCTCGCGCGAACCGCAGCAGGTGGCCCAATACCTGCTGGATCTCGCAGCCGAATTCCACTCTTGCTACAACGCGGTGAAAGTCATGGTCGAGGACGACGAGTTGCGCAACGCCCGTCTGGCCCTGGGCCTGGCCACTCGCCAGGTACTGCGCAACGGCCTCGACCTGCTTGGCGTCAGTGCCCCGGAGGAGATGTAAGCCATGGCCGCTCGTCGCACGCCCAAGAAGCGCGGCGCCACCACCAGCCGCAAACGAACCCCCGCCCGGCGCGAGGGCTTTCGCCTGCCCGGCTGGGTGTGGGGCGTCGGCGGCGTCGTTGCGGGCTTCCTGCTGGCCCAGCACCAGCACGGCTCCGCCCCGTGGCAGGAAGGCAGCGATTCGCCACTGGCCAACCTGATCCCGCGGACACCAACGGAAGTCAGTGAACCCGCGCCGACCATCGAGCCGCGCGAACCGCGCATGCCGACCTTCGAGTTCTATACCCTGCTGCCCGAGGAAGTCGTGGCGCCACGCGAGGTCGCCTCCACTGCCTCGCCGCCTGAGCCGACGGTCAACGTGCCGCCTCCCATCGACGGCAATGCCGCCGCCGAACAGGCACCGGCCGACGACCCCATCGCCCAGGTGATTGCCGCCAACCTGCGTGACGAGGTGAGCGCCACCCCGGCCAGCGAGGCGGCGGCACCGGCGGGTACGCGCTACATGCTGCAGGCGGCATCGTTCCGCCAGCCGGAAGATGCCGAGCAACTGCGCCAGCGTCTGCGCAACCTGAGCCTGATGGCCCAGGTCAGCCAGGTGCAGTCCGCCGACGGCCAGACCTGGCACCGCGTCATGGTCGGCCCTTACGACGACACCCGGGAGCTCAACCGCGCCGAGGACCTGATGGTGACCCAGGGAATCACCCCACTGCGCCATCGCGCGACCAACTGAGCTCCCCTGACGGCACACACGGGGCGCGCATCGATTCCGCCCGCGCTCGACGAAGGCGCTTGAATTCGCCCCCTGCCGCCCGCACCTACCCTGAACGCTCTTTCACGGTCCCCGGACATGCCGGGGACCGAAAGTCACCGGGAGCCCTCGGCTCCCCGTTACGGAGTCATCTCCATGACCACGATCGTTTCCGTGCGCCGCGGTGATCAGGTGGCCCTGGCCGGCGACGGCCAGGTATCGCTGGGCAACACCGTGATGAAGGGCAATGCCAGCAAGGTTCGCCGCCTCTACCGCGGTCAGGTGCTGGCGGGTTTTGCCGGCGGCACCGCCGACGCCTTCACCCTGTTCGAGCGCTTCGAAGCGCAGCTGGAAAAGTACCAGGGCAACCTGGTCAAGGCGGCCGTGGAGCTGGCCAAGGACTGGCGCACCGACCGTGCCCTGCGTCGCCTCGAGGCCCTGCTCGCCGTGGCCGACAAGAACGCCTCGCTGATCATCACCGGCAACGGTGACGTGGTGGAGCCGGAGCGCGGCATCATCGCCATCGGCTCGGGCGGCAACTTCGCCCTGGCCGCGGCCCGCGCCCTGCTGGAGAACACCGACCTCTCGGCCAAGGAGATCACCGAGAAGTCGCTCGAGATCGCCGGCGACATCTGTGTGTTCACCAACCACCACGTCACCCTCGAAACGCTCTGAAGGCCGCCACCATGTCCCAGATGACACCCCGCGAGATCGTTCACGCCCTGGATCAGTACATCGTCGGTCAGCAGGACGCCAAGCGCGCCGTCGCCATCGCCCTGCGCAACCGCTGGCGTCGCATGCAACTCGATGACGACCTGCGCCCCGAGGTCACGCCCAAGAACATCCTGATGATCGGCCCCACCGGGGTCGGCAAGACCGAGATCGCCCGACGCCTTGCCAAGCTGGCCCGCGCCCCCTTCATCAAGGTCGAGGCGACCAAGTTCACCGAGGTGGGCTATGTCGGTCGCGACGTGGAATCGATCATTCGCGACCTCACCGAGGCCGCGGTCAAGCTGGTGCGCGAGCAGGCCAAGGACGAAGTGCGCCACCGCGCCGAGGACGCCGCCGAGGATCGCATTCTCGATGCCTTGCTGCCGCCTCCCCGCGGTCAGGAGGCCAGCCCGCGTGCCGACAGCTCCACTCGCCAGATCTTTCGCAAGAAGCTGCGTGAGGGCGACCTCGACGACAAGGAGATCGATATCGAGATCACCCCCCAGGGCCCGGGCATCGACATCATGACCCCGCCAGGCATGGAGGAGATGACCAGCCAGCTGCAGAGCCTGTTCTCCAACATGGGGCGCCACAAGACCGAGACCCGCCGGGTCAAGGTCAAGGACGCTTTCGCCCTGCTGCGTGACGAGGAGGCCGCCAAGCTGGTCAACGAGGAGGAGATCAAGCACCGCGCCATCGACGCCGTGGAGCAGAACGGCATCGTTTTTCTCGACGAGATCGACAAGGTAGCCAAGGGCAGCGGCCAATCCAGCGGCGGCGAGGTCTCCCGCGAGGGTGTGCAGCGCGACCTGCTGCCGCTCATCGAGGGCTCCACCGTCTCGACCAAGTACGGCATGGTCAAGACCGACCACATCCTGTTCATCGCCTCCGGTGCCTTCCACCTGTCGCGCCCGTCCGACCTGATTCCTGAGCTGCAGGGCCGCCTGCCAATCCGGGTCGAGCTGGAAGCGCTCACACCAGAGGACTTCAAGCGCATCCTCACCGAACCTTCCGCCGCCCTGACCAAGCAGTACAAGGCGCTGCTGGCCACCGAAGGGCTCCAGATCGACTTCACCGAGGATGGTATCGAGCGCATCGCCGAGATCGCCTGGAAGGTCAACGAGGGTACCGAGAACATCGGCGCGCGGCGCCTGCACACGGTAATGGAGCGACTGCTCGAGGAGGCCTCGTTCAAGGGCGCCGATCTTGGCAGCCCGCTGTCGATCGATGCCGCCTACGTCGACTCCCAGCTCGGCGAGCTGGCCATGGACGAGGATCTGTCGCGGTATATCCTCTAAAGCGCGGCTACGCCGCGCGAAGAGGGAAGAATGAAGAGGGAAGCAGTGCCATGCTCTTCCTTCTTCCAGGCGCGCAGCGCCGTTCTTCTGTCTCACATCTCACCGGAGGTGCCCCATGACAGCCCCCATCCCCAGCAAGATCCACTACCACAAGAAGGCCCGCGAGCTGGAGCTCACCTACCCCGACGGCGAGAGCCACCGCCTGCCGGTGGAGTACCTGCGCGTCTACTCCCCCTCCGCCGAGGTGCGCGGCCATCACCCCAGCCAGGCCGTGCTGCAGGTCGGCAAGAAGGACGTCGGTCTGAAGAACATCGAGCCGGTGGGCCGCTATGCCGTCAAGCTCGCTTTCGACGACGGCCACGACAGCGGTATCTACAGCTGGGAATACCTGTTCGAACTGATCGAGAACCGCGAGGCCTACTGGGCCGACTATCTCGAGCGTCTGGAGAAGGCTGGCGCGAGCCGCGAACCGCTGGGCATCGAGATCAAGCAGCTCTAATCGTGATCGAGCAGCTCCAGTAGCCCCAGCAGGTCAAAGACAAGGCAGCCGGGGGAAGGCTACAATGTGGCCCAACATGAGGCCAGGCCTCACCTTTCGCAGCGATTCGGGAGCCTTTCACGCATGAGCCCTCACTCCACCCCCGGGGACCAGCGCACCACCCACTTCGGCTATCAGGAAGTGCCGGTAGAGGAAAAGGCCTCGCGCGTGGCCGACGTATTCCATTCCGTGGCGGCGCGCTACGACGTCATGAACGATCTCATGTCGCTGGGCATCCACCGGCTGTGGAAGCGGCTCACCATTGAGCGCTCGGGCGTACGTCCCGGCCACAGCGTGCTCGACATCGCTGGCGGCACCGGCGATCTGACGCTCAAGTTCTCGCGCATGGTCGGCCCCCGCGGCCGGGTGGTACTGGCCGACATCAACGAATCCATGCTGCGGGTCGGGCGCGACAAGCTGCTCGACAATGGCGTCGGCGGCAACGTCGAGTACGTGCAGGCCAACGCCGAGTGCCTGCCGTTTCCCGACAACAGCTTCGACTGCATCACCATCGCCTTCGGCCTGCGCAACGTCACCGACAAGGACGCCGCGCTGCGCTCCATGGCCCGGGTGCTCAAGCCCGGCGGCCGGCTGCTGGTACTGGAATTCTCCAAGCCGAACAACCCCGTACTGACCCGTGCCTACGACGAATATTCCTTCCGTCTGCTGCCGCTGATGGGCCAGATGGTAGCGGGCGACGCCGACAGCTATCGCTACCTGGCCGAGTCGATTCGCATGCATCCCGACCAGGAGACGCTCAAGGCGATGATGGAAGCGGCAGGCCTGGAGCGGGTGGAATACACCAATCTCACCGGGGGCATCGTCGCCCTGCATCGCGGCATCAAGCTCTGAGGGCGCAATGACCTTGACCCCGACCCTGCTGCTGGCCGGCATCGAGCGCACCCTCAACGCCCTGCTCGCCCGGGACCTGGCCGCCCCCTCGCGCCTGGCCCGGCTGTCTGGCAGCCGGCTGTTGTTGCGCCTGGAGCGTCCCTCCCTGGCGTTGTTGCTGAGCTTCCATCCTCACGGCGTGGACCTGATGCGTCAGGACGACTTCGACGAGAGCAGCGCCGACACCGTGGTGGAACTCGATGCCGAGGCGCTGGGAGAGCTGCTTGGCGGCGAATCCCTGGAGCGCCTGATGTTCCGTGGCAGGCTCGCAGTGCGCGGGCGGGTCCATCTGCTCGAGGAGGTGCGTGACCTGTTCCTCGACCTCGAGATCGACTGGGAAGCGGAGCTGGCTCGCTGGCTGGGCGACGTACCCGCCCATAGCCTCGCCGAAGGGCTGCGAAGCCTGGCCCGCTGGGGCCTGCGTGCCCAGGAGGAAATGCGCGCCGATGTTGCCGAGTACGTGTTCGAGGAAGCTCGCCTGCTCCCCGGCCGCCGGCAGCTGGAGAACCTGCGCGATCATCTCACCGAACTGGAGGTGGCCACCGATCGACTCGACGCCCGCCTGACCCGGCTGCGCCGCAGGCTCGAGAGCGAGGCCGCGTCATGATGGGGCTACGGCTGCTGCGCATCATCTGGGTGATTACCCGCTATCGCCTGGATACCCTGCTGCCCTTGCAGCGCTTGCCGTGGTGGCTGCGGCTGGTCTTCGTGCTGTCACCGCTGCGGCTGGTGCCGGTGGGGCGTCGCAGCGGCGGCGAGCGCCTGCGCCTGGCGCTGGAGTCGCTCGGCCCCATCTTCGTCAAGTTCGGCCAACTGCTCTCCACCCGCCGCGACCTGCTACCGGAGGAGATCGCCGACGAGCTGCGCCGCCTGCAGGACCAGGTACCGCCTTTCCCCGGTAGCGAGGCCTCCGCCCTGGTGGAAACCGAGCTGCGCATGCCTCTCGAGGTCGCCTTCGCCCACTTCGAGCCCGAGCCGCTGGCCTCGGCCTCCATCGCCCAGGTGCATGCCGCCCGCCTGCATAGCGGCGAGGACGTGGTGGTCAAGATCATCCGCCCCGGTATCGACCACATCATGCGCCAGGACATGGCACTGATGTACCGCGTGGCCGGCCTGCTGACGCTGATCCCCGAGGCCCGCCGGCTGCGCCCCATCGAGGTGGTGCGCGACTATGAGGCAACCCTGTTCGACGAGCTCGATCTGCACAAGGAAGCGGCCAACACCTCGCAGCTCAAGCGCAATTTCAAGGATTCGCCGCTGCTCTACGTACCCACGATCTACTGGTCGCATACCCGCAAGCGAGTCATGGTGCAGGAACGCGTGCATGGCATTCCCGTTGCCGACATCGCCGCACTCGAGGCCCAGGGTACCGACCTCAAGCGACTCGCCGAGCGCGGCGTGGAGATCTTCTTCACCCAAGTGTTTCGCGACAACTTCTTCCACGCCGACATGCACCCGGGCAATATCTTCGTCGCTCGCGAGCACCCCCAGGACCCGCAGTACATCGCCATCGACTGCGGCATCGTCGGTAGCCTGACCCGCGAGGACCAGGACTACCTGGCACGCAACCTGCTGGCCTTCTTCCATCAGGACTATTACGAGGTCGCCGCACTGCACATCGAGTCGGGCTGGGTCGGCGAGGAGACTCGCGCCAACGAATTCGCCGCGGCGATCCGCACGGTATGCGAGCCGATTCTGGAGAAACCGCTCAAGGACATCTCCTTCGGGCAGGTGCTGCTCGGCCTGTTCCAGACCGCGCGGCGCTTCAACATGGAGGTGCAGCCACAACTGGTACTGCTGCAGAAGACCCTGCTCAACATCGAGGGCCTGGGACGCCAGCTCTATCCCGACCTCGACCTGTGGAGCACCGCCAAGCCATACCTGGAGCGCTGGATGAAGGAGCGCGCCGGAGCGGTCGGGCTATGGGAGTCGCTCAAGCGCCAGGCACCGGAGCTGTCGCGCCAACTGCCTGAGCTACCCAGCGTGGCCCACCAGGCACTGACCCGGATCGAGCACGAGCACCGCCAGCGCCGTCGCCAGGCCATGGCCCTGAACGGCATCCAGCACCAGCTTCGCGTTGGCCGCCGCGGCGGTCGACGCCTGCGCCTGGGGGTGTTGCTGGCCGGGCTGGCACTGGCCTGGCAGCCGCTGTCCGAGTGGGCCGTGAACCAACCCTGGCCGATACTGGCCCTTGGTGCCATCGGCCTCGTGCTGCTGGCCTGGCAATGAACTTGACCCACCGCAACCGGAATCGCCCCCATGCGTGATATTCTTGACGAACTCTTCGACGTGCTGCGCCAGCGCCGCAGCGCCGACCCCACCGAATCCTACGTGGCCGCCTTGCACGACAAGGGGCTTAACAAGATACTCGAAAAGATCGGTGAGGAAGCCACGGAAACCCTGCTGGCCGCCAAGGATGCCGAAACCGGTGGCGAGGCCGAACGCAAGGCCCTGGTCGCCGAAACCGCCGACCTGTGGTTTCATAGCCTGGTGATGCTGTCGCATCTCGGACTCGACCACCGGGACGTGCTAGACGAGTTGGCCCGCCGTTTCGGAATCTCCGGGCACGAAGAGAAGGCCGCAAGGTCCAAGTGAAATTGGCTTCCGGATCCGCCGGAAACCCAACTCAGAGGTAACGCTTCATGTTAGGTGGCATCAGTATCTGGCAACTGCTGATCGTACTCGGCATCATCATCCTGATCTTCGGCACCAAGAAGCTGCGCAACGTCGGCTCCGACCTGGGCGGCGCGGTCAAGGGCTTCAAGCAGGCCGTCAACGAAGACGACGAGAAGAACAAGCCGCAAGCCAAGGTGACCCACGAGGAGCAGCAGCCCAATACCTATGACGTCCAGGCCGAGCAGAAGTCGGCGGACAAGGTCGAGGAACGGGAAGAGCGCAAGTAAGCCTCCATGTTTGATATCGGCTTCCTGGAACTGCTGATTCTCGGCATCGTGGGTCTGCTGGTACTCGGTCCGGAGCGCCTGCCCAAGGCGGCGCGCACGGCGGGACTGTGGATCGGCAAGATCAAGCGCACCGTCTCGAGCATGCAACGCGAGATCAACTCGCAGCTCGAGGCGGAGGAGCTGCGTCAGAAGCTCAAGGAGCAGCAGACCAAGCTCGACGAGAGCCTCAACAAGGCCAAGCGCGACGTCGAGAGCATCGCCCAGCCCTACTCGTCCTCGACACCGCACAAGGACGACGACGAGCGGCCCGATGCCGACCGGCGCCAGACCGACGACGAAGCGCCGTCGGCTTCCGCTCGCCTCGACGATGCCCTGGCCGAAGCCAGGGCCACGAGCCACGAGTCCTCCCCTTCCGACGATGACAAGGGCGCCGCTTCCCGATGAGCGACTCCGACGACAAGCAGGAACTTGGCCAGGCCCCTCTGATAGAACACCTGATCGAGCTGCGTTCGCGCCTGTTGCGCGCCGTGGTGGCGATCTTCGTGATCTTCCTGGGGCTCTACCCGTTCGCCAACGAGATCTACACCTTCGTGGCCCAACCGCTGATGGGCATGCTCCCGGAAGGCTCGCAGATGATCGCCACCGAGGTGGCCTCGCCGTTCCTGGCCCCCTTCAAGCTGACCCTGGTGGTGGCGGTGTTCGTCGCCATCCCCTACGTATTGCACCAGGCCTGGGCCTTCGTTGCGCCCGGACTCTACGACAACGAGAAGGCCCTAGCCCTGCCGCTGCTAGCCTCGAGCGTAGGGCTGTTCTATGCCGGCGCCGCCTTCGCCTACTACGTCGTCTTCCCGCTGCTGTTCCAGTTCTTCACCCAGACCGGGCCGGAGAACGTGGCGGTGATGACCGACATCAATCAGTACCTGAATTTCGTCCTCAAGCTGTTCTTCGCTTTCGGCGTGGCCTTCGAGATCCCCATCGCCACCTTCCTGCTGATCGCCTCCGGGGCCACCACGGTGGAGAGCCTGACCAAGAAACGCCCCTACATCATCCTGGGCTGTTTCGTCGTCGGCATGCTGCTGACCCCGCCCGACGTGATCTCCCAGAGCCTGCTCGCCATCCCCATGTACCTGCTCTACGAGGTCGGCATCCTGTTCGGTCGCCTGGTGCGGCGCAAGAAGCAACGGCCGGACCAGACCACCCCAGCCGAAGAGCGTGACGACACCTGAGCCACCATCAAGCAGGCGATGAACGTAAAGCGCCCCCGTCCGCCAGCGAACGGGGGCGCTGCGCATGCGAAGCGCGGCGTTACAGATCCATCAGCTCATCGATACGCTCTACCAGTTTGAAGATGCCAGTGGCGGCCTCACCGATGCGCGTGGCGAGCATGTAGGCCGGGGTGGTCACCACACGATTCTCGAAGTCGACCACGATATCTTCGACGCCACAGCTGCGATGCAGCCCCCCCATCGAGCTGATCGCACCGGCAACACCGGGATCGTGGCCGATGGTCACGGCAATGCCCGGACCCAGCAACTTGGGCACCAGCGCCGGCGCGATGCACATCAGCCCGATCGGCTTGCGCGCCTCATGAAAGGGCGCCACTGCCTCGACCAGTTCCGCCAGCGGCTCCATGTCACTGCCGGCTTCGGCGAAGTTGGACAGGTTCTTGGCCGCGCCGAAGCCACCGGGCAGGATCACCGCATCGAACTCATCGGCCTCGAGCTCCCCCAGCGGCGCTATGTTGCCCCGCGCCAGCCGCGCCGACTCCAGCAGCACGTTGCGCGTCTCGCCCTCGACCGCCTCGCCGTTGCGATGGTCGATCACGTGGTGCTGCATGATGTCCGGTGCAAAGCAGCGATAGCCGATGCCCAGTTGATCCAGACGCAGCAAGGTCAGGGTGGTCTCGTAGATCTCCGAACCATCCTGAACGCCGCAGCCCGACAGGATGACCGCCACTTGTTTGCTCATGCCTTTCTCCTTGTAGTAAGGCGCCTCGAATGAAGGGCTATGCCTCGAATCCCGAAGCCAACACTTTAGAGAGTCGTGCCGGGTGCGACAAGGCGCGGCTTTTCGCTTCGATCGGCACTGATATACTCGACACAATACACTTCGTTTGTCATCGAACCGTCATTCTTCCCAGGCACACTGCCGCCAACTGACGACATGGTGGAAGTGGCCACAGCCGGAGTAGAGCATCTTGAGTTTCATGACCACGCGCCAGTTCCCCGCCACACGCATGCGGCGCATGCGCCGCGACGATTTCTCGCGTCGCCTGATGCGGGAATCGACCCTGACCGCCGCCGACCTGATCTGGCCGGTGTTCGTTCTCGACGGCGAGAAACGTCGCGAGACCGTGCCCTCGATGCCCGGCGTAGAGCGGCTGTCGCTGGACCTGCTGATCGAAGAGGCCCGCGAAGCCCACGCGCTGGGCATTCCCGCCCTGGCCCTGTTCCCGGTGGTGGACCAGTCACTGAAGAGTGAGCTGGCCGAGGAGGCCTACAACGCCAGCGGCCTGGTCCAGCGCAGCGTACGTGCACTGAAGGCCGCGGTACCGGAGCTGGGCATCATGACCGATGTGGCGCTCGATCCGTACACCATCCACGGCCAGGACGGGATCATCGACGACAGCGGCTACGTGCTCAACGACCGCACCGTGGAGACGCTGCTCAAGCAGGCGCTGTCACACGCCGAGGCCGGGGCCGACATCGTCGCACCGTCGGACATGATGGATGGCCGCATCGGCGAGATCCGCCAGGTGCTCGAGCAGGAGCATCTCCACAACGTGCGCATCATGGCCTACAGCGCCAAGTACGCCTCGCGCTACTACGGCCCGTTCCGCGATGCGGTGGGCTCGGCAGCCAACCTCGGCAAGGCCGACAAGCGCACCTATCAGATGGACCCGGCCAACAGCGACGAGGCGCTCCACGAGGTGGCCCTGGACCTGGCCGAAGGCGCCGACATGGTGATGATCAAACCCGGCATGCCCTATCTGGACGTGGTGCGTCGGGTCAAGGACGAACTGCGGGTGCCCACTTATGCCTACCAGGTCAGCGGCGAGTACGCCATGCACATAGCCGCCTTCGACAACGGTTGGTTGGACCCCGACGAAGTGATGCTCGAGTCGCTGATGTGCTTCAAACGCGCCGGAGCCGACGGAATCCTGACCTATTTCGCCAAACGAGCGGCGACACTGCTCGCACCCTGACGGCGGAGCCCGACCGAGCGGGGCACTCTGCCGCTTAGCCACGAGAGAGCGCTATGGTAGATGTGCCCGGCCCTGCCGGCCCCCTTGCACCAACGGAAATCGAAACGCCTGGCGGCGGAGCCGACGAGACGACCCTCGAACCGGCCGCACCGCGCCTCAACCAGGGCCATGCCGGCGTCAAGCCCAAATCCCAGCCCGACTCCGTGGCCGACCTGGGCGACCCGACGCTCTACTTCAACCGCGAGCTCTCGCACCTGCAGTTCAACGTACGCGTGCTCGAGCAGGCTCTGGATGAGGCACATCCGCTGCTCAACCGGCTGATGTTCCTGCTGATCTTCTCGTCCAACCTGGACGAGTTCTTCGAGATCCGGGTCGCCGGCCTCAAGCATCAGGTCGCCTTGGGCGACGAAACCACAGGCGCCGACGGCCGCCTGCCGCGTCAACTGCTGGCCGAGATCTCCCAGGTCGTGCACGAGCAGGTCGATCGTCAGTACCAGATCCTCAACGAGGTTCTGATCCCTGCCCTCGAGGCCCAGAGGCTGCGCTTTCGCCGCCGCAACGAGTGGACCGAGGCACAGCAGGCCTGGATTCGCGCCTTCTTCGAGAGCGAGATCGTACCGGTAATCAGCCCGATCGGGTTGGACCCATCGCACCCTTTCCCGCGACTGGTCAACAAGAGCCTCAACTTCATCGTCGAGCTGGAAGGCAAGGATGCCTTCGGCCGCAAGGGCGGGCTGGCGATCCTCCCGGCACCGCGCTCGCTGCCGCGGGTCATCGCGCTACCCGGTGAACTCTGCGAGGCGGACTTCCAGGAGTTCGTGTTCCTGTCGTCGATGATCCACGCTCATGCTGCGGAGGTCTTCCCCGGCATGACGGTACGCGGCTGCTACCAGTTCCGCCTGACCCGCAACGCCGACCTCTCGATGGACCCCGAGGAGGTTTCCGACCTGGCTTCGGCGCTGCGCGGCGAGCTGCTGGCCAGGCGCTATGGCAGCGGCGTGCGACTGGAAGTCGCCGACAACTGCCCCGAGGAACTAGCCGCCTTCCTGCTCAAGCAGTTCGAGCTCGAACAGAGCGATCTATATCGCGTCAATGGCCCGGTGAACCTGACGCGCATGATCTCGGCGCTGGGCGATCTGGAGCGACCCGATCTGCGCTACCGCCCCTTCACGCCGGGGCTGCCCAAGGCGCTGCGCAAGAAAGCGAGCCTGTTCGAGGCCATCGCTGGCAGCGATATCCTGCTGCACCACCCCTTCCAGGCCTTCTCTCCGGTAGAAGATTTGCTCCGCGAGGCGGCCCGCGACCCCAACGTGCTGGCGATCAAGCAGACCCTCTACCGTACCGGGGCCGATTCAGCCATCGTCAACGCCTTGGTGGAAGCGGCAAGCAACGGCAAGGAGGTCACCGTGGTGATCGAGCTGCGTGCACGCTTCGACGAAGCCGACAACCTGGCGCTCGCCTCACGCCTGCAGGAGGCGGGAGCCATCGTCATCTATGGCGTCATGGCCTACAAGACCCATGCCAAGATGATGCACATCGTACGCCGCGAGCGGGGAAAACTGCGCCATTACGCCCATCTGGGCACTGGCAACTACCATGCTCGCACCGCCAGGCTGTACACCGACTACAGCCTGCTCACCGCCAATGCCGCGCTGTGCGCCGACGTGCACAAGGTATTCCAGCAGCTCTCGGGCATGGGTAGGGCACAACATATCGACAGGCTGCTGCATGCGCCCTTCACACTTCACGAGCGCCTAGTCGCCATGATCGAGCGCGAGGCCGAGCATGCCCGTCGCGGCCGCCGCGCCCAGCTGATCATCAAGTGCAACTCGCTGACCGAGCCGAAGCTGATCCAGGCGCTGTATCGGGCCTCCCAGGCCGGCGTCGAATGCGAGCTGATCATTCGCGGCATGTGCTGCCTGCGCCCCGGCGTGCCGGGAGTCTCGGAGAACATCCGCGTGCGCTCGATCATCGGCCGCTTTCTCGAGCACACCCGGGTCTTCCACTTCCACAATGACGGCAAGGAGGAAACCTGGTGCTCGAGCGCCGACTTCATGGCGCGCAACATGTTTCATCGGGTCGAGACCGCCTTCCCGCTCCTCGACCGCAAGCAGGCCGAACGAGTGCGCAAGGATCTCGAAACCTACCTGGTGGACAACTGCCAGAGCTGGCTGCTGCAGCCGGACGGTCGCTACCTGAAGCAGCAGCCGGGGAACAGCGCACCGATCAGCGCCCAGGAAACGCTGCTCTACGCCTACGCGACCAAGGTCTGAGCCAGGCTGAACGCTCGGGACGGCCTCTTCAGCTCTTGCGGAAAGCGGCCAGGTCATGGGGGTCGAACCCCTCGATCCGCTCAGGCAGCCCCCGTTCCTCGCGTAGGTGCCGGATCCTGGCACGCTCGCCGAGCAGTTCGCCGTCGTCGTCCAGGGTGCGGCCGTTGAGTTCGGCTAACTGCGCCATGCCCTGGTGATAGGCGGTCATCAGATGAAGGGCGACGCCGTTGCCCTGATCCATTTCACGACGCAGGGTGGCGAGGTAGCCGCTGAGCCGCGAGAGATGATGCTTTAGCTGCCACACGTAGCGCATCTCTCGCATCCATGGCCGCTCGCGCAGCACGGCGAAGGTCAGGCTGGTCGCCAGCAGGCCGAGAAAGACACCCAGGGCGTTGAGCCACAGGCTGGAGCCGAAGGTGGCGGTCAGCAGTTGGGCGAACAGCATGCCGAAGACGATCAGCTGTCCCGCCATGACGACGCTGATGATCCTCGCCTTGCGGCGATAGGTCTCGGGGTCGTGGTGTTCGAAGGTAAACGGCATGCGGGAGCTCCTGTAGCAGCGATGCCGGGATTATCCCGGCATCGCCACGGCGAGTACAGGCCTCCCGAGCCAGTTGTCCGGCTCAGCGCAGCCGCCCGGCGGCTTCCAGCAGCAGCGCCTCGGTCTCCTGCCAGCCCAGGCAGGGGTCGGTCACCGAGACGCCATGGCGCAGCGTGCCAGGAGCAAGTTCCTGGCGCCCTTCTTCCAGGTGACTCTCGAGCATCAGCCCCATCAGGGCCGTTTCGCCACGCAGGCGCTGCGCCACCACGTCACGCAACACCTCGGCCTGGCGCCGATGATCCTTGCACGCATTGGCATGGCTGCAGTCGACCATCAAGCGCGCGGGCAACCCGGCCCGTTCCAGCGTCCGGCGGGCCTCGCCGACCGAAACACTGTCGTGATTAGGGCCGTGGCGGCCTCCCCGCAGCACCACGTGAGCATGTCGATTGCCCGAGGTCTCACGCAGCGCCGGGCGGCCCTGGTCGTCGAGACCGAAGTGCTGGTGCGGATGCGCTGCCGCACGAATGGCGTCCACTGCAACCTGTACGTCGCCACTGGTGGCGTTCTTGAAACCCACCGCGGCCTCGAGACCACTAGCGAGTTCGCGATGCAGCTGCGATTCGGTGGTACGCGCACCGATGGCAACCCAGGCCAGCAAGTCATCGAGATAGGCGGCCAGCATCGGCTGCAGCACTTCGGTGGCCACCGGCAAGCCAAGCGTCGCGACTTCGTGCATCAAATGGCGCGACAGGTGCAGGCCGCGGGCCATGTCGCCGCTGCCGTCCAGGTCAGGGTCGTAGGCAAGTCCTTTCCAGCCTACCGTGGTACGCGGTTTCTCCACATAGACCCGCATGACCGGCAGCAGGCGATCACTTACCTGCGGCACCAACTCGGCCAGACGGTGAGCATACTCCAGGGCAGCCAGAGGGTCATGGATCGAGCAGGGCCCCACCACCACTAGCATGCGGTCGTCACGGCCGCTGACGATGTCCTGGATGGCGCGGCGCTGGCTGTGCAGGCGTTCGGCCACGAGGGGCGCCACAGGCAGTCGGCGACGCAGCTCGCCGGGCGTGGGTAGCGTCATTTCGACCCGGCTGGCACGGGAAATATCGAGATCGGCATGGTCATCGGCCAGGCGTTGGGCAAGAGATGCGGGGGCGTTCATGATAGTCAACTCCGTGAGGTCGGCAAACATCGTGTCGTCATGCCACCGGTCATCTCACGGTCGGAGGTGGCGCACTGGACCGACCGCGCGGCGCTAAATCGCCAGCCATAGTCCCAGCCGTAATAGGCGTGATGGGCGTAGGCGGCGAAAGTGGCGCGGCGTGCGGTCATGGCGCATCTCCTCTGGTTGATGGTATCGGGCGAACACCGGGCGACCAACGCAAAACCCCCGGTCGGGTTGCCGACCGGGGGTTTTATGGGAGGCAACCCGGTTAGGGTGTGCCTTCGCGGCTGTCCTCGCTCAGGACCCAGCCGCCGGCACACCGGAACTAAACCAATACCAATACTGGCCACCGAAGCCGGCGCCATGCGCAGCCACCGCACGCGGGGCGCGGTAGGACACAGCAAGGGGCAGGCTCAGTTTCGGTGTCATGGTCGTCTCCCGATGTTCTGGCTTCATCGTGCCGGATCGGCGCAGGCTTGGCAAGCGCCGCCTGTCAGCCGGCGATCACCTGATACCAGCCGATGGTCGCGGGCAAGGCAGTCATGCTGACCAGTACCATCAGGCCCAGCACGATCGACAGCAGTCCGCTGTCATCCTTGAAATTAGGGTCGTTCGCCATGGCAAAACCTCGTTATGAGTATCAGGGGGAAAGCTATTCTAACGGAGGTGGCGCCCGCCATCGACCGGCAAGGTGATTCCGGTCACGTAGCGGTTGTCGAGCAGGTAGCGCAGGCTCTGGTAGATCACACCCGGCCCCGGCACCATTCCCATGGCCGACTTGGCCTTGGCCTTCTCGACATAGTCCTCGTCGTCGCCCTCGCCTAGCATGATCAGCGCCGGTGCGATGGAATTGACCTGGATCCGGGGAGCGTACATGGCTGCGAACGAGAGCGTCAGGTTGGCCAGACCCGCCTTGGTGGCAGCGTAGGCCGCATGTTTCTTCGAACCTTTCTGCACCACGTAGTCGGTCATGTGCACAATGTCGCGCTGGGGCTCACCACACGCCTCGAGCAGCTCGCGGCAGTGCAGGTTGATCAGGTAGGGGGCCTGCATGTGGATGCGAAACAGCCGCTCGAAAGCAGCCCCGGCCTCGTCATCCTGGCTGTCCGGCGCCCAGTCGCTGGCGTTGTGCACGATGGCCCGCAACGAACCCGTTTCGTCCTTGAGCCTAGCGATGAAATCGAGAATTCCCGCCTCGCTGGAGAAATCCGCCTGCAGGGTGACGATGCCTCGGCTGCGCAGAGCCTCGAGCTCGGGGCGCTCGCGGCGATAACTGATGATCACCGGGTGCCCATCCTCGGCCAGGCGCTCGGCGCAGTGACGCCCCAGGCGCTGGGCACCCCCGGTGACCAGGATCGGCGAGGCGCTCACCGCGCACTCCCCCTGCGCAACACCCCGGCGGTGGGCACCAGCGGCTGGCGCGGTGCATAGGCGAAGACGTCGGAGAATACCCGGTTCGGCTCCAGACCCAGCGAGGCCAGTACGTCGACACAGGCATAGACCATGCCCGGCGAGCCGGAAAGATAGACATCGTAGCCACTGACGTCTTCGAGCCCGCTGGCCAATGCCTGGTCGATGCGGCCCAGGTGGCCCTGAATGCGCTCACCGGACACCGGCGGCTCCGGCACTGCCTCGGTGACCACATGGAAGCGCACGTTTTCGTGCTGCTCGGCCCACTGCCGCGGCAGGCTCTCGAGATAGAGATCACGCCGCTCGCGGGCGGCCCACCACAGCTCGATGGGTCGTTCAGGCGCCTCGTGCAGCGAGGCCTCGACGATCGCCTTCAACTGGGCGAAACCGGTACCGGCGGCAATCAACAGTAGCGGGCGCCGGCTAGTGGTATCCAGCACGCAGTCGCCGCCCGGCAGTCGCACCGTCAGATGGTGCGCCACCACGATCAGTTCGCGCAGCCGGGCGGAGTTCTCGCGCTCCGGCCAGTGCTGGATATGCAGTTCCAGCGTACCGTCACCGACATGCGCACTGGCAATGGAGAACGGCACCCAGGTCTCGTCGTCCAACTTGAGCTCGAGATACTGACCCGGCTCATGGGCCATGGCCTCGGCGCGCCCTTCCAGGCGTACGCGGAACACGTCGGGGGTCAGGTCCTCCACCGCCGTCACCTGGCAGCTCAGGGTCCTTGGGGTCATGCAGGCCTCTTGTCGTCAGGGTGTGGGGGCAGATGGATACCCAGCTCGTTCCAGCGCTCGCTGACGCGGGCCTTGACGGCCTCGTCCATGACGATGGGCGTGCCCCATTCACGATCGGTCTCGCCAGGCCACTTGGTGGTGGCGTCCAGCCCCATCTTCGAACCCAGCCCCGCCACCGGCGAGGCGAAGTCGAGGTAGTCGATGGGAGTATTCTCTACCATCACGGTATCCCGGGCCGGATCCATGCGGGTGGTAATGGCCCAGATCACGTCCTTCCAGTCGCGGGCGTCGACGTCGTCGTCGAGCACCACCACGAACTTGGTGTACATGAACTGCCGCAGGAAGCTCCATACGCCCATCATCACGCGCTTGGCGTGGCCCGGATACTGCTTCTTCATGGTCACCACCGCCATGCGGTAGGAGCAGCCCTCTGGCGGCAGGTAGAAGTCGACGATCTCGGGAAACTGCTTGCGCAGGATCGGTACGAACACTTCGTTGAGCGCGACGCCCAGGATCGCCGGCTCGTCGGGTGGCCGCCCGGTATAGGTCGAGTGGTAGATGGCGTCACGGCGCATGGTCATGCGCGTCACGGTGAACACCGGGAACTCGTCGACCTCGTTGTAATAACCGGTATGGTCGCCATAGGGGCCTTCCGGCGCCATGTCGTCGGGGTAGATGAAGCCCTCGAGGATGATCTCGGCGGAAGCCGGCACCTCGAGATCGGCGTGTCCGCACTTGACCAGCTCGGTGCGCGAGCCCCTCAAGAGCCCAGCGAAGGCGTACTCGGAGAGCGAGTCCGGCACCGGGGTTACCGCGCCGAGAATGGTAGCCGGGTCGGCGCCCAACGCCACCGCCACCGGGAAGGGTTCGCCAGGGTTCGTCTGCTGGAACTCCTGGAAATCCAGCGCGCCGCCGCGGTGCGACAGCCAGCGCATGATCAGGCGGTTCCTGGAAAGCTTCTGCTGGCGATAGATGCCCAGGTTCTGGCGCTTCTTGTGCGGCCCGCGTGTCACCACCAGCGGCCAGGTGACCAGCGGTGCGGCATCACCGGGCCAGCAGTGCTGGATCGGCAGGCGGTCGAGGTCGACGTCGTCGCCCTCGAGCACCACCTGCTGCACCGGGGCGCTGCGCACCGTCTTGGGCCCCATGCTCATCACCTGCTTGAAGATCGGCAGCTTGTCCCAGGCATCGCGAAAGCCCTTGGGCGGCTCGGGCTCCTTGAGGAAGGCGAGCAACTCGCCCACCTCGCGCAGCGCCTCCACGCTGTCCTGGCCCATGCCCATGGCGACCCGCTTCGGCGTGCCGAACAGGTTGCCGAGCAGCGGCATGTCATGCCCCTTGACGTTCTCGAACAGCAGCGCCGGGCCACCGGCGCGCAGGGTGCGGTCGCAGATCTCGGTAATCTCGAGATAGGGGTCCACCTCAGCAGAAACACGTATCAGCTCGCCCTGGGCTTCCAGAGCGGCGATGAAGTCGCGCAGGTCGTTGTACTTCATTCGATTTCCCGTTTCCGGAACGACGAAAGGGGCAGCATAGCATGCCGCCCCTTTGGGCACCGCTGGCCAACTCATCCTTACCCGCGGCCACTCCGCCGACAGGTCCCGGAGCGCCAGACCGTCGAGGAGGCGCTGTGAACCCATCCCTGGGCGCTACTTTTGCCATCCATGGCAAAAGACCTCCTCTTCGCCCTGTCCCCGGCGCCGCTAGCCTTAGCCTAGCAACCGAAGCCTAATAGCCCCGATCAACGACGCTTCATCGCCTCGAAGAATTCCAGGTTCGTCTTGGTATCTTTCAGGCGGTCGATAAGGAACTCGGTGGCCGCGGTATCTTCCATCGGGTTGAGCAGCTTGCGCAGGATCCACATGCGCTGCATCTCGTCCTCGGAGGCAATCAGGTCCTCGCGGCGGGTGCCGGAACGACGGATGTTGATTGCCGGATAAACGCGGCGCTCGGCGAGCTTCCGGTCCAGGTGGGCTTCCATGTTGCCGGTGCCCTTGAACTCCTCGAAGATCACCTCGTCCATCTTCGAGCCGGTGTCGACCAACGCGGTGGCGATGATGGTCAGGCTGCCGCCCTCTTCGATGTTACGCGCGGCACCGAAGAAGCGCTTGGGCTTCTCCAGGGCATGAGCGTCGACACCGCCGGTAAGCACCTTGCCGGAACTCGGCACCACGGTGTTGTAGGCGCGCGCCAGACGGGTGATGGAGTCGAGCAGGATCACCACGTCCTTCTTGTGTTCGACCAGGCGCTTGGCCTTCTCGATGACCATCTCGGCAACCTGCACGTGACGTGCCGGCGGCTCGTCGAAGGTCGAGGCGACCACCTCACCGCGCACGGTGCGCGACATCTCGGTCACTTCTTCCGGACGCTCGTCGATCAGCAGCACGATCAGGTGACACTCGGGTTGTTGCGCGTGATCGAGGTGGCAATGTTCTGCAGCATCAGCGTCTTGCCCGCCTTGGGCGGCGAGACGATCAGGCCGCGCTGGCCCTTGCCGATGGGAGCGGTGAGATCGATGATGCGCGCAGTGAGATCCTCGGTGGAGCCGTTGCCGATCTCCATGCGCAGCCGCTCTTGGGGGAACAGCGGCGTAAGGTTCTCGAACAGGATCTTGTGCTTGGCGTTTTCCGGCTTGTCAAAGTTGATCTGGCTGACCTTGAGCAGCGCGAAATAACGCTCGCCTTCCTTCGGCGGACGAATCTTGCCGGAGATCGAGTCGCCCTTGCGCAGGTTGAAGCGACGAATCTGCGACGGCGAGACATAGATGTCGTCGGGGCCGGCCAGGTATGAGCTGTCAGCACTGCGCAGGAAGCCGAAGCCGTCCTGGAGGATTTCGAGCACACCATCGCCGTAGATGTCCTCGCCGCTCTTGGCGTGCTTCTTGAGGATGGCGAAGATGATGTCCTGCTTGCGCGAGCGGGCCAGGTTGTCGATGCCCATCTCGCGGGCGATCTCCAGAAGGTCCGGCACGGATTTTTGCTTGAGTTCGGTAAGATTCATCGGTGTGTTCGGAAGTTGCTCATGTCAGCGTGGCGGCACGGCAGCCGTGGGAATGGTGCGGAAAGAACGGTAAGCCGCTTGGGTGCGTTCAGAGCCCGGAAGAGCTGCCGCTCAGGTGCGATGTCCGTCGCAATACGACCACTCAGCGCAGGAGTCGCCGGCACGGTATCGTGTTCGAGGGAGCAGCGCTTCTTGTCGCCTGAACTTATCGCCTGGTGCGTCTCAAGTGCCACCAAGGCTTTTGGCACATGACAACGAACGACAAGAAGGGGGCTGACTGACGACTTGATAATGACCGCGACGCGGACGTCGTGTCTCGGTCGGAAAGCATTCGGAACAGGCGAACGACCCGATGTTAGTCAAGGCCGGCGACGAACGCAACCCCGTCTATCGTTCCCTGAGCGATTGACACGATCCAGCCGTCACAGCACCCTTTAGCCATTCGCCATCAGGATGCCTCGATGACCTCACCCACGGAACGGCCCCAGCCCGCCGACGACACCGCCATTCTGCCTCAACCGCCAAGCCCCAAGCGCCTGGCCGCGATCGACCTGGGCTCCAATAGCTTTCACCTGCTGGTCGCCCATTATCAGGACGACCGCTTGCAGGTCGTGGCGCGGCGCGGCGAGAAGGTACAGCTGGCCGCCGGACTCGATGCCGAAGGCCAGCTCGAGGAAGCCGCCATGCAGCGGGCGCTCGACTGCCTGGCCCGCTTCGCCCCCTTCGTCGCCGACATTCCCCAGGGCCAGCTGCGCGTGGTGGGCACCAACGCCCTGCGCGACGCCCGTAACAGCCAGACGCTCATCGATCGCGCCGAATCCCTGCTGGGGCATCGCATCGAGATCATCGGTGGCCGCGAGGAGGCAAGACTGATCTATCTGGGGGCCGCCCACTCCCTGGCCGAGAACGGCCGCCGGCTGATCATCGACATCGGCGGCGGTTCCACCGAGTTCATCATCGGGGAGCGCTTCGAGCCATTGGCGCTGGAGAGCCTGCAGTTGGGCTGCGTGACCTATACCCGGCGCTTCTTCGAGGGCGGCGAGATCAGCGAGAAGCGCATGCGTCGCGCCGAACTGTCGGCCCGCTCGGAGCTGGCCAACATCCGCCGTCCCTATTGCCAGTTGGGCTGGGACGACCCGGTGGGTTCGAGCGGCACGATCAAGGCTGCCGCCTCGGTCATCGCCGCCGCCGGTGGTGCACCCGACGGCCTGGTGACCCGCGCAGGACTCACGCGAATACGCAGCGACCTGATCGCCTGCGGCCACCTCGACCGGGTGGCCCTGGAAGGACTCAAGACGGATCGCGCCAGAGTGTTTCCCGCCGGCGTAGCGATCCTCTGTGCCATCTTCGAGGCGTTCGACCTCGATCACCTGCGCTATGCCGATGGCGCCCTGCGTGAAGGCGTGCTCTACGACATGGTGGGCCGCAACAGTCCCGAGGACTCGCGCCTCAAGACGTTGGCATCGCTACAGCAGCGCCACGGCGTAGACATGCGCCAAGCCGAGAACGTGGCGCTCTCCGCGGCCCGGCTATTCGCCCAGGTGCGAACGGCCTGGGGGCTCGGTGACGATCAGGCACGCTTTCTCGAGTGGGCCGCACGCCTGCATGAGATCGGCCTGGCGATCTCCCACAGTCAGTTCCATCGCCACGGTGCGTATCTGCTGGAACATTCGGATCTGGCCGGCTTCTCGCGCCCCGAGCAGCGTCTGCTGGCGTTCCTGGTGCGTGCCCACCGGCGCAAGTTCCCGCTGCGGGAGTGGCGCGCCCTACCCGAGTCGCAGCAGCTTTGCCACGCTCGTCTGGCCCGCCTGCTGCGACTGGCGGTACTGCTCAACCACTCGCGCGGGGAACAACCCACCGAAACCCCGCGTCTCGAGGTCATCGACGGCGAGACGTTGCAGCTGACGCTGGCCGACGGGGAAAGCGACGAGGCGCTGCTGCATACCGATCTGGAGCAGGAAGCCGCTTACCAGAAGGCGGCCGGGTTCAGCCTGAACGTGACCTGAGCCGCCATTCGCAGCCGGCCCCGCAAGCACTCAAGCCGCCGGCTGCGCTCGCCAGCCGGCGGCCACCGCCAGCCAGCGTCCTTCCGGCAGCAGGAGCGCCGCCACCGGCTCCTCTTCATGCCAGGCCACGGCCAGGCGTTCGCGCGCCCAGGGCGGTACTCCGGCCTCCTGCAGCAGCCGCTTGAGATCCCTCGCGCCACGTCCCGCCAAGCGCAGACGCTCGCCGCCCCGGCGCGGCATTAGCACCAGCCGCACCGAGTGGCCGTCGGTGGGCGCCAATGCGACCGTCACGTTCCCCCAGGGCGTTGGCAACGGTTCCTCTCCCTGCCATTCGACCCGCCATTCGGCCGGCAACGCAGCAGTCCGGCGCTGGAGATAGAGCTTCCCACGCCATATTCGCGCCTCGACGTCGGCCCAGTCGACTCGCGCCTGGGCATCATCGCGCGCGTTGAGCTGGATCAGCAGGGTTTCAAGACGCGCCGAGGGTGGCGACGCCAACCCCAGCCGGCGGCAGGCATATCGCACCAGCGTGCGCTGTCGCGCTGGTGCGAGCGATGCAAGCTCCACTACCGGCAGGCAAGCCGGATCGTCGCCCAGCAGGGCGAGATCGCTCCCGACCAGCGCCTCGACCATTTCCTCCGTCTCGGCGGCGTACGCTGCGCTGCGTGCCAAGGCATCGGCCGCATGAGGCCAGCGAGACTGCAGCAGCGGCAATACACTGCGGCGCAGAAAGTTGCGATCGAGGGTTTCATCCGCGTTGGAGGGATCGTCAATCCAGCGCAAGCCGAGCCGCTCTGCCTCGGATTCGAGGGCGACCCGCGGAACGTCGAGCAGGGGACGCTCGAGCCGCCTGCCCTGCCACTCGCGCAGCCGGGGCATGGCCGCCAGGCCACGCGTGCCGCTGCCGCGCAGGGCGGCGAGCAGGAAGGTCTCGGCCTGATCGTCGCGGTGCTGGGCCAGCCACAGCGTCTCGCCCGGCACCACACGGCGGGCGAAAGCCGCGTAGCGCGCCTGCCGCGCCGCGCCTTCGAGCCCCAGCCCGGCGTCACGCTCGACCTTCACGCGCTCAACGAAGAGCGGTACCCCGAGGGGCGAGCAGAGCCGCCGGCAGTGGAGCTCGAAACCGTCGGCGGCGACCTGCAAGCCATGGTGAACGTGCAATGCATATAACGGTCGGGGATGGCGCCGACAGGCCGCGGCAACGAGCGTGAGCAGCAGGCTCGAATCCAGCCCGCCGGAGAGTGCCACCCAGACGACACGCCCCGGCGGGGTTTCCGCCAGGGCGTCATCGATCAAGGCTTGCAGCGATTCTTTCTTATGCTGGAGCGCCATAGCTCATCAGACGCTCGTAGCGTCTTTCAAGAAGAGCATCGGTCTCCATCGCTTCGAGCCGATCCAGGCTCGCCAGCAGCGATTCCTTGACCCGTTCGGCGGTAGTCTGGGGGTGACGATGGGCGCCACCCAGCGGCTCCTCGATCAAGGTATCGACGAAGCCCAGTTCCTTGAGCCGCTCGGCGGTGATGCCCATCGCCTGGGCAGCATCGGCCGCCTTCTCGGCGCTTTTCCACAGGATCGAGGCGCAGCCTTCGGGGGAGATCACCGAATAGGTGGAGTACTGCAGCATGGCCAGCTCGTCGCATACGCCGATTGCTAGCGCCCCGCCGGAGCCGCCCTCGCCCACCACGGTGGAGATGATCGGCGTCTTGAGCCGCGACATCACCGCCAGGTTGTAGGCGATGGCTTCGCTCTGGCCGCGCTCCTCGGCATCGATGCCGGGGTAGGCGCCCGGCGTGTCGATGAAGGTGAGCACTGGCATCTTGAAGCGCTCGGCCATTTCCATCAGGCGGCACGCCTTGCGATAGCCCTCGGGGCGCGGCATACCGAAGTTGCGCCGCACTTTCTCCTTCACCTCGCGCCCTTTCTGGTGGCCGATCACCATCACTGGGCGGCCTTCGAGACGGGCGACGCCGCCAACGATGGCAGGGTCGTCGGCGAAGCGACGGTCGCCGTGCAGCTCATCGAAGTCGGTGAAGACATGCTCTAGGTAGTCGAGTGTGTAGGGGCGCTGGGGATGGCGCGAAATCTGCGACACCTGCCAGGGCGTCAGGTCCTTGAAAATCGATTCGGTGAGCTTGCGACTCTTCTCCTCGAGGCGACTGATCTCGTCGCTGAGGTTGAGTTGGCTGTCGTTGCCGACCAGGCGCAGCTCTTCGATCTTGGCCTGGAGTTCGGCGATGGGCTGTTCGAAATCGAGGTAATTGGGATTCATAGTGGCTGGGCCGCCTTGTCATTGCTGTCGCCGGGGCATGATGAACGCTGTTCGTCCCGGAAGCCATAAAATCGAGTGTCGGGCATTATCGCACCCTCAACGCACGGCGCAAGGCGCGGAACAGCGGCTTTTCCGGCGACAGGTCTCTGCGGAGGCGCTGTGAACCCATCCTTGGGCGCTACTTTTGCCCTGCTTCGCTCTCGCATCCTGCTCCGCTTGCAGGACCGGGGCTGGCCATCCATGGCCAGCCCGTTCGGAGCAGTGCTCCTCACCCATGGCAAAAGACCTCCGCTGCGACCTGTCCCCGGCGCCGCTCGCAGCCGTTTAAGCCGTATGACCGAGCGCAGACACTTTTCGCAGGCCTTGGGAAGCGCTGAACAAATTGACGAGCGAGATGAAGCACAAGGCGCACGGAGCACAGGAACCGGAGCATATGGGGTATATGTGAGGATTCCGACCGGGCTGGCGCACCAGCACCGCGCAACGCAGTGATTCGCTCGCGCAGGCATTTGTGCAGTGTTTCCCTAGCGGTATTTGAGGCGCACACCATCCTGCCCCTCTACCTCGCGCAGCGCGATCAGCAGCTCGTCGCTGGGCGCCACGCGCCACTGCGCATCGAGCTCCATCCAGCCGGCAGCCTCGTCGTTGCGATAGCGCAGGCGTACCGGCAGGCCGCCATCGTCGCGGTGCGGCGTGAGGCTGGCACGCAGCGTGTCCACGAGGCGTCCGTTGACTCGGGTGCCGTCCAGCGACAGCTCCACCGCCTCGCCAAAGCGGGATCGAGCGGCCACCATCGGCGTGACCTCCTTGCCGCGCAGGCGCAGGCCACCGGAGAAGTCGTCGCTGGAGACTTCGCCCTCGACGATCAGCACCTGGTCGGCCTCGATCTGCCCGCGCAACTGGTCGAACAGCTCGCCGAACAGCGACGCCTCGATGCGCCCGGTGCGGTCGTCCAGGGTGATGAAAGCCATGGTGTCGCCACGCTTGGATTTCATGGTGCGCATCGCTACCACCAGGCCGGCCACGCGCTGCGGTTCGCGCGACGGCTTGAGATCGACGATACGGGTGGAGACGAAGCGGGCAAGCTCCTTCTCGTACTCGTCAATGGGGTGGCCGGTGAGGTAGAGCCCCAAGGTCTCCTTCTCGCCGGCCAGGCGCTCCTTGTCGGTCCACTCGCGAGCACGCCGATAGGTCTCGTAGGGGTCGCTCTCGGCCTCGTCATCGGCGAAGGCTTCGCCGAACATGTCCATCATGCCCAGGCTCTGGTTGGTCTGGGTCTGGGCGGCGGCGCGGATGGCATCGTCCAGGGCGGCGGCCAGCACCGCCCGGTTCGGCCCCAGGTTGTCCAGGGCGCCGGAGCGTATCAGCGCTTCCAGGGTACGCTTGTTCATGCGCTTGGGGTCGACCCGGCGACAGAAGTCGAACAGGTCGCTGAACGGACCATCGGCCTCGCGTGCCTCGACGATGGCGCCGATGGGCCCCTCGCCCACACCGCGAATGGCACCCAGGCCGTAGACCACGCGGCCCTCGGTATCGACGGTGAACTTGTAGGCGCCGATGTTGACGTCCGGCGGTGTCACGGTAAGACCGATGCGCCGCGACTCCTCGATCAGCGGCACCACCTTGTCGAGGTTGTCCATTTCGGTGGACATCACCGCGGCCATGAACGGGCCAGGGTAGTGCGTCTTGAGCCAGGCGGTCTGGTAGGAAACCAGGCCGTAGGCCGCCGAGTGCGACTTGTTGAAGCCGTAGCCGGCGAATTTCTCCACCAGGTCGAAGATGTTGCCGGCCAGCTCCTTGTCGATGCCGTTGGCGGCGCAGCCCTCCATGAAGCCGCTGCGCTGCTTGGCCATTTCCTCGGGCTTCTTCTTACCCATCGCCCGCCGCAGCATGTCGGCCTGGCCCAGCGTGTAGCCGGCCAGCACCTGGGCGATCTGCATCACCTGCTCCTGATAGAGGATGATGCCGTAGGTGGGCTCGAGCACCGGCTTGAGCCACTCGTGCTGGTAGTCCGGATGCGGATAGGAGATCTCCGCGCGACCGTGCTTACGGTTGATGAAGTCGTCCACCATGCCCGACTGCAGCGGCCCGGGACGGAACAGGGCCACCAGGGCGATCATGTCCTCCAGCGAGTCGGGCAGCAGGCGCTTGATCAGCTCCTTCATGCCACGCGATTCGAGCTGGAACACCGCCGTGGTCTCGGCACGCTTGAGCATTTCGAAGGTGGGACCGTCGTCGAGCGGGATGCTGTCGATGTCGAGCGGGCCCTCGCCCTTGGCCGCTCGCACCTTGTCGACCATCTCCAGCGCCCAGTCGATGATGGTCAGGGTGCGCAGGCCGAGGAAGTCGAACTTGACCAGTCCTGCCTCCTCGATGTCGTTCTTGTCGAACTGCACGACCAGTCCCGAGCCGCCCTCGTCGCACAGCAGCGGCGAGAAGTCGGTGAGCTTGGTGGGGGCGATCACCACGCCCCCGGCGTGCTTGCCGGTGCCGCGGGTGATGCCTTCGAGCTTGACCGCCATCTCCCAAATCTCGGCGGCCTCCTCATCGGCCTCGAGGAACTCCTTGAGCGCCGGCTCGGCCTCCAGCGCCTTGGCCAGGGTCATGCCCACCTCGAAGGGAATCAGCTTGGAAAGCTTGTCGCCCAGCGAGTAGGGCTTGCCCTGGGCGCGGGCCACGTCGCGCACCACCGCCTTGGCCGCCATGGTGCCGAAGGTGACGATCTGCGACACCGCATTTCGCCCGTAGCGATCGGCCACGTACTCGATCACCCGGTCGCGCTTCTCCATGCAGAAGTCGACGTCGAAGTCGGGCATCGAGACCCGCTCGGGGTTGAGGAAGCGCTCGAACAGCAGGTCATATTCCAGCGGGTCGAGATCGGTGATCTTTTGCGCGTAGGCCACCAGGGAGCCGGCCCCGGAGCCTCGTCCCGGCCCCACCGGCACGTCGTTCTCCTTGGCCCACTTGATGAAGTCCATCACGATCAGGAAGTAGCCGGGGAAGCCCATCTGGATGATGATGTCGAGTTCGAAATCAAGACGCTCGCGGTAGCGCTTGTCGATCTCGGCGTACTCAGCGCTGTCGCGCGGATACTTCTCGGGCGGATAGAGGAAGTCGAGGCGCTCGTCGAGGCCGTCGTGGGAGACCTTGCGGAAGAATTCATCCTGGGTCATGCCCTCGGGGATCTCGAACTCCGGCAGGAAGATCTCACCCAGGCGCACGTCGACGTTGCAGCGCGCGGCAATCATCACGCTGTTCTCGAGCGCCTCGGGGATGTCGGCGAACAGCTCGGCCATCTCCGCCGGACTCTTGAGGTACTGCTCTTCGGTGTACTTGCGCTCGCGGCGTGGGTCGTCCAGCGCCTTGCCCTCGCCGATGGCGACTCGCGTCTCGTGGGCCCAGAAGTCGTCGCGCTCGAGGAAGCGCACGTCATTGGTGGCTACCACCGGCGTATCGCTGGCCATGGCCAGCTCCACCGAGAGGTGCACGCACTCCTCTTCCAGTGGCCGCCCGGTGCGGGTCAGCTCGAGGTAGTAACGGTCCGGGAAGGCGGCTTTCCACTCCTCGAGCAGCACGCGTGCCTCGTCGCGATGGTCGGCCAGCAGGTGGCGGCCGATTTCGCCCTCGCGACCACCGGATAGGGCGATCAGTCCCTCGCTCTGCTCGAGCACCCAGGACTTCTCCAACAGGGCGCGCCCTTGCCGCTGCCCTTCTGTCCAGCCACGCGAGATCAGCTCGGTGAGGTTGCGATAACCGGTATCGTTCATCGCCAGCAGGGTTAGGCGGTAGGGATGCTCGTCATCGTAGGGATTGGTCAGCCACAGGTCGGTGCCGATGACCGGCTTGAGCCCGGCTCCCTGGGCACCGCGATAGAACTTGACCAAGCCGAACAGGTTGGCTTCGTCGGTTACGGCCAGTGCCGGCATGCCCTGCTCGGCGGCCGCCTTGAGCAGCGGCTTGAGCCGCACCAGGCCATCGACCAGGGAGTATTCGGTATGCACGCGGAGATGAACGAAAGGCGTGGTCATAAGAGGCTCGGGGCTAGGCGGTAAATGGTCGACACGTAAAACGGGCTGTTGATCCTGCGGTATGACTCAGCGTCCTGCTTCGCTCGGGCTGATCCGGCGCCCTCGCTATACTGGGAGCGACTCATGGGCTAAAGCAGCTCGAGTTGTCCCTTCAGCGGGGCGAACGAGCGGCGATGCTCGGGCAGGGGCCCGAGACGCTCCAGCGCGTCCAGGTGTTCGGGCGTGGCGTAGCCCTTGTGACGGGCGAAGCCATACTCGGGGTAGAGGCCATGGAGCGCTACCATCTGGGCATCGCGGGCCACCTTGGCGAGTATCGAGGCGGCGGCGATAGCCGGATGGCGGGCATCGCCCTTGACGATCGCCTGGCCGGGAACATGATGCCCGGGCAAGCGATTACCGTCTACCAGCAGGTACTCCGGCACCAGCGGCAAGGCATCGATCGCCCGGCGCATGGCCAGATGCGTGGCATGGTAGATGTTGAGTTCATCGACTTCGGCATGTGTGGCCTCGGCCACGGCGAAGGCCAGCGCCTTGTCGCGGATCTCGACGTCCAGCGCCTCGCGTCGCTGTGGCGTTAGCTTCTTGGAATCGGTCAGGCCTTCGATAGGACGCAGCGGATCCAGAATCACCGCCGCAGCGACCACCGCGCCGATCAGCGGTCCACGCCCCACCTCGTCGACGCCGGCCAGCAGACGACCTTGGTAGTCGATCGTCAGCGGTGGCAGGTGGCATTCGTTCATGCCTCGCTCCTCTTGCCTTGCGCCTCTGCACTCTGCTCCATCGTTTCGCTCGCCAACGACTCGGGCAGCGGACGCCCCGCGACCACGGCCTCGATGGCCTCGACCGCCTTGGCGCTGGCGTTGCGCTGCAACCCTGCATGCAGGTTGGCAAAACGCGCCTCGAGATCGGCCCGTGCACCGGCATCGTCGAGCATCGTCCCTAGGTGCTCGGCGATCGCCTCGACGCTAGCCGCATCCTGGATCAGCTCCGGCACCAAGGTCTCCTGGGCGATCAGGTTGGGCAGCGAGATCCATGGTATCTTGACCAGGCGCCTCGCCAGCCAGTGTGTCAAAGGCGCCATGCGGTATGCCACCAGCATCGCACGATGACACAGCATCGCCTCCAGAGCGGCGGTTCCGGAAGCTAGCAGCACGGCGTCGCTGGCCACCATGGCCTGGCGTGCCCGACCGTCGAGCAGGATGGTCCGTTCGGCGAGCAGCGGGCGGTGTTCGAGAAGTTGTTCCAGCGCCTGACGGCGTAGCGGGGTCGCGGCCGGTATCACCACCTTTAACGTCGGCCGTTCGCGACATAGTCGCTCGGCAGCATCGAGGAAGGTTTCACCGAGATAGCGGATCTCGTTGGCCCGAGAGCCGGGCAGAACGGCCAGTACCCTATCGTCTGGCGTCAGGCCGAGTTCGCTGCGCGCGCCGTCGCGATCGTTGACCAGCGGCAGCTCGTCGGCCAGCGGATGGCCGACGAAGGCCACCGGCAGCCGATGCCGTTCGTAGAAGGCCGCCTCGAAGGGCAGCAGAGCCAGCATGGCGTCCACCGAACGGACGATTCCCTTGACCCTGCCCTGGCGCCATGCCCAGACCGTCGGGCTGACGTAGTGCATGGTGGTGAGGCCGGCCTCGCGCAGCTGGCGCTCCAGGCCCAGGTTGAAGTCGGGCGCGTCGATGCCGATCATCACGTCCGGCTGCCAGGCCAGCGCATCGGCACGCAGCGTGCGGCGAACGCGAACCAGCTCAGGCAGGTGCTTGAGCACCTCGACCAGGCCCATCACCGAAAGCGTCTCCAGGGGAAAACGGCTGTCGATACCTTCGGCAAGCATGCCGGGACCACCGATACCGCGGAACTGCACCTGCGGATGACGCGCCTTCAGGGCGCGCATCAGACTGGCGCCGAGCTGATCACCGGACATTTCGCCGGCGACGATATAGACACGCGCGATTCCGCTCATATCGTCCTCATCGCCATGAACCCATGCTTATCCTGCGCAGAGGCACCAGCGCCTCCGACACGCCATCGCTCAGCGCACGATGCCGCGAGTCGAAACCTCGATGGAAGCGGCAAAGGCCTCGGTTTCGGGCAGCGAATAGCGGCTGCGGATCTCGTCCAGCGCCTGGGCGACGGTCAAGCCCTGACGGTAGACCAGCCGGTAGCTGTCGCTCAACGCCTTGATCGCCTCGGCCGAGAAACCGCGCCGCTTGAGCCCGACCAGATTGAGACCGTGGACCTGGGCGGGGTTACCGTTGATCATGACGAAGGCCGGAGTGTCCTTGGTGATGATCGAACCGCCACCCGCCATGGCATGGTCGCCAAAGTGACAGAACTGGTGAATCGCCGACAGCCCGCCGAGAATGACGAAATTTCCCAGGGTCACGTGGCCAGCCAAGGTCGCCTGATTGGCCAGCACGCAGTCGTCGCCGATGATGCAGTCATGGCCGACATGGACATAGGCCATGAACAGATTGCGCGAGCCGATAGTGGTTTCGCCACGGTCCTGGGCGGTGCCGCGATGCAGGGTCACCCCTTCGCGGATGACGTTGTCGTCGCCCATTACCAGCCGCGTCGGCTCACCGGAATATTTCTTGTCCTGGCAGTCCTCGCCAACGGAAGCAAACTGAAAGATGCGGGTGCGGGCCCCCAGTACGGTGGGCCCCTTGATGACCACGTGTGGGCCGATGCGGCTGCCGGGCCCGATCTCGACGTCGGGCCCGATCACGCTGAAGGGACCGACCTCGACATCCTCGGCCAGACGTGCCCCGGGGTCGACGATGGCAGTGGTATGTATCAAGAAACCTTCCTCTCCGCACAGATGATATCGGCCTCACAGACCAGCTCACCGTCAACGGTAGCACGACAGGCAAACTTCCAGATGCCGCGCTTTTCACGCTCGACCCTGGCCTCCAGCTTCAGGCGATCGCCCGGCATCACCGGTCGCTTGAAGCGCACGTTGTCGCTACCCACCAGATAATAGACGTAGCCGTCGGCAGGCAGCTTGTTGACGGTTTTGAAGCCGAGAATGCCGCAAGCCTGAGCCAGCGCTTCGAGTACCAGCACGCCCGGCATGATCGGGTGGTGGGGGAAGTGGCCGTTGAAGAATGGCTCGTTGATGCTGACGTTCTTGTAGGCAACGATGGATTCGCCGAGGCTCAGCTCCATGACCCGATCCACCAGCAGGAAAGGGTATCGGTGCGGCAGATAATCACGAATCTCGTTGATGTCCATTACCATCGTAGCGACCTCTGAAATGAAGTAGGGAAGCCATCACGAGCGGCAACGCGTGTCGCCCCGGCTTCCCGAAAAACGCCTGCTCAGGCAGGCGGGAATTATAGCGCCGCCCGATCTCGTCTCAACCCTCTTGGCTGCGCTTCTCCAGCCGGCTCAAGCGGCGAGCCATGTCGTCGAGCTGCTTGAAGCGTACCGCGTTCTTGCGCCACTGGGCATTGGTCATGGCCCCGGTGCCCGATGAATAGACACCCGGCTCGTGGATCGAGTTGGTCACCAGGCTCATGCCGGTGACCTGTACGCCGTCGCAGATCGTCAGGTGGCCCGAGAGACCCACGCCTCCCCCAGCATGCAGTTCCTGCCCACCTTGGTGGAGCCGGCGATCCCAACGCAGCCGGCCAGCGCCGTATGGTCGCCGATGCGCACGTTGTGTGCGATCTGTACCTGGCTGTCTATCTTGACGTCGTTACCGATTACGGTGTCGTCGAGCGCACCGCGATCGATGCTGGAACAGCTACCGACCTCGACGTCGTCGCCCAGCACCACGCCACCGAGCTGGGCGATCTTGTGCCAGCGGCTGCCATCGTGGGCGAAGCCGAAGCCGTCGCCGCCGATCACGCAGCCGCTGTGCAGGATGGCCCGCGCCCCGATGATCACGCCATGACAGACGGTAACGTTGGGGTGCAGCCGTGAGCCGGCGCCGATATGCGAGCCGGCACCGATGAAACAGCCGGCACCAACCACCACCTCGTCTCCCAGCTCCACCCCGCTCTCGACGACGGCATTGGGGCCGATCGAAACCCGCTCACCCAGCACCACGTCGTCCGCCACCACGGCCGCAGGATGGACGCCACCTTGCGGCGCCGCAAGGATGGGGTCGAACAGCTGCGACAGGTGGGCATAGCCAAGATAGGGATTGGCCAGTTCCAGGCGCGCCACGGGGCAGGCGGCGGCATGCTCCGGATGCAGCAGCACGGCACCGGCCCGCGCGTTGGCGAGGTCCTTGAGGTAGGAGCGGTTGGCAACGAAAGCGACCTGGTCGGGACCAGCCTCCTTGAGGGAAGCCAGCCCCCGGACCTGGCGGCTGCCATCGCCGACCAGATGAGCGCCGAGCCTTTCGGCAAGCTCGGCCAGGGTGAATTCGGGAGTAGCAGGGTGCGTCATGGAAACCCGTGTCGACCGCGTGCGGCAGTTGCCGCAATGGATATCAGAGTGAATTGAGAATCTCGATCACTTCACCCGTCAGGTTAGGCAGGTCCTGTTCGGAATGCAGCACGCCCTGGGGCTCCACCAGCACCTTCACGCCGTGCCGCGAGATGACCTGTTCAACGGCCTGATCGAGCTTCGGCTCGGCCTGCTGCAGGAACTCCTGCTCGGCGCGCATCTGCTCTTCCATGATCTGCTGACGCAGCTGCTCGAAGCGGCTGCCTTTCTGCTGGAACTCCTGAATCAGGGATTGGCGCTCGGCATCGGGAAGGCTGTCGCCCTCCTGCTGCAGGCGCTGCTGCAGCTGGGAGAGTTCCTGCCCCAGAGACTGGGCCTCCTGCTGCTGCCCGGCCAGGCGGCTCTCAAGCTGCTGCATGGAGCGCTGGGCGGCATCGGACGCGAGCAGCGCCTGACGCCAATCGAGTACCGCAACCTCGGCCGAGTGGGCCGGCAGCGCCACGATGGCCAGCAGACCCAAGCAGAGAATGGCTGTCAACTTACGCATGTATAACACCTCTTGGCAGGCCGGCTCAGAAGGTCTGGCCCAGTGAGAATTGGAAGAACTGCGTGTCGTCGCCGCTTTCGTCGTTGAGCGGCTCGGCGATGCTGAAGGTCAACGGTCCCACCGGAGTCAGCCAGGAGAGCCCCACGCCGATGCTGTAACGCAGGTCGCCCAGGTCGACCCGGAAGAGCAGCGTGACGGCTCGTCCCCGGGCATCACGTCATAACAGCTGGTCAGGAAGGTGTTGCCGGCGTCTATGAAGAAGCCGGTCTGCAGCGAACGCTGGTCCTCGATGAAGGGCAGCGGGAAGAGCAGCTCGGCGCTGCCTTCGACCAGGACGTTGCCGCCCAGTGTGCGGTCGCGCCCGGACTCGCGCGGCGTGGTGCGCTGGCCCAGGGTGTTGCCGGTGAAGCCGCGTACCGAGCCCAGGCCGCCAGCGAAGAAGTTCTCGTAGAACGGATAGGGATCGCTGCCGATGCTGTCGGCATATCCCAGGGTAGTGCCGAACTTGAGCGCCCAGGTCTCTTCCTCGTTGAGGGCGAAGAGCTGCTGGGCACGCGCGCGCAGCTTGAAGTAGTCGGCATCGCTGCCGGGGGCCGCGGTCTCCAGCGACAGGCGCTGGTAGTTGCCGGAGGTGGGCATGATGCCGCGGTTGAGATTGTTGCGCGTCCAGCTGGCGGTGAGCTTGAGGCTCTGGGCGTTGTCGCCCTGCTCCTCGACGTAGCGCACGATTTCCGAGGCAGTGTCGCGGTAAGTCTTGACCGTCAGGTCCTCGACGCTGGCACCGAAGTTGAGTCGAGACAGCTCGCTGATCGGATAGCCGAAGTTGATCCCCGCGCCGTAGGCGTCGGTGGAGTACGTCGAAATGTCCGAATCCTCGTAATCGGTTTCGCGGTAGAACAGGTTGTAGCCGCGCGAAATGCCGTCTAGCGTCCAGTACGGGTCGGTGAAGCCGAAGTTGACGCTGGTGAAGGTATCGCTTCGCTGGGCGCCGATGTTGACGCGGTTGCCAGTGCCCAGGAAGTTGTTCTGGGCCAGCGCTGCGCCGTAGATCACGCCGGCGCTCTGGGAGAAGCCGATGCTAGCCGAAATCGAGCCGGAGGGCTGCTCCTCCACCGTGTAGGTGACGTCCAGCTTGTCAGGCTCACCGGCCACCGGCTGGGTCTCCACCTCGACCTGGCGGAAGAAGCCCAGTCGCTCCAGTCGACGACGCGACTGGCTGATCGATTCGGTGGAAGCCGGCGCCCCCTCCATCTGGATCATTTCGCGGCGCAGCACCTCGTCCTGGGTGGTGGTATTGCCGATGAAGTTGATCCGCCTCACATAGGCACGCCGCCCCGGCTCGACGTTGAAGGTGAGATCAACGGTCTCGCCATCGGCACGCGGTTCGGGCACCCCGTCGACCCGGGCGAAGGCGAATCCCTCTGCCCCCAGGCGCGAACGCAGCGCCTCGGTGGAGGCGGTGACGTCGCTACGCGAGAAGATCTCGCCGCTCTGCACTTGCAGCAGGTTGCGCGCCTCGCGTTCGCCGATCTGCAGGTCGCCGGCGAAGCGGATGTCGCCCAGGCGGTACTGGCTACCCTCGTCGACGTTGACGGTGACGAAGATCTGCGACTTGTCCGGGCTGATGGAGACCTGGGTGGATGTGATGTTGAAGTTGACGTAGCCGCGATCGAGGTAGAACGAGCGCAGCCGCTCAAGATCGCCGGCCAGCGCCTCGCGGGAGTACTCGTCGCGTGAGAACCAGCCGAAGAAGCGCCCGGGGCGGTCGTTGAGTTCGAACACCTCGCGCAGCTCGTCGTCGTCGAACTGGCGGTTGCCGACGATGTTGATCTGGCGGATCTTGGCAACGGCACCCTCGTTGATGTCGATGTCGACCTGAACCCGGCCTTCGTCAATCTCACGCACGCTGGTTTCGATCCGGGCGCTGTAGCGCCCCTGGGCCTGGTAAACGCCCTCGAGCTCGCGCTGGATGTCCTCGAGCGTGGAGATTTGCAGCACCTGGCCTTCGGCCAGCCCGCCCTCGCGCAGGCCACGGCGCAGGTCTTCCTCGGAGAGGCGACGGTTGCCACTGATGTTGAGCCGCGAGATGGTTGGCCGCTCGACGACCTGGATGACCAGGACGTCGCCGTCGCGGGCGAGCTGAATGTCCTCGAACAGGCCAGTGGCAAACAAGCTGCGGGCTGCCTCGGCAAGCTCGCGGTCGTCTACCCTGTCTCTTGCGCTGATGGGGAAGGCGTTGAAGACGGAGGCGGCGGAAACCCGCTGCAGCCCTTCCACGCGAATGTCGGAAACTTCAAAAGATTGGGCCAGCACCGTACTGGAACCGGCCAGCAGCAGTGCCGCCAGTCCGAGTGTCTTGATATTCATGCAGTCGCTTCGCTCGCGTTGATCCGCCTGCCTGTCCAGACAGGCACCATATACATATGTGCGGGTGACTGACAAGGCAGAGCGAAGCTCTGCCTCCCTGTGCCCCGATAGGGGCGCTTGCTACCAGAGACGCATCAGATCGAAATACAGGGCCATCAGCATCAGCATGCCGACCAGCGCCAGGCCGATGCGCAGCCCAACCGCCTGAGCCCGTTCCGATACCGGCCGGCCGCGCACCGCTTCGACGAAATAATAAAGCAGGTGGCCGCCGTCAAGTACCGGAATCGGTAATAGATTGAGTACTGCCAGGCTGATCGAGAGGTAAGCCAGGAAGCTGACGAAACTCTCCAGCCCGGTGCGTGCCGTATCCCCCGCCATCTGGGCGATGGTGATCGGCCCCGACAGGTTGGTCGGCGAGATCAGCCCCACCAGCATCTTGCGAATGGCACCGAGGGTCAGCACGGTCATCTCGCCGGTACGGCTCATGGCCTGCCCTACTGCCGCCACGGGACCATAACGAATCTCGCGGCGAAACTCCGCGGGCCACTCCACCGGCTCGACGCCGGCGCCAACATAACCGATGGCCGCCCCCGTCTCGATTTCGCGCGAGCCAGGAACCAGCGTCAGTTCGAGACGCTCGTCGCCACGCGCCACCTCGAGCTCCAACGTCTCGCCGGGGCTGGCACGCACTACACTGACGAAATCCATCCACTCATCGACAGGACGTCCGTTGACGGCCAGGATCTCGTCACCCGGCTGCAACCCCGCCTCGGCGGCGGGTTCGCCGTCGATTACCTGGCCCAGCACGGCGGGGAAGCGTGGCTGCCAAGGAGTGATGCCGAGGCTCGCCAACGGCTGCGGCGGGTCCTGGCGCACCAGGTAGTCCTGCACGGGCAGGCGGTATTCGCTCGGATCGGACGAGGCATCGTCGCGCGCCTGGAATACCAGTTCGCCGCTGGCGCCAATGTGAGCGATCAGGCGCAGGTTGATCTCGTCCCAGGAGCGCACGGCACTGCCCTGAACCGAGACGATCTCCTGTCCGTTGGCCAGACCACTGCGGGCAGCCGGCGAGTCAGGCGTCACCTCGCCCACCACCGGCGCCACCGTGGTGGTACCGGCGACGAACAGTGCCCAGTAGGCAACGATGGCGAGCAGGAAATTGGCCAGAGGCCCCGCGGCGACGATGGCGATACGCTGCCACACCGTCTTGCGGTTGAACGCCTCGTGAAGCTGGTCGCCGGGCACGGGAGCCTCGCGCTCGTCGAGCATCTTGACGTAGCCGCCGAGCGGAATCGCCGCCACGGCGAACTCGGTCCCGTGACGGTCGACGCGAGACCAGATCGGTTTGCCGAATCCCACCGAGAAGCGCAGCACCCGGACACCGCAGCGTCGCGCCACCCAGTAATGGCCGAACTCGTGGAAGGTGATCAACAAGCCCAGCACCACGATGACGGCCAGCACGTTCTGGATCAGGCCCAAGACAGCCTCCTTGATAGAACTACATTAGACCGGCACAGACCGGATTAGACCGGCTCAGTGCCTTTCCAGCCATCCACGCGCCGCCTGGCGCGCTCGGGCATCGGCATCCAGGATGGATTCCAGGTCGCCGCCGGCTTCGACCGGCAGCGCCTCGAGAGTCGCGGCCACCAGCTCAGCGATGCCAGGGAAGCTCAACCGGCCTGCCAGGAAGGCATCGACGGCCACTTCGTTGGCACCGTTGAGAACGGCCGGTGCCGTCCCCCCCTCCCTCATGGCCTCGCGAGCCAGCCGCAGGCACGGGAAGGCCACCTCATCCGGCGCCTCGAAATCGAGCCGGGCGATCTGGAACAGATCCAGCGCCTCGACACCGGCCTCGATGCGCTCCGGCCAGGCCAGGCCATAAGCGATCGGGGTACGCATGTCCGGGTTGCCCAACTGCGCCAGCACCGAACCGTCGCTGTAGGCCGCCATGGAGTGGATCACGCTCTGCGGGTGAACCACCACCTGCACCTGCTCGGGCCGGGCATCGAACAGCCAGCACGCCTCGATCAGCTCCAGCCCTTTGTTCATCAGGGTGGCACTATCCACCGAGATCTTGCGCCCCATCGACCAGTTGGGATGAGCACAGGCCTGCTCCGGCGTCACCGTCGCCAGACGCTCCCGCGTCCAACCACGGAAAGGCCCACCGGAAGCCGTCAGCAGCAGCTGAGTCACCCCATGACGGGACAGACCGCCGCGATGCTCGGAGGGTAGACACTGGTAGATGGCATTATGTTCGGAGTCGATCGGCAATAGCGTGGCGCCGTGGCGTGCCACGGCATCCATGAACAGCGCCCCCGACATCACCAGCGCTTCCTTGTTGGCCAGCAGCACGCGCTTGCCTGCGCGCACCGCGGCCAGCGTCGGCAGCAACCCTGCGGCACCGACGATGGCGGCCATCACCACGTCCACCTGCGCCTCGCAGGCTACCTCGACGAGCGCAGCTTCGCCGGCCCGCACCTCGGTGCCCAGGCCCGCCTGGGAGAGGCGCTCACGCAGCCAGGCAGCATCGGCTTCCTCGCCCAGCACCACCACCTCGGGATGATGGCGCAAACACAGCCCCAACAGCGCCTCGCGCGAACGCTGCGCGGTCAAGGCATGCACGCGATAGCGCTCGGGATGACGTGCGATCACGTCGAGCGTATTGGTGCCGATGGAGCCAGTGGCTCCCAGCACCGTCACACGCTGCTGCCGGAGAGGCTCGCTCATGTCACAGCACCCCACGCTACAGAACGCCAAGGGAGAGCAGGGCGAACAACGGCACGGCAGCGGTCAGGCTGTCGATGCGGTCGAGCACGCCGCCGTGGCCGGGCAACAGGTTGCTGGAGTCCTTGATGCCGCGAAAGCGCTTGAGCATGCTCTCGAACAGGTCACCGAGCACCGAGACCAGGGTCACCACCACCGTGGCGAGCGCCAGCCCCAGACCGCCCGCAAGGCCCAGCCCCTGCCAGACGGCGAACACCAGTGCCAGTACCAGCGTCACGCCGATGCCACCGCCGACGCCCTCCCACGACTTGCCGGGGCTGACCGCCGGCGCGAGCTTGCGCCGCCCCCAAGCGCGACCGCTGAAGTAGGCCCCGATATCGGCGCCCCAGACCAGCAACAGGACATAAAGCAGCCAGACGCCACCGGTATCGCGCAATACGTTGAACCCCACCCAGGCCGGCAGCAGCACCCATAACCCCATGATCAGGCGCGTGGCCGTGGAGCGCCACTGCTCACTCCGTGCGGGATACTGAGTGACCCAGTAGAGGTTGGCCACCCAGCCGGCCACCGCCAGCCATAGCGGCCACGTCGCGAACGCAGCCCCGGCCAGCCATAGCACGAGCATCAGCAGCGCCATGCCGGCCACCAGCGCCAGACGGCGCCCCGCCTCGGTCACACCGGCAAGATTGGTCCATTCCCAGGCGGCCAGCAGCACGATGGCGCCAGTAAAAAGAGCGAAGCCCCCCCCGTGAGGCCGAACAGGCCGGCCAGCATCAGCGGCGCCAGCCACGCCGCGGTAATGATCCGCTGTCTAAGCACCTTCGGCCTCGATCTGTTCGTCGGTCATTCCGAAGCGGCGCTGTCTTCGGCGGAAGTCGTCCACTGCCAGGTCGAAGGCATCGCCATCGAAGTCCGGCCACAGCAGCGGCGTGAAATAGAGTTCGGCATAGGCCATCTGCCACAGCAGAAAGTTGGAGATGCGCTGCTCACCGCTGGTCCGGATGCATAGGTCCACCGGTGCCTCGCCGGCCAGGCACAGCTCATCCTGCAACTGGTGCTCATCGATGGCGGCAGGGTCGAGTTCCCCGGCTGCGGCACGTTCGGCCAGACGGCGAGCGGCCGTGACGATGTCCCAGCGCCCGCCATAGTTGGCGGCAACCACCAGGTGCATACGCTGGTTGTCCCGGGTCAATGCCTCGGCCTTGGCGATGTACTTCTGGATCGAGGTGGAAAAGGCGCTGCGGTCGCCGATCACCGAGAGGCGAATGCCGTTGTCATGGAGCTTTTTCACCTCACGCTTGAGGGCGATGAGAAAAAGATCCATCAGCGCGCTGACCTCGGCCTCGGGACGGCGCCAGTTCTCACTGGAGAAGGCGAACAGCGTCAGGGTCTGGATACCGCGCTCGGCAGCGCGCCGGATCACCGCACGCACGGCCTCGACACCCGCACGATGGCCACGAATGCCGGAGAGTCCACGCGCACGCGCCCAGCGGTTGTTACCGTCCATGATGATCGCCACGTGCTGGGGCAGGTCGTCGCCGGGCGGCTTGGGGGCATCTGCGATGCAGAGGTCTGCGCTGGCGTCATGATGTCTCGCAATGGGGATGGAAGAACCGGGCGACAGGTCGCCGCCCGGCGCTGCTCAGACCTGCATCAGGTCGTGTTCCTTCACTTCGAGCTGCTTGTCGATCTCGGCAATGTACTTGTCGGTCAGCTTCTGGATGGCGTCCTCGGCGCGATGCTGCTCATCCTCGGAGATCTCCTTCTCCTTGAGCAGCGCCTTGATGTCATTGTTGGCATCGCGACGCACGTTGCGCACCGCCACACGGGCATTCTCGGCCTCGGAGCGGGCCTGCTTGATGTAGCCCTTGCGGGTCTCCTCAGTGAGCATCGGCATCGGCACGCGGATCACGTTACCGGCACTGGAAGGGTTCAGGCCCAGGTCGGAGGTCATGATCGCCTTCTCGATCTTGGGCACCAGGTTCTGCTCCCACGGCACCACGGAGAGGGTGCGAGCGTCTTCCACATTGACCGAGGCGACCTGGTTGAGAGGTACCTGGCTGCCGTAGTACTCCACGGTGACCGAATCGAGAATGCTGGAATGAGCACGCCCGGTACGGATCTTGTTGAAGTTGGCATGAAGGGCATCGAGGCTCTTCTTCATGCGACTTTCGGCATCTTTCTGGATGTCATTGATCACGGTATCAACCTCTGTCTATCAGCGTGCCTTCCTTGCCGCCCACCACCAGGTTCAGCAGGGCGCCCGGCTTGTTCATGTTGAATACGCGAACCGGCATGTCATGGTCCCGCACCAGGCAGATAGCGGTCAAATCCATGATGCCGAGCTTCTGATCGAGCGCATTATCGTAGCTCAGATGATCGTACTTGACCGCATCGGCGTGCTTCACCGGATCCTTGTCGTAGACGCCATCCACTTTAGTGGCCTTGACTACCACATCGGCATCGATCTCGATGCCACGCAGACAAGCGGCCGAATCGGTGGTGAAGAAAGGATTGCCGGTGCCGGCGGAGAACAATACCACGTCTCCGGAGGTCAGGTAGCGAATGGCCGTGCGACGGTCGTAATGTTCCACCACGCCGCTCATGGGGATGGCCGACATGACCCGCGAGCGAATGTTGGAGCGCTCCAGCGCGTCGCGCATGGCCAGGGCGTTCATTACCGTGGCCAGCATGCCCATGTGATCGCCGGTGACCCGATCCATGCCCGCTTCGTTGAGCGCGGCGCCGCGGAACAGGTTGCCACCGCCAATGACGATACCGACCTGCACGCCGATCCCCACCAGTTGACCGATCTCGAGCGCCATGCGGTCGAGCACCTGTGGGTCGATGCCGAAGTCGTGCTCGCCCATCAGGGCTTCGCCGGAGAGCTTGAGCAGGATGCGCTTGTACTTGGACTTTTCACCGCGGGACTTGTCGGAGCGGGGCTGGGCGGGACTATCGACCTGATCGGGAATGGCCATGGCAACTCTCCTGGGCGCAAGGTGGGATGAAGCAACGCTCTGCTGCGACCGACGTGGCGGCCGGATACGAGAAGGCGTGCGCTCGCGCGCACGCCATCATCGAACTGGAACCTCTGACCTTAGCGGCGGCCAGCCTGTTCCATGACTTCCTTGGCGAAGTCGACCTCTTCCTTCTCGATGCCCTCGCCCACTTCAAAGCGAGTGAAGCCGATCACCTCGCCGCCAGCGGCCTTGACGAACTCGGCCACGGACTGGTTCGGATCCTTGACGAAGGGCTGCTCGGTCAGGCTGTTCTCGGCCAGGTACTTCTTCAGACGGCCTTCGACCATCTTCTCGGCGATCTGCTCGGGCTTGCCGGCCATGTCGGGCTGGGCCAGGATGATCGCCTTCTCCTTGTCGAGCTGCTCCTGGGGCATGTCCTCGGGACGCGCCACGGCCGGATTGATCGCAGCCACGTGCATGGCGACGTCCTTGGCCACCTCGGCGTTACCGCCCTTGAGCAGGGTGAGCACGCCGATACGGCCGCCGTGGACATACTCGCCCACCAGCGCGCCCTCGGGCGCCTCGACCACGGCGCAACGACGCACGCCGATGTTCTCGCCGATCTTCTGTACCAGTTGCTCGCGAGCGCTCTCGAGATCGCCCGCCATCACGGCCGCCACGTCCTCGCTCTTGGCAGCGAAGAAGGCATCGGCCACCTTGTCGGCAAAAGCCTTGAAGTTGTCGTCGCGAGCGACGAAGTCGGTCTCGGAGTTGATCTCGACCACCACACCATAGCTGCCGTCTTCGGCGACACGAGTCGCCACGGTGCCTTCGGCGGCGGTACGGCCGGCCTTCTTGGCGGCCTTCAGACCGGAACTCTTGCGCAGGTTCTCGATGGCGACCTCGATGTCACCACCGGCTTCGGTGAGTGCCTTCTTGCACTCCATCATGCCGAGCCCGGTACGCTCGCGCAGTTCCTTGACCTGGGAAGCGCTGATCGCTGCCATGGTATTCACCTCTCGATAAGTGGAACCCGGTTAGGTTCAACCTGGGAATAAGGGCGCCGGGCCCATGGGCCCGGTGAAATCTCGCCCCGCCGCGGCGGAACGGTAGCGGGCGGCCGAACGAATTGGTCGCCCACCCGGACCGGCGTTGCCGGCCCGGGTGACTCGCCGTTACTCGGCAGCGGCAGTGGCGTCGCCACCTTCACCCTCGGTGACCTCGACGAACTCGTCGGGACGGCCTTCCTTCGCACGCGCGCAGGCGTCGGCGATCGCCCTGACGTAGATCTGGATGGCACGGATGGAGTCATCGTTGCCGGGGATCACGTAGTCGACACCGTCCGGGTCGGAGTTGGTATCCACCACACCGATGACCGGGATGCCGAGCTTGTTCGCCTCGTTGATGGCGATACGCTCGTGGTCCACATCGATCACGAACAGGGCGTCGGGCAGGCCGCCCATGTCCTTGATGCCGCCGATGGAGCGCTCGAGCTTGTCCTGCTCGCGGGTCGCCATCAGGACTTCTTTCTTGGTCAGCTTGTCGAAGGTACCGTCCTCGCGCATGGCCTCGAGGTCGCGCAGACGCTTGATCGACTGACGAATGGTCTTGTAGTTGGTCAGCATACCACCGAGCCAGCGGTGGTTGACGAACGGCATGCCGACGCGGGTGGCTTCTTCCTTGATGATCTTGCTCGCACTGCGCTTGGTGCCGACGAACATGATCTTGTTGTTGGAAGCGGCCATCTTCTCGACCACGTCGATCACCTCGTTGAGGGCCGGCAGGGTGTGCTCGAGGTTGATGATGTGGATCTTGTTACGCGCGCCGAAGATGAACTTGCCCATCTTCGGGTTCCAGTAACGGGTCTGGTGACCGAAGTGTGCGCCCGCCTTGAGCAGGTCGCGCATGTTGACGTGTGCCATGGATGACTCCTGAAAATCGGGTTAGGCCTCCACGCACCCCATGGATCCGACCGCCGGGAAGAACCGCGGCAGCACCCGGGACCATGTGCCGGTACGTGTGTGTTTTCAAGGCTGTTGGATTAACGGCCGGCGCCGTGGGCATCATTGTGCCTCGTGCGGCCCGCTGCCGACGCCTTCGCTGTCATGCCGGCCGCAGGCGAGCCTGGCGGGCGACGATTGCAGGAATGCGCGCGGCTTTATACCATAGTTCGCCAACGAGATGAAGTCGCCCGCCGCCCACGCCGCCCCGTTGTCGGCGCTGCAACCCCTCTGAACCGAGATTTCATGAACATACCCATCAAGACGCCCGACGAGATAGAAAAGATGCGTGAGGCCGGCCGCCAGGCCGCCAGCGTGCTCGAGATGATCGCCCCTCACGTCCAGGCCGGCGTGACCACCGGCGAACTGGACCGTCTCTGCCACGACTATATCGTCAACGAGTTGGGCTCGACGCCGGCACCGCTCAACTATCACGGCTTTCCGAAGTCGATCTGCACTTCGATCAACCACGTGGTCTGCCACGGCATCCCCGACCCGGGCAAGAAGCTCAAGAAAGGCGACATCATGAACATCGATGTCACCGTGAAGACCGCCGACGGCTACCACGGCGACTCCAGCGTGATGCACGTCATCGGCGAGAGCATCCAGGGCGAGCGACTGTGCCGCGTGACCCAGGAGTGCCTGTACAAGAGCATTGCCCTGGTACGTCCCGGGGTGCGCCTCTCCGAGCTTGCCCGTGCCATTCAGCATCACGCCGAAACCAACGGCTACTCGGTGGTGCGCGACTTTTGCGGTCATGGCATCGGTGCCAGCTTCCACGAGGACCCGCAGGTGCTGCATTATGACGGCTACGCGCCCGAAGCCGACGCCACCCTGGCCGCCGGCATGTGCCTGACCATCGAGCCGATGATCAACGTCGGCGGGCACCAGACCAAGGTACTGCGTGACGGCTGGACCGCAGTGACCCGGGACAAGAGCCTGTCCGCGCAGTGGGAGCATACGCTGCTGGTCACCGAGACCGGCGTCGAGGTGCTCACGGCGCGCCATGAGGAAGACTTCTCCTTCCTCGACCACTGAGTCGAGTCGCCATGCTCCTGCACCACTATCGCTTCGCCCCCGACGAATCGCTGTTCGATGCCGAGACCTTCCGACGCGAACTGGCAGGAACTCGCTCCCCCATCGCCCCGTTCAAGGCGGCGCTGCGCGACATCCAGAGCCGGCTCGACGAGCGGTTCCACGCCGGGGCCGACATTCGCGACCTGATACACGGTCGGGCCTGGTGCCTCGACCAGTTGCTCAGCGTAGCGTGGTCGCTACAGGAGTGGCCCGATGACGGCGTGGCTCTGCTCGCCGTGGGCGGCTACGGCCGCGGGGAGCTGCACCCCCATTCCGACGTCGACCTGATGCTGCTGCTCGAGGATGACGACGACACTCCCTACCGTGGGCCGTTGACCGCCTTCATCACCTTGCTGTGGGACATCGGGCTGGAGATTGGCCATAGCGTGCGCTCACTCTCCGACTGCGAACGCGAGGCCGCGAGTGACATCACCATCATCACCAACCTGATGGAGTCGCGCACTCTGGCCGGCCCGGAGTCCCTGCGCGAAGCGATGAAGGCGCGCATCGCCGCCGAGAGCATGTGGCCCGCCGACCGCTTCTTCGAGGCCAAGTGGCAGGAGCAGATCGCTCGTCACCATCGCTTCAACAACTCCGAGTACCATCTCGAGCCCAACATCAAGAGCTCGCCGGGCGGCCTGCGCGATATCCAGATGATCGGCTGGGTGGCCAAGCGCCACTTCGGCAGCCAGCGCTACGAGGATCTAGTGGCGGAAGGCTTCATGAACGATGCCGAGCTGCGCATCCTGAGCCAGGGCCAGGCCTTCCTGTGGCAGGTGCGCTACGCGCTGCACATGCTCACCGGCCGCGCCGAGGATCGCTTGCTGTTCGACCATCAGCGCACCATCGCCGAGCTGTTCGGCTTTCGCGACACGCCCGAGCGCCTCGCCGTCGAGCAGTTCATGAAGCGTTACTATCGCCATGTCACCGCGCTGGCAGGGCTCAATGACATGCTGCTGCAGCACTTCGACGAGGCGATCCTGCGCGACGGAGAGCGACTGGAGACCGTCGCCCTCAACGAGCGCTTCGCGATCGAGGGCAGCTACATCAAGGCGCGCCACCGCTCGGTGTTTCGCGAGCATCCCTCCGCCTTGCTCGAGCTGTTCCTGCTGATGGCCGAGCACCCCGAGATCGAGGGCGTGCGTGCCGACACCATTCGCCTGATTCGCGACAATCGTCATCTGATCGACGACCTCTACCGCGACGACGAACACCACCAGCACCTGTTCATGTCACTGCTGCGTTCCAGCGGCAACGTGGCACGCCAGCTCCGGCGCATGAACCGCTACGGCGTGCTCGGCAAGTACCTGCCGGAGTTCGGCCAGGCCGTCGGGCTGATGCAGCATGACCTGTTCCACATCTACACCGTGGACGCCCATACCCTGCGCCTGCTCAAGTGCATTCATCAGTTCCGCAAACCGCAGGCGAGCGATGACTTCCCGGTAGCGGCAGCGCTGGTGCACCAGTTACCCAAGCTGGAGCTGTTGTGGATCGCCGGGCTCTACCATGACATCGGCAAGGGGCGCGGCGGCGACCATTCGATCCTCGGCGCCCGCGACGTGGAGCGCTTCGCCGAGCGGCACGGCCTGTCGCAACGGGATACCCGGTTAATCAGTTGGCTGGTGGAAAACCACCTGGTGATGTCCATGGTGGCGCAGAAGCGCGACATCACCGATCCCGACGTGATTCGCGAATTCGCCACTCTGGTGGGCGACGAGACCCGCCTGGACTACCTCTACGTGCTGACCGTGGCCGACATCAATGCCACCAACCCGACGCTGTGGAACGGCTGGCGCGCATCGCTGCTGCGCCAGCTCCACGCCGAGACCAAGCGAGCCCTGCGGCGCGGCCTGGACAACCCGCTCGATCGCGAGGAGTGGGTCGCCGAGACCCGCAGCGAGGCGCGCTCGCTGCTGACCACGGTAGGCGCCGACCTGAGCCGGGTCGAGCGCTTGTGGGAACAGCTTGGCGAGGAGTATTTCCTACAGTACGCCCCCAGCGAGATCGTCTGGCAGACCCTGGGCATCCTCGCCCACCGCGAGTCGGCGCTGCCGCTGGTGCTGATAAGCGCCCCCACCGACGACATGTCCGAGGGGGGCACCAAGGTCTTCATCCATACCCGCTCGGTGGACGACCTGTTCGCCGCCACCGCCGCCGCCATGGAGCAGTTGGGACTATCGATTCACGACGCGCGTATCGCCACCTCGAGCAACGACTGGACGCTCAACACCTTCATCGTGCTCGATGACCAGGGCCGTGCGATACGCGACCCGGGGCGCATCGAAGAGATCCGCGCCCACCTGGTCGAGGAACTCGATGACCCCGAGGATTATCCCCAGATCGTCACCCGTCACACACCGCGCCAGCTGCGCCACTTCAAGGTGCCCACCGAGGTGCTGATCGAGCAGGACCCGGCCAACGAGCGCACCCTGCTGGAGCTGACCGCGCCCGACCGCCCCGGCCTGCTGGCCCGGGTAGGCCGCATCTTCATGGAGCAGGACATCTCGCTCTCGGCGGCCAAGATCGCCACCCTGGGCGAACGGGTCGAGGACGTCTTCTTCATCACCGACAAGTCAGGCGCACCGCTGACCGACCCCGAGCGTCAGCAGCGCCTGCGCGAGCGCCTGATCGAAGTGCTGGACGTGGCGGGCTGAGGCGCGCGCCGACAAGTTTGAGGCGAGCCGGGGGCTTCCCTATAATCGTCGGTCTGCCTGCAGACACGACAACGACGCCGCCCCACGGCGCCTGGACACCAATGAACCCCGATCTCGACGCCCTCAAGCCCTATCCGTTCGAAAGGCTTGCCAAACTGAAGTCCGGCGTGACGCCTCCCGAAGGACTCTCACCTATCCCGCTGACCATCGGCGAGCCGCAGCACGCCCCCTTCGGCGCCGCGCTGGAGACCCTCGCGGCGCATCAGCTCGACTTCGCCCGCTACCCGGCCACCGCCGGCATTCCCGAGCTGCGCGACGCCATCGCCGGCTGGGCCACGCAGCGCTTCGGACTCGAGGGGCTCGACGCCGAGCGCCAGGTGCTGCCGGTCAACGGTACCCGCGAGGCGATCTTCGCCTTCGTCCAGGCGGCCCTGGACCGCAGCCGTCCGGCCCGGGTGGCAGTGCCCAACCCCTTCTACCAGATCTATGAAGGCGCCACCCTGCTCGCCGGCGGTCAACCGCTCTATCTCGACTGCCGGGCCGAGAGCGGTTTTCGCCCCGACTTCGATGCCGTACCGGCCGACACCTGGCGCGAGGTGCAGGTCGTCTTCCTCTGCTCGCCGGGCAACCCCACCGGTGCGGTCACGCCGCGTGCCGAGTTCGAGAAACTGATCGCCCTGGCCGATGAGTTCGACTTCATCATCGCCTCCGATGAATGCTACTCCGAGCTCTACCTCGACGAGGGCTCTCCACCACCGGGGCTGCTCGAGGCCTGCGCCGCCATCGGCCGCCACGACTACCGCCGCTGCCTGGTATTCCACTCGCTCTCCAAGCGCTCCAACCTGCCAGGGCTTCGCTCGGGGTTCGTCGCTGGCGACGCCGAGCTGATCGCACCGTTCAAGCGCTACCGCACCTATCATGGCTGCGCCATGTCGCTGCCGCTGCAGCACGCCTCGATCACCGCCTGGAACGACGAGAGCCACGTACGCGACAACCGCAACGCCTATCGCGAGAAGTTCGCCGCGGTGAGCGAAATTCTCGCCCCGGTGCTTGAATTTCCCGCGCCCGAGGCCAGTTTCTATCTATGGCCGGCGGTACCGGGCGGCGACGACGAGGCCTTCACCCGAGCCCTGTTCGCCGCGGAGCATGTCAGCGTGCTGCCCGGCGCCTACATGGGACGCCTGGGCATCGATGGCATCAATCCCGGTGCGGGCCGCGTGCGGCTGGCACTGGTGGCCGAACGCGAGGCTACCGTGGAAGCCGCCCATCGAATTCGCCGTTTCATCGAAAGGAGTGCATGATGGCAACCCTCTTCGTGATCAAGAACTGCGACACCTGCCGCAAGGCGCGCAAGGCCCTGGAAGAGAAGGGACTGCCTTACCAGGTACACGACCTGCGCGAGGACGGCCTCTCCGCGGCGCTGCTCGAGCATATCCTGGCGCGAGTCCCGGTGCTGGAGGCCCTCAACCGGCGCAGTACCACCTGGCGCAACCTCCCCGAGGAGGACAAGCAGGACCTCGACGCCAACAAGGCCCGCGCGCTGATCATGGCCAATCCCACCTTGCTCAAGCGGCCGTTGCTCGATACCGGCGACGAGATACGCGTCGGCTACCGCGACGGCGACTACGACGATCTCAAGGGCTGAAGCCCATCCCCTTCAAGACGTGAGGACACCACATGCTGAGTTTTGCCTTCGGAATCGGCACCCAGAACACCCAGGGCGATTGGCTGGAGATCTACTATCCGGCGCCGCTGCTCAAGCCGGATGCCAGCCTGGTGGAGGCTGTCGGCAAGGTGCTCGACGTTCCCACCGGTAATAGCGCCGTCAGCTTCCTGCCGGAGCACTGTGCCAAGCTTGCCGAGGCGCTCAAGGCAGCGGGCCACGTGGCTCAGGCGGAGCTGGTCGAGGCATTGGCCGCCAGCCAGCGGCCGCTGGTCGCCACCTTCCTGGAAAACGACCTGCCGCCGCAGAGCGCACCCGAGGTCTACCTCAAGCTGCACCTGCTGTCGCATCGCCTGGTCAAGCCGCATGGCGTCGACCTCACCGGCATGTTCGGCCTGCTGCGCAACGTGGCCTGGACCAGCGAAGGCCCGATCGACATCGAGGAGCTGCCCGCCCGCCGCCTCAAGGCGCGCCTGGAGGGGCGCACGCTGTCGGTGGACTGCGTCGACAAGTTCCCCAAGATGACCGACTACGTGGTGCCCAGCGGCGTGCGCATCGCCGACACCGCGCGAGTGCGCCTGGGCGCCTACCTGGGCGAAGGCACCACCGTGATGCATGAGGGCTTCGTCAACTTCAACGCCGGCACCGAGGGTCCGGGCATGATCGAGGGCCGTATCTCGGCCGGCGTGATGGTGGGCAAAGGCTCCGACCTGGGCGGCGGCTGCTCCACCATGGGCACTCTTTCCGGCGGCGGCAACATCGTCATCAAGGTGGGTGAAGGCTGCCTGATCGGTGCCAACGCCGGCATCGGCATCCCGCTGGGCGATCGCTGCACCGTCGAGGCCGGTCTCTACATCACCGCCGGGGCCAAGGTCACCCTGCTCGACGACCAGGGCCAAGAGGTCAAGACCGTGGCGGCACGCGAACTGGCCGGTCAGAGCGACCTACTGCTGCGTCGCAACTCTCAGAACGGCCGCATCGAGTGCCTGACCAACAAGAGTGCCATCGCGCTCAACGAGGCCCTGCATGCCCATAACTGATCCACAGGGGCTCTCCGCGACCCTGCAGCTCGCCTTCGAGCTGATTCGCCGCCCCTCGGTCACCCCCGACGACCTTGGCTGCCAGGCGCTGATGATAGAGCGCCTGGAGCGGCTGGGCTTCCAAATCGAGCGCCTTCCCTTCGGCGACGTGGAGAACTTCTGGGCGACCCATGGCCATCACGGCCCGGTACTGGCCTTCGCCGGCCATACCGACGTGGTGCCGAGCGGCCCCCACGTGCACTGGGAGACGCCCCCCTTCGAGCCCTGCATCGATGACGAGGGCATGCTGCGCGGCCGCGGTTCGGCCGACATGAAAGGCAGCTTGGCGGCAATGATCACTGCGGTGGAGCGCTTCGTCAGCGCCCACCCCGACCACCACGGGCGGATCGCTTTCCTCATCACCTCCGACGAGGAGGGGCCCGCGGTGGACGGCACTCGGGCCGTGGTCGAGCACCTGCGCGAGCGCAACGAGCGCCTCGATTACTGTATCGTCGGCGAGCCCTCCTCCACCGACGCGCTCGGCGATGTGATCAAGAACGGTCGTCGCGGCTCGCTCGGCGGCGTGCTGCACGTCAGGGGAATCCAGGGCCATGTGGCCTACCCGCATCTGGCGCGCAACCCGATTCACCAGGCGCTGCCGGCACTCGACGCGTTGGTACGTGAACACTGGGACAGCGGCAACGACTTCTTCCCAGCCACCAGCTTCCAGATCTCCAACCTGCGTGCCGGCACCGGGGCCACCAATGTAATCCCCGGCGATGTGGAGGTGGTGTTCAACTTCCGCTTCTCCACCGAAGTGACCCATGAACAGCTGCGCTCACGCACCGAAGCGATACTCGATGCCCACGGTCTCGAGTATCAGCTCGACTGGACACTCAACGGCGAGCCTTTCCTGACCGCCGAAGGCGAACTGGTGGAAGCCGCCCTGCACGGCGTGGAAGCGGTGCTCGGCCGCCAGCCCCAGCTTTCGACCAGCGGCGGCACGTCGGATGGACGCTTCATTGCCACGTTGGGCAGCCAGGTAGTAGAGCTGGGGCCACGCAACGCCACCATCCACCAGGCCAACGAATGCGTGCGCGCCGCCGATCTCGACGATCTGAGCCAGGTCTATGAAGCGATCCTGGCCAAGCTCTTCGTCAACGGCACCGCCCAGCCCTGACCGCGCCGAGAGGTTCGCCATGCCAGACTTGCACGAGAGCCCCATGCGCTATCCGGACATTGAGATCTACCTGCGTCAGACCCCATTCGAGGCCATCGATGCCTGGCTCGGCGAAATGCTGGATGCCGCTCCACTGCGCGGCGCCGGGCGTAACAAGTGGCAAACCCGCGGCCATTACGAGGGGCACGAGGTACCGGTGCTGCTGGTGGAAAAAGCTGCCGACGGCTTTGCCAGCCTGTGGTTCGACAGCGCTCACACACCGTGGCCGCGCGACGCCGACTGCGCCCGCGACGCCGCCACCCGGCTCGACTGTGAGGTCCGCTGCTCGCTTGGCGGCTGGCAGCCTGGCGACGACCCCGACCGCTTCTGGCAGGTACTGCCCGACGGCAGCGAAAATGCCATCGACTGGCCCGACTCCGGCCAGTGACCCGAAACGACATCGCCCCGCACGTCAAAACGTGCGAGGCGATGGGTTGTGATAGAGCGGGACTCAATGCGAGAAGCTGCCGAGCGATGACCAGGCTAGGCGGGATTGCTCTTCCCCACGCTTCCAACAACGCCTGGTCGAGCGCAGGCGCTTCGTTCAGGTGATTACCGTGACGTCGTCGGCTTGTAGCCCCCGCTCATTCTCGATCACGTGGTAGCGCACCTTCTGCCCCTCGGCCAGGGTGCGGTGCCCACGGCCGCGAATGGCGCGGAAATGGACGAACACATCCTCGCCGCTCTCACGCTTGATGAAGCCGTAACCTTTGTTAACGTTGAACCATTTGACCTCGCCGATCTCGCGATCGTCGTTCTCGACATCGGCCAGCACTGCAAGCCTGGGACTGAAGGCATGCAGTGTGAGAGTTGCGATCAGCAGCAGCACGAAGGCCGCCGCCGCCACGGCGAAATAGACCGCCGCTACACCCTCGACCTCGAGCATGGCGAACAGCTGGCGTGCCAGATCGCCTCCGGTCAGTGAAATGAACAGTGCGATCAGCAACGGAGCCGGCAGCGCCAGCAGGAGGCTGATCAGCGTACAGCGAATGATAACCTTGCGATTCATGGATCCGTATTGCTCACTTGTTATGTGGAATTGATGAAACAGGATGTCAGATGACGACGCGACCCAAGGCCCCGTCGGCCAATGAAGGTGTCACGATGAACAGCGACACGCAGCGCGACGATTCTAGCATGAGCCCCGAGCATACGCTCGCCGCCCGACTGGAGACACTGGAGAGCCGCATCGCCTACCAGGAACACTGGCTGGATACGCTGGACCAGGCGGTGGCTGCCCAGGAACGGCGCCTGGCGCAGCTGGAGCGGATCAATACCCTGATGCAGGAAAAGCTGCGCGACCAGCAGCGGGCGCTGCAGGATTCGGAGATGACGGCACCGTCACCGCAGGATGAGGTGCCGCCGCATTACTGAAGAAGGAAGAGAGAAGAGCAGCAGCGTAGCCGCGTTCTACAGGTCGTCGAGGTAGCGCTCCGCATCCAGTGCCGCCATGCAGCCGGTGCCGGCGGAGGTCACCGCCTGCCGGTAGACGTGATCCATCACGTCGCCGGCGGCGAACACGCCCGGCACGCTGGTAGCGGTAGCGTTGCCCTCGAGGCCGGACTTCACCTTGATGTAGCCGTCGTGCATCTCCAACTGACCCTCGAAGATGCCGGTGTTGGGGCTGTGGCCGATGGCGATGAACACGCCAGGGGCGGCGATCTCCTTCACGCTGTCGTCGATGGTGGAACGGATGCGTACGCCGGTCACACCGCTGGCATCGCCCAGCACTTCTTCCAGGACGTGGTTCCATTCGAGCACGACGTTGCCGTTCTCGGCCTTCTCACGCAGCTTGTCTTGCAGGATCTTCTCCGCGCGCAGGCTGTCGCGGCGGTGCACCAGGGTGACCTTGGAGGCGATGTTGGAGAGGTAGAGCGCCTCTTCCACGGCGGTATTGCCGCCGCCCACCACCACGACCTCCTTGTTGCGGTAGAAGAAACCATCGCAGGTGGCACAGGCCGACACCCCCTGGCCCATGAACTGCTGCTCGGACGGCAGCCCCAGGTAGCGCGCACTGGCACCGGTGGCGATGATCAGCGCATCGCAGGTATAGCTGCCGCTGTCGCCCTTGAGGGTGAAGGGGCGGTTGCGCAGGTCCACCTCATGGATGTGGTCGAACAGCACTTCGGTATCGAAGCGCTCGGCATGACGCTTCATGCGCTCCATGAGTTCCGGCCCCTGCACGCCGGCATCGTCACCGGGCCAATTGTCCACATCGGTAGTAGTAGTCAGCTGACCACCGGCCTGAATGCCGGTGATCAGGACCGGCTTGAGGTTGGCCCGCGCCGCGTAGACGGCAGCAGTATAGCCGGCCGGACCGGAGCCCAGGATGATCAGGCGTTCGTGACGCGCTTCGCTCATGAAGAGATCCTCGCAACTCGAAAACGGGATGAGGCATGACGTGTCTCGCCCCGGACGTGTCGTCGCACGTTACCGGGAGCATGGTTGAGGCCATTGTACCAGTCTCGGGCGTCCGGGGCGTGGTACCTCTTTCCCCTCATGGGAACGTTACAGCACCTCGTCGTCGCGCCCCAGCACCAGGGCTTCCAGCTCGCCTTCGATCGGCGATACCTCTACCCGAACCTGGATCGGCGAGCAGCAGTAGGGGCAGTCCTCCCAGGTTGCGTGACTGCCTTGAGAGACATCGACCAGCAGGTCGAAAGGCATGCTGCAGTAAGGGCAGTGGACCGAATAGCTGTCGAGCCGCTCTTCATGCATGCGGGACCTCCCCAAGCGCCGCCCCTTCCCTCGGCGGAGCATCAGCGCCATGCAACGGTCTTTCGTTCAGCATAGAAACCTTGGGCAGCGCTTGAAAGGGAGACCTATCATGACCATGTGTTAGGCATGAGACTGAAGAAAAGGACCGTTCATTACCGTGACAGGAGGCTTTCATGAGCCGTGACGAGATGCCGGATACCCTGCAGACCCTGGACGCCGGCGGCACCACCTATCACTACTACAGCCTGCCGCAGGCAGCCAATGCCCTGGGCAACATCGACAGGCTGCCGAAGACCCTGAAGATCCTGCTGGAGAACCAACTGCGCTTCGCCGACGATCCGAGCGTGGCCCGCGAGGACCTTCAGGCCCTGGTCGACTGGCAGCAGGGGGGGCGCTCCAGCCGCGAGATCGGCTATCGCCCGGCCAGGGTGCTGATGCAGGATTTCACCGGCGTTCCCGGCGTGGTGGATCTGGCCTCGATGCGCGCCGCGGTGCAGAAGCTCGGCGAGGATCCCTCGCGTATCAACCCCCTCTCGCCGGTGGATCTCGTCATCGATCACTCGGTGATGGTCGACAAGTTCGGTAATCCCACCGCTTTCAAGGACAACGTCGCCATCGAGATGCAGCGCAACCGCGAGCGCTATGAATTCCTGCGCTGGGGCCAGGACGCCTTCGACAACTTCCGCGTGGTGCCGCCGGGCACCGGCATCTGTCACCAGGTGAACCTGGAGTATCTGGGCCGTACGGTGTGGACCAAGGAGGAGAACGGTAAGACCTTCGCCTACCCCGACACCCTGGTGGGCACCGACTCCCATACCACCATGATCAACGGCCTCGGCGTGCTCGGCTGGGGCGTGGGCGGTATCGAGGCCGAAGCCGCCATGCTCGGCCAGCCGGTGTCGATGTTGATCCCCGAGGTGGTGGGTTTCAAGCTCACCGGCAAGCTCAAGGAGGGCATCACCGCCACCGACCTGGTGCTGACGGTGACCCAGATGCTGCGCAGCCGTGGCGTGGTGGGCAAGTTCGTCGAGTTCTACGGCGATGGCCTGGCCGACCTGCCGTTGGCCGACCGTGCGACCATTGCCAACATGGCGCCGGAATATGGCGCCACCTGCGGCTTTTTCCCGGTCGATGACGAAACGCTCGCCTACCTGCGCCTGACCGGCCGAGACGATGCCCAGATCGCCCTGGTGGAGGCGTACTGCAAGACCCAGGGGCTGTGGCGGGAACCCGGTGACGAGCCAATCTTCAGCGATACCCTGCACCTCGACCTGGGCGATGTCGAAGCCAGCCTGGCCGGGCCCAAGCGCCCTCAGGACCGCGTTGCCCTGAAAGACATGAAGGCGACCTTCGAGAAGCTAATGGAGGGAGAAAACGGCGACAAGCCGCTTCCCAGCGAGGAAAAAGGCCGGCTGTTCTCCGAGGGAGGCCAGACCGCGGTCGGGGTGCACGATAGCTACGAGCACCACGACAGCCAGAACGTCGAGCTGGACGGTGAGCAGTTCATGCTCAATCCCGGCGCCGTGGTGATCGCCGCCATTACCTCCTGCACCAACACCTCCAACCCCAGCGTGATGCTGGCCGCCGGCCTGCTGGCACGCAACGCTCGAGCCAAGGGGCTCAAGACCAAGCCCTGGGTCAAGACCTCGCTGGCCCCCGGCTCCAAGGTGGTAACCGAATACCTCGAGGCTGGCGGTGTGCAGGAAGACCTGGATGCCCTGGGCTTCAACCTGGTGGGCTACGGCTGCACTACCTGTATCGGTAACTCCGGTCCGCTACCTACGCCCATCGAGAAGGCAGTCGAGGAGGGCGATCTCACCGTGGCTTCGGTGCTCTCCGGCAACCGCAACTTCGAGGGTCGCATCCATCCGCTGGTGAAGACCAACTGGCTCGCCTCACCGCCGCTGGTGGTGGCCTACGCTCTGGCCGGTAACGTGCGTCTGGACCTCAGCCAGGATCCGTTGGGCGAGGACCGGGACGGCAACCCGGTCTACCTGCAGGATATCTGGCCCTCCCAGGCCGATATTGCCAATGCCGTGGAGAAGGTGAAGACCGACATGTTCCGCAAGGAGTACGCCGAGGTCTTCGAAGGCGACGAGACGTGGAAGGCACTGCAGGTACCGCAGAGCCAGGTCTACGAGTGGTCGCCCTCCTCCACCTACATCCAGCACCCGCCCTTCTTCGAGGGCATGGGCCGCGATCCGGAGCCCATCGAGGACGTCGAGAATGCCCATATCCTCGCCCTGCTGGGCGACTCGGTGACCACCGACCACATCTCTCCGGCCGGCTCCATCAAGCCCGACAGCCCCGCCGGACGCTACCTGCAGGAGCGCGGCATCAAGCCGGTAGACTTCAACTCCTACGGCTCGCGGCGTGGCAACCACGAGGTAATGATGCGCGGCACTTTTGCCAACGTGCGCATCCGCAACGAGATGCTCGACGGCGTGGTCGGCGGTGAGACCCGCCACGTGCCTTCGGGCGAGCAGATGGCGATCTACGACGCCGCCATGAAGTATCAGGAGAAGGGCACACCGCTGGTGGTGATAGCCGGCAAGGAGTACGGCACCGGCTCCTCGCGCGACTGGGCGGCCAAGGGCACGCGCCTGCTCGGCGTACGCGCGGTGCTTGCCGAATCCTACGAGCGCATCCACCGCTCCAACCTGATCGGCATGGGCGTGGTGCCGCTGCAGTTCCCCGAGGGCGAGAGCCGCAAGACTCTGGGCCTGAGCGGCGACGAAACGATCTCCATCGAAGGGCTGGCCAACCTCACCCCAGGCGGGAAGGTCACGGTCATTGTGAAGAGCGACAAGGGCGAGAAGCGCATCGAGGCGCTGTGCCGCATCGACACCGCCAACGAGCTGGAGTACTACCGCCACGGCGGTATCCTCCACTACGTGCTGCGGCGGATGATCGGCGCGGCGTAAGTCCGTTCCTTCAGCCTGCGCTCGCGCGAAAGCCCCTGCCGGTTAACCGGCGGGGGCTATTTGTATTGGGCTTCGGGCAGCATTTTAGCCCGCAACTCGAGACCCGTAGCCCATGGCTCGCAACCTAGAACGCGCGACGGCGGTAGTCCCGATACTCCGGCGTCCAGCTGCTGCGCTCGATCGCCTGGCGCAGCTTGATACCATCGGTACGCAGCGCCACGCCCTCCTGCTGGGCCTGGGCGGCAACTTCGAAGGCAATGGCCTTGGAGAGTTCGCGGATCTGCGACAGCGGCGGCAGCAAGGCCCCTTTGCCCTCCTTGACCAGCGGCGCCTCGCGCGCCAGCGCCCGGGACGCGGTCATCAGCATGGTGTCGGTGATCCGCTTGGCACCGCTGGCCACCACGCCGAGGCCGATGCCGGGGAAGATGTAGGCATTGTTGCACTGGGCGATGGGATAGGTCTTGCCATTGTGCACCACCGGCATGAAGGGGCTACCGGTCGCCACCAGCGCCTGGCCGTCGGTCCACTCGATCACGTCCGCGGGCGTGGCCTCGGCGCGGGAGGTGGGGTTGGAGAGCGGCATGATCACCGGGCGCTCGCAGCCAGCGTGCATGGCGCGGATCACGTCCTCGGAGAACAGACCCGGCTGGCCCGACACGCCGATCAGCACCGTGGGCTTGATATGGCGCGCCACCTCGAGAAGGGATTGGTTCTTCCATCCTTCGACGAGTTCGGGTTCATGGGCCAGGCGACGCTGGAAGTCGCGCAGCCACGGCTGGTCCGAAGTCACCAGGCCATCGCGATCGACCATGAACACCCGCCGCCGCGCCTCCTTCTCGGAGAGTCCCTCCGCCTGCATCGCCACCACCACCTGCTCGGCGATACCGCAGCCGGCGGAACCGGCACCGACAAACACTACGCGCTGGTCGGCGATGGTCTCGTCGCGGGCCTGGCAGGCCGCCATCAGCGTGCCCACGGCAACGGCAGCGGTGCCCTGAACGTCGTCGTTGAAACAGCACAGCTGGTCGCGATAGCGCTCCAGCAGCGGCACCGCATTGGCCTGGGCGAAATCCTCGAACTGCAGCAGCACATTGGGCCAGCGACGCTTCACCGCAGCGATGAACTGGTCGACGAAGGCGTCGTACTCCTCCTGGGAGATACGCGGATGCCGCCACCCCATGTACATCGGGTCGTCGAGCAGTGCCTGGTTGTTGGTACCCACGTCGAGGGTGATCGGCAACGTGTAGGCGGGGCTGATGCCGCCGCAGGCGGTGTACAGCGCCAGCTTGCCGATGGGGATACCCATGCCGCCGATGCCCTGATCGCCGAGACCGAGGATCCGCTCGCCGTCGGTTACCACGATCACCTTGACCCTGTCTTTGGTGGCGCTGCGCAGAATGTCGTCCATCCGCTCGCGGTCAGGGTAGCTGACGAACAGGCCGCGGTGACTGCGGTAGATGTTGGAGAACTCCTCACAGGCTTGACCCACCGTGGGGGTGTAGATGATCGGCAGCATCTCCTCAAGATGCTCCATCACCATGTGATAGTAGAGGGTCTCGTTGTCGTCCTGGATCGCCCGCAGGTGAATGTGCCGCTCCAGGTCGCTATGACACTGCTGGTACTGGCGGTAGGCCCGTTCGGCTTGCTCCTCGATGGATTCCACGTTCTGCGGCAGCAGGCCGACCAGGTTGAACTCGAGGCGCTCCTCGCGGGTGAACGCACTGCCCTTGTTGAGCAGTGGCATCTCGAGCAGCGATGGACCAGCGTAAGGAATATAAAGTGGACGTTTGCTTTCGGGCATCTTTTGTCTCGATACGGTGACTGGAACCGGGCCGTAGGGAAGCGCAGTCCGGTGTACTGCCCTTCCGGAGCGCTCTGATGGCGCTCTTGGCGCCAACTCTACCACGCCTCTGCCATCGTGGCGCATCAGCTGACTTTGGCACGGGTCCTGTCGCTGGGTGGACGGTCGAAGAACCACGGACGCAGCCTCACGCCGAGCATGTTGCCGGCAAAGCCCGCCACCAGCCACACCCAGCCATGCAGGCTGCCCGACGCAATGCCGCTGAAGTAGGCACCTATGTTGCAACCGAACGCCAGCCTGGCCCCGTAGCCCAGCATCAGGCCCCGATCACCGCCGCCACCACCGAGCCCAGCGGAATCCGCAAGGTCGGGGCAAAGCGTCCGGCCAGGGTGGCAGCCACCATGGCGCCCAGAATGATCCCTACGTTCATCACCGTGGTGATGTCGCTCCATACGCTGGCGTGAAGCGCCGCGGCGTTGCCCGGGCTCTGCCAGTAGCCCCACTGGCTCACGTCGCCGCCAATGAATTCATAAGCCTTGGCGCCCCACAGCGCGAAGGCGGAGGTGATGCCCCAAGGGCGTCCAGCCAACGCCAGGGTGGCGAAGTTGAGCAGCGCCAGTGCCACGGCACCAAGCAGCAGCGGCCAGGGGCCGGTGAGCCAGCGTCCCTGGCTGAGGTTGGCGCGTGGCGCTTCCTCCAATCCGCCATGACGGCGCTTCTCCAGCAGCACCGTCAGCACGGCGATGGCACCGAACAGGGCCAGACTCACGGCAATTCCGCCACCGGCGCCGAAGGTCTGTACCAGCGACACCGGCTGAAAGGCGGGCAAGCTCATCCACCATGAGAAATGGGCGGTACCGATCAACGAGCCGACGATGAAGAAGAGCAACGTGATCGCCATGCGTGCATTGCCACCACCGGCGGTGAACAGCGTGCCCGAGGCGCAGCCGCCGCCGAGCTGCATGCCGATACCGAACAGGAAGGCGCCCACCACCACCGAGACCCCGATGGGTGAAACGAAGCCCGTCACGCTCTGACCCCACAGGCTGCCCGCCCCCAAGGCGGGGAAGAACAGCACCACGGCGATGGCCAGCATTACCATTTGGGCGCGCAGCCCACGCCCACGTCGTTCGCTGATGAAGACCCGCCAGGCGGCGGTAAAGCCGAAGGCGGCGTGATAGAGAGAAACGCCGAGCAGCGCCCCCACGACCATCAGCAGACCCATGCGAGTGCCGAAGGCCAGACCGACCAGCAGCGCACCCGTCAATGTCAATGCGCCCAGCAGCAGAGAGACCCGTCGCGGTCGTATCGCATCCAATGCAGTGGCCATGAAACTCCTCCTCTCCATTCGCTCCTGTAGCGTGGCAAGTTCCACCGAAGTGCGCCAGGCGACTGCCAAAACGTGACAGGGCGCCCGAAGGCGCCCCGTACAGGAACTGCTCAAAGGCTAGATGAAACGTCCCAGCCCAGCGGCCTGGCGCAATTTATCCATGAACGGCGCGGCCTCGGCACGAGCCCGCTCAGCGCCCTTGAGCAGCACGCTTTCGATGTGCCCGGGATCCTCCATCAGCGCCTGGTAGCGTTCGCGAGGCTCGCGCAGTTGCGCATCGAGATGTTCGAACAGTCGATTCTTGACCTCGCCCCAGCCAATTCCGTTGGCGTACTCGCTGCGCATCGCCTCGCGCTCCTCGCGTGTGGCGAAGGCAGAGTAGATCTGGAACAGGGTGCAGCCCTCCGGGTCCTTGGGCTCGCCGGGCTCCAGCGAGTTGGTCTTGATCTTGCGCACCAGCTTGAGCAGCTTCTTCTCGGAGACGAACAGCGGAATGGTGTTGTTGTAGCTCTTGGACATCTTGCGCCCGTCGAGACCGCCCAGTACCGCCACGTCGTCGTCGACCACCGCTTCGGGCAGGGTGAAGAACGCGCCCTTGTAGAGGTGGTTGAATCGCCCGCCGATATCGCGAGCCATCTCGATATGCTGGATCTGGTCGCGCCCGACCGGCACCTTGTGGGCGTTGAACATGAGAATGTCGGCGGCCATCAGCACCGGATAGCCGAACAGGCCCATGGTGATACCCTTGTCGGGGTCCTGGTTGCCGGCAGCCTCGTTCTCGGCCACCGCCGCCTTGTAGGCGTGGGCGCGGTTCATCAGGCCCTTGGCGCACACGCACGACAGCATCCAGGTCAGTTCGGGGATCTCGGGAATATCCGACTGGCGGTAGAAGATGGCGTTGTCGGTATCCAGCCCCAGCGCCAGCCAGGTGGCGGCGATCTCCAGGCGCGACTCCTGTACGCGGCGGGGGTCCTGGCACTTGATCAGCGCATGCAGGTCGGCAAGGAAGTAATAGGACTGCACGCTGGGGTCCTGGCTCGCGGCGATGGCCGGCTTGATGGCCCCGACGTAATTGCCCAGGTGCGGGGTACCGGTGGTGGTGATGCCGGTGAGAACGCGTGTCTTCTGGGATACTGCACTCATGGAAGGCGGACTCTGCTTGTCGGAAATGCCCGCTATGGTAACGCGAGGGGGCAGTCAAGGCGACCTGCCCCCGCTTCAAACAAATCGGCCGTTACCGCACCAGGCTAGCGGGATCGACGCTCTCAAGGCCAAAGGCCTCGGCCACGGCGCGGTAGGTGACCTGACCGTCGTGGACGTTGAGCCCGGGCAGGAAGTGGGAGTCGTCGGCCAGCGCCCGCTTCCAGCCCTTGTCGGCCAGGGCGATGACGAACGGCAGGGTGGCGTTGGTCAGCGCCTGGGTCGAGGTGCGCGCCACCGCGCCCGGCATGTTGGCCACGCAGTAGTGGACGATGCCGTCGACCACGTAGGTCGGCTCGGCATGGGTGGTGGGCTTGCTGGTCTCGAAGCAGCCGCCCTGGTCGATGGCCACGTCCACCAGCACACTGCCGGGCTTCATGTCGGCGAGCATCGCGCGGGTGATCAGCTTGGGCGCGGCGGCACCGGGAATCAGCACGGCGCCGACGATCAGGTCACTCTCGCGCACCGCCTCGTCGATGGCATCGGCAGTGGAGAATACGGTCTTCATGCGGCCCTGGTAGCGGTCGTCGAGCACTTCCAGGCGCGAAATCGACTTGTCGAGCACGGTCACTTCGGCACCCAGACCCAGCGCCATGCGCGCGGCATTCTCGCCCACCACGCCGCCGCCGATCACCGCCACCTTGCCGGGAGCCACTCCGGGCACGCCGGGCAGCAGCACGCCGGAACCGCCCTGGGCCTTCTCCAGACTATGGGCACCAGCCTGCACTGCCATACGGCCCGCCACGGTGCTCATCGGCGCCAGCAGCGGCAGCCCCCCCTGACGGTCGGTGACGGTCTCGTAGGCGATGCAGGTGGCCCCGCTCTCCATCAGCCCACGAGTCAGCTTTTCCTCGGCCGCCAGGTGCAGGTAAGTGAACAGCGTCTGGCCGCGGTTAAGCCGCGCCACCTCTTCCGGTTGTGGCTCCTTGACCTTGAGGATCAACTCGGCCTCGCCCCAGAGGGTATCGACATTCGCTTCGAGCCGGGCGCCGGCCGCCTCAAAATCGGCGTCGGAGAAACCCGCTCCCTCCCCGGCACCCACTTGAACGGTTACCGAATGGCCTCGCGTCGCCAGCTCCCGAGCCCCCGTGGGTGTCAGGGCGACGCGATACTCATGGTTCTTGATTTCCTTCGGCACGGCGATCTTCATTGGGCACCTCCTGCGGCACTGTCTTGTTAGGGGACCATCCTTGTTAGGGGATCGTCACGCCCATTACAGCACAATCAGTCCATACACGAAGTACCAACGATAAAGAACGGCAAAAATCCATTCTCAAGGCCAGTGCGGCAGAAAATCGTTGTTTTTAAGAGAGTGCTGACAAAAAAATCACGGCCTCACTCGAGCACAAGCGCTCCACCGTAGATCGCCACGTACTCCTCGGGCAGGCGGCGTGGCCGACCGCTGGAGAGTTCGATACAGGCGAAGCGGGTGCGAGCACGCAGCAGAGTGCGACCGTCGGCGGGCCGAACGAGCTGGAAGCGCCGGGTCAGGGTCAGGCGGCCGTCGCAGCCGATGATCCAGGTGGCAAGCGCCAGGCGCTCTCCCTCGAAAGCAGGCGCCAGGTAGTCGAGTTCGTGGCGGTGCACGGCCATGGCCCGGTCCAGCTCGCGATAGCGGGCCAGATCGAGGCCGAGATGCTCCGAATGTGCCCAGCTCACTTGCTCGACCCAGCGTAGATAGGCGGCATTGTTGGCGTGACCGTACTTGTCGATGGCCGAGGCCTGTACCTCGAGCTCGATGACGAACGGATCGGGAAGGTCCCACTCCTGGGCCATGGTGCGCTCCCTTGCAGGTTCAGACTTTGGACGTACCGCAACGCCAGCAGGCCTCGAAGACGCCTTCCAGCGTTTCACCGCAGTTCGGGCAGCACCACTCCGCTTCTTCGGTGCTGCCCGTCATGGCATGACGGATCAGGGTTTCGGCGCGCTTGCGGTTGTGTTCGGCCACCCATACCTCGGGCTCGCATTCCCCCAGCGGTAGTTCGCCCGCGCCCCCACCCAGCACCATGTTGCGCAGCTCAACGGGGATACCCGCCGCGACCAGCAGGTTGCGCACGTGGCTGACCAGCAGCGCATTGGAGTGGGCGAAAACGCGTACGTAGCTCATAGGTACCGTTCTAACATCATCGGGCGCAGCAATTTCAATCGCGGAACACGCGGACGCCCAGAGCCTTCAGGTAAGCGGTCTCGGGAATGGCAGGATGGACCGGATGGTCCTCCGCCTGGTGCCCCTGGTAGACGATCTGTCCATGGCGATCCTGGTGGCGCACCGCACCGCGCACCACTTCCACCAACCGCTCCTGGGCCAGGTGCATGGAGCACGAGGCCGAGAGCAGCAGGCCGTCGCGCCCCAGCAAACGCATGGCCTCACGGTTGAGCTTGCCATAGGCGCGCTCACCGTTGGGAATGTCCTTGCGCTTCTTGATGAAGGCCGGCGGATCGAGGATCACCACATCGAACTGCTCGCCGTCGGCCTTGAGTGCGGCCAGCGCCTCGAAGGCGTCGGCTTCGCCTACCGCCACCTGCTCGTGCAGGCCGTTGAGAGCCGCGTTTTCGGCCACCCGCTCCAAGGCCTGGGCGCTGACGTCCACGCATAGCACCTCGCGGGCACCATGTGCCGCCGCCTGCACGCCCCAGCCACCGATGTAGCTGAATACGTCGAGTACCCGCTTACCGGCCACCAGGCCGTTGAGCCAGGCGCGGTTGGCGCGATGGTCGAAGAACCAGCCGGTCTTCTGGCCGTCGAGTACCGGCACGTGGAAGCGCACGCCGTTCTCCTCCATCAGCACCGGGCCGTCGAGCTCGCCCTTCGCCACGGTGACCTGGCGCTCGAGCTGCTCCTGGCGCCGCCCGGACGAGTCGTTCTTGAACACGATGACCCGGGGCGAGAGTACCTTGTCCAGCGCAGCGACGACCTCTTCGGCGAGTCGTTCCATGCCCAGGGTATTGAGCTGGACCACCACGACGTCGTCGAAGCGATCCACCACCAGCCCCGGCAGCAGGTCGCCCTCGCCGTGCACGAGGCGGTAGAAGGGCTTGGCATAGAGGCGCTGGCGCAGTGCCAACGCCTGGTTGAAGCGATGCACCAGCAGCGAGCGGTCGAGGCGCATGTTGGGGTCGCGCGATACGACTCGGGCACAGATCAGCGAGTTGGGATTGACGTAGGCCACGCCCATGGCCTTGCCATTGGCGGCCTCGACCACCACCTGGGCGCCCGGCTCGAGGCCCTTGAGCGGCGTGGCCTCGATGTCGACCTCGTTGGAGTAGAGCCACAGGTGACCGGCCTTGAGGCGGCGGTCGGCGTTCTTCTTGAGGCGCAGGGTCTGGGTCATGGTCGGTCTCATGGAATGGGGATCATTTTTGGCAAGAGGGGCAGAATACACTGGCCCGCTGGCCCAGCGTCACCAGCCGCAGCTCGCCGTTGCAGCGCCGGCAACCCTGGCCGTGGCGGCCATAGACGTTGAGGCGCTGCTTGAAGTAGCCCGGCTCGCCAGTGCCGCTAACGAAGTCGCGCAGGGTGGTGCCGCCCTGGGTGATGGCGGCGGCCAGAACCTCGCGCACCGCCGCGGCCAGGCGCTCGTAGCGCTCGAGGGAGATGCGTCCCGCCGCCCGGCGCGGGTCGATGCCGGCCAGGAACAGCGCCTCGCTGGCGTAGATGTTGCCCACGCCGACCACTACGGCATTGTCCATCAGGAACGGTTTCACGGCCATGCGCCGGCAACGCGAGAGCCGATAGAGCCGCTCAGCGTCGAAGGCCTCGGAGAGCGGTTCCGGCCCCAGGTTCGCTAGGCGCGGGTCGCTCTCCAAGCTGCCGGCGAGCCAGTCGACGAAGCCGAAGCGGCGCGGATCGTGGTAACGCAGGATGGCGCCGTCGTCGAGCACCAGGTCGACATGGTCGTGCTTCTTGGGCAGATCGCCCAGCCGGGCGATGCGCAGGCTGCCCGACATGCCCAGATGCCAGATCAGGCTGCCGTCGCGCTCGCCCTCGATCGGCAGCAGCAGATACTTGGCGCGCCGCGATAGGATGCCGATGCGAGAACCCACCAGGCGCTCGACGAAATCGTCGGGCACCGGCACGCGCAGGCGCGGCTGGCGCACTATCGCCTCGACGATCTCGCGCCCCTCCACGTGGGGAGCGATGCCGCGCCGGGTAGTCTCGACTTCGGGAAGCTCGGGCATGGCGAGGAAATATCCGGGAAATAGATACGCCTGAACCCGACCGCAGGGCCGGGTTCAGGAGGACAGGTCTTGCTACCTGCGGCTGGAAGCCGTCAAGTCGCCATGGACGCCCAGCGGCGGGCGTCGGATCGGCTTACTTGATCTTGGCTTCCTTGTACATCACATGCTTGCGGACGACCGGATCGTACTTCTTGAATTCGAGCTTGTCCGGAGTGTTCCGCTTGTTCTTGTTGGTGGTGTAGAAGTGGCCGGTACCGGCGCTGGACACCAACTTGATCTTATCGCGCATGACTGCTTACTCCCTGATGATCGCTTAGACGGCTTCGCCGCGCTTGCGGATGTCGCTGAGCACCGCGTCGATGCCCTTCTTGTCGATGATGCGCATACCCTTGGAGGAGACCCGCAGCTTGACGAAGCGGTTCTCAGACTCCACCCAGAAACGGTGGGTGTGCAGGTTCGGCAAGAAACGACGGCGGGTCTTGCGCTGGGAGTGTGAAACGTTGTTACCAGTCACCGGGCGCTTGCCGGTAACCTGACATACTTTGGACATGGGAGCCTCCAACCGCTTGGCCAGGTGGTCAAACCTGTGTGTTCAAAACCTGTCGGGCAAACCGGGAACGACCCCGTTGTCATTTGACCCAAGGGAATTCAAAGGCTGCACTTTATAGCAGAGTGCGCCCCTACAGGCAAGTAGCCGCGTATTCTACACTCCCCTACCCCCACTCCCGCAAGCTTTCATAAGCCGTCGTACTTCCACCACAAGCAATGGGCCTTCTCCACCCAGCCAGCGAACCGAGCGAGCGAAGGCCAGGCTAGGCGAACCTTGTTGAGCAAGCGGAGTTTAGTGGGCTAAATGGGCATTGCGAAGCAAGGTTCAACGCCGCATGGCCGAGCACAGCCGGTTCCCCACCTAAAGCCACCCTCTCTCCGCAAACGATACCACCTCCCCGTCTCCGACAACGAAGTGATCCAGCACGCGAATCTCGAACAGCGAGAGTGCCTCGCGCAGCCGCTCGGTGATACGCCGGTCGGCATCGGAGGGTTCGGCCACGCCGGAGGGGTGGTTATGGGCGAAGATGATCGCCCCGGCGCCCAGCTCCAGCGCGCGGCGCGCCACCTCGCGGGGGTAGACCGAGGCACTGTCCAGCGTGCCGCGAAACAGCGACTCGAAGCGGATCACGCGGTGCTGGGTATCGAGAAAAAGCGCGGTGAACTCCTCGTGCCCCAAATGACGCAGTTGGGTAGCCAGGTAAGCGCGCACCAGAGTGGGTGAGGTCAGCGCATTGCCGCGAGCGAGCTGGGCCGCCAGGTGTCGCTTCGACAGTTCAAGGGTGGCTTGGAGCTGGACGAACTTGGCCGTGCCCAGGCCTCGCTCGGCGCAGAAGCGCTGTTGGTCGGCCTCGAGCAACTGGCGCAGACCGCCGAACGAACCCAGCAGGTCGCGGGCAAGGTCCACCGCTGAGCGCCCCGCCACCCCCACGCGCAGGAAGATGGCCAGTAATTCGGCGTCGGATAGTGTCCCGGCACCCAGCGCCAGCAGTTTTTCCCGCGGGCGCTCGCCCTCGGGCCAGTCGCGAATCGACATCCCGTGTCTCCTTGCTACGCTTTCCCTGATGATTGAAGTCACCCATTGTAACCGACCTTGACGAAAGGCTGCGGCTGCGCAACTTCAACGGCAGTGGTAAGGTAGGCGGTCGGGTTTCAGTTCAGGAAAACAGCATGGCAACGCAACGCGTACGACGGCTTGCCAGCCGGCGCATCCTGCTCGGCATCAGTGCCGGCATCGCCGCCTACAAGAGCGCCCAGCTCGCTCGGCTGCTCAAGCAGGCGGGCTGCGAGGTTCGCGTGGTCATGACCGAGGGCGCCCAGGCTTTCATCACGCCGTTGACGCTGCAGGCGCTGACCGGTGAGCCAGTGCGCACCTCGCTGCTCGATCCCGAAGCGGAGGCCGGCATGGGCCATATCGAGCTGGCCCGCTGGGCCGAGACGATCCTGATCGCCCCGGCCACCGCCGACCTGATGGCGCGCCTGGCCCAAGGCATGGCCGACGACCTGCTCACCACCCTGTGCCTGGCCAGCGAAGCCGAGAAGATCATGGCGCCGGCCATGAACCAGGCCATGTGGCGCCACATCGCCACCCAGCGCAATGCCAAGCGCCTGGAACAGGACGGCTGGCGACTGCTGGGGCCGGCCAGCGGCGATCAGGCCTGCGGCGACGTGGGGCCGGGGCGCATGCTCGAGCCCGAGGCGATCATGGCCGAACTCATCCCGCCGTCCAGCGCAGCCGTGCACGGCCAGGCCCCAGCGGCCGAGGACGCCCCGGCCCGAGGCCTGCACGTGGTAATCACCGCCGGCCCCACTCGGGAGCCGTTGGACCCGGTGCGCTATCTCTCCAATCACAGCTCGGGAAAGATGGGCTTCGCCCTGGCCGCCGCTGCGGCAGAGCTCGGCGCCCGGGTCAGCCTGATCAGCGGCCCGGTGAACCTGCCCACACCCCAGGGGGTCGAGCGCACCGATGTGGAGACCGCGCTGCAGATGCACGAGGCAAGTCGCCGGTTGGCGGCCGACTGCGACCTGTTCATCGGCTGTGCCGCAGTGGCCGACTATCGCGCCGCGACGGCCGCCGAGCACAAGATCAAGAAGCGCGAAGGCGAGGAAGGCCTGACCCTGAAGCTGATCAAGAACCCCGATATCATTGCCGATATCGCCCATGCGCGCGATGCGGCCGGGGGACGTCCCTTCGTGGTGGGCTTTGCCGCGGAAACCCGCGATCTCGAGGCCTATGCCCGCGACAAGCTGACACGCAAGCGGCTGGACATGATCGTCGCCAACGATGTCTCCGCCGCAGGGCTCGGTTTCGGCGCCGACGACAATGCCGCCCTGCTGCTGTGGCGCGACGGCGAGGGAGAAGGCGGCGAGCAACTGCCGCCGCAGCCCAAGACCGAGTTGGCCAGGGCGGTGATCGAGCGAGCGCTCGGCTGCCTGACTTCCCGCCCCGTACATTGAACCCAAACCTGCCCGGAACCCGCAGAACCGACGGAGCCACCATGTCCGATTCCCGACCCCAACAACCGCGCCTGGCCGTCAAGCTGCTCGACGAGCGCCTGCGCGACTTCATGCCCCGGTATGCCACCCTGGGCTCCGCAGGAATGGATCTGCGTGCGCTGCTCGACGAGCCGCTGGTCCTCGAGCCCGGCCAATGCGAGCTGGTGCGCACCGGGCTCGCCATTCATATCGGCGACCCGGGCCTGGCCGGCCTGATCCTGCCGCGCTCGGGCCTGGGCCACAAGCACGGCATCGTGCTCGGCAACCTGGTGGGACTGATCGATTCCGACTACCAGGGCGAACTGATGATCTCCACCTGGAATCGCGGCACCGACACCTTCGTACTGGAGCCGTTCGAGCGACTGGCCCAGTATGTCCTGGTACCGGTGGTCCAGGCCGAGCTGGAAGTCGTCGACGAATTCGAGGCTAGCCTGCGTGGTGAAGGCGGCTTCGGCAGCTCGGGCCGCCATTGACCGCTAGGAACGCCGCCGATCGTCCCAAGGAGCGGTGACGCCGGCAGCGCCGTCGCAACCTGGCATCAACGAACCCACACCTGTCTGACAAGGAACCGCTATGAGCCAAGTCGAGAACAGCCCCGTACCGGCCTCCATCTTCCGCGCCTATGACATTCGCGGCATTGTCGACGACACCTTGACCGAGGCGACCGTCGAGAAGATCGGTCGAGCCATCGGCTCGGAGGCCGCCGCCCGTAACGAATCCACCGTGGTGGTGGCCCGCGACGGTCGTCTCTCCGGCCCACGGCTGAGTGAGGCATTGATTCGCGGACTGACCGCCGCTGGCCGCGACGTGATCGACATCGGCATGGTGCCCACGCCGGTGCTCTACTTCGCCACCCACATACTCGAGGGCACCGCTTCAGGGGTGATGGTCACCGGCAGCCACAATCCACCCGACTACAACGGCTTCAAGATCGTACTGGGCGGCGAGACGCTCTCGGGCGAGGCGATCACCGCGCTGTACAAGCGCATCGAATCCGACGACCTCAGCGAGGGCCAGGGTAGCGTGTGCCATGAAGACGTGCGCGATGCCTATCTCGAGCGTATCGTCGGCGACATCCGTCTCGAGCGCCCGCTCAAGGCGGTGGTCGACTGCGGTAACGGCGTGGCCGGCGAGCTGGGGCCCAAGCTGATCGAGAGGCTGGGGGTCGAAACGATACCGCTGTTCGCCGAGATCGATGGTAACTTCCCCAACCATCACCCCGACCCGGGCAAGCTAGAGAACCTGCAGGACGTGATTCGCACGGTGAAGGAAACCGGCGCCGACATCGGCCTGGCCTTCGACGGCGACGGAGACCGCCTGGGCGTGGTGACGCCGAGCGGGCAGCTGATCTACCCCGATCACCTGATGATGGCCTTCGCCGAGGACATGCTGGAGCGTAACCCAGGTGCCCGGGTGATCTTCGACGTCAAGTGCACCGGCAACTTGGCAGGCGTCGTCGAAAAGGCAGGAGGCACGCCGGAGATGTGGCGTACCGGCCATTCGCTGATCAAGGCACGCATGAAGGAGACCGGGGCTCAGCTCGCCGGTGAGATGAGCGGACATATCTTCTTCCAAGAGCGCTGGTATGGCTTCGACGACGGCATCTACGGCGCCGCCCGACTGCTGGAGATCCTCTCCAAGCAGGAAGACGATGCCGATACCTTCTTCGCCCGCTACCCGCAGGACCTCGGCACGCCCGAAATCAACGTGCACGTGACCGATGAGAACAAGTTCGAGCTGGTCGACAAGCTGGCCCGCGAGGGCGATTTCGGCGACGAAGGCGTCAAGACCACCCTCGACGGCATTCGCGTCGACTATCCCGATGGCTGGGGCCTGTGCCGCGCCTCCAACACCACGCCCGTGCTGGTGTTGCGCTTCGAAGGCAAGAGCGACGCCGCCCTCGAGCGTATTCGCAACCGTTTCGCCGACGCCCTCAAGCAGGTCGATCCGGCGCTGACGCTGCCCAGCTGACGGCAGCGTTTCGTATCCCTGAGGAAGGACCATGACCGAAACGACTCGTGACCCGCGGCTGGTGGTGGAAGTGCTTTCCGAGGCACTTCCCTACATCCAGCGCTTCTCCGGCAAGACCGTCGTCGTCAAGTACGGCGGCAATGCCATGACCGAAGATGCCTTGATCGACTCCTTCGCCCGCGACATGGTGCTGATGAAAGAGGTCGGCATCAATCCCGTGGTGGTACATGGCGGCGGCCCGCAGATCGGTGAATTGCTGGCCAAGCTCAAGATCGAGTCGCGCTTCGTCAACGGCATGCGGGTCACCGATTCCGAGACCATGGACGTGGTGGAGATGGTGCTCGGCGGACTGGTCAACAAGGAGATCGTCAACCTGATCAATCAGTGCGGCGGCAAGGCGATCGGCCTCACCGGCAAGGACGGCGCCCAGATCCGCGCGCGTCAGCTCAAGGTCGAACACCAGACCCCGGAAATGACCGCTCCCGAGATCATCGACATCGGCCACGTAGGCGAGGTCGAGCATGTCTCCACCGAGCTGATCGAGATGCTCGCCGAGCGCGACTTCATTCCAGTGATCGCACCGATCGGCGTCGACGCCAAGGGCCACAGCTACAACATCAATGCCGACCTGGTGGCCGGCAAGGTGGCCGAGGCACTGGGTGCCGAGAAGCTGATGCTGCTGACCAACGTGGCCGGCCTGATGAACGCGGAGGGCGAGGTGCTTACCGGTCTCACCACGGCTCAGGTGGATACCCTGATCGCCGACGGCACCATTCATGGTGGTATGCTACCGAAGATCCGCTGCGCGCTCGACGCCGTGAAGGGAGGCGTGCGCAGCGCGCATATCATCGACGGCCGCGTGCCCCACGCCACGCTGCTGGAAATTTTCACCAACGCGGGGGTCGGTACCCTGATCACCGATGCCGACCGACAAGGGAACGACAACGCTTGAGGCAACTTCCGCCCAGCGCCTGGCGGTGGGCGGTGCCTCCGGCCATTCAATAACCAGAAGACAAACTCCGACATGACGCAGGCTATACAGAATTCCAGCCGGCGCGAGCAGATCCTGCAGGCGCTCGCCCTGATGCTGGAAGAAGACAGCGGCAAGCGCATCACCATCGCGGCGCTGGCGCGCCAGGTAGGCGTCTCAGAAGCCGCGCTCTACCGACACTTCCCGAGCAAGGCGCGCATGTTCGAGGGGCTGATTTCGTTTATCGAAGAGACCCTGTTCGAGCGCATCTCGCGCATTCTCGACGAGGTCCACGAGGCCGTACCGCGTTGCGGGCAGATCCTCACCCTGCTGCTGGCCTTCGCCGAGAAGAACCCCGGTCTCTCGCGCCTGCTCGAAGGCGACGTGCTGACCGGCGAGACCGCCCGGCTGCGGCTGCGTATCCATCAGCTCTTCGAGCGCCTGGAGACCCAGCTCAAGCAGGTGCTGCGCGAGGCGGAGCTGCGCGAGCGCCGCCGCACAGTGATGCAGGTATCGGCCACGGCCAACCTGCTGATCGCCGTGGCCGAAGGGCGCATCTCGCAGTACGTGCGCAGCGACTTCCAGCGTCGTCCCACCGAGCACTGGGACGACCAGTGGGCGCTGCTCTCGGCACGGCTGATGCGCGAGCCGATCACCCAGATCGCCTGACCCTCCGACATGCAAAAGCCCCGGCCAGGCCGGGGCTTCATCGTTGACGCTACGCTGCCGGCCGGTCAGGCGGCCAGGGTGTCGCCCAACTGCTGGCGGATTTTCTTCATGGCGTTCTTCTCGAGTTGGCGAATGCGCTCGGCGGAGACGCCATAGACATCAGCCAGCTCATGCAGGGTGGCTTTGTCATCGACCAGCCAGCGGCGCTGCAGGATGTCGCGGGAGCGCTCATCCAACGACTCAAGAGCCATCTTCAAGCGACGGCTGGCGTCGTCTTCCCAATCGCTGTCCTCGAGCTGGACCGCGGGGTCTGCGCCAGCATCGTCCAGGTAGTGCACCGGCGCCTGGTAGGCCGCATCCTCGTCCTCACTCGGCGAGACGTCGAAACCAGCGTCGTGTGCCGCCAGGCGCCCCTCCATCTCGCGCACGACCTCGGGCTTGACGTCGAGGTCGCGGGCGATGGCGTCGACCTCGTCGTTATTCAGCCAGGCCAGGCGCTTCTTGGCGCTGCGCAGGTTGAAGAACAGCTTGCGCTGGGCCTTGGTGGTGGCGATCTTGACGATACGCCAGTTGCGCAACACGAATTCGTGTATCTCGGCCTTGATCCAGTGCACGGCAAAGGAGACCAGGCGCACCCCCTGGTTGGGGTCGAAGCGCTTGACGGCCTTCATCAGGCCCACGTTGCCTTCCTGGATCAGGTCGGCCTGCGGCAGGCCGTAGCCGGAATAGCTTCGCGCGATATGGACCACGAAGCGCAGATGCGACAACACCAGACGACGCGCCGCCTCCAGGTCGCCCTCTTCGTGAAGGCGGAAGGCGAGTTCGCGCTCTTCCTCGGCGGTGAGCATGGGAATGCCGTTGACCGCCTGGATGTACCCGTTGAGGTCATGCCCTGGAGAGAGATGACCCACCGGCAGAAGACTGGTGCTCATTGCAGGTTGTCTCCTTGAAAACCTAATATACGGTTCAATCGCCCGTTTAGACGGGCGAAAGTCGATAATGTTCCCTATTCCTGCCGACAGCGTGGCAGATGCTGAGCGCAGTCGCTAGCGCGGCACTTTTCCTGCGGTCTTTTACCGCGGCCGAACCTCCGCGAGGTGGCGGCTCACAGCAATCCAGGCGCCCAGCCAGCCCAATAGTGTACTGCACAATAGTAGCGTTGCCGAGCCCTCCGGCCCCAGGCGGGGCAGGCTGAAGGTGGCGCCGTAGCTGGCCGCCAGCGCGCTGACCGGCAGCGACAACCACTGGTTGCCGAGCCCCAGCAGCCCCAGGCGAGCAGGCCGCCGCCGAGGCCGTACCAGGCACCGCTATAGAGGAACGGACGACGTACGAAAGCATGAGTGGCACCGATCAGCATTACCACTTCGATCTCCTGGCGGCGGCTCTCCACCGACAGACGTATGGTGTTGCCCACCACCAGCAGTACGCCCGAACCGAACAGTACGCCAAGTGCCAGAGCCAGGCGACTGCCCAGCTCGGCCAGGTGCCGCAGCCGCTCGAGCCAGGCCAGGTCGAGGCGCACTTCGTCGACACCGCTCAGCGCCTCGAGCTCGCCAGCGAGCCGGCGCACGCCCTCCGGCGCCGGATCGGTCGGCACTACCACGATGCTGGCCGGCAGCGGATTGTCCTCGAGCCGGCCCAGGGCATCGGCCAGGCCCAATGCCTGCTGGAACTCGGCCATGCCTTCGGCGGCACTGATGAGCCGGGTACGCGCCACGCCATCGTGGGCCGACACCGCCTCGTCGATGCGCCCGGCCTGGGCCTCGTCGACATGATGCTCTAGATAGACAGTGAGCGTGGCACTCTCCTCGAGTTCGGCATCGAGCAGACGCGCACTGTCCAACGCCAACCACAGCGCTGCTGGCAGCACCAGGGCGATGGCGATGGCGAGCATGGTGAGCAGGCTGCCGATGGGGGCTCGCAGCAGCCGCCGTGCGCTGTCCAGGCACATGGCGCGATGGTGACGCAGCCAGCCGCGAAAACGGCTCGAGGAGCGCGTGCGCTGGCTGCGGGCGCCGCGTGGCGGTGCGGCGGGCTGGCGGCTCATGCGGCCTCCTCGTCGGCCACCAACCGCCCCTCGCGCAAGCGCAGTACACGATGCCTGAGGCGGGCGATCAGGGCCAGGTCGTGGCTGGCGATCATCACCGTGGTGCCGATGCGATTGAAGTCCTCGAATAGCGCCATGATGTCGGCGGAGAGCTGTGGGTCGAGATTGCCGGTGGGCTCGTCGGCCAGCAGCAGCGAAGGTTTGTTGACCACCGCCCGGGCGATGCCCACGCGCTGCTGCTCGCCACCGGATAGCTCGATGGGCAACGCCTTCTCACGGTGCAACAGGCCCACCTTGTCGAGCGCCGCCCGCACCCGGCGGGCAGCCTCGCGCGGGTCGACCCCGCGGATCTCCAGCGGCAGCGCCACGTTATGGTAGATGGAGCGATCGAGCAGCAGTTGGTGGTCCTGGAAGACCACACCGATCTGACGCCGGTAGAACGGTACCTGACTGGCGTGCAGGCGACCGATGTCGTGGCCGGCGACCAGTACCCGGCCACGGGTGGGCCGCTCCAGCAACATGATCAGGCGCAGCAGCGAACTCTTGCCGGCCCCCGAGTGGCCGGTGAGAAAGACCATCTCGCCGCGGTGCACGCGGAAGTCGATGTTGGCGAGCGCCTCGAAGCGCCCGCCGTAACGTTTCCCCACATGCTCGAAGAGGATCATGGTGAGGCGGCGGCTCCCTCGTCACCTTGGTCGAAGAGCGCATCGACGAAGTCCCTGGCCTCGAAGGGGCGCAGGTCATCGAGCCCCTCGCCCACACCGATGAAACGGATCGGCGTACCGAGCTGCTTGGCCAAGGCGAAGATAATGCCACCCTTGGCGGTACCGTCGAGCTTGGTCAGGGTGATACCGGTGACCGGCACCGCTTCGTTGAAGGTATTGGCCTGGGAGAGTGCGTTCTGGCCAGTGCCTGCGTCGAGTACCAGCATTACCTCGTGAGGGGCGCTGTCGTCGAGCTTGCCCATCACCCGGTGCACCTTCTTGAGCTCCTCCATGAGATGCCCCTTATTGTGCAACCGTCCGGCGGTGTCGGCGATCAGCACGTCGATCTTGCGCGCCTTGGCCGCCGCCACGGCGTCGTAGATCACCGAGGCGCTGTCGGCTCCGGTGTGCTGGGCGATCACCGGCACCTTGTTGCGCTCACCCCACACCTTGAGCTGCTCCACCGCCGCGGCACGGAAGGTGTCGCCGGCAGCCAGCATCACGCTACGGCCTTCGCGCTGGAAGCGTTGGGTCAACTTGCCAATGGTGGTGGTCTTGCCCACGCCATTGACGCCGACCACCAGGATCACGAAGGGTCCCTCTCCTTTGGCCGGCAGTGCCAGCGGCTTGGCCACGGCGTCCAGCATCGTGGCGAGTTCGTCCTGTAGGGCTCGGTAGAGCGCCTGGGGGTCCTTGAGCTCCTTGCGCGAGACGCGCTCGGTCAAGCGGTCGATGATCTCGGTGGTGGCCTCGATGCCCACGTCGGCCATCAACAGCTGGGTCTCGAGATCCTCGATCAGCTCGTCATCGATCTGCTTCTTGCCCAGGAACAGCCCGGCGACACCCTCGGTGAGGTTGGCTCGGGTCTTGCCCAGACCGGAGCGGATGCGCGCAAACCAGCCCTTCTTCTCGGCGGCCGGTTTCTCTTGCAACGGCGCGTGGGCGGGCTCCGGCTCGGGTTCGGGTTCAGGCTGAGATTCAGGCTCGGAGGCCAGCGCCTCCTCACGCAGCACCTCGTTCTCCTCTTCCCGGCCAACCTCATCGACCGCTTCGGTCCGGTCACGCACCTCATCCGCCGCCGGACCGGCCATGGCGGCCTCCTCGGGGCGCGGGGCATCGACGACGTCCGGCTCGGCGGGCGCCACCTCCCGCTCCGCCTCGGCAGTCGTTTCACTCATCGGCGCACCTTCGTGGGACGCCTCTTCCTCACGCTCCGCATCAGGCTGAGTCGGCTGCCGCTCCTGCTGTTCTTCCTGCTGGGATTCCTGCTGCTTCTTGCGCTTGAAAAAACCGAACATGGGGGAATTCAGCCTCACGGGTGAATGATCGCTACATCCTAACACCGCGCACCATGACTGTGGACACGGCTCCGGGTACAATTCCGCCGCATGACACGTCGCCGCTCGTTCCCTCGTTCACGCTCCCGCCCAGCCGCTCGCCCGTCCAAGGGCAGCGGCCGCCTGCGCATCATCGGCGGCGAATACCGTCGGCGCCTGCTACCGGTACTCGACAGCCCGGGCCTGCGCCCCACGCCTGACCGGGTGCGCGAGACCCTGTTCAATTGGCTGGCGACCGCCACGCCGGGGGCACGGGTACTTGACCTATTCGCCGGCACCGGCGCACTGGGTCTCGAAGCGCTTTCCCGCGGCGCGGCCTCGGCGCTATTCATCGAGCGCGACGCCCAGGTCGCTCGGGCGCTCGCGGACAACCTCCACACCTTGGACGCCACAGAGCGGGGACGGGTACAGGCCGGTGATGCTCTCGCCTTCCTTGCCGCCGGGCCGAGTGACAGTACCGTCTTCAGCCTCGTCTTCCTCGACCCGCCTTTCCGCCAGGACCTGGCGGCGCCCTGCTGTGAGCGGCTGGAACAGGGGTGGCTCACTCCCGAGGCCTGGGTTTACCTGGAAACCGAAACGGCGCTCGACGTGCGTGTGCCAGCCAACTGGTCATTGCATCGCGAAGTGCGCGCCGGCGACAGCACCGGGCGCCTCTATCGGCGCCTCGCTCAGCCCGATGAATAAGCGGGCGTCGCCGTTCGGCTACGCTTGCCGAGCCTTGGCCCTCGGCGTTACGCTGCGCAACGGAATCAGCGCGGGCAGGCGCCCGCCCCGGCAGGATGTCATTTCAGGAGAACACGATGAGCACCGAACTCTTCAACCGGCTCGAACAGAAAGTGGCCAGTGCCGTCGAGGCCCTGGAACTGCTGAAGCTGGAAGCCGAGGAGCTGCGCGAGGAAAACAGCCGCCTGAAGCAGGAGCGCGAGGAGTGGGAGCGCCGTCTGACGGCTCTGTTGGGCAAGTTCGACGAGGTGGAAACCGAGCGAGCCTGAACCCAGCGCTTTCCAGTCATAGAGCGAAGCGCTGCACAAATTGACGAGGCACCGCGTAGCGCAGCGATTCGCTCACGCAGGTATTTGTTGCAGTGTTTCCTAGGGTCGGCGCGACATCAAAACGGCATCCTCCCTGTTCGCGTCGGCCATGTCTTCCAGAGGCGGATAATATCCGCGCCGTCGCCCATCTTCACTGAAGCCTGCCCGACGATAGAGCGCGATGGCCGGCGCGTTGCCCGCCCTCACCTCGAGCAGCAGCCGCTCGCTGCCCCACCGTCGACACTGCTCGATCGTCGCCTCCAGCAGCGCGGCGGCCAGGCCACGGCGTCGCATGGCAGGCTCCACCAGCATGGCTTGCAGCTCCGCCTCGAAGGGCAGCCTGGCCACCACGGCATGCCCGACGAGCCGATCCGCCAGCACCGCCCCCAGCACGCAGCCGTCGGCATCGTTCAAAGCGGCCTCGAGCTGGCGACGTGACCAAGGGCGCGGCTGACAGTTCTCCAGCGCCACCAGGCGCTCCAGGTCGACGATCGTCAAGCGGCGGATGGCGAGTTCAGTCATCGGTCCCGTTGCCTGACTGGGACCAGGCCCGCCGCCACTCCTGCAAGACAGGCCATAGTTCACGCTTGGCCGTGGCACTCTGCGTCAACTCGGCAAGCGATGGCCCCTGCCATCCGGGCAGGTCAAGCAGTTCGAATGCGCCCTGCTGCGAACCGAGCAGCCGATCCAGGGTTTCGTCGCGACCGAACACCAGGATTCGTTCGAGCGCCCAGCCGCGCCGCTGCGTGCCTTCGATAAAGGCCTGCAGGCCTTCGCGCGCTTCTTCCAGCGGTGCCTCGACCGGCAGGTTTTCCATCGGCGGCCAGCGAAAGGTCTCGAATACAGGCAACTGCCCAATGTCGATCGCCACCGCTTGCAGCAGGTTGGCCAGCAGTTGCCCCTGGCTGGCATCCAGCGCGCCCTCCTGCGGCACGACCACCATCCAGCGGCCCGCCAGGCATGCCACCTGCAGGGTAAAGCGCAACGGCTCCTGGGCCGGCCGGGCTTCCTTGGTGGTAGCGTCGTGCCCCGCGTCCTCGGCTTCGTCCACCGGCGCAATCCCCAGCAGCTGTCGGGCACGCTTGGGAACCGCCGTCCGCTCGGGCTCCACCGGGGCGGTGTCTGAACGGGCCTGGGAGATGCGGCTTCCGCCTCGTCGAGCAGGGCGTGCAAGCGCTCGGCGGGGGGCTTGACCGCGGGCCGCTCGGGCAGCTCCCACTCACAGGCCTCGCTCGGCCGCGCGCGGGGCAACTGGTAACGCGCCACCCAGGCCGTCAGTCCCATCGCCTCCAGATATTGCAGGCGCTGCGGTTCGGTGGTCACGTGCCGGCGCCACGACAGTTGGGCGAGTCGGGACGGGCCTCGCCGCGAGCGGCCCACTCCTGCGGTGTGTAGAGATGCAAGGCCAGGGCGTGCACCGGCCCAGCGAGCTCATCGGCCAACAGTGCATAGAGACGCTGGTGGCGCTTCACCGGCATCAACCCCTGGAAGTGCTCGGACACCACCGTGACCTTGAAATGGGTTTCGGAATTGGCCGGCACGGCATGCCGATGGCTCTCGTTCTCCACCGCCACATGGGTGGGCTCGAGGGCCTGCAGCTTCTCTTCGATAACGGCCTGAACGCTCATGAGGGCTCCTCGATCATGGATGTCAGGTCATTGTACTCTCTTGCTCGGTGACTGCACCTGGGGCGGCTGCTCAGCGCTATCGGCCTGAACGGCTCCAACCAGCGGCATCCGCGCCAGGCTGGCCACGAGCGCCAGCAGGCAGGTCAGGCAGCCGATCCACAGCGTGGCCTGTACCGGAGCGCTGGCCGCCATGAAGGCACCGACCAGCGCCACCCCTAGAGATTGGCCCACAGTGCGCGTGGTGCTGAGCACGCCCGAGGCGCTGGTGCTGAGCTCGCGCGGCGCGCTGGTCATCATCTCGCGGTTGTTGGGCGGCTGGAACAGCCCGAAGCCGATGCCGCACAGCGCGGTGCGCCACAAGCTGTCCAGCACGCCGGCATCCTGCGGCAACAGTGCCAGCGAGGCCAGTCCCAGCATCAGCAACACCAGCCCCAGGCTTGCCATCACGCTGGGATTCACCCGATCGGCCAGCCGGCCGGCCAGCGGCCCGACCAGCATGATGGCGAGCGGCCAGGGCGTGAACAGCCAGGCGGTATGCAGCGGCGAGAAGCCCATCTCCTGCTGATAGAGGAACGACAGCGCGACGAAGGCCAACCCCTGGCCGACGAAGGCGAGCCCCGAGGCGGATACCGCCAGGCGGAAGCGGGCCACCTGAAACAGCCGCGGCGGCAGCAGCGGGTGACTCGCCCGGCGCTGGCGACGCAGGAACAGCCCGCCCGCCACCACGCTCAGCGTCAGCCAGGCCAGTGCCTGCCACAGCGGTGCACCGTGGCCCAGGGTATCCATGGCCAGGAAGAAACTGCCCAGCATGACCACCGACCCCAGCGCACCGCGGCCGTCGAAGCCGCCACGCCGCCCTTTCTCGCGCGGCAGCGCACGCCAGGCCAGCCACAGCGAAACAAGCCCCAGAGGCAAATGCAGGGCGAACAGCCAGGGCCAGCTGACGGCCGATAGCACCAGCCCGCCCAGCGCCGGGCCGGCGGCGTAGCCACCCGCCACCACCAGGGCGGAGAGCCCCAGTGCACTGCCCAACAGCCGGGTGGGAAAGATCGAGCGGTAGAGCGACGGGCCGATGGAGAGCGTGGCGGCCGCACCGAGCCCCTGCATCGCACGAAAAACCAGCAGCCATTCCAGGCTGCGAGACAGTGCAGCGCCCAACGAAGCCACCACGAACAGCGCCAGGCCCGCCACGTATAGGCGTCGGCGGCTGATCATCTCGCTGAACGAAGCGCACACCAGCAGGAAGGCGGCGCAGACGATCTGGTAGAGGTTGGTGACCCAAACCGTCCTCGCGGCGGACACCTCCAGGTCACGCGCGATGGAAGGCAGCGCGATATTGACCATGGTGACGTCCACCACGGCCATCAGGGTGCCGAGGATCAGCGCCAGCACCGCCAGGCGTCGCTCGGGGCCCGGCAGGCCGTCGTCGCCGGGCCGGGTCGAAAAGAGTCGGCTCATGCGGTTTCCATCACTGCGGAGTTGCTAACGAGAAAACCGGCCGCAGCCGGTTTTCATGTGATGCTTTCGACAAGGCGGTTAGTCCTGGTCGGTTTCCAGCAATAGTGAATCGTCGACCTCGGAGATCTCCAGCGCCGTCTCGTCGTCCAGGTCGATGGCCAGGTAGCTGTGCTCGACCTGCAGGAAGCGCTGGAACAGCGCCCAGTCGAGAGCCTCGGGCCACTGCCGCTCGTCCTCCTCCCAGGCGCGCAGCTCGGTCTCGAGGATCTCGAGGTAGCGCTCGCGCACGAAGGCTTCCAGCGCCTCCGGGGTGTCCATCTCGGGAATCAGATAGACCGTGCTTTCACGTTCGACGTCCTCCAGGGTGAGGTCGTCCTCCCCCATGGTGGGTTCCAGCGCATTGATCCAGTCCACGAAGTGCCGGGTCGGCCTGACGCTCAGGGCGGAGCGGTTGAGCAGTTTCATCGCGGTCTCCTCGACGTCGAAACGGTGATCATTATGGGCGCTAGCGACGCCGCTTACCAATACTTCCGCCGGGTCGACACCGAGAGGCCCGGGGCTTTACCGGGGGGCAGCCCCTTCAGTCCACCTCAGGACGCATGGCCGGGAACAGCAGCACGTCCCGGATCGAGGCGCTGTCGGTGAACAGCATGACCAGGCGGTCGATGCCGATGCCCTCACCGGCGGTGGGCGGCAAGCCGTACTCCAGCGCGCGCACGTAGTCGGCATCGTAGTACATCGCCTCGAGGTCACCGGCCTCCTTCTCCGCCGCCTGGGCGCGGAAACGCTCGGCCTGGTCCTCGGCATCGTTGAGCTCCGAGAAGCCGTTGGCAATCTCGCGCCCGCCGACGAAGAACTCGAAGCGCTCGGTGACGAACGGGTCGCTGTCCTTGCGCCGCGCCAGCGGGCTCACCTCGGTGGGGTAGTCGGTGATGAAGGTCGGGTCCTTCAGGCGGTGCTCGACGGTCTTCTCGAAGATCTCGATCTGGATCTTGCCCAGGCCCCAGCCATCCTTGACGTCGATGTCCAGGCGCTCGGCGATCTGCCGCGCGGCGGCCTCGTCGGCCAGCGCCTCGGCGTGAATGTCCGGGTTGAACTCGAGGATCGAGTCGAACACGCTGATGCGCTTGAGCGGCTTGCCGAAGTCGTACTCGTAGGTCTCGAGCACTTCGCCCTCGGCGCTGCGCACGGTGTTGACCACCGTGGTGGTACCCAGCACCTTGAGCGCGACGGTGCGCAGCATCTCCTCGGTGAGGTCCATCAGGTCATGGTGGTTGGCATGGGCCTGGTAGAACTCGACCATGGTGAACTCAGGGTTGTGGCGCGTCGAGAGGCCCTCGTTACGGAAGTTGCGGTTGATCTCGAAGACCTTCTCGAAGCCGCCCACCACCAGGCGCTTGAGGTAGAGCTCGGGAGCGATGCGCAGGTACATGTCGATGTCCAGCGCATTGTGGTGGGTGATGAAGGGCCGCGCGGTGGCGCCCCCGGGGATCGGCTGCAGCATGGGGGTCTCGACTTCCATGAAGCCGCGCTCCTCGAAGAAGCGGCGCATGGCGCTGATCACCCCGGCGCGGGTCTCGAATACCCGGCGCGAATCGGGGTTCATGATCAGGTCGACGTAGCGCTGGCGATAGCGTGCCTCCATGTCGGTCAGGCCATGGAACTTGTCCGGCAGCGGGCGCAGGCTCTTGGTCAGCAGCCTCGCCTCTTCCATCATCACGTAGAGGTCACCCTTGCCCGACTTGTGCACCGGGCCGCGGGCCGCGACGATGTCGCCGATGTCCCAGCTCTTGATATCCTCCAGCACCTCTTCCGCCAGCCCCTTCTTGTCGACGTAGAGCTGGATCGTGCCGGAGGGGTCCTGGATCACCAGGAACGGGCCGCGCTTGCGCATGATGCGCCCGGCCACTGCCGCAGGACGATTCAGCGACTCCAGCTCGTCCTTCTCCTTCTCACCCAGCTCGGCCACGAGGTCGGCCGCCAGGCTGTCGCGGCGAAAATCGTTGGGGAAGGCGCTGCCGCCGGTGGCATCGGCGCGCTGGCGGCGCGCCGCCAGCTTGGCCCGACGCTCGGCAATCAAGCGGTTCTCGTCGGTCTGGAGCGTATCCGGGGAAGAGCTCTGGTTGGCCATGTCGTTACCTGTTAAGAATTCGCTACGGGCGGCGAGCCACGAGCGCAAGCGGATTGGCTACCGCTCGCGGCTCGTGGCCCAAGGCTACAAACCTTGCTTCAAGCTGGCTTCGATGAAGGCGTCCAGATCGCCATCCAGCACCCGGTCGCAGTTGCTGGTCTGCACGCCGGTTCGCAGGTCCTTGATGCGCTGGTCGTCGAGCACGTAGGAGCGGATCTGGCTACCCCAGCCGATATCGGCCTTGGAGTCTTCCGCCTCCTGCTTGGCGGCATTGCGCTTCTCCATCTCGTGCTCCCACAGCTTCGCCTTGAGCTGCTTCATGGCGAAGTCACGGTTGGCGTGCTGGCTGCGCTGGCTCTGGCAGGCCACCACGATGCCGGTGGGCTCGTGGGTGATACGCACCGCAGAATCGGTGGTGTTGACGTGCTGACCGCCCGCGCCGCTGGAGCGGTAGGTGTCGACGCGCAGATCCGCCGGGTTGATCTCGACCTCGAAGCTGTCGTCGATCTCCGGCGACAGGAACACCGAGGCGAATGACGTGTGGCGACGGCCGCCGGAGTCGAACGGGCTCTTGCGCACCAGGCGGTGCACGCCGGTCTCGGTACGCAGCCAGCCGAAGGCGTGGTCGCCCTGCACGTGAATCGTGGCCGACTTGATACCCGCCACCTCACCGGCAGAAAGCTCGGTGATCTCGGTCTTGAAGCCGTGGTGCTCGCACCAGCGCAGATACATGCGCAGCAGCATGTTGGCCCAGTCCTGAGCCTCGGTGCCGCCGGAACCGGCCTGGATGTCGAGATAGGCGTTGTTGGCGTCCATCTCGCCCGAGAACATGCGCCGGAACTCGAGCTTCGCCAGGCTCTCCTGGAGCCCATCGAGCTCCTTCTTCACCTCGGCGACAGTGTCTTCGTCCTCTTCCATCTCGGCCAGCTCGAGCAGGTCGCGGCTGTCCGCCAGACCCTGGTCGAGTTCGTCGATGGTCTCGACGATGGCCTCGAGGGAGGCACGTTCCTTACCCAGCTTCTGGGCGTACTCGGGATCGTTCCACACGCCCGGATCTTCCAGCTCGCGGAGACTTCCTCTAGCCGATCCTTGCGTTCGGCATAGTCAAAGATACCCCCTCAGGACGTCTGTCCGTTCGGACAGGTCCTTGATGAGGTTGTGAATGGGGTTGGTTTCCAGCATGGGCTCGCTCGCCTGATTCGCATAGAGGACGGCTGCCGGGGCAGGCCATGGACCCGCCCCGGCAGCGCGGAAAAGGCAACTATTGTAGCCAACTCGGCGATGGGACGCATCCTTGCCGACGAGGGGCGCCTATCTCGAGATGCCTGCCCAGGCGGGGCGGAAAAGCACAAAGCCCGGCATATGCCGGGCTTGGAACGAACGCTTGATCTGTACCAAACGTATGATTGCCGATCAGAAGCGATAGGTCAGCTGGGCACCGAAGCCATGGGCCTCGTTCTTGTAGTCGGCGCTATAAGACGAAGTCACTTGTGAAACAACCCCTGGCTGCAATTCACGGGTGTCCGTCTTGGTCTGATCAACGTGAGTACCGCGCTCAGTCAGGTAGGAATAGGCAACGTCAAGCGTCAGGTTTTCCATAGGCGTCCAACCTGCACCAATCGAGAAAATACGGCGATCATCCGACGGAATCCGCACGCTACGGGTGGCGTCGTTGGTCGGCGTGTTATCGATGGTTACGCCCGCACGCAAGGCAAGCTGAGGATTAAGCTGGTATTCCCCCCCACAGCAAACGCCCAAGCATTGGAATAGTTCTGTTGCTCAAGAGTGATCGGATCCTCGGAGGTCTCGCCCTCGACCAAGATACGCTCAAAGCGGCTCCAGCGCGTCCAAGAAGCACCCGCCATCAGCTTGAGGTTGTCGCTCATCTGCTGGGTGACGGAGAAGTTGACTGTCTCAGGAGTTGTCAGGTCGAGGCTAGCATTGTCCTCTCTGACCACTGTTCCTTCAGGTACGCCTAGTGAAGCGTCCGTGGCGGTCGCCCGGAAATCGCCAGTCAGCGTATAACTCACTTTGGAACGATAAGTCAGTCCTAACGTAGTTTCTGGCACCGGCTGAAAAATCACACCCAGGTTATAGCCCCAGTTATCGTCATCACCTTCGACCCGAGCATCCAGTTCTGTGATATTGGCTCCCCCCATGCCATCCGGGAGGGCAACGGGAACTTGACGCTGGAGTTCACCATTGACGCGATTGTAGGTAATACCTGCACCAACAGCCCATTGGTCGTTGAACCTATAGGAAACAGTGGGCTGGGCGCTTATCACCCGAACCTCAGTGTAATTGCCCTGATTTCGCCCCTCGAATCCACCTTCGTAATCGGTCTTGGAGCCGAACGGCGCATAGACCCCGAAGCCAAAGGCGAGACGCTCATTGACCGGCTGAGCATAAAATGCAAAAGGAATCAGGGTACCAGGCACCATATCGCCGTCATTGGTACCGTCAACTGATTCCGAAGTCGCACCAATGGGCACTCCACCCATCGTTACTACCCCGGTACGCTCGGACTCAACGTTGCGAATCCGGCTATTGACGTTCAAATAGGTGCCGCCCGCGGTCAGCTGCGCCCGATCGAGGAACGACATACCCGCCGGGTTGCCGAATACGATGGTGGCGTCGTTGACGTTGGAGCTCCGCCCGGCGTGGCCATAGCCCTGGCCACTGACGCTCTGCTCGTTGATCTGGTAACCGCCGGCGTTGGCCTGACTGGCGAAGGCGGCAGCGGCAATGGCCACAGCCCAGGTGATCCTGTTGAACTTGTTCTGCATGTTTCGACGTCCTCTTCCAGATACGAGCTGGCGCTGGTTGTTGTCCCGCCCTCGGCGGAGCGGTGCTCTACGAAGCCAGTTTTCGCCAAACATCCGTTCGGATCAAGGGCAAACGTTCGTTTTAATGCAAGAAAGTCTCATTCTTTAGTCTTATTCAGGCGTAAGCCGTTGAACTTTTTCCTGGGCAACTCAACACACGCGTCACTGCAGACAGACTTACCTGGCCCGACGGTAGTTTGCTGCATGAGGCTTTCCTTTCCGGCACCTTTGCCAGGCCGCCGGAAGACGACTAGTACCTGCTAAGCTGAATACATATGGCAGATGGAGAGACAGCCATGCCCAGGCTCAACGGCGTTCTCGAGACCGCGCTCTACGTTGACGACATGGATCGGGCGCGGGTCTTCTTCGAAGGCGTGATGGGGCTCGAGCCCTTCAATGCCGACCACCGCTTCACCGCCTACGATGCCGGCGCCAACACGGTGCTGTTGTTGTTCCGCCAGGGCGAGACGCTGGAAACCGTAGTGCTGCCCAACGACATGGGTACCATCCCGCCCCACGACGGTAAGGGGCGGGTACACCTCGCCTTCGCCATCGACGCGCGCGAGCTGGCCGCCTGGGAGCGACAACTCAGCGATCACGGCGTGGTCATCGAAGGGCGCACCCACTGGCCCCGCGGCGGTGAAAGCCTCTACTTCCGCGACCCCGACGGACACCTGATCGAGCTGGCCACGCCGGGTGTCTGGCCCAACTACTAGGAAACCCCCATATAGCGGCCGGGCTTGTGATTCAAGGCAATGATCAGATTGAGCGCCACGGCGCCGAGTACCGAGAGCCCCACCCGTTCCGGAGGCAGCACGAGAAAGGCGGCGAGCATGATCAGCCCGTCGATGCCGAGCTGCACGTAGCCGGCACGCAGGCCATAGCGACCCTGCAGATAGAGTGCGAGGATATTGATGCCGCCGAGACTGGTGCGGTGACGAAACAGCACCAGCATACCGATGCCGATCAGGCTGCCACCCATCAGCGAGGCATAGAGCGGGTTCAATGTATCGAAGGCGATCCATTTGCCGGTCAGCTCGGAGAACAACGACACCAGGGCGATGGCGACGAAGGTACGCAGGGTGAACGACCAGCCCATGCGCTTCACGGCCAGGTAGTAGAACGGCAGGTTGATCAGGAAGAACCACACCCCGAAGCGCCAGCCGCTGGCGTATTGCAACAGGAAAGCCATGCCGGCGGTACTGCCGGTGAGCAGTAGCGCCTGGGTATAGAAGGTGACGCCTAGGGCGACGAACAGCGTGCCCACCAGCATCGCCATCACATCCTCGTAGGGGCGATGAGGATCGGTGGGAAGATCTTGTGGATCCATTCACGATTCCTTGGGATGGCGGGACTAGTCCCGAACGGCCCGGATTCTAGCGGGTCGAGCCAGGGAAATCATTGATCTCGCTTAGGTTGCGCGGTGCTTCGCTGCCAGCGGCTCGGCATATTCGATCATGAGCTGCAGCGACTCCTGCCCCCGCCAGCGGTTGCGACTGAGCCGATAGGCGCAGCGCAGCGTGTCACCCAAGCTAAAGGCCGGCAGCTCTCCCGGCGTCAGTGCACGAAACCAGATCGCCTTGAGGCTCGCCGCACCGGCCGACAGTGTCATCGACAGATGAGTGCCGTCAGCCCCCACCGAACGCAGCGATTCCACCAGGAACTCCCCTTCAAACAGCGGCGCATCGAATTCCCTCCCGTAGGGGCCCAGCGCCTCCAGCTCGAGCAGCGTGGCCAGTTGGAACTGCCCGGGAGCCAGCGTCCCGTCGGTGAACACATGGGGAAACAGCTCGAGACCGCCCAACTGCTCCTTCACCGCCTGCAGGAAAGCGGAGCGGAAAGCCTTGAGCCGCTCCATCGGCACACCGACCCCGGCCGCACCGCGATGCCCGCCAAAGCGCGGTAGTGCCTCGGGCGCCAGCTCATGGACGCGCTGCAGGGCGTCGCGCAGGTGCAGCGCTTCGATGGAGCGCCCCGAGCCGGTGAGCATGTTGGGCGCCGCGGCCGGTGTCAGCACCAGCGCGGGACGTCCGAAGGCCTGCACCAGGCGCGAGGCGACGATGCCCTGCACGCCGGGATGGCCGCTTTCGAGATAGACCACCAAGGCAGGCAGGTCGGCCTCGAGCTGGGGCAAGGCCAGGGCGCGCGCCTCTTCGACCATTTCCGCCTCGATCGCCTTGCGTGACTGATTGTCCTCGTCCAGCGTCTGCAAATGGCGTATCGCGGTGGCGTCGTCCCCCGCCAGCATGAAGTGCAATGCCGCGTAGGGGTCGTCGAGGCGAGAACGGGCATTGATGCGCGGCCCCATCTGGAAGGCTAGCGTCTCGGCGGAGAACGGTACGCTGTCCTCGCCCAGGCGCGCCGCCATGGCGCGCCAGCAGGCGGCCTCCATGCGGTTGATCAGTGCCAGACCATGGCTGACCACGGCGCGATTGGCTGGGCTAGCACCCAGCGACACACAGTCGGCCACGGTGCCCAGCGCCACGTAGGAGAGCCAGGCGGAGAGCTTGGGTGTCGCCTCGGGCAGCACACCCCACTCGATCAACACGCTGCGCGTGAGCGACATGACCAGCCAGGCGACCATGCAACCGGCGATGGTACGGTCAGGATACTGGCAGTCGCTGCGTGTCGGGTTCACCACGGCATGGGCCGAGGGTGGAGGTCCCTCGATAGGCAACGCGTGGTGGTCGCTCACTACCACGTCGATGCCTTCCGCCTTGAGCCGGGCGATGCGCGGCTCGTCGGAGCTGCCGCAGTCGGCGGTGATCACCAGTGTCGGCCGCGGCGAGAGCCCGAGCGTGCGCTCCACCAGCGGCAGGCTGATGCCGTAGCCGTCGTGGATGCGATGGCCGATCAGGCTGTGCAGGCGCGATTCCGGCACGCCGAAGAGTTCCACCAGGGTGCGCCGGATCACCACATGGGAGGTGATGCCGTCGACGTCGTAGTCGGTGAGAATGCCGATATGCTCGCCCTCGGCCACGGCGGTGGCGATGCGTTCGGCGGCACGGCGGCCGTCGGCCAGGCGCTCCGGGTGCTCCAGGTAGCGCAGGCTGGGCTGGGTCAGCGGGGCCAGCTCGCCTTCGTAGTTGGCCAAGCGACCGGCCAGCACGCGGGCCTGCAGCTCGCTCAGCCCCTCGGCGCGGGCTCGGGCATAGAGTGCCTCGTTGCGTGGGCGCGGCAGCAGCCGCGGCTTGAGTCGTGCGTGCAGGTCGGGCGGCGCGATCACGTCCAAGCGTGGCTCCTCTGGTTCGCATCCGATGGTACACGGCGATGGAAACGGCGTGCCGAGCGAAGGGCGCCGGGGACAGGCCGAAGAGGGGGTCTTTTGCCATGGATGGCAAAAGTAGCGCCCAGGGAAGGGTTCACAGCGCCCCCTCGTAGGCCTGTCGCCGGATCAGCCCTGAGCGGGCATTTGGCGCCAGCGGCATCGAGACTTCCCGAGGCCTTTCCCCGGCGCCCTCGCTACAGGCTCCGGCATTCAGCTTTAGCGACGATTTTCGGCCACGAATGTCTGCACCTTCGCCAGCTCCGCCGGCAGCACGGTGTAGCGCTCCTCACGTTCGAGCAGGTCGTCCATGTGCGGCGGCAGCGGCACGCCGGGGAAGCCCGCCTTGACCACCGCCTCGGCGAACTTGGCCGGGTGGGCCGTGGCCAGGGTGATCATCGGCGTCTCGGCGTCGGCCCGGGCGCGCTCGGCGGCGCGGTAGCCGGTGGCGGTGTGCGGGTCGAGTACTTCCTTGGTGCGATGGTGCGCCTCGCGAATCACCTCGAGGATGGTGGCATCGTCGACGCTATGGCTGGCAAACAGCTCGCGCAACCGGGCCAGGGGGGCGTCCGCCAGCGCCGTGGGCTCGGCCTGGAAACGCTCGAGCAGCGCGGCCACGGCGGCACCGTCACGCTCATAAGCCTCGAACAGCAGGCGCTCGAAGTTGGACGACACCACGATGTCCATGGAGGGTGCCAGGGTCGCCTTGAGCTCCTGCTTGGAGAAGTCGTTGGCGGCGATGGTCCGGTGCAGGATGTCGTTGGCATTGGTGGCGATGATGAACTGCTTGACCGGCAGCCCCATGCGATAGGCCATGTAGCCGGCGAAGACGTTACCGAAGTTGGCCGAAGGCACGCAGAAGCTGACCTGACGGTGCGACGCCCCCAGCGCCACGCCGGCGGCCACGTAGTAGACGATCTGGGCCATGATGCGCGCCCAGTTGATCGAGTTCACCGCCACCAGGCGGGTACCGTCGAGGAAGCCCTGGTCGGCGAAGCTGGCCTTGACCATCGCCTGTGCGTCGTCGAAGTTGCCTTCGATGGCGATGTTGAAGACGTTGTCGGCCAGCACCGAGGTCATCTGGCGACGCTGCACCTCGGAGACCCGGTTATGTGGGTGGAGGATGAAGATGTCGAGGTTGTCACAGTGGCGACAGCCTTCGATCGCCGCCGAGCCGGTGTCGCCCGAGGTCGCTCCCATGATCACCGCGCGCTCGCCGCGCTTGGCCAGGAAGTGGTCGAGGATACGCCCGAGCAGTTGTAGCGCGACATCCTTGAACGCCAGCGTGGGGCCGTGGAAAAGCTCCAGCAGGAAGTGGTTGGCGTCGAGCTGGTTGAGCGGCACCACGGCGTCGTGGCTGAAGGTGGCGTAGGCCTCGCGCACGATACCGCGGAAGGTCTCGTCGCCGATCTCGCCGTTGACGTAGGGCTTCATTACGCGGAAGGCGATCTCGGCGTAGGAGAGCCCGGCCATGCCGGCGAGCTCTTCACGGGAGAGCTGCGGGATGGTCTCCGGCACGTAGAGTCCGCCGTCGCTGGCCATGCCGGTCAGCACGACTTCTTCGAAAGAAAGCGTAGGCGCCTGCCCACGAGTACTGATATAGCGCATGATTTATTCCTGCTCGTCCAGCGACTCAACGCGAATGCGTGTTACCGGTCCGGCGATGTCGGCCATCGACTCGATCTGGCGGATCGCCTCGTTCATCTGCTTTTCGCGGCAGCTGTGGGTCAGCAGGATGATCGGCACCAGCTCACCTTCGGTCGCCTCCTTCTGCACCAGCGCCTCGATGGAGATGCCCTGCTCGGAAAGAATGGTCGCAACTCGCGCCAGCACACCAGGACGATCCACCGCCAACAGCCTCAGGTAATAAGCCGTGACGATGTCCTCCATGGGCAGGATCGGCAGGCCGCCGTCGTCCTCGCCGATGCCGCTGAAGGCCAGGTAAGGCACGCGGTAGTGGTGGTCGGTAGCGATGTCGCGGGCGACGTCGAGCAGGTCGGCCACCACCGCCGAGGCGGTGGGCTCCGAGCCGGCACCGGCGCCGTAGTAGAGCGTCGGCCCCACGGCGTCGCCCATGATGGCGATGGCGTTCTTGACGCCGTGCACATTGGCCAGCAGTCGCTCCTTGGGGATCAGGGTCGGATGCACGCGCAGCTCGAGCCCCGCATCGGTGCGCTTGGAGATGCCCAGATGCTTGATGGTGTAACCCAAGTTGTCGGCCTGCTCGACGTCCTCGGCGGTGACCCGGGAGATGCCCTCGGTGTAGGCCTTCTCGAACTGCAGCGGCACACCGTAGGCGATGGAGGCCAGGATGGTCAGCTTGTGGGCGGCATCGATGCCTTCGACGTCGAAAGTGGGATCGGCTTCGGCGTAGCCCAGCGCCTGGGCTTCGGCGAGCACGTCCTCGAAGGCGCGGCCTTCGCTGCGCATGTGGGTGAGGATGTAGTTGCCGGTGCCATTGATGATGCCGGCCACCCATTCGATGCGGTTGGCGCCAAGGCCCTCGCGCAGCGACTTGATCACCGGGATGCCACCGGCCACGGCGGCTTCGAAAGCCACGATCACGCCCTGTTCGTGGGCCGCCTGGAAGATCTCGTTGCCGTGCACGGCAATCAGTGCCTTGTTGGCGGTGACCACATGCTTGCCGTTGGCAATGGCGGTGAGCACCAGCTCGCGGGCCAGGTCATAGCCACCGACCAGCTCGACCAGAACGTCGACATCGGGATTGCGGGCCACCTCGAACACGTCGTTGGTGGTCTTGATACCGGTGAGGTCGCACTCCGGGTTGGGGCTGCGCAGCGCCACCTGCTCGATCACGATAGGGCGGCCGGCCCGCCGCGCAATTTCATCGGCATTGCGCGTCAGTACGTTGAAGGTACCGCCGCCGACGGTACCCAGACCACAGATTCCCACTCTCACCGGTTTCAATGTCCTGCTCCCCTGATGATGTCAATGTCCAGCGTTCTGATTGCGGCCGGCAGTACTTGAGCTGCCGCCGCTTGTGACTCTGCCTGTTACTCGTCCGTTGCTTGGCTAGCGGCTTGGCCGGTTACTCTGCCAGGCCGAGCATGTCGGCCAGGCGTTCGGCGGGCACGTAGCCCGGCACCAGTCGACCATCGGGCAGTACGATGGCCGGCGTCCCTTGTACGCCCACGGCCATGCCCAGATGATACTGATCCTCGACCGGATTGTCGCAGTCGCTGCCGCCCGACAGCGTCTCCTGCCGCTTGCCTGCGTTCATTGCCTCGCTGCGGTTGTCGGCGCACCAGATCTGCTCGAGGATACGCGCCCCTTGGGAGTTCATGCCGGCCCGGGGAAACGCCAGATAGTGTACCTCGATCCCTCTCTCGTTGAGCGCCGATACCTCCTCGTGGAATTGGCGGCAGTAAGGACAGGTGGTATCGGTGAACACGACGATTTCGGCCCGGCTGTCACCAGTGCCACGGAAGACCACGCGCTCACTCTCCGGCACCTGGGCAAGCTGTTCGGCACGCTCGACGTTACGCGCCTGCTCGGTCAAGTTGGTTAGCCCACCGCTGCCATTCTCGTAGAGATCGCCCACTAGGAAGTATTTTCCTTCGGCGTCACTGTAAAAAGCTTCGCCGGTTTCCAGGCGCACCTGGAAGAAGTCAGGCAGCGGTGTCTCGTGAACGCTGGCCACGGGCATCGGCTGGCCGTTCACCTTCAGGCGCTCAGCCAGCCGCTCGGCCGCGTCGGCCTGGGCGACATTGGGCAGCAACAGCGCTGCGACAGGAAGGGTCAGCGCAAACAGAGTGCTGGCGATACGATCGGATAACGCAGTCATGTGTCAGCCTCGAGGATGATGTTCGGCATGCAGGGCTTCGAGTCGCGCCTGCGCAACATGGGTATAGATCTGGGTGGTCGACAGGTCGCTGTGACCGAGCAGCAACTGTACGACACGCAGGTTGGCCCCATGATTCAAAAGATGTGTGGCGAAAGCATGCCGCAACGTATGCGGTGACAACGGTCGGGTGATACCAGCCGTACGTGCGTGCGCCTTGATCCGGTGCCAAAAAGTCTGACGGGTCATGGTATTGTCGCCACGCCCGGGAAACAGGGCCGGCCGCGTCGCATCGCTCATCAGCGCCCCACGGGCACTGCGCATGTAGCGTGTCAGCCAGTGTACGGCCTCCTCCCCCAACGGGACCAGCCGATCCTTGTCGCCCTTGCCGCGCACCCGCACCACACCCTGACGCAGGTTGACGGCATCCACGCTGAGCCCCACCAGCTCCGATACCCGCAGGCCGCAGCCATACAGCACCTCGAGCATGGCACGATCACGCAGGCCGAGATCGGTGGCCAGGTCCGGCGCCGCCAGCAGGCGCTCCACCTCGTCCTCTTCCAGGGTATCCGGCAGGTTGGGGCGTACCCGTGGTAAACGCACCTCGGCCAGCGGATCGCGCTCGATGCGCCCCTCGGCCAGCGCCCAGCGGTAGAAGCCGCGCAGGCTGGAGAGCAGCCGGGCGTTGCTGCGCAGTTGATAACCAGCCCGGCGTCGTTCATCGAGCCAGGCCGGCAGCAGCGCCTCATCCGGCGTGAGCAGATCGCCGCCTGCCTCCACCAGTCGGGCCGCCCAGGCCTCCAGGTCACGCCGATAGGCCGAGAGCGTGTGCTCGCTCGCCCCACGCTCGAGCCACAGGGCATCGAGGAAGGACTCGATCAGGACCAAGGATCGGGCGTCAGGGAGCATGCCCTACTCTCCATACGCAGAGCCGGCACCCATGCACGGGCCTGAGCCCCATGCGCAGGCACGGCCTGAAACGACGAAGCCCCGCCCCGCGTGAGCGGTGGCGGGGCTTGCGGCACAACGAAACCACGAGCGGGCCGGACTCGGACACGACCCGCGCACGCTTTCGTTACGACAGCTTTTCCTTGATACGAGCCGACTTACCACTGCGCTCGCGCAGGTAGTACAGCTTGGCCTGGCGCACGTCGCCGCGACGCTTGACTTCGATGGAGTCAACCAGCGGGCTGTAGGTCTGGAAGGTACGCTCGACGCCAACGCCGTGGGAAATCTTGCGCACGGTGAAAGCGGAGTTCAGACCGCGGTTACGCTTGCCGATCACCACGCCTTCGAAAGCCTGGAGACGCTCGCGGTTGCCTTCCTTGACCTTGACCTGCACAACGACGGTGTCGCCCGGGGCGAATTCCGGCACCTGCTTGCTCATCTGCTCGGCTTCGAGCGCCTGGATCACCTTGTTCTTGCTGCTCATGACAATGTCTCCTCGTATTCGGCACCGCCGCTCCTCACAAGGTCAACGGCGGCGCGTGATCCCGGCGCCCGAGTCTGGCTCGAGAGCGCGGGAGATGATGGGTGACGCAGGTCCGCAGCATGGGGAGCCCCAAAGGGGCATAGCCTCAGCGTCTCGCGTCCTGCACCTCCGCCCTGTCACCTGACAGGGCGTATTCTTCGATGAACTCCTCGAGCAGCTTCTGCTGCTCGGCGCTCAACATCCTGCCTTCCAGCAGGTCGGGGCGCCTCAGCCAAGTCCGCCCCAGCGACTGCTTGAGCCGCCAACGTCGGATCTCGCCGTGATGGCCGCTGAGCAGTACCTCCGGCACCCGCCGCCCGTCGATCTCTTCGGGGCGCGTATAGTGCGGGCAGTCCAGCAGCCCTCGTTGAAGGAGTCCTCGACCGCGGAGTCCTGATGCCCCAGCACGCCGGGAACCAGTCTTGCCGCGGCGTCGATCAGTACCATGGCCGGCAGCTCACCGCCGCTGAGCACATAGTCGCCGATCGACCACTCTTCATCGATGTCGCTCTCCACGATACGCTCATCGATGCCTTCGTAGCGCCCGGCCACCACCACTATTGGGGGACCGGAAGCCAGTTCGCGCACGCCCTGCTGATCGAGCCTGCGCCCCTGGGGCGACAGGTAGATGACCCTGGGCTGCTGGCCGGTAGCCTCGCTTGCCCGCTCGCGAGCGGCGTGGATGGCGGCGCGCAGTGTGTCGACCTTCATCAGCATGCCGGGGCCGCCACCATAGGGCCGGTCGTCCACGGTGCGATGCCTGTCGGTGGCGTAATCGCGCGGGTTCCAGAACTCCAGCGCAATTCGCCCCTGGCTGACCGCCCTCCCGGTGACGCCGTGCCGGGCGATGGCCTCGAACATCTCGGGAAACAGCGACACGACGCCGACCCACATGTCCGGTGCTGCGCTCGCCCCGGCCTCTGTCTCGAGGCTCAAAAGTCCGGGTCCCAGTCGACGGTCATGGTGCCGCCCGCCAGATCCACCTCGACGATCACCTCGTCGGCAGGAAAGGCAGCAGACGCTCACGATCATCGATAGCCGGCGGCTCCCCCTGCGGGTCGCCCTTGACCACTAGCACGTCGTTGGCGCCGGTTTCGAACAGATAAGCGACACGCCCCAGCACCGTGCCCTCGCGAGTCACGACCGTGAGCCCTTCGAGCTGGTGCCAGTAATATTCGTCGCCTTCGAGCTGGGGCAGCTCCGTCTTGGGCAGCAGGATCTCGGCACCGGCCACGCGCTCGGCGGCCTCGCGCGAATCGACGCCTTCCAGCAGGGCCACCAGGCCCTTGCCGTGACGCCGCCCCTGCAGCAGACGATGGCGACTCAGGATGCCACCTTGGCGCAGCACCCACTCGGAATACTCGAGGATGCCGTCCATCGGGCCGGTATGGGAGTAAACCTTGAGCCAGCCCTTGACACCGTAGGGGCTGGTCAACTTGCCCAGCACCACATGGTCGTCGCGTTCGCTGCGTGCGGCCTGCTCGCTCATGACGTCACCGAACTGCACAGGCTCAGGCCTGCTTGCGGGCTTCCTTGACCAGCTCGGCCACGCGGTCGGACATCTGTGCACCCTGGTCCTGCCAGTGAGCAACGCGGTCCAGATCGACGCGCAGACGCTCTTCCTGACCGCGAGCGATCGGGTTGAAGAAGCCCAGACGCTCGATGAAACGGCCGTCGCGGGAGTTGCGTGAATCGGTCACGGTCAGGTGGTAGAAGGGACGCTTCTTGGCGCCACCACGTGCCAGACGAATGGTAACCATGGCGTTGACTATCCTTCGGTTGAGGTTACGTTTAATACCGATGCGCCGGACCCGGCGAACGGCCGGGGTTCTCGGCATCTGCCAGGAAAGCGGGTCCATGGACCCGCTTTCGCGTCATTCGGTCACTTTCTTTACAAGCGTGCAGCCGGGCAGAGCCACGGTCCTGCCATGAAGACGCAGCATTCTACGGAAATCAGCCCCGCTTTGAAACCCTTTTCTCGAGCCTCGCCAACACAGCTCCTCTCCTACGCAACGCAGCGCGCCCTCTCCTCTGCGCAGCCATTCCATGGTTATCGCCAGGGGAAGCCGCCAGGGCCGCCCATGCCACCCATCCCACCGGGACCGCCCGGACCGCCCGGACCGCCCGGACCGCCCGGACCGCCCGGACCGCCCGGACCGCCGCCGCCCATCATACCGGACATGCCGCGCATCATCTTCTGCATGCCACCCTTCTTGCCCGCCTTCTTCATCATCTTCTGCATCTGCTTGTGCTGCTTGAGCAGACGGTTGAGGTCGGGCACCTGCAGGCCGGCACCGGCGGCGATGCGGCGCTTGCGCGAACCGTTGATGATCTCGGGCTTACGTCGCTCCTGGGGCGTCATCGAGTTGATCAGCGCCTCGAGCTTGCCCAGTTCCTTCTCCGGCCCCGGCCCCTGGGCCAGCTCGGCCATCTGACCCATGCCCGGCAGCTTGCCGAGCAGGCCGCCCATGCCGCCCATCTTCTTGAGCTGCTGGAGCTGGTCGCGGAAATCCTCGAGATCGAAGCCCTCGCCCTTCTTGACCTTCTTGGCCAGCTGCTCGGCCTTCTTCTTGTCGACGGTGCGCTCGGCCTCCTCGATCAGCGACAACACGTCGCCCATGCCGAGGATGCGCGAGGCCACCCGGTCCGGGTGGAAAGGTTCCAGGGCGTCGACTTTCTCGCCCACCCCCATGAACTTGATCGGCTTGCCGGTGATGTGACGCACCGACAGCGCGGCACCGCCGCGGGCGTCGCCGTCGGCCTTGGTCAGGATCACCCCGGTCAGCGGCAGCGCCTCGTGGAACGCCTTGGCCGTATTAGCGGCGTCCTGGCCGGTCATGGCATCGACCACGAACAGGGTTTCCTGCGGCTGGCAGGCCCGGTGCAGCTCGGCGATCTCGGCCATCATGGCCTCATCGATGGCCAGGCGACCGGCGGTATCGACGAGTACCACGTCGTGGAACTGGATCTTGGCGTGCCTGATCGCCGCCTCGGCGATGGCCACCGGCTTCTGGTCGCTTTGCGAGGGAAGAAGTCGACGCCCACTTCACCGGCCAGCGTCTCGAGCTGGTCGATGGCCGCCGGACGATAGATATCGGCGGAAACCACCAGCACTTTCTTCTTCTCACGCTCCTTCAAGTAACGCGCCAACTTGGCCACGGAGGTGGTCTTGCCCGCGCCCTGCAGGCCGGCCATCAGCACTACCGCGGGCGAGCCCTTGAGCGAGAGGCCCTCGTTGGCCTCGCCCATGGTCGCCTCGAGTTCCTGCTGGACGATCTTGACGAACTGCTGGCCGGGCGAGAGGCTCTTCGATACCTCCTGCCCCACGGCGCGCTCGCGCACCCGCTCGATGAAGTCCTTGACCACCGGCAGGGCGACGTCGGCCTCGAGCAGCGCGCGGCGCACTTCGCGCAGCGTGTCCTTGATGTTGTCCTCGGTCAGGCGCGCCTGGCCCTTGATGGACTTGAGCGTCTGGGAGAGCCGCTCGCTGAGGTTCTGGAACATAAGCCACTCCGGCTGACAGGCTGTCGGGTTACCGCATCGAGCAAGGCCGCGACGAAGCGCCACACTCATCGCGAGGCGAGGAAACAGCCTGGATAAAGCGGTTGAAGGATCTGGGCGCCATTATACGCCCTGTGGCGAGCAGTCTCCATGCATGCGACCGCCGCCACGGCTGTGCGGCGCAGCGAGGATTGGGTATAGTGGCCTCGGCAGACTCTATCCACCCGAGATGCACTGGCGCCGGCCACGGCGCAGGGACGGACGACAACAGATGCAGGCGCTTCCTCTAGCCATCATGGCCTTTATCCTCTACCTGGGCGCTGCCTCATGGCAGGGGCTCACGCTGCTTCGCCGCGTGCCGCAGCGTCCCGCCCTGGTCCGCGTGCTAGGCCTGATGGGGTTGCTGTTCCATCTTCCCGTCGCCATCAAGCTGATCGACCAGAGCCCCGGCCTGATGCCCGGTCTCTCGACCAGCGCCGTGGTGCTGACCGCCGTCATGGTAATCCTGCTGCTCGTCGTCAGCCTGGCCAAGCCGGTACTGAGCGTGGCCGTGGCGCTTTTTCCCGTGTCGGGCCTCGCCCTGCTGCTGGCAGTAGGCCTGCCGAGCCCAGAGCGCACCGGCGGCATGACGCCGGGCATCGCCCTGCACGCCATGAGTTCGGCGCTGGCCTTCGGCGTCTTGTTCATCGCCGCCTGCCAGGCGGTGCTGCTCGGCCTGCAGAACCAGGCCCTGCGCCACCACCATACCCGCGGCATGGTACAGGTGCTGCCGCCGCTGACCACCATGGAGCGGGTACTGTTCGAGCTGATCTGGGCCGGCATGGCGCTACTTACCCTGTCGGTCGTCAGCGGCTTCATCTTCGTCGAGAGCATGTTCGCCCAGCATCTGGCCCACAAGACCATTCTGTCACTGGCCGCCTGGGTAATCTTCGCCATCCTGCTGATTAGCCATCACAGGCTGGGCTGGCGCGGCATGCGCGCCGTGCGCTGGACGCTGGGCGGCTGCGCCGTGCTGCTACTGGCTTATTTCGGCAGCAAGTTCGTACTCGAGATCATTCTCAACCGTACCTGAACCAGAAGTCGCCTTGACACTGCCGAACCGAATACCTACAAACGGGGCTGACATGCCAGCGAGGATCCAACGACCTTGAGCGACGACTTCCCTTTGGGATTGCTGTTCGGCCTGCTTTTTCTGCTCATCTGCCTTTCTGCATTCTTCTCGAGCTCCGAGACCGGCATGATGTCGATCAACCGCTACCGGCTGAACCACGAGGCCAGCAGCGGCGATAGCCGGGCTCGCCGGGTCCTGCGGCTGCTGGCACGCCCGGATCGCCTGATCGGCGTGATTCTGATCGGCAACAACCTGGTCAACAACCTGGCGGCCGCCATCGCCACCGTGCTCGCCATCCATTTCTTCGGCGAAGTCACCGGCCCCGCGGTCGCCCCGCTGATCCTGACCATCGTGATCCTCATCTTCGCCGAGGTCAGCCCCAAGACCTACGCGGCGATCAAGCCCGAGCGCATCGCCTACCCCTCATCACTGGTGCTGGAGCCGCTGCTCAAGCTGCTCTATCCGCTGGTGTGGCTGGTCAACGCGCTCTCCAACGGCCTGCTCCGACTGATCGGAATCAAGAGCATCGAAGGCGGCGCGGACAGCCTGACGCGCGACGAACTGCGCACCGTAGTGCATGAGGCAGGCACGCTGATCCCCCATCGTCACCAGGCCATGCTGCTGTCGATCCTCGATCTGGAGAACGTCACGGTCAACGACATCATGGTGCCGCGCCACGAGGTGGTAGGAATCGACCTCGATGACGAGCTAGATGCCATCCTGACCCAGATCCGCACCAGCCAGCACACCCGCCTGCCGGTGTTCAAGGGCGACATCAACAACATCATCGGCATGCTGCATCTGCGCAATGCGGCACGCTTCCTGTCGCGCGACGAAGTCACTAAGGCCTCCATCGTGCAGGAGGCGCGTGAGCCCTACTTCATCCCCGAATCGACACCGCTGCACACCCAACTGCTCAACTTCCAGAAGCAGAAGCGGCGCATCGGCATCGTGGTGGACGAGTATGGCGACGTAGAGGGGCTGGTCACACTGGAGGACATCCTCGAGGAGATCGTCGGTGAATTCACCACCGACGTGGCGGGTCAGGACCAGGAGATTCATCGCCAGGATGACGGCAGCCATGTGATCGACGGCACCGCCAACATCCGCGACATCAATCGGGCACTGGGCTGGAAACTTCCCACCGACGGCCCCAAGACCCTCAACGGCTTGATCCTGGAGCATCTGGAAGCCTTCCCCGACGGCCCCGCGTGTTTGCAGATCGGCAACGTTCGCATGGAAATTCTCGAAGTCCGCGACAACCTGATCACCTCAGCCCGCTGCTGGCAGGCCGGTCGAGCCGGGCGCCAGCGTCAGGCGTGATCAGCGTGGCGCCGCAATGTCGTGCCGACAGGCCCAGCCGTCGGCTTCGGCCTTGAGCGCCCTCACCCGCATCTCGAGGCGATCGCGCCGCGCCAGCCTTGGAGGAATCGGCTCGCCGAAGTAGAGAGCGACCCGGGCGCGGAAGCGACGCGGCCGCTTGGTCAGGGCTCGCCCTCCTCGGTGCGAGGTCCACGACCCCCACAGCCCGGCCAGGCCGGCAGGGATCACCGGTACCGGATCCCGTGCCAGGATCGTCTCGAGCCCACGGCGAAAGGTATGCACCTCGCCATCCGGGGTCAGTCTTCCTTCGGGAAAAAGCATCACCACCTCACCGCTGCGCAGTGCTCGGCTGACCTCCTCCAGGGCACGCCGTACGCTGCCGGGGTCGCGCCTGTCGGACTCCACGGGGATCGCACCCACCAGGCGAAACAGCCAGTTGAGCCAAGGCGACTCGTAGATCGGCCGGTCCATCAGAAAGCGCAGCGGGCGCGGACTGGCGCCCCCCATGACCAGGGCATCCATGAAGCTGACATGATTGCACACCACCACTGCAGGCCCCTTGGCCGGAATATGGTGACGACCGCGCAGCCGCAGCCGATAGCAGCAGTGCACCAGCAGAAAGATGAGAAAACGAATCAACGGGCGCGGCTTTCGAGCCACGCGCCAACTCCCCGCCAGGAAAAGGGAGCCGAGCAATCCGTAGAGAACTAACGTCACGCGATATCGGGCCTGTGCCTGAGGCCGGCAAGAATGGTGGAAAGCAGTTGTTCGAGCAGCTCGGGCACTTCGAGTTGCTGACCCTGCCAATAACCTAGACGCTCGTTGAGCCCCAGTTGCACCAGACCGTGCACGCTGCCCCACAGGGTGCGGCCGAGACGTCTGGCCTCGAGGTCGCCAAGCGCCGGCTGGTACTCCTTGAGACTCGTCTCGACGCGCAGGAACAGTGCCTCGATCATGTCCGACTGGCGCTGATCGAGCTCACCCTCCTGGGCCAGCGGGTAATCGAACAGCAGCTGCCAGCGGAACGGCTCGCGCTGGGCAAACTGCCAATAGGCCAGCGCCAGGGCGCGAAGCTGACGCTCGGGCAAGGTGCCTTCGGTCAATGGCTCGATGACCATGCGCAAGCGTGCCAAGGTCTCGATATTCACATGCTGGAGCAGATTGCCGAAACTGCCATAGAGCTTGAGCAGCGTACTCGGCGCACAGCCTACCTCGCGCGCCAATGAACGCAGCGAGAGCGCATGGACGGGGTTGCCCTGAAGCCAGTCATCGCATGCGGCCATGACTTGGGCATGGAGCGCTTCGGGCGCATGCTGTCGGGGACGAGCCATCGGGATCCTCGCAGGAGGTTGCACATCTCGGGGCGGCGATGCTTCGCCCGGTAGCTTAGAATAGCGCACATCGAACACTGTTTTCGACCACTGTGCGTCAACCCTTTTCAGTTTTCTTCGACTTGGCTACCCTGACGCCACTTCGCCACCCGGAGACTTCATGGCCGGCCGCCTGTACATTCCTTCACTCGATATGGCTCGACTGTTGCCCGAGCTGCGTCATGAGGCCCCTCTGCTGACCGCAACCAACCTTGCCCCCAGGCGCCCGGTTTCGCATGTCAAGCTGGAGGCGGGCGCGGCCTGCTTGACCCGTGTGTTCTGGGGACTGACACCTTCCTGGCTGAAGGTGCTCGACCATGCGCCTCACTGCGCCAGGGCCGAATCCCTCGATGCCCGCCCAATGTTTCGCGACGCCTTCAACGGTCGCCGCAGTCTGGTACCGGTTGGAGGCGTCTATGTGTGGAAGTCGCAACCGCGCTTCAAGCAACCATTTTTAGTGACTCGTGTCGATCGCGGCCCCATGCTGCTGGCGGGGATCTGGTGTCGCTACCACACCGACCTAACTGAGTACGCCGACTCGATGGCGCTGGTCACGGTGCCGACCAACGGTTTCCTGGCCCCGCTCAGCGACAGGCTGCCGGCGCTGATCGACGCCGCCGATGCCATGCGCTGGCTCGACCCGGAAACTCCCCATGAGACCGCCCAGGCACTGCTGCATCCCGCCCCACGGGAACTGTTGGGCGCCTTTCCGGTATCAAGAAGGGTGAACGACCCCGCCAATCAGGATCCCGCCTGCGCCCACCCTACGGGCCCCATGTTGCGCTGGAACGAACAGGAGAAATGATGTCCAAGCCCCGCCTGCCCTTGCACTGTCTGCCCGGTCGGCACCCGCTGCCCTGGCTGGCGAGCCTGCTGCTCGGCTTCCTGTTGCCGGCTCTCGCCCTGGCACAGCTGCCGAATGATGCCGACAGCTCCACCGAAGAGGCGGTCGAGGAAGTCGTGCACCCGCGCGTCAGCCCACACGACAGCCGCGATTATCGTGTGCTGCGGCTCGACAATGGCCTCACTGCGCTACTGGTCAGCGACCCCGAAGCCGACCAGGCAGCAGCCTCGATGAACGTCGGCGTGGGCAGCGCCCAGGACCCCGAGGATCTGGCCGGGCTGGCACATTTCCTTGAGCACATGCTGTTCCTCGGTACCGAGCCGTTCCCCGAGGCCAACGCCTACCAGGGCTATCTGCGCCGCCACGGCGGTAGCCATAACGCCTTCACTGCGCCTCAGGACACCAACTATTTCTTCGATGTGGAGCCCGAGGCACTGCCGGGCGCCCTGGATCGCTTCAGCCAGTTTTTCCTCTCCCCGCTGTTCAACCCCGATCAGCTGGAAAGCGAGCGCAACATCGTGCACTCGGAATACATGGCACGGATACGCGACGACGGCCGGCGCGAGAACGACGTGCTCAATCAGGTGCTCAATCCCGACAACCCCACCACCGGCTTCTCGGTGGGCAGTCGCGAGACGCTGGCAGACCGCCCCGTGAACGAGCCCTCGCTGCGCGAGCGCGTGATCGAGTTCTACGAACGCTACTACGACGCCAACGTGATGCACCTGTCCCTGGTAGCACCGCAATCGCTGGACGAGTTGGAGGAGATGGTGACCGAACGCTTCGCCGGTATCGCCGACCGCGGCCTGGAGCGCCCCGTCATCGAGCAACCGCTGGTGCTGGAAGACAGTCTGCCGCGCTATGTGGAGCTGCAATCGATGCGCGACAGCCGCCAGGTGAGTTTCATGTTTCCGGTGCCCGACCCCATCCAACACTATCGACACAAGCCCGCCGACCTGCTTGCCCACCTGCTGGGACACGAGGGCGAAGGCAGCCTGTTCGCGGTACTGCGCGAGGCCGGGCTTGCCGACGGACTCGCCGCCGGCGTGGGACGCGGCGATGAGCGACATGCACTGTTCACGATCAGCGTCAGCCTGACGCCGGCCGGCGCCGAGCGTATCGACGAGATAGAGGCCACGCTGTTCGACGCCATCGAGCAGATTCGCGAGCAGGGCCTGGAGGCGTGGCGCTACGAGGAGCAAGCTCGACTTGCCGAGCAGGAGTTCCGCTTCCAGCAGCACGGCTCGACGCTGCAGAGCGCCATGCGCCTGGCCATGAACCTGGCCCGCTTCCCGATGGAGGACGTGCAATACGCCCCTATCGCATGGATGGCTTCGAACCCGAGCTGACCGAAATCTATCTTGATGCGCTACGCCCCGAGATGCTGCTACGCGTCTACAGCGGCCCCGAGGTGGAAGGCGAACGCACCTCGCCCTGGTTCGACACTCCCTGGCGCGAAACCTCGCCTCCGGCTAGCGACACCCAGCCACTGGCGGGGCTTGCCCTGCCGGCTCCCAACCCCTTCATCGCCGAGGACGTAGCCCTGCTCGAGGAGCAGCACGAGCGCCCATCGCAGTTGCTGGAAGCGCCCGGCTTCGAGCTGTGGCACATGGCGGATGCCAGCTTCAACACACCCAAGGTAGAGTGGCGCTTCAGCCTTCAGAACCCCGACGCCAGCAGCGATCCGCGCCATGCCGTGCTGGCCAACCTGTTGGCCGGATGGCTCGAAGACAGCCTCAACGAGGAATTCTATGCGGCCCGCCTGGCCGGGCACGATGCCGAGGCCTATGCCCACGCCCGCGGCATCACGCTGGCCTTCTCGGGCTGGCGAGACCGCCAGGACCGGGTCATGCGACGTACTCTCGAGCAGCTTCTCGAGGGCGACATCGATGAAGCGAGCTTCGAGCGCGTACGCTATCGGCTGCAACGCGAATGGCGCAACGCCCCTCAGGCGGCGCTGTTCCGCCAGGGGCACCGCACCCTGGCCGAAGCCCTGATGCGCCCCCATTGGTCAACTCAGAGCCTGCTGGACGCCAGTCGCGAGCTGACGGTGGTTGATTTGCGTGATTTCCGCGAACGCTTCCTCGGCGAACTACGCCTGCAGGCACTGGCAGTCGGCAACCTCGATGCCGAGCTGGCCCGGCGCGAAGGCAGGCTCGTAGCAGAGATGCTCGCTCCCACGTTGTCGCGTGAGGCCATTCCCGATCTGACCCCGCTGCGCGCCGACGACGAGCTGCCCACCCTGCACCCCTTGACCACCCGCGAGGAGTCGCTGGTGTTGCGCTACCTGCAGGGCAACGACCGATCGCTCGAGACCCAGGCACGCCTCGCGGTGCTGGGACAGGTGATCGACACGCCCTTCTATCAGCGCCTGCGCACCGAGGAGCAGTTGGGTTACGTGGTCAGCGCCGGCTACTCTCCCCTGCTCGACGCGCCGGGCCTGAGCCTGCTGGTGCAGTCGCCCGATGCCACCAGCGGCGAGATCCAGGCGCACATCGACGCCTTCCTGGCTGACTTCGGCCAACGCCTGGCAGCGATGGACGATGCCGACCTGGCCCCCTACCGCCAAGCCGTGCACGACAGCCTGCTGCAGCGGGACACCAGTCTCTCGGGACTCACCAACCGGCTGTGGCGTGCGCTGTCATTCGGCGATACCGGGTTCGACCGCCGCGAGCGCCTGGCCCAGCGTGTGCTGGCGGTAACCGCCGACGACCTGCGCCAGACCTGGCCGGGGCTGCTCGAGACGGCCATCGCCACGGTAGCCTACGATCCTGGCGACGAGCCCAGCGACGTCACCGCCCTGGCCCGACACCTGGAGCCGTTGCCCGAAGCCGACGACTAGGCTGCGGCGAGCCACTCAAGCACAGCGCCCGGCCAATGACCGGGCGCTGTCACGTCAGTCCGGAAGCGGAAGCGCTGCAGGTATAACCGGGCGATGCCTTCCTCAGCCGAAGGCCTGGGCCGGCATCATCGCTTCCACATGCATGACGAGCTCCTCGAGGATCAGACGGTCGCGGTCGCTCAAGGCGACCTGATTGAGCCGCTCGATCTCGCGGGCAAAATCCTTCAACGTGAAACCGGCCACGGCCGCATCGTTCATGCGCTCCCAGCGGTAGGCTTCCCAGCGCGCCTGCTCCTCGCTGCTCAGCGTGTCGGGGTAGCTGCGTGCCCGGTAGCGGAACAGCATCTCCTCCAGGCGAGGATCTTGGAAAGCAAACCTGGCATCCACCAGGTCCCACGGTGCCGCCTCGCGCACTCGCAGCATCTGCTGGCGGTCGGCCGGCGAGAAGAAGCCGCCGCTGTAGAGCATCAGGTCAGGATCGTGCGGACCGTCGGGCGGCGCTTGGGCGAACACCTCGCTCACCTTTCGCGCCACCTCGGGACTGGTCGCGAGACGCTTCCAATTGGCGCGACACGCCGCCAGGTCAAGCCCCAGGCGCTCGACGATCTCACCATATTCGCCCTTGCGCGGTCCTTCCACGTCCTTGAGCGCAGCGGCCGGCAGCACCACCGGGCTGCGATTGACGTGGATGACCTTGAGCGGAATGCGCGTCTCGCCTTCGGCCAGGTCGTCGCTGCTGACGAAGACACGCTGGCGAATCTGCTCGGCGTCCAGCTCGAGTAGGGCACCGGGGTCCACGGAAAGATCGTAGACGATCACCCCGTTGGGGTTGGTGGGATGCTCGGCCAGCGGCATCACCAGTGCGCTGCAGGCCCGGCTAGCCGGGTATCGGCGCGACACGTGGAGCACCGGCTTGCGCCCCGGGATATCGAGGTACTTGGCCACCTCACGCTTGTTGCGCAGTTGCAACAGGTGGTCGAAGAGACGCGCATTGCGCTGCCTGAGCAGCCGCGCCAGCGCGATGGTGGCGCGCACGTCGGCCACCGCGTCGTGGGCACCCTCATGGGCGATACCATTGGCGGCAGTCAGGTCCTCGAGGCGAAAGCTGGGCGAACCGTCCTCGCGCTTCGGCCATTCGATGCCGGCGGGACGCAGGGCGTGAAAGGCGCGCACCGCATCGATCAGGTCCCAGCGCGAATTGCCGTTCTGCCACTCTCGCGAATAGGGATCGAGAAGATTGCGGTAGAACAGGCAACGGCTCACTTCGTCGTCGAAGCGCAGCGAGTTGTAGCCCAGCGCGCAGGTCCCGGGCTCGCTCATGAGAGCGTGGATGCGCCCGGCGAACTCGGCCTCGGGCAGCCCACGGCGGCGCGCCTGCTGCGGCGTGATCCCGGTGATCAGGCACGCCTGGGGATGCGGCAGGTAGTCGTCCGCCGGCTTGCAGAAGAGTTCGACCGGCTCGCCGATCTCGTTGAAGTCGCTGTCGGTGCGAATCGCGGCGAACTGCGAGGGCCGATCACGACGGGGATCGGCGCCGAAGGTTTCATAGTCGTGCCACAGGAAAGTCATCGGGGCGGCATCTGGCTTCGCCATGGGCACGGTATCTCCTGGCTGCGTCGCGAAAAGGCACAGACTAACACAGCCTCGCGGATGGCTCAGCCGAGGAAGCGCCGCAAGCGATCGTGCCTATTTCTAGGTGCGCGGCAGGGTCACGTTCAGCTCCAGCACCGAGCAGTTGTCCTCGCTGTCCAGGCTGATGTTAATGGCATCGTCATCCACCTGGACGTAGCGCCGGATCACCTCCAGCAGCTCCTTCTCCAGCATCGGCATGTAGTCGGGCTGGCCACGCTGGCTCCGCTGGTGCGCCACGATGATCTGTAGCCGCTCCTTGGCCACCGAGGCGGACTTCTTGCGTTCACGCTTCAGGAATTCCAGCAACTTCACCGGCGACCTCCTCCGAACATACGGCTCAGCAGGCTCTTTTTCTGGAGTTCGTGGAAGCGCAGCGGCACTTCCTCTCCGAGCAGACGCGAAACGGTATCCATGTAGGCCTGCCCCGCATCGCTATCGTCGTCATGGGTCACGGGCACGCCCTGGTTGGAAGCACGCAGCACCGCTTCGGATTCGGGAATGAGACCGATCAGATCGATGGCCAGTATCTCGCGAATATCCTCGAGGTTGAGCATATCGCCGTGATCGACACGCGACGCATTGTAGCGGGTGATCAGCAGATGCTCCTTGACAGGGTCCTCGCCACGCTCGGCACGTCGCGTCTTCGAGGCAAGCAGCCCCAGGATGCGATCAGAGTCGCGAACGGAGGAGACCTCGGGATTGGTCACCACGATCGCCTCGTCGGCGTAGTACATGGCCAACTGCGCGCCACGCTCGATGCCGGCGGGCGAGTCGCAGAGGATGTAATCAAAATCCTTGCCCAGTGTGTCGAGGATCTTCTCGACGCCCTCGGACGTGAGGGCATCCTTGTCACGGGTCTGCGAGGCCGGCAGGATGTGCAGGTTGTCGACCCGCTTGTCGCGAATCAACGCCTGGTTGAGACCGGCCTCGCCCTGGATCACATTGACTAGGTCGTACACCACGCGGCGCTCGCAGCCCATGATCAGATCCAGGTTGCGCAGCCCCACGTCAAAGTCGATGACTACGGTCTTGTTGCCTCGCAGCGCCAGCCCGGTGGCGATGGCCGCTGCACTGGTCGTCTTGCCGACCCCACCCTTGCCTGAGGTCACTACGATGATCTTGGCCAAGTTGCACGTTCCTTTGGATAGACGAAAAAAGACGAAGTAGAGTGTAAACGGTTGTCTAGTCCAGGGTGGTAATCCCCAGCTGGGCATCGCGCAGGGCGACCTGGACCGAGGAGCCCAACAGATGCGGATCGATGTCCTCGAGACGCTTGTAATTGCCCGCTACCGAGAGCAGCTCAGCGCGCAGTTCGCGGCAGAAGATGCCGGCGTCGGTATCGCCATGGATCCCGGCCAGAGCACGCCCGCGCAGCGCGCCATATACGTGGATGCTACCCGCCGCCAGTACCTCCGCCCCGGCATTGACCGCCCCGATGACCACCAGGTCGCCGTCGGGAGCGCTCACTTGCTGTCCTGAGCGTACCGTGCCCCGATAGATGCGTCCGCCACTCGCCGCCGAGGCTGCCGCCTCAGGTGTGCTGGCCGCTGGCACCTCAACGGGCGGAACCTCTTCGAGCGAGCGGGTACGCGCCCCGTCGGTGGGCGGAAACCAGCCCAGGCCCAACGCCCAAGCCGACTGCTTCACTGGATCGGCGCCACCGCGCACCGCCACCGGCAGCAGCTTATGGGTGCGACATACGGCACAGATCCGCTCCAGGGCCAGATGAGGCTCGTCGAGCTTCTCGACGCTGAGAACCACGGGGGTATGCTGAAAGAAGGCGGGAGATTGGCTAAGCTTGCCCGAGAGCTGTTCACGGATCTGCTCCGGATCGGCGCTCGCCAATTCCATGACCGTCATGGGCAGCATGCCCCCTTGAAGGTGAATGCCATGTCTGCCCTGTCCACTTTGAGGCTCATTGCCGGACTCCACTCGGGTGTTGTCGGGTCGTGGGACTAAAGCTAAGCGACTCCCATCCCCCTGCAACTGATGATACGGCCAGCCAAGCCTCGGCTGCCATTGTCGCCACTCGCCTACACGCTCCTGTTCCGACAGGCTTTTCCACAATCGCAGCGCGTGCTTAGATAACATACCTTAGACGAAAGACGCCGACTCGACACAACAATGCGACTTGCGCAGCAGCGCTGATTTGCGCCTCTTACTTCAGGATGTCTCATGCTCGGATTCCTCCGCCGCTTTCTTGCCCCGCGCTGGCAGCACCCCGATGCCCAGGTTCGACGCCTGGCCGCCAGCCGGCTTGACCCCGCGCACCCCGAACAGCGCCAAGCCCTGGAAGCACTGTGCCTCGATTCGGATGTCGGCGTTCGCCAGGCAGCTCTGGAGCGAATCGATGCAGTCGAGATGTTGCTCACGTTGCACGGTCGTCACCCCGAGCAGGTCGAGGTTCTCCAGCGTCTGGTCGTCCTGCTCTCCGGCCAGAGCGGCGGCCTAGACCTGGCCCAACGCCTGCGCACCGTCGAGGGGCTCGACGATAGAGAGCTGTTGACCCGCGTGGCACTGGAGGGCGACAACCAGCAGCTGCGCCTGGCAGCCGTAGCGCGCCTGAAAGAGGAAGAAGACCTCATCGCGCAAGCCTGCGACAACGGCATCGCCGCCGTGCGACATGCCGCAGCGGTTCGGGTGACCAGCGAAGCCGGCCTGCAGCGTCTGGTCCAGCAGGCACGCCGCGACCGCCAGGTCATGCGCCAGGCGCGCGAGCGTCTGAGCCGTCTGCGCAACGACGCGGCCTCCCTGGCCGCGGCACGAGCACAGCGCGAAGAGCTGTTGGTAAAGCTGGAGACCCATGCCAGGGCCCCCTGGGAGCCGCTCTATGCCGGCCGATTCCGCCATTTGGTGCGTGAGTGGGACGCGCTCGCGGATCTGCCCGAGGAGGATCAGGAGCGCCGCTACCAGGATGCCTGCCTGCACTGCCGCAAGGCCATTTCCGACCATGAGGCTCGGGAACATGCCATTGCCGAGACGGACCGACGCCGCGAACAGGCAGCCGAAGCCCGTGAGGCGCTGCTCGTGGCATTGGAAGAGAGCCTCGCCAGCCTGCCTCGCGGCGACCGGCTGACCGGGCAGGACATTGCCAGTCTGCGTTCGCAGAAAGTGCTGTTGGCCAACCGCTGGCAGGCACTCTCCGATCTCCACGTGACCGACCAGGCGCTGCGCGAACGCTACGACGCCGTGCTGGCGGATTATGATCGTGTTCTGGACGCCTGGGAGCGCCTCGAGACGCATACCGACGAAATCAGGCAGGCGCTGAAGGAGAAGGAGCTCGGGCGATTGCAGGCCGCTGTCGCTGCCTGCCGCTGGCCCGACACGCTGCCACCGACGCCGCTCCTTGCCCGCGCCTGGCAAATCCAGGTAGGGCAAGGTCAGGCGCGGGAAGAAGACATCGAGGTCCGTCTCGAACGTTTCGCCGAGGATCTCGCCCAGTTGGAGACGTTGCTCGATCGCGGCGCCTTCAAGGGCGCCAGCCGGCTCCACCAGAGTCTCAAGCACCGGTCCGACTCACTACCGGCGGCCAGCCTGCGCCCCCATCAGGCCACACTCAAGCGCCTTGGCGCTCGGCTGGCGGAGCTACGCGACTGGCGCGGTTTCGTCGCCGGCCCCAAGCGCGAGCAGCTGTGCCAGGCCATCGAGGAACTCGCCAGCGATATCGGTATCACCGATACCGAGCTCGATCGGCGTCATCGCCAGTTCGTACGCGATTGGAAGGGGCTCGGCGACGCCGCCGCCAGCCGTGAACTCTCCGAACGCTTTCGCAGTGCCTCTGACCGCATCCATGAACGGCTGGCCCCTTGGCGCGAACGTCAAGCCAGCGAGCGCACCCGCAACCTCGAGGCACGTACCGCCCTCTGCGACCAGCTCGATGCACTGCTCGAAGCCCCCTCCAGCGAGGCCGATCCGGATGCGCTGCGACGGATTCGCGATCAGGCGCGCGAAGAGTGGCGTCACCACTCTCCGGTGCCACGCGACCAAGCCCAGGCCATCGGGCGACGCTTCGGGCGCATTCTCTCCGCCCTGCAGAGCCTCATCGACCAACGTGCCCAGGAAGTCGCCGACGCCAAGCGCCAGCTCATCGACGAGGCCCAGGCCCTGCTCGAAAAGGCGCTGCCTCCCGATGCGCGGGCAGAGCACGCCAAGACCCTGCAACAGCGCTGGCGCGAGCTGGGGCGCGCCCCGCGTGGAGAAGAGCAGACCCTGTGGCGCGAGTTCCGTGCTGTCTGCGACCAAATCTTCGCCATGCGCGAGGCTCAGCGCGATGACCGTGCCCAGCGGGCACGCCAGCGCCTCGAGGAGATGCAGGCTCTGATCGACCGACTGGACGCCTGGCAACCGGCTCACCACACCGACGCCCAGGTGCTGGAGCAGGCCATCGACCAGGCGGCAGCCCTCGAGCCACTGCCCTCGGGACGGCGCACGGAGGGCATGCGGCGTCGCTGGAGCGGCATCGTGCGTACCCGTCGCGAACGGCTGGCACGCTTGGCAGTAGTAGAGGAGGTGCAACGCTGGCAGGCTTGTCGTCCGCTGCTCGACTCTCACCTGGCGGCGGATGCCAGATGCCTCGAGGAGAACGCCTGCGAGGAAGTTACCCTCGACCGCGAACTCGACCTGCCCGAGGACATGCGCGGTGCCCATGAACAGCGCAACGCCGCGCGACAGAACCCGCCCGCGCCCGAGGAAGTCAGGGAGCGATTGGCCCGCCTGCGCGTGCACCTGTCGCTGCTTGCCATGGGCCGAGTCAGCCAGCACGATGAGCCCCTGCGGCTTGCCATCCAGGTCGAACGGCTCAACGAGGGCCTTGGCCGCGAGCTAAGTCGTGCCGAAGAGGTTCGCATCGTACTGCGCAACCTGCTGGCTACGGGACCGGTTTCACCCGAGCAGTGGCAACAGGAAGTCGGCGAGTTCGATGCGCTTCTCACGCGCCTGACCCGCCTGCCACCACCCTGATGTCGCCCCAAACGAGAAGCGGGAGGCATGCGCCTCCCGCCGATCAGGTGATGCGATGATCAACCCATGAACTGCCCGCCGTTGATATCGACATTGGCCCCGGTGATGAAGCCGGACTCCTTGTCGGCCAGGAATACCACCAGCCGAGCGATCTCTTCCGGCGTGCCATAGCGCTTGACCGGAATGGTCTCACGGATCGCCTCGCGCACGTTCTCGGGAATCTTCATGATCATGTCGGTGGCAATATAGCCAGGCGATACGGTATTGACGGTGATGCCCTTGGTAGCGGTCTCCTGGGCCAACGCCATGGTCAGGCCGTGCATGCCGGCCTTGGCGGCCGAATAGTTGACCTGACCGAACTGGCCCTTGCGTCCGTTGATCGAGGAGATGTTGATGATGCGCCCATACTTCTGCTCGAGCATGCTCTCGATGACGCTGCGGCAGGTGTTGAAAACCGTGTTGAGGTTGGTGTCGATGACTTCGTGCCACTGCTCGGGAGTCATCTTCTTCATCGTACCGTCGCGGGTGATCCCGGCACAGTTGACCAGTACGCCGATCGGCCCGTGAGCCGCTTCGATCTCCTTCACACCGGCTTCGCATGCCTGATAGTCGGTCAGGTCGATACCTGACAGGGAGATATTGTCGAATCCGTCGGCCTTCTGAGTCTCGAGCCAGGTTTTGGCCTTTTCCGGGTTATGGTAACCCGCTACTACATGGTAACCCGCAGCGGCGAGCGCACGACAGATCGCCGAGCCGATCCCTCCGGTTCCTCCGGTTACCCATGCAACGGATGCTGTTTGGGTCATAGTCCACCTCCCTGATCATGACACTTGTAGTTGCATTGCTCGACCTGGCACAGCAGGCCAGCCGTAACAGGATGCTGACTGAAGGGCTTGCCTTCAAGCTTCCCCTCCTGATTATGGACACAAGCGCAGCGCTTGCACGAGGATTGCTGCCCACCTTGACACAGCGCAGAAAAAGCGTAGAATGCTCAGCACGTTGATGCGGGGTGGAGCAGTCTGGTAGCTCGTCGGGCTCATAACCCGAAGGTCGTCGGTTCAAATCCGGCCCCCGCTACCAAATATGAAGGCCGAGGCCAGAAGCCTCGGTTTTTTGTTGCCGCTCGACACCGAACCGACGGCCGTCGGTTTTACAGGAGCCATTCGATATCGTTGCGCGCGTAGGGAGAAAGCTCCCTGGCGGCGCGAGTCGTGAGATGGTGCTCGTCCCGATACACCACGGTGTCTCCCAGCAGGGAATGGCATTTCCCGCCCGGACACAGCTGAGCATGGAAGTCGACGACTCTGACGCCCGGCTCCTCCTCGGCGATATCGTGCATGACGGAAAGTATGGCCTCCCTGCGTTTTTCCAGCCGCCGCTGGTAGGTGCTGCATGACGCCACGGTTCGCCTGGCCAGACAGTCCGTCATGGGTACGCTGAACACAGGCGTGGGCGCTACGACAACCACCCTCAGCCCATGCTCGAGCAGAAGATCGACGGTATTCCTGAGCCCCTTTTCCGCCAGCGACAGGTGGCTCTCGCTGCTCGCTCGTCCCAGCCAACTGGCACTCAACACGACCCCCGACAGCCCCCTCTGAGTCAACTCAGCGAGTTCATCGGTCAGAGCCTCCTTGAACAGCTCACAGTTCCGATCGTTCTCCCGGGGATGGCCCTGAGAATAACCGTGGGAATAGCCTATCAATGGCGGACAAGTACTGAAGGATCTCTGCAGGAAAGAAAACTGCAGGACTCCGGATAGCTCCTCCAGCATCGGGGAATAGTGGTCCGCGTGGGAGTCCCCCAGAGCAGCAGATCCGGCGCGCCCATATCGGAACGATTCACACAATTGGATGCATCCGGCAGCCCCTGGAAGGGGGTGCTCAAATGGCACTCTCCTCGAAGCTCAGGCACATCTTCCGCCGCCCGGTCCAGTTGTCGATAGAAGCCCGTGCTCTTCTGCTGGTTGGCATGGCTCATCAACCCGAACGCGGCGAGGGCGAGCAGGAGAGACGCCAATCCGCCCAGCTTGACGAGCTGCTTGTGGGATACGGATCGCCTCGTAAAGAAGCACGCGGCAGGGATTTCCACCAGGCGATAGGTTAGGAATGCGAGAAAGAACGAGAGAGATGCCAGCATCACGTCACGCTCCAGATCACCCTCACCCAGGTGATAGGCGCGGGACATGGCCAGTAAGGGCCAGTGCCAGAGATACCAGGGGTAGGATATCTTTCCACGAAGACGAAGGGCCGCGTGGCGAGCAACCGGGACAAGGGGTTCGAAGCTCGGCCGAACCCGGCCACGATCAATGCCACCGCCGAGAGAACGGGCAGCATTCCCATCCAGCCGGGATACGCGTGGGAGCCCTCGATGACGAACGTCGCTGCCAGCAGCAGCGCCGCTGCGAGCGCAGCCAGGGTAGACCGGGCGGCGTTCGAAGCCTGCGGAAGCAGCCCGCGCCCCAACACACACGCCAGCAGTGAGCCCGCCAACAACTGCCAGCCACGGGAGAGAACCGAGAAATAAGCCGCATTCGGATTGGCGCTGGAAAGCCACCACCCGTAGCAAAAAGAGGCACCGATTCCTAACGCGGCAAGTGTCGAAAAGACGATCCACGGCCGTTTTCCATGGCGCCTGGCGAATGACAGGCTCGCGATAAGGAGGATTGGCCAGATGGCGTAGAATTGCTCTTCCACCGACAGGGACCACATGTGCAGCAATGGCACCTGGTCGGTGGGGCCATCGAAATAGCCGCCTGTCGTCGCGATGAAATAATAGTTGGCGAAGAATGCGATGGAGGCGATAGCCGATTCAGACAGATTCTGCTGCTGTCCCACAGGGGTGAGGAGGAGGTAGCCAAGGACAAGGGAGGACAGGATCACGACGACCATGGCCGGCATCAGCCGCCGGACACGGCGACCGTAAAAGGCGAGCAGGCTTATGTCGCCGGTGCGCTCCAGCTCCCTTATCAGCAAACTCGTGATCAGGTAGCCGGAGATGACGAAGAAGACATCTACGCCGATGAACCCGAAGTCAAATCCTGGGATCTCGGCATGATAAGCGACCACCAGGATGACGGCTATCGCCCTCAGGCCATCGATGTCCGGCCTGTACTGCGGCTTCTGCATCGCTTCCTCCATCCTTGGGCACTTCCTGTGCAGCGGCAGTCGCATCGTCTGCCTACGCATCGCCGATGGAGAGCTATACCTGGCATCGCGGCGAGTCGACAGCTGCTGGAGCCTCTATGGCAAAGCATAGCCTACGGCGTGCACGACTCTTGCCAGTCCCCGCGTCCACGCTGGAGGTCGCGTCCCTTCATGGCCATCGACGCCTCACAGCGCTTCCAGTTCCCTGGCCAGCAGGGCGATGCTGCGGTCATCGCCGCTGGTGCCGTGGCAAAAACTCTCGCTATAGAAGCGTCGCACCAGGTCACGTTGGCGCAGCCGCCCGCGGCGCAGGTCGTCGAGCCAGTGGCTGATCTGCCCCGAGACTTGTGTACCATCGAACGAAACCAGCTTCTCGGCCGCTCCGTCGCTCATCAACGCAATACCGGTCAGGGTCGTCACCGGCTCACAGCCGTACTGGACCTGCTCGAAGGTCAGGCGCTCGTCGACGAAAACCGTCTGGTTGGCAAACTCTCCCTTGCCGCGCTCGCCCAGGGTCGAGAGGTGCGGCGCCAGCTCGGCTTCACCGCCCTCCTCGGGCTCGATGGGTACTGCCCGCTCCAGCACGAGCTCGCCATCGCCCACCTTGAGCCACAGCAGCCTTTCGCGCCCGACCAGCGCCAGCAGCAGCGTACAGCGCAGGTCGCGCACCGGCCTTTGCTGCTCGGCAGCCCGGTCAGCCAGGGTGCCACTGGCATGGCGCACCAACAGCTCAGCGAACTGGCGCGCAGCCTCGCGCCCTGGCTCCTCGCGACCATCGAGCAGCCAGGCCAACTGGGCGTCCAGCGTATCGGCCAGGCGCCGCATGGCGCTGACCAGCGTACGCGCCCCAAGCTCCGAGGCCGGCGAGCTGCCGGCGCCGTCGGCTACCACCAATACGGGGCGCGGCTCCGTCGCGACACCCGCAGCATCCTGGCAAGGCAGCGGAGGCTCGCTCTCCAGATGAGCCAACCCGGCCGTGGCAACGGCCAGGGCCGACCAGGCAGGCACCGCAACGCTCTCGATCCGGTCGGTTTCAACGGGCATACAGCACCTGCGAACGCTGGGGCCGGCCCGGCGTGGCAAGCTGCACCGCGTGCTCGCCGGCCGCCATCGCCTCGCGATATTCACTCAGCGCAACATGCCACTGGGACAGCGTGGCACGCTGGATGGGCGCATCGGCCCCAACCGTGAAAGTGGTCACGAACATGTCGCGAATGGTCTCGGGCAGCTCGCGCCAGAGTTCGTACCATACGCCCTGGGGCACATCGCGCTGGCCGCGGCCATAGGCGAAGTTGCCACGGCGAAGGTTGCGCACCGGGTCGTCACCGCCAACGATATCGTAGGGATGCCGCCCCAGCATCAGGCATTTGAACAGTACGATGGCCAGCGAAAAGGCTTCGCTTCGAGGCGTGCGTACGACATGGCGGAAGGAGACGCCTTGATGTTCCTTGGGCGTCATGTCAGGGCTGCCCACGGGGCAGGGATAGAAGGTGCCGCCAACCCTCAACTGATAGCTGTCGCAATCGATCAGCGTCACCTGGTCGGACGACGGCACGCAGAAGACGTTGTTGAGGTTGTAGTCGCCGATGCAGACCCCGGCATCGTGAAGTTGCTGGACGATCTCGACGAAGCGAATCAGGTAGCCGACGACACGGCGCCGGTCGAGACCGGGAAAATAACGTTGATAGAGCAGGGCATGAGCCAGGAAGCTCATCTTCACCCCACGCGCCCGGTACATGGCGAAGCCGATCCAGCGCTGTTGCTGGTCGAAGACCCGGATCAACGGCCAGCACACGTCGCGCGTCATGTGTGCGTCACGCAGACCGCGCATGGCTTCTACCTTGCGATGCAGCTCCTCGCCACGCTTGTCGAGCACCTCGGGGTAGTACCACTTGACGATCACATCGGGACGGTCGCGCAGCGCATAGATCTCTCCCTCGCCCCCGCGTTCCAGGCGCTTGCCGAGCTGGCGCTCCTTGCCCTGCGAATCCATGACTACTCGTCCGCGTGTCACCACTCGACCTCCTCCAATGCCGCTCCTCGCACCCATTATCATATCTCGTGCCGCAGGCACGGCTGGCATCGCGTACCGCATGCTTCCGGTTCCGTCCTGGTGACGTCGCCCGCTTAGATGCTGTCCCAGCTATCCGTCGGCGGCAACTTGACCTGATCGGTGGTCGACGAGGATGCCGAAACGCGGCTCATGCTGGCCGAGAGCCAGAGGAAGAATTCACGGAACTTCAGCCCGTCGAGACGCTTGGCCGGCCGGGTGGAAAAAGCACTCAGGGCATCGAGATCCGCCTCCTCGACGCCCACCGGCATCACCACCAGCTTGCGCTGCTGAGCCAGGGTTCGTGCCCTCACCGAAGCCGCCTGCCACTGGTCGGTCGGCACGCCATCACTGATCACCACGAGCCACGGCTGGTAGTAGGCGACCCCCGCCTTGCGATAAGCGGCGGTGCGCTCCTCGAGGCGATCCAGCGCCAGCTCCATGGCGCTGCCCAGCGGGGTCAGGCCAGAGGCGGTGAACTGGCGGCACTGGGATATGTTCATGGCCGTGGTGAAGGGCAGCTGTTCGGTCACCTTGCCGCCGGCGGTGATCACGCCCAGCTCGACCGAGCAGGCGGCCATGTCGTCCTCCTGAATGGCCGATATGAAAGCCTGCACGCCAGCGTTCAATTCACGGATCGGCTGCCCGAACATCGACGCGGAGGTATCCAGCACCAGCATGCAGGCGCATCTCGGTGAAGGGTTGTCGATAAGGTCGCTGTCGCGATTCAGTCGGTACGTTGCCATCCCACGGTCCTCATATCTGGACGCCCGGCCCCGTCGGGGCGAACGAACACGAGACTACCACAGCCCCCGCACGGTTGCCGCGCTCACCACCCCACTCCAGCCAACGCGACGTGCGACAAGCCCCTTGCCCCTTGAATCCCGCCACCTTTACCCGCATCTTTCGAACAAACTCATCCCTTTGCCCAAGGCCTTACCCATGTCCATCGTCGACCCTCGCAGTGGTGCCCCGCTGACGGCACCCCAGGAACCCTCCTCCCCTTCACGGGACACGGCACCCAGCGACGAGCAGCTCATCGTCGACGTCGATCACAACAACATCCAGCAGCTGCTGGAACTCTCCATGCAGGTGCCGGTGCTGCTCGACTGCTGGGCTCCTTGGTGCCAGCCATGCAAGGCACTGATGCCAATCTTGGAGAAGCTGACGCGCGAATATCGCGGCGCCTTCATCCTGGCCAAGCTCAACATCGAGGATAATCAGGAGATCGCCGCCCAGCTCGGCGTACGCTCGGTGCCAGACGTCAAGCTGATCAGCCAGGGCGGCCTGGTGGATCACTTCCAGGGGGCACTGCCGGAGAAGGAGGTTCGCGAATGGCTGGGGCGTTATTTCCCCGCTCCTGAGGATGCCCCGGCAAGCCCCGAGGAGCAGGCCGCCGAAGCCTTGGCCCAGGGTGACGCTGCTACGGCACGCGCCCTCTACGAGCAGCTCGTGCAGCAAAATCCCGATCATGCTCCCTATCAGGTGGAGCTGGCCCGGGCTCTGGTGGCGGAGAGCCGCAGCGAGGAGGCCCTGGCGCTGCTCGACAATCTGCCACCGGAGGAGCGCGATGCCGCCCCGGCACGCGGCGTGCGCGCCAGTATCGAATTCCGCGAGGAGGCGCCTGGCGACGACGAGCTGGCCGCGCTGGCCGGTCGCGACGACAGCGAGGCGCGTTACAAGCGCGCCCTGCGCCAAGTGGCCGACGGCGACTACGAGAGCGGACTGGAAGGGCTGCTCGAGGTCATGCGCCGTGATCGCGGCTATGGCGACGATGTGGCGCGCAAGACCTTGCTGCGGGTCTTCGACGCCCTGGGCGCCGACCATCCCCTGACCGTCACCTATCGTCGCCGGCTGTTCACCCTGCTCTATTGACCCGCCTTGCCGAGAGAAAGGCAGGTGGCCCGGCGGGCCACCTGCTGCTTCGGCTTACGTTCTCAGCACCGTATCCAGGCGCAGCAGGGCTTCGTCCAGCTGCGCTGCCGTGGTACCGAAGTTGAGCCGCACGAAGCCCGGCCAACCGAAATCTGCACCATCGGAGAGCGCTACTCCCGCTTCCTGCATCAGAATGCGCTGCGGCGAGCCCTGCCGACCTGCCAGCCCCTCGGCACGGCGCAGGTCGAGCCAGGCCAGATAGGTCGATTGCGGTACGCTCATGCTCGCGCCCGGCCACATGGCGGCGCGCTCGCTGAGCGTCTGGCGGTTACCGCGGAGCGTCTCGAGCAGGGCCTGGCGCCATGTATTGCATTGGCCATAGGCGACCTCGGCGGCCACCAATCCCAATACGTTGACGTCCGGCAGCAATCCTCGCATGGCGGCGGCGAAACGCTGACGCAGCGAGGCATCGGAAATCACCGCGCAGGCCGTGGTGAGACCGGCAAGATTGAAGGTCTTGGAGGGCGCCCACAGCGTGATGATACGTGCCGCCAGGGACGGAAAGGCAGCGGCCAGAGGTCGATGCACGGCGCCATCCTCCAGCAATAGGTCGCAGTGCAGTTCGTCGGACACCACCAGCAGGTCGTACCGTTCGATCAACGCCGCCAGCCCGGCCAGTTCCTCATGCCGCCAGACCCGGCCGGTGGGATTGTGGGGATGGCACCAGAGCAGCAGTCGCGTCTCGGGCGTTATCGCCGCCTCCAGCGCTTCCAGGTCGAGCCGCCACGGCTCACCGGGAGCCGCTGGCTCGCCCAGTGGAGCCAGCTGGGCCAGGCGCCCGGTACGCTCGGCCACCTTCAGGAACGGCGGGTAGATCGGTGTGCTGGTCAGCACCCCCTCGCCCGGCTCGGTCAGGGCCAGGCTGGCCAGGTGCAGGGCCGGCACCACGCCGGGCAGCCACAGCTGCCACTCCGGCTCGATCGGCCAGTCGTACTCCCGGGCACTCCACTCGCAGAGGGTGCGCTCGAGGCTGTCGGGCACCACGCCATAGCCGAAGACACCGTGATCGACCCGTGCCCGCAGCGCTTCAATCACCTGCGGGGGGAGCGAAAATCCATGTCGGCCACCCATAGCGGCAGGATGCTGGCATCATAGCGGTGCCACTTCTGCGACGGCCACTCGCCCCCGGCGGGGTGGCGACGCTCGACGGGCGTGGCAAAATCGAACTCCATGTTCTCTCCTCGGGAAACAGCTGTATGAGCAAAACCATGCCGCAAAGCGGCTTCTATGCCAAGGTTCGTCGGGGCATGCCGGCGCTGATCGGCCAGTGGCTCGAGCTCGGCCAGGGCGATCCCGACCGCCTCGCGCTGATCCTGGCCGAGACGGCCCGGGTGGCCCGCGTGGGCGAGCCCGATGCCACGCCCGATGGTGCCACCCTGGCGGAGTGGAGCCAGGACGAGGCGGGGGACCGTATTCCGCTGTGGGCGGCACGCACCGCCACCTTCCTGCTGGTCCAGATGCCGGCACGCCCGGTACCGAAGGATGATGACGAGGCCTGCGCCTGGGCTTATTGCTGGCTGCGCAACCGCGAGTTTGCCAATGTCGACGAGGCACGTGCCGCCCTGCCGGCTCACCTGCAGGACATGCTGACCCACGCGGTGGGCGCCGCCTGGGCCGATCGCCAGGGCCTGCGCCTCGTCTAGTTGCGCTGTTCTCACCTCAAGGAATAAGTCATGGATGTACCCCTGAGCTGGCAGCTGGCCAAGCTGCTGGTTTCGATCGGTATCGTGCTCGGTCTGTCGATCGTTGCCGAGCGCGTCAGTACCCGCGTGGCCGGCCTGCTTTCCGGCTACCCCCTGGGCACTGCCATCGCGCTGTTCTTCATCGGCCTGGAGATTTCACCCGGCTTCGCCGCCGAGAGCGCCGTGTTCAGCCTGGCTGGCTTCACCGCCACCATGGCGTTGGGCGGCGGCTACCTGCTGTGCGGTCGTCGCGACGGCCTTCGCGGTGTGCTGAGTGGCACCGCCGGCGGCCTCGCCGCCTGGTGGCTGACCAGTCTGGTGCTGACACGCTTCGATTTCGATCGCTTGAGCGGCACCCTGGTGACGCTGGTTGCCATCTTTGCCTTCACCTGGCTCTATCGGCACGTGCCGGAAACCCGGGTCAGGGTGCGTCATGACAGCTCACGCTGGAGACCGCTTGTGCTTCGCGCCGGGCTTGCCACCGCCATCGTCTTCCTGGTCACCGGCCTGGCTCACGTGCTGCCGGCTTCCTGGGCCGGGATGCTGGCAGCGTTTCCGATTTCGATGTATCCGCTATTGGTGATCCTGCACCTCACCCACGGCGCGGCACCGGCCGCCACGGTGATCAAGCATTATCCGGCCGGCCTGGGTGCGCTGCTCTGCTACGCCCTTTGCATCTCGCTCACCTATGCCACGCTGGGCCTGCTGTGGGGCACTCTGGCGGGATTCGCGGTCGCTACCCTGTGGCTGCTGGGCTGGATGCGGCTGCAGGCATGGCATGGCGAGAGGCAGTCCGCCGGCACTTGACCTAGCGTTTGCTCGGGGCAATGCTGTCCTACTGACACCGGCATGCCCCAAGACCGCAAACAGCAAAGGGACTCTCACATGTTCGTGCGCACCATCGAACCCGCCTTCTACGACACCGATGCCCTCGGCCACGTCAACAATACCCGGCTGCCCGCCTGGTTCGAGCTGGCACGCAACGATCTGTTTCGTCTGTTCACGCCGGACCTGGACCCACGCAAGTGGCGGCTAATCATGGCGCGCATGGAGATCGACTATCGTGCCGAGTTGCACTACGGCAGCGACATCGAAATCCGTACCTACGTTTCGCGGCTGGGTAACAGCTCCTTCACCGTGACCCAGGAGGCCTGGCAGAAAGGGGAGTTGACCAACCTTGGGCATACCGTGATGGTACACTTCGACCACGACCTGAAACGTGCCGTCCCTGTCTCGGGTAAGCTACGCACCGCACTCGAGGCCCACCTGCAGCCGCTCGAGGAGACAAGCGACGCATGACCCCGGCCGTCAAGGCGCTGGAGCGCGACGGCGCCGCCTTCGAACTGCTCAGCTACGAACACGACCCCCGCTCGCCAGCCTACGGCGAGGAGGCGGTACGCGCCTTGGGGCTCGCCCCCCAGAGCGTGTTCAAGACCCTGGTTGCCCGCCTCGGCGATGGCCGCCTGGCGGTGGGCATCGTGCCGGTCACCGGCCAGCTCGACCTCAAGGCGCTAGCCAAGGCAGCCGGTGCCCGGCGTGCGAGCATGGCCGAGGCGGCCGAGGCCGAACGCGCCACCGGCTACGTGCTGGGCGGCATCAGTCCGCTGGGCCAGAAGAAACGATTGCCCACTTTTCTCGATGCCAGCGTCGAGGGCCTCGAGCGGATACACGTCAGTGGCGGACGGCGCGGCCTCGAGATCGCCCTGGCCCCCGCCGACCTGATTCGCCTGTGCCAGGCTCGCCTGGCATGCCTGGCCCGAACCTGAATCTGCATGAGCCGATTCCGGCATCATGTGGTCAAAGCTCCATGACCCGCAGCAATACGGGCCATTCATCGCCGCCAGGAGTCCATCATGGCCATCCGCTACAACCTCTGGCTCGACCCCGATAACGTTGCCCAACACCGTGCCGTCGAGGCCGACCTGGAGCGCTATTTCATGGAGCGTTTTGCCGACTACCCCCATATCCGCTTGTTCGGGGCCGACCCCTACGATTATGATGCGCCGTTCAATCGCCTCTACGACGTGCTGATGGCGCGGGCCAACGAGTATTGCGAACGCCAGTGGCGCGGCTACGTGCCCACGCCCGAGCAGCTCAACCGGACCTTCTTTCGCGCCGTGGGCCGCTCCAACAAGTTCGTACGGGACCGCAACGATGGTGATCCAGACCGACCAGACGCCTGACGCCCGCCAGCTGACCATCATCGCCGAGCAGTTGGGGCGAGCCCCACGCGGCATCGAGGCGGTTGCCGCCACCGATGGCGAAGGCACTCCCCTGGTGCTGCGCATGGCCCCCATCGTCGATGGCAAGCCCTTTCCCACGCTCTATTGGCTCTGCTCCGAGCGACTCAAGATCGACATCTCCCGCATCGAAGCCAGCGGTGTGATCAAGCAGCTCGAGGCAAGGCTGAAGGACGATGCCGATTTTCTCGCCGCCTACCATGCCAGCCATCACGATTATGTCGAGACCCGCTGGCGCTACATGAGCGCAGCGCAGCGTAGCGAAGTCGAACGCCTCGGCTATGAGGCGGTGTTGCGCGAGCGCGGCATCGGCGGCATCGCCAACTGGGACCAGGTGCGCTGCCTGCATACCCAGTACGCCCACCATCTCTGCGGCTCCAATGTCATCGGCCAATGGCTCGACGCCGAATTCGCCGTGGCCGACGCGCTCCCCTAAGACCACAACCAGCCTTTCGAAGCCTCTCCCGGCCGGCTAGGATAAGGGCTTGCCAAGGAGATGCGCATGTCGAGATTCTGTGTTTACCTGGGCTCCCGCGACGGTCGGGATCCCGCCTTTCTGGAAGCAACCCGGGCCCTGGGACGTGAACTGGCCGCACGTGGCCACTGCCTGGTCTATGGCGGCGCCCGCATCGGCCTTATGGGCGCGTTGGCCAACGCCGTGCTGGAAGGCGGCGGTGACGTCATTGGGGTGATGCCCGATCATCTGGTGGAGCGGGAACAGGCGCACCAAGGGCTGCCCACGCTGATTCGCGTGAACAACATGCACGAGCGCAAGGCCAGCATGGCGGCTCACGCCGATGCATTCATCGCCTTGCCCGGTGGCATCGGTACCCTGGAAGAGCTATTCGAGGCCTGGACCTGGCAGTACCTGGGGCTGCACGACAAGCCCATCGGCGTACTCGATACCGCCGGCTTCTATTCCCCACTGCTGACTTTCCTCGACAGTACCGTGGAGCACGGCTTCCTCAACGCCCGTACCCGATCCTGCCTTATTGATGCCGAGGAGCCCGCCGCCCTGCTGGATGCCCTGGAAGCCCGCCTCGCCGAGACCGCAACCTAGGAGATCGCCATGCATGCCATTGCCGTCGATGAAGATCGCCTGCTCTGGCTCGAGCACCCCGGCGTGCCCGGCCCCGCCGCCGGAGAAGTGCGCATCAAGGTCGCCTGGGCCGGCGTCAACCGTGCCGACTTGATGCAGCGAGCCGGTCATTACCCGCCGCCGCCAGGAGTCAGCGATATTCTTGGCCTCGAGATCAGCGGCACGGTGGTCGAGGTCGGCCCCGGCGTCGACAGTCTGCGTCCTGGGGATCGGGTCTGCGCCCTGCTGGCGGGCGGCGGCTATGCCGAGGAAGTCGTGGTCGATGCACGGCAGGTGCTGCCACTGCCAGAGGGCTTTGGCCTGCGTGAGGCGGCAGCGCTGCCCGAGGTGTTCGCCACCGCCTGGCTCAATCTGTTCATGGAGGGCCAGTTGGCGGCCGGTGAACACGTTCTGCTGCATGCCGGTGCCAGCGGTGTCGGCACCGCGGCGATCCAGCTCTGCCGAGCCTTCGGTCACCCCTGCTTCGTCACCGCGGGTAGCGATGACAAGCTTGCCGCCTGCCGTGAGCTGGGTGCCGGCGGTGTGTTCAACCGTCATCAGGGCAGTTTCGTGGAAGCCGTGAAGCAATGGGGCGGCGCCGACCTGATCCTCGACCCCGTGGGCGGCGCTTATCTGGCGGACAATCAGCGTGTGCTCAATGCCGACGGACGCTTGGTGCTGATCGGACTCATGGGAGGGCGCCGCGCCGAGCTCGACCTGGGCCGTATGCTGATGAAACGCCAGCGGCTGATCGGCTCGACGCTGCGCGCCAAGCCACCAGCGGCCAAGGGAGCCATACTCGACGCGCTGCTGGCCCATGTCTGGCCGCGCCTGGCAAGCGGCGAGTTTCGGCCCTTGATCGATCGAACCTGGTCAATCGACGAGGCCGAAGCCGCCCACGCTCATGTGCAGCGGGACGCCAACATCGGCAAGGTACTGCTCGCGGTAAGCGGCGAGGGCTGAAGATGGCTATCAGCCGGCCTGCTCGAGCGTTCGCTGATAAGTGAGCTGCAGCAACCGTGCATCCTCACCGGCACGGTGCCGGCGTATCCCCAGCTCCTTGACCAGCGCTTCCCGGGTACGGTGCCACAGGGCCAGCTGATGCTCGCTGAGCAGAATACGCAGCGCTTCGAGGCGAAAGGCAGGCAGCATGCCAGCATGATGGAACAGCAACGACAGCCAGGTATTGTCATAGCCCCAGCTATCGCTGTAGGCCATGCCGATCTCGCTCAGCTCATCATTGAGCCAGCGAGCCACCTGGGCCACGGGCAGCCCTTCGCGCAGCAGCCGCGCCCGGGAGATACCATGCAGCAGCTCGGCCTTGGGGTCCCAATGGGTCCACTCATCCAGGGGTTGGATGAGAAAGGCACAGCAGCTTCCATCGGCCCGTGCCAGGCCGATCTCGATAGGGTAGCTACCGCGCCCGAATCCGGACGCCTCGATATCCAGCAATGTCGGAAGCGTCACGAATGGGCGTGTCCTCGAGAGTAGGGCCGGCTGGCGGAAGCCGTTAAGGGAAAGGTCAGTGTCGGGCCTGGACGTCGTCGCTGTCCAGCTCGTCACCTTCCAGGCCCGCATGGCGGTCGGCAAGAGCCTGCCAATGAGCGGCCTGGACGCTATCCACCGGCAACCCGAGCTCGCCCAGGCGGTAGGCCTTGGCCAGGCGTGCGGCAGCAAGCGGATGCCCGGCCTCGCCGGCACGGGCATACCAGGTCACGGCACGTTCCTCACGGCGAGGGTACTGGGCGCAGCCGTGCTCGAGAATCCTTCCGGCCTGGTATTGAGCCTTGAGGTTGCCGGCCTGCGCCGCCTCGAGAACGTAACGGGCGCCGCGCGCCTTGTCCTGGGGACTGATGCCACGGTGAAAGAGCACGTGCCCATAGAGCGAGAGCGCGCCAGGGTGACCGGCGTCGGCGCAACGCTCGAAGAGATGCATGGTCAAGCGCTGAGTTCGCGGCGAGCGCGGCAACCAGCGCGTATGGAACAGCTGTTCTGCAAGACGGTATTCGAGTCGGGTGAACAGTGATGATGCCTGCGTCATGTGCAAACAACCTTGCGTTCGTCTTGAAGCCGCATGACGGATCCACACCACCCTGTGGTCTGCGTCATGGCCAGTCTTGAGGCTACCACGGGACTCCGCCGGGGCCGCTGAGGGTCGCCAGCATACGCTCGCCTCGGCGGTGACTCAACCCCTATGATTTGCTGCCTTGGTAGGCCTCGGCTAGCATGGCGTTGGATGCGCAATAAGAACGCTACCGATCCCATCTTCTACAGGAGCGACGATGCAGACGCGACCGCTTGGTGACACGGGCATCGAAGTCAGCCGCCTGTGCCTGGGCACCATGACTTTCGGCGAGCAGAACAGCGAAGCCGAAGCACACGAGCAGCTCGACCGCGCCGTAGCCTTCGGCATCAACTTCATCGATGCGGCCGAAATGTATCCAGTACCTCCCGCGCCGAGACACAGGGACGTACCGAAGCCTATATCGGCAGTTGGCTCAAGCGGCGCGACAGTCGCGATGACGTCATCATCGCCACCAAGGTGACCGGCCCCGGCCTCGAGCATATCCGTGGTGGTCCACGCCTCGATCGTCAGCACATCCACCAGGCCATCGATGCCAGCCTTGCCCGGCTGCAAACCGATTATGTCGACCTCTACCAGTTGCACTGGCCCGAACGCTCGACCAACTATTTCGGCCGCCTGGGCTATGAGCACGACGAAGAGGAAGAAGCCATCCCGCTGGAAGAGACCCTGGGCGTACTCAAGGAACTGGTCGATGCCGGCAAGGTTCGCGCCATCGGCCTTTCCAACGAAACGCCATGGGGTGTGATGAAGGCCCTGCAATTGGCCGAACGACTCGACCTGCCGCGGGTGGCCTCGATCCAGAATCCTTACAATCTGCTCAACCGGTCTTTCGAAGTCGGCCTGGCCGAGATCGCTCATCGCGAGAACGTGGGCCTGTTGGCCTATTCGCCGCTCGGCTTCGGCGTACTGTCCGGCAAGTATCTGGCTGGTGCGCGCCCCGAAAACGCTCGCCTGACGCTGTTCGAGCGCTTCAAACGCTATACCTCACCGCTCGCCGAGCAGGCTACCCGCGCCTATGTCGATATCGCCCGGGAAAACGAACTGGATCCGGCCCAGATGGCGCTGGCCTTCGTCAATTCGCGCAGTTTCCTCACTAGCAACATAATTGGCGCCACCACGATGGAACAGCTCGAGAGCAACTTGGCCAGTGAGGCGCTCAAGCTCGAACAGAGCGTGCTCGACGCCATTGATGAGGTACACCGACAGATTCCGAACCCTTGCCCTTGAAGGTGCCTTCTTCGCCAACTCTCTCATGCTCCAGGGCTATCGTTGCGATAGCCCCGTGATCATCTCGTGGCTGATATACTCGGGCCATTCCCGATTCGCCACTTCCAGGTACAGGAGTGCCCCATGCTGAGCGTGATCTCGCCAGCGAAGACGCTGGATTTCGAGACCCCTGCCACGACGGCCATCCACTCGCAGCCGGACTTTCTCGACCATAGCCAGCGACTCGTTTCCATCCTCCGTGACTACTCGCCACAGCAGCTGAGTGAGCTGATGGGCATCAGCGACAAGCTAGCCGGGCTCAACGCCGCCCGTTTCGCCGAATGGCAGCCCCGCTTCACGCCCGAAAACGCCAAGCCGGCAGCCCAAGCCTTTCAGGGCGACGTTTACGTGGGCCTCGAGGCGAGCACTTTCAGCGACGACGACAACGAATTCGCCCAGCGACACCTGCGTATCCTCTCAGGATTGTATGGTCTGCTGCGCCCGCTCGATCTGATCCAGCCCTACCGCCTCGAGATGGGGACTCGGCTACCCAACCCTGCCGGCAAGGATCTTTACGCGTACTGGCAAGACATCCTGACCGGAGCGCTCAATGAAGCCATTGCCGCAAGCGGCTCGAAGGTGCTGGTCAACCTGGCCTCCAACGAGTATTTCAAGGCCGTCGATACCAAGCGGCTGGATGCCCGTGTGATCACACCAGTGTTCAAGGACGAGAAGAACGGCAAGTTCAAGATCATCAGCTTCTATGCCAAGAAAGCGCGCGGCCTCATGGCTGCCTGGATGATTCATCAGCGTCTGAATGCCCCTGAGGATCTCAAGGCGTTCGATGTGGCGGGTTATGCCTTCAACCCCGCCATGTCGGAAGGCGATACCCTGGTCTTCACTCGCCGCGAGGACCAGAGCTGAGCGGATCAGAAGAAACGTAGCGGACGCGCCGAACGTGGCTTGAGATAACGCCTGTGGACTTGGCGGAAAGGCTCCTCGTCACAGCGCTCGAGCCACTCGTAGGCCACCATGTCGGCACTCACCGGGGTCGCGCCCGCACGTATCATGCGCTCGCGGGCGAGCCTTGCCTCCTCCGCGCGCCGGCTGACCGTCGCCTCGCTGAGCCAATACACCTCGTAGCCCGCTTCCAGCAGCCCCAGGCCAGTCTGCAACACGCAAATATGCGCTTCGCTGCCGCACAACACGATCTGTCGCTTGCCGCTCGCCTCGAGCGCAGCGGCAAAATCCGGCTCGGCATGGGCATTGAAGTGCACCTTACGCCACAGTCGATGGCCGGGTAGCGCTTCCAGCAGCCGCGGCTCGCTGCCACCCAGGCCTTGGGGATACTGCTCCGTGACCCAGACCGGTACGCCCAGGGTGCCGGCGATTCCTCCCAGCCACGCCGCCTCAGCCACGGCCTGGTCACCACCATTGATGACCGGCAGCAGGCCGGCCTGAAGGTCCACGATCAGCAGCAGACTCTGTTTGCTTGTCACGCGCATGATTTCTTCCCATTTTTTGTCATCACGGCCTCAGCATACCCGTTAGAATGGGACTCCCAAATTCGACTTTACCTCCATTCCTTGCAGAGAGAACCCTTCGATGCGTCACTTCCTCGTCATGCTGATGGTCGCTGTGCTGGGCTTTGGCCTGGCCGTCGAACATGCCGAAGCCCGCCGCATGGGCGGCGGCGGTAATGTTGGCAGCTTCTCGCGCTCGGCCGACCGGCCAGCCGCAGCTCCCAGCCAGGCCACTCCGGCACGCCAGGCACAACCGAACCAGGCCACCGGCTCACGCATGCCCGGCATGCTGGGGGGCATGCTCGCCGGCGGGCTGCTGGCGGCGCTGTTCTTTGGTGGCGCCTTCGACGAACTTCGGCTGATGGACATCCTGCTGATCGCCGGCCTTGGTTTCTTGCTGTTCCGACTGTTGGCACGCCGCCGCACCGTCGCTGCCGCCGGCCCCCAGCAAACGGCCGAGCGCCAGTCGCCGATCGAGCCCCAGACCTTCCAGTCGATGCCTGGCGCTCCGATGGGCGGTGCCACCTTCGGCAGCCTACCGGCCTGGTTCGACCGCGAACGCTTTCTATCCGGCGCCAAGGAGCATTTCATGACCCTACAGCGCGCCTGGGACAATAACGATTTCACGGGTATCCAGGAGTACGTCACGCCCGAGCTCTACAACTTGCTGCGTGAAGAGCGCAGCAAGCAACCGGCCAACAATCGCACGGACATCGTTCGTTTGTTCGCAGAGCTCGGCGACGTACACGAGACCGGCGGCAGGGCCGAGGCCACGGTGATCTTTCACGGTATTCTCGATGAGAACGGTGAGCAGACCGAGTTCAACGAGACCTGGCACCTGGTCCGCGAGGTGCGCGATGGAGAACCCTGGTATTTACAGGGTATAGAGCAGAACGCTGGATAGGCCTTGACATGTTGCGAGGCAGGCCGGCGCACGCCGGCCTTTTTTATGTCTATTTTTTATAACGAGACTCATTCAAAATGATTTTTTCCAACCGGTATCATTCTTTTCATAGTTTCTTCTTATAGTAAGCTTCATGCTTTTGACGTAAGTCTATGTTAATTGCTAACTACTTTATTTTCCTTAATTAAACATTAAGTCAACTTAAACGAACAGCACTTCAACCTTTCCTACCGTGTGCCGATAGAACGTTTAGGCGCGTGGCCACAACCTCATAACTTCCTCCTGCGCTGCCCTTGTATGAACTAGGCATCGCAATGCCAAAGAACGTCACTCACCCACTCGCATACCGTGGTGACGCAATCCCCCACAGCAGGAGGTTTTCCTGATGAACCGCATTCTGCGCAATCTATCGGTCAAGGCCAGCCTGACGATCTCGCTGGCCTTGCTGACCCTATTCATTCTCGTCGTCGCTGGCATGGGCATCTTCATGAGCCAGAACGGTGAACGGGCACTGCGTCAGCTCGATGAGGTCAACGTGACCCAGCTGAACAGCATGTCGCTGACCCGCGCCCACCTTGGCGATATGCAGCTCTACCTGCAACGGGCGGCAGCCGCACTGGAAGATGGCGACAGTTCCCGCACGGCGGCTCAGTTGGAGGGATATGAGATAGCGCGGCAACGGGCGGAGCAGCGCTTCACCGATTACCTCGGCTCGCCCAAGGACGAGCTGGGCAGCACGTTCGAGACGACCCTCAAGACGGCCTATGCCACTCTTGTCGAGGGATTGGCTCAGCAGCAGCAGGCTCTCGCTCAGGGCAATGCTGCAACTTTTGAATCGCTGCTCCCGAGGGTCGAGGAGAGCAAGGATGCCTTCCGGGGCGAGAGTCAGCGCTTCTTCGACTTCGCCCATGAGCAAGGAGACGCCATCATCGACGATTACGAATCCCAAGTCGCTCTCATGGATATCCTGGAAATCATCGTTCTCGTACTCGCCACGCTGACCGTCATCCTGGTGCGCATGGCAATGGTCCGGATCGTCGTGCTGCCATTGCAGGAAGCTGTCCACCACTTCGAGCGCATCGCCAAGGGTGACCTGTCGCAGGCCATCGTCGACCGTGGTCGCAACGAGATCGGCCAGCTCTTCTCCGCCATGCAACACATGCAGGCCGGCCTTAGTCAGACTGTCTCCACCGTGCGCTCGAGCAGCGGCTCCATCCATGTGGGGGCGAAGGAGATCGCGTTGGGCAACTCCGATCTCTCATCACGTACCGAAGAGCAAGCCGCCTCGCTGCAGGAAACCGCCGCCAGCATGGACCAGCTCACCGCGACCGTAAGACAGAATGCCGACAATGCCCAACAGGCGAGCACCCTAGCCAATGAGGCGTCCAGTACTGCCGGTCGCGGCGGCGAAGCCGTGGAGGAAGTGATCCAGACCATGCATGGAATCTCCGACAGCTCCCGGCGTATCGTCGACATCATCGGTGTCATCGACTCTATCGCCTTCCAGACCAACATTCTGGCACTCAATGCTTCTGTCGAGGCGGCCCGTGCCGGCGAACAAGGACGCGGCTTCGCCGTCGTGGCAGGCGAAGTTCGCAGCCTTGCCAGCCGCAGCGCCGACGCTGCCAAGGAGATCAAGACATTGATCGAGGCATCATCCGATCAAGTGAAGAAAGGCTCGACCCTGGTCGAGAATGCAGGTGCCACCATGCGGGAGGTCGTCGAGTCGGTTCGTCGCGTGACCGACATCATGGACGAAATCTCCGCTGCCTCTCAGGAGCAGAGCAGCGGCATCGAACAGGTGAATCTGGCAGTCTCCCAGATGGATCAGGTCACCCAGCAGAATGCCGCCCTGGTGGAAGAAGCCTCGGCGGCTGCGGCTTCGCTGGAAGAGCAGGCCGCCCAGCTCGAGGCCGCCGTGGCGACATTCCGCCTGTCAGGCGACGCCGCAGGTACAAAGAATGTGATTGAAGCTCATGCCATTCAAAGACCTGCCGCGCCGCAGCCGCGCCCAGTACGTCAAGCGGCTGCTCCCGCGCCAAGGCCCCAGTTGGCCAGCAGCACTACATCGGACTGGGAAGAGTTTTAACGATCTCCCTCTAAATCGGCCCGGCCTGGCGCCGGGCCTCTCATTGATATCATGGCTCTTCGGCAGCATCCTCTTCTATCTCATCTCCTACCCCTTCCAGCCGCTCTCCCAAATCCTTCATGGCACGGTCGATGTTCCGTTCCACTTTCTCTCCTGAACTGGGATCATCACAGCCGGCAAGGCCACCCAGTGAGGCAACCATCAGCAAGGCGGACAGCATGGCTCTCATTGGCGCATCATCCTTGGCTATGTCGCAGCGGATATGGCCGCGACTCACCCTAGCGACTCCTGATAATCACCAACGTTCCCACGCTCTACGAGAAAAAACGCAAATACATCATGTAATTACCTCCGATCAACTGAGGTAAAGCGAGACATGGCGGATTGGCACCGAATGCCATGATTCAGCGGCAGGCTACGCCGACAGAACTGCCATTTCCCGATAGAGATCCGCCTTACCCTCGAAGCCGATTCCCGGCAGATCGGGCAGCGTCACGAAGCCGTTCTCGACCCTCACGCCATCGGGAAAGCCACCGTATGGCTGGAAGAGATCGGGGTAAGATTCGTTACCGCCCAGGCCCAAGCCGGCTGCGATATTCAAGGACATCTGGTGACCGCCATGCGGAATACAGCGGCTGGCCGACCAACCATGCTCCGTGAGCATGTCGAGTGTGCGGAGATACTCGACCAGGCCATAGCTCAATGCACAATCGAACTGGAGCCAGTCGCGATCGGGCCGCATCCCACCGTAGCGAATCAGGTTACGCGCGTCCTGCATCGAAAAGAGGTTTTCGCCGGTCGCCATGGGGTTCGTGTAGAAACTGCGCAATACGGACTGCAGTTCGAAATCCAGCGGATCGCCCGGCTCTTCGTACCAGAACAGGTCGTACTGCGACAGCGCCTTTGCATAGGCGATCGCGGTCTCCAGGTCGAAGCGACCGTTGGCGTCCACGCAGAGTTTCTGGCCGTCCTGCAGTACTTCCATGATGGCATCGATGCGACGCAGGTCCTCTTCCAGCGAAGCTCCTCCAATCTTCTTCTTGACCACCGTATAGCCACGATCGATATAGCTGCGCATCTCATCCTGCAGCTTCTTGTAGTCCTGGCCCGGATAGTAGTAACCACCAGCAGCGTACACGAAGACCTTGCGATTCGGCTTGCCGATTCCATAGCGTTCTGCCAATAACTGGAACAGCGGCTTGCCTTCGATCTTGGCAACTGTGTCCCAGATGGCCATGTCGATGGTTCCAATGGCTACCGAGCGCTCGCCATGGCCACCAGGCTTCTCATTGGTCAGCATGGTATCCCAGACCCTGTGCGGATCGAGGTTACTTCCGGTCTCGTCGACCAACGAGTCGGGCTCGGCCTCCAGCAAACGCGGAATGAAGCGTTCGCGCATGAGCGTACCTTGGCCATAGCGACCATTTGAGTTGAAGCCGTAACCCACGACGGGCTTGCCGTCACGCATCACATCGGTGATGACCGCCACCAGGCTCAAGGTCATTTTGCTGAAATCGATATACGCATTACGTATGGAAGAGCTGATGGGCACGGTCTTTTCGCGGATCTCGACGATCTTCATACTTGGCTCCAAACAGTGTCATGGAGTCGTTATGATCGATATCCTCGAGCCTTTCAGCCAATGTTCAATTTCTCTCGCCTCATGCACTGGACGAACCGGCCGTGAATTTCATCTGGCTTGAAGACTTCCTTGCCCTGGCCGATACGGGCAACTTTTCGCGGGCAGCAGAGCAGAGACACAGCTCGCAGCCTGCCTTCAGCCGCCGTATCCGCGCCTTGGAAGAGTGGATCGGGGTGGATCTGCTCGACAGAAGCACCCAGCCTGCCAGGCTGACAGAGACGGGAGAGTGGTTCCGCGGGGTAGCGCAGGAAATGCTGGCACGGGTTTCACGGATACCTGGCGATGCCAGGCGGGTGGCAGAAGCCAGCTCGGTGACACTGCGGCTGGCCTCCACCCACGCCTTGTCCTTCACATTCCTGCCACGCTGGCTACGCAGCCTGGAGTCGGGTACGGCACTCGGTCCATTGCAGCTGATGTCAGACGTTCTGCAACGCTGCGAAGGGCTCATGCAGCAAGGAAAAGTGCAGTTCGTCGTAAGCCATGCACACCCTCAAGCCCGAGGTATCCTAGACTCGGATACCTATCTTTCTGCCCGAGTTGGCAGTGACAGGCTGATTCCTGTATCCATTCCGGATGCCAAGGGCGGGCCACGCTTCTCTCTGCCTGTGGCGGCAGATAGCGAGGTGCCGATGCTTCGATACAGCGAGGAGTCGGGGCTTGAGCGCATCCTTCGTGCGGTGTTTAGCCACCTCCTGGAGACATCCGCCTTGCAGCCGGCCTTTACCGCACACCTCGCCTCGGTACTTCGCACCATGGCGCTTGATGGCCGTGGCCTCGCTTGGCTACCCCAATCCTTGGTGGAAGACGATCTGGACGAGAGCCTGCTGGTGGCGGCAGCAGGAGAGGAGTGGTGCATTCCTCTCACCATCAAGCTCTACAGAGAGCGCGAATTCGCGGGAAAGGCAGCAGAAGAGTTCTGGCGTTCCGTCGTCGAATCGTCGCCAACGTAACCGCGACAGTTAGCCATTTGCTTCGGTCACGCTGCCTTTAGGCATGAAAAAACCCCGACCAGTTGGCCGGGGTTGCTGAAAAGATGCCTGACGATGTCCAGGGCGGCTCCCCGCGACTCTCCATGGGAGGCCCCTAAACGGCGAAACCCAGCCTCTTGCGAAGCTGGGTTTCTGAAAAGATGCCTGACGATGACCTACTCTCGCATGGGGAGGCCCCACACTACCATCGGCGCTGAGCGGTTTCACTGCTGAGTTCGGCATGGGATCAGGTGGTTCCCACTCGCTATGGTCGTCAGGCGAAAACGGTTGGAATCATGCCGACGCTACGTCTCGTCGTATCCGTCAATTGCGCGCGATGCGCAGACCCCTTGGGGTTATATGGTCAAGCCTCACGGGCCATTAGTACCGGTTAGCTCAACGCCTTGCAGCGCTTCCACACCCGGCCTATCAACCAGCTGGTCTCGCTGGGCCCTTCAGGAGGCTCGAGGCCTCGGGGATGTCTCATCTTGAAGGGGGCTTCCCGCTTAGATGCCTTCAGCGGTTATCCCGTCCGCACGTAGCTACCCGGCAATGCCACTGGCGTGACAACCGGAACACCAGAGGTGCGTCCACTCCGGTCCTCTCGTACTAGGAGCAGCTCTTCTCAAACATCCAACGCCCACGGCAGATAGGGACCGAACTGTCTCACGACGTTCTAAACCCAGCTCGCGTACCACTTTAAATGGCGAACAGCCATACCCTTGGGACCGACTTCAGCCCCAGGATGTGATGAGCCGACATCGAGGTGCCAAACACCGCCGTCGATGTGAACTCTTGGGCGGTATCAGCCTGTTATCCCCGGAGTACCTTTTATCCGTTGAGCGATGGCCCTTCCATACAGAACCACCGGATCACTAGAACCTACTTTCGTACCTGCTCGACGTGTCTGTCTCGCAGTCAAGCACCCTTATGCTCTTGCACTCACTGCACGATTTCCGACCGTGCTGAGGGTACCTTCGTGCTCCTCCGTTACGCTTTGGGAGGAGACCGCCCCAGTCAAACTACCCACCACACACTGTCCTCGATCCGGATCACGGACCTGAGTTAGAACGCCAATGATGCCAGGCTGGTATTTCAAGATTGGCTCCGCCCGAACTGGCGTCCGGGGTTCCTAGCCTCCCAGCTATCCTACACAAGCAACATCAGCGTCCAGTGTGAAGCTATAGTAAAGGTTCACGGGGTCTTTCCGTCTAGCCGCGGGTACACAGCATCTTCACTGCGATTTCAATTTCACTGAGTCTCGGGTGGAGACAGCGTGGCCATCATTACGCCATTCGTGCAGGTCGGAACTTACCCGACAAGGAATTTCGCTACCTTAGGACCGTTATAGTTACGGCCGCCGTTTACCGGGGCTTCGATCAAGAGCTTCGCCCGAGGGCTAACACCATCACTTAACCTTCCGGCACCGGGCAGGCGTCACACCCTATACGTCCGCTTGCGCGTTTGCAGAGTGCTGTGTTTTTAATAAACAGTTGCAGCCACCTGGTATCTTCGACCGCCTCGTGCTCCAGCCGCGAGGGCCTTCACACTAACGCGGCGTGCCTTCTCCCGAAGTTACGGCACCATTTTGCCTAGTTCCTTCACCCGAGTTCTCTCAAGCGCCTGGGTATTCTCTACCTGACCACCTGTGTCGGTTTGGGGTACGGTCCCACTGTATCTGAAGCTTAGAGGCTTTTCCTGGAAGCGTGGCATCGATGACTTCGGCACCGTAGTGCCTTCGTCTCGCCTCTCGGCCTTGGGATCCCGGATTTGCCTAAGATCCCAGCCTACTGGCTTTCACCAGGACAACCAACGCCTGGCCCACCTAGCCTTCTTCGTCCCCCATCGCAATACAGTGAGGTACGGGAATATTGACCCGTTTCCCATCGACTACGCCTTTCGGCCTCGCCTTAGGGGCCGACTCACTCTGCTCCGATTAGCGTCGAACAGAAACCCTTGGTCTTCCGGCGGGGGAGTTTTTCACTCCCCTTGTCGTTACTCATGTCAGCATTCGCACTCGTGATACCTCCAGCAGACTTCTCAATCCACCTTCATCGGCGTACACGACGCTCCTCTACCGCTCGTCATTCGACGAACCCGTAGCTTCGGTACCTGGTTTAGCCCCGTTACATCTTCCGCGCAGGCCGACTCGACTAGTGAGCTATTACGCTTTCTTTAAAGGATGGCTGCTTCTAAGCCAACCTCCTAGCTGTCTGAGCCTTCCCACATCGTTTCCCACTTAACCAGGATTTCGGGACCTTAGCTGACGGTCTGGGTTGTTTCCCTTTTCACGACGGACGTTAGCACCCGCCGTGTGTCTCCCACGCTGCACTCACCGGTATTCGGAGTTTGCCTCGGGTTGGTAAGCCGGGATGGCCCCCTAGCCGAAACAGTGCTCTACCCCCGGCGGTGATACGTGAGGCGCTACCTAAATAGCTTTCGAGGAGAACCAGCTATCTCCGAGCTTGATTAGCCTTTCACTCCGATCCACAAGTCATCCAAACCTTTTTCAACAGGTCCTGGTTCGGTCCTCCAGTTGATGTTACTCAACCTTCAACCTGCTCATGGATAGATCGCCCGGTTTCGGGTCTATTCCCAGCGACTGGTCGCCCAGTTAAGACTCGGTTTCCCTACGCCTCCCCTATTCGGTTAAGCTCGCCACTGAAAATAAGTCGCTGACCCATTATACAAAAGGTACGCGGTCACCCCACGAAGGGGCTCCCACTGCTTGTACGCATACGGTTTCAGGATCTATTTCACTCCCCTCTCCGGGGTTCTTTTCGCCTTTCCCTCACGGTACTGGTTCACTATCGGTCAGCCAGGAGTATTTAGCCTTGGAGGATGGTCCCCCCATGTTCAGTCAAGGTTTCACGTGCCCCGACCTACTCGATTTCACATGCTCAGGTTTTCGGCTACGGGACTATCACCCCCTATGGTCGAGCTTCCCAGCTCGTTCGCCTAACCAGTCACATGCTTAAGGGCTACTCCCCGTTCGCTCGCCGCTACTGGGGAATCTCGGTTGATTTCTTTTCCTCGGGGTACTTAGATGTTTCAGTTCCCCCGGTTCGCCTCCCAACACCTATGGATTCAGTGTGGGATACCCTGCTTGTGCAGGGTGGGTTTCCCCATTCGGAAATGCCCGGGTCACAGGTCGTTTGCCACCTCACCGAGCCTTATCGCAGGCTACCACGTCCTTCATCGCCTCTGGCTGCCAAGGCATCCACCGTATGCGCTTAATCGCTTGACCATATAACCCGAAGGGGTCTGGTCTGCGATCACGTACGACAATTGCCGGATACGCTTGAGACGTATCTCTTGCGTTTTCTCCTTGCGGAGAAAACTTGTCAGCATGATTCACATTGTTAAAGAGCAGACTGTTCAGAGAACAGTGATAAGCACACCTTGCGCTTATCACTGGTCACGAAACATGAGACTGAGGGGAGAAGTTTGGTGGAGCCAAGCGGGATCGAACCGCTGACCTCCTGCGTGCAAGGCAGGCGCTCTCCCAGCTGAGCTATGGCCCCACTGATCATCGCGTTGCAACTGGCGATGAATTTCGTCGGAGACAAGGCGCTTTGGGCCGACGCATAGCTCGCTATGCGAGGTTCAAAGCAACGCCGTATCCGGCGAAATTTGGTGGGTCTGGGCAGATTTGAACTGCCGACCTCACCCTTATCAGGGGTGCGCTCTAACCAACTGAGCTACAGACCCGGCACTGTACGGTTGCAAGCTTGCTAGCCGTCGGCTGGCCGACCTCACCCTTCTTTCCACAAAGGTCAGGGGGTGCGCTCTAGCCAACTGAGCTACAGACCCGGCTTGCTACCGATGCATCGGCGATCGCTCGCCGACCCAAACAGTCTTTGCTCTGGCCGATCAGGTAATTCATTGTGAGCACTTGCCGCGAGGCGTGATTCGTCGTTTAAGGAGGTGATCCAGCCGCAGGTTCCCCTACGGCTACCTTGTTACGACTTCACCCCAGTCATGAACCACACCGTGGTGATCGCCCTCCCGAAGGTTAGGCTAACCACTTCTGGTGCAGTCCACTCCCATGGTGTGACGGGCGGTGTGTACAAGGCCCGGGAACGTATTCACCGTGACATTCTGATTCACGATTACTAGCGATTCCGACTTCACGGAGTCGAGTTGCAGACTCCGATCCGGACTGAGATCAGCTTTCTGGGATTGGCTCACTCTCGCAAGTTCGCAACCCTTTGTACTGACCATTGTAGCACGTGTGTAGCCCTACCCGTAAGGGCCATGATGACTTGACGTCGTCCCCACCTTCCTCCGGTTTGTCACCGGCAGTCTCCCTAGAGTTCCCGACCGAATCGCTGGCAAATAGGGACAAGGGTTGCGCTCGTTACGGGACTTAACCCAACATTTCACAACACGAGCTGACGACAGCCATGCAGCACCTGTCTCTGCGTTCCCGAAGGCACCCCTTCGTCTCCGAAGGGTTCGCAGGATGTCAAGGGTAGGTAAGGTTCTTCGCGTTGCATCGAATTAAACCACATGCTCCACCGCTTGTGCGGGCCCCCGTCAATTCATTTGAGTTTTAACCTTGCGGCCGTACTCCCCAGGCGGTCGACTTATCGCGTTAACTGCGCCACAAAGTCCGCGAAGGACCCAACGGCTAGTCGACATCGTTTACGGCGTGGACTACCAGGGTATCTAATCCTGTTTGCTACCCACGCTTTCGCACCTCAGCGTCAGTGTCAGTCCAGAAGGCCGCCTTCGCCACTGGTATTCCTCCCGATCTCTACGCATTTCACCGCTACACCGGGAATTCTACCTTCCTCTCCTGCACTCTAGCCTGACAGTTCCGGATGCCGTTCCCAGGTTGAGCCCGGGGCTTTCACAACCGGCTTATCAAGCCGCCTACGCGCGCTTTACGCCCAGTAATTCCGATTAACGCTCGCACCCTCCGTATTACCGCGGCTGCTGGCACGGAGTTAGCCGGTGCTTCTTCTGTGGGTGATGTCCCTCCTCCCGGGTATTAACCGGAAGGCTTTCTTCCCCACTGAAAGTGCTTTACAACCCGAGGGCCTTCTTCACACACGCGGCATGGCTGGATCAGGCTTGCGCCCATTGTCCAATATTCCCCACTGCTGCCTCCCGTAGGAGTTCGGGCCGTGTCTCAGTCCCGATGTGGCTGATCATCCTCTCAGACCAGCTACGGATCGTCGCCTTGGTGAGCCATTACCTCACCAACCAGCTAATCCGACATAGGCTCATCCGATAGCGCAAGGCCCGAAGGTCCCCTGCTTTCTCCCGTAGGACGTATGCGGTATTAGCCTGGGTTTCCCCAGGTTATCCCCCACTACCGGGCAGATTCCTATGCATTACTCACCCGTCCGCCGCTCGCCACCAGGGAGCAAGCTCCCCGTGCTGCCGCTCGACTTGCATGTGTTAGGCCTGCCGCCAGCGTTCAATCTGAGCCATGATCAAACTCTTCAGTTTAAGATCGTGCGGTTCTTGCTCGCCCCTTCCCGAAGAAACGGACGAAAGCGAACCAAACTCGGCTCAAGGTCAAAGCTTCTCAAAAGACCCGAAGGTCTCGACGAGTCGCTTGCCTTGAAATGGTGTGACTTCTCACCACCTCATCGACAAGCGCCCACATGAATTACCTGATCGATTGTTAAAGAGCGGCTCCGGGCTCTATGAAGAGTGGAGCGTCTCGCTTGCTGTCGCGGCCGTCGATCCGGTGACCGAGGGGCCTCGCCAGCGCCCTGCGAGGAAGGCGTATTCTACTGAAGCGCCGGAGTTTGTCAACTCTCTTCGAGGCCGTCACCGAGGTGACCCTGACCGCGAAGACCAGCCGGAGCCGGCGACCGCAAGCCCGTTGCCGGACTTGCTTTCGAGTGGGGCGCATTCTACCGAATCCGCCGTGGGCGTCAAGTGCGAATCTTGCGAAGCGAATCGAAAAATTCAAATCATGACAACCACTTACCACCCTATCCACCGCCTGCAACGTTGCCCGTCGCCGGCAGCGGATGCGTACTTTACGGTTTTCCCCCGAGCCCCGCAAGGGGCGGCGGTAAAAATATTTCAGGGACGCAACACAAGGGCTTATCCACAGCCGCTCGCAGGCGAGCGGCTGTGGATGACTCATGTAAAGGGTTCAGGCTGTCTCGCCCGCTTCCTTGCGCTTGCGGCTGGCACGGTCGAGCAGCGACAGGATCGAACGATACGGGATGCCGCCATGCAGTGACAGGCCGATTTCGCAGGTGCGCGAGTTGGAATACCCCGCATCGCATCCCCTTACCTGCTCGGCCAACCCCTTCAGAGCCGAGGCATTAAGCTCCGGCGTGATCAGCCCCTTGTCGCCGGCGAAGCCGCAGCAGGTGATCTCGGCCGGTACCACCACCTCGCGGGCGCAGGCCCTTGCCAGTGCCACCATGCGCTCGCCCAGGCCCATGTGCGTGCTCGAGCAGGTTACGTGCACGGCCACGCGCTCGTCGAGCGGAGTGATATCGAGCCGCGGCAGCAGGTGGTCGTGGGCAAAGGCCACCGGCTCCTGCACCGTTAACCGCTCGTCCAACCGCCCCTGCATATGCAGCACGCAGGGACTGGTGTCACTGAGGATCGGGTAACGGCCATTCTGGCTCGCCACCAGCAGCTCGCGATTGAGTTCGCGCGCCTTGTGCGTCGCCTCCTCGAACTGCCCCTTGGACTGGAAGGCCATTCCACAGCAGAGATGCCCCGGCATCTCGGGTACGATCACCTCGAAGCCGGCCTTCTCCAGCAGCGAAAGGGTGATCTCCATGATCGAGCGGTTCTCGCTGTCGCCATGCCCGGCGCCGAAGACGCGAGTGGCGCAGGAAGGGAAGTAGACCACCTTGTCATGCACGCCATTGGCCGCAGGTTTCCGTTTGAGCACGCGAATCGATGCTGCCTTGGGCAGGGTGGGAATCCACTGGGGCACCTTGCCGCCACTGACCTGGGTGATGGCCCCACTCACCTTGGAGAGTCCTTTTTCACCCAGCACGGCGCGCCCGGCGCCGGCCAGGTTGAGCATGCCCCGTGCCAGCCGAGTGGTACCGGAAAAGTGGCGCCCCACCCGGCGCGCCATGTCAGCATGCGGCGCCAGCCGCTCGCGGCGCATCTCACGGATCAGCTCGCCGGTATTGATACCCACCGGACACTGGGTAGCGCACAGGCCATCGACGGCGCAGGTCTCATCGCCGGCGTAGCGGTAGTCCCTGCGCAGCCGCTCGAGGCGTTCGGCCTCTTCGCCAGCGAGGCTTGCGCCCAGCGCCTCGAGCCTAGCCATTTCGCGAGCGGCGACGATGCGCTGCCGCGGCGTCAGGGTGAGATCCCGCGAAGGGCAGACGTGCTCGCAGAAGCCGCACTCGATGCACTTGTCGACGATGGGATCGGCCGCCGGCAGCGGCTTGAGATTTTCCAGGTGCAGGGTCGGGTTGCGACTGAGGATGACATCGGGGTTGAGCAGATTTTCCGGGTCGAACAGCGCCTTGATCCGCCACATCAGCGCGTAAGCTTCGGGGCCCCATTCAAGCTCCACGTAAGGGGCCATGTTGCGTCCGGTGCCGTGCTCAGCCTTGAGCGAACCGCCGTACTCGACGCCGACCAGCTGCGCCACCTCGTCCATCAACGCCTGGTAGCGCTCCACCTCGCCGGGCTTCTCGAAGCCTTGCGGGAAGACGAAGTGCAGGTTGCCCTCCAGGGCGTGGCCGAACAAGATCGCCTCCGGGTAGCCGTGACGATGGAAGGCCTCGGTCAGCGCCAGCACACCCTCGTCGAGGCGCTCGATGGGGAAGGCGACGTCCTCGATGATCACCGTGGTGCCGGTGTCGCGCACCGCCCCCACGGCGGGGAAGAGGCCCTTGCGGATCTTCCAGTAGAGTTCGTAGAGGCTCTTTTCTTGAGTGAAGGTGACCGGCTCCAGGGTGTGGATGCCCTCGAAGATGGCCTGTACCGCCTCGAGCCGCGCCTGAAGCTCCGCCTCGCCGTTGCCGCGCACGTCGATCAGCAGTGCCGCCGCCCCTTCGGGCAGGCGCTTGAGCCCCTCGGGCATGCCCGGCTTGTTCTCCACCGAGCGCAGCGCGGCGCGATCCATCAGCTCCACCGCCGAGACCGGCGCTGGCTTGAGCGCGATGGTGGCGCGGCAGGTGGTGGCCATGTCGGGCAGGAAGACCAGCGCGGCGGCCTTGTGCGGCTCGTCGATAACGGTGTCGTAGGTGATGGTGCTAATGAAGCCGAGGGTACCCTCGGAGCCGATCATCAGGTGCTTGAGGATCTCGATGCCGTCGTCGAAGTCGACCAGGCTGTTGAGCGCGTAGCCGGTGGTGTTCTTGAGCCGGTACTTGTGGCGGATCTTCTCCGCCAGCGCCGAGTTGGCCCGGGTCTCGGCGGAGAGACGCTCGAGTCCTTCGACGAGCTCGGCATGGCTGCGCCGGAACGCCGCGCAACTGGCCGGGTCGGCGGTGTCCAGGCGGGTGCCATCGGCCAGGATCACGCGCATGTCGCGCACCGTGCGGTAGCTGTTCTGCGCCGTGCCGCAGCACATGCCCGAGGCGTTGTTGGCGGCGATCCCGCCCACCATGCAGCTGTTGATGGAGGCCGGATCGGGGCCGATCTTGCGCCCGAAGGGGGCCAGCAGCTGGTTGGCCCGCGCGCCGATCACCCCGGGCTGCAGGCGAATGCCCCGGCCATTGTCGAGGATCTCGTGGCCGCGCCAGCCCTCGCGCAGCTGGATCAGCACCGAGTCGGTCACCGCCTGGCCCGAGAGCGAGGTGCCGGCGGCGCGGAAGGTGACCGGAAGGCCGCGCTGGCGGCAGCCGGCCAGCACCGCCATCAGCTCGTCCTCGTCGGCGGGGCGCACCACCAGCTTGGGAATGAGCCGGTAGAAGCTGGCGTCGGTGCCGTAGGTCAGGGTGCGCAGCGGGTCGTCGATCAGCCGCTCGGCGGGCATGATCGCGAGCAGCTCCTGTTTGAGCGCCTGCCAGGCATCGGCGGCAGGTGCCGTCGTCGCAGCGCTCATGGTCGCTCCTCGGCATGACGCAACAGCACCACCAGCTCGCGCGGCCCGTGCACGCCATAGGCCAGGGTCTGCTCGATGTCGGCGGTCTTGCTCGGCCCCGAGATCAGCAGCGCGTTGGTGGGCATGCCGCCGGCCCAGCCGTGGGCTTCGACCACGTCGAAGAAGGTGTCTTCGATGGTGTCGGCATCGAGTACGGCGATATGGATTGGCGGCACCAGGCTCAGCAGGCGCGGCTCATCGGGGGTCGGCCACAGCCACAGGCTGCCGGTCTCGGCGATGGCGCCGCGGGTGGAGGTCAGGCCGGCATCGGTGTCGTGGAACTGCTCGTGCCGCCAGGTCTCGATATCGCGGTCGGCATCGACCAGGGAGACGTCGCCTTCGGCCAGGGCGGCGCGCGCCTCGGCGGCCACGGGGTGCTCCCGCCCCAGGGCCAGGCGGCGAATGCCCTTGGCCTTGAGCAGCTCGGCAAGTGCCTTGGTCCAGTCATCGCGAGACGTGTGGATCACCTCGCCATGCACCGAGGTGATCCAGCGCTCGAAGCGCGCCAGCCGCTCCTGCTGGCTCCAGCCGCGCCCGCTGACCACGGCGAAATCGCTCTGCGGCGCCGTCAGCGGGCCGTCGGTACGCTCACGTAGGCGTTTGAGAATGTTGTCGCGGGCACTCATGAACGCTTCCCCCCATCCTCATCGGATTTGCCTGCCTGATGGCGTTTGACCATTGCATGCAGTGAAACCTTGGCCGGCTTGGGCGCAGTGCGGTATTCCGTCCATGGCCCCAGCTTCGAGGGCATCAGCGCCTGCAGCTTGCCGGCGATGGCCGTACTGCTGCGCCAGGCGCCGGGGTGCGTGGCCAGCCACTGGAACCCTTTCCACGCTGCCACTTCCTTCTTCGTCCGCTTGACGCCGGCACCGGGCACGTTGCCGCGCCCCTCGCCCACCGCCTCGCGACGCAGGCGCACCAGCAGGTCGGGAATCGGAATCTTGACCGGGCACACCTCGCCGCAGGCGCCGCACAGGCTCGAGGCGGTGGGCAGATCCTTGGTCGCCTCCAGGCCCATCATGTGAGGCATCAGGATGCTGCCGATGGGGCCGGGATAAGTAGTGCCATAAGTATGCCCACCGACACGGGTATAGACCGGACAGTGGTTCATGCAGGCGCCGCAGCGGATGCAGCGCAGGGTGTCGAGCAGCTCGTCGTCCTGATAGATGTTGGAGCGACCGCTGTCGACCAGCACCAGATGGACCTCATTCGGTCCATCGTGCTCGCCGGGCTTGCGCGGCGAGCTGATCATGTTGAAGTAGGTGGTGACGTGCTGGCCGGTGGCCGAACGGGTCAGCAGCGCATAGAGCGGCGGCACATCGCGCAGATGCTCGACCACCTTTTCGATGCCGGTCACAGCGATGTGCACCGGCGGTACGGCAGTGGTCATGCGGCCGTTGCCCTCGTTCTCCACCAGGCACAGGGTGCCAGTCTCGGCCACGGCGAAGTTGACCCCAGAGACACCCACGTCGGCGGCCATGAAGCGCTCGCGCAACTGAGCCCGCGCGGCTGCGGTCATATAGTCCACGTCACGGGTCCGCTCGGTACCGGTCCTGGTGTGCATGATGTCGGAGATCTCATCGGTATTGAGATGGATCGCCGGCATGATGATATGAGAGGGCGTCTGCTCGTTGAGCTGCACCAGGTATTCGCCGAGATCGGACTCCAGCGCCTCGATGCCCGCCGCTTCCAGATGGGCATTGAGGTGCATCTCCTCGGAGACCATCGACTTGCCCTTGATCACCGCCTTGGCGCCATGGCGCTCGCAGATTCCACGAATGATGCGGCACGCCTCGTCGCCGTTCTCGGCCCAGTGCACCTGAATCCCATTGGCCTGACAGTTGGCCTCGAGCCGCTCGAGCAGGTCAGGCAGCTTGGCCAGCGCGCGCAGGCGGATATTGGCACCGAGCTCGCGTAGCGTCTCGAGATCCCAATCGCTGAAGACGTCGCGGCGCTTGGCCATAAGGCCATCCATCGCCTTGCGAAAATTGGCACGTATCTGGGGATTGCCCAGGGCATCGTGAGCCTGGCGATGGAACTCGCGGGGCGTGAACGTCTGTACTTCGGAAGCGCTCATGAGGTCCTCCGCCACAGGTAGCTGGCGATGTGCTCGCCCTCGACCGCCTTGCCCTGATGTTCGAAACGACCGGCGATGTTCATCAGGCAGCCGCAATCGGAAGTCACGAAACGCATCGCCCCGGTGGCCTCGATGGCCTGGGTCTTGTCCTCGACCATGGCGGCGGAAACTTCAGGGTGGCGCACGGCAAAGGTGCCGCCGAAGCCGCAGCACTCGGCGGCGCGGGCCTGCTCCACCAGTTCGACCTGGCCCATGCGGGCGAGCAGCGCCGGACCGGTCTCGGCCAGGCCCATCTCGCGACGGGCACTGCAGGACGTGTGCATGGCCACTTTTTCCGGCTGCCCACGATCCTCGAGCCTGAGCTGGCAGACATGCAGCAGGAACTCGGTCAGCTCGTAGATCCGCCCCGCCACCTCGTTGGCGCGCGCCTCATGCTCGGTGCCGGCAAAGAGCTGAGGGTAATGGGTGCGCATCATGCCGCCACAGGAGCCTGAGGGCACGACGATCGGCCAGGGCTCGGGAAAGAGATCGAGCTGCGCCGCCGCCACCGCCCGCGCCTCGTCGTGATAGCCGGAGGTATAGGCTGGCTGACCACAGCAGGTCTGCGCCTGAGGGTAAACCACCTCGATCCCCTCGCGCTCCAACAGGCGGATGCCATCCATTCCCGCTTCAGGATAAAAGAGGTCGATCAGACAGGTGCCGAAGAAGTAGACCTTCTCCGGCTTGGGTGGGTACAGCTTGACTGGGGTCATGAGGCTCCCTCACTGTCGGCCCGTGGGCAGTCGCGGTCTCGTTTATTGTCGAAATCTTCTTGGTAAATTGGTAAAACCAATTTACCCAAAAATGTCGTTGAACCTTAGGGCTCCCTCCGAAGAGTGTCAAACACCGAGGCAGGTTTTGGCGCTTTTCCAGCATAGACTTTGGTCTATCTACCAGAATATGGCTGCAATATTGGGTGTGTTTCTTGTCGAGAAATCTTCGTTTCTCGATTGCACCAGGCCGCATTTCGGGCCAATATTGGTAAGACCAATTAAGCCGATTGCGTCTCAGGGAAGTTCTGCATGACCTACCAGAACGTACGCCAGCCCCGCCTGGCCGATGTCATCACCGAGCGCCTCGAGGCAATGATACTCGAGGGGAGCCTCAAACCCGGACAGCGCCTGCCACCGGAGAGAGAGCTGGCCGAGCGTTTCGGCGTTTCGCGTCCCTCGCTGCGCGAGGCGATACAAAAGCTGGCGACCCGCGGCCTGCTCACCAGCCGCCAGGGGGCGGCACCTTCGTGACCCGCGAACTCAACAGCGGCTACAGCGATCCGCTGCTGGACATGCTGGCCAGGCATCAGGAGTTCCACCTGGACCTGCTCGAATTCCGCGACGCCATGGAAGGGATCTCGGCCTACTATGCCGCCCTGCGTTCCACCCCGGCCGATCGCGCCATGCTGATCAAGCGCTTCGAGGAACTGGAAGCCTGCTTCGCCGGCCGCGATCCGGAACTGGAAGCCAAGGCGGACGCCGCCTTTCACCTGGCCATTGCCGAAGCAGCGCACAACGTCTTGCTCCTGCATACCATTCGCGGCATTTTTCATCTGCTCGAGAAGAGCATCGTCGATAACCTGGCACACCTGTTCGAGAAACCTCAGTCGCGTCCCATATTGATGAAACAGCACCGAGCCCTGCTGGATGCCATTCTCGAGGGCCGCGCCGAAGATGCCCGCGCGCGCGCTCATGAACACCTGGTGTTCGTCGAAGAGGGGCTACTGGAAATGGAACGCGCCGAAACTCGTGCCCAGCGCGCCCTGCGTCGCGCCCAGGCATTGCCGGAAATCCAGCTGTAAGGAATGCCCTCCGTGAAAGGCCCGCATCGCCCGCCTCGCCTGTCGCAGCCCCTGCGCTGGCTGCTACTGCTACTGTTGCCGCTGGGGCTGGTGGCGATCATGTGGCAGGCCGCGCAAGTGGCGCGAGAGCAGGCGCTGCAGACCCTGGTACGCGAGGCCGAAAATGAGCTGCGCCTTTCTGCCGCCGGCCTCGAGGGTCATCTGACACGCCATGACTACCTGCCGCAGTTGTTGGCCTCGCGCGAGATGGTTCAGCGCTTCCTGCTCAACCAGGGACAGCAGGACCCGATGCCGCTCAACCTGCTGCTCGATCAGTTCCGCGCCACGGCCGACGTTTCCGACGTCTATCTACTGGATGCCGACGCCAATACGCTGGCGGCCAGTAACTGGCACCGGCCCAATACTTTTATCGGTCAGAACTATGCTTTTCGCAGCTACTACCAGGACGCCATCGAAGGAGGGCGTGGCCGCTTCTATGGCCTGGGAGTACAGTCTCTGGAGCGCGGCTACTATTTTTCGGCCCCTGTGTGGCTCGACGACACGGCTCCCGATGCCCGCCCCAGCGGCGTCATGGTGATCAAGATTCTGCTGGACGCAGTCGAGGAGAGCTGGGCGGAGCAAGATGCCGTACTGCTGGTCACTGACAAGGACGACATCGTGTTCATGGCCAGTCATCCCGAGCTGCGCATGAGCGCACTGCACCCCCTCTCCGAAGAGGAGCGCCAGGCACTGCTGGCCACCCGCCGCTATGCCGACGAACCGCTTTCCCCATCGGGCATCGAAATCTACGAACAGCGCCCCGACGGCAGTCGCCTGGTCAGGTTCGACCAGGGTCCGCTGACCGAGGGTAATCACCTGGCGCTGACTCGCCATATGGACGCCTACGGCTGGGATATGCATATCCTCAAGCCACTCGGCTCTGTCTACCAGGCGCAATGGCTGGCCGCCGCGTTGGCCGGCGGCCTGTACAGCGTGGTCGTACTGGCTGGCGGCGTCGGCTGGCAGCGCCTGCGCCTGCGCCGGGAGCGGGAGCTATTCGCCGAACGCGAGCGCCAGACTCTCGCCAGCGCACGGGACGAGCTGGAGCGTAACGTCCAACTGCGCACCCGCGACCTACTGGAGACCAACCGCCTGCTCTCCGACGAGATCGAGGAGCGCCGCCGGGCCGAAGAAAACCTGCGCCAGACTCGCGACGAGCTGATCCAGGCGGCCAAGCTAGCCGTGCTCGGTCAACTGGCCGCGGGCATCAACCATGAACTCAACCAGCCATTGGCCGCGATTCGCGCTTATGCTGAGAACGCTCGCGCCTTCCTCGAGCGTCAGCGCATCGATGCCGTCGACGCCAACCTGGCCCAGGTAGTGGAACTGACCGAGCGCATGGCCGAGATCAGCGCCCAATTGCGCCAGTTTTCACGCAAGAGCGATAGTTCTTTGACAGCGGTATCGGTGCAGGCATGCTTCGACTACGCACTGCGGCTCTACCAGAATCGGCTTCGTGACGTAGAGGTCGAACGCTGTTGGGAGGAAGAAGTGTGGGTATATGCCGATCTGGTGCGGCTCGAACAGGTGTTGGTCAACCTGATCGGCAACGCACTGCAGGCAATGGCGGAAACCCAAGCGCCCAGACTCGTTCTACGTGTCGAGACCGAAGCGGGAGAAGTGCGGATCAGCGTTGCCGATACCGGCCCAGGCATTCCAGAAACGCATCTGTCGCGTATTTTCGAGCCCTTCTTCACGACCAAGTCGCCCGGCAGTGGGCTGGGGCTGGGGCTGTCGATCTCGGCACGCATCATCAATGATCTGGGAGGCAGCATCGAGGCAACCAACCTGGCTGGCGCTGGCGCCCGCTTCACCATTACCCTGCCCCAGGAAAAACGTCCTGACGGCTCCCAGCCTTCGCCAACCGAGGAGCAGCGCTCACATGCATGACCCGGCGGCCATCCCGGTACTGATCATCGATGACGAACCCCACCTGCGCATCACCGCCGGCCAGACCCTCGAACTGGCCGGCTACCAGCCTCAGCCCCACGCCAGTGCCGAGAGCGCCTTGGCAAGCCTCACGCCCGATTTTCCCGGCGTAGTCGTCAGCGATATCCGCATGCCCGGCATGGATGGCATGGCGCTGCTGCGCGAGGTACGCCTGCGCGACCCGGACCTGCCGGTGATCCTGATCACCGGCCACGGCGATATCTCCACCGCGGTGGAAGCCATGCGCGAGGGCGCCTGGGACTTCCTCGAGAAACCCTTTGCCGGCGAGCGCCTGGTGGAAATGGTCCGTCGCGGCGTCGACAAGCGCCGGTTGAGCCTGGAGAACCGCCAGCTCAAGGCCGAGCTGGAAGCACAGCAGGCTGCCCCCGGCCCGCGCCTGGTGGGCCGCACCCCGGCCATTCAGCGCCTGGCCTCGATGGTCCAGCGCATCGCCCAGGTGGAAACCGACGTGCTGCTGTTCGGCGAGACCGGTACCGGCAAGGACCTGGTGGCCCGTGCCATCCACGAGCGCAGCCCGCGCGGGGGCATCCCTTCGTCGCGATCAACTGCGGCGCGGTGCCCGAGAGCATCATCGAATCGGAGCTGTTCGGCCACGAAAAGGGCGCTTTCACCGGCGCCGTGGAACGGCGTATCGGCAAGTTCGAACACGCCAACGGCGGTACCGTGTTCCTCGACGAGATCGAATCGATGCCTTTGGCGCTGCAGGTCAAGCTACTACGCGTGCTGCAGGAGCGCTGCGTCGAACGGCTCGGCGCCAACGAGGCGGTGCCGCTTGATATCCGCGTGATCGCCGCCACCAAGATCGACCTGAAGCTCGCCGCGGAAGCCGGTGAGTTCCGCGAGGACCTCTACTACCGACTCAACGTCGTCACGCTACCGATCCCCGCCCTGCGCGAGCGGCGCGAGGACATCCCGCTGCTGTTCCAGCATTTCGCCGTGGTGGCTGCCAACCGTAGCGGACTGGAAGCCCCTCCCCTGGCCACCGGGGGCATTTCCACACTGATGGCGCATGATTGGCCCGGCAACGTACGCGAGCTGCGCAACCTGGCCGAACGCTACGTGCTGCTGGGCTCGGCCTTCGACTACCGCATCGATGTATTGCTGGAAGGGGTCGAGGCGGACAGCGCCGAGCTGGCCCTGCCGCAGCAGGTGGAACTTTTCGAGAAGAGCCTGATCAGCCAGTCGCTGGTCAGCCACCGTGGCCGGATCACGGAGGTGTGCGAGCACCTCGGCCTGCCGCGCAAGACACTCTACGACAAACTCAGGAAGTACGGCCTGAGGCCAGAGGACTATCGCCAGAAAATGGCGCCCTGAGCCAGCAGGCTCATGAGTGCGTGCCAGGGCGGCATCCACGGAAGCATCGCGGCAACCAGCAGCAGCATCAAAGCGGAGTTGAGCGGCTCGCGGTAGTCGAACAGCTTGAGCGCCGTGCCGAAGGAACGCTTGAGGCGCACGCCGGTGAGATCCACGCTGAAGAGTTCGTCGAGTAGCAGATGGATGCCATAACCCAGCAGCAGCGCCAGCCCCTGGGCCCAGGCCAGCCAAGCCGGCTGGCCAAGCCACTGGTAGCCGGCCACGCTGGTCGCCAACCCGCACAGCACGGCGGCCAGCAGTGAGTGCCAGATCCCGCGATGCACGGAGAAGCGCTTGAAGATCGGGCTCAGCACGAAGCGCACCCCAAGATAGAGGCCGCCGCAGACCATCAGTAGCGCCCCCGGCTCGAGTCGAGCATGCAGCAACAGCACCCCCACCACCACCGCCAGCACGGCCATGGTATTGAAAATCAGGCGCACCGCGTGGGAGTGATCGGCATCGATATCGGGCAGGATGCCGCCGAAGGCGGTCAGAGCTGCCAGCGGCAGCGCCTCTCCCGGCGTCCATAGATCCCCCTGCCATCCGACGAAGGCCAGGAGGGTGCCGCCACCCACGGCAGCACTGAGATGGGTGCGAAAATCGGCCATGCCGAGGCAAGCCCTCAAAAAACTGGATAAATATCCATATTATCGCTCACAACACCGATAATGAACAATGGTTTAGAGGGCCAATGGAAGGGGGATCGGAGCGAAACGTCACTCCGCCGACGCTGCGCCCTGTTCCGCCAGGTACTGGTCTTTCAATTTGACGTAGTTTCCAGCGGTATAGGGGAAAAAGGCGCGCTCCTTGTCCTTCAGTGGACGCAGCGCCTTGGCCGGATTGCCGGCATAGACGAAGCCGCTCTCGAGACGCTTGCCCGGAGTGACGACGGCCCCGGCGGCAATGATCACCTCATCCTCGACCACGGCACCATCCATGACGATGGCCCCCATGCCCACCAGGATACGGTTACCCAGCGTGCAGCCATGCAGGATCGCCTTGTGGCCGATGGTGACGTCATCGCCGATGGTCAGCGGAAAACCGTCGGGGTTGAAGTCGCTGGCGTGGGTGATGTGCAGCACGCTGCCATCCTGCACACTGGTGCGCGCACCGATGCGGATTCGATGCATGTCGCCACGGATCACCGCCATCGGCCATACCGAGCAGTCGTCGCCCAGCACCACCTCGCCGAGCACCACGCTGGCGGGGTCGACGTAGACTCGTGCCCCCAGAGCAGGGCGCGTGCCCTGCCAGCTACGAATGGGATCGTTCGAACTCATGAAGCCTCCAGGCCGGTCGTCTCAGGGTTACAGCAATCCTGCGGCCAGCACCAGGGCCGCCAGGGGAATCGAGACCCAGCGTACCACCGCTTGCCATAGACGGAAGCCCGGCTCGCCGACACCCATGGCCGCCTGGGCGACCTGGCGGGGCATGACCCAGGCGGCGAAGACGGCAATCAGCAGGCCGCCCACCGGCAGAAAGATTTCCGTGGGAATGGTGGTCACCAGGTCGAAGGCGTTCATGCCGAACAGCGGCCGCCACTCGGCAAGGGCGGAGAAGGACAGCACCGACAGCAGGCCCACCAGCCACACGGCGATGCCGACCACCGCGGCGGCCTTGCCGCGGCCGAGTCCCATGCCCTGGAGCGTGGCTACCATGGGTTCGGCCAGGTTGATCGAAGAGGTCCAGGTGGCCAGCAACAGCAGCAGGAAGAATACGCTGAGCCACAGCGCTCCCCAGGGCAGCTCGGCAAAGGCGATGGGTAGGGTGACGAACATCAGCCCCGGCCCTTCGCCGGGGTCCATGCCCTGGGAGAACACCACCGAGAAGATAGCGATCCCGGCCAGCAGCGCCACGCTGACGTCGAGTACCGCCACGGCACCGGCGGCACGCGGCAAGCTTTGCCGCTCGGGCATGTAGGCGCCATAGGCCATTAGCGCGCAGGCACCGACCGCCAGGGTGAAGAAGGCGTGCCCCATGGCATGCATGACGACCATGGGAGTGATCGCAGAAAAGTTGGGCCGGAACAGCCAGGTCAGTGCGGTACCGAAGCCATCGGTGGTCGCGGCGTAACCGGCGAGCAGGATCAGCAGCAGGTAGAGCAGTGGCATCAGCAAGTTGTTGAGCCGCTCCAGCCCCTTGGCCACGCCTGCCGCCACCACGGTCATGGTCATGAACAGGAACAGCGTGTGGTTGAAGGTCATTCGACGCGGATCGGCGAGGAAGCCCTCGAAGCCGGCAGCGACCTCAGCCGCACCGAGGCCGCTGAAGCCGCCATTGACTGCAGTGACAAGGAACTCGATGGACCAGCCCGAGACCACGGAGTAGAACGACAGGATGCAAAAGACGGTAAAGGCACCGAACAAGCCCAGCAGCCGCCAATGACGACTGGCTCCGGCCTGCCCGGCCAGGTATCCCAGGGACTGCATCGGTGAGCGACGACCGGCACGCCCGATCAGTATCTCCGCCATCATCACCGGCAGTCCGAGCAACAGCACGAAAGCGACGTAGAGCACCAGGAAAGCGGCGCCACCGTTCTCACCGGTGATGTAGGGAAAACGCCAGATATTGCCAAGCCCCACCGCGGCGCCGGTTACCGCCAGGATAAAGGCTCGCCGCGTGCTCCAGCGCTCCAGGGTTGCATTCATGCCCTAACCTCGACTTTAGTGGAGGCGCAAGCCTATCAGGCCGGCCCTCCGCGACCAATCCCCACGGCGGGATTGAAACCTGCCCATGTTGGCCGCATCTAACGCCTATTCGCTTCCCCGCCGACTGCAAACCCGAGGTGCGCATGCCCCACAACCCGCTGCTCGAGCCGCATGAACTGCCACCCTTCGCCGAGATCCGGCCGGAGCACGTGGTTCCCGCCATCGATGAACTGCTCGCCGACAATCGTGTGGGCGTCGAGGCACTGGTCGAACGAGCACAGCGAGAGGCACCCACCTGGAGAGTCTCGCCGCTCCGCTCGAAGCCCTCAACGACCGTCTCTCCCGCGCCTGGTCGCCGGTGTCGCACCTCAACGGCACCATGAATTCGCCCGCCCTGCGCGAAGCCTACCAGGCCTGCCTGGGCAAGCTCTCCGACTACAGCACCTGGCTGGGACAGCATGAGCCGTTGTTCCGTGCCTGGCAGGCGCTCAAGGAGGGGCCGGCCTGGGCCGAGCTGGACGAAGCCCAGCGGCGCAGCGTCGACAACACTCTGCGCGACTTTCGTCTTGCCGGCGTCGACCTGCCGGCCGAGAAGAAGCGCCGCTACGGCGAGATCAAGGCGCGCCTGTCGGAGCTCTCCAACACCTTCTCCAATCAGCTGCTCGACGCCACCCAGGCATGGCACAAGGACATCGACGATGCGGACAGGCTGGCCGGGCTGCCGGAAAGCGCGCTGGCGACGCTGGCCGCCAACGCCGAGGCAAAAGGTGTGAAGGGTTATCGCATCACCCTGGACTTCCCCAGCTTCTACCCCGTGCTGACCTTCGCCGAGGATCGCGAGCTGCGCCGCGAAGTCTATACCGCCTTCGTCACTCGCGCTTCGGACCAAGGCCCCAACGCCGGCGAATACGACAACGCACCGGTCATCGAGGAGACCCTGCGCCTGCGTCGCGAGCTGGCCGAGCTGCTCGGCTTCTCCAGCTATGCCGACCTGTCGCTTGCTACCAAGATGGCCGAATCCCCGCGCCAGGTCCTCGATTTCCTCGAGGACCTGGCACGCCGTGCGGTGCCCCAGGCACGCGAGGAGTTCGCAGAACTCGAAGCCTATGCCCGCGACAACCTCGACTTGCCCGAACTCGCCCCTTGGGACGTGGGCTATGCCAGCGAGAAACTGCGCGAGGCTCGCCACGCCATCTCACAGGAACAACTACGCCCCTATTTCCCCGCGCCGCGAGTGGTCGATGGCCTGTTCCGGGTAGTAGAGCGCCTGTATGGCGTCACTTTCGAGGAAGACGGTCAGGCCCCCCGCTACCATCCCGAAGTGCGCTACTTCCGCATTCTCGAGCATGGCGAGCCGATTGCCGGCTTCTACCTCGACCTCTACGCACGCGAAGGCAAGCGCGGCGGCGCCTGGATGGACGAGTGCCGGGTGCGCCGTTGCCGCGAGGATGGCGGACTGCAGCTACCGGTGGCCTACCTGACCTGTAACTTCACCCGTCCGGTCGGTGATCGCCCGGCGCTATTGACCCACGATGAGGTTACCACCCTGTTCCACGAGTTCGGCCATGGACTGCACCACATGCTGACCCGGCAGACCATTGCCGAGGTGTCCGGCATCAATGGTGTGGCCTGGGATGCCGTGGAGCTGCCCAGCCAGTTCATGGAGAACTACTGCTGGGAGCGCGAAGGGCTCGACCTGATTGCCGGTCATGTCGACAGCGGCGAGGCCTTGCCGGCCGAATTGCTCGAGCGTCTGCAGGCGGCCAAGAACTTCCAATCTGCCATGGGCCTGGTGCGCCAGTTGGAGTTCTCGCTGTTCGACTTACGCCTGCACCATGAACTGGCCGCCCCCACGGCGAGCGAGGTGCAGGCGCTGCTCGACGAGGTGCGCCTGGCCGTGTCCGTCGTACCGAAGGCCGACTTCAATCGCTTCCAGAACGGCTTCAGCCATATTTTTGCCGGCGGCTATGCCGCAGGCTACTACAGCTACAAGTGGGCTGAGGTGCTCTCCGCCGATGCCTGGAGCGCTTTCGAGGAAGCCGGTATCTTCGATCCCGAGACCGGCCGGCGCTTCCGCAGCGAGATTCTCGAGCAAGGTGGTGCCCGTGATGCCGCGGAGCTGTTCCGTGCCTTCCGCGGCCGCGAGCCCAGCGTCGAGCCGCTGTTGCGCCACAGCGGCATTCGCGCCGCCTGACAACACCGGTACGGCGCGCTATCGTAGCCACACCGCCGCCGGAGTTCTCTTCGGCAGCTATTCCTCATGGAGGCATCATGGCCGTTCAGAAACGCTTCATTGCCGGTGCCGTTTGCCCCCGCTGTGCCGAGATGGACCGCATCCGCGCCTGGGAGCAGAACGGCGTGCGCTATCGCGACTGCGTCAACTGCGACTTCTTCGAGCAGGCGCCGATCGAGGAGGAAGCGGCCACCGAGCTGGAGACACGCGTCAACCGCGAGCGCGAAGAGCAGCGTAAAAACACCATCCAGACCGTGAGAATCCTCGACCCCAGGAGCCGCTGAACGTGACGGGCACGGCCCCCGGTAGCATCGGCCAGCGCAGACGCCGCCAACTGGAGCTGTTCGGGCTTGTCGTCGTCGCGCTGCTGCTACTGTCACGCCCCGATCTGGCCACACTGGCCGCCGGGCTGGGCCTGTTCCTGTGGGGCATGTCCCACCTCGAAGAAGCCATCAAGCGCCTCTCGGGCGGAACGCTCGATCACTGGTTGAGCGCGGCCACGAGTCATCCGGGGCGTGCCATCGGCGTCGGCGCCCTGGCCACCGCCCTGGTCCAGTCCAGCTCGTTAATCACCCTGCTGGCAATGTCTTTCGTCAGCGCCGGCCTGATCACGCTGCCAGGTGCCATTGCGCTACTCTTCGGCGCCAACCTGGGCACCACCACCGGCGCCTGGCTGATCGCCTCGTTCGGCCTGCGTTTCGATCTGGCCCAGTACGCCATGCCATTGCTCGCTCTCGGCCTGCTCGGCCGCTACCGCTTGCGCGATGGCGCCCTGGCCGGCATCGCCGGACTGTTGCTTGGCATCGGCCTGCTGTTCCTCGGTATCGACTTCATGAAGCTGGGCTTCGAGGCCTGGCAGGATGGATTCCGCCTCGATGGCTGGATCGGCGACCAGCCCTGGCACTGGCCGCTGTTCGTGCTGGCCGGGGTCATCGCCACCGTGGTCATGCAATCGAGCCATGCCACGCTGCTGCTCACCCTGGCCGCCCTGGCCTCGGGCCAGTTGCCCTACCTCCCTGCCCTGGCCATTGCCATCGGCGCCAATGTCGGTACTACGGTCACCGCTGTGCTCGGCGCGCTCTCGGCCGGCGTGGCCGCCCGGCGCCTGGCTGGCGCCCATGTCATTTTCAATCTGGCTACCGCAGCGGTTGCCCTGGTCCTGCTGATGCCGCTGGCCTGGCTGGTCGATGTCCTTGCCGAACTGGCAGGGCTGGCCGAGACCGCCTGGCCACTCAAACTGGCGCTGTTCCACACCCTGTTCAACCTGCTCGGCATCGTTCTGCTGCTGCCCTGGATACCGCGCCTGGCCCGCTGGCTCGAGCACCGCTTTCCTGAACCGGCGCGACTGCTGCCGACACAGGCGCGCTACCTCGATCCGGCCGCGCTGCAACATGCCGACACCGCTGTCGCGGCCATGGAACAGGAGTGCCGACGTCTCAACCGGCGCGCCTATCACCTGCTATGTACGGCAATTCTGCTGCCCAGCGCCGAGGTGATCGGACACCCGCCCGGACGTGAAGCCGTGGAAAGGCAAATCGTCCCGGAGGCATGGCTACCGGTGAACGCTCGCTACCATGAGCGCATCAAGCCGCTGCTGACCGAGATCCTTGCCTTTCAGGCACGCATCGACGTGCCACTGACCGAGGCTCAGCAGGAACGGCTGGAAATCTTGCAGGCACGCACGCTGCGCATGGTGGAGGCCGTACGCTTCGGTGAGGTACTGCAACGCAGCTTGCTGCGACACTCCGCCCCCATGAGCCCCCTACGCGAAGCTCACGACGACCTGCGTCTGGCCGTCGCCACAGGCCTCAACCGGCTAGCCGAAGAGGAGCAGGGCCTGGCGATCGCCGCTCCCATCGAGGAAGTCCGCCGCCACTGGCAGCATGAACTGGCCGAGCGCCTGCGCGAACATCGCCTCGACCCGTGGCTTGCCTCATCGTTGATGAACGACCTGCATCAGGCCAGCCGGCTAATTGCCATATTGGCCGAACCAGGACTAACGTATTCTTGAGAGGTGTGCGTCTTTCCACACATAAGATTGAAGTAAAGTGCGGAAACTCAGACGCACCATCTCGCCCATGATTCGACCTTTGTCTAAGTAAAAATTCACAATAAATTGATTTCAATAACAAAACTGCATCACGGCACAACGGTTGCTAACTCAATAAGCTAGTCAACGTTATCAGCGCTGCGACAGGCCTTTCTGTTGCGGCGCGCCACTGGCGCTGACGCCATAACCACAATCGCAACGGAGAAACGCCATGCGCAACGTCACCAACCTCGCGCTCACCGGCAGCCTGGCCGCCGCCATGCTGGTCGCCGCTACCACCGCTCACGCCGACCGTGAGGGTTGGCCGTCGAACTTCACCGTCGGCACTGCCAGCCAGGGCGGCACCTACTTCGTATACGGCTCCGGCTGGGCCAACCTGATCGCCGACGAGCTGGGCGACATTTCCGGTGGTGGTGAGGTGACTGGCGGCCCGACTCAGAACCTGGCCCTGGTTCACAGTGGCGACATCGCCTTCGGTCTGACCACCATGGGTCCGGCTGCCGATGCCGTGAAGGGCGAAAGCCCGCTGGCCCCGGGTGTGCCGATGGACAACGTCTGTGCACTGTTCCCGATGTACGAGACCCCGTTCTCTATCGCGGCGCTGTCCAGCTCAGGAATCACCAGCATTTCCGAGATCCCCGACGGCGCCCGCATCGGCTTCGGTCCGGCGGCTTCTACTTCTGACACCTACTTCCCGGCCATCCTCGAGACCCTGGGCGTCAACTTCGAGCGTCGCAACGGCGGCTGGTCCGACCTCGGCGGCCAGCTTCAGGACGGCCTGCTCGACGTCATTGCCTTCGCTGCCGGCATCCCGATCCCGGCGGTCAGCCAGCTCGAGGTGCAGACCGACGTCAACATCATCGAATTCACCGAGGAAGAACAGGCCACCGTGCTCGAGGCCTTCCCCGTCTCCGAGTTCACGATTCCGGCCAGCACCTACACCACGCTGGAAGAGGACGCCCGTGCCGTCTCCATGTGGAACTTCGCCATCGCCCGTTGTGACCTGCCGGAAGACTTCGTCTACGAAGTGACCCGCATCACCATGGAAAACAACGACAAGATGCGCAACGTCCACCGCAGTGCGGAAACCACCATCCCGAGAATGTCGTGCATAACAATGTGCTGCCGTTCCACCCGGGTGCCGCTCGCTGGTACCAGGAAAACGGCTATGAAATCGATGAGTCGCTGATCAAGTAAGCACTCGATCCCACTTCCCCGTACCGGCCCTCCGGTACGGGGAACATCACGACCCCTGCAGCACCACACCCGAGGGTGATAACCCCATGAGCAATTCTCCCGATACCCATCCCGGGGCGTCCGAGGAGGCCATCGACAAGGCACCCGAGTCCATTGCCGAAGGCGTCGACGAGGAAGTCGTCGAATCCAACCGGCGACTCTTCAGCGGTTGGCAGTTTTTGCTGCTCGCCGCCATGGCCATCGCCTACTCCAGCTTCCATCTGATCACGCTCAATGCCATTCCGATGGAAACCTGGTCGTTTCGTATCGTGCATATCGCCGGCGCATTGATTCTCGGCTACTCCTTCTATGCAGGCTGCCGCTTTGCCGGTGAGGCCGGTACCCAGCGCTCACCCGCCTGGCTTGCCTGGGCCAGCTACGCGCTGTTGATTCCCGCTATCTATTCGCTGGTTCAGGTGTTCCTGATGAACCAGGCGATCAACGCCGGGGCCATGCGTATCGACCCGCAGGTCGAGACCTGGCATTACGGTTATCCGCTGCTTTTCGCCACCATCGGCGCCATCCTGCTCTCCTGGTGTTATCGCCAGGTACGCGAGAAACTCTCGCCGGCCGACCTGGTCCTGATGGTTTGCGCATTGGCCAGCGCCGGTTACCTGCTGGTGATGTTCAATACTCCGCTGCGCGCCGCGACCGGCACAGCCTTCGCTCCGATCGGCATCTCCTGGGCGGCCCTTTCCGGCTCGCTGCTGATCCTCGAGCTGACCCGCCGCGTAGCCGGCCTGGCACTGGTGGTCATCTCGGCCATCTTCCTGGCCTATGTGTGGGCTGGCCCTTATCTGCCGGGCTTCCTCGGCTATCCGGGGCTGTCGTTCAACCGTTTCTTCAGCCAGGTCTACACCGACACCGGCATTCTCGGCCCAACCACTGCGGTGTCCTCGACCTACATCATTCTGTTCATCATCTTCGCCGCCTTCCTGCAGGCCTCAAAGGTAGGTGACTACTTCGTCAACTTCGCCTTCGCCGCCGCAGGACGCGCCCGTGGCGGCCCGGCCAAGGTCTCGATCTTCGCTTCGGGCCTGATGGGCATGATCAACGGCACCAGCGCCGGCAACGTGGTCTCCACCGGTTCGCTGACCATTCCGCTGATGAAAAAGGTCGGCTATCCGGGCCGTAGCGCGGGTGCTATCGAGGCTGCCGCCTCTACCGGCGGCCAGATCATGCCGCCGATCATGGGAGCCGGCGCCTTCATCATGGCCGAGATCACCGGCATTCCCTACACGGAAATCGCTATTGCAGCGCTGATTCCGGCCATTCTCTATTTTGCCTCCGTCTATTTCATGGTGGACTTCGAGGCCGCCCGCAAGGGCATGCGTGGCATGCGCAAGGAGGAGATCCCTCAGTTCCGCCGCCTCGTCAAGCAAATCTACCTGTTCGCTCCTATCATCATTCTGGTCGCCGCGCTGTTCATGGGCTACTCGGTGATCCGCGCCGGCACCCTGGCCACCGCCTCGGCCGCCGTGGTGAGCTGGATCTCGCCCAACAAGATGGGGCCCGCCGCCATTCTCAAGGCGCTACAGCTGGCCGGCACCATGTCGATCCAGATCATCGCCGTGTGCGCCTGTGCCGGCCTTATCGTCGGCGTGATATCGCTGACCGGCGTCGGTGCGCGCTTCTCCTCGCTGCTGCTCGGCCTGGCCGGTTTCAGCCAGTTGCTCGCACTGTTCTTCGCCATGTGTATCAGCATTCTGCTGGGCATGGGCATGCCAACCACGGCCGCCTATGCGGTAGCGGCTTCGGTAGTGGCACCCGGCCTGATCAACATCGGCATCCAGCCGCTGGTAGCGCACTTCTTCGTGTTCTACTTCGCGGTGGTCTCGGCGATCACGCCGCCTGTGGCATTGGCTTCGTACGCCGCGGCAGGCATCTCGGGCGACAACGCCATGGCCACCTCGGTGACCTCGTTCAAGATCGGCCTGGCAGCATTCATCGTGCCCTTCATGTTCTTCTACAGCCCGGCCATGCTGATGGAAGGCACCTGGCTGCAAATCCTGCGCGTCGGCGTGACCGCCACGCTGGGTATCGTGCTGCTGGCTGCCACCGTTCAGGCATGGTTCTTCGGGCCAGTGAAGATCTGGATGCGACTGGTGATGCTGATCGGTGCCCTGTGCATGATCTACGGCGGGATCTATACCGATATCGCTGGGCTCGCCATCGGCGGGGCGCTATTCATGCTTCAGCGCGGCGCGCATGGCGGAGGCGCCAAGCCCATCGCCTCGAGCTGACACTACGACGCCATCAACACAGAGGCCCTGCCACCGGCAGGGCCTCTGCCTTTCTGGTCCGCCATTTTCATCAGGACCGGTTGTATCGGAACCGATCAGGACTCGATCACACCGCAGGCCATGCGGTCGCCGCCCCCTCCAAGTTCCGGCTCGTCGGAATAGGTGTCGCCACCCTCGTGGATCATCAGACTGCGATCCTGGAGGTCTTCGACACTCAGACGCGGCGCCAGCACCGGCAGCGTCGCCTCGCCATCCTCGTTGACGATCAGCACCGGCAGGTCGCCGAGGTGTCCGTCACCGTAGGGGCCTTGGTGAGTGCCGGTATCCTCCGGGTCATAGTGTCCTCCTGCCTCACCGGCGGCAGTCATCTCGCCGTCCTCGTTCTCGCCAGGCTCGCAGTTGGGGTTTTCGTGCACATGGAAGCCGTAGACACCGGGGGGCAACCCGCTCAGCTCGGGGGTAAGCAATAAACCGTGATCGGTGTCTTCGAGGGTGATGGTTCCGATGGAGTCCTCGACCCCATCGGTACTCACCAGATTCATCTCGACCTCATGGCCCTCCTGGGCCTGGGCCACCCCGGCGGCGAGCAGCAGGGAGGCTGCGGTGACTCCTGTCAGTTTTGCATGGCGCATCTAGCGTCCTCCTGTTCCTGGTTCCATGGACATGCAGAATCAGGCTAGACCGAGATGCAGAGTGGCGCCAAGGCAACGTCAGGCAAGGTTGTCGAGGATGCGCAGGCAGGGGCCGGCCTGGTTGAGGGTGTAGAAGTGCAGGCCCGGCGCTCCGCCATCCAGCAGGCGCTGGCACAGCCGCGACACCACCTCGGTGCCAAACTTGACGATAGCCTCGCTGTCGTCGCCATAGGCCTCGAGCTGCTTGCGGATCCAGCGTGGGATCTCAGCACCGCAGGCATCCGAGAAGCGAGCCAGCTTGGTGTAATTGGTGATCGGCATGATGCCGGGAACGATGGGCGCCTCGACGCCGAGTGCGCGAGCACGCTCGACGAAGTGGAAATAGGCATCGGCCGAGAAGAAGTACTGCGTAATGGCCAGATTGGCTCCAGCCTTCACCTTGCGTGCGAAATTCTCGAGATCGCGCTCGAAGCTGGGTGCCTGAGGATGGGACTCCGGATAGGCGGCTACCGCGATCTCGAAATGGTCGCCGGTTTCCTCGCGGATGAACTCCACCAGCTCATTGGCATAGCGCAGCTCGCCGATACCGCCCATACCCGAAGGCAGGTCGCCACGCAGGGCGACGAGGCTGTCGATGCCCTCTTCCCGATATTGAGCGAGAAGATCGCGCAACTGCGCCTTCTCGCTGCCGATGCAGGAGAGATGCGGCGCCGTGGTAATGCCCGCTTCGCGAATGCTTCTTACCGTAGCCAGGGTGCGTCCTTGGGTCGAGCCGCCGGCGCCATAGGTCACGGAGAAGAAGCGAGGATGCCGCTCAGCCAGGGCGTCGCGCACCCCGATCAGCTTCTCGCGCCCCGCATCGGTGCTGGGGGGGAAGAATTCGAAACTGATGCCCAGCGGGTACGACGTACTCATGAGAACCTCTCTACTGTGTCAGGCGCCAACGACACCATGCTGTCGCTGTGAAGTGGCAGCCTGCCAAAAGCCTGATCATTGGATAGAGGTATTCTGCCGCCCCGCCAGATCGCTGACCAATGAAAAGTTTCACGCTGCCACATGAATATCGGTCATAAAGAATCATCCCGATTAGAACGACCCGGCCTAACCGATGCGTTCGGCCGCGAATGAGCCGATGGCTGCAAAGCGTCAAACTTCGCTAACAAAAATTCGCCTCAGCCACGTTGACCCATGTCGAAGTGACGACGACGCTGACAAGTGTGTCGTCACTGCTCGGCAAGGAGCGATCGGGCAATTCAACCAGACGAGGAGGGTCGCCATGATGCAGGATCTCATTACCGGCACCGCCATCTTCGATGACGCGGGCAAGCAGGTCGGCAAAGTGGCCGATGCGAGTGACGCCGAGAAGGTCGGTATCATCACCGAGACGGGAAGCCGCTTCTGGGTGCCAAAGCAACTGCTCGCCTACCGCGACCAGCGTTGGATGCTGGAACCCGGCTATACCGAGATAACCCCCTCCGAGGCCGGGGCACAGCAGGAGGAACGCGAACTGGACGAGACGAATGCCGATACCTTTCCGGCCAGCGATCCTCCCTCCTTCACCATGGGCGACGAGGGCAAAGGTAGCTGATCAGCCGAGACGAGGAGAGTCACATGGATCGTTCACGCCACGATCGGAAGGATACACAAGCCAAGGATGAGCGCGAGACGCTGCGTGAAGGAGCACGCCGGCTGACCGAACGCGACACCCCTGACGAGCCAGCGGGACACAAGGGGGGACGAGACTCCCCCGCCCAGGATGACGTCTATCGCCCCGATGCCAATGTCGATGACCAGAAGCACAGCGCCAAGCGACCCGGCATCGACACCCGACGCGAAACGACACCGGTGGGAGGCGCCCAGGTGGCACGGGACAAGAGCGCGCACAAGGAGAATATCGACGACAAGGCCGAACAGGCCAGGTCGAATCGTCGTAACGGCTGATCCCCGCCTTCCGGGGTCGATGATCGACGCTGACAGCCGTGCCGACAACAGGCATCATATCGGCTTTCGGCGATGGATTGACGAGCGATGATCGACCCTGGTTCCTTGTTGGCTCCTCTTTGGACGCTGCTGGCCTTCGTCGGCCTGGGCTGGCTTGCCGCTCGTCGGCTAGCCATCGACCCTCGCCCAATTGCCACGCTACTGATCTACCTGATCGCCCCGGTCACCTTCTTCCGCGGCCTGCTGCTGGGCGGCCCCACTCCCTACTACCTGCTGCTGACCCTGGCGCTGTTCCTGCTGGCGAGCCTGGTCGCCATCGCCATCAACCCCCTGGCCAAACGCTTCCTGTCGCCACAGGAGGGCGCGGTGCTGGCATTCTCCTCCGGCACCGGCAACACCGGCTATTTCGGCCTGCCCATCGCCATGATCCTGCTGCCTCCGGAAGGCGTGACGCTGTACCTGTTCTGCCTGCTCGGCGTGACGCTCTACGAGTTCACGGTGGGCTTCTATCTCAGTGCGCGCGGGCAGTTCTCGGTGCGCCAGAGCCTGGTCAAGATCTTGCGGCTGCCCTTGATCTACGCCTTCCTGGCCGCGCTGCTGGTCAGTGGCCTCGGCATGATGCCACCCACTGCACTGATGGACAGCCTGGCGGTGTTTCCCGCCACTTACACCCTGCTGGGCATGATGATCATCGGCATGACCCTGGGCCGGGTCACGTTCCGCGAGATCGACCTGCGCTTCATGGTCGGCTGCGTGGCGGTGCGCTACGGCCTGTGGCCGCTGCTGGCACTGGCACTCGTGCTGCTGCTGCAGGCCATGCTGCCACTGCCCGCCGAGCTGGCCATGGCCCTGCTGCTGATCGGCGTGGTGCCGATGGCCGCCAACGTGGTGGTCGTGGCCATGGAACTCGGCATCAAGCCGGAGAAGGGCGCCCTGGCGGTGCTGGTCACCACCCTGGCCGCCCCGCTGCTGATACCGGCCTACCTGCCGCTGCTGATGCACCTGGCCGGGCTATAAGGATCGACCTTGCAGCCCATGCCGGCGGAGCTAGCCTGAAAGGAGACCGCATCAGGAGGAGCCGAACATGCGCCGCCAGGCAAAGTGGCTATTAGCCCTCGTCATACTGTTGTTCCTCGTACCGGCCCAGGCCCACCATGGCTGGGTGGGTGGCGAAACCATCGAGATAGAAGGCACCATCACTCAGGTACGACTGGGCAACCCTCACGGCGAGGTGCAACTCGACGTGGATGGCGAGACTTGGACCGTGGAAGTCGGCCAGCCTTGGCGCAACGAGCGAGCAGGGCTGGCGGAGGGTGATCTCGCCGAGGGCGTGGAGCTGCGGGTCTCCGGCGAACATGCCGGGGAACGGCTGCTGAAGGCCGAGCAGCTGTGGATCGGCGAGGAGCGCTATGTCCTCTACCCCGGCAGGATCTGACCGAGCATCGTGGACACCCTGCTGGCCTGGCTCGCGGACACTACTCTCGCCGAGTGGGTGCGGCTTTCGCGCTGGGGCTATGCGACGGTCAATGCCCTGCATGTGCTGGGAATTGCCCTGTTGATCGGCGCCATCGTCGCGCTCGACCTGCGCCTGCTGGGCTGGCGCAAACGCTTGCCATCACGGGAGCTGGGCCGGCTGCTGCAACCAGTGGCGGTGGTTGGGCTACTGCTGGCCATGACGACCGGGGGAATGCTGTTTCTCGCCGACCCCAGCGGCTACGCGGCCATGCCGCTGTTTCGCCTCAAGCTGGCATTGATCGCACTGGCCCTCGCCAATGCCCTGCTGCTCAACCTGGGGCCGGGGCTGGCAAACGCCACGCCCCGGCAGTTGCTCGTGGGCGGCATCCTGTCGCTGTTGCTGTGGCCGGCCGTGTTGCTGGCGGGCCGCTTCCTCGCTTTCGTCAACGACTGATACGTGCCGCGGCGGGTGCCCTTACTGTGTCGCCATGGCGGTGCACTCCTCGGCACAGCGATGGCACGCCTTGGCACACTCCTGACAATGCTCGGCCTCGTGCTTGGCACACTCATCGCCACAGGCTTTGCAGATGTCGGCGCATAGGCGACACAGCTGCTTGGCATATTCGCTGCCCTGGGCCATGAAGGAGGCCGCCAGCCGGCAGATCTGCGCACACTGCATATCGAGGCGGACACACTCCGCCATCATCTTGACGTCATCCTCCTGCAGGCATGAAGTAGCGCAGCGGTCGCAGTAAGCGGCACAGACATGGCAGGCTTCGATGCACGACTTGTAGTGACCAAAATCCATCTCGTTCACTCCTATGGTCGTTCGCTGGGACTCGAAGGCGCGCTGTCACAGCGGCGCTCCGAGTACCCAAAAGCTAGCCAAGGGTCCCCTTCCTCACAAGCGACGCTACATAACGTCACCTACCGCACGACGAACGCCGCCCACAGGGCGGCGTTCGAGAGGCTGGTCAACGGCGGCAATGACGCCGTACGCGGCCCTGTCAGTAGCGGTAGGCGTCCGGCTTGTAGGGGCCTTCGACCGGTACCCCGGTGTATTCCGCCTGTTGTTCGGTCATGCGCGTGAGCACCCCACCGAAGCCCTCGACCATGTAGCGCGCCACCTCTTCGTCGAGATGGCGCGGCAGCACGGTCACCGCCAGGCCGCCCTGCTTGTCGGCCGGCGGCAAGTCGGCGAATCGCTGCTGGTAGAGATGGATCTGCGCCAGCACCTGGTTGGCGAAGGAGCCATCCATGACCCGCGACGGGTGTCCAGTGGCATTGCCCAGGTTGACCAAGCGACCTTCGGAGAGCAGCAGCAGGTAATCGCTGCTGGCAGGGTCGTAGTGGCCCGGCGTGCTGTCGCGGTAGACCTTGTGCACCTGTGGCTTGACCTCCTCCCAGTGCCAGTGGCGACGCATGTAAGCGGTGTCGATCTCGTTGTCGAAGTGGCCGATGTTGCACACCACCGCACCGGGCTTGAGCGCCTCGAGCATGGCCGCGTCGCAGGCCTGGATGTTGCCGGTACAGGTCACCACCAGGTCGATGCGCGAGAGCAGCTCACGGTTGACGCTCTCCTGGCCGCGGTTGATGCCATTGGCATAGGGCGAGACCACTTCATAGCCATCCATGCACGCCTGCATGGCGCAGATCGGATCGATTTCGGCGATCTTGACGATCATGCCTTCCTGGCGCAGCGACGCCGCCGAGCCCTTGCCCACATCGCCGTAGCCCACCACCAGCGCCTGCTTGCCCGCCAGCAGGTGATCGAGACCACGCTTGATGGCGTCGTTGAGCGAGTGACGACAGCCGTACTTGTTGTCGTTCTTCGACTTGGTCACGGCATCGTTGACATTGATCGCCGGCACCTTGAGCGTCCGATCGCGCAGCATCTCCTGCAGGCGATGCACCCCGGTGGTGGTCTCCTCGGAAATGCCGTGGATGGCATCGAGCAGCTCGGGACGCTTGTCGTGCAGCAGCGCGGTGAGATCGCCGCCGTCGTCGAGCACCATGTTGGGCGTCCAGCCGTCGGGCCCCTCCACGGTCTGCTCGATGCACCACCAGAACTCCTCCTCGGTCTCGCCCTTCCAGGCGAACACCGGGATGCCGGCGGCGGCGATGGCAGCGGCGGCGTGATCCTGGGTCGAGAAGATGTTGCACGAGGACCAGCGCACCGAGGCGCCCAGATCGATCAGCGTCTCGATCAGCACCGCCGTCTGGATGGTCATGTGGATACAGCCGGCGATACGAGCGCCGGCCAGCGGCTGCTCGTCGCGATACTTGGCACGAATCTTCATCAGCGCCGGCATTTCGGTCTCGGCGATGCGGATCTCGCGCCGCCCCCAATCGGCCAGGCTGATATCGGCAACCTTGAAGTCCTGCGCGGTCGCGGCGGAAACGGCGGGCTGGTTCATGCGTCACCTCTCTCGAGCGAAAACGGTGACACCTACTATAGGCCTATGCGCCCCTCGCTTGCCAAGCCGATCTCATTCACGCAGCTTCTCAGGCGCCTGAAATGACAGCGCCCGATGCCATTGCTGGCATCGGGCGCTGTGGGCTCCAGCCCGAGAATTACAGGCCCGCGGCCTGACGCAGCGCCGCGGCGCGGTCGGTGCGCTCCCAGGGGAAAGCGGTGAAGGTCTCGGTGTGCTCCTGACCGTTGGTATCGGTCCAGTGATAACTGGCCTCGAAGGGGTCACGGCCGAAATGACCGTAGGCTGCCGTGAGCTGGTACATCGGGTGCAGCAGGTCGAGCATGCGGGTAATGGCGAAGGGGCGCAGGTCGAAGTGCTCGCGCACCAGTTCGATGATGCGCGTCTCGTCCACCTTGCCGGTACCGAAGGTGTTGATCGACACCGACGTCGGCTCGGCGACGCCGATGGCGTAGGAGACCTGGATTTCGCAGCGATCGGCAAGCCCCGCGGCAACGATGTTCTTGGCCACGTAGCGTCCGGCATAGGCCGCGCTGCGGTCGACCTTGGAGGGGTCCTTGCCGGAGAAGGCACCACCGCCGTGGCGCGCCATGCCGCCGTAGGTGTCGACGATGATCTTGCGCCCGGTGAGGCCGCAGTCGCCCACCGGACCGCCGATGACGAACTTGCCGGTGGGATTGATGTGGAACTTGGTCGACTCGGAAAGCCACTCGGCGGGGATCACCTCTTCGATGATCTCGCGCTTGACCATCCGCCGCAGCTCCTCCTGGTCGATCTCCGGCGCGTGCTGGGTAGACAGCACCACCGCCTCGACGCCGCAGGGCTGACCCGCCTCATCGTAGCGGAAGGTGATCTGGCTCTTGGCATCCGGACGCAGCCACGGCAGCAAGCCATGCTTGCGCAGCTCGGCCTGGCGCTCCACCAGGCGATGGGCGTAGTGGATCGGCGCCGGCATGAACGAGTCGGTCTCGTTGGTGGCGTAGCCGAACATCAGCCCCTGGTCGCCCGCGCCCTGGTCCTCCGGCTTGCTGCGATCCACGCCCTGAGCGATGTCCACGCTCTGCTTGCCGATCAGGTTGAGCACGCCGCAGGTCTCGCCGTCGAACCCCACCTCCGAGGAGGTGTAGCCGATGTCGATGATCACCTTGCGCACCAGCTCTTCCAGGTCGACCCAGGCCGAGGTGGTAATCTCGCCGGCGACAATGGCCACACCGGTCTTGACCAGCGTCTCGCAGGCCACCCGGGCGTGCTTGTCACGGGCAATGATGGCGTCCAGCACCGCATCGGAGATCTGGTCGGCAATCTTGTCCGGATGCCCTTCGGACACGGATTCGGAGGTGAACAGGGAGTATTCGCTCATGCGTGTCGACCCTTCTGTGTATCGGCAGGCGTTAGTATCTGCAAGCGCTAGTATCGGCAAGGCGCAGCGGCACCGTCGAACCGGAAATGACGGACCTCGAGCTGCGTACTCCCCAGCTTCCTGCCGGGCGGGCACACAGCACCATGGGGACCAGAGTTTACATGCTGCCACCCGGGAGGCACCCGTCATTTGATGCACGGCGGCAAGTCGGCGACAATAGGCGGCCGAATTCGACCGCGCCGTACCTTCCTGCGGCGCCCAGCCAGAACGCTACCGGCAGGCCAGGCAGGCCGCCGATGACTTGCCCCATTCTGCCGCAGGCGAGGAGCTAACCCAAATGCCGTCCCGTTTCGAACTGGCCAATGCCATTCGCGCCCTGTCCATGGATGCCGTACAGAAGGCCAAGTCCGGCCATCCCGGCGCCCCGATGGGCATGGCCGACATCGCCGAAGTGCTGTGGAACGACTACCTCAAGCACAACCCCAACGACCCGAAATGGCCCGACCGCGACCGCTTCGTGCTGTCAAACGGCCACGGCTCGATGCTGCTCTATTCCCTGCTGCACCTGACCGGCTACGAGCTGGAGCTCGAGCAACTGCGCAACTTCCGCCAGCTGCACTCCAAGACCGCCGGCCACCCTGAGTTCGGCTACGCGCCCGGCGTCGAAACCACTACCGGTCCGCTGGGGCAGGGCCTGGCCAACGCCGTGGGCATGGCCATCGCCGAGAAGACCCTAGCCGCGCAGTTCAACCGCCCGGGGCACACCATCGTCGATCACAACACGTATTGCTTTGTCGGCGATGGCTGCATGATGGAAGGCATCTCCCATGAGGTGTGCTCGCTGGCCGGCACCCTGGGGTTGGGCAAGCTCACGGTGTTCTACGACGACAACGGCATTTCCATCGACGGCGAGGTCGAGGGCTGGTTCACCGACGACACCGCCAAGCGCTTCGAGGCCTATGGCTGGCACGTGGTGCCCAACGTCGACGGCCACGACCCCGAGCAGATCAAGGCCGCCATCGAGCTGGCACGCAGCCACGAAGAGAAGCCGAGCCTGATCGTCTGCAAGACCATCATCGGCTTCGGTGCACCCAACAAGCAGGGCAAGGAGGAGTGTCACGGCGCTCCGCTGGGCGACGAGGAAGTGGCCGCCGCGCGCAAGCAGCTCGACTGGCCCCACGCGCCTTTCCACGTGCCCGAGCCCGTCTACCAGGGTTGGGATGCTCGCGAGCGCGGCAAGTCGCAGCAGGACGAGTGGCAGACGCGCTTCGATCGCTACCGCGACGAACACCCCGAGCTTGCCAAGGAATTCAGCCGCCGCACCCAGTGCAAGCTGCCGGCGGAGATCACCAGTGAGGCCTTCATCGAGAAGATGCAGCAGCAGGGCGAGACCATCGCCACGCGCAAGGCATCGCTGCTGTGCCTCAACGAACTCGGCCCGCAGCTGCCCGAGCTGCTCGGCGGCAGCGCCGACCTGGCGCCCTCCAACCTGACCTTCTGGAGCGGCGCCAAGCCGATCTCGCGGGAGAATCCGGGCGGCAACTACCTGCACTACGGCGTGCGCGAGTTCGGCATGGGCGCGATCATGAACGGCATCGTGCTGCATGGCGGTTTTATTCCCTACGGCGCCACTTTCCTGATCTTCATGGAGTACATGCGCAACTCGGTGCGCATGGCGGCGCTGATGGGCAAGCGCGCCATCTACGTCTTCACCCACGACTCAATCGGCCTGGGCGAGGATGGCCCCACCCACCAGCCGATCGAGCAGCTGACCAACCTGCGCAGCACGCCCAACCTGTGCACCTGGCGCCCCTGCGACGCGGTGGAGACCGCTGCCGCCTGGGACGCGGCAATCAAGCGCAACTCCGGCCCCACCGCGCTGGTGCTGTCGCGCCAGAACCTGCCGCACCAGGAGCGCAGCAAGCAGCAGCTGGCCGAGATCCAGCGCGGTGCTTACGTCCTGAAGGAGTGCCAGGGCACCCCCGAGCTGATCCTGATCGCCACCGGCTCCGAGGTGGCGCTGGCCATGGAAGCCGCGGCCGAACTGGAGAGCCAGGGGCGCGCGGTGCGCGTGGTCTCGATGCCCTCGGCCTACCGCTTCGACGGCCAGGACGCCGAGTATCGTGAAAAGGTACTGCCGCGCGCGGTCACCAAGCGCATCGCCATCGAAGCCGGCCATGCCGACTACTGGTACAAGTACGTGGGCCTCGACGGTCGCGTGATCGGCATGACCACCTACGGTGAATCGGCCCCGGCGGGCGACCTGTTCAAGCACTTCGGCTTCACCAAGGAGAACCTGCTCGCGCAGGCCCGGGAGCTGCTGGGCTGACAGGCTCTCCATGAGCCAAATGAAGAAAGGGCACGACCTGGCGGCCGTGCCCTTTTCCTTATTGGCTGGCTTGCCTGATGGTGTTCAGGCCACCGTCACGCTCTTATCCAGGTACACGTCCTGGATGGCATGGAGCAGCTCGACGCCCTCGGTCATGGGCTTCTGGAACGCCTTGCGCCCCGAGATCAGGCCCATGCCGCCGGCACGCTTGTTGATCACCGCGGTGCGCACCGCCTCGCCCATGTCCGAGTGGCCCTTGGAGCCGCCACCGGAGTTGATCAGCCCGGCGCGGCCCATGTAGCAGCAGGCCACCTGATAGCGGGCCAGATCGATGGGATGCTCCGAGGTCAGCTCGCTGTAGACCTTGGCGTGGGTGTGACCGAAGCCGATGTCCTGATAGCCGCCGTTGGTCTCGGGCAGCTTCTGCTTGACGATGTCGGCCTTGATGGTCGAGGCGAGATGGTTGGCCTGGCCGGTGAGATCGGCCGCCACGTGGTAATCCTTGCCCTCGTGCTTGAAGGCGGGATTGCGCAGGTAGGCCCACAGCACCGTGGCCATGCCCAGCTGATGGGCGCGTTCGAAGGCCTCGCTGATCTCCATGATCTGGCGGCGGCTCTCGGGCGAACCGAAGTAGATGGTCGCACCCACCGCCACGCAGCCCATATCGTGGGCCTGTTCCACCTCGGCGAACAGGGTCTGGTCGTATAGCGCCGGGTAGCTCAGCGTCTCGTTGTGGTTGAGCTTGAGCATCATCGGAATGCGGTGGGCATAGCGGCGCGCCACCGAGGAGAGCACGCCCAGGGTGGAGGCCACCCCGTTGCAACCGCCCTCGATGGCCAGCTCGACGATGTTGGCCGGGTCGAAGTAGCGCGGGTTGGGGGCAAAGGAGGCGCCAGCGGAGTGCTCGATGCCCTGGTCCACCGGCAGCAGGCTGAGGTAGCCGGTGCCGGCCAGGCGGCCATGGTCGAACAGCGCCTGCAGGCTGCGCATCACCGCCGGGCTGCGGTCGCTGTCGGCCACCACCCGGTCGACGAAATCCGGCCCCGGCAGGTGCAACTGTTCGCGGGAAAGCCACGGCAACGGTGATCGAGCAGGTATTCGGCGTCGTCACCCAGCAATTGGGGTATGTCAGTCATATCTTCCTCTCCATGGTGTCGTGAATCGCTATTCCCAGCGTAGTGAAAACCGTACCGAGCGTTGCCCTTGCTTGCAAACGGAAGCGCCCTTTCACAGGGAAAGGGCGCTTCGAGATGAGTACACGAAGCGACGAGCGAGATGAAGCGCAACGCAGCGATTCACTCGTGCAGTCATTCGTGCTATGCCGCTTTGATCTCGATCCGCCGGCTTCTATGCTTCTCCTTCTTCGGCAACCGCAGCTGGAGCACGCCGTTCTCCAGACGCGCCTCGATAGCGGCGGTGTCGATCTCGTGGCTGAGCGTGAAGCGCCGCGCATAGCGCTGGGCCTGAACCTCCGCGTAGGTCGCGGTGATGCCTTCGGGCATGTCGATGCGAATCTCACCCTCGATGCTCAGCAGGTTGCCATCGACCTCCACGTTCAGGCCATCGCGCGCGACACCGGGCATATCGGCAACCACGAACAGGGCATTGTCCTCCTCGTAGATATCCACGGGCGGCCGCATCGCCAAGCCACGCCGCTCGCGTCCCGGCACGCCGGCCTGCGTCTCATGACGAGTGACTTCGTTCATGCTCATCACCTCCCATGCACTGACTTGTCTCAATCATATGTCGATGCGACTCATGCCGCCTGGATCTCGATGCGACGCGGCTTGAGTTCCTCACGCTTGGGCAGATGGATCTCGAATACGCCGTTGCGGCAACGCGCCTCGGCGCGTTCGACGTCGATGCCATCGGGCAGGCCGATGGAGCGCACGAACTCGCCGTCGAAGCGCTCGCGACGGAAGCTGGGCCGCTTGTGATCGCTGTCGTCGTCGCGCGGCAGGGCGTCACGCCGTCCCCGCAGGGTCAGCACGTTGTCCTGCACACTGATCTCCAGATCCTCGTTGGACAGGCCGGCCGCGAGGACGTAGACACGAACGGCGTCATCGGTGCGCCCGACGTTGATCAACGGGAAGCTGCCGCGCGGCACCGAGCGGATGTCCGCTGCACCCTCCTCTGAAAAGAGCTCGTCGAGCCACTGGCGGAACCAGTCCGCCCCCGGCGAGACGCCGGTATCGAAACGCTTGAGATCTCCGAACATTTCGAACACCTCCTACGCTAATCAGGCTTTTGAATATTGCGGGTCAACCCGAACCGCGACACCGAGAGCATGAACCTGCCGGTGCCGTAATCCTTCTATAGGGATGCTGCGGTATTTTTCAAGACTCAAAAACGCTGGCCATCACGCTCTTTTGCAATACGGCCTTGCTCACGCCCCACGTGGGCAAATGCAGCGAAAATGCGCTAGAATCGCCGCTTTCCGCCGGCAGGAGAGCCCGCCCACCATGGCCCAGCGAATCGCCATCAACGGTTACGGTCGTATCGGCCAGTGCGTGTTGCGCGCACTGCTGGAGCGCCAGTCGAATCGCGCCGGCGAACCGGCACTGGAAGTGGTGGCAATCAATGAGCTCTCCGACCTCGACACCATCGCCTACCTGACCCGCTACGACACTACCCATGGTCGTTTCCCGGGCCACGTGGCCACCGCCGAAGGCCGTCTGATCGTCGATGGCCAACCCATCGAGATACTGACCGAGACGGAACCTAGCCACTTGCCCTGGGGTGAGCTCGGCATCGATCTGGTGCTGGAGTGCTCGGGCAGCTTCAAGGACCGCGCCACCGCCGAACGTCACCTGGATGCCGGCGCCGGCCGCCTGCTGTTCTCCCAGCCCGCCGAAAGCGACGTCGACGCCACCATCGTCTGCGGCATCAACGACGACGAGCTGCGCAGCGGACACCGTATCGTCTCGGCGGCATCGTGCACCACCAACTGTCTAGTGCCGGTGCTCACCGTGCTCGACGAGGCGCTGGGCATCGAACACGGTGTGACCACCACCATCCACTCGGCAATGAACGACCAGCCGGTGATCGATGCCTACCACCAGACCGACCTGCGCCTGACGCGCTCGGCGATGCACTCCATCGTGCCCGTCGACACCAGCCTGGCGCGCGGCATCAACCGCCTGATGCCGCACCTGGCCGGGCGCTTCGAGTGCCTGCACGTGCGGGTGCCGACGATCAACGTCTCGGCCATGGACATGGCGATCTGCGTACGCCGCGACACCTCGGTCGCCGAGGTCAACGCACTGCTGCGCGAGGCCTGTGAGGGCCCGCTGGCGGGCCTGCTCGGCTACACCGAGGAACCCATGGCCTCGGTCGACTTCAACCACGACCCCCGCTCGGGTATCGTTGACGCCACTCAGACCCGGGTGGCGGGAGAACGCCTGATCAAGCTGCTGTGCTGGTTCGACAACGAGTGGGGCTTCGCCAACCGCATGCTCGATGTCGCCCAGCGCCTGGCGGCCCTGCCCGCGGTCTCCCGCTGACGCCCGGCAACGCTTTCCCCCTAGAAAGGAAGACGCCTGATGAACGTGCTCAAGATGACCGACCTCGACCTGCGCGGCAAGCGTGTGCTGATCCGCGAGGACCTGAACGTACCCGTCAAGCACGGCAAGGTGAGCAGCGACGCCCGCCTGCGGGCCAGCCTGCCGACCATCCAGGCCGCCATGGAGGCCGGCGCCAAGGTGATGCTGATGAGCCACCTGGGGCGCCCGACCGAAGGCGAACCGGCCACGGAGTTCTCGCTGGCCCCGGTGGCCGAGCGCCTCGGCGAACTGCTCGGTCGCCCGGTGCGGCTGGTCGAGCAGTACCTCGACACCGCCCAGGACCTGGCCGACGGCGAGGTGGTGCTGCTCGAGAACGTGCGCTTCAACCAGGGCGAGAAGAAGGACGACGAAACCCTCGCCCAGCAGTACGCCGCGTTGTGCGACATCTACGTGATGGACGCCTTCGGCACCGCCCACCGCGCCCAGGCCTCGACCCACGGCGTGGCGCGCTTCGCTCCCCAGGCCTGCGCCGGTCCGCTGCTGGCCGCCGAACTCGACGCCCTGGAGAAGGCCCTGGCCACGCCCAAGCGGCCGATGGTCGCCATCGTCGGCGGCTCCAAGGTCTCGACCAAGCTCGAGGTGCTCAACGCTCTCTCCGACAAGTGCGACCAGCTCATCGTCGGTGGCGGCATCGCCAACACCTTCATCGCCGCAGCGGGCCACAACGTCGGCAAGTCGCTGTATGAGGCCGACCTAGTCGAGCAGGCCAAGGCGCTGATGGCCAAGGTGGCGATCCCGCTGCCCACCGACGTAGTGGTGGCCACCGAGTTCTCCGAGTCGGCCGAGGCCGTGGTCAAGCCGGTCGACCAGGTGAATGATGACGAAATGATCCTCGACATCGGCCCCGACACCGCCGGGCGGCTCGCCGGCCTGCTCAAGGACGCCGGCACCATCCTGTGGAACGGTCCGGTGGGCGTGTTCGAGATCGACCAGTTCGGCCACGGCACCGAGGCGCTGTCGCGCGCCATCGCCGAGAGCAACGGCTTCTCCATCGCCGGCGGCGGCGACACCCTGGCCGCCATCGACAAGTACGACATTGCGGAGCAGGTCTCCTACATCTCCACCGGCGGCGGCGCCTTCCTCGAGTACGTCGAGGGCAAGGTGCTGCCGGCCGTGAAGGCCCTGGAGGACGCCGCCGCACGCTGACCCGACCCGCTGCCGCCCGGCCAGGCCGGGCGGCGCCCTACTGCCCCCAGACAGATCGAAAGAGAACAGGTGAGTTCATGGCACTGATCAGCATGCGCCAGATGCTGGACCACGCCGCCGAGCGCGGCTACGGCATTCCGGCATTCAACGTCAACAACCTCGAGCAGATGCGCGCCATCATGGAAGCGGCCGACGCAACCGATTCACCGGTCATCGTCCAGGCCTCTGCCGGTGCGCGCAAGTACGCTGGCGCGCCCTTCCTTCGCCATCTCATCCTGGCCGCGGTGGAGGAGTTTCCCCACATTCCGGTGGTCATGCACCAGGATCACGGCACCTCGCCGGCAGTGTGCCAGCGCTCGATCCAGCTCGGCTTCTCCTCAGTAATGATGGACGGCTCGCTGGGCGAGGACGGCAAGACCCCGATGGACTACGACTACAACGTCGACGTCACCCGCCGCACCGTCGAGATGGCCCATGCCTGCGGCGTCTCGGTGGAGGGCGAACTGGGCTGCCTGGGCAGCCTGGAGACCGGCATGGCCGGTGAAGAGGACGGTATCGGCGCCGAAGGCGTGCTCTCCCACGACCAACTGCTGACCGATCCGGAAGAGGCCGCCGAATTCGTCAAGGCGACCCAGGTCGACGCCCTGGCCATCGCCATCGGCACCAGCCACGGCGCCTACAAGTTCACCAAGCCGCCCACCGGCGACACGCTGTCGATTCAGCGTATCAAGGAGATCCACGCGCGCATCCCCGACACCCACCTGGTAATGCACGGCTCCTCCTCGGTGCCCCAGGAGTGGCTCGCCGTCATCAACGAGTTCGGCGGCGAAATTCCCGAAACCTACGGCGTGCCGGTCGAGGAGATCGTCGAGGGCATCAAGCACGGCGTGCGCAAGGTCAACATCGATACCGACCTGCGCCTGGCCTCCACCGGTGCGGTGCGCCGCTTCCTGGCCAAGAACCCCAGCGAGTTCGACCCGCGCAAGTACCTCAAGGAAACCGTGACCGCGATGCGCGACGTCTGTATCGCCCGCTACGAGGCCTTCGGCACCGCCGGCAACGCTAGCCGCATCAAGCCGATCAGCCTCGAAGCAATGTACGAGCGCTACGCCCGCGGCGAGCTGGACCCCAAGGTGAAGTAAGCCTTGGAAGCAGGTTCCTTGGATGGATCAACGGGGCGGCCACTTGGTCGCCCCGTTGCATTACGGCCCGTCTCAGCCACTAGCCTCCTCCCCATCTAAAATGGCGGCACTTGCACGATGCATGGCTTCGCGCCTAGGATGGGAACGTTCCCATCAAGAGAAACACCATGCCTGCTCGACCTAGCCGGCACGCCACCATTCTCGAAGTGGCACGCGAGGCCGGCGCCTCCAAGACCAGTGTGTCGCGCTACTTCGGCGGCGAGCGTGAGCGGCTCTCTCCAGCACTGCGCCAGCGCATCGGCGAGGCCGCACGCCGGCTCGGCTATCGCCCCAACCAGATCGCCCGAGGTCTCAAGGGCGGCCGCTCGCGGCTGCTCGGCATGCTGGTGGCCGATATCCGCAACCCCTATTCGATTGCGGTGATGCATGGCGTCGAGCAGGCCTGCCGCGAGCATGGCTATTCGCTGCTGGTGGCCAATACCGACAACGACCCAGTGCAGGAGCGCACTCACCTGTCGTTGCTCGCCTCCTACCGGGTCGAGGGGCTGGTGATCAACGCCGCAGGCCGCCCCACCCGTGAGCTTCAGGCCATGGCCGAGCAGGGCCTGCCGCTGGTCCTGCTCGACCGCTGGCTGGAATCATTCGGGGCGGACGGGGTCGGGCTCGACAACGCACTCGCCATCGACATGGCGGTCGATCACCTGAGCGAGCAGGGCTATCGTCACCTGCTCTTTCTCAGCGAGCCGGTCGGGCTGGCCAGCCCTCGCCAGCAGCGCTGGCAGCGTTTCGAGCAGCGCCTGTCCGAAGAGCCGGTCCTCCACGGCGAACGTCATGACCCGACACTCGACGGCACCGCAGTGAGTGCGATCATCTCAGCGTTCCTTGCCCGAGCCGGCCGGCCCGCCGCAGTGCTGTGCGCCAACGGCAACGTGACCCTGGCCGCGACCCGCGCCCTGCAGGCACTGGGGATACGCCTGGGCGAGGTCGGCCTGCTGGGGATCGACGAACTCGACTGGTGCAGCCTCGTGCCGCCCGGCATCACCACCCTGGCCCAGCCCACCGAGGCCATTGGCCGTGTAGCCGTTCAGCAACTGCTGGCGCGGCTCGATGGCAGCGGGCCGACATCGCCGCCACGCCACGTCCTGTTCCCGCCGACACTGATCGAGCGCGGCTCGACCCGCTTCGCGGCTTGCGACATCGACAATGCCAACATCTGACCGACAACGACAGGAAGACGCCATGAAGGACGCGACACTGCCACCGGAAATCCTCGCCTTCGGCGAAGCCATGGCGCTATTCGTGGCCGAACATCCCGGCGCGATGGAGGAAGTGGAGTGCTTTCGCCGCGGCATCGCCGGAGCCGACACAAACGTCGCCATCGGCCTGGCCCGGCTCGGCTTCCGGGTCGGCTGGCTCAGCCGCGTCGGCAACGATGGCTTCGGCCGCTATATCCGCACGACGCTCGAGGCCGAGGGGCTCGACTGCCGCTATCTGACCACGGATCCCGACCACGCCACGGGCCTGGTGTTCAAGGAGCGCGCCGAGGGCGGCGCCGATCCTCGGGTGGAGTACTTCCGCCGTGGCAGTGCGGCCAGCCATCTGTCGCCTGAAGATGCCACTCAGGTAGACTTCGCCGCCGCCCGCCACCTGCACGCCACCGGCATCCCCCCGGCACTCTCCGACAGCTGCCGCGAGCTGACCCTGAACATGCTCGAGCGCGCCCGGGCGCAGGGCGTGAGCATGTCCTTCGACCCCAACCTGCGCCCCAGTCTATGGCCCAGCGAGACCGCAATGCGCGAAACGCTGAACGCGCTGGCGGCAAAAGCCAACTGGGTGCTGCCGGGCCTGGCCGAGGGTCGCCTGCTGACCGGGCTCGACACGCCCCGTGACATCGCCGCCTTCTATCTCGAGCGTGGTGCCAAGGCCGTGTTCCTCAAGCTCGGCCCCGAGGGGGCCTACTACCGCGGCATCCTGGAAGGCCACGAGACGGAAGCCACGGTAGCCGGCTTCCCGGTCGAGCGCGTGGTGGATACCGTGGGCGCCGGAGACGGCTTCGCCGTGGGCGTGATCAGCGCCCTGCTCGATGGCCTCTCGCCACAGGCCGCCGCCCGTCGCGGCAACCTGATCGGCGCCCAGGCCGTGCAGGTGCAGGGCGACATGGAGGGCCTGCCGAGCCGCACGCACCTGACCGAACTCGAGCGTCATCTGCCAGACTTGGCGTGACGGCCAGACCCAACGACGGCCCGACCCAATAACGGAGCGAGACAATGACAAAACGCATCGTCGCCTACAGCCGCCTCAAGCCGAAGCATCTCGATCAGCTCAGCCAACGTTTTCATGTCGACTATTTCGAAGCCCTGAAGGACACCGACGATCCTGACTTTCGCAAAGCGCTGAGCGAGGCCCATGGCATCGTCGGTTCGAGCCTGCTCATTACGCCCGAGCTGCTCGATGCAGCCCCACAGTTGGAAGCCATCGCCAGCATCTCGGTGGGCTACGACAACTACCCTGTCGAGGAACTGACCCAGCGAGGCATTCTGCTGTGCAACACCCCCGACGTGCTTACCGAGACCACTGCCGACACCGGCTTTCTGCTGATCATGGCCACGGCCAGGCGCGCTATCGAGCTGGCCGAATTCGTCAAGCGCGGCGATTGGCGCGAGAGCATCGGCGAGGCCCACTTCGGCAGCGATGTACACGGCAAGACACTGGGCATGATCGGCTTCGGCCGCATCGGTGCCGCTATTGCCCGCCGCGGCGCGCTAGGCTTCGGCATGCAGGTGCTCTATTCGAATGCCTCGCCCAAGCCCGAACTGGAGCGGGAGCTGGGAGCCACTCGCTGCGAGTTGGAAGAGCTGCTGGCACAGAGCGACTTCGTCTGCGTGAGCGTGCCGCTCTCGGCAGAGACGACCCACCTGATCGGCAGACGCGAGTTCGGCCTGATGAAGCCCTCGGCTATCTTCGTCAACATCGCCCGCGGCAAGGTAGTCGACGAGGCGGCACTGATCGGCGCGCTGGAGAACGGCGAGATCCGTGCTGCCGGGCTCGACGTGTTCGAGCAGGAACCGCTGTCGCCGGAATCGCCGCTGCCGCACATGACCAACGTAGTGGCCCTGCCCCATATCGGCTCGGCGACCCACGAGACCCGTGAGGCCATGACCCAGCGTGCGGTGGACAACATTACGCTCGCTCTCGAAGGCAAGCGGCCGATCAGTCTGGTCAACGAAGCGGCCTTCCTTCAGCGCACCACTGCACATTAGGCACAACGCCGCCTAACACTCTCACCGCGAGGAACCTCCATGCCCGCACCGCTCTGCCTGCTCTTCGACTCCGATGGTACCCTGGTCGACAGCGAAATCCTGCTCGCCGAGGTCATGGCCGAGGTTCTGCCCCGCCATGGCCTGCCCTTCACGGCCGCGCAGTACATGGAGGAGTTCCGTGGCGTTCGCTTCCTGACCATCGTGCTCGAGCTGGAGCATCGCCATCGTGCGCTGGGCGAAGCACAGCGCCAGGCCATGGAGGACGAGATGCGTGCGCTGATGGAAGCACGCATGCGCGAGCAACTGATGCCGATCGCCGGCATGGCCGACGCCTTGGCGGCACTGCACAGTCACCCTCGCGCGGTGGTCTCCAACGGCCCGGAACGCAAGATCCGCTGCGCCATGGAGTGCGTGGGTTTCAGCCATCACTTCAGTCACCTGTTCAGTGCCTACAGCCTGGGCGTCTGGAAGCCGGACCCTGCGCTTTACCTCAAGGCGGCCGACGCCATGGGCCACCCACCGGAGCGCTGCGTGGTAATCGACGACGCCGCCGTGGGTGTGGCCGCCGGCATGGCGGCCGGCATGCAGGTGATCCACCTCAACCGCTTCCCCGATCAGGAGGCGACGCCTGCCGGAGCCACGGCCATTCACCACGCCAGCGAGCTGCCAGCCGCCATCGAGCGCCTGTCACGGCAGACCCAGGCTGCGCCTTTCACGTTGCAGCGCAGCATTAAGTGACCTAAACATAAAGTGACCCAAACGTCGCATGACGTACTGATCGAATCAGGTTCCCGCCATCAATGACAAGGAGTCACGATGAAAACGCATTTCTCTGGCCTCGTGCCGCATACGCCAGTCGCCATGATGGACATATGGAAGCTGGGCATCATGGCATTCGAACTCTGGACGACCTCGTTGGCCACCATCACCATGCGGCATGGCCTGTGGCACACCCAATCGCCTACCAGCGCCCGAATGCTCAGGGAAAATCAGCGCATGGTCACCGAAAAGCTCGAGGCAGGCATGGAAACCGGCTTCGAGATGCAGAAGGCCATGCTCCAGATGGCCTTCGGCCAAGCCACGCCCTGGTGGATCACCAGCCGGCGCACCATGACGCCCTACCATCGCCGTAGCAGCGCCAACTCCCGGCGGTTGTCCCGCCGCCGCTGACTTGCACCCTTGCCGAGGCGCTACCTACAGTGAAAAGGCACCTTGCCAAGGAGAGGTCGAAATGAAGCCAAGCGCGCTCGCGTGCAGCCTGCTGGTAGCGGCCTTCACCGTCGCACCGGCACTCGCCGCGCCGGAAACCGCCGAGACCGAGAGCGACGACGCCTCCCAAGTGGAAGGCATGAGTCCCGAGGAGTCGGAGCAACAGCTGGAGCCCACCAACGAGCCCACCGACCAGGCTCGCGTCGAGACCCGGGAGGAGGCCTTCGGCCGCTACCTGACCAACCAGGATGGCAAGAGTCTCTACGTATTCATGCAGGACGAGCAGGGTAGCGAGCACAGCACCTGCGACGAAAGCTGCGCCATCGCCTGGCCGCCTTATACCACCGAGGAAAAACCGGCCGCCGGCGAGCAGGTCGATGGCGATCGCCTGGGCATGATCGAGCGAGAAGACGGCACCCTGCAGGTCACCTACGACGGCTGGCCGCTCTACTTCTTTGCCCGCGACGTCTATCCTGGCGACGCCCTGGGCCAGGGTCTCGATCACATGGGCGGCCCCTGGTACCTGATCTCACCCGAAGGAGAAATTATCGAAGACGCCCCGGCGGAACAGGCCGAGCCAGCAGAGTCCTGAGCCACCCGGGCAAGGGCCATGACGGAGCCATGGCGGACGTCCAGGCGGCTGACCACCATTACTTCGCCTGCTAAACTCTGCGATTCCGCTCACGCCCGGAGTCCGCATGCCTGCCGCCGCCAAGTCGCTGCCCACGCCTCGTCAGTGGATCTCTCTTGCCGCCACCATCGCGGTCACGCTGTTTCTGCTGCTGACGCCAGGCGCACCACTGCTGGTTCGGGCGGGGGCCGTCATCGGCCTGTGCATCGGCCTGTGGGCTACCGGCTGGCTGCCGCAATGGCTCACGGCGCTGGTGTTCTTCACGCTGTGCACGGTGGCAGGTGTGGCACCGGCCGATATCGTCTTCGCCGGCTTCGGCTCGGCGGCGACCTGGCTGGTCTTCTCGGGTCTAATCATCGGGGCGGCGATACAGTACACCGGGCTCGGCACCAGCCTGGCCCAGGGTGTCGGCCCGTGGCTGGAAGGTTCCTACCGTCGTGCGCTGATCGGGGTGATCCTGCTGGGCCTGGCAATGGCCTTCTTCATGCCCTCCGGCATGGGGCGCATCCTGCTGATGGTGCCGATCCTCACCACCCTGGCCGACCATTTGGGCTACGAGCCCGGCGAGCGGGGGCGTACCGGGCTGATTCTCGGCGGCATGATGGGCACCTTCCTGCCCACCTATGCCATTCTGCCGGCCAACGTGCCCAACAACGTGCTGATGGGGGCCGCCGAAGCAGTGCTGGGCACGCCGCCCAACTACAGCGATTACCTGCTGCTGCACTTTCCCGTGCTGGGGTTGCTCAAGACTCTGCTGCTTATCGCCGTCATGCTGTGGCTCTACCCGGCACATCCACCGCGCCAGACGACCACCACTCTGGACGCACCTTCCCGGCTCTCCCGGCCCGAGCTCGGCCTGGCTGGCCTGCTGTCGGTGGCGGTCCTGCTATGGATGAGCGACGCCTGGCACGGCATATCGCCGGCCTGGATAGGCATGCTGGTGGCGCTGGTGTGCCTGTTTCCGGGCAGTCGCCTGATGGGCCAGAACCCATTGCAGTCCATCAGCTTCGACTCGTTTCTCTATGTGGCCGGTATCGTCAGCCTCGGCGCCCTGGCCTTTCATAGCGGTCTGGGCGAGCGCGTGGCAGGTAGCCTGCTCAGCGTGCTGCCACTGCACGAGGCTGCAGACGCCGCGGCCTTCGGCATGCTTTCCGGGCTCGCCATGCTGCTTGGCACGTTGGTCACACTGCCCGGCATCCCTGCCATTCTCACACCCATGGCACCCGGGCTTGCCAACATCACCGGCTGGACCCCGGAAGCGGTCTACATGACCCAGGTGGTCGGGTTCTCCACGGTGCTGCTGCCTTACCAGGCGCCACCGTTGATCGTCGGGATTCTGGCCGCGCGGATCTCGCTGCGCGAGACGGCCAGGCTCTGTCTGGTCACGGCCCTGCTCAGCGTGCTGCTGCTATGGCCGCTGAACTACCTCTGGTGGGAATGGCTCGGCTGGCTGTGAGAGGACAATAGACAGAAAAAATCGCCCCCGGCTAGCCGGGGGCGATCGAGTGGGGAGGCTAGCAGGCCTTGGCCATTACCAATCCTGCTCGGCGTCACCTTCCTCTTCCCACTCTTCCTCTTCATTCTCTTCTTCCCACTCGTCGGTTTCCCACTCTTCCTCTTCGTTCTCCTCTTCCCACTCGTCGGTTTCCCACTCTTCCTCTTCGTTCTCATACTCGATGGTATCGAAGTCAGTACCGCCCTGAGCGTTGCCGTTGGTTTCCGGAGCGGTCTCTTCCGGGTAGGTTTCCTGATCCTCTTCCTCGTCATGGAAATCGGCCAGGGCCAGCGGGCTGGCAGTCAGGCCAAAAGTGATGCCGACGACACCGAGCTTCTTGAGGAATTCCTTGGACATCATGTTCGTACCTCCAATGAAGTGTGAACTTCTTGCTGGATGTATTTACCGAAATCGCAGGTCAGGATTCCGACATGATTGGTAGAGCGAAATGCAGGCCAACCCAGCACAATTCCTCAAAAAACTATATATAAAACATGCCTTTGGGATTACGTCAGGATTAAAAAGGTACCCTTAGGAAGCGCCCGGGAAGTGGTGAAAAATGTCACATGAGCACAATATGACCGTGCCGCTTGCCTGAGCCTAAGCAGCACTTGCCTATCAACGAGAACCGCCCCGGCAAGGCCGGGGGCGGGTCCGAGGCGGTTGATCATATCAACCTCAGATGACATCGCCATCTTCCCTGACAACGACTGCCCATCCTTGGGCGTCAGAATTTACCAATCCTGGTCGTCATCCTGATCCTCTTCCCACTCTTCCTCTTCGTTCTCTTCTTCCCACTCATCGTCGGCGTCGAAGCCGGTGTCGCCTTCAGCTTCAGCGCCAGCACCGGCGCCCACGTCAGCATCAGCACCTGCACCGGTACCCATGTCAGTCTCGGGGTCATTACCCAAGGCGCCATCTGCTTCCGCGCCTGCACCGGTACCCATATCCGTATCGGCATCAGTGCCTAAGCCGCTATCGCCCGTTTCGGCGCCAGCATCGATACCGGTGTCGGCTCCAGCACCAGCGCCTGCGCCTGCACCAGCGTCCTCACCCGGGACAGTCTCTTGAGGCACGGCACCCTGCTCATCCTCTTCATCATGGAAATCGGCAAGTGCCAGCGGGCTAGCGGTCAGGCCGAAAGTAATACCGACAACGCCGAGTTTCTTGAGAAATTCCTTGGACATCATGTTCGCACCTCCAGAGGAGTTGAACGTGAGTTTCCTTGTGAAGCCGAGGCTTCGCTCGTCATGCGGTGAACTAGCGGAGAGGTTGGCGCTATATGCTCACCGGCATGTCCTACTCCTCCTGAAGAGTGCAGGTGCCGGGCCAATACGGCCAAATTTTATTTAAAATTCCTATGAAATCAATAATTTGCTATAGCACTGCATCTACTGAAGAAGAGCCAATAACAATGCCTGGGCGTGGTGACATCTGGCACATGGGACGGTTCTAGGCAGAATCGTCGGCCTGAGCCAGGCAGATTTGCGCTCACGTTGCAGTAGGCGACGCAATGTTACCTGCGACTTGAACACCTCGCGCTTACGCGCAATACTTAGGAAACAGCGTTCGCAAAACCATGCGGGCCTAAACTTCACGGCCCGCATGCCGATACAAGAGGTAGGTACTACTCGACAGTCCTGGACTGCGAAGGAATCTAGGTATGATCCGCCCCCTATGCCTGCTCTTCGATTGTGATGGCACGCTGGTCGACAGCGAGCCCCTGCTGGCCGCCGAAATGGCAGTCAGCCTGACCCGGCTGGGGCTACCCTTCCAGGCCAGCGATTATGTCGGTGAATTCCGCGGCAGTCGCTTCCGCAACATCGTGGCAACGCTCGAGGAGCGCTACGGCAGCGTCGATCCACTGCATCTGGCCGAAACCGAAACCGAGATGCGCAGCAATCTGAATCGCCGACTCGAAACCGAGCTCTCGGCGATAACGGGCGCGCGCGAGGCGCTCCTGGCGCTGGTCGACTACCCATGCGGCGTGGTATCCAACGGTCCCGAGAACAAGATTCGCACCTCTCTCAAGGCCATCGGCTTCGCCGATTTCTTCGGCACACACCTCTATAGCGGCTACACCGCCAACTACTGGAAGCCCGACCCGCGCCTCTACCTGCATGCCGCCAGCATGATGGGCTTCGACGCCGAAGACTGCATTGCCATCGACGATGCCCTGGTAGGCGTCAAGGCCGCTCTGGATGCCGGCATGACGGTGGTGCACCTGAACCGCTACCCCGACGCCGAAGGAACCCCCGAAGGGGCAATCATGATCAGCAGCATGTACCAGTTGCCCACGGTGATAGAGAACCTGGCGCACGCCAGGGCCATGGACAATCGGCAGGTCGTCCACGCTCGCTGAACCCGCTTGTCCGAAAACTGGCCTAGTCCCTCCATATCGGCCCGATGGCCCGATGCGTTATCATTCGGCTTACCCTCGCCTGCCTCTGCGACGCCAGGAGCTTTACGATGGCCTCACTGCAAGACCAACTGCGCGGCCTGGTCTACTCCACCGAACACGGCGATATCTGCCCGGGTTGCCGCCAGCCACAAGACGACTGCCGCTGCGCCGAACTGGCCGAACAGGAGCGTATCGCAGCGCTCGACGGCATCGTGCGCATACGCCGTGAAACCAGTGGGCGCAAGGGCAAGGGAGTGACAACGGTCAGCGGCCTCCCCTTGTCCAAGGCAGAACTCAAGACGCTGGCCAAGTCGCTCAAGAAGCGCTGCGGCACGGGAGGCTCGGTCAGTGACGATGGCGTGATCGAAATCCAGGGGGATCACCGCGAACCGCTCAAGGCCGAACTCGAGCGCCAGGGTTACACCGTCAAGCTCGCGGGTGGTTGACTCGCGAAGGATCAGGGAGGAGACATGGCTTTTCGTCTGTCCGCTATAGACAGGATGCGCTTCACGATCGGTATGCTGGCTCTCCTGGCGCTAGCCGGGTGTGCCAGCGCTCCCGACTTCACCGAACTCACCGCTCAGGTCGAGCCCCCCGCGGGGCTGGAGCCTACCGCAGACGCCGAATTGCAGGTGCAGTTGCGGGATGCCGAAGGCACTCTGGCAGCAACCCATATCACACCGCGCGGCAGTGGCCCCTGGCCGGTCGTGCTGCGCTTCGACCGTCGCACTCTCGAGGCGGCCCGCTCGCCGCAGCTGGCGGCCGAGCTGCGCCAGGGCGGCAGCTTGACCCATGTCACGGCGGAGCCCGTCGCCGTACCGGGTAGCGGCGCGAGTCCCGTCAGCTTGCCGCTCGCCCCGCGCCCGTGAACCCAGCGGTCACGGCCGCCAGTACGGCTCCCACCGGCACCTCGAGCTTGAGCGCGTAGAGCGCATCGGCGCGGGTGCGCCCCAGGTTGAGACAGGCGATGGGCTTACCGGCGCCGGCGGCCTGGCGCGCGAAACGGTAGCCGGAATAGACCATCAGCGAAGAGCCCACCACCAACAGGGCATCGGCTTCGTCGACCATGGCCTGGGAGCGGACCACCCGCTGTCGCGGTACGCTGTCGCCGAAGAACACCACGTCGGGCTTCCAGATACCCTGGTCGCAGCGCCGACAGCCGGGCACTTTGAAAGCGGAGAAATCGGCCTCGATGGCGGCATCTCCATCCGGCCGCATGTCAGCCTCCATGCTCGACCAGTCGGGGTTGCATTCGGCCAGCTCCGCATGCAGATCGTGACGCATGCGCAGGGCACCGCAGCTCATGCAGCGCACCTGCTCGGCCCGGCCATGCAAGTCGATCACCCGCCGCGAGCCGGCTTTCTGGTGCAGGCCATCGACGTTCTGGGTAATGATGCCATGGACGATCCCCGCGTCCTCCAGCCGGGCCAATGCCCGATGGGCATCGCCCGGACGCGCGCGATGCAGGGCACGAAACCCCACCAGCGCCCGCGCCCAGTAGCGCTGTCTGGCGGCATGGCTGGTCATGAACTGCTGGTGCTGCATGGGCGGGGCACACTTCCAGGCCCCCGCGGCATCGCGGTAGTCGGGTATGCCGCTGTCGGTGCTGACCCCGGCACCGGTGAGCACGGCGAGGCGCGGATGGCGCTCAATGAAATCCCGCAGACGCTCAACCGCTTCTGTCACGGCGGGCTGTCGTGTATCGTTCATCGTCTATCCATCATGCTGCGGTGCATTCTCTGGCACGGGACGTGGCCCTTTGCGCCTCAGGTTGTCTAGAATGTAATGCTTATGTGACTCTCACCGGCAAGGACGATGCCCATGGCCTGGCTGGAATATCTGCTGCCCCTCATTTTCCTGTTCCCGCTTGGGGCCATGGCCGTCATCGTCATTGCCTTGCGTAACCTGCATGATGCCCGGGTACGCTCGCCATTCAATGCCCGCCCCCTGCGCGAACCGGGCCAGGCCCTGCGCAACCGACTCGACCGTGCCTTTGCCACGCTGTTTCTCAACGGCGCACTGGGGCCCATCGTCACCCTGGCCCCGCTGGTCTACGGCATGGGCCGCATGCTCTTCGCCAGCCGCCAGAACTGGATCGAGTGGGCACTCTATGGCGCGTTGAGCACGGTCCTGGTACTGGTCTATTGTTTCCTGCTGATTCGCGACTTCCAGCATATTCGGCGCATCAAGCTGGGGCTGGCCTGCGAGCTGGCCGTGGGCCAGGAGCTGGAGCGTCTGGTCAGCCCCGAGGCCCACCCCTATTACGTGTTACACGACGTTCCCACCGATAGCGACATCATCGATCATGTGGCCATTACCCCGCACGGCGTGTTCGTGGTTGAGACACGCGCCCGGACGCGGCCGTTCACCGCGGACGGGCGCGAAATCAACGTGGTGACCGTCGAGCCCGAACGCCTGCGCTTCCCCGGCTGGAGCGAGCACCGCCCGCTGATCAAGACGCTGCGCGCCTCGCACTGGCTCGCCGCCTGGCTCGAGCGACACTGCGGCCAGCCGGTGCCGGTGATGGGCGTGCTCGCACTGCCGGGCTGGGACATCACCTGTGCCGGAACGCCTGATGGGCTGATGGTCGTCAGCGGCGAGTCGCTTGCCGACAAGTTGCAAGCACGTCATCTGGGCACACTCGACGACGCCTTGCACGACAAGGTCATTGAGGCCCTGGTCGAGCGCGCTGCGGAACTGGACCGCAACCCGGCGCTCTACGAGCCCTCGATCTGACCTGTCTCACTGACGCCAAAGCCACGGCTGGCGGGGCTTTCAGCAGATCGCGAAAAATTTTTTCGGGGCTCTTGCGCCACCGCCCGAGCGGCCCAATAATCCGCGCTTTCCACCCTGCTTGTGCGACACGCTTCCCCACTCCATGAAACTGATTACCTTCGATGCCTTTCGCACCCTGGGTATTCCTGGCGTGCGTTATATCAAGCCCGAGCGCATGTACGATCATCTCGACGAGATCCGTGGCGCCGACTGGCTGCTGTTCCCCGAATACTGGCAGCTCAACACGCTGATCCACGGTCTCAAGGCGCGTATCTTTCCCAGCCTGGCGAGCTATCAGCTCGGCCATGACAAGGTGGAACAAACCCGGGCCTTCCAGGCGCTGTTTCCCGAGCACGTACCTCCCACCGAGATCCTCGGCGCCTCGCCCCGAGCCATCGAGCGGGTCGAGGAGCGCTTCGGCTATCCGTTCATCGCCAAGCGCATCAAGAGCAGCATGGGCGAGGGCGTGAACCTGATCGACTCGCGCCCGGCCCTCGAGGCCTACCTGGCCACCGAACCGGTGCTCTATGCGCAGCTGCAGCTGCCCATCGATCGCGATCTACGCATCGTGCTGGTCGGCGGCGAGCTGCTCGCGGCCTACTGGCGCATCACCCCGCCGGGCGGCTACCGCTCCAACGTCAGCCAGGGCGGCAGCATCGATCATCGCGACATTCCCCCGCGGCCGTCACCCTGGCCCGACAGCTGGCCGAGGCCTTCCACATCAACCATGCCGGCTTCGACATCGCCATGGTGGACGGCCACCCCCTGGTATTCGAATTCAACCGGTTGTTCGGCAACCAGGGCATCGCCGACAGCGGCAAACGCATCGGCGCCGCCATCCTGCGCTGCCTGGAACGCGACGGCAACCTCGGCCCCGACGACCAGCCGCCGTTCGCCATGGCGGGCTGATCAGTCGCCGCGCAGCCGCCCGCCCATCTCCTGGGCCAGATCGACGGCATAGTGATCGGTCATGCCACCGATGAAGTCGAGCATGCGCCGATAGCTGGCGTAGAGCGACCAGGAGGGGCGCGGCGTGTTCTCGCCGATCAGCGCCAGCACGCGCTGATGCTTGAACGTCGAATGGCCGGTGAAGTGCAGCTCATGGGCGGCGCCGATGAAGGCCTCGAGCAGGATGCCCAGGGTGGTATAGGCACCGATCTCGAGCTTGGCCTTGCGTTCGTTCTGGAAGATACGCTCACGGGCCAACTGCTTGGCTGCCGCCACGCCCCAGCCCAGATCCGGATGGCAGAGCTCGAGCAGGTCGCTGGTGAGCGTGCCATTGAGCAGCGCCGTCTCGTGCTCGACAAACACGGCGCCCACGTCGTTGACGGCTCGCTCCATGGCGGCACCGCGTAGCGCGGCGATACGCCGCCGCTGGGAGACGCCGTCGCGGGCCATGCGCGGATAGTCCGGCGGCGCATCGCCGGCGATCTGCAACAGCACGTCGGCGACCTCGTCGAAGCGCAGAATGCCCATTTCCAGGCCATCCTCGAGATCCAACAACGCGTAGCAGATGTCATCGGCGGCCTCCACCAGCCACGCCAACGGGTGCCGGCACCAACGCCCCTCCCCGCGCGGCAGCAGGCCCAGGCAGCGAGTCACATCCTCGAGCAGCGACTTTTCCGACTGGTAGCAGCCGAACTTGCCGGCGCTGCCGCCATGCTCCACCGTCCAGGGATACTTCAGCAGGGTGCCCAGGGTCGCCGCAGTCAGGCGCATGCCGCCGCGAAACTGGTTGTATTCGATCTGGGTGACGATGCGAAACCCCTGGGCATTACCCTCGTAGGTCAGCAGGTCGGCCCGCTCATGCTCGGTCAAGCCTTCGAGCAGGCCGCTGCCTTCCGCTTCGGCGCGCTTGAACCAGTCGCGAATGGCGTACTCGCCGGCGTGGCCGAAGGGCGGGTTGCCAATGTCGTGCCCCAGGCAGGCAGCCTGCACGATCACGCCGAGGTCAGCGGGTGTGATCCATTGCGGCAACCGCTCGCGCAGCAGTTCGCCCACGATCATGCCCAGGCTGCGCCCCACGCAGCCCACCTCCAGCGAGTGGGTCAGGCGCGTGTGGATATGGTCGTTGTCGGTCAAGGGGTGGACCTGGGTCTTGCGACCCAGCCGCCGGAACGAGCCGGAGAAGACGATACGGTCGTGATCCTTGTGGAACGGGCTGCGGCCGATTTCATCACGCCCGCTGGTGGGCTTTCCATGCAGCCGCGAAGGGTCGAGCAATTGCTGCCAATGCATCTGCGTCATGGGCTTCCTCCTGAAGCCTTCATTCTGGCACTGCCATGGGTGACATGACCATCATCGTCGTCGCCGTCTCGCTTGTGGCCTGCCACGGGACTTGCCTAACTTGTCAGGGCGTACTCCGCAAAGGGCTTTCTCTGCAAAGGGCTCTCTCCGCAAAGAGTCACTTCCCACAGAGAGGCCACGCAATCGAGGCCACACGATCGAGGCCACACGATCGGCAAGGAGGCAGATATGGCACGCAAACCCGATGCGACCCGGCCCGAGCAGCCGGGCGACGAAGCACCTCCCGGTACGCCCGGCACCGGCGAGAACGTATGCCCGAAGTGCAAGGGCGAGGGCCGAATCAGCGACGGCACCTGTCCCGAGTGCGGCGGCTCCGGCTACGTCATCGAAGGAATAGGCGGTGGCTGAATGTTCCGCCGCGCTGGCGCCCTTCACGGCAGAAGGCCGAACCTGCACGGTTCGGCCTTCTGCTTGTCGTTCGATATGTTTGGTTTCGATACGCCTCGCGGCTCAGTAGTCGTAATCGCTGCCCTTGGCGTAGCCGCTGGTATCGCGGCGATAGGATGCCGTTGACTGCAGCCGCGGCCCCGGCGAACGCGCCGGTGACGGCAGGGCAGCGGGACGTGAAGGCAGCCCACCACTGCGCGCCGCGGCTCCACGGGCACGCTCCACGCCCTGGGGGAAGCCGCTGCGTGTGCTGTAGTCGGGTGTACGCCCAGCCTGATAAGCGTGACGCCGGGTTTGATCCTGGGCGCAATATAGGCTCACTGCGGTACATGCCCCCACTCCGACCAAGGCCAGCTTGACGCTGCCCCGCCTGGGATGATCGCGATCGGCGAGCAAGGCCAGCAGGGCCGCCAGATCCAGGATATCGCCGGCACTACGCGCCCATAGTGCGGGTTTGGGATTGACCGTGAGCGCGCCAAAACCGGTCGCGACACCACGCGCTCCGCAGGTACGCACCAAGGCTTCGGCCCCTTCGACCCCGAGCGCACGGGTCACGCTGCGCGGCGCCAGCAGTTGATACAGCCCCAACCCGATGCCGAGCCAGCCGAGCCCCCGTGCCAGCCGGTCACTGGGCTTTAGTGAATGGCGACGATCGATGTTCATGCTCACCTCCTTGTCATTTGCCTGCTACCCGCCGATCAGGGCTTGAGCACCACCTTCACGCAGCCGTCCTGCTTGTCGCGGAAGGTGTTGTACATGTCCGGCCCCTGCTCGAGCCCGGCACTATGGGTGACCACGAAGGAGGGGTCGATCTGCCCCTCGTCGATCAGGCTAAGCAGCTCGTCGGTCCAGCGCTTGACGTGGGTCTGCCCGGTGCGCACGGTCAGGCCCTTGTTCATCAACGGCCCCATGGGCACCTTGTCGATCAGACCGCCATAGACGCCGGGAATCGACAGAATGCCCCCCGGGCGACAGACGTAGATCATCTCACGCAGCACGTGGGCGCGGTCGTTCTCCAGCATCATCGCCTGCTTGAAGCGGTCGTAGATCGAGTCGAGGGAGCGCGGCACGTGGGACTCCAGCCCCACCGCATCGATGCACTTCTCCGGCCCCTTGCCGTGGGTCAACTCCTGCAGGCGGGCGAGCACGCTCTCTTCATCGAAGTTGATCGTGATTGCCCCGCCGGCCTCGGCCATGGCCAAGCGCTCCGGCACGTTGTCGATCACCACGACCTGCTCTGCCCCCAGTAGTACGGCGCTACGCACGCAGAACTGGCCGACCGGGCCGGCGCCCCATACGGCCACGGTGTCGGTGGGCTCGATGTCGCATTGCACCGCGGCCTGCCAGCCGGTGGGGAAGATGTCGCCGAGGAACAGTACCTGCTCGTCGGTTAGGCTGTCGGGTACCTTGACGTGGGTGTTGTCGGCGAAGGGTACGCGCACGTATTCCGCCTGACCGCCGGCATAGCCGCCGGTGAGATGCGAGTAGCCGAACAAGCCGGCGCCGGCATGTCCGAAAACCTTGTCGGCCAGCGCCTTGTTACGGTTGGAGCGCTCGCAGAGGGAAAAATTGCCGCGCCGACACTGCTCGCAATCGCCGCAGGTGATGGTGAAGGGCACCACGACGCGGTCGCCAACCTTGAGGTCGCGGGTCTCGGCGCCGACTTCCATCACCTCGCCCATGAACTCGTGCCCCACCACGTCGCCCGACTCCATGGCCGGAATGAAGTGGTGAAAGAGATGAAGGTCGGAGCCGCAGATGGCGCAGCTGCTCACGTTGATGATGGCGTCACGGGGATCCTCGATGCGAGGGTCGGGAACCGTTTCGTAGCGAATGTCGTTCTTGCCGTGCCAACACAGCGCTTTCATTGACTCTCTCCCTGTCTGTCCGCGTAAGCGAATGTCCTGACCTCACCATAGTGCAGGCCCGGCAAGCAGCAGGTAAGGGAGTTTGGTTCCTCGGTTACGGCTCTTTGCCAAGCTCGGCTTGCCTGTCCAACAAGCCAAACTCAAACCTAGGCAGTCCATGCCTGGGCTGCGCAAAGATCGGCCTCGAGGCCATCCTGGGCTAGTGCCACATTGGGTGGCAATGCCAGGGTCACGCTCATTAGCTCGGCATCCACCTCATGTCCCAGGTGCGTCAGCCACGCCTGGCGCGGGGCCAGTCGCTCGAGGATCTCCAACGCCATGGGTACCGTGTTGTGGTTACGCGGCTCCGCATGGCTACCCGGATACGTGGCGTCGAGCACGACCACATCGGGCCGCCAGTCTCGCAGAAAGCGATCGGTCTCGACCGGCAGGCCGCAGGTATCGGTGAGATAGGCCAGACGCGTACCGCCGTCATCCAGGCAGAACCCCAGTGTCGGCTTGCTGTGGGTGAGCGGTACCGGAATCACCTCGCACCCGACCAGGCGCAGCGGCCGGAACGGCTTGAGCCCGGGCTGGAAATCCAACACGCCGGAATGCTTGAAGAGATCGGCACAGCCGTGGGCATCCTTGGGCCCGTAGACGGGGATCGGCTCGCCGGTACCCCAGCGCAGGTGAAAGAGCCCCTGGACATGGTCGGCATGGTAGTGAGTCAGCAAGATCGCCGCCGGACGCTCGCGCTCACAGCTTTCCGCCAGGTCCATGCGGCCGGCATCGAGCAGGTAGCGGTGGCCATCCACCCTCACCTCGGCGCAACAGGGCCCGCGTCGGTGGCAGCTCAACACCCGGGCGCGCTCGCACGCCGCGCAATCACAACCGAAGCGCGGCACCTGGGCACTGTCGCCTGTGCCGACGAAGCGCAGCCTCATGACATGCACTCCTCGGTCAGCCAGGCATCGAGCGCCGCCACGGTGGTCGCCAAGGCCCCGCTGTTGTCGAGCCGATGCACCCCGAGGCAGGCCTGGTCCAGACGACGATGGCGGGCCAGCCGCGCCTCGATCTCGGTGGAGTTCTCGCGACCGCGGGACATCAACCGCTCGTAGAGCACCTCGGGGCGCGCAGAGACTAGCACCGGGCGCAGTTGCCGGCTGAAACGCGCCTCGGCCCTTGCCAGCGCATGGCGGCTGCCGTTCACCAGCACCGTCATGCCCCGTTCGAGCCAGGCTTCCACCTCGATGCCCAAGGCATAATCCAGGCCATGTGCCTGCCAGTCGAGGCAGAACAGGCCCGCCTGGCGGCGCCAAGTGAATTCTTCTCGGCTGAGGCTCACGCAGTCCTCACTAGCCTCGCTCTTCCGGGTGATGTAGCGATGAGCCACCGGCCACTGCGGATGACGGCGCCGGGCAGCACGCAGCAGGCTGTCCTTGCCCACCCCACTGGCCCCCATCACGTAAACCAGTCGTCCCGCCTCGCCAAGGCCGGCCATCAGTGCACCTGCCGGCCAGCCGACCAGACTCGCTCGACCAGAGGGTGATCGTCGCACAGCCTGGCCCGGATCAGGTCCGCACGCGCTCCCGCGGCGAGCCGCCCACGGTCGGTCAGGCCCACGGCCTCGGCCGGTATCCGCGAAGCGGTGGCCACCGCACGGGGGAGTGAATAGCCGCCCTCCATTCGCGCGATGCGGAACACGGCATCGAGCAGCGCCGCGGGGTAATAGTCGGAAGAGAGCACGTCCAGCACGCCACGCGCTACCAGGTCGGCTGCGGCAATGTTGCCGGAGTGCGAACCGCCGCGCACCACGTTGGGCGCGCCCATCATGACGGCCATGCCGGCGCGGTGCGAGGCCTCGGCCGCCTCCAGGGTTGTCGGAAATTCGGCGACCCGGGTGCCGTATTCGCGGCTCTCGGCGACGTGCTCCAGGGTGGCGTCGTCATGGCTGGCCAGCGCCAGGCCGCGAGAATGGCACTCGGCAGCAATGGCGCGTCGATGCTGGGCGCTGTAGCGGGCACTGCTGGCACGCTGCTGGGTGACGAAGGTCTCCAGCTCGCTGTCGCTCAGCCCGTACTTGCCCTGGTAATAGGTGCTGTAAGCCTCGAAGGAAACGAACTGGCGCTGCCCGGGGGTATGGTCCATCAGCGACACCAGGCCCAGCCGCGGCAGATCGGCGAGTTCGCGGAAGCGCTCCAGCGTTTCGGCCTGGCTGACCTCACAGCGCAAGTGCAGACGGTGATCGACCCGCGCCAGCCCACCGTCGACGATATCGTCGATCGCCCGGCACATCTCGGCGAGCGCCTGGTGGCGCATGCTCTGCTTGTTGACGTCGCCGATGGCCACGGCATCGAATACCGTGGTGATGCCGCTCGCCGCCATCTGGGCGTCGTGGGCCAGCGCCGCCTGGCGCGCCGGCCAGGCCACCTTGGGGCGCGGCTGAAAATACTTCTCCATGTTGTCGGTATGCAGCTCGACCAGCCCCGGCAGCAGATAGTCGCCGTCGCAGTCGATCGCCGCCGGATGCCGGCTCGGGGCGATATCGAGCCCGGCGATGCGTCCGTCGCGTATCACCAGACTGCCCGTCACGACCTCGTCGTCGAGTACCAGCCGAGCGTTGCTGAGGATCTGTTCACGCATGGTCGTTCTCCTGGAGAAGCTGGCTGGCATCGATCCGCGCACGGCTCGGGTCGTCCATGTAGTTCTCGAGCGGCAGCAGGCGATCGGCCACGCGCTCGCGTACGTCCTCGTCGTGAAAGATGCCGAGCATGGCGGCACCGCGAGCCTTGGCCTCGCGAATCAGCTCGATCACCACCGCGCGGTTGGCGGCATCCAGTGAGGCCGTGGGTTCGTCGAGCAGCAGCAAGGGATGCTCGCCGATAAAGCCGCGGGCAATGTTGACGCGCTGCTGCTCGCCTCCGGAGAAAGTCCCGGGCGGCAGCGACCACAGCCGCTCGGGGAGGTTGAGCCGGGCCAGCAGCGTCTCGGCGCGATACCTGCTCTCGACGGCATCGGCTCCGCGTGCCAGCAGTGGCTCCATCACCACTTCGCAGGTCGAGACCCGCGGCACCACGCGCAGGAACTGGCTGACGTAGCCGATCACGTCGCGGCGCAGGGCGTGCCAGGCATGGGCCGGCAACTTGCCGAGCTCCATCGGGCCGTCACTGAAGTGCAGCCGAATACGTCCCTCCCCAGCCAGATAGTTGCCGTAGAGGATCTTCAGCAGCGTGCTCTTGCCGATGCCGCTGGGCCCAGCCAGCACCAGGCACTCGCCGCGCCGGAGATCGAGCGCGAGATCGCGCATGACCGTGAGCGCGAGCCCGCCCTGGCCGTGCAGCACGAAGCCCTTGCCCAGGCCTTCGACGGTGAGAATCGGGGTCATTGTCGTCTCCTCGGTCAGGGTGTCAGCACCGACGACACCAGCAACTGGGTGTAGGCGTGCTGCGGGTCGTCGAGTATCTGGTCGGTGAGTCCCGCCTCCACCACCCGACCACGGCGCATCACCAACAGGCGGTGGGCCAGCAGGCGGGCCACGGCGAGGTCGTGGGTCACCAGCACCATCGAGAGCCCTAGCTGGCGCACCAGGGTGCGCAGCATGTCGAGCAGGCGCGCCTGCACCGAGACGTCGAGCCCGCCGGTGGGCTCGTCCATGAACACCAGCCGCGGCCGGGTGACCAGGGTGCGGGCGATCTGCAGGCGCTGCTGCATGCCGCCGGAGAAGGTGCGCGGGGCGTCGTCGATGCGCGCGGGATCGAGTTCCACCTGGGTCATCCAGTCCTGCCCGGCGGCACGCAGCCGGCCATAGTGGCGCTGGCCCAGCGCCATCAGGCGCTCGCCGACGTTGGCCCCGGCCGAGACACCCATGCGCAGGCCGTCGCGCGGGTTCTGGTGAACCAGGCCCCACTCCAGACGCAGCAGCGCGCGGCGGCGCGCCTCCCCAATGGCGTAGAGGTCGGTCTCGAGGCTGTCTCCCGGGCGGTGATAGACCACCCGGCCGGCATCCGGCGCTTCCAGGCCGGCAAGCACGCGCAGCAGGGTCGACTTGCCGGAGCCGGACTCGCCGACGATGCCGAGCACCTCGCCCACATGTAGACGAAAGTCGACCGCCTCGCAGCCCTTGCCGGGTCCGTAGAGCCGCGTGACCTCCTGTACGTCAAGCAGGACGGGGCGAGCCAGGTCGGGGCGACGGAGCGCTGAACCAGGCTCTGCTTCAGGACATTGGGAACCAGGAAGATCGGGACGGCTCATGCGCTCTCCTCGCGGCGGCGTTCGCAGTAGTCGGTATCGGAGCAGACGAACATGCGTCCGCCGGCATCGTCGGTGATCACTTCGTCGAGGAAGCTCTCGGCGCTGTCGCACAGTGCGCAGCGCTCGTCCCAGCGCTGGATCTCGAAGGGGTGATCCTCGAAGTCGAGACTCTCGACCCGGGTATGCGGCGGTATGGCGTAGAGCCGCTTCTCCCGGCCGGCGCCGAACAGCAGCAGCGCGGGGCTCATGTCGAGCTTGGGATTGTCGAACTTGGGGATCGGCGAAGGATCCATGACGTAGCGGCCATCGACCTTGACCGGATAGGCGTAGGTGGTGGCGATATGCCCATGCCGGGCGATGTCCTCGTAGAGCTTCACGTGCATCACCCCATACTCCTCCAGGGCGTGCATCAGCCGGGTCTCCCGCTCGCTGGGCTCGATGAAGCGCAGCGGTTCGGGTATGGGCACCTGGAACACCAGGATCTGGCCCGGCTCGAGCGGCGTCTCGGGAATACGGTGGCGGGTCTGGATCACGCTCGCCGCCCGCGTCGCGGTTGTCGTCTCGACGCCGGCCACCCGCTTGAAGAAGGCGCGAATACTGACCGCATTGGTGGTGTCGTCGGCACCCTGGTCGATCACCTTGAGCACGTCGTCGGCGCCGAGAATGCTGGCGGTAAGCTGCATGCCACCGGTACCCCAGCCATACGGCATGGGCATCTCGCGGCCGCCGAAGGGCACCTGGTAGCCGGGAATGGCCACCGCCTTCAGCAGGGCGCGGCGGATCATGCGCTTGGTCTGCTCGTCGAGGTAGGCGAAGTTGTAGCCGTTCATACAGTGCTCCCGAGAGTCGCGGCGTCTGCTGTGCTTGCCTGAGGTTCGCCTTGGGACGGTCCGTCTTCGGTGGCCTCGGCGCGGTCAGGGGACTTCGCCTCGTATTCCCGTCGCAGGCGGCGCAGCAGTTCCAGCTCCGACTGGAAATCGACGTAGTGCGGCAGCTTGAGATGCGAGACGAAGCCCGAGGCCTCGACGCTGTCGGCGTGGGCCAATACGAACTCGGCCTGCTGGGCAGGGCCCTGGACCTCCTCGCCGAGCTCCTCGGCGCGCAGCGCGCGATCGACCAGCGCCATGGCCAGGGTCTTGCGCTCGCTATGACCGAAGGCCAACCCGTAGCCCCGGGTGAACTGCGGTGCGGCCTCCCGGGAGCCGCCGAACTGGTTGATCATCTGGCACTCGCTCAACGCGATCTCGCCGACGCACACCGCCTCGCCCCACTCCTCGACGAAAATCTCTACCTCCACCTGGCCCAGGCGGATCTCACCGGCAAAGGGGTGGTTGCGCCCATAGCCACGCTGGGTGGAGTAGCCCAGTGCCAGCAGGTAGCCCTCGTCGCCACGCGCCAGCATCTGCAGCCGCGTGGCGCGGTCGACCGGATAGTCGGGCGGCTCGCGGGTGATGTCGCCGGGCTCGGCACCGTCGTCGCGCTCGCGCTCGATCAGCCCTTCGGCATCGAGCAGTTCGAGGATCTGGGGGCAAGGCTCCAGGGGCTGCTCGCTACGCTCGGGTGCCGGCGTATCGCCCTCGGCGAGCAGCAGGAAATCGAGCAGGCGGTGGGTGTAGTCGTAGGTCGGCCCGAGCACCTGGCCGCCGGGAATGTCCTTGTAGGTGGCACTGATGCGCCGCTCGATGCGCATGCTGCCGGTGTCCAGCGGCTCGCTCACGGCCAGGCGCGGCAGCGTGGTGCGGTAGGCGCGCAGCAGGAAGACCGCCTCGATCATGTCGCCGCTGGCCTGCTTGATGGCAAGCGCGGCGAGCTCGGGATCGTAGAGCGAAGCCTCGGCCATGACACGGTCGACGGCCAGGCGCAGCTGGTCCTGGATCTGCCCGACCTCGAGTTCGGCCCGCTCGCGCTTGCCGCGGCGCCGGTCAGCCAGCAGGCGGTGGGCGTTGGCGATGGCGCGCTCGCCTCCTTTCACGGCTACGTACATCAGGCGATCTCCTCGATGCGGGTGGTACGTGGCAACGCGGCGAGCCGCTCGCCACAGGTGAGAATGGCGTCGAGCCCACAAGGGAAGGACTGGCGATTGGCGGCGAGCCGCAGCATCAGGGGCCGAGCGCGCTCTTCCACACGAAGCGTGCGTTGGGCCGGTATGCCCGGCCCGCTCAGCTGCCAGGTGCCGCTTCCGGTGTCGCCGCTATCGAGGAGCTCGAGGGCGACCAGCAGCGTGGTACTGCGATCGGGGTACTCGTCGCTACCCAGCGCGAAATCCGGCGCCTCGCACAGCGCTGCCGGCGTCACCAGCGCGAAATCCGCCGACACCGGCTCGTCGGTCAGGCGGCAGCCGGTATGGAAGGGCAGCGCCTCGCGCAGTGCCGGCGTATCCAGTGCGGGGGCGAGCCATACACGGACATCGAGATCGCACAGCGTCAGCAGCGTGCCCCACAGCGCAGAACCGATGGTTGCTTGCGGTGGCGCCGGAGCCGCCAGGGTGTGCAGGGTGCCGGGCTCGCTCATTGCCGCCAGCACTTGGCGGAACAGCCGCTGGCTGTCGTGGACAGGGTCGTTCAGGGTCGGCCAGGGCATGTTCACTCCCCTCTCACCAGGGTGAAGAAATCGACTCGGGTGGCCGCCGTGTCGCGTGCCGCCTCGCCACGACGCGCCTCGAGCGCATCTTCCAGCGGCGCAATCAGTTCACTGTCGATGTGCCGGGCCCAAGCCTCATGCTGGGCACAGGCGTCGATCAGTGCGATGAGTTCGGCATGGCGACGGTCGCGCCCGCGCACCCAACCGTGGCCGAGGGCGCCGGCAACAGGCGATGCCTCGTCGAGCACCACACTCGCCCGGGTCAGCGTCATTTCGCCAAGGTTGAAGGCACGGCCGGTACCGCCCATACGACCTCGCAGCATGGCCATGCCGGTCTCGGGGCCGCGTACGCAGCGATGGGCGATACGAATGCCGAGCGTGGTCCAGCGGGTCTCGATCTGCTGCCGTGGCGACAGCGCCAGCACCCGCTGGCGTCGCGCCTGCGACATGCGCCGGTCTTGCAGGGAAGTCATGAGGGCACCTCGTCGGTCGGGGCGAAGTCGATGTGGTAGGCGAGCCGGTCTGCCCGGGCGCGACTGATCGAGACCTCGACCAGCGTGCCGTCATGGTCGACGTTGTCACTCGCGAGCTGCAGCAGTGGTGCATTGAGAGGGCATTGCAAGCGGCGCGAGTCGTCGCGGGTGGCGCTGATGCCTTCGATACGCACGCGACGGCGGAAGAGCTGCAGGCCGTAGTGCTGGTCGAGCAAGGCGCGGGTGGAGCCGCCGCGGTAACGACGCTCCCAGCCCGGTACCCGCTCGGGGTCGAACCAATGGCGCAGCAGCATCAGCGGCGCACCGTCGACGCTGCGCAGGGTGTCGACGCACAACAGGGCTTCACCTGGGCCATAGCCGAAGCGCTGGGCAATGGCCTCGGGAGGCACCTGCAGTCCCTGCGCCAAGCATTCGGTCTGGGTGGCAATCCCCAGCGCGGCCAGGTTGTGGGTCACTTTGCTGGCGGCATTGACGGCGTAGTCGAGGCGGCGATCGACGATCTGGGTGCCGCGTCCCTGATGGCGGGTCACCATCCCCGCCGCCACCAGCTCGTCGAGCGCACGCCGCACTGTATGACGATTGACGCCAAAGCGCCGAGCCAAGGCCACTTCGGCGGGCAGCAGCTCTCCGGGGGCATAGTCGCTGCGAATCTCGCGAGCCAACGTATCGGCCAGCTTGCGATAGCGCGGGGCTTCGTCGAGCGGCTCCTTGGCCAGTTGTCTAGACATGTTTGCTCCGGCAAAAACGAATTTTCGAAGAGAAGAGGCCGCTGGCACGGCCGGTTTGCTCTCTCTTAGATGAAGCGCTTGCGTACCGCCTGCGAGGCCATGTCGAGCACGGTGACCGCAACGATGATCACCAGCATGATCGTGGCGGTCTCGGCGTACTGGAAACCGCGCATGGTTTCCCATAGCGCCACGCCGATCCCGCCCCCACCGACCATTCCCAGCACAGTGGCCGAACGGATATTCGACTCGAAGCGGTAGAGGCTCACCGAGATCCACAGCGGCAGCACCTGGGGAATCAGGCCAAAGACGATCTCCTCGATGCGCCCGGCACCGGTGACGCGGATACCCTCCATGGGGCCGGCCTCGCTGGCTTCGACGGCCTCGGAAAAGAGCTTGGCAAGCACACCGGTAGTGTGGACGAACAGCGCCAGGGTGCCGGCGAAGGGGCCGAGCCCCACGGCGACCACGAACAGCATGGCGAAAACCAGTTCGTTGATGGCGCGACAGGCATCCATCAGGCGGCGCATGGGCTGGTAAACCCACCAGGGCACCAGGTTCTCGGACGACAGCAGGCTGCACGGGATGGCCAGCACGATCGCCAGTAGCGTGCCCCAGATGGCGATCTGAATGGTCACCAGCATCTGGTCGATGTAACGCCCAAGGTTGCCGAATGCCGGCGGATAGAAATCGGCGGCGAGTTCGGCCATGTTGCCGGCGTTGCTGACCAGCGCGCCGGGATTCATCTCGGTGCCTTGCCAGGCCCAGGCCAGCACACCCAGGGCGATGGCCCAGCCGAGCAGGCTGATCCAACTGCGCTTGGCCGAGGCATCGGCGAGCGTCGGATTCGTTACGGTCATGGAGTGTTCTCCGGAGAGGGGCCGTTTCAGCCCCTCGGACTCGGTTGCCGTTTCGGGGCGAAGTTCGGTCACTGGGCCATGGCGGTGGTCAGGCCCGCTTCGCCCTGCTCGGCCCTGGCGGCTTCGCGCGCCTTGAGGCGCTCGTCCAGGTCATCCAGCCGGGCGTCCAGTTCGGCCAGTTGATGCTGCTTGTCGGCTTCATTGAGCGAATCGTCGGCGGCGAGCTGGGCGCGCTGCTTGAACAGTTCCAACTGACGAATGGGCAGCAGTTGGTCGTTGTCGGAGGCATCGAAGCGCGCCCACTGCAGAGGCTCGATCTTCTCGCGCTGCTCCTCGGTCTCGCCGTAGCTGAGGATGAAGTCGCGCAGTCGGGTCTTCATCGACTCAGGCAGGTTCTCGCGCCATACCAGCGGATCGGAGGGAATCAGCGGCGACTGCCAGATCACCTTGAGCTGTGCCGCCTTGTCGGGGTGCGCCAGCTCCAGGCGATCCATGCTCTCGGTATTGAAGGTGGCCACGTCGACCTGACGGTTGGCCACCGACAGCGCATTGGTCTCGTGGTTGGAGTTGAGAGTGCGCTTGAAGATGTCGGTGGCCTCGACGCCGTTCTGGGCAAAGACGTAGTAGCCCGGCACCAGGAAGCCCGAGGTGGAGTTGGGGTCGCCGTTGCCGAAGGTAAGCTGCGAGGCGTTGGCGAGAATGTCCTCGACGTTCTCGTAGGGGCTGTCCTGGTGCACGATCAGCAGGCTCCAGTAGCCAGGCTCGCCGTTCTCTGGCACGGTTTGGGCGAAGATCTCACCGCCGGCACGATCCACCGCCTCCATGGCCGACTTGTTGCCGTACCAGGCGAGGTCGATCTTGTCGAAGCGCATGGCCTGGATCACCGCGGCGTAATCGTTGGCGAAGAACGGCTCCACCTCGACGCCGAGGGTCTCGGCCATGTCGTCGAGGAACGGCCGCCACAGCGGCTCCTGGTTCTGGCTGGCCTCGGTGGAGATGATGCCGAAGCGCAAGGTGTCGATTTGCTCCTCGGCGACGGCGAGCTGGCTGCCCAGCAGGCCAAGGCCGGCGATCAGCGGCAGGGCGAGACGGCGATGTTTCGTGCTCATGGCGAAAACCTCTTGGTGGCGGTTGGCGATGATCAACTGGCGGCGCCCAGGGCGACGTTGGCAGCAATGGGAGCGGGAGGCTGGCGCGGCTCGTCGAAACCGGCGTTCTCGTAGAGCGCCTGGAGCCGTGCTTCGGTAAGGCCTTCGGTCGGGCCGTCGTAGTAGAGATGCCCCCTCTTCAGGGCGATGGCCCGCGAGCAGTAGCGGCGGGCATAGTCGACCTGATGCAGCGAGACGAGCACGGTACGGCCATCCTCGAGGTTGATGCGCTGGAGGATGTCCATGACCTCGCGTGCACTGCGCGGGTCGAGGGAGGCGATGGGTTCATCGGCGAAGATCACCTCGGCGTCCTGCATCAACACACGGGCGATCGCCACGCGCTGCATCTGTCCGCCGGAGAGGGTATTGGCGCGCTGTTCGGCCAGCTCAGCAAGGCCAACGCGGGCCAGTGCCTGGCGCGCCCGGATGCGCTCCTCCTCGCTGAAGCGTCCAAGCAATGCCCGCCAGCGCGGCATCGAGCCCAGCCGGCCGATCAGTACATTGGTCAGCACGCTGAGGCGGCCGACGAGATTGAACTGCTGGAAGATATAGCCGCAGCGGCAGCGCTGGGCACGCGAGCCCCGCAGCAGCCGGCCGTCACGCTGGACCTCGCGGTCCATGAGGTGAACACGACTGCCGCTGTGGCGATTGGCGGAGGTGAGCCCCACCAGATGGCGTAGCAACGTGGACTTGCCCGAGCCGGACGGCCCGATGAGGGCCACCATTTCGCCGGCTTCAATCTCGAAGCCGACCTCACTCAGTACGTGGATCTGGCCGAAGCTCTTGCTGAGTCGTTCGACAGCGATGCGGGTGATCGACATGATGCCCTCCTCTATGCGGATGGCATCAGTGTCACGGCGGGAGATGAAACGCAGTTGTCTAGACAATAACGATTGCGTGACATCGGCACGGCCGAAAATCACGCCACCGGCGGACCTTGCGGGCTGCTGCGACGACGCAACAATGCCTTAGCGCCATTCGTCATCGCAGGGTCATGCCAGTGTCATCGCGACGTCATGCTGCGCACCGGCAGCTCGGATCAATCCTCCGCCAGCGAGGGCAGCAGTGTCTTGAGCTTGCGCGTCAGCGTATTGCGCCCCCAGCCGAGCAGTTCGGCGGCCTCGCCCTTGCGCCCGCCGGTGTGCTTGAGCGCGGTCTCGATCAGGATGCGTTCGAAGTCGGGCACGGCCTCCTCCAGCAGGTGGGTGTGTCCGGCGGCCAGGGCGCGATCGGCCCAATCGCGGAAGGCGGCGCGCCAATCGCCGCTGGGCGCTTCGCCGCTCTCGCCGTGGCGCAATTCCGGCGGCAGGTCCTCGACCAGGATCTCGCGTCCCGAGGCCATCACCGTCAGCCAGCGGCAGGTATTCTCCAGCTGGCGCACGTTGCCCGGCCAGGGCAGGCGGGTGAGGTGCGCCTCGGCGTCCTTGGTCAGCACCTTGACGTCGGTGGCGAGTTCCTTGGCCGCCTCGGCCAGGAAGTGCCGCGCCAGCCGCGGAATGTCCTCGCGCCGCTCTGCCAGCTTGGGCAGGTGAACGCGGATCACGTTGAGACGGTGGAACAGGTCCTCGCGGAAGCGGCCGTCCTCCACCAGCCGCTCCAGGTTCTGGTGAGTGGCGGCAATGATGCGCACGTCCACCTTCACCGGCGTGTGGCCACCCACGCGGTAGAACTCGCCGTCGGCCAGCACCCGCAGCAGCCGGGTCTGGGTCTCGGCGGGCATGTCGCCGATCTCGTCGAGGAACAGGGTGCCACCGTTGGCCTGCTCGAAGCGTCCCTGGCGGCTGGCGGTGGCGCCGGTGAAGGCGCCCTTCTCGTGGCCGAACAGCTCGGACTCGATCAGGTCGCGGGGTATCGCCGCCATGTTGAGGGCAATGAACGGCTGGCCGGAACGCGGGCTGTGCTGGTGCAGGGCGCGGGCCACGCGCTCCTTACCGGTTCCCGACTCGCCATTGATCAGCACCGTGATGTGCGAGTGCGACAGCCGGCCGATGGCGCGAAACACCTCCTGCATGGCCGGCGCCTCGCCGATGATCTCGGCGCTGAGCCCTTCCGGCACGCTGACCGGCCGCTTGCGCTCGCGGGCGTGGGCCACGGCGCGGCGCACCAGGGCCAGCGCCTCGTCGACGTCGAAGGGTTTGGGCAGGTATTCGAAGGCGCCGCCCTGGTAGGACGCCACGGCACTGTCCAGGTCGGAGTGGGCAGTCATCACGATCACCGGCAGCTCGGGATGGACCTCGCGTATCCGTGACATCAGGTCCAGGCCGTCGATACCGGGCATGCGGATGTCGGTCACCAGCACATCGGGAGGGTCATCCAGCAGGCGGCTGAGCGCCACGTCGGCCCGGTCGATACACTCGACCTCGAGGTCGGGCTGGGCCAGGGCGCGCTCCAGCACCCAGCGAATGGCGCGGTCGTCGTCGACCACCGCGACACGTGCGACATCAGTCATGGCGCCTCTCCAAAGGAATAAGCAGACGAAATTCGGTGTGTCCGGGCCGGGACTCGCATTCGATCAGTCCCTGATGCTGATGCAGGATGCCCTGGGCGATGGACAACCCCAGCCCGCTGCCGTCGGCACGCCCCGAGACCATGGGATAGAACAGGGTCTCCTGCAGGCTCTCGGGGATGCCGGGGCCGTTGTCGATCAATGCCACCTCGCAGACCAGGCGGTGGCGCTCGGCGCCCAGGGTGAACTGACGCCGCGCCCGGGTGCGCAGCAGCAGGCTCGGTGCTTCGGTGCCGGCCTCGGTCATTGCTTCCACGGCGTTGCGCGCTACGTTGAGCACCGCCTGGATCATCTGGGCCTCGTCGCCGGGGAAGTCCGGCAGGCTGGGATCATAGTCACGCTCGATCGTCACGCTCGGCGTTTCCGCCATCAGCAGTGCGCGCACCCGCTCCAGGACCTTGTGAACGTTGAGCGGCTCGTGGCGCAGCAGCTTGTTCGGCCCCAGCATGCTGTCGACCAGGTCGCGCAGCCGGTCGACCTCCTCGACGATGATGCGGGTGAATTCCTTCAGGGTAGGGTCGTCGAGGTCGCGTTCGAGCAGTTGGGCAGCGCCACGAATCCCGCCCAGCGGGTTCTTGACCTCGTGGGCCAGGCCGCGAGACAGCACCTTGATCGCTTCCTGACGGTTGAGCAGGGCTTCCTCGCGGGAGATGCGCAGCAGACGGTCGCGCGGCTCCATTTCCACCAGCAGTTCGGACATCGACAGCGGCGTGACCGTGTAATCCACGGTGACCGCCGTACCGCCGAGCAGTGCCAGCCTGACCTCGCGCTGGGTAAAGGGATGCTGGTCGTCGCGCGCCTTGGCCAGCACGTCTCCCATGCCGTCGTCCTCGGTCAACAGCGCTGCCAGGCTGAGCCCCTGCACCCGGCCCAGGCTGACCGCCAGCAGAGCCTCGGCCGCCGGGTTCATCCAGCTCAACCGCAGCTCGTCATCCAGCAGCAGCACTGCCGTGGTGAGGTGTTCCATCAGGCGTCGATACATTTACGACCTTCCCTCGGTGAATGCAGGAGTGCATAGCGCGGCGCTTGCATCGTCATGGCGCATCGGCAGGAAGCGCTCGATTGCCGACACGATGCCCGGCAGCACCCAAGGCTTAACATTCCTAGCAAGAAGTGCGCCAACCCCTATTGGCGCGGCATGGCGCCGTTTCAGAGCGAAAAGCGCGACTCCATATGCACCATAATGGTGCATCGATGGCAAAACTGCCAGAACAGGAGGCATGGTTTGTCTGTCTTGGTGCATCCGGCTTGGTGCATCGGAGCACAGGAATGGCAAACCAAGGAGGATCGGGGTAACCAGCGTGGGGCAACGTAACTCGGCACGCCATCTGTAGAGCGAGACCGCCGAAACGAAAAAGGGCTCCGCGATGCGGAGCCCCTGATGGCAGACCGGCTGTCTAACTGCCGGACGCAGTTGCTTAGCAGCTGTAGTACATGTCGAACTCGATCGGGTGCGTGGTCATGCGAATACGCTCGACGTCTTCCATCTTCAGCTCGATGTAGGCATCGATCATGTCGTCGGTGAACACGCCGCCTTCGGTGAGGAAGGCACGATCCTTATCCAGGGCTTCCAGGGCCTGATCGAGGCTATGCGCCACGGTCGGCACCTTCTTGCCTTCTTCCGGCGGCAGGTCATAGAGGTTCTTGTCCATGGCGTCGCCGGGGTGGATCTTATTCTTGATGCCGTCGATACCGGCCATCAGCATGGCGGCGAAAGCCAGGTAGGGGTTGGCGGTCGGGTCCGGGAAGCGGGCCTCGATACGCTTGCCCTTGGGGCTCGCGGTGTACGGAATACGGATCGATGCAGAGCGGTTGCGCGCGCTGTAGGCGAGCATGACCGGCGCTTCGAAGCCCGGCACCAGGCGCTTGTAGGAGTTAGTGGAAGCGTTGGTGAAGGCGTTCAGGGCACGGGCGTGCTTGATGATACCGCCGATGTAGTACAGCGCCATTTCGGACAGACCAGCGTACTGGTCGCCGGCAAACTGGTTTTGACCATCCTTCCAGAACGACTGGTGCACGTGCATGCCGCTGCCGTTGTCGCCGACCAGCGGCTTGGGCATGAAGGTGGCGGTCTTGCCGTAGGCGTGAGCCACGTTGTGGATCACGTACTTCAGTTCCTGGACTTCGTCGGCCTTCTTCACCAGGGTGTTGAACTTCACGCCGATCTCGTTCTGGCCGGCGTTGGACACCTCGTGGTGATGCACCTCGACGCTCTGGCCGATGGCTTCCAGGGTGTTGCACATGGCGCCGCGAATGTCATGGAAGCTGTCGACCGGAGGCACCGGGAAGTAGCCACCCTTGACGCGCGGACGGTGGCCCAGGTTGCCGCCTTCGACCTGACGGTCGGTGGACCAGGCACCCTCTTCGGAGGTGATCTTGTACATGGCGCCTTCGATGTCGGCCTTCCAGTGAACCTCATCGAAGATGAAGAACTCGGGCTCCGGGCCGAAGAAAGCGGTGTCGCCCAGGCCGGTGGACTGCAGGTAGGCCTCGGCGCGCTTGGCGATGGAACGCGGATCGCGCTCATAGCCCTGCATGGTGGCCGGCTCGATGATGTCGCAGCGCAGCACCAGGGTGGCATCCTCGGTGAACGGGTCGAGGAAGGCGGTACCGTCTTCCGGACGCAGGATCATGTCGGATTCGTTGATGCCCTTCCAGCCGGAAATGGAGGAGCCATCGAACATCTGGCCGTTCTCGAAGAACTCCTCGTTCACGTCACGGGCCGGAATGGTGACGTGCTGTTCCTTGCCCCGCGTGTCGGTGAAGCGCAGGTCTACCCACTTCACATCGTGTTCTTCGATCAGGGCGAGAGTCTTGGCTGACATTTGTGTCCTCCGTTTGAGCTGTGGCTCGATTCGATTGGCTGAAGTCCACTGGTGCTGTTTCGTTGCAGCACCCGTTGTAGCACGCTGTGGGCCAGCTGCCCACGTTCGCCATGCACAAGCATGGCGAGCTGCCCATGGCAATGCAGGAGCTGTGCCAATCATGCACCACGCCTAAACGGAAATATGTTAACCATCTGTTTCGGAAGAAAAATAAATTGCACCGCGCTGTATCAGCCTGCACCAAGCCTGCCCGCCCTCTCCATTTAGGCGCCGCTGGGATCGGATTTGTGCACCATGGTGGCGCAAACAAATCGCTAATGCACCATAATCGCGCACCGACTGCGCTTTTCTCATGCAGTCTCGATCGATACCCGCGCCTGACAGGCCCGCAAGCGTTCGAGCAGATCGGGCAGCGCGTCGCTGCCCAACTGCGGGTCGAAACCGCCGATGCGCTCGAACCAGGCTCGCACCACCCAGAAGGTGTCCAATGGTGATGGACGCTGCAGCAGCCACCAGCGCCGCAGCCAACCATGGCGGCGCACCGGCAGCACGGCCGCATCCCACTGGCCGCTCGGCTCGACCTCGACCAACCGATGGCTGAGCCAGTTCACGGCACGGCGGTCTCCCAACCCGGGGAACAGCAATAGCTCTCCTCGGCTGGCACTTACGGCGGCATTGAGCCGACCTCCCAGAGGCGTGGAGCCGCACGAGAGCAGGACAGCCCGGTAGCGTTGCGCCAGGGCCGGTAAGCGGCGGTCTCCGGTATCGTCCACCAGCAACAGTTCATAGCTCCCCTGCCACCGCTTGGCTGCCTTTTCGAAAGCGATCAAGTTGCGTGGCAGTTTCGCGCCGGCACTGCGAGCATCGAGAATGACACTGGAAAGAGGCATGGCTCAGGGCTCCACCGAGAATGGGAGGGCCGCTCGCAACGCAGCTGCGTTACAGAGTGTGTAAATAAGTGTAGAAAAGTAGCGACAAAGTTCCCTTACTGAATTTCTTCCCACCGCGCTCTCCCAATCATGCCCGCCATGACGGAACGATGACATGGCTCGGACCGCCCCAGGCGGATGGGGAAGCGCCACGTCCCGGGCTGATGGTCTCCATATTGCGAGGTTGTGCTATTCCCCTCCCCCGCTTACCTGTACAATGCGCCTCCACTCCCTACCCCGCGCCTAGGGTACGTCCTTCCGATGTGTACATAGGTGCGCCCCTGTTGATGAGTCACACCCTATGAACACAGCTGTAACCCCCTCTCGCATCGAGAGTTTGCGCAATATTGCCATCATCGCTCACGTCGACCACGGCAAGACCACCCTGGTCGACAAGCTGCTGCAGCAGTCCGGCACCCTGGATCGCAAGGCCGAGGGGCAGGAGCGGATCATGGATTCCAATGACCAGGAAAAGGAGCGCGGCATCACCATCCTGGCCAAGAACACTGCGATTCGCTGGCAGGACGGCAATGGCCGCGACTTTCACATCAACATCGTCGACACTCCCGGACACGCCGACTTCGGCGGCGAGGTAGAGCGCGTGATGTCGATGGTCGACTCGGTGCTGCTGCTGGTCGACGCCGTCGACGGCCCCATGCCGCAAACCCGCTTCGTCACCCAGAAGGCCTTCGCCCAGGGCCTCAAGCCGATCGTGGTGGTCAACAAGATCGACCGCCCCGGTGCGCGCCCCGACTGGGTCATCGACCAGATCTTCGATCTGTTCGACAACCTCGGCGCCACCGACGAGCAGCTCGACTTCCCGATCGTCTACTGCTCGGCGCTCAACGGCATCGCCGGCATGGATCCGGAATCGCTGGCCGAGGACATGTCGCCCATGTTCCAGGCCATCGTCGACATCGTCGAACCGCCGGCGGTGGAACTCGACGGCCCGTTCCAGATGCAGATCTCGGCGCTGGACTACTCCAGCTACGTGGGCGTCATCGGCCTTGGCCGCATCAAGCGCGGCTCGGTCAAGCCCAACCAGCAGATCGTGGTGATCGGTACCGACGGCAAGACCCGCAAGGGCAAGGTCGGCCAGGTGATGACCCACATGGGCCTCGAGCGCGTGCAGACCGAACTCGCCACCGCCGGCGACATCGTCTGTATCACCGGTATCGATGAACTCTCCATCTCCGATACCCTGTGCGACCCGACCGCCGTCGAGGCGCTGCCGCCGCTGTCGGTGGACGAGCCCACCGTCTCCATGACTTTCCAGGTCAACGACTCGCCGTTCGCCGGCCGCGACGGCAAGTACGTTACCAGCCGCAACATCAAGGATCGCCTCGACCAGGAGCTGATCCACAACGTGGCGCTGCGTGTCGAACAGGGCGAGAGCCCGGAAAAGTTCAAGGTCTCCGGCCGCGGCGAGCTGCACCTCTCGGTGCTGATCGAGACTATGCGCCGCGAAGGCTTCGAGCTGGCGGTGGGCCGCCCCGAGGTGATCATCAAGGAGATCGACGGCGTCAAGCAGGAGCCGTACGAAGAGGTGATCATCGACTGCGAGGAGCAGCACCAGGGCGCCATCATGGAGGAGCTCGGCTACCGCAAGGGCGAGCTGACCAACATGAACCCCGACGGCAAGGGGCGCGTTCGCCTGGACTTCATCATCCCCGCGCGCGGGCTGATCGGCTTCCGCGGCCAGTTCCTGACCCTGACCTCGGGCACCGGCATCCTCACCAGCCGCTTCGACCACTACGGTGCGCTCAAGCCCGACGCCGCCATCGAGCGTCGCAACGGCGTGCTGGTGTCGATGGTCGACGGCAAGGCGCTGGCCTACGCGCTGTACGCCCTGCAGGAGCGCGGCAAGCTGATCATCGATCACGGCACCGAAGTCTACGAAGGCATGCTGGTGGGCATCCACAACCGTGCCAATGACCTGGTGGTGAACCCCACCAAGGGCAAGAAGCTCGACAACATGCGCGCCTCGGGCAACGACGAGAACATCGTGCTGACCCCGCCGGTGAAGTTCTCGCTCGAGCAGGCCATCGAGTTCCTCGACGACGACGAACTGGTGGAGATCACCCCCAACCACATCCGCCTGCGCAAGAAGTTTCTCAAGGAGCACGAGCGCAAGCGCGCCAAGAAGTAAGCCTCGCTCGCTTCTCAACGACACCCGCCACTCGGCGGGTGTCGTCGTTTTGCGGTAAAAAAACCTTCTTGACCCTCACGCAACGTGAGCCTCCAAGCTTCAGCCCACGCATGGACGAGAGGAGACGAAGCATGCTGTTACGAGTCGGTGAATTGGCCAAGCGCACGGGCCTGACCGTGCGAACGCTGCATCACTACGACGAAATCGGCCTGCTCGTGCCTTCCATGCGTTCCGACGCCGGCTATCGGCTCTATCGATGCCAGGACGTCGCTCGCCTGCACCACATCCAGGCGCTGCGCTCCCTGGGCATGTCGCTGGCCGATATCGGCACCTTGCTCGATCGTTCCTCGCCCTCCCTGGCCGTCGTGATCGAACGCCAGATACAGCTACTGGAACGCAAGATCGCCGACCAGACCCAGTTGCGAGACCGCCTCGTGGCGCTGCATCGCCAGTTCGAGAATGGCGACGAGCCGGAGATGGACGACTGGCTGAAGACACTGGAGATGATGACCATGTACGACCGCTACTTTACCCCGCAGGAGCTCGACCGCCTGCCGCTCTATCAAGCCGACGACGCGCGCCAGGCCGAATGGAGAGCCCTGATCGGCGAGGCCGAAGAACTGATCCGCCGGGACGTGCCCGCCGCCGATACAGCCGCCCAGGAGCTGGCTCAGCGCTGGATGGCGACGCTCGAGCGCGATACCGCCGGCGACCCGACGCTGCTCGACAAGCTCAACGCCATGTATGCCAACGAGCCGGAAGCGCAGGCTCAACTGGGTATTTCCAAACGGGTCTCGGAGTATGTGATCCAGGCGCTCGCCGAGCACAAGCTGGCCATCTATCGGCGCTATCTCTCGCCGGATGAGTTCGCCCACATGCGCCGGCACTATCCGCAGCGCATGCAAGAATGGCCCAGTCTGATGGCCAGGCTACGCCAACAACTCGAACGGAATGCATCGCCGGAAGACCCTGCCGTCCAGGCGCTGGCTCAGCAATGGCTCGACATGCTGCACAGCTTCGCCGGCAACGACCCGGCCACCCACGGAAAAATCCAGCAGGCCAACGAGCAAGAGCCTGAACTCCAAGCCAGCGTGTGGATGACCGAACCCATGAAAGAGTTCCTGGGCAAGGCCATCGCCCACCTGACGGAGCGTTGAGCCCTTCCTCCCGCCACCATCCCAGGGTGGTGGCGGGACAATGGAATGGCGTTCGTGGTCACCTGGCCTAGACTCTACCCAGCGCCTCGCATCTGCGTGGCCGAGCCACCGATAGCCAAGAACACCACAGGGACACTGCCATGAATGGACTCCCCCTCAAGCCGCTGTGCTGCGGCGCGGCCCTGGCCGTCATGTTCGCTGCCGCTTCCGTCAACGCCGAGCCTGTTGCCACCGAAGCCGACCAGGCGGTACTCGATGCCGCCGAGCGCCACGAGGAGCCGTTGCTCGAAACGCTCGAAACCCTGGTCAACATCGATTCCGGTACCACTTACGAGCCGGGGCTGGCCGAGGTCGAGGCGATCCTCGAAGAGCGCCTGCGCGAGCGGGGGGCCGAGGTCGAGACCCACCCCTCCGAAGAACTCGGCGGCAACACCCTGGTCGGCACCCTCCAGGGCAGCGGCGAGCGCGACATCATGCTGATGATCCACTACGACACCGTGTTCGGTGAAGGCACCGCGTCCGAGCGGCCGTATCGCGTCGAAGACGGCCGCGCCTTCGGCCCCGGCGTGGGCGATGCCAAGGGCGGCGTGGCACTCATCCTGCACAGCCTGGCAATTCTCGAGGAGCTGGAGTACGACGGCTATGGTACGTTGACGGTGGTGTTCAACCCCGACGAGGAGCGCGGCTCGCTGGGCTCCCGCGACCTCATCCAGCAGCTCGCCGCCGAGCAGGACGCGGTGCTGGTGTTCGAACCCACCCTGGGGGAAGACGGCATGGATGCGGTCACCACCGTGACCAAGGGCATCAACTACGCCTTTCTCGAAGTGACCGGCCGCGCCTCGCATGCCGGCAGCGCCCCGGAGGAGGGGCGCAACGCGGTGATGGAACTCTCCCATCAGTTGCTCCAGCTCAGCGAGCTTGGCGACCCCGACAAGGAAACCACCCTCAACTGGACGGTGGTCGAGGGCGGCGGCACCCGTAACATCATTCCCGAGCACGCCCGGGCCGAGGGCGACATGCGCTACTTCGAAGCCGACGAGTACGAGCGCGTGAGCGAGGAAGCCAACGAGATCATCGCCAGCCGCCTGATCGAGGATACCGACGTGGAGTTCCGCCTGGAGCGCGGTCGCCCGCCGCTGCCGGAGAATCCGCAAACCCAGGAGCTGGCCGAGACAGCCAAGGCCATCTATGCCGAACTGGGCCTGGAACTCGGCGCGGTGGAAATCGGCGGTGGCACCGATGCCGCCTACGCCTACCAGCCCGATGCCGAGCGCCCGGCCGTGCTCGAGTCACTCGGCCTGGTGGGAGGCCGCTACCACAGCAGCGACGAGTACGTCGAACTGCACAGCGTGGTGCCGCGCCTCTACCTGGCCACACGAATGATCATGGCACTGTCCGAAGAGACGCCCTGACTGCCCGAAGAGACGCCTTGAAGAGCGGCGTCGACCCGGCCCGCCTCGAGGCGGGCCTTTTCTTGCCATGCCCGTCAGCGGCTACGCTTCTCCCTAGGAGATCGAAATCGACCGTACAGGAGGCCGTATGCACAAGCACGTGGAATGGGACGACCCCGGCGCCGACAGCGTAATGCACCATTACGAACGCTCCCCCCAGGGCTACTCGGAACCGGGGCCTGGCGACATCCTCTCGGCCCGCTACCAGGGCGTAGTGGTGCGGATCAAGGTCGAGGCCTACGTCGACGGCACCAGCATCGGCAGCGTGGCGGCCTTGATCGAGCCGCACAGCGGCAAGCGGCGCCAGCTGTTCGGCAAGCTCGCCGTAGGCGACACGGTGCGCCTGCCGGACGCCAGCCGCGCCTTCGAACCGCGCCCGAGCGACATCTCGAAGGAGGACGAGGAGCCGCAATGACTTCCACGAACCCGTGCCCCGGTCATCTGTCGTTTCCAACGTAGACTTAACGTTCGTCTACTGGCCATGGCGCGGGTTCTGTCGCACAGTGTACGCGCTCATCGAACGCCCCTATCCGACCGGCGCTCGGTGGTGCCACACTCAGGCCCACAAGGCCGCAGGACGACGCTTCGGAAACATAATGAGCACGCACAACGTCTGGACACACAAGGGCACCTTCCTGCTCGCCGCGGTCGGCTCGGCAGTGGGGCTCGGCAACCTGTGGCGCTTTCCCTACCTGACCGGCGAGAACGGCGGCGGCGCCTTCATCCTGATCTACGCCCTGACTATCTTCGCCGTCGGCATTCCGATCCTGATCGCCGAGACCATGCTCGGCCGCGCCAGCCGCAGAAGCCCAATCATGGGCATGCGCTTCCTGACCCGCACTCATGACACCTCCCGCGCCTGGGAATCGATCGGCTGGCTGGGAGCCGCCGCGGCCTTCCTGATCCTGAGCTTCTATTCGGTGATCGCCGGCTGGGCGATTCATTACACCTGGCAGATGCTCACCGGCTCGCTGGTCGGCGCCGATGCCGCCACCATCGGCGCCGGCTTCGATGCACTGCTGGCCTCGCCGGGCCTGCTCACGCTCTACCACACACTATTCATCATCGCCTCGGGGCTGATCGTGGGCATGGGCATCCACAAGGGTATCGAGAGTGGCCTGCGCATCATGATGCCGGCACTGTTCGTGATCCTTCTGGTGGTACTCGCCTATGGCATCACCAATGGCGACTTCGGCGCCGCGGCAAGCTTCCTGTTCACCTTCAATGTCGGCGACCTAAGCCTCGAAGGGTGGCTGCAGGCCATGGGCCAGTCGTTCTTCACCCTGAGCCTCGGCATGGGGGCGATCATGGCCTACGGCGCCTACATGGCCAGCGAGGCCTCGCTGAGCCGTACCGCCTTCGCCGTCGCCTTCATCGATACCGCCGTCGCCATGGTGGCGGGGCTGGCGATCTTCTCGCTGGTATTCGGCGCCGGCCTCGACGCCGCCGCCGGGCCGGGACTGATGTTCGTCACCCTGCCGCTGGCCTTCGCCGAGATGCCCTTCGGCGGGCTGATCGGCGGGGTGTTCTTCATTCTCGTGCTGGGAGCGGCGATCAGCTCCTCGATCTCGTTGATCGAGCCGGTGGCCGCCTTTCTGGTGGAGCGCTTCGACCTCACCCGCCCCCAGGCAGTGTTCGTCATGGTGGTGGCCAGCTGGGCCCTGGGCCTGCTCACGGTGGTCAGCTTCAACCTGTGGGCCGAGGCGAGCCCCTTCCACACCTTGTTCGGCCGCAGCGCCTTCGATTTCATCGAGCTGCTGACCAACATCTTCATGCCGCTGGGCGGCATGCTCATCGCGCTGTTCGCCGGCTGGGCGCTGACCCACTCCGAGGTGATGAAGGAGATGCGCACCAGCGAGACCTGGTTCCGGACCTGGCGCTTCCTGGTACGCTTCGTGGCGCCCGCCGCGGTCGCCTTCGTGTTCCTGCGCACCATTCCGCAGGTAGAAGGCTATCTGGTGCCGGCCATCGGCGCCCTGATCATCGTCGGCGCCTTCGCCGCCGGCCGTACCTTCCTGGCCGAGAAGCGCCAGGACCGGTAACAAGAAAAACTGTCGCCGCCTGCGGGCGGCGGCTCGATATACGCCACCCGGCCTCGCACCAAGCGGAGAAGCCGGGCGCATAACAACGATATAAAGTGCAGGAACCAACATGCCATCCATCATCGACGTCAGGCACGTCTACAAGGCCTTCGGTGGTCTGAAGGTCATCAACGACTGCTCCATCCAGGTCGAAGAAGGCTCGATCACCGGGCTGATCGGCCCCAACGGGGCAGGCAAGTCCACCCTGTTCAACATTATCGCCGGCGCCCTGCCGCTCGACAGCGGCCAGGTCCTGCTCGATGGCGAGGACATCACCAATCGCCCCGCCAACGAGCTGTTCCACAAGGGCCTGTTGCGCACCTTCCAGATCGCCCACGAGTTCTCCCAAATGACCGCGCTGGAGAACCTGATGATGGTGCCGCCGCAGCAGGCCGGCGAGAGCCTGTTCGACGCCTGGCTCAAGCCGGGCCTGGTACGCCAGCAGGAGGCCGAGGTACGCCGGAAGGCGCTCGAGGTGATCGACTTCATCGGCCTGCACCACGTGCGCAACGAGCTGGCCGGCAACCTCTCCGGCGGCCAGAAGAAGCTGCTCGAACTCGGTCGCACCATGATGACCGATGCCCGCGTGGTGCTGCTCGACGAGATCGCCGCTGGGGTCAACCGCACCCTGCTGGGCGACCTGGTCGACAACATCGAACGGCTCAACCGCGAGATGGGCTACACCTTCCTGGTCATTGAGCACGACATGGACATGATCGCGCGCCTGTGCGACCCGGTGATCGTGCTGGCCCAGGGCAGCGTGATGGTGGAAGGCAGCATCGAGGAGATCCGTAACAATCCTCAGGTGATCGAGGCATACTTTGGCTCGAACGTAGCCTGAGGGGTTCGAACATAGCCTGAGGGGTTCGAACGTAGCCTGAGGGCTCCACCACCGCCTGAGTCCAGGCGCACAGACCCGACAAGAAGAACAGCAACGATAGCGCAGAGAATCCACGATGCCATTACTCGAAGCACGCGACGTGCACGGCGGCTACGGCGGCATGAACATCCTCAACGGGGTGAACATGTCGATCGAGGCCGACGAGGTCGGTGTGATCGTCGGCCCCAATGGCGCCGGCAAGTCCACCATGCTCAAGGCCATCTTCGGCCTACTCACCGTCAGCCAGGGCGAGATCCTGCTGCGCGGCGAGCCGATCCACAACCTGCCGCCCAACAAACTGGTACAGAAGGGCATGGGTTTCGTGCCCCAGGAGAAGAACGTCTTCCCCAGCCTCACGGTGAAAGAGAACCTGGAGATGGGCGCCTTCCTCAAGCCGGGCAACGTCAAGCGCATGCTCAAGCAGGTCTACGACTTCTTTCCTCCGCTCTACGACAAGCGCCACCAACCCGCCGGCGAACTCTCCGGTGGCCAGCGCCAGATGGTTGCCATGGGCCGCGCGCTGATGGCCGAGCCCGACGTGCTGCTGCTCGACGAACCCACTGCCGGCCTCTCGCCGCTCTACATGAACGAGATCTTCGAGCGGGTGAAGGAGATCAATGCCGCCGGCGTGGGCATCCTCATGGTCGAGCAGAATGCCAAGCAGGCCCTGGCCATCGCCGACAAGGGCTTCGTGCTGGCCGCTGGCAAGAACCGTTTCACCGATACCGGCGCCGCCTTGCTCGCCGACCCGGAAGTGGCCAAGAGCTTCCTCGGCGGTTGAGCCCCGAGCCCGTACTGGAGAGTGAGTCGTGAACGAACTGGTTTTCTTCTTCAACAACGTGATCGTCGCCGGCAGCGTGACCGGCTCGATCTACGCCATTGGCGCCATCGGCGTGACGCTGGTCTTCAGCATCATGCGCTTCGCCCACTTCGCCCATGCCGACATGATGACGTTCGGGGCCTTCATGGTGCTGCTGCTGACCATGGCATTTCCCGGCGTGGGCGCAGCGGTGGGCCTGCCCACCCCCATCGTCATGCTGCCGCTGGCCATGGTGCTTACCGCCCTGCTCGCGGTCGGCGTCGACAAGGCGTTCTACAAGCCGCTGCGCGCCCATGGCGTCAAGCCCATCGTCATGGTGATCGCCTCGCTGGGCGTGACCCTGATGCTGCAGGGGCTGATTCGCCTGTTCGCCGGCACCGGCGCCCAGAACCTGTACCTGGCCGGTGAGCGCAAGGAGATCTACCGCCTCGAGATGCCGTTCGAGCTGGCCACACGGCCGATCATCGTCACCGAGCCGCAGATCATCCTGTTCCTCCTGACCATCGTCTGCGTGGTCGGGCTGCACCTGTTCCTCAACCGCACCCGGCTGGGCAAGGCGATGCGCGCCATGTCCGACAATCCCGACCTGGCACGGGCTTCGGGCATCAATACCAACCACATCGTGGCGGTGACCTGGGTGATCGCCGGCGGCCTCGCCGCCATCGCGGGTACCCTGCTCTCGCTCGACGTGACCTTCAAGCCCGACCTGAGCTTCTTCCTGCTGCTGCCGATCTTCGCCGCAGCCATCGTCGGCGGGGTGGGCCACCCCTACGGGGCCATCGCCGGCGGCTTCGTGGTGGGCTTCGCCGAAACGCTGGCGGTGTTCAACTGGACGGTGCTGCTGCGTCCCATCGCACACCTATTCCCCGAATGGGTCGAGATCCCGCGCAACCTCGCCTTCGTCGGCACCGAATACAAGATCGTGGTGCCCTTCTTCATCCTGGTGGCGATCCTGGTGTGGCGCCCCACCGGCATCTTCAAGGGTAAGGTGATCTGATGAACGCTCAACGTACCGAACGCCGCGAAGACACCGTGGCCGCACCGTCACGCTTCCCGCTGCGGGAAGTCATCCTCTTCGGCGCCCTGCTGGTGGCGGTTCTTGGCGTCTATGCCATCATGGGAACCGCCTACAGCACGCGCATGCTGGTGGAAGCCTCCTGCTACGCCATCCTGGCCCTGGGGCTGACCATCCAATGGGGCTATGCCGGCCAGTTCAATGCCGGTGTGATGGGCTTCGTCGCGCTGGGCGCCTTTGCCACCATGTTCCTCAGCGTGCCGGTCAACGACGCCTTCTGGGGTACCGAACTGCCTGGTGAACTCGGCCGCGTGCTGCTCTACGGTGCCGCTGCGGCGATGCTGGTCTATGGCGCCACCAAGCTCGACCGTATCGGCGTACCGAAGAAGCTGCGCACGCTGATCGCCATCGTCCTCGCCGTGGTGCTCTACCTGGTGGTGATCAGCATGCTGCGCGGCGTCACCGGCGAGATACAGTCCCGAGCCGGCTTCATCGGTGGCCTGGGCCTGCCGGCCTGGAGCGGCTGGATCGTCGGCGGCGCGCTGGCCGGCGCCATCGGCTACTTCATCGGCCATATCTGCCTGGGGCTGCGCAGCGATTATCTGGCCATTGCCACCCTCGGCATCGCCGAGATCATCAAGGCCTTCCTCAAGAATTCCGACTGGCTGACCCGCGGCACCGCCACCGTCTCGCCGCTGCCCTGGCCCACGCCGGGCCCCAGCGAGCTGGGCTTCACCCTGGCCCGGGCATTGTACCTGTCGGTCACGGCGGCCATGATCGCGGTGATCTTCTTCCTGCTGCACCGCGCCTACCACGCCCCCTGGGGCCGCATGATCCGCGCCATCCGCGACAACGAAATCTCCGCTTCGGCGATGGGCAAGGACATCAACAAGCGCCGCCTGGAGATCTTCGTGCTGGGCTGCATCCTGATGGGCATCGGCGGCGGCGCGCTGGCTTCGTTCAACAGCATCTTCGACCCCAACGGCTTCCTGCCGCTGAACCACACCTTCCTGGTACTGGTGATGGTGATCCTGGGCGGGCCCGGCAACAACCTGGGCACCATCTTCGGCGCCGTAGCGGTCTATATCATCTGGCTGATGTCCGAGCCGTTGGCGCTGTTCGTGATGCATGGGGCCGCTGCCATCGGCGAGGGTTGGTTCGGCTGGGAACCGCCGGGCAACCTCGACAGCCGCGCGCTGCAGGCCCGGGTGTTCGTGATCGGCCTGCTCATTACCCTGGTGCTGCGCTTCGCTCCACAAGGACTGCTACCCGAAAAAGTCAAACACCACGGGTAGAGGGGGCTGATTTATTGCTGCGCTCTAAAATCTACGTTCAATAAGAAAGGCCCCGGCGGGCATTCCCGCCGGGGCCTTTGCTTTCACTTGCTGCTTCAGTTCAGACCTAGATTAGTCCTGGAGCAGGCCCTTGCCGACGAAGGCACCGCCTTCCACCGCCATTTCCAGCACCACGCCCGGCACGTCGCCGTTCTCGTCGAACTCATGGCTGCCGGAGGCACCCTCGTAGTTGATCTCCTCGCCCGCTGCGATCAGTTGCACTGCCTTCTCCCACTCGCCGGGCAGGATCACTTCACCGGGAGCGGAGGCGACGCTGCGCAGCGCCTGGGAAAGCCCCTCACGCTCGGCGCTACCGTTCTGCTCGATGGCCAGCGCCAGCAGGAAAGCGGCGTCATAGGCCTGGGCGGCGAATACCGCGCTGGGGTCGAAGCCCGCCTCCTGGGCCGCCTGGTTGAAGATCTCGGTACCCGGCAGTTCGGGGCTGCCCGGGCGAGTGGCGATCATGCCCTCGAGGGCATCCGCGCCCACCGCCTCGACCAGCGACGAGCCGACCATGCCGTCGGCACCGGCATACTGGGTGAATGCACCACCCTCATAGGCCTGGCGCAGGATGGTCTGGCCCGAGCCATCGGCATAGGCGAGCACCACCAGCGTCTCGGCACCGCTGGCGGAAAGCGAGCCCAGCTCGGAACGGTAGTCGGCGCGGCCGTCCTCATGGGCCAGGTTTACGGCTATCGTGCCACCGCCCGCCTCGAAGCCTGCGGTGAAGGCATCCGCCAGGCCACGGCCGTAGTCGTTGTTGACGTAGGTGACGGCCACTTCGTCGAAGCCTTTCTCGAGCATCAGCTTGGCCAGGATCTGGCCCTGGTAGGCATCCGAAGGCACGGTACGGAACACCAGATCGTTGTCGTCCAGCTCGGTCACCGCCGGCGCCGTGGAGGCCGGCGACACCATTACCACCCCACCGGGAACCGCCGCGCTGTTGGCCGCAGCCACGGTTGCCCCGGTACACAGCGCACCGACAATGGCGGTGACGTTCTCGGTGTTGACCATGCGGTCGGCCGCGTTGGAAGCCGCCGAGGCATCGCTACAGGTAGTGTCGGCATTCGGCATGACCAGCGTCTGGCCGCCGAGGATGCCGCCCTGCTCGTTGATCTGCGCCACCGCCAACCGCGCGCCATCGAAGATCGGAGGAGTCAGGCTCTCGATCGGACCGGTGAAGCCGCCGATGAAACCGATCTTGACCTCTGCCTGCGCCGCTCCGGCAAGCGCCACGCCGGATGCCGCGATTGCCATCGCCAATAGGCTCTTCTTCATTTGTTCTTCTCACTCTGGTTGAGGACGTCGATACGTCTGGTTACAGAAGGCACCCTCTAAATCTGGAAGGCTCCGCAGTAAAACACAAGCCCCCCATACCAACGTTTACCCCCCGACCCGCGTCGCCAACTCCTTATGAGCAATGGAAAACCCTGACAAGCACCGCCCCCGGCGTTCAACGCTGCCGGTCGCGCCTCGCCGACCTTTGCCTATACTGATGCCCGCATGCCACGAAACCGACAGGAGCCCGCCATGCGCTCTGCCTCTCTCCCCCTTGCGCTGTTGACCGCGCTCGGTCTCACCGCCCATGCCCACGCCTTCTCACCCGCCGGTAACGACATCGTCTACGAAGTCGGCGACGAAGCCTTCGAGGGCTACTTCAGCCCGGCCGGAGAAGAAGCGCGCGGCACGGTGCTGATCGTGCACGACTGGGACGGCGTGGATGACTACGAGCGCCAGCGCGCCGATATGCTGGCCGAGCAGGGCTTCGATGCCTTCGCTATCGACCTGTTCGGCCAGGGCAACCGCCCCGAAGCCATCGAGGCCCGCCAGGAGGCCACCCGGGCGCTCTACTCCAACCGCGAACGCATGCGTGAGCTGACCCTGGCCGGGCTGGCCGAGGCTCGCGAACAGGGCGCCGCCGACAGCGTGGTGATCATGGGCTATTGCTTCGGCGGCGCCGTGGCGCTGGAGATCGCCCGATCCGGCGAAGCCGATAACATAGCCGGCTACACCAGCTTCCACGGCGGCCTCGCCACGCCGGAGGGCCAGGAGTGGCCCGAAGAAGTGCCGCCGCTGCTGATCGCCCATGGCGGCGCCGACACCAGCGTGACCATGGAAGACGTCAGCGGCCTGGTGGAGGAACTCGAAGCCATCGAGGCAACCTACACGGTGGAGATCTACTCGGGCGCCCCGCACGGCTTCACGGAGTTCGACAGCGACCGCTATCAGGAGCGCGCCGACGAAAAATCCTGGGCCGCCTTCCTGGCCTTCCTCGAGGAGGTGCTATGACCCGGCCGTCGAGTCCCCTGGCCGTGACCGAACTGACGGGGAGTCATCATGAGGTCGGTGCGGAGCACGGCCGTATTCACCGGCACCTGATCGAGCGCAGCATCGCGGTCTACGGGCAACTGTTCCACGATTTCGTGGGCATTCGCTGGGAAGAGGCCCGTGACCGGGCCTGCCACTTCGAGGCCCAGATCGCGCAGGGCTTTCCCGAAATTCTCGAGGAGATGAACGGCATCGCCTGGGGTGCGGGGGTCGATTTCATCGATATCCTGACGTTGAACTGTCGCAGCGAGATCGCCCTGACCCAGGCCAACGGCGGCTGCTCGGCCTTCTCGTTGCAGCGCCACGGGCAACAGTGGCTGGCGCAGAACTGGGACTGGCGCCACGACCAGCTCGACAACGTGGTAGCCCTGCACATCCGGGGCGATGGCCGGCCCGAACTGGTGAGCGTCGGCGAAGCCGGCATGGTCGGCAAGATCGGCATGAATGCCCGCGGTATCGGCGTGTGCCTCAACGCCATTCGCTCGCAGACCTGCGGCGCCGGGCTGCCGATCCATATCGCCCTGCGCAAGATCCTCGAGAGCCCCGACTACGACAGTGCGCTCGCCGTGGCCACCCACGACCGGGTCTGTTCACCCGCGCACTTCCTGCTCGCCAGCGCTCAGGTCGGTAACGAGGGGGCCAGGCCGTGGGCCTCGAGGTCCAACCCGGTGAGCCCGGACGCATCGCACCGCGCGACGGTATCGTCACCCACACCAACCATTTCTATGCGGATAACACCCCCTGCCCGGTGCAGGACTTCCCACGCATCGACTCCCACCCACGCCTGTGTCGGCTCGATGCGCTGCTGCATGACGAGCTGGCCCCGGATGCGCGCCTCGATGAGGCCAGCCTGTTCGACATCCTCAGCGACCATCAGGGGGCGCCGCTGTCGATCTGCCGCCACTTCAACCCGGACCAGCCCGCCGAGGAGCGCATGGAGACCCTGTTCTCGGTGGTGATGAACCTGAGCGAACGACGCCTGACCCTGCGCCACGGCAAGCCCTGTGAAAGCGATGACAGCCTGAGCGTCACCTTGAGCTGAAACGCCCCAGCCCTTCGCCGTTCAGGCCGGACTCGGGCAGCTCGCCTTTCAGATAACGCTCCGAAGTGAGCAGGAACGAGCGCCGGAACAGGTCATGACGGGCCTCTTCCCGATACAGCTGAAGCAGCTCGAACTCCTCCTGAGAGAGAGTGGTGTCGTGGCGAGGATATTCCCGGGCCAGCCGCACCGACCCCGAAGTAGCATCGCAGATCTGCAGTGTAGGACGGGAACTGGCGGTGTTGGTGCGATACGTCATGGCGGCCTCCCTTGGCGCGTCAATGATAACAATTATCATTAACCGCTAAAAATCTAGTCCTCGCTCTGATCTCTGTCAATTCTCAAGAAGAAAAATCATTCTCATCGGGTGCAGCACTTGCCGCCGTGACGTGTGGCTGTTATACAGCCTAACGCTTATCATTCTCATTTGACGCGGAGACAAGCCCCATGAAGAAACTGCTGCTTCCCGCCCTGCTGTGCGGACTGATGATCGCTGCCACCACCCAGGCCAGCTCCCCCACCACCTCCCACTTCAAGGGCGAGCCCGCCGAGACCCTGAGCCAGGCCGTGGTCAACTTCTCCGAGTACAATCAGCGCCTGGCCGAGCTGCTCGCCCAGGACGAGCTGAGCCTCACCGACCTCGGCACCGTGCACGAGCTGACCTACACCCTGGAGAACGCACTGGAGAAGATTCAGGAAGAAGTCGCCACCATGGCCGAAACCTTGGAAGAAGTGCACCTGGGCTCTGAGACGGGAGACTTCGAACGCGTGCAGAGCAACGGCACCGCCTACCTGGAAGCCGCCCAGACGCTGGTGAACTGAGCGCCGCATGGCAACGCACCGGCTGGCATATCGGCCGGTGCAAGACAGACGCCACCTGGCGCTTCAGTCCGTGTCATCGGCCGATCGATTTCTCCATCTGACCAACACGCATCGAAACCCGACAAGATGTCGTCATCTTGTTCTGTAGTGACGACATCTTGTTCTCCTCCTCCACCTGCGCATGCTTCGATAGAGATCCCCCAAAGCATGTGCCTACCATGATCGTACGCCTGGACACCACCGAATCGAGTGCCACCGCCGCCCTCGGCGCTCACTACCTGCGTTTTCTCGAGGCGCTGAAAGACTCGGGCTTCGAGGGCGAGATTGCCCCGGACTATGCCGACCGCACGGTGCTGGCCACCGACAACTCGATCTACCAGCGCCTGCCCCAGGCGGCACTGTTCCCGCGCCACGCCGAGGATCTCGAACGCATCGCCCGGCTCGCCGCCGAGCCCAAGCATCGCCAGGTGGTGCTCACGCCCCGCGGCGGCGGCACCGGTACCAACGGCCAGTCGCTCACCGATGGCCTGGTGGTGGATGTCTCCCGCCATATGAACCGGATACTGGAGATCGACGTCGAGCAGCGCCGGGTGCGCGTGCAGGCCGGCGTGGTCAAGGATCAGCTCAACGCGGCATTGAAGCCTCATGGGCTGTTCTTCGCCCCTGACCTCTCCACCTCCAATCGCGCCACCATCGGCGGCATGATCTCCACCGATGCCAGCGGCCAGGGCAGCTGCGAGTATGGCAAGACCCGCAATCATGTAATCGAGCTCGACACCGTGCTACTTGGCGGCGAGCGGCTGCTCAGTCGCCCGGTGGACGACGCCGAGCTGGAGACGCTGTGTCACCACAGCGGCGTGATCGGCGACGCTTACCGTACCGCCCGCGAGATCATCGACACCCAGCGCGAGCTGATCGAGGCCAAGTTTCCGCCGCTCAACCGCTGCCTGACCGGCTACGATCTGGCGCATCTCAGGGACGCACAAGGACGTCTCGACCTCAACAGCCTGCTGTGTGGCTCCGAGGGTTCACTCGGGTTCCTCAACGAGGCCGTGCTCAACGTGCTGCCGATCCCCAAGCACTCGACCCTGGTCAACGTGCGCTATGCCGGCTTCATGGACGCCCTGCGCGACGCCAAGGCACTGATGGCTTCCGCCGCCAGACCCACCTCCATCGAGACGGTGGACGACAGGGTACTGCTGCTGGCCATGGAAGATTTCGTCTGGGACAGCGTGGCGGAGTTCTTCCCCAGCGAGGCGTCTGCCACCGCTGCCGTGGGCGATACCGCCACAGCCGAACGGCAGGCGGTGGCCATACGCGGCATCAACCTGATCGAGTTCAACGACGACGATCCCGAGCGGCTCGCCGAGCGGGTGGCTGCCTTCGGTCGTCATCTGGAAACGGATGAGAGCGTACCTCGCCTTGGCTACACCCTGGCCCAGGGGCGCGCCCAGATCCAGCAGGTCTACGGCATGCGCAAGCGCGCCGTGGGTCTGCTGGGCAATGCCAAGGTCGACGAGAAGGGCGAGAAGCGGCCGATCCCCTTCGTCGAGGACACCGCCGTACCGCCGGAGCAGCTGGCCGACTTCATCGCCGAATTCCGCGCCGCGCTGGACGCCCGCGGGCTCAGCTACGGCATGTTCGGCCATGTCGATGCCGGCGTGCTGCACGTGCGCCCCGCCATCGACATGAAGGATCCGGAACAGGAGCGGCTGATCCGCGAGGTTTCCGACGAAGTGGCCGAGCTGACCCACAAGTACGGCGGCCTGCTGTGGGGCGAGCATGGCAAGGGGGTGCGTTCCGAGTATGCCCCCAAGTTCTTCGGCGAACTCTACCCCAGCCTGCAGCGGGTCAAGGCCGCCTTCGATCCGCACAACCAGTTGAATCCGGGAAAAATCGCTACTCCCATCATCCTGCCCGAAGCCGCGGGGCTCTCTATCCCGCCCGAAGCCGCGGGTAAGGCGTCTACCGCCAGTGCCACACCTCAAGCGGAGGCGGTAAGACTGGTCGATCCGGGCCTGCTGACCATTGACGGCGTGCCCACCCGCGGCCAGCTCGACCGCCAGATCGACGAGCGCGCCTGGCAGGCCCACGCCGCCACGGTGTACTGCAACGGCAACGGCGCCTGCTACAACTACGACCCCGACGACGCCATGTGTCCCTCGTGGAAGGCGACACGCGATCGCATCCACTCGCCCAAGGGCCGCGCCAGCCTCGTCCGCGAGTGGCTGCGCCTGCAGGGCAATGCCGGGATAGATCTGGTGGAAGAGGCGCGCCGGCAACGCCACGAGGGAGCCTGGGGCTTTTTCAAGCGCCTGCCGGCTCGGGTGCGTAACACCTGGCGCCGCCGGGAAGAGGCCGACTTCTCCCATGAAGTCTACGACGCCATGGCGGGATGCCTGGCTTGCAAGTCCTGCGCCGGCCAGTGCCCGATCAAGGTCAACGTACCAGACTCGCGCTCGCAGTTCCTCGAGGTCTACCATGGCCGCTACCTGCGCCCGGTGCGGGACTACCTGATCGGCGGCATGGAGTTCTTCGTGCCCTATCTCGCCCACGCCGCGCCATTGTACAACGCCGCGCTGAAGCAACGCCTGGTGGACCGGCTGCTGTCGCAGCACATCGGCTTGGTCGACAGCCCACGCCTCTCTCGCGCACGGCTGACCAAGCAGCTGCGCACCTGGGGCGTCGCCGAGGCTACACCGACCTCATTGGGCCTGCTCAGCGAGGCGCAGAAAGCCAGGAGCGTGGTCATCGTGCAGGATGCCTTCACCAGCCACTTCGAGGCAGAACTGGTGATGGACATCGTCGAGCTGCTCTCGCGCCTGGACATCAAGGTGTTCGTCGCCCCCTACTCAGCCAACGGCAAGCCGCTGCACGTGCAGGGCTTCCTTGGCGCATTCGAGCGCACGGCAGCGAAACAGGCCCGACGGCTGCGCGCCCTGGCCGAGTTCGGCGTGCCGCTGGTGGGCATCGACCCGGCCATGACCCTCACCTACCGCCAGGAGTACGTGAAAGCACTGGGGCCCGATGCCGTGCCCGAGGTGCTGATGCTGCAGGAGTGGCTGGTGGCTCAGGGCAAGCGCCTGGTGCCGCCGGCCCTGGCCCGGGAGCTCGAGAAACTCGACGACCCGAGCTTCCGGCTGCTCTCCCACTGCACCGAGAAGACCAACGCCCCGGGTAGCCCCAAGGCGTGGCAGCAGGTATTCGCCGCCTTCGGCTTCGAGCTCGAACTCGTCGCCACCGGCTGCTGCGGGATGTCCGGTACCTACGGCCACGAGGCGCGCAACCTGGAAACCTCGAAGACCATCTACGCCCAGTCGTGGCAGCCAGTGGTCGAGGATGAGGCCAACCGGAGCCGCCTGCTGGCCACCGGCTACTCCTGCCGCAGCCAGGCCAAGCGGCTCTCCGGCCAGGCTCTGCCGCATCCGCTGCAGGGGCTGCTGGCTGAGATCAAGCAGCACGGTTGAGTCAAGTCTTGCGCCGCTCTTTGGGAGAGATACCGAAGAACTTGCGATAGCACTTGCTGAAATGGGAGGTAGAAGAAAAACCGGTTGCTGTGGCGATATCTATGATGGGCATCGACGTGTACCTCAGCAAGCGATCGCCGTGTTCCAATCGAAAATTCAGGTAGTAGTTTGCTGGCGTGATCCCGAAATGCTGCTTGAAGAGTCGCTGCATCTGACGGTGAGAGACATCCACCAGCATCGCGATGCTCTCACAACTCAAGGGGTCTTCAATGTGAGATTCCATGATTTTAATGGCAGCTATGAGCGTGGAGTTGTGAACCCCAAGTCTGGCTTCGTGGCTCATCCGCTGCTTCTCATGAGCCGAGCGAATGTTCGGATGGATACACTGTTCAGCAATCTGCTTGGCCAACTCACTACCGTGCTGCCTCTCGATCAAGGAAAGCATCATATCCAAGCCAGCGGTACCTCCTGAGCAGGTCATGATACCTTGATCGATCTCAAAGAGCTCATTGGAGACTATTATTTCCGGGTATTCCTCCTGAAGGCTGGCTTGATTTTCCCAATGAATGGTGCAGTGCTTTCGATCAAGCAAGCCCGCCTTAGCCAGTAGAAAACTGCCAGTCGAGGTTGAGCCTAGCAAGCGGCGACTTCGCCCAACCTTTCTCAACCAATGAAAAAGCCTCTCATCGGCGATCAGGTTGGTACCCAAACCAGCGACCAGAATGAGGGCATCGAGTTCTTGCCAGTCCTCCATCGCTAGAGTTGGCATGAACGGGAGACCATTACTAGCTTCCAAAGCTCGGTCGTCCAGGCTCATAAGATGCCAGCAATAAAGTGATTTCCCGCTCATGCGATTAGCAATACGCAGCGGCTCAATTACGGAGCTGAACGACAGCATGGCGAACTGCGGAAAAAGGAGAAAACCCACCATAAAGGGAGAGTCGTCGTCTCGGAAAGGCTGATTATGGCGTGTCACGATCCTACCCACACATGTCGCTTTTGAACCTTAAACTCTGATTGGACTGCCGCAAGATGTCAATACTGCTCGGACAAGCATTAGTTTCATAACAGGAGATGAAAAAATGAATTCCGAAAGTATTTCAATCATTAGCGATGGTCTCAGGCTGGACGGCTCTTTCTACTGGGAGGAGTCGTCTCTCAAGAAGGACACTCCCCTGGTGATTGTCTGCTCCGGCTTCACCGGCTTGAAGCGGATTCACCCGGAGCGCTTTGCGCGTTTTCTCACTAAGCAGGGCTTCATGACGTTTGGCTTCGACTATCGCGGATTCGGCGATAGTGAAGGAGAGCGTGGCAAGGTTCTGCTCGAAGAACAGGTGCGCGATATTGCCAATGTAGTGGCATTGGTCAGCAACCGCGCCAAGAATGAGGGGCGCAAGCTGGTGCTGGCCGGCTGGGGAATGGGCGGAGGGCTGGTGCTGGATGCCTATCAACATGCCGAGGAACTCATCGATGGCCTAATTTCCATGAATGGCTTCTTCGATGCGGTACGCGTTCAGAAAGCATTGCGAGGTGAACTCGGGTGGAAACAGTTCCGGGCCTTCATGAACGAGGAGCGTCGCTATCTGGCCCAGGGTGGCGAGCCGCGCAAGATCGATCCCTTTGATATCTATCCGCTGGATGAGATTTCCCGGGGGTACGTGGACGAGGTGCTGCGCAAGACGCCGGGCTATGGCCTGACCTCGGTTCTGGACTTTGCCGACTCGCTGATTGCCTTCTGTCCGGAGGCACACATCGACGAGCGTTATGCCAATACGCCGCTGCTGATCGCCCACGGTGCCGAGAACGACCTGCACCCAGTCAGCGAGGCGCGGTCGCTGTATGCCATCTATCCGGGTCCCAAGTCGCTCTACCTGCTCCCCGAAGGGGGCCATACCGAGTGGATGCTCGACGACGACCCCAAATTCCAGACCTTCGCTGGCCACGTCGCCGACTGGCTGCAGCGTGAATTCTGAGCCAAGCATGGCATGAGGAGAATGCGCCGATGATTCCCCTATGTGCAGCTGCCGATCCTGCTCCGCGTATGCCTGGCTTCACCGTCCCTTCGGGGGCGGTGGACTGTCACGCCCATGTGTTCGGCCCGGAGGGTCGCTACCCCTATCACCCCGAACGAACCTATACCCCACCCGACGCGAGTCTGGGGGACTATCTGACCCTGCACCGCACCCTGGGAATAGAGCGCGGCGTGCTGGTGCAGCCCAGCGTTTATGGCCTCGACAACAGGGCAACCCGTGATGCGCTACGGTCCCTGCGTCGGTGCGGGCTGGATTACCGGGGCGTGGCCGTCGTGGATGGCAGCGTCGAGGAAGGCGAGCTGAATGCGTTGCAGCAAGACGGCTTCTGCGGGGTTCGTCTCAACCTGCTGTTCAAGGGCGGCATCGACTGGCAGGACGTGGAAGCGCTGGCGGGGCGGCTGGCGGAGCGAGACTGGCACCTGCAGTTCCTGGTGGATGTCTCAACCTTCGAAGACCTGGGGACGCGGGTGCGGCGACTGCCGGTGCCCGTCGTCGTCGACCACATGGGGCACATGCCCTGTGCGAAGGGGGTGAACCATTCAGGCTTCTTGGCCTTGTGCCGGCTGCTGGAAACCGGCAATGCCTGGGTCAAGCTATCCGGTGCCTATCGCATCACCGATGGCCAATCCCCCCCTACGAAGATGTGCTGCCTTTCGCCAGGCAACTGCTTTCTGCCAATGAGGAGCGTTGCGTCTGGGGTTCGGACTGGCCACATCCCCATATTCCGGTAGCCATGCCCAATGATGGTGATCTTCTGAGCGAGCTGGCACGTTGGGCTCCTGATGAGCGCTTGCGCCAACGCATCCTGGTGGACAACCCTGAGTGCCTCTACTTCAGTTGAGCCAACACGACTCCTTCCTTTCGCACGACTCGACAGCGCCAGATGCTGCCGAGTCGTTACGTATTGGGCTGGGTCATGACGGGGGTCAGGAAAGCTGAGCGGCCAGCAGTTGCTGGATCAGGGGGGTGTCGGCATCGCGATGAGTTGGCAGCTCGAAACGTGCCTTGGCAATCTCGCACCGCGACAGCGACGCAGTGATCAGCGCCTCGGCGTCCTCTGCCGTGATGAGAGTCTCGCCACGCGGCCCGAGGATGCACGAGCCACCCCAAAAATGGCTTGTTCCCTCGGGGCCGAAGCGGTTGGCCATGATGACTGGAGTGCCGTAAGTCATGGCATAGAAGCGAACGTTGAGCAGCCAGTTACGCTCGTTGGAAAACTCCTCGCTGACGATGCCCGAAGCCGAGTTGATCGGCGCACACAGTACCGTCGGACGTGAGAGCAGAGCCGCATGCACCAGCGCCGGATTCCACAGGTCGGCACAGATCAACGACGTAGTGGTCCAGCCGGGGCAGACGTCCGCATAGGTCAGCCGCGCACCCTGACAGAACCATTTGCCCTCTTCGAGCCCCCATAAGTCGGCAGGTTTAACTTGCGGTGAACGGCCACGACGCGACCGTGCTGCAGCACGCCGAGGGCATTGTAATACTCCCCGGGGCCGGCCTCCTCCACGAAGCCCACGATGGTCTGCATCGCTTCGGCGGCCTCGGCCAGGGCGACAAGGCGTGGATCCTGAGCCGGCATGGCCACCTCCATCACCCGAGGGCCGAGCGCGTAGCCGGTCAGTGACAGTTCGGGGAAGACCAGCAGCTCGAGCTTCTGACGGCGAGCCTCGGCAATGTACTCCTTGTGGCGGGCAAGGTTGTGGTCCACGTCGCCCAGATCCGCATTGAACTGTACGGCGCCGACCAGCAGGGTGTCTTGATGGTGCATGGTGACCTCGAAAGAGTGGAGGACTCGAGCCTCAGGCAACGGTAGCGGGGTCAGGGGCGCGCAGGCAATGCAGCAGAGCCGCGGCGGGCAGTTGTTCGAGCCGCGATACCACCTCGAGCAACCGCCGGGCATCGGCACCGAGCACCGGTTCGGCCAGAGACAGGAACTTGGCGTGTAACTCCTTATCAGACAAGGGAGAATGCGGATCGCCTCGGGCTTCCCTCGGCTCACTCTCTACGACACGGCCGTCGGCCAGATGGACTCTGGCGATAGCCCAGCGCTCGCGCGGAAAGCGACGATTGAAAAGCTCGCTCTCCTGAATATCGACCCGAGCGGCCAGCGCCGTCAGCCTGGCATCGTCCAGGGCTGTCGTCACAGACTCGACATCTATACCGCCTGAAAGCAGGGCGCAGGCCACCGCCCAGGGTAGGCTGTACTGGGCCTCCTCCGTGGTGCGGGGGCGCACCGTATGCAGGCGCTTCGCCTCATGAAAGGTGACGATCTCGATGCGCCTGATCCGGGCCGGATCCCCTACCGCACCGCGCAGTGAGCGTACCGCCTCGACGGCGGGCTGGGCCCAGCGGCAAACAGGATAGGGCTTGAAATACTGTTCGTGGAGGTACCAGCGCGCTCCGAGATCTGCCCACAAATGGGCCACCTCCGGAGCGCTGACGCAGAGCGCCGGAGCGCCAGTGAAACCGTCCTGTGCCAGCAGGGCGGACGAAATCCCTGCCAGCGCTCCCCACCCCGATCCGTCCTTGAGCATGGTGGGCGAATCGATGCAGCGCATCATCTGGCTGCGCGGTCCATAGAATTCGGCGATACCCAGGGCGTGATGGAGTCGCGGCGCATCAAGGCGTAGCAGGCGTGATGCCACTGCGGAAACGCCCATAGCGTTCCAGGCGCCCGACGTATGGTAATCCGGGCTAGTGGCATGGAGCGCAATGCCTGCTCGGGTCGCCACCTCGTAACCCATTGCCAGCAGCCCCAGCCACTCGCGCCCGGAGAGCGTTTCGGCCTCGGGCAGGGCGAGCAATCCGGGAAGAAGCGCAACCCCAGCGTGGCCCTTGGTCAGGGCCTGACCATCATGGGCATCGAGGGCATCGATTAGCCAGGCACCATGCAGGGCGGCACCGCAGGGTGAGGCCCGCCCCTCGGAGAACAGGAGGGGGCGAGTGCCCGGATATTGGCTAAGAGTGAAGCGTCTCGCCTTGTTCGCCAGCGGCGTTCGGGTGGCGGCGGCGGCCACGCCGAGCAGATCGAGCAGGCAGCGCTTGGCCTGCGCCAGATGAGCATCAGCCAGCCGCCCTGGATCCTGGCCGATCAGCCAGGCCAGCAGTGCAGGAGCGGGGGTCATCTCACTGTCTCCCGGTTCGCCCTATGCGTATCGAAGACCGGGGCCATCCGGTGGAGGCCCCGGCCGGTGGAGGTCAGAGCAAGCCATGCTCCTCGAGAAAGGTTTTCGCCACTTCCTCGACTGACATGCGGCGCACGTCGACCTGAGCGTTAAGATCGGCCATGACATCATCGTCGAGCAGGGACGACAGGTCGTTCATCTGGTCTTCCAGCTCCGGGAAAGCCTCGAGGGTCTCCTGGCGTACCACCGGGGTCAGGGCATAGGCAGGAAAGAAGTTTTGGTCGTCTTCCAGCACCTTGAAGGCGAACGCGGGGATGCGACCATCGGTGGCAAAGACTAGGCCGACATCAACTTGTCCGTCACGCAGTGCCTGATAGACGAGACCGGAATCCATACGGTTCACATCGCGCCGGCCCACCTGGAAGCCATAAGCCTCTTGAAGTGGACGCCAGCCATCGTCTCGGGCATAGAACTCGGCATTGAGAGCAAAGCTCAGCGGCTCACCGTCATTGACGGCCCGGGCCAGATCGGAGAGAGAGTGAATGCCTCGCTCTTCGGCCACCCCAATGCGCATGGCCAAGGCGTAAGTATTGTTGGCAGCAGAGGGGTTCAACCATACGAGGCCCTTCTCTGCATCCAGCTCCTGCACGGTGGCGTAGGTCTCCTCCGGGCCAAGTCTCTCACTGATGCCGTTGAAGCTGATCAGCGAAGTGCCGGTGTACTCCCAGTAAAGGTCAATCTGACCGTTCTCCTGTGCCTGGCGCAGTACCGCCGAGCCCATGCCAGCCCGAGTATCCACTTGATAGCCAAGGCTTTCCAGGTACTGGCCGGTCATGCTGGCAATGATCTGCTGCTCGGTGAAGTTCTTGCCACCTACCACCAAATCGGAGGCGTGGGTGATGGAGAGAACGCCGGCCAGAGCCAGCCCGATGAGAGAGGGGGGAAATTTACTGCGCATGGTGGTGTTCCTTGAGTTGTTTGTTGTGGATGTCGCTCAAGCATGTGCTGCTGCACGAGCGGGGTTAACACCGCGAGGCACCACCAAAAAGGCGATGGCGGCAACTAGGGCATCGACGCAGATGGCCAGCAGCGCGGTGGGAATGGCACCGGCCAGCATCATGACGGGGTCATAGAGATCGATGCCGGTGAAGATCAGCTCCCCAAGGCCGCCAGCGCCGATCAGGAAGGCCAGAGGAACCGTCCCGACGTTGATAGCCAGCGCCGTGCGGATACCGGCGAAGATGACGTAGAGCGCATTGGGCAGCTCGACACGAAGCAGGCGCTGAGTAGGCGACATTCCGATGCCAGCCGCCGCCTCCTTGAGGGCCGGCGAGACTCCCTTGAGGCCGGCGTAGGTATTGCGCGTAATCGGCAGCAAGGTGGCGACGAACAAGCCGAAAATAGCGGGCACCACACCAATCCCCAGAAGGCTCATGGAGAGTGCCAGCACTGCCAGGGTCGGAATGGTAGTGCCAACATTGAGTATCTGCATCGCCGATTCAGCCCAGCGTGCCATGCTGGGACGCGACAGCAGCACGCCCAGTGGGATGGCGACTAAAATGGCCAGGCTGCCAGAGACAGCGGTCAGCCAAAGGTGCTCAGCCGCCAGGAACTGAATGTCAGGCAGATAGAACAGGACATCATCGATCAGGCCGCTGGCATGGCTCCATGCGCCGGTGAAGAAGATGGCCAGCAGGAGCAGAGCGCGCAGTGCCCCTTTCAGGGTCTGGATGGGCATCGGCTCACCCCTCCGTCAACAGGCTGGTCGGCTGTGAGGCATCCTGCTGAGAGCGAAAGCGGGCACCCAGGTGATGCGTCATGTCGCGCTGCGTGATCTGCCCGCAGAGCCTCCCCGCGTCATCGGTGCAAGGGAGCCAGGTCATATCGTTGGCCAGCATCAGCGATACTGCCTTGCGGAGGTCATCACCGACATGCACGGTGGCCGGTACTTGCTGCGCATGATCATGGCAGATGCCCCGGCTGGCTTGAGCCACCGAGCGGGGAATGATGCCAATGGGCTGGCGTTTTTCGTTGACCATGACGATGGCGTGCTGGTAGCCATAGTCATCGAGCCGCTTGAGTGCGGTCTCCAGGCTATCGCTGGGCGTCACGGTGGCAAATTCCCCACCGATCACTTCCTGAACCTTGACGAGATTCAGACGCTTCAACGCCCGATCCTCACCGAGGAAAGACTCCACGAAGGCATCCTTGGGCGCCGCCAGCAGCTCGTCCGGTGGGGCGTACTGGACCAAGTGGCCTTCACGAAAGATAGCGATGCGATCACCCATCTTGATCGCCTCGTCGATATCATGACTGACGAACATGATGGTCTTCTTGAGTTCCTGCTGCATTTTGAGGAACTCGTCCTGTATTACGGCCCGGTTGATCGGATCGATGGCGCCGAACGGCTCATCCATCAGCATAACCGGCGGGTCGGCCGCCAGTGCCCGAGCCACACCGATTCGCTGCTGCTGCCCTCCGGAAAGCTCGTTCGGGTAACGCCTCAGGAAGGCATCCGGCTCCAGTGCGATCATTGCCATCAGCTCCCGGGCGCGCTCCCGATACCTGGATTTGTCCCAGCCGAGCAGCCGAGGCACTACGGTAATGTTCTCCTCGATCGTCATGTTGGGAAACAAGCCAATCTGCTGGATCACATAGCCGATATTGCGGCGCAGCGTCTGGGTATCCATGCCGGTGGTATCCTCACCGTCGATGAATACCTTGCCGGAGGTCGGCCTGATGATGCGGTTGATCATCTTCAGCGTGGTCGTCTTCCCGCAGCCCGAAGGCCCCAGCAGAATACAGACCTCTCCGCTAGACACTTCCATGTTGATATGGTCAGCGGCCACCACCGCACCCTCAGGGGTATCGAAGACCTTGGTCAAGTTGTCCAGTCGAATCATTTCAGTATTCCTTATTATTGGATGGAGGTGTCAGGAGAAGTGAACATCAGGTCCCAGCGGGAACTCCCTCCATCCCTTTTGGCGTCAAGTATTTCTGCAGACAAAGCAAAGCAAAATCGACAATGATAGCCAACAGACTGACGGCCACAGCACCGACTATTAACTGACGGGGGTCGGACTGAGAAATACCACGACTGATGAAAGTTCCAAGACCTCCAGCGCCGATATAGGCGGCAATTGCCATGACGCCAATATTGAGCACCACGGCGGTTCGAACACCCGCCATGATGACCGGAACGGCTAGTGGAATTTCCACCATGCGCAAGCGCTGATTGGGGCTCATGCCAACACCCCGTGCCGCCTCGCGCAATGCCGGACTTACATTATTGATCGCTGTATAGGTATTACGGATGATAGGAAGCTGCGAGTAGAGCAGGACAGCAATGATGGCAGGCACATAGCCAATTCCATGCCCGACAACCGAGAGCAGCGGAATCATTAGGCCGAAAAGTGCAATGGAGGGAATGGTCACAATGATAGACGCAACATAGAGCACATGCTTAGCCAAGCGCTCACTCTTGGTGATGACAATACCGATCGGCACTCCAGTCAGTGTGGCGATGCCCACTGCTATCCCGACAAGTACAACATGCTCGATAGTGCGTGACACGAGCAGATCGAGATTAGCAATTGTAAAATGCATCAGCTCCATGACGTAGCCTCTTATTAGATTTGCTGGGTGCAGGCTAGACTCTATCCTAGTGCCATGAAGCAACACAGACTAACCAAAAGGCGACACAAAGGAACATAATCCTGTCATTGGCAGCGCAGCAGGAGGTTAGAACAACTCCTGGGCTGCCCGAGCAGAGACAAGAGTTCATGGATTGGCTCGCCTTCAGTATCGGCAGCTGCACCCACCTCCTTCAGGTAGGGCCTGCATCACGCGATGCAGTACCTTGAAATGGAGCGAGTGCGCGAGGGGAACGATCCAAGGCGCTTTTGGGGAATCAGCTACCCCGCCAGCGCCTCCTCCACCACGGCGCGCGCCTCGTCGCTCATGGGTAGCGTCAGCGCGAGTTCATGGGCGCGCGGCGACATCTTCTTCCAGGTCATCTGCACGATGCGCACCAGGTGGTCGTGCTCCACCTGCTTGGAGAAATCGGCGAAGTAGTTCTCGAGGAACACCAGGCAGGCGCAATCCTCCACCGCCTGGGTGCCCGGATCGCGACCCAGGCCCTGCTTGCGGATCATGCGGGAGACCTCGGCGGCCTCCTCGGCCGGGTAGCCGGCCGCTTCCATCATCCGCGCCGTGGTGTCACCGGCCCGCTTGCCCTGATCGCGGCGCCAGGTGAGATAACCCACCCGCCCTTCGGGATATTCATTTCGCGGCACCTGCCAGCGCTGCAGATGCTGCGCCCGCACGGCGATCTGGATCAGCTCGCTCGGCGCCGCCATCACCCGCTTCAGCCAGGCGCTCATGCGCCCCGCATGCCACAACTCCAGGGGCAAGGATTCACCCTCGACCTCCACACGGCGCGGGTCCTCAGCGTGCAGGGCATCGAGTTCGGCCATGGCACGCTGGAAGGGTGTTTGATCAGACATGGATGGATCCTCGCAAGCCTCTATTGCTACAGCATACCGCACCCGGCTCACGGCATCAGCGCACCAGCCTGTGTGGCAACATCTTCGCCCATTGTGCCGGGCGCAGCGCCTCACTTGCGAGCCCGCAGCCCGGCTCGGCATGATAAGGGGCCCTGTCCCCCGACCCGGAGCCTGCATGACGATCTTCTCACGCCTCAAGGAAGTGGCCTCGCCCACCATCGGCCTGGGCTGCATGAACCTCTCCCACGGCTACGGCAACCCCGTTCCCGAGTCCGAGGCGCTGCGCGCCCTCGAAGAAGCCTTCGAGATGGGCTATCGCCACTTCGACACCGCCACCCTCTACGGTGCCACTGCCAACGAGCAGGTGGTAGGCAAAGCGCTGGCTGGCAAGCGCGATCGAATCTTCCTTGCCAGCAAGTGCGGCATGGCTATGGACCCCGAACTCGGCAGGAAAGTGATCGACGGCCGCCCCGAGACGATTCGACGCCAGTGCGAGGCGAGCCTCCAGCGGCTGCGCACCGACCACCTCGACCTCTACTACCTGCACCGCCTGGACCGCCAGGTGCCCATCGAAGAGAGCGTCGGCACCCTGGCAAGGCTGGTGGAAGACGGCAAGATAGGCGCCATCGGGCTCTCGGAAATCTCCGCCGCCACCCTGCGCCGCGCCAGAACCGAACATCCCATTGCCGCCGTGCAATCCGAATACTCGCTGTGGACCCGCAACCCCGAGATCGCCCTGCTCGACGCCTGCCGCGAAGCCGACACCGCACTGGTCGCCTTCAGCCCGTTGGGGCGCGGCTTCCTGGCCGGCGCCGTGACCGACGCCAACCAGCTCACTGAGAACGACGTGCGCCACGGCATGCCGCGCTTCAGCACCGACAACCTGCCGCAGAACCTGCGCCAGCTGGAAAAACTCCAGGCCATCGCCAGCGAACGGGAAGTCACCACCGGCCAGCTCGCCCTCGCCTGGCTCACGGCCCAGAGCGACGACGTACTCCCCATCCCCGGCACCCGCTCCATCGCCCACATGCGCGAAAACCTCGCCGCCGAAGACCTGCGCCTGGACGCCACCACCCTGGAAAGACTCAGCGCCATCCTGACACCGGACCAGGTCGCTGGCGCCCGCTACGGCGAAGCGCTGCAGGCGGAGATCGATACGGAGGAGTTTGATAGCAATACTGCTTAGCTGCCTGTGCGGCAGCTCACCGAAAGCCCCTGAGCGGCCTAGCTTCCGCGCGTGCCTTTCTGAGCTGCTTGTGCGGCAGCTCACACCATAACCCTACGTACGCAGGGCAGCCCGCGATTTCTGAGCTGCGTATGCGGCAGCTCACTTCCCCTCGCTATGCCGTTTCGCTGCTGCCCTTTTCTGAGCTGCTTGTGCGGCAGCTCACGCCGTGGCCCCGGTGCTGTGCGACACCCTGGATTTCTGAGCTGCGTATGCGGCAGCTCACGCTGCACCAGTCCTCCTCTTCGGTTGGCTTGTTTTCTGAGCTGCGTGTGCGGCAGCTCACGTTCGCGCGGCTGGCGGTGCCGGAAATTTCTGAGCTGCGTGTGCGGCAGCTCACTTCATCACCGCAGAAACCGCTGAGCAGCTTCTTTTTCTGAGCTGCGTGTGCGGCAGCTCACGCTCGCCGGTGGCCGGGTCGGTGACAAGTCGTTTTCTGAGCTGCGTGTGCGGCAGCTCACCTCTGGGCCAGCCCCACCTCGGGGCTGAACACTTTCTGAGCTGCGTGTGCGGCAGCTCACCTGTTGATGCCGAGCTTTTCCTTGAACCAGTTTTTCTGAGCTGCGTGTGCGGCAGCTCACTGAACCGGACGCGGTTGCCGCCGCGTTGATCCTTTCTGAGCTGCGTGTGCGGCAGCTCACCTTCCCGGCCTACGGGCCGGGCTTATTCCCAGTTTCTGAGCTGCGTGTGCGGCAGCTCACTAACGCCAGTTGCTCTTCGCCAATGCATTCCATTTCTGAGCTGCGTGTGCGGCAGCTCACGTCGGCGAATACCTGGCTCAAGCTGTCGCCATTTTCTGAGCTGCGTGTGCGGCAGCTCACAGATCCGGGCGCGGTTGCCGCCGCGTGGTCCCTTTCTGAGCTGCGTGTGCGGCAGCTCACGAGGCGATACGGCTAATGGCGTTGCCGCATGTTTTCTGAGCTGCGTGTGCGGCAGCTCACCTGACCGGCTCGCCTTGGGCGAACTCGGCAATTTTCTGAGCTGCGTGTGCGGCAGCTCACGGTATTCCACCATCACCTCCTCGAATTTGCGTTTTCTGAGCTGCGTGTGCGGCAGCTCACTCCTCGGCGTAGAACAGCACCTCGTCCTCGGCTTTCTGAGCTGCGTGTGCGGCAGCTCACTGGAAGAGGCTGGCACGCCGCTGGCCCATCCATTTCTGAGCTGCGTGTGCGGCAGCTCACGAGGAGCGCCGGCAGCTGCTCATGCGGCTGATTTTCTGAGCTGCGTGTGCGGCAGCTCACACGTAGCGCAGGTCCTCGGCACGCCGCTCCAGTTTCTGAGCTGCGTGTGCGGCAGCTCACCTCCCGGACGGCAGTACGGCGCAGTTTCTCAATTTCTGAGCTGCGTGTGCGGCAGCTCACGTCAGCACGGAAGACCAGGATTTAGAACGACATTTCTGAGCTGCGTGTGCGGCAGCTCACGCCGCGTGTAACCGTAACCGCCTTCATCGGTATTTCTGAGCTGCGTGTGCGGCAGCTCACCTCATCGACGATGTAAGTGCCTCGATCGATAATTTCTGAGCTGCGTGTGCGGCAGCTCACGTCAACTCTTCCAACCTACGAGCGGCCTCTCTTTTCTGAGCTGCGTGTGCGGCAGCTCACCCGCCGCCAGTGAGGCCATTGTTGGCGTTTATTTTCTGAGCTGCGTGTGCGGCAGCTCACGCCACGCTGCGCCCGATCGTCATCCAGATGACTTTCTGAGCTGCGTGTGCGGCAGCTCACCGCTCCGGTAACAGGCTGGCAGCTTCGCCGCTTTTCTGAGCTGCGTGTGCGGCAGCTCACGACGGAACCAAGGTGCGCGCCATGATTACCGATTTCTGAGCTGCGTGTGCGGCAGCTCACCTCATGATGCGCAAGCGCCGACTCGATCATCTTTTCTGAGCTGCGTGTGCGGCAGCTCACAAGGCTATCGGGGGCGTCGGTCAGCTCTTCCGTTTCTGAGCTGCGTGTGCGGCAGCTCACGCCTAACGGCATAAGTTCGCCAGGCAATACGTTTTCTGAGCTGCGTGTGCGGCAGCTCACGGCGAAGGGGTTCATGATTCGCCTCGGGCTTTTTTCTGAGCTGCGTGTGCGGCAGCTCACAAGGAGCTGCGTGTGGCCATGCCCGCCCGCGTTTTCTGAGCTGCGTGTGCGGCAGCTCACGTGGAGGAACTTACTCTGGCTCAGGTGGCAATTTTCTGAGCTGCGTGTGCGGCAGCTCACGTCCAGCTTCTCGCTGAAGCTCGCATCGGCCATTTCTGAGCTGCGTGTGCGGCAGCTCACTGCTTGAGCGCCTGATAGCCGACCTTTCCCAGTTTCTGAGCTGCGTGTGCGGCAGCTCACCTCGAGCACCAGCTCCTCGGCCAGCGGGTGGCTTTCTGAGCTGCGTGTGCGGCAGCTCACGGCGGCGGCGACTGGACGGCAGGCGTCAAGATTTTCTGAGCTGCGTGTGCGGCAGCTCACTCATAGCGGTTGACGACATACCGTCCCACGTTTTTCTGAGCTGCGTGTGCGGCAGCTCACGATTGCATCAGATCGCCTCCATCGCCGAGCGTTTTCTGAGCTGCGTGTGCGGCAGCTCACTCCCGCTTCAGCTCGTCGCTGGCGCTCCACCATTTCTGAGCTGCGTGTGCGGCAGCTCACGCTGGCATGCTCGACGGGTCGGTTCGGGTCGCTTTCTGAGCTGCGTGTGCGGCAGCTCACCGTGCGTCATGCGCACGTGACTTGGCAGAACTTTTCTGAGCTGCGTGTGCGGCAGCTCACATGCAGGTATGGTTCTGCACTCAGCAGGGCGATTTCTGAGCTGCGTGTGCGGCAGCTCACACTGCTGTACCGCTGCGTCCACAAGGTCGGGTTTTCTGAGCTGCGTGTGCGGCAGCTCACTAGGGCCAGATGCGCCCAAGAACACGAAGGCATTTCTGAGCTGCGTGTGCGGCAGCTCACTTTTCTCAGCCCCTATCTCATTTAGTAAGACATTTCTGAGCTGCGTGTGCGGCAGCTCACGAGAAGATGGACCGCATCAGCCGCCTACCACTTTTCTGAGCTGCGTGTGCGGCAGCTCACCACCACTTCCGTTGCAGCTTGTTCTGCTCGATTTTCTGAGCTGCGTGTGCGGCAGCTCACGATAAAGCCCTTGCTGATCGAGATGGCGACGATTTCTGAGCTGCGTGTGCGGCAGCTCACGCCCTCGATACGGCCCAGGCCATGGCGCTTGATTTCTGAGCTGCGTGTGCGGCAGCTCACTGCATTGTCTTGCATGAGGAGCATGGCGAAGTTTTCTGAGCTGCGTGTGCGGCAGCTCACCTTGCGATGGCAGTCGATCCGGTTTTCTCCATTTTCTGAGCTGCGTGTGCGGCAGCTCACTGACTGCTCGATGAGTCGCGCATGTTTTAGCATTTCTGAGCTGCGTGTGCGGCAGCTCACAACCCCTGGTGCCCCGAGGTCATGCACAAGCATTTCTGAGCTGCGTGTGCGGCAGCTCACAGGGTGATGTTCGCCTCGGCACGAATGCCCAATTTCTGAGCTGCGTGTGCGGCAGCTCACACGACGAGTACGTCTGCGCTGACTGCCGTGAATTTCTGAGCTGCGTGTGCGGCAGCTCACCGGATCGAGGCGCTGATTCTTGACATGAACCGTTTCTGAGCTGCGTGTGCGGCAGCTCACCGGCGTGAAGAATGCACTGGCGTTCGCGTAACTTTCTGAGCTGCGTGTGCGGCAGCTCACTTCGACGCTCTGGCCGAACAGGTGAAGACCCTTTTCTGAGCTGCGTGTGCGGCAGCTCACGAGCCTCCGCCCATGCTCTCCACATAGTCAATTTTCTGAGCTGCGTGTGCGGCAGCTCACCCGCGTTGCGGCCGGCGTGTCCGATCCCATCATTTCTGAGCTGCGTGTGCGGCAGCTCACGCAGGGACAGCAGTTCGACCCGCTGGGACCGGTTTCTGAGCTGCGTGTGCGGCAGCTCACGGCCAGCCACTCCATGTGCTTGGGGTACTTGTTTTCTGAGCTGCGTGTGCGGCAGCTCACACGATCCTCAAGCAGTCATGGCGAGGCGGGAATTTCTGAGCTGCGTGTGCGGCAGCTCACGGCACCGACGATTGACCCCGAGCGCCTGGCCATTTCTGAGCTGCGTGTGCGGCAGCTCACCTCACCTTCACGCCGCTCAGCGGCCTCTCCGATTTCTGAGCTGCGTGTGCGGCAGCTCACTCGTGCGCGGCGGCGGCCTGGCGGGCCTTATATTTCTGAGCTGCGTGTGCGGCAGCTCACGCCTGGCAGCGCCGCACCTGATGCCATTACAGTTTCTGAGCTGCGTGTGCGGCAGCTCACCAGCCCGAGATCGCGCGGGCCAAGCTGGCGCATTTCTGAGCTGCGTGTGCGGCAGCTCACGGCATGGCTGACATGCTCGAGCGCATCGCAAATTTCTGAGCTGCGTGTGCGGCAGCTCACGCGGTAGTGCCGCTTGCGGGCCGCGTCCACCATTTCTGAGCTGCGTGTGCGGCAGCTCACGTGGCAGAGCTTCGCGACAGTAACGGCGAGTTTTTCTGAGCTGCGTGTGCGGCAGCTCACTGATGCGTCACGTTGGAAAAGTCATGCCGAATTTTCTGAGCTGCGTGTGCGGCAGCTCACAGCCTAAGTCCATCGATTACATTGCGAGTAAATTTCTGAGCTGCGTGTGCGGCAGCTCACTCACTGACGAAAGCCAAGCGGTGGTGCTGGCCTTTCTGAGCTGCGTGTGCGGCAGCTCACGTTGTACCAATCGCTTGATTAGTGTCGGGTTATTTCTGAGCTGCGTGTGCGGCAGCTCACGCGGTACCCTGGGCACGCATCTCACGCAGGACTTTCTGAGCTGCGTGTGCGGCAGCTCACCTTCTCGCGGAGCGCCGCGGCCGAGGAGATCTTTTCTGAGCTGCGTGTGCGGCAGCTCACCATAGGTGGCAGCGACCGCCTTGATGCCCCCATTTCTGAGCTGCGTGTGCGGCAGCTCACGTGGTCACGCGTGAGGCCGCCGGATACTACGATTTCTGAGCTGCGTGTGCGGCAGCTCACCGCCCCGGCCTCGATGTTCTGCACCTGCTCGATTTCTGAGCTGCGTGTGCGGCAGCTCACGCCGGCATCGAGTCCGACCGCCTGCACCTGACTTTCTGAGCTGCGTGTGCGGCAGCTCACTCGAGAACGCCCCGTATCGGATCGCCAACATGTTTCTGAGCTGCGTGTGCGGCAGCTCACGCTGCGACAGTTTAGAGTGGCTGGTGGCCTGTTTTCTGAGCTGCGTGTGCGGCAGCTCACACGGCGACCTCGGATGCGGTGGCCTCGTTCGATTTCTGAGCTGCGTGTGCGGCAGCTCACTGGGCGGCGATGATCAAGCGGCAGAAGTGGGATTTCTGAGCTGCGTGTGCGGCAGCTCACAGATGGCCAAGAACTTCGATCCGAAGAAATACTTTCTGAGCTGCGTGTGCGGCAGCTCACAATACGTGCCACTCGCCACCCCTGCCAGTACATTTCTGAGCTGCGTGTGCGGCAGCTCACAGTGCCGCCAGCGTTCGTTGCTTTCAGAACTTTTTCTGAGCTGCGTGTGCGGCAGCTCACATGCCGTCAATGTGACCTAGCGATGTTCCATATTTCTGAGCTGCGTGTGCGGCAGCTCACTGTTCGCTCTCTTGACCGCAAGGTCGAGTCAATTTCTGAGCTGCGTGTGCGGCAGCTCACTTGAGCAAGCGTGAGCACTACCTGCTCGGCGATTTCTGAGCTGCGTGTGCGGCAGCTCACCATCTGAGCATCGGCAGCCGCATTGATCGTCATTTCTGAGCTGCGTGTGCGGCAGCTCACCTGATCCGCATCGGCGGCAAGTTCGGGCTGATTTTCTGAGCTGCGTGTGCGGCAGCTCACTGCAGGAGCTGGCCCAGCTCGAGGCCGAAAACTTTCTGAGCTGCGTGTGCGGCAGCTCACATCGAGCGCGTGCAGCAGGATGCCGAGTGGCTTTTCTGAGCTGCGTGTGCGGCAGCTCACCTCGCCCTCGCTCAGCACGTACACCAGGTGCATTTCTGAGCTGCGTGTGCGGCAGCTCACCTGGCAAGACGGCAAGACGAGGAGAGGCAGATTTTCTGAGCTGCGTGTGCGGCAGCTCACTCCGACGTGGTAGCCATTGGCCTCGAGATGCCTTTCTGAGCTGCGTGTGCGGCAGCTCACGCCATCCGTGGCCAGGGAGCATCCTTACTTAATTTCTGAGCTGCGTGTGCGGCAGCTCACATGTCAGGCAAGCAGCAAACGGAAATGCTCGATTTCTGAGCTGCGTGTGCGGCAGCTCACCAGACGCTGTGCTTTGGCCGAGAGGCCGAGCATTTCTGAGCTGCGTGTGCGGCAGCTCACACCGATGCCCCCTCTCTGATCATCCGCCGCAATTTCTGAGCTGCGTGTGCGGCAGCTCACGTCGTCGTCGCGCTGCAGCTCACGCCACAGCATTTCTGAGCTGCGTGTGCGGCAGCTCACTGCAGGTAGACGCGCCCGCCCGGGATGATCTCTTTCTGAGCTGCGTGTGCGGCAGCTCACTAGAACAGTTTCAAGTTAAGCGATTGATTGTTAAAGAGCAATGCTTCCAAAGAGCAACGCCTCCCTTTTCAGAGAGGCGCTTCTAACAAACTGATTTTCCTGGAACTAAGAATCCTCTCTAGAAAAGGGTCAAAACCAGGGCACCGTAGCCTCGCTGCTCAGTCCGTAATGATTAAAGCTGCCTGCGACAGGCTGAGACTGCGGCTGGCCATGCTCGATGAATAGCGCAAACCGCTGACCACTTGAGCGGCTGCTGACCTGCACGAAAGGCAGGGCGATCTGCCGGGCGGCAGGTGCCTCCATCAAGCGCTGCGCCTCTTGAAATTCGATGCCGTGACGTTGTGCATACCGCCTGGCTCGGCTGGGGCCTCCGGTGTTGAACTGTCGGCGCCGCACGACCCGGTGCTTTGCATCGGCAGGCACAGCTTGAATAGATGCCAGCGTGATGTGATCACGCATGCCAGTGAGCCACGAGATCACCATCAGTTGCTCTAATCGCGACTGCTCAGCATGCAATCGCAGCCGGTCTCCCGGCGTACGGGCACGCACGCCGAGTTTGTAATCCGGAAAGCTGACGCCGATGTCATTGGCCTCTAGATCGAAAAGGGCACGATGCAACTTGCTGTATAGCGCCCCCATCAGCATCGCAGCTGGAAAGTCCGGATCGGGCCGCAAGCGGATATCGATATAGTGATCCATGGCTTACCCCGCATCGCCGAATACGCCGCCACGGATAAGGGTTGCCATAACGAAGTGCTGCTGTTCGGCGGGTGGCACTTGGTCCTTGAGCAACCAGTTATCGAGCAGGTTGTAGAAGTCCATTTTCTGCTTCGGCTGACGGTAGGCACTTCCCTGAGTGGTCACCGAGCCGTAGGGCTCCACGGCGATTGGGCCAAGGTCACTGCCATCTTCCGGCGCCGGATACCAAGTGTCGATGGTGCGCAGGGCGTTGCCCAATTTCTGGGAGTGGATGGCGGCAGTTTTGTCGTCTCCAATGCTGTAGAGCGTCTTGCTCTTGTCTCCCCGGCTGCGATCCAGAATCAGCTCTTGAGAGGGGAAGACTTCCTGTCCTGCTCCAACCCGGGCAAAGGCCACCACATCCAATAGCAGATAACGCTCACCGGACAGCGCCTCATTAATGAGTTCGCCTAGCTCCCGAGTCTTTTTGCTGCCTTCAAAGCTTCGCAGAGAGTGATCGAGCGCATCGAAGGTCCACTGCTTCTCCGCTTGGCCATCTTTCATCTGGCTAACGATGACTTCAATTTCTTCGGCACCGACACGATTGCGCCACAAGAACCGGCCATTGGCGAGATTGCAGGCATAGCGGTGAGCAAGCTCTCCAAAGCCATGCTCGTTGACATAACCCGTTACCGTCTGTGCCAGTTTCTTCTGGTATTCAGCGTTGTTGCAGGCGGAAGGCGTACCAGCTCCGGCCAGCACGCGCAGCGTGAAATGCACGGCCAAGGTATCGGCATCGTGCGGCAGCGCTGCGACGTCGACAGTCTGCAAATTAGGGTTTTCAATGGCGGCATCCAGCTTGGCCGGATCTTGATCCTTGGCCTTCAGCCGGTTGGAAATGGTGCCACGAACTGATTTCTCGCGTACGGGGATGCCGCTCCACTTCGCATGCTGAGTGCGGTCTTTCCAGCTGCCAGCACTGAACAGTGCATCGGACGGATCGAGCTTGCGCTCGAAGGCGAGGACGGAAGCGGTTTTGAGTGTGTCGTTCTTGGCCATGTGAGATTTCCTGCGTCAGTCGTTGTTCAAGGTATCGGTGTAGGCGTTGCTCAAGCGATAGAGACCACGTTCGAGATCGTTCTCCACGAACCACATCAAGGCTTCGGGATGCTTGATTCGGTGAGGGCTTACCCATTCGCCGATCGAGTAGAGACTTTCGACGAACTGGAACGGCACTTCAGGGTCTCGGGCATTAGCCACCGTGCCCGGATCGAACAGATCGGAAATGGCGCCGTAGCCCACGGGGATCGGCACTAACCAGCCGGGGTACGGGCGGCGAACCTCCCAGCTGACCTGCTCCTTGCCGTTATCGTCTTCGCCCTTGGTGATCCGGCACTCGTGGTTGAGCCGTGACAGGTCGAGCCAAGCGTCCAGCGGTGTAGCACTCTCGTCATGTGCTTTCAGTGTGGCGGTATGCTCAGTGAGCCGATCCTCCCGGAGTACCAGTGCAAATCCCGGCAACAGCTTGCGCTTGAGCCGACGCCATTGCTGCGCTCCTTTTTCCTCATCGGCATCGAAGCTGGTCAGCTCCGGCCGGTAGCGCCGCTCACCGGGACGGGGCGGCATCACACTGCCACCCGCAATGCGCATGCCCTGAACTTGCTGATAAAGCCGTTTAGCGATCTCTTGGCGGCGCTCGGCGCTTTTCAGGTCGTCCCCCCCGTCTGCCTCGAGACCAATCAGTAGCGTGACTTCCAGATGAGCCCGGCCCTCCTCGACGATGGCCGCCGTGCTGCCAGTCTTGTCCACAGGATTGCGGGTGAGGTGAAAGGCACGAGTGAAGCCTCCCGATGTGACTTGAGGGTCGAGGCGATGACACACCACCCCGATTTCATTGAAGACCAGCTTGATATCATCCGGCAGGTTGCGCTCCAGCGCCTGCATCAGCCCCATGAAGGCGCTCATGGCAGGAAAGCCCCAGGTCATTGGGCTGGAGATAGCATTGGCGTTCTGGATGCGCAGCCGGGGAAGCAGAAGAAGATGCTGGATCATGCTGCGTCTCCTTGGTCATCATCTTCATCGCGTAACGCTTCTTGCAGATCGTCGAGCTGACGTCGGAACTCGGTCACGATGCCCTCAAACTGGCGTTTCCAATGGTGGTGTTCCGCATCGCCGAAGCCGAGAGGGCTGTTGTAGCTCAGCTCACGATTAAGCCAGTTGGCCGCACGTGAGCTGATGAATTCGTTCCAGTTCGATTGTCGGCGCGCCTCGGCAAACTCGCTATCCTCATCGGCTCGACCTGGATCCAGCCAATACTGCTCTTCCAAAGCAAGCTGGCACTTCTCATCAGCCGTCCAGCCAGGCGCCAAGGAGTGAATGTCGAAGGTGAACAGCATCAGCTCGTCGATCAGCATGGCGGTGAGGTCGTCACGCAGGTCACGAGTGTGCATGTTCTTGGCGGGATCGGTTTCGAGAAAGCGCTTGAGCTCATCCATGATGCGCCAAACGTTCGGGCGCCTTTTGAATGCGCGGAAGGCGTCTCGCATCGGTGCATACACCTCGCGTGACGCCCAGTTTGGCGGTAGCGATGCCAGCAGATAGTTCTGGCCACCTCGTTCGCTATTGAGCTGCGAGATATTCTGCGGCTTGGTGCCACCGAGCTTCTGGACGGCCAGATTGGGGTAACTGGTATAGCCGTCCTCGAACGGTGCCTTGTCCTTCAACGCCTTACGTGCTGCCTTGTTGTGATCGCCAAAGAACCAGGTATTGGGACTGACCTGCGCATAGAAGCGGTGAGTAAGCGCAGTGGCATAGAGCGGTGCCAGCAGACGGTAGCTTTTATCATCGGAAGGATCATCGCCGACCAGCCAGTAGAGCTGTTTACCCATCACATGGGAGCTAGGCGTCCCCTTGGACTCGGTGATGCTAGCGAAGGCGCGTACCCAGCTTTCAGCTTCCTCGCGATCTTGGCTCAAGGCATCGATCAGTGCTTCGTCGAAATCGAGTGCCCGCTCCAGCAGCGTACGCCCTTGCCACTCCAGTTTCAGGAACTTGTAGACATCAAGCGCTGCCGCGTTGCCAACGACGTCGCCCTGAAAATCGGCAGGCAGGCAGTGGCTGCCGACCAGGTCACCTTGACTTAGCTGGCCGGGCTCGACGTAGAGGTTCGTGCCCTTGGCATCCGGATGGATTGCCTTCAGGGAGTGAGTGACTACCTGAAGCTGGCCGACACGGCGGGCCGCATCGGCCAGCCAGGCTTGCGGATCGAACTGCTGCTGGAGTTCGAGATACTTGGGATCGTCTGCTGGGAGTTTTTCCGTCTTGGTCGCGAATCGATCATGGATAAAGCCATGTATTAAAGCTTGGATCGTGGGTGGACTATGAGTGTGTTCAGGCATAGAAATCCCCGCTGCGTGTTGTCTCTTCTTTATCGTTTCTTCACAAACCCCAGCGCCGGATGAAAATGCCAACCCTGCGGGGCGTGGTTCGTTTTCAGGCGGATGCGGCCAAAGCGCTGGGCGCATCGCTCTAGCTCCACGTCCATGGCCTCGGCTTGATCCGCCAATGCGGCCATGTAGTCGGGTTCGTTCCAGGGGGCGATGCGTGGTTGGTGGAAAACATCCTCCGGTATCCGGCCCAGCTCGGTCTCCACGCGTGTCAGCCTCTCCTCCCTGCCGTCCTGCTCCACTCGCCAGAAGCCGTAGTCTTCCTCTGTCTCATCCGGGAGCAGTACGAATTCGCACTCCGGTTCGCTGTCCTCCCGGAAAGGATGGTGCTGTATCGGTAGCGCCCCGAGGGTCATCGATGCAGGGCGATAGAAGAGATAGGCACCGAGATGAATCTGCGCCGACTCACCGCGACGCCTGCGCCGCTGGCGCCCAGGAGCAGCATCGGCACCCTCGATCATGAGCGCGGCAAGTCGCGCATGCTCGAGATCGACCAGCTTCTGAGCCGGCTCTAGCACCTCGCCCGGTAGCAGGCGTGGGCGAGAGTCGATATGGTCGATCTCAGCCTCTCTCAGAAGCTCCGCCAACTGGTGCGACCTCAGCGGCCAGTCCCGCTCGGTCTCGAAACCTGGCCGGCTGAAGGCCGGCGTGACCCGTTTCAGGTGCCGAACGTTGGTCCCAAGCAGTGCAATGTTGGGGGCATGGACGGGGGCAGGACGGTGGCGGCGCACGCGACCGGCAAGCTGAATGATTGAGCGCATCGATGAGGGCTCGACCACGGCCCAGTCATAATCGTGGTCCCTACCAACCTCGGTGACCGGCGACCCAAGCACGATAAAAAGCTGATCTTGAGCGGAGCAGCCGCCGATCCGCGCACGAATGTCGGCGAGATCGAAAACGGCATCCTCGCTGCGTCGGTCGAGCGTTCGGTCCAGGCGTGCTTCCAGGCGTGAGCGCAGCAGCAGCGGAAACTGGGAGTGGTAGACGCAAAGGTGAATTTGCCAACCTTCCGGAATTTCCGACCGGTAGAGCGCCTGGGCAACGGCGACCAGCGGCTCAATATTAGCCATCCGCACCAGGCCGAAGCTGACTCGCTTGTCGCTATGGGGATCGACCGAGTGGTGCTGCTCGTGGAGTGAGTAAGCTTCGGTGAGTATCGTCTGGGCGACCGCTGCATGAACGGCGTCCGGATGGGCGGTGGGAGCAGACAATGGTACGAGGTAGCCACGGCGGGCCGGCGCCTGCTCACCGAGCCGAACGGCGCGCTGCTGAGCGAACTGCTTATGAGCGGCATCGAACTGCTCACCCTCGGCACACTGCTGTTGGGCGCAGCCATATTCGTCGAACCAGGCACAACAGGGATTCACGGGAGTGCCTGGAACGCCGCGATGATGCTGATACTCTGCGCGACCGGCACGATAGGCCTCGAACAGCCCACGCACCAAGGCGGGTGGCAGCGTGGCCGAGGAGAGTAGTACCCGCGAGCCGAGCAGCCCTGCCCAGTACACCAGGCGCGTCAGGCCGGGTAGATCGCTGATGTCGAAGTCATCCGGCTCATCGAGCACGAGGTCGCTGCTCATCAGCCGCAGCATGGGGGCGATCTGATGACCACCGCGCAGGCTCTCCGTGGCCGGTATGAGGTGATCGATGGTACATACCAACACCGGCGCACCGATCAGCGCTCGGGCATGCGGGTCATTCGCGGCTCGCGACAGCAGCGGATGTTCATCGACCTGACCTTCGAAATGGACATGGCTCTGCTCATCCAGCAATGCGGCGCGGGACTCCGAGCCACCGCTCTCACGCTGCTGGTGCTCGAAGAGCACACAGCTGGCACTGCCACCCACTCGGATGGCCAAATCGTCGCTACCCAGCCCAAGTCTCTCGCGATAGACCTGCCCGGTTTGCAGGGTGAGCGTTCTCAGGCCAAGGGCTATCGAGAAGCGAGCGCCTTCCTCGGGATCGCTCAAGGCGTACATGATTCGGCCGTTGGCAATGGTCTTGCCACAGCCGGTAGAGGCCATGTTGATGCCGAAGAAGCCATGCTCGCGAGCCTTGTCACGCAAGCCTGTCGCTAGATCGAAGGCTTTGTCCTGCCAGCGAAAGCGAGGGTCGCTGCTACGCTGGCGAAAGCCCTTGTGCCGCGCAATCCGAGGCAGGGCTTTAGACATGTCCGGCAAGCGGTGAACGATTTCACCCGCCGCCCGGGTTACACCCAGCAGGTGCTCCTCCAACGGCTGGCATAGCTGACGCTTACCATTCAGCACAGCGGTATTGGCGTATAGCGCGGTTGTCCAAGCACCAGGAAGCCGCCCAGTGCCGGTCAGGCTCGAATAGTGGTGATCCGCCAGCATCAATGCCAAACGCGCCAGATGCATGACGTAGGGAGACTCCAGGGGTGGTGTCGACACCCTAACTTCTTTTAGCTGCCGCACCAGCCGCCGACTGCGCTGCCGCCATGCGTCAGTCGTGACAGGCAGGCCATGGGGAAATTCCCAGTACGGCCTGACGTCCTGTATCTCGGCCAATTCGACACATTCGTTCCAAGCCGCCGTGATGGCGTTGGGGAGCGTAGGTAGGTTGGCTGCGTTCATATCGGCACGAGCCCCGACCCATTTTTGCCGCCCGTTGTCATCGTAGGCCGGCAACGCCGGCAGGCGATGGTGGCTGAGCACCAGCCAGCCTATCGCTGCGGCAAGTGGCGGCAATTTGATGAAAGGCGCTTTCTCCTCTTCGGCGGCATCAGTCACTCCATCGCTTTTGAGGTAGTCCAGCCAGCGTTCATCGTCGTCCGGCGTGGGCTGTTCGAGGCGAGAAAGCCAGGTTTCATCATCGTCTTCGCCCACGAAGGCTTCCAGCAAACGCAGCGACACCCATTCGTGCCGGTAACGGTTACGCCCCTCCAAACGGCCATGGAGCCGGTCCTGGAATGCGCGGCTGGCCTTACCGAGGTCATGAAACAGGGCGGCCATGGAAGCCAGCAGATGGATCAGGCGGCCGCTGTGCCAATCATTCTCATCCTCGGCGCGCAGGATATTGCGGCAGGTGGTGTTGGTCGGTGACGCCCCTTTCGCATTGAACTGAGCGGCATTGCCGACAATCCACAACAGCTCGCTGTGGTCCCGCCCGCGAATCCAGTGGCAGGCCACGGCGGTGTTCTTGCGCGCCGTCTTGCGCAGCAGCTTTCTCAGCGTATCGAGCCCCACCTGGGTAATCGGCGTCTGCCAGGTACGATCACCACGTCGCTCAGCGAACTGATCGAGGATGCGCCGCGTCTCCTTGAGCGCGTTCTTGCTGCACTGGGAGACCAGCAGGACATTCATGGCTCCGTCGCTCCTAGATCTCCGGCGACCGCCTTCAGGGTATCGATCATGAAGTCCAGAGACTCGGTTCTGGTCAGCCGTTCGATGCACGCCTGGCGAAACTCCTGCTCCTCATCGCCCTGCATGGCGGAGAGAAACGCCTGGGGCAGTATGACCGCGTCCTTGACCAGATCGGCCACATCGAACACCAAGCCTCCGCGGCGTGTCTTTCCGTGCAGCACCGCCAAACCATGGGGAATGCCGAGAACCCAGGTAGCCGTAGCCGCCAAGCCATAGGCCAGGTAGTTACCGTGGTCGAGGAAACGGTTGGCAGGATCGGCACCGCTGCCCCGCTTGGCGCGGGTGAATTCCCCGTAGCCCACGGCCTGGGTAGCGAGTTTGAAAAGCAATTTGGTCAGGCGCGCTTCAAGAGTGAGGAGATCGGTGGTACTGGGTGACTTCTCGATGGCTTCGCGATGCGTCGCCAAGGCCTGGTGAAGCGCATCCGCCGAAAACGAAAAACCGGCCTCCTTGAGCGAATGGCCGGTCCATAGTGATTCGATTCTGTCGAGACGCGCGAGCTGGAAGGCTTTTGCCGCCGCCAGCCGCTTCTCATCATCGAACCAGAAGCGCACCCAGTACTGAAGATACTCGGTGGGTCGGTATTCGCTCTGGGGAGTCAGCCAGGCGACATCGACATCCACCTCGTTGGCGGCAAATAGCGGCGTACCGCCACCACCGCAGAAGCCAACCAACACACCGGCCTTGGCCAGCTCACGCATGGCCGCCTGTGTAATGGACGTACCCGTGCCGAGCAATAGCGAGGTCGTATTGGCAATGGGGATATTCCAGTACCGCGAGCGGCTTCCCTCGTCGGTGACGTACTCGACACGACCGCCATTGACCAGCACGCGACAGTGCTGCAGGTAGTAAAGATTTGCGCGTTTCGAGTGCAGGATCGTTTTTAGATCCGAAGGCGAAAGGTCATCCATGAGTTCCCTGTCGTACTTTTTTATATGTATCTGTTTAGTAATCTATATAAGCATTCCTTGCTAAGCGATGCCACCCGCATACGAAGGGATAGCCTTCTTTCATTCAGAAACTTGATGCTCGTCACCTCGCCTCAAACCACCTCCGCCACTTCCTCAAACGCCAGCCTCGTCCCCCTCGGGCGCTGGCTCGCGGGTTCTCCCACACCGAGGTTGACCAGGAAGTTGCTCTTGTAGCGGCCGTCGGGGAAGAACTCCTCGTCGACCATGGCGTTGTCGAAGCCACTCATGGGGCCGACGTCGAGCCCTAGCATGCGTGCGGCCACGATGAGGTAGGCGCCCTGCAGGGTGCCGTTGCGCCAGGCGGTGTCGCTGGCCTTGTCGGGGTTTTCGGCGAAGCGCTCGCGGGCGTTGGGCGAGCTGGGGAATATGCGAGGCATGAATTCGTAGAAGCGGGTGTCGACGGCAACGATCACGGTGGCCGGGGCTTCGTGTACCTTGTCGCGGTTGCCTTCGGAGAGCGCCGGCATCAGGCGCGACTTGCCCTCGTCGCTCACCACGAAGACGTAACGCGCCGGCTGGCAGTTCATCGAGGTGGGGCCCCACTTGAGCAGGTCGTAGAGTGCGCGCAGGGTGGCCTCGTCGATAGGCGCCGGCTTGAAGCCGTAGTGGGTGTGCGCTTCGCGAAAGACGGTGTCGAGCGCGGTGTCGTCGAGGGACTGACGAGGCATGAAACTCTCCAAATCGCGTTATGCTCATTTCACTTTACGCGTTCGTTACCGGCCGGTCACGGCCGATGCTACTCTCTTTACGACGCTACGCTTAGACATACGCCATTTTGGAGATCGCCATGCCGAGGCTTCTTTCGTTCGCCGGGCTCACTCTATTGCTGGGCATCACCTTTGCGCCCTTCACCTTCGCCCAGCAGCCCACACAGGAGTACCAGGCCTACGAGGACGCACTGGCCCGCGGCGAGCGCCACGCCAACGTGTGGCAGTACGGCTGGGCGGGTGTATACGCCACCACCCTGGCGGTGAACGCCTATCAGGCCAGCGAGGCGAATGACCGTGACGATCGCTACGACGCGCGGGTGGGCGTGGTGAAGTCGGCCCTGGCGCTGGCCGGCACGCTGATGGATCGCCAACCGCACCCGGCGGCCTACCGCGAGCTGCGCGAGGGCGATGGCGATATCGCGAGCGCCCGGCGATTGCTGCACGCAGTGGCCGAGGAAGAACGCCAGCGCCGCAGCCTGGAGGCACGCCTCGGCTCGCTGTTGGTGAATACGGCCTCGGGGCTGCTGATCGGGGTGGGCGACGGTCGTGGTCGCGACGGGGCAATCAACTTCGCCACTGGCATGCTGGTCAGCGAGCTGCAGCTACAGACCCAGCCGCGCCAGGCTTCGGTGGCCATCAACCGCTTCAAGCCGGCGCGGGTATCACTAGGGGATATCCATCTGGAGGGCGAATACGCGCTCTTGGTGACGCCGAACCAGGTAGGCGTGGCTCTGCGTTATTGAAGGCCGGGCTGGCTGCCGCCCGCCCCTTCCGAAGCACGCCCCTGGCGAATGGGGCGCCAGGCTGACACCTGAGTGAGGTAAACCCATCACCAATATGGTTATGATATAACATATCTGAAAAACGACTCTTGGCCTCCCAATGCTCGATACGTTGCTCTGGTGGCTCACGTCACCTTTCGATTACGTCTTCATGCGCCGCGCCCTGGCAGCCTGCCTGGCGCTCTCCTTCACGGCGCCGATACTCGGTGTACTGCTGACGCTGCGCGGCATGAGCCTGATGGGCGAGGCACTGTCGCACGCCATCATGCCGGGAGTAGCCATTGCTTTCATGCTGGCGGGCTTTTCCCTGCCGCTGATGATGTTCGGGGGCGTGCTGGCAGGCCTGGTCACCGTGGCGCTTGCCGGTGGCGTCACGCAGTTCAGCGGCCTCAAGGAGGATGCCGCCATGGCCAGCCTGTTCCTGATTGCCATGGCCAGCGGAGTGACCATCGTCAGCCTTTCGGGCAGCGCCCTGGATCTCGGCCATGTGCTGTTCGGCAGTATATTGGCGGTGGATGGCCGCACGCTGTGGCTGGTGGCACTTGGCAGCAGTGTCATTCTGGTTGGCCTGGCCATCTCCTTTCGTGCCTTGGTGGTCGAGTGCCTCGACCCGCTGTTCCTGACGCTTCAAGGGCGCCACGCCGGCTGGACGCACGCGCTGTTCATGGTCCTGGTCGTAGTCAGTCTGGTGATGGGATTTCAAACGCTGGGAACTTTGATGGCGGCTGGGCTGATGCTGCTGCCTGCTGCTGCGGCGCGCTACTGGAGCCAGCGGCTCGAGGGTATGATCGCCATTGCCGTCGGCATCGCACTGGCTTCCAGCGTGGCGGGGCTGCTGGTGTCCTACCACGCTGGCTTGCCTTCCGGCCCTTCCATTATCCTGCTGGCGGGGCTGGGGTATGGCGTGTCGTTGGTTCTGGGGCCCTACCGGGGGTTGAGGACGGGCACCACCAGGCCGAAGCGCGTCATACCGTCGCGGCAGGCAGGGCAGTTGCGTTGAACGGTTCCCTTCCGCGCCAAATCCTGGATACTGCCGCCCTTGGAACGACCGATTTCAGACGCCACCTGTCGTAATGAGACTGCCACTTTGCCGGCTATCTTGTTATGTTATATCTTAATTGGTTTTTGCGAGGGCCACTCATGGCACACCGCACGCATCGGCATCGCCCCGAGGGGCCGTGCCATTTTTCGTTGATGTCGCTTTCCGCCACACGCCGCCTGCTGCTGGCCGCCGCGCCGCTGGGCGTCCTCTGGCTCGCCGTCTCCTGGGCGGCAGGGTGGTTGGGCTGATGGCCGAGTCGCCCCCTTCACGCCTGGAGCTTCACGACCTGCAGCTGGCCCAGGCCAACCGCACCGTGCTCGAGCATGTGAGCGGCCGCTTTCGCGACGGCGCGATCACCGCGCTTGTCGGTGCCAACGGCGCCGGCAAGAGCACCCTGATTCAGGGCATCATGGGCATGCTGCGCCCGGTGGCGGGCAGGGTGGTCTGCTCGGTGCCCAAGGAGCGCCGTGCCTGGCTGCCCCAGCAGTTGGCGCTGGATCTCACCTTTCCCATGAGCGTGGAAGAGCTGGTGATGACCGGCAGCTGGCCGAGCCACGGCGCGCTCACCGGTTACTGCGCCCGTCACTACCGACGCGGCCGCGAGGTGATGGCGCGCCTGGGGATTTCACACCTGGCCCATCGCCCGCTAGGCGAACTTTCCGGCGGCCAGCGCCAGCGCGCACTGATCGGTCGTACCCTGATGCAGGAAGCCGAGCTGCTGCTGCTCGACGAACCCTTTGCCAACGTCGATGCGGAAACCGTCGAAGTACTGATGACGGTATTGCGCGACATGGCGGCCGAGGGCGCCACCATCATCGTGGTATTGCACGACATGGAGCAGTTGGCCCGCCTGGCGGAGGAAGTCGTGGTGCTGACGGGCGGCCATGCCCGGTGGACCACCGCCCAAGCCCTTCTCCAGAGCCAGCCTGCCCACCTCGGTTCGGCACGGCTGGCCCTGGGCATTCCGGGGATCGACGCATGATGGAGCTGCTTTATGAGTGGCTGATCGCCCCCTTCGACTACGGTTTCATGCGCCGCGCCGCGGTGGCCGGCCTGGCTCTCTCGCTGGCGGCCCCGCCCATGGGTGTGTTCCTGATGCTGCGCGGCATGAGCCTGATCGGCGATGCCATGGCACACGCCATTTTGCCCGGCGTGGCGCTGGGCTTCCTCCTGGCGGGCTTCTCGCTGCCGGCCATGAGCCTGGGTGGCGTGCTGTCGGGATTGTTGATCGCGGTACTGGCCGGCAGCGTGTCGCAAATGACGGGACACCGGGAGGACTCGGCCATGGCCAGCTTCTTCCTGATCTCGCTGGCAGCCGGCGTCATGCTGGTCTCGCTGGGTGGCAGCAGCGTCGATCTCACCCATGTGCTGTTCGGCTCGATCCTGGCGGTGAACTCCACTGCGCTGGTGCTGATCGCGGCCATCAGCAGCGTGATCGTGATCACCCTGGCGCTGATCTTTCGCGCCTTGGTGGTCGAGTGCCTCGATCCGCTGTTCCTGCGTGGCCAGGGCAGGCAGGGCGGCCTGGTGCATGGCGTCTTCCTCGGCCTGGTGGTGCTCAACCTCACCGCCGGGTTCCAGACCCTGGGAACCTTGATGGCCGTGGGCCTGATGATGCTGCCGGCTACCACCGCACGCTTCTGGAGCAAACGCCTGGAGGGATTGATCACCATCGCCATTGTGCTGGCCGTTTTCGCCAGCCTCGGCGGGCTACTGCTCTCCTACCATCTCAGCGTTCCTTCGGGGCCGGCCATCATCCTGCTGGCTGGCGTTGGCTACGTGCTCTCCGCCCTGCTCGGCCGCCATCACAGCCTAAGGGCGAAGCTGCGGCGCCATGCCGTACCGCTAGGTACACCAGAACCGCACTGAAGATACCTAAAACACCAATTCCTTGAGGAGGCTTTCCATGCGACACGCTACACCCGCCGCCCTGATGCTGGGCGCCTCGGCCATGCTGGCTCTGCCTGCCGCCATTGCCGCCGAACGCGTCCAGGTCGTCACCAGCTTCAGCATCCTGGCCGACATGGTGCAGAACGTGGGGGGCGAGCACGTGGAGGTCACCTCGCTGGTCGGACCCGACAGCGACACTCACGTCTTTTCTCCCAGCCCGCGCGATGCGCGCTCGCTGGCCGATGCCGACCTGGTGGTGTTCAACGGCCTGCTGTTCGAAGGCTGGATGGAACGCTTGATCGACTCCAGCGACTACAGCGGACCGCTGGTGACGGCCACCGATGGCATCGAGAGGCTCGACTACCAAGGCCATGACCATGAGCATGCGCATGGTCACGATGACCATGACGATCACGACCACGACGACCATGGGCATGGCCACGACGATCACGACCACGACGACCATGGACATGACCACGATGATCACGGCCACGACGACCACGATGATCACGGCCACGACGATCACGACCATGCACATGGCGACTACGACCCCCATGCCTGGCAGGACCTGGCCATGGGCAAGGTCTATGTGGGCAATATCCGTGATGGCCTGATCGAGGCGGACCCGGACAACGAAGCCGCCTACCGCGAGAACGCCGAGCGCTACATCAACGAGTTGGAAGCCACCGACGCCGAGATTCGCGAGCTGCTGGGCGAGATTCCGGCCTCCACCAGCGTGATCACCGGCCACGACTCCTTCGGCTATTTCTCCAACGCCTACGGCATTCGTTTTCTCTCACCGGTCGGCCTCTCCACCGAAGCCGAGCCCAGTGCTGCCGACATGGCCCGGCTGATCGACGTGATTCGCGAGCAGAACGTACGCGCCCTGTTCCACGAGAACATGACCAGCCCGGCAGTGATCAACCAGCTCGCCGAAGAGACCGGCCTGCCCATCGCCGGTACGCTCTATGCCGATGCTCTCTCTGCAGAAGGTGAAGCCAGCACCTATCTGGGCATGATGCGCCACAACGCCCAGGTGCTGCACGACGCCCTGGCCGAGCCCGGCCATGACGATCATGGGCATGGCCACGATCACGACCATGATCACGGCCATACACACTAGACGTACCCCGGCATGACGCAAGAGGCGCCACACGCAAGGTGGCGCCTCTTGCGTTTCTCGAGTCGGTAACGGCCCTTCATGCGCAAACACCGGGAAGCGCGACTAAGCTGGTAGGCCTCTCATCGCAATCAACGCCCTGAACCCTGACACAACAAGACAGAGGGGAGGTTGAAGCATGCATGACGATGCCCAACACGAACGTGGGGAGAGGTTCCCTGCGCCACTTTCCCGCCGCACCTTTCTCGGTGTGGCCGCTGCCGCAGGCGCCACGGCGGTACTCAAGCCTGGCGAACTGCTCGCCCGGCAGCGCCCCTGGGATGGTTCACTCGTTTCCTATCCCGACCCGGCCATCGAGGTCGTCGACGAGCGTTTCGGCGCCTACCGTCTGGCCAATGCCGCGGTCGAACGCCTGGCCACCGGGTTTCGCTGGTCGGAGGGGCCAGTCTACTTCGGTGACGGCGGCTATCTCGTCTGGAGCGACATTCCCAACAATCGGCAGATGCGCTGGCTCGAGGAAACCGGTGAGGTAAGCGTCTTCCGCCAGTCATCCAACTACTCCAATGGCAACACCCGCGACCGCGAGGGACGACTGCTGACCTGTGAGCATGATACGCGCCGGGTGACCCGAACCGAGCACGACGGCAGCATTACCGTGCTGGCCGACGAGTTCGAGGGCAAGCCGCTCAATGCCCCCAACGACATCATCGTGCATCCCGACGGCGGCATCTGGTTCACCGACCCGGGCTACGGCATCCTGATGCACTACGAGGGGCATATCGCCGATTTCGAACTCCCTGAGGCCGTCTATCGAATCGACCCTGGCAGTGGCCGGCTGGAAAAGATGGCCGAGGTCGCCAAGCCCAACGGTATCGCCTTTTCCCCGGACTACTCCCGTCTCTACGTCTCCGATACGGGCGGCACCCACACCCCCGACCACCCCATCAGATTCTGGCCTGGGACGTCGTGGATGACGGCACCCGCCTGGCCAACGAGCGCCAGTTCGCCGAGGTCGGGCCGGGCTTCATCGATGGCCTGGCCGTGGATGTGGACGGCAATCTCTGGTGTGGAGCGATCTTCGGCGGTCTGTTCGGTGCCGAGGACCACGACGGAGTGCATGTCTACGCCGATGACGGCACGCTGATCGGCAAGATTCATCTACCTGAGCCCTGCGCCAACGTCTGCTTCGGTGGTACCAGGCGCAACCGCCTGTTCATGACCGCCAGCCAGTCGCTCTATTCCGTCTACGTCGAAACCCAAGGCGTAGCGGTGTGGGCAGGCAGAGCATAATTTCCCGACAGGTTAGCCGAACCGCAGCGGAGGTGGTTCAGCCCCTCCGCCTTTTGGCTTCTTTCGTCTATCCGTGGCGTTGCGCGCTCGTTCCCGACTCATGACCGGCCGCCATTCGGCATGCCTCCCTCTCTTAGGCCCTGGCACGTTCTGCCATCTTCATCTGCTCGCGCTCACTTGGCCAATTTTCGAAGAAAAACTAACCAATTGATTTTTATAATCAATAACACCTTTTCCAAGTGCTTTTTATTTCTCCTCCGTTAAGCCTGCAGAGTTTCGCAAATGTTGTTGCAGCCGAAATGGCACGAAATGCAAACATTGTGGCGCGATGCGTAAACCTGGCCACTCGCTTTCTTCCTACCATGAACGGGGCGTGCATCGGGAAGTAGCCGACTCGACCGTCAGCTCACACCCTTTGCACAAAAGTTCACCAAATTATGCACAGGCTTATCCACAGCCTGCCGCATCGACCCGCAGCCTCTTACAACAACGACAAGGGCAGACAATGACAACGACACGCCGCTTCACCCTGGGAGCGCTCGCCGCCTCCATCATGCTCGCCGGCCACACCGCACACGCCGAGATCACCGACAACGAGATTCGCATCGGCTACCTCGCCGACATGTCGGGCCCCTATCGCGATCCCATTGGCCCCATGGGACAGGACGCCATCCAGATGGCTATCGACGATGTCGGCGGCAGCGTTGCCGGCGCCAACGTCGTGGTGTTCAGCGCCGATGATCGCAACAGCCCCGACGTGGGCTCGAGCATCGTTCGCGAGTGGATCGACGAGCGCAACGTCGACATGGTCACCGGCCTGGTGGCCTCTTCCGTCACTCTGGCCGCCGTTCGCCTGCTGGAGGAGGAGAATCGCCTGGGCCTGGTCAACGGCGCCGTCTCTTCCGGCGTCACCAACGAGAGCTGTTCGCCCAACCACATTCACTGGGTCTACGACACCTGGGCCATGTCCAACGGCACCGCCAAGGCGATCACTCAGGAGGGCCACCACAACTGGTACCTGCTCAGCGCCGACTACTCCTTCGGCCACGCCCTGGAAGGCGACGTGGAGCGCGTGGTACTCGAAAACGGCGGCAGCGTCGTGGGCAAGGCACGCCACCCCTTCCCCAGTAGCGATTTCTCCTCGTTCCTGCTGCAGGCCCAGGCCTCCGGTGCCGACGTGATCGCCCTCAACAATGCCGGCTCCGACACCATCAATGCCATCACCACGGCTGGCGAATTCGGCATCACCCAGGCCGGGCAAGTGCTGGCCGGCATGGTGCTGTTCAGCACCGACGTGCGCAGCATCGGCCTCGATGCCGCCCAGGGGCTGCAGTTCACCAAGGCCTGGTATTACGACCTCAACGACGAGACCCGCGCCTGGGCCGAGCGTTTCCGCGAGCGTACCGGCAGCATGCCGACCATGGTTCACGCCGGGCTCTACTCCAGCACGCTGCACTACCTGCAGGCCGTCGACGCCATCGGTACCGACGAGGCCCAAGCCGTACGCCAGCAAATGGCGGCCACGCCGATCAACGACATCTTTGCCACCGGCGGCTACATCCGCGAAGACGGCCGCATGGTGCATGACATGTATCTGGTGGAAGTGAAGACCCCGGAAGAATCGCAGAACGAGGATGACCTGTTCCGCGTGGTGCGCACCATTCCCGCCGAAGAGGCCTTCCGCCCGCTTTCCGAAAGCCAGTGCCGGCTGGTCGCCAACGGCGCCTGAGCCAGGAGGAAGAGATGAGGATTCAGCAGAACACCATCGGCGCTGCGCTGAGTCGCAGCGCGCGCAAGCACGGCGACAAGCTGGCGCTGGCCTTCGAGAGCCGGCGCTGGAGTTACGCCGAGCTGAACCGGGCGGTGAACCGGGTCGCCAACCGCCTGCTGGCATCGGGCCTGGCCCCGGGCGACCGCCTGGCCGCCTACGGCAAGAACTCCGATGCCTACGTGATCGCCTGGCTGGCCGCCACCCGCGCCGGCCTGGTGCACGTGCCGATCAACTTCGCGCTGAGCGCCGATGAGCTGCGCTACATTCTCGAGCAATCCGGCGCGAGTGCGCTGCTCAGCGACCTGAGCCTGGCCGACAACGTGGCCAAGGCGAGCGAAGGGCTCGGCCTCTCGCTTTCCGGTACCCTGCACGCCGAGGTCGAGACGGGCTTCGACGTGCTGCAGGTAGCCCTCGACAAGGAGAGCGGCAACGACAGCGAGCCGGATGTCGCGATCGACAGCGCCAGCCTGGCTCAACTGCTCTACACCTCGGGCACCACGGCGGCCCCCAAAGCGGCGATGATGACGCACCAGGCGCTGCTCGCCGAGTACATGGCCTGCATGGTGGAGCTCGACATCAAGGGCGACGAGCCGATGCTGGCCGCCCTGCCGCTCTACCACTCGGCGCAGATGCACGTATTCCTGATGCCGGGGCTGCTGCTCGGCGCCCCGGTCCACCTGCGCATGGCGCCACTGCCCGATGACTGCCTGGCGCAGATCGCCGGCGAGGGCATCGCCTCGTTCTTCGCCCCGCCCACGGTGTGGATCAGCCTACTGCGTCATCCCGATTTCGACACGTTCGACCTCACGACGCTGAAGAAAGCCTATTACGGCGCCTCGATCATGCCGGTGCCGGTGCTCGAGGAGCTGCAGCAGCGCCTGCCCGGTGTGGGGCTCTACAACTGCTACGGCCAGAGCGAGATCGCCCCGCTGGCCACGGTGCTGCGCCCCGAGGAGCACGCCGAGCGCCCGGCATCGGCGGGCCGCCCCATCCTCACCGTGGAAACCCGCGTGGTCGACCTGGAGATGAACGACGTGCCGCCCGGCGAGCATGGCGAGATCGTGCATCGCTCACCGCAGTTGCTGACCGGCTACTGGGATAAGCCCGAGATGAGCGAGGAGGCCTTCGCCGGCGGCTGGTTCCACTCCGGTGACGTGGGCTACTTCGACGAGGCGGGCTACCTCTACATCGTCGACCGCATCAAGGACGTGATCAATACCGGCGGCGTGGTGGTGGCCAGCCGCGAGGTGGAAGAGGGGCTGTTCAAGCACCCAGCCGTCTCCGAGGTGGCTGTGGTGGGCCTGCCCGACGCGAAGTGGATCGAGGCAATCACCGCCGTGGTGGTCACCAAGGAAGGAGCCGAAGTGAGCGAAGAGGAGCTGATCGCTCATGCCAAGGACCACATGGCGCCCTACAAAGTGCCCAAGCGCATCCTGTTCGCCGATGCCCTGCCCAAGAGCACCGCCGGCAAGATTCTCAAACGCCACCTGCGCAAGGAGCTCGGCTGATCCCATGAGCGCACCGCAAGACGACCTGACGCCGCTGTTCCACGACACCATCCGCCGCTTCCTCGAGCAGGAAGTGGCGCCCCACTACGAAGCGTGGGAAGAAGCCGGCGAGATGCCGCGCTCGCTGTGGCAGCAGCTCGGCGAAGCCGGCCTGCTGGGCATCGACCTGCCGGAGGCGCTGGGCGGCAGCGGCGCCGACTTCGCCATCGTTCAGCTGGCGCTGGAGGAGATCTCGCGGCAGGGCTTCGGCGGGCTGGCCAGCGCCTATAACATCCACGCCAACATCGTCATGCCCTACCTGCTGCACATCGGCACGCCGGCCCACCGCGAGCGCTGGCTGCCGGCCATGGCCAGCGGCGAGATCATCGGTGCCATCGCCATGACCGAGCCCGGGGCGGGCAGCGATCTGGCGGCGATGAAGACCCGCGCCAGCCGCACCGAGTCGGGCTGGCGGCTCGACGGCAGCAAGCTGTTCATCACCAACGGCCAAGTGGCCGACCTGGTGATCGTCTGCGCCAAGACCGATCCATCCGCCGGCGCCCGCGGCGTCTCGCTGTTCCTGGTCGACACCACGCTTGCCGGCTTCTCCCGCGGCCAGCCGATCAAGAAGATCGGCCAGCACGCCAGCGACACCGCCGAGCTGTTCTTCGACGACCTGCGCCTGCCGGAAGAGGCCCTGCTCGGCGAGGCCGGCGCCGGCTTTGCCTACCTGATGCAGGAGCTGCCCCGCGAGCGCCTCGGCGTGGCGGCTCAGGCCTTGGGCGCCATGGAGGGTGCGCTGGCGCTGACCCTCGACTACGTGCGCGAGCGCCGCGCCTTCGGTCGCGCCGTGGGCGAGTTCCAGAACACCCGCTTCACCCTGGCCGAGGTGCGCGCCCAGATCGACATGGGCCGCGCCTACTTCGAGCAGTGCGTGGCCAAGTACCGCCAGGGGGAGATGAACGGCACCGATGCCGCCATCCTCAAGCTCCAGCTCAGCGAGATGCAGTGCCGCACCATCGATGCCTGCCTGCAGCTGTTCGGCGGCTACGGTTATACCCGGGAGTACCCGATTTCACGCTTCTACCTGGATGCCCGCGTGCAGACCCTCTACGCCGGTACCTCGGAAATCATGAAGGAAGTGATCGCTCGCTCGCTGCTCGGCAAGAGCGACGCGCCCTGATCGCTCACAAGATCCAAGACAGGAGAATCTCATGCGGCTCGATTCCGTCGTCATTCTCGGCAGCGCCCGCACCGCCATCGGCAGCTTCGGCGGCAGCCTGGCCGGGCTCGCTCCCCATGAGCTGGGCACCGTCACCGCCCGCGAGGCGCTGGCTCGCGCCGGCCTCGAAGCCGGCGCCATCGACCATGCCGTCTACGGCCACATCATCACCACCGGACCGCAGGACGCCTACCTGGCGCGCCACATCGCCCTGGAAGCCGGCGTGCCCGAGGGCGCAGCGGCATTCAACGTCAATCGCCTGTGCGGCTCCGGCGTGCAGGCGATCCTCTCGGCGGCACAGCAGATCGTGCTCGGCGACAGCCGCCTGGCACTGGCCGGCGGCGCCGAGTCGATGAGTCGCGGCGCCTACCTGCTGCCGCCCCAGGCGCGCAACGGCCTGCGCATGGGCCACGCCAGCGTCACCGACCTGACCCTGGGCGTGCTCAGCGACCCCTTCGGCAGCGGCCACATGGGCGTGACCGCCGAGAACATCGCCAAGCGCTGCGGGCTCGAGCGCGAGGCCATCGACCGCTTCGCCCTGGAGAGCCACCGGAAGGCCGCCCGTGCCATCGCCGAGGGCCGCTTCGACGGGCAGATCGTGCCGGTCACGGTGCGCGAGGGTAAGAACGAGCGCCAGTTCGCGCGTGACGAGCACGTGCGCGACGGCGTCACGCTTGAGGACCTCGCCCGGCTCAAGCCCGCCTTCGCCAAGGAGGGGGTGGTCACCGCCGGCAACGCCTCGGGCATCAACGACGGCGCCGCCAGCCTGGTGCTGGCCTATGCCGACGAGGCCAGCAGGCGCGGTCTTGCGCCGCGTGCACGGCTGATCTGTGCCAGCACCGCCGGGGTCGAACCCGGCCTGATGGGCCTGGGGCCGATTCCTGCCGTGCGCCGCTGCCTCGACGAGGCGGGCCTCACCATCGCCGACATCGACGTGATCGAGTCCAACGAGGCCTTCGCCGCCCAGGCCATGGCGGTGGCGCAGGAACTCGACTTCCCCGCCGAGCGGCTCAATCCCAACGGCGGTGCCGTGGGGTTGGGGCATCCCGTCGGCGCCACCGGCGCCATTCTGACCATCAAGGCGCTGGCCGAACTGGAGCGCACCGGCGGTCGCTACGGGCTGATCACGCTGTGCATCGGCGGCGGCCAGGGCATCGCGCTGCTCATCGAACGCTGCGCCTGATCGAGGCGCAACCTGCCGCAGAGTGAAAACAAATACAAGGAGACGTAGATGAACACCGTCACGCCGAAGATTCTGCCCGCCACGCCCTCCGCCACCAACCCACCGCTGCTGATCGGCGAGCTGCTCGACTCCGGCGTGCGCATGGCCGGCGACAACCAGATCGTCTATCGCGACCTGAGCCGCCACGGCTACCGCCGCTTCCGCGAGCGGGTCCATCAGCTTGCCCATGCGCTCAGCGCCCAGGGCGTCAAGGCCGGTGACGTGGTGGCGGTGCTCGACTGGGACAGCCACCGCTACCTGGAGGCGTTCTTCGCCATTCCCATGCTGGGCGCAGTGCTGCACACCGTGAACGTGCGCCTGTCGCCGGAGCAGATCCACTACACCATGGAGCACGCCGAGGACGATTTCGTACTAGTGCATGAGGACTTCGTGCCGCTGCTCGAGCCCTTGGCAACGCGTCTGCCGCGCATTCGTGGCTACCTGCTGTGCCAGGACGCGCCAGCCGAGGTTCAGAGTTCGTTGAACCTGGTGGGCGAATACGAGGCGCTGCTGACCACACAGCCTAGCCATTACGATTTCCCCACCTTCGACGAGAACGCGGTGGCCACGCTGTTCTACACCACCGGCACCACCGGCAACCCGAAGGGGGTGTTCTTCACTCATCGCCAGTTGGTCCTGCACACCCTGGGCGAGGCCAACGCCTTCCAGACCCCGGGCTTCGAGCTGCTCAACCGCGACAAGGTGTACATGCCGATCACGCCGATGTTCCACGTGCATGCGTGGGGCGTGCCCTACACCGCCACGCTGATGGGCGCCACCCAGGTCTACCCCGGGCGCTACGAGCCCGACATGCTGGTCAAGCTGCTGGTGGGCGAGAAGGTCGACTTCTCCCACTGCGTGCCGACCCTGCTCAACATGGTGGTAAGCGCCGAGGCGATCGCTTCCGGCAAGGTCGGTCTCTCCGGCTGGAAGGTACTGGTGGGCGGCAGCGCCCTGACTCAGCCGCTGGCGCAGAAAGCCTGGGAGCTGGGCATCGATACTCGCAGCGCCTACGGCATGTCCGAAACCTGTCCGCTGCTCACCGCCGACATCCTGCCCCGGGACATCAACGAGGCCGACTTCGCGACCCAACTGCCGTGGCGCTGCAAGGCCGGCGTGCCCGTACCCTTGGTGCATCTCCAGGTGGTCGACGAGAGCGGCACCCCACTGCCCCACGATGGAGAAAGCGTGGGCGAGGTGCGCGTGCGCGCCCCCTGGCTGACCCAGGGCTACTACAAGGAGGAGACCCGCAGCGAGGAGCTGTGGCGCGACGGCTGGCTGCATACCGGCGACGTGGCGGTACTCGACGAGCGCGGTTTCCTGCAGATCCGCGACCGCATCAAGGACGTGATCAAGACCGGCGGTGAGTGGATTTCCTCGCTGGAGCTGGAGAACCTGATCGGCCAGTGCCCGGGTATCTCTGAGGTGGCGGTGATCGGCGTACCCGACGAGAAGTGGGGCGAGCGCCCCGCAGCGCTGGCAGTGCCCAGCGATCTCAACTACCCGCCCCAGGCGGAGGAGGTCCAGGCCTTCCTGCAGCGCTTCGTCGACGAGGGCCGCATCAACCGTTGGGCGATCCCGTCGTTCGTTCGCTTCGTCGATGAGATTCCCAAGACCAGCGTGGGCAAGCTCGACAAGAAGCGCATTCGCCAGGAGGTGTGAATCAGACAGCGGAGGGAGCAAGGGCCGCCCGGGCGGCCCTTTCATTATTGCTGTTCAACTGTCGTTCAACCGCAGAGCTGGTTACTGTAAGAAGATAATAAAAAGGTCTGAGTCGCTGCACTCAGAGCAGGAGCGACCACCCTGCGCAGCAGCCAGACCACCCACGAGAGGCCATTCATGTCGAACGTTCAGTATTACGATAACAAACCCTGGATGAGCCATTACCTCGCCGTCCGACCTGAAACCGGTGAAGCCACTGCCAGTCACCACCTGCACGATAACCTGCCGGCACTCATTCAGGCTGCCGGACAGAACTACAGCCAGCAGCTCGCCTTCACCACCTGCATGCCCAACGGCATGAACGGCCGCCTGACCTACGCCGAAGTGGAAGAGATGTCGGATGCCTTCGCCGTTTACCTGCGCGAATGTCTCCAATTGGAAGCCGGCACCCGCGTGGCCGTGCAGATGCCCAACTGCTTGACGCTGCCCGTGGTGGCCTTCGGTATTCTCAAGGCCGGCTGCATCCTGGTGAACGTCAATCCGCTCTACACCAAGCGGGAGATGGCGCACCAATTCAACGACAGCGGCGCCCAGGCCCTGGTCATCGTCGACATGTTCGTCGACAAGCTGGAGGCCATCATCGAGCAGACGGGCATCAGACAGGTGGTGGTCACCTCCGTTGCCCAATGGTTCCCACCCGTGGTGAAAGGGGTCTTGCAGCTAGTGCTCAAGTATTGGAACCGAGTGATTCCCAGGCATCGGCTGGACGTTCACACCATCGATCAGGCCCTGGCAAAAGGACGGCAGGCGAAGGCCGCCGGTATCGACGTCCACCAGTACTGGCAGCATCTGACCCGTTCGGATACCGCCTTGCTGCAGTACACGGGGGGCACCACCGGGGTCAGCAAGGGCGCCGAGCTGACCCACGGCAACCTGATCAGCAACCTGGAGCAGGTCGATTCGGTGGCCGGCAGTCACATCGAGCCCGGCAAGGAGTGCATCCTGACGGCGCTGCCGATCTACCACATCTTTGCCTTCACCGTGAACCTGCTGGCCTTTTACCACAAGGGCGCGCACAACGTTCTGGTGCCCAATCCGCGGCCGATCCAGAACTGCCAGCGCGCCTTCGACAACTACGACATCTCCTGGATCTCGGGCGTCAACACGCTTTACAACGCCCTGCTGAACGAAGAGTGGTTCACCGTCTACCCGCCCCGCTCCATGAAGGTGGCGCTGGCCGGCGGCACCGCGCTGCACAAGGCGGTCGCCGAGCGTTGGCGCAGCGTGGTGGGCAGCCCCATCGTCGAAGGCTACGGCCTGACGGAAACCTCCCCCGTGATCTGCTTCAACCCCATCGGCCAGGAGCGCCCGGATTCCATCGGCATACCCGCTCCGGATACCGATGTGCGCATCGTCGACGATCAGGACGAGCCGGTAGCGGTCGGTGAACCGGGTGAAATCATCGTGCGCGGGCCGCAGGTGATGAAGGGCTACTGGAACCGCCCCGAGGAAACCGCCAACGCCCTCAAGGATGGCTGGTTCTACACCGGCGACATCGCCATGATGAGCGAGGACGGCCACTTCCGCATCGTCGACCGCAAGAAGGACATGATTCTGGTCAGTGGCTTCAACGTCTACCCCAACGAGGTCGAAGACTGCATCGCCCGTATCCCTCAGGTGCAGGAGTCGGCGGTGATCGGGGTCGCCGATGCCCAGACCGGAGAGGCCGTGCATGCCTATGTGGTGCTGCGCGAAGAAGGCATCAGCGAGAAGGACGTCATCGCGCATTGCAAACAGGAACTGGCGGCCTACAAGGTGCCGAAAAAGGTGGTGTTCTGGGACGAGCTGCCCAAGACCCCCGTCGGCAAGGTACTGCGCAAGGAAGTGCGAGCCGCAGCCACTGGCGGTTGACTCTCATGGGTTGCGTAGCAGAGCCGATAACAACGACTCAATAACAACGAGACGCTGGAGCATAACGAATGCTGAGCCCATTGGAAGAGACCCTGCTCTCCCTCATGATGGTGATCATCATGTTCGGCATGGGGTCGTCGCTGACCTTCAAGGACTTCAGGCTGGCCCTGCGCCACCCGCAGGCCGTCGGTGTGGGGTTCGCCTCCCAGTACATGCTGATGCCGTTGATCGCCTTCGTCCTGTCGCGGATTCTGAATCTGACTCCTGAGCAAACGGTGGGCCTGATACTGGTGGGCTGCATGCCGGGCGGTACCACGTCCAACATCTTCGCCTACTTCTCGAAAAGCCTGCTCAGCCTGAGCATCATGATGACCATCTGCTCCACCCTGGCCGGTTTCATCATGGTGCCCCTGCTGATGGAGCTGTACACCCAGGGAATCGACGATGCCTTCCGCATTCCGCCGGATCAGATCGCCCGGCTGCTCTTCGTGCTGCTGATCCCTACCCTCATCGGCATGTGGCTGCGGCGCAGGAACTCCAACGTCGGCGCTGTCATCGAGCTGATGGGGGGCATCCTCGGTGCCATCGTCATCCTCTTCCTGGTGGTCACCTGGGTGCCCAGGAACTGGCGTCTGCTGGTGGAGACCGGCTGGGAGGTCTATGCCGCGGTCATTCTGGTGGGCCTGATCGGCTTCGCCTTCGGCTACCTGTTCTCCCGCGCGCTGCGGCTGAACCCACAGAAGGCGAGAACGGTATCGCTGGAGACCGGCATTCAGAACGGTCCGCTGGCGGCGCTGATCGTGATCATGACCTTCGCCGACGAAACCCAGCAGCTGATCCTGCTGATGCCGGTGATGTACTCGCTGTTCATCGTCATCAACTCCACCATTGCCACGCTCTTCTACCGCCGCATGACCCGGCACGAGGAACTGGCACGGGACCAGGCCAAGGTCGAGCCGGCCTGACGGCGCGGATTCAGGCGCTCTGGAGCAGGGACGCGCTCGCCCGCCGGTAGGCGGCGGGCGAGTTTCCCGTCCACCCCTTGAAGGCACGGCTGAAGCAGGCCAGGTCCTGAAAGCCCAGCTCGTCGGCGATGGCCAGCAGCGGTCGCTCGCTGCGGGTCAGGGCCTGAATGGCGAAATCGCGCCGAAACTCGTCCTTCACCGCCTGGAAGTGAGTGCCCTCGGCGGCCAGCCGCCGCGACAGGGTGCGCACCGACATGTGCAGCGCCCGGGCCACGTCATGCACCGAGCCCGAGGTAGCCAGATGGCGCGAAAGGTGCTCGCGTACGCGGTGCGACACCAGACGGTCTTCGAAGGAAACGTAGAACCAGTCGGCTGGTGCCCGGCGCAGGAAAGCGCCCAGGTGCTTCTTGGTCTGCCGGATCGGCTGCTCTAGCAGGGCGGCATCGAAGTAGATGGCGGTCTGCTCGCGCTCGAAGCTCACCTTGCCCGGATAGAAGTAGAGATAGTCGGCGCTGTGGGATGGCTGCGCGTAGGCGCACTCCATCATCACCGGAGGGATCTTGCGTGCGACCATCCACGAAGCGATACCGTGGAACAGCTTGAGCATCAGCTCGTGCACCAGGATACGGCTGCCCGCCGGCGGCCGATGCTCCACCAGCGCCACCCGCGCCAGCCCGTCCTCGACGCGATACTCATAGCCGAAGTCGTCCAGCACGATGCGGAAGAACAGCGTATAGCGATGCAGCGCCACCTTCAGCGTGGGCGCCTCCAGCACGCTCAGGCACAGCAGCTTGAGCGTGCCGCTGCGCAGCGGCCGGGCGAAGAAGCCCGGCGTCTCGTCGTCGTACGCGTTGACCAGCAGCCGGTAGAGCGTGGCGAACTGCTCCACGGTCACTCGCCCGTGGGGCGCAGTGAGCAGGAACGGCGAGATGCCCGCACGAGCGAGATAGCCCTCGCGGGCCGCCTCGCTCTCGGGCACCCCGCGGAACAGCTCGTTGACGAAATGCATGGATACCGTGACGGTCACGCTCGCCTCCCTCCGGCTTCGGCCTGGCGACATCGGGCCGCGAGCTCATGGTAAGTTACTCGCTGCCTTGGTTGGATACTCTGCAACCCTGGCATCATCGCTGCAATGTCGACGGGAGCCGCCATGCTCGAATTTCGCCAGGTTTACAAGACCTACGCCACGCCCCAGGGTCCGCTTGCGGTGCTGGAGGGCGTCGACCTCGAGTTGCGCGGCGGTGAGAGTCTGGCGCTGATGGGCGAGTCCGGCAGCGGCAAGTCGACCCTGCTGCACCTGGCGGCGGGGCTCGACTTGCCGGACAGCGGCGAGGTACTCCTTGCCGACCGCTCGATCTCCGCGCTGGACGAACCGGCCCGCGCCCGCCTGCGCCGCGATACCCTGGGCCTGGTGTTCCAGCAGTTCCACCTGGTGCCGAGCCTGAACGTGCTCGACAACCTGCGCCTGCAGGCACGGCTGGCCGGGCGCGAAACGCCCGAGTGGTCGGCGCACTTGATGCAACGACTGGGACTTGCCGGCCTGGAACGGCGCTACCCCGAGCAGCTCTCCGGCGGCCAACAGCAGCGCCTGGCCATCGGCCGGGCGCTGGCGCCGCGTCCCGCCCTGCTGCTGGCTGACGAACCCACCGGCAACCTCGACGAGACCACCGCCGGCGAGGTGCTGGCCCTGCTGCTGGAACTTGTACGCGAGGCCGGCAGCGCCCTGCTGATGGTGACCCACAGCGCCCAGGTGGCGGCACCGCTGGACCGCTGCCTGCGCCTCACCCACGGCCGGCTGGGCGCTCTCACGGAATCGGGGCTCACGCAACCGGAGCCGAGCCGCCGCTGATGCTGACCGCCTTCGCCACCCTGCTCTCCCACTACAAGCGTCACCCCGGCCAGCTCGCCATGCTGCTGCTGGGGCTGTGGGTGGCCAGCGCGCTGTGGAGCGGCGTGCAGGCGATCAACGCCTCGGCCCGCGACAGCTACGCCCGCGCCGAGGCGCTGTTCACTACCGGACTCGACCGCCTGGAGCGCCGCGACGGCGAGCCGCTGACCCGCGACGACTACCTGCGCCTGCGCCGCGCCGGCCTGCCCGTCTCGCCGCTGCTGGAAGGCAGCATCGAAGCCCCCGACGGCACCCAACTGACGGTGATCGGCATCGAGCCCTTCACCCTGCCCGGCGACAACGCCTTTGCCGCCGCCTCGAGCCAGGGCGAGCTGACCGATTTTCTCACCCCGCCATGGCAGACCCGCGTCGCCCCGGACACGTTGCCGGCGCTGGGAGTGAGCCACCGCGAGGCCCCCGGCGCCGCGCCGCGCCTGGCCGAGGCCCGGCTGCCGCCGCTGATCCTGGCCCCCAGGCTGCCTCCCGACACCCTGGTGATGGACATCGCCGCCGCCGCGACGCTGCTCGACAGCGGCGAGCGCATCACCCGCCTGGTCACCGCCCCCGACGCGCTCGAACAGGCCCCGGCAGGACTGGTACTGACCCGGGCGGCCACGCTGGTCTCGCCCGGCCAGTTGACCGAGAGCTTCCATCTCAACCTCACCGCCATGGCGCTGCTGGCGCTGGTCGTGGGGCTGTTCATCGTACAGGCGGCGCTGGGCTTGGCCCTGGAACAGCGCCTGGGGCTCTTGCGTACGCTACGCGCCCTGGGTGTGTCGGGGCGCGGGCTGGTCGGGCTGCTCGCCCTGGAGCTGTTGCTGCTGGGTGTCGTCGGTGCCCTGGCCGGCATCGTCAGCGGCGTGTGGCTGGCCCGGGCGCTGCAGCCCGATGTGGCGGCCACCCTGGGCAGCCTCTACGGCGCCGACGTGGCGGTCACCCTCAACCTGCCCTGGCACTACTGGTTCGGTGGTCTCGCCGTGACCCTGGGCGGACTACTGCTGGCCGGCAGCGGCGTGCTGTGGCGAGCGGCCCGCTTGAGCGTGCTGGGGCTGGGCCAGGCCCAGGCCTGGCGCAGCGGCTTTCAGCGTCAGCTCAAGCTGATGAGCGCGGCGGGCGGCGCCGTGGCCCTCGGCGGTCTGGCCCTGTGGCTGTGGCTCGCCTGGCAGCCGCCGAGCGAGGGACTGCTGGCCGGCTTCGGTCTGGTCGCCGCGCTGCTGCTGGCCAGCGCGCTGTGGCTGCCGCCGCTTATCGCCCTGCTGCTGGCCGGGCTCGGCCGCCTGCTGCGCCGCCGCCCCTTGGCCCAGTGGGCGCTGGCCGACCTGCAGCTGCAACTGCCGCGACTGGCCCTGGCGATGATGGCGCTGCTGATCGCGCTCTCCGCCAACCTGGGCGTGAGCAGCATGGTCGGCGGCTTTCGCCTGACCTTCCTCGACTGGCTCGACCAGCGCCTGGTGGCGGACTTCTACCTGCGCCCGCCCGTCGAGCAGCACGACGACATCCACGCCTGGCTGGCCAAGCACAGTGAGGTCGAAGAGCTGCTGCCCACCCGCCGCAGCGAGGGTACCTTGATTGCCGTGGAGCGCGACGCTGACACGCGCGAACTGGCCCTGCCGGTGGGCGTCTACGGCATCACCCCCGGCGCGGCGCTGTTGCCGAGCTGGCCGCTGCTGGCGACCCGGGCCGGCCGCGACGAAGCCTGGCAGGCCTTCGCCGCGGGCGAGGCGGCCTTCGTCAACGAGCAGCTCGCCATCGCCGAGGGGGTCGCCCCGGGCGACCGCATCGGCCTGACGGCGCCGGGTGGGGAAGCGGTTCTGCCGGTCGCCGCCGTCTACCCCGACTACGGCAACACCCGCGGCGAAGTGCTGCTGGCCACGCCGGAGCTCGCCCGCCGCTTCGCCGCCCCGCCGGGCTCCATCGGCATCGTGCTGGCGCCGGGCGGCGACGGGGCCGCGCTGAGAACGGGCTTGCGCCAGCACTTCGCTATCGGCGGCGACGAGTTGGTGGATCAGCGCGAGGTGAAGCGTATCGCCACCGGCATCTTCGAGCGTACCTTCACCATCACCCGGGCACTCTCTGCGCTGACCCTGGGGGTGGCCGCCCTGGCGCTGCTGGCGAGCCTGCTGGCCCAGGCCCGGGAGCGCCGCCTTCAGCTGGCGCCGCTGTGGGCACTGGGGGTGCCGCGCCAGCGGCTGGTGACGGTGCAGCTGGCCCAGCTCGGCGGCGCGTCCTTCGTGGTCGGCGCCCTGGCGCTGCCGCTGGGCATGCTGTTGGCGCTGGGGCTGGTGGCGGTGATCAATGTGGCGGCCTTCGGCTGGCGCCTGCCGCTGTACGTCTTCCCCGGTGAGATGGCCCTCACGCTGGCCACCGCGGTAGGCGTGGCGCTGGCTGCCGCCGCGCTGCCGGCAACGAAACTGTGGCGCACGCCGCCCCGCGCCCTGCTGGCGGAGGAGGCCACATGAGGCGTATCGCCATCTTGGCCGCGCTGCTGGCGGCGCTCTGGCTGGCGGGCTGCGGCGAAGAATCGCCACCCACCGAGACCGCCGGCTTCGCCGGGCTGGGCCAGGAGGCTGGCGACTTCGTCCAGGCCCACGAGGACATCCGCCTGAGTTTCCCCGAGGACCACGCCGCCCACCCGGACTACCGCATCGAGTGGTGGTACCTCACCGCCAATCTCGAGGACGAACGCGGCGAGCCGCTGGGCCTGCAGTGGACTCTGTTCCGCCAGGCGCTGACTGAACCAAGAGAGCCACTGGACGAACGCCCCGAACCCTCCCCTTGGGCCGCCGATCAGCTGTGGATGGCGCACATGGCGGTCTCCCGCGGCGAGACCCACCGCGTGGCGGAGCGCTTCGCCCGCAGCCATTCCGGGCAGGACGACGGCCAGGCGGGCGCGGTGGCCGAGCCCTTCCGCGCCTGGATCGATCACTGGCAGCTGGCCACTCGCGTCGATACCTCAGACGAGCCGGGCGGCACCTTCACCGAGCTCACGCTGACGGCTCACCAGGATGACGCGCACGGCGGCTTCGGCTATGACCTGACCCTTGTCGCCGAGGGGCCGCTGGTGCTGCACGGCGTGGGGGGCTTCAGCCAGAAATCCGCTGACGGTCAAGGTTCCATGTACTACAGCCAGCCGTTCTGGCGCGTGGAAGGCGAGGTCACCCTGGACGGCGAAACCCGCGCGGTGAGCGGGCGCGGCTGGCTCGACCGCGAGTGGAGCAGCCAACTGCTGGGCCCCGAGCAGCAGGGCTGGGACTGGTTCTCGCTGCACCTGGAGAGCGGCCACAAGCTGATGGCCTTCCAACTGCGCGGTGGCGGCGCCGACGGCGGCGACTACCGTTCGGGCACCTGGATCGACCCCGAGGGCGAGCCCACCGCGCTGGCCCCGGACGAGATCGGCATGACGCCGCTGGCCACCCAGCGCGTGGCAGGGCGCGAGGTGCCGACCCGCTGGCGCCTGGAGATTCCCCGCGCCGGGCTCGATATGATCGTCGAGGCGCCTCACGCCGAGCGCTGGATGGACACCAGCGTGGCCTACTGGGAGGGAGAGGTGATCGCCCGCGACGCCGAGAGCGGCGACAATCTGGGCATCGGCTATCTGGAAATGACCGGCTATTGAGGTGCGCGAGGAGATCCCATGAACCTGCTGGATGCCATGACCGCCTTCGTGCGGGTCGCCGAACTCGGCAGCTACACCCGGGCGGCGGAAACGCTGGACCTGTCGCGTACGCGCATCTCGCGTCTGATCATGGAGCTCGAGAGCCACCTGGGGGTGCGCCTGTTGCAGCGAACCACCCGGCGCCTGCACCTCACCGAGGCCGGCGAGAGCTACCTGGCCAGCGCCCAGGGCATCCTGCAAGCGCTGGATGAGGCCGAGGCCGAGCTGGGCGCCGGCAGCACCGAGGTGTGCGGACGGCTGCGGGTCAACGGCCCGATGTCCTTCGGCATGCGCTTTCTCTCGCCGCTGATCACGCGCTTCATGGTCGAGCATCCTGCGCTGGAGGTACGCCTCGACCTCAACGACCGCCGGGTGGATCTGCTGGAAGAGGGCTACGACCTGGCCATCCGCATCGGCAGCCTGCCCGACTCCACTCTGGTGGCACGGCGGCTGGCGCGCTGCCGCATGATAGCGTGCGCCTCGCCCGAGTACCTGGCCCGCTACGGCGAGCCGCGCAGCCTGGCGGAGCTGACCGAGCACCGCTGCCTGCGCTATCGCACCACCGGCGGCAGCGAGTGGCAGTTCGGCGGGCAGCGCCTCACGGTTCACGGGCCGCTGGAGAGCAACAACGGCGATGTGCTGACCCATGCCGCCGAAGCCGGGCTGGGCATCGCCCATCAGCCGAGCTTTCTGATCACCGAGAGCATTTGCCAGGGGCGCCTGGTACCGCTGCTGCAAAACGAGGAGCCGATCACCCTGGGGATCTACGGCGTCTACCCGGCGCGACGCCACCTGCCGGCCAAGGTCGAGCGGCTGCTCGACTATCTCGCCGAGGCCTGGGGCGATCCCCCCGAGTGGGAGCGCGAGATGGGATTGTCGCCCATTGCGCAATAAAGTTGTTCACCTGGAGAGGATTATCCCGAGTCAAGTGCGGCGTAGAGTGAAGGCATCCCTGACAACAACGGAGTTCTTTCCCATGCAAACCACCGCTACCCCGCTTGCCGCTGCACCTGCTCAAGCTCAGATCCAGTCTCAAAACCAGGCCCATGCCACCGCCCTGCTGCGTGTGTCGCTCGGCATCATGGCCCTGGCCCACGGCCTGCTCAAGGTGTTCGTCTTCACCGTGCCCGGCACCGTAGGCTTCTTCGAGTCGCTCGGCCTGCCCGCCTTCATCGCCTACCTGACCATTCTGGCCGAAGTCGGCGGCGGCCTGGCGCTGGTGCTCGGCATCTACACTCGCTGGGTGAGCCTGGCCCTGGTGCCCATCCTGCTCGGCGCCGCCTGGGCTCATGCCGGCAACGGCTGGGTCTTCTCCAACCCGGGCGGCGGCTGGGAGTACCCGGTGTTCTGGGCCATCGCCCTGCTGGTCCAGGCCGGCCTCGGCAGCGGCAGCTTCGTCGTCAGCCGCCGCTTCGCCTGACCTCTCTGCCTGAACTGGCCCACTGCCTGGCGCCGCCCGCGGCGCCAGCCTTCGAGGAGCTTTTGCAAGGAGCTATGCCATGTTGCCCAGCCTGTTCATTTCCCACGGCTCGCCCATGCTGGCCCTCACCCCGGGGCCGGCCCATGATTTCCTGCGTGAACTCGGCGCCGGGATGTCACCCAAGGCCATCGTGGTGGTCTCGGCCCACTGGGCCAGCGAGTGCCTGCTGGTAAGCGTCAGCCAGCGACCCGAGACCATCCACGACTTCGGCGGCTTTCCCCGCGAACTCTACGAGTGCCAGTACCCGGTGCCGGGCGACCCCGAGCTGGCGCTGCGCCTGGCACGCACGCTCAACGCCGTGCCGGTGGAACGGGGCCTGGACCACGGCGCCTGGGTGCCGCTGTCGCTGATGTTTCCCGCCGCCGAGGTGCCGGTGGTATCGCTGTCGCTGCCGGTGAGCTGGTCGAATCAGGCGCTGGTCGATATCGGCACAACACTGGCAGTGTTGCGCTCAGAGGGCGTGCTGATAGTCGGCTCGGGCAGCCTGACCCACAACCTCAGCGAGATGCAGGTGCAGGGCGCACCGACGCCGGCCTGGGTCGGCGAGTTCGCCGACTGGGTGCACGAGAGATTGACGAACGGCGAGCGCGACGCGCTGCTGGCGTGGGAAGCCGCGCCCCAGGCGCGGCGCAACCACCCCACGCCGGAGCACTTCCAGCCGCTGCTGGTAGCGCTGGGCGCGGGCGGCGAAGCCAGCCGGCTGCACCACAGCGTGGAGCACGGGGTGCTGGCGATGGATGTCTACGCCTTCGCCTGAGGGCGGCCCGGGATCGGATCAATCCCCCAGGGCAGTCAGGCGGTCGGCCTGGACCACCTCGATCCAGTAGCCGTCCACGTCCTTGACGAACACGACGTCCTTCATCTTGCCTTGGTCCGAGCGCTTCACGAATTCCACCTCGTTGGCATCGAACCACGCCTCGGCGGCCTCGAGATCCGGTACCGAGAAGCAGATATGGCCAAAGCCCTGGGGCTGGGCGTTGCCGTCGTGATAGGCGAAGTCGTCCTGGCTCTCGGTACCCCAGTTGTGGGTCAGCTCGAGCAGGCCTTTCTGGCGGAAGGTCCACACCGTGCGTTCGCCTTTTTCTTCGGGTATCTGCTCGTTTTCGTCCAGCTTGGCCAGGAAATAGAGCGAGAACCCCATCTCTTCGAAATCGAGGCGGCGCATGACCTGCATGCCGAACACCCGCGTGTAGAAGGCCAGCGACTTCTCTGGATCCTTGATCCGCAGCATCGTGTGGTTGAGGCGAAAGCCCTGCGAATCCGCCGTGGGCGCCTGCACACCGGGATGCTGCTCTCCCTTGAAGCTCATGCTTCTCTCCTTAGGCTGTGGCATGGGCTCTCGATGATGCGGGTCGCTTCGACGTTTTTCCAGCCGCCAGCCGCTGCAATACGCCCCCGGTTCACGCTAAAGTAGGAAAAGTACCGCTGCGTAGAGCGACTGACGATGCCGACCTCATCCCCGCCAACCCCGCTTACGTCGAGGCTGTTCAGTCACCACGCTGGACGCCTTTTCCGCCATCTGGCCTGCCTGCTGGCGTTGGCCCTGCTGGCCGGCTGTGCCAGCCGCGACCTGGCCACCCATGACCCGCGCAGCGACGCTCTTTCCATCGAACGCGCCCTGATACTCGCCACCGCCAAGAATGCCTTGGGCACGCCTTACCGTCTGGGCGGCAATTCGCCGGAGGGACTCGACTGCTCCGGACTGGTGGAAATGGCCTATCGTTCGGCCGGCATCCAGGTTCCGCGCACCGCCGACGAGCAGTACCGGGCGCTGCCGGCCGTCGATCGCGCACAGCCCGGCGACCTGTTGTTCTTTGGCGACCGGCGCAAGGCCACCCATGTCGGCATCTATCGCGGTAACGGCCAAATGATTCACGCTCCGGGCAGCGGGCGTAAGGTCACCAGCGTGCCGCTGCATATCGATTACTGGCAGGATCGATTTTTGGGTGCCGCCGGCCCGGCCCCCTGACCCAGGGGCTCAGCGGAGGTAAGATGAGGGGCTTCCCAATCATATCGGTGCTGCCATGCCACTCGACCTTTCCCTCTATCTGGTAACCGACCCCGAGCTCTGCGCCCGTCATGGCCTGGTGGAGACCGTGGTCGCCGCGGTGCGTGGTGGGGTCACCGTCGTGCAGCTGCGCGACAAGCGGGCCAGCGATGGCGAAATGATCGATCAGGCGCGCCGTCTCAAGGCCGCATTGGCCGGCAGCGGCGTGCCGCTGATCATCAACGATCGCCTGGCGGTAGCGATGGAGAGCGGCGCCGACGGCCTGCACATGGGTCAGGACGACGGCGACGTGGCGGCGGCCCGCAGCGCCTTGGGCGAAGAGGCGATTCTCGGCCTCTCGGTGCAGAACCATACGCAGCTTGCCCACATCGACCCGGTTGCGCTCGACTACCTCGGTTTCGGCCCGGTCTTCGCCACCTCGACCAAACGTGACCACGCCACACCGCTGGGCTTCGATGGCCTGGCCGCGCTGGTGGCGGCAAGCCCACTACCGGCGGTGGCCATTGGCGGACTCAAGGCAGAGCATGCCAGGCAGGTATGGGGGGCAGGCGCAAAGGGGCCGGCGGTGGTGTCGGCGATCTGCGGCCAGCCCGACCCCGAGGCTGCCGCCCGGGCGTTCTTCGACGATTGAAAGCATGGTGAGTGACGGGCAGCCACGGCATCGACTCAGGAGCCGCGGCGCTCCTGCTCGCGAGTGAAGCGCTGCATGATGTCCAGGGTCTCCTGGCTGACGTGGTGCTCCATGCCTTCGGCATCGATACGCGCGGTGCGATCGCTGACCCCGAGGGCACGCAGGAACTGCAGCACGATGGCATGTCGCTGGTGCGACATCACCGCCATCGCCTCCCCTTTTTCGGTCAGGAACAGCGAGCGGTAGGGCTTGCTGGAGACCAGCCCCAGCGCCTTGAGCCGGGTCACCGTCTTCGACACCGTGGCCTGGCTGACTCCCATACGGGCAGCGATATCCGTCGCGCGCGCCTCACCCTGATGCTCCAGCAGATCGGCGATCAGCTCTACGTAATCTTCGAGAAGCTCGGTTTCATGGGCGTTGCGCACGGCAACGTACTGCTGCGCATGCTGGTCGCTGGGCGGCAGGGCATCCGCCTTGCAAAGGCGATCCGGCGTCACATCGTTCGGGGAGTCGGTCATCGCGCCAATATAGCCAAAGTCCTGATAGGGCAGCAACTGGCGCCCGATAGAGATTTCCTACTACCCTACAACTTAACCTTGGCTAAAATATTAGCCATGCACTTAGAAACTCACTGAAATGAAACAACCATGCTTCAACGACCTGCGCTAAAGGAGATCGATCGATGCCCCTTCCCAAGGGAGTGAAGCTGCTCAGCGTCCTTGCGCTATCCCTGCCGTTCATGACGACCCATGCCGGAGAGGCCCCGCTCAGAGTGGCGGCCACCTTTTCCGTGCTGGGCGACTTGGTGCGCGAGGTAGCGGGCGATGCTGCCGAGGTGGCGGTATTGACCCCGGTCGGCGCAGAAGTGCACGAGTGGGAACTGGTGCCGAGCAACTTCATCGCCCTCGAGAAGGCCGAAGTCGTGTTCTACAACGGCTATGGCCTCGAGCAGTGGATCGGCCAGGTCGAGGCCACCGTGGGCGACGGCGTGCCGCTGGTCGCCCTGGCAGAGGAGAGCGGCTATGCCACCCTGCCGATCGCCACTGGAGAACTCGCCGGCGAAACCGATCCGCACATGTGGATGGATCCGCGCGCCGTCGCCGAATACGCCCGGGTGATCGCCGAGGCCCTGGCCGAGGCCAGGCCCGCCGCTGCCGAGGCCTTCCACGCGCGTGCCGACGCGCTGGGCGAGTCGCTGCATGCCCTGCACGAGGAGCTGACCGACGCCCTCGCCGCGCTACCCGAGGAGCGGCGCCTGCTCATTACCAGCGAGGCGGCCTTCGTCTACTTTGCCGATGCCTTCGGCTTCGAGCACGACGGCATCTGGGGCACCAATGCCGAGGAAGAAGGCTCGCCGCGACAGATCATGCGTATCGTCGACAAGATAGAAGAGCGGAAACCGGCTGCCATCTTCTGGGAGAGCACCATTTCCGACCGCCACGTGCGCAGCGTGGCCAACGAAACCGAGGTGCAGATCGCCGGCCCCCTCTACGTCGACTCGCTCAGCGAGCCGGACGGCGAGGCGCCGAACTACCCTGCCATGCTGCGCCACAATGTGGCGCTGCTGATCGAAGCCCTGGGAGGCGGACATGACTGATTCGGTCCCCGCACTCGAAGCACGACGGCTGTGGGCGGCCTACCACCAGCAGCCCGTGCTCGAAGACATTTCCCTCTCGCTGCCCCAAGGGCAGTGGACGGCTATCGTCGGTCCCAACGGCGCGGGCAAGTCGAGCCTGCTCAACCTGATGATCGGCAGCCTCGCGCCGCTGCGCGGCGAGCTGAAGATACTGGGTCAGAGTGCGGCCTCGCAGCGCAGGGCCGGCAGCATCGCCTACATGGCCCAACAGGAGCGCATGGAGTGGGACTTTCCCATTTCGGTGCGCGACACGGTGCTGACCGGTCGCTACGGCCTGATGCGCCATGATTCCTTATGGCAGCGGCTGCTACCGAGGCAGTGGGCCAACCCCAGCCACCGCCAGGCCGTGGAGGCCGCGCTGGAAGCCGTCGATATGGCCGACCATGCCGCACGTCCCATCGGCGAGCTTTCCGGCGGACAGAAGAAGCGGGTGATGCTGGCACGCGCCCTGGCACAGCAGGCCAGGATTCTGCTGCTCGACGAGCCGCTGGCGGGGGTGGACCCTCCCAGCGAAACGCTGATACTGAACACGCTCGAGCGCGAGCGAAGCATCGGGCGTACGATCATCATGGTGACTCATGACATGCCCAGCGCCCGCTTGTATGCCGACAACGTCCTGCTGATCAATCGCACCCTGGTCGGCATGGGCACGCCGGACGAGATGCTCAGCGATGCCATGCTGGCGCGCCTGGCGGTGGGTGCCCGCGAAGCGTTGCCCGGAGGTGAGCGTGTTGCCGCTTGAAAGCCTGGCGCTTGGCATGATCGACGCCCTGACCGCTCTGTTGATGATGGTAGTGAACCTGCTGCCCGAGAACCTGGCCGCGCCCTTCGAATACCGCTTCATGCAGCGCGCCCTGCTTACCTCGGTGCTGGTGGGAGCGATTTGCGGCCTGCTCTCCTGCTACGTGGTGCTCAAGCGCTGGTCGCTGCTGGGCGACGCCATCTCCCATGCCGTGCTGCCCGGCGTGGCCATCGCCTACCTGCTGGGCTGGCCGTTCTTCATCGGCGCCTTCGTCACCGGGGCGTTGACCTCGCTGGGCATCGGCGCCATCGAGCGCCACACCCGCATCAAGTCGGATGCGGCGATGGGACTGATGTTCACCGCCGCCTTTGCGTTGGGCATCGTGATCATCAGCAAGATCGCCACCAGCACACACCTGATGCACATCCTCTTCGGCAACGTGCTGGGCGTGCAGACCTCGGCACTGATCCTCACGCTGGTGGCCAGCCTGGTAGCGCTGCTGGTCGTCTGGCTGGCCTATCGCCCGCTGCTGCTCTATACCTTCGATCCGCAGCAGGCCCAGGCGCTGGGCTTCAACACCAGCGTCATCCACTACGGCCTGATCCTGCTGCTGACGCTGACCATCGTCGCCAGCCTGGAAACCGTCGGTATCATTCTGGTGGTGGCGATGCTGATCACCCCCGGCGCCACGGCCCACCTGCTCACCGATCGTTTCACCACCATGCTGGCGATTTCGGTCGGCGTCGGCGTGATCTCAGCCGTGGTGGGACTGGTGCTCTCGGTCAGGCTGGACGTCGCCTCGGGCGGCGCCATCGTACTGGTCGCCTCGGGGCTCTTCCTCGTCGCCCTGCTCGCCGCGCCCAAGCATGGCCTGGTGGCCCGTCACTGGCGGCGCTGGAGGCTCAACCAGACCAGCCAGACGTAGACTAGAGGATCGGGCACTTAGGGAAGCACTGAACAAATCGACGAGCGAGATGAAGCGCAAGGCGCACGGAGCACAGGAACCGGAGCATATGGGGTATATGTGAGGATTCCGCGCACCGCGCAACGCAGCGATTCGCTCGCGCAGGCATTTGTGCTGTGCTTCCTCACGAGGTGGGGCGACGCTTCAGCGTGGTCCGGCGATCATGATAAGCGATCCCCAGCCCGCTTCCGATGATCAAGGCGCTGCCGACGAAAACCCACACATCGGGCATCTCGCCCCAGAACCACCACCCCAGCAGTACCGCCCACAGCATGGCGGTATAGTCGAACGGTGCGGCGATGGCCGCCGGGGCGAAGCGAAAGGCCATGGTGATGCAGGCCGTGGCACCCACCCCGATGACCCCGGCACCGAGGAATCCCAGCCAATGCCAGGGATGGGGCGTCTGCCAGACCCATGGCAGGGTGACGGAGGAGACCACCAGCGGCACCAGGGTGATGTAGAACACCATCGCCCAAAGATGCTCGCGGCCACCGTAGCGTCGTGAGGTGATCATCAGCAACGCATAGAAAACCGCCGCGGCCAGCATGACCAACGCACCGGGATGGAAGCCCTCGCCCCCGGCCGCACCACCACCATCACACCGGCAAAGCCCAGCAGCGAAGCCGCCACGACCTGGTAATCGACCCGCTCGCCGAGCAACGGCACCGAGAGCAGCGTGACGAACAGCGGTGCAGCAAAGGCAATGGCCGTAGCCTCGGCCAGCGGCAGCATGGTCAACCCCAGTACGAAGAAGCCCATGGTGCCGGTGTAGATCAGGCCGCGCACCAGGTGAACCCCGGGCCGACGAGTGCGTAGCTTGGTCAATCCGCCACCGAAGTGTGCCAGCACGGCGATCAGCGGCAGCGAGACCAGAGTGCGAAAGAAGATGATCTGCAACGGCGAGTGCACCTCGCCCAGCCACTTGGCAATGGCATCGCCAATGGCCAGGCAGAGCACGCCGGCACACATGAAAAGAATTCCCTTCAATGACGGCGACATGCCCCCTCCCCGTTGGACTGCCCCTTATTGGTGCAAGAATCGACACCCTAACATAGCCGACCTCGCAGCCCCGGGCGATGCCAATAACGCACCCGCGGAGCTTCAGGAGCGACTGGCATTGGGCCTGGCACATGGTTTAATGAAAAGCAGCAGGTGAACCGTGCCTAGGGGGAGACGAACATGATGGACCATTCCGCTCACGACCTGGAGACCGGCCCGACCGCACATTCGCGTCAGTCTGAATTGACCCGCAGAGTGCTACGCCTGACGCACGAGGATGGCATCTTCCGCTCTACCATCGCTCCGCTCTCGTTGATCCGCATCAGCAATACGACCGAACGCATGCCGTGCGTCGCCGAGCCCAGCCTGTTCGTGGCGATACAGGGCCGCAAGCGCATGGAGCTGTCCGGTCAGCCGTTCATCTACGACCCGCTCCATTACCTGGTCGTTTCCCTCGCCTTACCGGTTACCGGCCAGGTGATCGAAGCCAGCCCTCAGACGCCCTATCTGTGCGCGCGGCTCGACATCGACCTCGCCATGCTCAGTGAACTGCTCCTCGAGTACGATCCGGGAGAGCCGACAAACGACAGCGATGGGCGGCGCGGCCTGTTCATCGCGCGCATGTCCGATTCGCTGATCGATGCGGTGCTCCGCCTGGTGCGTCTGCTGGATACGCCGCACGACATTCCGGCGCTGGCGCCGTTGATACTGCGCGAGATTCATTATCGGGTGCTGTGTGGCGAATTGGGATACCGCTTGCGCGATCTTGCCGGCATCAATGGGCAGAGCAAATCCATCGTCGAAGTGATACAGCTGCTCAAGTCGCGTTACGCCGAGCCGCTGCGCATCGAGGATCTGGCTGCGGCGGTGCATATGAGCCCATCCACGCTCCATCACCGCTTCAAGGACCTGACGTCGATGTCGCCGCTACAGTTCCAGAAGCAGTTGCGCCTGCACGAGGCACGCCGGCTAATGCTGAACGAGGGGGTGAACGCCTCGACGGCCAGCTATCGGGTCGGCTACAACAGTCCATCTCAATTCAGCCGTGAGTATCGCCGCCTGTTCGGAACGCCGCCCTATCAGGAAATCGCGCAGCAGCGAGAAGCGACCACGGGAAATCTGCTGGCCGGCCAGGTATAGCCCTGCTCAGAACCGCTGTCGCGACAGCCATGTTAGATGCGACGGCCGGGCTTGCCTGGGGCGATGGCCCGGCCGTCGGTTACGCCTTGCGCCTAGACCGGGAGCCGCTGGGCGAACGGCATCCTGCGCAAGCGCTCGCCGCTTGCATCGAAGAGGGCGTTGGCCACAGCCGGGGCAATTGGCGGCACGCCCGGCTCGCCGACCCCGGTAGGGGCTTCGGTCGACGGTACGATGTGCACCTCCACCGCCGGCATCTCGTTGATACGCAATACCTCGTAGTCATGGAAATTGGATTGCTGCACGACCCCTCCTCCAGGGTGATCTCGCCGTGCAGCGCGGCCGCCAGGCCGAAGCCGATCCCGCCTTCCATCTGCGCCTTGATCACGTCCGGGTTGACGGCAACCCCGCAATCCACGGCACATACGACCCGGTCGACGCGATAGCTGCCATCTTCCTCCACCGTGACCTCGGCCACCTGCGCCACGAAGGAATTGAAGGACTCGTGTACGGCGACTCCCCGGCCGCGCCGCTGCCCATCGCTACCGGGCGCGAGCGGCTGCTCCCAGCCGGCCTTCTCCGCCACCAGATCCAGTACGCCGCGGTGGCGGGGATGCTGGCTCAGCAACGCGCGACGAAACGCCACCGGATCCTGTTCGGCAGCGACCGCCGCCTCATCGATCAGGCACTCCGTCGAAAACGCGGTATGCGTGTGCCCCACGGCCCGCCACCATTGCACCGGCACCCCGATATCCTCCGGCGTATGCAGCTCGACCTGCAGATTGGGCACGTCGTAGGCCAGGTTCGCGGCGCCTTCGACCGAGGTCGCGTCGATACCATCCTGCACCAGGAAGGATTCCAGCGCCGTTCCCTGCAGGATCGACTGGCCAACCAGGCGTTGATGCCAGGCGATCAGCTGACCGTCGGCATCGAGCGCCAGGCGCCCACGATGGAAATTCATCGGCCGATAGTAGCCACCACGGGTATCGTCCTCGCGCATCCAGACCAGCTTGACGGGGGCCTCGATCCCCTGCTCACGCGCAGCCATGGCGATCGAGACCGCCTCCAGCACGAAATCCGAATAGGGGTTGGCACGCCGACCGAAGCTGCCCCCGGCATACAGCTGCGTCAGGCTGACATTCTCCGGGGCAATGCCCAGCAGCTCCGCCACCAACTGCTGGTCCATCGTTTGCCACTGCTCACCGTTCCAGATATCGCAACGCTCGTCGCCCAGCTCGACCAGGCAGTTCATCGGCTCCATGGCCGCATGGGCGAGGTAGGGAAACTCATAATCGGCCTCGATCAGGGTCGCCGGCTCGGACAGCGCCGAGACCACGTCGCCATGTCGCGCCGCTATCGCCCCTTCCTCCTCGGCCAGTTCACGGTAGCGCGCCATGATCTCCTCGCTGCCCAACGAGAAGGCCTGGCTGTCGTCCCATTCGATCTCCAGCGCATTGCGCCCTTGGCTCGCCGCCCAGGTGTTCTCCGCCAGCACTGCCACGCCCTCGAAGCGGTGGGGACCGCCGGCAAATGGCACGACCTCGACAACGCCGGGCACCTCCCTGGCCTTGGTGTCGTCGAAGCTCGCGACACGGGCACCGAAGCGGCGCGGGTGTGCGGCTACCGCGATCAGCATGCCCGGCAACTTCATGTCCTGAGTAAACATGGCGCTGCCGTCGGTCTTGCCGGCGCTGTCCGTGCGTGGTGTGTTCAGCGTCCCGATCAGGGTGAAGTCCTCGGGATCCTTGAGCGTCACCTCCTGCGGTACCGGCAGCTCGGCGGCGGCTTCGGCAAGCTCGCCGAACCCTGCCTCGCGCCCTGATTCCCGGTGCCGCACCACTCCCTGGCTGACGCTGATGCTCTCGGCGGCGACACCCCAGCGCTCGGCGGCAGCCGCCACCAGCATGGCACGGGCCGTGGCGCCGGCCGTACGCATCTGTTCGTAGGAGTTGGCGATGGCCGTGCTTCCCCCGGTGCCTTGCAGACCAAAGGCCAGGTTCTTGTAGCGCTCGGCATCCGCAGGGGCGCCTTCCACTCTCACCCGGCTCCAGTCCGCATCCAGCTCCTCGGCCACCAGGGTGGCGAGTCCGGTATAGGTGCCCTGCCCCATCTCCAGATGCTTGGCCAGGACTATGACGGTGCCGTCGGCGGTAATCCGCACGAAGGCATTGGGCTCGAAGTCGGCCTCCGCGCCTTCTTCCGCTTCAGCCCGGCTGCCATTCAAGGTTAATGGCGCCAGGTAAAGACCCAGCACCAGGCCGGTGGAGCCCTGCAGAAAACGGCGCCTGCTGATGTTGACGACACCCACGGCTTCCGGCTTGGGCGCTGATACATGCTTGAGAATTCCCATCACAACACTCCTTAGGCCAGTTGCTCGGCGGCGTCATGGATCGCGGCACGAATACGGACGTAAGTGGCGCAGCGGCAGATGTTGCCGTTCATGGCGGAATCGATGTCGTCGTCGCTGGGGTCGGCGTTGTCGCGTAACAGTGCCACGGCCGCCATGATCTGGCCGGATTGGCAATACCCGCACTGCACCACGTCATGCTGGCGCCATGCCTCCTGCACGGCCTTGCCGATGCGATCCCTGTCGATTGCTTCGATGGTCGTCACCTCTTTGCCAGCGGCAGCGGAAATGGGCGTGGTACAGGAGCGAATCGCTTCTCCATCGAGGTGCACGGTGCAGGCCCCGCAAAGGGACATGCCGCACCCGTATTTGGTGCCGGTCAGGTTTGCGACATCCCGAAGGACCCAGAGCAGTGGCATGTCGTCGGGAACGTCGAGCTGATGGGATTCACCATTGATGGTCAGTGTCGCCATGGGATTCCTCATGCTTTTCTGGTTATGGGAAAGGCGCTGGATGGCCTATGTCAGGGGAGAGAAGTGGGACAGGAAAGGCGCCGGGCGGAGCTTCGACCGGCTCGGTAATCGAGACTACGGCGGAGTATAGGAAGGAAGCCTTTTCAAGGATTAGCTCATTACTGGCGGATCATTGCCTGATCCTGTCGTTGAACTGACCAACTCCTTCACGGCGCATCGGGGGATGTTTGCCAAGCCCTACTTGCGTTATGTTATATAGTCTCTTTTCAACGCCACGCCGCCTCACCAAAGGTTGCCCCCATGCCAGCCCTCTCGACTCCCCATTCCCAGGTAATCACGCCGCTTGGCGTGCCCTCATCTGCCCACTGGGCATTCAGCCAGGACATCGAGGTGCTCCCTCGTATCTTCGACGACCACATCACCCTGGCCGTGATGGAGCGCCGGCTCGACGTGGCCCTCACGCTGGCCGTGCGCAGCCAGCTCGCCTGCCAGCGCGGGGTCGAATGGCATTGGCGTGGCGCGCCTGGCCTGGCCATGCAAGAGGACCTGGCACGCCGGCTACCCGCCCCCGAGGCCGGTGATGCGCTGGTGGAAGACATCGGCAACATCGCCGAAGCCATGGCCTACCTGTTCTCGACCGCCACCATCGGCATTCGCCTGCGCACGCTGGAAGGCGCCATGTGCCCGCGCTTTCACGTCGATAACCTGGCGGTACGCCTCGTGACCACATACGCCGGCCCGGCCAGTGAGTGGCTGCCGGAGCATGCCGTCAACCGCGCCGGGCTTGGCGCCCCACATCCGGACAAGCCCGACATCGTCGCCGACCCTGCCGCCATTCGGCAGCTCGCCATAGGCGATCTGGCCCTGCTGAAAGGCTGTGGTTGGGTCAGCAACGAAGAACGCGGCCTGGTGCATCGCAGCCCTCAGCCGGCGCCTGGTGAGCGCCGCCTGCTGCTGGCACTGGATCCAGGTTGATAGCAAAAGCCCCCCAACCTCAACTTCATGCAAGGAAGACCCGCAATGCCACTGCCCCCTCGTTCATTGCTCCTCGGCCTGGCCCTGCTGCCCCTGGCCGCTCTCGCCGACCGCCCGCTGGCGGTCGTCGCTCCCTGGGAGATCACCGGGGTCGATCCCTCGACCTCGGGCTATGTCTTCGCCCGCATGCGCGTCGCCGAGACCCTGGTCGACACCGATGCCAGCGGTCAGCCCGCCCCTGGCCTGGCCAGCGCCTGGGAGGTCACCGACGATGGCCTGACCTGGCGCTTCGCGCTGCGCGAAGGGGTCGTCTTTCACGATGGCAGCCCGCTGACGGCGCAGGCCGCAGCGGCAAGCCTCGAGCATGCCCTGGCCAAGCCGGGTATCCTCGATCCCGCTCCCATTACCGCCATCGAAGCCGACGGCAACGAGGTGGTGATCCGGCTCGAGAGCGCTTTTGCCCCGCTGCCCGCTCTGCTCGCCCACTCCACCACCCTGATCCTCGCCCCGGATGCCTATGACGACGAGGGCAGGGTCGTCCAGGTGATCGGCACCGGCCCCTATCGGGCGGCAACGGTAACACCGCCGCAGCGGCTCGATGTGGAGCGCTTCGACGATTACTGGGGCGAGGCACCCGCCATCGGCACCGCCAGCTACCTGGCGGTGGGCCGCGGCGAGACGCGTGCCGTGATGGCCGAGAGCGGCGATGCCGACGTGGTATTCACCCTCGACCCGGCCAGCCGCGCGCGGCTGGCGCGTCATGACCGCCTGGCCCTGCATGCCGAACCGCTGCCGCGCACCATCGTGTTCAAGGTTAATGCCGAGCACCCCCTCCTTGAGGACGAGCGCGCCCGTCGGGCGCTGAGCCTGGCCATCGACCGCGAGGGCATCGCCGCCGGCCTGCTGCGCGATCCCGAAGCCGCCGCCGCCGAGCTGTTCCCGGCAAGCCTCGGCCCCTGGCACCTCGGCCTCGACGCAGGCGATGCCCAGGACATGGAGCGGGCCCGCGAGCTGCTCGCCGAGCTGGGCTGGCAGGCCAACGGCAACGGTATGCTCGAGCGCGACGGCGAACCGTTCCAACTGACCCTGCGCACCTTCTCCGACCGCCCCGAACTGCCGCTGGTGGCGACAGCCCTGCAGGACCAGTGGCGCGAGATCGGCGTGGCGCTGGAAGTCGCCGTGGGCAACGCCAGCGAGATTCCCTCCGGTCATCGCGACGGCAGCCTGGAACTGGGCATGATGGCGCGTAACTACGGGCTGGTGCCCGACCCGCTCGGCACTTTGCTTGACGACTTTGGTACCGATCCCGAAGCGATGGGCGGCGATTGGGGGGCCATGGGCTGGCGCGACGACGACCTGGCCAGTTGGCTCGACACCCTGCGCCAGGTGGCCGACATGGAAACCCGCAGCGAGCTGGCGGAGCAGGTGGCACGCCGTCTGAACGAGGCGATGCCGGTCGTGCCCGTGGCCTGGTATCAGCAGACGGCTGCGGTCAACGCCGAACTGGAAGGCTTCTCCATCGACCCGCTGGAGCGCAGCTATCGCATCGACGAACTGAGGTGGAGTGAATGAGCGTGACCCTGGCATCACGAACGACACCGCGCTGGACGGCAGGCCTTGGCAGCCTGCTGCTGCAGCGCCTGTTCCAGGCCGGGCTGGTGGCGTGGATGGTCGGCACCCTCACCTTCGTGCTGACTCGCTCATTGCCCGGCGACATGGCCTACCGCATCGCCGCCGGACGCTACGGGCACGACATGGTCAACACCAGTGCCGCCGAGGCGGTACGTGCCGAGCTGGCACTGGACCAGCCGGCGCTCGGCGCCTACTTCGGCTGGCTGTGGGACCTGCTGCAACTCGACCTGGGGCGCTCGCTGGTCAGCGGCGAGCCGGTGATGACCGAGCTTTGGCATCAGCTCGGCCATTCCCTGGGACTGGCCTTCCTGGCCGTGCTGCTCTCGCTGCTGCTGGGCCCGCCGCTTGGCCTGCTCGCCGGACTCAAGCCCAACGGTGCACTGGACCGCGTAAGCGAAGTGGCCGCCAGCGTGCTGCGCGCCCTGCCCCCCTTCGCCGTCGGTCTGGTGCTGATCCTGATCTTCTCGGTCACCCTGGGCTGGCTGCCAGCCGCCGGCCATGGCCGCTTCGCGCACGGGATACTCCCGGCGCTAACCCTGGCGCTGGCCCTGGCCGCCATCTCCAGCCGGGTGGCGCGCAATGCCATGTCCGACGTCTCGCAATCGGCCTATTACGCCTTTTCGCGTACCAAGGGCCTGGGCGAGCGTCTGAGCTTCCTGCGCCACGGCCTGCGCAACGCCGCGGTACCGGTGATCGCCTATCTCGGCGTGCAGTTCGTCTACCTGATCGAGGGCGTGGTAGTGGTCGAGACCCTGTTTGCCTGGCCCGGCATCGGCCATGCCCTGGTACATGCCATCGTTGCCCGCGACGTGCCGATGATCCAGGGCACCGCGCTGGTGATGGGACTAATGTTCGTCGCCCTCAATACCGTGGTGGACCTGCTCTGCCACTGGCTCGACCCCAGGAGGCGCAGCGCATGAATGTCTCAACCCTGGCGCCTTCCCGCCGCCTTGCCCTGCCGACGCTGAACGGCCGTCAGCGGCTCGGCGCCGCGCTGCTGGCGCTGCTGCTCGCCTTCGCCTGGCTGGTGCCCTGGCTGTTCGATGCCGATCCCGCTCGCCAGCAGCTCACACGCATCCTGCAACTGCCGACGCTGGCCGAGCCGCTCGGCACCGACCACCTGGGGCGCAGCCTGCTGGCGCGCCTGGCCAGTGCCGTGCGCCTGTCGCTGGGCATGGCCCTGCTCAGCGTGGCCAGTGCTGCGATACCGGGCGTGATTCTCGGCGTGATGGCCGGCTGGCGCGGCGGCTGGCTCGACCGCGTACTGGGCAGCCTGGCCGACGCCTGCCTGGCGCTGCCGGGCCTGCTGCTGGTACTGCTGCTCGTCGCCATCGCCCCGGGTAACTTCTGGGCGCTGTACGTCGGCATTTCGCTGGTGCTGTGGATCGAGTACTTCCGTGTGGTACGGGCCCGCACCCGAATCCTGGTCGCCTCGCCGCAGCTCGAGGCGAGCCGCCTGCTCGGCTTCGGTCCACTCTACCTGTTCCGCCGCCACCTGTGGCCGGAGCTAGCCCCGCAGGTGCTGACCCTGGCCGCCTTCGGCGCCGCCAGCGCGATCCTCGCCATGGCCGCGCTGGGCTTCGTCAGCGTCGGCCTGCGCCCGCCCACCGCCGAACTGGGGCTGTTGATGATCGAGCTGCTGCCCTACTACCACGAGGCACCCTGGGCCATGGCCCAGCCGATCGTGGTGTTGTTCGTGCTGGTGCTGAGCCTCAACCTGCTGGCCGGAAGGGATCCACGATGAGTGCGTACTTACTTCAAGCCGAAGACATCACGATCCAGGGTGAGGGCGTCACCATCGCCCCCTTCTCCTGCGCTCTCGCGGCGGGCGGCCGCCTGACCCTGCTCGGCGAGACCGGCTCGGGCAAGAGCCTGATCGCCCAGGCGATCATGGGCACGCTGCCTCGTGGTCTTGCCGCCCAGGGGCGGCTCGTCATCGATGGCGAGACGTTCGATGCCGCCGACGGCACGTCGCGCCGTACCCTGTGGGGCCGGCGCCTGGCACTGCTGCCCCAGGAGCCGTGGCATGCCCTGGACCCGACCATGCGCGCCGTTGCCCAGGTCGCCGAAAGCCATCGCCACGTGGCCGGGCGCGACCGCCGAGCGTCGCTTCAGGCCGCCTGGGCCGACCTGACCGAGCTGGGCCTGCCGGAGGCCGGCGGCAAGCTGCCCGGCGAACTTTCCGGCGGCATGGCACAACGAGTGGCCTTCGCCGCCGCCAGTGCCGGCGGTGCCCCATCGTCATCGCCGACGAGCCGACCAAGGGGCTCGATGCGCCCAGGCGAGATGCGGTGGTCGAGCTGCTGGCCCGTACGCCCGAACGCGGCGGCGCCCTGGTCACCATTACCCACGACATCGACGTGGCCCGCCGCCTCGGCGGCGAAGTGGTCATTCTGCGCCAGGGCCAGGTGGTCGAGCGCGGCCCGGCCCAGCAAGTGCTCACTCACCCACAGAGCGAGTATGGCCGACGCCTGCTGGATGCCGAACCCAGCCGCTGGCCACGCCCGACACCGCTGGGCGAGCGACAGGCGGCGGTGGTGAGCGCCAGTGGTTTGGTCAAGGCGCGTGGTGGACGCCAACTGTTCCACGATCTCTCGCTCTCGGTCAGTCCCGGTGAGATCGTCGGCGTGGTCGGCCCTTCCGGCTGCGGCAAGAGTACTCTGGGCGACATGCTGCTGGGCGTGACGCATGCCGACGATGGTGAGGTTCATCGGGCGCCGGGGTATCCGCTCGGCTTCCAGAAGCTCTATCAGGATCCGCCGGCGGCCTTCTCTCCCCACTGGCAGCTCTCGCGTCTGCTCGACGACCTGGTGCGACGCCATCGCCTGGATCGTAGTGCCATCGCCCCGCTGATGACACGCCTGGGACTCGACGAGCGGCTGCTGGCCCGGCGTCCCGGTGAAATATCGGGCGGCGAGCTGCAGCGTTTCGCCATCCTGCGCGTGCTGTTGCTCGAACCGTGCTTCCTGTTTGCCGACGAGCCAACGTCGCGTCTCGACCCCATCACCCAGCGCCAAACGTTGGCGCTGCTGGTCGAGTTGGCCCGCGAGCGGCGCTGTGGGGTGATACTGGTGAGCCATGACCCGGCCCTGGTCGAGCGCATCTGCGACCGGCGGATCGCACTCGGCAACGGCAGCCGGCGCGAAGTGGAGCCGGAGTTCGATTCGGCCCTGGCCTGAGCGACTCATGAGAAAAACGACATCGCCCCGCTCATGCGGGGCGATGTCGTCATGGCATTGTCGCAATGGACGTTGAAGCGCTGCTTCAGTAGTGAGCCACCACCATGCAGTCCATGCCTTGGGCGCGCAGGCTGTTGCAGGCGGAGTGAGCATCGCTCTCTTGCAGATCGACCAACCGGGCGCGGAAGACGCGCTGCTCCCCTCCCGACTCGGCCACCGAGACACGAACTTCGCTGAGCAGGCTGGCCAGCTGGTCGGCTGCACGAGAGGCGAGGTAGCGGGCCTGATCGGGATCGTTGAAGGCTCCGACCTGTACCGCCCAGTTGCCGCCGGCGCGTTGTTGCGGCGCATCGGCCTGAGCGATCAGGGCACGGATCGGATCGTCGGCGGAGCCCATCTCGACGCCCATCTCCGATTGGAAGGAGTAGCGCCGCTCCGATTCGGAGCTGGCCGGCTGAGGTTGCGGCTCCGGGGCAGCCGCCAACTGCTGAGCCGAAGCGGAAGAGCTATCCGGCAATTCCATGCGATCGCCCAGCACATCGGCCCGGGCGATCCAGTCGCCCCGCTGTAGCATGGAGAGCCGAGCGAAACCACGGTCGAGCAGATCGGCCATGTGGGTGTCGCGCGAGGCGGCGGTGAAACCGCCCATCACCACCGAGACGATACGGCGATTGTCGCGTACCGCCGAGGTCGCCACATTGAAACCCGAAGCGCGGATGAAACCGGTCTTGAGGCCATCGGCGCCGGCATAGTTGCGTAGTAGCCGATTATGGCTGGTGTGGGTTGTGCCGCGGTAGGTGAAGCTCTGGGTCGAGAAATAGTGGTAGTACTGCGGGAAGTCCTGCATCACACGAATCGACAGGGTGGCCATGTCACGCGCCGTGGTGACCTGGGCGTTGTCCGGCAGGCCCGAGGCGTTGCGGAACACGGTGTCGGCCATGCCGAGTTCGTTGGCCCGCTGGGTCATCATGCGCGCGAAGCTGGACTCCGTGCCGCCCAGCGCCTCGGCCACCACCACGGCAACGTCGTTGGCGGAGCGCACCACCAGCGCCTTGATGGCCTCTTCCGCGGTGATGGAACTACCCGCCGCGAGCCACAGCTTTGAGGCCGGCATCGAGGCAGCATGGGACGATACCGACAGCGGCTGGTCGAGACGCACACTGCCGTTCTCGAGCGCTTCGAACAGCATGTAGAGCGTCATCATCTTGGTCAGTGAAGCGGGATAGCGGCTGGCATCGGCGTTGGCTGCATGCAGCACGTCGCCACTCTCGACATCGATCACGATGGCCGCATAGCGGGGGTTGGCCTGCGCCGTACTGACTGTCAACAGTTGAAAACAAAGAATAAAAAAGATGGCCACACCGAGGTAGTGTCGGTTGTAGGAGTGCATGACGAACACCTCTGGTTCCCTTGTGATTCCCCTGTAGTCCGTTTCTAAAGCGGACCTAGCCTCAGTATGGCGGTTAACGAAACGCTTTACAGCCGGAATAGCAAGTTTTTTTGCATATATTCCGGCGGCTTCCATCAAAGATCGGTTTATTAATCAACCGGAATAACATGCTGCCTTACCCGATGCTGCCAGGGTGCTCCCAGGCCGGAAAGGGATCGGGCAGAGAGGCCCAGCCCGCAGGACCATCCGCCAGTTCGGCAGAACCGATCAGGCAGTCGTCCAGCGCCTGGCGTATCCTGGCCTCATCGAGGTTCTGCCCGATGAAGACCAGTTCCTGCCGCATGTCGCCGAAAGGCTCTTCCCACTGCTCCATGATATAAGCCCGGCTTTCCGCATCCTTGGGCCAGCGCGATTTGGGCACCGCTTTCCAGAACATGCCGGCAAAGCCGTAGTGGGCGATACCGCCCGCCTGGCTCCATTGCCCGGCGAACTGCGGCCGTGTGGCAAGCCAGAAGAACCCCTTTGACCGCAGCAGCTTGCCGCCGAACCAGTCGCCATGCAAGAGGTCATGAAACTTCTGTGGATGAAAGGGCCGCCTGGCACGGTAGACGAAGCTCGAGATACCGTACTCCTGGGTTTCGGGCACGTGTTCGCCACGCAGCTCCTTGAGCCAGCCCGGTGCCAGTTGGGCCCGCTCGAAACTGAAGCGGCCAGTATCGAGCACCTTGTCGAGCGGCACCTGCCCATTGGCCATGGCGATCAGCTCGGCGTCGGGGTTGAGCGAGCGCAGTACGGCCTTCACCTCTGCCAGCCGTGCTTCGTCGATCAGGTCGGTCTTGCTGATCAGCAGCACGTCGCAGAACTCGATTTGATCGACCAACAGGTCAGCCACGTTGCGCTCGTCGCCTTCGCCGAGACTCTCACCCGCCTCGGCCAGGGATTTCGCCGCGTAGTACTGCTCGAGGAAGTTGGCGCCATCGACCACCGTAACCAGGGTGTCCAACCGCGCAACGCTGGAGAGGCTCTGCCCCTGCTCATCTTCAAAGGTGAAGGTCTCCGCCACCGGCAACGGCTCGGAGATGCCTGTCGATTCGATGACCAGGTAGTCGAAGCGGCCTTCCCGCGCCAGACGACTCACCTCCACCAATAGATCCTCACGCAGCGTGCAGCAGATGCAGCCATTGCTCATCTCGACCAGGCGCTCCTCGGCTCGATTGAGAGCGACCTCACCTTCCTTCTCACCAGGGCCACCTCGCACCAGGGCGGCATCGATGTTGACCTCGCTCATGTCATTGACGATCACCGCCACGCGGCGCCCTTCCCGGTTGGCCAGGATATGGTTGAGCAAAGTGGTCTTGCCGGCACCGAGGAAGCCGGACAGCACGGTCACGGGCAACAGGGCACTCGTCATCATTGGTCTCCTCGCGATTTGCTGTAGTGATGCTCACGCTGCTCCTGGCGCTCCTTGGCCTCCAGGCATAGCTCTGCCGTCGGCCTCAGCAGCAGGCGCGGCAGACCGATGGGCTGGCCGGTTTCGGCACAGTAGCCGTAGTCGCCTTCCTCGATGCGTCGCAGCGCCTGGCGGATCTTGCGCAACAGTCGCGTCTCGCGATCGGCCTGGCGCAACAGCAGGCGCAGCTCCTCCTCAACCGCGGCGCGATCGAGTTCGTCACCGCTGCGCTCGTTGTCGCCAATAGCCTTGCGCACCTCCTCCAGATGCCCTTCCACCTCGGCCTGTTCGGCCAGGAGCCGACGTCGGAAGTAGTCGAGCTGGGCGGCGTTCATATACGCCTCTTCCGGCATTGCCAGCAGTTGCTGCGCCTCGGGGTCGGCCTGCATGGGTCTCTCTCCCAAAAAGCAGATGTTATAACATATCAATTCACCCAACACATATACCACTTCCTCATTCATCCGCCCCAACCAATTTAATTTTAATCAGGCAACTTATTGCCCGGCCGGGCAAGATCTTGCCCGCTCTGGGCAACTTGTTGCCTAATTCTATTTAGGCCTGGTAGTGCAAAATCCCTGATCGCTTTGTTTTTTCTTGTGTTTCTCATATCCGGCACGCTTCCTGCCCCTTATGCACCGTCCATCGGGACATTTCATTCACATCGTCAAGGAGCAGACCATGCCGACTCCCTGCTATATCAGCATCGAAGGCCAGACCCAGGGCAACATCACCGCCGGTGCCTTCACCCCGGACTCCGTGGGCAACATCTACGTGGAAGGCCACGAGGACGAGATGCTGGTCCAGGAGTTCAAGCACGTCGTGACCGTGCCCACCGACCCGCAGTCCGGCCAGCCTTCCGGCCAGCGCGCCCACAAGCCGTTCGTCTTCACCGTGGCCCTGAACAAGGCCGTGCCGCTGATGTACAACGCCCTAGCCTCCGGCGAGATGCTGCCCAACGTGGAACTGAAGTGGTACCGCACCTCCGTCGAGGGCAAGCAGGAGCACTTCTTCACCACCACCCTGACCGACGCCACCATCGTCGACATCAACCTGCGCATGCCGCACGCCCAGGACGCCACCAAGGCCGAGTTCACTCAGCTGATGGACGTCTCCCTGGCCTACCGCAAGATCGACTGGGAACACACCGTCGCCGGCACCTCCGGTTCCGACGACTGGCGCGCCCCGATCGAGTCCTGATCGCTTCGTTCTCGCTCCCGCTAGCCGGGTGGGGGCGACGGTTCGCACACGACGCCAGCGCTCGAAGGGAGCGCTGGCGTCGTGGTGTCTTAAGGATGGTCGAGCGTTCAGACGCCTACGCACTGCCGCGCCCGCCTCACGTTGGCCAACAGCAAGCTGCCGGTGGCGGGGTCGGGGATCAATGTGCAGTCGATGTCGTAGAGCCGGCGTACCAGCTCAGTGGTGACGACCTCGCTCGGCGGGCCCGCGGCCACCAGTTGGCCGTTGTGCAGCGCCAGCAGGTGGTCGGCGTAGCGGCAGGCGCTGGCCAGGTCGTGCAGCACCATCACCACGGTGCGCCCCTCGGCGGCAAGGCGCCGCACCAGTTCGAAGACTTCGATCTGGTGGCCGAGATCGAGCGCCGAGGTGGGCTCATCGAGCAGCAGCAGCGGTGTCTGCTGGGCGATGGTCATGGCGATCCAAGCGCGCTGACGTTGACCGCCCGAGAGGGTGTCCAAGGACCGATCCGCTAGCTCGCTCACATCAGCCGCAGCCAGCGCCTTGCCCACCATCCGTTGATCCTCCGCCGACCACTGGCGCAGCCAGCCCTGGTGAGGCTGGCGGCCGAAGCGCACCAGCTCGGCCACGGTCAGCCCCTCCGGGGCGATGGCCTCCTGGGGCAGCAGCGCCAACCGCCGCGCCAGTTCCCGCGCCGGCAGCTGCTGGATATTCCTGCCATCGAGCAGCACGGCCCCTTGCTTGGGCGCGTGCAGCCGCGAGAGGCCGGCCAGCAGGGTGGACTTGCCGCAGCCGTTGGGCCCGACGATGGCGGTGACCTTTCCCGCCGGCAGGGAGAGCGCCAGGCGGTCGATGATGGTCGTATGGCCGTGGCACAGGGTCAGGTCGCGGGTGGCGAGTTCGTGTCGGGTCATGCCAGGTTCCTCGAAGCCGGTCGCAGTAGTATCCACAGCAGCCAGGGGCCGCCCACCACGGCGGTGACGATGCCCACAGGGATCTCGAGGGGCGAGAGCAGCACCCGCCCCGCCAGGTCGGCCAGCACCATCACCAGCGCGCCCGCCAGCGCCGAGGCCACGACCGGCACTCCTCGCGGCGAGGAGAACGAACGGGCGATCTCGGGGCCGATCAGGCCGATCAAACCCACCGGGCCGGCTACGGCGACGGCAAGTCCGGTGAGCAGCACCGAAACCGCCAGTACCTGCCAACGCCGTTGTGAGACGCGCAGGCCGAGAGCGGACGCTACGGCGTCCGAGAAACGCATCAGGCTGAGTGCACGGGTGAGCCAGAGGGCAGCGCCCAAGCCGAGTGGCAAGCCGACGGCGAGCAGCGTGACGGCCCCTGCCGGTCGGGCGTTGAGCGAGCCGACTGTCCAGGGATAGGCGGCGTTGGCGGTATCGATGTGCACCTTGGCCATCAGCAGTTGGGTGATGGCACCGAACACGGCGCCAACTCCAATGCCGGCGACAATGAATCGGTAGCCCTGGGTACCGCCCCCGGCAGCCAGGCCGAAGGTCAGGGCAGCCGCTGTGGTCGCCCCCACCAGGGCCATGGCCGGTGGCGCCAGGGAGACCCCCAGGCCGATCACCGAGGCCACGGCGAAGGCGGTGGCCCCGTTGTCGATACCGATGATGCCGGGGGTGGCCAGGCGGTTGCGAGCCAGGGTCTGCATCAGACAGCCGGCCACGCCGAAGGCGGCGCCGGTAAGGCAGGCAGCGGCCAGTCGCGGCAAGCGCAGTTCCTGCACCAGGAACACGGCCATCATGTCGCCGAGCCCCACCAGTGCCGCCAGCACTGCCTGTGGCGGTAGCGGGCTGCTGCCCATGGCCAAGTAGCCGAACGATGCCATCAGCAGCGCCAACAGCAGGATCAGGGCGGCCACGAAGGCACGTCGATCGATCAACAGGCTATACGGGGCACTGCCGTCAGCCGCCTGCCACGCCAGATGCCAGTGCCCCGGTGGGGCGACGACATCGGTTGCGCCCCCCTCGCATCGTTCTGTATCGGGCCACTGTCGCGCCTGGTTATGGGCTGATGCATCACGGCACATGGAGACTCTTTCCCTTCCCATACTCATCACTCAGAGGGTCGGCATGCGGCGTGCTCGCACCACGGCCACCAGCACCGGGGCGCCACACAAGGCAGTGAGCACTCCCAGCGGCATTTCCGAAGGCGCGACCAGCAACCGCGAGACGATGTCGGCCGCAATCACCATCAGCGGCCCCAGCGGCAGACAGAACCACAGGGTACGGCGAATGTCGGGGCCGGCCAGCGCCCGGGCGGCGAACGGTACGACCAGGCCGATGAAGGCGATGGGGCCGGCCGTGGCGGTGGCCGCTCCTACCAGCAGCGCCACGGCCACGATAACCAGCAGCCGGATCAGCCCCGGGCGGTGCCCAAGGCCACTCGCGATCCGTTCGCCAAGCGCCATTGCCGCCAAGGGACGGGCCACGGCAAGTACCAACCCGCCGGCCAGCAACAGGCTAGGCAGGATGGCAACGAGATGCTCGAGGCGCCGGCCAGCCAGGCTGCCGACGATCCAGAAGCGGATCTCGTCGGCGGCGCGCTGATCGAACAACAGCAATAGTGAAGTGAGCGAGAGCAGTAGGCCCGTCAGCGCAGCGCCAGCCAACACCAGCCGCACCGGATCATTGCCGGCTCCACTTACCCGGGCCACACCCAGTACGCAGAGACAGCCCGCCATGGCGCCGAGCTGGGCCACGCCGACCCGCATCGTCGTTGCCGTAGCACCCAATAGCAGCGCCAGCGCGACGGCGAAAGCCGCACCCGCGCTGACACCCAGTAGTCCCGGCTCGGCCAGCGGGTTACGTGTGACCGCCTGCAGCAGAGCGCCAGCCACGCCAAGCGACAACCCCACCACCAGTCCGATCAGGGTACGCGGCAAACGCAGCGAGCCGAGAACGAACCTGGCTTCGGCATCGCCCTGCCCCATCAATACGGCAAGCGCCCGGGCCGGGCCGACATCACCGGCCCCCAACAGCAGGCTGGCCAGGCAAACCAGGGCTAGTAACACTATCAGGCCCGCCAGCCTCAGGGTGAGGCGGCGGGCCGCAAGAGCGCCCGTGCGGGAAACCGCGTCCATCAAGGCGACAGCGCGGTGTCTAGCTCGTCAAGGATCGCCAGTGCCGCCAGCGGGCCGGTGGCACTCGTCCACAGCTGGCCATCGACCGGTACGACCTGATCGCGAGCCACCACGTCGAGTCGGGAGAAGGCCGGCGACGCCCTGGCGGCCTCGAGTGCGTCGCGTCCTTCCTCGTTGAGGGTGGCCAGGAACAGCCAGTCGGCATCGACGCGAGAAAGGTTCTCCAGGCTCAGGGTATCGCTGTGCGGTTTGCTCTCTTCCACCAGGCCGGCATCGTGGATCTCTACGCCGGCGGCACGTACCAGTCCAGCGGTAAACAGGTCGGCGGACAAGACCATGGGACCTTGCGGCATCCAACGTACCAACACAGCACTGGGCGCCTCATCGGCCACGATGCGCTCGGCAATCTCGGCGGCCCTGGCATCGACCTGTTCGAGCAACGCTTCGACTTCCGCCCCGCGCCCCAAGGCCTGGGCATGCAGACGCGCCTCATCCCGCCACAGCTCGGGGTCAAGCCCTTCGGACAGCGGCACCACGGTAGGGGCCATGCGCGAGAGCAGCCGGTACTGTGCCTCCGATAGCTGTGGCGGGGCCAGGATCAGGTCCGGCCCCAGCCTCAATACGGCCTCTAGATTGATCTCGCGCACCACGCCGACAATAGTCGGGCGCTCGCCGTCGAGATGAGCCTCGATGTAGCGGGCCACACCGTCGCCGCCACGGGTGGTCACGGCACCCAAGGGCATGATGCCGACCGCCAGGGCGGTATCGAGAGCGCCCTCGTGAAGGGTAACCACCCGCTGTGGAGCATCGGGCACGACTACCTCGCCAAAGGCCGTTTCCACGCTTCTCTCGGCCCAGACCATCGTGGGCGTCAGCGCCAGCATTACCGCAGCCAGCCAGAACCAGCACTTCGCCCTTTCACCGATTCGCCCACGGTTCATTGTCGTTCCCCATGCCAAAAGAAAAATATGTAATGCGAATTATTATCACAATCAAGCCGCGTGGTCGCCATGGAACGAGACGTTGCCGATTGCGCAACGGCCTTGCTCGCCTCACTAACAATAATGGTTTTTATTTGCATATGCGTAGAGTACACTGTTCGGCCATATGCAACGCAAACCTGGCGCTGGAGACCTAGATGTACGATCTCGACGAGCTTCTCGCCTTTGACCATGTCATGCGCTCCGGCAGTCTGACTCGCAGTGCCCGCGCCCTGAACCTGGCCAAGTCGACATTGAGCCGGCGCATCTCCCAGCTAGAACGCCAATTGGGCCAGTCGCTGCTGCGCCGTCAGTCCAATCGCCTGCTACCCACCGAGGCCGGCCAGCTGTTCCACGCCTACTGCCGGCAAATTCTCGAGCTTGCCGAACAAAGCCATCAGGCCTTGGAGGAACTGAGCGAAGAGGTCAGCGGCGAGCTGCATGTGGCTACGCATAACGCTCTGGCGCGTAGCTGGCTGGCTTCTAGCCTGGCGCAGTTCATGAGCCTTCATCCCGCCGTGCGTCTGACCCTGCAGACCTGTCCCACGCCGCCCCTGTCTGCCGAGAGTCAAATCGTGACTCTCTGGCTGGGGGAGGTCCACGGCAGCGAATTGCGCCAGGAAACGCTGGGCTGGCTTGGTCGGAGCCTATACGGTCACCCCGATTACTTCGTCCAGCGCGGTCATCCGCAGCATCCTCGCGAGCTCACTCAGCACGCCTGGATCGATCTGCTCGGCGAAGCCGAGCATGGGCTGATCCTTACCCATCCACAGCAAGGTGAGTTTCGTTTCACACCCCCTGAATCGCGCTTTCGCGTCGACCAGCAGATGCTGCATGGCGATACCATCGCCCGCGGTCATGGGCTGGGAATCATGCCTGACTGGATGGCAGCGGCACGCGAGCGAGCCCATCCCGGTACGCTTGAGCGCTGTTTGCCGGAATGGAGCCTTGCCCCTACGCCTGTAACGCTGCTCTATCCCTACGGCCCGCGTCCTCGGCGCTTGAGTGCCTTGCTCACCTTCTTGCGCCAAGCCACGCCTGCCGAGTGGGAACCGAGCCTTGGTGAGCCAGGCACTGTTCACGGTATGGCCCACCCGGCAGTCGTTGCACGGCACGCAACGTAATGTTGCCCGGCTTCCTCCTGAGCAAAGGGAACTTTTCGCATTAGAATCACCTGCGTTTGATAATCAATATCATTTCACGCAAAGCAGGTGATCTCATGCTCCACTCTCGCCGCACCGCGCTGGTCGTCGCGATTGCCAGTGCGCCAATTGCCTTTGCCGCTCAGGCTGAGGACGCCAAGCGCCTCGATAGCATCGTCGTGACCGCCGCCGGCTTCGAACAGGCACTCAACGACGCCCCTGCCAGCATCTCGGTGATTCCCCGCGAAGAACTGGAGCGCAAGCGCTACTCGAACATTGCTGAGGCCATCGCCGATGTGCCCGGCGTCGACGTCCGTTCAGGCATGGGCAAGACAGGCGGGTTGAACGTGAGTATTCGCGGGATGCCGAGCAACTATACGTTGATCCTGATCGACGGCCGCCGGCAAAACGCCTCGGGCGACGTGACGCCCAACGGTTTCGGCGAAACCGCCACCAGCTTCATGCCGCCACTGTCTGCCATCGAACGTATCGAAGTCATTCGTGGCCCCATGTCGACCCTGTACGGCTCCGATGCCATGGGTGGCGTCATCAATGTCATTACCCGCCCCGTCAGCGACACCTGGGCAGGCAGTGTCACACTGGACACCACCTTCCAGCAGGACCGGGATGCGGGCAACTCCCAAGGTATCAGCTTCTACACCTCGGGCCCGCTGATCGACGATGTGTTGGGTCTTCAACTGCGCGGTCGTCTATTCGATCGCGATGCTTCCGAGCGCCTGATTCCCGACAGCGCCGGACGCGATCCTCGCGCCACCGAAGCACGGATCTACTCGCTGGGCGGTCGGCTGACACTACGCGCCGATGACAGCAACTCCGTCTGGTTGGACGCGGAGCGCGCTCGTCAGAGCTACTCCAACGACGACTGCCGCCTGGGTACGCTGGACGGCACCAATCGCGCCACTTGCGAGCCCCAGCCAGGCCAGTTCTGGGGCTATGAGGACGAGCTGCGCTTCAACCGCGACCAGATAGCCATCGGCCATACCGGACGCTTCGAAGCCGGTACGCTGGAGAGCAGCCTCACTCACAACACGACCGAAACCCTGGGTCGCACCCTGCCGGCAGGCAGCGCACCAGAGTACGGCTACGAGGCGCAGGGAGGCGAGCCACGGCTGCTGGAGAACCGGGATATCGTCTTCGATACCAAGTTCACCATGCCATTCGATACTCACATGCTCACCATGGGCGGCCAGTACATCGACGCCCGCCTCGAAGACGGCGCGGCTGGCGATCAAGCCTTCGAACAGCAAAGCTGGGCGCTGTTCGCCGAAGACGAATGGTGGCTACGCGACGACCTGGCGCTCACACTGGGCGGTCGCTACGAGCATCATGATGCCTTCGGCGGTCACTTCAGTCCGCGCGGCTATCTGGTCTGGAACACCACCGACCATTGGACGCTCAAGGGCGGCGTCAGCCGGGGCTACAAGACACCGACACTCAACCAGCTGCATGACGGCATTACCGGCTTCGGCAATCAGGGGCAAACGGTCACCATCGGCTCGCCCGATCTCGAGCCTGAGAAAAGCACCAACTACGAGCTGGGCGCTATTTACGACAACCTGGGCGGTCTGACGGTCAGCGGTACGGCCTTCTATAACCGCTTTACCGACCGCATTGCCGAAGGCGCGGAGATCCCCAACTGCCTGCACCCGGACGGCAATGTTCCCGGCTGCATCAGCGTGGGCAACTTCTCCCAACAGACCGGCTTCACCCAGCTGCTCAACATCGATGAGGCAAGAACCCGGGGCATCGAGCTGGAGGCGCGCTACCGTTTTGCTCCCGCTTGGGAGGTTCGTGGCGGCTATACCTATACCGACACCGAGATCACTTCGGGCGAGGAAGAGGGCATGCTGCTCACCAACGCACCCAAGCACAAGCTGACCGCCAGCCTGGGCTGGGACGTGACGGAAAGGCTCAATACCACTCTCGAAGGCGAGTACTACTCCTCACGCGAACGGTTCAGCGACGGCATTCCGACGGGTGGTCAAGACCTGGCGCTATACGAGCAAGTGGGCAACAGGCTGGATGGCTACGAACTGTTCCACCTGCGTACCACGTACCGCTTCTCCGACCGGGTGCGCCTGACCGGCACGATCTACAACCTGCTCGACAAGGACTTCGGCAAGTCGGACAGCTACGAGTGGCAGGGTGATACGTATCAAGCCTACCGTTACACCCAAACCGGTCGCTCCACCGACGGCGTCGCCCTGGATGGCCGCAGTTTCTGGCTCTCCGCGACCTATGAGTTCTGACCGTCTCACTGTGCGGTTTTCGATCGTACCTGCCCCGGCCTGCCGCCGGGGCTTTTCTGTATCCGCCACCTTCAGCGATTCCTGTCGATCCTCAGCGTCACCGAATAACGGTAGTCGCGCTCCATCGTTCCGAAGGAGCTGGGGCTGGCATGGGGAGTGGTCACCCGCAGGTACCAGACGCCCGGCTCGAGCTGGCGCTCGATCCGGAAGTTACCGTTGCGGCCGCTGTTCCAGTCACGCTCCACCACCTGTCCGTTGGCATCGAGTAGCTGTCCTGCAGGTTCCACCAGCCCGGTATCGCCTGGGAAGGTGTGGCTCTCCAGCACCACGCGGGCGGGAGCATCCAGGGTAAAGGTGAAGTAACGCTGCCCCGCGGTCATGGCCTCGTAGGACCGACCGGGTACCAGCTCGGTCGCGCTATCCCGCGGGTCCCAGGTGCCGGCACAGCCGGTCAACAGCAGCAGGGAGCCGAGCAGCAGAGCAGACAAGATACGGTTCATTGGCAGACTCCTTTCCGATTAGGCCAGCCCTTCACGTTCAGCCTAAACCCAACAGCCGTGCCACGCCCAGCCAGATCAGGCGCAGCGCCAGCAGGGTCAGCGTCCACTTGAAGAAAAAGTCGAAGCGGTGATCGGTCACCCGGTTCAGCAGGCGCAGGCCCAGCCAGGTTCCGACGAACCCTGCCACCACCATCGCCAGCATCAGCCCCAGCCAGTCACGAAAGACGAAGCCGGCAAAGCCGAAGATGAACGCCTTGGTGGTGTGCTGGAGCGTCATGCAGGTGGCGAAAGTGGCCACCCGTGGCAGCCGCTCGCTCATGCCGAGCTTGATGAACGAGGCCACCATGGGGCCGCTGGCGCCGACGAAACTGGAGAGCAGGGTGGTAAGCGCACCGGCGATCACGGTGCCGGTGCGTCCCACCGCCCGCTGGGGCAGGCCCGGCCCCCAGCAGGAGTAGAGCACGAAGGCGGCGATACACAGCTCCAGCACGCCGTAAGGCAGGCGAATCAGCAACCAGGCTGCCACCACGGCGCCAACGATCACCCCGGGAAGGAAGGCCGCGACGATGTCGCGGCGCACGTGACGCCAGGTCATCGCCGCGCGACCGCCGTTGGAGCCGAGCTGGACCATGCCGTGCACCGGGATCAGTGCCGTGGCCGGCATCACCTGGGCCATGGCGATGATCAGCAGCGTGCCCCCACCGATGCCGGCCGCCGCAGAGAGCGCCGAAGTCGCCACGGAAAGCAGCACCAGGGCCAGGTTGACCCCGGCCGCCAGCGGCGAGAGCAGTTCCAGCATCAGGCCGTGCGCCTCATGGCAACCTGCCCTCCTCGACGCCGTGGCACGCCACCTCGCTGCCGTCGCTGCGCGCGATCAGCCGCGGCACCTCGGCCTGGCAGCGGGCGTTGGCGTGAGGGCAGCGCGGATGGAAGGCGCAGCCGGAGGGTGGATGCACCGGGTTGGGCACCTCGCCCTGGATCACGCTGCGCTCCTTGCCCACGCCCTCCAGCGACGGCACCGCGGCCAGCAGCATCTTCGAGTAGGGATGGTGGGGGTTCTCGAAGAGCTGGTCGGCCGGGGCGATCTCGGCGATGCGCCCCAGGTACATCACTGCGATGCGGTCCGACATGTGCTTGACCACCGCCATGTCGTGGCTGATGAACAGGTACGTCAGGCCGTATTCGTCCTGCAGGTCGCGCATCAGGTTGAGGATCTGCGCCTGCACCGAGACGTCCAGCGCCGAGGTGGGCTCGTCGCAGATCATGAACTCCGGCTCGTTGGCGAGTGCCCGGGCGATGGAGATACGCTGACGCTGGCCGCCGGAGAACTCGTGCGGGTAGCGGTTGGCATCCATGGCCGACATCCCCACCTGCTCGAGCAGCTCGCCCACCCGGCGGCGGCGGTCGGTGGCGCTCATCTCGGGGCGGAAGAAGCGCAGTGGCTCGCCGATGATGGTGCCCACCCGCCACAGCGGGTTGAGGCTGGCGTAGGGGTCCTGGAAGATCATCTGGAAACGCTTGCGCACGCTGGCGGCCTGGCGCCCGGTACGGCTGGCCAGGTCGCTGATGTCCTCGCCGTCGAACACCAGCCTGCCGCGGGTGAGCCCGTAGAGCCCCACCACCAGCCGCGCCACGGTGGACTTGCCGCAGCCCGACTCGCCCACCAGCGAGAGGGTCTCGCCGCGGCGAATGGAGAAGCCCACACCGTCCACCGCCTTGAGCGTGAGCCGTTCGCTGCGCTCGATGACCCGGTTGAGCCAAGGCTTGGAAACGTCGAAATAGCGCGCCAGGTCCTGGGCTTCGAGCAGGATCTCGCCCTGCGCCGCCGTGGTCTTTTTCACTGCCGTATCAGCGCACATGGCTCACCTCCCGTCCCTCTGCATCCTGCCGCGGCGGCAGCGGGTCGACCGGGTCGTGCAGCCAGCAGGCCGCCCGGCTGCCCTCTGCCGGCATTAGGTCCGGCCTCTCGTCACGACAGCGCTGCTGGGCATGAGGGCAGCGCGGGTTGAAGGCGCAGCCCGAAGGAATCGCCGCCAGCCGCGGCATGGAACCCTCGATCTGGTAGAGGCGCTCGAGTTTCTTTGTAATGCCGGGAATCGAGGCCATCAGCCCCTTGGTGTAGGGGTGCTGCGGGTTGCGCACCACCTCGTCGACCGGGCCGATCTCGATCAGCCGGCCGGCGTACATCACCGCCACCCGGTCGGCAGTCTCGGCGATCACGCCCATGTCGTGGGTGACCAGCATCACCGCGGTGCCATGGTCGGCACACAGGCGCTTGAGCAGGGCGAGAATCTGCGCCTGCACCGAGACGTCCAGCGCCGTGGTGGGTTCGTCGGCGATGATGAACTCGGGGCGCGCCGCCAGCGCCAGGGCGATCACCACGCGCTGGCGCATACCGCCGGAGAACTGGTGCGGGTAGCTGTCTAGCCGGTTCTCGGGAGCGGGAATGCCCACTTCACGCAGCAGCTTGAGCGCCTCTTCGCGAGCCTGGCGCTCGCTCATCGGCAGGTGCGCGCGGATGGTCTCCACCAGTTGGTCGCCAATCGAAAACAGCGGGTTGAGGCTGGTCAGCGGGTCCTGGAAGATCATGCCGATATGACGGCCGCGCAGCGGCACGAATTCGTCTTCCGGCAGGTGATCGATGCGCTTGCCCGAGAGGTGAATCTCCCCCGAGGCGATGCGCCCGGGCGGCTCGAGCAGCCGGATCACGGCGTTGCCGGTCATCGACTTGCCGGCCCCGGACTCGCCTACCACGCCCAGCACTTCGCCGGGAGCGATGTCGAAGGAGACGTCATCGAGCGCCACCAGAGTGCCATGGCGGGTCGGGAACTCCACCCGCAGATGGCGTACGGAAAGGACCGGCTCCTGCCCTGCGGTGTCGGGCTCGTGACCCGCCTCCGGAGCAGCGCTGCGCTGAGCCAGGCGTTGATTATCGGAGCTTGGGGTTGAGGACATCACGCAACCAGTCTCCCAGCAAGTTGACGGAGAGCGCCAGCATCAGCAGCGCCGCCCCGGGGAAGAGCAGGATCCACCACTCTCCCGAGAACATGTAATCCTGGCCCACCCGGATAAGGGTGCCCAGGCTCGGCTGGGTGGCCGGCATGCCGACCCCCAGGAATGACAGCGTGGCCTCGGCGATGATGGCCAGCGCCAGCCCGATGGTGCCGATCACCAGCACCGGCCGCAGCACGTTGGGCAGGATGTGCTGGAACAGGATCTTGCGCGCCGGCAGCCCGATCACCCGCGCTGCCTGCACGTACTCCTTGCTCTTCTCCACCATGGTGGCGCCGCGCACCGCACGGGCATACTGCACCCAGTCGGAGAGCCCGATGGCAATGATCAGCACGATAATCGCCACCTCGGCGTGCATCGAGCGCGGCAGGAAGCCGCGAATGACGCCGAAGATCAACAGCGCCATCAGGATCGACGGGAAGGTGAGCTGTACGTCGGCGATGCGCATGATCAGCGCGTCGCGCCAGCCTCCGCGGAAGCCCGCCAACAGGCCCAGGGCGGTGCCCATCACCAGGGCGAAGATCACCGCGGCGAAGCCCACCAGCAGCGAGATGCGCGAGCCGTAGAGAATCGCCGAGAAGACGTCGCGGCCCTGGCTGTCGCTGCCCAGCAGGTAGAAGTTGCCGGTGAAGTCAGAGGTCGTCAGCGGCGGCGTGAAGGCATCGATCAGCTCAAGCTGACGCGGATCGAAGGGGTTCTGCGGCGCGATCCACGGCGCGAACAGGGCCGCCGCGAACATGGTCAGCGTCACCAGGGTGGCGAGTATTACCACCGGCTGGCGCTTCCATGAGTAGACGACATCGCTGTCGAGGAAGGTACGCCACTTGCTCGGCTTGGGGGGAACCACCGGCGCGGCACTCTCCCGGGTCTGGATATCCTGGCTCATTTGCCACCTCCCTGGGCCCGCAGCCGTGGGTCGACGGCGTAGTAGAGCAGATCCACCACCAGATTGATGACCACGAACACCAGCGCGATCATCATCAGGTAAGCGGCCATGACCGGCACGTCGACGAAACGCACGGCGGTGATGAACAGGGCTCCCACGCCGGGCCACTGGAAGACCGTCTCGGTGATTATCGCAAAAGCGATGATGGTGCCGAGCTGCAGGCCGATGATGGTAATGACCGGGATCATGGTGTTCTTCAGCGCGTGGCGCAGATGTACCACTCGCTTCGACAGCCCCCGCGCCCGCGCGAACTTGATGTAGTCGGTGCTCAGCACCTCGAGCATCTCGGCGCGCACCAGGCGCATGATCAGCGTGAGCTGGAACAGCCCCAGGGTGATCGCCGGAAGGATCAGCGAGCGCAGGCCGCTTGCCGTCAGTAGCCCGGTGGACCACCAGTTGCCGATGCGCACCGTCTCGCCGCGGCCGAAGGCCGGCAGTATGCCGAGCTCCACGGCGAATATGTAGATCAGCAGCACGCCGATCAGGAAGGTGGGCAGCGACACGCCGATCAGCGAGGCGGTCATGATGAAGTTGGCCAGCCAGCTGCGCCGGCGTAGCGCCGTATAGATGCCCAGCACGATGCCCATGACCACGGCGAAGATCGCCGAGATGATGGCCAGCTCCAGGGTGGCGGGCAGCCGTTCGAGGATCAGGTCGGTGACCGGACGGGCCGAGCGGTAGGAGATGCCGAACTCGAACTGAGCGGCATTGACAATGAAATTCCAGAACTGCACCACCACCGGCTGGTCGAGACCGAGCTGTGCCCGCAGTGCGGCGCGGTCGGCTTCGGTGGCTTCCTGCCCGAGCATGTTGAGCACCGGGTCGCCGACGTAGTGGAACAGCGAGAACGAGATGAGCGCGACCACGAACATCACGAAGATGGCCTGCAGCACGCGCTGGATCAGAAACGCTAGCATGGGATCACCAAATACGACGATGCCCCCGGCGGCTTGTGGCCACCGGGGGCGCGTCTCGAGAGACGTTTACTTGTTGAACTTCAGGTATTTGAAGTGCGGCGTATTCTCGCTCTGCACCTTGAAGTCGATATCGTCACGCATCGACCAGGTCAGCATCTGGTGGTGGATCGGGATGTAGAGGATCTCATCATGCACGATCTCCCATGCCTCGCGGATCATCTCGTTGCGCGCTTCCTCATCCGTCTCCTGGCCCATGGCCACGGTCAGCTCGTCCACCCGCTCGTCGGAGTAGCCGGTGAAGTTCCAGGTGCCGTGGTTCCCATCCTTGGTGTGGTAGAGGTAATTGAAGATGTACTCGGAGTCCATGGTGGGCACGCCCCATCCCAGCAGGTAGAAGTCGTACTCCTCGCGGGCCAGCTCGGCAAAGTGCAGCGAGCGGGTCTGCGCCACCAGGTCCACGGTGATGCCGATGCGCGCCAGCATGCTGACCACCGCCTGGCAGATCTGCTCGTCGTTGACGTAACGATCGTTGGGGCAGTGCAGGGTGACGCGGAAGCCGTCGCCGTAGCCGGCCTCCTCCATCAGCTCCCGGGCACGGTCGACGTCGGCCGGCAATACCTCGTCCATCTCCTCGCTGTAACCGTTGACGAAGGGCGGCGCGATCATGCCGGCCGGCTGGGAGTTGCCGCGCATCACCGCGCGCTGGATGGTGGTGGCATCCACCGCCAGGTTGATCGCCTCGCGCACGCGGCGGTCGGCGAAAGGATTGTCGTCGGTATCGGCGGTGCGCAGCTGGGCCGAGCCCACGTCCATGCCGAGGAAGATGGTGCGGTTCTCGGCACCCTGCTCGTTCTTGATACCGTCGGCATTGGCCAGGCGCTCGATGTCCTGAACCGGGGTCTCCTGCAGGAAGTCGACCTCGCCGGAGAGCAGCGCCGCCACGCGGGTGGAGGCCGACTCGATGGGCGTGAATACCAGGCGGCTGATCTCCATCGGGTAGTGATCGATACCCCAGTAGTCGTCGTTACGTACGAACACGGTGCGCACGTCGGGCTCGCGGCTCTCGACGCGGAACGGGCCGGTACCGTTGGCATTACGCACCGCGTAGGTTTCCTCGCCGGCAGAGTAATTCTGCGCCTCTTCCACCCCGTGCTCCTCGGCCCACTCGCGGCTCATGATGAACAGGTTGGTGAAGTTGTTGGGCAGCAGCGGGTTGGGCTCGTGGGTCTCGATCTCGACGGTGTAGTCATCCACGGCACGCACCTCGGAAATCGAGGTAAGCAGGCCGCGCATGTCCGCGGGCTCGCGACGGGCGCGGTCGATGGAGAACACCACGTCGTCGGCGGTCAGCGACTGGCCTTCATGGAAGGTCACGCCCTCGCGGATCTTGAAGACCCAGACGGTGGGTTCGTCTTCCTTCACGTGCCACTCGGTGGCCAGGCCAGGCTGGTACTCGACGTCCATGTCCTGATAGACGAGGGTATCGAAGATCTGATGGTTGACCGAGTGGGTCGGCCCCTCGTTCTGGGAGTGGGGGTCCATGGTCAGGCTGTCCGCGGAGCGGGTCCAGCGCAGGGTTTCAGCATTCGCGGTAGTAGCCAGCATGGCGCCGATCACGGCGGTGGCCAGAAGAGTCTTGTTAGGTAGCATCTTGTTATTTCCTCAATCAAGCGTTTGATGGGCATGCGCCCTGGAGAGGTTTCTCCCATACCTTAGCCAAGAAAGCCAGAATTAACTTAGGAATGCTTTTCAGCGCTGTTTCGACTATTGGCAGTTGCATTTGCCGTATCGAGGCCGATTCTTGGGAAACTGCTCGGTTGGTTCCGCTTCGCCGACAAAAGACGAAAATACTGAATCAAGGGGAAACCCATCATGACGCTACTGCTGACGACTCGAGTCCCACCGGAGTGGGTCGACTACAACGGCCACATGAACGATGCCGAATACGCCAGGGTGTTCTCGCTGGCGGTGGATACGCTAATGGAACGGACCGGCCTCGATGCCGAGGGGCGCGAGCGTCTCGCCTACACCCTCTTCACCTTGGAGACCCACCTCTGCTACCGGCGCGAGGCCCACCAGGGGCAGGCGCTGGCTGTCGAGGTGCTGCTGCTCGACCGCGACGCCAAGCGCCTGCACGTCTTCTTCACCATGAGCGACGAAGCCGGCGAGACCCTCGCCACCAGCGAACAGATGCTGATGGGCATCGACACGAGCAGCCACCGCCCCGCGCCCTTTCCGCCGGAGATAGCCGAGCAGATCGACACCCTGCCCCAGGCCGAGCCCGCCGCCTGGCCTGCGGCGGCCGGGCGACGGATCGGTATCCCGCGGCGTTGAGGAGGGATTACAGCTTGCGTTCCAACTCCGGCAGCACCTCGAACAGGTCGCCAACCAGGCCGTAATCGGCCACTTGGAAGATCGGTGCCTCCTCGTCCTTGTTGATCGCCACGATCACCTTGGAGTCCTTCATGCCGGCCAGGTGCTGGATGGCTCCCGAGATGCCCACGGCGATGTAGAGCTCCGGCGCGACGATCTTGCCGGTCTGGCCCACCTGCATGTCGTTGGGCACGAAGCCGGCGTCCACCGCCGCCCGTGAGGCGCCAATGGCGGCCCCCAGCTTGTCGGCGATACCTTCGAGCAGCTTGAAGTTCTCGCCGCTGCCCATGCCGCGCCCGCCGGAGATGACCACCCGCGCACCGCCCAGCTCGGGGCGATCGCTCTGGGCCAGTTCCTGCTTGATGAAGGTGGACTGGGTGTTCTCGGCCACGACCTCGACGCTCTCGACGCTGGCGCTACCGCCGGCTGACACCGCATCGAACGCCGTGGTGCGCACGGTGATCACCTTGAGGCTGTCGGCACTCTTGACCGTGGCGATGGCGTTGCCGGCATAGATCGGGCGCTTGAAGGTGTCGGCATCGACCACTTCAACGATCTCGGAGAGCTGGCTGACGTCCTTCAATGCGGCGACGCGCGGCAGCACGTTCTTGCCGGTGGTGGAGGCAGCAGCGAGGAGATGGGAATAGTCACCGGCCAGCTCGACCAGCAGCGCACCCAGGGGTTCGGCCAGCTGGTGGGCGTAGGCGGCGTTGTCGGCCACCCGCACCTTGCTCACGCCGTCGAGCTTGGCAGCGGCCTCGGCCACGGCGGAGACGTTCTCGCCAGCGACCAGGATGTCGATGTCGCCGCCAATGGTCTCTTTCACTTTCTGGGCCGCCGCGACCACGTGGGCGGTGGCGCCGGCGAGCTGGCCGTCGTGATGTTCGGCGAGTACCAGAATGCTCATGAATGTCTCTCCTTTCTAAGCTCGGTGTTCAAAGAACGGGGTTACAGCACTTTGGCTTCGTTCTTGAGTTTGTCGATCAGCTCATCGACGGAGCCCACCTTGATGCCGCCCTTGCGCTCGGCCGGCGATTCGACCTTGAGCAGCGTGAGCTTGCTGGCCACCTCGACGCCGTAATCGGCCGGGCTCTTGACGTCGAGCGGCTTCTTCTTGGCCTTCATGATGTCGGGCAGCTTGGCGTAGCGCGGCTCGTTGAGGCGAAGGTCGGTGGTGATCACCGCCGGCAGGGTCAGCTCGACGGTCTGCAGGCCGCCGTCCACCTCACGGGTCACCTGGACCTTGCCACCGTCCACCTTCACCTCGGAGGCGAAGGTACCCTGGGGCAGGCCGGCCAGGGCGGCGAGCATCTGGCCGGTCTGGTTGTTGTCGGTATCGATGGCCTGCTTGCCGAGAATGACGAGACCGGGCTGCTCCTCTTCCACCACCTTGGCCAGCAGCTTGGCCGCGGCCAGCGACTCGACGCGCTCTTCGGTCTCGGCTGACGTATCGATATGCACGGCCCGGTCGGCGCCCAGCGCCAGCGCGGTGCGCAGCTGCTCCTGGGCGGCCTTGGGGCCGATGGTCACGGCGACCACTTCCGTCGCCACCCCGCGCTCCTTCAGCCGCACCGCCTCTTCCACGGCGATCTCGCAGAAGGGGTTCATGGCCATCTTGACGTTGGTGAGGTCGACGTCGGAGTGATCCGGCTTGACGCGGATCTTGACGTTGTAGTCGATGACGCGTTTGACCGCGACGAGGATCTTCATTGCATACTCTCCAGACTCTTGATCGATTGTTTTCTTTTCGGGTGCGAAGCCTATCGTGAACCTGTCGCGGCCCGATGCGCAGCATCGAGGCCACGATGAATCGCCTGGCCGATGCCCTCATCCACCATCGTTCTCAGCCCCTTGGCCGTGGTGCCGTCATAGCCAATCAGCCGCTCCACCATGTCGCCAGGGTCGGTACCCAACTTCTCCAGCAGCAGGCTGCCACCCACCAGGGTCTGCATGACGGCCTCGCGGGCGATCTCGTCGGAGAGTCCCGCGCTCCTGGCGTGCTCCAGCATCGATTGGGCCAACAAGGCGGGATAAGCCGGCCCGGCACCGCTCAAGGCCGTCAGGTAGTCGAGATCGCCCTCGCGGGGAAGCTCACGCGCCGTGCCACAGCTCGCCAACAGCGCCTGGACGAGCCGCTTGTCGTCATCGGAGACCTGCGGTGAGGCAAACCACGGAAGGTAAGCTCGACGGATCTCCGCCGCGGCGTTCGGCATGGCGCGCACCACCCGATCGCTGCCCACCTGACTTGCGACCTCCTGCAAGGAGGCCATCGCCAGCAGTGAGATGACTAGCTTGTCACCGGTTTCGATGTCGAGGCCGGCGAGATCCGCCGGACGCACGGAGAGCACGATGATGTCCGCCAGGGCGACCAGCTCACGGCTGTCCTTGACACAACGCACTTCTGGCCAATCACGGTAGGCCTCGCCACGGCCGGAGCGCGAGGAGATCACCAGTCGGTCTGGAGACAGCACCTTCTGCTCCAGCAGAGCCACACCCAGTGAATGCCCCATCCACCCCTGCCCACCGATGATGCCGATAACAGCGTCTTGCGGCATGGTTTCACCTCCTATTGTGCAGACCTACATCCCGCCCCAGGCGTTTCTTGTCTCTTCATGATGAGCTAACACGCTCAGGGTCTTTTCTACTCATGTACACTGGTGTACATTCAGGTGACGAGTGTGTACATCCGTGGCTGACAATGTCAAGCACACAACAAAAGGGAGACCCGACCATGGCCAACGACCCGCTGTTGCAGCCCTTCCAGCTCAAGCATCTCACCCTGAAAAACCGGCTCATGATGACCTCCCACGAGCCTGCCTACCCCGAGGACGGGATGCCCAAGGCGCTCTATCGTGCCTATCACGTCGAGCGGGCCAAGGCCGGCATCGGCCTGACCATGACCGCCGGGTCCGCGGCGGTGGCCAAGGACAGCCCGCCGGTGTTCAACAACATCCTGGCCTACAAGGATGAGGTGGTGCCGTGGATGAAGGAACTCACCGACGCCTGCCATGAGCATGGCACGGCGGTAATGATCCAGCTGACTCACCTGGGCCGGCGCACCCGTTGGGACAAGGGCGACTGGCTGCCGGCGGTATCCCCCTCTCATCGTCGTGAAGCGTCCCACCGCGCCTACCCCAAGCAGGTCGAGGACTGGGATATCGAGCGCCTGATCAGCGATTACGCCGACGCCGCCGAACGCATGCACGCTGCCGGCCTCGACGGCATCGAGCTGATGGCCTATGGCCACCTGATGGACCAGTTCTGGTCGCCGCTGACCAACACTCTTGAGGCCCCGTATGGGGGCGATCTCGACAACCGCCTGCGCTTCACCTTCGACGTGCTGCGTGCCATTCGCCAGCGGGTCGGTGAGGAATTCATCGTCGGTATGCGCTATACCGGCGACGAGATGCTGGAAGGCGGGCTCACGGCCAGCGACGGCATGGCGATCTCGCAGCGCCTGAAGGACAGCGGCTTGGTCGATTTCCTCAACGTGGTGCGCGGGCATATCGACACCGACCCGGGACTCACCGACGTGATTCCCATCCAGGGCATGCCCAGCGCCCCGCACCTCGACTTCGCCGGGGAGATCAAGCGCCAGGTCGATTTCCCCACCTTCCACGGCGCCAAGATTCAGGACGTCGCCACCGCCCGCCATGCCATCGCCTCGGGCAAGGTCGACATGGTCGGCATGACCCGTGCCCACATGGCCGATCCGCACATCGTGCGCAAGATCGTCGAGGGCCGCGAGGAGGAGATCCGCCCCTGCGTCGGCGCTAATTACTGTCTCGACCGCATCTACCAGGGCGGCGCCGCCTACTGCATTCACAACGCCGCCACCGGGCGCGAGACCACCATGCCCCACACCATCCCCAAGGCAGCGAACAAGCGCCGGGTGGTGATCATCGGTGCTGGCCCCGCAGGGCTGGAGGCTGCCCGTGTCGCCGGCGAACGGGGCCATGAGGTAGTGGTGCTGGAGGCCGCCAGCAATGCCGGCGGACAGGTGCGCCTCACGGCGCAGAGCGAGCGGCGCCGCGAGATGATGGGCATCATCGACTGGCGCCTGGAGCGCTGTGAGGCACTCGGCGTCGAGATCCGCTACAACGTCTGGGCCGAGGTCGAGGACGTGCTCGCCGAAAAGCCGGACGTGGTGATCGTGGCCACCGGCGGCTACCCCATGGAAGACCAGCCCACTGTCGGACACGACCTGGTGGTCAACACCTGGGATATCCTGTCGGGCCACGTGCCGCCGGGCAGCCGGGTACTCCTTTTCGACGATGCCGGCGATCATGCCGCCATGCAGGCCGCGGAGATCATTGCCGCCACCGGGGCCGAGCTCGAGATCATGACACCGGACCGCACCTTCTCGGCAGAAATCATGGCCATGAACCTGGTGCCGTACATGCGCTCCCTGCAGCGGCCCAACGTCACCTTCACGCCTACTTATCGGCTGAAATCCGTGGAGCGGGACGGCGGCGAGCTGCTCGCCAGGATCACCAGCGACTACGTCCCCGCAGGCAAGCAGGACCTGAACTACGAGCGGCGTATCGACCAGGTGGTAGTCAACTATGGCATCACGCCGATGGCCGACGTCTATTTCGAGCTGAAGCCGCACTCCAGCAACGGCGGCGAGGTCAACTACGAGGACTTGATCGTCGGCCGGCCCCAGGCCGTCGTTCGCCATTCCGGCGATGGTTTCCAGCTGTTCCGGATCGGCGATGCGGTGTCGTCCCGCAATACCCACGCGGCGATCTACGACGCCCTGCGGCTGGTGAAGGAATTGTGATGCGCAAAGGCTGGAAAATAAGTATGTAGGCTCAAAGCTGGGTTGCTTGAAACTACAAGCGTCATACCACTACCGACAAGTCCAAAGGGGGCAGTAATGGCATTCAAGAGAACCATACACGCCATAGATACGCATGCAGGCGAACCTATGCGCGTCGTCACTGGTGGCATTCCCAACATACCCGGCAAGACGGTGCATGAGAAAATGGTATGGTTGCGGGAAAATGATGACCAACTGCGCAAGTTAATGCTCCGTGAGCCCCGTGGCTACCCACCTCTCTGCTGCAATGTCATTGTGCCCCCATGCCATCCCGAAGCCGATGCTGGCTACGTCATCATGGAGCAGATCGAATATCCGGTCATGTCTGGTGGCAACACTATTTCCGTGGCAACGGTACTGCTCGAGATGGGGATGTTGCCGATGCAGGAGCCCGTTACGGAACTCGTTCTCGAGGCACCGGCCGGGCTCATTCGCATCAGGGCAGAATGCAAGGATGGCAAGGTAAAGAACGTCACTTTCAGGAATGTACCTGCTTTTGCCGCCTATCTCGACACGGAAATAGACGTTCCCCATCTGGGCAAGGTGACTGTAGACGTAGGATGGGGAGGTATGTTCTATGTCATTGCCGATGTCCGCCAGTTCCCTTGGATAGAACTTACCCCGAGCATGGCGCGGAAATAACACGGGTTTCGGCCATGATCAGGCAGGCAGCCATTGAACAATTGCCCGTCGAACATCCTGACTATCCAAGGATTGGCATTACGATCTCGCAGCTTTCCGGGCCGGCAAGTAGTCCAGACGCAGACTGGAAGAATGTCGTGACAGTGGCGTCTGGTGATTTCGATTGGGATAAGCCCAGCACCTGGACAGGTGCCATCGACCGCTGCCCATGCGGGACGGGAACATGCGCAAAAATGGCAGTCCTTCATGCCAAGGGCGAGCTACCGTTGAATCAAGACTTTCGCCACCAGGGAATCCTGGGCAATGTGTTTACGGGTCGGCTGATCGAGGAAACGGAAGTTGGTGCGCGAAAAGCGGTCATTCCTACCATTTCAGGAACGAGCTGGATTTACGGTATCAATACGTACGTACTGGATAACGACGACCCTTTCACAGAAGGATTCTGTGTGCAGGACATCTGGGCCTGAGTGAAAGGAGCCGCCGTCTAACCATCCGCCGCTTACAAGAAGCGGCGGATTTTCTCAAGCACTACCGCGTCGATGTTAATGCGCCCCTCATCCGAACTACTGCTTCGTACTGGGCGGCGGTTGGGCGCGTAGGTACCGCCACGTTCGGCGATTCGGTCAAGATGCTGGGTCAGGCGGGTGGAAAAACGGTCGTCAATAGCGGTGGGTTGAATCGCAATGATCGTCAAACCAGCGTCGATCACCTGATCCCCATTCTGGAAATCCGGCATGTCGAGTGACCATGAGGCACCGGATAGTCCCGCAGCAAGGCACTCGACCATCAGCGCCACATTAGCACCTTTCGTACCGCCAAATGCCAAGAGTGCGCCACGCAGTCCGGCTGCTGCATCGGTGGTCACATTGCCTGTTTCGTCGATCGCCCAGCCTTCGGGAATCTTTCGACCCTCTTCCGCCGCTTTTACCAGGTTGACGAAGGCCGTTGCACTGGATGCCTGGTCAATGACCAGCGGTGCATCAACATCGGCCAAGGGGCGGCAAACGCCATCGGGTTGGTACCGAAAATGACTTTGCCACTGGGGGAGCCTACCACCACGGCCGGACTGTTGGACACGGCAAGAGCGATCACGCCCTCCAGGGCAAGACGGCGAACATAGTAGCCCAATTCACCGGTGGTATAGCTGTTGCCTTGGGTGAAAATCGTAACGCCCAGTTTCTTGGTGTTCTCGACAAGCGACGGCATGGCCAAATCGAAGCCGAGTTGCGCAATGCCCCCATTCGCATCCGAGTGGATGATGGCAGGCAGGGGTGAAGTAATTTTCGGCTCTGCTTCCGTGTTAATGCGTCCTTCACGAAAACCGGAAAGGTAATCCAGCAGATGAGGAAATCCGACGCCAGGATGTCCGAAAAGTGCCGCTGAAACTGTCGCCTTCGCCAAGGAACTTGCTGCGGCCGGGTTGGCGCCTACAGCGAGACAGGCCTGCTCAACCAACGCCTCGGCATCATGGGTGGAAAGTGTTTGCTGGCTCAAGGAAAGATACTCCACATATTCTTAAATGTTGGCTTTTCGGAACCGCCCCAGAAGGTGAACTTAATTACAATTCCTAGACGGCTCACCGTATGAAGCGCCCCGAACGTTGGGCACTAAATCCCAACATTCGGGGTACAGTACAAAGGAGCGATAATTAATACTGACACGCCCACAGTAACCGGTTAACTCACGTACCCAAACAGCCTTGGCAGAAAGAGTGACAGTGCCGGCCAGTAGGTGGTGATCAGCATCACAGGCAGGGCAGCCAGCAGCATGAAGCTGAAGGCGGGCCGTATGACCTGTGACATCCCGACCCGGCCAATTCGGCAACTCATGAACAGAATGGGAGCCATGGGAGGGCTATTGCAGCCAATGACGACACTGGTACCCACGATGGCAGCAAAATGCACTGGATGAACACCGATACTCTCCATGACCGGCAGCAGCAACGGGCTGAGGATGGCCACGACACTCACGTCATCCATGATCATTCCCATCAGGATCAGGAAAATATTGACCATGAGCAGAATCATCAACTTGTCCTTGAACAATTCTAGAAGCAGTTCCGTTAGTTGCTGTGGCACTCGCTCGAAGGTGAAGATTCGACTGGCCACGAAGGAAAAGAGCAGGATTATCATGATGACGCCAGTCGTCGTGGCGGCCTGGATAAAGCACCGCGCGAGAGTCTTCATGTCGAGGTCACGATAGACGAACATACCGACGGGAATGGCATAGACGACAGCGATCGCTGCCGCTTCAGTGGGCGTGAAGATGCCACCGTAAATCCCACCCAGGATGATGACCGGAAGCATCAGGGCGGGAAGGGCTTTCCAACCTGTACTGCCAATATGACGAAAACGGTCACTCAAGGCGAGTGTTTGAGGGGTATAGGTAGGATTATTACGCATCTTGATGGCGTTGATTATACATAGAAATATAATCAGCAAAATGCCCGGACCGATGGTAGCCAGGAATACGGCCGCAACGGACTGCCGAGTCACCACAGCGTATAGAATCATGGTGATGCTGGGCGGAATCAGCAGACCAAGCAGCGAAGAGATCCCGACCAGGGCAGTGGAATAGGGTCGGCTGTAGCCGTGCTTCTCCATTGGATCGATCATGATGGTGCCAATCGAGGCTACTGCCGCCGACGCTGTCCCAGATATGGCACCGAAGATACCACACGCCATCACCATTGAGGTTCCCATACCACTGCGGGATGAGCCGACGATTGCCTCGACGAAACGTAAAAGCCTGGCTGCAATGCCACCTGACTGCATCAAGTACCCCGTCATGATGAACAACGGAAGAGCCAGCAATATAATGGAATTGATAGACCAAAAACCCGTTGTCATTAATGATGATATATTGACATCATAGGCAAACGAAAGAACGAGAGTCATGGCGGCGAACGAAAACACGACCGGCACGCCTATTACCATTAATAATATGACCGCACCTATCGCTAACAAGGCACCCATAGGTTTCTCCGATTATTGTCAGGCAGTCTCTTCAGGAGGGACGCCTTTGTGGGCTATAAATCAGGCTTTCCTGAACATCTTGCTGACATCATGAACGAAGTCTCGAAGCACGTAGAGCAACAGTAGCACGCTCGCGACAAGGAGGCTTACCTGTGAAAAATATTGTGGGATACCGAACACAGGTGTGACCTGCCCTTTCTCGAACCCCCAGGAAAAAAGGCTATAGCTCCAGTTAACGAAAAACACCGCCATGACCAACGACAGGCCTGTGGCGATAAGTCTCATTACATCGTGCAGAACTTCATTATCGGAAAAGGCCTGAAAGAAATCAGCACTGAGATGAGATCTTTCCCGCGATGCCAAGGCTGCCCCAAGCATGTATAACCACATGGCGGCCATTAGCACCAGCTCTTCAAGGCCAAATACCTGTATGCCAAGCAGCGCCCTAAATACAATGCCACCCACCATGGAAAACGCAATAAAAAAACCCAACACCGTAACGGCCACGTTTATAACAGCCGCCAGTGCATTGTCGATACGGGAACATAACTCTATGATAGCTTTCATTGTATTACCCCAAAGGTATCGAACATGGAGTGGCCCTCACCAGCAGAAGCCACTCCATGTCACCCGGCAGGTATTATTTTTTAATTGGGTTCTGAGGCATGCTCGCGGACGGCGGCCATGACATCCTCTCCCAAAGACTTCTCCGCCTCGACCCATACGGTCTCGCGAACACGTTCGACCCAAGCGGCCATCTCTTCATCGGAGGGCACGATATACTCCATGCCATCTTCCTGGGCCTTCTGGATCCACTTTTCGTCCTCGGCCCTGGCGTTCGTGAACTGCTCATTGGCGACGATTTCCACGGCATTCGCGATGATACCGCGATCTTCTTCGTCGAGCTCATTCCAGGAATCCTGGTTCATCAGGAAAGTATAGAATGAGAAGTTATGCTTGGAATGGACGAAGTAGTCGAGCAGGTCATTGAAGTAGGTATAATCCCAGTAAATGACATTACTGGAATCACCATCGACGACTCCTGTCTGAATGGAGGTGTAGACCTCGGACCAGTCGATGGGAACGGCCTGGAACCCCATGGCCTGGATGGTTTGAGGCAGCGGGAAGATGGGCTGCGAACGGAGTTTGATTCCCCGTGCGTCTTCATAGCTGGTCGCATAAGTATTTCTGGTGGCAATGCCACCGAAACCTTCCGGGAATGGCCCCAGGTACTCCAGGCCGATGTCCGAAAGGATGGGTCCGATGACCTCCGATACCCAACCATCCTTGCCATAGGCTTCCAGCGCTTCTTCCCAGCCCAAGGTCAAGTAGGGCAGCTGCAGTACGCCAAGCCGCTCATCGTAGGAAGTTTGCGGCCAGCCAAGGAAGAGGTCGATATTCCCCATGACCAGCTGATCGAAGAGTTCCTGCGGACCACCGATCTCTCCCTGATAGAAGACATTGATGGTAATCCTGCCATCAGACTGTTCCGCGACGAGATCGGAGATCCTTTTGACCGCCATGCCTTGAGGCGATTCCCGGTCACCCGACTCAGTGACCATATTAAGCTTTAACTCCTGATCGCTTGCCCAAGTAGAAGCGGAAAAACCAAGAGCGGCGATAACAGAGACTGCAGCCATGCTCGTGAAAATTTTCTTTGAGCATTTTACTTTCATCACACATCTCCAGCGATATTTTATAGTTGGGATTCATCTCTTACTTGGTCAATCGATCACGACCAAGCATTTTTTCAAGCTATAGCTGTAGCAAAGGTAATGGAAACGACTTTTCCTCCGTACAAAGCAAAACCTGAAGTTATGGTTGATGCACACCGTCGTGCACGGCTCCGAGCAATCGTCATCCGCTAGGCGCGAAGGACGATTGCCGTTCAGGATCCGCTAGTTGGCTAGCCTTGGATCAGGACAGCTGGATCCAGGTCGTCTTGAGCTCGCAGTACTGGTCGTGGGCGTAGACCGACTTGTCCCGGCCACCGAAGCCAGACTGCTTGTAACCGCCGAAGGGTGTGGTGATGTCTCCCTCCGAGAAGCAGTTGACGGAGACGGTGCCGGCCCGAATCGCCCCGGCCATGCGATGCACCGTGTTGAGATCATCGCTCCACAGCGAGGCTGCCAGGCCATAGCAGGTGTCGTTGGCGATGGCGACGGCCTCTTCCTCGGTATCGAAGGGAATCACCGCCAGCACCGGCCCGAAGATCTCCTCCTTGGCCACCGCGGCATCCCGAGGCACCTCGTCGAAGACGGTTGGGGCGACAAAATAACCGCCGCTCTCCTCGCGCATGCGCATCCCTCCGGTCACCAGGGTCAGCCCATCGGCCTTGGCACGCTCGATGTGACCCAGAACCTTGTCCATGTGGTCCTTTTCGATCAACGCACCGAGATTGACCTCGGGATCCAACGGATCGCCGGTGGCCCATTCCTCCTCGAGCTGGCGCTGCATCTCGTCGATCAGCGCATCCTTCACCGACCGGTGCACGATCAGGCGCGAACCCGCCGAGCAGTTCTCGCCCATGTTCCAGAACGCAGCCGCCAGGACATTGCTCGCCACCGTCTTGATGTCGCTCACGTCAGGCATGACCACCTGCGGATTCTTGCCCCCGCACTCCAGCACGATCCGCTTGAGGTTGCTGGCCGCCGAGTATTCGAGGAAGCGACGGCCGATTTCGGTGGAACCGGTGAATGCAACCAGGTCGATATCCGGGTGCAAGCCAATGGCCTTGCCGGCCACATGACCAAGCCCCGGCACGACGTTCAACACGCCGGCCGGAATGCCGGCCTCATGCGCTAGCTCGGCTAGCCGCAGGGTGCTGAGGGAGGTCAGCTCGGCAGGCTTGAGCACTACGCTGTTACCCGTGGCCAGGGCCGGCCCCAGTTTCCAGCCCGCCATCATGGCGGGGAAGTTCCACGGCAGCACTGCACCCACTACACCGATCGGCTCGCGGGTGACCGTGGCCACCACGCCTTTGGCGGTAGGCGCGACGGCGTCATAGAGCTTGTCGACGGCTTCGGCATGCCAGCGAATGGTGTTGGCGGTATCGGGAATATCGACGTTGAAGCACTCACTGATCGGCTTGCCCGCCTCGAGGGATTCGAGAACGGCCAGTTCTAGGCAGTGCTCCTCGATCAAGTCGGCGAAGCGCTGCATGGTGGCCTTGCGCTCGGCGGGTGCGAGGCCCGACCAGACGCCGGCCTCGAAGGCACGACGGGCAGCCTGGACCGCGAGGTCCACATCGGCGGAATCGCAGGCGGCGACTCGCGTCAAGCACTCCCCGGTGGCTGGATTGAGTGTCTCGAGTGTTTCGCCGGAACTCGCGGGAACGAAGCGGCCGTCGATGAAGGCCAGGTTGCGGTACTCGAGTCGCTCGACCTGGCTCTTGATGGCCTCCCGCGTCAGGTTCTCGGACATTGTTGTTCTCCTCGTGTGGGTGGGTCAGAGTTCGGTTCCGGCTTGCCACTCCTTCCAGGCAAGGGTTGAACGCACCCCTATACCGAGCAGTGGCTCGGGGGGGTTTGACTGTGGCTTGGGCTGCTCCAGCATGATGTCGAGCAGTTCGCTCTCGATCCCGAGTGCGTACTCGGCGATCAATTTTCCGGAGATCGTGCCGCGCGTCAGGCCCAGTCCGTTCTGGCAAACGGCACTGTAGACGCCAGGGGCGATCTCGCCGAACGGCGTGCCTCCATTGCGGGTCAGGCACAGCGCGCCTCCCCAGGTGTATTCCATCTCGACGTTCGGCAGCATGGGGAAGCGTCTTTCGAAGGAACGGCGATGGATGGCACGCACTCGTGCCAGCCGGTTTTCACTGGTGCTGACACTGGGGTTGTAGGTAAAGCAATTGCGGATGCAGATGCGCCCGTCGCCCATGCGCCGCACCGTCGTGCCCATTGGGTCGGCCGGTATCAGGCCCCAGCACGCCTCGCCCCCAGTGCCGCCAGCTCTTGCGCATTGAGAGGGCGGGTCAGGCTGCCGTAGGTGTAGACGGGCAGAAGCCGGCCCTTGAGCCCGAGCTGACCGAACTGGGCGGCATAGGCGTTATTGGCCAGCACCAATCGGGGGCCTTTAGCCTGCCCTTGTCGGTCACCAGCTTATGGGGCCGGCCCACCTCGATCTCGCGGACGGGGCTGTCTTCGTAGAGGCGTACGTTCTCCGGCAGGCTGGCCCCGAGTCCGCGAACCAGCGCAGCCGGCTGCACCAGCACGGCGCCGGGGGCGTGCACTCCGGCACGATAGAAGTCGGTGCCGGTTATTGCCTTCATCTCGCGGGTGTCGAGTTCGCGATAGGGCTCGCCGAGAGCTGACAAGCCCTTGGCGAACGTCTCCAGGGCCTGTACCGCGCGACCCTCTACCGCGCCGTGCAGCTTGCCCTGCTCGCGCCAGTCGCACTCGATGGCATGCTGCTGCACGATCGAACGCATGAAATCTATCGCCCCACGATTGAGCCGGATGAGCTTGCGATCGGCGGACTGATCCCCGGTGTAGTTGTGCGAGTTCAGATCGTGCGGCAAATCCACCATGAAACCGGAATTCCGCCCGGCGGCCCCGAAACCGACACGCCGCGCATCCACGATGGCGATGGCAGCGTTCGGCTGCAGCTCGGCCAGCCGGCGTGCAGCGGCCAGACCGGCCAACCCTGCCCCCAGCACCACCCAGTCGGCCTTGACCTCGCCCCTGAGCGGCGTCGATGCAGGCGGCGGCGGCAGCAGTTCATACCAACCGCAACGCCCGTCATTCTGTGGCAGGAAACGACATTTCAGCTGCATGGATCGAATCTCCGGCGCCCGTTATCAGCCGCGGTGTTGCACCAGGGCGTCATAGGTACGCTGGAAGCTGGCCTTCTCGGCTTCGTTCAGCGGCATCAGCGGTGAGCGCGCAGCCCCTACGGGCAGCCCGGCCAGCTCGCAGCCATACTTGATGTACTGGCAGAACTTGCCCCCCTGCTCGAGCAGGTTCAGCATCGGCAGCAGGCGAGCAGCGAGTTCACGTCCGGTGACGAAGTCCTGGTCGACGACACAGGCCTGGTACAACGCCACATGTTCCGGCGCCAGGAAGTTGGAGGCACCCCGACCCAACTGCGCGCGCCCCAGACGAAGAATTCCAGTACCTGATCGTCCATGCCACAGCTCAGTTGGAGCAGGTCGGAAAACTCGTTGGCCAGGGCATGCATGCGCTCGACCGAACCGGTGCTCTCCTTGATGGCTTGAAAATTCGGGCGGTCGCGCAGGGCCTCGATGAACTCGAAGCTCATGGGGGTGCCGGTGCGGTCGGGGAAGTTGTAGAGCATGGTCGGCATGTCGAGGGCATCGTCGATACGCTGGACATGCGTCAGTAGCTCCTCCTGAGTCGGCTGGCAATAATAGGGAGCCGCCACCAGGATGGCATCGAAACCGGCCGCCTTGGCATGTTGCCCGAGTTCGAGACTCTCTTCAGTGGTCGTGGCATTGATGCCTGCCATGATCGGAATACGCCCCTTGGCATGCCCTGCGACGAAATCGAGGACTCGCTTGCGCTCATCCCTGCTCAACGCATAATACTCGCCGGTCGTACCGCCAATGATCAGGCCATGCACCCCCTGGTCTATCAAGGTGTCGATTACCTTGCCCAACGTTTCGAGCTGGATGGCACCCTCTTGGGTGAAGGGCGTTACGACGGGGGTCCAGATACCATCGAAGTTCATATAAGCACCTTTATGATTATTCAGGGGAAAGGAACGGACGTTAGAAATGATGGTACGCGGGCGACTCTTCCCCGAAGAAGCAACATTTAATCCAGGCAAAGCATGACTAGATGTTATGCTCATACCTTCGTAGCAAGGCGGCATACGGCACCGACAGGTCAACCGGCATATGACGACACATACCGATCCCGATCAGAAGCTCCTCAAGATGCCATCGCTGCGCGCGGTGAGGTCCTTCGTGGCGGCAGCTAAATACCAAAACTTCACCCGCGCTGCCGAGGCACTATGCGTTACCCAGGCGGCCATCAGCCGGCAGATCCGTGAACTCGAAAGCCACCTGGGCACGCCCCTGTTCAAGCGAGCCGGTCGCTCGGTCGAATTGACCCATGCCGGTTCAATTTTCTTCGATGCAGCACAATTATCCTTCATTAATATTGCCCAGGCCGCAGAACGTATTCAGAAGGACCATGGCAGCAGTGCCAGGCGCACCCTCACGCTATGTTGTTCCCCAGCCTTTTCGGCGCTGTGGATGTCACATCGGCTGCCCAGCTTCTTCAGTGACAATCCAGACATTGACCTCAATCTGGTCACGACCCAGAACTTCCTGACCATGGAACCGGGGGTCAATCCAGACATCTTCATCACCAAGATGTCGCGGGTACGGAATGGCTATATCAGCATTCCGTTGTTTCATGACCGGATATATCCTGTGTGCACGCCGTGTTACCTCGAGGCTCATCCAGAGATCCGTAACCTCGAGGGACTACGAGATGGCGTGCTGCTCAACCTGAGTCCATATGGCCGCTCCCAGGTGGCCGAGCACGTGGACTGGGGGGTATGGCTCGCCATTCATCATCTGGACATTGAGGATCGTCTGTCCCAAGGACCCCATTATTTCAACGCCAACGATTACAATTTGCTGATCCAGATGGTGCTCAATGGACAAGGCGTCGCTTTGGGCTGGCACCATCTCGTCGGCCCGCTGATTGACCAAGGCCTCTTGATCAGGCCCGTCGAGCAAGAGGTCGTGCTGGAAGAGACGCACCATTACATGGCCTACCGTGAGGACAAGGGAGACGAAGAGGCCATGACTCGCTTCCGGAAATGGTTCCTGCAGCAGAGCGGGGTGACACAGGAACCCGACTCTGCGCCAAAACGGACCTGCTAAGGCCACTCGGACTGGCTTGGCTCAATCAAGATCAGGCTCTTCGGCTCCGGCAAACCTTCTGACCTGAGCGCATCACGCGCTCGAAGCCAGAGCCAGGTGGCTACGTGTACATTAACCAGACACCGGTGTACACTTCATCCTTTCGCTGGCGCCTACCTGCTGCGCTGCGCCCCGGATGAGGGAGAAACCATCTCGATGCCGCCTGGCAGTGATAGCAACACTAAATGGAAAGGCTCCCGCGATGCCTGGCTCGACGCCGCCTTCGAGCTGCTGCTCGACTCCGGTGTGGATAGCGTGCGTATCCTGCCGCTGGCCAAGCGGCTCGATGTCTCGCGCACCAGTTTCTACTGGTTCTTCAAGGATCGCGAAGCGCTGCTCGACGCCCTGATCGAGCGCTGGCGGGAGAAGAACACCCAGGGCCTGGTGCGCCAGACCGAAGCCTATGCCGAGAGCATTACCGAGGCGATTCTCAACGTCTTCGACTGCTGGCTGGACCCCAAGCTGTTCGATTCCCCGCTGGAGTTCGCCATGCGCAGCTGGGCGCTGCAGTCGGATGAGGTGGCCAAGGAAATCGACATGGCCGACGAGGCGCGCATCGAGGCACTGACGCAAATGTTCGAGCGCTACGGCTTCGAGCCGCTGGCGGCCAACGTGCGCGGCCGCACCATCTACCTGACCCAGATCGGCTACATCTCAATGAAGACCCAGGAAACGCTCGAGGTCCGCATGCAGCGTATTCCCGCCTATGTCGAGATCTTCACCGGGCAGGCGCCGCAACCCCGCGAGCTGCAGCGCTTCCAGGCCCGGCATGGTCGTGCGATGGAAGACGCACAAGCGGCATCAGGCACTGCCGGTCACTGATCCAGCCGCTCCTCGAATGCCGGCAGAATCTCGAACAGGTCGCCCACCAGGCCGTAATCCGCCACCTGGAAGATCGGCGCCTCTTCGTCCTTGTTGATCGCCACGATCACCTTGGAGTCCTTCATGCCGGCCAGGTGCTGGATGGCACCGGAAATACCCACGGCAATGTAGAGCTCCGGCGCGACGATCTTGCCGGTCTGGCCCACCTGCATGTCGTTGGGCACGAAGCCGGCGTCCACCGCCGCCCGCGAGGCCCCGATAGCGGCACCCAGCTTGTCGGCGATGCCGTCGAGCAGCTTGAAGTTCTCGCCGCTGCCCATGCCGCGCCCGCCGGAGATGACCACCTTGGCCGCGGCCAGTTCGGGACGGTCGCTCTGCGCCAGCTCCTGCTTGATGAAGGTGGACTGGGTGTTCTCGGCCACGACCTCGACGCTCTCGATGGCGGCACTATTCCCTTCGCCCACGGCATCGAAGCCGGTGCTGCGCACGGTGATCACCTTGAGGCTGTCGGCACTCTTGACCGTGGCGATGGCGTTGCCGGCGTAGATCGGCCGCTTGAAGGTGTCGGCGTCGACCACCTCGACGATTTCGGAGAGCTGGCTGACGTCCTTCAGCGCGGCAACCCGCGGCAGCACGTTCTTGCCGGTGGTGGTGGCGGCAGCCAGCACGTGACTGTAGCCATCGGCCAGCTCGGCCAGCAGCGCGCCCATGGGCTCGACCAACTGGTGGGCGTAGACGGCGTTGTCGGCCACGCGGACCTTGCTCACGCCGTCGAGCTTGGCAGCGGCCTCGGCCACGGCGCCGACGTTCTCGCCGGCGACCAGCACGTCGATGTCGCCGCCGATGGACGCTTTCAACTTCTCGGCAGCCGCCACCACGTGGGCGGTGGCGCCAACGAGCTGGCCGTCGTGATGGTCGGCGAGTACCAGGATGCTCATGCGATCGGCTCCCCTCAAATCCCTATTTTCAAAGAACGGTTCTCAAAGAACCTTGGCTTCGTTCTTGAGTTTGTCCACGAGCTCGTCGACGGAGCCCACCTTGATGCCGCCCTTGCGCTCGGCCGGTGACTCGACCTTGAGCAGCGTGAGCCGGCTGGCCACCTCGACGCCGTAATCGGCCGGACTCTTGACGTCGAGCGGCTTCTTCTTGGCCTTCATGATGTCGGGCAGCTTGGCGTAGCGCGGCTCGTTCAAGCGCAGGTCGGTGGTGACGATGGCCGGCAGGGTCAGCTCGACGGTCTGCAGGCCGCCGTCGATCTCGCGGGTCACCTGGACCTTGCCACCGTCCACCTTCACCTCGGAGGCGAAGGTACCCTGGGGCAGGCCGGCCAGGGCGGCGAGCATCTGGCCGGTCTGGTTGTTGTCGGTATCGATGGCCTGCTTGCCGAGAATGACGAGACCGGGCTGCTCCTCTTCCACCACCTTGGCCAGCAGCTTGGCCGCGGCCAGCGACTCGACGCGCTCCTCGGTCTCGGCTGACGTATCGATATGCACGGCACGATCGGCACCCAGCGCCAGCGCGGTGCGCAGCTGCTCCTGGGCGGCCTTGGGGCCGATGGTCACGGCGACCACTTCCGTCGCCACCCCGCGCTCCTTCAGCCGCACCGCCTCTTCCACGGCGATCTCGCAGAAGGGGTTCATGGCCATCTTGACGTTGGTGAGGTCGACGTCGGAGTGATCCGGCTTGACGCGGATCTTGACGTTGTAGTCGATGACGCGTTTGACCGCGACGAGGATCTTCATGGTTCTCTCCTGGCTTCTGGCTCCTGGCTCCCGACTGCTGCTTACTTCTCGACGAAGGCACGCTCGATGACATAGTCACCCGGCTCGCCCTGCTGCGGGCTGGCCTGGAAGCCCAGGTCGTCGAGCATGGCGGTAAGATCCGAGAGCATGGCGGGGCTGCCGCACAGCATGACCCGATCGGTCTCGGGGTTGAGCGGCGGCCGACCGATGTCGGCGCACAGCTTGCCGCTCTCGATCAGCGTGGTGATACGGCCCTGGTTGCGGAACGGCTCGCGAGTCACGGTGGGGTAGTAGATCAGCTTGTCGCGAATCTCCTCACCGAGGAATTCGTGCTCAGGCAGTTCGTCGACGATGTGGTCGTGGTAGGCCAGCTCGCTGACGTAGCGCACGCAGTGCACAAGCACGACTTTCTCGAAGCGCTCGTAGACCTCCGGGTCCTTGATGATGCTCATGAACGGCGCCAGCCCCGTGCCGGTACTCAGCAGGTAGAGATGCCGGGCCGGGGTCAGGTCATGGACGACCAGGGTGCCCACCGGCTTGCGGCTGACCATGATCTGATCGCCCACCTTGAGGTGCTGCAGGCGCGAGGTGAGCGGTCCGTCGGGCACCTTGATGCTGAGAAACTCGAGATAGTCGTCATGATTGGCACTGACGATGCTGTAGGCACGCATCAGCGGCTTGCCACCCACTTCGAGCCCGATCATCACGAAGTGACCGTTCTCGAAGCGCAGCGACTGGTCGCGGGTGGTGCGGAAGCTGAACAGGGTGTCGTTCCAGTGGTGGACGCTCAGTACGTCGGCGGTTCCGATAGCAGCCATGAGGATTACCTCCAGTCGTCTTGCATCGCAAGCGATGCGGTTCAGGCCACCGGCAGCAGCGCCAGCAGGCCCATCACGGTGAGTACCAGCGCTGCGCTCAGGGCGCAGAGCAGCGACAGCGGACGCCAGCCCTGGGCCAGCAGGTCGCGCAGCGAAGTTCGCATGCCCAGCGCCGCCATGGTCACCAGCAGGCACCACTGGGAAGCGCTGACGAGCAGGTCACGCAGCCCCTGGGGCAGCAGCCCCAGGCTGTTGGCGGCGAACAGCGCGACGAAGCCGAGCAGGAACCAGGGGAATTCGCCGGCACCGCTCTGACCGCGACGCAGCAGCAGGCCGATCATCAGCACCAGCGGTACCAGCAACGCCACGCGCAGCAGCTTGGTCAGCGTGGCCACGTCGCCGGCAGCGTCGGAGACGAGATATCCCGCCCCGGCGGCCTGGGCCACGTCATGGATGGTGGCGCCGAGGAACAGCCCGCTGACGATGTCGCCGTAGCCGAGCAGTGCGGTGAGCGGTGGCAGGCCGAGCATGGCAAGCGTGCCCAGCGCAGTGATGCACACCACCACGCCCAGCAGGCGGCGCTCCTCGAGGCGGCCGGCAGGCAGCACGGCGGCCACCGCCACCGCCGCCGACACGCCGCAGATCGCCACCGCCGCCCCGGCCACCAGGCTGTGCGGCGCCGGCAAGCCCAGGCAGCGCCCCAGCCACAGCGCCGCGGCGAGGATCAGCGGCACGCTGGTAAGCACCACTGCGAGCGGCAGCCAGCCGATCTCCTGTAGTTGTGTCAGGCCGATGCGTGCGCCGAGCAGGGCCACGCCGATTCGCAGCACCCGCCTAGCACAGAAGCCGACACCGGCCTGCAGGCGCGCCTCACCGGCCTGGCTGGCGAACCCGAAGCCCAGCAGCAGTGCGAGCAGCAGCGCCGGAGCGCCGTAGTGCTCGGCCAGGAAGCTGCCGGCCAGGGCCAGCACGAGGCACAGCGAAACCCCGGGATAGAGGCGCTTGAGCGCGGCCCAGGGCGGCGCCACGGCAAGCGGCATGGGCGAGTTCATCACGCCGTCTCGCCCAGTTCACGCAGATAGCCCCAGGGAAACACGCCCCGGCTGTGGCCATCGGAGAAGAACAGCTGCAAGCCGCTGACGCCGAAGGGCTTGGCGTCGACCACGGTGATGTCGGCGTCGTACAGCGCCAGCCGCCCGCTGCGCTTGGCATGCAGGCAGCTCGAGCAGGCGCAGGCGGCCCGCAGCGCCAGGCAGGAGAGCGTGTCTGTGCGGCCGTCGGGCCAGCGGATCTCCACCTCCCGCTTGCGGCGATTGAGGTGCACGCCGTCGGGCGGGGCAATGGTATGGCGCAGATGTTCCGGAACATCGGCGATAGCCGTCATGACAACCTCCTGACGATCAGATTGGTGAAACGGGTGACGGTCGATCACGCAGGCACAGCATGGGCACCTCCGCGGGCGGCGCGGGCGCGACCACCTCGACCATCGGCCGGGCGCTGTCGCTGACGCTGACGCTGGCTCCCAGCACGATGACGAGCAGCGCGACGCGCGCGCGGCAACTCGTCATGACAAGTTGGCGCACGCGTCAGCGCTCCAGGTACTGCAGCTTCTCGCCCCGATCGACCCAGAGATCGGCCTCGCCCAGCGGCAGCCGGGCCTCGGCGATCACCGGCCACACCTGGGCGAGTTCGGCATTGAGATCGAGGAAGTGCGCCTGGTCGGGCGGCAGCTCGTCGGCGGCGTAGATCGCATCCGCCGGGCACTCGGGAGCGCACAGCGAGCAGTCGATGCACTCCACGGGATCGATGACGAGGAAGTTGGGGCCCTCGTGGAAGCAGTCCACCGGGCACACTTCCACGCAGTCGGTGTACTTGCAGCGGATACAGTTCTCGGTCACGACATAGGTCATTGTCACGTCTCCTCAGGAATGCAGAGGGAGCAGGCCAGGCAGGCGTACCGCCTGGCCAATACGCGTAGTGCGTCATTCCCTTTCCGGGCGAAAGATGGTTCAGGCGGCGTTGTCGAGCTGCGACTGCGCCCAGCGCGCCAGCTTGCGCACGTCCGGATCGGGGTCGTCGAGGGCCCGCTCGATGTATGGCCGGCACTCCGGCTCGGCGATGGTGCCCAGGGCACTGATGGCCGCCTTGCGCAGATTGCTCATCGCATCCCGAGCGCACTCGCCCAGCGCCGGTACGGCGGCCACGCCACCCAGCTTGCCCAGCGCTTCGGCGGCCTTTTCGCGTACCTGCCAGGTCCCATCGCGGCTGGCCGCGATCAGCGGCTCGAGCCCGGCCTGATAGTCGAGCTTGCCGATGCCGAGAGCGGCCTCGCAGCGCACCTGCCAGTGCGGGTCTGCGAGGATCGCCACCAGCGGCGGCCCCACCCGCTCGGCAGAGGCGTAGACCAGAGCGCCGGCGGCAGCACGCCGCACCTCGGGGTCGGCATCGCTCCTGGCGCGGTCGATCAGCGCCGGCAGGTTCTCCACGGCCTTGAGCCACCCGAGCACGCCCACCGCCTCACGCCGCACGCGGGCATCGTCGTCGCTCAAACGCGTGAGCGCCGGGGTCTGTGCCGCGGCCACCCGCAGCGGCTTGAGCGCGCGCAGAATGCCGGCCACAACGAAGGGGTCGTCGCTGCGCTCCAGGGCAGCCAGCAGCGGCGGCGCGACACTGGGATCCTTGAGGTCGGCCAGGGCGTGGGCGGCGGCATTGCGCACTACCTCATCGCCGTCGCTCAGCGCCGCCAGCAGCGAGTCGGCGATATCCTCGGCATCGAACTCATCGACCACCTTGGCCGCCTCCTGGCGAACCGCCGGGTCCTCGTCCTTGAGCGCCTGGATCAGCAGCTCGGCGGCCTCGGGCTCGCCCGAGTCGACCAGCGCCAGCACCGCCACACGGCGAATGCCGGGGTCCGGGTCGGCGAGCTTCTCGGCAATCTCCTGCAGCTCGGGATCGTCGTACTGTTTCATGGCTCACCTCAGCAGGTAGGGGATTTCGACCTTGACGGCATCGGTTGGGCAGTCGGCCTCGCAGGGCATGCAGTACCAGCACTCGTCGTAGCGCATGTGCGCCTTGCCGGTGGCCGGATTGATCCACAGCACGTCGAGCGGGCAGACGTCGATGCACACGGTGCAGCCCTTGTCGGCGATACACTTGTCCTCGTCGACGATCACCGGGACGCTGGTGCGTTGCGTTGCAGTCGGCATGGTTTCTCTCCTCGAATTCTGTTGTTCGCGCGCCTCTCGTCGCTTGCCTGGGGGCTCAGGCGTTGGCGGCCTTCTGCACACGCAGCTTCTGGTAGGCGTCCTTCTCCTCGCCGAGTTCGACGAGATAGGGCGCCACAGGTCGCTTGCCATGGGCCATGTTGCCGTTGTCGTCCTTGTACAGGCGGGTATGGCAGAACCACTCGGCGTCGTTCTGTTCGGGACAATCGACCCGGTAGTGATAGAGCCCCCAGCGCGACTCGGTGCGATAGAGCGAGGCGCGGGCGGCCATCTCGGCGCAGTCGATGATCGATTGCACCTCCATCGCGCGCAGGAGCTCGTGGGGGTCGGTGGCCTGCAAGCGGGGCAGGTCCTCGCGCACCGCGAGGATGCGCTGCAGGCCGATCTCCATCTTTCGGGTCACCTTGGGCGGCTGCAGGTAGTCGTTGACCAGGCGGCGCACCTTGTACTCCATCTGCGCCGGGGGGATGCCGTCGGTCACCTTGAGCGGCGCCTGGATGCGCTCCAGCTCGGCGGCGATGAAGGCCTCGTCGAGGGTCGGCATGCCGCTGCGCGCCTTGGCGAAGGCGGCCGCGCTCTCGCCGCAGATCTGGCCGTAGACGAAGGCGCCGAGCATGTAGGAGTGAGCTACCGAGGCCATGTCACCGGCACCATACAGGCCCGGCACGGTGGTGGCACCGGTCTCGTCCACCCACACGCCCGAGGCGGAGTGGCCCGAGCAGAAGCCGACCTCGGAGATGTGCATCTCGACCATGTGCTGGCGATAGTCGGTCTCGCGGCCGTCGTGGAAGCGCCCGCGCGAGGGACGTTCGTTGGTGTGCAGGACGGTCTCGATCTCCTGGATGGTTTCTTCGGCCAGGTGGTCGAGCTTGAGGAACACCGGGCCGTTGCCGCCCTCCAGCTCCTTGAAGAACTCCAGCATCATCTGGCCCGACCAGTAGTCGCACTCGATGAAGCGCTCGCCCTGGGAGTTGGCGGTGAAGCCGCCGAGTGGGCCGGTGACGTAGGCGCAGGCCGGGCCGTTGTAGTCCTTGAGCAGCGGGTTGATCTGGAAGCACTCGAGGTTCGCCAGGTCGGCCCCCACGTGATAGGCCATGGCATGGCCGTCGCCGTTGTTGGAGGGGTTCTCGTAGGTGCCAAACAGGTAGCCCGACGTCGGCAGGCCGATGCGCCCGGCGGCCCCGGTGGCCATGATCACGGCCTTGGCGCGGATGATGATCGGCTCGGCGGTGCGCGTGTTCACTCCGATCATGCCGGCAATCCTGCCGTCGCCATCCTTGAGCAGGCGGGTGGCTTGGTAGCGGTTCTCGATCTGCACCCGGTGGCGGCGCAGGCGGCGATAGAGGATCTTCTTGACGTTGTGGCCCTCCGGCATCGGCAGCACGTAGGTGCCGAGGTGGTGGACCTTCTTCATGTCGTAGTCGCCGGTCTCGTCCTTCTGGAAGTGCACGCCCCAGGAGTCGAGCTTCTCGATCATCGGGAAGGAGCGCTGGGCATAGGCCATCAGCGCCGGCTGGTGGACGATGCCGTCGTTGGCAATGGTGATCTCCTTGACGTACTGCTCGGGCGTCGAGTGGCCGGGCACGATGGCGTTGTTGAGTCCGTCCATGCCCATGGAGATGGCGCCGGAGCGCTTGACGTTGGCCTTCTCCAGCAGCATCACCTTGAGATTCGGATCCTGCTCCTTGGCGGTCACGGCCGCCATGGGGCCGGCGGTGCCGCCGCCGATGACCAGCACGTCGACATCGATGACGGGAATGTCGCTTGCGTTCATGATTCCTCCGATTTCCGATCCACTCGGAATTGGTATTTGAAGGCGTCCCCGCGGAAGCAGAGGTACTCGAAGTCGACCGGCCGACCCGTGCGGTCGTAGGTCAATCGCTCGACGCGCAGAATGGGCTCGCCCATCCTGAGGTTGAGGTGGTGCTGGGTTTCCTCGTCGCAGAGGGTGGAATCGATGGCGATGTCCGCCGCACCGAGCGGAATCGAGAAGCGGTTCTCCAGCATCGGAAAGATGTCGCCGGAGAGCTCCTGACCGAACAGCCGCCGGCCGATGTCCATGGGGAAGTAGCTGCTCTCCAGCGAGACCGGCTCGCGGTTGAGGTAGCGCACCCGCTTGACCTCCACCACGGCGTCGCCGGAGCGCAGCCCGAGCGCGGCGGCCACCGCCTTGCCCGGCTTGCACTCCTGGATCGACAGCAGCCGCGCCGTGGCCTCGTACCCCTGCGCTGCCATGGCCTCGCCGAAGCCCTGCAAGCGCTGCACGTTCTGCACCGCCTTGGGCTTGCTGACGAAGGTGCCCTTGCCCTGGGCGCTGAACACCAGCCCCTCGTTGTGCAGGTCGCGCAGGGCCTGGCGGATGGTGATTCGGCTCACGCCGAAGCTCTTCATCAGGGTGTTCTCCGACGGCAGCCGCTCGTGGGGCGAGTAGCCGCCCTCGAGAATGTTGCGCCGCAGGGTGTCGCGGATCTGCACGTAGAGCGGCTGCGGCGAGTCGCCCGGCTGCAGCTTGAGTTCCTGGCTTTTCATGGTCGTTGCCTCTTGTCATGACATGTCATGTCGACTCGAGCGCCGAATGTGCCTGCCATCCCGGCTCAGCCCGCCTGGTTCTGCTGTTCGAAGGCGCGCAGCGTCTGCTCGCGAATCAGGGCGAGACTCTCGCGCTTGATCGCCATGAAGTCGGGCGTGGTGAGCAGCTCCTGGGTGCGCGGGCGCGGCAGCCGCACCGGGATGTCGGCGATGATGCGGCCGGGGCTGGCGCTCATGACCACGATGCGGTCGGAGAGGAACACCGCCTCGTCGATGTCGTGGGTGACGAACAGCACCGTGTTCTTGAACTCGCCCCAGATCTCCAGCAGGTTCTCCTGCATCATGCTGCGGGTCTGGGCATCCAGGGCGCCGAAGGGCTCGTCCATCAGCAGCACGCTGGGGTAGTTGGCCAGCGCCCGGGCGATACCCACGCGCTGCTGCATGCCGCCGGAGAGCGTGGTGGGAAAGGCGTTGGCGTAGCGCGACAGTCCCACCAGCGCGAGAAAGGTATTGGCCACGCTCTCGGCCTCGCGCGCCCCCGCGCCGGCCATCAGCGGGCCGAAGGCGACGTTCTGTTTCACCGTCTTCCACGGAAACAGCGAATGCTGCTGGAACACCATGCCGCGGTCGGGGCCAGGCTTGACGATGCTGTGGCCGTCGAGCAGCACCTCGCCCCGGGTCGGCTTGACGAAGCCGGCCACGCTGTTCATCAGGGTCGACTTGCCGCAGCCGGAGGGGCCCAGCAGCGAGACGAACTCGCCCGGCTGGATGTCGAGACTGGCGGAGGCCACGGCACGCTGAGGGCCGCTGCCGGTGGCAAAGACGATATCGAGGTCGCGCACGCTGATCCGTCCCTTGCCGCCGGCGCTGCGCGGACGGAAGCTGTGGGGATGCTCGACCACGGCGGCACGAGTGAGTTGGCTCGGCATCATGACTTGGCCCCCTCGGTCTGCCAGCGCAGCAGCGGCGAGCAGGCCTTGCGTACCAGCAGGGTGCACAGCGAGCCCAGCCCGCCGATGACCAGCATGCCGATGATGATCTTGGGGTACTCGACCAGGGTATAGGCCGACCAGGTGAAGTAACCGATCCCGTACTGACCGCTGATGATCTCGCCTGCCAGCAGCGAGAACCACGCCACCCCCATGCCGATGGCAAGCCCCGCGACGATGCTCGGCAGCGCGCCGGGCAGCACCACGTGCCAGAGAATCGCGGCGTTGCTCGCCCCCAGGCTGCGGGCGGCGCGCACCAGCACCTTGGGAGTCTGCTCGACGCCGTGCACGGTGTTGATCACGATGGGAAACAGCGCGCCGAGGAAGGTGATGAAGACGATGCTCGACTGTTCAGTGGGCATCATCAGAATCGCCAGCGGGATCCAGGCCACCGCCGGGATCGGCCGCAGGATCTCGATGTAGGGCAGTATCACATCCTCGGCAAAGCGCGAGCGGCCCATCATTACCCCGAGTACCACGCCGATCACCACGGCAAGACCGTACGCCATGGCGATACGCTGCATGCTATGGAGAATATGAACGTAGAACTCCTGGCTCGAGGCCTGGGCCAGGAACTCCGCCCCCACCACCAGCGGCCCGGCACGTTGTCGAAGCGAACGAAAAAGTCGAAGCCGTAGGTCGAGGCGAGATGCCAGCCTAGCGCTGCCACCAGCAGGGCCCCGATGCGGACCAGGTAGCGGTCCCAGTTCACGGGCAAAAGTCGCCGGTAGCCAACCACGCCATCGACGGCTGGCTGCGCCTCGGCAGGTGCCGGCTTGGCGGCAGAGCGCTCTACGCTCTCGAACGGGCCTGACGCAACGGCCTCGGACAGTGGTGGGCGAGGACTGGGGTTCAAGCTCATGAGGTCACCTCTCGTCACGGGAGCGCTGTCTGCGCAACGCTGTGGGTAGTGAAACCGGCGCTTGTTGTGTCGTTGTTGCCGGGGGCGAAGCTTGTACTATCAGGTCATATCGTTTACCCAGTAAGTTGCATCAGCCGTGCCAACACTTCGCTTATCGATGCCAAGGATTTAATCCAAAAGGTGTTTTTTGTTTTTCACTCAATCGAAGAGGCAGTTTCTCCGCAATTGGCCTGCGCGCCCGCGTGGTGCATATCGGAATTGACAGGCATCAGACTGATGCATTTACCCTGATCCCCACCCCCTTTATTCAATACAAGTAGGACAACCAACAACGCCAAAAAGGCTGACAACACGTATATCTATCGGCAATAAAAAAGGGCACGGAAATTTCCGCACCCTCCTCCTTAACATTCTAACCAGGGAAGAAATCTTTCTGAATTAACTTCATTTACTTCATGACGAGGGACTCATCACCTGAAGCGGTCAGGGCAATCATTCTTCCACCGTTATCGGCAACGTATGCCTGCGAGTCGTCCCGCTTCATGAAGGCTGCCACCTCACCATCGGGCGTTTCGGCAAGAAAGGCGGCCTTGCCGAACATCTTGATCCCGCTGTCGTGATCGTAGACATAGGTGGCGTAGACCTCTCGCCCTTCGGTGTCCGCTGTACGAAAGGCTGCCACCATGTCGGCCACGCTCTCGTACTCGACGAAGCCTTCGTCGGCGAACCATACCTGGGCCGGGCTGAGATCCGGATTCTGCGCCATGGGCGTGACCATGCGCTTCAGGTCGGCGGCATAATCCAGCCCGGACGCCGCATAGGCGCGCTGGATATAGCTGTCGTCGATCCAAGCGCTAAAATCGAGATCGGGTATGTTGCGCTCTTCCTGTAGCAGGGCGTGATCGTACTGCAGCGCCTCGATCCACTCAGGCTTGATGGTGGCATCCAGGGTGCTGATTCCCCCCTCGCTGAGGTAGAGATAGAGCACTTCCTTGGCCACGCCGGTCCATTCACTGAGTTGAGTGGCGGCACGCACCGGATCCTCCTTGATCCACTGCTGCGCCTCGAGGGTCGCCTGCAGCACGGCCTCGACCACCTCAGGATAGCGATCGGCGAACGCCTTGCGTACTACAATGCCGTGAAAGGTCGGCACGCCGGCCTCGCTGCCATCGAAGATCTTGCGTCCGGTACCGCGGAACTCCATCACCTCCGACCAGGGCCCGAAGTCGGCGTGGGCATCGATCCGGTTGCCGGCGATATTGGCCACGCCCACCGGCGGGCTCTGGTCGACGATGTCGATCTGTCCATCGAGATCTGCATCGCGCAGAGCCTTGAGCGTCATGCCCCAGGCAGCGCTACCCACCGGCATGGAGATGCGCTTGCCCATCAGTTCCTCGAGGGAGTGTACGTCGGAGGCTACCGGTACCACGATGGCGTTGCCGGTCCCCTGACGGTTGTATCCGGTCACGGCAATGAAACGGGTTTCATGTCGGCCAGTGGCCTGGAAGTTGGCCCCGTTGACGATCAGCGGATAGTCGCCCATCACGCCGAATTCCAGGTTGCCTGCCATCATCTGGTTGGTGATGGGTGGGCCTGAATCATAGTCGCGAAAGATGATTTCGTACTCGGCATCGGCGTAATCCCCGTCCGTGGGAAGATATTTTTCTATGAGGCCAAGCTTCTCCAGGACGATACCGCCCGCAACGGTATTGGTCACCATGCTCTGGTGGCCAATACCGATGGTGATGCGCTCCGCCAATGCAGGGTTACTCAGCAGAAAGAGTGTTCCCAACAAACAGCAGCCGATGAGTCGCTTCCGGTTCTTCATGTCCAGTCACCTCCGGTCAGGGTGGGTTGTACTTGTACTATCCGGTCATTACCTTCACTCATTGATCTGCAGCGCGCGTGCCACCCAGCGCGAATTTCCGTCCATCTGCATGATTCGAATAAGGGAAAGGGCAGCCCGAACTGGATAAACCACTCGACCACCAGCCACTCGTTGCGCACGCATAGTGCGCAACGAGTGGCTTTCGGCATCATCATGGCGCAGCCATTCAGATGCCGAACAGGACAACTAGAACAAATCAGTTACAGGCTAAGAGCCAGAAGTCTTCTCTATTAAAGTCTGACTCAGAAAAGTGAACGCCAGTGCCTGCATATGGGCGCGCTGGCGGTTGTCGGCCGCGCCGCCGTGGCCGCCTTCGACGTTCTCGTAGTAGAGCGCCCGATGTCCCTGCTCGACCATGCGCGCCATCATCTTGCGCGCGTGGCCGGGGTGGACGCGGTCATCGCGGGTGCTGGTCATCAGCAGTATGGGCGGGTACTGGGCCTCGGGATCGAGATTGTGGTAGGGCGAGAAGTCGCTCAGGAATGACCAGTCGTCGCTCTCGGGGTCGCCGTACTCGGCCATCCACGAGGCGCCAGCCAGCAGCAAATGGTAGCGGCGCATGTCGAGCAGCGGCACCTGGCACACCACGGCGCCGAGCAGCTGCGGGTAGCGGGTGAGCATGTTGCCCACCAGCAGGCCGCCGTTGGAGCCGCCCTGGATGCCCAGCCGCTGCGGCGAGGTGACGCCACGCTCGATCAGGTGTTCGGCCACGGCGGCGAAGTCCTCGAAGGCCTTGTGGCGCTTCTCGCGCAGCGCCGCCTGGTGCCAGCGCGGGCCGTACTCGCCGCCGCCGCGGATGTTGGCCACCACGTAGACGCCGCCCTGGCTGAGCCAGGCGCGCCCCACCCCGGGGCTATAGCCGGGCAGCAGCGGCACCTCGAAGCCGCCGTAGCCGTAGAGCAGGGTCGGATGATCGCCGCTGGGCTCGAGATCGCGCTCCGCCACCTGGAAGTAGGGAATCGGCGTGCCGTCGCGGCTGGTGGCGAAGTGCTGGGTCACCTCGAGCCCCTCGGCGTCGAACAGCGCCGGCGCCTGCTTGAGCGTCTCGAGCGCCTCGCCGACCCGGCCGTGCAGCAGAGTGGTCGGCGTGAGGTAGTCGCTGACGATGACGAACACCTCGTCGCTCTCCTCGTCGTCCACCGCGCTCACGCTGACGCTGCCCAGCGTCGGCACGCCCGCCAGCGGCTCGGGCTGCCACTGGCCTTCGCTCGGGTGAGCACGTAGAGCCGGTGCTTGACGTCGTCGAGCACGTTGAGGATCAGGTGGCGGCGGGTCCAGGTGACATCGGAGAGCGAGGTGCGTTCGGTGGGGGTGAACAGTACGCGCAGCTCGCGTTCGCCGCCCATGAAGGCGTCGAAGTCGGCGAGCAGCAGCGCGCCGGCGGGATGGGTGGTGCCCGCCACCTCCCAGGGCTCGCGCAGCTCGACCATCAGCCACTCGCGGTGCACCTGCTTGTGGGCCGAATTGGGCACCTCGATACGGGTGAGGCTGCCGTCGGCCTGACGCAGATAGAGCTCGTTGTCGTAGAAGGCCCGGGCGCGGCTGACGAAGTCGCGCTCGAAGCCGGGGGTGGAGTCGTGCGCGGCGCCTACGGCCATGTCGTCGAGCTCGGCCTCGAACACCGTCTCGGCGTCGGCCATCGGCGTGCCGCGCCGCCACTGCTTGACGATGCGCGGGTAGCCGGAGCGGGTCATCGAGCCTTCGCCGAAGTCGGTCTGGACATAGACCGTGTCACGGTCGATCCAGCCCAGGCCGCCCTTGGCCTCGGGACGGAAGAAACCCGGCTCGACCCAGCGCTTTTCCACCAGGTCGAACTCGCGGGTGACGTCGGCATCGGCACCGCCGCGGGAGAGCGACACCAGGCAGTGGCGCCAGGGCGCGTCGGGCGATTCGGGGCGCAGGCAGTGGGCGCCGTGCCATACCCAGTTCTCGCCCTCCTCGGCGTTGAGCGCGTCGAGGTCGATCAGCACCTCCCACTCGGGCCGCGCCTTGCGGTACTCCTCAAGCGTGGTGCGACGCCACAACCCGCGGGGGTGGTCGCGGTCCTGCCAGAAGTTGTAGAAGTGCTCGCCGCGCTTGACCACGAAGGGAATGCGGTCGTCGGCCTCGAGAATCGCCTGGAGATCGTCACGCAGGGACGCGAAGCCCGGCGTATCGGCAAGCCTGGCCTGGCTCTCGGCATTGCGCTGCTCGACCCAGGTCAGGGCGCGTTCGCCCTCGATTTCTTCCAGCCACAGGTAGGGGTCGTGCTCGTCGAAGGGGGCAGCCATGCGGATCTCCTGGTGGGCAGTCGTTTTGCCCACCAAGCTAGCCCGCTATGGCCAGGGACTCAATGCGCACAAGGCCTTGTCTGAAAAGTCGGCGAGCGAAGGCAGTTTTCAGGCATCGCCTAGCGCTGGAACACCACCGTACGGTTCCTATTCAGAAACACGCGACGCTCCACGTGCAGTGCCACCGCCCGGGCCAGGGTAAGGCACTCGATGTCGCGGCCCTTGGCAACCAGATCCTCCGGATAGTCGGCATGGCTGACCGGCTCGACCCCCTGGGTGATGATCGGCCCCTCGTCGAGATCGTCGTTGATGTAGTGGGCGGTGGCACCGACCAGCTTGACGCCCTTGTCGTAGGCCTGGTGGTAGGGGCGCGCGCCCTTGAAGCCGGGCAACAGCGAGTGGTGAATGTTGATCGCACGGCCCGAGAGCCGGGTGCACATCTCGCTCGACAGTACCTGCATGTAGCGCGCCAGAATGACCAGCTCGGCGCCGCTCTCCTCGATCACCCGCCATACCTGGGCCTCCTGTTCGGGCTTGGTCTCGGCGGTGATCGGGAAGTGGTGATAGGGAATGCCATGCCACTCCGACAGCGACGCCAGGTCGGGGTGGTTGGAAACGATGGCACGTATGTCGATGGGCAACTGACCGGTACGGTAGCGATAGAGCAGGTCATTGAGGCAGTGATCGGCCTTGGAGACCATGATCACCACCGGCATCAGCCGCCCAGGCGGCGTCAGCTCGGAGCTCATCTCGAACTCGGCGGCCCGCTCGGCGAAGCCCGCCTGGAAGGTGTCGGCATCGAAGCCGGCCTCTTCGGGGCGGAATTCGGTGCGAATGAAGAATTGGCCGCTCAAGCGGTCGTCGAAGGATTGCTGCTCGGTGATATAGCAGCGCCGCTCCTTGAGGAAACGGGTTACTACATCCACGGTGCCCAGGCGGCTGGGGCACTGCGCGGCCATGATCCAGATATCATCGTGTCGCTTCATGCTGTTCCCTCCGGCGCTTTGGCGGCAAGTGGAAAAAGGGCCGGGGCAACCCCGGCCAAACGCGCCTGGCAAACGAGACGCCGAGTCACTTCTCCACGCCGATGGCGTACTCCTCGCCGGCATCCAGCAGCCAGCGGTAGCAGTAATCGGCGAAGCTGCGGCGCAGCACCAGTTCCCAACGGGTTTCCGTGGGGCGGCGCAGGATCAGGTTGGCCTTGGCGAACACTGCGGTCACGCCCTTGCCCACCGGGAAGGCATCGGGGTGCACATCGCTGGGCGTCGATTTCATCAGCAGCTCACGCGCCTTCTCGCCCGAGAGTTCAATCAGCGTCTGGCCGCCGCTGACGTTGACGATGGCGTAGTGGGCATCGCCCAGGGCATTGCGCAGCTCACCCTCCAGCTCGAACTCTTCGCCACCGGGGACGATCAGCAGCCACTCGTCGGGCGAGAGCCACTGGATCGAACGCGCGCCATCCTCGCTATGGCTGAGGGTGTTGGGGCGCGCCGGCAGGCCGAAACCCAGCACCGCGCGCACCGCTTCGTCGAGCACGATGGCACCGCCGCGCAGCACCAGATGACCGAGGAAGGGCCGCTCGCGCAACACCACTCGGCTCTTGGCGCTGGGGACCGGAGCCCCCGAACGCTGGTAGGAATAGGCCAGCGGCGATTCCACCGGGATATTGGCTTCGGTACGAGTATCGAAAGTAGCGGCGTTAGACATTCTGGCGCTCTCCCTTGGGATCGACGAAGATCGGGCTGACGATTTCGGCCTCATGGACCTGGCCGTCGGCCATGGGCAGGTAGACGGTCTCACCCATCTTCTGCTGACCGCCCTTGACCACGGCCAGGGCGAAGCCTGAGTCCAGGGTCGGGCTGTAGTAGCTCGAGGTCACGTGGCCCGCCATCGGCATGGGAATGGCGTGCTTCGGGTCGAAGACGATCTGCGCGCCCTCCTCCAGCACCACCTTCGGGTCCTTGGGCTTGAGGCCGACCAGCTGCTTGCGGTCCGTGCGGCGGGTGTCGCTGCGCGACAGCGCACGCTTGCCGATCCACGAGTACGGCTTGTCGTAGCCCACGCACCACTGCATGCCCAGGTCTTCCGGCGTCACCGAGCCGTCGGTGTCCTGGCCGACGATGATGAAGCCCTTCTCCGCCCGCAGCACGTGCATGGTCTCGGTGCCGTAGGGGGTCAGGCCGTACTTGTTGCCATGCTCGAACAGGGTCTTCCACACGTGCATGGCGTAGTTGGCCTGGACGTTGATCTCGTAGGTCAATTCGCCGGTGAAGGAGATCCGGAACACCCGCGCCGGTACCCCGGCCACCTTGCCAGCCCGCCAGTCCATGAACTTGAAGGCATCGCGGTCGAGATCGATGTCGGTGATCTCGGCCAGCAGGTTGCGCGCCTCGGGTCCGGTGATCGTCATGGTCGCCCAGTGATCGGTCACCGAGGTGAAGGTCACGTTGAGCTCGGGCCACTCGGTCTGATGCCACAGCTCCAGCCACTCCAGCACCGCGGCGGCGCCGCCGGTGGTGGTGGTCATCAGGAAGTGGTTGTCGGCCAGGCAGCTGGTCACGCCGTCATCGGTGACCATGCCGTCGTCCTTGCACATCAGCCCGTAGCGGCACTTGCCGACGGCCAGCTTTTCCCACTTGTTGGTGTAGGCGCGGCCCAGGAACTCACGAGCGTCGGGGCCCTGGATGTCGATCTTGCCCAGGGTCGAGGCATCGAGGATACCGACCTTCTCACGCACCGCCCGGCACTCGCGGGCTACCGCCTCGTGCATGGTCTCCTTCTTGCCGTTGACCGTCTGCGGGAAGTACCAGGGGCGCTTCCACTGGCCGACGTCCTCGAACTCGGCGCCATTCTCCACGTGCCACTGGTGCAGTGCGGTGTAGCGCTCGGGGTCGAACAGGTCGCGGCAGTGGCGACCGGCGATGGCCCCGAAGGTGACCGGCGTGTAGTTGGGGCGGAACACCGTGGTGCCCACTTCGGGAATCGATTTGCCCAAGCAGCGCGCGGCAATGGCCATGCCGTTGATGTTGCCGAGCTTGCCCTGGTCGGTACCGAAGCCCATGGCGGTGTAGCGCTTGACGTGCTCGATGGACTCGAAGCCTTCGCGCGTTGCCAGCTCGATGCCCCCGGCGGTGACGTCGTTCTGCAGATCGACGAACTGCTTGGGCGCACGCAGGGTCGGCTTCTCGTGAGGCACCTGGTAGAGCGCACAGGCCGGCCCTTCGCGGCGGGCGTCGACCTGCGGCAGCTCGACCGCCTTGGCCGATTGCCCCAGTGCTTCCAGCGCCTGGGCAGCCATGGCCACGCCGTCAGCCAGGCCTGCGGCCAGGTCGTGGACGCCACGAGCGCTGCCGGCAGCATGCACGCCCTTGACCAGGCTGGGGACGAAACCAAGGATCTCCTCGTTCCAGGTCGGCCGCGCGCCGGTGTGCGAGGCCAGGTGGATCACCGGGCTGTAGCCGCCAGAACTGGCGATGGTGTCGCAGGCCAGGGTCTCGGCCTGGCTGGTGATCTTGAAGGCGCCGAGGTCGATCTTGGCCACGCGGGCCGCGCTGACGCGCTTCTCGCCCTTGGCCTCGATCACCGCGCTGCCGGTGATGATACGAATGCCCTTGGCCTTGGCGGCGTCGATCCAGTCGCCCTGCGGATTGGCACGGGCATCGACGATGGCCACGACCTCACGGCCAGCTTCGACCCAGTCGAGCGCGGCGCGATAGGCGTGATCGTTGCTGGTGGTGAGCACCAGCTTGTTGCCCGGTACCACGCCGTAACGGCGGATGTAGGTGGATACCGCGCCGGCCAGCAGGTTGCCCGGCACGTCGTTGTTGGCATAGACCAGCGGCCGCTCGTGGGCGCCGGTGGCCAGCAGCACCTGACCGGCACGCACGCGGTGCATGCGCGAACGCACGCCGCGATGGCCGTCGACCAGCGGTGCCGTCTCGCCCAGGTGCTCCGTGCGCCGCTCGTGCAGCGTGACGAAATGGTGGTCGTGGTAGCCGTTGGCGGTGGTGCGGGGCAGCAGCGTGACGTTGTCCAGCCCGGCGAGCTCCGCCAGCACGCGCTCCGCCCACTTGGCCGCCGGCTGCTGGTCGAGCAGCTCGCGGCTGTCGAGCAGCGAGCCACCCATCTCTTCCTGCTCGTCGGCCAGGATCACCCGGGCGCCGCTGCGGGCTGCGGTCAGCGCCGCCGCCAGGCCGGCGGGGCCGGCACCGATCACCAGCAGGTCGCAGTGCTGGTTGAGGTGGTCGTAGTTGTCCGGATCGGCTTCCATGGGACTGCGGCCCAGGCCTGCGCCCTTGCGGATGTACTTCTCATAAGTCATCCACATGGAGGCCGGTGCCATGAAGGTCTTGTAGTAGAAGCCCGGCGGCATGAAGCGCCCGCCCAGCTTGCCCACCAGACTCATGACATCGCGCTGCACGTTCGGCCAGCCGTTGGTGCTGCGCGCGACGAGGCCGTCGAACAGCGCCTGCTGGGTGGCACGCACGTTGGGCACCTGGGCGGCTTCGGTGCTGCCCAGCTGGACCAGCGCGTTGGGCTCCTCGGCGCCGGCAGCGACGATGCCGCGCGGGCGCGAGTACTTGAAGCTGCGGTTGACGATATCCACCCCGTTGGCCAGCAGCGCCGAGGCCAGGGTATCGCCGGCATGGCCCTGATAGTGCTGGCCGTTGAAGGTGAAGCCGAGCTTGCGCGAGCGGTCGATACGCCCGCCCTCTTTGAGACGATTCGGCTGTGTCACGGACTTGCTCATGCCTGCTCCCCCTTGACCGATGCCACTGCAGCATTGCTGGCGCCCACGGTCTGTTGTCCGCCGCCAGCCACCTGCACGTTGCCCTGGGTTTCGCCACCCGCCAGGCTCTCGGCGGTAATGCGGGGCTGCTCGCCCATCTTGTAGGTTTCGAGAATTTCGTAGGTCACGGTATTGCGCGTGACGTTGAAGAACTTGCGACAGCCGACGGCGTGCACCCACAGCTCATGGTGGATGCCGCGCGGGTTGTCACGGAAGAACAGGTAGTCGCCCCACTCCTCGTCGCTGCAGGCTTCCGGGTCCTTGGGGCGCAGGATATGGGCCTGGCCCTTGGGACGGAACTCCTCTTCCTCGCGATGCTCCTCGCAGTAGGGGCAGTAGATCAGAAACATGGGAATGCCTCCTTAGTGAGCAACGCCGGCCGCACCGTGCTCGTCGACGAGAGCACCGGTATGGAAACGGTCGATGGAGAACGGGGCCGCAAGCGGGTGAGCCTGGTTCTTGGCCAGGGTCCAGGCGAATACGTGACCCGAGCCCGGCGTGGCCTTGAAGCCACCGGTGCCCCAGCCACAGTTGAAGAATAGGCCCTTCACCGGCGTGGCCGAGAGAATCGGGCAGGCGTCCGGGCAGGTGTCGACGATGCCGCCCCACTGGCGGTTCATGCGCACCCGCGAGAAGATCGGGAACATCTCGACGATGGCCTGCAGGGTGTGCTCGATGGTGGGGTAGCTGCCGCGCTGGCCATAGCCGTTGTAGCCGTCGATGCCCGCACCGATGACCAGGTCGCCCTTATCGGTCTGGCTGATATAGCCGTGCACGTGGTTGGACATCACCACGGTGTCGAGCACCGGCTTGAGCGGCTCGGATACCAGCGCCTGCAGCGGATGCGACTCCAGCGGCAGGCGGAAGCCGGCCATTTTCGCCAGCACGCCCGAGTTGCCCGCCGCCACGCAGCCGACGGTCTTGGCTTCGATGTCGCCGCGGTTGGTGTGCACGCCGTAGACGCGGCCATCACGAATCTTGAAGCCGGTAACCTCGGTGTTCTGCAGCAGGTCGACGCCCAGCGCATCGGCGGCGCGGGCAAAGCCCCAGGCCACGGCGTCATGACGCGCCACACCGGCGCGCGGCTGCCAGGAGGCACCGAGGATTGGATAGCGGGCGTTCTTCGAGCAATCCATGATCGGCACGATCTCCTGGATCTGCTCGGGAGTGAGCACTTCACCATCGATACCGTTCAGGCGGTTGGCGTTGACCCGGCGCTGGATGTCGCGCATGTCCTGCAGGGTGTGCCCCAGGTTCATTACGCCGCGCTGGGAGAACATCACGTTGTAGTTGAGGTCCTGGGAGAGCCCCTCCCACAGCTTCATGGCGTGCTCGTAGAGCGCCGCGGCCTCGTCCCACAGGTAGTTGGAGCGCACGATGGTGGTGTTGCGCGCGGTGTTGCCGCCGCCCAGCCAGCCCTTCTCCAGCACCGCCACGTTCTTGATGCCGTGTTCCTTGGCCAGGTAGTAGGCAGTGGCCAGGCCGTGGCCGCCGCCGCCGACGATGATCACGTCGTACTGCTTCTTGGGGGTGGGGTTGCGCCACTGGCGCTCCCAGTTCTCGTGGTGGCTCAGGGCGTGCTTGGCCAGCCCGAATCCTGAATAGCGTTGCATCTTCTCTCTCCTCGACCGGCCCCGCCGAGCGGGGCCAATCCCATACGGGTTCAGGCGGTGGCGGTGTCGTGTGCCGCGGCCGGAGCGGCAGCGCCGTAGACCGGGTGCCGCTCGCACAGCTCGGCGACCTTCGCGCGCACCTCGGCCTCCACGGCGTCGGTGCTGCCCTGCTCGGCCAGCACGTCGAGGATGTCGCAAATCCAGCCGGCCAGCGCTTCACAGTCGGCCACGTCGAAGCCACGCGAGGTCACCGCCGGGGTGCCGATGCGCAGGCCGGACGTCACGAACGGGCTCTGCGGATCGTTGGGCACGGCGTTCTTGTTGACGGTGATGTGGGCCCGACCCAGCGCCGCATCGGCGTCCTTGCCGGTAACGCCCTGGCGGATCAGCGAGACCAGGAAGAGGTGGTCGTCGGTGCCGCCGGACACCACGTCGTAGCCGCGGTCGATGAACACCGTGGCCATGGCCTGGGCGTTGTCGATCACGCGCTGCTGGTACTGCACGAAGGCCTGGCTCATGGCCTCCTTGAAGGCCACCGCCTTGGCCGCAATAACGTGCATCAGCGGGCCGCCCTGCTGGCCGGGGAACACCGCGCCGTTGAGCTTCTTGTACAGCTCCGCATCGCCATGAGCAGAGAGAATCAGGCCGCCGCGCGGGCCGCGCAGGGTCTTGTGGGTGGTAGTGGTGACCACGTGGGCATGGGGCACCGGGCTCGGGTAGAGGCCGGCGGCGACCAGACCCGCCACGTGGGCCATGTCGACCATCAGCCAGGCGCCGATTTCATCGGCGATGTTGCGGAAACGGCGCCAGTCGACCACGCGGGAATAGGCGGAGAAGCCGGCAATGATCAGCTTGGGCTTGTGGCTGCGCGCCAGCCGCTCGACTTCCTCGTAGTCGATCTCGCCGGTTTCGGGGTTCAGGCCATACTGCACTGCGTGGTAGTGCTTGCCGGAGAAGTTGGGTGCCGCACCGTGGGTCAGGTGACCGCCGTGGGCCAGGCTCATGCCGAGCACGGTGTCACCGGGGCTGACCAGCGCCATGAAGACGGCGGCGTTGGCCTGGGCGCCGGAGTGGGGCTGGACGTTGGCGTAGTCGGCGCCGAACAGGTTGCAGGCACGCTCGATGGCGAGCTTCTCGACCACGTCGACATGCTCGCAGCCGCCGTAGTAGCGCTTGCCCGGGTAGCCTTCGGCGTATTTGTTGGTCAGTTGGGTGCCCTGGGCTTCCATCACCGCACGGCTGGCGTAGTTCTCGGAAGCGATCAGCTCGACGTGGGCTTCCTGGCGCGCCACCTCCGCTTCGATGGCGGCAGCAATCTGGGTATCGAATGAAGCGAGTCCGGCTTGGTTCATGACTGACTCCGTTTGTTATGGATGTTGGTTCAGGGCTGGGTGCGTTCTAGCAATCTATCGGCAACCCGGCGGCGCGAAAATTTGAAATCCTTATGTTTGGATAACCGCCACGCAGGACGGCCTGCCTACCCTGCGATTAATAGCGGAGGCGTCGAACGAAAGATTGAACGAATGCGACAGCTTTACTGAATGCCAAGCGTGACGGCGATCAGAACGACACGCTTTTCAGCCGGCGTTAGCCATAGCACTCACTCGCCTGGAGCGCGCGTGATCCGGGCGAAAGCGGTGCCCTCATCAAAGGCTGGGATTGGATTCGATATGTAGGAAGAACGGATCGACCCGGTCGCTTCCTGGATCTGTAGCACGTTTGCGCATTTCCGACGGCGTCATGCCGAAGGCGCTGCGAAAATGGCGTGAAAAATGTGCCGTATCGGCAAAGCCGCAGCGCTCGCCGATCTCGGTGACACTCTTGCCGGTGTAGTGCAGCAGCCACAGCCCGTAGCGCAGGCGAAGATCCCGCGCGAACTTCTGGGGCGCGACGCCGAGCGTCTCGCGGAAGCGGCGCTCCAGATTGCGGCGTGAGGTCCCCACTCGCTCGGCCAGCGTATCCATGGAGATCGGCTCGCCCAGGTGCTGCTCGAGCACGGCGATGGAGCGGCGCACCAGGCGATCCTCGATCTTGCCGAACACCACCGGCTGCGGCTGGGGATGGGCACCGGTACGGGCCTCCTCCAGCAGCATGATGCGCAGGCTCTTCATCGCCCACGCCTTGCCCAGATGGCGCTCGATCAGATAGGCGGCCAGGTCCGCTCCCGCCGCACCACCGGCGCAGGTGAGCCGGTCGCCGTCGTCGATGAACAGCCGGTCGGCCACCGGCTCGATGGTAGGAAAGCGCTGGATCATGTCGCGGTGGTGATACCAGCTCACGCAGCACCGCCGCCCGCTCATGAGGCCGGCCTGAATCAAGGCGAAGACCCCGGTACACAGCCCGACCAGCGGCACCTCGGCCGCCGCCGCCCGCCGCAGGTAGGCCAACGCCGCGGTATCGACCCGATCAGCATCGTCCAGCACGCCACCGATCACCACGATGTAATCGAACTCCTCGGGGGCCCGGAAGGGAGCACAGGGCGCGATAGTGGCCCCGCAGCTGGAGGTGGCCGGTTCGCCCGTGCTGTTCATGAAGGTCCAGTGACAGCGCAGCTGACGGCTGCGGTCGCCCTCGTCGGCGGCCAGGCGCAGGCAATCGACGAAGGCCGCGAACGGCAGCAGGGTGAAGCGGTGCAGCAGGACGAAGCCGACCGAGAGGGGCTCGCCCCTGAGAGGAGGATTCATGGCGGCTCCTGCGTCGCGAAGGGTGCTACCGGGCGAACGAGGCCCATCGCCTCGACTCTATCGGATTCTGCGAGCCTGTAAACTGCTGAAGCGAGGTATTCCCCCCTCCCCTGCCGTCTCCGGGGCTATACCGGAGACGGCATCCTGTATTTCAGGAGTGCCTCTGGCTGAATTCCATCGGCCTCATTATCAGCGACACCCCCACATAACAGGCCGAAGAGACGGCACAACCGGTCAGCGGTCCGATCAGCCACCCCACGTCGGCAAATAGCATCATGTAGCCACTGGTGAAGAACCCCACCAGCATGGCAGTGAGTGCCCCCCAGGCGGTGCCTTGCCAGAACGTCGAGATGAAGACTGGCCCGATCATGCTGGCGAGCAGCGTGCCGGAACCCAGGATCCCCAGCCAGGAAAGCATGAACGGAGGTGCATAGAGCATCATCAGCAGTGCTACGATGCCGAGCAACACCACGGCCGCGCGATTGATCCTCAGCGCCATGCGCTCACTGGAGACAGGACCGAACAGAGATAGCCGAAGATCATGCGAGGTCGCCGAAGCCACGGTATGCAGCAGCGAGTTTGCCGTGGATTTCATGGCGAAGATTATGAAGAGCGTGATGACGCCTTGGATGGCCGGATGCATGAACTGCTCGAGGTAGATCGGCATTGCCATGTCGGGATCGGCGAGGTCGGGCATGTGCATACGCACATAGAGGCCGACAATAGGGATCAAGCTCAGCAGCGCGCCGAGTATCGCCACGTAGAGCCCCACCTTGTGCAGCTTGACGTCCGGCTTCATGGCCAGGAACCGGATGGCCATGTAGGGCAGCACGGCGGCAAACAGGAAGGCGTAAGGCAGCACCAGGAAGACGGTGCCGATGGAGTCGCCGTAGTGCGCCCCGGTGGTGGGGTTGAGCAGCTCGGGGTCAATGGCGTTGAGGGACGCCTCCCAGTTGCCGAGATCCACCGAGGTGAAGATCTGCACCATGATGATGACCGCCGCCAGAGCCATCCCACAGACCATCACGGTGTCGGTCCAGGCGACCGCGGCGAGACCGCCCAGCATGGTATAGATAATGATCACCGCGACCATCAGGAAGGCGCTCTGGTTTAACTCGATCCCCAGCCAACTGGCCCCCAGCAGCCCCACTGCCTTGATCTGGCTGGTCAGGAAGACCAAGAGCAGCAGGATGGTGATGAAGGCTGCCACCCCTGGAGCACTCGCCCCATGGCGCCGCTGCCATGGCTCTGTGCGATATACTCAGGGATAGTGTTGCTGCCCATCTCGAGCGCCCGTCGCTGCAGAAAGCGTGCGAAGTAGAGGACGGCGATCATCATGGCGGGGGCAAAGAAGAAATTGCCGAGCACCTCGATGGCACCAAACTGGTAAGTCACACCGGGAGAGCCCATGAAACCCCAGCCGCTGAAGCCGGTGGCCACGATGGTACCAGCCGCCACGAAGGCGCCCAAGGATCGCCCGCGACCAGAAAACCTCCCTCATCGTTCTTGTTCATATATTTCGAGGAGAGATAGCCGAGATAAATCAACAAACCGAAGGTCAGAATCAATAGCCCCAGTTGAACAACTTGTAGGCATCCATGATCACCTCCTCATCGAACCATCAGCGGAATTTCGCTTCAGCTCTCTGCGAAGGTAAACAGCTCCAGAGTGGATCAGCATGTAGCAAGTCAGTACAAGAAACGTTACCAATACCCAGGAATTCATCTACACATCCTCTTGTTCTTGGCTTCACTAATTTTGTGGGTGATATTGTTTGTTGGATCCAGCGTCATCAAGGTATTTTACGCCCCTCCTCCCCGCCAATTTGTAAGCAAAATGCCTTCATAAAATATCGAAATGGCTTGAATTATGACCAACATACCGACTGATCTTCTGCGCACCTTCGTCACCATCAAAGACCTCGGTGGCTTCACCAGTGCCGGCGAGCTGCTGGGCCGCTCGCAGCCGGCGATCAGCCTTCAGGTCAAGAAACTCGAGGAGTTGTTGAACACCAAGATCTTCCTGCGCGGCTCCAGCCTGGAGCTGACAGAAGATGGCGAATATCTCTACGAGGCCGCACGCCAGATGCTGGAAATCAACGATCAGATCATCGCCAAGGTCAGGGGTGACAACGTTTCCGGCAAGGTCAGGCTCGGTATTCCCAACGATTTCGAGCTGGCGTTTCTGCCCAAGGCGCTGCGGAATCTCTCGCGCGTCTACCCCAACATCGTGGTCGAGGTCGACTGCGAGATCAGCAAGGTCATCCTGCAGCGCTATCAGAAGGGGCATTATGATCTTGCCCTGGCCATGGAGTACGCCAAGGAGGACGAGGACCGGGACGCGCGCGACTACCGGCTGGAAGGCCTGGAGTGGGTCTACAAGGACAGCCGGCTCATCGATGGCGATGACGACCCCATTCCGCTGATCGCCTACCCTCAGGGCTGCGTCTATCGCTCCCTGATGGAGGAGGCCCTGCAATCGCAGCAGCACCCTTTCCGCTTCATGTACACGAGCACCAGCCTGCTCGGCATCTTCTCGGCGGTGGAAGAGGGGCTGGGTATCACCGCGATGGCGAGATCGGTGATACCCGAGCACTTGAAGCATACCGTCCGATCCGGGAGCCTTCCCGAGCTCGGCAAAGTCTGTATCGGCCTGTACTACAAGCAGCGGGAGCTCAATGTCGCCTCTCGCCACGTACTCGACTTCCTTCGCTCAGGACTGGCCAACATGTAGCCGAGGCATCGCCCGCTGCGCCGGCGGCCAATGGCCCATTCAGCCGAAGGTGCGAGCGATCCCCGCGATGCATTCGTCGAGAATCCACTCGCCTTTCTCGGCGGTGGCCTGCGCCGGGGAAGAGAGCGTCCCCGAACTCGGCACCCAGCTCGGATCCGGCGGGAAGACGTCGTAGGGCGGGAATTCCGCCGGCGGGATATCGACCGCCTTCGCCATGTCCACCAGCTCGGGATGAATCTTCAGCATGATCGAGGTCTCCAGCACGCCGCCGTGTTCAACCGCCCAGCCCGAGAAACCGTCCGGGAAGACCTTCTCGATGGTGGCCTCGCTGATGAAGTCCCAGTAGGAGAGCAGCACAACCCGTATCTCCTTGCCGGACAATCTGGCGTGCTTCACGGCTCGATCGGCCGCCTCGACCAGGAACATCGAGTTCTCGAAGTGGCCGTTGATCAGCACGAACTCCCGGTTGCCATGCGCCGCGTAGGCGAGGATCACGTCATAGGCGTACTCCTCCAGAGCGCGACCGCCGACGCAGGTGGTACCAGGGAAGAAGTTGCCGCCCCCCGACTTCACCTGCGACTTGTAGCCGTAGGCAATGGGCGGCGCGACCAGCATGTTGCCGCTGCGCTCTGCCACGCGGCAGGCGATGTATTCCGGTATCAGCACGTCCGGGTTCAACGACATGTGCGGCCCATGCTGCTCGATGGCCCCCACCGGCAGCAGGATTCGGCAGCCGCCATCCTGCACCCGGTCGCGGTAGGTCATCCAGTCCAGCTCCGCCAGCTTGACGCTATTCATCAGGTTTTTCCCTCCATCATGGTCTTCAGCGAGTATTCGCGTCGAAAGGCACTATCCTGCTGTACGGCACGCACGATGGAGAAGGCCATCAGCACCATGATCAGGGAGAAGGGCAGCGCCGAGAGAATGGCGGCCGTCTGCAGCGTCGACAGCGCCCAGGCCCCGCCCACCAGCAGCAGCACCGCCGCGACGGCCCCCTCCATGACGCCCCAGAAGACGCGATGCCGGGAGAGCGGATGCGGATCGCCCTCGCTGAGAATGGTGGTGATGACCAGGGTTCCCGAATCCGAGGAAGTGATGAAATAGGTCGCCACCAGCACGGTACCGAAGAACCCGGCCAGTACGCCGATGACGCCGACGTCCATGGCGGAGAAGGTGGCATAGAGCGCCAGGGAGACGTCCTTGGATACCGCCTCGGAGATGCCGCCACTGCCGAACAGCTCCTCGTACAGCGCGGTGCCGCCATAGGCGGAGAGCCAGACGAAGGAGAGCAGCGAGGAGACGCCCACTACGCCGAAGATGAACTCGCGGATGGTACGCCCCCGGGAGACCCGGGCCACGAAGACCCCACGAACGGAGCCCACGACATCCACCAGCCCCAGTAGAAGACGGTCCACCAGCCCTGCCAGGAGTCCTGCCATGACGCGGCACCGTTGGCCGCCGTCGCGTTGCTGCCCGTGTAGAAACTCAGCGGAATCACCGAGCGTAGGTAATCGCCCGTCGACTCAAGCAGCCCGCCGATGATGTAGCGCGTCGGCCCGAAGGCGAAGAAGAAGGCAAGCAGCAGGAAGGTCAGCCACATGTTGGCTTGTGAAAGATACTTGATGCCGCGCTTGAGCCCGGTCAGCACCGAGATCAGGGCGAGTACGGTGATCACGCCGATCAGCGCCACCTGTACCAGGCTATTGACAGGCACGTCCCAAAGATAATTAAGGCCGGAATTGATTTGCTGAACGCCCAGGCCCAGGGAAGTGGCGATACCAAAGAGGGTGGCAAAGACAGCAATGATATCGATGAGATTACCAATCCAGCCATTGACCTTCTCCCCCAGCAAGGGATAGAGCGTATAGCGGATGCTCAACGGCTTGCCGTAGCGGTAGGCCATCAGGGCGAGGCCGAGGGCGACGATGCAGTAGATGGCCCAGGCGTTCAGGCCCCAGTGGAAATAGGCCAGCCGCATGGCGATGTCGGCGGCTTCGGCGTTGCCTACCGCCGAGGAGAAGGGGGTCCCCTGGGAGAGGTGCATGATCGGCTCGGCGATCGACCAGAAGATGATGCCGATGCCCTGGCCGGCGGCATAGAGCATGGCAAACCAGGTGAAGTAGCCGAACTCCGGCTTTTCGTGCTCCTCCCCCAGCTTCAGGCGTCCGTACTTGCTGAACGCCAGTGCCAGCAGAAAGATGAGGAAGCTCGCCGCCAGGCCGACATACCACCAGTTGAAGTAGAAGGTCACGAAGGTCCTTCCCTGGTCGATCAGCGCCGTGGTGGCTTGCGGGAAGAGAATGGCCAGCGCGATGAACGCCGCCATGACGATGACCGATACCAGGGTCACCAGTGGGTTCACCCCTTTGAAGGGGCCCGAGTGCAGGACCATGGTCGTCCTCCTCTGCTGTTTGTTCTTATAGGCGGAAAGGGGGCGTAGCGCCCCCTCGATACTTACTTGACGATGTTGTGCTCCGGCCCGTACGGGAAGCCGGTGATGTTCTCGGCGCCGTGTTCGTTCACGACGAGTATGTCGTGCTCACGGTAGCCGCCCGCCCCCGGGCGCCCTTCCGGCACCATGATCATCGGCTCCATGGAGACCACCATGTTGGGCTCGAGCACGGTCTCGATGTCCTCGCGCAGCTCGAGGCCCGCCTCGCGGCCGTAGTAGTGGCTGAGGGTGCCGAAGGAGTGGCCGTAGCCGAAGGTGCGGTACTGCAGCAGGTCATGCTTGGCGAAGATCTCGTTGAGCTCGTGGGCGATGTCGCAGCAGCGTACCCCGGGCTTGATCAGCTCCTGGCCGCGGCGATGCACCTCGCAGTTCACCTCCCACAGGCGCAGATGCTCGTCGGAGGCGTGCTCGCAGAACAGGGTGCGCTCCAGCGCGGTGTAGTAGCCCGAGATCATCGGGAAGGTGTTGAGGCTCAGGATATCGCCGGGCTGCACGCGGCGGCTGGTTACCGGGTTATGGGCGCCGTCGGTGTTGATGCCCGACTGGAACCAGACCCAGGTGTCCATCAGCTCGCCGTGCGGGTAGGTCTTGGCGATCTCGCGAACCATGGCGGCTTGGCCGGCCAGGGCCACCTCGTACTCCGGCACGCCTGCCTTGATCGCATCGCGCACGGCCACGCCACCCACGTCGGCGATGCGCGCGCCCTGGCGGATCAGGGCGATCTCCTCGGCCGACTTGATCATGCGCATCTTCATGGTCGGCACGCCGATGTCGGTGAGCTCCACCTCGCCGAGTGCGGAGAGCAGCTTCTCCCGGTTCTGCAGCGTGAGGTGGTCGAACTCGACGCCCACGCGCTGCTTGCCCTCGCACAGCTGCTTGACCGCCTTGAAGAAGTTGTCCTTCTGCCAGTCGGTGTAGACGATGTTGTCGCCCAGGCGATTGCGCCGATAGGGCTGGCCGCCGTCGATATTGGCGGTGACGGTGGTAAAACGATCCTGGGTCACGACCAGGCCGTAATCGCGCCCGAACTTGCAGTAAACGAAGTCACTGAAGTAGTTGATATTGTGGTACGAGGTCAGCACGACGGCGTCGACGTCATTGGCCGCCATGTACTCCCGAAGCCGCTTCAGACGCCCGTGCATCTCGGCATCGGAAAACGTCGGCACGACCTTGTCGCCATTGGGAATTTCGATCAGCGATGGAAGCTTCATGTTGTTGTCTCCTTCGTCTCTTCACGCGACACATGTCGCAGGTTTAGAACCGACCTTTACTGTCACACCAGGCTCATTGGCTGCATCGAGCTCGCTGAACTGCATGATGGAAAGTCGGTATCTGGATTCCAGTATCTTCACCAGACTCATGATGTGATTGAACTCTTCGTCTTCCGCCAGGAAGTCGATGCCGAACATGTCGATGCCGAGGCAGGCCACTTCGTAGGTTTTTTCCACGCGCAGGAAGGCGGTGACATTGCGCCTCAATTCACCGGCGTCATGTAACACCTTCGAGTCGGAAGCCACTCTCAGCACCAGTCGCCAATGTTTCATTTCCGCGTTCTCCAGCCGTCTGGAAAGACTATGGCCAGCGCCGATCGGCAACACCAATGACTAGTGCAAATAGGGGCATTGGCATCGGCAATGCCACGCAGAGGGGGCCGCGCCATGCCGGATTCAGGCGTGAGCGCAAGCAGGGCAGGCGGGCAGACGGGCAGACAGGCAGGCGCAGCAGCCTGGCGGCCGCCGCGTCAGCGAGAGACGAGGGAGAGCGGAGCTGGGGTCAGCCCCGGTCATGTTCATGAAGCGCACCACCTGCACGTCGCCATCGGTGGTGAAGTGGTGGCGTTCGGGTTTCTTCTGCATGGCAGCGACGATGGCGGCCTTGAGCCGCTCGAGGTCGCCGGGGTGGCGACGCATCACCGCTCGCAGGTCGACGGAGTGCTCGTTGCCCAGGCACAGCAGCAGGCGGCCCTCGGCGGTGACGCGCACGCGGTTGCAGGCGGCACAGAAGTTGTGGCTGTGGGGCGAGATAAAGCCGACCCGGATGTCCGAGTCAATCATCCGAAAATAGCGCGACGGCCCCAGGGAGGTTTCGGTGGTGGGCAGCAGCGCGTGGCGCGCCTCGATGGCGGCACGCACCGTATCGCTTCCGCAGAAGGTCTCGCCGCGGTCGTGGCTCATGTTCTGGCCCAGCGGCATCTCCTCGATGAAGCTGATGTCCACCTGCTCCGCTCGCGCGAATTCCACCAGGTCGAGCACTTCGTCGTCGTTGCGCCCCTTGAGGATCACCGCGTTGAGCTTGATGCGCCCGAAACCGGCTTCGCGAGCGGCGCGGATGCCGTCGATGACTCGCGCCAGGTCGCCGGTGCGGGTCAGGGCGCGGAAGCGCTCGGGGTCGAGCGAGTCGAGGCTGACGTTGAGCCGCTTGAGGCCGCCCCGGTAGAGGGCGCGGGCGTGCTTGACGAGCCCGGCGCCGTTGGTGGTCATGCCGAAGTCGCGCAGCCCCGGCAGCGCGCCGAGTTCGGCCACCAGCTCCGCGATGCCGCGGCGCACCAGGGGCTCGCCGCCGGTGAGGCGGATCTTCTCCACGCCCAGCTCGACGAAGGCCCGCGACAGGGTGGCAATCTCCTCCAGGGTCAGCAGCCTGGCCCGGGGCAGGAAGGTCATCTCCTCGGCCATGCAGTAGACGCAGCGAAAGTCGCAGCGGTCGGTGACCGACAGGCGGACGTAGCGCACGGTGCGGCCGAAGCCGTCGGTCAGGCTCATGGGGTCTTCTCCGCGTGGGCCACGGCGTTCATTGGTAGACGGGCGATCAGCTCACCGACCTGTTCGGCCACCTCGTTGACGGTTTCGTCGTCGTAGCGCTGGCCACGCCGCTTGCGAAAGCCCTGCTCGTAGAGCTTGACGTGTTCGGTGGCGCTCACTCCGGCCCGGGCCAGACAGTGGGTGACGCAGTGCATTTGGCAGCCGTCGATGGCAACGATGGGCCGCCCGGAGCGGGCAATGCGCACCAGGCCCGGAACGCCGCCGCCGACACCGGAGATGCACGACATCTCGGCCACGCCGGTGTGGTCGAGCCGCACGGCCACGTCGTTGGCCAACTGCGCCACATCGGAGCAGCCGGAGCAGGAGTAGACCAGGGTGCGAGGTTTGTTCGCGGTTCGGGACATGAACCCTCCCTTCATTGCAACGCGCGGCCCCGCGCCGACGACCTCAGTCGTCGGCCAGCATGGCGTCGCGCAGCTTCTGCTCGTCGAGTACCGTCAGGCGCTGGCGGTCGATGCCGATCACGCCGCCGTCGCGCAGTTTGGCCAAGAGCCGCGACAAGGTCTCCGGCGTCATGGCCAACTGGGCGGCCAGCCAGCGCTTGGGGATCGACAGCCGCACCACCCGCGGGCTCTTGCTGCGCCCCGGCGGCAACTGGCGCAGGATGTAGCTGACCAGCCGCGACATGGCGTCGGCCTGGGTCAGCAGCGCCAGGTCCTCGAGACGTTCGGTGAGTTCCAGCGCCAGCCGGCTCATGAACTCGGCGCGACAGGCCGGCTGGCGATCCATGATCTCGCGACAGCGCTGGGCGGGAATCGCCAGCACATGAGTACGCCGCAGCGCTTCGGCGGAGTAGAGATAGACGCCGGCGCTGGAGACCATGCTCAGCTCACCCAGGGTGCCGCCGCGCTCGACGCTGCGGATGGTGGCCAGGCGACCGTCACCCGCGCTGCGCGCCAGCCGCACCGCGCCATTGATGACGATGTAGAGCCAATGCGCCGGCGCATCCTGACGGAACAGCCATTCGCGGGTCTTGAGCGTCTTGAGCTCGGTGTCCTCGAGCAGCGCGGTGACTTCATCCTCTTCCAGTTCACCCAGCCACGGCACGCCCTGCACCAGCTCGCGCAGCTGCTTGGGCTTGAACAGCAGGTCAGTCGACGAACTGTCCGGCGGGTAGATAGGGGTATTCATGACCTTCCTCCACGTCGGTATCGGCGGCCATCATCAGATAACCGTGCGCCTGGCTGGCGGCATGCAGCATGTGGGAGCCCTGCCCGCCCGCCAGCAATGCCAGCGGGCCCTCGCCCTGCCAGTCGAGCGTGACCCGCAGCAGCTCGCGCCGTCCCGGACTGCCCCGCCGCGAGAAGCCGGCACGGACGCGGTACTGCTGCAGCGCCTCGACGGTGCGCCCCTGGCACCCCTGAACGAAGGGCCGAGCCAGCAGATGCCAGCCCACCAGCGAGGCCACGGGATTGCCCGGCAGCCCGATCAGCGGCACGCCTTCGGGCGAGCCGTTGTCGAGGTAGCCGAAGGCGAACGGCTTGCCCGGCTTGATCGCCACGCCATGGAACCAGAGCCCGCCGAGCTCCTCCAGCACTGGCCTGACGTGGTCCTCCTCGCCGACCGAGACACCGCCGGTGCAGACCACCAGGTCGGCGCCGTCGCGGGCGGCGACGAACGCCTTCCGCAGCGCCGCGGGTCATCGGCGATCACGCCCAGGTCGAGCACGACACAGTCGGCCTGCTCCAGTAGCGCCTTGAGCATGACCCGATTGCTGTCGTACACCCGCCCGGGGGCGAACGGCTCGCCCGGCTCGATCAGCTCGTCGCCGGTGGAGATCAGCGCCACCCTGAACCGCGGCAGTACCGGCACCTCGGCGATGCCCTGGCTCGCCAGCAGCGCCAACGCCGCCGCGTTGAGCGTGCAGCCCGCCGCCAGCAGGGGGTCGCCCTCACGGTACTCCTCGCCGCGCCGGCGGATGTTGGCACCGAGCTTGGCTTCGCCGACGACGTGCACCCGCCCCGCTTCGTCCAGGCGAACCCGCTCCTGGGGCACCACGCAGTCGGCGCCTTCGGGCACCGGTGCGCCGGTGAAGATGCGTGCGCAGCCGCCCTCGGGCAGTGTTTCCACGCCGGCCCCGGCCGGTACCCGCAGCACCACCGGCAGGCCGGCATCGCTCAGTTCTGCGGCGCGCAGGGCATAGCCGTCCATCGCGCTGTTATCGATGCCGGGCATGTCGAGCCGCGCGCGCAGGTCGCGGGCTAGCACCCGGCCGGCCGCCTGCTCGAGTGCCACGAGCTCCTCGCCCTGGACCGGCTCGGCAGCGGCGATCAGGCGCGCCCGGGCCACCTCCAGGTCGAGCAGGCCCTTGGCCAGGGTGCCACAGCTCATGCACTCACTCCTTGACCCTGGTCACACATTGCCTGCGCTTCGCGCGAAACGCAGGCCTGCTGCTCGGGCATGACCATGGCGACGAAGTTGCACGGCCGGGTGCGTGCGTCAAGCTGGCTCTCGAGGATACCATCCCAGGCGGTGGCACAGGCCTTGGGCGAGCCCGGCATGGCGAAGATCAGGGTACGGTTGGCCACCCCGCCCACCGCCCGCGACTGCACGGTGGAGGTGCCGATGCTGTCGAAGGAGAGCTGGCGGAACAGCTCGCCGTAGCCGTCGATGGCGCGATCGAACAGCGGGGCGAGCGCCTCGGGCGTGGTATCGCGCAGAGTGAAGCCGGTACCGCCGTTGACCAGGATCACCTGGATGTCGTCGCGCACCACCCACTTCGAGACCACCGCACGGATGCGGTAGATGTCGTCGGGCACGATGCGTCGCTCGACCAGCGCGTGGCCGGCCTCGGAGAGGCGCTCGCTGAGCAGGTCGCCGCTGCCGTCGCGGTCGAAGCCGCGGGTATCGGAGACGGTCAGCACACTGATGCCGAGCGGCACGAAGCGGGCGTTGGCGTGAACGTGGGACATGGACTCCTCCTATTGCATCAGGCTGCCGGCGGCGTTGTCGTCGAGCTCCACCCCTTCCACGCCGATCTCTTCTTCCAGCGCCAGCAGGTAGTGGCGCAGGGCGCGGCGCGTGGCCTGCTCGCGCAGGGTGTGGCGAACGCGCTCGGCGACCTGCTCGAAGGGCAGGCGCTGGCCGCCTTGGCGCTCGTCGATGCTGACCAGGTGCCAGCCGTAGCGCGAGGCCAGCGGACGGTCATGCAGCCCTTGGGGCAGGTGCTGCAGGGCGCGGTCGAGCTCGGCCACGGTCTGCCCCTGGGCCAACCAGCCCAGCTCGCCGCCCTCGCTCTTCGACGGACAGGCGGAGTGGCGCATGGCGAACTCGGTGAAACGCTCGGGGATCGCCCGGAGTTCCTCGAGCAGCGTTTCGCCCAGGCGGTACTGGGCGTCGCGCGTCTCGGCGTCGTCGGGGGCGGCAGCCAGCAGGATATGGCGCACTTTGAGCCGGGTCGGTGTGCTGAAGCGCTCGGGGTCGGCGTCGAAGAAGCGGCGGCAGGCCTCCTCCTCGGGCTCCGGGACGTCCAGCTCCCGTTCCAGCAGGGCGGCGATGGCGGCATCGTGCACGCCTTCGTCACGGGAGTCCGCGCTCAGCAGACCGAGTTCGACGGCGCGCTGGCGCAGCAGCTCGCGAACCACCAGGGCGCGGGCGGCCGAGAGCTGCGCCTCGGAAGCGGTCGCCGCCGGGTGGTACTGCATCTCGCGGGCGATGCTCTCTTCGTCGATCGCCTTGCCGCCGACCTTGACGGGCGGCGGAGCGTAGCGACCCGGCAGCTGTGCGATCTCGATCATTTGCATGGTGCTAATCCTCAAACTTCATGACTCGGCCGGCTTAGTGAGCGGGGGCTGTTCCGGCGGCAGGCCGGCGAGGAGGCGCTGTGAACCCATCCCTGGGCGCTACTTTTGCCATCCATGGCAAAAGACCTCCTCTTCGGCCTGCCCCGGCGCCCCCAGCCCTGCCTCCGGCGTCCCAAAACTTTGTTGCTCCGAGGCATGCGAAGCTGAGCGAGCGATGGCCAGACTAGGCGGAGATCGACGAAAAAGCGGAGTTTACGTGTTTGTAAATGAGCATTTTAAGTCGATCTCCAACAACGTCTGGCCGAGCGCAGCCAGCTTTTACCTCAAGCCCGGCGGCGGACGATTTGGTAACGCCTGGTCACATAGCCCATCGGCGCGCTCCACACGTGAACCAGACGGGTGAAGGGGAACACCAGCACGATCGTCAGGCCGACCAGGATGTGCAGCTTGTAGATCCAGCTCACGCCTTCCAGGTGAGCAGCAGCCCCGCCCTGGAAGTAGACGATCGACTGCGCCCAGCCGGAGAACTGCAGCATCTTGCTACCGTCCAGGTGGCCCAGGGTGGGCAGGATGGTGAGCAGGCCGAGCGCCACCTGAAGCACCAGCAGGCCGATGATCACGGTGTCCATGGTGCTGGAGGAGGCGCGCACCCGCGGGTTGGTCAGGCGGCGATAGAACAGCATGGCGCCGCCCACCAGGCACATCACGCCGGCGATGCCGCCAACCACCACGGCCAGTACCTGCTTGGTGCCGGCACTGATGAAGGGGCCGTAGAGCCAGTGCGGCGTCAGCAGGCCGACCAGGTGGCCGAAGAAGATAGTGATGATGCCGATATGGAACAGGTTGCTGGCCAGGCGCATGTTCTTCGACGACAGCATCTGGCTCGAGCCGGTCTTCCAGGTGTACTGGCCATGGTCGTAGCGCATCAGGCTGCCGATCAGGAAGACGCTGCCGGCGAGGTAGGGGTAGAGCCCGAACAGCAGGGAATCGAGGTAGTTCATGAATGAGCTCATGACAGGTCTCCGTTAATGTTTCTTGGCGGCATCGACGGGGTCGAGGATACGAATCGCCTCGCCCTGCACCTGCCGCTTGCGCTCGGCCAAGCGCCGGCCTTCGGCGGACTGCAGCGCGCAGTCCTCGTCGGACTTGGCGGAGAAGCGCACCGCCTCCTCCTCCCACACCGCATCCAGCGCTTCGGGGGTGTCGTCGCGCTTCTCGCTGGCCACCGCCTGACGGCTTGCCTCGATGTCGTCCTCGGCGTCGATCAGCGCCAGCAGCGCGCGGGTGACCAGGGCCTGGTCGGCGCCGCGCTCTTCCAGGCGTGCGGTGAGCAACGCCAGGATGTGACGGATCTCGCCCAGCCAGCGGCCGATCTCCTCGTCGCTGCGAGTGGAGAGGTACTCCAGGAACAGCGGCAGGTAGTCGGGCAACTCGCGGGCGTCGAGCTCGAAGCCGGCGGCCTTGTACTCGTCGATCAGGTCGACCATGGCCTGGCCGCGGTCGCGGGATTCGCCGTGCACGTGTTCGAACAGCAGCAGCGAGTGGGCGCGGCCCTTGTCGAACAATGCGACGTACTCGGACTGCAGCTCGAGCAGGTCGGCATCAAAGATACGTTGGCACCAGCTCATCAGGTCGCCGCGCAGCACCGCCGGCAGGCGGCGCTCGGCGTCGAGCGCCTCGATCAGCTCGCCCACCGCGCCCTGCAGCGCCTCGGTGGGGTAGTCCAGCAGGCGGGCCAGCACGCGCAGGCTGCGCATGCCGAACTCCGGCTGAATCATCGCCTCTTGGGGCATCTGGAGTGCTGCATCAGCCATGGTGAGTCTCCTTGGCGCCGGTTTTCGGGTCGAACACGGTGGCCGGCTTGACCAGCGCGCTGGTCTGCTTGCGGCCGTTGAACAGGCTCGGCTTGCTCTCGCCGTGGCAGCCGTCGCCGAAGCTGAAGCCGCACCCGCCGCGCTCGGGGAACGCTTCGGTGGCCATCTCGCGGTGGCTGGTGGGGATCACGAAGCGATCCTCGTAGTTGGCGATGGCCAGGTAGCGGTACATCTCCTCCACCTGGGCCTCGCTGAGGTCGACGGCGTCGAGCACGGCGGTATCGACCTTGCCTTCGACGTGCTTGTTACGCATGTAGACGCGCATCGCCATCAGCCGCTTGAGCGCCAGCACCACGGGCTCTTCCTCACCGGCGGTGAGCATGTTGGCCAGGTAGCGCACCGGGATGCGCAGCGACTCGATCTTGGGCAGCACGCCGTCATACTTGTCTCTCTCAAGGTCGCCGGCCTCGAAGGCCGACTGGATCGGCGAGAGCGGTGGTACGTACCAGACCATCGGCAGGGTGCGGTACTCGGGGTGCAGCGGCAGCGCCAGCCCCCAGTCCATGGCCATCTTGTAGACCGGGCTCTCCTGAGCGGCCTTGATCACGTTGTCCGGAATGCCGTCCTTCCTGGCCTGCTCGATCACCTCGGGGTCGTGGGGGTCGAGAAAGATCTCGCACTGGCGGCGGTAGAGGTCGCGTACGTCCGGCGAGCTGGCCACTTCCTCGATGCGATCGGCATCGTAGAGCAGCACGCCGAGGTAGCGGATACGGCCCACGCAGGTCTCGGAGCACACGGTCGGCATGCCCGCCTCGATGCGCGGGTAGCAGAAGATGCACTTCTCGGACTTGCCGGTCTTCCAGTTGTAGTAGATCTTCTTGTACGGGCAGCCGGAGATGCACATCCGCCAGCCGCGGCACTTGTCCTGGTCGATCAGGACGATGCCGTCCTCCTCACGCTTGTAGATCGCGCCGCTCGGGCACGAGGCCACGCACGCCGGGTTGAGGCAGTGCTCGCACAGGCGCGGCAGGTACATCATGAAGGTGTTCTCGAACTGGCCGTAGATGTCGGCCTGCACCTGCTCGAAGTTCTTGTCGCGGCGGCGCTTGGCGAACTCGGTGCCGAGGATCTCCTCCCAGTTCGGGCCCCATTCGATCTTCTTCATGCGCTCGCCGGAGACCAGCGAACGGGGACGCGCCACCGGCTGATGATCGCCCTGCTTGGCGGTATGCAGGTGCTGGTAGTCGAAGTCGAACGGCTCGTAGTAATCGTCGATCTCGGGCAGGTCGGGGTTGGCGAAGATGTTCGCCAGCACCCGCCACTTGCCGCCGATGCGCGGCTCGATCTTGCCGTCGCGGCGACGCATCCAGCCGCCCTTCCACTTGTCCTGGTTCTCCCACTCCTTGGGATAGCCGATACCGGGCTTGGTCTCGACGTTGTTGAACCAGGCATATTCCATGCCTTCACGGCTGGTCCAGACGTTCTTGCAGGTGACCGAGCAGGTGTGACAGCCGATGCACTTGTCGAGGTTGAGGACCATGCCTACCTGGGAACGAATCTTCATTTCACGGTCTCCTGCACGCTGTCGTTGCCTTCGCCATCCAGCCAGTCGACGTTCTTCATCTTGCGGATGAGGACGAATTCATCGCGGTTGGAGCCAACGGTGCCGTAGTAGTTGAAGCTGTAAGAGAGCTGCGCGTAGCCGCCGATCATGTGGGTCGGCTTCGGGCACACCCGGGTCACGGAGTTGTGCATGCCGCCGCGGGTCTTGGTGACCTCGGAGCCCGGCACGTTCACCTGGCGCTCCTGGGCGTGGTACATCATCACCATGCCGGCCTTGACCCGCTGGCTGACGATGGCTCGCGCGGTGATCGCGCCGTTGGCGTTGAACAGCTCGATCCAGTCGTTGTCCTCGATGCCGATCTCCTGGGCGTCGGTCTCCGACATCCACACCACCGGACCGCCACGGTTGAGGGTCAGCATCAGCAGGTTGTCGCTGTAGGTGGAGTGGATGCCCCACTTCTGGTGCGGGGTGATCCAGTTCAGCGCCTTGGTCGGGTTGCCGTTATCCTCGGGCATCTGGAATCCCGTCACCGTCTTGGTGTTGATCGGCGGGCGGTAGACCAGCAGGCTCTCGCCGAAGGCGCGCATCCAGGGGTGATCCTGGTAGAACTGCTGGCGGCCGCTGACGGTACGCCACGGGATCAGCTCGTGCACGTTGGTATAGCCGGCGTTGTAGGAGACGTGCTCGTCCTCCAGGCCGGACCAGGTCGGACTCGAGATGATCTTGCGCGGCTGGGCCACGATGTCGCGGAAGCGGATCTTCTCCTCGTGCTTGGGCGTGGCCAGGTGGGTGTGGTCGCGTCCGGTGATCTTGGACAGCGCATCCCACGCCTTGACCGCCACGTTGCCGTTGGTTTCCGGCGCCAGGGTCAGGATCATCTCGGCGGCATCGATCGCGGTCTCGATCTTCGGCCGGCCCTTGGCGGGACCTTCGCTCTTGCGGTAGTTGAGCTTGCCGAGCAGCTCGACCTCGGATTCGGTGTTCCAGGCGATGCCCTTGCCGCCGTTGCCGATGGTCTCGAGCAGCGGACCCACGGAGGTGAAGCGCTCATAGGTCTCGGGGTAGTTGCGCTTGACCTCGATCAGCGCCGGCATGGTCTTGCCGGGGATCGGCTCGCACTCGCCCTTCTTCCAGTCCTTCACTTCGGGCTGGGCCAGCTCGGCCGGGGAGTCGTGCTGGTGCGGCAGGGTGACCAGGTCGGTCTCCTCGCCCAGATGGCCCACGCACACTTCGGAGAAGGCCTTGGCGATGCCCTTGTAGATGTCCCAGTCGCTGCGCGACTCCCACGCCGGGTCGGTGGCCGCGGTCAGCGGGTGGATGAACGGGTGCATGTCCGAGGTGTTGAGGTCGTTCTTCTCGTACCAGGTGGCCGTCGGCAGCACCACGTCGGAGTAGAGACAGGTGGAGGACATGCGGAAGTCGAGCGTGACCACTAGGTCGAGCTTGCCCTCCGGCGCCTCGTCGTGCCACTTCACCTCTTGCGGCTTCTGGCCGCCCATTTCGCCCAGGTCCTTGCCCTGGATACCGTGACGGGTACCCAGCAGGTACTTGAGCATGTACTCGTGGCCCTTGCCCGAGCTGCCCAGCAGGTTGGAACGCCACACGAACAGGTTGCGCGGGAAATTCTGCGGGCTGTCCGGATCCTCGGCGGCGAACGCCAGCTCGCCGCTCTTGAGCTGCTGTACGGCATAGTCCTTGGTCGACATGCCCGCTTCGGCGGCCGGCTTGGCCAGGCGCAGCGGGTTGGTGCCGAGCTGCGGCGCGGAGGGCAGCCAGCCCATGCGCTCGGAGCGCACGTTGAAGTCGATCAGGCTGCCGCTGTACTGGCTGGCATCGGCCAGCGGCGAGAGGATCTCCTTGACCTCGAGCTTCTCGTAGCGCCACTGGGAGGAGTGGTTGTAGAAGAACGAGGTGGAGTTCATGTGGCGCGGCGGGCGCTGCCAGTCGAGGCCGAAGGCCAGCGGGGTCCAGCCGGTCTGCGGGCGCAGCTTCTCCTGACCCACGTAGTGGGCCCAGCCGCCGCCGCTCTGGCCGATACAGCCGCACATGACCAGCATGTTGATCAGGCCGCGGTAGTTCATGTCCATGTGGTACCAGTGGTTCATCGCGGCACCCACGATGACCATGGAGCGGCCCCGGGTCTTGTCGGCGTTATCGGCGAACTCACGGGCGATACGGGCGACCTGCTCGGCGGGCACGCCAGTGATCTTCTCCTGCCAGGCCGGGGTGTAGGGGCGAATCTGGTCGTAGGAGGTGGCGCCGTCGTCTTCGCCCTCTTTGCCGAAGCCGCGGTCGATGCCGTAGTTGGCGCACATCAGGTCGAACACGGTGACGGCGAGAATGTCAGCGCCGTCGGCCTTGGTCAGGCGCTTGGCGGGCAGGCTGTGGAACAGCAGTTCGTTGCCGGCCACGTGATCGAAGTGCTCGTGGGCGATGCCGCCGAAGTAGGGGAACGCCACCTTGGCCACGTCGTCGTGGTTCTCGGCCAGGGTCAGCAGCGGCTTGATCTCGGCGCCGCTGGCATCGCGCTCCTCGAGGTTCCACTTGCCCTGGTTCTCCTCCTTCTCGCCCCAGCGGAAGCCGATGGAACCGTTGGGCACGACGAGGCGGTCGGACAGCTCGTCCCAGGCCACGGTCTTCCATTCGGGGTTGTTGTCCTGGCCCATGGCGCCTTCGAAGTCGCTGGCGCGCAGCTGCTTGCCGGGCACGAAGCTACCGTCCTCGCGAGCCTCGAGCTCGACCAGGAAGGGCATGTCGGAGTACTTGCGCACGTACTCGGTGAAGTAGGCGCTGGGCTTGTCGAGGTGGAACTCCTTGAGGATCACGTGGCCCATGGCCATGCCCAGCGCGGCGTCGGTGCCCTGCTTGACCGACAGCCACTCGTCGGTGAGCTTGGAGACCTCGGCGTAGTCCGGGGTGATGGAGACGGTCTTGGTGCCCTTGTAGCGCACCTCGGTGAAGAAGTGGGCGTCGGGGGTGCGGGTCTGGGGTACGTTGGACCCCCAGGCGATGATGTAGCCGGAGTTGTACCAGTCGGCCGACTCGGGCACGTCGGTCTGCTCGCCCCAGGTCTGGGGGCTCGCCGGCGGCAGGTCACAGTACCAGTCGTAGAAGCTCATGCACACGCCGCCGATCAACGACAGGTAGCGGCTGCCCGCAGCGTAGCTGACCATCGACATGGCGGGAATCGGCGAGAAGCCGATGATGCGGTCGGGGCCGTACTGCTTGGCGGTGTAGACGTTGGACGCGGCGATCAGCTCGTTGAGCTCGTCCCAGTTGGCACGCACGAAGCCGCCCATGCCGCGAGCGCGCTTGTACTGCTTGGTCTTGGCCGGGTCGGAAACGATGGAAGCCCAGGCGTCGACCGGGTCGCCGTGCTGCTGCTTGGCCTCGCGCCACAGCTTGAGCAGCGGCTTGCGGATCAGCGGGTACTTGAGGCGGTTGGCACTGTACATGTACCAGGAGTAGCTGGCACCGCGCGGGCAGCCCCGCGGCTCATGGTTGGGCAGGTCCGGGCGGGTGCGCGGGTAGTCGGTCTGCTGGGTTTCCCAGGTGACCAGTCCGTTCTTGACGTAGATCTTCCAGCTGCAGGAGCCGGTGCAGTTCACGCCATGAGTGGAGCGCACGATCTTGTCGTGCTGCCAGCGCTGGCGGTAACCGTCCTCCCAGCCACGGGACTCCTCACGGGTCTCGCCATGGTCGTTGGCGAAAGGCTCGCGCGCCTTGCGGAAGAAATTCAGCCGATCTAAGAAGTGACTCATGGTCGATCTCCAGGCTTCTTGAAGTGTTGCGTGGCACCCGGGCCACCCCGCCTGCCGTGTCGTGCGACGTGATCCACACGACCGCCGGGGCAGGTTCTTGAAGCGAAGTCTGGAGCATCGAAAAGCGGATTACTGCCAGGTTACCTCCATATACACCCCCTCTACCCACAAGGTGATAGACCGCCCGGTCAAAGGGGGTTAGTCCGCCTGGCGGGGCGACTCGCGACAACTCCGCGGCGCTCGGCGTCAACTCCCGTCCTTCCCGCCGCGCCACACTGCTCCTCGTCGATCCCCCGTGCGAGGAGCCCCCCATGAACCGCAACGTCATCCTGACCTGTGCCATCACCGGCGCCGGCGACACCGTCGCCAAGAGCCCCCATGTGCCCGTCACCCCCAAGCAGATCGCCGAGGCCGCCATCGAGGCCGCCAAGGCCGGCGCCAGCGTGGCGCACCTGCATGTGCGCGACCCCGAGACCGGCGCCATCAGCCACTCCCTGGACCACTTCCGCGAGGTCGTGGAGCGCATCCGTGAGGCGGACACCGATATCGTCATCAACCTCACCGCCGGCGGCGGCGGCGATTGGGTCCCCGATGCTGCCGACCCCACCCGCGGCGGCCCAGGCACCGACATCCAGACCCCGGCCGAGCGACACGCCCCGGTGGGCGAGCTCTTGCCCGAGCTGTGCACCCTGGACTGCGGCAGCCTCAACTTCGGCGATATGGTCTATGTGAACCCCGCCGACTGGCTGCGCGAACACGCCCGCCTGGTGCAGGCCGCCGGGGTCAAGCCGGAGCTGGAGTGCTTCGATCTGGGCCATGTGTGGTTCGCCCGCCAGTTGCAGCAGGAGGGACTGCTCGACGGCGACCCGCTGTTCCAACTCTGCCTGGGTATTCCCTGGGGCGCCGAGGCGGATACCGAGACCATGCTGGCCATGCGCAGCAAGCTGCCGGCGAACGCCAACTGGGCGGCCTTCGGCATCGGCCGCCAGCAGATGCCCATGGTGGCCCAGGCGGTGCTGCTGGGCGGCCATGCCCGGGTCGGCCTGGAGGACAACCTCTATCTGGAGAAGGGGTGCTGGCCACCAACGGCCAACTGGTGGAGCGCGCCCGCACCCTGATCAAGAACCTCGGCGCCCGGGTGATGACGCCTGCCGAGACCCGCGCCCATCTGGGACTGCGCGATCCGCATAGCGGCCGCATCGTTGAGAAAGTTGCGGGGGGTGTCGCATGAGTCAGCGTCTCGCCGTGATCGGCACCGGAGTGATCGGCAACGGCTGGATCGCCCGCGCCCTGGCCCAAGGGTGGGAGGTGGTGGCCTTCGACCCGGCCCCCGATGCCCCGCGCGCACCCGGGCCTTCGTCGACAACGCCTGGCCAGCCCTCGAACGCCTGGGCCTGGCCAAGGGCGCCAGCCCCGCGCGGCTCTCCTTCGCGGAGAGCCTGGAGATCGCCGTCGAAGGCGCCACCCTGATCCAGGAAAACGTCCCCGAGCGCCTCGAGCTCAAGCGCGAGATCCTCGCCGCCCTGGACGCCGCGGCGGCGCCCGAGGTGCTGATCGGTTCATCGACGTCCGGCTTCAAGCCCAGCGACCTGCAGCGTGACTGCACCCGAGCCCCGGGACGGGTGATCGTCGCCCACCCCTTCAACCCGGTCTACCTGCTGCCGCTGGTGGAACTGGTGGGCGGCGCAGCCACCGAGCCCGAGCAGCTCGATGCGGCCCGGAGGCTCTATCGGGAACTCGAGATGCGCCCGCTGGTGGTGCGCCGCGAGATCGAGGGGCACCTCGCCGACCGCCTGATGGAGGCGCTGTGGCGCGAGGCGCTGCACCTGGTCAACGACGGCGTGGCCACCACCGAGGAGGTAGACGCCGCCGTGGTCTACGGCTGCGGCCTGCGCTGGTCGCTGATGGGCACCTTCCTCACCTTCCACCTGGCCGGCGGCGAAGCCGGCATGCGCCATATGCTCGAGCAGTTCGGCCCGGCCCTGAAGCTGCCCTGGACCAAGCTCGAGGCCCCCGAGCTCAGCGACGAGCTGATCGACAAGGTGGTCGAAGGCTGCGAGTACCAGGCCGCCGGCCGCCCGGTGAGCGAACTCGACCGTCGCCGCGACGACTTCCTGGTGGAACTGCTCAGCCTGGTGCAGAAATACTGGCCGGAAGCCGAAGGCCTGGAGGGGCGCATCTGATGCAGATTCTGGAAACCCGCGTCGCCCCGGCGTGGGTCGACTACAACGGCCATATGAACGATGCCGAATACGCCAGGGTCTTGTCCCTGGCGGTGGAGGCGCTGATGGATCATATCGGCCTGGACGCCGCCGGCCGCGATCGCCACCGCTATACGCTCTACACCCTGGAAACCCATCTCTGCTATCGCCGCGAGGCCCACGAAGGCCAGCCGCTGCGGGTCACGCTGACCCTGCTCGACCGCGACGCCAAGCGGCTGCATGTCTTCTTCGAGATGCAGGACGCCGAAGGCAACCTGCTGGCCACCAGCGAGCAGATGCTGATGGGCGTGAGCCGCGAGAGCAGCCGCCCCGACGCTTTCCCTCCCGCCGTGGCCGAGACCATCGCCGCGCTGCCCCAGGCCAAGCCCGGTGCCTGGCCGGCGCTCGCCGGGCGCACCATCAGCATAAGGCGCTGAGCGGATGGATATCGAGGCCTTTATCCGGCGCTTCGCCGCAGGATTGAGCGATCTGGAGGGCGTGCCCCTGGCAGTGGCGCGCCCGCGCTACGAGGCCCTCTGCGCCAGCTTCGCCCCACCCGATCCAGCGGGAATGCGGGTCGAGGACAGCGCCTGCGGCGGCGTGGTGGTGCGTCGTTTTCTGCCCGATAGCGCCAAGCCCGGTACGGTACTCTTCGTGCATGGCGGCGGCTTTACCCTCGGCTCGGTGACGAGCCACCACGGGGTAGCGGCAAGCCTCGCCCAATCCCTGGGCCGCAAGGTGGTCAGCGTCGACTATCGCCTGGCCCCGGAGGCCGACTACGCGGCCATGCTCGCCGACTGCCGGGCGGTGGCCAAAGCCATCGCCCCCATCGCCCTGGTGGGCGATAGTGCCGGCGGCCGGCTGGTACTGGACCTGGCCGGGACTTGGACCCAGACCCGGGCGGACACCGTGCCGCCCCTGGGACTGATCTATCCCCCACTGGGCGCCCCCGATGCGGCCGAGCCGGGCCCGGATGCCCCGTTGCTGTCCCGGGCCGAGGTCCTCCAGTTGGGCCAGTGGGTGGCCCCCCTGCCACTCTCCCCGGCCATGCCCCCGGCGTCCCTGGTCGAGGTGCTGGCGGTGGAGCACGACCCCCTGACCCGTCCCCTCGAAGCCGCCGTGGCCGCCTGGCGCCGCCAGGGCGCCCGAGTCGGCTATCGCTGCGCGCCCGGCATGGTGCACGCCGCCCTCCACGCTCAGGCCCACCTCCCCGCCATGGGCAAGGCCTGGCAGGCGTTCTGTCGGGCCCTGGCCGGCCATCTGGCATAAGTGCCTCAGACCTGCGGCTCGTGGCGATTTCGCTTCGCCTGGTGACAAGTCTGGCGGCTCAGGCCCCCATAAGCTGAAGCGACAACAACAGCAAACACGGGCCCTGCCATGAAACACGATTATCTGACCACCCTCGCCTCGGTACTCACCGTCGGCGCCCTGCTCGGCGCCATCACCCTCTTCCCCGCCCAGTTCGAGGTCGGCCTAGAGCTGGCCAAGACCCAGGTGATCGGCAACTTCGGCTTCCTCTTCACCTACCCGGCCTTCGCCGCCTCGCTGTTCTTCCTGGTGGCCGCCGTCACTCCCCTGGGCCGCCTGCGCTTCGGCGAGGGGCCTCCGGAGTTCTCCACCCCCAGTTGGCTGGGCATGCTGTTCTCCACCGGCATGGGCATCGCCCTGCTCACCTGGGGCGTCAGCGAGCCGCGCTACCACGTCGAGGCGGGCATGAGTTCCCACGAGGCGCTGCTCACCGCCTTCAACCACTGGGGCCTCCTGGCCTGGGTCGGCTACCTGGGGGTGGGGGTGATGTTCGCTCACGCGCTCTACAACCTGAATATCACCAAGCCCGCCGAGCGCCTGCTGGGGAATGGCTTCCTCAGCCACCTCAACCTGGTGAGCCTGGTGGTGGCCACGGTGATCGGCCTGTCGCTGACCTTCTCCTACGCCAGCACGCCGCTGCGCCAGGCGCTGGCCGACGGGCTCGGCCTGGAGGTGAGCAACGCCGCCATGATCCTGACCCTGGCCGCCTTCGCCATCCTCTCCTCGGTCTCGGGGCTCCAGCGCGGCATCAAGTGGCTGAGCAACTACAACAGCGTCTTCGCCCTGACACTGATGCTGGCGGTCTTCGTGCTCACCTTCCCCGCGGAGATCCTCAAGCAGTTCACCCTGCTGCTGCCGGAGTACCTGGTGCGCTATCCGGCCATGGCCACCGATATCGGCCTCGGCGACCCCGAGCGCAAGGCCTGGCTGGCCGACTGGCTTTACGCCTTCGAGGCCTCCTGGTACGGCTGGTTCATCTTCACCGGGGTCTTCATCGCGCGCATCTCCAAGGGCCGCACCCTGCGCGAGCTGGTGCTGGGCATCCTGATCGTGCCCACCCTGCTGACCTGCTTCTGGTTCGTCACCTTCGGCCTGGCCGGGCTCGAGGCCGACGTCGAGGACGTCTTCCAACTGGTGCGCGGCCTCGACACCAGCGGGATCCTGTCGCTGGTGCTACTGCTCAATATCCTGCTGTTCTTCGTTACCAGCGCCGACTCGGCGGGCCTGGTGTGCGAGATGCTCACCGCCAAGCGCACGCGAATCTTCTGGATCCTGGCCATGGCCACCCTGGCCATCGTCATCGGCTGGCTGGGCGGCGACGTCTACCGGGTGATCCTGACCCTGATCTCGGTCACTGCCATTCCGGTGGCAATCGGCATCTTCGCCCTCACCTTCGGCTTCCTGCGCCGCGTGCTGCCGCGGCGCGCGGCCGGCCTCGAGCAGTCGCGGGACTAGTCGTGGGCGGGCCTGCTAGCCAGGACCTGCCACAAGAAGGTGGCCGAGACGCGCAGCGACCGCCGAGCTCCAACCTACCCGCCGCCCGCCGCGCCTGGCGCGGCGAGTGCCCATACTGAACGCGAAAAGCGCGGGAGAAGCTGGAGCCGGAGGTGAAGCCGCAGGCCAGGCCCACCGTGAGCACGTCCATATCGGTCTCGGTGAGCAGGTGCCGGGCCCGCTCCAGGCGCAGCTGCAGGTACCACTGGCGGGGCGAGGTACCGAGCTGCTGCTCGAAGAGCCGCTGCAGCTGGCGCGGCGAGACGCCGCTACGGCGGGCCACCTCGGCGAGCGATAGCGGCTCTTCCAGATGCCGCTCCATCAGTGCCACCGCCTCCACCAGGCGACGGTTATGGGTGCCGAGGCGGCGCGCCAAGGTCATGCGCTGCTGGTCGCGGCGGCTGCGCAGTCGTTCATGGATCAATTGCTCGGAGACGTCGATGGCCAGCCGTGCGCCATGGCGCCGGGAGATCACCTCCAGGGACAGGTCCATGGCCGCCGCGCCGCCGGCGCAGGAGAAGCGGCGCTCACGGATCTCGAACAGCTCGTCGGTGGTCTCGATGGTGGGGAAGCGCTCGCGGAAGGCGGGCAGGCTCTCCCAGTGCAAAGTCACCCGCTCACCCTCCAAGAGGCCCGCTGCGGCCAGCAGGAAGCAGCCGGTGTCGAGCCCCCCAGGGCACAGCCGGCCTGGTCGAGGCGGTGCAACCAGGCCATCAGCGGCCGGCTCAGGTGCGCCTCCGGCTCGAAACCGCTACACACCGCCAGGGCGGGCAGCCGCTTCACCTCGGCGATGGCCTGGTCGGCGAGCAAGGTCATGCCGTTAGAGGCGGTGACCGGCCCGCCGTCCTCGCTGATCAGAGTCCAGTCGAACAGCGGCCGGCCGCTGATGCGATTGGCGATGCGCAGCGGCTCCACCGCCGAGAAGAAAGCCATCATCGAGAAGCGGGGCAGCAGCAGGAAGCCGACGCTCTCGGGCAACGGCCCGCGATAGTCCAGGCGCATGGGCGACTCCTCTCGGCGCGCTTTTCCCGGCAGCATCGCCTGGCGGCGAGGCGCTGACTATGCGCAATACGTCATACTTTGTGGATAAGCCGCCAGACCTGAGGCGATAGAAGGCCCGTTGAAGGGGGTTAGTCCGCCTGGCGGGGGCGAGCCTTGCCCTTACCGGCATTGGCATCCCACAGCATCAGCAGCATGCACACCGCCAGCGCGGCGTAGAGGAACATGAAGCCGGCGGTACGGATGCCGATCCATTCGTTGCCGAGCACGAACATCAACGGCAGCACAGCGGCGAACAACCCGCCCAGGGTCAGCGCCAGCCCGCCGGCGTGGGCCATGTCGTCGCCGTGGTCGCGATGCAGCAGGCGCATCAGGCTGCCCTTGCCGACCCCCATGGCCAGCCCCATGACCGCGAGCAGCGCGGTGAAGCCACCCAGCGGCATGGAAAAGGCGAGCGCGATATCGCCGTGCACGCCGTGGATCTGCATGCTGAAGTCCGGATAGGAGAGCAGGAATAGGCACACCATCACGCAGGCGCTGACCCACCAGCGCAGGTCGCGGAAGTCGCGCCGATCGGCCAGCGCCCCGCCGACGATCTGACCGACGCCGCCCGGCAGGGTGAAGGCCAGCGCCCACAGTGCGGCCAGCTTGAGCGAAAGCTGATACTGCGCCGCCAGATACCCCGGCAACCACAGCGCCAGCGCCACGAAGGCGCCGTAGAAGAAGCTGTAGTAGAGCGCCAGGCGGCACACTGCCGGCGAAGGTAGCCATCGTCGCAGCGCTAGGGCGCGTTCGGGCCTGGGCTCGAATCCGACGAGATAGTCGGGCACGGCGGGCAGCGCCGCGCTCGGCGCATCCTCGGCGAATACCCACAGCAGCAGGGCCACCAGTAGCATCGGCATGAGGTAAAGCTTGGGTGCCATGGGCCAGCCGTAGGCCTGGCTGATCAAGGGCAGCAGGAAGTAGGTGAGCCCCGCCCCCAGCATGCCGGCACCGTAGAGCCCCAGCGCCAATCCAGCGTGGCGCCGCGGGCACAGCGAGGCGACGTAGACCAGGCCGGCAGCCAGCGAACCGGCACCCAGCCCCAGCCCGGCACCGGCCAGCAGGAACTCCAGGTAGACATCCGAATGGGCAATGCCCCACAGCAACGGGCAAATCAGCAGCAGACAGCCGATCATCACTCGCCGGCCGCCCACACGACGCGCCAGCAGCGCCATCGGCAGCGAAGCCAGCGCACCGGTGAACATCGGCATGGCCAGCAACATGGCGAACTGCACTTCGCCGAACAGCAGCACGCGCTTCAGCTCGACGCCCAGCACGGCGAAGATGGTCCAGCTGGCGAACACCAGCGCAAAGGCCAGCGGCGAGAGCAGCACGACCACCAGCGAGCGATAGTCGACATGCTGCCCCGGCGCCTGGAGCTTCCCAACATGGGTCATGAACGGTGGGTCTCGTGGTGTGGTCAGAGTGATTCTCGTTAACCCCGCCCTGTCGGGTCAAAAGGGCATACGAGGTACCTCTTTGGTGGCAGCCCGTCGGAACTCCCGGTAGGATGCCTCACCGTCCTTTGGGGTATCGCGTCGACATGGGGTTATAGTATCGACATGCCCCGCGCCTTTCTGGAGACGCCCGCCGTCAATGAAACTGCTGCAACGTTCCCTCGTGGCCCGCATCGTCGCCTCACTGCTGGCGATCAGCGCCATGGCTCTTATCAGCATCGTGGTGACCATGGCCGTTGCCGGCGGCAGCCGGGGCGATGCCGCGGCGATCAACGTCGCCGGCTCGCTGCGCATGAACACTTATCAGATCGTGGCCGCCCTGCAGCGTTACGAGCGGACTCCCTCCATGGAGCACCAGGCGGCGGTACACGTGCTCAAGCGCCGCTTCGAGGAGCGCCTGGCCAGCGATGAATTGACCAGCGCCATCCCTGTCTCCGAGGCTCACGAACTGCGTCGCCAATACCGCCTGGTACTGGCAAGCTGGCACAACGAACTGGCCCCGGAGGTCAACGAAGCCGTCGACAGCCGCACGGTGAACATCGAATCGCTCAATCGCACCCTGGACGGGCTGGTGAACGAGATCGACCTGATGGTCTCCCAGCTCGAGCAGAACAGCGAGGCCAAGATCCGCCTGCTCAGCGCCCTGCAGATCCTGTTCCTCGGCCTGACGGCGGTAGTCGTGGCCATCGCGCTGTATGATATCCGCCACAACCTGGTAACCCCGCTGCGCCAGTTGATGGTACTGGCGCGAGAAGCCGCGCAGCGCAACTTCTCCCTGCGCACCCAGCTCAAGGGCAGCGACGAACTGGCCATGCTCGGCCATACCTTCGACACCATGTCCGAGGAGCTGGGCGCGAGCTACGCCGACCTCGAGGCACGGGTGAAACGCAAGACCCAGGAGCTGGAGCGCAGCAGCAAGGTCATGCAGACGCTCCACGACGGCAGCCGCTCACTCTACGGCGGCGGCAACGACCTGTGCGCCAGCGCCGCACCCATGCTGCGCCAAGTGGCGGAACTCCTCGATATCGGCCCCATCCGGCTGTCGCTCAACGATCCGCACGACAATCGCCAGATTCCCGTCCTCGCCACTCACGCCGCGCGACGCCCGGACTTTTGCCGTGACCACGACTGCCACGCCTGCCTGATCTCCCCACGCCCTCTGCGTCTCTCTGACACCGAAGAGGGCGACTGCGTGCTGCTACCGGTCAGCGTGGGCGACGAGATGCTGGGTACCCTGGAGGTGTGGCATCCCAAGGAGCAGCGCCTCTCCGACAGCGTGCGTCGGCTGCTCAACGCCTTGGCCGACCAGCTGGCCACGGCAGTCTACCTGCAGCGACGCATCGAGGAGGAGCAGCAGGTCTCGCTGATGAACGAGCGCACCATCATTGCCCGCGAGCTGCACGACTCCCTGGCCCAGTCGCTCTCCTACCTGAAGATGCAGGTGGCAAGGCTGGAGCGCATGCAGGCCAAGGATGCCCCCAAGGAGATGCAGGCGGCGGTGTTCGACGAGCTGCGCACCGGGCTCAACAGCGCCTACCGCCAGCTACGCGAGCTGCTCACCACCTTCCGCCTCAAGCTCGAGGGGCCCGGACTTCAGACCGCCCTGCTGCAGACCACCGAAGAGTTCTCCGAGCGCATGGGCGCGCCGGTGGAGCTGCACTTCGACGTGCCGCCCCATCTGCTCAACCCCAATGAAGAGATCCACATGCTGCAGATCGCCCGAGAGGCGCTGAGCAACATTCACAAGCACGCCCAGGCGCACTGGGCCGCCGTCAGCGTAAAGTTCCACGAAGCCCGCATCCTGCTACGCATCGAGGACGACGGTGTGGGCCTGGAGAACGACGACTCGCCGCCCATGCACTATGGCCTCGTCATCATGCGCGACCGGGCCCACACTCTGAGCGGCGAGCTGAAGCTCTCCAACCGCACCGAGGGCGGCACTTGCGTGGAAGTGGTCTTCACGCCCCAGACGGCGCGCCTGATCACCCGCCAGCCGGCTGCCGAATCCACCCTTCACGACCAAGGAAACTGAGACCCATGGGCCAGTCAGTGAGCGAGACCCCCGCCAGTATCCTGATCATCGACGACCACCCGCTGCTGCGCCGTGGCGTCGCCCAACTGCTCGAACTGGAAGACGATCTCGAGCTGGTCGGCGACACCGGCGAGCCGGCTCAAGGCGTGCGCCTGGCCGCCGAGCTCGACCCCGACATGATCCTGCTCGACCTCAACATGCCGGGCATGGACGGTATCCAGACGCTCAAGGCGCTGCGCGAGGCGGGCTACGCCGGACGCATCGTGATGTTCACCGTCTCCGACCACGAGGATGACCTGGTGGCGGCCCTGCGCGGCGGCGCCGACGGCTACCTGCTCAAGGACATGGAGCCCGAGGAGATGGTGCGCCAGCTGCGCCAGGCCGCGCTGGGTCGCATGGTGGTGAGCGAAAGCCTTACCGCCCTGCTCGCCGAGGCGCTGCGCAACCAGCGCTCGGCGCCGACCACCCCGGACATCCACAGCCTGACCCAGCGCGAACGGGAGATCCTGCGCGAGCTGGCCGCCGGCCTCTCCAACAAACTCATTGCGCGCAAGCTCGACATCTCCGAGGGCACGGTGAAGGTGCACGTGAAACACCTGCTGAAGAAGCTAAATCTGCGCTCGCGGGTCGAGGCCGCGGTATGGGCCGTGCAGGAGGGGCTGGAATAAGGCTGAAATACCCCCTCATAGCAAGAGTGCGCGTCGATGTGATTCAACACTCAGGACGTCAATACGCAGACAGGCTCAGCCGGCCGATCACGTCAGGGCCTTTCGGCACGATACCGGCAGGATTGATGGCCTGATGGCTGAGATAGTAGTGGCTGACGATGTCGTCCATGCGAACCGTCTCGGCGACCCCCGGCAACGAATAGAAGCGTCGGGCAAAGGACCACAGCCGTGGATACTCGTAGGCATGACGCCAATTGCATTTGAAGTGCGTGTAATAGACCGCATCGAAGCGAATCAGCGTGACGAAGAGGCGTGCATCGACTTCCGTCAGTTGGCTTCCCAGTAGCCAGTCTTCATCCGGAAATGTCGCCTCCAGAATATCCAGTGCCTCGAAGAGCTCTGCAACGGCTCGATCATAATCCCACTGTCCTGCTGCGAAACCGGCACGATAGACGCTGTGATTGACGCTCTCTCGGATGAAGGCGCTGACCGTGTCGATTTCCTCGGCAAGCTCAGGAGGACGAAGCTGCGGGACGCCCCGGGTCAGGCCCTTGAATGCTGAATCCAGCATTCGGAAGATATCGCCCGAATCATTGCTGACGATCGTCTCTGAGAGCTTGTCCCATAGAACGGGCACCGTCACCTTGCCACTGTAAGCCGGGTCAGCACGCAAGTAGATATCCGCAAGGGTTTCGGCCTGCGATACCGGGTCCGGGGGGTCGAACCGCCAACCTCGCTCATCCTGATGAGGGGCGACACGGCTCACCGACACGATGCCCTGAAGTCGCTTCAGGGCACGTGCGATCAATACGTAGTGCGAGAAAGGACACGCATGGGAGACGAACAGGTGATAACGGCTCCGCTCCGGGGGAAAGGCCGCCCCATCCTGCTTCGATATCGAGTGGCGAAATTCACTCGCTGCCACCACCTGCCGCCCCTGCGACTCCGTCCGGGTTGCTCTGGCACTGAGGATCCGAGTGAGTCGGTCATTCATTCGATCCTCCTTCGCTCGCCAGCTTCGTGGCAATGCTTGCCACATGCCGTCCTTGAAACCTCGCGCCCTCCAACTCGGTAGCCGAAGGCTGGCGGCCATCATCCGCCCCCGAAATGGTGGCAGCGCCATAGGGAGAGCCGCCGAGAATCTCATCCATGCCCATCTGTCCCTCGAAGCTGTATGGCAGCCCGACGATCACCATTCCCAGATGTAGCAGTACCGTTTGAAAGGTGAGAATCGTCGATTCCTGGCCGCCGTGCTGGGAACCGGAGGAGGTAAAAACCGACCCGACCTTGCCGATGAACTTCCCCGCAAACCACAACGCCCCCGTCTGATCGAGGAAATTTTTCATTTGCGCCGTCATGTTTCCGTATCGGGTCGGTGTACCGAAAATGATGGCATCGTAGTCCGCAAGCTCCTCGACCGATGCAATCGGCGCCGCCTGGTCGAGCTTGTATTCCGCCGAGCGCGCCACTTCCAGCGGCACCAGCTCGGGAACGCGCTTGATCGTGACCTGGCTGCCGGCTTCTCGAACCCCCTCCGCGACGGCATATGCCATCGTTTCGATGTGCCCGTAGGAGGAATAGTAAAGCACCAGAACATTGGCCATTTGAAAACTCCCGCTATCAGCTTTGCTGTTGATACGGGAACCAGTGTAGTGTTGCTTGAAAAATCGGAAACAGCACGCAATGAATAACGGTGTTGACCAGAGGACAACACGATGCAGCCCGACTTCAATGCTCTCCTCACCTTTGCTCTGGTCGTGGAAACCGGCAATTTCACGAGAGCCGCCGAGCGGCTTGGTGTATCGAAATCGGTGGTGACTCGCCGCATTTCGGCACTGGAAGCCAGCCTCAACGTACGCCTGTTCAACCGCACGACGCACCACGTCATGCCGACCGATATCGCCGTTGCCTTTCATGAACGGGCCCGTCGCGTACTCGACGACCTCGACGAAGCCGTCGAGGCCGTCACCATGGCCTCCGACGCGCCGCGCGGGCTGGTACGCATCGCGGCTCCCCTCGCCTTTACCACCATGCACTTGATGCCGGCGATAGAGGAACTACTCGAACAGTATCCCCGGTTCGAAGTACAGATCGAGCAGGATGATCGCTACCTGGATCTCGTCGCCGAAGGCTTCGACATGGCCGTTCGCATCGGTGAACTCAAGGATTCGTCGCTGATTGCCCGACGTCTCGCCCCCATCCGTCGACTGGTCGTCTGCAGCCCCGAATACGCACGCCGACATGGCACTCCTGCCACGCCAAGGGACCTTCTCGACCACGATTGCCTTATCTATACCAACGCCACGCCGGCAGAGCAGTGGCGCTTTCTGATCGACGGCAAGTGGGAGTCGATCCGCGCCACGGGGCGGTTCAAGGGTAACAACGCCAGGATGCTGTGTGATGCTGCTCTTCGAGGGTTTGGTCTGGCGGCCCTACCCACCTTTGTGGCGGGGAAGGAAATCGATCGGGGGAATCTCGAGGCAGTGCTGCTGGACTATCCCCTGAGGGAGTCGACCCTCTATGCGGTCTACCCACCGACACGACGCCTGGCAGCCAAGGTGCGCACCGTGGTCGATTTCCTCGCCGAACGCTTCTCCGATCAGCCGTACTGGGAACCGCAACTCGCTAATCCGAATGAAACTTGATGGGTGACCTCACACATGGTCCACCGAAGAAGCTCGATCTGCGCTCGCGGGTGGAGGCTGCGGTGTGGGCTGTGCAGGAAGGCATCGATCGATAGGGGGTGGTTCTGTGTGGATACCTCCAAAGACTTCAAGGCGCCGGCAAGGCGCCATTTTCTTGCCGCGGCGTTTTTCACTTCATCGGAGAAACAATGACTTAGCCAAATACCCCTGCTACCTCTCAAGAGGTATTTTCCTGATTTTCCTGCGTTTTCGTCCGGTTTCGCCGTGTCATTGCCGGGCGTATCTTTGCCTCAACCGAACCTGAATTGATCCCGGTCAGGACGGATGTCGCAAGGCGGGATCAGCGAAACCTCAAGGGGAAAACGTCATGGCTAAATCGAGCGCCGATATCGGCAAGCTCGGTGCCGGCAGGCCAAAGAATGCCGACATCGAGCACTGGGATATCGAAAACGAGCAGTTCTGGGAGCAGGAAGGCAAGAAAGTCGCCTCCCGCAACCTGTGGATCTCCATCCCCAGCCTGCTGATGGGCTTCGCAGTGTGGATGATGTGGGGAATGATCACCACCCAGATGCAGAACCTGGGCTTCCCCTTCGCCGTCGACCAGCTCTTCATGCTGACCGCCATCGCCGGCCTCGCCGGTGCCACCCTGCGCATACCCGCCTCGTTCATGATCCGCATCGCCGGCGGGCGCAACACCGTGTTCCTGACCACTGCGCTACTAATGATCCCGGCCTTCGGCACCGGGGTCGCGCTGATGAACCCAGACACGCCGTTCTGGGTGTTCCAGACCCTGGCGCTGCTCTCGGGCATCGGCGGCGGCAACTTCGCCGCCTCGATGAGCAACATCTCGACCTTCTTCCCCAAGAAGCAGCAGGGCTATGCACTGGGCATGAACGCCGGCTTGGGTAACTTCGGCGTCACCACCATGCAGATCCTGATCCCGCTGGTGATGACCGTGGGCATCTTCGGTGCCATTGCCGGCGGCTCCATGGAACTCACCAGCGCCAGCGGCACACTGATCGGCCGCATCGAGGCGGGCACGCCGACCTGGATCCAGAACGCCGGCTTCATCTGGCTGGTGTTCCTGGTGCCGCTGGCCTTCCTCGGCTGGTTCGGCATGAACAACCTGCGCCCCATCACGCCCAACCCGGGCACGCCGCTGCAGGCCTTCGGCAAGATCCTCGGCCTCTACGGCGTGGGTGTCATCGCCACCGTGGTGGGTATCGTCACCCTGCAGTGGCTGGGCATGTGGGTCGCCCTGCCGGTCACCATCCTGCTGACCCTGGCGCTGATGCGCCTGATCCCCGGTGAGATCAAGCCCAACATCCAGAAGCAGTTCGCCATCTTCTCGAACAAGCACACCTGGTCGATGACGGTGCTCTACATCCTTACCTTCGGCTCGTTCATCGGCTTCTCCGCAGCGCTGCCGCTCTCGATCAACGTCATCTTCGGCAACATGATGGAAGTCGCCGCCGACGGCAGCGTAGCCCGCGTAGTCAACCCCAACGGCCCCAGCGCCCTGACCTGGGCCTGGATCGGCCCCTTCGTCGGCGCCCTGATTCGCCCCATCGGCGGCTGGATCTCCGACAAGGTGGGCGGCTCCATCGTCACCCAGGTGATCTCGGTGGTCATGGTGGTGGCCTCGGCGGTGACCGGCTACGTGATGATGCTGGCCTACAACTCCACCGATCCCAACAGCTACTTCGCCCTGTTCATGCTGCTGTTCGTGATCCTGTTCGCCGCCAGTGGCATCGGCAACGGCTCCACCTTCCGCAGCATCGGCGTGATCTTCGATGCCCAGCAGAAGGGCCCGGTGCTGGGCTGGACCTCCGCCGTGGCCGCCTACGGCGCCTTCATCGCCCCGGTGGTGATGGGCGGACAGATCCGCGCCGGCACCCCGGAGCTCGCCATGTACGGCTTCGCGATCTTCTACGCGGTGTGCCTGGTGATCAACTGGTGGTTCTACCTGCGCCCCAACGCCTACGTCAAAAACCCCTGATGCGGTCATCGGTGCTCTGGCCTGGGGCCAGAGCACACCCCACTACCTTGCCTTCTTCGGAGGGATGTCATGAAAGTCATGATCGCTTATGACGGCTCGCGCAACGCCAAACTGGCCCTGGCCCAGACCGTCAGCCTGTTTCGCTGCAACGCCCCCACGCTGATCCTGGTCGGCGTGGCGGAGAACCCCGGCGACGCCACCGATGCCAACGAGGAACTGTTCCAGCAGGAGTACGAGGAGTTGAAGGCGGCGCTGAAGGAAGGGGCCGACTTCGCCCATCAGGAGGGTTTCGAGGTCGACTGGGTGCTGGCCGAGGGTGACGCCCGCAAGATGCTGCTGCACGCCACCCAGAAACACCAGCCGGACGTATTGGTCATCGCCCGCCACAGCAGCAAGCCCGACGGCGGCATCATCGCCCAGTCACTGAGCTATTTCGTCGACGAACTCGACTACATGACCTTCGGCAAGGTCAGCTCTTTCCTGGCCCGGCGCGTCGAATGTCCGCTCCTGATCCTGCCGAGCCCCTGACGGCGATCCCGCCAAGCGTGGCCATACGAGTTCTTACTTCAGGATGATACGACCATGAAAGTGTCCGCCGTCTTCAAGTTCCGCAGCCCGGAGATCAGGGCCCTGCACCTGACCTGGATCGCGTTCTTCATCACCTTCTACGTGTGGTTCAACATGGCGCCCTTGGCATCGAGCATGCTCAAGAGCGTCGACTGGCTGACCCGCGACGACATCCGCCTGTTCGCCATCGTCAACGTGGCGCTGACCATCCCGGCACGCATCATCGTCGGCATGGCACTGGACCGCTTCGGCCCGCGCCGGGTGTTCTCGGTGCTGATGGTCGCCATGGCCGTTCCGGCGCTGGTGTTCGCCTTCGGCAATACCATGTCGCAGCTGTTGATCTCGCGCCTGGTGCTAAGCTCCATCGGCGCCAGCTTCGTGGTCGGCATCCACATGACCGCGCTGTGGTTCAAGCCCAAGGACATCGGCTTCGCCGAGGGCTTCTACGCCGGCTGGGGCAACTTCGGCTCCGCCGCCGCTGCCATGACGCTGCCCACCATTGCCTTGACCATGTTCGGCGGTGCCGACGGCTGGCGCTACGCCATCGGCATGAGCGCCATCGTGATGGCCGCCTACGGCGTGTTCTACTGGTTCGCCATCACCGACGGCCCCGACGCCCGCGCCCACCGCAAGCCGCGCAAGGCACTGGCAATGGAAGTGAGTTCCTGGGGCGACATGATCAAGCTGATCCTGTGGACCATTCCGCTGGTGGGCTGCCTGGCGATCCTGGTGTGGCGCATCGAAGGCATGGGCTATCTCTCCAGCACCGGCGCGCTGATCTGCTACGTGGTGATCGCCGCGGTGGTGATCTACCAGATCGTGCAGATCCTGCGGGTCAACGTGCCGATCCTCAAGAAGGGCGTGCCGGAGGATGACAAGTACTCCTTCAGCAGCGTGGCCGCGCTCAACAGCACCTACTTCGCCAACTTCGGCGCCGAGCTGGCGGTGGTCTCGATGCTGCCGATGTTCTTCGAGGAGACCTGGGGGCTGACCGCCGCCGCCGCCGGCCTGATCGCCGCCTCCTTCGCCTTCGTCAACCTGGTGGCGCGCCCCATGGGCGGCCTGGTCTCCGACCGCATGGGCAACCGCCGCTTCGTCATGCTCAGCTACATGTTCGGCATCGGTATCGGCTTCGTGCTGATGGGCATGCTCAACTCCAACTGGCCGCTGATCATCGCCATCGCCATCACCATCTTCACCTCCTTCTTCGTACAGGGGGCGGAGGGCGCCACCTTCGGCATCATTCCCTCGATCAAGCGCCGCATCACCGGCCAGATCTCGGGCATGGCCGGCGCCTACGGCAACGTGGGAGCGGTGGTCTACCTGACCATCTTCACCTTCGTCACCCCAACCCAGTTCTTCTACATCATCGCCGGCGGCGCCTTCCTCAGCTGGCTGATCTGCCTGATCTGGCTGAAGGAACCGGAAGGTGCGTTCGACGAGGAGTACTACGTCTCCTCGGTGGACCGCATGATCGAAGAGCAGGAACTGGCCGCGGCACAGGCGCAGGCCAAGTCATGACGGCGGGTTGATCGAGCCTGTAGGGCTCACCCAAGCGGCGACTTCGGTTGCCGCTTTTTTTGGCACCGAAACGGCAGCCGATGTAATACACCGGCTACCAAAGCAGGTCAGGCTTCGCTAAGCATCTGCTGATTTCGTGGGAATATTTTGTTCTCGAATTCTCGCAGGCAAGAATCCGCAGCAGCCATGAGTTCCTGCTTGAGTCGCTCAGCACCGTTTTCCAATAGCTCGGCATGGCTCGGTGAGTCATCGGTTTTACTTGGCCGTCTATTACAATAAGCTTCGGCTACAGCCTGCATCGACCGTGTATCGATCACTTTGAGCCTTGCGGAATATGCAACGTCATAGGTTCTCATGGCGGAAGGATAGTAGGAAAAGCCCCAACCCAGGGTTTCAACATCCACCAGCAAGTCGCTGGCCGCATAGTATCTTGACAGCCCTGCCACCCCCGTTTCCTTGGTCATGAAGTCGTTTTCGTCCACTTGCTCTATCCCAAACCGCTCGGCAAGTGATGCCGCCAACCCACTGCTTATATAGCCAGCCGGATCCTCGATCTCGTTCTCTTCAACGATGTTGTTCCCTGCTATCATCATCGCTGCAGCGCCTACCAGCCCGCCCACCATGGCTTTTCCGGCTGTCATGGCAAGAAAACTAGGTTTCTCTCGACTGGATGTCGTAATAGAGCTGGGAGAGGTCTGCTCTACCTGAGCGGTATCCATGGGTACTGTGTTGGTGCTGACGCAACCGACCAACATGAAACCCAAGAAAAGTGTTGTGATCCCTTTGTACATCTTACCACCCTTTTATAAAAATGTTTTTCACACCCTAATCCGGGTGTAGCAAGGAGTGCCGAAGGCACCCAATCCTGCCGGCCTCTGGAAGTTCCCCTCCATGGCGACATGTTCTAAAGATGACATGGGCCGGCCCTCCGCACAGCGGAAGGCATGCTGCTAGCGCTAGTGGTTCATATAGGCGCCCCTGCTTGGCTTACGTTAGTCTTCTTTTCGGCCATGGCGATGAAAACTTTAACGATTTAGCCAAAAAACAGGACCATAGGTTCGATTCAGAATTGTGATGGCTCACCTGAGATATAAACGGATAAATTTATGCAACCCCTCCCCACCTCAGCTGTCCCTTACCGATTTATTAGCCATAAAAATAAAATACCAAATAGCCAAAAACGGAAAAAACCAGAGCAATATTTCTAGCCACCACTCCATCTTTCATATAGGCACCTCCTGGACCTATGACCATATTCTTGTCATAAAGGTATGCCCACACCGACTGGCCAAATAAAAACTGGACAGCCAGAATGGCAAAGAACTCCACCCACCCCCCAAAAACGGAAAACAGCATTAAAAACAGCCCCTCCCACCATTAGACATACTACATAAAGACGCAACTTATTCCTTAACCCCACCCACCCAACCACCTCTTTTCCTCTATTACTCATCTTCACCCCTTAGGATACTGACTCCAGGGTAGATACCTCAGAAAAAATAAAAAAACATTGTAATATATCCTGCCACAGCAAACGCCACCACCCCCCTCGAATAGCTTTACCATCTTCTGGAGCAGCTCCTCCAGGCCATATTGTTTTATCATACAAACAAGCCACTATTGCTTGCCAAAACAACCAATGCCCCGCTAAAGCACCAAAAAAAATCGTCCACTCGCCCCAATAATGCCATATCGAATATACGACAGGCACTATAGCCAAAGCCCACACCACGAAAACTCTGTATCGGTTTCTGATTCTCAACCAGGCTGAGTCAGTGGCATTATTGCTCATCAATCGATCTCATTAAGTTTGCTCCATTTTCTATAACAGCATCCCACCTTCCCGTTAGATCTATCGCTGCAGCCATTCTCCTTGCCGCAGACGCAGGCAGCCCTCTTGCCTCGGCATATTTCTCAAAACCAGCGACCAGTGCCTCTTTAGAAGCTGCATGAGCAGCTTCTTCTCTTAGAAAGCCTTCATATAAGCTAAGGCCTGTAGAGCCGACCGATAAACCCAACCCTACTGGCGCCGAAGCTACTACGACACCAACTGTTGCCAATCGGCCTGCGTCACTCACTGTCTTGGCATCCAGCGCCCTCGCCCATGCCTGGGCCCCCGGATCGCTGTAATCGACGTTGGCACCCTGCGCATTACATTCCGCATTTCCACATGGGAAATGCGGGACATGGTAGATCTTTCCATCCACGACATAGCTGACCGTGTAGCGGCCCTCTTCGTCAAGTGGCCGCCCCGTCAAGCGATCCCGAGGTTGGCCTGGCGCGGCCTCTTCTGCCGGGAGTTGGTAGACAGGCGCACGATAGGGTGAGTTTTCCCCACCGGTCTGCTCGATGATATAGGCGATCAGCTCCGGCGGGGTATCGGTCGGTACTTGCTGGAACAGATAGCGAGTCGTGCCGTCCGGACCGGGTAGAGCGCGCCAGTCTCCGCCAAAGTCGAAATAGTTGGTATCTATGTCGGCAAGGTCGTGCAGATCAACGATGGTATTGGCGCCCCGGCCTTCGCCCAAGCCATCGTTATGCATGCCACGCATCGCCTGCTCAATCTCTTCCAGGGTAAAGCGCCCCTCGCTCAGATCCGCCAGATCCCTTGCCAGCTTGCGTTCTTCGGAGTGCAGTTGGCGGTTGTAGCTCTCCACCTGGCCGGCGATGAAGGCGCCGTCGTTGGCGTCGCCGCCGCTGAGCTCGGCCGCGACGATGCCCACCAGTTGAGCGATGGTGTTGCTCAGTTCCGGATTGGCGCGACCGTTCTCTACGAGGTGATGAACGAGCGCTTCGCTGGCGCCCGCGGCCAGGGCGCCGGTACGGAAGTCGCCGCCCATGGCTTCGGCAGTCAAGCCCCCAACCAAGGCATGCAGGGCGATCTTTTGCGGACTGCCCTCGTCCCAGCGGTTGTCGAAGGCACGGTCGCCCACGGCATTGAACAGCACACCGCTGGCGACATGGTGCACGGCGCTTTCGAGGCTGTCGCCGAAGTGATTGCGGTAGCTGCCTCCTTCTACGGCGCTGCGAATCCCCGCATCGATGACGGCCTGGCTGGCACGCTGCCCGGCGAAGCGGGCGATATCGCTCCCTTGGCCGAAGCTGAGGTTGAGGTTGTTAGTGGCACCGGTGATGGGGTTGGTCTGCGTTCCCCACACCTGATCGGTCATGCCGCGGGTGGCACCGGCCGTCACGCCGGCGATGGCGGCATTGCGCAGGCTGCCGGAGGAGAAGGTGTCACTGAAGGTGGCGCCAAGGTCGCCGCGGTTGTTGATGACACTCACCGCAGCGGTACCGGCCAGCGAGCCGGCGGCCGCGCTCGCCCCCACGGCCACTGCGCCGGCGCTCGCACCGCCCAAGGCCCCCAGGGCGTAGTACTGACCGGTAGCCGAGGCAACGATGGCCACCACCAGCGCCGCGCCTGCTCCTAGCCCGGATTGTTCGTAGTCCCAGCTGTCGTGAAAGGCCTTGACCTGCCGCCAGTCGATGTCGCCACGCTCTTCCATCTCCTGCAGCCAGGCGAGGTCGGGGTTGGCGGCGACCATGGCGTCGATGGTCTGGCTGACGCTGCGACGGTCGATCTTCTCCACGTCGATCTGGAGGCCTTCGGCGGCCTGGATGATGAGCTCGCCCTGGGCCACCAGTTCGCTGTGGCGCAGCGTCTCGCGGGTGAAGCCTTCGCCGGAGGCGGATTGCCAAGCGAAGCTGCTCTTGCTGCGCTCGTGGGATTCGGTGTGCACGTCGCTGGCGGTTTCGAAGCGGATGCTGCCGCCGCTTTGCAGGGTGATGTCGCCATCGGCTTCCAGGCGGGCGGCCCGGTAGGTCTGGTCCTGCCCGCTGGCGATCAGCAGGTCGCCGCCGGTGGTGACTTGGCTGCCGATGGCGCGGGTGTGGCTGACTTCGTCGCGCTGGGTGCGGCTGCCGCCGAACGTGCCACGGCGGCGCGATTCGTAGAGGGAGTAGCCATGCTCCTGGGCGGTGAGGAGTTCGATGTCGCCACCGGCCAGCAGCGAGGCCTCGTTACCTGCCTGCAGACGGCTGGCGGTCAGGCGATGGCGCCGCCGTTCAGGCGGGTACGACCATCGATGTCGACCTGGTAGCCGCAATCGCCGGTGAAGATACCGCTCTGCTCGATGACACTGGCGTAGCTGGCGTCGACCCGCTGGTCGCTCAGGTTCAGGCTAACATTGCAAGTTGTGTTTAGCGAGTCGATAGTGGCTTGTGTCAGGTGAACACCATCACTGTACACATTTCAGCATCGCGGCAAGCATTTTATCGGGCGGCCTCAGCCTACCCGACAAGATGCAATAAACTCGGTTGTTAAAGATCGCGACACGATAGCAATTGCAGTGCGTCATGAGAAAAACAACTGATGAACCAAGCGTAACACCAAACATTGAGACTGTCATACTTTGATGAAATCCACCAGCCCCAACAAAGCCCACTTAATTTCCAGCCCTCCTATCAGAGGCCAATAAACTTCTTTGAGCAGCGTATCTTCAAAATTCAAAGAAGACCCAATTTCTCCCGTATCTCCGCCTCGCTCATTCCATAATTTTCTTTCGCATATTGGTAACCGACCTCAACTTCTACAGTTTCAGCACTTCCCCATCTGTCAGCCTCAAAACCTTGACGTAGCTCCATCAATGACCCACAGATCTTGCACCCTACAAGACTATAGGATGCAGTCCCATCATCTGGATATTCAGGACTTGGCTTTTCTGCCAAGTATTTTATATTTTTAAGCTTGCACTTAGGCTCACATTTCTTCGATTCCACAACCAATTCCTCAGTCAAATTCCTTGAGCGCTCTTAACCGCCAGTTCACGATATCATCACTTGTTATCCCAGGAAAATTAAATTCCCTCTGCCCACTCAGCGTTTTTCCTCCGACACGGAACAACGGATCATCGAACTGCAACAAATTTTGCAACCTGGAAGTATCTTTGAGCTGAAATTCAAGGATGAAATCTGGCTCGTAACGAATGTCTAAAGCTTTTTGGAGGTCTCTTGCGTTCGTGAACCTGTAAAGCTCTTCCGCCGAGCCAAGGAAGCCAGCGCCATCAGGGAAGCCATCCACAGGGCGACCTCCAAAGCTAATGGGAAGGTCCTCTTGCATTTTTAACGCGTCTCTAAGAGTAATGGTGCGGGAGAAATAACCATCACTTGGGAGGCCATATTCACCCCAGAGAGAGATGTCATAGCTCAGCGGTACAGTATTAGAGGAAGAAGCCCAGTACTCAAGATTGTTGTTTGGAACGCCCGCCCTATCCTGCACCCGGCTCCCAGAAAAGTCACCTCCGCCCGCCATGCCTGACCGGCTGGTGACAACACTCTTGGCCAGCCTCGGCAGACTTGCCACCAGTCCAGCGGTGCCCAGCAGTAGCGACTCGTTTTCTAGCGCGACACGTACTCTCAGCCTGTCGGCTTCATCCAGCCGCCCTGCCTGCTCCAGCGCATCGGCCTGGGCCAGCTGTTCGTGGGCACTCTCGGTAATGTAGTTCGCCGGATTGGTGAATAAGGCCTTTATCTCTTGGCCCATCTCCCGCAGTAGCGCTTGAGATTCTTCGTCACCCAGCAGCGCTTGCCCGACCAGCTGTCCCACTATGGCGGGTGCGTTGATAGAGTCTACCACCATCTCCGTGAGGGCTTCGGCACCAATACGCTCCATGCGCTGCTGCTGGTGCTGGCCATACTGGCTCGCCGTATGGAGGTACTCGGCAAAGACCGTGTCTCGGTCCTCTCGACCCAGTGTCACGTCCTGCCAGCTATTCATGGCAACCTGCAGCAAGGCCCGTTCGTAGCTGCAGGCTTGTGCCGAGCCGCCTTGGCCACAGGCTTCCTCCAGCGCACGGTCACGCGACTGGCTGAGTGTTTGAATCGCCAGACGTTCCTCCTCCAGAGCTTGGCGCTGTGCCGCTGTGAGGTTGTCGTCTTCCAGTAGGCGATTCAGTTCTTGTAGCCGCTTGGCTTCCGGGTGCGCCAGGTAGTTATACCGCGTCGCCTGCGCGGCGATCTCGGCTCCCTGGTGCACGTCGCCGTTTACCAGCTCGGCGGCGACGATACCCACCAGCTGCGAGGCGGTGGTCAAGAAGAGGGTTCGCGTTTCGGGGTCGCTGCCCAGTTGGCTGTCCAGGTACTCCACCAGGGCTTCATTGGCGCCAGCGGCCATGGCGCCGGTCTTGAAGTCGCCGCCCATGGCTTCTGCCACCATCCCACCCGTCAACGCATGTAGGGCAATTTTTTCGGGGCTGCCGTTAGCGTAACGGCCATGGCTGAAGTCGCCCACGGCGTTGAACAGTACGCCACTGGCGACGTGGTGCACGGCGCTTTCGAGGCTGTCGCCGAGGTGATTGCGGTAGCTGCCGCCTTCCACGGCGCTGCGAATCCCCGCATCGATGACGGCCTGGCTGGCACGCTGCCCGGCGAAGCGGGCGATATCGCTCCCTTGGCCAAAGCTGAGGTTGAGGTTGTTGGTGGCACCGGTGGTGGGGTTGGTCTGCGTTCCCCACACCTGATCGGTCATGCCGCGGGTGGCACCGGCCGTCAAGGCGGCGGTGGCGGCGCTGCGCAGGCTACCACTGGAGAAAGTATCGCCAAGGGCGGTACCCAGGTCGCCGCGATTGTTGACCAGGCTGACCGCGCCGGTACCGGCCAGCGAGCCGGCACCGGCCGTCACCATGCTGGCGGCCAGGCCGCCTTCGGCCAGCCCCAGCAAGCCGGAGGCCGCCGGGCCGGCCCAGGCAGCGGCGACGATGGCAATGGCCAGCGCCGCGCCTGCTCCAAGCCCGGACTGTTCATAGTCCCAGCTGTCGTGGAAGGCCTTGACCCGGCGCCAGTCGATGTCGCCGCGCTGCTCCATCTCCTTCAGCCAGGCGAGGTCGGGGTTGGCCGCGACCATGGCGTCGATGGTCTGGCTGACGCTGCGCCGGTCGATCTGCTCCACGTCGATCTGGAGGCCGTCGGCGGCCTGGATGATGAGCTCGCCCTGGGCCACCAGTTCGCTGTGGCGCAGCGTCTCGCGGGTGAAGCCTTCGCCGGAGGCGGATTGCCAAGCGAAGCTGCTCTTGCTGCGCTCGTGGGATTCGGTGTGCACGTCGCTGGCGGTTTCGAAGCGGATGCTGCCGCCGCTTTGCAGTTCGATGTCGCCATCGGCTTCCAGGCGGGCGGCCTGGTAGGTCTGGTCCTGCCCGCTGGCGATCAGCAGGTCGCCGCCGGTGGTGACTTGGCTGCCGATGGCGCGGGTCTTGCTGACTTCGTCGCGCTGGGTGCGGCTGCCGCCGAACGTGCCGCGGCGGCGCGATTCGTAGAGGGAGTAGTCGTGCTCCTGGGCGGTGAGGAGTTCGATGTCACCCCCGGCCAGCAGGGCGGCGCTCTCGCCGGCCTGCAGGCGGCTGGCGGTCAGGCGCAGGTCTTCGCCCGCGGTGAGGCTGAGGTTGCCCCCCGCGGCGAAGTCGCTACCCTGCACGCGGCTCTGGCTGTCAATGGTGTGGGTTCGGCGGGTGCGCCGCTCTTCGTACTGGCTGGACTGTCCCGCCTCGATCTCGATGTTGCGCCCGGCGATGACGCCCAGGTCGCCTTCGGCGCTGACGTCGGCGGCGCGGGCGTAGAGGTCCTGGCCGGCCATCAGGCTGAGGTCGTTGCCGATGGCGAGCGTGGTGCCGGCCTCCTGCTGGTGGCTGCGCTGGAGGCGGGGTTGCCGCGCAGGTCGCTGCCCGTGGCCAGGGTGGCCAAGGCCAGGTCGCGGCCGGCGGCGATCAGGCCGTTGCCGCCGGCGCTGACGTCGACCGCGGCGAGGCTGAGGTCGCGCCCGGCGTTGAGGAGCAGGTCCTGGCCGGCGGTCAGCGTGGCCTGGTGGTCGATGTCGGCCGTCTTGAGGGTCACTCTGCCGTAGCGGTTGGACTGAGTGTCGAGGATGCTGGCGATGTTCAGGTCGCGACCGGCGCCCAGCGCCAGGCTGCCGGCCGAGTCGAGGGCGGCGCCGGCGATGGTGAGGTCGCGTCCGGCACCGGCTTGCAGCAGGCCGTCGCGATCCGTGACCGTGAGCGTGGTCTGCCGCCCCGCCTGGCTGGTCAGCGCGAGGTCGCGGCCGGCCTGCAGGGTCAGTTCACGCTCGGCGCTCACACCGCCCCCTTGCAGGGCGAGGTCGCGGCCGGCGAACAGCGTGACGGCGCGGCCGTCGATGTCGCCGCCCCGGTTGAGCAGGTCGCTGGCGGCGGTCAGCGTGACGTCGTCGCCTGAGATGCGTCCGTTGAGGTTGGCGATACGATCGGCAGAGACGGTCACGCCCTGGCGGCCGGCCAGCGCGCCGGAGTTGATCAGCTCGCCGGCCACGTTGAGGTCCAGGGCGCTGCCGGCGATCAGGGTGCCGTCGCCGCGCAGGTCGCCGTCGCGCACCCGGGCGTAGACCTGGGGCACCAGCACCTTGACCGTGCTGCCGTCCGCCAGGGTCACCGTCTGCTCCACCAGCCACACGATGTCGCTGGTCAACTGGGCCATCTGCTCGGCGGTGAGGGCCACGCCGGGGCGCAGGCCGTGCGCCTTGGCGAAGGTCGCGGCGTTGTTCATCAGCGCGGCGTACTGCGCCTCGTCGTCGGCATAGCCTTCGAGGAAGCGCTGCCCGGTCAGCTGGGTGACCTGCTCGCGGATCAGGCGCTGCTCATAGAAACCGTCGCCCAGGCGCTTCTGGGTCATGGCCGGGTCGGGATGCAGGGCCGAGAGCAGGTAGTCGGAGCTGAGCCACTGGCGCTGGTTGGTGAAGCGCGGATCGGTCTCGACCAGCGGCCGGATGCCGGTGGGCTTGAGCTGGAACAGGCTGTTGCTGGGCAGCTGGAGCTGGGGCGTCAGGGTGCGGATGACGTCGCCGGCACCGCTCATGGCCTGGCGGTCGATGGCCAACTCGCCAGCCTGATGCGATGACGCACTGCCCGCCTGGCGCTCGATCAGCTGTGCCTCGGCCGATTGCCGATTCGCCTGAGCCTGGCTGCCGACTGCCGAGGTATCGACCAGGTGCAGGTCACCGGAGCGCGACGTGATAGCGGCGGGCACGCGTGCCGGCACTTCGATCATGCCTCCGCCCACATTGACGTTACCGGCACCTGACGTGATGGTGCCGGTGCTGGAGGCGGAGCCGTTGATGGTGACGTTATGTTGTGCGGCGTTGAGTTGGGTGCCGGTGCCGGCCAGGTTGCGGTTGCCTCCGAAATCGCCTGCGTTTAAATTAATCGTAGTCGTACTTGAGCCGCCGCTATAGTTTTCCCACTCAGTCCAATAGCGAGTTATATCGCCAGTATTATTTTCTTGATGAAATTGCTCCCAGTAGCTCCACCTAACCTTTCCTGACTCCTGTACCCTTCGCTCTCCAAGTGCCTCGACGTTATTAAGGCTAGTCAAATAAGTCGCAAGCACCCCTCCTGACAGCACCTTACTTTTATCATTGACGAGTGAACCACCTGAGATTGCTAGATTACCACCAGACAGTATTTCTCCCGGCAAAGAGGCTATTACTCTACTCGTATACTCAATGCGTTCCAGCTCGTACTCCCACCAATGCATCACCTCTTGGCCGGTAGCTTCATGAACATAAGCGAGAACACAACTCCTTGAACGCCTATGACAACCCGTAGTTGCATAAAATTCGTCTAGAGGCCTTTTATCTGACCATCCAGAAGGCTTCAGATAAGTCACCTGCCTCGGCCCGCCCCCACCAACTCGAGTCTTGTCTCGAAATACTCATTGGTATTGTTTATCGCCTCCGCAGCAATACTCATATCGCCCAGCGATTCGATGGTGGCGCTGTTATTGTCGATGCGGCGCGCCTGGCCGGTGGCATTGCCGGCGGCGTTGAGCCTGCCCGCGATGGCCATGTCGCCGGCGCTGAAGATTAGCGCTTCGTCGCGGTTGGTCAGGTTACGTACGCCGAGATCGAGCCGTTCGCGGGCGGCGATGACCGGGGAAATGCCGCCCGCACGCTGGTTGGTCAGGGTGGTGGCCTGGATGCCGAGCCGGTCGCCGTAGATGCGTCCGGTGCCGAGGTTGTCGAGGGTGGTGGCGTCGATGCGAGTGGTCACGCCGTCGATCAGCCCGCGGTTGGTGAGCAGGCCGGCCTGGAGCCGGGTGGTCGCGCCCGAGAGCTCGCCAGTGGCGGCGTTGACGAGGGTGCTGGCTTCAAGTTCCAAGGTGGCGCCGGCCTGCAGGGTGCCGCGATTGGTCAGGGCACCGGTGGTGGCCAGCTGCAGGTCGCCGGCCGCCTTGAGTTCGGCGCCCTGGTTCAGGGTGAAGTCGCTGGCGAGCTGCAGCGCCAGGTCGCCCAGCGACAGCAGCCGGCCGTTGCCGAGCAGGCGGGCCAGCGCCAGGGCCAGGCGCTGGTTGGCGATCAGGGTGCCGCCCTGGTTGTCGAGGTCGTCGGCCCGCACGGCGAGGGTGTGCCGCGAGGAGAGCAGACCATCGCGGTTGTCGATGCCGTTGGCCGAGTCGAGGTCGAGCCGTTCGTCGGCACGCATCGCACCCTGCCGGTTGTGGATCTCGTCGGCGACGATGCTCACGTTGCGCCCTTCGAGCCCTTGCTCGTCGCCCAGCGTGGTGCCGTTGAGCAGGCGTCGGGCGGCGATGTCGAGTAGGCCCAGGGAGCGCACCAGGCCGCCCTGGTTGCGCAGCGCATCAGCTAGGGCGAGGCGCAGGTCGCCCAGCGCCAGGAGTTCGCCGCTGCGGTTGTCGAGGTCGGTGGCCGCCAGGGTCAGCTCGCCCCGGCTGAACAGGGTGCCGTTGCGGTTGGTGACGCCTGTCGCCTCGATCTCCAGTGCCCCGACGCCGATCAGGCCGCCGCTGTTGTCGAGCTGGCCGCTGCGCAGGACCAGGGCGCCGTTGGCCAGGATGCCACCGCTCCCGGCGTTGTCGAGATTGAGCAGGTTACGGCCCTGGGTATCGAGGGCAAGGTCACCGCCGGAGCGCAGCGTGCCGCCGGTGTTGTCCAGCACGCCGCTGACGATGGTCAGGACGTCGCGGGCGGCGATCTGGCCCGCGGTATTGTCCAGCCGCCGCCCGGCGGTATTCAGCGTGACGCGCTCGCCGAGCAGGGTGCCGCCCTGGTTGTTCAGCTCCCGGCCGCGAATGTGAAGCTCGTCACCTGCCTCCAGCGAGCCATTGGCGTTGTCGAGCGTGCCGCCGAGGGTGAGGGTGAGATCGTCCTCCACCGTGCCGATCGCGCCCTGCGTATTGGTGAGGCTCGCCGCTTGCAGGTCGAACGAGCGCTGGGCCAGCAGCTGGCCCTGGGCGTTGTCGACCTGGCCCTCGACCGTCACGCCCAGCGCACCGCCGGAGAGCAGTTCACCCTGGCGGTTGTCGAGCGATGCGGCGTTCACGTAGGCATCACCCGCCGCTTGCAATGTGCCCCCACGGTTGGCCACGCTGCCGGCCTGCAGAGCAAGATCGCCATTCGCGGCGACAAAGCCATTGGTATTCGCCAGGCTTGCGCTGGAGAGCTGCAGTTCGCCCGCGCCAAGCTGCATGATGCTGCCACGCAGGTTGGCCAGCGCCCCCTCCACCGTGAGCACGACATTGCCCACCGCTTCCATCTGCCCCTGGGTATTGTCGAGTGCCGTCGAGTCGATGCTCAAGCCATCGCGAGCGGCACTGACGAGTCCCTCACGGTTCACCAGCGTGCCTGCGGTGAGATGAATGGCATCCGCCAGCAGTTGGCCCTGGCTATTGTCGAGTTCATCCTGAACGTCGAGCTCCAGCGAGTCGCCCGCGACGATCTCCCCGGCGTGGTTATCCAGTCCATTCACGGAAAGCGAGGCATTGCCCGCGGCCTGAACGGTGCCCTCCCGGTTGGTCAGCTCGCCGGTACGCAGCGTCAGGTCGGCGTTGCTGGCGATCAGGCCGGCGCTGTTGTCTAGCGCCTGGGTCACGTCGAGGGTCAGGGGAGCGTCGCCGCCGAGGTGGAGCAGCTCGCCGCCGCGGTGTTGGAGGCTAGCCGCCTGCAGGGCGATGCGCTGGGCCTGGGTGCGGGCGCTGTCGAGCACGATGTCACTTGCCGCCAGCACCAGACCGCCCTGGCTGAGCATCAGGCCGTCGCTGCCGTGCAGGGTCGTGGCGTCGATTTGGAGTTCAGCCCCGTCACTCAGTTGGACGATCTCGCCGGCTTCGTTGGTCAGGGTGTCGGCCACGTCGAGGCGCAGGCCATCGGCAGCTTCGATGCGGCCCTGGGTGTTGTCGAGAGATTGGGCATTGGCATTGAGCGCCCCCTGTACCGCGCCGATCAGGCCCTGGGCATTGCTCAGCCGATCCGCGTTGAGACGAATGTCGTTCTCGGCGACCAACTGCCCTTGGCTGTTGTCGAGTTCATCCTGAACGTCGAGCTCCAGCGTGCCACCCGCGACGACTTCTCCGGCGTGGTTATCCAGCTCATTCAGTGAAAGCAGGGCATCGCCCGCCGCCTGAACGGTACCCTCCCGGTTGATCAGTTCGCCGGTACGCAGCGTCAGGTCGGCGTTGCTGGCGATCAGACCCTGGGTGTTATCCAGCGCCTGGGTGACGTCGAGGCTCAAGGGGCTGTCGCTGCCGAGGTGGAGCAGTTCGCCGCCGCGATGGCTCAGGCTATCGGCCTGCAGAACGATGCGCTGGGCCTGGGTGCGGGCGCCGTCGAGTACGACCTCGCGGCCCTCGAGGGTGAGAGCCCCCTGGCTGAGCATCAGGCCGTCGCTGCCGTGCAGGGTCGTGGCGTCGATTTGGAGTTCGGCCCCGTCACTCAGTTGGACGATCTCGCCGGCTTCGTTGGTCAGGGTGTCGGCCACGTCGAGGCGCAGGCCGTTGGCGGCCTCGATGCGGCCTTGGGTGTTGTCGACGGTGTCGGCGGCAACCTCGAGCGAGCCCTGCACCGCCCCCATTAAACCTTGAGTGTTATCCAACCGATTGGCACTAACGCTCAGGTCGCTCTCGGCCACCAGTTGGCCTTGGCTGTTGTCGAGTTCATCCTGAACGTCGAGCTCCAGCGAGTCGCCCGCAACAACCTCGCCGGCGAGGTTATCCAGCCTATTCAGGGTGAGCCGGGCATCCCCCGCCGCCTGAACGGTGCCCTCCCGGTTGCTCAATTCGCCGGCCTGGAGCCTCAGGTCGGCGTTGCTGGCGATCAGGCCGGCAGTGTTGTCCAGCGCCTGGGTCACGTCGAGGGTCAGGGGAGCCTCCGTGCCGAGGTGCAGTAGCTCTCCCTCACGGTGGCTGAGGCTGTCGGCCTGTAGGGCGATGCGCTGGGCCTGGGTGCGGGCGCTGTCGAGTACGACCTCGCTGCCTTGCAGCGTGAGCCCGCCCCGGCTGAGGAGCAAGCCATCACTGCCCTGCAGGGTCGTAGTGGCGATCTGGAGTTCGGCCCCATCGCTCAGTTGGACGATTTCGCCGGCCGTGTTGGTCAGGCTGTCGGCCGCGTCGAGGCGCAGGCCATCGGCGGCTTCGATGCGGCCTTGGGTGTTGTCGACGGTGTCGGCGGCAATGTCGAGCGCGCCCTGTACCGCGCTCATCAGGCCCTGGGTATTGGTCAGTTGATCCGCGCTGACACGCAGGTCGTTCTCGGCGACCAGCTGGCCTTGGCGGTTGTCGAGGGTCTCGGACTCGACGTCGAGTGTGCCACCGGCTCTTACGGTACCGGCGGCGTTATCCAGTTCATCGGCCCGGATGGCGATGTCGGCGTTGGCGGCCACGCGTCCGCCGCGGTTGTCCAGCGTGCCGGTGGCCAGGTGCAGGGTGTCGTTGCCGGCCTGGATGAGTTCGCCGTCGCGGTTGGAAATGTCCGCGGCGCTGAGGTCGAGCCGCTCGGCCTGCACGCTGGCGTCGTCGGTGCGCAGCGTGGCCCCGGCGCTGGCGGTGAGGGTGTCGCGGGCGGTGAGCGTGGCGCCGCTGGCATTGATATCGCCGCGGCGGGCGGTGACGGCGATATCGCGGGCCTGGGTCTCGCTGTCGGCCAGCGAGACGGTATCAGCTTCGGCCAGGAAGCCGGCGCCGGCCAGGTGTTGGCCTTGGGCGGCAATGGTTCGGCTTGCGCTCAAGGTGAGCTGGCCGTTGTCGCCGAGGGTCAGGGTGTTGGCGTCGACGCCGGCGGCCAGGGTGGCGCCGCTGGCGTTGCGAATGCTGCCTTGTGCCCCGCTGGCGCTGAGGGTCAGGTCGCCCTGGGCCAGGAGGGCACCGGTGCCGAGGTTGTCGATGCGCGTCTGGCTGGTGAGCTGGATGTCGCCTTCGGCGGTGATCGCGCCACGGTTGACGATACGCCCGTCGGCGGTGAGGACCACGTCGCCCACGCCGCCGGCCTGGGTGGCCGTGAGGCTGCCGGCGTTGTTGACCCCGACGCCGGCTTCGGTGGCGACCAGGGTGATCTTGCCGGCGTACATGCCGCCGAGATGGGCGACGTCGATGGCGACCTGCGGCGCGTCGCCCTGGGGGGTGAGGCGTTCGATCACCTGGCCGTCGGTGCCGATGCGGTTGGCCCCGGCCACCACGTCGAGGTCGTTGGCCCACACGCCGCCCTGGACCTCGACGGCGCGCGCCAGGATCGCGGTGTAGTCGGTGCCGCTGGCGTCCAGCCCGGCGCCGGAAATGGTCACCGTGCCCTGCTGCACGCGGTAGCCGGTCAGCTCGCCGTTGCGCAGTTCGGGGGTGCCGGTGGTGAGGGTGGCGCGGCTGGCGTTGATGAAGCCGGCGCCATTGACGTCGATGCCCGCCGGGTTGGCGATGACCACTTCGGCCCGCGAGCCGGCCACTTCCAGGTAGCCGCGCAGCTGGCTGGGGTGGCGCGAGTTGACTTCGTTGAGGATGACCCGGGCTTCGCCGTTGGTGAGGTTGGGGTTGCCCTGCACCCAGCCGCTCAGCTGGGTCTGGGTGTTGCGGCGCGAGTTATTGAGGATCGCGCCCTTGGAAGAGACGTCGAACTGGCGGTAGCTGTTGCGTGAGACACCGGCGGCGCTGGGGGTCTGGATGTTGACCTGGGGCACGCCGTTGGCGGTTTCCAGCACGGTGGGGCGCTGATTGCCGGGGGCGTTGGGGTCGCTGGCAATGCCGGCCTGGGCCACCGGGCTGCCGAGCAGCAGGGCCGCGAGCGTAGCGGCAATGGCCGGTTGGCGCCGCGCGCGGCGGCGCCCGGCCCGGCCGCCTTCCGCCGGCGACTTGCCGGAGGCCATGGCCAGTTCCGAGGTGGCGACGAGCTGGCCCTTGGCCTGACTGAAAACGAGGCGGTAGCACTGCCGATTCATAAGAGCGTCCCTGCTTGGCTTATGTCAGTTTTTGCTTATGTCAACTTTTTCTTTTTCGGCCGTGACGCCGAAAGCTTTAGCGATTCAGTTCAGAACGAGAGGTAGAAGCTGAAGCCGGCGACGCGATGGTCGGTACGAAAGCCATCGGGTTTCATCACCGGCGTGGCAATGAAGGCGTCGTAGCTCACATGGTCCAGCAGCGAGCCGCGCAGGCCCAGCGTGGCGCCGGCAAGCTCGTTACCGAGCAGCCACTCGCTGCTGGGACCGCTCACCCGGCCGTAGTCGAGCCCCGCATAGAGCGTTTGGCCACTGTCCCCCAGCGCCAGCCCGAGGTCGTTGCGTATCAGCCAGCCCCGCTCCGCCGCCAGGCTCGCTTCGTTGAAGCCGCGCACCGTGTAGCGGCTGCCGATGGAGAAGCGGTCGAGCGGGGTGAGCGGCGTCAGGTTGTTCTGCATGCGCCAGCGGCCGCGGTACTCCAGCGCCTGGCTGCCCACCTGGAAGGGCAGCGTGAGCCCGGCATGGGTGGAAACGAGTTGGAAACGCGAGGTGCCTTCGCCGAACGCCTCCTCGGGCGCCGCCAGGGTGCCGAAGGCGCCGGTGCCACGCTTGTAGGCGGTACCGAGGTCGAGGGTGGCGCGGCCGATGTACTCGCGGTGCTCGATGCCGGCCTCCCAGCCGCCCACCACCCGACGCTGGATCTCGATCTCGATGTCGTCGATGTAGTTGCGCGAGCGGCGCTGGAAGCCACCCAGCGACACCGTGGTCTTGCGGGTGGCATCGCGATAGACCAGGCGCGACAGGGTCGCCCCGATCTGCTGGCTGGTGCCGCTGTAAACGTATTCCTGAAAGGCACCGGCGATGGTCTGGTAGTACTCGTGGTCGCTGTAGTCGAGCGCCAGGCTCCAATAGCCCCAAGGCACCGAGTAGTGCAGGCTGTGGCTACGGCTGCCCCGCGGCCCGGCCGCGCCGCCGCCAAGGTCCCGCCCCAGATGGATGTGGAAGAGGTCGTTGATGCCCAGGGGGTTGTCGAAGGAGATGCCGACTCCGCCCATGTACTGGCCCGTGGCGTCGCTGCCACTATCGTCGGCCGACCATGAGGAGCGCAGGCGCCAGTCCTGCTGGTAGTCGATGACGAGGTCGCTGGCACCCGGCTCTTCTGCCGGCGCTATCTGGATATCGGCCTCGACGGAGGGCAGCCGCTGGAAGTTTTCCAACGCTTGCTCGATGTCACGCAGGTTGAGCACATCGCCCGGCCGGGCGGGCATGGCATTGCGCAGCGAGGCATGGAAGCGGCTGGGGTCGGTAACGCGAATGGCGGCGATGCGCCCGGGCAAGAGACTGAGGGTGAGCGTCCCGTCGCTGAGGTCCTGGGCTTCCAGCAGGACTCGGCTGGTGATGAAGCCACGCTCGATCATGGCGTTCTGGGCCCGCTTCATGACCAGGTTGATGCCTTCGGTACCCAGGCACCGCCCGATGGGCGAGTCCTCGCCCCGCTCTCCCGCGGTGGCATCCAGCACCCAGGCAAAGCGCTGCGCTTCCTCGCCTTGCAAGGCGAGCTCGTCGATGACGAAACAGGGCGCTTCCTGCTCCGGTAATCGATCGAGCTCCTCCACGGGAACCGACAGGCGAACGTCTGCCTGGGGGAGTTCGCGCTCCTGGATGGCCTGCTCTCGCTCCTGCTGACGGCGCAGCGCCTCGTCCGGCGTCACGTCCTGCGCCAGAAGCAGAGCCGGCCACGCCAAGGCCAGCCAAGCGGGGTTGAAGTAATGGCGGGTAACCCTGCGTTCCCTGCCGACGGTTTCGCTGCCGGCTGCCTGCGAAAGGCGGCCGGCGATTCCCTGTCGTACGGCGTCCATTGCACCACTTTTCTATATCGTTTGAGTTTTATGTGGGAAAAGTTATCGGCAGGCTGAGCGCAAACTTTAGCTATCGCAGTAACTCTTGACCCACCATGACGGATATTTCAGGCGAAGTACGACAATGATAAGACCAAGGGTGGATATGCCTCTCTCACCCTTTTCGTTTCACTCAAGTTGATTATTCTTAGTAAATGGAAATATGAGGCATGAGGTGTTGCCATGGGGGAGGGCAGCAACGCTAGCCAATTGATTCGACTCCATGAAATTCGCAAGGCGTGCAGCTCCTGCAGCCTGCGCGAACTCTGCTTGCCGGTTGCGCTGGACCGTAAGGATACCGACGAGCTGGATCGTATCGTCGAGCGTAACCGTCCCCTGAGGAAGAGTGAGAAGCTGTGCCGTCCGGGCCAGCCATTCAGCGCCATCTATGCCGTGCTCAGCGGCTGCCTCAAGAGCAGCCTGATGGGCCACGATGGAGAGAGCCAGGTCATTGCTTTCCACCTGCCGGGCGAGCTGGTCGGGCTGGATGCCATCGGCAGCGGGAGCCATCCCACCACCATCGAGGCGCTGGAAACCACCAGCGTATGTAGAATTCCTTTCTCTCAATTGGAAGCCCTTTCACGCAAAATTCCCGGGCTGCAGCACCAGCTGCTGAGGGTCATGAGCAAGGAGATATTTTGTGAGCATGAACTATTACAAGTGGTGTCGCGGCGAACTGCCGAGCAGCGCCTGGCCATCATGCTGATCAACCTGAGCCAGCGCTTCGGTCGACGCGGCCTGTCGCGAACGCGATTCCGTTTGCCCATGTCCCGTCTCGACCTGGGCAACTACCTCGGGCTCGCTCCGGAAACGACGAGCCGAACGTTTCGGCGCTTCATCGACCAGGGCCTGCTCAAGGTCACCGGCAAGGAAGTCGAACTGCTGGATTTGAGCGCGCTACAGGAACTCACCGACGGCATGAGCACACCGTTCCACAGCAGAAAGCAGCGCTGAGGCAATCGGCCAACGAGCCACACTCCCAGCCGGCAGGTTTTTGGCTCATGCAGTCGCCCGGGCAGATGCGCGCGAATCTCCTCGGCACTCAGGCTGGCCAGTTCCTTGTCCAGGGTATGGGGAAACCCATGCTTTCATGCCCACCTTCTGTGTAGTCAATAGGCGAGCCGAGCATCTCGGCCCGCCGTCTCGTCATCATCTGGAAATCACTTGATATCGAGCTTGCGCCGAGGTACTTCCTTGACCTTCGGCAGCGTGAGTTCCAGCAGCCCGTTGTTGAATCTGGCCTCGGCCTTTTCGGCATCGACTTCGCAAGGCAGGGCAACCGTTCGTTCCACACGGCCATGGGAGATTTCACAGCGATAGTACTCCCCGCTTTCTTCCTTGGACTCCTTGTGGCTCTCTCCCTTGATCGTCACGGTGCTGTCGGTGACCGAGACATCCAGATCCTCACGCGCCATACCGGGAAGCTCGGCACGTATCACGACCTCCGCATCCCGGTTGACGACATCGACCTTGGGCATTCGGCTCCCGGCGGCAAGCCGCTCGAAAACCGGCAGGTCCCAGCGCAGCGGATGTCCCCATCCTCGCTCGAGAAAACGATCGAACATGCGATCCAGCTCGCGAAACGGGCTCGCTTCCTGTCGAGGCGTCTCTGACGGCACTTCACTGACGGTGGGTCTGATTTCCTTCACGCTCTTCTTGGACATGGCACTGGCTCCTGTTGGCGAATCCAAACGCCGTGTAGCGGTCGGACTCATGTGCATGCTTGCCATTGAGAAAGCTAGGACGGATCCGGCCCAGGCGAGTTGATGCAAATCAAGTCAGCGACTTTCTCGCCTGTAGCCAAGAGGAGCGGATCTGATCCCGAGTCAGGCAAGTCAGGATCAAGCTGGCCACAGCGGGGAGGTAGCTCGACACCCCGCCCCACCACTCCTCCGAGCCGAAACGGTCCGGCATTGACCCAAGACAAGGACAACCACAGGCATAGCAGGCATAGTTCCGATAACAGGCATTAAAAATACCTGTTTCTTATCGACACACCCACGGGAGGGAGCGATGTCCACCGTCTCGTATTCCAACACCCAGCCCGATGCACTCGATACTCGCGGCCGCGGCCTGGCGGCAATCGTCTACGTGCTCTATCTGGGCAGCGTGATGGCAGTGATCACCGCCCCCATCGGCGTGCTGATCGCCCACTGGCGTCGTCGTCACGCCGCCGATTGGGTAGCGAGCCACCTGCAGTTCCAGATCCGAACTTTCTGGCTGGGTGCACTGGGCGGCGCCGCTGCGCTTGGAGCCTGGAACCTCCTGGGGCTGATCGGGGCCCCGGCCTGGGCTTCCTGGGTGCTAGGCTACGGCTTCTTTACCGCCTGCCTGGCCTGGACCATGGGCCGCTGCGGCGTAGGCATCCATCGTCTGCTGCACGACCGTGCCATCGACGCCCCGCGCAGCCTGCTGTTCGGCGGCGCCAGGGTGTCGCTGGAAGGCTGACCACAGGAGCCCACCATGAACACCACGATCCCGAACATGCCGCCGTCACGTTCCGGCGCCGTCAGCGGTCTCGCCTGGAGCTTCATCGGCTTCTCTGCACTGACTGTCGCCCTGCTCACCCTGCCGCTGCTGCCCGGCGAGGCACTGGTCGCCTCGCTTGGCGTCGAAGCCGGCAGCGGCGGGCTCACCGGCGGCGTGGCCTGGCTGATCGAGCGCAGCAATACAGTGGCCGGCCTGCTAATGGTAGGGGCCGCCGTAACCCTGGTGCTCTCCGTGGCGCTGTTGCAGCGCCGCCGTTGGGCCAGGCCCAGCTTCATCGGCCTGATGAGCGCCGGCTTCGTCGGCGTGCTGGGCGGCGCCGCGCTGACGCCGCTGACCTTCGGCTTCATGGCCGATGCGGCGGGCAACGCGACCAGCCCCGATGACCCGGTGGCGGGGCTGATCGGCGCCCTGGCGGTGCTGATCCTGTTCGCCACGCTGCTGGTGGTGCTGTTCGCCTGGGCCATCTGGAAGCTCACCACGCCGGCGGTTCGCGCCGAATTCGAGCGCACGCCCGTCGCCGCGGTGGGATGAATGACGGAGCGTCACGAGCTGTCTCAGCCGCGGCCGCTGCCCAATCCGGGCTGGGGGCCGCTGGCGGCGCTGCCGGGCAACCCGCTGATGTGGGTGCTGATCCTCAGCGAGATGGTGGTGTTCGCCGCCTTCTTCGGCCTGTTCGCCTGGCTGCGGGCCGGCGAGCGCGAGGTGTTTGACGCCTCCCAGCAATTGCTCGACCCGGTGGCCGGCGGCATCAACACCCTGGTGCTGCTGACCAGCGGGCTGTTCGCCGCCCTGGCGGTGCAGTCGATCGTCCGCGGTGACAGACGCCGCTGCCGCCGGTGGCTCGGGGCGGCCTTCGCCCTGGGCGTGGTGTTCTGCGTGGTCAAGGTGGTGGAGTATGCCGACAAGCTCGGCCAGGGGCTAATGCCCGAGACCAACACCTTCTTCACCTTCTACTACCTGCTGACCGGCTTCCACTTCGCCCACGTGCTGTTCGGCCTGGGGCTGATCGCCCTGGTGGCGTGGCGCCTCTCGCATGCCAACGTGGAGACCGCCGCCGCCTTCTGGCACCTGGTCGATCTGATCTGGATCCTGCTCTACCCGATCCTCTACCTGCTGAGGTGAGCCCATGACTGACACGTCGAATGCCACCCGCCGGCTGCTGATCACCTGGTCACTGCTGATGGGACTGACGCTGGTCACCATGCTCTCCGCCCGGCTCGGCGGCGATGCCCGCCTGGCCGCGCTGCCGCTGTGGTCGGCGGGCCTACTGCTGGCCACTACTTTCTTCAAGGCGCACCGGGTGCTGATGGTGTACCTGGGCCTGGCCGACGCTTCGCCGGCCTGGCGCGGCGCCTTCGTCGGCCTGGTGCTGGCCACGCTGGTGCTGGTGGGGTCGGGCTATCTCGCCGCCCAGTTAGCCTAGCCTTCGTCTTCGAGAGTGCTTAACGAAAACGCGCCCAGCCGAAGTTGGGCGCGTTTGCTGTGGCACGGGTTCAATAAGTTCAATAAGAAGGCGGTGGTGGTCCGACGCCGGCCCACTCCGCCAGCCGCCGGCCCAGGCGGATCAGGCCGTAGACGGCGAAGGGGGCGACGAACATCATCAGGATGCCCCAGTCCAGGGTATTGATCACCCAGACCAGCGGCGTGATCACCGCGAAAGCGGCCAGCAGGCCGAGGCATAGGGCAATGGCGGGGCGACGTGAAGTCATAGAGCCTCCTCAGTTCCCGATGATCTGGCGATATATACCCGGCAGTGCGAGAGAGAGATGCTCCGGCCGGTTGACGATGGCGTAGCTGCCGCGGCCGAACAGGTGCGACACGTACTGGTGCGCCTCGCTGTCGATGGTCACGCCGAACACGCGCACCTCGTGCTGGCGCGCCTCGAGCACCGCCCGGCGGGTGTCCTCGATGCCGTAGCGGCCCTCGTAGTAGTCGGTGTCGTTGGGCTTGCCGTCGGTGAGCAGCAGCAGCAGCCGGTGCCGGTTGGGCCGTTCGGAGAGCTCCTTGGTTACGTGGCGGATCGCCGGCCCCATGCGGGTGTAGTGGCCGGGCTTGAGCGCCGAGATGCGTCTTGCCACCCGTTCGTTCATGGCCTCGTCGAAGGTCTTGAGCGTGTTGACCCACACCTTGTGGCGCCGATGCGAGGTGAAGCAGTGGATGGCATAGTCGTCGCCGCAGCCGGCCAGGCCGTGGCCCAGCACCAGCAGCGCCTCCTTGGCCACGTCGAGCACCCGGCGATCCTCCAGCCAGGCGTCGGTGGAGAGCGAGACGTCGACCAGGATCGACACCGCCAGGTCGCGGGCCTGCTGGCGGGTGGCCTGATAGAGCCGGTCGCTGGCCTCGCCGGTGGCGGCCAGGTCGCAGCGCGAGCGGATCACCGCGTCCATGTCTAGCTCGCTGCCGTCGTACTGCCCGCGCAGGGTCTCGCGGCGCGGTCGCAGCGCCTCGAACTCGCGCCGTACACGGCGGATGCGGCGATTCGTGGCGGCATCGGGCTGCCACTGCTCGCCTTCCTCGCTCGCAAGCTCGGTGTGCACCAGGCAGTGCTCGGGCAGGTAGCTCTGCTTGCGGTAGTTCCATTCGGGGTAGGTGTGCTTGCCGCGCAGGCGCTCGCCCAGCGCCTCGTCCGGCGGCAGGTCGAGGTCGACCTTGATGCGCGTCGCCGCCCGCTGCTTGTGCGGGCTGAGGATGATCTCCTCCATCTGCTCGGCGGCACGCTTGGCCTCCTCGTCTTCGTTGTCTTCGACCAGGCGATTGAGGTTCACCATCTCGGTCCAGGAGAGCATCTTCTCGAAGCGATTGGCGATCAGCGGGTCGTCGCGCTCGGTCTGATCCTGGCGCTTGCGCTCGGCTTTGCGCTTGCCGTCGCTCACCGTCTGGGCGCTGTTGGTCTCGCCCTCTTCCGGATCTTCCCGGCTCTCGTCGCGGCCGGCCCCGGTGCCGAGGGCCACCACCTGGCCCCACAGCGGCACCGGCAGCGGCGGGCGGTAGCCGCGCGGCGCATGAATCCCTTCCAGCGAGAGTGACGGGTCAAGCACGGCGCGGTGCATGGCCGCCGCCCAGCCTTCCAGTTCCAGCTCCTCGCCGAGCAGTGTGCGCAGGGTCTGCTCCAGCGCCAGCTCCATGGCAGGCAGGCGCTTGCGGGCAGGGCGCACCAGCAGCAGAGCCTGGCACAACCGGCGATAGCGCTCGGCCAGCCCGGGGAAGCGCTCGAGCGCGGCATCGCGGGTGCGAACCGCCTCGCGCAGGCGGACCAGGTCGGCGCGCAGCGGGTCGCGCTGCGGCTCGGTCTGACGTGCGACCGCCAGATAGGCCACCAGCCAGAAGTAGAGATCGCGATTGAGCCCGGCATCGGGGAACAGCTCGATGCGCGGCGGCAGCAGCAGGTTCTCCTCGTCGCGGCGGGCCTGGTCGATGGCCTCGTCATCGAAGCCGAGCTTTTGACGCAGCGACAGGCGGTGGTTCGAACTGCGCGCGACGATGGCCGAGACCTCCACCCCCGCCTCGCCGCCGCTGGCACGGAAGAACACGCCGAGCACATGGCGCATCTGCTCCATGGAGACGGCCGCTTCCGGATAGCGCTGGTAGCTGGCCGCGCTGGAGGCCCAGCGATGCCAGTGGCGACCGACGAACTCTTCGAGCTCGAGAAATTGCATGGTCATTCTCCTGGAAGGGGCGCGGTGGAATGCTTCAACCAAAGGTTGCGCGGATCGACTCCAGCAACCCTTCCTGCACGTCCAGGTCGTCGGTAAGCGGCTCGACCAGAGTGGCGCGGGTGGCTTCGAGGATAGGCATGCCGGCCTTGATCAGCGTGGCGCAGTAGACCAGCAGGCGTGTGGAGACGCCCTCCTCCAGGTCCTGCCCCTTGAGCTCGCGCAGGCGCCCGGCAAGGTTGACCAGCGCGGCGCAGCGCTCGTGTGAAAGACCGCTCTCGCGGGCGACGATATCGCACTCCACCCGGGGCGGCGGGAAGTCGAACGACATCGCCACGAAGCGTTGGCGGGTGCTCGGCTTGAGCGACTTGAGAATGTGCTGGTAGCCGGGGTTATAGGAGACCACCAGCATGAAATCGTCCGGCGCCTCGAGCAGCTCGCCGGTGCGTTCCAGCGGCAGCAATCGACGGTCGTCGGTGAGCGGGTGCAGCACCACGGTGACGTCCTTGCGCGCCTCGACCACCTCGTCGAGGTAGCAGATGCCGCCTTCGCGCACGGCGCGGGTCAGCGGACCGTCGACCCAGCGGGTCTCGCCGCCCTGCAGCAGGTAGCGGCCGGTGAGATCGGCGGCTGTGAGGTCATCGTGGCAGGAAACGGTGAACAGCGGGCGCCCTAGCTTGGCCGCCATGTGGCTGACGAAGCGGGTCTTGCCGCAGCCAGTCGGCCCCTTGAGCAGCAGCGGCAGGCGCTGCCGGTACGCCTGCTCGAACAGCGCGCACTCGTTGCCAACCGGTTCGTAGTAGGGCAGGTCCCGCGTGAAGGCGGAAGCGGCCTTGGTAGCAGTAGCGGTATGGGACATGGCGAAATCTCCAGGGGAAGGCAGGCACGGACGGGGCGGCAGGCCGCCCCGTCGTCGGCTCACTCGGCAGCCGCGATGGCGGGCTGCTGCTTGACGGAGGCAGAGGCCTGTTCACGCGCCGGTGCGAACACCGAGTAGATGAACATCAGCGCAGCGATGCCGACGAAGATGCCGGTACCGAAGCGCATCATGTAGAACAGGTCGAGCTGCGCCTGCACCTGCATGAAATTCATGCCCAGCACCCGCTGCAGGTGAGTCTGGACGACGCCGGCAAAAGTCAGGGTGAAGGTCATGAACCACATCGCCGAGGTCATGATCCAGAACGCCCACATGTTGAGCACCTGGTTGTAGGGCTGCACGCGGCGGATCTGCGGCATGGCATAGGTGATGATGCCCAGTACCAGCATCACGTAGGCGCCGTAGAAGGCCAGGTGGCCGTGGGCGGCGGTGACCTGGGTACCGTGGGTGTAGTAGTTGATCCACGACAGGGTGTGCATGAAGCCCCACACGCCGGCGCCGAAGAAGGCCACGGCGGCACAGCCCAGGGTCCACAGCATGGCGGCCTTGTTGGGGTGGTTGCGGCTACCCTTCCAGAACATGTAGAAGGCGAACACCACCATGGCGAAGAACGGAATCACCTCCAGGGTGGAGAAGATACTGCCGATCGGCTGCCAGTAGCCGGGAGTGCCGATCCAGTAGTAGTGATGGCCGGTACCCAGCAGGCCGGAGAACAGCGCCAGGCCGACGATCACGTAGAGCCACTTCTCGATGATCTCGCGGTCGACGCCGGTCATCTTGATCAGCAGGTAGCCGAGCAGCGAGGCCATGATCAGCTCCCACACGCCCTCGACCCAGATGTGCACGATCCACCACCACCACAGCTTGTCGAGTGCCAGGTTGTCGGGGTTGTAGAAGGCGAACAGCCAGAACACCGCGGCCAGCCACAGGCCCAGCATCAGCACCATGTTGATGGCGGTCTTGCGGCCCTTGAGCATGGTCATGCTGGTATTGAACAGGAACATCAGGAAGGAGATGGTGATCAGCAGCTTCGACCACAGCGGCTGCTCGAGGTAGTGGCGCCCCTCGTGGATGCCGAACTGGTAGCTGATCAGCGCGCCGGCACCGGCAATGGCGAACAGCAGCAGCTGGAAGTAGGCCAGCTTGGGGCTGTAGATCTCGTTCTCGGCCTCTTCCGGCATCAGGTAGTAGGTGCTACCCATGAAGCCGATCAGCAACCACACGATCAGCAGGTTGGTATGACTGGTACGGGAGATGTTGAAGGGCATCGCCTCGGACAGGAAGTGCGGCCACACGTAGGCCGCCGCTGCGACAAGCCCGAAGACGATCTGTAGCGCGAACAGCGCCATGGCCAGCATGAAGAAGGGCAGCGCCACCTTCTGCGTTTCGTATTTCATCGTTCGACTCCTTGGTTCCTGGAAGGCGGATCAGCCTGCCGGGTGCGGCGGCCAGTCCTGGGTATTGATGGAATCGGTCCACTCCAGGAAATCGATCAGCGCCTGCATCTCTTCGTCATTGATGTCGTGGGCCGGCATCTGGCGACGGCCGGGAGCGCCGGTGGGCTGGGCGTTCATCCATGCCTTGAGCGCCATGCGCGCGCCCTCGGGGTTGTTGTGGCCGCCGAAGCGGGTCCAGACGTTGCCGATCTCGGGCGCGAAGTAGGAGCCTTCGCCGAGAATGGTGTGGCAGTTGATGCAGTTGTGCTTCTCCCACACGTGCTTGCCCAGGCGCACGGAGTCCGACATGGGCTGGGTCGAGGTGTTGACGATGTAGAAATGGCTGTGAGCCGTCAGCGCGGCAAACAGCAGGAAGAAGAACAGCGAGCCGCCGTAGAAGATATTACGGGCCGCCGCCTTGGTGAGGCCTTCGGTCATGGGCCTTTCCCCCTCGCTCTTGTGGCACATTCGGGACCCGCGACCGAAGTCGTCCAGCCCCACCCTTATAACAAGCATTTTCAATGCATGTTTAGAGTAGCCCCAGCGCCACTACGAGACATTGACCTTCGTCAAAGAGGAGGGGAAGAAGCGCGTCGACGGCGAAACGGCGGCGTTCATGCGGCTGCGGCGGAGTGACGCAGGCGGGCCGAAGCGGCCCGCCGCGCAGTCGTTTATCTCCTGGCGTCAGTGATGTCTTCGATCCAGGTCATAGCCGCCACCCCCGCCGGCAACCCCAGGGTGGGAATCGCCAGCATGGCCACCTGCTTCAAGGCCTCCGGATCGATGCCCTCGTCCATGGCCCGTCGCATGTGCGAGTGCACGGCTCCCTCGGAACCGCCGCCCACCGCCAGCGCCAGCTTGACCAGGCGCCGCGTACGGGCGTCCAGCGGTCCCGCCTCGGCGCATGCCTTGCCCAGCGAAGCGAAGGCGCGCCACACCTCGGGATAGTCGTCGGCCACCTTGCCGGCACCGGAAGGAAGATCTTGATTGGCCATGCGGTTTTCCTCGTCTTGTCGTGAATGTCTCGGCAGGTTTCAGTATAGAAGCCCGCTCCGACGAGGAAAGCACCCCTCAAACAGGCACGAAGAACAGCGGATCCTTGGTCATGGCCGTGCCCATGATATAGAAGAAGACGACAATCGCGGCCAATGCCGCCAGCCCCCGCGTCATCGGCGTTCGCCCGCGCTTGATCGCCACGGTACCCAGCAGGATGTAACCAAGCAGCCCCAATAACTTGGCGGCAAGCCATGGATGATGCTGCGGCCACATGGAGAGCATCGTCATCAGCGTAATGCCCAGCACCAGCAGCAGGGTGTCGTTGACGTGGGGCAGGATCCTGACCCAGCGCCGCTGCAACAGCGTGACCTCGCGCACCGACCACCAGGCACGCACGATGAAGAAGGTAATGCTAAGCACTGCCGTGGTCATGTGCAGGTGCTTGATCAGGGAGTAGTACTCCAGCATCGATTCATCCTTTTCCGCATGTCGGTCAGCCCTCCTTGCCGTCCACCCGGGCCGACAGCAACGGCACGCTGTAGTGGAACAGGAAGATCAGGTAGGCGATACACCAGAACAGGATACTCAAGTTGTAGGTCCAGTGGGTGACCTGCGGGAACATTGCCAACACCGTCGAACGCAGCAAGGCGCCACCGAACAGCAGCGCCAGCCCCACGCCAATGCCCGGCAGGGTGCGGATCGCACGCCCGGTGTGCCCTAGCGAGACCCGTGCCATCATCGCCAGCATCATGGCGCCGATGCCGCCGATGGCCAGCGCGTGCACAGCCAGTTCGACACGGAAAGCGCCCAGTAGCGCCATCGCCCACATCGCCAGGCCCACCGAGACGAAGGCGTAGCTCAGGTGCAGCCCCCACAGCAGCGGCTCACGCAGGGTGAGATGGCCCTCCCAGCGCCCCAGACGAATCAGGCTGGCTGCCGCCGCGACCAACATCACCGTTGCCCGCAGCACGCCCGGCACCGCCACGCCGAGCAGAACGACGAGCTGCAACAACACCACCGCCAGCACCGAGCCCAGGGTCAGTTTCTCCAGCAACGGGATCGGTGCCGGCTGCGGCCGCCCCAGCTTGCGCGAGGTGAAGAAGGGAATCACCCGTCCGCCAAGCAGCACCATCAGCACCGCGATCAGCAGCACGGCGAGGTAGGCGCCCTCGCGAATCAGCGCCAGCTTGCCCTGGGCCACGCCCAGGTGCATGGCCAGGTTGGCCGTGGCCAGCAGCAGCAATACCGGCACGAACATCAGGTTGCGCCACAGCTTCACCGCCACCACCAGGCGCGCCATCACCAGCGCCGCCAGCGGCAGGAAGGCCAGGTCGACGCTCGCCAGCAGCCAGGCCGGCAGCCCCATGGGAAATGCCAGCAGCAGCCGCGCCGCCAGCCATAGCGCCACCAGGCCGAGCAGCGGGGCGCCGCTCAGGCTCGGCCGTCCGGTCCAGTTCTGCACTGCGGTGAGCAGAAAGCCGACCACCACGGCTACGCCGAAGCCGAAGATCATCTCGTGCTGGTGCCACCACATCAGCCCGCCGTGGGGACGCAGCAGGATGTCGCCGTGCCAGAACGCGAACCACACCACCATGGCCAGCACACTGAACAGCGACGCCAGCAGGAAGAACGGACGAAACGCCAGCCGCGCCAAGGGCAGGCGCGGCTGGTGGGGAGCGGGGGAAGCGGTGTTCATGGCGGCATACCCGACTTGAATGCTTGGATGAATCCATTATGGCGATTCGCGTCGGGCGGCTTCATGACGAGTATCAAGAATGCTTCTTTTTAATCGCCACGCAGCCAATCATTGAGCGAGCGGGATGAAGCGCGAGGCGCACGATGCACAAGAACCGGAGCATATGGGGTATATGTGAGGATTCTGACCGGGCTGGCGCACCAGCAATCGTGCAACAAAGCGAATCGCCCGCGCAGCCAATGATTACTAATGGCTGGTGCCTTCTTCGTATTGGGTCTTGTTCCACACATTGTACTTGCCCGATGGCCGCTTCATCGGCATGCGCCCCAACTCCTCCAGGGTGTTGGCGTCGAGCCACAGCAGGTAGCCGTCGTCGTCCCAGATGCTCAGCAGCAGGGTCTCGCCGCGGCGGTCGAACTCGACGTGGGCGGCGGTCTTGCCCGGCTCGGGGATCAGCGTCTCGACGATCTCCAGGCTCTGCTTGTCGATCACGTGGATGCGGTCGTGGTTGGGGCCGAAGAAGACGTCGACCCAGGCGTAGGGCGAGCTCTCGTGGCTGCGCATGAAGAAGCCGGGGCCATCGGTCTCGATCTGGGTCACCAGCGACCAGTCGCTCATGTCGAACACCGAGACCTGCCCCTTGTCGATGTGGGGGATCGCCATCACCCGACGGCCGTCAAGCTCCCAGGTAATGCCGGCACCCAGGTGCGGCATGCCTTCCAGCGGCAGGTCGGCGACCTTGATCTCCTCGTCCATGTCGAACACCTGCCCGCCCTTGCCGCCGCGGGCGGCGCCGACCAGGTAGCGGTACTCCATGTCGAAGAAGAAGTCGTCGAGGTAATCCGGCGCTTCCATGCGATGCAGGGCGAAGTCGCCGACCAGCGCCTCGTCGCCGGCGGCACGCTCCTCGGGCCAGCGGATCTCCCACACCTCGGGGATGTCGCGCAGGGCGGCGACGAAGCTGTTGCGCGGCGGCGCGGTGTAGACGGCGCTGACCCGCGACGTCTCGCCGTTGAGCCCTTCCACCGGAATGCTGGCGATCAGCTCGAGGTTGCGCGCGTCCAGCAGCACCAGGGTGTGGGGCAGGTAGTTTCCGGCCAACACGTAGCGTCCGTCGGCGGAGACGGCGATATTGCGCATGTTGATGCCGGCGCGCACCTCGGCGGTGACCTCGAGGTTGTAGATGTCGTACTTGGTCACCCAGCCATCGCGGGAGCCGAAGTAGACGTAGCGGCCGTCGGGCGAATACTTGGGCCCGCCGTGCAGCGCGTAACGACTGGGGAAGCGGGCAATGCGCTCGAAGCGGTCGCCGTCGAGCAGGCTGACATGATGGTCCCCGATCTCCACCACGATGAACAGGTTCTTGAGATCCTCCACCTCGAACACCGGCTCGTCGGGCAGCGTGCCGTAAGCATGGTTGACGATGTGGCTGGCCAGGATGTCCGCGTCGCTCCAGCTCGGCTCGACCTCGGGCCGCTCGTAGATCCATTCCGCCAGGGCGGCGATCTCGGCTTCGCCGAGCAGTTCGCCGTAGGCTGGCATCTGTGTGGCCGGGCGGCCGTCGCGGATCACTTCGACGGCCTCGGCGTGCTTGAGCCGCGAGAGGTTGTCCGGCAACAGCGCGGGGCCGATTCCGCCCAGGCGGCTGACGCCGTGGCACACCGAGCAGTGCTGGTTGTAGAGCATATGCGGGTCGGGCGCATCCCCCTGCGCCAGCGACGCAACAGGCAGTGCCAGGCCCAGCAGGGCACCAATGAGCTGCGTGGGAGCCTTCACAATGCGACCCTCCGCATGGCGGCAGGCGGTGCGATCTCGGCATCCGCGCGGGTCAGCCGGGTCATGCCGGGCGCCAGGGTATCGGCCAGGCGCACCACTTCGCCCACCACGATCAGTGTCGGCGGCTTGAGCGCCTCGCGCTCGATTGCCTCCACCAGATCGCCCAGGGTGGTCAGCACGTGGCGCTGCTCGGGGGTGGTGCCGCGCTCCACCAGCGCCACCGGGTGGTCCGCCGGCAGGCCGTGACGCTGCAGCTCGGAGCTGATCAGCGCGGCGTTGGCCAGGCCCATGTAGAACACCGCGGTGTGGTGCGGCACTGCCAGGGCGGCCCAGTCCAGCGCCAGCTCACCGTCGGCCTTGGCGTGGCCGGTAACGAAGGTCACGCTCTGGGCATGATCGCGGTGGGTGAGCGGGAAACCGGCGTAGCTGGAGCAGCCCGAGGCCGAGGTGATGCCCGGCACCACGCGAAAGCCGACGCCGCACTCGACCAGGTACTCGGCCTCCTCGCCGCCGCGACCGAAGATGTAGGGATCGCCCCCCTTGAGCCGCAGCACCCGCTTGCCCTCACGAGCCAGCTTGACCAGCAGGGCATTGGTCTCCTCCTGGGGCAGCGAGTGATGGCTCGAGGCCTTGCCCACGTAGTAGCGCTGTGCCTCGGGGCGGGCCAGTGCCAATACCTCCTCGGACACCAGGCGGTCGAACACCAGGCAGTCGGCCTGCTGCAGCAGCGACAGCGCGCGCAGAGTGAGCAAGCCTGGATCGCCCGGTCCGGCGCCGACGATGGCGACTTCGCCGGGCGCCAGCGGTGCCTCGTCGAGGGCGAAACTCAGGTGTCGCGAATGGCGGTGTGCGGTCATTGTCGGCCTCTCCCCGAAGCGTCAAACGGTCTTTTTTTCGTGTTCCGATTTCGTGTCCCGAGGCCTACAGCTCGATGGCCTGAATCGTGTCGAAGGGGGCGGCTACACGGCGCTGCCGGCTCGGCTCGACGCCGATCTCCTCATTGCTGAGGTAGCAGCCGGGATCCTCCTCCCAGGGGTCCCCGGTGACCTTCCATGCCCTCACCCGGGTATTGCCGTTGCAGATCGAAAGAAAGCGACACTCGGCGCAGCGTCCCTTGAGCGGCCGCGGACGCTGACGGAAGCCCTGCATCAGCTCGTCCTGGCTGTCGCGCCAGATCTCGGAGAAAGGCCGCTGGCGTACGTTGCCGATGGCGTGGTCCCACCAGAAGGTGTCCGGGTGCACGGTGCCCAGGTTGTCGATATTGGCGATGTACTCCCCCGAGGCGTTGCCGCCCCAGTGGACCAGGCGCCGCTCCAGCGCCTCGACCCGGTCGGGGAAATGCTCGCGCGCCCACATCAGCAGGAAGGGACCGTCGGCGTCGTTGTTGCCGGTGACGTACTCGCGCTCGACGCCACGTTCGAGTTCCGCCCGGCAGTGGTCGAACAGTCGGGTCATGGCGTCGCGGGTCATCCGGTACCAGGCGTCCTGCTTGCGGTGGCGATGGCCGCGCCCGCCATAGTTGAGGTGCGAGAGGTAGAACTTGTCGACGTCGTGCTCCTCGATCAGCGCCAGGATGGCGTCGAGCTGCTCGTAGTTATGCTGGGTCAGGGTGAAGCGCAGCCCCACCTTGATGCCGTGCTGCTTGCACAGCTTCACCGCATGCATCGACTCGCGAAACGCCCCCTGGCGGCGGCGGAACTCGTCGTGGGTGGCCTCGAGACCGTCGATGCTGATGCCCACGTAGTCGTAGCCGCACTCGGCGATCTGCGCGATGTTGCTCTCGTCGATGAGGGTGCCGTTGGTGGAGAGCCCGGTATAGATGCCGAGTTCCTTGGTGCGCCGGGAGATCTCGAAGATGTCGGGCCGCATCAGCGGCTCGCCGCCGGAGAGGATCAGCGCCGGTACGCGGAAGCGCTTGAGGTCGTCGAGCACGCCGAAGACCTCGTCGGTGGAAAGCTCGCCTGTGAAGTCGATGTCCGCCGAGACGGTATAGCAGTGCTTGCAGGTCAGGTTGCAGCGCCGGATCAGGTTCCAGATCACCACCGGGCCGGAGGGCTTGGGCGGCGCGGCACCGATACCGACACCTTGGAGCGTGGGCTCGAGCAGCGATTTGACGTAGCGGGTGACGCGGAACATGGAAACCTCCTCTGGCGCGGTACAGGCCTCAGCGCGGCGGGCCGGGCCGGCGCGCGAGGCGCAGACCGGTCTTCTTGAGAATGCGTGAGCTGTACAGGATGCGGTGGTCGCGGCAGGCCTCGCCGAGCCGCTCGCGCAGCGCCTCGGCCTGACGCTCGACCTCCTCGCGCGTGCGCCCGTGCAGCATCACGAACAGGTTGTAGGGCCACTCGGGCAGGTGGCGCGGGCGACGGTAGCAGTGGCTCACGCCGGGTATGGCCGCCACTTCGCGCCCCAGCCGCTCGATATGGGCATCGTCCACGTCCCACACGCTCATGCCGTTGGCCACGTAGCCCAAACGGTAGTGGTTGGGCACCGCCGCGATGCGACGGATCATCCCGTTCGCCTGCATGCGTCGCAGGCGCACCAGCACCTCGTTGCCGGCCAGGCCCAGCGGCTTGCCCACCGCCCCCAAGGGTCCGGTACCAGCGGCAGCCCGGCCTGGGTGGACAGCACGATGGCCCGGTCGAGTTCGTCCAGTCCGCTCGCCGGTGAGGCGGCGTTCGACGACTCAGACGGGCAGGTGGAGACGGACATGGAATTCCTCCTGCTTGGGCATGTTGAACACCGCAAGACCGGTAGCGGCCTCGATCGCCGCGATCACTTCGTCGATGCGCTCGGGGTCTCAGTGGCCAGCACGAACCACATGTTGAGGCGATGCTCGCGACGGTAGTTGTGGGCCACTTCAGGGAAGGCGTTGACCGCCGCGGTGACTCGCTCGTAATCGGCTTCCGGCACTTCCAGCGCCGCCAGGGTCAGCCCGCCGCCCAGCCGTTCGGCGTGGTACATGGGGCCGAAGCGGCTCAGCACCCCGGCTTCGAGCAGCCGCTCGAGGCGGTAGAGCAGCTCCCCTTCGGAGATCGAAAGTTCGGCTGCCACCGCGGCATAGGGCGACGCCACCAGCGGCAACCCATCCTGCAGGCGGTTGACGATGCGCCGGTCGGCAGCGTCGAGTTCGACCGGCTCGGGGCGGCGGGCAGGCTCGGGTGTCATGACCGTTCCTCGCAGGTATAACGGCCACCGCACTGCTTGTAGGCCTTGCGGCTGAACAGCACTCGGCGGGGATGCCCTGCAAGCCGTGGCGCTGGACGATCTCATCGAGTGCCGCCAACACCCGCTCGCGCCGGGTGCCGTGGATCATGCAGAACAGGTTATAGGGCCATACCGGAGGACACCGCCGACGGCGGTAGCAGAGCGTCACCGCGGGCTCCGCCGCCAGCCGCCGGCCTATCTCGGCCACGGCGGCGTTGGGCAGGTCCCACACCACCATGGCGTTGGCGCGAATGCCCAGGGCGTGGTGCCTGACCACCAGCCCCAGGCGCTTGATCAGCCCCTCCCGCTGCCAGCGCTCGACCCAGGCCAGCACCTCGCCTTCGCTCATGCCGCACTGCTCGGCCAGCGCCCGCCACGGGCGCTCGGTCAGCGGCAGGCCCGCTTCGAGCAACGAACGCAGGCGCTGGGGAGATGCACTCATGCGGGGAGCAGTGGCGGTCGAGGTCAGGTCGTTCATGGCGCCTCCAGTTCGTCCCAGGGGATCGGGAAGCCGAGATCGATGTGGTACCCCTCGACCATCGGCAGGCGCAGCAGCGGCCAGCCCAGCTCCTCCTCCAGTGCCTCCAGGCGAGCCTCGAGCTGGTTCTCGTCGGCCGCGGTCATCACGAACCAGAGGTTGTAGCGATGCTCACGGGCATAGTTGTGATTGACCCCGGGGGAGCGGTTGATCGCCGCCGCCACCGCGTCACGCTCGGCCTCGGGCACGGAAACGGCCGCCAGCAGGCTGGCCCCGGCGCGAGCATGGTCGAATACCGGCCCTACCCGGCTCAGAACCTGGCCCTGCTGCAACAGCTGGAGCCGCTCGATCACCTGTGCCTCGCTCACACCCAAGCGCTCGGCCATGGCGGCGAAGGGCCGTTCGCAGAGTGGCAGGCCGCGCTGATAGGTATCGATGAGGCGTCGGTCGAGTGCGTCGAGTTCAGCCATGGGCAGGTACCAGGCAGGACGATGGAGGCATGATCTTAAGCGGTATCTTACATGCCACATCAGCCCTGGAAGCCGCCATCAGACGTGCCGTTGACGCAAGTCAAAAGTCCCGAGCGACTTGCCATGCGCTTGATGACGGTCAAGGCGAGCCTTTTCTCCGAGCGGGACACTGCGGCGACGGCTCGCTCTCGCGATGCCGATTGACAAGCTGCCGCCGAGGTCTTCGATGAAGCTGCCGGCCCTGTTACCGCTGTTCTGTGCCGCCCTGGCTCTGCCGGCCATGGCAAGCGGCGACGAGCTTGGCCCCGAACGCCGAGCCGAACTGGAGACGCTGCTCTATCAGGACTGCGGCTCCTGCCACGGCATGACCCTGCGTGGCGGGCTTGGCCCGGCCTTGCCCCGCGACCGCATGCAGGGCTTCAGCCCCGAGGCACTCGCCCACATCATCCAGCACGGCATTCCCGGCAGTGCCATGCCGGGCTGGAAGGCCCTACTCAGCGACGCCGAAGCACGCTGGCTGGCCGATCACCTGCGTACCGACAACCGCCTGGAAACCCTGGCCGACTGATCCCGAGGAGACCGAGATGCCGCTGCCCCGCCCCCTCAAGCCCCTGGCCGCCATCGGTGCCCTGGCCCTGCTGCTCACCGGACAAGTCCTGGCCGAGGCACCTGGCCTGAACGGGGAGCTACGAGGTACCGGCGACCTCGGCGTGGTGATCGAGCGCGCCAGTGGTAGCGTGGCGCTGGTCGACACTACCCGCCGCGAGGTGCTGCGCCACATCGAGGGCTTCGGCGATCTCTCCCACGCCTCGGTGAAGTTCACCCGCGATGCGCGTTACGCCTTCGTCTTCGGCCGCGACGGCGGCCTGACCAAGCTCGACCTGCTCACCGGCGAAATCGCCGAGCGTATTCTCCAGGGCGGCAACAGCATCGGCGGCGCCATCTCTCAGGACGGCCGCTTCGTGGCGGTGGGCAACTACGAACCGGGCGGGGTGAAGGTATTCGACACCGAGACCATGGAACTCGTCATCGACGTGCCGGCTACCTATCAGCGCCCGGACGGCAGCACGGCCCAAGCCAAGGTAGTGGGGGTCGTGGACGTGCCTGGCAACGTGTTCGTCTTCAGCCTGTTCGAGGCCGGTGAAATATGGACCCTGGACATGTCGCGGGACGAGCCCGAGCTGACCAAGCACCGCGATGTGGGCAGCATGCCCTACGACGCCCTGATCACCCCCAACGGCCGCTACTACATCGCCGGGCTGTTCGGCGAGGACGGCATGGCCTTGCTCGACTTGTGGCATCCGGAGAACGGCGTGCAGCGCATCCTGCCCGACTATGGCCAGAACGACTATGGCCAGGGCGAGCAGCGCCTGCCGGTGTACAAGATGCCCCACCTGGAGGGCTGGGCCATGGCCGGTAACCGCGCCTTCTTTCCCGCCGTGGGGCGCAGCGAGGTGCTGGTGGCCGACACCCGCGACTGGTCGCTCACCAACCGCATCGCGGTGCACGGCCAGCCAATCTTCGTCATGAGCCGCCCCGATGAGCGCCAGGTGTGGGTCACCTTCGCTCACCCGCTCAACGACAAGGTCCAGGTGATCGACACCCAGACCCTGGAGGTGATCGCGACCCTCGAACCCGGCGATTCGATCCTGCACAAGGAGTTCACTCCCCGCGGCGAGCACATCTGGATCTCGGCGCGGGACAGCAACCAGGTGGTGGTCTACGACACCCGCACCTTCGAGGAGCTGGCCAGACTGCCGGCCGAATCACCCAGCGGGATCTTCTTTACCCATCGGGCCCACCAGATCGGGCTATGAACGATGCCGATCGGCCGGCCACAGAGGACCGGCCGATGATTCAGCGCGTCACCCTGATGGGCACCGATGAGTAACCACCAGCGGGAAATCTGGCCCGAACCGCCGGTTTGTCGGCTATCAAGGCCAGGTGGAGGGTACCGGCGAGAAGCGCCTCCATGATCAGGCGCAGTTCCATACGTGCCAGCGGCGCGCCGGGGCAGACATGGATGCCGGCACCGTAGAGCAGGTTGGTCTGGGGGTCCCGATCCAACCGAAGCTCATCCGGATCGCCAAAGACCGCCTCGTCTCTGTTCGCCGAGCCCCACAGAATCGTCAGTCGCTCCCCGGCGGGTATCTGCCGCCCGCCAATCTCTACCGGCTGCCTGGTCACGCGCCGATTGGATATCAGCGGTGCATCCAACCTTAAGATCTCGTCGATGGCCGTCGGTAACAGCTCCGGCTCTCCGCGCAGCCTGGCCTGCAACGTTGAATGCTCAGCCAGGTAGCGCACCAGTATTCCCACACTTGCAGCGATTGTACCCAACTCACCCACCGTCCAGTTGCGAATGATACTGACGATCTCTTCATCAGCGAGCGGTCGGCCCTGTACCGTCTCGTTCATGATGCATGAGGTGACATCATCCGGCGCAGCCTCACCGGCCGTCCGACGCTCAGCCAGCAGGTCGCGAATCACGCTATCGAACTCCAACGCCAACTCACCCAGAGCCTGGCGATCACCTGCCAGGGTTGCCGCTTGCTGGCGCTCCACCCAGTCACGCAATGGTTCATGCAGGCTCTCGGGCCAACCCATGTAGGCACACTGGATCTCCAAGGCGAAGTTCTGCCCCAGCTCGGCCATTGCCTCGATCTCACCCGTTTGCGGCAGCCGTGCCACCACGCGCTTGGCGATTTCTCGACAGTGCGGCTCGAACGCCGCCATCGCCTCAGGGAGAAAATAAGGCTCGATGAGCTGCCGAAAATGCGTGTGCTCGGGCGGGTCCATGGCATTGGGCACGGAGAGATGGTGACTGGCAGCGTTGCTGAAGGTTTCGTGATCCAAGAGCACTCGCATTACATCTTCGTGGCGAAACAGCGACCACTGCAGGTAATCGCTGTAGGCCACCGGGCAGCGGCGGCGCATGCTATCGTAGGCGGTTATTTGATCTTCAAGCACTGACTCGGCGCGGGGGTCCCAATCCTGACGTTGGCTGTCATTCATACTCTCTCCTCAATACAAGCAACGGACCATGTACCGGTATCGTCAGCACGCTCTGCGGCACATGAAAACGAAACGTGATTTCAGCACGATGCCCTAAACTGACTCCGACCAGCCGGGCAGTTGGAACTCCTCCTGCAAGTGACGCAACTCCGGCTGATGCTCGCTGGCAACCTGTTCGACGATCAGCGCCCCCTTCGGCAGCAGGTGCACTTCGCTGCGCCGCCGGTCGTTGCGTCCGGGGCTTCGCTGCACCAGGCCGAGCTGCTCGCAGCGATCGACCAGCATCACGGTGCCGTGATGCTTGGCCTGGAGCCGTTCGGCGAGCTCCCCCACCGTGGCCCACTCCCGCCCCGTAAACCCCTTCAGGTGCAGCAGCAGCTGATACTGCAGCGAGGTGAGGCCATGCTGCTGGCAAATATCTTCGCTGACCCGCAAGAAACAGCGCAGCTGGTGGCGAAAGTGGGAAAGCCGCTCGAAATCCTGCTTGGTCAAAGGGCTGGATACCGCTTCAGATGAATCATGCTCGGACATCGAGCCGCTCTCCTGACAGGTGAGTCTTGACATATTGCGATTTGGCGCATAAACAATATCATAGCATGATATAAAAATCTCGACTGGGGTGTCCGCCATGAATCTCGCGATAATTCTGCAGCTCCCCTTCACCCGCGCAGGCGGCTGGCAGCAACTGCGTCAAGGACGCCCCTCCATTCCGAAGTTGGTCTGGCTGGTGGTATTGCCCATGTCACTGCTTCCCCCCGTGCTGCTCTATTACGCCGGCACGCACTATGGTGACACCTTCATTGCTGGGTTCGGTGAGCGTCCATGGCGTTACATCACCACGATCCTGTTTCTCGCCGAGCTGCTCACTTTCTTCGTAATGGGATGGCTGATTCATGCGGTGGTCAATAGCGATGACATGTCAATCGATTACCACGACGCTTACTTGCTTGCGGCCCTGGCGCCGTTGCCGCTGTGGTCCGCCTCGCTGGCCCTGCTGATTCCTAGCGTGCTGCTCAACACGCTGGTGGCAATCGTGGCCCTGGGGATTTCCTGCAGCCTGATTTACCACGGCCTGCAGGCCCTGTGCCATCGCGAGGATAGCGATGTCGTGGCAATGTCTGCGACCTATACCGTCATGGCTGGCGGTGTTCTGGCCTGGGGACTGCTGATGGCCATAGTCTGGGCGTACTGATTCCTCTTCAGCGAATGAGCAGCACTGCATGTAACAACGACACGGCATAACACTGGCAAAGGCAAAACCATGAACATTTCCCTGATTCTGCAGCTTCCCTTCACGCAAGAGGGAGGCTGGCAGCAACTGCGACGCGAGCGCCCTTCTCTCAATGCCTTGATCCTGCGCGTGGTACTGCCGCTGTCGCTGCTGCCGCCGGTCATGCTGCACTACGCCATCTACCGGCATGGCGATGCCCTGCTGCCCGGCCTGGCCGATCGCCCCTGGGCAATTATCGCGCCGGCCCTCTTCACCGCCGAGCTGCTCACCTTCCTGGTGATGGGCTGGCTGATCCACGGCGTGGCGCGCGCCCACCGCCTGCGGCTGAGCCACCGCGCCGCCTACTTCCTCGCCGCCATGGCGCCGCTGCCGCTGTGGTTCTCCTCGCTGACGCTGTTCGTCCCCGACATGGTGTTCATCGTCTGTGGCGTGCTGCTGGCGATGATGCTGTCGTGCGGGCTGGTCTACCACGGCCTGCAGGCGCTCGCCGAGCGCGAGGAGGACGATGTCATGGTGATGTCGGCCACCTACACGGTGATGGCCTTCGGGCTGATGGCGTGGGGAATACTGTTGGCGCTGGTCTGGGCGCTGTAGCTTGCCCATGCTGGACACGCCGTGGGTGGCCAGCTCTGGGCTCGGACGTCATGCGGCTCTCGTTCTGCGGCCTATCTGGGCCACATCAGGCCCACTGCGAGTGCTCTGGCTTCAGTACATCTCGAGGCGTGCGAAGTCACGTGTTTGCAGGCGGGCTTCTGCATCCTGCTGCTCGGCCAGCTGTTCGAACAGCTCAGCTTCCTCAGGTATGGAAGCCAATTCGGCACGCAACCGGTACATGTCCTTGAGCGTCTGGTGGGCGGTCATCACGTTAGCGAGGAGGTCGTGGGTATCGCGACAGCCCAGGCAGCGAGGTATCCGCTCCAGCACGTCAGGATGACCGAATTCCTGGCTGTCGATTAGCCAGGTCGTGAGCAATCCTTCGCGGCCATCCTCAAGATAGGCCAACATGCCACTCGACATGCGCTTCTCACGATCTGCAAGGAACGCAAGTGCCATCCTCATCCGCTCATCCTGTTGTACTTCAGCCAGTTGGGCGTACTGCTCCCCCAGCCGAGCATGAAAATCGCGTATCCAGACGAGCAGATCCTTGACTTGGCGAAAAGCCATGAGAATTGCCTCCTGCCACAGTTTGCGGCGCATTAAGGAGTGTCAGGTTCCATGTTTCAGCAGCATGGCCTTGATGTGACCGATCGCCTTCAACGGGTTTAGCCCCTTGGGGCACACCCAGGTGCAGTTGGCGATCTGTCGACAGCGGAACACGCTGAAGGGGTCATCGAGGTCGGCCAGGCGATCGCTGGTTGCGGTATCTCGGCTATCGATCAGAAAGCGGTAGGCTTGCAACAACCCCGCAGGACCGATGTACTTATCCGGGTTCCACCACCAGGACGGACAGGCCGAGCTGCAACAGGCGCAGAGAATGCATTCATAGAGCCCGTCGAGTTTCTCGCGCTCCTCGGGGCTCTGCAGGCGTTCCCGGGCGATGGGTGGCTCGTCGTTGATCAACCAGGGGCGAATCTTCTCGAACTGGCGCATGAACTGTGCTTGATCGACTACCAGGTCGCGGATGACCGGCATACCGGGCAAGGGACGCAAGATCAGGATATCGGTGCCGTTCAGTGCCTCGGCGACCGGCGTAATACAGGCCAGGCCATTCTTGCCGTTGATGTTCATGCCATCCGAGCCGCACACCCCCTCACGACAGGAGCGTCGATAGGTCAGAGTCGTGTCCTGATGCTTCAGGTATTCGAGCACATCAAGCACCATCGCTAAGCGGAATCGCTCCTCGACCTCATAGGTTTCCATACGCGGCGCCGCGTCGTGTTCGGGATGGTAGCGATAGAGCCGGACGCTAAACATGGCGGTTTTCCCTGCCGACAGGTGGACGCATCTCAATAGGTGAGATGTAGGCGATGTCGGGCATTGATGCGCAGTATGTACCCGAGCTTCACCAGTGTAGGTCCGAGAATGATCAGTACGTGAGCCAGAACTTGAGCGATCAGCGACAGGCGGCCGTCGATGAGGTAGCCTCCCGTCACACCGACACCCAGCAATACCAGCCCTAGAAGCAGTAAAGCATTCCCCAGGGCATGGGCACATTGGGGGTCATCAAAGTATCGCCGCATATCACTCCTCCTCGTTCCTCTTCCAGGCGTCAACCTTCACACCCCTTACGAACAAAAGAAGCATCTCACATACTCCTTATAGCATAGCCGCCACGCCTCGTCGAATAACCCGGCAAGAGTATTCCCAGTGTCGCCAGCCGAAGCGGCAAGAGCACGTAAAACCTCATGATATTGATGACCGCCTGTGGCCTTAGCGGTAGGGATCAAGTTCGAAAACCTCCCGGATCTCTTGGCATCACTGCCCTGATCGTGATCAAAGTTTGGGGTGAAGCGTCTGTAAAGCCTTGCTGGAGGTAGTCGAAGGGCGTCGCCAGGGGCCGCTCTACACGCGTTATGCCAGAATCCACCCTATACGCTCTGGAGGAGACGCTAGCTGCTCTGGAGGATGCCGAGGCAGCCTGGTCGTTCTCTTCGGGCATGAGAGCCATCAGCGACCTGCTGTTGACTCATGGGCAGCGCGGCATCGTCTGCCTCGGCGAGGTCTATGGAGGCACCTTGCCGGGTGCATTGACTGCGACATCAGCCGGTTACAGCTCCTTGATCACTTGTTAAATTTACTTCGGCGATTTCGACGATTAGGTCCTTCCCGGGATTTACCATGGTCATCACTGACCGAGGAGAATTCACCCAGCACATTGCGAATCTGCTCCAAAGTGGGTCGTTCACCTCGCGGCCTTTCTTCAAGCGCTGCGCGCATCCTAGCGAGATGCTCCGGAGTCGTACCACAGCAGCCACCAATTATTTTGGCTCCCGCGTCCCGCGCCAGAACCGCATAATCGGCCATGAGCTCAGGAGTCCCACTATAGCGAATATGTCCATCGAAATATTCCGGTATGCCAGCATTTCCTTTAGCAATAATTGGGACTGCATTACCTTGAGACGTAAAGTTCAGGACCGTGCGCATCAAATCCGATGCCCCAACGCCGCAGTTCGCTCCAAACGCTACTGGCATGTTAGGCATCTGACCAACCGTCTCCATCGCGCTCTGAGCGGTCACACCCATCATGGTTCTCCCAGCCGTATCAAAGCTCATCGTCCCACACCAAGGCATACTGGCCAGTTTAAAGGCATCGCTCGCAGCCTGAAGTTCTTCAATTGATGACATGGTCTCCAGCCACAGTACGTCGGCACCACCTTCCTTGAGGCCTTCAGCCTGCTCATGAAAGATCTCCACTGCCAACTCATGAGTTAGCGAGCCCAAGGGAGACATTATTTCACCCGTTGGCCCCACAGAACCTGCAACAACGATGGGGCGCGGATAGCGGTCTGCTACATCTCGTGCGATGGCGGCGGACAGTCGAGATAATTCGCGAGCTCGGTGTTGTGACCCATGTAGCCTAAGCCGTGCGGCATTACTACCAAAAGAATTAGTCAGAAAAATATCGCTGCCGGCTTCCAAGGCTAGAGTATACATTCGAGCAATTCTCCGAGGGTAGAGCTCATTCCACAATTCCGGTGCTTCGCCAGACGTCAAACCCATGTCGAACAGGTTGGTCCCCGTAGCCCCATCTGCCAGCAACCAATCGCGAGACGTCAAAATTTGCTCGAGCTTATTACAGCTATCCATATCAATCTTTCCCTTAGCTTAGATCCACCAACAACGCTGTAGAAGCGCTTCTTAATGCATGCACCTCTGCACATATTTCGTATCGTAATTCACGCACTGGCACTACCAAGAAAGTCAGATACCACTCCCTTAATGAATCGACAAATCGATAAATAAGCTGGCTAGGCGGACTCCAAGTCCGCCTAGCCGGCTTTCTCTATCACAACTCAATTATGTGATCGATGTTTTTCTATACTTGGGATTAATCAAGCGATGCTCACTCAGCAGACCTTTAACGATTGCAAAACAACCTGCGAGAAGCACCAATGTGAATGGCAAGCCCGTGGAGACAGCCATGGCCTGCAGCGCGACCAACCCGCCACCGAGCAGCAGAGCAATCGCAATCAGGCCTTCGATCACCGCCCAAAACACGCGCTGCGGCTTGGGGGCGTCGACCTTGCCGCCGGCCGTGATGGTATCGATCACCAGCGAGCCGGAATCTGAGGAAGTGACGAAGAAGACCACGACCAGCACGATGCCGACGAAGGAGGTGATGGCGGTCAGCGGCAGTTCGCCGAGCATCACGAACAATTGCAGCTCCAGGGCCGCATCCTGGACACCCTCGAAACCAGTGGTCACCAACTGGTTGACGGCGGTGCCGCCGAAGGCGGTCATCCACACTACCGAAACCAGCGAGGGAATCAGCAGTACGGCGATGATGAATTCGCGCACGCTGCGCCCGCGTGATACCCGGGCGATGAACATGCCGACGAAGGGCGACCAGGAGATCCACCAGGCCCAGTAGAAGGCCGTCCATCCCTGGCTGAAGTTGGCATCCTCGCGACCGAACGGCGCCGAGAGCGCCGGCAGGTGGGTGATGTAGGCGACCAGATTGTCCAGTACGCCGGTGAAGATCACCAGGGTCGGGCCCACGACGATCACGAACGCCAGCAGCAGGAAAGCCAGCACCATGTTGATCTCTGACAGCCGGCGCACGCCCTTGTCGACGCCAGCCACGATGGAGAGGATAGCGATCAGCGTGATGCCGATGATCAGCAGCACCATGGTGGTATCCCCACCGGGCGTGCCGAACAGGTAACCCAGCCCCGCCGTGGCCTGGGAGGCACCCAATCCCAGCGAGGTGGCCAGGCCGAACAGCGTTGCGAAGACCGCCAGGATGTCGATGGCATGGCCTGGCCAGCCCCAGATGCGCTCACCCAGCATGGGGTAGAAGATCGAGCGCATGGTCAGCGGCAGGCCCTTGTTGTAGGAGAAGATCGCCAGGGCCAGTGCCACCACGGCGTAGATCGCCCAGGGATGCAGGCCCCAGTGGAAGATGCTGGCCGCCATGCCCAGCCGCGCCGCCGCCTCGGGGTTGCCGGCGGCGGCGCCCAGGGGTGCCCAGTCGCTGCGCATGCCACCGTCCAGGCTGGTACCGCCGAGAGAGGAGGCGAAGTGCGACATGGGCTCCGAGACGCCGTAGAACATCAGGCCAATGCCCATGCCGGCGGCGAACAGCATCGAGAACCAGGCCGAATAGGAGAAGTCGGGCCTGGCGTTGGCACCACCGATGCGCACCTTGCCCAATGGCGAGACGACCAGCACCAGGCAGAGCACCACGAAGATATTGGCGGAGAGCAGGAAGAACCAGGTGAGGTGGCTGGTCAGCCAGTTGCGCAGCCCGGTGAACAGCGGCTCCACTTCGCTGTGCAGGGCCAGGGTTAGAATGACGAAGAACAGCGTGACCAGGGCCGAGATGGCGAATACCTTGCCGTGGATGTCCAGGTTCAGCTTGAACTCGCCGATGATGTTGTCCTGCCCGATCACGTAATCGGTATCGATCAGGTCGGCTGGGCCCTCGGTGGCTGGAACTCCATCGGAGGGTGGTGAGATGGGTTCTTTCATCTACAGATTCCTCAAGTTGTTGTTATCTCGTTGCGGTGATGATCGCCAATGCTTCGGCTCCTCCAGTCGGGACGCCAGCCGGCTTGGCGGGACCGGTTGGCATCGTGGTTTAGCTGGCGGCTAAATATTGGAATCGGGGAAGGCTGCCTTGCGGGTTGCCATGTAGTTGAGCAGAGCCTCGTCAATCGCCGGATCCAAGGGCGGCGCCTCGTATTCGGCGAGTAGTTTCTTCCACCGGGCGTTGGCGCGCTGGGCCATGTCCAGCCGGCCGTCGGCATCCCACTGCTCGAAGCTGTTGTTGTCGGCGATCGGTGAGAGGTAAAAAGCGTCCTTGAAGTTGGCCTGGGTATGCGCACAGCCCAGGAAATGCTTGCCGGGGCCGACCTCGCGAATGGCGTCCATGGCCTGGCCGTTCTCCGACAGATCGACACCCTTGAGCAGCGTCTGCATCATGCCGGTCTGGTCGGCATCCATGATGAACTTCTCGTAACCCATGGCCAGCCCCCTTCCAGCCAACCCGCCGAATGCAGCGCGAAGTTGACGCCGCCCAGGGTGGTGGGCAGCAGGGTGTTGGCACTCTCGCTGGCGGCCTGGGCGTCAGGCAACTTGGAGGCGGTGAACGAGCCGCCGGAACGAAAGGGTACTCCGAGGCGGCGGGCCAGGCTCGCCATGACGTAGAGCACCAGCGCCGGCTCCGGCGTACCAAAGGTGGGGGCGCCGGACTGCATCGACATGGAGCTGGCGAAGCTCCCCAGCACCACCGGGGCGCCCGGGTTCACCAGCTGTATGAAGGCCATACCGGCCATGGCCTCGGCCAGGGTCTGGGCGGCGGTGCCGGCCACGGTCACCGGTGACATGGCGCCTGCCAAGATGAAGGGGGTCACGATGCAGGCCTGGTTGGCTCGCGCATAGACCTTTGCGGCACCCAGCATGGTGTCATCAAAGGTCATCGGCGAGTTGGCGTTGATCAAGCTGATCACACAGGTGCGCGGCTTGCCGGTGTCGGGATCGATCCAGCGTTCGCCGAACAGGATCTTGGCCATCTCGACCGTGTCCCGGGCGCGATCTGGGTGGGTCACCGAGCCCATGAAGCACTTGTCAGAGTACTTCATGTGGCTGTAGATCATGTCGAAGTGACGCTTGTTGACCGGCAGGTCGACTGGCTCACAAATGGTACCGCCGGAGTGATGGAGGCTCGGTGACAGGTAGGCGAGCTTGACGAAGTTCTGGAAGTCTTCGAGCGTGCCATAGCGCCTTCCACGGTCGATGTCGTGCACGAAGGGGCAGCCGTAGGCAGGCACGTAGACGGTGTGCGGCCCGCCGATCTCCACGTTGCGTGCAGGATTTCGCGCGTGCTGGGTAAACTGGCGAGGCGCGCTATCCTGGATCAGCCGCCGGCACAGGCCACGCGGCATGCGTACGCGCTCCCCCTGCACGTCGGCACCGGCATCACGCCAGATCTGCAGGGCTTCCTCATCGTCGCGAAAATCGATGCCAATCTCCTCGAGGATGGTGTCGGCATTCTCCTCAAGGAGGGAGAGCCCCGCGTGATCGAGGATTTCGAAGTGAGGGATTTGGCGTGTGGCGTAGGGCTGGACCGAGACGGCGGTGGCCCCTCTACCGGCGCGGCGGGCGTTTCCAGCGGTGCGGGTACGGCGGCGAGATGAGGTGGAATCCATGGCGTTCTCCGGCTTTGTTTTGCAGAAAGTATGTTGGAGAGAGGGCAACATGCGGAGCACCGACAGGCTGGCATTGCTCATCCAGCGACCCGCATATACCGACTGGTCTACCGCTGTGCAGCGCCATCGCCATAGGCGATGACGGTTATTAGGCCATCTCGGCCGACGTGCTCCCCCAAGCCAGCGACATGATGTCGTCGGGGAAGGGAATGTCATGCTGTCGGCAGGTGGCTTCCAAGGTGTTGAGTAACAGGCAGGCGATGGTCATGGGGCCGACGCCACCGGGGACCGGTGTAAGGGCGCCGGCAACCTTGCGGGCACCTTCGAAGTCCACGTCTCCAACCAGCCGCGTCCGTCCATCGGCCTCGATGCGATTGATGCCTACGTCGATCACCGTGGCCCCGGGCTTGATCCAGTCCTCCTTGACCAGGCACGGCCGGCCTACCGCAGCCACCAAGATGTCTGCCTGACGGCACACCTCCTCGAGTTGCCGTGTGCGTGAGTGCGCGACGGTCACGGTGCAGTGCTCCTTCAGCAGCAGGCTGGCCATCGGCTTGCCAACGATGTTGGAGCGCCCCAGCACTACGGCACGCTTGCCACTCAGATCACCCAGTTGAAATTTGAGCAGCGTCAGGCAGCCGAGCGGCGTGCAGGGCACCATCCCGTATCCCCCCGTGGCGATGTTGCCCACGTTGATCGGATGGAAGCCATCAATGTCCTTGGCTGGACAGATGGCCTGGATTACACGTGCCTCATCGACCTGAGGCGGTAGCGGCAGCTGGACCAGGATGCCGTGCACTTCCGGATCGCAGTTGAGCCGCTCGATCAGGTCGAGTAACTGGATTTGGGGCACGCTGTCAGCCAGGCGGTATTCGAACGAGGACATGCCAGCTTCCCGGGCCTGGGTCGCCTTGTTGCGCACATAGACTTGACTGGCTGGATCCTCGCCGACGAGGATCACGGCCAGGCCGGGTGTGATCAGGTCGTGCTGACGCAGTCTGCCTACTTGACGGCCGATCTCTTCGCGAAGCCGAGCGGCGTGGGCCTTGCCATCGATCAGGATGGACATGGTCTTTCCTCCTGTCGGGCGCCTCAGCGGAAGACGACGGTCTTGTTGCCATTGGGGAAGACGCGATGCTCCAGGTGGTAACGGACCGCCCGCGACAGCGCCATGTTCTCGGCATCGCGTCCCACGGCTGCCAATTGGGCAGGACTGTAGGTGTGGTCGACCCGTTCGACGACTTGTTCGATGATCGGCCCTTCGTCCAGGTCGGTTGTAACGTAGTGGGCGGTGGCGCCGATCAGCTTGACGCCCCGCTCAAAGGCCTGGTGATAGGGCTTGGCGCCTTTGAAGCCCGGAAGGAAAGAGTGGTGGATATTGATGGCGCGACCAGCCAGTTCCTCGCATAGGTTGGAGGAAAGGATTTGCATGTAACGCGCAAGGACGACCAGCTCGGCCCCCGTTTCCTCAATGAGGTCGAGTACCTGGCGCTCCTGTTCCTGCTTGGTCTCCGGTGTAATGGGTAGGTGATAGAAAGGAATCTCATACCAGTCGGCGAGGCGCTTTAGGTCGGGGTGATTGGAGACGATGGCCGGAATCTCCATCTTGATCTCGCCAGTCCGCTGTCGATACAAAAGATCATCGAGGCAATGATCGTACTTCGACACCATGATCAGCACCTTGGGCAGGGCCAGGGTGTCGTGCATCTCCCACTCCATGCCGTCGCGCTCGGCAACGCCCTGGCCGAATTCGGTCCTGAGTTCCTCCAACTTGGGAGTGATGCCAGGTGTGGTGGAAAAAACGCAGCGGACATAAAAATTACCGGTTTCAATTTCATCAAACTGGGCCAGCTCCATGATGTAGCAGTGACGCTGGGCAAGGTAGGTAGTAAGTCGGGAAACGGTACCGATGGCCCCCTTGCAGTTGGCCTTCAGCAAGTAAATATTCTTCCCTTCGATCATAGCGGACATGGCTAACCTCGGCGTCACTTGGCTGTTGTTGTTGAAGTTGTTCAGGCATGCGTCGCAATTTACTCCGGTGGCATCGGCGCGCATGTCTGCAGGCGACGCGAAACGTTGTCGCAGCGACCATGAGGGAAAAGTTTGAAAATCGTAAAAATTGACTTAAATCAATAAACTGCAAGATATTTTAAAAACGCCAGAAGGAGCGAGGCGCATGGCGCTTTTCGACATGAAGGCGTCGCTTGCATGGATATGTTCCCTAAGGCGAGCGCATACGCTGCATTCGCAACCATACCCGTAATTTGGGTATGGAATGACCAGGAGCGGAGCGCCATGACAGAACAGTACAATGAAAACGAAGACTTCGACCTAAACGACCTACCCGATGACGAGCTCGTCGAGCAAATACACGACGATCTCTACAATGGGCTACGCGACGAAGTGGTCGAAGGCACCGAGATCCTGCTCGAGCGTGGCTGGAGCGCCAACAAAGTGCTCGACGAAGCACTGGTGGGCGGCATGGCCATCGTTGGTGTCGATTTTCGTGACGGCATCCTCTTCGTCCCCGAAGTATTGATGGCAGCCAATGCCATGAAGGGGGGCATGGAAGTGCTGCGCCCCCTGCTGGCAGCTTCCGGCTCCGAGACCATCGGAAAGATCGTGATCGGTACCGTCAAGGGCGACATTCACGACATCGGCAAAAACCTGGTGTCGATGATGATGGAAGGTGCCGGCTTTGAGGTGATCGACATCGGTATCAATATCCCAGTGGAAGCCTACATCGAAGCGCTGGAAGAGCACAGGCCAGACATCCTTGGCATGTCGGCGCTGCTAACCACCACCATGCCCTACATGAAAGTCGTCATCGATACGCTGGTCGAGAAGGGGCTGCGTGACGATGTCATCGTCATGGTCGGTGGCGCCCCGCTCAACGAAGAGTTCGGCCAGGCCATCGGTGCCGATGCCTACTGCCGCGATGCCGGGGTGGCGGTCGATATGGCCAAGGAACTCATCGCGACGCGTCGCGCCGCCTGAGCCGAGGAGGTCCGCCGTCATGTCATCCACGCTCATCATTGCCTGCGGTGCGTTGGCTAGGGAGATCATGGCCCTGATCGACGCCAATGACTGGCATGATGTGCGCCTGGAATGCCTGCCAGCGGACCTGCACAATCGGCCGGATCGGATACCCGAGGCCGTGGGCAGGAAACTGCGGGAAGCATCGCGGTACTCGCGCATTTTCGTAGCCTACGCCGACTGCGGTACGGGCGGATTGCTGGACGAAGTGCTGGCCGAGCATGGCGCCGAACGGTTGCCGGGGGCACACTGCTATGACGTCTATGCCGGGGAGTCGGTGATCGCGGCGCTCAGCGAACAAGAGTTGGGCACCTTTTATCTGACCGATTTTCTCGTGCGCCACTTCGACCGGCTGGTCATCCAGGAGCTCGGCATCGAGCACCACCCCCAACTCGCAAGTCTCTATTTCGGCCAGTATCGCCGGCTCGTCTACTTGTCGCAGCGTGACGATCCCGCTCTTCAGGCGGCGGCCCAGCGTGCCGCCGCACGACTCGGACTCTCCTTCGAATACCGGCATACCGGCTACGGCGAGCTGGCGACCTCCCTGGTCCGCTTGGTCTCAGAGCCGGTCGCTGTAGAGCGAGCAACATGACAACTCTGACCATCGTCAGCTGGCGGGATATTCCCGCTCAGGTAATCACCAAGCAGGGGCGCAAGAGTGCCAAGGTGCTACTGTCGCCGCGCTTCCAGCACGCCATCGACCGGGCGGCCATGCGGGCTGGCAAGGGCGGCTCGGAGGCGTACATGGCCGACTGGCAGCGCAGCGTCCCGCGCGAGTGCAGCGACAACCTGCAGGCGGAGGCCGAAGCCGAGGCGGCACGCCTCGAGGCAAGCTTCGATGACGAGGCACTCAAGCAGTTGGTGCGCCAGAAGGGGCTGGCCCTGCCCGCCTGAGAGCGCCCGCGACGACGACAAAAACAATGACCATGGCCGCGGTCCCCGATCTCGGGGGCGGAGGCAAGGAGGGAGAGGATGTACAAGGTGAGGCGCTGGGTGGTCCGTCACGCCCGGCTGTTCGAATGGGTGTATCGAGGCTTCGAGCCGCTGCTGGTCAAGCTGCATCCGCTATGGCGGCGAATCGGCTATGAACGCGTCGAGGCCCCGGTCAAGGCTATCGAGAAGGGCGTCAAGGGCCTGTTGTTCGATTGCCAGATGTGCGGACTGTGTGCGCTCTCCGCCACCGGCATGTCCTGCCCCATGAATTGCCCCAAGAACCTGCGCAACGGCCCCTGCGGCGGGGTGCGTGCCAACGGCCACTGTGAGGTCAAGCCGGAGATGCGCTGCGTGTGGGTCGAGGCCTGGGAAGGCAGCCGCCGGATGAAGTATGGCGATCGCATCCAGGTGGTGCAGCAGCCGGTCGACTTCCGCCTGAAGGATTCCTCGTCCTGGCTGCGCGTGGTGCGCAAGCTGGCCGATCCAACCCGCGAGCGCGCGGATAGCGGAGCCGTGAAATGAAGTTCGACGACGAGCCCGTACCGGGCTACTCCCTGCCGATCCTGCCGGGCCACGTCTCGCCCGGGCGCCTGGAGCGCGTGCTGCGCGCCGGCAAGTTTGCCATCACCAGCGAGATCGACCCGCCGGACTCCGCCGACCCCGCCGAGGTGCTCAAGCGTGCGGCGATCTTCGACGGTTACGTGGATGCCATCAACGCCACCGACGGCTCCGGTGCGCACTGCCACATGTCCAGCGTCGGGGTCTGCTCGCTGCTCACCCGAGTGGGTTATGCCACCATTCTGCAGATCTCATGCCGCGACCGGAACCGCATCGCCATACAGGGCGAGATCCTGGGGGCCGCGGCCATGGGCGCCTGCAACCTACTGTGCCTGTCCGGCGACGGCGTCCAGGCCGGCGACCATCCCCAAGCCAAGCCAGTGTTCGATCTCGACTCCATGTCGCTCTTGGAGATCGCCCGTGGTATGCGCGACGAGTGTCGCTTCCAGAGCGGGCGCAAGATCGACGTGCCACCGCGGATCTTCCTCGGCGCGGCCGAGAACCCTTTTGTGCCACCCCTGGAGTGGCGCCCGCACCGGTTGGCCAAGAAGGTCGCTGCCGGGGCGCAGTTCATCCAGACCCAGTACTGCTTCGACATCCCCCGGCTGCGTGACTTCATGCTCAAGGTGAACGACCTGGGGCTGCTCGAGGGGCCGGACCGCGTATTCATCCTGCCCGGCGTCGGGCCGCTCGCCTCGGCGCGCAGTGCACGCTGGATCCGCGACAACGTGCCCGGCGTGCACATCCCCGATGCTGTGATCGCGCGCCTCGAGGGCGCCCAGAACCAGAAAGAGGAGGGCAAGCGGCTGTGCATGGACCTACTTCACCAGATCCGCGAGATCCCTGGGGTCAGCGGTGCCCACATCATGGCCTACCGCCAGGAGCATACCGTGGCCGAGATCATCGAAGGCACCGGCGTGCTGGAGGGCCGCGTGCCCTGGTACCCGGGGCGTGACAACCCGGCCGAACTCAATCCGGAGTCGCCCGACGCGCTGGCGGAAGAGTTCGAGCCTGTGTCGGGATGACCCATCCTTATCCGACCGCCAGCTTGGAGCCGCAACGCCACAGTTAACGACAACGCCTTCCGCAGGCACCCAATAGCAACGACAAGACACCATCACTGAGGAAGCATCATGACCGATACTGTCATCAGCTCGCACAAGAAGGAAGTCGTGATCGGCTTCGAGCGGCCCTTCGTGGTCATCGGCGAGCGCATCAACCCCACTGGCCGCAAGCAGCTGGCTGCGGAAATGGCCGCCGGCGACTTCTCCCGCGTGGTCAAGGACGTGGAAGATCAACTGGCGCACGGCGCGCACATGCTGGACGTCAATGCCGGCATCCCGCTAGCCGACGAACCGGCGATCCTGGCCCAGACCGTCGAGCTGGTGCAGTCGCTGACCGACGTGCCGCTGTGCATCGACTCCTCGGTCATCAAGGCACTCGAGGCGGGCCTGGCGGTTTATAAGGGCAAGGCGCTGGTCAACTCGGTGACCGGCGAGGACGAGAGCCTCGAGGCGGTGCTGCCGCTGGTGAAGAAATATGGGGCGGCGGTGGTGGCGATCAGCAACGATGAAACCGGCATCTCCCACGACCCCGACGTGCGCTTCGCCGTCGCCAAGAAGATCGTCGAGCGCGCCGCCGACCACGGCATCCCTGCCTGCGACGTGGTGGTCGATCCGCTGGTGATGCCGATCGGCGCGGTGAACTCGGCGGGCCGCCAGGTATTTGCCCTGTGCCACCGCCTGCAGCAGGAGCTCAAGGTCAATACTACCTGCGGGGCCTCCAACGTCAGCTTCGGCCTGCCCAACCGCAACGGCATTAATGCGGCGTTCATGAGCATGGCCATCGCCTCGGGGATGACCTCGGCGATCACCAACCCGCTGCACACCGAGATCATGACCGCGATCATGGGCGCCGACGTGATGTTGGGGCACGACCCCGATTGTATGCGCTGGATCCAGAAATTCCGTGAGCCACCGGCCGTCGGTGCGGACGGGGCCGAAGGGCGCGGGCGGCGGCAGACGCGCCGACGCCGCGCCGTGACCTGAGCGCGAATAGTTGCCAGACCACTATAACAACGAACAACGCAAGCGCCTCGCCTGAGGCGCTTCGCTCTCCTGAACGACCCCCTGTGGACGGAGGTTCCCATGTCCGATGCTCACGAAGCGCTCGTCGTCTTCACCCCTTCCGGGCGCCGCGGACGCTTCCCGGTCGGCACCCCGGTGCTGGAGGCTGCTCGCGCGCTGGGGTCGACATCGATTCGGTGTGCGGCGGGCGCGGCCTGTGCGGCCGCTGCCAGGTCGACCTCTGCGAGGGGCGCTTCGCTAAGCACGGGGTCTCGTCATGGCCGGATCACCTCTCCGCCAAGAGCGACACCGAGCAGGCCTGGGAGAAGCGTCGCGGGCCGCTGCGCGACGGCCGTCGGCTGAGCTGCTCGACCCTCCTGCTCGGCGACGCCGTGATCGATGTGCCGCCTGCCAGCCAGGTGCACCGTCAGATCGTGCGCAAGCGGGCCGAGGTGCTCGACATCGCGCTCGACCCCATCGTGCGCCTCTACTACGTGGAGGTGCAGGAGCCGGACATGCACGTTCCGGCCTCGGACATACGCCGCCTCAAGGAGGCCCTGGCCCACGAGTGGCGGCTGACCGGGCTGGAAACCGACATCCGCGTCGTCCAGCAACTGCAGCAGGCCCTGCGCCGGGGCGGCTGGGGCGTGACGGTGGCGGTCCACGACGACCGCCGCCTCATCGCCGTCTGGCCGGGCTTCCAGGCGCAGGCCTACGGCCTAGCCGTGGACGTGGGCTCGACGACCATCGCCGCCCACCTGTGCCATCTGCAGACCGGCGAGGTGGTCGCCTCCACCGGGCGCATGAACCCGCAGATCCGCTACGGCGAGGACCTGATGAGTCGGGTCTCCTATATCATGATGCACCCCGGCGGCGATCAGGCCATGACGCGCTCGGTGCGCGACGCCCTGAACGAGCTGACGGTGGAACTGGCCACCGAGGCTGACGTGCCGCTGGACGCCATCCTCGAGGCGACCTTCGTCGGCAACCCGATCATGCAGAGCCTGGTGTTCGGCATCAACCCGGTGGAGCTGGGCGGTGCGCCCTTTGCGCTGGCCACCGACGAGGCCATCGACGGGCTGTGGGCCACCGAGATGGACCTGGCCATCCACCCCAACGCCCGGGTCTATGGCCTGCCCTGCATCGCCGGGCACGTGGGGGCCGACACCGCCGGGATGATCCTCTCCGAGTCGCCCTACCTGGGCGAGGAACTGATGCTGCTGGTCGACGTGGGCACCAATGCCGAGATCGTGCTGGGCAACCGCCACCGGCTGCTGGCCTGCTCCAGCCCCACCGGGCCGGCCTTCGAGGGCGCCCAGATCAGCGGCGGGCAGCGTGCGGCTGCCGGTGCCATTGAGCGGGTGCGCATCGACCCCCTGACGCTGGAGCCGCGCTTCAAGGTCATCGGTGGCGAGCTGTGGTCCGACGAGCCGGGCTTCGACGCGGCGATGGCGTCCCACGGTATCACGGGCATCTGCGGCTCGGGCATCATCGAGGTCGTCGCCGAGATGTACCTGGCCGGCGTCATCACTCGGGACGGCATCGTGCAGGGCGGCCTGGCGGCGCGCAGCGAACGGATCGTGGCCGACGGGCGCACCTTCGCCTACGTGCTGCATCGCGACGCGACGCGGACCATTGCCATCACCCAGGCCGACATCCGCGCCATCCAGCTGGCCAAGGCCGCGCTCTACGCGGGCATCCGCCTGCTGATGGAGCACTTCGGCACCGACCGCGTCGATCGCATCCGCCTCGCCGGGGCCTTCGGCGCTCACATCGACGTCAAGTACGCCATGACCCTGGGGTTGATCCCCGACTGTGATCTGGCGCACGTCACCTCGGCGGGCAACGCCGCTGGCACGGGCGCGCGCATCGCCCTATTGAGCCGCAAGGCGCGCCGCGAAATCGAGGAGGTGGTGCGCCGCGTGGAAAAGGTGGAGACCGCCACCGAGCCGCGTTTCCAGGAGCACTTCGTGGCCGCCATGGCGATCCCTCATCGCCACGATCCCTTCCCGCAACTGAGCGCCCACGTGACCCTGCCGGCGGTGACGGAGGATGCCAGCGCCACAGCGCGCGGCGGCCGGCGCCGGCGCCGGCAGCGCGCCTGAAGGGGCGACTCTCTAACGCTCTGTCAATGTGGCTGCACAGAATGACACCAAGGGTGGTCGGCAAAACACCCAAGTACATGAGGAGAGGCCCCAATGGGTTATCGGCTGGGCATCGATACGGGCGGTACCTTTACCGACGCGGTCCTCCTGGACGAGGCCGACCAGGTGGTGGCGATGGCCAAGCGTCTGACGACGCGCCTGGACCTTCAGCAGGGCATCGCCGATGCCTTGAGGGCGCTGCCCGCCGACTTGCTGTCCCGGGTCGACCTGGTGTCACTGTCGTCGACGCTGACGACCAACTCGGCGGTAGAGGGCAAGGGAGCACCGATCTGTGTACTACTGATTGGGTATGACGAGCGACAGGTCAAGGCGACCGGACTGGTCTCACTCCTTGGCGCCAACAGTCTGATTATGCTGGGCGGCGGCCATGACGCGGAAGGTCGCGAACTCGCGCCCCTGGATGAGCAAGCCCTACGCAGAACAATCCTGGCCTGGCGGGAGCGGGTATCGGCCTTTGCCGTCTCGGCCTCCTTCAGTGTCCGCAACCCGGCTCACGAGCAGCGCACGGCGGAACTCGTGCATGAGCTGACAGGCAAACCGGTGACCTGCGGCCATGAGCTGGCGGCTTCTCTGGGGGCGCCGCGCCGTGCCATGACCGCAGCGCTGAATGCCCGCATGATCGCCTATGTTGCTCGTCTCATTGAGGCGGTCCAAGGGCTGTTGCACCGCCACCGTATTTTGGCACCGCTGATGATCGTGAAGGGCGACGGTTCACTGATTTCCGCTGACAGCGCCATCCTGCAGCCCATCACCACGGTGCTGTCCGGGCCAGCGGCCAGTGTCAACGGCGCCATGATGCTTAGCGGCCGCCGTAACCTGATCGTCGCCGACATGGGGGGAACCACGACGGATATTGCCGTGGTGCGAGACGGTTTGCCGACGCTCTCCTTCGACGGCGCCCGGGTGGGGGACTGGCGTCCCATGGTAGAGGCGATCAAGCTCTATTCCATCGGCCTTGGCGGCGATAGTGAAGTCACCTTCGCGCCTGGTCGAGGCCTTGCCATCGGACCTCGCCGCGTGTTGCCCATGAGCCTGTTGGTCAGTCAGCATCCCGAGCTACACGAGGCCCTGCTGCGGCAGCTCAACCTTCCTCCGGGCAGCAACCATAATCGCTTCGCCATGCGCCTACAACACGACGAAGCGCTTATGGGCCAGCTCAGCGTCGATGAGCATGAGGCCTGGGCGCAGTTGGGCGACGGACCAGTGGAAATGCTGAGTGCGGTGGAAGAGAAACGCTGGCTGGCCCGTGCACTAACCAGCCTGGAACGTCGTGGCCTGGTGATCTTCAGCGGTTTCACACCCACCGATGCCGCCCATGTCCTGGGTATCTCACGCCACTGGGATGTCGAGGCCGCCCGCCTGGCAGCGATCATCTGGGCCAAGCGCATGCGCCGCCAATACGGGCTTGGACGCTGGCCGGAAGGCGATGCGGAAGCGCCATCACGCGAGATCTATGGCCGAGTGGTCGAGGCCATCTCTACCAAACTGATCGAGGCGGGGCTGCATGATGCCGATGTCGATAGCCAGCAAGGGCGGCTGGCGGCCTCCTTGGCGGCATTGATCCTGCGTGGGAAGTCCCGTGTCGCCGTGGCCCCATCGGTCTTCACGCTGAAATTCGCGCCGACATCCCCTGTGGTCGCGGTGGGCGGGCCGGCAGCAAGCTACTATCCGGCGGTTGGCGAGGCGCTGGGCGCCGAAGTTGTGTTGCCTTCCCACGGCGAGGTGGCTAACGCCGTGGGCACGCTGCTCGGCCAAGTGGTTCAGCGGGTTCATGTCTCTGTTCTGCAGCCAGTACAAGGCCGCTTTAGGGTCTTCCTGCCCAATGGCCCCTGCGACCACGTCACACTCGAGGCAGCCTATGCGATGGCGCGGCAAACGGCCGCCGAGCGCGCTGAAGCCTTGGCTTGGCAGGCCGGTGCGGCCGAGGTGGAGGTGCGCTTCGAGATTGAGGAAAACCGTGTCGATAACGACATCGACGGGGAAGTCTTCTTCGAGGCGAGGGTAACGGCCTTGGCCATCGGACCACCGCGCCGTACTCGAACATGACAAGCCATACGCCCCGGCCATGGCCGGAATCATGTAGCTATTCGGATGATCGAGCGAAAACGAAGGCCTGCATGTGGAATGCCGCATGTTGCGAGTCGTAGCGTGATGGGGCACCGACCAGACAGGCACGTCGCGCCGCGCAGCCCAGCCGCATGCAGGCGCCGTCGGGCATGTCGCGCAGGTGCTGTGCGCAAGCTCCGATCCGATACTCGGAACCGGTGAAGGCATCGACCGGACAGGCGTCGAGACAGGCACGCTCGGCGCATCCCAGGCACGGCGACTCGTGTTCGGCCATTGGCGCGAGATCGTCCGGCACGTGGTCAAGCGCGAGCGCGAAGCGGTAGGCGTGCCACGAGCCGTATTCGGCGTGTATGACCAGGCCGAGCGGAGATGGGTGTACCGACTCGGCACGCGACGCCCAGCGCTGAAAGGGATAATGCGGCGGCCCGCCGAACGGATAGAGCGCACGCGCACCGTAGCGGGCAGCAAGCGCCTCTCCAATGCGTTGGCTCCAGCGGTCCAGCGGATCGCGTCTTCCGTCACAATATTCGGGCGAAGCAGCGAATTGGGGCCACAGCGACGAACCGACATTACCCACTAGCACCAGTGCTGCGGCCGGGATGGCGTGGGCAATCGGGGGCACATGATCCTCCGGCTCCACCTCGAAGGCTCCGCGCAAAACGAGCCCATGCGCCTCGAGTTCATGTTTCAGCTGAAACAGTCTCATCGGGGGAGTGCCACCTTCATTTCGCTGATCTGCGCATCAGTTTGCGCTATCCGCCGTGGTTGTACGCGATTGGCTGTGGCCGCTCGGCGGCCATGCGATTGGCATGGCGGGCATGGGTCCTTAGCGTTGTCGCGCATGACGAACGCCTGGTATGGCATCAGGTCCACGGCGACTGGCCGTGGAAGAGCGCGGCCACCTGTCCGGGGGGAGGGAAAGTCCCTGTGGAACTCGCCGCGTATCGGGGTCGAGCGGTGCATATCACCTCACGGAAACGAAGACTGGGGCGCCACCCACCATGGCGGTGGCCAATCGCTGGCCGTAGAGGCGCTCAAGGGCTGCAGGTACCAGCATGGCATCGCGCGACCCCCAACACGCTTCACCGTCGGGGTAGAGCAGCAGCAGATGGTCGCACCAGCGAGCGGCGAGGTTGAGGTCGTGCAGGCACAGCATAACCGCCCTGCCGGCCTGGGCCTCGCCAGCGAGCAGCGCCATCACCGCGGTCTGGTGATGCAGGTCAAGATGGTTGGTTGGCTCGTCGGCGAGCCAGATGGCCGGCGCCTGGGTCAGCACCGTGGCGATGGCCAGGCGCTGCCTTTCACCGCCCGAGAGCGTGCTGACTAGCCGCTCGGCCAAGTGGTCGACATCGAGCCGCTCGAGCGCAGCCTCGGCCAACTGTAGATCCTCGCCGCCCTCCATCTGCCAGGGCGACAGCCAGGGATGGCGCCCGATCAATGCCGTCTCGCGCACCGTGGCGGGAAAGCCGTCCTGGCGCTCCTGGAAGACCAGGCCCAGGGCGCGGGCGACCCGGCGGCGCGGCAGCGAGGCGAGCGCGCCCCCGTCGAGACGCACGCTGCCGGCCCGCGGTGCTCGCAGCCCCGCCAGGGTATGCAGCAAGGTGGTTTTGCCGGCCCCGTTGGGGCCGAGCACGCCCCACACCTGCCCGGGCTCCAGGTCCAGGTTCAGCGCCCGACCGTCGCGACGGCCCGGTACGTCGATGACCAGATTTCGCGCCTCGAGTCGGCTCATCAGCGGCTCCGGTAGAGCAGGTAGAGGAAGGTCGGTACGCCGAGCAGCGCCGTGATCACCCCCACCGGAAGCTGTTCCGGAGCGATGATGGTGCGCGCCAGGGTGTCGGCGAGCACCAGCAGGGTGCCGCCAGCCAGGGCACAAGCAGGCAGGATCAGACGTTGGTCGTTGCCCAGCATCAGGCGCAGCATGTGCGGTACCACCAGGCCGACGAAGCCGATGCTGCCGGCCGTGGTCACCGCCATGGCGGTGAGCAGGCTAGCCGTGATGTAGATCGTCCACTCCAGCGGACGCACCACCACGCCCAGGGCCGCGGCCTGCAGCGCCCCGCGGGCCAACACGTTGAGGCTGCGCCCCAGCGGGAAGGCGAGCAGGCACACCCCCAGCAGCACGACGAGCGGATAGCCGGGTGTGTGGGCGTAGGATAGATCGCCCATCAGCCAGTAGAGCATGCCGGGAAGACGCTCAACGGGGCTCACCGCCAGCATCAACGTGACCACCGCGCCCCACCCGGCCGCCACCACCACGCCGGTGAGCAGCAGGCGGGAAGGCGTCCAACTGCCGGTGCCATGGGCCAGGCCAAAAACCAGCAGTGTCGAGAGAAAGGCCCCGGCGAAAGCCGAGCCGCTGATCACCGCGCCGCCCAACCCGGCAAGCATCGCCGCCAGCGCTCCCACTGCGGCACCGCCCGAGAGGCCCAGCACGTAGGGGTCCGCCAAGGGATTGCGCAGCAATACCTGCATCAGCGCACCGGCCAATGCCAGCAGGCCACCGGTGGCAAATGCCGAGAGGGCCCGCGGCACACGCAGCTCCAACACCAAGGTGCGCGCCAGGGCGTCGCCGCGCCCCAGGGCCACCTCCCACAGCGCGGCGGGGGTGATGTTGACGCTGCCGACCGACACCGCCAACGCCATGGCGGCCATCGCCGCCAGCGCCAGCAGGCCCAGCGGGAAGGCCAGCCCTCCGTGCCTGACAGCGACCAGTGAGTACCTAGCGGCGTGCACGGGCTGCCTCCAGTTTCTCGCAGAACAGCCGGCTGCCCTCGAGCAGGCGCGGCGTGGGGCGCTGGATCAGCGACGGCGGCACGAAGAAGAGGTTGCCCTCCGCCACCGCCGTGAGGTTCGTGTACTGCTCCCAGTGGGTGAGCCATTCACGGCTCTCCTCGCCCATGCCGCCGGCCAATATCGCCTCGGGGTCGGCGTCGAGCACCGACTCGTCGCCGATGCGCGGCACCAGGCGCTCAAGGTCGCCGAAAACGTTGACGCCACCGCAGGCGGTCAGCACCGAGCCGATCAGGTGCGCGTCGTTGACGGTCATCAGCGGCTCGTCCCACACCTGATAGAAGACGCGCACCGGTGCTCGCCCGGCATAGCGTTCTCGAAGCTCGATCATGCCGTCGCGAAAGCGCCTCGCCTCGCGATCCGCGGCATCGGCTGTGCCGGCCAGGCGTCCCAGGCGCTCGATGGCGCTGGCCACGCCCTCGAAGGACCGCGGCTCGAGGTAGAACACCGGCAGGCCGAGCGCCTCCAGCATCTCCAGCTGCTCGGAGGGATTGCCGGTCACCCAGCCGATCACCAGTGTGGGCCGCAGGGCGACGAGGCGCTCCATGTCGATGCGCGTATGGCTGCCCAGCGAAGGCACCGCCTGGGCCTGCGGCGGGTAGTCGCTGAAGTCCACTACGGCCACTACCTGGTCACCGGCCCCGGCGGCATAGACCAGCTCGGTCGCACCGGGCGACAGCGCGGCGATGCGACCGGCGGGCACCGGCAGACACACCTCGCGGTCGCGGTCGTCGGTGGCGCAGAGCGAATCGGCATACGCCTCGCCGGCCGCCGGCCCCGACAGGGCCAGCAAGGCGCTGAAACCTACGGCGGGGCCAACGGCCCCGCCGAACCGGCCGCTACTGGCCAAAGTGGACACTGACGAAGGCCGCACGACCGGCGTTGAGGTAGTCATCGCCATCGAAGAAACGTGTCGTGACATACTCTTTATCAATGGCATTCTCCACAGTCAGTCGAGCCGACCACAGCGGTGCAAACTGCCAGCCGGCACGCAGATTGACCAGCCCGAAGCCACCGATTCGATCCGTGTTGGCGGCATCTTCGTAGCGATAGCCCTGCAGAACCCAGGAGCCCCCAGGAACCACTCGCCCAGCTCACGATCCACGTCGAAGCGGGCGCTCTGACTGGAACGGCGCCTAAGACGATTTCCGGTAGCCCGATCTTCAGGGTCGGTGTAGGTCGCGGCGGCAGCTAACGTCCAATCATCTACCTCAGCGCCCACGGAGAGTTCGACGCCACGGATACGCGTAGTGGGTACGTTCGTTGTCGGCTGCCCCATTTGCTGCCAGACGATCAGGTTGTCAATATCGGTCTGATAGATTGCGGCATCCCAGAACCAGCGCACATATTGGCCACGTACTCCGAGCTCCACCGTTTTGGATGTTTCCGCTTCTAACTCGGGATTGCCAAACCCCGGCCAATAAAGGTCGTTGAAAGTTGGCGCCTTGAAGGCGGTGCCATAGCTGGCTCGCAGGGTATGGTGGGAATTGATGTCATACCCCAGCGCCAGGCTACCGGTAATCTCGTCACCGTAGGCTTCGTTATCGTCATAACGCAGGCTGGCTTGAACGGCTAACGGTTCGAAATCGAGTAGCGCCTGGCCGAAAACGGCCTTGTTATCACGCTCCTCGATGTCATAAGGACCATCCCATGGCATATTCCCCGTGACACTACCGGCCACGCTATCGTTCATATACTCCGCACCGATAATCAACTCATGCCCCCTGAAGTCAGCGTGTTCTCCCAGCGGGCCGTGCGTGTCTGCGTATCAAGGATAGACCCCCAGAAGTGGTTGACGCTTTCATCGCGCGCTTCGCTCAGCGTCAAGCGACTACTCCAGCTGTCAGTTACCGGCAGTTCTCCATAAATTCCCGCCACCTGCTGCATATAATCAGTCGTGGCCATGGAGCCGCTCTCGTCATACTCCGTGGTACCGCGGGCTCTCAGCGCCAGAAATCCCACTTCTGCGCCGCTATCGAAGGTGTGCGACATTCGCGCCAGCGCAGAGGTGTTGTCGTACCCCATATCCTCACCACCACGACGCACCGGCGTGCCATCGGTGGTGAAGTGGCTGCCGGCAAAGCTGTAGCGGGTACCGCCGCTACTGCCGGAGAGTCCTGCACTGTATCGCTGGGTATCGAAGGAGCCGCCGCCTGCAGAGATGCGCGGGTGCGGGCCGCCCTCCTGAGCGTCATGGGTGAAGAGCTGCACCACGCCGCCTACCGCGTCGGCGCCGTAGAGGCTGCCCCGCGGGCCGCGCACGATCTCGGCGCGCTGGAACATGCGCGGGTCGAGGTACTGCCACGCAGGGCCGCCATCCGTAGCGGAGCGCAGGCGAATGCCGTCGATCATCAGCAGACTCTGGTTATTCGAGGTGCCGCGAATCGACACGCTGCTCTGTTTGCCGAAGCTGCCGTTGGAGCTGACGTCCACCCCGGGCTGGCCGCGCAGCAGATCGGTGACGCCGGTGGGGTCCTGGCGGCGTAGGGTCGTCTCGTCGAGCAGCGTAACGGAGGCCAGCGATTCGTCGGCGGTACGCGGCGCTAAGGTGGCGGTGATTACCAAGGGGTTGAGGTCGACGGCGATATCATCGCTGTCGGCTTCGGATTGGGCGTGAAGGCCCAGAGGAATGAGGGCCAGACCAAAGGCGGCCAGGCCACGGGAAGCGTTTCTGGTAGTGTTCATCAGTGTCCCTTGCTCGCCGTACCTGCCCGCACGGCAGTCGTGGTGCAATCACCGGGTTAGCAAGGAACGAGAAAGGGAGAACGACAGCAATAGCGCCAGCCCTGCCTCGGAGTCGCCCACCGCAACCCGGCATGAGGGAAACGCTGTCATACAGCATTTCCTGCACTCTCTGGCCGGTCTCCGGGCTGACGAGTGGACAATTAGCGTCCCAGAAGGCCACCTTCCCGTGTCAGGGCACAGTGGTGTAAGGCTTTCCTTGACTCGATTACCGTTGCGGGGGCAGCGTCGGAATGGCACGAGGCGCACCGACTTCTCGTTTCACCCCGGCGCGTCTGCGCGCGCCTAGGGCACCTGAGAGTGTCGCTAAGCTAGCAATCCGACCCCGCACGGTCAACGACAGCGGCGTGCCGGAATGCGACATGCCCTGCCATATCAAGCGGTTGACGAGCCCATGGCAGCCGAACGCCTCGTGGTCGTAACCAGCCAGCTTGATCCACAAGCACTCACGGGCTCGGTCGGGGTGCTGAGCTTCACGTTCCGAGAGACCGTGCGTTCGACCACCGACCGGGCGGCTCTGATGACGCATTCATCTGCAGCCTCCCGGAAATTGCCGGCGCCATCGAGAACAAAAAGTTGCAGGCCATGCGGGGGAGGCCGAGCTGAAGCGTGCATCAGAAGCGCTAGATATACTAAAAAAGCCACCGTGTACTAAGGGCTGACGTTCCCCGGCCCCCTGCAGGAGTGCCTTTGTAGCAGCCCTTCTTGCTTTTCGATCCTTTGCGCCCCCACGTTATGATGGGTTTGCTTTGCTCTGCGACAATTCGCCTCAGGTTCGCGCACCAAATAACAAGTATTTTACATGATTATTATAATTTCCCCGACGAAGGAGACCCTCATGCTCACCTCACAGCAGGAGCAGCTCATCGAGGCCACCGCCCCGGTGGTAGCAGAGCACCTCGATGCCATTACCCAGCGTTTCTATCCGTTGATGTTCAAGCGCTACCCCGACGTGGCCTCGCTGTTCAATGAGGCGCACCAGCAGAGCGGTGCCCAGCAACGGGCCCTGGCCGGTGCCGTATTGGCCTACGTGCAGCTGCGCCAGGATCCCGCCAGGGCGAGAGGAGTGCTGGCCACAGTGGTAGAGAAACACGTGTCGCTGGGCATTCAGCCCGACCAGTACCCCATTGTCGGCGAGTGCCTGATGGCCGCCATCGGCGAGGAGCTGGGTGACGCTCTGACGCCAGAGATCGCCGAAGCGTGGGCAGCGCTCTATGAAGAGCTGGCCGGCCTGTTGATTGAGCTGGAAGATCGTCGGTACCAGGCTTTCGCTCTGAAACCCGGTGGCTGGCGCGGTTTACGTCGATTCCGCATCGCCGCGACTCGGCAAGAAAGCGCGATGATTCGCTCCTTCGTCCTCGAGCCGGAGGACGAAGGCCCGGTAGCAGATCATGAGCCCGGCCAGTACATCGGCGTGCGACTCGGTATCGAGGGCGAGACGCTCTATCGCCACTACAGCCTCTCGGACCTGCCAAATGGCCGCACCTATCGGATCTCGATCAAGCGTGAGCCCGAGGGTCGAGCCAGCCGCTACTTTCACGACGTGCTCAACGTTGGCGACAGCGTAGACCTTCTGCCTCCGGCCGGGGAGCTTACGCTACAGGGAGGCAATGAACCGCTGCTGTTGATCAGTGGTGGAGTGGGCCAGACACCTATTCTGCCGCTGGCTCGCCAGGCGCTGGCCGAGGGTAGGCAGGTAGTCTATCTTCATGCCGCCATCGACGCCGAGCATCACGCCTTCCGGCAGGAGGTCGCCGCGATGCGCGAAGTGCATCCCTCTAAGCTCAAGGTCGTCGCCATACACGAATACGGCGACGATGCCGACCACTGCGGCCGCCTCGATCGCGAGCTACTGAGACACTACCTGCCCGCATCCAACCCGCGCTGCTACTTCGTTGGCCCCCAGGGTTTCATGAGTGCGGTGAACCAGGCCTTGGCAGAGCTCGGCGTTGAAGAGGATCGACGCCACTTTGAGCACTTCGGCCCGTCCCGCCCTATTGAAGCTGCCTGATACTCTCGCTACTAGCCCCGTCAAAGGCACAGGCCATCTTTGGCGGGGTCGAGCATTTCGCCCCATGACCCATCAGCGCCTACCGCGCTGAACACTGCATCGAGGCATCTGATGCCGTGCGCGAACAGCGCCAAGCAGAAATAGCATCCGAGCCAGATCATTCGGCTTGGAGTTAGCGATAGTGTCTTAACTGGACCGGTCACTCGCGCCAGTAGTCGTTAGCCGCAGCCACCGTCTGGAAATGGGTCGCAATGACATGCGAAATGGCAATAAGGCTGTTGGGATCTGCTGCGTACTCCGGTCGTAGCTCTTTTCGCACTTCGGCATCGGTCTGTGTCGTGGCGACACCCTTCTGCGATAGTTTCACGGCCAGGGCAAACCCCTCCCGAGGAGTTTCCGTCATGAGACTGGGCAACCACGAATCGGAGGCTGCCTGCCCCTCGTGTTCGTCCGCCGATAGGACGGCCGCACCCATCAGTAGCCCTAGGAGGCTTACGATAGCAATGCTTGCGTACCTGGTCGCGGAGGACTTCGGCGCAATGATCGTCATGGCTGGCTCCTGTTGTTTTCGTTGTGCCTTGCCGGGAGGACACTTTATAAGAAGCATTCAATCTACCTTTTCAAGACTAGAGTCTATTCCGGCCCCGTCAAGGGAAGGATTTCAGTCCTTGCTCAACTGATCCGGGAGCGGCTCCATCTCCGTTGCCTTGCCTAGCCACCCCCAGTCGTCGAACAGCACGTAGAGTGCCGGGATCACCAACAGTACGAGCACAGTAGCGCTGAGCAGGCCAAACACCACCGAGATCACCAGTGGCTTGATGGCCGCCGCCTGGGTACTGGTTTCTGCCAGCAGTGGCAGCAGCCCGGCGATGGTAGTGGTGGACGAGATCAGGATGGCGCGCAGCCGGTCGCGGCTAGCCTGGCCGGCGGCTGCAACGGCATCCAACCCACGCTCGCGATGGGTCTTGATGAAGTGGATCAGCAGGATGGCGTTGTTGACCACAATACCGGCCAGCGACGCCGCACCAATCAGCGAGGGCATGGAGAGGTAGTAGCCCATGAGCACATGGCCCCAGATGGCGCCGATGAAGGCCAGCGGGATCGAGAGCATGACGATTAGCGGCTCCACGTAACTGCGAAACTGGAAGGAGAGGATCACGAAGATCCCCACCAGGCCGATCAACAGCCCGCGGCCGATGGAGCCGCCGGTCTCGGCGGAGCTGGCCACCTGCCCCTCGAAGGAGATCGCCACATTGGGGTGGCGGGTAAGGAAAACCTCCAGCCAGCCGCTACCGGTGAGGTCATCGACGATAGCCTGGCCGCTGGCTTGGCGTGCATCCACGTTGGCTTCCACGGTGACGGTACGCCGCCCGTCGATACGGGTGATGCGCGCCCATTCGCGTCGCTCCTCGGCGTTGGCCACCACCTCCAGAGGCACCCGGAGCCCACCCGGCAGGGCGATGGTAAGGTCCGCCAGATCATCAAGGGAGCTTCTGTCCCCCTCGGCTAGGCGGATCAGCACTTCGATCTCCTGGTCGCCGATGCGCTGGGTATCGGCAATCTCACCCAGCAGCGCCGCGCGCAGTTGGCCGGCCACCTCCTCGGCGGAAAGCCCCAGGCCGTGGGCACCCTCGGCCATGGAGAAGGCCAGCTGGGTCTTGCCCAGACGCAGGTCATCCATGACGTTGTGGACGGCCGCGTAGCCCTCGAGATGGCCCCCAGCTCCAGCGCCGCCGCCTTCATGGCTTCTAGGTTCTCCCCGGCCAGTCGCACTTCTACCGGCACCCCGGCGGGGCCGAAGCCGGGTTCCTGGATGATAAGCCGCTGCAGGCCCTCGATCTTGCCGATAGCCTCCCGCCATGCCTCGGTCAGCGTATCGAGAGTGACACTACGTCGCTCGGCGGTGAGCAGGTCGACGCTGACGGTGGCCACATGGGGGCCCGCCTCTCGGGCGCTGAGGTTGTGGTTGAAGCGCACCTGTATCGCCTCGACCAGGGAGGCGCCCTCCGGCTGTTCGGGTGAGTAGCGCGCGTCCAGGTCACGCATCGCCGCCTCGACCCGCTCGGCCACCGCCTCGGTGCGCGCCAGGGGCGTACCCTGGGGCATCAGAATGCGCGCCTCCAGCACGTCGCCATCGATATCCGGCATCGCCTCACTACCCACGTGCCCCCCGGCAATGAAGCCGGCGGAGGCCAGGGTCACCGTCAGCAACAGGCCCAGCACCGCATGCCGAAAGCGGATCGCCCGGTCGGCCAGCCCCCGACGGCCTCACGAAAATTTGCGAAACGTCGCTCGAAGGCGGCCCGGAAGCGGGAGTCGTGACCATCGCCCAGGCTCCCCACGCTGCCTTTGAGGTGGTGAGGGAGGATCCAGAACGCCTCGATGAGGCTCGCCATTAGCGCTGCGATCAGCACTACTGGCAGCACCTCCAGCACTGCACCCAACTCCCCGGCAAGGAAGGAGAGCGGGGTGAACACCGCTACCGTGGTAAGAAATGACGAAAGCACCCCGGGCAGCACCTGGCGGGTTCCCTCGACCACTGCCTCCAGCGGCGACTTCCGGTGCAAGGCATGAGAGGCGATGTTGTCGGTGATAACGATGGCATCATCCATGACGATACCGATGGCCATCAACAGCGCCACCAGAGTGATCATGTTGAGCGACAGCCCGGCGAACGCCATCACCGCGAAAGCGCCCATGAAGGCAACCGGCAGACCCAGCACCGCCCACAGCGCCAGACGGGGGCGGAAGAACAGGCTCATCACCAGCACTACCAGTACCAGGCCCATCAAGCCGTTATCCACCAGCATCCGCAAGCGGTCGCGGACAATGCTTGTCGCATCCTGGGTCAAAGTCAGCGATATGCCGCCGTCGAAGCGGTGACACTCGTCCTCGAGCAGCGCCTCGAGCCGCTCCTTGACCGTCAGGGCATCTTCACGCAGCGCCTTGCTAACCTCCAGCACCAGCGCCGGCTCGCTATTGAAGCGAAGCGTCTCTTCCGCGCGCTCACCGGCCTCAGTGAAGGTGGCCAGCTCACCAAGAGTAAGTTCACCACCTCCGGCGTCGGAAACTACCACCAGCTCGGCCAGTTCGGCCATGGAGCGGCGCTGGTCGGTAAAGCGCAGCAAAATATCGCGATCGGCCGTTTCCAGAGTGCCCAGCGGCAGGTCCAGGCTCTGAGCGGAGATGCGTTGCGCCAGCTCCTGAGCCGAGAGGCCATGCTGGCCGAGCACCTCGCGGGGCACCTCGACCTGCCATTGGCGCTGCGACATGCCATGGATTGCCACGTCCGCCACGCCGGGCAGCGCCATGATGCGCTCCTCCAGGCGCAGGGCGTACTCCTCGAGCTGGCGAATGGGCATGTCGGCTGTTACTGCGACCGCGGCGACCAGATCGCTGCGGTGCAGTTCGCGAACTACTGGGAGCTCGGCCCGTGCCGGTAGCTCAGTGATGGCACCGACTTCGGTATCGATCTCGCTCATGAAGCGTATGGCATCGCCGCCGGCCTCCATGGTGGCGGTGGCGCTGGCCAGGTTGTCCTGAGCCACGCAGACAAACTCATCGAGGAATTCCACGCCTTTAACGGCATCGAACAGGCGCCGGCAGATTGCATCCTCGACGTCGGCGGCGCTGGCCCCGCGGTAGGCCACCTCCACGGACACCTCAACCGGGCGATAGTCGGGGAAAGTCTCGCGCTTGAGGCTGGGGGCGGCGAACAATCCGGCGGCCAGCAGCAGGATCAGCAGCAGGTTGGCAGCGGTGGGATGCCCGGCGAACCAGCGAATCATGGCCGCTCTCCCGACGATGCTTCGCCCCGGGCCAGGGCGGCCAGGCGTGCCTCGGCAGCATCGTCTCGACGCACGGAGAGCGCCATTCCATCGATGGCCGGCTGCAGGTCATCGAGGATTACGCGCTCCCCGGGACCAAGCCCGCCTCGATCACCGCCAGCCCCCCCTGCTTGAATGCCACGGAGACCGGGCGTCGCACCAGGCGCCCCTGCTCGTCAGCCAGATAAAGCTCACCCTGATGGAGCGCCGACGATGGCACTACCATTGAGGCCTCGGGGCCGGGGGCCGTGAGCCGCACCCGGGTATACATATCGCGCTGCAGCGGCGGTCGATCGGGAGGCCGTGCACCGCGCCAAGGATGGTCGACCCTGACGACTATTCGAACGGCGCGGGTGGCCGGGTCGAGGCCGCTGGCCACGCGCACCACCCGGCCCGTCCAGCCCACACCGGACGCCCCGACCAGCTCCAGCTCCGCATCGATTGCATCAAGGTCGATGCGCTCGCTCAGATCCAGGGAGCCGGGCTCGAGTTCGGCCGGCGCCACACTACCCAGCAGGCGTCGCACCACGCTGAAGGGAAGCCTCGCCTCCACTTCGGCAGCCGCCAGGCTATCCGCCTCGAATAGGCTCTGGCCCACACTGACGAACTGGTGAAGCTCTACCTCTACCTCACCCAAGCGCAAGTCATAGGGCGCCACGAAACGGGTATCCGCCAGGTCACGACGCGCCTGGGCCAGGCGCACCGATGCTCGCTCGCGCTGGGCTGGCAGCAAGGCCAAGGCATTCTCCAACGTGGCCACCGCCTGGCGTTGCGCTACAGTGCTGCGACGCTGAGCATCACGTTGAGAAGTGGAAACAGAACCGGTAGACGCCAGGCGCTCGATGCGTGAAAGCTCCTGCTCGGCGAGATCGAGTGCCTGGCGCTCCAGGCCCAGCAAACGCCGAGTATTGGCCTCCTCTGCCTCTAGTTGAGTCAATTCCGCCTCGGCTTCGGCGATGGCCAGCTCATAGCGACTCGGGTCTAGCGCCAGCAGCAGGGTGCCTGCACGCAGTAGTGTGCCGCTCTCCAGCGCCGGATGGCGCTCCACCACCCTGCCCGAGACATTGGCCACCGCCTGCCAGGTCTCGGCGGGGCGCGCCACGCCGTGGCCGCGCGCCTCGAGGCGAAACGGCAGGGGCCGGGCCTCGATCACCGCCACCGCCTTGGGGGCAGGCGGTGAGTCACTGTGCTCCGGTGTCTGACGGTTGACCACAAACATCACCAGAAGCACCACGCCGACGGCCAGGCCAATGACAACCGCCAGTACACGCCCCAGACGTTGAGCCAGGACTGTCATGGGTGCGTCCCTCGCTCCTGCTGGATGCCGTGACAGTAAAGATCGAACGCTCCTTGGGCCTGCTCGGCTATATGGTTCATGCTACCGATCATCAGCGATTGCATGACCAGGCCCTGGATGGTGCCGATGAACTGCGTGGCAGCCGCCTCGATATTCAGCTCTCGGCGCAGATCGCCGGCTTCCTGTGCCTCGATCAGCAATTTCTCGATCCGCTCACGGTAGAGAAACAGCAGTGAGCGAACCATACGGCGGGCCGGGGTCGGCCGAGCGTGCTGCAGTTGCCCCATCATCAGCCGAGGCACACCAGGGTGCTCGACAATGAAGGCGATATGGGCATGAAACATTGCTTCCAGCGCAGCCAAAGGACTATCTGCCGAGGCAGCGGCTCTATCCAGCCGCTTGATTATACGCTCGGCTATTCGGCCGATGACCGCCTCCCAGACCGCGTCCTTACTCGGAAAGTGGCGGAACAGTGCTCCTTGAGTAACCCGCATGTGTTTGGCGATGCTGCCGGTAGTGATATTGGCGGGATCATCCCGTGCGCTCAATTCAATGACCGTATCGACAGTTCGTTCCCGGCGCTCTGCAGCGGTTAGATTGCGTTTTCCTGACATACCCGACCCCATAAGATAGTGACTAGTTACTATCTTATGGCGAGAATACTCACCGCGCCAGCGCTATCCCGCTTCGCCATGACCCTCATCAAAAGCGGCCCTCGCGTAGTCGACTAGCATGGTCGGGTTTACCCAGACTGCGAGGAGAGCGACATGGAGCTCGTCTGCCCGGCCGGCAACCTGCCGGCCCTGAAGCGGGCGGTGGATGAAGGCGCCGATGCCGTCTACTTCGGCTTCCAGAACGCCACCAACGCCCGGCAGTTCGCCGGCCTGAACTTCACCGACAAGCGCGCCCGCGAAGGCATCGACTACGCCCATGCCCGCGGCAAGCGGGTGTTCTGCGCCATCAACACCTATCCGCAGCCCGACGGCTGGGCCCAGTGGACCCGCGCCGTGGACCAGGCCGCCGAGCTCGGCGTCGACGCCCTGATCATGGCCGACATGGGCCTGCTCGACTATGCCGCCCGTCGCTATCCGGAGCTCCCTCGCCACCTCTCGGTGCAGGGGTCGGCCACCAGCCATGAGGCGCTGCGCTTCTACCACGACCAGTTCGGCATCAAGCGCGCCGTGCTGCCGCGGGTGCTCTCCATCACCCAGGTGCGGGATCTGGCCAAGCAGAGCCCAGTGGAGCTCGAGGTGTTCGCCTTCGGCAGCCTGTGCATCATGGCCGAGGGGCGCTGCTACCTGTCGTCGTACCTCACAGGCGAGTCGCCCAATACCCGCGGGGTCTGCTCGCCGGCGGCCCACGTACGCTGGGAGGAGACCCCGCAAGGACTCGAGTCGCGGCTCAACGGCGTGCTGATCGACCGCTACGGCGAGGGCGAGCGGGCCGGCTACCCCACCCTGTGCAAGGGGCGCTTCGAGGTCGGCGGCGAGACCTACCACGCTATCGAGGAGCCCACCAGCCTCAACACCCTGGAGCTGCTGCCGGAGCTCGCCGAACTCGGCATCAGCGCGGTGAAGATCGAGGGCCGCCAGCGCAGCCCGGCCTACGTGTCGAAGGTGGCCGGGATCTGGCGCCAGGCGCTGGACCGCCTGGAGCGCGCGCCCGAGCGCTTCCACCCCGACCCCGCCTGGATGGCCGGCCTCGGCGAGGTCTCCGAGGGCGCCACCACTACCCTGGGCGCCTACGAACGCCGCTGGAAATAGGAGGTTTCATGTCATCCGATTCCCTGCAGCTCGCCCTGGGCCCGGTGCTGTTCTACTGGACCCGCGAGCGCTACGCCGACTTCTACCGTGAAGCCGCCGACTGGCCGGTGGAGATCGTCACCCTGGGCGAATCCGTCTGCTCTCGCCGCCGCGACATGAAGCTCGACGACTGGCTCGGCATCGGCCGCGAGCTGGCCCAGAGCGGCAAGCAGGTGGTGCTGGCGAGCCAGACCCTGATCGAGTCCGAGGCCGACCTGCGCGACCTGCGCAAGCTGTGCGACAACGGCGAGTTCATGGTCGAGGCCAACGACCAGAGCGCCCTGCAACGCCTGGCCGCCGCCGGCCTGCCCTTCGTTGCCGGGGCGGCGCTGAATCTCTACAACCCGGCTTCCATCGGCGTGATGGCGCGGGCCGGCATGCAGCGCTGGCAGGCGCCGGTGGAGATGTCGCGCGACGACCTCGCCCGGCTGCTCGCCGACTGCACCGCCGAGGGGCTCGATGCGCCCTGCGAGGTGTTCGCCTACGGTCACCTGCCGCTGGCCTGGTCGTCACGCTGCTTCACCGCACGGCGCCACCAGAAGCCCAAGGACCGCTGCATGTTCGTGTGCCAGAAGTACCCCGAGGGCCTGGCGCTGCGCTCCCAGGAATCCAAGGAAGTGTTCACCCTGAACGGCATCCAGACCCTCTCCGGCGCCTGCCAGGACCTACGCCACGAGATCAAAGACATGACCGCGATGGGCGTGAGCGTGGCGCGCCTGAGCCCCCGCGCCGAGGGCATGGCCGAGGTGGTCGCCGCCTTCGACGCCGCCCGCCGCGGCGAGCTGCCCGCCGCTGATCCACTCAGCCTGGTCGAGGCCGAGGTGTGCGACGGCTACTGGCACGGCCGCCCGGGCATGGACAACACCCGTCTGCCCGCCGGCTGATCAACCACGTGCAAGGGAGAACGCCATGCCGCTGATTGCCATAGACGGGGTATCGACACCTCTCGACGGCATTCGCCTGCCGGTGGCGGGCATGAACCAGTTAACGACACTGGACTACCCCGACCACTTGGCCTGCGTAGTGTTCCTGCAGGGCTGCCCGCTGCGCTGCGGCTACTGCGACAATAGCCAGCGGATGACGCCGCGACGCGGTGACGAGAGCGAGTGGCAGGCGGTACGGGAGTTCCTGGAGCACCGCCGGGGCTGCTCGAGGCGGTAGTCTTCAGCGGCGGGGAGCCAACGCTGCACAACGCTCTGCCAATCGCCATTCGCGAGGTGAAAGCAATGGGCTTCAAGGTGGGCTTGCACACCGCCGGCCCCTACCCCGCACGACTTACACGCCTGCTGCCGCACCTCGACTGGGTGGGGCTCGATGTGAAGGGTCGCGGGCGCGACTTCGATCGAATCTGCGGGCGGCCGGGCATCTGGCAGCGCAACAGCCAGAGCCTGATGGCGCTGCTCGAAAGCGGGATCGACTTCGAGTGCCGTACCACCGTCCATTGGCGCGACTTTGATCTGGCCGACGTGGAGCGTCTGGCACTGACCCTGGCTGACTGTGGCGTGCGCCGCTACGCCATTCAGGTGGCCCGCACCCGCGACTGCCTCGACCCGACCTACTGCCAGCCGGTCGCAGGCGCCCCGCCCCGGGCCATGCTCGCCGGGCTGGTCAAGCGCCTGGCGCCAAACTTCGAACGCATAGAGCTGCGCGAGTAGGCTGGCCGGAGTGACACGATGTACTTGAGCGTGGCGGACATCCTGCTATTGACTAGCATCCTGCAATCGCTGGTGCTCGCCGGTTTCCTGCTAATGCCAGACAACATCCATCTACTCAGCAACCGCCTGCTGTTGGCGACAGTGCTTGCCTTTGCTGCAGGCCTGGCCGAAGTCTTCTTGTACAGCACGGGGCTGGCGCAGCGTTTCCTCAACCTGGCCTACCTGGGCACGCTGGTCGGCCTACTGCAGGCCGGCCTGTTGTTTCTTTATGCCAAATCCCTGATGTATCAGGACTTTCGCCTGACTCCAGGGCACTGGATCCATACCCTTCTATTCTGGATAGTCGGCGCCATCTTCCTGGTCGAGTACTATCTTCAACCGGACGAACTGAAGCGCCTGATCCTGATGGAGCGCGATCATCCGGGGGTATTGACCTCACCGCTCCTGGCAGCTGCGATCCACCTGGTCTTTCTCGGCTATCTGATCGCCACCATTCGCGAGATCACGGTTTTTGGCACGGATTTGAGGCAAATATTCTCCAACATCGAGAACAAGCAGCTGGCCTGGCTACGTGTGCTGTTGCTGGGCTATACGGTCGTGTGGAGTGTCAGTCTGGTCTACTGCCTGTCGGCGCACGTGTTCAAGAGCAGCGCCAGCGTATGGTGGGTATCGACAGTGGGCGGGGTGACGGGCTTCCTGTTCATCAACTACTTGCTCCTTCACGCTCTGCGACAGCCCATCGTGTTCTCGGGCCTCAGTGCTGAGGAGTCCCGTTTGCTAACCAGCAGCAAGGATACAACAACGGACCAGCCAGCCAATGCCGTCCTGCTGATGCGGCTCGAGGATCATATGCGGCGCACCGCTCCCCACCTCGACGCCAATCTGACCGTTCAACAGCTCGCTCGACAGCTCAATGTGCCCACCCGGGAGCTGTCGCGCGCCATCAACCAGGGGCTGGGGAAGAACTTCTTCGAATTCGTCAGCGATTACCGTGTCGCCGAGGCGCGCAGGCGTCTGACTGCCGACACCCACCAGACCATACTGCAAGTGATGTACGACTCCGGCTTCAACTCGAAGTCGGTCTTCAATACGGCATTCAAGAGAGCGACCGGCATGACGCCCCGCGAGTATCGTGCACGACAATTGGCTGCTGACGGCGAGTGACCGGACCGCCCGGCACAGAAGGAAGTTCGACTTCTTGCCGCCCCAGAACAGAACCCGCAAGAATTTGATTTAACAAAACTTCTTCAGTTTTCCGACAGCGTTCGAGATCGCCTTGGCGAACGATTCGAATCCCCAGTCTCCATAGCATGAAGGACAGCCGAAACACGTAAACGGCTGCAACCTTGAACCAAGGAGACCATCATGACCTACCTTCGCCTACCCCTACGCAAGACGCTGCTCGCCCTTGCCGCTTCCTCCGCCTTGACCCTGGCTCTTGCTGCCCCCGCGATGGCCCATTGCGATGCCCTTGATGGCCCGGTGATTTCTGAGGCACGAATCGCCCTGGAATCAGGAGATGTCACCCCGGTCCTGAAGTGGGTTCCAGCCGCGGACGAGGCTCGAATCTCGTCGACGTTCGAGAAAGCGCGCGAGGTTCGCCAGAACGGCGGCAGCGCCCAAGAGTTGGCCGACCAGCAGTTCTTCGCGGAGCTGGTGGAAAGCCATCGCGCTTCGGAAGGCGCTCCCTTCACCGGCATCAAGCCGGCCGGAAAAATCGACCCGGTCGTGCAGCTCGCCGATAAGGCGCTAGAAGAGGGCGAGATCAATGCCTTTCTGGCGCGCATCGTAGAGAAGTTCGAACACAATGCCCGCTCTGCCTTCGAGGCCACGCTGGCCGCCAAGCAGCAAGCGGACAACGATCCCGAGCGGGGCCGGGTGTTCGTCGACCATTATGTGCACTACGTTCACTATCTGGAGGACGTGCACAACGTCATTGCCGGCAATAGTGGGCATGGCCACTAAGGAAGCTACTGGCGGCTAGCAGCAGCTAACCGACGCTACCGGAAGCCCATGGATCGCCATCTTCGACGCCGCCCGTGATCAGCATCTTTGCAACCGTTTTCGAGCCCCGCCAGCCGGCGGGGTTCGTCGTTCCCCGAGCTTACAATTGGTCTTTTTCTGACCTGGGTCATGTTCTCCCGCCGCCGAAGGCACTAGCCTTCACATACCATATGTTGTGCATCAACACATCTAACGGCAGCACATATAGGGAGATAACGGTGAACGCCCCCATACGCCAAGCCGGCCCGCGCCGCATCGACGTCGCCTCGACCGTCGACGAATACCTCGACCGCGCCGACTGGCGCGTGCACGCCAACGCCAACCAGGGCTACTCCTTGGGCGGGCTGATCCTCAACGTCTCGGGCAAGCTGATCGCCAACTACTGGCTCGACGAGGTCTACCCGGCCGAGGTCGGCGCCGCCCACCGCGAGGGCGACCTGCACATCCACGATCTCGACATGCTGTGCGGCTACTGCGCCGGCTGGTCGCTGCGCCAGCTGCTGATCGAGGGCTTCAACGGCGTGCCCGGGCGCGCCGAGAGCGGCCCGCCGCGCCACCTCTCCAGCGCCCTGGGGCAGATGGTCAACTTCCTCGGCACGCTGCAGAACGAGTGGGCTGGCGCCCAGGCCTTCAGCTCCTTCGATACCTATCTCGCCCCCTACGTGCGCAGGGACGGACTCGACTATGCCGCGGTGAAGCAGGCGATCCAGGAGTTCATCTACAACCTCAACGTGCCGTCGCGCTGGGGCAGCCAGACTCCCTTCACCAACCTCACCTTCGACTGGGTGTGCCCGGCGGACCTGCGCGATCAGGTACCGATCGTCGGCGGCGAGGAGCAGCCCTTCACCTACGGCGAGCTGCAGGCGGAGATGGACCTGCTCAACCGCGCCTACCTGGAGGTGATGGAGGCCGGCGACCGCCAGGGACGGGTGTTCACCTTCCCTATCCCCACCTACAACATCACCCCCGATTTCGACTGGGAGGGCGACAACGCCGAGCGGCTGTTCGCACTGACCGCCAAGTACGGCCTGCCCTACTTCCAGAACTTCCTCAACTCCGACCTGGAGCCGCACATGGTGCGCTCCATGTGCTGCCGCCTGCAGCTCGACCTCTCTGAGCTGCTCAAGCGCGGCAACGGCCTGTTCGGCAGCGCCGAGCAGACCGGCTCGCTGGGCGTGGTGACGCTCAACTGCGCGCGGCTGGGCTACCGCTTCGCCGGCGACCGGGCGGGGCTGTTCACCGAGTTCGACCGCCTGCTGGCGCTGGGCCGCGACAGCCTGGAGCTCAAGCGCGAGCGCATCCAGCAGTGGATGGACGAAGGGCTCTACCCCTATACCCAGCGCTACCTGGGCACCCTGCGCAACCACTTCTCCACCCTGGGCGTGAACGGGCTCAACGAGATGGTGCGCAACTTCTGCGACGACCGCTACGACATCACCGCCCCCGAGGGGCGCCAACTCGCCCTGGAAGTGCTCGACCACGTGCGCGCCAGGATGCAGGAGTTCCAGGCCGAGACCGGCCACCTCTACAACCTGGAGGCGACCCCGGCGGAGGGCACCACCTATCGCTTCGCCCGCGCCGACGCCGAGCACTTCCCGGGCATTCTGCAGGCGGGCACGCCAGAGGCGCCCTACTACACCAACTCGAGCCAGCTGCCGGTGGGGCATACCGACGACCCCTTCGAGGCGCTGATCCACCAGGACCCGCTGCAGACCCGCTACACCGGCGGCACCGTGCTGCACCTCTACATGCGCGAGCGGCTCTCCAGCGCCACCGCCTGCCGCAAGCTGGTGCACACTGCGCTGTCGCGCTTCCGCCTGCCCTACATCACCGTGACGCCGACCTTCTCGATCTGCCCGGTGCACGGCTACCTGGCCGGCGAACACGAGTTCTGCCCGAAGTGCGACGAGGCACTGCTGGCAAGACGCGCCGCGGCCGTACCGGCCTGAGCGTTTTTTTAACCGCTGTCATCAACCCCTTGGAAGGAGCCAAACCATGACGAACATCGACACCCTGCCCACCGAACAACGCCAGCGCTGCGAGGTCTGGACCCGCGTGATGGGCTACCACCGCCCGGTCAGCCAGTTCAACGTCGGCAAGCGCGCCGAGCACCGCGAGCGCCGTCACTTCACCGAGCGGGCCGCCGACCTGACGCCCTGACTGCCTGACCTGCCGGGCCCTGTGCCCGGCATTCACGCCCCAAGCCGAGGAGCCTCTCATGATCGCCACCGACCTCGACCCGCCCGCCCTCGCGCCTCTCGACGGCATCCGCCTCCCCATTGCCGGCCTGACCCAGATGACCACCCTGGACTATCCGGATCACCTGGCCTGCGTGGTGTTCCTGCAGGGCTGTCCGCTGCGCTGCGGCTACTGCCACAACGGCCACATGATGCCGCCGCGCCGCGGCGACGAGAGCGAGTGGCAGGCGGTACGGGAGTTCCTGGAGAGCCGCCGGGGCCTGCTCGAGGCGGTGGTGTTCAGCGGCGGCGAGCCGACGCTGCACAACGCCCTGCCGGCGGCGGTACGCGAGGTGAAGGCGATGGGCTTCAAGGTCGGCTTGCACACCGCCGGCCCCTACCCGGCGCGGCTCTCGCGGCTGCTGCCGTGGCTCGACTGGGTGGGGCTCGACGTGAAGGGACGCGGGGGCGACTTCGACCGCATCTGCGGGCGCCCCGGCATCTGGCAGCGCAACAGCCAGAGCCTGATGGCGCTGCTCGACGGCGGCGTCGACTTCGAATGCCGCACCACCGTGCACTGGCGCGACTTCTCGCTGGCCGAGGTGGAGCGTCTGGCACTGACCCTGGCCGACTGCGGCGTACGCCGCTACGCCATCCAGGTGGCCCGCACCCGCCAGTGCCTCGACCCGGCCTACTGCCAGCCGGTGGAGAACGCTCCGCCACGGGCGATGCTGGCCGGGCTGGTCAGGCGCCTGGGGCCGCACTTCGAACGCATCGAGTTCAGGGAGTGAGTTCCAGATTCTCCGGTCCGAAGGCATCGGGCAGGAGCTGTTCCATGGTGTAGCGCTTGAGCAGCCGGCCCTCGGCGTCGACCACGTGGATACGGGTCTCGGCGTCGGCGAACTCGCGGATGCGCTGGCGGCAGTCGCCGCAGGGCGAACACAGGTGCTCACCGGGGCCGATCACGTAGACGTGACGCAGGCGCCGCTCGCCGGCGCTGACCATGGCGGCGATGGCCGAGGCTTCCGCGCACACTCCCTTGTAGTGGGCCACCTCGACGTTGGCGCCGAAGTAACGCGCGCCGCTCTCGCTCTCCACCATGGCGCCCACCGGATGCCGCGAATAGGGCGCGTAGGCGTTGCCGCGCGCCGCGATCAGCGCGCCGACGACGCTCGGATCGATGTCGCTCATGCCGCCCCCGCCGCGTCGTCGCGCAGCACTGCATCTAGGGCCACCTCGACCATCTCGTTGAAGCTGCGCTCGCGGGCCTCGCTGGGCAGCGACTCGCCCTTGAGGATGTGGTCCGAGACCGTGCAGATGGTCATTGCCCGGCCGCCGAACTCCGCCGCTACGCCGTAGAGTCCCGCCGCCTCCATCTCCACGCCGACGATGCCGTAGCGCTTCATCAGCGTGAACAGCTCCGCCTGGGGGTTGTAGAACAGGTCGGCCGAGAACAGGTTGCCCACCTTGACCGGCACGCCCTGGGCCGCGGCGGCGTCCACCGCGTGTCGGGTCAGTTCGAAGTCGGCGATGGCGGCGAAGTCATGGCCCATGAAGCGGGTGCGGTTGACCGCCGAATCGGTGCTCGCGCCGAGGCCGATCACCACGTCGCGCACTGCCACGTCGTCGCGCACCGCGCCGCAGGAGCCGACCCGGATGAGGCGCTTCACGCCATAGTCGGTGATCAGCTCCTTGGCGTAGATGGAGACCGAGGGGATGCCCATGCCGTGGCCCATCACCGAGATCTCACGGCCGCGGTAGCGGCCGGTGAAGCCGAGCATGTTGCGCACGCTGGTGACCTCGCGCGCATCCTCGAGGAAGGTCTCGGCGATATGCTTGGCACGCAGCGGGTCGCCGGGCATCAGCATGGTGTCGGCGAAGATGCCGCGTTCGCCCTGGATATGGGGAGTCGCCATGTCGAGGCTCCTATGCAGCGATTGGCTTGGGGAGAAAACTCGTGCCGTCGTTCATGGGCGAAAGGCCCAGGTGCGACGCCAGGCTCTGGCCGATGTCAGCGAAGGTCTCCCGCGCGCCCAGCGAGCCGGGGGTGAGCCCCGCCCCCAGCGCCAGCACCGGCACCCGTTCGCGGGTATGGTCGCTGCCGTGCCAGGTGGGGTCGCAGCCGTGGTCGGCGGTGATCACCAGCAGGTCGTCGTCGCGCAGCCTGGCCAGCAGCTCGGGCAGGCGCGCGTCGAAGGCCTCCAGCGCGGCGGCGTAACCGGCCACGTTGCGGCGGTGACCGTAGAGGGTGTCGAAGTCGACGAAGTTGGTCATCACCAGCGAGCGCTCGCCGGCCTCGTCCAGGGCGCCCAGGGTGGTGTCCATCAGCGCATCGTGGCCGCTGGCCTTGAGCGTGCGCGTGACACCGCAGTGGGCGTAGATGTCGGCGATCTTGCCGATGGCGATCACCTCGCCGCCGTCGCTCTCGAGCTTCTGCAATACCGTGGGCGTCGGCGGTTCGACGCTGTAGTCGCGACGGTTGGCGGTACGGGTGAAGTCCGCCGCACTCGCACCGACGAAGGGCCGCGCGATCACCCGGCCGATGTTGTAGGGCTCGAGCAGGCGCCGGGCGGTCTCGCACAGGGCGTAGAGCCGCTCGAGGCCGAAGGCCTCCTCGTGGGCAGCGATCTGGAACACCGAGTCGCCCGAGGTGTAGACGATGGGCTTGCCGCTGGCCATGTGTTCCTCACCGAGGCGGGCGATGATCTCGGTGCCCGAGGCATGGCAGTTGCCCAGCACGCCGGGCAGTCCCGCTTCGTGCTCGAGCGCCTGGAGCAGCTCCGGCGGGAAGCTATCCTCGAGGTCGAAGAAGTAGCCCCAGTCGAAACGCACCGGCACACCGGCGATCTCCCAGTGTCCCGAGGGGGTGTCCTTGCCGGAGGAGATCTCCCGGGCGTGACCGTAGGCGCCGATCACCTCGGCTGGCACCTCGACGCCCTTGGCCCAGTTGCCGGTGCCTTCGCGGTGGGCGTGGAACAGCCCCAGCCGTGCCAGGTTGGGCAACGCGAGCGGGCCCTCCCGAGCCGCACCGTCACATTCACCGCGAGCACAGGCGGCGGCGATATGGCCCAGGGTATCGGCCCCGGCGTCGCCGAAGTCCACCGCATCGGGTGCCGCGCCGATGCCGAAGGAGTCGAGTACCAGCACGATGGCGCGGGTCATGGTGCCTCCCGACGAATCACGTCCTGAATGAGTGTAGGCCGTGTGACGCCGCCGGGCGCGACGTCGTTCACTTCGATGGCGGCGAGCAGCCGAGCGGCCGCGCGCTCGGCCGCCGCCTCGCTTGCCGCATGCGCCCAGGCCAGCGGGCGTTCTCCGTCGACAGCCTCGCCGATGGCGGCGATGCCGGTCAGGCCAACGGAATGATCGATGGCATCGTCAGGCGATCGGCGCCCGCCTCCCAGCTCGACCACGGCAAGCCCTACGGCGCGAGTGTCCATGCGCGTCACGCGACCACTGCGCTCGGCATGCACGGGGCGCACGATGGACGCCCGGGGCAGGTAGCGTTCGTGACGCTCGAGCAGGTCGGTGGGACCGCCCAGGCCCGCCACCATACGGGCAAAGCGTTCAGCGGCGGCGCCCGAGGCGAGCCGTTCGTCGAGCAGGGCCAGGGCTGCTTCCCGGTCGTGGGCCAGCTTTCCGGCCAACAGCAGCTCGGCGGCAAGCGTGCGGGTCACCTCCAGCAAACGTCCGCCCGGCTTCTCGCCAGTCAGCAGCGCGATCGCCTCGCGCACCTCGACGGCGTTGCCGGCACAGGGCGCCAGCGGCTGGCTCATGTCGGTGAGCAGCGCGGTGGTCGGCGTACCGGCGCGGCTGGCCACCTCGGCGATGGTCTGCGCCAGCTCCCGCGATTTCTCAGGGGTGGGCATGAAAGCGCCGCTGCCGGTCTTGACGTCCATCACCAGGGCGTCGAGGCCGCAGGCCAGCTTTTTCCCCAGGATCGAGCTGACGATCAGCGGCAGCGACTCCACCGTGGCGGTGACGTCGCGGATGGCGTAGAGCCGCCGGTCGGCCGGGGCCAGCTCGGCGGTCTGACCGACGATGGCCACGCCCGTCTCGCGCACCAGGGTGCGGAAGCGATCCGCGAGGGGGCGATGTCGTAGCCGGGAATCGCCTCGAGCTTGTCCAGGGTGCCGCCGGTGTGGCCCAGGCCGCGACCGGAGACCATCGGCACGTAGCCGCCGCAGGCGGCGATCCACGGCCCCAGCACCAGCGAGACGAGATCGCCCACCCCACCGGTGGAGTGCTTGTCGAGCACCGGTCCCGGCAGGTCCAATTCCGGGCCCAGGCCGCGCCACGCCAGCACCTCGCCGGAGTCGCGTACGGCTTCGGTCAGCGCCACCGTCTCGGCGGCATTCATGCCGTTGAGGTAGATCGCCATGGCCAGCGCGCCGACCTGGGCGTCGGAGAGGCTGCCGTCGCTGATGCCGCTTACCAGTTCGCGAATGGCATCCGCATCGAGCACCTCGCCGTCGCGCTTGGCGCGAATCAGCTCTTGAGGTAGTGCACGTGCAGGCATCAGTAACCCTCCGTGGGCCCCTCGCCCTCAGCAACGCCAAGGGTTTCGAGCAGGTTGCCGAGCAGCCCCGAGGCACCGAAGCGGAAGTGCGCCGGGGTGATCCAATCCGCCCCCATTACCTGCTCGGCGAGGCGCAGGTAGGCGGCGGCATCCTCGACGGTGCGCACGCCGCCGGCGGCCTTGAAGCCGACGTCACGGCCGCTCGCCTTGATCGCGGTGAGCAGGATCTTGGCGGCGTCCAGGGTGGCATTGACGGCCACCTTGCCGGTGGAGGTCTTGAGGAAGTCGGCGCCGCCGTCGATGGCCAGCATGCCGGCGCGGTCGATCAGCCCGGCCTCCTTCAATTCGCCGGTTTCCAGGATCACCTTGAGCACGGCATCGCCGCACTCGCGCTTGCAGGCGGCAACCAGCGCACGGCCGACCTCGGCGTCGCCCGCCATCAGCGCGCGGTAGGGGAAGACCACGTCGACCTCGTCGGCGCCGGACGCGACGGCCGCTCGGGTCTCGGCCGCGGCGCGTTCGATATCCGCCTCGCCGTGAGGGAAGTTGGTCACCGTGGCCACCTTCACCTTGCCGGCCAGGCCCTGCTCGGTCAGCGCCTCGCGGGCGGTTGGCACGAAGGCGGGATAGACGCACACCGCCGCCGGGTGGCCCGCCGGCGTGTTGGCGCGGGCACACAGTTCGCGGATGACGGCGTCGCTGTCGTCCTCGTTGAGGCTGGTGAGGTCCATCAGCGCCAGCGCCTGGCGCGCGGCCTGCTGCAGTTCGGTCATGACGTTACCTGTCGATACGGAATGGATTTGCGGTAGCCATCAGATCACCCCGCCTATGGAGAGGAAGAAGCCGGCAATGGCCGCCGACATCAGGTTGGAGAGCGTGCCGGCCAGCACCGCCTTGATCCCGAAGCGGGCGATGTCGTGGCGCCGGCTGGGGGCGATGCTGCCCAGGCCGCCGAGCAGGATGGCGATCGATGAGAGGTTGGCGAAGCCGCACAGGGCGAAGGAGAGGATGGCCACGGTATGGCCGCTCATGGCCTGGCCGGTATTGACCACCATCGACGTACCCTCGACGTAGGGCGACAGGTTGATGAAGGCGACGAACTCGTTGACCACCAGCTTCTGGCCGATGAAGGAGCCGGCCAGGGTCGCCTCCTCCCAGGGCACACCGAGCACGAAGGCGAGCGGCGCGAACAGCCAGCCGAGGATCAGTTCCAGGCTCAGTTGCTCGACGCCGATCCAGCCGCCCACCCCGCCGAGCATGCCGTTGATCAACGCGATCAGGCCGATGAAAGCGAGCAACATGGCGCCGACGTTGGCTGCCAGGCGTAGCCCCGCCGTGGCCCCGGCCGCCGCCGCGTCGAGCACGTTGACCGGCTTGTCCTCCTCCTCGATGACCTCGTTGGCCTCCTCGACGTCGTCCACCGGTGTCTCGGTCTCGGGCATGATCAGCTTGGCGAACAGCAGCCCGCCGGGGGCGGCCATGAACGAGGCCGCCACCAGGTACTCCATGGGGATGCCCAGCGCCGCGTAGCCGGCCAGCACCGAGCCCGCCACCGAGGCCAGCCCGCCGCACATCACCGCGAACAGCTGGGAGGGGGTCATGCGAGCGATGAAGGGACGCACCACCAGCGGCGCCTCGGTCTGGCCGACGAAGATGTTGGCGGTGGCCGAGAGCGATTCGGTGCGCGAGGTGCCCAGCGCCTTCTGCAGCGCGCCGCCGAGGAGGCGAATCACCCACTGCATGATGCCGAGGTAGTAGAGCACGGCGATCAGCGAGGAGAAGAAGATGATCACCGGCAGCACCCGAATGGCGAACACGAAGCCGATGTTGTCGACGTCGGCCAGGCCGCCGAACAGGAAGTCGATGCCGTCGTTGGCGTAGAGCACCACCTGGCTGACGCCGGCGGAAATGGTCTGCAGCACCGCCTGGCCGAACGGCACGTAGAGCACGAAGGCGCCGATGCCGGCCTGGATGGCGAAGGCGCCGCCCACGGTTCGCAGGCGGATGTCGCGCCGGTTGGTAGAAAAGACGAGGGCGATGGCGATCAGCGTCGCCATGCCGACCAGGCTCATGATGGCGGTCATGTGAGGGTCCTTCCGTTCGTGCTGGGTGGCCGCGGCGGGGGCACACCGGGTTGACGCACTTGGTTATAGTAGGAAGCGTACGGGGCTAACGCGAAGACCATGCGAAGATCATGCGAAGATCCTGCGAAGGTCGTGCGAAGATCCTGCGAAATGTTAAAAATATAACATTTAGTGTGACATCGCCAACACCGAGCACCCGAAAACGACGAGACCGCGACGCTGGGCGTCGCGGTCTCGTCGATAGCCTCGGGCTTATCGGCGCCCGGTGCGAGAAGTCGTCAGCCGAAGTCCTTGCGCAGCGCCTCGAGCACGTCGAAGGCGCGCAGCAGGTCCTCGCGGGATACGCTGCAGAAGCGATTCAGGGAACGCTTCAGGTCAGTGGTCGAAACCCCCTCGGTACGCGGCAGGTAGACTACCTCGCAGTAGGGCGTCAGAAAATCGAAGTGGCCACGCCAGTCATCGCCGATGGCGAAGGTGCTCACGTCGTAGCGTTGGACGTCCTCGATCTTCTGCTCCCAATTGGTTTCGGGAATGACTTCGTCCACATAGCGAATGGAGCGCACGATCTCGGCGCGCTGCTCGAAGGGGATCAGGGTTCGCTTGCCCTTGCCGGCATTGAACTCGTCGGTGGAGACCGCCACGATCAGGCGGTTTCCCATGCCGGCCAGCCGGCGCAGCAAATTGAGATGGCCGATATGAAACATGTCGAAGGTGCCATAGGTAATGACGGTCCCACCCATTTCACTCTCCTCCCGGTTGGCACAGTGATGTCTTCGCTTCACTCACTTCCTCAATCGCTCGTAGTAAGGTGAGGGAAGCAGCAGGCTGGCGGCATCGAGTGCGTGCCTCAGCTCCATTCCTCTAAGCGAAAGGGCGGACAGCTCGCCCTTCACCGAATGGCCAAGCCGCTTCTTTTCCATCGCCCAGGCAAGTACCTTGCGGTTGACCGCTGCGTGCAGGTAGCGAGCCTCCCGCCACGACAGTCGCCCCGTGTAGTCGGCCAGCAGTTGGGCGGCGGGATGGACCTGCGCCAGACGCTCTTCCCGGGCAACGCTATCGCTATCGAGCAGCAGCAGGCTGGTGACCGTGTCGTCGTAGTGGATTCGCTCGAGTTCACACAGCGACTTGAGCCAGAACCAGGCATCGCCATCGCAGCGCTGGCGGTCGGCCGGAAAGCCGCCCAGCGCCAGGAAGCGCTCCCGGCTCATGCAGACGCCGCTCAGGTGGATGAAGTCGAAGCGGGAAAAGGTCTTGAGCGCCTCGCGGCGCGTCAACACTCCGGTGGGCCCGCTCTCCTGCCTGGGCAGCTGCTGCTGGCCTTCCATCATCTGGCAGGCATGGACGAACAGCTCGACATTGGAATGAGTGGCGATGGCTTCGGCAAAACGGGACAGGTGGTCGAAGAGCAGCATGTTGCCGGCCTCGAAGAAGACCAGCCACGACGCCTCGGCCTGTGAGGCCCCTTGGTTGCAAGCGGCGTAGTCGCCGGGATCGGGCTCGCTACACTGGAGCAGCCGCAGCCGCCCTTTTTGCTCATGTCGCTCGAGCAGCTCGCGGGAACCGTTGGTCGAGCCCTCATCCACCGCCACGACCTCGAAATCGCGAAAGGTCTGCTGGAACAGACTGGAGAGCGAAGCCGACAGCGCGTCTACCTTGTCACGGACAGGCATCACAACCGAAAAGAACGCCATGTCAGTGGCTCCGACGGCGACGCCAACGATGATAGAACGCTACCGCCTGCTCGCCGACCCACGGACGTACCAGACGATGCAGCCAACGCAGGAAGCAGCGGTACCCCAGGTCGAGTTCGTAGAGGCTGCGATGCCAGAGCCACGCCAGGCGACTGCCCGTCTCCAGTGCCCGCATCATACCCAGGTCCTGGCGATCCCCGAAGGTGCCGCGCGAGCGCTTGAAGCTTGCGATCTGGCTGAACGAGACACAGCGCAGCTCGCCCAGGCGGAAGTGATAGCGGGAGTCGTCGAGCATTTCCCGCAGCGTGGCGCCGTGATGCTCGCGGTGGCGGTCGTTGCGCTTTATCCGCGGCCGAGGCGTCAGTTGGGTAGTCAAGGCCAGATAGTCGATGTTCTCGGCCTTGCGCAGCCCGTATAGCTCGAGGACCAGGCTCGCCTCCAGCAGCACCTCGTCAGGCCGGAAATGGTTGTTGGCCATGAAGGAGCGAAAATAAGAGAGCCGGGCCGAGGTGACAGCGAAGCGTCCGAGGCGGGCAAAACGCAGGAAATGCGCGGCGCTGTCTTCGAGCAGCCAGCGTCCCATGCCCACTGCCTCCTCGCCCGCCAGAATCAGCCACTCACCGCGCTTGTCCACCGCCTGGCTGCCGGCCGACGACCACTGGCGATAGACCAGCAGTTCGAGCACGGACGCCTGGCCCGGAAAGATGACGCCGGTCAGCCGCTCCAGATTGACTCTGGCGCGGGGCGTGAGCCGTATGCTCTCACGGTAGCCGACCTCTCCCGTGGCAAACGGCAATGCTCTCGACCTGGCACGTATTCTTCCGCCGCCGGGTCGCATCGCCAGCCGCCAGGCTGAGTCAGCCGACGCCAGGGCTTGCAGGGCGGAGCTTCGCGTCATCGGGTTGGTTGGCAACTCCAGGCCTGCATACGTCGCGCTCATCGCCCACCCCCACTCAGTCAGGCTATGTCCGGAAAGTGCCTGCGCTCGTCGACTTTTCGTACCCGGCCCAGGGCCGACACGCGGTTTTGCCATCAGCCGAAGAAGTGCTCGCCAATCCACTCATTTCGTTTCGATAGTCGCTTCAGAGTGTCCGGGTCGGGCCGCCAGCCCAGCCCGGAGAGGAATGCATCGAGTCGTTCGAGGGTCATGTCCAGCGCCGTGGAGGCATGGCTCGACTGGCCATGAAGATTTTCGAGAATGCCTCGGTAGTCGTGGTCCTGCGGCACCACCACCTTGGTATTGCGCATGCGATGTTCGGATGGGATACCCGACAGGTACCCCTTGTGATAGATGGCGTGATAGCTCAGCGACAGGAAGTGCTCGTCGACGGAGGGCACCCGCACGAGACCGTTCATCCAGACGGCGTGCTCCAGCATCTGACGGGCCTTGTCCGGCGGGTAGTAGCTGCCGTCGCGATGGCTCGTACCGGGCAGGCCGCTGACGCTGTAGATGTCGCAGGCGATGTCCTGGCTCCTGCGGTTCACGCTCACGCAGTCGACGATTCTGGCGGCATCTTCATCGGCGACGAGGATGTCGACGTCCTCTCCCGGCGAGATGTCGGGCAGGGTGTCGAACCAGCGCAGCACGACGTAATCGACGCGCTTCGCCTTCAGGGTATCGAGAAACGCCGTCATACCGGCCTTGCCATCGATGTAACGCCGATGCGTCAGCGGTCGCCGCAGCAGGCTCGCGTAGCGTTGTCGGCCATATCGCTTCAGTTTCTTGAGCAACATTCCGCCCTCCGTGTATCGCAGCGTTCCGGCACCGGCGCTAGGCGCGGCCCGGTGTACAGGTACGATCAGCAACGATCAGCAGGTTGCAAGGCATCGGTCAGGCCGCCGGACGCTGGCCAATACCGGCGGGTTCCTTCCGTCGCCCCGTTGCGGGAGAGCCTCCCCGGAACATGCGCCTGAGACGCCGCCAACCCACCCGCCTCATTCCGAGAGCGACATGGCCACCAGCGTGACGTGGCGCACGGCGACCAGCAGCGGCCTCGGAAAGGGGTACAGGCACATGAAGCGCGGCAGGCCGGTATAGGGCAGCCAGCGGCGAAAGTAGGGGCGATACTGGGTCGTGGGCGGGATGTCGCCGGGGAAGGTATCCGGCACCGGATACCAGGCGTAGTTGCCCTTCAACGAGTCCCGTACCTGGCTACCGGGCTGAAGGTACTCGAAATCGATGACCTTGAGCCCTTGGCAGGGGTCGTAGATCACATTGTGCGGATTGAAGTCGATGCACTCGTACCCCAGCCGCCGATAGTGCAGGATCAGCGTGCGCAGGCGCTCGATGGCCCAGATCGGCAGCAGCCCGTGGGGATAAAACAGCGGCTTCGGGGCGAGAATGCTCGGTAGGCTGTCCTCGTACCATTCGAACACCAGGTAGGAAGGGCCGATCTCCAGGATTCGTGAGACTTCCGGCAGCGAACTGCCGAGCTCCCGCGCCTTGACTTCACGCTCCAGGAAACGCTCCCGGCCCGGGCGGAAGGTCTTGCAGATCGCCCGCCGACCATGGAAGTCGATCAGCTCCACCTTGGCCCGGCGCGCATGCTTGCTGAGGTCGGCCAGCACCGGATAGGGCGTGGCAAAGGCAGCGTTGCGCCGCCTGGCGCTCGCCACCATCTCCGCCACCTTCTCGGGCGCCACCACGGCGAGATATTCCATCGCCTGCATGGCGTTATCGGAGGAGTGAACCGGGTTGCAGTGCTGGGCAGCGGGACGCCCGCGGTTCACCTGCCGGCGCATCTGCTCCTTCACCGCAAAGACCCGCGCATTGTCCACCATCTCGGAAGCGCCAGATGCCTTCGAGGGTGAGCGGTCCGGGTAGACGTCATGAGTCACGAGCAGGTAGGAAGGCAAGCCACCGCTGCATGGGAACGGGCCGCGTCCCCAGTTGCCGCCGCGGATCTGGTCGGCCACTTCGTCGCGATGCGCTCCGTCGATCGGCATCTCGTAGAGCACGTCGAAGCCATGGCGGGCGAGGATTCCCCGCAGGGCATCGAGATGGGGCAGCCCACGTTCACGGATCAGGTAGACGGCGAGGCCCGGCACTGCGTCCCGGCCATGGCCCTGCAGACGCGTCTTGAGCCACGGGTTGACGCCCGACAACTTGAACAGGGTATCCGTGAGCGGCGCCCACCCCGCCTGGGTGAGCCGTGCCTCCAGCTCCTCCAGGCCGAAACGGTGCGGTAGCGACCACAGTCCACAGCGTTCATCCAGCGCCACAATGGCCCTGCCATGGGCTGAGGCCAAAGGCGAGGCTGAGTCGCCCTCGCCGGCGGTTGCGGCAGTTGGCAGGCTGCTGGCAAGACCAAGGTGGTAGACCGCCTCCGCACTGACTGCCAATAGCCGCTGGGCATCGTTGGCTCGCCGGGGCGCCGGCCGGCCGCGCATGCTGGCAAGCAGTTCGCGCGCTCGGCGCACCGGCAGATAGGCCACGCGGTTGCGGTCGCTACCCGGCAGGCCTCCCACGCTGTAAAGTGTACAGCGCAGGTCACCCGGCCGCGCCGCGGGACGCATCAGTGCCGTCGCCTGCGGCACACCTTCGTCGGCCACCAGCAGCACGATCTCCTCCCCGCCGGGCCAGGCCACCTCGGCACCCGGCCAATGCAGGAAGAGATGATCGATATCGCGCTCGGCCAAGGCCGCGGCCAACGCTTCGAATCCGGCCAGCCCGGCAACATGGTACTGCCGCTGGCCACGCCGCTTACTGCGCCAGCCCCGGGTCAAACCTTTTCGTATCTGCTTCCACTTCATGCTGAGCCCCCTCTCGGTTCCGATATGGCAGGCACGGCTCCGTCAGCGCCAGAACGGGTTGCATCACGCGTTCGCTGAAGCAGTCGTCGAATACCTTCAGCGCCGCCGACGGCTTGAACAGGCCGGACGCCACGCCCGGCCAGAGCAGCACATCCTCGCGGCGCACGAAGTGCTCCACCCGGATGGGGATGCGGGGCTCGCCTAGGGCACTGATCACGGCGTAGCGATGCTGGCCTGCCAGCACCTGCCAGCGCCAGCGCCCATCGGGATGACTCAGCACGATGGCGCGAATGTCGCCATCGGTGCCGTCGTGGCGGCGAATCCCATGGATGCGCACCGACTCCAGCACCCGCGCCAGGCGCTCTACCTCGACGTGCAGCTTGAGTTCGCTCACCGGTCCGCAGAATTTCCAGCCCGCCTCGACGCCAAGCGGCCGGCCCAGCACCCTGGCGTTCTCGCGCCCCTCCGTACGCCGCCGCTGGGCGCGCTTCTGCTCCAGCGTGAGCGGGTCCCAGGGCCAGGGCGAGAGCCACGTCGGCAGCGCAGCCAGCTCTCCGGCCTCGTCCTCGTCGAGACCGAAGAACTCAGCCGCCGTACGGGGCTGCCAGTCACGGTAGAAGTGCGTCAGCGCCTCTCGAATCAGCGCACGCTCCTGGCCAGGACTGGACAGGGCCCGCTGCATCACGGCAGCGAGCGGGCGCGGTCGGTCGAAGGGGAAGTTGAGCAGGCCGAAGCCCCAGGCCACGGGTGCGTTCAGCAGCAGGCGGCGCCCCGGGTGGCGATAGCTGAGCAGTAGCGGGTTGCCCTCGTGACTGCGCGCATCCACGGGCCGGAAGCGCTTCATCGACTGGAGATGGTAGCCGGCGGCCTCCACCTTGCGGATGAACCAGAGCCTGATCAGCTGTAGCTCGATTCGCATCTCAGCCTCCCTTGACCATCGGACTCAATACGGTGTCGAGCCGGACGCTCGACTGCCGGGCCTGGCGCGCTTCCCAGATCAGGTCGGCCAGGCCGTCGCTCGGACGGTAATCCAGCGGTGCCGCCAGCAGCAGCTGACGAACGGTGGCGTGGTCGGAAGCGGCCAGCGCCCGCTCGAGCCGGCGCAGGAAGGCTTCGAGCAGCGACCACTCCCAGTAGCGCTCGGAGCTGGTCATGATCCGATCGTGGCACGTGCGTGCCGCCGCATCGCCGATCAGCAGCTCCTCGAACAGCTTCTCGCCCGGCCGCAGCCCCGTATAGACGATTTCGATGTCCCCCTCGGGGTGCCGCTCGTCCCTCACCGACAGGCCGGAGAGACGGATCATGTTCACCGCCAGGTCGTGAATGCGTACCGGCTCTCCCATGTCGAGCACGAACACTTCCCCTCCGCTGCCCATGGCTCCGGCCTGGATGACGAGCTGTGCCGCCTCGGGAATGGTCATGAAGTAACGGGTGATATCGGGGTGAGTGACCTCGACCGGGCCGCCCCGCTCGATCTGCTGGCGGAATCGCGGCACTACCGAGCCGCTCGAGCCGAGCACGTTACCGAAGCGCACCATGCAGAACCGGGTCTGGCTGCCGGCATGTGCGAACGCCTGGCAGATCAGTTCGGCCAAGCGCTTGGAGGCGCCCATGGCGTTGGTGGGCCTCACTGCCTTGTCGGTGGACACCATGACGAAGGTAGACACGCCGCCCTGGATCGCCGCCTGGGCCAGCGCCAGGGTGCCGAAGACGTTGTTGCGCACCCCCTCGACCAGGTTGTACTCGACCATCGGCACGTGCTTGTAGGCAGCGGCATGGTAGACGGTATTCACCTCGAAGGTGTCGAAGAGCGTGGCCAGCGCATCGCCGCTCTGAACCGACACCAGCAGCGGCTTGAGCTCGACGCCTGCCGCCACGGCGGGGTGTCGCGACAACTCCTGCTCGATCGCATAGAGAGCGAACTCGCACTTGTCGAGCAGCAGCAGGCGCACCGGCCGCTGTGCCAGGATCTGCCGGCACAGCTCGCTGCCAATGGAGCCGCCCGCGCCGGTCACCATCACCGTCTTGCCGCGAATATCGGCGTCCATCAGGTCGGGAAAGGGCGGCACCGGCTCCCGGCCCAGCAAATCCTCCAGCGCCACGTCGCGCACCTCCGAGATGCTCGCGCGACCGGCGATGACGTCGGCGCTGCCGGGAATGGTCTTGACGGGTACCGACAGGGCCGAGAGGCGCTGCAGGATCTCCCGGCGCCTGCAGCGCGGGGCACTGGGAATGGCCAGTAGCACCATGGCGGCCTTGTACTCCTCGATCAGCGCCGCCAAGGCCACCGGCTGGTGCACGCGCAAGCCTTCGACCAAGGCACCGTTGAGACCACGCCAATCGTCGACGAAGGCCACCGGCTCGTACTCACGGCCATGGCGCAGGGCCGACACCAGCTCGCTCCCGGCCGCCCCGGCCCCGTAGATCACTACCGGGCGCCGCTTGCGCCGTTGGCTGTGGAGATAGAGTTCGCGCAGCAGAAACCGTACGCTACCGATGCCCAGCAGCAACAGCAGGGCGTAGGTCACCACGATGGGCATCACCAGTCCCGTGCCCATCCACTGCCCGACCAGTTCCGCCACCAGTGCCGAGAGCAGTACCGCCGCACCAACGATGGGCACCGTGGTATGGCTCATGTAGCGGATCACCATCCGATAGAGCCCGAGCCAGTGAAACAGCACCAGGCTGGCCAGGGCCACGACGATGCTGGTTCTCCATAGCCCCAGCTCGGCGAACGGCGCCAGACTTTCACGATGCAGCGCAGCGGCAACGTGCAGGCTGGCCACCATCAGCGCAGCATCGGTCATCACCAACACACGCCGCTTGACGCAGCGTGGCAACACCAGCAGTGGCTGCAAGGGAATCTGCATGGCCTCTTCCTCTGAATTGCCTGACGCCGGTCACTCCTGACCGGGAAGCTCCAGGGCCGCAGCGATCTGCGCCCAGTCGAGATACTTGAAGTTCTGGTTTTGCGAGGCATTTCTACCGCTCTGCACCACGACCAGCCCGGTAGCAAAGCGCTCGCCGAAGTTCAGCGCGCTGACCTCGATCCCGTCGGTCTCACGCACGCTGCCAATGCCGTTCTCGCTGTCTTCGTCGATACGGAAGATGCCCAGCAAACGATAGGGCGGCGAGGCTTCGAGCACGGCGAAGCGATGGTTGCCCTGGCTGGAGACGATCAGGTACCGGTCGGCGTACAGCGCCAGCCCCTCGATATCGGGCTCCAGCGGCGTCTTCGCCTCGATCACCACCTCGCGGCTCGTTCCCGCCTCCGGCGATGCCTGCATGACCCAGACACCGAACTCCTCCTCGCCGACGAACAGCAGCGAGCGGGCATCGTCCACCACGCAACCCTCGGGCCGGGTTTCCAGCCGGAAATAGCGCAGCAGCTCGGCGCGGGGTTCGCCCTGGACGATCTCCAGGCGATGCTGGAGGTAATTACCATCCTTGGCATTGGTGAAGACGTGCAGCTCCTCGCCGTGGCGATAAAGGCAGATGCCGTAGATACCCTCCAAATCGGTGGGGACCAGTCCGATCAGGCTCACCTCCCCGTTCGCATCGATCTCGAATACCGCCAGGCTCTCCTCCTCACGATGAGTCGCCACGGCGACGTCCATGCGCCGCCCGTCGAGCAGCACGTCCTGGCGCAGATCGACGTTGTTGAGTGGTCCCACCGGCAGGGACTGCACACGTTCCCCTGCAGGTCGTAGACTTCCAGGCCACGCTTCTTGTCGGTTCCCAGCACCAGGCTGCGCTCCGGAGCATCGGCGTTGTACCAGATGGCCGGGTCGTCGGCGGCATCGCCGCGGCTCGCCACCGGTACCGTTTCCCCCTGGGCACTGATGACGGCCAAGGGGAAGGCGGCAGCCGGCGCGGACGACGAGCCGGACCAAAGCAGCACCTGGATGACCCCAAGCGTCGCCGCGATTCCCAGCAGCGATCGATAAAAGCGGTTGTTTGGCATGAAGTGCATCGGCCTTGCCCCCTTTATCATCAACGTTCGAGTTCCGGAATGTCCGGTGCCGCAGCCACCGTGTCCCGCAGCCTCACCCAACCCTGTCGATAGAGGTGCCAGCAGATCGCCAGCATCATCCAGAACAGCGTCGAGCGGAGCCCATTGTGGGTGAGCGAATAGACTAGCGGCCCCGCCACCCCCATCCAGACGTAGACCGGCGCATTGCGCAGCGCGAGGAAGATCACGGCCAGGAACAGCCCAAACCCGGGGATGCCATAGGCGAACAGCATGTTGCCGTAGGAGGAGTGGATTTCGCTGTTGTGATAGGGAGCGAAGCGACGACGCTCGCCCTCCGCCGCCCCCAGAATGGCGTATTCCGGGAAGTTGGCCAGCCGGTCGTACTTGCGCTCCTCGTAGGCGTTCTCCACCTTGTCCGGGGCGCGATCCATGCGCGACTGCAGATTGCTCTGCACCTGGCCATCCGAACTCAGGTTCACCACCACCACCACCACCAGAATCAGCGGCACCACCAGCAACAGCCTGGCGAAACGGTGCAGTCGATCCAGATTGGCCACCACCCAGCCCAAGCCGACCAGCACCGCACCGCCCATGGCCCCCAGGGATGAAGCCGCGAGAATGCTGATCACGGCCGCCACCAATCCAGCCAGCATCAGCGGACGCAGCGGCGGGCGAAAATCATCCAGCAGCATGAGCACGACGATGCCACACAGCGAGAAGTAGGCCAGCTGGTTGGGGTTGTTGAAACTCCCCGTGGTACGGTTCGCCCCCGCTCCGAGTTGCAGCAGCACCTGGCTCGCCGCCACCAGCAGCGCGATGGAGAGCCCGTTGCGCACCAGGCTGCGCCCCATCTCGCCGGATAGGCTGAGAAAACGCAGCAATGCCATGCCCACCAGGAAGTTGAAGAGATAGAAGGCGGGGTAGATGAAAAACGCCGTACTCTCCATGACCAGCGCCCAGCCCAGGCAGACCAGCAGTACCCACAGCACCATCAGCGCCCAGCAGAGGGCAAAGGAGGATGCCGCAAGCCGTTTGTCGCCCAGTGCCAGCAGCGACATCAGCCCCGCGAAGCCAAGCAACAGGAAATCGGCGGGCTGGGGCAACCCGCTGGGGAAGACGTAGAGACTCGCCAGGCTAAGGCCGAAGAACAGCAGCACCGCAGCAATCAGGTTCATGGCGATAGGCTCCGGGCGAGCTAGAGATTGGCCATCATGCGGAACGCGACATTGCGCGCGACCAGTTCGTCGTAGGTACCGCTGTCGGTGACCCGCCCCTGGTCGACCATATGGATCACATCGCAATCCTTCACCGTGGTCAGGCGGTGCGCGATCATCACCAGAGTCTTGCCACCGGCGATAGCCGCAATGTCGGCCATCACGCGCTGTTCGGTGATGCCGTCAAGGGCGCTGGTGGCCTCGTCGAGCACTAGCACTTGGGCGTTGCGGTAAAGTGCCCGGGCGATCCCGATACGCTGGCGCTGCCCGCCGGAGAGCTGTACGCCACGTTCGCCGACATAGGTTTCGAGCCCGTCGGGCAAGGAAGCGAGCAGTTCGTCGAGCTGGGCCATGCGCACCGCCTCTTCGACCTGCCCTGCATCGATCTCCTCGCGCGGCACGCCAAAGGCGACGTTCTCGAGAATGGTGGCATCGGCCAGGAAGATGTGCTGAGGCACGAAACCGATGCAGGCTTGCCAGCGTGGCAGGGTCTCCTCGGTCAGCGGCCTCTCGTCCACCAGAATCCGGCCCTGCTGCGGCTGGATCAGTCCCAGCAGCAAGTCCACGGCAGTGGACTTGCCGGAACCGGACGCCCCCACCAGCCCCACCCGGGCTCCAACGGGAATGGTCAGGTTCAGGCCGTTGAGTGCCGCCACGCGCTTGCCCGGGTAGTGAAAGTGCACCTCCTCGAGCCGAATGCTTCTCTGCGGCACCAGCGGAAGTACCTTGTCGTGGGTTCCCACCAGCTCTGCCTCGGCATGCGCCTGACTGGCGATCAGATCCTCGCGAATCGATTCGTAGGCCGCCAGGTTGCCGCGGATATGCGAGATGGCGCCGTACATCTTCTGATAGGCCGGCAGCATCTTGAAACCCGCCAGTGCATAGATCGACAGCGCCGGCAGGATCGTGCCCAGGTTGCCCTGGTGGGAATTCAGCAAATAGAGCACCAGCAGGATCACCGAGCCAAAGGCAACCATCTCGATGGCATAGCGGGGCGCCTCGCTCAGGCCCTGGGTCACCCCCTGGCCGCGCGCCACCTGCTGGCTGGCCCGGTCGAACTGAGTGGTGAAGGTGGCCTGGCGACGCAGCAACAGCAGATCCTTGATCCCGCCGAACCCCTCCGTCATCAGCTTGAAGCGCTTGGCCTGTGAGCGTGATACCCGCCGGCCATTGGAGATCAGAAAGCGCCGAACCGTCTTGTACAGCAATAGGTAGGAGGCAATGAAGATCAGGATGCCGCTGGCCGCCACGACCGGGTTGTAGAGGAAGATGGTGAGCGACATGCAGGTCACCATGACCAGCTTGGCATTGAGCTGCATGAAGGGGTTGATCACCCGGTTGGTGACTCGCTGGACTTCCTGTGAAGCACGGTTGATCAGCCGACTGCTGCTGCCACCGGCATGGAACAGCCAGGGCTGATGCAGGTAGTAGCGATAGAGCCGGCTGGAGAGCTCCGCACCGACCTGGGCGCCATAGAGCGACAGTCGCCAGGTGGTGTACATGGAGAACATTGCCGCCACCAGCAGTACCGCGAGCACGCTGACGCCCAGCAGCGAGAGAAAGCGCTCGGGGCTGTCGAAGCCGCTCAATCGGTAGGCCTGGGCCAGCCAGCCCTCGCCCTGAAGCCGGCTCATGTCGCCCACCACCGCCATGAAGGGTCCGATGGCGATGACGCTGGCTATCTCGGCGAAGGCCATGACGATGATAAGGCCCTGCAACCGCAGCAGGCGTCGCCGCTGTCCCGGAGACAGCAAGGAGTAAAGCTCGCGCAGTTGGGTCACCATGCGCTGTCACCGGTAGGCATAGATGTAGTTGCCATAATGGCCATAGCGGTTGCTGGTCGGCTTTTCCAGACCGTTGAGGATTGCGCCCTTCAGCCGCACCCCGGCACTCTCCAACCGGCGCTTGGCCGCCTTGATCTCGGCTGGCGGATTGACACCGAAGCGCACCACCAGCAGGCTGGTGCCGGCCAACTTGCCGACGACGGCCGCATCGGTGACCGCCAGTACCGGCGGCGTGTCGATCACCACCAGGTCGTAGACGCCGCTCATGGCCTGGAGAAAGTCATGGAAGCTGCGCTGCATCAGCAGCTCGGAAGGATTGGGTGGCACCGTGCCCCGGGTCACGAAGTCCAGACCCTCCACCTCACTGGCTCGAATCGCCTCGTCACGCTCGATTCGCTGAGCCAGCAGCTCCGAGAGGCCCGGTACACCCTTGACGTGAAAGGCATGGTGCAGACGACCGCGCCGCATGTCGGCATCGATCAGCAGCACGCGCTGGCCGGCCTGGGCGCACACCACCGCGAGATTGGCCGCCACGAAGCTCTTGCCCACCCCCGGCCCCGCCCCGGCAATCATCAGGCGGTTGTTGCCCGCCTCCAGCATGGCGAAGTAGAGGCTGGTACGCAGGCTGCGCAGCGCCTCGACGGAAAGTTCTGCGGGCTCTTCCACTGCCAGCAGGCCGCGGAAGACATCCTGCTGCTGCTTCGCTCCGGCCAGCCGCATGCGTCGCGTGAGCCGGCCCTGTCCCGCCGAGTCAGGCAGCGTGGCATACACCGGCAGCCCGATCTCCTCGAGCTGGTCGGGGCTCTTGACCGCCTGGCTCAGCAACAGCCGCAGGATGACGCCCAACGCTGCCAGCAGCGCACCGATCAAGCCACTGATGAGCGTAGTGAGCGGAACCCGTGGCGAGATGATACCCGGCTGCATTTCGGCATTGTCGAGAATACGCACGTTGCCCACCGTGCCGGCCTTGAGCAGGCGCATCTCCTGACGCTGGTTGAGCAGTTGCACGTAGACCTGCTGGTTGACCTGGGTATCCCGGGTCAGCCGCAGTACCTCCTGCTGGGTTTCGGGTAGCTCGCCGACCAAAGCATTGATTCTCTCGCGCTCCGCCTGCAGCTGTGAACGCTGCCGTAGCAGCGCTTGATAGTTGGGATGCGTCGGCCGGAAGCGCTCGGCCAGATCCGCTTCGGCCAAGGCCAGTTCGGTGAGCTGATTCTCGACCGCTACCAGCCGGGTGAGCAGGTTCTGGGTTTCGAAGGTGAGATCGACGGAATCGCGCTGGGAACGATAGCTGTTCAGTTGATTTTCCGCTTCCGTCAACAGCTCGTTGACCTGGGGAATCTGCTCGTCGAGGAAGGCGAGCTGTTTCTCGGCTTCCTCCGACTGGCGTTGCACGTTCTGGGTCAGGAATACCCCGGTGATGGTATCCAGCGTCTGCTGGGTCAGGATCCGATCCGGCCCGTTCAGGAATACCTGGTAGACGCCCGAGTCCTTGCCGCGCGGCATGATCATGAAGCGCCGCTGGAGCTGACCGATGGCACTGAGCCGGGACATGCGCCGGACGTGGAACTCGGCCCCCGCATGGGCGTCCAGTTGGCTGACGAATATGCGATAGCCCTGTTCGTTGGAGACCGTCTCGCCGGCTCGGCCGCTCAGCAGGAGCGTCTCGTCCAGCCACAGCTCGTAGGTGTCTTCACCCGTGACCCTCAGAGTGTGCTGCCAGCCTTCGTTCTCTACCGGCGTTTCGAAGCGGGAGAGCCGTAGCGTCTCTCCCGCCCAGACATAAGGCGATCCCAACGACGCCTTGGCACCCGGCAAACGCTGGAGCAGGAACTCGGGTACGAGACGTTCCAACCAGGCGTACTGGACGCCATGGTTGACCAGGAAGTCGCCTACCCATGGCATTCGGCGCGGCTCGATGTTAAGCGTCAGGTCGAGCCGATCGACGGTTTCCCCCATGACCATGCGCGACTGAAGTATCTCGAGCTCGGCCGCGGTCGGGTTGCCGAGCTGCTCACCCCCGGCCAGCGAATCGAGAAGGCTCAATATCGCGGCCCGGTTCTCGACCTGGATCAGCGCATCGGATTGATAGATACGTGGCTGGGAACTCGAATAAAAATACCCCGCCAGCATGAATGCCAGGATGCTGCCAAGTAGGAGAAATTTCCTGCCGTTCAGCGCGTCGACCAGCTTCCTCAGGCTTATGTCGCTGCTCTCGGAAGGTGCCGGAGGAGATCCTGGCGGGTTGGAAAAAATCGTCATGTCGATGCCTCTTTACTCGTGATTTAACGAGACAAGCAAGCCTTACAGTTCACCGACGTTATCCACCGACCTGGCAACATCACCCGGCAGTGTCACCGAAGGAATCAGCAGCGAGATGACATTGTTCCAACGTGCCAGCGGCGCTGAGGTCACATAGACGACATCTTGGGGATTCAGGGGGAATCTGGTGCCCAGCATCAGGCGTGTTGCATCGCTGATATCCAGCTGATAGACCGTTGCCAATTTCTCGCTTTCCGGCGGATTTCCGCGTACTACAAAGATACCGGAGGGTTGCGCCCGGCTCTCATTGACGCCGCCGGCCCGGGCCAGAGCATCCGTCAGCGACAGGCGCTCGTTGCCCAGCGCAATGGCTCCAGGCTTCAATACCTGACCAAGCACCACCACGTTCTGGTTCTCGGAGGTGGGTACGTGCAACAGATCGCCGTCACGCAGCAGACGGTTCTGTGTCAGATCGCCCTGGCGCAGCATGGCGAACAAGGAGATGCGCTCCTCACGCCCGTCGCGGTTGAGCAGCACGTTGTGCCAGTCGGCATCGTTGCGCGCACCGCCCGCTTCGCTGATGGCGTCCAGAACGGTCAACGGCACGATGGTCAGAGGCTGCACTCCCGGGCGTTCCACGGCTCCGCTCACATAGATCTTCTGCGAGCGGAACGCGGCGATGCCAACCTCCACCTGCGGGTTGGTGATGACCTCGGAAAGCCGGCGGGTGATCAGTCCACGCAATTCCTCGAGCGTCATTCCCGCCACCTGCACCCGGCCGACATAGGGATAGAACATAGTCCCGTCGGGGCGCACCCGATTGCCGGTTTCCGACGCCGCGCGCTCGCTACCGGCCGGTATGGTCAATTCCGGGTGGTCGTAGACGATGACGCTGACGACGTCACCGGGCCCAAGACGATACTCATATTGTTCGAGTTCACGCTGCAGTTCGGCGGGAAGCGGCCTCGAAGCCGGCTCGACAATCCTCATGCCCATGACCAGTTCTGGCGTTATTGGCTGTATGTCGACCCTCGCATCGAGCGCTTCGTCAAGCCGCCTTTCATCGATATGGCCACCCGGCGAGTATGCGCAACCAGCCAGGAAAATCAGCACGATCATCAGCGTCAACGCAGCTAGAAATCTCGCTTTGCTCGCTGCCCGGGAGCGGCCATTCGAACTGTCAAGAGCCCAAATGCCTTCTCTGTTCGCTAACGTCATCATTGTTCCGTCTCCCCTGCGGGATCCCATCGACACGCTACCGCCCCGGATTCACTGGCAGCCATCCGAAGCCATTCTTTTCTTCTTGTCCGGCTTCGTTGCGGCACCGACCTGGTAGTTACATTTCGTAACTTCGCAGATGCAAAAAACATGACGCCTTGATGAAGCCAAAGATACATTCAGGTTACATTGGCGTTTCAACGGCACCAGATGGTTTTTGGGTCAGCCGTGGGCTGAAAATGGGGAATAAAAAAACGCTAAGAAAAGCATGGAAGGACAGGAAAAAACGTATGAGGAAAAATCAGCAGGAAAAGTGAGCCAAAGCGATCCTTGGCAAGAGCCACGATACCTACTGCGAAGGAACATCAAGCAGTTGGACGTCAGTCCTTGAGCACGGCCCTGGCGCTACAGTCGCCTGATCCACTCTCGGGCGGCGTCGCCCAGGAGCTGGTGCGTCTGCCGAAACGTCTCCACAGAGCGACGATAAGGGTCGGGAATATCGCACCCCTGGCCCTGGGCAAGCCAGTGCCCCAGACGCATGACCTTACCCATCGCCTGGGGCCAGCGCTCGGTGATCTCTCGCCGCTGCTCTTCGCTCATCACCAGTACCAGGTCTGCCTCCATCAGATGCTGCGCTTCGAGCTGCCGGGCCGCATGGCGGGACACGTCGAGCCCCTCGGCTTCGGCAAGCGCTCGCGCACTGGGCTCGACGCCTCGATCGGTCAAGGCGGCCAACCCGGCCGAACTCACGCGGCAGCGGGGCAACTGGCGCTGGAGCATCGCCGCCGCTACGGGACTGCGACAGATATTGCCGCGACAGACCACTAGGATGGAGTGGATCATGAACGTAGTACTCTCAAGAAACGTAGTACTCTCAAGAAAAGAGTTCTTTCCGATTATCGCTGCGTCCAGCCCATGATGAGTGGAAAAACATTGGCATCTGGCTCAGCATAGGACCAGCCGAAGCGATCTTCGAGCGAGGGACATTGAGGATACTGACAAACGTAGCGAGCGATGGCCAGGCAAGGCGAAAACCTTTGAAAGAGCGCAGTTTACTGGCTGTAAATGAGCATCTTGAAAAGGTTTTCAACGCCGCATGGGCGAGCGCAGTAGTTTGTCGGCATTCTCATTGAGTGAGGCTTTCGAAGCAGTGACCAAGGTGGGGAGCAGGGAATGAAAGACCGCAGCGCCATGCGCCTGGCCCGTCTACAGCAGGCGCTTGCCGGTGGCGGTACCATCCATCTCCGCGAGGCCGCCCGCCTCTGCGGTGTCTCGGAAATGACCATTCGCCGCGACTTGGCCGCAAGCGATGGCGCCATGACCCTGCTCGGCGGACGCCTGGTGATGGCCAACCATCCGCACTATGCCCCGGTCTACGACGTCGACGTGCAGAAGGACAGCCATGCCCTGGCCAAGCGTCGTCTCTGCGAACGCGCCGCCGGTTTCATTGCCGATGGCGACACCCTGTTCATCGACTGCGGCACCACCCTGCTCCCCCTGGTGAGCCAGCTCGCCACCCGCGAACGCCTCACCGTGGTGACCTACGCCCTCAACGTGGCCAACGCGGTCAGCCTGATGTCCGAGGTGCGCCTGGTACTTTTGGGTGGCCTCTACCATGCCAGCTCTCAGTCCTTCGGCAGCGACGACATGAGCGCGGCGATCAAGCGCCTGGGCATCAACCGCGCCTTCATTTCCGCCGCCGGCGTGCACGCCGAACGCGGCGTCAGCTGCTTCCACTTCCACGAGGTCGCTCCCAAGCAGGCCGCCATCGCCTGCGCCGAGCAACGCCTGCTGGTGGTAGACGAGAGCAAGATCGGCCAGGTGCGCCCTGCCTACTTCGCCCGCCTCGACGACTTCGACGTGGTCATCACCGACGGCGACATGGCACTGCCGCAGACCAACGGCGGCCCCAGGATCGTCGCCGCCTGACCCCGGACACGACGAAGCCGGAACACGTCCGGCTTCTGGAGTGGTGGTAATGGCCGAGCGCAGCCAGTTTTCGTCCAAGCCTACCCGCACTTGGACCAGCCACAGCCCGCATAGCACGTCGGACACCCATCCATCATGATCAGCTCGCCGCGGCACTCCGGGCAGTGACCGACCACGGTGGGGCCATCGCCTTTCTCTTCGGCGACTGCCGCCTTGGCCTGCTGCTCGGCCTGCGCTTCCTCTTCCGGCGTGGGCGGCTGCCAGGGGTGGCCGTGGGTCAGGCGGTGGGCGTAGCGGCGCACCAGCTCCTCCACCGGCACCTGGTTGCCGTCCTGGTCGAGGAAGCCGCGGCGGTAGAGGATCTGCTGGATCGACCAGGCGATGGCCGCCACCTCGGAGTCGTGGAACATCGGCTTGCCCCAGCGGTTCATGCCGCAGCGCACCAGGCCCTTGTCCCACGCCACCTTGCGCAGGTCGGCCACCGCCTGGGTGACGTAGCCGCCGCGGGCGGCCAGCGACAGGCTGCGCATGGTGGCGGTGATCCACTGGTGTTCGCTGGAGAGCTGGCCGGAGGGGAAGAAGAACTCCACCGGACGCTCGATCACCACGCGCTTGCCGTCGAGCACGCCCTCCACCGGCATGAAGGAGACCAACAGGTAGACCTTCTTGCGGCCCTCGGCGCCGACGTAGGAGATCTTCTCTGAAACGGCCTCGAGGGTGCCCTCGGGACGCGAGGGGATACGTACCGTGAGTGGGTTCTCGTCGGCCAGCGGCGGCGCTTCCACCGCCTTCTTGACGCTGTAGGAAACGATCTTGGACTTGATTTCGACGGCCATCACGGGGCTCCTGCGGAAAGGAATTCAAAGACGCGCAGCTTCGCTCGCTCGGGGCTGATCCGGCGACACGTCTGCGAGGAGGCGCTGTGAATACTTCCCTGTACGCTACCGATACCATCCATGGTGTCGGACCTCCTCTTCGACGTGTCCCCGGCGCCCCTCGCTACCGGCCGTTGGAAGGGCACAGACTTACCATTTGCCATAAGTGCCTTCCTTCAGCGCGTCATACAGGTTCGCTGCGTTGTGCTCCTCGCCGTCGTAGATCACCTTCTCGTCGCCCTTGAGCTCCAGCGTCTCGCCATTCTCCAGCTCGAACACGTAGGTGGTGTTCTTGAGATCGTCCTCGCGCACCAGCACGCCCTGGAACGCCTCGGGGTTGAAGCGGAAGGTGGTGCAGCCCTTGAGCTTGCTCTCGTAGGCGTCAAGGTAGAGATCCTTGAACTGCTCGAAGGGAAACTCGGTGGGCACGTTGACCGTCTTGGAGATGGCCGAGTCGACCCACACCTGGGCCGCCGCCTGTACCGCCACGTGCTGCTTGGGGCTGACCGCGTCGGCGGTGATGAAATAATCCGGCAGGTCGCTCTCCACCGCGTCGCTGGCGATGAAGTGGCGGTAGGCCGCCAGTTCGAAGGAGACCACTTCCACCTGCTCCTTGGTCTTCTTGCCCGACTGGATCACGTTGCGGAAGTAGCGGTGCGAGAACGACGGCTCGATGCCGTTGGAGGCGTTGTTGCCCAGCGACAGCGAGATGGTGCCGGTCGGTGCGATGGAACTGTGGTGGGTGAAACGCGCGCCGTGCTCGGCCAGCGCCGCGACCAGCTCCGGCTCCACCTCGGCGACCTTCTGCATGTAGCGGCTGTAGCGGGCGTGCAGGATGCGCCCCGGCACCTTATCACCGATCTCATAGCCGTCCTTCGCCAACTCCGGGCGCTCGCGCATCATCTTCGGCGTGATCTCGAAGTCCTCGGCCAGTATCGGCGCCATGCCCTTCTCGCGGGAGAGTTCCAGCGCCTGCTTCCAGCCCTCGAGGGCCAGGTTGCGGCTCACTTCCTCGGTGAAGGCCAGCGACTCGGCGGAGCCATAGGGGATCTTGAGCATGGTCAGGGTCGAGCCGAGGCCGAGGAAGCCCATGCCGTGACGGCGCTTGGCCTCGATCTCGCGGCGCTGGCCCTCAAGGGGCAGACCGCTGATCTCGACCACGTTGTCGAGCATACGGGTGAAGATCGCCACCACCTGGCGGTAGCGCTCCCAGTCGAAGCGCGGCTTCTTGCCGAAGGGGTCGATGACGAAGCGGGTCAGGTTGACCGAACCGAGCAGGCAGGCACCTTCCGGCGGCAGGGGCTGCTCGCCGCAGGGGTTGGTGGCGCGGATCTCCTCGCAGAACCAGTTGTTATTCATGCGGTTGACCTGGTCGATCAGGATGAAGCCCGGCTCGGCGAAGTCGTAGGTGGAACGCATGATGGTGTCCCACAGCTCGCGGGCCTTGATCACCTCGACGATACGGCAGGCCACGCGGCCTTCGGCGTCAACGCTGTAACCCTCCTCGATCACCGGCCAGTCGCGGTAGATCAGGTCCTCGGGCTTGACGTCCTCCTTCTCGCCGGCGTGCAGCGGGAAGGCCAGCGGCCAGTCGGCGTCGTTCTTCACCGCTTCCATGAACTCGTCGGTGATCAGCAGCGAGAGGTTGAACTGGCGCAGCCGGCCGGCTTCGCGCTTGGCCTCGATGAAGCTGCGCACGTCGGGGTGGCCGACGTCGAAGGTGCCCATCTGGGCGCCGCGGCGACCGCCCGCCGAGGCCACCGTGAAGCACATCTTGTCGTAGATATCCATGAACGCCAGCGGGCCGTTGGTGCCGGCGCCGGCGCCGAACACGAAGGCGCCCTTGTGACGCAGGGTGGAGAACTCGTAGCCGATGCCGCAGCCCGCCTTGAGGGTCATGCCGGCATCCACTACCGAGGAGAGGATGTCATGCATGGAGTCGCGGATGGTGCGCGAGACGGTGCAGTTGATCAGGCTCACCGCCGGCTTGTAGTCCTCGGCGCCGGCGTTGGACATGATGCGTCCGGCGGGAATGGCGCCGTTCTCCAGCGCCCAGCGGAACTTGGGCAGCCACTCCTCGGCCTTGTCGCCTTCCACCGCGGCCAGGGCACGCGCAACGCGATCCCAGGTCGCCGCCACGTCCTTGTCGACGGGCCGGCCATGACGATCCTTGAGCCGATACTTGGAGTCCCAGATATCGCGTGAGGGCGCTTGCATAGGCACCTCGTGGGATGTCTTGACGGCCTTGGTGGAAGTACTCATGCAGGGATCTCCAGTCAGGGTCAAAAGTTCAAATCGTTCAACGTTCCTGGCGCGCCATGCGCTCGAAGCGTGCCAGCCATTCCCCGAGCCGGCCCTGGGCCAGGCCCTCCTCGCGGCTGTCGAGCAGGTTCTTGACCATCAGGCCGAGCTCGGTATCGCCCTCGATCACCAGCCGGCGCTGGAAGAACAGCGCGTCGGGATCCTCGCGCCGGGTCGCCAGGCACAGGAACTCGCGCCAGCCGCCGCGGATGGTGGCTTCGCCCGCCTCCGGGCTGAGCCGGAAGCGCTCCGCATCGAGGGTCAGCGTCAGCGCCACGCCCAGGTCCTCGATGTGCAGCGAGATGCGCCGCCCTTCGAGCACATCGAACTCGCCCTCTGCCAGAGGCTCGGCGAAGGTACGGTTGAGCAGCGGCTCGATCAGTTGACGCTTCACCGCAAGCGGCACGCGGGGATCGATGGCACGAATCAGTCGAGTCGGGGCCGGGGGGCGTGGCAAGCGCGACAGAGAAAGAGGAAGCATAGCGACTCTCCGGTGAAGCGAACCCATGGATTCGGTGCGGCCAGGTGGCCATGAAACCGATCATCCTAAGCTCGACGCCGCCTGCCTGCACTGATATGCGTCAAGCCTGTGCCAATGCCCCCAACCGGGGCCTTGGCTACCATATATAGCCAAGTCTAGGGGATCAAGCACCATATCTGGGTTTTATTTTTAACGCTAACGCTTGCAATCCGATAACTACTTGATCCCCAAGCGACGTGCCAACTTGTGAAGGTTGCTGGGGTCAACGGCAAGCCTCCGGGCGGCATTCGCCCAGTTGTCGCCGCTCGCCGCCAAGGCCTGGCGAATCGCCCGCCGCTGCGCGGATTCGACCTGGCTGCGCAGCGGCTCGATGTCGTTCGTTGCCACACTCGGCTCCACACCAGGGACAGCGGATTCGTCGCGACTGGCTTTCAACGTTTCGCCCTTCAACGTTTCGCCATAAGACAGGTCGAGCCACTCCGGCTCGAGGGTAACGATATCGTCGCGCCGGGCGCCATGCCCCAGCGCCTTGATCGCCGCCCGGCTGATGACGTGCTCGAGTTCACGCACGTTGCCCGGCCAGGCGTAGGCCAGCAGCGCCGCCTCGGCCGCCGGCGCCAGGCGCAGGCTGCGCACGCCGAGCCGGGCACGGTTGATCTCGAGAAAGTGACCGGCCAGCACCAGCACGTCACTGTCGCGCTCGCGCAGCGGTGGGATCGCCACCGGATAGACCGACAACCGGTGATAGAGATCGGCACGAAAGTGGCCTTCGCGCACGCCGTCGGCCAGCCGGCGGTTGGTGGCGGCAATGATGCGCACATCGACCCGGCGCGGGGTATCCTCGCCCAGGCGCTGCACCTCGCCGTTCTGCAGCGCACGCAGCAGCTTGGCCTGGATTGCCAGCGGCAGCTCGCCCACCTCGTCGAGGAACAGGGTGCCACCGTCGGCGGCCTCGAAGCGGCCCGCACGATCCGCCGTGGCACCGGAGAAGGCCCCTTTCACGTGGCCAAACAGCTCACTCTCGGCCAGGGTCTCGGGCAGTGCCGCACAGTTGACCTGCACCAATGGCTGCTCGCGCCGTGGCGAGCGCTGGTGCAGACGCCGGGCGAACAGCTCCTTGCCCACCCCGGTCTCGCCCATCAGCAGCACCGGCAGGTCGGATTCCGCCACCACGTCGAGTTCGTTCAGCAGGCGCTGCAGCCCGGTGCTATGGCCGAGAATTTCGCCACCCTCGCCCGGCTCGGCATGCGGGATCACGCCGTGGTTCGCCATGCGCAGCGCGCGCACTTCCTGTTCCAGGCGCGAGACGCGTACCGCAGCCTCGACCAGCAGTGCGTAGCGCTCCAGCGCCGTGCGTGCAGCCTCGTCAAAGGTACCTGCCACCAGGGCGTCCAGGGTCAGCACGCCCCACGGCTCCCCTTCGACGTGCAGGCTGATACCCATGCAATCGTGCACGTGCAGCGGCTCTCCCGGCTGCTGCTCGACCAGGCCGTCGTAGGGGTCGGGCAGGCTGGAGTCCGGCGGGAACAGGGTCGAGCGGCGGCTCGTGAGAATGGCGGCAAGACGCGGATGACGGGCCACCTCGAAGCGTCGCCCCAACGCTTCGCGCACCAGCCCCTCCACCGCCACCGGCGCCAGCACGTCATCCTGCAACCGCAGCAGGCACACCGCGCCGCAGCGGAAGCCCTCACGCAGGGTACGTACCAGACGCTGCAGGCGCACGACACTGGGCAGGTCGGCGGTGAGGTCGGCGAGGAGAGAATCGTCCAGCATGGTAAAAAACACCTTACAAGGTAGAAATCACCTTAACCGAGCAAGGTGAAATTTACCATCCAAACAGCAACCCATTGATAAAAAAGGAGTGAAAAAGTGGCATGGCGATTGCTCTGTCAGAGTGTCATCCATCATCGAGGTATGCCGCATGAACCTGCTGGAACAGACCGTTGGCCGCATCGCCCTGTCGCTTCCCGGTGCCACCCGCATCTTCCATAGCCACCATATCGACTTCTGCTGCGGTGGGCGCATCAGCCTGCGCCAGGCCGCCGAGCGCGCCGGCCTGCATGTCGACAAGCTGGTCGCTGAACTCGAGGCGCTGCCGGCCGCCAGCAGCGAGCAGCACGACTGGCGCGAGGCCAGCAACGCCGAGCTGATCGACCATATCCTGACCCGCTACCACGACGTGCACCGCCAGCAGTTGCCCGAGCTGATCCGCATGGCGCGCCGGGTGGAGCAGGTTCATGGCGATCGCGACACCTGCCCCAACGGGCTGGCCGACCTGCTGATGGTCATTCACCAGGAAATGGAGAGCCACATGCAGAAGGAGGAGCAGATCCTGTTCCCCATGCTGCGCAACGGCATGGCCGCCCAGGCCCAGGGGCCGATCGCGGTGATGCGCCACGAGCACGACGATCACGGCGAGAACCTGGAGCAGGTAATGCGGCTCACCGACGACATCACCCCGCCCAAGGGCGCCTGCACCACCTGGCGCGCCCTCTACACCGGCCTGCGCGAATTCCGCGAGGACCTGATGGAGCACATCCACCTGGAGAACAACCTGCTGTTCGAACGGGCCGGTTGAACCCTGCCTTGTTGCCCGCGCCCGCCCCGGCGGGCGCCAGACCTTCCTGACGACAGGAGACGCCATGCGACTATGGAAAAAGGCCCAACCCAAGGCGAGCGACAGCGAAGCGCTGCGTGAGGAGCGGGACCGGCTGCAAGCTCGACTCCTGGAGCTCGAGGCCGAGCGCCAAGTTCATCGACACCTCTTCGCCAACCTCACCGGCTTCGGCGACTCCCTGGCCGCGTTGCGTGAATCCTTCTCCGAACTCTCTGGACTGCTTGTCGATAACCGGCGCGTGGCCGACCACACCACAGGCGAATCGCAGCAGAGCCAGGAGGCCCTGGATGCCATGGTCGAGGAGCTGAGCAGCCTAAACCAGCGTATCGGCCAGGCGGCGGTGCAGGTCACCTCTCTGCGCGGCGACGCTGACAGCATCGGCAACTTCGTTCACCTGATCGAAGAGATTTCGCTTCAGACCACGCTGCTGGCCTTCAATGCCAGCATCGAAGCCGCACGGGCCGGCGATGCCGGGCGCGGCTTCGCCGTGGTGGCAACCGAGGTACGCGAACTTGCCACCCGTACCGGAGCAGCCACCGAGGAGATCAGTAGCCTTACCGGCAGCATTCTCGCCCAGACCGGCACGGTGGATGCCGCCATGCATCGCAATGCGTGTGAAACCGAGCGGCTAAGCGCCGCGGCCAGCCAGGTGATGCAACGCACCGAACGGCTGCTGACACTGAGCCGGGAAAGCAGTCAGGCGCTGACCTTCTCTGCCATGCTGAGCGAAGTGGAGCTGGCCAATCTGGAGGAGCTCGAGGTGAAGCTGGAGGTGTACCGAATCCTCATGGGGCTCTCCTCCACCACCGCCGACGAGCTGCCCGATGAAACCCAGTGCGCGCTTGGCCGCTGGTACTATGCCGCAGCCGGCGACATGCACTTTGGCGACGACGAGGACTTTCGCGCCCTGGAACTCCCACATCGCGAGGTGCACCGTCAGGCCATTGCAGCCGTACGCATGTACCAGGCTGGCGAGATGGACGAGGCGATGCAGGCCCTGGCCAGGATGGAGTCAGCCAACCTCAACGTGATGAAGCGACTACGCCATATCATGCGCAAGTACCGCCCCCAGACTGTCGAAGCCAGCCAGACAGCGCTACCTGTCCCTGCCAGGCTGGCCGCCAAGCCCCTACCGGCGTGAAGCCGAGAAGGCCACAGCTCACCTCGGCGCCCTATCCCGAGGCCCACTTGCGAGGGCTCGAACCGCAGGAAGCGGCGTTCACTGGACGCCGCTCGTTCGACTCCTCTCGGCAGACCTATACCGTACGCGAGAAGCGCCCCTCGTTGGGTGTGAGATAGGCATCAAAGGCCATGGCCATGTTGCGCATCATCAGGCGCCCGGCGGGCAGCACCTCGATGGCGGCGGCGTCAATCGACAGCAGGCCGTCGGCCTGCATCTCCTCGAGCTGGCCCAGGGCATCGGCGAAATAGTCGCGGAAGACGATGTCGTGGCGCACCTCGATGTCAGCGAAGTCGATGCGCCCGTGGCACATCAGGGCATTGATCACGTCGCGGCGCAGGCGGTCGTCATCGTTGAGCCGATAGCCGCGCATCACCGGCAGCCGCCCCGCCTCGAGCCGCGCCTGGTACTGGGCGGTCTCCTTGACGTTCTGGCTGTAGCTGTCGCCGACCTTGCCGATGGAGGTGATGCCCAGCCCGATCATGTCGCAGTCGGCATGGGTGGAGTAGCCCTGGAAGTTGCGCTGCAGGGTGCCGTTCTCCTTGGCCAGGGTCAGCTCGTCGTCGGGCAGGGCAAAGTGATCCATGCCGATGTAGACGTAGCCGGCCGCGGTCAGGCGGCGAATGGTCAGTTCCAACAGCTCCAGCTTGCGCTCCGGCGGCGGCATGTCCTCGGGGCGGATCAGCCGCTGGGCCTTGAACAGCTCCGGCAGGTGGGCATAGCTGTAGGCGGCGATACGATCCGGGCGCAGGGCGATGATCTTCGCCAGGGTGGCGTCGAAGCTTGCCACCGTCTGCAATGGCAGGCCGTAGATCAGGTCGACGCTGACCGACTGGAAGCCGGCCTCACGGGCGGCCGCCACCAGCTCGATGACCTGCTCCTCGCTCTGCACGCGGTTGACCGCCTTCTGCACGTCGGGGTCGAAATCCTGTACGCCAAAGCTCAGCCGGTTGAAGCCGAGGTCGTGCAGCTCGTGGATCTGGCTTGGCGTGACCGTGCGTGGATCGACTTCCAGCGAGAACTCGCGCGCCGCAGGCTCGGCGAAGTGGAAGGCCTCGTCGAGGGCCGCCATCAGCTCGCCGAGTTGGGCGTTGCTCAGGTAGGTGGGGGTACCGCCGCCCAGGTGCAGTTGGGTCATGCGCCGATTCTCGTCGAACAGCGCGCCCTGCACACGGATCTCGTGCTTCAGCCAGTCGAGATACTCCGCCGCACGCTCGGTGTTGTGGGTGATGATCTTGTTGCAGGCGCAGTAGTAGCACAGGCTCTTGCAGAACGGGATATGCACGTAGACCGACAGCGGCTTGGGCGAGGCGACCCGGTTGCTGCGCTCCGCTGCGGCGCGATAGTCGTCCTCGGCGAAGGCCGCATGGAACTGCGGCGCCGTCGGATAGGAGGTGTAGCGGGGCCCCGGGCGGTCGTACTTTTCCACCAGTGGGCGATTGAACAGTTGATCGTCTTGCATGAGCGGAACAGCCTCTTGAAACCTCGGCATGGAGCGCGCCATGCCCTGTTGCCGGTGAGTATGACATCGGCTATCGGTGTCGTCTCGACAGCTCGCCGCTCTATTGTCCCGGGTCAAGTTTGCCGATGTGCGCAGTGGACACCCTCCGGTCCGCACGCCTTTCCACCTGCCTTGCCACACGCCCCGACCACACCCGCAATCGCCAGGCCACCATCAGCCAACCCAGACTCCAGGACAGGGCCGAGGCCCATAACAGCAGCAGCCAGTGGGAGCCTGCCTCGATCGCCCACAGGCGCAGCACGGCCGCCACGGCGAACAGGCCGGCCAGCGGTAGCAGTGCTGCCTCTTCCTCCGGGCCTCGCTTGGCACGCAGGATCACGTGACGCAGCATGATCGCACTGGCCAGGGTGCCAAGCGCACCGACGGTGAAGGCGTGCAAGGCGGTACTGGCATGCTGCGGCGCCCACCAGCTGCGTGCCAGCAGCAGCAGGCCGATGGCGATCCAGGCGTAGCCCAGCATCAGCACCTGCAAATCCGGGCGCTCCTGACAGCGTAGCGGCTCCCAGCGCCAGATACGCGCCAGCACCAGCAGGCCCGCCGTCAGCACCATCAGAGCCGCCAGCGGACGTAGCGTGACCCATAGCATCAGGAACGGGGCCACTCCCAGCAGCACGATCAATGCCGCCTCGAGACGTGGCTGCACGCCGGTGCCGGCAGCGCGGAAGCGCTTCATCAGGTAGCCATTGACCGCCGGGGCGATGACGCGCCCGCCCATGAAGGACATCAGCAGTACCAGCCACAATACGCTCTGGTGCATCAGCGGCGCCGTGGTCGGCATATCTCCGAGGTAGCGCCAGGTGAGGGTCACCACGGCCAACAGGCAGAGCATGCCCAGCAGCGGCGAGAGCAGTCGGTTACGCCATTTCTTCGCGGCGATGAAGCGCGGCACCAGGCGCGAGGCCACCCACAGGGCGAAGGCGCCATCGGCCAGCGAAGCGATAGCCGCACCCGACCAGTCCAGCACGCCCAGCCGGCCTACCAGCCACAGCGTCACCAGCAGACCCAGTTGCCGACGCGGCATGGGGCCCAGCAGGTAGCCGGCGATCACCGCCAGGGCAAAACCGAACAGCATTTCCCGCGCATGGGCGGCCGGCGTCGCCAGTTGCACCGGTGTCCAGCCGTGGTAGAGCGCCAGCAGAGAGAGCGGCACCATCGCGGCGGCATGCAACGCCGCCAGCGGAAACAGCCAGCGCCAGGCGGGTAAGCGAGGAGCGGTAGTGTCGATACCGGACTTGGCAGCGTCTATAAACATGTATATAAAATACTACTTAGTAACACCGCTGGAAACCATGTCGCGGCACCAGTCACAAGAGCAGAGCGAGGTTGCCATGAGAGACCCTTTGGTACGCCTTGGTTGGCAAGCGCTGGCTTACAGCTGCATCGGACTGGGAACCGCCGGGCTGGTGGTGCCGCTGCTGCCGACCACGCCATTCCTGCTGCTCGCCGCCTGGGCGGCACCCAAGGGCTCGCCGCGACTGGCGCGCTGGTTGTGGCACCACCCTCGGCTGGGCCCGCCGCTGCGCGCCTGGCAACGGCAGCGGGCCATCGCCAGGCCAGCCAAGCGTCTTGCCACGGTACTGCTGTTCCTGAGCTGGCTGGTATTATGGCTGGGCGGCGCACCTGTCCCGGTACTAGGCGTAACAGCGACCCTGTTCTGCTGTGTGGCCCTTTTCGTCTGGACGCGACCCGATGCCACACCTTTGGGCAGCGAACGCCACGCCAAGCGTACTGCTATGATAAGAAGGATTTAGCGTACATAAATTGTTGCTTATCCAGCCAACGCCGGACTTGCCATGCACCTGACTCGCTACACCGACTATGCGCTGCGCGTGCTGATCTACCTCGCCGTCAAGGGCGAGGAGCGCGCCACCATCCACGAGATTGCGGAAAGCTTCGGCGTGTCGCGCAACCATCTGATGAAAGTGGTGCAGGACCTCAGCCACCGAGGCTATATCACCACCATTCGCGGCAAGAACGGCGGCATGCTGCTCAACCGCTCCCCGCAGGAGATCACCCTGGGCGCATTGGTACGCGACACCGAGCACGAACTCGGCCTGGTCGAGTGTCTCCGCGACAGCAACGAGTGCATCATCACGCCTGCCTGCCGGCTCAAGCCGATTTTCAACGAGGCACTCGGCGCCTTCCTGGCGGTACTGGACCAATACACCCTGGCCGACATGCTCGGCAGGCGACAGCCACAGCTCGCCCGCTTGATGCAGATCGCCACCAGCCCTGCCTGACTGTGCCAAAATCCATTTTTGGCTTTTGACAGAAGCCTGGCGTACAGCGCGGGGCAACCCGCTTCGACAGGCTTCGCCGTGACCGTAAGCAACCGGAGAAAACCATGAAGAAAATCACCGCCGCCCTGCTCGCCGGCACCGCCGCCTTGGCGTTCACCGCTTCCGTCCAGGCGGAGCCCGATGGCGAAGCGATCTACAACCAGGCCTGCATGGCCTGCCACATGACCGGTGCCGCCGGCGCTCCGATCAAGGGCGACGCCGATGCCTGGGCGCCGCGCCTGGAGCAGGATATGGAAACGCTCTACGCCCACGCCATCGAGGGCATTGGCGCCATGCCGCCCAAGGGTGGGCATATGAACCTGAGCGATGACGAGGTGAAGGCCGCCGTCGACTTCATGCTCGAGCCGGTGCTCTAACCTCCCACGGTTTCGCTGACCAGACCCTCCTAAGGCGGGGCATCGAGCCGACTTCAGGCGAGATGCCCCGCCCCTGCTTTCCCCCTCCCCGGTGCTGCCGCACCGCGGCACCCCAAAGCGACTACCTCGTTGGGGTTACTCCCTCGAACTTGATACACGTCACACCGCCCATGACCCAAGTCAATTAAGGACTGGCAGTCAGCTGGCATGATGGCAGCAGGTAACAAAGATTCATTTCATATACCTGTAATACCTGTCGTCTCTCACGTTCACTGCGACGGGTACGCGATAAGGAACGCCCATGCCCATCCGGCGCAGCCCGCTCTCTTCTCTAGCCCTGATTTGGCTGTTCGGCATGCTGATGCTGCTCGGCCTGCCCACGCAGGCCTTCGAACTGTCACAGGTGCAAGTGGGATTCCCCAGCGCCACGCGCCTGGCCGACACCGACGGCGGGCTTCCCGCCAAGGCGGTCTACGCCGACGAGACACTGCTGGGCTACGCCTTCGAGACCCAGGACATCACGCCCATCCCGGCCTATTCCGGCAAACCGATCAACATGCTGGTGGGAGTCGACCGCGAGGCGCGCATCACCCAGGCCACCATTCTCGGCCACGAGGAGCCGATCATGCTGGTGGGCATCCCAGAGCAGCGCCTGGTGGACTACGCCGCCGCTCACACCCCTCATCACGTCAACCAGCGCCTGCGCGTGGGCGAGAACCTCGATGCCATCTCCGGTGCCACGGTGACGGTGGTGGTGCTCACCGAGACGGTGATGCGCGCCGCCCGTCGGGTCGCCGCCGCGCAGGGGCTGATCGATGACCCGCTGGCCACCCCACCGGCCCAGGTGCGCCATGACGTGTTCGAGCCGGCCGACTGGGAAACCCTGGCAGGCGACGGCAGCGTGCGCCGCCTGCACCTGACCCATGGCGAGGTCGATGCCGCATTCGTCGGCACCGCCGCCGAGACCTACGCCAGCGGCGAGGATCCCGACAGCACCTTCATCGACCTCTACGTGACCTATCTCAACGCGCCCACCATCGGTCGCAACCTGCTCGGCGACGTGGTGTACGAGCAGTTGATGGAGCGCCTGGAGGAGGGCGAGCACGCCATCGGCGTGATGGCCCGGGGCGACTACTCCTTCAAGGGCTCGGGCTACGTGCGCGGCGGCATCTTCGACCGCATCGAGGCCAGCCAGGGCAATACCAACATCGCCTTCCACGACCGCGACCACCGCCGCATCGTGCGGCTGGCCATCGATGGCGCCCCGGCGCTGACCGAGCGCGACATCTTCATCGTGCGCGGCGATGCCGCTTTCGACCCCGGCGAGCCCTGGGAACTCGGCCTGCTGGTACGCCGCGCCGCCGGGCCGCTGGAAACCGAGTTCGTGCGCTTCAACGCCCACTACAGTATCCCCGAAGCCTACGTCGAGCGCGCGGAACCGGCCGTCGAGGAAGCGCTGTGGGTGCAGGTATGGCGCGACAAGACCTTCCAGATCGCGGTGCTGGGCGTGGGGCTCACCGTGCTGACCGCGATCATGCTGTTCCAGGACGTGCTGGTGCGCTATCCACGCGTGCTCGCCCCGCTGCGCGTCGGCTTCCTGGTCTACACCGTGGTGTTCATCGGCTGGTACTCGCTGGCCCAGCTCTCGGTGGTCAACATCCTCACCTTCGTGCACTCGCTGATGGGCGGCTTCAGCTGGGAATCGTTCCTGATCGACCCGATGATGTTCATCCTCTGGTCGTTCGTGGCGGTGACACTGCTGATGTGGGGCCGCGGCGTGTTCTGCGGCTGGCTGTGTCCCTTCGGCGCCATGCAGGAATTGATCAACAAGGCGGCGCGCAAGCTCAAGGTACCGCAGCTCGAAGTGCCCTTCGCGGTGCACGAGCGCCTGTGGGCCATCAAGTACATCATCCTGCTGGCGCTGTTCGCCGTCTCGCTGCATTCGCTGGGCCAGGCCGAACGCTACGCCGAGGTGGAGCCGTTCAAGACCGCCGTGACCCTGCGCTTCCAGCGCGACTGGGCCTTCCTGCTCTACGCCGTGGGCCTGCTCGTCATCTCGGCGTTCACCCACAAGGCTTACTGCCGCTACGTCTGCCCGCTGGGCGCGGGGCTCGCCATCCCCGCCCGCCTGCGCCTGTTCGACTGGCTCAAGCGTCATCGCGGCAGCTGCGGCACCCCCTGCCAGATCTGCGCCAACGAGTGCGAAGTGGCCGCCATCCATCCCGACGGCCGCATCAATGCCAACGAGTGCCACTACTGCCTGGATTGCCAAGTGACCTACCACGACGACCGGCGCTGTCCGCCGATGGTCAAGCGCCGCAAACGCTTCGAGAAGGCCGCTCGCGCCTCCTCCGGCGGCGGTGCCGCGGGAACCCTTCCGGCCGACGCTGCGCAGGGCAGCCAGGCCAATCTGCAGCGCATCCCCACTCTTCAGGAGGAGTGAACCATGAGCGACAAGAAAGACCACATCAAGGACCTCAGCCGGCGGCACTTCCTGCGCAATAGCGCGGTGACCGGCGTGGCCGGGGCCAGCCTGGCCGGAGGCTTCGGCGCAGGCGCCCTGGTACGCAGCGGATCCGCCAAGGCCGCCGCGGGCAACGAACACGAGGTCCCGCCGGGCGAGCTCGACGAGTACTACGGCTTCTGGAGCGGTGGCCACTCCGGCGAGGTGCGCATCCTCGGCGTGCCTTCCATGCGCGAGCTGCTGCGCATCCCGGTGTTCAACGTCGACAGCGCCACCGGCTGGGGCATCACCAACGAGTCCAAGCGCGTACTGGGGCCGAACGCCCCGCTCAACGGCGACACCCACCACCCCAAGGTGAGCTATACCGACGCCCGCTACGACGGTCGCTACTGCTTCATCAATGACAAGGCCAACACCCGGGTGGCGCGTATCCGCCTTGATATCATGCGCGCCGACAAGATCGTCACCATCCCCAATGTCCAGGCCATTCACGGACTCACCCTGCAGCGGGTGCCGAAGACCGAGGATGTCTTCGCAGTCGGCGAGATGATCATTCCGCTGAACAACGATGGCCAGAACATGGATGACACGTCCGATTACTGGACCATGATGACCTGCCTCGATGCCGATACCATGGAGATCAAATGGCAGGCGATCGTCGACGGCAACCTGGACAACTGCGACACCGACTATACCGGCCGCTTCGTCGCCGCCTCCTGCTACAACTCGGCGCGCGGCATGACCCTGCCGGAAATGATGGGACCGGAGCGTGACTGGACGGTGTTCTTCGACGTGCCGGCCATCGAGAAGGCGGTCGCAGAGGGCAACTACACCACCCTGGGCGACTCCCAAGTACCGGTGGTCGACGCTCGCGAGCAGGCCCATGAGGGCCGCAACCCCTTCGCCCTCTACGTGCCGACCCCGCGCAGCCCGCACGGCGTCAACACCATGCCGCCGGAAGGCAAGTACTGCGTGGTCAGCGGCAAGCTCTCGCCGACCTGCACCGTGGTCGAGTGGTCCCGCGTGGCCGAGTGGTTCGACGGCGGCCTGTCCGACCCGCGCGACACCGTGGTGGCCGAGCCGGAAGTGGGCCTGGGGCCGCTGCACACCACCTACGACAACCGCGGCAACGCCTACACCTCGTTGTTCCTCGACAGCCAGGTGGTGAAGTGGAACGTGGAGGACGCCATCCGCGCCTACAACGGCGAAGAGGTGAACTACATTCGCGACCGCATCGACGTGCACTACAACATCGGCCACATCAAGGCCTCGCTGGCCTGTAGCCGTGACGTCGATGGCAAGTACCTCTCCGCGCTGTGCAAGTTCTCCAAGGACCGTTTCCTGCCGGTGGGTCCGATGCACGCCGAGAACGACCAGTTGATCGATATCTCCGGCGAGCAGATGAAGCTCATCCACGACGGTCCGACCTACGCCGAGCCCCACGATGCGCTGATGATTCGCGCCGACCAGCTCAACCCGAAGGCGATATACGACCGCAACGATCCGTACTTCGCCGAGACCGTGGCCATGGCCCAGGCCGACGGCGTCACCCTGGAGCGGGACAACAAGGTGATCCGCGACGGCAACAAGGTGCGCGTCTACATGACCTCCGTGGCACCTAGCTTCGGTACCACCGAGTTCCGCGTGAAGCAGGGCGACGAGGTGACCATCGTGGTGACCAACATGGACACCATCGAAGACGTCAGCCACGGCTTCGCCCTGGTCAACCACGGCATCAACATGGAGATCCATCCGCAGCAGACCTCTTCGGTGACCTTCATCGCCGACAAGCCTGGGGTCCACTGGTACTACTGCAGCTGGTTCTGCCACGCCCTGCACATGGAAATGTCGGGTCGGATGCTTGTAGAACCTGCGTGAGGTAACCCGGCCGGCCCTGCGGGGCCGGCCACTGTCCTATTCGAGGTGACCGTGGTGAAACGTCTTTTTTCTCTCCTGGGTGGCTGCGGCCTGCTGCTGTTGGCGAGCCTCGCCTTCGGCGGGCTGCGCATCGCGCCCGGCGACGGTCCTCTCCAGACGCACATCGATGCGGCCGCATCCGGCAGCGAGCTGACGCTTGCCCCCGGCGTGTATACCGGCAGCATCCAGATCGACAAGCCCCTGACCCTGCGCGGCGAGCCAGGTGCCATCCTCGACGGCGAGGGCAGCGGCGACGTGATTCGCGTGCGCGCCCCCGACGTGCGCATCGAAGGGCTGACCCTGCGCAACTCCGGCTTCAACCTGACCGACATGAACGCCGCCATCCACGCCGAGCGTGGCGCCCACCGCCTCCACGTCGAAGACAACGCCATGCACAACGTGGCCTTCGGCGTCTGGCTGTGGCACCTGGAGGCGCCCAGCGTGATCGGCAACCGCTACGCTGGCAGCACCGCGGTGCGCTCGCAGGATCGTGGCGACGCCATCCGCCTCTACAACATCGACGGCGGGCTGATCGCCGGCAACGACGTGCGCGACGCCCGTGACGCCATCTACGTCGATACCAGCCGCGACCTGGAATTCCGCGACAACCGCCTGCGCGACTCACGCTTCGGCATTCACTACATGTTCACCCACGGCGGCAGGATCGTCGGCAACCACACCAGCGGCACCCGCGCCGGCTATGCGCTGATGATGTCGCGCGACCTCCAGGTGGTGAACAACCGCTCCGAGCGCGACATGAACTACGGCATCCTGATGAACTACGTGAACTACAGCACCATCGCCGACAACGACATCCGCGGCATTACCGCCTGGCACGGTCCCGCTGGCGGCGAGCACGGCGTGACCCTGGGTGCCGAGGGCAAGGCGCTGTTCATCTACAACTCCCAGAGCAACGAGATTCACGGCAACCGCCTGGCCGACAGCGAACTCGGCATCCACCTCACCGCCGGCTCCGAGAACAACCGCATTCACGGCAACGCCTTCATCGACAACCGTCAGCAGGTGATGTACGTGGCCACGCGCACCCAGGAGTGGTCGCAGGACGGCCAGGGCAACTACTGGAGCGACTACCTGGGCTGGGACCTGGCCGGCGACGGCATCGGCGACACCCCCTACGAGCCCAACGACGCCGTCGACCGCCTGCTGTGGCGCCATCCCGAGGCGCGCCTGTTGCTGCACAGCCCTGCGGTGGTGGCGCTGCGCTGGGTACAGCGCCAGTTCCCCATCTTCCGTGCCCAAGGGGTGCAGGACAGCGCGCCGCTGATGCACGCCCCTATCCCCGGGGGAGCCCATAGCCCTGGAAAAGCCCCTATCCCTGGAGAGGCCCAATCATGAACGCGGTCATCGAATGCCATTGGCTGACCAAGCGCCACGGCGACCTCACCCGCCTCGACGCCCTCGACCTCACGGTCAAGGAGGGCGAGGTATTGGCCCTGCTGGGCCACAACGGCGCCGGCAAGACCACCACCATGAAGCTCATCCTGGGCCTGATCTCGCCCAGCGCCGGCACGCTCAGCGTGCTCGGCAGTGCCCCCGACGGTCCCCACGCCGAGACGCTGCGCCGCCACCTGGGCTACCTGCCCGAGAACGTCAGCTTCTACGAACAGCTCACCGGCCGCGAGGTACTCGCCTACTTCGCCCGCCTCAAGCGGGTTGATCGTCGTCAGGTCGATAAGCTGCTCGAGCGGGTAGGCCTGGGTGACGCCGCCAGGCGCCGGGTCAAGACCTATTCCAAGGGCATGCGCCAGCGCCTCGGCCTGGCCCAGGCGCTGCTCGGCGAGCCGCGCCTGCTGCTGCTCGACGAGCCCACCACCGGGCTCGACCCCGCCGCCACCCGCGACTTCTACGAGACCGTACGCGAGCTGCGCGAGCGCGGCTGCACCGTGCTGCTCTCCTCCCACGTGCTGCCTGGCGTGGAGCCCTATATCGACCGCGCACTGATCCTCGGCGGCGGCCGCCGCCTGGCGCTGGGCAGCCTCGACGAGCTGCGCCGCGAGGCCTCGCTGCCGCTGACCATTCGCGCCAGGGGCCGCTGGCCCGGCGTCGACTGGTCGGAAGGCTGGGAAGACACCCGTATCTCACCGCGCCATCTCAACGGCTCCGCGCTGGAGCTGGGTGTGCATCCCTCGGCCAAGATGAGCGCCCTGCGTCGGCTGACCGGCACACCGGGCGTCGAGGATATCGACGTGCTGCCGCCGACGCTGGAGCACCTCTACGGCCACTTCTCGGCGCCGGTTACCGCGGCCTCCTCTACTTCCAAGGGAGACGCCCCATGAACACTGCTTTAATCGTCGCCCGCAAGGAGTTCCAGGACGGCCTGCGCAACCGCTGGGTGCTGGCCATCGCCCTGATCCTGGCCGCGCTGGCGGTCGGCATCGCCTGGTTCGGTGCCGCCGCCAGCGGCGGCATGGGCTTCACGTCGCTAGCCACCACGGTGGTCAGTCTGTCGACGCTGGCGGTGTTCCTGATTCCGCTGATCGCCCTGCTGCTGGCCTACGACGCCGTGGTAGGCGAACAGGAGGCGGGTACCCTGCTGCTGTTGCTCACCTACCCGCTCAGCCGCACCTCGCTGCTGCTGGGCAAGTTCCTCGGCCACGGCCTGATCCTGGGTGCCGCCACGGCGCTGGGCTTCGGCATTGCCGGCACGGTGATCGCCCTGGCCGCCGAGGGCGTGGTACTGGGCGAGCTGGTCGCGAGCCTGGGCCTGCTGATCCTCAGCAGCGTGCTGCTGGGCTGGGTGTTCATCGCCTTCGCCTACCTGATCAGCGTGTGGGTCAGCGAGAAGGCCCGCGCCGCCGGGCTGGCACTGGGCGTGTGGTTCCTGTTCGTGCTGGTGTTCGATCTCGGCCTGCTGGCACTGCTGGTGAGTGTGCAGAGCGGCGGCGACTGGCTGCCGTGGCTGCTGCTGCTCAATCCCACCGACGGCTTCCGCCTGATCAACATGGTCGGCTTCGACTCCTCCCAGGCCTACACCGGCGTGACCGCCATCGCCCAGGGCAGCGCCTTCCACGTCGGTTGGCTGCTGCTGATCCTGGTCGGCTGGATCGTCGCCCCGCTGGGGCTGGCGGTGCTGCGCTTCCGCCGACACTCCCTTTGAGACGCCAACGAGAGGCCTGTCAATGACTCGCATGACCCTTACCGCCCTGCTTCTCGCCGTACTGCTGGCGGGCTGTCGCAGCGACGCCGACACCGCCTTGGCGTCGGCCCAGCCGATCACCGACGGCGACAGCTGCCACGTGTGCGGCATGCTGATCGCGGAGCTGCCCGGCCCCAAGGGGCAGGCCTACCTGAACCGCGACGAGACGGTGCGCAAGTTCTGCTCCACCGCCGACATGTTCGCCTTCCTGCTGCAGCCGGAGAACGAGCAGCGCCTCAGCCACGCCTGGGTTCACGACGTGGCGGTGACGCCCTGGAGCCGTCCGGCCGACGACGCCTTCGTCCTCGCCAGCGAGGCCTGGTACGTGGCGGGCCACGACCGGCGCGGCGCCATGGGCCATACCCTGGCCTCGTTCAAGGAGCGCCATCATGCCGAGGCCTTCCGCGACACCCACGGTGGCGAGGTGCTGGCCTTCGGCGACATCGACCTGGCGCTGCTGACCGAGCTGGCCCGCACCGATGCCAGCATGCAGCACGGCGGCGGCATGCCGGGACATGCCGGCCACGACAATTCCATGCCAAGCCATGGCGAGCATGGCAATGTCATGCCCGGCCACTGACTGATCGCTACGCCCCGACGCCGCTCCGGCAGGGGCGGAGTCGGCTGACGCAGCACAGCGTGCTACCATCCTGGGCTCGTCGTTCAGGAAACCGGCCATGCCCTCGACTTCCTCTACCCGCTCCCCCGTCTGCTCACGCCTTGCCTGGTGGCTGCTGGCAGGTCTCGCCGCTGCACCGCTGGCCAGCGCCACCAATTACAACGTCAGCGACGCCGAACAGCACGACAGCTGGCATTCCGTGGCCCTCACGCTGGGCGAGGAGCGCCATTTCCGCGCCCTGGAACAGACCAGCTACAGCGATACCATCCTGAGCGTCAACTACACCGCCGGCGTGTGCGACCTGCCGTGGCTGGAAATGCGCGTCGAACTCGAGGAGCACCAGCCGCAAAGCCGCGTCGCCAACCTGGTGCCCGGCGACCTGCGGGTGGATCACGAGACCATCCACAGCGGCATGGCGGAGTTCATCACCCAGCGCGGCGACCGCGGCTTCTACGTCAACTTCTACCTCGACGAACTGGCACTGCTGCTGGACGAGATGCGCGGCGGCGAGACGCTGCGGATGCGCATCGATCGCGGCAACGAGGACTACTGGTTCATGAGCTTCGAGCTGGCTGGCGCCGACGCGGCCATCTCGCGTGCCGAGCGACTGTGCGAGGCCGCCGGCTGATGGCGACGTTGCTGTTCCGGCTGGCCAACGTCACCGAGGAGGAGGCGTGGGAGGTGCGCCGGCTGCTCGACGAGCACGGCTTCGACACCTACGAGACCCACGCCGGCTTCTGGCGCCTGGGCGTGGATGCCATCTGGCTGCGCGATGCCTCGCAGCTGGACGCGGCCCGCGAGGTGCTCGAGCGCTACCAGGCCGAACGCCAACAGCGGGTCCAACGGGAGCACGCCGATCGGGTCGAGCGCGGCCAGGCTCCCACGCTATGGCGGCGCCTGCGTCACCATCCCATCCAGATGCTGCTGGTGGCGCTGGCGGTACTGGCCATGCTGGCCCTGACGCTGGTGCCCTTTCTCGGCCTGATCTGACGCAAAGCCGACGGGTTCAGCGCAGCAGCCGGGTATCGAGATACTCCACCGAGAGATAATCCTCGAACGACCATAGCCGCACCAGGCGGCCGCGCTCGCGCCCCTCGCCGCCATCACCGCCATCACCGCCCCACATGGTCAGGCTGTTCGGCTCCTGGGGCATGCCCGCCTTGAGCTGCTCGAACCACCATTCGGTCATCTCCGCCTCCCACGGCTGGCCGTACTGGGCCTCGAGCCGCTCCCTGACGAGCGGATAGTCCGTCACGTCGGGGTGGAAGGCCACTACCAGGGCCAGCTGGTCGCCGCCCGCCGGAAACACATAGCGCAGGTCGGTCTCGGGTTCGTCCGGCGCCTGCAGCTCGGCGTCGATGAGCCGGTCGGCCTCCTCGGTCTCGAAGGCCTCCAGGTTGATCACGGCGGCATCGCTTTCCAGCTCGGCCATCACCTGGTCATAGCTCATGCCCAGCTCGGCACCGCGGTAGCCCTTCGGCTCCTCGGCCGCCACGGCGTGGCTCAGTGCCAGTGCCGCAGCGCAGCTGGCGAGGCCGGCCATCATATGAAGGTATCGTCCCATTGGTGCTCCTCCCGCGCGTCACCGGGTGACGCGCGTCGCGTTGATCTCCACCCTGTCCTCGCCAAAGGCCTCGTCGGGATTCTCGACGCCGAAGGCGAGGCCGTATTGGAAGGAGACATGGTGGAAGCGTGAATCGGCATGGTCGTCGTGCAACGCCACGTTGAAGCTGTAGAGGCGCTCCGGGTCGAGCGGCTTGTCGCCTTCCGTGCCGGTCTTGAGCGCGCGGGTCAGATAGGCGGTCCATACCCCGTCCTGCTCCTCGGCGCTGAAGGCAATGGCCTGGCTGTCGCTGAAGTGACGCTCGTCGAGGATGTAGCCGGACTCGACGGAGCCATCGCCGCTGTTGTAGCGCGCCAGGTCGACATAGACCCCAGCGTTCAGCAGCTCCTCGATTTCCGCATCCTCCCGGAGCTTGTCCCAGCCGCCGCGGGCGGCACCGCGGCGTCCGCGAATCTCGATCTCGGTGCGGCTCTCGGCAAGATACTTGGTGACGCCGCCCGCGCTCATCAGGTCGAGCCGCTCGGCGAGTTCGCTGGCCGCCAGTGCTTCGGCCTCCGGAGCATCCGGCATGTAAGCGGAATCGTGGTGACAGCTCGCCCAGCAGCCCGCCCGCTCGGCCATGTCGACGCGCTCGTCGGAGAGGCTCACGGTCAGCTTGAAGGGGTTGTCCGGGTCCATCACGCCACCTTCGATGAACGGCAGCGGGGCGTGCTCGCCGGCTTCCCACTGGAACTGCATGTAGAGGTAGTCGTCGTCGAAGGCGGCCCTGACACTCATCGGCACGTGGCCGCGCTTGTCGCCCAGGTCATAGGTCTCGATCTTTTCGCCGGCGACGGCCAGCGCACCGATGTCCGCCTCTTCACCCTGATGGCACCACAGGCAGCGGTCGCCGAAGCCGAAGGCGCGTCCGCCGCCGTGAGAGCTGCCGTCCTGGATCCACTCGATGGAGGCCTGGCCGGGCAGGAACAGCGTCAAGTCGATGGCTGGCACATCGCTCCAGTCGAGCGAGGCGGCAACGTTGGCCTCGACCGAGGCCGCCTCGCCCAGGTCCTCGGCATCGCGCGGCGCGGCCGGCCGGTCTGCGGCGTCGCCGGCTTCGGCATCGACCTCGAAGCGGCCCGCCCAGACCGGCGATTCGTCCCAGGCTTCGGGCAACTGGTGGGCAATGCCCTGGTGGCATTCGATGCAGGTCATGCCCTGCTCGAAGGCGCGGGCGTGCTCACGCGAGGCGCGAGCGGCCTGCTGCTCCAGGTCCATGGCCGACCAGTCGTGACAGTTACGGCATTCTCGCGAGTCGGTCCTGAGCATCGAGCGCCACACGTTCTCGGCCAGGTGGATGCGCTTGGCCTCGAACTTCTCCTCGGTGTCGATCGTGCCCAGCATCCAATGCCACACCTCGCGGCTGGCCTGGATCTTGCGCACCATCTTGGGCCCCCAGGCGTCCGGCACGTGGCAGTCGGAGCAGATCGCACCCACTCCGGTGGCGTTCTGGTAGTGCGGGCGCTCCTTGTACTCCTCGTAGACCCAATTCATCTCATGGCAGGCGCCGGTACAGAACTTGTAGCTGTTGGTGGCTTCCATCACGGTGTTGAAGCCACCCCAGAAGATGATGCCGGCTACGAAGAAGATCATGGCGGCGCCCAGCGACGCCCCCATGATTGTGATCCTGCGCCAGTTGCGTAGACGCTTCACCATGATGTCACTCTCCCCGATATGTCATGACGCCAGTCGCTGCCATGCCGCCCTGTCGCGTATCTCTGGCCCCTTGCCCAGCCGCTCCAGATGACCTCATGCGGAACGTGGAGCGGCTGGAGAAAGGGCCGGGGCACCCATGGGCGCCCCGGCGCTACGGCCGTTTCGATCAGCCAATGTGCTTCTTGCGGTTGTAGACGTTGAACTTGCCGGTCGGCGTGTTGAGGCCTTCGACCACCGCCTTCACTTCCAGGGTCTTGTCGTCGTAGACCACGATGGCGCCATCGTTCTGGTGGCCGTCGCCACGCGCCCAGATGGAGACCCACACCTCGCTGCCGGTCTGGTCGTACTCCATGTGCACGGCCACCGCATCTTGCTCCGCGGGACGGTCGGCAACGTGGATCGGGGTCAGCTCGCGGGTCTCCTTGTTCATGACCATGACCCACTGGTTGACGTCGGCCTCGGGGTGCATGGTCTGGTCGATCCATACGTGCGGCGAGTCGGGGTGGGTGCGCACGAACAGGCCGGGACCGTCGGTCTCGATCCGATCGCAGATCTGCCAGGCCTGGTCGGGATGCCCTTCGGGATCGTTGCCCCAGAAAGTCAGCAGGCCCTCGCCCAGGTGGGTGGTGCCGGCCACCGGACCGCATTCGGGATCGATCCAGTTGGCGCCCGGGCCCGGGTGCGGCTTGACCCCGGTCTCCAGCATGCTGATCAACTTGCGCGTCTCGGTGTCGATGAACACCATCTTGTCGCTCATGTTGGCAGCGATCTGGAAGTAGCGGCCGGTGGGATCGAAGAAGCCGTCGTGGAGGTACTCGGCGGTCTCCATCTGGTCGATGCGCAGGTTGTCGATATCGCTGTAATCGACCTGCCAGACCTGGCCGGACTCCTTGACGTTGACCAGGAAGGTCGGCGCATGCGGGGTGTTGTAGAGCGCCGCGACGCGGGCCTCGTTGCGGAAGTTGCCCTGGGTGTCGTAGCTGCGGGTGGAGACCACCTTGAGCGGCTCCATGGTCTCGGCATCGGCAATCACGAAGTGCGGCGGCCAGTAGGAGCCGCCGATGACGTACTTGTCCTTCCACTCACCGTAGTGGGACACCGCCACGTCGCGGGCGTCATAGCCGATGAACACCTCGGCGGTAACCTGGGGCGGATCCATCCACAGGTCGATCTTGGAAAGACGGCCGTCGCGCCCCTGGACGTACCAGAAGCGGCCGTCGGAACTCTCCTTGGCCACATGCACCGCATAGCCGGTCTCGACCTCGGTGACCAGTTCCTTGGTGTCGGCGTCGATGATGCCCATGGCGCCGCGGTCACGCAGGATGGTGACCATGAAGTTTTCCCAGTTGAGATCGTGCTGGGGCTCGGTGGGCAGGTCTTCCGGGGCGACGAAGACCTGCCAGCGCTCCTTCATGTCGGCCAGCGACATTTCCGGTGGCTCGACCGGGTCGTGCTGGATGTATTGCGAGATCAGCGTGATGTCATCCGCGGAGAGGATGCCATCGAAGTTGTTCATGCCGCCCTCGGTACCCAGCGTGATGATGCTCTCCAGACGCCGCTGACCCAGTTCCTGGGTGGTCTTCGGCAACAGGTTCGGACCGGTGGCACCGTTGCGCGTGGTGCCGTGACAGCCGGCGCAGCGCTGGAAGTAGATGGTGTTGGCGCGCTCCATCTCCTCGGCGGACAGCTCCGGTGCCGCGGCCTGGGCGGTACCGATCATGGCGGCCAGTGGGAAGCTGAGGGCGAAGATCCCCTTGCTCAATGCTCTCGTATGCATAACGTGCCTCGCTTGGTTTCCCCTTCGGTTAGTGGCTGGCGGGTGCCCGGCATGACCTTTTCTTCTCCCGCTCAGCGTCCAGGTCCTTCAGCCACCCCCACCTGTCGCCATTAGTAGCAACTTTCCCTCACGCCTCACTTGACCACTGTCAATTGATGCATTCTGGAGTTGACTTATGTCAGAAGAGTGGGAAATTCATGCCCACTAGGGGCAAAGCCCGCTGGGCGGGCCGTATCGAGAGGGCTGCCGCGAAAGCGGCGAGAGGCGTTGGGCAGGAAACTAGCGACAGGGACGCAGCACGTTTCTCCGCGAGGCATTAATCGTCGCGCCCGGCAGCGGTGCGGAAAGTGCCTCCTCGGCGGTGTTGGCGAAGCGCCGCAGGGCGGCGATGTCCCCGACATGCACGCAGTTTCGCTCGCAGCTGACACCGACCTCCTTCAGCCGTGCCATGGCCCGGGAAAAACTCTCCGGCTTCATGCCCAACCGCCCGGCGATCAGCAACTTGTCGCAGGGCAGGCAGACACTGGCCGGGCCCTCCTCGTCGGGACACAGCGAGACGATGAAGGCCGCCAGGCGCTGGTAGGTGGGCTGCAGCGTGAGCTGGTCGAGCTGGCGTACCAGCGAGCGCAGCATGCCGGAGAGGTTGGCGAGCATGTTGAGTGCCAGGCCGTGGTTGCGCTCCAAGGTAGTGAGGAAGTGCTCGGCAGGGAAGAGCAGCAGCCGGGCATCCTCGGCCACCGCCGCATTGACCGGAAAGCCCAGGCGGTCGAACATCGCCGCCTCGGCGAAGGATTCGCCGCGGGTGAACAGCCCCACCATGCACTCGTTGCCGTCAGGGCTCTCGCGGAACAGCTTGATCCAGCCGCCGACCACCACGTAGAAGCGATCCGCCGGCTCGCCCTTGCTGAACAGCAGCGTGCCGCGACGATAGCAGCGCTCCAGGGCGCCCTCGGTCAGCAGCGCCAGGGTTTCTGTTTCCAGCCCCGAGAACAGGGGTACCTGGCGAACGGCCTGCAGGGCTTCATGGCTCAGCGGCGATTTCATGGGTTACCTCCTTGGTCTGCTCGTGTCACTCGGCTCTCGTCGTCGCGCGACAGCTGCATCAGATTGCCGCGGATCACCTCGGCTTCGGGCGTGCCCTCCGGCAGCACGCTGAAGAGACGCTCCCAGTAGTGGCGAGCTTCCTCATTCGCGCCCTCCACGTAGGCCCGCGAACCGGCCAGCCACAACCCCTGGACGTGATCGGGGTCGATGGCCAGGGCGCGCTCGATCAAGCGCTGGGGCTCGCCGCTCAGGCTGCCCTGGCGCTCGGCCAGGAGATCCGCATAGCGGGTCAGCAGGTCGGGATCGCGCTCGCCGCCATGGACCATGGCCTCGCGGAAGGCGCGCTCGGCGGCTTCCAGGTCGTTCAGGAATACCAGGGTGCGGCCCAGCAGGACCCAGCTCTCCAGGTCGGCCGGATCCTGCGCCAGGCGCCCCTGCAGCTGCCGGGCCAGATGCTGGAACTCACGCTGCAGATCGGCCTCCGAGGGCGGCTCGGCCTCGACGCTCGCCCCCGCCGGGGCCTGAGTGGCGAAGACCTCCTCCGCGTGGCCCACCGCGAGGTAGAGCCCGATCGCCATGAACGGCAGCAGCGCCACGCTGATACCGGCGGCCACCAGCGGCACGCGCCGAGGGCCGTGGTTTTCGTCACTCGGGCGCTCGTCGGCATCGACGGCGCCGCTGTCGAGCAGCTCACGCTCCAGATCGGTCAGGGCAGCGTCGTACTGGACCTGGGTCAGCGTGCCCGCGGCCAGATCCTGGTCCAGATCGCTCACCCGATCGCGGTGCACGGCCAGGTTGATTGCCCGCCGCGACTCGCTGTGCTCTCCGCGGGGAGCGCGCAGCAGGGGGAACACCACGAAGCCCAGTGCCACGCTGCACAGGCTCATGGCCAGCAACAGGAAGAGTCCGTTCATGGTGTTCTCCCGGTGTCTTCGGCCTGGCGCAGCCGGTCGAGCATGGCGCGCTCCTGGGCGGTGAAATCGGGGCGCTCGGCCATGCTTCGCCTGCCGACGACGATGCGCCACCACACCAGGACGCCGCCGAGCATGAGCAGGAAGGGGCTCGCCCACAGCAGCCAGGTGTTGGCCTGCAGCGGCGGCCGGTAGCGCACGTAGTCGCCGTAGCGCTGCACCATGAACGCAACGATGGCGTCGGCATCGTGCCCGGCCAGGGTCATGTCGTAGACCCGCCGACGCATGTCGGCGGCGAGTTCGGCATTGGATTCGTGGATGGTCTCGCTCTGGCAAACGGTGCAGCGTAGCTCGCGTACCAGGGTGTCGTACTGGCGCTTCTGGGCCTCGCTGGCGAACTCCAGCGGCTGGCCGATGGCCAGTGCCATGGCAAGTCCGGCGGGCAGCAGCCAGGCGAACAGCAGCCAGGCGAACCGTAGATAGAACATGCGCGGGATCATGATTGCGCCCCCCTCCTCGCCTCGTTCCTGTGCTGCTCTTCACGCAGCGTTTCCGCTCTTAGCTGCTCCACCAGCGGCAGCACTTCGTCGAGCAACAGCTGCCGCGTAAGCGGGCCGATGCGCTTGTAGCGAATCACCCCTCGGCATCGAGCACGTAGGTTTCCGGCGTGGCATAGACGCCCCAATCGATGCCGGCATCGCCCTTGGGGTCGTAGGCGATGGTGCGGTAGGGGTTGTCGCTGACGCTGAGATAGCGCAGCGCCGCCTCGCGCTCGTCGCGATAGTTGAAGGCGTGGATGGGAATGCCGCCGCGCGCCAGCTCCATCAGCAGCGGCTTCTCCGAGCGGCAGGTGCCGCACCAGGTGGCCCAGACGTTGACCAGCGCCACCTCGCCGATGAAGTCCTGCTCCGTGAGGAAGCGCTCGGCGTCTTCCAGGGATTCCAGCGTGAATGGCGGTGCCGGCTTGCCCACCAGCGGCGAGGGCAGGTCGCGGGAGTTCATGCCCAGGCCCACGAACAGCAGCCCCAGCAGGGCGGCCGTGGCCGCCAGCGGAATCAACATACGCAGTTTCATCAGCCTGCCACCTCCCGGGGCTGAGTGGCCGCAGGCTCGCGCTGCGGGCGGGTAACGCGGTGTCTGGCCAGGCGGTAACGCTTGTCGCACGCCGCCAGCAGCCCGCCCAGCGCCAGCAGGATGGCGCCGAACCACATCCAGGCCATGTAGGGCTTGTAGTAGAGCCGGAAGCTCCAGGCATCGCCCACCAGCCGTTCGCCCAGCGAGACGTAGACGTCGCGGGTGGCGGCACGGTGCAGCGAAGCCTGGTTCATCGGCATCTGGGCGTGTGTGGCGTAGTAGCGCCGCTGAGGCAGCAGCGTCGCCACCGCGCGGCCGGCGCGAGTCACCTGCACCACCGCCTGGTCGGCCTCCCAGTTGGGGCCGCGCACGGTTTCCATGCGCAGCAGGGTGAAATCGAAGCCCGCCGCCGAGGCGCTCTGGCCCGGCTCCAGGCGCACGTCACGCTCGACCTCGTAGGTGTTGACCATGGCGATCGCTACCACCACCAGCGCCAGCCCCACGTGGGCCAGGTGCATGCCGAGGAAGCTCGGCCGCATGACCTTGCGCAGCCGTGCGGGCAGCGGCTGTCGCGCCGAGCCCATGCGCTTCTTGATATCCAGCAGCGCGGTGAGCACGATCCAAGTGGCCAACATCAGCGCCAGCGCCGTCATCGGGCGCCAGGCGCCCAGGGTGAGCGGCCACAGCCCGCCCGCCAGCACGCTGACCGCCAGCACCCAGCGCAGCTGGCGGAGGGTTGCGCCGGGATCGGCCTGCTTCCACATCACCGCTGGGCCGAGGCCGACCAGCAGCAGCAGCGGCAACATCAGCGGAGCGAAGACGGCATCGAAGTAGGGCGGGCCCACCGAGATCTTGCCCAGGCCGAAGGCATCCAGGGCCAGCGGGTAGAGCGTGCCGATGAACACCGCCGCACAGGCCACCGTCAGCAGCACGTTGTTGGCCAGCAGCAGCGACTCGCGCGAGTACCAGGCGAAGGCACCGCCGAGGCCCACCCGTGGGGCTCGCCAGGCATAGAGCGTCAGCGAGCCGAGCAGGGTGATGCTGAGCATGCCCAGAATGAATACGCCGCGCTCCGGGTCAGTGGCGAAGGCATGCACCGAGGTGATCACCCCCGAGCGCACGATGAAGGCGCCGAGCACGGTCAGGGCGAAGGTGACGATCGCCAGCATCAGGGTCCATACCTTGAAGCCGCCGCGCTTCTCGGTCACCGCCAGGGAGTGCATCAGCGCGGTGGCGGTGAGCCACGGCAGGAAGGAGGCGTTCTCCACCGGATCCCAGAACCACCAGCCGCCCCAGCCCAGCTCGTAGTAGGCCCACCAGGCGCCCACCGCGATGCCCAGGGTGAGAAATACCCAGGCTACGGTTGTCCACGGGCGCGACCAACGCGCCCAGGCAGCATCGAGCCGGCCGCCGAGCAGCGCGGCCATGGCAAAGGCAAAGACTACCGCGGTGCCCACGTAACCCATGTAGAGCAGCGGTGGATGCAGGATCATACCCGGGTCCTGCAATAGCGGATTCATGCCGCGGCCGTCCATGGGACCCGGCACGATGCGCTCGAAGGGATTGGAGGTGAACAGCGTGAAGGCGATGAAGCCCACGCCGACCATGCCCAGCACGGCCAGTATTCGGGCCAGCATCTCGCGTGGCAGCGAGTGGCTGAAGCAGGCCACGGCCGCTCCCCAGGCTGCCAGGGTGAACACCCACAGCAGCAGCGAGCCCTCGTGTCCGCCCCACACCGCCGTGATCCTGTAGATCAGCGGCTGGCCCAGGCTCGAGTGGCTGGCCACGTAGCGTACCGTGAAATCGCTGGCGACGAAGGCCCAGGTCAGTACGGCAAACGAGAGCGAGAGAAAGACGAACTGGCCGGCGGCGAGGAAGCGTCCGCTGCGCATCAGCCGGATGTCGCCGAGCCGGGCGCCTACCAGCGGCAGCAGGCTCTGGGCCAGCGCCAGGCACAGCGCCAGGACCAAGGCAAAGTTTCCGAGTTCCGCCACCATGGGCTGGCACCTCCCGCCTCGCCGGCTGCGGCGCAGGCGCCTGCCGGTCACTGTGTCAGGTCGTGGCCGGGGCGAACGGGTCGGAGAGATGAGAAACGAGGCTGCCTCGGCCGGCATGGATGCATCGTCCGACCAACGCGGTTAAATATCCATACCCGATACTTCTTTTCCCAGGCGGGTTGTGATCCACGTCAAAGTATCCGGCGTGGCGGGATGTCGCGCCCCGGATCGCGCGACGAAAGCCTGACAGCGAGTGCGTCTGGACGTAAGCTAGCAGCCTGTCGAACTTCACACTGATCTGCTACGAAACCCGACTTTCTCGCGACGATCGGTCAAGCCCGACAGGCTGCTAGGCACCCATTTTCCTCGCCGCACACCATCACGAACAACAGGAGCTCCCGTGCTGAAGCGAACCCTGATCTCCCTGCTCGCCGCCGCCAGCCTGCCGCTGGCCGCCGCCCATGCCAACGCCGCCGACGTGGTGCTTCACACCAACCACGGCCCCATCGCCATCGAGCTGTTCCACGAGCAGGCCCCCAAGAGCGTAGAGAACTTCCTCACCTACGTGCAGGAAGGCCACTACGACGGCACCCTGTTCCATCGCGTGATCGACGGCTTCATGATCCAGGGCGGCGGCTTCGATCAGGACTTCCGCCAGAAGCCGACCCGGGCGCCGATCAGCAACGAGGCCGACAACGGCCTGCGCAACGAGCGTGGCACCCTGGCCATGGCGCGTACCGGCGACCCGCACTCGGCCACCGCGCAGTTCTTCATCAACGTCAACGACAACGGCTTCCTCAACCATCAGGGCACCCACTCCGGCCAGGCCTGGGGCTATGCGGTGTTCGGACGCGTAGTGGAAGGCATGAACGTGGTCGACGCCATCAAGCGGGTGCCCACCGGCAGCCGCGGCCCGTTCCAGGACGTGCCGCGCGAGGCGGTGATCATCGAGCGCGCGGAAGTGCAGTAGGCAACCCCCTCCCAGACACGACGACGCCCGCCATCGGTCGATGGCGGGCGTCGTCGTATGGGCGTTCGGTGCCCTACGGCCGCAGCCAATAGCGCCTGATACCAGCCAGCACCAGCACCGCTGTCGCCGCGCCCAGGGTATTGGCCAGGATATCGGCCCAGTCGCCGCCGCTGCGCCCCGGCACGGGAATCTGCAGGTATTCGATGCAGATGCCGTAGAGCGCCACCGCGATGAAGGCCCGCACCAGCGGCAGCCCGGCCAAGCCGGCCAGACCCGCCAGGCCGGCGTAGCCGACGAAGTGGTTGAACTTGTCCCACGGCAGGTTGGTGGGCATCTCGCTGCCGGGAGTCAGGCTACCGATGGCGATGACCACGGCCGCCAGCACGGCCAGCGCCGCCCATAAGCGCTGGCGCTTTCTCCCCTCACTCCAGGCCAACCGCCGCAGCCAGCGAGCCTCAGGCATTCTGATGCTGGATGGCACGGTGATAACGCGGGCTCAGCTCGTGCAGCGCCTCCATGAAGGCGGTAACGTTGTCCGGGTTGGTGAACTGGCTGATGCCATGACCCAGGTTGAACACGTGCCCCGGCCCGTGGCCGTAGCTGTCGAGAATGCGGCCCACCTCGGCGCGAATGGCCGCCGGCCGCGCAAACAGCACGTTGGGATCGAGGTTGCCCTGCAGCGCCACCTTGTGGCCCACCCGAGCACGGGCGTCGGACAGCTCGGTGGTCCAGTCGATGCCCACCGCATCCGGCCCTGCCAGAGCGATGTCTTCGAGCCACTGGCCGCCGTTCTTGGTGAACAGGATGACCGGCACGCGACGCCCATCGTGCTCGTGGATCAGCCCGGCGACGATCTGCTCCATGTAGCGCAGCGAGAACTCCAGGTAGGCCGGCGTGGAGAGCGCACCGCCCCAGGTGTCGAAGATCTGCACCGCCTGGGCGCCGGCACGTATCTGGGCGTTCAGGTAGTCGGTCACCGCGCTGGCCAGCGTATCGAGCAGGTCGTGCATCACGCTGGGCGTGTCGTAGAGCATGGTCTTCACATGCCGGAAGTCCTTGCTCGAGCCGCCTTCCACCATGTAGGTGGCCAGAGTCCAGGGGCTGCCCGAGAAGCCGATCAGCGGAACGCGACCGTTAAGCTCGCGACGAATGGTCGCAACCGCGCGCATCACGTAGTCCAGGTCGCGCTCGGCATTGGGCACCGTGAGCGCCGCGACCTCTTCGGCCGTACGCACCGGCTTGCGGAACTTGGGCCCCTCGCCGGTCTCGAAGTAGAGCCCCAGCCCCATCGCGTCGGGAATGGTGAGGATATCGGAGAACAGGATCGCGGCATCCAGCGGATAGCGCTCCAGCGGCTGCAGCGTCACCTCGCAGGCCAGCTCGTGGTTGCGGCACAGGTCCATGAAATTGCCGGCTTCGGCACGGCTGGCGCGGTACTCGGGCAGGTAGCGGCCGGCCTGTCGCATCATCCATACCGGGGTGCGATCCACCGGCTGACGCATCAGGGCACGCAGGAAGCGATCGTTCTTGAGATCCATGCAGGCAGTCTTCCACAGGAAATGTCGGTCCATTGTAGCGCAACATGTTTCGCGCGGCTTGACCCGGGCCAAGTTCGGTAACGCCGTACATTCGTGAGCCAGGCCTGCGTTCCTGCTAGAATGCGGGATTCACTTCCGGCATCGCCGTGGTCTTGACCGAGGTACCCCGTGACCATTCGATTCATCGCCGCCTCCCGGCTGCCCACTCCCTGGGCCACCTTCACCATGCATGGTTTCGAGGACGAAGCCACCGGCAAGGATCACATCGCCCTGACGCTGGGCGACGTGGCCGACGGCGAGCCGGTACTCGGCCGGGTGCATTCGGAGTGCCTGACCGGTGATGCGCTGTTCTCGATGCGCTGCGATTGCGGCTACCAGCTTCAGGAAGCCCTCAAGCGCATCGCCGACGAAGGGCGCGGCGTACTGCTCTACCTGCGCCAGGAAGGCCGCGGCATCGGCCTGCTCAATAAGATCCGCGCCTACCACCTGCAGGATCAGGGCGCCGACACCGTGGAAGCCAACGAACGGCTCGGCTTTGGCGCCGACCTGCGCCGCTACGACCTCTGCGTGCCGATGCTCGAGCATCTGGGCATCAACGGCCTGCGCCTGATGACCAACAATCCGCGCAAGGTCGACGCCCTGACCCAGGCCGGCGTCACCATTGCGGAACGCGTGCCGCTGACCACGGGTCTCAATCCTCATAACGAGCACTATCTCTCCACCAAGGCCGGCAAGCTTGGTCACATGATGGCGCTGGGCGACTTCACCCAGGCCGGCGACGTGGATATCGAACGCAAGCCCTGAGCGTAAAGGCATCGGGGCGCCCTGACGGACACGACCCCATGCCACCCATACGATACCCAGTCGGCCAGCGTCATCACCTCATCGAGGAGTTGCTCAACAGCATCAGCCACGGCATCGGCGCGGCGCTGAGTCTGGCCGGTGTGGTCGTACTGCTGGTACTGGCCAGCATGGCCGCCCATGTCGACCCGTGGAAGATCGTCGGCATCAGCCTCTACGGCATCACCTTGGTGCTGCTTTATACCGCCTCGACGCTCTACCACGGCGTGCGCCATCCGCGGCTCAAGCGCATGTTCCAGCAGTTGGACCACTGCGCCATCTACCTGCTGATCGCCGGTACCTACACGCCCTTCCTGCTGGTCAACATGCGTAGCCCCACCGGCTGGACGCTGTTCGCCATCGTCTGGGGCCTGGCGCTTGCCGGCATCGCCTGCAAGCTGGCCTGGCCCCACCGCTTCGGCGCACTGCGCGTGGCGATCTACCTGATCATGGGCTGGCTGATCGTGTTCGCCGGCGGCGAGCTGAGCGCCAGCCTGCCCACCGCCGGTATCGCCCTGCTCACCGCCGGCGGCATCACCTACACCCTGGGTGTGATCTTCTTCGCCATCAGCGCGATTCCCTTCAACCACGCCATCTGGCATTTGTTCGTGCTCGGCGGCAGTACCTGCCACTACTTCGCGGTGTACGCCGCGGTACTGCCATTCGGGGTGAGATGACCTCTGGGCATCGCCATCGCACCTCCGCGAAGTAAGAAATGACTTACAAGGCGTGTAGGCAATTTCCTACATGAATTCTTGCCGCAGGTTAACGCCAACCAAGCATTCGGTTGGCAAAGTGGCACTGTACCTGAGCACGGAGGCTCAGCCAGGGACGACGAGTCAGGAAGACTCAGCTATCCAGGGATGCTCGAGCGGTAGGGAGGCTCGAGGAGGATGTAAGGAAGCGAAGATCCAGCCCGGCCGCAAGGCCGGGCTTTTCGTTGGGCCGCCGCCACGGCGTTAGCGGCAGATACACCAGCCCAACCCGAAGGATTCAGGCCAGGGCAGTATACGCGGGCTTCCGAGGGCAGCTATGTTAATAAAGGGTGACTCACGCCCTCTGTCTCCTAGACCTGACCAAGAAAAACGAGCAAGGAGAGCTTCGCATGCGCCCATTATTCATGCTCTTGTGCCTGATCGCAGGGTTGATGACAGGCTCGGCCATGGCCCAGGAAGGCAGCCTACCGACAGGGGCTGACCCTGAGTCCGAGCCGGAACGCATCACCTCGTGGGGGCCTCGCGTCGAAGGCGAGACGTTCGAGTATTCGACCGGTGGCCAAACCTATCAGGGATACCTGGCGCGCAACGTCAACGACAATAGGCCCCGGCCGGCCGTCCTGGTGGTGCACGAGTGGTGGGGGCTCGACAGTTATGCCCGCGCACGTGCCGACCAGCTCGCCGCGCTGGGCTTCGTTGCATTGGCCGTGGACATGTACGGCGACGGCCAGGTCGCCACGCACCCCGATCAAGCGGGCGAGTTCTCCTCACAGGTCATGCAGGATTGGCCAGCCGCACGCGCCCGCTTCGAAGCGGCAATGTCCCAGCTGCGCCAGCATCCTGCCGTGGCGGATACCGGCATGGCGGCCCTCGGCTACTGCTTTGGCGGCAGCGTGATCATGAACATGGCATTGTCCGGCATGCCGCTCGAGGCCGTCATCAGCTTTCACGGCGCCCCCATCCAGGCGGCCTCCGCACGCGGGGGATTCAACGGTGCCGTGCAGATCCACAACGGTGGCGCGGATTCGCTCGTCGAACGTGGCGACCTATCGGCCATGGCGCGTGCGCTCGAGGCACAGGGGGCCGACGTCGATGTCATCACTTATCCCCAGGCCCTCCATGGCTTCACGAATCCCGGTGCCGGCGCGCTGGCCGAGGAATTCGGCCTGCCCCTCGGCTACAACGCCGCCGCCGACGCCTCCTCCTGGCAGGCAGCGCTGCTGTTGTTGGACAGAACCCTCAACCAATGAACTCTCGGCATCAATGAACGGGAGGCTTCGCATCCATGTCACTGACGCCTTCGAACATGATGGAACTGGGCAGTCCCTTGCCGGCATTCCGCTTGCCCGACCCACACGGCGTGGAAGTCGACAGCAAGCAGTTCCATGATATGCCCCTGCTGGTGGTCTTCATCTGCAATCACTGCCCCTTCGTGAAACACATCGCCGATGCCTTCGCCGATTTCGCTCGCGAGTACGGAGACCGGGGCCTGGCGGTGGTGGCCATCAACAGCAACGACTTTAAAGCGCACCCGGACGACCGCCCCGAGCGCATGGTCGAAGAAGCCCAGGCACGCGGTTACTCCTTTCCCTATCTAGTGGACGAATCCCAGGAAGTGGCCCGCGCCTTCCAGGCCGCCTGCACGCCGGACTTCTTTCTCTACGACCGGAACCATCGACTGGCCTACCGCGGCCAATTCGACGACAGCCGCCCCAGCAAGGAGACACCGGTAACCGGCAAGGACCTGCGTGCCGCCGCGGATGCGGTACTGGCCGATCAGGCACCGGATGCCAAGCAGATGCCTTCCATGGGCTGCAACATCAAGTGGAAATGAAGCGCCCAAGATATTGCACCTGACTTGCTACAGGTTAAGGCTAGGGGCGCGGCTTGCTTGCCACCGACGCCAGCCTGAGCCGCTCCAGCCGGGCGTAGAGGTACTCGGTGAAGAAGCCGTGCATCAGGAAGCGCTGGCTCAGGTTCCACGGCCCGACCAGGTAGTGCGGGTACTTGTTGTAGGCCATCTCGGCCAGGGTCGGGTCGCCGATCAACTGGCCGACGCGGATGGCGATGGACTGGTCGAGGTTGAAGCCATTGATCGCGTCGCGGTACTCCTCGCGGGTCAGCAGCAGGCAGAACAGGCACATGAACAGCGCATGGGCGCTCTCGAAATCGAGCACCTGGGTGCGCCTGCGCGGCAGCTCGAAGTCGCTCTCTGCCAACGGACGCCAATGCGCCCAACTGATCGCCTGCGGCGCCAGGGGGGCCGGGCGCTGCCGCCAGAGGCCCATCTCCTCGATCGCCCGGAACAGCTCCTGATCGTGCTTGACGAAGCTGGCGTCGAGCATGTCCTCAATGCGGCTCGGATAGAGCGTGAGCGGCTCCACCGAGACCTCCGGGCAGTTGTCGATGAGGAAGTTGAGGATGTTGGACTCGGTGGCGAAGTGACGCAGGATCAATTGATTGGCGCTAGGGCTGACGAAGTGGGTGCAGAACCAGCAGATCAACCGCTGCAGCAGGCCGTGAGCGCGAAACTGTGGCAGCGGCAGGCGCTTCACGAACCAGATCAGATGCAGCAGCATCGCCAGCAGGAACTGCAGCAGCGGGCGCAGCGACCAGCGCGTCGGGCTCTCGATGTCGTTCAGCCACAGCCGCACCGCCTCGGGCTGGATGGGCAGCGAATCGTCGAATTCCAGCGCACGAAGAAAGGGGCTGCGGGGCCTTCGCCTGCTGTCAGCCATGGTCGACCTCCTCCAGTTGCAGGGCATAGAGCCGCGCCACCACCCGCGCGGTACGCAGGATCGACTTCTGGTCTTCCGGCGTGAGGCAGACCCGGTCGATCAGCGAGTAGAGCTTGTCCAGGTGGGCGTCGTCGTTCTCGCCGTGGTAGCGCATGAAGCAGGTGTAGCGGCCATCGCCACCGGTGGCCTCGTCGATCCGCCGCGCCCAGTCGCTGGCCATCTTCTGCCCCAACCCTTCGATGATCCACATGGCGCCGATCAAATCCACCGGGTTGGGCTGGCTGGCGCGATACATCATGAAGGCGTGCAGCGCCTCGCTGCCGGCGTTGCGTCGGCCGGCGCGGATCTCCTCCAGCGCACCGCCCGCCGCCACGAAGTCCGCCTCCAGCATCTCGTAGTCGCGATGCTCCTCCTTGGCGTGACCGATCACTTCCGAGCGCACGTCGGCGTAGTCGCGCTCGAAGCTGGAGGCACCGCGAGTGATCCAACGCGCGCCCTCGATCACCTGCTGGCGCAGGTGCAGCAGCAGGTTGCGGTAATCCTCGCGGGTGAACCTGCCGCGCTCCAGGCGCTGGATGATCGGCACCCGCCCCAGCTGGCGCTCGAAGTCGAACCACACACGCATCAACCCTTGCAGGCACTCCTGGCCCAACTGGGTGGTGACCTTGCTTTCCATGGTTACTCCTCCACGACCGTGAGCTGCATGTAGACGTTATTGAAGCGACCGCTCTCCGGCACCATGCACAGGATGGTGTCACCGGCTCGATGACTCTGGGTGCGCCGGAACTCGTCGAGCATGATGAACATCGAGGCGCAGCCGGTGTTACCGCGGGTATAGAGATTGGTGTACCACTTCTCCTCGGGGATGGCCGCGCCGGCCTGGATCAACATGTCGAAGATCTTGCCGCGAAAGTAGTGCGACGAGTAATGGCACAGCACGTGGTCGATCCGCCCTACCTCGACCCGTCCCTCGTCGATCAGCCGCAGCAGGCCGTCCCCCCCAGCTTGACGATGTTGTCGAGCAGGCGAACGTCCTGACGGATCAGCAGGGCGCCGGCGGCCTCCGCCTCGGCGTAGGTGGCGAAGTCCTGCCAGCTGCGCCCATCGCTTTCGGCGCGGCCGACGCTCATGCACACCGGGTAGGCGTCGGCGTGGGAGAAGCCGCGAATCCAGTCGATGCGGAAGCAGCGCCGGCGCGGCTCGTTTTCCAGCAGCAGCGCCCCGGCGCCGTCCGACAGCATCCAGCGCAGGAACTCGGCATTGAAGTCGATCTCCTGCGCCACCACCTCGTAGCGGCTGGCCTTGAACAGCCGCGAGGCCAGCTCGCTGGCGATCACCAGGGCATTGTCGTGCTCGCCGGCCTTGAGCCCGGTGTAGGCCGCCTTGAGCGCCATCATGCTGCTCGAGCAGATGCCGTGACTGCTGTGCAGCTCGACATCGGCCACACCCAGCTCGGCCTGGACCATGCTGCCGAATCCCGGCAGCACCAGGTCGCCCTGGCTGGTGGCCACGCTGAGCATCTCGAGCCGCGACTTGTCCAGGTAGCTGTCGTCGAGGCAGGCCCGGCCCGCCCGGGCGGCCATCTCGCCGTTGCTGATCAGGGTGTTGTGCTCGGCATCGATGGCGTAATGGCGCTGGCATATGCCGTTGGACTGCAGGATGCGGCGCTTGAGCCGGCTCGGTTTGCCGTGCACCAGGCCGAGCACCGCCTCGATCCGCTCGTTGTCCACCGGCTCGCCAGGCAGGTAGTGGCCAGTACTGGTGATATAGACGCTCACGCCGGCTCTCCTCTGTGCTTCAGGTAATACCGCAGGCAGCGCAGGTTCTCCTCCAGATAGGGAAATACGCACAGCAGTGCCATGAAGGTCAGGTAGTAGGGCAGGTAGCGCTCGCCGCCGTGTGGCACCTCGACGGGAATCAGCCGCATCTGCCCGGCCCAGTTGAGGGAGACGAGGTCGATCACCACCGGCCAGTTGATCACCATGATCATCGCCAGCATGTAGAACGGCAGGCTGGCCAGGTAGCTGTGTGCGTGCATCTCCCAGATGCTGATGTGACGCCGGGGAGCGGCGTAGTGCACGTCCCAGTGAGCCACTGCCTCGTGCAGTACCCAGGCCAGCAGGCAGATCAGCAGCACCAGCACGTTGATGCGGTAGAGCAGGCACATGAGGATGGGGATGCCCACCTGAATACCCATCGCCGAGTGCATCAAGGTCTCCTTCAGCCCCGAGGTCTCCTCGATGTGCGTGGCACGGTGACAGCACCAGTCGACGAAGCCGGCAATTCCCATAGCGGCAGGAAAACGTACAGCAGGACATGGACCAACAGCGTGTGGGTATCCATGGCGATTTCCTCTGTTCAGCGACTCTCACGGCGTTCTTGCAAGGCGCTTACGTTTCATGGATGATGTTAGGAAACACTGTTCGATAACTAATATCCACCAGGCATATACCATTTGCAAGCGCCAAATCGAATGGGAACGAGACACCATGAAACAAGCAACCCACAGGCGAGGCCCGGCTTCGGATAGCACAGCCACACCGCAGCCAGCTCGGGATCGCTACCCGATGCCCTGCGTGCCGGCGCGCTGCTGGTGGTGGTATTCGGCCACTGGATCGCCACCCTGCCACGGCTGGAAAACGGCCTGATGACCACCACCGATCATCTGCTGCTGGTGTGGACCGGCGCCGGGGTGCTCACCTGGCTGCTGCAGGTGGTGCCGCTGTTCATCTTCGTCTCGGCCGCGGTCAGCGCCGACGGCGCCCAGCGTCGGCTGGATCAGGGCCAGCGCCAGCTGCACTGGTGGGCGGGCCGGGCACTGGGCCTGGCCCGCCCCACCGTCACCTACCTGGCGGTGCTGGTGGCCTTCGTCCTGCTGGCGGCCTACACCGGCGGACGCCTGCTCGGCCCGCTCAACCACTCGCTCACCGTACACCTCTGGTTCCTGATGATGCTGCTGGGCGTGCAGGCCCTGCTGCCGCTGAGCGTGTGGGCCGACAACCGCTGGGGGCTCAAGGCCGTGGCAGGGCTGCTGCTGATCGCCGCCGCCGTGGACCTGCTGCGCGCCGGCATTAGCACTCCCGGCGAGCTGCTGGAGCTGGGCACTCGCGTCACCGCCAACGGTGGCGGCATCGGTTGGCTCAACGCCGCGGTGGTCTGGCTGCTGCCGCAGCAGCTCGGCATCGCCTGGAAGCGCGGCCGCTTCTCGGGCCTGGGCTGCGGCCTCGCCCTGCTGCTGCTCGGGCTTCTGTGGCTGGCCGCCGCCGTGGCCTCCGGCTACCCCGTGGCCATGGTCGACGGTGCCTTCGGCGTGCCCAGCAACCTGCTGCCGCCCACCCTGGCGCTGGTCGGCGTGATGTGGATTCAGGTAGGCGCCGCGCTGACCTTCGAAGCCCCCGTGCGCCGCCTGCTGGAGCGCCGCCGAATCGACCGGACGGTGACGATCCTCGGCGCCCTGGGCATGCCGCTCTACCTCTGGCACAAGCTCGCCGAACTGCCGGCCGCCTGGCTGGGCGAGCGCCTGGGCCTGCCCATCGACGCCGGCATACCGGGCGAGGTGGGCTTCTGGCTCGGCCGCCTGTGGTGGATTGCGCTGTGCATCGTGGCCGTCGCCCCCGTGATGATCGCGGTGGTGACCTTCGAGATGCGCCGCAAGCGCGACGTGGTTTCCGCCACCGCCGCACCGGCTATCTTCGCCGGCGGCGCGGCGCTGCTCGGCGGCATCGTCGCCAGCCTGGCGCTCGGCGCCCTGCCCGGCGCCATCTTCGGCCTGACCGGCGTCGCGGCCGCTTCCTGGCTGCTGCGCGTCCATCCGCAGCCGGGAGGTGCGACACAGCGCCACGCCTGACCAACCCCACAAATGCCGAATCGACACGGGCAAGATGCTACCGGCGACTCGGAAGACGATTTTCTACCTTCTCCTTGCTACAGGTTAAGGCCGAGGGCACTTCGAGTTGGCAAAGTGAAGGCGTACTGGGCACGGAGGCTCAGCCAGGGACGACCGAGTCAGGAAGACTCGATATCCAAGGATGCTCGGGGTGGAAGGATGCCCGAGGAGGATGTAAGGAAGCGAAGATCCAGCCCGGCCGCAAGGCCGGGCTTTTTGTTGCTGGCACCTATTCGTCTCACTACTGAGGTAAAGAAGCTTCCGATATCACTGCATCATCACCCTGCCGCAGTAGGCGCTGCAACTTGGCACGGCCTAGCGCCGTCATCATGGGAAGCACCAGCAGGCTCGCAGGTGCCGTAGGCAAGGCTCCAATGCCCAGGCATGCCAGGCCAGGAATTGCCCATGCCTCGTTGCCTTCCTTATAGGCGTGCGCCATCAACGCCACCCCAAGCAGCGTGCAAGCGATACAGGCTAGAAGGATCAGAAACAGGACCGGCATATAGTTTTGGCTGGAATAAAGGAACCCGACAACAGCCACCAGGACTGCATACGCACAAACGCCGATGGCACCTAGATCATAGGTGACGTCTTGCTGACCGACACCCTCCTCCTTGAGACAGGCCAGTAGCGGTGCATCGAGGCTCCCAGCCTTCTTGAGGTGCACGATTCCTTCCTTCCCATTCATGCCAAAGAACATTTTTCCCTTGGCATTTCGAATTTCACCAAGAGCTGCCTTTTCTGCATCGCTTGTCTTACGCCCACTCTTGGTTCTCAGCAGCAGCGCAATCGAATCGTCATGCTCGCGCAACTGATGGTAGAGACGTGTGATGAATTGGATGTCGAAGGAGGTCTTGAAACTGATTGGCAGCATTTCACTATCCCTGTCGTTGGTAACATTATGGCTGCATCGATGGGCTCGCAGCCTCGCTTATAGAGCATGAAACTTCACGGGCAAATAATTAGCTTTGCCTTATAAGTTCACGCTACCGCCGGGGCAGACGCTCAGGCGCCTTCCCTGCTTTCGTCGTTTTCCGCCCCGCTGCGCGATTTCAGGCAACAGCGGGGCCAGGGCCTCCCCATAAAGGCCCAGTTATTGGCTCATTCGCTACGGCTTAGCGAAGACGGATATTCTTGCGGTACTTCTCTTCCTGGATCTTCTTCACGCTGGCTTCGTCCATGCCAAGCCAGCCCCTTTCTGGTATCAGCCTGAGTGGGCGGCAAAGGGCACGCTGGGATAGGCTGCCTTCGGCGTCTCGCCGGCACTTGGGTGCCCGAAGCGTTCCTCAACCGGCCCGAGATCGAGGAAAGTCTCGCCACGCTCGTAGGCGGCCTCTACCTGACGGGTCAGTTCGGTGAGTGCCGCCGAGGGCCTGGCCCATTGGGATTCGGGAAGCGGTTGGGACCACTCCTGTAACCAGCCCTTGGGGCTGGCCTTGGGCAGCACATGCTTGGCGCGGTACTCGGTGTACCAGCTGGCGAAGTAGGCCAGTTCCATCCAGCACTTGAGGCGGTAGCGCCAGAACGGCTTGCCCTCCCGCTCATGGCGCTTCCGTTGCCGGGCCATCTCTTCCTTGTACCAGGCCACGCTATAGTCGTCGGCGCGTTCGGGTGTCGCCTCGGGGCCCTCTTCCATGTAGCGACGGATCAGCTCCCATTGCATCATCGCCATCTGCAAGCCGGTCATGCCGGCCGAGACACCGGCACCGGCCAGGCTATAGCCCGGCCGCTCGGGGTCCGGCGGCAGGATGTGCAGTTCCCAGCCCAGCCCCGCCGGCCCACCGACGGTGACGGCCATGTTTCGGGTCGCCACCGCCACCACGTCTTCCCAGGGAACGAAGACGGTCTCCTTGCGCCAGCCGGCCAGGCGCCGCACCCAGCGGTAGAAGAGGACATAACCGATGGCCAGGGCGGGGGAGATGATCAGGTGAACAGTCGCCATCAGCGCAATGCCCTGGCGATCTAACATATGCATCTCGCCTCCGCGTCCACCGAGACTGACCAGCGTGAACATGCCACTCATGGAAAACAGGGCAAACCAGAAGCCGTACATCAGGTGCGCGCTGGGGGCCGGCAGAAAGACCTTCCGCCCAGGGCGTTCCACCACGAAGGCCACCTCGCGGCGCTGGCGGTGAAAGCGTACCGGGGCGGTACCGCGAAGCCAGAGATCGGGAATAATGAGCAAGGCGCCAAAAAACAAGAGCATCGCATAGCCCCCCCCCCCAGATACCCAGCGCATCCCCCAGGTAAAGCCGCCATAAAAGACCATAAAGACAGCTGAGGCCCAGACAAAAATAAAAAACAGCACCATCCCAACTGCCGCCCCCCCCAGGCCAGCATGCCGTTACGACTGACGTTATGCAGCAGGTCCAGCGTCGCCTCGTCGCGGCGATGGACCAGCCGGCCAATATCTGCCCCGCCGCCCGCCGTGGGCCCCAGGGGGACGGGTCGGGGGCTCAGACTATAGAGCTCGTTGGGGCCGCGTGTCAGATGCTCGCCAGCGCGCAGCGCCATGGCGGGCGCTCCCTGTTCCTTGGCTGTGGTGGTCATGGACCTTCCTTCATTCCGTGGTAACCCGTGTTGGTGCCAATTCTATCAAGCAGGCCAGGGCTCGAGGGTCATAGCCTGCCAGGCGCTGGCCTCGCGTCCCACCAAGGGTTCGATTGGCGCCCAGTCCTCCTTGGGCGCGAGGCCATCGAGGCGGCTGAATACCTTGAAGCTAGTGGTGGCGGTCGGCGACGAGGCCCCTTGGGAAGTGATACGCACCACCAGCATCAGGGTATGCCAGTCACCGACCCGCTCGGGGTCGAGGGCATAGTCCAGCCGGGAGTTGCCTTCCTCCAGAGTGATACCGGCATGGGCGAACAGATCATCGTGCAATGCTTGTTGACCGGCATGCGATACGCCCCAGAGCCCGACCCTGAGGTTGTCCGGGCCGGGCGATGTGACTCCCGGGAGGTTGAGGCGCAGGTTCAAGGAACTGGCGGGCATCTGCGGCCCCACGGGCATGGCACTGCGGCGTTCGGGCTGGTGGCCGCGACGCCAGAGTACCGGCCGGCCATGCAGCGCCGCCAGTTGCTGCTGGTGCTCTTGAAAGCTCCAGCCTTCGGGATCTTCGCCCCAGACACTTTTCTGGCACCACTGCTGCAGCGGCGAGAGCGAGTAGTACTCGTAGAGCAATTCGCCCAGCACCACCAGAGCCACGCCGACGGCGGCGACCCAGTTGAGCGACGCTGCCAGGCGCAGCAGGTGCAGCCGCAACAAGACGGCGGAGGTGCCCTTGAACTTTCCCAACAATCCTGCGATAGCGATCGGCAAGGTGCCGCCAACAATCGCCGCGTCTCCCGCCAAGGCGATGCCGGCCGCCAGACGCTGACGGTCACTATTTGCGCGTTCTAGTTTGAGACCTTGGCGGATCATATCGAAGGCTGCCGCTCCAAAAGAGGCACCCGCTACCCAGGTCATGGCGCGATTGGTCAGACGCGCCCAGTCGTCCAGGTGATCCAGGCTGCCGGCCGCCTGCTGAACGGCGCTCTTGAAGGTGCGCCCCTCGTAGAGGCGACGGTAGCGGGTATCGTGGAGGATCTCCAATACAGCGGCCGTAGCGGCGAGCGTCCCGGCGGCACCGGACAGAAAGTTCGCAAATGCTTCCCCTCCGTGTTCTTTCGTGCGCAACGCCGTGCCCAATTGCTGAATGGCGCCGCCAAACAGCCAGCCGTTGAGCAGCAACATCAAGCCGCCGAGCCCCACCGGCACGGCGCGGCCGGGAGCAATCTCACCTCGCTCATTCCGCAGCAAGGCGTCCCAGGCGCGCTCATCCTGTAACGCTTGCTTGACCAGACGCCGCTCGTTCAGCGCCACCCGGGAAGCCTGCTCACCGAGCCCTGCCACCTTGAGGGCATGGCTGCCCTGTTCACCGAGGGGATAGGTGGCCTCGGCGAGCTCATCGAGCACTTCCGTCAGGGCATCTCTTTGCGGACGCAACGCCGCACGTGCCTCGCGAATCCGCTTATCGTAGTCAGGTAACTGCTTGCGTTGGCGTTCGACGGCCTGCTCATAGCGGCTCAGCCTCTCCATGTCGTCAGCCAGCCGTTCGGCACGAGTCAACAGGCGGTTAATACGGTCGAGGATGGCTTGTTCTGGGATATCCCAGCCTAGTTGGTACGTCGAGAAGCGCGTAAACAATTCGTGGCGTACCCCGTTGGAGGTGCGCTCGAACAGGGCGGCGAAACGCTGCTCGAAATCCAGCACTTCAGTCTCGTCCAGCAGGCTTGCCAGCGCGGTGCGCCCCAGGACGCCCTCCTTGGCTGTCAATTCCGTCACGACGGCGGCCCGAGCTTCCTCGCCCAACCCTTCGAGATTCTGCAGGCGAAGCTGGTCCTGCTGATTGAAGCGCTCCTGCCATTCGGCATGTGTACCTGGCGTCGCCTCCGCCGACATCAGTGCCATCAGTGAGCCCTGAGCACTCTTCCAGTCCGACGCCGCGGTGTTGATGAACTCCCAGAGTGGAGTTACGTGCAGGCGATGCGCTACCGTGATCTCTTCGAAATAGTGCTGCACGAGGAAGTCCTGCTGGCCGCAGACCTCCAGGGTCGTGAACAGCCGATGCTCAAGACTGCTGCGCAGGATGGCCTGTGTATCGTCCTCGCCATCGAGGAGGCTGGCGTATTCGTGCCAGCGCGGCAGCAGGGTCTTGATGTCCTCGCCGACCTGTTCTTTGTGGGCACGCCACTCTCCCTGCCATGCATCCGCGTCGGAGAGAAACGCGCGCATCTCGTCGAGACGGATAACATCTTCGATGCCTTGCTGGGCGAGCCAGCGATCGCCCTCCTGGCTGCCGTAGACACGTTCGAAATAGTCGTCATGGGTCTCACGGGCAAAATCGCGTACGGATTTGGCGTCCGTACCCAGGCGCCCGGCGAGATCGCCGCTCACGCGACGGACTTCCGCTTCCAGTGCCTGCTGTTCGCGAGACCGAAAACCGGGATGCCCGCCACTGCTGGCCAGATCCTCCGAGCGCTTGGCATCAAACTGGTTCTGCAGCTCCATTAGATCCCGGAGTTGCGCCTCGTCTGCCTCACTTGCATTGCCCAGCCATTCAGGGATCTCGCCCTTGCCAGCATGCGCAATCATGGGTTGCAGATCGAGTTGCATGAAGCCCTGAATGGCCCGGGCGGCGAAGTGCTTTTCCGGTTCTTCATCCATCCACGCGGTTTCCTGGCGGACGATTTCCGTCCAGGCTCCGACCAGATCGTTGGCACGCGCCACGACATCTTCGACGATCAGACAGGCACTGTCCTGCCGATACTCGGCTTGGATATGCCCCGTAATGGCTCCCGCCCTCGCCGCTTGCCATTCCGCACTGGCAGTCCACTGGTATTGGCCATAATCCAGGCGCTCAGCGGAAGGCACCCGCTCACCTTGCTCATCTGCCAGCACATCGCCCAGCTCCTCGGGAGGCAAAAGGTGTGATGTTCCGTTACCCGGGCAGTAAGCGCCGATGTTGACCGTGAGCATCACCTCGTCTTGAACGTCTGGCTTGGCCAACAGCAGAGCGGCTCGTTTTTCCTCCAGCTCCACTTGGCTAAATAGCACCTTGATACTGCCACGACGTTCCAGAATGATTGGATCACCGCTGCCGTCCGGCGCCATCTGAAAAGTCTGTAATTCGTCGGGGGCGAGGCTATGGATCAGGTAAAGCCACCCATTCCTGACGGGCCGGATGCCATTGGGACGAAAGTCACCACAGATGGGAGGCGAAAACCCCGGGAGGGTGACGGCTTGCTCGGGTTCCACCAAGGCATAGCGCACAGGTATCAGCTGAAGGTCGGTTTTTTGCAGGGGACACTGACCGATTTCCTGTCCCGGGTCGTTGTCCCTCTGGTTGTCAGCTACCCGCTGTGCGGCGTCCGTATCAGTATTCATGCATGCTTTCTCCTGTGCGCCAATCGCTGCGCCTCTGCAGCGGCGATCTTGAGCCGTTCCATCGGTGGCCGACCATCGGGCTGAGTCAAAAGCTTCGCCACGGTGGGCATGGTCTGTTCATCCAAGGCATCATGCCCGTGAGCGCCCAGAACATTGGCCATGTAGTAATGGGCACGCCGACCGGAAAAGCTCAGTTCCTGCGTGGCGGCAATCACCTGCTTGGCCGCGGTTATCGCAGTACCGTATTGACTCAGTAGCGGGCCGTTGACGAAGAACGTCTGTAAGTGTCGAGCAAGCTCCTCGGCAAAGCGTTGCCACGCAATACGACTCAGCGAATCGAGATGGGCCTGTTGCAGAACAAAGCGGGCATCGCGTGGCACAGGCCCCTGGCGAGCATTGACAAGGTACCACCAGGCGACTTCGCCATCCTCATGGGTGGGCAACCACAGCGCATCGAGTTCCCCTAGCAAGGCACTCGCTGCCGGTTGTGGCTCAGCTTCGAGCAAACATTTCATGACTTCTGGAGAGGCCACACGCAGTATTTGCTCGCCCGTCAGTGGATGCTCGACAAACAGCAGCCAGCGCAAATGCGCTACCACATCTTCCTGCGGTGCAGCACTCGCCATCAGCCAACCCCAGCCGTCCTTTACACCATTCTCGATAAACGCCTCCCATACGGGGATGCCTTTATCGAGCCTCACCAGGCAAGGCGATATCCGGCGACATTCGGCCAAAGGCGTATCCAGATAGATCAGTTCATACACTGGATCGTCGAGACGCTCATAAAGCCACCGCTCCAAGGGTTCAAGCTTTATGCCATCAAGCAGCAGGTAGTATTTCCCCTCTGCAATGTCAGCATTCATCGGTGGTACACCGATGGGAAGTGCAGCCATGACCATGTTTATCCTTGACTATCAGCGAGCGGCTTACAGGGCTGCGTCAGTGCCATCTCCTGACGTAGCGCTGCTTCTTGCCGCGGCGGCTCAATGCGCGGGGCCTGGGGCGCCGCTTCCGCCTCCCGCGGCAGCGCCGGTGCCTGGGCGGCCTGGCCGGAACCGGAGCCGGGGCTGCCTCCGGAGTTGATCTTGACCTGACTGCCGACGATGGTGACGCCGCTGGGGTCGAGCTTGACGAAGCTGCCTCCGGCCTTGAGGGTGATCTCGGCGCCGGCTTCGATCACCACCTTCATGCCCGCCTTGTGGTGGATCTCCTGGCCGGCCTCGACGAGCTGGGCGCGGCCGTATTTCTCGTGACGGCTGGCGTCGACGATCAGGTGATCGTCGCCGTCGATCTGGGTGTGGCGGCTGCCGTGTACCGTCAGGTGATCGTCGGCGTAGATCTCGCCGACGCGGTCGTGGTGCACGGTGAGGAAGCTGTCGTGGCCGATCTCTTCGGTGCGGTCGTTGTGGGTCAGCAACTCCAGGTCCTTCTGGGCGTGGAGCCAGATCTGCTCTTCGCCGGCCTGGTCCTCGAAGCGAAGTTCGTTAAATCCTTCGCCTTTGTGACTCTGGGTGCGGATGACGGTGCGCGTCTTATGCTCGGGCAGCGCGTAGGGCGGTGTATTCACCGCGTGGTAGGTGCGCCCGGTGATCAGCGGCTGGTCGGGATCGCCCTCGAGGAACGAAATCACCACCTCATGCCCAATCCGCGGAATTGCCATGCTGCCGTAGCCGCCGCCGGCCCAGCCCTGACTGACGCGCACCCAGGCGCTGGCGGTTTCGTCAGGCTCGGCGTAGCGATCCCAGGGGAACTGCACCTTGACCCGGCCGTGCTCGTCGCAGTGGATCTCTTCGCCCTCGGGGCCGACGACGAAGGCGATCTGCGGGCCGTCGACACGGGGCTTGGGGTTGGGCGTGGGGCGCCAGGCGCGGTCGGCGGGGGTGAGGATCAGTTCGTTGTCGAACTTGGTCACGGCTTCCGAGCCTGCCCGCCCCCGCAGGCCCATGCCGGCCGCATCACTCTGCGTGACACCGTCTTCTTCCAGGGCCTGGGGCTGGCTGCCGGTGTGCTTGACCTTCACTACCTGCCAGTCGCGGTTGAGTTCACTGAGGTCGTGGTCGGTGAGGGTGAACTTGACCCCCGGGGCGAGCTCGGGCAGGTCGCTCTCGGCGGCGCAGGTCAGGGCGTCGTTTCTCAGGTGTTCGAGGCGAATGCGGGTGAAGGCCTGGCCGGAGGCGTCGGCCTTGTAGCGCCCGGGATAATCGAAATGCTCGTAGTCCTCTCGCTGACCATGGGCCTCGAGTTCATTTTCCACCTGCTCGTGGAGCTGCGCGTAGGCCGGGTTCTTGAACGAGTAGTCCTTGAGCGTGACAGAGGCCGGGGCGACCCGGGCGAGCTGCTCGAGCTTGCGCACGTGGCGGCTCGGCGGGGTGCCGCCGGCGCGACCGTGGTAGGTACGCTCGCCCAGGTGGGCCAGCACCTGGGGCGCGTCGGCGAACACCAGGCGGTGAGCGCCGTTCGGCGCATCTTCGAATTCATGAAAGTAGAACAGCCCCTCCTCGGCGGCCAGACGCTCGACGAAGGCGAGATCGGTTTCCCGGTACTCCACCAGGAACTCTCTTTGCTGCAGCTCGCGGGTGACGGCGAAGGCCACGTCGGTGAGGCCGAGCTCGTCGCACAGGGTATTGATGACCGTGAGCGGCGAGACCTCCTGGAAGATGCGCGAGTTGTGGCGCAGGCCAAGGCGCCACAGCGCGGGGCGGGCGACCAGCGAGTAGATCGTGCGGCGGTGGCCGCGATCGCCACGGCCGAACTCGGTGACGATGGCGTGTACCCGGCGCAGCGCCTCGCCGTCCTGCCAGATGGTCAGGCTCACCGGGCGGTCGAGCAGCTCGGTGGCGGAGAGGCTGCCATCGCGGCTGGCGAAGCGCAGCGTGAGGGTGAAGGGCGCGGAAAGCGCCTCCTCCAGGGTGAAGTCGATCACCGCCAGCTCGGCCGTTTCGGCCCCGGCGAGCGCAAGGGTGAACTGAAGTCCGGTCTGGTTGGCCATGTCAGCTGCCCTCCCCGCTGGCGGAGCCGATCACCACGCCACCGCAGTCCACCGCATGGCCGGTGAGTGCCGCCGGCTTGCCGTCGATCAGGATAGTGCCGGAGCCTTCGGCAATGGCACGCGGATGCGGTGGATGCTTGGGCTTGTCGTGTGGCGCCAGGGGGTCGCCCAGGCGCGCTGCCGGCTTGCCGTCGATCAGCACGGTCGGACTGCCGGCGGTGACTGGCGTCGGCGGAAAACCATCGTGGTCGGTGCCGATGTCACCTACGAGTACGAGTTTGCGTCCCATCTAGCGTTCTCCTGTTCCTGGCCTAGTCCCACTCGGCGGGCGCCTCGAAGCTGGCCACCTCGTAGGCGTTGACGTACATGCGCGTAAAGCCGGCCTGTTCCAGGCTGCGTACCGCCGCCTGGCACGCCAGGGGCAGCCGCGCATGCAGCGGTACGCCGTTCAGGCTGCGACGCGCGGCCAGCAGCAGGCGGGCGCCGTGGCCGCTGCCCTGCCATTCCGGCTCGACGAAGAAGAAGCGCAGCTGCCAGGCGGCTTCATCATCCGGTCGGCACGCCAGCAGCATGCCGAGGGTGGGCCCTTCACCGTGGCGCAGCTTGAGCAGCCGGCCCTGCCAGCGGGCGATGCTGCCGTCGTCACGCTGCAGCCACTGGCCGTGCTGAACGGTGAACTCCAGCGCCCGACGCAGCGTGGCCAGGCGGGACTCGTCGCGCAGCACCCAAGGCGAGTGCCCCTTGGCATCGGCACGCCGGGCGGCCTCGAGAAAGCCTTCGATGTCCTCCATCGAAGCCGCCTCCAGCCCCTTCGTCGCCTCTTCCGCGTCGACGGCAGGCGTCGCGTTCTGGCGTTCGCCTCCGAGCAGGCGCTTAAAGGCTGCCCACATCGAAGCCTCCTTCGGCATACAGCGCAGTGGGCAGTTGGAAGCCGGCGACCAACGGACGGGTGAAGGGGTTGCGCGAGCCGGTGGCGTAGAGCCGGTAGCGCGCCGAGCCGCCGTCGACCTGGAAGCGCAGCTCCAGGTCGCGCTCGCTGGCACTGGTGATCTCCGCCTCGTCGAGCAGGCGGAACCAGGCCCAGGCGCCGTCGCGGCTGAGGCTGCGCGGCGAGCGGTTGACCTGGCTCGGCACCAGGGTAATGCGGCTCTCGTTGCCGCCGCGCAGGGCGTTGGGCCAGATCATCGAGACCCGCGAGCTGGCGCTGTGGGCGTAGTCGATGATCTGACCGTCGATATTGATCACGCTGCGGCGCTTGTCGGGGCTCAGGCTCACCGGCTCCAGGGCAAACTCCACGTCGAGCACACCGTCGCGACCGAAGTAGGCCTGGCGGATCTGCTCGGCGCGCTGGATGGCGGTGAACACACTGTCGCGCAGCAGCGGATTGCCCTCGGCATCGACCAGATACTCGGGGGCCTCTTCGATGAAGGGCCGCAGGTTGTCCTGATAGAAACGATCGAGGATGCCGCCGGCGGCAAAGAAGGCCTCGAAGTCGTTCAGGGCCACCTCACGCGAGGCGCTGGGCACCAGCGGATAGCGGCCCGCCAGACGCTCCTGGTAGGGCGCCACTACCTCGTCGAGCCACTGGTGCTCGAGGTGGCGAATGGCGCTGGCCATCATCAGCTGCCAACTCTGGTCGGCCAGGCTCTCGAGCATGCGATCCACCGGGGCCGGGGTGTTCTCGGCGATGCGCTTGAGGTTATGGATGGGATCGCCGCCGCGCAGCGCCAGGCGGTCGCGGGCGCTGACGAAGGCCGCCCGGCCCGGGTCACTGGCGCCCTGTACCTGACGCAGGTAGTCGCGCAGCTCGCCGATGGCCACCTTGATCTCGGCGATGGCGGCAGGGTTGTCGCCGCGGGCATCGAGCAGACCGTTGAGGTCGCGGAAGTTGCGTTCGATCTCGCCGGCCAGGCGGTAGCGCGGCGAGCGCTCCAGCGCCTGACGCGCCACCTCGTCGTCTGCCGGCAGCTCGGGATAGAGCCGGGTATGGTGGGCCACTTCACCAAGCAGTCGATCCAGCGGCCGGCTGGCGCCCAGCAAGGTATCGGCCACCACCACGGCCTGGTCGATGTCGGGCAGCGGCACCAGGTAGAGGTCATCGAGTACCTGGCGCCAGGTCACGTGATAGTCGCCGACGTAGCGCTCGTGCAGGGCATCGCGCAGCTGACGCTCGTCGGCGGCGCTGAAGGCGATGTCGTCACGCTGGCCCAGTACCCAGAGGTCGATCAGCGCCAGCTCGGTGGCCTGCTCGATCTCCTTGAGGAAATAGCCCTCGAAGCCATCGCGGGTCAGCAAGGTGGGCAGGCGCAGGCGCTCCAGTTCGTCGTCGCGGGCCATGAACACGGCGTTGAAGGAGGGACCGACGCCCTGGTGCAGGTCGAGCGCCGCCCCACTGCGGCTACCGCTGTTGGCCTTGAGTGTGGCATAGACGCGCTCGTCCATGGGCTGGCGGGCAAGCTCCTCCTGGGCAGCCCGCAGGCTACCGCGCAGTGCCGCCATGGCTCGCTCGGCGTGACGATCGCCCTTCGCCACCCGGCCTTCGAGGTCGGTGTGGGCCATGGCGTAGGCAAGGTGGTCGAGCAACCGCTCCTGCACGCTGCCGCGCTGGGGGAAGTCGCGCTGCCAGCGCCGCGCCATGAACTCCTGGACCCGTTCGGGCTGGCGCCCGCTGGCGTCGGACATCATGCGCAGCACGCGCAGCAGGGCGAGCTTGTCGTTGCTGCCCGCCTCGGCACGGTTCATGTCGTCCATGATGCCGATCATCAACGAGGGCAGGAAATGATAGCTCAGCATCGCCAGGTAGGCGTCCTCCACCTCGCGGCCCACCGCGTGGCCCTGGTAGAGGCCCATGTCGGCCAGCCACGGCAGGTGTTCGCGGTAGTCGCCGAACTCCAGGGTCGCGGCACGTAGCCGGTCGAGGGGCTCCAGCAGCGCATAGCCGGTCGGGTCGTCGCTACGCAGTTCGTCGGGCTGGGCGGCGAGGAAGGCCTCGGCCTTCTCCTCCACCGCCGCCAGGGCTTGGGTGTTCTTCTGGTAGAAGTGGCTCCAGCCGCCCACCAGCGCCAGCCCGGCCAGCAGGCAGGCGAAGGCGCTGGTACGCCGCAGGCGACGCCGATGGCGGGCAGCACGGGCGTTATCGCCGGCCAACCCCGCCTCGGGGTAGATCACCTTCTCGAACAGCTCCTCGGTGAAGTAGAGCGCACTGCGCGCGGCACGGTGGGCCGGCTGGGTGGTGTCGGTCATGCCGTAGCGGCGCGCGGCAGCGTCGACGAAGGGATCCTCCGGTACGCCTTGCTGGTAGACCGAGGTGAAGTAGGTGCCGCGCACCATGGCCGCCGTGGAGTAGCGGTCGCTGGAGAGCGCCTCGCGCAGGAAGCCGAGCAGCACGTCGCGCAGGCCGGCGAGCTGGCGTACGAAGCGGAACACCGATTCACGCTCCTCGCGGTCGCGGCACTCGGCCAGCAGCGTGGGCAGGCTGCGGTTGAGCCGCTCGAGCATGGCGTCGTAGGAGGTGGCGAACTCATCGGCCCACTGGTCGACGCGCTCGATGCTTTCAGGGCTGAAGGTGAAACCCAGCGGTGCGCGGCGTGCGGCGCGGGAATAGTGGCGGAAGAAGTCGTCGAAGCCGTGCAGCAGGTCCATCTTGCTGAAGGTGACGTAGACCGGCAGGCGCGCGCCGTGGCGTTCCATCAGCTCGCGCAGACGCGCGCGCAGCAGCGAGGCGTAGGCCTTGCGCACCGCCACCCTGGCATCGCTCAAGCGCACCAGGTCGAGCACCAGTACCACGCCGTCCAACGGACGCTGGGCGCGGTTGCGCTCCAGCCAGTCGACGAAGTGATCCCATAGCCGGCGCTGGGGCTCCTGGGTCTCGCCGCCTTCGGCTTCCAGCGCCCCCTGGGTCAGCAGCTCGCCGTCGGGGTCGATCAGCACTGCCTTGTCGCCGATCCACCAGTCGAAGCCGTATTGGCCCTGCTTCTTGCCTTGGCCGGAGGCCTTCATCACGTGGGTCAGCGAGAAGTTCTGACCGGAGCGGTTGATCAGGCTGGTCTTGCCGGCGTTCTCCACGCCCATCACCAGATACCAGGGCAGCTTGTAGCGCGCCCCGGGGCCGGCACCGAGATTGTCGAGCAACTCGCGCAGTGTGGCATTGAGGGTCGCTTCCTGCTGCTCCACCTGAGCCAGCACCGGGTCGAGCTGCAACTGTTCGTTGTGGTGGCGCTCGTCGTTTACCTCACGCAGCCGACGCGCCAGGCGGACGCCCCACACCACGGCCACCAGCGTGGCCAAGGCCAGGGTGGCGAGCAGGCGATTGAGCCAAGGCGCCAGCGGGTAGCTGTCGCGCACCTGCCACATCGGGCCCAGCCACCAGATGGCGACTACCAGGGCGGCCAGCAGCAGCCACCAGAGCACGGCGGTAAGCTTGCTCGCCTTCTTGCCGATACCCTGGGCCTTGTTGCCGTGTGCCTTGGCCAGGTTGGCGTTGCTTTCTGCCCGAGAGGCGCCGGGAACCCAGCGACTCAGACCGGACTTCACACTTTTCCACATGAGCCTTAGCCCTCGTCCCTGTCGATGATGGTGATGTTGTTGGGGTTGCTGGCGGGCACGCCGCGGCGCCCGTCATGCTGCGATCGGATCGTGTTCATTTGGCCTTCTCCACCGCGCGTTCGAGGCGCTTGAGCAGCGCCGGCTCCCATTGTTCGAGGCCAAGCCCGGCCAGCGACTCGCGTACCGCGCGATAGTGCTGGCCAGCCAGCGCTGCCAGCCCGGCATCGCGCAGCAGGTCGGCGCTGGCCAACCGCCAGTAGGCGACCTCGCGTGGCGAGCGGGCCTGGGCCAGGCCACGGTCGAGGCCCGCCAGGGCCGCCTCCAGACCCTCCGAAGCCAGCCTCTCGCGGGCTTCGGCCAGCCCCTCCTGCCAGGGGTCGCCGCCGCCCTCCTGGCCCCCTGCCGCGGCACCGGCCGGCACGGCCTGCAGCCAGTGGCGGGTCTCGTCGTCGACGAAAGCGCTGCCATCGTTGAAGGTCAGCGACTCGATGCCGGGCAGGCGCTCGACGAAGCGGCTCGCCTCGTCGCGAATGGCCGCGGCGCAGCGCGGATGACCGAGACGCTCGGCGGCGCTGGCACTGAGGCGGTGCCCCTCGAGCCAATAGGGGCTGACGGCCAGGCTGTTCTCGATACGCTGCCACAACGCCACATCGGCACCTCGGGTCAGCGCCTCGCGATACTCCGCCACGCGATCGGCGGAAGGCGGCGCCAGCTCGGAGCGCACGCCGTCGCGGGTAGCCGGCAGCGCCTGGATAGCGTGCCAGATGGCATGGCGCCTCAGCCGGTAGCCGAGCGGATCACCGATGCCCTGTTCGCTGAGAAAATCGGCCATCTTCAACAGCGCCTGGCGATTGCCGCGCTCGTTGCCAGCCTCCAGGCGCATCTCGGGCAGCTTGGCAGCCGCAGCGCCCGCCGTGGCTGGCCCAGCGCTGGCAGCCTGCCCGCTGGGGGCTGACGGCACCGCCTCGGCAGCGGCCTGGCGGGGCGCGCCTGGCGCAGTTGCCGCTGCAGGTCCACCAGCGCTTCATCCGGCAGTTCGCGAGTCCTGGCCGCTTCCAGCAGCGCCTCGAGGGCGGCCTCGCAGGCCTGGTGCTCGTCGGCGGCATTGTCGAAATCGAGCGCAGTGGCCAGCGCCAGGGCACGTTGGGAGAACTGCTGGAACAGCCGCGGCCGCAACCGCGCTCCCTTGACGCCGCCATAGGGGTAAGCGGTTTCCCACCACTGCTCGAGGCTGCCTGACAGCAGGCGCAGCGACAGGGCGAAGCGCACGCCATCGCCGCCGCGTTGCAGGCAGTGCAGCAGGTGGCCCAGCACCTTGAGGTCCTTGCCGGTAGTGCTCAACAGCCTCACCGCGCGGGTCTCGGCCCCCTCCCAGTCGACGCCGCCATGCTGCAGCGAGCCGATCTTCATCATCTCTTCGTCGAGCCAGGCGTAGTCGCCGCTGTCGTCGACGGGCCTGCCGACGCCCTCCGGAGGCAGCGCGGCCAGCACCTTTTCCAGCTGTGTCTCGTTGACGATGCGCATGCTCACCTCACCAGCGACAGGCGTCGCGCAGCGGCTGGATCGCCTGGCGCAGCCCGGCGACCTCGAAGCGCAGGCCGTCGAGCGTGGCCTGGTCGCTGGAGAACGTCAGTTCGTCGGCATCCAACAGCTGCTGCAGCGTGGCGATGGCCGGCAGCCCCCTGCCGCCGCTGACGACATAACCTCCGTCACGGGCCTGCCAGGTCTGCTCCAGCTCGCGCGCGCCGGCACGCATGCGGACCTGTACCCGCGGTGCATGCAGCGCCTGGGGCAGGTGAAGCTGAAAGCGGGTGATGGTCTTCTCGCAGGCCATTACCAGTTGCGGACGCGGCGGCACGCTACCCAGCGCCGGCACGCTGATCCGCACGCCGGCGGCGTCCTCGCGTACCAGCAAGCCCATGTCGTCGTCGCCACGTTCGGCCTCCTGGGCGTTGACGGCGTGCCACAGCGCGGGGCGCGGGTCATCCGTCACCGGGGCCTCGGCCCGGGCCTGGAACAGGGCGTCGTAGCAGCCCAGCCGCTCCAGGCGCGATTCGAGCGCGACACATTCATGCGCCTGCCTCACCAGCGTCTCGGACGCGGTATCGGCCTGGGCGGAGGCATTCAGGGCCATGCTTGTGGCCAGCGCCAGCCACGGCACACTGCGAAAGATCAGGGTCGAACTCATTTGGCATCCAGTTCCAACTGACGGCACTTGTGTGCCAGGGTGCGCTTGGGCAGGCCGAGACTCTCGGCCGCCAGGGCGCGGTTGCCGCCGAACAGCAGCAGACGCTGGCGAATCAGCTCCGCTTCGTAGTCGCGCAGGGCGCGACGCAGGTCCTTCACGCTTTCGACGTTCGCCTTGGCGGGCGCTGTCGAGGCGCTGCCATCGTCATCGGGCTGAGCCTCGACATCGGCCTGGGCAGGCAGCGCCGCCGGGGAGATGTCCTCGCCCGGTCGCGTCATGGCGCAGGCGTAATCGATCAGGTTCCTCAGCTCGCGCACGTTGCCGGGATAGTCGCGCTCGCGCAGCAGGCGCAGCGCGGCCGGGGTGATGCCCACTTCCTCGCGTCCCTCGCGGGCGCAGAAGTCGGTCACGAAGGCCGCGGCCAGCTCGGCGATGTCCCCGCTGCGCTCACGCAACGGCGGCAGGCTGAGCGGAAACTGGCCCAGCCGGTAGTAAAGGTCGGCGCGGAAGCGCTGGTCGCGAATCCGCTCGCGCAGCGGCTGGTGGGTAGCCGCCACCAGCCGCAGGTCGGCGCGGCGCTCCTCACTGGCACCCAATGGCCGATAGCGACCACTCTCGAGCACCCGCAGCAGCTTGGCCTGCAACGGCAGCGGCATGTCGCCGATCTCGTCGAGGAACAGGGTGCCGCCGTCGGCCTGGCTGATCAGCCCTTCGCGGGCCCGGTCGGCGCCGGAGAAGGCCCCCTTGGCGTGACCGAACAGCTCCGACTCGAGCAGTGACTCGGGAATCGCCGCGCAGTTGATCGCCATGAAGGCCCCCTCGCGGCGCGACGAGAGGCGATGAATGGCGCGCGCCACCCGGTCCTTGCCGGTGCCAGTCTCGCCCTGCAACAGCACCGCCAGGTTGGTCTCGGCGGCACGCACCACCTGGCTGCGCAGCGCCTGCATGGCCGACGATCCCCCAGCAGGTCGCCAGCCAGCCGCTCGGCCAGTGCCTGGCGCCGGGCGCCGTCGTTGAGCTGGGCCAGCGACCGGCGCAGGTTCGCCTCGCGCTGGCGCTCTCCCAAGTGCCGGGTCAGCCCTGCCCATAGCCGGCACAACAGCGCCTCGAAGGCAGAGAACTCGGGATCTTCCTCGAGTCGGGCCAGCACGTCCCCCTCGCCGCCCATGGCCAGTGCACCCAGCCATTCGCGCTTGCCATCGAGGGCACGCAATGGGCGCACGATCAGTTGCAGGCTACTGGGCAGCTCAGCCACCTGGCCCTGGAAGCCGGGATGGTCTAGCCGCGAGCGTGCCTCCAGCAGGCCGAGGCGCAGCGGCTTGTCCTGACGAATGGCATGGGCGTAGGGATGACGGAAGTCGTCGCAGTCGAAGCGCAAATCATCGCCATCGCTGCCCAGCCAGCGACCGCTACCGTCGAGATAGAGACAGGCGACCCAGGCCAGACCATGGCTGGCCTGGAGAATATCGCTGGCGCAGCCACGCAGCTCGGCGGGCGAGGCGCTTTCGACCAGCGCCAGCGCGCGGGCCATGCCGCCGAGGCCTGGCCCCGTTGGCAGGTCGCCTTCGCACCAGCGCATGTCGATCGCCTTCGCCGTCATCGCCTACACCACCTCCGCCGTGAACGCGCCCGCCTCGTCGACACCCAGCGCTACCCGGGTGACCGGCTCGCGCCGCGCCAGGCGGTCGAGCAGCGCCCGCGACACCGGCGGCAGCAGCTCACCGTCGATTACCGACTCGAGCATGCGCGCGCCGTTCTCGCTGCGCGTAGCGCGCGCACAGATGGCGTCGCGCAGGCTGTCGTCGAGCACCACCTCGGCCTGGCGGTGGCGCGTGCGGATGCGCTCGGCCAGGGTGTCGAGCTTGGCCGCCACGATGTCGCGCAGGGTATCGGCGCCCAGCGGGAAGTAAGGCACCACCTCCATGCGCGCCAGCAACGCCGGCTTGAAGAAGCCCGCCAGCACCGGGTAGAGGGCATCGTCCAGCGCCGCAGGGTCGTCGGCGTGGGCGACGATAGCCTCATAGCCCAGGTTGGAGGTGAGGAAGAACACCACGTTCTTGCAGTCGATCAGGCGCCCTTCGCCATCGGCCAGCTCGCCCTTGTCGAAGGCCTGGTAGAACAGGTTGAGCACGTCCGGATGGGCCTTCTCGACCTCATCGAGCAGTACCACCGAGTAGGGACGCTGGCGGATCGCCTCGGTCAACAGGCCACCCTCGCCGAAGCCCACGTAGCCCGGCGGCGAGCCGATCAGCCGCGACACGGTGTGCTTCTCCTGGTACTCGGACATGTTGATGGTGGTGAGGAACTGGCGACCGCCATAGAGCCGTTCGGCGATCTGTACCACGGTCTCGGTCTTGCCCACGCCGCTGGGGCCGACCAGCAGGAAGGCGCCCAGCGGGCGGCCGGGGCGGCGCAGGTCGGCGCGTGCGGTGAGCAGATGGCGGTGCACGCGCTGGATGGCCGTGTCCTGGCCCTGCACCAGCCGGCTGAGGTGCTCGGGCAGCTCGGTGAGGCGGGTCAGCTCGTCGCTGGTCATGCGCTCCACCGGCACGCCGGTCCAGTCGCCGATGACCTGGGCGATCTGCGCCTCCTCGACGCTGGCGTTGACCAGCGCGAACTCCTGTTGCAGCTCGGCCAGGCGCGCCTCGTGGGCGGCCAGTTGGGCATGCGGATCGACAACAGCGGCTGAGTCATCCGACTCAACCGTGTCAGCCACCGCTTCGCCGTCGATTGTGCTGTCAGCGTCGCTCTCTTCATCGATTTCGCCATCGATCACCGCCTCGGCCTCGGCACTGGCCTGCTCGACGGCGGCCTCATTCCTGCCCGCATCGAGCAGTTGGCGATGCAGGGCGATGATGGCATCGACGCACTCGCGCTGGTCAGCCCAGGCCGCCTCGAGCCGTTCGACCTCTTCTTCCAGCCGCGCCAGGCGGGCGTCGAGTTCGGCCTCGCGGGCGGCATCGGGGGTGCGCCCCAGTAGGCGCTCGCGATCGAGCTGCTCGCGCTCGCGCTGGGCGGCGATATGCTCGCTCTTGAGATGGCTGAGCCGGCGCGGCGGGGTATCCAGCGCCTGGGAGAGCCGTGCGCAGGCGGTGTCGAGCACGTCGATCGCCTTGTCGGGCAGCTTGCGGCCGGCCAGGTAGCGTGCCGAGAGTTCGGCGGCGGCACGCAGGCCGCTGTCGCCGACCAGCACGCCGTGGGCGGTCTCGTAGGTGTCGCGCAGGCCACGCAGGATCACCAGTGCCTGGTCGATGCTGGGCTCGGCCAGGGCCACCGGCTGGAAGCGTCGCGACAGCGCCGGGTCCTTCTCGAAATACTTCTTGTACTCGCGCCAGGTGGTCGCGGCGATGGTGCGCAGTTCGCCGCGGGCCAGGGCCGGCTTGAGCAGGTTGGCGGCATCGCCGCCGCCCTCCTGGTTGCCGGCACCGATCAAGGTGTGGGCCTCGTCGATGAACAGCAGGATCGGCCGGGGCGCGGCCTTGACCTCCTCGATCACCGCCTTGAGGCGCTTCTCGAACTCGCCCTTCACCGCGGCGCCAGCCTGCAGCGCGCCGAGATCGAGACTCATCAGCTCGACGTCGGCCAGCGCCGCCGGCACGCGACCTTCGACGATACGGGCGGCGAGCCCCTCGACCACGGCGCTCTTGCCCACCCCGGCATCGCCGATGACGATGGGGTTGTTCTTGCGCCTACGACCGAGGATGTCGAGCATCTGGTCGATCTCGGGGTCGCGGCACAGCACCGGGTCGAGCTCGCCGCGCCGGGCCTGCTCGGTGAGCGAGGTGGCGAAGCGTGCCAGGGCGCTGTCGCCCTGGGCGGCCTGGGCCGGGCGACGACCGGCATCGCCGGACTCGGCGCGGGGCGCTTCGGCGGAGTCGGCGGCCAGTCGCTCGAAGCCGCGACGCAGCCCTTCACGGTTGATTTCGGCCAGCAGCGCGGCACTGCGCGGCCCCACATAGCGCCCGGTGTTGTGCAGCATGGCGGTGAAGATCAGGCCGCTGCGCAGGCTGTCATAGCTGAATTCGGTCGTCGCCAGCAGCCAGGCGTCCTGCAGCAGCTCGACCAGCAGCGGCGAGAAGCTCGGCGTGGTGACGGCCAGGTCCCGCGGCGGGCGGGTCTCCTCGGCCAGCCGCGCGCGCAGCTCGTGGAGGTCGACGCCCTGTCCGTCGAGCAGACAGCGCAGGTCGCAAAGGGGCTGATCGATCAGCGCCAGCAGCAAGTGGCCAGCAGTGACCTCGGGGGCCTGCTGTTCGGCACACAGCAACGCGGCCTGTTCCAAGCCTTGACGGGAAATGGCGTTGAGGCGGCCGATGAGCGCGGGTAGCTCTACCCTGAGCATGGTGTCTCCTAACGAGTGATCTGGTCGAGAAGGGTGCCGACCTGGGCTGCCTGCTGGTCGAGCGACCAAGCGAAGCCCAGGTAGGCACCGACCATGGCGACGGCGAACAGCGCGAAGACGCCCCACACCGGCAGGCCACGGCCGCGGTGGCGACGGCCCGGCACGACATTGTCGAGCGGCTGGGTCAGGCTGTCGTCGGGGGTGTCGCCGAGTGCTGCCAACTGGTCGCCGAGGGTGCGCACGATGTGTTCGTACTCCTCGCGACCGTGGTCCATGACCTTGTAGCGCCCTCGAAACCGAGGCACAGACAGAGGTAGATGAACGCCAGCATGTCGCGGTAGCGCTGCGGCTCCTGCTGCAGCCGGGCGAGGATCGAGAAGACCTTCTCGCCGCCCCAGGTCTCGTTGTGGAAGCGAGTCAGCAGCGAGTGCTCGGCCCAGCGGCTCTGCTGGCCCCAGGGCGTGCCCATCACCGCTTCGTCGATGAACGAACAGAGCACGTAGCGGAAGGCCAACAGCGTGGGGCGGTCGTAGCCCTGCTCGGTGAGTTCGATCTCGATCGCCGCGATCTCGTCGACCACCTGGCGGTAGAGCCGGTCGATGTCGCTCATGCCGTCGAGCTGGCGCACCCGCAGCACCATGCCCAACAGCGAACTGGCGGCATCCACCAGCGGGTTGAGGTTATGGCCGCGCAGGCGGAACCAGTAGTCCTCGTCGGCATCGAGTTGCTCGGCGTGGCTGTGGATCAGCCGCTCCAGACCGCGTTCGTCGATGCGGTCCTCGTGACGAGTGGCGGCGTAGCGCGCCACGGCGCCAACCTCGGGTTCGTGTTGCGTGGTGGCAAGTTCTTGCATGGCTTAGCTCCTGATCGCCCAGAACTGCAGCTCCAGCCCCGGAAATTCCCCCGCCACGTGAAAGGCGAAGCCGCTGGCGCCATCGAGCATGCTCCAGGCCTGGCTCTGCCGGTCGAGGCGGAAGTAGCTGTAGCCGGCGTGATAGGGCAGTTCGCGCGGGGCCACCGGCAGCGGCTCGAGCGGCACGCCGGGCAGCTGCAGGCTGATGAGATCGCGAATGCGCTCGACGCTGGCCACCTTGGTCTGCTGCAGGAACAGCTTGCGCAGCCGCTCGTTGGGCATGTCGGCGCGCACCGCAAGGATGAAGTCGGCACTGTCGAGCAGGGCCGGGTCTGCCAGCGGGGCCACCAGCAGGCCGTAGCGCCGCGACTGCAGCTGGATCGCCAGCGCACGAGGCTCGAGCACTGTGGAGAGCGCCTGACGCAGGCTCTGCATCAGCAGGCGGAAGGCACGCTCGGGGTGGTCATGGTCATAGGCCGGGTACTCCGGCGGAAGGCGCGACTCGTCGGTAAAAGTCACCAGCTCGCTGGCGGTCTCCAGCATGGTGGCGAACAGCCGCTCCGGGTGCAGGTGCCCCAGGCGCGCCAGATGCTGGAAGCGCGGCTGGGCGCGGTTGAGCAGCTGCAGCAGCATGAAGTCGGAGACGTCGGCCACGCCAGCCTGGTGCGGCGAGGCCAGGCGATGGGCGATGTTGCGCGCGCGCTCGCGCATCAGCCCAGCCATCTCGCCGACGAAGCGCTGCAGTACCGGCGCCGCCTGGACGTTGAGCAGGGTGGGAATGAACTGCTCGTCGAGCACCAGGCTGCCATCGGGGCGACGCTCGTGAATGCGCGCCACCGCCAGGCAGGTGTAGGCACTGCGGTCGTCGCGCTCGAGCAGCAGCCTGGGGGCGACCCGGGCGACGTCGAGCATCGCGGTGTCGCCGTCGCGGGAGTGCAGGTCGCGCACGCTGCGCTGGGCCAGGCGATAGCGGGTCGGCAGATTGTCGTCGGGCCAGCGCACCTCACCCACCGCATCGGTGGCCAGCGGCAGGCACAGGTAGACGAGCTGGTTGGCGATACCGGCGTCATCGATCTCCAGTGGCTGCGGCTCGATGTCGTCATCGGGCAGCTGGAACGCCGTGCCGTCGGGCATCACGCCGCTGGCGCGGCTGATGGCGATGCGCCCGAAACTCAGGTATTCGGCATTGAGTTCCAGGGTCTGGAAGCCGTAGAGGGTGTGACTGATACCGCGCAGCCGCGCCTCGAGCAAGCCTTCCAGGCTGCGCTGCTGCTGCTGGAAGTGCTGCGGCTTGATGAACAGACCCTCGCTCCATACCACTCGGTTGCGGCTGGCCATCAGTCTTCCTTCCTCAGTTCGGCCTCGCTGGCACGCAGGTGCACCAGCAGGTGGTAGTCCTCGCTGCGCGAGGCGACCTTCACCACCTTCTTCCATTCGGCCTGGTCGGGGTCGCTGTAGAAGGCGATCAAGCCGATGTAGCGGGTCTCCTCATCGATTTCGAACGGTTCGTAGAACTTCCACTGCCCGGGCAGCAGGGTGAAATCGTCGTGAGTCAGGTAGTTGGTACCCAAGGCGCCTTCCAGGTCATCGCGCAGCTGATGATGGTCGGCCGCCATCAGCATCGAGTCGTCCTTGAGCTGCAGGATCTGGAAGCGCAGCGGCGTACCGTCGCCCTCGAAATTGGGGTTGACGTCGAACTCCGCCAGCATGGCGAGGTCGACCCGGCTCGGACGATCCTCCGGATAGCCCACCGGGATCGAGGGATCACGCATCACCTGCCAGGTCTTGCTGGCGGTGGTGCAACCGCTCAGCACCAACGCCATCAGCAGCACCGCCAGCCACGCCAAGGAGCGCTCCGAGGCCTTGCTTGCGCGCAAAAGTCTTGTGCTCATGTTTCCTGCGTCCCGTCTTGTTGTGTTCACTTGGCTTCGCGCTGCTGGCGCCGCACCGATTGGTCGTAGGCCTGCTCGAACACCTCCCAGAACAGCTTGGCGAAGCCCTGCTGGCGGCCGGAGTTGAGCTCCTGGTAGTAGTGGCGGTACATCTCCCAGGCCCAGCTGCCCTCGTCGTCGAGCCGGTTACCGGCACCGCGATAGGCGTGGAAGCGCTTGAGCAAAGCCTGCGGAGCGAAGGCATCGAGAATCGCCTGCAGCGCCTCGCCGATGGCCTCCTCCACCGCCGCCTGGTGCTGGCCCTGATGGTTCAGGCATTCGGCCACCGCGGCCGGCGCCGAGAGGTGCACCGGGCTGCGGCGCGCGGAGAACAGGGTTTCCACGGTGTCACGGTAGGGCTGGCCCAGGCGCAGCGGGTTGTCCTCGATCGGCTGCAGGCGGCGGTCGCGCAATGGATAGCGGCTATCGTCCTGAGCCCGGTGGAGCGCCTGCAGCCCCTCGATCGCGGCGCGCAGGGTGTGGCCGGCCTCGGCGAGGAAGTTGAGCTGCTCCTCGCTGTCGGCGAAGCGCAGCTCGGCCCCCAAGGCGCGGAGCAGCGGGTCGGTACCGGCGGGTGAGGCGCTCGACGGCACGGCATCCTGCCAGCGCTCCTCGAGTTGCTCGCCGACGGAGCGTTCCAGATCGTTCAACAACCCTTCGTCCATTTCCCGGTTCATCTGTGACTCGTCCTCGTATCGTCGATTCGTCGACGGCGCCTCGCGCCGCCCCTGCGGTTCATGTGGTATGGCTTCCCCCCAGCCCGCCTCCTCGAGGGTGTCCAGCAGCGTTCCTTCCTCGGCCTCCGGTTCGCCGTCACAGGACAGCGCCGTGAGCGGATCGCGCTGGCTGAAGCCCGGCGTGGCTTCACCCAGCGCCTCGAGGGGGTCGTCGCGACGCGGCGGCGGAAAAGGCACCGCCGCCATCGCGCGGTAGGGCGCCACGCCCTGGTCCGCCAGCACCTCGTACTCTGCATCGATCAACGTCGCGAGCGGCTGGGAGCCGGGTAGCCCGGCCTGTCGGTCGCCCAGGTGCACGCGCACCCGGTACTCGCCGAGGCCGAGTTCGTCACCGTCGCGCAGGGCGACCCGGCGATCGCGGCCAAGCGGCAGGGTGGCGTGGTTGATGAAGGTGTGGCCACTGCGGTCGATCAGGCAGAACTGACCGTCGGACAGGCGGATCTCGGCATGCGCGGGCGGATGCGCCCGGCGTGGTCCTGCAGCAGCCAGTCGTCGCTCTCGGCGCTGCCCAGGGTGCCCCCCGCGGCCGGGAAGACATGGCTGCTGGTGGAGCGCCCCTCCAGCCGTTCGCTGTTGATCACCACCAGCGTCACGGCATCTGCAGCGGCCTGGGGTCGGGTAACAAAGGACATGGGTTTACCCCGTCATCTGGATGCGCACCCGGCGTCGCCGCGAGGCGGCACCGGATTCGGGATTGACGAAAGTGGTCCAACCGAGCTGACAGCAGCCGTGGTCGCCAAGGCGCATGGGCTGCACCGCACTCTCCAGCAGCTCGAGTTCGAGGTCGTAGGCCAGCGGCTCGCGCAGCACGAAGCTGACCAGTGTCTTGAGCGGCGCATGTTCGCGGCCGTCGGGCAGGAAGTCGCGAAAGCGGGCGAGGCTGAGCCCTTTCAGGCATAGAGCAAACTTGCCGCCCACGTCGGCGACCCGCTCGCCGGCCACCATGTCCTCTCCCAGGGTCATGCCACCGAGGCCGGTGCGGCTGCGCTGGTCCTCGGGAATCTCGACCCAGCGGTGCACCCACTGCTCGACGCTCACGTCGTCGAGGTCGAAGCAGTGGCCGACCACGCTCTCGACCACCTCGGGGAGCGCGAGCGCCCCGCCAGCAGGCCGGCGTAGGCGAGCATCTTGCCCCAGTTGATAGGCGTCTCGCCGCGCAGGTCCTCGTCTGCCAGCCCTACCAGGGCGAACACCGCGGCGGAGAAGCCGTCGCTGGCGCCGTCCTGGTAGCGCACGTAGTGGCGATACTTGCGCCAGCTGCGATGCACCAGGGTCAGCAAGCGGTGGTTGAAGAAGTCGAGGAAGTCGCGGGCGACCCCTTCGTGGTGGGCCGCCTCGTGGGCCAGCGACTCCAAGTAGTAGCCGGGTAGCGGCGACTGGGCTCCCTGCAAGCCGAAGAAACTCACTTCCAGCGCATACTCGCCGCTGGGGCGGGGCTCGAGCGCCACCACGTCGCTACCCGGGAAGCCGAGTGACGCCGAGGCGCTGAAACGCACCCGCTCGCGGCCCGGGCGCACGTTGGCGGCACGCTCGAGGTCGTCGTCGTGGTGACGGTGCAGCAGCTCGACGAGCTGATAGAAATCGTAGCGCCGGGCCCCCTCGATCAGGGCCGCCGGGGCTAGATCAGGGGTTGTTGGCCCGACTGTAAGGTCCATGCGTAACGTTCCTGGTTGTGACGATTGACGACGTGCAGTTCATGGAACGAGTTGATGCTGGCGTAGAGCGAGAAGAAACGCGCCAGCACGCTGCCAAAGAGATAAAGGCTGCCCTCATCGCCGAAGGCTTCCTGATCCAGGGTCATGACCGAACGCAGGCCGCGTACCGGCAGCCCACGCTTGAGCCGGTCGATGGAGCGGGTTTCGATGCTCACCACCCCGGCCAGGCGCTTCTGCGAGATCCGCTCGGCCTGGCGGTCGACCAGAGCGCGAAAATCATAGGCGCGCAGTATCGAGCACAGGGCGTCGCGCTCGAGCAGCGACAGGTAGTTGAGCGAGAGGTTGGAGATCAGCGTCCATAGCAGGCTGCCGTCCAGGGTCGGCCGCAGCGCCGGCGTGGGCCGGGTGATGTTGCGATAGGCGGCGATCACTGGGCTGGTGTCGGTGGTGGCGCTGATATCCCCTACCGCCAGCCGCTCGGGCAGGGCGCGGTTGCTGCAGGTCAGACGCAGCGAGACGGTCTCGCGCATGCCCAGGCAGGCCTGCTCGTCGCCGCGCACGAAGGCGATGTCGTGATCGAAGCCGTCGCCGCGCAGGCTGTCGCGCACGCGCACCCGGAAGTAGCGCGCCTCGCGGCCGCGGTCGCGCTCGATCTGGTGCTGGAAGCTCTCGAACGGCACATAGTGACGCGGTTCGCCGCGCAGCTTGCCGCTGTCGCTCTCCAGCCAGCCCTGTACCGCGTCGACGCTGAACACCTCAAAGTGCTCCGCTGAGCGGCTGCTGGGGCGAATGCGGTATTCGCTGCGCTCGCCGTTGAGATCGATGGGATCGGCGTCGTGATTGAACAGGTTGATCGCCGGAGCGCAATAGAGCGCCAGGTGCTCATCGCGCACCTTGGCATCCGCCGGCAGCGTGCGCGAGAAGACGAAGCGCAGCACGATCCGCGGGGCTTGCCGCGGCGGCAGGTGGCGGCCCAGCCCGACCAGATCGACGAAGTGGAACGCCTCGGGGAAACAGAGGTACTCCTGCAGAATGCGATAGCCCTGATGGACGTTGCGCGGATAGGGCAGCAGCGCATGCTCGCGATCGAAGCCGACCGGAGCGAGCATGTCGCGAGGCAGCGGTACGACGGTACCGTCGATCTCCAGTTCCAGGCGCGAAAGGTAGTGGCCCAACCACAGGTAAAGGGTGCGCGCGGTATAGCCACCCCCGCCCAGGTGCAGGCGCAGGTGGTCGACCCCCAGCGTATCGAGAGGCTGATCGCCATCCACGTCGAGGGCGAGTTCGACGATCGAGGACTCGCGTGAATGCCGTGCCTCGACCCCCGCATGAATCAGCGGATAGAGGGTCACGTCGTGACAGGTGCGAAAGCGGCAGGCGGTGCCGTCGATCGGCCGCGCTGCCACCAGGGTGCCCGCTGCTACGTTCTGGTCCTCGCTCAACGCCCCCTGCCGGGGCGTGAACTGCATGATCGTCATGCTCGGCACCGGACGCAGGTAATTGGGCCACAGCATGGCGATCAGCGAGTGAGTCAGTTCGGGAAACTCGTCCTCGACCTTCTCGCGCATGCGGCCAGTGAGGAAGGCGAACCCCTCCAACAGGCGCTCGACGTCCGGGTCGGTGCTGCGCTCGGAGAGGAAGCGGCTGAGGCCAGGATTGGCCTCGGCGAACTCCCGTCCTTGCAGCTTCAGGTAGTCGAGCTCGTCCCGGTAGTATCGATTGAGCATGCGCGCCTCGTTCCCTGGTGCTTGTGTTCTTGTGTTGTTGCGTTCTTTCGCCTCAGCTGCTCAGTTCAGGCACTGATAGCGTTTATCGTTGAGCAAAAGGTCGATAGTGGCCTCGCCCTGGTCACGTCCGAGCTCCACCGTGGCATGCACCTGAAAGCGCAGCTGCAGCGGGTCGCTGCCACGCGGCAGCGATTCGACCTCTACCCGTCGGACGCGAGGCTCGAAACGCTCGATACACTGGCGAATGGCACGCTGGATGTTGCGCTCCAGATCGAGCACGCCGATGGTCGCGTCGTTGAAGTCGAGCAGTCCCAGCTCGGGGGCGCATTCGCTGTGTCCCGGGTGGCTGTTGAGTAGATCGACCAGATGGCGCTTGATGGACTCGACGATCTCGGTGAGGCTGGCCTCGGCAGCGGTACCCTCCGGCTGCTCGGTTGCCGCCAGGCGCTCGAACAGCCGGTTGCCGAGTACGCCGCCACGGTGAAGTGTCATGGCCGCGCCCTCCCCTTACTCCTTGTCCAGGCGACCCACCAGCGACAGCTCGAAGTTGGCGCCCATGTACTTGAAGTGCGGACGCACGGCCAGCGACACCTGGTACCAGCCCGGGTCGCCCTCGACGTCGGAGACCTGGATCGAGGCGGCCCGCAGCGGACGGCGGCTGCGCACCTCGGCCGGCGGGTTCTCCTGATCGGCAACGTACTGGCGAATCCACACGTTGAGCTCGCGCTCGAGGTCCTGGCGCTCCTTCCAGGAACCGATCTGCTCGCGCTGCAGCACCTTGATGTAGTGGGCCAGGCGATTGACGATGAACATGTAGGGCAGTTGGGTACCGAGCTTGTAGTTGGTCTCGGCGGCCTTGCCCTCGGGCGTGTTGGGGAATACCTTGGGCTTCTGCACCGAGTTGGCCGAGAAGAAGGCGGCGTTGTCGCTGCCCTTGCGCATGGTCAGCGAGATGAAGCCCTCCTCGGACATCTCGAACTCGCGGCGGTCGGTGACCAGCACCTCGGTGGGAATCTTGGCCTGCAGCTGACCCAGCGCCTCGTAGGTATGCACCGGCAGGTTTTCCACCGCGCCGCCGCTCTGCGGCCCGATGATGTTGGGGCACCAGCGGTACTTGGCGAAGCTGTCAGTGAGGCGCTCGGCGAGCAGGTAGGCGGTGTTGCCCCACAGGTAGTGCTCGTGGTTCTCGCTGACCGTCTCACGGTAGTGGAAGGTCTTGACCGGGTTCTCCACCGGATCATAGGGCATGCGCAGCAGGAAGCGCGGTGCGGTCAGGCCCAGGTAACGGGCATCCTCGGACTCGCGCAGGCTACGCCAGCGGGCGTACTTGGGCCCTTCGAAAATCGCCTTGAAGTCCTTGATGTTGGGCAGCTCCTGGAAGCTATCGATGCCGAAGAAGCTCGGCGCCACCGAGGAGAGGAACGGCGCATGGGCCATGGCGCCCACCGCGGCGGTGAACTGCAGCAGCTTGATGTCGGGGGTCGAGGGCGAGAAGTCGTAGTTGCCGATGATGGCACCTACCGGCTCACCGCCGAACTGACCGTACTCGGCCGCATACACATGCTGGTAGAGTCCGCTCTGGCTGAGTTCTGGAGCGAACTCGAAATCTTCCAGTAGCTCTTCCTTGGTGGCATGCAGCAGGTCGAGCTTGATGTTCTGGCGGAAGTCGGTGCGATCGACCAGCAGCTTGAGGCCGCGCCAGGCCGATTCGATCTGCTGGAAGCTGCGGTCGTGGAGGATCTCGTCGACCTGATTGCCGATCTTGCGATCGAGTTCGACGATCATGCGGTCGACCACCGCCTTGTTGACCTGCGGAGCATCATCCTTGCTCTGCAGCAGTTCGGCGATGAAAGCCGCCACGCCCTGCTTGGCGATGTCGTAGCCCTCCTCGGTCGGCGCCATGCGGGTCTGCGCCATTACCTGATCGAGAAGGGAGCCCTCGGCCTGGGCCTCGGCGGCCTGTCCCTGCGCTTGTGCCATATCGCTCATTGTCGGTGCCTCGAATCCTTTGCCTGCCCGGCGCACGCCGCACTATGGCTCGGCGTCGCCGTGGTGCGTTGTCATGGGTGCGTCAGTCGCGGGAGTCGTCCTGCGAATCCAGCAGTTCGAGCTCGGAGAGCAGTTGGGCCCGCGCCTCTTCGCTTTCCATCAACTTCTGCAACTGGTCACGGAAAGCCGGCACGTTGCCAAGCGGCCCCTTGAGAGCGACCAGCGCCTCGCGCAGTGCGACCAGCTTGCTCAGCTCCGGCACCTGGCGCGCCACGCTGTCGGGCGTAAAATCCTCGAGCGACTTGAACTTGAGATTGACCGCCAGATCACCGGCTTCCTCGCCCTCTTCCAGGCGATTGGGCACGCTGGTCGTCAACTCCAGGCCGGCTTCACGCATCACCGACTGGAAATTGTTCTTGTCCACCGAGACCTTTTCCCGCGCCTCGATCGGCGTGGCCTCGGCACCGCCCTTGAAATCGCCTACCACCAACAGCTTGAGCGGCAGTTCGGTTTCCGCCTGCTGATCGCCGGTGGCCGGCACGTACTTGATGTTGATGCGCTCTTTTGGCGCAACGGTTCCTTCCTTCGCCATGCTGAAGCCCCCTGGTGGCCGCCCTGTTGGAATCGCTATGCTCGAAATCGCTATGCTTTAGCTTTACCGGCAACGCCCCACGACCCACCCGCATCGGCCCGGTGTCCTCAGGCAGATGCGTTCGGCGGTAGGTAAGAAGCGTTATCCCCTTGCTCGTGAGGCGTGAGGGTAATCAGATGGGCAGCACGTGCCAAACGGCTCAATTCCCCGCCTTCCAGTTACAAAGCCATGACATCACGTGGCACAGGCTTACACGATTCCGCCGGCAGCGCCGGAACGGTGCGGATTGTCGAGACCACGTCAGCATAAAGCGACATGCCCTATCGGCAATGTCTTACAAACCGTGTAGGAAATTAGCTACAGGAATATAAGAAATATAGGGCAAGCAGATACGCCAATTGCCTCGGTCGGCGAATCGAGTAAGGACTTGCGGGCATGAAAAACGCCAGCTGCAACGGCTGACAGAATTCGGCCGGGCAATGCCCGGCCGGTAGAGGGGACAGGCGAGGTGGGATCAGGCGAGGCGGGCGCGAATCGACGCCTCGATGCCAGCCGCATCCAGGCCGCATTCGGTCAACAGCTCGGCGGGCTTGCCGTGCTCGACGAAGGCGTCGGGCAGGCCCAGGTTGAGCAAGGCGACCTGTACGCCTTCGGCGGCGAGCAGCTCGTTCACGCTGCTGCCGGCGCCGCCGGCCACTACGTTCTCCTCCAGGGTGACCAGCAGCTCGTGGTCGGCGGCGGCGGCCAGGATCGCCTCGCGGTCCAGCGGCTTCACCGAGCGCATGTTGAGATGTGTGGCGTCGAGGGCCTCGGCAACCTTGGCGGCAGGGCCGTTGAGGCTGCCGAAAGCCAGCAGGGCGACCCGCTTGCCCGGCTCGGCGCCGCTCTCGCGTCGCAGCTCGGCCTTGCCGATCTCCAGCGGCTCGAGGTGCCGAGGCACCTCGACCCCCGGCCCATTGCCACGGGGATAGCGCACCGCGGCGGGGCCCGGATAGTGATAGGCGGCGCTGAGCATGGCACGGCATTCCGCCTCGTCGGCCGGCGCCAGGATCACCATGCCCGGTACACAGCGCAGGTAGGAGAGGTCCATGCTGCCGTGGTGGGTGGGGCCATCCTCGCCCACCAGGCCGGCGCGGTCGATGGCGAAGGTGACGTCGAGCTCCTGTACCGCCACGTCGTGGATCAGCTGATCGTAGCCGCGCTGCAGGAAGGTGGAGTAGATCGCCACCACCGGCTTCATCGCCTCGCAAGCCATGCCGGCGGCCAGCGTCACCGCGTGCTGCTCGGCGATGGCCACGTCGTAGTAGCGCTCAGGGTACTCCTTGGAGAAGCGGATCAGGTCGGAGCCTTCGCGCATCGCCGGGGTGATGCCGATCAACCGCTCGTCGGCAGCGGCCATGTCGCACAGCCACTGGCCAAAGACGTTGCAATACTTGCGCGGCTGCGGGCGCATTGAATCGCTCAATTTCTTCCTGATCGGTGCGGCGGGCTTGCTGAGCGGCGCCTCGACGTTCTTCTCCGGTTCACTCTTTTCCAGCTTGGTGATGGCGTGATAGCCGATGGGGTCGGCCTCGGCGGGGAGGAAGCCACGCCCCTTGCGGGTCTTCACGTGGAGGAACTGTGGGCCATCGAGGTCGCGGATATTGCGCAGGGTCTGGATCAGCGTGGGCAGGTCGTGGCCATCGAGCGGACCGATGTAGTTGAAGCCCATCTCCTCGAACAGCGTGGCCGGGCTGACCATGCCCTTCATATGTTCTTCGGTGCGCCGCGCCAGCTCCAGCGCGCCAGGCAGGCGGGAGAGCACTCGCTTGCCCTCTTCGCGGAAGGTGAGATAAGGCTTGCTCGACAGGATGCCTGCGAGATAGCTGGCAATCCCTCCGACGTTCTCGGAGATCGACATCTCATTGTCGTTGAGCACCACCAGCAGGTTGGCATCCAGATGGCCGGCATGGGCCAACGCCTCGAAGGCCATGCCGGCGGTCAGCGCGCCGTCGCCGATCACCGCGCAGACCCGGCGCCTGTCGCCACGGGTCGCGCTGGCCAGGGCCATGCCCAGCGCCGCCGAGATCGAGGTGCTGGAATGTCCCACGCCGAAGGTGTCGTAAGGCGACTCGGCGCGCCGCGGGAAGGCGGCCAGACCGCCGTACTGGCGAATGCTGGGCATTGCCTCGCGCCGGCCGGTGAGGATCTTGTGCGGATAGGCCTGGTGACCGACATCCCACACCAGTCGGTCGTGGGGCGTCTCCAGCGCATGGTGCAGCGCCACGGTGAGTTCCACCACGCCCAGGCCGGCGCCGAAGTGGCCACCGCTGCGGCCCACGCTGTAGAGCAGGTAAGCGCGCAGCTCGTCGGCCACCTGCAGTAGCTGGGCGTTCGTCATGGCCCGCAGTGCCGCCGGCGTGTCCAGCGAATCGAGCAGCGGGGTCAGCGGGCGCTCGACAGGAATTACATCGTAGAGCTTCATGTGCGGTTCGGTCGTCCTGGCTGTCATGCCGTGTGGCTAGTGGTCGCGCTCGATCATGTATCGGGCCAGCTGTGCCAGCGGTTTGCCCGCCTCGCCCAGCGGCGCCAGGGCCAGCAGGGCCTCGTCGGTGAGCTCGCTGGCCTTGCCCCGGGCCCCCTCGAGGCCCAGCAGCGCCGGATAGGTCGGCTTGTCGCGCGCGGCGTCGGCGCCCGAAGTCTTGCCCAGAGTCCGGGTATCGCCGGTGACGTCGAGAACGTCGTCGTGAATCTGAAAGGCCAGGCCGAGCGCTGCGGCGTAGCGATCCAGCGCTTCGACGCGGGGATCGTGCTCGGCCACGGCGGTCAACGCCCCCATGCGCACGGCAGCACGGATCAGCGCGCCGGTCTTGTGCCCATGCATGGTGGCCAAGGCTTCCACGTCAGGGTGGCCGCCAACGGCGGCCAGGTCCAGCGCCTGACCACCGACCATGCCATCGCGCCCGGCGGCGGTGGCCAGCGTCAGCATCAGTGCCGGCAGGCGTGGATGGGCGGCACGGGCGAGCACTTCGAAGGCCAGTGTCTGCAGCGCATCGCCGGCGAGTATCGCCGTGGCCTCGTCGAAGGCGCGATGCACCGTGGGCTGGCCGCGGCGCAAGTCGTCGTCGTCCATGGCCGGCAGGTCGTCATGTACCAGCGAATAGGCATGGATCAGCTCGATGGCTGCCGCCGGAGCGTCGAGTGCCTCGTCGCTCGCGCCCAACGCGCGCCCGGCAAGGTAGACCAGCAGCGGACGCAAGCGCTTGCCGCCCACCAGCAGCCCGTGGCGCATGGCCGCCTCCAGCCGCGGCGCCGGCGGCTGGCGCGTCTCGAACAACCTGGCCAGGCAAGCGTCGACGCGCGCCCGGTCGGCGGCCAGATGGGCCGCGAGCGAGTCAGCGTTCACTCTCGTCCTCTCCTGCCGGGGTGTCGAAGGGGGCGAAATCGATGTTGCCGTCGGGACGTTCGATCAAAGTGCGTACCCGCAGCTCGGCCTCGTCCAGGCGACGCTGGGCATCACGGGTCAGGCGTACGCCCTGCTCGAACGCGGCGAGCGAGCCCTCCAGCGACAGGTCACCGGACTCCAGCTGCTCCACCAACCGCTCCAGTCTCTCCACGGTGGCGGCGAAGTCGATCTCGGCATCTTCGCTCGCCGTCTCGCCTGCCACCTGCTCGTCACGTTCGGCCATGACACCTCTAGCTCGTCGCCGCTGTTTTCAGGAGGCACAGTATACACGCACTGCCCTATACGCACTGCCCCAGGGGTCGTCTGCCTGCGTCGCGCAACGTGCAGCTCGCTCATCTTCGCGACGCAGCATTTTCATCTTCGCGCGTAGCGGTTGTGTTAACATGAGCGCCCTGTTTCCCGCACGCGCCGCACCTAGAAGGGGTTGATTCGACCATGGCCAAAACGTCCCTGGACAAGAGCAAGATCAAGATCCTGCTGCTCGAGGGCGTCCACCAGAGCGCGGTGGACAATTTCCTGAATGCCGGTTACACCAACATCGAGCATCTACCCACCTCGCTCGACGAAGCCACGCTGATCGAGAAGATCCGCGACGTGCACTTCCTCGGCATTCGCTCGCGTACCCAGCTCAACGAGCGCGTGTTCGCCGCCGCCGAGAAGCTCAACGCCGTGGGCTGTTTCTGCATCGGCACCAATCAGGTCGACCTCAACGCGGCGCTCGCGCGCGGTATTCCGGTATTCAACGCGCCATACTCCAACACCCGCTCGGTGGCCGAGCTGGTGCTGGCCGAGGCGATCATGCTGCTGCGCGGCATCCCCGAGAAGAATGCCCGCGCCCACCAGGGCGGCTGGCTCAAGAGCGCCAAGGCCTCCCACGAAGCCCGCGGCAAGACCCTGGGCATCGTCGGCTACGGCAACATCGGCGCCCAGCTCTCGGTACTGGCCGAGTCACTCGGCTTCAACGTCATCTTCTACGACGTGGTGACCAAGCTCGGCATGGGCAACGCCAACCAGGTAGCCAGTCTCGAGGAGCTGCTGGCGCGCTCCGACGTGGTCAGCCTGCACGTGCCCGAACTGCCCTCCACCAAGTGGATGATCACCAAGGACCAGCTCGCGCTGATGAAGCCCAGCGGCATCCTGATCAACGCCTCCCGCGGCAGCGTGGTGGTGATCGAGGACCTGGCCGAAGCGCTTCAGGCCGGCCGTCTCTATGGCGCTGCCATCGACGTCTTCCCGGTGGAGCCCAAGGGCAACGACGAGGAGTTCGTCAGCCCGCTGCGCGGCCTGCCCAACGTGATCCTCACCCCGCACATCGGCGGCTCCACCCTCGAGGCCCAGGAGAACATCGGCATCGAGGTTTCCGAGAAGATGATCACCTACTCGGACAACGGCACCACCGTCACCTCGGTCAACTTCCCCGAGGTGGCGCTGCCCGCTCACCCGGACAAGCATCGCGTGCTGCACATCCACGACAACGTGCCGGGCGTGCTCTCCGAGATCAACCGGGTGCTGTCCGAGAACGACATCAACATCTCTGGCCAGTACCTGCAAACCAACGAGAAGGTTGGCTACGTGGTCATCGACGTGGACAAGGCCTACGGCCCCCAGGCACTCGAGGCACTGCGCCAGGTCGAGCACACGCTGCGTGTACGGGTGCTCTACTCCGAGACCAACTTCGAGGAGTGACCGCCCGCTTCGACGAGGCCGTTCCAAGCCGTCGCGCCCTAGGCGCGGCGGCTCTCGTTACAGGCTCTGAATGTCGATGACGTATCCGATGATCGGGAAGCCGGCCTGCTTGGCCGCCTTCTCGGCCTCGAGCTGGGCTTCCAATTTGGAGATGCTGGTGGAGCGATGCTCGAAGACGGTATCGGCTTCCAGCTTGCGCGTCCTCACCGCGAGCCGGACCAGGTGTCCGGTCTTGTAGGACTGGGCAGACTTCCCGGCCGCCTCCGTGCCGGCACTCTTCTTCTTGCCACGACTTTTTTGCTCGTCCTTCTTATCGCCCAGCAGGTCGCGCGACGGCGACGGCTCGTTGTCGGGCTTCATGAAGGCATCGATCTCGCGCTTGATGCTCCGCTCGAACTCGCTCAGTTCGTCGCTCATTCATCCTCCAATGACAGATGTTCGCGCCCCGTTTGGAACATATCAGAACCTCTTCTCATGAATTCCTAACCCAGGTTATGCCCTACAGGCAGCGCCACGACTCGGTGCTGGCGAGGGATGTCAGGAGTGCGGCAAGTCGGTCCCGGTGAGCGTCTGCAGGTAGCGGGCCGGACCACCACGACGTTCCAGCAACCTCAGGCCCGCCCACAGGCTCACCTGATTCGCCGTCAACACCATCCGGCCAGCTTCACGCTGCATCGCCTCGACCAGCTCGAGGGTATTGATTGCCGTATCGGGCACCAGCAGGGGGTTGCGCGACGCCCCGTGTTCGTTGGCGAAGTCGCGTACTGTCGTGACGATATCGAGCCGGTGGGAGTCGGCCGCGTAGGGACAGTTCAGCGCCTGCAGGTTATCCACCTTCACATCGCTGTCACGCAGGAACTGCACCAGCTGTTCGGTAACTTCCGGTGGATAGGGGCTCAGCAGGTCGACCCTGCGCTGATCGAGCGCGGCCAGGGCAGCACAAAACGCCATGGCGGTACTGGTGACGGGCACACCGAGCCATTGCGAAAGCTCGCGGGACTGGGCAATGGACCACTCCAGCCCACCGATGAAGCTGCCGCTGGTACAGGCCCAGACGACCGCCCGGGCCCCGGCGTCCCTGACCAGCGACTCACCCACCGCAGCGAGGCGATCGGTAGCGCCGAGCGCCATCAGGGCGGTGTGTTCATGGTGGCCATCGCTGAGGACCTTGCCAACGGCGATGGTCGGCAACTCATCGGCGTCAGGTTTGCCCCGCTGGTCCAAACCGTACCATTCGTAATCGGGAGGACCATCCTCGGGTAGCAGGATACCCAGACACTGTGCGTCTTTCATCGATACCTCTCGGTCGATCATGCCTGACATGACAGGAGCGGCAGGGATACTATCCCCGCGCCCGGCAGATAACTTGCGTACAGAGCTTGCGTATAGGACTTGCGTGCAGAAAAGGGTGACACACGGCCGCGCGACACCCTAAGCAAGATGCCAGATATGACGCCCCGGTTCACGCCCGTCCCGTATGATGGCTCGTTCAGGCACAGCAGGGCCTCGCTTCTCCCCTGTCGGTTCGACGTAGAAGCCATTGCTGTGCTAATGATTATTCTTCGAAGCGCACTCGCGCATTCCATTTGCCAAGGAAGACCGCATGCCAACTGCCGCCGCCTACCTGATCGTAGTGTTGGTATGGGCTACCACGCCACTGGCCATCAAGTGGAGCGCCGAAGCGGGAGCCCCCGTGGGCAGCGTGCTGTTACGAATGGCGCTTGCCTTCCTGGCGGGGCTCGTGGTGCTGATGGCAATGCGCCGTGACCTGCGTAGGGACAAGCATGCCATGAAGAGCTACGCAGCGGCGGTTCCCGGGGTGTTTGGCGCCATGGCATTGAGCTATCACGCCTCGATGACGCTACCCTCCGGCATGATGTCGGTGATATTCGGCATGGCACCGCTGGTCTCGGGGCTGATCCTGCAACTGCTGCCCGGCGCCGTGAAGCTGCGCCGCTGGCACTGGTTCGGTTGCACGCTCGGCGTGCTGGGCCTGGCCGTGGTGTTCGCCGACAGTCTGATACTGGGTAGCGACCAGTTGCCGGCTCTGCTGATGATGCTGCTCGCCGTCACCCTCTTCAGCGCCAGCGGCATCGCCGTGCAGCGTGTAGCCGCCGGTCTCGGCCCACTGGAGCAGACCTTGGGCGCCCTGGCCCTGAGCCTGCCGTGCTTTCTCGTGCTGTGGCTGGCCAGCGGCGAGCCCTTGACGGTACCGCTCAGCTCACGTGGCCTGTGGTCGGTCATCTACCTGGCGCTGTTCGGTTCGCTGCTGGGCTTCCTTTGTTACTTCCTGATTCTGTCACGTCTCTCGGCGGCTACCGTGGCATTGGTCACGCTGATCACACCGGTGCTGGCACTGGGCCTGGGCATGACCTTCAATCAGGAACAGCCATCGTCCTCGATGCTGGCAGGCGCCGTGCTGATCCTGGTAGCGCTCGGCGCCTACCTGTTCGGCGACAGGTTGACGCGGCTGAAGGCCGAGCGCGAGCTGAAGCGATCCTGAAGCTGCGGTTTCAACCCGTATGCCCAGCACCGCCTCTTCCCATGCCGAACCTAGAAACAGGTCTGCATTACCTCTACCACCTCCAGCCGCTCATCGACGCGACAGAGCCGCCGCCACTTGTCGAAGGTCAGGCAGGGGTGGGAGACGCCAAAAGCCACGATGTCGCCCACTCGCACCCGCCCGTTGCCGTTTGCGGGTTCTTCGTCCTCCTCGGGCAGCCTGACGAAGGCGTGCTGGTCCATCAGCTTGGTCAATTGCCAGCCCTCCACTGACAGCGGATGCAAGCGCTCGTCGCCTTCGCGATAGCGCCGCAGCGGTTCGGGCATCTGGTCATGGCCGACGTCGCGCTTGCCCATGCCGACGATGGCGAGCCCCGGCTCGGGCAACGAGATCACCTGGGCGTAGACCTCGAGCGCCGGTTTGAGTCCCCGCTCAAGCTCCGGACGGCGCGCCAGGACTTCACGCTGAGCCTGGCGATAGATGCCGTGGTCGTGCACCACGTAGCAGCCAGGGCGCAACACCGGCACGAACTGCGACCCCAATCGCGCTTCACGGAACACCCCGGCAATCAGGTCGTACCAGGCCGAACCGGACGCCGTGATCAGCGGCTGTGGACTCTCGATCAGAGCGTCGCGCTCCAATGCCTGGGCCGCCTCGACCAGTTGCCAGGCATAGGCCCGCACGGCGCGTTCGGGATCGCCTCCATGCACCACTCCCTCGTAGCCCTCGAGGCCGGATAGCACCAGAGCCTGCTCACTGTCGATACGTTCGGCCAGCGCCATCACCTCGTCGGTATCGCGGCAGCCGCAGCGACCGCCCGGCACCCCGAGTTCGATCAGCACCTTGAGACGCAGGTCGCGGGCGGTGAAGTAGCGTGCCAATTGATCGACATTGCGCGCACTGTCGACGACGCAATAGAAGTCGGCACCGGCCTCGATCAGCCCCGCAACGATGGCCATGTTGGCCTCGCCAACGAGCTGGTTGGCCAGCATCAGGCGATTGACACCGTGATGGAAGGCTGCCCGGCACTGGGAAGCCGTGGCCAGGGTAATGCCCCAGGCGCCGGCAGCGAGCTGGCGATGGAACAGCTCGGGGCACATGGTGGTCTTGCCGTGGGGGGCCAGTCGCGCCCCATGGTCTTCGCAGAAGCGCTGCATCCAGGCCAGGTTATGGGCCAGCGCCGGTTCGTGGATCACGGCGGCCGGCAGGCTGACGTCGGCCAGCAGCCGGTTACCGGTCTGCGGCATGCCCTTATGCAGGGCCTCGTGGTCGGAAAGTGAGTCGTTCATGCTTCGCTCTCGCTAGGCGGAATCCGGGCAGCGTGGCATACCGCCTTTGGTCGCAGGGGTGACGAATTGTGCGCGCGACAGGCTAGGCTGGTGGCGGGCACGTTTCTACAGGATACGACAATGAATACGACCGTCGACGAACGCCCGGTGATTCGTCGCGACCAGCGCGGCGTTGCCACTCTCACGTTGAACCGTCCCCGCCAGTTCAATGCACTGTCGGAAGAAGTGCTCAAGGCACTGGGTGGCGAACTCTCGCGCCTGGCCAACGAGGACTCGGTGCGCTGCGTGGTGATCGCCGCCGAAGGGCGCGCCTTCTGCGCCGGGCATGATCTGAAGGAGATGCGCGCCAATCCCGACAAGGCCTATTACCAGGAGCTGTTCGCCCGCTGCGGCGAGGTCATGCAGCGCATCGTCCAGCTGCCGGTACCGGTAATCGCCCGAGTCCAGGGATTGGCCACCGCCGCTGGCTGCCAGTTGGTCGCCAGCTGCGACCTGGCGGTGGCAGCGCGTTCGGCCCGATTCGCGGTGTCGGGCATCAACGTGGGGCTGTTCTGCTCGACCCCAGCGGTGGCGCTGTCGCGCAACATCGGCCGCAAACGCGCCATGGAAATGCTCTTCACCGGCGAGTTCATCGATGCCGATCAGGCACTCGACTGGGGGTTGGTCAATCGCGTAGCCGACGACGAGGCCCTGGACGAAGTGCTCGATGAGCTCACCGCCAGCCTCTGCGCCAAGAGCGCGGTGGCACTGCGCACCGGCAAGGCGCTGTTCCAGCGTCAGCTGCAACTGCCGCTGAGCGAAGCCTACGCCCTGGCCGGCGAAACCATGGCCTGCAACATGATGGCCGAGGATGTGGCCGAGGGTATCGATGCCTTCATCGCCAAGCGGGAACCCCAATGGCGCCACCGCTAGCCATCCCGTCCTGCGCAAGACCTCCCTGCGAAAGAAGAGTGGAAGGTATTTCCGCAATCGAGACAAGCCAGCGCCGAGCGGGTATCCTGTTGCTGGCCTTCGAAAAGGCTGTCAGGTCAAAGCAGAGGAATGACGCAGGTGAGTGAAGTCAAACGCAGAACGGCGGGGCGCCCGCCCGGCCCCGGCAAGAGCGCTAGCGGCCATAGTCAATCGCTGGTACGCGGGCTCAACCTGCTCGAGCGGCTGGCCGCCACACCGGGTGGCCTGGCGCTGTCCGAACTGGCCGAGATGGTCGATCTGGCACCCTCCACTACCCATCGCCTGCTGCAGGCGCTGCAGGGGCAGGGCTTCATCACCCAGGATGCAGAGCTTGGCGTGTGGAAGATCGACGTCAAGACCTTCCGCATCGGCAACAGTTTTCTCGAGGCGCGCGACTTCGTCGCCACCAGCCGCCCCTTCCTGCGTCGCCTGACCGCCGAGACCGGCGAGACCGCCAACCTGGGCATTCGCGACGGCGCCACCGCGGTATTCCTGGCCCAGAGCGAATCGTCGCAGATGATGCGCATGATCACCCGGCTCGGGTCGCGCGCACCGCTGCACGCTTCGGGAGTGGGCAAGGCGCTGATGGCCTGGCTGCCCGACGACGAGTTCGAGCGGGTGCTGGCCGAGCGCGGCCTCACGCGAGTCACCCGCAATACCCTGCATACCCCCGAGGCGCTGCGTGCCAATCTGGCCGAGGTGCGGCGCCAGGGCTTTGCCTGCGACCGCGAGGAGCACGCCATCGGCCTGCACTGCGTAGCCGCCTGCCTGCACGACGAACACGGCACGCCGCTGGCGGCCATTTCGGTATCGGGCCCGGTGGCACGCATTCCCGAAGCGCGGCTGCCGGAGCTGGGCGCACTGGTGCGGGAGACCGCCGCCGAGATCACCGCCCGAATCGGCGGGCGCGTGCCCAGCCCTGCCGAGGCAGAGGCCACCGCAAGAGCTTGAAGCGACCCGAAACCGTTACTGCCCGATCCGCTCCAACTGACGCTCCAGCTTGCGCATCACGTTGAGCAGGTCGCGATACTCACCGGCGGTGAGAGTCGCGACCAGCTCCGCCTCCCAGGCCTGGGCCTCGGGAATCAGCTTGGCCAGTAGCGTCTGACCGGCGGCGGTGAGGTGGAGATCCTGCTGGCGCTGGTCCTCGGGAGCGGGCGTGCGGCTGATCAGCCCTCGCTCCTCCAGTGACTGGATCGCCCGCGAGACGCGGGCCTTGTCCATGTTGGTGTAGGCGCAGATCTTCTTCGCCGTCAGCTCGTCGCAGTGGCTGAGCCAGGCCAGCACCCGCCACTGAGCAATATTCAACTGGTAGCGCTCTTCGTAGAGCTCCGCCAATGCCTGGCTGATACGATCGGCCAGGCTGTTGAGCCGATAGGGCAGGAACTGGTTGAGATCCAACTCCTGCTTGGTTGACGGTTCGACCAGACTCTCCTCGCCCTCCCTGGCGAGCCCCGCCCGGTTCTCCTCCATGTTCATCAGGAACTCCTCACCCTGCGCTTGGCAGCGATTAATAGAGCAGTTGCGGCAGGAACAGCACGATACCCGGGAACACCAGCACCAGCAACGCGCGCGCCATCCCCGCCACCCAGAACGGCGTCACCCCGCGGAAGATCGTCCCCGTGCTCACGTCCGGCAGCACCGCCCGCAGCACGAACACGTTCATTCCCACCGGCGGCGTGATCAGACTGATCTCGATCACGATCACCACCAGGATGCCGAACCACACCAGGTCGAAGCCAAGCCCCGCCACCACCGGGAAGAACACCGGCACGGTGAGCAGCAGCATCGACATGCTCTCGAACACGCAGCCGAGCAGTACGTAGATGGCCAGTATCACCAGGATCACCAGGAACGGCGCAATGTCGAGTCCGTTGACGAACGCCAGCAGGTCGCTGGGCAGCCCCGCGCGGTTGATGAAGTTGGCAAAGATCAGTGCGGTGAGTACCACGGCGAACAGCATGGCGGTGGTACGCACGGTGTCCATCAGCACGTTCATCAGCACCTGGGGGGTCAGCGCCCGGCGCCACAGGGCGATGAGGAAGGCGCCCATGGCGCCGATGCCCGCCGCCTCGGTGGGGGTGAACACGCCGAGGTAGATGCCGCCGATCACCAGCACGAACAGCGCCAGGGTGCTGCCGACGCTCTTGAGCGCCGTCAGGCGTTCGGGCCACTCGACCTTCTCGCCGGCGGGGCCGGCCGCGGGGTCGCGCCACAGCACCCACTTGACCGCCACCAGGTACATGACGATGCCCAGGATGCCGGGAATGAAGCCGGCGGCGAACAGTTCGCGGATGCTGGTCTCGGTGAGGATGCCGTAGATCACCAGCATCACGCTGGGCGGGATGAGGATACCCAGCGTGCCGCCGGCGGCGATGGACGCCGAGGCGAGGGTGTCCTTGTAGCCGTACTTGCGCATCTGCGGCATGGCCACCCGGCCCATGGTGGCGGCGGTGGCCAGGCTCGAGCCGCAGATGGCGCTGAAGCCGCCGCAGGCGACGATGGTGGCCATGGCCTGGCCGCCCTTGCGGTGGCCGAGAAAACCGTTGGAGGCGCGGAACAGGGCATCCGACAGCCCGGCGTGCGACACCAGGTTGCCCATCAGGATGAACAGCGGGATCACCGACAGGCCGTAGTCCATGGCGGTGTCCACCACCCGCCGCGCGGCCATGGCCTCGGCGGCGTTCCAGTTGCCGGTGAGGTAGTAGAAGCCGGCGAAGCCGACGATGCCCATGGCAAACGCCAGCGGCACGCGCAAGAATGCCAGCAGCAGCAGGGCGGCGAAGCCGTAGAGTGCTTCAGTCATTGTCGCCTCCCTTGCCTTTCTCGGGACTGAGCGGGCCGCCGCGCTCGAGTACGCCCACGCCTTCGAGCAGGTAGCATAGCGCCCGCAGCAGGGTCAGCACGGCCGAGGCGGCGAGCATGATCGCCATCAGGTAGATGAGATAGCCGTTGGGGATGCGCAGGAACTCGGTGACGTCGCCCCACTGCATGGCGCGCTCGCCCAGGGCCCACACCCGCCGCGCCATGACCCACAGCGCGCCGCTGACGATCAGGTTGACCAGCACCTGGCGAACCCAGATCAGGCGCGCGGGAAACACGCTGTCGAGCAGGTCGACGCTGACGTGCTCCTCGCGCCAGCACACCACCGGCAGCGACAGGAACACCAGCGCCGCCAGCATCAGCTGGGTCAGCTCGACGGTGCCCAGGATCGGCGAATTGAAGAAGTAGCGTCCGGTCACGTCCGCCGTGGTCAGCAGCATCATGGCGAAGAGGGTGGCACCGGCCACCCCCTCCAGCGTCAGCTGCATGACACGGCCGACCCGCAGCCAGTATGTCGACGTGGTCGGCATGGTCAAGCCTCCAGGGGTCACAGCGAATTACGGGTGAACGACGCGATCGGCGATACCTTCGCCTTCGGCGGCCAGGGCGAGCTGCTCGCGGAAGTGTGCCAGCGCCGCTTCGGTATCGATTCCGCGCCCTTCTACAGCGGCATTCCACTCGGCGATCAGCTCATCGGTCACTCCGCGCAGATGCTCGATGTCTTCCTCCGAGGCCTCGGTGAAGGTATTGCCCTGCTCCTTGGCGAAAGCCACGCCGCGCTCGTCCATGGCATCCATCATGTAACCGAACAGCCGCGAGAGGCCTTCACCGGAAACGGCTTCGATCGCCTCGCGATCCTCGGCGGAGACCTGGTCCCAGAACATCGGGTTCATGACGATGGCAAAGCTGCCACGGTAGAAGCCGCCATCCACCGTCAGAGTATGCGGCAGTACCTCGGCCACACGGAAACTACGCAGCCCTTCGAGCGTCAGCATGGCGCCCTGGATGACCCCCTGGGAAGCCCCTTCGTAGACACTGGTGGGCGGCATCGCCACACCGGAGACATCCATGGCACTGGCCAGGTTGCTCATCACGCCACCGCCGACCCGCATGCGCATGCCCGAGAGCTGATCGAGGGAATCCACCTGGTCGCGGGTGAAGATCTGGCCCGGCCCGTGCACGCCCATGGCCATCACGTCGACGCCATTATGCTCGTCGGCTGCCGCCAGATACTCCTGGTAGGTGTTCCAGTATGCCGCCGAGGCCGCCTCGGAAGAGAAGGCCTCGAAGGTGGGGAATTCCGGCAGTTGGGTCAGCTCGAAGCGTCCCGACATGTGGCCGTGGAAGATCCAGGTGGCGTCGGCGATGCCGTCGGCGACGATTTCCATCTGCGCCGCTGGCGGGCCCATGTCGTGGACCACCTCGACGGTGACGCGACCTTCGGTCGCCTCCTCGATCCACGCCTTCCAGGTGGGCCAGACGATGGTGTTGATGCCGTGGTTGGGACCACCCCAGGTGCTGACGGTAATGGTGGTCTGCGCCAGCACCGGCGCGGCGAAGCTGAAACCGAGCGCCGCCACGGCGCCAATCATGAGGCGGTTGGTCATTTTCATTGTGAGCTCCTGGGTCGTCACGGGAGGCGTGCTCGCGCCACGCTGCGTATTCAATTGTTCGTCGTTGCGCCGTTGCGTTTTTATAGCGCTGTATCGCTGGCTGGTGCTCGCTCTATGCGGGAGGGTAAGGAGCGCATCAGCCCGGCGTATTCTGCGCCTCCACCTTGCCGCCAGATACTCTCCTCTGCAACTAATTTGAGACAGCCATGTACTAGACTTAGGTCGTAAAATTGTCGAAAACCCATGATACAAGACAATTTTTCCTCAGCCTCTAAGGCAATGACCCGTGCTTCTGGTCGACGACTTGCTGGACATATAGTTTCAATAGCAACTATGCTCGCTGCATTCAAAACATCGAACGAGGCCAACAGCGGCCCCTTGACGTCGCCCACCGTGACGCCCCGACGACACTGGAGGAACCATGAGCAAGAAATTCGCTTCCCATGCCGATACCGAAGAGAAGCAGGTCAGCTTTACCCAGCTGGCCGAGGGCCTCTATGCCTATACCGCCGAGGGCGACCCCAATACCGGCGTGGTGATCGGCGACGACAGCGTGATGGTGATCGACACTCAGGCCACGCCGATCATGGCCCAGGACGTGATCCGCCGCATCCGCGAGGTCACCGACCTGCCGATCAAGCACGTGGTGATGACCCACTACCACGCCGTGCGCGTGCTCGGCGCCTCGGCCTACGAGGCCGAGAACATCTACGCCAGCCAGAACACCTATGATTTGATCGTCGAGCGCGGCCAGCAGGACTACGAGTCCGAGGTCGGCCGCTTCCCGCGCCTGTTCAAGGGCGTCGACTCGGTGCCCGGCCTGACCTGGCCCAACATCGTATTCCAGCGGGAGCTGACGGTGTTCATGGGCAAGCGCGAGGTGCGCATCATTCACCTCGGTCGCGGCCACACCAAGGGCGACACCGTGGTCTGGCTGCCGGAGGAGAAGGTGATGTTCTCCGGCGACCTGGTCGAGTACGGCGCCACTCCCTACACCGGCGACGCCTACCACGAGGACTGGCCTTCCACTCTCGATCGCCTGCAGGCGATGGCCCCGCAGAAGCTGGTGCCGGGCCGCGGCGAGGCACTCACCACACCCGAGCAGTGCCAGGAGGCGATCCAGGGCACCCGCGACTTCCTCGCCGACATGTACGACAGCGTCAAGGCGGGCAAGGCCGCCGGCAAGTCGCTCTCCGAGTGCTACGCCGAGACCTACGCCAAGCTCAAGCCGAAGTACGGCCACTGGGTGATCTTCGACCACTGCCTGCCGTTCGACATCACCCGCTGCTATGACGAGGCCGGCGGCGAATACCCCGACCCGCGCATCTGGACCGCCGAGCGCGACACGGCCATGTGGCACTCGCTGCAGGAAGTCGTCGAGAACCAGTAAGCGCTGTTTTCACAATAATCCTGGCGCGTGGTGCCGGGGCCGGCCGCAGCGTTCTGACGCAGGCCTGCCCCGCAGCAGCCGCAGTCGGAGGAAGCATGCCCACGACTTACAACAATCCCGTCTACCCGTACCGGCGCCCGCCCGAGCTTGACCGCGACGAGGTGCGCCACTGCCCGGTGGTGATCGTCGGCGCCGGCCCCACCGGCCTGGCCATGGCCATCGACCTGGCCCAGCAGGGCATCGCCAGCATGGTGCTCGACGACAACAACACCGTCAGCGTCGGCTCGCGGGCGATCTGCTTCGCCAAGCGCACCCTGGAGATCCTCGACCGCCTCGGCTGCGCCCAGCCGATGGTCGACAAGGGCGTGACCTGGCAGCGCGGCCGAGTGTTCTTCCAGCAGCGAGAGGTCTACGACTTCGACCTTCTGCCGGAAGAGGGCCACCGCATGCCGGCCTTCATCAACCTGCAGCAGTACTATTTCGAAGAGTATCTGGTGAATCGCGCCGACGCGCTTGCCGATCGCATCGACCTGCGCTGGAAGCACAAGGTCACCGAGGTCGACAGCCAGGCCGAGCGCAGTGAGGTCGTGATCAGCACCGAGGACGGCGACTACCGTCTCTCCTGCGACTACCTGCTGGTGGCCGACGGCGCCAACAGCAAGATCCGCGACATGCTGGGGCTGGAGAGCAAAGGCCAGATCTTCCAGGACCGTTTCCTGATCGCCGACGTGATCATGAAGGCCGATTTCCCCACCGAGCGCTGGTTCTGGTTCGACCCGCCCTTCCACCCCAACCAGTCGGTGCTGCTGCACCGCCAGCCGGACAACGTCTGGCGCATCGACTTCCAACTGGGCTGGGACGCCGACCCGGAAGAGGAGAAGAAGGAGGAGAACATCCGCCCGCGGGTGCAGGCGATGCTCGGCGCAGACGTGGAGTTCGAGCTGGAGTGGGCCAGCGTCTACACCTTCCGCTGCCGCAAGATGGACGACTACATCCACCAGCGCGTGTTCTTCATGGGCGACGCCGCCCACCAGGTCTCGCCCTTCGGCGCCCGCGGCGCCAACGGCGCGCTGCAGAGCACCGAGAACCTAGCCTGGAAGCTGGCCCGCGTGCTCAAGGGCCAGGCCCCCGCGGCGCTGCTCGCCACCTACAACGACGAACGCCAGCACGGCGCCGCCGAGAACATCCTCAACTCGACCCGCGCCACCGACTTCATCACGCCCAAGAGCCGCGTCAGCCGGCTGTTCCGCGACAGCGTGCTGGAACTGGCTGAGCACTACCCCTTCGCCCGGCGCCTGGTCAACAGCGGCCGACTCTCCATGCCGTGCCACTACGACGACTCGCCGCTCAACGGCCCCGAGACCGAGGGCCTGCCCCACGTGCTGCGCCCCGGCAGCCCGGCCAAGGATGCCCCGATCGGCCTGGCCGGGCGGCGCGCCTGGCTGCTCAACCAGTTGGGCGATCGTTTCACGCTGCTGCTCGACGGCCGCGTCGACAGCGCCCAGGCCGAGGCGCTCAGGACCGAACTCGAGCCGCTGCTCGCGCACCAGGCCGATCTCGATCTGCTGGTCGTCGGACCGGCGCCGCATGCCCTGACCGAGCTGCCACGCAGCCGCCAGATCGAGGACGTGGAGACCCTGGTCGGAGAACGCTACGGCCTGACCGGCGGTGTCGCCTACCTGATCCGCCCCGACCAGCACGTCAGCGCCCGCTGGCGCCAAGTCAGCGCCGCCGACATCGAGACGGCGATCGATCGCGCGCTGGGTCGTCACCTTGGTGCCGAGGAGGTACGCCATGCCACGGCTTGAGCTCAACCCCAAATTCACCGACCCGGACGCCTTCTATGCCGCGCTGACCGAACTGCACCGCGAGCGCAGCGAGGCCGAGAGCGAACGTATCAACGCCCGGCTGATCCTGCTGCTGGCCAACCATATCGGCGATCAGCAGGTGCTCGAGGAGGCCTTGGCCATCGCCGGCCAGGCCGTGGCATCGCCTTCGGAAGCGCGCGCCGGCGAGTGATCGCCGCCAGCGTCCGGTGATACGCCGAAGACAACGAGTCATCAACAGGACGTTGATAGAGAGGAGCCCCGACATGACGACCCAAACGCTCGAGTACCAGAGCGGCTTTCGCAACCACTTCGCCAGCGAGGCGCTGCCCGGCGCCCTGCCGGTGGGCCAGAACTCGCCCCAGAAGTGCGCCTACGGCCTCTACGCCGAGCAGCTGACCGGCTCGGCCTTCACCGCGCCGCGCCATGAGAACCTGCGCAGCTGGCTCTACCGCATCCGCCCCTCGGTGGTGCAGAGCGCCTATACGCCGCTGGAGAATGGCCGGGTGGCCACCTCGCCGCTGGCCAAGCCCGCCGCCGACCCCAACCAGATGCGCTGGGATCCGCTGCCGATGCCCACCGAGCCCACCGACTTCGTCGACGGCCTGCTGACGATTGCCGTCAACGGCGATGCCGGTACCCAGTCCGGCTGCGGCGTGCACGTCTACGCCTTCAACCGCGACATGACCGAGCGCTTCTTCTACGACGCCGACGGCGAGCTCTTGATCGTGCCGCAGCAGGGCAGCCTGCGCCTGCGTACCGAACTCGGCGAGCTCGAGGTCAAGGGCAGCGAAATCGCGGTGATTCCCCGCGGCATGAAGTTCCAGGTACGCCTGGCCGACGGAAGCGACGCCGCCCGCGGCTATGTCTGCGAGAACTACGGCAGCCCCCTGGAGCTACCCGGCCTCGGCCCTATCGGTGCCAATGGCCTGGCCAACCCGCGCGACTTCGAGAGCCCCGTGGCCGCTTTTGAAGACGTGCAAGGCGACTTCGAGCTGGTGGCCAAGTTCTCCGGCCGCTTCTGGGTGACCAAGCTCGGCCATTCGCCGCTCGACGTGGTGGCCTGGCACGGCAACTACGCGCCCTACAAGTACGATCTTGCACGCTTCAACACCATCAACACGGTGAGCTTCGATCACCCCGATCCCTCGATCTTCACCGTGCTGACCTCGGCCTCCGACACCCCGGGGATGGCCAACATCGACTTCGTGATCTTCCCGCCACGCTGGATGGTGGCCGAGAACACCTTCCGTCCGCCCTACTTCCATCGCAACCTGATGAGCGAGTTCATGGGCCTGATCCACGGCGAGTACGATGCCAAGGCCGAGGGTTTCCTGCCCGGCGGCGCCAGCCTGCACAACTGCATGTCGCCCCACGGCCCCGACGCCGAGACCTTCGAGAAGGCTTCCAACGCCGAGCTGACACCGCAGCGCCTGGATGCGACCCTGGCCTTCATGTTCGAGAGCCGCTACGTCTACCATCCGACCGAAGCGGCGCTCAACGCGGACATCCGCCAGCGCGACTACGTCGACGTGTGGTCGACGCTGCGCTCGCACTTCAATCCGCAACAGCCCTGAGCTGATGAGCCGACTAACAGCCCTGAGCGACACAACGCCGAACCGGACGGGGCCGACGAGCCCCGCCCCTGACGAAAGGATTGCGACACGATGAAACTCGCTACCCTCAAGCTGGATAAGAAAGAGCACGGCCGCGACGGCGAACTGCTGGTGGTCTCCCGCGACCTGAGCCAAGCCGTTTCCGCCGCCGACATCGCCCAGACCCTGCAGCAGGCGATCGAGAACTGGGATGCGGTGAGCCCGAAACTGGAAGCGCGCTACGCCGAACTCAACGATGGCAGCGCCGCCGGCGCCTTCGCCCTGGATCAGAGCCGGCTGCACTCGCCGCTGCCGCGCAGCTACCACTGGGCCGACGGCTCCGCCTACCTCAACCACGTCAAGCTGGTACGCCAGGCGCGCAACGCCGAGATGCCGGAAACCTTCTGGACCGATCCGCTGATGTACCAGGGCGGCGGCGACAAGTTCCTGGCCCCCACCGAGGACATCGAGGCGGTCAGCGAGGAGCACGGCATCGACTTCGAGGGCGAGATTGCGGTGATCACCGACGACGTGCCCATGGCGGTGACCCCGGAGCAGGCTGCCGGCCACATCAAGCTGATCATGCTGGTCAACGACGTCAGCCTGCGCGGGCTGATTCCCGGCGAGCTGGCCAAGGGCTTCGGCTTCTTCCAGGCCAAGCCGGCCTCCGCCTTCTCGCCGATCTGCGTCACCCCGGACGAGCTGGGCGACGCCTGGCAGGAGGGCAAGGTCCACCTGCCGCTGACCGTACACCTCAACGGCGAGAAGTTCGGCGAGCCCGAGGCCGGCCCGGACATGATCTTCAGCTTCCCTCAGCTGGTCGCCCATGCGGCCAGGACCCGCTACCTGGGCGCCGGCGCCATCGTCGGCTCGGGCACCGTCTCCAACCCCGACCCCGACGGCGGCCCCGGCAAGCCGATCGCCGACGGCGGCGTGGGCTACAGCTGCCTGGCCGAGGTGCGCATGGTCGAGCAGATCCTGCACGGCGCGGCCAAGACGCCGTTCATGCGCTTCGGCGACCGGGTACGCATCGAGATGTTCGACCGCCAGGGCAATAGCATCTTCGGCGCCATCGACCAGCAGGTGGTGCCCTACCAGCCAAAGTAAGCCAGCCCAAGTGAACGGCCAGGGAGAGTCAACCATGACCACGCTGTACGGCTATTTCCGCTCCTCGGCGGCCTACCGGGTGCGCATCGCGCTGAACCTCAAGGGCCTGGCGTACGACCAGGTACCGGTCAACCTGGTCAAGGGCGAGCAGAAGAGCGACGACTTCCGCACTCACAACCCCCAGGGGCTGGTGCCGGTGCTCGAGACCGACGACGGCGCCCAGTTGACCCAGTCGCTGGCGATCTGCGAGTACCTGGAGGAACGCCACCCCGAGCCGCCGCTGCTGCCGGCGGACGCCGAGGGCCGTGCCCGGGTGCGCTCGCTGGCCCAGCTCGTCGCCTGCGAGATCCATCCGCTCAACAACCTCAAGGTGCTCAAGTACCTGGTGCACGAGCTGAAGCTGGACGACGAGGCCAAGCTGGCCTGGTATCGCCACTGGATTGCCGAAGGCTTCACCGCGCTGGAGGCAAGGCTGGCCAGCGAGTCCGCCAGCGGCGCGTTCTGCCACGGCGACAGCCCGACCCTGGCCGACGTCTGCCTGGTGCCGCAGGTATTCAACGCCGAGCGCTTCGAGTGCGACCTCTCCGCGTATCCGACGCTCCGTCGCATCACCGAGCGCTGCCGAGCGCTGGACGCCTTCGCCAAGGCCGCCCCGGGCGAGCAGCCGGATGCGGGTTGAGCAGAGCCGCGCTAATTAGGCTATATTAAGCAAGCTAACGACTGGCGGGCGCCGCCCCTCCCTGTTCCAAGCCGGAGCGGGAGAAGCGGTGCCCGTCGGTCGTTGTCTTTCGCCCCCGAGCGCCCTTCGAGACGCCCTTCGAGAATGAGGTCAATGTGCTGAGGCTGAAATCTCCTGCCACGGTGATTACCCTGGCGGCCCTGACCGCGCTGGGCCCTCTGGCCACCGACATGTATCTGCCGGCCATGCCGGCCATGGCCGAAGCCCTCGACACCGGCCCCGACCAGGTGCAACTGACCCTGAGCCTTTACATGGCAGGCTTCGCCGCCGCCCAACTGTTCTGCGGCCCGTTTTCCGACCGCTTCGGGCGCAAGCCGGTGATGGTGTTCGGCTTCAGCCTGTTCCTGCTGGCGAGCCTGCTGTGCGCCTTCGCCCCCAGCATCGAGTGGCTGCTGGCCGGGCGCTTCCTGCAGGCACTGGGCGGCGCCACCGGGCCGGTGCTGGGCCGTGCCGCGGTACGCGACATCTATGGCCCCCTCGAGGCCGGGCGTATCCTCTCCTATATGGCCAGCACCATGTCGCTGGCGCCGGCACTGGCGCCTATCGTCGGTGCCGGGCTGCTGCTGTTCTTCGGCTGGGAGTCGGTATTCGTGCTGCTGGCGCTCTACGCCGCCGTGATGCTGCCGCTGCTGATCCTGGCGCTACCGGAGCCGCTGCCACCGGAGCGCCGCCAGTCGATTCACCCTGCGGTCATCTTCGGTAACTTCCGCATGCTGCTCGGCCAGCGCATCTTCATGGGCTATACCCTGACCAACTCGGCGGCGTTCTCAGGCCTGTTCGCCTATCTCTCGGGCTCGTCGTTCGTGCTGATCGAGTTCCTTGGCGTCTCGCCCTTCCAGTACGGCCTGTTCTTCACCCTGATTGTGGCCGGGTTCTTCACCGGCACCCTGCTCAGCGGCCGCTACAGCCATCGGCTAGGGCGCGAGCGCCTGGTCGGCCTGGCCAGCCTGACCTGCGCGCTAGGCGGCAGCCTGATGGCGGTGCTGGCCCTGTCCGAGGTATTCGCCGCCTGGGCCGTGGTTGGCCCGCATGTGCTGTTCATGATCGGCATGGGCGTGTTGATGCCGCAATCCATGACCGGCGCCCTGGCGCCCAACCCACACTGTGCCGGCTCGGCGTCGTCGCTGTTCGGCTTCCTGCAGATGACCATCGCCGCACTGGTGGGCGGCGCGGTCGGCCAACTGCACGACGGGACCTCACGCACCATGGCGGTGGTCGTGGCACTGGGTGGCCTGCTGGCCGTGGCGAGCTTCCTGGGGCTGGTCCGCCCCGCCGAACGGGCCATGGCCCAGCAGACACAAGGAGCCAAGCGTTGAACGCCATGGCTGCACCGCCCCGCCTCGTCATCCTGCTGCTGGCATTGGCCGGCTTCGCCAGCATGGCCTCGATGCGCGTCACCGACGCCATGCTGCCGGCACTGTCGCAGGCCTTTGCCCGGCCGGTGGCCGATGTGGCGCAGAACATTACCCTGTTCGCCATCGCCTACGGCGTGATGCAGCTCGCCTACGGTCCACTGGGCGACCGCCACGGCACGCTGCGGGTAATCGGTTTGGCCACCCTGGCCTGTGCCGTGGGCGCGCTGGGCTCGGCGCTGGCCGAGTCGCTGCCCATGTTGCTGCTGTTCCGCACCCTGAATGGCGCCACCGCCGCCGCCATCATCCCGCTCTCCATGGCCTGGGTGGGCGACAACGTGCCCTATGAGCAGCGCCAGGTCACCCTGGCTCACATGCTTTCCGGTGCGGTGTTGGGGCTGATCTCGGGGCAGGTGGCGGGTGGTTTCCTGGCCGACACGCTGGGTTGGCAGGCGGCGTTCATGCTGCTCACGCTGCTGTTCCTCGGTGCCGGCGGGCTGCTGCTGGAGGCTTTGCGTCGCCAGCCGGCCCTGTCGCCACCCAAGGCCGATCAGGGGCGCATCGCCTTCTTCTCGCGCATTCGCGAGGTGCTGCTGATTTCCCGTGCCCGGCGCATCCTGGCGCTGGTATTCCTGGAAGGGATTGCTGCCTTCGGCGCGCTGGCCTTCGTTGCCAGTCATCTCTATACCCGGCTTGACGTCTCGCTGACCCAGGCGGGGCTGATGGTGGCGCTGTTCGGCGTGGGCGGGCTGATCTTCGCCGCCCTGGCCAGGCCGCTGGTGGCCCGGCTGGGCGAGCCGGGCCTGGCGGCGGGCGGCGGTGTGCTGATGGGGCTCGGCTTCGTCGGGCTGGCACTGGCTTCGCTGCCGGTCCTGGCCACCGCCAGTGCCTTCGCCGCGGGGCTCGGCTTCTACATGATGCACAGCACGCTGCAGATCAATGCCACGCAGATGGCACCCGCCATGCGCGGCACCGCCATGGCGGTTTTCGCCGGCTGCCTGTTCCTCGGCCAGTCGGTGGGCGTCAGCCTCGGCGGACTGGTGCTGCGCCTGGCCGACAGCCTGTGGCTGCTGGCCGGTGCCGGGCTGTGGCTGCTGGCCCTGGGGCTGGCCTTCGCCTGGCTGCTGCGCCAGTGGCACGGCGAGCGGGCCACTGCCGCCACTGCCTCATAGCCCGCCGTTGATCAGGTCGCGGCGAAAGCCGGCGACCCAGCGCATGGCCTCCTCCAGTTCACCGGCATGGAAGAGACGCGCTTCGGTATTGGGGAACAGCTTGCCAGCCAGTTTGGTGGTCGTCTCGATCCAGCGCTTGTCGGCGATCACTGCGGCACGCTTGAAACGGTGGTACTCGCCCAGCTTGCTCATGGCATAGGCCAAGTCGCGCAGCAGGGCGCCGGCCGTCATGTGGTCGAAGTCGGTCATGTCCGCCAGCACGCCGATATGCTCGTTGTACTCGAGCTTCGACTCGATGGCAGGGATCAATACGTCGTAGTCCGCGCTGTGCAGCGTACCCGAAATACGGAACGCCGCCACGTACTCGGGGCCGGTAGAATCTCTATCATCGTCTCTCCCTCCTCCATGTCTGCCCGGTTGCGTCCTTGTCTTATTCATACGGCAGCATGGACCTGCGCAGGTTCCCGTGCACACAGGTTTCTCAACGCCAGAACGGCTTGCGCACCTCACGCTCGGCCGTGCTTCGATCGAGTCCGATATCGGCCAGCAGATGGTCGTCGAGATGGCGCAGGTCGCAGCGGGTACGGTGACGCTGTTGCCGGCTCCTGATCCAACGGGACAGATGTATGAAGCGTTCGATAAGCATGGCGGCGTCTCCTGTCGGTGGGTTCTGACAGGCTACGACCGTGCGAAAAACCAATACAGATTCAATATAAAAATAGTTTTGCAATACAGATGGGGCTATTCTGGCTCTGTATCATCCGCTATTTCATCCTCTGTACCGAATGTGAGAACAGATTGGCGACTCTGTCATGAAACGTTACGATCAGGTGGCGCAGGCCCTGGCCCAGCGCATCGAGCAGGGGCAGTATCGTGTCGGCGACCGGCTACCCTCCGTGCGCGCACTCTGCCGCGAGCTTGGCGTCAGCGTTTCCACGGCGCAGGAAGCCTACCGGCGTCTCGAGGAGTCCGGTCTGGCGGAAGCACGCCCTCGCTCGGGCTACTATGTGCTGCCCCGGCCGACGCCGAACCTGCTGCCGAAGGTGTCGCGCCCCGCCCAGCGCCCGCTCGACGTTTCCCAGTGGGACCAGGTGCTGGAGCTGGTGGCGCGCTCCCCGAGGAGGACCGCCTGCTGATGCTGGGGCGCGGCATTCCCGATCTCACAGCCGTCAGCCTGCGCCCCTTGCAGCGCCAGCTGGCTACCCTGCACCGGCACGTGGCGGCTCACGGGCTCAACTACGACAGCCTGCAGGGCAGCCTCGAGCTGCGTCGTCAGGTGGTACGACTGGCCGCCAAGTCGGGCTGCCTGCTGCATCCCGATGACGTGCTCATCACTACCGGCTGCCAGGAGGCGCTTTCGCTGGCCCTACGCACCCTGACCGAACCCGGCGACGTGGTGGCGGTGGATTCGCCGAGCTTCTACGGCACCATGCAGATCCTCAAGGCGCAGAAGCTCAAGGCGCTGGAGATCCCCACCGACCCGCAGACCGGCATTAGCCTCGAGGCACTGGAGCTGGCGCTCGAACAGTGGCCGATCAAGGCGATCCAGGTCACGCCCACCTGCAACAACCCACTCGGCTATACCATGCCCGAGGCACGCAAGCGCGCCCTGGTCGCCCTGGCCCAGCGCTTCGACGTGGCCATCGTCGAGGACGACATCTACGGCGACCTCTCCTTCGATACGCCCCGGCCACGCACGCTCAAGAGCTTCGACGACGACGGCCGGGTACTGCTGTGCAGCGCCTTTTCCAAGACGCTGGTACCCGGGCTGCGGGTGGGCTGGATGGCGCCGGGGCGCTACCGCGACCAGGCGTTGCACATGAAGTACGTCTCCACCGGCGCCTCGGCCACGCTACCGCAGCTCGCCGTGGCCGAGTTCGTTCAGCACGGTCACTACGAACGCCACCTGCGCGAGATGGTGCGCCAGTACCGCCAGCATCGCGACATCATGATCGCCTGGGTGCTGCGCTACTTCCCGCCCGGTACCGGGGTCAGCTATCCCCAGGGCGGCTTCCTGCTATGGCTGGAGCTGCCTGGCGCCACCGACTGCGTGCGCCTCAACGAGCAATTGATGGGCGAGGGTCTGCACATCACTCCGGGCTCGCTGTTCTCGGCCTCGGGAAAGTTCCGTCACTGTCTGCGTCTGAACTACGCCGCGGCGATGACACCCTCCGTCGAGGCTGGCGTCAAGCACGTCGGTGAGGCGGTAGCGGCGCTGATGGATCAGGAGCGGCTGGAACGAGAAGTGCCGGGCCGGCTCATGCCCCTGTGATCGCGCTCGCCCGGGCGGCTTCCGGCACGCTGCCTTGCAGCGCCGGCAGCAGGTAGCGCTGCCACAGGGCCTGCTCATGCTCGGCGCGAAAGAAGCCGAAGTGACCGATGCGAGCCAGGCCCGCCTCCTGTGGCCGGATGCGCAGCAGCGAGCACGGAGCGTTGGCGTAAAAGCCGTGCAGCGACTCGGTGTTGCGCGCCGACATGAAGTCGTCATCACTGAAGGAGAGTGACACTACCGGCGTGCGCACGGCGGCGAAGCGCTCGCGCACGCCGGGCTCCGCTCCTACCGCGTATTCCGGATCGAGGCACCAGCGCCGCCACTGCTCGACCACACCGCGGGGCAGATCGCCCACCATGTTGAGTCGCTTGCCGGGGAAATAGCCCAATAGCGGCGTGAGTAGCGGTACCGCGCCGAACCAGAACAGCCAGACGCGCCGCTTCAGCGCCGGTGCGTTCTCGCGCCAGTAGCCGCTGCCACAGGCCACGGTAACGATGCGTTCGAGCCGTTCGTGCCCCGGCACCAGCGGCGGAATCTGCCCGCCCAGGCTGTGGCCGATCCAGTAGCGCGGCAACCCCGGCGCCTGTCGCTCCAGCGCCTCGAGCACTGCCGACGCATCGAGCTGCGCCCAGTCCATGATGGTGGCAGGAAAACCACTCAGCCGCGCCGGCCGCGACGCCCCCATGCCGCGGTAGTCGAAGGTAGCCACGGCCATTCCTTGCCTCGCCAGCCACTGTGCCAGCGGGGCGTAAAAGCGCTGGGGTACGCCCATGGCCGGGGCGATCAGCACCGCCGCCTTGGGATTTGCCGGGGTGACGAAACGTGCGGCGATGGCCACGCCGTCGCCGGCCTGTAGCTGTCGTTCCTCAAGCCTAGATGCCATCTCGTTGCCTCCTCACCATGTCGTGATCGCCCCATGCGGGCGCGTCAAACCATGGTAAGGTGTGGAGCCAACTCCATAGTCAAGGAGTTTCTCCACATGCTGATCGGCGAACTGGAAAGGGCCAGCGGGCTTGGCCGCGACACCATCCGCTTCTACGAAAAGCGTGGCCTGATCACGCCCCCGTCGCGACGCGACAACGGCTATCGCGACTACACCGAACTGACCCTGGCGGAGCTGCGTTTCGTAAGGCGAGCCCGCGAACTGGAGTTCAGCCTCGACGAGATCCGCGAGGCAATGCCGCGTTTCCGCCCCGAGCCTCCCTTTTGCGACGAGCTGGAAAGCCGACTGAGGGACAAGCGCGAGGCATTTTGCAGCCAGATCCGTGAGGCCGAAGCCAAGATCGCCATGATCGACGATCTGTTGGCGCGGCTGGGTGCCGCTTCTGTCTGAACCATTCGGAACCGCCCGCGAGCCATTCAGCCGTCTGACGGCCGAGTGGCCCAGCCGGCGAGCGCCTCGGCATTGGGGCAGAAGGTCCCGCATTCCACCAGTGGCGCATCCTGGCGCAGCGCCAGCCAGCAGGTCGCGACTTTCGGGCAGACGCTGCACACGGTACGCAGGGCATGGATGGCCGGGTCACGGCCGCAGGCGGCCGGATCGAGGCTGAAGCGCCGCATCATCACGGGCAGCAGGGTTTCGGCGGGAGCGAACTCCAGTTCCCTGTTGGCCAGGCAACGCGCAATGGCCTGCTCCAGCGAGGGGCTCATGGGATGGGCCAGGTCGTGGATCAACGCGCCCAGCACCTTGGGCTCACAGCAGCGCAGCTCGAGCAGTGCCCGCTCGCCTTCGAGATAGTCGCGCAGCCGCGATGCGTCGTCTGGCGGCGGCCGATGCTTGCTGGAGGGTCGAGGTGAACTCATCGAGGCATTTCCTCTACAGCCCACCTTTGACGATAGCGCCTCTGCCGGATCTCGCCTTGACCACGCTCAAGTCTCGTGCGCTTCCATGCACCAGGTCCCTCTAGCCCGAGCCGGCCTCCTCCACGCCGCGGCGCGCCTCCTCAACGGCAGCCATCACCCGCTCGATGTCGCCGACGCGATGAGCCAGTGCCAGCGCCAGTTGGGCCAGAAAGAGCCGCTCCTGAGCCTCGGGCAGGGCATCCAGGGTCTCGGCCAGCGTTTCGTAGACCCGCTCCAGGTCGGCAAATGGCAGTGTGGTATGGGTCATGTCATTCTTCTCCCAGGGCAGTGGCGAAGGCGAGTTCGAGGCCGTCGGGGGCGAGGCGCTTCCAGCGCGCCGCCACGTGGCGGTCGGGGCGCACCAGGTAGGCGCTGCCGGACTCGGCGCCATAGGCGGCGAACAGGCCACCGTCGCTATCCACCAGTGCGCTCTCGGCGCCCGGCTCGCGGGCCACGCGCAGCAGCTCGATGGGCTGGCCCCGAGCCTGCAACGCGGCCAACCGCTCGGCCAGTGCCGAATCAACATCGCCATTTCGACTGAAGTGCAGCAGGGTGAAGCCGCTGCCCAGATGATCGAGCAGGTAGTCATCGTCGCCCAGTCGACGGTTAGGCAGCGGTGCGCCGGGGATCGGCCCCGCCTCGAAGGCGGCATCGTCGGGCAGGGTCAGCGGGCTCTCGGCGTAGGTGTAGGGCGTGACCTGGCGCGGGTTGGCGAAGCCGCTGGCGTAGTCGTTGTCGAGTGCCAGCGTCAGGGCGGCGTCGCGCATCAGCCGGTAGCCCCGGCTCGGCGGTGTCATGAAGCGGGTGCTCTTGCCGGCATTGGCGAAGACGTCCAGCGTGGCGCCGCGGCGCTCCGGGCTGTAGCTGTCGAGCAATCGATCGGGCGCCAGCCCCTTGAGCACCCAGGCCAGCTTCCAGCCAGCGTTGGCGGCGTCGGCCAGGCCGTTGTTGAGGCCGCGCACGCCGAAGATCGGCACCAGGTGGGCGCTGTCTCCGATGAACAGCACCCTGCCGTGTCGATAATCGTCCAGCGCCAGGGTGTACGCCTTGTAGAGGCTCCACCACTCGAGCTCCCAGTCATCGCCCTCATCCAGCACCTCGCACACGATCAAGCTCACCCGCTCGCGGATGCTGGCCTCCTCCACGGCCGCATGCGGGTCTTCCTCGGGGCCGAGCTGGTAGTCGATGCGCCAGATGTCGTCGGGCTGCTTGTGCACCAGGAGGGTGGAATCGGGCAGGGCGTGGGAGTGAAAGAAGGCGCGCCGCTCGGTGGGAAAGTCGGAGCGCAGGCGAATGTCGGCGATCACGTAGCGGCCCTCGTAGGCCTCGCCGTGCAGGGCGAGGCCCAGTGCCTTGCGCGCCACGCTGCGGGCGCCGTCGGCGGCCAGCAGGTAGTCGCAGGCGAGGCGATAGTCGCCCTCGGGGTACTCACCTCCAGGCTCACGCCGCTCGCATCCTGGCTCACGCCGGTCACCGCGCTCTGCCAGCGCAGCTCGACAGGCTCGCTCTCGGCGGCCTTGTCGATCAGGAACTTCTCGATGTACTGCTGCTGCAGGTTGATCATCGGCAGGAAGCGCTCCTGCTCGGAGTGGGGCATCTCGAAGCGGAAGATCTCGCGGTCGCGAAAGTAGGTGCGGCCCCGGGTCCAGCCCAGGCCCTTGGCCACGAAGGGGGCCTCGACGCCGAGCTGCTGCAAGATCTCCAGGCTGTGGCGGGAGAGGCAGATCGCCCGCGAGCCGTCATTGACGGTGGCCTTGTCGTCGAGCACTACCGACGCGATGCCGTGGCGCGCCAGCTCCAGCGCGGCGGTGACGCCCACCGGACCGGCACCGACGATGGCAACCCGATGACGCACCGCCCGACCCTCCAGCTCGGGGGACGAACGAAGGGAAAGTGGGGATAATCGAAATAGAGCGAGTCGGTCTCGGCGCGTCCGGCGGGTCGCATGGGCGGCTCCTGTTGGCGTTGTATCTAGCGACAGACTACCCCGGGAGCGGCCCGACCGGTGTCCCGCAAAAGCCGGGACAGCACGCGGCGAGAGGCAGCGACGAATGGAAACCAGCAACGAGCAAACCACCGACTGGCCGGGGCTGATGCCGGCCATGGCCGAGTGCGTGGCGCGGCTGGGCGAGGCGGGCTTCGACGAGGCGCTGCTGGCGTTGCTGCGCCAAGCGGTGGGCATCGAGCAGTGCATGGTGTTCGCCTTCGATGGTCGCGACGAGGTCGACTGCCTGCTGGCCGACAACCAGCGCGCGCCGCGCATGGCCGATCGCCTGGCGGAACTCTACACCGGCGGCCTGTTCCGCCAGGACCCCAACTACCAGCGCCTGCGCCAGCTGATGGCTGACGAGGGCGAGAAGAGCGACGCCGAAATCACGCCGATGCAGGCCGACGCCATGCCGGCAGCCTATCGCAGCCACCTGTTCGCCTTCCCCGACCTGATCGACAAGGTCTCGCTGACCCTGCCCGGCGAGCAGAGCGTCTTTTATCTGAATCTCTACCGTGGCCGCGAGGCCGGCCCCTTTAGCCGTGACGATCTCGCCCGCCTGGACGCCCTGGCGCCGCTACTGGCCAGCCTGATACGCCGCCACTACGCCCAGGCCAGGCCCGTCTCGTCGCAGCGGGCGAGCCCCGAGGAGGCGGCCATCCTCGCTCCGCTCTCCGAGCGCGAGCGCCAGCTGTGTCTCTATCTGCTGCGCGGCCACACCCTCAAGACCGCCGCCGCCGAACTCGATATCGCCCTCTCCACTGCCGAAACCTACCGCAAGCGTGCCTACGCCAAGCTCGGAGTGCCCTCCAAGGCGCGGCTGGTGGCATTGTGTCGGCGGAATAGGACGGCGCAGGGGCGCAAGAAAAGCTCGGAAAGCGATACGTGAACCGACCGGAAAGGCGGGCCTCAAGGCTCCTTGAGGAAAGCTTGCTGGCCAGGGCCCGATGCTGAGGGTGCATGATGTGATACCCTACTTCCCGCCTGCCAGCACCGTCAGGTCACATACCGATTCAACATCTGCCAGGACCATGCTCATCCATGCCGTCTGCTACCGAATGCGTTGCCAGCCTGATCGATAATTTCCAGAGCCGCCGACCACTGCGCTCCGGCTCGCTCATCATCACGCTTTACGGTGATGCCATCGTGCCCCGTGGCGGTACCGTTTGGCTGGGCAGTATTTCTCAGCTGCTGGAGCCCATCGGTATCAACGAGCGATTGGTGCGAACTTCGGTTTATCGTCTGACCCAGGAGACCTGGCTGCAGGGCGAGAAGGTCGGTCGTCGCAGCTACTACAGTCTGAGCGGTCCGGGACGACGACGCTTCGAGCAGGCCTTCAAGCGGGTTTACCATGGCAACGGTGAGGCTTGGGACGGTGGCTGGACACTGGTTTTCCTGGGCCAGTTGGATGCAGGCGAGCGCACCCGCGCCAGGGAGGAACTGGAATGGCTGGGCTTCGGTGCCTTCGCCAATGGGGTGCTGGCGCACCCACGCCGGCATCGCAGCGAGGTGCTCGGGCTACTTCAGGAACTCGGCGTAGTGGAAGATGTCATCGTCCTGCATAGCGAGACCGGCGAGCCCCTGGCACCCAAGGCACTGCGTCTGCAGGTACGCGAAAGCTGGAATCTCGATCAACTGGCGGAGAGCTACAACCGCTTTCTCGCCCAGTTCCGACCGCTGTGGAAGAGCCTCAGCGAAAGCCAGCCACTGGGCGACCAGGATGCTTTCATCGCTCGCACTCTCTTGATTCACGAGTATCGCAAGGTGCAGCTGCGCGACCCCCAGCTACCCGAGGAGCTGCTACCTACCGCCTGGGAAGGCCGCAACGCTCGTCAGCTGTGCCGCAACATTTATCGGGAGATTTATCAGGGCGCCGAGCGCTGGCTGGACCGCCACCTGGAAACCGCCGAGGGCCCACTGCCGGCCCCCGGTCACAACTTCTATCAGCGCTTTGGCGGCCTGGAGTAGGCTGGGCAGGCGCGCCTACCCAGTCCAGTATGGCTGTGTCACTGCGCCTGGCCGAGAGTCTGCTGCTTGGGCTGAGTATCGCCGGCGTTGAGCCGCGGTCGGTCGGCCTCCAGCTCAGCCAGCGGCTCACAGGGCTCCAGGCTGTCCAGGCAGCGTTCGGTCAGGCGCTGGTATTCACGGGTGCCTTGCTGCTTCCAGGCTACCTCTTGGTCGCTCAATTCACGCTTGACGGTGGCTGGCGCGCCCATCACCAGTGACTGAGGCGGGCTTTCGAAGCCGGCCTTGACGAAGGCGGCAGCGGCGACGATCGAGCGCGCGCCGATCACAGCGTTGTCCATTACTACGGCGTTCATGCCCACCATGGCATCCTGGCCCACCACGCAGCCGTGCAACACGGCGCCGTGGCCGATATGGCCATCCTTCTCCACCCGAGTGACGCAGCCGGGAAAGCCGTGCATGACGCAGGTGTCCTGCAGGTTGGCACCTTCCTCCAGCACCAACTGACCGAAGTCGCCGCGCATCACGGCGCCGGGCCCCACATAGCAGCCTGGGCCAACAATGACGTCGCCAATCAGCACCGCGGTGGGGTGCACATAGGCAGTGGGGTGCACCACCGGGGTGACTCCCTCGAGTCGATAACAGGGCATTACGCGCTTCTCCCTCCAGTTGGCCACAGCGGACGCTGCATGAGCGGCACTATACGATACGAGACATAACTAAATCCTATCCATATCGTAACGCAACATCAAACCACTCGCCTGCGGCCGCCCCCATATCCTATCGAAGCAGAGCGGTAGAACGTCTCACCATGAGTCGGTTATGGCGGGATCGATGCTCCGGGCGGCCATGTTTCGACCATGGTCTAACCTTTTTGCCACGAGAATGTCTGTATGGAGCAACACACTGAAAAACATGAGGAAAACTTCTTTTCGGGGTATAATACGATACATTAAATTCAAATGACTCATTTTGATTCGTATCAAAAAAATCCTATACTCGCCCTAGGTTCCTCCGCAGCAAGCCGCAGCCCCTTGCCGAATCACCTGCTTCAACGGGCACTGACACAGGAAACGATCATGAGTGAAGCGCCCCTGCTCTATACCGTGGAAGACGGCGTCGCCCGACTCACGCTGAATCGCCCCGATAGCCTCAACAGCTTCAACGCCGAGCTGCACGCCGAGATGCGCAGAACACTCGAGGCGGTGCGCCAGAATGGCAGCGTGAGAGCCCTACTGCTGACCGGCAGCGGCCGCGGCTTCTGCGCCGGCCAGGATCTCTCCGACCGCAACGTGGCGCCTGGCGCCGAGGCGCCGGACCTGGGCGAGTCACTGGAGAAACGCTACAACCCGATGCTGCGCGCGCTGCGCGATCTGCCTTTTCCTACCGTCTGCGCGGTAAACGGGGTGGCCGCCGGTGCCGGTGCCAACATCGCCCTGGCCTGCGACATCGTGCTCGCGGCCCGCTCGGCCAGCTTCATTCAAGCCTTCTGCAAGATCGGCCTGCTGCCCGACTCCGGCGGCACCTGGACCCTGCCGCGCCTGGTGGGCATGGCCCGCGCCAAGGGCCTGGCCATGCTGGGTGACAGACTCAGCGCTGAGCAGGCCGAGCAGTGGGGCATGATCTGGAAGGTGGTGGACGACGAGGCCCTGCAGGACGAGGCGCTCACCCTCGCCCGCCACCTGGCCACCCAGCCAACCCGCGGTCTGGCGTTGATCAAGCGCGCCCTGCATGCCAGCGCCGACAACAGCTTCGATCAACAGCTCGACCTCGAGCGCGACCTGCAGCGCCTGGCCGGACGCACGGCCGACTATCGCGAGGGGTGGCCGCCTTCATGGAAAAGCGTCAGCCAAGCTTCAAGGGGGAGTGAGATGGCTGCACTCTCACCCAACGATATCATCGCGGTGATCGGCGCCGGCGCCATGGGCGCCGGTATTGCCCAGGTCGCGGCACAGGCTGGCCATCGGGTGCGCCTGTATGACAACCGGGAGGGGGCCGCCCAGGCCGGCATCGAGGGCGTGCATCGCCAGCTCGAGCAGCGCGTGGCCAAGGGCAAGATGGCCCAGGAAGAAGTCGACGCCATCATTGCTCGCATGACCCCCGCCGCCACTCTGGCCGAGCTGGCCGACAGCCGCCTGGTGGTGGAGGCGATCGTCGAAGACCTCGAGGTCAAGCGCGGAGTCTTCGCCGAACTGGAGACTCTGTGCGGTCCCGACACCCTGCTCACCAGCAACACCTCGTCGCTGTCGATCACCTCCATCGCTTCCGGCCTGGAGCACCCCGAGCGAGTGGCTGGCCTGCACTTCTTCAACCCCGCACCGGTGATGAAGCTGGTTGAGGTGATCTCGGGCCTGGCCACCGCCTCCGAAACCGCCGAGACCCTCCACGCCACGGCCGCAGCCTGGGGCAAGATACCGGTGCACGCCAGCTCCACTCCCGGCTTCATCGTCAACCGAGTGGCGCGCCCCTTCTACGCCGAGGGCCTTCGCCTGCTACAGGAGGGCACCGCCGCCCCTGCCACCCTGGACGCCTTGCTGCGCCAGGCCGGCGGCTTCCGCATGGGTCCCTTCGAGCTGATGGATCTGATCGGCCACGACGTCAATTATGCCGTGACCCGCTCGGTGTTCTACGCCTACTACGGCGACACCCGTTTTCAGCCCTCGCTGGTGCAGCAGGCGCTGGTCGAGGCCGGCCGCCTGGGTCGCAAGAGCGGCCATGGCTTCTATGACTATCGTGATACGGCCGAGCCCGCCGCTCCTGTTTTCGCGTCAAGCGTGGAGGCGGAGCTGCCGGTTCTGGTCGCCGAGGGTCAGCTCGGCATCATTGCCCCTTTGGTCACCCGAGCCGGGGCCGCCGGCCTCGAGACGGTGTGCCGCGAGAGTCTTTCAGGCCAGGCCCGCCTGCGCCTGGGCGGCCTGACTCTGGCCCTGAGCGACGGCCGCTGTGCCACCGAGCGAGCCCGCGATGAAGGTCTCGAGGCGCTGGTGCTGTTCGATCTCTGCCTCGACTACGGCGAGACCGACGCCATCGCGTTGGCGGCGAGTCCCGGTGTCGATGACGCGGCCCGCACCTTGGCGACCGCCTTCTTCCAGCGCCTGGGACTGGATGTCGCCTGGTTGACCGACACGCCCGGGCTGGCGGTGCTGCGCACCGTGGCCATGCTCGCCAACGAGGCGGCCGAGGCCGTGCTGCAGGGCGTCTGCAGCGCTCGCGATGGCGATCTCGCCATGCAGGCCGGACTCAACTACCCCCGCGGACCGCTGGCCTGGGCCGACTCCCTGGGCCTGGCCTTCGTCCACCGTACCCTGATCCACCTGCAGCAGAGTTACGGTGAGGAGCGCTACCGCCCCTCCTTCCTGCTGCGCCGCAAGGCCCTGGCCGAGGAGACCTTCCATGACTGACACGCCGCTCGACCCTCAGCAGCTGGCCGAGGCCTGTACCCGGGCGATGTTCGCGCGCGACAACGCCAGCCAGGGCCTGGGCATGCAGATCGAGAGCGTGGCGCCGGGCCGCGCCGTGCTGACCATGAGAGTCAGGGAGGACATGGTGCAGGGCCACGGCAACTGCCATGGTGGGTTCATCTTCACCCTGGCCGACTCCGCCTTCGCCTTCGCCTGCAACAGCTATGACGAGGCCACCGTGGCCGCCGGCTGCAGCATCGACTACCTCGGCCCCGGAAAGCTCGGCGATGTGCTCACCGCCACCGCCGAAGAGCGCAGCCGTCGCGGCCGCACCGGCATCTACGACATCACCGTGCGCAACCAGCGCGGCGAAGAGGTCGCCCTGTTCCGCGGCCGCTCCTACAAGGTTCGCGGCAGCGTGCGCCGCCTGGAAGAAACCACCGCAGAGGGCCAGGCATGAAAGACGCCTACATCATCGACGCCATCCGCACCCCCATCGGCCGCTACGGCGGCGCCCTTGCAGCGGTGCGTGCCGACGACCTCGGCGCCGTGCCCCTGCGCGCACTGATGACACGCCATCCCTCGGTGGATTGGCGCCAGGTGGATGACATTTTCTACGGCTGCGCCAATCAGGCCGGCGAGGACAACCGCAACGTGGCGCGCATGTCGGCGCTGCTCGCCGGCCTGCCGGTGGAGGTGCCCGGCAGCACCTTCAACCGGCTGTGCGGCTCCGGCATGGACGCCGTGGGCAACGCCGCCCGCGCCATCAAGACCGGCGAAGCGGGCCTGATGATCGCCGGCGGCGTCGAATCCATGTCTCGCGCCCCCTTCGTCATGGGCAAGGCCGAGCAGGCCTTCTCGCGCAGCGCCGAGATCTTCGATACCACCATCGGCTGGCGCTTCGTCAATCGCCAGATGAAGGCCCAGTTCGGCATCGACTCGATGCCCGAGACCGCCGAGAACGTCGCCGAGCAGTTCGCGATCTCAAGGGAAGACCAGGACCTCTTCGCCCTGCGCAGTCAGCAGCGTACCGCCGCCGCCATGGAAGCGGGCCGGCTGGCCGCGGAGATCGTGCCGGTGGAGGTAACGCGGCGCAAGCAGGCACCGCTGGTCGTGGATACCGACGAACATCCCCGCGCGGCCACCACCTTGGAACAATTGGCGGGTCTCCCCACGCCGTTCCGCGAAGGCGGCAGCGTCACGGCCGGCAATGCCTCCGGGGTCAACGACGGCGCCTGCGCCCTGCTGCTCGCTTCAGCGGAGCAGGCCGAGCGCTTCGGCCTCGAGCCGCGGGCGCGGGTGGTGGGGATGGCCACCGCTGGGGTCGAGCCACGCATCATGGGCTTCGGCCCGGCCCCGGCGACGCGCAAGGTGCTGGCCCAGACCGGGCTCAGCCTCGGGCAGATGGATGTGATCGAGCTCAACGAGGCCTTCGCCGCTCAGGCGCTGGCCGTGACCCGCGATCTCGGCCTACCCGACGACGCCGAGCACGTCAATCCCAACGGCGGCGCCATCGCCCTGGGCCACCCGCTGGGAATGAGCGGTGCCCGCCTGGTGACCACCGCCCTGTACGAGCTGGAACGCCGTCAGGGGCGCTATGCTCTGTGCACCATGTGCATCGGCGTGGGCCAGGGCATTGCCCTGATCATCGAACGCCTCTGAAACCGTGCAGCGACGATAACAATCCTCCGACCGGAGAAGCCCGATGACACAGACCGTCGAACGCCTCAACAACTCGGCTCTCGATCAGATGGAGCTGGCCAGTATCGATGAACTGCGCGCCACCCAGCTCAAACGGCTCAGGTGGTGCCTCAAGCACGCCTACGACAACGTGCCCTTCTACCGCCACGCCTTCGATGGCGCCGGGGTGCATCCGGAGGATGTCAAGAGCCTCGCCGACCTCGGCAAGCTGCCTTTCACCACCAAGGCCGACCTGCGCAACCACTACCCCTTCGGCATGTTTGCCACACCCATGAGCGACATCGTGCGGGTGCATGCCTCCAGCGGCACCACCGGCCAGCCGACCGTGGTGGGCTATACCCAGCGGGACATCGACATCTGGGCCGACGTGGTGGCCCGCTCCATTCGTGCCGCCGGCGGCACCCGCAACGACAAGGTGCATGTCGCCTATGGCTACGGCCTGTTCACCGGCGGTCTCGGGGCACACTACGGCGCCGAGCGCCTGGGCTGTACCGTGATCCCGATGTCCGGCGGCCAGACCGAGAAGCAGGTCCAGCTGATCCGCGACTTCGAGCCCGACATCATCATGGTCACGCCCTCCTACATGCTCAACATCGCCGACGAGATGGAGCGCCAGGGCATCGACCCGCACAAGCTGCCGCTGCGTGCCGGCATCTTCGGCGCCGAGCCCTGGACCGGCAGCATGCGCACCGCCCTGGAGCAGCGCCTGGGAATCGATGCGCTGGACATCTACGGCCTCTCCGAGGTGATGGGGCCAGGGGTCGGCATGGAGTGCCTGGAAACCAAGGATGGCCCCACCATCTGGGAGGATCACTTCTACCCCGAGATCATCGACCCGGTGACCGGCGAGGCGCTGCCGGACGGCGAGTACGGCGAGCTGGTGTTCACCACCCTGACCAAGGAAGCGCTGCCGGTGATCCGCTACCGCACCCGCGACCTGACCCGCCTGCTGCCCGGCACCGCCCGCCCCATGCGGCGTATCGACAAGATCACCGGCCGCAGCGACGACATGCTGATCATCCGCGGGGTCAACGTCTTCCCGACCCAGATCGAGGAGCAGATCCTCAAGATCGAGCGGCTCTCGCCCCACTACGAGATCGAGGTGAGCCGCCAGGGCAACCTGGACACAATGTGTGTGCGCGTCGAGGCGTGCAGCAACGATGTCGCCCGCGACCCCATCGCCTGCGAGCAGCTGGCCGGCCAGTTGCAGCACGCCATCAAGACCTATGTGGGCATCAGTACCCGGGTGGACGTCTGCGGTGTGGAGGAGGTCATGCGCTCCGTGGGCAAGGCCAAGCGCGTCAAGGACCTGCGCTGAGCCGGGCACGCCTCGTTCGCGGTCACCCATGTATTGTCACTTGAGCCCCTTCATGGGGCTTTTTCGTATCAATTCAGACGACTGTTGGTGCTGGTTCGCGCCCCCCTCCTTCTCGCTCGACACCTCATTCCACAAGCCATGATGACGGCGCGTCATGCCAAGGTATAAAGTGACACATAAGAAACATAATTGATAAAAAATTCTGTGTCACTATACTGCAAGACAAGACAAGGCGTTCCCCTGATTACGACGACGCGGAGGTCACCATGTATGCGCAGCTAGTCGAGACCGGCACCAAGAAGCTCAAGACCCTAGAGGAGATGGGCCCCGAGGAGCGCGCCTTCCAGCATCGGATCGACGCCGAGATCAAGGTCGAACCCAAGAACTGGATGCCGGAGGCGTATCGCAAGACGCTGATCCGCCAGATTTCCCAGCACGCACATTCCGAAGTGGTCGGCATGTTGCCGGAGGGCAACTGGGTCACTCGCGCCCCGACCCTCAAGCGCAAGCTGCAGCTGATGGCCAAGATCCAGGACGAGGCCGGCCACGGCCTCTACCTCTACAGCGCGATGGAAACCCTGGGCGCCGACCGCGACGAGGAGATCGACAAGCTGCACGCCGGCAAGGCCAAGTACTCCTCCATCTTCAACTACCCGACGCTGAGCTGGGCGGACATGGGCACTATCGGCTGGCTGGTGGACGGTGCCGCCATCGTCAACCAGGTGATCCTACAGCGCACCTCCTATGGCCCTTACTCCCGCGCCATGATCCGGATCTGCAAGGAGGAGAGCTTTCACCAGCGTCAGGGCTACCAGATCCTGCTGGACATGATGCGAGAGGGCACCGAGGAGCAGAAGCGGATGGTGCAGGATTCCATCAATCGCTTCTGGTGGCCGGCGCTGATGATGTTCGGCCCCTCCGACGACCAGTCACCCAACTCCCAGCAGTCCATGGCCTGGAAGATCAAGCGCAAGAGCAACGACGAGCTGCGTCAGATGTTCATCGACCAGACCGTCCCCCAGTTGGAGTTCCTGGGCTGTACCGCACCGGACCCGGCGCTGAAGTGGAACGAGCAGCGGGGCCATTACGACTTCGGCGAAATCGACTGGCAGGAGTTCTTCGACGTCCTCAAGGGCAACGGCCCCTGCAACAAAGAACGCATCGAAACCCGCAGGAACGCCATCGACGGCGGCCGCTGGGTACGCGAGGCCGCCAAGGCCTATGCCGAGAAACAGCAGCGCAAGAATCAGAAAGTTGCCTGAGAGGAGAAGCATCATGGCTGACTGGCCCCTTTACGAAGTCTTCGTCCGCAGCAAGCACGGCCTCAATCACAAGCACGTGGGCAGCGTTCACGCGACCGACGCCGAGATGGCCATGGAGAACGCCCGCGACCTCTACACTCGCCGCAGCGAAGGCGTCTCCATCTGGGTCGTTCCCTCGTCCGCCATTACCGCTTCCTCGCCGGATGAGAAGGAGGTCCTGTTCGACCCGTCCGACGACAAGATCTACCGCCACGCCTCCTTCTACGAGCTGCCCGATGAAATCGGCCACATGTGAGGGAGACCCCATGAGCAAGGCAATGACACAGCAAGAGGCCCTGCAGGAGTACCTGCTGCGCCTGGCCGACTCCGACCTGATCCTGAGCCAGCGCCTTTGCGAGCTGTGCGGCAAGGCGCCGGCGCTGGAAGAGGAGATGGCGCTGATGAACGTGGCCCTGGACCTCGTTGGCCAGGCCCGCCACTGGTACGAATACGCCGCCGAGCTGATCGACGACGGCCGCAGCGCCGACGACCTGGCATTCCGGCGTGACGCCCACGACTTCCGCAACGCGCTGCTGGTGGAACAGCCCAACGGCGACTATGCCGTCACCATGGGCCGGCAATTCTTCTTCGACGTCTGGCACTACTTCACCATCGCCGCCCTGACGCGGGCGCCGGACGAGCGCATCGCCGGCATCGCCGCCAAGGCCGCCAAGGAGGTCCGGTACCACCTGCGCCGCTCCTCGGAGTGGGTCAAGCGGTTCGGCGACGGCACCGAGGAGAGCCATCGGCGCATGCAGGCGGCGGCGGACGACCTGTGGCGCTTCACCGGGGAGATGATCGAAGCCGACGAGGTCGAGCAGCTCCTGTCCAAGACTGGCATCGGCCCCGATCCGGAGCAGCTGGCAGTGGATTGGAAAGGCTTGGTGAACGAGGTGCTGAGCGAAGCCACCCTGACCCCGCCGCCGCAGGACGCCTGGATGTACCGGGGCGCCAAGGTCGGCCGTCACACGGAACACCTGGGCTATATCCTGGCCGAGATGCAGTTCCTGCAAAGGGCATATCCGGATGCAAAGACCTGGTAAACCCGAGCCCCGGTCACTGCTGGACGACCAGCCGCTCATCGCCAGCGATCGCATTCCCGCCCGCGACCGCCGCCAGCCGGTTACCGAGGCAGAGCTTTGGGCCCTGCTGGACGAGGTGAAGGATCCCGAGGTTCCGGCGGTCAGTGTCGTGGAGCTGGGCATGGTCCGGCGCATCGTCGAGGAGGGCGGAGAGTGGGTGGTGGAGGTGACCCCCACCTACTCCGGATGCCCGGCGACCGAGATGATCGAGGCGTCCATCGAGGATGCCCTACGCCTGGCGGGCCTACGCAACGGCCGGATCCGCCGGGTGCTGACCCCGGCCTGGACCACCGACTGGATCACCGCGGCCGGGCGCCGGAAATTGCAGGCATTCGGCATCGCGCCGCCCGTGGGCAGCGCCAGCAAGCTGACCCTCAAGGGCGTGGAGGAGACGATCTCCTGCCCTCACTGCGGCAGCGACCGTACCGAAAGAGTCAGCGAGTTCGGCTCCACCGCCTGCAAGGCGCTGTACCGGTGCCTCGATTGCCGCGAGCCCTTCGACTACTTCAAATGCCTCTAGAGCGGAACGATCATGAACAAGTTCTACCCTCTCACCATTCGCGAAGTCCGACCCGAGACCCGGGAGGCCGTGTCCCTGTGCTTCGACCTCTCGGAAGAGCTGCGGGAGACTTTCCGCTACCGCCAGGGCCAGCATCTGGTGCTGCGCACCCATCTCGATGGCGAAGAAGTGCGTCGCTCGTACTCCATCTGTACCGGCGTGAACGATCGCGAGCTACGCATCGCCGTGAAAAAGGTTCCCGGCGGCCGCTTCTCGACCCATGCCCACGAACACCTGAGGCCCGGCCAGACACTGGACGTGATGCCGCCCCAGGGCCAGTTCTATGTGGATCTGGATCCGCAGCGGGAGGGCAACTATCTGGCGGTGGCGGCGGGCAGCGGCATCACGCCGATCCTGTCCATCGTCAAGACCACCCTGGAGACCGAGCCGAAAAGCCAGGTCACCTTGCTCTACGGCAATCGCTCCACCGCCAGCACCATGTTTCGGGAGAGCCTGGAAGATCTGAAGAACCGCTTCATGGGCCGCTTCAATCTGGTGTTCGTGTTCAGCCGCGAAGAGCAGGACATCGACCTCTACAACGGCCGCATCGACGCCGACAAGTGCGACGCCCTGTTCGATCACTGGCTGAACGCACAAACGCTCACCGCCGCGTTCGTCTGCGGCCCGCAGGTCATGACCGAAACCGTGCGTGACTCGCTCCAGCGCCACGGTCTCGACAAGGCCAGAATTCACTACGAACTGTTCACGCCGGCTGACGGTGGCAAGCCTCCCCGCCAGGAGCGGACGGAAACCACCGTGGATCCGCAGGCGGTCAGCCAGGTGACCGTCCGTGCCGATGGCCGCGCCCTCACCTTCGACCTGACGCGCAACACCCGCAGCATCCTCGATGCCGGCAACGACATGGGCGCCGACCTGCCCTTCTCCTGCAAGGCAGGGGTCTGCTCCACCTGCAAGGCCAAGGTGCTGGAAGGGGAAGTGGAGATGGACGCCAACTATGCCCTGGAAGACTACGAGGTCGAGGCGGGTTACGTGCTGTCCTGTCAGTGCTACCCGGTCAGTGACAAGGTCGTGCTGGATTACGACGAAGTCTGATGCCTGCTCACCCTGTTCCCAGTGCCGGCCTCAGCGCCGGCTTCGCTCATCGTGACCACAACAGCGCTTCGGGAGAACCCTCAATGCCTGTCCTCAAGAGTTACATTGCCGGCCAATGGTTCGGTAGTACCGCGGCCAAGGCCCTGCCAAGTGCCATCAACGGCGACACCATCGCCCACACCCATGAAGAAACCATCGACTTCGCGCAGGTCGTCGACTACGGCCGCCATACCGGCGTGAAAAACCTGCTGGCTCTCGATTTCCAGCAGCGCGCGGCCATTCTCAAGGCGCTGGCCGTTTACCTTCAGGAGCGCAAGGAAGCGCTGTATGAAATTTCCCATCACACCGGCTGCACCCGGGCAGACTCCTGGATCGACATCGAGGGCGGCTTCGGCACCCTGTTTGCCTACGCCTCCATCGGCCGCAAGGGTTGCCTTCCGGCAACGTGGCCCACGAAGGCCCCGCCACCCAGTTGGGCAAGGACAACCACTTCAACGGCACCCATATCTTGGTGCCTCGCCGCGGCGTGTGCGTGCACATCAATGCCTTCAATTTCCCGATCTGGGGAATGCTGGAAAAATTCGCCCCCGCCTTCCTGGCAGGCATGCCCTGCATCGTGAAGCCGGCTACCGCCACCAGCTATCTGGCGGAAGCGGCGGTTCGCATCATCGACGAGTCCGGCCTGCTGCCGGAGGGCGCGCTGCAGCTGATCATCGGCGGCACCGGCGACCTGCTGGATCGCCTGGAAGAGCAGGACTTCGTCACCTTCACCGGCTCCGCCGCCACTGCCTTGAAGCTGAAGCGCCACCCCAACCTCCTGGCGCGGAGCATTCCGTTCAATGCCGAGGCCGATTCCCTCAACAGCGCCATCCTGGCCCCGGACGTCACGCCGGAAGACGAGGAGTTCGGCATCTTCGCCAAGGAAGTAGCCAAAGAGATGACCGCCAAGGCAGGTCAGAAGTGTACGGCCATCCGCCGGGTGCTGGTACCCGCCGAACACCTGGATGCGCTGGCGGAGAGGATCAAGGAGCGCCTGGGCAAGATCGCCTTCGGCGACCCGAAGGAAGAGGGCGTGCGCATGGGCGCGCTGTCCTCACAGGACCAGCTGCGGGATGTCACCGACGCCATCGGACGCCTGCTGGAAACGAGCGAATGCGTGTTCGGCAAGAACGATGGCCTCGAGCCCGTAGGCAAGGGCGTGGAAAACGGCGCCTTCATCGCCCCGCATCTGCTGATCAACTACCGCCCGCTGCAGGACGGCGGCGCCCACGACATCGAAGCCTTCGGCCCGGTCGCCACGCTGATGCCCTACCACGGCATCGACGAAGCCCTGGCCATTGCCGCCAAGGGCAAGGGCAGCCTCGTCACCACCCTCACCACCAAGGACCCGGCCATCGCCGCGGAGATGATCCCGGTGCTGGCCGCCCAGCACGGCCGCCTGCAGATCCTCGACGCGGAAGCCGCCAAGGAGTCTACCGGCCACGGCTCCCCCCTGCCCATGCTCAAGCACGGTGGCCCGGGTCGTGCCGGCGGCGGCGAAGAGTTGGGGGGAATCCGGGCCGTACATCACTACCTGCAGCGCACCGCCATCCAGGGTTCGCCGACCATGGTGGCCGCCGTTACCCGTGAATACGTTCGTGGCGCCAAGGTCATCGAGAATGACGTCCATCCCTTCCGGCGCTATTTCGATGACCTGCAGGTGGGCGAATCCCTGCTGACCCACCGTCGCACCGTCACCGAGGCCGACATCGTCAACTTCGGCTGCCTCTCCGGCGACCACTTCTACATGCACTTCGACGACATCGCCGCGCGCAAGACCCAGTTCGGTCAGCGTATCGCCCACGGCTACTTCGTGCTGTCGGCAGCTGCCGGCCTGTTCGTCTATCCGGGCGAGGGACCCGTGCTGGCCAACTACGGCCTGGACACCCTGCGCTTCATCACGCCGGTCGCTCCGGGCGACACCATTCGCGCCCGACTGACCTGCAAGCGCAAGATCGACCAGGGCCGAACCTCACCGGAAGGACATCCCCAGGGCGTGGTGATGTGGGACGTTGCCGTGACCAACCAGAAGGACGAGCTGGTGGCCAGCTACGACATCCTGACACTGGTAGCGAAGCGGCAGTAAGGCAGTGACAGTATGAGTTAGTCACGATGGATAGGGGCTCCAGTCCCCTATCCGTCCTGGCCACCATGGCTGATGAAGGCCTCGGAGTTGGGACAAAAGCCGCAGCACGCCTCTCCATCGGCACGAGCGCGCATCGCCTGCCAGCAGCGGCCGACCGCCTCGCAACGGTTGCAGCTCGCCTTCAGCTCAGCCAGCGCTTGCTCCCCTATGGTTGCCGGGTTCACCGCGAAGGTCGCCATCATCGCCGGCATCAGCACCTCGGAGGCGCGAAAGTCCGGCATACGACCGTCATCGAGGCTGCGCGCCACGGCCCGCTCCAACGGCGGGCTCAGCGGCTGCTCCAGGTCGCGGACCAATGCCTCGAGCGCCTCAGGAGCATGATAGCGAAGCTCACGCACCACACGCTCCCCTGAATATAGTCAGACAGTCTTTCCATTTTTTTCCTCCCCTTTCGTATCGCCTATCCCATGCTTTCAGCATAGTGAAAAAGAAAAAGCCCCGTTTGACCGGAGTCAAAACAGGGCAACATTGGATACGTCTATTTAACATAGCGACAAATTGGCGTGTCGCATTAGGGAGACAAGGAAAACGGGAAGCGGCGCGAGACCGACCTGACTTCTCTCAATAGAGCAGTTGCGGCAGGAACAGCACGATACCCGGGAACACCAGCACCAGCAACGCGCGCGCCATCCCCGCCACCCAGAACGGCGTCACCCCGCGGAAGATCGTCCCCGTGCTCACGTCCGGCAGCACCGCCCGCAGCACGAACACGTTCATTCCCACCGGCGGCGTGATCAGACTGATCTCGATCACGATCACCACCAGGATGCCGAACCACACCAGGTCGAAGCCAAGCCCCGCCACCACCGGGAAGAACACCGGCACGGTGAGCAGCAGCATCGACATGCTCTCGAACACGCAGCCGAGCAGTACGTAGATGGCCAGTATCACCAGGATCACCAGGAACGGCGCAATGTCGAGTCCGTTGACGAACGCCAGCAGGTCGCTGGGCAGCCCCGCGCGGTTGATGAAGTTGGCAAAGATCAGTGCGGTGAGTACCACGGCGAACAGCATGGCGGTGGTACGCACGGTGTCCATCAGCACGTTCATCAGCACCTGGGGGGTCAGCGCCCGGCGCCACAGGGCGATGAGGAAGGCGCCCATGGCGCCGATGCCCGCCGCCTCGGTGGGGGTGAACACGCCGAGGTAGATGCCGCCGATCACCAGCACGAACAGCGCCAGGGTGCTGCCGACGCTCTTGAGCGCCGTCAGGCGTTCGGGCCACTCGACCTTCTCGCCGGCGGGGCCGGCCGCGGGGTCGCGCCACAGCACCCACTTGACCGCCACCAGGTACATGACGATGCCCAGGATGCCGGGAATGAAGCCGGCGGCGAACAGTTCGCGGATGCTGGTCTCGGTGAGGATGCCGTAGATCACCAGCATCACGCTGGGCGGGATGAGGATACCCAGCGTGCCGCCGGCGGCGATGGACGCCGAGGCGAGGGTGTCCTTGTAGCCGTACTTGCGCATCTGCGGCATGGCCACCCGGCCCATGGTGGCGGCGGTGGCCAGGCTCGAGCCGCAGATGGCGCTGAAGCCGCCGCAGGCGACGATGGTGGCCATGGCCTGGCCGCCCTTGCGGTGGCCGAGAAAACCGTTGGAGGCGCGGAACAGGGCATCCGACAGCCCGGCGTGCGACACCAGGTTGCCCATCAGGATGAACAGCGGGATCACCGACAGGCCGTAGTCCATGGCGGTGTCCACCACCCGCCGCGCGGCCATGGCCTCGGCGGCGTTCCAGTTGCCGGTGAGGTAGTAGAAGCCGGCGAAGCCGACGATGCCCATGGCAAACGCCAGCGGCACGCGCAAAAATGCCAGCAGCAGCAGGGCGGCGAAGCCGTAGAGTGCTTCAGTCATTGTCGCCTCCCTTGCCTTTCTCGGGACTGAGCGGGCCGCCGCGCTCGAGTACGCCCACGCCTTCGAGCAGGTAGCACAGCGCCCGCAGCAGGGTCAGCACGGCCGAGGCGGCGAGCATGATCGCCATCAGGTAGATGAGATAGCCGTTGGGGATGCGCAGGAACTCGGTGACGTCGCCCCACTGCATGGCGCGCTCGCCCAGGGCCCACACCCGCCGCGCCATGACCCACAGCGCGCCGCTGACGATCAGGTTGACCAGCACCTGGCGAACCCAGATCAGGCGCGCGGGAAACACGCTGTCGAGCAGGTCGACGCTGACGTGCTCCTCGCGCCAGCACACCACCGGCAGCGACAGGAACACCAGCGCCGCCAGCATCAGCTGGGTCAGCTCGACGGTACCGAGGATCGGCGAATTGAAGAAGTAGCGTCCGGTCACGTCCGCCGTGGTCAGCAGCATCATGGCGAAGAGGGTGGCGCCGGCCACCCCCTCCAGCGTCAGCTGCATGACACGGCCGACCCGCAGCCAGTATGTCGACGTGGTCGGCATGGTCGTATCCTGCAGGGTTTGGATCAAAGCAACTCCTGCGGGACCAGCGAGGCCACGCTCTCCTCCTCGGCTGCCGCAGCCAACTGCTCATGGAAGTACGCGATGGCAGCCATGCCGTCGACGCCACGGCTTTCGGTGACTGACTCCGCCCACTCTTCGATCAAGGCATCGCTGATGCCGCGCAGGGTCTCGAGGTCGCTGCCATTGAGTTCGGTGAAGGTATGGCCGCGCTCCTCGGCGAAGGCCACGCCGCGCACGTCCACGGTATCCATCATGTAGCCGAACAGGCGCGACAGCCGCTCACCGGAAACAGCCTCGATCGCCTCACGATCCTCGGGCGAGATCTCATCCCAGATCATGGGATTGACCACAATGGTGAAGCTGCCGCGGTAAAAGCCGCCATCCACCTTGAGGGTATAGGGAAAGACTTCCGCAACGCGGAAGCTGCGCAGCCCTTCCGGCACCAGCATGGCACCGTCGATGACACCTTGTGAGCCCGCCTCGTACACGCTGGTGGGCGGCAGGGCCACACCGGTCAGTTCGAGAGCGTTGGAGAGATCCCCCATCACCCCGCCACCAACACGAATGCGCTTGGCCGTCAGGTCATCGAGGGTGGCGTATTCTTCACGACTGAAGATCCAGCCCGGACCGTGCACGCCGGCGGCCACCACCTCGACGCCACGATGCTCGCCCGCCTGTGCCAGATACTCCTGATGAGTCCGCCAGTAGGCGGCAGACGCGTTCTCGGAGGAGAAGTCCTCGAAGGTGGGAAATTCGGGCAGCTTGGTCAGCTCGAAACGGCCGGTGTTGTAGCCATGAAAGACCCAAGTGGCATCGGCGACTCCATCGGCGACGATTTCCATCTGCGACGCCGGCGGGCCCATGTCGTGAACGACGTCGAGGGTCACGCGGCCTTCGGTCGCCTCCTCGATCCACGCCTTCCAGGTGGGCCAGACGATGGTATTGATACCGTGATTCGGGCCTGCCCAGGTACTCACGGTAATGGTTGTCTGAGCCTGAGCGGAGACACCCAGGGTTGCGGCAATCAAAGCGCCGATCAGCAAGCTAGCGGTCTTGCGCATGCTCCTTCCCTCCTTTCGCCACGGGGCGGCAGTTCTTGACGTTATGAGTCATGGGCCGGGAGCCCATATTATGATACAGCAAATCAAAAGAAATCTTATTTTTTGAAACATCAATGCGTACGATGCTACCTCAAGACGCCGAGTGCAACGGCTTTCACCGCCAACCGCATCAGACATAGGTCGAATAGTAACAACGCCTGACACAATCAACGCAATTAGGAGGAAAACGCACAGGGAGAGCATTGGGCGAAAGGGGCGCCGCCGAATAGAGACACGGGATTCATACCTTACCCAATCAGACGGGTATCAAATACAATCAAGGCGTGCCGGGATACGCAAAGTGTTCCAAGTCAAAACGCCACTGTCGCAGCTTGAGTCACCCATGACGGCCGATGCCTAGCCAAGGGTAAGCAACGGCCTGGAGAAATATCCCAAACCCATTGAAAAAAATAGCCTTCTGGAGAACGGGCGCAGTGCGTGCTAGGTGAGCTGCACCGGCGTTACAACACCTCGGCCTTGGTACCGTCGCAGCGGCTGCAGATGTGCACCAAGACAACAACAACGCGAGGAGAACTCCCCGTGATAAAACATGCTCTCTCGACAGGACTCTGTGGCCTGGCCCTGCTGTTGCCGGCCTTGGCCCAGGCCTCCCCAGGCGGCGAAGCCATCGATCGTTACTGCACCGCCTGTCACCAGTCCCAGAACGGCCCGCAGAGCTGGAGCCGCATCAGCCAGCAGCGCAAGACCCCGGAAGGCTGGGACATGACGGTGGCACGCATGCAGATCATGCATGGCCTGGAGCTGCCCGCCGACGCACGCCGCGACATCATCAAGTATCTGGCCGACGCCCAGGGGCTTGCTCCCGAGGAGAGCGCTCCCCAGCGCGAGCTGATCGAGCGCCGTCTCAACCGCATCGAATCCTTCGATCACCCCAGCTACCAGGAGATGTGCGCCCGCTGCCATACCGGCGGCCGCGCCCAGCTGCAGCAGCGACCACTGGAGGAGTGGGAGCATCTGGTGCATTTCCACGTAGGCCAGTTCCAGACCATCGAGTATCAGGCCATGGCCCGCGACCGGGACTGGTTCGACATCGCCTTGAACGAGATCGCTCCCTGGCTGGCCGAGACCCAAGGCCTCGAGAGCGAGGCCTGGAGTGCCTGGCAGCAGGCCGACGCGCCCACCCCGAGGGCGACTGGCAGCTGTGGGGCCACTGGCCCGGTGAGGGCGACTTCTATGCCGACGTGAACATCACCACGGGCGAGGGCGAGGACGCTTATACCCTGACCCTGGCCGGCGCCTTCACCAACGGGCGCCCCTTGACCGGCGAGGGCCGGGCCATCGTCTACACCGGCTACGAGTGGCGCGCCAACCTCGAACTCAACGGCCGCGGCTTCCAGCAGGTGCTGGATCTCTCCGGTGAGCGACCCAGCGGGCGCATCTTCGACGACCGTGACGAGGCGTTCGGCATGCAGGTGGAGATGATGCCGGTCGCGGCCGCCGCACCCGGTCTCGTGGCCAGCCAGCCGGCCTCGCTGAAGGCCGGCGAGCGCAGTCGTCTGGTGCTGCTGGGACAAGGGCTGAACGAAGGGGGATCGAGCTGGGCGAGGGCGTCAGCGTACGCGACGTCATCGAGCGCAGCGACCACCGCCTGGTGCTGGACGTGGTGGCGGATGCCGACCTGACGCCCGGCTGGCTGAGCGTGCGCGTCGGCGACCGGAGCCACGACCGCCTGCTGGCCGGCTACCGCAGCGTGGACCGCCTCGAGGTGAGCCCAGCGCTCGGCGTGGCGCGGGTGGGCAATGACAAGACCCCACCGGTGAGCGGTGTCTTCACCGCCTTGGGCTACCTGGGAGAGGGCGAGGCGAGCATCCCCCTGGGCCAGGTGCCGGTGCGCTGGAGCGTGGCGCCCTGGGACGAGATCGCCGAGCGCGACGAGGACGTCAAGTTCGCCGGCGTGCTGGACGCGGCCAGCGGGATCTTCTCGCCGGCCGGCGCCGGCCCCAACCCGCTGCGCCAGTACAACGCCAACAGCGTGGGCAACCTGCGCGTCACCGCCAGCGTGGTGGGCCAGGAGGAGGTGCAGGACGAGGCCCAACTGATCGTCACCGTGCAGCGCTGGAACAATCCGCCGCTTCGCTAACACCGGACCAGGAGATCACCATGGGAATCTTGCAAGCGATCCCGCAGAACCTGCATCGGGTGGAGGTGGAAGGCCAGCCGCTGTGGTTCCACGTGCCCACCACCAGCCTGTTCGCCCCGGACCCTCTCAGCGAGACGCTGCTGGCCCTGGCCAGCCGCCAGGAGGGGTTGGATCCGCACGCCTTGCCGGGCCAGTTGGTCCAGGAGGTGAGCCTCGCCGACCTGCAGGCACGCCTGGAGCAGCTCAAGACGCTGAAGCTGGTCACCGACGGCGTCGTCCAGGCCTACAATCCCAGCGTCCGGGTGGAGCAGTTCCCGCTCTCCACCGTGGTGCTCAACGTCAACACCGGCTGCAACCTGAGCTGCAGCTACTGCTACAAGGAAGACCTGGACAACCCCCGCGATGGCAAGAAGATGGACCTGGCCACCGCCCAGGCGGCCATCGAGATGATGCTGCGCGAAGCCCCGCAGCGGGAGCGCTACAACGTCGTCTTCTTCGGCGGCGAGCCGCTCAGCAATATGCCACTGATCCGCGCGGTGGTGGCCTGGGCCGAGCAGCGCATCCACGGGCTCGGCAAGGCGGTGGACTTCACCCTGACCACCAACGCCACCCTGCTCAGCGAGGAGAAGATCGCCTTCTTCGATGCCCACCGCTTCGGCCTGACGGTAAGCATGGACGGCCCCAAGGCAATCCATGACAAGAACCGCATCGCCGTCAACGGCCAGGGCACCTACGACCTGGTGGCCCGGCGCATCGCGCCGCTGCTGGCCAACTATCGCTCGCGACCGGTGGGCGCCCGGGTCACCCTGACCCACGGCACCACCGACGTGATCGGCATCCACCACCACCTGGTCAATGAGCTGGGCTTCGCCGAGGCGGGCTTCGCCCCGGTCACCTCGGGTGACATGGCCGCCTACAACCTGACGGGCGAAGAGCTGCGTGTCGTCTTCGACGGCATGCTCGAACTCGGCAAGCGTGCGGTCGAGGCCGCCATCGAGGGTCGCGACATTGGCTTCGGCAACTTCAACCAGCTGCTCACCGACATCTGGGAGGGGCGCAGCAAGGCCGTGCCCTGCGGTGCCGGGCTCGGGCTGGTGGCGGTGGACCATGGCGGTGACGTGCACCTCTGCCACCGCTTCACCGGTTCCGAACTGCCGACCTTCGGCAGCGTCCGCGAGGGGCTCGATCACGCCGGCCTCAAGCAGTTCATCGAGGCCAGGAGCGATCGCAGCGAGCGCGGCTGCAGCAATTGCCGCATCCGCAACCTCTGCTCCGGCGGCTGCTACCACGAGAGCTACGCCCGCTTCGGCGATCCCATGACGCCGACCTACCACTATTGCGACTTGATGCGCGAGTGGGTCGACTTCGGCATCGGCGCCTACGCCCGCATTCTGCGTCACAACCCCGACTTTCTCGACGGCCCCCTGGCCGGGAGGCAAACCGCATGACACACAACAACAAAGGCTTCAGCGAGCTGGGGCTCACCCCTCTCAACCGCAAGGCCCGGGAGATGGAGCGGGCCGCCACCCCCGAGGCACTGGAGGAGGTTCAGGCCATGCAGACCATCGCCGGCTGCACCTCGAGCTTCGACCCCGGCTGGGAGGTGGATCCCTTCGGCGGCGTAGCCTCGCTGTGCCAGCCCATGGAGGCGGACCTCTACGGCTGCGCCGACCCCTGCTGGTGGCCCGCCCAGGTACCCGACACCATGAACACCTACCCCACTGGGGGATGGAGCCGACCGCGCCGAGGATGACTGGCGCAAGCTCGACAGCGTCTACCCGGGAGGCGACAAGTGATGACAAGCTCCGTGATGAAGCGACTCCACCTGCCCCTGGCGGGCCTGCTGGCCCTCGCCGTTCAGCCCTTGATGGTGGCGGCTGCCGAAGCCGAAGAGGCGCGCGAGTACCTGGTGACCATGGCCCGCCCCAACCAGCTGCATGTGATCGACCCGAGGCCCGGGAGGTGGTGCGCAGCTGCGACGTGGCGGGCGCCTTCGGCTCCGGCACCCTGCAGCTCTCCCCCGACGAGCGTATCGCCTATGTGCTGCACAACCGCTGGGAGGACGTGGTGGGCATCGACCTCACCAACTGCGAGGAGGTGTTCCGCGCCCGTCAGTCCGAGGGCGACGTGCGCGCCAAGGCGCTCGCCTCGCTGGCGGTGAGCCCCGACGGCAGCCGTCTCTACACGGTGCAGGACCGGGTACGCCTGCAACGCGACCGCTACGAGGTGCTGGAGCCGCAGCTGGCGGTGTATGACACCTCGGCGGGCCTCGATGCCAAGCCCCTGGCCACCTTCCCCGCTCCGCGCCAGGTCACCACCATGGGTGCCGCCGCGGATGGCTATCTCTACCTCGCCGGAGCCGATATCTACCGGGTCGACCCAGAGAACGGCGACACCGAGGTGGCCATCGCCAACCGCAACTGGGATCGCCCCGGCTTCAGCCCACCCGACTCCCTGGCGATGTGGTCCATCGGCGAGGTCACGGACGAGTTCGTGCGCCCTTACACGGTAGCGGAGCATCCCGGCGAGGAGAACGAGGCCTGGCACTGGGGCATCAGCCGGATCGATCTGACCACCGGCGAGACCGAAAACAAGGAGATCGCGCCCTTCGAGTTCATCATCTTCTCGATGGTCTCCGACCCCCGCGAGCGTGACGTCTTCTACGGCGTCTACACCCAGCTCAGCAAGCTGGACGCCAGAACGCGGGAGATCGTACGGGTGATCGACCTCGACCACACCTACTATGTCATCAATACGTCCTACGACGGCTCGCGCATCTACGTGGGCGGCGCCTCCAGCGATATCGCCATCTACGATGACGACTTCAACGACCTGGGACGGATTCGCCTGCCCGGCGACATGAGCACTGCCACGTTGAAGGTGGCGCGCTTCTAGGCGCAGCACCTTTAGCCTTGTGGCGTAGCCCTCTTGGCCGGCGCTTGCGAAAGCGACCGGCCCCTCTGTGCTGGAGAACTGTCGATGCGCGAGTCCGAACCCACCCGGGAGACAGGAGCGCTGCCCTGGAACTGGCTCTACCGCCCGCTCAAGGCGCGGCGTGTGGCGCTCGCCCGACTGCTGGCGCTGAGCCTGGTGGCGACCCTGCTGGCACTGCTGCCGCCGCTACTCACGCAGCGGCTGATCGACCGCGGACTGATGCAGGGCGACTTCTCCACGGTGCTCGCCTATGTCGGCGCCCTGGTGGCGGTGGGACTCGCCGCGCTGGGCCTGCAGGGGCTGACTCGCCTGCAGCATGTGGCGCTCTCCGCCCGGCTGCTGCTGGCGCTGCGCCGCTCGCTGTTACGTCACCTGCTGCGTCTGGCCCCCGCCCGCTGGCAGGCCCGGGGGCGGGGCGACCTGATGAGCCGCCTCGACGGCGACCTGTCGATTCTCCAGGGCTTCGCCCTGGACGGCCTGCTCAGCGGCCTCTCCAACCTGCTCGGGCTGGTGGGCGCCCTGGCCATGATCGGCTTTTACAGCCCCATGCTGATGGTGTTGGTGGCGCTGCTGGTGCCGCTTCAGTGGCTGTGGCTGCGCGCCTGGCGCCCGGCGCTGACCTGCCGTCAGCGGGCCCTGCGCGAACAGAGCGGCGAGATCTCCGGCTTCTGGCAGGACACCCTGGCCCTTGGCCCCTGGTTCCAGGGCCAAGCGCTGGAGGCCTCGCGGCTCAACCGCCTCCAGGGACTCGGCCACGAGCAGCTACGCCGCCTGCTGGCGGTGCGCTGGGTGGGTTTCCTCAGCGACACGGGCCCCCAGCTGATCCTCTCCCTGGCCCGGGCCGGCCTGCTCCTGCTGGGCGGCTATCTGGTGATCCAGGGGCGCCTGCAGCTCGGCGAGCTGGTAGCCCTACTGGCCTATCTTGGCATGGTGATGGCGCCCATCGGCGGTCTGCTTGGCCTCTACGGCGGCTGGCAGCGGGCCCAGGTCAGTGCGGCTCGCCTCGCCGAGCTGTTCGCCGAGCCGGCCATGAACGATCCCTACCGGGGCGAACATCCCTCAGGCCCCGGCGAGCTTCGCCTCGAAGGGGTACGCTTCCGCCATGCGGGACAGGCCGATGGGCTGCTGGATGGTGTCGATCTCACGCTTGCGCCGGGCCGCAAGGTGCTCATTGAAGGCCCCTCGGGCGCCGGCAAGAGCAGCCTGATCCGCCTGCTGCTCGGACTGGAAACGCCAGCATCGGGCGAGATCCGTGTCGACGGCGTGCCTCTGGACGCGCTATCCCGCCACCACTGGTTGAAGCAGGTGGCCTGGGTGGAACAGCACCCCAGTCTGCTGCGCGGCAGCCTGGCGGAAACCCTGCGCGCCCTCGCTCCCGAGGCCAGCGATGCCGAGCTGGTCGAGGCACTGTTGCAGGTGGGTCTTGGCGACTGGCTAGCCGCCCTGCCGCGTGGCCTCGCAACCGAACTCGGCGACCTGGGCGGCACGGTGTCCGGCGGCCAGCGCGCACGCCTGGCCCTGGCCCGGGCACTGCTCAAGAAGCCCCGCCTGGTGCTGCTGGATGAACCCACCGCGGCCCTGGATGCCGAGGCTGCCCGAGCCTTCGATGCCCGGCTCGACGAACTGCTGGGCAATACCACCCGGCTAATCATCAGCCATCAGGGGAGCCATTTCAGCAATCTCGATGCCCGCTATCGCCTCCAGGACGGCAGGCTGATCGCCAGGGAGGCGACCGCATGTCCCTGAGGCCACGCCCCCTCTCCCTCGGCCTGATCGACAGCGGCACCGGGCCGGACACCGCCGCCACGGGCTGGCTCGCCCGCTGCCATGCCCCCGGCGGCTGCGAAGATCGCCTGGGCCATGGTCGGGCCATCCTCGCCACCCTGGGCCACTATCTGCCGCTCCAGCGGCTGGAAATCGCCCTCTACAAACTGTTCGAGGAGCGCCTGACCTGTGACGCCGACAGCCTGGCGACGGCTCTCGAATGGCAGGCCGAACGGCCGCCGGCCTGGCTGCTGTGTAGCCTGGGCCTGCCGCGTGCCGATGCGCGGCTACGCGCGGCGGTGGAACGCCTGCAGGCCGCCGGCACCCGTATCGTCGCTGCCAGCCCACGCTTCGGCGCGCCAGCCTATCCCGCGGCCTGGCCCAGCGTGGTCGCGGTCAGCGGCGCGGCGGGACAGCTACCGGGGCCGCCAAGGCAGGGGCCTGACGGACGCTGGTACGCCTGCGTCTGGGCTGCCGAAGAGACGCGGCCGGAAGGCACCGCCTGGCAACCCTGGATGTCGGGACCGCCTCCGCTCGGCACCCCCCGCCCCTGGGCGGAGCCAGCTTCGCCGCGGCCCATGCCCTGGGCTACTGGCTGGCGGAATCGGCCGGCGAATCGGTGGTAGCGGTATCGACAGCAGGAGCTGGCAGCGCTGGCCAGTCTGGGTGATCCTGCCACCACTGCCACAGCGCCGCGGCCGCAGCCCCGGAAGCGTTCAGCAGTGTCTTTGCCTCGCCGAGATCGCCGGCCTGCATGGCCCTGACCAGAGGCGCCAGCAGCACACCCGCCACCGCCTGTATACCCAGGGGCTGGTCGGGGGTCACCACCAGTTCCCGCTCGGCCAGCCGGGTACCGACGATGGCCAGCCCCCGCTTGACCCGTACCCGGGCCCAGGGCTCCGGCGGGTGCAACGGCTGGTGATCGGGCCAGTGGCAGCGCGCCGCCCAATAGGGTGCCGGGTCGGCGCTCGTCGACACCTGACAGGCGGCCTGGCGGTAGAAGTCGCGCCCGGCGCGGGCGAAACGCCAGTATTGGGCGTCCTGGCGACGCTGGTGGAAGCGCTGCAGCGGTGCCATCGCCTCGCCGGCCAGCAGGCCGTCGAGCACCGGCAGCAAGCCATGGGCCGAGGAGAGCGCATTGAAGATGCCTTGGCCGGAAAGGGGGTCGATGGCCATGGAGGCATCTCCCAGGCGCCAGATCCGCCCCTCCCTCACGCCGGCACGCCCCAGCGTGCTGGGGCGGCGATAATGGTGGTGAACGGGCGAGCCGCCCCACAGCTCAGCCAGGGCCGGCTGGGCTGCCAGCCAGGCGTCGGGGTCGCGGCAGGCATGGCGCAGCGTCGCCTCCGGCAGCGCCAATTGCAGATACTGCTGGCCATGCAGGCGCGACCACCAGGCCCAGCCACCGTCGGGCAGCGATAGCGCAGCACTGGCCGGTGTCGCCTCCGCGGCCTCGCCGCGCAGGATCCAGGCCGGGCTCGACCAGGTAGCGGCGTCACGGTAATGACGCCGCGACGCCGCTCGGCCACGGGCTTCCACCCCCCAGGCGGCGCTCAGCACCTGTCCGTCCGCCAGGCTGCATCGTACTTTCCGATCGACGCTTTCGAGGCCGATCACTCGGGCCTCGATCACCGGAACGCCGGCTGCGCGCAGATCCTCGAGCAGGGCCGCGTCGAAAGCGGGCCGGGGCAGCAGCCACTCGGCGTTGGGCGCCCGCGCCTCGCCAGCCCAGGTGACCCGGCGCGGCAAGGGTCCCACCGCGCAGGCGGCGGCCCGAGACAACCCCAGGCCCTGCAGGGCCTGGAGGCTACGCCGGGAAATGCCCTCGATGGCACGATAGTCGCGACAGCGGCTCACCAGGGTGATCCGACGACCGGCGCGATGCAGCAGCATCGCCAGGGCGGCTCCGGCGGGGCCGCCTCCAGCGATCAGTACCTCGCCGGCCGCATCGTCGCTCATCAGAAGAACACCCCCACCAGCAGTTGGGCATAGAAGGACGTATCGTCATCGCCGAGCTGTGTGCCACCTTGCGCCGCACTCCTGTCAGGAGCGTACCAGCCCAGCAACGGCGAGACATAGAGCCATTCGGTAGGCAGCCACTCGACGTACAGGTTGACCTCGCGGCCCCCCATGTCGGGCTGATCGACCCGGTCGCGGCTCGAGAAGTCGTAGGCCAGAAGCCCCAGGTTCAGGCTCTCATTGATCGAACCCTCCAGGCCCAGCCGCCACACTTCGGCGTTGCTGTTGAAGGGGCCAGCATAGTTGGCCGCCACTTCGCCCTGGAACCAGGTGCCGTAACCACGTGTCGCGCCGAAGAAGAGCGGATCCCACGCTTCGGAGAAGCGGCTGTAGCGCAACGACAGGGTGGGTTGACCGGGCAGCCCGCTGAAGGTCCAGGCCGGCTCCAGGTACCAGGCGTTTTCGCGGCTGTCCTTGCGCTGGTGGGCTAACTCGCCGCGCAGGCTGAAGGCCTCGTCCAGCAGAGACTGCTCAAACCGCAGGCTGTAGACGTCCATGCCATCGCGCTGGGCCAGGAACTCATCGGCCTCGGCCTCGTCGACTCCCAGCCCCCGCAGGTAGGTGGCCTCCACCAGGCCGCTGCCGTGGTCGTGGGAGAGGGTCAGCGCGGCCATCTCGGTGCTGGCCTGGGCCGGATTGTCCGACTCGAACCAGGCCACCTGACCTTGCCAGCCCTCGCGGCCCAGTGCCACCACCGCCGTACGGTCGAAGGCCTGGCGCCCGGCCAGATAGTAGGCACCGCCACGGTCCAGCTCCTCACCCAGGGCGTCTCCCAGGCTAGTGGCATCACCGGCTACCAGGAAGCCGTCGCCCAGGGTGATCGGCTGGCGTCCGGCGGAGACGTCCAGGCGCCAGGGTGAGCCCGGATCACCCAGCGACTCATTACGGTAACCGAGAAAGGCGTCCTCCAGTTCCAGCTCGCGCTCGTTACCGGAAGTGAAGCCGGCGGCGTCACCGTCACCCCAGGTGGCAGTACCCACGGTGCTGACCCGGCCATAGAGTCCGCTTTCCTTGGGGTTGAGCTCGGCGCCCAGGGTCAGCACGCCCTCCTGCCAGCGGTAGCGGCGCGTCTCGGCGGCCCCGGTGGCATAACCCCGGTCGCTGTGGAAGGCGCCCAGCAGCGCCTGAATGTCGATATCCACCGTGGAGTGGCCCAGGTCGGCCATCTCGTAGCCCTGGGCGGGCAGCGTGGCGGCCAGCAGCACACCGCCCAGCGCCCCGCACAGACGTGGCAAGGTGTTGTTCTTGTTCATCCTGTTGTTCCCCTTGAATGAAGGGCCCCTGAGCAGGGACCCGGTTGCCTCACACGATCATGACGACAGATTTTTGTTCGGTGTAATGCTCGATCAACGAATCGCTGAGCTCGCGACCGATGCCCGACTGCTTGAAACCGCCGAAAGGCATGCAGGCATCCAGCAGGTTGTGGCCATTGATCCAGACGCTGCCGGCCTCGATCTCCGGCACCAGGCGATTGACCGCCGAGAGGTCATTGGACCAGATGCTGGCGGCCAGACCGTAGGGCGAGTCGTTGGCCAGGGTCACCAGCTCGTCCAGCTCGCCGAAGGTCTGCACCACCACCACCGGGCCGAAGATCTCTTCCTGCACGCAGCGGCTGCCCTGGGCCAGGCCGGTGATCACCGTGGGCTCGACGAAGTAGCCGATGTCGCGCCCCGTACCGCCCCCGGTGACGATGGTGCCGCCGTCGCTACGCGCCTGGTCGATGTAGGCGAGTACCCGGCTCTGCTGCTTGGCGGAGACCAGCGGTCCCAAGGTTGCCGTAGGCTCCCAGCCCGGCGCCAGGATCAATCCCCGGGCCTGTTCGGCAAGCCTGGCGACGAAGGCGTCGTGGATCGATTCATGCACATAGATTCGCGAGCCGGCGGTACACACTTGCCCCTGGTTGAAGAAGATCGCCTGGGCAGCGCCGGCCGCAGCAGCCTCGACATCGGCATCGGCCAGCACCATCACCGGCGACTTGCCGCCCAGTTCCAGGGTGGTGCGGGTCAGGTTCTCCATGGCGGCATGGCCGATCTGCTTGCCTACCGGAGTGGAGCCGGTGAAGGCCACCTTGGCAATGCCGGGATGCGCCGCCAGCGCCGCCCCGGCGGTATGCCCCAGGCCGGTGACTACGTTGAGGGTGCCAGCGGGGAAGCCCACTTGCTCGACGAGTTCCGCCAGCAGCAGCGCGGTGAGAGGGGTGTCCTCGGCGGGCTTGAGCACGATGCTGCAGCCGGCGGCCAGCGCCGGAGCCACTTTCCAGGCCGCCATCAGCAGCGGGAAATTCCACGGGATGATCGCGCCCACCACACCGATGGGCTCGCGGCGGGTATAGGCGACGATCTGCTTGTCGTCAGACACGAAGGGCATCGAGGGCGTCATGCTGCGCCCCTCGATCTTGGTGGCCCAGCCGGCGGTGTAGCGGATGAAATCGATGGCCAGGTTCACGTCCATATGCCGCGAAAAGGTCACCGGCTTGCCGTTGTCCAGGGTCTCAAGCAGGGCGAAATCGTCGGCTCGCGCCTCCAGGGCGTCGGCGAGATCCAGCAGCAGCTTCTCACGCCTTGCCGGTCGCGACTTGCGCCAGTGGCGAAACGCCTCCCGGGCAGCGGCAACCGCCGCGTCGATATCCGCGGCATCGCCCGCCGCCACCCGGCTAATCACCTCCGCGGTGGCGGGATTGTAGACGTCCAGGGTCCGGCCGCTGGCGGCGGGTAGCCACTCCCCTCCAATGAAGTGGGCGTGGCTCTTGTCCAGCCAGGATTGAATGGTGGCAGAGAGCGGCGTCATGGTTGTACTCCTATGGGGCTGATTTATGATTGTCGGAAGGCCGTGTCAGGCGTCGCATGGCCCAATGACTCCTTTCAGCAAGCCTTAGCAAGCCCCGTGCCAGCTAGGGCAGGACACTACAAACACAATATTATCAGCGAGTTGACGACCCCCACGGATTGCACGGCAGCGCTGACGCGTCGCCGGACACGACGGCTGTCGCATCCTGGGACAGTTCGCCGACCTCGCTGGGAGAGGGCCCCATGACCATTCGAGCCGCCCTGAGAACCCCCGACGTGATCCGCCAGGCCCGCGAGCACCTCAGCCGCGGCCAGCTACCGGTGGATCTGCTCGATGCCAGCATCGGACGCTCCTGGCAACGCTGTCTGGAACACGGCCTCCTCCCCGGCACGCGGCTTGAGCTGCCGCGCCTCGACAGCGGCGAGCTGCGCCTGCAGCGCGAAGCGCATCGTCGCCTGATCGAGCTGGCCGATCCCCTGGTCAGCCGGGCCGTCGAGGATCTACGCGGCTGCCAGCTGCTGCTCGCCACGCCGGATGCCACCGTACTCAAGAGCTACGGCCGGGATTTCGTCATCGATCAGCGCCTGCGCATCGGGGCGGGCATCAATCTGGACGAACGCCGGTTCGGCACCAACGCTCCCGCCCTGGCGCTCATCGAGGAAGCGCCGGTGCTGGTCAAGTCCTGCGAGCACCTGCTGTTCCCCGACAACCCGGTCTCCTGCGTCGCGGCACCGCTGTTCGATCTCGACGGCAGCTGCCTGGGCTTGATCGACCTCACGTTCGAGGCCAACCATCCGCGGCCCGAGATCTTCCTGCGCCGGGTTCAGCAGCTCACCGGCGCGCTCGGGCAGCGCCTGTTCATGCACTACTACCAGCAGCGCTGGGTGCTGCAGGTGCACGCTTCGCTGGCCGAGCTGGACGGGGTGAGCTGCGGCCTGGTGGCAATCAGCGACACGGGGTTCATCCTGGCCGTGGATTCGCAGGCCGGCCGCTGGCTGGGACAAGCCGCCGCCTCCTTGACAGGGCAGCCCGTCGAGGCGCTCTTCGGCAGCCCCTGGCCGGCACTCCAACGCCAGTGCGAGCGGCAGTCGGCGCTGCTGGGCCTGGAGCTGACCGGCGGTCGTCTGTTCGGGCGCCTCAACCCTCCCGAGCAGTGGCAACCTGCCGAGGTCGTTCCCGTCGCCTCACCGCCGCCTGCGGCACCACGCCTAGGCCGTCAGTTGGACGACTTGGTAGCAGACTGGCCACCGCCCTTGGCCCGCGAGGCACGACGCGCCGCGCGAGCCCTGGCCTCGGGACTACCGGTACTGCTGCAAGGCGATACCGGCACCGGCAAGGAGCAACTGGCCAGAGCGCTGCATGCCAGCCTGGGCGAGCAGCGACCTTTCGTGGCGCTCAACTGCGCGGCGCTACCGGAGAGCCTGATCGAGGCGGAACTGTTCGGCTATGGGGAAGGCGCCTTCACCGGCGCCCGCAAGGGTGGCTACGGCGGGCGCCTGGTGCAGGCCAATGGCGGCACCCTGCTGCTCGACGAGATCGGCGACATGCCGCTGGCACTGCAGGCCCGGTTGCTGCGCGTGCTGCAGGAGCGTGTAGTAACGCCACTGGGCGATCATCGTGAGGTGCCGATCGACTGCGAGGTGATCGCTGCCAGCCACCGCGACCTGGAGGAGCGGGTGGCCACCGGCGACTTTCGTGAGGATCTTTTCTATCGTCTGGCGGCAGTGGTCGTGGAGCTTCCCGCCCTGAACGAGCAAGACGGCCTCGCCGCTCGGATCCGGGAGCGCTGGGAGGCGCTGTGCCGCGCTCATGGCCGTGACCTGACCCTGGACGACGCGCTGGTCGAGCGCCTCGCCGGCTATCCCTGGCCCGGCAACTGGCGGGAGCTGGAACACTGCCTGGAAGCAGCGCTGGTGGGCGCCGAGCCGGAGCGCCGGGAAGTGGGCCTGGAAGCGCTCTCGCCGCGCTGGCAGCGCAAGCTAAGCGCAGGAGCAACCGCCACCGACAGACCGCCGGCCATGTCGGTGACTACCGACTCCCCCAGGAGCTGCGCGAGCTGGAGCGCCTGCATATGCTGCGCACGCTCGACGCCCACGGCGGCAATATGACCGCCGCCGCCCGGGCACTGGGCATCAGCCGCTCGACGCTCTATCGGCGGCTGGGGTAGGCCTCGCTCCAGACGGCCGCGCTTCAGAACGCCTCCCACTCGGCCTCGCCTGCGCTGCGCTTCGACGTTTCCGAGCGCAGCGAAGCAGTCGGCAGCGTTGTCTTGGTCAGCGTCTTGAGAGCAGAGGCAGCACCACCCAGCGGCTGCCGCTGCGCGTCCCAACTGCCAGCGAGCCGGAAGACCGCCACAGCCTGCTCCAGCCGATTGGCCTGCTCCTCGAGGGAGGCCGCCGCCGCTGACGCTTCCTGCACCAGGGCCGCGTTCTGCTGGGTTACCTGATCCATCTGGCCGACCGCCGTGGTGACCTGCTCGATGCCGTCGCTCTGCTCCTGCGATGCCGCCGAGATTTCGTCCATGATGTCGGTTACGCGGCGCACGGCGGACACGACTTCCTGCATGGTCGCCCCCGCCTTCTCCACCAGGGCGGAGCCCGCCTGCACCTGCTCCACCGAACTCTCGATCAAGGCCTTGATCTCCCGGGCCGCGTCGGCACTGCGGCTGGCCAGATGACGCACCTCTCCCGCCACCACGGCGAAGCCGCGACCCTGCTCGCCCGCTCGGGCAGCCTCGACGGATGCATTGAGTGCCAGGATGTTGGTCTGGAAGGCGATCGAGTCGATCACGCCGGTGATATCCGCAATCTTGCTGGAGCTCCCTGCGATACCATGCATGGTTTCGACCACGCGGTTCACCACTTCGCCGCCGCGCTCGGCGGTGGACGAAGCATCCCGCGCCAGGCCACTCGCCTGTCGGGAGTTGTCGGCGTTCTGTTTCACGGTCGCAGTCAGCTCCTCCATGCTCGAAGCGGTCTGTTCCAGTGCGGCCGCCTGCTGCTCGGTCCGGGTGGAAAGGTCCGTATTCCCGGCCGCGATCTCGCGCGTGCCGAGATGGATGGAAGCGCTGCTCTCGCGCACCTCGGTGATGACGCTGGATAACTGCTCCACCATGCGCTTCATGGCGAACAGCACGCTGTGGCTGTCGCCGGGACGTGTCGTTATTTTCAGGCTCAGGTTCTGATTGGCGACATGATTGGCAATCTCGGCCACGTAAGCCGGCTCGGCGCCAAGGCTTCGACTGATGCCGGAAATGATGTACCAAGCCAGGAAAACACCCAGGATGAACGCACCCGACATGGTGGCAATGAAGACGACCTGCATGGAGGCATAGAGCGCGTTACCGCTATTGTATTCCGCCTCGGCGACATCGAGCTGGACCCGCATCAGGTCGCCGAACGCATCGGTTACCGGATCGATCGTCTGGTAGAGTTCGTCGACGATGAAGGCCCTGAGAGCAGTGGCATCCTCTTGCTGCAGGATTTGCTGAAAGCGAGCCACGGCGTCATCGGCCGTTTCCAGGAGAGGCCGCATTTCCGCAACGATTCTACGTTCCTCCTCGACCAGATAGGTGTCGAGGTAGGCGGCCCAGACGTCTGCAATGTCCTGGCGGGCATTCGCCACATTGCGCCGCCCTTCGTCCCAAGTGATGTTCCCGTTGGCCACCTTGTGCGAAGCATCGACAATGTTGACCGCATACTCATCGGCTATCTGCGAGAGCTGACGTAGCGGAATTACCCGGTCTTCATAGACTGACTTCAGGCTACCCAGTGTCGTGCTCTTGCCGTGAAGTCCGAAAACCCCAATGCCGACCATGGCAGCCAATAAGATGCCAACGAGTATCGTCAATTGAAGCGAGATCCCAATCTTCTTGAACATATGACCCCACCCTCCATACCAGCGCCATAGACCTTATTGGGAGATGCATACTTTCCCGCAGCACTGCGCGAGCGACAGCGCATGCCCGCCGTGTTTTTTCACTGTAATCCTCCCTCCAGGACTCAGCGGACTTCGGATCAACGCTACCTTTCAAAACGCTCAACGCAGGCCCGAATAGAGCCGGTGAGTCCATGAAAGTGACGTGGCCGAGCAGTGTAGAATAGGCTTACTTTCGTTCCGCCCCAGACTGACAGGAGACAGCATGCCACCGCCCCTGCCACACGACGTTCCCTTCCGCGAGGCCTTTCGCGTCTGGCTGCGCATCGCCCTGCTCAGCTTCGGCGGCCCGGCCGGGCAGATCGCGGTGATGCATCGCATCCTGGTCGAGGAGAAACGCTGGATCGGCGAGCATCGCTTCCTGCACGCGCTCAACTACTGCATGCTGCTGCCGGGGCCTGAGGCGCAGCAGTTGGCGATCTATATCGGCTGGCTGATGCATCGCACCAAGGGCGGGCTGCTGGCCGGCACGCTGTTCGTGCTGCCCGGTTTCATTGCCATTCTGGCGCTCAGCTACCTGTATGCCGCGCTGGGCAACGTGGGCATGGTGGAAGGGCTGTTCTTCGGGTTGAAAGCGGCGGTGCTGGCCATCGTCATCAATGCGGTGGTGCGCATCGGCAAGCGCGCCCTGCGCAACAATGTGATGCTGGGCATTGCCGCAGCCGCATTCGTGGCGATCTTCTTTCTCGATATCGCCTTTCCGCTGATCATCCTGGGTGCGGCGCTGATCGGTTTCGTCGGCGGCAAGGCCGGCTCCCCCCTGTTTCGTGTCGGCGGCGGGCATGGGCCGGAGGGTGCGAGCGGCCTGGCCGACGGCGACTCCCTGCTGGGCGCCGAGCTGCCCGCCCATGCGCGGCCCAATCGCGCCTGGTCGCTCAAGATATCGGCGATCTGCCTGACGCTGTGGCTGACGCCTGTGGCCCTGCTGCTGCTGGCGCTGGGACCGGACAACGTCTTCAGCCAGATCGCCACCTTCTTCAGCCGGATGGCGGTGGTGACCTTCGGCGGTGCCTACGCAGTGCTGAGCTACGTGGCCCAAGCCGCGGTGCAGAACTACGGCTGGCTGGCGCCGGGTGAGATGCTCGACGGCCTGGGCATGGCCGAGACCACCCCCGGCCCGCTGATCCAGGTGGTGCAGTTCGTCGGTTTCATGGGTGCCTTCCGCGAAGCCGCCCCCCTCGATCCGTGGCTGGCCGCCACCCTGGCGGCTATCCTCACCACCTGGGTCACCTTCGTGCCCTGCTTTCTGTGGATCTTCCTCGGCGCTCCCTACGTGGAGCGCCTGCGCGACAACGCCGCGCTGAGCGGCGCCATGACCGCAATCACCGCTGCCGTCGTGGGCGTCGTGCTCAACCTGGCGGTGTGGTTCGGCCTGCACGTGGTGTTCGCCGAGGTAGGCGAGTGGCGCGGCGCGGGGCTGCGCCTGCTGATACCCGACGTCGCCAGCCTGGATGTGGCCGCCCTGGTCCTCTCGGTGGCGGCCCTGCTGGCGATCTTCCGCTTCGGCGTGGGCATGCTCAAAGTGCTGGGGACCTGTGCCCTGGCCGGCGTGCTGTTGTCCCTGCTGTAAACCGCCGGTCGGTACGTCAGGCCGTCTCGGCCAGCCGCTCGAAGGCCGCGGCGTTGGGGCAGAAGGCGCGGCACTCGTCGACACCTGCATCGCGGCGCATGGCGCCCCAGCAGTGGCCGGCCACCGGGCAGGCGTTGCAGTTGCCGCGCAGGCTCGGGTAGCTGGCATGCCCGGCGACGCTGCCCGGCTCGAGGCCGAAGCGCTGCAGCATGGCCGGCATCAGGGTCTCGGCCGGGACGAAGGCACGAAAGCCGCCACGGTCGAGGTGGCGTGCCATCTCGCGTTCGAAGGCGGGCTCCAGCGGCGTCTCGAGGTCCCGCAGCATCTCGCTGTAGACGCCGGGCGATTCCGCCTCGATCTCGCGTACCAGCCGCCGGGTGGAGGCGCGATAGCTGCCTTCGCAGAGACGGTTCCACCATGTGTTCTTGGCTGCCTGGGACATGCTGATTCTCCCCTAGTGTGCGTTTGTCCCAGTATCGGCCCGCGAACGCCCGGCAACATTGACCGAGGTCAAAATAGTTTCATTTGAAACTTAAATCATGCCAGCCATGACGCAGCGAGCACGGCCAGGCCGTGCTCGCAAGCATAGAGAATATGAGGAAAAGGGCGCGGTTACGCTTCGGGATCGATTACCTCATCGGCGGAGAGTCCCTCCTCGCCCTGGGCAGCATCGAGCTGCTCGAAGAAGTAGGCATGGGCGGCCTCACCGTCGACGCCCTTGGCGCCGGCCGCTTCCTTCCAGGCATCCGGCAGCTCGGCCGCCATCTGCTGGAAGCGCTCGATCTCCCCGGCCGGCAGCTCGACGAAGGTATTGCCCTGCTGCTCGGCAAACTCGACGCCGCGTACGTCGACCACGTCCATCATGTAGCCGAACAGTCGCGACAGGCGCTCGCCGGAGACCTCTTCGATCGCTTCGCGGTCTTCATCTGAAAGCGAGGCCCAGGTATCCGGATTGATCACCAGCGAGAAGCTGCCGCGATAGAAGCCGCCCGGCATCTGTACCGTGTAGGGCAGCACCTCGGCCAGGCGGAAGCTCTTGAGGCCCTCGAGCGTGAGCATGGCCCCGTCGACTACGCCCTGGGTCGCCGCTTCGTAGGTGCTGGCCGGCGGCAGCGCCACGCCGGTGAGCGCCAGCGCATTGGAGATGTCCCCCATCACACCGCCGCCGATACGCACGCGCTTGCCGTTCAAATCGTCGAGGCTGTCGATCGATTCATTGAGGAACAGCGAGCCCGGTCCGTGCACGCCGACGCCGATCACCTCGACGCCGCGATGCTCGCCGGCCTCGGCGAAGTGCTCATTGTGGGTGCGCCAGTAGGCTACCGAGGCGGCTTCCGAGGAGAAATCCTCGAAGGTCGGCAACTCGGGCAGCTTGGTCAGCTCGAAGCGTCCCGGCATCAGGCCGTGGAACAGCCAGGTGACGTCGGCCACGCCGTCGGCGATCAGCTCCATCTGGGCGTTGGGCGGTCCCATGTCGTGGACCACGTTGACGGTCACGCGCCCCTCGGTGGCGTCTTCCACCCACTTGCCCCAGGTCGGCCAGACGATGGTGTTGACGCCGTGGTTGGGGCCGGCCCAGGTGCTCACCGTGAGTTCGGTGGCCGCGGCGCCCTGAAAGGCCCCCAGGGAGAGTGCGGTCAGCGCGGTCAGTGTCGCGAGCTTGTGCATTTTCATTGTCGTTCCTCGTGAGTCCCGATGGTCAGGGTTGCGTGCTTTTGTCATTTGCTTTTGTGGTGGACGGTCGATGGCCGGCGTTAGAGAGCAAGCTTCAGCCTTTTGCTTTTCGCCCTCGAACAGCAACTCATCAGCCGGTCCTGGCCGGCGCGCTCGGCGGCGGTGAGCACCTTGTCGCGGTGGTCGATGTCTCCGTCGACCACCTCGACCTGGCAAGAGCCGCACAGGCCCTCCTCGCAGTCGCTGGGCACGTCGACACCGGCGGCACGCAGGGCCTGCAGCAGGGTGCGATCCGCGGCCACCTCGACGACGAGCTCGGAGTCGGTGAGTTCGACTTCGAAGGCGTGCTCGTGCTTCGGGTCCAGCAGTGCGCCTTCGGCAGTGAAGTGCTCCACGCGCAGGCTGCCTTCCGGCCAGTGGTTGGTGCCAGCCTCGAGCGCCGCGAGCAGGCGCTCGGGGCCGCAGGCATAGAGCAGCGTGCCTGCGCGGGGCTCGGCAAGCAGGGAGGCGAGGTCGAGCCGCACCCCCTCGGCCTTGGGATAGAGCCGCAGCGTTTCGCCGTGGTCGCGCTCGAGCCGTTCGATGAAGGCCATGCTGGCGCGAGAGCGACCGGCATAGTGCAGTTCAAAGGGCTTGCCCAGCCGCTTGAGGCGGTCGGCCATGGCGATGATCGGCGTGATGCCGATGCCGCCGGCGATGAGCACGTAGCGGTCGGCCGATTCGTCGAGGCGGAAGTGGTTCTTGGGACCGCGCAGCCGCAGGGGCATGCCCGGTTTCAGGTGCTCGTGGATCCAGGCCGAGCCGCCGCGCCCAGCCTCCTCGCGCAGCACGGCGACCTGCAGCCAGTAGGGATCGTCCACCTCGCCGCATAGCGAATACTTGCGCACGTAGTTGCCGACGATCAGGTCGACGTGGGAGCCGGGGCTCCACTCCGGCACGCGACGCCCATGCGGATCCTCCAGGGCGATCTGCAATACGCCTTCGGCAGCCGTCTGCACCTTGGCAACCACCATTTCCCGGGCGATGTCCTGACGCGACGGCGCCCCGACGGGGAAGTCGCGCTGGGCGCTGCGCACCGCCGGGTCACGGCGCTCCGGATTCTGCGCCGGGTCCCAGCGCACCCACAGCGCCTCGGGGCCACGGAAGGAAGTATTGGGCAGAAAGGTGAACTCCTGCTCCTCGAGCTCCAGGTGCGGCAGGCGACGGGTGAACTCCTCGAGGAAGATACGCATCTCCATGCGTCCCAGGTTCTTGCCCATGCACTGGTGGCTGCCGTAGCCGAAGGTGAGATGATCGACGGCGTTGTCGCGGTAGATGTCAAGCTCGTCGGGGTTCTCGAAGTGGGCCGGATCGTGATTGCCCGAAGCGGTGACCATCAGGATCTTGCCGCCCTCGGGGATGGTCACGCCGCCCACTTCCACCTCGCGAGTGGCGATGCGCCGCCAGGCCACCACCGAGCCGGCATGGCGCAGGCACTCCTCGGCGGCGGCGGGGATCAGCGCCGGGTTGTCGCACAGTTCGGCCCATACCGCGGGGCGCGAGAGCAGCTGGCGGAAGGCGTTGGCGGTGGCCAGCGCCGTGGTCTCGTGGGCGGCGACGATGATCGCCATCATCATCGAGTGCAGGTAGTTGTCGGTGACGACATCCGGCTTGTGCCGGTTCTTCTCGATCATGTCGTACATCCAGCCGTGACCCTCCGGCCGGGCCTGCATCTTCCTCAGTACCTCGCCGGAGTACTGCCAGAACTTGCCGACGCCCTCGGCCACCTCGACCTGCTGCTCGGGCGAGGGGCGTCCCCAGGTATTGAGCGTATGGGCGACGGAGAAGCGCCGCAGTTGCTCCATGTCCTCCTCGGGCACGCCGAGGAAGTGCAGCGCAACGGTAAGCGGCACCTCCCAGAACATTTCGGCGACCAGGTCGGCTTGGCCGCGGTCGATGATGGCGTCGAGCTTCTCGCGCACCAGGCGGCGCACCATCGGGGCATGAGCCTCCAGTGCCTCGGGTGAGAAAGCCTCGAGCAGCTCGCGGCGCCGCGCCATGTGAGCCGGCTCGTCCTCGTTCACCAGGGTACGGTTCATGCCGTAGTCGTAGCGCTTGAGCACCGCCAGGGCCTCGTCGCTCGCCGGGGTGATCTTCTCCAGCGCGATCGACGGCGAAAAGGTGAGGTTGTCGCGGAAGATCGCCTTGATGTCGTCGTAGCGGCTCACCACCCAGTAGCCGAGCTTGGGGCTGTAGAACACCGGCTCCTGCTCGCGGGACCAGCGCAGCGCCTCGGCGGGGTCGAGCTGGTAGGGGCGGTCGAAGGGATCGAAGGCCGCCGCCTGGGGCGAGACGGGGCAGCCATTGGGCGCCATCGACGGTTCACCGGCGCCGTGGAAGAGGCAGCCGTCCGCACCGGTAGCGTTCCGCTGTGTTGCTGATGTCATGAGGCCTCCCGCGTGGCTGTCGCCTGGAATCGTTGCTGTCATGCGTGGCTGAGTTTATGTGTCGAGCTGTTTTACTTTTATCGCACACTTGGTATCGTTTAACGAACACGTAAGGAAACATAGGCAGTTTGCCCGGGGACGTCAATCCCCGCCGGCTGCGCTACCATGCTCTGCCACCATCAACTCGAGAGATGCCGTTCGATGGCCACTACCCTGCAAACCCTGGATCGCGGCCTGCACGCGCTGGAGATCGTCGCCGAACACGCCGAGGGCATCAGCGTCGCCGAACTCGCCGAGCGGCTGGATGTGCACCGCGCCATCGCCTATCGCATCGTCACCACCCTGGAACAGCACGGCCTGGTGGCACGTACCAGCGAGGGCGCGCTGCGCCTGGGTGCCGGCATCTCGCTGCTGGCCTCGCGCTTCGAGCCACAGTTGCGCGCCGTAGCCCAGCCGCTGCTACAGGCGCTGGCCAAGGCGACCCGGGCCACCGCCTTCGTGTCGGTGGCCCAGGGAGAAGAGTGCGTGGTGCTGCTGGTGGCGGAACCGGAGGAGGGCCTGCTGCGGGTCGGCTATCGGGTCGGCAGCCGCCACCCGCTGACGCTCGGCGCCGCGGGCATCGCCATTCTCGCCGGGCGCCCTCCGCGCGCAGACGACAGCGAGGCGGTGCGCCAGGCCCGTGCCGACGGCTACAGCCTGACCCGCGGCCAGCTGCAGCGCGGCGCGGTGGGAGTGGCCAGCCCCGTGGCCACGCCGCAGTTTCGTCCCGGCATCGAGGCCTGCGTGGGCGTGGTGGCGATGGACGACCTCGACACTGAGCGGGCGATACGTGAAGTGAAGGCTTACGCACACGAGCTGGCCGAACTGCTCGGCCGTTGAGCGTCATGCCGTCGCGCTCTGTGAAGCGCGGCCCCGGTGGCGTTACACTACGGGCCATCCTTCGCTGCCATCTTCGAGGCCCTCGATGAGTCGCCATCTGCTCTCCGTCGATTCCCTGACCCGCGAAAGCGTCGACCACCTGATGCGCATCGCCGCCCGCATGGAGCCCATCGCCCAACGCCGCCAGGTCACCCGGGTGCTGGAGGGCGCCGTGCTCGGCAACCTGTTCTTCGAGGCCAGCACCCGCACCCGGGTCAGCTTCCACGCCGCCTTCTGTCGCCTGGGCGGCAGCGTGTGCGACACCACCGGCTTCACCTTCTCCTCCATGGCCAAGGGTGAGTCGCTCTACGACACCAGCCGGGTAATGAGCGGCTACTGCGACGCCATCGTCATGCGCCACCCCGACCAGGGCTCGGTGGCGGAGTTTGCCGCCGCCACTCACGTGCCGGTGATCAACGGCGGCGACGGCCCCGGTGAACACCCCAGCCAGGCGCTGCTCGACTTCTATACCATCGACAAGGAATTCACCCGGCTGGGCAAGCAGCTCGCCGGCGCCCACGTACTGCTCACCGGCGACCTCAAGTACGGTCGTACCGTGCACTCGCTGATCAAGCTGCTGTCGCTCTACGATCCCATGCGCATCACGCTGGTGGCGCCGCCGGGGCTGGAGATGCCCGATTACCTCATCGACCTGGTCGCCTCCCGCGGCCACCGCGTCGAACAGCGCACCAGCCTGGCCGACGACTATGCCGACGTGGACGTGGTCTACACCACCCGCATCCAGAAGGAGCGCTTCACCGCCGAGATGAGCGAGGGCTTCAGCCTGTCGCGTGACTTCACCGTCGATCGCGCCTTCATGGACAAGCGCTGCGGCCGCGACACCATCGTCATGCACCCGCTGCCCCGCGACAGCCGCCCGGATGCCAACGACCTCGACGTGGATCTCAACGGCGACCCGCGCCTGGCGATCTTCCGCCAGACCGATAACGGCATTCCGGTACGCATGGCGATCTTCGCCACCCTGCTGCAGGTGGAGGAGCTGATCGAGAAGGACCTACGCCCGGTGCGCTGGTTCGTGCCCGAGCGTGTGGGAGTCGACGATCCCTCACTGTAACGGTGCAGCCAACGCTCGGCATCGCTATGCTGAGGGCGGAAGAAGTGTGTGTGCGAAGCTGACCGGCGGTCACCGGCCGCCACCCCATGACGACACGGCTCGAATGAGCTGCAATCTCGAATAACAAGTCGAATGACGACGGTGTTGCCATCCAAGGCAACCGGATAAAGGAGATGTGACGCATGACCCTGGAACGAGCGTACATATTGCTGGCGGTGTTCTACAGCGTGCTGGTGGCGATCGGCGCCATTGCCCTGCTAGTGGGCGGCGGCCCGATCTGGGGCGTGGCGACCCTGGCACTCGGTGCACTGGTGGCGGCCGGCCTGTGGGGCCATACCCTGGGCAAGCCGGTGATGAACCCGCGCATGTGGCGTCCGTTGGCGGGCATCCTCGCCGCCGCCTTCGTGGTGCAGCTGTTTGCCGTGTTTGCGCTGCATCCTCCCGGCGCCGAGCTGACCTGGCTGCTGACCGGGGGCATCTTCTCCGTACTCCCGGCCATCATGCTGTTCCAGTACGGCAAGCGGGACCAGGAGGTGTGGGCTACGCCCGAGGAGCGCGAGGGCGGCAAGATGCTCGACGAACTGCTGACCCGGCAGCGCGAACTGGTGCTGGAAAAGCAGGAGGCCGATCGCCAGGCCACGGTCAAGCTGACCAAGGCAGGCAACGCCTATCGCGCCAGCGTCACCCGCGGCTACGGTGGCCAGGTGGAACGCTTCGAGGAGAGCTTCACCTGCCCCGCCACGCTGGCCTTCTTCGTGCTCAAGTACACCTGCATCTCGGTGAACGACATCGCCGCGCAGTACGACGAGGAACGGGTGCTGACCACCTGAACCCACCGCCACACGCAGCTTGATGCTTCACCAGCCAGACCCTCATCGAGGGTCCGGCTGGCCTTCCTGCCTTTCGGCCACGCACGGTACTCTTGCCTGTCGGCCTCTTCCATACATGTGCGTTTCGGATAGCCACACGTGCTCTGCAGCCATGGCGCTGCCTATCTTCCGTGTCAACACTGAAGCCGACGAAAGCCGTCGGCCCATGCCGGCTGCTCCGTCACCCGAGACCAGACCAACGGACAATAATAACGGCGGAGTACACGATGGCAGAGGCAATCATCGAGACCCGGGGCCTCACCAAGAACTTCCGGGGCTTTACGGCAGTCAGCGATATCTCCATCCGAATCGAGCCCGGCACCATCCATGCCTTGATCGGTGCCAACGGCGCGGGCAAGACGACTTGTTTCAACCTGCTGACCAAGTTCCTCGAACCCAGCGCCGGCAGCATCTTCTACAAGGGGCGTGACATCACGCACCTCAAGCCGGATCAGGTGGCCAGACTGGGCATGGTCCGCTCGTTTCAGATATCCGCCGTGTTCGGCCACCTCAGTGCGTTGGAGAACGTCAAGCTGGCGCTGCAACGCCAGCGCGGCGAGTCCTACGACTTCTGGGCTTCGCATCACCGCCTCGACCAACATCGCGAACGCGCCATGGCGCTGCTGGTCGATGTTGGCCTGGGGCAGTGGGCCGACACTCCTGCCGCCGAGCTGCCCTATGGGCGCAAGCGAGCCCTGGAGCTCGCCACCACCCTGGCGCTCGACCCCGAGGTAATGCTGCTCGACGAGCCGTTGGCCGGCATGGGCACGGAGGACGTGGGCCGCACCGCCGAGCTGATCCATCGCGTGGCCGAAGGACGCTCGGTGCTGATGGTGGAGCATAACCTGGGCGTGGTGGCCGAACTCTGCGACCGCATTACCGTGCTGGCTCGCGGCGAGGTGCTGGCGGAGGGTGACTACGCTACCGTGTCGCGCGACCCACGCGTGATCGAATCCTATATCGGAGGGGCCCGCCATGACTGAAGCCGCCATGAAACACGCCCCCGAACCCATGCTGGCGATCCGCGACCTGCATGCCTGGTACGGTGAAAGCCACGTGCTGCACGGTATCGACCTGGAGGTACCGGCGGGGCAGGTGATTACCCTGCTGGGCCGCAACGGTGCCGGCAAGTCCACCACGCTGAAATCGATCATGGGCATCGTCCCGCGGCGACGGGGCAGCATCCGGCTTGCCGGTGTCGAAACCATCGGCCTGCGTCCCTTCCATATTGCCCGCCACGGCGTGGCCTTCTGCCCCGAGGATCGCGGCATCTACGCCACGCTCGACGTCAGGGAGCACCTCGAGCTGCCGACACGGATCGACGATAGCGGCCTGAGCACCGAGCAGGTGCTCGATCTGTTTCCTCACCTGCGCGAGAGACTTCACAGCCCCGGAACCAAGCTTTCCGGTGGAGAGCAACAAATGCTCGCCATAGGACGCACCCTGCGCACCGGAGCCAGGTTGCTATTGCTCGATGAACCTACCGAAGGGCTGGCGCCCAGTATCGTCGAGCACATCGGCGACACCATCCGCCTCCTCAAGGCGCAGGGCTACACCATCCTGCTGGTGGAACAGAACCTGCACTTCGCCATGAGCGTGGCCGACCATTTCTATCTCATCGACCACGGCCAGGTGACGGCGCGCTACGACCGCAAGGGCATCGAGCAGGACGCCGATGCCCTACTGGCACGCCTGGGCGTCTAGGAATCAAGCGGACAGGCTCAACGGGCGACGAGCTCAAGCGCGGGAATGCAGGCGAAAGTGCGAGGGCGAGACGCCGTTCATGCGCTTGAAGGTCTTGGAGAAGGCAAAGGGGCTGCTGTAGCCCACCCGCTCGGCGATCTCCTCGATCGGCAGGTCGCTGGTCGCCAGTAGGTGGGTAGCGTGCTGCATACGCAGCTGGGTCAGCTGCTGCATGGGGCTACGCCCGAACACCTTGCGGCTGATCCGTCGCAGGTGCTCGGTGCTGACGTGGGCGATCTCGGCCATCTCCTCGATGGTCCAGTGCCGCTCCAGGGTCGGGATCACCGCATCGAAGACCGCCACGATGCGCGCGTCGCGCCGCCAAGGGTCGGCGAAGCGCGAGATGTAGCGCTCGATGGTGTCGACCCACATCACGCAGCTGGCCGGATCCCCCTCACCGTGGAATACCTCACTGTAGAGGCCCAGGATCGCGTGCTTCATCGGCTCGGGGTCGAAGTGCTGCATGATCGGTGCGATGGTTCCCACCACCGAGCGAGGTGCGCTGGGCAGGTAGCGCAGCCAGCAATACTGCCAGCGCTTTTCGGGCACGGCGTGGAAGGCGTGCAGCCCATGTGCGGGAGCGAAGGACATCATACCGCCGCGCATGGTGCACCACCGCCCATCGAGCAGCATGCGGCCCTCGCCGCCCAGCGAGCCGTGGATGTAGGCGCCACTCAGGCGGGTACGCACGATGCGATAGGGCACCGCGGCATCGCCGAAGCCCACATGAGAAATATGCCGCTGCTCGAGGGCGGTGCAGTCGTCGGCGCGCACGATCCACTGCTGGGTATCGTCACCGACGATGTGGGTTTCGGATAGCTGTTCGTGCTCTGAAGCCATGGCGCATTTGCCCACGTTGGCTCTAACTATTAAAGGCAGCAAGAAAACAAACCGTTCGAATCAGAGCAAATTACAACAATAACTCCCCATGAGAACAGGAGAAAAAACAATGCCAGCCACGAACTCCTTGAAAACCCTGGTGGTGTCTTCCGCCGTCCTGAGCCTGGGGGGCCTCTCCAGCGCCATGGCCAGCGAAGGCTACAGTGACGGTGTGGTGCGAATCGGCGTGCTCACCGATATGTCCGGTATTTATACCGACCTTTCCGGAGAGGCGGCGGTGGAAGCCGTACGGATGGCCGTCGAGGATTTCGGCGGCGAGGTCAATGGCGTGCCCATCGAGGTCATCCACGGTGACCACCGTAACCGCGCCGACACCGGGGCCAGCCGTGCCCGCGAGTGGTACAACAACGAAGGCGTGGACATGATCAACGACCTGTCCAACTCCGGGGTCGCCCTGGCGGTGGCAGCCGTGGCCGACGAGCAGAAGCGCCACGCCATCGTCAACTCATCGTCCAACATCGGGCTCACCAACGACTACTGCTCGCCTTACGTGACCCACTACACCTACGACGCCCATTCGCTGGCCCACGGCACCGGCAAGTCGATCGTCGAGGACGGCGGCGATACCTGGTTCTTCCTCACCGTGGATTTCGCCTTCGGCATCGGCCTCGAAGAGCAGGTATCGGACGTAGTGCGCGAAGCCGGGGGCCAGGTCGTCGGCGCCGCTCGCCACCCCCTCGACACCACCGACTTCTCCTCCTACGCCCTGCAGGCCCAGGCCTCCGGTGCGGAGATTATTGGCATCGCCTCCACCGGCGCCGATGCCATCAACGCCATCAATGCCCTGGCCGAGTTCGGCGTGACCCCCGAGCAGCGCCCGGCCGCATTGTTGCTGTGGTATGACGATATCGTCAGCCTGGGCTTGGAGACCGCCCAAGGCCTGATGCTGACCAATGCCTTCTACTGGGATGCCAACGACGAGACCCGCGAGTTTTCCCAGCGCTTCTACGAACGTACCGGACGCATGCCCAACATGGCCCACGCCGGCAACTACTCCTCGACCATGCATTACCTGAACGCCATCGAGGCCGCCGGCAGCGACGACCCCGATGCGGTATCCGAGAAGATGCGCGAGCTGGAGATCAACGACTTCTTCGCCTCGGGTGGCTACATCCGGCCCAACGGCCGCATGGTCCACGACCAGTACCTGTGGGAAGTGAAGTCCCCCGACGAGTCGGAGTACGACTACGACTTCCTGCGCCTGGTGACCACCATTCCCGGCGAGGACGCCTTCCAGCCGCTGGAAGCCAGTACCTGCCGTCTGCTCAACGGCAGCTGATGCCCTGTCGTTCGTGCCCGGCGATAGCCGGGCACGCGCCTCCCTCTCAGCCTGATGAGCAAGTGAACATGGATATATTCGGCATTCCCATTCAGGCCCTGCTGGGGCAACTCATGCTGGGCATCGTCAACGGCTCCTTCTATGCGGTGCTCAGCCTGGGGCTGGCGATCATTTTCGGCGTACTCAAGATCGTCAACTTCGCCCATGGTGCCTTCTTCATGCTGGGCGCCTTTACTGCCTTCCTGCTGGCCCAGTACCTGGACGCCAACTATTGGGTGACGCTGGCCATCGCCCCGCTGGTCGTGGCGCTGTTCGGCATGCTGTTCGAGTTCCTGTTCCTGCGCCGGCTGTACGGGCTCGATCCGATCTACGGGCTGCTGCTGACCTTTAGCCTGGTGCTGGTGCTGGAGGGAGGCTTTCGTGTCTCCTTCGGCTCCTCCGGCCAACCCTTCGCCACCCCGGAGCTGCTGCGCGGCACCCTCAACCTGGGCTTCATGATCCTGCCGCTCTATCGCGGCTTCGTGATCGTCTCGGCGCTACTGTTGTGTTTGTTGACCTGGTTCGTCATCGAACGCACCTCGCTGGGTGCCAGCCTGCGCGCGGCGACAGAGCGCTCGGAGCTGACCCAGGCCTTCGGTATCAACGTGCCGCGACTGATCACTCTGACCTACGGGGTCGGTGTAGGCCTCGCCGCATTCGCCGGGGTGCTTGCCGCGCCTATCTTCCACGTCAACCCCTCGATGGGCTCCAGCCTGGTCATCATTATCTTCGCCGTGGTGGTCATCGGCGGTCTGGGCTCGATCATGGGAGCCATCGTCACCGGTCTTGGGCTGGGTGTGGTGGAAGGCCTGACTCGAGTGTTCTATTCCGAGTTCTCGTCGACCATCGTCTTCCTGGTCATGGTGCTGGTGCTGCTGCTGCGTCCGGCCGGGCTGTTCGGCCGCGAGGAGGGCTGACCCATGCGACCATTATCCTCGGCTCTCATCGTCCTGGGTCTGCTGGCGTTGCTGGCGGTTCCCTTCTTCCCGCAGTTGGTCTATTCCATTTTCGTGATGAAGACGCTGTGCTTCGTGCTCTTCGCCTGCGCCTTCAATCTGCTGCTGGGCCATACCGGGATCCTCTCCTTCGGTCACGCCGCCTTCTTCGGCACCGGCGCCTACGTTACCGGTCAACTGGTCAAGGCCTACGGCGTGCCCACCGAGCTGGGGATCCTCGCCGGAGGCCTGGTGGCAGCCTTGCTGGGTACTGTCGTAGGGGCCCTGGCGATTCGCCGTAGTGGCATCTACCTGGCCATGATCACCCTGGCCCTGTCGCAGCTGGTCTACTTCTTCTTCCTTCAAGCGCCCTTTACCGGCGCCGAGGATGGCCTGCAGCGGATTCCCCGCGGCAGTTTCCTGGGCCTCGACCTAAGCAACGACTCGGCGCTCTACTACGTCGTGGTGGGCATCGTCGGCGCCGGCCTGTGGCTGGTGTGGCGCACCGTCAACTCTCCCTTCGGCAACGTGTTGCGCGCCATCCGCGAGCATGAACCCCGCGCCATCTCGCTGGGCTACCCCGTGGCTCGCTACAAGGTACTGGTCTTTACCATCTCGGCCGGCCTGTCGGGCATCGCCGGCTCGCTCAAGGCGATCGTCTTCCAGTTGGCGGCCCTCTACGACGTGCACTGGCACACCTCGGGCGACGTCATCCTGATGACGCTGCTAGGCGGCATGAGCACGGTATTCGGTCCGGCCGTGGGGGCCGCGCTCGTCTCCACGCTGAATCACTATCTGGATCCTTTCGGCGCCTGGGTCACCGTGATCACCGGCCTGGTATTCATGGCCTGTGTACTCACCTTCCGCCAAGGCGTGGTGGGCCAACTCAGCCTTGCGCTCCGTTCACGACGTTCCTCGATTCCCGCGGCCAAGGTCGACTCCCGACCCCGCATCCATCACCAATGACCCATCGACACCGCTTACCCCAATACTGACAAAGGAGAACGACATGCCGCCTTTCAACCGCAAGGATCTGATGGCCCGCTTCCAGGACATGGCCGCTCGTGGCCAACCGATCATTGGCGGTGGTGCCGGTACCGGTATCTCGGCCAAGTGCGAGGAAGCCGGTGGCATCGACCTGATCGTGATCTACAACTCAGGGCGTTATCGCATGGCCGGGCGCGCTTCTTCCGCCGGCCTGCTGGCCTACGGCAACGCCAATCAGATCGTGCAGGAGATGGCGCTGGAGGTACTGCCCGTGGTCAAGCGCACCCCGGTACTGGCCGGGGTCAACGGCACCGATCCCTTCGTGATCATGCCCAAGCTGCTGCGCGAGCTTAAGGAACTGGGCTTCTCGGGAGTGCAGAATTTCCCCACCGTGGGCCTGATCGACGGCACGTTCCGCATCAGCCTGGAAGAGACCGGGATCACCTACGGCAGCGAAGTGGACATGATTCGCCAGGCTCATGAAATGGACATGCTGACCACGCCCTACGTGTTTTCGGCCGACGAGGCCGTAGCCATGACCGAGGCCGGCGCCGACATCATCGTGGCGCACATGGGCGTTACCGTCGGTGGCACCATCGGCGCCGAATCCGCCAAGAGCCTCGACGAGTCGGTGCGGCTGATCGACGAGTGGGCCGAGGCGGCCAGGCGCGTGCGTCGGGAGGTACTCGTCCTGTGTCACGGCGGCCCCATTGCCACCCCCGAGGATGCCACTTACGTCATGCAGAAAAGCGAGCACTGCAACGGCTTCTATGGCGCCAGCAGCATGGAGCGCCTGCCCACCGAAGTGGCACTGACCGAGCAAATCCGCCGCTTCAAGGCAATCGCCTGACTACCGAGGAGACGCCACCATGACCAGGGTCTACGTCAGCGCCGTCATGCCCATCACGCTCGAGCAGGCCTGGAGCGTGCTACGCGATTTCAACGGCTTGCCGGACTACCATCCCTTCTTCGCCAGGAGCGAGATCGAGGCGGGCAAGCCCGCCGACCAGGTCGGCTGCGTGCGATTCTTTCACGACCACGAAGGCAACTTCATTCGCGAGGAGTTGCTCACCCTCTCGGATCGGGAACACCGCTGCTGCTACCGCATTCTCGAGGCTCCGGCCCTGCCGGTGCAGAACTACGTGGCCGAGATGCGCCTCAAGCCCATCACGACCACCGGCCAATGCTTCGGTGAGTGGTGGGCCGAGTTCGAGGTAGAGGAAGCCGACCGAGAAGATGTCGTGCAGCGGGTCTCGGATACCTTCCGGCTGGCCTTCGAAGGGGCTGTCGAACGCTGCCAGGGCTGACGCCCCAGACCGATAACAATCAGGCCGGCGCGACGCATGCCGGCCAGGAGGCCCCATGGGACACAAAGCCTTCATCATCGGCACTTGTGATACCAAGGCCGCGGAGCTCTGCTATCTGCGCGACCTGTTGCGGAACGCAAACGTCGATACCTTGATCGTCGACGTAGGCACCAGCGGCGACCCTGCTCCCGATGCCGACATTTCTGCCAGACAGGTGGCCGCCTGCCACCCCCAGGGCACCGAGGCGGTCTTCGTCAACGACCGGGGGCGCGCCGTGACACAGATGGCCGAGGCATTGCGCCAGCTGCTGGCAGGGCGCGATGACGTGGCCGGCGTCATCGGTATTGGCGGCTCCGGCGGCACCGCGCTGATCACACCGGCCATGCGCGACCTGGACATTGGCGTGCCCAAGGTGATGGTCTCGACGATCGCCTCGGGCAACGTGGCACCTTATGTCGGCGCCAGCGACATTGCCATGATCTACTCCGTGACCGACGTGGCGGGACTCAACAGAATATCGCGCCGGGTGCTGGGCAACGCGGCCCATGCACTGCTCGGCATGCTCGAGGGGCAGGTGCCCGAGGCCGCCGATGACAAGCCGGCCATCGGCTTGAGCATGTTCGGCGTCACCACACAGTGCGTGAACCGTCTCACCGATGCACTGGCCTCGGAGTATGACTGCCTGGTCTTCCATGCCACCGGCACCGGCGGGCGCTCGATGGAGAAACTGGCCGCGAGCGGCATGCTGAAGGGACTGCTCGATATCACCACCACCGAGGTGTGCGACCTGCTGATGGGCGGCATCTTCAGCGCCGGCGACACACGGCTGGACGTTCTGGCGCATACCGAGCTGCCCTACGTAGGCTCCTGCGGCGCTCTCGACATGGTCAACTTCGCCGGTCCCGAGACGCTGCCCGAGCCTTATCGAAAACGCCGGCTCTATGAGCACAACCCTCAGATCACCCTGATGCGCACGACCGCCGAGGAGAACGCACGGATGGGGCGCTGGATCGGGGAGAAGTTGAATCGCAGCCGGGGGCCGGTGCGCTTCCTGCTGCCTGAAGGCGGGGTCTCGGCGCTGGATGCCCCCGGTCAGCCCTTCCATGACCCGGCGGCCGACGCGGCGCTGTTCGCGGCCCTGAAGGCGACGGTGCGGCAAACGTCCGAGCGACGGCTGATTCGCTGCCCCTGGCATATCAACGACCCGGCGTTCACTGCCCTGGCCGTCGCCGAATTCCACGCGCTGATGGATGGTGGCGAACGACCACGCAAGAGTTGAGGCGACAGGGCCGAGCTGAGGTCGTCAACGCCCCGGCAGGCCTTCCCTGCGAGCGAACCAGCTCTCCAGGATCAGCACCGCCGCGATGCCATCGACGCCATCGTCGCGGTAGCTCTTGTTGGGGTTGCGCAGCAGCCCCGACTCGCGGGCGATGGCCTTGGCCTCGCGGGTGGAACCGCGCTCGTCGACCATCTCGCAGGGCTTGCCATAGCGACCGTAGAGCCGTTTGCCGAACTTACGCGCCCTGGCGCTCATCTCCGATTCGCTGCCGTCCATGTTGAGCGGCAGCCCCACCACGAACAGGTCCGGCTGCCACTCCTCGACCAGCCGCGTGACGACGTTCCAGTCGGGGATGCCGTCACGGGCCGGCAGCGGTTCGAGCTGGCGGGCACTGGCGAGCAGCTCGTTGCCCACCGCCACACCGATGCGGCGGGTGCCGAAGTCGAAGGCCAGGACCAGGCGATGATCGGACATCAAGAATGGCCCGCTTCCCGCGACATCAAGTTCAGATCGACGCCAAGGATGCCGGCGGCGGCGCTCAGGCGCTGCTCCGCCGGGACCTTGAACAAAATATCGCCCTGCGCCTCGACGGTGAGCCAGGCGTTGTCCTTGAGCTCCTGCTCGAGTTGACCCGCCTCCCAGCCGGCACAGCCCAGGCATACCAGGAACTCCTCCGGGCCCGTGCCGGCGGCAAGCGCCAGCAGGATATCCATGGAGGTGGTCAGCGCGATGTCGTCATCCACCTGGATGCTGGAATCCCACGGCTCGCTAGAGCCACGATGCAGGATGAAGCCGCGGTCCTTGTGGGTCGGACCGCCGTAATAGACCGGCGCGTTACGATGCGGGCTCTCCTCGCCGTCGAGTTCGAGCTGCTCGAACAGCGCCTCCAGGGTGATCTCCAGCGGCCGGTTGACGATCACGCCCATGGTGCCGTTCTCATCGTGGTCGCAGAGATAGCTGAGGGTGCCGGCAAAATTGGGATCTTCCAGGTGCGGCATCGCCAGCAGAAAATGATGTCTCAAGCCTAGGTTTTGCACGGATTGCATGGGACTCCCGGGCGGCGGCGAGATCCGAGGAAACACGGTACGCGTCGTTCCCTTTAGCGCACGCCAAAATGATTACCTTGCCCGAACCGCCAGACGCGGGTGATGGAGAGGCTGTCCAGCTCGCCCATGGCGCTGTCGAAGGGCCGGTAGGGCCCGGCTCCATGCACGGTATCGAGTGCCGCCTGATCGAGTTCGGTATGTCCTGAGGATTGTACCACCTCCGCCTGGCGAAGCTGACCATCTCGTCCGATCACTACGCGAATGCGCAGCTGTCCATGCAGATGGCTCGGGGCGGGATGAACCCGGTTGCCGTAATCCTCGACGCGGCGGGTCCAGTCATGGATATAGCGTGCCTCGGCGGCCCGCTGGGCGGCGGAACGCGGTGTGTCGCCAGCTTCGCCCGCGAGGTTGGCATCGAGTTCCTGCTGACGGATGCTGCTGGTGGCCTGGGCCAGCAGGTCGCGCCCCGATGTCGAAGGTGCTGTGGCAGCCGGCTCCGCCGGTGATTCCTCCGGCGGGGGGCGCTTTGCGGCTCCGCCTGTGGCTGGGCTTCGCTCTCCTCGGCGGCTTCGGCAGGCCCCTCCTCAGCCACCTCGGGTTCGTCAGCGGGCCGTTCGGCCGACGCGGCCGGCGCCGCACTGCTATCCGGCGCCTCGAGGTGCGGCAGCTCGTCGATAGGTACCGATCGCTGTTCGGCGGGAGCCTCCGCAGTCTCTTCTTGGCCGGCGGCCTCCTGGTCCGTATCGGCAATGGCCTCCACCTCGACCGGCTCCTCGGCAGGTCGGGTTACCAGCACCACGTCCAGGCTGGTGCGCTCCGCGGGCATCGGCGTGAACTGCCAGCTTGCCACTATCCCGATCAGCAGCAGGTGCAACAGCAGCGCAGCCGACAGCGCCAGCCAGCGCCGGTAGGGTCGCGTGACCGGAGCGCAGCGGATGGAGTCGCTGATCGAGGCCGCCATGAACGGAGCCCAACCTCCCCTTGCCTTATCTGCGTTACGAACGCTGCGCCAGGCGCCGCTCGATGGCATCCATCAGCAGGCCGGCGATATCGGTGCCGCGCTGGTCGTCGATCTCACGCACGCAGGTGGGGCTCGTCACGTTGATCTCGGTGATGTAGTCGCCGATCACGTCGAGCCCCACGAACATCAGCCCCTTCTCACGGATCATGGGTTGCACCTGCTCGATCAGCCAGTGGTCGCGTGCGGTCAGCTCGCGGCTGACGCCGGTGCCGCCGGCGGCCAGGTTGCCACGGGTCTCACCGGCCATCGGCACCCGGGCCAGGCCGTAGGGTACCGGCTCGCCGTCCACCAGCAGGATGCGGGTATCGCCGTCCTTGATCTCGGGGATGTAGCGCTGGGCCATGATCTGGCGCTGGCCGCGTTCGGTCAGCGTCTCGATGATGGCTCCCAGGTTCCGCCCCTCGGGCTGCACGTGGAAGATCCCGCTGCCGCCCATGCCGTCCAGCGGCTTGAAGATCACGTCCCGGTGCTCGGCATGGAAGGCGCGCAGTACCGACTCGCTGCAGGAGACCACCGTCGGCGTGCAGCACTGCGGGAACTGCTGGGCGAACAGCTTCTCGTTGCATTCCAGCAGCGCCCGTGTGGGATTGACCACCAGCACGCCCTCGCGTTCCGCGAAGCCCAGCAGGTGCACGGCGTTGAGGAAGTGCGCGTCGACCGGTGGGTCCTTGCGCATCAGGATCACGTCGAGCTCGGCCAGCGGGCGCTCCTCCGGCGCCCCCAGCGCGTACCAGTCGTCGGGGTTGCGGAAGGCGGCGAGATCGCGCATACGCGCGTGAGCCCGGCCATCGCGCAAGTAGAGATCCTCCTGCTCCATGTAGTGCAGCGACCAGCCACGCTCCTGGGCCGCCCACAGCATGGCCAGGGTAGTGTCTTTCTTGTAGGTGAGGTGGGCGATGGAATCCATCACCACGCCCACGCGCAAGGATCGTTCGCTCGTCAGTTGGCTCATTGGCAGCGTTCCATCGTGATGCGGGAAATGAGCGCAGTATGACCCAGGGCTTCCGGCAACACCAAGGCAGCTTGACAGGGCACACCAAGCCCCTCTATTTTGGTTTCAAATGAAACTAAAATAGAGGCTAAAAAAGCCCACGCAGGACCCTGGCGCTCCTCCGGCCACCCTACGAGACCCACCATGATCGATATCCAGCAGATCCACCACGTCGCCTACCGCTGTCGCGACGCCAAGGAAACCGTCGAGTGGTACCAGGACAAGCTCAACATGGAGTTCCTGGTCGCCATCGCCGAGGATCGCGTGCCCTCCACCAAGGCGCCCGATCCCTACATGCACCTGTTCCTGGATGCCGGCAACGGCAACATCCTGGCCTTCTTCGAGCTGCCCAACTCGCCCGAGATGGGCCGCGACCCCAACACCCCGGAGTGGGTGCAGCACATCGCCTTCCGCGTCGCCGACGAGGCCGCCCTGCTGTCGGCGAAGGAGCAGCTCGAAAGCAAGGGGGTGGAAGTGATCGGCCCCACCGAGCACGGCATCATCCGCTCGATCTACTTCTTCGATCCCAACGGTCATCGCCTGGAGCTGACCTACGTGAAGGGCACACCGGAGCAGATGCGCCAGCTCAAGGAAGTGGCGCCGGCGATGGTCGAGGAGTGGTCGAAGACCAAGCGCGCGCCAAAGCATGCCGCCTGGCTGCACGAGGAGGAGTTCAAGGCGCTCGACTGAGCGCCCCGACCGGCAGCCGGCTAGCCCGGCTCGGTGGTGGTCCCCGGCACCAGGCGGATACCGTGAGCCTCGATGACGATCAGGCGTCGCTTGTAGAGCCGCCCGATGGCCTGCTTGAAGGCGTTCTTGCTCACCCCCAGGCGCGCCTTGATCGCCGAAGCATCGCTGCTGTCGGAGAGCGGCAGGTAACCACCGCTCTCGCGCAGCGCCTTGAGCACCTGCTCGCCCACCACGTCGAGACGTGCCGGCCCCGGCGGCAGCAGCGAGAGGTCGAGCCGGCCGTCGTCGCGCACGCGCTTTACGTAGCCCTTGGCCCGCTGCCCACGGCGCAGCGGCCGGGTGACATCGTCGCGGTAGAGCAGCCCCCAGAAGCGATGATTGACCACCGCCTTGTAGCCGAGGTCGGTGGCGTCGGCGACGATCAGCTCCACCTCGTCGCCCGGCGCCAGCCCCGTTGCCTCGTCCTGTACGAAGCGGTCGAGCTTCTGTGACGCCACCGGTCGCCCTTGCTGGTCCTCGTAGAGCCGCACCAGCACCCGCTTGCCCGGCGTGGGGCGGAAGCGCTGCTCGCCGAAGGGCAGCAGCACGTCGCGCGCATGGCCCCAGTCGAGAAAGGCACCGGTCTCGTTCACCGTGACCACCTCCAGGTAAGCCACCTCGCCCACCTGGGCCTTGGGCGTGCGCGAGGCGCGTTCGCGCTGACGGTCCGATGAGGGCCTTGGAGAATTCGGGCGACCCTGACGACGGTCGTTGGGAGGAGAGGCCATGCATAGCTCCACAGGTGGGTAGGGAGCCATTATGGCAAATGCGGGAGAAAAAAGGCGGCCCGAAGGCCGCCAAAGGTTCCAGGGAGATAGGTAAGAGAAGGTGGCGTTAACTTTCTCGTTGGCCGTCGACCAGGCGTGTCACCCCCAGGGATTGCCGTCACGCAGTACCTCGGGCAGCAGGCCCTGCGGCAGCGCCTGGTAGCACACCGGACGCAGGAAGCGGAAGATCGCCGCGCTGCCCACCGAGGTGGTGCGTGAGTCGGAGGTGGCCGGGTATGGGCCGCCGTGGACCATGGCGTGGCATACCTCGACCCCGGTGGGCCAGCCGTTGGCGAGGATCCGCCCCGCCTTGCGCTCGAGGATCGGCAGCAGGGCTTTTGCCGCGTCCAGGTCACCGTCGTCCATCTGCAGCGTGGCGGTGAGCTGGCCTTCGAGCTGCGAGGCAACTTGGCGCATCTCGTTCTGATCCGCGCACTCGATCACCAGCGAGGTGGCGCCGAACACCTCCTCCTGAAGCTCGGGATCAGCGAGGAAGTCAGCCGCCGTGGTGACGAACAGTCCCGCCTGGCAGGAGTGAGCCGATTCACCGACCTGGCCACGCGCCGCTTCGCGTACCTTGCTGTTAGAGGAGAGCCGGCCCACGCCCTGCTCGTAGGCGTCATGGATGCCCGGGGTGAGCATGGTCTGGGCGGCGCTGCCTGTCATGGCATCGCCCGCCGCCTCGACGAAGGCGTCGAGCTCAGGGCCCTTCACCGCGATGACCAGGCCCGGGTTGGTGCAAAACTGTCCGGCGCCCATATTGAGCGAGGCAACGAAGCCCTCGGCGAGCGTCGCCCCGCGAGCGCGCAGCGCCTCGGGCAGCAGGAACACCGGGTTGATCGAGCTCATCTCGGCGTAGACCGGGATCGGTTGGGGGCGGGCCTGGGCGGTTTTCATCAAGGCCGTGCCGCCACCGCGGGAGCCGGTGAAGCCGACGGCTTGAATGCGCGGGTCGGCGACCAGGGCCTGGCCGATCTCGTTGCCCGAACCGAACAGCAGCGAGAACACGCCTTCCGGCAGGTCGCGTTTCTCGACGGCGCGCTGCACGGCACGACCGACCAGCTCGGAGGTGCCAGGGTGGGCGGAGTGACCCTTGACGATCACCGGGCAGCCGGCGGCCAGCGCCGAGGCGGTATCGCCGCCGGCCACGGAGAAGGCCAGCGGGAAGTTCGAGGCGCCGAACACGGCGACGGGGCCGAGCGGAATGTGGCGCTGGCGCAGGTCGGCGCGGGGCATCGGATCGCGCTCGGGCAGGGCCGGATCGAGGCGCAGGTCAAGCCATTCGCCGGCGCGCACCACCGAGGCGAACAGGCGCAGCTGGCCGCAGGTGCGGCCGCGCTCGCCTTCGAGGCGCGCCCGGGGCAAGCCGGTCTCGGCAATGGCGCGCTCGATCAGTTCGTCGCCGATGGCCTCGATCTCGCTGGCCACGGTTTCGAGAAACGCCGCACGCTGCTCCAGCGTCGTCTCGCGGTAGGTGCCGAACGCCGCCTCGGCCAGCGCACAGGCGCGCTCGACCTCGGCCTGGGTGCCGCCGGCATAGGTAGGCGCGAGCTGCTCGCCGGTGGCGGGGTTGACGGCGTGGATGGGCGTGGAACTGCCGCTGACGGCCTCGCGGCCGATCAGCATCTTGCCTTGCGGGGTCATGATGGCTCCTGTCTTCCGGTATCGCATGGCCAGGAGAGCCGCCGTTCAGGCTTCCTGGTACTTGGCGTACATGGTCCGCGCGCGGTTGAGATGCTGGTACATCATCTCACGCGCTGCCTCGGGATCGCGGGCCAGGATCGCCTCGAGAATGTAGGTATGTTCTTCCTCGACCCGGGCGAGGTATTTGTCGGTGGCCGCGGTGTTGATCTCGATGCTCATCAGCTTGGCGCGAGGAATCACACCCTGGCTGAGCTGTTCATAGAACATCTTGAAGAAAGGATTCTTGGTGGCGGCGGCGATCGCATAGTGGAATTCGTAGTCTTCGACGCGCGCCTGGGACTTCGCCGCACGCGCCTCGATGAAGGCCGCATGCTTCTCCACGAGGGTGTGTTCGTCCTCCTCGTCGTGCCGCTCGGCGGCCAGCGCCGCCGCCGCCGGCTCCAGGTTGAGCCGCAGCTCGAGCACGTGCAGGATGTCCTCCACGGTGGTCGGGCTGATGCGTTTCGCCGGCATCGCCTCGACGCTGGTCGAGCGCAGCACGGTGGTGCCGACGCCGCGGCGCGTCTCCACCAGCCCCAGCGACTTGAGATGGGTGATGGCCTCGCGGATCACCGTGCGGCTGACGCCGAAGACGTCGCACAGCCCGTTCTCGGTGGGCAGCTTCTCACCCACGCCGATCCCTCCGTTGACGATCAGCGCCTCGAGCTGGTCGGCGACATGCACAGACAGGCTGCCTTCGCGTGAAAGCTTCTGGACTTTCAGTTGCTTGAAGTCGGCCGTGATATCGGATTTATCTGCCATATCGCCATCCATCGGTCATGGTTCGTGGTAAGGGTAGACGGCCCCTCAATCGTCGGGGTGCCCGGAGCTGGCAAAGGATCCGCCCTGGTAGATGACCGCCGGATCCGTGGGATCGAGATTCGCGTCGAGCGCTTCCATCTCCTCGCGCCAGGGCGCCGAGCTGTCCTTCGGCATCCAACCGAGAAAGGCGGCCTTGCTGTTGTCCCACCAGCGTTCGGCATTGTTCGAGAAGCCGTAGACCACCGTGCAGCCCAGGCGCGGGGTGACGATGGCACGCTGCACCAGGCCGATGAAATCCTCGGCACTGAGCCAGATCGCCAGTTTGCGCGTGTCGGTGGGCTTGGGGTGGCACCAGCCGATGCGCACGCTGAGCGTCTCGACGCCGAACTTGTCATGATACAGGCTGGCCAGGTCTTCGCCGAAACACTTGGTCACGCCGTAGAGCGAGTCGGGCCGATGCGGCACCGTGGTGTCGATGCGCTGCGTGCGCTCGTAGTACCCCGTGGTGTGGTTGGAGCTGGCGAAGATCACCCGCGGCTTGCCGTGCCGGCGCGCCGCCTCGTAGAGGTTGTAGGTGCCGACGATGTTGGCCTGCAGCAGGCTCGCCCAGGGTTTCTCCACCGATACGCCGCCCAGGTGGATGATGGCGTCGCAGCCCTGAACCAGCTCACCCACCGCCTCGGCGTCGGCGAGATCGCACGGCACGAGTTCTTCGTGGCTGGCCGCCTCGCCGAGGTCGGCGATGTCCGACAGCCGCACCATGCGTGCCAGCTGCGCCAGGTGAGGCCGGATGATGCGGCCCATGCCGCCGCCGGCCCCCGTTACCAACAGTCGATCGATCATGCATGTTCCTCCTTCGAACAAAGGGTTCAGAAGCCGTACAGGGAAGCGGGGTTATCGACCAGGATTCGGCGACATGCCTCGGGCCCGGCCCAACCGAGCAGCACGTCGAGCTGCTCGGCATCATCGGGATAGCGCTCGCGCGGCACGCCGACGTGGGGCCAGTTCGAGCCCCAGATCACCCGCTGCGGGGCATGGGCAATGACACGACGGGCAATTGCCCCCACGTCCTCGTAGCGCGGCCCTCCGACTGTGCTGGTCTCGTAGCCGCCACACAGCTTGAACCAGGCGTTGCCGCGATCGAGCAGCCGCAGGATCTCGTCGACCCGGCGATCGTCCGCCGGCACCGGCGGCATGAACTTGCCGATGTGGTCGATGATGTAGTCGCCTTCGAGGCGCTGCAGGCCATCGAGATAGTCGTCCAAGTGCTGGCCGTTGAACTGCACCATCAGGTGCCAGCCCAGCGGGCGCACCAGGCGTTCGACTTCGAGCATGCTGGCATGAGTCACGGCGCCGCCGGGCAGGTTCATGATCCGCGCGCCGCGTACGCCCAGGGCATGCCATTCGCGCAGCGTTGCCTCGGCGGTGCCGGGAGCCACTGCCGCCACGCCGCGCGCCGTTTCGGTTCCCAGCTGACCAAGGGCTTCGAGCAGGGCGCCGTTGTCGAGCTGATAGGCGTTGGACTGGGTGACAACGACGCGCTCCAGCCCCAGGCGCGCCTGTACTCGGCGGTAATCCTCGACCGTTGCCAGCTCGGCGATGCCGGGTCCGCCGGGCTGGGCCGCGAAGCCCGGCAGATAGAGGTGCATGTGGCAGTCGGTGGCGCCGGGCGGCGCGGCCAGCCGCGGCAGCGGACCGTCCAGCGGCCGGGTATTGGCGGGTATCGCGTTCACGTGGTCATGCCTCTACGAGGGCGAAGCGGGCGAGCGCCTCGCGGTCGATCTCGATACCGAGCCCGGGCCCATCCGGTATCGCCACCACGCCCCGGTAGTGTTCGATGGGGGTGGTCACCACCGCCTGGCGGAAGGGGTTCTCGGTGCGGTCGAACTCGAGGATCGGCTCGAGTGGGTCGCGCCGCGGCGGGTTGGGCAGCAGTGCGGCCATGAACTGCAGGCTGGCGGCCAGGCATACCGCGGTGCCCCACACGTGCGGTACCAGGCGCACGCCGTGCAGCGCCGCCATGTCCGCCACCCGGCGAATCTCTGTGAAGCCGCCGACGCCGCAGATGTCGGGCTGGATGATGTCCACGGCGCGGGTCGCCAGAGGTTCGTGCATGGCATAGCGGCCGTGCCAGGTCTCGCCGCCGGCCACCGGGATCGGCTGGTCGGCACGCACCGCCCGATAGGCCGAGACGTGCTCGGGCAGCACCGGCTCCTCGAACCAGTCGATGCCGAACTTCGCCGCCCGACGGCCCACTTCGACGGCTTCCAGGTAGTCGTAGCCATGATTGGCGTCGATCATCAGACGCATGTCGGGACCGATCGATTCACGCACCGCCTCGATGACGCGCAGATCCTCCTCGACGCCGAAACCGATCTTGATCTTCACCGCATGAAAACCCTCGTGGCGGTAGCCCGCCACCTCGCGGGCGTTGTCCTCGACCCGGTCCACACCCGCACGGCGGAACGAACCGGTGGCGTAGGCCCGCACGCTGTCACGGAAGCGGCCGCCGAGCAGGGTCGAGATCGGCACGCCGAAGCGCTTGCCCTTGATGTCCCACAGGGCGATGTCGATGCCGCTCAGGGCGGTCACGGTCAGGCCGCGCTGGCCTTGGTCGCGCAGTCGGTTGTAGAGCTCCAACCAGAGCTTCTCGGTCTGCAGCGGGTCCTGGCCGATCAGCGCGGCACTGTAGGCCTTGACCACCGCCGCGTTGGGCTGGGCCGGCCCCAGGCACTCGCCCCAGCCAGTGGTGCCGTCGTCGCAGACGATCTCGACCAGGCAGTGCTGGCGCCGGGCGAAGTGCATCGAAGCGCTCTCAAAGGTGGTGTCGAGCACGTGGTCGAGGATATGGGTGTGTACGGCTGCAATTTTCATCATCGAGTCCGTTACGGTTCGGTCGAAAGGGTGCTCAGCGGAACAGCGCCGGCAACGACAGCGAGACGGCCGGCACGTAGGTCACCAGCATCAGGGCGACGAACAGCGCCAGGTAGAAGGGCCAGATGGTGCGCACGGCCTCTTCGATCTTGATCTTGCCGATCACGCAGCCGACGAACAGGCAGGCCCCCACCGGCGGCGTGCACAGCCCCAGCCCCAGGTTCATCATCATGATGATGCCGAACTGGATCGGATCCATGCCGAACTGCATCGCCACCGGCAGGAAGATCGGCGTACAGATCAGGATCAGTGCCGCCATGTCCATGATCATGCCAAGCCCCAGCAACAGCAGGTTGAGCAGCAGGAAGATGACGATGGGCTTGTCGGAAAGCGCCATCAGCACGTCGGTCAGCAGCAGCGGCACGTTGTAGAGCGCCAGCAGGTAGGAGAACGCCGAGGCGCAGCCGACCAGGATCATCACCAGTGCAGTGGTCTTCACCGACTGCAGCACCGCCGCCTTGAACGAGGCCCAGCGCAGCTCGCGGTAGACCAGCGCGGTGACGACGATGGCATAGATGGCGCCGAAGGCCCCGGATTCGGTCACGGTGAGAATGCCCGACAGCACCCCACCGACGATGATCACCGCCGTGAGCAGCCCCGGCAGGGCCGCGGCCAGGCTAATGATCAGCACGTCCCAGCCGGGAAAGGTCTCACCCCGGTAGCCGCGTTTCACCGCCACCAGGTAGGCCGCCACGGCCAGCGTCAAACACATCAGGATGCCCGGCACGATACCGGCGATGAACAGTTGGGTGACCGAAATGCCACCGCCAGCCGCTACGGCATAGAGAATCATGTTGTGGCTCGGGGGGATCACCACGCCGGCGACCGAGGAGGTCACCGTGACGTTGACGGCATAGTCGGCGTCGTAGCCCTTCTCTTTCATCACCGGCACCAGGATCGAACCAAGCGCCGAGGTATCGGCCACGGCCGAGCCAGAGATGCCGCCGAACAGCATCGAGGAGCTGACGTTGACGATGCCCAGTCCGCCGCGCATCTTGCCTACCGCAGCGGACGCCAGGCGCACCAGGCGGGCGGAGATCCCGCCGTGCAGCATCAGCTCGCCGGCAAAGATGAAGAACGGAATGGCCAGCAGCGAGAAGACCGAGATCCCCGACAGGATGCGCTGGAACGCCACGAACAGCGGCAGCCCCTCGTAGAGGAAGGTGGCCACGGCGGCCAGCCCCACGGCGAAGGCCACGGGGGCGCCTGCCACCAGGCCGAGAAAGAAGACACCGAACAGAATGGCCAGGCCCATGTCAGTTACCCTCGTTGGATGCGTTAGCGGTAATTCGCGACACGATATTGGCCACGGAGAACAGCACGATCAGCACGCCGCAGATCACCAGGGGCGCGGCGCGCCAGCTCTCGGCGAGGCGGATCATCGGTATCGCCCGCTCCAGGTTGGCCATCACCAGGCCCCAACCCTGGTAGGCCATGAAGGCGCCGAAGGCGATGACGAAGAGATCGGCGACATAGCGAAAGACCGTCCTGAAGGGCTCGGGCATGCCTTCGCGCACGAAGTCGATGCTCAAGTGGGAATTTCCCCTGACCCCGGCCGCAGCCCCCAGGCAGGTGATGTAGACCACCAGCAGCAGGGCAGCCTGCTCGACCCAGGTCGGCGTGTTGTTGAGTACGTAGCGGCCGAACACCAGCCAGCCGAAGATGGCGATGAGGAAGACGAGCATGACGCCCGCCACCGCCAGGCAAAGGTTGGCCAGGCCATCCAGTAACTTGCCGGTGATTTTCTTCAGGCGGGGAAGCGTCACGGCAGCCTCGACATCGACATAGGTTCTCATGGGCATAAGCCTCCTTCCCCCTCGGCGCGCATGGCGCCAAGGGGGCATTGCAGCGAAGCTCAGTTCGAGTTCCGGATGGCGTTGACCAGGCTCTCGAGGTCGGGATTCGCCTCGATGAAGCCCGCATAAACCGGTCCCATGAGCTGCTGGAAGGCGGCCTTGTCCTCTACCTCGTTGACCTGGACGCCAGCGTCCAGCACGACCTGGCGGCTCGCCTCGGAGCCCTCGACCCACAACTCACGCTGCATGGCCGAGGCCTTGATCGCCTCCTCGCGCACGATCTCCTGGTCCTCGGCGGAAAGCGCCTCCCAGCTCGCCCTGGCAATGCACAAGCACTCGGGAATGATCAGGTGTTCCGTGAGAGAGTAGTACTCGGCGGCCTCGTAGTGGTTGCTGGATTGGAACGAGGGATAATTGTTCTCCGCCCCGTCGAGCACGCCGGTCTTCAACGACTGATATACCTCACCATAGGCCATTGGCGTCGCGTTGCCGCCCAGCGCCTCGATCATGTCGACGTAGAGGTCGTTGTTCATGACCCGGATCTTCAGCCCCTGCACGTCCTCGGGCGTGTGGATGGGACGCTTGGTGTTGTAGAGGCTACGCTCACCGGAGTCGAACCAGGAGAGGGCCACCAGGTTCTTCTCGGCGAGGGCCTCGGCAAACTGCTGGCCGATCTCGCCATCCATCACCTCGTGCATGTGCTCGACGCTGCTGAAGATGAAGGGCAGCGAGAGTACGTTGGTTTCCGGCACGATGGGTCCCATCGGTCCCATGTTGAAGTTGGCGAAATTCAACACCCCGCTGCGGGTCTGCTCGATAGCATCGGGCTGGTCGCCAAGCACGCCGTTGTTGTAGACCTGCGCCGTGATGCGCCCTTCGGTACGCTCGGTCACGTTCTTGGCAAAGGCCTCCAGCGCCACGGTGTTGGGATATCCCGGCGGGTGAATGTTCCAGCCGCGCCAGGTGTCGGCCTGCGCCGGCAGCGCCATGGTCACCAGGGTGGCGGTAGCGGCAATTGCATAGAACGTCTTGGTTGTTGAGGTTGTTTTCATGACGTGCTCCTCGCTGTTTTTCTAAGGTATGAGCTTGTGTGGGTGGTTCTTACAACTGCTGAGCGATGCCGACGAGTTTTTCCAGCTGATTACGCTCCTCCGAAGTGGGCATGACCAAAGGTGCCCTGACACTACCGGCCGGACGGCCGATGATTTCCGCGCCCGCCTTGATCAGGCTGACGGCATAGCCTGGCTTACGATCCCTGAGATCGACGAAGGGAATGAAGAAGTCTTGAGTAATGCGTTTCACGACCTCGGCATTTCCCGCGCGCAGTTCCCGATAGAACTTGACGGCCATGTCCGGCACGAAGTTGAACACGGCGGATGAATAGGTATTCACCCCAATGGCGAGATAGGCTTCGGCGAAGATCTCCGCGGTGGGCACGCCGCCCACATAGACCAGCCGGTCGCCGATGGTCTTGATGATCCTGTTCAGCGCCTGGATGTCGCCCTTGCCGTCCTTGAGACCGATCAGGTTGGGGCAATCGTTGGCCAGTTGGCGGACCGCCGCGACATCGAGCACGCCGTTGCCGCGGTTGTAGTAAACGACATTGAGCGCGGTGGCATCACAGATCGCGCGCGCGTATGCCACCAAGCCATCCTGGGGGCATTCGGTGAGGTAAGGCGGCATCAGCAGGACACCGTCGGCACCCGCCTCTTCGGCCGCCCTGGCGAAGAGCTTGCCGCTGGCAACGCTCAGGCCCGCGCTGGCGATGACCGGTAGTCTACCAGCGACGGTTTCCACGGCCACACGAACCACATCGCGGTACTCTTCGAGCGTGAGGTTGAAGAACTCCCCCGTGCCGCCGGCGACGAATACGGCCGAGATATCATGGCTGATGAACCACTCCAGACGACGACGGTAACTGTCCGCATCGAACCGCCCCTCCTTATCGAAATCGGTAATGGGGAAAGACAGCAATCCATCGCCCAATGCTTCCATTACGGCTGCTCTGGAAAACTTCACGAAGACACCCTCTTGTTCATGCATCGACCCGTTGGAAGGCAACTTCAGTCCGGTAGAGGAGCCCCTATCGCCTTCGTTTGTCATACATCATACAACTTAAACGGGAACGCAGAAGCGCACAAGCCGGCTCTCGGCCAACAGCGACTAAAGTTCAATGCATCTTGTGAGGTGGGGAATCAGCGCAGGTCGCCGAAGCGGTGCTGCAGCAGGGACAGCGCCACCACCGGCGCGGTTTCGGTACGCAGAATGCGCGGGCCGAGGGAGAGCGGGGAGAAACCTGCGGCCGTGGCAGCCTCGACTTCGGCGGAAGAGAGGCCGCCCTCGGGGCCGATCAGCAGCGCGGCATCGGCGGGCGGGTCGACCTGCTCGAGCGCTCTCGCCGTGCCCGGGTGCAGCACCAGCCGCAGCGCCTCGTGGCGCTCGTCGAGCCATTCGGCCAGCGGCCTAGGCGGATGCACGGTGGGCACCACGGCGCGACCGCACTGTTCACAGGCGCTAGCGGCCACCGCCTGCCAGTGGGCGTGCTTCTTTGCCTCGCGCTCGCCCTTGAGGCGCACGTCGCCGTGCTCGGTGTAGAGCGGCGTGATGGCGGCAACACCCAGCTCGACGGCCTTCTGGATGGCATAGTCCATGCGGTCGCCCTTGGAGATCGCCTGGCCCAGGTACACCGCCAGCGGCGACTCGCCGCGGCCCGCCTCCACCGCCTCGATGCGGGCCACCACGCGCTTGCGCCCGGCCTCGACGAGTACCGCGCGGGCCTCCAGGCCGGCACCGTCGAACAGCCGCACCGGCGCGCCTTCGCCCAGGCGCAGCACCCGCGCCACATGACGTGCCGGCCCTTCGGGTAGAACGACGTCGCCGCCGACACTGAAGTCGGCGGCGACGTGAATGCGCGGGCCGGTCGACACGCGACGCGCCCTTACTGGGTGGTTTGCTCGCCCTGCTGCTGGGCCTGCTCGGCCTCGCGCTTCTTCTTCTGGGCGAAGATCGCCTCGAAGTTGACCGGCGCCAGCATCAGGGGCGGGAAACCGCCGCGGTTGACCAGGTTGTCGATGCACTCCCGGGCGTAGGGGAACAGTACGTTGGGGCAGAAGGCCCCCAGGGTGTGCTCGAGCTGGGCACCCTCGATACCGCTGATGCGGAACAGGCCGGCCTGCTCGATCTCGGCCAGGAAGGAAGTTGTGCCCTCCTCGCTGTGACGCACTTGCGCGGTCACCTTGATCGACACTTCGTAGAGGTCTTCGCCGACTTTCTTGCTGCTGGTATTCAGGTCCAGGCCGACCTTGGGCTTGAACGGCTGCTGGAATACGGCGGGCGAGTTCGGCGCCTCGAAGGAGATGTCCTTGACGTAGATACGCTGAACGGCGAACTGGAGCTGTTGCTTGTTTTGCTGGCCCGCGGCGGCCTGGTTGCCGCCGGCGGCGTTCTGGCTGTTCTCATCGGCCATGGGAAGATTCCTCTTGCGTCGTGCGTCTTGTGTATTGGCTACTTCTTGACCACCGGCAGGCCGTCGGCCTGCCACTGCATCATGCCGCCCTTGAGCTTGAAGACCCGCGTAAAGCCGGCCTTGGTCAGCTTGGCCACGGTAATGCCCGATGCCTGGCCGCTCTTGCAGACCACGATGATCGGCTTGTCCTTGACCTTCTCGAGCTCGCTCATGCGATCGTCGATGCGGCTCTGGGGGATGTTGCGTGCACCGGCGATATGGCCGGCCTTGAAATCATTCGCCTCGCGGGTATCCACCACCACGGCATCCTCGCGGTTGACCAGTTGGGTCGCCTGGCTGGACGACACGCCGCTGGCGGCACTGTTGCGGACCTCGTAGATGATCCAGGCGGTCAGCACCATGAGGAAGGCGCCCACCAGAAGCGGGTGATTCTGCACGAATTCGAACAGCTGATCGATCATGGGTCCGGCACACTCTTTGTCGGAAATAGCGAGAATATCGGTAGGGTAGGGCACCCGGAAGGCGAGAGTATACACCAATGCCGAAGCACCGCGGCATGGGACCGCCAGCGTTTTGCCGGAACCATGACGCTCGCCTGACCGTGCGTTATGATGCCGCAAGCCGACTCAAGTCGCGACCCCGTCGTCCAGGTGCTTGTCCCGTGCGGCCCTCGAGCGACTCAGGAAGACCCGCCGCCCATCGCCGCACTGGCGAATCGGCCGAGGACAGCCCCCCGGACGGCCCGATGTCGCGCCCATCATGCTCAAGAGGCTCATTACCCCAATGACGACTCAGACCGCCCCACGCCCCGTTGCGCTGATCATTCTGGATGGCTATGGCCATAACCCCGATCCCACCGACAACGCCGTCGCCGCGGCTCGCACGCCGAACATGGATCGGCTGTGGCAGGAGCGTCCCCATGCCCTGCTGCACACCGACGGCAAGTACGTGGGCCTGCCCGAGGGGCAGATGGGCAACTCCGAGGTCGGTCACATGAACCTGGGCGCCGGCCGGGTCGTGTACCAGGAACTCACCCGCATCTCCAAGGCCATCGAGGACGGCGACCTCGACACCATCGCCGCGCTGACCGATGCCATCGATGCCGCCGTGAGCGCGGGCCGCGCCGTTCACCTGCTCGGCCTGCTCTCTCCCGGCGGCGTGCACAGTCACGAAGACCACATCCTGGCCATGGCCGAGCTGGCCGCCCGCCGCGGCGCCCAGCGCATCTACGTGCACGGTTTCCTCGACGGCCGCGACATGCCGCCGCGCAGCGCCCTGCCTTCCATCGAGCGCACCAACGCCCGTCTCGCCGAGCTGGTCGGGGCCGACAACGGCTTCGTCGCCTCGATCGTCGGCCGCTACTTCGCCATGGACCGCGACAACCGCTGGGATCGCGTCGAGAAGGCCTACCGGCTGCTCACCGAGGGGGTGGGCGAATACCAGGCCAGCAGCGCCGAGGAGGGCCTGCGTGCCGCCTACGATCGCGGCGAGAACGACGAGTTCGTCACCGCCACCGTGGTGCGCAACGGCGAAGGGCCGGCGGCCATCGGCGACGGCGACGCGGCTATCTTCATGAACTTCCGCGCCGACCGTGCCCGCGAGCTGACCCGCGCCTTCGTCGAGGATGGCTTCAACGGCTTCGAGCGTCGCGTGCGCCCGGCGCTGGCCGGTGGCAGCCTGGTCACCCTGACCCAGTACGCCGCCGACATCCCCGCCCCGGCCGCCTTTCCGCCGGCCGACCTGCACAACACCCTGGGCGAGGTGATGGAAAGCCGCGGCCTGACCCAGCTGCGCATCGCCGAGACTGAGAAGTACGCTCATGTCACCTTCTTCTTCTCCGGCGGCCGCGAGGCCGAATTCGAGGGTGAGACCCGTGTGCTGGTGCCCTCGCCCCAGGACGTCAAGACCTACGACGAGAAACCCGAGATGAGCGCCGTGGAAGTGACCGACCGCCTGGTGGAAGCGATCGACTCGGGCCGCTACGACCTGATCGTGTGCAACTACGCCAACGGCGACATGGTCGGCCATACCGGTGACTTCGACGCCGCGGTCAAGGCCATCGAGGCGGTTGACGCCTGCGTCGGCAGGGTGGTGGAGGCCATTGAGCGTGCCGGCGGTGCCTGCCTGATCACCGCCGACCACGGCAATGCCGAGCAGATGGTCAACCCCGACACCGGTGTGACCCAGACCGCCCATACCACCTTCGAAGTGCCGCTGATCTACGTCGGCCCCCGCTCCGTCAAGCTGCTCGACGACGGTTGCCTGTGCGACATCGCGCCGACTCTGCTGACGATGATGGAGCAGCCGATTCCCGAGGAGATGACCGGCCGGGTGTTGATCGAACCGGCATGACCAGCGCTTGCGAGCCCGTGCAACCATGAGTCGGACCCGGTGGCGCTACCCATTGAGAGCCCTGCTGGTGGCTCTCGCCATGCTGCCGGGGCTGATCGGGGCCAGTGCACTGGCCCAGCCCAGCGAGCAGGAGGCCCAGGAGCGTCTCGACGCCATCGGCAGCGAGATCCAGGCGCTCAGCCGCCGCCTGGGCCAGACCCGCGAGGCCCAGGACGAGGCCACCCAGGCGCTGCGTCAGGTCGAGACCGCCCTCGCCGAAACCCATGCCCGGCTGGACGCCATCCAGGCCGACCGCCGCCGGCTCAGTGACGAGATAGAGACGCTCGAGTCTGCCCGCGACGCACTGCGGGCCGAACGGGCCGAACAGGTCGAGGCACTCAACGTGCAGTTGGACGCGCTTTATCGACTGGGGCTCTCCCCGCAGCTCAAGCTGCTGCTCAATCAGGACGACCCGGCACGGCTCGACCGCCTGCAGACCTACCTCAACCACCTGGCCCGCGCCCGCAACGCGCGGCTGGACGAGATCGCCCGGCTCGATGCCCAACTGAGCGAGAACCACCGCGAACTGCAGGCGCGCGGCGAACGAATGGGCGCCCTGGCCGACGAACTCGCCGCGCGCAGCGCCGAGCTTGCCGAGCGCCTGGCCGAGCGTGAACGCCTGGTCGCGGAGCTGGACGCACGCTACAGCGACGAGCAGTCGCGCCTGGCACGCCTCAACCGCGACCGCAGCGAAGCCGAGCAGGTGCTGGAGCGTGTCCGCGAGGAGCTCGCCCGGCTGCAGCGCCCGCCACCCTCCACCGCCATCGAGCGCACCCGGGGCGATCTGCCCTGGCCGGTACAGGGCAACGTGACCTCGAACTATCGGCGCGGCGACGGGGTGCACTACAACGGCATCCTGATCGAGGCCCGGGAGGGCACACCGGTACAGGCGGTGCATGCCGGGCGGGTGGTCTTCGCCGACTGGATGCGCGGCTTCGGCAACTTGCTGATCATCGATCATGGCGACAACGTCATGACCCTTTATGCCCATCTGCAGCAGTTCGGCACCGGCGTCGGCCAGGCCGTCTCACGGGGTGATACCCTGGGTACGGTGGGCAAGAGCGGAGGCCATACCACGCCGGCGCTTTATTTCGAAGTTCGCCGTAACGGCGACCCCATTGACCCACAGGCCTGGATTGCACGGAGATGACGATGACAGGGATTTCACAAGCCCGGGGCCTCGGGCTATGCTGGTCAGCCTCGCCTCGTAACAGCGGAGTTCGCATGCCCTCACGTCCCGCCCGCCTACTGTCCGCTCCCCGACGATCGATGGCCGCTGTGCTGGCGACGGCGCTGCTGGCGCTGTCCCTCATCGCCCCGCCGGCCTCCGCCCAGGCGACTCCGCCCGCCGATACGCTGCCGCTGGAAGACATCCAGACCTTCGCCGAGGTGTTCGAACGGATCAAGCGCGCCTATGTGGAGGAGGTCGACGACAGTACCCTGCTACGCAACGCCATGCGCGGCATGCTCAGCGAACTCGACCCGCATTCGGCTTACCTCGACCGCAGCGAGTTCCAGAGCCTGCGGGAGTCCACCGAGGGCGAGTTCGGCGGCATCGGCATCGAGGTCGGCCTCGAGGACGGTCGCCTCACGGTGATCACGCCGATCGACGACACGCCCGCCTCGCGCGCCGGCCTGCAGGCCCGCGACGTCATCCTGGAGATCGACGGCACTCCCACCGAGGGCCTTTCACTGCAGGAGTCCGTGACCCTGATGCGCGGCGAGTCCGGCAGCAGGATTCAGCTGACCATCCTGCGCAGCGGCGAAGATGCCCCGCTCGACGTGACCCTGACCCGTGAGATCATTCGCACCGAGAGCGTGCGCAGCGAGATGCTGGAGCCGGGCTATGGCTACCTCCGTGTCAGCCAGTTCCAGAGCCGCACCGGCGAGCAGGTCAACGCCGCCATCCGTCGCATGGAGCGTGACGGGGCGCTGCAGGGCCTGGTCCTCGACCTGCGCAACAACCCGGGCGGCATACTGCAGGCCGCCGTCGCCGTGGCCGACGCCTTCCTCGAAGGGGGTCTGGTGGTCTACACCGAGGGACGCCTGCCCGATACCCAGATGCGCTTCTCGGCCAGCCGCGAAACCGCGGCTCCCGACGTACCGCTGGTGGTCTTGATCAACGGCGGCAGTGCTTCCGCCGCGGAGATCGTCGCCGGCGCGCTCCAGGATCAGCGCCGCGGCGTGATCATGGGTACCGAGAGCTTCGGCAAGGGCTCGGTGCAGCAGGTGATGCCACTCGGCAACGGTGAAGGGCTGAAGCTGACCACGGCGCTCTACTACACGCCCAATGGCCGCTCGATCCAGGCCATGGGCATCGAGCCCGATGTCGCCGTGGTGCGCGGCCGGCTCGAGGTCACCGAAAGCAGCCGTCAATTGCGCGAGGCCGATCTCGAGGGGCACCTGCGCTCACGCAGCGAACCGCGGGTTTCCACCGAGATGGCCGAACGCCTGCGCGAGGACTACCAGCTCGGCGAGGCGCTCAACCTGCTCAAGGCACTGAACGTGCTGGAACGGCGGGATAGATGACGCGCTTCGCGCCCCGGCCGCTGACACAGCCGGGGCGCGGCTCAGCGGCAGGATACCGGTAGCTGGCCACGTTCGCCGATTGCCTGGCGCATGAGCAGTCGCTTGAGCGGCACCAGCCGGTCGACGCCGGCAAGCCCCAGGTTGCGTGCCAGCGTCAGCGTCGGGTGGCGGGTACCGAACAGCAGGCGAAAGCCATCCATCAGCGCCAGCATGGCGGCATTGTCGCCGCGACGGCGACGAGCGTAGCGCACCAGCATGCGCACCTCGCCCAAGGGTATGCCTCGCCGCCTCGCGACGAGCACCTCTTCGGCCAGCACCGCCACGTCCATCAGCCCCAGGTTGACGCCCTGTCCCGCCAGCGGATGAATGCTATGCGCCGCATCGCCCACCAGGGCGAAGCCCGGTGCTACGTAGTGCTCGGCATGGCGCTGGGTCAAGGGCACCGCCAGGGCACGATCGACCACTTCCACCGCCCCCAGGCGCGCCTCGAAGGCCGCTTGCAGCTCGCGGGCCAGCCCCTCGGGAGCCAGCGCGACCAGTCGCTCGGCCTCTTCCGGCGAGGTCGACCACACGATGGAGCAGTAGCGCTCATCGCCATCCACCGTCAGCGGCAGGAAGGCCAGCGGACCGCTTTCCCGGAACACCTGGCGCGCCACGCCGCCGTGCCCGCGCTCGGTGCGCACCGTGGTCACCACCGCCACATGGCCGGTATCGTGGGCGTGCACCGGGATGCCCGCCATCTCACGCAGCGGCGAGAGCGCCCCATCGGCCGCCACTACCAATGGCGCCGAGAGGCGACGGCCATCGTCGAGTTCCACCACGCGTCCCGCAGGCCCCGCTTCCAGCCCCGTCACTCGCGTGCCGAGCTGCACGGCAACCGTGGGCAGCTCGGCCAGCGATCGCTCCAGTGCCGCCAGAATGACATCGTTCTCGACGATGTGGCCCAGTAACGGCACGCCGGCCTGTTCCGCCGAGAAGCCCACTTCACCGCTACCCTCGCCATCCCACACCTGCATGAAGCGATAAGGCGTCACCCGGCGCTCCGCCATCCAGGACCAGGCTTCCAGGCCTTCCAGCAGCCGCTGGGATACCGGAGTCAAGGCGCTGACCCGCATCGCCGGCAAGCCACGCCCCACCCGGTCGGCGGCGACCGGCTCGGGGCGGGCGTCGAGCAGGGCCACGGCCACCTCCGCCCGACCCAATAGCGCAGCCAGGGCGGCACCTACCATGCCGCCCCCCACGATGATGACTTCATAGTGCGCCGTCGGCCGTTGCGCCGTTTCCGTCATTGTTCACTCCCTCGCCCATCCATCACCCGCCGAGATATCGGCGCGTGTCGCCGATACATCCGCCGCGGCGTTATTTCAACGTTCCAGCCCCATGGCACGGCGCGCCAGCCCTCGGCGCAGCGGGCCGATGAGGTTGAGCCCCACCAGCCCAGCGGCGCGGGCGTGGGCCAGCAGACCGTGATCAATGCCGAACAGCCGTATCAGACCGTCGCTGAAGCGAATCACTTGATGCCTATCGACGATACGCCTGGCCTCGAAGTCGCGCAGCGTCAGCATGCCGCCGAACGGCTGGCCATCGGCGATGGCCTGCTCCAGAGCCGCGACCAGATCGGTCACGCCGCGCAGCGCCAGGTTGAACCCCTGACCGGCCACAGGGTGCAGCGAGTGGGCGGCATTGCCCAGCACTGCCAGCCCCGGTCGGATGGTTTCCCGGGCGGTGACCAGGGTGAGCGGGTAGGCATGGCGGCTGCCGACGCGCCGAAAGCGCCCGGCCCGATCGCCGAAGGCACGCTGCAACTCGGCCAGGAAATCGCCGTCGCCGAGCGCCAGCCGCGCCTGCTCACGCCCTGCGGGGTGGGTCCAGATCAGCGCCATTTGCTGGCCCGGCAGCGGCAACAGGGCAATGGGGCCCTCGCGAGTGAAGCGCTCGTAGGCGACGCCGTCGTGCGGATGGCTGACCTCGACGTTGGCGATCAGCGCGACCTGATCGTAAGGCGTCGCATCGCTGGCGATGCCGAGCTGCTCCTTGAGCCCCGAGCGACCGCCGTCGGCCAGCACCGTCAGACCGGCCTGCAGCGTACAACCGTCGGAAAGCGAGAGGCGATACCCTTCCTCCGCGGTGTCGATCGCCTCCACGCTGGCAGGGCAGTGCCACTCGACAGGCAACTCGGCCAGGCGGCGGTGCAGTACGCGCCCCATCCAGGCATTGGAAATCACATAGCCCAGCGCCGGCTGGTCGAGCTCGGCGGCGGTGAGCCGGGTTACCCCCAGATGCCCCTTTTCGCTCACATGGATGTGATGGATGGCCGCGGCCTGCTCGGACATCGGCTCCCATAGCCCCATGGCACGAAAGCGCTCAGCCGAACCTTGGGCGATGGCACTGGAACGCGCATCGAAGCTGGGCTGCCAGGGCGTACTGGCACTATTAGTCAAGGGCGCGGCTTCCACCACCGCCACCTTGATGCCGTGGCGCTCGATCAGCGGCGCCAGGGCACAGGCCAGGCTGGCCCCCACCAGGCCGCCGCCGACGATGGCAATGTCCACCTGATGCGTACCGGCCGCCGTCATGAGGCCAGACCCGTACTACAGTCCAGCGTTTCGTAACGTAAATTACGTAATAGCATGAAGAAAGCGTCCTTCACTGGTTACTCGCTAGCCATCAACGCCACGATATCCGCCACGCGCTTGGGTACGTCGGCGGTCAGCACCTCGTGCCCCTCGGCGGTTACCGCCACGTCATCCTCGATACGGATACCGATACCGCGAAACTCGGGCGCGATGTCCTCGTCAGGTGGGATATACAGGCCAGGTTCCACCGTCAGCACCATGCCCGGTTCCAGCGGTCGCGGCTCACCCTGGAGGCGATACTCCCCCACGTCGTGAACGTCGAGCCCCAGCCAGTGCGACGTCGAGTGCAGGTAGAAGCGCTTGTAGCTCTCGTCCTCGATGCGCGCCTCGACCTTGCCTTGCAGCAGCCCCAGACGGATCAGGCCGGCAGTGAGATCACGTACCACGCCATCATGGATTTCGGTAAGGGTCGCGCCGGGGCGAACTGCCTCCACGGCACGCTCCTGAGCCGCCAGCACCAGCTCGTAGAGCGCACGCTGGGCATCGCTGAAGCGGCCGTCGACAGGAAAGGTGCGGGTAATGTCCCCGGCATACAGCTCGAACTCGGCCCCAGCATCGATCAGCACCAGCTCGCCCTCGCGTAACGGCTTGTTATTCTCGATGTAGTGCAGCACACAAGCGTTCGCGCCGCCACCTACGATACTGGCGTAGGCCGGCCCGCTGCCGCCGTGCCAGCGAAACTCGTGCTCGAGCTCCGCCTGAAGGTGGTATTCGGCAAGGCCGGGGCGGGCGGTGCGCATCGCACGCAGGTGCGCCAGGGCCGAGATGCGTGCCGCATGGCGCATCAGGGCGAGTTCGTGTTCGCTCTTGATCAGCCGCTGTGCATGCAGCAGCGGCGCCAGGTCGGCATAGCTGCGCGGTGGAAGGGCACCGCGCCGCACCCGCGCGGCCAGGCGCCCGCGCACGTCATCGGCCAGCGCCATGGCTTCGGTATCGTCGAGCATCAGGTAAAGTGTCGTGCGGCCGTCGAGCAGCGTCTCCAGACGCGCGTCGCGCTCGCCATTCTCGTAAGCCTGATCGACACCGTGCTCGCGCACGGCCCCCTCGGCCCCCAGTCGAATACCGGTCCAGGCTTCCAGGCTGGGGTTACGCTCCTGGCAGAACAGCACACTTTCACCTTCGGTGCGTCCCGGCAGCAGCAGTAGCAGGGCGTCGGGCTCGGGAAACCCGGTCAGGTAGTGAAAATCGCTGTTCTGGCGAAAGGGGTAGTCGCTATCACGCGAGCGGGTGACGAGCCCGGCACCGAGCAGCAGCACAGCGCTGTCTTTCGGCAGTTGCCGCATCAGTGCCGTCCGGCGGGCACGGTATTCGTCGTTGCCGATAGGGGCGGGGCGGGGCAGGGGATCGGGCAGCATCATGGCTCCTTGCGTGCTACGGAAAAAGGAATCTTGGGCTTGGGCAAGGCCTGGACTTCCTAATGCTGGATGGGCTCGCCGCTCTCTACCTGCGGCTGACCGGGGTGCTGCTCGGTGTACAGCAGCATGGCAGCCATGCGGGCATGCTCAGTCAGCGCGAACAGGTCGTTCTCGTTCTCCGCGTTGTCCTCGAGATCGGTCTCCATGCCGCCCAGCGCCTCGAGGTCCTCGATGGCCTCGCGCAGCGCCTGCGACCAGCCTTGGCGCGGCTTGTCGCCGGCATCCTCGATCACCTCGAGAAAACCGAGCGTCCACTCCTGCAGGCCCCGAGCCCGCTCGGCCAGCGAGAACAGATCGTCGGGCAGCAGCGGCTCGTAGTTGAGGGCGGCATCGGCAAGGGCATCCAGGGTCTGGCGGCGCCAGGCCAGCAGCGCCTCGCCGCTCTCGCGATCGCGGGGCTGCTCGATGCCGAGCCCATGACAGACCTCTTCCAGCCAGGCTTCGGCGGTGAGATCGTGAAGCGCCAGCTCGGCGCACAGGCGGCCGTCGAGAAAGGCGGGCGACTGCATGCTGCCGTGGGAGAGGAACAGATCGGCAATGGTGGAAAAGTCCGGGCGGTCTTCGGTCGTTGACATGCAAGAACCCCTAGGTCGGATTGCGGTGAATGTCCTCCTGCGAACGGCGCTGCGTTGACCGTCTGCGAAGGGCTCTCTTATAGTGAGTGACTGAATTGATCCGTCTTGTTTCACCCGATGTTAACGCATCGGGTCGACAAGCCGACACCGGAGCCCGCCATGAGCGAAGACGCCTCTCGCCCCACCGCCCAGGTGACCCTACTGGGCCGGCACTACGTGTTCGCCTGCAATCCCGGCGAAGAGCGCAAGCTGGAGCGCGCCGCCCGCTACCTCGATCGCGCCATGCAAGGCATCCACTCCCAGAACAACCTGCTCGGCAACGAGCGCGTGGCGCTCATGGCAGCCCTGAACATCGCCCATGAGCTGCTGGAGGTGCTGGATACCCGCCGCCACGAGGAGCAGCAGCTCGGCCAACTCAGCGAGCGTCTGGAGCAAGCCACGGCGGGCGCCTCGCTGCGCAGCCGAACTTCCGCCGAATGACGTTGGACCCGCCTGCCAGCTCTGATACGATGAGGGTGTTCCCTGGGGTGTTGGCCAGTCGTTGAAGTCCCTCGAGCCTATGAGCAATACCCAGGGCGGCCATTAGCTAGCCGGACCCGTGTGCATGTCCGTGCGTCGGAAAGCCTGACGGTTCGGCTGCGGCCACCCACCTTGAACCAAGGGTTCAAGGGCCAGAACGACAGCGGCACTCTGGGGAACCCCACCGCATCATGAACGACCAGCACGACGCGCTTTCCTCTTCGACTTTCGCTTCCCGACGCCAGCTGCGTCAGGAGCTGCGCCACAGACGCCGAGCACTGAGCCCCCAGCAGCGACGCCAGGCCGATCGCGCACTGTGCGGCAGGCTGCGCCAGCTACCCGAGGTGCGCCGCGCCAGGCGCGTGGCACTCTACCTGCCCAACGATGGCGAGATCGATCCCCGTCCGCTGATTCCCTGGCTGACCCGCCGCGGAGTTCGCGTCTACCTGCCGGTCTTGAAACCGCTGTCGGAGAACAGCCTGTGGTTCGTCCACTACCATCCGGGCACGCCCATGCGGCGTAACCGCTTCGGCATACCGGAGCCTCATACCCGTCACGGCGCTCATCGTGCTCGTCGCCTGGCGGCCTGGGCCCTGGACCTGATCCTGCTGCCGCTGGTGGGCTTCGACGATCAAGGCCAGCGTATGGGCATGGGCGGCGGCTTCTACGACCGCAGCCTGGCCTTCACCCGGCGCCCCGGCCCGCGACCCACCCTGATCGGGCTGGCCCACGACTGCCAGCGGGTGGACCGCCTGCCCGTCGCCCCCTGGGACGTACCGCTGGATGCCATCGCCAGCGACGCACGGGTCGTGCGCCCCTGAGCGACGACGTGGCCGGCAATGAAAAAACCGGCCGAAGCAGGGCTCCGACCGGTTGCGAGATCATCTACTCATGGCACTGTCCGCCGACTCAGCCGCCTGTCAGCGCCTGGGCATAGCCGGTGACCACCACACCAATGCCAAACGCCAGCACCAGTGCCATGACCAGATCGGGCTTACGCTTCATTGTTACCTGCTCCCTGACGTTCCCGTGGTTGAAGAGCGTCGCAGTAGCCCACGACAGCGCCGACTATAGGGCTTGAGACGGTTTGATGACAACCGATTCAAACCGCGATTACAAAAAGAAACCCAAGCCAATTCGGCGCTTTGGCGTAAGTCAACGCTTACCTACCAGATCGTCGAGCATTCAGGCCATGAACAGGCGGTAGGCGTCGTTGTCCGACTCCTTCCAGTAGCGATAGCCGATCTCGTCGAAATGCTCCTCGACATGGGCACGATCGCCATTGGGCACCTGCATGCCGACCAGCACGCGGCCGAAGGCGGCGCCGTGGTTGCGATAGTGGAACAGCGAGATGTTCCAGTCCTGGGGCAGGTGGGTGAGGAAGTTCATCAGCGCGCCGGGGCGCTCGGGAAACTCGAAGCGATAGACTTCTTCGGCAAAGTGCTCCTTGGGACGGCCGCCGCCAAGGTGGCGAATGTGCAGCTTGGCCAGCTCGTTGTCGGTCAGGTCGACCACCGGATAGCCGGCCTCGCGCAGCTTGTCGATCACCGCCTGGCGATCCTCGCCACCCGGCTTGACCTGCACGCCGACGAAGATATGCGCCTCCTCGGGGTCGGCGTAGCGGTAGTTGAATTCGGTCACCATGCGCTTGCCGATGGTGCGGCAGAACTTCTTGAAGCTGCCGGGGCGCTCGGGAATGGTCACGGCCAGGATCGCCTCGCGCTGCTCGCCCAGTTCGGTGCGCTCGGCGATGTGCTGCAGGCGGTCGAAGTTGGTATTGGCCCCGGAGTTGATGCATAGCAGGGTCTGGCCCTCGACGCCGGTCTGCTGGATATACTTCTTGAGCCCGGCCAGGGATAGCGCACCCGAGGTCTCCGACACCGCGCGGGTATCGTCAAAGATATCCTTGACCGCTGCGCACATCTCGTCGGCGTTGACGGTGATGACGTCGTCGACCAGGTCGCGCACGACCTTGAACGGCACCTTGCCGATCTGCGCCACCGCCACGCCCTCGGCGAACACGCCGACCTGATCGAGAGTCACGCGCTTGCCGGCCGCAAGCGCCGCCTTGAGACAGGCGCTGTCCTCGGCCTCGACGCCGATCACCTTGATGTCGGGGCGCAGGTACTTGACGTAGGCCGCCACACCGGCGATCAGCCCGCCACCGCCCACCGGCACGAAGATCGCATCCAGCGGCCCGGTGTGCTGGCGCAGGATCTCCACGGCCACGGTGCCCTGGCCAGCAATGACATCGATGTCGTCGAAGGGAGGAATGTAGGTATAGCCGTGCTCGGCGATCAACTCTTGAGCATGCTCGGCGGCGGCGGCGAAGGCATCCCCCTTGAGCACCACCTTGGCCCCCCGGGCACGTACCGCCTGGACCTTGATCTCCGGCGTGATGCGCGGCATGACGATGACCGCCTTGACCCCCATCAGCTTGGCCGCCATAGCCAGCCCCTGGGCATGGTTGCCGGCCGAAGCGGCGATGACACCCTTGGCCTTCTGCTCCTCGGAGAGCTGCGCCATCTTGTTGTAGGCGCCACGAATCTTGAACGAGTAGACCGGCTGCAGATCCTCGCGCTTGATCAGGATCTGGTTGTTGAAGCGGCGTGACAGGAAGGGAGCCGGAGAGATTGGCGTTTCACGTGCGGCTTCGTAGACGTGAGCCTGGAGGATCTTCTTGACGGTGGCTTCGAGCATCCTGACGTTTCCAAGAGTGGCGCAGAGGGGCGGCAGCCTGTGCTGCACTGCAGAGAACCCCTATAGGTAGCATTTCCGCTACCTTGCCGTCCAGCGGACGCGTCGGCAGGAGGCGCAACGTGGCCTATAATGGCGCGGCACCCGCCATTCACTGATACGAGCAAGACATGACCCAGGACGAACTGAAGGACGCCGTGGCCGCCGCCGCCATTGCCGAGATCGAACCGCGGCTCGAGCGCGACACCATCCTTGGCATCGGCACCGGCTCCACCGCCAACCTGTTCATCGACCGCCTGGCGCGGCTACGCGACGACTTCAAGGGCGCCGTGGCCAGCTCCGAGGCCAGCGCCGAGCGTCTGCGCCGCCACGGTATCGAGGTGTTTGAACTCAACAGCGTGGGCACGGTGCCTTTCTACATCGACGGCGCAGACGAAGTGAACGCTCACTTGCACATGATCAAGGGCGGCGGCGCGGCACTCACCCGCGAGAAGATCGTGGCCGCCTGCGCCGAACGCTTCATCTGCATCGCCGACGCCTCGAAGCGCGTCGAGCGCCTGGGCGCCTTCCCGTTGCCGGTGGAGGTGATTCCCATGGCCCGCTCCTATGTCGCACGCGAGCTGGTCAAGCTGGGTGCCGACCCGGTCTATCGCGAGGGCGTGGTCACCGACAACGGCAACCAGATCATCGACTGCTTCGAGTTCATGATCGACGACCCGGTGGCCATGGAGGCACGCCTCAACGCCATCGTCGGGGTGGTCACCAACGGCCTGTTCGCCGCGCGCGGTGCCGACGTGCTGCTGCTGGGCACCGAGCAGGGCGTGGAGCGCCTTACTCCCGCCTGATCGCCGTCAGACGGTAAGTGGAGGCTTACTCACCGGGCAGCAGGCGTGCCAATCCGGCCAGAGTGAGCGCCAGCGCGCCGCGATTGGCCGCCACCACCGCCAGGCCGGCCTCGGCCAGGCGGTGGCGCTCGGCCTCGTCGAGGAACAGGGTAACGAGGGTATCGGCCAACATGGCGCTACCACTCACTTCGACCAGCGCGCCGCCCTGGCGCAGGGTCTCGGCCACGTCGACGAAGTTGGCCAGCTCGGGGCCGGTCAGTACCGGCACGCCCATCGCGGCCGGCTCGAGCAGGTTGTGTCCTCCCACCGGCACCAGGCTGCCGCCGACGAAGGCCAGGTCGGCAGCGCCGTACAGGGTGAGCAGCTCGCCCATGGTATCGCCCAGATACACCGCGGTACGCCCATCCGGCCATTCGCCGCGGGCACGCCGCGCCAACGTCATTCCGCGCTCCTGGACGAGCTCGGCCACCGCCTCGAAGCGCTGAGGATGGCGCGGCACCAGGATCAACAGGGCATTGGGATAGTGCTGACGAAGGCGGGCATGGGCTTCAAGCAGTTGCTCGTCTTCGCCGGGGTGGGTCGAACCGGCCACCCAGACGGGGCGTGAGCCAAGGCGCGTGCACAGCAGCTTGCTGGCCTCGCTCGTCGCAGCGTCCGGCGTCAGGTCGTACTTGAGCGACCCTACCACGTCGATACGCGTCGTCGGCATGCCCAGCGCACGGAAGCGCTCGGCGTCGCCGCGGGACTTGGCGGCCAGCCAGTCGAGCTGGGCCAGGGCCGACGCCATCAAGGGCCGCAGGCGGCGGTAGCTGCGAAAAGCACGCGGCGATAGGCGGCCGTTGACCACCGCCGTGGGCACACCGCGGCGGCGGCATGCCGTCAGCAGGTTAGGCCAGATTTCGGTCTCGAAGAAGATGGCAAGTTCGGGCTCCAGCCGCGCGACGAAGCGCCGCGCGGTGCCAGGGAAGTCGAGCGGCAGGAAGCGATGCCCAATGCGTTCAGGCTCCCCGGCCCGGCGCATTGCCTCCACTAGAGCCTGTACCCGTTCGGCGCCGGTGGCGGTCATGGTGGTGATCACCAGGCGGCGACTCGGGTAGTGCGCCAGCAGCGCCTCCACCAGCGGGCGGGCGGCCTGTACTTCGCCCACCGAGGCGCAGTGCAGCCATATACGGGGCGTCCCGGCCGGCTGGCGCGGTATCAGCCCCAGCCGCTCACGCCGCTGGTTGGTGAGCGCATGCTCACGCCAGACCCGCCTCCAGATCAGCGGCGAGAGCAGATAGAGCGCCGCCGAGTAGAGCCAGCGAGGCCAGCGGCTAGGGGGCCTGGGCATCAGCTCTCGCGATCGAGAATAGTAGCGATCATGGCCGTAGTGGAGACGCCGTCCTCGAAGCCCAGCACCTTCACTTCACCCCCGGCGGCGCGCACCGCATCGCCACCGGCGATCTCGTCGACACGGTAATCTCCACCCTTGACCAGCACGTCGGGCAATACCGCCTCGATCAGGCGCTGCGGAGTGTCTTCGCTGAACGGCACCACCCAGTCCACCGCACCGAGGCCGGCCAGCACTTGCATGCGCCGGGCGAGTGGATTGATCGGGCGCTTGGGTCCCTTGAGCCGGGCGATGGAGGCATCGTCGTTGACCGCTACCACCAGCCGGTCGCCGAGCTGCCGGGCGTGCTCCAGGTAGGCTACGTGACCGGCATGCAGGATGTCGAAGCAGCCGTTGGTCATCACCACCCGTTCGCCCCGCAGTTGGGCGGCGCGCACCGCCTCGATCAGCGGCGCCTCCTCGATGACGCCGAACTCGGCCAGCTTGTCGCCATGCACCGCCGTGTAGAGTTCGGCGATGGAGAGCGTCGCGGTACCAGGCTTGGCCACCACCAGGCCGGCCGCCAGGTTGGCCAGGGTCATCGCCTCGGGGAAACCATGGCCGGCCGCCAGCGCCAGCCCCAGCACGCCAATCACGGTATCGCCGGCGCCGGTGACGTCGAACACCTCGCGCGCCCGGGTCGGCAGGTGCAGCGGCTCGTGATCGCCACGAATCAGGGTCATGCCCCGCTCGCTGCGGGTAATCAGCAGCGCCTCTAACTCGAGTTCGGCACACAGTGCCGCTCCCTTGGCGGCTAGCTCATCGTCATCGCGGCAGTGGCCGACCACCGCCTCGAATTCGGCCAGGTTGGGCGTGATCACGCTGGCGCCGCGATACTTGGTGAAGTCGTTGCCCTTGGGGTCGATCAACACCCGCTTGCCCGCACCGCGCACCAGTGCGATCAGCTCCTCGACCCGATTGAGGGTACCCTTGCCGTAATCGGAGAGAATCACCAGGTTGCAGTCGGGAAGCCCCTGCTCGACCCGTGCCAACAGCCCATGGGTATCGAGTTCGCCCAGGCCGTCCTCGAAGTCGAGCCGGATCAATTGCTGGTTGCGGCTCATCACCCGCAGCTTGGTGATGGTGGGAATGCCGGAGCTGCTCTCGAAGTAGGTGTCGACGCCAGCAGCCTCCATGCGCTCGACCAGCCGGCGGGCGTTGTCGTCGTCTCCGACCATGCCGCTGAGCGCGGCGTGGGCGCCCAGTGAGGCGATGTTGAGCGCCACGTTGGCCGCTCCACCGGGGCGGTCCTCACACTCGTCCACCCTCACCACCGGCACCGGGGCTTCCGGGGAAATACGCGAGGTGGCGCCATGCCAATAACGGTCGAGCATCACGTCGCCCACCACCAGCACGTGCGCCTGCTCCAGCGCGGTCAGGTCAAGCTTCATCGGGTCGTTCCTCTTCCTTGCGGTCATCGTCCGAACGCATCAACAGCGCATCGAGCTGCTGGACGACGTCGTCGATGCGAATTAGTGACATGGCATCAGGGTGGCGCACGCGCTGTCCCCAGGTGATCCCGTCTAGCTCGCGATGCATGTAGGTCCGCACGGCGTCAGGGTAGCGGTTGACCACGAAATCGCGCCATAGATAGGGGGCCGCGCGATCCGGATTGGTCGTGGCAAACAGGCCCACCACCGGCGTGCCCATGGCATTGGCCATGTGCACCGGTCCGGAGTCGGGAGCGATCACCACCCGGGCACGGCCGATCAGGGCCAGCAGCCCCTTGAGCGAAGTGGCGCCGATGGCATCGATTACCGCCTCCGGACGTGACAATGCGGCGATGCGCGCGCCCATTTCACGCTCCTGGGTACTGCCACCGCCGGTGAGCACGGTCTTGAGGCCGTACTGCGCCCAGGCATGCTCGATGACGGCAGCGTAGCCTTCGGCCGACCAGTTGCGGAAATTGCGCAGCCGAGGGTTGGCGCAAGGGCTCATCAGCAGATAGGCCGCGGCACCGGTCAGTGCTGCGGCCTCCTCGAAGGCCGCTTCAGGCACCGGCAGGTCCCATGTCAGCGAGAGATCCTCCACTCCCAGCAGGCGGGCAAAGTCGAGGAACGACTCCAGCACATGGGCACGTGGGTGCGGCGCCAGCTGGCGATGAGTGAACCAGTGCTGGGCATCCTTGGCGCGCGCCTTGTCGTAGCCCACCCTCACGTCGGCCTTGAGCCCCAGCGAGAGCACGCTGGCGCGCAGCGCCTGCTGCATGTGCAACAGCACGTCGAAGCGGGTATCGCCGAGTTCACGCCACAGCCGGCGCATGCCGGCAAGCCCCGAGGCCTTGTCGTAGACGACGAACTCGACCCCCGAGAGGCCGGCCAGTAGACTGTGTTCCGCCTTGCCGATGATCCAGGTGATGCGAGCGTCGGGCCACTGGCGCTGCAGCGCGCGTACGGTGGGTACCAGATTGCACACGTCGCCGAGGGCGGAGAGTCGCAGCACGGCGATATGGCGCGGTTGGGCAGGCAGAGGATGCTTCATGCACTTGGCAACATGTCGAACGGGAAAGGTTTTCATTCTATATGATGCGGACAGTGTATGTGACGCCGAGTCGGCGCCACAAATCGGACCCGCACTGTTCGAACCCGACCACTGGCACCGCGCAGGGGGGGTAATCGGTGCTGCTCCCGGCCGCGGCAGCAGCCTGTTTCTCGATGTTGGAGGCGAACAGTGGGTGCTGCGCCGCTATCGCCGCGGCGGGCTGGTCGCCAAGGTGAGCGAGAGCCGCTATCTGTGGACGGGGCTGGAGCGCACCCGTGCCTTTCGCGAGCTTCGTCTCACCGCCCACCTCCACGCCCAAGACCTGCCGGTACCACGGCCGGTGGCGGCCGGCGTCACCCGCCATGGGCCGACCTACACGGCGGCACTGATCACCGTGCGCATTCCCGGCGCCCGCACCCTGACCGAGTACCTGGAAGGCATCGAGCCATCGCTGCTCGAACGGGTCGGGGCCACCGTGCGGCGTTTTCACGATGCCGGCCTCGACCACGTCGATCTCAATGCACGCAACCTGCTTGTCGATGCTGCCGGCACCGTCTGGCTGATCGATCTCGACCGCTGCCGGCTGCGCGCCCCCGGCCCGTGGCGCGAGGCCAACCTCGAACGCCTCGCACGCTCGCTGGCCAAATTCGGCGGCGCCGAGCATATGGCGGCGATCCGCCGCGGTTACGCTTCCGAAGAGGCCGGCTGACGCGCCTTGCCACGCTCGGGGTAGAGGCGCTCGAGCAGCTCTTCCAAGCCCTGCAATATGTCCATCCTGCCCGGCACCTGGCCATCGCGGTGGAAGACCGCCTCATGACAGTCCTCGTAGCGCGGCCAGTAGCGGAACGGCACGGTCATGAAGAAGATGCCAGCGTCGGTGTATGGGTGGCCAGCGCCAGGTTGCGCACCCCCGTATCGCCTGACACCAGCGCGCTGGAAGCCGCCATCCAGGAAGCCAGTCGCTCCAGATCCATGCGCGCCTGGATCTCCACGTTCGCGTGCCGAGCGGCAACATCGGACAGGAATTCTCCCGACTCCTCGGGCTTGTGCCCTCGAGCAGGACATGGCGATAATCGGGAAACTCGACTGCCGCCTGCTCGATCAGCTGGCACCATGAATCCTGCGAGAGCGACTTCTCGGCCACCGCAGCATAGGGGAAGTAAACGACGCGTGGCTTCGCCAGGACACGCTGATGGCGTGGCATGGCGAACTCCAGCGGGTATTGCGGCTTGTGGCCCATGATCTTGAGGAAATCGAGCAGCACCTCGGCCTCGTAGTGAAAGTCGGAGCGCAGGATGCCGACATCGAACAGGAGACGATTGAGTTCGCGCCGATAGGGGAAGCCAAGCTTGACCCGTGCCGGAGTGAGCAGGGTCTGCAGACGCGAGCGGGCCGTATCGGCCAGATCGAAGAGCACGTCTACCTCGCGGTGCTGGCGCAGCGAATGCCACTGCTCGCGCAGCGACCCTCGCGAATTCAGCACGTGTACCTCGTCGACCAGATCGTCGGGCACGGCATACTGGTACTTACTGACGGTGCTCAAGGTGATGTGGGCCTGTGGAAACAGGCGCCTGAGTTCAACGAGGAACGGGCGCGTCGCCATCATGTCCCCGAAGGCGCATTGACGGATCACCAGGATTCGGCGCACCCGATCGACATGCAGCTGCGACAGCCACTTGCGGCCGCGACTGTTGAGATAGCCGCCCTTTTCGATCCAGGCTTTCATGGCTTCGACTCCTTCCCTGCATATTCGCTGATCAAGGCTTTAACGTGTGTCGTCACATCGAAATGAAGTGCGGCCCTGGCGCAGGCAGCCTGGCCCAACCGCTGCCGCAATGCTGCGTCCTGCCCCAGCTCCGCCATGGCTTCGGCCCAGGCCACCGGGTCGTGCGGCGCCGCCAGGCGCCCGCAACCGGCCTCCAGCAGCTCGGGAATCGCCCCGCTGTCGGCACCGACGATCGCCTTGCCGGCGGCCATGGCTTCGACCACGGTAAGGCCGAAGGCCTCGTTGCGCGATGGCACGCAGACGATGTCCAGCGCTTCGAAGAGGCGCGGTAGATCGGGGCGGAAGCCAGTGAAGGTCACGTGCTCCACTAGCCCCAGCTCGGCCACCCGCGTACGCAACTGTGCCACATAAGCCTCATCGCTGCCCTCACGAGCCGTCAGGCCGCCGATCAGCACGCCGTGCCAGCTCAGGGAGGGGGCGCGCTCACGCAGCCGGGCAAGGCCCTCCAGCCATACCGCGTGCCCCTTGCCATCGGTCAAGCGGCCCGGCAGGCCAATCGCCACCTGGCCAACGGCCACGCCCAGTTCCTCGCGCAACGCTTCGCGCGCTACCGCGTCCAACTGCGGCGCATAGGGCGACAGGTCGATGCCCAGGTAGAGGCGCCGGATACGCTCGGGCGGCAGCGGAAAGGCCGCCAGGTTGCGCTTCAGCGTCGCCTCGCTGATGGCGAAGAGCCTTGTGATTTGGCCATAGGCCCAGCGATGGTAGAGGTCCTTCTTCGGCCGGGTGACCCCCATGTGATCGGTGAAGAACAGCCTGAGCGTCGGCCGCAGGGTCGCCAGCAGCGCTCCCAGGCGCAGGTCGCTGGACTTGTGGCAGTGCAACACCTCGATCCCGTGGCGTCGAAGGTAGGCCAATATGCGCCCCACCTGCAGCAAGGCCCGCCCCCGGGAAAGTACCGTCAGCGGCTCGATGCCAGCCGCCGCCAGGCTCTCGGCGACCCGCGAGCCGGCCAGCGCCAGACCATGGGCCTCCCACCCCTGACGTTGCAGCTCGGGTATAATCCGCGCAGGATACATTTCGAGACCGCCCCAGCCATCCGAGAGGCAGATGTGCATGACCTTGTACGACAAGGCTGTCTCCTTCGTCGGTCAACCGGGGCTCGGGAGCCCAGATGACGTCTTCTTCCAGCGTGGCCGGTCGCCACGCAACGGATCAGCCGCCGCACATCCTGGTGGTGCGCAACGACAAACTCGGCGATTTCATGCTCGCCTGGCCGGCGCTCGCCTGCCTCAAGGCCGCCGCCCCGGAGGCGAAGATCAGCGCCCTGGTGCCGGCCTACACGGCACCGCTGGCCCAGCAGTGCCCGTGGATCGACGCGACCATCATCGACCCCGGTGACGGCGCCGGGAAGGCGGCACAGCGCAAGCTGCTGGACCGGCTCCGCGACGAGCGCTTCACGGCCATGCTGACGCTGTTCTCCACCCCACGCGTCGGCTGGCTGGGCTGGCGCGCCGGCATTCCACGCCGCGTGGCGCCCGCCACCAAGTGGGCGCAGCTATTCTACAATCATCGTATCGTCCAGCGCAGGTCGCGCTCGGCCAAGCCGGAGTACCTGTACAATATCGAGCTCGCCGAGGCCCTGCTCAAAGCCGCAGGACGCACCCCAGCTCCCCGCCCAACCCCACCTTTCTGGCCGCTGCCTCCCGGCACGGCAACCGCCCGGCGCGAGTCGATCGCCGCCGAGCTGGCCCTCGATACGCGCGCTCCCTGGCTGTTTCTGCATGCCGGCAGCGGCGGCTCGGCGGTCAATCTGACCCCGACCCAGTACGCCGAGCTGGCAATGGCCGTCGATTCGCGCCTTGCCGACCAGGACCTCCACCCGCAGTGGCTGCTCACGGCCGGCCCCGGGGAGGAGCCGATCGCGCGGGAACTATGCGACTCGCTCGGCGCCAGGGGACTCCAAGCCGTAGTGCTGCCGCCGCGCCAAGGCCTCGCCGACTTCGCTCTGGCGCTTACCGCCGCCGACCTGTTCATTGCCGGCTCCACGGGACCGCTGCATATCGCCGGCTGCCTGAACCTTCCCACGGCGGGCTTCTACCCGGCACGGCGTTCGGCCACGGCGCTGCGCTGGCAGACCTGCAACGACGAGTCGCGCCGACTCGCCTTCAGCCCTCCCCAAGAGGCCGGCGAAAGCGACATGGCAGCCATCGATCTCGAGGCCGCCGCTGCCGGGATCAGTGCCCTGGTGCATCGTCGGGTGGCGGCGACGTCCGAGTCCTGATCCATAGGTCGGCATACTTGGCGAAGGTGGAGTGTGCCGAAAGCAACGCCAGCAACAAGCCCTGGCGACCATCGAGGAAGCCCGCACGCAGCAGGTACATGCGCAGGAAACAGCCCAGGCCGTGTACGAGCCCGGCCGAGAGACTGCCCTGCTTGCCACGCGCGGCGCGCTGCTCGGCCCAGGCCTGGGCGTAGTGGGCCGATTTCTCAAGGTAATGGCGCAGGTCGCGATAGGTATAGTGCAACAAGTCACCCTCGAGCGCCTTGACCGGTAACCCGTCCGGGTTCTGCAGTTTTTCGTGGACCAGGGCGTTATCGTAGCCCGCCTTGCCCCGGGGGTAGAGGCGCGCTACTCGGTCGGGATACCAGCCGGAGTGGCGAATGAAATCGCCGAAGCACCAGGAGAGGCGCGGCAGCGTGTGAATCGCCGGCTCGCCCCGGGCCACGGCGGCCTGGATGCTGTCGCGCAGCTCGGGCGTCACCCGCTCGTCGGCATCGACCATCAGGATCCAGTCGCTCTCGACCATGGCCTCGGCACGCTGACGCTGCACACCGAAGCCCTGCCAGTCGGCATTCACCATCACCTTGCCAGTGAACTCGCGGGCAATGTCACAGGTCGTATCGACGCTACCGGCATCCAGCACCACGATCTCGTCGGCCCAGCGTAGCGTTTCCAGGCAGGCGCGCAGGTGGTGGGCCTCGTTCTTGACGATCAGTACGGCAGCCAGGCTCATCGGCCACTCCTCGTCGGTTCGCGGCTGGCCAGTGTACTGTTGCAGCCATGAGAGCGGCAAACCGGCGGGTTGCCCATCGATCTGACGATTCGTGGTACAAGTCGGGAGCGGCTTGTAAGCTGGGAGTCGAATTCAATGGAAGAATCCGCCACATGACGTTTCCGTCCACACTTCTCGAGCTGGCCCGCCCACGCTGGCTGTCGCTGCTGGTCATCGGGCTGTGTCTTGGCTATGCCATCATCGTGCTCACCCGGGTGCCCCAGTGGGGACTGCCCTTCCTGGCGCTGGCCTGGATAGGACTGGGCATCGTCTTTCACTGGGGAGCGCCAGGCTCGGCATCGTATGCCTCCTCATCACGCCGGTGGCCTTGGGCACTGCTGCCCATCGCACTGTGGGGGCTCTACCTCTATCTCGCCGAGAGCTTCGGCATCGTCGATCTGAGTGCCGTGTTCTTCCACCTGCAGGCCGGCATGGCGGATCATGGCGGCGTCAGCCGAATCGGGGCAGCGTTTTTCTATACGCTGTCGATGGCCGCCCTGCTGGCTTCCTTCACCTGGCTGGTGCGCCACGATCATCGTTGGCGCCGCGGCGAGCCACTGCTCGCCCTGGTGCTGCTAGCAAGCAATCCCCTGCTGTATGGCGTGGGCCAGCGTGGCGCCGCCATCGTTACCAAGCCCGGGGCCTGGCTCGAACGCCAGTACGTCGAGCCGATACTGCTCGAGACGCCCAGGGAGCCGCCCAACCTGCTGTTGATGTACCTGGAGAGCATCGAGCGTACCTACGCCGATCGCGAGCGATTCGGCGAGGCCTATGCCGACCTGGATGCCATCGGCGAGCATGGCCTGGTCATAGAGGGTATCCGTCAGGTCGACAACACCGGCTGGACCATGGCGGGAATGATCGCCAGCCAGTGCGGCACTCCACTGATGCCGGCCGGGCTGCTGCATGACCGGCAGTTTTCGCCGCTGGAGAAAGTGGTACCCGGCGTCGACTGCCTCGGCGACCTGCTGTCGGAGCAGGGCTACCGGCTCACCTACATGGGCGGAGCAAGCGTCAATTTTGCCGGCAAGGGACTGTTCTATCAGGGGCACGGTTTCGATACCGTACTCGGTCGCGAAGAGCTGCAGCCTTTGCTCGACGACCCCGAGTACGTCAACAACTGGGGGCTCTACGATGATTCACTCTACGAGTTCAGCCTGGAGGAATTGCGTCGCCTCAACGCCGGGAACGGCCCCTGGGGCCTGGTCAGCCTGACGATCGCGGGGCACGCCCCTCACGGCTATCCCGCTCAGGCCTGCCTCGACCGCCAGGGCGAATTCGACGGCACCGACATCCTCTACTCGGTGGAGTGCTCGGCCTGGCTGGCGCGGGACTTCCTCGAGCGGGCCAGCGCCGAAGGCCTGCTCGACAATACCGTGGTGGTCATCGCCAGCGATCACCTGACCATGCGGGTCTCGGCCTGGGAACAGCTTATCCAGGGCGAGCGCGACAACACCTTCATCCTGCTGGGCCCCGGCATCCCCCAGGGGCGCCAGCAGCGCGAAGCCGCCATGGTCGATGCGTTCCCCACCATTCTCGAGGCAATGGGCTTCACCATCGACTGGCATCGCGCCGGCCTTGGGGTTTCGCTGCTCTCCGACGAGCCGACCCTACTCGAGGAGCACGGCAAGGAGTTCTTCAACGCCCGCATGCGTGAGGAGATCGCGTTGCAGGAGCGTCTCTGGGAGGGCTGGCGCCGCCGCGCCAGGATCCCGAGCCGGAGCCCCAGGAACAGGTCGTGGAAACACCCGAGGATGCCACTGGCGAGGAGCCCGCCACGGTACAGTAGGTCGCCGACTCAGCCGCGCGTGAATGCCGCTGGAGAAGCGGCCAGTACGGCGGCCAGCACGCGCTGGGGCGAGAGCTGCACCAGGCAGTTGGTATGTCCCAGCGGGCAGTGACGTTCGAAGCAGGGCGAACAATCCAGGCCTAGATAGTGAATCACGGCGCTGTCGGTCAACGGCGGTGTATAGCCCGGCGAGGACGAGCCGTAGAGCGCATGGACGCGAGTGCCCACCGCGGCGGCCACGTGCATCAGGCCGGAGTCGTTGGTTACCACCTGCTGGCAGTCGGCCAGCAGGTCGACCGCATCGGCCAGGCGCGTCTGGCCGCACAGGTTATGCACCTGAGGCAGCCCTTCGGCAATCGTCTCCCCGGCAGCGACATCCTTGGGTCCGCCCAGCACGCGTATTTCGAAACCTTCGGCCACCAGGCGCTCGGCCAGCTCGCGAAAATGCCCTAGCGGCCACTGCTTGGCCGGGCCGTATTCGGCGCCGGGCATCATGCCGATGGCCGGACGAGAAGTCAGTCCCAGGCGGATGCGCAGCTCTATCAGGTTGTCGGCATCGACCCTCAGCTGCGGGCGGGGAATGGCAAACTCTCCACCTCGCACCTCTTCCGCCGCCAGGCCCAGCGCCACGAAGCGCTTGACGGTCTGGTCCAGCACCGTCTTGTCGAGTTCGCGCCGATCGTTGATCACGCCATAGCGCTGCTCGCCGGTGAACCCCGTACGTCGGGGTATACGGGCCAGGAACGGCACCAGTGCCGACTTCCACGAGCGCGGCAACACGATGGCCCTGTCGAAGCGCCCCCGCAGCTGTCGCGCCAGGGCGCGCCGGGTTCCCCAGCCAAACTCACCGTGACCGACATCGAGGGTCGACACCTCGTCGACCTCCTCCATGCGTTCGAGGATTGGCTGCGACCAACCTGGCGCCACGACACCGATGCGACACTCGGGCTGGCGCTGTTTCAGGCTCTTGAACAGGCTCTGCGCCATGACCATGTCGCCGACCCAGGAAGGGCCGACGACCAGAATGCGAGATGTCGGCGTTGCCGCCTGCCTCATCCCTGCGCCCCGTTCAGCCACTCGAGATACGCCTTCACGCCTTCGGCAACGGTGCGGAACTCGCGCGCGTAGCCCGCCTCGCGCAGGCGCGAGATGTCCGCCCGGGTATAACTCTGGTAGCGCCCCTTGAGCTCCTCGGGAAAGTCGATGTACTCGATGCGACCGCGGCCGTAGAAATCGATGACCGCCTCGCCGATGGCCTTGAACGGCTCGGCCCGGCCGGAGCCGAGGTTGAAGATGCCCGATTTGCCGGGGTTGTCGAGGAACCACAGGTTGACGTCCACCACGTCGCCCACATAGACGAAGTCGCGACTCTGCATGCCTGCCTCATAGCCGTCCCAGGCACCGAACAGCCGGAGGTCCTGGCCTGCCCTGACCTGGGTGTGGTTGTGGTAGGCGACGCTCGACATCTTGCCCTTGTGCTGCTCGCGCGGGCCGTAGACGTTGAAGTAGCGGAAACCCACCACCTGGCTGGAAAACTCGTCCCAGTGTTGACGCACGTGCTGGTCGAACAACAGCTTGGAGTAGCCGTAAACGTTCAACGGCTTTTCGTACTCAGGCTCCTCGCGGAACACCTGGCTGCCGCCGTAGGTTGCCGCCGAGGAAGCATAGAGGAAGGGAATGCCCTGCTGCTGGCAGTAGTGGAGCAGCACCTTGGAGTACTCGAAGTTGTTGTCGAGCATGAAGCGACCGTCCCACTCGGTGGTGTCCGAGCAGGCACCTTCGTGGAAGATCGCTTCGATCGGCGGCAAGCGGGAAGGCTCGCCGCGCAGCGCTGCCTCGATTCGCGCACGGAAGTCGTCCTTGTCGAGATAGTCGCCCAGGGTGCAGTCCACCAGGTTGACGAACTTGGTGCCGTCGCGCAGGTCATCGACGACCAGCACGTCATCCCGCCCGCGCTCGTTGAGTGCCTTGACCAGATTCGAGCCGATGAAGCCGGCGCCACCTGTCACTACGATCATTGTGAACCTCGCTGAGGCGCAACCGTTGCGCCTATAACCGATGTGCCTGTGATTGTATACTTGACGCCCTGTGAATTCATGGCCAACGGTGCTTCCGCAATGACTCCCTCGTCAAACCCGTCGCAGACGCTCTCGACACCTTCGTCGACCTCGGCTCCAGGGTCGACGCCAGACGCGACCACTTTCCAGGGCCTGATACTCGCCCTGCAACAGTACTGGGCCGAACAAGGCTGCGTGGTGCTCCAACCTCTGGACATGGAGGTCGGGGCCGGCACCTTTCACCCAGCCACTTTCCTGCGCTCCATCGGCCCGGAAACCTGGAATGCCGCCTACGTGCAGCCCTCCCGTCGCCCCACCGATGGCCGCTACGGCGAAAACCCCAACCGTCTGCAGCACTACTATCAGTTCCAGGTCGTCATGAAGCCCTCCCCGGCCGACCTGCAGGAGCGCTTTCTCGGCTCGCTGGTACGGCTGGGCATCGACCCGCTGGTGCATGACATTCGCTTCGTCGAGGACAACTGGGAGTCGCCGACCCTGGGCGCCTGGGGCCTGGGCTGGGAGGTGTGGCTCAACGGCATGGAGGTGACGCAGTTCACCTATTTCCAGCAGGCCGGCGGCCTGGAGTGTTACCCGGTCACCGGCGAGCTCACCTACGGTCTCGAACGCATCGCCATGTACCTGCAGAACGTCGACAGCGTTTACGACCTGGTATGGACCACCGCCCCGGACGGCACCAAGGTCACCTACGGCGACGTCTATCTGCAGAACGAGCGTGAACAGTCAGCGTACAACTTCGAGCACGCCGACGTGCCCACCCTGTTCGACGCCTTCGATCATCAGGAGCGTGAGTGCGCCAAGCTGCTCGAAGCCGGCCTGCCACTGCCGGCTTACGAGCAGGTGCTCAAGGCGTCACACACCTTCAACCTGCTCGATGCGCGCCACGCCATCTCGGTGACCGAACGTCAGCGCTTCATTCTGCGCGTGCGCACCATGGCCCGTGACGTGGCCCATGCCTACTACGCCTCACGCAAGGCAGCCGGCTTCCCGCTGGCCCCCGAAGCCCTGCGCCAGGAACTGCTGGCCCAGGACAAGACCGCCGAACAGGGAGATGCGTAATGGCCGCCAACACTTTCTTGATTGAACTAGGCGTCGAGGAACTGCCGCCAAGCGCCATTGACGCGCTCTCGGACGCGTTGGCCGAGGGCATTCGCCGTGGCCTGGACGATGCCGAAGTTGCCTTCAGCGACATCCGCGCCTATGCCACCCCGCGCCGCCTGGCAGTACAGGTCACCGAGCTGGCCGACAAGCAGCCGGACCGCGAAGTGGAGCGCCGCGGGCCGGCCCTCGCCGCCGCCTACAAGGATGGCCAGCCGACCAAGGCCGCCGAAGGCTTTGCCCGCTCTTGTGGCGTCGAAGTGGCCGACCTGATCCACCTGGAAACCGACAAGGGCACCTGGCTCGGCTATCGCGAGCAGCAGCGTGGCGAAGCCACCACTGCGCTGCTCCCCGCCATTGTCGGCAAGGCGATCTCTGCCCTACCGGTGCCCAAGAACATGCGCTGGGGCGCCTCCCGAGTCGAGTTCTCGCGACCGGTGCACTGGCTGGTGATGCTCTACGGCAGCGAGGTGGTCGAGGCCGAAGCACTGGGACTCAAGGCCGGTCGCACCACTCGCGGCCATCGTTTCCACGCCCCCGAGCCCCTCGATCTGGCTCACGCCGACGACTATCTCGGCGCTCTCGAGCAGGCCTGGGTCTTGGCCGACCGCGAGCTGCGCCGTGAGCGTATTCGCGAACAAGTGCTGGCCGAAGCGGAGGTACAGGAGGCCCAGGCCGTCATCGACGAGGCATTGCTCACGGAGGTGAGCGGTCTGGTCGAATGGCCGGTGGCACTCACCGGCAGCTTCGATGAGCGCTTCCTCGAGGTGCCTTCGGAGTGTCTCATCTCCTCGATGAAGGCCAACCAGAAGTACTTCCACCTGCTCGACGAGCAGGGTCGGCTCAAGCCACAGTTCATTACCATCTCGAACATTGACAGCCAGGACCCCCAACGGGTCATCGAGGGTAACGAGAAAGTCATTCGTCCGCGCCTGGCCGACGCTGCCTTTTTCTTCGATACCGACCGCAAGCAGCCGTTGGCCGCGCGCATCGGTGGCCTGGCCAACGTGGTGTTCCAACAGCAGCTCGGCACCCTGGCCGACAAGGCGCACCGCAGCGCCGCCGTGGCCGCCTTTATTGCCGGACGTATCGGCGGCGATGTGGCCAAGGCTCGCCGTGCCGCCGAACTCGCCAAGTGCGATCTCGTCACCGAGATGGTGCTCGAGTTCCCCGAACTGCAGGGCATCATGGGACGTTACTACGCCACCCATGACGGCGAGCCCGCCGAAGTGGCCCAGGCCCTTGAGGAGCAGTACCTGCCGCGCTTCGCTGCCGATGAGATCCCGGTTAGCCCTACCGGTCAGGCCTTGGCGCTCGCCGACCGTCTGGACACCCTGACGGGCATCTTCGGTATCGGCCAGCGGCCCAGCGGCACCAAGGACCCGTTCGCCCTGCGTCGTGCCGCCATCGGTGTGCTCAACATCATGATCAAGGGCGAGCTCGACCTCGACCTGCGCGAGCTGCTCGAACTGGCCGCCGCGCAGCATCAGGAGCTGCCCTATGCGGAGAACCTGGTCGAGGAAGTGCTCAGCTACATGCTTGATCGCTTCCGCGCCTGGGGACAGGACGAAGGCATCCCCGCCGAGGTCTACCTGGCGGTGCGGGCCCGCCCGGTAACCAAGCCGCTGGACTTCTCACGCCGTCTGCGAGCCGTGCATGCCTTCACTCAGCGCGAGGAAGCCGCTGCACTGGCAGCCGCCAACAAGCGGGTCTCCAACATCCTGGCCAAGCAGGCCGATGAGGTCGGCAGCCAGATCGATGCCAGCCAGCTGCAGGAAGCCGCCGAGCGGACCCTGTTCGATGCCGTCTCGTCGAGCCGCGAGCGCGTCATGCCACTGTTCGCCGAGGGACGCTATCGCGAAGCGCTGGACATTCTTGCAGGACTGCGCGCTCCGGTGGATGGCTTCTTCGATGATGTCATGGTCATGGCCGACGACGATGCCATTCGTCGCAACCGCCTGGCATTGCTGGCCCAGCTCCAAGGCCTGTTCCTCGAAGTTGCCGATATCGCCCTGCTGCAGCAGTAAAGCGCTTGGGTACCCACCGGCCGAGGCATTTGCCCGGCCGGTTTTTTATTGCCACTCATGACGTTTCACGTGGAACGCATCATCGCCAGAAGACAGCGCTTCCGATGTCCTGCTCCCGATGCACTGTGCCAATGACTTGGCATGACGTGTTTCACGTGAAACACTTCCTCCTTCTTCTCCAACCCCTTAGCTTTTGGTACGCAACATGCCCGATGCCTCCAGGCTCGTCATCCTCGACAGGGACGGCGTCATCAATCGAGACTCCGACGCCTACATCAAGTCACTGGACGAGTGGATCCCCTACCCCTCCTCGATCGAAGCCATTGCACGCCTGGCGCGTGCCGGCTGGACGGTGGCCGTTGCCACCAACCAGTCCGGCATTTCCCGCGGCTACTACGATGAAGCAACGCTGGAAACGATGCATGCCGAGCTCGAAAGACTGGTTGGCGATGCAGGAGGAAAGATTGCATATATTGCTTACTGCCCGCATGGACCCGATGACGGCTGCTCATGTCGCAAGCCTCTACCAGGCTTGCTTGAGGAAATTCGTGCCGCCTTGGGACTGCAGAGCCTCGCGGGCAGCTGGATGGTAGGCGATAGCCTGCGCGACCTTCAGGCCGGCGAGCCCATGGGCTGCCGCCCGGTACTGGTCAGAACCGGCAAGGGGAACAAGACCGAAGCCAAGGGAGTGGGCCTGGAGGGTGCGTTGATCTTCGACGACCTGGCCGGCTTCGTCGACTGGTTGCTCGGGAGTCGCTGAGCGATTGATTGCGTGGCCGGGCTGGCTGTTTCGCAGCAGACCTCGTGCAGCAAAAAGAAAGGGCCAGTTCAATTGAACTGGCCCTTTCTTTTGACGCGGTGTTTCACGTGAAACACCGCAGCGACTCAGACGTCCAGGTTGGCTACCAGCGCATTGCTCTCGATGAAGGCGCGGCGCGGCTCGACCTCGTCGCCCATCAGCGTGTTGAACATCATGTCGGCGGCCACCGCGTCCTCGATCGAAACCCGTAGCAGGCGGCGAGTCTCGGGATCCATAGTGGTTTCCCACAGCTGGTCCGGGTTCATCTCGCCCAGCCCCTTGTAGCGCTGCACCGAAAGCCCCCGCTGTGCTTCGGCCATCAGCCACTCGAGAGCCTGGTAGAAAGTGGTGACGTTCTTCTTGCGCTCGCCGCGGGCGATGTAGGCACCCTCCTCAAGCAAGCCTTCCAGCGTTTCTCCCAGCGCAGCCATGGCGCGGTAGTCGGCGCTGGTGAAGAAGTCGATCCCCCAGACGTAGTCGGAGCTGACGCCATGTGCCGTGAGCGTCACTGCCGGCAGGAAGAGTTCGCGCTCGCTGTCCTCCTCCAGGCGGAAGGTATAGCGAGGTCCGCCCTCGTAAGCGACCAAGGCGTCCATCTGCTCCTGCAGATAGGCGATCCAGTTCTGCATGGTGACGCGATCCTTCAGGCTCGCTTCACCCTCGAGGCGTGCCGCATGCACGACCTTGCGCAGGACTTCGTTGGGATACACCCGCGAGAGTCGGTCGATGCGCTTCATCACATCGCGGTACTGCCCCACCAGCGCCTCGAGCTGTGCGCCGGTGACGGGCGGAGCATCCGGATTGACGTAGAGCCTGGCGCCGTCCATTGCCGTGGTCGTCAGGTAGTCGATCAGTGCCTGTTCGTCCTTGAGGTAGGTCTCCTGCTTGCCACGCTTGATCTTGTAGAGCGGCGGCTGGGCAATGAACACGTGCCCACGTTCGATCAGCTGCGACATCTGGCGGAAGAAGAAGGTCAGCAACAGCGTGCGGATGTGAGAACCGTCGACGTCCGCATCGGTCATGATGATAATCGAGTGATAACGCAGCTTGTCGGGATTGAACTCCTCGCGGCCAATGCCACAGCCCAGCGCCGTGATCAGCGTTCCCACCTCGGCGGACGACAGCATCTTGTCGAAGCGAGCCTTCTCGACGTTGAGGATCTTGCCCTTTAGCGGCAGGATTGCCTGGGTACGACGGTCACGGCCCTGCTTGGCGCTACCTCCGGCCGAATCACCCTCGACCAGGAACAGCTCGGAGAGGCTCGGGTCCTTCTCCTGACAGTCAGCCAACTTTCCGGGCAGGCCAGCGATGTCCAGCGCTCCCTTGCGGCGCGTCATGTCGCGCGCCTTGCGCGCCGCCTCACGCGCACGGGCCGCGTCGAGCATCTTGTTGACGATCGACTTGGCGTCGTTGGGATTCTCGATCAGATAGTCCGAGAACAAGCGACCCATCTCTTGTTCTACCGCGGTCTTGACCTCGGAAGAGACCAGCTTGTCCTTGGTCTGCGAGGAGAACTTGGGATCCGGCACCTTGACCGAGATAATCGCCGTCAGGCCCTCGCGGGCATCGTCACCCGACGTGGCCACCTTGGACTTCTTCAGCAGCCCTTCGGATTCGATGTAGCCGTTCAAGGTGCGGGTCAGCGCCGCACGGAAGCCTGCCAGGTGGGTACCGCCGTCACGCTGCGGTATGTTGTTGGTATAACAGAAGATATTCTCGGAGAACGAGTCGCTCCACTGCATCGCCACTTCGACGACCACACCATCCTCACGCTCGGCTTCGAAGTGAAACACAGGGTTGAGCACGGTCTTGTTGCTGTTGAGGTGGTTGACGAAAGCCCTGAGCCCGCCCTCGTAGTGAAACAGTTCCTCCTTGCCGCTACGCTCGTCGACAAGACGAATCGCCACGCCGGAGTTGAGAAACGAGAGTTCGCGCAGCCGCTTGGCCAGGATATCGTAGTGGAACTCGATATTGGCGAAGGTATTGGCAGAGGGTTTGAAATGTACCCGAGTGCCGGTCTTTTCCGTCTTGCCGACTACGCTGAGCGGTGCCTGGGGCACGCCGTGGTGGTAGACCTGCTCATGAACCTGTCCGGCCCGCCAGATCGTCAGCTTGAGCTCCTCGGAAAGTGCGTTGACCACTGACACACCGACGCCATGCAGTCCGCCCGACACCTTGTAGGAGTTGTCGTCGAACTTACCGCCGGCGTGCAGCACCGTCATGATGACTTCCGCCGCCGACACGCCCTCTTCCTCGTGGATGTCGGTAGGCACGCCGCGACCGTTGTCACTGACGGTGATGGACTCGTCCGGGTGAATGATGACGCGGATTTCGCTGCAGTATCCCGCCAAGGCTTCATCGATGGAGTTGTCCACCAGCTCGAACACCATGTGGTGAAGGCCTGTCCCGTCATCGGTATCGCCGATATACATGCCGGGACGCTTGCGCACGGCATCCAGTCCCTTGAGAACCTTGATGCTCGATGAGTCGTAAGCCTGCTCGCTCATTGACTACTCCGTCATGAAATCTATCTGTGCCTGGGGCACTAGCTGCCCGGTTCCAGCTGGCGACTGTTTCACGTGAAACATCGCGACTGGCATGTGGGACTCCCAGGGGCCCACCAGGGCATCGTGTTCGACACTTGTGATGAAAGCCTGGCAACGCATCGATTCCAGCAGCCGGCAAAAAACACGCCGATGCTTAGCGTCGAGTTCGGCCGGCAGGTCATCGACCAGATAAAGACAGCTGCGGCCGGTCATCCGTTCCAGCAGTCTTCCTTGCGCTAGCTTGAGCGCGCTTACCACGAGCTTTTGCTGGCCCCGGGAAAGCACCTCGATGGCAGGGCGTCGACCCAGCCGAATTCGCAGGTCGGCGCGCTGCGGACCGTTCTGGGTAAATCCCATCTGGCGATCCGTCATGCGCCCCTGCTCGAGTACGTCGAGCAGTGAACGCTGCTTGTCCCAGCCTCGGGAGTAACGCAAGCTCAGCGCAGGCAGCTCAATCAACCTGCTCAGCGTTTCCTCGAAGACGGGAACGAAATGGGCCATCCATTCCAGCCGCAGGGCATCGATTCGCTCGCCCCATTGGGCCAGCTCCTGCTCCCAGGCGGCCATGCTATTGGCGTCTATTCTATCATGTCTGAGGAGTGCATTCCGATGCTTCAGCGCACGTTTGGCGCGCCGCCAGGCATCGTAGAAGCCGTGTTTCACGTGAAACACTCCCCAATCGAGAAATTCGCGCCGGCCGGCAGGTGTCCCCTCGAGCAGCCGAAAGGCATCGGGGTTGACCAGTTGCAGCGGCAATGCCTCGATCAGTTGCGCCAGGCGCGGTACTCGTTCACCACCCATGCGCATCTCAAGCTCGGCCGCCTCGCGTGACCGACGTATGCCGATAGGCATGGGAGTTTCCCCGGCCAAGCGGGCAAAAAGCGTCATCTCCGGGGCCTCGTGGGAAATGACGTGTTTCAGCTGCCGGGTGCGGAAGGAGCGTCCCATACCGAGGATGTGTAGCCCCTCGAGGAGGCTGGTCTTGCCGCTGCCGTTGGGCCCCACGACCAGGTTGATGCCAGGGCTCGGCGTCAGGTCGAGCGCCTCGAGGTTCCTCAGGCCGGTAAAAGCGAGGCGATCGATCAGCATGAAGCACTATGCAACGTACGACCGAGCCCGACTGTATCGCACGACAGCCGGGCACGGTGAGAAATGAGGTCCCCGGATACTTCAGAGACGCATGGGCATGACGACATACAGGGCATCGCCCCCGCCGGGCTCTTCCATCAAGGCGCTGCTGTTCGAATCGGCAAGCGTCATCTGCACCCGATCCTCGCCAATAACATTAAGCACATCAATGAGATAGCCGACATTAAAGCCTATCTCGAGGGCCTCCCCGCCATACTCGACCGCCACGTTCTCCTCGGCCTCTTCCTGCTCGGGGTTGTTGGCCATGACCTGAAGGTTACCCTCCTGAAGGTGCAGCCGAACGCCACGATACTTCTCGTTGGAGAGAATAGAGGTCCGTGAGAGCACCTGGCGCAGCTCGGTGCGATCAGCGATGAATACCTTGTCGCCACCACGCGGCACCACGCGCTCGTAGTCGGGGAATTTTCCGTCGACCAGCTTCGAGGTGAAGGTGAAATCGCCGGTATGGGCACGTACGTGGCTGGCACTCAGCGTCAGCGTCACCGGCTCGTCGCTATCGTCGAGCAGACGCACCAGCTCGAGCACGCCCTTGCGTGGCACGATGAGCTTGCGTGCCGGCTCGACCTGGATCTCGGCAGGGCGCGAGCAGACGGCGAGGCGATGGCCGTCGGTCGCAACGGTGCGCACCAGGTTGGAACGCAGCTCGAGCAGCATACCGTTGAGGTAATAGCGCACGTCCTGCTGGGCCATGGCAAAGGAGGTGGAGTCGATCAGGTGCTTGAGCGTTCCACGCGGCAGGCTGAGTTCGACATCGCCAGCGCTGTCCTCGATATTGGGGAACTCGGCAACCGGCAGGGTCGACAGAGTGAAGCGGGAACGACCGCTACGCAGCACGGCACGCCCTTCCTCCAAACTGAACTGAAGTTCGGCCTGGTCGGGCAGCGATTTACAGATGTCCATCAGCTTGCGGGCAGGCACGGTGACGGCACCTGGCACCTCGACCTGAGAGGCGGCCGTGCGACCGATCAGTTCGACTTCGAGGTCGGTGCCGGTCAGGGCCACCTGATCCTGATCGACCTGGATCAGCACGTTGGACAGCACCGGCAGGGTCTGGCGCCGCTCCACCACGCCAGCCACCAGTGCCAGCGGCCGGAGCAGCGCTTCTCGGGTAATGGAAAATCTCATGTCGGCTCCACGTCTCGTCCTGTAGATGGATGTCGGGCGTTGGGTCTGGCGTCCCGGTGAGCATGCGTCAGCTGGTCAGCAGTCGCAGCAGGTTCTTGTAATCCTCACGGATATCGGCACTTTCTTCTTGCAGCGCCTGAACCTTGCGACAGGCATGCAGCACCGTGGTGTGATCACGCCCGCCGAAGGCATCGCCGATTTCCGGCAGGCTATGGTTGGTCAATTCCTTGGCCAGTGCCATGGCCACCTGCCGTGGCCGTGCCACCGAGCGCGAGCGCCGCTTGGAGAGCAGGTCGGCCAGCTTGATCTTGTAGTACTCAGCAACGGTGCGCTGGATATTGTCGACGCCCACCTGCTTGTCCTGCAGCGCCAGCAGGTCCTTCAGCGACTCGCGGATGAAGTCCTGGGTGATCGGCTTGCCCATGAAGTGGGAGTCGGCGATGACTTTCTTCAGCGCCCCTTCGAGTTCGCGCACGTTGGAGCGGATCTTCTGGGCAATGAAGAAGGCGGCATCGTGCGGCAGATCCACCTTGGCCTGGTCCGCCTTCTTCATCAGGATGGCGACCCGGGTTTCCAGTTCGGGCGGTTCGATGGCCACGGTCAGCCCCCAGCCGAAGCGCGACTTGAGACGCTCCTCGACACCGCTGATCTCCTTGGGGTAGCGGTCCGAGGTGAGGATCATCTGCTGGCCACCCTCGAGCAGGGCATTGAAAGTATGGAAGAACTCCTCCTGGGAGCGCTCCTTGCCGGCAAAGAACTGGATGTCGTCGATCAGCAGCGCATCGACACTGCGGTAGAAGCGCTTGAAGTCGTTGATGGCGTTGAGCTGCAACGCCTTGACCATGTCCGCCACGAAGCGCTCGGAATGCAGGTAGACGACACGAGCGTTCTCGCGCCGAGCCGCCAGGGCGTTGCCCACGGCGTGCATCAGGTGAGTCTTGCCCAGGCCGACGCCACCATAGAGAAAGAGCGGGTTATAGGCGCCGCCGGGGTTCTCGGAAACCTGTCGCGAGGCGGCCCGAGCCAACTGGTTGGACTTGCCCTCGACGAAGGTTTCGAAGGTGAAGCTGGGGTTGAGGCCACTGCTGTGCTTCAAACTGCCTTCGACTTGCACCTCACGTTCCGCGCCGGAGCGGCGTGACGTGGCCCCCTCCTCGCGCAGTTGGTCAATTTCGCGCTCGTCACCGATATCGCCACGCGGTGGCACCTGAACCGCCGGCGCCAAGGGCGAGTGGGGGTTGGCCGAGACAGGAGCCCCCAAGTCGCGCGGCTGCGGCTTGACTGTCGCCGCCTGGCGGCTGCCCACGGTCAGCACCACACGCGGCGGCTTGGCAGGTGACAGATCCCTGAGCAGCTCGTTGATACGCTTGGCATACTTGTCGCCAACCCAGTCGCGAACGAAGCGATTGGGCGCCAGCAGACGCAGCTCGTTGGCGTCCCCCTCCTCGGCTTGGAGCGGACGAATCCAAGTATTGAACTGCTGGGCGTTCAGCTCGTCCTGCAGGTATTCCAGACACTGTTGCCAGAGAGCTAGAGACACTCGACCTCACCATACCCGTTGATGCATGACCGGCCATTGTATCCTTCGGCCGGCGGGTTATCCACATGCCAGGCAATGCCGAACGCTCCTGTGGAAAAC